>NZ_HG964497.1:0-26288 GCF_000613125.1 Bacillus sp. EB01
TCCCATCCCGAACACGGAAGTTAAGCTTCTCAGCGCCGATGGTAGTTGGGGCGTAAGCCCCTGTGAGAGTAGGACGCTGCCGGGCAACAAGAAAAGGGCAACCCAATACGGGTTGTCCTTTTTCGTATTCTTAGAATTTATATGTTTCTCCCTTTTTTGTACCCAGCTCCAGTGCCTAGGAAAGCTTCTAAAAATAATCATCGCAGGGACATAAAGGAAAGCTCCCAAGAATAATCATCGCAGAGACAGGCCGTTCTTTGCCTGTCACGAGGCGTATATGCCATACAACAATTATTGCTATTAAATAACATGAATTTTCAATATCTGACAGGCCTAAAGGCGAACAATTTAATATTGTTAATCTTTAACGTTCGCTGTTGTTGGTTGACGGCTTCTAGTTGAAGCTGTTATGATGGTACCATCAAGAATATAAATGTAATTGCACCTCGTATAATCATGGGGATATGGCCCATAAGTTTCTACCTGGCTACCGTAAATAGCCGGACTATGAGGGAAAGCGGCATTAAATTTGAAGCGGTGGAGTTTTTTTAATTCAGCTTCTATTTGTATTTGCCTTTCTGGCCCTGGCCGGACTGCTTTCTCTTTTTTAAGGGGAACAGTCTGGCCAGGGTTTTTTATTTTTTGCAAAGGGTGGGATTAATTTGAATGCAAAAGTTGCCGTCATTATGGGGAGCAAATCGGACTGGGAAACAATGAAACATACATGCTCCATACTAGAAAGTCTTGGGGTGCCCCACGAAAAAACGGTTATTTCCGCACATAGGACGCCTGACTATATGTTTCAATTCGCAGAAAAGGCAAAGAGCCGGGGAATTGAAGTTATCATCGCCGGTGCCGGTGGAGCAGCGCACTTACCCGGGATGGTTGCCGCTAAGACCATTGTTCCAGTTATTGGGGTTCCGGTAAAGTCGAAGGCCTTAAATGGACTCGATTCCTTGCTATCGATTGTTCAGATGCCAGCTGGTGTTCCTGTAGCAACAGTTGCCATAGGAGAAAGTGGAGCAAAAAATGCAGGTATTCTTGCCGCACAGATGCTTGCTATAAATGATGAAGTTCTGGCTGAAAGAATTGAAGAAATGAGGAGAGCAGCTGAGGATGCTGCCCTCGAAAGCAGTGGCCAGCTTGTTTAGGGAGTCTATTTTGCCTGGGGATACAATAGGTATTATCGGCGGCGGCCAGCTTGGCAGGATGATGGCATTAACAGCAAAGGCAATGGGCTATCGCATTGCAGTACTAGATCCAAACCCGGATTCACCATGTGGCCAGGTGGCAGATCATAAAGTTGTGGGGCCATATAGCAGTCTTGAAGCAATGGAACAACTTGCTGGAATAAGCGATGTAATTACGTACGAGTTTGAAAATATAGATGAAAATGCATTGGAAGCCGCAGCAAAGCTTTCCTGGGTTCCACAAGGCACGAAAGTGCTCCAGATAGCCAAAGATAGAATAGCCGAAAAACAGGCGATAACAGAGGCTGAGCTTCCTGTTGCACCGTATAAGGCAATTACAACAAAAGAAGAACTAACTGAGGCAGCAGCACAACTTGGATCATGTGTCGTCAAAACAGCAAGGGGCGGATATGACGGAAAAGGGCAGTATGTAGTTAGAGCTGAAGGAAGCCTTAACGCTGCAGCAGAACTTCTTCATCATGGGCCTTGCGTCGTAGAGCAGTGGCTTTCATTTAAGAAAGAGATTTCTGTTATTGTTGCACGGAATACAAGCGGGGAAACGGCGGTATTTCCTATTGCCGAAAACATTCACCATAACAATATACTTCATGAAACAATTGTCCCTGCCAGGTTAAGTAAAAAGGCAGAGGCAACTGCAACTGCCATTGCAATGAAGCTGGCTGAATCACTTAAAATGGTTGGCACTTTGGCAGTTGAGATGTTCTTGATGGATGATGATTCCATCAAAATTAATGAAATTGCCCCAAGGCCTCATAATTCTGGCCATTTCACCATTGAGGCGTGTGAAACGTCCCAGTTTACTCAACATATCAGGGCTATATGCAACTTGCCGCTAAGCAGGACAGATCTCTTGAAACCTGCAGTTATGGTAAATATCCTTGGTGAGCACCAGGGGAAGCTTTTGGAAAAGTTATCTGAACTGAAGGATTGGAATGTACATTTGTATGGGAAGACCGAAGCGAAGAAGGGCAGGAAGATGGGGCATGCAACATTGCTCCGAAACACGGTTGATGAAGCATTGGATGAGATTGAAAAAACAGGAATTTGGCATGTAAAAGAAACAGCCGTATCCGCCAAGTGAGAGGAGCCCGTATATATGGGAGAACTATTGTATGAAGGAAAAGCAAAAAGGATATACCGAACAGCTGATGAACAGATTGTGCTAGTGGAATACAAGGATTCTGCTACCGCTTTTAACGGGGAGAAAAAGGCAGAAATCTCTGGTAAGGGCCAGCTTAATAATGAAATCAGTTCAAATATATTTATAATGCTAAAAGAGCAAGGCATTGAGTCGCATTTTGTGGAAAAGGTGTCCGCGAATAGCCAGCTTGTTAAAAGAGTAACGATTATTCCACTGGAAGTTGTTGTCCGAAATGTAGCAGCAGGAAGTATGGCAAAACGGCTCGGTATGGAAGAGGGAAAGCCACTTAAAAAACCGATTGTTGAATTTTATCTTAAAGATGACGATCTTGGCGATCCACTCATTACCGAAGATCACATTTTTGAACTGAATTTAGCAACGCAGGGCGAGATTGCAATTTTGAAAGAAAAGGCCATTGAAATTAACAATGTTTTATCCACTTTCTTTAAGGAGATAGGGATTAACCTTATTGACTTTAAGCTTGAATTCGGAAAAGATGCGTCGGGAAAAATTGTCCTTGCTGATGAGATTTCACCTGATACATGCCGTTTGTGGGATAGCAAAACAAACGAAAAACTGGATAAAGACGTTTTCCGGAGGGATCTTGGCAGCCTTAAGGAAGCCTATGAAAAAATACTTAATAGATTGGGAGGCTTAACATGGTCAAAGTAAAGGTTTATGTCACGTTGAAGGAAAGTGTTTTGGATCCTCAGGGAAAGGCAGTTTCAAATGCTCTGCACTCACTTGGATATGAAGAGGTCGCTGACGTGCGGATTGGAAAGTATATGGAGCTTTTTATTGAAACAGGAGGCAGGGATGCTGAAACTGTAGTTCGGGAAGCGTGTGAAAAGCTACTTTCAAATCCGGTTATCGAGGATTACCGTTACGAATTCGAGGAGGCTATGGTCCAATGAAATTTGCGGTAATTGTTTTTCCTGGATCGAACTGTGATTCCGACATGTACCATGCGATAAGAGATGAACTCGGTGCAGAAGCGGAATTCGTATGGCATACAGAGACAAGTCTTGATGGCTATGATGGGATTCTTCTCCCAGGGGGATTTTCATACGGCGACTATCTTCGTTGCGGAGCGATTGCCCGGTTCAGTGCAATTATGGCTGAAATTATTAAAGCGGCAGAAGCAGGGAAACCGGTTCTTGGCGTTTGCAATGGATTTCAAATACTCCTTGAGGCAGGCTTGTTGCCAGGAGCCCTCAGAAGAAACGAAAGCTTGAAGTTCATTTGCTCTCCAGCAAAGATAAAAGTTGAGAACAACCAAACAATGTTCACGGGTGAATATACATTAGGGCAGACACTGTCCATCCCTGTTGCACATGGAGAAGGAAACTATTTTTGCGATGAAAAGACTCTCGCAACGCTTAAGGCAAATAATCAAATTGTGTTTACATATACAGAAGATATTAATGGGAGCCTGGATAATATTGCAGGAATCATCAATAAGCAGGGAAATGTCCTGGGAATGATGCCGCATCCTGAAAGGGCAGCCGATGAACTGCTCGGGAGTGTTGACGGCCTTCTTCTGTTCCAATCAATTGTGAAGCAATGGAGGGAATCATATGTTGTTAACGCTTGAGCCATCACCGGAACAAATTCGGGAAGAAAGATTGTATCAGCAAATGGGCCTCTCTGATGAAGAGTTCACAAAGGTGGAAGAAATTCTTGGGCGTCTTCCCAACTATACTGAAACTGGATTGTTTTCAGTAATGTGGTCTGAACATTGCTCGTATAAAAATTCCAAGCCGATTTTAAAAAAGTTTCCGACAAAAGGGGAGCGTGTACTGCAAGGCCCAGGTGAGGGAGCTGGAGTTGTCGATATTGGCGATGGCCAGGCAGTTGTATTTAAAATTGAGAGCCACAACCATCCCTCTGCAATTGAACCGTATCAAGGAGCTGCGACCGGGGTTGGCGGGATTATCCGTGATATTTTTTCTATGGGAGCAAGGCCAGTAGCGCTATTGAATTCACTAAGATTTGGTGAACTTGATTCATCAGCTCGGATCCGCTACTTATTCAAGGAAGTGGTTGCCGGAATAGCTGGATATGGAAACTGCATTGGCATCCCGACAGTAGGGGGAGAAATTCAGTTTGATGCTTCCTATGAGGGCAATCCGCTTGTCAATGCAATGTGTGTAGGTTTGATTGACCATAAGGATATTAAAAAGGGGTTGGCAAGCGGAGTTGGCAATACAGTGATGTATGTAGGTGCCAAAACAGGACGCGATGGCATCCATGGAGCAACGTTTGCTTCTGAAGAGCTAACAGACCTATCGAATGAGAAACGCCCTGCGGTCCAGGTTGGCGATCCATTTATGGAAAAGCTTTTGCTCGAGGCATGCCTCGAACTTATACAATCTGATGCTCTTGTTGGAATTCAGGATATGGGCGCTGCAGGACTGACAAGCTCTAGTGCCGAAATGGCGAGCAAGGCAGGATTCGGTATAGAGATGAACCTGGATCTTGTTCCACAAAGGGAATCTGGGATGACTGCTTATGAAATGATGCTGTCGGAATCCCAGGAACGGATGCTGATTGTTGTAAAAAAAGGGCGCGAACAGGAAATTGTTGACCTTTTTTCAAAATATGAACTAGAAGCTGTTGCCATTGGGGTTGTTACAGATGACAAGAAGCTTCGCTTAATGCATCAGGGCGAAGTAGCTGCTAATGTTCCTGTTGATGCACTGGCACTTGAAGCACCGGTTTACCATAAGCCATCAACTGAACCAGCTTATTTTCGTGAATTCCAGGCAATGGCCAGCAGCGTCCCGGAAGTTGATAACTACGGGGAAACTCTTCTTAGGTTGTTAAAGCAGCCTACCATAGCCTCAAAAGAATGGGTCTACAATCAATATGACTATATGGTACGTACAAATACAGTTGTGGCACCAGGCTCCGATGCTGCAGTTATCAGAATCAAAGGGACTAAAAAGGGTCTCGCCATGACAACGGACTGTAATTCACGCTACCTTTACCTGGACCCTGAAACAGGCGGGAAAATAGCTGTATCGGAAGCTGCTCGTAACGTTGTTTGTTCAGGTGCCGAGCCGCTGGCTATTACAGACAACCTGAACTTTGGCAGCCCGGAAAAACCAGAAATTTTCTGGCAGATGGAAAAGGCAGCTGACGGCATTAGTGCGGCATGCCGTACTCTAAATGCACCTGTTATTGGAGGAAATGTATCACTCTACAATGAAACGAACGGTAATGCCATTTATCCAACTCCAGTTATTGGCATGGTTGGGCTTGTTACAGATATTAGCCATATCACAACACAGCAGTTCAAGCAGGCAGGCGACCTTATTTATTTACTAGGTGAAACGAAAGATGAATTCGGAGGTTCCGAACTCCAGAAGCTTATGTATTGCGAAATTTTTGGTATATGCCCGGAACTTGATTTGGAAGTAGAAGCTGCCTACCAGAAGGCTGTATTAGATGCTATCCGCTCTGGCATTGTTGCTTCTGCCCATGACTTATCTGAAGGGGGCCTTGCGGTTGCCCTCGCTGAGTGCGCAATTGGATCAGATGGCCTTGGAGCTGCGGTACAGCTTAACGGAAACCCGGTATCCGCACTATTCAGCGAGTCACAATCACGGTTCTTACTAACAGTTAAAAAAGAACATCAAAGAGAATTTGAAGACTTAACCGGTGCCATGCTTATTGGCTCCGTTACCTCTGAACCAATTTTGAACATAGAAGTGAATGGGGTTAAAGTCATTAGTGAATCAATTAATAAATGTGAAACAGCCTGGAGAGGAGCTATCCCATGCTTGCTGAATTAAAGGGATTGAACGAGGAATGCGGGATCTTTGCAGTTTGGGGACATGAGGATGCTGCCAGGCTGACGTATTATGGACTTCATAGCCTCCAGCATCGGGGCCAGGAAGGAACCGGAATCATACTGTCAGACGGCGAAAAGCTTACTGGCCTTAAAGGGGAAGGTTTAGTTTCCGAGATTTTCACTGAGCAGGCAATAGCAAGATTGAAAGGCCATGCAGCAATTGGCCATGTCCGTTATGCCACAGCAGGCGGGGGTGGATATGAAAATGTCCAGCCCCTTCTCTTCCATTCACACACAGGCAGCATGGCACTCGCTCACAACGGCAATCTAGTAAATGCAAAGCTGATTAAATCGATTCTTGAGCAACAGGGGAGCATCTTCCAAACTAGTTCCGATACAGAAGTACTTGCCCATTTAATTCGAAGAAACAGCGAATGGCTTCTTAAAGATCGTGCAAAAAATGCCCTTAAACAAATTGAAGGTGCATTTGCATATGGCATTCTTACTGAAACCGAATTGATGGTCGCGCTTGACCCACAGGGGCTAAGGCCTCTTTCTCTGGCAAAATTGGGCGACGCCTATGTGATTGCATCAGAAACATGTGCTTTTGACGCTGTAGGCGCAGAATTTATCCGTGACATTCTGCCAGGAGAATTGTTGGTTATAAATAAGGATGGACTCCATACTGAATTCTTTGCAGAAAGCCGGGAAGAGGCAATCTGCTCGATGGAATATATTTATTTTTCACGTCCCGATAGTAACATAAATAGAATCAATGTCCATTCTGCAAGGAAAAGCCTAGGAAAAAGACTGGCCCTTGAAGCAAAAATAGAGGGTGATGTCGTAACAGGGGTGCCTGATTCCAGTATCTCTGCAGCAATTGGCTACGCTGAGGCCTCGGGCATCCCTTATGAGATGGGATTGATTAAAAATCGCTATGTAGGGCGTACGTTCATCCAACCATCTCAATCCCTCCGTGAGCAGGGCGTTAAAATGAAGCTAGCACCAGTTAGAGGCGTAGTTGAGGGAAAACGTGTCATTATGGTTGATGATTCCATCGTCAGAGGGACAACGAGCAAGAGGATTGTTTCAATGCTGAAGGAGGCCGGGGCCCGTGAGGTACATGTAGTGATAAGCTCTCCACCTATAACACACCCATGCTTTTATGGCATTGATACATCGGCAAAAGAGGAATTGATTGCCCACTCGAATTCACCTGAGGAGATAAGGAAAATCATAGGGGCTGATTCACTTACATTCTTGAGCATGGAAGGAATGCTTGAAGCAATTGGCCGGAAGCACGAAGGGAAGAATTGTGGCCAATGCCTCGCTTGCTTTACCGGGGAATATCCAACCGAACTTTATCCGGATACACTTCAATACTATTACCAAAAAAATCTCACACCAGTGAAGACAAATTTATAATATTTGTACCAACAAAATAATGGCGGTGGAGAGTAGCGAAGCGGAGCTCCGCCCCATGTCACTCAGGAGGCCGCTATGTCAAAAGCTTATAAAGATGCAGGTGTCAATATAGAGGCAGGCTATGAGGCGGTTGATAGAATGAAGCGCCACGTAAAGAAGACGGTACGGCCAGGCGTGATGGGAGGCCTTGGCGGGTTCGGGGCAATGTTTGATCTCTCATCTCTGGATATGAAGGAACCAGTGCTGGTTACCGGCACTGATGGAGTCGGGACAAAGCTGATGCTTGCCTTCATGATGAATCAGCATGATACAATCGGCATTGATGCTGTCGCCATGTGTGTAAACGACATTGTTGTTCAAGGGGCAGAGCCCCTCTATTTTCTAGACTATATCGGCTGCGGTAAGGCAGAACCTCATCGGATTGAAGCAATCGTAAAGGGAGTTGCTGATGGATGTGAAATGGCAGGCTGTGCCCTGATTGGCGGGGAGACAGCTGAAATGCCTGGCATGTATAATTCTGATGAGTATGATTTAGCTGGCTTTGCAGTTGGTGCCTGTGAGAAATCAGAGATTATTACAGGGGAGCAAATCCGCCCTGGTGATGTCCTTGTAGGCATTGCGTCAAGCGGTCTGCACAGTAATGGTTTTTCGCTGGCAAGAAAGGTATTTTTTGAAAAAGCAGGCTTAAATGTACATGACTACATTGAAGAGCTTGGCTGCAAGCTGGGCGATGAATTACTAAAGCCAACAAAAATATATGTAAAACCAATTTTATCCGCCTTGAAGGGCCTTCCGATAAAAGGTATGTCCCATATTACTGGCGGGGGGTTCTATGAAAACATACCAAGGATGCTGCCGGAAGGTCTAGGCGCGAGCCTTACCGAAGGAAGCTGGGAAGTTCCAAAAATCTTTACGTTGCTTGAACAATTGGGAGATATAAACAGAGATGAAATGTATCATGTATTTAACATGGGCATTGGCATGGTTGTTGCCATTGAAGAAGAGCAAGCTGAGGGGTTAATCCGCCACCTTGAAGCTTATGGGGAGCGTGCTTCAGTAATTGGAACTGTGACAAGCCAGGAAGGGATACGACTATCATGATCAATATTGCGGTGTTTGCCTCGGGGAATGGCAGCAACTTTCAGGCTATTCTCGAAGCTTCCCATAGCAGCCTTTTAAATGCAAAAGTCACATTACTCGTTTGTGACCGGCCAGGAGCGTTTGTAATTGAACGAGCAAGGCAAGCGGGAGTCGAAACGTTTGTTTTTTCACCGAGAGAGTTTTCTAGTAAAGAAGAGTACGAGGTGATTCTTGCAAAAAAACTGGCAGATTCACAAATTGAATGGATTGCCCTCGCAGGCTATATGAGGTTAATTGGTCCTGTTCTTCTTTCTTCGTATGAAGGCCGGATTATCAATATTCATCCTTCCCTGCTTCCACAATACCAGGGAAAGGATGCGGTAGGCCAGGCATTGGCCGACGGGGCAAGCAAAACGGGTGTTACAGTCCATTTCGTTGATGAAGGAATGGATACCGGACCTATAATCGAACAAATTGAGGTTCCAATAGTGGTAGGTGAAACACCCGAAAGCCTGCAGGCCAAAATACAAAAAGTTGAGCACAGGCTTTATCCAATGGTACTCCAAACATTAGTTACTACCCAGGGAGGACGGCACTATGGCAAAAAAACGGGCACTGATTAGTGTATCTGATAAAAGAGGAATAACAGATTTCGCCAGGGAACTGGCTGGGCTCGGCTACGAAATTGTCTCAACAGGCGGAACAAAAAAGGCAATCCAGGAGGCCGGCATCCCTGTCATTGGCGTCAGAGATGTAACAGATTTTCCGGAAATTCTTGAAGGCCGTGTAAAAACACTCAATCCAAAAATCCATGGCGGACTTTTGGCAAAAATGGATGAGCCAAGTCACTGCGAACAACTTCAAGAACATGGGATTGAACCAATTGAAATCGTATGTGTGAATTTATATCCGTTCAAGGAGACCATTTCAAAGTCTGAAGTTACTGTTGAGGTAGCAATTGAGAATATTGATATCGGAGGCCCGTCGATGCTGAGGGCAGCTGCGAAAAATCATCAGCATGTGACCGTTGTAACGGACCCGGAAGATTACGACGTTGTACTCGGCGAGCTTAAAGACCATGGAGAGACCACAAAGGAAACAAGGCGCAGGCTTGCAGCAAAGGTATTTCGCCATACAGCTGCATACGATGCTCTGATTGCTACTTATTTGACAGAATTAGCAGGAGAGGAACAGCCTGAAAGTCTGACAGTTACATATGAATTGAAAAACCCGCTTCGCTATGGTGAGAATCCTCACCAAAAGGCAGCTTTTTATAAGAGCCCGCTTGGATCAGGCTTTTCAATTGCAAGCGCAGAGCAATTGCATGGGAAGGAACTATCCTATAACAATATTAACGATGCAAATGCAGTACTTCAGATTGTGAAGGAGTTTTCAGAGCCTACTGCTGTTGCTGTTAAGCATATGAATCCTTGTGGTGTTGGTACTGGTGAAACAGTCCTTGCCGCTTATGAAAAAGCATATGAAGCGGATCCTGTTTCTATTTTTGGTGGTATTGTGGCTTTCAATAGAGAAGTGGAAAAGGAAACAGCAGAAAGGCTTCATGAAATCTTCCTCGAAATCATTATTGCGCCTTCCTTCTCGGAAGAAGCACTTGAGATATTGCAGAAAAAGAAAAATTTGCGTCTACTCAAAATACAGGATGGCGCAGGAAAGAAGACCGAAAGAAGCCTTGTTTCCATTGAGGGTGGTCTGCTCGTTCAGGACCAGGATGCATACACCTTAAAAGACGCGACTATTACTGTTCCAACAAAGCGCCAGCCGACGGAGGAAGAATGGAAGGCTTTAAAGCTGGGCTGGAAAGTTGTCAAACACGTAAAGTCGAATGCAATTGTGGTTACAAATGATGCACAAACCCTCGGTATTGGCGCCGGGCAAATGAATCGGGTTGGATCTGCAAAGATAGCACTCGAACAAGCTGGAGTTAAAGCGGACGGGGCTGCAATGGCGTCTGATGCATTCTTCCCTATGGATGATACTGTGGAAGCAGCTGCTCAGGCAGGGATAACAGCAATCATCCAGCCAGGAGGATCAATCCGGGATGAAGATTCTATTAAAAAGGCGGACCAATATGGAATTGCAATGGTCTTCACAGGGGTGCGCCACTTCAAACACTAAGGAGGCTAGAGTCACATGGATGTTTTAGTAATCGGGAGGGGTGGCCGTGAGCATGCCATCTGCCAAAAGCTTAGTGAAAGTTCTTTAGTGGAAAATGTATTTGTGGCCCCAGGGAATGCCGGAATGACCGATGTAGCTACCCTAGTACCCATTGAGGAAACTGATGCTGAAAAATTGACGTCCTTTGCCAGGGAAAAAGGCATTGGTCTTACGGTTATAGGGCCAGAGATTCCTCTATTTTCAGGTCTTGCAGACAGATTCCTGGAGGCTGGAATGCCTGTTTTTGGGCCAGGAAGCAGGGCGGCTCTGATTGAAGGGAGCAAAGCCTATGCAAAGTCATTAATGAAAAATTATCAAATCCCGACTGCAGACTATCAAGTCTTTCATTCCTTTAAAGAAGCAAAAGCCTACATTGAAGAAAAGGGGGCACCGATTGTCATAAAAGCCGATGGCCTTGCTGCCGGCAAAGGCGTTACGGTTGCCCTTACGCAAGAAGAGGCAATAATGGCTATTGAAGAAATGCTTATTGGACAGAAGTTTGGGGAAGCATCCTCTTCTATTGTTATTGAAGAATTCCTTGAGGGCGAAGAATTTTCATTAATGGCTTTTGTAAATGGTGAGGTAGTGGTGCCGCTCGAAATTGCCCAGGATCATAAAAGGGCATACGATGGCGATCAGGGTCCAAATACAGGCGGAATGGGAGCCTATTCTCCTGTTCCGCACATTCCTCAAAGTGCAATCGAAACCGCAATCGAAACAATCCTGATTCCTGCAGCAAGGGCACTTATAAAGGAAGGAAGAAGCTTCTGTGGGATTTTGTATGCCGGGCTTATTTTAACAAAACAGGGACCTAAAGTAATTGAATTCAATGCTAGGTTTGGCGATCCTGAAACACAGGTCGTCCTGCCGCGCTTAAAGACAGATTTGGCTGAGGCAATCCTTCAGGTCCTTGATGGCAAAGCTCCTAAATTAACCTGGAATCAATCCTTCTCAATTGGTGTAGTCGCCGCTGCAAAAGGCTATCCCGAGAAAGCAGAAAAGGGAGCCATTATTGAGGGACTTGATGCAGTTAGCCCTGAAACACTTATTTTTCATGCAGGCACGCAAAAAGATGGGTTAGGCCGGTTTTATGTGGATGGTGGCCGTGTTTACCTTGCCTGCACCAAAGCACCAACCCTGGCAGAAGCCCAACAGAAGGTCTATAAGGATATGCAGAAAATCAATTCCCCTGGAACCTTTTATCGAAGAGATATCGGGGCAAGAGCACTAAATGTCACCCCTGCCCTTTAGGTCTTTGGTTAAATAACAATAAATCAGGAAGGGACTTTTTTCGCGGGTGAGTTCCAAAAAGGATTTTATGAATGGAAAGTCCCGATTTGGCATCATTTTGACAGCCTCTCCCCACCACTCTGTCTCATAACGGGCAATCATACTTAAATTGTATAAAAGCAGGTAATGGGCCATCAGTTCCGGAAATAGGGAGTGTTGGCCCTTCTTATAAGGCATAACAAATCTTTTATCAAGAAAATGATATTTCAGAAAGGTAGGCTGGTTAAGTGAATAGGGAGAAGGAGGTGACTCAAGCCTTGCAAAACCTTCCTTCATCACTCCTAAATGAATCCCGGTTTGTGCCGCGAAAAATTCCTTAAACCTGCCCTCTGCCATATGGTATATATCCAATGTCTTTTCAGGGACAAAATAAAAGCTATCCTGTTCATGAAAGGGAAAGAAGTTTGCCTGTCCTTCGAGTGGCCAAAAAAGGCTGTCCAGTTCTGGAATGAGACGAAGCAATTCTTCCATTGTCATTTTGTCTCCCTCAATCTGTTTCATGTGGAACAATTTGTCGGATAAGTGCGGAAAAAGGCCGTTTTTTTGAAATTTCACTTCGTCCTCAAAGAACTGATATTGTTGTTTTTTTCGTTTGCGGGTTGAAACACCGTGGGCAAGGACAGCGGTTGTTTCAGGATAAGCTGGATCTACTGTTAGAATACATGCTTTTACCAAGTGAACGAGTCCATAAAAAAGCAGTATAGGCTGCAATACAATAGGTGCCTGGGAGGCCTGTGAATAGTAAATGCTCCCATGCTCAAGATAATAGATAAATGAGTAGCTATTTTCGAAACTTCTATGGTCAGGGGAGTTACAACCTAGCTTTTCATAGCGTTCTTGCAAGTAGGATTGGGCATAGTCCGCGGAAAGAAAAAATGAAAAGCTATCCCAACCTCTATAGCTGCGCCACACATGGCAAACCTCCTTTACATTAGGAGTATTAGGTTAAAATGTTGGTATGATTGAATAATCAGATTACTGATTCTAACCTTGACAGTATATTGCCCAATTGTTAAAGTACTAATAATATTTTCAGTTTGGAGGGACAAATATGTGGGAAAACAAGTTTGTTAAAGAAGGGTTAACATTTGATGATGTATTGCTAATACCTGCGAAGTCTGAAGTGCTGCCTAAGGAAGTCAGCCTCCAAACAGAATTGTGTGCGAATATTAAACTAAATTTGCCAATAATTTCTGCCGGGATGGATACTGTTACAGAAGCGGAAATGGCGATTGCTATGGCAAGACAGGGCGGCCTAGGTATTATCCATAAGAATATGACCATTGAGCAGCAGGCTGAACAGGTTGATAAAGTAAAGCGTTCTGAATCAGGCGTTATCTCCGATCCGTTCTTCCTTACTCCAGAGCATCAAGTCTATGATGCAGAGCATTTAATGGGTAAATACCGGATTTCAGGCGTTCCAATTGTAAACAATGAAGAAGAACTGAAGCTTGTAGGCATTTTAACAAACCGTGACCTTCGTTTTATTCAGGATGAGGATTATTCTTTTAAAATTTCTGATGTCATGACTAAAGAAAACTTGATTACAGCCCCAGTTGGAACAACATTAAAGGAAGCGGAAAAGATTCTGCAGCAACATAAAATTGAAAAACTCCCACTTGTTGATGATAATGGAATTCTCAAAGGCTTAATTACAATCAAAGATATTGAAAAGGTAATTGAATTTCCGAATTCATCCAAGGATAAGAGTGGCAGGCTTTTGGCTGGCGCTGCAGTCGGCGTGACGAGCGATACAATGAAGCGGGTTGAAGCACTGGTAAAGTCCTGGGTTGATGTGATAGTGATTGACACAGCCCATGGCCATTCAAAAGGAGTCCTTGATACAGTACGCGAGATCCGCAGTGCGTACCCTAACCTGGCAATTATTGCTGGAAATGTAGCTACTGCTGAAGCAACCCGTGAGCTAATAGAAGCAGGCGCGGATGTTGTAAAGGTTGGAATAGGACCCGGATCAATTTGTACAACGAGAATTGTAGCCGGGGTTGGTGTACCGCAAATTACAGCTATTTTTGACTGCGCAACAGAAGCCCGTAAACATGGTAAGGCCATAATTGCTGATGGCGGCATTAAATATTCTGGAGACGTGGTTAAGGCGCTCGCCGCTGGTGGACATGCAGTCATGCTTGGAAGCCTGCTAGCAGGTGTCTCTGAAAGCCCAGGGGAAACAGAGATATTTGAGGGGCGACGCTATAAAGTTTACCGGGGAATGGGTTCTGAGGGAGCTATGGAAAAAGGGTCAAAGGACCGTTACTTCCAAGAGGATGCTAAAAAATTCGTACCGGAAGGCATTGAAGGCAGACTTCCATACAAAGGACCGCTTACTGACACAATCTTTCAGCTTGCGGGCGGTTTACGCGCAGGAATGGGATATTGTGGCGCAGCAAGCTTGCGAGATCTTCGTGAAAACTCCCAGTTTATTCGAATGACTGGGGCCGGGCTTCGCGAGAGCCATCCGCACGATGTGCAAATTACCAAAGAGTCTCCAAACTATTCAAAATAAAGGCGGAGGCAGGGAAGAAAATTCCCTGCCTTTTTCTGTTTTTAGCTAAGGAATGACTAAGGTTTTTGTAAATCTTGGCAGGAAGATAGGGCTTACCTCCGTCTATCAATCCCTTTGTAAGTATGGTAAGATAAAAAAATGTAAAAAGATGTTGGAGGGCGTAACAGTGAAGAAAAAGGTTTATCAGAAGTACATAGCGATTGTGCTTGCGGTTGCCATGCTTGCAGGAATTGTCACAGTACCGGCACCGGCACAAGCTGCAGAAGAGGGCTCACTTGATATTAAGGCAGCGGCTGCAATTCTTGTAGATGCGGATTCAGGAAAAGTCTTATATGAACAAAATGCCAATAGTGTTCTCGGCATTGCGAGTATGACGAAAATGATGACAGAATATCTGCTTCTTGAAGCAATTAAGGAAGGAAAGGTGAAATGGGATCAGAAGCAATCGGTAAGCAACGTTGTTCATGCCATTTCCCATGATACCAGTCTTTCCAATGTACCACTAAGGGCAGACGGGACATATAACATTAAGGAACTTTATGAGGCAATGACGATTTACTCTGCAAATGGCGCCACAATAATGATTGCAGAAGCCATTGCTGGCTCAGAATCCAATTTCGTTAAAATGATGAATGATAAGGCTAAGGAACTTGGTCTTAAAGATTATAAGTTTGTTAATTCAACCGGACTTAACAATCGTGATTACAAGGGTAATCATCCGGCTGGGACAGGCGCAGAAGATGAGAATGTCATGTCAGCCCGTTCAACTGCACAGCTTGCCTACCGTTTATTGAAGGACTATCCAGAAGTGCTGGAGACAACAAGTATCCCGAAAAAGATATTCAGGGAAGGCACAGAGGATGCAATCAACATGGAAAACTGGAACTGGATGCTTCCAGAACTAGTGTATAAATATCCTGGCGTAGATGGTCTGAAAACTGGAACAACCGACTTTGCAGGATACAGCTTTACAGGAACAGCTATGAGAGACGGTAAACGTTTCATTACCGTGGTCATGGACGCAAAGGGAGCCAATGGCAAAGGTGATTATAAGGCTCGTTTCGATGAAACAAGGAAAATGTTTGATTACGGATTTGCCAATTACACAAAAACAGAAATCCTTCCTGCAAATTTCTCCTTAAAGGGACAAAAGTCCCTCGATATTACAAAGGGGAAAGAGGATAGCGTAAAGATTCAGACTAAAGAACCTGTTTCTGCTATGATCAAAAATGGTGAACAAGATAATTACAAGCCAGTTCTTGTACTGGATAAAAAGAAGTTAAACAAGGATGGGGAATTGACTGCTCCCATTAAAAAGGGAGACGTTGTTGGCTATATGACTGTTAAGGCTAAAGATGATGCAAAAGAATCATACTTGACCGAAAATGGCCAGAACAGCATTCGGACTCCTGTCATTGCAGCAGAGAACGTTGAGAAAGCCAATTGGTTTGTTCTAATGATGCGCGGAATTGGCGGCTTCTTTGGAGACCTATGGGGAAGCATCGTATCAGGTATCAAAGGGCTGTTTTAATATGCACGATCTTACAAGGCTCCTGGATTGACAGGGGCCTTTTTTAAAACGATAGTTATTAAAAGTGATTATTCCTAATGGTACTGCCAGAACGACAGTCCATGGATGTTTATTCTATCCTCAAATAGTGGAGGGTAACAGGATTACGCCTATCTTATCGATATAGTAGCCGGATAAATGTAAAGTGTATAATTCATTTGCAAACAGGCGAAAATTGTAGTAGATTATAAAGTACAAATTTAAACATATGAAAAAGCGATGAGAGGAAAAAGTAGCGGGAGTTCTGCTCCAAAGAGAGCCGGTGGCTGGTGGAAACCGGTGTGCGGAGCCTGCGAATCCATCCTTGAGCAAAGCATGGAAAGCTGAAAAGGCAAGTAAGTGCTTTCGGGTCAAACCGTTATGTAATTGAGGTGGGCAGCTTGTGCTGCCAACCAGGGTGGCAACGCGGGTTAACTCCCGTCCCTGTTTGGGGACGGGAGTTTTTTGCGTTCAAAAGCGCCTGGCCTCATGAAAATACCGCTGGTTAAAAGGAGGATGTAAAGAATGCTTGATATCAAAGTATTACGGGCAGATTTTGAAGGAGTAAAGAAAAAGCTTGAACACCGGGGGGAGGATCTTACCGACCTGGGGAAGTTTGAAGAGTTGGACAGGAAAAGAAGGGACCTGATAGTCGAAGCTGAACAGCTTAAGAGCAAGCGGAACGAGGTATCCCAGCAGGTTGCTGTATTAAAGCGAGAAAAAAAGGATGCAGACCAGCTGATTACTGAGATGCGCGAAGTCGGTGACAGAATTAAGGAGCTTGATCAAGAACTTCGCGGGGTTGAGGAGGAACTTGACCATTTAATGTTGAGCATTCCCAATCTGCCTCATGAGAGTGTGCCGGTTGGCGATACCGAGGATGAGAATATTGAAATCAGGAAGTGGGGGGAAGTCCGTGATTTCAACTTTGAAGCAAAACCCCATTGGGATATAGCTGATGGCCTGCAAATCCTTGATTTTGAGCGTGCAACCAAAGTGGCCGGAAGCAGGTTTGTCTTTTATAAAGGACTTGGAGCCCGTTTAGAGCGAGCCTTAATGAATTTTATGCTTGACCTTCATGTGGATGAGCATGGCTATTTGGAAGTGCTGCCTCCTTATATGGTAAATAGAGCAAGCATGACTGGTACAGGACAGCTTCCGAAGTTTGAGGAGGATGCTTTCCGGATTGAGAGTGAAGACTTCTTCCTAATTCCAACTGCGGAGGTCCCAGTAACGAATCTGCATAGGGATGAAATCCTAAACGGAGAACAGCTGCCTGTCCGCTATGCAGCATTCAGTGCTTGTTTCCGTTCCGAGGCGGGATCCGCTGGTAGGGATACACGGGGGCTGATTAGGCAACACCAATTCAATAAAGTAGAGTTAGTTAAATTTGTTAAGCCCGAAGATTCCTATGATGAGCTTGAGAAACTGACTGCTGATGCTGAAAAGGTTCTTCAATTATTAGGACTTCCATATCGTGTTCTTAGCATGTGTACCGGCGATCTTGGATTCACTGCTGCGAAAAAGTACGACATCGAAGTATGGATCCCAAGCTATGGGACATATCGTGAAATTTCTTCTTGCAGCAACTTTGAAGCATTCCAGGCGCGCAGGGCTAATATTCGTTTCCGCCGCGAGCCAGGTGCAAAGCCTGAACATGTCCATACACTCAACGGTTCAGGTCTTGCGGTTGGCCGTACCGTCGCGGCAATCCTTGAAAATTATCAACAGGAAGATGGTTCAGTTGTCATCCCTGAAGTTTTAAGGCCATATATGGGCGGGCGAAGCGAAATAAGGTAATCTGTTAGTCAAGACAAGCCATTTAGAAGACACAAGTCATAGTGTGAGTGAAGGGGCGAAAACCGCCTCTTCCTTATAATGTAAAGGTGAATTTTCCAAAAATATAAACAACAGTTTTTTGGTTGACAGTGGGATTATTCTTATAGTAAGATATCCATTGTCAATACGGAGGAATACCCAAGTCCGGCTGAAGGGATCGGTCTTGAAAACCGACAGGCGGGTTAAACCGCGCGGGGGTTCGAATCCCTCTTCCTCCGCCATTCTTTTCATAAAGAAATGTAACGCGCATAAAACTGGAGATTAAATCCGCCGCATGGCTACCCATGCGGCGGATTTTTTTTGCTTTAGGAAGATTAGGGCTCTACGAGGCCCTCTTAGTCATACGCGACAAATAGGAAACGCATACTGGCTATTCAGCCGGTATGCGTTTTAGTAAAAAGGATTTCATTCAATTTATTGTCAACCATCTTGCAGACACGTACTGCATCTTCCGGGTTATTGACGACGTCTGTTACATCCATATCAATGATAAGGACTTCACTTGCATCGTAGTGGTTAATAACCCACTCGTCGTAATCCTTCCATACTTCAAAATAATATTCTTTTAGTTCCGGATTAATTTCAAAGCTTCTGCCCCGGGACATGATCCGGTCAATAACCGTATCAAAGGACCCTCTTAAATATACCATTAGCTCAGGTGCTTTTTTAGGCAGCTCCTTTAACTCTTCCATCATATTATCTACAAGATCCTCATAAATCTTAAATTCAAGTTCGGAGATCCGGCCGAGTTTTTTATTTACAAAAGCAAAATACCAATCCTCGTATATGGATCTGTCCTGAATCGTATAAATCGGCTCATGCCAGTTTACACATTCTTTTACTGTTTTAAAGCGTTTATTCAGAAAGAACAACTGCAAGAGAAATGGAATTCTTTTTGCATCAAGCTCTTCTGGTGTTAATTCATAATAAAGCGGTAGAATCGGATTATCATCAACGGTTTCATAGAAAACCTTGCTGTCGATTCCTTTGCTTTGAAAGTAGTCATTCAGTAAATCTGCCACACTTGTTTTACCAAGGCCAATCATACCGCCGATTACGATACTCAAACTATTTCCCCATCCTTATAATGTATTGGTCCAGCTGCTTTTTTCCAATGATAATGAGAGATCACCCAAAATCTTGTCCAAATCCTGTTCATTTTTAACGAAATCCATTTCGTCGCCATTAAAGCGAAGTACTGGTATCTCAGGGTGCTGCTCTTCAAAGGCAGTCATAGCATCTTCATAATCAAGGGACAGCTGTTCAAGATACAAGGGGCTGATGTTTTTCTCAACTTCGCGGCCTCGCATTTCAATCCGTGAAAGCAGGGTATCCAGACTTGCATTAAGATAGATGACTACATTCGGTTTTGGCATGTCCTCAGTTAGAATCTGATAAATTTTAAAGTATTTTTTATACTCATCGTTGCTCAAGGTTCTTTGGGCAAAAATCAGGTTTTTAATAATATGGTAATCTGCAACAACAGGCTCACTTTTTTCGAGGTAATGGGTATTGATGTCCCCTAGTTGCTTAAACCGGTTGCACAGGAAGAACATTTCGGTTTGAAAGCTCCACTCTTCAATGTTTTCGTAGAATTTTCCCAAAAAAGGATTCTCGTCAACAATCTCCTTTAATAAAGCAAATTGATAATGGTCGGCAATTGCTTTAGCAAGAGATGTTTTCCCCACTCCAATCGGCCCTTCAACTGTAATAAAGGGTACTTCCCCCATTTCAAGTCCTCCTTCTCCACGCCTGCTTGTCTAGTGTGATGTATGTATAAGCAGAAAAAACAAGTTTTAAGTAGAAATATGTCGTAAGTAGACAAAGTGTATTTTACCATATTCTATGCCAGAGAGGATATGGAATATTTAAGGGAGTAGATGTTTTAGTTTTAAAGCCTTGGAAATAAAGGGTTTTAAAAAAGAAATTCTTTTTATTCTGTAAATAAAAGCAGGTTGTCTGCTTAGACAACCCGCAAGCTTTTAATTTCAAGGCCTTCCTGCGCATTTATTTTAATGGTATCAGAAGAGAGAATTAGGCGGGCGAAGTATTTATGTAACCCTTTTTGTTACATTGAAATTCTCGGTGATCAGCAGCCAGTTTTGTGGAAAAGCAAGACCAAGCTTCCAATAGCTCATTCCTCGCAAGTTCAGCTCTTTGATAAGGTCGAACTTAGCCTGGATTGACCGGGCGTCCTCAAACCAAACTTCGTGGTTCCTTCCTTCCGCTGTGTATCTGAAGAATGGAGCTTGGGCTCTTGTATCATACTGGATACTGACATTATTACGAGCTGCAATTTGGATGGCTTGCTGCGGGCTAACTGCCCGGGCTATCGAACCTTGAACAAATGGAAGAGTCCAGTCATAACCATATAGGTTCTGCCCCATCATGATTTTGGTACCAGGCATTTCAGTAAGCGCATATTCGAGCACTTCACGAACTGGACCGATTGGGGATACCGCCTGCGCTGGTCCACCGCTATATCCCCACTCATAGGTCATAATGACAACAAAATCGACAATCTCCCCATGGGCCCTATAGTCGTGGGCTTCATACCATCTTCCTTTTTGAGTCGCGCTTGTCTTTGGGGCTAGTGCTGTTGAGATTAGCCAGCCTTCCTGCTTGAATCGATCACTTGCTTTTCTAAGGAAGGTATTATACGCTTCTTTGTCTGCAGGCCGCAGATATTCAAAATCAAAATGAATATCCCGGAAACCGAGTCTCCTGGCGGTTGTAACAATGTTGTTTAGGAAACGATCCTGGATAGCGATATCATTTAGCAGAATACGCCCCAGTTCATCACTGAATTGATCATTTTCCTGATTAGTAATAACCATCATTAGTACATTGTTATTTGCCCCGGCTATTGCAGGAAAATTATTCAATAGAGGTTCCTTTAAGGAACCATCCCGCTGGGCTTGAAAACTAAAAGGTGCCAGATAAGTCAAGAAAGGTGCAGCTTGCCTAGCGGCTGATTCAAGGGCGGGTGCAACTGTTGTTCCTCGGGGTTCCACATATGCATTAAATTCTCCTGCCCTCTTCGGCCGGGGCGGGATATAGAGACGGAAGCCAATACTAAGTGGCTGGTTCACTTGGATTCGATTGATTCGTGCAAGTTCTTGATACGTTGTTCCAAACCTGCGGGCAATTGAAGAAAGGGTATCACCTGATCGGACAAAATAAAAGCTGCCAACTATAGGGATGACCATGGCCTGGCCAATTACAAGGTCATTCGGATTCGGCAGATCATTTGCTTCAACAATATCATTTACTGTTGTTCCGTAAGTACGTGCAATGGTGGTCAATGTCTGTCCTTGTTCCACTACATGAATCTGCATGTGTTTCCCTCCTAGCACAAATTAACGCTAAGACCATTGTATGAAGGGAAAGGCAGATTCATGTTATACTAAGCAAAGTCAATATTCACATGGGATGTGTCTGGATGGAGAACCTGCAGGATATTTTCTATATGAAAGAAGCTATAAAAGAAGCAGAGAAAGCTGAGGCACTCGAGGAAGTTCCGATTGGAGCAATTCTGGTTGTTGATGATAAGATTATTGCCAGGGCTCACAATCTTCGTGAAACCTGCCAAAAGTCAACAGCTCATGCGGAATTACTGGCAATAGAAAAGGCTTGTGAGAAATTGGACACATGGAGACTTGAGAAGTCAACGTTATATGTAACTCTCGAGCCGTGCGCAATGTGTGCAGGTGCTATCGTACTTTCCAGGGTTGAACGAGTTGTTTACGGCGCGGCTGATCCAAAGGGAGGCTGTGCTGGCACGTTAATGAACCTTCTTGATGAAAGCAGGTTTAATCATCAGTGTACTGTTGTTCCTGGTGTGCTTGAGGAGGAATGTGGCTCGATGCTTTCTAGCTTTTTTCGTATGATTCGCCAGAAGAAAAAAACAGAAAAGAATCTTTCTATACAAAAAGACCTGGATGGTCAGACAGGAATTGACAGTTAATGTGTCATTGCATTTTTGACTAAAATTATGTATACTAAAAAAGTGTCATCTTGACGCACACTTTGCCGTGCTAGACGGGGAGGTAGCGGTGCCCTGTACCCGCAATCCGCTCTAGCGGGGTTGAATCCCTTCCTGAGGCTGTTATTCTGTAGGGTCTGCCTTAAGTAAGTGGTGTTGACGTCCGGGTCCTGCGCAATGGGAATCCATGAACTATGTCAGGTCCGGAAGGAAGCAGCATTAAGTGGTCACTCCTATGTGCCGCAGGGTTGCCTGGGCCGAGCTAACTGCTTAAGTAACGCTTATGGATGGCAGTCGAAGGAAGGTGCACGGCAGCTTAACATGATAATAATGCCCATCCCTTTAGGGGTGGGTTTTTTGTTTTAGGTAATGATAGATATTGCGGGGCTGGATAGTTCTTTTCCCGAGCCTGTTTATATGTGGATCACAAGGAAGTAAGGATTGAAGGTTAATCCAAAAGAACATAGTACAAAATGCGGTGCTTGCGCTTTTCTTGTTAAAATTGTCCGGTTTATACTGCGGCTAATCTAGTTACACTTTACATAAGAATACGGTATAATAGAAAGGATTCATTTTGACCGCAGTATTAGAAGGGGGCAGTCCAGTGTCTTATCAGGCTTTATACCGTGTTTGGCGTCCACAGCAATTTATTGATGTGGTAGGCCAGGAACACATTACCAAAACCTTGCAGAATGCACTGGTTCAGGAAAAAACAACTCATGCTTACCTTTTCTCGGGACCGCGCGGGACCGGGAAGACCACTGCGGCAAAAATACTTGCAAAAGCGGTCAACTGTGAACACGCACCTGTAACGGAACCTTGCAATGAATGCAGCTCATGCCTTGGAATAACGAACGGTACAATACAAGATGTTATTGAAATTGATGCCGCCTCAAATAACGGTGTCGACGAAATTCGAGATATACGTGACAAGGTAAAATATGCGCCTAGTTCTGTAAGATACAAGGTTTACATTATTGATGAGGTGCATATGCTTTCAACTGGGGCGTTCAATGCTCTCCTTAAAACACTTGAGGAGCCGCCACGTCATGTTATGTTTATTTTGGCAACTACTGAACCGCATAAAATCCCGCTGACGATTGTTTCGCGGTGCCAGCGGTTTGATTTTAAAAGGATTACTGCAAAGGCGATCGTGGGCCGCATGCAATTGATTGCGGATGAAACTGGAACATCCTATGATCCAGCAGCCCTTCCAATCATCGCGAGGGCTGCTGAAGGCGGTATGCGGGATGCATTAAGCCTTTTAGACCAGGCTATTTCTTACAGCCACGAGCGCGTGACAATTGAAGATGCTTTGACTGTTACAGGATCTGTATCCCAGAACTTTTTATATCAGATGGCAGAAGCAATAGTGGAAAAGGATGTTGTTAAAGGTCTTGATTCTCTAAATGAACTGTTGTATATGGGGAAAGACCCTTCCCGTTTCATAGAAGACTTTATATTATTTTTCAGGGACATGCTTCTGTTTAAAACTGCACCAACTCTCGAAGAATCACTTGAGCGGGTCATGATGGATGATGGCTTTAAGGAGCTTTCCGAGAAATTCTCCGCACCCCAAATTTATGATTTGATAGGTTTGTTAAATAAGACCCAGCAAGATATGCGGTGGACAAGCAACCCGAGAATATTCCTTGAAGTTGCAACGGTCAAACTATGTCAGTTGGACTCCTCGCAAGGATGCACTAGCAGTAACCAGTCGGCAGGTCAAGACATATCAGCACTTTTGAATAAAATCAATAAACTTGAAGAGGAAGTCAGGGAACTTCGGAAAAATGGAATTGCTGCATCTACTAATGAGAGCAATGCCCCTGTGCAAAAACAGTCTCAGCGAACGTCAAGGAGGGGTTTTCAAGCCCCAGCAGGAAAAATCAATGAAATACTTAAAGATGCCACAAAGTCTGACCTTAACTTGATTAAAAGCCAGTGGGCAGAGATGCTCCAACGGCTAATGAAATCTCATTCGGCTTTATTAAATGAAGCTGAACCTGTAGCTGCTTCCCAAACTTCATTTGTCATTAAATTCAAGCATGAAATCCATTGCCAAATGGCAATGGAAAATACTAAGTTCACAGAGGCGGTAACCGATGGCCTGAGAGAAACAACTGGCAAAACTTTTACATTCGCGGGTGTGCCGGAAGAGCAATGGGTGAAAATTCGTGAAAGCTTCCTTGCTGGACAGCATTCAGGACGAGAAGAAGAGGTAAGAAAAGAGGAAGATCCTTTGATTGATGAAGCCAAAAAATTGTTTGGTGGAGATCTCGTTGAGATAATTGATTAAAACTGGAGGTAGATGATTATTATGAAACGTGGAAAAGGAATGCCAGGTATGGGCGGCATGGGCAATATGCAAGGAATGATGAAGCAAATGCAAAAAATGCAGAAGCAAATGGAGGAAGCACAGAAGGAGCTCGGAGAAAAAACAGTTCAAGGAACCGCTGGCGGGGGTATGGTTACGGTCGTGGTGACTGGCCATAAGAAAGTGGTAGACATAATAATTAATCCGGAAGCTGTTGATCCAGAAGATGTTGAAATGTTGCAGGATACGGTCCTTGCTGCTGTAAACGATGCCTTAACTAAGGCTGAAGAGCTATCTGAATCAACAATGGGGCAATTTACTAAAGGAATGAACCTTCCCGGCTTGTTCTAGGAGGAATTTACATGCATTATCCTGAACCTATATCAAAACTGATTGATAGTTTTATGAAGTTGCCAGGGATCGGCCCGAAAACGGCCGCTCGTCTGGCGTTTTTCGTTCTTGGCATGAAAGAGGAAATTGTTCTTGATTTTGCAAAAGCACTGGTAAATGCTAAACGAAACTTAAGCTATTGCTCTGTATGTGGGCATATAACTGACCAGGACCCTTGCTATATCTGCCAGGATGAACGCCGAAATAAAAGCATGATCTGTGTGGTGCAGGATCCCAGAGATGTTATCGCAATGGAAAAGATGAAAGAATTTAATGGTCTTTACCATGTATTGCACGGGGCAATTTCACCTATGGATGGCATCGGCCCTGAAGATATCAATATTCCTGACCTGCTTAAAAGGCTTCAGGATGAAACGGTTCAGGAAGTGATACTTGCCACCAACCCCAATATAGAGGGTGAAGCAACAGCTATGTATATATCGAGGTTACTTAAACCATCAGGAATAAAGATTACAAGGATTGCCCACGGACTCCCTGTGGGTGGAGACCTTGAATACGCAGATGAGGTAACCCTTTCAAAAGCATTGGAAGGCCGCCGTGAGCTATAAGGAGGACAAAAGATGCTTTTTCGCAGAAAAGGCAGGCTGCGTGCCGAATCAAATGAAAAGTTCCTAAACCTGTTAAACGAACTTAGAGCAGATTGGCGTCAACAAAAGGACTTATTGAACATATCCTTTGATCCCTCAGAAGAAGTGATTTGCCAGACAAAGCTTGCCGAAGCGAGATATTTTTTGCTTCTTAAGGAAGCGAAATATCGAAAGATATCAATTAAATAAGATTGTGAGCATTTTGTTTTACTGTGAGCATAATCCCTTCTTCGGTCTTTTTTCTAATACTTGTACATATTGTATTAGTAGAAGATAAGTACCCATGGGGAGGGGTTATTCACTTGGAACCAATCTTTGTCATATCAATACTTGGCGGGTTAATTGTACTATTATTAATTATGGGGGCACCCATGAGATCAGCAAGGGCTTTAGGCCAGGCTGCTATAAAACTGTTGGTAGGTGCTTTGTTTTTATTCTTTTTGAATACCCTCGGAAACCAGTATGGCATTCATGTACCTATTAATTTTTTTACAACGGCAGTATCCGGTTTTTTGGGAGTGCCAGGAATTGCGGCTTTAGTAGCAGTGAATATCTTGGTAATAGGATGAAAAGTATGCAATTGTAATGAAATCTCTCGCTTGAGAGATTTTTTATGTTTTTTAATTCTCCTCGGGTATGAGTGCTTTGAATTTCTGTCTGCTGGAAAAGTTCACTTAATTTATTCCGGGAACAGGATTTAAATTTGCCTTTGAGTAAAAGGAAAATTTTACTTAGTATAAATGGTTGACTAGTAGGTTGAATCACTGTAATATAGTAAAGGTCGCTGATTGATAAAGCGGCTAAGAAAAAAGTTGTTGACTTTCTTTCTTGAAGATGTTATTCTAATAAAGTCGTTTTTGAAGACGACCTCGATTGTTCCTTGAAAACTAAACAAACAAGCGTCAACAAACAATAATATTTTGATGGCTTCGGCCATCAGCCAACGTAACTTTATGAGCTA
>NZ_HG964497.1:26589-88608 GCF_000613125.1 Bacillus sp. EB01
AGTCCTTTTCATAAACCATCTTTCCGTTTCAGGCAGAAATGCTATTGGCGTCATTTCAGGTTTAAAAAAAAGCTTGAAACATGTCCAATGAGCGCTATAGGCACCATTTCAGGTTTAAAAAAAGCTTGAAACGTGTCCAATAAGTGCTATTGGCACCATTTCACGTTTAAAAAGAGTTTGAAACGTGTCCAATAAATACTTCTGGCGCCGATTATCTTTACTTCCCAGTTTCAGCAAAAGTCTTAATGCGGTCGCGAATCTCGTCGCGGACGCGCTGGAAGAATGCCCACTTTTCGTCGTCGGTTCCTTCCGCTTTCGCTGGGTCATCGAAGCCCCAGTGTTCTTTTTTCACATGCGGAGGTGTTACCGGACAATGGTCTGCGGCATGGCCGCAAAGGGTTACCACAAGATCCGCGTTGTTCAGAATGTCCGGATCAATAACATCTGAGGTATGGGTTGAAATGTCAACGCCCGCTTCCTTCATTGCTTTAACCGCATTTGGGTTCAGTCCATGTGCTTCGAGGCCTGCACTTTTGACTTCCCATTCATTGCTGTTAAGATAATTTTTCGCCCAGCCTTCAGCCATTTGGCTGCGGCAGGAGTTACCAGTACACAAGAAGTAAATTGTTTTTTTAGACATAGAAAAATCTCCTTTTTTTAAGAAAGTATCAATAGCCAAATATAGAGTCCTACCAGGGTAATGAACAGAGTAGGAATCGTGAGAATGATTCCTGTTTTAAAGTAAGTACCCCACGATATCCTGACTCCTTTTAAGGACAAGACATGCAGCCATAGCAAGGTGGCAAGTGAACCAATCGGGGTAATTTTCGGCCCGAGGTCCGATCCAATTACGTTTGCATAAATTAACGCTTCTCTTACAATCCCGGTTGTATTTGTTTCAGCAATCGCAAGTGCATCAATCATAACGGTCGGCATGTTATTCATGACGGATGACAGGATAGCGGCAATAAAACCCATTCCAATGGTTGCCGCAAACAGTCCATGGTCAGCGGTCCATTGGATTGCATCCGCGAGGACATCTGTTAAACCGGCGTTTCTTAAACCGTAGACGACAACATACATACCAATTGAGAAAAACACAATATTCCACGGCGCGCCTTTTACAACGGTTCTTGTGTTAACAGCAGGGCTTTTCCTTGCCATGAACAAAAAGAAAATCGCAACAATGCCCGCAATAATTGAGACAGGGACATTCAAGAATTCACTAATGAAATAACCCACCAGCAGCACGCCTAAAACAGCCCAGGAAAGGCGGAACATTTTCTCATCTTTAATGGCCTCCAAAGGCTTCTTTAACTGACCCAGTTCATACTTCTTTGGCAGATTTTTTCTAAAGTAAAGATAAAGAACAAGGATGCTGGCCACTAGTGAAAAGAGATTCGGGATAATCATTCTTGACGCGTATTCATTAAAGCCGATCCCAAAAAAGTCGGCGGAAACAATGTTGACCAAATTGCTGACAACAAGCGGCAGTGAAGTTGTATCCGCAATAAATCCACTGGCGATGATAAAAGGAAAAATCATTTTCTCTTCAAATTTAAGGTTTCTAACCATTGCCAGAACGATTGGGGTAAGGATGAGCGCCGCACCGTCATTCGCAAACAGTGCTGCGACAAGGGCACCAAGAATACATATGAATACGAATAATTTAATTCCATTTCCTTTAGCTGTCCTTGCCATATGCAAAGCCGCCCATTCAAAAAATCCAATCTCATCAAGTATTAACGAAATAAGAATTATCGCAATGAATGTAAATGTAGCATTCCAGACAATCCCGGTCACATCGATGACATCGGCAAAGTCAACGACACCAAAGAGCAGAGCAAGAATCGCCCCTCCGCACGCTGACCAGCCAATCGATAAATTTTTTGGCTGCCAGATGACCATGATGAGTGTTACTAAAAATATAAACGAAGCAAGTAATGTTGAAACCAAGTTCAAACCTCCAGTGAATCACATAAATTTTTTCAACAGCCGCAGCGCATCGTCGGGTTGCTTTTCAGGATTTGCTGCATTTTTTCCGTCTGTTCAGGGACATACTGAAGGATGTTCTCAACCAGAGGAAAAGCATCACTATCCGTATTAATGGAATAATAAATCCACTGGCCCTTCCGTTCTTCCTTTACAAGTCCAGCATCCTTAAGTTTCCTGAGGTGCTGGCTAATGGAAGGCTGGCTCATATCAAATACTTCAAGCAATTCACACACGCACAGCTCCCTAATTTGCAAAAGGGCCATAATTGTCAGCCTTGTCCGATCACCAAGGAGTTTCAATATGACCGAAGCTTGCTCCACTTCCACTTTTACCTGTTGCACACGTCCACCTCTTTTCTTGTACTCTAAACGATATAATTATATAGCTATTCGCTTATATAAATCAAGAAGCAGTGGACGATTCGCAAAGTAGAACCGTCCCCTGTTTGCCTAATGGCTGGCGACTTTTTCAAGTCCGCCTGGTTTATTGTGAGTTGCTATGCGTTCGATTAATTTATTGCTTTCTTTGTTTAACCCTTTTAGATTTACTTTTATCCCATTCTGATGGTATTTGATAACAACTTTATCAATCGCGCCAACTGCCGAGTCATCCCATAAATGTGTGTTTGATAAATCAAGGTCGATTTCTTTTACATCTTCCTTAAAGTCAAAGCTGTTCACAAAGTCCGTAACAGAAGCAAAGAATAGCTGTCCTGATACATGATATACCTTTTTATGTGATCCCGGTGCGGACATACTGGTAACCTTCACTTTGGATATCTTTGCTGCAAAGAAAATTGAGCTAAGAATGATTCCAACCAACACACCTTTAGATAAATCATGAGTCTGCATGACAGTAATAACTGTTACGACCATAACAATAGTATCTGTAATCGGTACCTTCTTTACTGTCTTAAATAGCGACCAATCAAATGTTCCAATCGAAACCATGATCATAACGCCGACTAATGCAGCCATTGGAATTTGAACAAGGAAATCCTTAAACATAATGATTAGCATTAATAAGAAAGATCCAGCAACCAACGTGGACAGGCGTCCTCGTCCACCCGATTTTACATTAATAACAGATTGGCCAATCATCGCACAACCCGCCATGCCCCCAAAAAAGCCGGAAACGATATTGGCGATTCCCTGTCCGCGCGCTTCTTTGTTTTTATCACTGTCAGTGTCTGTCATATCGTCAACGATAGACGCAGTAAGAAGTGATTCAACTAATCCAACAATCGCAATCGATAAGGAATAGGGAAAAATGATTTGCAGTGTCTCCAGTGTGAATGGAATATCAGGAATCAAAAATACCGGGAGTGTGGATGTTAGTTCGCCCATGTCTCCAACTGTCCGGACATCACTGCCTGTAAAAATCGCAACAGCCGTCATGGTCACAATAGCGACCAATGGAGATGGTACGGCTTTTGTAAAACGCGGAAGAATGTATATAATCGCTAGTGCCCCAGCTACCATCGCATACATTTGCCATGACTCTCCAACAAAATGGGGCAGTTGGGATGCAAAAATCATGATTGCGAGTGCATTAACGAATCCAATCATGACAGATCGGGGAACAAATTTCATCAGCCGTCCTAGTTTTAATGCTCCCATTACAATCTGAATTACACCGGTCAAAATGGTAGCAGCTAGCAAGTATTGTAATCCATGGTCTCTCACCAATGTGGTCATTAACAAAGCAGTTGCACCAGTTGCCGCTGAAATCATCCCCGGCCGGCCACCAACAAACGCAATCGTAAACGCTATACAAAATGAGGCATACAACCCAACCATAGGGTCAACCCCGGCAATAAGCGAAAAGGCAATTGCTTCTGGAATCAAAGCGAGGGCAACAACTATGCCTGCCAATACCTCTCCTTTGACACTTCCGTTTCCCAGCCATGCAGATTTAATTGTAGTTAAATTCAAACCTTGTATCTCTCCTTTTCATCATTAGTATTTTTGACTTTCAACTCTCATGAAAGTCGGGTCCGTAGGCAACAGGAAACAGTATAAAGGATTGTGGCTAAAATGTGAAACATGGTGTAAGCGCCTCAACTTAAAGTTTTCTCAGTTATTCAAGGCTTTTCTCCCATTTGCTATGTAACACCATATTTCTTTTTAAAAAGACTGCCAAAAACAGAGAAAACAGGTTAGCCTGGTGGCAACCTGTTTTGTCGTTACTTTACTATTAATACTGGACAATGTGCTCGCTTGGCTACTTTATGGCTGACGCTTCCTAATACAAACTCTTGCAATGTATTTAAGCCTCTGCTGCCTATAATTACTATCTCAAACTTATTTCGATTTACATAATCAACTATTTCGGGGCCAGGGTCACCATGAAGTATTGTTATATCATAAGAAACACCTGCATTTTCAGCCATTTTTATTACTTGCCTTAACCGTTCTTTCCGGCTGTCTTCTAAACCAGCTGAATTCCAATTAGCCAGTACTTCCGATTTGACCTTGTCAGGATCGACTACATAGAGAATCTCTAACTTTGAATTTGGACTACATTTTGCAATTTGCAGTGCATTTTCGGCTGCTCTTATTGCATGTTGGGACCCATCCGTTGCCAATGCTATTTTTTTATACATTCCCACTACCTCCAAAGATAGTTAATGGTCTTGTCATATTGATATTTATTTCTTCACAAGGATTGATTAACCCTCTAATTTTACACCCTCCGAATCAATTTCTAATCAAACAATTATGTATAAATGGAAAACCATAAGCAGATTTCTTCAAAGCTAAGTTCGTCTGTATTGGGTAACCTTTTCTGAATTGATCCGTCTTCTTTTAGGAAGCGCATTTATGGAAAGAACGTTTGGATTATGCAGATAGAGTTAAGGAGAATTTGTATGGGTGTAATTGCTGAAACGGAACGTCTGCTATTGAGGGTCTTTGAAGAAAAGGATGTTGAAGTTGCGATAGGGTTTTGGGGAGACGAGTAAGTAATGAAGCATTGTAATGGCACCGCCCCTCATCAGCACCTGCCAAAAGCGATCGAGGCTTATGCCGCCTGCCAAGCGGCAAAAGGCCTTTCCGTATACGCGGTGTGGATAAAGAATCTGGAAAGGTTATTGGTGCAGCAGGGTTTAATGTACGTGAGTCTCCAGAAACATCTGAACTGATTTACCATTTCGCAAAATCAGCCTGGGGCAAAGGCTACGCTACTGAAGCTGCCGCAGCATGTGTTGAGCTTGCAAAAAAACATCCTGGAACAGTAACAATCTTTGCGTCATCCGACCCGGACAATACTGGTTCCCTGAAAATCTTAGAAACGATTGGCCTCGAGTATAAGGGCATGAAATGGTTCGATGACACAAATCAGGAAGAGCCTTATTACGAAATGAACGTAAAAAGCAAGGCAACCAAAAATTAAAAGAGGAAGCAGGGAACTTTCCCTTGCTTCCTTAAAGCGGGTTAAGTGGAAATTTATCTGAGAAGAGGCTGTATGCGATAAGCTTCTTTTTTGATTTTTTGACAACATCAATTCGGTCCGCGTACGGGAACACATAAAGTTCAGTAGAATGTTTTCCGGTTTTCGCATCAACTATAATTGGCTGAACACCGCTCTCGGGGTTCAAATACGTATCCTCTGTACCAGGCCATACATAGTGTTTTTCTTTAAAGACAGATTCATTAAAAGCACTAATAAGCGTTGCTTTCTTCTCTTCTTCCAACACTTGTCCTTTATACAAAACCGTTGCATTTTTGCTATCCAACTGTGAATGTGTTTCAAATTTACCAGTCATCCAGTTAATCACATCTGTGGGCAGGCAGGTGACGACAATTTTAAAAAGACTAAAAAGAACAATTGACAGGATTACACCCCAGGTCATAATCATCCGCTCCCTATTATTTCATTAATATTTTAAAATAACACTACACAATCCAATAAATATACACACCAACAGCAACTAACGATAAAAAGATCACAACACCATAAATAATTAATAAGTTTGTCGTATTTCTCTTGGTAGACTTACTATAATTCTCATCCGCCTTACCGGCTAAAAGCAGTGTAGAAATCAGAGCAACTATAATCACAATAATAACCAAAACAAGTCCGATATCCACATAAACACCCCTTTTAACTTATTAAACACGCTTCATCCTATCTAAGTATAACTTTTTCACCAAAGGATTGGAACAAATAAATCCCAAATAGAAGGGGGCGACCTTTACCCCGAGGGGTAAGGGTCAGACCCCTATATCAAATCGCAATAGTGAAACCTTTCATTTTCCAGTTTACTGCCAATAGTGAACTCAACGTTTGTTTTAAAAATGGGCCCGGCAAAACAAAACGTGTGAAATTCTCCGTTTTCCCCGCATGGGTCTGCGGTTGGAGGCAAGGCTTTGAGGAAATCCCAATCGAGAAGACTTCCTAGGAATTCGCTGCCTAATTTTTCACTATCTATGCAAGTGGTAATCGTATGAAACCCGAGGGAAATGAATTCTTTTATAATTCCCTCTGTATCTTCATTCCATAGCGGGAATACACCTTTCAAGCCATGATTGTTAATAGTCCTTTCCCGGTATTCCTTAACATCTTTCAAAAAGATATCCCCGAACACCACGGAGGTCACACCATCTTTTTTCAACGATTCGAGCATGCTGGCCATTCTTTCTTGATAAACATTGTTAGGGCATTCCCTTGGAATGTACATTTTTCTTAGCGGTAAACCAAGGCTATCCGCTTGTTTCTCCAGCAGGCTCTCCTTCACGCCATGACTGCTGATCCGGTTATCCTCTTCTACGATTGTTGTAAATAAACTATCCACAATATAGTTGCCACTTTGCAAAATCCTATAGAGGGCAAAACAGCTATCCTTGCCACCGCTCCATGAAATCGCAATCCGATCCTTCATGTCTCTCCACCTTATATAAATTTTTAGTTTCACTGTTATTAACCCAATGATATCAAAAGTTTAATAGAAGAAGGCAGAGAACCGCTCCTATTTCTTAGTGAACCATCGATATTTTCACCTTAGTGTTTTAGTCCGCTTTTGGCTGTCTCAGGGTTTAAAGCTAAAGGGGTCAGACCCCTACCCCTAAGGGTAAGGGTCTGACCCCTAAAAAGGAAACATCCCTTGCTTCTTTCATGTAATTTAGTTATAATTTATAATTATGTTTTATAACGTGTTAAAGGTGGTTAAGGATGAAGAATGATGTAAGGCTGTTTGATCGGGTAATGGATAGCCTGGTTGCGGCAAAAAATTCATATGACGCACTCCCTCCCTTAAAACAAGGAATGAAGCCGATTTACCACCGGGTTCTCTATATGATTCACCGCCTCCAGGAAGAACATGGTGCCGCTCGGGTATCTGACCTCAGTTCCGGACTGGATATCCTTCTGCCTAATATGACAAAGCTTCTTAAAGAAATGGAAGGTCAGCAGCTCGTCGAAAAATACCGGCCTCCAATCGATAAACGGGTAGTTCAAATTAGAATGACCTCTCAAGGCGAACAGTATTTCAACGATCGTGTCCTGCCATACCGCAATCAAGTCCTGAAAGAACTTGATAATCTTGAAACGGCCGACGTTGAAACCATGATCCGCACAATTTACCAAATACAAGATATACTTCACCGGGTATATGCAGATAGAAAGGACTAATGCAATGCAACAAGAAAAAATCTGGACGAAGGATTTCATCGTCCTTATAACATCGAATTTCTTTATCTCATTAACATTTTATTTGCTCATGACTTCAATGGCTTTATATGCGGTTAAAACATTTCAATCTTCACAAAGCAGCGCGGGACTGGCAGCCAGTATTTTCATCATTGGCGCAGTTTTCTCAAGACTTATCGCTGGAAAATACGTCGATGTCATCGGCCGCAAAAAAACACTGTATGGAGGGCTTGCCCTCTTTTTGATTAGCTCACTTCTTTATTTTCCTGTGGAAAGTTTAGCGCTGTTGTTTGTCATCCGTTTTGTTCATGGCCTGGCATTTGGTGTTGTATCTACTGTTCTGGCAACTGCTGCCATGGATTCCTTACCAATTGCACGCCGTGGTGAAGGCAATGGCTACTTTTCACTCAGTTCCGCGTTGGCTACTGCGGTTGGACCTTTTCTCGCATTATTTCTTTCCACGAACTTTGGATATAATGCCATCTTCTTGGGGGGAGTAATCTTCAGTATCCTGGCGCTGGGCTCAGCGATGCTTGGACACGTAAAGGAACCTACGCTAACTGTCCAGGACCGTGCCCTTTTAAAAAGTGGATTCAAGCCCGGTGACTTTTTTGAAATGTCAGCCGTACCTGTATCACTGATCATGGTTATTGCCGGTATTGGTTATTCGAGCGTTGTCTCCTTTATCAACTCTTATGCAATTGAAATCGATTTGACCAATGCCGCTGCTTTTTTCTTTGTGGTTTACGCCATCTTCCTGTTCATATCCAGGCCGATTGCCGGCAAACTCTTTGACAGTCGAGGTGAAAACACGGTTATCTATCCGTCGCTTATCATGTTCGCAATTAGCCTGTTATTGGTCGGCATCGCACAGAATGGCCTAACGCTGCTTCTTGCAGGTGCCCTTCTTGCGTTCGGATTTGGAACCCTGATGTCGAGTTTGCAGACAGTTGCGGTAAAAGTAGCGCCGCATAATAGGATTGCCCTTGCGATTTCAACATTCTACATCTGCCTTGACGGCGGTATGGGGATCGGTCCTTACATTATCGGGCTCATCGTCCCACTCGTCGGTTTCCGCGGCATGTACCTCATCCTTGCGGCCATTGTCCTAAGTTTGGTATTCCTCTATTACCAGCTCCACGGGCGAAAAGCCGCAGCAGAACAACGCTACAAACAAATTGAAGCTTAAATTTATATGAAAGCAGTAAATAAAAACGCTTGGAGAATACCAAGCGTTTTTTGTTAATTTAGCTAAAGAACTACTTAGAAAAGAGGCTTCTAAAAACGAAAGACACAATTTCCGCATTTTCACTATCACAAGTACATATATCTACTTTTAACTTCGAATTATATTAACTACTTTTTTGGTGGTCAGTACCGAGGCCGGTATGGCAATTACGACTGTAAAAAATAGCTGAAAGAGAAATATAAGCATACCATACGGGGCAAGCATTTCAAGATTGCCTATATAAACAAAAATCCGGCTTATAATAATTGTATAAATAACGAAAAATACGAATGCTAAAAAATAATACACAAAATCTTTAGCCATTCGTACACCCCCATTATCCCCTTATTAAAACAAGCAGTTGAACAATACCCTCAAAATAATTTTAACATAAATATCCAGAAAAACCCATTCGAAAATATAAATTCCTTAGCTGCCCGGACTCCAAAAAAGGGCGACTATTTAGCCACCCCCTAAAATTCTCTCTTCTTAACATTGATTTTTGCCGTTGGGCTCGCGCAGCCTCAACTTCTTCTTCGTACGGTCGTTTATACTGCCGTCTAATCGACCGAACCTTAACTTTTTCTCCGTACGGTCGTTTATATTACCTTCTAGTCGATTTTTACACTCGCCCTACAATTCTAACCCCGCAACCCCAAATCCGCCGGGCCCGGCATGCGTGGATATCATCGCACCAGCTTGAATCCATCTAATATTTTCAAAACCAGATTCCCTGGCAATTTCCTCCGCCCTCTGCTTAATGCTTTCTTCGAGTCCGAGCGAGTAAATGAGGTAAAGCTGGCTTCTATCAATATTGTACTCTGTTAAATATTCGCGTAAGAGTTTCTCAGCAACGACGTTCATCTTCCCGCGGAATTTTTTAGTAGAAACAAGCTTTCCATCAATCAACTCGATACACGGCTTTATTTTTAGCAAAGCCCCGACAAGATAAGCAATATTGCTTACACGGCCACCGGCTCTTAAAAAATCAAGGCTACCCGGAGTGAAGGCAAGCTTCGACTTGGGAATCACTGCTTCTATTTTTTCTATTAAGCGCGCCGGTTCAATCTCAGGTTCACTCTCCAACAAGGTAGCAGCATACATTACAACTGCCAATAATCCGCCAGTCACGTTCAAAGCGTCAATGAGAAATAGATTCTCGAATTCCTCGGCTGCAATTACTGCATTTTGAAAGGAAGACGATGCCTTTGATGTATAGCCAACATGAATAATCGTGCAGCCTGGATGATCAGCTTTTATCCTCGAAAAAAACTCCTGGTACTCATGTACATTCGTAGCTGTTGTAGAGGGTATTTTTTTCGTCCGCTCATAATAATCATAAATATGCTCAACCGGTAATGAACCATCCGGATAATCTTTATCATCCATAATCACATGCATCGGTACAACCTCAATAGCATATTTATCCGTTAAATCCTTTGGTAAATCCGCGCCACTCTCCGTAGATAGCACAATCCGCCTCATCGTATTTCCCCTTCCATCCCACAGCTAATATAGTTCGACTTTTATAGACATATCTTAACTATACAGCAGAAGGACCAAACAATGAAGCGGTTTCCTAGAAAGGCAGCAGTGTTTTACTCCACCGATTGGCCTTTCCTATTCTGGTTGAACAAATGCTCGGTTGCCTTTATCCAAGTCTTTGCCATTAACATATTACCCATGCTGTTCATGTGGACACCATCAATTGTTAGTGGTTGGCCATTTCCATGCTTTAGATAGTTCATAAATGCGTGATGGGTCGGTACGACGGTTCCATTATATCGACGTGCCAATTTATCAACAATCTCAACGTACGGGATCAGCTTCAAATTTCCTTCGCCTTGGATTTCTTCATTTATAACCGTGGGTTCCATTAATATGATCGTTGAATTCGTTTTTTCTTTGAGGCTTCTAAGCAGTGATTCATAAATTTCTTCAAAACGGTCTGGATAAATTTGAACCATATCAGGACTATCGAATTGCCGCCAAACATCATTAATTCCAATTGAAATCGATACAAAATTCGGTTGCAGGGAAACGACATCCCGCTCCCACCGTTCGGCCAGGTCATCCACCCGGTTACCGCTAATTCCTTTATTGAACATGTCCATATCTCGTTCCGGATATGTAATCTTTAAATAATCGTGAACTAAACGAACATAGCCAGTACCTATGTCATCACCTTCACTTTTTCCCCACCAAGTGATACTGTCTCCGATAAATACAATTCGTTGTTTCATGCTCATCCTCCAAACGTAGTCATTTACCGGCCTTCGCTTCCCATTCAGAAAGGTATGCGTCTAATTTTTCCCCGGTAAAATGAACATAAAAAGAAATCAGGCTGTTAGGTTCGCTAAAATTGTCTACTGGTTTCCCATTGAGTTGTTCAAAATCGCTTATCCAGCTTTTTATCTCATTAATAATCTTATCCATCCCATCAAAGGCCTTCACCTTTTCAGGATCAATCAACCGGTTTGGAAATAGATGAACATTCCATTTTGAAACATTCGAGAGAGCCGTTTCCATAGTTCCAAGTATTTGTTTTACCTCACTATCATGGTTTCCGAACTGTGTGTAAAAATCGTTTTCAATATCTTCAAAAGAGTCTCCCCAGCTTAAGCGGGCAAAAAAATAACTATTCATCAACTGAATCGATTTCCACGGATACACCATGTCTTCATTTGTCGCATTGGATTTTGGGATGAACGGAACAATCAATTTAACGATTTGCTCGATTCCCATTTGCGAATAAAATTCGATGTCATCCCTAATTCTTTGGAATAAAGGCGGAAAAAGGTCCCCTAACATGAAATGATCGCTGTAATACTCGAAAATCGTTAACTCTTTAGATTTCGCTGCAGTTGAGCTGCACCATTTTTGTAATGCCTCGTATGCTCTTTCTTCCTTCACGAAGGATTGCCGGTAGTTCCTGCCCCAAAAAGCAAATAAAGTATCAACAGATTTAGAGCTTTCCGCCCCATCTGGCAGCTCTAACATTTCCCATGATAGCCCTGCATTATAAGCGATATGTTCGACACTAATATCAGGCAGCTGTTTTTTTAATTGTTCCGTAAACCCAATATAATGAGTTAAAAAGTGCTGATTATCCTCTATCCCAACATCCGCAGGCCATAACGATACCCGTTTTATTGAGCTTGATTCATTACAATAGCCTTCGATTTTGTTTATGACAAGTTCCTTCCAGCCATCATCCGAAAAGTCGATTTGATTTTTCTCAACTCCTGAACCTTCACTTAATAGATAATGCATGCTATGCCCGCCCAGTGTTACCATCAGCCCGCGCTTTTCAATCTCTTTTGCAACTGCATGCTTTACCTTGTCCCATAACATAAAAGTAAAGAATAGTTCATTGATATACTGTTTTGCTGACCAGTCAATTAACTGCAGAAGAAAATCTGTATCCTCATAGTTTTCAAGGACCAAGCCCCTTCTTTTCATTTTCCCACTGAGCATCCCATAGGTATCAGCATTATTTCCAATGAAATTAAGTGTGTCTTTTGATAGAAAACTAGTCCACTTATACCCGAACAGTTTTTTACAAGTATGATATACACCAAACAGTACCGAACGCGTGTTAGATCCGATAATATAAATTTCGCTGTCTTTTTCCAGCACCTGAAAGGCATCAGTAGACCCTTCAGTATCTAAATTTGAATCGATAAGATTTCTTTCATGAAAATCCCGATATACCCCTAATACAAATGAATAAGGGATAGACTGACCAACCTGTCCCGCGTAGTCCAGCAGCTCTTCTTTTGCAAACTTTACCACAGGATCTTCATTTAAAATAGTACATTGAATGTCCGGCAAAACAGGTACCTCCTCAGAATCCTTTTTTATCTTAATCAAGTAGCGATTGATTCATTTCGCTTAAAAGAAGACCTGATAAGATAATGGCATTCGTCCAGCCACTTTCAATAACATATGCTCCCCAGCCCGTATCACCATTATTGCCAAAATACTCGCCTCGGTCCAAATGGAAGGAACGCATCCAGCCGCCATCGAATTCTTTTTTGGCTGAAGTGATTTGAATGGCAGATATAAAGCTGAGTAACTTCTCATGCAAATCTTTAATTGCCGGATCGCCAGTCGCTTTACTAGCCTCCCACGCGTTCATAACCAGGAAATTATTCGTATATAATTGATCGGCAATACCTTCATTATTAAATTGAAAAACACCCGTATCTTCAAAACCATATCGCTCCGGGTCTGGATTATCACTTTCCTCAATTCCGCCCTGCTCATGCTGATTTGCTAATAAGTACTCAACCACTTCATATAATCCCTGGCAAATCGTTTCATCTTTACTAATGGCATACATTTGCGATAGTGACAGGAGGAACCTGCTGTATCCCGCTGTTTTGCTATACATATACTTTAAATTCTCTTTATTCTTCAGCAATTCCAAACTACCTTGATAGGCCGCCTGTTTAAACTGTTCATCCTGGGATACAATATAGGCCTGTATAAAGGCTGCATGGACAATTGATTCAAAATGCGGGTTCATACTTGCCGCAATGGAATTTTTGAAAAAGGTAGCTCCGTTCTCAAGCAGTTCCTTTTCTCGGATACATTCTGGACGAAGCCCATTCATATTTTGCGTGTTTAAAAGAGCATATGCCGTTAATAGGCCTCTCTCCTTGTATTCTTCATTTCCTGTTTTACGGTAAAGATATAATAGAACAAGTGCCACCCAGCCATTATCATCTGAAAAAATTTGATCCGGTTTCTTTTTTGGACTTTGAAACCATTTCCAAAAACCGTAGGTGACTGAATCAGGGTTGGTATCCTGATAGCCTTCTTCGAACAAAAAGGCCAGCAAATTCGCTGATAGCTCTGTCCATTTCTTTTCCTTCCTATATTCTCCATATAAGTAAAACAACAATGCAGTATGGGCGTGGCAATCCGGCCTTAAATCTTTACTAATCTCACTCCGGATCGAATGAACATTTTCATAAACTCCGAGACTTCCATCATCCTTCGGCAAGATACCCGATGTTAAAAACCAGTTCACACCCTTTTCAAGGGTTTTTGCAATATCAGTATGCTTTAATAGCTCGATAATCGGCTGTATGGTCTTAATTGGCAATTGATAATCAGATTTCAACCAGTTTATAACATCATTCCATAACCAATTTGGACGTAATGTCCAGGGCTGTTCATTACCTAAAAAGGAAATGGCTGAATAGATAGCTTTCCCTTCCCCATGTTTTTTGGCAATGATGGCTGGATAATCCCCTGTCGCTTCCGTGCTATGAGTTTCTCTAAAATGGCCAATATCCATCAGTCTTTCGATATCGAAAGTAAAATCAAATGCAAAACCGGTTATAAAAGGACCGTGCCATTCGAGCAACTGGCCTTTTTTACAAAAATCGCTATCCTTTGATATGACTAATTTTTCAAGACGGCGATTGGTCACGTTAAAATCCTGCTTGAACCCAAAAAGCCGCGAAGTCGGAAAATCATCACAATTGATCATTTCCCCATATAGGATGCCGCCATTGTCGACAAAATCCCATAGCTTCTCAACTAATTCATAAGGCAATTTCAAGGGTACACCGTTGTCGTTGCCATTTATAAAGATAAACTTATAGTTTAGTAAATCCTCATCCATCAGCTGGCTAATATCCGAGAAGAAGTTGGTAAAATCAACAAAACCGTTCATTTGCTTGCTTTTGTCAACAAGAGCTATCACTATTATTCACTCCATTCATACTTTATGAATTTTTGGCCACTCAAGTTCAATCCCGGCTTTTACTAATCGGTCCTGAAAATCCTTTAATCGATGCCCGTTATTCCTCACTTCACGCGGGCTGATACCGTGATCAATGCAGTAAGCAGCCAGGTGGCCTGCCGCCTCACCAATATTCCATTCAACCGGATGAAGACGGTAAGAGCCATTCGATAAATGAGTCGTTCCAATGTTTTTACAGGCAGGCAGCAAGTTTTGAACGCGTATTGGTATCAAACTCCCGAGTGGAATTTGGAATGGATGGGATGAAATATCAATATACGTATTCATACCTGTACTTGGATGAAGGTCTAAGCGATAACAGCCAATGCCAACACTGTCCTCAAAAAACGTGGCACTGTCCTTCCCCTCGATTTCCCCGCTTATATGCTGTTCTTTCACGGTGAATTCAGCCTTTATCCTGCGTGATTCGCGGATGTATGGATACATGGCCAATCCATCTTCAGTACCTAATACATCTTTTCTTAAACGGATTCCCGGATACCCGCAGCCTCCGTCAGGCCTTGGTGCTTCAGTTTGCAGCCAATACAGCAGCGATAAGCTTAACTGTTTTGCATTATATAAATGCTTTTCCTTCTCATCTTCAGATACATCGATTACAGGCCCCAGCCAATAATCATTCTGCGGCCAGTTGACTATCGTTATATCACTTTCAAAGGTCCCTGGTTCAAAATTTGTTTTATCGATTACTCTGCGGTAATTCCAAAGCGAAAAGCGTTCCGGCTCATAAAAAAAAGAATATTCTATTGGTTCCAATGTATAAGGCACTACACCCCACCAGCTTAATTGCTTCGCTGGCCAAAAGTCAGCCTGATACCCTTTCCAAAACTCATATTGTACAGGCTTTTCAATTGTATGGTCTTCACCTTCGATATAATCAATAGCAAAGCAATATGTAAACGCCTGCATATTGGAGGGCTCCGGCTCACCTTTTGGCGCATGCTCCTCGCCGGTTTCCGCCTGAGACTCCGACCCAATTACATACTCAACATTTGCGAGCGGTAAAACATCACCCATTTCAGTTGCATCCAAAAAGTAGCTTCCCTTTAAAAGGGCGGAGTGGCCCATAACTGAGTGGCGGACGGTAACCGTGAGCACCTGGTCATTTTCTGTATCAGCGTGAATAATTTTATACTCCGATAACAAAGTAAGCTTCTTGCTATGCAGAAAAGGCGCCAGCATATCATATAACACACGTAATGCTACTCGAGGTTCATGGCTTATCGTACTGACAATGGCATTGCCAGGATTGAATTGATCACTGAACCGGTAGCTATTCTTCACAGGAAAATGATTTAAATAGTAGTCTCTAACCTTTCTTCTGAAGGTCCGGTAGTTTCTTGTTGCACCGAAGCTTTCAATCCATGGATGCTCATCCGGTGGAACACCCTGGCTTGTAATTTGTCCGCCAATCCATTTCGTTTCCTCGGTTAAAATGACCGTTTTGCCTGATTGGAGCGCGGATAGTGCGGCTGAACATCCGCCAAGCCCGCCGCCAACAATAACAAGATCTGCCTGTAATTCCTGAGAGACTGTCAATTCTATACACCTCATTCAGTGAAATTGATATTTTAGATAAGCTCTTCGTTTTGCATTACCATTAATCTAATAAAATGGCTTTTTAGTTTAATCCTTGGTTTCTACCTGGCAATTAATCTAATAAAATGACTTTTTAGATTAAACTTCGATTCGGACAGCGTCATTTTTCTATAATTGGGAAACGATTGCCCATCATATAGTTGAACGGACTGTTGCATTGTTTCTTGACCATTAACGCTGCCCACTGCCCTATTAAATTATTTAAGGAATCAAGTATTCCTTGATTCCTCAGTTTTCAGCGCAGTTTTACAGGTTTGTTTTTGTCAAAAGAATCGTAGGCAGCCATTGCAACTTCTACAGCCTTCAAACCTGAATTCCCTGTCGCAAGCGGCGGCTTTCCTTCTTTAACACTCCTAACAAAATTCTCAATTAGTCCCTCATCCATATCATCGCCCCAGCCGAGCCATTGAACTCCCTCAGTATTGGAATACAAATCGAGCTTTTGGGAAAACGCATCAACTTTTGCGTTTCCCTTTGATCCGATTATTTCCAAGGTCACATCGCCCCATATAGGGTAGCTACTATTCCGTGACCAGCTGCAATCCAGGGTAGCGAACATTCCATTTGAGAATTCCATCGTAATTATCCCGCAATCATCAATTGGATGATCAATATACACATTGCCTATTTCCGCATAAACTTCTTCAACTTCCGCACCTGTGAACCATCTCATAATATCGACAACGTGAACTGTATGGTCAAGAACGGCTCCGCCACCTGATTTTTCTTTATCGATGAACCAGCCGCCGGGATTGGTTCCGCGATTCGTTCCTTTAATCGCCAGAATTTCTCCGAGTACTCCCTGTTCAATCATCTTTTTAGCTTCACGGATTGGTGTATTAAACCGTACTGGAAAAGCAGTACCTAATAAAACTTGGTTCGCTTCACAAACACGAATCATTTCCTCACTATCTTTTACATTGGTAGCTAGGGGTTTTTCACATAGTACATGCTTTCCAGCCCTGGCTGCCGCAAGCACATGCTGGTGATGAAGACTATTTTCGGATGTCACGATTACGGCATCAATGTCAGTCTCCAGTAATTCTTGATAGTTTTTAAAATAGGCCGTATTAAACATATCGGCATATTTCCGGCCTCTTTCTTCATTTTCATCGGCGATGCCTGCAAACGTCACATTCTCCATGCCATTTAGTACGGAAGCATAACTATGGGCATGCATATGCGCGAAACTGATAATTCCAATTTTCATTACAGTGCTCCCCCTTTCGAATCAAGGGTTACAGGCAATCCTGTTTTTAAGGATTGAAGAGCAGCTGCAGATATTTCCATTGCTTTATAAGCATCTTCAGCGGTTACAAGTGGTGTTTCATTTGTCTTCAAACATATTAGGAAATGTTCAAGTTCTACATGATAAGGTGATTTTTTCAATGGGCTTTGAGGTACCGCTACCCCGGCCTGCTCCTCATGTGTTTGCCTGATAGAAAGCAAGACTGGCTCTTCTTTTAAACTATCGTATTCGAGAATTCCAGTTTTACCGGCAAATTCAAATTGTGAAGAGAATGTTTGATGTGCCCATGATCCTTCCACATGGGCAATGACTCCAGATTTAAAGGCAAGTGTGACCAAAGCGTAATCAAGGTGTTCAATATTCCGTTTGGCAAGCCCTTTTGCAAATACCCTTTCAACCTCGCCAAAGGTCCAGCGCAGAAAATCAAAATCATGGATAATCAAATCAAGGATTACGCCACCGCTTTTCGTTTGGTCAGCATACCAATCGCTCCAGCCAGCAGGGAAATTCCCTCCTCTTCTTGTACGGGCGACACCAACCTCCCCAATTGCCCCATTCGCTACGAGTTCACGTACTTTTGCATATTGAGGGAAGAAACGGACAACATGGCCAACAAATAATTTAACATGTTTCTCTTCACAATAATCAATCATTTCTCTTGCGTCCTCGAGCGTATAGGCCAGAGGTTTTTCACAGATGACATCAATACCATAATCCGCTGCCTTCATCACATATTCCTTATGCAAGAAAGTAGGAACACAAATATCAATCACATCAATATGGTGCAAATTTTTCACAGCTTCATCTAATGTTTCGAAAATCTTCGTATCATGGTCGCCAACAAGCCGGGCAGCCTGCTCTTTTCGCAATTCAACAATCCCTGCTACCTCAACATGATCCATCGCGTAATAAGAAACGGCATGCTCCATCCCCATCGTTCCTGCGCCAATTAACAAAACCCTTTGCATATCATCAATCCCTCTTTTGGATTTCCGGATAATAGCTTCCGATTAAATTTCCATCCACCCATTGGCAATGACGTTTTTATACCAGGAGAAGCTATTCTTCCGTATTCGTTCGCGTGTATTGAAGTCCACGTAGACAAGGCCAAATCGTTTTCCATAGCCCTCGGCCCATTCAAAATTGTCCATTAATGACCAGGCCAGATATCCGATAATTGGGATACCCGATTCAATCGCTCTACTCACAGCAGTTAAGTGCTGTTGATAATAATGAATTCGATCCTGATCTTCCACTTCTTCATTAACCAGTTCATCAATGCAGCACGCTCCATTTTCCGTGATGAAAAGTGGAATAGTGCCATATCGATCCACAAGATAATGAAACACTTTATTTAGGCCGTCTGCATAAATTGGCCAGCCAATATGGGTATGTTGATAATCGACCTCAATATTTTCTATATCCAATAAACCGGTATTCTCTTTGTAGCGCGCGATATTGCCTGAATAATAGTTTACGCCTATAAAATCAATCGGCTGATGAATAACTTCCATGTCTCCATCGGCAATATGAAGTTCTGCACCTTTTTTCTTAAACCATTCAACCATATATCCGGGATAATGCCCCTTCAGAATAGGATCGAGAAACCAGTCGATATTAATCCCAATTTCCCGCCTGCACGCTTCCCTATCTTCCGGTCTAGTACTATATGGTTCTCTCCAGGTTGTATTGGTTGCAGTTCCAATTTTCCCTTCGATCCCCATTTCTCTAAATATCTGGACTGCCCTGCCATGTGCCAAAACTAGATGGTGGGAAACATCCACTGCTAATTGCAAGTCTTGAAACCCTGGAGCATGGACCCCATGATAATTGGATAAAAAGGCGGCACAGAAAGGTTCATTAATCGGTTGCCAAAACTTTACTTTCCCATTAAACTCCTTAAAAACTGTTTCTGCATATTGACTGAACGCCTCGACAGTATCCCGATTTGCCCAACCGCCAAGATCCTGCAAGGACTGTGGAAGGTCCCAGTGATAAAGGGTCAGCATCGGTTCAATTCCTTTATCCAACAATTTGTTGATAAGGTTATGGTAGTAGTTCAGTCCTTTAGGATTGAGTTCTCCCTTTCCATTTGGATAAATCCTCGGCCAGGAAACAGAAAATCGGTACACCTTCGCACCCAAATCGGCTAACAATTCGATATCCTCTTCATACCGATGATAACTGTCACACGCTATATCACCATTATCGCCATTCTTCACCTTTCCCGGAGTATGGGAAAAGGTATCCCATATCGATAAGCCTCTCCCATCCTCAAATGCCGCCCCTTCAATCTGATATGCAGCAGTTGCAGTTCCCCACTTAAAATCCTTTGGGAACGTAATTGTTGGCATAGTCTACTCCTCCTAAAGCTTGGATGAATCCCCTAATCAGAACTCACCGATTTAAATGATATTTCCCGCTGTGGCAATTCGGTGATAGAAATGATTGCCTAAGGATCCTTCAGGAATACCAAGTGGACCATCATGAATAAGTCTCTTTTCGTCCAACTCTTCTATCCTGTCAATTTTATCTTCAAGCCATAGTTGGATTCGGTATTGCGCCGTTTCCATACGAGCTATCAGTCCGCCGTAGCGAAGTTCAAGGATTTCCCAGCCAAATGGCTTATATAAAGAAAACCAAACATCCCGATGCTTATGGTGAAGAATTTTCATCTGTGAAGTCAGCTCTTTAACCTCTGCTAAAAGTGACTCCATGGTTTCTTTGTCCTTCTGGTCATAGGCAGCCTTTAATTGAATGCCGATTTCCGCCTTTACACTTAACACCTTTGCCAATTGCCCATAGAACTCAAATAAAAGTGATGCATGAGGGTTTCTTTCCTTGGCAGCCTGTAACTTAGGGACAATGCTCCGATAATGCTCGTTCATCCCAAGACCCCGGATATTTTCATCAAATAGTCCGATTAGGACATCCTGCCACAACAAAAACTTTGAGGCATTCGATGACTTTAAATTATTTTCCATAACACCAGGCGTTTCATCCAATAGGTTTAGCACAAGAAAATCATCTAAGTGGTTGTTAGTACAAAAACGGAAACGCTCTGCCAAATCGTCTTTAGTAACTGTTTTGTGATAGGTATGCTCTGCAAATAGCTGCATCACTGGTTCGGCGGTTATAAGTGGGGTTTCTGCTCCGTTGTCACCCCATAATGTTGTAAAGACTTCTTGAAGCCCCTCTTTTTTACAAGCTGCAAGTGCGGCTTCTGTTGTTGTAAAGGCTCTTCCATAATTCGGTGATATACCATTCCACGTCCATGCTCCGCCTGCAAAAACAGTATCTGTTCCTAACTCTTTATGCTTCTGGATATATCCGCGATAAAAATCTTCATTCTCATGGTAATAGTCCCAATAAACAAGCTGAACATTTTCGGGAATAGACTCAATTGCTTCCTTTGGAATATGGACATCTTCATCGTAGTATTCACCAAATTTGGAGCCTAAGCGAAAATACATATCACTCCAGATCATTGGTTTTAGCCCATGGCGCTCAGTGATCTGAACCACTTGATTTAGATGTTTATTCATAATTTCGAATCGGTTTTCGTATCCATTCAAATCCAAATATCGGCCCAGCCCTAGTTGAAATGCTTCATCCATGCCTATATGTATCCGGCTTGTTCTAAATGGTTTTGAAGCGGCCCTAATCAAGCTTTCAATTAATTCATAGGTCTTCTGTTCACCAACCAATAAAATATCGGCTGTGTCTCTTATTTCCGCGGCATAGCCCCATTTTAAAGCCATTGCTAAATGACCAAGTGTTTGGATGCATGGAATCATTTCAATTCCTAACGTATCCGCATAGTCATCACAAATTTTCAGTTCACTTTCTGTATACCTTCCACGCATATAACCAAAGTATGGATAGTCAGGAACCTCATAAGTATCTTCTGTATAAAGCATCACCACATTTAATCCCATAACCGCCATCTTATTGAGAAGTACTTTAATTTCATCTACCTTTAAAACTGCATTCCTCGAGGCATCGAGCATAACACCGCTAGTTTGAAATTGAGGTTGTTCAGTAAGTTCAAATTCTCCGGTCTTGTTATAGTGTTCCAGCCATAACCCAATAGCCCGGTAAAAGTGAATTTTTTCCTGGAAATAGATTTCTCCCTTTCCGTTTTTATTGATTACCTGAATAGGGCCGACCCTTTGTGTGACAGTAATTGGGTAACCATCAGAATGTAAATGGAGGTTCAATTGATCCGATAGCAGCTCTAATCCTGCTAAAATTGAATTTGTATCTCCGGTGATATTGATTTGCATACTGGATACCTCGTTTCATTTGTAATAGAAACAGCATTTCTAAGAGATTTATATAGGACCATGTAAAATCTGCATATTTATACTTTTAAATTTCCGTCCCAGCTACCCGCATTTCCGTTTTTTAAAAAGCGCCTTGAATGAATGGGGTTACAAATTCTCCTGACAAAATGGTGTTTTCCACTTCTAAATCTTTGGATAAAAGTACAAGATCTGCATCATATCCATCAGCAATGCGGCCTTTTTTATTACTGACACCACAAACTTCAGCTGGATTGAAGGTCGCCATATAAACTGCATTTTCCAGTGATACACCGCATTTTTGGACTGTAAATTGAACTGCCTTATTTAAAGTCAGTGAACTGCCGGCAATACTTCCATTCTCCAACTCTACTTTTCCGTCTTTTTTATATACCGTTTTCCCGCCAATATGATGGCAGCCGTCGGGGAGAAGATTAGTCCCGGTACAGTCGGATACGAGGGTGATTTTATCGGCACCCTTCAATTTGTACAGTAATTCAATCATTCTTTGATGAACATGAAACCCATCGGCAATGAGCTCACAATGCAAATCATCTAAATAAAGGGCTGCGAAGGCTGCTCTTAAATCCCTGTGAGATAACCCGGCCATGGCATTAAAACAATGGGTCACCCTCGATAGGCCATACTCGATTGACTCTTGTATCTCTTCATAAGAAGCATCCGTATGCCCTGCTGAAACTGACACTTTTTGTTCATGCATCATCTGAATAACTTCATTACTGTTTGGAAGCTCAGGTGCCAAAGTTATGACTCGCATCAACTCTCCAGCGTAACCGAGTATTGATTCTACATCCTTGATAACCGGAGCCTTAATATGTTCCGCCTTTTGGGCGCCTTTGAATTTCTGGTTAATCCAGGGACCTTCCAAATGAACTCCTAAAAGCTGAGCCCCGTCCCGTTTTTCTTCAGCAACCTGTTTACTCAATAAAAGGAAGGTTTTTATATCATCAAAAGAGGCTGCTCTTGATGTTGACAAAAAACTTGTCACCCCAAAGAATGGAAGCCCATCCTGAATCCGATAAAAACTTTCCTTTGTGCCATCCATAAAATCGCAGCCGTTAAGGCCGTGGATATGTGTATCAATAAAACCCGGACATATCCACCCTTCCACCTTATAACAGGGCAAATCATCCCTTACATTTTCAAATTTCCCTGCATAAATGATTCTTCCATCTTTAATTTCTATGAGCATGTTTTCAACAATTTTTTTGTCGGTAACTACATTTCCATTTAGGTAAAAATGGTCTCGGCTCATAGCGACTTCAAAACCCTTCCAAGTTTATTGCTGATAAGATTATTTATAGTGAATCAGTTTTGTAAGAGTTGTAGATTCCTTCTCAAACAATTTTTCAAATTCTTGTGGCGCATCTTCAAATTCCACGGTTTCTGTTATAAAGGGACTAACATCAATTCTTTTTTCTGCAATCAGCCGGATATATTCCGCGACATTCCTGCCTTCGGTCCAGCGGACATATTCATAGGGATAATCAATCGCTTCTTTTTCATAAACACTGTCATATCGTCCTGGCCCGCCTGCCCGCGAGATACGCAATTCTGCTTCCTTAGCAAACATTAAATCTCTTGGGAAATCCGGTTCAATATCCCCAACAATTACCGCCTTTCCTTTCGTGCGGATCCACTTCAAACACTGTTGAGTAAGTGGGGAGCGTTTCCCGCCTGTGCATAAAAGAACAGCATCAGCCCCATGGGAGTTCGTTTCGTTGCGAATAGCTTCCTCCATTTCTTCAACTGATGAAAAAGACTTGAAGTTTTCCTCCTTCAACATGTCAACTCTGCTTTTACTCAGATCATAGGCGATAACATTATAAGCGGCAGCATTTGCGATTTTCGCAATTAATTGTCCTAACACGCCTAATCCTACGATTACCACTGTTTCCCCAAATTGCAGGTTTGCGATGCGGAGCGCATGAATGGCTATCGCACCAAGCCCTCCAAGAGCCGCTTCCTTTGGATCGACTGATTCGGGAATCTTGGCATACAACGTTTTTGGAACAAGCAAATATTCGTCGTGATGGACATATGGGGCACCATAACAAGCTACCAAATCACCTATTTTCACATCAGTGATTTCACTTCCGCATCCTACTACTTCCCCCATCGCACTATATCCCAAATGAACTTGCTTATTTTCACTGTTAGCAAGGATAGTCAGCTCGGTTCCTGGTGAAATAACTGAATACTTTGTTTTGACTAATACATAGGATGGTTTTCCATCTAAAGATGGAATTTCATCGTTAATGATTTCGACCTTCTTGTTATGTGCCACAATTCTTCTCATCGATAATCCTTCTTTCTATTAATTAGCAAACCATTTGGCTAAATTGGCTTTTACAAATTCATCATCATGTAAGTGTGGGTAGCTGGCATATACACGGTCCAACTCATCTGCCTGCCCCGGGCTTAATCTTTCACGGTCAAGCAGGCACCAATTGCCCTTGAGCAATCCTTGTCTTGTTAAAATCTCATTGATTCCTGCAATGCTCCCTTTAAAAGAGTTGCGGGAATCAAAGATAGCCGCATTTGCATCCGTAATCTGCTGGCCAAGAGTCAGGAGCTCGCTAGGAATCGCCTTTTGTTTTCGCAGTATTTTTATTTCTTCAAAGGTGTCAACGACTGTTTTTGTCCAAACTGACCAATGTCCCAGAAGTCCGCCAACAATCCGCTTCTCGACTTTTTTATCACCAACTGTAATTTCAAAGGTTGATATTAAATCGTTGATGATGTTATCATCATTGCCTGTGTATAAAGCAATTTCCTCATTTCTAGGGGAATGGCAAACAGCACGGACAACATCAATCGAACAGTACCTGTCAAAAGGGGCAATTTTGATGGCATATACATTTGGAATCGAGGCGAACCGCAGCCAAAAATCGTAAGAGAAAATTCTCCCGCCTACTGCCGGCTGCAAGTAAAAACCAAAGACCGGAATGATTTCCGCTACCTTTTCGGCCCGTTCGATAAGCTCATCCTCAGACAGATGATGTAAACCGCCCATACTTAGTAAGCCTAAATCATACCCAATGCCTTTGCTGAATGTTGCTTCCTTGATTGCTTGTTCTGTTGGTCCGCAAATCCCTGCCACTTTAATAAAATCATCGGGGACGCCGGCGCGCTTTGTTTCTTCAATTGCCAATGAAAGTACCTTTTCATAAAGATTAAATTCGGGATCCCTGATTTCAAATTGAGTGGTATGGACTCCTACAGCAATTCCACCTACTCCGGCATCAATATAATAACGGGTTAGTGCCCGCTGGCCAGATTCATCAAGCTGCCTCTCTTCCGTTAATGCAAGTGGATGTGCCGGAATCACGGTACCCGCGTAAAGCCTTTCCTTAACAGCCTCCTTCAGCATTAAAAGACACCTTCTCTTTCCTGGAAGTGCGTAGGCTTATTAATTGTATGGCCATCGCTAACCACCCAGTCAGCAATCAAATCGATCATTTGCTCAACTGTTACTCTTGGATAACCAAATAATTTATGCGCATGGGAAGCATTATTTAACAATGCAGTAGGACTCTCCGTATTCACAAACCTCGGTTCCTTCTTCATCCTCTTTCCAAATTCTTTAGCAACCCATCTTATTGATAATGTTTCAGGCCCTGTTACATTTAATAGTTTAGGAGGATAACTCGCATGCAATAAGGAACGGATCGCATATTCATTGGCGTCACCCTGCCAAATGACATTGGCATTCCCCATCGTCAAATCAATCTCTTTTCCTTCCTGTACTTGTTTTGCAATCTCCAGCAAAACTCCATAACGCAAGTCAATTGCATAATTCAGCCTAAAAAGCACCATTGGTGTTTGGTGTTTATGAGAAAAATAAGTCAATACGCGCTCCCTACCAAGGCATGATTGGGCATATTCACCGACAGGGTTTGGAATAACATCCTCCGTACAGCTATTACTTAAAACAGAAGTTAAAGGGTAGACATTACCTGTTGAAAAAGCAACAATCCGTGAGTCTTTGAACTTTTCTGCTAAGCGGCCTGGAATATAGGCATTCATTGCCCATGTATAATGCTCGTTGCCAACGGTTCCGAACTTATTTCCTGCCATATAAATAATATTTTTTACGTCCGGAAGGCCATCGAGGTCTTCTTCATTCAAAAGATCCGCCTGAATTGTTTCAATCCCGGATGCCTCTAACTCCTCTTTCAAACCGTGTTCGGAAAATCTTGCTACTCCTATCACACGTTTTCGGACACCAGCCAGATCCACCGCTCTTTTTGTCATTTTCGCCAATGTAGGACCCATTTTCCCACTGACGCCCACTATCATGATATCTCCATCCAACTGCTGTATATCCTGAACTAAATCCTCGCTGGGTGATGACATAAACTCTTCTAATTCTGCAATCGTTTTCATTTATACCCTCCTTAGAGTTATTCACTTTACATTGTTTCGTATTAAAAATTTTTAATTTTCAACTTTATTTTAGTATTGGCATTTTTAAAAGACAAGTCACTTAAAGGTCTTTAATACCGATCCTCTATATAACACCAAATTTCCCTTTGACAATTCAGACAACTCTCCTTAATCTAAAAGTAAGATTAATTAAAGACATTTCTTTAATGTGTCTTTTTAGGAGATGAACATATGAAAATGAATCAATTGTCAGGCCATCCCATTGAGATTACGATTGGCATAATCAGCCCTAAAGCGCTTGAAAACGAAATAATGAAAGCGCTTGAATCATTTCCGAACTTGCGGCCTGTATTTATTAATGCAACGCCCTCTACCATTCATTCGATAATTTCGTCTGAATTGTTTCATCAACTGGAAGTAATTTTGTTTATTGAATTTCAAACCTACTTAAAGGCCAAACATCTTTTCGATTTCCAAATACCGGTGCATTATGTTCCTCTAATGGGGACCGGGCTTTTCCGATCATTATTTATAATCAAAAACCAGTATGACTTTTCCTATTTCTCTATCGACACGGTTGAAGAAAAATACATTCACCAGGTTCTTTATGACTTAGGTGAAAACAATAATAAATTTACATCCTTTCCCCAATACGATCACTCCAGTTCCATTCAATCAATTGTTGACTTTCACCAGAACAATTATCAAGCACTCGGCACAATCGCGATTACCGGAATTCAGGAGGTCTCAATGAAATTATCGGAAATGGAGATTCCAAATGAATGGGTTACGCCAACGTATCAGGATTTAATCGTTTCTCTAGAACGTGCATTACTTGCGACTGAAGCTAGGAAAAATAAAGAGTCGCAAATTGTTTTCGGGATTATCGACATCGATAAATTTAAGAAAGCAACTGAAAAATACACGACAGAACATGAAGTACAAATGTTCAAATTAAAGTTCCAGCAGATGATGCTGAACTATACTAAACTGCTTGATGGGCATCTAATTAATTCCGGCGGAGAAGAATTTTCATTTATAACAACACGCGGTATTTTTGAAAGAGAAACACGCGGTTATAAATTTATTCCTTTACTTAATTCCGCTAAAAGCGAGCACGGTGTAACAATTAGCATCGGTGTTGGCTTTGGCCGCTCAGCAGCTGAGGCAGGCAGCCACGCAAGGCTGGCACTTCGCCAATCAAAAGAGTTAGGAGGAAATGTTTGTTACATTGTCCGTGAAGACCAAAGTGTGGTTGGTCCGGTTGACATCATTACGGATACTCAATATGAAAAGTATGATTTATCAATTACAGATGCTGACCTACTGGAAAAGGCCGAAAAGGCTGGAATGTCTGCTGCTTATATGACGAAATTGATGGCGAGAGTCGCCCGCCATAAAAAGTATGATTATACAGCCCAGGAACTCGCTTCAACATTGGATATAACAACGAGAAGCGCCCATCGGATCCTTTTAAAATGGATGGATGCAAATTTGGTGGATATTGTGGGGGAAGAAAAAATTACCTATAAAGGAAGGCCAAGACGGATATACAGGCTAAGTTTTATCCTCGGTGAAAACGTTCCGGATGAAGCTGCCTATCCTTTAAACTAGAATGGTCGAAACGGCGGGAAAAGGTGCTTCCCGCTGTTTCTTTTTCCTCTCCCCCTCATACATACATTGTTTTTCCCGTTTTCCTGCTTTCATTTGCCGCTTCGATAAATCGGATAACTTCCACCGTTTCATCCAGCGGGACTGCCGGTATGCCAGTTTGAAAGAAAAGCAGAACTTGTTCCAATAAACTGGCATAAAACGGCTTTGATGAAGAATCAATCAGTACATACTCATTTCCTTTTTCAAAATGAATAACTGCTCCAAAGGTATAATTGCCTTTTCTATTTCCCCTGGCCGTACCGATTATTCCATCCTCCCATTGTGCAACGATGAGATCGGAATGCTGATTGGATACGACCTTAACGTCTCTGGGCCCTCTCCCCACTATTGCATAAAGCATTTCAATCGTATGTATCCCATACCAAAAATAACCTGGCTGCGTGTCTATCATTTCCATAGGACCGAAACAATCTGCACCAATGATTTTCCCCTTATCCTTAATGGACGCTATCTGCCTGATGGGTTCAGCAAACCTGAGTGCAGATGAACTCATTATAGGGACACCATAGTGCTTTGACAATTCGACCATTTTTAATGCATCGGCAGTTGTTAAGCACAATGGTTTATCTACGAAAATTGGTTTCTTGAATTTCACTAGTTTTCTTACCTGTTCGAGATGTACCCTGCCATCTACAGACTCAAGTAAAATGGCATCACAGTGCTCTGCTACCTCTTCGAATGTATCCACCATTTGCACGCCATACTGCTCGACTTCTTTTACAATCCCGTCAATCCGTGAATAGCTAAGCTCTAAATCATCCGAACCAGCAGGACATGCCATGACAACCTTTCCACCTTTTACATGGAACGGATGGGCCGGGTCGTTTAATAATTTTGTAAAAGCAGCTGCGTGTGATGTGTCGAGGCCAATCATCCCGATTTTTAAACTCACCCTTTTACCCTCTCTCCTTATCCATAATATACTAGACAGCCTCTCTCGGATTAATCCTTCCTTTCCGGACTGTGATTAATCTATGAGACAGCCTCTCTTGGATTAATCCACTCTTTCCAGACTGCGATTAATCTATGAGACCGCCTCTCTCGCATTAATCCCCTCTTTCCAGATTACGATTAATCTATGAGACAGACTCTCTCGGATAATCCTTCCTTTCCGGATTGCGATTAATCTATGAGACCGCCTCTCTCGGATTAATCCCCTCTTTCCAGACTGCGATTAATCTATGAGACAGTCTCTCTCGGATTAATCCCCTCTTTCCAGAACGCGATTAATCTATGAGACCGCCTCTCTCGGATTAATCCCCTCTTTCCGGACTGTGATTAATCTAGGAGACAGTCTCTCTCGGATTAATCCTTCCTTTCCGGACTGTGATTAATCTATGAGACAGCCTCTCTCGGATTAATCCCTTCTTTCCAGACTGCGATTAATCTATGAGACAGCCTCTCTCGGATTAATCCTTCCTTTCCGGACTGTGATTAATCTATGAGACAACCCCTCTCGGATTAATCCCCTCTTTCCATACTGCGATTAATCTATGAGACAGCCTCTCTCGGATTAATCCTTCCTTTCCGGACTGCGATTAATCTAGCAGACAGACTCGCTTCGTTATTTCAATCCTGATAGCTGAATGCCTTCTGTAAAGTATTTTTGGAAGAACAAAAAGATTAAAAAGGTCGGGATGAACGAAAGCGTAGCCCCCGCCATTTCAATTCCAAAGTTTCCTTCCTTATTTAACGTCGAAGCCAAACCAACTGTAATTGGGAACATTTTTTCATTGGTCATAAAAATTAACGGCTGAAATAAATCATTCCAGTTCCCAACGAACGAAAACGTTCCGACAGTTGCAATCGATGGAAACGCCAGTGGCATATAAATCTTACGGAAAACCTGAAAATCGCCAGCACCATCCATACGGGCAGCTTCATCCAACTCCATCGGGATACCCTGCATAAATTGGCGAACTAAAAATACACCCATGATTCCCCAGAGTTCAGGAACGATTAGCGCCTCATATTCGTTAATCCAGCCAAATTTTGAAAACATGATAAATTTAGGAATGATCAATAACTGGGACGGAATCATGATGACCGCCATGAATGTCCAGAAAATGAACTCCCTGCCATAAAATTGCTTTCTGGCAAAAATATAGCCCAATATCCCCGCAAAGAACATTTGTGTAAATACAGGGATAACTGTAATGACAACCGAGTTGAAAATCCAGCGCAAAAAGTTGTCATTCCTAAACAGATATATAAAGTTATTCAGGGATGGATCAGTTGGAAGCCAAAATAGCGGGCTCAACGATGCAAACGTCGTTTCCTTTAATGAACCAAATACCATGATCATAAATGGAAGGAGAAAGCAAAATCCCAGGAAGAACATGACCGCATATTTTCCTACTTTTTTCAACAAGATAGTTCATCTCCCCTACTAAGCAGCTTCATCAATAAATACCTTGATCCTTTCCTACCAACTTCCTCTGAATAAGCGAGATAATCAAGATGATCACAAAGAGGACATAGGATAAAACGGCTGCATAGCTAAAGTTCAAATTTGTAAATCCGATTGTGTATAAATAGTAAACAATAGTGCTTGTTGAGAAGTTTGGCCCTCCACCTGTCAACAGGAACGCTGAATCAAAGATTTGGAAAGACCCAATCGTCGTGATAATCAACACATAGAAATGAATGGGTTTCAATAATGGGAAGGTAATTTTCCAAAAGGCTTTAAAAGATGATGCACCATCGATTTTTGCTGCTTCATACATTTCTTTTGGAATTGACTGCAGTCCAGCAAAGTAATAGATCATAGTACTTCCCGCGACTTTAAATACACTTAAGCCGGCCAGTACTATCAGTGCCTGGGAGGAGTCTGACAGGAACAATTGAGTATCAATACCGATAAAGCTTAATAAGTAGTTAACAAAACCTGATTTCGTCCCGGAAAATAACCATTCCCAAATACCGGCTATTACAACAAACGAGGTAACCACTGGCAGGAAGAATACCCCTTTAAAAAACTTTGTCATCCGCATTCCCGTTTTTAAAATGAGTGCCAGGATTAAGCCAAGTGCCATGGTAGGGACGATATAATAAATGGAAAACAGAACAGTGTTCCAAATCGATTTCCAGGCAATTTTATCGTTGAATAATTGCTCCCAGTTCCGTAAGCCTACAAATTCAGACGTACCGATAATTCGATATTGAAGGAATGTTAAGACAAAGCTATACACAAAGGGAATAATTTGAAAGATAAGAAAATGAATTAAGATCGGAGTAAGGATAATATAGACAATCGAGTTCTTTTTCCATTCATCCTTGATTCTTTTTGTTAAAGGCCGCTTAAACTGGGGGCCATTTTCCAAAGGCAATTTGTTATTATTTACTGTTATGACCTTTTCCAAGCAATCACCTTATTTCGTTTATAATTAGGCAGCAAATGAGCATATGCCCTGCCTGCCACCTGTACTTTTCAAAGTAACAGAGAGTTTTATTCACGTTGGAATAAAACTCTCTTATAATAAGGAAGCTAATGGTCTATGGCTTTGCCAACTCGGCTTTAATAGCTTCTGCAGCTGCATCCGCTGCTTCTTGAGGAGTTTTTTCTCCAGCCATCATCGCTTGAACCTCAGCCTGGATAAATGGCATGATTGCACGGCCTTTTGGATGGATGACACCTGGTAAAGCGTATTGTGTATAAGATGCCAATTGGCTCATATTCTTGTTTGAATCAAAGATATCCTTCGCTTCTTCTTGAGTCGGGATATATTGAGTTACTGTGTTAAAGATCCGCTGGTTTTCAGCGGTTGTAATGGATTTTACAAATTCGGCTGCTGCATCTGGATTGTCACTGTTGGACGGAACAACAAACATACCAGTTGTACCATATGTTAACTGTTCTTTATTTTTTAATGGCGGTGCAAATGCAAACTCAAATTTACCTTCTTTTTGAAGATTTGTGACATCAATTCCGGAGCCAAGAATGGCTAGGATTTTTCCGCCCATCCAAAGTTCGTTATGGTTGCTCGCTGTTACGGAATCTTCCGGAATATACTTGTTTTTATACAAGTTGTTAACCATTTCGAATGCTTTCACACTGTCAGCATTATTGATGAGCACTTCATTATCAGCTGTAACAACACCTCCGCCAGCTTGCCAAATCCATGGGTAAATCGTTCCGTTCATGGAACCGCCGCCAGCATAAGACAATGCATAGAAATCTTTTGCTTTTGCTTTAGCTGCCCAAGCTTCAAACTCTTCCCAAGTAGTTGGAAGTTTTGCCGGGTCTTCGCCAATCGCTTTTACAACATCGAGATTGTAGAAAAATGTATACGCTTCTTGCAGGATTGGCAATCCATAGCGCTTGCCTTTCCACTCAGTTGATACCAATGAGGACTCAACAAAGCCTTCAAGATCTTTCTTTTCCAAATAAGGATCGAGTTCCAAAAGCATGCCTACATCGGCATATTGCGGCATTTGGTCAGGAATCGCATAAAATACATCTGGGCCATTGTTTGCCGCCAATGCAGTCAGGACTTTCTGATCGCGGTTGGACCAAGGAATCGTCTCAATATTTACCTTAACATCAGGAAATTGCTTATTATAATTCGCAGTAATCTCTTTCCACATATCCTCTTCTTTTTTCGCATCACCAGTATAAGGATGTACCCAAACGGTTATTTCACCTTCGACTTTTCCATCTTTTGATTTTGTTCCAGCCTCATCGCTGCAGCCCGCAAGCACTAAACTGAACGCCAGCATAAGCACCATAAACCATAAACTTTTCTTTTTCATGTAATGTAATCCCCCTATTTTAGTTTTAGAAACAGAATCTACAAGACTATGACTTAAGTTCTTTTTCAATCCCCTCCTTAAAAATCCCGCCTTGTAATCACAGGTTTGAAAGCGTTAACAAATGGTCCTAAAAAAACTTCAACTACATGTATTTTAAATTTTTTGAATTTTTGTGACAAGTCTATAAAGTGTCTTTAATTAAAAGACCTTCTATTTTGTTCACACTTTATTTCAATTACACATAATTAAGGCCTTGTGGGAAAGGAAACGGGATTGGAAAAACATCCGGTAAAGGTATGCTGACATCTTTTGTTCCTTTTAAAATCAGTTCTTCCAGGTCCTGATTGCCAAGGATAATGGAATTCCCGTTTACTTTAAGTTCTTTATGGTTTTGATCAACATCTGAAATGGTCAACTTATTTTCAAAGTAAGGGCCGAGCTGGGAAAGTAATAAATCAAGATTCATTACTTTGATGGTTCCTGGATATTGAAGTTCAGTTTTCGGCAGAAATTCGAGTTGATTGTTTAGTTCCCTTTCAAAAGTTGGAACATTCACTACCAAAGAATTGAGCTCATAAGTAAACGCCGCTCCAAGCAAGCTACGGACGGCAAGAGGGTCTCCTCCCCATTCAACAACCCGGGAATCAATAACTTCCTGCTTTTGATATGGCATTCCAAATGCTAAAAAGGCTTTTAGTTCCCGGTCCTTTTCAGCTACTAGAACCTTATGATTCATTTTAAAAATACTTGCAAACCCAGCTGCTTCATTTAGAAGAGCTAATTCATAGATACTTTGTTCATACCTGATGGTACGGTTATGGCTTAATTTCCTCATTTGAAACCAGTCGTAAGGACCGAGTTCCCGGATTGAATAGGTATCCTCTGCTTCCAAGTCACCCGGGCGAATGGTATATTGATTCATCTTCCCATAGAAGGTACATCCTTGTTTCAGGTAAATCGGTAAATCACCGGAAATAAATAAAACAGATGCCCCTGACTTGTTGACATGTTCAAAAATCATTTGCAAAAGGGTATTGGCCAACCCCTGTCTCCGGTAAGCCGGATCGGTACAGACAGCACCGATTGAATAAGCCTGAACTTCAGCTCTATCAATGTGAAGGAGCGATGGTACTAATCCGATAAAACTAACTAATTTCCCATCAATAAAAGCACCATATGATTGGTTCAGCGCCGGTGAAAACACCTGCGGAAAGGCTACTCCCATCGAGACATGTCCAGCCTTTCGAAAAACCTTATCTGCCAAATCACTGGCCTGCTTAAAATCATCTTCCTCCTGCAACAATCGGTATTCCGCCATTTCCCACCATCCCCCGTTATTCCCATTAATGGTATAGTAACCCATCCGGATTATGCTATAATACAACTAAACTTTATATCTCTATCTTATTTTTAAATAAATTAAGTGACAAGTCTATTAAACGTCTTTAAATAGTCTCATTAGTAGTAAAGCTAGGGCCTGAATACTTTTTATGATAATGAGGTGTTAAATTGGGTAACTGGGAGAAATTTAATAGCTTTGCGACGTGGATGGTAAAGATAGCTTATTTAAATATTCTTTGGATTTTCTTCACACTTTGCGGATTGGTACTTTTTGGTCTCTTCCCTTCTACAGGAGCAATGTTTTCCATCGTTCAAAAATGGCTTCGAAAAGAACCAGTAGGAAGAATCTTTCCTGCCTTTTGGAAAATTTATAAAAAAGATTTCATCTCGCTCAATAAATTTGGTTTGTTTTTCATCGCAATTGGCTACATCATTGTTTATGATTTCTTGTTTATACAAATGAACGGTGAGAAACTTCAATTGTTATATCCTGTCATTGGATTTGTTGCCATTTCCTATTTCCTGACTTTATTGTATTTCTTTCCTGTTTACACTCAATTTGAAATGAAATTTTTTCAGTATATTAAGCAATCTTTTTTATTAGGCGCAGGTTCCCTGCTAGAAACCATTCTTATTATTACATCTTTTATGCTGTTGACGATTATCATTAGGTTCGTGCCGGGGATCATCCCTGTGTTTACTGGAAGCGTGATGGCAGTAGTGATTACGTATTGCAGCAACCGGGCACTTCACAGAATTAACAGCCGCAGGAAACCGATGAATCTAAATATTTAATGTGTTGAAGGGTGTCCGATTATCTCGGGGCACTCTTTTTGTATTCATCCAGTCAGTTTCTGAACCGATCCTGCTTATTTGATGTCTTCTTACCTTTTAACCCCCAGGTCACTCTGGTCGGGAACTGAGACGGCTCCTCTGTTACCTTTTTAAAGACAAGTCACCCTGTCCGGGACACTGAAAAATGAAACTCCCCTTCAATCTCGGGAACAAGGTAAATCAATCGAATCGCTGACTTCTGTTTGAAGATCATTCAAATGGACAATAGCACATGTACAATATCCTTCAAGGTCAGTTCCCCATATTCCTTGTTATTAGTCTATTTCAGATGCTATTGAAACTATCCTGCCTTTTCTAGCTTAGTATTTAAAGTCCATTTAAAGTCTTGATTAATCAAATCATTGCCATACACTTTAAGGAAAGCCGAGTATCCGATCAAGGAGGTATTTATATGGATTTCAGCCAGTTGCATTATTATGAACCTACCCCGAAGGCAAGTGAACCATTAATAATTGAAAGAGACTTAATAGTTTATGGCGCAACTCCTGCCGGAATCACAGCAGCGATTCAAGCGAAACGAATGGGAATGACTGTAGCCATTGCTGAGTTTGGCCAACATATTGGCGGCATCACAGCGAGCGGGCTTGGGGCTTCCGATGCTGGAGCGAAAGAGGCCATTGGCGGTTTGTCCAGGGAATTCTTCAGAGAGTTGGGAAAGTACTACAATACAGAAGAGCAATGGACGTTTGAACCGAAAGCAGCCCTCTATGTTTTTAAAAAATGGTTAAAGGAATACGAAATTGATGTATTTTATAATCAGCATTTAGAAGATGTAAAATCAGAGAATTTCAGAGTTAAAGAAATAAGTATGGAAGATGGGACTACCTATCAGGCAGACTTTTTCATTGATTGCAGCTATGAAGGGGATTTGATGGCTAAAGCTGGTGTTTCTTATTTTGTAGGCAGGGAATCGAATGCGACCTATAAAGAGACTTATAATGGAATACAGTTTGGACACCCACACCATCAATTTGAAAAATGGATTTCCCCCTATGTTCACGAAGACGTTCCTTCGAGCGGAGTTTTACCTGGCATTACGGAATCAAGCCATGACACGCTTGGCTATCAAGGCCAGGGAGATCATCGAATCCAGGCTTATAACTTCCGGATTTGCTTAACGAAGAAACAGGAAAACAGGATTCCATTTCCAGAACCTCCTTCTTATGATCCGGAACGCTATATGCTGTTACTGCGTTATATCCATTCTGGTGTTTGGGACGCGATGAACCTACATACCATGCTGCCTAATGGAAAAACGGACTTAAATAATTATGGCGGTTTCTCAACCGACCATATTGGGATGAATTATGAATGGCCGGATGGAACCTATCAAACTCGTGAAAGGATTTTCCAGGACCATTTTACATACAATCTTGGAATCCTCTATTTCTTAGCTAATGATGAGCGAGTGCCCCAGGCGATTCGCGATGAAGTATCCCAGTGGGGACTGGCTGGGGATGAATTTCAAGAGACCGGACATTGGCCGCACCAGCTTTATATTCGGGAAGCAAGAAGAATGGTTTCGGACTATGTGATGACCGACCGGAATTGTCTTGGCGACCTTTCAGCCGAAGATTCAATTGGCCTCGCTTCCTATCAAATGGATTCCCATCATTGCAGAAGAGTCGTTATAGACGGCAGGGTTTATAATGAAGGAGATGTTGAAATACCGATTTCACCTTATCCCATTTCGTATCGTTCAATTCGTCCAAAAAGGAATGAGTGTACTAATTTACTAGTCCCAGTTTGTTTGTCCAGTTCACATATTGCCTATGGCTCGATCCGAATGGAGCCGGTATTTATGATTCTAGGCCAATCGGCAGGTGTGGCTGCTGCTTTGGCGCATCAAAATAAAACCACTGTACAAGACGTTCCATATGACAAATTACGAAACGTCTTACTAGATTATGGGCAAGTACTCGAGTGGGATGATTCTATAGAAGATAATCCTGTCTTACGCATGAAATCAACTTTCGGGAAAAAATAAATAAGCAAAAGGGGCTTTATCCTTTATAGGGATATAGTCCTTTTTCTTTATAAACTTGTTCGATTTAACACCCTACTATAGCACTAAAATGATTATCGTCATTTAAAAGACGTTAGAAGTTATATACTCTTTAACTGAAATAATTTTCAGATAATTGGGACGTTTCGCTCAGTGCGGCATGATGATTGGAGGTGCAAAAAGAGTACACGTTCGCACTAAAGTGTATCCGCTTACAAACTACTATTTTTATAGGAGATGGCTACTATTGAAGAAACTAGTTAAGAAACTTATGGTAACACTGCTCGTAGCACTGCTAATCTCATCTACCCTCCCCTTTTCCCGGCAATCAACTTCAGCAGCTGAAGCCGATCGTTGGAAAGAGCTAAGTGTTCAAAATGGAGGTTTTGAGGCAAAACCATCATCCGGAACAAATCTGCCTTCCTGGGTCTATTGGTCCGGCGGCCTTAAATCTGGAATGAGCATCTCCAATGAAGTCGTCTATGCAGGTAATCAGAGCTTGGCCGTGAATAATACCGGATCCATAGGATTATTTAGTCAGGAAATTGATGTCACCGAAGGAGGCCAATATAAATTAACAGCAAAGCTTCATGTTAAGGAGTTAACAGGCAAACCAGGGATCTGGCTGCGCTGGTACAATGACCAGGGAAAGAATTTCACAGACACTCCAAGATACTTTGATGTCCCAGCATTAAATGAATGGCAAACGGTTGAAATCGAAGTAACTGCCCCAACAGGTGCAACCGGGCTAAAGGTCTTCATTTATCAGCCCACCACATCCAAGATGAAAGGTTACTATGATGAAGTAAAGCTTTTTGAGAAGGAATCAAGCGTCCTCGATTTCCCTTTCGAATTTGGAGAGCCAATCAATCATGGCCCTGCTGCTTTAGCGGCTAAATCCCAAGGAGTAGCAATTGGTGATGGCGAGCTTTACTACGCAACAAACGGTTCACCTGCCACCTTTTATGCCGCTGATGCTGTAACCGGTAAAAAAATCTTTTCACAGGACCTGCCTGGAAGTGATGTAGTCTGGGCAATGGTCATCGGTACGGACGGCAATGTTTATTTCGCAGGTACTTATAACGGAATTTTATACCGTTATGTTGTAAAAGAAAAACGACTTGAACAGCTGGGGAAAAACCCTTCCGATAATTGGGTTTGGCAGCTGGAGGCCTCAAAAGACGGAAAGATTTACGGAGCTACATATCCAAATGCAAAGGTGTTTGAGTATGATATCAACTCCTCCCAATTCAAAGACTTAGGCACTTTTTACGAAGGCCAGCAGTATGCCCGCGGGCTTGGGATTACCGATGAAAGCCTATATGTGGGAACTGGCACTACTGCTTATTTAATGAAGATGGATTTACAATCCGGTGAAAGAACAGAGATTAAGACGCCTATAACAGGAGTATCTACGCAAATATCAAATATTTGGGAATATGGCAGCAATATTTTTGTCGCCTACGGAACTTCCCTTGTTACCATTGATAAAACAACTGGGGAAGAGAAAAATACAATGAATTGGCAGGATGAACATACGTTTGACGGGCTTATCTCCCCTCCTTCTCCTTATGACGAAAATATCATCTATTACATTAATAAAAATACTCAGCAGCTGTGGACATATGATATGAGGACACATGAGCAGGCAAAGGTAGAACCGACTGTCCAATTGCCGCCTACACCGGCGAAAGCGATCCGCTGGATTAAGGATGAAAGCGGCAAAGATGTACTGGCGATTTTACATCACCAGATTGAATATTCACTTTACGACCCGACAACAAATACTGTCAAGGTCAGCTATCCTGAAGTAGCCATGCAGGGACTATTAATGCAAAGCCTTGAAATTGGTGAAGACCAAAAGATTTATATGGGCGGTTACCAGGGGTCATTTGGTGTTTTTGATACGGCTAGTGACGAGTATATCCTTCACGAACGCGATCCGCACCAGATCGAAGGGATTGGATTCCTAAATGGTGATGTTTACCTAGGCACCTATGGCGGTGCGAGAATTTTTAAATATGACCCAGAACTGCCGTTTCATTACTCAGGTGGTGTAAAAGGTGATAATCCCGAGATGGTATATGATATCGGGGATGACCAGAGCAGGCCTTTCACTTTTACATCAGGTGATAACAAGCTCTTTGTAGGAACCATTTCCGATTATGGACGGTTAGGCGGAGCGTTAACAGTATATGACTCTGAAACAGGCAAATGGAACACGATTCGCAATATCATAGAAAACCAAAGCATCATTGGGTTAGCTTACCATAATGGAACAGTGTTTGGCGGATCAACCACAGCTGGCGGCCTTGGCATCACCCCTACCGAGCCAAAAGCTAAAATGTTTGAATATAATGCTGAAACTGGTACACATGAAGTATTTTACCTTCGTGTTGAAGGATTAGAAAAGCCCGAAATGATTGGAGAGCTTTCAGTCGGACCCGATGGAAACCTTTGGGGTGTAGCGTGGGGCTTAGATAAGGCTGGTGCCTATAACACAGTGGTCTTTGCAATGAATCCCGACAGCAGAGAAATCGTGAAAAGTACCCAGATTCATAAAGGTGTAAATAGAGGAAGCCAGTGGAGGCCGTTCTTTCTTCGCTGGGATAAACAGGGCTACCTGTATACAACAGCAGCCAGGAAATTGACGGTCATCGACCCAGAAACAATGAAAAGCAAGGTTCTGGTTCCGGGTACGGTCCAATTAATGGACCTCGATGATGAAGGTAATATCTACTACACAGCCGATGAAAATTTATATCAGTTACCAGTTCCATTAGAAAAGGGCATCTTATCTATCAAAAATGAATCGATGCTGCAAGGCACCGATCAATACATTGATTTGACTGTAACGCTCGTAAATGGAAACACCATCAATTTAAAGGGAACCGACATTGAATGGTTTAATTCCAACCCGGCTGCCGCCGACTTGAATGATGGTAAAATCACAGCTAAAAATGCTGGGACGACAGAAATATATGCGAAGGTTTCCTATAACGGAGAAGAACTCACTACCAATACAATCAAGGTAACAATCGAAGTAACAACAGATACACTCTCACAACAAATTTTAAAGCTTGAAGAAGCGGGAACCATTCCCCATTCTTTGGCCAGACAATTGACCAATCGATTAGCACAGGCTGAGCACCATTATGAAAAAGGAAGAACAAAACAAGCATTAAAGCATCTCGATGATTTCCGTCAGCATTTGGATAACAGCAGTATTGAGCAATCGATGAAAGATACATTACACGGTAATCTTGATTCAATTGAAGCTGGATATACAAATTAAACTAGAATACGAAAAAAGGTTTTCTGCGATGCAGAGAACCTTTTTTTGATTATTATTTCTAAAGTAAGAAAAGGTCACCTTTTCCCGGGTTTATTCTAAGTAAAATGACAGCCTTCTAAAAATTGAAAGCTGTCATTTACCAATCTATCATTCGGCATCCCAGGGCCGACCCGATTTGCAGACTTTAAAATTTTAATTTGAATTCATTGATGAATTCATTATAATCAAGGTCGAGTATTTCGCAGCACCGTTTAACTTCTGCATAGAAATCCATGTCAGAAGTCACAGGGCGGTCGCGGTTTACGTAATAAAACTGAACAAGCTCAAATAATTCAGCAGCTACTTTGACTTTTTCAACTTTATCCAAATGTTCCGTCCCCCTTATTTATTTCCACTGAAAACCTTTTCACTGTTAGCCTCTGGCACGACCATCTTTCCGATTGGACCTGATACGATGTTCCCATCTTCCATGACAGTAACTCCCCTGACAATGGTCTGGACGGGAACCCCCTTTATAGGGAACTGGTCAAATGCGGTAACCTTGCTTTTACTATGGAGGTTTTCTCTTTTAATGACCATTTCTTTCTCCATGTCTACGATGGTGATATCTGCATCCGTTCCCACGGCCAGCGAGCCTTTTTGCGGATAAATACCAAACTGCCTGGCAGGGTTTCCGGATAATACCTCGCAAACCTGTTTTAAAGTAACTTTTCCTTTGCTGACAGCATTCAGCATGAGCGGAGCTAGGGTTTCAACACCACACATGCCAGCAGGAATTGACCATAAGTCACCGTCTTTTTCTTCCTCAGTATGTGGGGCATGGTCGGAACATACAATGCTGACCGTACCATCCTGGATACCGCTCCACAGTTCATCCTGATCCTCCTTATATTTTACGGGCGGATACACCTTCATTTGTGGTCCGACTTTTTCATAATCCTCATTGCTCAAAAACAGGAAATGAGGACATGTTTCCGATGTAATCGGATAGCCTTCCTTTTGTGCATCACGAACGAGGCGTAAAGATTCTCCCGCGCTTACGTGTAGGATATGCAGGCGTGTCCCGAGCTCTTTTGCCATCGAAATCCCTGTTTGAACTGTCAATACTTCGGCAAGGTTCGGCCTGCCTTCAAGCAATGCTTCATAATCGCGCCTTCCTGATATCTCCACCTGCTGTGTCAGCCTTTGGATAAGTTCATTGTTTTCAGCATGGATGGCAAGAATCTGGCCAGTTTTCTCAACTTCCTTGAAGATATCATATACCTCTCCATCGGGAAGCGGCGGGATCACACCTTTTTCTCCTTCTTTGTAGTTGTACATCAACTGATATGTCTCACTGTTGATCGCATAACCCCAGAAGAACTTAAAGCCGATGACGCCCGCTTCATGCAGGGGGACAATGTCCTTTCTGTTCAAATCGCCAAGGCAAATCGCCCAAATTCCAAAATCCACATGGGCTTTTGCAGATAGATTTTCCTTCTGTTTGAGAAGGTTATCAACATTGTTGATTGGCGGATTCGTATTTGGCATTTCGAAAACCATCGTGACTCCGCCCGCGGCAGCCGCTCTCGTACTGTGATAAAAATCTTCCTTGTACTCAGCACCAGGGTCCCTTGAGTGGACATGTGTGTCAATGAAGCCTGGAAGTACATACTTTCCTTCGGCATCTGTCGTTTTGGCCGCTCCCCCCGCTAGTTCTGTTTCAGAAACAGCAGCAATCTTCCCGTCCCTAATATACAAATTCCCTTTGACAAATTCCGTTCCTGAATAAATGAAGCCATTTTTAATGATATGATCCCACGCCATGCTTTCCGCTCCCTTCCACTTGGCCGATGATTTCTTTTAAACTATTAATGTCATACATCTCCATATACTCATTTATTTCCTGCAAGATCGTCAGCATCACAGTCGGATTGATAAAATTGGCGGTGCCCACCTGTATTGCTGTTGCACCGGCCAGCATCATCTCAATTGCATCCTCCCCGTTCATAACACCGCCACAGCCAATGATAGGCAGCCTGCAAACCTTGTAAACCTGATGTATCAACCGGACAACAAGCGGCTTGATTGCCGGGCCTGATATGCCGCCAATCATATTGCCGATTTTCGGCTTCCTTGTATGGACGTCAATTGCCATGGCAACAAACGTATTTGCAACGGTAAGGGCATCCGCCCCGCCTTCTTCAGCAGCCCTGGCGATGCGTCCAATATCGGTCACGTTCGGGGACAGCTTGGCAATGACAGGTTTGTCGGTCACCTGACGGACCGCTTTGACGAGCTGGCGGGTTATCGTTTCATCCATCCCGAAGGCAACCCCGTTATTTTTTAAATTAGGGCAGGAGATATTGAGTTCAAGTGCGGCTACTTCCTCCATGGCTGCCAGCTTTTCACTCATTTCCGCAAATTCTTCAATGCTGTCGGCCGAGATGCTCGAAATCAGCGGACTTTTAAATTGCCCATAAAATGGGACCGCCACCTTTTGATAATAATCCAGCCCTTTGCTTTGAATGCCTATCGAATTAATCATTCCCCCGGTTGTTTCACAAATCCGTGGTGTCGGATTGCCTTTCCTCGGCGTTTTGGTTATGCTTTTCGGCAGCAGGGCGCCAAGCTGATTGAAATCAAGCACCCCTGCCATCTCTTCACCAAAAGTTCCTGATGCCGGCATGATTGGATTTTTCAGCGTAAGGCTGCCAATTGAGACTTCCATATTCCTCATAAGAACACCACCTTTTCCAGTGGCAGTACCGGACCATCCTGGCAAAGGCGGATCGTCCGAATTTCATCGCCTTCTTTAATATCACAAACACAGGCAAAGCAAGCACCCATCGCACAGCCCATATTTTCTTCAAGAGCAATTTCCGAAAATAACATATATCGCTCAGCAAGCTCCCTCGTTAACAGGGCCAGCCTTTGGGAACCACAAGTATAAACAGCATCGATTTGCCGGGTACGAATGATTTCTTTGGCAAGCGTCCTCACGGCTGCCGGATCGCTGGAACCGTTCCCGTCATGAACAACAAACGTAATAACCCCAGCTTTATTAAGCTCTTTCTCTACTAAAATATCTTCCCGGGATCGGGCACTTAGAATTGAATAGCATGGAATCCCCGTTTCACCTGCCTTATAGGCAAGTGCTGAAAGAGTCGCTATCCCGACACCTCTTGCAATCAGCAGCAGGCCTTTGCCCCCATCTCCGAGTGTAAACGTATTTCCGAGCGGCCCAAGAATGTCCAGGAGCTCGCCAGGTTTCCTCTCAGCCAATTTTTTCGTCCCCGCACCTTTAACCAAATAAAGAAATTCCAATATGTTATCCCTGTTATTAATTCGGTAGATGCTAAATGGCCTCCTCAGCAGCGGAGAATAATCATCCGTTGTCCTTATATGAAAAAATTGTCCTGGTTTAACATCAGCTACTGTCCAGTCAGGAATTCTGATTTTCATATGGCAATAACGGCGGCTAATATAATCATTCGATAGTATTTCTGCCTTAGTAAGCTTCATAGCTGGCCTCCAACTTCAAGTGAAGAGGATGATACTTTTGCGTAACAGAGCACCGCTTCCTCAAGAACATCGACCCCAAGCATGATGTCATCAAAGTCTGTATGCTCATTCGGATGGTGGCTAAGACCATCAACTGATGGAATAAAAACAAGGCCAACCGGCCCGAAACCAGTCATGTTCATGGCATCATGCCCCGCTCCGCTTTGCATCAACCGATAAGGAAGCTGTTTTTCTTCACATATCTTTGCAAGTTCCCCGCATATTTCTTCAGACAAAAGGACAGGTTCCTCAAGACTAATTTCTTTGCAATCTATACCAAGCTGCCTTTCCTTTTGTACCGTGGCCAGGGTTTCGTGTAAACAATCCAGCACCCGATGCCTGGATTCTAAAGAGGAAGATCGGATATCAATTTTCATTTCGACTTCTCCCGGGATAACATTCATCGCTCCTGGATGGACAGCCAACACCCCGACTGTTGCAACAGTCCCAAAGTCTGCTTCCTTTTTTGCGGCCTTTTCCAGCTCAAGTGCAATTTCAGCAGCACCTAGAAGTGCATCTTGCCTCATATCCATTGGAGTCGTGCCCGAGTGAGAAGCTTTTCCCGAAATAGTCACAATAAATCTGGCTGGAGCAGCAATACCTGTTACAATCCCAATTTTCTTTTGTTCGGTTTCAAGGACAGGCCCCTGTTCTATATGCATTTCAAAGAATGCTTTAAAAGTCTCCTTTTCCCTGTGTGCTTCATTAATGCTGTCAAAGTCAAGGGCGCAAAGGGAAAATGCTTTTTCAATTGTAATCCCGTCACGGTCTTTAAGAGTCCGGTGCTTGCCTTTGTCTATGCGGCCAGCCATTGCTTTGCTTCCGAGAGTCGCAACACCAAATCTCGCTGACTCCTCACAGGCGAACGAAATTAATTCAATCGGATGTTCAGTTGTGATTCCCCGGTCATTTAGCCGGTTGATGATCTCTAGTCCCGCCGCGACTCCTACAACACCATCATACTTGCCTCCTTCGTAAACCGAGTCGATATGGGAACCAATAACGACAGGCGGCAGTGTATTATTTTTCCCATCCCTACGCGCAATCAGATTGCCGGCATTGTCCAATTTGACAGACATCCCCGCGTCCTTGCACATTCTCATCAAAGCATGTGTACAAGCCTGTTCTTCATTTGAATAGGCAATCCTGGTGATACCCTTTTGCCCTGAATTATACTGGTTAATTTTCGCGAGCAGTGTTTCATATCGTTTCCGTTTATCCATAGGAGTGCCCTCCCTTATTAGCCAGAGGCTATCGCAATATATCCTTTGCCACTTTCAATCTGTATCGTTGTACCAAACTCCGAAGAAAGCTCAGCAAGTTCATTCAGAATCCGTTCGCCATCCACTTCGTTTGCAAATGACGGCCTCCCTTTTCCAGCTCTGCTTTTTTCAAAACCAAGAGTGATGGGCAAGAGTTCTATCCCTGTAATTAAATCCTCTTCTATTGAAAAAGAAGCAATAACTGATTCAAACACCTTTCGATTGGCAGCAAGGCCCCTCGTTCCTTTCTTGCTGCGGGCATCCATCCCGTCAGCCGTCGTATGGCGGGAATCAAGATCGTACAGCTGATAAAATTCAGCAGGCTGCTTTTCTACGGTATCATTTTGAAAAATTAAATCTCCCAAGCTGTAAAAAATCGGCCTGTTCCTATAAATCTGTATTCCACGTAGAATATGAGGGCCGTGCCCGATGACGGCGTGCGCTCCTTCGTCTATGCAAAACCTGCTGAATTCCTTTAAAAAACCAGCCGGTTTATCCTTATTGGTCCCTTTCATTTCATGGGCATGAAGACTGACAAACACGGTATCCGCTTGCCTGGCTGCCTCCTTGATTGCCTTAGCAATCCTTTTCGCGTCTTCCTGGTCCATATAGGTTTCGGTCCCCGGCTCACCTTCTTCAAAAAGAAGATTCCCAAATTGATAGGATCCGCTGTGGTCTTTCCAGAATCCTTCACTAACATTCAAATTCCTTGCAGCATTTACATCAGTGCTTGCATCGATTTGTTTTAGATTCTGCATGGTTTCGCTGCTGATTCTGTGTACTTGTTTATGTCCGAGCGAATTCACACCCGGCCTTCCAGGTACATCTGGCCTCTGCTCCCCTGCCTTGTGCCATTGGTCAAAAGAAGATGTTACTGAAATCAGGGCAACCCTTCCGTTTTTGGTTTCGAGGTATTTTGGCTGCCCTGCTTCAGCCAAATTCCTTCCAATTCCTGCGAATACCCAATCATCTTTTTCAAGCGCATGAATTGTTGAAAGCAACCCACCGTGCAGCCAATCAAGGCTATGATTGTTAGCACAGGCCAGCAAATTGAACCCCAACCATTTGAGGTCTTTTAAAACGTTCGGCCTGGCTGCTGCCCACGTACCTCCGCTTGTTGCTGATGGCGCCTGGTCAAAATTGTGCAGGACGACTTCAAAATTCGTAAACCTGACGTCACAGTCCAAAAGAAATTCCTTTATCTTGTTTAAATTTACTTCGTCTCTCGGCAGCCTCTGGGTAATGAAAGAATCTCCCGTTACAGCTACTTTTATTGGTTCACTCATTTTCTTACTCCTTTTTACAGTTTGATGGAGGTAAGCAAATGCATGGATTTTAAATGCTCACTTGCTTTTTGCGATACAGCTTTTAATTCCCGGATGATGGCATCCTCTTCCTGTTCTATGTAGGTGTTCTCTCCCACAACGCTAATGCTCAACGATGTTTCCCTGTCTTCATGGAAAATAGGGACAGAAATCGCTGAAACGCCAACTTCCAACTCCTGCAGACAGAAAGCCACCCCTTGATGAAGGACCCTGCTTAGCTCATGTTTCAATGCTGCGATATCTGTCAATGTATGAGGCGTGATTGGCCTAATCGATTCCTTCCCAAGGCAGGAATCAATGATGTGTTGTTCTTTATAGGCCAAAATCGCTTTTGAAGCTGCAGTGCAATAAAAGGGCATCCGCTGGCCAACATGCACGAAGAACTTATTCCGCAAATCGGAAGGCTGGTGGGTATGGATACAATAGACCTGATCACCCTGGAATCTGCTTAAGTACGAATATAGGCCAGTTGCTCTTGAAACTTCCTCGCAATACTGCCCCATCAAACCAATAGGGTCCTGTGAACGCAGGAAACGGCTACCCCAAAACATCGCCTTAGGACCCATCATATAGTTTTTCGTTTGAAAATTTTGCGTCACGAGTTGGTGATGGACCATGCTGGAAAGCATACGGTGGATTGTACTTTTGCTTAGATTGGTTTCCCTTGACAGATCGCTGATGCCTATTCCATCAATTGGGTGTTCACTTATGCAATCCATGACCTCTGTAAAACGGTTTAACCACTCCATTATTCGTCTTCCTTTGTTCTGTAGTATCGTTCTGTTGTACGGGACAACGTTCCATTTTTAAAAGAATAATTTTCCCTGTCCAGATTTCAGACAGGGAAGGCCGTTATTAAGTAAGTTCCTTTCCTTTTGTTTCCGGAATCAAAAATAGAAATGCGAGTGCAGATAAAACATAGATTCCTGAAATTAGACTAAGGGCATAGCTTAATGAATGATTCAAAGAGATATATCCGATAATGAATGGTGCAAAGCCCGCCACAGCTCTGCCGATATTGAAGATGATATTCTCAGCTGACGATCTGGCTTCGGTCGGGTAATGTTCAGCAAGCAAGGCACCAAAACCGCCCATCATTCCATTTACGAAAAATCCAAGGATTCCGCCAAGTGCCAAGAGGACAGCCATTGACGATTGCTGGAAATAAATCCAGACAATGATTGCCGAAGCCACCAGGAATATCAGATACGAAGGCCTGCGGCCAATTCTGTCAGCCAAGTAGCCGAATACCATTATTCCAATGATCATTCCGGTAATCGTAATAACCGTCCACCATGTGGTTTTGTTGAACGTTACACCCATTTCAGTTGCGAGCATGGTAGGCATCCAGGTCATAATTCCATAAAAACCGAAGTTTTGGACACTGGTAGCAACGATTAAGCCGAGAGTAATTTTTGTTGTTTTGGCTGATGAAAACAAATGTCCGACGGAGACATTATTTTTGTTTTCATTTTTCATTTTTGTCCAAACTTCCGGTTCTTCGAGGTTCCGGCGGGACCAGAATGCCAGGATTGCAGGGAGCACTCCTGCCACAAATACTCCCTGCCAGCCGAATTTAGGGGAAATGAAAAGGACAGCCAATGTTGCAAGGACGATACCAAACTGGAACCCGGTTGCAACAACTGCCGTAGCCCTGGCTCGATACTTCTTGTGCCACGCTTCACTGACAAGCGTCATTCCGATCCCGAACTCACCGCCGAGTCCAAGTCCGGCAAGGAACCTGAAAACAGCCAATGTTTCAAGATTTGGGGACAGAGCACATAAGCCGGTGAACACTGAAAAAATTAAAATAGTCCAGGTAAACACGCGAACGCGTCCATATTTATCTGCTAAGATACCAAAGACAATTCCGCCAAGCACAGAACCAAGCAGTGTGATCGTAGAAACACTGCCCGCCTGTGCAGCATTGATTCCAAAATAAGCAATAATAAGCGGCATCGTGAATGCAAGTATCATCATATCCAGACCATCCATTGCATAACCAATCGTCGAAGCCCAGAGCGTTTTCCACTGATAGCCAGTAATCTTACCAGGTTCTGTTTCAATATTCTTTTGAACAGCTGTCTCCATGATTTACCCCCTTGATTCATCCCTTCCAGATAGGAAAGTGAAATTTTGTTTGTTCCGTTGAACGGAACAGCATTCCATTTTACAGCAATACTTGGGTAATGTTCGCATTGGTGCAGGGTGTGTTGCAAAATCTTTTACCGTGTAATTTTGGTTGCTCATCCCTCCTTTTTAATCATATTCCCTTTAGTATTATGATTATTATAAATTTTCAAATTATTTTAGGCAAGTTCAATTTACAATTAATCAAAATTAAAGCCCTGTTTTTTAATAAAATCCTTTAAATGTACACGACGTGGTTTACTTAAGTATTCAGCCATTTGTTTCGTCCACCCTTCAGTGCGTACACCATTTGTTCTTCTTGTGTAGTAATCAGACGAAATTTCCTCATAATTTGCCAACCCTTCAAGAATAGCCTCCTTCGGTTTATAGTGGTTATAATGAACAACCGCTCCTATGGGAGTCCTTGGTTTTTGCCACGGTTCCTGGTCAGGGTAACCAAGACACATCCCCATCATGGGAATAGTATATGGCGGAAGTCCTAACAGATCTTTTACCTTATCAGGATTATTGCGGATTCCCCCTATCATCACACCACCCAGACCGTAAGCCTTTGCAGCAATAAAGGCATTTTCGGCAGCAAGCGCAGTGTCAACCGCTGCGACCAATACGTTTTCAACCTCATTTATTTCAAATTTTGTATCCCACATTTCACACGTTAGGCTGAGACGATAAAAGTCCGCGCAAAACACTAAAAAAACAGGACAGGCCGCTACGTACTTTTGGTTCCCCGCTATTTCGGACAGTTTTTCCTTTTTATCCTGATCATCTACAACAATAATACTGTATGCCTGTACATTATGGGATGACGGAGCCCATTGGGCACAAGCAAGAATTTCCGTAAGAACATCTTCAGGAATCGGATCAGGTTTATATCTTCGGATGGATCGATGACTTTGGAGCAGATTTATCGTTTCATTTCGCAATGAAGCATCTCCTTTCAACTTTTTAGTGTAGATAGTTGCTGAATATTTTAAATAGTCGGCAAATTATATTATACAAATGTTTAAAACTAACGTAAATTCTAATGCAAGATTGATTTGCTCTATTATATTTCTACTGTAACAGCAAATAGGAATGTTTACTCATTTCCCTTAACCATGCCCAAAAGGTCATAAATATTTAAAACAAGTAAAGTACGCTTACTTGGAACCTTTGCAAACTAAGGTCTGTAAGCAACTTGAACTCGGAAAGGAATTTTTATCTCAGATATATTGTTCGCAAACTATCAGGAAAAGACCAGACTAAAGTCTAGCCTGGCCTCTTCGATAAATTATTAAATAGAGGTGAGAATATGCCGTAATTGTTCACGCATGTCTAGTTCTATATCCGTTTCTTTGGCATTATCCAAATGTTTCAAAGCATCCTGTAAATGTTTGCTTGCTTCCTCCTGCCTTCCCATATCACGATGATGGATGGCTGTTTTCAGTGAATTAATTAGCTGCTGACTGACTGAATTTGTGATATTGCCATAAACCGTTTCCCGTTCCACAAACTTCAAAGCTGACTCTAGCGTGTCGGATACTTCAATTTTCATTAAATCCACTTTATTAACGTAATAGATATTTCCATCGTTGCCGATTGTCATTAGCTCAGTCACAGTGTTGGTTAACACCTCATGTTCCAACGTAACAGGGTCAATTTCCGTTAAGTTGCCAGCAAGATTTGTGTACATAAGACCATCCTCACTCCAGCGAATATGGATTGGTCTCCATCTTCCGTAATCTTTTACTTCAGGAAAGATGTTTTTGCTTTTCACAATTTCCAGTGTATCCGGATCCATTGCAAAAATTGCTCCTGCTGCTGCTGACCAAAGCAAACCGTCAGGACCAAGGCTCATCCCGCTAATCATTTTTGGCTGGACTGTGACACCTGGTATCTCCGGTACAAACTCAGTAATTTTTTCACCCTTTTCTATATCCCAAACGAATATCTTTGCAGCAGGCTCAGTTGGGTCAATTCCCAATCCGCCGGCAACGGTTGTAGAGCCATATAGCTTGCCATTCACTTCTGCCAGCCCGGCGATGGCTTGATTATGGACAACATTTGGATATACAGCTGTGTCTTTTACATTGGCAGGATCCAGGACAGTTAAAGAGCCGCCAAGATACCCGTAGTCGGGAATTGTACCAATGAATAATTTATTTTGAGCGGCAGTCATAATAAATGGGCGGTCCTGATGAGGGATATCGTAAATCTGTTTAGGCGTTGAAGCTGGATTCGTAGCATCCATTTCAAAAATGGTAGCACCAGTATAAACACCAAAATACATCTTATCACCAAGAGCTACCATACCTTCTGCCTGCCCTAACGTGAAATTGCGGTTTACATTTGTTTCCGGATTATAAACGGCACCTTTACCACCAGGGTAGCCACTTAAATATAAATTGCCTTCAGGCCCTTTTTCCAACGTTTGAATTGGAATTGGATTTCCTACAATCGGTAATTGAGTTGTTTTTACTTTTTTAGTTTGCAAGTTCATATACGTGACTTGGCCGCCAAATTGGACAGTAACCAAAGATTTGCCCGGCAAGTCTGGATCGTTCTCTACTTCAACCCAAGCTGTGTTCCGCAAGAAAGTTCCGAACACGACTTTAGTATCGGTCGCGCTTAGCGTATTAAAATCCACTTCCATTAATTTACTGCCTTGCAGGAAGTATACTTTGTTACTTCCAGGCAAGCCATGTATTAATCGGATTCCTTTACTGTTTGTGTAGTACTTGTCACTCCATTGGCCAGTTTCTGTATCATAAAACAGGAGGGTGTTACTTCCGCCGCCAACTCCTGCGACGATATATTTGCCTGCCGCATCCATTTGCCAAACACTGCTGCCAGGAACAACATGGTCAGGAACCTTAATTTTTTCATATTCGCCCGTTTCTACATCCAATTTCACGATTGCATTCTCAACGCCAATGCCTAAATACAAGTACCCATTATGGTAGGCTGTGGATCTGGAATAGCTTTGGCCGGGGGCAATACTGCCATAATCCTTCATTTCACCTGTTTTTGGGTCATAGCGGCCAGCTTTTGCATTTGGAAATGAGCCAAAATAGACACGTCCTTCTTCATCATAGGACAAGCCGTATACAACACTCTCACCGATTCCCCCTAGGTTCTTTACTTCCTTCGTTACAGGAGAATATTCATAAAGATATCCATTGCCTCCAATGTAGACATTGCCATTTGGTACCGTGATATGTGTCCAAACGGCCCCCGTTCCTTCTAAAGGATAAGTTCTTAAAACTTCCTGGCTTTTAAGGTCTACAACCTGAAAGATAGCCGGGCTGCCGCTTGAAGTTGTGTACATGATATCCCGTCCATCTTCAACCCCATATGTAGAGTCATAGACTGCTACACTTTGAATAAGTGAACCTAGATTCCTTGGTTCTGAATATCTCTTTCCTGACTCTGCATGGGCGGGATTACCCATAAAGAAAGAAGAAACAATTAACACAAATGTAGTTAAAAGAATTGCGAACTGTTTTGAAAACGCCTTCATTTTGTTTCGCTCCTTTTTATTTAATTTTTTCAGAAAGATTATGTACCAGGTTCACCTCCCATCTTTTCCTAATATTCTAAAAATAACAAACCTGCACCTAGACTTATATGTCGAAAAATAGCCCGTAATTAATAAAGGAATATAGTCCTATGAGGATATAAGGCTCGTCTCGTTCTTTTGTACTGTGTTTAGGCTTTTATTGGAACACACAGTGGTTATCTTTATTTGCACATGAAGAAGGGTTGTTCATTTAACGTAAAACTCGCTAACTACATTCCCGGAAATATCGATGAGAGAAATATAACCTCGGTCCCTTTCCATTGTATAGTTTTGATTCAAATAGCAAAGATAAAAAAGCGGAGGTGACTGAAATGCCTAGTAAAAACAACAATCAAAACAGCGTGAAATATAGTATTTGGGAAACGAGAGTAGATGAAAAACAAAAAGAAATAATTCAAAGATCTCCTGAATTAAATCATGAACACAAGTTGGATAATAAAAAATTCGAAAAATAACTTGGATAAGCTGCATAATTTGTAATCCTTGTTCTTGAAGCTTTAGTATTAAAAGAAAAAAGCTGAACGAGTAAATCGCTCAGCTTCTTTCTTTATCCGTCACTAATAAGATAATAGAAACCCGTCCTCGCTCGCCTACTGCTTTGGCTTGCTAAAACTGTCTCTGTTTTTTATTCGTAATATATCCCTAGTATTTCGTTCATCTCGTCAATACGGTCATTTACGTCTTTCATCTCTTCGCTGAACATGTAATCAAACGACTCAAAGTCCTGTGAATAATTTAATCCATTGTACATATAATCAAGGGTTTCTTCCAGGTCGGTAATTGTATTCAAAACGCTTTTCTTTAAATCCTGGGTGTCCTCTTCCTTGACATCCCGATTTACGATTTTTTCTCTTGCCGCTTTTAGCTCACTCTGTATGTCGAGATTTTCTTCAAACCCTTTTTCAACCTGCCAGCTCGAATATTCGAGATAAGTTGTGTTTTCCACCGCACTATTAACATGGTCGTTAAACTTATGAAGGACAGGGAAATATTCCTCGTCCAAGTACTCTCTAAATGCATAAAAATCTTCTCTTTCTTTATTGTGCTGGTATGTAAAAACGCCAATAAAACCAGCCAGCAAGATAACAACTACCAGTACAGCCCTAACTATAATCTTTCTCATTTGACTTCCCCTTTTTCTGTATATCCATGATGGTTAACAGAAAAATTTTACTATCCGTCCTCTATAAATACAAATGTAATTTTTTACTTTTTCTCTACTCCATATCAAACATAAAAAACATTACAAAAAGCCGCTTGCGGGTAAGCAAGCGGCTTTCTGCATAGAGGTCACCTCAATTGTGTCCTCTTATTATTTAATTCCTGATGAGATAATCGAATGCACCCAACGCTGCGGTAGCACCTGATCCCATCGAAATGATGATTTGCTTGTACGCACTGTCGGTACAATCTCCTGCAGCAAACACGCCTGGGATGCTGGTAGCACCGTGCTTGTCTACTACGATTTCACCGAATCGTGTGCGCTCAAGTGAGTCTCCAAGCCAGTCAGTGTTTGGAACAAGGCCGATCTGTACGAACACGCCTTCGAGCTCAACATGATGCTCTTCCTCTGTTTCACGGTCAATATAGGAAATTCCGTTGACTTTGTCTGTTCCGGTAATTTCTTTTGTTTGAGCGTTCTTGATGACAGTCACGTTCGGAAGGCTATATAAGCGGTCCTGAAGAACTGTATCGGCTTTTAGCTCTGACATGTATTCAAGCACTGTTACGTGCTTTACAATGCCTGCCAGGTCAATTGCCGCTTCAATTCCTGAGTTGCCGCCGCCGATTACAGCAACGTGCTTTCCTTCAAATAATGGGCCGTCGCAATGCGCACAGTAGGCCACACCTTTGTTTTTGAACTCAGCTTCGCCTGGAACGCCGACATTTCGCCAGCGTGCACCAGTTGAAAGAATAATGGTCTTGCTCTTCAGCACTGCGCCATTTTCGAGCTCGAGTTCGATAAGGTCTTTCTTTTCAAGGCCAACAGCACGCTGAAGGTTCATGATATCGACATTGTACTCTTTCACATGCTCTTCAAGGGTGGCAGCAAGCTTAGGGCCTTCTGTATATTTCGTGCCAATGAAGTTCTCAATGCCGAGTGTATCCATTACCTGGCCGCCAAAACGCTCAGCGACAATACCGGTGCGAATGCCTTTACGCGCCGCATAAACAGCTGCACTTGCACCAGCTGGACCGCCACCGACAACAAGCACATCAAATGGCTCTTTATCAGCAAATTCGGATGCATCCGGAGCACTGCCAATCTTGGAAAGAATTTCTTCCAAGGACATGCGGCCGCCCCCGAACGATTCGCCATTAAGGAATACAGTCGGGACTGCCATAATGCCTTTGCTTTCCACTTCTTCCTTAAATGCTCCGCCATCGATCATCGTATGAGTAATCCCAGGGTTAACAAGGCTCATTACATTCAATGCCTGGACAACGTCAGGACAGTTATGGCAAGTCAGGCTGATATAGGATTCAAAATGATATTCACCCTTAATACTTTTCGCCTGGTCAAGCAGCTTCTGGTCCACTTTCGGAGCCCTTCCGCTAACCTGCAGGAGAGCGAGAACAAGGGAAGTGAATTCGTGTCCAAGCGGAATCCCGGCAAAAACGATTCCAGTGTCTTCACCAATACGGTTGACACTAAAGCTTGGAGTCCTCTCCAATTCTGCTTTCTCTACTTTAATTCTCGGTGACATTGTTGCAAGTTCATCAACGAGAGCCAGCATATCGCGAGATACATCATCAGACCCTGCACTTACTTTTAACAGTACATCCCCCTCCATCATCTGGAGGTATTGTTCCAATTGTGCTTTAATATCTGCATCTAACAACATGTTTATCGTGCTCCTTAAATTTTGCCTACAAGGTCAAGGCTTGGCTTAAGTGTTTCTCCGCCTTCCTGCCATTTAGCCGGGCAAACTTCGCCTGGATTGTTGCGTACGTATTGTGCCGCTTTGATTTTGTTTACAAGTGAGCTAGCGTCACGGCCGATACCGTCTGCATTGATTTCAACAGCCTGGACAATGCCATCTGGATCGATGATGAATGTACCGCGTTGTGCAAGTCCTTCTTCTTCATCAAGAACATCAAAGCCACGGGAGATCTTTTGGGAAGGATCGCCGATCATGATGTACTCAATTTTGCCGATTGTATCAGAATTGTCATGCCATGCTTTGTGAGTGAAATGTGTATCAGTAGAAACGGAGTAAACTTCAACTCCAAGGTCTTTTAGTGTTGCATATTGGTTTTGAAGGTCTTCTAGTTCAGTTGGGCAAACGAATGTGAAGTCAGCTGGGTAGAAGCAAACAACACTCCATTTACCTGTGAAGTTTTGATCAGTTACATCGATGAACTCACCTTTTTGGTAAGCTTTTGCAAAAAATGGCTGTACTTGTTTTCCAATAAGAGACATGTATAGTTCCTCCTTAAAATCTATGGTGATTGTATTACTGTTCACAAACTCATTATTATAAAATAATTATTGTTTGTCAAGAATAATGATAAATAAGCAATATTTTTTAATAACGCAAATATTTTTCCCAATAAAACGGGCGGTTCTTTGCTTTAACTCAGCATAGAACCGCCCATTGTTTTCGTTTCGGAATTCTCTTAATTTGCGGATTAAATTATTGCTGACTATATTATTATCGTATCATTCGTTCTCATTTATGCAAGCAATTGAACTTTGAATTAATAATCCACAATAAGTTGAAAGTGACTCCGATTTTGGGTTGGGGAAAGAAAGCCATCGCATACAATTTGGCTGCCCTGAATAAGTCAATCTGGTGAGATATTCTTCCCTATCCACATATATAAGGCAATCATGTATGGGTCCTTTTAACCAAAATGAACAGAGAAACACCTGATGTATTAGAATTAAAGAGCACTAATGAAACAACTTTTCGGGAATAATGGTAAGATAGAAGGTAAGGATTAATACCTTGGACAAAATTCTGAAAGTGAATTGGAGGAAGGAAGTCACTTTTGTCTACTATGGCGAAAAGGAGAATGATGATGACTACAATGACTACACTCACTTTTGCGAATAACCAAAAGGAATTGGATCGAAAGATCGAGCAAATCACGGAAAACCACCAAAGACTTAATCCGGAGAGCACCGTGGAGATTTCTTATGTAGACCCCAAGTTAAGTGAAATTCATTTTCTTCCCCACCACACGACCCAATTATTAATCGGAATAAAAATCCTGGATAAGGCCGATCACGACTTGTAACAAGGAGAAACGCGTTACCAACTGCAAAAGAGGTGTTAACTATTGTCTGGAAAAAACAAGTATCAAATTGGAGATAAAGTAACAATAAAAGCAACTGATGAAACAGTAACAATCAGTAAACTTATGTTTGTAAAAAACATGAAGAAGTATTCTTATACCATCAAAGAAAATCCTTCTACTTTTTACTTCGAAGATGAGTTAGTTAAAAAGGACATTTAAACAAAGCTCACTTAAAGCTACACATTTTCAAACTCAGTGTGGTATACTGAATGAGCCTTTTAGCAAAAACCATTTCCTTTACCGGAACCATCTCCCTACTCGCAACTTGAGTAGGGTTTTTTATTTAGTAGGAAACTCAAGAAAGTGAAAAATAATTCTCGTCCTCTCATTCACCGTATGTAACGTTCGGTATGCCTGCGATTTTTACAAGCTTCCATGTCACACCGGACACCCTTGCCTTTAACCAAAACAACCCCCATGGTTAATAAAAACTCATTCACACAAAAGAACTCAGCCACGATTTTACAAGTGACCGAGCCCCACGTAGATGGCAATATCCTTTTTAAGCGTAAAAAATACTCCATTTATTAATGTTTACAACTTCCAAACTTTAAAATTATTCTTTTACCGCCCCACCTAAAATCCCGGAAATAAAATGTTTTTGCAACAATAAGAAGAAGATCATAATCGGTATCGTGGATAATGTCGTACCAAGCATTAGCTGCCCATAATCAATCCGCGCCATACCAATTAAACTAGATAAAGCGACCGGCAACGTGAACATTTCGCTGGAATTCATCGTTATTAGCGGCCAGAGCAAACTATTCCATTGGGACATAAACAGGAAAATGGCAACTGCCGCGAGTGCCGGTCTCGTTACAGGAAAAATAACAGAAAAGAAAATCTTAAACTCACCTGCACCATCCACCCGTGATGCCTCAATAATCGAGTCTGGGACAGCCTTCATATTTTGCCTCATCAAATAAATCGCAAAAGGTGATGCCAACGTTGGCAGTATAATCGCCTGATACGTATTAAGCCAGTTAAAGGAAACCATCATTTCAAATAACGGAATTAATGTTACCTGGGAAGGAATCATTAATGTACATAAGATAATGAAGAAAAACAACTGCTTCCCTTTAAACTTAAATTTCGCAAAGGCATATCCCGCCATTGCACTGATGAGTGTACCGAACCCTGTATACACAAGGGCAACGAACAAAGAATTCCAAAAAATTCTGCCAATGTTTAGAGATTCGTTTAAACTCTGGAAGTTTTCCGCCAGATGATCACCAGGGAGCAGTTTTGGCGGAAGATGAAACAACTCTCCTGAAGGCAAGGTCGAACCAACAATCATCCAATAGAACGGACCAATCGATAGCAGGACACCAATAATCAATAAACCATACAACACAATTTTTGAAACCAATTTCCTGGATGCAATCACTCCTCATCACCTACCAGTTTCATTTGAATCCATGAGACAAAAGCTGTAATCATAACCAGGACATATGCTATTGCCGAAGCATAACCAAAGTCAAAAAACTTAAAGCCAGTTTCATATAAATAGAGAGTTATCGTCATTGTAGCTGCATTTGGCCCGCCATTTGTTAAAATGAACGGTTCATCAAAAAGCTGCAGGGTTCCAATCGTTGACATGACAACAGTAAAAATAAAGACGGGCTTTAATTGAGGGATTGTAATCATGAAAAATTGCTTTATCTTGCCAGCCCCATCAATACTCGCTGCTTCATATAACTCTGAAGGAATATTTTGCAGGCCTGCTAGAAAAATGACCATATTATAGCCTGTCCATCTCCAAGTCATAACAAGAATGACGGACATTTTTGCCCAAAAAGGTGTATTCAGCCATGAAATAGGATTAACCCCAATAAGGGACAGAAAATAATTAATAAGCCCAAATTGTTCATCCAATAAAATCATAAAAACTATCGACGCGGCAACAAGAGCTGTGATTGCTGGCATAAAATAAGAAATCCTAAAAAAAGCTTTCCCCTTTAACATGGAAGAATGGAGTCCTACCGCAATCAACAAGGCGAAAAAAAGCATGATTGGGACCTGGATAACCAGGATTTGAAATGTGTTGATGAGTGACTTATAGAATATTGGATCCTGAAACAACCTTATGTAATTGGCTAAACCTACAAATGTTTTTTGAATGCCGCGTACTTCCTGAAAGCTTAAAATAAATGAAGAAAAGAATGGATAGACAGTAAACAATAAAATGAGAAGAAATGCAGGTGCAAGAAAAAAGTAAGGAGCACTTCTTGGAGTAATTAAAGGCTTTTTCGTTTTAACCTCAATGTTCATTACCGTTGTTGTAACCTTTTCAGTCTGGTCCACCTGTGTCGCCTCCTGCTTTATAAAGTGATAGAGCTGAGAGGATTGGTATACAACCTCTCAGCTCTTTTCCTTTACCTATTTTTTAGTTTCATTTTCAAGCTGCTTTTGTGCATCTTTTAACGCCGATTCAACGGGTTTATTTTCCAGCAATATGGCCGCCTGGGCATTGCTATTCAAACTGCTCGCTTTAGCAAAATTTTCGTTAACATGAATTTCAGGTACCTGATCTACAATATCAGCAAACTTTTTGAAAATCGGACTATTATTAAAGTACTCACTATTGCCGGTAAATTGAGGGGCACTATAGGTTTCCTTCAAAGATGGGAAAAGTCCATATTTTTCAAATCCCAACAGCTGAGAGTCTTTATCTGTTGTAAAAAATTCTACAAAGGCATAAGCTGCAGATTGATTTTTGCTTGTAGAAGGGACCAGAAGCGATGAACCTCCCACATTCGCATATCTAGTGCCGCCTTCTTTAAAGCCTGGCAGATAAAAGACATCCCATTTACCCTTTAAATCTGCTGCCTGATCCATGATAGAACCTGCATACCAGACACCATAAGGTATTGTAGCAACACTTCCATTTACGGTTGCCGTTACAATCCCATCCCAACCTTTATTGTTTAAAATCAAATCCTCGTCATGAAGCTTTTTGATTACTTCCATCGATCGGATCGCTTCCTCTGATTGCAGCGTAATATTCCCTTCCTTATCAAAATAAGAGAGGCCCTGCTGCTGCATCATCATCTGAAATACGCCATCGTAATTTGGGATATCAATTGGGAGTAACTTCGCACCCGTTGCTTCCTTAATCTTTTTACCGGCTTCGATATAGTCATCCCATGTTTCAATAGAGTTAGGATCAATATTTGCTTTTTCAAAATAATCGACACGATAGAATACTCCTGCCGGCCCAATATCCCATGGTGCGGCGATAAAATTTCCATCCTTATCCTGAACTGCAGCTACTTTAGCGGGGTTGAACGAATCTTTGTATTTGTCATAACCCAATTCATTCAGTTTTAAAAATCCCTCAGGAAACTGATAAAGGTAACCCGGTATCCGCTCATCTTCCATTAATACAACATCAGGCAGTCCAGAACCTCTAGCTGCAAGGCCGACTGTTAACTTATCATATAGATCAGAGCTGTTAAAATCCTCTACTTTTACTTTTACATCAGGATGTTTTTCCTGAAACTTGTCTACTGCTTCTTTCATTGTAGCAGCAGCCACATCCCATCCCCAAATAGTAATCGTCCCCGATGGATTCTTTGAATTTCCTTTGTTCCCTTCATCGCCAGATGCATTATTGGAGCATGCAGATAATAAAACTAAAACCACAACCATCAGAAACGATACGTACTTTTTCAAATTACAGCCCCCCATTTTCTTTAAACATTTACTTAGCTGGTTCATATACTTCTGTCTTTTTAAAATAAGAACGCCAGGTAATGCACCATTTTTCAGGGTTATCAAGAAAATCTTGCTCGTCCAATTTATGAATTGTACTATTTTGGGGTGCAGCCTTAACTATTTCCGGATTTTCATAGGCTTCTTTGGAGATCTGCTCCAATGCATGAATGTATTCATCCAAATCCTCTTTTGAGTAGGATTCAGTTGGTTCAAGGGTGAATGGCTGCTTTACGATGTATGGATGGTGGCTCGTCCAGTAATGGAGTCCAAAATCAGCCATTCGCAGCGTAACATCCTCGGTTGTAACACCTGTTTCTCTCGTCAGCTGCTCCCAGCTATAGCGGACCTGCTCTAGCCTGTGCCCTTTTATATATGGCGCCCCAGCCCCGCGAATGGCCAAAACACGATGGTACATGTAGTTATTATTCAATACAGCAATTTTCGCTACTTCCTTCAGCCCCTCAGCTCCAAGTGACCGAATCCAGGCATATGCTCGAAGCACTGTTTGGGCAACTCCATGGAAGGAGCGGACTTTTCCAATCGAATGTTTTAAATCATAACAAAGCGTGTATCTCCCGTTAGAAGATCCAACAATTGGTACAGGCAAATACTCTTTCAGTTCAGCAATTACCCCTAGTGCACCCGTTGCCGGTCCTCCGCACATATGTGGTGCAGCGAACGTTTTATGAAGGTTAAAGAAGCACATATCAAATCCCGCTTCTTTCGCCCTTGTAATTCCCAATAGTCCATTTGCATTTGCCTGGTCATAAAAGCAAAGGCCGCCTGCCTGATGGACGATATCCGTAAACTCTTTAATTCTTGGATTAAAAATCCCCGTATCTTCAGGGTTGGCAACTACAAAACCTGCCGTTCTTTCCGATACTGCCGCTTTCAGCTTCTCGATATCAGGAAACCCATTTTCATCGGGGTGCAGGGTAATGATTTTATAACCTTTTACAGCCGCGGTTGCCGCCTGGGATGGATGGGAGAAAATCGTTGTAATGATTTCATTGCGCTGCTCCCCTTCTCCCCTTTGCTCGTGATATTTTCTTACGATGGATGCCATTGCAAATAATGCCTGTGTCCCGCTGCTTGGCTGGAATGAAAAGTAATCCATTCCTGAGATTTCCCTCATGCATAAATCCAGCTTGTGAAAAATCTCAAGCATTCCCTGAACTGTTTCCTCGTCCTGAAGCGGATGAAGTTCTGTCATTTTTGGATCACGAACAAGCATTTCATTAATTTTGGGAATATATTTCATCGTACAGGTGCCCTGTCCAATCTCCACGTTAAAATCTGAACCAAGAGTTTCCTGGGACAGTCTTAGGTAATGCCGTAGAACGCGTGCCTGCCCGATTTCGGGAAGATTCGGCTTAGCGTTCCTCCTCATTGCTGGCGGAATTGCCGAGATGCCATCCCCAACTGCCATTACAACTTTTTTATTGGCTGGCGGGAGTTCGACGCCCTTTTCACCAGGCTGATGAAGTTCAAAGATAATCGGTTCATTCCATTTTGCTTGATGGAAATCACGGGTTTTACTCGTGCGTTGAATCCTTTTCATTGTCATAACTCCTTTCTATTTCGCAGCAGATACAATTTCATGAATGGATTGAACAAGATAATCAATATCTTCCTTGGTATGAACCTCAGTTACACAAAACAAAGCTGCCTGGCCAAACTCAGGGAACTCCTGTGAAAGATCCTTTCCTCCAAAAACTTTCCTCTCTATCAATTGTTGATTAATCTCACTAACTTGAAGGCCAGTATTATTAAAATCTACAATGAATTCTTTAAAAAATGGCGACACAAGACGGGATCCTTTAATACCCTCAATCTGATTTAATTGCTGGACTGCATACTGGCTATTTTGCATGATCGTTTGCCCAACTTCCTCAATGCCATCAGGCCCCAGCAAAGCTAAATATACGCCCGCTGTTATCCCCCATAGTGCGGTCTGGGTGCCTACCGATTCCTTTCCATTTTCCCTTTTCGCAAAAGATGTACGGTCGTAGGCGACATCTCCAA
>NZ_HG964497.1:88909-292521 GCF_000613125.1 Bacillus sp. EB01
TGATATTTATAAAAATTTGTTTAAGTTGGTTTTTTTCGCAGAGGATTGCTTCTGGCTCGCTTTTAATTTCAATCTTCATTGTGACACCTTTTAATAAGGCTTGCGGCTGCATGAATTTATATACCTGTTCGATAACCTCAAGAACCTCTTCATGAGTATGCGGCCTTGCGTGCGGACGGGCAACGGTCATGAATTCATCGGTGATTATTTCGATCCGGTCGACCTCAGATAACATCAGGTTGACGAAGGTTTTCTTATGCTCGTCCAAATCGGAATTCAAAAGCTGGAGGAAGCCTTTCAAGGTTGTAAGCGGATTCCGTACCTCATGGGCTATTCCTGCAGCAAGTTCCCCTAGGAGACCTAATTTTTCATTATTGCGGATTGCCTCTTCCATTTCTTTAATCCGTGTAATATCCAAAGCAGACCCGATTAGTTCATCCACTCTCCCATTTAGGAAAAGGGGCTTCAGCGATACAAAATATTTGGTAGAATCTAAATCAAACTCATATTCCACAGAATGCCCTTTCTCCCACGCTTCCTGATAATAAACCTCTAGCTTATCATTAAGAGCTGGAATGACTTCTCCCATTGTTTTTCCAGCTACCTCTTGGGGCCGGAGGTTTAACAATCGCAGAATATCACCATTGCAGAAGGTGAAAACGAATCTTCCATCCATTTTTTTTATTTTAAAAATGATTCCATCTACTTCGGAAATAATCAGGTTAAGTTCCTGCTTTGCACGTTGGAGTTCATTTTCTTTTTGTTTGTCATTATCAATTAGCTTAAAAAAAACGCCTTGAAGGACAAAATAATACCCGAAAATTTTGTACAAGTGCCCCATAAAGTTAAGCACATCATATACACTTTGATACATCGTGAAAACTATCTCTGAAAGGAACATGCACAAACAGGCAAGAGCAAGGTACAGGTAAAGGCTTTTACCAGATTTCCGATAAAGAACCAATGTGATGCACATCGCAACTAAATGGAGAATAGAGATAAAATATTCAACACTATTTTTTAAAATGCTAGTTCCTACGCCTTCATTAATAAGAACTGGCAGCATTTCATTAAACATATACACAATTGTTGCCGAAGCCGCAACATATATGAGAGCAACGCTAAGCATAGGGAGCCGCCTATCCTTCTTCCCGGATTGTGATGGAAATCGGAGGATTAGGAGAAACAGGACGGATTCACTTAAGCGTGCAAGTATCCAGAACCAGATTGATTTCTGAGCAGAACTTTCTCCGAATAAATACGGCATGCCGGGAAAAGTAAGCATGTGAAACAAGTCCAAAAGTCCAACGATTAAAAATGAGACAGATAGATAAAGCAGTTGGCTGGATTTAGTATGTTTATACCTTCTCCAGGAATATGTATAAATTGCAAAAGAGATAGCGATCGAGAATAATTCGAAAATTGTATGGAACCCAACAGCATTTCTTGGATTACTGATTGACGCAAGTCTTTCTGTATTAAACACAATAAAGACGAAGGCAAGGCTGATAAAAATTGCATACAAAAGCATCTTCTTTTCCAGTTTTGTTAGTACCATGGCAGCACCGCTTTCGTCTAAAGAAAATTCTGATAAATAAATTATAAACAGAAAAGAATCAGCCGTAAATCCTGTATTTACTTTTTCTACTAATCTCACTTATAGCAAAAAGCCGCAGCGGCTGCTGCGGCTTTCACTCTATACACCGAGTACAAATTCAGTTTTACTTCCTGACTGGGTTGAGATTACCTCGAGCCTTGCATCTATCCGCTCTTTCAGTTCTGGTACGTGTGAAATGATCCCTACTAGCCGGCCGCTTGATTGAATATCAATTAACGTATCAATTGCCTGATCTAGTGATTCCGGATCAAGAGTCCCAAACCCTTCATCTATAAACATAGTTTCGAGCGATACTCCGCCAGCGTGGGCCTGGACTATATCAGCCAGTCCAAGTGCGAGTGACAGAGATGCCTTAAAGCTTTCGCCGCCTGACAATGTTTTGACATGCCTTTCCTGTGCCGTATACTGGTCGAAAACAAGCAGTTCCAAGCCACTCTGGACATTTCCTTTTGAACGGTCGGTTTTCCTTCGAAGCTCGAATCGGCCTGACGTCATTTTTGCCAGCCTTCCATTTGCTTCGCGTAAAATATCGTCGAGGAACGCTGCAAGAACATATCGTTCGAAAGTCAGCTTCTGGCTATTCTGCCCGCGGGCAATGTCTGATAGGTGGCCGAGAACCTTAAATCTATTTTCAAGCTCTTTAACTTCCGCATTCAATGCTTCTACATTTAAGAGAATGTCTTGATTCTGGGTCTTTTTCAAAAATATGTCCCTAGCATTTTGGTTAATTTGGTCCATCTCATCCGCTGCAGCCTTGATTGCAGCAGTTAGACTTTCCAAATCCGGAGGGGTCACTCCTTCAAGATGAGCGAGTTCCGCAAGGCGTTCAGAACAAATTCTCACATCCTGATGATACGTGCTCACTTCCTGTTCGAGCCTTGAGATCTGTATATCAGTCAACCGTGCACCAGCGTATGCGGAATACGTCTCAAACCCTTGCACCAGCATTTGTGTCTTGAATGTTTCTCTTTCTTCGGCCAGTTCAAGTGTTTTCCGCTCATGGTAACGTGCTGCTTCTTCAAGGCGGGCCGATTCGGATCCATGACGCTGGATTGACTCCTGATAGTGCTTCACGGCATTATTAAATCGTTCAAATAAAAGCTCACGTTTTTCCTTCGCCTGCTTGAATGCTTTTTCGTACCTCTCCACGGTCCTAAGTTCTTCCGGTACGACAGTGAGCATTCGCTCAAGCATTGTTTTCAATTCTGCCTCGCGGATGGCAAGCCCGCTTATTGCTGTCCTGCACTCCTGAATTTCCTTTTGTAGCGAAATCTTTTTTTCAACTGAAGCTGCCAGTGCTTTTTCGACCTTGTCCTTGTCAGCTAGCAGTTTGAGGGCCTTTCCTTTTGCTGCCATTAATGACTCCTGCTCCTGTACAAGTGCCGCCCTGAAATCATCTTCCTTGCCCGCCAGATATGCCGAATGGCTGCCGGACAACTCTTCGGCAGTACTCTTTACATCCTCTGATAGTCTTGCAGCAATCATTTTGCTGCCGGAATAGGCAACTTCTGCTTCGCTTTTTTCTCTTTCAAGTGAAGCCGCAAACTGTTTTGCCTTTTTGATGTCCTGTTCATGTGGGATCTCGCTGTTATCATTGGCCGCAGGTAACGGATGATGGGTGCTTCCGCAAACGGGACATGCAGAGCCATCATTGAGTGTAGCAGCCAGTATTGAAGCCTGGCCTTTCAGCCATTTTCCCTCGATTTTTTCGACTTCTTCCCTGGCGGCCTTATAGCGCGTTTCAGCCTGGCTAAAGATCCCCGCTTTTGCTTCTTCATCACGCACTGCCTTCTGATGGCGAGATTTCAACTCCTCCAGCTTGGCAAGGCTTGACAGGCCAGCTTGAACCTTCTCCAACTTATGCTCTGTTTCCAGCTTGGCAATATAAGCTTTTTCTATGTCCGCTTTTTGTAAAAGAAGTGACTGTTCAGTTTGTTCGGTACCGTCAAGATTCTTTTCAGCAAAGGCTTGCTGATCCTTTTTCTTGCCGTGGACAATCCGGATTTTCTCGGTTTCCTTTTGGACGGAGTCTAGTGAAAACACGTCTTCTCTGATGGCTGCGAGTTTATTTTCGGCTTCCGTTGCATGCTGGCGCTCGTGCTCACGTAATTTTTCCTGTTCAAATTCCTTTTCGCGAAGTTCTTTTTGTTCTGTCAATCGCTTCATGTTTTCCCGGAGGGCGTCAGCGGCCCTGGTGGCGTCATCAACCTCTTTTTTCAGGCGGTGGCAAAGCTCTTCCTGCGATGCAAGCAGCGCTGCCTTCCTTGCGAGGGAGATGTGCTTCTCTTTTTCCAAAAAAAGATCTTTCTGGCCTTCGAGATCTTGTTGTTTTGCTTTGAATTCCTCGCGTGCCTTCATTTGCTTGAGAATGTTTTCAGCTGCAAAGTGCTGCTGTTTCAGGTTGTCCTGTTCTAGCTGTTTGGCTTTGGCTTGCTGGCTAAGCGTTTCGATTTCGGCTTGCATCCTCGAGATCTCGCCGCGAAGGAGCGGCAGGATAAGTGTATCGTTGGTGCTTCCTGCTTCAAGGAGTTCCATCAGTTCCTCTGTATAGGCAGCCTGGATTCGTTTTAGCGAGTCGCTCCGTTTACTGGTGGTTTCATCGACTTTTTTCTTTAGTTCCTGCGCTTCGGCTTTCAACTTTTCTTCGACGAGCTTGTAAAGCTGGGTATGGAAAAGGCGCTGCAGGATGACTTCCTTTTCGCGGCTGTCGGAGGTGAGCAGCTTCCGGAATTCTCCCTGAGGTATCATCAGGATTTGCCTGAATTGGTTAGCGTCAATCAGCATGATTTCCTTTATCTTGTCTTCTACTTCGGTAATTTTCGATGCGACCAGTTTTGGCTTGCCGCTGTCGTCCATTTCGTATAGGTAGGCGGTTGCCGGTACTGTTTTGGTACCTTCTCCCCGCTCCTTTTTCCGCTCTTGCTGCGGGGTGCGGACGATGGTATACATTTTACCGCGAAGCGAAAAGTCCAGGGATACTTCGGTTGGCAAATTATCATTTGCAAATTGGCTGCGGAGGTCGGCGCCAGTGCGGTCTTCCCCGCTTGCCTTCCCATAAATCGCGTAGCTGATTGCATCAAATATTGTTGTTTTCCCTGAGCCGGTTTTTCCGGAAATCACAAACATTGTCTTATTTCCGAGTGAGGAAAAGTCGATTTCCTCTCTGCCGGCATATGGGCCAAATGCCTGCATCGTTAGCTTTATTGGCCTCATACCGGCACCTCCTCTTTGACTGCTGTTTCGATGACACTGGAGATGATCGAGCGTTTTTCCTCTGTGAATTCGGACGAGGTCATTTCCTGGTAAAATTGCTCGAACAATTCGAGTTCTGATTTTTTTTGACGGGATTCGCCGATCGAGAAGGATTGCTTTCTCTTTTGGTCCAGGGCATCGATTCTTTTTTCCATATGAAGGACATTAGGGTAAACCTGGCGGAGTTTCCCCATCGGGTCGATCAGGCTGCCTTCATCCAGCAGGGTCACTTTCAAAAAATCATCGCATTTTTGTTTTTCATAAAATGACGGATCAAGCAGTTCATCAATGTATCCTTGAAGCTCGCGCATGTCCTGCTTCGGTGTGAGAGGGCGGAACCGATGATTGAAACTTCCGTCGTTTTCCATTTCAATGATTGAGATACCTTTTTTATGCTTCGCTTCCGAAAAGGAGTATTTCAATAAAGATCCAGAATACTTAATTGTGTTATGCCTAATTGCTTCAGGGCTATGCAGATGGCCTAGTGCTGTGTAGGAAAATGGAGCGAAAAGTTCAGCCCCGACACAGCCGGATGCACCAACGGACAGCAGCCGCTCTGAATCACAGCTTTGTCCGCCGGTGACAAATGCGTGTCCGACAAATATGTTCGGCTCGTTTGGATTGATTGTCTCTTCGATTTTCCCTATGATTGCTTTTGTTGCATCGTGATGTGTGTGGATTGTTGGATCGTCGAGCAATTCTTTGACGACACCAGGCTCGGCATACGGTGCAAGGTAAAAGTTTACTCCATTTATATGTATCGGTTTAAACGAGTCTGTAAGTTTGCCAGATAAGTAGAATTGGCTTTGCTTGTACCATGAGCTCCCAAAGGAAAGACGATCGGCGCTGTCATGGTTTCCGGCTATCGAGATAATCGGCGTTTTGAGTTCGACATTCAAGCGGAACAGGACCTCATCCAATAGGTTTACAGCATCGATTGGTGGTACGGACCTGTCATACAAATCTCCGGCTATGACGACTGCGTCAGGCTTTTCCTCTTCAACAGCTTCAATAAATTGGTTAAGCACTTCACGCTGGTATTCTGTCATGTAGATTCCGTGGACCAGCTTGCCGAGATGCCAGTCGGCCGTATGGATAAATTTCACTTTCTCCACCTCTTCCAAATTTCTCTTATTTCTCTCATTATAAAACATATTGCCGCATGGCGGGGTGTCCCAATTAAAGGAAACAAAGAATAAAAGCGGAAGCGCCTTGGTCATCGCCGTACAAAATGGAGGGACTTCGACTGAGATAAAGGAATCACGAAGAGCGATAGCGATTCGATGATGACTTATCGTAGGGAGGAGGCCTGAAGTTTGCTAGGCGATAGGCGCTGGAGCTAGACGTAGACACGCTTGATTTTATAAATACCTAAATTATCAAAAAAACAGCCAGGCAATTTCGCCAGGCTGTTTTTGTATAGGATTCGTTCAATTATAATTTCGTTACGTTAGCTGCTTGAGGTCCGCGTGCACCTTCAACTACTTCGAAGGATACCTCTTCGCCTTCTTCCAATGTTTTGAAGCCTTCGGATTGAATTGCGGAAAAGTGAACGAATACATCGTTTCCATCTTCAGCTTCGATAAATCCAAAACCTTTTTCAGCATTAAACCATTTTACTTTACCGTTTTTCATGTAAAAAAATCCTCCTATTGGCTTATTATAGCCATGCGTAAAATTTTGCCATTTACACTGGAGAGAGCATACGAGACGCTTCCCATTCAAACTGGTTTGGCACCTTTGAATAAGCACGTTGTTTGCATTCAATTCAGTGCAACGGCTTCTTTGAATGTACCATCTCAGCTAAGCCTCTGTCAAGATTTGGGGTCTTGACAGGTTGGTTTTTATAGACTTTCCTTCAATTTTGCGGGCAGTTCCTGGATCGATTGAACAACCATATCAAGTCTGGTTTCAATCCGGTATAACAGGTACAGTGTCACAACGATTGGAAAGCCGACTTCACTTATGATTGGCACGAATTGATCCATTTCCACCACCTCCCTTAAGTCAATTATTGAAGAGAAGCCGGCTTCAATTTGAATCCGGCTTCTCATTTACCTTCATTAATGGGCAGGAAGCTCCCCATCCTAATTAAAATTTTACTTTATTACACGATTTCGTAGTCTGTGACATTGCGTTCGATTACCCTGGCACTTTCAACTGCAGTGTAATTTCCATTCGGAGAATGGAATGCATTTGAAGCAATGATTTGTTCCATTGATTGCTTAACGACAGCCTGGTCAATTGGCTCTTTTGGATTATCAATTGCCAACCTCGAAACCTTTCCAGTTTCCGTCATAAAGTTCAGCTCTAGTGTTTTGGCCATCATGTTTCACCTCCTTCCTTAAAAGGTTCTTTAACCCATTAGCCCAGAATCTCGGAGCGGTCATTCCTTTCCACTGAAGTAAGCGGGTCTACGCATAGAGCTGCAAGTGCGATAGCAGCCTGGTGCATTTGATCCGGTGTCGCTTCTTTCTTCAGGTTGGTAAAGGTTTTTGACTTAAAGATCGGCTCTCCTTTCACGTCGACGCCCGTTTCGAACACTAGTCGAAGTGTTGATTGAGCAAGAATTGCTTGTGCCATGTCCATCACCTCCTTTCACCCTTTATATATAGATGAACAGGCAAAAAGGACATGGTCTAAAAAAAATTTTATCTTTTTTTCGATTTTAAGATATAGTTTCAATTGTCTATTGCAGTAACAAGCTTTAATTAAATCGATATTTTTACTATGTAGCACGCACCCTATCACAGGATTTATCCGATTTACTATTGGCGACCCGACACCACTTCATTTGCCTTGCAAGGTCGTCAAGAACCTCTATTGGCGACCCGACACCACTTTATTTGGCTCATAGAGTCGTCAATACGCTCTGTTACACAACGCTATTTATTACGGCTGCATATAAGAATCCCCCCTGGTGAAAGTGCACTGCACAAGGAAAGCTTCCAAATATAAACCTATTATCAAACTGTTAGCTAAGGATTTTAAAACAATCTTCGCGCTCCCCTTCAATTTTGTAAAAAATCAACAAGCAGCCGTAAAAAAGCCTTTACTAAAAATATTTGAATGGTTGGGGTTATGTACAAGCCATCTCTTTACTTGTCCCATAAAGTGTTAGGGGAGGTGAAAAATGATGGATTTACTGCAGTTTTTAAATCAAAATTACTTTTTTCTTGTGCCGGTTTTATGGGTGATTGGATACGCATTGAAGCAGACTCCAAAGGTACCGGATTGGGCAATTATCTGGGTGTTGTTTGGACTTTCGCTTGTCCTTGCAGGCCTGGGTTTTGGTTATACGATTGAGGCTATAACAAATGGAATAATTGCAACTGGAGTCGCAGTATTTGGACAGCAAGCGGTTAAGCAATTAGCCGAAGCGAAAAGCTTAAAATCAAAAAAGAAGTAAGAAAAGCGGAAGTGCCTTCGTGACAGGCAAAAACCGCCTCGAGCCAGGCAAAGAGCCGCCTGTCTCTGCGATGTTAATTCACGGATGCTTTCCTTTGTGTCCCTGCGATGAATATTCTCAGAAGCTTTCCTTTGTGGTCAGCGCCGTATGGACTCCTCGAAAATCCTCATTACGCTATCGCGTAATTTCGTGCGATGTATTTCGGGGACGCTTTCCTTGTGCTATCACTTTTTCTTCGTGCGATGCTGATGCTGCCGAAGCCTTCCTTGTGGAGGGCCTCGACGGAGATAAAGGAAACACGATGGACGCTAGCGAATTGAAGTTGACTTATCGTAACGAGGGGACCGAAGTACACTAGGCGCTAGGCGCTCCTCCAGTGAGCTATCGCGTAATTTCGTGCGATGCAATTTCGGGGAAGCTTTCCTTGTGGAACTAAACAGTAATAGAAAAGACGATGCAGACTTGCTGCATCGTCTTATTTTTTATTTGTCATATTACGGATGTTGCGATTTCGTTCGCCGCCATCGGATAGTTCCTCTGAAAATTCATGCTCCTCGTTTTTCCCAACCAGATTTGAACTTTTTATCGTGTTTGGAAGCAGATTATTGTTGGGCGCTCCCTGCTCATCCCATTTTACCATCATACCCACCACTTTCCTGTGTTTTCCATAGTTAGTATGACGTAAAATGCGAGGAAACATGCACAGAGTAAAAGCACTCTAGTCAGCTACAAAAGGATTCACGATCATCCCTTTGTATTCAGCGATACATCCCTGGACACACAGCCCACAGCCATTGCAGTCCTCCTCAGCAATGGCAGGCTTTCCTGCTAGGATTCGGATTGCACTGCCTTTTTTCGGACATGCACGATAACAAGAGTCGCACATGACTTCTTTATAGGCTAGGCAGTTTTCCTCTATCACTGAGGCTGTGCCAAGCTTTGGTCCGAATGAAAAATTCTCCTCGCTCAGGGCTCCATCCGCGCATACGTCAACACACTTCCCACAAAACGTACATGGTAAGTCATTTGGGTCAAGGTACGGAGTCATAGCGAGCTTTGCACCGCTGGCAGCCGAAAATAATGAAATTGTTTGTTCTGGACAAGCGTCCTTGCAAAGACCGCATCGGGTGCATGAAGAGATGAATTCCAGCTCGGACCCTGCACCCGGGGGCCTGAAGAAATCACGTTCATCTTCAACCTGCGGGATAATTGCGTTACCGAGGAAACCAACCGCGCTTTTCCAGTTCAACGCAAGGAAAGCGCGCCTGCTCAGCCGTTCGCTCACAATAGCTGCTCTCCTTTATAATAGGGTTCATCCTCAAAGTTGCTATAAACAAGACAGATTGCCAAAACACCATCCACTTTCTTAAATGAATCAGCCAGCTTATAGCTCTCATCAAGAGTAACCGTTTCAATGGCCAGGACGATTTTATTTCCTTCAACATGATGTACTTCAACGCCCGGGAGCCTGTTAATTTCATTCGCCGCTAATTCTGCTTTTCCATCAATCGTAACAATATAAAGTCCAGAGATGACCATTAAGCCGCTTCCTTTCTAGATGCTGAAATTTTCACAAATCTATTACTTTTCACGGTTAAATGCCGGTTTCTTGTCGTTCTGCGTGACATGGCACTGAATACAATTATCCCTGAAAATCTTACCTTTTGTATTTTCCTCGTAAAAATGATTCTTTGAAGGGGTTGGCGCACCTGTCCCTTCCACCCCATGGCACGCAAGGCAGCTTTCATGGCGCAGCTCCGGGTTCCATCTATTAATATGGTCAGCAGGCTGGGTTGGCGGCGGACTGATCAGCTGCATCGTGGCCGCATCCTGCCTTCCGTCCTCACTCAATTGGATTAGGCCTGCAGTTTGAGTTTTCGGCACAACTGCTTCCTGGCTTGCAGTGTATAATTTTGATGATCCGATCGCGGCAATAAGGACAAGAATGAACAAACCTAAAAAGCTTAATTCTTTCATTTTCAATGACCTCTCCCCCTATGCCTTTACGACCTTGACGGCGCATTTTTTATAATCAGGCTGTTTGGATATCGGGCAATAACAATCTAAAGTGACAAGGTTGATCAATGTTTCTTCGGCAAAGAATGGAACATATATCAATCCCTTCGGCGGATTGCCTCTTCCCTTCGTGACTGCCTTAATCTCAACCTCGCCACGCCGTGATACGACTTTGACCTTATCTCCTTCATTAATTCCGAGAGCCTTGGCATCATCAGGATGTATTTCACAAAGGGCTTCCGGCATTGCGCGGTGCAATTCTGGCACACGCCTTGTCATTGAGCCGCTGTGCCAGTGTTCAAGCACCCTTCCTGTACACAGCCAGAATGGATAGTCTTTGTCCGGGATTTCTGCGGCATCCTCGAATGGCCGGAAAAGAACAGATGGCCTATGTTCGGCAGATTTATAAAAATCGATATTATCGTATTTGCCTTTTGTCCCAAACTGTTCGATGCCAATCTGGTCAAAGCCGTCTTCCTGCTTCCCATCAGCGTAACGCCAATTGGTTTCAACCCACGTACCGTTGATATTTCTAACCGGCCAGCACAATCCCTTTTTGACATACTCCTCATATGGTGCCATTTGCTTTCCGAGAAGCTTCAGCTTTTTGCCCAGCTCCTGCACTTCTGGATTTTTATGCTCATGAGGGTTCGTGAACTGGCGGTATTCCTCCCAAAGGAGTTTATTTACTTCACGCTGATCCTCGATCATGTCTGCCTTTCCCTTATCCCAAATCATACCGAACAGCACATCAAACGCAGGTTTATCGTCAATTTTCCTGCCATCAAGAACTCTTTTTGCTACCTGGACAATGGTCCATAAATCCCATTTTGCCTCACCAGGTGCATCGATGCATTTTTCAAAAACATTTGTCCGCCGCTCGGCATTTCCGAATTGGCCCTCGCGTTCTACCCACATAGCGGCAGGAAAAACAACATCGGCAAGCTCGGTGGAGCGGGTCGGATACACCTCTGAGACAACAATAAAACCGTCAAGAACTCCTTTACCGTCAGCATCATTTCCACGGAAGCGGTTCAGCTTTGGCATCGTTTGCCCCCAGTTGTTCGACATGCTCCAAAGGAACTTCACATTCCCTTTTCCGAGTTCACGGAACATTTTCACAGTATGATAGCCTGGCTTCTCAATTGGATCCAAATATCCTTTTGGCAGGTTCCAGATCAACTCGGAATAGCGGCGGTGCTCAGGATTTTTAACGACCAGATCCGCAGGCAAGCGATGGGAAAAGACCCCGACTTCCCGGGCAGTGCCACAGGCGCTTGGCTGTCCTGTTAAGGAAAATGGCCCGCTTCCTGGTTTTGAAATTTTTCCGGTCAATAAATGAAGATTGTAAATGAGGTTGTTAATCCAGGTTCCTCGCGTGTGCTGGTTGGCGCCCATTGTCCAAAGGGAAACGATTCTTTTCGATGGGTCCGCAAATTCATTTGCCAAAGCTTCGAGATCTTTAGCAGGAACACCGGATAATTTCTCAACATACTCGAACGTATATGGCTTAAGCTTTTCCTTGTACTCTTCGAAACTAATAACCCAGTCTTTGTCAGCGGAAGCACCAGGCTCTGTTACATCGTAATCATCCTTGAAGGAGTGCCCAAGGTTTTCAGTACCAGCTTTGAACTGAAGATGTTCCTTTGTGAATTTTTTATCATACTTGTCATTTAGAACAAGATAGTTCGCAATTGCATTTGCAATGGCCAAATCGGTTTGCGGCCTGAAGACCATTTTCACATCGGCGGTTTCGGAGGTGCGCGAAACCCGAGTGGTCAAATCATAGTGCTTCGTCCCTGGCTCGCTAAGCTTTCGTGCCGTCAAACGCGAATACAAAACGGGATGCATCTCGGCCATATTGGCTCCCCATGTCACAAAGACATCGGCTTCATCCAGGTCCCTGTACGAGCCCATTGGTTCATCCGATTGAAACGTGGACATAAAGCCGGTTACGGCACTCGCCATGCAAAGACGCGCATTCGGATCGATATTATTGCTCAGGAGGCCGGCCTTCCAAAGCTTTACACTTGCATATCCTTCCATGATGGTTTGCTGTCCAGAACCCCAAAAGGCAATTGATTTCGGGTCCTTTTTGTACGCTTCCAACAGTTTAGTTGATACAAGGTCTAGTGCTTCTTCCCAGGTTGCTTCCCTGAAGCCTTCCATTGTTCCCTTTTTTGATTTATCTTCGCGAATGAGAGGCTTAGTCAGCCTGTCGTTGCCAAAAAGAATTTTTCCGACGTAGTAGCCCTTAACACAGTTTAGCCCCTTGTTTGAACCATTTTCCGGATCTCCTTTCGTAGCGATCACCTTTCCATCCTTCACGCCAACCAGGATTCCACAGCCGGTTCCGCAAAAACGGCAGACCGTCTTTTTCCATTCATCTGGTTCTATTGAAGCAGCCTTGGCTTGGGCACCCGCTGGCTTAGCTTCTTTTTGCTGACAACCGGCAGCTGCCATTGCCATTGAAATAGCAGTGGCTTTCAATAACGTTCTTCGTTTTATTTCCATTGCCTTTCCCCCTGTTAGTTTAATCACACTACTTCAATCGTAGATTGGGAAGAAAGTAAGTTCAAACCAGGAAGGAAGCTGTTAACAATTTCTCCAAATCTTTGTGACAACATTTCGCACTTTTTAAAATTCGCTTTTAACATCTTATTCATAGGTAAAAATTCGATTGCTTTACTTACACGATTTTATATGGCATTCTAGATACGGTTTTATGGAGAAAACTGATTGGCCAATCACAATAATCCTTACTGTTTGCATGGAATATCACCTTTCCGATAAACTTCCTAAATAATTTGTCAGTTTTATTTGTGAATCATTTCACTAAGCCAAGTTTTTAATAAAGTTTTAGTGTATTCTTTTTTTAAAATTGCAATGGAATTTTGGTGAATCTTGGTTTTACATTAAATGTTTTCATAAATTGTTCACAATTGAACATACTGTGACAAATTAGACTTATGCTAGAATAGGAGTATGAGCAAGTGTGATAAAAATCACAATCTTCCACTGTTTACCTTATTTAAAATAATAGTTTGCATGTTATAACTATAGTCTGAGATTGTGATTGCTATCATGCAACCAAATTTCGAGGGGAGAGGACGAAGTGAAGAAAAAGAGTTTGTTAGGTTCATTGATTGCGATTTTATCAATGGCTGTCCTGAGCGGATGTGAACAGCTTGTTGTATTTGATCCGCAGGGTCCTGTTGCCAGGGAACTTGCCGGGCTGATCAACTATTCAATCCTACTGATGTCAATAGTTGTTATAGTTGTGTTCGCGCTGCTCGTTATCATTGTTTGGAAATACCGTGAGAGAAAAGACAATATGGATTACGAGCCTCCCGAAGAGCACGGCAGCAAGGCATTGGAAATTACTTGGACAATTATCCCTATTATCATTGTTATCGCCTTGACTATACCTACCATTAAAACGATTTATGCAGTTGAAGATATTCCAAAAGGTTACGAAGATCAAGAACCGTTAGTGATCCATGTAACATCAGCTGACTGGAAATGGATCTTCAGCTATCCCGAGGAAGGTATTGAAACGATTAACTATGTTAATATCCCGGAAGACCGGCCAATTGACTTCCGGTTAACTTCTGCCGGTACCATGCAGAGCTTTTGGATTCCATCCTTAGCTGGGCAGAAGTACACGATGGCAAAGGCTGAAACACAGCTTTACCTTGTTGCGGACAACCCAGGTTCTTATGTTGGTAAAAACACCAACTTTAATGGACAGGGATATGCTGGTATGGAATTTGAAGTACTTGCACAAACACAAGAAGAGTTTGACGAGTGGGTAACTGAGGTTAAGGAAACTGCTCCAAAGCTTACAGAACAAGAGTATGAAAAAAAGCTTGAGCCTTCCCACCTTGGCCGTGAAACATTTTCAAACACTCACCTTGAGTGGGTTGATCACTCTGACCCTAACTCACCAAACTACTTGAACCCGGAAATGTATGACCGCGGTCATGGCTGGAAGGGCGAAGTGTTTGAAGACGAAAACAACTATAAAAATGATTCAAAAACTACCGATAAGAGCCAGGATGGCCATGAGGGCCACGAAGGCATGAATCATGAAGAAACTTCAGATGGAGGTGACCATAGTGGGCATTAAATGGGATGAATTTTTTGTCACTGGTGATCCATTAATCTTTGCGTCTCAGATTGCGATATTCTTGACAGCAATTGGTATCGTTGCCGCCCTCACTTATTTTAAAAAGTGGAATTGGCTATGGACGAATTGGCTGACAACTGTTGACCATAAGAAACTCGGAATTATGTATATCCTCATGGGTGTGCTTATGTTTTTCCGAGGCGGAGTAGACGGCCTGATGATGAGGGCTCAAACCTCCGTACCAGAGAATGAATTCTTAAATGCACAGCACTATAATGAAGTATTTACAACACACGGCGTTATTATGATTCTGTTTGTTGCAATGCCGTTGTTAATTGGTTTAATGAACTTTCTCATTCCGCTGCAGATCGGCGCACGCGATGTTGCCTTCCCGCAGCTAAATGCTTTGAGCTTCTGGTTAACATTCGCAGGTGCGATGCTCTTCAACATTTCATTTGTTATTGGCGGATCACCTGACGCAGGCTGGACATCCTACTTCCCTCTCGCCGGCAAGGAGTTCAGTCCAGGTATTGGGAATAACTTCTATGCTGTCGGACTGCAGATTGCTGGTGCAGGTACTTTAATGTCCGGGATTAACTTTGTTGTGACTGTCCTAAAAATGAGGACAAAAGGCATGACATTGATGAAGATGCCAATGTTTACATGGACATCCTTCGTATCTTCTTTGATTATTGTCGCTGCCTTCCCTATCTTTACCGTTGCGCTCGCGCTTATGACTTTTGACCGTATTTTCGGAACCCACTTCTTTACGGTTTCCGGCGGCGGTATGGATATGCTTTGGGCAAACCTGTTCTGGCTTTGGGGACACCCGGAAGTCTACATTGTTGTCCTCCCTGCCTTTGGTATACTGTCTGATGTTATTTCGACTTTCGCACGTAAGACTCTTTATGGTTACGCATCGATGGTAATTTCCATCCTGGCGATTTCTGTCCTGAGTATGGTTGTATGGGTTCACCACTTCTATACAATGGGTAACAGTGCAGGAGCCAACTCCTTCTTCTCGATTACAACAATGGCTATTGCGATACCGACGGGAATTAAAGTATTCAACTGGCTGTTTACGATGAGAAAAGGGCGAATTAAATTTACTACCGCGATGATGTGGGCACTTGCCTTTATCCCATGCTTTGTTATCGGCGGGGTAACTGGCGTCATGCTTGCGAGTGCAGCTGCTGACTACCAATATCACAACACATTGTTCCTGGTAGCCCATTTCCACTACACTCTCATACCGGGCGTTGTTTTCCCTATCTTTGCCGGCCTATATTACTGGTGGCCTAAAATGTTCGGTTTCATGCTCAACGAGAAAATCGGGAAATGGCATTTCTGGCTGTTTGTTATCGGCTTTAACCTGACATTCTTCCCAATGTTCTTCCTTGGGCTTGATGGTGCAGTACGCCGTGCCTATACGTATTCTGCAGAAACCGGCTTCGGGCCATTGCAGATGCTTTCATTTGTTGGTGCATTGATCCTGGCAGCAGGCTTTGGAGCACTTTGCTACAACATCTACTACAGCTGGAAGAACGCAGACCGCAATATTGGAAACGATCCTTGGGATGCGCGTACGCTTGAATGGGCGACAGCTACACCAGTTCAGCATTATAACTTTGCTTTCCTTCCTGAAGTAAAGACTCGTGATGCATTCTGGCACATGAAAAAGAACAACGAAATTACAAAACTTCCTCTTGAGGAAAAAGATATACAGGAAATTCACTTGCCTAGCAATACTTGGATTCCACTTTATATGGGTATGGTTTCCTTGCTAGCAGGATTCCTTCTCGTCTTTGAATGGAAAGTTGCTGCAGGTATTGCGTTACTCGCATTCTTTGCGGGCATGGCCTTCCGTTCCTTCGATTATGATGAAGGTTTCCATGTCCATAAGGATGAAATTGTTAAGACTGAAAACGGCTGGAGAACACCAGGTAAAGGAGTGAAGAACCATGTCGGCTAAAACAAATGCTGCATTGCCATTGGAATATCAGACACACCAAAACCAAATGAATATTCTTGGCTTCTGGGTTTTCATCCACGCCGAGATCGTTCTGTTTGCAACATTATTCGCTGTTTATGGCATCCTTGGTGAACGGTATGCCGGCGGCCCTACCCAGCAGGATCTTTTCATTGTAAAAGATGTCCTGATTATGACATTCCTTTTGTTAACGAGCAGTTTTACAATGGGAATTTCAATTTGGGAAATGCGCCGCAACAACATGAAAGGCATGCTAACTTGGCTGGCCCTTACCCTTCTGCTCGGCGGGGGATTCCTCTTCATGGAAATTAAGGAATTCATGCACTACGTCGATCTGGGTGCAACTTGGCAAACCAGCGCCTTCCTATCAAGCTTTTTTGTTCTGCTTGGTACCCACGGAGTTCACGTTTCGATCGGGATTGGCTGGGCTATTCTGCTTGCCATCCAGTTTTTGAAGCGCGGCATCACGACTGTTACAGCACGAAAGATTTTCATCTTCGGTCTGTACTGGCATTTCCTTGATGTTGTCTGGATCTTTATTTTCACATTTGTTTATTTAGCAGGGTTGGTGTCTTAATATGAAAAATAACACTAGAAGTTTTCCATTAAGCAATGTCCTTGGTTTCCTGCTTTCCCTTGTATTAACATTCGGTGCTGCATGGGTTGCGTTGGAAACATCCTTGCCGGTGCAAACGATTATGTGGTTTATTGGTACGCTGGCAGTTATCCAGGCAGCCATCCAGCTTTACATGTTCATGCACTTGACTGAGGGCGGAAATAAAGTTGTCAACAACATCAACGTAATGTTCTCCGCTTTCATGATTATCGTGATTGTAGCTGGAACTATCTGGGTATTGACCTCAGGGCATTCACACTAATTTAAAAAAGCCATTCGCTACCTTGCGAATGGCTTTTTTGTTTCGATTTGGAAAAAACCAAGCTCCCCCGCAGTGGCAGCCTGGTTTTTTAATGAATTTGCTTCAGCACCTGCCGGCTGTAGTACTCGTGACCATTCACCGCTAAACAGCTGCTTCCGCCTTTTGTTGTGTTTATCTTTTTCCGCCTCTGATAAGCCTCAATTGTGGCTGTACTATGCTTCCTTCTCTTTTGAAAATGGTAAACATAGAAAAATTGAATAACGCCAAAAAGAAGGCCAACACCATTTGTTGATATGCGTGAGTGTATAAAAGGACAAAAATGCTTGCACAACAATAAACCCCTAGAGCCAAATAAAAATACTTAAGGATTTGACCCATTAACCATCCCCCCAGATGTTTGGTATTTACTATATTAACAGAATTAATAGTAAATTGTCACAAAATGTTCAAATTTTAATGAAACTTTTTTTCGACTTTTTTCTATGCTTCGCTGTCACTAATTCGCCAATATTTGTGATTTTTCTCAAGAAATTCCTCCTAAAATGAAGGACTCTGGCAGTCAAAACTCGAACCTTTTAGAGTAGTTAAATAAAGGAGGAGATTAGATGAAGAAGAAATTACTTGCTATGTTGTTCAGTGGAGCCATTGCGTTTGGAGTATTTGCGGTTCCGGGGAATGTGGTGAAAGCTGAGGAGCCATGTGCATGTCATGAAATAGGTCCAGTTACAGGTGAGGTTAGAAATCAAATTGTTGCAGAATTGCTCAGTAGTGATGCTTTTAAAACAAAAAAAGCAGAGCTGATGGCATCTGGTTCAATTTGGACCGGGGCTGTCGCAATTGAAGTAGTGGTACCGAAAGAAGGAATGATTATGGTAGGTGTTCCTTTTAAGAGTCCTACTGGCTCAACTGTATTCCATGTATTTATTAACGGCATATATGCAGGTCCTGTACCAATGTAAATAATACGCAAAAGGGAGCGGCCAAAAGCCGCTCCCCTTTTACTTCTCCTATTTAACTACTTATATTAACTCTTTAAAGTTTTGGTCGATTTGGTCAATTTCGTCCTTTGTCAGATTTACCTCAAGTGTCCTCAAGTTACGCAAAACCTGCTCCGCCTTCTTTGCACCAGGAATGATGGCGTCAATTGCGTCTCTCGACAAATACCAGGCTAGCACGATATGCGAGACCTCTACCCCTTTTTCTTGAGCGATTTTTCGGATGCGCTCTACTTTCTGTATATTCCTTTCATATACACCTTCCTTAAAATACTTCCCTCGCTTTCCGCTTACATCGGTATTCAGGTCATACTTACCTGTCAAAAGCCCTGATGCGAGTGGAAAATATGGCACATATGAGATTCCGTGCTGTAAAGCGTATGGAAATAACTCTATCTCAGCCGAGCGGTTGATTAAATTGTACTCACCCTGATAAACGTCCACATGACCATCTTTATTTGCTTCTTTCAACTGGTCAATTGAAAAGTTCGATACCCCTATTGCACGGATTTTCCCTTCATCCTTTAGTTTCTTTAATACACCTACAGCTTCATCTTTAGATGTATCCTTGTCCGGAAAATGAATGTAAAACAAATCTATGTAATCGGTTTGCAGCCGCTGAAGGCTATCTTCCACCGATTGTTTTAAAAAGGAAGGTGAATTATCATGCACAACATCTTTACCAACAAATTTGTAAGATGCTTTTGTCGCAATTACGACTTCAGACCGTACACCAAGTTCTTTAACCACTTCCCCGATCAGCTCTTCGGAACGTTTTGGCCCATACATAAAAGCTGTATCAATAAAGTTTAACCCATTGTTGATACCTGTCCTGAGTAATTCACGTCCTGCTTCCTCATCAGCATCCGGATATATATTGTGGCCTCCAACATAGTTAGTTCCCAGCCCAACCGGGTTTATAAAAAGCTCTGTCTTGCCTAGTCTTACTCTCATTGTCATGCTTTCAACTCCTCACTTGTGCCTGTGTTCATCATAACAAACCGCAATTCACTTTAAAAACCAAATGAAATATCAATCCCCTATAAATATTGAATTGGGTTGTTATGTTCTTACCTTCCTTGTTTTGTATTAAACATCTAGTTCCTTAATCTTCCCACACCTACAGTACATATAAGTTAACCAAAGACAAATACTTGAATGTCTTTCTTTTAACAGTACGCATTTGGGGTGCTGGAGACGAAAGTGTAGTGAGGGCCGCCCCTGATCATTGGTTGCATAGTCATGCTCATGTACCAGAGGCTAGTGAATTGAATTTAAAATAGTTACATGACTATGTATGGGATGGTTGTTTATCACTATTTTTTTCAGGTAAGGAGTAGTAAGGGTCTGGCCCGGACCATTAGGTGGATAGTCATGCTCATGTACCGGAGGCTAGTAAATTGAATTAAAAATAGTTACATGACTACTTGGGAAAATTATTTATTACTATTTTTCTTGAATGACGAATCCACTGCAATCCATGCTAACAGATTCCCATGGGGGCGCCGGCAGGACATTAGGCCCGACAAAAAAGAAATTAAATTCATCCCGGCCTTCCTGGATAAGCTTCTCAGGATCTTGATTAAGGGCAAGAAGAAACTCCTTTATTATTGCGCCTCCAGCACTGTTTTCAGCTAAGGTTTGAGAGTTTTGATCAGCATTCAATGCCTCTGCCCTGTCTATATCAGGTGCTGCATCAAGAAGAAAGCGGAGAAAGCTGTTCATATAATATCTGGTTAACAAACTATTCTGGTCGTCGGCCAAGCTTTTAGCTTCAATCATTTTTTCACCGCCAATTCCACCATTTTCAACTTGCTTTCAATGTAAAATATATCCATGATCACTTTTCATTTTACATGATTTTTAACTATGCTCAGAATTTCACAAATAAGATTCTAATACTGTTCAAAATCTTATTACCGAATTATGAACAATGAGAATGAAAGTCAGTGTTTTCTTAAGATAACATCCTCTTGAAATCTCTATTAAAAATTTCTTTAGCTTAGTTTACTTGTCAGAAGTTAGTCTGGGATTAAGTACCCATTAAATTTTTCTTAAATAATATTAAATAAATAAAATGAAAAGTGCACCCAAAATTGTTTTATTTAGAGTGAATTAATCAGAATTTTTTCATGCAAAAAAGTCCAATGTTACTTAATCATATGTTAAAATAATATTAAGTAACATAGTAAAGAAGATTGCAAAGCTTTTTTCTACCTTTTTGGACACAAAAATCAGCACTCCTCCACTTTGCAGAGCATTAATCGCAGCACTCTATTCTTTTAACTCACCTAACAATTCCATGAATAACACCCTAGGCGTAATACTCCATTTACTCGGTTTTACTATAACTCTTCTCTGCAAATGATCTAAAGGAGATATTTAGCATTACTTCTAATAAATTGGAGGTACTGACCAATTTATGAATGGTACTTCCTATAACGGTTTCCCTTGGATCTTCAATCGGATATAAACTCTTTTCATTCACCTTAAGGAGGGATTTAATGAATATTGGAATTGGCATTATCTTGTTAATCTATTTGATGATCGTCGCGTTTGGGTTTATAGCTTATATATATTTCTCAAAACAGAGCAGAACTGGCTATTTAGTAATAAACAAATCTTATACGAATGCTTTGTTAGTCCTTTTTATTACCATTGTTTTGGCCATTACAATGATTATACTCCCTTTCATTCCTGTTGATAAAAGCTCTGCGGGCCAGTTAATCCTCGGTAGCAAGATTATTTCCCTCTTAACCCTTTGCGTCAGCTTGTTTGTATTAAGCAAGAGATACTTTAAACAACCCCCCTACTCTAAATAAAATATGGACAATGATCATGTGCATACCCTATATCAGAACTATCCTTTAGGAGAATTTCCGAGTTAGAAAACGCTAAATTAGGAAAGCAGAAAGGCCCTCCGCTCACCATTTCCGGTGAAAAGGAGGCTTTTTTATTTTCAAGTTTTTTCAATAAGAAAAGGCCAGAAGATTTTGCTTCTGTCCCTCTCTTGACGAATTTATTACTTTGCTCTGGCGTTGAATGTTTCCTTGCCACCAGATGTTGAAACAAACGTCAATTGTACTGTGTTTCCATTTGGAACCGTCGCGGTTGCGTTCCCTGCCCCTCGATATCTAAAGGTCCCTATTGCATCAACTGTAACTGTTGCCACTTTCTTTCCATTTGCGGTATCCCCAATAAATATATCAACGTTCACACCAGGCCCAAAGACATTTGAAGCACCATCGATTCTCCATTCCCTTTTATCCCGCCTGTATTCCGCGCCAGAAACAGTAAGATCATCTGGTAGTGCAGTTATTGATACGGTATCGGTAACACTTCCCCCCGGTCCGTTAGCCTTTACTTCCAGTTTAACGGTTCCAGCCTGCTTAGGGAAAGTAAACGATGGTGATGCTGTGTTAGCACCTGCAAGGGTAATGTTTGTAATCTGATTTTCAACTCCGTCATTCACTACTGTCCATTCATATTTCAATATATGTTGTCCTGTTGCGCTTAAGTTAACGACTTTTCCCTGCTCGGCAGTCTTGTCGGGACCAGCCTCCACAATTGGCACCAGATCGCTTTTGTCAAGAACTTTCAAGGTTACCTCCCCACTAGAGATAGACGTGTCATCCGACCCTTTGACCGTTAATTTAAACACATATTCCCCAGGAGTTGATGGAGCAGTAAAAGTAGCTGTTTTCTCATTCGGATTAATTAACTGCACAGGTTCAAGACCACTTATCTGTTCCCATAAGTAGGTTGTTATCGGTCCGCTTGAATTTGTTCCGTCAAGAGTTACCTCATCCCCCTGTAAAAATTCTGTTTGATCCACTGTTGGAACAGCGACAACCTTAATCGGAGTTAATACTTCTCCTGTTACTTTGACAGGAACAGTAATCGTGCCACCCGAAGTTGAGGTTACAGTTACTCTGCGGGGGCTAAAATTAACCTCAGTCTTTTCCAACTTCCCTTCTGTTAATTCTCCGAATCCTTTGGCAGTCAGAGTTGGGTTCCCTGCTTCATCACTTGATTCAGCAGTTACAGTAAGGGTTTTAGCATCATAATCATACTCCGCTTTTGCGGTTAAGAAATCTGCAGGATTAAAAGTCTTTACACTATGAGGCGTATCACCCACATTTGTGACCGTTATTTCTGGCGGTACTTCGCCAGTAAAGCGAATCCTTGCATAATATTGGCCGTCTTTGCCGCCAATCATCCTGACTGGTTCAAACCCCTCGCCACTAACTTCTATAGATTCCTTATCATCCTCAGAAAATGCATATACATCAAGTACTCCGCCAGTCTTGCCTGCAGTACGGCTATATGTGACTTCCTGAATCTCTATGCCGGAATTAACAGCTTCTTTCCCCATTAAGGAAAAATCCCTGACCATGATACAATCTTTGTTTGCAACTAATTTGCCGGTCTCATCGGGATCCATACAGACCGAATCTGCCAGTCTATCAAGAGATATAACAGCAATATCCTTTCCCTCTACCCTTAAGAAATTCTGTTTTTCTCCATTGTACGTGTAGACACTCCCCGTTACCTGTTGTTCCACATTTGGATCACCAATATATCCATCATCTGGATCATTTGTCCACCTCAGGAAGGTTCCAATCCTACTATTTAGGGCAAGATGGGGATTGCCGCCGCCCATATCCCCTATATCTTCAGTAAATCTGATTTCACCGCTACCTTCACCATCATCCTCGGCCTTTATCACATCAATTCCATAAGGGTGAATGATTTTGTACTCCTCACCAGCAATTAATCCGTCCATTCTAAACCGTACACGGCCAAAGACCATTTGCTGCCCATCAGTAGGGACCTCCTGGGTGAATGCTGCCTCTAGCTGGAAATTGCCTACTACTCTTCCGCCGCTTCCAGTTTCCATTTCGGCACTTGCAAGTTGATAAAATGCCTCGGATGGGAAGTTATCCGGCCATGAAATCGGTGCATTTGGATTTGGAAGATCCTCAGGAGCAATTGCACACATAGGGTCGCTAGCATCCAAACATAATTCCAACCTAGTACCATTCGCATCTTTAAACCAAACCGGGAACCCGTTCGCACCAATTGGCCCCATTTTCACAAGCTTCTCTCCAGAAGGTGGATCATCTGCAGAGGCTTTCCCCCAGAAAAATCCTCCGCTAAATGCTACCAGAACACACAGCAACACCAGAAGAAGACTTTTCAAAACGAGTTTTTTCTCTTGAATGAAATCTGTCATTATCTAGCCTCACCCCTACAGAATTATTACGAATATAGCAAACTTGATATTTAGCAATTTATTTTTTTAAAACTACCTCCTTGCTGAAAGGTGATTCATTGCCATAGCGATCAACCGAAGTCAATTTGTAGGTATACCTCACTGAATTTGCTAAAAGCACATCTTTATATGAATTGCCTTTAACATAGTCTTTATTTACTTTTTCAAAAGTTTTCTCAGTAGCAGCCCTTCTGTAAACATTCACACCTACATTGTTATTATTCAGTGGGAGTTCCCATTGTATTGTTGCATTATCTTTTCCAGACTTCACTTTACTAGGAGGCTCTGGCAATCGATCTGGCAGTGAAAGCAGATGCTTCAAAGGCTCACCATGAATACGGAGTATTCCCCAAAGTCCACCTTCAAGGTACCTTCTCAGTTTCATTTCACGATACAGATAATCACCAGCCGGATTTTCCGCCCCTTCAAATTTTGCAGGAATAATATCCGATGTTTCTCCTGGTGTCAGGGACCCCTGGCTTGAAACAAGTTTTGAGTTTGGATCTGTCCATTGATATCGCCATTTATGGCTGTGAAGTGTAAAAACACTGCCTCTTGACCGGTCAGCCGTTTGCATGACCCTTAATCTAATAGGATCACCTATGTAGGCTTCCGGTATTGGAGTTGAAGGGTCACCATGAATAACTGAGCTAAAAACAAGTGACTTATCCTGATTGTCTGAAAGGCGATGTTTAAAAGGCTCAGAACTATAATTAATTCCTTTCTCTCCCCTGTCCTCCATATCAGCATGTTTACCTGTTATCGGATCTATTTCTCCAGGAGTCGGCTTGCTTCCATCTTTTCCAATCGTATAAAGACCATCAGAGAACATTAAAACCTGCTCCCTAAAATCAGGTCTGTCTGGAACTAAAATATCAGCGCGAGCCCCAGCCAATACAGCTTTCCCTGTTTTTTGGTCACGATATGTGGAACCCTTAGGTTCAATAACAAGTGCTCCATATCCTCCATGCAGGCGGTGGCTTCGTATGTCCCCATAATCATAAAGGATCGTCCCACCATATTCATTGTCTGCATACCAAGTGTAGGAAATGGTTTCATCAGGACCAATGGTTTGGTCATAGTTAAAGCCAATTGTTGCACCGTCTGAATTTTGGACATCATATTGAACCATTTGCGGATGAAGGGAAACTCGGTTGGAATAAATCCAATTCGTATTTTTGGCCATTAGCAGATCTGGATCTTCACTATTTTCTGGCGGGTCGATTGGAAGATTGTTTCTAAGTGTCACTTTGATGCAGTCCCCTTCATTGGCCCGAATAACCAATGGTTCAGTTGATTTTTTCCCACCTTTAATATCAGGAACATCTTCAGTCAGAGCAAACATCATTCCAAATGGGTCATGATCGCCATCTTTGTTATAGACGATGTCTTTAAGGAACGCTGTTATATCAAAGTTCTTTACAGGAGCCCCCGGTGGACAAATTTTGTCACCCCCTTTCGATTTTTGAGGATCCTTGCCATCCCGTTTCATTTTTTTGAGTTTATCAGGATCAACCTTTTGCTTTACATCGGCTCGATCGGGTAGCTTCTTCAAATCTGTTCTTTCTCCCCAGACTCTTACAAAGCCCCATAAACCGCTCCATAAATCTTCAATCGGCTGCGACGACCAGAGGTAATCCCTTTGTAGGACTCCCACCGGATTAGGCTGAATATCCATTGTAAATTGTTCCGAAGTCCCAATTGTTTGGGTCGACGTTATCTCCGTATCTTTATTGCCGCTCTCCTTGCTCCAGTAAAGCCCGTGTAAGTTAAAATTATGCTGGGTTTCATGCGCCCCCTGAATCAGCCTGATTTTAACAGGATCACCTGGATACGTTTCGATAATTGGAGTTTGCGGGTCGCCATGTACCCAGGAACTGAACACATACGCTGGGTCAGCATTGCTTCTTCTGAAAAAAGGTTCATTCGAGTAATTCACAGCTGTGTACCCATGCGAGTGGACCGGGTCGGATGGATTGGCTTCCAGCTGCAGCATGTTACCATTCTTATCCAAAAGCTTTGCAAAATCATGATAAATTAAAACCTGTTCACGAAAATCTGCCTTGTCGGGATAAACAATCATTGCTTCGGTTCCCGAGTTAATTTCTTTACCTGTTTTTGGATCTAGCCATTTTGATCCTTTAGGTTCCACAATCAATGCTCCAAAGGTGCCATGGAACCCTTTTTCCCCAGCTGACATATGGTCGTGAAAAAGGACATTTCCCTCTTCATCGGCATACCAGCGATAGCGTATTTTCTCTCCGGGTCTGATTCCCTGATTATAATTCCAACCGACCGCTGTCCCATCTGAACCAAGCGGATCATATGAGACAAAATGGATGTGCATTGAAAGTGAATTTGGCTCTGGTACATCATAAAGATGATTCTCTAGAGTAATTTCAAGACAATCCCCCTCATTCGCACGGAGTACGAGCGGCCTCGGTCTTATTTCTCCAGAGAGAACCTTTTGTTCATCCTCAGCGAGGACATACATTCTCCCTTCTGGATCATAATCGCCAGCATTATTATAGATAATCTTTTTTTGAATACCGACTACATTGTATTTTCGGACAGGACTATCTCTTGGGCATCTGTCTATATTTGGGGCACCAGGAAGAAGTGTTTTAAGTACCCGTTTTTCCTTTTCAGTAGCAGGCCGCAGTTCAGGGTCCGGTGCAGTCGGAGGACGTTTCCCATGCTCTCCTGGTATAAACTTTGGAAAGCCCGGATTGGAAGCAGTTGGAACTTCTGGTGCCTCCCTATCCTTTAATGGAAGCAAACCAGGTAGCAGTTTATCGTGAACCCTTAGAAGCCCCCACATGCCCTCAAGATAATGAGGGAAAAGATGACAGTGCCATAAATAATCTCCGGGAGCACCCTTTCCATTTTGAACATAGCCAGCACCAAATTTAATTTTGACGGTTTGAGCATCCCCGATATTCAATGTCTCTGAATCTACAGTATCCGTTTTTCGTGTATCACTTTTCCAGCGGTGACCATGAAGATGAAAAACATGGTTTTCATCACTATTTGCACCAACAATCCTAAAATTCACCGGATCACCAACATACGCTGAAGTAATCGGTGTGGCAGGATCTCCAAACACCCAAGATGAGTAGAACATAGTGGGATCCTTACCATCATCGGTCAAAGCATTCTTCATTCTTTCATCTAAAGGTTCGGCCCGGTAATTGACGGCATATAATTCTTTTTCATTAGGATTCTCTTTAATTTCCGCTAAACCACTGTGACCAGTATCTTCATGGTCTTCATTTTCGTTTTGGAGTTGTTCCTCAATAGCAGGTGAATTTCCTCGGATAGCAGATATCCCATCATGCAGGAAAATCGCAAACTCCCTAAAATCAGGCTGGCCGGGAATTTCAACATTTGCATATAACCCGCTCCTTAATTCATCACCCGTTTCAGGATCTGTCCATTTTGCACCCTCTGGCTCCACAATCAAGGCACCAAATAACCCGTCACCCATTGTCCCTTTGCCTCTGGCAGGGTCGGTAAAATGCGTTAGATCAGCACCGTAAAAAAAGTAAAAGGTTCCTTCTTCGGAGGCTTTCCAGCGATAACGGATTTCTGTATTCGGAGGTGCTGATGAATTCGGATTATAACCTACAGCGAGCCCGTCTGAGGTTTTCACATCATAATCTACGCCATCAATATGAATGGATGCTTTTTCTTTAAGCTTGTTAACAAAAGAAACACTGATGCAATCCCCTATATTCGCCCTAATTGTCAGGGGCTGAACCTCTTTGACTGGCTTGCCGGGATTTTCTGCAATTGCCTCTCTAATTTTTTCAACTTCCTCCTGCAGGGCGTAAATTTTTGCATCAGGGTCATAGTCCCCAAATTTATTGAAAACCATGTTGATTTCAATTGCTTCTATAGTAAAATGACGAATACGTTCTCCCTTCCCGCAAATATTTGTTTCATTTGTCTCCGTTTTGCCAACCGAAAGATTCAATGTTTGGGCTGAGGAAGACGTTTTTTGTGATACATGCTTTATTTTTATGTCTGCATTTGTTGTCGAGTCGTTCTCTGACGAGGATTGAGATGAGATGAGGTCTGCGTCTATTGCAAGGAATGGTGAGTTCATGATAAAAAGGACAATAATTGATGCTGTAACGATTAATGAACTAAAACAAATGAGAAGAAATAGATCTGGTGTTGCTCTTTTCAACAGCCTTCCCCTTTCCTAATGCAGCTCTTTTTTTCACAACTTTATTGCCCAAGTTTTAATAATGAATTTGTTTGTGGTTGTTCAGCTTGAGCTGGCTGTATTTGTTGCAAGTCTGGCTTTACCGAAAGAAGCAGACCTAAATAGAGAGTAGCAATAAAACATCCTGCAAATAGGACAGCAAAATTACGCGTTTTCCTTTTAAAACTGACGAAAAGCAGAAAAATAAATAGTATCGAAATAAGAACTAGTGCAGCCGATAAGAGTGTAGGTGATAATTCCAAATTAAATTGCGAAAAAGGACCTTGGGCTATTATCCAATCCAGCCATGTCAGTTTGTCCGCTGAAACAGAGACTGACTCTGCTGCATTTGGGGGAGGAAACGTTCCCAAAACTGCCGTGAAAAAGAAGACAACAAATAGAATTATGCATTCTGCTCTAATCCAAGGTTTCGGATTGAAATCATTGTTTGATAGCATCCTTCTTGCAAGTATTCCGTTAATAAGTGCAAAGGCCAGTGCAGGAATAATACTGAGATGCTTAATTAACAACATCCTTCCGTATGGAATTGTCCAAGTGTCAAGGTAGGTCTTATCATTTAGTACTAAAGACATTAATAAAAAACCTGAAATAACTATTGAGATAAAACAGATCATTGCAAGGGGTGAAAACCATCTCAAAAAAAATCGCCAATTATTTAATCCTTTTGAAAACCAGCCTACTATCAGCAAAATCCCCACCCAAATAGTGATCATTAAAAAATGAACAGAATGAAACACCCCTCCACTAAGTTGCGAAAGTGAAGCAGCATGGCTGGCATTGCCCGATGCAAAGATAATCAAAAGAATCAAATGAGCCTGTATCCATTTCGAACGTTTAAAATAAAGAGATGCCCACAGTAAGAGAGTGAGAATACATACTGCAATCCAGGCACGTCCAGTATAAGTCTCTGTTATCGCCGAATAGCCAGCCATCAAGACACCAGTGGTTCCTTTGAAAGATAATGCGATGTTAAGGATAGGCATAAATAAAAGCACGATGAGACCTAACGGACAAAGAAGCAGTATTCCTTCTGGAACAACAATCAGTGGTTTTTTAGAAAGAGGAATAAATTGAAGCGCTACGTAGCCGGTGATGATTGAAAATAATATATAATACCCAAATTCACTGATCGGTATAAGATAGCCCATCATATTCACTTCTTTCTTAGACTTAGGAATAATGCAACGCCTATTATGAGAAATAACAGACCGATGAATCCGGAAGATGCAATGAAAAGCTTTTGATTTTCAGCAGATTCCACTTTTTTGCTTTCTTTTTGGCTATCAGCTGGTTTAGAGGGCTCGGTACCTTTATTATTTTTCTTGTTACCCTCTTCGGAAACAGTAATTGGAGGTGCATCACTCTTGGAGTCTGTCTCTGTCTCTGTCTCTGCTATGACTGTAAAATTCAGCTTTCCTGAAATCGGATGACCATCTTTTCCAGTGACCTGCCAATCAATAATATATGAACCCTTCTCAAGTGGTTCTGAAAAGGATCCAATTAGATTTAAACCACTTACTTCAACATTTTCCAGTGGATGTTCACTGCCATTTTTATACACGGTCATCGTGCTTATCTTTTCAAGGGAGCCCTCGAATGTAAGAGTAATCTTATCAAGAGGTTCTGCTATTTCCTGCCCATTGGCTGGAATGGATTTGGACAGCCCGGTATGCGCATTAGCCATTGAAGGTGATGTGAGTAGAATGAGAATAAGTAGTGGAATAATATATTTTCTCAAGTTTTGCACCCGCCTGTTTTTCTATTTTTCTAAAAATAACGCAGGGAAATCAGTTCAAATAGATTCCCTGCGCTATGCAAAAAAAATCGTAGGTAGCTTACGTTATTTGGATTGGAATCCGGCCGTTAAATAAGAATGCATCACTGAGATGATGTCTATATTCCACCTGTGCAAATGAGTTTAACGACCCGTTCGTTCGGAAGATAATATCAAAGCGCTGGGCCGTTGACATTTCAATCGGCGTCCCTGACTTAACAGTAAAAGGGCGATTATAGTTCCCAAAAGGAGGAACTCCGAGCGCACGCCCGTCAACCGCGATCACGACTACATCGATTGGAAAAGTGACATTAATCTTTGCGTAGGCCGCACAAAGAAGCCTCACCAAAATTGTTTGGCCCGTTTTTGTACTAATAGATACCTGCATCCCTTTTACACCACTATTCAAATCGGCAGGTATGGTAATCCCTGGCTTAATTGAAACAGTGCTTCCAACTCTACCGGGAAAGTTCACCCCAGTCACTACGAAATAATTAGGGTTGTAATCATGGAATGCAAAAAAATCGTACTTTCCACTATCATTTTCGTGGAATTCATCATCGATACCTGGTTCATTTCCATACTTTGCGAACGTCTGATGGGCATGGCTTGCCTGTTCACGCCAAACAGAATCTATGTCATCAACTACCCACAATGCTTCAACATCGTAAGGGACTGTCATCGCTTGGGGATCCCCACTTTCAAGAGCGCCGCCAATGAAACCGGGAAAATTGGGATAATCGTTTAAGTTTGCTGCTGTCCGTCGTGGATATCCACCGACATTTTTCCCATCGGAAGGATCAAATGCATCCGGTGGCTCAATGACCAAAAAACCATAAAGTCCAAAATCAAAATGCTGAAGCGTATTGCGATGACAATGATAAAAGTAACTTCCGATGTGATTCGGCTGCCACTGGTACGTATATTCACCCAAATCCATTGAAGTATGGCCAACCCCATCATTCATAGCTGTTGGTTCAATCCCATGCCAATGAACGGTATGTGGTGTTTGCCCATGGCCCTCTACATGGCTATGAAAAACTACACCGCGCGGAACCCTAATTGTCGGAGCGGGGAAAGTCCCACCTTTCGCCGCTGGAACATCGGGGTTTCCAATCAAGAAAAATTCAAGCTTTTTCCCATCCCACATTGTTAAGTCCGTCCCATGCATTAAATACACTCTTTGTGTAAATGGAATCGTGTTTGTCGCTCCAGCTACTGTAGCAGCAACAAATGCCGGAACTGGATTATTCGGTTCAAGCAGCTCTGGTGTAGGAGGGCTTGCCTGGGGCGGATTGAACGATTTTACCCATTCACCTTCGTGACCAGCAACAGATCTTCTTTCAATTCGGTATCCAGGTTTCGTATAAGACATCGCAGTTCTCCTTTTAAAAGCATGAATTGCATTCTTTTGTTAGTTTCGTTTCAATCTAGCAATCTCTTTTTTCGCGAGTTGGCTTAGAAACAAAAAATTTGTTCTCAGCTCTTCTTTTTCATATCCATAACTATTCCAGCAGCTGGTCCGCTTTTCTCCGGCCCATGATAATGCGGGGAATTAGGGAATGTAATTACCCCTTGATCCGTGTTCCGGTCACCAATAATACTGATTCCACTCATTAGCCCCAGGCCATAATTTCCTCCCTGTGCGGATTGGCTCGTTTCTGCATGGTCATGCATCGGATAGCAAATCGGGGACTGGCTGACAGAAATATCAAAATTGCCGGCTTTTGTCCCTACTTTCGGGAAATGCATCCCAAGCTCCTCCACAGGTGGCCATACCGGATGGGGAGCGGAACCTGAAATTAAAGAATTTGCAATTGACTGAAGTGGTTTATCCGGCATCCCAATACCTCTTTCATTTGGAACATCAGGCGGACGGATAAATGGTACTACCCATTCGACTATATCCATAGGATTCACGGTAAACGTATCAAGCCATAATACATTGTTCAGCACTTCTCCTTTAAACCCCGTTACGTAAACATGGTTTCCATGAATATGCAGGGAGTGCATTGATAAGCCAGCATTTAGAATTCGGATAACTGCTGGCTCCCCAACTCTGTGACTAGGGGCTATATATGGGTTATGAGCCGCAAAGTACCCGGATTGGCCATTAATTGTAAAGTATTCAGGCTTCTTATTTCTTCCATCAGACCTAAACCTGTCAGTTTGAAAGATTTTTATAAATTGGTTAGCCGGATAATCCTTACCGGGGTAATAGTTGCCAACCTCTGCAAACAATCGTGAGCTTGCTTCATGAAGAATCCATACATATTGCCTGAAAGCAGGTGTATGGGTTGACGGGTCTCCTTCCTCCCATGACAAACCTGGGAAATGCTCTGTTGTTCCAAAATCATCAAATAGCTGCTGGACAGAATGTGTAGGGTTGGTATATGGAGTATACTTATGCCCGGCTGCCGCTTCATTCGGCATTACTACGATTCCACCATGCAATCCCATCATCCTGTTTACTGGCGTATTCAAATTATCATAATACAAATACGTTCCTGCCTCGGATGGGACAAATTCAACTGTTTTTGTTCCTCCTGGCGGTATGGGCCCTGAATCAACCATACCGTTGATATAGAACGCATGCGATTCGTCCAGTGTATTTGTTATAGTAACTTTGACAAGGCTTCCTACAGTCGTAAAGATATTAGGCCCAGGTACTTCCGCAGGAAAATTATCTTCTTTGAACATCCAAAAATAGCACTGAGCCTTATTTTCTGAGTTATGTGTTACCATATTCTTTATTGCGTCCGTAATGGTGAATTTTAATTCCTGTACCTGTATGGCGGACGCAAACGATGAATTGCCTGCAATCCATTTAGGCATCATGCCTCCAACAATCAGAGTTGCAAGGCTCCCCCCTGCATACTTAACAAATTCGCGTCTTTTCATCTTGTATTCTATACACACTCCTTCAAATGTAATATCCAAATTAAAATGAGTCTAAAGTATTAGAATCACGACAAAAAAAGAAAGGTGTACGTCTTAATTGGACGCTTCACCCCTCGCCAATGGTACTTTATACTTATTCACCGCTGAATCGCAACATTCCATGGACCAAGAAATTTTCCCAACTTTTTTATGGTGAAAAATATTAATACATAATGTACTAGGTATGAAGTCTTCTTACATCACTTTTACGCTGGAGTTTGCTCAAATCGAAGTGAGAAATTCAAATAAATTAGGAGTACAAAACCTATGAGGATAGCAGGAAGGATTTAAAAAGTTTATTTTACAAAGGAAAGGCCTTGTGCATTTATTAACTTTAGATATTTTCAAGGAAAAGAAAAAAGACATGAACAGGACATCCCCGATCCCAGTTTTCCCAGTCCTATCATTCAAACGATTCGCTAAGTTTGATTAATGTGTGCACCCTTGCCGAAAAGAGGAAAAGCTCGGAATAATTCCGTTCAATATATTCAGAGATTGGCGCTAATCCTTTTTTAAATAAACCTATCAAGTAAAGAGTATATTTTTCATCCCAATCAAATTGATTAATTCGCTTCAATTCATCTGCAATCATTAAGAACTTGTGCTCCTCCAAAAAAAGCTTCAGCTGGTACAGCTTATCTTTTTCTAGTACTAAATTGCCTTCTTGGTGCTTCGAAATGAATTTAACAAAGGCTTCAATATTTTCAGAGAGTAAAATAGCTTTCCGCATTTTGGATTCCATCATCCCATCCACCTCCCGGCAAATTTCTGCCTCGAGAGATTATATGAAATGATGCCTTAAATTACACCAGGCCGTTTTTTTAAAAAATAGGCTGTGTCAGCAGACTTTTTTATAGTGTGGATTGGAGTGGATGGTGCGAAGACTCGTTCGCAAATACTCATTTAGGCTTCAAATAATTTCGTGCAAGGATTATTCTTGCAAGCTTCCCTTATGCCTCTCCTACAATGCACTTAACACCCGTACTCGAGTAGCAAGATTTATAAAACTTAACGCAACACTTATAGCCCTGAACGAAAGTTTAATAACCCTGAATGAAAAATTTATCGCCTCTATTAACACTTCAGCGACATCTTATAATCAACAGACTTGTTTAATACAGCTTTTTAAAAAACAAAATCCTGCGAAATCGCAGGATTAAGTAACATTCAACTCTCCATGTTTCTCCAGGGCTATTACTGTAAGGACGTACATCGCATGAGACCATGTGAGTGGCATGACCCAGGCCGGATCCCCCGTCATTTTATCAATCTGCTCCGGAAGCAACCCAAGATGATTGGCGTGTTTAACGGACCAGTCGAGGTAGCCTCTTGCTTTCTCGAACCTGCCTATCTTTGCATAATAAAGCGCAAGCCAGAGTGTCGAGATAATCCATGGATTACCGCCAATGTATATATCTCCGGTAAATCGTTCGATTCCGCCAACCTTAGGCGAAGTGAGCAGCCTTTCAATTGTCTCGGCTGTTTTTATCATCCGCTCATCTTGTTCGTCTATCATGTTAAATGGAACGTTAAGACCAAGCAAGCTAATATCAACTACCGGATCCTTCATAATCCGATACGTCTTATAGCCTTTCGTATTGGTTTCAACCATTGTTTCCTTTCCTGCTTCATTGACTTCAATATACATTCCTTCATCAACAGCGAGCTTCAAAGCCCTTAGGAAGGAACCACTTTCTTCGTTCCAGCAGTGATCTAGTATCGCTTTTTTAATTTTCCGGGCAGTCTTTTCCCACTTAATGGCCAGTTTTGTATGCCCTAACTTTCTGGCTATCTCAGCCGACCCAATCAACCCTCCATAAACAGACGCAGCCGAATAAAGATGTTCACCGCTGCGTTTTTCCCAAAGGTCCATACTTGGCAGTGGCAGATTTGTCTCGGAATCAATGAAGGTATTCAGGAAATTTGCTCCCTTTTCAACAGCAGGCCATACTCTTTGAATAAACTCATCATCACCTGTAAGAGTATAATGTTCGTTCATTCCCCATAATATCGATCCTGTTTCATCAATCTGCAGGCCCCAGGTTGGAGCTAAAACTCCATCTATGTAATGGCGCTGATCCCAAGCTCCATCCTTTCCCTGGGTGGCAATCATAGAATAATAGAATTTTGAGACAAGCTGATGATAGCCTGCCTGGTCTACCGCAGTTGCAATATAGGCGGCATCCCTGCCCCAGCAATAGGCATATCCTCCCGAGTAATCATAATCCTCATCAACTTCCGGTCCTGCTATAAAATTTCCTCTAACCTCATCATTCAAAAGTTTGAACGTTAAAAGAGAACGAATATAAACATTATTTATTTTTTCATCCTTAATATTTATCGGGGTGGCCTGTGAAAGGAATTCATCCCAATATAACACGGTCCGTCTGTAAAGCTCCTCAGACCCTAATCTTTTCGCTGTCGCCAGCATTTCAGATGATTCGTCTTTTGAAATTCCTGCAGCGATAAAAACAGTTAAGCGCCTTTCTTCCCCGGGATTGACGGAACCGAAACTCCAGGATAGCGCCCCATCCGTTTTGTTCATCACCTCACGGCCGCTTAATTTATTTTCTTTGGCCGATGCGAAAGCTTGGCCACACTGGTAATGCGTGGTTTCAAGGCTGCTGCCAACTGCGAAAGAGTATTGGCGATGGTAGTGCACAAGACAATCCTCATCCTTGTTATATAAGACAGTATTGAATCGCTCTCGATCGTCTATTGTAAAATCTGAATAAACGATAAAGGTAAGGTCCTTTTCTGAGCTTGATAAACTCCGAATCGTATAGTCACGCACCAAAACATCCATACCTGGCACGACAAAATCGATCTGTTTTATCTCAATCTCCATTGTGGTATTGACACCAACCGTCACAAGGATATTTGTATTCCCGTCATAATATTGCTCATAATTCCAGCCATCCTCATGCATGAAACAGGCTGGTTTCTCGGTGTCGTACCCATAAATTCCTGTGTAAAAATTATTAAGGTGCTGCGGGAAGTCAATGCGCGGCCAGTTCAACCGCTGAAGCTGGCCATCCTTTGTCAAGGAGGCAAGCATTTTGGAATTCCCAATCAGCCCATCAATTAAATATGGTTTCTTTCTCATCCTACGTCACTCCTGGCAAGGGTGAAATTTAAAATCATCTAAAACATTACCCTATCAAACAAACGAAAAACCCTGATTATTATGCTCTCTTTCACACTTACCCCTTATTTACCGAACAAAACGAAGCAGCTGAAAAGGGATGGGATTTAGGAATAGAATAAAAAATAAATTTCTCCCTGGATTACAAAAACCTTAGATAACAGCAATACTCAAGTACATTATTACAAATAGAATGCGTTTTTACCCGTTGGATACCCTAAAAGATATGGTATAGATTTCAAGTTCATATGACTTTGTGATGTTACATAACTTATGATAAAATTAAATTAAGTAACATTAGGAGGAATTCCGGTGGAGTATGTTGACCCCATAAAAGACATTGAACTTATTAATTCCATTAAGGAAGAATTAAGGAAGAATTCACAGCGGGACGTTTTGTTGTTTGTGTTTGGAATAAATACCGGGATTAGGGTAAGTGATTTGCTTTCTTTGAAAGTTGAAGATGTATGGGATGGAGAAGCAGTTCGGGAATTTTTATATGTCGATGATGGCGAAGGTGAGGAACCAAAGGCTTTTTATTTGAACAAAAGTATCAATAATGAACTTGAATTATACTTCAGGCAATATCCTCTCCAGAATAAGGATTATTTGTTCAAGTCTAAAAAGAATGAACTTCCAATCACCAGACAGCAAGCTTATAGAATCATTAATCATGCTGCCAAGAAAGTTGGCGTGTCTGGCAAAATCGGTACCCATACGCTGCGTAAGACATTTGGGTATCATGCCTACCGAAAAGGGATAGCAATTTCTATTTTAATGGAGGTTTTTAACCACCATAGCTCAAGGGAAACGCTTAAGTATCTTGGAATTGACAAAGAAGAAGAACATTTAATAAGGGTTGATGTAAATTTATAACAGGGAGAATTCCACCTCCTTTAAATAACCATCCCATCAGAAAGCCATACTGTTCTTTAGCCTTTTATTAAGAAAAGAGTTATCAACTAAGTGGCTTTTGTTAAGGTGAGCAACTGATTGTTTTTGTTAAAAATAAAACCCCCGCCATAATGGCGGAGGTCAAATCGGACTTATTGGTCTTCTTCGTCTTGAAGTTCCAATTCCATATCTACATTTTCTAGTTTCACGACAAAATCATCTGTTACCTGGACATGAAGCATTTGGTTATCCTTCATGAACTTGAACACTCCAGTATTAAAATCTGTTCCCTGTTCCTTAAAGAAAATCCCATCATATAATACGTCCTTCGTATGCTTAAAGATTACCCTGAAGTTTTCTTGATCTTGCACAAGGTAGGCACGGACACCTTTTTCATAGGTCCCTTCCGCCTCCCTTAAATATCGTGAAACAGATACAATATGCAAATCGACAAAAGGTACTTCTTTTAATAAAGAATTGATGATTGATCCTTTTGCAAGCTGCTCCCATCTGCTTTGTGCAGTCTGCCCAAGGATGATCTGGGTGACCTGTTTTTCCCTTGCTACTTGAGCAATCACTTTTGAAATAGGCCTTTTTTCATTATCCATTAAAATGAACGAGTCAGCCCCGTGAGCATCGGCGATTTGTTTCCATTTGGAAATATAGTGTGATTTCTCTGCATCCATTTCACTGAATGGAGTTGGGTCTACGGTCAAAATGTAAAGCGGACAGTCCAGCATATTCGCTATTTTGCAGCCGCGCTGGATGAGCCGTTCGCCATTTGGCCCGTAATAAACACAGACTAGGATGCTTTCGTCCATGCGCCCCTTGATTTTTTTCATTAAAATGTCACCTCGGAATAGATGTGATGTACTTAACAAATATTGAATGTAAGTGGACTCTGTATGACTATAGCCTATGCCAATTGGGTAGTCAATCCCATTTAATCCCGTAACCCAAAACATAATGGTAAAAATCAGTTTTTAATCAACAAAAATTTCTTTTAGAAGGAGGCGGTCAAATTGCATTCCATACACCTAATGATAGTACTTCCTTTTCTATTCGCTCTCTTTGTGCCGTTTTTATATAAATACTTTGCACCGCGGATACACACAGGATGGTTTGTATTATTTGTTCCAGCAGCAATCTTCCTATACTTTCTCCGGTTTATCCCCCGGCTCCCAGATGGCGATAATCTTTTAGCCTCTGTTCCCTGGATGCCTTCACTCGGCATTGACTATACCGTGTATAGTGATGGGCTCAGCTTGATTTTTGGCCTACTGATTACTGGTATAGGGGCTCTTGTCATACTTTATTCCATTTATTATATGTCCAAACACAGGGAAGCCCTCCATAATTTCTATGTTTACTTGTTGTTATTTATGGGGGCAATGCTCGGGGTTGTCTTCTCGGACAATATCCTGCTTCTTTATGTTTTTTGGGAATTAACGAGCATCTCTTCTTTCCTATTGATTGCTTATTGGTATCAGCGTGAACGGTCACGCTATGGTGCACAAAAGTCTTTGCTTATTACTGTATTCGGCGGGCTTGCCATGCTTTCGGGCTTCATTATGTTATCGATGATAACTGGAACCTACAGCATTCGGGAAATGATTGGCCAGGTTGATGATATCACCGCTCATTCCTTGTTCATACCGGCAATGATCATGATACTGCTGGGTGCTTTTACAAAGTCCGCTCAGTTCCCGTTCAGTATATGGCTGCCAGGTGCGATGGAAGCTCCTACACCAATTAGCGCCTACCTCCATTCAGCTACCATGGTAAAAGCAGGTATTTACTTAGTTGCGCGCTTTACGCCTGTTTTTGGAGGAGAAGCCGAGTGGTTCTGGCTTGTCTCTGGTATAGGTATCATTACGTTGCTTTATGGTTCTATAAACGCTGTAAAACAAACTGATTTAAAGGCTCTGCTTGCCTATTCAACCATAAGCCAATTGGGCCTCATTATGAGCCTGTTCGGTATGGGGTCTGCGGCTTTGTATTTTAACGGAGGCGATGAATCTTCCGTTTACAGTGTTGCTGTCTTTGCTGCGATATTCCATCTTATCAACCATTCCACCTTTAAAGGCGCACTTTTTATGGTTGTAGGAATTATCGACCACGAAACCGGTACCCGTGATATCCGTAAACTCGGAGGCTTAATGCAAATCATGCCGATATCCTTTACGCTTGCTGTAATTGGAGCATTTTCAATGGCAGGGCTCCCTCCGTTTAACGGGTTTTTAAGCAAGGAAATGTTTTTCACAGCTGTGGTGAATGCTTCAGGCATGTCGATCTTCAATATGGAAACACTCGGTATACTTTTTCCTGTCATCGCCTGGGTTGCCAGTGTGTTTACATTCATCTACAGTATGATTCTTGTGTTTAAAACGTTTAGAGGAAGATACAAGCCTGAAAAATTGGATAAACAGCCACATGAAGCCCCGATTGGTATGTTGATTCCGCCAATCGTACTGGCTATCCTTGTTGTAGTTATTTTCTTCTTTCCGAATGTCCTTTCCGAATATTTGCTCCAGCCAGCAGCACATGCTGTTCTGCCTGGCTTGCCGGAAAGTGTATTTGCCAAAGAAATCAGCGCTTGGCACGGACCTAATCTTGAGTTATTCATGACAATTGGAGTTGTCGTATTCGGGGTTCTGCTTTATGTATATTTAAAAAAATGGGTCGTTTCCCTAAGGAAGTATCCTCATTCGCTAACCTTGAATCATTTCTATGATGTGTTGCTCGAACGAAGCGAAGAGATTTCCAGGTCACTGACCAATCGATATATGAATGGCAGTATCAGGAATTACTTAGTCTATATTTTCGGGTTTTTAGTTCTGCTTGCCGGGGGTGCTCTCCTGGTTTCAAATCGGCTTTCAGTTGATGCGGCAAACAATGCGCCCGTCACTCTGTTTGAAGGAGCAGTTGCTGCCGCAATGATAGCAGCTGGCTTGACGGTTCTTTTCACAAAATCCAGAATGACTGCAATCGTTGCTCTTGGAGGGTTGGGGTATCTCGTTTCCATGTTATTTGTTTTATTCAGGGCTCCGGACTTAGCCTTGACGCAATTGGTTGTGGAAACGGTGACGACTGCTTTATTCCTGCTATGTTATTACCACCTGCCGAAATTCTTTAAAGGCAACGAGCGAGTACCATTTAAGCCTTTAAATCTGATTATTTCTCTTGGTGTAGGAGCAACAGTAACACTGTTTGCTTTGTCTGCCAATGGCAACAGGCTATTTGAACCTATTTCAAGCTATTACGAGAATTCCTATGAACTTGCCGGAGCAAGAAATATTGTAAATGCCATTCTGGTTGATTTCAGGGGAATTGATACCATGATGGAAATAGCGGTTCTGACGATTGCCGCCCTTGGAGTCTTTACATTAATTAAACTTGAAATGAACAGGAGTGAGAAGAATGAAGAAACTAAATGATGTCATACTGCGAAGTGTGGCAAGAGTTGCAGTTGTCATTATTCTCACCTTTGCTATAAACCTCTACTTCTCTGGCCATCATTATCCTGGGGGAGGTTTTATCGGCGGGCTTACGCTTGCTTCTGCCGTTACACTGCTGTTCCTTACCTATGATATTGAATCGGTACGGGAGAATGTACCTGTCGACTTTAAAGCAATGGCGGCAGTAGGAGTACTTATTGCAGTAATGACAGGGGCTGGAGGAATGCTCTTTAATGAACCATTCCTTACACAGGCATTCGACTACTTCAACTTGCCCATATTCGGAAAAACCGAGCTGGCAACAGCGGTGATTTTTGATCTCGGTGTCGCTTTGGCGGTAATTGGGACAGCCATGACTATTATTATTACGATAAGCGAGGACCGATAACTATGGAAACTTTAATGTCGGTACTTGTCGGGGTTTTGTTTACCATTGGAACGTATTTGATTTTATCTAAAAATCTATTGAGGATTATACTGGGGACCTCGGTCATTAGCCATGCTGTCAATCTGCTGATCATTACAATGGGCGGATTAAAAACAGGTGGAGCTCCCCTTTTAGGAATTGGCGGGGATACCTTTACTGATCCTTTGCCGCAGGCACTTATTCTTACGGCAATTGTCATCAACTTTGCGACCACCGCCCTTTTCCTAGTCCTTAGCTATCGTGCATACAGGGTGCTTGGAACTGATGACACGGAACAAATGCGAGGTAATGAAAATGAATAATTTACTCATTCTGCCCATTATTATCCCTTTAATCATAGGGATGGTCATGGTCATCATTCGAAACAGGATAATGCTGCAGCGGCTGCTGGGGATTCTGGCTATCGTGGCTACCGGGGCGGTATCAGCCGTTTTAATGTTTCAAATTAAAACGGATGGCATCCAGGTTCTCCATATTGGCGGCTGGAAGGCGCCTTTCGGGGTAAGCTTTGCTGCTGATATGTTCTCTGCTCTTCTACTAATTACAACAAGTATCGTTGCGCTATTTTGCTTTCTTTACGCGTTTCGTTCTATTGGGAAGGAACGGGAACTGCATTATTTTTACCCGTTATTTTTATTCCTTATTACAGGGGTTAACGGATCATTCATTACAGGTGATATCTTTAATCTGTTTGTCTGCTTTGAGGTTATGCTTATATCCTCTTACGTATTAATCTCCCTGGGCGGAACGCGTCTGCAACTGCGGGAATCGATTAAATATGTGCTTGTAAATCTAATATCCTCCTTCCTTTTCCTTGTGGTAATTTCTTACTTGTACGCCACAATAGGGACGCTGAATTTCGCACATCTGTCAGTCCGCGTTGCTGAGGCCGGACAAGACGGCTTGCTTACTGCTATTTCACTGCTGTTTTTAATTGTTTTTAGCCTGAAGGCGGGATTGTTATTATTCTTTTGGCTGCCTGGTTCCTACAGCGCACCTCCCACAGCGATTGCGGCTGTGTTTGCAGCGCTTCTTACCAAAGTGGGTATTTACTCTATAATTCGAATTTTTACGCTCGTGTTTTACCACGAGCCGGAAATAACCCATTTGATTATCGGAATCATGAGTGCACTTACCATGCTATTGGGTGCAATAGGTGCAATTGCATATTGGGACATTAAGAAGATCCTTACGTATAACGTAATTGTTGGAGTTGGCTTTATTTTAGCAGGACTTGCCTCAAGCACACCGGAAGGATTAACCGGATCCCTTTACTACCTTATTCATGACATGATAATTAAGGCCCTTCTCTTCCTTATCGGGGGAACTGTTATCGCGATTATAGGAACGGCTAACCTGAGAGACTTCAGCGGCTTGATCCAAACATATCCTTATCTAGGCTGGATGTTTTTTGTAGCAGCACTGTCATTGTCAGGGATTCCGCCGTTAAGCGGGTTTATCGGCAAGGTTTATATTACAGAAGGAACATTCGAGGCTGGTTACTTCTGGCTAGGGGCAATAGGCCTCCTAACAAGCCTGATGGTCCTTTATTCTGTTTTAAAAATCTTTATGTATGGTTTTTGGGGAGAATCCTACCTTAATGAAGAAACTGAAAAAGGGAAAACGAAAGGATTACTGTTCCCAATTGCAGCCCTGACTGCTCTTACCATCGCACTGGGGCTTGGGGCTGAGGGAATTCATTCCTTTGCAGAGCTTGCTGTTGAAAGCTTGATGGATCCCTCACTTTATATTGATGCAGTCCTTGGAGAGTACAAAGGTTGATCTCAAAAAGATTTTTTGATTATTACGGAAAGGGGTGGTCTTCGTGGCAATGCAGGTATTAACCAATCTGTTTATCGCCTTGCTTTGGGCGGCTCTCCAGGAGGATTGGAGTGTTCTGACCTTTTTCAGCGGCTACTTGGTCGGAATCCTCGTCCTATTCTTAATGCGCCGCTTTCTTCCGGACAATTTTTATTTGATTACATTTTTAAATATCATTAAATTATTTTTCGTTTTTATTCAAGAATTATTTACCTCCAGCTACCTTGTGATTCGGCAAGTCATAAGGCCAAAGTTAAATATAACACCAGGAATCTTTACTGTGAAAACAGATTTGGAGACAGACACAGAGGTGACCCTTCTCTCCCTGCTGTTAACCTTGACCCCGGGATCAGTTGTTATTAAGGTTTCAGATGACGGCCAAACGTTATACGTCCATGCAATGGATATCCCTGAATCAAGTGAGTCTGTGCTTAAATCGAAACTGCGATTTGAAAATTATATTAAGAAGGTGACACGGAAATGTTAGATTTAATATTAAAGATTTCATTGGTCTTCCTGACCCTTTCCATTCTTGCCACCTTTTATCGTCTCATCAAAGGCCCATCGTCTCCTGACAGGATTCAAGCGCTGGATTCAATCGGGATTAATTTGATAGCCGGTGTTGCCATTACTTCTGTCCTTCTTAGGACACATGCTTTTTTTGAAGTGATATTGCTGATTGGTATATTATCCTTTATTGGAACCCTTGCGTTTGCAAGATTCCTCGAAAGGGGTGTAGCCATTGAATCCAAACGATCTGAGTGAAATGATCGCGGCTATTCTTATTTTGGCGGGCACGTTCATTAGTTTTTTAAGCGCCATCGGATTAGTCAGACTGCCAGATGTGTATACACGCTCCCATGCCGCTTCAAAAAGCTCAACTCTGGGTGTTTTGTTTACACTGGTAGGTACTTTTATATTCTTCCTTTTTAGTGATGGCTTCTTTAGCGTCAGGCTGCTGCTTGGAATCTTCTTCGTATTCCTGACCGCCCCGGTATCAGCACACTTAATTGCCAGGGCTGCTTATATTACGAATGTGAAAATGGCCGAGACAACCGTCAAGGACGAGCTGGGCGAAGCAATAGAAAAACTGAAGCAATCTAAATAAGTCATTGTCCCTTCATTTATGGAGGGGCATTTTTTATTTTGCTGTGTAAAAAAAGTGTGTTGATTTCCGCTACAACAGGGAGCTCTTTATCACGGGAAAGGTGAATTTTGATCGCGAACCATGTCACTATCCGTGAAGCAGCTGGCTTCAGACACCGATTAATCCATGAGACGGGTTCTCTCAGATTAATCTGCTTGCTCCTGGCACCGATTAATCTATGAGACGGGTTCTCTCAGATTAATCTGCTTGCTCCGGACACCATTAATCTACGAGACGGGTTCTCTCAGATTAATCTGCTTGCTCCAGACTCCGATTCATCTATGAGGAGGGTTCTCTTGGATTAATCTGCTTGCTCCAGACACTGTTTAATCTATGAGAGAGGTTCTCTTGGATTAATCTGCTCGCTCCAGACACGGATTAATCTACGAGACGGGTTCTCTCAGATTAATCTGCTTGTTCCAGACTCCGATTCATCTATGAGAGAGGTTCTCTTGGATTATTCTGCTTGCTCCAGACACTGTTTAATCTATGAGAAAGGGTATTCTTGGATAAGGCGGGCGATAAGCCAGTCTTGCTTCAGTGCTTAGCCTCTCTAATAACGGCGATACATGTGGAGTTAAGGGTTTTATAATTTTGGTGCAGGGCTATAGCCCGGCTATCAGAAGTGTGCAGTGTTTAGAGCATTGCAGTGCCGATGCCAATTTTCACTCAGCATAAAAACCCCCTTTCTCATAAGAAAGAGGGTTAATTTTATTTTTATATTAAAGGAACAAGCCTACGATGGTTCCGGTCAGAACAGATCCCATAGTAGCCACTAACAATACCTTCAAACCAACCTTGGCCAACCGGCTTGCCTGTTCACCATTGATGGCTTGTACGGTTCCAAGGATAATTCCAATTGAAGAAAAGTTCGCAAATGAAACCAAGAATGCTGAAACGATACCGACTGTCTTCGGAGTCATATCGGGAATTATTTTCATAAAATCAAGCATTGCAACAAATTCATTAGCCGCAACTTTCGTACCCATAACAGAACCTGCCCTTACAATTTCCGAGGTCGGTATTCCCATTATGAATGCAACAGGTGCGAAAATGTACCCGAGAATTTCCTGGAACGACATCCCTACCAAACCTTCGAGAATGAAGTTCAGCATCGCAAGTAACCCAATATACGTAATCAACATTGCTCCTACGATCAGAGCGGTTTTTCCTCCAATTAAAGCACCATTACCGATTGCTTCAAATAATGATTTTTCAGGAATCATTTCTTTTATATCAATTTCTTCATCTTCTTCCTTTGGTACCGGGCAAACCATTGAAGAAAGAATTAATCCAGAAAAGACGTTAATAGGTAAAGCTACCAGTACAAACTCCGCGGGAATCATTTGCATATAGGCACCTAATATCGAGCATGATACCGCTACCAGAGAAGATGTTACTACTATAAACAAACGATTTGGAGAAAGTTTATGCAGCTGGGATTTAACTGAAAGAATCGCAGTTGTATCACCAAAAACCATTGAATTGACCGCTACAAATGATTCAATTTTAGGCAGGCCAGTTACTTTAGCAACAGCACCGCCAATATATTTAATAGCTAATGGCAAGATTCTCGTATACGTTAAGATAGATAGCAATGCAGATACAAAAACAATCATCATTAGGACGTCAACAAAGAAGTAGCCCTTCGTCGATAAATCACCAAATACAAATGAAATTCCTTCATGACCGAAAGACAAAACTTTATTAAAGACATCGACTATTGCTTGCAAAACTTTTTTACCAATTGAGGTATTGAGCATGAACCAGGCTATAAAAAGCTGTACAGCCAGCATGATGCCGACAGCCCGATAATTAATGTTTTTCTTATCGTTCGACATTACCCAAGCAATCCCAATGAGTGCGAGGATTCCTATAATACCAAGTAAAATTGTCATTCGTTTTACCCCCATAACTAAAATAGAAATGATATATCTCCAAACAAGCAGGCTTTTATGTTTAACGATGGAGTTCCAATTCCCTAAAAAACCAAGCCCAAACCGTTAGCGCTTTCATTTATTTCGTTATTGCAAAATAACTATAACATATTTTTGAACATTTGTTTCACCTATTTTGAACAAAAATAAAGTTTTTATATTGCTAATTCAGGGATTCTTAGGTAAATTCAGATAATAGGTATTTATAATAGTATATTTTTTAAAAATATGAACTTTTGTAAATGAAACTTTGAAATATTGTAAAAATATACTGGATTGGAATAATTTACACCGCGATTATAGTGAAAACCTTAAAAATAGGTATAAAAAAAGCCACTCCCAGGTATAAGCGGCTTTGCTTTGTTATTCAACAATGACTTTTGTTAAAAAGGAATGCTATTTTTTACTGAAATGACTCTGCCACTGCAACCATCATTTCCTTGGTGACTTTTTCGTCTGTAAAGTATGTCAAGATGTAATGATAATCACCATCTGTCCAATGAATCGATGGTCCAGGACCCTCTATAAAGAAACCATCGTTTCCATTAATCGTAACATCCTCTTGGTATTGAAGATTGTGATATTCAACTTGGGGCGGTTCTATAGTCAATGAAAGTCGCATTCCTTCTTCCCCTTTAAATATTACCTCGTTTATATTTGTTTCATGGGGCGGAATAACTCGTTCGTACTCTACTATGGTCATTGGAAATGATGTTGGCAACTTTGGCGAAATTCCTTCCTTTTTTAATTCTTCTTTAAGTTCAGTATGGTTAAACATTATCTCTTTTTGACTACATCCAACTATTAACAATGGAACTAATAAAAACATTAGTATGGACAATGCCTTTTTCATCAACACCCCTCCCTCCCTAAAAATTACTTACGGTTTATTAAACACAAGGTTTCAGCTTCAATCACGATTATTCACTATTACTTATACTATACCGCCTCACTAAAAAAGTAATTTATATATAAAGCTATATACCACCATAAAATGGTAAAAAATCCCTTTTGTAGCTATAGCAACAGTCTTAACTAAAACAGCTATAAAAAAGGCCAATTCTCAAAGAATTGGCCTTTAAAAGCTTGATATTTAAGTTTTTCATCCTTAGGAGACTGTGACCGTACGAGTGACACTAATTTTACCCTTGGAGTCTTTTGCATTGATGTACATTTTCGTTCCAACGCGGTATTTCGGAATTTTCACCGAAAAGTTGCCGTACACATTCGCCTTTGCTGTATATGTCCTGGTACCAACCTTTACGGTGATAGTAGCATATTTCTCGGTTTTACCCGTCACAGAAGTGGAATAATAACGGACCTTATTAACGACAGGCTGGTTCGGAGCGATTCTGACAACCGTTGCCGATTTAGCAGCACTTACACGATCAGCACTATCTTTGGCTGTTACCGAGATTTTTGTTCCCCAATTTTGAACTGGAATTCCAATTTTAAAATTACCATATTTGTCTGCCTTTTTTACATACTTTTTTCCGGCAATTGCCACTGTTACTGTAGCATTCGCTTCTGTTTTCCCAGAGACCGCAAAATCCTTGTTATCTACTGTAGAAACGGAAGGACTATTCGGAGCGACCTTCAATGCCTTAGTTGATTTTGGCGCACTGACCTTCCCTGCTGCATCTTTTGCTGTCAATGTTAACACTGTACCGGCATTTTGGGCAGTGAATGGAATTTTAAAAGCGCCATATTTGTCCGCCGTTACCGCTTTATATGATTTTCCTGAAATATATAGCGTTACTTTGGCATTTGCTTCTGTCTTTCCCAAAACCAAAGTTGTTTTGTTTGTTACAGTATTCATAGTCGGCATATTCGGCGCCGCTCTGGTGACTTTAATCTTCCTGGCCGGGCTTTTATTCCCTCTTCGATCAGTTGCGACAGCCGAAATTTCAGTGCCGGTATTTTGGACTGGAATTGTTATACTAAAATTACCTTCTTCGCTTGCTGTTACAGTCTTATAATGCTTACCGGAAATAGACAAAGCTAAAGTTGCTTTTGACTCTGTCTTTCCTGTAACTTTTGTGGCTTTATTCGTTACCTTATCAATAACTGGAGCCAAGGGGTTGGTCTTATTTACATAGGCTGATGAAATATAACCTAGTTTGCCACTAGCAGATTTAACCGGATACCAGACAAAGTGGTTCTGACTATCCTTATTGGAGTCGTAAACGAAATTACCATTTACTATTAAAAATGTACCTTCTGTTAAAAGTACCCGGTTATAACTACTGCTTGGACCATCCCTAAAACTGACATTATTCTCGGTTACAATAACCCTATCCCTTGCTTTGTATAAATAGGCAGATGTGGTCAATGGGCCTGTCAGAGTATATTCCTTTACATTGAATACTATATTTTCATCCGATTCCCTATCGTAGCTAAAATCACTAGTTTTAAAAGGAAATTTAGCTAGGACGGAACCTCCCAAAAAGCTCTCTTTTACTATCTTAGAAAAAACTTTTTCTTGATAAGCGTTTGTATTCTTTGTTCCATCTTCTTGATATAAAGGGCTGTTTACAGGCTTAATACCGTTATAAGCCATGACCGGGAAATACCAGCTCTCTATTATTTCCCGTTTTGCTCCTTTAATTTTCGGAAGATCAGTACGGCTATAATTGGCATTTAGAATTTTCAAGCCCTCTTTAATGTTAAAAATGAGGTCATTTTTTAAAGCTTTTATATATGCAGCATCCTTTTCAGTAAAACCAGAAGATCCTTCCCTTTTATAATTGGTAATCTGCATAATTCCGATGCCGCCATCTGAGGTTACCAAAGGATTTCCTTCAGAATCAAATTGCCTCCAAGTACTTTCTTGACACGCAACTGACTTAACAACTTCAGGAGGAATATTTGCCTCCAAAGCCGCACTTGTTAGTATAGAATTAACTTGTTGATAAGACGGATTAAATTTATCTGGAACACCACTTAAATCTCTCGCACAACTACTATCGGTTTCCGTTTGCGCTGACACTTGAATAACAGGAAAACTGCTAAGCAGCAACGTTCCAACAATGCCTGCCTTTAACAACCAAGACTTCATTATATTTCTCCCTTCATATTCAAGGTAGTAATTTACCACACTATTAAAATTCTACCTTATAAGTATTGGAAATGTAACTATAAACTTTCCAAAAAATGTTTACATATTTTTGTACTGGTTTAGACATTTACTATGTATTAATCTGATTGCTACAATGATTATGAGATTTTATTTTAGAAGGATGAGCGATATGCCAACGATTTATTTCGACAACAGCGCTACCACAAAGCCATATCCAGAAGTTATCAATACAATAACTCGCATGTTGGCTGAGGTTTATGGGAATCCCTCCTCTCTTCATCAGTATGGGAAAGAAAGCAAGCGCGAGATTGAAAGAACAAGGATAATCATTGCTGATTCACTTGGGGCGGAACCGGAGGAGATTTATTTTACATCCGGAGGAACTGAAGCTGATAATCTAGCGATAAAAGGGGCCTGCCTGGCGAATTCTCACCTTGGCAATCATATTGTCACCACCGAAGTGGAGCACCCTGCAGTTACAAAAACAATTCGCGACTTGAAAAAGCAAGGCTGGAAGGTCTCGTACATTCCAGCACCAAATGGTGTACTAGATTTGGCGGAATTGGAACATTCTATCAAACAAGACACTGTCCTTGTCAGTGCTATGCTCGTCCAGAATGAAACTGGTGTAATTTTTCCTGTAGATGAAATAAAGAACATCATTGAAAAAAAGGCGTCACCCGCTCTTTTGCACTGTGATGCTGTTCAGGGATATGGAAAGCTGCCCCTTTCCGCAGAGAGTCTTGGGGCAGATCTTATCAGTATAAGCGGCCATAAAATACTCGGACCAAAGGGTATTGGTGCTTTATATGTAAAACGGGGTACAACCATGTTCTCAACTATGTTTGGAGGCGGGCAGGAACGAGGTTTACGGTCGGGAACAGAAAATACGGCCTTTATTGCTGGATTCGGTACAGCTGTCAAAATCATTTTTTCCACTATCGGAGAAACGATGGGTTATTTAGCAGGATTGAGGAATTATTGCATGGATCAGATTGAGGAACGTCTCCCACAGGCTGTGATCAACTCATCAAGACAAGGTGCCCCGCATATTGTCAATCTCTCCCTGCCTGGCCATGATAACAAAAAAGTCGTTGAAAAGTTGGATGAATTGGGGATATACATATCCTCTGCTGCTGCCTGCAAATCCAATCAATCGCGGGGGCCTTCAGTCCTGGAATCGCTTGGGTTAAGCCGAGAAATCGCTAAAAGTGCGATCCGTATCAGTTTTTCATATGAGAACACAAAAGATGAAGTTGATATTCTTATTAAAGAGTTGGCGCGGTTATACAGTAAAGGCCCAAGCAATTAATGCTTTGGGCCTTTTTTATAGATCATATTTTAACCGGGAAATAAATCCGAAGATAGATACCGTTCACCGGTATCAGGAGCAAAGCATAAAACACGTGCAGAAGGCGGAAGGTTTTTTGCGATTTCAACTGCATAAAATGCAGAGGCAGCACCCGAGGCACCTACGAAAACCCCTTCTTTGGCAGCAAGTTTTCTGGCCATATCCTGTGCATCCTCATCCTTTATATGGAGAATTTCGTCATAGATTTCACGGTTTAAAATCTTGGGAATAAAACCGGGGCCTGTTCCAGGAATTTTATGCGGGCCTGGTTCCCCTCCTGATAAAACAGGTGAACCAAATGGTTCCACAACATAAATTTTCAGGTTCGGGTTGGCTTTTTTTAGCTCCTCTCCTACTCCCGTTACAGTCCCTCCAGTTCCCGCTGTTACGACGAGTGCATCAAGCTTTCCTTCAAACGACTCCAGTATTTCAACGGCGGTTGTCTTGCGATGGGCGTCAGAATTCGCTTCGTTTTCGAACTGCATCGGGATAAAGCTATCGGAATAGTTCGAAGCCAATTGATTGGCTTCCTCAATTGCCCCACTCATCCGCTTGGCAGCCGGGGTTAAATGAACTTCCGCGCCGTATGCTTTCAGGATTTTAACCCTTTCCTGTGTAGCATTGTCCGGCATTGTGATGATGCATCTGTATCCCTTAACTGCACAAACCATTGCGATTCCAATTCCTGTGTTTCCTGAAGTCGGTTCAATGACCGTGCTTTTTCCCGGAATGAGTTTTCCTTCTTCCTCTGCACGGGTAATCATATTGAACGCTGCACGGTCTTTCACACTTCCCCCCGGATTAAAGGATTCCAGTTTCATATATACCTCGGCTCCAGCCGGATCCGGCAATTTATTCAGTTTTACGGTTGGGGTATTTCCAATTAAATCAAGAACTGATTGATACAATTTCAAGTCTTTCACCTCGAGGACTAATATCTTCTATTTATCATAACAAACCGTGTCGCAGCTTGCCATTCTTCAAGAACTTAACAGGATACGAAAAAGGTACCAAGCTTTAACACTTGGTACCCATTACTATTAGTTAATGAACTAAGTATCAATTAACTTGTAGTCTGCAAACGGTTGGATGTTTTATATAATAGCTGTATTTTAGCTGGTCAAAGAAGTTGTACGATGGTAGGATAGGAAAGGCATTTGAAAAGAAACTAGCTTATTCGGAGGTCCACATCTTGAAGAGCAAGCATGAAACAATGCAATCATTTATAGACAAAAACAAATTTTCATCATGTATTCCAGGAATCATATTGACAGCACTTATTGCAATTTTGGCTCATTTTTTAGGTCAGGCCTTCCCAATTCTTGGCGGAGCAGTTATTGCTATACTTCTGGGAGTCATCATTAAACAAACGGTTGGTGTACCGTCCTTATTTTCCAAAGGCATAAGCTTTACATTAAAAAAACTCCTTAAAGCAGCGATTGTCTTACTTGGTTTCGGCTACAGCTTTATAGAAATTTACAGTCTCGGCCTGAATGCTCTCATCATTGTTATAATAGCGGTCCTTACTGGTATCTTCCTTACATACTTTCTGGGCCGCCTTTTTAAACTGGAAGGAAATATCCCCTTGCTCATCAGCCTGGGAACCGGAATTTGCGGTGCAACTGCCATTGCTACTTCAGGGCCGATTATAAAGGCAAAAGAAGAAGAAATCGTATATGCGGTCAATACGATCTTCGCGTTTAACGTGCTTGCTGTTCTGGTGTATCCTCTTATAGGGCATCTCTTGTCCATGACTGACCATGCATTCGGGGTATGGGCGGGTATAGCGATCCATGATACATCATCTGTTGTTGCTGCGGGATATAATTACAGCGCTGCAGCAGGTGACACATCCGTTGTTTTTAAACTAATCCGGACACTTATGCTCGTGCCAGTCGCAGTCATATTGTCTGTTATGATTACCATGAAAACAAAAGCTTCGGCAGTCGGGTCAGATAAAGTTAAGATATCAAAAGTGTTTCCGTACTTTATCCTCGTCTTTGCAGGCGCTGCAGCACTCAACACGATCGTTCCATTACCTGGTGCAGCTGTGGAGGCAACTTCCATTGTCGCAAAATATATTATCCTGATGGTCATGGCTAGTGTTGGGCTTGGGACTGACATTGGAAAAATTAAATCCGTCGGCTTACGGCCATTAATAGTTGGCCTGCTTTCATCTATACTTATGGGAGCCGTTACTTTTTTATTGGTTGGTGTGTTTTATTAAATACGGCAGAACTATTTAAAATGTCCTTGATATTGGATTCCAAGGACATTTTACTTCTTGGAAAAGAAAATTGTCCTTAGTTTCTGATTTAAGTTTTGTGCTTCTGTATTCTGGATATTTCTGCATCGAATGGTACCAACGACTCTCTTGACACCGTTTTGCTCATAATCTATCAATGAAATGTTATTAATAGAGGCTCTTGGAATCGTTTTGCCTTAAATTTTATACTGAAATGTTATCAATGAAGCTTATTGATATCGTTTTACCTAAAGTCTTGCACTGAAACGTTACCAATAGAGTTTTTAAAGATTGCTTTATTCGAAATCCAGCATTGAAATGTTACCGATCCAACATATTGCACTTTTCTTAAAATAAAAAAAGAAGCAAGGCTGCTCGCCCTTGCTCCTCTATACGTGTATTAGGGTTAGCTGCCAAGCTGTACTGCTTTAGCTCCTATAGTTTTATATCCATATAGCCAGACAACCATCTCGAATTCTTTCGCTTCTTTTTTCTCTAGCAGCGTATTTCGTAAGAGTACTGAGACAGGGTCAGTGGCATGAATGATTTCTCCCCATGTTCGTGCACTTCTTTGTACTTTGGCTGTTCGAGGAATGCGTTCGTTTTGATATTCCTTAAATGCTTCTTCAAAATTATCTCCATAAACTTTTAGCATGTCCGCTAGATACGATGCATCCTCCAATGCCTGGCAACCACCCTGGGCAAGGTACTGTAGCATTGGATGGGCAGCATCTCCCAGCAGCGTAAACTTGCCATTGGTCCAATTGTCTATCGGGTTTCGGTCATACATCGGCCAGCGAATTTGTCGCTGAATGAAGGACAAAGCTGTTTCCACTTTAGGGTGGCAGCCTTCAAACACCTTATCCATCTCTTCCGGAGTTCCCCAATCATCGGAGTCTTCCTTATAATTTGTGCTCTTAAAAACCACAACCTGATTATAAAGTTCACCGCGGCGCACAGGATACTGGACGACATGCAAGTTAGGGCCAATCCACATAATCACATCGTCCATTTCAGCGTCTCCGCTAACTTCAGAAATCGGAATGGTTCCACGATATGCAACGTATTGGGAACAAATTGGCTTGTCATCCGAAAAATACTTTCGGGCTTTTGACCACAGGCCATCCGCTCCGATTACGGCTTTCCCAACATGACGTTCGCCATTTTTGTTAATGACCGTAACCTCTTCCTCATTTTGTTCAACCGTATCAATGGTCTGACCATTCACGAGGCTTATGAGCGGATTTTTTTCACATGCCTCGACCAGCACACGATGGAGATCTGAACGATGAAGCACAATGTATGGAAATCCATACTTCGCCTTGAATTCATCTCCCAGATCGAGCGAGGCCAATTCCTTAGCCGTGTATACATCCTTTAAGACAAGCCGATTAGGGAATACAGCGTGTTTCGAAATCTCGTCCGCTACACCAAAACGATCAAGAACAGCCATTGCATTCGGGCCCATTTGGATCCCCGCACCAATTTCTCCAAACTGCGGCGCCTGTTCAAGCACCGTTGTCCGGTGACCTGCTTCAGCAGTTGCAAGAGCAGCTGCCAGTCCCCCGATTCCTCCCCCGATTACAAGAACTGGATTATCCTGTTTTACCATGATTCTATCCCCCTTCAATAAATTTCACAGGTTTATTTACACTAAGACAGGTTTGAATTCATTTTTCGCTTCCTGGTACCCGTTATTGCTCTCAAAGGCGACTTCACGCTCAAGGTCAAACTTTTCCATGATTGGCAGGTCGTTAACCGAGAAGAAATACGTTTCCTCCTCTGCGGCATGTTCATGGACTGCCCAGTTTGGAATGATAAAGTAATCGCCTTTTGTCCAGTCAAAACGAACACCATTTATGATGCTGTAGCCTGATCCCTTAAACACCTGGTAAATGGCTGAATGTGTATGACGGTGGGCCTTTGAGTGAAATCCTTTTGGCAGATACTGCATCCAGGCACCGATGTTGGGATTGGCTGTCTGGCCTGTTGATGGGTTGATGAATTCGACAGCGTAGCCATCGAAAGGATCTGGCTCGAAGCGGGATAGTCCCTCAATTGCTTTCAAGGTTTGTTTCCACTTATACGCGCCAAGTGGCGCAACCTTTGGATGGCGATCCGAAATTGGGCGAACCATCCCTCCCTGATAGCGCTGGGCCGTATAGTTGTCCGGAACTTTTGGCTGTTCAATTCTTTCAGGGTAAGGTTCAAAGAATGTGCCGCCAAGCATATAAATGGTTGGTATGTCCAATACGTCCATCCAAATCATCGGTTCTGTTCCAATATGGCCGTGCCCATGCCAGAGATTTTTTGGAGTAATGACAAAATCGCCTTCCTCCATAAAAATACGTTCGCCCTCAACGATTGAATATGCGCCCTCACCGTGGGTAATAAACCGAAGAGCATTTTGTGTGTGGCGATGGGATGGTGCTACTTCCCCTGGCTGTAATAGCTGTACTGCCGCATATAGCGTTTGTGAGGTAGACGCCCACCCCCATGGCTGACGGTAATCAAGCCCAGGGTTTTGAAGGTAAATCGCCCTGCGCTCGCCGCCGCGGTCAGGAGTGAAAATCTGTGCTGCCTCCATTAGTTTTTTCTGGAGAAGATCCCATTTCCATAAATACGCCTGAGCATGCGGTTCTGGCTGGTGGTGCATCAATGCAGGTATTGCCTCCCAAAGCGGTCCGAGATTGTATTGGCGGATATCCTGGGTAAAATCCTGTACAATTTTACTTTTAAAAAAATCGTTTTTTTCTGCCATTCTACTAACCTCCTATTGAATATAATTAAAGGTTTGCCTTTGATATATTCCGTTCAACCTGCCTCAAATGCTTGGCGCTGTGGTCAACAAGCAAGTGGTCGACAATAAAGGAAAGCGGCTTAACTCCAAAACGCGGGTTTCGGCTAGGCGCTTCCTGTGCGAGTGTTTCATCGTTTAGTTTATTCAACGTTTCGGCTACCCGTGGCTTCAGTTCCACAAGTGCGTTTAATATTTTCTCACGAGAAGTGCCAGCCACCTTTTCCTGGCCCACAGCTTCAAGCCGCTTTTCATCCTGCAGCCCCCTGCCCCACTCGCTGCCTGGGGAAACGAGCAGACGCTCGACTTCATCCAGCCAATACTGAACTGCTTCTTCCACATGGCAGAGGATTTGCATGATTGACCATTCTTCCTGAGAAGGGTTCCAGCGCAACAAATCCTCAGGCAGGTCTTTTACTCTCGAAACTAGTTCGTCAAGAGACTGATGAATAGATGCAATTGAGCTTGTCAATGTTGGAGTGCTCATGCTAGTTCACCCCTACTGCTTCTTTAACAGCCGCTACCCGGTTCTCAAGGACGCCAATTTTCACTATCTCTATTTTTACGAGATCGCCATCTTTCAGGAACACTTGAGGTTCACGCGCCACACCGACTCCTCCGGGTGTTCCCGTCAAAATCACATCGCCTGGCTCAAGCGTCATCAGGTTCGATAGGAATTCAACCAGGTATTGCACAGAGAATACGAGATTCGCAGTATTTGAGCGCTGGCGTTCTTCACCATTTACTGATAGGACAACTTCAAGGCCCGCGGGATCTGCAAGTTCATCGGACGTGACAAGCCATGGACCCATAGGCGCGCTGCCCTCGACCGTTTTCCCCTGAAGCCATTGAAGGGTTCTGCGTTGGAGGTCGCGGTATGTAACATCGTTGACGATTGTATAACCGGCTACATAATCAAGGGCATCCTCTTTGGAAACATTCCTTGCGCGCCGGCCAATAACAAACGCAAATTCAGCTTCATAATCTAATTGCTTTGATATCGGAAAAAACGGAATATCGTCCTGCGGCCCAACAACAGTGTTCGCAAATTTAGCAAAAACGACCGGATACGGTGGCAGTTCGCGCTTCATCTCCAAAATATGCTCGCGGTAATTATGGCCAACACAAATCATTTTTCCAGGCACAGGTACCGGCGCTTCCACTTTCACATCGTCAAAAGCAAAAACAAGTTTGCGACCTTGATCTTCACGCTTGCAAAGCCCGAATTCAGCAGCCTCCTTTGCAAGCTCCTGGCTTTCTTTCCCTCCCTGCAAAAACCCGATCATATTAGCTGGAACAAACGCTTCGGCAATTTGACTGGCCCTCAATTTCCCTTGCTCCCGCAGTTGAGCCTTGTAGGATTCATGGAGATCAACGACCTCCCCATCTTTAACTGCACCAATTCGGGTAATGCCATCCTTTGTAAATGTAATCAGTTTCATAAAAAACTTCCTTTCTAGTAAATTAGTTGGCGTTCCATTCCCTAATCTTGTAAGTGGCTTCACTTTCATCGTTCATAGGGTCTTTGCTGACAGTTTCTCTCGCTTCCTCCAGTGATTCCGCGGAAAGAACATAGGCACCGCCAGTATGATCTTCAAAAGCTCCCGCTGTTAATAATCTTTCACTTTCCTTTAATTTTCCAAGGAACTCCCGGTGGCCAGGAATAAGGTTCCCAGTGAAGGAAGGCTTTCTTTCAATGAAGACTAAATATTTTTTCATCTTTTCACCTCTTAATAACTTAATTTGTGAATTATTTATTAAATATATTGTTCACTAATCCTTAGCCCGCGGCTTAAAGTAGATGCGGGCTAAGTGATTAATTGCTAATGCTATACCTGGACAGCTGTTGGTGTTTCTTCTTCCTTGGTACTTTTTAGTTTTAGAGGTGCTGTCTCCTTGTAAAAGAACGTCAATGCAAGAGCAATAACCCCGGCAGCAGCAGCGACGTATAATGGGGTTTGAATCCCGTAAATATCAGCTAACTTGCCATTGATCATTGGATTCAGGAATCCGCCGATTAACTCTCCTATACCGATTGTCAGGCCGATCGCAAGGCCAGAGTAGCGTAATGGTACGGATTCAACCGGAATGACGGACATGGACATACCAATTACTCCCGAACCGGCAGAGCCCAAGAACAAAAGCGCCATCATTAATGGAACGGAATCCGTAAATACAATACTTAGAGGCACGAGAATTAATGCCAATCCGGAGACCAATGAAGCTGGCTTACGGCCGGTACGCTCTGAAATTGTCGGGATTAAGAAACCAAAGATTGCATAGCCAGCACCAAATGAAGCCATGACAAAACTCATTGTTGTATCGGACAGCCCTTTTGCCTGCACCAAATAAGTTGGTCCAAAAATTTGGAATGCCATCAATGTTGTCATGACAAGGCTGAATATAAGAATAGATAGCCAAATATTGCGGTGCTTTAGCACATCTTTCACTTTTACTTTATCTGTCGACTTAAACTCATGCATGGCATGGAGTTTTCCTGGGTCAGGATTTTTCACTGTTTTTAAGATGACAAAACTCAAAATAATTCCTGGAATAATTGTTAAATAGAATGCAGTGTGCCAGTCAAAGGTGGTTGCTAGAGCAACGATTACAACTGGAGCTAAAATACTTCCGAATAGCGCGTTACTAGTGTTCATTGTGAAACCTAAGTTAAATCCTTTGCGTCGCTCCGATGATTCAATTGCTAAAATGGATTGTGTTTGCGGAATCAGCGGGCCTTCTACAATTCCCATTAAAAGGCGAAGAACGAATAAAACTGCGAAAGATTGTGCCAAACCGTGCATCAAAGAAACGATTGAGAATGCCAAAACTAACAGTGCCATCATTGTTTTCTTACTCTTAACTTTATCTGAAATGAATCCCCCCAACGGGCCGGACACAGACCAGGTTAATGCAAGAGCAGCCCCAAGCAATCCTAATTGCGTATAGTTTAATCCCAAATCTACAGAAATCATCGGGAATAGGTAGTTAATCGCCAAACGGTCAAAAAACACAAACCCCACTGTAAAGAAGACGATTGCTACCAATTTATTTTCGTAAGTCCAAAACTTTTTCTTTTCCATAAAATAAAACACCCTTCCTTAAATTGAATTCCGAATATTAAGAAATTTTCAGGCGGTTTTATTCCTTTAAAGGTGATAGAATTCCAATGATTTTCTGCTTAAAGTGCAAAATCCATTCCCTTAGTTCGCTCAAAGCATGTGCGGAAGTGACCAGTGTGTCTGTAAGATCACTTCCGCATGGTTTATGTTAGTGAAATACTTGAAGCTGATTTGATTAAGAAATCTGCTGTACGTTTATAAACATCCTTATATTCATCTAGATGAGTGAATTTGCCGAGGAAACCATGAGTAACTCCTTCATACCGTTTGGTTTCAACGTACACACCGAATTTCTTTAAATTTTCTGCAAAAAGTTCTCCTTCATCCCTAAAAGGATCATACTCCGCAGTAATGATGAGGGCTGGAGGGAGGCTTTCTAAATTCTCCTCTCTGATTGGTGAAACAAGCGGATCATCTGTGTCCACTCCGCCCAACAGATAGAAGCTGTTCATTTCAGCCAATTGATCGCTCTCCACGAAATAGCCCTTTCCGTTTTCAATTAAAGACGGATAACGGAACTCACTAAAATCCAGATCAAGGGATGGATAATATAAAACTTGCTTTGTTAGTGTAAATTCCTGTTTTTCTCGCGCCATCAGCGCAATTGCCGCAACGAAATTTCCGCCTGAGCTATCCCCTGCAATAGCAAGGTTTTCTCCGTCCCAGTTTAATTCGTCCTTATGCTCTGCCGCCCACTTCGTAACATTGTAGCAATCGTTTAATCCAGCCGGAAATGGATGTTCAGGGGCAAGGCGGTAGCCAACGGAAATGACTTTATAGCCAGACTCATAGCAAATCGGGCGGACAACTTCATCATGGCTTTCCAACGTTCCCGAGAAAAAAGCGCCTCCATGAAAGTACATAAGAAGTGGGTATGAATCAGATTCCTTCGGTGTATAAATCCTTACCGGAATATCTGCTTCAGCGGTAGGGACTGTTCTTTCCTCGACCGAATGGACCTGAACTCGTTTTTCAACTGGCAAGATAGGGTTATCAAACATTTTTCGATGTTCTTCCGGTATGACTTTTGGCTTTAAATCGAAATGTGGCAAACTATCTAAAATCTTTTTTATCTCTGGATGTACTGGCATGTGTGCAAACCTCCGTTTTCTGCTCTTTCGGCCGCTTCTTCGTTTATTGAATATTTCCATAAATAATAATATTCTGACTTAAATTAGCAGACCTTTTCTTAACCCGCCTTACTTTGGACCGTATTAGTTAGCAATAGGCTTATTTTCAAAGTGTTCTTTTTCAGGGAACGCCGTATCCGCTTCATCGGATGGGAATATACGTGATAAATTTTGATACAGATGAGTGACCGGTTTCCTTAGCCCTTCGTATTTTTGGAGAGCTTCCTCAACTGTTCCTGCATCCCGCAAGACTTTAGCCAATACGCCTGCATCCTGGATGCACATATTTGCTCCCTGTCCCTGGTTATGAAGCATTGCATGTGCGCTATCCCCGATTAAAGCGACAGTTTTTGTAACCCAGCGGTCGATTGGATTAATATCGCATAACGGACGGCAGACCCAATCTTCGAGCTTTACACTTTCAATGAGTTTAATTAGGTTAGGATGAAAGTGCTGTACAGAGTTTAATAGGAAATCCTTTGTTACATCCGGCTGAAGCGCAAATTCAATTGATGGAACAGTAATATCAACTGACACCTGGTTCCGATGCTGTAATGGCAATAAATAAGCCTGTACTTTGCCATCTGTATAAATACGCAAACAATTTTCCTCCGATGTCATACCCAATGTATCTTCGTGACTGACCGTTACACGGTATGCATAGTACCCTGAGTAAACTGGGTCGGCTACTCCGAATAGTTGGTCCCGGACAGGCGAACGGATGCCATCTGCTGCTAAAACTAGGTCCGCTTCAATTGTTTTGCCGTTAGCAAATTTAACTTCTGCATAATCCCCATGATCCACAACCGATACACAACGGTGGTCTAAATGCACAGTATCAGCCGGAACATGTGATACAAGGGTCTCAAGGAGATCAGCCCTATGGATTAATCTGGCCCATTGTTCTTCCTTGTTATCTGTTAAAATTGGCCACTTTTCTCTAATAGCTATTTCACCTGCAGGAGTAAGTATTTCCATATAATCGCTTTGTGTGGTCACTTTTTCGATTGCCTCATAAATACCCCAATCCTTAAAGCATTGGATACTAGGCGGACGCATTCCGATTCCTGCACCAACTTCCCTCAAAACTGGTGCTTTCTCATATACAGTTGGGTTAAATCCTTCCTTTCTGAGTGCAACCGCAGCTGATGCACCAGCAATTCCGCCTCCGATGATGGCAATCCTTAAATCCGATTTTGATTTCATACACATTTTCCCTCCTATGCCCGATTCGTTTTTTTGACCTGCGATTTTAAAAACAAGTAGAACAGATACCATTTAGTAAGGAAGAAACTTGCAAACAATGAAAACGGTTAAATTTTAATAATTTCTAAATCCTCCTCCAGTCAAAAAAGATTTACTCTCTTTCTTCCAAGAAAACGAGATATTTAAGGAGAAACAAACTCAAATTCTACGTAACTATTTGAGTTTGTTTACTTCCAGTCAATAAAATGAATAATTAAGCAGCGGGCTCCACTTTCTGGCCACCCGTAAACGCTGGTCACCGGTTTACAGTGAAGGATAATTTGTAATCGCCTGCCCTATGGACGGCTTTTCTCCAGCCTATAAGGGTATCGTTCCGAGTGTACAATTTAGTCTCCATAACAAGAACAGGCTCGCCTTCTTGGATTTCCAGTAGGTTCGCTTCATCCTGTACCGCACCTGCAGCATAGATTTGATGGTCCCCTCTCGAAACAAAGATGCCCTGTTCCCTCTCAAGAAGAACGAATACGCTCTCTGCTTCCTCAAGTTCCGCTGCATCGGGCTGGAATTCCTCCGAAACTACTAAATATGTTTGTGTCCAAATAAGTGGTTCACTCTCCAGCAAAATTAAACGAGAGATTTTCAACACCTTGTCGATGGAGGAAATCCGTAATGCAGCACATAAATCCTCGGTCGGAGTAACACGTTCAACATTCAATATATGCGAATTACAATCGATCCCTTGTTCACGGAGAAAGCTGACCAGCCCTCCCAGCTCAAGCCCCGGTGGCCGGACTGGCAGTGCCTGGACTGGAAAAGTACCTTTTGCCCGCTCCCTGTAGACATACCCTTCATCGGCAAGCTCCTTTAATGCCTGCCGGACAGGCGCCCGACTTACATGGAAGCGCTGAACAAGTTCCTGCTCAGTGCTGAATGGGCGGCTGGAGTCACCGTCTGCTGCCTGCAGCTCTTCAATTAAAATTTGCTTAATTTGTTTATACAGAGGAACGGATGAACTGCGATCAATTGTGCTTCTTTTAGTATGCTTCGTCATTGTCATTGCTGAACTCCTATAACTTCCGTTTTGTTATTTTTATATACTTCAAGTTTAAGTGGAGCATCCGTACAGGCTTGCACGTAGTCAAACGTAACATCTGGAGCAAGTTCCCGGACTACGAGACCATCATCCGTCACATCGATCACCGCCAGATTTGTATAGATTCGATCAACACAACGTGGAGCTGTTAGAGGAAATAAACATTTCTCCACAATTTTTGCTTCACCTTTATTAGTTGTATGCTGCATAAAGAGAAAGACCCTTTTGCTGCCTACGGTCAAATCCATTGCTCCGCCAACCCGGCCAAGTGGAGCATTCGGAAGCTTCCAGCTAGCCAGATCTCCATGCATTGATACCTGGAAGGCACCCAGTACGGCTGCATCGAGGTGCCCGCCTCGTATCATTGCAAAGGAATCAGCCTGAGAAAAGTAACATCCCCCTGGTCTTAAGGTAATAGGTTCTTTCCCTGCATTAACAAGATCCAAATCCTCTTCACCAGGTACCGGCTTTGGACCAAGTCCAAGCAGCCCGTTTTCACTATGAAGAATGATTTCCCGGCCTTCAGGGATGTAATCAGCCACAAGTGTCGGCAAACCAATACCCAGATTTACAAACCAGCCGTCTTCCAAATCTTGAGCTATTCTTTCTGCCAGCTGAGGTGATGTCCATCCAATCGTTTGTTTCTGTTCCTTAGCCATTTACTGTCACCCTCCCTTCAGCCTGTTCTTGCAATAGTACCAAGCGATGTACATAAATACTTGGAGTGGCAACTGCCTCCGGATCGATTACGCCAACGTCTACAATTTCATCGACCTCAGCTATCGTAAGTCGTGCCGCTGTCGCCATAACCGGGTTGAAGTTCCGCTGTGTTTTTCGATATACAAGATTTCCCCACCGGTCAGCACAATGTGCTTTTATAAAGGCATAGTCCCCTGTAATGGCTTGCTCAAGGACATGTACCTTCCCATTGAAATCCCGTGTTTCTTTACCTTCCGCAAGTTCAGTGCCCACTGCTGTAGGTGTATAAAAAGCCGGAATACCAGCCCCGCCTGCCCGGATCCGTTCCGCCAATGTTCCTTGCGGAGCGATCTCCAACTCAATGCTTCCCTTCTCGAGGCGTTGAATTAGGTCATCCGCGTGTGGACCGACTGGGAACGAACAAATGATTTTCCTTACCTGATTGTTGGAAATAAGTGCTGCAACACCATCACTTACAGCCCCTATATTATTGGATACAACCGTAAGGTCCTTTGCACCCTGCTCCACAAGTGCCGCGATAAGATGTGACGGCAGCCCGCTGCCTCCAAATCCACCGACGAGGAGTGTAGCCCCATCCTTCATGTCAGCCACAGCTTTTGCTGCATTTTCGAACTTCTTTTGGATCATTCAGTTTTTCCTCCCTTCATTATTGATGAATGTGACGAAGTTCTTCTTTGTAGCCGTTTATTGTTACAAAAAAAGCACATGGCAGGAATCTTGGATCACCTCTATAGCCAAGTTCTTCGGCAATTGAGCCAAAAGGCCCGTAAAGTTCATGATGATGCTCTTTTGTCACCCCACTGGCCAAATGCTGTTTAAGAATGGCAGCCAACTTTCCTTCCATATTAAGGCTTGACTGGAGGGCTGCCACTACCTGTTCACCCTTAATCTGGGCGCTTTGGATCTCACCATGACGATTTCGGAAAGGGTGTCCTAGATACAATTGTCTTGGGCGGACCTCTTCCAATAGCCGATGTAAACTTCTTCGATATAACGTTGGATTCTCAATCGTTGGCAAGCCGCTGGCACCGCCATACATTTGAACTGCATCGGCTGCGAAAGCTATCCCGTCAAGTAAAAAGGTAACGGAACCTATTGAATGGCCTGGAGTTTCGATCACTTTGACAGAAATGTCACCGCCAAGACTTACGGTATCACCTTCGACAACTTCCAGTGCAGGTTCGATAGTACCTCCGATATCCGAAGTCAGCATCCTGATATGCTTTTCCTGAATAATCGGGTCTATGATGTATCTTCCTTGAAGTGCTTGGTAATCAACGATATGTTCGTTTATGTCCCGCAAGAGTCGTGCTTCTTTTTTGGGAATGACCACTTTTGCTCGTCGCCCAGTTTTTTCCCATACTGCAAAAGCCCCACCCAGATGATCTACATGGCCATGTGTGAGCAATATCCAGCTAATGTCTTCTATTTTTATTCCGTGTTCAGCCAAGGCTGGTTCGATATCTTGTTCAGCAGAGGCATTTACTCCAGCGTCGATAAGTGCTGGTTCCGGTGAGTCCACATAATAAGCAAATGCTGAAATTGGGCCAAATTTACATTCTATTGGTATCACCCGTACAGAGCTGCTCAAGTCCTTCACCTCCTAGTTGGATTGGGTAGTTGCTGAAGAATTCTTTATTTTTTTGTAATATCGAACTCTTTCGGAACTACTGGCAAAACTAATCGTGAAGGATGTTCTGCATCGCGATAAATTTTATGAGTTGTCGCCCGGCCACTCGGCAAGTGATAGCTATCAGGCGGCAGCAATTTGGCTTCATCCCCATCAATTGCTTCGTTACAAGCAAGTTCCAACTCAATGCGATGCCCTGTTTTAATTAAGAAGGAGAACGGATAAAGTCTTATCGCGTATTCCAGGATCTCCCCCGGTGATACCGGAACCGACCGTGTATGTGGATGCCAAGGTTCCCCTGGTTTTGACCTTTCTTCATCCAATTCACGATGGGATGCTTTTAAGTAACCCGAAGTCATTAGAGTGCGTTTTCCGCCCGGGTCTACATCGTAAAGCTTTGCAATCAGGTTTGTGTCATCCGTATCGATTTCGACGTATATATGCAGCGCACCTGTCCCAGTCATTTCAACATCTTCTTGAAACTTATCGCTGGTCCATTTCACCGATTCCGATTTTGTTGTAACGGTAAATGGAGCCTGGTAAAAGCCATCCGGATGAGCATATTGGGACGATAAAGGCTCAGGCTTGCCACTAATTTTATGGCGTGGGCGTAAGTAGAAATTTTTATGTTCTATAGAAAGCAATGGCCAATGATCCTCTTTACGCCATTTATGTGAACCTTCTACAGAAAATTGAACTGTTGGTTCATCCATGATACCTGTGTCAATGCCTTTTAACCAGTAATCGTACCAGCGGAACATTTCGTCATGGCATTCATGAAATGGACGTTCGAGCATGGGCGGCAACGCCTGGATTTCAAGCTTTTTCACACCTTTTACGCGGTGGTAACACTCAATCGTTGTTTCAACATTCCAACCGCGTCCCCATTTCGCCTGGAAGTAGACCGGAATATCTACTTTATCGGCTAAGGCCATAGCAGAATTTTCTTGCCAGAATGGTCCATCAAGCGGATTTAAAAGGTAATCTATCCATAATTCGTGACGGTCCTGGTAATGCAGAAGGTGAACAAAGTCGGACCAGTGCGCGATATCGGGGTCATTTAGGCGCTCCCTGGTTTTCTCCTGAAGTTCTTCAGGAGAATATATCCTTGAACTTTTACTAGCGACGTTATTGAACGCATTTCCGCTATCGCCTCCACGGCCTTCGCGGGACGCGCGGGGCATTAACCACATGATCCCGCCATGATAGCAGAGCTCGTAAAGGTCATAATGGCCGCCATTCACAAAAATGGCTTTCAGATGTGGCGGTTTTTCTGCTGCTCCAAGAATTTGCACCGTAGCAAAATAGGAAATACCAATCATCCCAATATTTCCATCGCACCACTCCTGTTCAGCCATCCATTCAACGATGTCATTTATATCTTTTCCATCGCCATGCCCGCCTGAATTGTAGTTTCCGCACATTTCACCCTCTGAGTGGCCTGTTCCACGAACGTCTGCGATTATATGTGCATAGCCATGCTCGACAACCGCGCGAATGTCACCGGCCTCGATTGCCCCATTCCATAGATGGCTTGGCCGTGCTTGCGGGGGTAATGTCAGTGCCTGCGCCTGGAGTTCTTTTCCATACGGACTTAAAGCAAGTAACGCCGGCACTTTCCCAGCGCCGTCCGGCAGGTAAATATCAGCAGCGATATGAACCCCATCCCGCATCGGAATCCGAACGTCTTTTATGATTCTCATTACATTCCGCTCCTGTTCTCAGCCCTAGTAAAAAGGTTTCGGCTGTCAAAGATACAATAAATTAAAATGGAATTCTGGAAATCTTATAAGTTACTATGTTACCTTTTTCTTCATGCCTGGGTTTGGTTGGGCACATAGAAACGTTCTATGTTACCTTCAGTTTCATCCGGGGCTCTGTTAGGCAGATAAATTTTCTCACTACTCACTACTCACTACTCACTACTCACTACTCACTACTCACTACTCACTACTTACAACAGGCGTAAAGCAAGGAATGTAAGGTCCGGGCTGTTCCTGATCCCCGCTTTGTTTGAAGACTACTTTGACCCTTTGATCAATATGGATTTTATCCAAATCACAATCTACGATATTGGTCATCATTTTCAGGCCTTCATCCAAAGTTACAAATGCAATGGCATATGGCGTGCCCCGGCGCATGACGCTGTATGTGTAAATACTTCCGGTACCACACGCTTCAATCCACTCTGTCTTATCACTCATGCAATTCGGGCAAAGGATACGTGGGTAATAATGATATTCGCCGCATTCAGAGCATTTTTTTAGAAGCAGCCTGCCATCTGCCGCTGCATCCCAATACTCTCTGTTCTCGGGATGGATTTCTGGAATTGGCATTGTTCTGGTTTGGTACATTGTTCCCATGAAATCTACACCCTTTCCATAATCAGCGTTGCACTTCCATGGCGGGTGGCAAGCCCGCCGCCGGTACCGTGTGCCAGCGCAATATCACAATTATTCACTTGAACCTGTGGGTTTGCTTCCCCCCTAAGCTGTCTGACCGCCTCAATCACTTTGACAATTCCGCCTCTGCTTGCTGGATGGTTGTTATTCAGTCCTCCACCATCTGTATTGATAGGAAGCTTCCCAACTCCTGAAATCAAGTTCCCATCGGCAACAAACCTTCCACCTTCACCCTTTTTACAAAAGCCAAGGTCTTCAAGCTGCATTAATACTGTAATCGTGAAGCTATCATATACGGATGCATACTTGATGTCTTCCGGAGTCACACCTGCCTCATCAAATGCCTTCGGTCCGGACCAGACCGCTCCTGTATACGTCAGGTCTGTCTTGCCATTCAAAAGTCCTTTCGGAGATTCCCCGATGCCGATTACCCGTACCAGTGGGCGTTTCAGGCTTTTGGCAATCTCTGGCCTTACCACAACCAACGCTCCGCCGCCGTCACTTACTACACAGCAATCCAATTTATGTAAGGGATCTGCAATCATTGGGGAAGCCAGCACATCTTCAACAGTCACGACTTCACGCAGCATTGCATTCGGGTTGTATTGTGCATGATGTGATGCCGCTACTTTAACCCATGCCAATTGTTCGCTCGTTGTCCCATATTCATGCATATGGCGCATTGCTGCCATCGCGTACTCATTGACTGCAGTTGGCCCATATGGGAGCTCGAACGGAGAATCAGGAACATTGGCTCCGACCATTTTTTGTTTTACACCGTTCCTCCCCTGCGACCGAGGCCGACCTGCCATTGTAATTAACGCAACATTACATTTCCCAGCAGCGATCGCCTGTGCAGCATGGGATACATGCGCTATATACGACGAACCACCAATATCCGTGCCATCCACATGCCGCACATTCAAGCCTAGGTAATCAACCATGGATAGAACTCCGCCTGGCGCATCACCTGCGCAAAAATATCCATCTACATCCGCAAACGATAGTCCCGCGTCTTCCAGTGCTCCTTTCGAACACTCAGCATGTAAAGCGGCTACGGATTTATCCGGAGCTTTTCGTGTTGGATGCTCGAACGCGCCTGCAATATAAGCCAATCCTTTACTACTCATTATCCCTGCCCCCTCTTCTCCTTCGCTTCCTTAGTGAACTCTCATGAACTCAGATCAGCGATTCTCTTGAGAAATAAGGACTCTCGGTGAGGTATTTACTTGCGGTTCTTGCATCGTCAAGAATTTGGCAGGATTGTGTACTAAAAGCTGTTCAAAAACTGCCTCAGCTACACCGGCTTTACGGAGATCCGGCAAAAATTCTTCAAACAAGTAGTTTACAGAATGCCCTTTCAATCCCGGCCAGCCCAGTGCACAGCAGTTCGCATCAGCTGAGATTAGTGCTCGGTCAACATACCCTTTACCAAGGAAACGGAGGAAATGTTCAACTCGATCCTGGCGTGGACGCGACCAATACGGTGCCCCCTCCATTTCACTGTCATAGCCGATAGTATCGAAGCCTACCCATGCCCCCTGTTCAGCAATTAAATCATCTCGTTTTTCATCCAAATAACCGCCATCATCTGCATGCCCCATCAGTACGCGGTCAAGAGGCAGCCCCTCTTCATTGAAAATCGAGATTGCTGTTTCAGCATCCACGCATAAATGAGTAATAATCGGTACTCCTGTTTTTATAGATGCACACGCAGCGGCACGGTAAATGCGTTTATCAAGCTCGCTTAGTTTCCCGCCGCGGCTGACACCAACCTTGATTGCACCAGCCTTAGCTCCAGTACCGTCAATGCCAACAGTAATTTCATGAATAAATAGATCGGTTAGATATTCGACTGGTTTGTTACGGAAATATGGCAGGGCCGAGTCACCGGCGACAAAGCCTGTAACGGCGACAATGTGGACTCCGGTCCTGCGTGATAGAACCTGGAAGTACTCGACATCCCTCCCATTTCCTATACCTGTGCAGTCAACAAACGTCTTTCCACCGTGTTCACGGAAGCGGCGCAGCTTTTCAATTGTCACTTCAAATGCTTCTTCGGGTTTTTTCCACCATTGCGTATCCAAATCACAGCCTGGCAGGCCAAAGCCAATATGCTCATGAACTGCGATAATCCCTAAATCCTCCACCGGCACTGGGCCTAGAACTGTATTTACCTTACCCATATAGTCTTCTCACTCCTCAACTTTAATTTCTGTTTGCAGCAGCAACAGTTTCTTTTTCAGAAGCTGCAGAATTCGCAACGTTAAGAACACGTTGGGGACTGTCTTCCAAAATGGTACGAATTTGTTCGTTGGTCACACCGGCTTTCTTGAGCTTCGGAATAAACGATGTCAGCAGGTAATCAAAGCCTATCTCCTTTGCTTCATGTCCTTTTGCTACACCTACTGCATTGGTAGAGAGAAGCAGTTGCTCGCCAAAACCTTCTTCCAGCAATTCCATAATAAGCTGGACACGCTGTTCATCGTTCACGTAGCCTTCGCCGTTGGACCAGCCAACATGGTCCAATGCCACATAAGCCCCGCGGCGAGCAACAGCAAATGCCTCTTTTCGTTCAACCGCGTCAAGGCGATCCAGCCCGCCAACAATGACTTTTTCAGGCTTAATTCCTTCGCCCAATAAAATTTCCAGGTCATTGATTGCATCTTTACCATATTGAACTGATACTGCTAATCCTGTAGCCAGCGCAGCTTGGGCAGATCCTCTGAATAAATTGATTTCCTTTTCAGTAATTCCGCTCTTACTTGCGATCGAAGTTACTAAACCTGCTAGCCCTGATCGTTCAATTCTCGGCACTACTATTCCTTCAGTCACTTCTTTTTCGAACAAAGCTGCAAACTGTTCAGCAGACCATGGAGTTGGCGGATTTTTTTGCGGAGTTACAAAATATCCGCTTAGCATTGGTTCCGGCCCTAAACCAGTCGAAGCTACAATATGCACACCGGTTGTTTTAGAAAGAGTTTCATAGAGTTTTACATCCCGCCCGTGGAACATGCCGGTCCGGTCGACAATTGTCTTACCCCCAGCCCTGCGAAAATCAAATAGCTTCCTCTTCAAAATCTCGAAGATTTCACTTTTGTCCATGTTAATTTCCGGCGCATACTCAGCTCCAGGCATTACCGAAAGAAGTGACTCATGAATAAGCACAACTCCTAGATCTTGAGCCGGCACTGGGCCAAGGACTGTTCTGATATAGCCTGACTTTGTTTCTTCTAAACTATGTACCATATAAATGACCTCCTATCATTTAGTTCTTTTTTAAGTGGAGCGATGTCTCGGCAGACTTTCTATAAAAAGACCCCACACGTTAAAAAAGTGAGGGGTCTTAAACTGCCTACCCTTCAGAATGCCACTTTTTATTGCGTAATCGCTTTCTTATTAGGTTTTACAGTGATGTAAAATTAGCTGTTATGTTATAAATGCATATTATAATATTGTTATACCAAAGTCAAACACTTTTCTGTATCTTCTGAATAGACAGATAACGAAACTGTTTTTTTAAGAAAAATGTTTTTTAACCTTACTTTGGAAAGAAAAAAATAAAATGGCGAAGGTTTCTATAACGTTTTTAACACTTTCTTTTCGATTGTTTGCTATTTTAAAAAAGTGAAATTTTATTTATTTTTTTACAAACTGGAACTGTGGATGGCTTATATATAAAATGCAGATTTGTCCTTCATTCCTTCAATTGTACATGTTCCAAAAATATAAAAAGAGCTGCCCAAAAATGTGAGCAGCTCCAAAGATGTATATTCATTTGATGATGATATGGCCAAAGATTGCTCTCGCCAAACCTTGTTGAAAAAATGCATTTTAATTTGTTCAGTATTGAACTTTCTGGTTCCATCATAAATCCCGAAATTTAAATAATCAAGTTTTTTCTGCCTTGTTTAGCTCAAAATAAATGGAAGGGTGTAAACCTAATAAGTCAACACCCTTCCATTTAAGAAATTTTTTGTTCTTCCGGGATGTATTCTTTCTCCCAATAATCTGCATTTTTTATTCCTAATGCTTTAGGGTCAAACACAGGATCCAATCCTTGCTTTTTCTGCCGTTCATAATCCTTTAAGGCAGCAATAGCAGTTTTTGCAAGAATCAGCATTGCGATGAAATTAAGCCATACCATTATTCCCAAACCTGCATCTCCAAGTGCCCACGCCACTTCAGCTTCCTTTAAGGATCCATAGAACGAGGCAGCCATAATAACAACTTTTAATAAAAGCATGGCCGTTTTTTTATCGCCACGGATTAAATAGGCAATATTGGTTTCTGCCATGTAATAATATGCCATGATCGTTGTAAAAGCGAAAAAGAATAGTGCGATTGCAACAAAACCTGCACCAAAACCAGGCAAAACGCTATCTACCGCTGCCTGTGTATACTCAGGGCCTGCTTGAACGCCTTCCAGATTGTTTACAATAAAGGAACCGTCTTCCGCCTGTGTATTGTATGCCCCAGTAAATAAAATCATGAATGCGGTAGCGGAACAAACTAGCCATGTATCAATGTATACTGAAAATGCCTGGACGAGCCCCTGCTTGGCAGGATGCGAAACCTCTGCCGCTGCAGCTGCGTGGGCACCAGTCCCCTGTCCGGCTTCGTTTGAATAAATCCCCCGCTTTACGCCCCAAGATATGGCCATGCCGATTAAGCCGCCGAATGCTGCGTCCGCACCAAATGCACTTTTAAAAATCAGGGCCATGACCGCCGGCACTTCGGTAATGTTCATTGCAATAATGATAAGTGAGAAGAGTATATAGCCTAATGCCATGAAAGGAACAATCAACTGTGCGGTGTGGGCAATCCTCTTTGTTCCGCCAATGATAATAAAGCCCAGTAAAACGACAATTAACCCTCCAGTAATGGCTCTATGGAAACCAAATGCATTTTCCATCCCTAATGCAATGGAATTAGCCTGTACTCCTGGCATAAGGACAGCCATAGCCAGTAATGCTGCCAGAGAAAATAGAATCGCAAACCATTTCCAGCCTATGCCTTTTTCTATATAATAAGCCGGACCTCCGCGATATTGTCCATCTTGCTTTTCCTTGTAGATTTGGGCGAGAGTCGATTCGATGAAAGCACTTGAAGCTCCGATAAATGCCATCGCCCACATCCAAAAAACGGCTCCCGGACCACCAAACGCTATTGCGGTTGCAACACCCGCTATGTTCCCCGTTCCCACACGTCCGGAAAGGGCAATCGATAACGCCTGAAATGAAGAAACCCCTGCCTCTGAACTTTTACCCTGGAACATCAGGATAACCATGTCTTTAATGTGCCTAACCTGGGCAAACCGGGTTAAAATTGAAAATAAAAGTCCAACTCCAAGTATTGTGTAAATTACCGGTGTACTCCACAGCACATTATTATTCAACCAGCCAATAAATTCTTCAAAGTTACCAATCAACATCCCAATAAACTCCTCCAAAATATCCCTCCTGTTTTCTGAAAATTCTCTATCATTATAAAATATCTGATTCTCATGTACAAATTTTAAGCAGACAAATAAATTTTTCCAACTTCCACTTGTTTTAATGGATGAATCTGCTTGCTCGAGATACCAATTAATCTATGAGATGGGTTCTCTTGGATTAATCTGCTTGCTCCTGACTCCCATTAATCTATGAGAAGACAGATTCACTTGGAAAATTCAAAAAAAGAGCCAGGACAGTTTGCCCCTGGCTCCTCTCTTATAACGAAACTTCCAGCATATAAGCTAGCTTGCTTTTTCTTTCCCTTCTGGTTTTCCTATGACCAGGAGCTCCATTGGTGTTATCGATTCTGCTTTTCCTGCGAAGTTTTCTGCCTCGGCAGTAAGCAGATGCTTCCCGTTTTTGACATTCACTTCAACAGAGAATGTGCCCTCCTTAGTTGCCTTAGTTTCACCCAGAAGTGTTTTCTTGCCAGAAATCTTGGTATAAATCCGTACTGTAACGCCTGCATCTGCCTTCCCATTTACAACAATTGGATGTTCGCGAACAGTTTTGCTTTCAGACTCCCAAGTTGGAGTTTGAGGCAGCTGCTGCTCTGCTTTCATAGACCAGCGTATCGCATTTGCAAACAGCTTTTTGCCGTCCTTTGTCCAGCCATAATCAGGACCAATCATATTCGTCACGGTAAAGGATGAAAGGAGCAAATGCATGTGGTCTTTGCCACGGAATTCGTAAGCAATAGCATCCCCTTTTTCCACACCATTAACCTGCAATCCCGCCAGACTCAAACCACTGTAATTTTTGAATGTGGCATATGGACTTTTCTCAGTATGGATCCTGATCAATCCATTTTCATCAGAATTAATACCGTTAAATAATGGGTGATCCTCCAATGCCTTCATGTAAACAGCACCTTCATTGTATCCCTGCTGATTAAGTTCAGGATTACCAACTGAACCAGCAAGCAGTTGGATTGATCCTTCCTTAACCCCCCAAGTACCTGTAAAGATCAAGCTAACCTTGTGATTATCACTTTCCTTTATCAACTGATCAACCTGTTCCTTCGAACCTGAGTTTGTGTTAACTACAATCGCTTTATATTTGTTAACTTGACCGAGAATATCCCAGTCTTTTTCTTCTGTGAAAATCTCCTGTTCATTTAGGAAGCTGCTTATATTGCCGTTCATATCTCCTAGTACTGCCACTTCAAAGGCGTTCACATCAAGATTGAGGGAAACATCCGAGTTACCAATGGCAGCCTCCAACGAAGAAGGGAGATAGCCTTCCCTCACAACTTCAAGTGTATATTCACCTGGGAGGAGGTTCTCAAATACGTACGAACCATCTTCACCACTTGTAGCCTTGCCTTTGAAGTCAGGCTCGTCCTTAGGTATAAGGGTAATATTTGCCCCAGCAACAGGTTCTCGTGTTTTCTTGTCGACGACAGTCCCTTTCAGATCTGAGCCTTCAAGTGCCTCAAGTGTAAAATCAACTACTGCGGTATTGCCTGTTTCCTCGATGATCGCCTTCCTGGTCTGTTCAACATAACCGCGGGCTTGCACCTTCACATCATATGTCCCGACACCAATTCCAATCCGATACAATCCGGCGGCATTCGTTGCTGTTTTAACATCCGTACCAGGAATCGTTACTAGTGCATTGGCAATCGGCTTTCCTGATGCATCGGCCACAGAACCTTTGATTTCTCCCTGGCTTGCAGTCAAGGCGTAGTCAATTGCATTTACGTAAATCTTCGCGGTATTATCCGTCCAGCGGTCAGCCGGGTTACCATAGCTTCCAATTTGCAGACCTGATAGAAGGATATGGACGCTGTTTGCGGAGCTGAACTTAAATCCAATTGCGCGGCCGAGATCTCCTTTTACCGGATTTGTCATGTTTGCAAGCGTTGTGCCACTGTAGTTCTCATAATTCGCGTATTGAACGGAACCTTTCGGATTCACCAGGAACGGATACTCCTTCCCTTGCTCAAAGCCCCGGAAGATTGGATGGTTCTGGTCAATCCGTATATTAACCTCTTTATCCGCATAGCTGCCGGTCACTTTTTGCGGGTCGGCATACGCTTTTGACAGATCGTAAATTGAACCGAATCCAAACTGACTTCCGAAGATGATACTGGTTTCATTTTCATTAGCCTTTTCGACTATTACTTTAAAATTATCCTTCATTGCACTCGAGATATCGTTCGCGATAATCAATTTATAATCGCCGATATTCTCAATCAAACCAGCAAACTCTGCATACGGGTAAAAGTCAACCTCATATCCGTACGATTGAAGGAATGGGACAATCCTTGCCTGATTGAATGGATTTGCGAGAACTGCAATCTTTTCCGAAGCAAACATCGATATGTTCAAAGCGGAAACTTGCTCTTCAGTTATAACAACTGTATTAAAAACTGGTTTGAACCCTGATGCACTGATCCTGATTTCATACTCACCCGCTGGTAGTGTCAATTCATATGTGCCGCCCTCATTTGTTTTACCAACAGCTGGTGTGCCCAATACCTCAATCGTTGCACCCTTGATTGCATCCTTTGTCGTTCCATCGATAACCTTCCCGCTTAGAATTCCCGCATTTTCTGACTCGATGACCAGGGTTTGATTCAGTACCTGCCCATTACGCACCGATATTGCGAAGTCCTTTTCCTGGTGGCCGAATGCACGAACAGTAACGGTATAGGAACCTTCTTCAAGCGCGGTGAAGAATTTGCCTTCCCCATCCGAAGCAATCTTTTTACCGTTTTCCTTTATAGATATTTCACCTTGGACTGGCGACCCCTTTTCATTCTCAATCATCCCATGGAGCTCACCTGCCAATGGTGCTTTTTCTGCAAGGGCCCAATCAAGGGCATTCATCAATAGCTTTTCACGGCCCTTGTCAAATAACGTCACGTCACCAGGGTGGAATGAACTGCTGATCGTCAAGTTAGCCAATAAGATTTCTACCGATTGGCTAGTCCGGCCCTTAAAAGCAACCATTGACCCTTTTTGGCCAGTTATTGTCTGCTCAAAATCAACAACCGTATTACCGGAATAGCCGTTAAAACCGTAATAATATCCTGACTTTCCTGGTATTTCGATTACATCTCCGGCCTTGAAGCCTTTAGTTAACGGATGTTCTTCTATGACGATTCCCTTCGATTCAGTCTTGTTCGTTCCTTGAATTAAATCCGCCGGATTGCCTTCATATTCCCAAAGATAGCGAATTGAACCCCGACCCCCAGCCTGTCCTGTCCAAATAATCGATTTACGCTTTTTGTCCAATGCTTCCTGGAAGGCCTTGAATTTCGCCTTGCTCGGAACAGCATCTGGCTTGTAATCGGAATTGGCAAATACCAAATCAACAGAATCAAGCTTGTCGATGTCCTTAAAGCCAAGGTATTCGACTTTGTAACCTCGTTCTTCAAGATATTGTTTGAAGGATTTTCCCGATGCAGTAAGGTCTACAATAATCCCAATTGTAGGCGAAGGAAACTGTTTAACCTTCAATGTGAGTTGTTCGCCTGCCTCAAGCTTGACGTCTACCTCTTCACGCACAAAGCCTTCCTTTTCAACACGAACTGTGTATGTTCCAGGTTCAAGTTTGATTAAGTTGAATTGACCCTGGGTATTCGTTTCAGTAGACCTTGGTTTTCCAATCACCGTCACTTTTGCTCCAGAAACGGCATTGCCGTCCTTTTCATTTTCAACAGTGCCGTTAATGGAGGCAACATCCTCTGCTACTTCGAGCGATATTACCTGCGGCTCCCCGTCCAGGATTGCTGAGGCCCTCACGGTTTTGGTTTCATAACCGAAAGCACTCACCGACAATTCATACTCTCCCTCGAGAATTGCAATCGAGTATGCACCCGTTGCCGGGTCGGTTTCTGCTGTATAAGGCTGCCCCTTCACAGTAATTGCTGCCTGTAGCGGTTCCCCATTCTCATCCACAACAGTTCCACTGATTGCCGGGAACTTGGCATTGGCAGCCCAGAGAATGGCATTGAACAATATTTCTTTCCCTTCTGGGGTATAATCCTTGGCACCGTGATAAGTCATGAAGCCATGTCCGCTCATCAATAGCTCGACACTTCCAGCGGTCCTTGGTTTATAGGCCATGCCTTGCCCATGTGACGCACTGGTCCCATCAAGCGTAATGTCAGCGAGCGGATAGCCGCTGTAATTCTTGAAGTATGCAAATGTGCTCGCAGCAGGATTGAGAATTTTTATTGCATCACCCGCTTTCGCATTGCCGAAAATCGGATGCTCCTCCTTTACTTTATAAACAGCGGATTGAGTAGTACTGCGTACCGTTGTTCGCGCTTCCGGATCTTTCCTGTAGTTAACAAGTTGGTTAATCGCAGAACTGCTCCAGTACGCATCTCCAAAAATAACACTCGTACCTGCTTTATCAGCAGCCTTCATCGTATTTTCGAAAACTGCCTTCGTAAATGTTGTGGTGCTTGGTTCATTTATAAAAACAACATCGAAATCCACCATTCTGTCAGCAGCATCCGCAGGCTGGATGTCTACTGCTTTTACACCGTACTCATTCATAACAGCTTTGAAGTTCCGGTCAGAGAAAGAATAATCGCCAATAACCCCGACCCTCGGCATATTGTTCAGTTTCACGTTGATGTCACCTTCGTGGCGGGCAACATCGACCGACTGCGAATGGACTATATAACCCTCCTTCGTAAAGGTGAGCTTGTACGTTTCCTCCTGCAAGCCGGTGACTTCATAACGGCCGTTGGCAGTTGATACCGTCTCTGTCACCTTTTCTCCAGTGGCATTCAAGACTTCTACCTTCACTCCCGGGAGCTCAAGGGTTTTCTGGGCATCCGTAATGACCCCTGCCAATGTACCTTTTTCCGAACTTCCAAGCGTGACTGTGAGATCGGCTGGATTTCCTTTTTCAGCTGTAAATTCCACTGTTTGTGTGCCCAGCCCTGTTCCACGCACTTCAAGTGCGAAAGTTCCCTGATCGTGGAAGAACTCAAATTCACCATTTTCGTTCGTATTGGTTTTTACGCCGGTTTCAACTACTTCAACACTTGCTTGAATAGGCTCACCAGATGAGTTGACAACCTTTCCCGCGACCTTCCCAAACTGAGCGTCATACAAATAATCAAGGCTATTCATAACGATTTGATTTTGCGCCTGAAGCCAGCTGTCAGTTTGCTCCCAAGGAACCGAGGCAAAGCTCGATAGCAGCAGGTGAGCACTATTTTCCGACACTGCCTGGTAGGCAATGCCTGAACCCACATAGCCTATTTCAGTTGTACCGATTTTACCTATTGTCCGGCCTGTAAAGTGATTAAACCAAGCAAAGTCGGCATCGTTTCCAAGCAGCGGAACCTCTGTTCCAGCCTTGTATCCCTTCAGGATTGGATGCTCTGCTTCCACTTTCAATCTGACTTCGCCAACATCATAACTATGGCCAATATCAGCAGGATTTCCGTAATAATCCTTCAAGTGGTGGATTGAACCGTAATTGGACCCCCATTGATCTGTGAACACAATACTAACATTGTTTTCATTTGCAGCATCAACAAGGTTCTTGAATTCTGCCTCGCTCGGCTTGACGCCATCCGTGCCATAGCCACCGTTCAGATAAAGTACCTTATAACGGCCAATATCCTCAATAACATCCCAGCCGCGTTCCTCAACGGTATATCCATTCTTTTCAAGCAAAGTAGTAATTTGCTCCTTATAGTCATTCAGAACTGCTACATCAATTGGCTGCAGCTCGAATGTAACACTAACATCTTCTCCAGGCTTTATGGTAATTGCGCCAGAACCATCTTTATAACCGCCCAGGGAGAAAGAAACGGACCAGATACCTTCAAAGACTTCTTCTTTTGTAAAAATGCCTCTGGCATCGGTCTTGCCGGTAATGCCTGTGTGATGCAAATCAATTTTGACACCTTCAAGGAGTTTTCCTGTCCGCTTATCCTTGACGGTGATTGCAACTGATCCCTTTTCGGCATCCTTAAGCTGATAGTTTTGGGTAACTTTATATCCCGATACAAACTGAACCTTTTCGCTGTGCTGCTTTTTACCATAAAGGGATATGCGCACAGTATACTCCCCAGGAACATGTTTTAAGGTAAAGCTGCCGTCTGCTTTAGCAGTGACTGAATCCCCGGTTTCTTCAACAGTCAGGGTACCCTCAATTGGCTCACCAGCGCTGTCGGTCAGTTTGCCCTGCAGAATACCAGGAGATTGGTAGCTTTGAATTCCATTTACATACGGTAAAATCGCCTGTCCAGGCAGGACCGGTATCCCGGATGTACTATAAACCGGCAGAATGATATCCTTCAGCCGCTCGCCTGTAAATGCATCCAGCACAGAAACGGAGCCATTCGTACTTGCAAAGAACAGCAACCCATTTGCAGTTACCGAGCCATTATTCAATGTAGTGCCGACTGCCTTGTTGCTCCATACTTCCGAGCCAGTATCCTTGTTAAAAGCGCGGAGGTTTGGCTGTGTAGCCGAGCCTATGATAACCATATTTTCAAAAACAATCGGCGAGGCTGCCTGCGTATCACCAATACCATCTACCTTCCACTTCTCTGTACCGGTTGCAGCATCAACCGCATAAAGGCTTCCGCCGCCGGTTGAAAAATTGATTCCCGTAAAATAGAGGACACCATTATCAAAAACAGGCTTGGAGGCAATGCCCTCGGCAGAAAGTTTCTTTTGCCAAACCTCGGTGCCGTCCTCGATTTTGAATGCCCGAATCGTTTGATTGTCATAGCTTCCCACATAGAGCAGCCCATTTCCGGTGCTTGGGCCGAAATAAGTTGGAGCGCCAAGTTTTACACTCCACAGCTTTGCGCCTGTTTGAGGATTCAAGGCCCAAAGATGTGCATTTTCGGTAAGATCGGAGGAAACGAACAGTTTTCCATCTGTTAAGATTGGGGACTCGTAAATGGCCATTGCCCCAACAAGTGTGCTCCATTTGACACTTCCTGTCTTTAACTCAAGTGCGTAGATCCTTCCGTCTTGGCCTCCCGATAGGTATACAGTATCGCCTTCAATGGTTGGCGACGAACGATTATTGCTGCCAAGCCTTAGTGACCATTGCTCCTTGCCTGATTTCGCGTCGAGTGCAATCACCCAGCCGCGGTCTGTCGTGAGCACTACTTTATTTTTTGCAGCTGCAGGTGTCGAGAACAGGATATCCCCTTTTCCTTCAAGGCTATATTCCCATGCCTTCTCAAGACCATCTGCATCAATCGCATTTCCTGACACGGCATTTCTTTGAAGGTTTCCGTTCGCCATCCCCCATTCCCTGGCAACTGCAGCCTGATGCGCTTGAACCAGCAGCTCAAGGGTGAGATTTTGATTAACGGTAATTTCCTGGGCTTTTCCTTTCATTCCTTCTCCCGTTACCTGAAGGATGTATGTTCCGGTCGGTACCTGGCGGATTTCAAAATTTCCGCTGGCATCTGTTCGGATAGCCGGCAAAGGTGTGTCCTTTAGGCGGATATAGGCGAACGGAACCGTATTTCCGGCATCATCAACAACTTTCCCTTTCACTGTGAAGGCTTCAGCATCGTCAAGAACAATATGGACTGTTGTTACTTCGCCCTTTTTCAACTGTAAGGTGCCTTCATACGTTTTGTAGCCAAAAGATGTAACTGTTACCTTATGCGAACCTTCCCTAATTTTGATCGAGTAAGTTCCTTTATCCGAAATATTATAGGATAACCCTTCAGATTTTATTTCAAGCTGTGCTGCAATGGGTTCTCCCTTTTCGTTCTTGACTGTACCGGTTAGCTCCCCTGCAAAAGCGGCTTCGGTGACAGCCTGATAAATATTAATAATCCCGTTTCCGTATGAATCATTTGGGAGTGTTCCCATATGCGGTTCAGTACGGACAGTGTCTTTAAGGATTTTCTTTACCTGTTCAATAGTCAGGCTCGGGTTTGCCTGGTAAAGGAGTGCAATTGCCCCGGTAACATGGGGCGTCGCCATCGACGTTCCGCTGATCGTATTGTATTTGCCTTTTTTCAATCGGCCTGGCCAGGCGGAATAGATCAGGTGTCCCGGAGCTGAAATATCCGGCTTGATTAGGCGGTTCGTCCCGCCGCTCCCGTCCTGCCAATATACTGGGCCGCGGCTTGAGAATGAGGCTACTTGGTCATATTTGTCAGTAGCGCCGACAGCGAACGATTCAGGAAAACTGCCCGGTGAACCAATCGTTTGAGCTCCGGGTCCCTCATTTCCCCCAGCGAACGACGGGAAAATCCCTGCAGATACCCACGCTTTAACATCTTCATAGAATTCGAGGTTATATGTATTCGAATTTCCCCATGAATTGTTGACAACATGCGGTGCCTTTGAAGGGTCGCCGCCCGGTGCCATGAACCATTGGAACGCCCTGTGAATGGCTGATAGACTTGTAGAGCCACCATCATTGAAAATCTTCGCTGCAATCCACTCTGCACCTGGTGCAACACCGACTGCCTCGCCAGCACCGCCCCCAACAGCAGTTCCGGCAACATGGGTTCCGTGGCCGTTTCCATCATCAGGTGTTTGATAGCCTTCACCTGAAAGGTCAATCCAGGAAAACTGATGATTCCCATCGCGCCCGCGGTAATTGTTTTTCAGCGCTTCATGATTTCCATCAACTCCAGAATCCATGATGCCGACCACGACGCCTTCACCTTTTAGGCCGTATAAGCCCCATACTTTTGGAGCAAAAATCTTTTCAAGTCCCCATTGCGGGAGCTTTGGCGGAGCTTCATCGACAGTGATTTCCGGAAGGCTCAATGTCTCATCAAGGGTAATGGATGCAACATCCTCGCGCTGCTTCAATTCTTCCAGCGCATCCTTTGTCACCGTTGCCGTTAACCCGTTAATAATCCACAACGAATCCTTTTTCTTTGCCTTTCCTTTGGATTCCATTGCTGTTAGTGCCTGCTGAATGCCTTTTTGTGACGAGTTTGCCTTTTCTTTGAGATGTGTCTGGATGGTTTTAATTTTGTTTGTTCGAGATTTTTGCTGCTTTACCTGAGGATAGATAGACTGGAGGTTGGGTTTGTCTTTCATTCTGATGATGACATTGACTTCATTGCTTTTTTCAAAGGCCTTTTGAAGTTTGGCTTCAGCCTTTTTTGTTTCTACTGCAGCATTTGCTGTAGCTGCTTCACTTTCTTCTTCAAGTGGTGGAGGTTCAATTCCGAGACCTTTTAAAAGATCTGGAAGTTCATTACTTTCTCCTTCACTTTGCTTCCCGGCAGTTTCATCCTGTTCTGCCCCTTTGATTTCCTCTTCGCGTTCCTTCTCAAGCTGCAGCTCTTCTGCGGAAAAACTCTTTGGTTTCGAGTCCGCGGCAAACGAGATGTTCGGAGCAAAAGACGAAACTATCAGCAAAAATGCCATCATCACTACAAACCATTTTCTGATTGTTTTCTTTTTAAAATTAAGCAAACTAGCACCCCCTAAAGTTTTGATACTCGAAGAATACTAGATTATTAGCCAATTATCCTTTGTTTATTTTTAAAATTCATAAAATTTGGATAATTAGAACTAGAATATTTTTCCTTAAATGGGATAAAAGTCTTTATGTTATGACTGGTGTAAATTATCCTCATAAAGAATCTTTTTATAGCTCTTATGGCATTTTCTTTAGCTCACCTGCTATATATCCCATTTCTTATAAACAAATTCTAAGATTTCGAGGTGTCTTCCTTCTGTATGCCTATGCCTAAAGACCTGAATTTACTCTATAGTACTAATTCCTGACTATATGCCTACATAATATTCTGAATATTTAATTTATAATTAAGCCTGTCCACTGTAGTGGAATTACATAGGAGGTGTTTGAATGAGAAAAAGAAACAAAGTCATGCAAGGCCTCATCATTGTTACAGCATTCAGTGCATTGAGCTTTACCACCCTGTCCCCAGGATTGGGCGCGGGCGGTATAACAGGTGCCCAACAGCTTGAAGGTGAGCGAATTGTACAAGAGGAGTCACCTGCTGTTGTCCAGCTTGAAGTGCCAAATAAAAAGGCGCTTGATAAGCTGGTTGAAATGGGTATAGACCTCACCCACAGAGTCCATCAGCATGGTGAAGAGATCGAGGTTGATGTGGTTGTTACACCTTCTGAAATCGCAGAATTAAAAAAGCATGGAATCAAAGTAAAGGACACACTGATCACAGAGGCTCAGTGGAACCAAAGGACTGCGGAAAGGAATGCCGCGGCGCAGCAACAATCCACTATTGCATCCGCTGAAGATACGATAAAAATTTTACGCGCAAATCATTATACCAACCAGTCGGCAACCTTCCTGTATGTAGAGGCAAAGACAACCGCCGGGAATAGTGCAAGTACAGCACTAACCGCCACTTGGGTTGAAAATGGAGTAGAGAAAAGAGCAACCTTAAGTCGATTTGTTGACTACGGGGAATATATGTACCACTGGTTCGAGGTACCTGTCACAGCAGTACCGGAAAATGTCACGATTACTAGCAATCTTGGAGGCTCGGCTGAAAGTAATGTAACAGAGTGGCTGGGTGAAGATAAAAAAGGCAGTCCGAAAAAACATTACGTAAAGGAATTCGTCGATCATTATATGGACCCATATGAGTTGTATGAACGGGCTGATCAGCTTGCCAGGGAATTCCCGGATTTAGTCGAAATCATTGAAATGCCAAACAAAACTAACGGCTACCGCCGCCTCGCGCAGGCAACTCTCGGTTCTGTGACGAATTCAGCTGTTGTGGTTACTTCGAAGGCTTGGGGACACGAAGGCGGGAATGATATTTCCGTAGAGTTCAAAAATTTGGGGACGAATCACCCTTTATCTGTAAATGTTGAAGGCAAAAAAATTGTAGTTGGACTTGCAACAGACGCTGACGGAAAGGTTACAAGTACTGCAAGACAAGTGGCAGCTGCCCTAAATGAAGATGCCGCTAATCTTGTTACCGCCACCACTTACCGCAACACAGGAGGTATCGGTATTGTAGCTCCAAATACAGCAAAATTAACCGACAACCTAAATGCTCCGGCCCATATTTCCCGAGAGCCGCAAACAGTCAAAGCCATCCGTATCGGCAAGCACCGTGACGGTTCCAAGCCGGGTGTCCTTGGCTATGCACAGGAGCATGCCCGCGAATGGGTCACGCCGCTCGTTACAATTGAAACAGCAGAGCGTTTATTAAGGAACTATGCTCATGACGGTGAAACAAAGAAGCTAGTAAACAATCTGGATATTTTCCTGGTCCCTTCAGTAAACCCAGATGGTGCACTTTACAGCTTCTATGATTACAATATGCAGCGGAAAAACATGACGAATCACTGTGGCCCTAACCAATCTGATTCCGGATATCGAAACAGCTGGGGTGTTGACCTTAACCGGAATCACTCTGTCGGCTCGGCCTATGATGGATTCATCGGCGCCTCGACTACAAACTGTTTGAGCGGCACCTATGCAGGACCAGCAGAACATTCCGAACCTGAATCAAAGAACCTTGTCTGGCTTGCCGATCAAAATCCAAATATTAAATTCGCTATGAATATTCACAGCTATGGCGGGTACTTCATGTGGTCTCCTGGCTCATATGACCCGGATCGTGTTACCTTGCCTCGTCCGACAGCCGGCCAGGAAGCATTCTACTGGGCTGCGTCAAACGAAATCCTGAATGATATCCAGGACCACCGCGGAACAGTCATCCTGCCAAGCCGCACCGGCCCAATACCGGATGTCCTATACTCAGCGGCCGGGAACTCAGCCGACTATCTGTGGTATGAAAAAGGTATTTATGCATGGAACTTTGAGGTTGGTGCAGACTTGTGGGATTCTGAAGCGAACAGATGGCGGGCTGTAGGATTCCAGCCTCCATATGAAGAAGGACATGAAGAAGCAATGGAATTTGCAAATGGATTGATTGGATTGATCAAGGTCGCCTATAACCAGTCAAAGGATAAGCAGCCTCCTTCAACAAAAGCTGTACCTGGAAACGGCAAATTTTCCGGTCCTGTCGAAGTATCATTTGAAACGAGCGAAGCATCGACCATCTACTATACTCTTGATGGAAGCCGCCCAACATTCGAGTCCAAGCATTTAAAACTATCCGGAACTCGGGAGCCTGCTGAAACATTGAAAATCGATAAAACAACAGTGTTGAATTGGTTTGCAGTTGATGCCGCGGGCAATATCGAGAAAAACTATAACCCGTTCAGCAATTCTTCTAACTTCAACTCTGTTAAACTAACAATCAAGTAATAAAAAAGATGCCGTGCATGCTTCAGAATCTGAAGTGCACGGCATCTTTTTTACTGGTGCTGGCCTACTCTTTGCCTAAAACCACTTGCAAGAGGTACTACTATAATACCAGCGATTACAATTTGCATGATATTGCCCGGTACAGAGCCAAATGGCTGAACCCAGTTACCAAACAGGAGTACTTCTGAAAAATAATAGCCGACTACTTTAATAATTAATGCTGCGACAACTGCAAAAGAATACACGAAAACCTTTTTGCCAGGTAGTTTCTCTGCAATAAGTCCAGCTAAATATCCCATTAAGCCAACGACAACAAATGTAAAAGGTGCCCATGCTGTCCACCCCGAAACAATATCAAAGAGTGCCATTCCGAAGGCACCGGCTATAGCACCTGTTTTTTTGCCAAAAACAAAAGCAGCTATAAAAAGAGGCACATTGCCTAAATGGATTAGTCCCCCATTCCCCATCAATGGCAGCCTGATGTTGATAAACATTGTCGCTACAAAAACCAGCGCGATAAAAAGTGCATTAAATACTAGATTTCTTGTTTTGTTCTGTTCTGTTGTTAACATTGTAAATCCCCCTTATTTGCCTATCAAATTTGTTATTCTTTACGTCCTAGCTTGTTTTGCAATTGTTCTCCCCTTCTATAATAGTGATTACAAGTATAATAAAAACTGACAATATAAAAAGGGTCAATTTTTATAAATTTTACATGGTCAGATAAACGAGGTCTTCTTTGGGATATACTTTTAAAATCCATAAGGGGAATATTTAACAAAAAAATGCAAAACTTCTATAATGTTAATAAATGAGAAATTTCAATAACCTGAAAGATTCGCTTATGTAAGACCAATTATTGATAATCTGAGAAATAAATAAAAAAGCTAACTTTCTTTCCGATCAAGGAATAAAAGTTAGCTTTTTTGCTTCTATGAAGTTCTCTAAAACTGGCTTCTTACTGATCGCCTTATAACAACTGCCATATGTTCATTAGGCTGTCGCCCAGATATCAGGTATGGTACATTTATTACTATTCTTCGCTTGGTCTATTCTTTTGTGTTGGCAGCGTATCCCAGAAGCTTGTATCAGCAGTATTAATTGAACCATCGGAAATTGCCCTTACTGTTGCATCCAATGTTTCAATTGTCTGCTTGATAAGATAGCCATTGCTTTTTTGGCCAAGAGCGTATGATTCAATATAGTGGTCTGACATCCCCCTCATCTCAAATAACAATGTTGCAATATCATAGCGAATGGCTGCACCATTACGGCCGATATTCGCTCCCGAACCCCCGTCATATTTCCCAATATGTCCCCAGCCTTTGCTTTCAAGCTCATGGTAAACAACAGATCCGAGTTTCTTGGATTTTTCCAACACCTCAGGTTTAACCGCCTCATTGGTCGGATAGAGGATAGATCCTGATACCAGTTCCCCGTCTGTTTCACTTCTAGTTCCTTGATGATGTAAATCGATCATATAATCAATCTTATATTTTTGGAAAACATTTTCATGAAGGTAACGTACTTCCGGCTGCATTTTGGCTGTTGCTTTATCATGCTCGCGGTTTAAGTCAAAATTATTAGCATTGGAACGGGTAAGATGGCGGCCCCCGTCTGCAAGGTAGTTATCAAGCGAAAAATTTACGTCTCCCATGGCGCCGTCAGCATTGAGCATAGGAATGATAAGAATGTTTACCTTATCAAGGACACCCTTCGTCTTGTTTGTACCCAAGTGCTTAATAAATTCAAGCGCGCCTTCGGTTGTAAGCTGTTCATTTCCGTGCTGTTGAGTTAAAAATAGGATTGTAGGATTCTCGGGATTTGAAATATACTTGACGAGGTGGATATCCCTTCCTTTCACAGTCTGCCCAATCACTTCAAGGGTCATTGCATCCTGTTTTGCATCTTGAGTCTTTAGATAAGTGACCAAGCTTTCATACGTATGTAGAATCGATGTCTGAATGGAACCATTCCCAGCGCTTGGGCCATTACCAACTGCCCCTACCGGAATACCAACTGCAGTTACCGCACCAAAAGCCAACATACTAGAAAAAGAAACACCTAAAAGCTTCCTCTTAAAACTCATAAAATCCCTCCCAATTAGTATTTAAGCGCTTACAATCCTAGTGTAATAGTTAAATATTACTTCGGGAATAGAAACGAAGTCTCATTTTTCAGATAATTTTAACGGTGAAATTAGTGCTAAAGAATTAGTTTAACTGATTTATTTAGAGTAATAGTGATATTTTCGGTTACAAACACTCCAATCATTAAAAAAACCACAGCCAAAATAGACTGTGGGATGACAGAAACAAAGGGTTTAGGGATAGTTAATAGATGAACTATACAAACTTATAAACTAGATGGTTATTCCCATAATAGTCTTTATACAGAACACTTTCTATTCCACCTGTTTTAGAAAAATTGAATGTAAGCTGTTCGTTAATCATTTCGGTTACAAATTGTGCCTTTGATGAATCTTCCTTAATGGGTACAAGTTTAAATTTATATACTACCCCGTACATTTTAGGAACGATTAAATACAATTCACCATTTTCATAAGAGATATCGAAAAGCTTGATGTGTTCTTTTTCAGAAAAGTACGTTCCAGAAAACTGGCCTTTTGTTAAATTGATGGGTATAGCAGGAAGAGGCAAATGGACATTTTCTCCAAAAACCACCTTGGCGATTTCTTGTGTTAAATGAGTTACAGGAGATATGTTCATGTTGCTCAAGTATATAATTGTAACGTCATCATCTACAAATCTAAGAAAGTCACTATAGAAACCACTTATATCTCCCCAATGATGTACACATTTCTTACCGAAAATTTCATCTACCATCCATCCACAGGCATATGAATCAAGATTAGGGGTAAACATTTTGTCCGTTAATTCTTTATTTAGAAGCCGGGATGATTTTAATGCCCTATCCCAAATAATAAGGTCCTCAGTCGTTGAATATAATCCATATGCCCCCAACGGGAAAGATAAGTCGGCATAGGCCGGGTGTATTGGTTTCTCCCAGAATGAATAGCCGGATGCCAGGTTCGGAACAACCTTGATGCCGTCATCACATCCAGTGTTATTCATACCTAAAGGAAGGCATATTTTTTCCTGTATGTATTCTGCGTACGATATACCAGAAACCTTTTCAATTATTGCGGTGAGCAGCGTGAAACCTGAGCTTGAATATGCATAACTACTTCCCGGCTCGAAATCCAATTCCAGATTTTTGAATGAATCTATCAATTGAACCAATGTAGCCGGAAGTCTCATAGTTGTCGGCCAAAAATCCGCGAAACTTGTGTAATTAGGAATTCCAGAGGTATTTGTTAGACAGTGATAAATTGAGATTTTATCGCCATTCGGGTAGTATGAAAGATATTTCCCAATAAAATCATATATATTCAGCTTCTTCTCTTCATGTAATTGAAAAATAGCAAGAGCAGTAAAAGCTTTTGTTAGGGATCCAATCCGGAATTTAGTAGTTGGTTTATTATGAACCAGGTGTTCCCAATTCGCCATGCCAAACCCTTTGTTTAATAGAACTTGCCCGCCAATGGATATTAATATAGATCCACACAAATAACCATTTTGTTCATAGGATTCTATCCAATTGTTTAAACTCGTTTCTATATTCAATGTACATATTCCTTTCAAGTAATCGGTTGTAAGATTGCTATTTTACATCTTCTAACCTTTTCGTTTAGTGAACAATTCGCGCAGGAAACTTTTTATACTTTTCTAGTGAATTCACTTTTGAGTAATCCCATTATGATAGTGTCATGGGATTCATGGTAATCATAAATGCACTCACGTTTGATCCCTTCATGTTTTAATCCAAGTTTTTATAAGCTCTGATTGTCCCAATTGTTATATGCTTACGGTTAAACAATTATTTCATTGGGTTCTCAACCTGTTTGAGTATTACACCTGAAAAATCCCCTTTTAATACTTCTTTTTCATCCTGGTTTTTACATACAAATGAAGCCCTTATTCCGATCCTCTCATTTTCTTGCCTTTCGTATCTTTCAATAGTGACTTCACATTGAATTGTATCCCCGGTAAACACCGGTCTTAAAAACTCAAAATTCATCGTTCGAGCCAATACATTGGCATCACCACCCACTTTTGTGGGTAGAGTTGCGGTCAATAACCCTTGAACGACAAGCCTTCCCTGTTCATCCGGGGTTATATGATGAATTCCTTCATCACCTGAAATCTCTGTAAATAATTCAACATCCTTCACTGTAAAAGTCCGTTCAAACGTAATGATATCTCCAACATTTAAAGACATTTAAATCCCCCCTGAAGCTTTTTTACAATATGGATAATTAAAATCCGAATATTGCAAAAACAGAAACTAAATTCATCCATACTACAACTGATTCATAATGTCTTGTATTTGAATTATATGAGAAAGTCTTGAGTTTTCCAATCTCTTGGTTTTATGTTTTTATTCATCCAGTTTTCTTGTGGTGCTTGGTATGGGGTGGCTGCGATTAAATGGTTATTTTTCCAAATTGCTGCTGCAGAACGGATCATTTCATCAAGCAAGATTCTAATAAATTTTTCGGGTTGTAGCTGGAAAGAGTACCGTGCAAAATCATTGAACCAGCCACAATTTAATAGGTAGTTGTCGATCTCTTCTTTTGCCAATCCGTTTTTAATGATTAATGTGAATGAAAAAATCCTTTTACAGGCATGCCATGAAATTTTTTCTGGCATCTGGAGCCACTTTTCAAACCTTCCCCTTGCTGCATCAATTGCTGACATAGGATTCTCAATTTGCGGTCCATGTCCAGAATATGCATGTTGAATCCGGAGCATCGACAACCGATCCAAACTTTCCATGGATCTTTGGATAGATGAAACACCCTCTCGAAAGATATTTAACCATCCTATATCACTTTTGTGGAAGAGATCGCCGCAAATTAATGTTTCTTCTTCAGGTTCATATAAAGAAATATGCCCTAAAGTGTGTCCCGGAGTATGTAAGACTATCAAGGTTCTACTTCCTGTATTAATTTCATCGTTATCTGATAGCTTTTTGTTGACTCGATAAGGTTCAACAGGCTGATCCAACCATTCCGCACTACAGGCCTCAGGGTCACAAGAATTTATTAGATCTGTATCCCATTTATGAGCAGCAATCGTAACACCATAATTTTTTTGCAGATGAAAATTGCCTCCTACATGGTCACTATGATAGTGAGTGTTCACAATAAGATGTAATTGTTCTGGTGAAACGCCTGCTTCTTTAATTAATCTCTCTGTTTCTATCGCATCACTTCCAAAACCAGTATCAATTAGGACCGGGTGCTTATCCTTAAGAAGAATCATATTTGCACTAGGAAACTTTCTTTCGACGAAAATAATATTAGATTTTTTCATATACTTTCCCCTTTAATTTTATATGTCGTGCGCATTAATCAAACAAAAACATATATTGCAATGGAAATAAGGTTTCATCTAATAGTTAGGCAGATTATAGATTGACCATGTATTTTAACCAATATAGCTAGATTTCACCTTATATCAATCTACCATCTTATTCACATATTACATGTAAAAAAGGAGTTGGGGAAGGTTCCCTACTCCTTTTCTTATGTGTTTCCTTGTTCAGTTGTTTGAACTCATTATCTTCTATATTCCTTCTCTATCCCATCTGCATATACAATCTCTATTACAATCTCTTTTGTATTTTCCGGAAGGTCAAATGCTTTAAAAACCTGCTCGAGAACCTGCTCGTCAGGAGTATGTTGATTAAAAGTGAAGGACTTAAATTTTTCATCTAATTCCTTCATCGCCTCGTTGCCTTTTAGTTCGATATTGTTATCTTTGTCAATATAGGATGCTTCTGTTTCATCTTTTTCCTTTTCGTAACTTATATCAAGCGCATCCATAGTAGAAGCCTTCACATAAACGAAGAGAATTTACTCAAGAGATAGATCACTCTTATAACTATTTGACAACATTTAGTCATAGTTGGCAGACATTTTGTTTATTATTGCTCTGTCGAGAATTGCTGATTTTACCCAGCAGTCTTTGGAAAGAGAATTGTAGACACCTAGAGTTTTGGAGGTTTTGTATGCCACCTGTTGTTATTGGAAAAAGCATTTTGGTATTCATATTGTTTTTGATCCTCGGAATGATCATTCGGTTTCTCATTCCGGTTTTTCAAAGGCGCTCCTGCCGATCATAATCACCTTTGGTTTTCTGACACTGCTGATTGGACCTCAGGTACTGGGAAGGATGGTGCTGAGTGCGGATTCCATTTTTAAGGATGTCCTTATTCCCACTGAGTTTATGGAGGTATGTTCCAAGGGCTCTTTTTCCCTCCATATAGTACCCACCTCAATGTTGTCAAGGGACTACGGACACGGATGAAGGAGGAAATCCTCAACAACATGTTCTACTATAACTTTAAGTAAATCCGTTATAATATTGGGTCTTCATGATAAATTTATATCCCTAGGTGGCAGTTTGGCCCTTTGTTGTATTACCTATATGAAATATACCTTATAAACAAAGCAATTAATCATTATGATAAAAAAAGAAACATTACAATGCCTAATGTCGCAACCAGTGTAACATAAAAACCATTGGATAGAAGGCCCACTTCAACTCCTGACCTGCCTACCATTTTGCTGACGAGGAGGTTAATGCCTGAAAAGGGGCTGAGTAAAACAGATAAAGACCAGGCTAGCAACAAAAGTATGGCTAGCGCGATACTACTAATCCCGAGTTCATTCGGCTCCAATTGCATTGCCAGTGCTGCTACAACAGCAATTGGATGAATACCCACATACGTTACTGTGATTACAATACCCATTACACTTACAGCAAACAATAAGAAAGAATGGTGTGCTACCGTATTCAAGAACCCGGTTATCAAATGTGAAAAGCTGGTATCCTGTACAGCGTGACCAAATAATCCTGCACTTGTGAACAAGATAATTTCATTGTTCATCATAGGAACTGTCTGATTACGGAAGGCATTCCAATGGGGGGAAAGCTGGATCCATTCCCTTGTAAATGTTCCCCATAATAATGGAAGAAAGATTGAAATTAGGCTTACAATCACAATCATTGACCATTCTGTAAAATACTCAATTAACAATGGTGTAAATAAAAGGCAGGAAACATATAAACTTAACATGACCAACCGATTTTTCTCCCAACTTTCCAACGGGGACATATTAATCGAAATAATATTTAAAGGGTGCTTTTCCTCCCAGGCTACAAGCAGTATGTTTCCTAAAAGCAATGAAAGAAGAGATAATGAAACACCAAAAAATATGTATTTTCCAACAGGCAATTCAAGGTAATAAAGGACCATGGTTACTGAAGTAAAATATGGAGACCAAAACATTGCTGTCGAAAAACCGACCAAATAGAGTTTAGAAGAAATCGCTGAAGGTAGTTTTAGGTTTGAAAGAAACTCATCTATTAACCGTACAGAACCTAGATTTAGAATTGGGCTTAGGATGAAAAGAGTGACGGTTATCCCAGCAAAAAATACTTTTGGGTTATGCAACATGTTCCCGAGGAAGGAATCAAGCGCTTTAAAATATCCGCCTATTTTAAGCGGAAGTGAAAGAAGGGGTGCGAGCGTTAAGATACAGAGTAACGGCAGTACGAATAAAATTCCGTCAACTATTGCCTCTATTCCCCCTCCCTGGCCTATTTCCAAAGCGATTCCACTTCCCATCATTCCAATAGCAAGAATACGGGGAAACCCTTGGGCCCTTATAATGCAAACTGAAAAAGAGATGAATGCCATAATGACAACAAGGTATCGTAACCAGTTAAAATTTAAAAAATAATACGTTAAAAACAACAAACACATAGATAGTATAAAATAACTTTTCATGTCCCTCCCCTCCTTTCCAAAAAACAGGCTATAACAAGAACTAGTATTGATCTCAGAAATGAGAGATAAAAAGCAGGTCAAAAAACCTGCTTTTACGATTTCACAAATACTGTTTTGATTGACGTAAAAAATTCCTTAGCGGCTTCTCCTTGTTCCCTCGAGTGAGAGCTTGATTGCTTCATGCCTCCGAACGGAGCCTGGAGTTCAACTCCTGCACTTTCTGCATTAATGCGAATGAGCCCGGCGTCCATATCTTCAATAAATGAAAGGATGTTTTTGATATTACTAGTAAAAATGGAGGCGCTCAAACCGAATTCCACATCATTTGCAATCTGAATGGCCTCTTCTATATTTTTGACTTTTATGAGTGCAATCACTGGTCCGAATATTTCTTCCCGGGCGATGGACATTTCTGAAGTGACATTCTCAAAAATTGTAGGTTCGAGGTAAAACCCTTTATCAAAAGGTTTCCCATCAAGTTTATTTCCCCCAGCGATCAATGTCGCACCCTCTGAATGTCCTTTCTCGATATAGGAGAGTACAGTTTTATATTGGCTTTCATTCGCACATGGCCCCATCCACGTATTCTCTTCAAGTCCATTTCCAATCGTAATCTCTTTTACTTTCTCCAATAACTTTTCTTTAAAAGATTCATAGACTGAACTTTCAATTATGACGCGGCTTGTTGCGGTGCACTTTTGACCGGTGGATCGGAATGCTCCACTTATCGTGCCATCTACTGCAAGGTCAAGATCGGCATCAGCTGCAACAATAACAGGATTTTTCCCGCCCATTTCCAGTTGGTATTTGGCTCCTCGTTCTAATGCTGAACGAGCAATCCGTTTCCCTACTCCATTCGATCCAGTAAATGTAATGCCGTTTACTTTCGGATGATCCGCAATACTTTGGCCGATCACACCTCCAGGGCCGGTCACCATGTTTACCACACCTGGAGGGAAACCTGCCTCTTGAAAACATTCTATGATCTTCGCACATGTGACTGCTGTTTCTGTTGCCGGTTTGATTACAACTGTATTCCCGTAAACAAGGGCAGGTGCCATCTTCCATATCGGAATGGCGATTGGAAAATTCCATGGCGTAATAACACCAACAACTCCAAGGGGAACACGGGTTGTAAACATCAGGGCGGAGCTATCGGTTGACGGAATAACATCACCGACTTTACGCATACCTTCCCCTGCGTAGTACTTTAAAATCGCAATCCCCCTTGCTGTCTCTCCTTTTGTTTCAGCAAAAGTTTTTCCCATTTCACGGCTTGCTGTTTCGGCAATTTCATTGATTCTTTTTTCGATAATTTGGGCAGCTTTATATAGATACTCTCCCCTCTCCGCTCCGGAAAGCTTTCTCCATCCATCCTTCGCCGTACTGGCTGATTCTATTGCCCTATTTAAATCCTCTGTTACGGATTTCTGCACATAACCGACAACATCTTCTGTGTTGGCTGGATTAACGCTTTTTTCCACTTCATTTGAAATGGAAGAAACCCATTCCCCATTGTAAAAATTATGATATGTTTTTATTTCAACCGAGGTTGTCATTGTATCCCCTCCTTAAAAAATTAGTTTTGCAGCTTCCTTTTTAGGATAACGTTCCATCGCGTTTTTCAAAATTGTTTCCATCTCGGTAAAATGTTGTTTTTCCACTGGAAGAATTGGAAGCCTTACTGATTTGCCAACCTTCAATCCCATAATTTCCATTCCTGCCTTAATAAGTGACACAGCATAACCTTTCCGCTTACGGCGAATGTTATTAATCGGAAGGATTACATGCTGGTATATGTCTCTTACTGTTTCCATTTCTCCGTTAAGCAGACTATTGTAAAATTCCCTTGAAATATGGGGAATATAATTCGATATTGCTGAAGAGTAAGAATCAAATCCAAGCGGAAGATATGCGGGCATGGTTACTTCAGCAAGAGGCATTCCGTTCAGCCATCCAAATCGGTTTCCAAATGTTTGTGTGAGCATAACATTTAACTCCATATCACCCAATCCATCTTTCACGCCAACTACTTGGGGTACTTCTGCCAGTATTTCTAATCCTTTTACTGAAAGACTGACATTGTCACGCTGATATACGATGGCATTAAGATCAGTGCTTTCTGCAATGGATTTAAAATAGGCAGCTATCCCATCTTTTTCTCCAGTGACAAGATACGGGGGCAAGATAAGGTATCCGTCCGCCCCTTTATCTGCAGAAATTTGAGAATACTTAAGTGCTGTTTTGATATTTCCGCCCACCCCTGTATAAACCGGAAGCCGTCCTTTGACTGTCGATACAGCAACCTCAACAGAAGCAGCATATTCAGATTCGCTTAATGAAGGGTATTCTGCTGCAGCACAAGCGACGAATATGGCTTCCACTCCTTCATTCATTAAATTTTCGATATTCCGAGAAAGAGCCTGTTCATCCAGATTATCATTCTCTGTAAAATGAGACACAGGAAACCCTAATATCCCCTTAGGCGCAATTCTAGCTTTAGACATGATCATTCCTCCAATGCTAAAAGTTCTGTTAACGAACAAGGCAAGGTTTTTTATTGTTAAAAGTCCAATTTGGGATTAAATATTTCATGGCAATTGAATCATCTCTAGCGCCTAATCCATATTCTTTGTACAAACGATGTGCCTGTTCTACTCTTTCCAAATCTATTTCTATTCCAAGTCCAGGCTTATCCGGCACTTTTACTTCTCCGCCGACAATTTTCAGCGGATCCTTTGTTAAACGCTGGCCATCCTGCCAAATCCAATGAGTATCTATTGCGGTAATTTCACCAGGTGCTGCAGCAGCAACATGAGTAAACATTGCTAGTGAAATATCAAAATGATTATTGGAGTGTGACCCCCAAGTTAAGCCCCATTCATGGCACATTTGTGCAACCCTGACTGAACCAGCCATTGTCCAGAAATGAGGGTCGGCAAGCGGGATATCAACTGAATGCAATTGAATTGCATGACCCATTTCCCGCCAGTCCGTTGCAATCATATTGGTTGCGGTTGGTAGGCCAGTTTCCCTTCGGAATTCAGCCATAACCTCCCTTGAGGAATATCCATTTTCCGCTCCGCATGGATCTTCCGCGTAAGCAAGGACATCTTTCAAGTTACGGCATAAACGAATTGCTTCTTGAAGTGACCAAGCTCCGTTAGGGTCCAGCGTGATACGCGCTTCCGGGAATCTTTTTGCCAGTGCGGTAACGGCTTCGATTTCTTCATCTCCCCTTAATACCCCGCCTTTTAGCTTGAAGTCCTGGAAACCATACTTTTCCCTTGCCGCTTCTGCAAGCCTTACGATAGATTCAGCTGTCAAAGCAGGCTCATTACGCAGACGGAACCAATCGTCCTTTGCGTCAGGTTCGCTTTTGTATTGAAGATTCGTTTGTTTTCTATCCCCTATATAAAAAAGATAACCAAGCATCTTGACGGAATCCCTTTGCTGCCCTTCCCCTAAAAGTGCAGATGCCGGGACATTAAGGTGTTTCCCAAGAAGGTCAATCATGGCTGATTCAACGGCTGTTACGGCATGGATAGTGACGCGAAGGTCAAATGTCTGAAGACCCCGGCCGCTAACATCAAGGCTGGCGAAACAGTCTTTTATTTCTCTTAGAAGGTTTCGGTATAATCCTATTGGCCGCCCTATAATAAGGTCTTTTGCCTGTTCTATCGTCTCCCGGATCTTTTCTCCGCCAGGAACTTCACCAACACCTGTGTTTCCTGAATTATCTTTAATGATGACAATGTTTCGGGTGAAAAACGGGCCATGCGCCCCGCTTAGGTTTAGGAGCATGCTATCTGAGCCCGCAACCGGTATGACCGTTAACTCCTTTACGATAGGTGTTTTGAAATCACCGATCTCTCCCATCTGTATCCTCCTTGGATTAAAGTTGGGGTGCCAGCATCCCCCATTTTGTTAGTAGGCCCTCAAGTTCTTTTTTGTCTTCATTACATAGACTGTTAACAGGTTCCCTTGTAGGTCCGGCCTTAAAGCCAATCAACTCCAAAGCTTCCTTTATAACAACAACATTGTTTCCATTATTGTTTTTTGCCCTTAAGTCCTCGAATAAGAGCACTTCTTCCCAAACCTTCCAGGTTTTCTCATTGTCTTTTTCACGAAGAGCTTGCAACAGTTCAAAGGACTTTTCAGGAAAAATATTTACAAGCCCCGATGTAAAGCCTTTGGCGCCAGCATGATAGAAATAAGGGGCCCATTTCTCGGCTGTCCCGCATATCCAGGCAATGTCATGGATTGCCGATACCTCACGATATGTCTTTGTGAATCTAGGGAGATCATTAATCGCGTACTTGACTCCAATGAATTTCTCTAGTGAAGCAAGCTCGTATAAAACACGGTCGCTCACATGAGGATCTTTAAAATATATAACTGAAGGGATATCAAGTGCATTGATGATTTCCTTGAAATAAGAAACAGTTCCTTCCGTAGTCACATATGGGTGAACAGGTTGATGTATCATTATGCAATCAGCCCCAGCGTCCTGTGCGGCAAGACCAAGTTCAATAGCCTGGGGAACAGAGTAACCAATTCCAGCCATAACAATTGCACGCTTGTCAACAATCTCAACAACCCTTTTTGTCACTTGTTTTGCTTCCTCGATTGAAAGAGCATAAAATTCTCCAGTGTTTCCGGCTGGAACAATTACTTTCAGTCCCTTTTCTATTAAAAACTCAATATTTTTCTCCAGACTGACCCAATCAATTTCCTTTGAATCCTTTTGGAAGGGAGTGATGTTAATAGCGGTAATTGTTTCAAGATTTTTACGCAAATAGCTGAAATCCATAAAAATTATCCTCCAATGTTTAAATATTTCATTACATGTGTCGTCGTTCTCATAATATGGTCTTTCATTCTTTTTTCAGCTAATTCACTATCCCGATCTCTGATTGCTTCAAAGATTTTTCGATGTTCGGCGAAACCTTCTTCGACTTCCATTTCAAGCGAAAGAGCCTTTTTTCGAAACATATTGTCATAGTTTACAATGACAGATAACATTTGCTTAATGACAGGATTTTCGGCACCTTGTTGGATCATTTGGTGAAATTTAGTATTTTCGAGAGATAGCCGTTCAGTATCCTTGGATCTGACAATGTGCTCCATCCTATTTATCTGGACTTCCAATTCTCTTAGTCCCTTTTCATCAATTTTATCCGTGCATAATCTGGCTGATAAACTTTCGAGGGAGGCTCTAACCATTAATATCTCTGCAATTGACGTTTCGACCATATGGGAAACATACGCACCTTTACGAGGATAGGTTTCTACCAATCCTTCATGGCTTAGGATTCGGAGCGCTTCCTTGATTGGTGTCGTGCTGATTCCCATTGCCTCTGCGAGCTGCCTCTCCTTCAAATGTTCACCTGGCTTTATTTTGCCGGTTATAATGGATTCACGAAGAGATTCTAAAACGATGTCCCTTAACGACTTGATTTCCGTTGAATAGATTGATAATGATGAGAATTGTTCATTTTTTCCCATAGGATTTAATTTTGACTATGTTCACCGATAGTCAACCTTATATTTCAACTCCTTCCATTCGGGCTGATGACGTGTATTCATAAAAAGAATCAATAATAAGGGAGGTTACCGTTACACCTATATAGTCCGCTCCCCATCTGGAACGATTTTGTGCTCCTAGGCCATTTTTTGTATGCACGCCTATTTTTACCTTATATCTGGCTGCTGTTTTCTTTATTTCATCAACTGCTTTCAATACTTCAGGATGATCGATACTGCCTCCATATCCCAAAGAAACCGAGAGGTCCGTTGGTCCAACGTAAACTAGGTCGATTCCAGGAGTTTGGAGTATTTCATTCAAATTTTGCATAGCCTTCTCACTCTCGATATGGATACAAACCAAGGTTTCCTCATTTGCCTTTTCAAGGTACTCCCCGATCGGCAAAGTTCCATATTTTGCTGCCCTCATAGAGAATGCAGCTCCTCTTTTCCCCATGGGTGGATATTTTACAGCTTCAATTATGCGTACTGCCTGTTCCTTTGTTTCCACTTGAGGAACATGAACACCGTGGGCTCCTCTGTCCAGCACCTTTAATATTTCACCGGGATCACTCGAAACTGTCCTAACAAGGGGGGTTATTCCTGCATTTTCCGCAGCGATTACCATATGTTCTATATTTTCATAGGATAAGTTCCCATGTTCGCAGTCAATCACAACAGTATCGAAGCGATTAAAGGCGGCCATTTCAACGATATGAATAGAAGGAAAACCAACAAACAAACTTAGATAACTTTTTTTATCTCCACTTGCGAAATTTGCCTTCAACTTATTTTTGAACATGTTCATTCCCCATTTCCCTGTTAGTTCTGGACCTTTTCCATATTTACGAAATCGGACATCTCAACCCCATATTTCTTTCCAGTGTGAATTAACTCCTCAAAGATTTCCTGTGGTAGAAGGATTCCTTCTTCCAATTGTTGTTTTTTCTTCAAATATTCAATTTCTCCAGGCATAAAAACCCTATCAAAGCCTTTCATTGGCTTTGTTCCGGTCGTTTCAGCCACTTTTTCTTTCATTCTTTCATCAAAGGCTGAACGATTCATAAAACCTTCTACATTGATGGCGCCGAAGAAATGTCCAATAAGCTGAGGCTCCGGGTCGTCGTACATACGGGGAACACCCTTTCCGAAATTCGCACCTGTCATTACACCGCAAAGAATGTCGATGATAATGGCAAGTCCCGATCCCTTCGGACCCATTGGCAGCATGTATCCCTCAAGGGCCTCTTCGGGATCTGTCGTATGCTCCCCATCTTTCTTGATTGCCCAGCCTTCGGGTATTTTCTGATTTTTCTTTTTTGCCTGTATGATTTTTCCTCTAGCAACATTGCTTGTTGCCATATCAAGTACAATAGGAAAGCCATATGGTCCAGGTATCGCGATTGAGATTGGGTTTGTTCCTAGAGAAGGTTCCATTCCTCCAAAAGGAACCATGGTAGATGAAGTATTCGTCATAGCAATACCTACGAAACCCTTTTCAGCAGCCATTTTTGTAAAGTATGCCGCCGTACCGTTATGGTTGGACCCACACACCCCTACAAACCCGGTTCCGTACTGTTCTGCCATTTCGATTGCTTTATTCATCGCTTTGACCGACACAACCTGTCCCCAGCCATTATTGGCATTAAAAAGGGCAGTTGTTGGAGTATTGCTTTTAAACTCGATCTCCGTGCTTCTTTCTATCAATCCGGATTCCATTCGGTTTATGTAATCCGTTATTCTGGAAACTCCATGTGATGGAACGCCACTTAAATCAGCATCTATTAAAGTGTCCATCACAATCTCAGCTTCATCTTTTGGTATGCATTTTGATAATAGGGCAACTCCAAATGGTTTCAGTACATTAACCGAAATCTTCTTTCCGCTCATTGTTTAACACCTTCTATTGCATCCATGTTGACACAGGATGCTGGTTTTTCTCCACTTAAAACCTGAATAATGGATCTTGCGGCTCCAGTAGCCATGTTAATTAATGATTCCTTTGTGTGAGCAGCCATATGAGGCGTAACAATGATATTTTCCAAGTCAAAAAGCGGATGATTCCCTGGAGGTTCCTTTTCAAAAACATCCAGCGCTGCTCCTGCAATGATGTTATTTATTAGAGCCTTATGTAAAGCAGCTTCATCTACCAGCCCTCCCCTTGCGCAATTTACCAGATAGGCTGTAGGCTTAAATTTTGAAAATTTTTCTTCATTGATCATATGGTGCATTTCCGGGGAGTAGGGTAAATGAAGGGAAACAAAGTCAGACTCAGCCACCAATTCATCCAAGGAACCGGCTACTTCTACATAGTTAAATTCTTCTGTTTTCTTAATATAAGGGTCAAAAACTTTGACATGCATTCCCAGCCCATGGTGGCACTTATGCGCAACTAGTCTGCCAATATTGCCAAAGCCTATTAAACCTAGGACTTTATTGGATAATTCCGTTCCTGTATAGGTATGCCTAACTTCAAACCGTCCATTTCGCAGGGCTTTATCGGCCCTATTGATTTGGTGTGCCAATGAAAGCATAAGACCAACAACATGCTCAGCAACGGCATTTGAATTAGAAGTTGGCACATTACAGACTGGGATATTCCTGGCTGTTACTGCCTCAATATCAATATTATCAGTCCCTACTCCGTGCCTTGCGATTACTTTTAATGAAGAAGCAGCATCTATCGTTTTTTTCGTGATGTTTGACGTCCTAACAAGGATTGCCTCGCAATCACCTACACATTTGGATAAAGCTTCCTCAGAAGGGTCAGCGGGGACAACTATTTCGTACCCGGCATCTTTAAGAACCTCAATGCCTTCCTGAGCTATTTCTTGAACAATCAATACTTTTGGTTTATTCATTCGAATTTCCCCTCTACATTTCTGCATCAGCAATAAGGATACTTCTTTTGCTTTTCACCATACTGATTATGCTAAAGATTAAAATTAACAGGGCAAAGATAATTAAAAAACCTGAAATTGGCCTTGAAAGAAAAATCATTAGAGAGCCATCCGACATAGCCAAAGACTGCAGTAAGGATGATTCAATTTGATTGCCTAGGACAAATGTTAAAACAACAGCGGCAATAGGAATATCCAGCTTTTTCATTAAATATCCCAGTATACCGAAAACAATCATCACACCTACGTCCCATAGACTGTTGTTCACACTGTAACAGCCTAAAACCGATATGATCAGTATGATTGGAAACAAGAGCTTGTAAGGTACCGTCGCGATTTTCGCCCACATATTTGCCAACGGAAGATTCATGATGAGCAATAAAAGGTTTCCAATAAACATACTAGCTATTACTCCCCAAACAAAAGAAGGATTACTTTGAAACAACACAGGACCTGGTGTTAATCCATGTAGGATAAAAGCTCCCAATATGACTGCAACTGTTGGAGAACTCGGAAGCCCAAGTGTAAACAATGGAATCAACGCTGCTCCACTATAGGCATTGTTTGCTGTTTCCGGGCCGGCCACTCCTTCAATGGCTCCCTTGCCAAACCTTGAGGGATCCTTTGCCAACTTTTTCTCCATTGAGTAGGACATGATGGAGGCGATAACAGAGTTTGTACCAGGAACAAGCCCCAATAAAAATCCAAGTCCTGTCCCTCTTCCAATCGCCTTCATAGTTGGACGAACCTCATTTTGGGAAGGAAACATCCCTTTTACTGCATGAGGCTTTTCTTCCTTTAATTTATTCTCGACATTCATCAGGATTTCTGATATCCCAAAAAGACCCATCGCTATCGCGACAAAATCCAGGCCGTTCAATAAATCTAATTGCCCAAATGTGAATCGGGTTGTTCCCGAGACAGGATCCATTCCGATTAATGATAATATCAAACCAAAGACAGCGGCTATGATCCCTCTGATAATGGATTTTCCCATTAATCCAACTACCATCAATAATCCTAGCATCATTAAAGCAAAGAATTCAGGCGGTCCGAACTTAAGTGCAAATTTTGCAAGTGGAGGACCTATAAAAGCCAGCCCCAGTACAGCTATTGTTCCTCCAACGAACGACCCTATGGCAGATACTCCAAGCGCCACACCTGCCCTTCCCTGTTTAGCCATCTGATAACCATCAAGAGCTGTGATGACAGAAGCAGCTTCTCCGGGAGTATTGATCAAGACAGCTGTAATGGTACCTCCATACATAGCTCCGTAATATATTCCTGCAAGCATGATAATAGCTGACATGGGATCCATCCCAAATGTAAGCGGAATCAACATTGCAGTCCCGGCTGTTGGCCCAAGTCCTGGCATTACACCTACAAGCATGCCGATTGTGACTCCAAGAAGACAGAAAAAGATATTCCAGCCTGACAAGGCCAATAAAAATCCTTCAAACAGCATTGACAATGACTCCAATTTTCTCCCCCCTTACCATCCAAACAAATTAACCGGAAGCGGAATACTCAACAAACTACCAAACACCCAAAAAAGCAAGAGAGAGATTCCAAGTGCGATTCCCAGGCCTACATACCACTTATACTCTCTTACGAGTAAGATGTAGAGAAATAGTGTGCTTGCCAAAGTAAAACCGATAAAGTTAATTGTTAGAAGCAAAAGAACCAATGATCCCAATATAATTAATACGTTCTTTAATCCTTGTCCTGACGGAAGTATTTCCTTGAATGCAACTTTATGACGAAGCGACTCAACTATATAAAGGACGCCCATTATCATAATAAGAACACTCAACCACAAAGGAAGGAGACCCGGACCTGGACCATTTTCACCATAATAGTCAAACTCAAGAGCTTGAAAGAGGAAGATTGCACCGAACACTATAACCGCGACACCTGCCCATAGGGCAGCATTTTGCCTTGCCATGACACACCCCCTTTTTAAAACGCTTACAATTTACCGAGTTATTTTGTCAAACCGATTTGCTCTGCAACATCATTTGTAACTTTGTTACTTTCCTTTATATTTTTTGCAAATTCTTCAGATCCCGCATATGCCGGCTCGAGTCCGATTTTTTTGAACTTTTCTTTTAATTCTGGTTCCTCTAATCCCTTTTTAAAGGCTTCCTGAAGTATTTCAATAACTTCCTTAGGTGTATTCTTTGGTGCTACAACACCCGACCATGTATCCAATCCAACATACCCTTGGTCTTTAAGGAAAGCCGCATCTTTATAATCAGAGAGTTCTGTGGTGCCCATATTTGCAAGGACTCTCAACGCTCCTGACTCAGTATGTTGTTTTGCCTCCTGTGTTAAAATTACTGCTCCGTCGACGTGGCCTCCCAATAAAGCAGTGATTCCTGGTGCTGCTCCATCAAATGGGACATGTTTTGTTTTGATTTTTTCCTTAATATTTAAAGCTTCCATAGCCAAGTGCTGCGTATTGCCTGCGCCAGCAGTAGCATAAGAAAACTTACCTGGATTTTTCTTTACGTATTCTAACCATTCATCATACGTTTTCCATGGGGCATCGGCTTGAACAACTAATAGATTTTGTGCTGAATTAAATTGTGCAATTGGTATAAAACCATCACTCTCATATGGCGTTTTTCCATAGTTTGGCTGTATTGCAAGGTTGCCTGTTGTCACTGATCCCAATGTATACCCATCTGGTTTTGCCTTCATGACTTCAGCTAATGCAATAGTGCCGCTCCCACCCGGTTTGTTTACCGCAACAATGCTTTGTCCATTAGGCATATGCTTATTTACTGCTTCGATTACATGCCTGGCGACAACATCAGTACCACCGCCGGCTGAATACCCAATTATCAATTCAATAGACTTTTTCGGAAAATCTGTCTTCGTATTCTTCTTAGCTGCACTTTCTCCACTTGAACACCCAGCGATTACTAGACTAATAGAAATAAGAAAACACAATCCAAACAGATTTTTAAGCGCTTTCATAAAAGCCTCCTTTTAAATTTTGTACTTTATCTACTAGACCAAAACAGTGAAGAGTTTTTCCTTTCTAAGTAAACATTCCCCCATTCAAAGTTTCTGCAAATAAAATATCTGATATATCAGATATCATATTTTAGATTATATTTTAAACTATCATTCCGGTCAATTATTTTTTAGAAAATTTTAAATTATCTAATTTATGATTAAATCCACTACCTATTCCTGCCTTATTTGGTCACTAATTTAGTTTGCAAGTATCTTAAACTGCAATTATGTATCGAGAAACCCTGTCACGGAAATAAAACCGCATGAATACTAGACAAGACCTCGCTGTAAATTCACATGTCACTTTCTTCTAATTTCTTCAATTGCCTCCATGTCCTTATCGTCATTGGCGAACAGTGGGTTCGTTTTCATGCTAGGGCTCGGACTCTTCCACTTTATCCGGCAAAAAGAAGCATGACTCTCTTGAGCCATGCTTAAACCGAAGCATAAGTATCGGGGCTGTCATTTATTCGTTTGAATAACCTCTATTCCAATAATGGTCGAGTATTTTTTTGCACGTTTGCCTTCCGTTCTCAAATTCAAATAATTATACTTCCAAATCACATGCTGTACATAACGGTCAATATCTAAAAGGTTGTCATATCCATATTCAAGTTTTAGGTGGCCACATGTTTCTAAGTACAAATTCACACTTGTCCACGGTTCTTGACCATTCCGTTTAAATTCCAGCTATAATTCTTTAAAAGTATTACTTAAATTTCTCCGTAATTGTGTAAATTCATCTTCGTCTATTTCAAAATACTTTTGTATATCAAAATAATAGATTGGTATGTCTTTTCCCACAGGATAATAATAGAAGAATAACCTATTGAATTGATCATCCACTTTACTATACAAGTACACTTTTTCCCAGTCTTCATGAATTGTATTGTTAATTAAATTTGCTGCTTGTTGATACTTCTCTTCCATAACCGTTGTAACCAAGTCATTACCACCCTTTAGGATTTACGAGCATCTCAAGCTATGAATTTTATCTACTATTGATCCTCTACCACATATCTTTGTCTTTTATTATACTATTTTCGATTTGGTAGCGTTCATCACGCCTTTTATTGAAAAATATGTTTTCTGGTATAGTATTTTCTACCTTGGCCTTTCCCACTATTGCATTTTTCTCATATTATATATTTTAATGCGATTGTCCCCAGTTTTCTTCCTCTTTTAAGAAATTTAAGAATACATTCAATCCCATTTTTGGATGCTTTTTAATCTCTTTAATAAATCGGCTTTTTGAATCTTCTGGAACCAAAGTACTTTTTTCAATTCTTCTAACCATATAATCATTGCTTTTGTTCAGAATTTCAACTCGTTTGAATTTTACTTCTTTCCTCAGGGCAGCCCCGACAGCAGCCATTAGAGCGTATATACCTATCGCTATGAATGTTCCTTCAATCTTTCGAGCAAATAACACAAGAGGTATAAGATTTATAATAGAGAAAACGAGCAACATGACCGATATTACCGAATATCTTGTTGCTGTCTTTAGCAATGGCTGAACAATTGTTTCAATTTTTTCTATTTCCTTTTTATAGTAACGGGGTATATTATTGAAAAATTGATTCATTACTATACTCCTCCATTCGTTTATTCCACCTGATAGGGCAGTTATTTACTTTCGTTCATTTGGAAAATAAAAAGACCTTTACCCGAGAAACAGGTAAAGGTCTTGCTAACAACAAAGTACGTTGCCAATAAAGCCGAGAGTTAAAACTCCGAATTGACGACCTTATTGTAAAAGCTACTCCCCTAAAGGTGTATTTATTTTATACTTTTATTATACAAAATCGGTATTTTTATGTCAAAAAATCGGCCTTCAGCATTCAGTTAACCGATTCTTTATGTTCCCATTCTAAATTTTGATAGGAATTATAATTACCAAATAGAATTTTTCCATGTCTTAAGTTGATTATTCTAAAGTGTTATTCAGTTTTCTATTTTAGCTGGCAAGTTTTTCAAAATATTTATACAAGGCATGAAATACTCCGCTATAGCCCTTCTTCCATGGTTTCTTCTTTCCGCAAAAATGGATAAATACTGTATGCTTGATGATATAATCCATATCACATTTCCCGTTTGTCTTGATTTTATAATAATAATAAAACCTGGCATCATAATTATAGATCTTTTCATCAAGGCATAGGATTCTTTTTGAATAAAGGGCATTTAATACATCTTGGTCAGGCATAATCAATCTTGTTTTGTGTTTCTCGACAAAGGCATATATAGCTTGTTCGTCAATCTCTTTTCGCTGTAGCTCCAGGTTCATCATCAGTACACCCGAGTTGTAATATGCCTCAATTCCGTATGGAAACAGGCGGATACGATTGATTTCCCTAACCGAAATTTTATCGTGGAAAGCAGCTGCATATAAATTACCATTGAATTCCGTTTCGTAAAGGGCTTTAACCGAATTCAAAACCAATATATCGGGGTCAAGGTAAAGGATACGGTCTAAATCCGGAGGCAAAAACTTAAAAGCTAGCAGCCGGTAGTACATTTCTTTTGTATAATGCAAAAGGACCGGTGCGTCGTGGAAATGGCTTTCGTCTACCTTTATTACCTCAAGCTTGCTACCGTGTACCTCAATGTAATTATGTAATTGGCTTAACTTTTCTTCTTCAATTTGCGAATGCATTAAATAGATTGTAAATCGTTCTCTTGGATTATTTAGAAAAAGTGATTTCAGCATAACGCGTAGCGGTTTTAAATAAGTGGAATTTAACGTGACTAGAATATTCATAAATTCTGACTCCCTACCTTACACAATACTATTAGATGAATATATAAAACAGAAATATACTGAACTCATCCTCCTCTCAATTTATCTAACTCTCTAATTTCCTTTCGATGTATTCCCTTAATGAAGAGGAAAATGATGAATTAAGAGTAACATACCTACCTAAATAATTGCATGAAATCCAACCCCAACTCCACTTAAGAAGGAATTGCTCTGATTGTTGCAACTTTCCACCTCATTATTGATTTGTTTTTTTACAAATGAAAAAGGAGATGGGATAAAGCCCCTACTCCTTTTCACATTTGCCATGGATTCCTTGTTAACTGTTTGATTGGGATCTATATTCCTTCTCAATTCCATCCGCATATACAATCTCTACTTCAAACTCTTTTACATTCTCCGGTATATTAAACTCTTTCGAAACCTGTGCGAGAACCTCCTCTTCAGGAGTATATTGATCAAACGTAAAGGATTTAAAGTTTTCATGTAATTCCTTCATTGCATCATTGCCGGCAAGTTCTACATCCTTCTCTTTGTCGACATAGGAAGCTTCTGTACCATCTTTTTCTTTTTCATAACTTATATCAATCGCACCAAACGTTTTTTGGGTGTCCACTTCCAATTCGAATGAGGTGAAAGGGTAATCCATTTTATTAACATTATGTTTCTGGTTAGGATCTGTTGCCTGATTTTCCGCAGGGGCATTTTCTGGAAGAGGATTCACCTCTTCAGCATTATTACATCCTGCCAGGACTGATGCAGAAAGAGCAAATAGTGCTATTGTTTTTGTAAAGTACATTTTTATCGGCTCCTTTTCCCACTATGTTTCTCTTCTCTTTTATAAGCCTTTATCCGTTAGGGAGAATTCCAAACCTTTCATTACAATGGTCTGGGAGGGCCTTTCCATGAAAAGAATATGTCGGACTTTGGCATCCTGCAGATTATCTTTGAGACAGCACTTGCCTTGGGCATGCATGTATCCGGCCATCGGTAGGGTTTATTCTTTGCTCTATTTGTTTTCCTAGTCTATTATGTATGCCATTTAGGGAACAATATCGATAAATCTACTTATATGTCTATTGGTTGAGCATTAAACTTGAAAGTTGCTAAATCAGATACATATAATTATTAGTAGATTCAGAATATTTTTCAGGAGTGAGGTAAATGGAAATTCGTATTGAATATTGTACTGCTTGAGGCAATTTACCAAAAGCCGTCGGTCTGGCGGATGAATTGTTAAATGAATTTAAAAATAATGCCAATAAGTTGGAATTGGTCCCAAGCACTGGAGGCGTGTTTGAGGTATCCGTGGACGGCCAGAACATTTTCTCTAAAAAGGAAACAGGCCGTTTCCCAGAAGAGGGCGAAGTGCTGAACATTGTAAAAGAAAAGCACCAATAATCCATTATGATACAAAAGGACAGCAGCGTGAATAAGCTGCTGTCCTTTCTGCTTTAATTTATAGCCTCCTTTAACCAAAGAAGGACCTGATCAATCTCATCCTTTGTCGTCTGACTTCCTAAACTAAAGCGAATTGCCCCCATTCCAACCTCTTCCGGAATAGCCATATCTTTTAAAACCGGCGATAATTCAATGCTGCCAGCATGGCAGGCCGAGCCTGTCGAGGCGGCTAACTGAGGAATTTCGGAAAGCAAATCCTGCCCAATTCTCTTCACAAAACTTACATTCAATGTGTTAGGCAGCCGCTCTTCCGGATGCCCATTTAATTGAACGAGATCCCCAAACTGTTGCTTTAACCTCTCCCAAAAATAATCCGTCAGTTCCTTAAGAGCCCTATTACCAACATGGTTTTCAGCAATTTCACATGCTTTGCCAAGCCCGACTGCCAATAAGGTATTTTCCGTTCCGGCCCGGAGCCCTGATTCATGCCCAGCCCCGTGAATCAATGGTTCCAGCTCAATTCCTTTTCTCTTGTATAGCGCACCACTTCCTTTAGGTGCATAAAGTTTATGGCCTGCGATTGTCAGCATATCGACTTTTAACTCATTGACATTAACAGGTACTTTACCGACTGACTGAGAAGCATCCGTATGAAAGGCGATTCCATGTCTTTCAGCTATGTTCCCAATCTCTTGAATCGGCTGCAAAGTGCCTGTTTCATTGTTGGAATGCATGATTGATATCAAAATAGTTTCTTTTGTAATGGCTTTTTCAATTTCCTCCGGTGACACTCTCCCGTATTGATTTACACCTACATAAGTAACCTTCGCCCCTATTGACTCAAGGAATTTACATGGATTCATCACCGCGGGGTGTTCAATTTTCGACGTAATGATATGGTTGCCTCTGCTCTTATTTTTAAAGAAGAAGCCCTTTAGCGCCAGGTTATTCGCTTCACTCCCTCCGCTCGTAAAAATGATTTCCTCAGGAACACAGCCAAGTAAGCCGGCAACTTGTTCTCTTGCTTTTTGCATAAAGCCCTTAACCGGTGCCCCAGCCCAATGCAGTGCGGACGAATTTCCATAAAAATCTCGGAGTAACGGTGTCATTGCCTCAATGACTTCAGGTGCCACAGGTGTGCTTGCGTTGTAGTCTAAATAAATGTGATCCATATTTCACTTCTCCCTTTCCCCAAATAACATAAGCAGTTGAATTTTCTCTAAATAACCACCCGTATTTTTTCGTATACCTGCCAAAATGGGATAAAACATCTACTTTTCAGTAATGTTAATAGAATTTTAAACAATTGTAATCTAATATACCAATAGTTGAAATGTATTTATGGGATAATGGCTACTTCAAGTTTAAAAGATGGTATCTTCTTCAGTTTCTGATCCCCCCTATCCGAAACTAAAGAGATGGCCATTTTTTAACTTGATTCATTGATTATTATCAATATTTTCAGCCTGGGTGGTGCAAGTATGGAAGGATCAAGAAGGGGAAGAAAGAGAAGAAGGATAAAATGGATGAGAGTCGTTGCCGCCCTTCTTTTATTAAGTATCTTTTTTGTTGGCCTTTTTACGATAGTTCAGTATATAGAAGGAACGATAAAAAAGGTTAATCAACCATTTAAAAAAGCTGAAGCAACTCATTCGTTTAATGGGGTGAAAACTAAAACAGACGAAGTAAATGTCCTTCTACTAGGTAGTGACTCTAGGGGAGAAAAACAAGCTAGAACCGATACCATAATGGTAGGACACTATAATCCCAATACTCAGGAGATAAAACTTATTTCTCTTATGCGGGATATGTACGTATCCATACCTGGACATGGAGAGCATAAATTAAATGCTGCTTATACATATGGAGGACCTGAATTATTAAGGCAAACCATTAATTTGAATTTTGGTCTGGATATTCATCATTATGCAATCGTCGACTTTAAAGGATTCGAAAAAGCTGTCGACCTCCTTGTGCCCAATGGAATTGAAGTAGACATACCATACGAGATGTCCGAAGGCATCGAAATGACGTTAGAGAAAGGAACTCAACGGCTTAATGGCAAAGAACTTTTAGGCTATGTTCGTTTCCGTCAAGACCGTCTAAGTGACTTCGGCCGGGTTCAAAGACAGCAAGAAGTCATCACAAAATTAAAGGATGAAGTGGTAAGCCTGCATAGTGTCACAAAGCTTCCTGATCTATTAGGACTCTTAGGTACATACATCGATACAGACATTGACACCCCAACACTCTTGACAATCGGAAAAGACATTTTGTCCAACGATAGCGGAGAAATACAATCAATTCGCATTCCTGAAGATGGCAGTTTTACAAATGTACGTCATGAAGAAATTGGCGAAGTCTTACAAGTGGACTTAGAACAAAACAAAACAGCTCTTGATATGTTTTTAGGAAAAGAAAAAAGTAATCCTTGATAATACGGTACCATATTTTTTTGATGGGAGTTAGTTGTGACTGTTGATTTTCCGGCCCAAGCACTCACTTGCGCAGTACGTCAATTGTGCCCGCAGAATCAGGGTGCCCTCTCTTCTATTCAGCAGCTAATTTACTAACATACTCTCAAACCATCCCCTTCTTAAAATCGAAAAACCGCACGAGTCAAATTGACCGTGCGGTTAACTATATGTATTAGGCGAGACAGTGTGACCATCGAACCAACCTGACATGGCACGCAGGTTACAAGCGATGTTGACTTAATAGAACAGCAAAAGAGGTAAATTTAAAAGCACCCCCCGCTATAGTAGCAGGAAGGTGCGAGAATGATTAAATTTTGATTAGGTTATCCTGTTTCTCTGTTTCCGTGATTATAATATTTCTTTTTGCCATTTCTTCGATATATTCTTTTCCGGGAACAATCAGCTCTGGTGGATGGACGCCTTTTTTAGCTATTGTTCCATTGCCAATCATTTGTGCTACGACGGAAATGGTGTTTGCGGTTGCGCGTGCCATTGCTGTTACATTGTTTGTACGGTCTTTAAATGTCGTCATTTCATATTCGTACGTCGTTTTTACTCCATTTTTCTCTCCTGAGACGATGACGCGAAGCAATACCACATCATCTTTGTCCTTTAAGTCCACAATCGGGCCAAGAACCTTTAACAAGACATCTCTAGGCTTGACTTGCTGCCCTTTAATGTCTACCTCGTAATCATTACGGGTCAGGTTAAGATCAACAAGCAATTTGAATTTTTCCGCATGACCTGGGAAGCGGATCGTTTTATACTCCAATTCATCTAAATATGGGTATGAGTATGGTAATGTGGAGGTTCCACCCGAAGTATGAAATGCTTCCAGCGGACCAAATTTCTCAAAGTAGATTTTTTCTACCTCCGAAAGCGAAGGTACTTCTAGCTTTACTCCATTGCGAATGATCAATGAAGGATCGGTATAATGATCGAATAATCCTTCCATTGAAAAAACATGATTATATTCAAGCGGGGGTTCAGGCCTTGCAGGAATCCCGCCGACATACATCTTAATGGACTTGACATTATCGAGGTTGCTTGCTCCGTATCCTGCCAAAATATTTATCATACCTGGGGCAACACCCAAATCAGGGATTATCGTCGAATGAGCTGCCAGTGCCTCTTCTTTCAGCTCCAATACGCGATCCGTAATATGACCAATATGTCCACCAAGGTCAACAGAGCTTACCCCTGTAGCAATAGCCGCTTTTGCAACTATTTCATTAAAGGTATAAAAAAGTGCATTAACAACGACATCATATTGGCTAATAAAATTTACCAGCTCGTCGTAGTTCCCGGCATCAACAGAAAACGCTTTTAATTTTGATGATTGGAGTTGGTTGCATACTTGTTGTGCACGCTCTAAATCAATATCTGCCAATCCAACTGCCTCTACTCCAACACTTTGCACTAAATCACGTGCTGCTTCTTTTCCCATTAATCCAGATCCTAATACAGCTACCTTCATCTTAACACCTTCCTTTCAAAAATCCGGATGGAATTCCACGCTGCCAATGCCCTTATATATAGTTTAATAGTTACTTAAATTATAAATTCATTAAATTTATAATAATATGTATGCTTTAACCGAAAATAAATGTAATTAACATCCAATTTCTATACTTTTTTACCAAATTGAAATAATGAAGCTAGGCTTCCGGTATTTATTCAGCCCCAAACCAAATAACAAGCTGCTGTTCTCATTGCTACAGCGGATATATTGGCCCGCTTAGCCTAATGCTCCATCTAGAATCACCATGATAAAAAACCAACCAGTAAACCATTGAATCCAGCTCCATACAGAGTTTTTCGGCCGTAACCAAGGTAGCAGTATAAATAGAAAAAAGACAACCTCACACTATTGGTGTCAGTTGTCTTCCTTCAAAATTTTTCCCTACATGTTAGGATACAAGTTCCACATTTTCCTGTTTTATTCTCTCTTCTTTTAACGCTTTTTTCGCCCAGTAAGTGGCAATCATAGGTCCAGAAATATTATGCCAGACGGAGAAAATAGCCCCTGGGACAGCTGTAATTGGAGAAAAATGGGCAGTTGCTAGCGCTGCAGCAAGACCGGAGTTCTGCATCCCGACCTCGATTGAGATTGCTTTTTGATCGGGGTAAGGGAATTTACACCATTTGGATATAAAGAACCCTAAAGCCAATCCAATAAAGTTATGTAAAATAACAACACCGAGGATGGCCAAACCTGATTCCAAGATATTTTGTTTATTCCCCGCTACCACTGCTGATATAACACCGACAATCCCAATTACAGAAACGAGTGGCAAGATTTTCGCTCCTTCTTCTGCTTTATCCTTCAAAATCCATTTGAAGGCGATACCCAGTATAATAGGAAGGAGAACGATTTGCACTGTTGAGAGAAACATATCTTTACCTGATACAGGAAGCCACTGGCTCGCTAATAAATAAATAAGTGCTGGAGTTAGGATTGGTGATACTAAGGTCGCTACTGAAGAAACAGCAACGGACATGGCAACATTGGCCTTTGCCAGGTACGACATAACATTCGATGCGGTTCCCCCAGGACAACAGCCTACCAAAATAACGCCAACGGCAACTTCAGGAGGGAGATTTAATCCTACAGCCAGGAGATAAGCAGTACCTGGCATAATGATGTATTGAGCAGCTACCCCGACGAATACAGCGAGAGGCTGCTTAAATACTGCCTTGAAATCTTCTAAAGATAACGTTAATCCCATCCCGAACATGATAATTCCCAGCAGTATGGAGATATGGGGGCCAATCCAGGTAAAACCGGATGGAAACAACATGGCCAAAGCTGTGAATAGTAAGACCCAATAAATAAACGTATTTCCAGCTGCCGTACTAATTCTTGCTAACGTGTTCATTTTAAACCACCTTTGAGTATTTTTATTAATTATTTCATTATAATTTATTTTCAGAAAATATCAACAACAATTTTCGATAAAAAACGATGAACTTTTTATCTCTGAATTAACCTTTAATTAAATAAACACCTGGCCTCGCAGGCGGATGTGGAGTAATGAGAAAAGACCGCAAAAAATTATGCGGTCTTTTCTCCAGATAACTTCCATAGGAACACTGGTTAAAAGTTGTTCCGAAGGTGCTTGCGCTTATCTAAGGTGTAAGAGGAGTATAGTCTACCCCTTTTGTATAGCGGTTAGCTGCATTCCATAGTAGGAATTCGTTGATTCCATTTTCATTCAAGGCACGGATTTGGGCTTCCACTTCGGCTTTTCCGTATTTCTTATAGTTCCCTGCTCCAAGATAGCTTGCGGTGAAATCCTGGATCCAAGGCCTTGAGACCGGGCGGTTTTCCAATGCATCCAGTACCTTATTTTCATGCTTAGCGTACTCATTGATGATTTCGTACGGCTGCAGGTCAGGCTTTTCAATTCCGAAATAGCTTGTCCAGTGGCTTGGGTAAATCATGCTGGAGATGGCATCCACATTTGCGGAGATCTTGGAGAAGTTCTGTCCAATTCCAGGGGCTTCCGGAAGAGTGGCTGAATAGCCGAAAATATCAACCGAGACATCTACATTGTATGGCTCCAGTTCTTTCTTCGCATAGGCGACAAAATCGGTTACTGCATCGACTCTTTTTTGGACATTATCTTTTTCCACTTTACTGTAATCTCCCTGGGAATACTTGAGCGAGCTATCCCTTGTTTCAAAACCTTCCGGAAAACGCACATAATCGAACTGAATGTCCTTGAAGCCCATTTTGGCTGCTTCCTTGGCAATTTCGACGTTATACTCCCATACTTCCTTCATAAACGGATTAACAAAGCTTTCGCCTCGTCCGTTTTTCCACACTTTCCCATTTTCGGTAAAACTGAGGTCTGGCCTCTGTGTTGCAAGGTGGTTGTCCTTAAAGACCACCACGCGGGCAATTGGGTAAATCTCTTTTTCTTCCAAGGTTTTTAATAGTTTTTCAGGATCTTTTATGTACGGGCCGCCAATCTCTTCAAATGGTGAGCCTTTTTCGGGCTGATATTGCAGTAAACCAAAATCATCCTTAATATCGATGACCATGCTATTCAATTCAGTCGTTTCAACGAGCTTAAGAAGCTCATCAAACCTTGAAACGCTCACAGTTGGTCCGGTCACATAGATTCCTTTTACACCATCTTTCGGGTAATCAAATGAAAATGGGGATTTAAAACGTTCAGGCATGGGTTTTTTAGCCAATCCACTTTCTGGTTTTTCAGGCAAGCTTGACGCAGTCGGCGGTGGCTGTCCGACGTTTTTCCCCTGATTGCTACACCCTATTAGCAGGAAAGATACCAATAAGATGATAAGAGTTTTGTAGTTCATGTCGATTTCTCCTCTGGTAGGTCTTTTATTCTATTATAATGACGAAACTCCAAGATTTGTTCGAATTTCATCGAAAAATGCAGAAATTTGTGTTCCCCCCTTTCCCATTGGGTATGAAGATATTAGAATAAGCATAATGGAGGAATCAGCATGAAATCATTTATTCCTATTTTACTCGCTGCTGTCATGCTTACCGCATGCGCTGGAGCCAAGCAAAGCAATGAATCCCAAGACACAGAACCTATACCCTCAGAGGAAACGACGGAAACGGAAAATGTAGAAAAACCTCAAGAAACTGAAGAGGCTGCTAAGGAAAACACGGAGGAAGCTGTCGAAGAAACCCAGCCAGTCTATAAATTGAATGAAGCCAATTGGGTCATTGAACGGTTGGATGGGTCAAAGGAAAAAAATGTCCTAATTACAATCGATGATGCACCTGACAAGCATTCGCTTGAAATGGCCGAGATTCTCAACGGGCTTGGCGTAAAAGCAATTTTTTTCGTGAATGGGCATTTTCTTGACACTCCCGAAGAAGAGGAAAGGTTGAAAAAGATCCATGATATGGGCTTTGCCATTGGCAACCATACATATTCGCATCCAAACTTGACGCAAATTTCAGAAGAGGAACAGAAGCAGGAAATCGTCAGCTTGAATAAACGGGTAAAAGAAATCACCGGTGTTTCGCCTGCCTTTTTTAGAGCACCTTTCGGCATGAATACGGATTATTCCAAAGAGATTGCCGCACAGGAAGGCATGATGCTGATGAACTGGACGTATGGCTATGACTGGGAGAAGAAATACCAGAACCCCGATTCTTTGGCTGAAATCATGGTCGGCAGCCCGTACCTCACCAACGGGGCAAACCTTTTAATGCATGATCGCGAGTGGACGAAGGACGCACTTGAGGAAATCGTCAAAGGGCTGCAATCCAAAGGATATTCCATTGCCGATCCCGATTTGATTGAGGTCCCTAAAAGAGCAAATTAAAAAAAGAGTTAAAAATTCAACAGGCCTGGATGGGCCTGTTGAGTTTTTTAACCTTACTTTTTATGCATTCGCACATTTTACGAAATGGGGCTGCTAATTTTGTGTTATTTTTTTACTAAATTTGTTGATTTATTGACTAAAAAAATCCTTCAATTTTTCGAAGAAGCCATTCCGCTCATTTCTTGCCGTATTATAGGAGAGACCGAAATTATAAATATACTCATCCCCGCTCTTCGCACGATAAACATAGGACGGATCTTCCCTGAATCCTGGGATATCTCCTACTTCATTGTCGATTGCCTGTTGGTTGGCCGGCATCGTAAAAGGAAGTTTCCCAACAGGATTAAATCTGCCGCGGATAACATCAATTAATGCCTCTGGCTTCGTTCCAAAAGTAGCAATAAAAGATACAGCATTCGGCTCAACATTATTGAGCAGCCATGGGCTTCTCAAGTTGATAGCCGTGATCGTTGGAACCCTCTTTTGTATTTGATTGATTCTGTCAATTTTGCTGACTTCAGTTTCAGGCCCGATTAACAACTGAGGGAATCGTTTTAATAAGTCTTGCTTTGGCATAATCCAGATAAGAGCATGCGTTGCATTCTCCAGGTTGTCTGTTAACGTAATATTATTATCGTGTTTACGAATTGCTTCTCTAAGCCTTTGTGTTGCTGCTCCATTCGTTCCTGCTGGGAACATCTCCACAAAAAGCCTAACTCCCTGGATTTTTTCATCCGTTAATGGCAATAAATTATTGTCATTCCTCAATAAGACTACGGACTTGCGATGCGCCAAATCAGCACGTTCTTGTGAAGCAGGATCATTCGCCACTTCAAGAGCATTATTTGTGTCTACATAAGGATTTTCAAAAAGGCCCAGCTTCATCATCTCAGTCAACAAATAGGTTGCAGACCGGTTTACTCTATCCATACTTACCAATCCTTGGTTAACTGCGGAAATGATTGGAGTTGGATTTGCAACACCAGAGAAAATATTCGTGCCTGAGTTCAATGCTTTCGCAAACCTTTGTTCAACTGGCAAATCTAGAGCCCCCCACGCTTTGTCGATAACGGCACTCGTATCGGAGTTTACATAGCCAAGGAAACCAAGCTGGCCGCGGAGGTAGTCGGTAATAAAGCTTCTGTTCATTGCAAAGCCAACTTCTTCAAACTGCTGTTCCGCACTAAACCGTGGCAAGCCCTGGTCCGCACTTTCATTACTTGGATACGCGTAATAAGGCATGATTGACGTCGCATCGGCCTCAATCGCTGCCCGGAAAGGTGGAATATGGTACCTCACCAGACTGCCTTCTGTCGGATAAATATTATATCGGCCTTCTTCAAAATGAGGATCCTTCCCCTCTTCACGCGCTCCTCCGCCTGGGAAATGCCTAACTGTGGTGGATACACTGTTTTCATTTAGGATATCACCCTGATACCCTTTAACAATTCTAAATATGATATCTGAAATAATCCTTGGATCTTCACCAAAAGTTTCATCAATCCTTGGCCATTCTGGATCGGTCGACACATCTGCTGAGTACCCATATAGTTTACGTATACCTGAAGCCCTGAACTCTCTTCCAGAAATTCGTGCAAATTCCGAAATTAGATTCAAATCACGTGTAGCTGCTAGACCCAAGGGATCTGGCCAGTGAGAAAACTGTCCTGGAGCCTGTAAATCTGGAGCAGTCGAAGCATGATTTCTCGGATTGGAAATAATCACAGCCGGAATCCCTAGCCTTGTCCTCTCTGCTGCTTCCTGAAGCTGGTTATTATAATTTGCAATCACATCTGCACTAGGGAATTCACGAAATATAAAATAACGGGTACTCTGGTCAAGCATCTTATTCGGGAGAACCAGCTTTCCTTCCTGGAACTTAGGAAATTCTGGTATAAGCAGCAATCCCGATTTCTCCTCCAAAGTCATTTTAGAAATCAAGTCCCGCACCCGTTCCTCATCGGAAAGCTGCCAGTTTTCATAAGGGTCTAGCTGTCCATTCCCGTTTAAATCCTTAAACGTCTTTCCATCAACCGTTAATTTCTGTTTAACTCTAGCATCGATTACAGGCGGTACCGTTTGTTGTCTTTTTTCACCACTCACCTGGGGACTCAAAAAAGAGAACGTCAAAAATACAACTAAAGAGGAAGAAATTATTTTCTTCAGAATTAAATCCACTAAAAACACTTCCTTAATGATAAATAGTATCGAACTATTTTTACTGTTTCTTTTTAGCAGATAATTCATCCAAAAAAATGAAAAAATGTGAGTTTGCTGTACTATCTTATATCCCTGGATTAAGCATAAAAAAGAAGCAAGGAAAATATCATTGCTTCAACCAAGATTTTTTTAAATTTGCTGCAAACTTTTTTCTAAATCATACTTTTGAAGACAACAACGGCCTGATTACAAAATTCACCGCGTAATACAGGATGCTGCACCACGTGCAGGTTCGGTCCGTTCCACTTGATGACGTTACCCATTTTGTCCTCATCGTTGCAGGCAGGCACATGGGCTTCTTTTCTTAATGTCTCCATGCTTCCTTTAATTATTTTCCTCCCTTTTAAAATAGCCGAATTAACGTTGGTTTTTATCCATTTAAAAAGGCCAAATCACAATGATTTGGCCTTTTTCTTCGTTAGTTTACCGTCTTTTTCTTCGGTTTCGAAAGAACGATGGAATATCAAGCGAGTCTTCTTGCTCATCGGTATCCCGTTCGTAATCCGCAGGCTCTTCATAGGCAGGTGTATGGCGGTGATTGCCGGATTGGCTGTAGTTTCCCGATTGGCCAAAGCTGCCGGACTGGCTGTAGTTTTGGGCTTCGTTGTAATTCCCCGATTCTGCATAGGCAATGGGCTCCCGCTGTCTTGACTGAGCCTGGTATTGCTCACGTGAATTGATATTCATGCCGCTAGGTCGGCGCGATGTATTCGACTGCGGTGCTTCCTTTTCATCATGATCGAATCCTGTCGCAATCACGGTGACCATGATTTCTTTTTCCAGGTTTTCATTGATGACCGATCCAAAAATCATGTTAAGCTGGTCATCTGTTGCAGCTGCCACAATATCGGCCGCTTCCTGAACTTCAAACAAACTGAGGTTCATGCCTCCTGTGATGTTCATCAGCACTCCTTTTGCGCCATTGATGCTTGTTTCAAGAAGCGGAGAAGAAATTGCCCTCTTGGCAGCTTGAGCAGCACGGTTTTCGCCTGAAGCCACTCCGATGCCCATAAGCGCAGTTCCTTTGTTGGACATGATCGTCTTCACGTCAGCAAAGTCCAAGTTAATCAATCCTGGAACAGCGATCAAGTCGGAAATGCCTTGGACACCCTGTCTGAGGACATTGTCCGCCTCACGGAACGCTTCAATCATCGGCGTTTTCTTGTCGACGATTTGCAGCAATCGCTCGTTTGGAATGATGATTAAGGTATTAACAGCTTCCTTCATCCTTTCAATTCCGGCTGCTGCATTTTGTGCCCGCTTACGGCCTTCAAAAGTGAACGGACGAGTCACCACTCCAATTGTTAGTGCGCCAAGTTCGCGCGCGATATTGGCAATCTCCGGCGCAGCTCCGGTACCGGTTCCGCCGCCCATTCCTGCAGTTACAAACACCATGTCGGCACCTTGCAGGGCCTCCCTGATCTGCTGCTTGCTTTCCTCGACAGCCTTTCTGCCAATTTCGGGATTTGCACCAGCCCCCAAGCCCCTGGTCAAGGAACTGCCGATTTGCATCGTGACCTCCGCTTTTGACATGTTGAGAGCCTGCGCATCTGTATTCACGGCAATGAACTCCACTCCCTGCACGCCGTCCTCAATCATCCGGTTAACGGCATTATTTCCGCCGCCGCCAACCCCAATTACTTTTATAGTGGCAAATTGATCGATATTGGTTTCAAATTCTAGCATATATAGTCCCCCTACTTTGCTTCAAATATTTCCCCCTATTTATCTCTATACATATATAATTCGCCATCGGCCCGGAAATTTTGTCTTTTCCTGCGATTTGTTAAAGAAATGTAATTTAACAGTAATAAAGTGTCATCTTTCTAGGGGGAGTGGATAGATTAGACTACAATCGTAATTTCGTTACTTCTTAGATATGTATAAACCAAGAAAATACTAAAACAACAAATTCAGACAACAAAAGTCAGATTTCCCCCATATCACCACGGCATCATTACCGCCTACTAGCGTGGTTCTAATGACACGTTCTACAATTGCAAAAAGCCGCCTTGTGGCAGCAAACCAATTAATACTGAAAGTAAGGTTTTGGACAAGGAGGAGCTTACAAGAGAAGCAGGTCTTTTTAAAGATACAAAGCATTAATTCAGCGACAGTATGTATTAGAAGTCTGAACATCCTGACCTGACCTTCTATTTGAAAGTCTCTTTTATCGTGGAGAGTACGCCTATCTGTTTATGCTGATAGATAAAGTTTGGAGGCAGGAAATGTCCTAAATTATCTATTAATTTGGAACGGTAATTGGTACTATAAAACAAGTATAAACGGTAATCCCCTGTTAAAAAACAGGGGAGATTTGATTAAAAATTTCTAAACATTTGCCGCCTTGCAAAGGGTCTTTGTATTTCCGGTTCTGACTCCTTTTTAGGTTGTTTATTTAATAGTTCCTCCAGCTTACTAATCGCATGGTCAAAATCATCGTTGCTTATTTCCTTCCTCGCTAATGAAGAACAAAGCAGGGCATAAGCTAGGGCTTTTGTATCTATTTGGACATTAACATTTACATCAACTTTGGAATTTCCACTATGTCCGACATTTGCATGGTTTTCATTTTTATCATTTGATTTTGAAATTATTTTTTGAACAAGATCTTCGGAAATTTCTTGATTCTGTATATCTCTATTCTCTGACATACTCTATCCCCACCAATTTTTAATCATCAAATGATTGGCTTTGATCCTGATCTTGGTCTTGATCGGCATCGGCACGCGTACGGACCCTCGCTTCGGAATCAGAATCAACATTTATATCCAAACAAATTTTTGCATTCCCGCTTTTTCTTATTTTTGCGATATTCTTATTTCGGTCTATGTTTTTTATTTCGTTGTCATTATCGATTTCAATATCATTTTCAAATTCATTATCCACTTCTGCATCAACATCGATATCTGTTCTGGAATCTGCGTTGCCTTGATTCCCTGAAAAATTCCCCCTATTCCCTTCTGCATAGTTATCACTCGACTCATTGATTCCTTTCCTTCGGTCTAGACCTGGAAACCAACCTTCCATTGATATGCCTCCTTTTTCGCTGTATCTTCTTCCCATTGACGGATACCAAACTTCTCCCATATAAAAATCCCTCCTTTTGCCCTTATTACTAATCAATGTATTCGCCCCGCGGGAAAGAGTATGGACAGCTGTATCATATCGGGAGATTTTTTTTATTATATTCAAGTTATTGCAAATTGGATTTTTGTACTAGGACAAATGTCTATCACTTTTAAGATTTAATGAATACACTGTGATTAGAAAACTAAGGAGGGAATAAAATGGCAAGAAGGAACAACAATGGTTCTGACACAAGAACTGATGTGGATGTGGATGTGGATTTTGATAATCGTTTAGACAACAGAACTGATGTGGACAACGATAATCAGGTTAAGAATCGCGATTACAACACTAATGTCGCAAAAATTGAGGATAGCGGAAATGCTAAAATTGATTTGGACATTAAAGTAGATTCTGACTCAAAGGCGCGCGTTCGCTCACGTGCCAATGCTGATCAAGATCAAGAACAGGATCAAGATCAGGATATCGACATTTAGTACTAATATATTAAGCCTGCCATTAACCCAATGGCAGGCTTTTACATATTTAGTCAAATTGTAAAAAATCCTCTCTGGATTGATAACGTGTCATAACCTTTTCAAGTAAGTTATTTTTAAAACATATTCATAAAAAGAATTTTTAAAGCCAGCTATTGATTATATTTTTATATTATAATATTTTAAAATTCTAAAAATTTAATATATACTAAATATATTATTATTTAGGGAGACTGAAAGCATAATGCAAGAAAATCTGACTTACATATTCCATCCTCTAGGGGACCAGGCAGTTGTCATAGAGCTTGGAGAAGATATCAATGAAGAAACACAGCAAAAGGTCCAACTCGTTACCTCGTTTCTTGATAGAAACATGGAATCCTGGATGATTGAATACATACCCGCCTTCACAACTGTTACGGTGTTTTATGACCCGGTTGAGGTAGTCTACAAGTTTAGAGGCAAATCCAGATTACCATATGACATTGTCTGTTTCCAGCTGAAAAAATTATTGGGCAAGATTTCTTCATCCGAAGAAACCCTGCAGCGGACAATCGAAATCCCGGTTTGCTATGGAGGAGAAATGGGCCCGGATCTCCCTTTTGTGGCAAAGCATAACGGTCTTTCCCAAGAAGAAGTGATTCACATACATTCTGCTGGTGACTACACAGTTTTTATGATTGGCTTTGCTCCAGGCTTCCCTTTTATCGGAGGCATGTCGGAAAAAATAGCCGCGCCACGAAGGGATAATCCCAGAATAAAAATCCCTCCGAGAACCGTCGGAATTGCTGGCAAACAAACAGGTGTATATCCGATTGAAACGCCAGGTGGCTGGCAGTTGATAGGCCGGACACCGATAGAACTGTTTCGTTCTGAAAACGAGCCGCCAACCCTCTTGAGGGCGGGCGATAAGGTTAAATTTATTCCGATTAGCATTGAAGAGTACAAAAGTCTTGGAGGTGATCCAGCATGATCACCGTAGTAAAACCGGGCCTCCTTACAAGTGTTCAGGATTTGGGCCGCTATGGATTCCAAAAATACGGAGTGATAGCCAGCGGAGTAATGGACCAGATAGCCCACCGGATAGCTAATATACTGGTAGGCAACGAGGATAACGAACCTACTCTTGAAATAACTCTGCTCGGACCAATTTTACGATTTGAGAAAGATTGCTTGATTTCCATTTGTGGTGGGGACCTTTCCCCGTCTATTAATGGCCTTCCGGTGAGGACATGGCGGACTATATTTGTGAAAGGAGGCAGTGAACTTCGATTCGGTCCAGCGGTAACCGGAACTCGGGTGTATCTGGCCGTGGCTGGAGGTATAACGGTCCCGGAAGTCATGAACAGTAAATCAACCTACTTAAGGGCAGGAATTGGAGGTTATCAAGGTCGTGCTTTGCAACAGGGAGATGTAATACGATTGACCACGCCAGGAGACCTTTCAACAGCGATGATGGAATACTTGGAGGGCCAAACCGGAAATAAGCCTTTTGCTGAAATGGATTGGTCGATATCATCAACTTTAATTCCGATTCACAGAAAGGACATGCCGATTCGCGTCATAAAAGGCAAGCAGTTTCATCTCTTCGATGAGGAGAGCAAACGAAAAATTTTCAGTGACAGGTTTGAAGTTTCCCCACAATCAGATCGAATGGGGTACCGGCTTAAAGGACCACAGTTACGGCTAGAAATTCCAGAGGAACTGATCTCCGAGGCCGTAAGTTTCGGGTCCATCCAGGTACCTGCTGAAGGAAACCCGATAGTACTGCTGGCGGACCGGCAGACTACAGGTGGCTATCCGAAAATAGGACAGATTGCAACTGTTGATTTACCCCTGATCGCCCAAGCAAAGCCCGGTGATTATATTTCTTTTAAACATGTGACACACAAAGAGGCCCAGCTTCTTTTCCTTGAAAGAGAGGAAAACCTAAAGCAGCTAAAAAATGGGATTTTATTAAAATTTAAATAGGAGGAACAAGGAAATGCCAATTGTTGATATTAACTGTGACATGGGAGAAAGCTTTGGTGCATACACACTTGGAAGGGATACGGAAATCCTCGATTATGTTACTTCCGCCAACATTGCCTGCGGGTTCCATGCCGGCGACCCTGCAACGATGAGAAAAACTGTAAAACTAGCAATTGAGAAAAACGTCGGAATCGGTGTTCATCCGGGTCTGCCGGACCTAGCTGGATTTGGAAGAAGAGAAATGAACATCTCTTCTCAAGAAGCATACGACATGGTGGTCTACCAAATCGGAGCTCTGAGTGCCTTTGTAAAAGCGGAAGGCGGCAAAATTCAGCATGTAAAACCACATGGTGCTCTGTTTAACATGGCTGCAAAAAATTCTGAGCTTGCAGAGGCCATTGCCGAGGCGGTATACAAGGTCGATCCCGAGCTGGTCTTTTTCGGCCTTGCGGGCAGCGAACTAGTAAAAGCCGGTCATAGACTGGGGCTTCGGACCGCTAGTGAAGTCTTTTCGGATCGTACATATCAAGAGGATGGTTCTTTAACTTCAAGGCGTGAAGCAAACGCTCTAATCAAAAATCATGAAACCGCGGTAAACCAGGTGATCCGAATGGTAAAGGAAGGCAAGGTGACTTCACAGCAGGGTCCCGATATTTCAATAAAGGCTGATACGGTCTGCATTCATGGCGATGGAGAAAGCGCCCTTGATTTTGCCAAGTATATCACCTCAGCATTAAAGGAAACTGGTATCACAGTTGCCTCAATAGGCACCTTTTTAAAATAAAAAATTTGGCATGTTTGGTCATTACATTTAGGGGGTTCATATGAAGAATAAATCAACTGCCAGTATTCTTATGGGTGCTGCGTTCCTGATGGCAACATCAGCAATCGGTCCAGGGTTCCTTACTCAGACAACGGTTTTTACGCAGTCCCTTCTCGCAAGCTTCGGATTTGTCATTTTAATTTCTATTATTATTGATATTGGAGCCCAGATGAATATCTGGAGGATCATAGCTGTTTCAGAAAAACGCGCCCAAGATATTGCCAACGATGTTCTTCCCGGCCTTGGTTATCTCCTAGCTGCCCTTATCGTTGCCGGAGGACTTGCTTTTAACATAGGAAATATCGCCGGAGCAGGTCTTGGTGTCAATGTTCTATTTGGCTGGTCGACAGAAGTCGGAGCGCTTCTAAGCGGGATCATTGCCATCGGAATTTTCCTGGTTCGGGAAGCAGGCAAAGCCATGGACCGTTTTGCCCAGATTATGGGATTTGTCATGATTGCCCTTACTGTTTATGTTATGTTTACAGCTCAGCCCCCTGTGGGAGAAGCAGTCGTGAAGACATTTGTTCCTGATAAAATTGACCTCCTTGCTATTGTCACCCTTGTCGGCGGCACCGTTGGAGGCTATATCACGTTTGCCGGCGGGCACCGCTTGCTAGATGCTGGAGTTAAGGGAAAAGAATCTCTGCCAGAAGTGACCAAAAGTGCCGTGAGTGCCATTGGTATCGCTTCGATTATGAGGATTTTCCTGTTTCTCGCTGCTCTAGGAGTAGTTGCACAGGGTCTTGCGATTGATCCTGCCAATCCTCCAGCCTCTGTGTTTAAACTGGCCGCCGGAAATGTAGGATACAAAATCTTCGGTGTCGTTATGTGGGCTGCTGCCGTTACCTCCGTTGTCGGTGCTGCCTATACGTCCGTATCGTTCATCCAGACGTTAAGCAAGACGGTGGATAAGTATAATAAATGGACAATTGTTGCCTTTATTGCGATTTCCACCCTTGTTTTCGTGCTAATAGGAAGGCCTGTTAAAATCCTTATACTGGTCGGATCTCTTAATGGCCTTATTTTACCTATCGCATTAGGGGTTATGCTGGTCGCTGCCTACAGGACGAAAATCGTTGGTGACTATAAACACCCTCTCTGGATGACGGTCTTTGGAATTGTCATTGTTATTGCCATGGCGATTATGGGTGGATATTCATTGATTAACGGAATCCCTCAACTATTTAAATAGAAGGAAACGAGGTGCTCTTTTATGCGAAGCACAATAGGTATAATGACTCCACAAGATATACGTGAAAAGATCCGTGCAAACCAGTGGGTAAAGCCTACTTCCGGTTTGGCTCCCGGCTATATCCAGGCGAACATGGCTGTGCTTCCTAAGGATTTGGCGTTTGAATTTCTCTTGTTTTGCCAGAGGAATCCAAAGCCTTGCCCCATCATCGATGTCACTATGCCAGGATCCGGGGTACCAGCCCTTTCAGCGCCTGATGCTGACTTAAGGACCGATATCCCGAAATACCGGGTCTACCGCAATGGAGTCTTTACCGAAGAATTAACAGACGTATCAGCGCTATGGGATGATTCCATGGTCGGTTTTCTAATCGGCTGCAGCTTTACATTTGAAGAGGCCCTTTTGAAAAATGGAATTCCAATCCGCCATATGGAAGAGGGTCGGAACGTCCCGATGTACAAGACGAATATTCAAACCGTAAAAGCGGGCAGATTTGAAGGCCCAACTGTTGTCAGCATGCGCCCGATGACAGAAAAGGATGCCATTCGAGCAATCCAGGTCACAAGCCGATTCCCTTCTGTCCATGGAGCCCCAATTCATATCGGCAATCCGGCTGCTATTGGCATTGAGGATATCCATACTCCAGATTTCGGCGACAGCGTAACGATAAAGGATGGAGAGATTCCTGTCTTTTGGGCATGCGGTGTAACTCCTCAGGCTGTTGCCATGCATATGAAACCAGAAATTATGATTACTCATGCTCCAGGCCATATGTTTGTAACGGATTTAAAAAATGAACAGTTTAGTATACTTTAGCTCAAGTGATACTTTACATTCACACCTAAATACGGCTGCTTTCAATTGAATAAAGAAAAAGACTCGACAGGGCGAGTCTTTTTCTTTGTTCCTGGATCTATTTTTATTTCTAATCCATATTCACAACAAGGTCCTTGATCAATGGGCGGCCTTTCAATGGCTCAATGGTGACCTCAGCATCCTCCCTTGCCCTCATACTGCAAAGATACCCTGCCTTCCCATCAACAATGGCCATACATTCCTTACAAGCATTAGCCGACTTACAGGAATACCTTACTGAGAGGGATGGATCCTCAGACTCCCGGATATAGAAAATCGCATCTAGAAGGCTTGAACCCTCTTCGAACGGGACTTCATATTCAACATATCTGCCTTCAGTAAGGGGATCTCCTCTATAAATTTTTAAGGTAATCGTACTCACTGCTCTTCCCCCTTGCTGACCGGGATTTTTTGAAGATTCCATTGGTCACTTGTGCTTAAAGTATAACGATAATGACTGGTTTCCTTTTCTTGTTCAGGAAAATCAAGCCGGACATGTGCCCCTCTTGATTCTTTCCTTTCCAATGCACCAATAATAATAGCCTCTCCCAGCTTTGCCATATGATAAGCTTCAAGCTTTTCAACCATTGGTAATGCAAAGAACTGCTGATTTTTCAACGCAGTCTTATTACATTTTTCAATGAGGATGCGAATTTCCTCCAGCGCATTTTCCAATGACTCCTTCGTACGGAGAGGACCCGCCCCTTTCCACAATGTTTTTTGAATTTTACGCCGAATTGACAGCATGGAGGCATCATCCTTATGAGCTGGAGCAGGGTGCCAGAAAGAATTAAGTTTTTCCCATTCTTTCGAAAGCTCTTCTTCCAGGTCTGTTGGAGTGAAGTCCTCTTTACCCCTTGCAGCAGTTTCACCTGCAATCTTTCCGGTAACCAATGCTTCAGTAATCGCATTACCGGACAGCCGGTTTGCTCCATGCATTCCCAAAATGAGCTCGCCGCATGCCAGCAATCCAGGAACAGTGGTATTCATATTCTTATCGACCTTGACCCCTCCAAGCATGAAGTGTGCCATGGGAGCAACCTCCACCATGTCCTTTGTTAAATCCACCCCTTGTGAAAGGAGAATGTCAATTACTGGGCCAAAGCCTTCCTTGAGCTTCTCCTCAGGGACCATCCTAAAGTCAAGAAAGGCTCCTCCATGCGGGGTTCCCCGACCCGCTTCCACTTCCTTAAAAATCGCATAGCTAGTCATATCGCGGGTAGCCGTATATTTTCCTGCCTGTTCCCCTGCATACTGATCCATGAATTCCTCATGCTTTCCATTTAATAACCGTCCTCCAAGCTTGTAGCGGAAAGGGTCCCACATGATCGGGTCAATTCCAACCAAAGGCGGGTAAAGGTGGGCAATAGGGAAAAATTGAACCATCTCCATATCGTAAAGCTCTCCGCCTGCCTCGGCCGTAAGGAGGAAACCATCGCCAGTCATATTGGTAGATGCACTGTTCCGTTCAAACGCCTCGGTTAGTCCACCGGTAGCTAAAATCACCTTTGCTGCACTGACCGCTACAGGAACCATTTTTTCCAAAGAGAAACCGACGGCTCCGACAACCCGGCCTTCTTTCTTAACAAGGCGAGTCATCATGACATTTTTAAGCCTAGTAATCCGACTGTCTCGCCATATCGATTTTCTTAAACCTTGTGAGGTGGCGCCTCCAGTATTCAGGATATCAACATAGACACACCGTTTGCGTGAGTGTCCGGGCGAAACAACTTGTGAACGCTTCCCGTCATTAGTCCTAGCCCAGTTAACCCCATAACCTTCCACCTCTAGAATAACCTCAGGTGCCATGTCAACAATTGTGCGGACAATTTCTGGATCTGCAAGTCCCCTTGCACCTACCATTGTGTCCCTAAAATGAATATCTGGATGATCCTCCTCCGCATCACCTAATGCAACCGCGACAGTCATTTGCGCAAGGATCGTCGCTCCACCTCTTCCAACAAGGCTTTTATCCGTAATGATCACATTGGCGCCCTGATCAGAAGCAGCCCGTGCTGCCATCATACCAGCTGCCCCCGAGCCAATCACCAGAACATCGGTGGTGTATAGTTCACGAGTCATTCCTTCTCCCCCTTGATAACCATATGTAAAAAATGAAGACCGGTTTAATACTTGTTAGGTATTAAGTTGTTCCTATTTATTTTATTTCAAAATTTTATATTTTCCAATAATTTAGTCGATAATTATTAAAGATAACAAGTATTGCTCTATGATAATACAACTCTTTCCTATATACACCTTGGTTAAAAAACTGAAAAGAATACTATTCAGCTAACGCTATTAAAACGAAAGTCCAGAGGGGTAACGTTAACCATTGAGTTATTCAAGCTAACATAAAGATGCAAACAATCATCGGGAATAAATCCTGCACCAACAAATAAAAAAAGACCCAGTGCACTTGGTCTCCTACTTTATGTTAAAGTTAAATAGCCTTAATATGAATGGTTGGCGGGACTGTGTGGGAATCGAACCCACCTGACCTGGCACGCAGGCGTCATGCGGTTTTGATGTTTGCTAGCATTTGTTTTTCTAATATCTTGGTGTACTCCAAAGTATTGATATATCAAGTTTTTGTGCTTTCTAATGATTCGCTGTGATTTCTAATTTTAAAAATTTGGACACCAAGCATGGCACCTGCTGCAACCATTCGGGCATCAAAGTGGCAGCCGCCATAGGTGTATATCTGAACCGCCTTTGCCCCATCTCTTGAATCAGGTTTGCATCTCTTTCAGTGACTAAGTGCCTTCAATGACGGCAAAACGGTATTTTTCGGTCAGCGTCCTTACGCTTTTCTCTAATAAAGTCTTTTTTCCTAGAGCCAGAGAATTCATGAGATTGTTCACGGAAAATATTAAATGCCATTGTTAATGCATCAGGAGGGCATTTGCAAGTTCTCCAACAACCAGTTCAATTTTGTTATATAAGATTGTTAATTTGATACAGTGTTTATATTCCTTGTATTTTAAAATACTATAGGTATATTGTTATAAAAAATAAATGACCCCAATTCACTAGTGAACTGAGGTCAAATGGTTAGCATATTCTCGAAAACCTCTTTACTGACAATCTAGTTAATAATCGTTTTGGGTCCAAGCGGTGTTTTTTATAATAGTTGTCCTTTTACTTACCGGTAGTTGAACTGATACCTTGATTTTTTTCAACCTTCAATTATTTCGGTCTCGACCTCTTTCAAAGAAGGATTTTTCTATTATATTATTCTGAGCCTTGATCTCTTTACCCTTCACTTTTCCTTTGCCTTTTCCTTTCTTCATAACCTCGGTGCCTACGGAAGCATAAATGCTATTGGCAATTAATCGATAGCTATATTGTGTATGTGCTCTAAAGGCAAGGTCATTAGCAAATAAAGTAATCGTCGCGTCTTCAAAGTTTTTCGTAATTGCTAGGGTTTGGCCCTGCGCTCTTTCATGTCCTGGCCACCATCCGGCAACATAGAAATCATCAGCTTCACTGAAGGAGGCCAATATCTCTACATCCTCAGGAACAGAGGTTATCCATGCCCCCTGCGTGGTATAGAGCAATTCATTTTTCTCGTAGCCGGAAGTTAGGACATGGTCATTAACGACAGCTTCAATCAGCCCTTCATGGCCGCCTGCTGTTCTACTTACATCAAGTCCCGGGAGTGCACCACTGGCCTTAACAGCGTTGACAGCAGAATAGCCTATGCCTACAAATGATTTACCGGATATGCTTTTTGGATTAAAACTGCTTCCCATACTAATAATGACGTCAGCTTCCTCTTGTGGCACCAAATTGAATCCAAGCTCTCTTAACGAAAAATTGAGTTGGTTGGACCCAGTTGCTGCAACCTTTGGCTGACGCAATTGTTCTGTTTTTACATGGTTAGTAGTGCCCGCAGGTGTAGCTTCAAAGTAATAGTTTTTCCCAAAAGCCTGTAGATCTTTCGTGTTGACAATAAAGTCTCCTCTATTGATGCCTGCTTTTGTTTCAGTTGCTTTTTCGACGACTATCCCACGTTTTAATAATTCATTAACTAGTTTAATACTGTCATTATTCGTATTGGCCAATACTTGTTTTGGTGTGTTACCAACTATTTGACCCGTTGGCAGTGTTACTTTTTCAACTCTTGAAGTATCTTTTGCAAAGGCATTTGGGATACGGATGGCATGAACATCAAAACCGCGCAGATCCGGGAAATTGGTTACAATCGGATCATACATGGCCGCCCAGTCTGACGCATTTTCCCCTTTAGAGAGCATCGCATTCGCCACTCCGCGCTTCGCTTGTTTCATTGGAACAATAAATGTTCCTTTCGGATACATAGTCCCATTTACCTTTAAATTTTTTGTTGTTTGCTCAACCTTTACACCATTGCGGAGTAAATATTGGATCATCTTATAGGTTTCATGTTCGTTTTTTTGTTCTTTCTCATCAACCGGAAGCACATAATAATCCGGGAAGTAGCTGGCATGTTCTCCCCTTACCCGGCCGATTGATTCGCCCTTCGCATTAACGAAATATGGATCCACTGCACGGTTATCCTCACCCTTGACACCACGGGCAAAAATCTCCAGTTGATTTTTAAATAATTTATCTTTGTTTTCATAAACATAATTGGCAGCACCCAGTCCTGCACCCTCCATGGCGCGATAACCGTTCTGGCCAAGCTCTGGCACCTCAATTGTATGCCCTAATGAACCGTGCAACATCGCATACATAGGGGTATAAGCAGGAGTCGCATCATCCCAGCCGTCCTTCCATGCTTCCGCAGGAATAAAATATGATGTTAGTTTTGAATTGCCAATCCCTGCTTGTCCCATCGAATTGGCTTGATCAATCATCGTGTGGTAAAGCAAGTCATATTCATAGTTGGGATTATGAGGAGGTGTTGTTGGCTCGATTAAAAATCCGTTAACATACCCATGCTGATCAATGAAAGACAATGGCGTCCACTTGGCGATTACCTGTGTGACCAGCTGTGTTTCCACCTGAGTTTGATAATGATTATCCCGGTTCAAGTCAAAACCGTTGGCGTTTGCCCTTGTATTTGCGACTCTTCCATCAGGATTGTTCGTAAACATATAAAGGAATATAACATCATCCAAAACCTTGTCAACATCCATTTTAACGGTTTGTTCATTTTCTCCCTTGCCACTTTTAAAGGTGACCTCATCCTCAAGAGCGAACTTCTTGAGCAATTCTACTGAAACATCAACACCTTCTGCTTCATCAGGATGGATATTGTTCATCCAAACAGGCACCTGATAGTCGTCCATCGTACCGGTTTCTAATTTCTTAATTAAACTTTCCGGATTCTCTAATGCTATTGGCAGCGTTTCGTTTAAATATTTATCGACAGCCTTTTTATCTTTAGCCAATATGACGAAATGAAGGTCGCGCCCCTGCACTGTCTTGCCAAGACTTTGATATTCAAGATAGCGATTATTGTTCGGGTCTGACTTTGCCATGGAAAAAATTTGATCGATTTCAGGCTTTAGCTGATCGTAAAACAGGAATTGATCGTAAACATTGAGTGTGACAGTTTTTGCAGCCTTTGTCTTATTTTCAGGACTAACCAATGCCAATTCATAGTCACCGATAAACGGTTGATATCGAGTCCTAACTCCTGATAGATTTTCTCTATCAAACAGCAGTCCAAACTCCAAGGTTGCTTTAACAGTCGTGCCGCCATCGATAAAATGTGGTGCTTCTTTAACAGAAATAAACGGCGCACCATTATAATTATTACCGCTTGTCCATTTTTTCCACTCGGAAATGCTCTTGCCACCGAATGTCCATTGTAATTTTGTTAAATCAACATTCTTACCAAAATCAGCCTGTACTTCGACAGTTCGAACCTCAGTCATGGAAAATAAATCTCTGCTTGTCTCCAAGTCTACTACTTTGAAGTCTTCTTCTGCTTCAATTGCCGATGCAGGGAATGCTGTCTGGGCAAATATGGACAGCACCATAAGCAATGAGAGCAAACCTGCTAAATGTTTCTTCATTGAATCATCCCTTTCTAAGTATTTAAGGCCACCAGAATAAACATAACAGAAAATTCGGAAAATTAATGCCAAATTTTCTGAAAACTATAGAGTCTTTCTCGTCATATTTCGAGGATTCTAAAGATTTTTATAGGTAGAGTTTATATAAAATGAATAGGTACTAAATGATGTGATCAACTTTTTTCTTCAAAAACTTCATCGAACGATTAGCCTAACGAGGTTTAGGGACATTCGAACATCTATAATGCAGAAAGCTAAGCTTTTTCAAGGAGCTCTGTAATCGCATGGGTCAAGTACTCTCCAAGAGGTGTTTAAAAATGTTACATTGTATTCGCAGCCTTTGTAAGAATCTAAATCCTGCCAAAAGATTGAACCGGCAAATGTCAGTAACCTTTATAATTGTGGTAACTCTTTTCGTGTTTCCTCACACCTTTACGCATACAAAAAACCTCCAAATATAGTAATTTGAAGGCTCTGAATACACCCAGATTGCTTCTTGGTTTGACACAGTTTCCTTTAAAACGACTAAACGACTGTAGAGGTTGGAAATTATGTGTAAATGATTAAAAATCAATAATTGGCGGGACTGTGTAGGAACCGAACCCACTGACCTGGCGCGCAGGCGTCATGCTGCTTTGAAGTTTGCTGGCATCTGTTTTTCTAGTACCTTTATGTACCCAGAAATACTGATTAATCAAGGTTTTTTACTTTTTAATGTTTCCTTGTGATTTCTAATTTTAAAATTTGGGCACCATATGCAGCACAAACAGTTTTGTTCTTCCTAAGTTATGATGGCTCGATATCTTTTTAACACCATCAAGAACATTACATAAAAAAATCCGATTGGAGACAACCCAAGATAATAATAGACTGAAGCAATAAGTTAATTACAGTTTTGCCGCACGTCTGTAACAACCATATTCTTCGACAGATCCTTCGTTACAACTGCCCCTGTTCTCTCGAAAGCGTTAAACTATACAATTGACTAAAAAACCAGTGACTCAACTGTACTTTTTGACATTTTATTAAAGTAATTTTCCTAAATAATACGGCATTTGACGTCTCCACCATATCCAATCATGCGAAACATCTTCGCCCCACTCATCAAACAATGCTGGAATTTTTTTTTCTTCAAAGGCTTCTTTTAATGTAAAGTATGAAGGCAGCCCATCCTGTTCCCAATCACCCAGCCCGGTACAAATAATGATAGTTGCTGACCGATATCGATCAATAAACCAGCCGTCATTTTGATTCCATATATAATCACTCGGTGAATTTTGGTATACAAGCGGATCATTTCCGTAATCCCCAAAAAAGTAACGCGCATCGTAAATACCGCTAAGTGCAATGGTTGTTTGGAAAACATCCGGATGTCTCAAGAAAAAGTTCAAGGCATGATATGCCCCCATGCTACATCCCGTTGTCATCATTGGATCAAACCAACCTGTTTTATGTTTAATAAAGGGAATAGCTTCTGATATCACATAACGGTCATATGCTTCATGAGCTAATGCACGGTCATGCGCTGGTTTTGAGTCGTGCAGCCAACTTTCGCTATCGATACTAGACAATGTAAAAAACTGAACTTTTCCGGATTCAATAAAGTCATGACACACATCAATCATTCCAAAATCATGATATTCAGTGTGCGTCCCTCCAGATGAAGGAAAAACGACGATTGGGATTCCACTGTGTCCATATCTGTTCAACAGCATTTCACGCCCTAATTCGCCACTCCAATGGCTTAAATGTTCTATATGCATAGATGAATCTCCTATCCCTAATTATTTCGTTCATGTACAAAACGGATAATGTCATCGACTTCTTCCTGCGAATCTGCAATAATCGCATAAAATTGATTTCCTTGGAGTTTCGCAAACGCATCTGGTATGCGCTGTGCAAACTTCACACGATCGCCAAATCGTTCATAAATAGCATTCGTACCATGTTTATACTCATACGCATCACGCTGTGTTACACCTACACAGAACTGGTTTTCAGCATCGGATTCCTTAAATTCTCCGCCTGTCACTAAAGAAGTATACTGAGCAAATAAATCAATGGAGTACGCGAAATTGTACATATCCACCGTGTAGCCGCCAGCCAAGCGATTATTGTATTCAAGTGCAACATAATCCCCATTTTCCAATTGAAAAAACTCAATATGGAAAAAGCGTTCTTTCATGCCAAATGCTTTCACGATTGCCTTACCATACGTTTCGAGCTTTGGATTAATTTCTTTTTGAATCACATAAGCCATATCAAGTTGACCATTAACCAGCTCCAGAGTTGGCACATTATATGTAAAGCTTGTTTGGAAAACAATATTCCCTTTCTGATCCACTAAACCATCAAATGTACAAAGCACTCCTCCTTCGACAAATGGTTCCAAGAAGTACACTTGTGCTTCTCCCCATTCTTCTTCAAAATAATGTACAGCCTCTTCTGAATCCAATTTAAAGGTGGCAGCAGACCCTACTCCGTTATCTGGTTTAGCAATAACCGGCAGTCCTAATTCATCAATGGCTTTGGATAACTCCTCTTTGGTTTTTACGATTCTTCCTTCTACGACAGGCACTTCTGCTTTTTTAAACAGCTTCTTCATTTCAGATTTATACTTAACTTTTTTGACGTCATCCGTTTTATTGCCATACACGTTAAATTGCTCACGCAGCTGCGCATCAAGTTCCAGCCAGTGCTCATTATTGGATTCAATGCGGTCAATTGGACCATGTTTATAAAATAAAAAAGCAACAGCACGTTTCACTTCATCTACATCTTCTAAATTATTCACACGATAGTATTCAGTTAAAGAGTTTTGTAATTCGGAACCTAATTGGTTATATGGCTCTTCGCCAATTCCTAAAACATTGACACCTGCTTCTTTTAAACGATGAGCGAACGGCTGGAAATTATCTGGATAAAATGGCGATATCAAAATATAATTCATAAAAAGGCTCCCTTTCTTAGAATCAAAGAATCATAGTTTTTACAAATGATACAATCATTTGAATTTTAAATCAATTCAAATCAAAAAAATATTCAAAAAAAGAGTGAGAGTTTCCTCCCACTATCAATTAAATTTAATGATTCAATTCGTTCAAGACCACTTCTCACTTAAGAAACGTAAACATTCTGGTAAGTGTTTTGCCCAAGCTTTTTCATTATGTTCCTCATCCGCAAAAATATTAAAACGAATGCTATCAATTGGAACTGAGCCTTTTATTAGTTGTTTATAATACTTAAGCGAGCCATCGATATATGCCTGCTTCATATTGCCATACATCAATTTCCGGTCGGCTTCATCGCCTTCCTGAGTCCCAACTTGAATGTACACCCGTTGTTCAGGATCCAACTCTTTCCTGGCAATATAGCTGTCAAAGGCTTTACTTGTAATCCAATTGGCTAAAGAAAAAATACCTAATCCACCAATTTGATCTTTATATTCAATACCCATAAAAGCCGAAATATTTCCTCCAAGTGAACTACCAACCATCGCCGTATGATACTTATCTGATTTCGTTCGGTAATGCTTATCTATAAACGGTTTCACGACTGTCATGACAAACTCAGCAAATTCCGCGCCTCTTCCGCCTAGCTCAAAATCTTCAGGAAGTGGGCTTTCAGTAATTTTCCAAGGCGTATATTCATTAATTCGCTCTTGATCACCATGATCAATCCCAACAACAATCATTCTCGGCAAATCGGGATTTTGTTTAATTGCCGGAATCACTTTCCATGAAAACCCGCTATAAGATTCACTACTGTAGAAAACGTTTTGTCCATCATGCATATAGACGACTGGATAACGTTCAGACTCATCTTTATCATAGTTTTTCGGCAATAAAACACGCACGCGACGTTCTTCATTTTTATAAGGCATATATAATTTATGTGTTTCTAGTTTTAAATAAAAATACGATTCATTCATTTTACCGCTCCTCACTCCCTTGGTATTACATTAAATATACTAATCTTTTTAATATTAAACCCCTATAATTTTTGTTTATTTCAACTTTCCAGTACTACTAATCTCCCCAATAGAACAAAAAGGCTCTAGTGAAAACAGGCAAGAATGCCATTCAATTTCAAAAAACAGGTCTGCCATTATTCCCCATACTGAGTTAATAAGGCTTTTATAGGTAGAACCTCTACGGGAGAAGTTGTATAATCTCATAGTAGTGTTCAACAAAAAAAGATAGAGGTGATAGGCATTGAACTTTTATTCAGAAACTGAGCATCCAGAAAAAGTCGATGGCCAAAAATATAGAGAACAAACACGGACTTCGGAACCGCAGTCAGCATGGGAGACGGACCAAAGGGGACAAGATATACGGGAAACAAGGGAAAGCAAGGTCAGCGACTCAAGGATGGCGAGGAGGAACAAATCGGCTGGTTCAGAGGCCAAAGTGGGGGTCACTCCGCCTAGCAGGACGAACTCCAAGCGCATCTCCAATTTTAGACCTTCCCTTGGGAAAGTAAAAGTGAAACTGCCCAAAGTGAACGTCAATCTTGCATTAAAAATCGCAGCCGTCTTAGCGATACTCATCAACATTAGATACGTTATGGGTCTGATGGAGGACCCAGTCGGCACCTTTACATTCAATGATTTGGTGATTAAGTTGGCAATATCAGTTGGTATCAATTTTGCAGCAGTCTCGATTCTGTTTGCTAAACAGTCCCGGATTAAGTATTTTCTTTCATTGTTTGCAGTGTTAGCATCGTTTCTGCATTACTTTTATGGCAATTATACCAATCATACTTTATTAGAGAGGAGCAACCTGATCCCTTCGGTGCTTGTAATCCTATCCGTTCTGATGTTGGTCAATTCCAGTTCCAATTATTACCTGAAAAGCATCCTTTTGTTAATCATCGCCACAGCCGGAATCTATGTCAGCAGCAATCAATATGCACTTGAGTGGATGCTGATAGGCAGTGCTGGACTGGTAATGTTTTTCAGAGTTTCCAAAACCCAAAAGAATGACAAATCTACTAAAAAGGAAAGCAGGATAAGAAGGAACCAGCGGCGGTCAGCTTAGTTTGCCAAGAAAACCACAGTACGCAAATAAGGCCACCCATATAGCCAGGGTGGCCATTTTTAGTAGTGAAATGAATATAGCTTGGCTAAAAGAAAAATTCTCCAAGTAATTGGAATTGTGCTTTAAGTGTGTATTGGCGGGACTGTGTGGGAATCGAACCCACCTGATCTGGCACTCTGGTCACAAGCGGTTTTGAAAGTTTGCTGGGATCTGTTTTTCTAGTACCTTTGTGTGCCCAGAAATACTGATAAATCACGGTTTCTTGCTTTCTGATGTTTCCTTGGGATTTCTAATTTTAAAAATTTGGGCACCAAGCATGGCACCACTGACCTGCTCAAAATTTAAAGATAGAACTTCAGAATGATATTATTTACTATAAATTTTAGAATTACTCTTTTTTATTATCTTTAGATTCTTTTAGGCTTTCTATAGGAAGAAGCAGAGTTACTTCTAATTCTAAAAGGATATAAGTTATGCAGAAAAAAGAATTGCGGATTTGGAAATGGCTGCAGAATGGAAAAAGGACACTTCCCCAATGAAGTATCCTTTTTCTTTGAGGCTTCTCTTCTTAAACTTTTTTTGCTTGAAAGACTAGTTAAATGCTGTAAAACCCCTGCTTTTGCACAAATTTTGGCTTGAGCACCTGTAAAAAGGCTGAGGGACATGTTCTCTTGGACAAAAAATAGCAGAAGTACCCCAAGAATGTCCCGAGACCAGCCGACATACATGTCTTACTACGCAAGGGAAAAAGCGTGTTGAGAATACATCCCGATATTAAACAGATGCAACGCCTTGGAATACCTGCCTTAAAGCTGTCGCTGCATCTTCAATGGATTTTCTGCCCTGCGCAAGTACTCCTGGCATCCAGAAGAAACCATGAATCATGCCATCATATCGCTTAGCTTTCACTTGGACTCCCGCATCCCTAAGTCTCTCTGCATAGGCTTCACCCTCATCACGAAGCGGGTCGAACTCACCAGTTAATACAAGCGCTGGCGGTAGTCCGCTCAGGTCTTCCGCTTGTAATGGAGACGCATATGGATTTTTGCCGTCTTCCTCATTCCGTAAATAATGATTCCAGAACCAGACCATGCTGTCCTTGGTTAACAGATATCCTTCTGCATTTTCCATATAGGATTCCGTAGCGTAGGAGTGATTTGTAACCGGATAAACCAGCATTTGAAAGGCCAGTGAAATCTCACCCTTATCTCTTGCCATTAAGGCTACTACTGCAGCCAGGTTACCGCCTGCACTATCCCCACCAATCGCTACCCTCTCTGCATCCACTTGAATGGAGGCCGCATTTTCAACGACCCATTTTGCTGCGGCATAGGAATCATCTGCTGCTGCCGGGAATTTATGCTCTGGTGCGAGTCGATAATCCACCGATACAACCACACAGTTAGCCAGATTGGTTAAAAGCCGGCAAGGGATATCCACTGTTTCCAGGTTCCCAATTACCCATCCTCCACCATGGTAGTATACCAAAGCTGGAAAAGGCCCTTCTCCCTTCGGCGTATAAATACGTACAGGGATTTCTCCAGAAGGACCAGGAATTGTCCTGTTTTCTACCTTTCCTACCTCTTCGGGTTCACCCGCCAAAGCACTAAAATCTGTTGTGGCCCGTGCCTCTTCCGGTGATAGGGTATTCATTGGTGGTGCTCCTGCAGCCTCCATTTGTTCTAACAAAAATTTCGCCTGTGGATCCAATGCCATATAATATTTCCTCCTTAAAAAAGATAATAATGATTGTTTTTCAAATTTAGTACTATAGTACTGGTTCCTTTGAAGGGATAAGGGTAAAGCCTTCGTATCGTTTGGCCGCTACATCATCACAGATTTGTCGGTAGGTGCCTACTCCGCCAAGATAAATCTGGAATCCGCGCGCTTTTCCTTCAATATTTGCGCCCATATACCACGAATCCGTCTTTGTAAATAAAGTTGCGTCTGCCACTTCCCGGCAATGAGCACTCCAGGTATTTTCGGCCTCTTCTAGTGCCTCAATAACCCCTACTCCGTTATCCCGCAGATAATTTAGGCAATCCGACACCCATTCAACATGCTGCTCAATAGAAACCATCATATTGCTTAAAACGGATGGACTTTCTGGTCCTGTTAGCATGAACATATTCGGGAAGCCTGCTGTTCCAATACCAAGATAGGTCCTAGTCTGTGATCCCCCGGACCACTTCTCTTTTAAGGAAACCCCTTCTTTACCCCGGATATCCATTTTGAATAATGGTCCCGTCATCGCGTCAAACCCAGTGGCAAAAACAATCATATCGAGGTTAAATTCTTCTTCTGCAGTCTTAATTCCGGAAGATGTAATTTCCTGAATAGGCGCCTTTCTTACATTCACAAGAGTGACATTGTCACGGTTATAAGTCTCAAAATAATCAGTATCAATAATCGTCCGTTTGGTTCCATAGTAGAAGCTCGGAAGGAGGTTCTCGGCTATCTCAGGATTTTTGACCACCTCACGGATTTTGTTGCGAATGAATTCCTGAACGGTTTCATTGGCCTCTGGATTAATACTCAAGTCGCTATAAGTGGTCGAAAGAGTCATAAGGCCGCCTTTTTCCCACGCAGCTTCGTATACTTTCTGCCGTTCCTCTGGTGAGTCGTCTAAGGCAGACTTTTCTCCATGTAAAATAGGAATCCCTACAGCCGATTGCTGCATTTGAGTTTTAATTTCACTGTAATTCTTTCTGATTTCCTTTAAATATTCCGGGTCCAAAGGGTTGTTCCTTGCTGGTGTACTATATTGTGGGGTTCTTTGAAAAACGGTAAGATGTTCTGCTTCCTTTGCAATGACCGGAATTGCCTGAATTCCGCTGGAACCCGTTCCTATAACTCCAACCCGTTTACCTTTGAACTCCACTTTTTTATGCGGCCAATGTCCAGTGTGGTACCACTCGCCCTTAAAGTTTTCCAGTCCTTTTATTTTTGGTACATTGGAAGCGGAAAGGCAGCCTACTGCGGTTATAAAAAATGTAGCCGTTACTGATTGGCCGTCTTCTAATTGAATGTTCCATCTTTGCTGTTCCTCATCATAATGCGCTGAATTTACCCGTGTTTTAAACTGGATGTCCCTGTGAAGGTCAAATTTATCAGCAACAAAGTTAATGTAACGAAGTATTTCTGGCTGCTCTGCATATTTTGCTGACCATTTCCATTCATTGAGGAGTTCATCCGAGAAAGTGTAGTTATAATAGATACTTTCTACATCACATCGCGCTCCTGGGTAGCGATTCCAATACCAGGTACCTCCGACATTATCGCCGGCCTCAAAAACACGAGTTGAAAAACCCGCCTCTCGCAATCGGTAAAGCATGTATAAGCCTGAAAAACCAGCCCCAACAATCACTGCATCAAGATTGGTTGGTGTTGATGCCATTTCTCTACCTCCCATTTTTTTAAGACTTTTAATCTCATAATTTTGGGCATTTCAGCATTAGTTTTCACTTGCCTGTTTAGGTAAAATTCATATGAACTACACACTTGCCATTATTGTTTGTAAGCGATTACAATAGTAGTTACATAATCTTTTAAAGCATCAACCAGCTTGAAAGTAACCTTCCACCTCCTTCCCTCTTTTCTTTTTTCATCGGTAAACTATAGCGAATCTCTAAGTATGTCTATGTTAAGTTTATTATCTTTCATAGAGATTGAATATTCATAATTTTCTATGTATTATATCCCCATAAAGTAGGTGTTACTATGCAGGAGAGTTATCCCGTTTTGGATTATATTCAAGAACTTGAAGAAGCAGGCAGCCATGAAGATAAGCTCTATAAAATTTTGGACATTTACATGAACCTCTTTCCCGTTAAAAACTCATTTCTATTCCGATACTCCCATTTAGGCTACTTGGGAGAAGGAATTATCTCCATCAATCAAGACGGATTAGCTCACATTAGGGATTTAAGGGATGATATTCGTTCCCTGCCTGTAATTTATTCTGCTCTTTATGAAAGAAAAGCCAAATATTGTTCTGGCATTGAATTTCTGAAGCAAATTACCAGTAAATATATACTCCCCTCAAATGTGGATACTTTCCTAGCCGTGCCCATTTGCTTTGACTCCGTTTCGATTGGATACATCTGCAGCTATGAATTTAAAAAAGGAACAATGATGACCGATCAATTACTGGCTTCCTTTACAAACTATGGACGCCAGGTGGGGAAAGTATTGGAAAAAACAACAGGAGCCAAAGATACCACATTATTAAGCAGAAGAGAGCTTGAAGTCATGAAAAGAATATCGTGGGGAGAAAGCACAAAAGAAGTAGCCGATGCCTTATCTATCAGTGAGGTAACAATTAATCAGTACGTTAAATCAGCCGTGAAAAAACTTGGAGCACAGAACCGGGTACAGGCAGTGGCAACATTGTTTCGGAAAGGAATTATATCATAAAACCATTTCCCTGCCAGAGCTGATTTACTGTTGGCAAAAAATCATCTGCCTTAGCCGGGTTTTATTTTCTATCCTGCACGAACCGAATTTTGTCGATGCAACCTTTAATCTTTTTGTACTGAAAAGGCATCTCCTACACTCATGCTAAGTGAAGTTCAAATATAAAAAACCACACAAGTAAACCTGTGCGGTAAATTTATGTATTCTTTTGGCGGGACTGTGTGGGAATCGAACCCACCTGACCTGGCACGCAGGTCACAAGCGGTTTTGAAGACCGTTTAGGGTGTTTCTGAATCTTTTGGAAATTTGTTAGTCCTTGCTATGTCTGGGTTTAATCCCTTTTTCCCTTCGTTTTCCTACTCCTAAAACCAGCCGCGCCCACACGGTCTATATTGATCCATGTTTCACGGTCTGTTGATTATTTTAGATTAGACATTACCATTTGTCCAGCCTATATATGAGCCGGCAGGATTGTCCTACGACGGCTCAGCGGTTAAAAAAAACAGTCAACTATCTCTTTCCAAACAAACGGTTTAATCAAAAAGTGACGCCAAGCGAAAAGCTTTTAACCTTTTTAGTACATATGGTTTTTCTACTTTTTCAAATTTTTGGTCTGGATATAGCTCTGTTAAAGATATTAATCTCTCTATAATCTCAGTTTTATGTTCACTAATATAATCCAATGATTCGCCAAACTCCTCAGGTCCTTCTCCTGATGAAAAATTATACTGGACATTATCATAGATACAAGAGGTAAGCGAAAATTCCCATACTTTATTCATTAAGGGATGTTTTAAATCAAAATCCACCTGAAGATCGAAATCAGTATCTTGCTCAGGAAACCAGATGCGATTAATTATTATTTCCAAATAAAAAACACCTCATGATAATTATGCTCCACGAGGTGAAATAATATAACAGTGAGGAACAGCCGTTTGTCGGAAGGATTCTGCTACGCATCCAAACTGGATTTAAGAGAAGTTACAACCAAAATATCCGTAACTGGTTTATCTGACACAATAAAACATTCTTGGTATTCAGGATATTTCATAACAATTTCTTCGTACGTGCCTTTGTCTTTAATCAATTCCGGTTTGTACAAAAAGCATTTCGCATGTTGAATTTGCGTAAGAATGGTGTCAGTGTATACCAAATCATTTCTTTTGAAAGGCTTGGCACAGACCATACAATGAGGCTGCACTTTTTCTTTAACCAAACTACCCTCTCCTTATAAAAACATACTTTTTCTTCGATTGGCGTATGTATATCTCGGGTGTATGTATTGGTAAATTGCAAGCCAAATCTACCATCTGTTTCCATCATATCGAAAAAATAGGGTTCTATATGTCGGAAATTTGTATTTTTTGTTACATTCTATGTTAATTCAACGAAAGCTTCAATAATGCTTGAAAAGCTTATTTGTATCATTCTCTTATCCTTCGTTTCAAGGTATAAAACCTTTTTCAGCTCATTTACATAATGAATAAAACCTATATGTTCCTGAAAGAAGCCTGTAGTAAGTATTTTTATTCTTACCGGAACGGCAAATTCCATAGCCAAAAGAATGTTTTGCTCTATTTTTTCCCGTTGAGATAGAGCGGGTATCTGGTTAGGTATTCCCATAAAATCACTCAGCCTTTCTATTTTTAATCAATTATAGAACATGTGTTCCTTGTTTACCATAAAAAAAACCATCCAAAGGATGGTTAATCTTTAATACATGTTCATTTTATTATTCTTTCTAGAAATCATATACTGCAAATAAATCGGGGAGGCTGCTAAATTAATAGCTGTAGCGAACAGTGAAAATCGGATCATGTTGCATCCAATACCCCAGTACATGTCTGCCAATTCCGTTGGAAGCATTTGGTTCTAATTGAAACCTCAATTCCGGATGCGGACCCCCTTGTGGATTAATTGCTTCTTGGCTTAATAAGGTAGCACCTCGCGGCAGATTAATTATGAGAGACATGGTAAATAGTCCGTCGTTGGTCGTAAAGTTGCTAAATGGAGCGATAAATTTCAATTCATAGGTGTTAGGATTCTCAGGTAACGGGGATAACTCTTTATGCAAGAAGAATTTTAATTCTTGATCTCCAGGTTGTAGATCTAGAGAAGACAACTTTACTTTGCTCGCTTCTTCTTTCATAGCTTCCCAATGTTCGCGGAACTGTGCTTCAACCAACTTGAATTTTTCTCTTTCTTCTTCGGGCATTGCATCTAATTGTTCCGGATCAAATGGAGAGCTAAATTCCTGGCGATTCTCGACTTCCTCAAGTAACCGTATATAAGATTGTTCTGGATCTCCGGAAACTTGCGGTAGAAATAATGTGATTTGAGTGGGTTCAGGGGTGCGCAAGTGTACAACAGTATCAATATTGACTACATCGGCATTTGTGCCACCTGGAATACGTGAAGTATCCAGAATGTTTACAACCATGTCTTGCTTGAGAATCGACCGTTCAAAGCTCATTTTACCCTCTCCTTAATAATAAATTATCTATGTAAAAGCATGATGTAAAATGGCACTACGTCACAATTTTACCATATTTTACACATTTCAACATTTGTGTTTCTACTGATTTTTGTGAACATTTAAAGACAAAAAATAATGTACCAAAGTTTGAAAAATAATAAAAAAACCATCCTGGAAGGATGGCTCGGAATTTATTCAACAAAATATTTAAAAGCGAAACTTTCCGTTACTGTCGGCTTATAACTTTATTAGCCACTTATACTTTGGTAACACATCAATACAATTATCATTCCTGAGAATTAATAATACCTAGTTAATCATTTACTTTTAGGAATAAGACGAGCAACTAATATCATTATTTTAATTGAACTACCTATAAGACCTATTGTTGCATATAGAGCATATATAAAAATAAATACTTCAACAGAATATAGAAAATAAAAGTATTTAAATCCATTAAAAATCGGCTGAAAAAAGAAAATAGAAATCGATAGGAAAGTTGATAAACCCCAAAAAACGGTAACTAACCAGAAAGGAAATAAAAGTTTTTGCAAAGTTTTATTTTTTAACAATAGGTGGGCAACTTCCCCCATTGCTAAAGCAATCAATATCGCTAAAGCTGCAATTATTATTCCTAATAAGGAAGCTGATACAGAGACAACGGTGTCACCCAGATAAGCAGTCACCTTTTCAGAATCAAAATCCTTCCCGTTGATTATGTATTTATAAAAAAGAAAGCTACCTAATAAAGCTATATATGTACCCGGATATTTTATGGTTATATTTCGGAGTTTTACTATTTTCAAAAATCCAATAAAGGACAAGTCGTCCAGGTCTATTTTGTCACCCCTCGTATCCATTTAACTTCCCCCGTCATAGCAAAATTTTTATCATATCAATAGCAAATTTCTTCATTTTAATAAATAATTCGTCTTCATCTTTAGTTTCGAAACGCCTCAAGTAGATGGAATCTTGTGAAAAATACTTTGTTCTGACTTTTTTATTTCCCTTTTTATTTGCCCTAGGCTCGAAATTATAACCATAGGCTTTTACCTCACCATATGCGTTTGAAACCATTTCAATACCTTCCTTAATGAAATCTCCATCCTTATTTAAGCCATTTTTATTTTCGAATACGGTTTTCATACGGGTTGCGTTTTCGTCATTAATTATTTCGTTTAAACCCTTAAACGTATTTTTTTCAATCATATTGGGAGGAATAATGTCAAATTCGATTTTAGTCAAAATCTCCATAGATCGAATTTTACTTAGTATCTCATCCTTTTTGGGAATGAAATTTATTTTTATTTCTCCTATTTTAAAGCTATTTCTGTAAACCAGATTGGAAAAACCAGTTATAAATTCAAACCGATCAAGTTCACGTTCTTCAAAAATCACGACCTCATTTTCGATATGGTACAAGAAACGGCTTTTGTTCGCAACTGGTTTAGGGATAGAAAAGATTTCTGTTTTATCCCCATCCACTACATCAACAGTTTCGTATCTGGATTTCACTAAATTTCCGACAATAAATGGACCTTCTTCATCTACATCGGTGAATTGCCAAGTCCAAGTGTTTCTTTGATACTCTTTTTTTACTTTTATTGCTTCTGGGATTAAGTCTATCAACTGTTGTTTGTTATCCGAAAAAATGTTTTCATTTATATTTACTTTTGCGGCAATAAATTTTGTTTTTCGTTCCTTCACCATAATATCTCCCCCGCTTTTTTACATTAGTAATTCGACAAAAAGTTGAAAAATTCCTGTTATTAAGATAAATAATCTATGTGCAAAAATATAAATAAAAAGGGATTCACTGTCGGCAATTTAATGTCATCAGTGAATCCTTTAATTCAACTGGTCCGGATCAAAATCAGGATTATTTTTATTTGATTTTAACAATCAGTTCGAAGCCTATTCAGAAGTTTATTATGACGGATATGATACAGAGATATTAGCGGAAACGCAGGAACCGGAAACCGAAGTGATACAACAAACCGCCGGTTAAGTTAAGTTAGAAGAAAGTGATTCAGAAGCAAGTGATCCTTCCTTAAGATGGAAAGGGTTTGCTTCTGTTATGGTTTTGCTGCAGTTATTCTAACCATATCAACTTATATTGACCGAAAAAAAACGAAAAGCTGACATTTTGCATTAGCACGATAATTTTTATATGATTTTAAAGATAAGCATCCATTATTTAAATAAAAGTATTACATGAAAAATGTAAAAGGATAGAAGATATAAAAATCATCAACATTATGAACTAAAAAATGCCATAAAGGATAGGTTATACCGCATATTACGATTGTAGTGATAATTGGCACCGCATAATTCTTCCTTCTTTTATATAATCCCAGATTCACTGCTATTCCAATTAAAAATACAAAAATGGTAGGCAATAGTACATATAAGCCTATTGAAAAGCCTCCAAGAAAACTGATGAAGTAAAGTAAAAAAGCAAAAACATAAAACCTAATTGCCACCTTCATCATTGGTTTCAACACCTCCATTACCCCCTTTTCTAATTACCTACCTACTCAACTAACCTGCCCGTAGCATAATAAGGAATTCAACAAAAAAGGCGGTTAATCCTTCTTGGATCAACGCACCCGTACATAACCTCGCCTAAAGGTTTTCTCTATATAAATACCCAGTTGAAAAAAAAAGACCAGTTATTAAAGTCGATAAAGATATATGAGAAATCCCGGTAAGGAAATACATTAACGTACTGCTAAAAAGTGTAAATAGAAGCCATTTTAAAGACGATGGTAATGAATTAATCATCTCCATCTCCATTCACCTCTTTTGCCTCGTTTGATTTCCAATAGTGTTCAGCTAAAATATTCGAAAAAACATCAATTGACCTTTCAAGTTCTTTTGATGTATTATCTACTCCTCCTACTTCCAATAATATTGCATTATTAGAAATATCCTGGTTATACACACCGTTTCCTTGACTCTTTGGTTTAAGGAATACTCCTCTACTAATTCCAGGATATTTGGATTCTAACATAGCATCCAAATTCTTAGCTGTTTCTAGGTTCTTAAGATAATTTTTATTAGCTTGACCTACAACGAAATATACTTTTGCATAGCTTACTCCATTTATGGTTTTAGTTGTTATCTCCCTCCTTGCTGAATCACGATGTATATCAATGAAATAGTTTAGTTGATTACTTTCGCTTTTAGCAGCTGCCTGAACAAGATTTCTTGATAAATTATAAGCTTGTGAAGTCTCCCAGCCTCTTTTATGCAATTCTTTAGTCACATTTGTTTTATCGTGCTCCACCCCAATTCCTTTTTTCATTAAATTTGCCGCAAGTCGATTAAGAACTGTTTTTTGGGATTAACTATCTATACTGCCCCGTTTGTTCAATATGGAATTCCACTAACAAGGTGTTAGTCCTTATGGGAAAAACGCTTTCGCTTGTTTTTTCTAAATGACTACTTCATTGACCGTGCAATCTCCAACATATTCTCCATAGGTATTCTTGAACTATACATTTCTATATAAGTTCCTTCCTGCGTCCACTGAAGTATACCTCCAGTAACGATTTCTCCTTTACTGTCCACTTCACCGTCATTTCCCCATTTTATTTGATTGCCTGAATAGCCATTTATGCTCACTGACTTAGCATTTTGATTATTCTCTTCAGTTCGTTTCATTGAACCTTTTATTTGTTTGATACTAACCATCATTTTTTCATCGTTTTTATCCATATAATGCAATCTAAAATGGGTGAATTTGGTCTTGGCTCCCCAAGGGTAGGTTTTGATTTCCAAAGTCCAATCATCCGGTACATTTTTTGGTACAATGACGTTAAAATGGACGTTCTGTTTAATTTCAGGAATAGTAATACTATTATGGTTATATTTAATTTCTTTTTCTTGAACAGATAATTCCAGGGCTTTTGAGAAATTAGGAGAAACAGGGATCATAAAATATACAAAGATTAATATCACTAATTGTCTTATCATATAAACACCTCAGTGTTAGTCTTCCTTCATTAAGGTCTATTTATGTTCTTTTATTAGACCTACTGCGTGTTCAACAAGGAAAGCCCCGTTAGTCGAATATTAAAGTGCCACATAACCCTTTGACCAATCTTTTTTCCTTCTTAGTTCAACATATGTTCTGTTATATCTACATAATAAAACCTTCCGGTTGTTTACCCCTCTTTCAGAGCATCTATTAATGGCAAGATACTGTAAAAAGAAATTTGTAAAAATTATTATAAGCAGGATGTAGCATTCCCCAGTGGTCCGGAATTGTGCATTCAAAACAATTCAGATGCGGGTGATTTTACTGTTTCAATTCCCATTGGTAATATTAAGAAAATGGGGTATGAGGGGAAAGAGAAAGATGATGATTATTAGGGAATATCACGAAAAAATTCATATCGAGGATGCTTTCGCAGCTTTTCAAAAAGCAAGGTTAAACATCTATCGGTTAAATGAGATTGAGAACTATATAACAGAAAAAGGATATCATAAAGAATCAGGCTGGAAATACTGGAAAAGCAAAATCGATTTAAGGAGAAAAGAGTTTGACCAATTAGAGGCAAGGGTCGGAATCAAAATATTAAAGCCAATCGACAGTGTTACTAAGGTGACTTTCCGGGAAATGGGTGATGTGAAAAATGTAATAAATTTGATTAAGAAGTACCTAGTTCTTAATTATAAAATTGAAAAAACTGTCTTATCAATCCTTAAATCCCTGATTTCACTTTTGAAAGACCGTCATATTCGAGTTTTGCAATTATTGGAGCAAGTTTATGATGGATATGCGAGGTATCTGCGAGAAATCAAAATAAACAACATTAACCTCAAATTGAATCGGGTATCAACAGACGAGGACAAAATTATTACATATGAGATTACTACGAAGGAGCAAAAACTAAAACGGTTTTTGAACGCCCTGACTGAAAATCAATTAATGTTTAAAATAAGAGACAATGATGCGTTGATAATTAAGGAATACGAGGAGCTTGACAGGTATGAAAAGCTCCTTTCTACTATAATATCCAACAACATGGATATCATAGATAAGCTAGAAAAGGATAAAAGCGAAAATATAAATCAAAAAGGCAATATATACAATTGGGTTCTCGCAGGCTTAGCATTTATATTCGTAATTTATTCCGCCATCACTGATACAATTTCCATTTTTCAAAATGAGGGATATAAATTAAAACAAATTATATGGTTAATGTTTAAATCAATCTTTTAATCCAACCATACTTTTCACAAATTTTTAAAAGGCGTAGATCCGTCTCGGAATCTACGCCTTTTATTATGACCACTATCTGGTCAACCTCATGGGCATATTCCAGTATTTTTTACAGCTCCAGTCTTTCCTTCTTCATAATGAATAACTACCCCATTACGGGGGGATATTATGCCAGAGGTGATCCAATGAAAAAGGCTGGCATAATTGTAGCGCTCATCTTGCTCACCGTCTTCTCTGTAAACGTACTAGCAAGTGCAGAGACGCCGCCGTGGAGCAAATATCCGGATAACTCAAGCAAGATATTTAAGGATGCTGACACCTTTTACAATTCAATTGACAAAAGCCTGTACACTGAATACGAAAACGCTAAACTGAACATCCGGGAAAAGACCACTTTCAAGGACATCAATAATGTTCTTGCAAGGGCAGACAAATACGGAAGATCAAGAACCGGGGGAGAGGGATATCATCCCAACCGGCAAGTGTATGTCTTCGTTTCCGTCTCCAAGGATGGAAAAATGAAGAAGGCTATTTTTGATGCCGAATTGGAAAGGCTCATTTCCACTAGTTCTGATTTATAAAGCCACAGCTCAATTGAGCTGTGGCTTTATAAATGTCCGTTTTTGGATAACACGGGCTATGAACAGAGGTATACGCGGAAGCCTAGGTACTGGAAACCGAAGTAAAAAATACGATAACCATCCCTGGTTACCGTATCTAGAATTCTTGAATAATCTTTGTTAAGTTAATACAGATCCAATTACAACTAATAGAAAAGAGGTAAACCCAGCTAATTTTATTGGATGAGTATTTTTATATTCATTAAATGGGGTAATCCTTTTGACAATCTCAAAGAATAAAAAGGTTCCTATTACGATGATAATGCCCCCTATAAAAAATACGTTTTCCATGGAATTAGCGATACCTACAATATGATCAACAAAAAGAATCCATAAATAGCCTAAAAAAGCATTCAAAATTATAGACAAAACAAAATCTTTTTTCTTCAAGATTATTCCCCCTTGCACAATTTTCTGAATATATAAACATTATAACATTAATATTGAATAAATTGGGATTTATTTCTACTTCAACTAAACTGACCCATTTGTTCAGTAAGGAATTCCACTTAAAAGGCGTTAGTCCTTTTGGGACAGACCATAAAACAAACAATGAATAATATTCCTAATTGTCTTATCATATTCACACCTCAGTGTTAGTCTTCCTTTCACTAAGGTCTTTTTATGTTCTTTTATTAGACCTGCTGCGTGTTCAATTAAGGAAGCCCCGTTATTCGAATATAAAAGTGCCGCCTAACCCTTTGACCGATCTGTTCAATAAAACTTCCAACGAAATTTTATAACGGGTTCGGTTTTGAAATACAAAATTCCAATTACCAGTGCTATTCACATAGTAATTCGCACCACAATCAGCAGGCAATTTAGTGAGTAAATTAGCATAGAAAATGGTTGGAGCATTGCTTGCTCCAACCATTCTTTTGCACATTATTTTCTTTAACATTAGCACCCGTTACTTTAAGTACAATACTTCACAATCTTTTATAATCTTCATAAACATAATTCTTTAAATGTGCTATCCGTGCAAGAAGACGCAATCTTTTTGGAATCTCGGTGGATTTTTTTGGACTACAATAATGAGAAGTATGCAAGTTTATGCATTTACTAAAATTATTCAATCAAAAAACTATACGTACGTATTGTTCACTCTTTAAATTCTCAAGATGATGTAATTCGATTTCTTCAATGTTAATATGTCGTTCTTTTAATTTCCGATCATATTCGCCTGCCCAAAAACGGATTAATTCGGCTTCTTGCTCTTTTTTAATGGATTGTTTCAAATAATTTAACAAATCATTTAAAAACACTGAACTCCAATTTCCCTCGATACAGTAAACATAATGTTTATCATTATAATCCTCTAAGTCATAAGGTGGATTGCTCCATTCAAATATATTTAACTGTCCAAAAGCTGATTCGTCTGGTGCGTGTAAAATCATTGCATCATCAGGCATTGAATGCCAGGGTTGTTTAGGTGTATCTTCAGTAATCGGATATAATTTTCTTAATTCTTTTACTGTAATTTCTACAATTCCAGTACAATCAATTGTTGGTAGTGGTTTATTGGCTACAAGTACAGAATATAAAGTCATTGGCTCTCTCCTTTTAAACTATTACGCTTTTTATACGTGATATGTGTTCGACAAATAGGCTAAAAACCCTTTCAATATAACAGTTTTCAAAGCGTTGTATGCAAACCTTTCTTTACTTACCGTTGTAAATCTGCATAAATCTGAAGACACTTCTTGTTGCACTATCCTGCCCCGTTTGTTGAATAAGGACTTAGTTTAACCCAACCAATTGTCGAAATAAACTTAAACAAATATGCTTCTATTTGAGGGGTATTACTAAGTCCCCATTTAATTTGTTTGATATGCTTATTGCTTCTTTTCTATTTGTTGCTGGTCCGGAAATTAATAGCCCATCTTCAGGATTCCACTCATAAGTAGCATTATCGCTTCCAGATTCAACAAGTTCATTAACGATAATAGTTAGTTCACTAAAATCATTATTTATATAGAGATTGCCATAGATGTTACGGTCGGTTGGGTGGGAATAATCCCTGAAGGATAAAGTGCCGCTGTTTCCAAGAAAAACAACTTCAACTTCCTTATTATCAATAATAATATCTTTTGGCACATCACCTTTTATATCAATGGTACCTTTAAAACGATCTTGGTTAAATATTTTTTTATACAAACTCCCTTTAATTGTTATTGTAACCTTTTCATTTAGTTGATTGCTTTTCCCTCCAACTCCGTACACGAATCCATCAAATTTTTGATTGATATCTTTTGGAATGGAATACCAAACCGCTATGCTAACCAAACCGACAAGACATATGAGAACCATAAACAATTTCTTTCGTTTTATTGGAATACAACTCCCTAATTATTTTTTTGTTTTCTATACTTTCCTGCATTTTCTTCGATCACTATTCCTTTCTCATAACTATTTGAAAAGTTTCCGGACATATGACCTCTTAGTTTGAACACGCTCTTACCAATAGAATAATTCCTAAGACCATTAGGACTGAAATTATGTTAATTAGGCAACCACTACTTGGCGCTCCCGTAAATGCCTGGGCTAATGCATTATTGAAAGTGCCGCCTGGGTTTTTTTGTTGTTCCTTAGCCTTTAATCTTTCTCTGTCCTTTTCAGACATAACCATCCCACCTTTAAAATGTATTTAATACAATTTAGACTGGTCACTGAATGAGTTGGCTGAAGACAATGTGTTTTTTGTTAATGAGACAGAAATACTGACCATATTATAGACATAACAATATACCCAAACATGATGGAGCATAGAATGGTTTGATGGTAAACATCCTTGCCCTCTTTGACCTTTTTAAGGATTGACACACAATTAGCAAAGAAAATAATAGCAATAATCGGGCTTAAATAAAGAAAAAGAAAATAAAACATATAACACGTCCCCGTTTTAAAATAGTGCTGCTTTAATTACCATTTTTAAATAAAGTTTTAGTTCCTTTTAAATTTTACCAAAATATTCTAACTCTTGCGATAAAATATTTCTTTGTTATCTCATCGATGGAATACGATATGACCCATGAAGCGTAAGCCGTTTCGGTACGACCAAGCTTGATTCCGGATTTTCTTCTTTGCTGTAAGTTGTTCCTTCCGCAAAAATATAAAAAGTCGCCAGTGTATGGCGACCATTTTAAATAACTAAAGCGCACGGTTGTTGAATTAGGAACTAACATTATTTGTAATCATTTAACCACTTCTTTAAATCCATATAATTTTTTACGGAATTAAGTTCACTTGGACTTAATTGCAATGTCTTATTTTGATAGCCGATTCCAAAGTGACCAATATTAACATCTTTTTCATTTAATGCTTCTAATAGTCTGAATACCTTTTTCATTTCTGTTTCTTCGTTCTCTTCAGTAATCTCAGTGTTATCCATAGCGATCCCAATTTGTAATGTTACCACACCTATATAATTAGGTACATTTGAACTATTTGTAACATTGGGGGTTAAAATATCCATAACCTCTGCCGCATGATTAAACTTATTAGGAAATATCTCTTCTATAATAGGAGTTATCTCATTTCTTGCTTGATAGTTCCACAATTCATGGTGATATGAATCGTAAATTTCGTCTAACTTAGAATCCTGTCCTACGTGAAATGTTACTTCTGGGTTGTTTTTAGAAAAGGCATATGCATGATATGTTCCGCCGGGTAGAAGGTCATATGAGATCTCTTTAATTACAAAATCCTCATTGTATTTATTTTCCAAATATCTTTTAAACTCGCTTTTGTATGACATCATATTCCATGGTGTCCCGTAAAAGAAGAAGAAAATGAATCCGATTATACTAAATAAAATCACTGATAAAACAAGGAATTTTTTTGATTTCAAAAATATCATAGCTCACCTCTTTTATATCTATTGTTCAAGTACCCCGCCCCGTTTCTTAAGGGATTCCACAAAATTGCGTTAAGCTTTCCTGATTAACGTACCCAATTCAACAATAGGGTCATCAATCCTTCTCGGTCATATCACATTTTTCACCTATTAAGGAGTTTTATTCGACATTATAAAAGGTTCAGACCTTAATACTTCTTTTCCATCTATTGAAACAACAACTCTCACTTCTTTTGCTTTTGAAATAATCCTTAACGGGTTTTTCATTGAAACAAACAGTTCTCCCTGCTGATTAGGCTGAAATACCGTCTCCCCAACCATAGTTCCAAGCCGCAAATTAACATTTTCTTTAGGTCCAAAATCAACTCCTCGGTTATTTCCTCCCCTAAGTGAGATTTCGTATTTGGCTGTTGGATCCAACCCTTTTGCTAATACGATTACATCGATGATTCCATCTACAATGGCACCATCATCGAGCATTGCATCCTCAAATGAAATGGTTACTCTACCCGAACCATCTTCAAATGATATATCTTCTGCCTTATAAACCTCGACTTCTTTAAAACTTGCTTTAGTTGAGCAACCTGCTAATAACATTCCAAACCCCAGCAAAAAGATAAACATACTTCGCATTAATTTTCCCCCTTTAGTATATTCTTATCGATTATTATTCCTTTTTATCACCTGAGTTCCTTTATCAACTTCCCCACCGATAAATGCACCCTTTATTCATAATTATAGCAAGAATTTACATTTATAGATAAAAACAGGTAATAACTTCCTTAATAACAAAGTGAAAAAATCGCCCTAGCTTACAGGACGATTTTTAAGATAATCGTAAAAAGTTGTCCGGCTAACCCCGGTTTTCTTGGTGATCTCCGCAACGGAATAACGATTAGATTCATGGAGTGCAAAAGCCATTTCAAGCGCTTCAGCGTCAACTCTCGGACGACCAAGCTTAATCCCGGATTTTTTCTTTGCCGCAAGTTGCTCTTTTGTGCGTTCGGAAATGATGTCACGCTCAAGCTCCGCGATCGCACCCATCATCCGAAAGAAGAATTTCCCCATAGCAGACGTTGTGTCAATCTTTTCACGAAGCGAGATGAAATGTATCCTCCTCTTTTCAAAACTCTCCACAAGCTCTTCCAGATGCTTGAGGCTCCTGCTGATCCGGTCTAGCTTCATGACAACGATCTCATCTCCCTCACGTGCGAATTCCAGCAGCCTTTGGAGTTCCGGACGGTCTTTCTTCATTCCGGAAACATGCTCTTTGTATATGTTTTCGTCTTCTACACCGGCTGCCTTCAGTGCCTCGATCTGCATCAACATGTCCTGGTCGTCAGTCGAAACACGTGCGTAACCCAGCTTCAAATTGTTTTCCTCCTGTTGTTCGGAAAAAGGGTTTTTGGATGTTTTTTCGGAAAAATCATTTTCCGTACCCTTTTCCGGATATTTTTTATTTGTTTTACAAAGAAAAAAACGATCCCTTAAATTAAATGACAATTGGTCAAATAAACGGTCGTTTTTCGAACTAACATTATTATGTTTCAGGATTTCAAAATATAGACCTTCTCCAAAAAACAATAAAAAGCCGCCAAAATTTGACGACCTTTTTTACAATACTATTGGATTTTTCTTCAACATAAGCACCCGTTACTTCAAGAAGGAAAGTATTCCATAGACTCTGTTGAAATCCTAAGAAGGGCACAATATCGAGCCACTTCAGTTAGAAGCGACTCTATCGTTTTATGGCGTATTCCAAAATAGAGTAGAAGCAAATGGAATTACAACAGCCCATAAAAGCACAAGTGAATTCCCAAGCAATCCAACTATTTTAAGGGATTTTTTCTTAGTAAAGAAGGCAGTAATTATTCCAATAATCGGCAGTACAACTGCTATTAGCATTGCTGATTTTGAAAATAAATCGTCATTAAAGAACCACGCTGTATATACCATCAAAGAAATTAAAAAAGCCGCAACTGATATGATACCAGACTTTCTCATAGCCATCCCCCTCTCAATAATAAATTATATCATTATTCTTACTTATATTACCATTTGCTAATTGTTATTTTTATCAATAACAAAAATTTTCACGAAAACAGCCTTATTGAATAAACCTGCCCCGTTTGTTCAATAAGGAATTCTACAAAAAAGGCGGTTAATCCTTCCTGGATCAACGCACCCGTTTTTTTATAAAGGCAAACTCATAGAAACTGTTTTTATGTTAAAGCCCATTTTCTCGTAAAGTTGTATAGCTGGATTCCCTGCATACGCACTAAGACGAACTTCAGAATATCCATCCTGTCTTAGATGGTCAAATGCAGTTCTCATTAACTGTTTAGAAACTCCATTCCCTCTAAATTTTTCTACAACAAACAGTTCATAAATAAATCCATTCGTCTTGTCAGTAAATTGGTCTTTACCTGCACCTACAAGAATCCAGCCCATTAATTTTTCGTTCTCTGTTGCTATTAAATAGTAGCTTCCCTTTTTCAGTAATGGTTCAATAAGACTTTTGATTTTTTCATTTGTGGGTTTTACTTCACCCATTGTGCCATCAAATAAAGCTTGTGGGGAAAGTAAAATAATCTCTTCAAGTTCAGAATCATTTGGTTTTCTAATCTCCATTAATAAAGTCAGTCCTTTCAATATCCTATTATAAATTTGAATTGGTATTACAATAATCTTCTTCCACTAAACTGCCCCGATCACGTCTGAAGCAAAAAAACAAAACTGATCCGACTATAGTGATTGCCAGGATAATGGCATTCAATTGAAATCCGGAAATTATTATACCGAAAGCAAACCCCAATAAAGCGAATAAGACAAAGCCTGTAAGAAAACGTTTTGAAACAGCAAACTTCCTGTAAACCCATTCCCCTAAAAGGCATCCCGGAAGAACATAATAATGACCAAAAATAAGGATGGATGGCACTCCTTCTGCAAAGCGAGCCGTTCTAGAGAAAAACGTATCATACTCACTAAGCAAAACATTGTTGACGAAAATGACAATGATGACAGTCAGAAAAGCAGCAATATATCCCTTTAAAAAATTGGTATATTCACCCAATAAGGGCTTATTCAAGCGAGCCTGCATCTATTTCATCATCTCCCAATCAACTCCATTTTGCGTTCTACAGCTTCTTCAGCAGTCGTGAAGAAGTACGTTGTGCCATTAATTGAATACGGTTGATCGTGCCATATCCCATTGTTTATGGCTGACCAGTTGAACCGTTTGGCATTCGTTTCCCGCTTAAAGAATCTTGCCGCCTCCTGGATGCTTTTGCATTCAGCAATCAATTCCTCGCCCTTATAGATGTTAACCGGAATTTCAATTTTGTTTTGCAATGCTCTTTCCATTTTGCTATTCCCACTCCTTTTCTTTATTTTACCAAAAAAGGAATCCTGCAGGTGAACAATAAGGAAATAGTCCATTATAAAAGCATAGGCTCAACATCTTCCAAACAAAAAAGGCTAAGCATTATGCGCTTAGCCAATTATGAGTTGAAAAATTCCGGATATCTTTCCATTGCCTGCCCCAGTACAACCGGACGATTAAACAGGAGTTGTTTAATGTCCGACCCTTCTGCTTTATAAGCGTTCGATACACTTTGATTTGTCAATTTTGCGTCTCGAAACCATCTCAATACAGTTTCTTTATGTACACCGCAAGTCGCTGAAATCTGACTTGCGGTGTATAGCGCGTTATCAACGAATATTTCAAAAGAAGTCGGAAGATGCGGTTCAAGGTTTCTTTCAATACACCATTGAACAAATTCTCTGTAGTTGTATTGTCTTGCCATTGCTGTCACATCCATTACAAAATTATGAAGCCGTAGCTGTTGCTGCATTTTTGATGTCTTTTATTTGTTGATCAAGAGCTTCAATTTCTTTTTTGACCCTAGGGAGTTCATATAACCAATCCTTCTCTTCAAGGTTATATTTTTTCTTGAACGCTCTCTTATAACCCTTAGAAATGTCTGCCAGGTATTGCTCTTTCTCTTCTTTATCTTTATTGAGCTGAGCTAAAGTCGTAGTTTCTTCATGAGAAAGTAATTCCATTTTACTCTGGGTCTCTTCCTTAGTATTCTGATCAGTATCCCGATCAACAATTTGCGGTTTACGGTATCCCTTATTTATTTCCCAGTCATAAAAGCTCTTTAAAGGTGCGGCTTTTTCCAGCGGTTTTAGGTTGAAAGGGAAATTTAAAGCTTCGTCCATGATTTTAAAATAATGGACAGCATTCGCATCCTTCGCATAAGTCTTTTCAACCAGGGGTTTTTTCATACTAAGGTTGTTCATATCATGACGGATATGAAGTTCAGCTACCCTCTTCAAGCGCTTTTCCAATTCCTTATCTGACAGATGCGTGTTATGAACCAAGATTTCCGCGACCGTATGCCGCAGGTCGTAATATCGGAAGGATTTTCTTTCATTTTCAGGCAAAAAGTTGAACAATTCGTCCCGATATTCCCTAATCCAGGCTCCAATGTTTGAGGAAGAATATTTTTCATCCGGCAAGAAATCTCTGCTTCGGAATAAATAGCCCTCTCCTTTTGTATTTGGATGTTTCTTATTAAGGATTTTAAAGTAACTGTCAAGCGTTGTTACGAGCCCAGGAGGAATATAAGTACCCCACATTGGAGAGGCACCATATTCACCTTTTGAAATTTCCTTTCGGATATAAACGAGTCCATATCCGTTTTCATTGTTTGTAGGAACTGATGGTCCTGTTATTCCATTCGAAGTTGTGTATACTTTATCCGGATTTAGTTCAAACCGTTGGAGATATCCATCCTCATTTAAAGCGAAATCAGAAATCTTTAAATGGCATAACTCATCATTCCTGATTCCAATTAATCCACCCATCAGGAAGATGGCTTTGCGTTTAATCGGAAATTGGAAAGAAGGATGCTCAGTAATCCTTTTGGAAGCCAATAGAAGTTGTTCCCGAGTCAGGTGAACATCTATTCGCTCGTTCTTTGGGACAGGCTTGAATTGAGGAGTTTTATCAAAAGCATCCAGAATATCCTCTTCCCATAAGTCCAAAAGGTCCGATAGCCTTTCATATTCTTGCCTGTTCTCAGCTATATTTTCTTTTTCCGTGAGGAATTTCTTTTTGAATTTGCGAAGCTCTTGTTTTTTGGAAGCAAGGACATAATCAATAAACGGCTTGAAATAATGAGTTATCAACTCAAAATAGGTTGACTCTTCATAACCAGCCGCTATATAGTCTATATCCTCCGGATTAAAATCAGTCACTTCAAAGAGTGACGGATCGAATTTTTCAAGCTCTTCTTCGTTTAAAGGGCGGTATTTTCCAATGGTATTCATTTCCCAAAATTTGTCGATTCCGGAACGACCACAGATGATTTTGTACATGCAAATGCCCAGTTTCCTCATAATCCGCTCTCTGGTCTCTTCCTGTTTAACGCGTTTTTTTCTTTTGGTATTGCCTATCCTGCCGCCCTTTAAGAATGCAGTCACGGCTTCCTCCATTAGTTTTAGGAGGTGAGTTGCCCCTACTTCCTTTAAAAAATCCAACGGGGAGAAATTTTGACGGTTTTTAGTAAGGGCACGTTTATTTTCTTTGGCAATTTTATAAAAATTATCCTTAACCCATTGGATTTCATAGAGGGTGCCGTTTACTCTTGCTGGCTCAAGGAATCCCTTAACAGAATAACGCTTTAGAAGGACAATATTTACTGCTAGTAACTTTGATAAGCCTTCCAGCCCGGTAAAGTGTTCGCGGATATCTATTCCTCCTTGGATTTTATCTTTATTGAATAAATACTTCACACGCCTTGATGGACGAAAATCTCTTCCGGCTTTCAAATAGAGATCGCTGTAATAACCCCTCTTTAAAATCTCATTCAAAGTAAAAGGCTTACAGTTAAAAAAGGGCAATGCTTCGTGATAATGAATTAAATCGGGATGTTTGCTTTTAATTTCGTCCACAGATGGGAGCGAAGGGTCATAAACCTTGTCTTCAATAAAAAGATATGTGGGTTTTTGTTTTTTGTAACGACCGGAGTGATCAAAAAAATCAACGCCGTACTTCACAAAGATGCCCTTAAATTCTTCAAGTGTTTCATCGAACTCTTTCATTCGAGAATTTCTGGCTACGGCATCAAATTTCATGATCAACCTGCTGCCTAAGCGTTGTTCAAGCTCTTCTACAGACGGAAGCTGATCAGTGTTTTTATATGGGGAAATCTCATCTACCTTGTCTTTTAAAAAAAGGTATTTATATGAGTCTCTAGTATTTCTAATATCCACTTCGTTTGTTACATAGAGAGATTTAACCATTCCTTTTGAAATATAAGTCCTCATCGTATTGGGGGTGATATATAGGATCTTACATGCTTCTTTGAAAGAAATGAGAGTAACGCCATTTAATTCTTCATATTCCTCCGGAGTGGGAAGTTCTTTATCTACCAATCGGCTTTTGATAAAGAAATATTTATACTTACTTTCAAGTTGGAAATCGACGTGATTAATTAAAACCGCGTCTTTGTAATACCCCCGTCTTACCCTTTCACGAAGACCTTGATTTGTGATACCAAGCAATTTCGATGCTTGATTTGTGTCAAGGATGTCATCCTTCAATTTCTTCTTTAGCTTGTCCAGGGTAGGCAAAACAGTACCCATTTAATCACCTCCCAATTAGTATGCCCCACTAAATTGTCCTTTTATACCGCAAAGGTCACAAACCACTACATACACCTACATATTAGGTTGAAACAATAGCGTAATTTTCAGGCTAATATGTTGTCCCTTGTAGTGGTTTGTGACATTCCACTATTTTTTTATGTCGTTTTTCGGCTGCTTTTATAGCGTGATGTAGTGGTTTGTTGTGGTTTGTTATAGTATGTGACGTTAGAGGGGTTTGTAGTCGTCTCATTTGTTATTCTAATGTAATAATTGCATAAAAAAAACACCAATTTCGCAATTGGTGAAAGTTACTTAAATTTCTCAATTTTAGCCAATGAGAAACTCTTCAAGCTCTTCCAAACGTTGGATAGCTTTTGATAGTGATATATCTCCGTTCTTCTGATAGTGCCTTAAAATAATATTCCGGATTTGTTGGAACTCTTTTTTAGGATTGAAAATCCTAGCTTTTACATAATGAGGGTCATTTTTTGTATTTTCAAATAAATGGACTAGATCTAGAAAATGTCCAGTTTGTTTGCAACCAGAACAATTCCACGAACCTTCATGTGAATCCATAATTACCCGGTCTTGACATATAAAACAAGGGAAGAAAACTGTTGTTTTTTCAAGGTAATAATCAATCTTCTTTTCCTTTAAGAATGAAATTGCTATAGTGTTCAACTAATTGCATCCCTTTGAGCTTTTGTTAACGGCATAGAATGAAGAAGGAATTCTTTAAAGTCACTACCTTTTATAGCATATTTGCCGCCAAACGAATAGGACTTGAGTTTTCCGGATCTTAACCACCTACGAACTGTTTCAATATGAACATTTAAAACTTCTGCTACAAAACTCGGACGTAAGGTAGCTCCATCAGGAATATTCAAAAACTCATCGGTTAATTTGTTTTCTAAACCTAATTCGTCTAAAAGATTAATTTTACTCATTTTCTCTATTTTCCCTCCTTAAGTATATTTTTGTTGTCCTTTGTTAACCTATGTTATGAATTATGTCCTGTTTTAAAAAATATATAACCAACTTTAAAAGATATTTTAAATTAATTATATAAAAATCCCTGCTCTTATTTTTTATAAAGACACTTATATAATGAAATAATTATTAATATAACAAATAACAAAAAAGTATTAGGAGAAAGAGTGGGAATCAACGAGCCTTATTTGCAAGGGATTATCATTTCTTTTTCAATTCATGTGAGTCGAAAACGTGCCGGGGCGCTTTTATCTGTTCTTATAACGCGAGTAACGTGTTTATATAAAAACGGGAGGTTCTAAGACCTCCCTTTCAATTTATTTTCATATTCGTATCTTATAAAAATCCGCTCGTGAATTAACTTCAATTGGTCAACGTATGCTGACAGTTCCTCTCTAGTTTTGGATTTCTTTAACTTTTTACGGATAGCATTTATCTGTTTCTTTTCTGAACTTGTTAGATACGCTGCAGGTAGCAATTCTTCCCCTCCAATTTGAAAAGCTTATACCGCTATACAAAGATATATTTTGGAGATAATCATTCTTTCCTTTATTCATATGACAAAATTCACGCTATTGTTATCCATTAGTTTTATTCATTCCTTTCTGGTCCTATTCGCCAAAAGGTCCGCTCATCTCTCAATATAATCTTTAACATATCGCGAGTAGCTATAAATATTTTCGTATACTCTGGATGTACTTTTCGATCCTTCTGAAATAGCGCATAACAACCTTATCAAGTCTGGGCGTTTCCGAATGATATCAACTAAACCTTGAATTTCATCGGTCTTCAGCTTATTTAAAAAAGCGTTTACTTCCTGGATACAGCGCTGCCTTTTATCATCATCCGCTAATATCAGATATTCCATTTCATATGGTTCCTGGTTTTCAAGCCCTAGTATAGAAATTACGTTTCTCTTCACACTCTCCGGTACTTCCTTTACTAAACCTTTTTCCACTGAATAAATATATGAATGCGATTTCCCCAGCATTTCGGACAGATTTTTTGCACTGATGCCTCTTCTTTCCCTTTCATCCTTCAACCAGAGAATAAAATCTTCCATTGTTATTACCTCCTTCTTATTATCTGTATTGCCTTAGAAAAAGTTTTTATTACATTGTGTATAAAAATGTAAAACTGAAACATTCTATAGAACACAACTCAATAGAAACATCTAATAGGAAACATCAAATATTATTTTGAGGAGGTTCATGCTTCTGACACAGCAAAAAAAATTAGATGATGCATTCAAAGAATTTTTGGTTGTTCAATCGGTAAAAAAGGGATTAAAGGAACGGACAGTCCGTGAGCATAAGGTCCACTTTGATTATTTCAAAAGCTATCTAAAAAACAGCGGAATTCAAGTTGCAAATGTAAACGATGTTACGGATATGATTTGCGCCGGATACTGGGAATTTCTCCGGAACAAAGTGAAATGGAGCGACCATAGACGGATTGGAAGTAAGCTCAAGAACGAGGAAAAAGGATTATCCCAAACAACAATAAATATCCGGACGCGGACCCTGAAGGCTCAGTTTAATTATTATAAGAAAAAGGGTTATATTCTTGACAACCCATGGCAGGAATTCAATTTGAGGCATGAAGACGCTACGCCAAGGTATTGGAGCAAGTCAGAACTTTTCAGGCTGTTAGATGCTATAAACGCCGACTCGTTCGAAGGCGAACGTGACCGGGCTCTGTATCTGTTCCTCCTTGATACCGGAGCCCGGATTGGTGAAACATTACAGCTTAATGAATGGAATTTTGATTTGAACGAAGGAGAAGTTCATTTCCCCGCACAAATCACAAAAAACGGTCATCCCCGTACAAGCCCCCTGGGCAAGGATACCGTCACATTGCTCCAGAGGTTGTTTAAACGAAATTCTGAGGTTTCTCCTAAAACATCTTACGGAGCATTCATTACTGGAAATGGTACACGAATCACCTATGCCGGAGTCCGGGACAACCTTGTGAGGTATGCGAAGAAAGCAAAACTGGATCATGCTCATTTTCACCAATTTCGTCATTCCTTTGCCGTCCATTACACGTTAAATGGAGGAGACGAAGTATCGCTGATGCAAATTGGTGGATGGAGAGCACAGCAGTCCTTAAGGCGATACCGGACACTGACAGAGAACGATTTGAAGAAGCAGCACCAAAAGTTTGCGCCCGTTAACAGTTTGTTTCAATAAAAAATCCCCCTTGTGTAATACTCACACACAAGGGGGTTTTATCATTATTATTGGTTTTTTAGTTTGTATTTAACGTTTTTTATTTCGCTTTCGTGCTTAATAGAGCGAGCTGCCAAAGTATCAATGACTCGTTGTTGGTCTTCTAAAGCTTCTATTAGATCGTCTGTCTTTACATCAATATGCTTCTCTATGCGGTCAAAATACGGTCCAATACCATTAATAAGAGTATCGTTAATACTTGTAACATTTTTTATCAGTTCTTGCTGCCCTTGATTGAGTTCTTTTAATTCATTGAGAATTAATTTCAAATTTTCTTCCATTTGGATTACCTCCGTTCTTTATTAAAAAGGTCAAGATTGTTTTTAAAATAAGTCGTTTAAAGGACTGAATTGATTATGCTGCTGTCTTATATCTTCACCATTCATTTGGATATACTTCCGGACCATATTCATTGTTGAATGACCCAGGATTCGCTGTAAGGTGAACGCATCACCACCGTTCAATATATAAAATTTCGCGAATGTATGTCGGAATGTATGAGGAGAAACACGGACATTTGTGATCCCAGCCTGTTCCCCGTAGGTTTTTATTCTGGAACGAACCCAGCTTGGGTCGATTCTTCCTCCGTAATTGGATAAGAATAAATGCTCGGTATCTTCAAATACACTATTTTCTTTTATTAGTGTCTGTATCATTTTTGCTGTTCTTTTTGACAATGGAAGTATTCGTGCGCTTGTATTCTTGGCAAGTGGAGCAGGTACTCTTATCATTTTTTGTTCAGAATAAAAATCACTGATGGTTAGACCCAGTGCTTCATTTGCTCTTATTCCAGTATCCAAAAATAATAACATTAAGGTATAATCCCTGAACCCTGCATATGTGCGTTGGTCGGGCTGTTTTAATAGTTCGATGATTTGCTGTTTTGAAAATGCTACGATTGTATCCTGTTCTGTTTTCAGTAGCTTAATCCTTTTCGTCGGATTTTCTGGAATATGACCTTCGTCAGCAAGGAATTTAAACAGGGTTTTTAGCGTCCTTAGCCGTATGTTTATAGTTGTGGCGGCAAGACCCTTCTTCTCCGTCTTATACCTCACAGAAGCCTGTGTGTGGTCGTCCCACAGTCGTTTTTCTTTTCCCATATAATAAATATAGTCCCGGATCATTTCAGTCGTGATATCTGCCGCCAAATGAACATCCGGATATCGATTCCTCAGGAACAGGGTAAAATAACCGTAGTTGGTGAAATGGTCCTTCAATGTACGTTCCCTGAGCCCCTCAAGCTCTTTTGCTCGCATGAAGATAGCGAATAGCTCATCAAGTGACCTTTCATGCACAACATTTGTCTCTTCTTCTGTAAAACGCCTTGATGCTGTCTTTTTTCCTTTTCGTTTGCTTTGTTCAGCCAAAACAAAAACCTCCTTCGCTTTTTGTCGGGGTTTTGCCCAAACATACGCAAAGGAGGTCACACGGTCTGTTTTATCTACCCCACACGGTCTATGGGGAAAACAAAACAGTATGTATAAAATTCCAATTCATCAGAAACCTTGATGGTTCAAGGGTTTTGGCGGGACTGTGTGGGAATCGAACCCACCTGACCTGGCACGCAGGTCACAAGCGGTTTTGAAGACCGTGGAGGACACCAGTACCCCATTCAGCCCCGTGTTAATATGATGACAAGGATTATTATAGCAAAAAACTACTATTGCGGCTATAGAAATGTTTGAATGCCACAGTCTTGTCATATTTTGCGGAATCGATTTATAATAGTGATAGTGATTACTTGAACGCAGGTGAATGCATTGATAGATATTTTAAAAGAATTAATGATAGTGATCTGGGTATTCTTATTGTTTGGGTTGATGGCAATTGGCGGATTTTTTATGTTCCGTAAATTCCTTAAGAAACTTCCTAAGGAAGATGGCAAATCGATCATGGATTGGGAAGAGTATTATGTCAATCAGTCGCGCCATCTCTGGCCGGATGACCAAAAGGCGTTTCTTGAAGAACTTGTCACCCCTGTTCCTGAGTTGTTCCGTGATGTAGCAAGGCATAAGATTGCCGGGAAAATTGGTGAGTTGGCCTTAAATGAAAGAGTAAACAAGATTGACCAGGACCTCATTATTAAAGGATATATCATGGCAACCCCAAAGCGAGACCACAAATTTTTAAAAAAGACGTTACATGAAAAACAAATTGATCTGACTCCATACCAGCACTTATTTTAGCCGCCAAAGAGCGGTTTTTTTCATTTTACCAGGTAGTAAGTTTTTTAGATTAATGAAGAATTTCAACCCACCAATTTATCTAATAAAACTACTTTTATAGATTAATAACCCCTATAGAATCGCCGATTAATCTAATAAACCTATTATTTTGGATTAATCGACCATACATCGCCATCAATTAATCCAATAAACGCTACTTGAATTTCCTCACCCCTTAACTCTCCACCATCAAAATAACAAAAACAGCCGAACCACTCAGGTCGGCTGTTTTTTACGAAGTAGTTCGTTCTGCAGTTTTTTAAAGTCGCGGTACATGGCAATCCGCCATGGCAAGATCATAGAAAATGCCAGAAGGAAGAACATCCCGGATAATTCCCCTAAGTCGATCGTCGCACTCAAGATCAACTTCATGATTAGCCGAACAATTAGCAAGCCGATCAAAATAAAGAAAAATGCTTTCGAGCGTTTTACATATATTTGTTCATCCTTGACCTCGAATGAAGAGGTTTTAATCAGCAGGATTGAGAATATCATCCCGATAACAACTGCTTCGACGATCTCCAGTCCTGTGAGACGGAATTCCGGCACGATATACATCAGTGCTCCAGTGCTCATACCAATTGGAGGAATGATGATTTTTAGGGCTGTGGCAGGTTTTTTCGCTGCCTTCATCCTGACAAACATAGCCATTGTAGCCATGCCTAATGCGACAACTGTTGATGCAAGGGCAAGATTCATGCGTCTCATCCCAATCTAGTAAGTAGGTTAACAAGCTAATTATAGTATAAATTGAAAACTCTGGCACGTCATTTTACTGAAATTCTAAAAGCCTGTGAAGCCGCCGAACATTGGCTGCAAAACTTGAATGATGACAGTCAGCCAGTCAAAAAACAGTATGATACCCATAGCAATCATGATGGAACCGCCGACTTTCATGATTTTAATCGAATTACGCTTAATCCATGCCATCCGGCCGATGAAGAAGGACAGAATGAAGAACGGAATAGCGAATCCAAGGACGTACGCAATCATAAGCGGCATACTTGCGCTAGGGTCGGTTGCTGCAAGCGATAGTACTGCGCCGAGGATCGGTCCGGTACAGGGTGTCCAGCCTGCTGCGAACGCCATACCGATCAAGACAGAGCCAGCAAAGCCAGCAGGACGGTTCTTGAATTGGTACTTGCGGTCCTTCATCAGGAATTCTGGCTTGAAGAAACCGATTATCATCAACCCGAAAATGACCATGAATATCGCGCCGATTTGGCGAATCAAATCCTGGTTCTGGTACAGGAACGAGCCAATGTAGGATGTCATAAAGCCCATCATGATAAAGATTGACGAGAAACCTATTAAGAAAAAAATCGTATGCAGAATGCTTCGCCTTTGCATCATGCCATTATCACTTTTCAAGTCACTAACAGACATTCCAGTTATATAAGAAAGGAATGCGGGATAAAGCGGCAGGCAGCAAGGTGATATAAAACTCAGAAACCCGGCACCCAATGCGAGGAACAAATTAACTTCTGTACCCATAATTAAACCTCTCCCAAACGATACTATCTAGCTGTATCCATTCTAACAAAAAGTTAGCGTAAAAGTTAGGAAACTGCATGAAAGTTTTGTGTCATCCCCGCAAGTTTGATAAGATAGTCACAGTGAATAGGTTTTGTAAATTTTTTTACATAAACTTTTGTATTTTTTACCAATATAGGGTATACTTAGTCAAGTATTATACTTATTTTAAGAAAACTTTACTCATCTGCTATTTATTCTTAACCAAGAAAGGAATTACAGCCGTGTTGAAACAGGACTTGCTTTCCCTAATTGAACAAAAGCGGATTGAGTTGTATCAGGTTGCTGCAGCGAACGGCTTAAGCTCCTCTATTGCAATTCGGTATAGCCAGGAACTCGACCATTTGCTTAACCAATATAATGATACATATATTCTAAAACTGCCAACCGAATCAACAAAAACAGCCCCGCTATCTTTCTAAGCGCGGCTGTTTTATTTTTTAAAAATAATTTATTCTACTTGACTGCATCCTGATATCGTTCAACTAATCCATTTTGCAGCAAATACATCTTGTGATAAAGACCCTTTATCGCAAGAAGCTCTTGATGGTTTCCGCGTTCAACAATTTCTCCTTTATGGAGCACCAGTATTTGGTCCGCATCTTGAATCGTCGAGAGCCTGTGGGCAATTGCAATGGTTGTTCGGCCCTTCCTCATTTTGTTCAGCGCTGTCTGGATCGCTTCCTCTGTTTCGGTATCGATATTCGCAGTCGCTTCGTCCAGGACAAGAATTTTAGGATCAGTCGCGATTGTTCTCGCAAAAGCGATTAACTGACGCTGCCCGCTTGAAAATGCCGCCCCCCGTTCAACGACCTTATGATCATACTTGTCATCCAACTTTTCAATAAATAAATGCGCCTGTACAAATCGTGCAGCCTCCTCTATCTTCTTATCAGGCATTTCCTTGTCATGGAGGCGAATATTATCCGCAACCGTCCCATAGAACAAGAACGGATCTTGAAGAACAAGGCCCATCCTCTTCCGCAATTCATCCTTTGAAAAATTCTTCGAGGACACGCCATCAATAAGGATTTCCCCACGGTCAAATTCATAGAACCGCATAAGCAGATTAATAATTGAGCTCTTTCCGCTCCCAGTGTGTCCGACAAGGGCGACTGTCTCGCCTGGATTTGCGGTAAAAGAAATATTTTTAAGAACATCTGTCTTGCCATCATAGGAAAAGCTGACATTTTTGATTTCAATTTTACCATCCTGAACCTTGAGGTCTATATCTTCATTCTGTGTAGGTGCAAGTTCCTCTTCATCAAGCAGGCGGAATACCCTCGACCCCGCTACAATTGCCTGTTGATAAAGGGACAGCCTCATCATCATCTGGTTGACTGGCTCAAAGAATCGATCAAGATAATTCACAAATGCATATAGTACCCCGATTTCAACGGATACTTCGAGTGATGCAACGCCAAAATAACTTAGGACCAAAATCAGGGCCAAGATATAAATCATATCAATTGCTGGCCGCAGTAAAAGTGCATCCAGCTTAATGTTCTTCATTCCGGCCATATAATGGCGCTCGTTTATATCACCAAATTCCTTGCGAAGCCGCTTTTCCTGCCTGAATACCTGGATAATCGGCATACCCTGAAGTGATTCACTCAACTTTGCATTGAGCTGGCTAAGCCTCTCCCTCATATCGAGATAGTAGCGGGAGCTGAACTTCCTATACAGTACTATGACAGCAAAAATAACTGGAAGCAGGACTAAACAGAATAAAGCAAGCTTCACATCAAGCATGAACATCGCAATGAAAATACCGAAAAGAAGGAAGCCACTTTGAATAAACGTAGCAATTACGGTTACAAACATGTCTTTAATGGCTTCTGTGTCATTGGTTACCCTCGAGACAATGCTCCCTGCCGGTGTTTTATCAAAATAGCGCATCCCAAGTGCCTGCACCTTTGAGAAAACATCAATCCTCAGCTGCTGGATAATCTTCAGGGCAATTTCCTGGAATTTAACTAGCTGGTAATACAACAGAAATGCCTTAGCCACCTGTGTCCCCATGTAAATGATCCCCAGAGTCAATAACGGACGAAATTCAATATTGTTTGGAAGCAAATAATCATCTATAAATATTTTTACCAGGTATGGCCCTGCAATGTCTCCGATTGTCGTCAAGAGAAGAAGTGCAAACGCGATTGCGATTGCCTTTTTATGCGGTTTTGTATAGGACAGAAGACGGTATAAAACCTTTCTCTGTTCCTTGTCTGTCAGGTTTGTATCCAACTTATTGCCCCCCATGTTCAACAAGCTCTTCAAGCTGCTGGCGCAAGTACATTTCGCGGTACCATCCGTCATTTTCCATCAACTGCTCATGTGTTCCCCGCTCTGTAATCCTGCCCTCTTCGATGACGAGGATGAGGTTTGCATGCTGGATGGCACTCAGGCGATGGGATGTAATAATCGTTGTCTTCCCTTCCCTCTCCTGCTTCAGGGCTCCAAGAATGGCTTCTTCTGTCTTGGCATCAACCGCTGATAAGGAATCATCAAGGATCAAAACTTCAGGATTCAGGATAAGCGCACGGGCAATCGAAATCCGTTGTTTTTGCCCCCCTGATAATGAAACACCACGTTCTCCAACCACTGTTTCATATCCATTTGTAAAACCGAGAATATCCTCATGGATATTGGCGAGCTTGGCTGCAGCGATAATTTCATCTCTTGATGCATCAGGCCTTGCAAAGGCAATGTTTTCTGCAACCGTTGCCGAAAACAAGAAATGGTCCTGAGGCACATATCCAATCGCCTCTCTTAGTTGCTCAAGGCGATAGCTTTCAATATTTGCTCCTCCAAAACGGATTTCTCCAGATACATTGGTGTATTCCCGAATCAGAAGCTTGAGCAGTGTAGTTTTTCCGGCACCTGTCTTCCCGACAATCCCGAGTGTCTCCCCTTTTCCGATTGAAAAATAAACATCTTTTAGCAACGGGCTTTCCTCGCCTGGAAATGCAAACTCTTTAATGCAATATTCGATCTCTCCAGCAGGAATATTTGCAATTGCCTCCGGAGTATCCTGGATTTCCTGGGGCTGTCTTAAAAGTGAAGCTACCCTGTCATACGAAGCGCGGCCCCGTTCAACAATATTGAAGAGCCATCCAAATGCCAGCATTGGCCAAATTAAAAGTCCCAAATATGTAGTAAAAGAAATAAGTTCACCTATCGTCATTGTTCCGTTTAACACGTCGCGCGCCCCGAAACCGATAGAGAGGAAAAATGAAATGGCTACAATGATTGAAATAGTCGGATCGTAAAGAGCATCTATTTTTGCTACGGTTATGTTCTTTTCAACAACATCCTCGGACTGCTTGGTAAAATCCTCGATGTCCTCTTGTTCCTGCCCAAATGTCTTGATTACCTTGATGCCTGATATACTTTCCTGGGTTTTATCATTTAACGAAGAGAAGGCTTCCTGTGCTTTATGAAACGAACGGTGAAGCATTGTTCCAAACCAGCTTGTCAGCCAAGCCATTAAAGGCATTGGGATAAGCGCAATCAGAGTCAGCTTCCAGCTAATCGTAAAAGCCATGGCCAGGATAACAAACCCGCCTGTCGCAAGGGAGTCTACAAGCGTCAATACGCCAACCCCTGCTGTCTGCTGGATTGCCTGAAGGTCGTTTGTTGCGTGAGCCATTAAGTCCCCGATACGTCTATTTTGATAAAACCCTGGAGACATTTTTGTAAAGTGTTCAAACAATTGATCTCGGAGCTTCCTCGTCAATTTCACAGCTGAACCGAAAATCATGATTCTCCAGAAATATCTCATAACATACATGGCTAAACCCGCACTGAGCAAAATGGCAACCCATTTACCCAGGCCTGCTTTAGTAATGGTTCCGTCTTTGACGCTATCAGCAACAATCCCAATTACCTTTGGTGGAATGAGCTGGAGAAAGGCGACGAACATCAAAACCAGAATACCTGATACATACGCTTTCCGTTCCTCCCAGAAGAACCATTTTAACTCTGCAAATATTCTCATGACTTCCCCCTAATCTCTATTTTTTAATCATCTAAAAGAGCCCCCACAAGAAACCTATTTTAACAAATTTTTTAAAAATAAGGAAGATTGTAACAACATATTTATTCAAATAGAAAAGCACCCTCTATCCGAGGATGCCTTGTCCAACTTATTTTGTTTGCTGCTTGTTCATTGCAGCCATCATTTGATTGATTTTCTTTTGAGAAGGCTTCATGCCCATTTGCATCATCATAACTTTTAACATTTGTTCATTAATAGGCGGATTTTTCTTCAAATAATCCATCATGTACCTGCGTGTTATAAAAAATCCAATTACGATACCGACAATCAATGCCAGTACCACAATGGCGATCCACCAGCCTGTAGCCATCGTATTTCCTCCTCCATGTTGTCCTTCAAAAATGTAAATTACCAAGCGTAATTATACACCAATTCGACTGCATTAGACAAATTTTCTTTCCTTAATTGGCCTAAGCCAGCCATATTTTGTATTATCAAGATCAATGGCAAGGAAAGAGGCTTCGCATTTACGGAGAACTTCAAAGAATGCCGTTTCCGCTTCATAACCGCCATCCGCGGTAATAAGAATATGCTGCTCAAATACAGCGAGTGTTGCTGAACTAATTTTTCCGTTTGCTTCTATTTTATATAATCCATTTTGTACTGAGAATCCTTTGGTTTTTTCCAGCTGTCTGTGTAAAAGCTGATGGATTCTCAAAACGGGCATGGGCTTGGTTATAAAATTGATCTGTAAATCTGTGACCTTCTTTAATTCTCCTTCAGCCTGCCTATTTTCCCTAAACAAATGAAAAAATATGCGCTCTCTTCCGAAGTAATGTGAAGCAAACTCGTCTTCTATTAAATAGAGTTGATATTTTCTCATCTTCATTCTCTCCCCGTTAATGGACTTTAGGAAAGGCAGACATCACTAAATGTGAGAACAAGAAATAAACCTGATGTAAAGGACATGATGGGAAGGTCGTTGAAAAAAGTATTAGAAAGTAATTAATTCGGATAATTCAAAATTTACCTTATCCTTAATTATACTATTCTCTCAATGGACTGTCACGATTTTTGCGGTTATTTCAATGATAAAACCATTTTTATATAATTTGTTGAGAGTTTTACATACAATCATAAAATTCCACCTAACTCTTTAGCCAAAACTCCACCTTTTGCTCATGCGGGTAAACGCCTGTTACCATAGGATATTATAATTCAGCAAATAGGAGGAATCATTGTGAAAAATCATAATGGAAGCGACTTGTCAGGCGATATTATGAAGTTGATTGTTTCAAAAACACTTAATAAATATGGAGTAAACAAAAAATCAATGTCACCTGAAGACAGAGAAAGGGTGAGGGATTTGGTTCACCGATTGAAGGAGCAGACCGATGCATTCTTAAATCAGCATAATCGGGCAGGTTCAGGATCGGATGGAAAAGGTTCACATCATACTCCAGAAATTGAGGAACAGCACCATATGCATAAATACGATAATGATGTAAATCTAGTTTGGAAACCCGGATTTTCTAGAAAACATAAAAAATAGACTAATGACCTCGATAATTTGTCCATACCTTCTTTCTTTCCCCTGAATAGTCTAGTAGGGAAAACAAAGATAGGAGGAATAACATTGAGCCGAAGAAGAAGCCATTCAAGCTGCAACTCTTGGTCAGCTTTAAGCGGGGAAGACCATCCGCTATCAGGATCTGGAAGGATTAATAAAACGCAGGAAGCACGGCAGCGCAGCGTTGCTACCCAATGCTCTGACGAAGTGATCGTAGTTAGGAATTCCGTTGATTGTACAGTTACTTCGACTGATACGAAGGCTGCCGTTTCTCTGCAGGTTGCACTGCAGGCTGCCATTAATGCAGTCATTCGCTTGTCCATTGCAGATGGCGCATTAGCCGAAAGAGTCTCCCAGGAACTTCTGGAATCTTCCAGAATCCATCAAACAACTAGGCAGCGTACGATTGTCGAAAACTGCCGTGGTGTAACAGTTACAACCACGGACACACAAATCGCTGTAAACATTCAAGTCCTGATTCAACTGTTACTTGCATTAATCGTAGAATTGGATATCCTGTAATCCCATAAGGAAAGAGGCCGGAAAACTTATTCCGGCCTCTCCTTCTTATGTCTATTAGTTGTTCAACAGTTCTTTCACCTTAGAAACAACATTGCTTGTACTAAAGCCGTACTCTTCCATGATTTTTTCACCAGGGGCAGATGCACCAAATGTATCGATGGCTAGGACTTCCCCTTCATCACCTGTATAGCGGTGCCATCCAAGGGAAGCACCCATTTCTATACCAAGACGTTTTTTGACTGCTTTAGGAATGACTGACTCTTTATATTCCTTAGATTGCTGTTCAAAGCGATCCCAGGAAGGCATGCTCACTACGGACACTTCAATCCCTTCCTTGGCAAGCTCTGCCTGAGCCTTGACTGCTAGGCCAACCTCAGAACCGGAGGCTAAAAGAAGTGCATCAGGAGTATCTTTTTGAGCTGGGGAGATAACATAAGCTCCCTTTGATACGCCTTCATACGCATTTTTATCTGTACCTTTGATTGTCGGCAGGTTTTGCCTGGTGAGTACAAGCGCTGTAGGCTTATCCCTTGATTCTACCGCAAGTTTCCAAGCTGCAGCTGTTTCATTGCCGTCTGCAGGACGGATGATACCCAGATTCGGCATAGCCCTTAAAGCCGCCAGCTGCTCAACAGGCTCATGTGTAGGGCCATCTTCCCCTACAGCGATACTGTCATGCGTAAATACATAAGTGACTGGCAAGCCCATTAGAGCCGCAAGCCTGATAGCAGGACGAAGGTAATCAGAGAAAACGAAGAATGTCCCTGCAAATACTTTTAATCCGCCATGCAGAGCCATACCATTTAAGGCAGCTCCCATCGCAAATTCGCGAACACCGAACCAAATATTCCTGCCTTCATAAGAATGAGGCATAAAGTCACTGGAATTTTTAATTAGTGTTTTATTGGAGCCAGCAAGGTCTGCAGAACCTCCAATGAAGGTAGGGAGGTTTTTAGCAATAGCATTCAAAGCCTCACCTGAAGAAGCCCGGCTTGCAAGGCTCTTGCCTTCTTCATATACAGGAAGGTCCTTATCCCAGCCTTCAGGAAGTTCACCGCTTAGAGCTTGCTCAAGCTGTGTTCCCAATTCTGGGTATTCCTTCTTATATTGATCAAAAAGATCATTCCATTCCTTCTCTTTCTTCTCGCCATGCTCTGCAATCATTTTGCGGAAATGGTCGTAAACTTCCTCAGGAACGTGGAAGTCTTGATCAAATGTCCATTTATATGCTTCTTTTGTGAGCTTAAGCTCGTCCATTCCGAGCGGAGCCCCGTGTACGTCAGATTTCCCGGCAAGGTTTGGTGAACCATAGCCAATGACTGTTTTCACTTCAATCATAGTAGGCTGGTCTACATTATTCCTAGCTTCTTCAAGCGCACGCGCTACCTCATGAAGGTCATTTCCATCCTCCACTCGGATATATTGCCATCCATAAGCAAGGAATCGATCCTTTACGCTTTCAGAGAACGACTGATGAAGATCTCCATCTAGAGAGATATCATTTGAATCATAAAGAACAATCAGGCGTCCGAGCTTAAGATGGCCAGCCAGCGATGCAGCTTCTGCGGAAACGCCTTCCATCAGGTCGCCATCACCACAGATGCTGTATGTATAGTGGTTAACAAGTTCAAATTTGTCTTTATTGTAAACCGCGGCAACATGGCGTTCAGCCATCGCCATACCAACTGCCATCGCAATACCCTGGCCTAATGGCCCTGTGGTCGCTTCGACACCCTCTGTATGGCCATACTCAGGATGCCCTGGTGTTTTGGAGCCCCACTGGCGGAAGTTTTTTATGTCATCCATTGTTACGTTATATCCAGATAAATGAAGAAGGCTGTACAACAGCATCGAACCATGTCCCGCTGATAAAACAAAACGGTCCCTGTTGAACCAGTTTGGGTTCTTTGGATTATGGTTCATGTAACGGGTCCATAGCGTATACGCCATTGGTGCTGCACCCATCGGCATTCCTGGATGCCCGGAATTAGCTTTTTCAATTGCATCGATCGACAATGTTCTGATCGAGGTTACGGACAAAGCATCAATTTGATCAAACATGAGATACATCCTTTCACTATTCAGTTTCGTACCACTTTATTATTATAGCCTACTGCCTGTTAGACAACAAATTACTTCCCCTGCCTGTATCTAAAGTTCCCTTTTATGACAAAAAAGAAACGTAAACAACTTATTCCAGGCAGATTTCAAAACAGAAAGACGCCATTAATGCAGATGGCGCCCTTTCTTTCTGTTTTTGATTTTTTGTGGTGTTACATCATTCCCAATCGGGTCGATGAAGGTCGTATTGGTTAATGTGTCAAGCATGGAAGAACGGAAAACCTGAAGATATTCCTTTCTCAACATGGATTGTTCTTTCGCCTCATCCTCTGTTAAGCCATCTGCTTTTGCCTTCCTGGCTAATTCATTGATGCGGTTCATCTTTTCTTTTGAAAGCATGGCAAATCCCTCTTTCGAATAAACTACCATGCATGATACTAGAACTCTACATATTTTACAAGGCAGATGCCTATTGTTCTTCCCTTGCGTCTATCTCTCGATATCTTCTGTGGACGGTAGCTTTAGACACATCGTACCCAAAGCCCCGAAGTGTCGCCGCGATTTCGGCAAAAGTCAGCCCGTTATTCTTCAGTTTGACTATTTCTTCAGCAGGCAATTCCTTTCTCTCCCTGCCTGGCGCCTCATCAATATGTTTTAGGTTCTTTTGAGGCTTATACCCATTTTCTATTGCCCTTTTCATTCCACGCCTAATTTTGATGTTATGTAATTTCCTCTGATATTCTTCTACCATCCCGACAATATTGAGAATCATTGAATCTGATTCTGATAATTGCAGTTCGCCATCATGCGCAATGCTGAACAGTTTCACGCCCGCCTTTGACAATACATGAAGGATTGCAATCTTAGCGTTTCCTCTTCCAAGACGCGTTTCATCCTGTATTAGTATGGCGTCCACTTCCTTTTCATGGACAAGGTCCAACATCTGCAAAAGGCCATCTCTTTCAAGTGTATAACCACTTGCCTGTTCCCTGATTATGGAGATAGTTTCCATCGCACTTCGGCTGGCAAGCGCAATCAACTCTTCCTCCTGCCTTTTAAGTGAGGTTTCCTGGGTTTCCTTATCCGTGCTCACACGGCAATATATAACTGCCCTCACCTTACCGAACCTCCTTGCCTATTCATTTTCCCCGGCACTAGCGAGCTCTGTTCCGGTTTCCAGACGATTCTTCTTTACTGGGACTATTAACTCCTCACCTGGAAAAATTGTTTCCCCGGCTAACTGATTATTTTTCTTGAGCCAATTCACGATTTCAGAGCGATCCATTGAATGGTTTTCTGACAATTCTCCAGCAATCTCCCAAAGAGAATCGCCTTCCTCTATTGTAACAGTTATGTATTTGTTTTCATCTGCAGGCTTATTCAGGATATTTGCAGAAAATGCAAAGATGCAGCTTAGTGCCAAAATAATAATGACGTACGAATAATTGCTCCATATTTTTTTCATAGGATAAACCCCTCCGCGAATATATGTTCGGTTCTTTGTTTTTATTATAGTACGAACACTTGTTTGACGTCAACCAATAACTCGAACTTATGTTTGTGTTTTTGGGAAGGACATGCTATAATAAGGTAACATTACCAGAAGAGGTGTATCCATATATGGCTAAAATATCAAAACGTCAGCAGGAGATTCTGGACTTTATAAAGGGCGAAGTCAAAAAAAAGGGATATCCACCTTCCGTCCGTGAAATAGGAGAAGCTGTTGGTCTTGCTTCCAGCTCCACCGTCCATGGCCATCTCGAAAGGCTGGAGATGAAAGGCCTGATTAGGCGGGACCCAACGAAACCAAGAGCCATCGAAATTCTGGAGATTGAGGAAAACTACATTCCACAATCAAGGATTGTGAATGTCCCTGTCGTCGGCCGTGTCACAGCCGGCCAGCCAATAACCGCGGTTGAAAATGTCGAGGAATACTTCCCGCTCCCTGAAAGAATGGTGCCATCGGACGAGCAGGTATTCATGCTTGAGATAATGGGAGAAAGTATGATTGAGGCGGGCATCCTTGATGGGGATTATGTAATAGTGAAACAACAGCAGACAGCCAATAATGGTGACATCGTTGTTGCTATGACCACTGAGGACGAAGCGACTTGTAAACGGTTCTACAAAGAAAAAGACTACTTCCGCCTTCAGCCTGAAAACTCTGCAATGGAACCAATTATTTTAAGAGAGGTTTCTATTCTTGGAAAAGTGATCGGGGTTTACAGAAGCATCCATTAAAAAACAGGCTACCCTGGGTTAGCCTGTTTTTTCTTTGTTATTTAAATTATTCCTATCTGCCGGCAGGTGCATCCTCTCGAGCTTCCAGCCGTTCTACATACCAAACCTTGATTTGGGACAATATTGAAAAGACAAGGAAAAAATTCATGGACCATACCCCTATAAATGGCGCAATTCCACCAAACTCTATCGTGACATACCCCTTGAGAGCCATAACTATGTAAGATTCAACAAATACAAGGATAAACCCCAGAACTCCAGCAACAGCCATTCTAATCATATTAATTCAATCCCCCATTTCCCTTATTCAAAAGTTTGCCATATTGTTTTTACAGAAATGTGAACTTAACTAAGAAGCCACCTTTTTTAACTTGGAATCTGATATTTTATAAATACAGAGACACATCAATAGCAATTGCAGCATGAATAAAAAACAACCAGAGCAATTGTTTAGATTTGTGCAACACATCAAGAATTAACTGTAGATTTTTCTTAACAACCAGAAACTACACAAACGAGGATCCAGTTACTACTAGAATCAGCCAGTCAAATCAACTTAGATAAACAAACACCGCAGCAGCTAGAACGTGCAGCTTTGTATTCTCGCTTCATACGCTGGGGCCAGTATTACATCATGACTCATCCTGTTTTTCACACCCTTGAATTCAACAGGCTCCAACTACTATGGAGCAACAAGATGAAAATGAAGTGGCATCTACGACACACAACCAGCCAGGTCTCTGCAACAAGACGCATCTTGCAGCTTTCCATCATGATACTTACACGAATATGCAACCAGATACAGATCTGCTTTCCGCCTGCAGGCATATTGCTTAGCAGGCCCCGACAAAACGCATTGAAAAATGCCTTTCATACCCCAAACCGCCGCCAATCCCCCTTGGCGGTTGTTTTTGTTTCATCTTATTCTTTACTTATCATTATATACTATCCTTCCATACTTAGTCACAAAAAAAGTTCACTATTTTGTCACACTTTTTCTAGTGATATAACTTCGGTTTTTAAAAAAGAACTAGTAATTCTGGCCATTTATTACTATTCATACTATCTTACTTCCTCAATGGGGAATTAATCTAATTGGCTCTTTCAATATTGTCAATCTAGTTGACGATTTTCTATTTCGTGATATAATAAACTTGGTTGACAATTTAAATGGGAGTGTAGATACATGTATAACATAGGGGATTTGATTATTTACTCTGCACACGGTATTTGTGAAATTGATGATATTTGCGAGAAGACAATCGCGGGGGTTACCAAGAACTATTACGTTATGCATCCATTGGACAATAGTCATAAACTCACTATTAGTACTCCAGTAGACAACGAAAGAGTCATTATGAAGGAATTGATTCATGAAGACGATGCCCAGGCACTTCTTTATTCTTTCAAAAAGCCCGGAAAGTTATGGATTGACAATCCGAACTTGAGAAACCAAAAGTATCACGAAATTGTATCTAAAGGTAATCGCCTTGAGATAGCTAAAATCATTAATACGTTAATGAGAAGGCAAATAGAAGTCGAGTTGGAGGGCAAAAAATTTTATGAACAAGATAGAAAATTACTGCTCGGCCTTCAAAAAATTCTTTTCAAGGAATTGGCCATTAAATTGAACATGACTTCTGAGGAGGTTCATGAAAAGGTTGTTACATTCATCCAACAACAATAAGAAAAAGGCGGACCTTTAAATTTAAAGGCCCGCCTTTTTGTCGTTTTTATATCATGGTTAAATCCGGGTATTAAACATCAAGTGTGGCGTATACTGCATTTTCCTCTATAAACACGCGGCGCGGGTCTACCTTGTCCCCCATCAGCATATCGATAATTTCATCGGCAACTTCTGCTTCCTCTATGCTTACCCTTAAAAGAGTCCTCGTTTCAGGATTCATCGTAGTAGACCATAATTGCTCTGGATTCATTTCCCCCAGCCCTTTATAGCGCTGCAGGTTGGGTTTTGGAGAGCTTGGCAGGGTTGCCAGTATTTCTTCAAGTTCCTTTGCATTATACGCATATTGAATATTTTTGCCTTGCTGTATTTTATATAAAGGCGGCTGAGCAATATAGACATAGCCATTTTCGATTGCTTCCCTCATAAATCGATAGAAAAACGTCAGCATAAGCGTCCTTATATGGGCTCCATCTACGTCGGCATCAGTCATGATAACAATCTTATGATATCTGGCTTTTTCAATATCGAAGTTGTCACCAATGCCTGCTCCAATAGCCTTTATTAGTGTCCCAATTTCTCCGTTATGAAGGATTCTATCCATTCCGGCTTTTTCAACGTTCAGGATTTTACCCCGTAATGGGAGTATCGCCTGGAAATAACGATCCCTTCCCTGTTTTGCTGATCCTCCAGCCGAGTTTCCTTCCACGATATATAATTCGCTGAGGGCGGGATCCTTTGAAGAACAGTCTGCGAGCTTTCCTGGAAGATTTGAAACTTCAAGAGCAGTTTTTCTTCTCGTCAGTTCTCTCGCTTTCTTTGCCGCAATCCTTGCCTTTGAAGCAAGTATACATTTATTTACGATACTTTTTGCAACGATCGGGTTCTCAAGCATAAACTGTTCAAGTTTTTCCGACATAATGGAGTCTGTGATTGATTTTACCTCAGAGTTTCCGAGCTTTGTTTTAGTTTGCCCTTCAAACTGCGGATCCGGATGCTTCACAGAAATAATCGCAATCAAGCCTTCACGAGTGTCTTCACCAGAGAAGTTGGTTTCATTCTCCTTTAAAATCCCACTCTTACGGGCATACTCATTTATCATTCTGGTTAATGCTGTTTTGAAGCCAACTTCATGAGTTCCGCCTTCATGTGTATTAATATTATTGGCAAAAGATAATATTTGGCTGGCAAAGCCCTCATTGTACTGGAGCGCAATTTCCAACGTAATGCCGCTCTGCTCACCTTCAATGAAAATTGGTTCCGGATTGAGTGGCTTCTCTTTTGTTAAATGCTCAACGTAAGATTTAATACCGCCTTCAAAGTAGAACTCATCCGTACGGCCTTCACCGCGTTTATCAGATAAGGTAATTTTAATTCCCTTATTCAAATAAGCAAGCTCTTTTAATCTGCCCTCAAGGATGCCATATTCATATTCAAGCGTTTCTGTGAAAATTTCTCCATCTGGAATAAAGTGAATCGTTGTACCAGTGTGGTCTGTGTCTCCTATTACCTTAAGTTCGGTTTGGGGGATACCACGAGAGAAATTCATATAATGAATTTTTCCATCACGGTGAACCCAAACTTCAAGCAAACTAGACAGCGCATTTACAACCGAAGCACCTACGCCGTGCAAGCCTCCGGAAACCTTATATCCGCCTCCGCCGAACTTTCCGCCTGCATGCAGGACGGTAAGAATGACTTCAACCGCAGGCCTTCCTTCTTTTTCATGCACACCAACCGGGATGCCCCTGCCATTATCCTTAACTGTTATGCTGTTATCCTCCTCAATTATAATGTTAATTTCATCACAATAACCGGCAAGCGCTTCATCAACGCTATTATCGACAATTTCCCATACAAGGTGATGAAGGCCTCTTGAGGAAGTAGAACCAATATACATCCCAGGACGTTTCCGGACTGCTTCCAATCCTTCCAACACTTGAATCTGGTTTGCATCATACGTTTGTTTATTTATTTCTGTTTGGTCCATTCTAGTTCCCCCTGACTTGTACCTATGCTGCTAACTCTATGCACATTTCCTTGCTGACTTGATATTTCGTCAACAAGGTTGACTAATTTATTTTACTAAAAAACCCTCCTTATGTCAATCTGGTTGACAACCGGAGGGTTAAAGGAAAAACCTTCTCTTATTCGGATTTATATACCCCAATCAGCCTTCAATATTTCCTTTAGCAATTCAAGCCGATCTTCACCAATTCGCAATGCTATCTTTTTTTCAAGCGTTGCCTTAAGGGCTTCATTTTTTTCATAGCATTCTTCCCCTAGTGCAGTTAATTTAATTGATTTCTCTTTTTTGTTGTTTTCAACATTGTGTATTTCAACAAGCCCCTTCGCTTCAAGGCTTTTTATGAACTTATGAGTAGCTTGCCTCGAGATACTGACGTTTTTGGAGACATAAGAGATGGTAGGATGTTTTTTATAGATGCGTGACATAATGTACCATTCAGAGTTGGAGATATAGATTTCACTATTATCATTCCACGATTTTTCAGCAATTTCACGAACCAATCCGTGGCGCTCGCTAAGTAAATCGATAAGATCAAGATTCTGTAATAATTCCGAGCTTTGGCTCAAATTGGTTCACTCCTTCGATTTGTTCGCCACCTACTATACAAAATCGGAATAATCTTGTCAACAAAGTTGACGTTTTTCATAAAAAACAGCCCCGAGTTTTACTCAGGGCTGATTTTAGTAATAATGTATTCCGTTTAATACATTGTCATGTATTGCTCGCGCTCCCAAGGGTGAACCTGTGTACGGAACATATCCCATTCGATTTCTTTCGCTTCAACGAAGTGTTCGAAGATATGCTCACCAAGTGCGGAGACAATAACTTCATCTGATTTCAGGTATTCCAATGCTTGTGCTAGTGTTGCCGGAAGATCAGTTATCCCTTCTGCATTCCGCTCTTCTCTGTCCATTACATAGATGTTGCGGTCAACCGGCGCAGGCGGAGTAAGATTGTTTTTGATTCCATCAAGCCCCGCCTTTAGAAGTACAGCCATTGCAAGATATGGATTTGCTGCAGGGTCAACGCTTCTCACCTCAACACGTGTGCTTAGGCCGCGTGATGCAGGAATACGAACAAGCGGTGATCTATTTTGAGCAGACCAGGCAACATAGCAAGGTGCTTCATAACCTGGTACAAGGCGCTTGTATGAATTTACAGTCGGATTCGTAACTGCAGTGAAGTTTGTAGCGTGCTTCAAAATACCCGCAATAAATTGATATGCAGTTTCACTAAGCTTGAGTTCGCCTTCTGTGTCAAAGAATGCATTTTCACCGTTTTTAAACAATGAAAGGTTGCAGTGCATTCCGGATCCACTTACTCCAAAGAGCGGCTTCGGCATGAATGTTGCATGCAGGCCATGCTTCCTTGCAATGGTTTTTACAACAAGCTTGAATGTTTGAATATCGTCACATGCTCTAATTGCATCAGCATATTTAAAATCGATTTCGTGCTGGCCTGGTGCCACTTCGTGATGGGAAGCTTCGATTTCAAAGCCCATTTCTTCAAGTTCAAGAACGATATCACGGCGGCAGTTTTCACCAAGGTCAGTCGGAGCAAGGTCGAAATATCCTCCATTGTCGTTCAGCTCAAGAGTAGGTTCACCTTTATGATCAAGCTTGAACAGGAAGAATTCTGGTTCAGGCCCTAGATTGAAATTCGTGAAGCCAAGCTCTTCCATTTCCTTAAGAACCTTTTTCAAGTTATTGCGCGGATCACCGGAAAACGGTGTGCCGTCTGAATTGTAAATATCACAAATCAACCGGGCAACCTTGCCTTTTTCAGCGGTCCACGGGAATACAACCCATGTATCAAGGTCTGGATAAAGAAGCATATCGGATTCTTCAATACGGACAAAGCCTTCAATGGAAGATCCGTCAAACATCATCTTATTATCAAGTGCTTTATCAAGCTGGGAAACTGGAATTTCAACATTCTTAATGGTTCCCAGAATATCGGTGAACTGCAACCGGATGAATTTCACATTTTCTTCATTTGCTAAACGTTTAATGTCTTCTCTAGTAAATCTACTCAAGTAACTTCCTCCTTTAATGTAAATGACAGTTCGTGGGTTCTCTCAATCCCCACTAATAGGCAGCAAAGCGAAATTTTTCGAAAGGGAAATCCCGACCTTTAGGCTCAGCTGCCTACAAGGAATGCTTACCGACTTTTAAGGTGTTAAGACAGATTTAATGAAAGAACCGGAACATATCCCCTTGCCTGAGCGTGGAACGGTTAAACCGTCCAGCCTGCAGCAACTCATTGCGAAGCAACTTCCTTAACTCATCATTGGTAAGATTCTTTTTTGGTTTTTCTTCCGCTTCAAGTTCCGGCTGTTCGGATTGCTTTACAAGGAATAACTGCTTGATTCCCGCCATATTTATACCACGGTCAATCAATTCCTTAATTTCGAGCAAACGGTCAATATCGTTCAAACTAAACATCCGCCTGTTTCCTTCTGTTCTTGCTGGAGAAATCAACTGGTGTTCTTCATAATATCGGATTTGCCGTGCAGTCAAATCTGTAAGCTGCATCACAATTCCGATCGGAAACAGCGGCATGGAGCGGCGGATTTCACTTCCCCCCATGATTTCTCCTCCCTTTTGTGTTTCATAGTTGAATTATATTCAATGTAATGTATGTTGTCAATCATATGTTAGGTTTTCTGACATGGTTTTTGAATCCAGGGGGAAAATAAATGAAGAATACTTCATTTTAGCGGGAGGATCTTCAGCCACTCCTTATTTGTCGCTCAAAGCGGGAAAAACTATTCCTGTACTCGCTTTCCCTTTGATGCGTATTCTAAAACTTTTTCTTAAGAAATGGGATATACTGAGGCCGCGCAACTATCCATTGTTTACGGCTAAACAGATGGGCAAAAGCCCAAATCTTGGCGGCATAAGGATTAAGAAATTCTATTGACGACCGTACCCACCAATTCTTTACCTGCAGGGGCGTCAAGAACCTCTATTGACGACCGTAGCTACTAATTCTTTACCCCCAGGGTCGTCAAGAACCTCTATTGACGACCGTAGCTACTAATTCTTTACCTCCAGGGTCGCCAAGAACCTCTATTGACGACCGGGCTCTCCATTCCATAATCAGCAGAGTCGTCAAGACCCCTTATTGACCACCATTTCCACTATTTTTTACTGCTCGTGTTATGAGCCAAAACAACAACGCGAAAAGACAGCGGTACATCCCGCTGTCCTTCTTCTTACGCCATTTTATTTTCTATCAATCGGTCCAGCGCAAGACATACAGCAATTTTCACATGGGAATACGTCAGTCCCCCTTGTACATACGCTACAAAAGGCGGTCTAAGCGGGCCGTCAGCTGTCAATTCAATGCTTGCTCCCTGTATGAATGTCCCTGCTGCCATAATGACATCGTCCTCATAACCTGGCATATAGGCTGGATACGGAGTTACATAAGAATTTACCGGAGAGGCATACTGGATGGCCTGGCAGAAAGCTAGCATCCTCTCGCGGTCATCAAACTGAACAGATTGAATTAAATCAGTCCTTTTCGCGTCCCAACTTGGTTGCGATTTCATCCCGAATCTCTCCAGGATAGCCGAAGTAAAAACCGCTCCTTTGAGTGCCTGCCCAACAACATGAGGAGCCAAAAAGAACCCCTGATACATTTCCTGGAGACTGTATAGCGATGCTCCAGCCTCGGCACCAATCCCAGGAGACGTCATCCGATACGAACATGAGTCCACGTATTCCTGTTTACCTACAATGTAACCGCCAGTTTTAGCTATGCCGCCACCTGGATTCTTTATCAGCGAGCCTGCCATCAAATCGGCTCCAACATGGCAAGGCTCCATCGTTTCCACAAATTCTCCGTAGCAATTGTCCACAAACACGACAACATCGCTTTTAATTTCCTTTACAAATTTGCACATCTGGCCAATTTCCTCAACCGTGAAGGAGGGTCTTGTTGCGTAACCTTTCGAACGCTGAATACCGATCATTTTTGTATTGGGGTTGATTACATCGGCAACTCCCTGCCAGTCTATCCCGCCGTCTTGTGTCAGTTCAACACTGTTATAAGAAATACCAAATTCCTTCAACGATCCATTACCAGTTCCGCGAATCCCAACGATTTCTTCCAGTGTATCGTAAGGTTTTCCTGTTATGTATAAAAGCTCATCACCCGGTCGGAGTATACCAAAGAGCGCGATGGAAATCGCATGAGTGCCCGAAATGATTTGCGGCCTTACAAGCCCCGCCTCGGCCCCAAAAACGTCTGCATAAATGCTGGCCAGCACATCTCGGCCCGCGTCATCATAACCGTAGCCTGTAGAAGGAATGAAATGAGAGTCATTGACCTTATGCTTTTGAAAACTCTGTAGGACACGGAATTGATTAATTTCTACAGTCGCATCAATTTCTTCGTGTATTTCCCGTACTTGAGCTTCTACCTCCTTCGAAAGTTGTTTTAGTTTGTCTCCGTGTTTCATATGCTCAAACATGTTGCTGCTCCATTCTAAACTGTATATTTTTGTAGATGCCCTGTCACTTGATGATCCCTCAAGGTATACCCTTTACAGCTATATAGCTGATGCTCCTCAATAAAGGAAAGTTCCCTTAAAATTGTTTCATTTTTTAGCAGAGACAAGAGCTTTCCCTCTGTGGCCGGGATAAGGACATTATAAGATTCCATTATCGAAATGGCTGTTTCTTCAATTTTCCGTTTCAGTGCATCCCGATCGTCTTTATCAAAAGCTGAAATAAATGCCGTCGGCGTATTGGCGGTTGGAACAAAATCAGGATGCTGGATATCTCTTTTGTTGTAAACAGTCAATTGCGGTATGTCATGAACATCCAATTCCTCAAGCAGCCTGTTCACTGTTTTTTCATGGTGGAAATAATCAGGGTTGGACATGTCGACCACATGAAGGATTAAATCTGCTTCCTTTACCTCCTCCAGTGTTGAACGGAAAGCTGCAATCAATGACGTCGGCAAATCCTGAATGAATCCAACCGTGTCGGTGATCAGGGCAACAAAGCCGCTTGGTAAAATAACCTTCCTCGTCATTGGATCGAGAGTCGCAAACAATTGATTTTCCTCATAAGAATCTGCTTCCGAAAGCCGGTTGAATAAAGTGGACTTCCCGGCATTAGTGTAGCCAGCAATGGCTATCTGGAATGCCTTGTTCTTTTTGCGGCGCTCCCGGTAACGGTCCCGATGCTGGACGATGACCGCAAGCTGCTGCTTAATTTCATCAATCCTTCTTCTAATATGGCGCCGGTCTGATTCAAGCTTCGTTTCACCAGGTCCCCGCGTACCAATACCGGCCCCAAGACGGGATAACGATATACCCTGCCCCGCCAGACGGGGCAATAGATACTGAAGTTGGGCGAGTTCCACCTGTAGCTTTCCTTCTTTGGAACGGGCTCGCTGGGCAAAGATATCCAGAATCAGCTGTGTCCGATCGATAATCCTTGCATCAAGCTCAGAGCCAAGGTTCCGCTTTTGGCTTGGTGAAAGTTCATCATTAAAGATAACAAGGTCGGCTTCAAGCTGCTCTACCAGTCCCTTAAGCTCCTCTACCTTCCCTTTGCCAATGTATGTAGCAGAATGGATTCTTTCCCGCTTCTGAATTACCGACACCAGGACTTCTCCTCTTGCCGTTTCGGTAAGGGAAACCAGCTCCTCCATCGAATATTGAAAACGGAGATCATCATCATCTGTAGTCTGGCACCCGACCAGGATTGCCCTTTCTTTCTCTAACTTGGTTTCCATGAGCCCACCTCATTTCGCTTTTCTTTTTCCCATCATACCAAAACTTCATTGAATACTCTAATCCTGAAAAGTCCAATCTTGATGAGACGGTCAATTTTTGACGCATCGAATTTGTTACCATTTGTGTCCAAACTAGTGAATACTGGCGATATAATTGTGACAATGGGGGATATATTCTCAGTAGCGTCCGATAAATTTGTGGAAAAGGGGGATATATTTCTAAAACAGTCCGATAAATTTTTAGTAACGGGGGATAAACTCTATTCGACGGGGTAGCTGCGGATACTAGTTGACCTGTCTATACAAAACAGTCCGCATCTGATTGGTTACCGAACATCGTTCACCATCCCGCAGGCAACCCAGCTGTGAAACATTCGCTGTGTATCAAGAAAAATCGAGGCGTGACAGGCACTGTTCGCATTTTTCGCAGCGCTCGCTAAAAACCAAATCCCATCAGGAACCGCACACCACAAAAAAAGAGGCCGAGGCCTCTTTCAGTAAAATCACAATCACTTATTCACATACTGCATCAGGGTTTCAGGGTCGAAACCGAGCACCCAATGGCCATTTACTTTTGTTTGCGGCACACCCATTTGACCGGTTTCATCAACCAACCGCTGTGCTGCAATCGGGTCATTTTGTACATTAACTACTTTATAGTCCAATCCTTGAGCCTCAAGGAAGTTTTTCATCATTGTGCAGTACGGTCAAGTGTTGGTTGTGTAAACTGTAATATCGTTCATTTTCCATTCCTCCCATCATCTTACTCATAAAGTAGCAAATCGGCTTACCTCTTACAAATTATCTGCCCAAAAGCCCTAAAGGATACCGTCCTTATTTTTCTTTCCCTCTTTTTTCGTTTCTAAGCAAAAAAAATAGACCCTCAAATAGGGTCATTACTCTTCCTCAAAAATAAGGTCATTGCTGCGGATTGTCATTAGGTCGTGCCTGTCATAGCTGCTTTGCAGCAAAAGTCTCATTGCCTGGGCACGGATCGATTTTTCAATTATATTTCTGATATACCGCCCATTTGAAAAAGCGTTCGGAGACAAGGTGGACCTTAGCCAGACCAGATGCTCGCGCAGCTTCCGTTCTGCTTCGTGGCTTAGTGCATAATCGCGTTCCTTTGCCATTCGTTCGGCGATTTCCATCAGCTGGTCAATTTTATAATCAGGAAAATCAATTACTAGCGGGAAGCGGGAATGCAAGCCAGGATTAAGCGAAAGAAAATAATCCATTTCACGAGAATAGCCAGCAAGAATTAAAATGAAATCATGCTGTTTGTCTTCCATATGCTTCACCAATGTATCAATGGCTTCCTTGCCAAAATCCTTTTCGCCGCCACGCCCAAGAGAATATGCTTCGTCAACGAACAAAATGCCGCCCAGCGCCTTTTTGACCAGATCGCGGGTTTTTTGTGCAGTATGCCCGATATATTCCCCAACCAAATCTGCTCGCTCCGCTTCTATCAGATGCCCTTTGGATAGAACATTCATCTTCTGAAACAGCTTCCCAATCAGCCTGGCAACGGTAGTTTTCCCTGTTCCAGGGTTGCCTTTGAACATCATATGGAGCGCTTGTTTTTTGGCTTTCAATCCGGCTTCCTCGCGCTTTTTGTTTATATAAATCCAGGCATAAATCTCTTTTATGGTTTTTTTCATTTCCTCCATACCAACTAACGCGCCCAACTCTTCTTCTATTTCTTTTAAGGCGGCATGTTCCTGGCTGGTTATGCGAGGTGATGTCTGAGGGAGGCTTAACTCCTTCGTGGCAGGCTTTCGTTTTTGGCTGTTCAGCACAATGCTGATTTGCCCATTGTCTTTCATGCGCATAGGCTGGTCCAAAGCGTTCACCTCTCATCATCAAACAGTATACGCATTCTTAGCTGTAAAGTTTTAAGGAACAGGCTTTGGAAACCCGGCTCCCCTTTCTGGAATAGGAATCCTTCTGGGAAAGCCCTCCTTCTTACTATACTTATTCAACAGCACCGTAAAATATATGGAAAAATAAAAAAGGCCCAAAAATGGGCCTGTTTATCTTAGATCATTAGGTTTATTGGCCTTCAAGGTCCAATTGGACATTGCGGGCAGGAGCAAACGTAGAAATGGCATGCTTATATACAAGCTGCTGTTTCCCTTCGGATTCAAACAGGACAGTAAAGTTATCGAAACCTTTGATTTGGCCCCTCAATTGGAATCCGTTCAAAAGGAATACAGTTACATTTGTGTTGTCCTTGCGAAGCTGGTTCAAAAATTGGTCCTGAATATTGATGGCTGTTTTCATAATAAAAATCCTCCTCTTTTATCTCTACTATTATGTATTCGATTTTACTTGAAGCTTTCCTTCAACATACCCGGAAATTTCGGTTATTTTTTTTGAAAGGCCGTCTTCGTTTGTCATATCATACCATTCCACATCCATCTTATTTCGAAACCATGTGAGCTGGCGTTTTGCATACCTTCGTGAATTTTGTTTTAACATTTCAACTGATTCTTCAAGATTTCTTTCTCCATCGAAATACGGAAAGAATTCCTTATAACCTATTGCCTGCATCGCCTGGGTATTACGGAACCCCTTATTCAACAGGGTACGGACTTCCTCGAGGAGACCTTCCTCCATCATTAAATCCACGCGTTTATTTATCCGCTTATAAAGTTGTTCCCTCTCCATGGTTAGCCCAATAACAGCTGCCTGATAGAGAAGGTTTGGTTCATTCCGGCTTTGGTAATCACGTAAAGGTACACCACTCCCTTTAATAATCTCGATTGCGCGGATAACCCTTCTCAAATTATTAGGATGTAAATCGCTTGCCGCCTCGGGATCCAGCTTTGCGAGTTCCTTGTGGACAGCCTCATTTCCCTCGACCCGGGCCTTTTCTTCAAGCTGTGCCCTAAATTTTTCATCGGCTGGTGACTCCGAAAATTGGTAATCATACAGTACCGATTGAATATAGAGGCCGGTACCGCCAACAATAATTGGCAGCTTTCCTTTTGAGGAAATGTCGGATATTTTCTCCCTGACGATTTCCTGGAATTCCGCGGCCGAGAAGCTTTCATCCGGTTCCTTAATGTCAATGAGGTGATGGCGTACCCCTTCCATCTCCCTTTCTGTTACTTTCGCTGTTCCAATGTCCATACCTCGGTATATCTGCATTGAATCCCCGCTAATAATTTCCCCATTGTAGCGTTTTGCAAGTTCAATCCCCAATTTGGTCTTTCCAACAGCAGTTGGTCCGATGATTACAAGCAATTTTTTCAAACTATCCAAAACGAACCTCCCGCCAAACGTTACCATAATGTTTCTATTATACACAAACTTGGTTCCCACTCCAAAAAGTGAATCTTTTTCCATCCAAGTATCGGCATAGATGCCGCTTAATATTCTTTCAAGCTTTTCATATTCTGCATAATTTTACATCTTTCTTTACAATTCGATAACTTTTGTATGACAAAGCCAATTTTACCCCCAAACCGATGGTAGTCTAATAGAAGTCTATCTTGTGTCTATGTTTTATCACATGGGATATGAATAATTTCGGCAGCTTTTCCTCGCTTCCGAAATGCAATCAAAAGGGGGATATGAAGGGTATGCTATCAAATGGTGAAATTGGAATCGATTTAGGTACAGCCAATATATTAGTGTATAGCAAAAATAAAGGAATCGCAGTCAATGAACCATCCGTTGTTGCGATTGACACAGAAACTAAAAGTGTCGTAGCTGTTGGGACGGAAGCAAAAGAAATGATTGGGAAAACTCCCGGCAAAATCGTTGCAATCCGCCCTCTAAAAGATGGAGTCATAGCTGATTATGATATGACAACCGAATTACTGAAAAGCATCATGAAAAAAGCTTCCAAGAAGTTGGGCCTCGCGCTCAGAAAGCCGAATGTGGTCGTTTGTACTCCTTCTGGATCCACAAGCGTTGAGCGCCGTGCAATTATGGATGCTGTCCGCAATGCGGGAGCAAAGAAGATTCATCTCATTGAAGAACCTGTTGCTGCAGCAATTGGTGCAGGCCTCCCGGTTGATGAGCCGATTGCGAACGTAGTCGTTGATATCGGTGGCGGAACGACAGAAGTAGCGATTATTTCGTTTGGCGGGGTAGTTGCCTGCCATTCTATCAGAATTGCTGGTGACCGCATGGATGAGGATATTATTAAACATGTCCGCAACGAATATAACGTCCTGATCGGCGAAAGGACTGCGGAACTAATCAAGAAGGAAATTGGCTACGCACTTGTAGACCATGAAGAACTTAAATTGGACGTTCGCGGCCGTGACCTTGTAACAGGACTGCCGAAGACCATCAATCTTTCATCATACGAAATCAGGGATTGCCTAAAAGAATCGCTTCTTCACATTCTTGAGGCCATCCGCGCAACACTTGAGGATTGCCCTGCTGAACTGAGCGGCGATATCGTCGACCAGGGTGTTATTATCACTGGAGGCGGCGCTCTCATGAAAGGCATGGAAGAATGGCTTTCCAAGGAAATCTTTGTACCAGTCAATGTCGCTCCCAGCCCTCTTGAGTCGGTAGCTATCGGTACAGGCAAGGCGCTTCAATACATCGGAAAGCTCCAGGCTGCGGTCAAATAATTAACCGAAATCTCACAGAGCGAAGTCGTAGTGCCGTTTCGCGCAGGAGCAAGAATTCACCGATCCGTACTTAATAAATTCTTTCTAACATGAACAAAAGCACGCCTTGACTAACCGAGGCGTGCTTACTATGTTTCTTTCAAAATGTCTATAAAATGGGCAAGAATCCTGGCTGTGAGCCCCCAGATGATCCGGCCTTCGTATTCATAAAAGTATTCATCCATCCTTGCTGCTCTAAAGTCATAATCCTTGCCGCCAATAACCCTGTCAAACGGGAAGTTTTCGTCTGGTTCAGGCTTTATATTTATGTGATATACCTCCGGTTCAGTCTCCATAAAAAATTTAAGAGGTACTGTAAAGACTTCACCCACCTCAGAAAGGTTCGGTTGAAGCTTCTCAAACCCCTCCAGAAATCCGGCATATGGATATATGATCATCCCGAACGGCGAAATCATAAAATCAAGTTGGTTCACATGTTTGATATGTTCTGTGGCAATCCCCAGTTCCTCAATCGTTTCTCGAATCGCCGCTTCCTTTTCGTTCTTGTCAGTTGGGTCCATCCTGCCTCCTGGAAAGCAAATTTCCCCAGGCTGTCGCCTAAGATCAAGAGATCGAACCTCAAACAGCACCGAAACTCCTTCCTCCATTTCTACAAGCGGAAGAAGAACTGAATACTTTGAAAAATTCTCACTCCCCAATATTTTAGGGCTGTGTATAGTCATTTTACTGATTATCTCATTCGGTTTCATTCAGCATCCATCCTACTCTCTCTATCTAAACCTGCTCTAGCTTAAGGTTATACCGTTATACTTCTTCCTCAGACAATAATTTATAGCCCATTGCAGAATTGATGTCAAGAAACACCCTATTTAGAAGGTATTTCTGGCTTTCCTTCAATAATTACGGGTATTCCATCAATGACAAAAAGCTCATAATCATCCCGTTTAAAATCAATGGTAGTGGTCAGTCGTTTGAACACCTTCCCACAAACGCCGCTTCAATCCCACTCCCTCATCCTCATATTTCTTTAATTTTTGAGCTGCGGCAGGTTTTAATGATAATTTCATTTGAACCTCACCTTCTTGATAAATATCCCCTATTTTCACATCCAGGTCCACAAGGCTTTTGTCGCATAAATGAAAAGTGCTGCCTGGGCAGCACTTGATTGTTTATTCTACTACTTCGAGAGTAACATCAATATTTCCTCTTGTTGCCTTGGAATATGGGCAAAACTCATGTGCTTTGTGGACGAGCCCCTCCAGGGTTTCCTTGTCAACACCTGTCCCTTTTACCTGAAGGTGTACAGCTAGCTTAAAGCCATCATCAGTTTCGTCTTTCAATAAGCTTACATTTGCAGTAACGTCTGAGTCAAACTTTACGCGTTCCTTTTTAGCCATAAGCTGGAGTGCCCCATCAAAACATGCAGAGTACCCGGCTGCAAAAAGCAATTCTGGATTTACCGCATCTGGAAGCTTCTCTGCTCTTGGTGTACCCGGCATAGCTGTATCAAAGTCAATATTCCCGTCGGAGGAGCGGACATGCCCTTCCCTACCGCCTGAAGCCGTAGCTGAAGACGTAAACAATTTTTCACTCATACCTATACCTCCTTCAATTGTATCTGAGTTAAGTACTCAGTCCTTCCTTATTACTTTCCACTTAAAAAAATACCTAAACCTTCCGCAAGCGCCCTTTCGCTATTCATAAAATTTCATATATATGTATAAATCAAGCTTCCAATCAGAACCTAAACCATCCAGAAGTCAGCATTTTGTCGAAATTTGCATGGCCATTGCGTTTATTAACAGCTATGATTAATTGAATAAATAAGAACGCATAAGGAGAGAGTGAAGTTGCAGCAGGATTCCATTATCATCCATACTGGCAAAACCAATATAACCATAAATGAAAGCGGCGAAGAATTGGATAATACCAATCTAATTGTCGGCAAGGAATATACAATCACCATACAAGTAACGAAACTTAAATAATATAAAACAATCCCCCTAGGCTCATTCACCAGGGGGATCGGTACTTACATAACCCTTTTAAATAGTTTTTCCATTTCATAGCTGGAAAAATGAACAATAATCGGCCTTCCATGCGGGCAAGTAAACGGATCAGTTGCCTGCCTGAGCTCGTCCAGCAGCGCCTGAATCTCATCGTTGCGCAAATGGCGATTTGCTTTGATAGAACCCTTACAGCTCATCATAATCGCTGCTTCTTCCCGCAACTTCTTAATATCAACCCTTTTCATCGAAAGAAGCTGCTCGATCATTTCCTCGATAACTTCCTTCTCCTCACCAGGCGGAAGCCACTGTGGATGGGACCGGACAATAAAGCTGTTCGGGCCGAAATCCTCAAGAAAGACGCCAACCTTCTCCAGCTCAGCCCGATATTCCCCGATTTTCAGGCATTCATCCGTTGAATACTCAAACGTAATCGGTACAAGCATATCCTGAAGCTCACTCTCAACCCTGCCGACCTTTTCACGAAAAAACTCATATTTAATCCGCTCCTGCGCGGCATGCTGATCAATAATATATAAACCATTCTCATTCTGTGCAAGAATATAAGTCCCGTGCATTTGCCCAATTGGATACATCCTCGGAACCCGTTTTGCTTCCTCAGATCCATTCCCCTCAACATCTGCATCGTTACCTATTTTAGCATCAACCTCAACCGTTTCGTCTGAAACAAACGTTTCTTCAGCTTTTGGTAAAAAGGCTTCCTTGACCTGGTCAGGCAAACTTGCCCAGCTTGTTTCCTGCTTCCTCACCGGTTTTGCGGCAAAGCCAACGCCCGAAGCAGGCACCTCATGTCCACGCCCCTCGCTTGGATTCGCCGTATCCACAGTAAACTCACTGCCACTAACAGAAGAAGACCTTTCTTGAACTGGCAGGCGTGTTTGCGATGGACCGTCCAATTGCAGCGTTGTCTGCTCTGATTTGGGCGTCACAGATTTTCCTGTTGCCACCCCGGATGGAATCAGCTGTCGCCGTTTGAACGCATCCGAAATCGTTTGGCTAACAAGCTCGTTCAACTCAGCTTCCTTGCTGATTCGGACTTCCATTTTTGATGGATGAACATTCACATCGACTAGGATCGGATCCATTTCTACATTCAGCAAAACAATCGGATAACGGCCGATTGGCAAGAGCGTATGATAGCCTTCCAATATGGCCTTAGCCAGTGCATAGTTTTTAATAAACCGTCCGTTAATCATCGTTGAGATATAGTTGCGGGAAGCCCGTGTTACCTCTGGCATTGAGGCGAAACCGGTAATTCGGTAATCCAGAGACCTGCCTTCTATCGGGACAAGCATTTTGGCAATTCCAAGCCCGTAAATCGCTGCCAGCACTTGGCGGACATCACCATTCCCATTGGTGTGAAGCAGTTTTTTCCCGTTATGGACAAGCCGGAACGATACCTCTGGATGAGATAGCGCCAGCCTGTTTACCAAGTCCGTAATATTTCCCAACTCAGTATGAATGGTTTTGACATACTTGAGGCGGGCAGGTGTGTTATAAAATAAATCCGTTACCGTGATGTCTGTACCCTTGCGGCTCGAATGCTTTTCCACCGCGACTGGCTTTCCGCCCTCAAGGACAATCCTTGTCCCAGCAGAATCACCGGTAGATGTCTTTAGTTCAAGATGCGAAACGGATGCAATACTGGGAAGAGCCTCGCCGCGGAAGCCGAGCGTACGGATACGAAATAAATCATTTTCGTCTTTGATTTTACTCGTTGCATGGCGATGGAACGCTTTTAAGACATCGCTCTCTTCGATTCCCTCGCCATTATCTGTAATTCGAATTCTCGCGAGTCCCGCCTCTTCCACATCAATTTCAATCTGGGTGCTACCTGCATCCAGGGCGTTTTCAACAAGTTCTTTTACAACAGAAGCAGGCCGTTCCACAACCTCACCGGCAGCTATTTTATTGGAGAGCGCATCATCGAGCTGTATGATCTTCCCCACGTTCCTTCACCTCCTGTTAATTCCGTGCTTTCTTTTGCAGTTCATATAACACGTTCATCGCCTCTAACGGCGTTAAATTTAAAATATCAAGATCCTTCAGCCTTTCGACCACTTTTCTTTCCTTGGATGAAAGGTTAGGCTTTTTCGGTTCCACAGGTTCATCGAAAAATGAAAGCTGCGATGCGGCCGCTTGCTGCGGCTTGACGGTTTGCTGCTCATCGTTTTCCCGGCCATCAGGGAGGACAGGGATTTTTTTCTCTTCCTGTTGTTCCAATGATGACAAAATCTCCGTGGCACGGCTGATCAGTTCTTTTGGCAGTCCTGCAAGCTGGGCAACGTGGATGCCATAGCTTTTGTCAGCCGGTCCCTCTTTTATTTTATGAAGGAATACTACACGTCCATTGTGTTCAATTGCACTGACATGAACATTTTTAAGTTTCACAAGCTCTTCTTCGAGGACAGTCAGCTCGTGATAATGTGTCGAAAATAGTGTCTTGGCGCCAATCCTTGTATGAATGAATTCAATTATCGCCTGAGCAAGCGCCATTCCATCATAGGTAGATGTACCACGCCCGATCTCATCGAAGAGAATCAAGCTGTCTTGTGTTGCATGAGCAATTGCGTTTTTTGCCTCTAGCATTTCAACCATGAAGGTACTTTGGCCTGAGACAAGGTCATCTGCCGCTCCTATCCTTGTAAACACCTGGTCAAAAATAGGAAGGACAGCCTCTGACGCAGGGACAAAACAGCCGATTTGGGCAAGAATTGAAGTAAGGGCAACCTGGCGCATATATGTGCTCTTACCGGACATATTCGGGCCTGTAATTAACAGCATTTCGCGTTCCGGGGACATGGTACAGTCATTCGGAACATATTCCTGGGCATCAAGGACCTTTTCGACAACAGGGTGACGACCATCCTTAATCATTATTTCCCTGGATGCCGAGAATTGCGGCCTTACATACTTGCGTTCCTCGCTGACTTCGGCGAAGCTTTGCAAGACATCAATTTCGCTTACAATTTTAGCAAGGGATTGAAGCCTGGGAATTTGTTCTTTGACCTGATCGCGGATTTCACAGAACAATTCATATTCCAGCTCACCGCATTTTTCTTCAGCTTCCAGAATCAACGATTCCTTTTCCTTAAGGGCCGGGGTGATGAAACGCTCGGCATTGGCCAGCGTCTGTTTTCTGTCATACTGGCCATCAGTCAGAAGATGGAGATTTGCTTTTGTCACCTCGATATAATAGCCGAATACACGGTTATAACCGACCTTTAGGGATTTGATTCCGGTCTTCTCCCTTTCTTCCTTCTCAAGCTGAGCAATCCACGTTTTGCCATTGCGGCTTGCATCCCGGTATTGATCAAGCTGCGCATTATAACCGTCACGGATAATATTTCCCTCTTTTATCGACAGTGGCGGATTATCTATAATTGCCTGCTCGAGCAGGTCTGTAATCTCCTCGCATGGATCAAGCTGCAAAGCAAGCTCATCAGCCTCGGTTCCAGGTATTCTCTGGACAATATCCTTTATATGAGGGATTTGCTGAAGCGATCGCATCAGCTGCTTCAAGTCACGGGCATTTACGTTTCCAAACGCTACCCTCCCAGCAAGCCTTTCAAGGTCATATACTTCCTTAAGCCTATCCTGCAGCTCTTTCCGTTCAAAATAAGCTCCGATAAAGCTTTCCGTCAAAGCATGCCTTCTTTCAATTTCAGCCAGGTCAATCCTCGGCCTGTCCACCCACTGTTTCAGGAGACGCCCACCCATTGCAGTCTTCGTCTCATCAAGAAGCCAGAGCAGTGATCCCTTTTTGCCCTTCGAACGAATTGTTTCGGTAAGCTCAAGATTCCTCTTTGAATAATAATCTAGTTTCATATAATGATGGACATGATAAGTAGAAACAGGCTGAAGGTGATCCAGGCTCCTCTTTTGCGTCCGGTACAAATAATTAAACAACCTTGAAACCGTGACAATCAGTTTTTCCTGATTAAGCTCGCTGGCCAGGGAGCGGAAATCGTCCTTAATACCTGTTTCCTCTTCATTTGAAATCGTCAGGACAGTCCTTTCCTGCATCCTTTTTTGTAAATCTTCGTCTAATGAAGTAGAGATGACAACCTCCTTGGCTCCAAGTACGGACAATTCATTCAACACATCTTCCGTGTTAGAGGAAAGGAGAGTTACCTTGTTTTCTCCTGTTGAAAGGTCGGTATACGCAAAACCATATGTACCATCCGAAAATTTACTTATAGTAGCAAGGTAATTGTTTTCTTTTTCATTTAGGCTGCGTCCTTCCATTACTGTTCCTGGCGTAATCAGCTGAATAACTTCCCGGCGTACAACACCTTTGGCTTGTTTCGGGTCTTCGGTCTGTTCGCATATTGCTACCTTGAAACCTTTTTCAATCAGCCGTTCAATGTAGGTTTGGGCAGAATGATAAGGAACCCCGCACATTGGGATTCTTTCTTCTCCTCCGCCTCCCCTGCCGGTTAGTGTAATTTCAAGCTCTTGAGACGCTTTGATAGCATCCTCAAAGAACATCTCATAAAAATCGCCGAGGCGGAAGAATAAAAAGGCATCCTGGTACTCTGCCTTGATTTGTAAATATTGATTGATCATTGGCGTATTAGCTGCCATCATATCCTCCCTAGGTAAGTCGTTTTAAGTGTTACAAAATAAACATTATGGCTTTCACAATCAAGCTCCAGCACGTTATGTTTCTCGAGTAAGTTCGACAATCTATTATACCATATTCCAGAAATCTGCTTTACCCGCCTCGCTCTAAAATTTCATATTGGGAAAATAAAGTAAGATTTACCAATTAGTTTGAAAATTTCGTGAAACGGGAAGTAAATCAAGTACACTAGTAAAAATTACATAAGTGGAAAATTTAAAAAGTGACTTTAGGAGGGTTGTAAATGAAGTATTCGGATGTTAAGGTCATTTATTTATTGGAGAATCGATATGTACCTGGCAAACAGGGGAAGCCGGTGTTGTATTATCCTGGAGCATTGAAGGAAACCTCGCTTTTAACTGAACAGGAACTCGTAAACCAATGGAGCAATGGCGTATCCGGGTATTATCGCAACCACCGCTCCAGCCATGAAGTCCTTGGTGTCATTCAGGGCAGCGCTGCCCTGGAATTAGGCGGTGATGGGAAAGTCCACCTTGAGGTTAAGCCCGGCGACTTATTAGTTTTCCCTTCTGGTACTGAAAAAAGACAAGTTTCTTCAAGCCCTGATTTCAAGGCCGCTGGATATTCCTCAAACTATGAAAGCAGCAATGAGGAAAGTGATTTATCGGAGATTCCCTTTTTCGCTAACAACGGAACCGAGTTTTATCAACTATCCTTCAACTTATAGATGAAAGACAGCCGCTTTGGAAGCCGGCTGCCTTTTTCATTCTGAAAAAAAGTCCTCAAATTTTTCCTTGTCTGTGCGCTCTTTATTCTGATAATAAGGATTATCTTCAGTCGGATTATCAGGATCCAAATTTGTCTTAATAACAAGGGTTGGTCCACTAGTTCTTGTTTTAGATATCATCCTGTCCTCTAGTTCCTTAAAATCTGGCAATTTTTCGTTGCCTGGCTTGAAAGGTTCTGTCATGGATGCACCTCCTCTGTCTATCTTTCCAAAAGCAAAATGTCTTATGTATGTTTTGTGTCACTACTTTTTAAATCTTTGTGAAATTATGAACAAAACACTTCTTGCACCTGCAGTCTCCAGTTAAAATAAAGGTACTAGATTGGAGGTCGAATGGTCATGGGAATGCTGATAACCTGGCTGGAGAGCCTGGCTTACGAAATTAATATTACAGCTGGGTGCCTTCATTCACTAAGCAGAAAAAGCACCTGCAATAAATGCATTGACGGTTGCCCTGTGGAAGCAATTGCTCTTTCTAATGGTAAGCCTGCTATTAACGAAGAACTTTGCACAAAATGCGGAGCGTGCATTCCTGTCTGCCCTCCTACAGCAATCCATGGCCGTTCACCGGAACGAACAGTATATAATAATGTTCTTCTTATCAACGAAGAATCGTTCCCCGGTGTAGAGGAACTTCTATATTTTTATAAAAAAGGAATCCGTACATTATCCTATAAAGATAATACTCAACAATCTCTAAAGGTGGTAAACAGGCTACTCACAGAAATGGGCGTGCCTGCTTTTAAAATAATTGACCAAACAAACTGCAAAGATAATGAACAAGGCTATTCAAGAAGGGGATTTTTCCAAAAAGCCGTGCATGAGGGACGTAAGCTCGCCGCAACGACTATTACCCCTGCCAAGTGGAGGTTCAACCAGGATGTATTTAATATACCTGGAATGTTTGATGAGACTTCTTTATATAATGCGGTAATTGACTCTAGCACTTGCACTGTATGCGAGGCTTGTTTTAAACTTTGCCCCAAACACGTATTTTCTATTGATAATGAAGTGATAATTATAAATCAAAAGGATTGCACCGGCTGCTCACTTTGCGCAGATGTTTGTACTCATGATTCAATCACAGTTTCTTTGAAAGCACACAAAGAACTTACGAGTCGAATGGAGATTCGTATAAAGGCTTGTTCTCACTGTTGCAATGCCTTTTATTCGTGGCCTAATGAATCTAATGAACTCTGTGAGCATTGCAGGAATAGACGCCAAAACGGCTACCTTAGCCCATATGGAAATTGAAAAGGGCAGCTAATTGCCCTTTTCAATCGTTTGTTAGAAAATGGGACAAAAAGAGAAAAACTAGGAAGAAAATCCTCCTAGTTGCTGCTTATTCTTCCTCTTTTCCGACAAGGAAGTCTGGATCGATTTCTTCAAACTCCTCATCATCCAGGTCAAACTCCCATTCGTCGTCCCTGTCGCAGCCATCAGGGTTAACTGCAACACAAATCTTGGTTTCCCCTACCACTTCACAGGCAAACTCCCTCTCAACATGGACAATCACCTTTCCACCCTCAGGGGATATCGCAGCCTCGCAGCAATTCGGCTGCTGAATGACTTTTGCCAAAATGCTGTCATCATCAATTACATGTTTATCACGGTACTTGAGTTTGATGACATCCTTATAACGGACACGGTCATAGGCTACGTCTGTTTTTGTATTGTCGTTATAGGAGTACCAAAGGTTAACATCATAGTATCCATGGATTTCTACGCACTTATCGGCTTTTTTAGCTTCGTATTTATGATTAATGATCCAGCAGCCCAGTATGCTGGATGGATTGTGCGTTGGATTGATTGTGTGCTGAGACTGAGTAAACTTCTGGCCCTTTGCAACGACCGCTTTTGTAATAATCTCTCTATATTCTCCCATTCGAGCAAACCCTCCTCTTTCAGTTTCACTTCATCCTATGCGTGTGCACAGACTTGGGTGCGATTAAATTGCATTGGATAAATGTTTAGGCATGCTTCATCATATGCAATAACTGAATATAGGTTCCTGCCCTATTTAAACTTGAAATCACTTGTTTGTAATTAAGTTACTTACTTGGAAAGACGTGGTTTGAATAAACTATTCTCTTGGGTGGTTTGCTAGTAAGGAGGCATTGTTCGTTCCCGATCGCTTTTGGCTTGATATGCCTATCCAAAAAGCGAGGCTAATGTTCCTAGAAGCCTTAAGACAGTTCAAGGTAAGCAAAAAATCCAAAAAAACAGGCCCTCATATTAGGGCCTGTTTACATTAATGATGGTCATGATCGTGGTCGCATCCGTCGCCCTTGCTCACGCTAGCTCCAGTTTCACCCCGAAGAACATCCCCACCTGTTGACTCAATTACAATATCAGTCACTTTGTTCGAAATCGTATTAGCAATCATTTGAAGCAATTCATTTACATCAACTTGTGATTGTTTAAAATCCTGGACAACAGGAATCTCATCCAATTGCGCTTCAAGAGATGCAATCTTGTCTTCAACTTTTTTTAAGGCTTCTGGCTTACCATAATGCTGAAGGTTAACAGCCTGTTTTTGAAGGCCCTTAATATCTGAGATCAAAGTGCTCACCTTTGGATTTTGGTGAATTTGAGCTTCAGCACGCTTGAAGAAGTCTACCTCTTCTGTTTCAGCTATCATTTTTGCTAATTCCGTTGCGCGGGCAACGATATCATCTTTAGTAAATTTCGCCATTTAGTTCACCTCAACTAGCGGTATAGCCGAATCGGTTTCTACCACTATTTCCCCATTTAATGACCATGTTTTGGCCTCGTTTATTTTTACCTTTACAATTTTGCCAATTGCAGTTTTTGGAGCTCTGAAATTTACAAGTTTGTTTTTATCTGTATAACCAGCCAGTACCTCAGGGTTATTCTTGCTTTCTCCTTCAACAAGAACTTCAACAATTTGGCCCTCATAATCTTTCAAAGCCTTCGCAGAAAGATCATTTACAAGTTTGTTCAGGCGCTGCAGCCTTGCTTTCTTCACTTCCATCGGTACATTATCCTGCATTTTTGCGGCAGGAGTTCCTTCCCTAGGAGAGTAAATAAAAGTATAAGCTAGCTCAAAGCCTACTTCCTCATATAATGACATTGTTTCTTCGAACTGCTCATCGGTCTCATTCGGATAGCCAACAATAATATCAGTAGTAAGAGCCACATTAGGAATAGCGGCTTTAATTTTCCTGACAAGTTCAAGATATTGTTCACGAGTATATTTACGAGCCATTATCTTCAAGACGTCTGTAGATCCTGATTGAACAGGGAGGTGTATATGCGGCATTAGGTTACCGCCTTTTGCAAGAACCTCAATAAGCCGATCATCGAAATCCCTTGGATGACTTGTGGTAAAACGCACCCTTGGAATATCGATTTTACGGATTTCTTCCATCAAATCACCAAGCCCATACTGGATATCATCAAAGTCTTTACCATACGCATTCACGTTTTGGCCAAGAAGGGTTACTTCCTGGTAACCTTGCGCTGCTAAATGGCGGACTTCCTGAATGATATCCTCTGGGCGTCGGCTGCGTTCTTTACCGCGTGTATACGGAACAATACAATACGTACAGAACTTATCACAGCCATACATGATGTTAACCCAGCCTTTGATATTTCCTCGGCGTACTTTAGGAAGGTTCTCAATAACATCTCCTTCCTTGGACCAAACTTCAACTACCATCTCTTTAGACATATAGGCTTCGTGTAGGATGTTTGGAAGTCGATGAATATTATGCGTACCAAAGATCATATCGACATGATGGTGCTTTTTAAGGATCCTATTAACAACCGATTCTTCTTGGGACATGCAGCCACATACACCTATGAGCAAGTCAGGCTTTTCCATTTTCAAGGCTTTCAGGTGGCCAATTTCACCAAAAACCTTGTTTTCGGCATTCTCACGGATTGCGCATGTGTTAAGAAGGATGACATCTGCAGTTTCAGTCTTGTCGGTTGGTTCATAACCTAAAGCCATAAAGATACCGGCCATAACCTCTGTATCATGCTCGTTCATCTGGCAGCCATAGGTCCGAATGTAAAATTTCCTGCCCTCTCCCATTCCCCTGAATTCCTCGGAGATGGTGAAGTCATCATGATATTTTACTTCTTCTTTGCCGCGTTTTTTTGCATCCTTCAAGGAAGGGGGTACAAAAACAGTTTCAAAATACTTGCTGTAATCCTTGGCGGATTTTTTGTCCGTTGGATTAGCTTGGTTTGAATCTAAGCGTTGGTTTTCGTTCAATGGTTCAATGCCCCTTTCTTATTTTTATCAATGGATGATAAATTGGTGGTTGGAACAATTTTTTGTCATTCTAATTGAATGAAATGACAAAATTCAATAAAATTGTGCACATTACTATAGTATAAATGGTTAATCGGCTTAAAACAATAGAAAATAGAAGTGTCTGCGGTATCTGCCATGGTCCCAGACAAACAACCACCTCAATTGTAGGTCTGTCTAGAAAGAGACAGTTATTTTGATGGTTAGGCAGTTGGAGGTTTTGACCAGAAAGGGAGTTTTTCTAGAAGTGTCCGCGGTTGAAGGGGAGATTTCGTTTAGACTGACAAAACATAGGGTTGAATGGGGAAACCCAATTAATAAAGACAGCTTTACGTTTTCTGTTTTCAATATAAAAAAGACCCCAAAAGCTAAGTTTTGGGGTCTTTCTAATGTTGCCCGGCAGCGTCCTACTCTCACAGGGGCTTACGCCCCAACTACCATCGGCGCTGAGAAGCTTAACTTCCGTGTTCGGGATGGGAA
>NZ_HG964497.1:292822-701934 GCF_000613125.1 Bacillus sp. EB01
CCAAGCCTGCACCTAAACCAGCAGCAGGAACGACATTGTACAAGGTACAAGCCGGTACATTCAAGGATCGAGAGAACGCTGACGATCTTGTAAAAAAATTAAAAACCAAAGGCTATGACAGCTTTGTTTTTAAGGATACAGATGGCCTCTTTAAAGTTCAGGCTGGTGCTTTTAAAGAAAAGGAAAACGCCGATGCACTAGCAAAAGAGCTTCTGGCTGACGGGTTCGACACTTTTGCCTATAAAGACTAATACCCGCAGGAGATCCTGCGGGTATTTTTTTATCCAAGTGAATGAATGACAAATCAACCCGTTCGGTTACCCAAAATGTCATTCATTGACTTGATGAATGACAACTCAACCCGTTCCAGCACCCAAAATGTCATTCATGGAACTGATGAATAACAACTCACCCCGTTCCAGCATCCAAGATGTTATTCATAATTTATAAATATATATCAATCCTCTTCACAGCCTCTTCACAGCTGAAAAAAAGACTCCAAGTGACTTTGTTTAACATCAGCCAGTAAAAAACCCGCCCGGCTTCGGCAGCCGGACGGGAGCTATTTCATTCCTTGCGTTTATCAAAAACCGTTTTCTGAACAACCAGGTTGACGAGTGACATGATGATGGCTACAAAGAGCGCCATCCCAAAGCCTGAAATTTCGAAGGCGGAACCCATCAGCTTGTCGGTCATCAGCAAAGTTAATGCATTGATGACAAATAGAAAGAAACCAAGTGTTAGGACAGTAACTGGAAGGGTGAGCAAAATTAGGATTGGCCTGACGATGATGTTCAGAATTGACAGGAGGAAGCTGGCTCCTATGGCTGCTCCGAGTCCCGAAAGCCTGAATTCATCATTGAAGTAACCAGCTATCGCCATAAATAAAACTGCATTGATGGCGATTCCGATAAACCACTTCATTTGCCTCACCCTTCCTAAAACGTTTGATTCATATCACTAGTGTATTCCAGTTTGCCGGAGAAAATGTAGCTTTACTCTTGGCTATCTTTTTTATAAACACTTGCCTTACGGACAGAAATACCGCCAGTCTTCGTTTCAGCAACAATCCTCGAAACCTGTTCTTCTTCCTGAATTGTTTTAAAGCGAAGAAGCTTTTGGACCATTTCACTCTTCTCTTCAATGAGCTGAATTCTGTCTAGGTCAACTTGGAAACCTCCAAGGTTGGATCTCAACTCCCCGTCAACAGCCAGCTCGGCTGGCACGTAAATCTCAATTCCACCTGTAACTGCTTTGGTGGAAAGGAAATCGCAGTCGCCCTGCACCTCGCACTCAATCCCGCCGTTAAAAGTTCTCAAGTCGGCTTTTTTGAATGGGCCGGCAAGCTTGATGCCTCCGTTGATTGTTTCAGCATCGACTCTCTCGACTGCACACCGCTTCAATTTAATATGCCCATTTGCTGTTTCGGCCTCCAGTTTTTCACCGGAAACACCTTTTAAGGATATTTTCCCGTTGCCGGTCTTGGCCTTTAAATCCTTGACCTGCAGATTCTCTCCAGTTACAGGACCATTGAACAGCTTTGCACGGATCTTTTCATAGGAGGCATTTGGAACATAAAGGACTGCATCCAGCTTCATCCACTTCTGGGTGGCAAGCAACTTCAGTTTGCTGTCTTCAACCACGAAGATGACAGAGTCTAGCAGAGCCTTTCTTGCCTCCTCCTGGGTGTCCGCCCTGTAAACCTTTGCCTGGCATTCAATACGGACATCTTCTTGATCGGCCGGCACGATTTTGACCGAGCCGTTTGCAATGCTAACGTCGATATCTGAGAGATTCACGGCGTTGTGCTGGAAAATATGCGAAATTTCAACAGACTGGCCGAAATTCAAATCCAAATCAAGCTCTTTGACCTTTTTAATAACAGTATCCACCAAATCAAAAAGTTTATCTTTTGCTGAGTTATTTTTATAAGATCCATGGGATGAATATTTTTTCTCGGAGCTTTGGTCGACAACGACAGAAAGTTCATTCATGATCTCCTGTTCTTTTTGGTCAGCTGACTTTGACGACTTTTCGAGCTCTTCCAGAAGCGTGATGGCCTCTGTAGCAGACAGGCTGCCCCTCTCCACCAACTCCAATATTCGTTTCCGTTCTTCCTTCATCAAAAAACTCCCCTTTCCGTTCTACAATTAGCATTATGTTTACAAATGATACGTATGAGCCGGTTCTTGAAGTGCTTTGATTCCCATGATAACATTCCAAATCGTGATTCCCAGTACAAGAATGCCATACACAATAAAACCGAGAATGGCGAACACAAACCCAGCCCCAGGTTCCGCTGCAGCCACGAATAGGGCAAGCATGATAATGAACGGAACTCCAGCTATCGGAATAAGATGGGACAGGAATGCCTTTTTGGCATGGCTTTTCGTCACTTCGCTATCAGCGACAAAATAGACTACGCACGGCAGCAGGAATGCTGCAAAAAAGACGCTGAAATAACAAAGTGCCGATAAAACTCTTTGTGTATCCATATGGATCACTCCTCCAAACATAATGTACGTGACAAATGCCTAAAAGTTTCAATTGAAAGGTTATAAATCGTTTCTGACAAGCCTGTGCTTATTTTCAAAATAGCGCTGCAGCCCGCCGGCAAACAGGTTCAAAAACAGAATCGTCAAACCGATGGCCGCTATTGCTGAAAACGGGATCCATCTGTAAATTCTCACATCATCAAGAATGGTCATGAACAACGTAGGCCAGGCATGTGACGTATTGACGACATCATACAAAAAGCGGCTTTCCTGACTGATGAATGTGTGGTTGATAAAAATGTGAATGATGCCCAGCTGTGAAATCAGGAACAGGATACGGCCGATGTCATTGATAACGAGCACAATAATATTTGGTATGACAACCGGCAGATAATAATTCCTGAACATTTTATACGGCGTACATCCTGCGACAATTCCAGCTTCAATATATGGGCGTTTCTCGGTCTGCTTCATATGCTCATGGATGATTTCCGCAACCCGCCCGCCTTCAAGCAAGGCTAGGACAAGCACAAACCAGACCGGTCTGATTTCCGAAAAAAAGATGAAGGGCAGCATAGCAAAAAACGATACAAAAAAAATCGGTGGCATGAATGAAAATAGCTGCTGCCAGGCGTGCATGGCCACTTCCATGAACTTTGAATAAAAGGCGGCAACTGCGAGCGGCACCGCAAACACATACCTCACAACAACAATCGCCAACACGATGAGCAATGTCTCTCCCGCCCCCATAATAATTAGGCTCAGTATATCCACCCCTTTATGGTTGCTGCCAAGCGGATAGCCGTCCATCGGCGGGAATGGAGGCAGAACAAATTTACCTTCCTCTGTTTTAAGAGCTCCAAGTTCCTTCAACTCCGTGTCAACGAATGGAAAATAGGACCCAAAAACAGCCACTAGAGCTACAATCACTAGAAAAAATGCACCAAGCCATAGTCTCCAATTCCATTTCATACAATTAGCTCCTTTCAAGCGGGGAGACCAAATTCTTCCCAATTCCTGCCGCCAGTTTTGCTAGAAAAATAACTCCGGTAAAAAGAATAATATAGCCAGCCGCACCAAATAGGTTTATCGGGTTTTGCTGGCCAATCCCAATCATTGCTGGCGAGGCCACGGTTTCATAGAAAAACAAGGCGGCACCCCGGTAATTTGTCAAATACTCAACAATGAACAAGTTTGATAGAGTATAAAGCGTAATTGTATTTGTATGGCTAAGAATTTTTGGATAACAATTTTTCAGGACATGGCTATACAATACCTTTAGCGATGGCGTTCCTTTTGAAAAAGCAGTGACGATGTAATCCCTGCCCTGTTCATCGCGAATGCTTGAATAGGTGATATTGGCAATATAAAAGATAGGGTAGATTGATAGAAAGGCGATGTTTAAGACTAGTACACTCATAGAGTCGCTTCCATACACCTTCATGTACGGCATAATTCCCCATTCGTATGCGGTCATAATGGCAATTTGAATCATAATGATTAGGAATAAGTCCGGGATCGATAAGAAAACACGAGTTGTTGGCTCGCCAAGGAAGCGAGTTTTTTTGTTACGGAACCGGTAATCAAATACCCCTTTAGCGATTCCCGCGAACAGGCCAATCGCTAGTGCAGGCAGCGCGATTTTCATGCTTTTGGTAAAAGTCCGAACGACATGCACAGTAGCCGAGTGGCCATCCATGACCTCGCCCAGTCCTTTGTTCACTTTGATATATGTATAAAAGTCTTTGAACTGCTGGACGTGATCCTTTAGAGAATATTCATACCGCGCACTCTCAAACGACCCTCCCCGCCCTTCCGTATACACTGTTGTCCTCGGCAAAAATAGCAAAGTCAAAAAAAGGATTGTCGCTACAATCCACAATATACCCTGGCGAACTACAAGGTTTACAATATTCAAATTTCCTTCCCCCTTTTCTCTACGCAACTCTTTATTTGCTTTTCTCCTTTGTTAGTCGAGGTTTCCTTTATTTGTGTTACATTAATTTTACAATTTTGTCAGAATGTTTTCAATTTATTGTAATTTGATGTGTGCTTGGTGATTTTACTGGTTTTTATAAGGTTTTATAGAGTAGCAGCTTACTTATGGGCAGGAGTTGGTGGAGGAGATATCCTTTTGTGGAAAATTGGGTGGGTATGGGCTAACTAGAAAGCTCTGTTGGTGACATTTCAGTGAGTGATTATTCGTAAAACGTGACCAAGAAACCCTATTGGTGACATTTTAGCAGAAAATTTTTTATGAAATGTAACCAAGAAGCTCTATTGGTTACATTTCACTACATAATTTTTGGCAAAACGTTATCAATAAGCCCTACTGATGAGATTGGACTTGGAAAATGCCTATTGGTTGTTTGAGTACTTTTTGATGCTGAGAGAGGCGAAATGTCCTTGAAACTGGTTTCGGAAATTTTTCACACTACCGGTGTTGAGTACAATTTGGTACTTACGGAAGACGAAATGTCCTTGAAATTAGTTTTAAAGGACATTTGGATGCTGTTGTAGAGGCAAAATGTCCTTGAAATCGGTTTTCGAGTACATTTTGATCCCTCCGGTAGGATGAAATGTCCTTGATATGATATGTGGATTCGCGTCGCGGTAAATTGGATGTTTCCAGCCCGAGGATTTCCTCCAGAACTAAAACAAGACCGCGCCTATTCAGCACGGTCCTATTCTAAGCTGTTCTCATTTCGTATGAGCAGCCTGTTTTTCGGTTTCTTCTATTTGCTTTCTCATCCGCTCACGGTCACGCTCTAGGATTGGCTTCAAGTAGCGGCCTGTATACGACTCCGGAACTTCCGCAACTTGCTCGGGCGTTCCAGTCGCGACAATCGCGCCGCCCCTGTCGCCGCCTTCAGGGCCGAGATCGATGAGATAATCTGAAGCCTTAATAACATCGAGGTTATGCTCGATCACCAGAACAGTATCTCCGTTATCAACGAGCCGCTGCAGGACATCGAGCAAGCGCGAAATGTCATCCGCGTGAAGCCCGGTTGTCGGCTCATCGAGGATATACATCGTTTTACCGTTCGAGCGCCTATGCAATTCGGATGCAAGCTTCACCCTTTGTGCTTCACCGCCGGACAAGGTGGTTGCCGGCTGGCCAAGAGTGACGTAACCAAGCCCGACATCGGCAATTGTCTGCAGTTTGCGGCTGATTTTCGGATGGTTCGCGAAAAATTCAACGCCATCGGCAACTGTCATTTCAAGGATATCAGAAATGCTTTTGCCTTTATATTTCACTTCAAGTGTTTCGCGGTTGTAGCGCTTCCCGTGGCAAACTTCGCAAGGGACGTAGACATCCGGCAGGAAATGCATCTCAATTTTGATGATCCCGTCACCCTTGCACGCCTCACAGCGGCCGCCCTTGATATTAAAAGAGAAACGTCCTTTCTGGTAACCGCGAACCTTGGCTTCATTGGTAGATGCAAACAAACCGCGAATATCATCAAAGACTCCGGTATAGGTAGCCGGATTCGACCGCGGTGTACGGCCAATCGGAGACTGGTCAATATCGATGACCTTGTCAAGATGGTCGATTCCCTTGATGCTCTTGAATGCCCCTGGCTTTGTTTTTGCACGATGAAGCTTCTGGGAAAGCGACTTTTGAAGAATTTCATTGACAAGTGTACTCTTCCCGGATCCGGAAACACCTGTAACGGCCATGAAAACACCGAGCGGGAACTTGACATTAATATTCTTCAAGTTGTTTTCCGAAGCGCCCTTGATTTCCAGATAGCGCCCATCCGGCTTGCGCCTTTCGACCGGCAGCGGGATGAATTTTTTACCGGAAAGATACTGGCCGGTCAAGGAGGCAGGATTGTTCATGACCTCTTCAGGCGTGCCCATGGCGACAACCTCACCGCCGTGCGCGCCAGCTCCTGGGCCGATATCAATCAGGTAATCGGCAGCAAACATTGTGTCTTCATCGTGTTCAACGACAATAAGCGTATTGCCAATGTCGCGCATATTTTGAAGAGTACTGATCAACAGGTCATTGTCGCGCTGGTGGAGGCCAATCGACGGCTCGTCCAGGATGTAGAGTACTCCGGTCAGCCGCGAGCCAATTTGGGTCGCAAGCCTGATCCGCTGCGCTTCACCGCCAGATAACGTTCCGGCCGCGCGGCTAAGCGTCAGGTAATCGAGGCCTACATTTTTCAAAAAGCCAAGCCGTTCGCCGATTTCCCTTAACAGCAATCTGGCAATTTGCATTTCCTTCTCTGTCAGGTTAAGCGAAGAAAAGAAATCCAGTGCTTCCACAACGGAATAATCCGTGATTTCACTGATATGCTGGCCTGAAACTTTAACAGCCAACGCTTCCCTCTTAAGTCTGTAGCCGTCGCAGGTTGGGCAAGGCTGCTGTCCCATATATTTTTCCATCTGCTCACGAACCCAGTCAGAGCTTGAATCCTTGTAGCGGCGCTCGACATTTCGAAGAACGCCTTCAAAGACGATATAGCCTTCCTTTACCTGGCCCCAATCATTTTTATATTTAAAATAAATCTTATCGTTTTTTGCACCCTTCAGAATCTTGTCCAGCTGGCTCTTGGGAAGATCCTTGACCGGAACATCCATGTTGATCCCATAATGGTCGCAGACGGCCTTCAGGAGCGATGGATAGTATTGAGACGAAACAGATTCCCAAGGGGCAATTGCATTCTGGTTCAAGGTCAGGTCCTTGTTTGGGATAACAAGGTCTGGATCAACCTCCGTTTTGGCACCGAGGCCGTCACATTCAGGGCAAGCACCAAATGGACTGTTGAACGAAAACATCCGTGGCTCAAGCTCGCCAACTGAGAAGCCGCAGATCGGACAGGCATGGTGTTCGCTGAACAACAGCTCTTCCTGGCCCATAACGTCAATGACGGCTTTCCCGCTTCCGAGCCGGAGTGCAGTTTCCAGGGAATCGGCAAGCCTGGCCTCGATTCCTTCCTTGACAACGACCCGGTCGACGACAACATCAATTGAGTGTTTTTTATTTTTTTCAAGTGAAATTTCTTCACTTAAGTCAATCATTTCACCGTTGATTCGGACGCGGACAAAACCCTGTTTCTTGATGTCCTCAAGAACCTGGACTTGCATCCCTTTCCTGCCGGCGACTACCGGGGCAAGGATTTGCATTTTGGTCCGTTCCGGATATTCCATAATACGGTCGACCATTTGTTCAATCGTCTGTGATGAAATCTCAATTCCATGCTCCGGGCAAACCGGCCGGCCGACCCTTGCAAAAAGCAGCCTTAAATAATCATAAACTTCAGTGACCGTTCCAACTGTAGACCGCGGGTTCCGGCTTGTAGTCTTCTGGTCGATCGAGATTGCAGGCGAAAGGCCTTCAATTGAATCAACATCTGGTTTGTCCATCTGGCCGAGGAACATTCTTGCATAGGCGGACAGCGATTCGACATACCTGCGCTGCCCTTCGGCATAAATGGTATCGAATGCAAGAGAGGACTTTCCGGAACCGGAAAGCCCAGTCACTACGACAAGCTTGTCTCTCGGAATGGTGACATCGATATTTTTCAAATTATGGGCCCTGGCGCCTTTTACGACAAGTTTATCCAATGCCATTTTGTTGTCATCCTTCCGCTTTTAACTCTAGTATCAAATCACGAAGCTCGGCTGCGCGCTCGAAGTTAAGCGCCTTTGCAGCTTCCTTCATTTCTTTTTCCATTTGGGCGATTACGCGCTCACGGTCTTTCTTGGCAAGCTTGGCAAGCGGGGCTGTTGCTGAGTAGTCTTCGCTTTCCTCTGCTGCCTGGGTAGCACGGATTGCTGCACGGATATCCTTCTGAATCGTCGTCGGTGTGATTCCGTGTTTTTTGTTGTATTCCTCCTGGACCGTACGGCGACGCTTTGTTTCTTCAATCGCTATCTGCATCGAGTTAGTGATTTTATCAGCGTACATAATAACATGTCCGTTCGCATTTCTAGCTGCGCGTCCAATCGTCTGGATAAGCGAGCGTTCGGAACGGAGGAAGCCTTCCTTGTCCGCATCTAGAATTGCAATCAGCGATACTTCAGGAATATCAAGACCTTCCCTTAGAAGGTTGATCCCGACCAGGACATCGTATTTCCCAAGCCGGAGCTCGCGGATGATTTCAATTCGCTCAAGCGTCTTGATTTCGGAATGCAGGTAATTAACCTTAATGCCGATTTCCTTTAGATAATCAGTCAGGTCTTCGGACATTTTCTTTGTCAGTGTCGTTATAAGGACACGTTCATTCCGCGCCACACGCTCATTGATTTCCCCAATCAGGTCGTCAATCTGGCCTTCGATCGGACGGACCTCAATTGTTGGATCCAGCAGGCCAGTTGGGCGGATAATCTGCTCGACCATCTCTGGTGTATGCTCGATTTCATAAGGCCCGGGCGTTGCGGAAACGTTAATTATCTGCGAAATATGCTTCTCGAATTCCTCAAACATGAGAGGACGGTTATCGAGAGCGGACGGCAGCCTGAAGCCGTGATCGACAAGCACCTGTTTCCTTGCTTTGTCTCCATTAAACATACCCCTTATTTGCGGAAGGGTAACATGGGACTCATCAATGACGAGCAGGAAGTCTTCAGGAAAATAATCGAGCAGTGTATATGGCGTCGAGCCTGGAGGCCGGAGCGTCAGGTGGCGCGAATAGTTCTCGATCCCGGAACAGAAGCCCATTTCCCTCATCATTTCGAGGTCATATCTTGTCCGCTGTTCAAGCCTTTGTGCTTCCAGCAATTTTTCCTCGGAACGAAGCTCTTCCAGCCGTTCTTCAAGCTCGGCCTCAATGTTTTGAATTGCTATACGGAGCTTTTCTTCGCGGGTTACGAAGTGGGAAGCTGGGAAGATTGCGATATGGTTGCGTTCACCGAGGATTTCTCCAGTCAGTGCGTCAACTTCACGGATACGATCAATTTCATCGCCGAAAAATTCAACCCTTACACAGTGCTCATCACGCGACACAGGGAAAATTTCGACGACGTCGCCGCGAACCCTGAACGTTCCGCGCTTAAAATCAATATCATTCCTGGCATACTGGATATCGACCAGTCTGCGAAGGAGTTTGTTCCGTTCAATTTCCATCCCGGTCCTGAGACTAAGCACCATCTCACTATATTCCTCTGGAGAACCGAGGCCGTAGATGCAAGAGACGGACGCTATGACGATGACATCCTTGCGTTCAAACAATGCGGAAGTCGCCGAGTGGCGAAGCTTGTCAATCTCATCATTGATGCTTGCATCTTTTTCTATAAATGTATCGGTCGAGGGCACATAGGCCTCTGGCTGATAATAATCGTAGTAACTAACAAAGTATTCAACAGCATTGTTCGGAAAAAATTCCTTGAACTCGCTGTAGAGCTGTCCGGCAAGCGTCTTGTTGTGTGCGATAACAAGTGTCGGCTTGTTCACTTCTTTAATAACGTTCGATACAGTGAATGTCTTCCCGGTTCCAGTCGCCCCGAGCAGTGTCTGGATACGCTTGCCTTTATAAATTCCGTCTACCAGCTTCTCAATGGCTTTCGGTTGGTCTCCCTGTGGCGAATACTTGGACACTAGCTCAAATTGGTTTTTCAAATTAAATGCCCTCCAGTAGTCAAAGTGTAACCCGGTCCGCTCCTTATTTGAATGGACGGGCACAAACGAACATGTCCCCTTCCCCTCATAAATGAGAGAAGGCAACTGAAAGGATGCCCGAATTCAATAATCCCGGCATTGTCCCCAAATCTCATACTAACCATTCTACCACAAACTGTATGAAACTAACCAATAATATGCGAACAAATATTCGATTAGTTTCGAGTTTTTCCCAATTTTTTTGAAATAAACCGCGATACGGAAGAATTTCATCCTATGGAGCCTGAATCCTTTGTTGCCCACAAATACATAAACCTTGTGGGCATGCAGGAACGAGCGCCATTTTATAAAAAATAAAAACTCCCGTTAATGGCTCGGGAGTTCGGTTCACTTCATCCCACTCTTAAGGGACAGTATGCCCTAAAGGGCAACTGTCCCTTAAGGTCCGATTGGTTCGACTAACCATCAGCAAAGAACGCTGATGGAAGGCTCACTTTATGTTTGTTTTCCAGGGAATTTCGGTTTGAGGTAGGAGGCTGCCCAAAAACCGGCTGTGAGCGAGAATGCGTCGATGACGATTAGCGCCCAGCTGTCAGTGTAGCCTTTGTAGACGGAGGCAGCAATTAAGGCAACTGTCAGGACGAGACCGATAACCCGGTTATACGTTACCCGCGAAAACAAAAGGACTGTCAGCCCGGGCAGGAAGAATGCCGCCAAGTATTTCATCACCTTTCTACCTCCCTTTCCTTGTTGGGATTACCACTCAATCTTCGACAGGGCAGCGCCGAGATTAGGCTCCATTTGTGTATTGCTGAAGTTGATTCCCTGTTCAACGGCGGCTTGGGCTACTTCCGGGCGCATTCCTGAAAGGATGGCCTGCACACCCAGCAGGTTTAGCCCTTTTATGACCTTGGAAAGCTCGCATGATGCTACTGCATCCATTTCTGGAACTCCGGACAGGTCAATATACAGCCTAGTAATTCGCATATGCGAACTCTGATTTAGGACCGATTCCATGATTGCCTGAGCGCGTTCAATGTCAATTTTACCGATTAAAGGCAGGACGCCGATGCTGCTTGCTATCGGGATAACCGGAGCGCTTAGTTCAAGAATGATTTTTTCCTTTTCAGTTATAAGCTTATTGTGCACTTCATTATAGTGCTCTGAGAATAAGTCCACTACTTTATCAAATGCTATATTGATTTTTTTGGACCAGCGAAAAATATCACCGTGCTTAATGGCCAGGTTATCGTTTTGAGTAACGAAACTTTCAATAAAGTCCAGGAAGACAGCCCTGAAAACACCGAATTGCTTAATGACAAGGTGAAGAGGGACGTTGGAATTTACGCGGTCCTCCGCAACCATCTTTGTCCATGGAATCAGACCTTCCTTGTAGGGCTCTTCTTCCTCTATGAAAACCTTGGAGATATTCGTATTAAATAGTTTGTTTTGCTCGCGGAGCTTTTTAACTAACTCCGGGGCTGCATCTTTGGAATAAAGCGAGCCTGATTCTTTATTCCTGCGGCTTAGCCATTCGTCGGTCATATCCGATGAATGGGACAATAGGTATTCGTATAGGGCTTGGTCTAATTCGTTCATGATAGCCTCCGCAACACAAAAATAGACGAAATAGCAGGCAATTCCGTTCCCTCCTGTCCTCAAGCTCTCTGAGGAGGGCTGCTTGCTTTAACGATTGCTTTTACCTTCATATAATACAGGAAATTCTCTCAATTTGCATGCTTTGCAGGTTTCACTCCATTAAAGGAGGAGAAAATGTAGGGTATGATGCTGATTGGAGGTAATAATTGTGGATGATGTACTGAAGGTGACTTCTCACCGCCCCTATCCTCTGCCGGATTTGCCATGGATGATGACCCAGACATGGGAAAACTTGCTGTTCATGCATTGGCCGGTTGATACATCAGCGATAAGGGCGCTGGTTCCCGCCGAACTTGAATTGGATACGTGGAAGGGGCAGGCATGGCTGACTATTTCGCCGTTTCAGGTAAAGCACCAGCGATTCAGAATACTGCCAGAGATTCCGCTTTTGAATGAGTACCTCGAATTGAATGTGCGGACTTACGTGAAACGCGGCGGGAAGCATGGGGTTTATTTCTTTTCTCTTGATGCAAATTTGGCGCCGGCTGTGCTGGCGGCAAATGGCCTGCTTGCGCTTCCTTATAAGCATGCCGAAATGGAGTTCAAGAGGGCTGGAAAGGATGCCGAAGGAGAAACTGGTTTTCTTTTTACAAATAAAAGAATTTCGGCCGAGAACGGTTTCGGTGAATATCAGGCTGCCTACAGGCCGGAATCCGCTCCTTTTGTATGTGAGCCGGGTTCGCTTGAGCATTGGCTGGTTGAGCGGTATTGTTTGTTCACGACACGGGATGGAAAAGTGCTGCGCGGTGATATCCACCATTTGCCGTGGGATGTGGGTGAAGCGTCGGCTGCAGTGAGTGTGAATACAATGAGCCCGGTTGCGCTTTACGGCGATCCAATTCTTCAATACTGCGAATCGAAAAAAGTGCTGATGTTTCCGTTTGTGGAAGACTAAAGGCTTAATGATTGTGTCCGCAAAAGTGCAAAAATGTTACGCGATTAGCTGATGGAACCAAAAAACTGCCTTCATAGCTTTTTTGCGTTTCTTACAAAAGGAACGCTCTTTTTATCGATTTTCACATTAAAATATGAAACTATTTCTTAGAAATTACGACAAACACATTGGAAGTGATAGAAACCTAAAGGAAGTGGCTTTTTTCAATGTTTTATCGAAGAAAATCTTATCTTGTAAAAAATGAATTTGTTGATTCCCTGAATGATCTTTTTAATGAGTACAATTTTGTGAATCGCCTTAGGCATGGTGCGCGGCTGACCGGCCGCTGGATGGTTCCTGTCGATGCCGATACAACTGAAATCTTCGCAATCTGGGAATATGATAATTTTGAATCCTTCCTGGAGATTGAAGCAAATATCCGCGAGGACGAGGCCCATGCCCAGCAGGTTCAATCCTGGTATGAGGCATACGGAGGCAAGGACTATGTGTTCAAGCAATATATCATCGATGTCCGGGACGAACAGATTAAACCGACGTTTTATGCGCAGGTCCATTAGTTGCATCGAACAGCTTACGAGCCTCCGGTGAAGACGAGTATTGAAAAAGGAAGAGGCAGCATGAATGCCACCCCTTCCCCCTGGCTGGCAAAGCAAGGTTGCCAATAAAAAGTATATAACTGTTCAATCGCGATTATGACTACCTAAACCAAACCCTGCTTGAGCTTCTTGGCAATGAACTATTCCCTAACTCCGATTAAACGTAGCTTGGATACAGAGCGCTTAACCCCCCAACAGAATCATCAACTACCTGTCAGGGTCCTTAGGATCCAGGACCCCCGGCCGCTTGGATTTAAACGGGATCGGCGACCTGACCAGAATTTCCTTGAACGACTTGAGATTAAAAGGAATGAACGGCCACATATACGGTATTCCAAAGCTTTTCATCCTTGAAAGATAGATTACAACGAGTGTGAAGCCGACAACCAGACCCAGTGTGTGGAATAATGCAGTGGAAATGAGCAAAAACAACCGGACAAGCCGGTTGGCAAGGCTAAGCTCATAGCTTGGGGTCGAAAACGTTCCGATAGCAGCGAGCGCCAAATAGAGGATGACCTCATTTGTGAGCAATCCCACCTCGACTGCCACCTGCCCGATCATCAACGCAGCAATAAGGCCCAGTGCGGTTGCCAGCGATGTAGGGGTATGAATGGCCGCCATACGCAGCATATCGACCCCGACTTCGACAATCAAAAATTGCAGGAATAACGGGATTTTTCCAGGATCGTTCGGACCGATAAACTCCATACTTTTTGGCACCAGGCTCGGATCGATTGCCAGCAGGTACCAGATCGGAAGCAGGAACAAGGATGCCCAGACTGCCAAAAATCGAACCAGCCTTAAGTAAGCACCGACGAGCGGCTTGTTCCGGTACTCCTCTGCGTGCTGAAGATGGTGCCAGTAAGTCGTCGGCGTAATCATCGCGCTTGGAGATCCATCGACAAGCACACAAACATGCCCCTGGTACAAATGAGTTGCCATTGTATCTGGCCGCTCCGTATACCGAACCGCCGGGAATGGATTCCATTTACTGCCGGTAATGAATTCCTCAACTGTCTTCTCCGCCATCGGCAGCCCGTCCGTATCGATCTTCGAAAGCTTATCCTCAAGTTTCTTTACCAAGTCCTGGTCGGCAATGTCCTCAATATAGCAAATAACCATATCTGTTTTTGAACGGCGCCCAACCTGCATATATTTCATCCGTAAAGTCCTGTCGCGAACGCGCCTTCTAATCAGCGCGGTATTGAACACAATCGTCTCAACAAATCCGTCACGCGAGCCGCGGACAACCCGTTCTGTATCAGGCTCTTCAGGGCCCCTGACCGGATAGGTCCTGGCATCAATCAGAATAATTTCCTGCTCGCCATCGATGACAAGCGCAGTCGGCCCGGCAAGCACCATATCCGCTGCCTTGTCCAGGTCATCCGTTGAGTCCAATTCAATATAGGGGACATACGTCTTCAACATTTCTTTGATCGTTGCACCCTGGAGCTGCTCCTTTTTCAAGTTGGCCATGAACTTCAGCAGCAGATGCAGCATGTCATCCTTTACAAGCCCGTCAATCATGAATAGGCTCATTTTCCGCCCCGAGTACTCGACCTCAAGGTGGATGACGTCAAAGCTTTTTCCAACCCCTAGCTCACTTTTTAAAAAAGCAACATTTGCCTCAAGGCTCTTGCTTACTTTATTTTTCACTTCCGTTTCCATATATTCCACCTCGGCATACCGCATGCTAAAGACACGCTGGTTTTTCCATCAACTACCATCATAGCCATTCTAAAGGGTGGATATACTTGCGCGGGAAGGGGTGTGAATGAGCGTGAAAACTCGAAATGATTTAAAAAGACCAATACTTTACACCTAGGTAAAATGGATTGTAAAGTATGTGCAATTTGTGAAAAAGTAAACACATGGATAAATTTAGTTTATAATGAACCTAACATTTAACAAGGAGTGAATTTGGTGAAGCTTAAGGTTTTTACAGTTGCTTTGTTTCTTGGCATTATCCTGGCCGGCTGCAGCGAAGACAGCACCAAAGTCGAGAACTCAGCTAACGAAACAGCTGCCAATCAGAGTGAAACCCCTGCAGTTCAGGAATTAATAGCGGATATCAGTTCAGGTAAAACAGAAGTCGAAGCTGCTTCAATCACATCTGACCAGCTTATCATTAAGGGAACGGATGGAACTGAAACTGTTCATGAGTTACCGGCAGACCAATTCTTTGTATCCATTGCCCCTTATGTCAGCCAAACCCATGAATGAGGTACTCATAGCCTGGCAGGTTGTCAGGGAGAGCTTATGAATGAGGAATTTGATGTTGTCATCGAAGACAATGAAGGAAATATTGTAGTAGACAAAACGTTGAAATCCGGAGCAAATGGATTCATTGATTTATGGCTGCCCCGGAATAAAACATACAATGTAAAGATTGAATACGACGGCAAAGTAACAGAATCCCAGCTGTCTACTTCCCAGGGAGATATCACTTGCATCACCACCATGCAATTAATATAGCAGCACGATAAATCGAGGGCCCAGCTGTTATGCGCTGGGCCCTTTCTTGTTTGCCAAAATGGAGCAAGAGAATTTTCTCGACGAATCACACTCCGCAGGCCCTAGTTCCGTCTAGTAAATCCTTTTTCTCGACGAATCACAATCCGCAGGCCCTAGTTCCGTCTAGTAAATGCCTTTTTCCCGACGAATCACACTCCGCTTGCCCTAGTTCCGTCTAGCAAATGCCTGTTTCTCGACGAATCACACTCCGCAGGCCCTAGTTCCGTCTAGCAAATGCCTTTTTCTCGACGAATCACACTCCGCAGGCCCTAGTTCCGTCTAGTAAATCCTTTTTCTCGACGAATCTCACTCTGCCGGCCCTAGTTCCGTCTAGTAAATCCTTTTCTAACACTTCTCTCTCGTTTTTACATGGAAGCTTTCTGTTGTATCGCATAATTTCGTGCGATGTTTATACTTCCGAAGCAAAATGAGCTTGTCTCTGCGATTGAAGTCCTCAGAAGCTTCCTTTGTAGAGCGGAAGTCAAAAAGAGGGTGTCCCAAGTATGCCTTTGGGACACCCTCCCTTCACAACCTATCCTTCTCAAATCAGGATCAGTTTTTCTTTCTCTGCACTTCGTTCTCCAGGTTCTCACGGAAGGCTTTCTCGGCGTTCTTATCAAAACTGCCCATGTAAATATTTTTCCCATAAAAAATTTCATCCATCTCCCATTTGATGCTGCCTTCAATTTCCTCGCGCTGCTCCTCGCTTAACTTGTCCTTCGTATAGCCGAACAGATAATTGTTCAAGTCGAAATCACGCAGCTTGCACTTTGTATGGAATATGTTTTCCTGGTACACATTCACATCGATCATATGAAACTTATCAGCCACCTCATCCGGAATGTAATTCTGGATTGACGAAATCTCATGGTCAATAAACAGCTTGTAGCCTTCCTTGTCACGCGTGAAACCACGCACCCTGTAATCAAGCGTCATCACATCTGTCTCGAACGAATGAATCAGGTAATTGAGCGCCTTCAGCGGCGAAATCTCTCCGCAAGTCGATACATCAATATCGGCGCGAAACGTCGAAATCCCCTCATCCGGATGATACTCCGGATATGTATGAACCGTAATATGACTCTTATCAAGAGAGAGTGTCACATTTGATGGCAGCGGCCCAGGCGATTCCTCAAAATGCTCGGTCGGCACCTCGACAACCGGGCCCTCGGACACTAGCATCGTCACGCTCGCACCCTGCGGCACATAATCCTGCTTCGCCACATTCAACACATGCGCCCCGATAATATCCGCGACATGCTTCAGGATTTTTGTCAGGCGATCCGCATTGTACTGCTCATCAATATACTCAAGGTACGCCTCGCGCTCCTCCTTCGTGCCCGTATAGCAAATATCGTACATATTAAAACTTAAACTTTTCGTCAAATTATTGAAGCCATGCAGCTCCACACGTTGCTGCGGTGTCAAATCCATGATAGCAAACCCCCTCCGGATCTCGTAAATACTAATATCATACCCATTCCAACTTCAAAAAAAACGACGATCGTTTTTGTGAAAACCAACAGCCGCCGAAGCTTATTCATAGCTGATCCATACGCCACGCCAGCATCACTACCCCATTCCACCATACGCAACCTTCTCCGTCACAAAACGTTTGAAAAGCAACAGGTTTCCACCATGGTTTCCTTGTTAAAATAAGGTTGTAAATAAATGAAAGGAAGAAGGCCATGAAATTATCTAGATATTTGCTGCTGATGTTTTCAATCCTGGCCGTCGGCATCATTTCTGCCTGCAGTTCGCAATCATCAACTGAAGAGCTGACATTGGATCCGAAGCATACTGCCTTGCCAGATTATGTTCTCCAGACTCCTGATAAGGTACAAGAAACATATGTTATGGCCGCCCAGCATCCCGATGCACTTGCATCTGTTCCATGCTATTGCAGCTGCGGCACCGGATCCGGCCATGAAAGTAATTTGGATTGCTTCATCAAGGGAATGGATTCCGACCTTGCTGTAACTGAATGGGATCCGCACGGCACCGCTTGAGACATTTGTGTCAATATCGCCCGGGAGGCGGTAGAAATGAAACAAGACGGTAAAAGCCTGAAGGAAATCCACGAAGCTATTGTTGAAGAATATTCATCCTATGGTGAAGGAACTCCGACACCTGTCCCAGCAAACTAAAATAGCCTTATTTCAGAGCTCTTCCGTTAGTGGAGGGGCCTTTGTTTTAACATCTCGTATAACTGTTCATTATTTTTTAACCGTTTCTCGATAGTTTCTGCACATTTTTCCTTCATTCTTAGATGGGAAGCAGAAACCGTCCTAGTATGACTAATCTAAAAACGTTATATAAGGAGGATAGACGATGAAATTATCAAGATACCTAATGCTTATGTTTTCAATCCTTGCAATCGGCGTCATTTCTGCCTGCAGCTCGTTGGATACTGAAAACCTCGAGCTTGATGCAAAGCATGCTCCTCTGCCGGATTATGTCCTGCAAAGCTCCGATAAGGTCCAGGAAACGTACCTGTTGGCTGCCAAGTATCCGGAAGCTCTCGCCGCATCACCATGTTATTGTGGCTGCGGTATGGATGATGGCCATAAAAGCAACCTTGATTGCTTTATAAAAGGAATGGATTCCGACCTGGCCGTGACTGAATGGGATCCTCATGGCACCGCTTGAGACACTTGTGTCGACATCGCCCGGGAGGCGAGTATGCATAAGCAGAACGGTAAAGGCCTGAAGGAAATCCATGAAACCATTGTTGACCATTATTCGAACTTAGGGGAAGGGACACCGACTCCGGTACCCGCAAATTAATAGGCCATAAAGAGAAGGCATTCACTGATTTAACAAGCGAATGCCTTTTTTGTATATATTTGTTTTTGCCGAATCGCTTTCTCTGGCACATAGATTGCTTCTATGTTACGTTTTTAAGCTTTCCGGCCCCGGTTCGGGAACATAAATTGCTTCTCAGCTACGCAGCCATTTTCCGGCAAGCCTCGGCACAACGGAAGCAGGCCTCCGCACATTTCCTGCAATGTTCATGATGATGTGCATGCTTTTCACATTCTCTGCCGCACGCTTCGCAAATTTCCGCACACAGGTCACAGATCTCTTTTACAAAAGGCGATTTCGACTGCATCGCCTTAATAGCAAATGCACAGATGTCGGCGCACTCCCGGTCCGTGCGTATGCACTCCGCCATCATCTTGACGTCATCCTCTCGAAGACAGGCATCATAGCAATGGTTGCATGCTTCCATACATTCAAAGCACGCCTCAATACAATCAATATAGTGCTGATTTCCCATCCCGTTCCACCTCCTCTACCTTTTAACAATACCCGTGGCAGAGCAATTGAAACGATTATTTAACAGTGAGGGGGCGAAGTATTCCCATGACTATCAACGATCTCATTTCCAACCATTTCGAGTACATTTTGAACCCGGCTGCCTATCGAATTGTCCTTGAATTACTATTTCGGGTACATTTTGAGCCCGGCTGCCTGTCGAATTGTCCTTGAAATACTATTTCGAGTACATTTTGAACCCGATTACCTATCGAATTGTCCTTGAATTATCATTTCGAGTACATTTTGAGCCCGGCTGCCTATAAAATTGTCCTTGAAGTTTCAAGTTAATTAATCATGCATGTGTGCAAAGTGATTAAAAAGCGACCAAATAAAACAGGCCAGAGTCCGATGAACTCTGGCCTGTTTGTGTATATTTTAGTGGTTCGATTGTTCATGCTGCGCCGGAGCTTCATCTGGACCCAAAACTGCCGAGTACACTCCATAACCGGCTATTACTAATACGAGATATGCCACGGCTGCAATTGTCCACTTCTTTATCATCTTTTTCCCTCCCTACAATTTCACCTTTTGGAGGCGGAGTGCATTCAGGACGACCGATACGGAACTGAACGCCATCGCAGCACCAGCGAGCCATGGAGCGAGGAAGCCAAGGGCTGCAATCGGTATTCCCAATGTATTATAGCCAAATGCCCAGAACAGGTTCTGTTTAATGTTGCGGATAGTCAGCTTGCTCATAAAGATGGCATCGGCAATGCTGTTCAAGTCGCCGCGGATCAAGGTAATGTCAGCCGCCTCCATAGCAACGTCCGTACCTGTACCAATCGCCATCCCGATGTCAGCGACTGCTAGGGCAGGGGCATCATTGATGCCATCACCAACCATCACAACTTTTTTACCGGCAGCTTGGAGCTTTTTCACTTCCTCTGCCTTGCCTTCAGGAAGGACTTCGGCAATAACGTTGTCAATTCCAGCCTGAGAAGCGATCGCCTTCGCAGTCTGGGTGTTATCGCCTGTAATCATGATTACGTCAAGGCCCATTTCTTTCAGGCGTTTGATCGCCGCCTTTGAAGTGTCCTTGATTGTATCAGCAACTGCAACGATTCCAGCATACTGGCCATCAATTGCAACTAGCATTGCCGTTTTTCCTTCGCGCTCTAGTGCATCCATTTTCTCAAAAGCAACTTCGCTGTTAACTCCATTCTTTGCCATTAGTTTACGTGTCCCAATTAGCAAATCGCGGCCACTAACAGACGCTTTTATGCCAAAACCAGGGATGTTTTCAAAAGAAGTACCCGAAGATAAATCCAAACCTTTTTCTTTGATGCCCTGTACGATCGCCTGGGCAAGCGGATGCTCGGATTGCTTTTCGGCAGATCCTACAAGCGCTAGAAATTCATTTTCTTCCATAGTCCCTGAAAGGATGACATCGGTCAAAACAGGCTTTCCATTTGTAACAGTACCCGTTTTATCTAGGACGACTGTATCGATTTTATGTGTCATTTCAAGATGTTCTCCGCCCTTGAACAGGATGCCATATTCCGCAGCACGTCCTGAACCTGCCATGATAGAGGTCGGAGTTGCCAGGCCAAGTGCGCATGGGCAGGCAATTACAAGCACAGCGATCATTTTTTCAAGCGCCTCGGCAAAATTGCCAGGCTCTGCCCAGAAGTACCAGACAAGGAATGTAACAACGGCGATACCGACAACAATTGGAACGAAAATCCCGGAAATCTGGTCAGCCAACCGTTGGATTGGCGCCTTTGAGCCCTGCGCTTCCTCAACGACCTTAATGATTTGGGCCAGGGCTGTGTCGCGCCCAACTTTGGTTGCTTCAATTTTAATAAAACCATTCTTATTTATTGTCGCACCAATGACTTCATCTCCTGCTGCTTTATCAACCGGAACGCTTTCCCCGGTCAGCATCGATTCATCAATGGCAGACTGCCCCTCGACAATCCGGCCATCAACAGGAATCTTGTCGCCTGGTTTAACGTGGATGATGTCGCCAACAAGCACTTCTTCAAGAGCAATCTCAACCTCTGCCCCGTCACGTTCGACGATTGCAGTCTTAGCCTGGAGCCCCATCAATTTCTTGATTGCTTCGGATGACCGGCCCTTTGCCTTTGCCTCGAACAGCTTTCCAAGGATAATGAGAGTCAAAAGGACGGCACTTGTTTCATAGTACAGCTCAACTGAATGTGCATTGCCCCCGAGTGATACAAATGACAGGTATAGGCTGTAGAAATAGGCTGCCGATGTACCGAGCGCAACAAGCACATCCATGTTGGCACTGCCATTTTTCAATGCTTTGTAGGCACCAACGTAGAACTGGCGGCCAATTATAAATTGGACCGGTGTCGCGAGCGCAAGCTGTACCCACGGATTCATGAACATATCCGGAACATAAATGAACGAGGTAAACGAAAAGTGACCAACCATTGACCATAGGAGCGGCAAGGACAGGATGAGCGAGAAAATAAATTTCCCTGTCTGGTTTTCAATCTCCCGCTGGCGATAGTCCGCTGTTGCCTGCTCGTTTGCTTCTTCCTTTAGGGCTGCACCGTAGCCAAGCGCCTCAACCTTTTTAATGATATCTCGTTCCGAAAGGACGGACGGATTGTATTCAACTGATGCCTTTTCAAGGGCAAGATTGACATTCGCCTTGGTAATGCCGTCCATCTTGTTCAGGCCTTTCTCAATTCTGGTCGAACAAGCGGCACACGTCATTCCTGTGATATCAAACTCCTTTTTCTCGGCTACGACATCATAGCCAAGATCTCGGACCTTGTTTTCAAGGCTGGCAAGGTTAGTGACAGCCGGGTCAAATTTGACCGAAGCCCTCTCGAGTGCAAGGTTAACGTTCGCTTCCTGTACGCCCTCAAGCTTGTTTAAGCCTTTTTCAATCCGAACTGCACAGGCGGCACACGTCATTCCGGTAATTTGTATCGTCGTTTCTTTTGCAGGTTTTTCTAATGCTGTACCCGTACTCATATTCTCAACTCCCCCATACCCCGATAGGGTATATTTTCTTGAAAAAAGAACGTGCCAACAGATTTAGGCACGCGCCGTTTGAATCCAACTCCAGCAACGCCGCTAAACGGGTGCCTTCGCTTTTTTAGACTACATCGTAGCCCTGGTCTTCAATTGTTTCCTTAATTTTGTCCAATGAAACGCTATCGTTATTGTACTCGACTGCAACTGTTTTGGCGCTAAGGTCAACAAGGACACGCTCCACACCATCCAGCTTGCCTACGCTGCCTTCAACTGCTTTGACGCAATGTCCGCAAGACATACCTTCTACATTCAATAATGTTTTTTCCATAAGTAAACTTCCCCTCTCAAATCTAATTTATTTTTTCATGAGCCTTTGAATTGTAACAAGCAGCTCATCAACAACCTCGTGATCGCCTTCCTGGATGCGTTCAACAACACAGCTTTTCATATGTCCTTCAAGCAGGATTTTTGCGACGGAATTCAAAGCGGCCTGTGTTGCAGAAATTTGTGTAATGACATCATCGCAATACGTATCCTTGTCAATAAGGCCTTTAATGCCTCGGATCTGCCCCTCAATACGATTTAACCTTGTGATAAGATTTGATTTCGTCTTCTCGGAATGATGGCTTTTTCGGGCAGAGTTTTCAGTATTGCAATGGTCTTCACACACAGGTGCTGTTTCTTCACGGTTAATTATTTCCATTCCATCGCCTCCTCACACTTATATTACTATACCCCCCCACCCTATGCAACTATTACTTCTTATGATTTTTTAAAAATTCTCTAATTCCGTACATAGTGTCCCGATTTTGTCACAATTTATGATTTTAAAGGATTCTTTTAAAGAAAGTAGCATTTTTACAGTCCAAATGGTTTCAACTATTCTGCAAAGGGTAAGGGAAAGGGATATACTATTTATATAGAGAGACTAGTGTCAAGGAAGGCAAAGGGGTATTGAGAATGGCAATTCTGATTGTTGATGATAACCAGGTGAATTTATTTTTAATAGAAAAAATTCTTAAAAGGGCGGGCTACACCAATTACCTGTCCTTTTTGACGGCCCGTGAGATGTTCGATTATTTGCAGATTGACAACCCTCATCCCATCGAACGCCCTGCAGACGTTATCTTAATGGATATCATGATGCCGGAGATGGATGGAATTGAGGCTTGCCGGCGTCTGCAGGAGCATCCGCAAACACGGGATATTCCGGTCATTTTCGTAACTGCGCTTGAGGATTCGAATAAGGTATCCGAAGCACTCGATGCCGGCGGAAGTGACTATGTAATGAAGCCAATAAACAAAACCGAGCTGTTGGCACGAATTCGTGTCGCACTCAGGCTTAAATATGAAAAAGACTGGCATAAAGAGCAGGATGAAAAAATCCAGAATGAGCTTCACTTGTCGATGCAGGTTCAAAAAAGCCTGCTTAGCGAGCCGGTCGTTGAGGACAAGTTGTTAATTAAGGCTTCCTACTTGCCGGCCAATACATTAGCTGGAGATATGTACTATTGGCATAAAATTGACGATAACCGCTATGCAGTCATCTTGCTTGATATGATGGGGCATGGTATATCCGCATCACTCGTCTGCATGTTCATTTCCTCTGTGCTCCGTGACTTGATCAGGGCTAATCCTGATCCCGAACATGTGATTCGGGAGCTGAATCGGTGGATGAGTTCCCTGAACAGCCGGAACCAGCAAATTCCGTATTATTTTACAGCAATTTATACTGTTGTAGATACAGGGACGCAAACACTTCAATATATTAATGCTGGCCATCCGTCCGGGTACGCCCTTATTGATGGAGAGCTTGTAGAACTGAATTCCAACACAGTTGCAGTAGGCTTTTTCGATAAAATCAATGTTGAAAATAAAGTCCTTTCATATGAGAATTCGGCACAGCTTCTTCTGTTTACCGATGGAGTTCCGGAAACCGCAGAAAAGCATGGACTGCCTGGTATGGAATATATGAAGCAAGCCGCTGCCCGGCACTTGGAGGTTGAGGAAAAGGAACCCGTGGATTTTCTGCTTTCGAAGGACTTACAAGCTGTTGCTGACGATGATATTTGCGTCATCGTGATACAGGCCAGATAGAAGTCACTAATGAAACATTTCGCTTTCTTGACAGCCTTGAGTTGTCATTCATCGGCTTTATGAATGACACTTCGCTCTCTTGGCAACCAGGAGTTGTCATTCATTTAAAATGCACAAACCGATTAAAAAGAAAGCTGTGCATTTTTTATAAAGGCAGGAGCTATCCAGGTTCCTTTTTGGGTGGCCTGAGCGTATTTCCCTTATCACTAACGACACAAGAAAACGAGCACCGTATAGGGGCTCGTTTTAATTTACTTTTACTGAAGTCTTCTTATATACCTTTTCTAACGGGTCAAATTCTTCAAAATTCGGATGTACGTCAGTCCGGATGGCCTCTTTGCTGCCAAGCCCCAGAAAACCTCCTACGCTGAGACTCCCGTCAATCAGGTTCAGTACATGACGCTGCAAATCCTGATTGAAATATATGAGTACATTACGGCAAATAATCACATGAAATTCATTAAAAGACCCATCCGTAACCAGGTTATGCTGGGCGAATACAATCTTCTCGCGCAATGCGGGAACAATCGTAGCGAAATGGCTATCAGCTGTATAATATTCCGAAAAAGCCTGTTTTCCGCCCGCCTGTAAATAGTTTTTTGTATAGGCCTGCATTTTGGAAAGCGGAATAATACCATTCTCTGCTACCGTTAGTACCTTTTCACTCATATCAGTCGCATAAATCTTCGACCGCTCCCCAAGTCCTTCCTCTTCCAGCAAGATGGCCATGGAGTATGCCTCTTCGCCAGTTGAACAGCCTGCGTGCCAGATGCGGATTTGTTCAAGCTTCTTCAGGCGCGGGATAACATTACGCCTAAAGGATGCAAAGAAACTTGGATCACGGAACATTTCTGTTACATTAATTGAAAAGTCATCAAGCAGCTTCCTCAAAACTGTTTCATCCTCAATGATCTTTTCCGTCAAACGAGAAATTCCCGGAAGCTGTTCAAGACGAAGCCGATTCTGCACCCGACGCATAATCGATGAATTCATATACTGCCGAAAATCAAACCCCGACAGCCTATACACCGCTAAAAGCAGCAACTCTAATTCTAAGTCTTCCTTTTGCAACAAAATACCTCCCGGGGTAGGGGTCTGACCCTTACCCCCTACCCGTATACCTTCCTAGTTCTGTGCGAGCCAGACTCTCATTGCTGAGAGGAGCTGGTCGATTTTGAGTGGCTTGGAGATATAGTCTGATGCGCCTGCTTCAAGGCACTTTTCTTTGTCGCCTTTCATGGCCTTGGCGGTCAAGGCGATGATAGGGAGTTCGCCAAACCTCTCCATCCCCCGGATTTGCTTCATGGTTTCATACCCATCCATTACAGGCATCATAATATCCATAAGGACAATGTCAACTTTTTCAGTTGTTCTAAGGACCTCAAGGCATTCCATTCCGTTTTCCGCTGTAATGATTTTCATGCCTTCCTTTTGGAGAGCCTTTTCAAGAGCATAAATATTGCGGTGGTCATCATCGGTAATGATTACTGTTTTACCGCTTAGGCCATTGGATGGCTCCTGAATATTGTTGTTGCCGGAATTGATGGCTATTGCAGTAGCACTTTCATTGGCATTAGCTGTAGCCGTATCGTTCTTTTCATGGTTCATTCCAACAAATGACCCAGCTTCAGAACCATGTTCAACGCCAATTGCGACCTCTTTACTTGCTTCATGAATCGGATTAATTTCCTGGACACCTTGCGGCAGGCTTGGCAGAAGCAGAGTGAAGGTACTTCCTTTTCCTTCCTCGCTCTCCAACTTGACCGTCCCGCCCAGCAGCCTTGCAAATTCCCTTGAGATTGACAGGCCAAGGCCGGTGCCGCCGTATTTCCTCATCGTAGCCCCGTCGACCTGCTGGAATGCCTCAAAAATATGCTGATGCTTATCTTTTGGAATACCGATCCCAGTGTCGCTGACCGATATCTTCAGCCAAGTATCCGACACAGGGAAGTCAGGCTGTTCCTTTTCAGAAACCTGTTCAACCTGGACCACTACCGCTCCCTGTTCTGTAAACTTGAACGCATTTGAAAGAAGGTTTTTGACAATTTGCTGAAGGCGCTGTTCGTCCGTATAGAACAGCTCAGGCAGGTCGTCACCCAGCTCAACCATAAAGCCCAGTCCTTTTCGAACTGCATGATGTGAGAATACGTGCTCGATCCTTCCCCCGAAGTCGGAAATATTTACAGCATCAAATACAACCTCTAACTTCCCTACCTCAACTTTTGACAAATCAAGTATGTCATTAATTAGGTTTAGCAAATCCTGCCCGGAAGTATGAATAACTTTAGCAAAATCTTTCTGTTCTTCAGTCAGATTTGACTCCTCTTCCTCACCGAGCATTTCAGAAAGCAGCAAAATGCTGTTAAGAGGAGTCCGCAATTCATGGGACATATTTGCAAGAAATTCCGATTTGTATTTCGAGCTTTGTTGCAGTTCTCTTGCCTTAATTTCAAGGTCTTCCTTAGCCACCTGCAATTCAGCCGATTTTTGCTCGGCATCCCGTGTACGTTCCTCAAGCTGCTCATTGATCATCCGCAGTTCCTCTGCCTGTGTTTGCAGCTCCTCGGACTGGGCCTGAAGCTCTTCCGATTGCGACTGTAGCTCTTCAGCCTGAGCCTGTGATTCAAGCAAAAGGCGCTCAACTTCCATCCTGCCAAGAATATTCATGACCGCAATTCCAAGCGTCTCAAATACCTTTTCGGCAAGCCGCTGCTGCGCCTTAGTAAATGGCTTCAAAGAAGCAAGCTCAACGACTGCCACCGTTTCATCCTTGACCATGACCGGTGCAATCAAAATACTCTTCGGCCTCATTGAACCTAGCCCCGTCGAAATGGCTGTATAATCCTCCGGAACATCTTCCATATAAATCATTTCTTTTACGGCAGCGCTCTGGCCGACTAATCCTTCGCGCAAGGCAATTTCCTCCCGGCCCGCCGTTCCGCCGCCATCAGCATAAGATGCAATTTTCTTCAACGAGTTATTTTCCATTAAATAAAATGCGCCAAGGCTTGCTCCGACAGCAGGGGACAATCTTTCCATCAGCTGCCTTGCAAGCGATTCAACCTCGGTACTTCTTGTATAGAGGTTGACAAGTTCAGCCGATTGAGTCTGAACCCAATTCTGCTCGGAGATTTCTTCCGTAAATTCTCTTTCCTTCATATAAAATGTCTCCAGTGAGGCAGCCATTGAATTAAAGGAGGCAGCAATTTTACCTATCTCGTCGTGTGATTCCACATTCAGCCTTGGAATTTCCTCCAGGTTGTTGTAATCGACATTCTGGATACCCTCCGTTACAGCCTCCAGGCTTCGGCTCGTGCTCCGGATGACCCATAATGTGACAAGCGAAATCAAAATAGTTGCCGAGACAACTGAGGCAATAAGTGACAGAATTAACTGGTCATATGCTGAATTCGCAGTCTCAAGAGACTCGTTCATCAAGCCTTCCTGATATGTCTTGAATTCATTAACCTTTTGTAAAAGTAGGTTTTTATCGTTTTCCGCACTATAATAAATTTGCTGCAATTCATTTTCTGTAGCTCCTGATTCCAAGGCGGCCAACAACCGTTGCTCCATATTCAGATAATTTGTAAAGGCTGTATCAATTTCGCCAAGAAGCATTTTAGACTTTTCCTTATTTAATGTTCCTTCAAGCTCAAGAATTGATGTCCGTATGAATTCCTGATTTTCCCGAAGCAACGGAATGACTGTTTCACTGTCTGTACTCGAGCCATCGTAAATAATATTGACTAGCTCTCGGTCCGTCAAAAGGACAGACTGCCTGATAGCTAAGGCAGCATTCACTTTGGCATACTGGTCCTCAACGATGTCCAGCATGTTCTCTCTCATTTTTCCTGTATTCAATAAAATGACAAATAATAGCACAACTAAAAATAAGACTGTTAATCCCAGTCCCAGCAATTGCTTTTTCCTAAATGTCACAGCTATACCCACCCACTTTCTATCGGAATCTACCATACTCCCTTGTAGTTACTACTATAACAATAGTGCTATGTTTTATCGAGGAATATGGCAAGATTATGGTGGATTTTTTACTGGAAAAAGGCTGACTGCATACGCAGCCAGCCTTTAAATTTGGCTGTGTTAAACAAGTGTGTTGATTTCCGCTACACAAAGGAAAGCTCCTGAGAATATTCATCAAAGTGACACAAAGGATAGCAACCTTGAATTAACATCGCAGAGACAGGCGTTCTTTGCCTATCGCGAGGCAGCTCTTTGCCTGTCACGAGGCACTTCGCTTTCCGTGGGGCGTGCGGGGAGCCAGTCTTGCTTCAGTGCCTAGCCCCTCGAGGTCGCTTTGGTCCCTCAAGTAAAGTCAAAGAACATTGCTATAAAATTACAATATCCATTTTAAAACAGCCTCAAATTCAATTGATTGAAGTTAGGATATTTCACCTACTCTTTCAGCCACGCCCAGGCCGCCTCTTCTTCCCCTTTGTCAAAATGCCTCGCTTCAAGGCCGGGCAGAAATCTCCCCAGCTCTGTGACAGCTTCAAGCCATTTCAATTCTGTTACGACGGCAAATTTACGGAACTGGCTCCAGCGCTTCGCATCGAATTTCATTCCGTAGGCCATACCCATCAGTGTTGTCCCGTCCACATCGTGCATTTTGGCAAATATATTAAATTTGTTGTTTTCTCCAAATCTTTCTTTCACATATTGCTCAAGCTTCTCCGCATCTTCTTTTGTCGCAGTACCACTGAATTCAACTGCAATTGTTGATTCATCCCTGCTTGGAATAAAAGTTAGCATGCCATCAGCCTCCTTTTCTAGACTTTGGGTGTTTCCACCCAAAAATGGTATCTATCCTTCGATTCCCCGGCGAAGTCTCTATGAAACTTCAGTACAGTCATGATAAAGTAATGGTAAACAATGGAATAAGGGGGATGATGCTGGTGAATTCATACATCGCATTATTGCGCGGGATTAATGTGAACGGTCATAACATGATCAAAATGGCCGAGCTGAAGGCTTTGTTTGAGGAACTGGGTTTTGAAAAAGTTAAAACGTACATACAGAGCGGCAATGTTTTATTTTTGGCTAACGGCGGAGCCGGGGAACTTGCGGTTAAAATTGAAAAGGCGATTTCGGAAAGGTTTGGCCTGGCAGTCCCGGTTGTCATCCGGACAGCTGAGGAATTTGATTCAGTGATCGCCAACAGCCCCTACCCGCCCGAAAGTCTTGCCGAAGGGGAACTAATTCATGTTGCCTTCCTATCGGATATTCCGTCTTCGGAGGCGATAAAGCGCCTGGAAAAATACTGTTCAGAAACCGAAGAATTTACGCTTATCGGCAAGAACATTTACTTATTGCTGCGTAAAAATTTCCATACATCGAAGCTGTCAGCAAACGTTATGAAGCTCGGCGTCCATGCCACACTCCGAAACTGGCGGACAACTGCCAAGCTCGCCGAACTTGCAAGGACACTATAATCCTTATTTAAACAATTGTATAAAAACTAAAAAGCGGTCTCTCATCAAAGAGACCGCAAGACAGTTATCGTCCCCTTTTACTTTTTCAAGTGGTATGGGACGGTTGTAATGATGATGTCGCGCCGGTAAAGCAAGTAGGCACGGATTAACAGGCTGGATTGATTGTGGAGGATATTGTGCCAGCCCTTCTTCGGAATAAATTGCGGGATGATCACCGTTACCTTATAGTTTGATTCGGCAGCCTTGTGCTCAACAATGTCTACAAATTTAGTCAGTGGATGAATGATGCTCCGATACTGGGAGTATAGCGTAACAAGGCGGACATCCGGCTGCCATTTTCCCCATTTTTCCTCAAAACGCTTCTGCTCCTCCTTATCAAAGGAAACATAAACCGCAATCAATTTATCGGCATTTAGCGACTTTGCATAATTCAGCGAGTTCTCGACCACGTGGGTGATTCCAGCTACCGGAATGATGATGACATTACCGGCTACTTCCATTGCCGGCTCACTTGCCGCAACCCTAAGTTGTTCGGCAACTTCTAGATAGTGTTTATGAATCCTGTGAAATATATAGATAATCAGCGGCAGGAACACTAGCACTGACCAGACCTGGGCAAACTTTGTTAAAAAGAACATGACCGTTACGATGAAGGATATAACTGCTCCAGTCGCGTTAATTGCAAGCTTCATCTTCCAGCCAGCCGGTTTTTCACGGAGCCACTTTAGGATCATTCCCGTCTGCGAAAGCGTGAACGGTATGAATACGCCAACCGCATAAAGCGGAATCAGGTTTTCCGTATGTCCCCTGAACACAACAATTAACAGGATGGATGCCACTCCAAGGAAGATAATCCCGTTTGAATAGCCAAGCCTGTCACCGCGGATCGTGAACATCCTAGGTATGAATTTATCCTTTGCAAGATTCACCGCGAGCAGCGGGAATGCAGAATAACCAGTGTTTGCAGCCAATATCAATATCAGTGCAGTTGTGAACTGGATGAAGAAATACATCCAATTACGGCCAAATACAGATGATGCTATTTGCGAAACAACCGTCTCTTCTACTTTAGGGGTGATACCGTAAAAATAGCCGAGCAGGACAATTCCTGTAAATAGAATAGCCAGCAACCCCCCCATCGCCGCCAGTGTTTTGGCTGCGTTTCTTGGAGCCGGGTCCTTAAAATTCGGGATTGCGTTCGAGATTGCCTCTACCCCGGTCAGCGCCGAGCTTCCGGAAGCAAACGCCCGCAGCAGCAGGAACAGCGAAATGCCAGCAACCGGTGTTCCAATCGGTGCACTCAGCTCCGGCGGGACCTGCCCGGTTGCTACGTTGAAGAGTCCGACTCCAATCAGGATAAACAAGGCCAGCACAAACAAATAAACAGGATAAGCAAGCACCGAGGCCGATTCGGTCACACCGCGAAGATTCAGGGTCGTAATAAAAATCACGAACAATATTGCAATCCCCACATTTTGGTCATGCAGTGATGGGAAAGCCGAAGTAATCGCATCTGTACCAGCCGATACGCTTACCGCTACTGTTAAAATGTAGTCCACCAGCAGCGACCCGCCGGCAATCAAACCGTAGTTGGTTCCAAGGTTTTCCTTCGAAACAACATACGCTCCTCCACCCTGGGGATAGGCATAAATGATTTGCCCATAAGAAAGGATAAGTGCGAGAAGCAGCACCAGAACGCCGAGCGCAATAGGCAGCGAGTACCAGAATGCAGCGGCACCAATCGTCACAAGGACGAGCAGGATTTGTTCAGGGCCGTACGCTACAGAAGACAGCGCGTCCGAGGACAAAATCGCCAATGCCTTTGTCTTACTCAGCCTCTGCTCCCCAAGTTCATTGGATTTCAAAGGGCGCCCAATCAAATACCGCTTAATAGGTGATTTCACAGTTGGTCATCTCCAATAATATAATTGTTCCAAGAAGAGATTTGCCTTTCCAGCCCGAAATGTGGTTATTTTTCCAAAAGACCACAAAAAAATGCCCACAAGTCATCACGAAGAGACTTGCAGGCATGAAGGGTTCAGTCCAGCAAGCTTCATCTTCCTTCCCAATAACGCTTACGAGGTTAGCTGCCGGATTCGGGCGCATGAGTTGCCCTACCTTTAAAAAGGATTCACCCCATGTTCGAGTGGTTCCCCCGCACCAATTGGTTTCAGCGATTTAGGAATTTGAAACTGAACTTACTATACTCCCGTGAACTCCTTCTGTAAAGAAGATAAATTGTGAAATTTTTATAAAAAAAACTAGCCTGTATCCCTATTTCTTGGGACACTTTCCCGCGAATCCCTCACCCTGCATTCACAGGGACAATCTGGTATCATAAACATACGTTCAGCTATTTGAAAGGGGCCCAACAAATGAGTGAACCCATTGAGTTAACACGGATTAAAATTAACCAGGTTAGTGTCGAGGATAAAGTCAAGGAAGCGTATATCGGTGATTTCCCCGAACCTATCAGGTTTGGAGTCCATAGCGGCGTGAAGAAGTTTTACGGGGCAACACCCCAAGTAGAATATCCATCAACATTGGATCACATCGTTGCGGCAGCAGGCGGCTGACTGGTCGGGACCTTATCAGGCGCGCTGGAGGCGCGTAAAATACCCGCAGCACCCGACAAAGTTAGTGCCGACGTCGTCGGAACCATTGAAAATGTCAATGGCATACTCAAAATCACCAAAATCAGTGTTCATTACAGCCTGAAGATACCCGCTGGCAAGCGTGAGGCTGCCGAGCGAGCGCTCTCTGTTTTTGATCGGGGCTGCCCAGTATCACAGACTCTTAAGAACGCAATAGAGTTTGAACACACACATACAATTGAAGAATATTAAACTAAAAAAGGATACCAGCTCTTGCTACACAAGCTGGTATCCTTTTATATGTCTAAAGTTTAATTTTTTGGCAATGGAAACACAACGGGCAATTCTAAGGTTAGTAAGCGCACGCAATACTTCAATGAGCATTTCTTTGAATGAGTACCAATAAGCCCCATTTCAAATCCGAAGATTTTTTGTGAGTATGAACTCTATGTCGATAAAGCTCCGATTTACTCTTTACCTGCTAAACTCCTACTTTCCTTTACGTACAAAACTTCACAATCCCTTTTAAACTTAATCCGCCAATACTCCCCATGCGTAAGGGTTTTTAAATTTTCTTGGTGTCTTGGGCCAGAATATTTAAAAGCGCGGCAAAAGAATACTCTTTTTGAGTTCTTAGTGCCCTTTCTGCCTGTTCAGCATTTCTTTGCCTTAGAGCATCAACAATTAACTGATGTTCCTTATTCGAATGATCTTTCCGGTCAGGAAGGTAAGAAAATACCGCTCGGGAAAATTGTGATTTTTCCATTAGTGAAAAAATCATTTCACAAAGAGTGGCATTTTTTGATAATTGATAAAGCTTTTGATGAAATTCAGTATTCAAACGGCTAATTTCTTTTATATTGCCCTTTGGGATGGTATTTTCGATTTCGTCGACTATTTTCTGAAGCTCATCTATACCTTCATCAGTCGCATTCTTGGCTGCCAGGCGTGTAGCAAATGATTCTAATTCCAGGCGTATGGTGAAGACCTCCTCAGCCGTTTGTATGTTTATTGTACTTACCCTAGAACCAACATGAGGAATGTTTTCAACTAAACCTTCTGATTCCAGTTTCTTTAATGCTTCCCTCACTGGAATGTCACTTACGCCAAACTGTTTAGCTATCTCTCTTGCAACAATTCGTTCGCCTTGCTCCAGGATACCGGTATTGATATCTTCTTTTAATCTTTGATAGACCATTTCTGTTTTTGTACTATAAATCTTAAAATTATTTATGAAAACTCAACTCCGATCTAGCTGTAAGATAAAGTCATATACTATATAATATAGATTCTTTCGGATTGTCAAAGAAATCTTTAACAAATAATGGTTACTTAGCCATTTTAATAATAACGTATAATATAAAAAAGTTCCAAGAGGAGTGAGTGTGAAAACTATCATAAAAAAACATAATTGGCTCATTTTTTAATCTAAAATGAGCCAATTGGTTTATATCGTATCAGGCCTCTGCCAAAAATGTAGTATTCTCTACAGTCATTTTTCTAATTTCCGAATTGGTGAAGCCATTTTCAGAAAGGTTTTTAACCGCTTCAATAAGTCCTTCATCCGGGTATGGATTATTCATCTGTCCCAAATCTGATGATAGGATGAACTTGTCAACTCCTATATAACGAATTTCTTCATAAATATCCTCCCACGTCGCACCATATGCAGGCGTGATACAGCCTACACATATCTCAAGGAATGCGCCTGAATCGGCTAATTCCTTCTGCTCCTCTTTAGAGAGGGCAATTGAAGAGAAGGTTGGATGAGTAATGACAACTTTTCTAATATCTTGACCTTTTGCAGCTGAAACTAAAGCGAAGATTTCTTTTTTGCTCAAGTGCCCTGTTGCAAGGATAAGGTCATTTTCTTTTACAATTTTAAGCACTTCATGAACTTCAGCTTTTAGTTTCCCGTCCTCTAGAACTGTAATCCCACTTTGGGTTTTCCCCTCTTTTCTACGGTCAAATTGTACTTGTGCCCAAGGTGGCAGTTCCTCATAACCCGTTTGGTTAAACATATATTGAATCTCATTTTCAGCATCAAATGTCGGCATCCAGACGAGCTTTGCACCATCTTTTGCTGCCATTTCCACGGCGGTAGGGTTTATTCCTCCAACTGAATTGTTTAAAGCAATAGCCCCCATTGGATTAAAATCGGGATGGATTTTTTTTACTAGCCTGGCTCTTTCTGCAGTATTAAAATAGTGGGATTTTATTACAAACCCTTTCATTCCGATCTTTTTTAACCGCTCTGTATAATCAAAATCATCTAATTTTCGCGCACTGATATCAGGACCAGTGTGAACATGCAAATCATAAGCGCCTTCAAGTAATTTTTCATACATAGAATTTTCCTCCTCAGATTAACTATTTTCCCTATCAGCTTTCGGCATTGGATATTCATCAGAGTTTAAAACCCAGCCCGGTTTTTCCGAAAAGTCAATCCGGGGCGGACAGAAAATATCAATTAACAGGTTTGAGCCCGAACCAGTAGATTGTGTAGTATGAATAACCCCTGGAGGAATGATTGCTACAGATGGACTTGCACAGTGTTCATGCTCATCCGGACGCCACTCTCCCATATCTGTCGTCCACGGCCAACGAAGATGGTGTGTAAATTCCCCCTGAATTGCAAGCGAACATTGCTCAAAATCATCATGTGTATGCGGAGACATTTTAGAAGGGTCACGAGGTCCCTCGAATGGTTCAAGGAAATTGACCATGAATGTTGTACATCTGAAAATACGGCCAAATCTTCCTGTCTCCTTAGCCACATCCAAGCTGTAAACCCTTACCTTGTAACCACCCTCCGGTTCTGGCCAGGGGTTGATTGGCGCAACATGCGGATTTGGGTTTCGGTAGGACTCTTTATTATATGGAAGATTTTCGAGGTCTTTATTTTCTGAGCTGAACAGCCGAATGACCTTTCCACCTTTGTTCACCTTTATCTCACTTTTACCGCCCGGAATGAAGGCAATGCTAAAACCATCTAGCTTTGTTGTGTGATTTCCCCATATAATCTCAGCCTCACTGTCCTTATCCGGAAGCAGCAATACATATTCGTCTACTTGGTCTTCTCGCTTGAAATTTGCACCCTCAGTTGCGTCAGAGTAGGCAAGAAAGAAATTCTGGCCCCGTATCCACCAAGTCTTTGTGAAAGCATCAGCCTCAATAGGCTCCTGTTCGTAGAACTTTCCGTAATCCGCAGGGGCAATTTGCCTAAGTTCTTTCTGACTCTCTTTTGCCTGACCTAAAGTTGAACGTGGATCAGTTTTGTCAAACATACCTACACCTCCAAGTATTATCCGTTCATTCTTACTATTTTTATAGTATACTAGTGCTGGAAAAGCCCTTAAGATAAGGCATATCTCAAGGACTTCCATACGCTATAAAATCCTAGATTCCTTGATGTATTTCTTATTTTGTACTACTATTACATTGGTGTTTTTTTATTTTTCCTAAGCAAACTTTAGTTCAATAGTTTTGCTTAGGTTTTTTTTATTCTAATTCTTTACCTTTTGTTTCTGGCAAAAGTGCTACTGCAAAAATGGCTATAATATATAAACCTACCGAGGAATACACGAGGGCTGTCCCAAGACCAGTTGTAATTGCAATAGCTCCCGCCCCAGTAATTGCAAATGCTGAGACCCCACGTCCAACATTATAGGCAAATCCTTGGCCTGATCCACGTAATCTGGTTGGAAACATTTCAGCTAGAACGGTACCAAACCCGCCATAATATCCACAATAAGCCGCACCCACTATGAACATGAGTAAGAAGAAAATGACCATATTGCTGGCACCTGTGAAAATAAATGTAGGAATGAAAATAGCTGCAACCGCAAAGAACAATGCAAAGCTCTTTTTTCTTCCTATCTTATCGCTAAGGAACCCGTACACGATGTATCCGCAAATACTTCCTAAATAGAAAGGGACCATAAATATCGATGCATTCACAACATTGAAACCGGCCCCGCCTTCAGACACAGGTGTTCCTAAGTAAGCAGGAAGCCAAGTGGCGATAGGATAACTGGCACCCAGACCTACAATACAAAATAGTGTTCCGATAATTGTCGGCTTTAGTAAGTTCCCACGGAAGAGGTCAAACCAGGATGTCTTTTCTTCTTTATCTTTTTTTACTTGAATTTCTTCTTTCACTTCGTTTTCTACCCAAATTTTCGGTTCCTCTACATTTTTGCGAATCCAAAAAACGAGAAGTGCTGGCAGGACTCCAATAAAAAATACTGCCCGCCAACCAAACGCATTAATTAGGGGCCCTGCAACCAGTGCAGCAGTTAAACCACCGACAGCGTATCCAGATTGCATGATGGACATAGCCTTCCCTCGGTGTTCTTTAGGCCATGTTTCGGAAATCAACGCTGCTCCAGCAGACCATTCGCCTCCCATTCCTAAACCGACAAAGATACGGAAAAACATTAGAAACCAGATATTTGGAGACAAACCACAAAGCATAGTGGCAACTGAATAAATAAGAACCGTCATTGACAGAGCCTTTGTTCGGCCAATTTTGTCAGCGACCCGGCCAAAAACAATTCCGCCGAGTGCCGAAGCAACCACCGTAACGGAAGCCACCAATCCTGTGCTAGCTGTCGTTAAGCCCCATTCTTTAATCAAAGTAACGATTACAAAGTTATATAGCAAAAAATCAAATGCATCAAGTGCCCATCCCAGAAAAGCACCAATAAGCGCTTTCCACTGTTGATTATTTATCTCCTTGTACCAGGGACCATTCGTTATAGGTTGTGCTTCAACTTCTACAGCCTGCATGTTGAACCTCCGTTCCATTTATCCGATTGAAGTATTTAAATCATCTAAAACAGCTTTCGCACCCCTAGCAAAAAACGCTACGTCGTTATCATATACAAGGTACCGTACTCCAGCACCAATCGCCCTTAAAGCTTGGTCATGATTGGAAACGAAAGTTCCTGCTACCTTTCCATTTTTCAAAGCTAATCTGGTAAGCTTTTTTAAAGCGTCCTGCACAAGAGGGTGATCGACTTGTCCCGGAATGCCGTATGAATTGCTTAAGTCACTGGGTCCCAAAAACAATACATCTATGCCCTTTAACTCAGCGATCTCTTCTAAATTTTCGACTGCTTCCTTGCTCTCTATTTGAACGACAACTAATTGCTTTTTCAAAGAATCGGACATATGTTGGTCTTTGTTCTTAAGAGTATATCCAGCAGCCCGAGTTGAGAATGAAAGGCCTCGTTTCCCTATTGGCCGATATCTTGATGCTTCCACAACTTTTTTTGCCATTTCGGCCGTGTCCACTCCAGGTGCTTGTACACCTTGAACACCTGAATCCAAAACCCGCAATAGTGGATTTTCTTCTATTCCGGGAACCCGGATAACAGTAGAGATTCCGGCTGCATCCCCAGCCCTTATTAAGTCTTCTGCCTGACTATAATCAAGAGCTGAATGCTCCATATCCAAAATAACAAAATCAAATCCAATATACCCGAGCATCTCGGTAGCTACTGGGCTTGAGAATTTACTAAATGTACCTATTACAATATTCTTTTCTTCTAGTTTTTCTTTCACTGTAATCATTTACTTACCTCCTTTGCTAACGAAACACTAACCAAATTTGGTTAAATGAAATCTAGCGGTCTCACATTTGTCAAATCTACTAAGTTCATTTTTTCTACCATCACCTCCTCTGTTCCCCCATCAAAGACTATAATTAGCTTTAAACACTAAAGGAAACGTTTACATTTTACTTTTCAGTAGGCGGCAGCTTTTTTATGCCATAGTGCGGTACTTTTTCTATGAAGTTAAGAGACTTTGTATTTAGCAATATATAGCCAAATAGGATTACTGCCCCCCTATGTAATATATAATATATTATATATAATATATTTGTAAACGGATTCATAAAAATATTCAGTAAAATTATTTAACTTCGCTTCTTTTCTTCCAAAAAAATCACCCCAATTATTAGAATAGCCCTAATAATTGGGGTGATTTTCAAAATAGAATAAACGATATTATTTATCCGAGTTACCGGCAGTAATTAGAACCCCTGTAGAAACACTAAAAGTTTCATCTGAAATCTTAATCTCCAGGTCCTCGCCCGACACAAGCTCAACTTCTGTACAGGCACCATTAACAGTTATGCGGAGCTTCCTCTCTCGATAGCGAAGCGGGAATGAATAACTTTTCCATTGTTCCGGAAGTACAGGGTTCAGGGAGAGTCCATCCTCCTTGATTCTTAACCCGGCAAAACCAAAAATGATTGCCATCCATGTTCCGCCCATATTGGCCATATGAAGGCCATCCTTTGTATTTCCGTGTGTGTTGTCCAAATCTAGCCGTGCCGTTTCTATAAAATAATCATACGCTTTTTCCTTGTACCCGTGCTTGGCGGCCATAATACTGAATACACAGGAAGAAAGAGAAGAGTCATGGGTAGTAATCGTTTCATAGTAATCATACGAATTTTTCATTGTTTCGCTGTCTTGTTCATCCTCGAGTAAGAAATGGGCCAAAACGGTATCAGCCTGCTTACATACTTGATACCGGTACAAGGTTAAAGGATGGTAATGGAGCAAGAGCGGAAATTTCTCTTCAGGTGTAGCCTCCAGGTCCCACTTCTTTTTATTCAAAAAAGCATCATCCTGCGGATTAATGTTCAGTTCCGAATCGTAGGGAAGATACATCTGATCCGCCGCCTTCTCCCAGGCTTTCACTTCTTCGTCCTCCAGCTGGAGATTCTTTTTCCATACGGTAACACCCCCTGGCTCGTTTAAGCTTAACAGGTTATACACCTTAGCTGCCCATCTTAGATTGTGCTTCGCCATGACGTTTGTGTAGTAGTTATTATTCACTATGCATGTATATTCATCTGGACCAGTAACGGCATCGATCCTGAATTGCCCATCTTTGAAATGGCCTGCTTCAATCCAAATTCTGGCTGTTTCAAATAAAACCTCTGCGCCATATTCTTTTAAAAATTCGATGTCGCCAGTGACCAAATAATATTGAATAAAGCTATAGGCTATATCCGCGCTAATATGGTACTGTGCCGAGCCTGAAGGAAAGTAGGACGAACATTCCGAGCCCGAGATGGTCCGCCATGGATATAGTGCCCCTTTTGAGTGGCCCATTATTTTAGCATGATTCCTGGCTCCATCCAGAATGGAATGGCGGTACAACAGCAGCTGTTTTGCAATTTCAGGATTAGACAGTAAAAAAACAGGAATCATATAAATCTCAGTATCCCAGAAATAGTGGCCCTCATAGCCTTCACCGGAAAGCCCTTTAGCTGCGATATTGGAAACCCGGTCCTGTCCAGCCGATTGCAGGAGGTGGAATAAATTGAAACGAATTCCTTCCTGAAGAGCAGCATCCCCTTCAATTTGAACATCCGTATCTGACCAAAACGCTTCTAGAAAAGCCTCCTGTTCAAATAATGCTTCATCGAAATCCAAATCCGAAATTTGCGACTGGACTTCTTCTGCCCGAGCCAATAAATCATCGCCATGGCGGAGAGTATCGACGTAGACACTCTTTTTCTCAAATACTAGCGGTTCAGTTAACAAACCATTAAATCTGATTTCTATTTTCCCGCCATTTACCTGAGCCTCGCTGGCTGTCTTTTGACTGGTAGAATAAACAGTGCCACAGGCTGCTTTCAGTTGGGACTCCAGTGCTTCTACTTCAACAAATGAAGTTTTATTTTCCTGGAAGGCCTGATTGAGTTTAAGGCGTTTTGCGTGGCCGGAAGAAACCCTTGGGTCATTTTTATCGACAAAATTGGAAACATCCCCATTAACCATTGAAACAATGGTGATTTCCCCAAAGTAATTCACAGGTTCAATGACAACTTTTTGCATGAAAAGTTCCTTATGCTTAAAGGATGCAAGCCGGAGGAACTTAATTTTTACTTCTTTTCCGTCCGGCGACTGCCAATGAACACTTCTTTCAGCATAGCCTTTATCAAGATGGAGGGTTCGCCTATATGAAACGACCTTTCCTTCAAACAAAGAGAATCGTTCAGCGCCAAATTCGATGATAATAGTCTGTACATCAATCACGTTTAGCAATTTTTGCTGTGTATCCGGGAATCCATAGAGCTTTTCTCCATACTCAACCGGTACAATATCGTGAAACGCATTGATATAGGCGCCGCGGATAGATGGGAATGAATCCGGAAATGCTTCCTCAAAATTCCCGCGTACTCCAAGGTATCCATTTCCCGTAAAAAACAGGCTTTCTTCATTTAAAAGCTGGTGTTCTTGCAGTGAATACGAGTTGATTTTCCAGGACATTTAAACACACCTCTATTCTTTCACTCCGCCACTTGTCAGTCCTGATACGATTTGCTTCTGGAAGAAAAGGACAATGATTAGCGTAGGAATCGTGACGATTACTGTTGCGGCAGATACCTCTCCCCAGAGGATTTCAAATTGCGTCCGGAGGAATGAAATGGCGACCGGAACCGTATGATATTTCTCTTCCCCATTTAATGCGATGGACAGCAAAAATTCATTCCAGGCAGCGATAAATGTTATAATGGCAACAGTAAATACACCTGGGGCAGCCAAAGGAAAAATAATTTTATAGAGCGTCTGGAAGGTAGTTGCGCCATCAATTTTTGCAGATTCCTCCAGGGCTAATGGAATCTGGTTAAAATGGGTCACCAAAATCCAGACAGCCATCGGAAGCGTAATTGTCGAGTAAGGAAGGACAATCGCAAACGAGTTAAGCAGGCCCAAGTCCAAAAACAGATTATAAATCGGTCCGGTCAAGATCATTTGTGGAAACATCGACACAGCAAGTATAAGTCCAAGCAGAATGTTTTTCCCTTTAAAATGGAAACGGGAGATCGCATAGGCTGAAAGCGTAGCGACAATAATTACGTAAAGAGTCGTTACCGTGGCAACGATAAAACTATTTTTTATTGAGTTTACTATTCCCTTTTCAAATAGGATTTGAACATAGTTTTTCAGAGTTGGATTTTCCGGGATGACATTAAAGGCACCGGTCCCAAAGATTTCCCCGGATGTTTTAAAGGAGGTAATGAATACCCAGAAAAACGGGAATACCATCGCAAATAAATAAAATGCGACGAACACTCCAATCGTGATCCACAATTTCCGTTTAGAAGTTTGCATTCTTTTCCCCCCCTTAATTTTTCTCCATGAGATTGGTACCGAGGAACCGTACAAACAGGATTGCGATAATGGCCACACAAACAAACATAAGCATGACAAGGATTGAGCCATACCCGAAATTGGTTTGGCCGAACATGACTTTATAGGCATAGATTGATAGTGTTTCCGTATCCCCGCCAGGGCCTCCTCCAGTAAGGACAAAAATCAAGTCAAAGACACGGAAGGCATCCAGCGTCCTGAAAAGCAAGGCAACCAGAATAGATGGTTTTAGCAGAGGCAAGGTAATTCGGAAAAACGATTGAATTTTCCCTGCGCCGTCAATTGCCCCGGCTTCATAGAGCGATTTGGGAATGTTCTGCAAGCCTGCCAGCAACAGCAGCGCCATATAAGGCGTCGTTTTCCAAACATCTGCAAAAATGCTTGAGGCCATTGCGCCAGGACCGCTCAGGAGCAAATCTTGGGATTGCTCGATAAGCCCGATATTTTCAAAAACATAGGCAACAATCCCGCTGCTGCCATTATATAAGTAACTCCACATCATGGCTGCAACTGCGGTCGGGATCGCCCATGGAATTAGTGAAGTGGTCCTGACCAGCCCCTGGCCCAACATTGCTTTATTTAAAATAAGCGCCAGCCCGATTCCAAGGACAAGCTCAATAAACACGGAAACTACCGTAAAGAGCGTCGTGTTCCAAAGCGCCTTTCCGACACGGTCATCGGTCAAGACCTTCGCATACCCCTTTAAGCCAATAAAGTTGGAAGGGATGATACTATTTTGGATATCGTCAACAAGGGCAGGGAGATCATCTTTATGAATGAGGGTATACTTCCCATTTAAGCTATCCACAAGTTCCTCTGCATCCTTATGGAGGGCAGAGACCTCATCGCGCTGATCCCCGCTAATCTTAATGACACCTTTATCAGTTTCAAACTGCTTGCCAGTTTCGGCAAGCCGCTCCTTTATCTCTTGAACCTTCTCTTGATCGCCGGAATCGGTAACATTAGGTAGATCCTCATCCAGAAACATCGAAACATACAGGGAGGTTTCCTTGTACAAGTCGACATTGAACCGTTCATTCAAGTAAAGCCCAGCCTTTTGCTGGTCATTCAGACGATAATCAAAAAACGTATAGGTTAGTGATTGGAACACCGGCCATAACGAGAAAATGCCGATTAAAATGAGCGTGGGTACAATAAACAGCCATTCCTTAAAACCCATTTTCCACAATAGAATCACCCTTTCATGGCTGTAAGAAAAGCGCAAGCGCCTTTGTGAGAGGCAAATGCCTGTGTTAGCAATTTTTTCTAAGAATCCTCTTATTGTTTAGTCTTAGTACAAGGGTTTGTAGAACTTGAAACCGACCTCATTCAGCTTATTGGCTACATTTTAACCTGCCTGGGAGCTCAGAACGGTCCCAATCTTGCCTATTGGCTACATTTTAACCTCCCGTAGAGTTCAAAACGGTTCCAATCGGGCTTATTGGCTACATTTTGACTTTTCTGGGAGCTCAAAACGGTTCCAATCAGGCTCGATTGGAAATTGGAAAATTATTATTCTTATAGAAAAAGGCTCTAATAGGAATTAGAGCCTCCTCCTGTTATTCTCTACTCTGCTTTGCCGGCTGCTTCGATTGCTGCCGCGGCCTCGTCAAGCCCTGATCCAGAACTCAAGTATTTATGTGCTTGAACCTGAATGGTATCCGATACTTTGGAGTACTCAGGAGAAACAGGGCGTGCAATTGTTGTTGTCAATGCTTTTTGGAAACCAGGATAGGAAAGCATAACGTTCTTTGCTTTTACATCCGCATTTTCAAGCAGAGCGTTAAATCCAGGCAGGTACCCGCCTTCTGTGCTCATGATTTTTTGGCCTTCTTCTCCAGCTGCAAACTTAACAAATTCCCATGCGCCATCAAGGTTCTTGGAGTTTTTGTTCAAGCTCAGCAGCCATCCGCCGACGGATCCTCCATTTGGCAGTGGAGCGATGCCTACCTGGTCAACCTTGATTTTTACTCCATCTTCCTGGCCATTGATACGTCCAAAAGCATATGGCCAGTTACGGGAGAATACAGCATTTCCTTGCTCAAAGTTTGTATGGGTTTCGCCTTCCATGAAATTCAGGATATCCTTTGGTGAGAAAGGCGCTTTTGTGAATTTGTACATCGCTTCAAGTCCGCCTTTTACATCGGTGTAGGACTTGGAAAACTCGGTAACGTTAACCGTCAGGCCTTCGTACTGCTTGGACTGGTAGACAAATCCAAACTTAGTGCCTTTTTGGCCGGAATATTTCTCGGACATAGCATAAAGGTCATCAAACGTATAGCTGCCGCCTTCAAGTTTAGCAGCATCTTCAGCGCTTACGATATCTTTGCGGAAGTAAAGGAGTCCTAGGTCAGGGAAGAAAGGAAGTGTGTATTGCTTCCCTTTGTAATTTCCAGAAGCCATCGACCCGGCATTAAAATTATCCTTTGAGTACCCAGCTTCATTCATTTTCACATCGATTGGTTCAAGATATCCAGCACCGGCAAATTCACCTGCCCAGACTACATCGAGGGACAATACATCGTATTCACTCGATCCGCTAGATAACGAGTTTAGGAGCTGGTCGTGCATTTGTGCAGAATCGTTTGTCATTTGGGTCCATTCTACCTTGTACTTTTCCTGGCTGGAGTTAAAAGCATCTAACAGTTTTTGTGTGGCTGGTGTATTATCATTTTGTGCAGCAAATTTTAGAACAACTGGCTCATTCTTTGCATCTCCACCTGCCGGTTTTGAAGGTTTCTTGCCAGTATCATCACTGCTACAGCCTGCTAAGGCAATGCTGGCCGCGAAAGAAAGCGCTAACATTTTTGAGAAAAAACTTTTCTTCATTTAACACAGACCCCCTTATGGTTTATACTTAAATTGTATATACAAGAAAATGACAGTTATATTAAAATTTTAAAGTTTTTATTAAATTTTTAGGGTGAAAACATGCCATGATTAGTAATCAATCTATGAAATCTGCTATCATTCAGCAATATTTTGAAACCCGTCTTAAAAACAAACAAAATTATTTTGTCCATCCATCCTATGGACTTGAACAACAGCTCATGGATTGTATAGGAAGAGGTGCCGAGGAGGATGCAAAAGCCGTTCTCGACCTAATTAATTCCTCTGAACGCGCAAAGCTGGCGGACGACCCGATCCGGTCATTAAAGAATTCCCTTATTTGTTCCTGCACCCTTTTTACCCGGTCGATTATTAAAGCTGGAGTCCTGCCGGAGGATGCCTTTGATTTAAGCGACGTGTATATTCGTCAAATTGAAAGATTAAGCTCTCCCGCCGAAATCAAGGCGCTCGAATATGAAATGATTTCTTCTTTCATCGACACATTAAAATCGGCGAATCGCCCGATTTACAACAATGTAATTAACAAGGCAATCAACTATATTAACCAGGGGATTTTTCATGATTTATCTCTGGAAATTATTGCGGACCATGTCGGAGTGACTCCAAGTTATCTTTCCAAAGTATTTAAAGAATCCGTAGGGGTGACGATTTCTGAATTCATTAATCGCAGGAGGGTAGAGGAATCAAAATACTTTTTACTGCATTCCAAACTATCCTTAAGTGATATTGCCCACCTATTCCAGTACTGCAACCAGAGCTACTACACCCTTCTTTTTAAAAAATACATAGGGGTTACTCCGAAACACTTTCGAAACATACAAACACCAGATGTAATGATTAATTACTCCGCAAAATAAAAGTCCTTTTAAGGGTGACCTTAAAGGACTTTTTAATATTCGTGTTAGAGCATTAGAAGTTATTCAGATGGCCATTGCCTTAACTATCGCTGTTCTTCTATAAAAGGTATAACCTTAATCCCTAAAAACTTCTATTTATCTACACAAATATGAGAAAAACTACAAAATTTTCAAAAAAACGATTGTCATCCTTTTGTTCTATCACTTAATATAAAAGTATATTTCATTTTAATCATTTTTTACCAAATACAATTAGGTGGTAGTTTTATTGGTATATGACGGAATTATTATTTCCCTTATTGTCGGCTTGCTTCGAAAGGGCAACTTAACAGGCCTGGCTGATTTAAAGCTAAAGTATGGATGGATTTTTCCACTCTTATTATTGGTACAAATCATCGTATTTGTTTTTCAAAATAAGATTCCTTTTCTTGGGCAGGCAAGTTCCTACATTTATATGCTTGTATACGTACTGGGATTGCTGTTTTTGTTCCTGAATCGCCATCATACAGGCTTTATCGCTATTTTGATCGGGGTATTCCTGAACTTCCTTGTAATGGCTGTAAATGGAGGAAGAATGCCTGTTTCAATGGAAGCTACAGCTGCTGTCCTCGATCCAGCATTTGTTGATGTTATGAAAAACAGCCTATACGCAAAGCATATGATATTAGATGAATCTACAAGATTGGCATTTCTGGGTGATATTATACCGTTGACAAATCCCTATCCACGCGATCAGGTAATTAGTATCGGTGATGTGATTATGAATGTGGGCATTTTCCTTTTCATTCAGCACCTTATGGTGAATAATCCCAGAGGTAAAGAGGTTATAGATAACTCCTTTTCTATAAAAGGAGGTGAAACTAAATGAACAAGGCAAGATTAAAGAATCTTTTGTTTAACGCAATCATTGTTGGTTCTGTTATCGTTGCTCTAACTTCCGGCTATAAGCTAGGAGGATGAGTGAGATTCAAGAAGGAGGAGTTATTTATCAATAACTTCTCCTTTATTCTATAAATGAGAGTGATCTATAATGGAATTCTTTAAAACACGCGCCAATGTATACCTTCTTATAGTTTCGATAACCGGCATCGCAGTCTTTGCTTTATCGAGTAACTTTGAGCACTTTTCCACTTCTGAATGGCCGATGATTTTTACACTAGCTGGATCAATACTCTTGCTTAACCATATTGTATTTGAATTACCCCCAGAGGGTAATAGACTCTCCATGGATTCCTCCATATTTTTGGCAAGTCTTTTTTTGTATGGCCTTGAATCGACTCTAGTTGTATTGGTGATCTTCTCAATAGTTTATATGTTCTCTTATCGAAAAATGGAATGGTGGAAGCATGTTTTTAATTTTGCCATTTATGCTTTTATGATTTCGAGTGCCGATTATATATTTAGTCTTACTGGCGGAATACCTAGCAGCACAGAATTTGCAAATTTACTTCCTTACATCAGTGCGTTAAGTGTCTATTTTGTAATGAATGTGGGGCTTATCGCAATCTATTTCGCTTTAGGAGGTTTCGACAGCATAAGTAAAGTATTAAGAGGAATGTTTAAAGGAACATTCGCCACATATATAACCACCTTATTGCTTTCCTTCGTATTGGTCATTTTAATTGAGTCACAAAAAATATTTGGACTTTTTCTTTTTGTCAGTATAACAGTGATGTTATCTGTAGCTTTTAAACAGCATATTGAATTATATAAAGTGATGTCGGATAAAGCTAATAAAGATCATTTAACCGGGTTAAACAACCATGGCTATTTCAAGGAACTGCTTGAGAAACACGTTTTTACGGCAAAGGAGACAGAGCGGCCTTTAAGCATTGCACTTCTTGACCTTGATGATTTCAAAAAATACAACGATTTATATGGCCATATTCAAGGAGATCATTTACTTAAAGATTTTGGTACATTGCTAGAATTTGAATCGAAAACAAACGACTTTATCGTTGCCCGCTATGGCGGCGAAGAGTTTTCAATTATAATGCCCGATACACCCAGAGATAGAGCATACGCTTTTATGAACGAGTTGAGAAAAAAGACGAATGACACCTTTTTCAAAGGGGTTGAAGCATTGCCTTATGGCTGTTTATCCTTTTCCGCGGGGATAGCGGAATGGGAAAATCAGACATACAGTGTCTCAGAGTTTTTAAATAACGCCGATCAAGCAATGTATGCCGCTAAGGATCAGGGCAAAAATCTGGTTCAAGTTTTTAAAGAGCATTCGGACTACTCTGTCCAGCGGTCTTTAAATCTTGAAAAAGATCTTGAGGAAGCTGAGCAGCAGTTAAAAATATTCCTTTCAAAGGATGTCTACACGTATCGCCATAGCAAGCGGGTCTATCAATATGCAGTAGATTTTTCAAAAAAGCTGAATTTAAGCGATTACGACAGGAAAACCCTCATCCTCGGTGCCATCATCCATGACATCGGAAAACTTGAAATTCCGAGAGATATTTTAAATAAAAAAGGAAAACTGGAGCCTCATGAATGGGAAATGATGAAAAAACATGTAACTTGGGGCAAAGAAATTATTTCAACAAACAAAAAGTTGGAGGACCTTATCCCTTTGGTCGAACTTCATCACGAGAGATATGATGGCAATGGATATCCGTACGGGCTTAAAGGGAAAACGATTCCAAAGCTTGCCCGGATTCTCTGCATCATTGACTCGTTTGATGCGATGACAACAGAACGGCCATACCAGAAGACAAAAACCTTTGAGGAAGCTATTGTAGAGCTAAGAACGTGTGCCGGGAAGCAATTCGACCCCCAATACGTGGAACCTTTTATTGAGATGATAAAACAAGAAGCAGGATTGGATAGAGAAAAAGTTGTTTAATTGCAGTTAAAACATATGATGACTCCCGTTAAAACCTGGCCGTACTTGGCGATTAAAACAAAAAGGTTAGTAATCCCACTGAGGGTTACTAACCTTTTTTATAAATAAACGTTTACCAAAAGGATACCGACGGCAACCAATATGCATACTGCAGCTCCGAATATACCGAAACCAAGCCTATCCGCTCTTTTCTGCAGCCTCACATACTCATCATACGTTATGTCCCCTCTGGTATACCGAATCCCAGGAATGCCAGGCTTTATTAAATGGGAGGCTCCTGCCTTATCTACAAGGAGCACGCCTGATATCATATCGCTTGGTTTTATTAGAGCGGTTGACGAATTTTCAACTAGTTTACCATTGATTTCAAACCCTGTGATTTTGTAGGCAGTCTCTCGAATCATTTGATCCACGATGGACTGGGATCCTTGTTCAAAACTGTCATTGGCCACACACATTGTAGCTATCACCTCACAGCATTATATGAACATACAAGATTTAGTTGCCCTGCCCTCATATTCTTAACAAAATATCTAAATCTACATAAGTTGGAAAAAGTTATAATAGTAGGTATAAGGCAGCCAAATGGGGTGATTCACACTTGAAAAAAGTCGTTTTGATCGATGACGAAGAAAGGATGCTTGATTTAATTTCCTTGTATTTAATGCCGAAGGGCTACAGGTGTATTAAGTTTACTTCCCCCTTAGCCGCATTGGACTACTTGGAAACGGAAGGAGCTGAATTGGTCCTTCTTGATGTCATGATGCCTGAGATGGATGGATGGGAAACGTGCCAGGAAATAAGGCGTCATTGGGACATTCCAATCATTATGTTGACAGCAAGAACCGAGAAAACGGATATTGTTAGAGGCCTTAAGCTTGGAGCTGACGACTATGTCCAGAAGCCGTTCGATGCAGAGGAACTTATTGCACGGCTGGAAGCTGTATTAAGAAGGAAAGGCCCTTCAAACATTACTTTGTCATTCAAGGGATTGGTGCTAAACCAGGATTCTTTTGAACTATCTTTTGAAGGCAGGCCAGTCTCTTTAACCCCGAAAGAATTCGCCATGCTGAGTTTATTTATGCAGAATAAAAACAAAGTGTTCTCGCGGGAACACCTGTTAACGACAATTTGGGGCCATTCAGTTGTCACGGAAGATAGGACAATCGATTCCCACGTGAGAAACCTGCGGGACAAGTTGAGAAAAGCAGGATTTCCCGTTGACGATTATTTGTCAACCGTGTGGGGTGTCGGATACAAATGGTCTAAATAATAAAGGACTCGCCGCTATTGGCGAGTCCTTTATATTGTGAAAAGTTTCTTAAAATGCCACCAGAAATAATTGATTTTCACACCGCTTTATCTTCCCATTTTTTCTCGTCATGGACGAAAAGGATGCCAAGCTCGTGATGGTCTCCTTCGTAAAGGGCGCGCTGCACGAATCGAATTTGGTTGTTGGTGTCAAACACTTCAAGCCGGCACTGGGCACGGTTATGCTGGAGAGCTTCATAGAATTCCTGTTCATCATGGACCGGTGCCCCGTTCACCTTACTGATCAGTTCACCGACCTTAAGGCCCATTTTTTCAGCTGGAGAGTCGGGAATGATACCGAGGATCATCAAGCCATTATTTTTCCGGGAAAAATAAAAAGGCATTCCGTCTTCCTTCAGCTTTTGCAGAAGAGCAAGCGCTTCGCGTCCGAGGATGGCAAGGGCTGTGGCTCCGACTGCAGCAATAGGATACCAATACCCCGCAGCAGCTATAATCAGAACAATAATCCCTAGTTTAATAACCTTTTTCCCCTGGGATACGATTGCATCTATAGGGTGCATTCCAAATACTTGCTGGTGCATGCCAATCGCAAATGGCACTAAAAATAACGAGTATGTTTCCCCGCCAAGCGTGAACACTGGCCACCATTCGAAAGGCAGGCTCAGTGTGCTTCCCGGGATTAAAAGGAATACAGGCAGCAGCCAGAGCCTTCTTGCCTCATGAACACCGACTATCTGGCCGCGTTTGCTTGTTCGTAGCTTTGGCGATGTTGCATGGCTTCCTCTTTTTAAAATCAAAAACCCTTCAACAATCACTAGCATGGAAAGCAGGATGGCTACGGAAGGATAAATTTTATCACCCGCTGCCTCAAATGCTCCCTGGATAAACGGGAAGTTGACGCTGACCCCGCCAAGAATGGCAAGCGCAAAGAATGCCGCCCCAATTGTATATGCAGGCCCAACTAGCCTCATATTACCTGTCAGGCTGAACAGCAGTGTGAATGCCGCAATCAGGATAAGCGATGCAACTGGAACTGTAAGACCCATCCCAATTGCCGCAACTGAAAGCACCAGTCCTGCGGCAAGGCCGGCAGGGACCAGTTGGCGCAGCTCGAAGTAAGCATCCTTGGCGCGGATGTGGAAGTTCTTCCGCTCGCGTTTCACTCGGCTTACTCCGAGAACGGCAGCCAAGAAAAACACATAGTAGAAGACAGGATGCAGAAACATCCTTCCTATCCCTTTTAGCACCTCAATACCCCATTGCTCAATCATTTTTCTGCACCGCCCTGTATGTAAGTTCATTTTCGTTCGTATTCAGCTTATTCCTATTCTATCAAAAAGCACCGCTAAAACATATTGCTAGATTCTTGAAGCTGGGAAATGTTTTAGGAATAGTCCCCCAAAATTTCAACATGTTCGTTCGTTTAAAAAAGTGGTGGTAACTAGTATTTATTCACTAGCTAACAAAAAACGTTAAAATCCAACTTGCTCATTACCTAGTTAATTGTCATTTTATAAAGATAAGTTTACTAGTGAAACTGTAGAAAACACTAGTTACATATATGTTTGACATCTTTCGAATCACTAGCAATAACTTACTATCCCTCTGATTACTGCTGTGCATAGACTAGTGAGTAACAGGCAGTAACCAGATTGATTTTTTCAGCAGTTAGTGAAAAACAACTATAAAAAGCAAAATCATTTGGTCAATAATCACTAGTAAACTCAATATATAATCAGCGGAAATAAACATTCAGAGCCCCTTTAATACAAAAACCGCCCAATGGACGGTAATTTTTATAAAAACTATTTACTCCGCCTTGCAAAGTCAACAAACCGGAATTTATCCAGGCGATGCCTAGATTCGGTATACTCTATCAGGATGGCATTATCAAGGAAAACATGATTGCGGACTACGACCACATGATCGGTGCCGTTCAGATCAAGATACTTCCGGTCCTCATCCGTGCATTCCTCGACTGTGATTTCCTTCCTGGCAAACGAAATCTTCAGGTTCAAGACATTTTCAATATATTCATAAATGCTGTTCTCACAGATTTCCTTTGTCAGGCCAGGGACGTGCTTTTTTATAAAAAAATCCTTATCAAGGATGATTCGCTCCCCGCCGGTCTCCCGGGTCCTTATGACCTTCCAGACTTCTTCCCGGGAAGGGATTTTAAGTTCATTTTGCAAAAACTGATCGGGTTTCATTATATAAAGTTCATGTACCTCTGTCGAAAATGGCTGCCCAACCTTTTCGGCCACTTCCTTAAAACTTGTTAGCCCGGAAACAGGGAAATCAAACCGGCCAATATCGAGGACAATTGAACCCTTTGCCTTAATTTTCTGGATGTAGCCGTGCTGGGAAAGAAGATTGAGTGCCTTGCGAATGGTTTCCCGGCTTGTCCCATATTGTTCTGCCAATACATTTTCAGATGGAAGCTTCGTGTTCTTTTTAAGCTTCCCAGACTCGATCTGATCGGCAAGTTCCTGGTAAATATTTTCATACTTGTTATGGACCATGTCCCTCACCCGGTTCATGTAATAATGTAGGAGGCAGCTGGTTCACTGCCTCCTTTATTGTATCATTTATAAGCTGTTAGAAGCACGATTACCGAATATGAAACACTAGAGATTCATATGGCCGCAAATCAAAGCTGCGGTAATCCGGCGGAGTATCCTCGTAGTTCGAAATCAGCACATGTGCATCATTACCTGTAAAGCTAACATCCTCGGGCAGCTCGAACCTTCCTTCCTTGCCGTAAAAATTATTTACCACCAGCAACGCTTCATCCCCCATCCTGCGCACATACGCAAAGATTTGCGGGTCACCTTCGAGCAGGAGCTCATAGTCTCCATGAGTGATGATATCGTAACCTTTACGAAGAGCGATCAGTGACTGGTAGTGATAGAAAACGGAGTCACAGTCGGCCAGCGCCTGCTCGACGTTAATTTCCTTATAGTTGCTGGCCACATCAATCCAGGGAATGCCAGTCGTAAATCCTGCATTTTCCGACGCATCCCACTGGACCGGGGTGCGCGAGTTATCACGTGACTTACTTTTCAAAATCTCAATGACTTCCTCTTTCGTTTTTCCTTCTGATAGAAGAATGTTGTACATGTTAAGCGACTCAACATCACGATAGTCGTCTATGCTATCGAATTTCGGGTTGGTCATCCCGATTTCTTCGCCCTGGTAAATATAAGGGGTTCCCTGCATCATATGGATCGTTGTCGCAAGCATTTTCGCGGACTCGACGCGGTATTCGCCATCGTCCCCATAACGGGAAACAATGCGCGGCTGGTCATGGTTGCACCAAAACAGCGCGTTCCAGCCGCCACCTTTATTCATTTCAACCTGCCAGGTGGACAGGATTTGTTTCAGGGCAATAAAGTCAAAGTCGGCAAGCGTCCACTTGTCCCCACCCTCGTAATCAACCTTCAGGTGGTGGAAGTTGAAGGTCATGCTGAGCTCGCGGCTTTCCGGATTGCTGTATTGGATACAGTTGTCTATCGATGTTGAAGACATTTCGCCGACGGTCATGCTATCGAATTTCGAGAACGCTTCACGGTTCATTTCCTTCATAAATTCATGGACGCGAGGACCGTCTGTGTAAAAGCGGCGTCCGTCACCTCTATCATCGTTCGGGAAGCTTTGGTCTTTGGAAATCAAGTTAATGACATCAAGACGGAAACCATCTACGCCTTTTTCAAACCAGAATGTCATCATTTCATATACTTCCTGGCGCACCTTTTCGTTTTCCCAATTCAAATCGGCCTGGGTGACGTCAAACAGATGCAAATAGTACTGGCCTGTATTCTCATCATACTCCCAGGCATTTCCCCCAAATTTCGATTCCCAATTTGTTGGCGGGCCGCCGTCGACAGGATCCTTCCATATGTAGAAGTCCCGGTACGGGTTGTCCTTCGACTTGCGCGCTTCCTGGAACCACGGATGCTCAGTCGACGTGTGGTTCACAACAATATCCATGATGATTTTTAAGCCGCGAGAATGGGCTTCTTCCAGGAGCCGATCGAAGTCTTCCATTGTGCCATATTCTTCGTGAATTGAAAAATAGTCACTGATGTCGTAGCCATTGTCCCTTTGTGGCGATTTGTAAATCGGGGTTAGCCAGATGACATCAACCCCAAGCTGTTTCAAATAGTCAAGCTTGTCGATGATTCCAACAATGTCACCGACACCTTTTCCAGAAGAGTCCTTAAAGCTTTTCGGATAGATTTGGTATACGACTGATCGTTTCCACCAAGGTTCGTTCATGTTGCCACCTCTTTTTGGGGGTGCCTGTCACTCCCCGGATTTTGTCGAATGGTGCAGTACACCATCCGTATTAGAAAAGATACCACTGGCCAGGGAGGCCAATGGTATCCAATTTTTTAGATTCAATTAAAGATTAAAGCTGTGTTTCCTGTACCTTTACTTCGCGGCGTGCGCGGCCTTTGCCCCAGACGTAGGTGAGGACGAAAGGCACGACTAAAGCAATGGCCATTCCAATAAAGAACGGAGCCCATTTTTGCGGTACGATCGACAGGAAGCCTGGCAGACCACCTACACCGATTGATGGAGCAAGAGTTTTGTTGACTGTGATGAAAGCACCAGCAATCGCAGAACCGATCATCGCTGAAATAAATGCGAAGCGGAAGCGGAGGTTTACCCCGAACATAGCCGGTTCTGTAATACCAAGATAAGCGGAAATTGCTGATGTACCGGATAAGCTTTTCAGCTTTTTATCGTCAACAAGCAGCATCATTGCGAGTGCCGCAGAACCCTGGGCAATATTGGACATAACCAGGATTGGCCACAGGAATGTTGTACCTGTGCTGCCAATCAGCTGCAGGTCAACAGCCAGGAACGTATGGTGCATACCTGTTATAACAAGTGGGCCATATAGCGCTCCATAAACAAACCCGCCTATCGCTGGGGCGAAATCAAAAATTCCAGTGAACAGGTCGGTAATCCATGAAGCAACTGTAAATGTAACCGGCCCAATAACAATGAAAGATAGGAAACCGGTAACTAATAGTGCGATTGGCGCTACGAGCAGAAGATGGAACGCATCCGGAATTTTCTTGCGGAGCCAAATTTCAAGTTTAGCCAAGACATATGATGCCACCAGGACTGGCAATACTTGACCTTGATAACCGACTTTCTGGATTTCCAGGCCAAAGAGATTCCAAGTAGGAATTTCGCCTGTTTGCTGTGCGGCACCCCATCCCCATGCATTCAGGAGATCCGGGTGTACAAGCGAAAGGCCAAGGACAATACCGAGCAGCGGACTTCCGCCGAACTTGGTGACCGCGGACCAGCCGACCAGTGCTGGAAGGAAGGCGAACGCTGTTCCGGCAATCAGGTTGATTATCGACGCAAAGTCAGCCCACTGGGGGTGAACTTGTACTAAAGATTTGCCTTCGTAGAAAATATCAGCGCCAGTAAGGATATTGTTGATACCTAGCAAAAGACCCGCAGTAACGATTGCTGGCAGAATTGGAATGAAGATGTCCGCAAGCGTCTTAATCGCGCGCTGGAGTGGATTCAAATTAGACTCAGCCGCATCTTTTATGTCTTGTTTGCTTCCCTGGGCAATGCCAGTTTGGCCGGTCATTTCATTGTATACTTTATCAACGGTCCCCTGGCCGATTACAACCTGGAACTGGCCATTAGCCGAGAACGACCCTTTGACAACGTCGATGTTTTCTAATTGTTCTTTGTTTACTTTGCCTTCTTCCTTCAATGCGAAACGCAGGCGTGTGACACAGTGGGTTGCGGCTGCAATATTGTCTCTGCCGCCGACTGCATCAACGATCTCAGATGCTGACTTTTTCAGATCCATGGTGTCTCCTCCTAAAATGATAGATGATAGCGTTTGCGATTTGGGCTGTAAAAATTCGATTGGTCCATCCTTACTTTTCTCCAAAAAGGAAAAAGTAAACATAAATTTCTCAGCCCGTATTATCCCCCTTGCAGTGTACAGTGATTTAATAATTTAGCGCTTTCATTCTTTTTTAAAAAAAGAGTTAGGCGTATGTTTTTATCCTGTATATACAAGTTATATTGATAACTATATCCTGTATATACAAGTTAGTCAAGATATTGAGATTAGGAAATAATTTCATGTCAGTAGAGGATGAAGCGGAAGGAAGTAGATAGTTCCTTTGTTTGTGCCGATTGTAACTAAATCCAAAGCAGACAAAATTCTAGTGGCCGCTTTCCTTGAATCCAGGCCAGTGAACTTGCGGAAATCTTCATTGGTTATGAATGGTTTGTATAGGATGAGATAATCTTTTACTGCTTTTATGTAGGCATCCTTTGAAATGTTTCTACAGGAGGAACAGAACCAGTGTACGGACCTATACAGCATTTTGTATCTTTTGTAAAAAACCTCACTTATGAGCCTCACATAAGCCGATTCCACACCGATATGAGCATTTAGACATTTACTGGAAAAAATCACGCAACTATGAATTCAATCAAATTTCCTTCCCCCGATGAAAACAGGAAAAAGGCAGGAACAGTTCCCGCCTCTTACTACCTTACTTCGCGAGCAACAGCAACGCTGTCCTCAGCTGCAAGTCATTTTTCTCTTTTTTCCGTTCTTTCGTCATAGCAGTTTCAAGAGCCTCAGCTGTCTTGGCATCAATCTTTCCCGTCGGCTGCAATCCTGCCTGCTGCTGGAATGCTTTCACCGAGCGGACTGTGCCTGCACTAAAATAGCCATCTGTCCGTCCCGGTGTATAGCCTAGCCCTTCCAAAATCGCCTGGGCGTTCTTCACTTGCTCATTATTCATGTCCACCTGCAACGCGCCATCAACCTGAAGAGGATGGGTCGAGAAAATACTTGGCTGCGCTACTTCGACTGTTGGAGCTATGCCCTTCTTATGAATCCAATTTCCATCAGGGGTCAGCCATTTAGCCAGCGTAAGCTTAATATTACTGCCATCGCCCATCGGCATCGCCTGCTGAACTGTCCCTTTACCAAACGTCTTCTCTCCGACAAGCGGATACCCTTCTGCCTCAGCAAGCGCGCCAGCTAGGATTTCCGAAGCAGAGGCACTTCCCTTATCGATGAGCACGGCAACCGGGTATTCCTTTTCCTTCTTTAAAGTGGAATAGTACTTATCCCGTTCGCCGTTCCGCTTCTCGATCATCACGAACGGTTTTTCTCCACTCACTAACTCACGGAGGATTTCCTCCACACTTAGCAGCAGCCCTCCAGGATTGCCGCGTACATCAATTACGAGTCCGGAAATTCCATCTCCCGAACGCTCCAGCTCCTTTAGCTGCTTCTTGAAGTCTGAAGCCGTTTCCTCGGCAAACGACGTCAGCTCGATATAGCCAATTTTCTTGCCATTTATATTCTTTACATCTGAAAAAACAGTCTCGACTGGAATCTGATCACGCTTCACCTTCACCCTGATTGGTTCCCTAAGGCCAGCCCGCTCAATTTCAAGCTCGACAACGGTCCCTTTTTTACCGCGAATTTTCAAGGTTGTTTCAAATAAATCTAGCCCCTCGACACTTTTGCCATTAACCTTCCGAATTACATCATTCGGTTTTAGGCCAGCTTTTTCTGCGGGAGAGTTCTTGAACGGTGACACAATCACCGTCTTGCCGCCATCCATTCCAACTTCGGCACCAATTCCCTCGAAAGACGATTCAAGCGATTCATTGAACTGCTTGGCAGTCTCCTTGTCCATATAAACCGAATAAGGGTCGCCCAGCTTTGCAAGCATGCCCTGAATAGCACCCTCAACCAGCTCCTCCTTATCGATTTCCTCCACATACTGGCTGTAAATCAAATCGTATGCCTGGCCTACCTTGTCTAAGTTCACAGTTTCAGCCTTAGAATCGCCCTTTTTCAGTACACCCGCTACATCGACTGCAAATCCGGTTTCCTGTACTTCCAGCCACTTCATCCCTGCATACGTTCCGCCCGAGCCAACCGTTAAGCTGGCGGCCACCACTAGTGCCATCCATTTCCGCCTCATTCTCCGTCACTCCCAGCATTGGCTCCGCACTCTTAAATACGGCAACCATTCTTTTAAAAAGACAATACCAAAGCCCGGCTTTTGCCTAGTTACAATACATATATGCAGGAATGGACGAGTTATGATTCGCGCATCTTAGAGTTTTCAGCAGGGTAACTGGAGTCAACTTCCATCTCTTTTTGCCGAAAAATAAGTTTACTAATCTTCAAAAAAGGAAATATATAGGGTGTAACGCCGGCAAGCACACTCAGAATGGAACATCAAGATGCCGGTTTATTTAACCAATAAAGCACTGCTCTCAAAACAGCAATGGACTTGGGTCTTTTAATGAATAGAAACTATAAAATAAGGCGGTGTGAGCGAAGCCAAGCAGAACAACGACCCAGGCATAGCCTTTTCATTTTATCAAATTGATTCTAAGCCTAAATGGTTAGGGCAGTTCCGCCTCTTTTCCACAGAAAAGACGGAGAAGCTCTGCTCCTCCGCCATTATCTTTATATGAAATTATCAACTATAAATCTATTATCTTGGAACTCCGTAAGCGAACGGGTTGACGGCATTGGACTTGCTGCCGTTCCATTGGCCTTTGTGAAGTTCGAAGTGTAAGTGTTTACCAGTCGATTGGCCTGTATTTCCCATATAACCGATGAACTGACCTTTAGAAACAACCGCACCTTCGCCAATGCCGCGGCTTTCAAGGTGAGCATAGACAGTCGTGAATGTCTGGCCATTGATGGAGTGTGCAATGAATACAACATTTCCATAGCTGCTCGAATAGTAAGAACGGATAACAACCCCGCTCGCGGCAGCTACAACCGCTACGTTTGAGCTACGGTTCGCCCAGTCTACGCCATAGTGGAACGTTCCCCAGCGTGGACCGAATCCGGATGTATTCGCACCTGTAGTTGGCTTCATGAAATTACCTGAAGTAACTACCGGTTCTGGTGCTGGTGAAGAAGGTGCTGGCGCTGGTGCTGTTGCTGCACTGGAACCGCCTCCTCCTTTATTCGAAGCTGCAGCTGCAGCCTTTTTTGCAGCGGCTTCTGCTGCCGCGCGTGCTTCTGCTTGTTTGCGGGCGCGCTCTGCTTCTTGAGCAATTCGGGACTGTTCAAGCTGAATAGCTTTAGCCATCGCTGCTTCCTGTGCCCTTAACGTAGCCTCTTCTTCTTGAAGGCCCATTTTATGGTCATGCTCTTCTTCTTCCTGCTTAACAAGCTGTTTCATGAGCTTGTCTTTTGCTGAACGCTGGGAATCGAGCTGTTTCTTCGCTACTTCAAGTTCTGCCTTCATCTTTTTCAGGCTGGCCAACTCTTCTTCAACTTGTTTCTGTTTCTTTTCAAGGCTTTCCTTGTCTCTCTGATGCTCTTCAAGGATATCCTTGTCAGCTTCCATGATGGTTGCAACCGCAGTTGCACGGTCAACGAAATCACCAAAACTGGTTGCACCCATGAGTACATCTATATAGCTGACCATCCCGCCGCTAACCTGGAAGTTGCGGGCACGATCCTTCAAAAGCTCTTCCCGCTTGGCGATGCGGTCCTGCAAGATTTTAATTTCTCCCCGGAGTTTCTTAATTTCTTTTTCTGTATCCTGGATATCAGCTGTCTTCTCACGAATTTTTTCGTTTGTGTTGCCGATGGCCATATCCAAACGTTTGATTTCAGCATCGACCTTGTCCTGCTCGACCTGAAGCCTTTGGATTTCCTTATCTGTTGCATGGATATCTGAATTGATACCCGAACGCTCTGTTTGAATCTGCTGTTTCTGGTTTTGCAAATCTGATAGCTTTGAGGCTTCTGTTTTTATTGTAGTGCCTCCAAACAAACTCCCTATGCCTACCGCAACTGATACGGTAAGCGCCATGACTGATTTTCTCACTTCCCGATTTCTCCTTTCCAATGTAACCCATGTACAGGTAAATCGTTCTTAGATTCATCCGTTTTGAAATATTGTTTTTTCGCTCATGATACTCGCTTCAACCAAAGACCCAAATAACTTTGTGACAACTCGTTACCCTTTTAAGAACTTGCGGACTGACATCAAGCTTCCCCATACACCGATTAATGCTCCCATCAGGATGAGAAGCCCGGATACCTGATACATGAATGGGTCAAACGGAAGGATTTGAATAAAATGTCCATCAAGAAGCGGCGAGATAAACTCATATGCTTGGTAATAGGCAATAGATAGTAAGACAATCGGCACAACCGAGCCAAGAACTCCGAGCCAAAGCCCTTCCAGGAAGAAAGGCCAGCGGATAAACGCATTAGTTGCACCCACCAATCTCATAATCTGAATTTCTCTGCGGCGGGCAATAATTGTAATTTTAATTGTGTTAGAGATTAAAAATACTGCAGTAAAAAGCAATCCAGCAATTAAGGCTAGCCCTACGTTCCTGCTGGCACCGATGAAACTAAACAGCCTTTCAACACTTTCCTGGCCATACTGGACTTTATCCGTAAATTCCAGGGCATCGATTTTGCCTGCAGCCTTCATTGTATCTTCGGGATTTTTCGTTTTTACGATAAATACATCACTTAAAGGATTGTCCTGCTCAAATAGCTTGTAAGATTCACCGAGATTGTTAATGAGAATATCAAGTTCTTCTTCTTTTGATGAGTATACAATTTCATCAACTTCCGGGATGGAATCTATTTGATCCTTTAACACCTGCTGCTGTTTCTCATTAGCAGTGATATCGATGTGAACGCGGATTTCCACGTCCTCTTCTATGGTTGTAGCAACCTTGTTGAGATTCATCATAATAACGAAAAAGACACCGACAAGAATGAGTGTAACAGTGACGGCACCAACGGATGCAAATGTCATCCAGCCGTTCCGGCCAATGCTTTTCATACTTTCACGAGCGTGGCGGCCAATGGTTCTAACTTTCATAACCGTAGTCACCTCTTTGCTCGTCGCGAACAATCCTGCCATCCTCAATCGCAATGACGCGATGCTTGATAGTATTCACGATTTCTCTGTTGTGGGTTGCCATGACAATCGTGGTTCCCCTTGTGTTGATTTCATCAAATATCCTCATAATCTCCCAGGATGTTTCAGGATCGAGGTTGCCAGTAGGCTCATCCGCAATAACAACTTTAGGTGAGTTGACAATGGAACGGGCAATTGAGACCCTTTGCTGCTCACCGCCTGAAAGCTCGGTTGGCAGCATTCTAGCCTTATGCTTTAAGCCCACAAGATCCAGCACTTCCATAACCCGCTTCTTAATGACCTTCGGCTGCTCCTCAATAACTTCTAGAGCGAATGAGACATTTTCATAAACTGTCTTCATTGGCAGCAGCTTATAGTCCTGAAAGACAACACCAAGGTTGCGGCGGAAGATAGGAACCTTTTTCTGCTTCAGCTTTGCAATATTAATTCCATTTATTAGGATCGTTCCTGATGTGGGCACTTCCTCGCGATACATCATTTTTATAAATGTCGATTTACCAGCACCGCTCGGTCCCACAACATAAACGAATTCACCCGGGCCTATACGAATATCTATGCCATTAACAGCAGTAACGCCGTTTGGATACTTTTTATAAACACTCTGCATTTCTATCATTTATTTAATCACCTTACTAGTTTTTGTCGACTGTACAATTTGTTGACTGATCTTGTTGACAGTATTCTTGTTTATCTGACAAAAAAACCAATGTGTGTTGTAACACAAACCCATTATATCATTCAATTCATGTAAAAAAAGGGGGAGAAATATTACAGTTTCTTTTCAAAGTGAACTTTCCTTTACAATTTTATCCTGTATTGGACAAAAAAACTAGAAATATTTTCTTTAAGGATAATTTTGTCACTTGAAAGTTTTACTATGAATATAGTCAAAACAGGGGTTAAAGGAAGTTAATGCTTTTCTTATATAACATGTCATTTCCTTGTCATTATGACATTTCGATTACAAAACCTTTTTGAACAGCTTGTGAAAATTTTAACGAATCCGTTTGCATTTCAAAATTACTATTGGTTTTCATCATTCCGTATTGAAACAATTCATAAAAATACGCCCTGCCATTCGACAGGACGCTCTGCTTTATTTCTTTTGTGAAAGCCATTCTGCTACCTTGGATGCCTCTTCACCTTTATAAAGGCCAGGAGGCATACCGCCTTTTCCATCCACGATGATCTTCTCAATTTCTTCTTTTGAATATTTACTGCCCACTTTTGTAAGCTCTGGAAAAGACCCGCCAGACAGGTCAACACCATGGCAGCCTGAACATTTTTGTTCGTATAGTTTCTGGGGATCTGCGCTTGCGGAATCGCCGCCGCCACTATCACCGCCACAGGCTGCAAGCACCATGGAAGCACCCATAATCAAGGTAATCAGCTTTTTGTTCATGTATTTTACTCCTTTTATAATTACTCAGGTTGATTATACCAATTTCACTCCCGTTTGAAACCCTCTCCAAGCACCTCAGCAGCATCCATAACAATGACAAAAGCAGTTGGGTCAATGGTTTTAACTAATTGTTTCAATTTTGTGAACTCCCATTGATCAACAACGCACATCAGGACAGGCTTCTCCGCATCGGTATATCCACCATAAGCAGACAGCCTTGTTACCCCCCGATCAATCTTGTTTAGAATGCCTTCGCGGACCTCTTCCTGCTTACTAGTTATAATCATTGCCATTTTCGAAGTTCCAAAGCCAACCTGTACGAGATCGATTGTCTTACTTGTTACATACAGGCCAATTAGAGCGTAAAGGCCCCTTTCAATATCAAAGACAAGTGATGCAGCAAGAACTATAAGGCCATCAATTAATACGACACAGCGGCCAAGGGTCAAGCCAGTATACTTATGCATGATCTGGGCTGCAAGATCTGTCCCGCCTGTCGAAGCCCTGCCGCGAAAAACAATACCGAGACCAAGCCCGACCCCTACTCCTCCAAATAATGCACCAAGAAGAGGATCATTCGTCCATGGCTCGAAATCCGCGGAAGCAAAGACAACCAACGGCAAAAATACTGTACCGGCAAGAGTCTTAATACCAAACTGCCTTCCAAGCAACAAAACACCCGCAATAAACAGCGGGATATTCAACGACCACTGTACAAATGCCGGTTCCCAGCCGAATGCTGCATCGGTAATAGTTGAAATTCCACTGACTCCTCCGGAAGCGATTCGATTCGGAAGAAGGAACAAATTAAAGGATAAGGCGACAACAGCGGAGCCAGTTAGTATGTATATATATTCCATGACTTTTTCTAATGGGGTTGCTGTCAAATCATGATTTCTTCTTCTTTTTGCTTTCAATGGCAAACACCTCTTAGTTAATACGATAATTCCCGCAGAAATAGCGGTTCATAAAGCCGTTTTGATTATACCATCCTAGAGATGATAAACATAATAATACCGGTGAAGAAACTATTTTCATAAAACAAGTAATTCCACTGAAGCAATTTATGGCGGAAATGGCCGGTCAATTCAAACAAATTAACATGCAATTCAAAAAAATTGACCAGCAATTTGAAAAGATGGACCAGCGTCTTGAAGAATTGGAGCAAAGATTGGATTATCGCTTTAATAGAGTTGATAAACGGCTGAACTGGATGGACATCCGTCTTAACGTTATTGATACCAGGTTAAATGGCATCGACTTCCGTATTGAAGACCTTACGGAAACAGTCAATAACAATGCAGCAGAATTTAGAAGTCATTTTCAAATTTTCAGGAACAAAAATGGATCAACCCGATAAAATGTTTCAGACCGTTGCAGAGAGACTGCAATAGTAGTTGCCGCTTATGAATTGCTCAATGATACACCCCATTCAGCTTCCCATTTCTTCTAGCAAACTAGACCCAAATTACAAAAAAGCCTTTGCCAGCAAATTATTGCAGCAAAGGCTTTTCTGTTTATTTTTATATAACTTAAACTTAAGTTTTTCTAAATTTCCGCTCCTGGCACTTCGCTTTCCGCGGGCGGTCGCGGAGCCTCCACGGCGCCTGCCGCACCTGTGGGGTCTCCCCTGTCCCGCTTTTCCCGCAGGACGTTGAATAATCATCCTTGAAAAGGCATCGCAGGAGAAAATGCGATTTTTGCATTTTCGAACGAGTCTTCGTGCCTTCCGCTCCAATTAATTTAATAAAGTGTCACCACTTCAGCGATTCTTTAGTTTACCGTTATAGTAACTTTATTAAGACAACTTTGACCTTAGGTACGAATCGATGAACTGATCGAGGTCTCCGTCCATCACACCCTGGACATTTCCGGACTCTGAACCAGTACGGTGGTCCTTTACCATTGAATACGGGTGGAATACATACGAACGGATTTGGCTTCCCCAGCCAATTTCCTTCTGCTCACCGCGAATCTCGGCAAGCTGCTTTTCCTTTTCTTCAATCTCACGCTGATACAGCTTTGCCTTTAGCATCTTCATAGCTGCATCACGGTTCTTAATCTGGGAACGCTCCGACTGGCAAGTCACAACGACTCCGGTTGGTATATGTGTAATTCGCACTGCAGAATCAGTCGTATTAATATGCTGTCCGCCTGCTCCGCTTGCACGATACGTATCAATTTTCAAATCCTCAGTACGGATATCAACTTCTATATCATCATCAAGCTCGGGCATAATTTCACAAGATACAAACGATGTGTGGCGCCTGCCTGAGGAATCGAATGGTGAAATTCGCACAAGGCGGTGTACACCTTTCTCCGCCTTAAGGTATCCGTAAGCATTATGGCCCCTGATTGCGAGTGTCACGCTCTTGATTCCTGCTTCGTCTCCAGGAAGGTAATCCAGTGTTTCCACCTTGTAGCCGCGCTTTTCAGCCCAACGCGTATACATCCTGAGAAGCATCGAGCCCCAATCCTGCGATTCTGTACCGCCCGCACCAGGGTGAAGCTCAAGGATTGCATTATTTTTATCATAAGGCTCGCTTAATAGCATTTCCAACTCATATTCATCCAACTGCGCTGTCAGCGCCATAAGCTCCTCTTCAAGCTCAGCCTGCAGCTCAGCATCCAGTTCTTCCTTTAGAAGCTCAAACGTCACGTCAAGGTTCTCATAAGACTCATTCATTTCCATGAACGTGTTTACCTGCTCCTTTAGTGCGTTTGCCTCATTAATTACCTTCTGTGCAGCGTCCTGATCATTCCAAAAATCCGGATGCAGCATTTCGTTGTCAAGCTGCGCGATGCGTGCCTCCTTTTCCTCTAGGTCAAAGAGACCCCCTGAAGCCCGCTAATCGCTTAGCTGTTTTTTCTAATTCATTCCTGATATCTGCCATTTCCATATCAATCACCTCATATAACTTCCGTAAGATTCATCACTATACAGTATATCGTGTAATGAGTGGAATGCCAAAGTGTGAGGGAAAAATTGCATAATTGGGTCTGCGTCCAGGAAAGTTTCCTTCATTAAGTATGACGTTACGGGAGTTCCGCTCCAATCAACACTGCTATAAAATGAACAATAACCACTAACACAGCCTTTCATTAAACTGTTTTATTCCCCTCTTTGATACGCGGAAATGGCATCAAACTGCTCTTTCAACGAATTATACAAAGACATATAGATGGGATGGAGGTGTTCGTAGACCTGTTTGTTCTCTTCAATTGGATACTGAACAGTTTTTACAGAAACCAACTTTTTCACATCCTCAAGGGAAGAAATTTCACCTATTGCAAATAAAGCAAGAGCTGCAGCTCCTAATCCAGAACCTTCATGGCTTTCTGGAACAAACACAGGTTTTCCTGACACATCGGCGAGGATCTGCCTCCAAAGCTCTGAACGGGCAAAGCCGCCGGATACCCTTATCTCCCCGGGTTTTCCAGCCATATTTTCCAAAAGGACTCCTACACTGTAAACAGCATAAATAATTCCCTCAAGAACAGCACGGATTAAATGCCCCTTTTGATGGGTTAGCGTGATTCCAATAAAACCACCCCGAGTATTTGCGTCCCACATCGGAGCCCTTTCTCCAGAAAGATAAGGAAGAAAAATCAATCCTTCCGCCCCTGCAGGCACCTTTGCCGCCTCATCAATCAATAAATCGTAAGGATCTACTCCCCTACTCTCAGCCAGTCCTGAAACATCACTTGCTAACTGGTCCCTCAGCCACCTTAGTGCGATACCGCCATTATTAATAGGCCCGCCAATTACCCATCTTCCGTCTGCAAGATAATAACAAAATGTCCGCCCCTTGGATTCGAGCAACGGCTCCTTTACAACTGTTCTGATTGCACCGCTCGTTCCAATAGTTACTGCATATTCACCCTCACCGATTGCCCCAACCCCAAGATTAGCAAGAACACCATCGCTTGCCCCCACAATCACAGGAAAATCAGCCGGAATTCCCATTGCAGCTGCAAAGCTCCTATCCATATGCCGATACACATTTGTAGTCGGCACCGGCTTCGATAGTTTTTCCTTTTGAAGTTCAAGTAGTTTAAGGACTTCTTCATCCCATTCCAACTTCTGCAGATTGAACATTCCAGAAGTTGAAGCAATCGAGTAATCGACAACGTATTCACCATACAATTTCCACATGACATACTCTTTAATCGAAATCCACTTACTGGCTTTAAGATAAAGGTCAGGGCGTTCATATTTCATCCAGAGCAGCTTGCAAAGAGGTGACATCGGGTGGATTGGTGTTCCCGTCCTCTTATAAATGTCTTCTCCATTCCAGTCTTTTTTAAGCTTTTCTGCGTAAAAATGGCTTCTATTATCAGCCCAGATTATACTATTTGTAAGCGGCTCCCCGTCTTCATCTACTGCAAGGATGCTATGCATAGCCGCCGAAATGCCAATTGCCAGAAGCTCGGAAACATCAATTTTAGATTTATTCAGAACGGTCCTAATTGATTCCACAACTGCTTCAACTATCATGTCTGGATCTTGTTCTGCCCAGTCCGGCTCTGGATGAATGATTGGATATTCTACAGCCCCTGAAGAAACCGGGCTCCCGTCCTTTGTGAACAAGGATGCCTTAGTTGAAGTTGTCCCAATATCCAGGCCTATTACATATTTCTTATGTACATCCACGTTAATTCCTCCCCAGGATCAAGGCGTATAAAATAACCTACTATGATAAAATACATTCACATAAAAGAAGTATATCAAACATTCTTCCCATTACAGAAAATCCTGTTCTCTAAACAATTTTAACTCGCTGCAGGAATATTTCTTCGGATATCGAAATGATTTAGGTGAGGAAATCTTAAATACATCTTTTTAGACAAGGAGTTGTTATTCATGACCTTTTCAATTATTGGGTTTGATCCTGTGGAAAAAGAATGGGGAATTGCGGTTCAATCCAAGTTTCTTGGAGTCGGTGCAGTCGTACCATGGGCTAAGGCTGGTGTTGGTGCAGTCGCAACCCAATCCTACGCAAATACTTCTTATGGGCCGCGCGCACTCGAATTGATGGCTGAGGGGAAAACTGCAGAAGAAACATTGAAGCTCATCCTGGAAGAAGATAAAGAAAAGGAAATGCGCCAGGTTGGAATTATTGATTCTTTTGGTAATCCTGCAACCTTCACTGGTTCACAATGCTATAATTGGGCTGGCGGGATTACCGGCAATCACTTTGCAGCGCAGGGAAATATCCTCGTTGATGAACATACTGTCGGTAAAATGGCCGAAACGTTTACTTCGACGACTGGAACGCTGGCAGAACGGTTGCTTGCTGCCCTTGATGCAGGCCAGGAGGCTGGTGGAGATTCACGCGGCCAGCAGTCCGCTGCATTGTATGTGGTCAAGGAGCGCGGAGGGTACGGAGCCTTCAACGATCGCTATATCGATCTCCGGGTGGATGACCATCCTCAGCCAATAAAAGAACTTATTCGTATCTATGGTCTTCAGCAGCTTTACTTTGCACCTTCAAAGCCTGAAAAAGTTGTTCCTGTCGAAGGTGAAATTGAAACGGAACTAGTCGAACACCTTGGCAGACTTGGTTATTTTAAAACCAATTTTGCAGGAAGAGATGATATTCTTAAAGCGTTGACCGCTTATCTTCATACAGAAAATTTTGAAATGCGGGAACAGGAAACAGGTTTTATCGATCTCGACGTCCTTAAATATATGAAATTACAGCAACAGAACCAGAAATGAGATGACATTAAATGAAACAAAAAGATTTATTCATGGCTTTCTTCCGGGTTGGCATGCTCGGCTACGGAGGGGGTCCTTCTTCAATACCACTCGTACAGAAGGAGGTTGTCGGCCGATACAAATGGATGGACGGTGATGAGTTCGGGGATGTCCTGGCACTGGCAAATGCGCTTCCCGGACCGATTGCTACAAAGCTCGCCGGATACATAGGATACCGGGTAGCGGGACTCCTCGGCATGATAAACGCTGTCATGGCAACCATCCTTCCAACTATTTTCCTGATGATTCTGCTCCTGACCGGGCTTAACGCCTTCAAGGACCAGCCATGGGTAAGCGGCGCAGCATCAGCTGTTGTCCCAGTTGTCGCTGTCATGCTTTTAACAATGACATGGGAATTTGTAAAAAAATCAACCAGTTCTAAGCTCGGCAAGGCATGGACTATCATTCTTGTTGTGGCAAGTTTTGTTTTGCTCGAGGCACTCGGCGTCCACCCTGCTATCATTATTTTCTCACTCCTTCTTGGCGCGCTCCTAATGAAAGACAAAAAGAAGGAGGGCAAAGCATGATTTATTTAAAAATTTTCTGGGCATTTTTCCTTCCGGGCATTCTAGGCTATGGCGGCGGCCCCTCTTCAATCCCACTAATTGAAGCGGAAGTCGTCGACCGGTACGAATGGATGACAACCAGCGAATTCTCCGAGGTTTTAGCCATGGGAAATGCGTTGCCAGGACCGATTGCTACAAAAATGGCTGGCTATATCGGGTATGAAGTCGGGGGAGTGGCTGGGTCTGCAATTGCTGTATTTGCCAGTGTTGCTCCGTCGTTGATTTTAATGATTAGCCTGCTAAGCCTTCTGCTGCGACACAAGGAATCACCAAAAGTTAAACGGATGACAATGATTGTCCGCCCTGTCATTGCTGCTCTGCTCGGTGTTATGGCATGGGACTTTTTTGTAGAATCGTATCAGGGGCCGGGACTATTGCATACAGTCGTATTGGCGGCTGGCAGTCTGCTCTTGATGGAAAAGCTAAATGTCCATCCGGCATATGTGATTGCGGGAAGCTTGGTGTATGGGGCGGTATTTTTAGGATAGTTAAAAGACGGAAGGGATGCCCCTACCGTCTTTTCTTATTACCATAAAAGCAAGTGAACTCGACAAATTGATCAGCTTACGACAAGGACTTACAATTTATTTCCCAGGAAACGATAGTGTATATGTAGAAAAAAGCAAAACCCCTGAAGCATTTATTCAGGGGTTCTATCTAGTATCTTAAGGTTTTGTTATTGTAGGAAGTACCGGATTAGTTAGTTTTTTTGGAGCATGTGCTGTACTTCTTAGCTGCTCCACTTCGTCATCTCCAACTCCATGGCATTCCGAGCAGGAGAGCGTCTTGCTTCTGTGATTTCCACTAGTCGGATTAAACAATGGTGTTTTGCCGTATAATTCTGTTTTTGCAAAATCAGCTGTTTTTGCACTGTGGCACTTCAAACAGAAATCACGTTCCACATAAGCGTTCCAGTTTTTATGCTCGCCAGAAGTGAACTTATCGGACCCCATAAGCGGCTTATTTCCAAGGTTTTCTTTCAACAAGAAAATATTGTTTGAGCCATGGGTTTCATGGCAATCTGCACAAGTTAATTGCCCTTTCAATTTGGAGCCATCGACAGCCGTAATATTATGCCCTGACTGAGCGACCGTTGTTTTATCCTTATAATACTTTTCAATATCCACCGCTTTGGACTTTTTGGCGTCCCCATTATGGCATTGGAAGCATAAACTAAAATCTTCGGGGGTGCCGATAGCCTTGCCTTGCTTCAAATAAGAATTCGTAGCATACAGATTTTCGTCCGGATCAGCAAGCTTTATTTTACCTGGATTTTCCGGTGTCCATGCTCCATGAGGATTGTGACAGGATGCACAGCTATTGGAAGATTCTTTATCGGTAAAAGCAGTATGCTTATGTTTTGTATTTTCTTTATCAGGTGCTGGAGCAGTTGTCCCATCATGGCATGCCATACATAAATCTTTGCCCGGATCACTGCCGTATTTCCCGCCCAGCAGCTTTTCATTCTGGCCAGTATGGGTGCTATGACAAGCTCCGCATGAATTTGTGTTATTAGCATAGTTGCCATGCAAATCATGGGCAGTATTTTGAGAAGTTGTTGTAAATTTAAAGTACCGTGAATAAATCCTCCCGCCATCTTTATTACTAATAGCCGGATTTATATAGACATAATAGGTCGTCTTGTACTGCAAGGGTTCCAACGGAGTAAAGGTAAGCACGTACACCCCATCTTTACTTATAAGAGTTGCATTTTCCGCCGTTTCCACACTTTTCAGGCTTTCCGTTTTCATTTCAGGAAATACCAGTATCGGTTCGCCAGGAACAATTAATTCACCATTTTCCTTAATGGAAATTTGAATGCTTGCATTAATAGGGACATTTGTCATGTCCTCAGCTTCCGCAGGAAAGCCACTGTCTTCAGATTCAGAAGCAATGATCTTTATACTTGTAACTTGAGGCCGGATTACAGGTACTTCCGTTGCTTCGATAGTGTCTGTTCTCTCCGCGGAACTTTCAATAGCCGGTAAAGCGGTTTCTCCGTTCTCCTCAAGACTGGTATTGTCAGATGGTTGTTCTTCTACATCTCCAACTGCTGGAGAACCTTTATTGCCGTCTGATTCAGCAGGTACCGAATTAATCGTAAAATTGATAGGAGCTTCAGCCAACTTTACACTCCCGTCCTCCAGGACGAATAGAACCTTATGTGTTCCTTCACTAAACACTCTTGAAAATGTCCATTCACCAGCTTCATTGAGGCTTAGTGAGTTTGTATCCGTTATATCCACTCGTTCCAAGGTTTCAGCATTCTCTTCATATACTTTTAACTGCTGAGTTTCCGGCAGTGGAACAGTGCCTGAAATTTTTCCAGTGAATTCTGCCTTTGTATTTTCCAGAATCGTCTCGGATTCCGGTGATGTTATGACGATTGAATATACACTTTCGGCAGAAAAAACAATGGATCCGGAAGAATAGAAAAGGAGTGAACTAAGCGAAAGGCTCACTATGACGAGATATGCAGCTATCTTCCGATAATAGTTCATCTTCTTCACAGCATTTCATCCTCTACTTTATATTTAAGCTAGCAATATTTAAAAAAGAGCTTTCTTTTCTTAAATTATATCAACCAATCTAATGGTAAATATCATAGTTATAGGAATACTTTTTGACATTTTCCTGTTGTCGTTACATAAATGGAACAAGGTAGTAATAATTACTATTACTACCTTGTTAACCATCTATTAATCTTGGTAATTAAATAGTGGGGCTATTTCATTACCTTAACTAATTGTCTCTATAACAACATAGCGATTATTTATTAGCGGGTTGGCTTACCTGAATAATTTCCGCCTGCAACAGGAGGAGTATCCAGTTTATGTGTTGATTGGTGGCATGCCCAGCATACTGCCATATTCGTGTATTTCTTGATTGAAGATCCACCGGCACTGACATCTTTCATGTATTCTTCAGCTTTTTGCTGTGTCCAGCCCATCTTGACATAGTCAGCGACGGTCTTGCCAGCAGTATCTTTTAACAGTGTAATATCAGTTCCGTGTGCATAGTGGCAGCTTGCACAGTTGCGGCCAGATTTGTAGCTGTTGGTTGTATGTGTATAGTGCCCATCCGCTCTTTGATTAGTTCTGGACTTCAGATAGTCTTCATGGCAGGTTGAACAGAAATCGGAATACACCCGTTGTGGAACATCCGGAAGGTCCTGATTAACAAATACAGGGCCTTTAGATTGATAAATTTTGAGGCCAGTTGGACCCGTGACAGCATTGAAATCTGCATAAGCAGGATCTTCGACTAGTTCCAGGTCAATTGCTTTTGTAGAATAGGTTTTGCCATTTACAGTTGTTTTCAATAACCGGTCATTTACAGAACCGTGTGGATTGTGGCAGCTTGAACATTGTAATTCTTCTTCGTTAGCAGTCAAAGCTCCAGGAGCGGAACCAATTGCAACAGTGCCTACATCATGCATGGAAGAACTTTTATGGCTGCTGTTAAACACACCAGCGCCGGAAGCCTTTTCTACATTATAAAAGCCAAGTGTTCCGTCATGGCAAGATAAGCACAAATCTGATTCTGTTTCTTCAAATTTCAATAGAGTTGCACTGTCCCCGTTGTGAGTGCTGTGACAGTTTCCGCAGGAGTTCGTGTTGTTTTGGAAATTACCATGTGTCCTGTGAGTTGCTTCATTCCCATTATTATCAATGGTTCCTACATTAATGCCAGGCGCTGGATTGCTTTTTGTGGGTGTAAAAGTCCCTTCAGCAGAAGCACCTGCAGCAAACACACTTAGTAGAATGAGCGTGAATAAAGCAGTGATGCTTACTCTTAGCTTGCTCATATTATTAACCTCCATATAAATCTCTCTCTTTTTTGGTATACATTTAACGTATTCTGATAGAAAACAAGGCAGCAATATTCATTACCGCCTTGTTATCCTATTAACTTTGTAAGCTAACAAATAGTGGGGCTATTTGCAGCTTGTTATCTGATATTAGCTTTTTCGTTGAATGTAGGAATCATCTTGTTATATCTAGTGCTCCATACCCAGTTCCAAAGCTCGCCAGTTCCAAGTGTTGGGTCACCTTTTTGTGCAGGCATTGGAGTATCAAGCGGATGGCTGGAAGTATGACAAGTCCAGCAAACTGCCATGTTAGTGTACTTCTTGTTAGCAGAGCCGCCAGCACTTACATCCTTCATGTACTCAGTAGCTCTTTCAGGAGTCCAACCTTTGCCGCCGTCAGCTACTGGCTTGGTGTAATCAGCAATTGTTTTACCAGCCGCATCCTTCAGAAGCGTAATGTCAGTACCATGAGCATAGTGGCAGCTTGCACAGTTACGTCCCTGTGAAGAACTGTTTGTTGTATGCGAATAGTGGCCAAGGGCAGTTTGTTTACCACTGCCAGTGTCATACGTATCATGGCAAGTTGAACAGAAATTCGCATAGGTCACTTTATCAGCATTCTCTTTAGGACCAATCGATTTAGTGATTTTCAATCCGGAATTTGTAGAGCTCTTGTTGATTTCTGCATAAGCAGGATCTTCAGTTAAAGCTAGCTTGATAGGTGTTGTAGAATACGTCACACCGGCTACAGTCATTTTTAACAAACGGTCGTTAGTGGAACCGTGTGGGTTGTGACAGCTAGAACACTGCAATTCTTCTGTAGAAGTTTTAGCATCTAATGCACCTGGAGCTGCAGCAATTGCTACTTCACCTACATTGTGCATTGAAGCACTTTCGTGTGATTCATTGAATGTACCAGCACCGGCGCCTTGGCCTTTAACATTGTAGAAGCCAAGAGTACCGTCATGGCAGGACATGCACAAATCAGATTCAGTTTCTTCAAACTTTAATAGTGTTGCACTATCACCATTATGTGTGCTGTGACAGTTACCACAAGAATTCGTGTTATTTTGGAAATTGCCATGCGTTCTGTGCTGATTCACTTCACCATTATTATCAATAGTTCCAACGTATATGTCTTCCGCCGGATTCCCTGGTGTTGGGGTAAATTCAGCAGATGCGACCGCTGCAAACACGCCCAGCATAATTAGCATGAAGAGCGCTGAAAAACCAATTTTGAACTTTCTCATCTCTCGTAACCTCCCGTTTCTTCTCTTTACTACAACTTGTATACACTGTACGGCTATCTGTTTCGCATCACCTCCTTAAAGAAAGTAATATATACATTTTTAGGTAGTGTCTGTTCCTGGTAATGGGAGATTACCATTTTCCGATGAGTTAAAATATGTTCTGCTTTAGTAAAAAACTGAGATTCTTAGATTGACAGTGTCGGTCACATAAATCGCACCACGATCATCGATGTAAAGGCCATTCGGAAGATAAAGTTGGCCATTTCCTGTTCCCATTCCACCCATGACTCTCACTTCATTTCCTTCGTCATCATATACATAAATGTTGTGTGATAGATTGCTTACGACATACACGTTGCCATCAGAATCAACACCTACACCCCTTGGATTAACAAACAGGGGAGCTCCTTCACCTTTTTCGGAGCCGTTAATGATACTTAGGAATTTACCGTCCTTGTCAAATATCTGGAGACGGTTATTACCAGAATCTGTTACGTAAATTTTATTATCACGATCCACCGCCACGGCATTAGGTGCAATAAATTTACCTTCTTCCTGGCCGGCCCCGCCTATTTCCATCAACTTCTTGCCTGTCAGATCGAATACAAACAGCTTGTTTTGTTTTATATCAGTCACATAAAGCTTTTTATCATATATCCGTAACCCGCCAGGAGCCTGCAGTAACTTTTCCTTGTCAGGAAAGTACCCAACAAATTTTCCTTTGGAGTCAAAAATTGAAATATTACCATTGTACAAATCAGCTACATATACATTTTCGTTGCTATCCCCGTCAATTCCATACGGAAACTGCAATTCTCCTTCCTTTGTACCTTCTTTGCCAAATTGGCTGACACTATTTCCAGACTGGTCAAACACTTGAATGTGTTTATTTTTTGAGTCCGTCACATAAATAAACTCACCTATTTTACTAACATCCATTGGTTTCCCTAGCGGTTTTTCAAAACTGCCATAAAAGGTTTGCCTGAATTCTGGTTCTCCACTTACAGGATTTGCAGCTGCAACCATCGGCTTTAACTTTGGACCAAGGTCTAACAAGGCGATGCCAAAGAATAAGGCAGCAGAAAGTACAACCATTGCGCTCATCCAAATGTATACAGTTGTCTTTTTCAATTCTAGTCATCTCCTATTAATTACTGTCGTTGCCTGCTAACCTGGCCAATGCTTCAGAAGCTGGTTTATAAAGCGGGTCAAAGCTTAAAGCCTTTTTGTAAAGCTCTTCAGCATCTGCAATATTTCCTTGATCCTCTGCTACTCTGCCAATCTCAAAAATAATATCGTTATTTACCGGCATTAATTTATCTGCTTCTTGAAGGGATTTTATAGCATCGTCATACATTTTTAACTTTCTGTAAACCATGCCTTCCAATAAAAATCCTTTATAATCCCTAGGTGCTAATTCAACAGCTTTATTTGCCTGTTTTAGTGCATCGTCATAACGCTCCTGGTCGTTATAAACAAGGCCAAGGTTAAAATATGCGCTAACGTTTTTCTTATCCAGATCTGTTGCTATCTGCAATTGTTTAATTGCATCATCACTTTTATCGACCAAATGCAATGAATATCCCAAATTAACACGATGTTCAGGATTATTTGGTTCCTTGCTTACCAGACCCTCATAATACGCTACTTGCTGGTCAAGCCTGCTTGTATCATTATCCCAAAAGTATTTATCACTTATTAGATATCCGCTTATTAGACTTATGAGCAGCGTTCCGATAATGAGAGATAATCCCTGGATTTTTGTAAAGCTGTTGTTTTTCATTTCTACACGTGATTCATTTGCTTCTTCGGGCTTGTTCGGGATTTTATGGGCCTCCATATGAATCCTCCTCACAAAAATTTAAACCGCGCTAGGCATTAAATAATCGTTCCCTTTAGTCCCTAGTCGTTCTATGGCAATTGGTACAAGTCTTTTTAACATGGCACTTATAGCAGGTTTCCTGAGGCTTTGTTACATTTCCTAATGGAACCGGATGGTTTTCACGCCACTTATTTTGATGTTTCATTTGGTGGCATGAAATACAATTGACCGTGTTATTTCCATCAGGTTGAGTTCTATTTGGGTCGTGGCAAGTATAGCACTTCTGTTCATTTTCACTGGCTTGTGTTCCATGGGTGCTGAAAAATGAATCCCTATGGCTTTCAGGCCGTTTATTATGGCAGTCCAAACAAAAGCTGTTTTCCTTTGCATATGTTCGTTCATCTTTATGGGACTGCTTACTTTCCGTTTTAAGATACTTATCCAAAGTTGACGTGTCTTCATAACCCTCCAACTTCGATGTCGACATTGGCCCGTGGCAGAAATTACAATCACTTAATTCAGCTTTCGCTAATTTTCCATGGTTTTTTGTTTTGAATCCGGCTACTTCATGACTTTCCGGTACCATGCCTGAAGAATGGCAGGTACTACATTCCGTTGAAATATTTCTGGATTTATGACAATCAATGCAGGTATCCATATCAGGCTTTGAAAATTTCAGATCTGCCATGGCTGCCTTACCCAACTCGGCATCCCATTTGTCATAATCTGTTTTAAATGTCATTTCCCTATCTGTAATCTTTCCATGTGCTATCCCCGTATGACACTGGGTACATTCAATTTCCTCATCATTGTGCTTATCATGAGGGATGATAATATCTCCAGAAACAGAGAATTCCCGATTGTAAACATTGTGACATTTTTCACATGTGCTGTTCGGTATTTCTTTTGTCATCCTAATGGGTGCTACATTACTGTCATCTTTGCTACCCAACGCGCTGACAATTAATTCTGCTTTATCCTTTGTGGTCTGCTTGACCCCAGGTTCTGTATGGCAATTAACGCAATCCACCTGAGCGTGGGATGATGCCTTCCACGTAAAGTATTGCGGCTTCATTTCGTGGCAGGAAGAGCAAAATCCGGAGCTGGATGTCGCCTCCAGCCCTACCAATCCAATTGAAAAGAATAGGGCTAGAAACAACAAGGTTATGGTTAGAATCTTAAAGATTTTATTGCGAAAACGGGGAAGGGCCGGCAGATCCTTTTTTTGTTCATCTTCCATCAAACTGACCCTCCAGTTCTATAGTAAGGATTAAGCTCCTTTTTTACCTTTGAAACCTGTCCTGTGGCAGAACTGGCAGTAAACATCTGTTGGTGCAGTTGACTTAACATCTTCAGCTGGTTTTTCATTGTCATGGCATACAAAGCATTCAGCCTTCGACTCGTTCGTTTTTGCTTTTCCAGAGTGTTTTGTCAGCCAGGAATCACTGTCTCCATGGCTTTCAGGGCGCTCCGCGTGGCAAGTGGAGCAGAATGCGCTCTCTCTTGATTTATCCTTGGCAACCTTGACGTTTGGAACATACTTTTCATCTTTTTCCTGATTGATTAGAGTCTTTATGTCCTGTTTCTCTATATCACGAATCCATTTTGAATCTTCGTGGCAATCCAGACACTGATTAAGCTCCTTAATAGCAGTTGCACCGTGCCCTTGATTCCATTTCTTATCCTGGTGATTTTCTGGAATAGAAATTTGCTTATGGCATGTCATACATTCCATTGAAAGTTCGACGTTTTCGGTTTGTTTTCCAAGAGCCTGCAGAATGATTTTCTGGGTCTTCTTGGTTGTTTCCTCACTGCCCTGAACTCCGGTCACAGTTGCTTCGTGGGGCTCCGCCACTGCTTCCTCTCCATTGCCTTTCTCTGTCGTTAAAGCCTTTTCTGATCCATGGCCGCTCTTTTTCCCAGGTGCTCCATGATTATTTACCGGAAGGCTGTATGCAATATTTTCCCAAGGTTTTTGCCCTTTGTTCACTTTGTCATGGCAGTCGATACAAGTTCCCATATTAGGATTGATGTATTCTTTTGTCATGAGCTTATCGACATTTTCTTCTGTCCAAAAATCGTATGTTTCAGAGCCGTTAATTCCTCGGTCTACAACCTTGCCATGGGCAACACCGGCATGGCATGTGATACAAGGAACACCTTCTTTAACGTGTCCTTTGTGGTTTACTTTCAGGTCTCCTGTTGCAGTTACAAGTCTGTTATCCGAGTGGCACTGGCCGCAGTTGACTTTCATGACCGGTACAGTCTGGACAATTGGATCCGGCGGACCAACAACGTGGTAGTACACTTCTTTCATTGATTCGATCTTGTGCAGGACCATGTTCTTCGCACCCGGTTCAATGTGGCACTGGGTACACTTGATTTCGCTGTGGGCACTCGCCTTGAATGTTTGGTATTCTGGGGCCATTTCATGGCAGCTGGCGCAAAAGCTTGGATTTGATGTGAAAGCAATTGCTCCATATACTGTTCCGCTCATAGCAATCAGCGCGAACAATAATGCGAAGCCTAATTTCCAGCGGTTGACTGGATTCTTCCAGTCTATATTCTTGATCTTGTGCCATTGTCTGCGTATTAGGCCTGTTTTCTTTTTACCTTCCCTTGTCTCTGTCTCAGGGCTAATTGTCTCTGTATTTTTGGATTTCCTCCAAAAGGCCACGCTGTTTCACCCTCTCTGTTTAAACTATCTACTTTTATTTCCATTTTTACCTCTCTAAAGGTAGTATCTAATATTCAGAGGTTATTTTCCAATGTACAATTTGTGAATAATTTTACGAAGATTGTCGTTGAATCCGGTTCGACAAACAAAGATTAAACGTTGATTTATCAAGGTTTTATTTTATAACATAGAGGTAGTGGTAAGTTGGTTCATACTAATAAAAATAAAATATATTGCATAAATATCCAAATATCATGCGATTTTAAAGCGTTTTTTTGCATACGATTACATAATTCAGCAAAAGAAAGTTGTGAGGAAATTATGAGTATCACATGAAGAATTTATGTGGAAGTGGTGTGAAACTTGTGAGGAAGATGTGAAGAAAGTATGAACAGAGGAAAAACAATGAATTTCCCCATTGCTTTTCCATTCTCCTGGTATCTTTAGTTAAAGTCTCCCAAGAAGCCGGTATTATGGCAATATTCACAATACACATCAGTTGGCGCCTTTATCTCTTCTTTAGGGAGTAGTTTCTCAATATCATGGCATACAGCACATTGAGCCTTTTGCTGATTTGTCTTGGCGGAAGGAGCGTGTCCCTTCAGCCATAATCCGCTCTCCCCGTGGCTTGGGGGCCTGTTTCCATGGCATGTATTACAGAAGTCATTATTTCTCGCTTTTTCTTTAGCATTTGCTAGCGATGAAGTGTAATCATTTCTTCCATCATCATTCAAAAGTAAGGTTAAGCTTATGCGTGAGAATGACTTAATTTTTATCTGTTTACATTATTTTCGAGACGTCCGAATCAGTATGCCTTCGGTTGTCACTGCTTGGCTGAAGTGGTAAGATGGTAAAAGAAATTGCCGAAATGTTTTTACAGGAATTTACTAGAAGATAACGAATTCTTTTTTCTTATGGATTGGAATGTATATATAGAAGGAGCGTAACGATGGGCATCTTAAATAAACTGTTTGATATGAACAAACGCGAAATCAAGAAGCTTACAAAAATTGCTGACCGGATCGAGGCACTTGCCGACGAAACGGAAAAGCTGACTGATGACCAGCTCCGCGAAAAGACGGAGGAGTTCAAAAAGCGCTATCAAAATGGTGAATCACTGGATGATTTGCTTGTCGAGGCGTTTGCGGTTGTCCGTGAAGGTGCGAGGCGCGTTCTCGGCCTTTATCCATACCACGTCCAGCTAATGGGCGGTGTTTCCCTGCACGAAGGGAACATTTCTGAAATGAAGACTGGTGAAGGTAAGACTTTGACAGCAACCATGCCGGTTTACTTAAATGCTATTTCCGGCAAGGGCGTCCATGTTATCACGGTGAACGAATACCTGGCGAGCCGGGATGCGACCGAGATGGGACAGCTTTACAATTTCCTGGGTCTCTCTGTAGGCCTGAACCTGAACAGCATGACAAAAGAAGAAAAGCAGGAAGCCTACGCAGCTGATATTACCTATGGTACTAACAACGAGTTCGGCTTTGACTATCTTCGCGACAACATGGTTCTTTATAAGGAACAAAAGGTCCAGCGCCCACTTTTTTATGCGGTCATAGACGAAGTTGACTCCATATTAATTGATGAAGCGCGGACTCCGCTGATTATTTCCGGAACTGCTCAAAAGTCGACTTCTCTCTACATCCAGGCGAATGCATTTGTCCGGACGCTAACTAAGGATGAAGATTATACGTACGACGAAAAGACAAAAGGCGTTATGCTGACTGAGCAGGGGATTTCCAAATCAGAACGAGCTTTTGGGATTGAAAATCTCTTCGATATCAATCATGTAACATTGAATCACCATATCAATCAGGCATTGAAGGCAAACGTCTCGATGCATCTTGATGTGGATTATGTTGTACAGGACGGCGAAATCGTTATTGTTGACCAATTCACCGGCCGCTTGATGAAAGGCCGCCGTTATTCCGAAGGCCTTCACCAAGCTATAGAGGCAAAAGAAGGTCTGGAAGTTCAAAACGAGAGTATGACTCTTGCGACCATCACCTTCCAGAACTACTTCCGTATGTACGAAAAGCTCGCCGGAATGACAGGGACGGCTAAGACTGAGGAAGAGGAATTCCGCAATATTTATAATATGAACGTTGTCGTTATTCCGACGAACCGCCCAATTGTCCGTGATGACCGTGCGGATTTGATTTACGCAACGATGGATGGTAAGTTCCGTGCTGTTGTCGAGGACATTGCCGAACGCAATAAAAAAGGCCAGCCTGTCCTAGTCGGCACGGTTGCAATTGAAACTTCAGAATTGATCTCGAAGTACCTGCAAAAAAAGGGGATCAAACACAACGTCCTGAATGCGAAAAACCATGGACGTGAAGCAGAGATTATTGCTGAAGCCGGCCAAAGCGGCTCGGTTACAATTGCAACCAACATGGCAGGCCGAGGTACCGATATCAAGCTTGGCGAAGGTGTAAAGGAAGTTGGAGGTCTTGCCGTTATCGGTACAGAACGCCACGAATCACGCCGGATTGATAACCAGCTGCGCGGACGTTCAGGCCGTCAAGGAGATCCGGGTGTTACTCAATTCTATTTATCGATGGAAGACGAGCTAATGCGCCGTTTTGGATCTGATAATATGAAGGCCATGATGGAACGGCTTGGCATGGATGATTCCCAGCCGATTCAAAGCAAAATGGTTTCTCGCGCGGTCGAGTCAGCTCAAAAACGGGTTGAAGGAAATAACTTTGACGCCCGTAAGCAGCTCCTTCAGTACGATGACGTATTGCGCCAGCAACGTGAAATCATTTACAAGCAGCGTAATGACGTTCTTGAAGCGGAAAATCTACGCAGCATCGTAGAGAACATGATTAAATCGTCAATCGAGCGTGCAGTGGATTCCCATGCGCCACGTGGCGGGGATGAAGAGGGTTGGAACCTGGATGCGCTTGTCGATTGGGTACATGCCAACCTGCTTCGCGAAGGCGACATAACAATTGATGACCTGAAGGGCAAGTTCCAGGATGAAATGGTGGAAACCATTTTTGCTAAGGTAATTGAGCGCTATAATGAGAAGGAAGAAGTGCTTTCATCAGAGCAAATGCGTGAGTTTGAAAAAGTTATCGTACTTCGTGCGGTCGATTCAAAATGGATGGACCACATTGATGCGATGGACCAGCTCCGCCAGGGCATTCACCTTCGTGCCTACGCTCAGACCGACCCGCTTCGCGAATACCAGCATGAAGGCTATGCAATGTTTGAGAACATGGTTGTCTCAATCGAGGATGAAGCAGCCCGTTACATTATGAAGGCAGAAATCCGCAATAACCTGGAGCGCCAGGAAGTTGCCAAGGGCGTTGCTGTCAATCCGAAGGCAGACGGGGAAGCCAGCAAGAAAAAGCCTGTCACCAAACAGGTTGACATCGGGCGCAATGATCCATGCTACTGTGGAAGCGGCAAGAAATATAAAAACTGCCACGGGGCTTAATATATTTAAAAAGGAGCGGGCCTGTGCCTGCTCCTTTTTAACATCAATTTGAATTATACCCTTAAAAAAACCCGGTTCCTTTTCGGGAACCGGATTTGCTATTATTCATTAATGAGCTTCAATCAAGCCGTAACGGCCGTCGTGGCGCTTATAGACAACGTTTGTACGGTTTGTTTCAGCATTTGTGAAAACATAGAAACTATGGCCAAGCATGTTCATTTGAAGAATTGCTTCCTCACTGTCCATCGGCTTCAGTTCGAAGCTCTTCTGACGGACCACCTCAAGCTCATCTTCTTCGTCAAAAGTTGCAACCTGAGAGTTCTCACCATTGGCAAACATTGCAGCAAAATCGCCTTTTTCACGGAACTTACGGTTCACTTTCGTTTTATGTTTGCGGATTTGGCGTTCAAGCTTATCAGTAATCAAGTCAATTGCGGCATACATATCTTCATGGCCTTCCTCGGCGCGGAGGACGAGGTGCGGCATCGGGATGGTTACTTCTACTTTGGATGTTTTATCCTGGAACACCTTCAGGTTTACATTGACATTCGCTTGCGGTGTTTCGGTAAAATACCTTTCTAGCTTGGAAATCTTCCTTTCCACGTACTCACGTATTGCTGGAGTTACTTCAATGTTTTCACCACGAATATTGAAATTCATGTGAAACGCCTCCTTTTGTTAAGACTATGTAAACTATATTCTCTTCTACCCTATGAGAATCCTTCTAAAACAGAACAAAAAGTTTGTCGAATCTATGACAAAAGCAACAGCCAAATAGTGACAACCCTTCCCCAATGGGCTTCAAAGGTGATTTAGGCGCTAAATGATGAAGCAAATTTTGTCGAAATGTCTTTGCTGAACCATGACAATTACCCCCTCGCAATTGTAAATGAGATGATTTCCCTTGCCCCTGCCTCCTTCAAACATTTTGCGGCATGACGGAGGGTTGAGCCGGTTGTGTAAATATCGTCGACAAGCAGCACCCTTTTCCCGCCCAGGCTGCCTTGATCCACCAGATTGAACACATGGGGTAAATGTATTCGTTCCTTTCGGGATTTCTTTGACTGCTTTTCAGCATGCTCCCTGCTTAAGAGCGCTGACCACTTAATTCCAGCCTCATGCAAGATGGCCTCTGACTGGTTAAAACCCCTTTCATAAAGCCGTTCATCGCTTAGCGGAATTGGAACAATCCTATCCGCTTTCAATGAACGTATAACTTTGGCAACTTCATAGGAAAATGCCTTTGCAATTTGATAATCGCCACGATATTTAAACTTGGCAACTACTTCTTTAAAAAACTCGTTATAAACATATATCGATTTATTTTGATAAAGCAGTCCCGCCCATTCCGGATCCCGCTCCCAGCGGTGGCAATCATGGCATAGGTCTCCAGTGCGGAAATTTTGAGCCTTGCCAGTGAACAACCTGCCACAAATCCTGCACACTTCCCCTTTTATCGGCTCCAGCTTCGAAAAACAAGATTTGCATATTTCCACCTCCTTTGAGGCTGAAAACAAAACTGTCCAGCTTGGTTCTTCACCGGTCTTGCCACTGCAAAGTACACATCGCTCATTAATAAATAACATTTCTTCATCCCTTTATAGTATGCCCTGATTATCCCAACGAATCCTTGATAAGCCCCTTAACTTTTGCCTCTTTGTTCATCATTTGAATTTGGATTTTGGCCCTCTCCATGGCAATGGTTTTCCCAAAATGAAAATAGGTAACATCTCCTTCCGGATGAGCCGCGCTCCTCCCAGTCCGTCCGGCAATTTGGACAAGCGCGCTCTCAGTAAATATCCGGTCCTCAGCTCCAATTACGGCAACATCGATATTGGCCAGCGTCACACCGCGTTCCAGGATAGTCGTAGTTAATAAAATTGGAATAGATCCCGAGCGAGCATTGCCAACCTTTCCTTTTCGATCAGGGTCTTCAGCGTGGACTGACTGGATGGCAGGATTTATTTTTTGTAAAATAGGCAAGGCCGTCTGCATGGATTCTATATGCGGGAAAAAGACAAGTGCCTGTTTCTTGGCCGAAAGCCTTTTTTCAATCCAGCGAAGACATTCAGAAGGCAGTTTTCCTTTTTGAAGCTGACTCTTCCAATTGCCGCACCAGCGGAATTCAGGAACCGGGAGAGGATTACGGTGAAAACGGGCTGGAATAGTGATATGGGCACGCCTGCCAGACCTGCATTCCCGCTGCCACTTCCTGCTCGGTGTCGCTGTCAGAAATATAGTCGATGATATAGGCTTCCGCGCCTTTTCTGCTGCATATTGAAGTGCTTCATCTGCTGTATAAGGAAACGCATCGACCTCATCAATAACCATCGTGTCAAATGCGTAGTGAAAACGAAGAAGCTGGTGTGTTGTCGTAATTGTAAGCTGTGAATATGTATGGCGGTCCTCGCTCCCTCCATAGAGCGAAGCAATTTTTATAGAAGGGAAAGCAGCCTGGAGGCGCGGGGTAAGCTCATGGACAACATCCGTACGCGGTGTTGCAATGCATACTCGTTTCTGGTCTTTAAGTGCAGCCTCAATCGGTTCAAATAGAAGCTCAGTTTTTCCAGCTCCGCAAACTGCCCAGATTAAAAGGCTTGAATTTTGCTGGACCGCTTCGATTGCGCTATTCGAAGCAATTCGCTGGCCGGCAGAAAGCGTCCCACTCCATTCAAGGATTTTTTTAGGAGGGTCGAAATGAGGTGGCGGGCCGGCCCAGCTGATCAATGGCGTGCATTCCGTGATGCGGCCCATCATAATGCAGTTGCGGCAATAGGTACACCTCTCCCCGCACCTGGTACAGGGGAAGGAAGCGAATAGCTTTGGATCCTTGTTGCCGCACCTCGCACAGACAGGATGACCTGCCTTTCCCACTATCCCTTTTCTATATTGGACATAGCCATTTTCATAATGCTGATGGATATCTTGTAAGGAGAATTCCAGGTCATCGAGAAGCAGCTGTTTGCCTGTTAGGATGGATTGAAGCTCAGGGTTGGGTTTAAAAAGGGAGTTTGGCTGCGGCTGCGGAATTGACGTAAGATCGGTGATTCTTTTTGAGCCGGACGGGAATTGCGGAATTCCTGACTTGAGATAGGTTGGAAGAGTCGGAGTTATGAGATTGTTTTCTAGCGTGAACCTCATTGGGTGCCCTCGAGTTGTTTTTTTAGTAGTAATAAAGGGTCTGCCAGAATCTCTCTTACATTATCAGGCCTATGGTAATTGCGGCCCTTTCCACTTCCTGAAATAGGGAGCCTTAACCCCCTTAAAAAGTGGGTAATATGATGGCGTTCCGGAAAACCCAAAAATACTCTTAGCTTCGAATTTGTGGCAGTCGGCTCACAAAGCAGGAAGTAATCGATCACTTTTATTAAATAAGGTTCCTGGAAATCTTTCTTACATGTTGAACAATGAGCTCTCCCCCTGGCATAAGTCATTTGGGTAAAACAATGGGGGCATGTTACTCCATCCGGCAAGTCTTTCCTCGTTAAATTAAACTCAGGCAGGATGCTTTTTTCATAGGGTGTGTTTAGAGTGAGAAGGTATTTACAGATTTCCTGGGCTTGCTTGTCAGTGATTACTTCCTTTTGATAGAACCTTTCCAAATGAAATATTTTATGTGCCATGGAATATGCATGGCCTATCCTGTCTGGTTTTTCAGTATTAGTCTGTAATTTGGTTTTTGGGCTGGCAATTGAAATGAGGTAATCAAACGGAAGGTCTGGAAAGTATGTTGTTAGTAGGGATTTTAGTTTGATGATGATATTTTCAGCTTGGGCAATTGGGTCTTCAAAAGCTTCTTCAGTATCTCCATCCATACGGATTAGCTGGTTAAAAACACCGTCAAAAAAGAGGATTCCTTTGAAGTTTTTAGATTCAATGACCAAGCAATATCTTCGAGTTAGGATGAGGCAATCGATTTGGAAGTAATCATCTTTGAAGGGAAGCCGGAGGTCATTAACGATGTAGTAATTCTCATTAGGCAGGAGTTTCAGATAGTAATCCAATTGGGTTTCTCCCCAGTATCCGGCTTTTCGGCGGGAAAGCTCACCTTCAATTGCTGATTGTTTCGGATTCTCTTTGGGAATGTTTCTCAGCAGTGCTTCCAGCTGGAGAATCTTTAAAGGGATTTTTCTTTCATTCACTCTCAAAAATTATCCTCCTTTCTGTTATTGTCACTTTCTTTAGGTAGTAGGTAATTTCCTGCTATACTTTTAATCGTTTTGTGAAAAAAATGTGAACTCTAGTAAGATAGTATATTGGCGTGCTATTAACTCGCCAGATTATATACATACTATTTCGATTTTATGAATACTTTTTTGAATATATGAATACTTTCTAGATTTTATGAACACATTTTCGATTTTATGAAGACTTTTTTGAATTCTAGTCCGATTCGTCCAAGTGTAAAGAAGTCCGCGTAGCGTTTTGATACTTCCCACTTTAGTTCATTTTTGCCGCAGATGCTGTGGCGGTTGACTTCTTCGACTTCCTTTTTGATGAGGGCGAGCCCTGCCTGTTTTTCTTTCTCGGGCAAGAGGAGCAGGTCGGTGGATGAAATAATACCAAATCATAAACCATATAATCACCCTCATTTTAATGGACTTGTATAAATCCTTTCTCTTCCATTTTGGCAAAGATTGGGTAAATGTGGGTCTTTTGGAATGAAACTTAACGAAATGTTCAAGACTTCACAAACTTGAGTGATAAATCTCTCATCGCAGATTCTGCAAATTAACCCAAATGTACTCATTAAATAAAACTTTCTTAACGCCAAAAAAACAGGCCATCCCAAAAGAGATGGCCTTACCAAACTATCTTTTTTTATACCAGCCTAACCCCATGGCACCTTCGCCCAAATGGGTGCCGATAACCGGACCGAAATAGCTTACCGTGAACCTTACTTGTGGAAGATTGGTTTCAAGCTCAGTCTTCCAAGCAATTGCCTCTGCTTCACGATTGGCATGGATAATGACTGCCTCGTATTCACCTTCAGCAGCCGTTGCCTCTGTTAGAAGCTCGACAATTCGGTTCATAGCTTTTTTTCGTGTACGGATTTTTTCAAAAGGAACAATCATTTTATCCTCAAAATGAAGAAGCGGCTTTACCTGAAGCAGGCTGCCTATCAAGGCCTGGGCACTTGAGAGCCGGCCGCCGCGCTGAAGATGGGAAAGGTCATCCACCATAAAGTAGGCCCGCATGGACTTTTTCATTTCATCAAGGCGATTCATGATTGCCTCCGGATTTTCACCGCGATTAGCCAATTCAGCTGCTTCAATGGCATAAAAGCCTTGCACCATGCAGCTGATTTCTGAATCGAATGGGTACAAAGCAATCTCATCCACCATTGACCCTGCAGTGACCGCCCCCTGGAACGTACCGCTAATTCCGCTTGATAAATGGATGCTGATGACGGCATCATATTCTTTGCCCAGCTGATCAAAAAGCTCAACAAACAGCCCAATTGGCGGCTGAGAAGTAGTGGGCAGATCTTTTGTTTTCACTTCTTCATAAAAATCTGCTGCAGTGATTTCAACTTCCTCCTGGTACGCCTCTGTACCAAAGATAACATTCAAGGGGATCATATGTATGTTCAATTGTTCGCGTAATTCCTTCGGTATGTATGCTGTACTATCTGTTACAACAGCCGTTTTCATATAAGTACCATCCTCGCTCAATTATCTATCTTTATATTGTAGCGTAAGCAGGGTGAGATTGCACCTTCCTTTGTAAGAGGCAACTCGGTTAATTTCCGCTTTTTTCCAATTTGGAAAATAGAACTAGCACAGGGAATCCCCCGTGCTAGTTCTACCTGACCTCAACCCAGCCGTTTTTAATGGCAACTACTACAGCCTGTGTCCGGTCGTTTACATTCATTTTTTGTAAAATATTGCTGACATGGTTTTTCACAGTCTTTTCACTAATAAACAAGGCTTCGCCAATTCCGCGATTGCTTTTTCCATCAGCCAGCATTTGCAGAACTTCGCATTCCCTCCGTGTCAAAAGATGGAGCGGTCTTCTGATCTCTGTTTGCTGCAAACCAGCAGCCACACTTTCCTCGGCTGCACCTACAAGCCGGCGGTATTCATTGACAAGATTATGCGTCACCCTTGGATGGAGATAGGAACCGCCAGCTGCTACGACTTTAACAGCATCTACGAGGGCATCGGCATCCATTTCCTTAAGCAAGTAGCCTCTCGCCCCAGTCTGTAAGGCATGCATAACATAATTTTCATCATCATGGATAGAAAGGATAATAATTTTCGTTTCAGGATAGCGTTCCATGGCAAGCGCGGTTGCTTCTACACCATTCAGCGTTGGCATGTTGATGTCCATGATCACAACATCAGGGTCATGTTCCTTGATCAAGTCAAGGGCGCTTGTCCCATCGTCCCCTTCGGCAACCACCTCAAAGGATTTTTCAAATTCAAGAATTCTTTTTACTCCTTCACGAAAAAGCTGGTGGTCATCTATAATGACAATCTTAGTTTTCATTCTCATCGCCTCCCTGTTCAAACTTCTTCCGCCCCTACGTTTGCGGTATTGGCACCTGAATAATGACGGCTGCACCCTGGCCGGGCTTGGAGGAAATGGCAAACTGCCCTCCCAGCAGGTCTACTCGTTCCTTCATGCCGATGATGCCAAACGAACCATATTTTCTCTTTTTCGGGTCAAAGCCTTTCCCGTTATCCTGTATGACAATCGTAATGGCTGTTTCTCTCATTTCAAGCTTAACCTGGATTTCATTCGCATCCGCATGCTTTAATGCATTCTGGACTGATTCCTGTATTAGCCTGAAAAGGGCAACTTCATACTTTGAAGGCAGGCGCCTATCCGCTCTTAGGTTTTGGAAGGTTATCTTTACGGTTTTGTGATAGTCCTCCATCGTTTGCAGATACTTCTTTAAGGTAGGTACAAGTCCCAGGTCATCAAGAGCCATTGGCCGCAAATCATAGATAATCCTTCGCACCTCATATAGTGAGTTCCTGACCATCTGCTTAAAGCTTTTAATCTCTGAAAGGGCAGCATCAATTCCGTCTTCCTTATATACACGCTCGATCAGATCGGAACGCATCATAACATTTGCAAGCATTTGGGCAGGCCCATCGTGTATCTCTCGCGAAAGACGCTTTCGCTCCTCTTCCTGGGCCTCTATGATCTTCAAGCCGAATTCCACCTTCAGCTTGGCATCTTCGAGTATCTCCCCCATTTCCTTCAGATCGCTCATCAGATAATTCATCACAACCGAAATTTGTGAGACAAGATGGTCGGCGCGATCCATTGTTTCACGCAAACCTTCCATCCTCCGTATCAGGTCCTTTTTCCGTTCACGCAGCTGTTTTTCCATCTGCCTGTTCAGTGTCAGTTCCATTTGGAGTTCATGCGCTTTTTCGTACGCTTCACGCACTTCATCCTCGGTATAGTCTTTAAAATGCATACTGACTTCCGAAAGCTTGCCCCTGGAATGGCGAACCTTGGTCTCGAGGCGCTCTCCTTCGCCAACCACCCTGTTGGCAAGATTCTCAACTTCCTCGAGTTCGGACTTCAGCGTCTCAAAGTCAGCCCGTGATTTTTCACCTAAACAAAAGATTTCATTCTTGCTTCTTCCAACAGATTCAATCATTCTTGCCAGGATTACATCAAGCATTTTAGTATCAAAGTCCTTTATTCCCATAGTCTTCCTCCCGGGGCGCCCATGCCCCGCCTAAACTCAAGATTCAGAGTTGGGAACATTTTGTCACCAGCTCTTTTCTCATAGTTTATCGTGAAAGACTGAACGAAACTATCCAATATTGGGATAATTTCTTAATTCCCCCTAAAAATCGGTAATTGGGATTATAATTGCATTTAAACTCTATATCCTTTAGCCTATAGGAAGGATGGATAAACCTACTATTCTAGGATTTTTTAACTAAGAAGTAAAAATATGATACCTAGTCATAGATATTACCACTATGTACACTGTACTAATTATAGCATGCAACTTTTTTTCGATGTTAACAATTACTCTACTGCTGATTGGGAAAATATTTCATCCTTAACCTGACTGCTACTATTGAATACAGGGGTGAAGGAGAGTAAAATAATGAAGTCAGTTTTGTACTATAATCCTGTAAATGCGGGTAAATAGATTACAAATTTCCCAACTTTTTCATTTTGCTTTAAGCATCCAGTTTATATGGCAAACATTGACTCCTTTTTTATAGTATACGTGAAACGATTTTCTTTTTTGTACCGTCAAATAAAAGGCGGACATACAGAATTATAGAATAAAGCGATTCTCAGGAAGGACCATTATATGCTTCCCTCATATTTAACAGTAAAAGACTACGGTGAACACGAAATCATTATAGAAAGATCCCGGTTTATCGCCCATGTACAACGGGCTGAAACTGAGGAAAAAGCCCAGGAATTTATAGCTGATATTAAGCGTCGTCATCGCGATGCAACTCACAATTGTTCCGCTTACCTAATTGGCGAAACCGATCACATCCAAAAAGCGAATGATGATGGAGAGCCAAGTGGTACCGCTGGGGTTCCAATCCTTGAGGTTCTTAAAAAGAAGAAGCTAAAGGATACAGTCGTTGTTGTGACACGGTACTTTGGCGGCATTAAACTTGGCGCGGGCGGCCTGATTCGCGCATATGGAAGGTCTGCTTCTGAAGGGATCAATTCTACAGGGATTGTAGAGCGCAGATTGATGCGAATTGTCCACACAACCATTGATTACACTCTTCTTGGAAAAATCGAAAATGAATTAAGGTCTTCCGGTGCCCATATCAGGAATATACATTACCTGGATAAAGTAGAGATTGAAACGCTGGTTGACGACAGTGAGACTACGCCTTTCATGGACAGGATGGTGGATCTCGCTAACGGCCAGTGCGACTGCCGCTTGGGTGAGGTTCTTTATGTCGAATTTGAAAGATAAATCGACCTGATGATTTCACACTGGGAAATTGTTGCTTTTTTGTAAAAATAAACGATTGTGCCTGGTACTTTCGTAGTATTATAATTAAAAGTTGTAGCTTGCTAATTTTATGAGTTTAGTCCTGTGAAAATTTAACACTTAGGAGAATGACTTTGAATAATACAAGAATTAATCATAAATCGTCTAGGAAAAAGCGGCAGAAGAAGCGGATTTTTTATTTTCTAGTCCTCCCCCTCCTTTTGATTCTCTTAGCGGGAGGCACATATGCAGGCTTTCTTTTTACAAAGGCAGCAAATGTTATGAATGCATCGAATCAGGAGCTTGAACGGGGTGACACGTCCGCAAAAAGGATTCAGAAAATCGACCCTAAGAGCGACAACTTTTCGGTATTGATCATGGGTGTGGATGATAGCGAGAAGCGGCAGCAAGGTTCGGCAACTAGGACCGATGCCCTTATTCTTGCCACCTTTAACCGTGATTCCAAGTCAGTAAAAATGGTCAGCATTCCCCGTGATTCGTATGTGTATATCCCGGTGGAAGGAAAGAATGACAAAATTACACATGCACATGCATTCGGCGGTGTAGATGGTACGATTGAAACAGTAGAAGAATTGTTTGATATTCCAGTAGATTACTATGTTAAGCTTAATTTCGATGCGTTTATTGATGTAGTTGAAGCGCTTGACGGAATTACAGTCGATGTTCCGGTCACTTTTTCTGAACAGGACAGCAAGGACCGCAAAGATGCCATTCACCTTGAAAAAGGTCTTCAGGAACTGAACGGTGAAGAGGCCCTCGCCCTGGCAAGAACGCGGAAAATTGACAACGACATTGAACGTGGGAAGCGCCAGCAGCTCGTACTTAAAGCGATAATTGATAAAGCCATTTCTGCTGGTTCTATTACAAAATATGGTGATGTCATGGAAGCATTGGGAGACAATATTACAACCAACTTCAAATTTGGTGAAATTCTTTCCCTTTACGATTATGCAGGCACAGGCTTGAACATTGAATCAATAGCTCTTGACGGCCACGACCAGTACATCGGCAGTACTTATTATTACCAGCTTGATGAGCAGGGTGTAAGCATGCTCACAACAACCTTAAAAGCCCATTTAGGCTTGACGCCGGCAACCACTGCAACAACAAGTGAGTCACAGCTGCAAGCTGCCTCCGAGAACGAATAAACAAATAGGTAAATGTGTAAGGCCCCCAAAGGTGATCTTTGGGGGCCTCTTTTTCAATCATGGCGAGTTTCCTTATTAGGGATACAAAAACCTTATTTGCTTGTGATTGTTCACCGTAATGCATCAAAATGAGGTTCTCTTGGCTAAAACTCACTTTCTTTAAATAAGATGTGTTGTCCTTAGATCGAGTAACCAGCGAAGGTAAAATATGCGAAGTTTTTCCGGTTACATAGAGAATAGAGGTCGTATCGATGTATATAAGCGGAGATTTTCCGGTTATAAAAAGCAAAAGCACCTATTTTCATAGATTTTGAGTCATTAGGCGGAATCTCTCCGTCTATTTTAGCTATTTTTAATCATAATAACTAATTAAGCGGAATTCCTCCGTCTATTTTATCAGCGTGGGAGATTAAGCTGATTCCCCAATCGTACTTGCGGACCCTCTTGAAATTAAATGGGAATAGCGGCTTTTATCAACCAACTTATAAGAATAAATAAAATTGGTACTAAAACAGCACTACATATGACAGTTGCCCCATAATCAATTGCTGTATCTCAAGTTTATGGAATTCCATAAATAAATAAAAAAAGACGTATGCCAATTCATACGTCCATTCTTGTGTCTATTAATTAGAAACCACCGATAAGTGAAACCTTGAATTTAAACCGGGCAGCCTTATGTTTTCGATATGGGTTATCTGTTTCTAGCATAGCGGATGTTTCGCATCATGTTCAAGAGCGGCCTGTAGTTTTTATCAACCAAGCCGACACTTTCCACAATCAGCTCAACCGCGAGCAAGGTAAGTGTTAGTATCAAAAGCGATCCCCACATGGTCGCCATGGAAAAAATAAAACCGGCCAATCCGAACAATGCGCTGATTCCGTATATAAGCAGGACTGTCTTTTTATGGGAAAACCCAAGATTCAGCAAGCAGTGATGCAAGTGTGATTTATCCGGTGCCGATAAAGGAGCCTTCTTAACAATCCTTCTTACGATAGCAAAGATGGTATCGGACAGCGGCACACCAAGAATGATAACCGGGATAATGAACGAAATGAATGTAACGTTCTTAAATCCGAGCAAAGACAGGACGGCTATCATATATCCAAGGAATAAAGCCCCGGTGTCGCCAAGGAATATTTTCGCTGGATGAAAATTATAAAAAAGGAAACCAATTGTGCTGACGAGGACAATAAAGCCAAGCGACATAACATACGCATCACCCTTGACAATTGCCATCGCAGAAATTGAGATAAGTGCGATTGATGAAACGCCAGCTGCAAGGCCATCGAGACCATCGAGCAGGTTAATTGAATTTGTTACTCCAACAATCCAAAGAATCGTAATCGGGACGCTCATAACTCCAAAGTCAAGCTTGCCTCCAAAAGGAAGGTTAATAAAGTTGACTTCAATGCCCCCATAAAGGACAACCACTAACGCTGCCGCTAGCTGGGCGAGAAATTTCTTTTTTGCTGAAAGTTCGTATATATCATCCAAAATTCCGGTTATGATAATGATGATGCTTCCCAGAACGATTGCCAAATGATAGGGGCTGTATGGCTGAAGAATAAGAATCCCTATAACAAAGCTAATGAAAATCCCCAATCCACCGAGCCGGGGCATCAGTTTAGTGTGAACTTTCCGCTTGTTTGGCTTGTCCACGGCCCCTAGCTTGTAGGCCAGTTTTATTATAGACGGCGTAAGCAGGATGGAGCATAAAAAACATATGATTAAGGTCGCGTAAAACATCCAAGACCCTCCTTGAAGGTATAATGCCCCTTCCAACTTATAAACAAACAGGCATTTCTTTACCAGTAAAAATCATAAACCGAACTTATTATAGCATAAAAAACGATTTGTGTTCATAATGAATTTTTTCAGAGCTTTTGGACTAGCCCCAAACCCTGTCATTTCACGTTTCAGACAAATTTTCCATAAGCGCCTGTAATACTCTTCACACAATTTTCCAATGTAAAATGAGCTGATGTATGTTCATAAAGCCTGATGCCTTTTGCGGACAAGATATGATTACCTTTCATATGAAGAGCCTCCTCCAAGGCATTTGCGAGGGAATTAACGCACCCAACTGGAATGACCCAGCCATAATCGGAGTTTGGTATTAGCTCTTTTACCCCGCCAACCTCAGTTGTAATCACCGGCAGCATTTGCCGGGCAGCTTCCAATAAAACAAGCGGAAAACTTTCGCTTTTAGAAGCCAGCAGCTTTATATCTGAAATTGCGAGCAATCCGCCAATGTCGTCCCGGTAGCCGAGGAACCTTAGACTTTTGCCGATACCTAGCTCAGCAGCTTTATTTTTTAGCTGCCCTTCAAGGAAGCCATCTCCTGCAAGCAGTACTTTAATTTGCGGATACCGTCCTTTAAGCTTATGAATTGCGTGAAGTACATCGATATGCCCTTTTACCGGCGTAAGCCTGGCAATCATTGAAACAACGAAGTCTTCCTTGCATAACCCCAGGGACTCGCGTGTAATTGGTATACTGTTTTCCTTTTCATTAAAATCAATTCCATTAAAAATAACCGTAATTTTAGATGGAGCTATCCCGTTCTGGACTAAAAGGTCTCTAAAAGGCGCAGAAATGGCCAAATAATGGTCTGGCCTTCTCAAGGCTTGCAAATGAAGCCATGTAAATGCCTTTCCCTTTAAGCCTCTTCCCAGAAAATCATCATACGGATTGCTATGGAGAGTTGTAACCCACTTAAGCCGTGGCCTTATTTTTTTAATAAAAATCCCCATTAAATTAGCCCGGGGGCCATGGGTATGAATAATTTCTATGCTTTCCTGATCAATGAACACAGCTAGTTTTTTAAGAAACAGGCAATCATACCTGCTGGATTGTTTAAAAAGGCGGACCTGTATGCCCAGTTCAGATGCCTTTTTCTTCATTAATCCGTCCTCAAAAACCCCCAATATACTCTTCGATCTATCCATTTGCTTCAAGACATTAAGAATATGGACCATTCCGCCCCCGGTTTCAGCCCCGGCATTCAGATGAAGGACTTTCACATTGACCATCCTTACTTCCAATTATTTGACGTCTCCAGACGACACGAAGTTACAAGTAACTCTTCATTATTGTTTATGTCCATCTGGAGCAAACCTCATAACTGGGGATGGCTGTTAATTATCCGATTAGTGAAATAAGATTTTTCTTGTGCTTCATCCTTTAGGAAAATCAATCAGGCTTCGCGCGACTAACAATCAGTGGTGGATGAAGAACACCCCCACGGGATTGACGTTTCACTTTATTTAATTTTCAATACCTCTATCACAAATTTGGGAAGCATCAGCATCCGCCTCCACCTCGATGGCTGTTTTACTAATCGGTAAAGCCATTCAAGGTTGATTCTCCTCCACACCTCAGGTGCCCGTTTGGCTGTACCGGCCAGCACATCAATACTTCCACCGACACCAATAAAAATCCCTTTCGTAACTCGTCCAATATTTTCAGCTATCCATTGTTCCTGTTTTGGATATCCGAGTGCCACTAAAACTATATCTGGCTCTTTCATCTCAATCTCATCACTGATTTTCCCATCCTCCCAGCTGAAATAGCCGTGGTGGCGTCCAACCAGCGTAAGCCCGGGATACTTTTGGCTAATATTTTGCGCCGCAGCCTGATTTGCCTCTTCCTTTCCCCCTAGAAGATAAACTTTCAACCCTTCTTTATTTGCCATCTCCAGCAAGCGGATTGTCAGGTCGAACCCTGCCACCCTTTCCGGGAGCGGATTTTTAAGCATCCTTGAGCCAAGGATCACGCCAAATCCATCAGGGACAATATAATCCGCCTTTTTTAATGTTCGTTTATAATCTTCATCATTTTTCGCATACATAACTATTTCAGGATTGGCTGTGACGATAAAAGCCTTCTCGCCCTCCTTAATATGCTTAGCCAAAAGGCCAGCAACTTCCTCAAAACGTTTTGCCAAAAACGGAATATCAAGAATTGTGATTGTTTTTTGTTCCATGTTTGTGCCTCTTTCACATTTGGTATCTATAACCCCGGCCGGCAGATTTAAAATGCTGGCAAAGTGGGTATGCTTGACAGTATTCACTTTAATCTTTCTCCAGCTTGACAGACAAATTCATTTATCATTAAGAAAACTGGCTTTGAAACGGTGTTGATTTTCTTGAATAATACGTTTATTAAATCTGTAGGCTTAATCACGATTATTGCTATTATCAGCAAGGTTCTTGGCTTTGCCCGAGAACTATTAATCGCAGCCTACTTCGGAGCAACCGGGACGACAGATGCATTTTTCGTTGCATCGATTATTCCCGTCCTCATGTTCAGTGCGATTGGTATGGCACTGACAACAGGGCTTGTCCCTTTATATGCCGAGGCGAGCCGCGCTGGAAAAAAAACAGCAGCCTCGTTCATGAACATGCTCGGAACCTTATTCCTTGTTTTATCAATTATGCTATCCATCCTATTTTATATCAGTATTCCATGGATTACGACCTTGATTGCCCCCGGCTTTTCCGAAAACGAAGCCGAGCTGGTGAATAGCCTGGCCCGAATTATGATTCCGAGCTTCTGTTTCTATGTATTATCAGCGTTTATGACAGGGATACTTGAATATGAGAAGCGCTTTTCTCCGCCGGCACTTATTGCAGTTCCACAGAACATTCTTGTGATTTTCGCTGTTGTTTTATTCAGCAGCCGTTACGGTATTTATTCTGTTGCTGTCGCGACCCTGCTCGGTGCAATAAGCCAGGTGATTATGCTCTATCCTTTTTTCCGGAACTATATCCGGTTTAGGCTGAATTTCCAATTCGGCCTCTATCGGGAAAAAATCGCTGAGACATGGGCGCTGTTTTTTCCGATGATTGCCGCCTCTGTGGCTTACCAGATAAATGGTGTTGTTGACCGGATGGTTGCTTCCTACCTTGAAACAGGAAGTGTCTCGGCCCTTAACTTTGCAAACAAATTGATGTACTTGCCGTTAAGCATCATTCTGCTCTCTCTTATTACAGTATTGTTCCCGTCCATTATCGATGCTTTTTCAGAGCAGGGCTCACGGTTCATCGACTTAATCAGCAAAGGCTTTAATGCAATTATTTTTGTTGCGATTCCTATTTTGGCTGTAATGCTTGTTGAAAATAACACGCTTGTTTCCTTAGCTTTTGAGCGGGGTGCCTTCGATCATAAAGCTGCCTCCCTCACAGCCTCAGCCTTTTTTTACTACTCCTTCGGGATGGTATTTTTGGCATTAAAGGAATTGCTTAATCGCTGCTTTATTGCAATGAAGGAACCCAAGGTCACAATGAAAGCGAGCATCGCCGCCGTACTGGTTAATATTCTGTTTAGCATCCTGCTGGCCCGGCTTCTCGGTACTGGCGGAATTGCCCTGGCAACGTCAATCGCTATGCTTTTTCAAACCGTTTACTTACTCGTGTATTTACGAAAAAAGCTGCCTATTGAAAGTGAGCATTATCGTTCTTTTATAAAAAACTTTAGCAGATTGCTTGTCATATTTTTAATAACTCTTTCGGCTGTATATGCAATCTCTGCTTTAACAGAAGGATTGAATCATGTTCTTCAGCTCATTTTGTCGGCAGCTTGCGCGGGAATAATTTTTCTCATTTCCTCTATTGTATTAAAAATAGAAGAGCTGTCTTGGTTGAAGGAACGCCTTTTACGCAAATCCGACAACCATACTTCTTCAAGATAAGCCAGTCCGACATGATGAAAAAGAGTCTCCTATTTTTCGAAGGTAATGAATCTTCTTAGTTACAAGTCACTCACAAGCAATACCAGTTGATCTTTTAAAAAAGACAGGAGCCCAGGTTTATGGATGATATACTTGTTTCGCTTACAGCAGGAGATTGGGATGGTATCAAACACAGGCCGCATCATTTTATGAAGCGGGCTGCACAATCAGGCAGGACAGTTCTATACGTCGAGCCTCCCGTGTCTTTATTGGGACCATTGAAAAACAAAGCATCCATTGCCACGTGGAAACGGTGGAGACAGGGGCTGTCAAAAAAAGAGGATAATTTATATGTACTCGCGCCTCCGCCCATCCTCCCATTTGGATATAAATATAGGTGGATTAACAAACTAAACCAACGGTTGCTTGCCTTGTCCTTAAAAAACAACATTAAAAAGATTGGCGGCCAGCCAAGCCTATATACCTTTCTCCCCTCTGCCGCAGACCTGCTGGCATTGGTCCCTTTCAGGGCTGTTTATTACGACTGTGTCGACGACCATGGAGCGTTTAAGGGATTGATTAATCCGAAGTTGGTGGCGGAGCTAGAAACCGAGCTTTTAACCAAATCAAATGTCTGCTTTGCAACCGCAAAGCAGCTGAGTGACGACAGAGCCAGCCTTAATCCAGACATCCACTTGGTTCCTAATGGCGCTGAATACGAACATTTTGCAAAGATTCAGGACGTTGATTTACCAGTGCCTGAAGATATACTTTCAATAAAAAATCCGATTGCCGGATTTATCGGTGGAATCAGTGAATGGATTGATTTGGATTTAATCTATCAAACCGCACTTCAGCTTCCGGAAGTATCTTTCGTGATGATTGGGCCAGTTGATACAGATATTTCTATATTTACTAATTTAGATAACGTTCATTTTCTTGGCCCAAAGCCTTATTCTTCGCTTCCGGCCTATATCCATGCTTTCTCAGTCTGCCTCATACCTTTTAAGTTGACGAAGCTTACCAAAAGCGTCAATCCAATCAAAATGTATGAATATTTATCCGCGGGCAAGCCGGTTATTTCTACACCGCTCCCCGAGGTACTCAACTATGATGGAATCATCCAGATTGCGAATGGACCTGCAGAAACGATCCGAGTTCTGATGGACATCGTTGGTAACCTCGAATATCATCATTCCGAGGAAAAGGTATTGCCCAGACAAGCGACTGGCAAAGAGAACTCCTGGGATGCCCGCTGGAAGGTCATTGAGCAGCTATTAAAAGTAACGTGAGAAACCGGCTAATAGGGTTAGCCGGTTTATTCCACCTTAACCCGTTTACTGCTTTCAGAGAGCACCGTTCCCTCGCTATCGATAATTTTCAGCTGAACATTGAACTCTTTGCCCGGATTAGCGGAAAGCGCATATAAAGTGGCTTGATCAACAAAAACAGACCTCAGCTTTTCTCCATCAACAAAAACCTCTGTACTGCTCGTAAAATTCTTTCCGATAAGCTTGATGGCTTCCTTGCCTTGGTAGGAACTCCGCGCCGCTCTTATAATCTCGGGTTCACCGTAGCCAAGACGGTACTTCTTACTTGGATTAATCTTCGTACCGCTTTGTCTTATACCTTGCTTATTCCCATATAACAGGTCATATTGAAGCGACTCATACATCTTCCGTTCTTTCCCCTTGACCGTTGATTGCCTTGAAAACTTCTCAGGTAAAAGAAGCGCCTTGCCTCCGTTCAACTGCTCTGACAGAAAATCAGTCACATAGTTTCCTTTTAAACCAATCGAATTGAGCAGATAAGGAGCAAGGAATGAGCTCTCCAGATTCAGTGTTTCAATTTTGAATGGCTCTGTGGACCATATGAGAAGCGGGGTCTGGTACGTTTTCATATATTCACGATATCCATCGCGTCCGCTCAGATAAGCTGCCTCTCTATAGACCTTGTAGTCTTCTCCCAGCAGCGGCAAATGGTCACCGAAAAACACCACTACGGACGGCTCATCCAGCTTTTGAAGTGCCTCAGTCAGCCTTCCGAGCTGCTTGTCGGCTTCCACCAGGTTGTCCGCGTAAAATTCAAGAATATTTTCGGATTCAGGCGAAAAAGATTTCCCTTCCTCCTTTAGTGAGGCTTCTATCGTTGCATAAAACTTCTTAGCATTTGTGCGGTATGGACCGTGATTTTGCATGGTCACTGCAAAGATGAAGTTAGGTTTCTCGCGTTCGTTTACCAGCCTCACGATTTCATTCATCAGCTCGTCATCCCGGTAATACATCATATCCTTTACAGGCTTTGAAAAAAACTCAAGACTAACAAACCGGTCAAAGCCAAGCAAACGATAAACTTCATCGCGGTTATAATACCAGTTGTGGTACATATGCAGCGCTGTTGTTTCATAGCCAGCGCCCCTCAGCGTGTGAGGCAATGCCGGCACAGGCTCTTTTATGAGATTTTTATAAGGAATGCTTCCAGAAGGCAAGAACTGAGTTGACAGGCTGGTCAGCACCTCAAATTCAGTATTGGCAGTGGAGCCGCCAAACACAGGAACGTGGAGAGTACCTGAAGGATGAAGCCTGGATAGTCTATGGAAGTTTGGTAATGGGTTCTTATTGAATGTGATAGTTTCCATTATCGTAGGATCCCAAAAGGCTTCACTCATAATCATGATGATATTGGGTTTTGAAATGGGTTCATGCTCATTTCCTATCCTGGTAAAAAGCCTTTCAATTTGTTCCTCATAACCCTCAGGTGCCTCGGGATGGCCCAGGTTACTTGCCAGCCCTGCTAAGATTCCGATTTTCATATAGCGTTCCTTCAGGCCGATAGCCTCTCCGCCTGAAAAAAATGATGCCTGGCTGAATATAAGGCAAGTCATTATAGCAAAAAGAATCGCCGACCCTGCTGGAACATATAAATAATCTCTCGTGTAAGGTGAATTTTCCACCTTTCTCACTATAGCAAAAACCAAACCAATTAGTAAAAAGATGAGAAGAATAACAAGACCGATGACCGCAACTGGCAAATCCATAAAAACTGCAGCCATTTTCCCAGCCTCAGCTGCCATCGCCAGATCATATGGAACAAGCGGATCGCCTCTAAGCTTTTCCTTATAGAAGCCAATTAACGCAATCGCGGATAAGATTGCAATAGATAAAATGGCAGCGACGATAAAGCCCTTATTATTGGCAAAAAACAGAATACCGAAATAAGATAACATCCAAATGGCCACTGCCAAAACACTAAATGGGTAACTAATGAGCCATTCAACCACCTTACCTGGTCCACCCCGATAAATTGACTCTGTTACAAACAAAGCCAATGCAGAAGAAAGACTTATGTATAATAGCTGGCGGACTATAATCGGATTTCGCTTCACCATGTTACGGCGCACTCTCCTTCATCTCAGGGGTTGCCTCTTTTGTAAAACTGGCCAGGAGGATTGCCAGGTAGATGCTGACTCCTGGAGCCGTCAGTACATGGCCGGCGGTGTAAGCTATCCCAAAGCCAAGCACAACTCCCACTGCCTTCATGATGGTTTGAACTTTTATACCATCACGTTTAATAGTTTTGATCATCCTCCCAAATACGATTCCAACCAGGGATAGATAGAGGACAAAACCAATCAAACCTAATGAAAAAAACAAATCATGAAAATCCATTTCGACCAGCTTCGGCTCCTCTGTATAGTTGCCCGCATACCCCATCCCGAACAGCTTCTGGGTGAGCGGGGCCTGATGATAGGAATTTGCCTGATTCTCCAAGTATTTTTCGCGTCCGCTGTAAACAAGATTATCCATTTTTGCTTGAGAGACTTTCGTTTCCACTTCCATTTGCGTCTGTTTGTCCATCCCCAGCCATTCCATATGAATTTGAACATTTTGTACTACTGGCGAGTGCGGAGTATAAAGCGCCGAACCAACCAGCAGGCATATGAGGACGCATAAAGGAACAATCGCTTTTCGTTTCTCTCTGTTTCTTAAAAGTATTAATCCTGTTGAGAGTATTCCGGCTGATAGTGTAATGATAATAGCTCCGAGCCCAACTTTTGTTCCAAGCGCAAACAGACTATATAGGACAACTAAAACAGCTGGCCACCCTGCAAACCCTCTATTAAGTGCAAAAAGCAGGAGTACCGGGAATCCAATTGCAAGGAGGGCAGCAATTTCATTGCCTGCATAGAACCAGCCGGTATGCCCTGCCTTTCCTCCCTCATAACTTGGATAAGCACTTCCTGACATTCCAGCCAAAGTCATTATGAATCCCGTTAGTGCAATCGAAACAGCTATATATCTTTCTGCAGTCCCGGCTAACGTATCATCTGAAAGGAATAGTTTACGATAAGCGAACAGTGATAGGGGGAAATAGAGAATTTTGAGAGTATACGATATCTCAGCAGAAATTGAAAAGACCGGTTTTAGGGAGGCATTTGCCGTAATTTGGACTGCTATTATGGCAGTCAATGCTAAGAGAAGTACCATTGTGAACCTGGCTGGCCTGTTTTTAGGCCCGAAAAACAAATAAAAGAGAGCAAGCAAGAGAAATGCCGTTCGGGCGAGGATACCAATTGTAAACATAGGATAGGAATATCGGATTGCCAGGGAAGTAAGCAAATCAAGGAAAGGCTGGCATAGTATAAATAGTAAAAACAACCTTTCAATCCAATCGGTATAAAACCGGGCTCTCATCCTGGCTGCCTCCTTCCTGGCAAGTAGTACTATATGATTTAGTTTTTGCCAAAACCATAAGATTCAACCCGGCTCTCTTCCAGAAAAGCACTTTAAAAGCAAAAAAATAAAAGCTGGCGGCTGCCAGCTTTTGTTTACGTAAGTTTAGTTGCGGGTTCAATCATCCTGCTTTGTTTTTCGATAACCTTTTCCTTCCAGGCCTTCTGCTGTTGAGGGGTCATCTCCTTGAATTCCTTAAGGAACTTTTCATATTGCGGAATAATTTCCGCAACCGGACCAAAGGCTTTGATTTCACCATATTCTAGCCACATTGCCTTCTCGCAAAACTCTTTCACCTGCCACATAGAGTGGCTGACAAAAAATATAGTTTTACCTTTTTCCTTGAATTCAAACATTTTGTTTTTAGATTTTTGAGCAAAAGACTGATCCCCAACAGACAAAGCTTCGTCAATAACAAGAATGTCTGGGTTGACGGTAACAGAGATAGCAAATCCAAGCCTGGACTTCATCCCGCTAGAGTATTTTTTTACAGGCTGATCAATGAATTTACCAATATCGGCAAACTCGATGATATCCGGCTCCATCTCCTGAATCTCCTTCTTGGTGAAGCCAAGCATCAAGCATTTCAGCTCAATATTTTCACGGCCTGTCAGGTTGTTATTGAGGCCAGAAGCAATGGCAATCAAAGATGTCTGGCCGACGGTTTTGACAGAACCATGGGTTGGAGGGATAACACCGGCAATGATATTGGAAAGCGTTGATTTACCTGATCCGTTTACACCGATTAAAGCAATTGTATCACCCTTCTGGGCAGAGAACGTTATATCCTGGAGTGCATAGAAGTCCTCTCCATAGCCGCCTGGCAACAGTACATCCAGGAGCTTGTCCGATGTCTTCTTATGCATTTTATATTTCTTATATACATTTTCAATTAAAACTGTTTGGCTCAATGGAAGACCTCCATTTATAGATAATCGACAAAATGGTTCCTGAATTTCACATGGAGCGAAGAACCAATAATGAACAAGACCAACACGACGCCCCAGAAATACAGGCCAAGCTCGGGATTCTCAACAATGTACCAGGATGTACCCAGCATCGATGCCCTGTAGCCTTCAACAATATAATAAAGTGGATTAATCATCATAATATCCATAATCCAACCATCCTCTTTCTTTGGCCACCATAGTAATGGTGTCAAATACAGAAGCATCCTGACAATCGATGTAACAATCATTTGGACGTCCCGGACAATCGTTGCGAGCGTCGATGTAATTAGCGATACAGCGATAAGTAGCATTAAGGTTGCAAACATAAAATACGGCAATTGAATAAAGAAAAGCGAAAAATGCCCGCCAACAATTTCAAGGCCAATCGTTATGATAGCAACAAGTATTAAATGAGGATAAAACTTTGACATAATGACATAGGTTGGAATAACACTCATCGGGAAACTCATTTTTGAAATAAAGTTAATTCTTGTGTAAATCGATTTCGATCCTTCAAGAAGTGACTGGTTAACAAAAAACCACACAGACATTCCCGATAGAAGCCAGTAGACGAAAGGAGTTTCCCCTACATTTGCCCCGCTTCGAATTCCATAACCAAAAACAAACCAGTATATCAAAAGCTGGATTGCAGGGTTTATGATTTCCCAAGCCATGCCAAGATAATTATTAGTATTGGTTGCCTTTAACTCGAACAATGACAAACGTCTTACCAAATAAAAGCTGTTGATTTGTTCCTTGATAACAGTAAAGAACGACTTCATATAATAACCTTCCTTATAACCAATTAACAACCATTTTCCATTATACCTTACATTCCCCTGAGGATGAACAATAAAAACACAGACCCGGGAATTTGGGTCCCCGGGCCAGCTGGATTTATTAAAGGGCACGCCTTTGTTCCCTAATGGTTTCAGCTTCCTTGCCGAACATGTAACCGACAAGCTGCGCACTTGCGTTACCCCGTGAATATTTATTCCATTTTGCAGCATACTTCTCAATTAATCCATAATCGAAAGCATCCTTCTTAATCAATTCAATAATGGATTCCGTATCCCGGACAATCGGACCGGGAAACTCATCAATGGCAATCCCTCTGTCCCGCTTGTACTCCTCAAGGTCGTAGGCAAAGAATATCATTGGCCTTTTCAATAGCGAGAACTCATAAGGAATTGAAGAATAGTCGGATATCAGGATATCTGCAAGCGAAAGCAAGTCGTTTATATTGTACTCACCAGATGAATAGTCATATACAAAGCCGGGGAACATAGAGGCATAATCTGTATCATTCTTGACTGCAGGATGGAGACGGAGAACCAATACATGGTCCCTGCCAAGTTCTTGTTCCATCTTTTCTATATCAAGCTGAAGCTTAAATTGATCCAGCTCTGCATCCCTATAAGTAGGAGCATAGAGAATGACTTTCTTTTCAGCAAGTGCTGGATTTTGAGAAACTAACTGCTGCTTGTTTTTACGAATTTCCTGTTCGTTAAAAAAGAAATCTGTACGCGGGATGCCTGTACGCAGAATCCTGCTGTCATCAAGTCCAAATGCGTGGCCAAAAATAGTCGCCATTACATCCGAACCGACTATTACCTTATCAAAACGGTCATAAACATCCCTAAAACGCTGCTGGGCAGCTTTCGTTCTTGTGGTTACAGACTTATCTTCAAGGCCAAACTTCTTAATCGCTCCAGTCGCATGCCAAAGCTGTATGCACTCAACCTCGTCACGGAAGTCAACAGCAGCCAGGAAGCCAAAGTAGTTATCAACAATAACCCTTTTTGAAGTCGCCACATGATAGATTGATTGAATTAGATTAAGAAAGTTGCCAGATTCAAAAGGAATCACTTTTGCAGATTCATAGTCTTTGAATAAATCAATACTCTTTCCCTTACATAAAAAAACCGCGTCAAAGGGTATATCCTGACGAAGCATCTCTTCATAAACATATTGGGTATTATCGCCAAACGAAACAATAAATGTGGCTTTATCCTTTAAAGGAAGCATATTAAACAATGTATAAATAAGCCTAATAATAAACAAATAGGCAACTATCGCAAATTCTCTCATCAGTATCTACCTCTTTAGGTCCGACTTGATTTTCGTGGTTGAAACTCCTGTGGTCCGCGGCAGATAAACAACTTCACAATATTCTTTCAAAAAATCAAAATGCCCTTTCCAATCATCGCCCATCACAAAGAGATCTACCTGGTGTTCAAGAACATCAGTGATTTTCTGTTCCCAGTTCTCTTCAGGAATGACTTCATCGACATACCGGATTGCTTCAAGAATTTCTTTCCTGTCTTCGTAAGAATGATACGCTTCTTTATGCTTGATCAAGTTGAACTCGTCTGTCGACAAGCCCACAATCAGGTAATCACCCAGGGCTTTTGCTCTTTTCAAAATATTGATATGACCTGTATGAAGCAGGTCGAACGTTCCATATGTTAAAACCTTCTTCAACATGATCATCTCCTGAAAACTAAACAGACAGGTAAAACTGCCCTCAATCCATTATATTACTCGTATGCTGGTTTTTCAAACCTATGTAGTTTCCACCCAAGCCAAAATTCGGTACTTTGGCCATTTGCGCAAAATATGAATCTTTTTCTCAGGGAATATTGTTCTGTTTAAGAACTGCTGGCTAAATTCCCTCTAAAGGGAAGAGTCCTGGCAGCTGGTCCAGGACTCAAACTTCTACTCAACGAGGCATCAGGATCATTGATGATATCCTCAGCGCACTAAGATTACTACTTGAAATCGTGCAAACAAATTGCTAAGGCTTTATTAATGTCTCAACAAAGCGTTTTGCCGCCTGGCCGTCCCGGTGGTCAAAGAATCGCTCAGCAAATGCTCTGACTTTCTCCAAATCGAAATCACCAGACTTAATTAAATTAATGATTTCATCCGTGTTTGACGTAATCGGTCCTGGAACAAAGTCTTCATACTCATAGTAGAATCCTCTTTCTTCCAAATAGTTCTCAAGGTCATAAGCAAAGAAAATCATCGGCCGTTCCAATAAAGCATATTCGAAAACAAGAGACGAATAATCACTGATTAGCACATCTGTCATGATCATGACTTCACTGATATCATGCTGGCTCATATTAATGACAAATTCCTTTGCTTCGCTTGGAATCTTTGTATTTTTCGTTACGGATGGATGCATTTTAAGGACGAGCACATATTCATCTCCGAGTTCTCTCGCCATATCAACAAGCTCCAATTCCAAATGGAAGTTTGCTCTTTTCCCGGGGCCTCCGCGGAAAGTTGGCGCATAGGTTATCACTTTCTTGCCGCGCAGGTTTTCGTACATACCATAATATTTATTACGAATATATTGCTTGGCATCTTCATTGAAGAAAATATCCGTTCTGGGAAGTCCTAATGGATATATATTTTTTTCAGGCATTTTGAATGCCTCTGCATACAACGGAACAATTTCCTGGCACGTTACGACGGCTTTCGTATAGGAGCGATGAGCCTGGTTCTCAAACTCGACGGTATTGCTATCGGCATAGCCAATGGAACTGTGGCCAAATTTTTTAAAAGCACCGGCGGCATGCCATGTCTGTATCACTTCAGTCCGCTTTGGAAGCTTAAGTTTGTATAAATGGCGATAGTAATCATCAAGAATCACGTACTTCGAAGTTGCCATATCGTGATACATCCTGCAGAAATCTTTGAAGTTTTTCTTCTTCTTCAAATATCCCTTTATTTCATAATCAGGCCGCAGGTCAATCAGCTGTTTATAAATTTCCTGAAAAGAATCCGACATTGCTGGAAATTTATTTGTAGCAAAGGTAATCTTCTTTTGCTGCGGCAGGAAACCAGACAACGGAAGGACAATCCTTCTGGCAGTTGCCATTCTTGCCAGCGTATAGTATTTCTTCATTTTCCGTTTAAAAAGGAAATAATATATCGGTGTAAGGCTCCTGCGTTTAGCAGCCTTCTTCGTTACATTAAAGATTTTCTTTCTACTGGATATATCAAGGACATGGATTGCAGTTGGATCCATAAGCGCGAAGGCAGTAATTAACCACTGCAAATAAATATCCTTAGCCTTTTCGCAGACTTTATTAAATCGCTCGGCAATCTCATAGGTCATGACCCGATGGAGAATCGGAATTCCGTTGAACACATAGCGGTCCATTTCCTTAACCCATTCAAGCAGCATGCTGAAGGTTTTAACTTGAACATCGCATTCCTTGCTGTCAATCGCACTGCGGATGGCTGGCCATATGTCCGCCTGGGCAATACGCATGTAATAGCTTGTTTTAATAGCATTTCTTGATACTTTATTTTGAATATACTTATCCCATAGCTGGTCCGAAAGCTTCAGGCTTTTAAAAATATCAGACAAGACCGCTACAGAGTCAACCTTGACAATCTGTGAAAGCGAAATATTTGTTTCGGTCTCCCTCTGCCTGTAGTTATAGATAATTTTATCGACCGTATACATCTTTTTCGCCCGTAAGTATGCTTCAATGACAAATGGCTGATCCTCAGTGACCTTTATATCAAGCGGGAATCGGATATCCTGGACAATTGAGCGCCGATACAGCTTATTGCATGGCCCAAGCGAATAAAGAAGCTCAGGATTTGAAATTAGTGCTTTTTCACCCGGACGGTAAACACCATTGTTCAAGTGGCTGGCAATGTACCAGCTTTCCTTGCTGTTAAAGCTCAAGGAAGCACCAGTAACAACATCTGCCCCCTCCTCAATTGCGGCTTCGTACATGGTTTCAAGAGCATCCTCTGGAAGGATATCATCAGAATCAACGAAGCTGATAAATTCTCCACGCGCATTATCCAGGCCATTATTCCTTGCTGCACCCGGGCCTGAATTTTCCTGGCGGATGAAAACGACATTGCTGTACTTTTTAGCATATTCTTCAATGATTTCCGGGCTGCTATCCGTTGAGCCGTCGTCAACCATGATAATTTCAATTTCCTTGCACGTCTGATTTACGAGCGAATCCAATGTTTCCCGTAAATATTCCTCGACATTGTATACAGGGGTGATGACGCTCACTTTTATTTCTGAAAAATTCATTGATATTACTCCTCTGTTACATTAATCTAGTTCTGTTTACAGTTGCTTACAATCAGTTGATTCACTACTCGCTCACTTGATTTCCCGTCCAAATCATCATAAAAATAATGGACAAAGGAGTCCAGCCGTTCTTCTTCAAAACGCTCTTCACGAATGACATGGATTAACTCATCATCAGACCTTGCCAGAGGTCCTGGAATGAAGGAAAAGTAATTATAATAAAAATCCCTTTCAGCAATATACTCTTCGACATCGGGCGCAAAAAACACCATTGGTTTACCAAGAAGAGCAAATTCAAAGCATACGGATGAATAATCAGTAACCAGTATATCAGTTATGAACAAAAGGTCATTGATTTCACGGTAGGATGAAAAATCAAAGTAAAAATCGCTATATTTATCAGGTGTTTCCCAATATTCCTTTACAAATGGATGCATTTTAAGCAAGAATATATACTCATCCCCCAAGGCTGTATAAAGCTTATCCAAATCAAGAACATCTGTTGGGTAATATGCAGTTTGCTGCCCTGGACCTCGGAATGTTGGTGCAAACATAATGACTTTCTTATTTTTCAGAAAAGGGTATTTTTCATAAAGATCCTGTCTTACTTTTTCTTTATGGATTTCATCAAAGAAAATATCTGTTCTTGGAATTCCTGTGGCAATCACTTTATCCTCACTTATTCCAAATCCTTCTGCATAATGCTTTGCCACGTTTCTCGAACTGACAATTGCCCTTGTATAATTCCGGTGGTTCAAGGAGTTCGGGCTCGGCCCTCCAGGCAGGCCGGTACGGCTGTACCCAAAGGTTTTAAAGGCGCCTACAGCATGCCAAAGCTGGATTAGCTCCGCTCCATCTCTGATTTTCAACGGATAAACCATTGGGTAAAAGTCATCAAGCACAATGAATTTGGAGGTGGCCAAATTGTAAGCAAGCGTCACAATTTCACCCACAGATTTCCTGGCACCTGTGCCAGGTTTCAGCATAAATCGGTATTTGAACTGCGGTTGGGTCTCAAGCAGCTGTTTATAAACAAATTCAAAGTTCCCACTCATATCGGTACGGCTGTCGGAAGCAAAAATAATCTTTTTAGAATCTAGCGGCAGAAAGCAAAATAGTTTATATAGAAGCCGAAATCCCTTTGTGTAAAAAAGGCGATACAAAATCGATCCCCTGTTTCTACTAATTGAATTGTAAATAGCAGCGACTTTCAGCTTAATTTTCCCAGTCAGATTAATTGCCATACTAAAATTCCTTTTCTCAAAAGTATATTGATTAAACGGAAAAAAGGGAATTTAACAATCCCCTTAGTCTGAAGAACCAAAGCTATCCTGTTCAATAAGATGCCTTACAATCCGGCTGCTCGATTTCCCATCATGGTAATCGAAGAATCGGTCACGGAAGCGAATGACTTTTTCCAGATCAAATTCCCCAGCTTTTATCCATTGGGAGAGAGGCTTGGTTGCCGTGTAAAATGGCCCAGGTATAAAGCTTTCAAATTCATAATAGAAATCTCGTTCTGCTTTATAGTCTTCCAAATCGTCCGCAATAAATGCAATCGGCCTGCACAATAGACTATAGTCAAAAATGACCGATGAATAATCGGTAATTAATATATCCGAGAGTACAAGAAGCTCTTCAATCGTGAATTCGCCCTGAATATGGCAGACGAACCCCTCCAATTTACCCTGTGTTTCCACATTGCCCCTCATATATGGGTGAAGGTGAACAATCAGCGCATACCCATCCCCAAGTTCCTCCTGCATTTCACTAAAGTCGAGAGGAAGCTTGAAATGGCCCTGATAATGGCTTTTCCCGCGGAAGGTAGGCGCATAAAGCATTAGTTTTTTTCCCATCAAGGAGGGATACCTTTCAAAGAAGCGGCTTGTTAATTCTTTGTGGATATTGTCCTTGAAGAAGTAATCTGTCCTCGGAATGCCAAGGGGAAAGATATTTTTCTCAGTCATATCAAAGGCTTCGGCGTAATGGGGAACAACCTCCGCAGAGCTGACATACACCTTTGTATAATTTGAGTGGATTTTCAAATGCTTTAGGTATGTAGCACTCGGCCCGAACGATTTGTCAATCGTGCTCAGGCCGAATTTTTTAAATGCCCCGGCTGCATGCCAAAGCTGGACGATATCCGTACCGGATCTAGGCTTAATGGCGTACACGGGAAAGTAATAGTCATCAATAATGAAGAACCGGGATGTTGCAAGATGGTAACTGGCTTTCATCATATGCAAAAGATAACTGGCCTTTCCAAGCTTTGTTGTACTTAGCTTTTTAAAAAGAAAAGCAGCTTCATATTCCGGATACTTGTCCCTAAATTCCTGATGGATGCAGGCAAGATTCCCCTTTAGTTCGGTATCCCTATAGGATGCAAATGTCACCTTTTTTTCCTTGATCTTAAATAGGGCACTAAATAACAAAAAGGATAACCTAACCAGCCACTTTACAAGTATTGTGGGCAAATATCTTAAACTTCGCATGCTTCTGCCTGCCTTTCAACCTATGCCAAACCTTAAATCTTCCACTCCATAACTGTTTTTCCCCAGGAGGTAGTTAAATCCTTTTCAAACGCTTCAATAATATCCTGAATAGTCCTGACTTCATGGACAGACCCAATCAGAGTCGCAAGGTACTCAACCGCCTCGGGATTGTCCCTCATGAAATCGACTGTCCTTTGAAAATCATCCCTGCCACTCCGGCTGCTTCCAATGACAGTAAGCCCTTTTTCAAGAATCATCCGGGTGTTAATCTCAACCGGATATTCAGAAACGCCAAGAATGGAGATAGATCCTTCAGGATGGATATAATCAATAATTTGGTTAATTGCATATTGGCTGCCTATACCGCCAGCACATTCGAATGCATGGTCAACCCTGACATCATCCGGAATCTCGTTAATTTGATAAGCTTCATCCACGAAAGAAAAGTGGTTCAGTTTGTAGTCCGTTTTTCCAAAAATGTATACCTTGCTTTCCGGGTAGGTCTTTTTAAGGATCAAGGCAGTTATATAGCCAAGATTCCCATCTCCCCACACACCAAAAACATCTCTTCGGTTATGGGCTCTTTTTTCGAAACGGGACAGGGAATGCATGCTAATCGTAATAAGCTCAATGAAAGCAGCCACACGGGGATCCAAATCTTCTGGCAGGGTAACAATCCGGTCGCGTTTCATGAATACATAATCCTGCATGAAACCATCATAGCCGCTTGAGCGGAATTTGCTGGTCCGCAAGTAGTTTTCACCAATGATTTCATCCTGCTCCATAGGTGTATTCGGAACAAGGACAACAGGCGTACCTGGCTTATACTCGCCTTTCGGATCAAAGACAATCTTTCCGATTCCCTCATGGATAAGCGCCATTGGCAGTTTCTTTGCCATCGCTTCTTTGCCCCTTGAACCTGTATAATAGCGCTGGTCCGCAGCACAGATAGAAAGGTAAGTCGGACGGACAACAATCCGGTCGGACTGCAGTGAGCGGTCCTTATATGTCACTTCGAATTGGCGCGGAGAAACTAATCGATATACTTGATTGATCATTTTTCAATCCGCTCCTGTAAAATAGCATTTGCTACTTTCAAATCGAACGGAGTAGTCACTTTGATGTTGAATACTTCGCCCTTGACCAATTTAACCTTCTCGCCTTTAAGCGCGCAGATTTTAGCGGCGTCAGTGAGAATTTCCTTCTGTTCTTTAGACAGGGAATTGTAATGGTTGACGAGCATTTTAATATTGAAGCTTTGTGGGGTCTGGCCCTGGTACATTTCATCCCTGACAGGAATTTCAGTAATCGTTTCACGGTCTTCTGACCTGATGATTGTATCAATCGCCTCAATCACTGTATCGACTGCACCATACTCAAGTGCGGCATCAATATTTTCCTCAATGATTCTATGTGTAAGGAATGGACGGACAGAATCATGAGTAATGATTACATCATCATCATTAAGTCCAAATGTCTTTTCGATATAGCGGATTCCGCTCATAATTGATTCATTACGGTCACTGCCGCCTTCCACAACCACAATATGGTCTGTCGGGCCAATATGTTTCTTTATAATATCTTTTGTATGGTTGATCCACTCTTTAGGTGAAACAACAATAATCTTGTCGAACCGATCATTCAGCATAAATTTTTCAATTGTGTGGATGATAATCGGCGTATTCTTCAATGTTAGAAATTGCTTAGGCATATTAATATTGCCCATGCGGGTCCCTTTTCCGCCCGCGAGGATTTCTGCATAGATCACAGTCTTAACCTCTTTTCTAGTCCAGTTTTATGGATCTTCCGTAAATTAAGCAAAAATAAATAGGACCTGCATCCTTTAATAGACAGTCTTTGACATAAAAACTCATTTAAACTATACACCCTTTTACCCCCTTTTTCAAGAAATGGACAGGAGGCGCAAAGCTTTCACAATTCGTCCACTTATAGCTTTAACAGCTTTTCTTTTGAAAAAACACTAGATTTTTCCCCATTGATGAAAATGTCCTAGAATATACTTCGTAAGGGTGAGCGTTTTTTTGCCTGTCCCACTCCTAGTGGCTAGTCATGCTAATACAAATGAGGCTCCCATCGCAGCCACAGGAAGATTTGCCAAATTTTTCAGTGGGGTTGAATTAAACAGAAAACGCATGACAGGTTTCCCTGCCATGCGTTTTATCATTCGTGTATCCTTATTGGTAACTAGGGATATCAAAGATAAGCGAGTAGCTATCGAGCATTTGGTAAATATTATAGATATTCGGCGTTTGCTTTACAGCCCAGCCAATATCGGTCGCATATTGATGATACCCCGGCCTTGCCGGATTAAATTTCATTTTATACAAAGTATCCTGGCCGCGATGGATATATGACTCAGCAACAAACTGAGCGCCGCCGATGATTGCCTTATCTACTGTTGTCCAGCCTTCATTGTAAGCCTTTTTAGCACCACAGTTGAGTGCACAGCTGTCATATGCACCGATTCCATACATATTATAGACAATCGCATCATACTTTGTTGCAGACCTATCCAAGACGATTATTTCTGTATTACCGCTGCCGTCTTTAACGACATTCCCATTCGCATCACGTTTTACATTCACTTTAACACCCGTTCCCAAATGTGATGTTCCATTACCAGTTTCGTGAAGAGCGTGGGCAATCAAATAAATTTCATTGATGTTATACGAACGCCCTGCCTGAAGGAAGACTGATGCCTTGGCGGTAAGAACGCCTTTGCTGGCAAGAACCTTCTGATTCACTTCATTCGGATCAGATTCCGCTGGCTGGGACAGTTTGATAAACTGATAGCTTTGCCTGCTTTCAAGAGGAAACGTATTCGGATTCAAATAATAGGAAATATCTTCAGGGCTTGGATTAACCCATGACCTGTTGTAGTTGATTTTATACCAGATATAGCCGTCAGACAGCTTAGCAGTCTTTGAAAGGATTGAGACTTTTTCGTTATCATTCAGCTTCCCCAGTACCCAGCCATCGATAGGCTTTCCGCCACGCACATTCCAGCCAACACCATCTACGATGCCCGTATTCGGTGTAGCTGCATTTACTATTAATGCATCGCTCCGAACATACGCATCATATTTCTTATCGGTCTGGGAATAATTCATTTGGATGGCTACAGCCTCATCCAGTGTATTGGGATAGCTTGTATAAGTAAACGATTTGCCAATCAGGACTTCTTTTAAATCCAAATTCAAAGTCGCGCTCCACTTCCGGTCATAGTACTCAACCTTAATCGTATGAAGCCCTTTTGATAGTGTTAAGTCATGGCTGATTGTATTGACTCCATCCTTCCACACATCAACCTGTTTGGTGCCATCAACATAGATCCGGGCACCATCATCTGCTTTTCCAGTGAGTCGATACTTCCCATCTTTTTCTATATTGATTTGTTTTTCAAAGATTCCAGAAAATCCATCAACGGGTATGCTTGAATGAGGTGATCCAGCACCCCAGCTAAGATTCAATTCGGCATATGCCAGATTTACTGGTGTTCCAGTAAGTCCAGCTGTTGGATAGATTTGGGCTCTCCAAAAATCTTCTATCAAATCAAGGCGCAGTGTTGCACTCCATTTTCGGTCGTAATATTCAACCCTGATTTTATGACTGCCTTCAGCAAGGGTAATCGATTCATTAACTCTGCTTACCCCATCTTTCCATTCATTGACCTTCAGAACGCCATCCACATATATCTTCATCCCGTCATCAGCTGTACCGATAATTTTATAATTACCAGTTTCAGTTACATTGACTGTCTTTTCAAATACGGCTGAAAAATTGTCAGTTGGAATTGCGGGATCAGGTGAACCGCCGCCCCATGAAAAGTTTAAGTCCTGATAAGAGGTTTGGACTGGATTCCCTGTAAGGTCAGCCGTGGGATAAAATGAAGCGCTCCAATGACCAGCTGGCACTTCAGGGACAGGGACAGGAGTAATATCCTCCAGGCCAAGCTTCAGGGTCGCACTCCATTTCTTGTCATAGTACTCAACAAGTATTGTATGGGTCCCAGCCTCAAGCGACAGTTCCTTTTCGAATGGATTGACGCCATCCTGCCAAAGGTCCACTTCCTTTTTGCCATCCACAAAAATGCGAATGCCGTCATCAGCTTTTCCGGAAAGCTTCAATTTCTTTGGCTTATCAAGGACAAGCTGCTTGGCATAAACAGCCGTGAAGTTATCAATAGGAATCCCCGCGGCAGGCGAACTACCTCCCCAAGAGAAATCAAGTTCCTTCACAGAAGTAGTCACAGGAGTACCGGTGAAATTCAAGGAAGGATAGTACGTTGCTTTCCAGGTATCTTCCTGCAGCTGCTCATCAGCTTTTGCCAGATCAACCTTCAGCGTAGCACTCCACTTTTTATCGTAATAGCCGATCGTCACAACATGGGTACCCTGGGTAAGATAGACATTAGTACTAAAATTGTGAACGCCATCCATCCACTTATTCAATCTATTTTTACCATTTACATAAATGCGGATCCCATCGTCAGCTGTTCCGCTAAACGTGTATAGACCAGGTTCACTTATTGTGACCCGTTTTGATATTTTTGCAGAAAAAGAATCTTTAGGAATACCAGCAATGGGAGAATTGCCTCCCCATGAAAAATTCACATCGCTATAAGTTTTCACAATCGGCGTTCCTTGATAATTTAGCTGAGGGTAAAAGGAAGCCTTCCAGTATTCTTCTGCGGCATGCGCTTTGCCTTCTGGGAATATAAAGAAAAGCGCGATCAATAATACGAGAGGAATTAGGGGTCTATTTAATTGTCGGATTTTAATGGTAAACTCTCCTCCTTTATTATCTTTCGTCTATTATTATCCTAAATTTCCACATAAAAGTTAATAGTTTTCTCCAAAAATGCTCTATTATACCTAGTTTACTAGTAGAAATATGGGGAATAGTAATATGTTTTGTAGAATCTTAGGGGTAAAAGAATGTAGCCAAAGAGAGGATTGGCTGGTTTGAAGACAGCTTTTTAATAGAGGGCTGTGCTAAAAAAGTGTGATTTCCGCTTCACAAAGGGAATCTTCCAGGAATAATCATCGCAGGGACAGGCGTTCTTTGCCTGTTACGAGGTGCTTCAATCTCTTCCGTTAGAAAACATCTTTTATAAAATCGCTAAAAAGAAAACAAAAAAGAGGCCACCCCTCATCTTCCGGGATAGCCTCAATTACTCATTATTTATTTTTCAAACGAAAAGTTCTTCGTTGCCCGGAGGTTATTTCCAAGAGAATCCTCTACTATGAAGTGATAGGTTTTATCAGGATCAACATCTTCTTTTTTAACAAAGAATATTGCCACTCCTGTTCCGCCGTCTTCCCACTCTGTCTCGATTTCCTTGCCGTTCTCCTCGACCAGATTAGAGTACTTAGGCGCGCCTTTTACGACTACTTTATATTTACCGCCAGTTTCCTCCACGCTTACGAGCTTCATGGTTTTGTAGAGGCCGAGATAGTAATCCTTTGAAGGAGAGTCAATAAGGCCGTCTATCGCGTTATTGCTATACCTTTTTCCATGCAGCAAGTCGTACTGGAGGATACGTAAATCTTTCATTTCCTTCGTTTGCTGGCCCATTTGCTTTTGCCACTTACTATATGGAATCACCGAGTCACCGAGCGATCTCATTTTATCCAGAATCGCAGTGACGGTATTCCCCTTTACCCCAGCCATATCAAGGGCAATTGCCCCGAATTGATTCGGTGTTAGGTCAAGCTCGGAAGGCTTATTCTCTTCGGAATTCCAGATGAAATATGGTACTTTGTGGGAGGCCATGAAATCCTCATAATCACCCAAAATATTATGGGCGACTTTTGTTCCTGCATTCCCGTAGACACGGTAGTTACTCTCAAATGCTGGGTAATGGTCCCCAAAGAATACGAGAATCGTTGGTTCATCCCGTTTTTCCAAATCCTCTATCAATTGGCCCAGCTTCTTGTCCACGTTATGGATACGTTCTGTGTAATTATTGAGATATTGCCTGGTTTCTTCAGGAAGGAGACCTTTTTTCAAAAATTTGGAGTCCGGGATCTTTGGGTAAGGCTGGTGAGCTTCAATAGAAACAACATGAAGAAAATCCCGCTCTTCTGTGTAATCAAGAGTCTCAAGTATCGTTTTCATCGTTTGAGTGTCCTCTGGATATCCATGCCCTGTTCCCATCTCATGCTCCAGATCCATGAATTCTCCTGGAACAAACCTGTCGAAGCCAAGATTTTTATACACTGGCCGCCGCTGGTAGTACCAGTTGTAAAACGAATGGATAGCCGTAGTTTCGTATCCCGCTTCGCGGAATAAATAGGCAACCGACGGAAGCGCCTTCTTGACATAAAGCTGGTATGCAACTGTATTATCAGGCATAAACTGCCTGCTCAAACCAGTGAGTGCCTCGAATTCGACATTGGCGGTACCTCCGCCGAATTCAGGAGAGTACATCGTGCCATGCAGGGATTCGCTGAAAAGCTTTCTAAAGTTTGGAATCGGATCTTCCGTAAAATATTGTTTTCCAAAACTATAAGGATCAATAAATGCTTCGCTCATTAAAAAGATCACATTTGGCTTTTCACCTTTCGCCACCGGAACTGAAGGCTTGTATTTGGCACCAATTTTTCCTATCGTCTGCTCGGAATAACCTTTTGGCGGGTTAATCTGATTTTGCTTTGCCAACAGGACAAAATTCCCATATAACCCATTGCGCATTGTGCCAAGCTCCTGCCTCCACCATGTATTCTGAAATTGCACCATTTTCATAGGTGAAACAGGTTTCTCGGCAATAAAGATATACAGGAAGGCAACCGAGACAAGGAAAACCACAGCTTTCAATACCCAGAATTCCTTATACCGGGGAACCAGGAACACAATGGCCACAATTACGGCAACTAGCCCGACAACGGCTCCAATAATTGCCATGAGGTTAAGTTCAATTGGATTTTCAAGGCCCTGGAGCTCCTTTATTAATGTTAAATCACTAAAAGCAATAGGTGCATTTCTTATTTCCAATTTCACTTTATTGGCTATTGCAAAAACTAGCAGAATACTACTTACAAATAAACTCGATATCATAAACCACTTGCGCGGCAATATATAAAAGATATTAAATAATGCGATAAGGAGAATTGCGTTTAGGGCAAACCTTTTGGTGAACTCCTTTGCCCAATCGAGAAAAGGCATTTCAAGTGCTCCTCTGACAATTACCTCACTCGCAATAAGAGTCAGGACTGGCAGGCCCACCATAAAAAAAACTGTTAGCAAAGCTACAAAAAGCCTTTTTCCATCTACTGAAAATCGGGCTTTTTGGTTAGGCTGCTCTATATTCATTTCCTTTTTCGCCAAAGACTCCATTGACAAACGAGAACCCCTCATTTCTAATAATTTAATAGAGTGGATTTGAAAATCCATTCCTTAGTATATCACGGCTTAACTGGGAATTTTAGTATTTTTTCACCTTTTTCTTAATTTACCAATCCTACTTTTTACCCGGGGGATTTTTACATATAAACAAAAAAAATCGGGTTTAGCCCGATAGTGATTCATATATTAAAGAACTTGCTACTAGAGATTCAAAAAAATAAGGGAATACTACTAAAAAGCTGCCCCGAAAAGCCGTTATTCAACAACTTCTCCAGGCAGCCTAGTTGTACGTATTAGTTGCTCCCACCCAGATTAATGAAGGCCGGGGTTATAACAATTGAATTAATATTATGAACGAAAAGGACCGCATCGATATTATGCTTAAGTGCATACTCTTTAACATCAAGGTTTTTATGCTTCCTTAAATCCAGCAGCCGTGTTTCCTCAAAATTCATAGCCATGAACTGTATCAAAGGATTGGCATAGGAGTCTTTTAGGATTAATACATTAAAGCCATTTTTTACATTCGGGTTCTTAATGATTCCTTCTTTTACATCCCCGGACATATAAGTCGTATATCGATTTGTATACGTTTCTTCGTTCTCAAGGACATTCAAATTATAAAGGCTCTTATTGCAATCCCCACTATAACAAACGGTCAAAGGCTTTTGTTTGTCTTTCGCTTCCACAATCGTAACTGTGTCAGGCTTCGGTACGTTTACTTTGGTAATCTTCCTGGCCTCAGACCCAAAAAACTTCGATGGATGTTCTTTCCACACAAAGTCATCTGCTTCAAGCGGTTTGCCCACTTCGGGAAAAGCCTCTGACATTTCATTAATAATTTTCTGGTAAGCAATAAGGGCTGCCTTGGGCTTCCAGTGATGGTCTGAATAAAAATAAAGGTTCTCTTCCTTTTCCATTTGGGAAAGAATTTCATCCCTAAAATCTATCGCGCCAACATCGGAAGAAAAGCCTTTTAAAAGCTTATCTGAATAGTCATTTGCATGGCTTTCGATGTAGTCAGGCAATTTATCTTCCATTACGGTAGACTTATTGGGAACAAGAGCAAAATATGTTTTCACGTTCTGTTCCTTAAGTTCACTGGCAAATGTATCAATTTTTTTCTGAATTCCAGGAATAGAGTTCCCCTTGTTGGCAGGGTTTACCGGCGTAATCATATAGCCATCATCGGCGATATAAATATCCCTGATATAATCCTTCTTTAACAACTTCCGGTCCAGCAACGCATTGGCTTCAATCCAATTATTACGAAGCGGAAACTGGTCCGAAAAGTATTTTTCATAGTTTTTAAAGTATTCTCCTGACAAAATCAGTTCAGGATCGGCAACCGGTTTTTCAGCAAGCTTTCTGCTTTCGAGCTGGGAAGAGACATTGTCTGCTCCAAGCAAAGAAAGTATCGCAAATGCAAAGATAAAACCGAAGAATACTACCACAATAAAAACATCTTTTATTTTATAGCGCATCATCGCACCCCTTCCAGGCGAGGTATCGTTTAGAATCTGAAATAAATGAACGGATTAAAGGTTGTTGAAACAACGTAAACCACTGAGAGAACAAGAAGAGCCACATAATACGTATTCAATGCAACGGACTTCCCTGCCATAACAGCCCTGTTCCCATATTCAGAAGATAACCAGTCAAGCAGCTTCTTGAACAACGGAGTGGCACCAATAATAGCTAGCAACAAAACAACACCATGTTCATGACTGTAAAACTCCGCTTTAAGATCCCATAAACCTACTCCATTCATGCCAAACATTGCTTTTATATAATCAAAAGCATAGGTGAATGTTTCGGACCGGAAAAATACCCATCCGATTAAAACTATCAATAAAGCATACATATACTGAAGGATAGCAGGTATCCTTTTTAGGAATTTAAGCAGGAATGCCTTTTCAATCATGATCAATAAACCATAATAGACACCCCATGCAATAAAGGTCCAGCTTGCTCCATGCCATAATCCGGTCGCAAACCAGACAATCAGTAAGTTTAGGTAGGTTCTCGCTTCACCTTTACGATTACCGCCTAGTGGAATATAGACATAATCTCTGAACCAGCTTCCAAGTGAAATATGCCATCTGCGCCAGAACTCTGTAGCAGATTTCGAGATATACGGATAATTAAAGTTCTCCAGAAAATCAAACCCAAACATTTTTCCTAAACCTATTGCCATATCCGAGTAACCTGAGAAATCAAAATAAATTTGCAGTGCATACGCAATAATACCAAACCAGGCGAGCCCCATAGACATTTCCGACGGGTTTTGCGCGAAAATTTGATCAGCGATAAGACCGCAGTTGTTTGCAAGAAACATTTTTTTAGCCAAACCAATTAGAAACCGTCTAATTCCTTCTGCAATCTTGTCAATCGTTTCCCGTCTCTCATTGATTTGATCCGCAACTGTCTGGTATCTGACAATCGGTCCGGCAACCAATTGCGGGAATAGAGAAATATAAAGAGCCATATTAATCGGATTTTTTTGAACTTTGCCATCCTTCCGATAAACGTCAATCACATAGCTCATAGCCTGGAATGTATAGAAGGAAATGCCAATTGGCAACGGGATATCCGGAATATTAATACTGGTTCCTAAAAGCCCATTTAAATTGTCAACGAAAAAATTCGCATACTTGAAAAAGCCAAGTATAGCGAGATTGGCAATGACCATACTGCCAAGGATCCATTTAACTGCCGTTCCGTTTTCCCTTTTCTTATCAACAATCAAGGCAAAAAGATAATTGATTAGAATTGAGATAAGCATAATGATGGTATAGCGAGGTTCTCCCCACGCATAAAAGAACAGACTTGCAGCAAGCAATATGATGTTCTTTAGCACTCGGGGGCTAAGAAAATACAAAATCAGCACAATCGGCAAAAACGCAAATAAGAATATTGATGAACTAAATAACATTAATCTTTCCCCTTCTTTAAAAAAGGTCTAAAAAAGCCCTACCTTCTATTTAAATGGTTGTTGTAGAAATATGTCAAGACTACATGTTATTTGCCGAACGCCTTTTCTATCCATACGTTCCTAAAAATGACTTTAGAAACAAAAAACGCCATCCCAGCGAACTGGAATGGCAGCAGTTAATACTATGAATAAATAACAATCCTTTTGGAAGGAGTCGCGAAAACAGAAGTACTTTATCTATTTAAAAAATAGTTGAACAAGCCATCATGTATGCCCTGTACCGCTTTTGTTTGAAAAGCAGACGAAGCTACTGTTTTTTCCTCATAAGGATTGGAAATAAAGCCAAGCTCCAGCAGTGCGGAAGGCCGCTTGTTTTCACGCAAGACATGGTAGTTTCCGTACTTCGTCCCTAAATTTTTCATTCTAGTTTGCTTAATGATTCCATTCTGGATTGAAGATGCAAGGGACTTTTCTCTGGAGGAATAGTAATAGTATGTTTCAATCCCAGTGCTTGTTTTTGAGAATGCGTTGTAATGAATACTCAAAAACGCATGTGCAAGATTCAGATTCGAAATGCTGACTCTCTTTGCAAGTGTAAGGTACGTATCTGTTGTTCGAGTATAAACGACTTTCGCACCTGATTTTTGCAGCTTTGGCCCGAGCTGAAGGACCGTTTTTAACGTTAGCATCTTTTCATAATAAATTGCTCCGACTGCTCCGCTATCGTATCCGCCATGGCCTGCATCAAGGACAATCACCTTACCCTTCAGGACTGTAGCAGGATCCCTTAAAAGTGTCGATACTATCCACCCTGTTGTCCCATTTGACTTCTTCACCTGGGTCCAGCCGTTTTTTACAGTAAGTTTATCATAATAGGTGCCAGGAGACTCAGAGGAAATGATGGCATATGATGTGCCAGGCCCTTTCCTCATTGTGGTAGCTGATTTTAAAACCAGCTTTGGGTATGCGGCTGTTTTTGATATATAGGAGGAAGATACCCAGCCGCTTAGTGATTTGGAAGGAACAGTGACTTTCAGCCAGCCGCCATCGGTTCCATGAACTGTTACTGCTGTACCACGGGGAATTGCGCCAAGGATGGTACCAGTGGCACTGGCCGTTTTACGAACATTCAGGCTGTCAGCAGTCACATAACCCGTCCAGGTTACCGGAGAAAGGTACTGAGATGATACCCACCCCTTTACGGTACCTGCTGTGATACTTGACCAGCCGTTTTTCTGTTGGAGCACTGTTACAATTTTGCCTGTTGTTAGCTTCCCTATAACTGCGTAGGTTGTTCCCGGGCCGGAACGAACATTGAGAGAGCTAGCCGTTACTTTAGCCTGAAAGGAATAGGCAGCTTCAGCTTTATTATGGTCCAGTGACAGAACGAATGAAAAAAGGACTAAGAGGCATACGACAGATTTTACCAGAGATGCAACCTTCACTCATTTCCCACCTTTTGTCTTTTCTTGTATGTTTTTGTAAGAACATACCCACTATAAACCAAAAGTGGAAGTAATAAGAGGGGAAAAAGACCTAAAATGCCCCTCCCTCAATTGCCAAATTTATGTAATAAATCAAAAGAAAGAGGAAGCCACCCTTTTTGATAGCTTCCTCTAATTCCTCTTAGATGTTCGACTATTGCTGAACCTCGGCTGCAAGTTGCTCTTGAATGTAGCCAACCCTTCCACCTATATCGATAATGTAATAGCCTGATTTAATTCCCGAGGTAAAGACTTCTTGTCCCTTGTTCATAATTCCGAGTGGAGCCCCGGATCCTGTGCGATTCAGGACAGTCGCATTTTGGGAAATCTTAATAACTGTTCCTCCCAGGGGCTTGGAGGTGAAATAAATCGATGATATTCCCGGAGACACCGCGGCAGTTACAAGCCGCCTTTCAATATAGCCTGTTCCTTTGCTATAGGAAATTACATACCATTCTCCCTGAATTGCCTTTACTTTAAAATTTGCTCCCTTCTGTAGAGTGCCAATTGCTTTATCCTTAGATGCCTTGAGGTATACCGTCACAGCTACTTTTGTCCTCATATAACCGGCAGCCTCTTTAGCCTTATGATGCTTATGAATGATAGATGCAATTCCCGCTATTACTTTTTGAGATTTTTCATAGGAGATATTCTTTGTCATAATTGCCAATACATATGGCGTTTTATCATAAACAACTGCTACATCGTTGTATATAAGCGAATTGGGAATCATCCCGACTTTGTGGGCAATCGGAACACCTGGTATTCCTTTTGGAATGGTCGTATTATATACAGTTTTCCTTAAATAACCGTCAAGCTCCTTTCCAAGAGGACTTGTTTTTGAAAAAGAGTATAGTTTTTTCGCGTATATAATAAGGTCCCTCGGCGATGTCATATTTTGTCCATTCGGGTACGCATACTGAGCACCGAGGCTTTTCATATAAGCTATAAAGTTACTCTTTCCAACACGCTCCCGAAGCATGACGAAAGCTATATTATCACTATGGACCATCGACTTCTTCACAAGATCCCTGATTGTATACTTTGTCCCGACCTTGTCATATTGGATTACTCCGCTGCCTCCATTATAGTGATGACTTTTATACGTGAGTTTTTGTTCCAAATCAAGCTTCCCTTTGGAAGCAAGCTCCATTACATAGATGGCAAGCGGAAGCTTAATCGTGCTTGCAGCCTTTCCAGCTGTGGTATTCCTTAATACATAGTAATCACCTGTTACCAAATCCTGATATTGAAGTGAAATGGTGCCTCCAGCTGTTTTAATGTAACGATTTAGTTCAGGAGCCAGTTTGTCCAAGAAGTTTTGTCTTGCTGTCAGATAGCCCGCAGCCGATGCATGACCGGGCATCAGGATTGACACCGCCAGGAGCATAACCACCAGGCATTTTACTATTCTCATTTTCCCCATCCTTTTATTTTTCTATCTTTATCTCTCTTTTTCTATCATTCTAACAAAAATATCCAATTGCTAGGAGTGGAATTATACCTATATTTATTTTACAAAAGAATGGTTGGTCCATAGAGTAATAGGGAATTAACAACTGAGGTATTTTAAGGTGTAACTACTACTTTCCTAAGTAAAAATAAAAATCTACTAAACACTAGAAAAAAATCTTCATGATAATTGGGCAGTTTTCGACAATGGAGGTAAAAAGCTTTGAAGTTGATTACGATTTTAATACCCGCATACAATGAAGAGGCTGTTATTGAACAATTTTTCAATAAGGTTACTTCAATCCTGGATTCTATTGATAACTATCAATTTGAATTGTTGTTTGTTAATGATGGGAGCAAGGATAAAACAATTGATATCATTAAAGGATTACAGCTTTATGACACGCGTATTTCGTACCTTGATTTATCCCGGAATTACGGGAAAGAAACTGCTATGGCTGCAGGATTTGACTTTGCCAAAGGAGATGCTGTTATCATCATGGATGCCGACCTCCAACATCCTCCAGAAGTGATTGAAGAAATGATTTACTACTGGGAGCAAGGCTATGACGATGTATATGCTAGAAGAGTCGAACGCGATGGAGAGCCATGGCTAAAAAGAGCTACTTCAAAAATTTATTATCGAATGCTTCAAAAGGTGACGAATATTCCCATCCTGCCTGATGTAGGAGATTTTCGCCTACTTGACCAAAAATGTGTAAACGCCTTAAAACAAATCAGGGAATCCCAACGGTATACAAAGGGAATGTATAGCTGGATTGGATTTAAGAAAAAAGAGATTCTTTATGAGGCTGCCCCTCGTGCAGGCGGCGAAACAAAATGGAATTATTTCAAACTATTAGAATTAGCCGTGGAAGGAATTACTTCATTTACGACATTCCCTTTACGAATATCCACTTTCTTAGGTTTTTTTATATCATTACTCTCTTTTATTTACCTTAGTTTTATTGTAATAAAAACTGTGCTTTTCGGCTCAGATGTTAGCGGATATCCGTCTACAATGGCTATTATATTGTTCCTTGGCGGTATCCAACTCTTATCGCTCGGAATTATCGGTGAATATTTAGGCCGGATATTTACCGAAACAAAGAATAGGCCTCTTTACTTTGTCCAGGAATATAACAATCAGAAAGAGATGCAATCAATCTATGAAAAACAGAGAACTATATAAAATCTTCATGTATTTGGTCATGGGTGTCTTGACTACCCTAGTAAACATCGTGATATATTGGCTAGCAGCGACTCCAATTGAGCTCGATTACCGCGTTGCAACAACAATTGCCTGGATTGCCTCAGTTCTGTTCGCGTACGTTACCAATAAGAGATATGTATTCCAAACCCACACCCCGACGATTCAGGCCTTAGTCAAAGAAATGGCCTCGTTCTTCGGGTTCCGGTTTTTGTCCTTTCTTATGGATTTAGGTGCAATGATCTTGCTAGTAAGCGTGGTTGGCATCAACGATACCTGGGCAAAGGTATTTGCAAATGGAATTGTATTAGTAGCTAATTATGTCTTTAGCAAAGTATTTATTTTTAAAGAGAAGTCGGAAGCTTGAGTACAGGGATAATTTGGATTTTTTTTGAACCAAATGATTGATGGAGGTTGCGATGAGTAGTATTGCCAGTAAATCAGGAAAGACGTTTTTTAGGGCTTTTATTTTGATTGTATTCAGCTTTTATTTTTATCTAGCCTATCAGACACCACTTACCCACGACGACTGGACATGGGGAAGCTCTGAAGGTTATAAAAGGTTTATGAACTGGTTCGAGGATTATAACGGGCGTTATATGGGGAATTTTTTCGAATTGTTTCTAACTAGGGTCTACTGGTTGAGATTTCTCATCATGGCAGTTTTTTCAACCCTTCTAGTTCTTCTTGCCGCAAGACAATACAAGGAGCAGTCGCGTTTTGCCTATATATTGAGCTTGTTTCTTTTTCTTTCTGTTCCGGTCAATGTCATGAGTCAAACCTATGCATGGGTCGCAGGCTTTTCAAACTATATCACTTCGATTGTTTTTATTCTTATCTATATAACGGCAATTAAGAATATTTTTGAGGATGAAGTCCCTACATATAATAAATGGCTAAATTATTTAGTCATACCCTTTGCAATAGCCAGTCAGCTTTTTATGGAAAACGCTACAATATATAGTATTATAATGGGCTTAATTATAATTGGTTACGTGTTCCTTAAGTTTAAAAAAGTCTATTTCCTTCATATCGGGTATGTTACTGGGGCTATTGTGGGCGCCATCATCATGTTTTCAAATGGAGCCTATTCGAAAATAGCAAGTGGCGATGACGATTACCGAAAAATAGGCACTCCGGAAGAAGAACTTGGCTTTTTTGAAAAGATTTGGGATGTGTTCAGTGAACAAATGTCTCCAATGCTTTTCACGTCCAATATTATGCTTAATATTATTCTTGCGGTTTTCTGCCTCATCCTTCTCTATAAGTCATCAACCAAAAGTATAATAGGGAAAATTATAAAACATATAGCCATCGCTCTGTTTGTGTTATATCCCTTATATAAAACATTTATTCTACCTGTTTATCAAATTTGGCCCTTCCAGGAAGGGACTAGGCAATTTGAGGCTATTTTTTCACTCCTGTTCTTTATTGCCATCCTCTTGACTGTTTCCATTGCCGTCAAGAACCAGAATGTTAAGCACAGGATTCTCTTTTATCTACTTTCAGCGTTATTGATTACCGCCCCATTGCTGTTCGTTCATCCGTTCGGACCAAGGAATTTCATTATGCCTTATACCTTTTTTACTATGGCGGCAATTGATTTGGGAATCTATATACACAAGGAAGAGAACTTTCGAATTTTCTCGTTAAACAAAGTATTTGGGATTTGTGCCTTTTTGATTAGCTTATCCCTAATCTACGTTTTTACCATGAACGGAATGGTTGACCGGGAACGAATGAGCTATATACACGAACAAATTGAAAAGGGGGAAAAGGTAATTACCTTAACGAGGCTGCCCCATGAGCGATATTTATGGGTTAGTACCCCAATTATTCCAAGTCTCCAATATGACTTCTTCAAAGAATTTCACGGAATTCCCGAAGATATTGAGTTCAAGGTCATTCCTTATGGAAAATGGAAAGAAATGAATGAATAGATTCAAGCCGGCAAATCGCCGGCTTATTTTTTTGAGAAGGAAATTCTCCTGCCTTTATTCTTAATGTGAGTAAATAGCAACTTATTTACCATTTTTTACGCTAGTAAAGTTGCTATAATAAATTGATAGATACATAGCAATTAATTACATGAGGGGGAAACTAGTTGCGCAAGGTAAAACTTTTCATTATTGCGGCTATCTTTATGTTTTCGGGGTTTATGTTCCCTGAAAACGGCAGGGCTGCAGGTATCATTGTCAACCCAAATCAGGTTTATTCCTTCGGGGATATGATCACGGATATGTATAAGCTGAAATCGGCTTACCCTGGACTTATTCAAGTAAAAGTCATCGGCAAATCCGAATACGGGCGGAACTTGTATGCCATTGGCCTCGGCAAAGGCAGCGCCAATGTGTTTGTTAACGGCTCCCATCATGCCCGTGAGTGGATGACGACAACATTGAATATGTATATGATCAACCACTATGCAGAGGCATACACAAAAAACACCTCCATTGGCGGCTATAACGCCAGGACTATTCTTAATCAAACAACTTTATGGTTTGTACCGATGATTAACCCGGATGGTGTAAAGCTGCAGCAGGAAGGCTTGAAGGCATTTCCTCAAAGCATGCATGCGTCATTGAAGAAAATGAATGAAGGAAGCACAAACTTCAAACGGTGGAAGGCAAATGCAAAAGGTGTGGACCTAAATAGACAGTACAACGCAGGCTGGAAGGCGTTAAAAGGCCCCACTGCTCCAAGATATAAAGATTTCAAAGGATACGCCCCACAAAGTGCAGCTGAGACAAAGGCAGTCATAAAATTCGTGAATGGAATTAATCCGGAAATGGCCGTCTCTTACCATAGCAGCGGAAAAATTCTATATTGGAAATACAGCCAGACAGGCAGCCAATATACGAGAGATCATACTTATGCGAAAAAAATCGGTTCCCTGACTGGCTACAGACTCGTCTACCCTCAAGGAATTCCGTCAGGCGGCGGTTTCACCGATTGGTTCACTAGTTATAAAAAGAGGCCTGGCTTTACTCCGGAAATTTCAAAGCCAGTCTACGAAACCAATCCTCCGTTAAGTGAATTTGCTGGTGCTTGGAGAGAAAACCAGGCAGTCGGGCTTTATGTGGCTCAGGAAAGCGCTAAATTATACAATGACAGGCTTTTCGCCCAGTTGAAGCCAAAATTTGTACAGCTCACAATTGACTCGAGAAAGCTAAGGCCATACTATTACTCAGAAGTGAAAACTGTTGCCGATTTGAAGATCACTAAGGCCCACACTGATTTTTATAATTCACTGAGTTCACAGAACAAATCACTCACTTCACAGGCGGCTAAGCTTCCATCCAGCTACCGGACAAAGCTTGCAACCTACCAAAAGGAAATCAACGCGCATATAACCAACTCCGGCAATTTTATCGCTGGTGTTAAAGCAGGCGACGCACTGTTGGCACAGCAAAAGGTTCTAAATGATAAGCTGACAGCCGGTGCTTTGGATACTGGAATCGCCGCAATGCATAAAAAGCTGATTGATTCAACAGGAGCAACATCCAGAGCCGTCACTAAAATGGCATGGGCATCCGTACGCTCCCTTGCGAATACAAAATACATTGTTCCTGCAACGATTACGAAAGACAATACACTGTATGAAATCAAACGTTATGGTTTAACCAGTGAAATTGAACAGTTGCTTCAACCAGAAAATCTCCCTGTCGTAAAAGAAAAGCTGGCTCAGCTTGACCAGTTGGAGATTGAAGCAGCCGCATACAAGAAAGCGATGAATGCAGAATATCCCGGCAAGTTTTACAGCTTCCCGGCAACCGAGTCCCTCCTGAAGTCAAAGAAGGATGCGATTATCGCTTGGATTGCCGAAACAGAAGCCTCTGCTGGACAAATAAACTCAGACGCGGATACAGAAACTCCGTAATAATTCAAACTAAAAAGAGGACATCCACCACTAGCGGCGGATGTCCCTTTTTCATTATTTACGAACCCATTTCTGATTTAAATCTTCATTAATAAGGTAAGCCTGAAGAATATACCTATCAGGTGCATCACCTATAAAATCAAATGGATAGCAGGTGGTTACTGTCAGCATTGCCCTAGGCTTCGGAACAATGACAGTCCTGTCATCGGCATCGACAATCCGCACCTTTTTCACCTTATACGTAAATGTTCCGGCTTCTGTCGTAACAACAAGCTTGTCACCTACGCCTACCTCGCCAAGTTTTCGGAACACAGTATCCCTATGCCCCGAGAGAACGGAGTTATCCTTTTCACCCGGAAGGACACTGCCCGCAAAATGGCCGACGCCTTTTTCAAGCTCATCCTCATCCGTTCCGTGAAAGATAGGCAGAGTTGCATCTAGCTTAGGAATATAAAGGCTCCCCATATTTTCCCCAATTTCAGGCCGCCTTAAGTACAGAGGCTGCTCCTTCGGCTCTTTTGGTTTCGGCTGAACCGTTTCTACCTGTACTACAGGTTTTTCATCGGCAGCAGCTTTAAACAAAAAATACCCCTTGGCAAGCTTATATACGTTCGTAGTTGAAAACCAAGCACCTGATACGATGACAACCATAGCCAGTGAAAGAAGAATCCACCGTTTCCGATGGACTCCCCTTTTCTTTCGCTCCTTGCGCATTTCCATTCCTATCTAGTCCTTACCTTGCGGAACAAGGCAACGCCGCCAAGCAGAATAACAAGGCCAAACAGTGCATTTTGTCCGTAATCAGAGGCTGTATTAGGAAGCTTTCCGCCTTTGACAGTTGCAGGTGTTGGCTTGGAAGGATTTTTCACTTCCTCAACAACTTTCTCGAGATCTTTCCCGGTATCAATAATTGTTCCTGAATCTACATCTTCACCAGTGATGATCATATCCGCAAGAAGGTCACCAGCTAAATTGTAAAGGGAGATTTTTAGCTTAGCATTTACAAGCTCGTCCATGCTAAACAGATCTTCCAATGAAAGTGGTGTTTCTTCTCCATTCGTAATTAAAGTATATTCTGCTTGAAGTTCAAACAGGTCAAGCAGTTCAGTGTAAATATCAAGGATTTCCGCAAATTGTTCTGCAGTCAGTTCAGTAACTGTAGTAAAATCAATATCTTCAAAAGCCATCATTCGTTCAGATAGAGCTTCAAGTCTTGCAAGTGTTTCCTCACTGTTAAACTTTTCTTCCAAAGAAAGAATATGTTCAACAACCCTGTCGATTTCTTCCTGAGTCAAATCAAACTCCGCAAGCATTGCTTCATACTCTGCAGCCATTTCTTCCTCGGAAGGGAATTCTCCTTCATCATAATTCACATAAAAATGGACTGTGCTATATAAATCATCGACAAAGATATAGTCATCAATCTTCTCATCGTATTCAGCTAGTAAAGCCTCAAGTCCCGCTTTATCCAATTCAAATTCCTCGTAAATTGGTGCCAGGTTGCTAAGGTCAGCCTTAATGATTTCTCCAAGATCTGATTTTAATTCGGCAACGGTTTCCCACTCATCAAGGGTACTGCCCCAAAATTCCTCAAGATAGGCTTCTAGTTTCTCTTTCGTAATATCAATTCCCCTTGTGCTGCTGATTTCTTCCAAATACAGAGCCAAATCCTCTTCAAACGTGTCCGCAGCTTCCGCCTTAGACGCCTGAGGGAAAAGGCCAACAACAAGGAATAAAGCCAATAAAAATACCCCAATTTTCTTCATGTGCTAACTCCCTTACCTGTAATATATTTGTAATACTTCTCTAGTATAGTAGGTTAGGAGTTTATTAACAATACTAACTTTATAAAGAACATATGGGAATTTTATGTAAAATTATTGGGAAAATTATCATAAATAAAACCTCCTGTCACGGCAAAAACAATTAATATCCTATTAAATACCTAATAACGACACTTTTTTTAGTTGGGAAAAAATCTGCCGTAATCTTACAAATACCAACAGTTTTTGAAAGATTACCATTCCCCCGCCTACTTTACGCAAAAAACGGACCGAATTCGGTCCGTTTTTCTCAAAGATTAATAGCTGGCCACTTTCACACTTCCAGGTTTACTTACATTGCCCGCCTTATCTTTCGCATAGACATACAGGGCCGTCCCAGAGCGTTGTTTAGCAATTTTAATAGAGTACTTGCCTGTACTGGATGCGTAGCCAGAGCCAAGAACAGTTGAACGCCGTTTCACCGTAACATGGGAATAAGCTTCGGCTTTTCCTGTAACAGCAGTCGAACGGTTAGTAACCTTATAAATGACTGGCACACCAGGAGCAGTCTTATCAATAACTGTTTTGGAAGTAGCTTTGCTTCTGTTGCCTGCTTTGTCAGTTGCTGTCACTGTCAGAACAGTTCCTGCCTTTTGGTAGCCAGGCAGGGATATTTTAAACTTCCCATAGGCATCTGTTACAGCAAGCCCTAGCTGTGTAGTACCTCGTTTAATTCTTACGGTCGATTTCGGTTCTGCTTTTCCAGTCACTGTCTTCTGGTTGTTTGCAACTGTGCTCACAGTTGGGACTCCTGGAGGGGTTTTATCCACTACTGCAGTTTTCGTAATGGCACTCACATTTCCCACTTTGTCAGTCGCTGTAACAGTAAGGATAGTCCCTGCCTTATGTGCCTTTGTTAATGAGACGATAAAACTCCCACTTCCATTGGCAACAGCGTACCCCAACTGGGTTGATCCTAGCTTAACCTTAATTGTTGACCCCGCTTCTGCCTTCCCGGTTACTCTTTTATCGTAATCTTTCACCTGGTTCACAACAGGCTTTGCAGGAGCAGTCTTATCGGTAACGGTTACTGAAGCAATCCCGCTTTCATTGTCTGCCGCATCTGAAGCGGTGACGGTTAGGACCGTCCCCGCTTTTTGAACAGGAATTTTCACACTATAAAGACCTGTAGTTGCTGCCGTTCCTTTTCCCAAGACAACTTTTCCCGCTTTTACTGTAATAGTGCTTGAGGGTTCTGCACTTCCAGACACTGTCCCATCATTATCATCCACCGGTTTAATAACCGGGGCTTCAGGTGCTGTCGTATCAGAAGACTCTGCCTTATCAACGATGGTATAGCTTACATTCGCGCCTTTATCAACAGGAATGGAAAAAGGCTGATCACTTAACAGGGTTTTATAGATGGCCCCTCCACCCTTAAGGCGGCTGCCATCCTTCCCCATGCCTGGATTTATCGCATCATAAGCCTCAATGCCCTTAAAGCCATACAGACCTTTATCCCTTTTTAACAGCAATGCTGTCCGGAAGCTGGTCATGAATTTCCCGAATGACATTCCCGGGTCAATATACTTTTTCACAATAGCCTCTACGGCCCGATAATCATCGTATTTGTTTGAGATGATTTCCTTATATACACCGTTTCCGATCCCAGCCTGAAGCATGAGATATTGCCCAAACAGATAGGATAACGAATAATTCGCGAGTACATCGCCATAGTCATCCCAATAAAGCAGGGAGTGACCATTTGGTATAGACTCGGATTTGTTATAATAATCAATCCTGTAATTCAGGGCGCGGCCTGAATACACTTGTTCTGCCGCCATTGCCAGGCTTTCATCCAGCCATGTATCCATTGGTAAGTATTTTCCTTCAATAAAGACCGTCCGATTGAAATTGACCATATGCTGAAATTCGTGCACAAGCGTCGTATAGGCCGATGTCACGTCCTTGACTGTTCCCTCTCCCATGGAAGGGTACGTATCAACATAAAAAATCTCGGACATATTCGATCTATTGTAAGCATCTCCCTCAAAAAGGTCTCCGCCATAAAAATAACCGCCAATATAACCGCCATTGCCATCAAAGCCATCCTGGATATCATAGACAAGGATGTTGATTTTTCCATCACCGTTTACATCCGACTCTTTTGCAAAATTGGCCGTCACTGTTTTGTACATAGTTGTATCAAACTCGGTGCCAAGTCTGGCAGCGTCTTCATTGGAAATTTGCCGGCCACTGACCCATACATTTGCTTTCGAGCCACTATATGCAAGACGTGCCGCGGTTCGGACATCAATTCCTTTTACAAAGTCATACGTCCAGAAATACTTCAAGTCACCCGTTCTATATGCACGAATTGAATAGTTCGGGAGCTTGTCCTCTTCTACTTTCTTATCCTTATACTTTTCAGCATCAAAAGGTTTTGTAGGGTTGAACTTAAATGGCTTCCCACTGACATTTTTATTTATTAAGGCCAGTTGTTTTGCGAGAGCTGTAGTCCCAGAAGGCTGGCTTATGTTCGGATTGGTAGATTCATTGCTTATTACAAGATATTTTTCCGGAACAGTAACCTCTTCCGCTTTAATTCCCTCATTATTTTGGTTAAGCTCCGAGCCATTGACTGCTGCTGGAAAAACAATCATACATGAAAGAACCGCGACACTGATTTTTTTAAAATAGCCCTGCATATGGCGCCTCCTGGTTTTAATCTAGCAGAAACTTGCTGATGCCTACTATTCTATCAGCAACAACCATTTTGTGGAATGTTACGTTTGGTTCATTTTCCCCATTTTTATTTCTAAACCAATCTTTTTTCTCAAATTTAAAGTCTTTTCTACAAATTCTCCAAAGTTTTTCAGATTGATATACTAATTGCTCCAGCTCCATGGTAAAATATTCTTATTAAAAAACTACTAGTGAGGTGGTCCAAACCCGATGAAAGGGAAAGTTGTTGCTGCATTCGCCACTGTTGCCATCCTATCCGCCGCCTATTCCGCCGAAGCCTCTGCCTCAAGTATCAAGTACACTGTAAAAAAGGGAGATACCCTATCAAAAATTGCCCTTACATATAAATTAAAGGTAAATGAGATTAAAACGGCAAATGGTTTAAAATCGGATCTTATTTTCATTAATCAAAAGCTGGTCATCCCGTCCGCCTCAAAAAAGGGAGCAGCAGCCCCTGCGGTTAAGAAACCAGCAGCAGTCAAGACTCCCGCAACCTATACGGTCGTTAAAGGAGACTCCCTAAGCAAAATTGCCAGCAACAAGAAGACTACGGTTGCAAACTTGAAGAAATGGAACAGCCTTAAATCCGACATGATTTATATCGGACAAAAGCTGATTGTATCTTCTCCAGTGACGGAAAAGCCAGCTGTTGCTCCGGCAAAACCAACACCTGCAAAGCCTAAACCGGTCCCGGCTCCAGCAGCACCAGCCAAACCGGAACCTGTAAAGCCGAAGCCAGAACCGCAAGTACCAGCTGCCGAAACTATATCTTACACGGTAAAAAGCGGTGATACGCTTGGTGCCATCAGCATTATTTATGGTACGACAGTTGCAGAAATCAAAACACTGAATAAATTAACTTCTGATTTGATCCGGGTCGGCCAGGTATTAAAGGTCCCAACGAAAAAAGTTGTACAGCCTGTAAAGCCTGCACAGCCCGAACCTGCCACTGGTGTATCCCAACTGATTATCGAAACTGCCAAGGAGTTGATTGGCACTCCATACGTCTGGGGCGGAACAACTCCGAAAGGCTTTGATTGCAGCGGCTTTATTTATTATGTATTTAAAGAATCAGGGCATGACTTACTCAGGCATTCATCACAAGGCTATTACGACCGCTCCTATTATGTGGACAAGCCTGAAGCTGGTGATCTAGTATTCTTTGAGAATACATATAAGAAAGGCATCTCTCATATGGGCATCTATATTGGGGATAATCAGTTTATTCATGCAGGCAATGACGGCGTAACGATTACAAGTCTGGACAATTCTTATTACAAAAAACATTTTGAGAGTTTTAAGCGATTTTACTAATGGTATAGAGCAAAATTATAGAGGCTGTCCCAAAAATATGTTGGGATAGCCTCTTGTTTAAGGTACCTATTCTTTATTCTACCTATTTTGGTCAAACACAATAATTCTAGCCAATTCTCCGGTCATACCTCGATAATAGGCGGACTCATAATGATGAGGTCCGAATGGACTTGGGTGTTTAATGTCACCTATATAGCCATATCTTTGCATATCCAACAGCTTTGCATTAGGAGCCTTTGTTAAAAAGTATTGATTCATTTTTTCCCAAAGGCTGTTGTAATTGATAAAGCTTTTTCTTGAAATAATCTTCTCTTCGATAAAATTCTTTACATTCCGATCCTTATCATAGTACCTGTCAATAAGGCCGCCAGTATTTAATACTAATCGCTTTTCCGGCAAGAACTCTTGAACCCTCTCCAAAAATTCATCACACGCCTGTTTCCATACACGAAAGTAATCAGGATCACGATAATCCATTTGCCTGGAAGTTTTAAGTACCTTGTTTTTATAATATCCTGTAGACCTAATGTATGGATTGATACCAAGGTAGGTTCCATCCTCAAATTTCCTAACTCCATGAATAACATCGACATAAAAGTCGATGATCAAATAATCCACATTTGCATCTTTTATGTCACTTAATATCGTCTTATCCATCTCGCGCTTGATTTCGCCCATTTTTTTAGGGGCTATGTTAGCAAGCTCAGATTCGTCATACTTTATGGGTTTACTTACCAGGCTGATAATTGAAGGCCAAAATTGGCTGAAACAGACATTGAATGCAAGTTTGTAATCGTTATTTTTATAGAATTTGTCCTGGCTGTTAAACTGGCTTCGTGAAAAACAGGAGCCAAGCACTCCGATCTTTACGCCATTTTCCTGTTTCCCACGAACAAAAATATTGAATACCTTTTCTCCTTCCAGATAAATATTATTTTTAGAAGTAGGAAAGCAGGTATATAATGGTTCTTTTAATCCAAGCTTATACTGAATGCCATCTTTAGACTGTAAAATGATACGGTAACGCTGTTCATAGTTCGCTTCAATTTCACCGAAAAGTTCATCCATATTGAGCTCGAAATACGTTTTCTCCCTCTCATCCTGCAAGAGTGGAATGGATTTAAACTGTATATAATTGTCCATTGGCGAAAGGAAATTCAACTTATTATATCTGCACACAATAGCCTGTCCTTCCATTTGTATAGAAAGGATAATTTCATATTTGCCTGGTTCAGCTTCTACTATATGGTCTATTTTACCTGTCGGATATTTCCGACTTATTTTTAATGCCATGTTACCTTTATTTGTTTTATACAATTCACCGTTGTAATTTCTATTACCAAAATCAATCGGAATTGGCAGTTTATCAGGAATTTCTACTCTTCCAAAGTTAGAAAACCTAATTCCATCTGACTCACCTTCAACAATAAAATCAAAAATAGTAATTTCGTCTTCCAGCATTAAATTACCCAATATGTCCTTCTTCAGAACGAAACCATTTTCTTTATGGGGAAGTGGTATATTAAGTGAATGAATCCCCGCATCTTTAAATACTCTTTTCCTGAGATGCACATTGATTTCAGAAAGGCTTGACTGGATTTCAAACGTTGTTTCATTATTTTGTGTAGAAAAACCTATTGTATTCGCAAACTTTTCCATTAAAATCTTAAACTGAAACTCACTTTTTTTATTGATTAATGTTGTAAAAGAAAGATTCTGAGAAAGTGTAACTATTTGACTACCACTAGAGACATAATCCTTATCTGCCTTAAGCGGCACAGACTTCTCCTCTGCAAGAACATACAGCCACACCAACTGGTCTCCTACAAAAGTCTCTCCTCTTTTCCTCACTATTTCTAGTAAAGGTATGTCTGCAATATGGACAAGCCCTTCGCTTTTCAACTCAACCGGATAATAGTATTCATATGCTTGGGCTCCGATGAACCTTTCCATATCCTTGAACCTTAATTCAAGTTTCAAGTTTTCAAACTCTATTTCACTTTTAAAGCTCAATGAAATCCTATTTTCTTCAAATCTATAATTCAAAACCGAAAACAATTCTCTACACCTCAATTTCTTTGCAAAAATAAACACTTACATAAATCTGCAAGTGTTTATTTGGACAATTCTATTCCGTTCCTTTAATTAAATGATTCACGACTCTTTCACTAGCCTTGCCATCCTGGTAATCAAAGAAATAATCACGGAATAGCTTAATTTTCTCTTTTTGAAAATCATTCTTAATAATTTTCGCAACCATCTGGTCGGTATTTTTTACAAGGCTACCCGGGATGAAGCTTTGATATTCAAAATAAAAACCACGCTTGCTGATATAGTTCTCAACATCATACGCATAGAAAAGCATGGGTTTGTCGAGCAGTGAAAATTCAAAACAGATGGATGAATAGTCGGTAATAAGTAAATCCGTAATCAGCAACAAATCATTAACTTCCCTGTAGCTCGTAAAATCATAGAAGAAGTCAGCGTATTTGTAAGGAATCGTCACCTTATTAAGGACAATGAAATGAAGTTTGAAAAGAAAAACATATTCATCCTTAAGGTTTTTATAAAGTTTTTCAAAATCAAGATTTTCAAAAGGATAATGGGCCTCTTTTCTGCCCTTGCCCCTGAACGTAGGAGCGAACAAAATAACCTTCTTGCCCTTTAGAAATGGGTAGGCTTCATAAAGCTCTTTCCTTTTTAATTCCTTGTATTCCTCGTCAAAAAAAATGTCCGTTCTCGGTATTCCCAAAGGGATAATTTTTTCTTCTTCTATATCAAATCCTTCTGCATATTGAGGAGTGATATTTTTTGAACTAACTATCGCTTTCGTATAATTCCTGTGATCCTTGGACGTGATTTTAGGACCGCCTGGCTGTCCCATTCGGCTGTATCCGAATTTTTTAAATGCACCGGCGCCGTGCCAAAGCTGAATCAGATCCGTATTTTTCCTAATTCTCAACTGTGAAAACATCGGATAGTTTTCTTCTAATAAAGTTGCTTTTGATGTAGCAGCGTCATATGCAAGCCTAATAATCTCTAAAATCGACTTCTTTACAAAGCTATTTTCTTTGAACATGAATCTATATTCATAGCCTAGGTTTTGTTTTTTCATTTCATCGTAAACAAACTTAAGGTTGCCTCCTACTTCATCCCTGCTGTCTGAAGCAAATAAAACTTTCCTCTTATTCACGGGAAATAAGTGGAAGAGGTAATAAAAAAACATGAATCCTTTTGTTCGCATAAGCCTATAAAAGGCATTCGGCTTTTCGGTTTTATTTTTAATATCTCCATAAAGCTCACTAGGATTAATCGATTTAACTTTATGTGATTCGATTTGCAAACTTTTCGTATTCAAATCATATCTTGCCATTACATTATAGAGCAGCTGAGAATTGGCAGAGTAGTGTTCCATTTTCGAAGTATAGAAGCCATCTTTTAAGTACCTGCGGATATCACCAAGGGGCACTCTTTTAACTAATTTATCGTTCTTTTGAAAAATGACAATTTCCAGCAGGGCTACATAATTGCCTTCCTTCAAAGGCATATTATTCTCAACATTCGAAAGATCAATCGTACCCTTATATCCAGCCCACCTGTACTGGGGGTCGATTGCCTCTTTTAAAGATAAAACATTATCAACTGTGATATCTTCCAAAATGAACTTCCAATACTTTTTTTGTTTACTATCAAATAAAACAAGCCTCTTTTTTACGTCGAAACATTTTAATATAGGGATATCATTAATATAACAATAGCCCTCAAGGGTTAGGGTAGGGCCATTAAATCTTAAGTCTAGTACATTATGCTCAACACTGTACCAATCCTTGTCATCTTGTCTATCTTTCTCTTTCATAAGAAGGTCTATATAATCTCTGGTATTCTTTTTCTCAGTTGTTACAGTTTTCATTTTGCATCCTCCACAAAATGCTATAAGCACTTATGATTATTTAAAGAACGTGGAATTCATCAAAAGTCGTAGTTTATTTACAATAAATTTACATTCTACATTATTATAAATGTTGTATTTTTATTTTAAAATAAACTTTTGGTAAAATAATGAAATTATCCTCATAATATTAATCTTCAAATTTCTACATTTTTCTACAAAATTTGCAGTAAAATAGCAGGCTTTCATCGCGAAGGCCCACTAACCTGTTTATCTCACCTTATAAAAATTTTGAGTATAATACGGTGTGTAACTCCCCGACTTAAACGCAACACCAGTCCCAAGATGGGTGTAGTTCTTATTCAGGATATTATTTCGGTGCCCAATTGAATTCATTAATGATTCATGGGCAAAAATACTGCTGGGTTGTCCATAAGCAATGTTCTCGCCCGCAGTCCAATAGCTGATACCTGCCGCTTTCATTCTATCAAAAGGGGTTTTTCCTTTAAGATTGGTGTGGCTAAAGAACTTGTTAGTAACCATATCCTGGCTATGCAGCCTCGACGAGGTTCTTGCCTTTTCACTCCAGGCAAGGGCTTTTAGGCCGCTTTTAACACGATCGGCATTAGCAAGGTCGAAAAGCTGCAGCTCGAAACCGGAGCGCAATGAAGTAGACGAAACTCCATATCTGGCCGCCTTCCTCTTTTCCATCGTACTAGACACCACTTGAATGCCTGTAACTTTTCCATCGTTATAGGAGTCAAAGAATATGGTGATGTATGCACCGTTTTTATAAAATGTCTGCATTTTGGAGTCATTTGTGACCAGATAGTTTGTGTTTCCTTTGAGTATACCTTTAATTGGCGTACCGAGTGCTTTCTTCACTTGGGTAAGGGTCGAACCTACACGGATGCCGAAGATGGCATAATCTGTATCCATTGTATAGATTCCGGTTACCTTATCGTTCAGGTAACTAACCATGTAGTAGTCTTTATTTGAATTATGATGTGTGTACCAATTCAATTTATATTCATTTGCTGAAACCCTTTTTTCTTTTCCAAGCTTTGTTGTTACAGCAGCTTTTGTTTCGCCTAATTTAATCGTCGCAGTTGCAGCATGGCTTTCAGTTGGGTCTATAAGGAACACTGCTCCGGTTAGCAAAGCAGCAAACATAAGCATCGAAAGTAATTTCTTTTTCAAGCTGATACCTCCAAATGTAAGATTTTTGAATGACTCTCACATTCTAGTTATTACTTTGTTAACATGCTAGAGTCTTTTGTCCTCTATCCCAGGGAAAAAGGCCTATTTTTCATAAATATTTCACTATTTTTTCCTTTTTGTAAGGGAAAACGACAAAAATGCAGGCGTGAAATTAGAAGTTCAATATATATAGAATCAAGCAGCGGGAGAGCCCTTCAAGGATGTCGTATAGTGTTTATTTTAGCCGCGCAGCTAAAAACTAAATTTATAGCGAAAATCGATATACAAATATTTACAAAGCATACAAAAAGTCATTATAGTTAAATTAGAAAATTGTAACTATTTATCTATTCGTTGCAAACCACTTCTGTTATCCTTAAATGAATAGATAAGTAGAATAATTTTAGCCGGAGGAGTATCATGAACAGTCAAATGTATGATTTAGGCTGTAAAATTAAACAACTCAGCGGTGAACTCGCTGAGTATTTGGATACGCCAGGTACCGGCAGCAAATATAATGTCCTGTACCACCACCTGGACGATTCCCACTATATGCAAAAATACCTTTTCTATCTTCTTGGCGAGTATCTCTCAACACATAATCCTTCCATTAAAAATGATTTACTTTCATTCGCAAATCTCCTTGGCCAGCGATCTGTCGGTATTGCGGGATCCCTGGATTCTTGTATCGGCCTTGTTTACAGAACCCGATCTGCCATTATTACCTTAATGGAAACGGAAATAAAGGAAAACAAGCTTTCAGGGGAATATTTTATCGAATCAATTAAACTTCTGGATCCACTTCTAAATGCAGTCCTAAGCTCTGTCATAAACCATTACAACGATATCCTCTTCGCGACAAAATACGCCCTTGATGAGTCAACAGAGGACCTGCGGATGACTCTGAAAGAGTTGGCTGAACTTAAGAAGGCTCTTAACGAAGCAACAATTTTCGCTGTCATGGATGAAAATGATGCATACATTTACGTTAACGAAAAATTTTGTGAGGTATCTAAATTTTCCAAGGACGAATTAATTGGGAAAACCCCCTATATTCTTAATTCCGGCTATCACCCTAAAGGCTATTTCGACAACGTCTGGAATGATTTAAGTGCGGGAAAGGTCTGGAACGGAGAGATTTTGAACAAAGCGAAAGACGGAACAACCTATTGGACAGATACCACAATCATTCCCTTCATTGATAAAGCAGGCAGGAAATATAAGCATATCTCCATCCAATACGATATAACAGAGAAGAAACGGACCGAGGAAACGCTTCTAAAAGCAGAAAAGCTGTCGATGGTAGGCGAACTCGCAGCTGGCTTTGCCCACGAAATCCGCAATCCATTAACGACCATTAAAGGCTTTGTCCAATTGTTAACAGAAACAACAAAGGAGACGGTCTTTACTAAAACAATCTTGGATGAAATCGACAGGATCAACTCGATTGTTAGTGATTTCATGATTTTTGCAAGGCCTCATGTGACTGATTTTACTCAGTGCAATCTGACCGAGATCCTGAAAAACGTTGCAAAATTCATTGAGCCGGAAGCGCTGCTGCGAAATGTCCTTCTCATTACTGATTTCCCTGACGAACCAGTGATCATTTCCGGGGAGAAAAATCAGCTAAAGCAAGTGTTTCTCAATATAATGAAAAATGCTATTGAGGCAATCCCATCAGGCGGTTTCGTATATATATCGATGAACATCCAGCCATCGGAAGTATCGGTAACCATAAAAGATACAGGGGTCGGCATGACGGAAGAACAATTGAGGAAGCTGGGGGAACCCTTTTTCACGACAAAATCAACCGGAAATGGCCTGGGACTGATGGTGACCTATAAAATCATTCAGGATCATAAAGGGAGAATTGATGTTAAAAGTGATGGCCCTCATACCGGGGCCACCTTCAAACTTACCTTTCCGCGCATACAATAAAAGGCCAGGTTTTTGGAGACAAAAGCCTTGGTCTTTTTATTTTCCATTTAAACAATCCAACTTCATATTTTTACTCAAAATTATTTCGGCAAATTCTCCATTACTTTATCCCAATTCGCTATCTTCTTCTCCTGAGAGGACCCATTCTTTGTCCATATAAGGCTTCCCTTGTCCGATTCCCTCTGTTTTTGAGGAACGGTTCTTTGTTTATTCCGGCTAAAAAGACGGTAAACAACTAGCAAAGGAAGAGATGAATCTCTGGTTCCTTCATCCTTCTTACACCATAAAGAAACAATACATTCTATATGAAGGAGTGGGCGAGAATGAAAATAAAAGCAGGCAGCTGGAAGAGATTAGCCGCTTGGGAAAAGCAATTCATCCTGAAGGCCATCAGCCATCGTTCGAGAATTAAAAACGGGTAGGCTGCGCCTTTTTCGCAGCCCTTTGCTCCCGTCTTGCGGACCAAGCCGACACTATTCGGCAATTCCCCATGCATTTCTTCACAATTCAGCTAATTCTACTCATGAATCCATAGTTTCACCCGCATTATACAGGTAGGAAAGTCAGTATTTGTTGAACGGTTTATATTCAAATTCGCCTTTCGCAGCGCTATAGTTATACATAGAAAGACAATACACAGCAAACGGCCATAATCATACTTTTTCATGTCAATAAAGAAATACGGGGAGGGAACTTTGGTGAAAATTCAAGTCAAAAACTGGAGAATGCTTACCGCTGAAGAAAAGCAATTTTTATTAAAGGTACTCAGCAACCGTTTTAAACGATAATTAGCTTCGATCCAAACAAAACTACAATATAATAAACTTACTAAATTACCAGGCAGGTGGTCTTCTGTATTTCAATCAGCGAGATACTTAAAAGCACCGCTTCTATTATGAAGACAACGGCAGCTGTCAATGCTGCCTTTTTAATTTTTATAAAAATAGGAATTGTTATAAAAGTAAAAGGTATTTATTTTGCGGGATTCAAGGACAATACTATATTATAAGTATAGGAACTATTTGGGAGGAGCTTAGCAAGTGAAGGATGAATTGCAGTATATAGGCAATAAAATTATGGCGAATGACCGTGTAATAGCTAAAAACGTCATCATAAATATTGATAAAAATGATACATTTGAGCTTCCTGCTACCTTGCTTCCCGGTGAAAAACAACTGGAATTTTACTCAGAACTTGTCCATCTGCTTGGTGAGGCGCTTTTGAATACTGCTCCTATATACGACAAGGTTGAGGAATGGAGCAAGAAAGCAGCAGGTTACGCCATCCTGTATTCCATTTCCCTAACAGACTCCCTTCGGAGCGTAGCATTTTTCCGGACTGTGATTTGGGACGTTTTTACCGACGAACTTGAGAAAAAGAAATTTGCAGCAATTACGATGCTCGATGTCTCCAAAATACTCGACCCTTTATTAGACCGCGTCTGCAGTGTCATAGGCGAGGAATTTGAGGTCCATACAAATAGGCTTATGAATGTTGCCTATACTGCTCTTGAGGAGCTGTCTGTACCGGTCGTTCCGATTGTCGAGGGTATAGCCGTTGTGCCCCTTGTCGGCTCAATTGACACCCGCCGCGCAAGGCTGATCATGGATGTCTCCTTAACTGAGAGCGCCAAACTGAATGTCCGCCAGATAATATTTGATGTTTCTGGTGTACCTATCATCGATACAATGGTAGCCGACCAGCTATTCCAGATTTTCAATGCCCTAAGGCTTACAGGAGTTCAGGCAATTGTGACCGGTATTAGGCCTGAGATCTCGCAAACCATCGTCAGTCTCGGATTGGATTTCACCGGTATTAAAACAAGAGCCAGCATGCAGCAGGCACTAAAGGAGCTCGGCATACATAAAAAATAAACAAAACGCCTGTAGAGTAATGCAGGCGTTTTGTTCTATTCCTTTAGTAACTTATAAGCTTTCCTTATTGCTTTATACTTTTTCAGTTTCCGTTTTGCAAACTTGAAGACAGTCTCCGTTTCAAATCGGTTTAGCTTCTTTTTGGCTTTTGTAAGCTCTGACTTTGTTTTTTCCAATTGTTCTGTCAAGGATGCATATTCTTGTTCCTTAGAATCGGGCTGTCCAATTGTCCGTTCCTCGTCAAGTTCAAGGAGGTTTTTCACAATTTTTCCTGGCAGTCCCTGCTCCCCAACCTTGTCGAAGAGGACAATCTTATTGAGTCTATCAAGAAACTCCGGGTAATAATCCATCGTGTAATGAACATAAAATGGACCCCATGGGTGCTCTGTAAAGCTGGCCAGGTCGCGATGCCTCAAATCAATTGCATGAACACCGTACTTTTCAACTATATAGTTATCAAGCTCATCCCAAAGTTCATTCATGCGCTTGACGTCCATATTCATTACCTTGCCTGAGGTGCTCAAAGGTTTTCTCTCACAATCCGTGATATATGTTTCGGCGTTTCTGGCCTTATGTACAATAATTCCGCAATTTGGAACTTCACTTTTCATAAAAGCAAAAAATCGATCTGCATGCTCCTTCCAAAGCTTCAGATAGCGTTCAGTATCCTTTTCGATCTTAAGCTCTATCATCTTGTCTGTTTCCTTCAAGTCCTTATAATAGCTTGTCTTCCATAGCATCCAGCGATTATTTGTAATGTAACGTCCATCCTCAAGCTCAAGGACCCCGAAGTGTATATCGCCGAAAAAGTCGAGAATACAATAGTCTGGCTGAAGTTCCTTCATTTGTTCAAGGAACTCTTTATTTAAGTCTGACCGTACATTCCATGCTTCGTATTTGCCCATTCCTTCTACATATTCTTCCTTAAACATAGTGGGTTTGGACATCAAGCTTATTAGAGATGTCTGATTTTGGGTAAGCACACAGTCATAGACATCTTTATAATTTGGGTTGAACTTTGAATTGAAATTGTCCCTAGTCACGCAGCTTCCCATGACAGCAACCTTCACTATTGGCTGGTTCATTTGCAGGCTCCTTCACTTCGACATCATTCAGCATAATTCTACATTATTCTTTCATCCCCTTGCCACTTTTACACATCTTCACCTTATAAATAAAAAAAATGCGGATAGGCTCCGCATTTTTTTGGATCATTCTATTGGCTTGCCTTAATTTCATTTTCCTTCTCCGGACTTATTTTTCGGATAACCGCCTCCAAGGCCCATGCGGCGAGTATTATTACCGAAAATATAACGGAAGCCGCCTCATAGTAATACCATTCAATCGTCATCAACACATCGTAAACACCATGGACAGCTATTAGTAGCCAAAGATTGCGTGACCATAAAAGAAGGATACCAAGAATTAACCCCATATTGGTAAATGTGACAATCGTCCCTATCGTCACATCCCATGACTGCGGAGTATCAAGTGCATGCCCGATTCCAAACAGAAGACTGCTTAAAAACAATACAGCCATTAGTAAACCTTCTTCCGGCCACTGCTGCCATTTTAATGGGAGAAATTTTTTAAAAAGCAACAAAAACAGAATCATATAGCCGAGCCGGTATACCTCCTCAAATCCAGCCAGTGCAGAGGTATAAAAGTCGTAGCCAGCAAAGTCAAACCACTCCAATACTGGGCTTGTATCATTAGGTTCAACCATTCCTTCATCATCTGCGAATGAATCCCAGCCGCCTTGGACCGTATCAATCGATTCTTCCACATACTCCTGGTAGTTATCATTAAAGCCCGGAAAAAGAATATAGGAATAAAAATTGACAACTGCTGATGCCATATTGAACAGCAGAAAAACTGCTGCAAACTGTGAAATATACCCTTTATGCCAAAATGACTTCTTCCCGCCAGGCTCCACGGGACTCAACCCGAGCGAGTCTCTCAATGTTCCGGAGGCATATGTTCCAGTCCGTCCCAGCCTCGGATGCAGCTTCCAGGCAAGAAATATCGAAACGATCATAATTGAATCATATAGCTCGGAAAAAAAGTAACTGTACCGAGATAAATAGAGAGCCATCTCGGAACCAACGGTCACGATCAGCAGTAAAAGCAGTAACCGTTTTGATACTGGTTTTGTTAAGTCGTTTATCAATTCCATTTCCCCGCTAACCTCTTAATTTAGCCAAAAGCATTTGGGCTTGGATTATTGGCCAAATAGCTGAACAAGCAGGAAACCTCCACCGTTTACTACCAGCAGAAACAAACCGCAGCCCAATAACCATCTTCTATTAAATTCCATAATCATACTCCTGATCCATTTTCCTTAGCGTACCATAACTGCGTTTACCAGACATTAGTTTTTCTTGATGCAAAAGGGATAATTTTCGACCGGAACCTTTCTTTAATGACAAACTTGTTTTTAATCAAACGTTTGATTAAAAACCTGAAATAGCCTTTCAGGTTCTGTGATTTACAAGATTCGCACTTAAGGAAAATGTCGAACTGGTACAAACTGTTTTTATTTCCACAGGTGCAGAAAAAACGCTGCAGGCATTATTGCCTGCAGCGTTCCCTATTGCTATTCGATTCGTTTCCGGTCCGTCTCGCCTTTAATATCCAGCAGCTTCTGCTTCAGGTTGCTCTCCATGAGTGATAGTTCATGCTCGGCCTGGCGCCGTTTGGTGCGGCCTTCTTCCTGAATTCTTAATGTTTCTTCAAGAGTTGAGACAAGGCTTTCCTGCGTACGTTTCAGCGTCTCAATTTCAACAATGCCCCGCTCGTTTTCACGCGCAGTCTCGATTGTGTTCGCCTTCAGCATTTCGGCATTCTTTAATAACAAATCGTTTGTTGTCTTTGCAACCTGCTTCTGGGCTTCAACCGCATTGCGCTGGCGGATAAGTGTCAACGCAATCGCGACCTGGTTCTTCCAAAGCGGAATTGCCGTCATAATTGACGACTGAATTTTTTCGGCTAACGCCTGGTTTGTATTCTGGATGAGCCTGATTTGCGGCGCGCTTTGAACCGTCAATTCCCTGCTTAGCTTCAGGTCATGGATTCGTTTGTCAAGGCGGTCAGCAAACTGCATCATATCATTGACTTCCTGGACCTTCATCTGGTCTCCTGAGACTTCCGCTTCCCTGCGCATTGCCGGGATAGTTTTTTGAACAAGCTCATCATACTTCAATTCACCCGCTGCTATGTACACATTCAGGGCATTGAAGTACTCTTTGTTATGCTCATATAACCGCTCGAGGAGAGCCATATCAGCAAGAAGGGTGTTTTTGCTACGGTCCAGCTTTACAGAAATCCGATCGATTTGAGCTCCGGTTTTTTGGTACTTGGATAGCACTTCCTGAACAGACCCAGTCATCTTGCCAAACATGCGTGAAATTAAGCCGCGTTTTTCTTGATTCAATTCGTCGGGATTCACATGTGACAGGTGCTTCATCAAGTCGTTAATGATTTCACCAATTTCCCCTACATCCTTCTTTTGCACATGCTCAAGCATCGTATTTGAAAAAGAAAGCAGCTTGGATTGCGCCTGGGTACCGTACGAAATCATCGCCTGGTGGTTCTTCGGGTCAATCTGCTCTGCTAGCTGCATAGCCTTGGCCTTGTTCTCCTCAGGAATGACATCAATCAGGCGGACCTGCTTGCCGCCCTCGGCAGCCGGTGCCGGTGCAACAGCTGGATTTTCATTCGCGCCAAATGGATCTGAAAGAATATCATCAAGAATATTATTCGAATTCATGGAAGGTTGATTGTTTTGATTCATTTTAGCCTCCTGTTTTCTTCAGGGATTTTAATATTCTTTTGATTTGCAATTACCTTTTTGGCAACATCAATTTCAAAATCGAGATGGTCAATATCATCCCTGATAATATAGTATAAATCTTGCTCAATTGTGTCAGTCAGCTCATCAAGCGTCCGCTGGGTTTCATGAAGCTTAAGTTCGAGTTCAGGACTCCGCTTCGGCTGCGCAGACAGGAACGCGTATTTTTCGGCAAGTTCAATTAGAGAATCTAGATGTGAAAAGTAAAACCGTTCCGCTTTATAAAATCGCTTTGGCTCATTTTTGGTCAGCTTGTAAATGTTTTTCGTTACCCGCAGCAGCTCTATCCGCTGTTTCAGGGACGGAAGATTTTTTATCGAAAAAAGGGCCCTATGGAGGCGGTTGATTTTCCGCTTTCCTTCCTCCAGGTTGGTTTTAATATAACGGTATTCCTTCCTTGTCAGGTTATGCCTCTTCAAGAATTGGGAATTGGTGTACATGCCAACTGATTGGTATGCCGCAAACCCACCAGCTGCCGAAATTCCGGTTGACAGCAGCCATCCTGCATCGAAACCAAGAAAGCTTACCGCTCCCGCTGTTACAGCGGTAGGGACAGCTATTGAACTTCTTAATAAAAATGAAAGAAATGGATTCATACGGATCGACTCCCGACTTTAATAGCTATATCTGTTAGTACGTTGATGGCCATTGAATTGTTTCATTTTACATGAAAAATAAATTTGTAAATATTGGTTCCTTATATTAACAATACACGAAATGAAGGTATCTTTCCACCGGCCGGGATTGTAGAGAACACTAAGACTTAAGGCTGAGACTCTAGCTATATATATTTTTAAATGGAATACTGGTTGGTCAGTTTGGCCGCTTTACTCCATTTTGTCCCAGGGGCTCTGGTTTAAGAACATTTTCTACTCTGCAAGGCCCGTTTTGCTTGAACCGTAGGATGTTTTCTGGTCTGTTCCGTCTTCTTAAGCCTGATGGAGGACAGGGAGGACATTTTCACTTCCGGAAAACTCCTTGGGAACTTCTTCGTTTTTTCCATTTATAATCTCGTTTTCTTCAACCTTGCCTGGTTTCAAATTCAGGCAAATACAAAAAGCCTCCATCCATTATCGACAGAGGCTTACTTCTTTATGCATTTATTGAAAATCTGCAGGACGTTCGGCTTGCTTAAAGTGATAGAGGATTGCCTCTACAATTCGAGCCGAAGCTGAACCATCTCCATATGGGTTTGACGCTTTGGCCATTCTCCCATGGGCTTCGTCATCCGTCAGCAACTCATCTGCCAGTGTAAAAATCGTTTCTTCATCCGTACCGGCAAGCTTTAATGTGCCAGCTTCCACCCCTTCAGGCCGTTCGGTCGTATCCCGGAGTACCAAGACCGGAACCCCAAGTGAAGGCGCCTCTTCCTGGACTCCCCCCGAATCGGTCAAAATTAGATGTGCGCGTGAGGCAAAGTTATGGAAGTCAATGACATCAAGCGGCTCTATCAGAGATATGCGGGGATTATCCCCGAGAATCCTGCCTGCTATTTCCCTTACGACCGGATTCATGTGTACCGGATATACCACTTGTACATCCTTATGCTTGTCGACAAGCCTGCTAATAGCCCTGAACATGTTTTCCATAGGAATGCCGAGGTTTTCACGCCTATGAGCTGTCATAAGAACTAGACGGTCACCACCCAGTTTATCAAGCACAGGATGTGAATAATCTTCTTTAACTGTTGTCTTCAGAGCATCTATAGCTGTATTGCCGGTTACAAAAATCGCATTTGCTAATTTATTTTCGGTCAGCAGATTTTGCCGGGATTGCCTGGTTGGGGCAAAGTGCAGGTCGGCAATAACCCCAGTAAGCTGACGGTTCATTTCTTCAGGAAATGGAGAGTACTTATTCCAAGTCCGCAAGCCTGCCTCAACATGGCCAACAGGTATCGAATTATAAAATGCAGCCAGACTCGCAACAAAGGTGGTAGACGTATCGCCATGAACGAGAACAAGATCCGGCTTCGCCTCTTGCAAAACAGCGTTAAGCCCCTCGAGGCTCCTTACGGTAACATCGATAAGCGTCTGCCGGTCCTTCATGATGTTCAAATCATAATCAGGAACAATCTCAAAAATACTCAACACCTGATCGAGCATCTGCCTATGCTGAGCGGTGACCGTCACAATCGGTTCAATTTTATCCTTATGCTTCTCAAGTTCTTTGACTAGCGGCGCCATTTTAATTGCTTCCGGCCGTGTGCCAAACACGGTCATCACTTTAAATCGATCTGCCATCTTTTAACAAACCCCTATCAATTAAGATTCTACTTCATTATATCGGTTAGCCTCAGTTATGGCTATAAACCAAAAGCCTCTCTATATACCCTAAAGGCATTTGAAAGAATTTTCAATTATCCGTAAATGAGAGGAAATTTAATTTTTCAACTTAAGTAAACAATATTTTTTCATTTATCAGGATCATTCTGCCTGAAATCTGCTTATTTATCTGGAATAAAAAGTAAATTAATAGATTTCGACACCCAAACCCAGAGGCTATATGGTTGACTTACCCGGGAATAAAAATGGCAAGCGCGCTTCCCCGAAAGGGACGTACTGTGGAACGCCAAATTGAAAATTTCGAGCATCTCGCAACCCAATATACCCCCATGATCAACAGCATTATCCGTTCTCTTCACATCTACACAAACAAGGAAGAATTCTATCAAATTGGCCTTATTGCCCTATGGGAGGCAGCAAGAGGCTTTGATCCGGAAAAAGGCAAATTTGAAACATATGCCTACCGCTTCATTAAAGGCCGGATGATGATTGAGTTAACCCGCTGCCATAATCAACTTGAACGGAACATCCACCTAAAGCCAGAACACTGGGAGTTATTAGAAGATCAGTCTGTAGGCGAGAACGAAATTTCCGAACTGATTGATGCCTGCGGAAATTCCCTTAGTAAAAATCAGTTAAAATGGCTGAAATATACATGCCAGGACCAACTGACTATTCAGGAAATAGCCGTTCTTGAATACGTCAGTGTTTCAACAGTAAAAAGCTGGCGGGATAGAGCTAGGAAAAATATTAAAACCATCATGGAGGAAATTGGCTTTTAAGATACCCCTGTCCATTTAACTATATTAAAATAGTTATTTCAGCAAAAAAAATAGAAGGGGATCCTCTCCCCTTCTATTCTCTCTATAATCTATCCGATTCGGCAATCGGTATACTTTGCAAGTCCAATTTCAATTCTTCAAGCATTTTCCAGGTTGTCATTTCAGTTTCTGTTAAACCCTTTTCGTAGGCCCGCTTTAAAATTTCAAAAAACAGCATTTGGCCTTCTTCAACTCCACTTTTCTTCACTTCGAGTTTTTTCCTCCTTTTTCAGTCTTTTCCATCATTCTAGTAAAAATTTTGTCAAATGTAAATGAATTTCCAAAAATTTAATATTTGTCAATTTCATGTCAGTATTTTCCTGCAAATCCATCCAAAAACTAGTGTTAAAAATATCCCCTTTTTCCGCAAACTTAAAACCTATTAACAAGTTAAAATAGAAAATAACATTATTATAATATAATTATTTGTTAATAAGTGAACATTCAAGTCTTGAGAAAAAGAGGAAGCGATTTTGGGAAATCAGTGGAAGGAGTGATGAAAGTTTAAAAAAGAACGCTCCAAATCAAAAGGAATTATCACAAAGAGAGATTATTTTGTTTTTAAAGGAGAAAGAGTCAATTTCAGTGCTATGCCTGAAGGGGTCTCCTACTCTCTGCTAATTTGGGGTATAATAAAGTGATAACTACCAATACAGTAGAGTGTACATTCAAACGCTAAGTGTTAGTCCCGGCTTACCGTTGAATATGGGTTCACCGGGATTTGAATGAGGGTGCTGTTGCAACAGATTGGGCAACGATTCCATCCAACTGCGGCAAAGTTTCCGCAGCGTGCCAATGGACCATTCGTGGCGCTGCTAACAAGCACTGTAGCATATGTGTAAAATTTAACCGGTGCATTACCGGGCAATGTGGCATGCGGGTTGAAATGAATATAAATGTTCGTACTAGATACTTTTTAGAAATCAATACGGTCACAGCAATATAAAAAGTAATTCCCCTGTACTGTTGGCGATTGGCCTAGTACCAGGAAAATAACCATTCAATATTTTTCTATTAGCAAAAAAGAGAAAGAGGTGTGTACCGATGCGGAATGAAGGGCTTGCAATGGCGTCCGATAAAATACAGGATATGCTGTCGCCACATTCGGAAGAGGATGCGCGCCTGATGCAAAAGGGAATGCTGCTTTACCGCCAGGGATTGGTCTCACAACTGCGAATGGATGAAGAAACCATTACTGCGACAGTTCAGGATGTTGTGCCTGTCAAGGTAACCCTTGAGCTGTTATTTCCCGAGATGAGTGAGTGCTCGTGTCCAAGCCAAGGACTGTGCAGACATCAGCTTGCTGTTTTTTTCAGTGCGTATGGCAGAACCAATTCAGTCGCTGAATGGATAGAGGACTGGCGTTATCCGGTCCGGGAAAAGCGTGCTGCCGCGGAATGGGGCTTGCTGAAGGCTCGTGATCTAGTCAAGGCAAGTGGAGCCTTGAAACAGGATTACGCCGCCTGGATTGAGTCCTTCACGGAAAACTTCTCTTCAATTATGCGCGCAAAGAAGAATGTAAATCCGTACGTTGTCAGCGAGCTGTTTGGAGTTTACTGGCGCCGTATTAAAGCTGATTCTCCGCGCGGTGAGGAATGGGCGCTTCTGCATCAGCTTTCGGCGAGTTTATTTTCGTTCACAGAGCTGGCGCGCTTTAGCCAGGAGCTCGGACATACCGAGGAGATGGTTAGCCGTTACTACAGGCATGTGTTTGCAGATCTTGAGACCGAGGCATCCCGACTTGCGGCAAAGCTAGGCAAACGCGCCAGGCCGCTAGGTTTCGATCCCTTCTTAGAACAGCTCCGTAAAGATACGCGAGATATTTTGACGGTTATTCCATTTCTTGTTTATGAGCGTGCCTTTTTATACATGGGGATTTGGTCGGGTCTTTTTAAAAAGAAGGAATGGCTTGAAGAAGAGTCCAAGACGCTTGATGAAATGAGTTTAAGCGCAGAATCCGGTCACCCGCTTGCAATTGCGGCTGCCCATTTACATGTCCTTTTAAATGAGGATGCGCTTGCTCTTGCATTTATAGCAAGGCTGTCTGATGAGGAGGCACCGCCATTCCTGCTGTACTGGATTGATGAGATGAATACACACAAGGAATGGGGACGGGTTGGTCCATACCTCGAGCTGCTCACACAGAAACTCAAGGGTGTCCTTGCCGCAATCCAGGGATACCAGGGCCGGGCTCAGTTTGCCAGAAAAGCGCTTGAGTCGGCGCTTCCTTATGTCGAGGAGACAGGCCGGTCGGAGCTCCTGGAAAGGCTGCTTCACCAGGCACTTCCTTATACGTATTATGAATATGGCAGTTTGCTGTTTGAACGGGGCGAGTACGGAAAATGGGCAGATTTGCAATCTTTCATGGGCTATCATTATACCGACCTTCCTAGTGCAAGACTGAAGATACTTGAAAAAGAAATGCCTGAGGCGGTCATCTCGATGCTGCACCAGTCCGCAGCAAAGCAAATTGCCACCAAGAACAGGCCTGGATACAAGCAAGCGGTCCGGATGCTCAAAAAGCTCAGGACCTTGTATAAAAAGCAAAAGCGGCTTGATGAATGGGATGTATTTTTCACGGAGCTGCTGGAACGGACAAAGCGGCTGCGCGCGTTCCATGAAGAGTGCCAAAGGAGCAAGCTGATCAATGTATAATGAGCGCTTCATTAAATTATTCCTAAAAAAACATGGTGATGTCTATCTGCTGTCCGCTCAGGGCGCACAAGGAGGCTGGCTGCCCGTTGATGCCTGGAAGTTCCCGCTATTCAGCCGGCATCCCGAAAGCTTTTACGGTGCATTTATTGATCCCGTAAAAGTGGACGGGATTGAACAGATTGAGTTGAATGCATGGCAGCTCGCCACCTTGTTTGCCCGCGAGTCCTTCAACCGCTTTTTTGACTGGGATTGGGATGAGGCTGCGGAAATCTGCCTGTCATCTGCTCATATTATATATGAAGGCATTTTAGAAAAGGAATGGCTGCCTGACTTCAAATCCTGGGAAGGCGGCAACTTCCGCTGGAGGCTCCCTTCAAGAGTACGCGAAGAGTTCGACAGCTCATTCTGGGAACAGCCTGTCACTATTTCTGGCACAGCTTCTGAATCAGACGAAGCTATTAGCCAAGTGACAGCCTATGACTTTATTGAGGACCTTTACAACCAAGCACTTGACGCTTACCTGACCCGAAATACGGAAATGCGGGAGCTGTTCGGGCCGAAGCTCGAACTTCTTGAAAGTAAAAATATCCCCGCGGCCACGCTCGCCCATTATTTTGATGAAGACTCCTGGCTTGAATGGGTTGGCATCAGGGAAAGCGAGGAACCATTTACGGTAGGATTAAGGCTAGATGAACCCGAGGACGGGGAGGGCTTCTGGCTCCTTGAAACCTTTTTGCGAAGCAAACGGAATCCCGATGAGCTGTACAGAATCGACGATCCCGCAATCCCCTCTTCATGGAAGCCCTTTTTGGAAAAGGCAGCTCATGAGGAGAACCGATGGATCAGCCTGATTCCGTCCCTTGGGATATATGGCAGGCTGAAAACATCTCTTTCCGAAGAAGAGGCTTGGGTGTTTCTGACCGAATCAAGCGAAATATTGCTTGCTCTCGGTGTTGAAATTCTCCTGCCTGGCTGGTGGCAAGCAATGAAGAACGCCAACCTGCGTGTCAAGGCATCCTTGAAGGGCACATCCAGCCACCGGCCATCGTTCGTCGGACTACAGGCGATGCTCGACTTCAACTGGCGCTTCTCGATGAACGGCGTTGACCTGTCCGAAGATGAATTCCGGACAATGGTCGAAGAAAAGCGCCGCCTCGTCTATATACGAGGCCGCTGGGTAAAGCTCGACCCGCAATTTATCCGCCAAATCCAGGAAATCATGAAGAAAGCGGAAAAGGAAGGCCTTCATGTTCGCGACCTGCTCGAGCAGGAACTGAGTCCCGAACCAGAGAGTGATGACCTTGAAAACCCAAGGACATTTGCCAAAATCCAGATAGAACTGAACCGGCAATGGAAACAAATGCTCAAACAGCTAAACGAAATCAAGGAAATTCCGCTTGTCGACGTTCCATCAGGCCTGAACGGAACATTAAGGCAATACCAGCAGCTTGGCTTGAGCTGGCTCCTATTCCTCCGCCAATTCGGATTCGGCGCAACACTTGCTGATGACATGGGCCTCGGCAAGACGATCCAGCTTATTTCCTACCTTCTTTCGGTTAAAGAAAAAGCCGCCGAAGAAGGCAGCCGCACAGGGAAAAGCAACCGAAAATCTGATGGAGAAGATACATTGCTTGCGGAACCCGTCCTAGAGGGCGTGGTGACGGCTGCCACTGCGGAGCCTCCATCACTGATTATCTGTCCGACATCCGTGCTTGGCAACTGGCAAAAGGAGCTTGAAAGGTTCGCACCCGATCTCCGTGTCCACCTGCATTACGGCCCTAGCCGCCTGAAGGGCGAGAACTTCGTTGAAGCCGTAATCGGGCAGGACGTTGTACTGACATCGTATGGCCTTTCCCACCTCGATGAAGAAGAGTTTAATAAAATCGAGTGGAACGCAATTGCCATTGATGAGGCGCAAAACATAAAAAATGCGAATACAAAGCAGTCGCGCGCGGTCCGGAAGCTCAAGGGAAGACATCATATTGCTTTGACAGGAACTCCGATGGAAAACCGCCTGTCCGAGCTTTGGTCGATTTTCGACTTTACGAATCACGGCTACCTCGGCAGCCTTGGCCAATTCCAGAAGCGGTTCATCATCCCGATTGAAAAGGATGATAATAAAGACAAAGTCCGCGAGCTTCAGGGCCTGATTCGCCCGTTCCTTCTGCGGCGGACGAAAAAGGATGAAGAAGTTGCGTTAAATCTGCCTGATAAGCTTGAACAAAAAGAATACTGCCCGTTGACCGCGGAACAGGCATCCTTGTATGAACAGCTTGTTCAGGATACGTTCTCCCAGCTTGAGAAGCTGACTGGTATGGAACGAAAAGGCATGATTCTTCAGCTGCTTGGCCGGCTGAAGCAGCTTTGTAACCACCCAGCCCTGTATTTGAAGGAAAATGCCCAGGTCAGAGACAGCGATGTTTCCCCAGGGAGGGACCTGATTTCGAGGTCTGCCAAAATGGAAAAACTCGTTGAATTAGTCGATGCAGTCCTTGACCAGGATGAAAGCTGCTTGATTTTTACCCAATATATTGAAATGGGTGAAATGATTAAGGCTGTCTTAAAGCGGAAGTTCAAAATTGATGTTCCATTCCTAAATGGAAGTGTTCCAAAAACAAAACGCGACGATATGATAGCGCAGTTTCAGGAGCACCAGTTCCCGGTCTTCCTGCTTAGCCTGAAAGCAGGCGGAACCGGCCTGAATTTAACCGCAGCCAACCACGTCATCCATTATGACCGATGGTGGAACCCGGCCGTGGAAAACCAGGCAACCGACAGAGCATACCGCATCGGCCAGGAACGCTTTGTTCATGTTCACAAAATGATTTGCACGGGGACGCTCGAAGAAAAGATTGACGCGATGCTCGAGAAGAAGCAGCATCTCAACGACCAGATCATTCAAAGCGAAAACTGGATCACCGAAATGTCGACCGAAGAACTGCGCGATCTGATTCTATTAAAATAAACCCAAAAAACCGGCTGTCCGTATTTATGGACAGCCGGCTTTTTTTAGAATGACCTGCTGGAGACAAGACTTCTCTATTACCTTTTCATGCTTGAGGCACTCTGTTTGGGCACTGACAAGGCTTCTCTGTTACCTTTTCATGCTTGGGGCACTCTGTTCGGGCACTGACAAGGCTTCTCTGTTACCTTTCCATGCTTGAGGCACTCTGTTTGGGCACTGACAAGGCTTCTCTGTTACCTTTCCATGCTTGAGGCACTCTGTTTGGGCACTGACAAGGCTCCTCTTTTACCTTTTCATGCTTGGGGCACTCTGTTTGGGCACTGACAGGGCTCTGTTACTTTTTCAAGCTTTGAGCACTCTTTCAATGGATATAGAAATCCGCTGATATTACTAAAATCCACAAAACATAAAAACCACCTATTCTTCCTCAATCAATTGAGTTACATCTTTTTATAGCTTAAAACAGGAAAGGCCGCTGAATTGGCAGTTCAGCGGCCTTTCCTTTTATATTACAGGGGGGGTTTTTAATCAGTTTACCCGCTGTGGTGCAACTTATACCTATAATCTCTTTTTTAGGCAAAAAATTTAAAAACCGGCGGAAAAACCGCCGGCAGCAGGGGGCAGGACTACGGGGGGACAGATTGAATCTTTTTCTGAAAGGGCTAATGGGGACCGTTTCTAGTGGCAGCTCTCGCATGGCAAATGCTTTGGGAAGGTAAGCCATGGATAGGCATCGGTCATGTTTATGAAAATAGAAAATTTATCTGCGGTTCGCTTTAAAGATTCATTAGGAAAGGGGAATCGTGGAGGGATTGCTCGGTTGGATCGGCGCGGGCACATCCCAGGTTACGCTCATGTTCCTCTAGCCGTTTCTCAAGAATCAGGATACGGCTATGGAGGCTGCTGACGGTTTCGTTTGTTTTGCCAGTCATCTTGATGAGGCGTTCAAGCAGCAGCTCCAAGCTTTCAGCTACGTTGCTTTTATACCTATCCAAATGGGACTTCCTCCTTGGCAGGCGGGATGACAGCCTCTACCTTCTCAAAAGAGAATCGCGTCGGAGGTGGTGTATCGGAATGGGGGGAACCCGCGTGGCCAGCAAAACCACCTTGAACAGGGGACGTCTCTGGAGCCGTACTTTGCCCAGAACTGAAATGGCGTTCCTGCACAGGTACTTCTCGGGGGATCCCTGGATCAGGATGAGAACTACCCCAAGGGTCCTGGGGCATGTATCCTTCCTGCGGTACAACTCTTTCCGATTGTAATCCTTGTGAATACTCAGGCCGAGGCGGAGGAGGTTGCACATGGTTTTGGACGCTTACTGCCTGCCCGCCATTCCTGTCCCTGGCAGGCACTTCTTGGCGCCTTCCTGTATCAGCCTGCTTGCTGCTCAGGAAGCTTATTGACTCTGCCACTACCTCTGTCACATATACCTTTTTGCCATCTTGGTTTTCATAATTACGGGTTTGAATCCTTCCTGTAATCCCAACGACTGATCCCTTTTGACAATACTGAGCGGTATTTTCAGCAGCCTTTCTCCAGAGTGTGCATTGAACAAAATCCGTATCGACGTCCCCATGGGTATTTCGGTACTGGCGGTTGACTGCAAGGATAACATTTAAAACATAAGTTCCTTCTGTTGTTACTCTCAAGTCGGGATTCTTGGTCAGTCGGCCCACCAGTGTAACTTGATTGATCATCTTCACAACTCCTCTCCTTCGATGGTTTCATCTTATCCCTGCATGCTTAGCAAGTAAAATTGGCAAAAACCATTTTTCTTACCCCACTTGCCCTTAAAAGTCATTTTTGCCCTAGGGAAAAGTGACCTATGAACAGTCTTTTTTCAAAAACAATGCGATTTTGCCAGTTCAGAAATCTTTTTTCTACTAGTGACCACGGGTGATGTAAATGGTGATTATGGTATAATACAGGCAACTTATACTCTTGGGGAGGTATGTTGTGTGAAAACCTTTAAGCTTATAGCCCTCGAAATCATAGAGGATGAAAAAACAACCGAAATTCCACTGGAAAGCGGTTTGATCATCAATAAAGAAGACGAACAATCAAACTGGCTGATCGAAGCCTACACCGACCTTTCCTTCTATGAGTATTTCAAGGAATTTGAAGATTCCGCGCAGGAGTGTATTGTCCAGGTGGTCATTACCCACCGCCAAAATGACCCTGCTTATTTCCAGGCCAAGGTTTGCACATTAAAGAAGTTCGAGAACCACATAAGTGTCCTGCTAGAAGGACGGCTGCGCAGAACGAAAGTGGGCTATGCGGAAATGCTGCTGGGCCAGCTTCTTGACCAGGGCTTGGAGGGTAACGGGCTGCTATCTGAATTCAAAGACAAAATGCAAAGCAAGCCCAGGCTAAAGCCGAGATGACGTTTAAGTTGAAAAGCTCATCGCTGTTTTTGACCTATTCTTTCCTTTTTCGACCCCCGCAAATTTAATCAAACGTTTGATTAAAAACAATATAACCCTTGCAATGAGTAGCATTGAATGAAAACAGTCTTGCAAATATTATCGAAAGCGCAAAAACAAAAAGGAGGCTCTAGGTTAAACCTTGGGCCTCCTTTTTATTACTTAATCATTTTTCTTATCATCGTCCATGTCAAGATTGTTTCCGTTATTGTCATCCCTCAACATATTCCCATCATCATTGTTGTTGCCATCATCCGTATCATTTAGCAACCCATCTTCATCTACCCTGCCGTCATTGTTTATATTGGCATCATTGTCATCACGGTTTTGCATGTCATCGTCCTGCTGAATATTATCCTGTGGCGGCGGGTTCTGTTCATCATCATTTGTACCGCAGCCCCCCAGCATAAAAACAGCAAACATCGAGCATGCAAGCAGTGCAAGCAGTTTATGTTTCATAATGCAAAAAGCTCCCTTCATCTTAATGTCGACCGAACATTGGTCTCGGAATTATCTTCCCCAAAAAGATAAGGAACTTGTGCATTATTTTAAACATTCTCCTTGAAAAACAACTTTTCTTAAAGCGGCTTATGAAAAACAGCCAAAAGCAAAAAAACATACAGTGCCGGTTGCAGTCTCTGGGAGGAAGGTATGTGGCACTGTATGCTTTGGTTGTTGTCTTTAATTTACGTTTTTCAGGTGCGTAAAACCTAAACAAAGTAAATTTAATCCAAATGAACTAGAGATTGGCATATGTTACCTTTATTTTTGGTCTATTAGGGCAAACATAATTTCAGCTTCACAAGCAAGTTCACCGTTCACTGTGGCAATACCCTTTCCTTTGCCCATCGGTCCTCTAAACCGGACCATTTCAACCTCAAGGCGAAGCTGGTCGCCAGGGTACACCTGCTTTTTAAAACGGCAATTATCGATTCCTGTAAAAAATGCTAGCTTGCCACGATTTTCTTCGCGCTTCAGCATTGCTACTGCCCCTACCTGGGCAAGAGCCTCAACAATCAGGACACCTGGCATAACAGGGAAATCCGGAAAATGCCCATTGAAAAATTCTTCATTCGCAGTAACATTCTTAATGCCAACTGCGCTTTTCCCCTCTTCAACTTCAAGTATTTTATCTACAAGCAGAAATGGATACCGATGTGGGATTATTTCTTTAATTTGTTTAATATCAAGCATTATTAGTACCTCCTATTAATATGTAGTATTAATACTATTGTACGGTTCTTCAGTACAAAAGCGCAAGTGTCTTCGTAACAGGGAAGGAACGGCCTTTATCTGTGATGATTATTCTGCCCGAGCTTCTCTTTGATGGTTATTCTCAGAAATTTTCCTTGTGTAGCCAGACCTAGACACGCTGAATAAATATCTAACCCCAGAAGCTAAATCTATTTTTCTATACAAAAAAAGGAAGGGAATCTCCCTTCCTTACTTATTTTTTGTTCACGAGATCACGGATATGTGTCCATGTAGATTCATTGAGGATATCAGTTGGATTCCCACCGCCAAGCACGCCATAGCCAAACATAGCACCTGCTCCGGCACAAATAACAACCAGCAGGATGAACAGAATCAGTTTCAGCCAAATGGGAATAAGGCGGGTACGTACCCGCTTCTTTTTTGATGAAGCTGATACTGACCCCTCCTCTTGTTGGCGGCGTACCTTTTTAACCTCTTCACGCGTTTTAGGTTGTTCTTGCTTATATGTTGTTGATGACATAATTTACTCCTTTTGGGTAGGAAGCAGACGTACAAAAACTATCGGCAACCTTTTTTACAAAAAAGCTGGTTCCTTTATCTCTATTATAAGAAAAAAATGAAAATGTAACAGCATTTTTTGTTAGATAACAGAGAAAATAGTCGCTAAATTGAGAGTAAGAGGGTACTTTTTCAGGAATATACATACTAAAAGAGCCCAGCCGGAACAATGCATTCCAGCCAGGCCCTCATATAAGTTAAAGTTACCCTAGTTTCCTTCTGGCAATTCTGTCAATGTTATCAAGCATCATGCCTGTCCCAATCGCAACACAGTCCATTGGGTTTTCGGCAACAAGTACCGGTACTTTAAGCTCATCAGCCAAAAGCTGGTCGATTCCATGAAGCAAAGCGCCTCCTCCGGTGAGGATGACTCCACGGTCAATTATGTCAGCAGAAAGTTCAGGCGGAGTTCGTTCCAGAACACTTTTGGCAGCCTGAACAATCACGGCAATAGATTCGCGAAGAGCCTGCTCAATTTCGGCAGAATGCACAGTAATCGTACGAGGCAGGCCACTGACCATATCACGTCCGCGGATTTCCATTGATTCATTGCGTGAGCCTTGGAATACGGTCGCGATATTAATTTTAATATCCTCAGAAGTCCGTTCTCCGATTAAAAGCTTATATTCCCGCTTTATATAATTTAGGATTTCCATATCAAATTTATCGCCAGCCATTTTAATCGAGGAGGAAGTTACGATGTCTCCCATTGAAAGGACGGCTACATCAGTCGTTCCCCCACCGATATCGACCACCATATTGCCGCTCGGCTGGAAGATGTCCATGCCGGCGCCAATCGCAGCAACCTTTGGCTCTTCTTCAAGATAAATCTTCTTGCCGCCGCTCTTCTCGGCAGCTTCCTTTATTGCCTTTTGCTCGACACTTGTAATATTCGTCGGGCAGCAAATCAAAATACGCGGTTTGGAGAGGAAGCCTTTTACATCCAGCTTGTTAATAAAGTGCTTCAGCATTGCTTCAGTCACATCAAAGTCTGCAATTACCCCATCCTTAAGCGGGCGAATCGCGACGATATTACCTGGCGTACGCCCTACCATACGGCGTGCCTCTTCCCCAACTGCAAGGACTCTATTTGTATTTTTATCAATCGCAACAACAGATGGCTCATTTAATACGATTCCACGGCCTTTGACGTGAATAAGCACGTTAGCCGTACCCAGATCAATCCCTATATCCCTAGCAAACATTGCTTTTAATTTCCTCCTTGAAAAACGGTTTCCCACTTACTTTCCTAATTGTTAATTGTATCATAATGCATCCGTTTTCCATACCTTTTCAGGAGGTTTCTGTAAAAAATTGTCGAGAATCAAACTTTCTATTTATTTCACTGGTTCTCCTTCTTCTTCCTTCTGGTATTTCATTTTCGTTGCCTCTCCGCCTCTTAAATGTCGGATTGACTTATGATAATCAAGGATTTCCTTTACTTCATTCGCTAGCTCCGGACTGATATCCGGGAGTCTTTCAGTTAAATCTTTATGGACTGTACTTTTGGATACGCCGAATTCCTTCGCGATTACGCGAACTGTTTTCCTCGTCTCCACGATATACTTCCCAATCTTGATAGTTCTCTCTTTGATGTAATCGTGCACACCACTCGCCCTCCTTTAATTGGATGTGAGAAGTGTGAAATGAGACCCGCTTATCACTTCGACGAAATACTGCCTTCCGCACCCCGTTATCTCGAACTGGAACCTAGGTACGGCAGAAAGCATCCGCCCTTTTAAAAAGCGCTTCGCTTTCTGACCCTATATGGTCTAATCAAATCTATAGCTGAATACCCGTTGTCTGCAAACGACTCTTCACCTCAAACACTCTCTTGTACAGGTTTGTAACAGTTTATTAGCATGGTTGAGCGAATATGCACGTGGGACAAGGGGGTGGCTAAGTTTTTCGAAAAATTGGACTGTTTTTCGGCGTATTTGCAAATATCGGTCATATTTAAATCTATTTCCAAAAGAAAAATCCGCCATATGACGGATTTTTCGGCGATTTTTTAATATAATTTATGCAAGTCTATTCAGAGCAATTCTATCTATGAGCCTTTTTAAAATGGAATCTAATCAGTGCCAGGCTTCATCAAGCGTCTCTCTGAAAATCAAATCAAGCTTTTGAGTGGGGTCCTCGATTGAAGTACTGAGATTTTTAACATAATCTTCAAAGTGGTTGATTTCCTCATCAAGATATCGGTTGATTATATCCAGCCTTGGTTCAAGATTCAGCTCATCCCCGCCAATTTTGCGGATTAGCAGGGTATTTACCTCATTCCGCAGGTCTCCAGGCGGAAGCAAGCGTTCCATAAGAGATTGGAATTCCATTGGAGGGACTGTGTTATATTGTTCAATCCATTTTGCTGCCAGTATCGGGCGCAGGACGTAAAAGTACTTCTTAATCTTGACCGTATCTCCTTGGAGGAATTCCCGGTAGTTCCCTTTGGCCATATTTAAATAGTGGTGCATGCCGGAAACTGGAGAAAAAATTGTTTCGTTTAATTCCCTTAGTTTTTCGGCCACAGTACCAAATTCATAGTAAATAATGCCGGAACGGAGCCACTCAAGTAGCGGCGGGTTTGATTTTCTGAACAGGCGAAGAGCTTTCCTTAATTCCCAGCCACTCACATCCAGCAAATCATCAATTGGAATTGTTAATGAATCATGCTTCGGAATTTCAATGACCTCGCGTTTTTGGTCAATCGATAGGTACCAGTCCATTTCATGTACATACATAAAGCGCACATCGTAATCGCTATCCTTTGAGGGAAATCCCCAGGCGCGACTTCCCGACTCGCAGGCATACAGGATTTTGATTTTGTACTGCGCCTCAATTTGCCTGAGGACGTCCTGAATATGGTCTTTCACACAAATCCCTCCTTTGTTAAGTTAATTCTAGGTTTCTTTACGTATTCCTTTAAAACAAAAACCCAGGAAAATGATCTTCCCTGGGCTTGATTAATTATTCTATAACACTAATTGCACCCTTGACTGCCTCTAAGAGATCGCAATCGCTCCAGGAAGGCATGGCCTTTTTTCCAGCAACCACAAGCTCGTGCGATGCCGGGATATGAGTGACCTGCAGGTATCGGCTTGCCGCCCAAAGACAGTTCATGCAGTACCGAATACATCACATTGTTGCAAAGATACGTTCCTGCTGTATTTGAAATTTCAGCAGGGCAGCCTTTTTCCTTAAGTGTATGAACCATTGACCGGATCGGCAGACTGGAAAAATAACCGTCCGTCCGGCCCATCCTCTATAATTGGAGCATCTTCGAGTACAACACCGTTATTATCTGCTGCACCATCCCTGCAATTAATGGCAATACGCTCGGGTGTAATCGAATTTCGGCCTGCGGCAAGTCCGAGCGATACTACTACATCCGGATTTAGCTCTTTTATTTTTTCCAAAATGATTTTGGACGACAAGCTGTAATCAACAGGAAGAAGCAAACCAAAAATCTTGTTGTTCCCAATTGACTGGCCGCTTAAGGCTGAAACAATTTTCTCCGTAGGATTGATTGGAAATCCCAGAAAGGGTTCAAAGCCTGTTAAAAGCAATTTTTTCAAAATGTCCCCTCCTACCAGCTCGCTATGCTTCCATCAGTCCGATGCTCGGTGCCGCCAGTTAGGACGCCTGTCTCAGAATTACGGACAATGACCTGTCCCCGCCCAAAACCGCCAGAGTCATGGGCAACAAGGATTTGATGCCCTCTTTCGGCGAGCTCTTGGACAAGATGGTTCGGAAATTCATGCTCAACTTCAATCTTTTTACCCTCAATCCACTGCCAGCGAGGCGCATCCAGTGCAGCCTGGGGATTCAACCCAAAGTCGATCATATTCATTGCCACTTGTACATGACCCTGAGGCTGCATGTAACCACCCATTACCCCGAATGGCCCAACCGCTTCATTTCCCTTGGTGATGAAGCCAGGGATGATTGTATGATACGTTTTTTTACCGGGAGCAAGGGCATTTTCATGCTCGGGATTCAGTGAAAAATCATGGCCCCTGTTTTGGAGTGCGATTCCTGTACCTGGTACCACGACCCCTGATCCAAACCCCATATAATTGCTCTGGATGAACGAGACCATGTTGCCATCACTATCGGCAGTTGCAAGGTAGACTGTCCCGCCTTTCGGTAACGTACCCGGCTCAGGGTCCATTGCGGTTGGCTGAATTTTCTTTCGCGCTGTTCGGGCGAATTCATCTGATAAGAGGTCAGCTACCTTAGCTTTCATTGTTTTCGCATCCGAAATATAGGTCTTCCCATCCGTGAACGCCTGCTTCATCGCCTCAAGCTGAATATGGACTGCTTCTGCATTCTCACGGTGGGTAAACGTATATTCCTTTAAAATATTAAGTGCCATCAGAGCGACAAGTCCCTGTCCGTTCGGCGGGATTTCCCAAACATCATAGCCTTTGTAGTTAACAGAAATCGGCTTGACCCATTCTGGCCTGAAGGCAGCCAGATCTTCTTCCTTCAAGAAACCGCCTTGCTGGCTGGATGCTCCAGCAATTTTTTCTGCAAGCCTTCCTCTATAAAAACTTTCCGCACTTGTCTCTGCTATTTCCTGCAATGTGTTGGCGTGGTCCTCGGACTTCCACATTTCACCGATTCCAGGTACTTTCCCATTAGGAGCAAACACGCGGAACCATTCCTCAAACTCCGGCCCTGTTGCCCTGGATTTGTAAGCGTTATAAGCCCTAGTCCAGTACCTTCCGAGGATAGGAGAGATTGGATAACCGTTCCCTGCATACTCAATTGCTGGCTTTAACACCTCTGTAAGCGGCAAACGGCCAAATCTTTCAGATAATGCTGCCCATGCGGATGGAATTCCAGGAACTGTTACCGGAATCCAGCCCATAACCGGCATTTTTTCATGGCCAAGCTCTTTCAACTTTTCAATTGAGATAGATTGTGGTGCCGGACCGCTGGCATTTAGTCCATGCAGTTCCCCTTTTGTCCAAACTAGGGCAAATGCATCACCGCCAATTCCGTTTGAAGTAGGTTCTACAACTGTCAAACATGCCGCCGTTGCGATTGCGGCATCAATTGCATTACCGCCCTGCTGCATAATTCGGAGACCCGCCTGGGCCGCAAGCGGCTGTGACGTGGCAACCATCCCGTTTCTAGCAACGGTTGCCATCCTCCGTGATGAATAAGGATATGTAAGAAGTGACATATTATTCCCTCCCTGGCTGTTTCGCCTTCCGAAATAGTATACCAGATGCCAACCTATCAGAAAAAGAGGAAAAGTCAGACTTTTCTAATTGCTAGTTTATCAGGCTTAAATGAAGATTGAATTAACATACTTACTTAAGGGACACGATTGCCCGTCAATCAAATAATGTTTTTTCTGCTTCTTACTTTCAAAAAGATCTCTTTCCTCCAACTATAATAATGAATCAAACGAATTAGTAGACCTCATGAATCCATCCAGTTTCCTGAAAAGTGGTTCCAATATGAACAAAAGCGCAAGCGCCTTCGTGACAGGCAAAAACCGCCTATCACTGCGATGATTATTCTCAGGAGCTTCCCTTAGTGGTCATCGCCGTACAAAATGGAGGGACTTCGACTGAGATAAAGGAATCACGAAGAGCACTAGCGATTCGATGATGACTTATCGTAGGGAGGAGGCATGAAGTTTGCTAGGCGATAGGCGCTCCTCATTACGCTATTGCGTAATTTCGTGCGATGCTTATGCTGCCGAAGCGTTCCTTGTGGAGCTAGACGTACATACGCTCAGTAAAAAAAGTTACCCACAGTCGCGAAATTTATAATTTCCTTGAACACAAATAAAAGGCTGGAATTTTTATCCCAGCCTTCAAACTATTACTTCATATCTTCAAATATACTTTTTACCATCTTGACCGGTATGCTGGAGCCGCCGCGTTTCTGGACGCCTTCGACAACCATTGCAACTAGCATATCCTCCGCCTCGGCGTTATATGCCACAAACCAGCCGTTTTCCTTTCCGGTTTCCCCCTGGCTTTCCTTGATTTCAGCAGTTCCGGTCTTTCCTGATAAAGGATATCCCTTGATTTCCGCAGTTCGTGCTGTACCGGCTGGGTCTGAAACAACTTTTCTCAAGATAGGACCAACGGTTGAGGCAGCTTCAGCACTAATCGCCTCTTGTTTTAACACCTGGCTCTTTTCCTCATCCAGCAAAAGGATTGGCTTGATCATGTTGCCAGTATTCAGGAACGGCGTGTAGCTTGATGCCAGATGAACGATATTCATTTCAAGCTGTCCCTGGCCATAGCCTGCATCCGCCAAAAGGATGTCAGTATCAAGCGAACCAGTTTCTGATGTTTCAAGCGGGAAAGGATAGCTGATTTCCTCGCCAAATGCAAATTTCTTAAGACCATCGGAAAATTTGTCCTTGCCAAGCTTTAGAGACGTCTGGGCAAAGTAAATATTATCGGAATACACGAGTGCCTTTTCAAGATTCACATTGGAGGCTTCGCTTACCCTTGTGACAAAATAGCCACCCCAGGATGGATCTTTTTGCCACTTGAGTCCTTTCACATTCATCTTTGCTTTCGGATCAAGTTCGCCAGCAGTTAATGCTGCTCCGGCGACAATCGGCTTGATGACTGATCCCGGTGCGTACCTATCATTGAATCTCGCATTCAAGGGCTGCTTGGGATCTTCGCTTAGCTTTTTCCATTCAGGCGCCGACATTCCGAATACAATTTGATTAGGATCAAACGAAGGCGAACTGACAAGAGCCAAGGTTTCTCCCGATTTTGGATGAATCGCAATCGCCGCTCCTGCCTCTTTTTTCATTTTCGCCGCTATCTTTGCCTGTAATTCAGCATCGATGGTCAGCTTGACGTGCTGACCGTTCACAACCGGCTTTTCAGCCAGCACTTCCTTGTTCCCGGCTTCATCAACGATCACGATTTGGACACCGGGCTGTCCCCTAAGCTGTTCTTCAAACTGCTCTTCGAGTCCGCTCTTTCCAATAAAATCATTACTTGAGTAGCCTTTGCCTTCCAGCTTCTCCAAATCTTCCGCTGTCACCTTGCCAATATAGCCAACCAAATGGGCGGCCGCTTCCCCATATGGGTATATCCTCGATTCAACCCTTTTCGTCTGGACCGGTTCGAGCTCTATTAATTTATCTATTAGGGCTTTATCATTCTCTGAAACCTTTTTAAGCGGGACAAAATATTCCGGTTTCACCCATTCGGCTCCTACCGCTTTCTCAATGCTTTCCTCCGGCATATTTAAAAGCTTTGCCACCTGGGAAATCGTCTCTTTTTCTTTCCCTTCCATATCTTTAGGAACGAGTCCAACTTCTAAGACCAATCCTGTAGTGGCAAGCTGCTGTCCATTCCGATCATAGATCTCCCCCCGTGCCGGTGTTTGTGTGGCTAGCGAGATCTTATCCGTCTTCTCCATCTGCGGGAATATGTAACTCGTATTCCAATCAATATACCAATTCTCTTTATCGTTCCGGGTTTCTTTGACAAGAAAAGCATCATGTCCGAATTCTATCGGGCCCGCGATACTTTCCATTTTAGCTGTAAAGCTGTATGTGGCCTGTTCCTTTTCAGCTTGTTTGTCTTCCTTTGGCTTTTTAAAGCTTATTTTTAAATCATTAATTTGCAGGTCTCCATATATCTTTTTATACCGCTCCGTAAATTCCTTTTTACTGATTTCGTCCCGTGTCTCAGAGGACAAATAATCATACATTCCGTCAAAATCCTGTTTGTTCCATAAATCAATGTAACTGGAAAAACGGTCTGCAGGCTGCGGCTGTTCCGTACATCCAGCCAGCACAGCCATCAGGGCTACACCAATAAGTAAACCTATCAGCTTCTTCATTACTTGTCCCCCTCTGCTGTTTCCCCCATTTTACCAATATATGTTTCGAAAGGCTAATGATTCAGTATCGGACTGCCGTGCTACTTCAATTCTTCCAATATTCTAAAAGGTTCTCGGGAAAGTTGATAATATCCCGTTTTGCGGGCGGCAAGAGGGTACAATTTTCATAAAAAAAAGAGAGGGCTGCCCCTCTCTTCAAATACTGGATTATGAATTTGAGTTATCTCCAGATTCCTCGGTTGAATCGTCTGCTGGAGCTTTTTCGGATGAATCATCAGCTGGCTGGTTAGAGGATTCACCTGCTTCTTCCTCAGTACCTTGTTCATCAGCTGGTGTTTGGCTATTGCCTTCTTCCTCAACGGCTTCCTTCTCGTCAGCTGCTTCTTGCCCGCCAACTTGTTCTTGTTGGAGCGCACTTAGCGTCTTGTCAAAGAAATTTTCTGGATTGACTGCCACACCGTCCTTACGGATTTCAAAGTGGACATGGACACCAGCTTTTTCATTCAGCAGACTTTGTCCTGCTGTTGCAAGTACGTCACCTTTGTCTACAGTATCTCCAACTTGGACTTTAATGTCTTTAACGGATTGATAGTGTGTTACAATACCAGTGTCATGCTGGACTTCAATCCAGTTGCCAAGCAGAGCATCTTCCTCTACTCTTGTAACTGTACCGCTTAGTGCTGCAAGCACATCAAACGCGGAGCCATCCTTCATGGCAATATCAATGCCAGTATTTTGGACGTAGGTATTGTTGTAGACTACCAGTGCTGCTTCCTGTTCCTTTTCGCTGGCGGCGTTGTCATAGAACTTCTTTTTAACGACTGTCTGTTCCTCGTTGCCAACCGGCATTGAGATGGTTTCCATAGACTTGTTGACTTCTAAGGATGGTTCATCGACTTGCTTTTTGGCGAGATCAGTCGATTTGTAATCGTATTTGTCTGCTGAGTCGCCGCTGTTCTGGTACCAAAGAACACCTGTCAGAATGATGGCTGCACTAAGAATGTAAACTGTGGGTAATACCCAGCGCTTTTTGAAAAAGCGTTTGACTCCTTGAGAAGATTGCTTTTTTTCTTCCTCTCTCATTATCATCACCTCAGCAATCATTCTGAACACATTGGTAGAATTATATACATGGCATGAAAAATTTTTGGTTTATTTTTTGTATTTATTTCCGTTTTATGCATGAAAGGGTGATTTTTCCTGAAATTTGTCAAATGGGCGGCAAGGCTGCTGCCTTTCATCTATATGGTTTTGATCTGGACGATGTCCAGCCTGCCCAGCAACCACTTCGTAGAGCTCCCTGATTCAAAAATCGACCGCACCATAAAGGAATCTCTTCATTTGATAGAGTTCGCGATTCTATACGGTTTGCTTGTACTTGCATTCCTCACTACTAAAAAGAAGTTCACTACTCGTGTGAACATGGCTCTCGCTGCTGTAGCGGCTCTCTATGGGGTTACAGACGAAATTCACCAATCCTTCTACCCTTATCGGTCGGCGTCGCTGTTTGACCTCTTCAAGGACGTTGTCGGGATTCTGGTTGTTTATTATTTTGTTAACGGGGCAATGTTCAAGGCGAAATTCCAGAGGCTTGCAAGGCTACTGGAGAAGTGGAGGAAAGCTGTTGGGCCAGGAAGCGGAAGACTCCACTCCTATTTATAGCGCTAATAGCAATAACTCATTGGTTCAGCTTTTTTAATACATGGCTGTGTTATACATCGCTGTTGATTTCCGCTACAGGCGCTTCGCTTTCCAAGGGCGGCCTGGGAGCCTCCTCGGCGCTAGCGCCTCTGGGGTCTCCCACTGACCTTTTGTCCCGTAGGACGTCACGGAAAAAGCATCGCAGGAGAAAATGCGTTTTTTGCATTTTCGAACGAGTCTTCGCGCCTTCCGCTACAATCAACTCTGTTTAATAAACAACATTATCCTATAACAAAGCCTAATACATAAAAGGCCGGCTCCTTTATCGGGAGCCGGCCTCTTCGTTATTTGCCTGCAGTAATAGTAGCAAGAAGTCCATCTGCCTTGCTGATATCGATTCCTTTATAATAATATTTAACAATTTCTTTATATGTTTTGCCTTCAGCAGCCATACCATTGGCTCCGTACTGGCTCATACCGACTCCATGGCCAAAGCCCCGGGTAGTTATGATAATTTCATTTCCGCGTCTCTCCCAGGAAAAGTCAGAGGATCTTAGGTCAAGCTCATCACGTATTTCCCTTCCAGTAAGAGTTTTCCCATTGAAATCTACTGTTCCAACCCGGTTCCCTGCCGTCCGTTCTTTAATAACCCCAATTGTCTCGGAGTTTCCAATCTGTACCCCAAGCTTACTTTCAAAGTCCTGAATAGAAATGGTTATTTGGTTTTTGTATTTTGGAGATTTTTTGTCCCATGGGCTTTCTACGCTCCTTAAATACGGTACAGTATTTTTCCAATAGTCTTCTGAATTCTCCGTATAGCCATTGCTAGTTGAAAAAAATGTGGCATCAATAGCCTTGCCATTATAGGTAAGGATTTGCCCATCCGTTGCCCGGACTGCATCCTTGATCTTCTTCTTTTTCCACTTATAATCCGCACCCCATCCTATGGGTTTAGGCCGCTTTAGTTCTTCATCACTTTTGAATACCTGGTGGATTTCAGTGTCAGTCACCTCTGCCCCTTCCGGAAGGCCAAGCTTTTCCTTCGTTAATAGCTGTTGGACTATATAGGTTCTGGCTGTCAAAGCCTGCGCTTTTAATGCCTCCTCCTCAAACTCCGCCGGCATTTCGGCTGCTACGACGCCTTCGAGGTACTTATTGAGAGTCAGCTTTTCAATTTTTTGCTGGGCGGTCCGGTATACTGCGACTTCTACTGTAGCATCTGCTATACGTTCATTTGCCTTCTCAGTTGGAGCCTGCCGCAAGTCTTCACCCAGTCTGCCGCTAGCCTGTTCACCCTTATAAGGGAGGACGAGCAATGCTGGTATGATGAGCGTAACTGCAAGAAGGAAGGATGCTAGTGCGATGAATGGTTTTGCGTTTTTCATATAAGAGCCTCCAGTTGAAAAGTAAACGGCCGGCCACAAACCGGCTGCGCTTCATTAAAACATATGGAGGTGGACAAGCAGATATGACTAAAGGTTAAGGTTTTCCATTTCACTGTTTCTCTTTTACAAGACTGCCTTATACAGCCTCTATGGACAAAAAAGCGCCTGCCAAGTAGTTGGCGGACGCTTTTTTGCTAGTTTTGGGGATGGATGGAATATCCATAGTCAGTCATTTCTGCAAGTCCTTCTTTAAAGAGGATTTCCTCTATTTGCAGTTTTTCACCAAAATACTTTTTCCCATTTTCACGGAATACCTGACCGCATTTATTTGAGGTAACATACAAGGTTTCATAGGTGTATTCATAATCATCTCCGCCGATAGCTTTCCTATCACCAACAGAGATACAGAGTTTCTCTATTTCCTCTTTATTCCCGCTTTCATCAACAAAATAATATTTGTCCTCTATTAAGGAACTGTCCAGTGGTTCCGCAGAGAGGCCGTAACCAGATTCATTAATATTAATGATGTCATATCCATCACTTGTTTTCTCTAGTGGTGTGTTTTTTATGTCATGGACTACCTTAATTTCACCCTCAAAACCTTTTGGTATCAAATAAGCATTATGAGTCCGCTCTTGAAACTTATTGACAATGCTCGGTACGGAAACAATCGCCGCAGCCGTAAAAACTCCGACACTTATAAAAGAAACCACGAGCTTCCAATTAAATCTAATCTTCCAACCCGCCTGCTGCCATTCTGCAAAAAGAAAGAATAGGAAGGCGGAAGCAATTGAGTAGAAGGCCACTTCATCAATAAAAAATACAGGTGAGAGACCTACAGCAATATGGATTAAACCTGCAGATGGGAACCGAAAAGCACCGAGCCTTTTTGTAAGGAAATCAGACAAATAGGATACTGGAATTGCCACAACCATATTGCCAATCATCGCTATAAGCAGCATAATACCAAAAACAAATATAGTCGATCCAACAGAACCTGAAAGGAAACCAGGTATTAAAAGTGTAATGATTCCAAGGGCCAAAGTAGTAAATAAAGCGGATTTTAGTTTAATAAAAAAATTCGTCATGGGCACTCACCTCTCTTACACATTTTATCAAGATGCCCTCATCAATATTGTTACAATATAAAGAAACTTGAATCGTGAACTATCCACTATATAGGTTAAACCTAAAGTCTTTCTGTAATTTCCGCTCCAGGCACTTCGCTTTCCACGGGCGGCCTGGGAGCCTCCTCGTCGCTTTGCTCCTGCGGGGTCTCCCACTGACCTTTTCTCCCGTAGGAGTCTTCGTGCCTTCCGCTTCAATCAATAAAATGCCTACCCTTCTTTTGCAATTTCAACAAATATCGACCTAAATATAAAAAGCCAAAGGGTAACTGTCAGACATCAGACAGCAAATCCCTTTGGCTTTCTAAAAATCAGCATACGAACGTACACTGTAAAGTTATTCAATTAAGCGTTCATGTCGGAAACAAGCGGTTGTGTTTCTTCGGAAAATACTTCCTCAACTTCTTTAACGCGCTCAATATCGGCACCTAATGCTGCCAGCTTTTCATGGAAATTTACATATCCACGGTCCAGATGCTTTAGTTCCGTAACACGCGTGACACCGTCCGCAACCAGGCCAGTTAAGATCAATGCTGCTGCTGCGCGAAGGTCGGTTGCTGCTACTTCTGCACCCTGAAGGTTTGACTTTCCAGGAATGATGACAGAACGTCCTTCAATCTTTATTTCGGCATTCATGCGACGGAATTCTTCCACATGCATAAAGCGATTTTCGAAGACTGTTTCGGTAATCATACTTGTTCCTTCAGCTCGAAGCAGCAATGCCATCATTTGCGATTGCATGTCTGTCGGGAATCCTGGGTGAGGCATTGTCTTAATATCGACTGCCTTCAGCTTATCCGGGCCAATTACCCTTACGCCATCATCTTCTTCCATAATGGTGATGCCCATTTCCTCCATTTTCGCAATCAATGAGGACAAATGCTCTGGAACAGCGCCTTTGACAAGCACGTTCCCGCCCGTGATTGCTGCAGCTACCATGAATGTACCTGCTTCAATACGGTCAGGAATAATGGAGTGGTCTGCACCAAACAATACATCCACACCTTCGATTCGGATCGTTCCTGTACCAGCACCGATGACCTTTGCTCCCATTTTATTCAGGAGATTTGCAAGGTCTACGATTTCAGGTTCTTTTGCAACATTTTCAAGGATGGTTGTGCCTTCTGCGAGTGTTGCTGCCATCATGATGTTCTCAGTTGCACCGACACTTGGGAAATCCAGGTACACTCGGGCGCCTTTCAAGCGGCCCTCAACTTCTGCTTCAATAAAACCATTGCCAACCTTCACCTTGGCTCCCATTGCTTCAAAGCCCTTAAGATGCTGGTCAATCGGGCGTGAGCCAATTGCGCATCCACCAGGCAATGCCACACGGGCACGGCCATTGCGCGCAAGCAGCGAGCCCATGACTAAAACTGAAGCACGCATTTTCCTTACATACTCAAATGGTGCTTCCTCATTCAACTCTCTAGATGCATCTACTACAACTTGATTATCTTTAAAAACGACGTGTGCGTTTAGGTTGCGTAATACTTCGTTGATTGTATATACATCGGAGAGAGTAGGAACATCACGAATTATACTTCTTCCATCACTTGCCAATAGTGTTGCAGCGAGTACAGGCAGTACAGAATTTTTGGCACCTTCAACCTTAACTGTTCCATTCAGCCTATTTCCGCCGCGGACGATGATCTTTTCCAAGTGTATTCCCCTCCGCGTCCTAGTTCTCTATATTAATATTCAACCGTTATGATGGGGGTGCCGATTATCACAGTTGCATCTTTTCCCCCAGTCGAGCGGGCAGCGATTTGCACATTCATGCCATTTCCAAATGTATCGGGCAGATATGGTGAAAAAGCCGATACTGAAATAAAATCATCTTCCCTTAGTGCCTCGGTTTCAGCGGCATTTAATCGTTCCAAAATACTAGTTACTTTTCCAGATAGAGCCTTATCTATTCTATCATTGAACTTGCCCTCGATACAAGAGAAAATTGACGGCTGGCCACGAAATATGTCGTTTATCCGTGCCGAAAATTTCTGTGATTGTAAAAAGGCAGCACTTTCCTCATTCCATTTTCCGCCGGTCACCTTATATATTATATACGCATTTGCCTCATGGGGTGTGCGGGTAGAAATTAATTGAAGGTATTCCTGGCCATAGACGGAAGGAGGAGATACTGCTGCAACTTCCCAAGTATGGCCTTTTGTGGAAATGGACCAGTCCCAATCGGGGAACATATCCTGCAATCCCTTGGCATACTCCTCCAATTCCCCGGGTGAATTGGAGACTTCAATATACTCCCGTGAATAAACCGACCACTCCTTAAAGCTTACACTTTCTGCTTCCAATACAGCGGCAAGTTTAATTAAATCCGGTGCACTGTCAGCTACAGTCGTTTTATTCCCAAGTTCCAACACGATAAAACCAATTATGGCAAATAATGATAAAGCTAATTTTATATTCATGCGTCCGCTCCCCTTCCCTTATTACCATTTTGGCCATGGAAGAGCGGTACATACATGGGAAATCTCGTCACTTTTAGACAATGCCTCTACTATGTACACCTGATGGTTTTCATATAGATTCAGACTAATTTTAAAGATATCCCGCTTAATTTGGGAAGGTCCCCGTCACGATGTGTTTGTTGGTACGGGTTTTCCTTCAGAGTACAGCTTTACCTCGTTCTGTTTGGAGATAGGCAGATTTCGACTTCCAGTTTTCACAGGACAATGAAGAATGCTTCGTTTTCTCCAAACCGAGGAGTATTCGTACCCTAATACTATTGTAAGGCGCATGAATTGTGTTTTAAATCACAATCTTGATTGTACTCAATAATCTTCCATTTGAACACATGAATGAAGACCTAAATATTTTCCAGTTTTTAAACAATCCAAATCATTGCTTTCCTGAATATAGACGGGATTAGTTATGTAAAGTTTCCCTTTAAAATTGGAAAAATCCGATTAGTAAGGCCCTATATCTACCGTATTTAATTCGCTAGAGCTTATCTGCAATTCAAAAGATATGTTGAAGCTGGCGGGATAAAAGGAGATAATCCAAAAAGAAATTGCTTACGGCCGACCCGATAACAATTGAAAGCATGATATAAAGAATTCGTGCTTGCAGAACTCTACCGGCTCGTAAAAGTTTGTCAAAGTTCAGTGCTTGCAATGCCCACCATGCCAATGCAATAAAAATCAGATGGGTAAAAATGCCCACAACAGCCTCTGCCCCGAGTCCACCTATCATACACTTAATCCTCCTCAGTAAAAATCTTTACGCCCATTAAAGGGAATTTTTAGGATATTGTTAGTTGTCTGATTTGTTTTAATATGAAATAATCAATGATAGCCATTCTATTTCATTGTAGGTATTTGATTTTTTTTACGCAATTTATTTGAAGAAATTTGTTCTGTGTTCCAATTTAACTTGTGAAGGTGATTGATTATGAAAAAAGTAAGGAAAGCGATAATTCCTGCCGCTGGACTTGGTACACGTTTTTTGCCGGCGACAAAAGCTATGCCAAAAGAAATGCTCCCGATAGTCGATAAGCCGACCATTCAATATATCGTGGAAGAGGCAATTGAATCAGGAATTGAAGATATCATTATTGTAACAGGAAAAGGCAAACGATCGATAGAAGATCATTTTGATCATGCTTTCGAGCTGGAGCAAAACCTCCTTGAAAAGGAGAAATTTGATCTGTTAGAGAAGGTTCAAGCGTCAACAAACATGGTCGACATTCATTACATACGGCAAAAGGAGCCTAGAGGCCTTGGCCACGCCGTATGGTGTGCAAGGAACTTTATTGGCGATGAACCGTTCGCGGTTTTATTAGGAGACGATATTGTTCAGGCAGAGGTTCCATGCCTGAAGCAGCTTATGAATCAATACGACCAAACTCTTTCCTCTGTCATTGGGGTCCAACGCGTCCCGGAATCGGAAACTCACCGGTACGGAATCATTGACCCTATTGAGGAGTACAATCGCCGCTATCAGGTAAGACAATTCGTCGAAAAACCAAAGCTAGGTACTGCCCCATCCGACTTGGCGATTATCGGCCGCTATATCCTTACTCCGGAAATATTCATGTTCCTGGATAAACAGGAAGTTGGTGCCGGCGGGGAAATCCAGCTTACCGATGCGATTCAAAACCTAAATGAAATTCAGCGAGTATTTGCCTATGAATTTGAGGGGAAACGTTACGACGTCGGAGAGAAACTTGGCTTTATCGAGACAACTATCGAATTCGCCCTGCAAATGCCGGAATTGAGGGAAGATCTTCTGGCTTATATGAAAAGAAAACTTGAATCCTAATATACACAAATGGCCGGCTCAGATGTGAGAGCCGGCCATTCCTATTGTTACCCCTTTTGTTAAACCTCAGGGTGCAAAGCGTTTCCCAAGCACCTGCACCCTCTAATTGCATAACCATAACCAGGGATCCCGGCTATCCCCTAAATATCCGGGCCCCATTGAAACTCCCCGTCAGATTTGTGCCGTCCCTAGCTAAGGAAATCACTAAATCCATTAAAATATTCATGCAGGAAGTCGAGCGCTACATTCGGAAGCAGCCCGAACAGTACGCTTCCAGCAACAGCTATCGCAATTGCAATAGACAATACAACCGGAGTTTTTATAGCAGTTTCATCCTGGGCAGGCCGGAAAAACATCTGCGTTAAAATTCCGAAATAGTAAACATATGAAACCACTGTTGTGGCGATCATCACAGAAGCCAGTACATAATGCGGATTTACCGGGTCGACGAAGGTGCTCATAAATATATTCACCTTGCCAATGAAGCCTGCCGTTCCAGGGAATCCCGCCAAGGAAAGAATCAGGATTCCAAAAGCAACAGCCAGAAGCGGAGCTCTCTTATAAAGACCCGCAAACTCCTTCGTGTCCGTTGTACCTCTTTTTTCAGTTATCAGCTGGATAACGGCAAACGCCCCAACGTTCATGAAAACATAAGCGAGCAGATAGAACCATACAGCATCAAACATGAAATAGCTTAAAGTAGAAAAGGCAACAAGCACATAACCTGCATGAGCGATACTTGAGTACGCAAACAGCCGTTTAATATTCCGCTGCCTTAGAGCAACGACGTTTCCAATAATCATGGTTGCTCCTGCAAGGAAGGCAATATAATCCTGTAATTTTAACAGGAGCGGCATCGAGTTTGGCCCTTCGGAAGCAAGTACACCAAAAACAGATAGCATAATCCTGATAATAATGATGAACCCAGCAGTTTTTGAAACGACGCTCAGGAATGCCGTTACTGGTGTTGGCGCGCCCTGATAAACATCAGGAGCCCACATATGATATGGAGCAGCCGCAATTTTGAACGACAGCCCTATAAAAATCATAAAGAAGGCGATTCCAAGCAAATAGATATGCTGCGAATCTGCAGCCATTTGCAGGACTCCGGCTATTTCCCTTAAATTAGTTGAACCAGACAATCCATAAACATAGCTCATTCCGAATAAGGTGATTGCTGTTGCAATACTGCCATTGATGACGTATTTCATTGCCGATTCATTGGAGTCCAGCCGGTTCTTGCGCATCCCGGCCAGGATATAAGACGAAATGGAAAGCGTTTCAAGGCCAACGAAGAGGGTGATTAAATCCCCGCTTGATGCCATAATCATCGACCCTAGAAGCGCTGTCAGGAATAGATAGAAAAACTCTCCCTTGTATTCCTCAAAACCATCCTTTGGGTTATACTGTATAGCCAAAAGCATAACAAGTGCGGAACCGATTAACAGGATAAACTTAAATGCCTTGGCAAATGAATCCAGCCTGAAAGTATCAGCAAGGATTGATGTAACTGGTGCATCAATTAGCCCTGCGAGCGAAATGGTTGCAGATGCTATTGCCGCGATGGCTATCCAGCCAAATATCTTGCGGTCGTTCTCTTTTGGCATGAATAAATCAATAAGTGTCAGGAGTGCAGCGGTACCCAGGATAATAAACTCAGGCATCATTGCTCCCCATTCATATGATAGCAATTCATTGAGATCCATAGTGCATCAACCCCCCAGCCCAATCATGATAGTTTTAAGAGCCGATTGCAGCGGTGAGCCGAGTACACTTGGGAATACACCGATCAAGACAATCAGGAAAACCAGGGTCACTGCAGGTACAAATTCAACGCCCTTTAAATCAGAAACAGCCGTGAAATCCCGATGTGACTGCCCATAAGTCATGCCAAGGATGGCACGCAGCAAGTACGCAGCAGTCATGATAATGCCGATACAACCAATCGCTGCCAGTATAGGCATTTCTTCAAACAAGCCCAGGAAAGCCATGAATTCGCTAACGAAACCTGACATGCCAGGAAGGCCAAGCGACGCCATGCCAGCGGCAAGCAGAATTCCAGATGCAATCGGCATTCCCTTAGCTAGCCCGCCCATATTTCCGAGAAGCGATGTATCAAGCCGATCATAGAAGACCCCGACAAGGAAGAACAACAGTGCTGAAATCAACCCATGTGAGATTACCTGGAAAATAGCCCCCTGTATACCTGCTTCATTCAGTGCAGCTAGGCCAATCAAGACAATTCCCATATGCGAAATGGAGGAGTAAGCAAGCACCATTTTGAAGTCTTTTTGAATGAATGCCAGAAAAGCACCATACAGAAGATTTACTACTCCAAGAATAGCGATAATTACAGACAGCTCCTTGAACTGTTCAGGGAAAATTCCGAGCCCGAAACGGATTAAACCAAAGGCTCCAATTTTCAACAGAATGCCCGAGTGAATCATGACAATTGCCGGTGGTGCTTGAACGTGTACTCTTAGCATCCAGCTGTGAAGAGGGACAATCGGAAGCTTAATGCCAAAGGCAACTAATAGTGCAATCAATAATCCCATCTTGGCGCTTTCGGAAATCTCAGCAACCAATTCGGCATTAGGATTTGTCATGAGTTGCATGAGAATTTCAATGTTTGTAGTACCTGTCCTTGCGAAAAGGACCATAATAACAATCAGCAAAATGGCTGAACCCAACCCATTATAAATCAAGAAGCTGTATGCTGCCTTTTCTTTTTCAAAATAGCCCCATTTCCCTATCAGGAAGAACATTGGAATTAGAGTCATTTCAAAGAAAAGGAAGAAAAGAATCAAATTTTGCGCTGTAAAGACACCTAACATGCCGAGTTCGAGCAGAAGGAACAGCATGTAATATCCTTTCAATTCCTTGTTTACCTTCCATGACGCAAGGGCTGCCAATGTTGCGACCACCGCTGTCAAAACGACCAAGAGCATGGAAAACCCGTCAATGGCGAGTTCATAGTAAACTGAAAAGAAATTCTCTTCCGAAGGACCGAATCCCCCGAATTGCAACCAGGGAGTTCTTACCGAAAAGTCGGCCAAGTCCTTGCCCCAAAGGTAATGCAAGTATGTCCCTATTCCAATAATTAGTGGAGGAATTGTAGCCAGCAGACCTACTATTTTAATCAGCTTCTCATTCGATTTCGCTATAAAGGCAAGAACTGCAATTCCCAATAGCGGGGAGAATACGAGCAGTGAAAGAACAAACGATAGATCCATTACAAGTACCCTCCTGTCAGGGCAAAGATGACTGTCAGTACAGCAAGCCCGATGAAGGCAACAGCAGCATATGTCTGCACTTGTCCAGACTGGAGCTTGGAGCCAATTTTACCCAAAGCCTGGATTAAACCAGTTACGAGGCTTGCCAACCCTTCTACTAAGAAAATATCAAGATAGCGGAAGAAATGGCTGACGGCCTTCGTTGAATTAACGACGGACAGTTGATAAAACTCATCAATATAATATTTGTTATAGAGAATTGTATGAAGCATAGGGGTACTGCTGCTAAACCAATCTCTCGAAATTGAACGCTTTCCGTACATGAGCCACGCAAGAAAAATCCCTGCAAGCGATACGAGCGTTGCAACCACCATAATCCATGCCGGCCCTTCAATATGTCCATGGCCAAGAGCTTCTGTACCTTCAGTCAGCCAATCACCCAGGAATGCACCGAACCAAGGTGTATTAACATAACCTGCTACAACTGCGAGGATAGCAAGGATAATCATAGGTCCTGTCATCGTGCCAGGAGACTCGTGAACATTTTTTGTCTTGGAGCGAGATTCTCCCCAGAAAACCATAAAGAACAAACGGAACATGTAGAATGCTGTAAAGAATGCCGCAATCACTGCCAATAAGAACAGAATCGGATGCCCCGCTTCCCAGGCAGCAATCAGGATTTCATCTTTACTGAAAAAGCCCGAGAATAGTGGAACCCCGCTGATTGAAAGCGTTCCGATTAGGAACAGAGGTCCTGTGATTTTCAGTTTTTTCCAAAGACCGCCCATCTCTTCAATATTCTGTGTGTGGACAGCATGGATGACACTTCCTGCAGCAAGGAACAGGAGTGCCTTAAAAAATGCGTGTGTCATCAAGTGAAAGACACCAGCCACATAACCTGCTGAACCAAGCGCAAGCATCATATAGCCAAGCTGGCTAACTGTCGAATATGCAAGCACCCTTTTGATATCATTTTGGACCAGGCCGATGCTTGCGGCAAAAATTGCTGTAAATGCACCGATAACAGCGATAGTGAGCATAGCCGTTTCACTGGCATTAAACAGTGGGAACAAAGCTGCAACGAGATACACACCAGCCGCAACCATTGTGGCTGCATGAATCAATGCAGATACAGGAGTTGGACCTTCCATCGCATCCGGAAGCCATGTGTGGAGTGGGAACTGACCTGATTTTCCCATTGCTCCAACGAAAATTAGAATTGCAATTAAAGTCAGCATCCCGGCTGTAATAGCTCCGCTTTCTACTACTGCAAAAATTTCATCGTATTCAAAGCTGCCAGTTTCCCAGAATAATAGAATCATACCGATCAACAGACCAACATCGCCTATCCTGGTCATAATGAAGGCCTTTTTGGCAGCTGCTTTCGCTTCCTCCTTAAAGAAGTAAAAGCCAATTAACAAGAATGAACCCAGGCCTACTAACTCCCAGAAGAAGTAGGTTTGCAGGAGGTTCGGCGAAATAACAAGGCCCAGCATGGCAAATGTAAACAAGCCAAGGTAGGCATAGAAAACTGGAATTCGCTCATCGCCGTGCATGTATCCCTTTGAATAAATATGTACGAGACAGCTAACGAGCGACACAATAAGCAGCATCAATGCATTCAGTTGGTTCACTTCAAATCCCGCTGTTAATTGAATATTATCCCCTATTGTAAGCCAGGTTGCCTCCGATTTATATGTAGGCTCCGTAAACCGTTCAAAGAGGACAAGTAAAGACATGGCAAGCGTTGCCAGAGTCAGCCCAATCCCTACATAGGCGCTTGTCTCTTTAAGACGTTTTCCGAATAGAAGAAGAATCAAAAATGATAAAAGCGGGAAAAGCGGTATGATCCATGCATTTTCCATCAATACACTATCCCCTTTTTAAACGCGCGTTCATTTAGCAATAGTCTCTGTCAGCGCGCCTGATTGAGCCTGTTTAAAGGCTCCCGCAGGAATGGCCCTGCGTTTACTTTCGCCATTTGGCACCCGGGTACCCTCTGGCATTCATGTGCTTAAGCGGACACGGGCGCCTTCGCTTTTAGTTTTATCCAGCTGCAGCGCCCAGCGTCTAGTGTCCTTCGGTCCCCTCACTACGATAAGTCAACATCGATTCACTTCGTTCATCGTGTTTCCTATATCTCATGTCGAGGCCCTCCACAAGGAATGCTTCGGCAGCATAAGCATCGCACGAAGGAAAAGCGATAGCTTTTTCGAGGAGGCCATACGCCGCTTAACGGGCGCTTCCGCTTTTAGTTTTATCTAGCTTCAGCGCCGAGCCCCTCGATGTCGCTTCGGTCCCTCAGTGGAAGTCAAAGAACGACTTCCTCTTCTGGCCCTCCAGCGCTTGTCGGGGCTAATCACAGCGCTTCCGCTTTTAGTTTTTCAGTGTGTCCATTTCGTCTACATTGACTGTTTTCTTATTTCTGTATAGAGAGATGAGGATCGCAAGCCCTACAGCAACCTCAGCCGCTGCGACCGCCATTGCAAACAAGGCGAAAATCTGCCCGTCAATGGAAGGGGTCATTCCATATTTGCTGAAAGTCACAAGATTAATATTGACTGCATTCAGCATTAGTTCTATCGAAATAAGCACAATAATCGTATTTCTTTTTGTGAGGGCCCCGAACAATCCAATGCTAAATAAAATCAAGGCTAAAGCAAGGAAGGCAGATGCCGGTACTCCGGAACTCATTTTATTCGCCCTCCTTGTTATCTTTTTTCGCGAGGATAATTGCTCCGACTAGTGCAACTAGCAAGACAACCGAAACGAGTTCAAACGGAATAATGAATCTAGAATAAAGCGCCATTCCAATTTGTTCGGTATTGTTTTCGTGGAGTGCAATTGGGCCTGGGTTTAAGTCAAGGTTATAGATGCCCGCATATACCACAGCTGCAAACGCCGCTACTCCCAAAAAGACAAGGATATTACGCCAGCTCCCTGTTTGGTGCTCACTGTCAAGGTCATGCCGGGTAAGCATTATTCCAAAAAGCATGATGATGGTAATGGCACCGGAATAAACAAGTACTTGCACAGCAGCGATGAACTCAGCCGAAAGCAGAATATATATTCCCGCAATGCTGACAAATGTAAAGACGAGAGCGACTACCATATGGACGACATTGTTCAGGTTCAATAAGAGGACGCCACCGATAACTGCCACTAACGCCAGCCCCATAAAGGCAAGAAATTCTCCTGAAATCATGGCTTATTCACCTTCCGAACATTCTCGTCATTTTCATCCAGCCATTCAAGATTTTTAAAAAGGAAATCGCGGCTGTATTCGGCCAGCTCAAAATTATTAGTCATGATAATGGCTTCGGTTGGACATACCTCTGTGCATAGGTCGCAGAGGATACATATTTCGAAGTTGATGTCGTACGTATCAATGACTTTTCCCTTTTTGGTTGGATCTGGATGCTTTTTCCCTGTCAATTGAATGCAATCTGTCGGGCATATATTGGCACATTGATTGCAGACGATGCATTTTTCCGGATAAAACTTTTGAATTCCCCTGAACCGGTCAGGCAATGGCAGCGGTTCATTAGGATAATCGTACGTGACCTTTTCTCTGGTCAGGTTTTTCAGGGTATATTTTAAGCCTTTTGCCAATCCAAGCATGTTTTCACCCCTTTAATTCAATCATGTAATAGCAAGCCAACTGATGCACTTTTGGTCTCAATTGTATGTTTCTATCTTTCTAGAAAAGTTCAAAAAGTTCTTTAATAAGCGCAGTAAGGAACACGTTTGCCAGCGCAACTGGCAGAAGAACCTTCCATCCAAATTCCATTAATTTATCGGCACGGAAACGAGGGAATGTTGACCTGAACCAGATTAGGATAAAGATTATTAAACTGAATTTAAGTGAAAACCAGACTGCCCCCGGAATGAAATCAAGAATAGCTAACGGCGGTAACCAGCCTCCAAGGAACAAAACTGTTGTAAGAGCTGCCATTCCAAACATATACACATATTCCGCCAGCATGAAAAATGCCCATCGGAATCCTGAGTATTCAACATGGAAGCCGGCAATAATTTCGGATTCCCCTTCTGGAAGGTCGAACGGAACGCGATTCAATTCTGCAACGGATGCTATTAGGAAGACAATAAATGCGATTGGCTGAAGTATGATATACCAGCCATTTCTCTGAGCATCCACTATATCGTTCATGTTCAGGCTGCCAGTAAGGAGGACGATGCCAAGAACTGACATGACAAGCGGGATTTCATAGGAAATCATCTGGGCTGCTGCCCTCATCCCGCCAAGCAGGGCATATTTGTTATTGGATGCCCATCCGCCGATGAGGACACCAAAAGTAGTCAAACCGGATACAGCTATATAATAGAGAAGCCCGACGCCGATGTCGGCGAACTGAAATGCATCTGTAAACGGTATTGCCGCAAGGACCATGAAAGACGGAGCGAATGCGATGACAGGAGCCAATATAAATAGAGGCCTGTCTGCCGCCTTCGGAATAATGTCTTCCTTAAGTAAAAGCTTTAGTACGTCAGCTACTGTCTGGAGCAAGCCCCATCGTCCGCCAACCTGATTTGGGCCATGGCGCATTTGCATGAACCCCATGACTTTCCGTTCTGCAAGAATTCCATATGTTACGAAGCCGAGGACAACTAGCAGGAACACTGTTGTCAGAAGGAAAAAGATCGAAAAGTTGGCAAGTCCCGGTGTCGAGGTAAGCAAATTTTGTATCATTATCCATCCACCTCCCCGAGGACAATATCAATAGCCCCCAGAATCGCAATCATATTCGCCATATTTTCACCGATCAGGAGCTTCGGTAAAATTTGGAGGTTATAGAAAGATGGCCTCCTGAACTTTAGGCGGTAAGGCTCCTTTTTCCCATCGCTCGCAATATAGCAGCCAATCTCTCCACGCGGCGATTCAATTCTGACATAAGCTTCCCCCTTCGGCGCCTTGATGATTTTCGGCACTTTGGCGAGGATCTCTCCTTCTTGTGGAAATTGTTCACAAGCCTGTTCAAGGATTTTCAAGGATTCCTCGATTTCCCTGGTGCGGACGTGGTAACGTGCCCACGCATCTCCGCCCTCCTCGGTTATAACATCAAAATTAAAACGGTTGTAAATTGAGTACGGTTCATCTTTGCGCAAATCATATTTAACACCAGTGCAACGAAGGTTTGGCCCTGTCAACGAATACTGAATTGCAGTTTCCTTTGAGTAACGGCCGACCCCTTTAACCCTGTTCATGAAAATTTCATTGCCGGTAACAAGCTGATGATAGCCTTTAAGCTGTTCTCTCATATAGGGAATGAACTCCTGGACTTTTTCAATCCAGCCTTCAGGCGCATCCCATTTGACTCCGCCAACACGCATGTAATTAAACGTCAGACGCCCGCCGGAGAGTTCATTCAGCATATTGATAATCATTTCACGTTCTCTGAATGCATAAATGAATGGGCTTGTGGCTCCCAAGTCAAGCAAATACGTTCCCCACCATACAAGGTGGCTGGCGACCCGGTTAAGCTCCATTGCGATAACCCGAAGGAAGTCAGCCCGTTCAGGTACCTGAATGCCCATCATCGTTTCAACAGCATGGCAGATAACATAGTTATTGGTCATCGAGGAAATGTAATCCATCCGGTCTGTATAAGGAATGATTTGGGTATATTGCAGATTTTCAGCAATCTTTTCTGTCCCGCGATGCAGATAGCCAATGACCGGCTGTGCATCCGTAATGATTTCCCCATCAATCTTTACAACAAGCCGGAAAACACCATGGGTACTAGGATGCTGAGGCCCTACATTCAGCAGCATTTCTTCAGTTCGTATCATAGGTTACACCTCCACGTCGTACTGCTCGTAGTCTTTTCTAAGTGGATGGCCTACCCAATCATCTCCCAGGAGAATCCGATGCAGTTTCGGATGCCCTGTAAATGTAATCCCCAGCAAATCGTATGCTTCACATTCTGGCCAGTTTGCACCTGCCCATAATGGGTGCAGGGATTCGATTGTTGGCTCGTCACGATTAATCTTAACTTTCAGTGCCACAGATTGGCGATTTTTGTATGAGTACAAATGAACATATAGTTCCATATGTGTTTCAAAGTCGGCCCCATGCAACTCCGATAAATAATCAAAGCTAAGCTGTTCATTGAATTTAAGGAATTGCGCAACCTTGAAGTAGGTATCCGGTTTGGCAACAAGGGTTGGAACATCCTTTGAAAGTTTATTAATATAGGAATCTTCCAGAACATGGGCTCCAAGGTTCTCCTCAATTACCTTTACATACTTATCAAGATAAGGTTTATTAGGGGATGGAGCTGCTTGTGCCGCTTCTTCCTTTTCTCCACCGCTTTTGGCTGATGCTGCAGCGCGTTCCTTGGCAGCCGCCGCGGCTTTCGCTTTCGCCGCTGCAATCGCTTTCGCTTTCTCATCAGCACCATCAGGTTCTGCTGCACCTGTGCCGGCTTGTTTCGCTTGTGCTGCAGCCTTTGCCTTTGCCGCTGCTGCCGCCTTTGCTTTCGCTGCTGCAATTGCCTTTGCTTTTTCATCACCTGCTGCAGCGTCGGTTCCATCACTGCCAGCCTGCTTTGCTTGTGCTGCTGCTTTTGCCTTTGCTGCTGCGGCTGCCTTCTTCTTGGCTAAATCCTGGTCATCACTTTGCACTGGTTCTGCGTCTGGTTTTGGCTGTGCTCCTTGAGTAAGCTCATTGCCGGTTCCAGCTTCCCGTCTTTGTTTTGCTAATGCTGCCGCCTTTGCCTTTGCAGCGGCCGCTGCTTTCTTTTTTTCCAATTCCGAATCAGCAGATTTTGATTCTGGTTTTTCAGTTTTTGCTGGAGGTTCATTATGTACAGGCACATCGGTCCCGGAGGCCTCCTGTGCTGCTTTTGCCGCCCGCTTTGCGGCAGCTGCGGCCTTTGCCTTCTCGACCGCTTCCTTTTTTAATTGTTCGAGATCCTTCTCACCGCTCATCGGTTAGATCACCTTCTTCCCCGTCTTCGCCTCGTATCGAATTTTCTCTTTCAGTTTATTAATTCCATAAATCAAGGCTGCTGGATTTGGTGGGCAGCCGGGAATATATACATCCACCGGAACAATTTGATCCACACCTTTTACAACAGAATAAGAATTTACATAGGGTCCTCCGGCAGTGGCGCAAGAACCCATTGCAATCACCCATTTCGGTTCAGGCATTTGGTCATAGAGCCGTCTGACAATCGGGGCCATTTTTTTCGTCACAGTTCCAGATACAATCATGACATCCGACTGCCGAGGAGAATTTCGGAAAAAGGATCCAAATCGGTCAAGGTCATAATTTGCGGCTCCGACACCCATCATTTCGATCGCGCAGCAAGCAAGCCCGAAGGTCATTGGGTAAAGGGAATTGCTCCTGGCCCAGGCCTTCACTTGTTCAAGAGTAGTCAAAAAGACATTCCGCTTCATTTCTTCCATTTCTATTGGTGATATATTATCCAATTTTAGTTCCATTTCAGCACCTTCTTCTTCCATGCATAAACAAGCCCTAGTACAAGCATCAATGCGAAAATGAGCATTTCGATCAATGCAAAGATACCGAGCTTATCATAGGCTACCGCCCAAGGATACAAAAATACTGTTTCCACATCGAAAATAACAAACATCAGGGCGAAAATATAATAGCGGACATTGAATTGCACTCGTGAATCGTGAAACGGCTCAATCCCGCTTTCATATGTAGTATACTTCGCGTCGCTTGGCTTGTGCGGGCGCAGAAGCTTCCCCAGAAACAGTGCCACAATTGGCAGCAAAACCCCGAGACACAGAAACACAAAGACTATCAGATAATTATTCTGATATACATTCAGCAGATCCATGCCTATCCCCTCCAATGTTGTAGAATTTTCACACTTGTTAAACATGTAACCGAATTCATTATAGCATTGTTGCATTTGTGTGTCGACAAAGCCAGGAAGAAAAAGAGTACTGGACTTCTTCCCCTTTCTTTCTATTTCGATAAATTTCTTCAGCCCCTGACCTATTTCGCAAATTCCCCTTCATCCCGGTTGCCGTGGCGGCGCTATGCAGCGTAATTCGATCAATTATCAATCACTCACCGCCAGTCGGCGTTTAAGCCCTTCTATCCCTACTATATGTATTCAGTACAGACCTTTTTCATATCTACTTAGTTTATAGTCTATCCATACAAGTTTTGCTGACACTCACTGCTATTGGTCTCCCGGGTGCCTGTTCAGGCTAAAAAACCGCCTGATTGTTGGTGAACACAATCGTTCAGGCGGAGTTCCTTCTAATATTCATACTGTTTCTTGTAATCGGACGCTTTCTTATAGATGGATTTACCGGAATAATTTTTAGTAGCTGCATCAACAGTGGTATCAATAATGACCCATTTCTTCAGCTCTTTGATATAAACCTCGTTCCAGGCATGCAATCCTTTTGCATTTGTGGAATAGCCGGTAACGAGCTTTGCAGGAATTCCCTGGCTCCTGAGCATCGAGCCGAACAGGGCTGCATAATCGTAGCAAATCCCTTTCTTACTCTTATAAGTGGTATTAATATTTGGCAAATATCCACTTTTCACATTACGGTACTTTTCATAATCATATTTCACATTGCGGGCAACATAGTTTTGGATTGACCTAACCTTGTCCTCGGTCCTTGTCTTTCCTTTTACAAGCTTTGAAGCAGTCTTAATCGGTGACATGGATCTTGTCCACTTTACATTCTGGACGGATTGCAGAAACACAGTTTTAGAGTCTTTCAGTTTGAGGGTTACCTTTTTTGAGGTTACTGATTTATAGTAATTTCCAGTTGTTTGTTGAAAAACGGTTACGGTGTATTCACCATTTTTCATTTGCAGCGGGAACTGTGTAAGGGTACCGTTATTAGGCAGATTGTAATAATACGTTTTTCCGTTCTTGGCAACCCCTACTTTGGCCTTTTTACCGGATTTGGTTTTGAAGCCTACAGAGATAATTCCCTTGGCAAGGGAATTCGTGTTGATTGTCGCTTCAGTCTGGGTTTGAGAAGTGGCAAGGGCGGCCTGTGCAACAGTCGATTCGAGGGGCAGAAATAACAAAAGAACAACCAGCAGACTTATAAATTTGCGCAAAAAAACTCTCCTTTCGGTAGCTAGGCTGCCTTTCCTTAATTCCGGTGAAGGCCCTATAGCTTTGCGTCCCTGCCTTTCAACAGGTTTGCCCTTTCGTAAAAGAGTGATTCTATTCTCTTTGTCTATTATTATAACTGAGCAAACACCATATATCTACAATTTTCTTGAATAATTTCCCATATTGAAAAGGTTGTCGACTTAAGGAACCAGCCTTGCATGGATAATTAATCGGTGAGTAGCTTTGTCAACTGGATCACAGGTAATCAAGGTCAATAATTGGTCTTCACCATTTCTCTTTAAGACAGATGTATCATCCGGAGAAACGATGGAGGAATTGAAAATAGTATACTTGAATGTCTGACTCCGGTCCTTGATTACTATTGTGTCACCTTCCTCCAGCTCTCCAAGTCTGTTGAACATCCTGCCGAAGGTCCTGCTTCTATGAGCGGCAATTGCGGCATTCCCTTTCTCCCCGGGATAGTCAGTCCCCGTCAAATGACCGGCTCCATACCTCATATTCTCCTGGGAAGCCCCTTTAAGGATAGGGAGCCTGACACCTATTTTTTCAATTTCTATCGTCCCCAATATTTGTGGTTTTTCCGCTTCAGCTTTCTTTTCAGTTTTTTTATCCGATTGCACAGATTCCTCCTGAGCCGATGTATCCACTGCTAGAACAGGGGCTTCTGTCAATGCCTCCGAGAAGATATCAGTAAGCTGGCTAAAGCTGTTTATTGCCTCCTTCGCTTCCAGAAAACCATTCTCTCCATTTTCCCAATCTCGTATCATCTTTTGTTGAAGATAGTCGATGTACAGGTTTTTTCCAGAGGGGTAGCAGATTATTGTCAGGCCTGAGAAAATTAAAAGGAATGCCAATGCTTTTTTCATCAATTCTTCCCTCATTTCAATCTATTACTTAATAAAAAGAGGGAGAAGCAGTTCTCCCTCCACATACACCTATTATGCAGGATTCCTCCTCAAAGTTCGGAGCATTCCTCCTCCCGCAAGGCACAGGAGTAACCCAGCCAGGTAAAATCCAATTGCGCTATTCTCACCGGTTTGCGGCAATTCCCCGCCAACTCCTCCTACTCCACCTTGAGGGTTGTCATCCGAAATGATCGGCCCTTCTGATGGAACACTTGGTGATACCGGGCCGCCTGGCACTGCAGGTTCTTCAATTATCACACCGCCACCGTCATCAGGCTCATCACATTTTAGCTTGATTGTTATTTTATTTCCGTTAAAGACTAATTCTGATTCATTCAGTTCCGAGAGAAGGATGGTGTAGTGTTCTCCTTCAATTGTTACCATCAGTCCTTCGACATCCTCTTTTTCGATATCTTTTAGTTTAAGAAGCAAAGTCTGCAAGTCTCCATCAACATTAAAGTCTACTGTTCCTCCGTCTTTCAAAATGAGAGCTGCCTTCTCAATCAAACCAATACAGTTTCCAAGAATAACTTCAACATTCAATTCTACTGGCTCCTCGATCGGTGGATGTTCGGTCTCACAGTCCACCTTGATAACTATGGTTCCGTTATCCTTTACTTCTTTCGTCACATTTGGATCTGATAGGAGGTATGTTTTTATCTTATCTGCCGCCTTCACTTTCACACCCTTAATATCATCTAAACTTATTTTTTCCAATTGCATTACCAAATCCATCAGGGAAGTATATTCTAACTCCCTGCCATCAGCTAGCAGCAGCCATGCTTTGTCCACTATCCCGATACAATCATTAATAATCAGCTTCACTTCTATTCGTTCAGGCTGCTCGACTGGCGGTGCTTTTGGACAGTCAATCGTAATAACAATCGTGCCGTTTTCCTTAACCTTTACCTTAACGTTTTGGTCTGAAAGCGAGTAGATTATTAACTTTTCGCCTACTTTCACTTTAATACCCTTGAGGTCTCCATTGTCGATGCCCTCGAGCTTAAGGATACTGGTGAACGAAGGAAACTCCACTTCTTTATTGTCTGTTAAAATGAGCCACGCCTTATCTACTATTCCATAACAATCTTTCAGAACCAATTTAATTTTGGTTGCTTCAGGCTTCTCGGTAGGGGGTTCATCTGACTTACACTCTATTTTAAAAACAATTGTCCCGTTTTTGTTTTTGGGAGATTCGACTACCACTTCCTCTTTTTCAAAAATAAGTTCTTTACCATCCTTTAGGACAACACCCACCTTGTCGATATCATCAAGAGTTATATCCTCAAGTTCAATTGTGTTCTTTTCAAGGTTGATTCTAGTGCCATCGTTAAGAATGAAAAAGGCATAATTAACAAGTGGCATGCAGCCTTTAATAAAATTCACTTTGAATTTCGCTGGCTTGTCCTTTTCAACAGGAGGGTTTTCACCGCTTTCTGGAGGGGCTGCTTCTTTACAGACAATCTTGAATACAACTGTTCCATTTTCATTTTTAGGGGAGTCTACTAAAACGTCTTCCCTTTCAAATACAAGCACTGTCCCGCTTTTTAGGACAACCCCAACCTTATCAATATCCTTTGTTTCAACATCCTTTAAAGTAATAATATACTTATCTAGTATTATTTTTTTCCCATCTGTCAGGATGAAGAAAGCATGGTCCGCCAATGGCATACAACCCTTGATTAAGTTGACTTTATATTTATTAGTTTTGCTGTTTCCGTTGTCCCCTCCATTCCCAGGTGGATTATCTCCATCACCAGGAGGATTGCTGTCGCCCGGTGGATTATCTCCTTCGCCCGGAGGGTTGCTGCCTCCCGGAGGATTATCTCCGTTTCCTGGCGGTTTCTCTCCATCACCCGGTGGGGTTGTTCCTTCTTCCGGAGGGCCTTCCTCCCCTTTTGGAGGATCAATATTTTTATAATAAAAAGCAATATGGCTAATTCCTTTATTATTCGGCGCAGTTAAGCCTGTCCCTGATGTCGCCCCTTCTGGATATGGAGTCTCTATGCCGCCTCTTCCTCCTTTTACATAAACAAAGTAAACAGGAATGTTGGAGGTCCAAGATACCGCTTTAGCTTCCTTTTTCTTTGCATTTGTTTCAAACTTCAAATTGAGTTCCAGGTTTCCCCCATGATGCTTATAAACACCATCCTTCCAGGACTCTGAATCCACCTTAAACATTTCATAACCTTCCTTAGGCTGCGCAGCTCCTCCATTACTTTTATTGTTGGCTGAAGCAGCCCCATTTGGAAGTAGGTTAAAAATCATAAGCAATACTAAGAAAAGTAGTGATGTGATTTTATATGTTTTTCTTTTCAAAGACAGTCCCCTCTTTCTTTATTCTTTAATTGTATTCCGAATATTCAGTCTAATTTTGAGACACCTCCCCCAGAATGTTCATTATTCCAAATGGCATTAGCCATTAAGGACCTATTAAAAACAACAAAAAGCTGCCAGAAATGAGTCCTGGCAGCTGGACGACCATGATCAAGTTACTGATTACAGGTTCCTAGGCTTTGCGTCCCATCCTTTCAGATGGTTTGCCTTTTTCAATATGTATTGGAATAAGTTTTATGGAGTTGCTCCTGTTGGCTTATTTATTACAATATTTGAGATACCCGGCCAAACTCTTGAATAAACCAATTTAGAAAAAATAATACAAATAAACTATTTTTTACCATTACCTAATTTCCCATATAAATAATAAAATTTTTGCTAAGCTAAAAAAGGCTGATTACAGAAGCCGCCGCTTGTGGACGACTCTGTAATCAGCCTTCGTTATCTAATCTTATAATCTTCTTTCAGCAACAGTCAAACGGTTGATAGCTCTTTGCAGAGCAAGCTCAGCCCGTCTGAAGTCGACATTTTCCTGCTGTCGCTCTCTGAGCCGCTGTTCAGCACGCTCTTTCGCACGCAGGGCACGCTCCACATCAATGGCACTGGACTGTTCAGCAGCCTGGGCCAGAATTGTTACCTGGTCTGGACGGACTTCAAGGAATCCACCGCTTACTGCAACAAATTCGGTTTTTCCATCCTTTTTCATCCTTACAGCACCAATTTCCAGCGGAGCAACCATTGGAATATGGCCGGGAAGGACTCCCAGTTCACCGCTCTGGGCCTTCGTGCTGACCATCTCAACATCAGATTCATATACCGGGCCATCGGGAGTTACAACACTGACTTTAATCGTCCTCATTTTTCACCCTCCTGGCTGGTTTAAACCTCTACACCCATGCGTTTTGCTGCTTCAACAACATCTTCAATGCGGCCGACGAGGCGGAATGCATCTTCAGGAAGATGGTCGTATTTGCCGTCAAGGATTTCACGGAAGCCTTTAACTGTTTCTTTAACTGGCACATATGATCCAGGCTGGCCTGTGAACTGCTCAGCAACGTGGAAATTTTGTGACAGGAAGTTTTGAACACGACGCGCACGGTGTACAACAAGCTTGTCATCATCACCGAGTTCGTCCATACCCAGGATTGCAATGATATCTTGCAGTTCCCTATAACGCTGCAGAGTTTGCTGTACTTGGCGGGCAACTTCATAGTGCTCTTCACCAACAATTGATGGCGACAAGGCACGGGAAGTCGATGCAAGCGGATCCACCGCTGGATAAATACCCATTTCGGAAAGCTTACGCTCAAGGTTCGTTGTTGCATCCAGGTGGGCGAAAGTAGTAGCCGGGGCCGGGTCTGTATAGTCGTCGGCTGGTACATAAATTGCCTGAATGGATGTAACAGAACCTTTGTTTGTAGATGTAATACGCTCTTGAAGGCGTCCCATCTCTGTTGCAAGCGTCGGCTGGTAACCAACCGCTGAAGGCATACGGCCAAGCAAAGCAGATACTTCGGAACCCGCCTGAGTGAAACGGAAGATATTATCCATGAAGAACAGTACATCCTGGCCTTGCTCATCACGGAAGAATTCAGCCATTGTCAATCCAGTCAGGGCAACACGCATACGCGCGCCTGGAGGCTCGTTCATCTGGCCAAATACCATTGCTGTTTGTTTAATAACGCCTGAATCAGTCATTTCGTGGTATAGGTCGTTACCCTCACGAGTACGCTCCCCAACACCTGCGAATACGGAGATACCGCTGTGCTCCTGGGCAATATTATTAATCAATTCCTGAATAAGAACCGTCTTACCTACACCGGCACCACCGAAGAGACCAATTTTTCCACCTTTGATATATGGCGCAAGAAGGTCTACAACCTTAATTCCTGTTTCAAGAATTTCAACCTCTGTAGAAAGCTGATCAAAAGTAGGCGCTTCACGGTGGATGGAATCCCTGCGTGCACTTTGAGGAACATCCTCTTTAAGATCGATTGTCTGGCCAAGCACGTTGAATACACGGCCTAGTGTTACATCACCAACGGGAACAGAAATAGGTGCTCCAGTGTCGGTAACTTCGATGCCGCGAGTTAGGCCATCAGTTGAAGCCATTGCAATTGCGCGGACAGTATCATCACCCAAATGAAGGGCAACTTCCAATGTCAGATGGATATCCACTTCCGATTCGTTGCGCGCTTTGGAATTAATAGTTAATGCATTATAGATTTCCGGAAGTTTACCGCTTTCGAACTTTACGTCAACAACCGGACCCATAACTTGCAGGACGTGTCCTGTGTTCATCGTTTTCCCTCCTATCGTTAGAAAAACCGGCTAGCTTTTTAGCCCTCGTTTTTCTTTTGCGTTAGAAAAGTACGAACTGATACTTTCCTATTTGCGATAATCCGAAAGCCGGAATTAAAGTTTCATTCCAGGCGCTTTAAAAAGGCGGGAGAACGGCGGGACACCCCGCACCACTACCCGGCCTATTACATCCTTCCCAATAGAGGAAGAAAACCTTTATCTACTCCAGCGCGGATGCCCCGCCGACGATCTCGGTAATTTCCTGAGTAATCGCGGCCTGGCGTGCACGGTTATATGTCAAACTGTAAGAACTGATCAATTCATGGGCGTTATCTGTCGCATTCCTCATTGCTGTCATCCTTGCAGCATGCTCGCTTGCTTTAGAGTCTAGAAGAGCTCCATAAATCAAGCTTTCAGCATATTGTGGAAGTAGAACGTCCAGAATCTCTTCAGCGTTTGGTTCGAATTCATAGGATGTAAGCTTTGATGACGCTGCAATATCCGTCAGCGGCAGTAACTTTTTATGAGTAACGTCCTGTGAAATTGCACTTACATAATGGCTATAGTACATATGAAGTTCATCGAATGTACCATCAGAGAACATTCCGACCGTATTGCTGGCAATTTCTTTAATATCATCGAATGACGGCTGATCCGAAATTCCGACAATATCCAGCACAACGTTCATGCCCCTTTTCAAAAAGAAGTCGCGGCCCACCCGGCCTATTGCAATAATTCCGAACTCATCGTTGGATTTATGGCGCTCTTGGATGGCCTGAAGGCTTTGACGCAAAATATTGCTGTTGAATGCCCCGGCAAGGCCCCTGTCAGAAGTGATAACAAGATAGGCGGTCTTTTTTACCGGGCGATGCTGAAGCATTGGATGATTTGAATCCTTGCTGCCAACAGCTATGGAAGCTGTTACTTCCTGGATTTTCTCCATATATGGGACAAATGATTTTGCATTGGTCACACCCCGGTTCCACTTAGCAGCAGATACCATCTCCATTGCTTTGGTGATTTGGCTTGTCTTTTTTGTGGAGTTTATCCGGGATTTTATATCGCGTAATGATGCCACTCTTCTCTCACCACCCTTTTCTCAAAGTTCGGCGCGGGGGCATACTCCCCCGGGCCTTTTTGTGTTGGAGAATAATTTTTCAAAGCTAAACGAGTGCTTTCGCTTTTTCTAATTATTCAGAAACTGCAAATGTCTTTTTGAAGTCATTGATTGCAGATGCCATATCGTCGTCCGATGGAAGTTCCTTCGTTGTACGGATATGATCCAACACTTCTTTGCGGTTATGGTCGAGCCAGGAATGGAATTCGGATTCAAAACGGCGAATATCACTGACAGGAATATCATCAAGGAATCCACGAGTCAGCGCATACAGAATTGCAACCTGCTTTTCAACAGCGAGCGGCTTGTGAAGATCCTGCTTTAGGACTTCTACTGTACGGGCACCACGGCCAAGCTTCGCCTGGGTAGCTTTATCAAGATCAGAACCGAATTGGGAGAATGCCTCCAATTCACGGTATGAAGCAAGGTCAAGACGAAGTGTACCGGAAACCTTCTTCATTGCCTTGATTTGTGCAGAACCCCCTACACGTGATACAGAAAGACCGGCATTAATCGCCGGACGTACGCCGGAGAAGAATAGGTCAGACTGAAGGAAAATCTGTCCATCCGTGATGGAGATAACGTTTGTCGGAATATAAGCAGAAACGTCTCCTGCTTGTGTTTCAATGAACGGCAATGCGGTGATAGAACCAGCACCTTTTGCATCGCTCAACTTAGCAGCACGCTCAAGCAGGCGGCTGTGCAAGTAGAAAACGTCCCCTGGATAAGCTTCACGGCCTGGAGGGCGGCGGAGCAGCAAGGAAAGCTCACGGTACGCTGCTGCTTGCTTGGAAAGGTCATCATAAACGACTAGCACGTGCTTGCCATCATACATGAATTCCTCAGCCATTGATACACCAGCATATGGAGCTAGGTACAATAGAGGAGCTGGCTGGGATGCAGCCGCAGTAACAACAATTGTATAATCAAGAGCACCGTATTTACGAAGTGTTTCAACCGCATTTCGTACAGTTGATTCTTTTTGTCCGATTGCAACATAAATACAAATCATATTCTGGCCTTTTTGGTTGATGATTGTATCAATCGCAACCGTTGTTTTACCAGTTTGACGGTCACCGATGATAAGCTCACGCTGGCCGCGGCCAATTGGTACAAGAGCATCAATTGCCTTGATACCGGTCTGCAGCGGCTCATGAACAGATTTACGGTCCATAACCCCTGGAGCAACCGCTTCAATAGGACGAGTCTTAGTTGTATTGATTGGGCCCAATCCATCAATCGGTTGGCCAAGAGGGTTAACAACGCGGCCAATCAGGGCGTCCCCTACAGGTACTTCCATAATACGGCCAGTACGGCGGACTTCATCGCCTTCGCGAATTTCCGTGTATGGTCCAAGGATGATAATACCAACGTTATTTTCTTCAAGGTTTTGTGCCATTCCCATAACGCCGTTCGAAAACTCAACAAGTTCTCCAGCCATGACATTGTCGAGGCCATGAGCACGAGCAATACCGTCACCCACCTGGATAACTGTACCAACATCACTCACTTGAATTTCCGACTGATAGTTTTCGATTTGCTGTTTTATCAGCGCACTAATTTCTTCAGCTTTGATGCTCATGAGTTTCACCCCTATCTACAAATCTAGGTCAATAATTTACGTTCAAGACGGTCCAGCTTGCCGCGCAGGCTGCCGTCGAAAATTCGGTTTCCAATGCGTACCTTGATTCCGCCAAGAAGATCGGTATCAATGATATTCTCAATCCGAAGCGCACGCTTGCCTACCTTAGCGGCAAACGAAGCAGATAGTGCTATTTTCTCTTCATCAGAAAGTGGACGAATACTATAGACCTTCGCCTCGGCAATCCCTCTCGCATTATTTGCGAGATCGATATACCCGTCAGCAACACCTGGAATTTCATTTTCACGATGGCGGTCAATCAGTATCATTAACGTGTTTTGCACATATGGATTAATACCTGTAAAAGCACCTTTTACAATGACTTTCTTCTGGTCCAGAGATAATCTCGGGGATTTAAGCACTGCATTTAACTCACTATTGGAATTGAAAACGTCCCTAACAACCCTCAGGTCTTCTTCAATCACATCCAGCAGGCCCTGTTCTTTAGCCAGCTTGAACAAAGCCAGCGCATAGCGTTTTGCAATCATGGAAGTGCTCATCGGCCTTTTCCTGCCTCTTGGATAAATTCATCAATCAGCTTCTGCTGATCTTGCTCACCTAGCTCACGCTCAATGACTTTAGAAGCAATCAAGACAGAAAGTGAGGCAACCTGCTCGCGGATAGCTGCAACAGCCTGTTCCTTTTGCTGCTCGATTTCCATCTTAGCAGATTCTTTAATCCGATCAGCCTCTGTACGGGCAATCGCAATGATTTCCTCGCGCTGGACATCTCCCTGCCTGCGGGCATTTTCAATAAGGCCTTGAGCCTCAACACGTGCTTCTTTCAGAAGTTCGCGCTGTTCTTCAAGTTGTTTTTTAGCTTCAAGATTTGCTCTTTCAGCCTGGCTTATTTCATTTGATATATGTTGTTCACGCTCTTGCATGATGCCCATCAGCGGTCCCCATGCGAACTTCTTGAGCAATGCCAACAGAATTATGAACATTACTAATTGGAAAAGAATATCTCCGCCGTTAAAAAGGGGCGCTTTTTCGCCATTCTCGGCCACACCCAAAACTAAACTTGTCAACACCCTCGAGTCACTCCCTTCAAGAGTCATACAATTTCCGGATACATATATGATTTGGATGGCTATCTGCTTTTTTGATAGAACTGTAGTCGCACATATTTGGCAAACTGGTTTTTCTACATAAAAAAGCAAAAAGTATCCCAAACTACTTTCAACTAAAATACACTGCCCTATGTAAGGAAGGAAACCCGTTGCCTGCCTTCAAAGATAAGGGCATAAAGCAATGGCGAAGGTTCATTATGGAATGATCTTCGCCATTATTGAACATTGAATAGCTTTATTGGCCTAGAACCATGAATGCGATAACAACCGCGATGATAGGAATCGCCTCAACCAACGCAACCCCGATGAACATAGTTGTTTGAAGCATACCGCGAGCTTCAGGCTGACGTGCAATACCCTCGACTGTTTTAGAAACGATAAGACCGTTACCGATACCTGCACCTAGTGCTGCCAAACCAATTGCAATTGCTGCTGCTATAAGACCCATTTAAAAGTTCCTCCTTAGTGTAAGGTAAATAGTGGTTTTGTTTGTCCAAAACTTGGACGGGTATATATTAATGGTCACTGCTGACTTTATGGGCCAGATAAACCATCGTTAACATGGTAAAAATAAAAGCCTGAATGGCACCGACAAAGACTGAGAAGCCCTGCCACGCCAGCGTTGGAATAACTGCGGCAAGATTGCCCCAGAATCCGGTTGCCAATCCTCCTGCAAGCAAACCAAGTAAGATTTCCCCCGCATAAATGTTACCGTAAAGACGAAGTCCTAACGTTAAGGTATTAGCAAATTCCTCAATGAGCTTAATTGGGAACATGAACCAGAATGGCTGGAAGAATTCCTTGCTGTACCCCTTCAAACCCCTCATTTTCACACCGTAATAGTGAGACAGCCCTACAACCAGAGTTGCAAGTGTCAGGGTTATGACCGGATCTGCAGTTGGAGATTTCCACCAAAGTTCACCTTTAATGACGACTGAGAATGGCAGCCCAAGCATGTTTGAGACAAATATGTACATTATCAGGGTAATGCCGAGGATATGGAATCTTCCTCCAGTTTTCCAGTCCATGGTACTATTAATGATGTTCTTTACAAAATCCATGACCCACTCCATGAAATTCTGCATACCAGTCGGCCTCATTGCCAGCTTACGGGTTGCCAGCAACGCTATAAGGAACACAATGGCTGTTGCTACCGTAATCATTAAAATGTTTGCCAGATTGAAATACAGACCAAAAAACGGACCCACTATTGGATTTTCATGATGCAATAGTATTCACCTCGCTTCTCTGCTCAAGCTAATTACGCAAAAATGATTCTTTGAAAAAATCTATCATAATGACAATATAGGATGTCATTAATCCCAAAACTACACTGATAATATGAAACTGGTCTGGATATCTCATAGATATGATGACTGACAGGGCTCCGGTTGCCATTCTCGACATAGAACCCAAAGAACGGACCCTTCTTCCCTGTGCAACAGCACTATCAAACTGTCCCATTTTCCTCACCATCAGCCATAAATTGAACATGCTTAATGCGGTGCCTAATATAAGACCGCCGAATATGTGCGGATAGTCAGTAAAACCCCAGCCGAGGACATAAATCGATAGCAAAAAAAATAAGTATCTTCGAATCCGGGAATAAATGGTCCCAATATCGGACATGTCTGTATTAATCTCCTGAGTAATAATGATTTATGAGGCGAATCATGGCATAGACACCCATTGTCAATCCAATGAACAGCCCAATAATTAAGAAAAGGGGTTCCGTATCGGCCTTGCCGTCCAGCCATCTTCCGGCAAATATGCCAAACAGGATTGAGCCGACTAGCTGGGAGAGGATTGCCGACATTAGTGCCATTGCCTTAAAAGGGTGGCGTTCGTCACGACGCATTTTATCGCATCCTCTCTTCAGAGAATGAGAAACGGGCAAAAGAGGTTATGTATAGAAGAATCCTGTATAGATGGAACATTGTTGCAGGAATTTTATGAAAACCCTATCATTCATGCCCTTTGTTAGCATACAATAGCACTTTGTCGATGTCAATTCATTTGTGGTGAATAGATTCACAAACTTTCCCAAAAAGCGGTCATAATTGTAAAAATAGCTTGATAGACTATCTCTATTATATTTGCACTGTGTGTGAATTGTTTATGTTTGTATTATATCATTTTTGATTCAAGGATGCCTGTTTTTTCGACAATTGAAAATATTTAGGACTGTATAAAGCCACCTAAGAGGAGTGAGTTTACCCTTCCATAATGTATGTAAATTTATTTCACTTACTGAACTCTCACTCCTCATTATTTTCTTTTCATGGTTCAATCTGAATAATCGTTTCCACCATATCCTCTTTTCCCGCTTTCCTGGCAAATATTTTTGCGATATATAGTCCAGGGCCGGGAAGGTTTTCCTGTACAATTTTCCGTTTCCTATATCCTCTTTCAATTCTTCTCCCATAATCAAGGAATCCAGAGAATGTATAATCTGATTTTCTGAAAAGGGCAATTCCAAACTCTTCCGCTCCCCCAGGTAAATATACTTCATATAAATAGTTTCCTGGGGCATCGCCCTCGGCAAATTCAAACCCCATCACCCGAGGGTAATCTGGTTCAGTGTAAGCAAAGATATACGGGACTCTGATTTTATTGTCTCCGGCTTGCAGTGAAAAAGCACCCTCAGCTATCTTTCCTTTCAACTCATCGGGATCAATACGCAACGTAATTGAGACCGCCTTCTTCTCGCCTGGCCCTAACTCAAAGGGCAAAGGCATCCTCCAGTCAAGTCCCGCCTGGCTGGGAGGTATCGAAAAGGCAACCCTAACCCTTCCTGAGCCAACATTTTTAATTGTAAGCCAACTTGTTTCTGCTGATTTCCATAATGTCCTGGGCATTTTTCCAAAGGTAATTGAACCTGGCATAACAAGCACATTATGACTGGCAGCCTTCTCTGGCTGCACACGCCCGGCCCCCTGTTCAAAGGTTTTGTAATCCTTACCGCTTTTCTGATGCAAAGGAAGTGCTGTATTCATGAGTGCCGCTTTTATTTCTTGCGGAGTCCACTCTGGATGTGCCTGTTTTATGAGAGCACATACACCCGCTACATAAGGAGCGGCCATGCTTGTCCCATTTAATTGCAAATATCCTCCAGGAACTGTACTGGAAATAGCCACCCCTGGGGCAACTACATCAGGTTTGATTTCCCACGTTCCTGTAACAGGGCCCCTTGAGCTAAATGGCGCTAAAAGGTTACTCTCCTCCTTAAAGATAATACGGGCTGAATCCTTACCTGCTATTAATCGGCTTAAAAGGTGTTCTCCCGAAGCATTTGTAATTGATGATACCGGGAATGGGGCAGTGGAGTTTAAATTGCCTGCAAAGCCGCCTTTTACATTATTGTATATAATTACTCCCTTAGCCCCCTTTCTTAGTGCATTCTGCACTTTTTGGGCAAAGGTCAACTTTCCCCTTTTGATTAGGGCAACTTTATTTTTTGACTGTCTCAACTCATGTTCAGTGCCATAGCCTCCATCTGTTAAATCGAATGAAGGACTTGATTTCCATTGTTCAGAACCAGCCATTGTTTCTAGCTTCATTTTTTCGTTTGTTCCTTCTATTAATATATACGGAACTTTCATAAGAGGTGTGGAAGCACCCACAGAAATTGCCTTAGAGGATGTTCCAGGCGCACCGACCGTCCATTGCCCTGGACCTGAATTCCCGTTTGAAACAACTGCGACAACCCCTTTTTCAACTGCCTTATTTAAAGCAACTGAAATAGGCAAATCAGGACCATTCACATCATTGCCTAAAGACAGATTTAGAATATCTACCTTATCCTTAATAGCTTGATCAATCGCGGCCAATACAAGTTCAGAAGTGCCTGTCCCACCCGGACCAAGGGCCCGGTATGCCCTGAGCATCGCATCCGGTGCTATACCGCGCATTTTTCCATTTGCTGCAATAATTCCTGCTACATGCGTCCCGTGTATGGTTGACGCACCAGAGCCTCCTTTTGTTTCCATCGGGTCAGCGTCATGATCAACGAAGTCCCAGCCGCCTCGATAAGCTCTTCTTAAATCGGGATGAGTATAATCAATTCCGGTATCAATAACCCCAACACTAACCCCTCTTCCCGTCAACCGTTGCTGGGTGTTAATTAAGAGTGGATAGCTGCTCACTGAATAATCTTTATCTATTGAGTTAGTCCGATTTAGCTCTTGTGTGAGAGTTTCACTTTTATACGTTTTAATAGGTGAAAAAGTCTCAACCCATGCTTCTTTTTCCAACTTCAAAATTTCCCCATGATTCCCTTCTAGAGAAAATCCATAAATTGATTCTGAAAATACATAGCGGAGTTTAACACTTGGGTATCTCTTTAGAAGTCTGCGGATTTCATCTTCAGTTGCCTTTTCCTTCATAATAACTATTCCCGACTCGATAGCTTTCGGATCTTCTTCAGGAAGTGGAGGCACTGATATGGCCGCCTCACTTTTTTGGACTTCACACAGCAATAAGATTAAAAACATAGCAACTGTTAATTTCCGCATACAATACCCTCCTTTGTCTTAATAGGGTTTAACGGAGTCATGAAAAGTATGCGAAATACACTTTTCTCCAAAAACTGCCATACTTTTTGCGACTATGTTCCCATTACAGAGGGTTTTGCTTCCTTTAAAATGGAAAAGACAGAGAAAATACAACACAGGGGGAACGTAATGAAACAAGCCAGGTACAAAATTACAGCAGTTTTACTTTCTGTACTGATTGGAATTTTCGCAATAACGAACGACGGGTTACGGGCAAAGGCCGCGATGACGATACATTCACTTACATTCAGTAACAAGATTTCTGTTAAAACCCTGTTTTATCCATACCGAAACTCATCTACTGTTACCAATCTTAATGATATTAGGAGCCTGCAAGGAATTGCAGTTGATCAGTATAACAATATGTATTTAACATATGCCACTGGTGACAAAACCACTTACGGATATATATACAAATATAGTCCTAAGGGAGTGCTTCTGAAAAAGAGCGCTCGACTTACAATCGGCCACGGACAGGCAATTGCGTATAAAAGCGGTTATCTCTATCAATTGGCGGATGTGAAAGGACAAGAAAGCTATACCCTTCAAAAAATAAATCCTTCCACACTTACGGTAGTTCGCAAGTGGAAGGTTCCTACAAGCATCCACCCAAATGTCGTTGCCATGCTTGATTCAAATACAGCAGTGGCTGTTTCCAAATCAGGGGATGGATATGATATTAATAAAATTCACTTAGGCAGCGGTACATGGGCTACCAGGGATTGGCGTGAAAAGATTCATATTAGCGGAATGATTGGCACAACCTCCGGAAAGCCAATCCAAGGGTTTGCCTATGGGAATGGAAAATACTATCTATTATCCAACGGGGAATACATGACCTTTGATAAGTATGGCAAAAACAAAGTCAGGGTAAAGCTGAATACAGCTAGAGAGCCAGAAGGAATTACGATAAACAGTGCAGGAAAAATCCTGATCCAATTTAATAAGCTAAATGAAGTTTTTATCCAGCGATGATAGGAAAACCAAAGCAGGCACCACTTGCTTTGGTTTTTTTAATTTTGTTAAGCTGAACTTTCTGCTATTGTTACTGTAACGATTACGGGAGGTAGCCCCATGGTTCATCTAAAACGTGTCACTCTAGTTAAGGAAATACATGAATCATATTATCCTTTTAACCTGCCCCTTGTTCAAAACTTCAAAGATTTCACTTTTGAAAATAAGGTTACTCTATTTGTAGGGGAAAATGGGTCAGGCAAGTCTACCTTTCTTGAGGCCATTGCCGCCAATAGCGGAATCCCCCTTATTGGTTCCGCTGTGACAATTGATTCAGATAGCTCGCTTGAACCTGCCCGGGAGCTCGGGCAAAAGTTAAAGCTGACGTGGAAAATTCGTTCAAAAAACGGGTTTTTCTTCCGTGCCAATGACTTTATAAATTTTTCCAGAAAGCTCGCTGAAGTAAAAATTGAATCTAAACAAGCAGTAAAAGAAATTCGTGAGCGGGACAAGTTTAGCCTCGAAGCGCTTCCTTATGCCAGGACGCTTTACGATTTACAGGAGCTCTACGGGGATGGACTGGAGGTCCGGTCACACGGGGAAAGCTTTTTGGACCTGTTCCAGGCAAGATTTCGCCCATCTGGCCTCTATCTTCTGGACGAGCCCGAAGCCCCATTGTCTCCCTTGAAACAACTGACACTAATCTCTCTTATTCTTGAAATGGTCAGGATGGATGCCCAATTTATTATTGCTACCCATTCACCGATGCTTATGGCCATTCCCGGCGCAGATATTTACACCCTTGATGAAGGATTATTTAATAAAACCCCATACGAAGAAGTCGAGCACGTACGCCTGATTAAGGATTTCCTAGAAAACCCACAGCGTTTCTTAAGGCATCTATAGTAAGCGAAAAAGGATATTTAAACACAAAAAAGCCGGACGAAACCCTTTAGGATTCCGTTCCGGCTTTTTTAAATATCACAATTTAATAACGATTCTGGGCAAATCCAGTTCCAGCGTCTACGTCTAGCTCCACAAGGAAAGCTTCCTCGAGATGCATCGCACGAAATTACGCGATAGCGTAATGAGGAGCGCCTATCGCTTATCAAACTTCAGGCCTCCTCCCTACGATAAGTCATGCACGAACACGCTTGCGCTCTTCATGATTCCTTTATCTCAGTCGAAGTCCCTCCATTTTGTACGGCGATGACCGAGGCGCTTGCGCTTTTGGTTGTTTATTTAGTTCCAAACAGCCTGTCGCCAGCATCGCCTAGCCCAGGTACGATATAGCCATGGTCATTCAGCTTCTCGTCAAGCCCGGCAATGTATATATCAACATCAGGATGAGCTTCTTTCAGTGCTTCGACGCCTTCAGGAGCCGCGATCAAGCACATAAATTTAATTTGCTTTGCGCCACGCTTTTTCAAGGAGTGGATAGCCTCAATGGCAGAACCGCCTGTCGCAAGCATTGGATCGACAACGATGAAATCACGTTCTTCTACATCGCTTGGAAGCTTTACATAATATTCTACAGGTTTCAATGTTTTGGGATCACGGTACAACCCGATATGCCCAACCTTTGCAGCCGGAATCAATTTTAGGATTCCATCGACCATCCCAATACCTGCACGAAGAATTGGAACAAGGCCGATTTTCTTGCCGGACAGGACCTTGGCCTTCGCCAGGCTGACTGGAGTTTCAATTTCAATGTCTTCAAGAGGCATGTCCCTTGTAATTTCATAGGCCATTAGTGTCGCGACTTCATCCACCAGTTCGCGGAATTCCTTTGTTCCGGTGTCTTTGTCACGTATGTAGGTCAACTTGTGCTGAATTAGCGGATGGTCATAAACATGAACTTTTGCCACTATAATCGCCCCTCTACTATTTGGTTTAGTTAACTATATCGTTTCACACTTCGTCTCATTTTACAGAAAAAAATTCACAAGGGCAACAAACATGTAAAAAGGAAAGCCGGCCCAATTTATGGATGCCGGCTATCTTGATTTAATATTCAGGGTAGAGAGTGAATTTTTCGGTTAACGCGTCAACGCGTTCCTTTGCCTCAGTTAGTTTTGTCTCATCATCATGGTTTTTCAAAGTAAAAGCAATCAACGAAGCAATTTCCTTCATCTCTTCAGCACCAAAGCCACGGGAAGTGACAGCTGCAGTTCCGATACGGATGCCGCTTGTGACAAAAGGGCTTTCAGGATCGAATGGAATCGTGTTTTTGTTGACAGTAATACCAATCTCGTCCAAAATCTTTTCAGCAACTTTACCGGTCAATCCAAGCGATCTGAGATCAATCAGAATTAGATGGTTGTCGGTCCCGCCAGATACAAGTGAAACACCTTCCGCCTGCAAACCATTTGCAAGAGCCTTCGCATTTTCAATAATATTTTTGGCATATTCCTTAAAGGAATCCTGAAGGACTTCACCAAATGCAACAGCCTTGGCTGCAATGACATGCATAAGCGGCCCCCCTTGGATTCCCGGAAAGATGGACTTGTCTATTTTCTTGGCAAACTCCTCACGGCAAAGAATTAATCCTCCTCGAGGGCCGCGGAGAGTTTTATGCGTGGTCGATGTTACAAAATCAGCATAAGGAACAGGACTTTGATGAAGGCCTGCAGCAACAAGACCGGCAATATGGGCCATGTCGACCATTAAATATGCGCCAACTTCATCGGCAATTTCCTTAAACTTTTTAAAATCAATTTCACGAGGATATGCGCTAGCCCCCGCTACAATCAGCTTAGGCTTATGCTCAAGTGCCTTTTCACGGACATCATTGTAATTAATCAAATGTGTTTCCTGATCAACGCCGTACTCAATAAACTTGTATTGAACCCCACTGAAATTTACAGGGCTGCCGTGTGTTAAATGGCCGCCATGGGACAAATTCATGCCTAGTACAGTATCTCCCGGCTCAAGTATAGTAAAATATACCGCCATGTTTGCTTGGGCGCCTGAGTGAGGCTGGACATTGGCATGTTCAGCTCCAAAGATTTCCTTAACCCGATCACGAGCTAAGTCCTCGGCAATATCTACATATTCACATCCGCCATAATAGCGCCGGTTAGGGTAGCCTTCCGCATATTTATTAGTAAGCACCGATCCTTGCGCTTCCATAACCGCTTCACTGACAAAATTCTCCGATGCAATTAGTTCAATTTTTGAACGCTGTCTTCCCAATTCCTTTTGGATTGCTTCAAAAACTTGTGGATCCCGTTCTGCCAAATGCTTCATGATAATCCCCCTTGAACGTCCTGTAATCAAAATGCTGAAAATTCTCTATTATTTTAGCAGTTTCCTATTGGAAAAGATACTCAGGTGCAGGAAAGATTCTCTGATGTCCGCTCGTAGACAGCCCGCGGGCCTCCGATAAGCTTTGGCCTCGTTTTAGCCAAGGTTACGTTAGCTTCCCCAAGCCTTCTTCGGCCCACCCTGACAGGAACCGCAACTCGCTTCAAATGCATACCTATCAAGGTTTCGCCAATATCAATTCCAGCTTCCGCCTGAATTGATTCAACTACAACAGCATCTTCCATCCTATTAAACGCATATGTAGCCATGGCACCGCCGGCATGGCGAACTGGTACGACAGATACTTCTTCTAAATTGTGGTCACTGGCGGTCGTCCTTTCGACTATCAAAGCTCGATTTAAGTGCTCACAACACTGAAATGCCAATTTCACCCCTGTTTTATCTCGGAACTTATCCAGCTGCCGATAAATTAGTTCAGCAATTTCTATTGTCCCGGCTGTCCCGATTCTCTTTCCAGCAACCTCGCTTGTACTGCAGCCAACTACCATCAGGCTTCCGGAACGAATATTCACTTGGTCTAGAAACGCTTCGAGGATTTCCGATAACTCCTGTTCAAGTTCTTCAATTGTATCTGACATTATTAATCCCCCTTATAGGCAGACTGAAATCCATCTCCAAAACCATCATTATATAAAAAGAGTACCCGGCCTGCTTCAGCGAAATTACCAATCAGTTTTATAATAAGCCTATTGGTTTTTCTTTTCGTATTCAGTAATTTTGCCAACCCGGTTGGCATGTCGGCCACCCGTGAATTCAGTGGTCAGCCAAATTTGCGCGATATCCCTGGCTAGGCCAGGCCCTATAACCCGCTCACCCATAGCAAGCATATTCGTATCATTGTGTTCCCTTGTTGCTTTTGCGCTAAAAGTATCATGGACAAGTGCACAGCGAATGCCCTTCACCTTATTTGCGGCGATACTCATTCCGATTCCAGTCCCGCAAATCAAAATTCCCCTATGAAAATCTCCAGAAGCAACCTTCTCTGCCACAGGCAAGGCATAATCCGGATAATCGACCGATGTGCTGCATTCACAGCCAAAATCCTTATATTCAATATTTAATTCTTCTAGAAGGGATGCAATTTCCTTTCGGATATTCACCCCTCCATGGTCTGAAGCAAGTGCTACTTTCATTGTGACTCCTCCTGCTAATTGTTATGATTAATCCGGTTCTGAAGGAAGCTTGTCTAAACCTGCCAGCGCTGATTTACTCAGTGAATACGTTTTACATAACCAGTCTTTACTTTCGCAGCAGCCGACTCATCGCCTTATCAATGAGCTGCACTAACTCCGCAAATGTCGCCCGATACACATCCACGTCGCCCCCATATGGGTCACTCACATCCGGATAGCCATCCTCTCCCGCAAACGCTTTTAGGGTAAAGGTTTTGGAAGCAGCCTGCGGATAGTTGGATATAATCGCCTGTTTATGCGAGAGCGTCATTGCCAGAATGACCGTAGCCCATTCCACATCAGCATGGGTAAGCAGACTTGATTGATGGTTATGAGTTATACTATTTTCATTCATAACGGTTATAGAATTCGATGAAGCAGAAGCCCCGTCCATTGCATAGACGCCAGCAGATCTCACCTCAACGCCTTCATGGTTCTTATTTTTCAGAATAGCCTCAGCCATTGGGCTTCGGCACGTATTGCCCGTACAAACAAACAACACACGATGCATGAACGCTTCCTCCTTTGCTATCATTATAAAACTGTTACCCTCAATTATCCAATCAGGCTCCGGTTTGAACTTGAAAACCAAAGGTATTTTTTTAGAGGAAATATTTTCTTCAAAACAAAACAGCTTCCACGTCGGAAGCTGTCCAGGCCACTATACCTCTAATTATAAGGGAAGCAGAAGTTTAATGCCAAAGGCCAGCAATATGATGCCGCCAAGTGACTCACTATAGGAGCCGAGCCACCCCTGAACCTTCCTCCCTATTAATAGACCCAACCATGTCATTACTGTTGCCGCAAAACCAAAAAAGACAATTGCTGCCACGGTCCTGGCTCCATAAATCCCCAATGTAAGCCCGACTGAGAAGCTGTCGAGGCTGACACTTAAGGCAAAAAACAACAAACCTAAACCAATGGGCGTAATAATGCTTTCCTGCCCTTTTCTCAATCCAGCCCAAATCATTTGGATACCGAGCAGGATCAGCAGCAATCCGCCGATTAACGAGGCAAACGAGCCAAATTGCTCTGACAGGAACCTGCCTGCAATCATGCCAACGAGAGGCATCCAAACATGGAAAATACCTATCGTAATGCCGATTTTTAAAATCTGGCGAAGCCTGAGCCTGTACATACCCATCCCCAGCCCAACTGAAAATGCATCCATCCCAAGTGCGAACGCCATTAAAAGCAGCGTTGCAATTTCCCCAACTAATGACGACATTCTGACCAGCCTCCCGGACATGCTAGTTCATGATATGCACGTCCAGCAGTGAATAGAAGGAAGTTCAGAAAAGTACTGCAAAATTTAACCTACCTGACCGACTCATCCCGCATTAATTGGAACTAAGACACATCTCAAGATCCTGGGTTTATAAGAAAAAAATTAGGGCGGTTAACCGCCCTTAAAGATTTTTCCTGGGCAACGGGCTTTGCACAGCAGCTAATAACCAGCGGGCGATGAAAATGCCCACTCAATTCCCTCTGTATCCCGCTGCTCCGCATTTCACTCATGTATCACTTTATTTCCGGCTGCCTTCATCAACCTGTTCATAATAGCGTGGCCGACTCCAGCTTCAGGAAAAGTTTCACTCAGGATGATATCAAGTTCGTGTTCATTAAAAATTCTCAAGGTATCATAAAGTGCGGCTGCCACGGTTTCAAGATTGTCTCTCCTGCCACACGCAAGGACGATATTAGCATCATATCCCCCTGCAGTTTCTTCCGTTGCTAAAATTCCCACACGCTTTCCGTCCTGTATATAATCCGCCGCGGCTGCCTGGAGGAATTCCCTATTGCCATCCACAAGATATAGCGGAGCTTCAGGTGCATAGTGGCGATACTTCATTCCGGGTGCTTTTGGTTTCGAATCTCCACTTCGGAGGGCAGGATCGATCTCTACTTTTCCGATAACTGCTTCTAGCTGTTCAAAGGTAATGCCTCCTGGCCTAAGGATAGCAGGAATGGGACTGGTACAATCCAGGACTGTTGATTCCACACCAACTCCAGTTGCTCCCCCATCGAGGATACCGGCTATCTTCCCATTCAAATCATCCGCAACATGGCGTGCTGTAGTCGGACTTGGCTTTCCTGAACTATTAGCGCTGGGCGCAGCAATTGGAAGCGCCGATTCCTTAAGAATTGCGAGGGCAACAGGATGATCCGGCATCCTTACACCGACAGTTCCAAGACCAGCTGTTGCCCTTTCAGACAAAACCCCTTCCTTCAAGTGCAGAATGAGAGTCAAGGGGCCCGGCCAAAATGCCTCTATAAGTTTCTCCGCCACTTCGGGCAGGTCTGCTATAAATTTTGTCATTTGACTTTTTTCAGCAATATGAATGATAAGTGGATTATCAGCTGGCCGGCCTTTTGCTTGAAATATTTTCGCGACCGCATCATCGCTTTCAGCATTGCCGCCGAGCCCGTAGACAGTTTCAGTCGGAAAAGCCACCGCCTCGTTAGCTGCGAGAAGCGCCGCTGCCTGTTTAATTTTATCTGTATCTTCAAGGACGTTATCTACATTCCATATAATTGTATCCATTCTACCTTCACCTTTATCTAACTTACGGCTGTAGCCACAAGTGTTCTCGAACCAATAATAAAAGAAGAAGATAGTAAAAACAAGCGTTATCAACATATTGTGGATAACAGCAGTGGAAAAGTGGATAACTTTGTGGATAAATGACCCTTTATAAAGAATATTTCAAGAAAATAGAATTGTTTATACTTAAAACATTCAGTACATGAATAGAATTGAAAAATTCAGAAGGCAATTCGTTTTTGACGATTTTTTTGAATCCTATCATTTCAAAAAATGGAATTGCATTTCGTTTATTTGTTGCCAGAAATAGAGCTGTTATATTTCGTTCAGCAGCCAGCAGCAGCATTTGTTCAAACATTGCCAGTAAATCCTGTTCACCCATGCCAGGAGAAATGGCTAAAGAGCGGAGCAACCCGCTGCTTCCATACTGCTCCATGCCCAGGCATCCTCTTATCCACTCCCTATCTTCAGCCAATATAACGCCGCCCTGCAGTTCTTCAGTCAAACCCTCTGTGCTTAATCCAGCCTTTGTTAAAAATTCAACCATCTTGGTAAAATCCGTTTTTTCCCCGCGTCTTATTGTTAACTGCATTTTCCCCACTCCAATTCTAGTATTCTACTCTATGAATATGAGTGAGGAATAAAGAATAGAACAACATGACAAGAGGCTGTCCGAACCCGGACAGCCTCATACATCAAACATCAGTTATTTATTATCGTTTTCCCAACGGGCTTTTCCACCCTTTTCACCTATTTCTTCATAGAAGTTCTTGTCATGGTTGCGGGATGTAGCTTCCCCGCCCTTTTGTCCAATTTCGGAGTAGAAATCACTATCATGGTTTTGAGCAGTCGCCTCTCCACCTTTTTGGCCGATTTCCTGATAGAAATCCTGGTCGTGATTTCTGCTTGTTGCTTCTCCACCCATTCTACCTGCTTCTTCACGAGACATCTTGCCGTTGTTGTTGTTAGCCATCGTAAGATTCCTCCTTCATAAGTGAGATTGGTAGTACACTCTACTTTTATCCCACCTTCTCAATTAAAAACACCTTAAACAGTTTTGTAATAAAGTTGATAGCTTTTCGCAAAGAAGGAGGAAAACGTTACCTCTCCTTCCATACTTATTAACCCCTTTACATAGGTTAAAATTTGCAAAATAAAAAGGCCCGTCAAAAGGCCTAATTCATAAGGTTTTCCCATATTTCTACGACAAAGAATTTCACTTTCACTGCCTGCTCATCTTCAGGTGTGAATACAGGTTTATTCTTCTCGGTTTCTTCTGTTAAACCCTGTTTTTGATCCTCTACCCGTTCTTTATTGTGAACATCTTTATCGTCAGACGTTTCATCTTGATCGGTCTCTGGCCCTAGCTTCTCTTCTTGAGAAACTTCATCTATTACTGGTTCAGCTACTTCGCCTTCCTCTTCAAAACCCGGAGATGCTACTGCAGTGCCACTTGAAAAATCAAGAAAGCATAATGGCGGGTACAGGACACACCACCAATTTGCCCCTTTACCCTCACCGAGAGTAATCAGAATAGCTTCATACTCCCCAGCTGGATATAAAAACTGTCCATATAATTTAGTAGGAAACTTCACTAGGCCAAATTCAGCTTTTGCTTCTTGTTTAGAGCCATTTTCTTCTAAAACATTTCGAGCAATTTTCTCTATTTCTGGTATTTTGTTTTTTATGGTTTCCCTTGCCTGATCAAGCGAGGTTAGATCGCCAACCCATTCTGCAATTTTTACATTCACCTCATCGCGAACCTTCTGCTTAAGGTCCTGATCCAGTTTCCGGTCGCTATTGGCCAAGATTCTTAGCCTAATTGCCTCCCCAGGAATAACAATCTCCTCCTGGCTGGTAGCTTTCACCTTTGGCATATATAAATTGGCAATGGTGCCAACTGAGAGTACAACTAAATATAACCATACGAGAAGTTTACTGTTCATTTCCCCCACCGTCCCTTCACTATCAACAGTGTCGCCACGATGGAAGAATCATAAACTAGTAAATTTCTTTTCTGAAAGAAAAACTTTTAATTGTACATTTTTTGAATCCCAACTTACTCGAGGGATCGGTGTTATCAATTCCGCCCGAGGCACTTATTCGTTTGTTGTACGTTTTAATGAAATGGTTGTTTATGATGATGTTGTAGGTTTGCAGGTAAATTTGCTCCTCAGTGGAGCCTCCCGTGTGGATCGGTATGGTATTATCCAAATCTCATCATATAAGTGTTCTCATTGTGTGGGAATTTTTTTAAAATTGGTGATTTTTTTTGATGGCAGGTGTTTTGAGACGGGTGCGCTAGCAGATTGCTATCTTTTATGAATACTTTTTCGGATTTATGAATACTTTATGGGATTTATGAACACTTTTTTGGGATTTATGAACACTTCTCGGAAAATATGAATACTTACTGTTAAGTGGCGGCGAAATATCTCAAAATAAAAAACCCGGCACTCAGGCCGGGCGGCTTCATTTATGTGATTGGTTCCGATATGCTGACTTCCTTGAGCAGCACAAACTTTCCTTTTTCAAGAATCAATTCCTTCAGTGTATACAAAAAAGCGGATTCTACATCCTCACTGTTTACATACTCTAGGATCATATCCCAAACCATGAGCGGCTCATTGACCTGGATGGCAGGAATATCAACTAGCCCAAAATGGGGTTCTGTTGTCAACAGTGTCATGTCTCCGGAATGGAGGCCGTTTGCTTTTAACTCTATGATGGCATCTTCAAGCTTATGCAAACAGTCAAATATGCCGGCAATGGCATGATTCATGTTTATCTCCCCCTGTGTTAAAATGCCGACTCATGTTTATACCCACTTGACGGCCTCTTAAACACATAATTCGAAAGAATCACAAAATTTATGACTGTCACTCATTACAAACGTAAACCATACGATCTCTTCCATTTATGTCATGAACAACTTCCACCGATCCTTGTGGGAAGGTTCTCCTAACAAGCTCAGCAACTGCCTCCCCTTGCCCTGCTCCTATTTCAAAGCCAATCAGCGAACGGTTGTTTAGCACCATCGGAAGCTGTTCCATAAAACGCCTGTAAAAATCAAGCCCATCTGTTCCTGCGAACAAAGCCCGGTGCGGCTCATGTTCTGTTACCACATCAGACATCCATGATTTGTCGTTATCCGGAATATACGGAGGGTTGGAAAGTAGAACATCCAATTTTCTCCCCGATGCTATGAAAGGCTCCAAGAGATCGCCTTGTATAAAGATAATATCTGCCCCAAGCGCTAGTGCATTTTTTTTTGCAACCTTCAAAGAATCAGCTGCAATATCCGTAGCAGTTACACCACCCAGCCCCGGAAGCTCCAGCTTCATAGTGATGGCGATTGCCCCGCTTCCAGTACCAATATCCGCTAACTCCAAGCCTTCAGGACTGCCAAACATCTTCCTTATCCTGTTGATTGCGCCATCAACCAGCTCTTCCGTTTCGGGACGTGGTATCAATACTTCCTCGTTGACTATAAATTTCCGTCCATAGAATTCCTCGTGACCAATAATATATTGAACTGGCCTCCCCGCTGCATGCTCCTTTACCGAAGCTTGGAATGCCATCAATTGTTCCTCCGGCAGCTCATCACGCATTGATGCAAACAGCTGGGTCCTCGTCATGCCTGTTACATACCGCAGCAGCAGTTCTCCGGCAAATTCCTCACGATCCACCTCTTTTAAAAAAGAAGAAGCCCAGTTTAGGGCTTCAAACACTTTTTTACACATTTGAGGCATCTTCCAGCTTCTGGGACTGATCCTCAAGAATCAATGCATCGATAATTTCATCAAGCTTTCCTTCGAGGATAATGTCCAACTTTTGGAGTGTCAGGCCAATACGGTGATCTGTCACACGGTTTTGCGGGAAGTTATAGGTACGGATCCGCTCCGAACGATCACCGGTACCAACAGCAGATTTTCGCACCTGATCATACTCCGCCTGGGCTTCCTGCTGGAACTTGTCATATACACGAGCACGGAGAATTTTCATCGCCTTGTCCCGGTTCTTGTGCTGGGACTTTTCATCCTGCATTGATACTGTTATTCCTGTTGGAATATGAGTAAGACGGACGGCAGACATAGTCGTGTTGACAGACTGGCCACCCGCACCGCTCGATGCAAAGGTATCAAATCGAATATCCTTGTCGTGGAGTTCAATTTCTACTTCTTCCGCTTCAGGAAGGCATGCAACAGTAGCAGTCGATGTATGAATCCTTCCGCCTGATTCTGTTTCTGGAACACGCTGGACACGGTGGGCGCCATTTTCATACTTAAGCCTGGAATAGGCACCCTGGCCATTAATCATGAAGATGATTTCCTTAAATCCGCCAAGTCCGGTTGGGCTCGCATCCATTACTTCTGTCTTCCAGCCTTGTGCCTCTGCATAGCGGCTGTACATACGGTAAAGGTCTCCGGCAAACAATGCAGCTTCATCTCCGCCAGCGGCGCCGCGGATTTCAAATATAACGTTCTTGTCATCGTTCGGGTCTTTTGGGATAAGGAGAAGCTTCAGCCTCGCCTCCAACTCTTCGACCTGCGAAGAAAGCTCACTGACTTCCTCCTTCACCATTTCTCGCATATCAGCATCCAGCTTATCCTCCAGCATCACCTTTGCATCCTGGAGCTGTTCACGTGCTGACTTATATTCCCGATAAACTTGTACTGTTTCCTGTATATCTGACTGCTCCTTGGAATATTCACGGAGCTTTTTCGAGTCACTAATAACGTCCGGATCGCTTAAAAGCTCATTCAGCTTCTCATAACGATCCTCAACAGATTGAAGACGATCAAACACACTCATTCACCTCAAGTTTCTTTAATCTATATATTTGTATCCATTTTTAAAGGGCAGTAAGCATGACTGCCCAAAAGGTGTGGTTTGTTTCTGCTAATCACGAAAGGGACGTATCCCTAAAGATAAGTACTCTTTATTATATTACAGGTCAGTTACTCCGTCAAAAGCGCATGGGAAGTTTTAGGTTTATATATATTTTGTTCCTTACCCTCTTTAAAACAAATGACCCTATATTCCTTCAGATATCCTATTTCATAAGATCTAAAATAACAAAACCCAACTGTTAATACTAAAAAGGATTAATCATCACGAGGGCGGGTAACTGACATAAAAAGTAACTTTAATCAGGTATACCTCCTATCAGCGAACTAGAAAGGGTGAGAAAATTTTGACCTTTGTGGAACTTTTAAAAAAAGGGAACAAATCCTCCGGAATTGCAGCTCTTGCCAATACAGTACTTGCTATAATTAAAGGAATTGCTGCAATAATTAGCGGGAGTGGAACCATGATGGCAACCACTCTCCATTCGGTGGCAGACGCAACCAATCAGGCATTTGTGTTTATTGGAAGCGCGATTGCCGAAAAGACACCAACCCGTAAGTTTCCGACGGGTTTCGGGCGGGTTGTTAACTTGTTTGTATTAATTGCCGTTATTGTCATTTCCATTATGTCCTATGAAACATTAATAAAAGGCTGGGAACTGATTCAGCATCCGAAAGAGTCAGGAAACTTTTGGCTTAATGTTCTTGTTCTCTCCGCTGCTGTCGCTCTGGATGGGTTGGTTCTTGTAAAAGCGATGAAGGAAATTGTCCATGAAACTCGGAGCGAAGCTAAGGGAATGGCCATTGTTTCTTCTGCTTTTAAAAATGTCCGTCTCGCTGCTCCGCCAACCAGGCTGGTTTTTTATGAGGATATTATTGCAACCCTGGGAGCTCTGCTCGCCCTCGGAGCCGTTATCCTTTCCAAAACTACAGGTCTTCTATTCCTCGATGGTGTTGGGACGCTCTTGATTGGTTTGATGTTATTTGGAATAGCAATTAAGATCGGCTTTGAAAATACAATTGGGCTGATTGGTGTCGCAGCTCCTAAAGCCATTGAAGACAGGGTAGCAGCGACCATTCTTGCCGATCCAGATGTTGACGATATCAAGCAAATGCGTATCATCCAGGAAGGAAGAAGATATCATATCGAAGGTTATATTGAGCTAAAACGCGGTTTCACACTCGCAGTAGCAGATGATATAAAATTCAGAGTCAGGGATAAACTGCTTGCCGACCCCGATATTGGGGACGTCACAATTGGGATTCTAGAAACAGATGGCATAAAGGATTGGAAACCAGCACCTGAAGAATAGAGACAGAATAAAAGCATGAGCATCTTGCAGGAACATGCACATCGTTAAAGGCCGGAACTCCTGTCCTTGCAGCATTTTCATAAGCTGAACAACAAAAAAGAGGCTTGTCCATCACCGGCGGACAGCCTCTTTTCTTATAACGCTTTTGTTTTATTATCGATTTCAACTTCTTTTGCAGCAACAGCTGTGTTGGGGACCTCGTGATGATGCCTGCAGCGCGGTTCATAAGCTTCTGATGCACCTACAAGAATGACGGGGTCATCATATGAAGCAGGACGGCCATCAATCAGGCGCTGCGTCCTGCTTGCAGGCGATCCGCAGACGGCACAGACAGCTTGAAGCTTTGTAACCAACTCGGCAATCGCCATCAATTCAGGCATTTTGCCAAAAGGCTCCCCTCGAAAGTCCTGATCAAGTCCTGCGGCAATTACCCTGTATCCGCTATTCGCAAGATGCTGAATCACATTGACAATTTCCTCATCAAAAAACTGGACTTCATCGATAGCAATAAGATCCGTTTCAACATCAATATAATCAAAAATGGCTGTGGAATGAGCAATAGGCATCGCAATAAACGAGGAACCGTTGTGGGAAACCACGGACTCCTCACTGTAGCGGTTATCAATTTTCGGCTTAAAAACAGCAATTTTTTGCTTCGCGAACTGAGCACGGCGTACTCTTCGGATTAATTCCTCCGACTTCCCCGAAAACATGCTGCCGCAAATGACTTCAACCCAACCGCTTTGCTTCATTACATACATAATGCTGCCTCTCCTTCCTTGCATACCCTGTCAATTTATTATGTATATTTGAACTAAGTCTCACACATCGTCATATATACTCTATAAAACCCTTTTTTAGGCAGTACAAACCAAAAATCTGCCAAAAATCGAGAAATTTTGCATTTTTAAAAGTAAAAAACAGGCAAGCGATGTTGAATCCTGCCTGTTTTGTACAGTTGCTATTATTGCTGTTGCTCTTGCTTAATGCCGTATTTCTTGTTGAAGCGGTCAACACGTCCGCCAGCTTCAGCGAATTTTTGACGGCCTGTATAGAAAGGATGGCACGCGGAGCAAGTTTCAACACGAATCTCGTTTTTAACAGATCCTGTTTCAAACGTGTTACCGCAAGCGCAAGTCACCTTAATTGTCTTATAATTTGGATGAATTCCTGCTTTCATTCTTTTCATCTCCTTCCGCCCTGAGTCATTCCGAAACAGAGTTATAGAATCGGGCACCTATAAGCCCGAGGTGGAAAAACACACTGGTATCATTATATCAGGGACGTGTCCTTTTTGCAAGATGGGATTTACTTGAAAAAGGATTTCTTATGATTGCTGTCTTCTCGAGGTGCTGGCTTTCATTTCTTCGCCAACTTGAGCAAAAAATTCCTCATTTGATTTTGTTTGCCTTAGCTTTTTCAGGAAGCGCTCTGCAAAATCAGGACTGTCGGACATTGACTTCCTGATAGCCCAGAGCTTGTCAAGATGGTCCTTGGGCAGGAGCAGCTCTTCTTTTCTTGTTCCGGAACGGCGGATATCGAGGGCAGGGAATATTCTTTTCTCCGCAAGGGAACGGTCAAGATGAAGCTCCATATTTCCTGTGCCCTTGAATTCCTCATAAATGACATCATCCATCCTGGAACCTGTATCAACAAGAGCTGTAGCAAGAATAGTCAGACTGCCTCCCTCTTCGATATTCCTTGCTGCACCAAAGAAACGTTTTGGACGGTGGAATGCAGCAGGGTCGATACCGCCTGACAGGGTACGGCCACTAGGCGGGATGACAAGGTTATACGCCCTCGCCAGCCGGGTAATGCTATCCATCAGGATAATGACATCTTTCTTATGTTCAACAAGTCTCATTGCCCGTTCCAGTACTAGTTCCGCAACCTTTATATGATTTTCCGGAACTTCGTCAAAAGTTGAACTTACGACATCGCCCGCTACGGACCTCTCGATGTCCGTTACTTCCTCAGGGCGCTCATCGATTAAAAGCACAATCAGTTCCGCTTCCGGATGATTGGTGGTTATGCTGTTGGCAATTTCTTTTAACAGCATCGTCTTGCCTGCCTTTGGAGGCGCCACAATTAAACCACGCTGGCCAAACCCGACAGGTGCAACCAGATCCATAATCCGAGTGGAAAGATACTTTGGAGTTGTTTCCAGTTTGACTTGCCTATCAGGATATAGAGCCGTCAATGCCGGGAAGTGAACCCGCTCTTTTGCAGATTCAGGATTTTCACCATTGACTGCTTCTACATGGAGAAGTCCATAATAGCGCTCACTTTCTTTTGGAGGCCTTACCTTTCCAGATACTTTGTCCCCATTCCTTAAGTCAAAACGGCGGATTTGCGAAGCTGAAATATATATATCCTCCGAGCTTGGGGAATAGTTAATCGGGCGAAGGAAACCAAATCCCTCCGACTGGATGATTTCCAGGACGCCTTCCATAAAGAAAAACCCTTGCTCTTCCGCGCGAGCTTTTAGAATCGAAAAGATCAATTCCTTTTTTGTCAGCTTACTGTAGTAAGAAACTTTGTATTGCCTCGCAAGTTCATATAGTTCTTTTAATTTCATATTTTCGAGGCTGGTAATTGTTAATTCCATTTAGACACCACACTTTACTTATTTGGTTCATGTCTTGCTGCATCCACAAGGATGCCTTGGCCGTAAGGGAAGACAAAGAAAAGTACCAGCTGGCAGTTTATCTTTACATCTGCCAGTATTGCCATATTCTTGTACCCATCTTTTTACGAACCTGGCGCCTGTACCTTTTATCCCACTCTTAACGGGCAGTAAGACTCCCCACTTCAAGTTTCTAGGATTAAAGGAAAATAACCGGGAGATCAACTGCTCGTAAAGGTCGGATTGGCTCATCTAACCATCAATGCAGGGATAAGAAAACCCCACTGATAGAAGATTCACTTTATAAACAGTTGAAATACCTTGTTTAGTGCAGAGAGGGATTCTTAAACATGAAGGATTCTTGAAGTTTAATTGGAAGATAGACTAAACCTGCAAAACAATTTATATTCTACCCTTATTTACAGGAAATAACCATATTTTTTAACTATCTTTCTAGCGCCAAAAGTCCCGGGCTTTTCAAATGCCCGGAATTCTGACGAAAATTATTTATTTTATTACAAGGTGAGGCTTTTTCGTTAAGCTGTGCCGCCCATCGATAAAACGGACTGTCCCTGACTTTGCCCGCATGACAATAGAATGGGTAGAACCATATGAGCCCTTAAACTGGACACCCTTAAGTAATTCCCCATCCGTAACTCCAGTTGCAGCAAAAATCGCGTCATCCCCACGGACAAGGTCTTCCATTCGGAGTACTTTATTGACATCAAGGCCCATTGATTTGCAGCGTTCAATTTCCGCGTCATTTTGAGGCTCAAGCTTCCCAATCAGCTCCCCGCCAAGGCATTTCAGTGCAACAGCCGCAATAACTCCTTCAGGGGCTCCACCGGATCCGAACAGAATATCAACACCAGTAAAGTCAAAGGCTGTATTAATTGCTCCAGCAACATCGCCGTCATTGATTAGCTTAATCCTTGCACCGGCTTCACGAAGCTCCGTAATGATTTTGGCATGGCGTTCACGATTAAGGACAGTGGCAACTACATCCTCAATGTCTTTATTTTTGGCACGGGCGACAGCCTTTAAATTATCAAGGACAGAGGCATTAATGTCTACCAGGCCAACCGCTTCCGGACCAACCGCTATTTTATCCATATACATATCAGGTGCATGAAGAAGGTTTCCATGGTCTGCTATAGCTAAAACTGCGAGTGCGTTCCACCCTCCCGCTGCAACGATGTTGGTCCCTTCTAGAGGATCTACCGCAACATCGACTCTAGGGCCATATCCCGTACCGAGCTTTTCGCCAATGTAAAGCATAGGCGCCTCGTCCATTTCTCCTTCACCGATTACAACTGTTCCCTTCATCGGGACAGTATCAAATACATCCCTCATCGCTGAAGTGGCTGCATCGTCCGCTTCATCCTTCAAACCTCGTCCCATCCAGCGGGCAGAAGCAAGTGCTGCTGCCTCCGTAACCCGGACAAGTTCCATTGTCAAGCTTCTTTCCATGGTCTTTCTCCCTTCATCCAGTACACATTTACAAAAATTCAGAAAAGGCGCTGCCTAAAAGGGCAGGCGCCTTTAAAGACATTTTTCCCTCCATGTGGAGGATATGTTTTCTTTAAATAGGTATCACGTATTTTTAAGCTGTTCCACTTCTTCTTCTGTCATTGCTTCACGCCAGGCAGTCGCGCCAAGCCCGTGAAGTTTTTCAACGAGATTGCTATAACCCCTGTCGATATGTTCCAGCCCGGTAACCTCAGTTATTCCTTCAGCCATAAGTCCTGCTATGACCAAAGCAGCCCCGGCACGCAAGTCGCTTGCCTTCACCTTAGCTCCCTGAAGCTGGACAGGACCTGAAATGATAGCTGAACGGCCTTCAACTTTAATGCTTGCATTCATCCGGCGTAATTCATCAATATGTTTAAATCTGGCCCCATATATTGTATCCGTGACCATGCTTGAGCCTTCAGCTTTTGTTAAGAGTGATGTGAAAGGCTGTTGCAAATCGGTAGGGAAACCAGGGTAAACAAGTGTTTTTATATCTACAGCCTTTAATTTAGAAGTGCTTTTCACAAAAATCTGATCATCACGGGCTTCAACGTAAACACCCATCTCACTAAGCTTGGCCAGCAATGATTCAAGATGCTGAGGAATGACGTTGTCAACAAGGACACCTTCACCCATGGCTGCACCAAGAATGATATAAGTCCCGGCTTCAATTCTGTCTGGAATGATGGTATGGCGGCATCCATGGAGACTATCGACACCATCTATACGGATGACATCTGTACCGGCCCCTTTAATGCGCGCACCCATATTTGTCAACAATGTTGCCACATCAATAATTTCCGGTTCCTTGGCTGCATTTTCAATAATTGTCCGCCCTTTGGCGCGGACCGCAGCAAGCATGATATTGATAGTTGCGCCGACACTTACTACATCGAGGTAAATTCGTGCCCCTCTCAATTCATCTGCCCTCAAATAAATGGCTCCCTGCTCATTTGTGACACTTGCACCAAGGGCCTCAAACCCCTTAATATGCTGGTCTATTGGCCTTGGGCCGAGATGGCATCCCCCAGGAAGGCCAATAACTGCTTTTTTGAACCTTCCGAGCATGGCACCCATTAAATAGTAGGAAGCTCGAAGTTTTTTTACTTTCCCATTTGGAAGCGGCATTGAAATCATTGCCGAGGGATCGACAGTCATTTCATTATCGGAAAGCTGTACCTTTCCACCGATTTCTTCAAGCAGCCCTTTTAATATTTCAACATCTGAAATATCGGGAAGCCCCTCAATTACTACGGGGGAATCTGCAAGAATTGTAGCAGGGATAAGTGCAACCGCGCTGTTTTTGGCGCCGCTTACCCGGACAGTACCCTTAAGCGGGTATCCTCCGGCAATTTTAAGCTTTTCCATTTTAGAAACTCCCTTTCCAGCCACCGTACATAAGCTTTACGGCCAATTTTAGTACCGACCGCGGCTAAAGGTATTATTTTCCATAAGCATTAGGCATAATCCGACAGTTTGTCTATCCATTAGTTTACACGAAAATCACCTTTTCATGTACCGATAACCAAAAAAGTTTTCCATCATTTAACGGGCGATATAATCTCCCGCCTGATCTATAGGCAACAAACAAACCAGCAGAGGGAATTTAACTGCCATAAAAGTCCAATTTTTTTAAATTTGGGCTCATCTTTAGAAAAACAATCGGGCTTTGCGGGACTATCCATCAGTGGAAAAGTCACCACTGATGGAAGTTTCACTTTATGGAAAAAGAGAAGCTGCAAAAAATCATTCGAAGAGATAGACCAATCTCCAATTATATTATTCGTCCACAGCTTTCCCTTTAAGTCCTTATTAGCGAGAATTCCAGTCCTTAAGGAAGGCCTCTATTCCTTTATCTGTAAGTGGATGGTGGAAAATCTGCATCAATACTTTGTAAGGAATTGTGGCAATATGTGCACCTCTTAATGCAGCTTCAGTTACGTGCATTGGGTGTCTTATAGACGCAGCGATGATTTCAGTTTCAAGACCATGGACATCAAAAATTTCAGCTATTGTCGAGATAAGATCAAGCCCATTTTGCCCAATATCATCAAGCCTTCCAAGGAATGGCGAAACATAAGACGCACCCGCACGGGCAGCAAGAAGTGCCTGATTTGCATTGAAAATGAGGGTTACGTTTGTTTTAATGCCTTCTTGCGAGAAAGTATGGACCGCTTTGAGTCCTTCTGGAGTCATTGGCACTTTAATTGTGATGTTTGGAGCAATTTTTGCAAGCTCCCTGCCCTCTTTAACCATACCTTCAGCATCGAGAGCAATTACTTCCGCGCTGACCGATCCAGGAACAAGCTCAGTAATTTCCTTAAGACGGTCTTCGAAGGAAACGCCTTTTTCCTTAGCAACAAGCGAAGGATTTGTTGTAACACCGGATAAAAGACCAAGAGAATATGCCTCACGGATTTCATCCATATTGGCTGTATCAATAAAAAATTTCATTTTTAACCCTCCATTGTTAATTAGTACCTGCTGTCAAAAAATACATTGAAACCGCCTCTATTTCAGGGGCGGTTCCGACTATCTTTATAAGGTATACCTATTTAGGCTATATATTGAATTTGAATATTTTCCTGATTTTAGTTTCAGATACAATGGCTCCGCAGTGTCAGCCCTGGTGTCTTCCGTAAAATCAATGAACGTTCTTTCATTCAACATTATATGTTCTTTTTACGCCTTGCCTGAGGAACCAAATTCACGCATTTTTCCTTGAACGGTTTCTTTGATGGCGTCACGAGCTGGTCCAAGGTATTTACGCGGGTCGTATTCGTTTGGCTTAGCCGCCAGTACCTCACGGACAACCTTTGCAGACGCAATCTGGTTTTCAGTGTTTACATTAATTTTTGCAGTTCCAAGCGAAATGGATTTTTGGATATCCTTTGTTGGGATTCCTGTTCCCCCATGAAGGACAAGCGGCAGGCCAGTCGCCTTTCCGATTTCCTCCATTTCCTTGAAGCCAAGGTTTGGTTCACCTTTATAAGGTCCATGTACAGACCCAAGAGCTGGTGCGAGGCAGTCAATGCCAGTACGTGTGACTAGCTCCTTACACTCCTCGACATCAGCATAGATAACACCGTCAGCAATGACATCATCTTCCTGTCCGCCGACTGTTCCAAGCTCAGCCTCAACAGATACTCCCTTAGAGTGTGCATAATCAACAACTTTAGAGGTTATCTCAATATTTTCTTCAAAAGAATGATGTGATGCATCAATCATAACTGAAGTAAAACCTGCATCGATTGCAGCTTTACACTTATCAAAGCTTGAACCATGGTCAAGGTGAATTGCGACTGGGACTGTGACGTTATAATCCTCCATCAAGCCTTCAACCATTTTTACAACTGTTTTAAAGCCGCCCATATATCTTCCAGCACCTTCGGAAACACCAAGGATGACAGGGGAGTTTTCTTCTTGTGCGGCGAGCAGAATTGCCTGAGTGAATTCAAGGTTGTTCAAATTGAATTGTCCAACCGCATAGCCTTCCTCTTTTGCTTTGTTGAGCATTTGGGTCATAGAAACTAAAGGCATTTTTCTTCCTCCTTAAAGTAGGCTGTTTCGTTAAAAGGCTTCCGTAAGTAAGGTTACCCCTCAATTGGCGGATTATGTATTTAGGCCAACTAACAAAACATTAAATTCCATTAGTTATCATATCAAACCATTTCATCAAATGCCATTAATCCGTCATATGTACGTAAACTGTCATAATGAAAACGCACACATAGATGTTTACCCCTGCCAACCTAATTAAAAACACCTTTTCCAATTTAAAACTAAACGGTTTTAAAACTCCTATTGCTTTACAGCATAGGTCCGCACTGCATTCCTGATATCATCAATATCAAATGGCTTTGCAAAGTGAGTGATAGCACCCAGGTCTTTTGCCTCCTGAATCATGTCGAGCTCCCCATAAGCGGTCATGATGATGACTTTAATATCAGGCTCAATTACCTTCATCCGTTTCAAAATCTCAATGCCATCCATTCCCGGTATTTTCATATCCAGAAGGACAAGGTCAGGCTTATGTTTTTTTACGATATCCAAAGCCTGGATACCATTGGCAGCCTGAAACGTGGCATATCCTTCCTTTTGAAAAACTTCATTAAGCAGGATGCGAATCCCGAATTGATCGTCAACTATAAGTATTTTTTCCTTCATTGTAACATCGCCCCAATTCCCACTATTTCTTCTTTATGTTTAAAAGGAAACACCGTCCTCAAACTATTTCTCTTTTTCTTACTAATATCCTGCATTTTCTGTCCTCCTTTTTCCGACAATTTTTGCATAGTGAAGGAATTTGTCTATAATGGAGGAAAAACATCGAGGGGGAAGCAATGGATGCTGAAAATGTTTTCGACACAGCTGACAGGATTGTTAGGCAGAATACAGAATAAACAGGAAGAAAACTTCGAGGACGCCGCCCGTCTGCTTGCACAGGCATCAGCTGGACAGGGCAAAATCTATATTTTCGGGCCAAACGAAATGGCTGCTGTGGGAATGGAGGCTACCTCTGGGGTTGAACCGCTTCAAAGCGCAGCAATTTGGGAACCTTCTTCACCACCAACCTTTACGGCTGCTGACAGGGCAATGATAATTACTCGCTTTTCCTCCGATCAGAATGGGATTGAGGCTGCCGAAAATTTGCAAAGAGAAGGAGTTCCGTTTATATCCGTTTGTACGTCAGATGAAGACAGCGGAACATCACTTGCTGAGTTAGCCGATGTTCACATTGATCTTTTCCTAAAAAAGGGGCTGCTTCCTGACGAAACAGGAAACAGGTATGGGTATCCAGGACCAATCGCAGCCTTATATGTGTACTATGGATTAAAATTCACTATTGATGAGATATTGGCTGAATACGACCAACTCTAAAGTTTCTCAGGATGATTTTGGAAGGTTTTTTATCAAGCGATTTCCAGTTGTTCACAAAACAAATACAAAAACATTTCCTTTTCAGACGGTATATCAAGTCACTGTTTTCCAGACAAAAAAAGCCAGTCTCCTCTTTAGTTGAGGAACTGGCTTTTATTATGCATTATTTCCCTTGAAGCGAAGCATGAATGAATTCACGGAACAAAGGTTGAGGGCGTGTTGGCCTTGACAGGAATTCTGGATGGAACTGTGAAGCGACGAACCAAGGGTGGTCAGTAACTTCAATCGTTTCAATCAGGCGGCCATCCGGGCTTGTACCGGAGAAGACAAAGCCTGCCTGTTCCATATCCTTGCGATAATGATTATTGAACTCATAACGATGGCGGTGGCGTTCGTACACAATTTTCTCACCATACGCTTCATAAACTTTTGTACCCTCAACAAGTTTGCAAGGATACAAACCAAGACGAAGGGTTCCACCAAGGTCTTCAATATCCTTCTGTTCAGGAAGCAAATCAATAATTGGATGTTTCGTGTTTGGATCAAGCTCGGACGAGTGCGCGCCTTCAAGACCTAGTACATTACGGGCAAATTCTATAGTTGCAAGCTGCATTCCCAGGCAAATCCCCAAGAAAGGCACCTTTCGTTCACGAGCATATTTGATAGCCGAAATTTTCCCTTCGACACCTCTGTCCCCAAAACCGCCGGGTACAAGAATACCGTCCGCATCGCCAAGCAATTCTTCAACATTTTCTTCATTAACATGTTCGGCATTCACCCAGTCGATGTCGATATCTGCATCATAAGCATAACCAGCATGCTTAAGTGCTTCGACAACAGACAAGTATGCATCCTGCAATTCAACATACTTTCCGACAAGGGCAATTTTTGTCTTTCCTGTCAAATTTGTTACTTTATCGACAAGAGCCTTCCATTCAGTCATATCCGCTTCCCCACATTGAAGCTTCAAGTGATCGCAAACAATACTATCCAGGTTTTGTTCCTGGAGAGCCAACGGAATGGTATAAAGAGTTTCTGCGTCACGGCATTCAATGACTGCCTTTTTATCAATATCACAAAACAGGGCAATTTTGTCCTTCATATCCTGGGATACAGGAAGTTCTGTCCGGACGACGATGACGTTCGGCTGGATTCCAAGGCTTCGTAATTCTTTTACACTATGCTGTGTAGGCTTGGTTTTCATTTCCCCGGCTGCTTTAATGTATGGGATTAATGTACAGTGAATATACATTACGTTCTCATGGCCGATATCGCTCTTGATTTGGCGGATAGCCTCAAGAAATGGCAGCGATTCAATATCCCCTACTGTTCCGCCGATTTCAGTAATAACCACATCGGCATTTGTCTCATGGCCTGCGCGGAATACGCGCTCCTTGATTTCATTAGTGATATGCGGAATAACTTGAACCGTCCCACCAAGATAATCCCCGCGGCGCTCTTTTTTCAGGACTGTCGAATAAATCTTTCCCGTTGTAACATTGCTGTTCTTAGTTAGATTAATATCGATAAAGCGCTCATAGTGGCCAAGGTCAAGATCTGTTTCCGCCCCATCGCCTGTTACATACACTTCCCCGTGCTGATACGGGCTCATCGTTCCTGGGTCAACGTTAATATATGGGTCAAACTTCTGGATAAAAACGCTTAGACCCCTATTTTTCAAAAGTCGTCCTAGTGAAGCAGCTGTGATTCCTTTTCCAAGCGAGGAAACAACCCCGCCGGTTACAAAAATATATTTTGTCATATTAAGTCCCCCTCTAATACAGTTTGTTCAATTCCTGCCTGATTACAGCCTTTTGTCGAAAAAAAAAACGGTGCCATGAGTTAAATTATCTTCTAAAAGGGGATTTGAATCAGTCTTGCAGAACGGCTAGAAGCCAGAATCTTCACGCCGGAAAAAAATAAAAAAGCGCCCTCCCTGCAGCATTTGCAAGGGGAGCGCTTGATAGCAATTGATATTCGTTCCTTTTTTAAGGAGCCCAAAAACGATTCTACAGGCAAACGGATAGGATTGTCAAGCCTACATATCCTCGTCTTCGTCCTCATCCTCGGCCAGCTCTTCTTCTTCAAGAGCCTCAAGACTTTCTTCCAGATCGTCGTCATCAAGGTCTTCCTCAATATCTTCTTCAAGGTCTTCATCGATCGCTTCATCATCGGCAATATCAAAGTCCTCTTCTTCCTCTTCGAACTCATCGGCCTCATCTATATCATCAAAGCTGTCCTCATCTTCTTCATCAAGGATATCATCTTCGACAAAATCTTCAGGATCATCAAAATCGGTATCATCAAGTTCTTCATAATCATCAAGATCTTCATCCAGAACCTTTTTCGCCTTTTTCTTCTTCGGCTTGGCAGCATGAACCTGCTCTTCCTCAACTGTATCGACAGGATACCATACCCGGAGGCCCCATTTATTTTCACCAAGTGAAATAAAACGGCCATCTATGTTCAAATCAGTATAAAACTGTGCAAGCCTTGATCTTACTTGCTCGCTGGACAGATCTGATGCTTTCGAAATTTCATCCACAATATCATGGAAGGATAAAGTTTGCTTCGTATTCTTCAGCAGTTCATAGGCCATTTCAATCATGGACATTTCCTTCAACTGCTCTTTAGAGTAATTTTCTAGACTCAACATTGGCACTTCCTTTCAAATTTACGCCCAAAAGGCTCAGGAAGGGATTCTCCCGAAATACATATTCTTCATTATAAACAAAATGTTCCCGTTTATGCCAGTTATAACTGGGTGCGGCAGGAATATTTATTCCACTCTTAACACTCAGTAAGCGTCCCGCAGATGGAATGGTCACTTTATCCCACACGGTTGTTACGGCCGCCTTCTTCTCTCTCCCGCCTTTCTCTTTCCATTGACAATTCCTTCAAGGCAAGCATGAGGAAAAGAATGGCAAGGAGCAAAAAGGATACAGCTCCCAGCTGGTGTTGATATAAATAATAAAGTGGCCAGGCTGACAGGATGAGTAAAGCAATTATATACTTTGTCTTTATCTTTTTCATCTGTCAATCCCTCCCATGTATGTATGCCAATATTATATAGTATTCGGGACAAATTTTAACTCATTTTCTTGTTTTTCGGAAAAATATTTCTCCTATTTCAAGGAAACTTATTACAAAATGGCCCAGGGAAGGCTTCCCCTCCCCGGGTCTCTTTTACTTCCAGCGCTAGCGCTTGAGCTTTTGCTCTACTTCTATAAAGGTTAAACCTAAAGCTTTTCTGTAATTTCCGCTCCAGGCGCTTCGCTTTCCGTGGGCGGGCGGGGAGCCTCCTCGTCGCTTTGCTCCTGCGGGGTCTCCCACTGTCCCTTTTCTCCCACAGGACATTGAATAATCTTCCCTGAAAAAGCACCGCAGGAGAAAATGCGTTTTTTTGCATTTTCGAACGAGTCTACGCGCCTTCCGCTTCAATCCAATAGAAAGCCTACGCTTCTCAAATTCTTTAGTTGAACTTAAATAGCTTTAAACGCGTTCCGGATACTTGAAGTCCCCTCACTACGATAAGTCATCATCGAATCGCTTTCGCTCTTCGTGATTCCTTTATCTCAGTCGAAACCCCTCCAGTTTGTACGGCGATGATCAAGGCGCCTGCGCTTTTGATCTTACATGTTACGGCGATATTGGCCGCCAACCTCGTATAGTGCATGAGTAATTTGGCCAAGGCTTGCTACCTTTACCGTTTTCATTAGCTCGGCAAAAATATTCCCTCCAGATACTGCCGCTTCTTTAAGCTGCTTCAATGCATTCGCCGCCTTGTCTGCATGTTTCTCCTGGAACTTGCGAAGATTGGCAATTTGAAGCTCCTTTTCTTCCTTGGAGGCTCTGGCTATCTCCATATTGTCCATTTCCTGCTCTGAAGGAGGATTCGGATTCAGGTACGTATTCACACCGATAATCGGTAGTTCACCGGAATGTTTTTTCATTTCATAATACATTGATTCATCCTGGATTTTTCCTCGCTGATATTGCGTTTCCATTGCTCCAAGGACGCCGCCGCGATCATTGATTCGCTCGAATTCCTGAAGAACCGCTTCCTCAACAAGGTCCGTTAACTCATCAATGATGAACGCTCCCTGCAGCGGGTTTTCATTTTTTGACAGGCCGTGTTCCTTGGTAATGATCATTTGGATCGCCATTGCCCTGCGGACCGACTCTTCTGTCGGAGTTGTAATCGCCTCGTCATAGGCATTTGTATGGAGAGAATTGCAATTATCCTGCAATGCCATCAACGCCTGCAGCGTAGTCCGAATATCATTGAAGTCAATTTCCTGGGCATGGAGCGAGCGTCCGGAAGTCTGAATATGATACTTAAGCTTCTGGCTGCGTTCATTCGCTCCATATTTATCACGCATGACTGTTGCCCAAATCCGCCGGGCTACCCGGCCAATGACTGTATATTCCGGATCAAGTCCATTTGAAAAAAAGAAGCTCAAGTTTGGCGCGAATTCATTGATATCCATCCCGCGGCTCAAATAGTACTCCACATAGGTGAACCCGTTTGCCAGGGTGAAGGCTAGCTGAGAAATTGGATTGGCTCCCGCTTCTGCAATATGATAGCCAGATATGGAGACAGAGTAATAATTGCGAACCTGATGGTCAATGAAATACTGCTGAATATCTCCCATCATCCTTAGCGCAAATTCAGTGGAGAAAATACATGTATTTTGTCCTTGGTCTTCTTTGAGGATATCGGCCTGAACGGTACCACGGACATTTTTGAGTGTATAAGCCCGAACCTCCGCGAATTCCTCTACCGTCAGCATCCTTCCAAGCTCCGCTTCCTTCTTTTCAACCTGCTGATGGATGGCAGTATTCATGAACATCGCGAGAATGATTGGTGCCGGCCCATTGATAGTCATGGACACTGAAGTGGACGGGTGGCATAAGTCAAATCCTTTATACAGTTTATTCATATCATCAAGCGTACAGATCGAAACTCCGCTCTCGCCAATTTTCCCATAAATATCAGGACGGTAATCCGGATCCTCCCCATAAAGGGTAACAGAGTCAAACGCGGTGCTAAGCCGTTTTGCAGTATCATCCTTTGAAAGATAATGGAAGCGGCGATTTGTCCGTTCTGGAGTCCCTTCACCCGCAAACTGCCTTTTTGGATCCTCGCCTTCACGCTTGAACGGGAACACTCCTGCGGTATAAGGGAATGACCCCGGAACATTTTCACGATACACCCAGCGGAGAATTTCGCCATAATCTTTGTATTTCGGGAGGGCAACCTTGGGAATATCCAGTCCTGACAGGCTCTTTGATTTCAGCGCTGTACGAATTTCCTTATCACGGATTCTGACCACATACTCATCCGCCGCATAATCCGCTTTCTGTTTTTCCCAACCGTCTAAAACTGCCTTGGATTCAGGAGACAGCGCAGCGACAGTATTTTCTTTCAGCTTATTCAATTCATCAAGCAAATCTTTGCTGCTCGTTTGGCCCAGTGAATTAAGGACTCCCTCTATTTGAAATAGCTTTCTCGCCAATTCCGCCTGCTGTTCTGCCTTTTTATGATAATTGCGCACAGTTTCGCCAATTTCCCTTAGATAGTATCTGCGGTCGGTCGGAATGATAACATTTTGTTTTTCAACTAAAGCTTTTTTGTTAAAAGAGGTCTGCCAATCATTACCAGACTTTTCATTTATTTTTTCAATCAAAGCAGCAAATACTGCGTTGGTACCCTGATCATTGAACTGGCTTGCAATGGTCCCATATACCGGCATATCATCCGGGTCTTTTTCAAACAGCATACGGCTGCGCTGATATTGCTTCTGTACTTGGCGCTTGGCATCCTCCGATCCTTTCCTCTCAAACTTGTTGATGACAATCAGGTCCGCAAAATCAATCATGTCAATTTTCTCAAGCTGAGAAGGAGCGCCGAATTCACTTGTCATGACATACATGGAGATGTCGCAAATCTCGGTAATAGCTGCATCTCCCTGGCCAATTCCGCTCGTCTCCACGACGACGAGATCAAAGCCAGCCGCCTTGGCAACTGAAACCGCATCCTTAATTGCAAGTGACAGCTCGCTGCGAGAGGCCCTTGTTGCAAGACTCCTCATATAGACGCGAGGATTAAATATTGAGTTCATCCGAATTCGATCACCCAGAAGCGCACCGCCTGTTTTTTGCTTGGTTGGGTCGACAGAAAGGATGGCAACCTTTTTATCGGGAAGTTCATTGAGAAAGCGGCGAATCAGCTCGTCGGTCAAAGAACTTTTTCCAGCGCCGCCTGTTCCGGTGATTCCAACAACCGGCACTTTCTGTGCAGCAGATCTGACCTTTTCAATGACCTCCGCAGCTGCGGCAGCCTCTTCACCTGAAGCTACATGGTACTCCGCAAGGGTAATTAGCTTGGCAAGGGACCTGATATCCCCAGATTTTAACCCCTCAATCTCCGAGGTGAGGTCGTTGGGGATTGTTGAGAAATCACACTCCCTAACCATCCTGTTAATCATCCCCTGCAGGCCATGCTTGCGGCCATCTTCCGGAGAAAAAATTCCGGATATACCGTACTCATGAAGTTCCTTTATCTCTCGAGGTATGATAACACCGCCTCCGCCGCCATAAATGCGGATATGGCTTGCGCCTCTTTCCTTCAGCAGGTCATACATATATTTAAAATACTCAACATGCCCGCCCTGGTAGGAGGATATTGCAATACCTTGGGCATCTTCCTGAATCGCAGCATTGACTACCTCTTCAACCGAACGATTATGTCCAAGATGAATGACCTCAACGCCAGTCGATTGCAGTATTCTCCTCATAATATTGATTGAAGCATCATGCCCGTCAAACAGGCTTGACGCTGTCACAAAACGGACGTGATGCACAGGTTTGTAAATTTCTTTTACGCTCATTCATGTTCCTCCTTTCAATACGCAGACTGTGAATAGTGTCCGCCCTGTTTCCCTTTGCTGATCCCCGAAAGAAGCAAAGTAGTCTGATGTTCAATGTATTCCTCAAGCGTGAACCTTTTTCTTAACGCCCAGCGCCTGAAACCCCACATTTGGCCGAGCACAATAATGTCATGCGAAATAAGTTCGGCTTCTTTCTCCGAAAGCTCCAACTCTCCATTGGCAATACACCGGTTAATCAATTCCCGGAACATGCCAGCCATTTCGTTTTCTTTTTTAAAAACATATGGCAAAGCATCTTTTGTGAGCGATTTCGCTTCCTGGTACATGACCAGGACTTCATCCTGCATGTCATCCATAATCCTGAAATAGTCGGCTATTCCCTGCTTCAGGCTTTCGAGTGTATTGCCCTTATTATTCAGGTCCTTCATCAGCTGGGTTGCTACTTGGTCGTATATGCTGTCGCACACGAGATAAAGCACATCTTCCTTCGTGCGGATATATTCATAGAGGGTCCCGATAGAGAAGCCAGAGGCCCTCGCAATTTCTCTTGTTGTTGTACGGTGGAACCCCTTTTGTTTAAAAAGTGCAACCGCACCCCTGATCATCTGGCTGCGTCTCCTTTTGACAAGAAGTTCATCTTTTACGGAAGCTTGGACTTCCCTTTTTTTCAAAAATCCCACCGCCTTTGTTCGTTTTTAGCGATCTATTGCTTTCTAATCCGCTAGGGTTTCATGTTAATTGGAAAAATGAGTTCTAGCCTACAGATACAAAGCACTCAGGAAATGCTGCTGAGCACTAATCTCCCTGAAACCGTTCGTCAATGACTAACCAACTTGCCGTCTGGCTCGAAAAGTTCTTGAAATTGTTCTTCCAGGACATTTTGACTTGCTGCCGCCCCCGAAATGTCCTTGAAACATTTCGGCATCTCAAAGTATGCCCCTACTAGCCCACGTAGCAAATTACTTCGTCAGCATCCTTGAGATGACGAGGCGCTGAATTTCCTGGGTGCCCTCGTAGATTTGAGTAATCTTTGCATCACGCATGAACCGTTCAACCGGATAGTCCTTTGTATAGCCATAGCCGCCAAACACCTGAACAGCTTCAGTTGTAACCTGCATTGCCGTATCTCCGGCAAACAACTTTGCCATAGCAGAAGCCTTGGCGTATGGAAGCCCTTCTGATTCCAGCCAAGCCGCCTGATAGGTTAATAGCCTGGAAGCCTCAATGGCAGTTGCCATATCTGCAAGCTTAAAGGATATTCCCTGATTGGCTGCAATCGGCTTTCCGAACTGCTGTCGTTCCTTTGCATAGTCAACCGCTGCATCAAGAGCGCCCTGGGCAATCCCAACAGCCTGGGCAGCAATCCCGTTCCGGCCGCCATCTAGCGTCATCATCGCGATCTTGAAGCCCTCGCCCTCTTCACCTAGTCGGTTCTCAATCGGAACACGGCAGTCTTCAAAAATAATTTCCGTTGTTGGTGATGACCTGATACCCAGTTTCTTTTCCTTTTTACCAACCGAAAAGCCCGCAAAGTCTTTTTCAATAATGAAGGCCGTCGTTCCCTTTTGGCGGCTGGATGCATCAGTCAGGGCAAAGACCACATAAATATCGGCAATACCGCCGTTTGTAATGAAAATCTTTGAGCCATTTAGTACATAATTGTCTCCGTCAAGACGGGCGGTTGTCCTCATCCCTCCCGCATCTGAGCCGCTTCCAGGTTCAGTCAAGCCATAAGCGCCAATCTTTGAACCCTCAGCCATCGGGCGAAGATACTTTTGCTTTTGTTCTTCATTGCCGAATTTATAAATCGGCCAGCCAGCAAGCGAAGTATGAGCGGACAGAGTCACACCTGTTGACGCACAGACGCGGGAAAGCTCTTCTACTGCAATGCAGTAAGCGAGATAGTCGCTTCCGATGCCGCCATACTCCTCAGGCCAGGGAATCCCGGTAAGTCCTAGCTCAGCCATTTTGTCAAACAGCTCCCTGTCGAATCGCTCTTCTTCGTCGCGTTCCGCTGCGGTCGGCGCAACCTCATTCCTCGCAAAATCTCGGACCATTTTCCGAATCATTTCATGTTCTTCGCTTAATTTGAAATTCATGTTCCATCCCCCTCAATCTAGTAAAAAGTGACTTAAAGCTGCCGGGCAATAACGTGCCGCTGGATTTCACTGGTTCCTTCATAAATCTCTGTTACCTTCGCATCACGGAACAGCCGCTCAACCGGATATTCCTCTGTATAGCCATATCCGCCAAACACTTGGATTGCTTCCGTTGTCGTTCGCACCGCGGTCTTTGAGGCAAAAAGCTTTGCCATCGAGGCTTCCAAGCTGCATTTTTTCCCTTCTGACCTAAGTGAAGCTGCCCGGTACACTAGCAGCCTTGAAGCTTCAACAGCAGTTGCCATGTCAGCCAGTTTAAAGCCAATTCCTTGATTGGCTGCAATCGGTTTTCCAAACTGATGCCTTTCCTGGGCATAGCGTACCGCTTCCAAAAGCGCCGCCTCGGCAATTCCAAGCGCCTGCGCCCCTATCCCGATTCGGCCGCCATCCAGATTGGACATTGCAATTTTGAAGCCCTGGCCTTTTTCCCCAAGAAGATTTTCACGCGGAACCTTCATATCCTCAAATGTAAGCTGGACAGTCCGCGACCCATGCAGCCCCATTTTCTTTTCGTCTTTTCCAATGACCAGACCAGGTAACCCCTTTTCAACAATGAACGCTGAAATTTCCTCCTCAGCGGTTCTCGCAAACACTATGTAAATGTCAGCTTCCCCGCCATTTGTGATGAACACCTTTGACCCATTGAGAACGTAATGATCACCTTTAAGGACTGCCTTCGATTTTAATGCTCCTGCATCGGATCCCGCACTTGGCTCAGTCAGGCAGAACGCCCCAAGCAATTGCCCTGAAGCCATTCCCGGAACATACTTTTTCTTTTGTTCCTCTGTTCCAAAATAAAGAATCGGGTTTGTTCCAACTGACGTATGCACACTCAGGATAACGCCGACAGCCGCACTTACCCTTGAAATTTCATTGATGGCAATGATGTAGGACATAAAATCCATCCCCGCGCCGCCGTACTCCTCCGGAACTGGAATGCCCATTAGCCCAAGGTCACCCATCTTTGCGATCAGCTCCCTCGGGAACTCGCCCTGTTCCATCCTATCCACCCATGGTGCGATCTCTTTCTCTGCAAAATCACGCACCATCTTCCTCATCATGTCATGCTCTTCAGTAAAGCGAATATCCATCCTTATCCCCCTGTCCGGCAGATCGCCTGGCAGTTAACTGGTATTTAATATTCGTAGAAGCCGCGGCCTGACTTTTTCCCAAGCCAGCCGGCTTTTACATATTTCCTTAATAGCGGGCATGGACGGTACTTGCTGTCTCCAAAGCCTTCATAGAGCGTTTCCATAATATACAGGCAAGTATCAAGCCCGATGAAGTCCGCTAAAGTTAGTGGTCCCATGGGATGATTCATCCCAAGCTTCATGACCTCATCTATCGCTTCCTTTGTAGCCACACCTTCATACAGCGTATAAATGGCCTCATTGATCATCGGCATCAAAATCCGATTCGAAACAAAACCTGGAAAGTCATTCACTTCAACCGGAACTTTTCCAAGGACACGCGTCATCTCTTCAATCTGACTGTACACCTCATCAGCCGTCGCGAGTCCGCGGATAATCTCCACCAGCTTCATGACTGGCACCGGATTCATAAAGTGCATGCCAATTACCTTTTCAGGCCGTTTCGTTGCCGCCGCAATCTCCGTAATTGGCAGCGATGACGTATTACTCGCAAGAATCGCATGCGGAGGGGCAAACCCATCCAGCCTGCTGAAAATATCCGTTTTCACATCCATATTTTCTACGGCAGCCTCAATCACAAGGTCAACGGAAGCCGCATCTTCAAGCGAGGTTGAAGCTGAAATTTTGCCAAGCGCCTCTTCCATTCCAGCCGCCTCAAGTTTTCCTTTTTCCACTGCTCTGGTGAGATTCTTCTTAATTCCTAATAAACCACGCTCCACAAATTCCGGCTTCAAATCATTGAGTAAAACCGAATACCCTGCCTGCGCGCATACCTGGGCGATTCCCGAACCCATCTGGCCCGCCCCAATGACCATAACATTCTTGATTCCCATCCTATCCCCTCCATTTCTGAACCTAGCAATCTATCGTTTTGGAACCTCAATCATAATCGCGTCACCCTGGCCGCCGCCGCTGCAAATCGCCGCAATCCCTAGACTAGCGCCCCGGCGCTTCAGCTCGTGCATCAGCGTCACAATCACCCGTGCCCCGCTCGCTCCAATCGGATGCCCAAGCGCCACCGCTCCGCCATTGACATTAACCTTCTCAGGGTCAAGCCCGGCAATCTTGTTTGAAGCAAGCGCAACAGCCGAGAACGCCTCATTGATTTCGAACAAGTCAATTTCCTCAAGCGACCTTCCCGTTTTTTGTAAAAGGTCGTTGATAACCAGCCCCGGCGTCTGGGGAAAGTCCTTGGCTTCGAGAGCAATTGCCGTATGGCCTACAATCACAGCACCTATTTCTCGTCCTTCGCGCATGGCCCTGTCTTCACTCATTAACACAAGCGCGCTAGCTCCATCATTGATACCAGGTGCATTGCCGGCTGTAATCGTTCCATCTTTGTCAAACGCCGATTTAAGTGCTGACAGTTTTTCAAGTGTTGTATCTTTCCTTACAGATTCATCTTCTTTCACAATTATTGGATTACCTTTGCGCTGCGGCACCGCAACAGGAACAATTTCCTCTGCGAACACACCACTATCCATTGCCTTGGCTGCAAGATGATGGCTCCTGAGTGCCCATAAATCCTGCTCATCACGGGTAATCCCCATTTCCTGAGCTGTTGAATTTCCATACGACCCCATATGGACGCCAGTGAAACTGCAGCTCAAACCATCGACAATCATCAAGTCCTTCATTTGGGCATCACCCATCCTGAATCCAAAACGAGCTTTTGGCAAAATATATGGGGCGTTGCTCATCGACTCCATGCCCCCGGCAACGATCACCTCAGCATCACCCGCGCGAATGATCTGGTCACCGAGCGTCACGCTGCGCATTCCCGATGCACAAACCTTATTGACCGTCTCGGTTTTAACCTCCCAGGGAATCCCCGCGTGCCTTGCTGCCTGCCTTGATGGAAGCTGTCCCTGCCCTCCTTGGAGGACTGTGCCAAGAATCACCTCATCCACCTCATCCGGAGCCACTCCTGCCCGGTTGAGAGCCTCCTTAACCGCAATGCCTCCTAGTTCGGAAGCAGTAAAGCTGCTTAATCCGCCGCCAAACTTGCCAAACGGTGTACGAACCCCACTCAAAATGACTGTCTTTGCCATCAGAACCATCCCCTTTGTTTTTTGATACTAGAAACTTACGAAAACAAAGTTAGTAGACTGCCTTCTAATCGACTCTGGCTTGGTTTTTTGCTGTTTACGGTGGTTTAGACTAGCCCCTAATCTACTCTAGCCTGGTTTTTTTACTCTTACGGTCGTTTAGACTGGCATTTCAGCAGTCCTTACTAAAAAAATCTAAATAACTGTAAAAATCTTTTTTACTTCTTCCATTTCGACTGAACGCTCGCTCGACTTAACTTAAAATGAAAGCGCTTTTATTTACAGCTATAATTTTACAACAAGAAAAGCAGGAACTGAAATTTTAAACACAACATTCTTAATTTTGTGTCTTCTCATGTCCCTGCTTTTTAACAAGTGATTATGAAACCAGCGCGGCTGATGTTCCGATCACCGACTTTTCCAGGAGCTCGGCAACATCGTAAGTTCCTACACTTTCTTCAACTTCCTTTGCCTTTGTGCCGTCAGAAAGCATCGTCAAGCAGTACGGACAGCCGGACGATATAACAGATGGATTCACCGCCAGCGCCTGCTCAGTCCTGGCAACATTAATTCTGTGTCCGGTTTCCTCTTCCATCCACATCAAGCCGCCTCCAGCACCGCAGCACATGCCATTTTCACGGTTGCGTTCCATTTCTGCGAGTTTGACACCGGGAATGGATTTTAAGATTTCTCGTGGTGCATCATACACGCCGTTATAACGGCCAAGGTAACACGAGTCATGGAACGTTATTGTTTCATTCATCTCATGCCTAGGGACGAGCCTGCCTTCCCTGACCAGTTCAAATAATAATTCAGTATGATGATAAACTTCTGCCTCAAACCCGAAATCCGGATACTCATTTTTAAAGATATTGTAGGCATGCGGGTCGATTGTAACGATTTTTTTCACGTCATTCTTTTCAAACTCTTCGATATTCTTTGTAGCCAGCTCCTGAAACAGGAACTCGTTGCCGAGGCGGCGCGGTGTATCTCCGGAGTTCTTTTCCTTATTGCCAAGGATGGCAAATTTGACACCAGCCTCATTCAGCAGCCTTGCAAAGGATAGGGCGATTTTCTGGCTTCTGTTGTCATAGGAGCCCATTGAACCGACCCAGAACAAGTACTCGAATTCCTCACCTGACTTCTTTGCTTCCTTCACAGTTGGAACAAGGACGTCTTCACGTGCCTCACGCCAATCTTCCCGTTCTTTACGGTTTAAGCCCCAAGGATTTCCCTGGCGTTCAATGTTGGTCATGGCCCGCTGTGCATCTGGTTTAACCTTTCCTTCTGTTAAAACTAGATAACGTCGCAGGTCGATAATTTTATCTACATGCTCATTCATAACCGGGCATTGGTCTTCACAATTGCGGCATGTTGTACAGGCCCATAGCTCTTCCTCCGTAATGATGTCCCCGACCAGGCTCGGGCTGTAGGCAGCCGCAGCCGCAGCCTCACCTGCCCCACTTCCTGCCGAAGCCAGCGCAAGCTTGTTGCCGGTTGTACTGGCAAATGCATAGGTTGGCACCCATGGCTGCTTCTGTGTGACTGCCGCCCCATAATTGGTGAGATGATCCCGCAGCTTGACGATTATATCCATCGGAGACAGCATTTTCCCTGTACCAGTTGCAGGACACATATTTGTACATCGTCCGCACTCTACACACGCATAAAAGTCAATCATTTGCAGCTGATTAAAATCTTCTATTTTGCCGACACCAAAACTCTCCTGTGTTTCATCTTCAAAATCAATTTTTTTCAGCTTCCCAACAGGTCCTGTCCGGCTAAAATAAGTGTTTACCGGACCTGCGATAAGGTGGGCATGCTTCGATTGTGGTACATATACGAGGAAGGATAACAGGAGCAGCAAATGAATCCACCAGGCAATGTAAAATAGAGTGATTGCGGCTGTCTTTCCAAGCCATCCAAAGCCTGCAGCAATAACAGATGCTACTGGCTCAGCAACAGAAGCCTCGCCACCATGCCAAATTATGGCCATTGCATTGCCAAAAAGGACCGACACCATCAGCCCGCCAATAAAAATTAATACAAGTCCCGACTTGAAATTCCGCTTAAGACGGACAAGTTTTTCAACATAGCGGCGATAAAATGCCCAGATAACAGCTACTAAAATCATTAAAGTGACGATTTCCTGAAAGAAGGTGAAACCAGTGTAAAGAGGTCCAAGCGGCAAGTGAGAGCCGGGTTTTATCCCTTTCCAGATGAAATCAATTGCTCCAAACTGAACTAGAATAAATCCATAAAAAAACATTACATGGATAATTCCGCTCTTTTTATCTTTCAACAACTTCTTTTGGCCAAAAACATTTGTCCAGATTTTTTGCCACCGCTCTTTGGCTGCTGCATCGAATTCAGCTTTTCTGCCAAGCTTGATATAGGCAACCCGCGTTTTAACAACATAAACAAACAAACTGAGTGCGTAAGCGGTTACAAATAAGAATGCAATCAAGTTTACCCATAACAATCCATTCACTTGAAACTCCCCCTCCGTATTCTCCTTCTGCCCCTTTTAATTCTTTACGAAAAATTCAGAACTATCTATCTGTATTATAAAAATGAATGAGCATTCAGTCAACCTTTTACCACTCATACATTTACTCCTATAAGTAAAAGCTATGGGTAAAAAAACTTAGAAAAGGAGGCGAGCCTCTATTCTTGTTATCCTTGTTTCTGGACTTCTCCTATTTATTACTGTCTGGCTCACCGGAGACTATCATTTTGGGCGAAAAAAAATGAAGTCTGCTCCACCTTCTTTTCCATGCCGGTATGGGGCAATACGTATTTTTACGAAAGGGGGCGAGCTATTCAATGACTATTTCGAAGAGTTAAAACGGGCTAAGGACTACATTCATGTCATATTCTACATCCTTAAGGAAGATGCCTTAAGCAAGGAATTTCTCGAAATATTAGTTGATAAAGCGAGGTCAGGGGTTGAGGTTCGCTTACTGGTGGATTGGGCGGGAGGGCGAGCCTTGAAAAAGAAAACGATTACCACTCTTAAGGAGGAAGGAATTCAGTTTGCTTTCACCCACAAGCCTAAGCTGCCCTACTTATTTTTCACACTTCAATCCCGGAATCATCGGAAGATTACCATCATTGATGGCAAACTTGGCTATCTTGGCGGCTATAACGTTGGGAACGAATACATTGGCGGAAAACCAAAACTCGCTCCATGGCGTGACTACCATCTTAAGCTTTATGGTGAATCAATACAGGATCTCCAGCAAGTATTCCTAGATGATTGGAAGAATGATACAGGAGAAGATTTACGGAATGTTCCTATATATCAGCGAAAAAACGGGAAAGGCCCAGCCCTGCATCAGTTAGTTCCGACTATCGCTGGAACCACTCTTGAAGATATGTACCTAGAAACATTTGAAAGAGCCAAAGAACGGATTATTATTGGAACACCTTACTTTATCCCGAGCAAGAAATTGTTTCATTCCCTGCAAAATTGCCTGGAACGGGGTGTAGCACTGTCCATTATTGTCCCCGGTAATTCTGATCACCCACTCGTCAAGGAGGCAGCCTACCCGTACTTCCGGGTGCTTATCAAAAAGGGTGCGAGGGTATATCAATTCATGAATGGCTTTTATCATGCCAAGACACTGCTAATTGATCGAACGGTCTGTGATATAGGGTCAGCCAATTTTGATAAAAGAAGCCTATTCATAAATAGTGAGATTAACTGCTATATGTATAGCCAGGAGCAAATTCTCGAAGCTGAGTCGATTATCCAAGCAGATATCGCCAGTTCGAGGGAGTTGGAGCTTGCCTGGCTGGAAAAGCGTGATTTTGGCCGCTCAGTGAAAGAGCTTGCCGCAAGAGTAATTTCACCATTTCTTTAGTTTTTTACCAGGGGGAGATCGTTTGAAAATAAGATTTGGGTATGTGTCCACGGCTCTTTCCCTCTGGGAAGCGTCACCCTCGCGGACGATGACGTTTACCCGCTATAAACTCCTCGGCAAAGAGGAACGTCAGGAAAAGCTGCTTGCCATTACAGCAGAAAACTTAAAAAATACGCTGCGGATGCTTTATTACAACGTGGCTCATGGGATTGAGGTATATCGGCTTTCAAGTTCAATTGTCCCACTCGCAACACACCATGAAGCAAGCTGGGACTTTGCCTCGCCTTTTAAGGCTGAATGGCTCGAAATCGGTTCGTTTGTAAAAAAGTATCAACTAAGGGTCAGTTTTCATCCCAACCAGTATACTCTTTTCACCTCCCCTAAAGAGGAGATAACGGTGAATGCGGTAAGGGATATGGAGTACCATTACCGGATGTTTGATTGCATGGGACTAGAACGCCTTGGAACCCATAATATTCACGTTGGCGGTGCTTATGGAGATAAGGAGGCGGCACTTGAAAGATTCCATAAAAATATAAAGCGTCTTCCTGTTCATATAAAGGAGATGATGACGCTTGAGAACGATGACAAAACATATACAACCGAAGAAACTCTTTCGGTTTGTTTAAAAGAAGATATCCCGCTTGCCTTTGATTATCATCATCACATGGCAAACCCTTCAGAGCGCCCCTTAGAAGAGGTACTGCCACTGGTTTTTTCGACATGGGCTAACAAGCCGCAGGTTCCCAAAATCCATATCTCTTCTCCGAAATCTGACAAGCTTTATCGTGCTCATGCCGATTTTGTCGATATCGATTTCCTCATGCCGCTCTTAAAGCTGCTCAGGGAGATAAATCAGGATGTTGACTTGATGATTGAAGCAAAAGCAAAGGATCAGGCTCTCCTTAAGCTTGTCCCTGAAGTAGCCGCTATTCGTGGTGTAAAGCGGGTTGGCGGTGCTGCAATTAAGTGGAGATAGGTTGAATTGTTGAATTAATAGTTATCTTCCTGGAAATAGGAGTACGAATTATTCTTATACGGGGATTGTCTGACAACACCAATTATTCGTCTAGGGTAAATCCGTTTTTCTGGACAAAACTCGCACCGCGGGTCCTGGTTCCGTCTAGTAAATCCTTTTTCTAGACGAATTTCACTCCAGGGGTCCAGTTCCGTCTAGTAAACCCCTTTTTCTAGACGGATCTCACACCAGCGACACCGGTTCCGTCTAGTAAATCGACATACAAAAGCGGCCCTCCTATTAACAGAGAGCCGCTTTTGGCATTCTTTAATCCACATCTTCGATTAAATTGAGGACAGGAACATCACGCTCTTGCTCGGGATTTTCTTTCCAATAAATCCTAGCCATTTTTGCGGTTTCATCTACATTCTGGATTAAAACCCGTTTTCCTTCATAGGTTACATTTATATTATCAGCAGACTCCATAATTTCCTTTGCCCGCCCTACATTCATGAGCTCCACTCCTCAATAGTTTGTCATCATTTACTATGTGAAAATAAGCAGGATTTTATCCGCAGTACTTACCCTGCACAGCCGTTACATATCCTAAGTGTTTAGTAACCTAATAAATCGGGAAAAGGTAAAATGAAAGGCTAAATACTAAAGGGAGATGACATCAAATGAAGTATAGAAACCTTCTTTTATCGATCCCCTTGAGTACAGGAATACTGTTGACCGGTTGCGCAGGAGAACAGGATCCTCCTCCAGCGGATGATAACCTTGAAATGGAAGAAGACAATCAAGAGCCAGATGTAACTGAAGAGCCTTCTGAAGAAAACAATGATGAAGAAGAGCCTGATATGGATGAAGAACCTTCTGAGAAAGATGGAAATTAGTTTTTGATATAAGTAAGTGCCGGAGCAAGCCCCGGCACTTTTTCTATTGATTACATTCTTTCAGGTGCAGATACACCGATAAGTAATAAAGCATTTTTCATTGTAATTTGAACCGACCTCACCAGCGCCAGGCGGGCTTTAGTCCTTTCAGCCTTTTCAGGGTCAACAACTTTTTCCGCATTATAGAAGCTGTGGAATGCGGATGCTAAATCAAACACATAATTGGCAATCCGGTGCGGTGTACGCTTTTCAGCCGCTTCACCAACAGCCTGAGGGAATTCGCCAAGTTTTTTAAGCAAATCAATTTCCTTCTCGGAAGCAACTTGTGATAAATCGACATCCTTTTCAACTGTGAAGCCTTGTTCCGAAGCTTGTCGCAATATGCTTGAAATACGAGCATGAGCGTATTGAGCATAATAGACAGGATTATCATTCGACTGGGAAACAGCAAGGTCCAGGTCAAAATCCATATGAGTATCGGCTGAGCGCATCGCAAAGAAGTAGCGAGTCGCATCAAGGCCAACCTCTTCAACAAGTTCCCGCATCGTAACAGCCTTTCCGGTACGCTTGCTCATTTTCATTTTCTCGCCATTCTTGTAAAGATGTACGAGCTGAATAATTTCAACTTCCAGGACATCCTTGTCATAGCCCAGTGCCTGAATGGCCGCCTTCATACGCGGGATGTAGCCGTGGTGGTCTGCTCCCCACACGTTAATCAGCTTTTCAAAGCCACGGTCAAGCTTGTCCTTATGATAGGCAATATCCGGAGTCAGGTACGTATAGGAACCATCCTGCTTGATCAAGACGCGGTCCTTATCATCACCAAACGGAGTTGAGCGCAGCCAGGTCGCACCCTCCTCCTCAAAAATGTGTCCATTTTCTCGAAGCGTCTTTAATGCCGAATCAATTTTTCCATTATGGTAGAGAGACGTTTCCGAGTACCAGACATCAAACGGTACGCGGAAATCCTCCAGGTCCTTTTTCAGCTTTGCCATCTCCACTTTCAGGCCATGCTCACGGAAAAAGTTGAAGCGCTCCTCCTCAGGCATTGAGACGAACTTGTCCCCATGTTCAGCTGCAAGCTGCTTGCCGATTTCCTTAATATCCTCACCATGATACCCATCTTCAGGCATTTCCTTTTCCATTCCGAGTGCCTCGAAATAGCGTGCCTCAACGGAAAGCGCAAGGTTATTGATCTGGTTGCCTGCATCATTGATGTAATATTCCCGCGAAACCTCATAGCCTGCTTTTGCAAGTATATTTGACAGCGAGTCGCCAACAGCCGCACCACGCGCATGGCCAAGGTGAAGATCACCAGTCGGGTTTGCGGATACAAACTCAACCTGAATTCTCTGGCCCCTGCCGGTATCCGTTTCTCCATACACGTCTCCTGCTTCAAGGATGGCTGGGATTAACCCAGTCAAATAGCTATTATCCAAGTAAAAATTAATAAAGCCCGGTCCTGCAAGCTCAATTTTTTCAATCGATGCTTTCGACTGATCAAAATTAGCTACAATTGCTTCGGCAATCGCACGTGGTGCTTTTTTTGCCACGCGTGCAAGCTGCATCGCCATATTGGTGGAATAGTCCCCATGGGCTTTGTCCTTTGGCGTTTCCAATAGTACATCCGGAATCTGCTCTTCCACAGCCACCCCTGCTTTTAGTACGGCAGCTTTAATTTCATTTTTCAAGTTTTGTTGCACCTGTTCAACTAAGTTCATTGCTCTTCCTCCTCAAACATGATTGCCAAGCTATATGTACCAGCGGGTGCTCCCGCTATCATCAAGTCATATTTCAGCCTGAATATTCCACCCCGCCCGTTTTCACGGATTGCCTGAGCAAGCCGGTCGGTAACGGCTGAAACAGGAAGAGTCCCGTATTGAGTCTCATAGCTGCCCCGTGTCTCCTCACCAAGGCGGAATGGGAGCCGCATCTTGGCAGCACCGCTTCTTAACAGCAGCGCTTTGCCGCTTTCCATTTTAAGTATCGAGCGCACATTTCCTTCTGCTGTCAGTTCCTCATACTGAAGATAGGCTTCATTATCTTTTTCATAAAAAAAGCCGTTTCCTCCAGTTACGATTTCATCCTTAGCGCCGTCCTGGGTAATCGCCGTACTGACCGTAACAATAACTGGCTTCGGATCCATCCGGCCACTTCCTTTACTATCTATCTTTTTTTGCTGTTTTTAATAAGTCTGCTGATTTCCGCTCCAATCAACTCTACTAGAAAATCAGCATTAAACATTAAAACAGTTACCTTATAAATATGGCATTATATCATGATTTTCAAACCAGCTCTACGTTTATCGGGATAAAACCACTAACTTATTATATCCTTCCTGTCCCTACAATTCAAAAAGTGCCTGCTTCGGATTGAAACAGGCACTTTCCTCTCTATTCACACTTGCTTATTTCACAAAGCCAAGCAGCATTTCACGGATCATTTTGCTTGCTGTGTTGGCCGTTTGCTCGGATGGATCATATATAGGTGCGACTTCAACAAGATCTGCGCCTACAACCTTAACTTCCGAGCGGGCAATTTCATGGATAGAAGCAAGCAACTCACGGGATGTAATGCCGCCTGCATCAACCGTACCCGTTCCTGGGGCATGTGCCGGATCAAGTACATCAATGTCGATTGTTACATATACCGGGCGTCCAGCAAGACTAGGCAGAATCTCCTTCAGTGGCTGATGGACGTCGAATTTTGAAATATGCATTCCGACACTTTTCGCCCATTCGAACTCTTCCTTCATACCGGAGCGGATTCCAAATGAATAAACATTGTGAGGTCCAATATGTTCAGCTATTTTTCGAATTGGCGTCGAGTGCGATAGCGGCTCACCTTCATAGTGTTCACGCAGGTCGGTATGGGCATCAAAATGAATGATTGCCAAATCAGGATATTTCTTGTAAACCGCCTTCATGACTGGCCAGGAAACAAGATGCTCACCACCCATGCCAAGCGGGAACTTGCCAGCAGCCAACACCTGATCAACAAACTCTTCAATCGTATCGAGGCTCTTCTGAGCGTTGCCGAACGGAAGTGGAATATCTCCAGCATCAAAATAGTTTAAATCCACAAGGTCTCTGTCAAGGTATGGGCTGTACTCTTCTAGCCCAACTGATACCTCGCGAATTCTTGTAGGGCCGAAACGTGACCCTGGACGGAAGCTGACTGTCCAGTCCATTGGCATCCCATAGAGAACAACCTTGCTTTCTTCAAAATTGGGATGGCTTTTAATAAAGACATTGCCTGAATAGCTCTCATCAAAACGCATACTTAATTATCCTTTCCATGCAAAGCGAGAGGGAGACTCTGCCTCCCCCCGCTGTAATTTATTCACTGTATATAAAATACGACAAAAGCTAAGTCACTGTATATAAAAATTTCGTTTTTACTCTACAAGATCACCAACAAATTTCGGCAGAACAAAGGCTGCTTTGTGAAGTTCCTTTGTATAGTACTTCGTTTCAATATCATGGAAACGGTCATCAGAAACTTGTAGTGGATCGTATTTCTTCGAACCGATTGTGAATGCCCACATGCCGCTTGGATAAGTTGGGATGTTTGCGATATACAAGCGGGTAATCGGAAAAATTTCTTTTACATCGCGCTGAACGTCACGGATTAAATCCGCTTTGAACCAAGGGTTGTCCGATTGAGCAACAAAAATCCCATCTTCCTTTAAAGCTTTGGAAATACCAGCATAAAAACCCTTTGTAAAAAGATTCACTGCTGGGCCAACGGGTTCTGTAGAGTCGACCATGATCACATCGTAGTCATTTTCACTTTCAGCAATATGCATAAAACCATCGCCTACCTTCACTTCAACCCGAGGGTCTTCGAGCTTCCCGGCGATTTCCGGCAAATATTTCTTTGAGTATTCGATGACTTTCCCATCTATATCGACAAGTGTCGCCTTTTTTACTTGTGGGTGTTTTAGCACTTCGCGGATAACCCCGCCATCCCCGCCGCCGACCACAAGGACATTTTCAGGATTCGGATGAGTGAACAACGGTACATGCGCAACCATTTCATGATAAACGAATTCATCCTTTATCGATGTCATGACCATACCATCGAGAAGAAGCATATTTCCCCATTCTTCTGTTTCAACCATTTCAAGCTTCTGGAATTGTGTCTGTTCTGTATGTAAAGTTTGCTTAATCTTCATCGTGATACCGAAGTTTTCAGTCTGTTTTTCGGTGAACCATAGTCCTCCCATATCCATCTTCCTTTCAAAATGAAATTTGCAATAAAAGCTCTCGTCGTACTGGCCTGTGTAAGGTCTCATTAGCTATACTTCCCCAAATGGGTGAATGCAAACACTTGCCAAAAGGGAAATCAACATCTAAAAAGTATAAAATACCCTGCCAAAAAGGCAAGAAAAATATTCATTATCCTTCAATAAAATGTTTAAAACACTTCCATTCTTTTCATACTGTTGATATGGCCCTAATTGGGTCCAATTTCCCTTTACAGAAAACGGGGTGAAGAGATGGAAGCAATCACAGGCAAAGGTTTAAAGCATGCAGTAAAATATGTGCGGGCAGGCGTTTTCCTTAGCCTGATCATGATGGGAATAGCCACAGTTCTAGTTTTCGGGGTTCTCATTTATGCTAGGGTGTTAGGTTCACCCCCACTCGCAGTACCACAGTCCACCCTTTACTTTTCCGATGATGGAAAGGTCATTGGTGAAACCAATACTGGACAGAAAAGATATTGGGTGAAGCTTGATGATGTTTCCCCTTATCTTATCGAGGCTACCATATCCATAGAAGATAAGAAGTTTTTTGAGCATAAAGGGTTTGACCTGAAACGAATTGCCGGAGCCGCTCTTGCCGACATCAAGGCATTTGAAAAGGTACAGGGCGCGAGCACCGTTACCCAGCAATATGCCAGGAATCTGTTTCTTGAGCATGATAAAACATGGAGCAGAAAACTGCGGGAAGCCTTATATGCAATCCGGCTTGAGATGAATTATTCCAAGGAACAAATACTCGAAGGATATATTAATACTATTTATTACGGAAATAGAGCCTATGGAATCCAGGCGGCAAGCCAGTATTATTTTGGGAAAAATGCTTCGGACTTATCTCTTGCGGAAGCATCAATGCTTGCGGGAATCCCAAAAGGACCAGGAGCCTACTCTCCCTTCGCATCAATGGAAAAAGCAAAACAGCGCCAGGGAATTATCCTAAATGCAATGGCAGAGAACGGTTATATAAAAACAGTTGAAGCAAAAGCGGCTGCAAAAGAAGAACTTGCCCTGACCGGAACGGACCCGCATCGTGAGCTAAAAGCGGCACCCTACTTCCAGGATGCCGTGGCAAATGCTCTGCGCTACCAGCTTGGTATCGATGAGCGTACAATCGAGCTTGGAGGCCTTAGAGTTTTTACAACATTGGACCAAAAACAGCAGGAAGCTGCAGAAAAGCAAATTAACTCAATTGTTGCAGCTGATTCTGAAATTCAGGCTGCTCTTGTTGCTGTCGATCCAAAGAATGGCCATATCAAGGCCATGGTTGGCGGCCGCGATTATGAAAAAAGCCCATTTAACCGGGCTGTACAGGCTCTCCGGGAACCTGGTTCAACGATTAAGCCATTCCTTTATTACGCGGCGTTAGGCAATGGCTATACACCCTCTACTACCATGAGGAGCGAACTGACAACATTCCGGTTTGAAAACGGAGATCCTGATTACACACCTCATAACTACAATAACAAATATGCAAATGGCGATATTACTCTTGCACAGGCATTGGCTTTATCTGACAATGTCTATGCTGTCAAAACCCATCTTTTCCTGGGCCAGGAGACACTTGCTGAAACAGCCAAAATGTTTGGGATATCAACAAAAATGGCAAGTGTTCCTTCTCTTGCTCTTGGAACCTCTGGAGTCCGGGCAATTGAAATGGCCAATGCTTATGGCATGTTTGCCAATGGGGGCAAGTATATTGAACCGACGTTGATTACCCGGGTTGAAACATCGGAAGGGAAAATCATTTATGAAAAGGATGCTGAGGAGGAAACATATTTAGACCCAGCAAAAGCCTATGTCATGACGCATATGATGACCGGTGTATTCGATACGAAGCTTAACGGCTATGCAAGTGTAACTGGAAGCACAATTGTAAAAGGCTTGACTCGGCCGTATGCTGGCAAATCAGGCTCCACTCCTACTGACAGCTGGATGATTGGCTATTCGCCCCAGCTCGTTTCAGCTGTCTGGACTGGGTATGATGATGCTCGCAAGATTGAGAAGGTCGCTGAAAAATCCTATGCCAAGCAAATTTGGGCTAAGTTTATGGAAGACGCATTGCAGGGTAAACCGGTCAAATCATTCAAACCGCCAAAGGACGGCGTAACCGGGGTTCATATCGATCCAGTCAATGGGAAGCTTGCAACGAAGGGATGCCCGGTTAGAAGGTTTACGTACTTTGTTTCCGGAACGGAGCCTGATGAATATTGCACTGACCATCTTGATCATAATGAATTGATACCTGGCGCGAAGCCGGGCGGTGCCGATAAAAAATCATGGTACAAGAAGCTTTGGAATTGGGGAGACTAAAAAATTTCTGCAAAAAAGAGCCGGAGCAGCTATGCCCCGGCTCTTCCTATGCCTGCTTTTGTTATTCTTCACCAAGACCGGTTTTCAGCTCAGTCGACGAATTGTCCCAAAATGCCTCATTGTGCCCTTTTAGGAAGTCGGCAAGAATTTTTTTCGATTTATCATCCATATGCTCGACAATAATATGGCGTTTGAGTGATTTATCCATCCGATTGACATGCTCCGGAAGCGACTTATAGCCGCGCCGGATTTCCCGGTTAACAGTCATTTCACAAGCAGTAACGCCGGCATAATATGGCCCATTTTCATTACGGTCAATTGTAACCCAAACGAGCCAATACAGCTTGGCATCCGGGACTTCATCCTTATTGGCCAGGAACTTGATTCCTTTTTCAACTGCACTTCTTGCATGCATTGCGCCAACATCAATAATAGCTTCGGCATCTTCAACATCGATGATAACTGGTGAAATATTGTCAAGCGTCAACGATCCCTTGCCAAAGCCTTTATGATTATCAAGAGGATCGGTCTTGATGATATTAAAACCAACCTTTTTCTTTTTTTCTTCCATATCGCACTGCCTCCTTGCTAAGCACGTTCTATATTTTGAATTATCTTATGTGAAAAAAGGTAATAAAAATTCCTGGATGCTTTGATCCAGTGCAGGCAGAGCGACCATAAATAACGGTGTAATCGTATAGTTATCAAGCGGGGTCAGGACAAGTATCAGGAATATCAGGGAGCCATACTGCTCGTATTGGGTCATTTTAGCCCTCAAACCACCTGGTGCAAGGTCTTCAAGAATCCGGTACCCGTCCAGCGGCGGGAACGGCAGAAGATTGAAAAGGAATAAGACAAGATTAAGCCCGATGAAAACTTGCAGGAATTCTTCCAGTGTAATCGTAAATGCCGACTCTCCTGTAGAAATAATTAGCGTAAATAACGCCAGGTATCCGAGAAATGCAAGAACAAAGTTACTGATTGGTCCGGCTGCGGACACGAGGATTCCCCCAAGCCTCGGGTTTTTAAAAAAGAACCGGTTAACCGGAACAGGCCGTGCCCACCCAAAACCAATAACTAAAATAAGAATCGTTCCAATAGGGTCAAGATGGCGAATTGGATTCAGTGTAAGCCTTCCCTGATTCTTAGCTGTATCGTCGCCAAACTTCCAGGCCATAAATGCATGTGCGAACTCATGGACCGCAAAAGCTATTGCGAGTGACAAAACGGCATAAATAATCTCTTCAACTGTCCTATACGGAAATAGCAAACGGTTTCCCCCTATACAATCATCTCTGTTTATTTACTCCCGGCCCGAAACAGCAGCGGATATAAAAAGTATACACGAATACATCCAGAAAGTGAAAACAGCCTGCACCTCGCTTGCGCTTTTTTTCCTTTTATGAAAAACTAAAATCACCATCAGTCAAGGAGGAATGGAAGATGCCAATTGTAACTGTGAAAATGCTAGAAGGCCGGAGCGACGATCAAAAAAGAGCACTTGTTGAAAAGGTGACCTCAGCTGTTGTTGAAACATCCGGTGCACCCGCTGAAAACGTAACCGTAATTATTGAAGAAATGGCCAAGACTAATTATGGAAAAGCAGGCGTTAGGGCCAGCGATCAATAAAAAAGGCGCAAGCGCCATAGAGCTAAATCCTACTCTCTTTATAGACTTACTAAAACTTAAGCAAAAAGCTAAGCCTCCCATTAATGGAGCTTAGCTTTTTCTTTTAAGCCTGATATATAGCTGTAAGCTTGTTCAATTTCCTCTTCCGTGTAACGCTGCTTGCTCTTAAGGGTAAAGACCTTTTCGGCAACCTCCGGACGTTCCAGGTTATCAAAATAAAGCACCGTTGAGACAAGCTCAAGGAATCGGGCGTTCTGCCCATTCATATCCATAAAGCAATCTTCAAGGTTCGGCATCTCCACTCCACTCATCGACAGGAACTCTCTTCCGGCCTCTGTCAGGCAATAGCGGTACTGGCTATAGCCGCCTTTGTTCTCCTTGCATTCTTCCAAAAAGCCCATGTTGCAGAGCTCCTCGACCCGAAGCGTCAATTCTTCCGAATAGGGGCCATAAAAGTGGAACTGGAAGCGCTCCTGGAAAGGGAAGGACATCTTTTTGGCAATATAAATCATCTTCTGCAGCTTCTTCCTTCCGACAATTTCTCCGGAAACAAGTACTGCATGCATCAATTTTGCATGGTCATTCAACAAGCTACTTCAACTCCTGCTCCCTTTACGGGAAGAAAATAGTTCTCCTGTCGCTTTCGCTTTTCTATTTGTCTAGCTACACAAGGAATGCTTCGAAGCATTCACATCGTACGAAGGAAAAGCTTTTGCTTTTCCAAGGAACTCCCAGCGCCTCGTGTCCTTCGGTCCCCTCCCTACGGTAAGTCAACATCGATTCACTTCGTTCATCGTGTTTCCTTTACCTCGTATCGAGGCCCTCCAGGCCATACGGCGCTAACCGGTCGCTTTCGCTTTTCTATATCTCAAGAATGCTGCGAATCTGTTTTTTTGTATTTTTTTTCGAGGATTCATCTAGCAGAAAGTCTTCAGGAAAATAAAGTTTATGATCGGTACGCCTTTTACCGGAAATCGCATCAACAATGGCGGACTCTCTGGACAGCTCCCTGATGTCACCATTTTTCATCAACAATTGGATAGGAAGGCGCTCCTCTTCTTCCCCCGGGCGGTAAAAATCATAAGGCAAATCAGAGGATGAATCGACGACAAGATAGTAATCCGGGTCAATGCCCGCCTTTCTGAACAGCCCAGTCAATTCAGCCAGCTTCTTGTACTCCTTGGCCGGATCGAATTCCGAGAATTTGAACAGGTTACGGTTTACGAATCGCCTGCACAAATCACTGAGGATTGCATCGTCTTCCTCCTGCCAAATTTGAAAATAATAAAGGATAATTGATTCATCCAATTTCAAATAATCTTCCAAGACAAGGGTGCCTTCAAAGATAGAATAAAAGTGGAGGGGTTCATTTCGAAATGCATAGCCGCCGTCATGAAGATGCTTGGCACGGTGAAGAATTTTCGTCAGAATTACCTCCGCACCTCGCGAAACCGGATGAAAATACACCTGCCAGTACATCTGATACCGGCTCATTATGTAATCTTCAATGGCATGCATACCGCTATGTTTGAAAACTACCTGATCTTCGCGCGGCCGCATAACCCTCAAGATGCGTTCCATATCAAAAAAGCCATAACTTACACCTGTAAAATAAGCATCCCTCTGCAAGTAATCCATGCGGTCGGCATCAATTTGGCTAGATATGAGCGATATAACCTGTTTTTTATCCGAAGTTTTCGCAATGATTTCTGCAACCTGTTTAGGAAAATCCTTGCCAACCCTTGAAAGGACTTTGTTCACTTCTGTTTTGCCAAGAATGATTGCCCCAGTGAATTCTTCGTGGTCCAAATCAAATACTTTTTCGAACGCATGAGAAAACGGCCCGTGCCCGAGGTCATGGAGAAGTGCAGCACAAAGGGTCAAAAGCCTGTCTTCCTCATTCCATTCAGGGCGCCCTTTAAATACATCATCTGCAATTCTCCTGATTATTTCATAGACACCCAGGGAATGGCTGAATCTGCTATGCTCTGCCCCATGGAAGGTCAGGAATGTTGTACCAAGCTGCTTAATCCGTCTGAGGCGCTGGAACTCTCTTGTTCCAATCAGATCCCATATAACTTTGTCGCGGACATGGACGTAGCGATGGACAGGATCCTTAAAAACTTTCTCTTCATTCAGTTTTTCTGAAAATCCCATCTCATTTCCCTGCCCCTCTTAACTTGTTTCTATTATATCCCCATTTTGATTAAGATTCATCCCTCTTTCAGCAATTTCCAGCAGCATTTTTCGACAATTACCTTTTTGTGCCCCACTAAAGGAAAATCTAAAAAATTCCAGACAAAAAAGAAAAACCACCCTGGTCCGGATGATTTATCGACTTTTCAGCTTTTTGCTTACTTTTTCAATCAATTCTTCCTCGGTCAATGCCGCAAGCGGCCTGTTATTGACAAAGGCAAAAGTCTTTTTCCGGCCTGGACCACAATAGGATTGGCAGCCAATTTCTATTTTCGCATCAGGATCAAGCTTCTTTAAGCGCGGGATAAGCGTTTTGAGGTTGACTGCCTGACAGTCATCACATACGCGAAATTCATTAGTCATTCCGTTCATCCTCTCGGTACGGAGTTTTACAGCAAAATCATATGGCTTACTGGTTATATTTTGCTATTTTCAAGTTCAAAAACATATGAATTATTGGTTTAGATTTTAATTATCATTACAGCCTGAAACGTTTAATACGGCGGATACAGTATATGTCCTATGGTATTTTACAGCTTCTGGACAGCCAATGCAAGCCGACCTACATTCCGATTCTACTATCCTTTCAAACGTTTTGTATAAAACTTGAAAAAAGTGTCCATGATATTGCTAGGAACAAAACATTTAATTTTGATTGGCAGGTATTTCTGCCAGAATGGAAGGCTGGGTTCGAATGAATACAGAAGTAAATGAAGAAAAGGAGTGTATTGAAATGAAGGTGCGCCAGGATGCCTGGACAGAAGAGGATGATTTATTGTTAGCTGAAACAGTGCTTCGCCATGTAAGGGAAGGAAGCACCCAGCTTAATGCCTTTGAAGAGGTTGGGGACAAGCTTGATCGAACTTCGGCAGCATGCGGGTTCAGATGGAATGCAGTCGTGCGTCATACGTATGAAAAGGCACTTCAGCTTGCCAAAAAACAGCGAAAACAGCGCCAGCGTATGCTAGGTAAGGATCAAGGCGGCAAAAAGAAGCTCCTTTACACCCCTCCTGTTGAAGTCCACGAAGAATTCAGTACTATTGGAGTCTCTATGGAAACAGCAGTTGAATTCGATACACAACCTTTAAAGCAGCCAGAGAGCTTTGACCTGGAGAAGATGGTTGAGGAGCTTAATAGCAAGCATGCAGAAGCAAAAGTTCCTGCTAACAGATTCACAGTTTCACAACCGGCTTTAGTAACTTCCCAAACCGGGACAGGGTTCCAGCATGCTGGGCAAGGTTTAACAATGCAAAATGTCATTTCTTTCTTGCAGAATTATGAAAGTAACAATGCACATGTTGAGGCGTTAAAAAGTGAGAATGAAAGATTGAAGCGGGAAATTGCCAACCTTCGCAAGCAAAATGAGGAAATGGAAACAAAAATAAATGATCTTGAACAAAATACAGGAGTCATTCAAGAAGATTACGAAACCCTATTAAAAATCATGAACAAAGCCCGTAAGCTTGTCTTATTCGAAGAAGAGGAGCGTCCGGCAACTAAATTCAAGATGGACCGGAACGGAAATCTTGAAATGGTTGCTGAATGACTAACTGAAATCAAGCAAGCCGAAGATGATAACAACAATCAAAAGCCGTAAATCCATCTTGGGTTACGGCTTTTGTAATGTGGCATTCCGTTCAGCAATCCGGGCAGAGTATCCTGGCAAAAGCTCAAGCTCATGCGGGGTCAGCTGGCCGGAATAAAGAAGACTGCTCATTTTTTTTAGCTCGATAAGAAGTTTTAACATGACATCCTGCACTGTTAGGGGCGTGCCAAGCAGTTCAGACAGGCTTGCCATCACCTCCGGCTTTACTTCAGGATAGCTAAATTTTGTTTGTTCCCCTTTTAAGGCGAGTGAATAAAACTCTCTTATTAATTCCGCCCTACTTCCGCCGCTCTCTTCCACACTTAAATAGATTTGAACAGCTACCCCTTTTCTGAGCCTTCTTTGAGAAATTCCTGCAAACTTCTTGCCGCCAATGCTCAAATCATAGCTGCCAGGGCAGTATGATCCAATAATTTCCCGTGCTTCAATTTCTTTTCCCCAATCAGCGAACATGCAGCGAATAAGCTCCAACATCGCGTCATATCCCCTATTAATGTCTATTCCTTTTTCTTTTTCGGGTAAAATAAGTGAAATATTCAAGACTCCTTTATCAAGTACGACGGCAAGGCCTCCCGAGTTCCTTACAATAGGTGTAAATCCCTTGGAATAAAGATAGGCAAGGCCCTCTTTAAGATATGGCAGCTTTGTATCCTGAATACCCAGGACTACTGTATCATGATGCACCCAGGTTCGTGCTGTAGCTGGTGCAAGATGTGAGCCAACAGATGCACATAATGTGTCGTCAATGGCAAAGGATTGGATGGCTGGCATAAGCAGCCCTGTGGTAGATTGGTCGATGAGCCGCCACTGTTCCTGCCACAGCAGCGAAGTTGCACTGTCTTTCATAGTGGTGCCTCCAGTTCAATTATGTGGTGTTATTATAGCATAATAACGACAAAGCCCATTATGCAGTCAAAAGAAAAAGCATTTTCGGTTTTTAATGTTGGACTAGGTTTTTCCCATAAGATAAAATGTTGAGCAAAGGAAACATTTTAAACCGAGGGCATATATTAATTTTACAAACGAAGCAGCCCGAAAAAGAGTATCCTCTCCCCGGGTTCTTCAATACTTTATAGAAGTGGTTTTTACACAAGAAAGGGGAATGAATATGGAAATCCTTTTCGCCTTTGGACTGACACTGTTTGCAGGTCTTGCAACTGGAATAGGAAGTTTAATGGCATTTTTTACTTCGACAACAAATACAAAGTTCTTATCAGTGACCCTCGGTTTCTCAGCTGGAGTCATGATTTATGTATCAATGATTGAGATTTTCCAAAAGGCCAAAATCGCCCTTGTCGCAGAATTGGGAGCAAAAGGAGGAAACTGGGCAACAGTTTCCAGCTTCTTTGGCGGAATTCTCTTGATTGCCTTAATAGACAAATTAATCCCTAAACAAGGCAACCCACATGAATTGAAAAAGGTTGAAGAGATGCAGCCCGGTGCTATCATAAAAGATCCTGCTTTGTTAAAAATGGGTACATTCACTGCGTTGGCCATTGGCATCCACAACTTTCCGGAAGGGATCGCGACATTCACTTCCGCAATCCAGAACCCGGCTCTTGGTGTTGCCATTGCGATTGCAATTGCCATTCATAACATTCCTGAGGGAATTGCCGTTTCTGTACCGGTATATTTTGCTACAGGAGATAAGAAGAAAGCATTCAAGCTATCCTTCCTCTCTGGCTTATCCGAACCGATTGGCGCTCTCGTTGCCTATCTATTTCTTATGCCTTTCCTTAATGACATCATGTTTGGGGTAATCTTTGCGGCCGTTGCCGGCATCATGGTCTTCATTTCACTGGACGAATTGCTGCCCGCCGCACGAAAATACGATGAAACCCACCTTCCAATTTATGGCCTCATTGCGGGAATGGCCGTCATGGCACTCAGCTTGCTCCTTATTATCTAGTAACAGCACACAAAAGCCCGGCCACTAAGGCCGGGCTAATTTTATGCTTTATAGGTCACTGCATTAACGCTTGTGCCGCTGTAAGCAACGCCAGGTTATACACATCATCCGTGTTGCATCCGCGTGACAGGTCATTGACCGGGCGGTTCAACCCTTGGAGAAGCGGGCCGACCGCTTCATAGTTACCCAAACGCTGGGCAATTTTGTAGCCAATATTACCAGCTTCAAGGCTAGGGAATACAAAGACGTTCGCATTGCCCTGAAGGACGGAATTTGGAGCCTTAGCTGCGGCAACAGAAGGAACAAACGCGGCATCAAATTGGAATTCTCCATCGATGATTAACAGAGGATCGCGGCGCTTAGCTTCTTCCACCGCTGCCATAACCTTTTCTGTTTCCGGAGATTTGGCAGATCCTTTTGTCGAAAAGCTCAGCATCGCAACACGCGGCTCCATATCAAACATTCTTGCAGTCCGCGCACTCTCGATTGCAATTTCAGCTAGGTCATTGCTGTCAGGTGCAATATTAATTGCACAATCAGCAAACACATATTGTTCATCTCCACGAACCATCAGGAATACACCGGATGTTTTAGAGACACCTTCTTTTGTTTTAATAATTTGCAAAGCAGGCCGCACGGTATCAGCAGTGGAATGAGCTGCACCGCTAACGAGCCCGTCCGCTTTGTTTGCATATACGAGCATAGTCCCAAAGTAGTTTTCATCAAGCAAAATCCTGCGAGCATCTTCTTCGCTAGCTTTACCCTTCCTTCTCTCAACAAATGATGCTACGAGTTCATCCATCATCAAGTAATTGGCAGGGTCATAAATTTCAGCGGCTTCAAGGGATACATCCAATTGCTTGGCTTTTGACTGTACCTCTTCAATATTGCCGATAATTACAGGAGTAAGGATTCCTTCTGCAGCCAGGCGTCCCGCAGCCTTCAGGATTCTTTCATCCAGGCCCTCAGGGAAAACGATCCTCAGGTTATTACCGGAAATCTTTTGCTTAATTCCTTCAAATAAATCACTCACGTTACTTCTTCCTCCTTTTTTACACATATTCAGGATAACCCACTGACACTAAAATTCAAGAAAAATACCGTCCCACCGAAAATGTCAGTCTTTTTAAAAAGTTCGGGAGATTGGCTGTGGAATTAGGCTCTTCCATACAACGCTCTTACCCCGTATTCTCGGGCAGTAAGACCTACGCCAAAATTAATTTCACAAAAAAGAAATATGGCGGGGATCAGCTGCCTGTAAAAGCCCGATTGATGAGATACGATTTATTAGGTCTTCGCCTTACCGGGCTTTGCGCGACTAACCTCAATCGAAGAACACAGGGATGGAAGTTTCACTATATTTTCAGCTTTCTTTTGACAAAATATCCTTTTTTGCCAGGAATTAAACGGACAGGCTATTAAAGGGCATCTAATGGGGATTTTTGGCGAAACTATGATATAGTAAACAAGTATAAAGAGTAGAACGAATCGGGAGTGATTTGGATGAGCGAAGCTGCACAAACGCTTGATGGATGGTATTGTTTGCATGATTTTAGAAGCGTCGATTGGACGACCTGGAAAATGACGCCAGAGAATGAACGCCAAGCCGCCATAGAAGAATTTATGGGCCTAGTGGAAAAGTGGAATGCGACTCAGGAAAGTAAAGAAGGCAGCCACGCACTCTATACTGTTGTCGGCCAAAAAGCTGATTTCATGATGATGATTCTCCGCCCTACAATGGAGGAATTGAATGAAATTGAAACAGAGTTCAATAAATCGAAACTTGCTGAATATACAATTCCCGCACATTCCTATGTATCGGTTGTAGAATTGAGCAATTATTTAAAAGATGGCGAAAATCCATACGAAAACCCTCATGTACGTGCCAGACTGTATCCTATTCTGCCTAAAGCAAAATATGTTTGCTTCTACCCAATGGATAAGCGCCGCCAAGGCAATGACAACTGGTATATGCTTCCGATGGAGGATCGCCGTAAGCTTATGTACAGCCATGGCATGATTGGCCGCCAATACGCAGGAAAGGTCAAACAAATTATTACAGGCTCCGTAGGCTTTGATGATTACGAATGGGGAGTAACATTGTTCTCCGACGATGTGCTTCAGTTCAAAAAGCTTGTATACGAAATGCGCTTTGATGAAGTTAGCGCCCGCTACGGCGAATTCGGCTCGTTCTTTGTCGGCAATATCCTTGCCGAAGAAAAGGTTGAAAGCTTCTTCAGTATATAAAAATGTGCTCCCACCCCGATTTATCGTGGCGGGAGCATTTTTTATTGTATCCTCCTTGAGTAACAGCACTCTTCTTAAAGTACTAAATCGGCATTTTGCCTCATATGATTGAAACAGCGAGTCTTCAATTCCGAAAAGGTAGAATCCCTAACCTTGGAATTGGAAAATCGGCAATAATGGCAGCGGAGGCTGACCCGTCGGCCGACCTCCAATGCGCAATTTATGAGGAGGGAATGCAAATGTATCCGTACGGAAATTATAGTGCTGGCCAACAGGGGTATCAGCCCTATTCAGGAACAGGAGGGACACCTGTAGGCCCTGGCCCAGGTATGCAACAACAGTCTTTTGGAGGCGGACAGATGGGCGGTTTTGGAGGCGGCGCCGGTTTCCAAGCACCTTTTCCACAGACACCAACGACTGGCCAACAAGCGCAGGGGATGCTGCCAATTGAAGAATCCTATATAGAGAATATCCTCCGGTTAAACCGAGGAAAGCTGGCAACGGTTTATATGACGTTTGAAGGGACACGGGATGGCCAAAGACGGCAGCAGGTTTTTAAAGGTATAATTGAAGCCGCGGGGCGTGACCATATTATCCTTAGCGACCCACAGACAGGGATGCGCTATCTACTGTTGATGGTTTACCTCGATTATGTAACGTTTGATGAGGAAATTGAATATGAATATCCATTTGGAGCAGGTGGCGGTGGTTTTAGCGGCAGCGGTGGACCCGGACATGGCCAGAGCACACAGCCGCCGCGTTAGGTTAAATGAAATAGGAGGGCAAGCCAATACGGCTTGTCCTCCTTTTTTTATAGATACTTTGTTGCACCAATGACAATTAATACCCATGCAGCCAGGAATGCGACTCCCCCAAGAGGAGTAATGGCGCCGAGAATACTAATTTTTGTCAGGGTTAAAACATATAGACTACCGCTGAACAAAATAATTCCGATTAGCATCAGCCAACCTGAGGTAGTAAACAAGGAGGCTGCTGGTACCTTTCCGAGGATGAGCCCTATTACTAAAAGTCCAGCTGCATGGAACATCTGATAGGTTACCCCAGTCTTCCAAGTCTCAAGATATTTCGGTTCAACCCGCCCCTCCAGGCCATGTGCTCCGAATGCTCCCAGGGCAACTGCCAAAAATGCGTTAACAGCCCCAATGATGATGAATGTTTTCACTTTATTTTCCCCCTAAAAGTCAAAGATTGAATCTCCGTTTGCCCCGTCCTCCACTTCCAGCTTCTTTCCAGGTATTATAGCAGTACCAAGGTTTTCCACCCCTATGGATGGTGTTGCCTGAATTGGCTGTACAGCAGGAGTTCTCGTTTCCTCTTCGGCAAGGATGACCTCGCATAAAGCCTTGATTGTATATATTTTTTCACGTACTTGGGCCTCATTTGAACTCGATTTTGCCCGGTCCAGTTCCTCACCCATTTTTCTTAGTAGAGTATGTATATGTATGTTCAAAGAAATCAACTCCCTGTCCCATTTTACAATATCACCATTGTACAGTATTCCTGCTTTTTTCGCACATAGGCCAATACGGCAAATTTCTCTCCAGGTCATGAATGACAACTTAATACCTTCACAACCCCGAGTTATCATTCACGACCTTTATGAATAGCCTCTCTCCACTTTAGGAGTGCCAAGCTTTATCAATAAACGCATCATACTCATAAAGAAGGCTGACCCGTTTGGATCAGCATTTTAATTAGCATTAAGTTCTTAAAGTGGTGGCAGCGCCCAGTCAATTTCATCATATCCAAGCTGTTTTAAAAGTTCATTTGTTTTCGAAAAAGGCTTGCTTCCAAAAAAACCTTTTCTCGCTGAAAGCGGGCTTGGATGTGCCGAGGTAATAATTTTATGCTTTTTTGTGTCAATCAAAGATAGCTTGCTTTGGGCTGGTTTCCCCCATAGGATAAATACCAGAGGCTTGTCACGTTCACTTAACCGCGTAATTACCTGATCAGTGAACCGTTCCCATCCCTTCCCTTTATGGGAATTTGCCTCTCCCTGTCTTACGGTAAGGACTGTGTTAAGCAGAAGCACACCCTGTTCCGCCCAGCTGACAAGATATCCATGCTCAGGAGTTTCACTATCAAGATCGCTGCACAGCTCTTTAAATATGTTTTTAAGAGATGGCGGCGGGTTGATTCCCGGCTTAACAGAAAAACTTAGTCCATGTGCCTGGCCCGGCCCGTGATAGGGATCCTGGCCAAGGATGACAACTTTTACATCATCATAGTCTATAAACATTAATGCATTGAAAATATCACTGTATTCCGGATAAATAGTTTTCGTACGATATTCTTCTATTAAAAATTCCCGCAATGTATGGAAATACTCTTTTTGAAATTCCTCTCCCAATACCTTAGACCAGCTTCTTGGCAAATTGTTTTCAAGCATATAACCCCTCCTTCCAATCTCTATTCCCCATTTTACTGCAATTCTATCATTTTTTCTGATTGGGTTCTTCCACCCCTATCATGTTTACGGCTTTGCGGAAAGGATAAATACTAAATGTGAGATAAATTTCATAGATAAGAAGGAGGAACCAATTATGTATAAGGTTGAAATCGTTGAAAATGGAGTCCAGGCCCAGGATAAGCTTTCCTTATTGGCTACCGAAGGCTATAAGAAGGACGATATCTATTTATTTGCGCATGATAAGAAGCGCGAGTCCCATCTTGCTGACGCAACTGGAGCAGAAGAGGTCGGATTGACGGACCAGGGCTTAATCAATTCAGTAACTGGTGTATTTAAAAAGCGGGGCGATGAACTGCGCACCCAATTTCAATCTCTTGGGCTTTCTGAATCTGAGGCTGACCGTCTTGAAAAAGAGCTGGACGAAGGCAGGCTGGTCCTTGTAGCTTGTAAAAAGTAGAGAACAACGAACCCCCGGGGAAGAATTCTCCGGGGGCTTTACTATAGTTTATCGGGCTGCAAAGGACATCCATAAAAAGGTATACCTATATAATCTGCCTTTAAAATGTATCATCCCATAATCTTTTGATAAATTGATTTTGCATGAGTAAGATCTTTCGTACCGTGAACAAGAGCACGGCCATCATTGAAGATAACCATCCGCTCAGCACCAAGCTCTATCGAAATAAGATAGGGATTTCCTTTGACAGTATATCCAAGAGATCCGAGCTGCCCTGAGAGCTGCTCAAGCGAAACTTCCCCTTGTGCAGACGGGCGAATTTGCACTGTATCCCGCCCGCAAAGAACTGTGGTTTTGGTCATATTATCTTTATCAAGATATGGATATGTCGGATGTTCCCCACATGACAGGCAACCAGCAAATTTCGCTTTGCCCATTTTCATCGATGTATACTCATTGCGCCACATATCAAAGCTTACAAATTCCGTCCTAATTGCATCCCAGTCTTCTACTAGAATTTTTAGAGCCTCAGCGGTCTGATGCGAAACAACCATTTGAACAGCCGGTCCAATAATCCCCCCAGTATCACAGGTAAGACCTTGCAAAGGAATTGTTCTCAAAAGGCAATTCAAGCAGGGAGTGACCCCAGGTATAATCGTAAAACTCATTCCATAACTTCCAACACACGCGCCATAAATCCAGGGAATTTGATATTTCTGCGAAACATCATTTATCGCCATTCGGGTTTCGAAATTGTCTGTTGCATCAATGATTAAATCTACACCTTCTGCAAGCTCCTCTAGGAATTCCGGAGTAGCATCACCAATGATAGCCTCTACTTCCACATCAGAATTGATTGCTTTTAGTCTTTTTTCAGCCGCAGCTGCCTTCGGTAATTTTTCGGCAACATCTTCTTCTGTATAAAGCTGCTGTCGTTGCAGGTTGCTCGCCTCGACATAGTCCCGGTCGATAATGGTTAATTTACCGACGCCCGCCCTGGTCAGCACTTCGGCGTTTCCGGAGCCAAGCGCGCCTGTACCAATCAGCAATACATGCTTTGAGCTGATTTTCTTCTGCCCTTCATTGCCGATACCTGGAAATAAGATTTGTCTTGAATACCGTTCTGCCATCACTTTAGCCTCCTTTCCGTAATCATCGGAGCTGTTTCTGGTACTATCAGTAAGGCTGCAATGTGAAACTTAGGCTTACTGCCCCTAAATGCGGGATAAACAAAGCTTCCAATGAAGGAAGCCCTTTTAAAAAAGTTTTTAAATCAACCGCCGCTTACCGGCGGGATAAAAGCGATAATATCGCCTTCTTGTATGATTTCTTCATTCGTGGAAAATTCCTCGTTGATTGCAGCCATAACTGTATCCATTTTCGGAAGGCTGTATTTACCAGCAAGATCCGTCTTCAGTTCCCCCACTGTTTTTCCAGCAGCGTCTACGGAAATAGACTCCACTCCTGCCGCATCACGTAAATGGGCGAAAAACATCACTTTATTCATTCAAATCACCCTCCTCGGGTTTTCCTTTTGGATATGCAATCGTTTCAAGCTGATTTCCGACCCATTCTTCTCCATCTTTCCAATGCTCTTTCTTCCAAATTGGAACAATCTCTTTAATCCGCTCGATTGCATAACGATTTGCTTCGTAAGCATCAGCACGGTGTGGTGTCGATACAGCAATGACGACAGCGACATCTGTTATATCAAGGCGGCCAACCCGGTGCGTTATCGCAACTTTAGATCCTTGCCAGCGCTCCTCAATTTCACGGCCAATTTGCTCAAGTTTCTTCACGGCCATCGCTTCATATGCTTCATATATTAAAAAAAGAGTCTTTTTGCCATGAGTGAGCTCACGGACTGTTCCAATAAAGGTTGTAATCGCTCCAGCCTCCCGCTGGACAACCTTATCAATGACAGTTTGTATATTGATGGGTTCCTTTGAGATTTCAAACATCATTTACCCTCCATGTACTACCAGGCATATTTGCCTTTCGTATTCACTAGTCTGTCGTCCCTACTCAGCTTATTTTGGGAACTGCGCCGGCAATGACTTCATAGCCGCCAATTTTTTCGACTTCTCTTCTGAAATCTTCAGATTGAATTACAGAAATAAGCATTCTCCCTTTTTCGCTTTCAAAAAAGGCGCGAGTCATGACCAAATCATACTCTTCATCGGCGAGCGGAATGAATGATAAGCCCATTGATTTCGCAGCCGGATAGATTCCAAGGCCAACTGAATCCTTATCACTTTTCACCTCAGCCGCTACGCTCAAATGGGAAAACATTTCCCTGCTGTATCCAATAATTTTTTCAGGGGAAAGGCCTTTATCCTTCAGGAGGAGGTCAAACAGAATCCTTGTCCCGGCGCCACGCTGCCTGTTAACAAAATGTGCACCTGTTCTGGCAATGTCTTCAACTGTTTCAATCCCGAGAGGATTCCCTTCCGCAACGAACCATCCCTGCTTTCTCTTTAGGAATGGATAGAGGACAATGTCCATGTCTGCTAAAAACTTCTTCACGTAAGGCAAGTTGTATTCCTTTGTCTCAGGATCTAGCAAATGGACTCCAGCAACATGCGCCTCTCCCTTGCGGATTGCCATCAGTCCCGCCATGCTGCCAACATGGGCAGATATAACCTTCATATCAGTCCGTTTCCGTTTAATCTGTGACGACAAAAGGTCGATTGTCAGGTCGTGGCTCCCAGTGAAAACAATGCTATTCGTCACTTCTTCAAGTGGTTTGAGAAGTTCCACCTCTGCGGTATCTCCCTGTTCATACCCAAGTATGTCAGTAGGAACAACGAGCAGTGCATCTGCCCGTACATAGGACATTGTAACACCTGCCGCCCTGGTCAATGGATTTGCAACATATCGTCCGTTTACATACCCAATATTCATTCGGATAAAGTCTTCCTGGCCCATCGTTGAAACAATACGCCGTCCTAATGTTACATCAATTTTCTGTCGTTTTGGCACAGGAATCTGCAAGTATTTGCAGATGAGCGGCTGAACAAACCACTCCATCGCAAGGTAAGCAGATACCGGATAGCCCGGCACACCTACCACTGGTTTGCCATTAATCTGCCCAAGGATAACCGGTTTGCCTGGCCGAGCGGCAACTCCATGAGTGAAGACCTTGCCAATTTCCCCAATTACATGGGCTGTGTAATCCTTCGATCCTGCGGAAGAACCTGCATTTATAACGACAATATCTGCTGTTTCACTTGCTTTTACTAGTGCTTCTTTTATATTTTCCGGATTATCCCTTACGATTGGAAATAAATGTGGCTCGCCGCCCCATTCCTTCACAAAGTTCGAAAAAACAATCCCGTTGAATTCAATGATCTTGCCTGGTGCAGGCTCGTCTTTCACGTCAATGAGCTCATTGCCAGTTGGAATAATGGCAACAGCCGGCTTTTTTATTACCTGAAACGCTGTTATCCTCGCTGCAAGCAGGGATCCCAGGTCCGCGGGACGCATTTTATGTCCCTGTGGAAAAATCATTTCCTCCTGAACTATATCCTCACCGATTGGGCGGATATGCTGCCAAGGAGTAGCTGGTTCAATAATTTCTACTGTATGGTCGTCTATAACATTCACATTTTCTATCATAATAACGGCGTTATACTGAGAAGGAATCGCATTTCCTGTATCAACATAAACAAATTGATCCCCTAGGGTGAGCCTTAGCGGGTTCTGCTCATGCGCACTAAATGTATCAGCAGCAAGGACTGCAATACCATCCATAGCCGAAGCGTGGTAATGCGGCATCGATGTGCCGGCAAAAATCGGTTCAGCGGTAATCCTTCCAAGTGCCTCTTCAACGTTTAACCATTCCGTTTCCGGGAGCAGGTCGAAGGCAGCAAGTAATTCTTCCCTTGCTACAGCCCTGGGCTTGTCCTCGAGATAAATTTTCCGTTTATACCGCTTCTGTTCCATGTGCTGCTCCCCCTACCTTGTTGCCATCACTGGGACATATTCGCCCTGGGCGATGCCCTCTTTTTCTGAAGTGATTTCTACAATCCCATCGCTCTTCACCAATGTCGTAATTAAACCAGATTTGCCAATGATTGGTTCAGCCCACCATTCGCCTTTCTGTTCAAACAGACTGACCCGAATATAATCGGATCGGCCGGGACTTGAAGGAATATTTTTTGTGATTCTGGCAAAAATCCTGTCAGGCCTTTTTACGATTGTTTCTCCCTGCAGCCTTTTCAAAATTCTTTCACCGAACAGGTTAAAAATAATCATGGCCGATGCTGGATGGCCAGGAAGGCCAATCACGGGTTTCCCGCCAGCGATTGCAAGGATTGTCGGTTTGCCCGGCTTGATGGATATCCCATGAACAAACACGCCTGGGCTTCCAAGGGATTGAATTACATCGGTTGTATAGTCTTTTGCCCCTACCGAGCTGCCTCCTGATAAAATGAGGCAATCAACCTGTTCAAATAACTGCATCGCCCTTTGTTGAAATTCTTCAAACGTATCAGGAACAATCCCGCCATAGACCAGGTCAATTCCCCAGTCACGAGCAAGACCTGCAATCGTCAAATAATTGATATCGCGGATTTGGCCTATTTGCAGTTCAGGTGTTTCAAATGGAACGATTTCATCCCCAGAAGACAAATAGCCAGCCCGAATACGGCGATACACTGGCACATCCGTTATTCCGAGTGATGCAAGGGCGCCAATTTCCTGCGGCCTCAGTCGAACCCCCTCTTTAAGAAGCAGTTCACCAACCCTTATATCTTCACCCCTGCGGATGATATTTTCTCCTGGTGCCACCTGTTTATAGATATTTAGAAGGCCGCTGATTTCTTCGCAATGCTCAATCATGATTACGCTATCACTTCCAGCGGGAATCATACCCCCAGTCGGCACGTACACAGCTTCACCGAAACCGACCGGTACAGAAGCAGTTTCGCCCATTTTCACTTCACCCACGAGAGTCAGGAAACCGGGCATAGACTCGGAGGACCCAAATGTATCTGCCGCTCTGACTGCATAACCATCAACAGTAGACCTATCAAAGCCTGGAACATCTTCACGCGCCTGCACTGGTTCTGCCAGTACATAGCCAAGTGCTTCCTCAAGCCCACGGTTTTCAACCACAGCAGTTCTCCCCACTTTTTCGTCAATCAAACTAAAAGTATCCTCTACTGTTTTGACCTTGAAAAATTGCATATACCCCGCTTCCTTTCTCTCTCGGCAGGTAAAGTTTACATTCTGCTTTTTTCTTTTAGTGCTTGTTTCGCAAATTCATACTCTTCAGGGTGATTCATATTGAAAAAAATCTTATCCAAAGCAACTGCAGAATACTTCTGCAACTCTACTTCATCAATATAAAAAGTATCTATTTTTCTTAAAAGATCCTTAATCCGGAGATTTCCTCCAATAATACAGGACTCAATCTCTTTTATTATACTCTTTTGGTACACGGCGAAAAGGGGGTGGTGTGTTCCCCCAAAGACCGGAATAATAGCATCATGATTTCCCACTTGCATAATAAGGGTTTCAGCTAGCTTCCCTGATACAAATGGCATGTCGCACGCAACTATTAAATTAGAGTCAAAACTCGAGGCTTTAAGACCGGCATGAATACCTGCCAGCGGCCCCATTCCAGGATATTCGTCTCCAACTGTCACCACATTCAGGAAACCATATTGTTTTGAATCATTCGTAACAAGAATGATTTCTTCAAAAATGCCAATGAGTTCATCTTTTATTCTTTCAATAGTAGGTTTCCCGCCAATTTCCAATAACGCTTTATTCGTTCCCATCCTGCTTGATTTCCCGCCGGATAGTAGGATGGCTGTCGCCTTCATGCCAACACCCTCCTCTTTTCTAATCTTTCACCTATGACTATTGTTGATTCTGTCCTGAACCGCCTCCGGTATGATAACCGTTTTCTTGGGCAATAAAATCAAGGTGGAGGGTATTCAAATCCAAAATGGCTAAGGACGGTTTTTTAATGAATTGACGTGTATCAACAATCTTGATATAGCCTATGCATTTGTCACATGCCTGGATTTGGGATGTTGAATCTCCTTCAACAGAAATAAATTTAATTGTGTCATGTTCGTCATTCCCACAGTGGGTGCAAGTGATCCTTTTGTCATGCCAGTGGACCAAACAACGCGGACAATATAGCTCTTTCTTTCCTTCTCCTTCTAGTTGCGCAAGTCTGGCAGGCTCCCCGCATACGGGACAGCCGGCACCATGGACGCCAAAGGAGATACTAGGCTGTGCCTTCTCAGCTGCAAGCTGTAAATATGGGCGAAGCGCGGTCTCTGCTATGAAATGGGGAATCCACTCTTCTACTTCGTGATCTTCTGCGAAATCGGAGAAATACATATCATTAAATGCTAACGCCTCATCAATCCAGCGTTGTGCAGTGTTTTCATCAATTAACTTGCTTAGAAAAGCGAGCTTTTCTTCCATACTATTATTATGTTTCACCAACAGAGTCCTTAATTCCTCTATCCACTGTAAAAATAGTGGTATATCAAAATCAAAAATTGCTTGAGATGCCACTGGAACCCCTGCCGCCAACGACGCTTTATCTACTTTTATATTGACTGATTGTTCCCCAAGGCTTTCTTTCCATTTTTCCTGAAGGCTGATAATCTCTTTTTGCAAATTTAAATACTCTTTGGATACGACGGATGTCTTCAACCCTGTGCACCTCTTTTCATGTATTGTCCTGCATCGGGCCAAGGCCTTCTTTAGGGTTATATCTTTAGTTTAGTAGGAATGGCTGCCTTTACAGACAGCCATTCCCTTTTTTGTTTCTATTAAAAGCGCATACATGTATTTACTCTTATTATGCACCTTTGTGTTTTTTCTTGTCCAGCTTATCAAGGTCAGGGAAATTGCCCTTTTCCACTTCTTCATCATACCAGTCACTGTAGTGGCCTTTAGCCCACCACGCAGGAACCTTACCAGTTACTACGCCAGACCAGCCTGGGCGTGAGTGCTTGTGGATAACACTGAGATATATGTGTCCGACAATAACTGCTATTCCAATCGCAAAGCCGACATTATGAAGGAAGTATCCCCATTGAATAAGTGCTTTAGGGAAATACTCTGGAAACCACATTGTGAAGCCGGAACCGATGACCAGGATTGCACAGAAGATCTGGAGAATCGAGTTTATTTTTTCACCTGCGTTAAAGAATGTTTGTTTGACATGATCAAACTTTAAGCCAAACAATTCTTTGACGAAGTTTCCAAAAAACGCTATGTCCCGCTTTTTCCAAGTTATTAATTCCTTCATCCAGAGCATAAACCACTTCGGGCTGAAGATTAATAGGATAAAGGTCGGCGCTATGAAAGCAACAGCGAAAATTCTGTGCAGCAAACGTGCGCCCTCAGGGCCCCCGAAAACTGGATAGAGCCAGTCAAAGAATTCGGTATACATAGGCAGAGCCGTAATGTATAGAGCAAAGAATGCTATACCATTGATCGCATGGGCCCAGACAAATGCCAATGGGAAACGGCGAACTTTAACATCCCTCAATTGCGGTTTACTCATGGCCTTCACCACCATTCTTATGCTCAGCTTCTTCAGTTTTTTTACTGAAAATCTTATTTGTTACAAATGCACCAACAAGGGCCATGGTAGTTGCACCAAGCGCCATTTTGCCGAGTGGCTGGGCATAGTCTTTCCAAAGGACTGCGGATGTTGGTACCTTCGGATTTTCAGGCAATCCGTATACAGACGGCTTCTCGGCAAGTACATACACTGTATGAGTACCGCCAACTCCCTGTGGGTTGTAAACCATTGCATTCGGATAGCGTTCCTTGATTTCAGTCACGCGCTTTTCTGCCTTTTTGATCATTTCATTTTTGTCGCCAAACTCCATCGAACCCGTATGGCAGACAGTGACACATGCTGGCTGCATGCCTTCTTCGATACGGTCAGTACACATTGTACATTTGTTGGCCTTACGGTACTCATCACCGTTTTTATCAATATAATTCTTTAGGGAAATCACGTCGAATGGGCAGTTTTGGACGCAATATCCGCAGCCTACACACTTTTCATGATCGATAACAACTGTTCCAAATTCTGTGTAGGAGATGGCATCTTCAGGACAAACCTTTTCACATGCGGCATCTGCACAGTGGAAGCATGCAGAATGACGGAACAAGTAATCAAGATTTCCCTTTGAATTTTCATGCTCGATATACTCTAGTACATTCCATGTGTCAGCAGTCACTTTGGCATGGGATTGCACGCTTCCCTGGTACGTTACATCCTCCGCAGGAAGGTCATTCCAGTTTTTGCAGGCGACCATGCAAGCCCTACAGCCATCGCATTTGGTGACGTCAACATATTTTACATATTCCGGCATTAGCCCTTCCTCCTTACGTCGCAAAGGAATGCTTTATACTCAGGAATCGTTGTGTTTGCATCACCGATATGCGGCGTTAAACGGTTAGCTGAATCCCCGGTTGCGTATCCCTTGTAACCAAAGTTCCATGGCATGCCGATCTGGTGGACCTTTTTGCCTTGGATTGTGTATGGTTTAAAGCGTTTCGTAATCATCGCATACGCTTCAATTTCACCGCGCGCTGACGTTACAATGACTCTATCCTTGCCCTTGATGCCTTTTTCCTTTGCCAGTTCCTCACTGATTTCAACAAACATATGGGCAGCAATTTCAGAGAGCCATTCCTGGTTCCTAGTCATTGAACCGGATTGCCAGTGTTCGCTGACACGGTATGTTGTAGCGACAATTGGAAACTTCTCTTTGTCACCTTTTTTGTTAAATTCTCCGTCAAAAATCTGGACTGCTGGGTTCAAATCCTGGCTTGAGAATGGGTTCTTGATTGGGCTTTCAAATGGCTCATAATGCTCTGGGAACGGCCCTTCATTCATGGCTGAGGCAAAAATTGACGCAACCTGGCCATTTGCCACCATAATGAACGGATTTTTTCCGCCTGGTTCTGATGGGGATACAACTGCCTTGAAGTCTGGCACATCGTCCCCGACCCACTTCTTCTGGGCTGCATCCCAATGGATAACTGCCTTTTCTTCACTCCATGGCTTGCCGTTCAAATCGGCAGATGCGCGGTTGTACAGGATACGGCGGTTCATTGGCCAAGCGTATGACCAGTTCAGGAAGTGTTTGCCTCCAGTTTTGTTATCACGGTTTTTGGCACGGTTGCCTTCTTCCGGATAAAATCCACTGTAAATCCAGTTTCCGCTGCAGGTCGAACCATCATCAAGCAGGTCGCCAAATCCGGCAATCTGTTTTCCGGTTTTTACATCATAGCCATTGATTTCCCGGCATACCAAGTCAATATCAGGGTGATGGCCTTCGCCAAAATTCCAGTAAAGCGCATTGATTGGCTTTGCAGCTGGGGTGTTTTCATTTTTATAAAGAGCCTTGATCCTTGTTGCGAACTCATGAATGATTTCAAGGTCGGCTTTTGATTCACCTTTTGGTTCGATTGCTTTCCAGCGGTACTGCATCCAGCGGGAGCTGTTCGAGACAGATCCTTCTTTTTCAAATGAAGCACAGGCAGGCAGCAGGAAGACTTCCGTTGCAATCTCGTAAGGATTTGCTCCTGTTTCCTTTTGCCAGAACGCGGAGGATTCAGTTTCCCACAGGTCGACTGCGACAAGCCATTTCAGGTTGCCCAGTGCTTTCTTCTCTTCGCCGGCATTCGGTCCGCCGACAACCGGGTTGGTTCCAAAGAGGAATGCTCCATCAAGTTGTTTGTCGTACATTGCTTTAAACAGGTTGATATGCGAATAGTTCTTATTGCCTTTTGGCAGATACTGATAGCCAAATTCGTTCTTTTTCGTTGCATTCGGGCCATACCAGGCTTTCAGCATACTTACAAGAAACTTAGGCTTATTGCTCCAGTAGCCAGCTTTAGGTGTTTCTTTTTCGTTGTATCCCGCCAGTGTGCCGTGTTCAGGCACAGAAGATTTTGGTGCCCCAACATAGCCTGGGAGATCCCCGTAAAGGAGACCAAAGTCAGTTGATCCCTGAACGTTTGATTCTCCGCGCATTGCAGCCAAGCCGCTTCCCGGAATACCAACGTTACCCAATAGAAGCTGCAAGATTGCCATTGCACGCACGTTTTGCGAACCAACTGTATGCTGCGTGATGCCCATTGCGTACATGATGACGCCAGATTTTCCAACTTTCCCTGTTGAACAAAATGCTTCGCAGACTTTTAGGAAATCTTCTTTAGGAGTTCCTGTGGCTTCAACGATTTTGTCGACTGTATAGCGGGAATAATGTTTCTTCATCAACTGATAGACAGAACGCGGATGTTCAAGTGTCAAATCCTTGACGAAGTTGTCATCTTTGTCTTTTTCAAAAGCCCAAAGGGTTTTATCATAGGACCTTTTAGTTTCATCATAGCCAGAGAATAGGCCATCGTTAAAATCATAGCTATCTTTCACAATGAAAGAAGCGTTTGTATAGTTAGCAACATACTCTTTGTGGATTAGGTTTTTTTCCATTGCATAATTGACCATCCCAGCCAGGAATGCGATATCTGTTCCGGACCGAAGCGGCGCATAGACGTCAGCCAATGCTGAAGACCTTGTAAAGCGTGGGTCGACAGAGACAATTTTTCCTCCATTTTCCCTTGCCTTTGTCAGCCACCTGAACGAAATCGGATGGTTCTCCGCAGGGTTTGCTCCCATAATTAACGCACAATCAGTATATTGCAGATCATTCCAATGGTTAGTCATTGCTCCACGACCAAATGTAGGTGCCAGACCGGCAACCGTAGAACTATGTCATATTCGTGCCTGGTGTTCGAGATATACGACGCCAAGCCCTCTCATCAATTTGGCAAGAAGATAAACTTCTTCGTTGTCGAGCGCGGCACCGCCTACGCTAGCAATTCTCTCTGTTTTATTAACTGTCATACCATCTTCTTTTACAACAAAAGAAGCATCGCGGGTTTCTTTCACACGCTTTGTGATTGTTTCATACATCCATTCCCAGTCTTTTTCTTCCCATGTATCGCTGCCCGGTGCGCGGTAGCGCGGCTTTAATACACGCTTTTCTGAGGTATAAAGCTGTCTCAGGGTTGTTCCCTTTGAGCAAAGTTTTCCTTCGTTGATTGGGTTGTCTGGATCCCCTTCTGTGTATACAACAGTGTTGTCCTTTGTGTGGACAAGGATTCCGCACCCTACGCCGCAATAGCAGCAAATGGTTGGTGTTACTTTTGCATTGGCTGTCTTCAGCTCTTTCGATTGTGCATGGGCTTTCTTTTCGTCAAACCCAAGCTCAACGATGGCCAATGTAGCTGCTGTAGCGCCTGACAATTTCAAGAACTGCCTGCGATTCAGGTTGATTTCAACCATCTCTCTGTCTCCTTCCCTTAATTAAGCATCCCTTAATTCCCCGAAAAATCAGTATCACCGATAAAGATTTCCTCTGCGCGATTCCCCCTTTCAATTCGATTCTGCAGCAACAACCGATTCTCGAAGGTCACTGTGGACCCTGCCTGCAGTAGTATAAATTACAGCCATTTTCCCCCTTAAATAGCCTACTACTTCTATATTTAAATATTTGGCTAACTGGATGGCCTGCTTTGTTGCAGCTGTCCTTGAGCCGATGACGGCGAAGCCAAATTTTGCTGCCTTGGATAGCATTTCATATGACACGCGTCCTGTAGTAAGGAGAATCAAATCTTCCGGATTAAGCCGATTGCGAATTGCATGGCCAATGATTTTGTCGACAGCATTGTGTCTTCCGATATCTTCCCGGATCTCCATATTGCCAGCTTCATCAACGATGCACGCTCCATGCATGCCTCCTGTTTCGAGGTAGAGCTCCGAAGCCTGCGCAAATTCAGCGCGTTTCTTCAATAAATAACTTAAAGGGTAGTTCTTAGTTGAATTATTTCTTCCAAATTCCTTTACATCTGTCATTGAGAAGAAGGTTACTCCACGGCCGCACCCAGCAGTGTAATGCTTCTTTTTTGAAAACATCTTGTCTCCATCAAAAGAATTATTCAATGTGACCCCGAGCGTTGCCATACCTTCGTGAAACTCCACTTTCTCAACATCATCCGCTATGTCAATCATCCCTTCCGAGAAGAGATAGCCATACACCCAGTCTTCTAAATCAGATTTCGTAAGCTGAAAAACGGCAATTTCATAACCGTTGACTGTAAGATTGATCGGATATTCCTCAGGACAGCTTTTTCTGTTCATTGTCCTTCCTCCTTTTCCGTCCGGCACCATTTCACCTATCTTCATTGTAGAAACCTCGGCCGAATACAGCAGTGATATTTATCACCCTCCCGGAAATTGGGAGTCTTTTTTGAAAACCTTTGCAAATCAAGGCTGGTACAAGTTCGACTACTAAAATTTATAATAAAAAGAGCAGAAAAAGTGGTTTTAATTTGACAGATTGGTTGCCCTTTTGTGTCTAAGTTTTGTACATTTTGTGACTGCTTAAGATTAATAACGTGAAGATAGAATTAAATATCCATCCTTCAATAGCGAGCGCTTACAACCATTGCTAATCTGCAAACCTTTCCTTCGTATACATAGAGTAATCGGGATGAACATTTTCCGCAGTAATTTTTATCACGTCTACATGTATTAGACACAATATCGTAACAAATCAGAAATGCTTGCCAACGAAACTTTCATTTTTATATGTTCATTGAACACTTGTCTAAACTGAGTATTGACATCAAGTCTCATTCTCTTTACAAAGGGGGTTTTAACTGAGTAAAATGAGAAGGATACGTATGTAAAGAACCAGGGATTACTAGTAGTAATCACCCTGGACGACCTGTTAAAGGAGGCAGTATTTATGTCGATTAAAAAAGTAATGACACTTGCCGGTTCTGATACAAGCGGAGGCGCTGGAATTCAAGCCGACTTAAAAACTTTTCAGGAGCTTGGCGTTTATGGCATGACTGCTTTGACAACAGTTGTCACCATGAAGCCTGATGGATGGAATCATGAGGTGCACCCTCTTCCAATCGATACCTTGAAAAAACAATTGGATACGATCCTTTCGGTTGGGATTGATGCCATGAAAACAGGAATGCTTGGCACTGTTGAAATTATTGAACTAGCTGAAAAAGTAATTAAAGAAAACAAGCTCGATAAAGTTGTAATTGATCCGGTTATGGTCTGTAAGGGCGAAGATGAAGTCCTTAATCCTGAAACAACAGATGCTATGCGCGAACTGCTTCTCCCGATTGCGACTGTTGTCACTCCTAACCTGTTCGAGGCCGGGCAGCTTGCCAAGACCGGACCAATCCGTTCAATGGATCAATTAAAGGAAGCGGCAGCGATTATCCATGAACAGGGTGCAAAATATGTAGTCATCAAAGGCGGGAGCAAATTCGATTACAAAGGCGAAGCGATTGACCTCCTATACGATGGAAAGAACTATCATTTATATAAAACATCGAAAATTGGTACAACCTATACCCATGGTGCAGGATGTACATTTTCTTCAGCTATTACAGCCGGACTTGCTAAAGGGATGGACGTTCAATCAGCCATTGATACAGCAAAGTTATTTATTACCGAAGCTATCCATGAAGGATTCCAGCTTAACCAGTATGTTGGACCTGTCTGGCACGGCGCCTATAGAAACTCATTGCAAAACAACTAGTACACAAAAGGCCTGGAAAAATTTCCAGGCTTTTTTTAATCGTTTACCTGAAAAAGAAGTGCATGCGTTTCGCTTTTCAAGGCCAACTTTAGTATGATAAACAATATTAAAACTGTAGAATCAAAGAGGGCAGATAGCTGCCGGAAGGGGGAATCCTTTTGGGACCGGTCTTATTAGATAAAGTTCAGGCTGCAATCAACAATTATTGCGGCAAGGAAGTGTATATCCATCTTGAAACGACTAATGGTGCCTATGCAACACATAATGATCAGTCGTTCTTTTCCTCAGGCGCCTACATCCGCAATGCCAAAGTCCAATATGAATATGGGAAGATTACTGGAAATGGCCCTTATAGGGTAGGCTTAAAAATCCCGCTTGGCTGGATATATGCAGAAGGAATCACACATTACGAAGTGGATGAAAAGGGGAGACTGCTATTGGCAGGCCACGACTTTAGCGGAAAGCTTGCTGTCACCCTAGAGATTAGCCCCACACCGTTTGAGTAAGAACAGTGACACAAGCTCCTGACATGTTATTGGGCACATTTTAACTGCTAAAAGACACTGAAACGCTGCCAATGGGGGTTATTGGGCACATTTCAACTGTTGTAAAACACTAAAACATCGCCAATACGGCTTATTGGGCATATTTTGACTGTCGGAAAAACACTGAAACATCGCCAATAAAACTTTTCAATCAGTGGCAATAAAAAACGGAGCAAGCTGGTAGACGCAGTCCAGCCTGCTTATGGAGGAGAGTATAGTATGGATAAAGAAAGACATGTGCTTGTAGTCTTTCCTCACCCGGACGATGAGGCATTCGGAGTATCAGGGACGATCGCTTCCCATGTAAAAATGGGAACCCCGGTAACATATGCCTGCCTCACTCTCGGCGAAATGGGACGGAACATGGGTAATCCCCCTTTTGCAACAAGGGAATCCTTGCCCGGAATACGCCGGCAAGAGCTTCAGGAGGCAGCCAGAGTTCTTGGTATACAGGATCTTCGCATGCTCGGATATAGGGATAAAACGGTTGAATTTGAGGATGAGGCAAAGCTTGCAGCTAACATTGGTTCTATCATCGATGAAACCAATCCCTCACTAATTATCTCATTTTATCCTGGATACTCCGTCCACCCTGACCATGATGCAACCGGAAGGGCTGTAGTCCGTGCTGTCCAGGCAATTCCAAAGGAAAAGAGGCCAAAGCTGCATTGTGTCGCATTCTCGAATAATTGCATTGATGAGCTGGGTGAAGCGGATATCGTATACGATATCACTCCAGTCGCCGATATTAAATTAGCAGCGATAAAGGCACATAAATCTCAAACCTCATGGACTATTCAGGATATGGAAGAAAAATTAAAGAATCAGGACCCTGCAATGATGGTCTGGGTCAATAATGAGCGATTCTGGACCTATAAAATGGATTAAACGAAAACCGGACAGCTTAGCTATCCGGTTTTACTTCTTTTGTGACTTTATAGCGAGGGTCCAGTTCCCTCCAGTGCATCTTTTAAATAGCTCATTTGGTTCCCGTCTTCTCTTTTTAGCATATCAACAATGAACCTTTTGGTAATCCTCATTCTCAGGCCAGTCGTTTTAATGATTGCCTCAAAGTGAGCATTTGTTCCTCCATCCGCTTTACTAAATCTGTATCTGTAAGTAGACTGAAGTCCATTTATATCGCTCCGGTAGGAAAAATGCTTATTCTTTTCATTTTCAACAATTTCTAACTCATTCGTCATTTCGCGGCCTCGAATCATCCGCGTTTCGAGTACTTTGTCGCCCGGCGTCAAAAACCCATCACTTGGCTTGTCTATCTTGACAACATTGGGCATGAATTCCGACATATTTTCCATATTACTAACATACTCGTATACTTCTTCGATTGGCTTTCTGATGATTACACTTGCTTCAAAGTCCGCCAAGATCGCTTCACCTCTTTATCTACTTTTGCTTTTACCTTTCTATCATTATATCTTTTTTCCTTAAAGGTTTCTCCTGAACTGCCGCTTTCTAAACCCACTAAAGTAGTAAACCTATGGTAGGCAAAATCCGTACAAAAAGGTAAACTTAAGCCATTAAAGGAGGATTTTCGATGCTAAAAAAAATCTATATCCCTTTGCTCCTCATTGCCTTTCTGGCTGGGTGCAGTTCCGGGCCAAACTACACGATAACACTCATGCAGCCGCTATATGTTTCAAATGAAGAAGTTCCTTTTACAATAAGAGTCCTGGAAGGAGATGAACCTGTAAACGGCCTTAAAATAACAGCTAAAACGGATATGGTCAAAATGGCACATGGCACTTCTCAAACAAATTTTAAAGAAGAAAAGGACGGTATCTACTCCGGTACAGTAAAAATTCCAATGGCTGGTAAATATAAAATAATAATGACAATTAAGAATGGCGAGGAAGAAACTACGAAAGAAATGGAATATGAGGTAAAAACGGCAGAATAAGGAGAAGAACATGCAACAACTTCGGGAATGTGCTAATTTCTTCGTCCACGGGATTATTAATGAAAGCCCATCAATGTCCTGCAGAAAAAAGAGATAGAAATTTATAATGGCCTCTAGCTAATTTTAGTTGGAGGCTGTTTGTCGAAAAGTATAATCAAAAGATGAGTGATTACTCACTTCACTTTTCATTTACCCTTACATATAATAGAATCATAAATGAGTGATTACTCACTCTTCTATTTATGGAAAGAGGAGGAGAACAATGAGGAATGAATCAATTGTTTCTATCAGAAATGTTTCGAAAACCTTTGGCCGCCAGAATGTCTTAAAAAATATTAATCTGGAAATCATGCCAGGTGAAATCTTTGGCCTGCTCGGTCCTTCGGGGGCTGGGAAAACAACAATAGTTCGCCAGCTGATCGGCCTTGAAACTCCAACTGAAGGGGAGAATTGGTTGTTCGGTGAAAAAATGCCCTCGCTCAATCTTGTTGAAATGGCTGGATATATGTCTCAGTCCGATGCCCTTTACAATGAATTATCTGCAAAGGACAACCTTGAATTTTTTGCTGCACTATATGGGCTTAAGGGGAAAGAACGGCAAGAACGGATTAAAGACGTCATGAACATGGTCCAGCTTACTGATGATTTAAACAAACCGGTAGCCGCCTTTTCAGGGGGAATGAAACGCCGGCTTTCCCTGGCTGCTGCGATGCTGCACGAACCGAAGCTATTAATCCTTGATGAACCAACCGTAGGAATTGACCCGGTTCTTCGGAAAACTATTTGGGATCAGTTTTACCATTTGAAGGATTCAGGCACTGCCATCATTGTCACAACCCACGTTATGGACGAGGCAGAGAAATGTGACCGCTTAGGGATGATTAGAAATGGCGAACTGATTGCAATTGGTACTCCTGCTGAACTAAAAGCAAATACCGGGTCAGACACGATTGAGCATGCATTTCTTGTTTACGGGGGTGCATTCTAATGAGAATACGTGCTCTAATCATTCGGATTCTAAAGCAATTTTTCCGGGACAAACGGACAATGGCTTTAATGATTCTCGCTCCAATTTTAATCCTGACGATGCTCAACCTTGTTTTTAATGGGAAGGATTATGTTCCGAAAGCTGGATTGATTGGAATTCCTGAACAGTTGAAGGATCAATTAGACCTTTCGGATGCTGAAGTAAAAGACTTTGATTCTATCTCACATGCTGAACAAGCTCTAAAAGATGGGGAACTGGACGGATATCTTGAACTGAAAGATAATAAACCTTCGATTGTACTCGAAGGGAGTGATCCCACTGCAAACAGGGCATTTATGCTTTGGATTCAGCATGCATTTGAGCCTATCGTCCCTGAAACTGAAACACAGGCACCTACTGTTGAGTATTTGCACGGTTCCGATTCTATGAGTCAATTCGATTATTTTGGACCTGTCCTGCTTGCATACTTCGTGTTCTTCTTTGTATTTTTAATAGCTGGGGTATCTTTTCTGCGCGAGCGTACAAGTGGAACATTGGAAAGGCTGCTTGCAAGTCCATTAAGACGCTGGGAAATTGTCATTGGCTATGTTGTAGGCTTCGGAATCTTTACAACCATCCAGGCTGCGATTATCTCTTGGTACGGGATATATATACTTGATATGCTTATGGAAGGATCGTTCCTGCTTGTCTTGCTGACAACATTGTTGCTTTCATTTACTGCACTGACGTTGGGTACCTTGCTATCGGCTTTCGCAAACAACGAGATGCAGATTATCCAGTTTATTCCTCTTGTAATAGTCCCACAGGTATTCTTTTCGGGGTTATTTAATATTGAGACAATGTCTGAATGGCTAAGCTGGATTGGGCCATTCACTCCTCTCTATTATGCCGCGGACGCAATGCGGGATGTGATGGTAAGAGGGTATGGAATAGGGGAGATTTATCCTGACTTGCTGTTACTGTTTGGGTTGTCTGCCCTGTTCATGGTTTTAAATAGTGTGGCCATTAAGAAGCACAGAAAAATATAGGAAAGGGGCGGGAGCAGCATGAATGAGATAGACATGTCCATTGAAGATCTTTTTGAAGATGGTGAACTAACCGAAAAGCAAAAAAAAATCCTGATTGCTGCCATCGAGTCTTTCTCCGAAAAAGGCTTTGCGGCAACATCAACTAATGAAATCGCAAAAAAGGCTGGCGTTGCAGAAGGAACCATTTTCCGCCACTATAAAACAAAAAAAGAGCTGTTAATCAATATTGTTTCACCAGTCATGGCCCGTCTCGTCGCTCCCTTTGTCATTAGGGACTTCGATAAGGTCCTAAACAAACGGTTTGAAACATATGAAGAGTTCCTTCGAGCCATGTTCATTAACCGAAGGGAATTCTTTGAAAAAAACAGCCAGATTATCAGGATTCTTGTCCAGGAAATTCCATTCCAGCCGGAACTGCGCGAACAATTCAAGGAGCATGTGGCATCCAAACTGTATGAACGGTTTGCCAGACTTGCTGACTATTATAAGGAAAATGGGGAAATCATTGATATACCAGCACCCAGCGCACTGCGGCTGACCGCATCGTCCATCATTGGTTTTTTCATAGCAAAATACCTGATTATCCCCGAGGCCTATTGGGACGATGAAGCAGAAATGGAGCGAACCATTCATTTTATTATGCATGGGCTTGGTACCTCAAAAGAATAACCAAGAAGCCTGCCAATTTTATGAGGCAGGCTTCGCTTTTGCAGATATTGGAACACAAGCTAATTAAGTGCGGCCTTACTGCAATTCTTTTAACGGTATGCGGTAGAGCTTATCATCCTTTTCGCCAGGATGCACGCGCCCATCCGTATTATTACTAACAAAGTATAAGTAATTACTGTCGACAAGGACATCACGAATCCGGCCAAGGTTGTTGATTAACACCCTTGTTGTTCCTGCAGTGGTATCGAACTCGCGGACTGCATTGCCCCTCAATGTCGCGACATATAGCCTCTCTCCATCTGTATCCATACCAGAGGGCGCCCACGTCTCGTTACCGGAATGGAAGAGTGGCGTTTCCATTCCTTCCTTCTGCTCATCACCGTTAATAACTGGCCATCCATAATTCTTACCCGCCGCTATCCTGTTAATTTCGTCATGGGCAGACTGTCCATGCTCACTAGCATACATACTCCCGTCCGATAGCCAGGCAATCCCCTGCGGGTTTCGATGGCCATAGGTGTATACATAGGAATTAGGGAAAGGATTGTCAGATGGTATACTTCCATCTAGATTCATGCGAAGGAGTTTGCCGCCAAGCGTTGCTGGGTCCTGTGCAGTTTCTGGATTTGAGGCATCACCTGCAGTGACATACAACTTCCCATCAGGCCCTATTTCAAGCCTGCCGCCATGATGCACAGGACCGCTAGGTAAACCGTCCAAAAGTGTCTCCTCTTCCCTCCACGCACTGCCGTCATAGGATAGGACAACGACTCGATTCTTTTGGCCACCAGCATCCGTATACGTATAGTAAGCAAACGCAGAAGATTCCGATGGAAAGTCAGGGTTCAGGACAAAGCCAAGCAATCCAGCTTCGGAAGCATCTGATAGAGTTTCTTTCAACTCAACCTTTTGCCTCACTACCTTTCCATTCTCAATTTTCACAATTGAACCTGGCCGCTCTGTAATAAAAAAGGTATCCTCTGCCTTCGCTATAGACCAGGGAACCTTCAATTTCTCTGCAATGACTTCTACCCCCTGAGTAACAGCCGGCTCCGAATCGGTTCCTGATTTGCCAGGGGCAGCCCCGTTCCTAGTGCCAGGTTCACTATCAGGTGTGCATGCAGCCAAAATAACGGCTATAAGCGCCAACGCGCCAATCCATCTTCTCATTGGTTACAGCTCCCTCTGCTTTAAATGTGTAATACATCTCCACGCCTTAACGCGGTGCGGCCGACCCTACTATATTGTGATTATTTTTTCAATTGCCTTCGCAACACCATTTTCCTCATTGGTTAACGTAACATGCGAACATACGGATTTTATATCGTCAGGTGCATTTCCCATGGCAACTGATATCCCGACCTTTTTAAACATTGAAATATCGTTATAGTTATCGCCAAGGGCCATCGTCTCTTCTAAAGATATGCCTCGATTCTTAACAAAGGCCTCAAGCGCGATCCCTTTCTGTGCATCAATCGACGTAATTTCAATATTTTCCGCGCCTGAGGAGCTAATAGCAATTCCCGGGATCGCTGATAGCTCTTCTTTCGCTTCGGCCAACATGCTCTGATCAAGTGAGAATGCGAGGAACTTTAGTATCTCAGCTCCATCTCCATCAAATAGAGGGCGATATGTATCAACCTTCTTTACCAATCCTTTATGGAATCTTTCTTCCGCGGCAGCAAGCACTTTTTCAACATCCGCCTCCGGATTGGCTGTCAGGAGTATATCAGACATGATGGTAACTGCCTGATCATAGCTATCGGTAAACGTGCCTTTATTTGTATATACTTCAAAATAAACATCGCTTTTCTCCAGGCGTTCGGCTATTTCCCGGGCTTTTTCAATGCTCAACGGATTTGATGCAATTGCAACTCCCTCTTCCGAGCGTACTTCTCCCCCATTAACGCAAATGACAGGGCATCGGATGCCAGCCTCCTCGAGGACAAACTTCGCCTCGAGATAGGAGCGGCCGGTCACAACAACAAACTCCACTCCCATATCTCTAGCCTTTTTAATAGCCTCCCGATTTTCCTTGGTAATTTCCTGCCCCGATGTTAGGAGGGTCCCGTCCATATCAGATGCTATACATTTAATCATGATGTTTTCTCTCCAATCGTCCAGCGGCGTTCCGCCTTTTTCATCCCTGCCATTCTACCTTATTTGTTCCTGTATATCCTGTTTCAAGGCTTTGATTGATGGTTTCTGTGTATTAGTCCAAATACTTCGACCCTTCCCGCCTGCTTAGTGGGGCAAGCTCTGTACTTAAGATAAACTCTTTCACCGATACTGGATTCGTTTTTGAGTATTCCCTAAGCGCCCAGCCAATTGCCTTTTGTATAAAAAATTCTTTGCTCCCTGCATTCTCCCGTATGTATGTATATAATCGCTTTTGATCCGTTTCGTTTTTATACTTAAGCTGGTGCAAAATAGCCGTGCGACGAAGCCACATATTTTCAGAAACTGCCCACTTATCCATTTCCTCCTGGTTTTCGGGAAACTTTTTTGCCAGCATTCCAACCGGCTTGGAGGCAAGAGTATCCACTGTATCCCACCAAGATTTTTCCGTAATTAGCCATTTCAATAACGGAAGTGAATCCGGGCCCAGCTTTTTGCTGTATCTTTCTAAGTATCCAAGCGCAGCATATTGGTATTCACGTTCGGGCAGCTTCCATAATCCTTCGACAAATGTGGGGTTAAAGGGCTTTTGTAATATGCTTGTCCTATCATAAAATTCTTTCTCGAGCTTTTTGCGCTCCGGCATCTTCAACCCTATGAACGGGAATAAGTCCTTCATATATTTTTTCATTCCCGCTGCATTTTCAGGATTGCTGTGTATCATAAATATCGTGCGAAGTTCTTTAAGCTCATCCATTCTTTTGGTACCTCCTACTTCTCCCCTATAATTTCCATCCCTCTTATTTTTCAGTCGACTACACCGGAACTTTAAACTCTTGGCAGATGATTTTTTCAGTGCCTTCTTGGTCTTCATACTCCTCGTATGGTATGGAAAGGGACCTATATGTGCTATGCCAAAATTTAATAGCATGCTTGTTTTTTTCTAGTTGTGCTACAAAATAACTTCCCGGCCTCTGCTCAAATATTTGCTGTGCAGCTATGGTTGCAGCTCCTTTTCCCCTAAATCGTTTATATAGGAAAAAGTCATTGATGACATATTGAATTTGCTTAGTAAAAGGAGGCTCAAGCAGGAGGACAAACCCGGCATTTTCTCCATCCGCGACGATAAAATAGGGATTTACACCTTCTTTTTCCCAAAAATATGAAAAGGAATCAAATTCGTATGTGCCAGCTGAATTCTCCTTAAGGCTATCCGTATACGCTGATAAATCATGCAAATAATGAGCGTACATATTTCTCAGAATTTCCGCATCTTCCCTGGTTGTTTTTCTCACCGTAATACTCATTTCTTTCACCCCGTAAAATTGTCTACTTTTAACTATTCTATCATCAGGTTGCCTTCTCCTCTGTATGATTTACCAACCTGATGCCAAACTACTAAGGAAGTGGGAAGGGGTGAAGAACATGACGAAAAAATACAATAAGGGCAGCCGCAACCAAAGCTCCCCAAAAGCAGGGCATAATCAAATGGAAATCGCTCTTGAAAACAGCGGAGATAACAGCAAAGGGAATGTAAGGGGTAAAAGTCAGAATACCAAAACAAAATAAAAAATGCCCGGCTGCAGAATTGTTGCTGCAATCCGGGCTTATTCTGATACTGTCATAAATGATAATCCTCCCAAACTTGTTGATAAATTTCATATGCCGTTTCCGAAAAGCTAAAGTCAATCAATGCCAGAAGAATCCAGAAAACCTTTTCAATCCATATAACTTCAATTTGTGCGGTAAACAGTGCAATGATGATGGAAACGAAAACTACAAATGTAAACACCCTTTTCCGGGTATACCCTTTGCTTCCGTCCATGCAATCACCCCCTTATACCAATTGTTCCTTCCCGATCATCACCTTTCCGTCCTCACTCCTTCTGTTTTTTCTTTTGTGAAATTACGCACAATCCCTTTGATAAGAAAGCCGGCACCTCCAAGCATGCCGGCCCTGTGTGCTTACCTTATATACGAATGGATAACTTTAAGGTTTCAACTCGTGCAATTTAAAACATGTTAATCCTTTGGTTGTTGATAAATATTGGTTCTCATGGCTGGTCCCTCTTCCCTGTCCTCGTAAAACTCTTCCTGTATAGTGAGGTTAGCCTGCTCAGTCTTGCTGTTTGGCGTGGTATCTCCCTGATTGGCACTATTTCCACCTGTCAGCCTTTTGTCCAATTCCCGATTCGTTTCAACTGCCTCATTTTTATTTTTATTAGCCATATCGTTCCCTCCTTCTTCTTATCCCTAGTTTTCTCGTTTCCCGTTGGATTCAAACACTAATACTATTACAACAAAAATAATCTACATAACAGATGCAGCTGAGCACCCAAGGGTGAACGTGCGGCCATTCATAAAGCAATCCAGGATAGCCTTGGCAGGGGAACTGAATAAGGATGACCTGGAATTTTTCAGCTTGCTTTATGTAATAACAAAGCGTGCGGGGAATTGCCCGCACGCCATTTTTGTTTACTAAAAGCATCTGAAGGAACGGATTCTTCTCAAGTCTGTTCCATAATAGGACCAGCCCCTTCTCCTCCAACGCCAGCCAGCAATCGATGTCCTCCCTACAAAAGTTGGAAAGAACCAAAAGCTGGTGCCATTATTTAGCCAAATGTATGTGTAACGGTAAAGGCAGCGCCTAATTCCGCCCGGATCAACCGCGAAAGCAGCCGCCTGGGATTCTTGCGGTGTTGCAAAAGGCGGAGGGCCGGATGGAGGGCCGTCCTGGCCTCCTCCAGGAAAGACTCCTCCTGTCGCCCCTCCTCCTGGGAACTGGCCTCCGCCAAATCCTCCCCCAGGAAATTGGCCTCCTCCCGGGAACTGTTGAAATTGTCTATTATCGCCTTGTTCCTGTCCAGGGATATATCCGTTTGTGTAAAAATTATTGTTATCCAATATAATTCCTCCTTTAATATTCCTTAATGGACTTTTACCTCTGCTAGTGATCGGATTTGGCCCGCGACCTTATCCCTGATAGCGTCTACCTTTTTAAAATCCATAGCCGGTATATAGATTGCTTCAAGTTCGTCATGAAGTTCTTTGGCCCTCGCCAGATGGGAGGTTGCTTCCTTCATCTTTGCTTTGTACCTTCCCGAAATTGATTCAATCCGGCCAGCAAAAATTTCATCGGTTGCCGGCGCAATTAAAAGCTCATACATATCGATGATTTCATCTCCATCACGGCTTGGAAAGTATTCATGTGGCGCGGTACTGTCAAAAATTGCAATCCCAATTTCGCGAAACACCACCATATCAAGGCTATGCGGGTCAAATCCACAATGATAAATTTCCACATCAATTCCCCGATCTTCTGCGCCCTTAGCAAGTTTCTTTAGCATCGTGGACTTTCCGCTACCCGGGCGTCCCTTGATAAAGTATCTCTTTTGTACATCCTCGGTAAGGTTAGGGACAAAGTCCACCGCACCGGCAGGAGTGGCCGCACCGAGGAATCTGTGGCGGACGTCACTTGATTTATTCAGCCTGATTTTCCCAAAGAACTGGTCGATCAGCTTTCCAGTCAGTTCATCTGCCTTTTGGAAGTCCATGCTCTGGATGTAAATAAGCTCCCATTCGTCATGAATTTCAAGCGCATCCTTAAAAGTGGAATAAGCTGTCTTAAAGGCTTCTCCTATATTCTTATTTAAGTTTAAAATTTTTTCTTTATGCTGTTTGAGAGCTGACGAATTCCATGCCTCTCCTAGGTTAATATACTCTTCAATTGCACCAGGCGCCGATGGCTCAATCACATGTGGATGTGTCCCATCAACGATACCGATTTTCAAAGCTGGTATGATGACTCCATCTATGGATTGGTTATCAGAAGAGCAATGAAGCAGCTCAATGTCAAAGCCGCGATCGGTCCACTCTCTGCCAATTGCTCTCATTAATGAAGATTTCCCTGTTCCTGGCCCTCCCTTCAGGATGAATAGCTTTTCGAGCCCCTGCAGATTGGAATCATACAAACTGTGAAAGCCTCTGGCTGTATTTCCGCCAGCAAAGTAGTTCCTAATCCTTCCCGCCACGTGCACACACCCCTTATTTAAACAAATAGATTGTTTCACCCATTATCGTATGCAGCTCTTCGCCTATGGGTGAATGCCCACATATGGATTGGTTTTCAGCAAAAACTAACATTAACTGCCATGAGTTTAAATCGCTTTATGCGGGGAATAGTAGCTGTAACGAAGCATTCTCCGCCCCGGGGCGGTTAATATATATGAAGGGAAAGGACTCCGAATCCGGGGTCTTTTCTGCATAACAGGCATGTCTCCGCGGTCTGGGGACATGATATACTCGTTGGAAATAACATTAATGGAGGAAAAGGATGAGGGACGTAACACTAGAGCAGATTTTCAGGCACCATATCGCCCAGAAATACCTGAATCGTTCGGGTATGGCACATGCCATTGCAGTTGCCTATCACGCATTCAATATGGCAAAGGAACACGGGCAGGACGTCGACATTGCCTCAAAAGCTGGATTTTTACACGACATGGGCCACTATACCTGGTATCGGAACGGGAAATGGGATTACGAATTGTATAGAAAAAATGATATACATGCCATCAAGGGGGCGGAGCGGGCGCACAAGCTTTTGATTCGGCTCGGGGAAAACCCAGTGAAGGCCAAGACAATCGCGCTGGCTATCCTGTTTCATACCGACTCCTTCCTGCCTACAAATGATATTGTCCGAACCCCGTTGCAGCAAATTGTTAAATGGGCGGATGAAAAGGATGAGGAAGAAGGCGGAGCGCATCATTACCGTACCATCGAATATGGCAGGGCTCTGGACAGCCTGAAACGGTTGGATAAACTCATTGATGAAGAGTTGGAAAAAGAAAACCCTGATCAAGCTTCGTAGAGGATCAGGGTTTTTGATTTTAGGATATTCGCTTTTACTAGTATTTCGGGGAGGCTTATTTTTAAAATGTAAAAGTGTTCTTGATGACACTGCTTACTGTCATTGTTTTGAGGCCCAAACTATTATAAGTATAGGCGACGATTAACCTTTACAGCCGCAGGGAGGAAAAGTGTCATGATAGCTTATAGCGAAAAGAATCAGAGAATTTCCTTGGGAATAAGAGTGCATTTTGTCGATAAAGATTCTTGGCAGATGTTTAGGAATGATTTGCGGAAAAACACACCAGCTTAGTGGAATTGTGCACCACTATTTCGTCAAATCGACTAGCTCAGCTTGTATACTTTCTGCCAGCGTATTAGGGGATAGTTCAATTTGAACTCCTATTTTCCCGCCACTGACTATAATTGTTTCCTGTTCGGCTGCCCGAATGTCAATAAATGTCCTATAAAGCTTCTTCATTCCTACAGGCGAACATCCACCTCTTATATAGCCTGTAAACTTTTGAATATCCTTAACATGTATCATTTCTACCTTTTTATCCCCTGCAGCCCTGGCAGCCTTTTTCAAATCCAATTCCTCTGCCGCGGGAATAACAAATACAAAAATTCCCTTTGACACACCCTGTGCAACAAGTGTTTTAAACACTTGCTCTACTGGCCGGCCGATTTTTCCAGCTACTGATACACCATCAATTTTGCCGTCATTTGCTCCATAGGAGAGCATGGAATATTCAGCCTTTTTCGAATCAAGAATTCTCATCGCATTAGTTTTGCTGCCTGCCATTTTTTCTCAACTCCTTAAAAACGAAAAAGGAATTCGCCTGTCCGAATCCCCAGCTTTTACATATATATTATAATACTCTTGGCACAAAAAAATAGCGGGTTATTTCTGTAATTAGCACAAAGGGAGGTGGAGACCCCCCCTTTGATTAAACTACACTCTATTGGAACCATGCCTGGAACCAGCGTGTTGACGCTACAGCATAATCAGCACGGGTAACTTTCTTTGTTGGTTCGAACACTGCCTCGATTGTAGGCTTCAAATCGAATGCCCCTTGCTTAACACCGTACTTGACATTCAGGATATTAAGGTCGATGGCTGTCTGGACATATCCCCTTAAATCTGCTGGGATACTGGCACTGTCCTTTAATACAACTCGTTCTCCGTTATAAAGGAAGGTTACATCTCCCGTGTGTTCCTTTGCGAGACCCTGAAGGCCTAACGCTTGAACAAGTGAGTAGGCAAGCTCAGCGCGGTTCAGCGTTCCATTTGGATTGAAGTTCCCAAATGAATCCAGGCGCATAACCCCATTTTGTGTAATGGCGCCATCCTTAATAGCAGAGCCTTTAGCAAGTGTGGCAAGTGCATATGGAAGATCAGCAGCTGCTACATCCTTTGCCGAACCTGAAAGATTCTGGCGTATTCCCGCACCCATGACAAGATAGCGTGCAAGCTCCTTGCGCAGTAGATACTGATCAGGCTTAAAGGTGCCATCAGTATAGCCATCCATTAGTCTTTCACTAACTGCCATCTGGATTGCGGCTGAGCCTGCATGGCCTGAGATATCATTTAATCCTGAGTATCCACTTACTTTTGTGAAGGCAAGTGAACCTGTTACCGTCTCAGGCAATGCAAGCCCGATCGGATTGAGTTCATCTCCTCTTAACCCTCTTACCTCTGCCTTCCATTGTCCTGATTTCGGAGACGTTACTGAAACAGTGCGGTCAGGGTAAAGGGCAAAAAGAAGATTAACCCCTGAGCTGTACTCAGTTCCATCTGGAGCAATCAGAACCAGGTTCACAGGATTTCCTGTCTGGCCAAGCAGACCATAAGCGTCTATCCTTGCGGTCAACTGGGTTACACCTTCCGGCACTGTGAATTCATGCTGGCTAGGCAACGCTGGATTATAGTCAAGTTCAAAAGTAACACGTTCCGTTTTTGAGTTTACGCTGCTATTAAACTTTTGATATTCATTGACTGTTTTCCCATAAGTTTTACCAAACATGATTGTTTCCAGGGCGGCATATGCGTTTACATAGCCTGAGCCTGCTTCCCATGTTTCATAGCCTGGCATATTGGTCGCTGTATCCTGAAGGATTTTTTTAATTTCATCCGGAGAAAGCGAAGGATCAGCTTCTATCATCAAAGCAACGATACCAGCTACATGTGGAGTTGCCATTGATGTGCCGCTCATTGAAGTATAGAAAGGCAAATAGGCTGGTTCAATCAAATTGGCATCATCTGTAATTGCCAGGGAAGATACAGGTGCAAGGACGCGTGTAGAAATAATATTTACCCCGGGCGCCGTAATGGTCGGCCTATCTTCCCATGTGTATGTTTCACCGTCCATTTCAAACGTGCCGCCAACACCTTTTGTGCCCCTAGAGGAGAAGTCTGCAAGTGAACCATCTTTCTCACCAGCTGCTACTGAAATTACCCATGGAGCCTTTGCGTATGGGTTATGCGTATTCTCTGCGGGACCTTCATTGCCGGCAGCAAACAGAACCGTAATCCCACGGTCGTGAGCTGCTTTTGAAGCTATGTTGATTGGGTCGTTCGGGTCGAAGTCTCCCGAGCCTCCCCATGAGTTTGTGATAACACGGATCTTGTATTTGGATTGATTCGTAATGGCGTAATCAAAGCCCCCAATTCCGTCCAGGACAAACAAAGCGGCACCCGAACCGTAGCCAATCAGGTCAGCGCCAGGAGCTGCCCCTTCAAATTTGCCGCTTGAACTTGCGCCCGTGCCGCCAACTGTCCCGGCAACATGGGTCCCGTGTCCGGAGTTTGTATCTGTATTGACGACATTTTCAAGATACGTAACGGGAAGAAGGCCAGGGGCCAGGGAGGCAAGATTGATACTTCCAAGGACGTTTTGAACCAGGTTTTTGCCGAATTGGTGATCACGGTGTGTTCCATCCACCCCACTATCATTGACAACCACCCCGACGCCCTTACCTGAAAGTGGTAATCCACTATTCGCCTTTTGCATAGCTGCGTCTGTCCGAGCCTTATCTACACCGGTCAGTGCCGTTGCATCATAGTTATAATATTCAAGCTTGCGATTTAAATAGAGGGATTTTACACCTTCCGTTGATGCAAGTGCCTTAATCTGGTCTTTTGTCGCGACCACACCTGCAATCGGAAGCGACTTCATTGTCACGCCTGTCGATATGCCGAGTTGATCCAATAGATTGATTTGAGGAGCTGATGGTGCTCCCTCACCTTCAAACGTTACAATGACCTGCAGGCTGCCTGTGGATGTTTCAAGCGCCTTTGCCAAATGAACGTCAATCACAGCCGGAAGCAGCGCTGCTTTTGTTCTGTTCAATCCTGGTGCCAACAATGAAAGCACTACTATTAAACTCATAAGTACGGAAAACCATTTTTTCATTTTTGCTTTCCCTCCCAAATTTCATTCTACTGCTACTATGATTATCGTAAAAATTTTAGTTCTCTACTATTCAACAAATGGTGTAATTTGATTTTGAAAAAGCACTATCTTTATGTCATACAAAAGTTATAGGAAATCATTCAATTATATCGATGGTACTAGAAATCCCCGCCTCCACAGCGGGGATTTCTGCCTTTTCACTTATTATTGAGCTTCCGGATGATAGCTGGCAAAATAGCGGGTGATTGCTACCGCAAAGTCAGCACGGGTAACAGTTTTTCCAGGGTCGAATTTGGCCGTGATCGTCGGCTTTAGATCAAATGGTCCCTGGGTAACTGAGAAATAGGCATTCAGGATATTAAAATCAAGTGCAAGCTGGACGTGGCCTCTCAAGTCTGCTGGAATGGAATCGGCATCCTGGATTGGTACTCGTGTATCATTGTACTGGACTGTTACTACCTGGCCCTTCAAATCATTTGCTTCTTTTTCAAGTCCAAGCGCCTGAACAAGGGAGTACGCAAGCTGAGCACGGGTTACCTTTTCATCTGGTGCAAACCTGCCCGCAGCAGCAGGCAGCATAACACCTTTATTGTCCTGATTAATATCCTTCAACGCAGCCCCTTTGCCAAGTACTGCCTCAATGAAAGGCAAATCTGCTGACTTAACGTCAGTAACGCTGTTCACTTCTGTTATCGGGAATTGCTGCCTTACCCCGGCACCCATCACAAGGTAACGCGCCAGCTCCGAACGCTTCAGGGCTGCTCCCGGTTCAAAGTTTTTCGTACTTTTTCCATCAACCAGCCTTTTCGAAACAGCAAGCTTGATGGCAGACTCTGCCGGGTGGCCGGCAATATCATTTAAACCTGTGTAGCTGCCGGCCTGTTTTGAAACCAGTTCAATAGTTAGCGTCTCAGGAAGGCCGAGATAGCCCTGGAGACCTTCAACACCTACTTTCCAGGTTCCTTGTACTGGATTCACCACCTGAACAGTACGGTCAGGATAAAGAGGGAAAAGCACGGATACCCCGGAAGTATGCCTCGTTCCATCTGGAGCAGTCAGGACCAGGTTGATAGGATTTCCAGTCTGGCCGAGCAAGCCATAGGCATTCACACGGGCAACCAGCTCTGTCTGTCCGGGAGAAACGGAAAAGGATGCTTCATTGCCCGTTAGAGAAACCGGGCTGTATTCCAGGTTGACTTGTTGTGTTTTCGTATTCATCACCGCGTTGGAATTGAAGATATTCTTCATATTCAACGTGCTTCCATAACCCCTGCTATTCAAGGCTGCATCGACAGCAGCGTATGCATTAACATAGCCTGCTCCCACTTCCCAGTCCTCATGACCAGGCATGTTGGTCGCAGTTTGTTCAAGAATTTGTTTAACCTCAAGGGGATTTAATTCAGGATTTGCATCGAGTAAAAGCGCTACGATTCCTGCGACATGCGGGGCGGCCATCGATGTGCCGCTCATCGTTGTATAGTAAGGTAGATAGGCCGGTGGAATTAGATTAACATCATCTGTTGCACCAAGTGCCGCTACAGGCGCTAGTACACGTGTTGAAATAATTGTTTGCCCTGGTGCTGTTACAGTTGGACGGTCTTCCCACTTCCATGTTTGGGAGCCAACTGTTACTGTACCGCCTTTGCCCTTCACTCCCCGGGATGAGAAGTCCGCAAGCTGGCCTTGCTTCGTTCCCGCTGCAACCGTAATGACCCAGGGTGCTTTTTTGTAGTTTCCTGAGATAGTAGAATCGCCTGGCCCGGAATTCCCCGCTGAAAAAATAGTTACAATGCCTCTGTCGTATAGTTTCTTTGTTGCGATATTAATAGGATTATATGGATCAAAGTCGGTACCCGCATCACCAGTATCTCCCCACGAATTTGTAATCACGCGGATATTGTATTCAGCCTGGTGGGTAAGTGCATAATCAAATCCTCCTAGCGTATCTAGCATTGCTACAGCGGCTCCCGATCCATATCCAATTAGGTTGGCACCTGGTGCAACCCCCTCATACTCGCCTTTAGACATCGCACCCGTTCCGCCAACAATGCCCGCCACATGTGTGCCATGACCCGATGTTGAATCTGTATTCGGCACATTTTCAACCCATGTAACAGGCAAAAGTTCACTTAGTGCATTCAAATTGGTGGCCCCAAGGACGTTTTGGACAAGATGCCCGCCAAACTCGTGATCTTTATGTGTTCCGTCAACACCACTGTCATTGATGACAACTCCAACTCCCTGGCCATTTACTGGTATTCCACCGTTCTGCTTTGTAAAGGCTGACTCAGTTCTGAGCCTGTCGACTCCAGTTAATTCAGTGGCTTCCTTATTTTCATACTTAAGCTTTTTATTTGAATAAATCGAAAGTACATTTTCGTTCTGTGCAAGCTTCTCGACTTGCTCCTTTGTTGCAAGCACGCCTGCTATTGGCAGCTTGTTAAGGACTATCCCTTTTTCAAGGCCTAATGAATGAAGAACAGAAAGAATTTTGGATTGTGTAGCGGCATCTTCCTTAAATGTGACAATGACCTGCTGAGGCTGCAGACTCTCTGTAAGCTTGGATAAGAGCCCTTTTTCGATTACAGCGGTCCCATTTGCACTCGCTTTATTTGGGGCTGTTTGAAAACTGCTGAAAAAAATACTGAATACCAAGAATAAGGACAAAATTAAAGAAGTTCTTTTCAATCTCCCAACCTCCACGTTCTGAATATTCTAAATTCAATTTATCATTTACCCTATTATCCCATTGTTTAAATGCCATTCCTATTCTCCACAGGCAATATTCTATCCAGGTAAAGGTACTAATTTTTCTAAGACCAAAGTAGTATTAGAAAAGCGCAAGCGCCGCAGCCTTGACTTTTTCGATGGCAGTTTATTTCCTAAATAAAAATAAAGCGCCTCGCTTTAAAAAGCGGGCGCCAGTTTAGTTATTCTGTTAAGGCAGGGGTATCAGTTGATTTTGCACTGCATAAATCACAACCTGTGAACGGCTTTTTACATCAAGCTTTTTAAAGATTTTGCTTACATGAATTTTTACTGTTTTATCACTGATAAAAAGAGCCTGCGCGATTTCTTTGTTATTCATTCCCTGAACAAGGCAAAGCAGGACTTCCTTTTCCCTTTCAGTCAGCAACGCATCCTTGGATTCCCTGGGAGGTTCTGCTTGAGGCTGGTTAAAGCTAAGAAATTTTTTAGTCATGGAAGGAGCTATCACTGACTGTCCGCGTGCTACAGAACGGATTGCCTCGACCACATGCTGAGATGGAGCATCTTTAAGGAGATAGCCATCAGCCCCTTCCCTTATTGCCGACATAAAATATTCATCATGGTCAAACATTGTGAGCACCAGGACTTTAATTTGCGGGAATTCCTTTTTTATAATTCCAGTCACTTCAATCCCGTTCTTGTCCGGAATATTTATATCCATTAATATAACGTCAGGCTGGATTTCCGGCACTTTAACTAGTGCATCCTGACCCGAAACAGCCTCGCCAACGACTTCTATATCCGCCTCAAGATCCAGGATATTCTTCAGTCCATCCCGGAGCACAGCATGGTCATCGACTAACATGAGCTTGATCATCTAAGATTCCCCCTTCTATTCCCATCCGTGGAACGGTCAGTGATATTTCCGTTCCTTCTCCTTCTTTGCTGTCGACTTGCAGGGAGGCCTGAATTTTTTCGGCAGCCTCATTCATATGAAGAATTCCGAAATGAGGTTCATTTCTAGCCTTTATCATAGCCTGGAATAAAGAGAATCCGATTCCGTCATCTTTTATTTTTAAAAAAACATTTTCCCTTTGGTAACTAATCATTACTTCTATTTTGGCTGCCCCTGCATGTTTGAGTGCGTTCTGTACACTCTCCTGAAAAATATCAAATATTACCTTTTCCGTCATGGAGCTTAGCGGAAATTCGATTCCCCTTTTTTCAAGTTCTATTTGGACGGGATGTTCTTTCTTTAACGCCTTTATACGGGATTCTATTGCTGTAAGGAGGCCAACCCTTTCGGTGGGATAAGGACGAAGCGCATAAATGGATTCCCTTACCTCCCTTAAACTTAGGCGCAGCTTTTCTGTACTTTCCTGTATCAGCTTTAAAGAATCCTCTGGAGCCTTTTGAAATTTTCTTTCTGCCGTATCAAGAGTGAGGACTGCTCCTGCAAGCGTTTGGGCGACCCCATCGTGAATATCACGCGCAATCCGGTTCCTTTCCTCAAGGATCAGCCTCTTCTCTTCCTCGGAAAAGAGCCATTTTGTTTTTATTAAAACCGCAAGCTGATTTGCAAGAGTAACCGCGGATTGGACATCTTCTTCCGTAAAACTCTTTGTCCTGCTTCTACCAAAGACAAACAATCCAACAAGCTCCTCATCCAGCAGAAGCGGGGCATACATTTTCGAACGGATTTCTTTTTGAAAGAATGGCGATGCTGGGCCGGCCTCCCGTTGAGAATTGTGGTAAATGACAAATTTCTTAATCGTGTTGAGCGTCTTGGCATGCTCGCCGGACAATTCTATTCCTTCATATGTCAGGCCAGTTGAAAAAACTCTGTTCCAGTTTCCATTTTCCTTTGTCCAAAGGATGCAGGCGTCAACATCAATGAATTCAGGGAGGTTCTCCACAAGGAAATCAAGCCAATTGTTGGAGGCAATTTGTTTATTCAACTCTGAGGAAATGCTGAACAGCGCCTTAAGCTTTGACTTTTCTTTTTTTAGCCGGAAGATGTTTGAACTGAGCAGCGCCAGCCCTACCAGAGGAGCAAAGAAGAAAAAGAATGTAATTGCATCAATTTCACCACGATTCTGATTGCCCAGGACCACAAACAGGACAAGGTATCCATAGGATATCGCCATGCTATTCAATTCCTGTAATGTTTTTTGGCGCCACATTTTCATTGTATAAGGCTGCGGGCGGACAAACAGGATGGTATCAACAAGAAAATTGTTAATAAGATAAAATGGGACAATTGCAGCCGTAATATAGAGGAGTCCTGCAATAACAGCTGGCTTTGTGTCAAAGCCGCCAATTGCAGAGGCCCACTCGGAAAAAGCCAGAGCTACATAAAAACTGATGATTAATTGGGCAGGATTAAAGCAAATAATCCTGAGTGGCCTTTTTTTCACTATATTTACGGCTAATACGATGAATGCGTAAGACCAGATTGCATATTCCAGACCGTGCATCACATATATGGCATAGACGATAGGAAACGATATAGTTGTAAAGCCGCGCCAGACGGGCATAGGATATACTTCAACCACCCCGAGAAACGCTGCGAGCAGCACGAAAATCAACCACTGTTCAGGAACTTCGATCTCTGGTGTTGTGAGGAAAAGGATAAGTCCTCCGGCAATCGATATACCCGTCATCGCCAGGTGTGCCACTCTTTCCTTCTGCTGTACCAGTTTATGTCCAGCCATCCTCTTCCCCTCTCCCCTATTCTAAATTTTCTGTTAATTATAATGTAAGTTAAATTATTATTTTTGTACATTAAAAAGGCTCTTTCCTCAAAGAAAAGAACCGCTTATCCATTCTTATAATCAAATGAAAAACCCAGACCGGCCAAATGGCAATCCACTGTCCGATGCTGGGACAAACCCCGCTCGGTTTGTTTACATTTATTATCGCAAATCTTTCTCGTCCATTACTATTCAGCAAAAGCCATATTTGATCTACTACTTTAGTAGTAAAATGATAATCGTATTCAATTGCCTTAAAATCGATACAAATCCAGGCGACTTTGTCACGCGATTGTCAATCTATGGGAAGTAATAAAGATTATTTTTGTAATAAACTTAAATTGTATTCGTCATCACTTAATTTCTATGAGTAAACAGGTATATTTTTTTAATATATTTTGTGAAATTTTTCACATATAAGTGTTAAATACCTTATTAACCACACATATCTTGGAAGATTACTATAATTAGAAGGTGAAAATAATGATGTATGATTTAGTTCTTTTGCACGCACCAAGTGTTTATGATTTCAGGGAAAACTCACTTTTGGCTGGCCCAATCAGTGATGTTGTCCCATCTTCTCCAGTTTTCGAGATGTACCCGATTGGGATCACTTCGATCGCTGACTATCTTGAACGATACGGACTCAAGGTAAGGATTATTAACATTGCCAACAGAATGCTAATGGATGAAAATTTTGATGTAGAAAAGAAGTTAAAAGGCATCAAGGCGAAGTGTTTCGGAATCGACCTCCATTGGCTTCCGCATGCACACGGCAGCATTGAATTGGCAAAGATAGTAAAGCGGCTGCATCCTGATACACCTATTATGTTCGGAGGCTTGTCTTCTACGTATTACCATAAAGATTTAATTGAATACCCTTGCATTGATTTCGTCCTCCGCGGTGACTCAACTGAAAAACTTGTCCTCATGCTCATGAACAAGCTTGAATTCGGTAATACCCATTATGAGGATATCCCGAATCTAACGTGGAAACGCGGAACTGAGGTTGGATACAATCCACTTTCCTATGTACCAAAGGACCTTGATGAATTTGATGTTCCAGGGTACAGATATGCGATTAAATCGGTTTTCAAATATAAAAACTTTATGGATCCCCTGCCATACAATGGCTGGCTGCAATACCCAAACACAGCTATCCTAACTGCCAGGGGATGCACCCAGAATTGCCTGATTTGCGGCGGCTCCAAAGATGGATATGACCAGAACTGCAACCGGAAATCCCTTGCACTCAGGTCACCTGAAAAATTGGTTGAAGATATTCAGTTTATTCAGCGCTTCAGCCGTGCGCCCATCTTCATCCTTCATGATATCCGTCAGGGCGGCAAAAAATATGTCGAGGAATTTTTCAGCAGACTGAAAAATATCAATTTAAAAAATGAACTAGTTTTCGAACTGTTTCAATACGCAAATGAGGATTTCTTCAAACAAATCAGCGAGGCGGTCCCTAAATATAGCGTCGAGCTTACTCTCGAAACCCATGATGAAGGAATTCGCCGCTATAACGGCAAATTCAAATGTACCAATGCCAAGGTTATCGAAACCCTGCAATTCGCGTTAAAGCATGGCTGTAAAAAAATCGATTTGTTCTTCATGATTGGTATTCCGCACCAAACGTATCAAAGTGCACTTGATAATGTTGATTTTGCTGAAAGAATTCATCTTGAATGCGGCCAGGATCCACGGTTATTCTACTTTGTGGCACCACTCGCTCCATTTCTTGATCCAGCAAGTGCTGCGTTTGAAAATCCGGAGCTCTATGGCTACAAAAAATTGTGCCATACCCTGGAAGACCACCGTAAGGCAATTACCCAGCCATCCTGGAAGCACATGCTAAGCTACGAAACAGTCGATATGACCAGGGATGACATTGTCGATGCAACCTATGATTCAGCCAAGCTTCTTAACGACTTCAAATTGAAGTACAAATTGATTGACAGGGCTGGCTATGAAGATATCAAGTATAAAATCGAAAAATCCCAGGAATATATCGAACGCATTGACCATTTGCTGACTCTTCCTGAAGAGGAATACCAGGTGGAATTGGCCACGATCAAGAAGGAAATTGAAGAATTGAATAAACACAGCATCTGTGGAAGCAACGAGCTGAAGTGGGAAGTTCAAAAGAACTATGCTAATTTCTTCTCCTTAGCTATGGTTGGTCTTGAACAGCTTTACAAGGATTATTCAAATAGTGTCCGTTCCCGCCTGCAGCCTAAAGTGCGCCACGAAGTCAATCTAGATGCTTAACATTTAAGGAGTCCACTATGGGCTCCTTTTCTTTTTGGAGCCTGGTTTCAAGTATTCTCTGGTGAATATAAAATATTACTATATTAATCCTCTTCACTGTCCTTGCCCACCCCCTATACACGTCAAAAGTCCTACTAATTTTCCCCAACAGGATTATTATTTCAAAATAAAGGGTATGAATCTTTATCGCACATGAAAGGAGCCTAACATTCTGAATGAATAAAAGGAACGTATTTTTTTTATGTTTATTATTTGCCGCACTTTTAACCGGCTGTGCCGAAAAGGAAAAGTTGGCAGATGGATCTGAGCTGATAAATAAGGATAAATTTGTATTTGCAGCTTCAGGTGAATTCAAGCCATTCAGTTACATTGATGAAGAGGATTTGTCGATGGTCGGTTTTGATATCGCAGTTGGTGAAGCAATTGCCAAGGAGTTGGGCCTTGAACCTGTCCAAAAAAGGATGAAATTCAAAGGCATTGTTGAAGGTGTAAAGACAGGGAGGGCTGATGTAGCAGTTGCGTCACACACTATTAACCCTCAAAGGAGCAAGCATGTTTCCTTTTCTACCCCCTACTACTATTCAGGACCCCAAATTTTCGTGCGTCCCGACAGCGGGATACAAACCGCTGAAGACCTGAAAGGGAAGGAAGTAGCCGTTGCAAAGGGATCAACCTATGCAGAAACTGCAAGTAAATACACGTCGAATCTAAAAATGTATGACAGTGACATCACTGCACTGAAGGCTTTGAGCATCGGCAGGCATGACGCCGTAATTACAGATTTTGTAACTGGAAAAAGCGCGGCTAAGGAAGGGTTCGAAATCGAAGGCCGCCAGCTGATTGAGCGTAGTGAACAGGCGATTGTGTTGCCAAAGGATAACCCGCAGCTGCTGAAACGTGTGAATGAAGCACTCGAATCGCTTCGTAAGGATGGAACCTTAAAGAAAATCTCCGAGGAATACTTTGGAGAAGATATTACGAAAAAACCAGAATGATCATTAATTTTAACTTTGCTTGGAAAGGAAGATCACACTTTGCCTAGTTTCTCACATTTTTTCTCAACTTTTGCAGATAGCAGCGGCCTATTTTGGGATGCTATGCTTTTAACGCTTAAACTTACTGCTGTATCTGTGTTATTCGGTATTTTGATTGGCTTATTTTTCGCACTCTTAAAAATATCAAATATAAAAATTCTTGGTTTTATCTCTGATGCATATGTTTATCTTGTCCGTGGAACGCCCTTGATTGTTCAAATTTTCATTCTTTACTTTGGTATTAGCGGGATTTTTTTGATTCCGGACTTCTGGGCAGCGGCTCTTGCACTTGCCTTTCATAATGGGGCATATATTGCTGAGATATTCCGTGGGACCATTCAGGCGGTTGATAAGGGCCAAATGGAAGCCGGCCGCTCACTCGGAATGAGCAAGGGGCTTGCTATGAGAAGAATTATTTTGCCCCAGGCTTTCCGGCGTGCCCTTCCCCCGTTGGGCAACCAATTTATTATAGGACTTAAAGATTCCTCACTGGCAGCCTTTATCTCAATGAACGAGCTATTCAACGTGGCAACTACATTAGGTTCCAACAATTTCGATGAAATGACCTATTTGCTGATTGTAGCCGTTTATTACTTGATACTTGTGGCTCTGCTCACATTTATCGTCAACCGTTTTGAAAAAAGACTGGCAGTCAGTGATCGATAGGAGGAACAAGGTATGGAAGCTCGTGAAATGATTAGAATAGAAAACCTGAACAAATCTTTCGGTGATTTACATGTTCTAAAAGATATTAACCTAACAGTATATGAAAGTGATGTTGTCTGCTTAATTGGTGCGAGTGGATCGGGAAAGAGTACTCTGCTGAGGTGTCTCAATTTCCTTGAAAAGAAGGACAGCGGCAAGCTCATTTTAAATGGAGAAGAAATTCTGCAGGGAACCCATGATATTAATGAAGTACGCCAACAAATCGGCATGGTTTTTCAGCACTTTAATCTTTTTCCACATATGACAGTCCTTGAGAATATTATTGAAGCACCCGTTCATGTCAAAAAAACTCCAAAAGAAACAGCTATTCAAGAAGCACTTGAACTTTTGAAGAAGGTGGGGCTTGACGATAAGGCGGATGTTTATCCAAGCAAGCTGTCAGGCGGACAAAAGCAACGCGTCGCTATTGCCAGAGCCCTTGCAATGCGGCCGGACATCATGCTGTTCGATGAGCCGACCTCCGCTCTTGACCCTGAGCTTGTGGGTGAAGTTCTTCAGACTATGAAGGAACTTGCCGTGGACGGAATGACAATGGTTGTTGTCACTCATGAAATGGGGTTTGCACGCGAGGTAGCCGACTGGATTGTGTATATGAATGAAGGTAGTATTGTGGAAAAAGGCCATCCTGATGAAATTTTCTCAAATCCAAAAGAAGAGCGCACACGGGAGTTCCTTAGTTCAACTGAATTAAAGTAGTTGGCTGCACCACCCGAATTTTCTTGTTTAAGATGTTACGCGAATAATATAAATTGGGTACCGGATTGTTTACCGGTACCCCATTTTTGTGTTATAGGAATACAGATCTGTATACTGAGAATGGAATCTAGCTCCAGCGCCTAGCGCCTAGTGTCCTTCGCTCTCCGTCCTACGATAAGTCAACATCGAATGCGCCTCAGGCTCTTCGTGTTTCCTTTATCTCAGTTGGAGAGACTCCAGGCCATACGTCGCTGACCACTAAGGAAAGCATCCTGAGAATAAACATCGCAGGGACACAAAGGAAAGCTTCTCAGAATAATATTCGCAGGGACAGGCGCTCTTTGCCTGTCGCGAGGCGGTTCTTTGCCTGTCACGAAGGCGCTTCCGCTTTTTGTGCTATTCCATGAGTTCCTTATTTTTCGTTTCCTTGCCAAGGAACAACACTGACGCGGCACCAATCAATATTGATATACAGAAGACTGTGAAAATAACCTGCATTGATGCTCCCTGACTGGACAAGTATGGAACGAGGAGAGGTCCAAGCACACCGCCAATTCGACCCACCGATGCCGCCATACCTGCACCCGTTCCCCGTACAGCAGTAGGGTATTGCTCTGGCGAATACGCATATAACGCACCCCATGCCCCAAGGTTAAAGAAGGACAGGAAGGCTCCAGCCACCAAAAGCATGGTTAGTGACTCGCTTGTCCCAAAGAAATAAGCACTGACCGCTGTTCCAGCGAGATATACGACTAACACAAACTTTCTGCCTATTTTTTCAATAAAGTAAGAAGCTGTATAATACCCAGGAAGCTGAGCAAGTGTCATAATCAAAACGTATTGAAAACTCTGGACCATACTATAGCCTTTTCCGATTACAACGCTTGGAAGCCAAAGGAACATCCCATAATAGGAGAACACAACACAGAACCAAAGAATCCAGAGCATAGCAGTCTGTCGCTTATACTCCTTTGACCATAGTGTTCTTATACTTTCTAGTATTGTTGGTTTCTTCTGTTTCTCCCCAGAGATAAACCGAGGTGAATCTGGCAAATGAACCCTAAGATATATAGCATATAAAGCTGGTATAGCGCTAATTAGAAGAGCAATCTGCCAGCCGAATTCCGGAATGACAAAATAGGAGATTACTGCGGCAATCAGCCAGCCCCATGCCCAAAAGCTTTCCAGCAAGACGACAATCTTGCCTCTCCTGTCAGCAGGAACGGACTCAGATACCAATGTTGATGCAACAGGAAGCTCCCCTCCGAGACCCATTCCAATTAGAAAACGCAATACAAGAAATATACCCAATGATGTTGTTAACGCTGATAGTCCACTGCCAATTGAGAAAAGCAGTAACGTAATGATTAATACTTTTTTACGTCCAATTCGGTCTGCAAACAATCCAAAAATAAGGGCACCCACAGCCATCCCTATTGAATTGATGCTGCCAATCCAGCCCATTTGCTGGGCCGTTAAGTCCCAATCGATTTTTAATGCGGCTATAATAAATGAAAGCATTCCTACATCCATCGCATCAAACATCCAGGCAAGACCAGCAATACCTAGCAGCTTCCTTTCTGTTACTGTTTTTTGTTTTACCATACTGACCCCCATCTTCTGTCTTTTTTATTTGTAGTATGTCCTAAAGCAAACAGCTCTTATTTGTTAGGCCTTACCATTATAACGGCTGTCAAGACAAGGGTAATAGTATTTACGCTTCAATTTTATTAAAAAAATAGAGGCTTCCCTTGTAAAGTTTAGGGACAGCCTCTACTGCTTTTGTTAATGGCCGCCAAGATAGGCCATTTTTATTTGCTCACTTTCGTTCAATTCGGCAGCTGTACCAGACAGAACAACTCGGCCTGTTTCAATCACATAAGCTCGATGAGCAATTGATAGAGCCATGTGCGCATTCTGTTCCACAAGCATAATGGTTGTACCAGTTTCGTTAATTTCACTAATAATCCGAAATATCGTTTTTACCAGAAGAGGTGCAAGCCCCATGGATGGTTCATCCAAAAGGAGCAACCGGGGCCTGGCCATTAAAGCCCTGCCCATCGCAAGCATTTGCTGTTCGCCTCCCGATAGTGTCCCGGCATGCTGCTTACGGCGTTCCTCAAGCCTTGGGAAAAGCTCGAATATCTTTCCAAAGTCATCCTTGATACCAGCTTTATCCTTTCTAAGATAAGCCCCCAATTCGAGGTTTTCTTCAACTGTCATATTAGAAAAAACTCTCCGCCCTTCCGGAACATGAGAAATGCCCATTTTTACAATTGATTGGGCAGCCTTCCCTGAGATAGACTGGTTTTGAAATTCAATTTTGCCCTGCTTTGGCTTGAGCAGTCCAGAAACCGTTTTAAGGAGAGTGCTTTTGCCAGCTCCATTCGCTCCAATCAGCGTAACAATTTCCCCTTCGTTGACCTCAAGAGAAACGCCTTTTAATGCCTGGATATTTCCGTAATATACATTGATTCCATCGACTCTCAGCATCAGGATACCTCCTCGCCCAAATAAGCCTCAATAACCTTTGGATTATTCCTGATTTCCTCTGGTGTTCCTTGTGCAATTAGCTGGCCGTGGTCAAGGACGTATATCCGTTCACAGACTCCCATAACTAACCCCATGTCGTGCTCAATAAGCAATACTGTCAGGTGAAAACGGTCTCTGATAAACGATATCAGTTTCATAAGTTCTTTCGTTTCATGTGGATTCATGCCCGCTGCCGGTTCATCCAATAAGAGTATTTTGGGATTTGCAGCAAGCGCCCGGGCAATTTCCAGCCTCCGCTGCTGACCGTAAGGAAGGTTCTTCGCCTTTTCATCCCTGTATTTTTCCAGTCCAAAGATTTTAAGGAACTCGACTGCCTTCTCATCCATTTCCCTTTCTCCTTCAAAATGCTTAGGAAGGCGGAAAACTGAGCTGGGAATGCCATGTTTTGCAAGCGAGTGATAAGCAACCTTTACATTGTCTATGACAGATAACTCTCCAAACAGCCGAATATTCTGGAAGGTCCTGCTGACCCCTTTTTTTGTTATTTTATAAGGTGCAAGCTTGTTTAGCCTGTCACCATCAAGGACAATTTCACCTTCAGTCGGGACATATACCCCCGTAAGCAAGTTGAAAAAAGTTGTCTTGCCTGCTCCGTTGGGGCCGATCAGGCCAACCAGCTCACCCTGAAATAATTCCAGATTTACATCCCATACTGCCTTCAGCCCGCCAAATCGAATTCCAGCCTTTTCGACCTTAAGCAACGGTTTGTCCTGTGCCATCACTATGCCCCCCTTCCTGCTTTTTCGACTTTTTAAAGAATGATGTTATTTCTCGTGTTCCCATAAGGCCTTGCGGACGATAAATCATTGTAAGAATGAGTACAAGGCTATAAATAATCATTCTTGTATCGGCATATGATTGCAGCGTTGTTGAAATGAGGGTCAGAAGAATTGCGGCAATAATTGCCCCCGACATGCTTCCTAATCCTCCAAGCACAACAAAGATTAAAATATCAAATGATTTCAGGAAACCGAAATTTGATGGCTGGATGATGTAGAAGTTATGGGCAAATAATGCGCCACCCACCCCGGCAAAAAATGCACCGATGACAAATGCAACCACCTTATAATACGTTGTGTTTATCCCCATTGCATCAGCGGCCGTTTCGTCCTCCCGGATAGAAATACATGCCCGACCATGAGTTGAATTAGTGAAATTGACGATAACAAGGATCGTAATGAATACACAGGCGAACGTCCAGCCCCACGTGCTCATTTGGGAAACTTGCATACCGCTTGCGCCCCCGACGAAATCAAAGTTCAAGAGGCCAATCCGGACAATTTCCCCGAACCCCAGAGTTGCAATAGCTAGATAATCTCCTTTAAGCCTCAAACTAGGGATTCCAATGATTAGGCCAAAAACAGCAGCGACCAGGCCGCCTACGAGAAGCGCAACAATGAACGGGAGCTCGAACTTCATTGTCGTGATTGCGGAAGCATAAGCCCCGACAGCAAGGAATCCCGCATGGCCAATTGAAAATTGGCCGGTAATTCCAATAATTAGATGCAGGCTAGCTGCGAGCATAATATTTATTCCTATTGTAATTAGCGTATTTATATGGAAAATATTCAGGGTTCCGCTGGTTATGAGGACCTGGATGACTGAAAATACAACCAAGGCAAGAGCGATCCAAAACCAGAAACCCTTAGAGCGTTTTAAGGTTTTCATTCTGTTCCCCCCTATACTTTCTCTCTCACGTTTTTACCAAACAGTCCAGCCGGGAGAAAAATCAGGATAAGAATCAGGACGATAAAGGCAACGCCATCACGCCAGAGGGAATAGCCAAGAGCACTGACAAGCGCTTCGATCACTCCGAGCAGAAGCCCGCCGACCATGGCACCCGGGATAATGCCGATCCCCCCCAAAACCGCTGCAACGAATGCCTTGAGGCCTGGAATGATTCCCATTAAAGGTTCAATTTTTGTATAGTACGTACCAAAAATAACTCCCGCAGCTCCTGCGAGTGCGGAACCAATTGCAAATGTAGCCGAAATCGTATTGTTAACGTTAATGCCCATCAGCCTTGCTGCATCGGCATCGTGTGAAACAGCGCGCATGGCTTTGCCAATCTTTGTTTTATGGACGATAAATTGGAGAATGATCATAAGAGCGACGGAAACACCTAATATAAATAGGGACTGGCTGCCGACCGAGAGCCCGAATAAATTAATCGTTTCTTTAGGAAGAACATCAGAGGGATAGGCCTCAGGCTGTGCGCCGCGGAAATAGATAACGCCATATTCAATTAATAGAGAAACACCGATAGCGGTAATAAGAGCTGCAATTCTCGTGGCATTCCGGAGAGGCTTGTACGCAATCCTTTCAATCAACACACCGAAAATGGCGCATACCGTCATTGTCAGGATAAGTGCCGGGAAAAAGCTCAGCTCAAGGATGGTTATCGAATAAAATCCGACAAAGGCGCCTACCATGAATACATCCCCGTGTGCAAAATTGATCAGTTTAACAATTCCGTATACCATTGTATAGCCCAGCGCAATCAGAGCATAAATGCTCCCAAGTGAAATTCCGTTTATCAGCTGCTGTACAAATTCCATTATTAAACTCCCCTTGAAAGGTACTTTAGTCGAATAGAAGCACATCCTCCTAAATGACGATGCGCCTGTTCCGCTATAGTTTAACTTTTAAGCCGAAATAGGGGGACATCGCCCCCTATTTGTCCTCATATGCTTATTGTTTTACTAGTTAATTATCGAAGCAAAGACGCTTTCGCTTTTCGTTATGTCCAGCTTCAGCGCCTAGCCAGTTTTCATCCTGATTAGACATCCTTGAGTATCTTGTACCAATCATGGCTTGAAAAGCGATGATTGGTACAGCTCGAGGTCGCTTCGGTCCCTCAGTTGAAGTCAAAGAACGACTTCACCTTCTGTCCCCCCACAAGACTAGGCTTCGGAAGCATAGACATCGCACGAAGAAAATGCGTTTTTTACATTTTCGAGGAGCGCTTGTCGGGGCTGACCACTAAGGAAAGCTTCTCAGAATAATCATCGCAGGGACACAAAGGAAAGCATCTGTGAATTAACATCGCAGAGACAGGCGGCTCTTTGCCTGGCTCGAGGCGTTCTTTGCCTGTCGCGAAGGCGCTTACGCTTTTCGTTAAGGATTTACCTTCGTTTCAAATTTCTGTTCGCCGCCCTCATATTTCAGGATTGCCGCAGATTTGATTGGATCATGTTTATCATCAAGTGTCAGCAGGCCGGACACAAGTTGAAGGTCCTTTGTTTCTTCTAGAGCCTTTTGGATTTTCGCAGGGTCCGCACTTCCGGCACGTTTGATTGCGTCAGCCAAGTAGTAGGCTGTATCATAACCAAGTGCAGCGAACGCATCCGGTGATTTGCCTTTGTACTTTGCCTTGAAGGCCTCAACAAACTTTTGAATCCTTTCATCCGGGTCAGCAGCGGAATAGTGGTTAGTGATAAAGGTATTATTCAACGCATCACCGCCTGCAATTTCAACAAGCTTAGGAGAATCCCATCCATCTCCTCCCATAATTGGCACGGTAATACCCAATTCACGTGCCTGCTTGATGATAAGGCCAACTTCCTCATAGTAGCCTGGCAGGAAGATGAAATCAGGGTTCTTTGACTTAATACGAGTGAGAGTGGCACGGAAATCAGTATCCTTGGCAACATACGCTTCCTCAGCCACCACTTCTCCTGAATAGGCTTCCTTGAACGCTGCGGCAAGGCCTTTTGAATAGTCGCTTGCAGTATCTACAAATACTGCAGCCTTCTTGGAGCTTAGCTTATCCGCAGCAAAGTTTGCCGCTACTGTCCCCTGGAAAGGATCAATAAAACATGTCCGGAAGGCATAGGAATTTACTTTTCCTCCCTTGTTCGTGATATCTGGATTTGTACCTGTAGGAGTGATGACCGGCACTTTATTTTTCTCTGCTACTTGAATCTGGGCCAATGTGTTCGTACTTGTGGCTGCGCCTATGATTGCCGCTACCTTATCCTGGCTGACGAGCTTTACGGCACCTGCAGTAGCTTCTGAAGCCTCTGATTTGTTGTCGAATTTGATCAGCTTAATTTTCTTTCCATCGATGCCTTCTTTGTTAATATCTTCAAGTGCAAGCTCTAGCCCTTCCGCAATGGATTGGCCGTAGGAAGCTACTCCCCCGGATAATTCGAGGTTCGCTCCAATTTTAATCGTCTTGCTGTCTCCACCCGATCCGCTTGTTCCCTGACCGCCGCAGCCTGCCATCACGCCGGCAAGCAAGGAAAATGATAGAAAAATGCCTGCTAACTTTCTTTTCTTCATCCAATTATCCCCCTTATATTCTTTTTTCGGATGATGATAATTCGTGCTGCGAAATGAATTCTTTTAATTCATAATAAAACCAATATTCTGAAAACATTGTACATGATAGTCCTAAATCCGTCTAGTATAATAATAGTTTTTTGCCATAGCTTTTTATCTTCAAGCTTCCCCAAACTTCGACAAACACGAGAAAATGTTTTTCTTAGCAAATCCTTTCTTTTGAGTGGTTTGTATTATAATGACACTATCAACGAATATTTTTCAATTTATATTTAGGAGATGTGACTATAGTGGAAAAAAAATTGATAGACCGATTTATTTCTTATGTTAAAATCGACACTCAATCCAGTGAAGAAAGCGAGTCCTGCCCCTCAACTGATGGCCAGCTTGAGTTGGCTAACATGCTAGTAAACGAACTTAAAAGCATCGGCATGGCGGATGTGACAATAGATGCAAACGGCTATGTTATGGCCACTCTTCCAGCTAATACTGAAAAGGATGTCCCTGTAATTGGCTTCCTGGCTCATGTGGATACGGCTACGGATTTTACTGGCAAAGGGGTAAATCCCCAGTTGGTTGAAAACTATGATGGAAAGGATATCACTCTCAATGAAGCTTTAGGAGTTGTGATGAAAACATCTGAATTTCCTCAGCTAGCTAATTACACAGGCCATAAGCTGATTACAACCGATGGTACTACTTTACTGGGTGCGGATAATAAGGCAGGTGTTGCCGAAATAATGACAGCAATGGATTATCTAATACATAACCCGGATATCAAGCATGGTAAAATCAGCGTTGCTTTTACCCCCGATGAAGAAATTGGCCGCGGGCCGCATCGGTTTGATGTTCAAGCCTTTGGCGCTCAATATGCATACACAGTGGATGGCGGCCCTCTTGGGGAGCTGGAGTTCGAAAGCTTCAATGCCGCAGCTGCTAAGCTAACCTTTAAAGGGTCCAATATCCATCCTGGAACTGCAAAGGGCAAAATGGTCAATTCGATGAAACTGGCGATGGATTTCCATCATCACCTGCCAGCTAGTGAGGCCCCAGAGCTGACAGAGGGCTATGAAGGATTCTATCATTTGCTTTCCTTTAATGGTGATGTTGAAGAAACCAGGCTCAATTATATTATCCGAGACTTTGATAAGGAAAATTTTGAGGCCCGGAAAGAAAAAATGAGGGAAATTGCAGCAGAGCTTAAAAAAGCGTATGGAGAAAATGCTGTTATATTGGAGCTTAATGATCAGTACTATAACATGAAAGAAAAAATTGAACCTGTAAAGGAAATTGTCGACATTGCACACGAGGTAATGACAGGTTTGGACATCTCCCCAATTGTTAAACCGATACGGGGCGGAACTGATGGCTCACAACTGTCCTATATGGGGCTTCCAACTCCGAATATTTTTACCGGAGGCGAGAACTTCCACGGAAAATATGAATTCATCTCAGTAGATAACATGCTCAAAGCTGTCCAGGTCATAATCGGAATTGCTGAATCATTTGAGAAACGTGCATAACAACAAAGTGCAAGCGACAATTTTAACGATTAAAAAAGCGGCTGTCCATTTAGGACAGCCGCTTCAACTTTCTAACCCACTCTTTTTTATGCCTCAGTACTCTTAGCCATTTTTATTACATCTGTAAGATTGGTTTTACCGCTATATCTCATAACACCTTTTGAATAAATACGGTTTGCAATATAGCTCAAAATGCCAATTGATATTACCAGGACAACAATTGACAGGATGACCTCAAGCGAACCAGCTTCACCAAGGACAATCCTTGAGAATGTAACCATTGGCGAGAAAAATGGAATATAAGAACTTGCCAGAACGATTCCTGCATTCGGATCCATCATGGTTTTAAACCCTAAGAAGAAACCACCCATTAGCAGTATGGATATTGGGAATATGATTGTACCGATATCCTCCATCCTGCTGATCGTCGAGGTTATGGAAGCAAATAACAAAGCATAGACCGTATATCCCAGCATGAAATAAAGTCCAAGGAATAAGAAGATTTTAGGATTCAAGACGGATAGGTCCAATGCCATTCCCATGATGTTCATTTCCCCAGTTGTCCATCCCAGAAGCTTGGCAATGACATAACCAAGAGCGACCATCCCAATTTGCAATAGTCCTGAAAGCATTGCGGCAATGATTTTTGCATACATCATCGTAATGGGTTTCACTTTTGTAATCATGATTTCCATTACTCTGGTTGTCTTTTCTCCGGCAATCCCCAGCGAAACCGTATTTCCGAACATGATGATAAACATATACATCAAGAACAGGAAGAAGTATACTAGTCCAAGGGATTCTGTTTCCTTTAAGGTAACCTCATTCACTTTTACCGGGGTTAGAAGGGCTCCCGCAACAGCAGGATCGATGCCATTGGCTGTAACCACATTGTTTATATATTGCGGCTGAACGACAGCATTAATCAGTGCCAGTACCTGATAATCTGCCATGCGCCTGAAATGGTAGTCCACCTCGGGGGCTTCGCCACTTCCTTTCAAGACAATCAGCGCGTCAATATTTCCTGCCTCAACCTCTTTTTTAATCCCCGAAACTTTATCTTCACCAATCTTTTTAATTTCTGCAAAATCAGCGGCGTCCCCCGCTTCGCTAGTATTGAATTCATAGGCTTGAGATTGGTCACTTACATAGACGGTCATCTTTTCTTCTTTATCAAAATAATGCATAAACCCGAAATAGCCCAGAACTACCGAAAATAGAACAGCGGCTGTTATTATGTAGCTTTTAGCTGATAAACCTTCCTTTAGATGAAACTTTAATACCGTCAGAAATTTTCTCACTTAACCCACCCTCTCGACAAAGATTTGATGCAGTGTAGGCTCTAGCAGCGAAAAGTTTTGCAAGGTAATCCCAGTGGATGCGGCTGCATTCAATATATCCATACCTTCCTTTTCGTTATGCACCTTTGCTATGTACACATTGCCACTCTTCTCAAATGGCAAATTGAATTTGCCGAAGACAGGTTCAAGCTTCTGTGCTGAAGTGATTTTGAGATTTTTATAGCCGTAATCATCCTTGACCTTCTGTAATTTTCCAGATACTTCAATATTTCCTTGCTTCATCAGGCACACATTCTCACAAAACATCTCAATGGATTCCATTCGATGGCTTGAAAGGATGATTGTTTTTTTCAGAGCGACAAGCTCCTCTATAACATTCCCAAGCATTGTGGCATTGACCGGGTCAAGACCGCTGAAAGGCTCATCAAGGATAATGATATCCGGGTCATGGAGGAGGGTAGCAATAATTTGTATTTTCTGCTGGTTTCCCTTTGAAAGATCACTTGCAAGCTTATTTTTATAGTCAGTGATTTCAAACTTCTCTAGCCAGTAATCTATTCTTTCAATCGCTTTCTTCTTGCTGAGCCCTTCAAGTTCTCCAAAGTATCTTAATTGTTCTGATACTTTTGTTTTAGGGTATAGGCCCCGTTCTTCGGGAAGGTAGCCAATCGACAACTCATCTCTGAGAAAAGGATGGCCATTCCAAAGGATTTCTCCGCTATCACGGCCAACAAGGCCGAGCATCATCTTAATGGTTGTCGTCTTACCCGCTCCGTTCCTTCCTAGCAGGCCGAGTACCTGGCCTTCCTGCAATTCGAGGCTTATATTATTTACAGCTACATTTTCTCCATACCGCTTAGTAAGATTGCGAATTTCCAATCCCATGTAGATCCCCCTTTTCCAACTCTATTATTCTGATTAACTAAATTCCAGATCCCTGGCTGTTGAAGACCTGAGCCTTATTGGCCAAATAAAAGTTGCCCACCCCTACGTATACGGCTGTTAAGAGCAATAAGTTCCCATTAATTGAAAAAATATTCCAACCAACTGCCTCCAATGCAAAAAACCTGTAGAATAGACTGTTTTTATCTAGTGTCTATTCTACAGGATACGGTTAATCCATAATTCTATTGATAATCGTGCTATTATTCTTCAAAAAATAGCATCCCATCCACTTCCAAAGGGGAATAGATTGAAGCTTGAAGATCGACCCGCCCAAATGAAAATTTAACTCCTTCCTTTTCAAGAAGCCTGCGCTGGGTCATGTTGGTATCTTCATCCTTAATTACCAACTCTCCTTTGCTATTAACAACCCTGTGCCAGGGAAGCTGATACTTTTCACTCATGGAGTGAAGAATTCTGACAACCTGCCTCGCTGCCCGGGGACTGCCTGCCACTCTGGCAATTTGCCCATAAGTCATAACATTTCCACGTGGTATGTCCTTTATGATTTTAATAACTCGTTCAGAAAACTGCTCCATTCAACATCTTTCCTTTAATCATGAAACTGAAGCCTTGTAAAAATCATCTTCAGATTCAAGCTTTTTGAAATGAACTTCTATGAAATAATACACAAGAGACCCTAATTTGTCATTGAGAAGCAAAACGCAATTCATTACGTGTGAAAGCCTTTTTGTACGATGAGGGCATAGCATTTCAGGTAAACCGTTCGACAAAATTCGAGAACACCCTAAATAGAATCAAGCTTTTTTCCACCGATAATATTTTTTCAGATTACTCCAAAAAATAGTTCTATAAACCTTTTCCTCTTTAAAGTATTATTAAGGTATAGCATTGGGAAGGGGCAACCAACTGGAATGAAGAAAGCAAGAGTTTACGATTTTGTTTTGTTTTTTTTCGCAATAACTATTGCCTTTTATTCGAGAGAATTACCGATAGATACAAACTTGTATTTGAAAACATTGCTTTTATTTTTATCATTCTCCATGTTATATCAGCATCTTCGGATTGTAGACAAAACCGGCAGCGCCTCTGTTGATTACGGCATCAATTACGGTCTTGCTTTTGGAATTTTTGCTGGCCCTATAGGATTATTTATCTTCGAAAGTATCTATCGGTTTTTAGTTTATTTCAGGCGGAAACAAACAAAAACTGATGATCCCGAGGAATTATTTGATACATTTTACAACATTGGTGCTTTTACTATTATCAATTCATTTGCTTATTATGTTTATAATCTCTTTAAACCTTCAATTGAAGAAGCATTTCCAATTGGCTTTTGGCTTTTAATCATCTTGCTTGTTGGTATTACATCTTTATTAATTGACGTTTTTTTAATCGTAGCTTTTTACTTCCTTGGGGATATCAAAACCGCAACTGAAGCGATTGATTTCATTAAAAGCCGGAACGTCCTTGATATGGGGAAAACAGCTCTGACCAATGGCCTGCTGCTTCTATTTCTATTTGACATTGATTGGGCTATGCTCTTTGTGTTATTCTGCCTGAATTACATTGTCAGCCTGTCGTTTTACTCAAAATCGCAAAGCATTCAAGATAAATTTGAACGAGATAAATTCGAACAAATGGCTTACACAGACTTCCTGACAGGAGTCAACAATCGTGCGTTTATGGACAAGCGAATGGCTGAACTTGGCGGCACTCAAGAATATATTGGAATCATTGTTGCCGATATTGATAACTTTAAAAGTATTAATGACAGTTACAACCATTCAGTAGGTGACCAGGTTATTAAACATTTTGCCAGCACATTGAAAAGCTATTTAAACAGTAACGATAATCTGTTCAGAAGCGGTGGCGAGGAATTCACCATTTTCCTTTGCAATCGAAATTATCTTCAATGCAAAGAGTTGGTTGAAAGAATCTTGAACGGGCTAGATGAAAAAATTGTGGAAGCGGAATTTGGGTCTGAGCATGTACATATTCCCTATACTTCTTCTTTTGGGCTTTATTATTTTAAGGTGAAAAGCCAAAGCTCAATGGAGAAAGGCTATATCCAGGCTGACCAGCTGCTTTTGGAAGCCAAACAGCTCGGTCGGAACCGGGTGACTGCCTCCAGTGAATGTACTGAACTTGAACCAACTCTGGTAAAATAACTTGCCATTCCCGATAAAGGAATGGCTTTTTGCTTTAAGTGCTACTTAAAATATTTGACAGTTTAAGGTATAATAGGCGATGGTAATTAGTTATGTTATTGGGCAATCATTCATTGCTTACTTTTGTGGAAAGAGAGTGTGACCATATGGGCCGCAAATGGAATAATATTAAAGAAAAAAAGGCTTCAAAAGATGCAAACACAAGCCGAATTTACGCTAAGTTTGGCCGTGAAATATATGTAGCAGCAAGGCAAGGAGAGCCTGATCCCGAGTCCAACCAGGCACTTAAGGTTGTTCTTGAACGCGCTAAGACATACAGTGTTCCCAAGCATATTATTGAAAAAGCAATTGAAAAAGCAAAGGGCGGTTCTGAAGAAGCCTACACCGAGCTGCGGTATGAAGGCTTTGGCCCGAGCGGCTCGATGGTAATCGTAGATGCATTGACCAACAACGTCAACCGCACAGCATCCGATGTCCGCGCTGCCTTTGGCAAAAATGGCGGCAATATGGGTGTAAGCGGGTCTGTTTCTTACATGTTTGATGCTACAGCGGTCTTTGGTATCGAAGGAAAGACTTCTGATGAGGTGCTCGAGCTTCTTATGGAAGCTGATGTGGATGTACGGGATATCATTGAAGAGGAAGACTCTGTCATTGTCTATGCAGAGCCAGACCAATTCCATGCAGTACAGGAAGCATTTAAACAGGCTGGCATCACCGAATTCACTATTGCCGAACTCACTATGCTCGCCCAAACTGATGTGACACTAGATGGGGATACGTTAGCCAAATTCGAGAAAATGATTGATGCCCTTGAGGACCTTGAAGATGTCCGCCAAGTATACCATAACGTGGATCTGAGTGAATAAATATAACAATGGCTTTCCGGTTTAAGGGAAAGCCTTTTCTTTTGCCCGGGCTAAATCTGAATCTTTTTATTTCATCATACGTATTACTTGTTACAAGTCAGTTGTATTGAAAGGAGCCACCATGGGGAATATCTATATTTTTTCATTGATTTTCGGGTTGCTGGCATCAATTCTTATTTTTCCATTTACAGCCAATCAGCCTGCAGCAAAGGCAAAAACGGCTAAAAAGAAGGACTACAAGCCTGGATTGGGAATTCTGGCAGGAATAGCAATTATTTTTACTATAGTTATTTTTATTTATTATTATATAACTAATCTAGATAGGAACTTCTCTTCCTTCTGGCCATTTCTCATCCTCATCTCCGCTTTGGGTGCTCTGCTGGCCCGGGGAAAGGAACAACTTATAAAGTCATTGATCTTTATTGCGAGCCTTTTGCTTGGACTTTATTTCATGACAGCCTTTCTATTTAATGCTGATGAAAAGTTCGAAACTGCAAAAATGGAGCAGCAGACCGAGATAAAGACCTTTGATGAAACAAAGACGCCCGCCAGCGTCCCGCCTCAATTTGCCCGGAATAAAATGAGAAAAGCGTTTGGCCAAGTACCAAATACCAGCTACTATGAGCTCGGCAGTCTGCAGATTCAAAAGATAAATAATGAGTATGTCTATATTGCTCCTGTTGAGTTTTCCGGATTATTCAAATGGCTCAATGGCGATAAGACCCCGGGTTATTTTACTCTAAGTGCTACAGACTCTACAGCAAACCCGAAATTTGTTAAATCAGATATGATCTATACCCCATCATCTTATTTTGGTAAAAATATTGAACGCCATATCAGGATGCAATATCCGGAATATATTTTTAAAGGCGATGTTCAGCTTGAAATCGATGAGGAAGGCAAACCTTATTATATCCGTTCTTATGGTAATTTCATTTCAGCAAGAAATGGATTTTCTGTTAAAGGCATCGTTGTCGTTGATCCTTTAAGCGGCAAGACCGAAGACTTTTTATTAAAGGATGCACCTTCATTCATAGATGGTTCTGTTTCACCTGAAGTTGTGAGCCTACAAAACAGCTATTTCGGCAAATATATACATGGTTTTTGGAACAGCATGTTCGGAAAAACCGATGTGAAGCTTCCTTCAGATGAGGGAACGGAAGCTAATGTGACTCCAATCTTTGATGAAAACGGAGTTATGTATTATTTCACCGACTTCACTAGCCCGAAGGAAGGCGTCGATTCAATGCTCGGCTATTCACTGACAGACTCACGCAGCGGGGATGCCACCTATTATACGGGCAACCTTGAAGAATCGTATATGGATTCCGAAGGTGCCTTGCAAATTATTGAGAAAAAATTCATTGAAAAGAAGTGGAAGGGCCGGATGCCAGTCCTCTATAACTTCTATGGAGAAGCAAGCTGGCTGACACCTGTTCTTGATTCAAACGGGTTTCTACAAAATTACTTTATCGTCTCAGCTGCAAACCCAGAGATTTCAGTATACGGTACAACACCGAATGATGCTCTCCGCCAATATAAACTTGCCCTCCAACGAGGCGGTGGTGGTGTTGATGGCAGTTCCCAGGCTGAAGAAAAGCAAGTAAGCGGTACGGTCCTCCGTGTGTATAAGGAAAAGTCAGGAGACTACACTGCTGTATCGTTCCTGCTTGATAACCGCCAAAACTTTATTCTCTCATCCGAACGGCTTCCGCTTGCTATTTATCTGAAAGAGGGAGACAAGGTCGTTATTACCTATCTCGATACAGGTGAAACTTTCCTGACTGTTAAAGAGATGAGGATAGAAGGATTAGAATAATACGAAAAACACGATGGGGCTTTCCCCATCGTGTTTTTTTGTTTTTTATCTTATTTTACCCACTTACGGAGTAAAGGTCCGTTGTCGCCATAAACTGGGTCAGTTTCCGGTACAGGAACATTCTTGATTTCCTGGAGAGCTTCAGCCCGCTTGGCCGGATCCTGCTGGATTATATTAGGGGTCATCCCATTTGGATATGCGCCTATGACTTCGAACTCCTCACTTGCTTCTACAAGCTGATGACCGGTTCCAGCCGGAAGCAGGACAACATCCCCAGCTTTGACTTCCAGACGTTTCCCTGAATCACCGCCTAGCAGAATAGTTGCCTGTCCAGACCTTACGCCTAAAGCTTCATGGGTATTGGAGTGATAATGATGATAATCATAAATGCCTCCAGACCAACTGCCTGTCCAATTATGGCGGTTGAATGTTGCTACAATTTCATTGGGGTTATCACTAAAGATGCCCTCGTAGATAATCACTGGTAATTCTTGATTGTTTGGAATCCGTCCATCGTCCTTAAGGAAAAATGAACGTTCATTCGCTGACATAACGAAACTCTCCTTTCTATAGCCATATGTTTTATTGGTTAAAGATTTCTTGCGTTAAAGGTATCTCCTTTATCCAAATTTCCTGCCTCATAGCCTTTGTAAAACCATCTCTTCCTTTGCTCAGAGGTTCCATGTGTAAAACTGTCTGGAACCACATAACCTTGCGATCGTTTCTGAATGGTATCATCACCTACTGCCATTGCGGCATTCAAGGCTTCCTCAAGATCTCCCTCTTCCAGGTATCCCATTCCTTGTGCATGATGAGCAAAAACGCCTGCATAGTAGTCAGCCTGCAGTTCAAAGCGAACCTGATATTGGTTGAATTGCTTCTCATTCAACCTTTGGCGCTGAGCAGCCAATTTATCACTTTGTCCGAGCAATGTCTGTACATGGTGGCCTACTTCGTGCGCGACAACATAGGCCATGGCAAAATCACCTGGCGCCTGAAACTTTGTCTGCAAATCTTGATAGAAGCTTAAATCAATATACAGCTTTTGATCTCCCGGACAATAAAATGGTCCGACCGCCGCACTGGCAGAGCCACAAGCTGACTGGACACTTCCTGTATATAACACCAATGTTGGCTCTTTATACTCGAGCCCCTGTTCCCTGAATATCTCGGACCAAACTTGTTCAGTATCTGCAAGAACAACTGAAACAAAATCAGCCAGTTCCTGCTCTTCTGCTGTTTCCTGGTATGGTGCTGGCGATTGCATGCCAGTACCGCCCCCCATACCGTTTAAAAGGCTGCCAAGGTCCCCTCCACCAAGAAAAGTCATGATTAGAACCAGCACAAGCCCGCCAATCCCGCCGCCAAGAAGCTTCCCGCCGCCACCCATACCTCGTCTATCTTCAACATTGGAACTTCCTTGTCTTCCTCTCCATTGCATCTGTTGTTCCTCCTTGGAGTAAATAAAGATCATTTCACTTTTACTCCCTTATACCCAGTTAAGCTGCTTTTAAAATCTAAATTGCAGGAACCGTTATTTTCCATTGAAACTAAAAAGGAGCAGGCATTTCTAATTCCTGCTCCTTCTCCGTTATTCTATTTCTAGTTCAATTGTAACTTTGAACAAGTCACCATCGGTTTCGATATCCATTCTGCCATCATGAAGATCAATAATAGACTTGGCAATGGCTAGGCCCAAGCCAGAACCCTCTGTGTGGCGGGAAGTGTCCCCCCGTTTAAATCGCTCGAATAGTTCCTCACCATTCCCATTCAATTCATACCTGGAGATATTCTTGAAGGTAATCCAAGCTAAATTGCCTTCTTGTCTGACAGCTAAATAAACACGGGTTCCCTCTTGCGTATATTTCAGGATATTAAGAATGAGATTGTCAAAAACCCTCCATATTTTTTGGCCATCCACTACAGCATATACGGGGTGTTCCGGGAGTGAAACTCGGAAAACTAATCCTGAATCCTGTATATGCTCATCGTGCTCGGCAAGGGACTGATTCAATAACTGGACAAGGTCAACTTTGGTCTTTACCAATTCAATCGCCCCGCTTGCCATTTTTGATGCTTCAAAAAGATCATCAATCAAAACCTTTAACCTTTTTGATTTTCTATCAATTATTTCAATATATGATTCCCGCTCTTCCTCTGCCAATTGAGGCATCTTTAATAATTCCGTGTAGGTAATAATCGATGTCAGCGGTGTCCGTAAATCATGGCTCACATTCGTAATTAACTCCGTCTTTAGCCGCTCGCTCTTAACCTGTTCCTTATGAGACTCTTTCACTTCCTGCTTTACACTATTTATATTTCTTGCCAGTCTGCTCAGTGGTGAGTTTCCTGAGATTACAAGGTCTTTTCCGATAGTGCCATTGGCAAGTTCTTCTGTCGTCACCAGTATCCGGTTGAACTGTCCAGCATATTTCAGAATAAGATATATTATTGGCACTGCTATAGCAACGAGGAGCACCGCATATACCCAAAATAGCCCGTCATGCTTGATTATATAAATATATTGATTCCTTCCGAATATAAAGGCAGTGATTGGAATGAATCCAACAATAACAGCCAGCAAAGCCAGGATTTGTGCGCCTATCTCCCAATGAAGGAATGCTTCCTTTAGTGCGTGATATGCTTTACCTACGAGACTTCCCTTAATGTCCTTCGACAGAAACTCCGGATCACTCATTCTTTTATAGAGAGCCGTAACGAGCAAAACAATAAGCGCCGCGGGAATCCCTATGAGGACTGACTTTATAAATGTCCCAATTAATGGTGCGCCTACATATACGAAGAAACTATGTCGATTATCAAAGAGAGAAATTACAAATGCAATGGTAGCCAATCCGGATACCAAAACCATCACATCAATTGGAATAGCTTTGAAAATTCTCGAAAGATTTCGCTCTTGCGTAAGTGTCAGTTTTGTGAAGATAACAAGACTTGTTATAAGTGAAACGAATCCTATAATTATATTAATATAATATGATTTCTGCATTTTCATAAAATGGTCGTAGCTAGCCATAACGGGATGGTTTTCAGGGGTGTCAGCAGCCACACCGATATATCCGCTCAGTTGTTTTTCATCAAAAGGTATTCCGGGAGGGCCGTTAGGATAGATCAGTGTATTTATTTGTTTAGAGTAAAGTGGACTTTCTTGACTGATCTTGTCAATGGCCTCATTCATATTATCCGTAGAAATATTTGTATAAATTTTTCCGCTCAATACATCTTCAAAGTAATAGTTAAACGCCTGTTTCCCCCGTTCCAGCTCCAGCGTGGTCACCTCAAGGTTTGCATAATAGGTTTCCAATTTCTTTACCTTCTGCTTCATCAGAATCGCCCGGACATACTCATCATCTTTGAAGAAACGCTCCATTTCCGATATTTTCTTATCCCGTTCTTTCTCAAGCTCAGCAGCCTTCTCTTTTTCGCCTGAGCGGCTCGCCTCTTCAATTTGATAGTGGTATTCATCATAAATAGCTCGTATCTGAGTATCAAGATTATATTTTTCCTGGCGAGCAGATTGAATATCCCCATCTGATACCTTTAACTGTTTCAAGGCTTCCTCTTTCGTGAGTCCGTTTACCTCAAGCATATTAAGGCTATCAATAAACGAGCCTTGAATTGCCCGATAATCCGAAGTCTCAAAAAAGCTATTTCCAAAATAGGTTTTGCTATATTGCAAGAATGTAATAATCCCGCTCAATCCCGCACCAAGTAACAGAGCAGCTAACACCACAAGACTATTTTTCCATTTTGTAGCCAATGCCCCACACCACCTTCAAATACCTGGGATTCTTCGGATCGATTTCAATCTTCTCACGGATTTTCCTGATGTGAACTGCTACAATGTTTTCGGCATTGAAGCCAGGCTCTTTCCAAACCAGTTCATAGATTTCATTGATTGAAAAAACCCTGCCAGCGTTCGTCATAAGAAGCTCAACAATCCGGTATTCAATCGGAGTCAGTCTAATTGGCTCCCCGTCAAGGGCCACTTGCTTTGCTGTTTGGTCCAATGTCAGTCCATTCAAATCTATCTGCTTATTCATACCCTCATAAGTTCCGAGATTCATATACCGTCTAAGCTGGGATTTAACTCTTGCAATTAGTTCAACCGGATTAAAGGGCTTCGTTACATAATCATCCGCCCCAATTTGCAGCCCAAGAATTTTATCTGTATCCTCGCTTTTCGCGCTTAACATGATAATCGGTATATTTTTCTTCTCACGTATCTTGAATGTAGCTGCAATGCCATCTAGGCGCGGCATCATGATGTCCATCACGATAAGGTGTATTTCCTGACTATGTAGTTTCTCAATTGCTTCAAGCCCATCTTTGGCCTTAATTACTGTAAGGCCTTCATTCCGCAAATATATCTCTATGGCATCACGTATCTCTTTTTCATCATCTACAACTAGCACATTGCATTTTTCCACTATTTTCCCACCCCCAGGAGAATTATAGCATCCCCATTTCGTTAAGATAACTGTAAACATAAAGTCTTACGATTGCCCCATCCAATTTCTGAAGAAATTCTTAAGATTTTTGGGCGAAAAGAAAGGCTTCCCCAACCAATGGGAAAGCCTTTTGTATTAATTATTCAATTGCACCACTAACATTGTAAGGCTTCAAATCTAAATCAGGCTCCATGCCAAGCGAGAGCTTTGCAAGCTGTGCACCAAGAAATGGGCCTACAGTAAGTCCAGAGGCACCGAGCCCATTCGCGAACAACAAATTATTAAAGTCTGGAATTTCCCCAATAACCGGAAGGAACCCCGGTGTATACGGCCGGTATCCAACACGCGCTTCAATAAAAGAAGCATCTCCTAGACCAGGGGCAATCTCCAGTGCCTTATTGAGCACCTCATGGAGTCCCCCGGCTGTGATTCGCATATCGAAATTCATATCATTCTCATGGGTTGTCCCTATAACGATCTTGCCATTTTCGAACGCAAGGATGTATTGGTCGTTCGGAGGCATGATTACTGGCCATCTAGATGTATCCTGATTTTCAAGCTTAAGATGGACAATCTGCCCCTTTTGTGAGGTAAGCCTTAGCTTGATTCCTAGGGATGCAAGCAAGTCCCCAGCCCACGCACCGGCAGTGACGATGACTTTATCGGCAAAATAAACCTTTCCATCGACTTTAGCTCCAACTACATTTCCAGCTTCAACAGCAATCTCTGCAGATCCAGTAATAAGGGCAGCACCATGCTTGCAGGCTGAGCTTAAGAGCGCATTTCTTAATGCGCGGCCATCCACTCTTGCCGCACCGCCGACCTTAACAGAAGAAAACTCTTTGCAAACAGGAGGAAATAGTTCAGCTGTTCCCGGCCCGCTGAGTTGGGCAACCTCGCCAATTTCAGGTGCATCTTCACGTCTTGCAAGAGCTCTCTCTTCCATTTTATCAAGCTTTACGGAATCTTTATGAAGACTTAATGCCCCTATCCTCGCATATCCAGTATCTGTTTCCCCATCTTCTTCAAGCTGCTGGATAAGCGATGAATAATACGCAGCACCATTTTTGGCAAGTGCGTACCATGCTTTATTGCGGCGCTGTGACAACCATGGGCAGATAATCCCGGCTGCAGCATCCGTTGCCTGGCCCGGATCTTTCCGGTCAATGACCGTAACAGCAGCTCCTGAATTTGCCAAATGGTAGGCAGTTGAAGCCCCGAGGATACCAGCACCTATTATAATGAATTTTTTCATATTAACACCTTTTCTAGAATTCCTCTTTTCTCTATTTTACAAAAAAGCTTGGCCAACTCAAAACCAGGCCCTCCCTCGTTGACAAATTCAAGCAAATGGAAATATACTAAATGCAGCAGCACCACAAAACTGAAAGGAAAAGGTACAGGAGCAATGAAGCTATAATCTTATTTTTTGGAGTGAACTCATGATGAATAAAAATGAGGAAACCTGGAGAATAGGATTCGTATGCCCTTTTTTGCTTATCAAGTACCGTGCCTTCCGTATGCCTTTTTTGGTATGCTTGTTTTTGGCGATGCTTGCATAGGGATCTTTGCATACATACATCCAACCTCTCCAGGATAACCTGGGGAGGTTTTTCTGTTGATTATAGAAACTCAGTTTACCCGTAAGCGTGCCTAACAAATTAACTGAGGTGATCTGTATGGAACTAATCCAAGTACGAAATGTAAAAAAGAGCTTTGGAGATCGAGATATACTCAAGGGTATTTCTTTTGATATACGGAATGGTGAAAAAATCGGCCTAGTTGGTTGGAATGGCTCAGGCAAGACAACGCTGATCAAACTTATTATTGGAGAGCTGATCCCTGATGCCGGGACAATCGTAAAAAGTCCGGTCAGCTTGAGGATTGGTTATCTTCCCCAATCCACTGAATACGAAATGACTGCCCCTTATATGGAAAATGGAAAGGAGCTTTTGGAGACAGCCAGCAAGCTCGGTCTGGAAAAAATATCGGCCTGGGAAGGGCAAAGACTTGAAAACTTGAGCGGCGGCGAGCGGCTTAAACTTGTACTGGCCGGTATTTGGTCAGTAAACCCTGAACTGCTGATCCTCGATGAACCAACCAACCATCTCGATCAAAAAGGGCTAGAATGGCTCATCACATCCCTGAACAAAGCGAAGCAGGCAGCTCTCATCATCTCCCATGATCGTTACTTTCTAGACGAAACGGTGACAAAGATACTGGAAATTGAGGATGGTAACATTGCTGTTTATGATGGAAATTTCACTGCCTACCGAAAAGAGAAACAGCGTCGCCGTGAGCAGCAAGAACGTGATTATCAGAAACAGCAAAGAAAAATAGAAATAATCAACGAACAAATTGAAATCTTTAAGAGATGGTCCGAAAAAGGACACCGCGAGGCAGGAAAAGGCAGAACACCCGCGGAAAACCGGCAGGCAGGCTTTAAAGAATACGGACGGGTCCAGGCCAAGAAAAAAGACATCCAAATCAGGTCAAAGCTAAAGCGCCTGAACCTAGAACTTGAAAAGCACAAGGTTGATCGCCCAAAGGAAGATCTGAATGTAGATTTCAATTTCGAAACGAACCGGAGCCGAGGCAAGCGGATACTTGAAGCAAAAGGCCTTACAAAAGCGTTTGGAGAGCGCATGTTATTTGGGAAGAGCCATTTTTATATACGGCATGGGGAAAAAGTAGCCTTGCTAGGTCCAAATGGTTCCGGAAAAACAACATTTATCAAGATGCTGCTTGGCGATGAGCCTGTTACGAAGGGTTCGCTCTGGAAAAGTGAATCAATGAAGATTGCCTATCTAAGTCAGGATGTTAAAGACCTACCGGAAGAAAAGACCCCTCTTCAATCTCTTGACCTTGAAAAATGGGAGGAGATATCGAAGGCGAGAACCCTGTTTGCCAATATGGGAATGAAGGAAGAAAAGCTGCTAAACCCTATTTCTGCACTGAGCCTCGGTGAAAGGACCCGGGTAAAGCTTGTGCATATGATTATGCAGGAATACGATGTGCTCGTTCTTGATGAACCGACAAATCACCTTGATTTGCCCAGCAGGGAACAGATGGAACAGACCCTTGAAAGCTTCTCGGGTACACTTATTATCGTTTCGCATGACCGCTATTTCGTTGAAAGGCTGTGCGATAAAATTCTTTTAATAGAGGATAATCGAATCCAGCGGTATGAAATGGGCGTAACAGAATTTTTGAAGAAAAAAGAATCCAATGTGAATCAGGGCGAAAGGATCCGCCAGGAGGAGCTGGCTGTGCTCGATACAAGGATTACAGAACTTCTCGGAAAAATTAGTCAGTTTCCCAAGGATAGCAAGGAAAATATACAAGTTGATTCACAACTAAAAGAGTTAATTGAGAAAAAGCAGTCCTATCAACAAATCGTCGTTCATAATGCAGATGAATGACATTTCGGGTTTCCGAGCAGTGCAAATGTCATTCATAACCCCGAGGAATGAAAAACAAATATGGATTCCGTACGAAGGATGGAGCTATCCCAATTTGAATATAGCTCCATCCTTTTTTCCTCTAATAATTTTCCCAACATAAAAAAGGTTTCGTACTAGTTTAATCCTGGGCAAAACAATACGACTACTATTCCCAGGAGGCCTTCATGAAAAAAGTTAAATTCCTTGTCTTATTGATGATGATGTTTGCACTCACAAGCACATCCTTCTCCCCTGCACCAAAGGCAGCTGGAATTACAGCCGAGCTGAGCCCTGCTATTCAAAAGCTTTTAGGCACTACCCTATCTGGCAGCGAGACAGAAGCAATTATCACGTACAAGACTCTACCTGTATTAAAGGATGTACAGTTATTACAGAACCTTGGTTTTAAAACAAAGATGTTCGACAATTTACCAATGATTGCAGTTAAAGGAAAGCTTGGTTCCCTTGTTACCCTTCTTGCCTCATCCACTAACATTCTTTCAGTCTATGAAAATAAGGAACTTACGTATTTCCTCCGTGATAGCCGGAACCTGATTGGAGCAGAGGCCGTTTGGAATGACCTTGGCTTTACAGGTAAAGGCGTTACCGTTGCCGTCATTGACAGCGGTATCGACTCAACCCACCAGGACTTGAAATTTGGTGATAAGGTCGTCCAAAACGTTAAGTTTGTTGCTGGGAATCTTTTTGGCAATGAGCCTATTTATCTCGAAAATGTGGTCAATACTGATACTTCTTCGGGGCATGGCACCCACGTAGCAGGTACGATTGCTGGCAGCGGCACGGCCAGCGGAGGCCTTTATAAAGGAGTTGCACCGGATGCTAAACTTGTTGGCCTTGGGGTTGGTGAAGGCATCAATATTTTATGGTCACTGGAAGCTTTCGACTATGCAATAGAGAATAAAGACCAATACGGCATTGATGTTATTAGTAACAGCTGGGGAACGACTGGGGAATATTCACCAAATGACCCAATCAATGTTGCTTCAAAAGTCGCCCACGATGCTGGTATGACGGTCGTTTTTGCAGCTGGGAATGAAGGTCCCGGGGACAATACTCTTAATCCATATTCTGCTGCACCATGGGTAATTAGCGTTGCTGCCGGAACAAAGGATAGGCAGCTGGCCGACTTCTCTTCCAGGGGAGTGGCCGGAGACACACTCCTCCACCCGGACATTACGGCTCCTGGAGTTGATATTGTCGCAACCCGTTCATCAACAGGCCTTGTCATGAATGTACTCGGCACTACAACCGATCTTTCATACCTGGATCCGGAACACCTGTTGTTTTATACGACATCTAGCGGCACAAGCATGGCCGCTCCGCATATATCCGGGGTTGTTGCACTCATGAAAGAAGCAAAGCCTAATTTGACACCTAGCCAGGCTCTAGACTATATGGTACAGACGGCAGACCCTATGGCTGGTTACACCTACCATCAAGTTGGCGCTGGTTATGTCAATGCCTTTAAAGCTGTTCAGGCTGCTGCTTCCGCTCAGTAAAGTTAAAGAACTCCGCCTATCGTCATGGCGGAGTTTTTTACTATTATTCAGCTATTGCAACTTTGCCTTCGGTTGTATCCAAAGCCTCCCGCTTCCGGATTAAACTTACCAGGAAGTACACTAGCGGGGTAATGGCAATCGATGCGAAAAATTTAAATACATACTGAGTTACAATCATTGTGCCAAGTATGGCAACTGGAACAGTCCCATAGAAAGCTATTGCAATGAATATGGTTGTGTCAACAAGCTGGCTTAACATCACTGCAGCATTGTTTCGCAGCCAAAGCTTCTTCTGTCCATGGCGGTTTTTCAGCTTATTAAAGACAAATACATCCAGGTTCTGGCTGATAGCATACGAAATCAGGCTTGCGATTATGACTCTGAAACTACCGTTCAAGATTGTTTCAAACGATTGCTGCTCTGTGAACACTGGGGCAGCAGGAAGCGCAACCGTGATGGAAATAAACACAAGGGCTAGAATTTGGGTAATCAGCCCGGCCTGGACAGTCCTTTGCCCGGCTTTTTTCCCGTACACTTCAACAATCACATCAATGATTGGATAGGTAAAAAAATAAACGATAACCGCGGCAGGCAGGATTGCCCAGCTGCCGATACTAAAAAGCTTTACTGCTACGATGTTGGCCAATATCAACAGACCTACAAATGCACCGTTCAGATAGAATAGCATCATTGATCCCCCCTTATCGGTTATCTACTTTTTCAGGATAAAGATCGTGGTTCATCAAACGGAAATTCGCCATTTCCTCATACTTTGTGCCTGGCTTCCCATAGTTGCACCAAGGATCTATTGAAATCCCGCCCCGCGGTGTAAACTTTCCCCACACCTCGATATAGCGAGGATCCAGCAGCTTGATCAAGTCATTCATGATGATATTGACACAGTCTTCATGGAAGTCACCATGGTTCCTGAAGCTGAATAAGTACAGTTTGAGAGACTTACTTTCTACAATTTTCTTATCAGGTATATACGAGATGTACATCGTTGCAAAATCGGGCTGATGGGTCAGCGGGCAAAGACTCGTAAACTCCGGACAATTGAATTTCACGAAATAATCCCTATTTGTATGGAGATTATCAACCGCCTCCAAAACTTCAGGCGCATATTGAAACGTATAGTTGTTATTTTGATTCCCCAATAGTGTTAAATCCTTCAAGCCTTCCTCTTGAGTCCGTCCAGACATAAAAAAACCCCCTCGTAAAAGTTTCCGGTCCTTTACAAGAGAGTTTCAGTGAACGACTAATAAAAATCTAGGATAAAAAGAAAAAGCCATGTCCGGTTATGGACATGGCAAATTGTCATGTATCCATAGTTTTTTATAGAGGGTATCAGCTATGAACCTCTCCCGTTTCAGGAACGGATTTAATTTTCCTTTTCATATACTACAGAACAGGGCTATAAACGTCAACCCTTTATTTAGACCATGATCTTGCAAATATCATTCGTGAATTCAACCGGATCCTGAATAGGAAGGCCTTCAATCAAGAGAGCTTGATTGTAAAGCAGGTTCGTGTAGAGACCAAGTTTTTCACGGTCATTTGCAAGTGCATCCTTCAGTGAATTGAACACTTCATGATTCGGATTAATTTCAAGTACCTTTTCAGCCTTAACATCCTGGCTGTTCGGCATGGCGCGGAGGATTTTCTCCATCTCTATGGTCAATTCGCCTTCAGCTGTCAGGCAAACCGGATGCGACTTAAGACGCTTTGATGCCCTGACATCCTTTACCTTCCCGGCGAGGACATCCTTCATGGCATCAAACAAATCTTTGTTTTCATGCGCTTCCGTTTCAGCTTCCTTCTTTTCTTCTTCCGACTCAATGCCAAGGTCACCGCTTGCAACGGACTTGAATTCTTTCTCTTTGTAATTCATCAGCATCCGAATTGCAAACTCATCGATATCCTCTGTGAAGTACAGCATTTCATAGCCTTTTTCTGAGACTAGTTCTGCTTGTGGCAGCTTTTCAATCCGTTCGATGGATTCACCAGCCGCGTAATAAATATACTTTTGGTCCTCAGGCATCCGTGATACGTACTCATCCAAAGTAACAAGCTTCTTTTCCTTGGATGAATAGAACATAAGCAAATCCTGCAAGGTCTCCTTATGAGCGCCAAAATCATTGTAGATACCAAATTTCAGCTGGCGGCCAAATGATTTGTAAAACGTTTCATACTTTTCTCGTTCATCCTTCAACAGAGATAGGAGCTCACTCTTAACCTTTTTACTAATATTCTTCGCAATCAGCTTAAGCTGTCGGTCATGCTGCAACATTTCCCGCGAAATATTTAGCGACAGGTCTTCAGAGTCGACCATTCCTTTAACAAAGCCGAAATGGTCTGGCAGCAAATCTGCGCACTTATCCATAATCAGAACGCCATTGGAGTAAAGCTCGAGGCCTTTTTCAAATTCCTTTGAGTAATAATCGAACGGAATCGTTTCCGGGATGAACAGGATGGCGTTGTATCTAATTGCACCATCAACGCTGATATGGATGTGCTTTAGCGGCTTGTCAAAACCGTAATGCTTTTCATTATAAAAGTTCTCATAATCCTCATCAGTCAGCTCGCTCTTGTTTTTGCGCCAGATTGGCACCATGCTGTTGACAGTCTGTTCCTCAACAACCTCTTCCCACTCATCCTCGCTGCCTTCCTTTTTCCTGCTCGTGCTAATATCCATCTTGATTGGATAGCGAATGAAATCGGAGTACTTTTTGACAATCGATTTTAGGCTATATTGCTCAAGAAACTCATCATAGTTCTCGTCTTCAGTATTTTCTTTTATTTTCAAAGTAATTTCCGTACCGATGCTTTCCTTTTCAACCGGCTCGATTGTGTAACCCTCTGCACCTGTTGACTCCCATTTGTATGCCTCTTCGCTGCCAAGCGCTCGGCTAACAACCGTTACCACATCCGCCACCATGAAGGCTGCGTAAAACCCGACTCCGAACTGGCCAATGATGTCATGGCCATCTTTTAATTCTGTTTCCTTCTTAAACGCAAGTGAACCACTTTTGGCTATCGTCCCAAGGTTTGTTTCCAGTTCTTCCTTTGTCATCCCAATTCCTGTATCAATGACTTTAAGGGTCCGGTTTTCTTTATCAGCAACGATTTTTATGTAATAGCTTTCTTTATCAAAAGTAAGTGAATCATCTGTTAGCGCCTTATAATAAATTTTATCAATCGCATCAGATGCGTTAGAAATCAGCTCGCGAAGGAATACTTCTTTTTTTGTATAAATCGAATTGATCATCATTTCAAGCAGCCGCTTCGACTCAGCCTGGAATTGCTTCTTTTCCATATTTATTTCCCCTTTCCTTATTGTAGAAATCATTCGTTAGCACTCTGATTACAAGAGTGCTAATCCCACTATTTAAATATCATATCACAATTATGTATGTCAATAGCTTACATTTTAATAGAGGCTTCATAATAATAAAAAAGAACCCCACTCCTGGTGGAATGAGGTTCCCAATTTGCTATTATTTCTTTAATGGCCCTTTTTCCTTCAACTTTACCTCATAAGTAAAGTTTACCGGATTTTTATCATCTGCAGGAGCAGCATATGACGTAATCATGTAGTTTTTGCCGTTCTGGAAAAGCTGCCTTAATGTTAAAGCATCCTCTTCTGTCACATTGAATGGATCAACTGTGATAACTTTGTAATTTGTCTTTGCACCCTTTTTATTACCAACTTCTGTTTCATTGATGAACGTTACAGTATAGTTGACGTATTGGCCTGCAAGCTCTTGGAAGGACATGAAACTATCTGTTGAGCTTCCATTCGCTGTAAATCCAACTTCTGGAATTTCCACATTATCAATGAACCAGCCGCCGTCAGTGTGGCCCCAGTCGGTCAAATAACGGAATGCAACATGGACCTTCTTGCCTGCATATTCACTCAGGTCAAAGGATTCTTTTTGCCATGTTTTAAGGTTTCCGGTAAAGCCAGGAACGTTTTCTTTGATCTTCGGATAGCCTTGCTCTACTACATCACTGCGTGTATTTTCATTCGCTAGGCTCTTCCATGTCTTGCCGCCATCTGTAGACACCTGAACAACACCGAAGTCCCATTGTTCTTCAATATCAAGGTAGTTATCAAAATTTAAAGTAGCGTTCTGGACACCAGTAAGGTCTGCCTCAAATACAAGCGCATTATCAGCTTCATCGCCGGAACCACCCCAAAGGACTTTGTTTGCTGCATCTGTTGGTGAGGCAACAGAGGTCCAAGGAGTACCTAAGAAGTCAACGCCATCAAACTCAATTGACCTGATTTTATCCTGGAAGTCTAGCGCTTTAAAATCACCGCCCCACGCCGGAACGCCTTCTTTTTCAAACTTAACCGCTTTTTCAAAATCTACTGTTTTGCCGCGTTTAGTACCTTGCTTATCAACAACAACATCACGTAGGTCGATGCTATCGAAATTGTAAACGCCGCCTCCAACACGGTCAGAATCCAGTGTTAGCGCTGTAATGAAGTCCTGGTAAAGCTGAGTGAAGTCTTTTTCAATACCATGCTTCTTCAACGTTTTATTTACACTGTTGATACCCTGTGTTTCACTAAGTGCCAGGTCGCGAATGAATTCACGTCCGAATTTATCGTTCATATAAAGAGTGAACAGGTATACTTGGCCGTAGTCAGCTATTGTTTCGGGTCCAGTTTTTGCTGAACGATGGTCATCCCAGTTAACAAGTGAGTTTTCTGGGTGATCCAAGTAAAAGTTAATTGAACTGTCATCATGTCCATAGCCGCCAAGGTATTCGGAGAATGTCGACATACCTTCGTTAATCCATGTTTCTTCGGCACCATCGTTGTCAGCGTGAATTAAATGTTGAAGCTCATGGATAGTTGTTCCGAAGAATGTCGACTCCAGGCGGGTTTCCCAGCTGTTTGTGTCGATTGTAATGATATTTCTATCAATATAGTTCTCTAGTGTTTGCCAGAAGAAACCAGCAACAAAAAATGGATAATTAGGATTGGTATAGTTATCATCCTGGATGTTATCTACTAGCATGATTACTTTGTCACTGCCTTCATAATACCCGGCTGGTACATTTCGCCCAGCTAGAGGGGACTTTGAACCATCATGCTTGTCCGGAGTACCAAAAAATGCAGTTGCCTTTGGATAAATATTATTATCAAACTCATCGCGGAGCTTATCAACCTGTTGCTGAGTTACAACATGTGCAGCACGTGTATCTCCAGCAGGGAATGCAAGATCATTTGCTACCCAAATCTCAACGTTTTCACCAACACTACGCAGGGTGAAAGGCTTAAACTTCAAGTTTCTATTTAAAAATTGCTTAGTTCCGCCATCATAAGTAAATGTACTCTGGGCAGATGTATTTGAAGCTGCTGGAGCTTCATTAAAGTTAATCTTTGCGGCTTGCTCCTCAATGCTTTTCTCTGCCTGTTTCAAAAATGACTCATTCTGTGACAGCTGGTTCAGCTGTCCATCAATGTCGACCCGGTCCCCATACCGTTCGACGTTCCAATCAGGAGTTGTTTTAGCCTGAACCTTGGAGGAGCTTGTCCCAAATGGCACAGCCAATGTCAAAGCGAGGGCCCCCGTTGTAAGTAATGATAGCAATTTCTTCGTATTCAATTGCTTTTCCCCTTTCATTTGGAAGTACAAGAGTAATCTTAACATGGGGAATATTCAGAATAAATATGTTTAATTTAGCAATAACTTCCATTTACATGTATCTTTACTATTAAAATAGGTCATATTACATATTTTCTTTTCTTAACAAAAAAGAAATTCTCCTTTATTCGGAAAATTTCTTCAATTATTGATGCAACTATTCTCATGGATATTGTTAAATAACGGAAATTAACAGGTCATAATAATCATTTTTAACCATTTTTACTTATATCAAGAAATTATAGTGATTTCACTGTGACTTGAATAATTAGTGCTAAAGTAGTCAGTCTAAGAATTGGCTTTACAAACCTCGGGTTCATTTTTTCCGCAATCCTGACACCCATCTGTGCACCAGTCACCGATCCAATCATAAGTGCCAGTGTCATTGGCCAAATGATTTTATCAGTGGCAATGTATGTGGCTGCCGCGCCTATACAGCTAGAAAAGGTAGCAAGACGTACCAGACCGACAGCCTTGATATAGGCTATATTTAAATGGCTAAACAGATAAAACATCAGCGTCCCCTGCCCTGGGCCAAACATCCCGTCATACATGCCAATTCCGTAAAGGCCCGGGACACTCAGTTTATTCATACGCAGAGGCTCGTTTCCAGTAAAGCCTCCTTTCCCTAGAAAAGAAGTTAAAAATGCAAAGACCAAGAGAAAAACAGCAACACTATACATGTTTTCCGGAGAAATCTTTGAAGCTGTATAGCCTCCACTCACCCCTCCAAGCAAGCTGGCCGGGATAATCCAGAATGATTCCTTTATGGATATCTCTTTTTTACGATAAAGATGATAAAAGCTTGAAAGCGAACTTAATGTATTCGACACCTTGTTAGCACCAATTGCTGAATGGGGAGGCATCCCGAGAAGCAGCATAGCGGGCAGGTTAATCATCCCGCCACCTCCTGCCAATGTACCCAAGGTTGTTGCACAAACTCCGATTAGAAACATCAACATATATTCCATCCTGTTCCACCTCCAGTTTCAGTATAAGCACTCGAGGATAATAAGGATATTCACATATTTTAATGAAAAACCATAAGACTTACTTATTAATATAATTTTCACCTTTCACGAACTAAGCTACCAATCATCTCCTACATATAAAGCCCTCTTTCATACTAGTATGAGAGTAACAAATACAATTGGCAGATTTAGAGGACATTTTGGTAGTAGAAAAGCGAGAGGAAGCTACCCCGTATAAAGTCGCCTTAATAAAATAAAAACCTGTCCCTGGGACCAAGAGGACCCAGGGAACAGGATTAAGAGAAGAAAGACATCTGGATTACGAAAATAATCCCAAAAACATAGATAAGCGGATGAATATTCCGTGCCTTCCCGCTCACAAGCTTAATAATTGGATATGCAATGAATCCCAGCGAAATACCTGTTGCGATGCTTGAGGTAAGCGGCATTGTAAGGATAATAATAAATGCAGGAAACGCCTCATCAAATGCCTTCCAATTAATTTTCGCTAACCCCTCCATCATGTAGCAGCCAACAATGATTAAGGCTGGAGCGGTAATCGCTGGCAGCGCGGCAATCGCACCTACAAGCGGCGAGAAGAACAGCGCAGCGACGAATAGTCCGCTGACTGTCAAAGCTGTAAGCCCTGACCTGCCACCAGCCGCAACGCCTGTAGACGACTCAATATAAGCAGTTGATGGGCTTGTACCCAGCGCGGCGCCGACCGTAGTGGCAACCGCATCAGCACTCAAGGCTGATTTTGCTCTTGTTAACTTGCCATTTTTCATTAGCCCAGCTTGTTCAGTGACACCTATTAAGGTTCCCGTTGTATCAAATAGAGTCACCAATAAGAAGGCAAATATGACCGTATACAACCCGTTCGAAACGACACCTGCTATATCCATTTCAAAGAGAACAATAGACGGCGGGGCCGAAACAATGCCCTCGACCTTTAGCATGCCAAGGAAATATCCAATGACTGCCGTTACCAGCATTCCGATGAACAGCGCCCCCTTCACATTGCGCGCAAGGAGGATCAGTGTAATAAGCAAGCCTCCTATTGCCAAGAGGGTTCCCGGCTTATGAAGGTCACCAATTGAGACAAGTGTTTCAGGATTAGCTGCAACGATACCGGACATTTTTAAACCGAGGAACGCAATGAACAAACCAATACCCGACGTAATGGCGTATTTCAAGGAATCTGGTATTGCTTCAATGAGCATCTCGCGGAATTTAGTTAGGGACAATAGCAAAAATAAAATTCCAGCTAGGAAAACCGCTCCGAATACAATTTGGTAGCTGACTCCATGAGTGGCCACAACACTCGCAAAATAGGCGTTCAAGCCCATCCCAGGTGCAATCGCAATTGGGTAGTTTGCGAACAATGCCATGATTAAGGTACCCACAGCAGCAGCTATAATAGTTGCCGTAAATACTTGGTTGAAAGGGACGCCTGATGCTGAAAGTATCGCTGGATTAACGACGATGATATAGGCCATCGCCATAAACGTTGTAAAGCCAGCCATAACTTCAGTCCGTATATTTGTCTTCAAATCTTGAAGTTTAAATAACTTTTCCATTCAATTTCCCCCAAAAGGCATATGTTTTAATAGTTTTCTTATTTAATTGTTCGCCTGAAAAAAAACAACAAAACCAATAGTATGCCAAGTCGACTTACAAGTCAATAGTCAACGTTCGCCTTTTTACGGTAAATTCATACCATCCCCTTCCCAACAAGGGATAAATTTTTACAAATATACGAACATAAATGGATAACTAAGTTCATTTATCCGATTTTTATCAAGGTACAATTATAGGTAAAGGACCTAGGATAATAGAAATAAGCACCTTTTTACTATAAAATTATTGTAGTGGTTATCCATAAGGTGGGTGAAAAAATGTTTAAATTGCTGCTTATAGAAGATGATGAAACATTATTTGTGGAAATGAAAGACAGACTTACGCAATGGTCCTACGAAGTACACGGGGTACGCGATTTTGGCCAGGTGATGTCTGAATTTACGGCAATCATGCCTGATTTGGTCATTATTGATATCCAGTTGCCGAGGTTTGACGGATTCCATTGGTGCCGATTAATCAGGTCCCATTCGAAGGTACCGATTATTTTTCTTTCCTCCCGTGATCATCCAGCCGACCAGGTTATGTCGATGCAGCTTGGTGCTGATGACTTCGTCCAGAAGCCATTTCACTTTGATGTTTTAATAGCAAAGATTCAGGCCATTTTGCGAAGGGTCCACAACTACAATGTAGAAAAGCCCCAAACCTTAAAGGTATGGTGCGGAGCAACTGTCAACTACGAGAACAATACAGTAACCAATGAAATAGGTACAGTTGAGCTGACAAGAAACGAAATTTACATATTAAGGGCCTTGATTGAACAAAAAAACAAGATTGTCTCCAGGGAGGATTTAATTAGAAGCCTTTGGGACGATGAGCGGTTCATAAGCGACAACACATTGACAGTCAATATAAACCGCCTCCGGAAAAAGCTCGATGAAGTTGGGCTTGGGAGATTCATTGAAACGAAGGTTGGTCAGGGATATATCGCTCTGGAAGAGGCAAGCGGCTATGTTTAAAGATTTCCTTGTTGAAAGAAAGAGCTGGATTACCATGTTTGTGGCACTTGAACTCCTATCCCTTTTCATTGCTTATGTTGATCCGACCATCCCAGTAGAATCACTTCTTTATATTGTCTTTCTGTCATCCTGCCTTTTCCTAGTCTTTTTATTCTATCGCTACCATAAAGAGACCCGCTTTTACAAAACTCTAAAGGAATCAGATATAAATCTTACAACAATTGGCAGTATCGACACTGAAAGCCCATTTGAAAAAATGGTCAGAGACGCTATTACACTGCAATCAACTGAATTTCAAAAGGATCTATCGTTTAAACAGCATTCATTAGAACAGGAAAAGGATGAACTATTGTCATGGATTCATGAAGTGAAGACACCTTTAACGGCTATGCAGCTGATCATAGATAGGCTTGACAATAAGGATTCAAAGGCAAGCCTTCAATATGAATGGCTAAGAATCCATCTACTGCTTGACCAGCAGCTCCACCAGAAGCGGTTACCGTTCATGGAAAACGATTTGTATATTGAAAAAACAGATTTACGCCAAATCGTATCCTCCGAAATTAAGACACTTCAATCGTGGTGCATGCAAAAAGGCATTGGTTTCGAAATAGAATTCGAAAGCTCCGAAGTGCTGACCGATGCAAAATGGACAGCATTTATCATTAGACAGCTATTGACCAATGCAGTTAAATACAGCATTGAAACGGCAGATATAACTATTCGGTCCTTTGATTATAATGGCGGTACGGTCCTTGAAATAAAGGATTTTGGAACAGGGATATCAGCAAGGGACTTGTCCCGGATATTTGATAAAGGCTATACATCCACATCCAAGCATCATGATAATAAAGCAACAGGAATGGGCCTTTATCTTGCCAAAAAAGCCGCATCCCCCCTTTTGATTTCCATTAGTGTCATTTCAACCCCTGGAGAAGGATCAGTATTTACACTTACCTTTCCAAAGAGAAATGTTTTCAACGAGCTCTCAGGCATGTGACAAAAATGTCACATGCTTTTCTGCTTTTGTTAGATGATTCGAAGGAAAGCATGATCGGAAAGCCGGTATGATAGACGTATCGAAGGATTTAAAGGAGTGTGCAAGTGATGAAGCTATTGGAAGCAGCAAGGATAGATAAAGCATACGGCAACCGGTTCAATAGACAGGAAGTGCTGAAAGGACTTGATATTTCAATTGAAAAAGGAGAGTTTGTGAGCATTATGGGTGCCTCCGGGTCAGGAAAAACCACCCTGTTGAATGTACTCTCTTCTATTGATTCTGTTACACATGGAACAATTAAAATTGAAGGAAAAGAAATTACAGGAATGAAGGAAAAGCAGCTTGCTGAATTCCGAAAAAACCACCTTGGTTTCATTTTTCAAGAATACAATCTGCTCGATACATTGACAGTGAAGGAAAACATCCTTCTGCCATTATCCATTGCCAACGTCTCAAAGAAGGAAGCAGATGAAAAGTTTAAGCAGGTCGCCGAAGAGCTAGGCATCTATGAACTCAAGGACAAATACCCGAATGAAATCTCCGGCGGGCAAAAACAGCGGACATCAGCAGCCCGGGCATTCATCCATGAGCCTAGCATTATTTTTGCTGACGAACCGACAGGGGCGCTTGATTCGAAATCAGCTTCTGATCTATTAAACAAGCTTAGCCAATTAAATAGGAAACGGCACTCAACCATCGTGATGGTTACCCATGACCCCGCGGCAGCTAGCTATTGCAGCCGGGTGATCTTCATTAAAGACGGCCAGATTTATACACAGCTGACCAAGGGCGATGAAACCCGGCAGGCATTCTTTAAGGATATCATCAAAACCCAGGGTGTATTGGGCGGTGTACAATATGAGCATTAATTCACTCATTTTCCGGAACCTGAAAAAGAACCTAAACAATTATTATCTTTATGTCTTTGCATTGATCTTTACTGTAGCGCTTTATTTCGCTTTTGTTACACTGCAATATGATCCTGCACTGGATGAGTCAAAAGGGACAGTTAAGGGCGCTGCTTCTATTCGGGCAGCATCGGTCCTGCTAGTTGGAATCGTTACAGTTTTCCTGCTGTTTGCAAATAACATTTTTATTAAGCGCCGAAGCAAGGAGATTGGCTTATTCCAGTTGATTGGTATGACGAAATCGCGGATATTCCGCATTCTCACTGCCGAAAATTGTATCCTTTACTTTTGCTCCATGACGATTGGGATATTTGTCGGGTTTTCTTTTTCAAAGCTAATCATGATGATTCTCTTTAAAATCCTGCAAAGTGAACTGGAAGCGAGCCTTAATTTTTCTTCACAGGCCTTTTATCAAACAGTTGGGGTCTTTAGTTTGATTTATTTATTAATCATGTGCATGAATTATGCATTTATTAAAAGGCAGAGTATTTTGTCCCTTTTCCGTGTTACTAGCTCAACTGAGACACGGGTAAAAAAATTGTCTGTTTGGGAAATTCTCATGGGTATCATGGGCATTGGATTGATTGCCACTGGTTATTATGTTTCTTCAAGGCTGTTTAGTGGTGACATTACAGAAATGAACAAACTATTCATGGCAATGATTTTTATCCTGGGATCGGTCATCATAGGAACATACTTTTTTTACAAAGGCTCAGTCAGCTTTGTCTTTCAATTAATCCGTAAAAAGAAAGACGGATATTTAACAGTCAATGAAGTGCTGTCCCTTTCGAGCATAATGTTCCGAATGAAATCAAATGCGCTGTTGCTGACAATCATTACAACCGTATCTGCCCTTGCAATTGGATTGCTTTCATTAAGCTACATCTCCTACTATTCTGCCGAAGAATCTGCCCGCAAAAGTATTGCAGCTGATTTCGCATTTGTAACAAAGGAAGATGCCAGGCTGTTTACTAGCCTACTGGAGGAGAATACTATCCCTTTTACAAAGAAAGAAATCCCTGTAATTCAAGTTCTGGCTAATCTTGAGGAAATTATGCTAACAGAATTTGAAGGAGGAATTTCAGATTCTGACTCTATGCAAATTTCAGTTATAAGTGAGGAAAGTGTAAAAGGAGCAGCTGTTGCTCCCGATGAAACGTACTTTACCGGCTACCACGATGCACTCCAAAAGTTCATGCCTCTAAAGGATGCTGGAAACATTGAACTAAAAGGGAAGAATGTCGTGATTTCACAGTCCTATCTAGGAATGAGAAACGAGCATCATATTTCATGGTATTTTACTAGCGGTGGCACTCCTGTTGCAATCGTTGACCATAGTGTATTTGAAAAACTTGAGAAGGACCTGTTACCAGAAATACAAAAGAAATCTTCACTCTTTACCGGAATTACATTAAAACATGAAGAAAAACTAGAGGAAGCAAACGAGCTTTTCCTTGCCAACTCTTTTAGTGAACGTAACTTCAATGATTCCCGCCTTCAAATGTCAATAGATCAGAAAATGACGTTCGGATTAATTATGTTTATCGTCGGATTTTTGGGACTGACCTTTTTAATTACCTCCGGCTGTATTCTCTATTTTAAACAGATGGATGAGAGTGAAGACGAAAAGCCGAACTACACAATTTTGCGGAAACTCGGTTTCACCCGAGTTGACCTGTTAAAAGGAATCCAGGCAAAGCAGTTGTTCAACTTCGGCATACCACTTGCGATCGGGCTCCTGCATAGCTATTTTGCCGTCCAATCGGGCTGGTTTTTCTTTGGAACTGAATTATGGACACCGATGATTATGGTTATGGCCCTTTATACCGTTTTGTACTCCATATTTGGATTGCTTTCAATCATGTATTACAGGAAGGTCATTAAGGAAGCTCTTTAATAGTAACCTCCAGCAACTGAACAGCTGGAGGTTTACTTTTTATAAATGAACTACCTATGAATCTTTTGATTTGCCATCTACGATTCTTCCAATGAAGAAACCATCAATTTCACTGAGCTTTCCTCTCCAGAGAATATCACCCTTTGAGGGTGTCGGTTTGCTGTCGCCAACATAAACATTGGCGTTTTTCAAATGGATATAACTGGCCTCAGCCTGGCTTTCCGAACCAACGCTCTCTGCCGCATTGGAAAGCATCTCACTAAGTTTTTCTGCCACATCGCTACCATCTTCAACAGTTTCACTTAAAGATTCAAAGTATTCCTTAGCCGAAATGATAGTGCCTGTAATCACTGCTCCCTTGACATTTAACGTTATATCCAGGTTAAAGCTATGATTATTGGCTGCTTGAACAAATAACTCAAGTACAGTGTCTTTTGTTTCCGGCTGATTACTCATCTTCCTTCTTCCTTTCCAATCCCTCCAAGAGAAGGTAGGTGTCGTCCTCTTCCGAGAGAACCGTGTAGCTTCCCTTTTGTTTTTCTTTAGTTGGTTTGCCTGCTTTTTTACCGAAGTCATTGGGCTTGTCTTTATTTTCCTTGCCTTTGTGTTCATTTAACTCATCTTTCTCATTCTCTTTACTGCTATCCTTGTCTTCCTGTTCATCTTCAGAATTGTTCTTTTCTTCGTCTTCCTGGTCCACTAAGAAATCGTCTTCCTTCTCTTCATCTTCCTTACCTTCGTGGGATTCATCTGTTTCTTCTCCATCTTCATCTTCCTGAGAGGCATCTGTTTCTTCTTCATCTTCCTGGTCTTCTTGAGAGGCTGCTTCCTGTTCTTCCTGAGAAGTACCTGTTTCTTCTTCATCTTCCTGATCTTCCTGAGGTGCGTCTGTTTCTTCATCATCCTGGTCCTGGGAAGCGTCTTTCTTTTCCTCTTTATCGTCCTGACCCCCTGAGGCCGCACCTTTTTCCTTTTTGTTTTCCGATTCTTCCGATGAAGCATCGGTTTCTTTGTTATCTTTCCAGCTTCCATTTGAAGAGCTGCCATCGCTGGAATCTTGTTCAGTCGATTTTTCATCTTTACTTTCAGACTGTGTATCCGAATTCTCTGTATCATTGTCCCTATCGCTCTTAGTTTGGCTATTTTTTGCTTCAATCAATTTTGAAAGCATACCTTCCAACGAGCTTAATCGTCCTTGTAAATCTTTATTTTGCTTTTTTAACGTCTCATAGCTTTCATCTGTAGAGGCTCCATCCTCGCCTTTATTGCTTTCAGCATCCTCTTGTTCTTCACTCAGCTTTTTAGACTCCTCATTATCCCGTGAATTTTCAGTATGCGATGGGGTTACATCACTAGTGCCTTCTTTTTCGTCGTCCTCCACAGAGGTTTCATTTTGATCACTATTCTTTTCGCCTTCATTTTCCGGTGTCTGCGATTTACCTTCATTGGAAAGTACAAGTTGTGACTCATCCGCGTTGGCATCTCCATTTTTTTCGGAATCCGACTCCTTTTCGGAACCCTCGGAATCCAGTGAAGTTTCCCCTTCATTCTCTTGGCTATTTGCCTTGCCTTCTACTGAGCCTTTTTCAGCCTTTGAAGCTTTTGAACCACTTTGATTTTTCTCCTGGCCTTCCTTTTCCTGAATGAGCTTTGTTAACATTTCTTCAAGCCTATTCAAGCGACTATCAACACTATCATTCTTTGATTCCTTTTTTTCACTAGAAGCAGTAGAAAGGCTAGTATCACTTCCGTCCTCTCTTGAGGTTTCATTTTCTTCTGTGTTTTTTCCTTCTTTACTAAAAAGTTTTGAAGTAGAATCCTTTAATGAGTGGAATGCTTTTTTGGAATTACTCTTTGCCGCGTTCCCTAGGCCGACAACACTGCCATTAACACCTTCCATTACTTTTTTTCCATTTTCGGGAGTAGCCAAATATCCAAGTGTCGCACCAATTACTCCTCCTGCCAGAGTTCGTTTTAGTGCTGCTGAATTAACACTCGTTTTGTTACTTAGTAAAGTTGTTTGATTTTTCTTATTCTCTTCCATGTTTGTTCCTCCGTTTACGTTTTAATTGTGGTTATTAGTAGATTACACATTGAATTCAGGTGAATTTAACCGGTTTCCGGAAAGCTTACTTTCTAAAGCTTCCAGCCGCTCCTGAAGCCTCTTGTTCTCTTCCTCCAGGGCTTTGGTTCCCTTTTCATTGGCTTTTGAACTTAAGTAAGGATCACTTTCCCACCAGTCCATACCAATTTCTTTTGCCTTATCGATAGATGCAACAATTAGCCGGATTTTTATCGTCAAAAGTTCTACATCGGCAATTCCAACTGTAATATCACCCGCTATCACTACACCTTTATCTAATATTTTTTCTAATACATCTACAATTGTGCTGGATTGCATATTATGCTCGACTGCCATTCGGAAAGCCTCCTTGCTTTGTTTAAAGTAAGCTGCCTAAAGGACCCAAATCAATATTTAAATCCTCAGCATCCAAGCCGAATATTTCCTTCAACTCTTCCATTTTTTCTTCAAGGTTCATCAAGGCCTCACCCAAGGCTTCTATCTGGTCATCCGTCAGCGTCCCACCTTCAACACGCCTCATGGCATGCCGTTCAACGATTTGCCTTAGGAGCTCAATGATTGTTAAAACAAGCTGGGCTAATCCATGTTCTGCGTTATCAGGGTCCAAATTAATTCTTCCATTTGCTTGGCTGGCCGGTTGCATGGATTAAGTCCTCCCTTTGTTGGTCAAATTGTTCAGAAGAAATTGTTTTACCTTTCTGCTGAGCCTGGACAAGGGATTCAACAGAAGCTATCAATACCCGAAGATCTAAATAAACAAGGTCGACTCCTGCGATAGAAATTATTAAATCTGCCTTGATTGCGACCCCTTTATCGAGGATGACATCCAATATATCAATTAACCCTATATCTTTGTTTTCAATTGTTTCTCGTACTGTCATATCCTCATCCCCACTTATGAAAGGCTGGAAAAATGGTAGGCAGGCCATGGTCCCGTAGCTTCAAACTGCCACCCCTTTTCCTTCATGTCCTTTTCATATTGCTGAATTTGTTCCAGAAATGGTTCCACCTTTGTCTTAGAAACTAGGTAAACACTATTCCACGTCATTTGATCTTTTCTGCCGGTAACATCCTTGCCCCAGGTTTTCTTTACATTCCCATCGACTGTAAACTTCTTGAGGTGTAAGTGGATAGCCTCGCTCACAGCAATCTTTTCTTTTTCAACCTCTTTTTCAATTAGCTGGTCCAGCTTTTTCTTTTCAAAAAATTGCTTTCCTTTTGATAGACTGCTAATTTCTTCTCTTTTCGCTTCTATTGCAGGGTTATTCGCGCTTACCTCTTTTTTTAGTAACTTGTCATCGCAGTATATCTTTAAATTCCATTCTTCATTGTTGGAAATTAAATTGAAGGCACTTTCCATTCGGGAAGAATTGGACTGAATCGACTCCTTTAGGCTGTTTTCACTTTTGTACAAAGTACAAAATTTCAAAGGAATAATAGTAAAAAGTTTTGATAGATGCAAAACCGTTTCATGATGGTGAAAGGCTTTTTCCTGAAGCCAATCCATATCATTGTCAATTCGTTCCTTAATCATTTCTTCCGTATAGGTTTGTGAATCCAGTTTGCATACGACGGCCGTTATCCCATTGATTTTAATAGGATAAATCTCTCCTTTGCCGTCAAAATCCTTATAGGATGGCAATGGTTTTTCAGCCATTTCCTTTGTCGGAACCAATCCATATAAATAAATTAAGTCTTCCATCGTTTCTGCTGCCCTCATTTCTTTTTCGCCATATCTTCCCATTGTTTCATTTCGAGCTGCTTTGCAACTTCATACCGGAGGATCAATTCCTCTTCCTTAGCCTTATAGGCTTCCTCTGGTATTTCTCCAAGCTCATACATCATTTGTAGCTGAATCAATTTTTGCTGTATGGTAGGAAGGTCATAAAGTTCCTTATCCGCCTCCTCCTTAACCTTCTCCGCAATTTTTACAACAAGGTTAATAGGTGCAGAAACAAGCTTATGAATCATCCCGCATTCTCGACAGTTAAACGGATATTGACAAAGTTATACGCAGGCCAGGGGCCACTGTAGTTGAAATCGACCTTATCCTTCCATTTTTCATAAGCCTCATTAATTTTCTGATCAAACTCTGCTTCTTTTTCTCGGTCTATCAAGAACGCGGCATTCAATAACATTTTTTCTCCTATCGGATCATTTGCCTTTGAAGCCTCAGCCAGCTTTTTTAAAGGTTCAAATATTTCCTGTTCAACCTCTCTTTGAAGGGATTGAACAATTTTTTGTGCTATACCGCCTAATTTAATTCTTTCATAATAGCTAGCTGCTTCAGATTTTCCTTGAAGCGATTTAGTTAAATTCCCAAGCTTTTCGTTTTCGCTCACCTGGGACTCCAGCCACTCCTTCTTTCCAATCACTTTAAGGCCAAGTTCAATTTTTCCTTTAATTGCAGGAAAGAGTTTTTCAAACTGCGGATATAGATTTTCTAGAAGTACAGCAACATCTTCTTTGGATTTAAAAACATTACCAAAGCTGACTGGGATGACTGTCTGGTTTTGTTTCATAACTTGAGAAACAGTCCCCTGGTGCATCATTAAATTCTCTTTATTCGGGTGGTAGATTTTCATCGGGACTTCTGCTGCAACCATTGCTGCATCCTTATAACGAATAACAAAAAGGTCTACTTTATCACCTTCAACTTCGACCTGGCCAAAACTTTCATCCGAATCAGCTTGTATTCCGCAAAATATATAAATCCCCGTTTCTCCTTGGCTCATAGTACGTCTCTCCTTTTACTCCTTATTAAGCTCCAGGTTATTGCATGCCTTTTTAATCATTTCCTTTGCTGTTTCTATTGGGTTCTCTACATCAATAGAACGGCTTATTTGCTGGCCTAAAATGTCGGTGCAAAGCTTCTGGAATTCCGGATCATTTCCATTTATAGAAATCCCCTCATCTTTGGCTATTGCAGCAATCCTTAATGAGGCTCTAAGGCTTGGACCAGACTCGCCTTTGCACTGTTTCCGTAAACCAGCTACCAGGTTTGTAATAGCTGTTGCTTCACTTTTACTGATATCAATTTTCCCTGATAATATGAGAGCCTCCCGTTCGCTGTCTTTATGGTCAATATGAATGGTAACCACGCGGTCCAATAGCGCATCCTGTGTTGTATAGACCCCCGCATATTCAGAAGGATTACTGGTAAAAATGACAGCAAAATCAGGATGGACACGAATAAACGGTTCGGTTAATTTTGTTCCGTAAAGAGGGAGAACTCCTTCTTCCAAGATTGATAGGAAGATATTATTTGTTATAGGTTTGGAGCGGGTGAATTCATCATAAACAAGTGTGTAGCCGTTCTTCACCGCTTCTAGCAAGCGCCCATCTCTCCATGTTTCGGTAATGCTTTCGTCTCTTTTATAAACAGAGCGAATATAGTTATCTACTACCTTTTTGCTCGTATATCCTGTAAAGTCTCCTATCAAGTCTTTGTTGTTCAATTCGTGGTGCCCATGGATAAGCATCACTGGCCTTTTTCTTGTTTTTGCGAGTTCAAGCGCCAGTGAGGTTTTCCCTGTCCCGGAAGGCCCTGTAAAATGGACAGGATAACCTGCCTTCAAATATCGGGCTGAACGGGCCAACAAATCCTCTGTAACTTGATCTCGAACAATTGATTGCTTTTGTTTTTGCGTTTTAGTTTTATTCTTTAATACCGTCACTCTTTCACCACGCCCTACATTTCTAGGTTAACGGAACTTCTAAACCGCAAATCTCTTCTTTTATAAGAGGTAATTTCCTTTTCCTGATTGAGGCTTACCTCATATACACCTACCATTTCATCCTTGGCGTATTTTTTCATATATTCCTTTTCTTCAATTACTTCAACGATTAGTTTCCAGCCATTATCAGCCTCTTCTAGAGTCGTAATTTTATGAATTGGAGCCACATATTCGTTAAAGAATTCAGTAACATTGGCTATTATTTTTTTAATCTCCATACTGGCCTCCCAATTTAATAATGGAGGCCAGGGCATTCATGCCCCGGCTTACTCCATACTTCCTATCAAATACTAAACCTCGCATTTCTTTCATCCTGCGGCGCTGGAAGTCCGTTTTCCTGTACCTCGTCTCTTAGAAGCCCTACTGCCTCTGCATAGCGCAACCATGTATCTACACTTGCGATAACCACCCTGGCCTCTACTGTTAATATTTCAATACCAACCACTGACACTCTTACAAAGGCATCTATGACGATCCCCTTATCAAGTATTCTGTCAACTACTTCTGCCAAACTTGAACTATCTGTACTTTTTTGAACTGCTGCCATTATTCATTCTCCTTTCTTCCTGTTAAGAACCCATTGTCTTAATATTGTTTGAAGATTTAATAGCGGTAGCTCCTTTAATGTTGCTGGCGCTTTTAATATCGCCCACACCTTTCACTTTACGGCCATCCTTTTTTTGCGAGGAGGAAAGATGATCCTGCAGCTTTTTGCCCTTTTCTTTCGCTTGGCCTACTTTATCTCTTGCTGCAAGTAAAGCTTCCTGTGTTTTGTCCTTGGCCTTTTCTGCCCCGCTATTCAGCTTTTCAGCAAAAGTGTCCCTTTTTTCCTCTAAATGGTCCGTAAACTCATGTGCTTTGTCCTGAGCATGCTCCACTACATTCTCCTTGGCCTTTTCAACTACAAAATCTTTTACTTTTTCCTTTATTGGTTCGGGAGTATGTTTAATTACTTCTTTAGCCACTTTTCCAGCTGTTTTTTTAATAGGCTTATCCATTGCCAGCCCCTCTAATTTTTATTAGTTTGCCTTTGCTCCAACTTCAGTTAATTGGCCGAGCATTTTTTCTATCCGATCCAGCCGGTCGTTTAGCTGCTTATTTTCTTCCTTGATTTCTTCGTATTTTGAAGGGTCAGCTGCCTGGCTATCTCCTAAATAACTTGAAGCGATCTGCCTGATTCCTTTTTGGGCTTGGTCTGTAAGGATTTCATTTGCAGCCTTTTTTAATTCCTGGCTAGTCGTTTTAAAGAACTCTGACTCACTTAAGGACTTAATGGCCTTTTTGCTTGTTCCCTGGCTGGAAAGCAGGCCGATTCCAACTCCTATCGCTCCACCAATTAATGCGAAATTAATGGAGAAATTCCGATTTTCTACTTTTTCCGACTGTTGGTTGCTTTCTTCCTGATTTTCTTGTTGGTTCATTTCTTGCTGCTGATCGTTTTTTTCTTTCCCAGACATCGTCTATCAACCTCATTCTTAGTTTTTTTATAACCGATGGCTATTGAATTCCCGCTTACTTCTGGCTCTGCTTGTCGAAGACCGTTTTTTGGGCCATTAACTAAACTGCGGGTCGCTTATTAAACCTCTTCTTGGCTTTTCTTCATTCTGATATTCATCTCTTAGCAGCCCTACAGCCTCCGCATAACGCAGCCAAGTGTCAACACTGGCAATAACAACCCTGGCCTCAACTGTGAGAATTTCAATTCCGAGGAGTGAGACTCTAGCGAAAGCATCAATAACGATTCCTTTATCCAGAATCCTATCTACAACTTCCGCAAGACTTGAACTATCTGTACTTTTTTGCACACTCATTCCTCTCTCATCTCCTTTCCGTTAGGCTTGCGACAGCGTATAAGCTTTTTTGCTTATCCGTATAGGCATATTTACCTTTGTCAGAAAACAATAAACAGAAAATGTCGAATAACATTTATGTACCTTTAAATACATATTTAGACATTGTATAATTTGGAATATCGCCCTATTTATAAGCTATTTGGTAATTTATTTTAAGAGTAAATTCTCCATTTATTTAAATAAATAACTTTATTGGTATAATTTCTAAAGTTTTTAATAACGTTGGGTTTGATTTCCATATAGGTCAAAAGTACTTTATCTTCAATAATGGAGGTTTACATGACCTTCCACTCAACCGAGTTGATAACAGTCCACTTCACTTCTTGCCAATATCAATAAGTAAACTAAAACTTCTAATCAAAATAAGCCTAAAAAATGACCTTGATAAAACCAAGGTCATCAAACTATCAATGATATTCTTCCCTATTTTAAGAAATGAGCTTCTGCTAATCTCACTTTCAATAAAATGCATAAAATAAAAAAGGCTGATAGGAGTAGTTGCCTCCTAATCAGCCTTCAGGTTTTCTATATATATATATTTATTTATTGAACTGTAATCCACCGTTGATTACTAAAGCCTATCCAGTCACACTCTTGGCTTTATCCCAGTAATTATGGATATTCCAAAGCCCAGGATGTTTGTTTTGGATCGTTAATCTACCTATTCATTTTTGCCAGGAAGTCTCCTAATAAATCTCCCAGATCCTCCTCTGTTTCTTCCTCAGGTTCTTCACTAACTTGATCTGCATTTAGCTTAGCCGACTCCCAGTCAAAAGAATCTAAATCATCATCCATATCATCTAATTCACGGGAGGCCACAGCTTCATCCATATTTGTATCCAATGAGCTTTGATGAATAATTTCATCGCGAGGGGGGAACAAATCACTGTTCTCCTGCAAATATAAAGCTTCATCGATATCAAGGGATTTGCTGTTCATTGAAGCAAGCAGGGCAGTAGCTCTGACCGGGTCGGTTAAGAGCTGATAAATAATGTTTCCAAGCAATGCTTCGGAATGCTCATGCTTTAACCAATCCCGCTGCGACTTGCTTAATTGATGAGGGAGAGGAATCGTAATCGTCTCCCTTTCCCTGGCTGAGGATTTTCCTACTCCATCCAGCACAAAATCCGCTATCTTGCTTGAAAAGTTCCTGCGTTCGGTTTGTTTTAACTTCTGCAGATGCTTTAACAGATGGTCCGGCGTATCTGAAGGAATGCGAAAAGATAGTGTCTGGCCTCTCTTAATCTCGCCTATGTTTGATTTATTCATCATGCACCTTAGCCTTTAACAGGTTCTTTAGGAGCTGGTTTTTGCTTCTCTGCCTTTCGAGAATAATCAGTGATTAGTTTATAGTAGGCATTTGCCATCATCCAGATACTCTCTTTTTCATCCTCAAAAAAATCAATATTATAGCCATCCAGATTATTGTTTAATGTTTTAATATATTCCTTCAAAACATTTGCACCGCCACCCACGAAATAGCAGATTTCTGTTTGGGAATTTTTCTGCCATACATTCCTTAATAGACGGTATTGTTTTTTGGCTAAGTCAAGTAGGATTCGATCAGTAATGTCATGAACGCTTGTCCTGCTTCCCTTGACCATAATATGGTTCCGGTCGTTTTTCTTTGTAATGATGTCCACTACATCCCTCCGGCTATCCAATTCGACGCCGTGCTTGCTCCTGATTTCTTCTCTAATCGTCTCAAGTGATTCGGAAACACCCAAATTAAATCCTTGTGCCTTATCATCATCGACGTTTCTGTTCCTAATTACAGCGATATCTGTAGACAATCCACCAATATCTTGGATGATAATTCTTTTATCAATTAAATCCTTATTAATGATTTTTAAATCATTGTCCATCACTAAGTTTATGTATGCCGCAAATCCTTCTGGATACACTTTGATTTCATCGAATTTTATATTTACTTTTATTCCCTGGTACTTTGGCGTCACAAGGAATTCTACCTGATGGACTGAACCTGCCAATTTCGAACGGTATCCGGCATCCTTGCCTTCTTTTACTTCGCGAAGAGGAAGCCCTGTACCTAGAGTATAGTTGGCATCAACCACATTTTTCACCCGCGGGAAATTACTTTGCTCTCTGACCGCATCCAAAGCTAATGTTGTAAAGAGCATGACCAGCGTCTGGTCTTCTTCTGATTTGCTGCTTCCTGGGTCAAGTTCTGTAGCATTATTACTTTTTGTCGCCAAGGCTCCAACACGATAAATAGCGTTATTTTCCTTCAAAGCGGGGGAATGCACCCTTACATGGATTCCTTCAAGCGGATTTTTGCTATCCAGCTCCTCTATTCCGATTACTGGCCGGTCTTCTGTATCTCTGGCAATAATATTAGGAATATTTAATTCGTGCTCCAACTCTCCAAAAATAGCTTTTATTGAATCATTACCAACATCAACTGCTGCAATTCTTGTTTTAGACATTTTTTCATTCCCTTTCATTTTAAGATTCCTATGAAAACTGAGTTACTATTTAAGAGTATAGTTATTTTGATTTGAGTTCAATGGTTTTGAGAAAATCGAAACAAGAATGTAAACCTGTAAACTTCATGTAAACTTCTGTTTTTTGCAAACAAAATTGTAAACAAAATACACAAGGTTGTATACATGGCTATCTGACGGCTTGCATACGACTTTGTATACTTGCAAACATTTTTGTGTACTTTTGTATACATATTCGCAAACAAATATACAAATTTGTAAACAAAGATAATCGTGGTCCTATCCCGGTCAAGTTGCAATTTTTTCCGAAAAAAAAACAAATGGTTCCGTTACATTACCGGAGCCATTTGTTTGCTGTTATATTCTATTATTTCCAACAACAGTTGAATCGGGTTTACTATATCGCTCCAAATATAAAGTAAAGCAAAAAGAAGAAAGCAATCACATACATCGCTGTAGAGATTTCATTTTTTCTGCCGGTAACTAGCTTTACAAGCGGATAGGCGATGAAACCGAATGCTAGCCCATTCGCAATGCTAAAAGTAAGTGGCATAATGACCAGCATTAAATAAGCAGGAAATGCATCTGTTATGTCGTCGAACGGGATTTGCTTCAAGCTTTGCGCCATCAGGCAGCCGACAATGATTAGAACAGGCGCAATCGCCTCGTTAGGAATTACCTTGAACAGCGGGATTAGAAAAAGGGCTGGAATGAATAAAATCCCGGTAGTAAAAGAAGTCAACCCAGTCCTTCCTCCTGCTGCAATCCCTGTTGCCGACTCAGCTGCCGTTGTGATCGGGCTGGACCCGAACAGGCCCGCACCAATGACGGAGAAGGCATTTGCCTGGAATGACCTTTTAAATTTCGTTTTATCCGGAAGCATTCCGAGCTGAGCGCCCATATTTTGAAAAATAATAACCATCGATAACGAGAATACAGCGGTCCAAAAATTAACGGTCCCAATTTCGCTAAAATCAAATGCTAAAAAGATTGACTCATACCCACTGAACGAAAGGCTAAAATCACCCAGAACAGAAAAATCGACAATGCCCAGCAGCCCGCCAATTACAGTCCCGGCAATTATCCCTAACAGGAAATTGCCTTTTATATTCTTTAAGAAAAGAGGAAGCAAAATCGCCAATGTTAGCAGGGTTGTTAGAGCATGCGGGTCGCCAAGATTCCCCAGCGCCACAAATGTGCCTTCATTCGCAACGATGACTCCCCCGTTTTTAAGACCGAGAAAAGCGATAAAAAGACCAATGCCCGCCGTCATGGAATGGATCATCGATTGCGGGATTGAGCGTGACAGCCATGCTGCTCCTTTTGTCACCGCAGCAACGGCAAAAACAATTCCGGCGATCAATACGGCTGCGAGGGACTGTTGCCATGTCAGTCCGAAGGCAAACACTAGTGTGAAAACAAAAAAGGCATTATCACCCATTCCCGGTACAAGAACCAGAGGTGAATTTGCCCACAGTGCCATAAGCATACAGCCAACAAAGCTACAGATGACCGTTGCAATCGTGACAGCCTCATAGGGCATCCCTGCCTGACTTAAGATTGCCCCGTTAACAACGATAATATAGGCAACCGTCATAAACGTAGTAAGGCCGGCAAGTATCTCGGTCCGAATAGTCGAATTCGCCGAGTCGATATTGAATAATTGATTCATTACAATTCCACCTCTACAAAAAAGCGCTTGTGGCCAAACGCTTACTCCAGTGCCTTTTAAAAGACACCTTGCCCATTATACCAAAGCCCACTGTAAAAGGAATAATATACTTTATAGATTTCCCCATTCTGCCAAAATAAAAAACAGGCGGCTAAGGATTGCCGCCTATGTTTGGATTATTCAATTTCATACTCCTGAATTTTATAAAGAAGTGCTCGCCTGCTGATGCCAAGGTCTTTGGCTGTCTGCATTTTATTGCCATGGTTTTCGGTCAGTTTATTTTGAATTATTACATGTTCCACTTGCTTAATCAGATCCTTTAAGGATTGCCCATCGGCGAGGCGAAGCGGCAAAGTCTCAACCTCATTGCTTGTCACATGGGTTGTTTCGATGGTTTTCCGTTTTTGGTGAAACACCTCTTGGTTAATGAAAATATCCTCGGGAAAAATGATCGAACCTGTGCTCATGATGACAGCTCTTTCGACGATATTGGATAATTCACGGACATTTCCCGGCCATGTATACTCCTTAAGAAGCTTTAATGCGTCCTCATCAAATGTGACAATCTCTTTATTGTTTTCCTGGGAAAACTTTTGCAAAAAGAAATTGGCAAGGAGCTTGATATCTTCCTTCCTTTCCCTTAGCGGCGGAATCTCAAGCGGAACAACATTAAGCCGGTAATAAAGGTCTTCCCTAAATTCTCCATTTTCAATCATGCTCAACAGGTTCCGGTTCGTCGCGGCTATCACCCTGAAGTCCGCTTTGATTGTTTGGGTGCCCCCAACCCGTTCAAACTCATGTTCCTGAAGCACTCTCAGAAGCTTAACCTGAAGCGCCTGAGATACCTCACCAATTTCATCAAGGAATATGGTGCCCCCTTCGGCAAGCTCGAACCGTCCCGGTTTCCGTTGCACAGCACCCGTGAAAGCACCTTTTTCATGTCCGAACAATTCACTTTCCAAAAGGCCCTCAGGCAGGGCTCCGCAGTTTATTTTAATAAAAGGACCTTTCATTCGCTGGCTATTATAATGGATTGTATTCGCGGCAAGCTCTTTACCGGTTCCGCTCTCCCCGGTAATAAGGACCGAGGCGTTGGTCTGGGCAACTTTCCCAATCACCTTATAAAGCTGCATCATTTTGGGGCTGTTGGTCAGCAGCTTATCTAAACGGTAGTTATTACTCAACTCACGATGCAGCACCTGTACCTCTTCCTTCAGATTCTGGACCTGAAGGGCTCGTTTGACCAGAATTTTAACCTCATCATTATTAAAGGGCTTGATTATATAATCGTAAGCACCGTTTCTCATTGCCCCAACAGCGGTTTCGACTGCTGCAAACGCCGTCATCATAATCACATTTATATCCTTATCAAATTCACGAATTTCCTGGAAGGCTTCCATCCCGTCCTTATTCGGCATGCGTATATCCATGATTACCAAGGCTGGGTGCAGAGCCTTTGCCTTCGCAATTGCCTCCTCGCCGTCAGAAGCAGTTTCCACCTCATACCCTTCCCGTTTTAGCAAAGCCTTCAAAACGGTCCGGACGCTAGCTTCATCATCTACAATCAGGATTGTCTTATTGCTTCTCACTCTTTTCACCCCTAATTGAATAGTTTATCGGAATAATGATAGTTGCCTTCAACCCGCCGGAAAGAATGTTTTCCATAAAAATCTCTCCATTATGCGCTGAAATGATTCGTTGGACTACCGCTAGGCCGATGCCAGTCCCTTCTTTCTTGGTCGTATAAAATGGATCGAATACTTTACTGATTTGTTCTTCTTCTATGCCCGGACCGGTATCAGAAAAAACAATGCTGATTTTCCCTTTGGTCGAGTCATAATCTGATTCAACTGTAATTTCCCCGGGTCCATCCATCGCCTGGGCCGAGTTGATGAGGATGTTCAAAAACACCTGCTTGAATTGTTCAGGATCAATTTCGGCCTCTGGAATCCAATCCTGTAAATCAAGATTGAAACTAGTTTTGTGCTTGGATACATTCTTAACAAGGACTATTGTCTGTCTGATTAAGTCATTAACATTGACTTTCAGGAAATTCGCATCGGCTGACCGAGAAAAATACAGAAGCTCATGGACAATTTTATTGGCTCTGTCCACTTCCTTGATAATAAGCGGATGGAACTCCTGTCGTTCTTCCTCCGTGCTGCCTTCCTGCAAATACTGGACCAGGCTTTTAATCGCTGTTAACGGATTACGGATTTCATGGGCGACCGCAGCCATCATTTCACCAAGTGCGGCGAGACGATCTGCCCTGTATACTTGCTGCTCCAGCCGCTTCTTCTCGCAAATATCCTTGAAGGTCACAATTGCACCAATAAACTTGCCATCGCTATCCTGTAGCCGGGATGTACTTGAACTGATATACAGGTTTTTCCCATTTGCAGGATAATTCATTTCAATTCCAATATAGGTTTTCCCAGTCTGGAGCGTCTCCATTAGAAGGCTTGAGAACTCGACGCCATGAATCATGCTCTTTGTGTAAGGCCTGTTGATCACTTCCTCCAATTCTACACCGGTAAGATGCATGGCTGCTTTATTCATGAATGTAATATTGCCCTCTGTATTTACGGTAATGATGCCATCAACCATGCTGTCCATGACATTTTCATTTAATGTTCTTGCATGGAGGATAGAAGCCGCCATGCCATTGACGGCATCGGCAATTTCACCAATTTCCCCCCTTACAGTAATTCTTCTTTTTAAATCAAATTTCATTTGTTGTAAACCCTGTTTGACAGCATTTATATCAACCAGCAGACTGTTCCAAAAATTAACCAGTAGCAGGATGACCGCCAGAACCCCTAGCCCAAAACACAGAAAGATGATTCTATCCATCTTGTACAGCTGGTTTTCAACATCCCGGGTCAGTTCATTCGCCCACACGTAGCCAATTACCTTGCCATCACGGATAAGCGGGAGCATTGCATTCATGATTTGCCCCCTGACCTGCTTTCCTATTTCTACTTGCTTTTCACCGGTAAGCATGACTTCGCGGCCCGGATGTTCTTCCTCTATGTCTTTTCCGACGATATCCCCATATTCCTCACTCGGACCATAGGTAACAATTGCATCAAGCCCGCGAACGTAGTAGCCGACCCCAATCCCCGGGTTTGCCTTGGCAAGATCATCGGTGAATTCTCTTAAACTCTCATTCAGAACGCTAATTTTTGTTTCCTTATCGGCTGACAGGGTGCCTTCCTTTTGCAAAATAGCCTCGAAATCATGTTGAAGATATTGGTCCAGCATGGATGTAATGCCAAACAACTTTTTCTCCTTCTCCTCCAAAAGAGCTCTCTCAGCAATAGTCTTTGTTATAAACCCTGATACAAGGATGGGGATAGCGACAAAACAAATTGTAACAATAATCATTTTCTTCCTAAGATTGCCGCTGGAGTTATTTTTCATAGACTAACATCCTTTCTTACTACCTATTTTACCGTTTCAAATAAAAAAAGATTGTAAAAAACGTTACAAATTGACATCTATCGACAAATGCTGCGCATTTTTCTGGTGACAAAAATGTGAAAAGTGTGAAAAAAGTAGTCACTCTATGCAAAAAGTAAACGCTTTCCCTTTTACTACATTACTCAGAATTTAAGATCCCCTGCTATAAAAGCAGCTTCAAATCAAGGGTTTTAAAATTATTTTTGGCTTTTTTAAAAGTTGGCATGGTTCCTGCATTATAGAAAGATGTAAGCACATTAAAACTTTATATATCTATTACTTTTTGGAGGTGCTCGAATGAGCAAGGTTATTACTACTGAAGAAATCCCTGCTTTATTCAAGGATAACATGACCATCATGGCAGGCGGTTTTATGGGAGTTGGGACCCCTGAAAGATTGGTTGCCGGCATTTTGGAATCAGGCGTAAAGGATCTTACCCTGATTTGCAATGACACTGCATTTGTAGAAACAGGCGTTGGACCGCTTGTCGTCAACAAACGTTTTAGGAAAATCATCGCTTCCCACATTGGGACAAACCCAGAAACAGGAAGGCAAATGATAGCTGGAGAAACCGAGGTTGAACTTGTTCCACAAGGAACACTTGCAGAACGTGTCCGTGCAGGAGGCTCTGGCCTTGGCGGAGTACTTACTCCTACTGGTGTTGGTACCGTTGTTGAAGAAGGTAAGCAAAAACTGGCTGTGGATGGCCGCGAATACTTGCTGGAAATGCCTCTCCGCGCAGATGTCGCCATCCTGAAAGCTTATAAGGCAGACAAAGCAGGGAACCTTGTTTACCATCGCTCTGCCCGTAACTTCAACCCCTTGATGGCACTGGCAGCCGACCTTGTTATTGTTCAGGTCGAAAAGCTTGTTGAAATAGGTGAAATTGATCCGGATGAAGTCGTCACCCCGGGTATCCTTGTAGATAAAATTTTGGTTTCAGGGAGGGAATTGTAATGGCACAAACTGAAATGACTCCAAAGCAAATCATTGCAGCGCGTGTAGCAAAAGAAATGAAAAATGGCGATGTCGTCAACCTTGGAATCGGGCTTCCAACCATGGTTCCGAACTACTTGCCTGAAAACGTTGAAGTTATTCTTCAATCAGAAAATGGCTATATCGGACTTGGGCCAGTCAATCGTGATATTGATCCTGACTTGGTTAACGCAGGCGGCCAGCCAGCGGGTATCATTCCTGGAGGAGCTTTTTTTGACAGCCTTTTCTCATTCGAATTGATCCGCGGCGGACATGTCGATGTAACTGTTCTTGGCGGCCTTGAGGTCGACCAAAATGGGAACATTGCCAACTGGATGGTTCCAGGCAAAATGGTTCCAGGCATGGGCGGCGCTATGGACTTAGTGACAGGTGCCAAGAAAGTTATTGTCGCAATGGAACACTGTAACAAAAAAGGCGGCTCTAAAATTCTTAAAGAATGCACATTGCCACTAACAGGCAAGGGTGTAGTTGATGTAATCGTTACTGAGCTCGCAGTCTTCCGTGTAACAGATTACGGGCTTGTACTAGAAGAACTTATGGACGGGGTCACACTTGATACTGTTAAAGAAAAAACGGAAGCAGAATTCACCCTTGGCGAAAAATTCGCCAATTAATGGTTCCTGCGGGGGGCTTAAACCAGCAATCTACTAATTTATCAGGAGGAATTGAATATGCGTGACGTTGTTATTGCAAGTGCTGTTAGGACAGCTATCGGCACTTTTATGGGAACTTTGAGCAACACTCCGGCTACTGACCTTGGTGCCATCGTTATTAAAGAAGCTGTAAAACGTGCCGGCCTAGAACCCGGACAAGTTGAAGAAGTCATTATGGGTAATGTCCTTCAGGCAGGACTCGGACAAGGCCCTGCCCGCCAGGCTGCCCTTAAAGCAGGCATTCCTATTGAAGTGCCTTCGATGGCCATTAATAAGCTTTGCGGATCTGGTTTAAAAGCAGTTCATCTTGCAACACAGGCCATCCAGACCGGCGAAGCACAGATTGTCGTTGCTGGCGGAATGGAAAACATGAGCCTAGCCCCATACCTTCTTTCAAAAGGACGCACCGGCTACCGCATGGGAGATGCAACAATCTATGATAGCATGATCAAGGATGGCCTTGAATGTGCAATGAATCACTATCATATGGGCATTACCGCTGAAAATATTGTTGAGAAATATGGCTTAACCAGGGAACAGCAGGATGAGTTTTCCGCATGGAGCCAGCAGAAAGCCGAAGCAGCCATCAAAGAAGGAAAATTCAAGGATGAGATTGTACCAGTCGAAATCCCGCAGCGCAAAGGCGAGCCTATAGTTTTTGACACAGATGAATTCCCTCGTGCCGGCGTAACTGCCGACAAGCTAGGAAAACTGAAGGCGGCCTTCAAAAAGGATGGTTCAGTTACTGCAGGTAACGCATCCGGAATTAATGACGGTGCGGCTGCACTCGTTCTGATGAGCCGTGAAAAGGCAGAAGAACTTGGCATTAGGCCAATGGCTATTATCAAAGCCAACGGTGCTGGCGGCGTTGATCCTTCAATCATGGGTATCGGACCGGTTCCAGCAACTCGGAAAGCACTTGAAAAAGCGAATCTCACCATCAATGATATCGACCTTGTTGAAGCAAACGAAGCATTTGCTGCACAATCACTTGCAGTTGGGCGCGACCTTGAAATTCCAAATGAAAAATTGAATGTTAATGGCGGTGCGGTTGCCCTTGGCCACCCAATCGGAGCAAGCGGCGCCCGTATTCTTGTTACCCTTCTTCATGAAATGAAGCGCCGTGGCTCCCGTTATGGTCTGGCTACCCTCTGCATCGGCGGCGGCATGGGTGTTTCAACCATTGTAGAAATGGAAAACTAGATCATTTTGTTGCGAGCCTTCCCGATTGGCACGAGACCCTAAGCGCTTGTGACACATGGGAGAGCCTGCACGCTGCTAGGATTGGCTATACATGCATACCTTTGTTCGTAAGTGAACAAAGGTATGTACATCCTTATGACAAAAACACATACCTGAACGGAGGATATAAATGGTTGCCTCAATATCAAAATTCTTTACGAAAATGGTAGATAAGTATTTGCCAGACCCGCTTGTTTTTGCCATGATTCTAACTATTCTCACCTTTTTGCTTGGCGTCGGCTTAACGGATACTACTCCTGTTGAAATGGTAGGATTCTGGGGTGATGGCTTCTGGGGACTATTGGCATTTGCCATGCAGATGGCACTTGTCGTGGTATCCGGACACGCAATGGCAAGTTCACCGCTATTGCGCAGGTGGATGGGAAATATCGCATCTGTTGCGAAAACTCCAGCACAGGGGGTTATGCTTGTAACCTTCATGGCAGCATTCTGTAGCATTATCAACTGGGGCTTCGGGCTTGTCGTCGGTGCACTGTTTGCGCGTGAGGTTGCCCGCAGGGTACCAAAATCAGATTATCGCCTTTTAATCGCAAGTGCTTATATCGGGTTCCTTACCTGGCACGGCGGGCTTTCCGGCTCGGTTCCTCTCGTTGCTGCAACACCAGGAAACCCTATGGAAAAAATTTCAGGCCTGATTCCTATTTCTGAAACACTATTAACTCCTTATAACATTTTCATAACGTTGACCCTATTAATCACTTTGCCATTCCTTACTAAAATGATGATGCGCCCTGAGAGCGAAATTGTAGCCGTTGACCCAGAGTTGTTAAAAGAAGAGCCGTCAACAGCTCGTAAGCTTCCTCCAAATGCATCTATTGCTGAAAAAATGGAAGAAAGCAAAATCCTTGCCTATATCATCGGCGCCCTTGGCCTTGCGTATATTGTTTTTTACTTCAACAAAAATGGTTTCAAAATCGATATCAATATCGTCAACCTGATCTTCATCGTCCTTGGTATCATCCTGCACGGTACACCAATGTCTTATATGCGTGCAGTTAAAGCAGCTGCGGCTGGTACTGCAGGCATCATTGCCCAGTTCCCATTCTATGCTGGTATCCAGCTGATGATGGAGGCTTCTGGCCTTGGCGGGCTGATCACCGAATTCTTTATAAATATTTCAAATGAGCATACGTTCCCTATCCTGACATTCTTAAGCTCAGGTTTGATTAACCTTGCTGTTCCATCAGGTGGCGGACACTGGGTTGTACAAGGTCCATTCGTAATGCCTGCTGCAGAAGCTCTAGGAGCGGACATGGGTAAAGCCGCAATGGCCATTGCTTATGGTGAAGCCTGGATGAACATGGCACAGCCTTTCTGGGCTCTTCCTGCCCTTGCAATTGCTGGCCTAAAGGCACGCGATATCATGGGCTTCTGTATAACAGCGCTCCTCTATTCAGGGATTATCTTTATCGTTGGATTATATTTCTTCTAAAAACCCAAAGATGGGGTACTAAGGCTTTCAGCCCTAGTACCCCATCTTATTTATTTTGCTTTTGATAGGACAACATTGCCGCCTCTTAGGTTCGTAACGTTCTGGCAAATCTGTTTAGGTTGATAGAACTTATTCTACAGTTTTAAAGAAAAATTCATTAAATGTTCTCAAAATGGTTTATTCTGCATCTGCTTATTTCCTCCAATAAATGTATATAAATAGTGACATCTTCTTTACCAAATTTCCATCCATTTCTCATTTTAAAAAACCAATCGAAAGAGGGCGAATGAATGAAGAAACTTACTTTTTGCGCGTGTGGGAGTGGACAACCAACCGATTATTGCTGCACAAAAGGGTGGCATAACACATCCTATACTCAAGAAATTATCTACCCAAAAGAACGTGAGGAAGTGATAAAACTTCTAATTGCCAAACAGTTTCAAATGAGGAACCGAGGTCCAATTAAATTTTACAGAAATGACTTGAATACCTGGCAATTCCGCAAACCAAATGACCCCAACAGGAAGGAATTTACCCTAATTCTCAATCAATTTATTGAAGATTGTCTTAAAGAAAACTGCCCAAACTCATGGAAAGAATGCGACCAGTCATTTTGGGAAGAATTGATTGCTGCCTATTGGCCGAAATGCATTCACATCAGTGAAAAAGAGCAGGAACATTTTGTTTTTCTAATAGAACTAAGAAAGTTTGCCAAGTGGATTGACAAAAAAGAAAAGACACAAATCGAAACCACAATTGAAACCCTCACCAATGAAATTCTGCATGCTTTCCCTAAGTGAATCCATATTGAACCAGATGATTAGACAAGCTTATCCAGGTGTACTTTCAGGGCAACTGGATTTTACTCAAGCATTAGAAGAGGACAAACAAAGGTTTGACTCCTATTACATTACATTTCCCGGCTTATTTGAAGTTTCTGCTTCAATACATTCAGTCTTTTTACTATCCGATTTACAGACAGGCTACTCCTATCCTGTAACATGTCTTCCAGAATCTCTAAAACCGGGATTCCTTGTGCAGGGCTTGATTGGCCAAGTAATAGGTTGGCCATTTTGGGAATGGTGCCTTACAGACGGTGTTTTCCCGCCTCGATCAAAAAAGTATTTTTCCCGCTGATATGTAGACTTTTTTAAAAGAAAAGGGCCGGGCATTCGCCCGACCCTTTTCCCTTAAGATCAATTGAATTTGATTAAACTATTAGTACCTTATGGAAGTCTCTTCGTCCAAAATCCGCCTTTGAAGTAGCGTGGTTCATACGATATAACGAAGGCTGAAGGAGCAATTTTGTGGATGGTATCCATCAGCTTCTTTTCATTTGATCGCTTGGCAAGCACCTGCATAACAATTCTGTTGCCATCCCTGCCATCAGCCACCCAGCTGGTAACCCCAAATCCCTTATCTCTTAGTATAGTAGGTACATTCATTTCCTCTTTATTAATAATGATTTGGACGGTTATGTAGCCCAACGCAAGCCATTCCTCTATCTTGCTTCCTAGATAAACACCACTTCCCCAGCCTAAACAGTAGGCAACGAGGTTATATGTTTTGTCGATATTTTCAAGGACTATATTTAATCCAATTAGATAAACGAAAACTTCGACTACGCTTAAGAGTGAAGCTAGGACTTTTTGTCCTTTCATTACAAACATCAAGCGAACTGTAAACAGAGAAACATACACAACATTAATAACAATAATGGTAACAATCATGCTCATTGGGCTCATATTAAAACTCCCTGTATAAAAAATAAATTATTTCGTCCTAATTATTCCTTCCCTTTTCTTCTTTTAGTAAACAATATAAAGAAAGAGAACCTTAATTGGCCCTCTCCCTCTAAAGTACCTAGTATTGGCTTAATGTCCGCTTTAGGAACTCTTTTGTCCGTTCTTGTGTTGGGTTGGTAAAGATTTGTTCCGGATGCCCTTCTTCAGCAATGACACCTTTATCCATGAATACCACCCGGTCCGATACTTCACGAGCAAAGCCCATTTCATGGGTAACGATTAGCATGGTCAGACCCGATTCGGCAAGTTCTTTCATAACCTTAAGGACTTCCCCAACCATTTCTGGGTCCAGTGCGGAGGTTGGCTCATCAAAGAGCATGACGTCCGGTTCCATTGATAAGGCCCTTGCTATAGCCACACGCTGCTTCTGTCCACCTGATAACTGGCTCGGTTTCGCATTAATAAAGCGGTCCATGCCAACAACCTTTAAATACTTCAAGGCAATTTCTTCGGCTTCCTCTTTGGTCCTCTTAAGAACCTTCACCTGGCCGACAGTGCAATTGTTTAGCACATTATGGTTGTTAAATAAATTGAATTGCTGGAAAACCATGCCAAGCCTTGCCCGATACAAAGCCAGGTCATGTTTTTCATCAAGAATATTCTCACCCTTATAATTGATTTCCCCACCGCTTGGCATCTCCAAAAGATTGACACAGCGAAGGAGGGTTGATTTTCCTGAACCGGAAGACCCGATAATCGTGACGACTTCCCCTTTACCAACCGAGAAGTTAATATCCTTTAGGACTTCATGCGCTCCAAATGATTTACTTAAATGTCGAATATCAATGATTGTTTCCATCGTTCTCCCCCTAGTTTCTTCTCGTTTTCTTGGCAATATCATCAGGGGTTTCAACTTGCATTTGATTACCCATCATAATCGAGTAATTATCCGGGCCATCCATTCTCCGTTCAATATATCGCAAAATCCTTGTGACTGTAAATGTCATGACCAGGTAAAGCAAACTAGCCACAAAGAAGGATTCAAAATACCTGAAATTATTGCCTGCAATTGATTTTGTTTGGAAAAATAACTCAGTAACCGAAATGACATTCAAAACTGAGGTGTCCTTAATATTAATAACAAATTCATTGCCTGTGGCCGGAAGAATATTCCGTATAGTTTGCGGGAGGACAACATTCATCATCGTCTGGAAATGATTCATCCCGATGGCCTGGGCTGCTTCAAATTGTCCCTTATCAATTGAAATGATACCGCCACGGACGATTTCCGCCATATAGGCTCCTGTATTAATGGATACAATGATCAATGCCGCAACCAGGACGTTCAAATCTATGTTAAAGGCCATTGCTGATCCATAATAAATGACCATTGCCTGGACAATCATCGGTGTACCCCGGAAAAATTCAATATAAATTGAGAGAATAATATTAACAGTTTTTAAAAGGATCCGTTTTGATCCTCTGTCTGGCATTGGGATAGTTCGGACAACCCCTGCCAGAAGGCCGATTAGCGACCCAACAATTGTGCCTACCAATGCTATTAGGAGTGTCATTCCTGCACCACGAAGGAACATCGGCCAATAATCAGAGATGATTCTAATAATCCATTCAATACTCATGTAGCTTCTCCTTCCCATCATAAAACCGGCTGGTTTCAGCCGGTTTTATAATTGCATTTTACTTAGCAGCTGGCTGGTTTTTAATGGCTTCGTCCATAATAGAAGTCCGTTCTTCCTCTGATATTCCACTTAGGATTTCATTTATTTTATCAGTCAAATCGCTGCCTTTTTCTAATCCGGCTGCAATTGCAGTATCATCCTCGGAAGTTTTGAAACCTTCTTCAAATTCAACCATGACATAATTGCTGTTTGCTGAAGAAGCACTGACTGCTTCTGGACGTTCAGATACATAACCATCGATTATACCTGATTCAAGAGCAACCCTCATTGCAGGGAAATTATCCATAGCCGTTTGTTTCTTTACTCCGTCAATTTGGTCGATGACCGAATAGTGGAAGGTATTTAATTGGGCAGTAACCTTAGCACCGCTGAAATCCTGAATGGAAGTTGCATTTTCATATTTGCTGCCCTTTTTAACTACCATAACTAGGTCTGACTTATAATAGTTATCTGTAAAATCAATTGTCTTTTTTCGTTCTGCAGTAGGCGACATACCTGCGATAATGGCGTCTATTTTGCCAGAAGTCAGAGCTGGTACCAGCCCATCCCATTCGGTTTTAACAATAACAAGTTCCTTGCCAAGGCCATCAGCAATCTTTTTTGCGATTTCAACATCATAGCCGCCAGCATATTCAGCAGAACCGGAAATTTTCACTGCGCCATTTGAGTCATCAGTCTGTGTCCAGTTGAATGGCGCATACCCCGCTTCAAGACCGACTTTAAATGTATCTTTATCCGATTTACCGGAGCCGGTGCTCTCGCTGGAGCCACAGCCTGCCAGTAAAAGTATCGCAGACAGCATGAGTGTTAGAATAATAGATAATTTCTTGTTCACAACTTTTCTCCTCCATTTTTGGTGCCGCAGAACACAAAAAGCGGCCTGAGATAGACTCAGGCCGCACATATATGTACGCAAGCACAGATTCCCTCTCTTTATCCCGAATGAGATAGCACAACTCAGGTGAACTTGGGAGTTCACCGAGACAGTCCTGCAATTATTCACTGCAGACCCAGCAAGCATTATTGAGAAATAATACCCACTTCGGCGACATTTCCTTCTCCATAGCATCATTGCCTTCTCAAACTCCACTATGGACTGTTAAATACCGCGCCTCTACCTCACTATTAAAAGTGAGGTTACTATTAAATTATATTCCTAAGGCTATACTATAAAAACATTCCTGTCAACAACCTGCTTTTTCCATTTCATTCAATACTTTCAGCAGATGTAACATAACAATAAAAAAAGCCAGGCGTCCAGGTATTGCATACCTAAACGCTTGGCTTTCTATCAATCATATTTTCATAAACATGTCGTTTTTGTCCCTAAAATACCATTTAGTTTTCCTCTTCTTCTCTACGGTTCTTTTTAAACAGCTTCGATAGGACTTCATAGACAATCGGCACAATAATTAACGTAAGCAAGGTTGAACTTGTCAAACCACCAATAACGGTAATTGCCAACCCTTTTGAAATTAGGCCTCCGCCACCCTGGCCAATTGCAAGTGGGATAAGTGCACCGATTGTTGCAATCGCCGTCATAAGGATTGGACGCAGCCTAGTTGAGCCTGCTTCAAGAATAGCCTCGCGCATGGTCAGCCCATCTCGTTCCATATGAATGATCCGGTCGACCAATACAATGGCATTTGTAACTACAATACCAATCAGCATCAACAGTCCCATCATGACAGACACCGATATGGTTTCACCAGCAATAAGCAAGCCGACGAATGAACCGATAACAGTGAATGGCAAGGAGAAAAGAATTGCAAATGGCGCCAGGCCTTCACGGAATGTAACGACAAGGATGAAATAAACGATCGCAATGGCTGCCAGCATAGCGACTCCAAGCTGTGTGAAGGTTTCATTCATATCCGCCTGAACTCCGGCAACACCGACCGTAACACCCTTAGGAAGCTCAAGATTGTCGATTTCCTCTTGAACCTCGGAGGTTACCTTTGAGATGTCTTTTCCAATAGCCGTGCCTGACACGGTTGCGTAGTAATCACCCTTGCTTCGTGCAAGTGTATTCAAGGTTGTTCCCTCTTCGACAGTCACCAATTCAGAGAGGGGCATGGTTGTGCCCATAGCAGTCGGCACTGGAGTAGCCAACATTTCATCAATTGATTTAGGCTTAAGTGCCTGTTTCTGCTGGACGACTACATCAAGTGAAGTTCCATCCTTTTCAATCGTAGTCAGGACTTCCTTAGCGCCCATCGGATTGAGCATCATGATAATTTGGCCGGCGGTTAAGCCATATTTTTGAAGCAATTCATCTTGCTGTACATTAAATGTATATTCAACATATGCATCTTCAGCGGTAGAGGAAACATCCTCCAGGCTATCATTGTCATTCATGATAGCCTCCACCTTCTTGACAGATTCATTTAGCTTATCAAGATCCTCACTATAGAAGGTGTAGCTTACTTCATCCGCAGCCAGTGACATAGTTGTAAAGTTTTGGCTCTTCCACTCGCCGGACTGGCCGATGTTTGTTACATATTCTTCAACTTCTTCACGTACCTCAGGGAAATTGTCCATTTCCGGATCAAAAATGAGATACATCAGAGCACCACCAGCGCCTCCGCCCATCATAGCGGCCATCGGGTCGCCCTCTTCATTGATGGAAACCTGCAGGATATCAATATCTTCTCGCTGCAGAAGCTTTTCTTCTACCGCCTCGACATTTTTAAGTGTCTCATCTTTTAGTTCGCCTGTCTTTGGCGTATACGTCAAATACATAACCTTTTCTTCCTCACTGCCTAGGAAGCTGAAGCCAATCAACGGTGTCAGGGCGATACTTCCTGCCAGCAATACAATTGCAATGAGAGAGGTGATGATTTTGTGGTTAAGGGATTTATTGAGTACCCCCTTATACCAGTTTGCTAACCTGCCAGCTTCTTTATGGCTCTTTTCAGTCTTCTCGCCATATAGCTTCTTTTTAAACAAAGTATGGGACAGAACAGGTACGATTGTAATCGCAACAAGCAATGACGCACCAAGTGCGAATGTCATAGTCAGAGCAAACGGAGCAAATAGCTCGCCAACCATACCGCCAACAAAGATAAGCGGCGCGAACACTGCCACAGTGACCAAAGTCGATGACATGATTGGTTTGAACATTTCAATGGTCGCTTCGCGGATCAATGCCCTTCCAGTAAGTTTCTCATCCTTCAGATGCAGCCTTCGGTATATATTTTCCACTACCACTATCGAGTCATCTATGACACGTCCAATTGCGACTGTTACCGCACCGAGGGTCATGATGTTAAGCGTAATATCCATCCAGTTCAACAGGACCAACGCCATGAATATTGAAACCGGAATAGAAATGATAGAGATGATTGTTGACTTAAAGTCTCTAAGGAACAGAAGAATGATTAATACCGCAATCAATCCTCCGAAGACTGCTTTTTCAATCATTGTAAAAACAGATTCTTCTATTGGTTTACCCTGGTCAAGGGATACATCAATGACAATGCCTTCAATTTTACTTTTTTCTTCCTCAACCAAATCTTTCACACTATTAACTACATCGACTGTGTTCGCTTGCTGTTCTTTGACAATCTGAATCGCGATGGCATCGTCGCCATTGGTCCGGGAAACAGATTTTACTTTTCCAACTGTTTCAACCTTAGCAATTTCACTAAGCTTAACAAACGGTGCCGGATTTTCCTGTGATGGTGTAACCGGAATAAGCATGTTCTTTAGTTCATCTTCAGTCATGAACTTCCCATCAACTGCAACTGCCTGTTCGCCCTCTTTAAATTCATACAACCCAAGCGAAACAGCCAGATTACTCGCCTGAATGATCTCCTTCACTTTATCCTGGGTTAAACCAAACTGTTCAAGCTTTGCTTCGTCATAAGTCAACTCTACTTCTTCAATATGCTGACCGGTGATAGTTGCGGAACCGACTCCATCCAGCTTCTCAATTTTTGGAAGCAGGATTTCTTCAACAGTTGAGGTGAGTTCAACTATATCTTCCTCGGTGCTGCTGACACTCAATGCAACAACTGGCATCATATTCATGCTTAATGCAGTTATTTGAGGCTCCTGAGCTCCTTCTGGGAGTTCAACTGCATCAAGCGCTGACTCAAGCGCCCTTTTCGCTTCTGCCATATCTATCCCATATTCATATTCAATCTGGATATTGGACATATTGGAATATGAATTGGAATAAACCGCCTTTACATCCTCAAGCCCTTCGACAGCTCGTTCTATCGGCATGGAGATATCCTCCATAACCTTTTCAGGAGTAGCACCTGGGTATACATCCATTACCATCAGATACGGAATGGTTACATCAGGTATCGTCTCCATATTCATACGTGTGCCAGAATAAATCCCTGATACCGTTACGATAATGGTTAATAGCCATACAGCCAATTTATTCTTCAATACAAAATTTACCAAACCTTTCACTATGACACCTGCCCTTTATTGACTTAACTTACCCATTTATTTATACTAATGACTGGTCGGTCATTTGTCAATGAGATGGCAATAGGGGAGATATTAAAAAATGATTAAAAAACAACTGATTATGGAAAAAGCGCTGGAACTTTTCGCTGAGCAGGGATTTGAAGCGACCTCTGTCCAACAAATCACGGATCGCTGCGGTATTTCAAAGGGCGCCTTTTATCTTTCATTTAAATCGAAGGACGAGCTTATCGCTGCATTAATCGATCATTTTATGATGCAGTTCGTGTCGGACATTGACTACATAGTCAATAGGGAAGGTTCTATAGAAAATCTTCTATACGACTTTTATTATTCAACTTTCAAGACATTCTATAAACGCTCTGACTTTGCCAAAATCCTTATTAAAGAACAAATGCAGTCCCTAAACCAAGAGCTCTTTTTAAAAATGCGCCATTATGACAATATGATGGAGAAAAGTATTCAAATAATGATAGTGCGATTGTATGGAGAGGCTGCAGAGGATATTACTTACGATCTTGTCTTTACAATAAAAGGGTTGCTGAACACTTATTCACAGTTATTCATCTTATTTAATATACCTTCACCTGATATAGAGCTCCTTTGCCGATCCCTTGTGGAAAAAACCAACTTAATCGCAAGAAATACAACCTTGCCTTTTATAACAAAGGATTTATATCAGACTCTTCTAAACCCGGGGAATGAGCCACTATCCAGAGAGCAGCTAATTGAACTGATTAACGAGAAAATATCCGAAATTGAGGAACCAATAGAAAAAGATTCGCTGTCTTTGCTTGTTCGCGATCTTGAAGAACCCGTGTATAGTAAAACGATTGTCAAAGGCTTGATTGAGAATATCCGTAACCACCCCCACTGTAAATGGATATCCTATATGCTTAGGAATTATTATGAATTATAAAAAGCGCCGGCTCCCATGGCCGGCGCTTACACTTCCTACTTCTTCCCTAACTTGTAAAGATCCCTGCTCTTGTAGCCTCCCGCAAGTATTACCTTCATTTCCTCGCGGCGTTTCGCTTTCGTCGCATCCTGCTTTGCACTATATACATAGCGGGCCCAATCCTTTTGATAGCCCGGGGTAAGTGTATGGTAAAAGGAGAGCAAGTCAGGACTGTCCTGTAAATCCTTTTCTATCATCGGAATCATTTCAATATAGTCGGCCACACATTGGCTTGGCTTTTCATAGGTAGAGGTTTTGCCTTTGGCATCCTCCTTCAGCCCCACAACAGTAAACACATCATCCAAGCCAACCATCCGCGCAAACTTGACTGCACTCCCGCCAATGTAACCTTCTTCATCCGCACCCATTCCTGGTAAAAGGTCATCCCGATGAATGTGGGATTTGTATACCTTATTTCCCTTCTTTGGATAAGCCAGATAAAGATAGCCATTCTTGTTCAAGTAGTTTTTCTCAATGACCTTATCGACCAGACCTTTTAATGATTGAAAATCAAGTACAAATGCAAAGATCAAATCATATTGATCTTCTAAAAGCTCAGTATCATAGTCCTCTAGCCCTGAGAGATATTCTGTGCCTTCTGGAGTTCCCAAAACGGCTGCTTTCTTAAACTTATGTAGATTTAGCTTTTCAACAATTGTTTTAGCCATACTTATTGCCCCATCCCACCCATACACTTTTTTTCATCTTACTAATACAATATTATTATTTTAATTTAATCAGTAAAAGAAATACTTTCTTTTCCTTTTATTAAGGTTAAACCATAAATTGAAAAAATAGTAAAAAAGTCCAGTTTTTAATTAGAAAAAATAAAATTTTTTATTGTTTTTTTAAAAAGATACTGATAGTATAAAGAAGCGTAATTTGGAAAGCTGCTATTCAACAATCTAGAGTCTTTCCAGCAGATAATTTTTGACCACTTCTCTCTCTTCGAAGAAGTTAAGGCCATACGGACAGCCGGGTCAAATGCCGATTGGCAACTATTTGTTGCCTTATTGATTGAGTTAAAAGCTCAAATTTTATAAGTTGGTTACTTTACAACCAGTGCATATGCACACAACTTGTGAAACGGTCAATAAGAGTGGTAAAAGTAATTATTTGCTATATAGACTCTGATCCTAAAATGATATGTTGAATATTAAAGAGCTTCCTCCCTAGGACATCATTGCTTAGGGGCAGTATCGATGTGGCCTTTTGCCATGTAAATACTCATGCTTATTTAATATGACGATTATATCAAAGCAAGTGTTGTGCGCCTTATGCGTATTACATTTGCTTTTTTTGTTGTTTCGGCAAGTTACAAAATTCATTTAGTTAGGAGAATAAGAATGGGAAAAGCACTTATTATTGGCGCCGGTGGCGTTGCCTCAGTAGCAATTCATAAATGTGTTCAAAATAGTGATGTATTTGAAGAAATCTGCATAGCAAGCCGTACGAAATCAAAATGTGATGAACTGAAAGCTAAGCTTGATGGCAAGGGGACAAAAATTACAACTGCCCAGGTTGATGCCAACAATGTTGATGAACTAATTGCCTTGATTAATGAAGTAAAGCCTGATGTCGTCATGAACCTTGCTTTGCCATATCAGGACCTGACTATTATGGATGCCTGCCTGGCAACCAAGACAAATTATATGGACACAGCAAACTACGAGCCAGAAGATACGGCAAAATTTGAATATAAATGGCAATGGGACTACCATGAGAAGTTCCGTGAGGCTGGAATTACTGCCCTTCTTGGCAGCGGCTTCGACCCTGGGGTAACTGGCGTGTTCTCTGCTTACGCACTAAAGCATCATTTCGATACTATTGAATATATCGATATCCTTGACTGCAATGCAGGTGACCATGGTTACCCATTCGCAACAAACTTCAATCCTGAAATCAATATCCGTGAAGTATCCGCAAACGGACGTTATTGGGAAAACGGCGAATGGATTGAAACTAAGCCAATGGAAATCAAGCGAGTTTACGACTTCCCTGAAGTTGGCGAGAAAGATATGTACCTTCTCTATCATGAAGAGCTTGAATCTCTTGCTAAAAACGTCCCGGGCCTTAAGCGTATCCGCTTCTTCATGACATTTGGCCAAAGCTACCTGACTCACCTGAAGGCCCTTGAGAATGTCGGCATGACTTCGATTGAGCCAATTGAATTTGAAGGAAAGCAAATCATTCCTCTCCAATTCCTAAAGGCAGTATTGCCGGATCCAGCGTCCCTTGGGCCGCGTACAAAGGGTAAAACCAACATTGGCTGTATCTTCCGTGGCAAAAAAGACGGAGAAGATAAAGTTTACTATGTTTACAATGTTTGTGACCATGAAGAATGCTTTAGGGAAGTTGGTTCCCAGGCTGTTTCGTATACAACAGGCGTACCAGCAATGATTGGTGCAATGATGCTCATGACTGGAAAATGGGATTACAAGGGTGTCTTTAATATCGAAGAGTTCGATCCAGACCCATTCATGGATGAATTGAACAAATGGGGACTACCATGGAAGGAAAGCTTTGACCCAGAGCTCGTGGACTAAGATGAAATTTGAAGAATTGCCAACCCCTTGTTATGTAGTGGATGAAGGCCTTTTGGAAAAAAACCTAAAAATCCTGAATGGTGTCATGAAGCGTACAGGATGCAAGATTGTTCTGGCACAAAAAGCTTTTTCAATGACTTCTTTGTATCCATTGATAGGAGAATATTTAAGTGGCACGACAGCAAGCGGACCCTTTGAGGCTCGCCTTGGCTATGAAAAAATGGGTAAAGAAAACCATGTCTTTTCTGCTGCTTACCGCGAAGACGAAATGGATGAAATTATTGAGATTTGTGACCATATCATCTTCAATTCCAACACTCAGTTGGAGAAATTTAAGGATAAGGTTCTTGCAGCCGGCAGGAAGGTTGGCTTGAGAATCAATCCTGAATGTTCTACTCAGGAAGGGCACGCCATTTATGACCCTTGCTCACCAGGTTCAAGGTTCGGGGTAACAATTGAACATTTCCGTCCTGACTTGCTTGAAGGTGTTTCTGGCCTGCATTTCCATACACTCTGCCAGCAAAACTCGGATGCGCTGGAAATTACGTTAAATGCTGTTGAAGAGAAGTTTGGCCCATGGCTCTCTCAAATGGAATGGATCAACTTTGGCGGTGGCCACCATATTACCAGGGAGGATTATGATATCCCGCGCCTGGAAAAATGTATTAAGAGGATGCAGGAGAAATACGGCCTGGAGGTTTACCTTGAGCCAGGTGAAGCAATTGCTCTTAATGCTGGCTATCTGGTAACGACTGTACTTGATACAATAAAGAACGGCATGGATATTGCTATTCTTGATACGTCAGCATCCTGCCATATGCCCGATGTACTTGAAATGCCATACCGCCCTCCTCTTCTTGATTCAGGTGAAGTTGGTGAAAAGCCGCACTTGTACCGCCTTGGCGGGCAAACCTGCCTGACTGGTGATGTCATTGGCGACTATTCCTTTGACAAGCCTTTGCAGATTGGAGACCGTTTGGTGTTTGGCGACATGGCTATTTATACGATGGTTAAAAATACAACCTTTAACGGAATGCCACTGCCGGCGATTGCTATCCAGGATAAAAATGGAGATTGCAGAGTCGTCCAGAAGTTTGGCTACCAAGACTTTGCAATGAGGCTTGCATAAGCCGATATTTATATAAATAAAAACCCGGATTAAAATCCGGGCTTTTTTTATTTTCTTTTCACTATCCATCCAAAAGCTAAATTTTATGATTCAAAAAGTAATTTTTCTGGATCCTCAAGCAATTGCTTGATTCTAACCAGGAATCCAACTGCTTCCTTTCCATCGACAATACGATGATCATAGGAAAGAGCAATGTACATCATAGGCCGAATTTCGATTGTTTCATCATCAACAGCAACTGGGCGTTTTTGAATGGAGTGCATACCCAGGATTCCGACCTGAGGAGCATTTAAAATAGGTGTTGAGAATAAAGAGCCAAATGTTCCTCCGTTTGTAATTGTGAATGTGCCGCCCTGCAGGTCAGATAAAGTGAGTTTTGACTCCTTCGCCTTTAAGGCTAGATTACTAATCTCCTTTTCTATCTCCGCAAAATTTAATCGATCGGCGTCTCTCACAACAGGAACAACTAGGCCCTCGTCTGTAGAAACAGCAACTCCAATGTCATAGAATTTCTTAATGACCAGTTCATTTTCCTGAATTTCTGCGTTCAGTAATGGATAGCGTTTAAGCGCACTGACGACTGCCTTCGTAAAAAACGACATAAACCCTAGCTTTACATCATGTTCTTCAAAAAATTCATCTTTCCGCTTCTTCCTTAAATTCATGACAGCAGTCATATCGACTTCATTAAATGTCGTTAAGATCGCTGCCGTTTGCTGGACCTGGACAAGGTTCTTTGCAATTGTGGCACGGCGGCGCGACATTTTCCTTCTTTCTACTGGTTTGCTGAATTGGTCAACTGGTGCTTGCTGTGCAACTTGCTGTCCTGGTTGCTGCCCTGCGGCCTGGGACGTGTTAGCAGCTGGACGGCTCTCAGGTTCATAGTTTGCAACGTCCTGTTTACGCACCCTTCCTAACGGGTCTTGAGGAACAACATTCTGCAGATCAATTCCCCGTTCTCTCGCTAACTTTCTTGCTGCTGGAGAAGCAATGACTTCGTTAGTTGAAGCAGGTTTTCCTTCATCAGTTGGCGCTTCATTTGCTGCCAGTGTTTCTTCTGTGGCTGTCTCTTCATTTACAGCAGTTGTGTCTTCTGCAACTGGCAATTCAGTTGCCTGTTTTGCAGAACCACTACTAGTTTCCTCAATAACCGCAACTGTTTCTCCAACCATTACGTTATCGCCTTCATCTTTCAAAATTTCTTTTAATACCCCGCTGAACTCGGAAGTAATTTCCACATTCACTTTATCTGTTTCCAGTTCCAAAATATAATCTCCTGTTGAAACAACATCACCAGGTTGTTTAATCCATTGTGCAATAGTACCTTCTGTTATTGATTCGGCTAATTGTGGGATGACGATTTTCGCCATTTCCTTGCACTTCCTTCCTTAAGCATGTATAGGGTTCTTTTTCAGATTTTCGGTTTTTGTTAATGTCGCATTGATAATTCTTGCCTGCTCATTTTTATGAATGGCCGGGTCTCCCTCGGAAGGACTGGACATGCTTGGCCTTCCAATAAAGGAAACTTTAATAGAATCTGGCAGCAACTGTTGCAGGCAGGGAGCAATATAACTCCAAGCGCCCATATTTTGCGGTTCTTCCTGGGTCCATACAATTTCCTTTACGTTTTTGTATTGATGGATTATCTTTTTAATTTGTTCCGCTGGGAAAGGATACAATTCTTCTATTCTAATAATATCCAGCCAATTAAAGGATTCCGTATCCTTTACATTGTCACCTAGCTCTACTGCCAGGCGGCCTGTACAGAAGACAATTCGTTCTACTTGATCCCGTTCGGTTCCAAGTCCTGGCTGCTCAATACACGGATGGAACTGACCATTTGTAAATTCCTCTAAATATGACCCTGCCGAAGGATTCCGCAGTAAGCTTTTTGGAGTCATTAAAACTAAAGGCCTTACTGCATCTGTGTTCAAGATTGCTGCTTGTCTTCTTAAAAGATGGAAGTATTGTGCTGAAGACGATACATTCGCAACAGTCCAGTTATTTTCAGCAGCCATTTGCAGAAAACGTTCCAACCTGGCACTGGAATGCTCAGGTCCCTGGCCTTCATAACCGTGCGGAAGCAGCATCACAATTCCTGACCTTTGACCCCACTTGGAACGGCCGGAAGAAATAAATTGATCAAGAATAACTTGTGCACCATTTGCAAAATCTCCAAATTGAGCTTCCCACAATACGAGCGTTTCTGGGGAAATCACATTGTATCCGTATTCAAATCCAAGTACCGCAGCCTCGGAAAGCGTACTGTTATGAGCAGCAAAGGATGCATTTGCTGAACTGATTCTATGCAATGGGCTATATTTCTCTCCCGTCTTTTCGTCTGATAAAACAATATTCCGATGGGAGAACGTGCCTCTCTCAGAATCCTGTCCCGTTAATCGAATTGGTGTACCATCCTTTAAGATGGATGCAAAAGCTAATACTTCCGCATGGCCCCAATCAATTTTTCCATGATTCTCAAAAACATCTTGTCTCCGTTTCAATATTTTTTGCAGTTTGCCGAACACATTGAATCCTTCCGGCCACTCAAGAAGCTCTGAATTTATTTGTGTTAATGTTGATTGATTAACCGTAGTATCTATTTTCGGAATTTCATGGATATCCTCTGCTTGTAATTCAGAAATGGACCGAACCTCTAAAGGTTTCTTATTGATTTGTTCATATGCCTGTTTAAACCCTGCTGTTACCTCTATTTCAATCCGCTTGATTTCCTCTTCAGACATAGACTTTTCAACTAGTAGTTTCTGCTTGTATAAAGAAGTAATCGTTGGATGGCTGCGAATCACATTATATGTTACAGGATTAGTGGCCATTGGTTCGTCCATTTCATTGTGGCCCATCCTTCTGTACCCAATTAAATCTACTAAAATATCCTTATTGAATGTTTGGCGGTACTCAAACGCTATCCTCATAACTGCCAGACATACCTCAGGCGCATCCGCATTGACATGTATGACAGGAATATTAAATCCTTTCGCCAAATCACTGGAATATCTCGTTGATTTTGAATCTTCGCTTTCAGTTGTAAAGCCGATGCGGTTGTTTGCAATAATGTGAATGGTTCCGCCTGTTTGATAGCCCTTCGTTCTTGAATAATTCAGCGTTTCTGCGACAACCCCTTGTCCTGGGAATGCGGCATCCCCATGGACTGATATAGCAAGCGCTTTCGAAGTATCCTGTTTTGGATATCCTTTTTCAGAACGATCGTCTTGAGCGGCCCTTGTATACCCTTCCACAACTGAACCGGCAAATTCCAAATGACTAGGGTTATTCGCTAACGTGACTTTAATCTGTTTATTCTGGAAGCGTCTATTCTTTACAGCACCCATATGGTACTTTACATCTCCAGTGGTGCCGCTTACTTCCGAATGATCAGGGTTATCATTTACCCATGATGAACGTTGAAATTGTGAAAAAATCGCTTCATACGGTTTTTCCAATACATGGGCAAGTACATTCAGCCTTCCTCTATGCGCCATAGAGATCATGACATTATCTATTCCAGCTTCTGCAGATAAATGAACAACTTCATCAATGGCAGGAACAAGCGCTTCCAACCCTTCAACAGAAAAACGTTTTTGTCCAACATAGGTTTTTTGAATAAATTGTTCGAATCCTTCCACTTGGTAAAGCTTCTTTAATAGCTCTGCTTTCCTTGGTGCCGGAACTGCAGGTTTACTAAACTCATTTTCGATTTTCTGTTGCAGCCATTGTCTCTCTTCTGGCTCAACATGCTGAAATTCAAATCCACTATTGCCCGTATATACTTGTTTAAGAAAGTGAATCGCAGCTAGTCCATCTGAAAATTGGTCCTTCTTCTCCTGACAAATGATATCTGCAGGTATCTCTCCCACATCGGCTTCAGTTAAACCATAGTGAGACAAGGCAAGTGAATTAGATGGAGGCTGTGATTCCAATGGATAAATAGCCGCCTCCAGATGGCCGTTTGTCCGAATATTTTCTGCCAGCTCTATTACCTTTGTAAGCTTTTTCATTTTCTTGTAAATGAATTGTGGGGAAACATCCTGCTTGGAATACTGCTGATGTTGCCCATTCATTTGTGAAGATTCAACTCCCGGTGCTCCCCATTCCGCAAATAATCCTCTTAAGCTTTCATCGACTAATTCGGAATTAGTCACATACAAATCATACTGTTCCAACAAATATCCAAGATTAACTCCATGGACGTTATTCCACGGGCTAATTGGATTACTCATAATAAAACACCCCTTATTATCTTACTAAAACAATTTTCGCAATGTTCACTAACATTTGCAACTTACTTGTCTTAGAATATACCCATTTCCAGTGACTTAAATTAAAAATAATATATAAGTTCCTAACAACTGCAATAAAAATTAGAGCATATTAAAATACATGCCTGTTTATCAATAAAAATAGACCAACAAATTCAACTGCAATTTTGATGGTCTATTTACCTTACATAATTTAATTTTGTGACAGGTAACAGAACCCCGTTACTGTAAAGCAGTCTTTTAAAAGACTACTTTACAGTGTCATATCTATTGATGAGATAGATGTACTTCTATACTTTGCTCTTCACTTTGGATTGCACATGTAGTTCCTTATAGGAACCTGGTAGACATCTTTATCCTGCAAGTTTAGGAATGATCGGCAAAGATTAACTGCCAACTAACAGACTATGAAAACACCCCAGTGATTTAATTCTCCCTTTATCTCCTTGGAGCCAGTTCAATTGCTGAATTAATTGCAGCCAGCATACTTTGCTCATCAGCAATATTCTTCCCAGCAATATCAAAGGCGGTACCATGGTCAACCGAAGTTCTAATAATGCCACCTTTTAAACCAACGGTAATATTTACACCACTTTCGATCCCCATTACTTTAATTGGAGCGTGGCCTTGGTCATGGTAACAAGCCACTACCATATCAAAATCCCCTCTTCCTGCTCTGAAGAAAAGTGTGTCTGCAGGCAGAGGACCCGTTACATTAATTCCTTCAGCCTTAGCTCTTTCAATACCTGGCTGCAATTTTTCCTCTTCCTCACCATATCCAAACAGACCATTTTCCCCTGCATGAGGATTGATGCCACAAACAGCTATTCTCGGGTTGTCAAAACCAGCTTTAGAAAGAGTTTCGTGTGCCAGTTTGACAACTTTATATGTTCTTTCCGGATTGATGCTATTTATAGCATCAATCAGTCCCATATGTGTGGTTAAATGAATAACCTTCAAATTAGGGGTTGTCAGCATCATTGAGAAATCTTCCGTTTCTGTTAAATCAGCCAAAATTTCAGTATGCCCAGGATACATGTGGCCGCCTTTATGCAATGCTTCTTTATTTAAAGGTGCAGTACAGATTGAATCGATCTTTTTATCTTTTGCCAATTCCACTGCTTTTTCAATATACTTAAATGCTGCATCTCCCGCTTGAGAAGAAACTGCTCCATATGGCAAATCTTCAGGTAGAATATCCATATCTATCACATCAATCGTACCATACGTAAACTTCGCCTCTGATGGGTCTTTAATTGCATGGATAGCCGCAGTTGCTTCCACAATCGGTTTTACCCGTTCAAGGATTTTCGCATCACCTATCACGATTGGACGGCAGTTTTGATAAACTTCCTCATGATGAAGGGCCTTTACGATAATTTCTGGTCCTATTCCGGCTGCATCTCCCAATGTAATTCCAATAACTGGCTTCATTTTACAGGTCCCCCTTAAGTTTATTAATAGCATTTATAAATACTTCCGGAGTACCGAATCCTCCAGCTTTTGTGATAACAAATAAATCCTCTTTACCTAAGAACCTGGAGATTGGGACACCAATTTCCAATTCACCAAGTAATTCAAAACCTTTAATATCCCATAGCTCACAAATTTGTTTGACAGTGTCTCCCCCTGTCATTGAAACGCCACGGAAAAACTTCTGCTCCAAAAGGACTGAACAAACAGAGCCAATTGCTTTTACGATTTCATTACTGATTTTTGTATGAGTAAGCCCCTTCGCTTTGCCTTCAGCCCAAGCTTTTTGAATATCCTCTGTTTCTCCTGTTGAATAAATAACAACATCCATTCCTTGCTTTCCTTTTTCCGAAGCCTCATTAAAAACCCTTCTCATTTCATTTGCCCGCTCATTTTCATCTGAAACAGCTTTAAAGGATTCAAATGCTATTGGATATACATTGTTCTTTTCTAGTAGAAGCTTTAACTGTGCCCTGGAGTTTTTATTCACACTTCCAACTACCGTAAGAATTGGTCCATTATTTACGGGAACAAATAAGGGATTATCTTTTATCTTCATTTCATAGAAGGCTGGAAGGTAATTAGCTATACCTGCAGAACCAACCCAAGAAAAACTGTAGGCCAAACCCTTAGTGTATTCCAATATACATTCCAAATGGTTTTCTGATGTTGAATCGACCAAAATATAAGCTATTTGTTCTTCCAAATAGCCGTCGAGTTTCTTCTGGATAAAGGCAGCACCCTTTTCCAAATCAGCAACTGTAATGGTCCCAACTGGCCGTTTGGTCTGTTCTCCCAGGAGGTCAGGAAGATACGATTGAGTAACTGGTGTTTTAGGATCTCTCGAAATCTCCGTTTCACCGAGAGGTACACCATTTAAATAGTGCGTCGATTCGAGAATGGTTCGATTATTTTTTGGATAGCCAGGTGCAATCATCATAAAATCAGGTTTAACTACATCATAAACCGCATCAATCTCCGCACCTACATTCCCTCTCATTGTTGAATCCAGTTTTTTGAAGATATTATTAAAGCCTGCATCTTTTAAAAATACGGCTACTTCTTTTACCTTTTGGTAAGCTTCAGAACGATCTATGGATCGACTATCCGTATCAAAAACAACCGCTTCATATTCTTGGACAGAATCTTTGTCCATTTCAAATAATACCGATGTTTTTAGACCCTGCTGAGCAAGTTGAACGCCACTATCATTAGCTCCCGTAATATCATCTGCTATAATTGCTAATTTCATTTGCTTCCCCTCCTAAAAAGAAAAGAGACCGAGGTCTCTCTTCTTTACATCACAACTACTTTAGTTATATTTGGCTAATTGACCTTTGCTTTCCAACCGTTTTGCCAGGAATCCCATAACGATTGGAAGCAATATTGCAGTTGTTACAACACTAGCTGCAATTTGAACTGTAGAAACTTCAGCAAAAGGAGCAAAGCTTGCATTTGCAGCCACGATTGCTGCCGGAGTCGCCACAGCATTACCTGCTGTAGTACCTTCTGCCATACCGACAAGAGGGTTCCAGCCAATCCATTTAAACACTAAGTAGCCAGCACCGCCAGTCAAAACAACTGTAATAACCCCAAGCAAGATACCGCTTAATCCACCTTTAATAATTGCTGAGAAGTCAATGCCCATCCCTAAAGCAAACGCAAAGAAAGGAATCAGTACATCGCTGCCTTTTGTTAAAAAGGTCTTTAATTCTGGATCCAAATTGCCTAAAACCATACCAATGATAATTGGGAGGAGTACTGCCAAGAAAGATTGCAAGGAGAACATTCCATCTACGAATCCCATTGTTCCAAAGATCGATAGCGCTACCATTGTTAAGAATGGTCCGTCATTTAGAGCTAGCAGAGAATAAGCCGCCTTGTCATCCTCTTTACCGTATTGGCCAACCAAGGCCATATACATCCCGCCGTTGCTGTTTGTCATAGCAGCTATGATTGCAAGCGGAGCCATTCCCAAGAATAAGCCATTGCTGTCTGCAAGCCAGAAAGCAATTAAACCCACCAGTGCACCAACCAACCATTTCAATCCTAATAGTGTAGCACCTTTCCCAAGTGACACACCTACGTTTTTCACGCTAATTTGAGCACCTGCAATGAAAAGGAATAGGGCAATCAATGTGTTGGCACCGGTTACAAACAATGATTCAGTAAATCCGCCTATCCGAAGCATATTTGGAAAGAAGGTGTTTATTGTAGCAGCCAGCAATAGCGGCACTACCATCATCCCTCCAGGAATTTTATCTAAGGTTGCTTTAATTTTCATTTTTCTTTCCCCCTTATTGTTTGTAAACCGCTTACACGAATTATATTAATATAAACTGTTTATAATTACAACACTTATGTTCACGAAATTGTAACATTCTTTAAAATCGTTTAATTTTGCAACACTTTTTCTTTTAATCCACCTTACCTTGAAAAAATAGTTGATGAGTATTTGGTGGTGTCTGCTAAAAAATCAACAAAATCGTTTAACCAACAAAAAAAGCGTAAACTTAAAGTTAATCTTTAAGTTTACGCCATAAAGTAGCACGATTTATTCCCAAGCGCTCTGCTGCTTTTGTTTGGTTATTATTTTCCGCCTTTAATACCCATTTGATAATTTCTTTTTCAATTTCGGATAAAGTACCTTTTTGAAAAATAATATCAGCAGGCAAACTATCATTATAGCCTATTCTTTCAACCGTTTCCCTAAGGATCACATAATCTTTTTCATTCAACACGATTTGTTTGATTAGGTTTTTTAAGTCATCAATATTATTTGGGTATGTATACCCCTCTAAAAGATTTAGGGCTTCTCGGCTTATTTTTACGGCTTTCGTACCATAATGCTGGTGATAATAAGCTATAAAGTATTGTGCAAGGTCTTCAATATCTTCTTTGCGTTCCGATAAATCAGGTAGGATAATTTTATTTACCTTTGCCATATGATTTTCGGCAAAAGTAAAAGTATTTTCAGCGATTACAAAAACTCTTATATTTTTCTTTTGACATTCTCTTAAGAATTGGGTGAATTTTTGCCCATCATCCAAATATTCAGTATGAGTAAATTTAATAGTCCCGACACTGGATAGTGGCAAGTCCTCCAAATGGTCAATGTCGAATTGCTCAAAATCAATTGCAAGTAGCATTCTCCGGTCTGAACATTTCTTATGTATATAATGGGTGAGAAACTCTTTTCCCGTTCCTTTTTTCCCCTGCAAAAGGATCATTTCATTATTTTTATAGAGGGTTTCGAGATGATTGATGATTGTCCCCATAGACGCAGAGGCAGCTGCAATCGGTTCACTCACTATTTCTGAGTGTATTTTTAAGCCCTTATGCTCCAATTTCGAAATGGTATTTTTCTCAATAACTATTGCTTTATAGCGCTGCTTTTGAATTGTAAGTACATGTCCTCTAAAATCAATAGGATTGGCGTTTATTACAAAGCTACCTGTGATTTCATTTATAACCTTGAGATCTGTGAGTGCCAATTGAAGCTGGTTTTTGGACAATGGATTTGAGTGAAAATCGGTCCAAAGCTCATATATAATCCGATCTTCATTATCTATAATCATAAAATTGAGATTGTCCTTTTGAACAAGCTGTTCAAAGGCTTGTTTTAGTATATTTTGGTGAGCCATATAACCATAAAGAAGCTTGGCATCTTCCAGTGCTTTAATAATCGATTCTTTTCCTGACTGAATTAAAAAGCCTCTAAGGCCCAGTTCGTTTGAAGTCCTGACAGTGATAACATCGCCTACAATTTGCTGAAACCCAGAACTCTTCAGCTTTAAAACAAGCGGGACAACCTCATCTGAACTTGATACGGTATAGACTTTTAATGGGTAGTCCAATAAATCGATTATGGACTGTGCGCCGGATGTGATATTGGAAAAACCCACAATTGCAGTTTTATTTCCTAAATTATTGACTAGGGAAAGCGATCGAATCATGTCATATCCAGATAGATGCATATCTATTACAGGGATCCGGACAGACTTTTTTATTAATTGTGCCGTACCTCCCCTGCTGATAATAATATCGGAACCATCTTTTTCTGCTTGAATGGCCTGCTTAACCCCTTCTGTTAAATCTCCTACGGAATAATTTATATGGAATGTAGGAAAAAGTGAGGTACATTCTTTTATTACGGATATCATTGCTTCATAGGGAGCAACGATATGTATTTTTATTTTCATGAATATTCCTGCCTTCCACCTTGCTCTGAAGCTTTTTCAGTATCAATTCTTAATAAGCCCATTTTAACATAGATGCCCAAGAGGAACTAAAACATAAAAAATGTCTTGTTTAGCCTTTTCTTTTTCGAAATGTTCCCCTTACGATAATCATCGGGCCGTCAAAGTTTTCAGAATGAATATTTCATCCCTCTTTTTCCATACTAAATTGCAGAAGGAGGCTGAATCATGGCAAAGCGTACAAAGAAGAATGACCCACAGCAAAAAAACAAACAAGGATTTGATTCAAGCAAGAAAGATACAGAGTTTGGTAAAGAATTTGGAAGTGCCAATGCAAACCGTGCTAAAAAGGAAAAAGATAAAGAACAACGAGCCTATACCAATCAGGATGCATAATTAACTTAAATAGCGAGGAGCTCTATCATATGACTCAATCCAAATCGCAAAAAGAAAGGCAATGGGAAGCGAGAAAGGAATCACAAAATCCGCATGGGAAGGTTAAATCCTTCGAACAGCTGGCTGAAGAAGCAGGAAAAGGCAAAACCAAGTAGTATAAAAATGGACTTACCATTTATATGATAAGTCCATTTTTATTTGCAGAAGTTATGATTCAATTCCTTATTTTCAGGGTATGTAATCACCGCTGTACATTCCCCAGTAATCTGCCCGCCTTCTTTCAATCCATTCAAACACATAACTACCCTCTAATTTTTTCCGTTTGTAAAAGTTTTCTTGGGGAATGAGTCTTTATGTAAGGAGGGAACGAGCATGGCAATTAAAGCTCTAGTGTTGAATTGCAGTCTTAAGGATAGCACGGTGACTTCTAATACCCGTGCCCTTATTGATGAGGCTGTGAAGATTTTCGAGGAAAACGGGGCCGTTACGGAAGTACTGACAATGGCTGATTATTCAATTGGCTTTGGGATTACACATGAGGCAGTGAATAACCAGGACCAGTGGCCAATTATATTTGAAAAAGTAAAGCAGGCCGATATTCTCGTGATTGGATCTCCAATCTGGCTTGGTGAACAAAGCAGCCTTGCTACCTTGGTGGTGGAAAGGCTATATGGCGGGAGCAGCCTGACTAACGAAAAAGACCAATACATTTACTATAACAAAGTTGGCGGTGTGGTCGTCACTGGTAATGAAGATGGCGGGAAGAACGTCTCCAGCTATTTGATTTATGCACTATCCCATATCGGGTTCACCATACCTCCGAATGTCGATACGTATTGGGTAGGAGAAGCAGGGCCCGGGCCTTCATTCATTGAAGCAAATGGAAACCAAAACGAGTTTACAATGCAGCACGTAAAGATTATGGCCCACAATTTGCTTCATTTTGCCCGGCTACTGAAGGAGCACCCAATCCCGGCAGAAGGTAATGTCATCAAAAGTGAATAGGTTTTGACATTTGGGTAAATAGCACTTGTTTTGGATATGAAAGAAAACTCGCCACGGCGAGTTTTCTTTTTGCATTTCTATGGGACACCCTTCAAGCACAAACAGTTGTTTTATTTAATTAGGCCTTCTTTTTTTAAATACTCTCTGGCGATTTCTTCAGGGCTTTTTCCCCCGGCATTGACTTGATAGTTCATAGCCCGCATTTCATCGTCACTGATTTTTCCTGCAAGCTTGTTGAGAGCTTTGGCTAGCTCGGGATGTTCTTCCAGAGTTTTAGCTTTTAATAGAGGTGCTCCCTGATAGGGAGGGAAAAGCGTTTTGTCATCCTCAAGCACTTTGAGGTTATACTGCTGCAGTTCACTGTCGGTTGAATAGGCGTCGACTAAATTGATTTCGCCACTTTCGATTGCCCCATACCTTAGCTTCGGTTCCATTGTCACGACATTTGGGAATTCGAGGCCATACAATCTTTGGATGCCCTTGTACCCATCCTCGCGATCTGCAAATTCAAGGGTGAAACCAGCTTTTATCGTTGAGGAAATTTGGCCGAGATCTGAAATGGTTTGCAGTTTATGCTCTTCTGCCAGCTGGTCAGGGATAGCAAGTGCATATGTATTGTTATAAGCCATCGGCTCCAGCAGCTCCATATCAAACCGTTCCTTCATGCCTCCTTTTGCCTGACTGTACACTTCTTTGGCATCTGTACTAACTGCAGTTTCTTTCAGAAATTCTGAAATGGCTGTTCCAGTAAATTCCGGATAAAGGTCAATGCTTCCACTTTTAAGGGCATTAAATAAAAAGGAAGTTTTTCCGAGGCCCGGTTTCAGCTCTACTTTGAGGTCTGTTTCTTCTTCAATCAGGAGTTTATACATATTAATCAAAATCTCAGGTTCAGACCCCAGTTTACCCGCAATGACAATAGTTTTGTCATCCTGATTAGAAAGAAGCGGCAGGGCCACCATTAATAGCGCGACGACTGCAAATATTCCGATTGAAGCCAGTGATTTTTTAAAAGAAACTCTCTCAAACCAGCGAAGCAATAGGTCAAATAAAATTGCAAGCAATGCGGCAGGTACTGCTCCCAGGATAATTAAAGCAGAATTATTCCTGTCAATGCCGAGCAAGATCAAATCACCAAGACCTCCTGCTCCTATGAGTGCTGCAAGTGTCGCGGTACCGACAATTAATACCATCGCAGTCCGAATACCTGCCATGATGACTGGCAATGCCAATGGCAATTCAACTTTTGCCAAAAGCCTCCGGTTGTTCATTCCCATTGCACTACCGGCCTCAATTAAGGAAGGATTAACCTCCATGATTCCAGTCACGGTATTTCGCAGGATAGGCAGAAGCGCATATGCGACAAGGGCTATGATTGCCGGTACCTTACCAATTCCGAATATCGGAATTAACAACCCAAGCAACGCAAGAGATGGTATGGTTTGCAAAACAGCCGTGATTCCAATGACTCCTTCTGCAATCTGTTTTTTTCTTGTCAGTAAAATGCCAAGCGGAATTGCTATAAGTACAGCGAAAAATAAAGCGATGAACGAAATTTGAATATGCTCCAGTAACGCACTTATAAGCTGGTCTTTTCTGTCGCTAAACACGGAACTGAATGTGGCCACTTAGTTCACCTCCATCTGATGGGATAATAGACGGATGACTGACTGCCGGTCAATCATCCCGACAACCGTGCCATTTTCCATTATCACTACATGAGCGTGGTCGGATAGCAATGCAAGGATTTCGGGAAGCCCGGCAGAATTAGGGACAACTGGTGCATTCATAGTGGCTTCAGCGTCAACAGGCTGTATCGCTTCTAATACATTTACCTGCTCAGTTCCGTTTATCCCGACAAATTCACGGACAAATTTATTTGCAGGTGTTTTGAGGATTTCCTCTGGTGTGCCGGTTTGGACCACTTCACCATCCTTCATCAAGCAAATTCTCTCTCCAAGCTTCAAGGCTTCTTTCATATCATGGGTGACAAACACAATTGTTTTCCTGATTTGTTTTTGGAGTTTCAAAAGGTCATCCTGAAGCATTTCCCTACTGATTGGGTCAAGAGCGCTAAAAGGCTCATCCATCAAAATAATAGGAGGGTTGGCGGCAAGGGCTCTTGCCACACCGATTCGCTGCTGCTGGCCACCCGACAGTTCATTCGGCTTTCGTTTCCGGTATACATCCGGTTCAAGCCCGACCATGTCCAATAATTCATCAATTCGCTGGCTGATTTTCCTCTGTTCCCACTTTTTCATTTCTGGCACGATTGAGATATTCTCTTCGATTGTCATGTGTGGAAATAAGGAAATATCCTGAAGAACATAGCCGATATCCCATCGCAGTTCATGGATATCGTACTCACTGATTTTTTTATCCTGTATTCTAATCGTACCTTCCGAGATTGGAATTAACCTGTTTATCATCTTCAACATGGTTGTTTTCCCTGAACCACTAGGACCAATCAATACAAAAAATTCTCCTTCTCTTATTTCCAAATCAACATTTCTAACTGCATAAATTCCATTTCGATAGGTTTTCGTCACATTCTCAAACCGTATCATGATTTCCCCCCTCTACTCTACTACAGTCTTTTTCCCCTGTTATCCTACTATCAATCAAATAAAAGGGATGAATTAACGTTCAATATTGTTGTTCATTTTAACAGGTCTTGCATTTGTTTCAAATTATAAATCAGAAGTGGTAGGTGGTATCTTTATAGTGCTCATTCTAAATAAGAATATAGTTCCATTGCCTCAATTATCTTTATCCTTTTACTAGACTTTTTCTTCCGGAAAAAGGGAAATAGATAATCAAGTAGTAAAGCATTTTTATCAAGACTTGATATAGTCTGGTTATGACGTAGAACCCCTTTATGAATCAATAATTGGTATAGACAACTATATAACACAGATGATACTATGTAGGTGTTAAGAAGGGATGGAGTGAAGAATATGGATTACAAAACTACCAACACCTTGTTGCTCAAGGGAATTGATATTTATTCCGATGAAAAATGGATTCACAATGGGTACATTAAAATACAAAATGAAAAAATCGTTGAATTGGGAACTATGGAAAACCTGACACCACTAGAAGAAGGTGAGGTTCTCGGCCTCCCAACTAACTTTAAGGCAGTTCCTGGATTTATTGATGTTCATATCCATGGGACAAATGGAGCGGATGTTATGGACGCTACCATTGAATCTTTAAATGTGATGGCGCAGTCCCTCCCTAGCGAAGGGACTACAAGCTTTCTTGCTACCACAATGACCCAGGAAGAACAGCAAATTGAAAGAGCCTTAATCAACGCGGAAAACTACATTAAACATCATCAATCACCCGGTAAGGCTGAGGTATTGGGAATGCATCTTGAAGGACCTTTCGTAAATAAAACAAAAGCCGGGGCCCAACCTATCCAGCATATGATTGATCCAAATATTGAGTTATTTAATAAATGGGAAACCCTCTCTGGCCATACAATCAAACTAGTCACCCTTGCACCAGAGCTGCCAGGCGGCCTGGAACTAGTTCACTATTTAAAATCAAAGGAAATTGTTGCTTCAATAGGTCATAGCGATGCAACCTATGATGATGTAGTAAAGGCTATTGAGGCTGGCGCAACCCAGGTCACACATTTGTACAATCAAATGAGAGGATTGCATCACCGCGAACCCGGTGTTGTGGGAGCGGCATTTTTGAGAGAAGAACTAAAGGCAGAACTGATTGCGGACGGGATTCATGCTCGTCCTGAAATGGTCAAATTAGCCTACAGGCAGAAGGGGCCTAAAGGGATTATTTTAATTACCGATTCCATGAGGGCAAAGTGCCTTAAAAATGGCCATTATGATTTAGGCGGCCAGGATGTAACAGTCAGCGATGGAAAAGCAACCCTTGCGGACGGAACCCTTGCTGGAAGCATTTTAAAATTGCATCATGGGGTAAAGAACATTATAGAGTTTTCTGGCTGCCAAATTGAAGATGCAATTGAAATGGCCTCAGTAAATCCGGCAAAACAACTAAATATCTTTGATCGAAAAGGCAGTCTTTCTAAGGGAAAAGATGCCGATATTGTTATTCTTGATGAGAACAGGGATATTTATATGACAATCTGCCGTGGAAAGCTGGCCTATGTTAAAGGAGGAGAACACCATGAGAATAATACAAGCCAATAACTATGAGGATATGAGTCAACTCGCTGCCAATTATATAATAGACAAAGTGATTGCCCAGCCAAAATTCAAGCTTGGGCTCGCGACTGGGGGAACGCCATTGGGTGTTTACCAAAAGATAACGGCGGACCACAAAAAGAACGGCACTTCATACCAGCAGGTCACCACTTTCAATTTAGATGAGTATGTTGGGCTATCTGGGCAAAATCCAAATAGCTATCGCTACTACATGAATGACAACTTATTTAACCATATAGATATACAGGAGATAAACACATTCATTCCGCGTGGCGATGCAGGAGATGCACAAAAGGAATGCGAGGCCTATGAAAAACTGCTTGCTGAGCATCAAGGAATTGATTTGCAGCTTTTAGGAATTGGAGCTAACGGCCATATCGGATTTAACGAACCTGGCACATCATTCAATTCGAAGACCCATGTAGTTCAATTAGCACCTTCAACGCGTAAAGCGAATGCGCGATTTTTTAACAGCAGCGAGGAAGTTCCTACAAAGGCCATTACGATGGGAATCGCTACGATTATGAAGAGCAAGGAGATTCTGCTGCTAGTTTCCGGAGAACAAAAAAGCGAAGCCCTGAAAAGACTTTTGACAGGAAATGTTGATGAAAGCTTTCCAGCATCCGTGTTGAAACATCATCCACATGTTACCATTATCGCTGATAAGGCTGCAATTGCCGGATTAAAGGTTCACAGTTAGGTCTCCCAGATCCTGTTTCCTTTTATTGAAATGCAACCTTCTTTAGTCCAATTAGAAAGGATGCAGTTGAAAACGCCAATGATTAATAAGAATTCCCCCATCCCTATATATTATCAGCTTCAGGAGATTATAAAGGATCTAATAGATAAGGGAGAGCTGAAACCCGGTGATTTGCTCCCTCCAGAAAGGGAGTATGCTGAAAAATTTCAAATTAGCCGGATGACCGTAAGACAAGCATTGACACAGCTTGTACATGATGGATATCTGCATCGTTTACAGGGTAAAGGCACGTTTGTTTCAGAACGAAAAATTGAACAGCCACTCCATCAATTAAGAAGCTTTACCGAGGATATGGTTGCCAGAGGCCTAAAGCCAGCCAGTCAATTACTCTCTTTTGAAATTATTCCTGCTCCTGTCCAAATTGCCAGCAACCTCAGTATTCAGGAACATGGACCGGTATATGAAATAAAACGGATCCGGTTGGCTGATGATGTTCCAATGGCCTTTGAATCAAGTTATATCTCAGCAAACCTTGCCAAAGGCCTAACACAACAAATTGTAAAACAATCTGTATATGCCTACCTTGAGGAACAATTGAAACTTGAAATAGACCATGCCTCACAAGTGATTGAATCGTCAATTGCCAATGAGGTCGAGGCTAATTTTCTGAAGATAAATATAGGCTCCCCCATTATGCTTATTCAGCAACAAACGTTTCTAAAGGACGGGGCTCCTATTGAATATGTACGTTCATCGTATCGGGCGGACCGCTATAAATTCATGATTCAAATGAAACGCTAAACAAGAAAAGCGTAAGCGCCTTGCCCAGCGCCGTATGGACTGGAGGGCCTCGAAGGAGATAAAGGAAACACGATGAGCGAAAGCGAATCGATGTTGACTTATCGTAACGAGGGGACTGAAGTACATTAGGCGCTAGGCGCTGGAGCTAGACAGTTCTCAAAGTAAGATATACTTACTGTAAGAAAAACAAAAAGGTGTGTACGTATTAAACGTTCACACCTTTTTAATTACTATTTAAATCCCTTTAATCGATTTTTGATTTCTTGCAGATTCGGGAGGCCAGTCATTGCTCCTTTTTTAGTAGTGGCTAATCCTCCGGAAACACTTGCAAACTCGAGGACTTCCCTGATTTCCTTATCGGTGAAGTCTGCCAGATTTTTCTCAGATTCATTGATCGAATAAAGAATTCCTGAAACAAAGGCATCTCCTGCCCCTGTTGTATCCACTACTTTGCTTTCCAGTGCAGTAACCCTTCCAATCTGATTTTTAAAACAATATATACTTCCCTTTTCACCTAAAGTGACTACTATAAGCGGTAAATCAGGTATTTGGGCAATTCCTTCTTCTAAATTGCCTGCCCCAGTTAAAAACTCGAGTTCTTCCTCTGAAACCTTCAAAATATCTGCATAGGGGACAGCGGCAAGAATAGTCTCCCTTGCATGCTCTGGAGAATCCCATAAACCTAAACGGAGGTTTGGATCATACGAAATGAGCATCTCCTTTATTTTGGCCATTTCTAACGCCTTGAGAGTGGCTGACCTGGCAGGCTCACTGATTAATGAGATTGAGCCAAAATGAAGGATCTTATTTTTCTCAAACAGCTTCCGATCCAGTTCTTCTTCCTTAAGAAGTCTATCCGCGCTTGGGTTGATATAAAAACTGAAGTCCCGCTCACCAGAAGGCTCCAAGGTTACAAACGTAACACCCGTCCTGGCTTCCTCTGTAAACAACATCGATTCCGTATTGACGCCGTATTCGGTTAACGTCTCGAATAAAAAGTGACCAAGAACATCATTCCCAACCTTCCCAAGGAAAGTCGAGGCTCCCCCAAGCTTGGCAATTCCAACTGAAACATTTGCCGGTGCGCCACCCGGGGCTTTTTGATAGGTTAAATTATCCGGGTCCAGAGGGATAAAATCAATTAGCGCCTCACCCAAACATATTACTCCGTCCAACCTTGCCACCTCTTTCAAAAACTTTAGTCCAAGTCCCAATAGGTCATTCTGAATTCCGCTTCACTTTGAATGATGATAGTCTCGTCCTTTGGATTTGGAAAATACCGAGCAGTAAAAACCTCTTCTCCATTATTGACGAAAATCTCAAGGGAGGAGTGATCCATGAAAACATGAAGTTTAGTAACATAGTTTATATTGCATATCCTAGTTTCTACCGAATCTGTTTTTACATTTCGCCTTTGTAGGCTCATTTCCTGTTTATCAGGGTCAAAATATAAAGATGCTTCATTGCGGAATGAAATTTTAAATTGACTGGCTTTGTCATTAAAAAACTCCAAAAATAATTCAGATGAACTTCCCTTTATTCCTTCAAACAGACCTTGGCTTTCCTCCGTTTTGCCAAACTCCACTACTTTTGAATTTCTTCGAAGCTTTTTCAACTCAACGACCGGACTTTGATACACCTTGCCATCCCGCAGACTCAGTTCCCTCGGTATGGTTAAAGCATGAACCCAATGATTTTCCACCGTTGGCTGGAATGCTTCCGATTCATCCGTAATTCCCATCCATGCATAAAGAATTGTTCTCCCCGAGTCATCCTTAAAGGTTTGCGGTGCATAGAAGTCAAAGCCGCGGTCTAGTTCAGTGAAAGGGCCATGCTGAAAATCCGCTTTTTCGTAGTTAAGTTCTCCAACAAAATAGCCCGATTGGAACACATTTTGATAGTAATACCCGCAAGGCTCTAGTCCCTGTGGCGAAACGAGCAGAACATCCTTTCCATTCAGGTGAATAAGGTCCGGACATTCCCACATATAGCCAAACTCCTTAAGGCCATTCATTCCTGAACCGGCGATTCTCCCCACTTCGTCCCAATGGTATAGATCGTTGGAAGTAAATAAAACAGCCGTTCCCTTTTCATCTTGTGTCTGAGCACCGACAATCATATACCAGCGTCCATCCTTCTCCCAAACCTTTGGATCGCGAAAATGTGCTGTATAGCCTTTTGGCAGCTGAAGAATCGGACCGTGTTTTTCGAACCTGATTCCATCAGTGGAAACAGCAAGGCATTGATAGGTTTCCCTTGTCCCGTCTTCAAGCTTCACATTCCCAGTATAAAACAGATAAAGCTTTCCATCTGCCTCAATTGCACTTCCGGAGTAGCAGCCATTTCGTTCATACCATTCACTTGGGGCCAGGGCAATCGCCTCCTCACTCCACGTGACCATATCCCTTGATGTATAATGTCCCCAGAATTTGGCGCCATGAGAAGTATTAAAAGGGTTCCATTGATAAAATACATGATAGACCCCTTTAAACTGGATTAAACCATTTGGATCATTCAGTAACCCAACAGGCGGCATGAGATGATAATTCAATCGATACGGATCCTGTCTAACCTTATTCTTATAATTATCTACTGTGTTATAAGCTTCTTTAATAAGGAGAATTTCTTTCTCAGACATAGTAGAACCTCCTTGATGTGTCTTCTCCTAAAAAGAAAAGGCAAGTGAATTCTTGCCTTTTCCCATTGTTTACTGTTCAATTTCCTTTTTCATCTTATCTGAAAACCCGAACATCCATGTCAGTACGAATGCTACAGCAATTGCAATAACATTCACCAGGATATATTGCAAGACCTGTCCATTTAAATAGAGCAGGGTTCCAGGAATAACGGTAACCGCCATACCAGTTCCCTTAAGCCCAAGGATGGATGCCATGAATCCACCGATTCCTCCGCCAATCAATCCCATCAAAAATGGTTTTCCGTAGCGTAGATTAACACCGAATAAAGCTGGTTCTGTGATCCCTAAAAATGCCGATAACGATGACGGTAAGGCCAAAGCTTTTAGCTTGGCTGATTTTGTTTTTAATCCAACAGCCAGAGCAGCGCCACCCTGTGCGGCAACAGAACAGGTTACGATCGCATTGTACGGGTTATTTTTAAACTCGGATAGCAATTGAATCTCAAGCATATTGAATACATGGTGGACGCCTGTAATGACAATAAGCTGATTCAAACCGCCAAGCAATAGACCGCTAATTCCAAACGGCCATGAAAGGACATCAGTCGCGACAGATAAAATTCCTTTTTCAACAGTATGGAAAATAGGACCAATAATTAATAGAGATAATATAATCATCACGAGAAGGGTTAAGAAAGGTGTAACAATCAAATCCAATACTTCAGGGACACGTTTCCTGATTGCCCTTTCAAGCTTCGCGCCAAGAACTCCGGCAATAAATGCAGGTATGACGGAACCTTGATACCCGACGACCGGAATAAAGCCTAGAAATAGGATCGGGTCAGCTGTTCCGCCCGCAACAGCATATGCATTCGGCAGGGAAGGTGAAACAAGCATAAGGCCGAGGATTAATCCAATAATCGGTGTACCGCCGAAAACTCTAAAAGTTGACCAGGCAACAAGAGCCGGCAGGAAAACAAACGCTGTATCAGTCAATACCTGGGTGAATAATAAAAAGTTCTCTGAAATATCTTCCGGCTTCATTCCGAACAGAGCTAAGATTTGTTCCTGCATAATTAGACCGCGAAGACCCATGAATAATCCGGTTGCTACAAGGACTGGGATGATTGGAACAAATACATCCCCAAAGGTACGAATCGCTCTTTGAAACTTAGAACCGCTCTTAACTGCTTCATTTTTTTGTTCGGAGGCAGACTTGGTATCAAGTCCAAATTTAGTTACTTCTTCATAAATCCGGTTAACTGTACCAGTCCCAAAAATAATTTGATACTGTCCCGAATTAAAGAAAGCTCCCTTAACTTTATTGATGTCTTCCACTTGCTCCTGATTGATTTTCTCTTTGTCGTTCACCATGATTCGAAGCCTTGTAGCACAATGAGCCACAGATTGGATGTTGTCTTTTCCTCCGACTGCTTCAATCACAGCTTCTGCTATTTTGCGATTTTCCTCCATTATACTCACTCCTTTTTGTGTAATCGATTACATAAATAGTAAAAAAATTTTAAAAATTCCAGTCAACAATCTTTTATACCCTAATAAAGCCATTTTACTCTAAAAAATTCGTTTGTGGAATCGATTCCACAAACATTAAAAATAAAGTGTAACCGCCATAAACCAAGTATGGAATCGATTACACTAATATTATATACTCGAACGATTAAAAAGTCTATGATTAATTGTTTTGATTACATTTTGGCAATTCTCTCCGCTAATCTGCTTCATCAATAATCCAGCTGCCTCACGTCCTGCATCTTCTATTGAAAAATCAATTGTCGTTAAAGCAGGCGAACTATACCTGGAAAGTTCCGATCCTCCCATTCCAGCCACAGCTATATCGTTTGGCACAGAAAGCTCCTTTTCCTTGATATATTGTATGGCACCAATAGCAAGCCGATCTGTTACAGCAAGCACAGCAGATGGCTTTTGCTTTGCATTCTCGATAATGGCCTTCATGGAATCATATCCGGATTCAACATCAAATCTTCCTTTTTGAACCCAGTTTTGCTCAACAGGTAGTTTATGTTCTTCCAATGAATCCAAATATCCCTTTTTACGAAGATACCCTACCGATCGGTCTTTTTCATCAACACCAATAAAGGCAATATTTTTATGTCCTTTTCCAACAAAAAAGTTCACCATATCCTTGGAAGCCTGGTAATCATCAAAGAGTACATTAGCTAATCCAGGAATATGTTGGCCAACGGTTACAAATGGGATATTCAGCTGGTAGATTTCTTCAATTAATACCTCATTAATATTGGTGGCTGACAGGATAATCCCATCAACATGCCTGCTCTTTAAAAGCCTTAAGTACTCTATTTCTTTTTTAGGATCAAGATTTGTAATGGTAAGAAGAATTTGATAGCCTTCTTTTGCCAAGTTTTCATCCAGACCTTTTACAAGACGGCTTGATGTTTCGGTACTGATTTTTGGGAGGATAACACCAATCACTTTGGTCCTTTTGGTCCGCAATGACTTGGCATATTCATTAGGTATATACCCTGTCTCCTCAATTACCTTCAATACCCTATTCTTTGCATCTTCACTGACATATCCGGAATTGTTAATGACCCTTGAAACAGTTGTCCGTGATACATTTGCCCTTTCGGCTATTTCCTTAATTGTAATCATATTTACGTCCCCCTGGGCCGGTAGTTTAATAACTATATTACACAATTATTCTCCTATACAAAAATTTTTATTTATAGCCATTCTAATGACAATTATCTGCCAAAGGTCAATGACGCGAGGGGCTTTTTGTCTTTCTTTGAAAAAAGGAGCATACTTGTAATTCTTTTAACAGTCTCCTATAAGGAAGAATGCTTCTACTTATGACAAGGTTCCCCGTGATACATCTAAATGAGTTTTTATTGCTTCAGACATTATTTATACGTTCTACAAACTTCTTCGCAGCACGTGACAATGGAACATTTTTTAAATAACATATGCCAATACTCCTTTTTGGAATTTCCTCTTCTAGCCTTATCTCGTATAAATCTCCTCTTTCTAAATAATGACTTGAAAACTCTTTTATGACACAAGAAATACCTAAATTTATTTTTGTGAATTCTAATACCAAATCATATGACCCAAGTTCAAACACAGGTGAAATATGAAAGCCCCTCTTTTTAAAGAAATTTTCCACAAATATTCGTGAATTTGATTTCTTTTCTAAAAAAATTAGTGGCATTTTCATTAAATAGTCTAAACTAATCGGTTTACTCGTTAATCTTTTAAATTTTTCTCCACAGACAAAAATATCTTGAATCTCCTTACATGGGATGACTTGAAGGTGGTCGTCATAGATTGGCAAATTACATATTCCCACATCTGCCTTTCCGGATTTAATAAAATCACAGATTTCTGTTGTGGTTCCATTTAATATATTTAATTTGATTCCGGGGTATCTTACATGAAATTCTTCCAAATACGGTAGTAAAAAATAGCGTGAGATGGTATCTCCAACCCCAATACGCAATTGTCCAGTCCTTAATGTTTTAAATTCAAATAGCTTTTCTTCTGCGACGTTGATCATTCCCATGGCAGAATTAATATGCTCACTTAATAATTTTCCTTCATTTGTTAACTCTATGCCCTTAGATGTTCGATAAAAAAGTTGTATTTCTAACTCATTTTCAAGCTTCATAATAGCTTGACTAACTGCAGATTGGGTCATATATAATTCCTGTGCTGCTCTAGAAAAACTTTTATTTCGGCTAACGACGTTAAATATACGATATAAATCCAATTTCCCAATCATATAAGTACTCCTTATATCTGATATAATGAATATTAATTTTACTTATATCATTTTAGTGAGGTATAGTAAACACATAGCGTTTTAAAATAAGTAAATAATTCTATTAAAAGTGTACCCCGTTAGAGGAGAGATTAAATTGACAAGAGCCGTTGGAACAGTAGTTCGTGGGCTTCGCGGCCCCATCATCAACAAAGGGGATAATATTGAGCAAATTGTTGTTGATACAGTAATAAATGCAGCAAAAGTTGAAGAATTTTCGATTGAGGATCGTGACATTATAACAATAACTGAATCCATTGTCGCTCGTGCACAAGGAAACTATGCAACAATTGACGATATAGCTACAGATGTTAAAGCAAAATTCGGTAATGAAACGATTGGTATCATTTTTCCGATTCTTAGTCGTAATCGTTTTGCAAGCTGCTTGCGAGGAATAGCAAAAGGGGCAAAGAGTATAGTCTTAATGTTAAGCTATCCATCTGATGAAGTCGGGAACCACCTTGTAGACATCGACGAATTAGACAATAAAGGCATAAATCCATGGACAGATGTATTATCTGAAGCTCAGTTCCGTGAACATTTTGGTTTTGTCCAACATCCATTTACAGGTATTGATTACATCGAATACTATAAATCCCTGATTGAGGCTGAAGGTGTAACTTGCGAGGTTATTTTCTCAAATAACCCAAAAACCATTTTAGACTATACCAAAAACGTATTAACTTGTGATATACACTCACGTTTCAGAACAAAACGAATATTAACAAACAATGGTGCTGAAAAAGTATACGGACTCGATGATATCCTTTCAGAATCAATTAATGGCAGCGGCTATAATGAAGCTTATGGTCTACTTGGATCAAATAAAGCAACTGAAGACAGCGTAAAACTATTTCCAAACAACTGTCAACCAATCGTGGATGAGATTCAAGCAAAAATCAAAGAAGTAACAGGTAAAACCGTTGAAGTAATGGTTTATGGCGATGGAGCATTTAAAGACCCAGTCGGGAAAATATGGGAGCTTGCAGATCCAGTAGTATCACCTGCTTATACTAAAGGACTTAATGGAACTCCAAACGAAGTGAAATTAAAATACTTGGCAGATAACAACTTCTCTCATCTTCAGGGAGAAGAATTAAAACAAGCTATTTCCGAATACATCCAGAATAAAAAAGATGACCTAGTTGGTGCAATGGAAGCACAAGGTACCACACCTCGTAAACTAACAGACCTAATTGGATCATTATCTGATTTGACTTCGGGTAGTGGAGACAAAGGAACACCAATGGTCTATATTCAAGGTTACTTCGACAACTATACAAAATAAGATCAATACAAAAAGGATGTCTCCTAAATTCAGACATCCTTTTTTACTTTCATTATTTAACATACTCATACTGTAGGACTATTTAATTGTCTTCTATAGTAGTTGCAAGATTATAACCCATTTACTTATGGTAAGGTTCTCCCCGATTTATCCTGAACGCCCTATAAACCTGCTCAACTAAGATTAACCTCATCAGTTGGTGGGGAAAGGTCATTTTTGAAAATGAAAGCTTTTCATTTGCACGTGAAAGGACCTCACTACTTAATCCAAGCGATCCACCGATTACAAAGGCAATTTTACTTTTCCCGTGTAAGGCCAGCTTGTCCAAACTCGCTGCCAGTTCTTCAGAAGATTGCATTTTCCCTTCTATTGCTAATGCAATAACATGCGCATCCTGCCCTATTTTTGCGAGGATTCGTTCCCCCTCTTTTTTTTTGACCTGTTCCATCTCCGCTTCACTCATTTCCTCAGGAGCTTTTTCATCTGGCACTTCAATTATGTCTATTTTGGCGTAAGCAGATAGTCTTTTTGTATACTCTTCGATTCCCTGCTTAAGATATTTTTCTTTCAATTTACCAACCGTTACTATCGAGATATTCACAATCCACAGCCCTTTACAATTTAATTACAAACAGTTTACAAACAAGTTATCAACAGGAGTTATCCACATGTCCACATTTTTTATCCACATCTTGTATGAGATCATCCGTTCGCCACAACATATATTGCGGTTTTCTGACAGAATTCGCAGCTTGTTGATAACTTATCCACACCCACCTTATCTAGAATTTGACAGGTTTCCTGTTCATTTACCACCATATCCAAAGCAAGATCTACATGCTCTTAACAACAATAAATAAATGTTCCTACCTCCATTTATATACCTATCATCCACAATCAATGGTTAGTTATTCTTATCATACCAAAGCGGGATAGTTATCCACAAAGTACTTTAATACGATTCCTTTTCCCTCATTTTAAATACTTCACATAATTTATTATTAGAATAAAAACTTTGTAGCAAAGTAAGCACACCGGGTTCGAAGGAAATCACTTTAATAGGCCATCCATATATAATGCTCCGCGCCCAGCCGTCAAAAAAACGGCGGAACCTCTCAGGCTCCGCCGCTCTTAGGGTTACATATTATCCTCGCCAAGTTCAAGAGTCGTTTTCATCTCTTTCCCTTGCCTATAATACAATATCTCCATTTTCTCGCCAATCTTCTTTTTATTATATAAGTGCTTCCGTAGGTCGATGACATCTTCAATCTTTTCCCCATCCATTGAGACAATAACGTCGAGTTCCTTTAAACCGGCTTTATCTGCTGGAGAGTTTGGTACGACATGTCTAAGAGCAACCCCGTAATTAATTTTTTTCGGAAGGTTTAACTCCTCTTGCTGGAATGAGACAGGCAAATCAGAGACCGAACGTAAATCTACTCCCATATATGGCCTGCGTACTTCGCCGTATTGTTCAAGATCCTCAATGACTGGTTTTGCATAATTAATTGGAATGGATAGCCCAATCCCTTCTACAGCGGATTCAGCAATTTTCATTGAGTTAATGCCAATTACCTGTCCAGCAATATTAATTAATGCACCGCCGCTATTTCCTGGATTTATTGCAGCATCCGTTTGCAGGACCTCAGCCTGCCAATCCGGAATCCCATCCTGATTGATATCAACCGGAATGGCGCGCTCTAGCCCAGATATGATTCCTTGCGTGACGGAGCCCGAGAAAGTGAGGCCTAATGGGTTTCCAATAGCAATGACAGGCTCACCAGGCTTCAAGTTATCCGAATCACCAAATGAAGCAACCGTTTTAATCTGTTTGGCATCGACTTCCAGAACTGCGAGGTCAGTCCATATATCACTGCCTTTAAGCTTTCCAGGAATTTTATTCCCATCGGCAAGTGTCACTTCCAACTCATTTGCACCTTCGACAACATGATGGTTTGTCACAATATATGCTTTACTTCCCGATATTTTATAGATAACACCTGATCCAGTTCCCGCCGATTCTTCCTGCTCCTCACTGAACCAGAATCCACTGGATGTTTGGATATTGCTTATTCCTACAACAGCATCGGCCGCCTTATCAACTGCCTTTGTTACGTCTGTTTCAACATCAATCGCAATACTTTTACCATTTTCATTGTCCACTTCCTGAGGGTCTTTGTTGGTAGGTTCTACTATATAAGGAAGGACACCGGCATTGGATAGAATCGGTATTGTCATGATGACGATCAATGCACCAATGACCGCTCCAATTAGGCTGGTAAAGAAATATCCTTTTTTACTGCTCTTTTTCTCTGGTTCCCGGTACCGGGATTGATAATCCTGGTCATAATACCCCATACTCCAACTCCTCCTCTAATGCAGCAACCACGTTTTGGGCTCATACCATTATTATACTCGCTAGCCTTCTGTTTTCTAACTAAAAGCAACCTGGACAATTGCCTTTTTCCAAATTTATCATTTATTGTTCCTGCTAAAAAAGGGCAAACCCTTATTCAAAAGAATTAAGGTTTGCCCTTTTAAAACATATTAAACAGCTGTTAGTGCTGTCGGTATTCGTGGGTCTGTATCGTAGAGGTCAAATTGCTCCCCTATGAGGATTCCCCTGGTTTCTAGTGTCTGGGCGACAGCCATCCTCGCAAGATCCTTAATATTGTTATCAAGGCTAAGGTGTGCGAGATAAATCCGTTTTGTGTTATCCCCAGCAACTTCACTCATGGCAATCGCCGCATCCTCATTGGAAACATGGCCAACATCACTTAATATCCTTCTCTTTACGTTCCATGGATATCTTCCCATTCGCAGCATTTGAACATCATGATTGCTTTCAAAGACATACGCATCTGCATTCGAAATCGTGCCCTTCATTCTGTCACTTACATATCCTGTATCTGTAATCAGGACTAGTTTTTTTCCTTCTGAATGAAACACGTAAAACATCGGTTCAGCAGCATCGTGGGAGACGCCGAAAGATTCAATATCAAGCCCGCCAAAACTCTTGACTGTTTCCATACCAAAAACAAACTTTTGCTCCGTTGGCACCTCGCCAATAAGACCATCCATCGCCTTCCATGTTTTTTCATTTGCATAGATTGGCAGCTTATACTTTCTCGCAGCTACTCCGAGTCCTTTAATATGGTCACTATGCTCGTGTGTAACAAGAATACCTGACAAATCGCCCATGTTACGGCCAATTTTTTGAAAAAGCCCTTCCATTTGCTTTCCGCTCAAGCCTGCGTCGACAAGGAATGAATGGTCGCCTGATTCCACAAATATCGCATTGCCAGTACTTCCACTTGCAAGGACACTAAACTGCAATGTCATTCGACTTCACTCCGTTACTTCATTTTCGCCAATGTCAAATTCAATTACTTGCCCTTCAAAGGCATTCACATACAAGCTTTCCTTATTATTAACCTCAAATCTCCATGTCGGTGCAAACACCTGTGAAGACGCAAGCGGTACAATTGTGGAATAGCCTAACTCAGCGCTTGTGATTTTTGATTTTGGTTCAAGCATTCCGCGCTGATGAAGTATTTCAATTGCCTTTAATGGCTTAAAGACTTCCTCTTTTGAATCATCGTATTTCTTTATATCTTCCAAAAGTGTTTGCTCATAGGAAACAATTTGGTTTTTATCATTTAAATGAAATACGAGAATTCCATTGATATTCTGGTAAAAAAATTTATTCTCATAGGTTTGGAAATACGTAATTGTCTTTTCCTGCTCGTCTTTCTCCCAAAACTGATACTCACTGCCATAAAGAACATTCTCAGCTATAAAACCAGCCAATGAAACAGGCTCAAAATCCGTATCAATCTGGTATGGTTTATCCAGATTTGATAACAGCACCGTTTTTTGGTTAACTTCCACAGTCTGATTCTTGAGGCTCTTTGTCTCTTTTTCCGTGAAATTCTTTGGACGTGCACTTACATATTGATCCTTAATAGAAGCCTTTGGCAAATCAAATGTAATTTCAATTTCATCCGCTTTCAATTGGTCCTCTATAGTTGCCTCGATTCTTACCTCATACTGGCTAGTATCTCGTTTAATTAAAAACTGAGACAAGAGATATACATCAAGTATGAGGAAAGTAATGATAAAAATAGTTTTAATTCTACTCCAATCCACGCTTGATACCCCCTAACTCATCCGTGGAAATTTCCTCCCATGAATTATTGTAAAGGTAGAACCAAGCTGGCTCTAGAATAATAAGTCTTTGTGATTGGGGGTCCCTTTCCATCCTGTAGCCAAGAACAAGATTCTCAAGCATTTCTGGCTTGAAATTTTCCTTGCTTTCCAGGTATTCAATGACATCCCTGCCCGAGGGCCTAACCACTTTCGTAAACTCCAATGGAAGCTCCATTGAAAAAGTTGGCCTCTTAAATCTTGTTATTTCATTTCTGCCCCAAGCCTGGAATATTTCTGAAAGGCCGTTACTATTAAAGACAGGGTAGCCGTCCATACTATACATTCTAAAGGTGACTTCCTGGCTGTTTCCATCCATGCTGGCGAATCGGTAAGGGTCTGTCCAGCCGCTATGCTGATTGATAAAATCAATGCTTCTTTTTAATAAAGTGGCAGCCCCGGAAATATATCCATTGTCTTCGGATGGATTTACAAAAACAAGGTAGTTGTCATTCGTATAGATATTCATTTTACTGGAGTCATCTGTAAATTCTTCCCCATTCCCCACAAAACTCTTCAGGACAAGATTTGGATCTTCAAACAGTGCCTTTTTAAAACTTTCGGAGTTAAGGTTCATCGGCAAATATTTATATTGCATCATTTCAGTTTCATGTTCAGGTAAAAATATTCTTCGCTTCGCTCCGGCATTATAGGCAAAATACGATGAGTATTGATCAGCATTTTTAACATATTCCTCGTTAAATTGCTTCAAAAAAGAAGTGGAAATATAACTGACATAAATTTGCTGATTTGTTACGTTGGCAAAGTAGACTCTGCCACGATCCCTTTTCAGACTTGTCATATCAATTACAATTCTGTCAAATTGAAAAGACGGAATTCTTTTTTCTTCAAATTCAAGGACATTTCTAAAGAGCTCTATAGGAACTTCATGTGGAAATACCAGTTCAACCTTACCGGGTCCATGAACAGCCTGTTTAAAGTCGCCAGACTGCTCTGTAAAATTCTCCACATCAAAAAATACCCAGTCTGCCAATTCCTTCATCACTTTATCTACTTCGGTTGTTCCAAAATGTTGATCCTTTTCGTGATATAGGATTCGGTCAGGCTTGATTATACTCGATATTTCCTTTTTATCGCCCATCTCAACTTCTTCTACCAATTTTCCGCTCACGAGTGGGTCTAATTGGGGTTGATACGTCCAAAGGACCCAGGTTAATACAAAGCTTAGCAAGACTAGTACCGTAAGTAAAATAGATTTTATTGTTTCAAACTTCATGACCAGTCAACCTCTTCAGAGGGCTCATAAGGAAGCGTAAAAATAATTTGCGTGCCTTTTCCTTCCTCACTTGATGCCCAAATTGTTCCACCGTGCGCCATGATCATTTCCTTGGCGATAGCCAGCCCAAGTCCGGTGCCTCCCAACTTCCTAGTCCTCGCCTTATCTACACGATAAAAACGATCAAATACTTTTCCTATATTATCTTTAGGAATTCCGATTCCTTCGTCTTTGATACTTACCGTAATTTTCCCCTCTTCCTCTACCACAGTAAAGGTTACTTCTCCACCTTCAGGAGAATATTTCAGTGCATTTGAAATGATATTATCAAGAACTTGCGTAAGCTTGTCCACATCAATCTCTACAAAAAGAGATTTCCTAGGGAGGATTCTAGTAAATTGAACATTTTCTTCCTTTGTCATTTCAAATCTGTCAATAATCCTGTTAAAGAATTTAGTGAAATCAACCCATTCTTTTGAAAGCCGGTAGTCCCTGCTGTCCATTTTTGAAAGCTGGAGAAGGTCATTAACAAGCCGGATCATTCGCTCAGTTTCAGTTTGAGCAACATTCATAAACTGTGGACCAACTTCAGGATCGTTCATGACTCCGTCGGCAAGTGCTTCAAGATAACTCCTCATCGTTGTTAGCGGAGTCCTGAGTTCATGGGACACATTGGCCACAAACTCCCTGCGTTCAGCATCAATTTTTTCCTGTTCAGTAATATCATGCAACACTGTTATTAAGCCATTTACAAAGCCAGTTTCTTTTTGGATAACTGACAGGTTGGCTCTCAGGATGTAAGGATTGTGTTTCGTGCTGTAATCGAGAATAATAGAGTCGTTTATTTCAAGCAATTCTTCAAACGTATACATATCATCCAGATCCAAAAGCGAAACAATAGGCTCAGATAAAACTGTTTCACGTGAAACACCAAGCATTTTCGCTGCAGGCTCATTAATTACGATTACTCTGCCTCGCCGGTCAGTTGCGATAACACCATCTGTCATATACGAAAGGACCGAAGACAGTTTTCTTCTTTCCCCCTCCGTAGTTGCCTGGGCTTCCTGGAGCTTTTTAGTTAAGTTATTGAAGGTCATCGCAAGCGTACCTATTTCATCATAGCCGTATACTTTAACTTTCCTTGAAAAATTTCCCTTTGCCATAGCAAGAGCCTGTTTCTTCATGTCAGTAATCGGCCGAGTAATGGTTTGGGCAAGCAATGTGCCAAGGACGGCAGTAATACCGAGTGCAATCGCAGTACCTGTAGCCAGGATATTATTGATCATACTCATTTGCTCAAAAACGGATTCAATATTTGCCTCTATATGAATCGCCGCGATTGTCTTTCCATCTGATTTAACAGGATATGCCAAAACCCAAATCCTGTGGCCATTACTATCAATGAGAATTTCACTTTGTTCTTCTTCAAGTAACAGCGCGCGTTTAATTCTTAATTCTGTTGTCCGCTGTCCAACAACATTTTGGTCATTTGACTCAGATGTACCAATAATTTTAAGGGAAGCATCAATTAGCATCGCCTCAGTAATATCGTCTGCCGCAACAAAGTCACGAAGTATTTTCTTTACGTCTTCCTCCAGAGTAGGATCTTCTGGCAAACGCTCCTTTTCCATTTGCTCGACAAGATTGTAGCCAAGCATATTCACCTGGCCTTTGAGCGAGGTTTGGAAGTTGGTAGTCAGTGTTTCCTCCAACTGTCTTACGAAATATACGCCGATAATTTGGCCTGCTACTAAAATAAGCAATATATACATTAAAACTAGTTTTAATGTTATTGATTTAAAAAAACCGACTCTTCTCATGAAGATGTTTACTCCTGATCTGGATTTCGCAAGTAATAGCCTACTCCTCTTCTCGTCACAATCCAGGCAGGGTGGCTAGGGTTATCCTCGATCTTCTCCCTAAGCCTCCTTACAGTCACATCCACTGTTCGGACATCACCATAATAATCATATCCCCAAACAGTTTGCAGAAGATGTTCCCTAGTCATGACTTGTCCAATATGCTTGGCAAGATAATGGAGAAGTTCAAACTCACGGTGTGTCAATTCGATAGTTTCCCCCCGTTTAGAAACGACATACGCATCAGGGTGAATAGTTAAAGATCCAATTTCGATTTCGTTTGTAGCTCCTTCAGCTGCCTGTCCTATAGGAAGTTGGTGGCGCCTCAAATTCGCCTTAACTCTGGCAATTAATTCTCGAGTACTGAACGGCTTTGTGACGTAATCATCCGCTCCAAGTTCAAGTCCGAGGACTTTATCAATTTCCGAATCTTTTGCTGTTAGCATAATAATTGGCATTTCGTGTTTTTTCCTGACTTCCCTGCAAACCTCCATCCCATCACGAAGTGGAAGCATAATGTCAAGAAGGATTAGGTCAGGCTGGAATTCTTCCACCATTTCGATGGCTTCGTTTCCATCATACGCACAATAAACGGTATAGCCCTCTTTTTTTAAATTAAATTGAAGTATATCAGCAATTGGTTTTTCGTCATCTACAACCAAAATTTTCTTATCCATCCCAAAACTCCTCTCTTACCTGTATCTCTATCTCCAATACACACGTATACTACTTTACTTTACCATTTTGCACTCTATAAATCACCTATTAGAAGGAATTGGCGACAAGGGGATTATCAGGGTGCTATTCCAAAAAGCCCCCGACTTGTGCCGGGGGCTTTCCAAACTTTAATCATTTCAAATAATTCATTGGATTTTGCAAGCTGCCATTCTTATAAACTTCAAAATGCAGATGGATACCTGTGGAGTCACCTGTAGAACCCATATTTCCAATTTTCGCGCCTCTTGCTACAGTCTGCCCAACGTTTACATCAATTGATGAAAGATGAGCATAGACAGTACGGAATCCATTGTTATGATCAATTACGATCTTATTGCCATATGCCCCATCCCAGCCCGCTTGAACAACAGTACCATTGTCCGCGGCCTTTATTGTGTAGTTAGAAGGACGGGCAATATCAATACCCTTATGCATCTTTCCCCATCGATAGCCTACCTGGCTTGATACATACCCCCCTGAAGCTGGCCATACAAATGAACCTTCCCCGCGGGATGGGACAACCTTCGTTCCCCTTACAATAATGTGTTCGGCAGGTTTAGTTGTTATGGTTTCTTTTGCTACAGTTTTCTTTGTCACTTTTCCATTTTGTTCAGAAACGGTGTATAGGACACTCCGCGTGCCATTTTTCCCTTTTTGTTTTACCTTCTTTTCACCCTTGAACATCGATGCATCATTAACAATTTTAGTTTTAAAAGAAATAGTTTCTTTTTTAAATACTTCTTTTTCAACAACAACTTCAAGATATGGTTTTGGAACTGTAATAGAAAGTTTCTGGCCGGCTTTAATCAGTGACGTTTCTTTCATTCCTGGGTTAAGAGCCATTAATTGAGCAGTGGTGAGGTTTGCTCCTTCTGCTATTGACCCAAGTACATCCCCATCTCTAACTGTATATTTTTTTTCTTCCAGTGTTCCCTTCTGCAAAAACTTCAACGCTTGTTTAGGGCTTAGAATGTTCTTGGGCACAGTCGTCGTCTCTTCGATGGTTACATTCTCAGTAAGGCGAATATCAACAATTCGAGTCTGATTTTCTTTTAATGCGGGAAGAGCAATTGAAGGTTTGCTTTTCCTATCTTCAAGTTCCTTTAATTGTTTAGGTGTCACATACTGGAGTTTCAATTGTTTTATGACCTCTTCGGCCTCTAGCTTGCTTTTGAGATGAACAACAGGATTTCCATTGATTACGATGGCAGCGGACTCTACCTCTACCTCAAGCTCTTCGGAAAGCTTTTTGGCCGCCTGCTGGTTATTTGCAGTAGATCTAAAAACTTGTTCTGGAATATAAGTAATCTCCGAGCTAATTGTATAGGTAAGGTTTTTATTAGCCTGTTCCATTTGCTTAATTTCTTTATCCACGATGTCTTCAACTATTTCTTTATCTGTAACTGTTCCAATATATGTATCATCCAAATATACATAGTATACTGTCGTTAGTTCGGACTTTGCTTCAACAACTTGATTTGTAGAAAAAGCAAATGCTGATGCGGCTAGTAAAGCGATAAGTATTTTAGGCAATTTCATTTTTTTGCTTGTAAGCGTAAAGCGTTTTTTAGACATAACGGCCATTCCCTTTTCCTCCCTAAACGACGAGAACACAACTATGATTCTAATTATCTTCATTGGGAAATTTTTGTTTTTTCACACTTCTATACTTTACCATAAAAATATTTTTAAAGAATAAAAGTAAAAATAATGTAATATAATTGTATAATAGCTTACATTTTCAGGGAATTAGGTGAGGGATTTTAGCTGATTTTATGGGTGATTAAAAGCTTCAGGATAAAAATCATAGGCATAAAAGCCTATTATATCGCGTTTTTTGGAAGTTTCGACTATTTTCATAGTTAAAAAGACTTTTCGACATTATTTAGAAACAATGTTGGGAAATAAGTGGTTCTATATTACAAATTCATTACAATTGTGAAAAATTCCATAAAAATAAAGGGAGCAGAAATTCTGCTCCCTTTATTCCGTGTTTCACATTATATGGCGCGGGACGGAATCGAACCGCCGACACAAGGATTTTCAGTCCTTTGCTCTACCGACTGAGCTACCGAGCCTAAGTAATTATGTTACCTAATCCTTTTTAACTGCTTGTCCTTCGTCCCAATCTGAGGAAGATAGTTCAAGTAGCAGCTCGATTGGTACGCTGATGATTATTCAGCGAAGCTTACTCAACGTGCTCTACCGACTGAGCTACCGAGCCTATTTAAAACCACCAAAACATATTATGTATACCATTTCGAAAAAATGGCGGTCTGGACGGGACTCGAACCCGCGACCTCCTGCGTGACAGGCAGGCATTCTAACCAACTGAACTACCAGACCACAAAACATGACCCCTACGGGATTCGAACCCGTGTTACCGCCGTGAAAGGGCGGTGTCTTAACCGCTTGACCAAGGGGCCAATCATCAGAAAATGGTGAGCCATGAAGGACTCGAACCTTCGACCCTCTGATTAAAAGTCAGATGCTCTACCAACTGAGCTAATGGCTCTCATTACTATTCTTCCAACTGAACAACAATTTGCCAGTTGCGACGTTTTTTATAATAGCATAAGCACTAAATATGTTGCAAGTAGTTTTTACTATATTTTATTCTGAATATCATTAATCCATTAAACCTTCTTTCATTTCCCTTTTCTCCCTTACTTAAACATTAAACGTGTGGCACCATTCCCTTATTGGGAAAGGTGCCACCAATTAGCCTAAATGCTTGTTCTCCAAGGACTTCTGACAACATTCGTTTGTGAACGGTCAGGTCCCACGGAAAAAATGGATAACGGTATACCGGTAAGCTGTGAGAGACGCTCTAAATAATGTCGGGCATTCTCAGGCAGTTCACCAAGCGTTTTACAGCCTGTAATATCCTCTTCCCAGCCCGGAAATTCTTCGTATACCGGCTCGCACTCCGCAAGAACCTTCAGGCTCGCTGGAAACTCTTCAATGATTTCTCCCTTGTACCGGTAAGCAGAGCAAATTTTTACGGTCTTCAAGCCGGTCAGTACGTCAATTGAGTTAAGGGAAAGGTCGGTAATCCCACTTACACGTCTCGCATGGCGTACAACGACACTGTCAAACCAGCCAACCCTGCGCGGTCTTCCCGTTGTGGTACCATACTCACGTCCCACTTCCCTAATACGGTCGCCTATTTCATTATTCAGTTCTGTCGGGAACGGGCCATCTCCTACACGAGTCGTATAGGCTTTAGAAACTCCGACCACGTTCGTAATTTTTGTCGGTCCAACTCCTGAACCAATCGTCACGCCGCCAGCTACTGGATTTGAAGAAGTTACAAATGGATAGGTTCCCTGATCGATATCAAGCATAACCCCTTGTGCTCCCTCGAAAAGAACACGTCGCCCATCATCGAGTGCATCGTTGAGGACAACGGACGTGTCGCATACATATTTTTTAATCTGCTGGCCGTAATCATAATATTCTTCAAAAATTTCTTCTACGGTAAAGCCAGCAGTTTCGTATATCTTTTCAAAGAGGCGATTTTTCTCTTGTAGGTTCCTGGTCAGCTTTTCTTCAAAAGCTTCACGGTCCAGCAAATCAGCAATCCTGATGCCTATTCTGGCTGCCTTATCCATATAAGCCGGGCCAATTCCCTTCTTTGTGGTCCCGATTTTATTGGCGCCTTTGCTTTCTTCCTCAACCTCATCCAGTTTCAAATGATATGGAAGGATCACATGTGCACGGTTGCTTATGCGCAGATTATCAGTGGAGACCCCTTCACCATGCAAATAGGCAAGCTCTTTCACGAGTGCCTTTGGATCAACTACCATTCCATTGCCTATTACACATATCTTTTCACTATAAAAAATACCAGATGGAATCAAATGCAGCTTATAAGTAACTCCATTGAACTTAATTGTATGGCCAGCGTTATTTCCACCTTGATAGCGGGCAATAACTTCAGCATTTTCCGAGAGAAAATCGGTAATCTTTCCCTTTCCCTCATCACCCCATTGTGTACCTACCACAACAACTGATGACATACAGGCACCTCCGTATGTGCTTTTTTTTAATTTCACATTAATCCTATCCAATCTTATCAATTTCACTGTATGAAAGTCAATAAAATCCGAACGTTTTTTAAAAACCCATCCTAATTAGTTCGTAAAATAGTAAAATATACTTATAGATTCTTAATAGAATCTAACTATATAAATTAAAATGCTCAACCATTAATGGAATACAAGGTGACTTGCAGCTAAATGCTGGGCACCGATGATTATAAGCCTTTTTGGTATAGAACAAAAGCGCAAGCGCCTTCGTGACAGGCAAAAACCGCCTGTCCCTGCGATGATTATTCTCAGGAGCATCCCTTAGTGGCCATCGCCGTACAAAATGGAGGGGCTTCGACTGAGATAAAGTGAAACTTCCATCAGCGATTTTTGCTGATGGTTAGTTGAACGAATCGGACCTTTAGGATCAGTTGCCGACGGA
>NZ_HG964497.1:702235-874905 GCF_000613125.1 Bacillus sp. EB01
AAGTTATATTGATCGGCAATGCCTGCCACTATTGCCCTTGCGACTGTCTTTCTGTAGGAGTATGACCTGAGGAGAGCCTCTTCCTCTCTGTTGGTATAGAACCCCGACTCGCATAAGATCGAGGTCATGCTAGTCTCGCGCAATACGTGAAAGTCTGCGGTTTTCACTCCCCTGTTTCGCCGGCCTGTCATGTTCACCAAGTACTTTTGCACTTTAAGAGCCAGCTCGTACGCTTCCTTCGGTTTTGTAACATACACATACGTTTCGATTCCATTGGCACTGTTCCAAGAATTTTGATAGGCGTTAGCGTGAATTGAAATATAGGCGTCAACGTTCAGCCTATTTGCCTTGTCTGTCCTTTCTTGGAGCGGCACATCCCGGCTATCAGAATGCGCAATATAGACGGTCACATTCTGATAATTTTCAAGCTTTTCTCGGGCATAGGCAGCGACAGCCCGGTTAAATTCATACTCCCGCATCCCGGATGGGCTCCTTTTTCCAGCCGTTGAATAACCATGGCCGGCATCCAGCATAATTTTCATTCTGTAGGCTCCTTTCCATAATTATCCCACCTTTAATATATGGAAAAAGCTTCATAAAGGACATGGACAAGCCCAAAAAAATATCAATTCCTCGGCGCCCAAAGTATTATTGAGACCCCGACAAGACAAATTGCCGCTCCAATCCAGTCATAAAGGTCTGGAGTCTTTTTATCGACGCCCCATCCCCATAGTACCGCCAGGATGACGAACACTCCCCCATATGCCGCATACACGCGGCCGAACGTCGGAAATTTTTGCAATGTCGGAATGATGCCGTATGCAACCAGAATCAGACTGCCGGCAATTCCATACCAAAGCGGCCGGCTTTCCCTCAGCCATAGCCAAACCAAATATCCCCCGCCTATCTCCGCGAGGCCGGCTAGTATAAACAATAGAATCGCAGTAAACATAGTTTTCCTCCTTGCTAATTGCCTAATATTCTTCAGGTAATTTTAACCTGGGTTTATTTTTAGAATTAATTCTAAATTGCTTTCGACCTTAGTCACACTGTAGAAGGTGGAAAATCCCCGGAACTACCAGTGCAGCAATTGCTTTCTTATGCTTTAGTATATGGATTTGTAGACTTGCTGTCTAAGCCCGGAATTCCGTCCTTTGGTTCCAGGGCAATTAATGCTAAAATATGAGAATGATACAAAGGGTTTACATTGATGATTTCGATCCGAATAGGAGGAACATAATTTGCTGAAGGTACGCACCAGAGATATATATGAAAAATTCGGACTTGAGTTGGTTTGCGGTGAGGAGGGCATAGACAGGCCGATTACGACCAGTGATCTTTCCCGGCCAGGGCTGGAGCTTGCGGGTTACTTCAATTACTACCCGGCAGACCGGATCCAGCTGCTCGGCATGACTGAGCTAACGTTTTTTGACAGGCTCGCCAAAAAAGACCGGGTGGAGAGAATGGAGGAACTTTGTACCGACATTACTCCAGCCATCATTATTACCCGCGGTCAGGAGGTTCCGCCGGAGCTGATTGAAGCAGCCGAGCGCGATTCTGTTCCTGTTCTCAGGACCGGCCAGAAAACAACCCGTTTCTCCGGAAACCTGACGAATTTCCTTGAGGCGAAGCTTGCACCGACAACTGCTGTCCATGGCGTTTTGGTCGATGTCTACGGCGTGGGAGTGCTTATAACCGGAAAAAGCGGCGTCGGTAAAAGTGAGACTGCCCTTGAACTCGTCAAGCGCGGCCACCGTTTAATTGCGGACGACTGTGTTGAAATTCGCCAGGAAGACCAGGATTCATTGATTGGCACGTCTCCTGAACTGATTGAACATTTACTTGAAATCCGCGGGCTTGGCATCATTAACGTGATGACGTTGTTCGGGGCGGGCGCGGTCCGCAGCAACAAGCGGATCAACCTGAATATTGATCTTGAGATTTGGGATCAGCACAAACAGTATGACCGGCTCGGGCTTGATGAGGAGAAGATGAAAATTATGGACTCCGAAATCACAAAGCTGACTGTCCCGGTTCGCCCGGGGCGGAACCTTGCCGTTATCATTGAAGTTGCATCAATGAATTTCAGGCTGAAGAACATGGGTGTTAATGCTGCCCAGCAGTTTACGGATAAATTGAATCACGCGATTGAAGAGGGCGACAATGAAGATGCTTTCTAGAAAGGTGAACGGGGCGAATAGGGAGACACTGTCCTGAAGCCTTGCTTGTCGTTTCGGCCGAGGCGAAGCCTTTTTTCAAAAAAAAGAGAGATTAAAGGAGAATGAGGATGGAAGATAAGTATGCTGCGCTTGACCCGATTGCGTTTTCGCTGGGGCCGTTTACGGTGCATTGGTATGGGCTGATTATTGGGACTGGGCTTGCGCTCGCGCTGTTTCTTGCGATGCGGGAGAGTGACCGGAGGGGTTTGCCGAAGGAGACGTTCCCGGATTTGATGATTTGGGCGATTCCGATTGCGATTTTGTCGGCACGGATTTATTATGTGATTTTTCAGTGGGAGTATTATGCGGACAACCCGGGCGATATTATTAAGATTTGGAATGGCGGGATTGCGATTCACGGTGCGCTGATTGGGTCGGTTCTGACGGCGTATTTCTTTACAAGGGCGCGCGGGATTTCGTTCTGGAAACTGGCTGATATTGCGGCGCCAAGCATTATCCTAGGGCAGGCGATTGGCCGCTGGGGGAATTTCATCAACCAGGAGGCGCATGGCGGCGAGGTGTCGCGTGAGTTTCTTGAGGGATTAATGCTGCCGGACTGGATTGTTAATCAGATGGAGATCAATGGGGTTTACTACCATCCGACGTTCTTATATGAGTCGCTTTGGAATTTTGCGGGGTTTGCTCTGCTGTTGTTGCTGCGGCGTGTGAATTTGCGCCGCGGGGAAAGCTTTCTTGCGTATGTGATTTGGTATTCGGTCGGACGCTTCTTTATTGAGGGCTTGCGGACGGACAGTCTGATGCTTGGTCCGCTGCGGATTGCGCAGGTCATCTCGCTTGTGCTAATTGTGGCTGCGGTGGCATTGATTGTGTATCGCCGGAAAAAGGGACTGGCTGAGGCGCGGTATTTGAACGAGGATGGTGCCGGGAAGCCAGCTGTCGCGAAATAATAGTAATTCGGCGATTTTAAAAATGTATCGGCGATTTTAGAATTAATTCGGCGATTTTAATGTATGGACAAAGGAGTTTAGTGCTGATGTTGTTCAATTCTTCAAAAAAAGGACTCCTGGTCGGCGTGAAGACAACGTGGTCGCTTGGGAAAGTGATTTTTCCAGTCACGCTGATCGTGTCCATTTTGCAATATACGCCAGTTTTGCCGTGGTTAATGAAGGCGATAGAGCCGTTAATGATGCTGATTGGGCTGCCCGGCGAGGCGGCGATTCCACTTGTGCTTGGGAACTTCCTGAACTTGTATGCGGCAATCGGGGCTATCCTGACGCTTGATTTTACAGTAAAAGAAGTGTTTATTCTCGCGGTCATGCTAGGTTTTTCGCATAACTTGATAATTGAAAGCACGGTTGCCTTGAAGGCGGGAGTGAAAATCTGGATTGTCCTCACTGTTAGGCTTGGGCTCGCGTTTCTGTCTGCCGCGGTCATCAATCTTGTGTGGCATGGAGGCGGCAGTAAGGCAGTGTACGGATTCATCCAGGCTGCAGATGAGCCTGCCGTTGGTACGGCAGCAATTTTACTTGAAGCAATTAACAAGGCCGGAATTGGAATTGTTCAGCTTGCGGCAATTGTTATTCCGCTTATGATAATGATCCAGGTGCTGAAGGATTTGCAGTGGCTTGGGAAATTTTCAAAAACAATGGCTCCAATGACTCGAACTCTCGGTATGCAGGAGAATACGTCGACGACAATGGCGGCGGGGCTTTTGTTCGGGCTTGCCTACGGGGCTGGTGTCATGATCCAGGCGGTTGAGGAAGACGGGGTCAGCAAGAAGGATGCAACGCTGGCGTTCATTTTTCTCGTTTCCTGCCATGCGGTCATCGAGGACACGCTCATTTTCATTCCGCTCGGGATTCCTGTTTGGCCGCTGCTGTTAATCAGGGTTGGTGTGGCTGTGCTGCTGACGCTGATTGTCGGTACGATTTGGAAACGGGCCGGCCTGATTCGCAGGAAGGAAGTCAATATTTGAGCCCGTTTTTTATCATAGAAAGGAAGCTGCTATGCCTATGAAAATTGATACGATCCTATTCGACCTCGATGGGACGCTGATTGATACAAATGACCTTATTATCAACTCGTTCCTTCATACGCTGGGCCACTATTATCCGAATAAATATCAGCGTGATGATGTTCTGCCATTCATGGGGCCATCGCTCCGTGAGACGTTCGGTGCGATGGACTCAGAGAATGTCGAGGAAATGATTGTGACCTACCGCAAGTTTAATGTTGAAAATCATGATGAGCTGGTCAAGGAATTCCCCAATGTACTCGAGGCTGTCCAAGCGCTGAAGGAAGGCGGGTACAAGATTGGCATTGTGACGACGAAAATGCACGACGTTGTTATGAAGGGCTTGAGGCTGGCAAAATTGGACAAGTACTTTGATGTAATTGTCGCGCTGGACCATGTGACAAAGGAAAAGCCGGATCCTGAACCGATCCTCCTTGCATTGGAAAAGCTTGGCTCAAAGCCGGAAACTGCAATCATGGTCGGTGATAACTATCACGATATTTTGGCTGGGAAAAATGCCGGGACGTTGACAGCCGGGGTTGCCTGGTCAGCCAAGGGCCGCGAGTATTTGGAAAAATTCGAGCCCGATTTCATGCTTGAAAGTATGACCGATATTCTCGGCATCGTAGGCGTTGAGACGGAATGAGGCGGACCGAACGGTTTCCTGTCGAAGGCGCCAATTCGCTCTGGCACGTATATAAAACCGTCCCGTTTTTAAAAGTGGTCAAGAACTTCATTGTCATTCAGCTTGCCCGCTATACGCCGGTCCTTGGGATGAAGAACTGGCTGTATCGGAATTTCCTTGATATGAAAGTCGGCGAGCACACCTCGTTTGCGCTGATGGTCATGCTCGATATCATGTTCCCGGAGAAGATTTCAGTCGGGCACAACACGGTGATTGGCTACAATACAACGATTCTCGCTCATGAGTATCTTATTAAGGAATACCGGCTGGGTGAGGTTAGGATTGGCAGCGAGGTTATGATTGGGGCCAACTCGACGATCCTGCCGGGTGTTGTGATCGGCGACGGGGCTATTGTTTCTGCCGGGACGCTGGTACATAAGGATGTTCCTGCCGGGTCGTTTGTCGGTGGTAATCCGATGCGGGTTATTTATACCGCTGAGGAATTAGCGAAACGAAATGAGAATGACCCGATTTATGGGATCAAATAAGGAACCTTCCGGTGATTGCCGGAGGGTTTTTTGTATAGGAACGATTCTTCTTTTAGCTGTGTTATCCGCAAGTTCCGGTTTCTATCCACAAAATATTGGTGTATATCCGTAATTTTGAAGATTTATCCACAAGTTTCGAGACTCTATCCACAAATTGGGTATTCAATAATCTCCGGGATGTTACGCGGAAATATTCTGATTTATGACGTATTTCAATTGACGCTGGTTCGATGGAGAGGTAAACTAACAATAAATCTTTATCTTGTTAGCACATTAGCGAACTAAAGCAAATGCGATTATAGATATTCCAAAATGTAAAGGATGAGCAGAGTGGGCCGTTTGTTTATGTTTGAGAAACCGCTGGGCATGCGCGATACGCTGCCTGAGCTTTTTGAAAAAAAGAAAAAGGTGCGAACTTCTGTTGAAGAGATGATTGGCCGCTGGGGCTATCGGTTTATAGAGACACCGGCATTGGAGTATTACGAAACAGTCGGCGAGGCGTCGGCAATCCTCGACCAGCAGCTGTTCAAGCTGCTTGACCAGCAGGGGCACACGCTTGTGCTCAGGCCGGATATGACGGCACCAATCGCACGGGTGGCTGCATCGAGGCTGATGAAGGACGATACACCTCTAAAACTAGCATACTCGGCAAATGTATTCAGGGCGCAACAGCGCGAGGGAGGCCGGCCCGCAGAGTTTGAACAAATTGGCGTTGAGTGCCTGAATGATGAGACGGTTTCATGTGACGGAGAAGCGATCGCGCTTTTAACAGAATCGTTGGAGGCCGCGGGATTGAAAGAGTTCCAGATTTCAATCGGCCACATCGGTTTTGTTGATGAACTGTTTCAGCAAATCCTTGGAACGAGCGAACGCGCCGACCAGCTGCGCAAATTTCTTTATGAAAAAAATTATGTAGGTTACCGGGAACATGTAAAAAACCTGGGTTTGTCTTCAATCGATCGCCAGCGTCTTCTGCAATTTCTTGATCTTCGCGGTGGAGCAGATGTGATTGGGCAGGCGCTTGATTTGACCGAGAATGAGAAAGGTCGGGACGCAATCCGCCAGCTGAAGGAGTTATGGGAAATCCTTGAGGACTATGGTGTTGGCAGCCGCGTCAAGTTTGACCTAACGCTAGTCAGCCATATGAGTTATTACACGGGCATCTTGTTTGAGGTGTATGCGGACGGGGTTGGCTTTCCGCTCGGGAACGGCGGCAGGTACAACGGCCTTCTTGAAAAATTTGGCAGGACGGCGGGTGCAACCGGGTTTGCAATTAGGCTTGACCGCCTGCTGGAAGCGCTTGGGGATGTGGAGGGCGCTGAGGAAATCCACGCCATCTTATTTTCGCCGGAACGGAGGAAAGAGGCGTTCGAAGCGGCTTCAATTTTACGAAAAGAAGGCAAGCGCTCCGTGCTTCAGGATATTGGCGGCGTCAGGAATGTCGATGCGTTCGCAAGGAACTTTAGCGAGATTACTTACCTCCTTGGAGGGATTCAGAATGGATAGATGGTTAACGATTGCAATGCCGAAGGGACGGATTTTTGAGGAAGCAGCCGGGCTTCTGCGGGAGGCTGGCTACCAGCTTCCGCCTGAGTTCGATGAGTCACGGAAGCTGATTGTCGAGGCGGAGGAGGAACAGCTGCGATTTATATTGGCCAAGCCGATGGATGTTCCTACGTATGTTGAGCATGGCGTCGCAGACCTTGGGATTGCCGGGAAGGATGTCATGCTTGAGGAAGAACGGGTTGTGTACGAACTGCTGGATTTGAAGATTTCCTCGTGTTATTTGGCAGTTGCCGGGCTGCCGGGTACGAAAATGAGTGAGATTGCCCCGAAAATTGCTACGAAGTATCCTCATGTAGCAGCAGCCTATTTTAGGGAGCAGGGCGAGCAGGTTGAAATCATTAAGTTGAATGGATCAATTGAGCTGGCACCGATTATCGGGCTGGCAGACCGGATAGTCGATATCGTATCATCGGGCCGGACCCTTAAGGAAAACGGACTGGTTGAGTTTGAAAAAATAACTTCCATCACCTCCAGGCTAATCGTGAATCCGGTCAGCTACCGAATGAAGGATAAGTTAATCAACGACATGGTCAGTAGATTGAGCAAGGTTGTTGGAGGTGAACGACTATGAAAATTGTTTTTGCAGAAGAAGCTTTATCGATTAACCGATCGATTGAATCTGGAACGAACGAGCAGCTTGATGCGGTCCAGCGGATTTTGGCCGATGTAAGGGTTCGGGGAGACGAGGCAATCCGGGAGTATACCGAGAAGTTTGACGGGGTGCGGCTAGCTTCTTTTAAAGTAACGGAGAGTGAACTGGAGGCGGCGTATCGGGAAGTGGATGATACTTTTATAGAGATCATCAGGGAGGCTTCGGCAAACATACGTGCTTTTCACGAAAAGCAGCTTCGAACCTCGTGGCTTACCACCGAGGAGAACGGCACAATCCTTGGCCAAAAAATCACACCGCTTGTTAGTGCTGGCGTTTATGTTCCGGGCGGGACAGCCGCCTACCCATCATCGGTGCTGATGAACGTCATTCCGGCTCAAGTCGCAGGTGTAGGAAGAATTGCGATGGTCTCGCCTCCTGACAAAAACGGGCGGATCCCAGCTTCAGTGCTCATTGCGGCAAAGGAAGCTGGAGTAACCGAGATATATAAAGTTGGCGGTGCCCAGGCAATTGCAGCCCTCGCTTATGGGACGGAATCAATTGCGCCTGTTGATAAAATAACCGGACCTGGCAACATATACGTCGCTCTCGCCAAAAAAGAGGTATATGGCGATGTGGCCATCGACATGATCGCCGGGCCGAGTGAAATTGCGGTGCTGGCTGATGAAACGGCCTTTGCGGATGAAGTAGCCGCCGACCTGCTGTCACAAGCTGAGCATGATCCGCGAGCCTGCAGTGTACTGGTGACAACATCAAGGCTGCTGGCCGAGGAGGTTGCCCTTGAGATTGGAAGGCAGCTTGAATTGCTGCCAAGGCGGGATATTGCTTCGCGGGCTATTGAGGACTATGGCGCAATTTATGTCGCACGGGACATGGATGAAGCAGTCCGCCTGATTAACGAGCTGGCGCCTGAGCATCTTGAGATTATGACGGAAAATCCAATGGAGCTGCTGGGCAAAATCAAGCATGCCGGAGCTATTTTTCTAGGGAGGTATAGCTCGGAGCCTGTCGGCGATTACTTTGCCGGACCGAATCATGTGCTACCGACAAATGGCACAGCACGGTTCTCGAGCCCGCTCAATGTAGATGATTTTCAAAAGAAATCCAGCATTATTTCTTATAGTGGAGCTGCATTAAAGGCGAATGCCGGAAAAATTGCATCGTTTGCGCGCATGGAAGGCCTCGAGGCGCATGCCCGGGCAGTTGAAGCTAGACTTAAGAAAAAATAGAGGGATTACCGGTTCTAGGTGCCGGGAGTTTTATCGAAAAAAAACCTGGGTTTATCAAACAGTGTACGCTCTTGATAAGTTGAGATTCTCTTGATAAAACGGTAAACTCTCTTGATAAGTTAAGGATTTCTCTTGATAAAAGTGTGTACGTTAAAACTTTTCTATAAAAAATGTCGGACTCTGGATCGTGTTTTCACCCTTGTAACCAGAGACTCGTTATTGGAGGAGCCAACAATGGAGCGAATTGCCGAAATTGAACGGAAAACAAATGAAACGAATATCAAGCTTTCACTTGAGCTTGACGGGGAGGGCCGCTCGGAGCTTGAAACAGGCGTCCCTTTCCTCACCCATATGCTCGAGTTATTCGCCAAACATGGTCAATTCAATTTGATGGTTGATGCAAAAGGAGACATTGAGGTTGATGACCATCACACAACAGAAGACATTGGGATTTGCCTTGGCCAGGCAATCCGCGAGGCGCTTGGGGAAAAACGAGGCATCCGCCGTTATGGAAATGCGTTTGTCCCGATGGATGAAGCATTGGCGCAAGTGGTGATTGACCTGAGCAACCGGCCGCATCTTGAAATGCGGGCAGAGCTTCCTTCAGCGAAAGTTGGAACATTTGACACTGAGCTTGTCCATGAATTCCTATGGAAACTTGCCCTTGAAGCCCGGATGAATTTGCACATTATCGTCCATTATGGAAAAAACACTCACCATATTATAGAAGCGATTTTTAAGGCTCTGGCACGGGCGCTAAATGAAGCATCATCGATTGACCCGAACCTTCAAGGCCGGCTTCCTTCAACAAAGGGAATGCTTTAAAGCAGCCATCATTGCTTCCTGATCTAAATGCAATGTGGGCGAGGGGACGTGGACGTTGGCTACCTTAGAAAGGATTGAACGAAATGATTGGCATTATTGATTATGGAATGGGTAATTTATTCAGTGTCTCAAAGGCACTTGAACGGCTGGGTGCCCGTTACTTCCTTTCCGGGGACCGGGCCGAGCTGGCGGAAGCGGATGCTCTCATCCTCCCCGGGGTCGGCTCCTTCCGCGATGCAATGTTTCTATTAAAGTCGGAAGGACTAGCGGATATGCTCCATGGTTATGCAGCTTCAGGAAAGCCGCTGCTCGGTATTTGTCTTGGTATGCAGCTTCTTTTTGAAGAAAGCGCGGAGAACGGCCCTGCGGAAGGGCTGGGAATTCTGCCTGGCCGGGTTGAGCGATTTACTGGTTTGGCAGCGGATGGTACTCCTTATAAGGTACCGCACATGGGCTGGAACAGGCTTAGCTTTAAAAAGGAATCGCCGATTCTTTCTGGTCTTGAAGAAGGCCATGTGTATTTCGTCCATTCCTATTTCGTTAAAGCCGATAATCCGGAATACCTTATTGCTCAAGCAAACTACAACGAGGAGGTTTCCGCTGTAGTCGGCAAAGGAAACGTGTACGGCATGCAATTCCACCCTGAAAAAAGCGGCCCACTCGGCATCCAGCTTCTCCAAAACTTCCTCAAGCTCGCCCAAGCCCAGGAAGCAAAAAAATAACAGGCAAAGAATGCGGTGGAAAGTGGCAATGTAGATATTCCTTCGGCAAAGAAATACTTAAAAACCAAACAATGTCCACCTGGAATGGACAAAGTGCGTTGAAAGTCCACAAGAGGGGTCTGACCCCAGGAGGTGCAAGAATGAGTTTTACGATTTATCCGGCGGTTGATATGCGGGGCGGGCGGTGTGTTCGCTTGTTGCAGGGGGATTATGGGAAGGAGACGGTGTATGGGGATTCGCCGTTTGAGATGGCCAGGAGGTTTGCGAAGGATGGTGCGTCCTGGATTCACATGGTCGATCTTGATGGAGCGAAGGACGGCAAACGGGTGAATGACCGATTTGTGATTCAAGCCGCACAGGAGCTCGCGCATGTGCGAATCCAGATTGGCGGCGGCATCAGAACGGAAGCTGATATTGCCCACTATCTTGACCACGGCGCAGCCCGTGTGATTATCGGAAGTGTCGCCATTACCAACCCTGATTTTGCAGAAAAGATGATCAAAAAGTACGGCAGCCGGATTGCGATTGGCCTTGATGCAAAAGATGGTTTCGTTGCCACGCATGGGTGGCTGGAAACATCCACTGTCAAGGCTGTTGACCTTGGGCGCCGCTTTGCCGAGGCGGGAGCAGAGACCTTTATTTTTACTGATATTGCTACAGATGGGACACTTGCCGGGCCAAATAAAGCGGCAACTGCGGATCTCGCCAGTGCCACTGGAAAAACAGTCATTGCTTCAGGCGGCGTGAGTTCGCTTGATGATTTGCGGACACTGGCCGCAGAAAAGGGAATCAGTGGTGCTATTGTCGGCAAGGCATTGTATGAAAACCGATTTACGTTAAAAGATGCACTTCAGGCAGTTTCCGATTGACGTCTCTGCCCGAATTAATTGAATTTAGGGTCTTAATTATTGAAAAAAATGTCCAAATTACATCAGATAGAAGATAAGGCGGTGACCCAATGCTTACAAAACGAATCATTCCCTGTTTGGATGTGAAAGACGGGCGCGTTGTGAAGGGTATCCAGTTTGTCCAGCTCCGCGATGCCGGGGACCCCGTCGAGATGGCCAAGTTTTACGATGAGCAGGGTGCGGATGAACTTGTGTTCCTCGATATATCCGCCTCGCATGAGGGCCGGAAGACGATGGTCGAAGTCGTCAGGCAGACAGCTTCAGAGCTTGCGATTCCGTTCACGGTTGGCGGCGGGATCAACTCTCTTGAAGATATGAAAACCATCCTCCGCGGAGGTGCCGACAAGGTTTCTCTGAATACTGCCGCTGTTCAGAACCCGGAATTAATCAAGCAAGGGGCCGATTATTTCGGGTCGCAATGTATCGTTGTCGCCGTTGATGCGAAATATGAACCGGAGTGGGGAACATGGCAGGTTTATACCCATGGAGGCAGAAAACCGACAGGCATAAAGGCGCTGGACTGGGTAAAACAGGCAGAAGCGCTTGGAGCCGGAGAATTTCTCCTGACTAGCATGAATTGTGACGGTGAAAAAAGCGGTTTTGACATCGCGCTTACAAAGGCGGTTAGCGAGGCTGTTTCAGTCCCTGTGATTGCTTCAGGAGGGGCTGGCAATGCCGCACACTTTGCTGAGGTATTCATGGAAGGGAAGGCAGATGCTGCACTGGCAGCGTCCATTTTCCACTATAAAGAAACATCCGTTGCGGAAGTAAAGCAATTTTTGAAAAAAGAAGGGGTTGAGGTCAGGTGAACATTGCTGAACTTACATTTGATGAAAAAGGCCTGATTCCGGCCGTTGTCCAGGACAGCAAAACCAAGGAAGTGCTGACTGTCGCCTATATGAATAAGGAATCTTTGGCCCGCACGGTGGAGACAGGAGAAACATGGTTCTACAGCCGCTCGCGCCAGGAGTTGTGGCATAAGGGTGGAACGAGCGGAAATACCCAGAGCGTCACAGAAATCAAATTTGATTGTGACAGTGATGCCCTTGTTGTCCTCGTTGAACCGGCCGGGCCTGCCTGCCATAACGGCACAACATCATGCTTCAGCGAAACGCTCTATTCAAAGAATTCGCCAGAGCAGGCGCTGCCGTCTTACCCTATTCCAGATGAGACCGATGACGTTAGTCTCGCTGATTACACGCTTGTGAAAAAACTTGTCGAGGATGAATTTAGTATCTTAAGGAAACTTGAGTCACTCATCAAGGACCGCGAACAGGAACGTCCTGAAGGTGCGTACACGACATATCTCTTCGAAAAAGGGGTCGACAAAATCCTGAAGAAGGTAGGCGAAGAGGCATCAGAAGTTATCATCGCCGCCAAGAACTGCGATCCGGAAGAGCTCAAATGGGAAACAGCCGACCTCCTGTACCACTTGCTCGTCCTGCTCCGCGAACAAAATCTGCCATTGAAGGACGTGCTAGCCGTCCTCGAGGAGCGCCATGCTAGCCATGATAAGCAATAAGTGGTCTGGGGACCGTCAATTCTGGACTTCCTATTAATCCATTAGAAGAGCTCTAATGGATTAATTTATCTTCCTGAACCGCCAATTAATCCAATAGAAGAGTCCTAATGCCATCAATTAATCCATTAGAAGCGCTCTAACGAATGAATTCATATTCCGGACCTCCAATTAATGGCGCCCGTCTTTCGCTTTTTTTAATAATCACACCCCCCGAATCTGACATCCTTCCAAGCTGAAAAACTGCCAATCCTATCCTAACCCCCAGCCCCACCTCCACGGATGAAGAGTTTTGTGGTATACTACTCTAGTTATTACATTTGTGGAGGACTTCATGGGGAAAGACTCGAAAGCTATTAAATCCAAGGGGAAACTTCTCTCCTTTTTCCCGACGGGTGAGTACTATTTCACAAAAGGGCTGAAGGCCTACCACCGCCGGGATTTTGAAAAAGCGAAACGATATCTGCAGCGGGCGTTGCAGCTTGAGCCGGGAGAACCGATGATAGCGTGCCAGCTTGCTTTGGTATGGACCGAAATCGGTGAATATACAAATTCTAATCGGCTGCTGCATATGATTTTGGATGAATTGGATCCTCATATGAACGAGTGCCATTATTTTTTAGCAAATAATTATGCCCATTTGGGATTCTTTAAAGATGCTACACGTCATTCCAGGCTTTATTTGGAGCTCGAGCCCGATGGCGAGTTCTATGATGACTCCGAGGATCTGCTCGAGCTGTTAGTCATGGAAAGTGGTGACGACGAGGACGAGGATGATTGGTACCAGGAGGACGACCTGATGATTCGCCAGGAGGAGGCGCGAAATCTCCTCGAAACTGGGTATTTCCCTAAGGCGATTGAAATGCTGAAGGGAATCGTCGAGGAATATCCAACATACTGGTCTGCTTATAACAATCTGGCACTTGCCCATTTTTACATGGGAGAAGCGGAAGTGGCAGAGTCCGTCCTTGCTGATGTGCTTGAGCGCAATCCAGGCAATCTGCATGCACTTTGTAACCTGCTTGTCTTCGCGCATTACAAACGGGAAACTGAGGAAAAAGACAGGCTGATTGCAGTTTTGAGGAAAGTCAAGCCGATGATGTCTGAGCATCAATTCAAGCTGGGCGCGACATTTGCGCTGGCAGGCGAGTATGAGCTGGCTTTCGAATGGCTGAAGCGGCTCTACAAGTATGGCTTTGAAGGAGATGGCCCATTTTATTACTGGTTTGCGCACTCCGCTTACTTTACTGGCAGGGAAGAGCTTGCCAGGTCAATCTGGAAAAAAGTAATTGAAATCAATCCGGATAAAGAAGGTTCCGAGCCGTGGAACGAAACCGCCTCGGCTGGAATGGAGGATCTTCCCCGCTCAATTTTGCAAAAGATGGACAGTGAATACTTGGAGGAAAGGCTGTTTGCACTCTTCCTTGCATCTCTTTCAACCAAAAGGGATGAATTGCTTTCTTCCAGGGAAGCCTGCCAAAACGGGAAATTCACTGTGCCGGAAAAAGAATATTTGGCCTTTTTAAAGTGCGGGAAGCCTACATTTATGGCGGCCGCCCATGAGACAGCAGAAATGTTCTACGATGCGCACCAGCCAATTGGAGCGCTCGAAGCCGGCCTGTATTTGATGTGGTTCGCTGTAGCCGCCGAGGCCAAATCCCATGGTCTCGATCTTAAAAACAAAAAAGCGTGGGCAGCAGCAACCGAATATGTCTGGTTTAAATACAAGAACGAGCATATGACAATGGCTGAACTTGGCGGGCGCTATGGCCTTTCTGCTGCAACAGTCGGGAAATATGTTAAGCTCGTTGATTCTTGCCTTCTTTTATAAGAAACGGCGATATTGTACTGATAATGGGACAATGATTTTATGCCTATATGCTGATCGCTCTCTACGGAGGCGGTCAGCTTTTTGTATACGCTTCTGAGCATTCTGTTGGACTCTTGAACCCGTGTTTTATAGGATAAGGATGACAAGGGAACTCTATACAAAACGTGTCCGAAATATCTTTGTTTAGGTTCACTCACTTTAGCAATAATAGAAATGCGATCGTTCATATATAGATAGGAGTGACAGGCATGTCAGAAGAAAAAATTTACGACGTCATTATTGTAGGCGCCGGTCCTGCAGGGATGACAGCGGCTGTTTATACATCAAGGGCGAACCTTTCTACTTTGATGATTGAACGCGGCATTCCGGGCGGCCAGATGGCCAATACGGAGGAAGTTGAGAACTATCCGGGCTATGAGCATATCCTTGGACCGGACCTGTCCACGAAGATGTTCGAGCACGCCAAGAAATTTGGCGCTGAGTATGCATATGGCGATATTAAAGAAGTCATCGACAATGGTGATACAAAAACCGTCATTGCCGGCTCTAAGGAATATAAGGCATACTCTGTTATCATTTCCGCTGGTGCCGAATATAAGAAGATTGGTGTCCCTGGTGAAAAGGAACTTGGCGGCCGCGGTGTTTCGTATTGCGCGGTTTGCGACGGTGCCTTTTTCAAAAATAGGGAGCTTGTTGTCGTTGGCGGCGGCGATTCCGCGGTTGAGGAGGGTGTTTACCTGACCCGCTTTGCAACAAAGGTAACGATTGTCCATCGCCGCGATGAGCTTCGTGCCCAGAAAATTCTGCAAGACCGTGCGTTTGCCAATGAAAAAGTTGATTTCATCTGGAATCATACTATCAAGGAAATTAACGGCAAAGACGGCAAAGTTGGCAGCGTAACGCTTGTTTCAACTGTTGACGGCACGGAAACCGAATTCCCGGCAGATGGCGTCTTCATTTACATCGGCATGGTTCCTCTCTCGAAACCATTTGAAAACCTTGGTATTACTAATGCCAATGGCTACATCGAAACGAACGAGAAAATGGAAACAAGAGTGAAAGGCATTTTTGCGGCTGGCGATATCCGTGAAAAAACGCTCCGCCAGATTGTTACTGCAACTGGTGACGGCAGTATCGCGGCCCAGGCAGCCCAGCACTATGTTGAGGAAATAAAAGAAGAAATCAAAGCAAGGCAAGCGTAAAGTGAAACTTCTATCAATGGCGGTTTTACGCTGATGGTTAGCCGCGTACAAGCCCGGGTGGCCGCTATCCAAATAGGAGTGGCTGGCTTTTTATTTTAGACATGGTTAATCGAGTTGCATAAAAAGTTTTTGGGAAATTTGTCCAATAAAATTAACTGCTTTTTAACCTGATTGTAACAAGAGTGAAATAATGGTAGGGTATGATAAAAATAGAAATTGACCCCCTTTTATATACCCTTATCGCACGGGCGACTGCCCGTGCCCTTTTTTTGTCCGCTTCAGCAAAGTTATATAGAAACATATCTGATTCCCTTCATTGTAGGGCATTACTAAAAATAGTATAATAAAGCAAAGCTTCAATCGGGGCGGAATTATTTTTCCCCACTGATTGTGGATTAAGCGATTCGGGCTTTGATCCCCACTTCCTTCTTTGAAAACCCGGAATTTTTGAGGTGGGGGACTTACTACCCGTTAATGCGGGATAAAGTGAAACAACTCTAAAACTTCGGGATAGGGATTCCTATTCTTCTTTAGGATTTAGTGGTTGCATAATTGAGGTGGAAAGAACATGCAGAGGGTTGCCAATTGTGTGTTGATGAAGGAAGACAAAATCTTTCTTTTGCAAAAACCGCGCCGGAGCTGGTGGTCGGCACCTGGTGGGAAGATGGAGCCGGGCGAATCGATCCGCGATGCGGTGATACGCGAATACCGTGAGGAAACCGGGATGTATTTAAAAAATCCAAGGTTAAAAAGCGTGTTTACGATTATTATCCAGGAAAATGGCCAAACGGTAAACGAATGGATGATGTTTACCTTCCTTGCAACCGACTCAGAAGGAATGCCGAATGAAACATGCGAAGAAGGCATCCTTAGCTGGCATTCCGCCGAAAAAATTGCGGAATTGCCCATGGCTCCGGGAGACTACCATATCCTGGACTATGTCATGCATGGCCATGATCTCATCTACGGTACTTTTACCTATACGCCTGATTTTGAACTAATCAGCTATAGGCTTGATCCGCAATAGCCAGAAAACGAAATTAACAATAGAAATTTTTTTTAGGGGGAATATGGATGAGCACTGGTTCAGTCCATGATACACAAATGGTCATCATAACGGGGATGTCGGGTGCCGGTAAAACGGTTGCCATCCAGAGCTTCGAGGATCTGGGATTCTTCTGCGTCGACAACCTGCCGCCGACCCTCCTGCCAAAATTCCTCGAACTTATGAAAGAGTCCGGGAATAAAATGAATAAAGTTGCCCTCGTCATGGATTTGCGCGGCCGGGAATTTTTTGATCACCTATTCAAGGCGCTTGATGAACTGGCTGAAACGTCCTGGGTGACACCTAAAATTTTATTCCTGAATGCAGATGATGCCGCACTGGTACGCCGCTATAAAGAAACGCGCCGTTCGCATCCTCTTGCAACAGAGGGCCTCCCGCTTGAAGGAATCAAGCTGGAACGCGAGCTTCTTGAAGAACTGAAGGGCAGGGCCCAAATCATTTATAACACTTCTGATATGAAGCCAAGGGAATTGCGGGAGAAAATTCTCTGTGAATTTTCAAAAAATAATCAGACGACCTTTACCGTAAATGTTGTTTCGTTCGGTTTCAAGCATGGAATCCCGATTGACGCCGATCTTGTTTTTGACGTACGGTTCCTGCCGAATCCGCACTATATTGAACATATGAGGCCAAAAACTGGATTGGATAAGGAAGTATCCGATTATGTGCTGAAAATGAAAGAAACGCAGATGTTCATTCAAAAATTGACTGACCTGTTGACATTCATGCTTCCCCACTACAAGCGGGAGGGAAAGTCGCAGCTTGTTGTTGCCATTGGCTGTACCGGTGGACAGCACCGCTCGGTAACCCTGGCTGAATATATTGCCCGTTTTTATGAAGCAGAATACAAGACAGTCGTCTCACACCGAGACATTGAAAAGAGGAAGGAAAAAACGACATGACCAAGACAGGACACCCTAGAGTCGTCATCATAGGCGGTGGAACAGGCTTGCCTGTCCTCCTGAGAGGGTTGAAGAAATATCCAGTCGATATCACGGCAATTGTAACTGTCGCGGATGACGGCGGCAGCTCAGGCAGGCTGCGCGAGGACCTAAACATCCCGCCGCCTGGTGACGTAAGGAACGTCCTGGTTGCCTTATCGGATGTTGAACCGCTTGTGGAGGAGATGTTCCAGCACCGCTTTGCTACATCAAATGAACTTTCGGGCCATTCGCTAGGCAACTTGATCCTGGCAGCGATGGCCTCGATAACAGGCAACTTCACCCATGCTATCCAGGAAATGAGCAAGGTCCTGAATGTACGTGGGAAGGTACTTCCTGCCGCGGCCCAAAGCGTGGTTCTTCATGCAGAAATGGAAGATGGCACCGTCGTATCGGGAGAATCGAAAATTCCGTATTCCGGGAAAAAAATTAAGCGTGTGTATTTGACACCCTCCAAGATAAAACCGCTTCCGGAAACGCTACAGGCAATTCGGCAGGCCGATATGATCATCATTGGCCCTGGCAGCTTGTACACGAGCATCCTTCCCAACCTGCTTGTCAAAGAGCTGGGAGAGGCAGTATGCAAGGCAAAGGCACGCAAGGTGTATATTTGTAATTTAATGACGCAGGCTGGCGAGACCTTTGGCTACACGGCAAGTGACCATGTAAAGGCTATTTATGAACATATGAACTGTGCGTTTATTGATACCATCCTGGTAAACAATGAAAAAATTGATGAACACATACAGCTCCTCTATAAAGAAGAGCAGGCTCATCCGGTCAAATATGATACAGAAACGCTCGAGCAGCTGGGGATTGAGGTTGTTTTCGCTGAAATTGCCGTTCAGGATGGAACAGCATTGAGACATGATACGAAAAAGGTCGCATCAATTCTTTATTCAATGCTCAAAGGATAGGTAAATTTAAACATAGGACATATTTTTCAAACAATGCCAATAGATTAAAGTTAATATAAGTATAGTAGCAGGAGTGCTTTCCATAAAAAATCGGACTTTCTCTCATTATACTTTTGGCTGTGTTAAACAAGAATGTTGAGTTTAAGGGCAAGAATAATTGCTTAGGAAAAAAGTGAGGCTGGATTTTAGATATAGACTTCGCGCATTCGACTTTAAAATCAACTCTGTTTAAGAAGCACAACTTTTTCAACAAGGCCATTTTTTAAAAAATGGGCGTAAAAGAAAAATTCACCGAAACTAAAATCTATCTTATACGTACTATTAATTATTGCCATGCAAACGTTTGTCTGGCCTGGAGGTGAGGAAATGTCTTTTGCGTCAGAAACAAAAAAGGAACTGACGAATATTGAAGCGAAGCCTTGCTGCCAAAAAGCAGAGCTGTCCGCCTTGATTCGGATGAACGGATCCCTGTCTTATTCAAATCGGAAGCTTGTGGTTGACATCCAGACAGAAAACGCTGCGATTGCCAGAAGGATCTATACTCTGATAAAGAAAAATTATCAGACCGAGGTTGAGCTATTAGTCAGGAAAAAGATGAGGCTGAAGAAAAACAATGTGTACATTGTTCGCCTTGCCAGGTACACGAAGGAAATACTTGAAGATTTAATGATTATAGGTGAAGGGTTCACTATTAATCATGCAATATCAGCTGAGCTTTTGAAGAAGAAATGCTGCAAACGGGCATACCTGCGCGGGGCTTTTCTCGCTGGGGGCTCGGTCAATAACCCTGAAACATCATCTTATCACTTTGAAATTTATTCAATGTACAAGGAGCATAACGATTCGTTGTGTGAATTGATGAATACATTCGGCTTGAACAGTAAAACACTAGAGCGTAAAAAGGGCTATATCACTTATTTGAAGGAAGCTGAGAAAATCACTGAATTCCTGAATATTATCGGTGCCCACAATGCATTGCTGCGATTTGAGGATGTGCGCATCGTACGGGATATGCGCAATTCGGTCAATCGCCTTGTCAATTGTGAGACGGCTAACCTCAATAAAACGATTGGCGCTTCACTAAGGCAAGTGGAAAATATTCGGTTTATTGACAGGACAGTCGGCCTGGAAATCCTCCCCGGAAAACTGAGGGAGATTGCGGAACTCAGGGTTGCCTACCAAGATGTAACGCTAAAGGAGCTTGGCGAAATGGTGTCCGGAGGGGCAATCAGCAAGTCGGGCATCAACCACCGCCTTCGTAAAATAGATGAAATAGCCGAGAAGCTTCGCGCTGGTGACACCGCCATGAAAATAAGGTGAACCTTCCATTGGTGGGGGATTCATCCCTACTGATGGTTAGCCGCGCCAGCCTAATTGATTTTTTAAGGGCTGAAGCAGTAAGAACAATCTTAGTTCACCAATCAGGGTAAGTTAATCCAGAGGTTCCGCCGGTGAAGCAAGAGTTAGTAAGGTATTTAGACGCCGCTCCAGCCGAGGGTGAGACCTAAAAGCAGGACAGGCACCATTATAGGCAGTAAACTGCCATAAGACGTACAGAGGAGGAAGAATGATGGTAGAGAAACAAGTCGAAGTCAAATTGAAGAACGGTCTCCAAGCACGGCCGGCAGCCCAATTCGTCCAGGAGGCAAACCGTTTTTCATCAGACGTATTTCTGCTGAAGGATGGTAAAAGGGTTAATGCAAAAAGTATCATGGGGCTAATGAGTCTGGCAGTCAGCACGGGCGCTGTCATCAACATTCAGGCGGATGGCCATGACGCAGACGATGCGGTTGAAGCTCTCTCTGCATTTGTTGCAAAAGAATAGCATTTTGTGAAAAACTGTAAGCGGATTCGCCCGAGGGCGAATTCGCTTTTGCTTTAGGGGTCAGACCCTTACCCCTGGGGGTAAGGGTCTGACCCCAGTAAAAAGACCGCTCCCATCCGGAAGCGGTCCTTATAATAAAGCTTATTTATCGTCTTTTTTCTTTTCTTCGAGAACATTGCGCGTGATGATGTGGTCAACGAGACCGTATTCTTTCGCGCGCTCAGCTGTCATGAAGTTATCGCGGTCTGTGTCTCTTGAAATAACTTCAAGTGGCTGGCCAGTGCGCTCTGAGAGAATGGTGTTCAGCTTGTCGCGCAGGAACAGGATGCGCTTTGCAGCAATTTCGATTTCCGTTGCCTGGCCTTGTGCTCCGCCAAGTGGCTGATGGATCATGACCTCAGCATTTGGGAGGGTATAGCGCTTGCCCTTTTCACCAGCAGCCAATAGGAAAGCACCCATTGAAGCGGCCATTCCGATACAGACAGTGGAAACGCTCGGTCTGATGTACTGCATTGTATCGTAAATCGCCATACCAGACGTGATGCTGCCACCAGGGCTGTTAATATAAAGAGTAATATCCTTTTCAGGGTTTTCAGCTTCAAGGAACAAAAGCTGTGCGACAATTGAGTTCGAAACGTTATCATCAATTGCGCTTCCCAGCATGATAATCCGGTCTTTCAAAAGGCGGGAATAAATATCGTATGCTCTTTCGCCACGGTTCGTTTGTTCGATAACTGTAGGAATCAAATTCATTTAGAAAGCCTCCCTTTTTGTATACGTTATGTATGTATCATACAACAATGGTCAATAAAGGTCAAACGAATCGCTTGATAGTCAAGCAGTGTTTTGTTCGACAATTTCCATGTCATCCATCTTACCCAAACTGGGTAATTTTAAACAAATTTAAGCTAACTTGTCCTTAAAGATCCAATACCGGTCAGATATCATTTTCCTATATCATAGTGCTCTTCAATATAGGCTGTTTCCTCTTCAAGGGAGAGAATCCCCGTCGCTTTTCCGACGGTTCCATCCTGCAAATCCCAGATGGCATTATGGTCCCTGTCCACCTGACTAAAGTCGCCCTCTTTCCATCTCATCAAAATATCCCGGTAAATCCGTTCATGTTTGAACTTCTTAGCTTCAAGGATGGCTAAAAGCCTGTCAATACGCTGTTCTGTCAGCGGTATTGATCCCCATTTTTCTTCTGCTTTTACCTTTTGATGGCTCATAAAGTGAATCGTATTTTGCATGGTCAGTTCCTTCATTGTCAAGGGCAGTTCGTTTTCAAGTTGAACTCTTGATATGTCATCGGCTATCAAAAACCCGGAGCCGCCTTCTGGAGCGTTGGCCTTGTTAGAGGATACCGCCTCGTCAGTGTTTAACTTGACTTTTGATTTAGGGATGAGGACGTCTGAAGCAAGCAAGGCTGCGCCAATAAGAACCATTAGTGCTGCGGAAACGGCTATCAGTATCTTTTTCTTTTTGCCATGCTTTCGCTCTGATCTGCTCATTCCCATTTCCCCCTCATAGCAGCAATATACTTCTTTTATAATGACGGCAAATGGCGGAGGCTACAAGTTTTTTGCATTCTATTCCATTGCTTCCAGTTGAATTTAATAGTCATTTTCAGGTTTGCCATTGACAAGATTAGACGATTTCGCTATTATTAGATAGGTCTTCACCAAAACAATGCCCTCGTAGTGCAACGGATAGCACGCAAGATTCCGGTTCTTGAAATTCGGGTTCGAGTCCTGACGAGGGCGTCCTTAATATCTAATTTCCCTGCGATTAATTTTCGCAGGGATTTTTTATTTTTTTTAATATCTTTTACTTAAAATACCACTAATAAATGCCACATATTTTCAATTGATTTTGTTTTTCTCAGGGGGCAGTTTCTCGAAGATGCTTTATAAACATAACCATACATTTTCCGCTGAGGTCGATAATTTGGGTGGTGATAGTCCTGATTTGTCTCATCTCATTTCCGCGTATGTATTGTCTTCCATTGCAGATTAGACATATAGATAGAATAATAAATGAAAGGAGGGCGGATTGCATGCAAAAGAAAGGATTTGACATACCGAAGAAACTTATTTGGAAAGCATATAAAAAATGCAAAAATACAAAGGTAGTCGGTATAGATGGGCAAAGCATGCGGGATTTTAAGGTAAACCGGTCGAAGCGAATTCATGAACTATGGAAGGAACTTTCATCGGGGGAATATGTTCCTTCTCCTGTTCTCAGAATATACAAGCGCAAGAAACATGGCGGATGGAGACCTCTGGGTATCACTACAGTAAGAGATCATCTCGTACAACAGTTAGTAAGGGATCATCTGTTTTCTGCATTCAAGGAGCAGTGGCATCCTAACTCTTTTTTTCATTTGAAGGGTAAAAAAGGAGGAAAAAGAGCTACCCTAGCACCGACACGTGACCGCTGGCTGAGCTATGATTGGACCCTTATTGTTGACATTAAAGAATATGCAGAAAACATTGACCATCAGACCCTTATAGGTATGCTAAGAAAACATTTCGATAATCCATGGGTATTGCTTTATACAGAACGATTGCTGAAAGCACCTGCACAATTGAACGATGGAACTTTAGTCAGAGGAAATAAAGGAATATCGCAAGGCAACAGTCTCAGTTATTTTCTGGTAGACTTCTACTTACATTATATTTTTGACCAATGGATGGAAAAGAATCATCCAAAAATTGTTTTCGAGCGCTACCTTGACGATATTTACATTCATTGCCACAGTGAAGCCCAAGCCCAAAACCTGCTCTCCCAGATTTCAGAAAGATTCACCCAGTATAAACTGAAAATAAACAAAAAGAAGACTAAAATTGTATATGGTCAGGATGGGCTTTAAAATAACAATCCTCTCTTTAATATTCAAAATCTGATTTGCATTGGTGGGGAATTGCCGGAGAACGTTGATATATGCCGTTTACAGGACGAACGGATAGCACGCAAGATTCCGGTTCTTGAAATTCGGGTTCGAGTCCTGACGAGGGCGTATAAAAAGTCAAAGAGTTCCTACTTTTGTATGAGGTTTATACAAGTGTAGGAACTCTTTTTGTATTTATCACTTTTTTAACTGGTTTTCCACTCTATCATGCTCCTGAAAAGTTTCCTCCATTACTCATATAGGAATGCACAGATCATTAAACACCCTTAAACTATTTCCCTCAATCCAGCGTATAAATTTTATCCCAATGTCCTTTAAGGCTTAAAAAGGAGACATCTTAATTATTTTAAAAGTTAATTGTGAATATGTTCAGATAGTATAGAATAGAACAAAAGGTTATTTTAAAATAGATAGTAACAACTGAAAATTAGGTGCAATTATGGCTTCATTTCCTCATAGCGTGCGGACCTGGGTTTCCTTGCTTATTACTTCAAATTCTTCATCGTACTTTTCTTCAATATATTGCAGCATTTCTTCTTCCGCAGACACTTTCATACAGCCACTCACTAGTAAAAAAGTACACAACACAAACAATCTAATTTTTTTCAATACAGCCTACTCCCTAGCATGTGGATTCAAACCGAAAGTTCAAAGGTTATGGAAAAATTATGAATTATTTCAATTTTACAGAATTGGCAACTCCTTGGCCAATTGATATCCGGGGATATTCTAAAATACAAGTCCTTTGTCCCGATTATGGAAAAACAAATAGTATTTTAGGAATGACCTTTAGGGTGAATCTTGAAAAATTCGACACATTTCCGCCAAATTTTTTTTGCCATTTTTTCTTCTATTACGCAAGCGCTTTAATTTCATGTAGAATAAGAATATGAGGGGGAGACTTGTATGGAAATGCGAACTGGTTTATGGCAGCAGCAACAAATCAAATTGTCCCTGACCCAGGAATTAACCCAGGCGATTGCCTTGCTTCAATATAATACACAAGAGCTATCGAGCTTCCTTGAAGCAAAGTCCTTGGAGAACCCGCTCCTTGAAGTCAGTACCACAGACAGGTACCGGGTAAAGAAGCGGGTAGCAAGTAGCGAGCGGAAGGATAACGATATAACTGGTATCCCGGCCGTTGCTCAGCCGACCCTTGAGGATCATTTGTTTTCCCAGATACCGCCTGGTAAACTCAATAAATTTACGAGATTAATATATAAGCTTTTGGTTCTGAATATGGATGAAAACGGCTATTTTCGGGGAGATGTCGACCAAATCGCAACCAGTGCCAAGACGACAAGTGATATGGTTGAAGACTGCCTTGCGGAAATTCACAGTCTGGAACCAGCTGGCATAGGAGCGCGAAACCTTCAGGAATGCCTGCTTTTGCAGCTTCAGCGGTTGGGGGACAATGCGGAGAATGCTAGAAGGATTGTATCCAATCATTTTTCTGACTTCGCCGACAAGAAATGGAAACAGCTCTCCAAGGAACTGAAAATTAGCCTGCATGATATACAAAGGGTTCAGGATTTGATTCAAACTTTGAATCCACGTCCAGGCGCTCCTTTTTTTACAGAGAAAGCGGCCTATATTATTCCGGATGTTGTCGTTAAAAATGCAGAGGGCCAATGGAAGGTTGAACTGTTAGAGGGAACTGTGCCGAATATCGGCTTCAATGACAGCCTTTACCGGAGTTTGACCGCGGTCGGAGACAGACAGGCCATCAAGTTCCTGAATGATAAATTTAATGATTATCAATGGCTAGCAAGAAGCATCAAACAGCGTAATGAAACACTATTGAAGGTCGCCGCCAAAATCGTTGAAAAACAAACCTTATTTTTTGAAAACGGAAAAGGTCAGCTTCGCCCGTTGACTATGAAGGAGATTGCGGACGAAATTGGTGTTCATGAATCTACTGTTAGCCGGACTGTCCGTGAAAAATATATAGGCACCCCATTTGGTACCTTTGAGCTGAAATCATTTTTTCCGTCTGGAATCCAAACTGTTGCCGACAGCAATGCTTCTTCGTCTCAAGTGAAAGCGCTTATAAAAGAGTATATTAGTGGGGAAGACAAGCAACATCCAGTTTCTGATCAGGATATAGCAAACAGGCTAATGGACTCCGAAGGCCTTGTCATCTCAAGGCGGACCGTTGCAAAATACCGAGAACAGCTAGGCATTGCATCCTCATCTAAGCGGAAACGGTTTTAAACACTTGAAACGGCTGACCCCATCCGGCGGCCATTTATATAGTTTTTTGCAAAAAACACTCCATCAGGTTTACTATGGAAAAAAGGAGGGTTCCATATGACAAAGCTAACCTTTTATACACGCGCAAATTGCCCGCTTTGTGAAAAAGCCAAGGCTGATATACTCGAAATTAAACAGGATATTGAATTCGAGATCGAAGAAATTGATATCAGCACAAGTGACGAGCTGACAGAAGAGTTCGGACTGATGATTCCGGTCATTTACATAGATGGGGAAGAGATTGGTTACGGAATTGTGAATGAATTATATTTGCGTAACCGTTTGCAGGAAAAACAACGTAATCGTATTAGTTGAAAGTGACTTTCACTCCTGTTACAATGACGTTGTACAGGGGTGATTTTTTTTCGAGTAAGTGGGACATAATATGTCTAGCTGGGACAAAAAAGGTCCATTTATACTTTTTGGGAATAACAACCTGAAGGCGGACATTGTCCACTTTTTCTAAAAAGGAGCTGGCGACATGCAATCGTTCCTCGATATTCAAAAAAGATTATTACCCGATCTTCTTGAGGTTATGCAAGAGAGATACGTCATTCTGAGATACATAGGTTATATGCAGCCAGTCGGAAGGCGGAGCCTTGCAGTAAGCCTCGGTTATACGGAACGGGTCCTGCGGGCACAGGTGGAATTCCTCAAGGACCAAAACCTTATTACAGCAGGGGTTGCCGGCATGTACCTTACCCAGGAAGGAAGGAACCTTCTTGAAGACCTCGAAGGCTTAATGCGTGAACTAAAGGGTATAGATGTAATGGAGATGGAGCTGAAGCATCGGCTTGGCATCAGAAATGCCATCATTGTACCTGGGGATAGCGATACATCTCCATTGGTTAAAACCGAAATCGGGCGCGCAACAGCCATTTGCATGAAAAAACTGCTGAATGGAAAGAATATCATCGCTGTAACAGGCGGTTCGACAATGTCGGCCGTTGCAGAAGAACTTGGCCCTGACCTATCAAGTGAAGAAATCATGTTTGTCCCGGCAAGAGGCGGTATCGGTGAAGATGTCCAAAATCAGGCCAATACCATCACCGCCATCATGGCTGCAAAAACAAATGGCCGGCACAGAGTTTTTTATGTTCCAGACCAGGTGAGCCTTGATATTTACGAGTCATTCATTAAAGAACCAATTGTTCACGAAGTGCTTGGCTTAATCAAGTCTGCACGCATGGTTTTGCACGGGATTGGGGACGCTAAGACAATGGCTGAGCGCCGCAAAACCCAGGCGGCCGATATGGAGAAAATCCTCTCAAACAAGGCTGTGGCCGAAGCATTCGGCTACTATTTTAACGAGCAGGGGGAAATCGTCCACAAAGTACTTACCATCGGGCTTCAGCTAGATGACCTGATTAATGTACCGGACGTGCTGGCAGTTGCTGGCGGAAGCTCGAAGGCAAAAGCAATCCGTTCTTACATGAAACGGGCGCCGCGCCAGACCATCCTCGTCACTGACGAAGGAGCGGCTAAGCTGATACTGCAAAATTAAGTGTGTTACTGTTAGTTAAAGGGTAAATACCCTTTGATATAAAAAATAAAGCTTCATCGAATCAAAGGAGGAAATAAACATGGCATTAAAAGTTGGTATTAATGGATTTGGACGTATCGGACGTAACGTTTTCCGTGCAGCCCTAGATAACCCAAATATTGAAATTGTTGCTGTAAATGACTTGACAGATGCAAACATGCTTGCGCACCTTTTGAAATATGACACTGTCCATGGGACATTAAATGCAGACGTTACTGTTGACGGCTCCAACCTTGTTGTTGGCGGCAAAACTGTAAAGGTACTTGCTGAGCGCGATCCTGCTCAACTTCCATGGGGCGACCTTGGTGTTGAAGTAGTAGTAGAATCCACTGGACGTTTCACAAAGCGCGATGACGCTGCGAAACACCTTGAAGGCGGCGCGAAGAAAGTTATCATTTCTGCTCCAGCTTCCAACGAAGATATCACAATCGTTATGGGCGTAAACGAAGACAAATATGATGCTGCGAACCATCATGTTCTCTCCAACGCTTCTTGTACAACAAACTGCCTTGCACCATTTGCAAAGGTACTTAACGACAAGTTCGGCCTAAAGCGCGGTATGATGACAACTATTCACTCATACACAAACGACCAGCAAATCCTTGACTTGCCACATAAGGATTACCGCCGTGCGCGTGCAGCTGCTGAAAACATGATTCCAACTACAACTGGTGCTGCAAAAGCGGTTGCCCTTGTTCTTCCTGAACTTAAAGGCAAACTGAACGGTATGGCTATGCGTGTACCAACTCCAAACGTATCTGTTGTTGACCTTGTAGCTGAGTTTGAAAAAGACGTAACAGCTGAAGAAGTTAACCAGGCGCTTAAAGAAGCTGCTGAAGGCCCATTGAAAGGTATCATGGCATACACTGACCTTCCGCTTGTATCTTCTGACTACAACGGCAGCACTGTTTCTTCTACAATTGATGGCCTGTCCACAATGGTTCTAGAAGGAAACATGGTTAAAGTCCTTTCTTGGTACGATAACGAGTATGGCTACTCTAACCGCGTTGTAGACCTTTGCGAATACATTGCAGAAAAAGGCCTATAATAAAGCTTTAACTGAGGCAGGGTATCATTGGATATCTACTATCAGAACCTATATAATGACTAGTGAAGCTTCGTTAAGCCCTGCTGAACGATAGCTGAACTTGTCCCGTTAATGCGGGAAAATAGCTTTTCAAGGGGAGCGGGGAAGAATCCCCCTCCCTTTATTTATGTAAAGGGGCGGAACGACGCTAAGCTTTTTTCCACCGCCTTTTTTATGGGAGGAGCGAGGGACGGTTCCCCGCATCCAAATACGATTGTCCAGGAGGGTATCCATGAACAAGAAGACGCTTAAAGATGTCGATGTAAAAGGGAAACGCGTATTTTGCCGTGTGGACTTCAACGTCCCGATGCAGGATGGCAAAATCACTGATGAAACAAGGATCCGTGCTGCGCTTCCGACAATTCAGCACTTAATCGAACAGGGTGCCAAGGTTATCCTGGCAAGCCACTTCGGACGCCCGAAAGGCAAAGTCGTTGAAGAAATGCGCCTGGCACCTGTTGGCGCAAGACTTGGCGAACTACTGGGCAAGAATGTTCAGACAGCTAACGAAGCCTATGGCGACGCAGTCAAATCGCAAATTGACGGCATGAACGAAGGCGACGTCGTCCTTTTGGAAAACGTTCGCTTCTATCCTGGTGAAGAGAAGAACGACCCTGAACTAGCTAAAGAATTCGCTGCACTAGCAGATATCTATGTTAACGACGCATTCGGCGCAGCGCACCGTGCCCATGCATCAACAGAAGGCATTGCACACCATCTTCCAGCAGTCGCTGGATTCCTGATGGAAAAAGAACTTGAGGTACTTGGCAAAGCAATGTCCAATCCGGAGCGCCCATTCACAGCAATCATCGGCGGAGCAAAGGTAAAGGACAAGATTGGCGTCATCGAAAACCTGCTTGATAAAGTAGACCATCTGATTATCGGCGGCGGGCTTGCTTACACTTTTGTAAAAGCACAGGGGCATGAAGTCGGAAAATCGCTTCTTGAAGAAGACAAAATCGACCTGGCAAAATCTTTTATCGAAAAGGCAAAAGAAAAAGGTGTTTCCTTCCATATGCCAGTTGACGCAGTCATCGCAGACGGCTTTTCACCAGATGCAAACACACAAGTAGTCGATATTGATAAAATCCCTTCCGACTGGGAAGCGCTCGATATCGGACCGAAGACAGCCGAAACGTATCGTGACGTGATCAAAGGATCGAAGCTTGTCATCTGGAACGGCCCAATGGGAGTTTTCGAATTCGATAAGTTTGCAGGCGGAACAAAGGCTGTAGCCGAAGCACTTGCTGAATCCGAAGGTACATACTCGGTCATCGGCGGGGGCGACAGTGCTGCTGCAGTTGAAAAATTCAACCTTGCAGACAAAATGAGCCACATCTCAACAGGTGGCGGCGCATCACTTGAATTCATTGAAGGCAAACAGCTTCCAGGTGTCGTTGCCCTAAACGATAAATAAATTTTTGGAAAAATGGGCCGATGCGATCAGAATGGCCCACCATCCCTACACGAAACTTTCGAAACAAACGGCAACGGACAAGCTTCCGGTCAGCAGCAGCATCTGCTACGGAAAGCCCGTCCGCTTATATATAAGAAAGGATGTGCCAGTATGCGAAAACCGATCATAGCGGGCAACTGGAAAATGCACAAAACCTTATCAGAAGCCAAAAGCTTTGTAGAAGAAGTGAAAGGCCTTGTTCCCGATAATTCCAAGATTGACTCGGTTGTCTGTGCTCCAGCACTGTTTTTATCAACGCTGGTAACTGAAACCGAAGGGTACGCAGTTGAAATCGGCGCCCAGAATATGCATTTTGAAGACAAAGGTGCGTTTACAGGTGAAATCAGCCCTGCAGCACTTGCTGACCTAGGCGTGAAATATGTTATCATCGGCCATTCCGAACGCCGTGAAATGTTCAATGAAACTGATGAATCTGTAAACAAAAAAACTCTTACCGCATTCAAGCATGGGCTAACGCCGATTGTATGCTGCGGAGAGACTCTTGAACAACGCGAGAACGGAGAAACGAATGATTTCGTTGCTGGCCAAATCCAAAAGGCACTCAATAGCCTGACTGAAGACCAGGTTAAACAAACAGTAATTGCCTATGAACCAATTTGGGCAATCGGTACAGGAAAATCATCGACAGCTGAAGATGCAAACGAAGTATGCGCCCATATCCGTAAAACCGTCGCAGAGCAATTTTCACAAGAAGCCGCAGATGCGATTCGCATCCAGTACGGCGGCAGCGTAAAGCCTGAAAATATCCTCGAATACATGGACCAGCCGGATATCGACGGCGCTCTTGTTGGCGGAGCAAGTCTGGAAGCAAATTCGTTCCTTCAGCTTTTGGAGGCAGGCAAGAATGAGTAAATCCCCTGTAGCACTGATTATTCTCGACGGCTTCGGATTCCGTGGCGAACGTTTCGGGAATGCAGTTGCACAAGCAAAGAAACCGAATTTTGAACGATTCTGGAACAAATTTCCTCATAACACCTTGACGGCAAGCGGAGAGGCAGTCGGTCTTCCGGAAGGCCAGATGGGGAACTCCGAGGTAGGCCACCTGAACATCGGTGCCGGCCGGATTGTTTATCAAAGCCTTACCCGCGTGAATATTGCTATACGCGAAGGTGAGTTTGAAAGAAACGAAACGCTGATTGGTGCGGTTCGCCATGCAAAGGAAAATGGCACAGCCCTTCATTTGTTCGGGCTATTGTCCGATGGCGGCGTCCACAGTCATATCCATCATATGTATGCACTTTTGAAGCTTGCTGCAGAGGAAGGCCTGGACAAGGTGTACATTCATGCATTTCTGGATGGCCGTGACGTTGGCCCGCAAACAGCAGGCACATATATCGAAGAAACCCTGGAGAAAATCAACGAGTATGGCGTTGGCCAAATCGCTACAATTTCCGGACGTTATTACTCAATGGACCGCGACAAGCGCTGGGAACGTGTCGAAAAATCGTATCGGGCAATGGTATACGGCGACGGACCTTCTTATTCCGAACCAATGCAAGTCATCGAAGACTCGTATCAGCACGGGATTTTTGACGAATTCGTGCTTCCATCTGTTATAACTGACGCGGAAGGCGAGCCGGTTGGGCCGATTAAGGACAATGACGCTGTTATTTTCTATAACTTCCGTCCTGACCGCGCCATTCAGATTTCAAACACGTTCACAAACGAAGATTTCCGGGCGTTCGACCGCGGGGAAGGACATCCGAAAAACCTTCACTTTGTTTGCATGACTCACTTCAGCGAATCGGTCGATGGCTATGTGGCTTTTAAGCCAAGCAACCTTGACAATACAATTGGTGAAGTGTTAGCGCAAAACAACCTGAAGCAGCTTCGTATCGCTGAAACCGAAAAATATCCGCACGTTACGTTCTTTATGAGCGGCGGACGCGAGGAAAAATTCACTGGCGAAGAGCGGATTCTCATTAACTCGCCGAAGGTCGCAACCTATGACCTGAAGCCTGAAATGAGCGCTTATGAAGTAACCGATGCACTTTTAAAAGAAATTGAAGCAGACAAGTTTGACTGCATCCTTCTCAACTTTGCCAACCCGGACATGGTCGGCCACTCCGGGATGCTCGAGCCTACTATCAAGGCTGTTGAGACAGTTGACGAATGCCTGGGCAAAATTGTCGACCTTCTTATTGAAAAAGGCGGCACGGCAATTATCACGGCAGACCACGGCAACGCTGATGAAGTTGTTACAATTGAAGGTAACCCGATGACTGCCCATACAACCAACCCGGTACCGGTCATCGTAACCAAGGAAGGCGTTGAACTAAGGGAAGGCGGGATCCTTGGCGATCTGGCTCCAACTATTCTCGACCTGCTAGGTGTTCAAAAGCCTGCTGAAATGACAGGGACAACACTGATAAAATAATCTTTACCGATAAACACCAGCTCTGCTGGCAAACCAAAACTACTTTATTTAAGGAGAGATTTGCATGCCAATTATTACTGATGTATACGCGCGCGAAGTTCTTGATTCCCGCGGCAACCCAACAATCGAGGTAGAAGTACTTACTGAATCCGGCGCATTCGGCCGCGCTCTTGTTCCAAGCGGTGCTTCAACTGGTGAATACGAAGCAGTTGAGCTTCGTGACGGCGACAAAGGCCGCTACCTTGGAAAAGGTGTTCAAAAAGCTGTTGATAACGTAAACGACCTGATTGCACCTGAGCTAATCGGTGAATACAGCGTTCTTGAGCAAGTCAGCATTGACAATGCCCTGATTACCCTTGATGGCACTGAAAACAAAGGCAAGCTTGGAGCAAACGCAATCCTAGGCGTGTCCTTAGCAGTTGCACACGCTGCAGCCAACTATCTTGGCCTGCCATTGTACCAATACCTTGGTGGTGTTAACTCCAAGCAGCTTCCTGTTCCAATGATGAACATTGTTAACGGCGGCGAACACGCTGACAACAACGTGGACATCCAGGAATTCATGGTTATGCCTGTTGGTGCTCCAAATTTCAAGGAAGCGCTACGTATGGGTGCTGAAATTTTCCACAGCCTGAAAGGTGTTTTGAAAGAAAGAGGCTTGAACACAGCTGTTGGTGATGAAGGCGGCTTTGCTCCAAACCTTGGCTCAAACGAAGAGGCGCTTCAAACAATCGTTGAAGCAATTGAAAAAGCTGGCTACAAGCCAGGCGAAGAAGTTATGCTCGCAATGGATGCTGCATCTTCCGAGTTCTACAACAAAGAAGACGGCAAATACCATCTTGCTGGCGAAGGCGTTGTAAAAACGTCTGCTGAAATGGTTGACTGGTATGAAGAAATGTCTTCAAAATACCCAATCATCTCAATCGAAGACGGTCTTGATGAAAACGACTGGGAAGGCCACAAACTTCTGACTGAGCGCCTTGGCGGCAAAGTACAGCTAGTTGGTGACGACCTGTTCGTTACAAACACTAAAAAGCTTGCTGAAGGTATTGAAAAAGGTATTGCAAACTCAATCCTTATTAAAGTTAACCAAATCGGTACATTGACAGAAACCTTTGATGCAATCGAAATGGCGAAGCGTGCTGGCTACACAGCTGTCATCTCCCACCGTTCAGGTGAAACAGAAGATGCAACCATCGCTGACATCGCAGTTGCAACAAATGCTGGCCAAATCAAAACCGGTGCTCCATCCCGTACAGACCGTGTGGCAAAATACAACCAGCTTCTTCGTATCGAAGACCAGCTTGGCGAAACTGCCCAGTACAACGGCCTAAAGAGCTTCTACAACTTGAAAAAATAATAATTATTGGAAGGGTGCGCATTGACGAATGCGTACCCTTTTTTACTTTTTTTGGTGGTGAATAAATTTGGCGACTACGGAATGTCGTTCATCGGGGTTATTTATAAGCTTTGGTGAATGTAAATGTCATTCATCAAGAACAAAGGACTACACTTTATGACAGATCTAAGTTAATGGTGATTAATTTCACTAGAAGTATTCAGAGAACGTACTAGGCATCCAGCGAAAAAACTAGTACTACTCAGAGTAGTACTAAAATTACTAGGTCTTAGGGTAGCATTATTTTGCTATATCAATACAAACGTTAGCACCTTTTCACTAGCAGTACTCAGAGAACGTACTAGGCAATCTGCAAAAAAACTAGTAATACTCAGAGTAGTACTAAAAGTACTAGCGTCTTGGGGTAACACTATTTTGTTATATCAACACAAAAGTTAGCAATTTTTCACTAGCAGTACTCAGAGGATGACTAGGAAATTCTTTAAATACTTAGTACCCCTCAGCAACCCGTAAGGTAGTAGTATATGAAAGTTAAAAGAAATTTCATAAGCCCATCTTGGGAGAAAAGATGATAATCTAGATCCATACAGCTTGTCCGCTTTATTAATATTTCCGCAGTGAGAATAGGTGCTAGGATTAGCTCATATAGTTGTAGTGCAACACCTTTATGCACTTATTTTTATAAAAAATAATATGAAAGAGGTGGGTTCCATGTTGGGCTATTTGCAAAGAATCGGCCGGGCGCTCATGCTGCCGATCGCTGTTATGCCTGTTGCTGCATTACTCCTGCGTCTTGGACAGCCGGACTTGTTGGATATCGAGTTCATGGCAGCTTCAGGTGACGCTGTATTTGCAAACCTTGCACTGTTGTTTGCGATTGGTGTGGCAATAGGGATTAGCAAGGATGGAAATGGTGCTGCTGCGCTTGCCGGGGCGATTGGTTATTTTGTTTTAACAAAAGGAAGCGCTACCATTAATGAGGACATCAATATGGGTGTGCTTGGGGGCATCCTGTCGGGCGCAATTGCCGGCCATTTGTACAACCGCTATCATGCAATAAAACTTCCTGATTGGCTGGGCTTCTTTGGCGGAAGGCGATTTGTCCCGATTATTACTGGTTTGGTTATGCTGATCCTTGCAGGAGTATTCGGATATGTGTGGCCGCCAATTCAAAATGTACTCAATAATTTTGGCCAATGGATTGTTGACGCAGGTGCAGTGGGGGTTGGGATTTTTGGCTTCCTGAACCGGCTGCTGATCCCATTGGGACTTCATCATGTTCTTAACTCGCTTGCATGGTTTGAATTTGGGTCATTCACGGATGCGGCAGGAAAGCTAGTCAAAGGGGACTTGACTCGCTTCTTTGCAAAAGATCCTTCTGCAGGCAGCTTCATGACAGGCTTCTTCCCAGTCATGATGTTTGGACTTCCGGCTGCAGCTGCTGCGATGGTTGCGACTGCTAAAAAAGAACGACGCAAAGCAGTTGCCGGTGTTATGTTTGGTCTCGCGCTCACTTCATTCCTGACTGGCATCACCGAACCAATCGAATTCCTGTTCATGTTCTTGTCCCCGCTCCTCTACTTCACTCATGCGCTTTTAACAGGTGTGGCTATGTCTGTTACCTACCTGCTTGAAATTAAACACGGCTTTGGATTTTCCGCTGGTGCGTTCGATTATTTCCTGAACTATGGCATCGCAACAAAACCGCTGCTGCTTGCGGGAATAGGCTTAATCTATGCCGTCATCTACTTCCTTGTATTCTCTTTCTTGATTAAAAAACTTGATCTGAAAACACCTGGACGAGAAGAAGAAGTTGAAGGTGAATTTGATGACAGCTTTAATGCTGGCGGTGATTACCACGCTGCAGCAGTTCAGTATGTCAATGCACTTGGTGGCAAGGACAATCTCGTTCACATTGATAACTGTGTAACCAGGCTTCGCTTAACGGTGAAAGATATGGACGCATTAGACGAAAAGAGGCTCAAGCTTCTCGGTGCCAAGGGTGTGGTGAAGGTAAGTTCAAAGGATGTTCAGGTGGTAGTTGGTACCGATGTTCAGTTCCTGGCAGATGAACTTAAAAAACTCTAAGTAAAATGTGGGTGCCCGATGAAGATTTCGTCGGGCATTTTTGTTATTCAAGGCATAGGTGCAATTAACGCGGCAATAGTAGTGCGGAACTTTAGGATGGGGGTAGTGTTACATAAATCTTGTAGAGTGTTACATAAAACTCAAAAAGTGTTTTATAAACCCTAAAAGTGTTACATAAATCATGAAAGTATTCCACCTCCCTAGAAAGCGACGCGTTGCAATTATAGGGTTGACGCAAATCCCGCTATTGTCGAAACAGGGTTTTTATGGTACATTAATAATACTGTGAATGAACGTCTAACAGGAGGTGGCCTTCATGCATGCATTACTAGTAACGCTCTTAGTGATCGTATCAATCGGACTTATCGTCGTCGTATTATTACAATCAGGCCGTAGCGCAGGACTTTCCGGCGCGATATCAGGCGGAGCAGAACAACTTTTTGGCAAGCAAAAAGCCCGTGGCATCGATTTAGTCCTTCATCGGATTACTGTCGTCCTGTCCGTGCTGTTCTTTATCCTGACTATCGCTGTAACTTATGTAAAGCTTTAATACCGTAAAATGAGCCCGGCCTCGTGCCGGGCTTTATTTTTTTATAGTGAATCTGCTCGCTGAACCGCCTAATTGGGTTTAGTGGATTAATCTCCTTGTGCGGAGCCACGATTAATCCAGCAAAAGAGGTTTAGTGGATTAATCTCTCATTGTAAACTTGCGATTAATCCTCAAAAGGGTTTAACTGGCTGCACTCCGGTGAAAAAGGTAGTCGAGGTCGGCTATAAGGAAACAATACCTCTTTCCGTAAAAGGCTTTTTTCTGGAATGTCGATGCTTGCTTTGCTTAAACTAAAGGAAACGACGAGAATAAGGAGAATATATAAATGAAGATTCAATCGCCAAAACCATTTACATTCGAAGCGGGGCCGCGTGCTGTGCTGCTGCTGCACGGATTCACAGGCAATTCGGCCGATGTGCGGATGCTTGGCCGTTACTTGCATGATAAGGGCTATACATGCCATGCTCCGATTTATAGAGGACATGGTGGTTCTGCTGAAGAACTGATCGAGTACGGGCCAGAGGACTGGTGGCAGGATGTGCAGGATGCTTACCAGCTTTTAAAAAATAAGGGCTATGAAGAGATTGCGGTTGCCGGCCTTTCGCTCGGTGGGGTATTTTCGCTGAAGCTTGGTTACACTGTTCCTGTAAAGGGTATTGTTCCGATGTGTGCCCCTATGGATTTTAAGAGCGGGGAAATTATACATAATGGGGTGCTTTACTATGCCCGGGAGTTCAAGCAGCGTGAAAAAAAGACGGAATATGAAATTGAGTCTGAACTGGCTGCATTTGATCCGAAGCCGCTCTTGGAGGAATTGAATGGCTTGATTCACGATGTGCGGGACCACGTTGATTTAATTTATGCACCGCTTTTCGTTGTCCAGGCCCGCCATGATGGGATGATAAACACGGACAGTGCCAATATTATTTATAGCCAGGCTGAGTCGGTCGACAAGAAACTAAAGTGGTATGAAGAGTCAGGGCATACGATTACGTTCGGTCCGGAAAAAGACCAGCTTCATGAAGATGTTTTTGCGTTTTTAGAAGGCTTAGATTGGAAAGAATAAAAGGAAACACCCTGTAAGGGAGGGATAAGCTTGGAAGAAAATATTCAAGCGCATATAGACAAGCTTTTGCAATATATGAGGGATGAGGCGTACAAGCCTTTGACTGTCCAGGAGCTGGAAGAGGCTTTTGGAATCGAGGACTCAGCGGATTTTAAGGAGTTTGTAAAGGCTCTTGTCCAAATGGAAGAAAAAGGGCTTGTGGTGCGAACTCGTTCGAACCGCTATGGCCTGCCGCAAAAAATGAACCTGATTCGCGGCAAAGTAGCCGGGCATGCAAAGGGATTTGCATTCGTAATGCCTGAGGAGCAGGGCATGGATGATATTTTCATCCCTCCGAATGAAACGAATAATGCGATGCATGGTGATACCGTGCTAGTGCGTGTTTCAGCGGAATCATCGGGTGACCGACGCGAAGGTACGATTGTCCGCATTCTTGAGCGTGGCATTACCCAAATGGTCGGAACGTATGTAGAAAGCAAGAGTTTCGGATTTGTCATTCCAGATGAGAAAAAATTTGCCGGCGACATTTTTATTCCAAAGTCCGCAAATGGCGGTGCAGTTGAAGGGCATAAGGTTGTAGTGAAAATTGTTGCCTATCCGGAAGGGCGGACGAGTGCCGAGGGTGAGGTTATTCAAATTCTCGGCCACAAGAACGACCCTGGTGTCGATATCCTGTCGGTTATCCACAAGCATGGACTTCCGCTCGCGTTTCCGGAAGAAGTGCTAGACCAGGCAAATGCTGTACCTGGAGAAATTGACGAGACTGATATCGGTAACCGCCGAGACTTGCGCGACCAGGTAATTGTTACAATCGACGGTGCTGATGCGAAGGACCTGGACGATGCTGTTACGGTAACGAAGCTTGAGAATGGGAATTATAAGCTTGGCGTTCATATCGCGGATGTAACCCATTATGTGACCGAGAACTCGCCAATTGACCGGGAAGCGGAGGAGCGCGGTACGAGTGTTTATTTAGTAGACCGTGTAATCCCGATGATTCCCCACCGGCTTTCAAACGGTATTTGCTCGCTAAATCCTAAGGTAAACCGGTTTACACTTTCTTGTGAGATGGAGCTGGATTCAACCGGGAAGGTCGTCGCCCATGAAATATTTGAAAGTGTCATCAAGACGACCGAGCGGATGACCTATTCGGATGTTAATAAAATTCTCGTTGATAAGGACGAGGAAACCCGCAGCCGTTATGAGGCACTTGTTCCAATGTTCGAGCTGATGGAGGAGCTGGCAGCTATTCTTCGTAAAAAAAGAATGGACCGCGGTGCGATTGATTTTGATTTTAAAGAATCGAAGGTGCTTGTCGAGGAAGATGGTAAGCCTGTTGATGTGGTATTGCGTGAGCGTTCTGTTGCTGAAAAGCTCATTGAGGAGTTCATGCTTGCTGCCAACGAAACAGTTGCAGAGCATTTCCACTGGATGGAAGTGCCGTTCATTTACCGTATCCACGAAGATCCGAAAGAAGACAAGCTGCGCCGGTTCTTTGAGTTTATTACAAACTTCGGCTATATCGTAAAAGGAACTGCCAATGATATCCACCCACGTGCGCTGCAGGAAATTATTGAAGCGGTACAAGGCAAGCCTGAGGAAATGGTTGTCTCGACTGTTATGCTGCGCTCGATGCAGCAGGCGAAATATTCGCCGGACAGCCTCGGCCACTTTGGGCTTTCAGCTGAATTTTATACACACTTCACCTCACCAATCCGACGCTATCCAGACTTGATTGTCCATCGCTTAATTCGGACGTATTTAATTCAGGGCAAACTGGATCAGTCAACCCGCGAAAAGTGGGATGCGAGGCTGCCGGATATTGCCGAGCATACATCAAAAATGGAGCGTCGTGCTGTTGATGCCGAGCGTGAAACGGATGAGCTGAAGAAAGCCGAGTACATGATGGACAAAATTGGCGAGGAGTACGACGGCATCATTTCGTCCGTTACCAATTTCGGCATGTTCGTAGAGCTGGAGAATACGATTGAGGGACTTGTCCACGTCAGCTATATGACTGACGATTATTACCGCTTCGACGACCGCCATTTTGCGATGATTGGCGAGCGGACCGGCAATGTGTTCCGTATCGGTGATGAAATCACTGTACGGGTTATCAATGTCAATAAAGACGAGCGCTCAATTGACTTTGAAATCGTCGGCATGAAAGGGACAAGGCGGGAGCGTCCGAGCGAAAAGCGTGTCTTCAATACCGGAAGTACCGAGAAGAAACCTCGACGCGGCAAAGAAGGCGGCGGGGCAGGTGACGGACGCACCAGCCGCGGGGTCTCAAAAAGCATTGGCCGGGAAGATAGTAACGGCGATAAGCCAAAGAACAAAAGAAAACGTAAATTTTACGAAAATGTACCGAAGAATAAGAGTACAAAGCGAAAGAATAAAAAACGTTAATTCCTGAGGGGCCTGTCTTGAGGAGCTTTCAGGGTAACGTTGGGTTGGAAGGCCTCGCCGGGCGGGGCCTTTATCATTTAGTTGAGTTGCTTTTCGTTCACTAAGGAGAACGGGAATTGAGTTTATCGGTCCAATCGAGGATTTATCGGTCTAAGAAAATTTTTATCGGTCCAATCCAGATTTTATCGGTCTAATTAGGGAGGATAAGGTAATTCTTGTTCCTCAGCCGGCTTACTTTGGCTGGGATAAGCCACAAACTCAAATCAACATTGCCATTCATTGTAGCAGACCGGGAATTTTGTTAAAATAAAGGAACTCGATTATACAGAGAAAGATAGGGGGGAGTTAGTATGCCAAAGGGTGTGGGTAAAACAGTCGCGCAAAATAAAAAAGCCTATCATGATTATTCTATAGAAGAAACCTACGAAGCAGGAATCGTCCTGCAGGGGACAGAGATCAAGTCAATCCGTGCCGGAAAGGTTCAGCTGAAGGATTCCTATGCAAGAATTCATAACGGTGAAATGTACCTATACAGTGTCCATATTTCACCATATGAACAGGGCAATATCCATAACCATGATCCGCTTAGAACCCGGAAGCTTCTTTTACACAGAAGGGAAATCAACAAGCTGATTGGTGAATCCAAGGAATCGGGTTATGCTATTGTTCCGTTAAAAATATACCTGAAAAACGGCTTTGCCAAAGTACTGATTGGTCTTGCAAAAGGTAAGAAGAAGTACGATAAGCGCGAGGACCTGAAACAGAAGGACGCTAATCGCGATATCCAGCGCGCATTGAGGGAAAAGCAGAAGTACTAGGTATAGCCACTCAAAACAAGTCTTACCAATTGAAAAAACAGCATAATGTGGTATAATAAATAGTGTCACAGAGATACTGTGGCGAAACCATCAAGCTCACTGCTTGAGTTTTCCGACGTCTGGCAGGTAACACTGCCGCACATTTTATAATGGGGACGCTACGGATTCGACAGGGGTAGTTCGAGCTTGGGTGGCGAGTCGAGGGGATCGGCCTCGTAAAAACGTCAACGCCTATAACTGGCAACTCTAAACAAAACCTAGCTTTCGCAGCTTAATAACTGCATAGCTGTTCGCCCCTCCATCGCCCATGTGGTAGGGTAGCGGACTCACTCTTAGTGGGCTACGCCGGATTCCACCTCCTGAGGAAGAAGGAAGAGAACAACCAGGATAGCTGACCGGACGCCTGTCGATAGGCAGATGGCTCAGCGAAACGCGAATATGTCGACTACACTCGTAGAAGCCTAAGTGCCGATATTCTTGGACGTGGGTTCGATTAGTAATTAGTCGCCTTGCATAGCAATATGCAAGTGAAAATCTGGCTTGATCGGTGAAACCTAAGCCGCAACAATTGCGGTATGGCAATGCCGAGCAGTATGTGGAGCAATCCAACAGCTGTGTATCGACTTATAGACTGCCCAAGCGGCAGTACTAGGATGCGGGATCTGCCCGGGAGTCCGGGTAAAACTACATTCCGCATAATACGCCAGACGGCCTTCAGTGAAGGTCGAAGATATAGTCAGTGCCATGTCGAAAGCATGGAAGAGCACGTCCCACCGTCTCCACCAATACATAATTGGTGGTTTTTTCTTTTTTGTATATGTGACTTAAAGCATAAGTTTTCCAATATGGAAGGCTTATGCTTTATTATTTTCTCCATTTTTTTAGTAACCAACATTTATCCTCTATTCAAAGGTAGCCGACTTAGCCAAATTTTTGGGCTTATAAAGGTCTAAATTGCAAGGAAAAATCTTATTTCCAAAACAAAAAGTAATAGATTATAGATAATTATTGAGAAATTTTCAGGTCTATTTTTAAATCAGAGTAGCTAATTTTTAAAAATTTTTCTAAAAACTTAATTTTTGTTCTTAATTCTAGAATTTCTTTTTCACAAACAAAATCCATTTGTTTAAGATTATTAATTTCGTCCATTACTAATTGTTTAAAATACGGCGAGCTAGTTAGTAAATAATCTATTAATTCAAGTACAGCATCCTTTTCCTCAGGAGTCTTAACCGCAAAGATACTTTGTTGGTATGGCTCATTTAAGGTAATAGTTTCTGAATCTCCCATAATCTTCAGACCAAAATAGCCTTTAATTGTTCCGTAAAAATCATTATTTCTAATGCGTAGAAATTGGAGACCAACCATAAGTTCATAATTGGATGTTGTCTCGTCAAAATTAATTTTTGCGATCTCAATGTTTGAAGCTTTATCTACATATATTTCTTTCTCAAACTCAGTTTCAATTACTTTAGATTCTAACAATTTCATTTGATATAACCTCACTTTTTTAATGGTACTTATTAACTAAAAGTAACCAGGTGATTTTTTGTTATTATATTTTATGCCGTGTAATAAATCAATTAAATTTGTTTTAGCTATGCTAAGTACCGACCTCTTTTTCAATCCTATTTAGGGGGAATGAGAGAAATGTAAATGTATTTGTAATAGCCACTCGTGGATTTTATCCTTTTTAGCTTAAATATAATTGGAATATAAAAGAGCCTTAAAGGAGTTCGTCTTTCGAATGAAGGATTTTTTAAATTGACATGTACATAATTTATGTATTATTATTATTTCGAATTAAGAATGTTTTAATTAAAGATTATGCAAATTATTAGATTTAAAGACTTTTATAGTTTGTAGAAATATTTTAGATAAAAATTATCTATAGATACTTTAATTCCCAAAACGTTTACAAGATATTTGTAGAAGAAAAAAAGGAGACATGAGGATGACAAAATTGCCGTTTCATATTGACCTATCAGATAAAGTAGTAGTTGTAACCGGAGGAACCGGTGTACTGGCAGAGAAGTTTGTAGATGCATTAGCAGCATGTGGAGCGAAGGTGGCTATCTTGGCCCGGAGACTTGAACAAGCGGAGCAAAAGGCATCAGAAGTAGTGAAAAATGGCGGTTTTGCCATTGGTGTAAAAGGAGATGTCGTCAATAAAGAAAGCTTGAAAGCAGCCCATGAAATCATTCGTGAAAAATTAGGTCCTGTTGATATATTAATCAATGCCGCCGGTGGTAACCATCCAAAGGGGCAGACAACCAAAGAATTTTTATATGCGGAGGATGTAAAAGAAAAGCTTGATGACACAATGACATTTTTTGATTTGGATCCAGAAGGAGTCCAATTTGTTTTTAACTTAAATTTTTTAGGCACCTTACTGCCTTCTCAAGAATTTGCTAAAGATATGATTAATCGCCCTGGCGCGACAATAATAAATATATCGTCCATGAATGCTTTTACTCCACTAACGAAAGTCCCTGCCTATAGCGGGGCAAAAGCGGCTGTGAGCAATTTCACTCAGTGGCTTGCTGTTCATATGTCTAAAGTAGGTATTCGTGTAAATGCCATTGCACCTGGATTCTTTATTACGGGGCAAAATGAAAAATTATTAAAGAATGAAGATGGATCGTACACCGATCGTTCTGAAAAAATTCTTAACCAAACACCTATGGACCGGTTTGGTGAAGCCCAAGAGCTGATTGGTACTTTATTGTACTTAGTCAGCCATGAAGCATCCGGCTTCGTTAATGGAGTTGTCATTCCTGTTGATGGAGCATTTAATGCTTATTCCGGTGTCTAATATGTACGTGTACGAACAAAAAGAGAACACCTAAATTTTATCTGAATTCACACTTCAGGAGCCTCTTCATTTTAATGTAGGGGCTTTTATTTTATCCTTCTTTAGCTTAGCCATCTAAAAATAGACTGTTATTTAAAAGATTGTAGTTTTTAATGGGATTTTGTAACAGTAACTGAATGATTGGAGCGGAAATTAAGCTTTTCCTCCAAATTAAGTTTATGAAAAGAGCAAAAATCAACTTTTAATAGTTGTCTCAAAAGCTGCTTTATACGATCCTTTTTCCACAAAAAAAGAATCGGATGGGGATAAATTTAGATACATTTGCTTGTAATCAAAACCTTGATCAACGTACTGTGATAAAGCAGTTTTTGAAGAGAGGAAAATAAAAAGTTCACAAATTGGACACAAATAAATAGACAAACAATTTAAAATGGTTTATTCTAAGTAACATAAAGTAACTTGATTATTAAAAATTACTAATATTGGAGGTGCTTTTAACCAAATAATAATCCTTGATAAGCTTTTTTTTATCCTAAATATCTCTAATCTGAGATATATCAATCTAAAATATATTAATTTAAATTAAATTCTATAAACAAATAAATAGATTACCAATAACAGCAGAAAGGAGAGATATCGCATGTGCGTAGTCGAAGTGACAGTTGAACTAAAGGGAATTAAATATAAAACAAATGTAATTGCCAATAAAGGAATGTCAGATGATGCCATTAAGCAGTTAGCTAAAAAACAAGTGTTAAAACAATGGAATGAATAAGAAAAAAGTTTAAATAATTTGTAAAGGATGATTCTAAAATGAATACTAATTTGTCGATAGATCTTGTTAAAGTTACCGAGGCCGCAGCATTGGCGGCAGGAAGATGGACAGGAAGAAAGAATAAAGACGAAGCGGATGGAGCAGCTACAACAGCAATGAGGGATATATTTAATACGATTCCTATGTCGGGAACAGTCGTGATTGGGGAAGGTGAAATGGACGAAGCACCAATGTTATTTATTGGTGAACAATTAGGAACTGGAGAAGGGCCTAAAATTGATATAGCAGTGGATCCTTTAGAGGGAACAAGTATTGTTGCGGCAGGAACATCAAATGCACTTACAACTTTAGCGGTAGCAGAGCATGGTAATCTATTACATGCGCCAGATATGTACATGGAAAAAATTGCAGTCGGTCCTGAAGCTGCAGGGAAAATTGATATCAATGCACCAGTGATTGAAAATCTAAAAGCTGTGGCAAAGGCCAAAAATAAAAACATTGAAGATGTGGTTGTTACCATTTTAGATCGTGAAAGACATGAAAAAATAATCCAAGAAATTCTTGAGGCTGGAGCAAGGGTTAAACTCATCCAAGCTGGTGATATATTAGCTGCTATCAACACAGCATTTGAACATTCTGGGGTGGATATGATGCTTGGTTCTGGCGGAGCACCTGAAGGCGTAATAGCTGCCGCTGCATTGAAAGGCATGGGAGGAGACTTTCAAGGAAAACTGATTCCTCAATCAGAAGAAGAAATAAATCGCCTTAAGAAAATGGGCATTAACGATATTAATCGCACTTTTTACATGGAAGACATCGTGAAGGGTGATGACGCATATTTTGTCGCAACAGGTGTGACAGATGGAGAGCTTCTAAGAGGTGTCCAGTATAAAGGGAATACTGGAATCACCCATTCAATCGTTATTCACGGTAAATCACGGACCGTCCGCTTTATTGAAGGACGCCACTTCATTGAAGAACAACAGCATATTCAAGAACAACATTACTTGGCGGTTTAATACCCTTTTTTGATAGATTGTTATTTTTAAAAAATAATTAAGTGAATCTTTGAAGATTTATATGTGTTCCTGATAGTACGAGGAGGTTTAATTTGAACGAAAAGAAAATAGTAGGTGAAAAAGCAGCGGATTTCATCAAAGACGGAATGGTCGTAGGACTTGGTACTGGGTCAACCGTTTATTATACGATCCTTAAACTTGGACAACTTGTAAAGGAAGGACTTTCTATTAAAGGCATACCTACTTCGATTCAAACAGCAGAATTAGCAAAAAAACTACAGATTCCACTAGTGAGTTTTCAGGAGATTGAACAAATTGATGTTTCAATTGATGGCGCAGATGAAGTAGATTCTCATCTTAACCTGATAAAAGGTGGAGGTGGAGCCCTTTTACGAGAAAAGATAATTGCAAAAGCAGCTCAACAGTTTATCGTGGTTGCTGATTCTTCGAAATTGGTTAATGGTTTAGGGGTGTTTCCCCTTCCTGTGGAAGTTGTACCTTTAGGGGTGAAATTGACCGAAAACCATATTAAAGAACTAGGAGGAAAACCTAGACTTCGCCAATTGGATGGCAATCCTTATCGCACTGATAATGGCAACTATATTTTTGACTGTATCTTTCCGAAGATAACGCAGCCTCTAGAATTAGAAATTAGCCTTAATAAAATTCCTGGTGTGGTTGAAAATGGCTTATTTATTGGAATGGCTGATCTGGTCGTTTCGTTGGATGAGAAAAATCAGCCAATTTACTTAAATAGAGGAGGAACATAAATGGAAGCAATGACATTTGTTTTGTTTGGAGCAACCGGGGATTTAGCAAAGAGAAAAATATTCCCCGCTTTATATAATCTATATCTTGAGCAAAAACTGCCTCAACCCTTTTCGATTGTTGGCCTAGGCAGGAGTGAAATGTCTCATAATGAATTTCAAAAGAATGTTGAACAATCAATAAGAACCTTTTCAAGACGGGTTAAAAATGATGATGGCCAACTGAGTTCGTTCCTTGAAATCTTTCAATACAGTGTCCTTGATGCAACAAAGGCAGATGACTTCAAAAAACTGATGAGCGTCGTAAAACAACGTGAAACTGAACTGAATATCCCGGAAAATCGAGTGTTTTACCTTTCAGTCGGACCTGAATTTTTTGGCACTATTGCTTTAAATATTAAAGAAAGTGGTTTAGGTTCTACAAAAGGCTGGAAGAGGCTGATTATCGAAAAACCATTTGGACGCGATTTAGAGTCAGCGCGTGAATTAAATGCAACCCTAAGCAAAGCCTTTGAAGAAAATGAAATCTATCGAATCGATCATTATCTTGGAAAGTCCATGATTCAAAATTTGGAGTCACTGGAATTTTCAAACCCCATTCTACAAACTTTATTGAACAATAAACATATTGCCAATGTACAAATTACGGCAAGCGAAACGGTTGGGGTAGAAGAACGTGCGGGGTATTATGACAAATCAGGGGCTATCCGTGATATGTTTCAAAATCATATGATGCAAATCTTGATGATGACAGGCATGCATTTGCCAAAAAGCATTAGCCCTGATGAAATCCGTCATGAAAAGCAAAAGGTAATCGAAGCGGTTCGTCCGTTAAAGAAAGAAGATGTTCGCTTTAATGTCATTCGGGCGCAATATAGTTCTGGTGAAATAAATGGCAACACAGTTGTTGGATATAAAAATGAGCCTGGCATTAATGCAACTTCAGAAAATGATACCTATGTAGCAGCACGGCTTTGGATTGATAATCCATATTGGAAAGGGGTACCATTTTATATTCGAACTGGAAAAAGATTGGCGGAGAAGTCAACTCGGATTGTCGTTGAATTCAAAAATAACCTTAATAGTAGAAATAAAAATAAGATGTCTCCTAATCTGTTAATTATCGAAATCAATCCAAATGAAAATGTATCTTTTCAAATAAATAGTAAGAATCCAATAAACGGAGAAATCGAACCGGTTAAGATTAGTTTTTCAACCGAACAAGCCGAAATACCTGAGGCTTATGAACGTTTGATTTATGATGCTTTTCGTGGAAATTCAACGTTCTTTGCCCATTGGAAAGAAGTTGAATTGTCATGGGAATGGGTACAGCCAATTCTGGATGCATTTAAAGAAAATCTCGTACCACTCAATAGATACCAGGCCGGTTCCTATGGACCTGAGGCGGCTGATCGGTTGCTTCGGGAAGATGGATTCAAATGGTGGCTGGATGAAAGTGCGTTAGTTGAGTTAAAAAATAAATTAGTATCACAATAACTAAAAGTATTACCGAATGATAACATCAAGTTGGCAATTTGAGTTGATGTTGGGATGAGTAATTACACATTAATAAGGAATACATGATGTCCTTAATATAATTCCGACTATATCCATAAACTTACTTTAATTTATTTTTCTAAGTCGGAGAAAAAATATAGTGAAGGAGATTCACAATGAAAACAACATTAGAAACTTTAGCAGTTAATACGATTCGAACTTTATCCATTGATGCCATTAACCAAGCAAACTCTGGCCATCCTGGACTGCCGATGGGGGCCGCACCAATGGCGTATGCTTTGTGGGCGAATCATTTAAAACATAATCCTGAAAACTCCAAATGGTTTAATCGAGATCGTTTTGTTTTATCTGCTGGCCATGGTTCAAGCATGCTATACAGCTTGCTTCATCTAGCTGGCTATAATGTGACAATTGATGATTTGAAGGGATTCCGCCAGCTAAACAGTAAAACTCCGGGTCATCCTGAATTTGGCCATACAGATGGTGTAGATGCGACGACTGGGCCATTGGGTCAAGGAATTGCTAATGCAGTAGGAATGGCAATGGCAGAAGCGCATTTAGCTGCTAAATTCAATAAAGAGAAATTTCCTGTGATTGACCACTATACGTATGCATTAGTAGGAGATGGTGATTTATCAGAAGGTATTTCATATGAAGCCATGTCCATGGCCGGCCATATGAAACTTGGCAAATTGGTCGTTTTATACGATTCTAACGATATTTCTTTGGATGGTGAATTAAATCTATCATTCTCTGAAGATATCAAGAAAAGAGTGGAATCCTTCCATTGGCAATACCTGCGTGTCGAAGATGGAAACAATGTTGAAGACATCACTAAAGCTATTGCAGAAGCTAAATTAAATACCGAGCAGCCAACTTTGATTGAAATAAGAACCATTATCGGATATGGAAGCCCGAAAGTCGCTGGCACTAATAAAGCACATGGCGCTCCACTTGGTGTGGAAGAGGCAAAAGAAACGAAGAAAGCCTATGGATGGGATTACGAAGACGAATTTTATGTACCTGAAGAAGTGAAAGCCCACTTTATAGCATTAAAAAAATTGGGCATTCAGGCTGAAGATCAATGGAATGACCTTTATGAAGCCTACAAAGAGGCCTATCCAGAATCAGGGAATGAACTTAAAGCTGCCATTGATGGAAAAGTGTTAATTGATATGAAGGATATTTTAACCTTTGATTCTGAAAAAACTGTTTCGACCCGGGTAGCGAGCGGGAATGCTATCAACCATTTTGTGAAAATCGTTCCTTCGATCTTTGGCGGAAGTGCAGATCTTTCTGGCTCCACTATGACGGATATCAAGGGAGAAGCTGCATATGCTGTCGAGTCATATGCCGGCCGTAATGTATACTTTGGGGTTCGTGAACATGCCATGGGGGCAGCAGCGAATGGAATGGCCCAACATGGCGGGGTGAAGCCATTTGTAAGTACATTCTTTGTGTTCAATGATTACTTGCGCCCAGCGATTCGGTTAGCAGCCCTGCAAAAGCTGCCTGTAACATATGTATTTACACATGATTCAATTGCTGTTGGAGAAGATGGGCCAACACATGAGCCCGTTGAACAATTGACTGCGCTTCGAGCAATTCCCGGACTTACAGTTATTCGTCCCTCTGACGCTAACGAAACAGCGAGTGCTTGGGCATATGCGCTTCAAAACACTGAAGGTCCAGTCGCCTTAATTTTAAGCCGCCAAAACTTGCCGGTTTTTGAAGAAACAAAGGCGAATATAGAGAACCTTTCAAAAGGGGCTTATATCTTAACAGAAACAAATGAAAATCCTGATGTTATTTTGATTCCTACTGGATCTGAGGTCTCCCTTGCTGTAAAGGCAAAAACTGAACTTGAAGATGATAATATTTCGGTACGTGTTGTGGCTATGCCAAGCTGGGAACTTTTCGAACAACAAAGTGAGAGCTATAGAGAATATATTCTTCCCTCTTCAGTAACAAATCGTGTGTCTATCGAAATGGGAATCTCCCTCGGATGGGAACGGTATGTTGGACTTAAAGGAAAAAAGCTGTCCATTGAGACATTTGGTGCTTCAGGAACAGGTTCAGCAGTCATGGAATTATTCGGATTCACTTCTGGGAACGTCGTCAAAACCGTGAAAAATCTAATAAATTCTTAATTAAGACAAGCTTAATTGCGCGGTTGGCATGGTATGGGAGAATTAACTTTTAGGTGGGTTATAAAAGATAGTAAAGGAAACAAAACTAATTTTTAGAGGTGAATAACAATGCAAGTCGGCTTGATTGGTTTAGGAAAAATGGGTTTTAACCTAGGGCAAAATTTATTGGATCACAATCATTCGGTTGTCGCTTATGATTTGAATCCAACTGCTGTTGAAGAAATGAACAAATTAGGAGCTAAAGCAACTTCTAATCTAAAAGAATTGGTAGGCTCCTTGGAAACTCCGAGAGTGTTATGGATCATGGTTCCCCATACTGTTGTGGATTCTGTCCTAAGTGAACTCAAGCCTCTATTGGAAGAGGGAGATATCGTCATTGAGGCTGGTAATTCCCATTACAAAGAGTCCATTCGCCGCTATGAGGAAATGAAAGAAAACGGGATAAACTATATGGATGCAGGAACATCTGGCGGAATGGAGGGTGCTCGCCATGGAGCTTGCTATATGATTGGAGGCGATCAAGAGTCTTGGGATGTTGTAGAACCACTGTTCCGTGATACTTCCGTTGAGAATGGCTATTTGTATGCAGGGCAAATTGGCAGCGGGCACTTCTTGAAAATGATTCATAATGGCATTGAATATGGCATGATGGCGGCTATTGGCGAAGGCTTTGAAGTATTAGAAAAAAGCGAATTTGACTTTGATTATGAGAAAGTCGCAAAGGTTTGGAACAATGGCTCCGTTATTCGTTCCTGGTTAATGGAGCTTACTGAAAATGCTTTCTCTAAAGATCCTAAGCTAGAAGAGATAAAAGGGGTAATGCATTCTTCAGGTGAAGCAAAATGGACACTTGAAACAGCATTGGATCTACAAACTGCAACACCAGTCATTGCTTTATCTTTATTGTCCCGTTATCGTTCATTGGATACTGACACCTTTAATGGAAAAGTCGTTGCAGCATTACGTAACGAATTTGGCGGGCATGCGGTAGAAAAAGCATAAAAAACAGCATCGGGTCTTTTACAAAATAATAGGAGGAATGAACATGAAATTTTTTATTGATACAGCCAACCTTGATGAAATTAAAAAGGCATATAAAATCGGTGTTTTATCTGGTGTGACAACCAACCCATCTTTAGTTGCTAAAGAAGGTGTTAAATTCGAAGATAGAATCGCAGAAATATTACAAGCTGTGCCAAAAGTAGAATCCGTATCTGCCGAGGTAACACCACATGCGGTGACAGCTGAAGATATGATTGCTGAAGCGAATGAATTAATCAAAATAAATGGTGGAGATCAAAACATTACCATTAAAGTACCGATGACATTAGCAGGTTTAGAAACGACTCGTTACCTTGCGGATAAAGGGGTAAAAGTAAATGTGACCCTCATTTTCACCGTGAACCAAGCCTTATTGGCAGCTCGTGCGGGGGCAACCTATGTATCTCCATTCTTAGGTCGTTTGGATGATATTTCAGAAGATGGGGTCCAACTTGTCACAAAAATTGCAGAATTGTTCCGTATTCATCAATTTGATACGCAAATTATTGCTGCGTCTGTTCGCCATCCAGATCATGTCACACGTGTAGCCATGGCGGGGGCACATATTGCAACCATTCCTTACAAAGTGATCGAACAAATTGCTAAACATCCATTAACAGATCAAGGAATCGAAAAGTTTGCTGCCGATTGGGTAGAACCAAAGAAATAAGTCTTAGCTGGTGCGTTAGCAGGTAAGATTCTTTGCTAGCGCTCCTTTATTTAAAATTAAATGAAAAATGTTATAAAAGGAGCCTTAAAAAATGACACTATCTTTTGACTATACAAATGTAAAATCTTTTATAAATCAAAGTGAAGTAGATAATCTCTCTCCCTTTGTAAAAGTAGCGCATGACATGCTTCATAACAAAAAAGGTCCAGGATCTGATTATCTAGGATGGGTAACACTTCCATACGACTATGATAAAGAAGAATTTTCAAGAATTAAGAAAGCAGCTGCAAAAATTCGGGAATCTTCTGATGCGTTAATTGTGATTGGAATTGGAGGTTCCTATTTAGGTGCAAGAGCAGCGATTGAAGCTCTATCTCATTCCTTCCATAACCAAATGAACGGCAATACACAAATTTACTTTGCTGGCCAAAATATTAGTTCAACCTACATTTCTCATTTATTAGAAATGTTAGAAGGTAAAGATATATCCATTAATGTGATTTCGAAATCGGGTACCACTACAGAACCAGCGATTGCATTCCGAATTTTCCGGGATTATTTAGAAAAGAAGTACGGAAAAGAAGAAGCAAAAAATCGGATTTTTGTTACAACCGACAAAGAAAAAGGGGCATTAAAACAACTAGCCACTGAAGAGGGTTTTGAAACATTTGTCATTCCCGATGATGTTGGGGGAAGATACTCTGTCCTTACAGCTGTTGGGTTATTACCGATTGCTGCAGCAGGACTAGATATAGACAAAATGATGCAAGGTGCAAGGGCGGCAGCTGACAAATACAATAATCCTGATCTTGAAACCAATCAAAGCTATCAATACGCAGCGGTTCGAAATGCTTTATACCGTAAAGGTAAAACCATTGAGTTGCTAGTTAACTATGAACCTGCTCTTCATTATGTTTCTGAATGGTGGAAACAGTTGTACGGTGAAAGTGAAGGGAAAGACCAAAAAGGATTATTCCCTGCTTCTGTTGATTTTTCTACTGACTTGCATTCAATGGGACAATATGTCCAAGAAGGCCGTCGTGATTTAATTGAGACGGTGGTCCAAGTAGCAAAACCAAAAGTAGAATTAACCATTCAAGAAGACGCAGCTAACCTTGACGGATTAAACTTCTTAGCTGGGAAAACCATGGATGAAGTCAATAAAAATGCGTTCCAAGGGACAGTGTTAGCACATGTAGACGGCGGTGTGCCTAACATGGTAGTCGAACTGGATGAATTAAATGAATTCACATTTGGGGAATTGGTCTATTTCTTTGAAAAAGCCTGTGGAATAAGCGGCTTGTTAATGGGGGTAAATCCGTTTGATCAGCCTGGGGTTGAGGCTTACAAGAAAAACATGTTCGCATTGCTTGGCAAACCAGGCTACGAGGCGGAAAAAGAGGTTTTATTAAAACGTTTAACTAAATAACAGGATTCAATCATTCTTAAAAAAGCTGTGTTAATGAATATTGTTGATTTATTAGCATTGTTGGTTGGAGCGGAAGGCACGAAGACACGAAGACTCCCAAGCCGCCCGTGGAAAGCGAAGCGCCTGGAGCGGAAATCAACAAAGTTGTTTAAGATAGCTTTTAAAAAAGGTAAATCCAGAATGAGAAGTAATAATTTAGAAAGGAGAAACATTCATGAATAACAAACATTTGGAACGAATTCAAACTGGAAAAGGTTTTATAGCGGCCTTGGACCAAAGCGGCGGTAGTACTCCCAAGGCACTGTTGACGTATGGTATTAACGAAAACAGCTATTCCAATGAAGAAGAAATGTATAAAGTGGTTCACGAGATGAGGACGCGTATTATCAAGAGTCCCGCGTTTGATTCCCAGTATATTTTGGGAGCGATCTTGTTTGAAAACACGATGGACCGTTTGATTGACGGGCAATACACAGCTGATTTTCTATGGGAGAAGAAAGGCATTGTGCCTTTTCTGAAAGTTGATAAGGGGCTTGCCCAACTTGAGGACGGAGTACAGCTCATGAAGCCAATTGCGGGTTTGGATGATCTTCTAAAAAGGGCAAATGAACGGAACATCTTCGGGACAAAAATGCGTTCAGTTATTAAGGAAGCCAATCCTACTGGCATCAAGAAGGTTGTCAAACAACAGTTTGATATAGCGAACCAAATTGCAGAGGCCGGGCTCGTACCAATTATCGAACCGGAAGTGGATATCCACAGTGCGGATAAAAAAGAGTCTGAAAGACTATTAAAAGAGGCGCTAATCGAGCAATTATCTACCCTTGGCAAAGACGTAAAAGTTATGTTCAAACTCTCCTTACCTACAGAAGATAATTTCTATAACGATTTAACGAAGGATCCGCATGTTGTACGGGTGGTGGCGCTCTCAGGCGGCTACACACAAGCCGAAGCAAATGAAAAGCTTGAACGTAATCACGGAATAATCGCCAGTTTCTCACGGGCCCTGACAGAAGGACTAACTTCTCAACAATCAGAAGGTGAATTCAACGCGATGCTGTCTGAGTCTATTCAGAACATTTATAAAGCCTCAAATTGATACGTTGTTTTGACCTACAGAACTTACAGAGTTAAAGGTAAAAATATAATATATCCAAATTTTATTTTAAGGGATTTATATATACCAACTCAATTAGGTTTCTATTTTTATGAAGTACTAGCTTATAAGGATAGTCATAAGAAGTTTTAGATTTTGTTACTATTGCATCCGATTTTTACCCCGTTCTAAAAAATTGAACGGGGTATTGGGTGTACATTAATCTAGCTTTAAAAGATGTGTTTGGCATTACAGCAAGTTCAATATTCTTTAAGCGACAGAGACAGCTAAACTTGGAATCTGATGGAGCAGGGAATTAGGCACTAAGCGGCTGCGGTGTGGGCACTCTTTATGAGGAAACGCTGGCACTTCGACCGCCAGGTGACTGATATCCATGAGCCCTGTACTTGCCAGGATGGGCGAAGATCCAGCCGTGTCAGCTACGAACCGCTATGGCCAGATTTATCGTATCTAAGGTTTTTGGGGGCTGATAACAGTGTCCTTCCTGCCTTGACGCAGCCGGCCCTGTTCTAATGTGGCAGACTAGTAGACCATACATTGTAGCACCAACAATTTAATAGATTATTCCACTATTTAGATTTCCCGTGGTTTTTAGGAATAAGTATTTGGACGCCCATAGTTTACTTTTTTAGACTAAAATTACTATTCCAATTACCCTCTTTTGTAAATACAAGGTTAACATGCTGTATGAGCTATTTGCTGAAACAAGTAAGGATAGTCATTATGGCCAGTGAAGTAAAAAGTGCAATATATTCTTAATTGAAAATACTTGAGTTCAGAATAGTTGACGGTATTTAAATAATAGGTTATATTTATTTTGAATTCGAGATACATAAATTAAAAATTAATTAATTAATAATATATTTTCAAGATATATTTAAGCCGGCTGATTTTTAGATTTAAATCTTGGATTCAAAAAATAACAAGGGGGAGTTTTAAGAGAGATATAGATTGAACGGGATAGATTACAGAGAACTCAACAAAAAATATAAAATTATAAATTATGGAGAGTGAAATAAAATGAAAAAAGGAATATTCAAGAAAATCACTGCTTATGGACTTGCACTATCTATGGCTTTAGGACTTGTTGGGGCGGCATCATTTTCAAATGATGGGACTTCCAAGGTATCAGCAAATGAAAAAGCACCAGTAAAAGCAACAACAACTTCGGACATTTTGACTCCGGATAACCATTCATTGATGTTGATTGACCATCAACCGCAGATGGCATTTGCTACTAAGTCACATGATGTGACATTGGTTCGTAACAACGTTGAAGCGTTAGCGAAATCTGCGAAACTATTCAATGTACCAACTGTACTTTCAACAGTAGCTGCTGATACATTTAGCGGCCAGATCTTCCCGGAAATTAAAGCAGTTTTCCCTGACCAGGAAATTATTGACCGTACATCCATGAATGCCTGGGATGATCAAAAGGTTGTTGATGCCGTTAAAAAGGCTGGCAACAAAAAATTGGTAGTAGCTGGTCTTTGGACTGAGGTTTGTGTAGTAATGCCAGTATTGGATGCACTTGAAGATGGTTATGAAGTTTACGTAGTAACCGATGCTTCAGGCGGAGTTACCACAGAAGCACATGATATGGCTGTAGAACGTATGATTCAAGCCGGAGCAACTCCAATCACTTGGATGCAGTATATGCTTGAATTGCAACGTGACTGGGCTAACCAAGAAACATATGATGGTGTAATGTCCATTGCTAAAGAACATGGCGGTGCATACGGTCTGGGTGCCCAATATGCTGAAGAAATGTTCGGTGCCAAAGAAGGTAAGTAATTAAATCATTAGCATAAAATGCCTTCCTATAAATGATAGGGAGGCATTTTTAGCATTAACTATGTAAGGGGAAATCGGGTAGTTCTGCAGGAGCTTCAACTTCAATACGATTAATTGATGGGAAGGTAATACGATCTCATAAGACGAAAATTTGATAGTTAAGAGATATTTGGCTTATTTATGATCTGAAAAAGTGACCCTAGCTTTAGTAATAGAAAAGTTGGTAAATAGAGAAAAAATTTTTGTTATTATCCAGCCCTTTTATTTTTTCGTTGATAAAGAATGAGTGAAAAAATAACAAAGTATAACATTTTAAAAATTAACTTGGATGGTTGACTTTATTCCAAAAACGTTTTATAATTTATCTTTAATTAGAGATAAATTAAATTGAGATATATACATTAGGAGTGTGTACAGATGGTGAATTTATATACATCCCCAAGCTGTACTTCTTGCCGTAAAGCTAAGGCATGGCTGGAGGAGAATCACGTCGATTATGTAGAGAGAAACATTATCAAAGAACCGCTGACGACTGAAGAAATAAAAGAAATCCTTCGCTTAACTGATCAAGGAACCGATGACATTATTTCAGTAAACTCTAAAACATTTATGATGCTTAACGTAGATTTGGAATCCCTCAAACTACATGAGTTATATAAAATTATAAAGGATAATCCATCCGTGTTAAGACGGCCAATTATTCAGGATGAAAAAAGATTGAATGTAGGATTTAACGAGGAAGAAATACGCAGATTCCTGCCTCGAAAGCTTAAGACCTTCATTTACGATGACCCTAAACCAACGGCAGAGTATGGACATGAAACTATTAATAGGATAGGTGGTGAGTAAAGTGGAAAGAAGATTTCCAAACCAGCCGTTTATTGTTTTAATGAAAACGGCAAAAGGGATTCATGAAAAAGTAAGAGAGCAAATGCTGATGTACAAATTGAATGTAACAGAATTTTCAGTGCTGGAAGTGCTATACCAAAAAGGGACATTGACAATCCAGCAAATTTGCCAGAATGTCTTAATTTCAAGCGGTTCGATGACGTACGTAATAGACAAATTAGAAAAGCGTGGCCTGTTAAAAAGAAATGCTTGCCCTAATGACCGAAGGGCTATTCACATATCATTAACTCAAGATGGCCTTAACTTAATGGATACGATTATGCCAAAGTATCTGGACATGGTTGATGGACTGTTTGAAGCATTAGACCATGAAGAGGCAGAGACATTCTTAAAATTATTAAAGAAAGTTAATAATAGAATTGATTAATGCAACATTTGGCCTAATATCTCGAATTAAAAATTCTTAATACTAGTAAAAGGGAGCGATATAAATGAACAAGAAAACAATGGGAATACACCACATAACAGCGATTGTGGGCCACCCACAAGAAAACGCAGATTTTTATGCAGGAGTTTTAGGATTGCGGTTAGTTAAAAAGACTGTGAATTTTGATGATCCAGGTACGTATCATCTCTATTTTGGCAATGAGGGCGGAAAACCGGGAACAATCATTACCTTTTTCCCATGGACCGGTGCATATCAAGGAAGAATAGGAGATGGACAGGTAGGAATCACTTCCTATGCCGTTCCTAAAGGGGCTATCCGATTTTGGGAAGAAAGGCTGGAGAGGTTCAATATATCATTTATAAAAATGTTCCGCTTTGGGGAGCAATATTTGGAATTTGATGACCCGCATGGCTTACGTCTTGCACTAGTTGAAAGAGAAGAAGGGGAGGTTAACACCTGGTCGATTGGAAATATCACTCCCGAAGTTGCCATTAAAGGTTTTGGAGGGGCAACCTTACTTTCGGCTCAGCCAAGAAAGACATCTGAGCTGTTGGAATCGGTAATGGGACTGGAACGAATTGCGGAGGAAGGCGATATGATCCGTTACCGCTCTACTGCTGATATTGGCAATATTATTGATTTGAAATTAACCTCTGTTGGCCGCGGGCAAATGGGTGTGGGAACCGTCCACCATATTGCATGGCGCGCGTCAGATGACCAAGACCAGCTTGAATGGAAGGAATATGTAGAAGGCTTCGGTTATGGGGTCACTCCTGTCCAGGATCGAAATTACTTTAATGCTATTTATTTTAGGGAGCATGGTGAAATATTATTTGAAATTGCAACAGATCCTCCGGGATTTGCCCATGACGAATCCTATGAAACGATGGGACAGCAATTGATGCTGCCGGAACAATATGAACCATTCCGGGATAGGATAGAAAGATCTGTCCTACCTTTTGAAATCAGGAATTTAGACTAAAACTTTTAGTTTACTCACCAATGCAAAGTACTGAATTCAACCTGTAGGAGGGTGCAGTTATGCAAAAAACAGCTGGTATTCATCATATTACCGCGATGGTGAATGATGCACTTAGAACGATTGATTTCTACTCTGGCGTACTTGGACTAAGGCTTATAAAGAAGACAATCAATTTCGATCGTCCGGAAGTGTACCATCTCTACTTTGGAAATGAATCGGGTGCACCCGGAACTGTTATTACATTCTTTCCGTGGGAAAAACAGTTAAAGGGCCGCATTGGCACTGGCCAGGTAGGCTCAACAAGTTATGTCATCCCTAAAGATTCACTATCCTTTTGGGAAGCTCGCCTCAAGAAATTTAGGATAAAAACATATTCGTCTATTCGATTCGGTGAAGGATATTTAAGCTTCCAGGATCCTGATGGCCTTGAAATTGAACTAGTAGAAAGAACTGAAGGACCAGTCAATAATTGGAGCTTTGGCGGAGTTCACTCTGACGTTGCCATTAAAGGAATTGGTGGAGCTACATTGATTTCGGCACAGCCCAATAAAACTGCTGGTGTTCTTGAGAATATCCTTGGGCTCCAACTGATTGGGCAGGAAGAGAGTTTCCTTAGATATAAAGCGGATTCTGGCCTTGGAAACACAATTGATATCAAGCTTACTCCATCCGTTCGCGGGCTTATGGGGGCTGGAACAGTTCACCATATTGCCTGGAGAGCAAGTGATGAAGAAGATCATAATCGGTGGAGGTCACTTCTTGAGGAAAAAGGATATAATCCAACAGAAATCAGGGACCGTAATTATTTTAAAGCTATCTATTTCCATGAAGAAGGTGGAATCCTTTTTGAAATAGCTACTGACCAGCCCGGCTTTACGGTCGACGAACCATTTGAAGAACTTGGAGAAAAATTGATGCTGCCACCTTGGTTTGAATCAAAACGGGAAGAGTTGAAGGAAACCCTGCCCCCTGTGGCGGTCCGCGTATTGGAGGAAGATAAAAAATGAAGCACATTTATCAAAAAGGTAAAAACTCAACTAAACCAACGCTTTTATTGCTTCATGGCACAGGTGGGAATGAGTTGGACTTATTGCCACTTGCGGGAATGATTGATGACGAAGCTTCTATATTAAGTATCCGGGGGAATGTACTGGAAAATGGAATGCCCCGATTTTTCCGAAGATTAGCTGAAGGAGTCTTTGATGAAGAAGATCTTATTTTCCGAACAAAAGAATTAAATCAATTTTTAGATGAAGCAGCAGAAAAGTATGGTTTTGACAGGAAAAATATCGTGGCAATTGGCTATTCAAATGGTGCAAATATCGCAGCGAGTCTTTTATTCCATTATCAAAACGCATTAAAAGGAGCGATTCTACACCATCCTATGGTGCCAAGAAGAGGAATTGAGCTTCCTGATTTGTCAGGGACGCTGGTGTTTATTGCAGCAGGGACAAATGATCCTATCTGCTCCCCAATAGAATCGGCTGAGCTTCAAACTTTATTGGAAACAGCCAAAGCGGAAGTAGAACTTCATTGGGAAAATAGAGGCCATCAATTAACTCCATCGGAAGTGAAAGCAGCTGCACAGTGGTATCGGAAATATTTTAATAATTAATATAGATGGGGTGTCTTACGTGGGAATATTATCGAAGATTTTCGGAAAATCATCAAAAGAGGAGAATGAAAATATGGAGAATGTTAAATTGGCTGTGATTTATTACAGTATGGGCGGAACAAACTATCAGCTTTCAAAATGGGCTGAAGAAGGAGCGAAAGAAGTTGGTGCGGAAGTAAGAGTCTTAAAGGTACCTGAACTTGCTCCAGAAGAAGCAATAGAAGGGAGCCCGAGCTGGAAGGCACATGTTGAAGCAACAAACCATGTTCCCGAGGTAACCCTGGAGGACCTTGAATGGGCGGATGCCATTATTTTCAGTGTTCCGACTCGCTTTGGCAATATGCCATCCCAAATGAAACAATTCCTTGATACAACGGGCGGCCTTTGGTTTAATGGGAAACTTGCAAACAAAGTCGTCAGTGCAATGACTTCAGCACAAAACCCTCACGGTGGCCAGGAGGCAACAATTTTATCACTTTATACAACCATGTATCATTGGGGAGCCATTGTAGCGACTCCAGGCTTTACCGATCAATCATTGTTTGCTGCTGGAGGCAACCCTTATGGAACAAGTGTTACTGTTGGACAAGACGGAAAGATGATTGAAGATGTAGAAGCCGCTGTAAAATATCAAGCAAAGCGCACTGTTACTGTGGCGGAATGGGTAAAGAAAGGAAGTAAATAGAATTAAAGCTTTAAAAGGGCTAATCGTGATTTGGGATTGGCTCTTTTTTAATAGAATCGCCATGACGGACAAATAGGTTAAAAAAGGATTGGTTTTGCATTTTTTAGTTGTTGGCTTGAACTATAAAACAGCACATGCTGAGGTTAGGGAAAAGCAGAACACAGGAATTAGATAGGGAATTAGACTTCTGATTCACAGCAAAGGGGGCAGCCGGATGGATATTAATGTGGATGATTTATCAAAAATCGGACGTAAAGCGTTTGAATTAATATGGAAAAATACAAATGATGCAATTTTTTTAATTGGGGATGATGGGGCAATCCTTCAAGCAAATCCAATGTTTACAGAAATATTGGGCTGGACGATTGAAGATATTAGAGGAGTAACTCCTCCTCCTTCCTTGCATGGTATGAGTAATAAAGAACATGAGGAATTTTTGGATAGGTTAAGAAGGGGAGAAAATATACAAAATTATTTTACAAAGAGAAAGACTAAAGATGGAGAAATTTTAGATATATTATCAACCTATAGAGCCATTAACAAGGATGGAATCCTGGCATTGGGGATGTATAAGGATTTTACTGAGCAAATGGAAATCCAAAGGAAATTGGAGGAGAATGAGGACCGGTACCGAAAACTGGTTGAATTTTCACCTGATGCAATTGTAGTCCGAAATAAGCATCATATCTTGTTTGTTAATCCTGCAGGTGCAAGGTTATTAGGCCAAGACACCCCAAATAACATGGTCGGCAGATCAATTTGGAGGTTCATTTATTCGGAAAGCAAAAAAGATATAGAACAAAAGCTCTTTAATATGATGGAAGATTTTCACACTCATAAGCCTGTTACTTTTGTTGAACGGTTTATCCGTTATGACTATAAACAGTTTTATGCAGAGGTTACCGCCCTGCCGATTATATACAACGGGGAAGCCGTAATGCAAATTCTATTGAGGGATGTAACGGTCAGAAAAAAATATGAGAAAGAACTTGAACATCTGGCTTATTTTGATTCGTTGACTGGTCTAAGAAATCGGCGCAGTTTCATGGAAATTCTCGAACATGGTATTGAGTCTGCAAGCAGAATAAAGGAACAGCTTGGATTATTTTATTTAGATATTGATAAATTTAAGGAAATTAACGATTCATTAGGCCACGATGCAGGGGATGAATTGCTCAAGCAGTTTTCACAGCGGATGGTAACTAATTTAAGGGAAGACAGTATCATTGGCCGGTTAGGTGGAGATGAATTCGTAGTTTTAATTAGGGGAGTTAAAAATAGTAAGAGCGTTTATAAAATCGTTGAGAGGCTATATAAAGCACTCCAACAAGAATATACCATTAAAGGGAACAAAATTGAGGCAACAGCAAGTATCGGTGTTTCCCTGTACCCCAAAGATGGAACTAACAGTGAAATGTTAATTAAACATGCTGATGAAGCATTATATTTAGCGAAAGAAACAAGAAACAGGTACCATTTTCATAGTTTATCACGAATTAACGAGCAGTAAAAATCTCACTGATGGGTGTATTATGATGAGGAAAGTTTATTAAGTTGACTATCATTTTATTTTAGTATATCTTTAATTTGAGATATATAAAACAGAGATATCTTAAATGATTATAAAATGGGAGATAAAATATAAATGAACGTACTAGTAGTAAAAGCAAACAACAGACCAGCTTCCGAAGCTGTATCAAGCAAGATGTACGAAACTTTCATGGAAAACCTCGAAGGAGACAACGTAACAACTTTTGATGTTTTCGCTGAGGATATGCCGTACTTTGGCCAGGATCTTTTCAATGCATTTGGCAAGCTTCAATCTGGTGAACAACTTACAGATCTTGAAGAACGTATTTTGGCAGCAAAACAAAAAGCAAAGGATGCTTTAACTGCAGCTGACGTTGTTGTTTTTGCTTTCCCATTATGGAACATGACAATTCCAGCCAAGCTACAAACATTTATCGATTATGTATATGAGGCAGATTATTCCTTCAAATATGACGAAAACGGTAATGCAGTCCAGCTTATGACTGATAAAAAGGCAATCATTCTTAACGCACGTGGCGGCATCTACTCAGAAGGCCCTGCGGCAGCAATGGAAATGGCAGCTAACTACATTAAGAATGTCGCTGGCGGCGTGTTCGGAATGAAAATCATTGATGAAGTTGTCATCGAAGGACATGCAGCTGCACCTGACCAAGCTGAGAACATCATTGCTGAAGGATTGGAAAAAGTGAAAGAAGCTGCAAAGAAAATTTCAGCTGTAGCTGTTTAATTGTAAAGGAAACTAAAGTTAACCAAACAAAAGCTAACCGGAACTTGTTTCCGGTTAGCTTTTGTATCTTAAGGACGAGCAGAACAATGATTAAAGAAAGGATAGTAAATGAAATGATTTCTGGGGGAGGCATTATGAATAATCAGTATATAAAAATGGCAACGGGTGTATATTTGAATTATTTACTATTAGGAATGATTAATGTAATTATTGCATCCAATATGAATTTTTTATCCCAACAATTAAATACCGGCAGTGCAGAAATTAGTTTTTTGATTTCTGCTATCGGGATAGGAAAATTAGTTACATTAAGTTTTTCTGGACGGCTTTCTGATAAGGTTGGGAGAAAGCCGCTTGTTGTAACTGCAACATTGTTATATGTTGTATTTCTAGTTGGTATACCTCTTGCACCCAACTATCTTTTTGCTTTCGTTTTTGCAATTATTGCGGGAATCTGTAACTCGATTATGGATTCAGGAGCTTATCCTGCTCTAATCGAAGCTTTCCCTAATAATCCAGGGACCGCAATGGTACTGCTGAAAGCCTTTATCTCAATTGGGGCAACCCTATTGCCTATTCTGGTAGTATTGATTACTTCAAATCATTTGTTTTACGGATTGGCCTTTTTTGTTCCTGCAGCAGCTTACCTTATCAACGGGTTTTTCCTTACATTAGCTGCTTTTCCAAAGCATAAAGAGGGAAAGTTTGATTACTTACTAGTGGATTACAGCTCTACACGAAAGAGGTTTTCAGTGAAACCTAGGTTCAGGAGAGAAGGTATAGGAGTCGTCTTGATTGCCTTTAGTTCAGTCGCTTTATTTATGATTATCCAAATCTGGCTTCCAACGTACGGCCAGGAGATAGTTGGGTTGGGTAAGGTGGCAGCAATTGGATTATTAAGCTTTTATAGCATTGGAGGATTAATTTCCGTCCTTCTGCTCGCAATCCTGTTTAAAAAGGGAATTAATCCTATAACCGTAATGACCATTTATCCGTCTATAGCTCTTATTACGTTACTAGTTCTGTTAGCTCTTCCATATCCGGAAGTCATTATGATTTGTGCATTCGTTCTAGGATTATCAACTTCAGGGATTTTTCAATTAGCCGTTACTATTATGGCTGAATTTTTCCCGGATACAAAAGGCACGAGTACCGCATATGTCAGCCTTGCTTCTAGCTTAGCGTTTATTGTTATTCCATTTATAACAGGAATGATCACAAAGTATTTTAGCGTAACATCAGTATTTATTATTGACCTTGGTATAGCAGTCTTAACTATATTACTGGGTATTAATTTATCCTTCAGGTATAGGAGAGTGTTTAACGTTCTTTATTAAGTTCAATTGTAATTAGAAAATTTTTTATCGGAAACATACCTCTTCCTTAATAGGAAAGGAGAATTCATATATGACGGGCCCGGAGTGGCCATTAATTCTTTGCTATCTTTCTTTTGAGAGTACTTTAGTGAAGTGTATCGAAAAAAGTGGTGCCGCTCAGCATTTGGCGCTATCCTTAAACCAGGATATTAAGCGCTCATATTTCATTTAAGAGATTAATTTATTTATGTCAATTGCAAAGATAAAAGAATCTAAAAACAAGATAAATAAATATAATAAAAATTATTTTAATAAAAAGGCAAGGTTCATCTGTATATTAGAGGGGATTAGAGAAGGGATAGACTGGTCCTTACCGGGGAGGTCTGGATGATAGTCTAAATTCCATTAGTAACCTGCCCAACGATGGGCGGTTGAACAGCCAGAGGTAAAAAAACCATAGTATCATGCCACTCGTGAAAGGTATAGGAAGGGCGAAGATTTTTATTATATAAGAAGTACTATTATTCAACAAACGGAAAAAGATTGTAAAAACTATCTGTGATCTCAATCAAGACATGTAGAAGAATTAGGGAAAATGATTTAAAAGAAGCCGACTAAACCTTAAGGGAGCTACCATCGCTTTTTAAAAATTAATTTGCATTGCTTTCGTTGATATAAAGGTGATTAAAATGATAAACATTGGCGACGGCTTTTACAAAAAACCGCTACAAACAACCAACTAGTTGTTGTAGCGGTCGTTCAAAAGCAAAATTAAACTAGTTTGAGGTTACGGATTCTGGATACCAGTCGGGATTTTCCTCTGTCACTTTTTTAATATCTACTTTTTCCGGGAATAGTTTCAAACCATAAAAAGTATCTGCTAAATCTTGTTGTGCCTTAACAGCTGCCTCATCAATAGGAAGAACTCCAAAGTCTCGTCTGCCATTCGCAACTTCAAGTGGTTTTGCATCAATCTTTAGCTCTTTGGATAAGATGTTCGCTACTTCTTTGGTGTTTTCATTTGCCCATTGATCTGACTTCTGCAATTCGTCTAATATGATTTTAATAGTGTCAGTATGGTTATTTACGAAATTTTCCGAGGCAAAATAGAATGTCCGATTTTGTGTTAAATTTTCACCGTTTACAATTGTTCTTGTTGGTGTACTCGATTCTAGTACAGCCAGGAATGGATCCCAGGTTCCAATAACATCAATTTCACCGGATTGAAAGGCAACTCGTCCTTCAGCTGAATCCTTATAATAAATAAGGTTTACATCTTCAACTGTAAGCCCTTCTTTTTCTAAGGCTTTGACCAACAGGTAATGCATATTCCCGCCCTTGGTCACCCCTATTTTCTTTCCTTTGAAATCCTGTACATTCTTAATTGGCGAGTCTTCTTTAACGACTAAAGCTACTCCTTTTGGATAAGGTGTATCAGACGCTACATATACACTCGTTTTACCGCTTGCTTGTGAAAAGACCCCATTTGCATCGGATGCATGCCCAAAATCAATCGCACCAGTATTTAATCCTTCTAATAATGCAGTTCCAATTGGAAACTCTGACCATTCAACTGTAATATTCTCTTCGGCAAGTCTTTTATCTAATGTACCTCTTGCTTTTAAAATATTTAACGTATTTCCTTTTTGATAGCCAATTTTGACTGTTGACCCTTTTTCACCATTTGACCCAGAACTGCTTTCCTCTGATCCGCATGCTGCCAAAATCCCCACGATTAAAATAAGAAGGCAGCTTAAAATCCATTTTGACTTTGCTCTCATATTCTCTCCTCCTACTATTCCTGCATTAATTTATTTAGGATGATATTTTGATAATGGATAAACTCTTGATCTACATTTCTTGGCCTTGCCAACGGGATTGCTGTATCCAGCTCAATTCCGCCATCTTTAATCACGATTACCCGATCCGCTAATCGTACTGCCTCGCTAACATCGTGGGTAACAAGAATAGCTGTAAAGTTTTCCTCCGACCACAATTGCTCTATTAAATTTTGCATTTCTAACCGAGTAAGGGCATCCAAGGCGCCAAGCGGCTCATCTAAAAGCAATAGCTTGGGTTTTCCAGCCAATGCTCTTGCTAGCGATACGCGCTGTTTTTGTCCTCCTGATAAAACAGAAGGCCATTCGTTTTGTTTTTCCAATAGCCCAACATGGGATAGAGATGTTTCCGCGCTTTTGTTATTTTTATCCGCCGTAACACCAATTTGGACATTCTCTAAAACACTTTTCCAGGGAAGCAGACGGGAATCCTGAAACATGATTCTTGTATCTTGATGCAGCCCCTTCACCTGGGTTCCGTCAAATAGAATTTCACCATTGGATATCGTTTCCAACCCTGCGATTAAACGTAGCAAGGTGCTTTTCCCACAGCCGCTTTTCCCTACAATGGCCAAAAACTCCCCTGGGTTTATTTTCAGATCAATGCCCTTTAATACCGTTAAATCTCCAAATCTTTTATCAACATTGTTTATTTGAACATTTATTCCTGACACCTGATTCCCTCCATGCTTTATGCTCTCTTCTTGTAGAAATTCGGATGCCACTTAAGCCACTTTTTTTCTAAACCCAACGCCAGCACATCTGATAATTTCCCTAATAGTGCATATAGGATGATGCTTAAGATGACAATATCCATTTGCATAAATTCGCGTGCTGAAGTTGCCATATAACCAATCCCTGTATCGGATGCAATAGTTTCGGCAACAATTAATGACATCCACATGATCCCTAAAGCATAGCGGACACCGACTAAGATGGACGGGAGTGCCCCTGGCAGCAGGATATTCCAGAATAAAGGGAACCCTTTTAATCCGTAAACCTTTCCCATTTCAATTAATCCTTTATCAACATTACGAATGCCATGATATGTATTTAAATAAATAGGAAAAGCTACCCCTAAAGCGACTAGGAAAATCTTTGCGTCTTCACCAATGCCAAACCACAAAATAACAAGTGGGATTAAAGCTAAATGTGGAATGGTTCGAATCATTTGTATGGATGTATCAAGCAACTTGGAGGCAAGTGGAATCAATCCATTTATCAGTCCTAAAATAAATCCAATAAATCCTCCAATAAAAAAGCCGATGAATGCTCTTTTTGTGCTTATCCATATATATTCATAAAGGCTCCCATCTTCTGCTAGCCGAATGGTCCCTTTTATAACCTCGAAAGGCGTAGGCAGAATTTCTTTTGGCAAAATCCCTAAGGAACCCAATAATTGCCATAGTATTAAAAAAAGAGTCGGGATCACCCAAGGTATAGCAGTATCTAATGTATGTTTGATTCTTGGACTCACACCGTTTTATCTCCTTTCCGTATCATAAACATCCAAAACGTCAGCCAGATGCCTTATTGTACTTCCTGCCCTCAAAGCTCCCGCAATCAAACTAGCCTCGCCCAACTCCGTTTCACTAATAGAATGGTTAGCTGCGATAACTTTAAGTTTTCGTATATACTCGTTTGATCTTAAAGCATGCGCGGATGCATAAGAAATCAAGATAACAAGTTTAGTAGATAACGTACCTGAAGACTCTGTGAACGGTACGATAAGCAAGTCATGCAAATGTTTAGATTGATCAGGAAAAAGCCCGAGTAATTGTTCCTCTTGGTTCACGGTTCCCAGTTCTTCAAACACCCCAGCCGGAAGTGAAGGGAGGAGTGCGGTTCCAGTTTCAAGCGAAGTGGCTATCGTAACTCCTTCTATTAATTCTTCTTGAGTAACTCCTAATTTTTTCGCTTTTTTTGAATGGAATTGCGTGCAATAAGAACATTTGGTTATGGTTGTTACCGAAACAGCAATAATCTCTTTCTCTCTCGCAGGTATAACTCCTTTTTGCCAAACATCATCCGCAAAACTCCGATACTTTCGGAAAAACGCTGGATGGATTTTTGGAAGCTTTGCTAATTGGGGTCCGATTTCATTTGTACTCACTTTTATTCTCCCTTCCGGCGTAACTTGTGATAGTTTACTTAGCCAGTTCTTCTTCAATTGAGGCTTTTAATTCACTGGCAGATAGTTCCGTTGGGAACTGATACTCCTTTTCATTAATGAAAACAGTCGGTACCATTTTTACATTTCTGGCTATAGCTTCTGCGGTCACTTTCAGGCTGATTTCGGTATTTTCTGGTTCTTCTTTCAGCTGATATTTTTCCGCTAGTAGTTTTTTGATTTCTTGATTATTCAGTTGATCCCAATCGCCTTGTGTTGCAAATAATTCCTTTAAGATGTTTTTCACACGGAGTGGGTTGCTGTAATCAAGGAATAAGTTGATTAAGGTTCCATTTAATAACATCTCTCTAGGCTTGTCATAATGCTTAACAATGAATTCAACCTGGCCATTTTCCAAGTAGTTCTGTAAAACATCCTCGGCAATACCAAAAAAAGTAGCACAATAGGGGCAGGTTAAATTCAAAAAAACCTCAACTTTTACAGGTGCATCCTTCTTTCCAAAGCTCAATTGTGAATTTGCAATCTGATTCGTCACTTTCTTCATTCTCCTTTTTAATAATTTGGATTACCATGCTTGTAAATTTCAATTATTCTTATAAAAATAGTTGGGATTGAACGTGGAGGATTCCCATTCACAGCAGTTAGATGCCTTACTGCCTCTGTAAAACCAAAAAGGCCCTCTTCAGATAAGAAGAAGACCTTCACTCACAAGGTTCCTTCTTATCTTGCAAGTTTTCACCAAACTTGCAGGAATTAGCACCTTTCCGTCTAAACGGTGGTTGCTGAGGTGTCATAGAGCCATTCTCTCAACCTCTCTTGATAAGAAAAATATTGCTTATTCACTTTTCGCGCTAATGAAAACAAGATTAACAAATTGTTTATAATATTTTGTTTAATCTTATAATAAGTACGATTATGAAACTTTGTGCACATAATGTCAATGTTTTTTATTAGTGACATGCAGTTGTCTCCTAATTTCAGTTTCTAAACAATGGTGTGAACCTTGCAATGATTGGTTTTTTCCAGGGATATATTTTGCATAAGAATTTAAAAGGGAACTGAAGAATAGCTTGTTATACAAAAGACAAACGTGCCGCCCTCCCATGAGATGAGCTTCGGGTTGGCTTTTTCCAATATTATCGGAAAAAGCCTTTCAGTTAGAAAGATTGTAAAGTTATTGTAAAAAACCTTGAATTAAAAATATATCAATCTATAATATGTTAAATAGAGATAAAAACATTAAGTAATGGAGGTACATCTTATGTCTGACAGAAATGAAATTGGAACTTTTATACTTCGTGTTGTACTAGGTATTGTCTTTTTAGCACACGGCGTTTCTAAGTTTCAAGGTGGAATAGAGAATACGGTAGGCTGGTTTGATAGTATTGGGATACCTGGTTTTCTTGCTTATGCAGTAGCTGTGATTGAAGTGGTAGGTGGTATTGCGCTGATTCTTGGTTTAGGGACCCGGGTTGCTTCGCTACTATTGGGTCTAATCATGATTGGTGCAATCTTTACGGTGAAATTGCCAGATGGTTTTCTAAATGGCTATGCTTACGATCTTGTATTATTAGCCCTATCAGTGTATTTCGTCTTAAATGGCAGCAAGTTATTTTCTCTTGGTCAGCTGATGGCAAAGGGTAAGGAAGCTTAGTATCCAAGAATAGGACAGTTTAGCCCCAAACAAAGCGAGCTGTTTTGTTGTAAAATAAAAAAATTTGGAGCTAATCAAGTAAAGTTGATTAGCTCTTTTTTAAAAAAGTAATAGAGGTTGATATATTTTGTTTAGTTTAAAAACTGATAAATTTTAATAGATGCCCATACCGTGAATCCAACCCAAATTAATATGATTATGAGGCCGGCAATCCAATTCTTAGGTTTGCCGTTTTTCATCATTTGTTCTGCCTTCACTTCACAATCAGATAAAACTGCTTTCGGTATCATCTTCATCGCGAGCCAAATCGCTATTGGAAGCAGAATCACTTCATCCAGGTAACCAAGAATCGGAATGAAATCGGGTATTAAGTCTATTGGGCTGAATGCATATGCGACGATAACTGCAGTAAACACTTTTGCGTACCAAGGTACTCGCTCATCTTTATATGCAAAATAAAGAATAAAGATCTTCCTTTTTAACTGTTTCGCCCAAGCTTTAATTTTATTGAACATAGTCTCTCCTCTAGAAACACGCTCCAGCTGGCACAATACCACTCTTAAGCGTAAAATCATTTCACTTTTGTAATTTAACTATATAGTACTATAAACTAAGTGGTTTTTTTGTGTTTTGCACGTCGGGCGGGGTTCTGTCAGGCAAGTTAGTTGAACAAGAAAAATGAAAGTGGTAAGCTAGAATAGGTTTAAGTGAGGTTTCTGATTATTATAAAAATATGGTTTTTATGGAGGAGTCTGTCACCAAGGGGGAAGTATGCCCTTTGGTGACAGGCTCCTTTTTGTTTTTTACGCCAAAGTCCCCGCTACCGGCAGTTTCCAAGTTAAAAATTTGAGGGCGGGTATTAGCAGAAACCAAAAAGCCCACAAATTTCAGCTGATTGTACATACTAAAAACAATGATTTGATAGGAGGGTATTACTTTGTCTTACTTGCTCTTGGCGATCGTTTCGCCGTTGTTATTTGCTATTTTCATTCCATTTTTCCATAAGTGGTTCGGACGCGTACATACGGGATGGTTCGTTCTCCCATTGCCCATCCTATTATTTGCTTATTTCCTTTCCTATCTTCCTCAAACGATGAGCCAAAAAAGGGTAATGGAAACCTTTGAATGGATTCCATCCCTGGGGATGAATTTCACAGCCAAAGTTGATGGGCTTGGTTTATTATTTGCCCTTTTAATCACAGGGATAGGCGCACTCGTAATCCTTTATTCAATTTACTATTTAGCTAAAGATAAAGAAAAGCTCAACACTTTCTATGTCTATTTGTTGCTTTTTATGGGAGCAATGCTTGGGGTTGTGTTATCCGATAACTTAATTGTCATGTATGCTTTCTGGGAGTTGACCAGCTTTTCCTCGTTTCTCTTGATCGGCTACTGGTACGAACGGGAACGGTCCCGGTATGGAGCTCAAAAGTCGATGCTGATTACAGTGTTTGGCGGGCTGGCGATGCTTGGCGGGATTATCCTTCTTTATGTGATGACCGGTACATTCAGCATGACCGAAATCATCAGTACTTCGGATGAAATTTTCAATCATCCTTTATTTGTCCCTGCACTGCTTTGCATTTTGCTTGGCGCTTTTACAAAATCAGCTCAGTTTCCTTTTTACATCTGGCTGCCCGATGCCATGGAAGCCCCAACGCCTGTTAGTGCGTATTTGCACTCGGCGACAATGGTTAAGGCGGGGATTTATCTTGTAGCACGGTTCACTCCTGTATTCGGGGAATCGAGTGTCTGGTTCTGGCTTGTTGGAGGAGTCGGCCTGTTAACGTTAATTTGGGGATCAATTTTTGCGGTAAAGCAAACCGATTTAAAAGCCATTCTTGCTTTTTCAACAGTGAGCCAGCTCGGGCTGATTATGTCGTTGCTTGGGGTCGGGGCAGCTGCTCTCCATTATGAAGCGTTGGATGACAATATCTACACAATAGCGGTTACTGCAGCAATCTTTCATTTAATCAACCATGCTACCTTTAAGGGCAGCCTGTTCATGGCTGCAGGAATTGTTGACCATGAAACAGGCACGAGGGATATCCGGAAGCTTGGCGGGTTAATGCAGTTTATGCCGGTCACCTTTACAATTTCCGCAATCGGGGCATTCTCAATGGTTGGGCTGCCTCCTTTTAATGGATTTTTAAGTAAAGAGATGTTCTTTACGGCCATGGTCCAAGTGAGGGAAATGAATATATTCAACCTGGAAACATGGGGAATTCTATTCCCGGTGCTTGCCTGGGTGGCAAGTATCTTTACGTTTGTCTACAGCATGATCCTTGTTTTTAAAACGTTCACCGGGAAGTTCCAGCCGGAAAAACTGAGTAATAAGCCGCATGAAGCTCCAATTGGGATGTTGATTTCTCCCTTGATCCTAGTAGCTCTTGTTGTCATTTTCGGCCTCTTCCCAAATTTGCTTGCAAGCACTTTGATTTCTCCAGCAATGTCAGCTGTCCTGCCGGATTTATTGGGTGCGGGGGAAGAGTTCGATGTACATATCTCGTTCTGGCACGGTCCTAACATTGAACTTTTCATGACCCTTGGAGTCATCCTGTTAGGCTTCTTCCTTTTCAAAACATATCCAAAGTGGGGAAGGATTTACGGAAAACTTCCGCAAAAGCTTTCACTGAACCGCTTTTATGATGGTCTAATAGAAAAGGCCCAGAACGGCTCCAACAGGATGACAAGCAGCTATATGACCGGCTCGATTAGATCTTATCTTGTTTATATTTTTGCATTTTTTATCTTCATTCTATCTGCGGCTCTCATAAGGGAGAATGCATTTAAACTTGATACGAGCAATGTTTCATCAATCGGAATTTATGAAATGGTCCTTGTCCTGTTTATCGTGGTTGGATCAATAAGCATTTTGTTTGTTAAATCAAGAATGACTTCAATTATCCTCCTTGGTTCAGTTGGTTATACGGTTTCACTGTTCTATGTGCTTTTCAGGGCACCGGATTTGGCGTTAACCCAGCTGGTTATCGAAACCATCTCGGTCGCTCTCTTCCTGGTTTGTTTTTATCACCTTCCGAAATACCGGAAGCTTGAAACGAGGATGAGATTCAGGCTGACAAATGCGCTTATATCCATTGGGGTTGGGGCAATTGTCACAATTATTGCACTCTCCGCCCATAGCAATAAGCTTTTTGATTCAATTTCACAGTATTACGTTGAAAATACGTATGTGGAAGCAGCCGGGAAGAACATGGTCAATGTCATTCTCGTGGACTTCCGCGGTTTTGATACACTTTTTGAAATAACGGTCCTTGCGATTGCCTCGCTTGGGATATACGGAATGATTAGATTGAAATCGGATAGGGGGAAACAAGGGTGAGAAAAGTTAATAATATTATTCTTGAAACGTCCCTTAAAGTGTTGCTCTTTATCATCGCCCTATATTCGGTTTATATTTTCACTGCGGGCCACTACTATCCTGGGGGCGGCTTTATCGGCGGCTTGATGACTTCGGGGGCGATTGTTCTCCTGTTAATCACGTATGATATTGAGACAGTTGCGAAAATCCTGCCCATCAATTATCGGTTTCTCACGGCTATTGGGTTATTGATTGCGATAGCAACAAGCGCCGGAGCAATGCTGTTTAATGTACCTTTTTTAACCCACGTTTTTACAGATGTTCATCTCCCGGTGATTGGGGAACTATCCCTCCATACCGCAACACTGTTTGACCTGGGTGTCTATTTTGTTGTTATCGGTGTGACGATGACCATTATTCAAACAATAGGGGGGGATGAATAATGGAGATTTTAATGGCTTTTGTCATAGGAATTTTATTTATGACCGCTACGTATTTAATGCTGTCAAGAAGCTTGCTGCGCATTATCATCGGAACAGGACTGCTCAGCCATGGAGCCCATCTGCTTATTTTAACAATGGGCGGGCTGAAGAGGGGAGCAGCTCCAATCCTAAGGGACAATATTACCATCTATACAGATCCACTCCCGCAGGCTCTGATTTTAACGGCTATTGTTATCTCTTTCGGGGTAACAGCCTTTTTCCTGGTTCTGGCCTATCGATCCTATAAAGAGCTGGGGACCGATAATGTGGAAGAAATGAGAGGATCCAAGCTAAATGACTAATTTAATTCTTTTACCGATATTAATACCTTTACTCACAGGGGCAATATTAATCTTTTTTAGAAAAAATAAAATCTTTCAACGTGCGCTGGCAACGTTATCAGCTGTTGCCGGGATCATTGTTTCCTTTATTATTGTTCAAAAAGTCCGCTTTGATGGAGTTCAATCACTCAATATCAGCAGCTGGGATGCACCTTTCGGAATAACGATCGTCTCCGATATGCTCTCCGCGCTGCTTGTGTTCACCACAAGTATCATCGCATTCGCATGTTTGCTTTATTCTTTTTTTTCAATAGGGGAAAAAAGAGAAAATCATTACTTTTATGCGGTTTTTAACTTCTTATTAGTCGGGATCAACGGGGCCTTTACAACTGGGGATATTTTCAACCTTTTTGTCTTCTTTGAAGTGATGCTCATGTCCTCATATGTTTTGCTAGTGCTTGGCGGAACAAAGATTCAGTTAGGTGAAACGATTAAATATTTGCTCGTCAATATTATTTCTTCGGCCTTATTTGTTATTGCTGTCGCCTATTTGTATTCCGTAGTCGGAACACTGAACATGGCTCATATCTCCACAAGGATCAGTGAGATTAGCGCAAACGGGATGCCGGGTATTTTGACTGTCATTGCGGTTTTGTTTTTAATTGTATTCGGTCTAAAAGGGGCAATCTTTCCGCTTTACTTCTGGATGCCAGGATCCTATTATGCGCCTCCGGCAGCGGTTCTTGCTCTGTTTGGGGCATTGCTGACAAAAGTTGGCGTATATGCGATTACGAGAACCTATACCCTTCTTTTTCACCATGATGGCTTCCTTTTCCAGCTGTTGGCAGTATTGGCGATTTTATCTGTTGTTGTTGGAGTAATAGGGGCAATTGCTTATTGGGATATAAAGTATATTGTCATTTACAACATCATTGTAGCAGTCGGTGTGATTTTATACGGCGTTTCCGTTATGAATCCTGCTGCTTTGACAGGGTCAATCTATTATTTGATTCATGACATGATCATTAAAGCAGCTTTGTTCCTGCTCGTTGGCATTATGATTGCGATAACCGGGACAAGCAATCTGAAAAAAATCAGCGGGCTGATCAGCCGGTATCCAGGCCTTAGCTGGACATTTTTCATTGCCGCATTGTCACTGGCAGGCATTCCTCCATTGAGCGGGTTCCTTGGTAAGTTCCTGATCATTCAAGGCGGTGTTCAGGGGGAGAGTTATATCGCTGCCGGCCTCGTATTAATGTCTAGCCTTCTTGTCCTGTTTTCGGTAATGAAAATTTTTATAAATGGCTTTTGGGGGAAGGGACGGACATATGAAGGGGAGGAAAAGGCTCCTGTCAGATGGCTTCTCATTTCTCCGGCCATACTCGTGGTTTTGTCCGCCGTTTACGGCATAGGCTCGGAGTCCTTCTTGCCGTATATTAACCTGGCAGCTGAAACGTTATTGGACCCAAGTGTCTATATTGAAGCTGTCTTAAAGGAGTGATTTAGGTTGTCCCTTCAAATTTTATTAAATGTCGTCCTAGCTTTCCTATGGATGTTTATCAAGGTTTCGTATGGCCCTATTGATTTTATAAAAGGATATATATTTGGATTGCTTGTCATATTTGTGCTTAGGCGCTATTTCCAGACACGCTTCTATGTTTATAGAATTTGGTCGTTTGTAAAGCTGACGCTCATCTTTTTCAAGGAGCTTCTGTTATCCAATATTGCAATCATCAAAATTGTACTGAAGCCCAAATTGGATATGCGGCCAGGCATTTTTGCCCTTCAAACCGATTTAACGAAAGACTGGCAGATTTTGCTCTTGTCTAGCTTGATTACCTTGACACCTGGTACACTGGTCATTTCAGTTTCCGATGATAATAAAATCCTATTTGTCCATGCGATGAATTTAGGGGAAATCGAAACTGAAATTAATAATATAAAAAATACATTTGAACGTGCTATTTTGGAGGTGAGCGGCTAATGCTTGAAATAATTGTACGGATTGCTTTATTATGCTGTTCACTCTCTATGCTGGGGCTCATCTACCGTGTCATTAAAGGGCCCTCAACCGCAGACAGGGTTATTGCCCTGGATTCAATTGGCGTTAATCTTGTCGCGATAACCGCGCTGTTTTCAATTGTCCACAAATCGACTGCCTTTCTGGATATCATCCTTCTGATCGGGATCCTGGCCTTTATCGGGACGGTAGCCTTTGCTAAATATTTGGAAAGAGGGGAGATTATCGAAAATGAGCCTAATCGTTAATTTCTTAATCGGTTTCTTCATTTTGGCCGGCGCCTTTCTATGTCTTATTGCTACGTTCGGCGTGATTAGGCTTCCAGACGTGTATACACGGAACCATGCCGCATCCAAAGCTACGACTTTAGGAGTCATGTTCATTCTAGTAGGAACATTTATTTACTTTTACTCCTTCCTTGATCATTTTAATTCAAGGCTGATACTAGGCTTTGTCTTCCTCTTCATGACTTCGCCGATATCAGGACACTTGATTAACCGATCTGCTTACAACTCCGGGGTGAAGCTTTGGGATAGAAGTGTCAGAGATGACCTGAAGACATATAACGAGGCAAAAGAGAAAAATCGGTTCTAACTAAAAGAAGCATAACTCCTTCAATAGGGTTATGCTTCTTTGCCTAATTGTCATAAAGGTCAACGGTTAATTTGCCAGCAGAATCCACTTGAGCCATAAAGACTTTATCGACCGACAAACCTTGTTTCTCGAGCTCCATTTTGAGCCATAAAGGAGACCGTTTTGCGGCAGCAAGGGAATCATATAATATTTTTCCATCCATTATAACAGTCTGAGTTACTCTCTCATTTTTAACGTTAAGATTTAAATCTTTCGCGGTTAACGGCTGGTTTTCTTTTTTCAAAAATACACTTAAATCACCGGTCGGCTCTAGAACGGCAAATTCCACCTCAGAAACGTTAAACACATTTTTTTTCCTAAGCAATGTGTTTAAATCATCAATCGTGTAAAGTTCCTTTTTTAAATTTCCTTCTAATATATTTCCGTTTTCTATAAATACAGTTGCTTTGCCTTCAGTGAAATCCCGGAATTTTTTATTTTTTAGAGAGATATAGTCGACTAAATATGTAACTGCAAAAAAAATCAAGATCGCTACTACTCCATGCCATAAGTTTCTCTCAAGGCCCATAATGACTTCAGCTGCAATACTCCCAATCGTAATTCCGGATACATACTCAAAAAAAGAAATTTGGGAAAGCTGCTTTTTACCGAGTAATTTGGTCATTAAAAACAGAACAGCTAAAAATAAAAGAGAACGAATCGTTATATCAAACCAGTTGCTGTCCACTTAAACACCTCGATAGGTTTGGCTTATAAAATAGCAGTAGTAGCCGTATCAAAACACAATATAAGCTTATTTTGCGGAATCGCTCCATAAAAACTTGTGGAAAATAAAGCTAGTCATGGAAGGAAGGCAAAAAGATGACCTTTCTAAAAGCGGGAAAACAAAAAGCACAACCCTGCCAAAAGCAAGGCTGTGCCTTCTTAGTTTGCACCAGCATCCATTAAAATTTGTTCAATTTCCTTAAATCCTCTTTCGCGCACATGCTGCAAAGGGGTAACATTATTGCCGTCCGGAATATTCACATCGGCCCCATGTTCAATTAACAGCTTAATGGTTTGCTGTTGTTTTTTGCCGCCATCATTTAGAATAATAGCTTCAAGCAAGGCAGTCCAGCCAAGATTGTTGATATGATTCACATCAACATCAGTCTTTGTTAAAAGTTCTTTCACTACTTCGGTATATCCATGTTCTGAAGCAGGGATTAAGGCGGTTCCTCCGTAACGGTTCGTAATGGCCGGATCGGCTCCAGCCTGAATGGTTAACTTTAAAATATCAAGATATCCCTCAGAACCTGCATACAGAAATGGATTGTTTTTCATATCATCCTGTTTGTTGACGTCTGCTCCTGCTTCAATTAATACTTTCGCCGTTTCAACATCGTTATTATAGGCTGCAATCATCGTAGGGGTTTGCCCCTGCTCATTTTGCACATTTATATTGGCTCCCGCCTCAATTAACATCTCAACGGTTTCTGTTTCCTGGTTTTCAGCAGCTTGAATCAGTTGAGTATCGATTTCATTTGTCATATGATTCTTCTTCTCCTCTGCCGATTGGTTTTCGTTCGAAGAGACACATCCTATAAGCAACAGAATGCAACATAACAGAAGTGAGGCCAACTTTATGTTCGGAAAAAAGCCCTTGTCCATTAAGAGTTTTGCTCTTTCCAAAGGGCAAACGGATTGTTGACTTGTGGGTCCTTGTCCAATCTCTTCAATCTAATGTCCCTTTCTTCAATCGGGAGGGCAATTTGCTGATAAACATACTGTGTTCCCAGGCCAACTTCTTCCTCTTCCTCCGCCGTAAACGCATAGTAAACATGTTGAAGATTAGCCCAATAAATTGCGCTTAGGCACATCGGGCATGGTTCTCCGCTTGCGTACAGCTTGCAGCCAGAAAGGTCGGTAGTGCCCAGAGCGGTGCACGCTTCCCTAATAGCGAGCAACTCGGCATGTGCGGTTGGATCATGAGTTTTTAGAACTTCGTTTACCCCAGTTGCAACCACCTCTCCATCTTTAACGATGACAGCCCCGAACGGTTTTCCCTTTTTGTTCTTCGTGTTATCGTAAGCCAGGTTAATTGCCAGCTGCATGAAATCTTGGTGAGACACTTTCAAAACACTCCTTTACCAACTCGTTACCGTTACTTAACCATGCTGCACAAAGCTTTTCAAGTGATTAAGCTCTCTTTGGTATCTTGGAGGAAAAATAGTCAATTATGGACCGCGGCACTAACCTGGCAGGCTCAAATTGTACATGAACACCCATTTCAAGGACATTTCCCAGATGCAAAATGTACTCGAAAGTCTATTTCAAGGACATTTCCCTATCCAGGCAGGTACAAAATGTACTCGAAATTCTTTTTCAAGGACATTTTACCTGTCCGGCGGCACCGAAATGTACTCGAAACCCCATTTCAAGGACATTTCATCTGTCGTGCTGCATCGAAATGTACTCGAAATTCTCTTTCAAGGATATTTCGATATCCGGGGTGAACCAAATTGTACTCCAAATATACTTTTTCTAAAAAAGCGCCTTAATATGAGGAAGGATCCTGACAGGCAAAGGGCACCTGTACCAAGCAATTAATAGCTGCCCTTAGTAAAATCACAAAAAGCTTAGTTTAATTTATGTAGCCTGAAATAGTAAAGCAAGTCAAAGAAGCAAATGAGTAAAATTATTTAAATATATCAATCTGTGATCTAAATCACTGCCTTAAAGTGAATTTTTATATATTATCACTATGTGAATAGTAATAATTACTTAAAGGGGAGTGCTCGTTTTGTTAGACCAAAAAACGATTGAGATTATTAAATCCACAGTTCCTGTTCTTGAGGTCCATGGGGAAGCAATCACCACAAAATTTTATCAAATGATGTTTACAGATCACCCTGAATTACTGAATATTTTTAACCATGCTAACCAGAAACAAAACCGCCAGCAAAAGGCGCTTGCAGCTACAGTATATGCAGCGGCAAAATATATCGATAACCTGGAGGCCATCATCCCTGTTGTAAAGCAAATCGGCCATAAGCATAGAAGTCTTGGCATTAAACCAGAACATTATCCTATCGTAGGAAAATATCTATTACTGGCAATCAAGGATGTTTTAGGAGAAGCTGCTACCGATGAAATTATCAATGCATGGGCCGAAGCTTATGGAGTGATTGCAGATGCATTCATTAGCGTCGAAGCAGAAATGTATGATGAGGCATCCAGCCAAAAAGGCGGCTGGGCCGGTTTCCGGAATTTCATTGTGGAGCGCAAGGTGAAAGAAAGTGATGTTATTACTTCCTTCTATCTAAAACCACAGGATGGAAAAGACATCGCCTCCTACCAGGCGGGACAATATATCAGCGTCAAGCTCGAGATTGCTGGTGAAGAATTCACCCATATGCGCCAATACAGCCTTTCCGACTCGCCGGGAAAAGAATATTACCGAATCAGTGTAAAGCGTGAGGCAGGGACCTCCAATCCAGATGGTATGGTGTCAAATTATCTTCATGAAACAGTCGAAGAAGGGGATATCCTTCCTATTAGTGCTCCGGCTGGCGACTTTGTCCTAAATACGGAAAAAGAGAACCCGGTCGTTTTGCTTAGCGGCGGTGTTGGTCTCACTCCAATGGTCAGTATGCTTAAAACCGTTTCGGAAGTTCAGCCTGAGAGAAACGTTACATTTATCCATGCGGCTCAAAATGGCAAATTGCATGCGCTAAGGAATGAGGTAGAAGCTTTATCTGAAAAGGAAAACATTAGATCATATGTTTTCTATGATTCACCAACCGAGGATGACAGAAACGAAAACAAGTTCGACGTAGAAGGCTATGTAACCCGTGAATGGCTGGAAAAGAATGTTCCTGTCAGCGAGGCAGACTTCTATTTCTGCGGACCTGTACCGTTTATGAGAGCAATCAATAGCGCTCTGAAGGAAATCGGTGTAAGTGACGACAGAATTCATTTCGAGTTTTTCGGGCCAAAAGGAAACTTGTGAGCGAGACATATACTTAGCAAAACGGTCCAGAGGTGATGTCCTCTGGACCGTTTTAATTTTCATCTGCAAATTTTCCTCAAATAAATTTAGTGGGATAATTATAAACAATTTATCCACAAGAAGTTATTTTGTGGATTAATTAACTCTCCAAAAAGATCAATTCTCCACAAAAACCTGGTTAGGTTGTTGATAGGGGTACGTTAACGACCTAAACACGGAGGTAGCTAAATGGATCAGGACAACTTTTTCAATAATCAGGACAACTTTTCATATATACAGGACATTTCCCAAAAAATACAGGACATTTCCCAAACGATTCAGGACACATTTTTAGATATTCAGGACAAACCAGTCCTGCAGCAGTGAGGCGAATTACCTTAGAAAAAAATAGGGAAAGCAGCCAAACTGGGGTGAGTAGATAAATTGCCCCTGCTAACCCCTATTCACTCCAGGCTTGCTGTTCCGCCAACTCCCTGCCTTAATTTATAAACGACAGACCCAATGGCTGCTGCCCACAGGATAGCAAGGCTTCCGTAAGTGAATAAACTGATTGTCTGAGATACATCTAGTGTCCCCAACAAAGTACGGATGTTGGTTAAAATGATGATTCCACCTACAAGAGTTCCCAAAAGGTTTGTCGGAATGATTTTCACAAGCCAAGCCGCGATTGGTGCTGCAATCAAGCCGCCTATCATCAAGGCAATAACCCATTGAACGTTGATTTGTGACCAGCCAAGCGTCAAAAGAAAGCCGATCGTTGAAGAGACCGCAATCGCGAATTCGCTTGTATCAACAGAGCCAATAACTTTTCTCGGCTCCATCTTGCTGCTTGTCAGCAATACTGGAGTTGCGATTGGACCCCAGCCTCCTCCGCCCGTTGCATCAAAAAAACCTGCAATAAAACCAAGCGGGACAAAGAACTTTTTGCCTTTCTTTTTAATAGAAGGTTGGTTTGTTGTGGAAAACTTAAACAGAAACCGGTAGATAACGAAAACACCTAACAGGAGAAGGAATACGGAAACATAAGGTTTTATTATATCGCCGGGGATGCTTCCCAGAAAAATTGCCCCGAGAAAAGCACCTATTGACCCAGGGATGATTAGTTTGTAAACAACTTGTTTATCGACATTTCCAAACCGGATATGCGATACACCGGATGCCGCTGTTGTAACAACCTCTGCCATGTGCACAGAAGCGGATGCCACGGCGGGAGCAATTCCAAACATGAGCAGCAATGACGTTGAGGTAACCCCGTATGCCATGCCAAGGGAACCATCAACCAGCTGTGCTGCCAGGCCAATGAACGCAAGAATAATAAGCCTCCTCAATGATATCTCTCCTTTTTTATAAAAATGCTGAATAGACTAGTTAGAAGCATTCTATATTGGTGATTGTTGACTAATCTAATCAAGTTTGTAACGTACAATATGTCGGGACAAAAATGAAGGTTCTTCGTTTGGGGAAGATTGGATGAATGCCTATATAAGGAGGGGGAGCGATGAGGCTATCGAGCAGGGGAGAATATGCGCTGCGGGCACTTATTTGCCTCGGAAGTGACGAAAGCAGGCTAGTCCCGATCAGTGAAATAGCAGAGAAGACACTTGTCCCAATCAATTATTTGGAACAGCTGCTTCTGCAGCTGAAACGAAACGGCTACGTCCAAAGCAAGCGTGGAGTACACGGTGGATATAAACTTAGCAGAAGCGCGAATGATATTGTCATTGGTGAGGTGATTCGGAATCTGGAGGGTCCCCTGGCGCCAATGGGATGTGTCAGCATAACATCGTATGAGAGCTGTCCCCTGGAAGCTGGCTGTATGCTGAAGCCTTTATGGGCCCTAGTTAGAGATACAGTTGCACAGCTGCTCGATCATACAACCCTTAAGGATTTGCTGGATGGCAAGGTGTATAGCAGCCAATGAACTTTTTAGAGCAGTCCTCTTTCATTGAAAATGATTATCATTTACAATGAGGATAGTCACTAAATGAATGGGGATGGTACAATGTTTGTCCAAATGCGAAGAATGACCATTACAGAAGGAAATTCCGAAAAAGTAGTTGAACGTTTCAGCAAGCCCGGCATCATTGAGGAACAGGAAGGATTTGTAGACCTGACCATTATGGTAAAAAAGGTCCGCCGCGGTGAGGAAGAAGTCATCATCCAAATTCGCTGGGAATCCGAACAATACTGGAAACAGTGGGAAAAAAGCGATGCCCATATCGCCGGCCATAAAGCAAACCTTGGCAAGCCGAAGCCTGAGTATATCATCAGCTCTGAATCGGGATTGTATGAAGTTGCTGCTGTAAAAGGGCCAGCAACGAACTGAATAAGTGGATTGATGTAATGCAAGCAGCCAATCACATTACGGTTTACTGCTTTTTTAATTCAATGTTTGAATATAGAGGCAATAACGATTTTGCTTCCACTTCCATTGGCATCGTTTCAGTATTTGTTTCTTGTTGAAATGGTTCCAATAAACTCTATTGGAACCATTTCACCCTCTTTTCCTCCCCAAAATGAGTCCAATAAGCGCTATTGGCATCATTTCGCATCCCCTTCCTGCCCAAAGTGTGTCCAATGATTCCGTATCAATTTGTTTGTCTGGCACTTTGTTTACTTGGAGGTTGTTCCGATGTTTAATGATGTGTCTGAAATATGAAATTCTCGAGTATGTGTTGTGAATCCTAGGAAATATTTAAAATATCTCGGATAAGTAGTAAAAGTACCGGATAAAACTAGTAAACAATTGTAAAAAATCATCCGGATTAACAGAATTGTTAAATGGGCCTCTGTCATCCGGAATTGCCAAAGAAGGATTCCTTGGACATAATTATAGGCCGATAAAGAAACAAGGAATTTACCACATAGGAAACGAAAAAAAACCGGTTCAGCACAAAAAAACTGAACCGGCCTTTCCCTATTAATAAATCATACTATCATCGTGATAATACTTAAATTCTAGCAAATTGTTGGCAGGGTCAATCAGGAAGAAGGTGACATGTTCCTCCCGCTTGCCGGCAAACCGGACCATCAGCTCCTGGAAAAAGCGGAGCTCGTTTTTCTGTGCATGCTCGAGCGCCTGATCGAATTCGTCGCGATCGACAAACGTAATCCCAAAATGGCGCGGATACATTTTCGGGACAAGGTCGATTTTGTCTGGATTCAGATGGCAGACAACCTGGTCGCCGAAGAAGTCAAAGGTAACCCGGTCATGGTACCTTCTGCAAAGGCGGCAGCCAAGCTTTTCATAAAAATCAACTGTTTCATCGAGGTCCTTGCATGGAATCGCAAGGTGGAATACTTTATTCGTATCTCTCATATTGAAAACTCCTTTAGATGAAAAATGTGTCAGACCGTAATCCGAGCCGCAGTGTTTCAAGGGCAATCGCGTCTGAGAATGGGATGTTGGCCAAATTGACATTTGAACCTGCAATCCGTATAAAAGAGGTTTGCATTTTTTTATTTGGTGCTTCAAAGATCACCCTATCCAGGGCAAGCCCCGATCCGATAATTTCTTCAATAATATCAAAGCGCATTTCCCCAGAAGCATGGCAGATACCACTCGTGCCGCTTTCCCTTGCTTCAGTGATAACCTTGCTGGCGCCTGCTTCGAAATCCTCATGGATGAAATCCAGCCATTCGGACGATTCAGCTGTGACACTGCTGTCTTTGCTGCCTACCTCACTGAAAACACAAAATTCCTTCGAAAAATCGGCAATATGACGGGCTTTTTCTTTATTGGAAATCGGCAGTGTTCCGTTGGAGATTTCAATGTATTTGCAATCGTATCTTTTACAATAGGAATAATAATCGTCCAGTTTGCTTTGGCTAAGAAATTTTTCGAAAAGAGTCCCGCCAAAGAAATAGTCGATGCCATTTTCCTTAAGACAGAAAATTTTTTCTCCGAGACTCGATGTAACAACCGATGTACCCCAGCCAAACTTAACAAAATCAACAAAGCTGGCGGAGGACTTAATGGTATCCTTAAAAACAGCCTCGGGAATGCCGTTGTCAATCAATATCGTCAGACCTTTAACCCTCGGTTTTCTTTCCCGGGCGGGCAGGTCCAATCCAGTGTAATTCATGCTCATTCACCCTCACTAATCGTGGCAGCTTTTTCGAACAGTCCACATACATCACAAAATCGCAATCCAGCACGTTTGTGCAAAAAGAAATGTCTTCTTCAATAAATTCAGGCTGGTCCGGGTCAAAAAACTTTTCCGCCTGCCTGCATCCTCTGATTCGCTCAACGACTTCAGACTTATCCACAGATTTATCCCCAACAATCATTGCTTTGATATACTCAGCACATGCAAGATCGTCATCGCCTTCAGGATGGGAGGCAATGATCGTTACTGTTGCTCCTGGCCCGCACAGCTTTCTGGCGACTTCCGCTGTTTTTTTAGCATTGGAAAAGCCGGTCACTAACATAGCTTCCGCACCGAGCGCATTCAGTGTTGCCTTTACACCGTTGGTCGTTTTCTGGACAAGTGTTCTTCCCGCTACGTCGGCTGCAGCCATCCTTTTCGGGGAATTGTCAAAGTCAAAGCCCGGAATTGCAAGGCCGCCTATTTCCCCGGCGAGAAGATAATCAGGATTTGATTTTTTTAAAAGAATGGCTTCATCCGCAGTCCCGGAAAGCACGATTTCCTTTGCCCCCCGATGGAAGGCGTAATGGGCAACCGTGAAAGCCCGAATCACATCAATGACAATTGTAATGTTGGAGGGAGGCAGATCATGGCTGTGCCCTTGAAAAATAGTCACGTTCATTTGTGGACTCCTATCCCTTAAATCTCTTCAAAAGTATATGCCCAGATTGAAAATGCGTACCTAATCCATTTCATTTTTTGAAATAGGCTTTTACCAGCAAGAACCTTTTTTATGAAAATTGAATAACCTGTACGTAGGTTTTTACCTAGTTGGGTGCCCCGGCACATGAAGATAGCGAGGGGATGGAGATGGGAAAGGCTTTAACATATGAAACGTGGGAGGAAGAGAAGGCAGGGCAAGTATTTGGAAGCAATGCGGATTCAATGGAAGTCCTCAAGTGGGCCTTCAAGGAATATGGAGATGAAATCGTCTACGCCTGCAGTTTCGGGGCGGAAGGTATTGTTCTGCTTGACCTTATTTCGAAGGTGAACAGAAATGCAACGATTCTCTTTTTGGACACCGACCTGCATTTTAAGGAGACATACGAACTAATTGATTCGGTAAAAAAGAGATATCCGGGTTTTACAATAAAAATGGTGAAGCCAGCTATGACATTAAGCAGCCAGGAAGAGGCCCATGGGAAGGAACTGTGGAAATGCAATCCAAACCTTTGCTGCAAAATAAGGAAAGTTGAGCCGCTTGCAAGCGAGCTTGGCCAAGTTGGTGCCTGGATATCCGGGCTGAGAAGGGAACAGTCCGAAACCCGCAAGCATGTTCAATTCATTAATAAAGATGAAAACTTTAAAAATATAAAAATTTGCCCGCTCATTCATTGGACATGGAAGGATATTTGGATGTATATCGAGCTGAACAAACTTCCCTATAATCCTTTGCATGACAAAAGCTACCCATCTATCGGCTGCGAGCCATGCACAAAACCGGTTACAGATGGCGGGGATATGCGCTCCGGCCGCTGGGCGACTAGCCAGAAAACCGAATGCGGGCTGCATAATGCCAGCGGAAGCAGTTAACGGTCTATAAAAGCTGACACGACTATGTTAGGAGGAAGTGACATGATTCAGCCCCATGGGGGAATTTTAGTAAATCTTGTGAATAAGGAGTATCCGATCCCGAAACATTCCCTGGCGATTGAACTTGATGCGATGGCCCTCAGCGACCTGGAATTGATTGCGATTGGCGCCTATAGCCCGCTTGTAGGTTTTATGGGAAAAAAAGATTACCAGTCAGTTGTAGAAAATATGCGCCTCGAGGATGGAACCGTTTGGAGCATCCCCATTACACTCGCAGTTTCAAAGACAGCCGCCAAACAAATTGGACCTACAGACACTGTCAGGCTTGAGAAGGATGGCGTCGTATACGGGGTGATGTTGATTACTGACAAGTTCATTCCAGACAAGAAAAAGGAAGCAAGGCATGTGTACAAGACTGATGACTTGGAGCATCCAGGGGTAAAAAAACTGTTTGAACGAGAAGAGGTCTACATTGGCGGCCCGATTGTGATGGTCAGGAGGCCAGAGAACCCCTATCCAGCTGAAAATCGCGACCCGAGGGAAACCCGGGAGCTATTCAGGAAAAATCACTGGAGTACTGTTGTTGGCTTTCAGACGAGGAATCCGATTCACAGAGCCCATGAATACCTTCAAAAGTGTGCGCTCGAAACGGTTGATGGCCTATTTCTGCACCCACTTGTCGGAGAAACAAAGGCCGATGATGTACCAAGTGATATCAGAATGAAAAGCTATAAAGCACTTATTGAAAACTATTACCCGAAGGATAGAGTGCTACTATCCGTCTTTCCAGCAGCGATGCGTTATGCTGGTCCCCGTGAAGCCATTTTTCACGCGCTTATCCGGAAAAATTACGGCTGTACTCATTTCATCGTTGGCCGCGACCATGCCGGAGTAGGCAATTATTACGGAACCTATGACGCCCAGAAGATATTCAGTAATTTTAAAAAAGAGGAAATTGGCATCCAAACTCTGTTTTTTGAAAACAGCTATTTTTGCAAGGCATGCGGCAATATGGCGTCTGTCAAAACATGTCCTCACGGCAAGGAACACCATGTATCCTTGTCAGGAACAAAAGTAAGGGCAATGCTCAATAATGGCGATGCGCCTCCTAAGGAGTACAGCCGTCCAGAGGTCGCCGAGATATTAATCGAGGGAATGACAAAGCGGGCTGGCAGCCTTCAGGAGTCGGTGGTTAAACATGACTGAGCATATAGTCTGGCACCCAGCCGCTATTACTAAGGAAGAACGCAGGAAATTAAACGGCCATAACAGCTTCGTGCTCTGGTTTACCGGCCTTTCCGGCTCTGGTAAATCGACACTTGCCAATGAAGTTGACCGCAAGCTTCATAGTCTTGGTGTGAGGAGTTATGTACTGGATGGGGACAATATCCGCCAAGGCTTGAACCAGGGGCTCGGCTTCAGCAAGGAAGACAGGATTGAAAACATCCGCCGGATCGGTGAGGTTTCCAAACTTTTTGTTGATAGCGGACAAATTGTCCTGACTGCGTTCATTTCCCCATTCCGCGAAGACCGCGATAGCGTAAGAGCGCTGTTTGAACAGGGTGAATTTATTGAGGTATGGGTGCAATGCCCGCTTGAGGTATGCGAAAAAAGGGATGTTAAAGGCCTGTATCAAAAAGCCCGGAATGGTGAAATTAAGGAATTTACAGGGATTAATTCCCCGTATGAACCCCCGCTGAATCCTGAGATTATCATCAATACTTCGGAATGCATGGTTGCTGATGCCGCGCAATGTATCATCAAGTATATACGGGAGAGGGGCTTTATCTAAGAAGAGAAAAGTTCCGGGTAATTTCCCCGGAACTTTTCTTAACTAAATTGATGTCTTTGATAGGGCCATTTGGTCCTCAGGAAGAGCCTTCGTTGTTCCATCGCTGTTCAAAACGTTCCGCCATGTATATTTTGGCTTATAGCCGAGGAATTTCTTAGCCTTGTCATGGGACATCAATGTTTCATATCCTTCAATGTCCTTTTTTAGTTCCACGCTTGGGAAGTATTTTTCCACCAAGTACTGGCTCGGCTTCGGCATGATTGTATCCGGGGCGGTAATATGAAAAATATTATTTCCGAGATTATCTTTCTGAATGGCCAGCAGGCAAGCCTGTGCAGCATCCCTAACATCGCAGTAAGCCCAAGCGTTTTTCTTCTGAAGGTCCCATTGCTTTTCATCATTCCAATGCATAATTGGCAATTTTTCATATTCGTCAGGCTCATAGATATTGGCAAATCGTAGTGCTGCAATCTGCGTCTTATTACCTGAAAGATCAAAAAACATCTGTGAAAGGTTTTCGGTTAACCGCTTTACCATCGCATAGGAAGACTTGACTCGGGTTGGGTGTTTCTCATCTACTGGCAGGTAGTGAAGTTCCTCTTCGACAAAAGGATAACCAAGAACGGTTTCGCTCGAGGCCCAAACAAGCTTAGGAATCTGGTGGTCTTTGCAGGCCTCCAAGATATTAAAGTTGACTAGCATATTGTTTTCAAACAGTGCCTGAGATGTATTTCTTACGTCAGTGGGAATGTTCCCAAGATGGACAACTCCGTATGCACCTTTTAATAGCTGGGAAACCTGGCCGTAATCCTTCAATTCAACCTGAAGGAATTTAGGTGAAGCAGATTCTTCCCTCAATTTCCTGTCAGTGGCAATTACCTCATAGCCTGCTTCCATAAACGTTCTGACAGTCCACCGGCCAATTTTTCCTGCTGCACCTGTGACAACAACCCTTTTCACATTGCTTCGCTCCTTTTAAAAAGTCTTTGTTTTTGAATGGTTTTTATAAAATTACTTCGCCTGCCATCCTTTGTTAGAATCTCCTCTTCCTTACATTTTATTGAACTGACTTTCCTAGTAAATAGTGGTGTCTCCTTTATAATTTCAAGCTCTTTTTCTCATACTAGATTAGTGCTCATTTTGTCGGGAAAGGATTCTGTTTATGAAAAAAATTATCGTGATTGGGGCTGGGATTCTTGGTGCATCAACAGCCTATCATTTGGCGAAGATGGGTGCGGAGGTCCTTATAATTGACCGGGAGGATGAGGGACAGGCAACTGAGGCTGCTGCTGGCATTGTTTGTCCCTGGCTGGTTGGTGAGCAAAGTGAAGCCTGGTATAGGTTGGCAAATGCTGGGGCAGGGTATTTCCCAACGCTGATGGAAGAATTAAACAGAGAAGGCGAGCAGGAGGTTGGTTACCAAAAAGTCGGTGCACTTATTATTCACCACGAGGAGTCGGAAATAGAGAAGTTGGAAGAGCGGGCAAGGTTAAGGGAAGGGTATGCCCGGGAAATCGGAGAAATTTCCCGCCTCACTGAACAGATAAGCAGTACGCTCTTTCCACTGTTATCAGATGGTTATCACTCTGTTTTTGTTCAAGGGGCGGCCATTGTAGAAGGACGCCTCCTGCGTAATTCGCTGCTTCGTATTGCAGAACGGAATCGTGCCGTTAGGATAAGTGGAGACGCGGAACTCCAATTTAAAGGGAGTCAAGTGACTGGTGCAAAGGTGGGAAGTAATTGCTATATGGCAGATATGGTCATAGTTTGTGCCGGCGCATGGGCAGAGGCAATTTTTAAGCCGATAAGTCTTACTTTTAATGTAAACGTCGAGAAAGCACAGACTATCCACCTAAAGTTACCCGATGCAAAAGAGATGGAAAAGTGGCCGGCCGTTATAGATCCTTCCACACAGTACATCGTTCCTTTGGACGGAAGTAGGATCGTAATTGGTTCAACGACTGAAAGCGATAATGACAGGTATGATGCTCGGTTAACCGCAAGTGGGGTCCATAAAAATCTAACTGATGGACTGGAAATTGCCCCAGGCCTGGCAGATGGTATATTCCTAGGAGGAAAAGTTGGATTCCGCCCGTTTACTGCAGGAGGTGTTCCAGTCGCAGGATTCATACCGGGCTGGAAAGGGGTTATTACGGCCAATGGACTTGGGGCAGCCGGGTTAACAATGGGACCATTATTGGGCTTGCAGCTTGCAAAACTTGCACTCAATATCGAGCTGGATATCAATCTCAGCGATTACGACATAAGGAATGCAATTGTGAAAGAGAAATAAAAAACAGCCTTCGGTTAATGAAAAAGCAGTTGCCAGGAAAGCGTATTAAGCAGACTGCGCTTTCTTTTGGATTGCATTCGGAAATCCTTTATTTAATAAAAATGGCCTTGGTATAATTCCTTTGTCTTGGCACAAACTAAGAGGAATAATTGCATAGCTGAAGGGAAGGGCATTCACATGTGGCTATTAGTAATAAGTGCCATTCTTTTTCCTCTACTTGTTTTTTTTATGCCTAAAAGGATTCCCCTAATAGATTTATATGCCACAACTGGTATGGCCACGTATTTCCAATTACTGACCGACGTCTATCTTCATATTAAATTAGACTGGTATGGGTATTTTTCCGACAATCAAAAGGCCGAGTGGTCGACTACGCTATTAACTCCGCTCTATTTATCGTTTTCGGCAAGAAGACTCCATCTGATTTGTGTTACGAGCGGAGCCCAACAATTCAGGTGGAGATGAATTGCCGTCAGCCGATGCTGAAGCTAATTTTCACAAATTTTTGATTTAAAACCGAACAAACATTCGCCTTTCATCCAACCTATTGCTATAATTATAGATAGGAAAACCAATCTATCTGGCAGGAAAGGCGGTGAGCAAAATGGCTAAAAAGAAACCAGTTAAGGTATTGCGTAAACGAAAGAAAACCGAAACCATTCAACGGTTCACTCAAAAACAGAATATTGGACGAGCGAGTCTTACCGCCAAGGAATTCCGCCTGCTTCAACGCATGTCACATAGTTCCAAAGCGTTGCGTAATGTTGGATTATATACGATGAAACAAAGTTATTTGACGAACAATCGAATTGCAACCGTTAAAGAAGTAGACGCTGCCATGCAGGCTGATGTGAACTATTGGGGTGTTCAATCGAACTCCGTCCAGGCTATTCGGAGGACGTTGTATGCAGAAGTAAAAAGCTTTTTCGAGGCGTTGAAAAAGTGGAAGGAAAACCCTGAGACATTCACTGGCCGTCCTAAATTTCCGAAATACTCCCGATCTACCGAAAAGCGCGTGATCGAAATCTTTCAAGTCCCTAAAGTGGATAAAAACGGGTTTTGGGCAATTCCCATGAATACTGAATTCAGAAAACGTTTCGGTTCTATCAAGATACGTATGCCAAAAAACTTGTTAAACAGGAGGATCTCCTACATTGAAATTGTGCCCAAGCAAAAAGGTCGGTTCTTTGAGGTGCATTACACGTATGAAGTGCAAATCGCTCAAATGAAGAAACAACCAACGACCACGGTTCATGCTTTGAGCTGCGATTTAGGTGTAGACCGGTTGTTAAGTTGTGCAACGAATCATGGCGAAACCTTTCTGATTGATGGCAAGGAACTAAAATCCATCAACCAATATTTCAACAAGAAGATAAGCAACCTGCAACAAAAAAATAGTGAAAACGGGATTTCAAAACGGGTTGTGACCAACCAAATTGCGGAACTTTGGAACAAACGTGAACATCAAATCAACGGATATTTCTCACAAACCGTCGGCCTGTTATTCAAAAAGGTGAAAGGATTGACTATCGATACGATTGTCGTTGGGTATAATGCCGGCTGGAAGCAAGAATGTAAGATGGGGAAAAAGAACAATCAGACGTTTGTACAAATTCCATTCAATAAGTTGATCTCTGCCATCGAAAATAAATGTATGAAAGAGGGCATCCGGTTCAGGAAGCAGGAAGAGAGCTATACGTCCAAAGCAAGTTTCTTGGATAAAGATAGGATTCCTGTTTGGTTAGAAAATGATAAATCCACCTACACATTCAGTGGCAAACGTATCACTCGCGGAATGTATCGTTCCAAAGCTGGTCAGTGTATCCATGCAGATATCAATGGTGCGCTGAATACGTTGAGAAAATCGGAAGTTGTAGACTTTCACGAAACGATCAACGTTAAAACTCCAACTGTATTAAAAGTGCAAAAACGTAAAGCTGTTGCCTAGTGCATAGCGTAGTGGGTGTGTCAACCATCCAAGAGTATTCGGCATGTTTGTGCCGGGGCTTGTAGTACATAGTCCGCAAGGCTATGACTTCGCCGAATCCATTCGGAGAACCTTAACTCATAGTAGGGAGGGTGCAAGTGGGAAAACGATCGTCCGTTGCCAGTACCGACCTAAAAAATACTTGGGGTGTCACCGTAAGGAGACATGGATTCTAGAGCGTCAATCTGTCTAGTGTTGGACGAAAAGACCTAGAGTTCTAACTCAAGCCCCCACTGAAACGCTCTATCTCAGTGGGGGTAGTTGACCCTTATGATAAAAGTAAATTTATAAAAATCCTTTATATGGGAGTCTGGACAGCCTTTTCAGTGCTATATGAATGAATCGCAACCAAAACCCCGGCATGTTTTATCATGAAGAGTGGAAGCTGTACCACTCAGCCCTAACCTATCCTGTTTTATGAAAAAATACACTTTTTAGCAGGGGAAATCTCAAGTTTTTAAAAGGTGGTTTACCGATAAAAAAGTTAGGGTAATATCCCTTGTTGGAAGGGGGATTTAGGATATGTATGATTTTTCAGGTGTTATTAATAGAATTAGAGAAATAAAAGTAGATCTTGCCAATGAAATAACCGATAAACAAGTTGAGAAGTATCCTGAGCAGCTTGGACCAATTTCAGAGCAGCTCCGGGAACAAAGAGTAAATCTGATTGGGTTATACGAGGAATTGCTCGTTGATGATCTCGATACTGCCCTGGCAAAGATTGAAGAATGGGGCAAAAAGACCGGCGCATTTTGTTCTGAACTCGGAATGACCATCGATATGGCGCTGGATGAACTGAATTATTATCGCGAAGAAATGACCGAAATTATATGTGAAGTAGGCCAGAAAAATAAAGTGACGCTGAGTAATTATAATGAGGCGAACAAAAAATTGCAAAGAATCATTGATAAGGCTGCCCAAAGCTTCAGCATTGCGTTTGTGGCACATCATAAGGACATGATGAAAAAGGCGCAGAGGGAAATCGAAGAATTGTCGGTTCCAGTTGTTCCCCTTGAAGAAGGAGTGGCTGTGCTGCCGCTGGTTGGAACCATCGACACATATCGGGCCAAGCTGCTAATGGAAGAATCACTTAGGAAGAGTGCTCAGCTTGGTGTCACCTATTTCATCGTTGACCTATCAGGGGTTCCGATTGTGGATACGATGGTCGCAAACCAAATCTTCCAGGTCATTGATGCACTGAGGCTTTTAGGAGTTCAGGCAGTATTGAGCGGAATTAGGCCCGAGATTGCCCAGACTATGGTTCTCCTCGGAATAGACACATCCAGAATTAATACTTTTTCCAGCCTGCAGCAGGCATTGCAATCATTTAGGCTAACCCACTCAAATGGGGCTGCCATGTAAGTAAGCTGAAGACAACCTGTATCCTGATATAAGGATGGAGGTTGTCTTAATTAATACCATTTCAAAGTCAACCATTCCGCATTATAACTTTCATAAACAATGCATTTCTGCCTCTGCTTCATCCCATGGGACGGTATAGCCGTGCCCCTTTGCGCAAAAGATTGATGATGAACTATAGTCGGGATCGGCATCCTTGTTATAGCCAATCCGCTCAATTACTTCATCCTGATTATGGCAAGGGTAATAGCCGGCAAACACTAGGTTCAGTGTGCCTTTTCCGCCAGTAATTGACGCAAACTCCGGACCATAATTCATGAATGTGGCAACGGGGACCTTGCCAGTTACAATTGTGTAGTTATCGTGTGCATCTGGTGCGTCAAAGCTGCCGTGGGCTGTTTGGATATCTGTTAAAATTCTTCCGATATGATTCACTTCAACTTTTATCTTAAATTCATAGAAGGGCTCAAGCAGTATATTTCTTGCTTTTTCAAGACCCTGGCGCAGCGCCCGGAAGGAAGCCTCACGGAAATCGCCGCCCGATGTATGCCTGTTATGGTCCCGGCCAGTCAACAGCGTAATTTTCATATCTGTAACAGGAGATCCTGTCAAAAGCCCGTGATGATCACGTTCGAACAAATGGGTTCGGATAACATTCTGTGTGCCAATTTCAAGGTCATTTGGATGGCAGATGCTCTCGAATGAAATCCCGCTGTTTCGGGGACCAGGCTCAAGCTTCAGATGAACCTCGGCATAGTGGCCGAGCGGCTCGAAATGGCCATAACCGACAACCCCTGGTCCGTCAATTGTCTCTCTATACAAAATTTCAGGTTCGGCAAAGCTGATATCAAGGCCAAAGCGGTCATGAGCAACCTGCTTTAACACCTCTAGCTGGATGACCCCCATCACATGGATATGGATGTCCTGCGAGCGCTCCTCCCAGCTTACATTCAACGAGGGGTCCTCGGCATCGAGCTTTTTAAAATTACCGAGGACATCCTTTGCGTTCAGACTCTTGTCAAATATGACTTTCGACTTCAATGCGGATACCATTTCGTAGCTGGCAGATTCTCTTAACGTTCCAAGCCCCTCGCCGGCAGCAGCCTCGGATAATCCTGTCACAGCAACAATGTCCCCAGCATAGGCCTCGTTGACTGTTGTAAACTTATTTCCGCTATATATCCGTATCCCGGTTATCTTTTCAAAAAACTCTTCGCCATACTGAACTTCATCGCGGACCTTCAAGGTGCCAGCCAGCACTTTAATGAATGTAATCCTTGTCCCTTTTTTATCGTAGCGCAGTTTGTATACCCGTCCGGCAAATGGTTGATCCGTTTGGTAATGAGTAATCGTCAGCATATCCAGCCTTTGCAAAAACTCGGCAACACCAACGTCCTGAAGCGCAGAGCCGCTCATGCAAGGGAAAATCTCCCCCTCATGAACCAGCTTTTGCATTGTTTCCAGCCAAAGCACTGGCTCATAGCCGTCCTCCATATAGCGTTCAAGGAGCTCGTCATCCCGTTCGGCAATGAACTCGGCTAATACTTCTTTCATTCGGCCATCGTCTTGCAATCCAGCTATATCACACGCATCCCCGGTAAGCTGGCTGCGAATTTCCTTGAGCACCCGATCCGGGTCGGCCCCTGTCCGGTCAATTTTATTAATAAAAAAGAAAACGGGAATATCGTGCTTTTTCAGAAGGTTCCAAACGGTTTCTGTATGCCCTTCAACACCTTCGACGGCACTAAAAATAATAATCGCAGCATCCATCATTGCAATCGCCCGCTCCATCTCCGGCGAAAAGTCGACATGCCCCGGCGTATCAATCAAATAATAATCTGAGTTTTGGTACGTAAATCTCGCCTGCTCTGCAAAAACAGTAATGCCCCTTTGTTTTTCAATAACATGATGGTCGAGAAACGTGTCCTTGTGGTCGACCCGTCCTCTATGCCTAATTGCATCCGTATGGTAAAGCAGCTGCTCGGCAAGCGTCGTCTTGCCGGCATCCACATGCGCAAACATCCCGATTGTTTTTTTCATAGAAGCACCTCAGCCTAATAGATGTACCCATTATAGCAAAAACAGCAGACTCTCAATTAAGAGAATCTGCTGCCGCTATAATTTAGGGTCTAGCAAACATAAACTTTACTCCTCTACCCCAATTCATCCCTAAGCCTCTGTATGCTTCCCGAGCTCCCGCTAACAATCAGCCGGTCGCCAGTTAGCAGTTCTGTATCACCATGAGGAATAATCGGGATGTCACCACGATAAATTTTTACAATCAGAGCATCACCAAGGAATGGCAGCTGGCGGAGCGGCAGCCCGTGGTATAGGTTGTTGCCGACAATCAGCTGCTGCAGGGTGCCAGGTTGAGAAATCATTTGGATCATGCCTGGGTTATCGACGAGTGATTTCATCAGTACCCGTGTAGAAATAGTGGTCGAAAACACGGTATATCCTTCGGCGGTAAGCTTGCTATGCATTTCGGGAACCTCCGCCCGTACAATGATTCTTTCAACGCCCTTCATTTTTGCAAAAGTCGCGAATTCAAGATTTTTCTCTTCATCGCCCGTTCCTAGCACAAGGACATCGACCGAAAAGGCCCCGTCCGCAAACAGGGTTTCTGTGTTTAGTTCATCAAGTTCCACAATCGGGAAGTTGTGATCCTCATCATAAAGCTTGTTTTGTGCTGCACTGTAAACAGTGACCTCAAATCCTTCAGCCTGAAGATCAAGTGAGACTGGAAGGGTGATCGTGTTGGCCCCCACCATGGAGACGCGTGGCTTCTCCGGTGAAATAGTCGGGATGCTCTTTTGGAACATCATTGGAGAAATGAAACAGCTAAGGATGGAAACCAATATGATTGCGCTGGCAACCGAATTCGAAATAATTCCGAAATCGAGGGAAACGGTTGCGACAACAATTGCCAGGCTCAGGGTTGCGCCAAGCAGAATACCCGAGCTTGTTGTTTCTGTCCATGAATAATATCGCCTTAATAGAAGGCTCGGAATGACCCTGGCAATATATATGAAAAGAAGCATGACAGGGATGAGCAGCCAGACGTTTGGATCATTAAAAATAGCTCCGAGGTCAAGGTTAACGCCAATCATAATAAAAAAGATTGGAATCAGGAATCCGTAGCCGAATGAATCAAGCTGGTGAACAAAATCCTTCGACGGCGATAGGAGCGAAACAATAACTCCAGCTAAAAAAGCACCAAGTATGGCTTCGGCACCAAGTGCTTCCGCCAGTACCACAAACAAAAGGATCAATGCGAAGGTTCCGCGCGTCCCTAATTGGGTCGTTCCCCGGCGCAGGGACTCGTACACCTTGCCATTGTCCATTTTTTTAATAACAAAATAAACAATGAATACGAAAACTAACAGGATTGAAATCCAGATTGGACTTAAGCCGCCTTCCGTTTTTGAAGCAAGATAAAAAACAAACAGGAGCATTGTCACAAAGTCAGATAGCACGGCCGTTAGCAGGATTGTCTGCCCAAGTTCGGTGTTGAGCAGTTTCTTTTCTTTTAAAACCGGGACGACAACGCCAAGCGAAACCGTTGCAAGGATGATTGCCATTACAAACGGGTCCTTCACAAGCCCCATCCATTTCATCAATTCAGCCAATGCAAATGAAAGCCCGAGCATCAGCCCAAAAATGATCAGCGAAACAAGGAAAGGATTTGGGAGTTTTTCCGATGATTTTCCTTTTTTGCTAAAAGCACTGAAATCTATTTCAACACCGCTCAAAAACATTAGATAAATAAGCCCTAGAGTAGATAATACTGCCAGCCAGGGACCGGATTGTATAATGTCGAAACCGCTTTGTCCAAGGATGATACCGACGAGGATTTCAGCCACAACGACAGGCATGAATTTAAGACGGAAACGGTGCAGTAAAATAGGTATAAGAAACGCGATAGAAACCACGAGCATAAGTCCGGTAAAAGATGCATGTTCCTGCATTTGGTCACCTCTTTATCATGAGTATTTAAAAAATCAAACGATACCATAGTTTTTACTGAAATACAATCTTTTTTCAAAAAGGAGGGAAGTCCGCCGCAGGTGCGGAATAAAGTTAACCATCAAGGAAAGGAGATGTGGAATGAACACAGAAACCAACTTTTTAAAAATTGTAACAGAAAGCTTCAAAGGAATGAAGGCACAGGCAGAGCGTGCGATGGGGCAGCTGTCACTTGAAGAGCTGCATTATGCTCCAAACGGGGAATCAAACAGTATCGCAGTTCTCATCAAGCATATGAGTGGGAACCTGAAGTCAAGGTTCAGCTCCTTTTTGACTGAGGACGGTGAGAAGCCGGACCGGAAGCGGGATGAAGAATTTGTTGGAGCGTTCAAATCAAAGGAAGAACTGCTTCAAACCTGGAATGCCGGCTGGAATATCCTGTTCGAAACACTTGAAAGCATGACAGATGATGACCTTACCAGGACAATCACGATCCGCAGCGAACCCTACTCGGCCATAAATGCGATACAGCGCGCAGTCGTCCACCAATCGGGTCATGTTGGACAAATCGTGTACATCGCAAAAATGATTAAAGGCGACAGCTGGCAAACATTAAGCATTGCCAGAGGGCAATCAGAGAAGTGGACAGACGCTTACTCGGAGCAATTCAAAAGACAGAGCTAGCGGTTTCAGCACAAACTTATGTAAAAACAAAAGCGGGGAAGATCCCCGCTTTTTTAGAATAAATTCAATAGATTATTCGATTCCAGAACCTTTAGCTCTGCTTTATCACGCGGAATTTCACACTGCCAGTGCAAGGATTTCCGGGCGCCTTTCGTTTCAATTTGGTCGACAGTATATGTAGTCCAGATTGCCTTGGTTTGCGACAGCTCGAGAACTGCATACCCATGGGTAGTGCTATCAAAAAGTTCAATCCATGGATTTTCGATTTTAATAATACTTTGCAGTTCTTTTAGCAAAAGCTCAGCGGTCAATGTCGTCGCTATCCCTAAGCGCCCCTTAAGGACACTGATAATCTCATCGAGCACAGGGAGGGGAATTGGGCTGGAGTTCGTAGGAACATTATTCAGAGCATTCCGCAAGGCTTCCCGCAAATTGCTTGATGTAATTGAACCTACCATCAGTTCAACCCCAACTGCTTCGGAATCCGGGTCCTGTATGTAATCTTCTTTCATGAGCGCCGCGTTAAATGTATGGAAGTCACCTGTCAATGCAATGACATTCTTGATATTGAAGGTTTTCAGATGCCGGGTAATTTTCTGGCGTTCCGCATCATAGCCGTCCCATGCATCCAAATTCAGGTACCGTCCCAGCAATTTCAGGACAGCAAATTGAACCTCGTTGCCCCAAATTTTCCAGACAGCGTCCGAGGACGCAAGTTTGGATAAAAACCATTCCCTCTGCTCCTTCCCAAGCATTGACCGGTTTGGATTATCGATATCGGAACAGCCGCTTGAGAAATATTTATCCGTCGTCGCCGGACCGCACGGATGGGGGCTGCGGTATAGACGTTCGTCTGTCATAATCAACTCGACAAGCCTTCCAATTTTAAAAGAACGATAGATTCGTATTGATTGGTCAAATGGCATATTCTTATCAAACATTACCCGGGCCGGCATATATTCATACCACACCTGATTGGCAATGAGCCGCCGCTCCGGATCCGGGCTAAGGCTGTCGTCGGGGGCGATTGCCGGATAATAGGTGTCATTTGCAAATTCATGGTCATCCCAAATGCCAATCATTGCATGCCGTTCATGCAGTTTTTGCAAATCTGCATCCTCCCGGTAAATGCGGTAAATAGTTCGGTAATCATCAAGCGTTTTTGCCTTTGTCCCTCCACTAGGAAGGACGATTTGCCTTCCTTCTATTGGGCTTTGATAGACAGGGTCACCAACAGATTCATAGATGTAGTCGCCAACATGAACGACAAAATCTAGTTCTTCATCTGCCAAATGGTTCAAAGCATTAAAATAGCCATTTGTAAAATCCTGGCAAGTTATATAGGCAAATTTAACAGGACTTTCGTCAGTTTCAGCTGGAAGTGTTTTGAATCGGCCAGTTTGGCTGATGAACCCGTTTTTCGTCGTGAAGCGATAATAATAGTAATTTGAAGGTTCAAGAAGTCCGTCAACATCGAGCCGCACAATATGGTCGAAATCCTTCCATACCGGGGAGAAGCCGGTCAGGACTGGAACGCTGAAATCCTTGGTCTTACTAATCTCGACCATAACCGCTTGGCCATTTTCAATGAATTCGGTGATTTTCTCTGTTCCGCCACTCCGTCCGCTCTCCAGCCATTGAATAATAGTTTGATCTACGTGGTCAGCAGATACAGCTTCAATCCCCGTTATTTCAGGATTTATTCGGGTCCAAAGCATGGCGCCTGATGGAGTGGGATCACCTGACGCTACAGATTGCGTAAAGCCGACTCCTGCCGGGTGTACAGCTACATAACGGGCAGTCTTTATAGTTTTGTTACTGGTTCCTGGTTTTGCAAACGTAGTAAGCGGTGAAAATGCGCCTTCTAAAACAAGTAAGGCAGATCCAGCCAGGAATGCCTTCAGTAACTTTCTCCTGCTTTTATCAACATTCATCTCATGATTCATAGCTTTGCTCCTTCCTTTTTAGGCTGTATAGTTTAAATGACATTTCTCTTCAAGTTATATGGTAACAGGCAGTTGTTAATGGTGAATAAATAACGGGTTAACCAATGTAAGAATTTTGTGAAATTTTATAGGATAAAAAGCCTGTTTTTCTATACAAATTAGGAAGGTATTTTTTCCTGTAACAAAAGAACCCCAGGTTATAGAGCTGCCTGGGGTTCTTACATATTAGTTTTTACCTTTAAGCAGGGAACAGAATGTTCACCGCAGTCCCAATACTTTCCCTGTTGCTGATAAGGAGCTTTCCGCCGTGCTCCTCAATAATTTTCTTGCACACCATCAGTCCAAGCCCTGTTCCGTTTTGTTTTGTACTGTAAAAAGGTTCGCCAATTCGCGAAAGGTTTTCTTTTTCAATACCAGGGCCTTCATCCTCAATGGTCAGCCAGATAGCATTTTCCTCTTGCTTGATGGATACAAAAATAGTACCCCCGGCAGGCATCGCCTCAATGGCATTCTTAAGGATATTGATTAAAACTTGCTTCAGCTTATCCTCCTCGCACTGGACAAGCATTTCCGCAGTTTCATAGTTTTCAATGTATGTAATATTTTCAATCTCGGTAAAAGGCTTTAGGAGAGCCAGAACGTTTTGCGTAAGATGGACAATGTTGCAGACCGATGTTTTATTCAACGGAGGTTTGGCAAGTACCAATAAATCATTGACGATTCCATCAAGTCGATCCAATTCACTGAGGATAACCTGGCAATACTCATTTGGTTCCTTTTCGTTAAGGAATTGGGTGAAGCCCTTAATCGATGTAATCGGATTGCGAATCTCATGGGCAATCGCTGCCGCCATCTGGCCGACGAAGGACAGTTTTTCAGCCTGCAGCAGCTTTTCCTCCGTATCCTTCTGGACAGTAATATCCTTAATGATGACCTGAAAAATCTTCCTGTTCTTAAACGTCATCGGAATCAGTGATACCTGGGCCTTCCTAAGGTCACCATCAGTCCTTTTTATCGTCAAGTCAAAATGTATATTCCGCATTTCCTTCAGGTGGTTTGTGAGGAGTGGATATTCTGAGAAGGGGACGTATTCAAATAGAGAGGTGCCAATCGCTTCCTTGGCGCTGGCAAAACCAAACAGCTTCTTGGCTTCACTGTTAATGTATGTCCAGATGCCTTTATCGGTCACCATTCCGATCGAATCCCTGGAGTGCTCAACAAGCAGGCGATAACGCTCCTGTGTTTCAAGGATTCCATCTTCCATGATCATTTGTGTGGTAATATCCCGGGAGATTAATAGGAATTCATTTAACTCACCAGCTTTGGCGCTGCTTGTTTCGAGCCAAATATAGTCGCCTTCTTTTCTGCGGATCCGAAAGCGGACGCGCCTATCGCTATTCCACAAATAAAGGAAAAGCTGATTGACCGTTGCTTTGTCATCCGGATGGCAAAGTGAAAAAATACTTTGGCCAACTGCTTCTTCCTGGGAAAAGCCAAGCAGCGTTGAAATCGAGGGGGAGACATATGTAAAGAAGCCATCAGCGGTATGCCGTGAAATTAATTCCTTGGCATATGCGAGGGCCAACTGCAGCGTTTCGGCCTCATAATGCTTACTAGAGTAAATCGATCCTGCTTGTGCTTGCTCCGTATTAAACAATTCCCTAACCTTCCTTTCAAAAAAAGCAGTATAGAGGCTCCTATTAAATAATTCAGGATTATTTTCTTTGATGTAAGGGTATTCTGTGGTTTTTCCAGCAGCTATATCCAGATTTTCACTTTTATTATACAAGAAATAGATTGTTTGTCCTATCCTATTTTTCCATTAGTCTGAAAATTGTTCAGAATTTTCCCAACAAATTTACAATCTTTTTACCTGAAAGCCTAACAGCACTCAGTCTTAAGTCTTAGAGGAAAATCCTTCCACAGCTTCATATTGAAAAAGCCGTATCCGGTTAGGATAGAGAAGTGGATAACAGCTGTGGCTGGAGAATAAATGGGAATGGGGAATGAACATGAAAAAGATTATTCAATTCAGTATGAAGAATGGGGTGGCCCTGGTATTGATGATGGCACTGATCATTGGGGGCGGAATTTTCTCTGTGAAAGAAATTAATATTGAAAAATATCCCAATGTCGATATTCCGTACTTGACGGTCGTAATACCGTTTCCGGGAGCATCGCCTGAGCAATCGATAAAGGAAATAGGTGAGCCTGTCGAACGGGAGCTAATGAATCTTGAAGGAGTTAAAAATGTCTATACAGACGGTGTAGCCAATGCCGTGTATGCAACGATGGAATTTGATATGTCCGTGAACATGGATGACGCTGAACAGCTGGCCAGGACTGTCATTGATAAAATAGCCCTTCCAGACACAGCCGAAAACGCTGAATTCATCCGCCAGGGCCCAGACGGGGATCCGACGATTTTCTATGTAGGTGCTTATGCCGATGAGACGGGTGCAGATGTCCAAAAATTTGTAAAAGAAGAACTCATTCCAAGGTTTGAAACAATTGAAGGTGTAAGCAAAGTGGAATCAGGCGGACTCGCTGAAAAAAACGTAAATGTCCGTCTGATCCCTGGTGAAGCCGAAAAGAAAGGTATCACCCTTGAGGCCGTTAAAACAGCGATTGCCGCCAATAATATGGCCATTCCAACCGGAGATGTGTCACTATCGGATACAACACTGCCAGTCCGTGTCAGCAAAGAATTGACATCACTTGATGACCTGAAGGAAATTTCGTTATTTGTTCCTGGCAAAGAACCTATCAAACTTAGCGATGTTGCAGACATTACACATGATAGTGAAAACAACAGCGATTTTACCCGCATTAACGGGAAAGAAGGCGTCCGCGTCGGCATCATTGCTGAAGGCGGGGCCAACGTCGTATCGATTGTTGAAAAGACAAAGGAAGAATTGAAGAAAGCAGGTACGCCTGCAGGAATTAAGACAGAGGTACTCCGTGACCAATCTGTCGAAATCAAGGATTCTGTATACTCAATGCTGCGTGAGGCTGTACTTGGTGCGCTGATGGCCGTGGTAGTGACATTCCTGTTCCTAAGGAATATCCGTTCAACAATCATTGCCATCATTTCAATACCGTTATCAATTTTTGCCTCGTTAACAGTATTGAATATGCTTGGCTATACACTTAATATCATGACGCTAGCCGGGATTGCCGTCGCTGTCGGAAGGGTTGTCGATGATTCAATTGTTGTCATTGAAAACGTCTTTAGAAGAGTCCGCGCCGAAAATGAACGGAATGAGCAGTTGGTTGAAGCAGCGACAAGGGAAGTTGCCGCGGCGATTACATCTTCGACCATTACAACAGTAGCAGTATTTTTGCCAATGGCTTTTGTCCCGGGCGTTGTTGGGAAAATGTTTGCACCACTCGCATGGACAATCGTCATCTCACTGCTTTTCTCACTCGTCGTCGCGATTACGGTCGTACCGCTCTTATCAAAATGGTTCCTGTTAAAGCTTACTCCTGTAGAACATAAGGATGGCTTTATCCAAAGAACCTACCGGCGTTCGCTTGGCTGGGTACTGAGCCACCGTTTGCTGACGCTGGCGGCCTCACTCATCCTGTTAGCCGGAACTGTCGGATTTATCGCGCCAAAGCTCGGAACCACCTTCCTGCCGCAGGAACGAGTAAGCAATTTTGACATCAGCATGACAATGGAAAAAGGATCTTCTCCTGAAAAAACAAGCGAGGCTGCCAGCCGCGTCGAGGAAATCCTTCTTGGAAAAGATGAGGTGAAACTGGTCAGCACAAGCGTCAACGGCCAATTTGAAAGTGCCTCGATCAATTTTGAAGTAAAACAATCCCTTTCGGACGTAGATGGATTTATTGAAGATTTGCGCGATGAATTCGCCCTTGTTGATGAGGCAAAAGAAATCACAGTGACCGGAATTGGCGGCATTGCGGGCGGAGGCCAGTCGCAATACGTTCTAGTCGTCAATGGCTCAGATTTTGAAGACATCAAAACCGCCAGCCAGGAAATTGTCAGCGCGCTTAAAGGAATTGACGGTATGGCCGACGTCCGGTCCTCGCTTGAAGGGGATGAACCGGAAATCGTAATGGAAATGAATGACGAAAAGCTTGCCGAAAATGGCCTGATGCCGGCAATGGTCGGAAAAGGCTTACGCGAGCTGATCAATGGCGACGTTGTGTCAACGATGATATTGGACGATACAAAAACAGATGTAAAGCTTGGTTTGCAGATGAACGATATTTCATCGCTTGAGGACCTGGGTGAGCAGCAGATTAACAATATGATGGGCATGCCGGTTAAGCTCAAGGAAATCGGCGAGTTGAAAAAGGCCAGCAACAGGACCGTCATTACCCACCTGAACCAGAAAGAGTATGTAATGGTGTTCGGGCAAATTACCGACAGCAATACAGGCGAGATCACCAAAAAAGCAGACGACGCAATCGCCGGCCTCGACCTGCCAGATACAGTGAATTACTATAAAGAAGGCGCCTCAGCCGTTATGCAGGAAGGCTTCGTCAACATGGCGATCGCCATTGCAGTCAGCATCCTGCTTGTTTACCTGGTCATGGTCATCGCTTTCGGCGAAGGAATAGCGCCATTTGTCATCTTGTTCTCGATTCCGTTCTCTTTAATTGGCGCGCTGCTCGGATTGTACCTTGTAAATCAACCAATCGGAATGCCAGCAATGATTGGCTTGCTGATGTTAAACGGAATCGTCGTGACAAATGCAATTGTTCTCGTTGATAAAGTAAAGCAAAATGAAGCTGGCGGACTGGGAGTTCGAGAGGCTTTGATTGAGGCTGGTGCAGTCCGGATCAGGCCGATATTGATGACTGCTATTGCTACAGTCGGCGCTCTGATTCCGATGGCAGTATCTTCACATGCAGGAATTGTTTCCTCCTCGATGGCTGTCGTCGTCATCGGCGGCATGGCAACTTCAACCTTGCTGACACTGTTCATCGTGCCCGTGCTATACAGCCTGTTCCACCCGATAAGAAAAGCGCAAGCGCCTTGCCCAGCGCCGTATGGACTGGAGGGCCTCGAAGGAGATAAAGGAAACACGGTGAGCGCAAGCGAATCGATGTTGACTTATCGTAACGAGGGGACCGAAGTACACTAGGCGCTAGGCGCTGGAGCTAGACAGTTCTATGAAAAAAGCAGCGCATGCCGATGCAGAACCAGTTGGGGGAAGACCTGCGGGAATTGTTATTACAACTACATTAAAATAGGATGAATCAAGAGAAGCCCGCTGCCGGTGAAAGGTGGCGGGCTTCTTTTAGAGGGCTTCAAGTTCTATGCTAGTCGCGTTTAGAATGAAGCGGTTTGTAGGAGGGCGTCGACCCGTTTAACCCAAATCGGAAATAACTCCTTGACCCGCCTGTCTTCCGGAAAAAAGGCAGCCTCCAAGGAAGGTGCCTTCGAGCGCCCGATAACCGTGGACGCCGCCGCCGCCAAAGCCGGATACCTCACCGGCGGCATAGAGGCCTTTGATCGGCTGGCCGTTTGTGCCGAGTACCCGGCCATTGAGGTCGGTCTGGAGCCCGCCTAGAGTTTTGCGGCTGACAATGTTCAGGCGGACGGCAATCAGCGGACCGTTCTTCTGGTCAAGAAGTTTATGCGGTTTGGCGACGCGGATGAGTTTGTCGCCGAGATAGTTTCGTGCACCTCTTAGAGCAGTGATTTGCAGGTCTTTTGTAAACGTATTTTCCATCTCGCGGTCGCGGGCGGTGAGCTGCCGTTCGACCTCCTGTAGGTCAATCAGGTTCTCGCCGGTCAGCTTGTTCATTCCAGCGACAAGGTCTGGAAGGTTGTCGGCAATGATGAAGTCTTCGCCTTTGTCCATGAACGCCTTGACTGGCGCGGTCGGGCCGGGCAGGATACGCGACAGGACCTGGCGGATGCTTTTTCCAGTCAAGTCAGGATTTTGCTCCGAACCAGAGAGCGCGAATTCTTTTTCAATGATTTTCTGAGTCAGGATGAACCAGGAATAGTCGTATCCGGTTTTCATGATCGTTTCGAGCGTGCCAAGCGTGTCAAAACCGGGGAAGTTCGGTGCCGGGAAACGTCTGCCTTTCGCATCGAGCCAGATGGAAGAGGGACCCGGAAGAATGCGGATTCCATGGTTCGGCCATATCGGGTCCCAGTTTTTAATGCCTTCAGTGTAATGCCACATCCGGTCACGGTTGACGATCCGGCCGCCCGCCTGTTCGGTGATTTCAAGCATCCTTCCGTCAACGTGCGCCGGGACACCGGAGATCATGTTTTTTGGCGGGGGCCCAAGTCTGGTTGGCCAGTTTTTTCTGATGAGCTCGTGGTTGCCGCCAATGCCGCCGCTTGTTACAAGGATGGCTGGAGCAGTAAATTCAAAGCTGCCGATTGCTTCGCGGGAGCTTGCTTCGCCGCGTTGTGCCTCGCTTGGTGTTAGGATTTCGCCTTTGACACCATTGATTGAGCCGTTTTGTGAGATGAGTTCCGAAACGCGATGGCGCGGCCTGTAGTCGGCGCTGCCTTTTGAAATGGCGTTGCGCAATTTTTCTTCAAACGGTTTGACGATGCCTGGACCGGTTCCCCAGACAATGTGGAACCTGGGCACCGAGTTGCCGTGTCCTTCAGCCAGATAGCCACCCCGCTCGGCCCAGCCGACGACAGGAAAAAATCGGACGCCAAGTTTGTGGAGCCATTCACGCTTTTCACCGGCGGCCCAGTTTACGTACGCTTCAGCCCATTGGCGTCCCCAGTAGTCTTCATCCTCTTCACGGTCGAAGCCAGCTGTCCCGAGCCAATCCTGCATCGCAAGTTCTCTGCTATCCTTGATGCCGAGCCGTCTTTGTTCAGGCGAGTCGACCAGGAACAAGCCCCCGAATGACCACCACGCTTGCCCGCCAAGCGACGCTTCCGGTTCCTGGTCGAGCAGCAGCACCTTTTTTCCGGCATCGCTCAACTCGGCTGCAGCGACAAGCCCGGCAAGGCCGGCGCCGATAATAATTGCGTCATAGTTCATAGTGAGAGCCCCTTTTTGATTATCTTAATAGTGTTAAAGGTTCCACAGGATAAGGGGATTTCCTGCGAAATTATGAAAAATACTTTATATAATTTTTTGGATGCTCTGCAGCGTAATATAGATTCAATAACTTTTTTATTGGGCACATTTTAAGGGTATTTTTTTGTTGAAACGCCACCAATATGGCTTATTGGCGACATTTCCAGATGATTTTTTCGGCAAAATGTGTCCAATAGAGCTTATTGGGCACATTTTGAGGATAAAGAAGCGGTGAAATGATTCCAATAGAAGAACTTACCGTGAAGAATTATTGAAACTACTTATAGTAGGACCACCGACTATTCCAGATTAATGTATAGTTTTTTTCTAAGACTCTCTTTATCCTATTTTCAGGAATAACATGGCACCAATTATTGATAAGAGGTGTTGATATTTTTATATCTGGAAACAACAACTGCACCTCTTTCACATTCCGCATGATAGACCCTGGAACATCTTCCTCATGCCCGCACCTCAAACATATTAATTTATGCCCTGCGACGATGATGTCAAAGGAGTCGCATGCAGCACAGGTTGATCCTTTTTTGAGGTTGTCATACTTATAATCAGGCAGTTTGGTAAATTCATTTTTTTCCTGATGCAGGGATTTTAATTTGTCCGCAACGGACCAGTGGTAGGGGGTAATGCTTGAGGGAAGCTTGTTTAATTGGTCTTGTAAACGAGTTAATTGGCTTGGGTAGATGATTGGCTGGTTGAGTGGGGCGTTGTACATCATGAATGCAGGGTTAACGAACACGACTGAGGCGTCGATAGGCAGGTTGCAGTTTAATTCCTTCAGTAGTTGGCGATAGGAGCTTTCTATCCGCATCAATTGGAGCAGCGGATTATTTTTCTCCGTTCCGTCCCGCATGAGAAATTTTTCTTCATTGAGGTAATAGTCTCCTTCAAAGTTTTTTACTTCGTAGAATTTAAGTGTTTTTCCAAAAATGATAGTGGTGTCGACTTGTATGGTAGTATTGTTTACTTTGAAATTTAAATCATTTAAAACGATGCACTGGCTTTGTAGTTCCGAGGTAAAGTTGTCAAACTGGGTTTCGCCCTCGAACCCCTTTTTTAGTCTGTATAGCCGCCGTTGGTCCTGTTCTGGCAAGGTCATGCGCTTGTCCAAACATTCGAGGGTAAGCAACTCTTCAGATTTAGTTCTGGCTTTGTACAGCATAGGCCACATCCTTCTACTATTTTGTAAAAATTGGGTCTCTTTTATTATACTTCATCTAAGTTTCGCCGCATATTTAAAAAGGGTTTTATTGTATGGCTCTTCGGCAAACCGGCTTATAGCATATTTAAAGTAAAAAAGGTACTCGCTTTACCCAAACTTTGGTAGAATTTTAGTAGAAAAACAAGGATGCAGGTGACATAATGGCTACCATGATAAAGGCGGCTCCTGAGGTTTTACTTTTAAAAGAAGAACTTCAAGATAGATTAGGTGTAACTAAAGCACAACTGGATACCTATATGAAAGATGGATTACCTTATTTCTTGCTTGGTAATCAATATCGTTTTCTTGAGAGTGAAATAACGGAATGGTTAAAGTCCTACCAGCAGCAGGAACGGCTTGAGCGGGAGTTTATTGATAAAAAAGGAAGGACACTTGCTGAATACGTTACTGAAGATATTGTTCTTTCCACCCTCAGGATTAGCAAGGTGTATTTCATATCTTTGAAGAAAAAAGGAATGCCGTTTGTAACAGTAGGTAAGAAGGATTTTTTTCATATACAGGACATCTTGGATTACTATAGGGCGGGTGATACTCTACAAAGGGATGAACCTTTAAAAAGCCTTCTAGGCTCCCTGTGCAAGGACGTCCCGAGAGAGATTCCGCTGCTTATTGTTGATGGATCGTATACCCGGCCAAAAGCAGGAACTGGGATTGTTCTTATCGAAAACTGGGAGAAAGTCACAGGCAAGTCCAATATCAGGGCTTTAAAACGGATAGGTCAACGACATGTGAGTATCTTGCCATAATTGATGCGTTAAGATTAATTAAAAAGCGGAATTTTGATAAGGCGATTATCTTGACTGACCAAGAGTCCTGGTCAAGGAGTTTCCCCCTATCAGAGAAAAAATCAGAAAAGTCCGTAAAGGGATTTGTCAAGGATGGCAATCTGCTTTGGGAAAAAATGAAGGACAGAGTTGAAATTAAGTATGTTGGGGTTTTAAAAGATGGTACTGACAATCCTCTCTATAATGCTGCTCATGACTTGAGCAGGCAATATATAAACCAAGAGTTTCCAAGCCTTAAGTTCGGGTAAAAATTACTCGGGTTTTTTTTAGTCACCTTCGTAACCCCATACTCCCATTCTCACCAATACCAAGCATATATTGCTGATAGGGATTTTTATAACCAAAGACACAAAAAAGCTGCACGCCTTATCCGTACAGCCCCGCACATACTATTAATTTCCCATCGGCTTAAACGCCGATTTTTCTTTGTACATTTCCTTGTCGGCCAACTCCAGCATTTCCTCGGCGGTTGCCCCGCAGCCCGGGGTATAGTGGTAAAGCCCGATGCTTGCGGATAGGCAATAGTCGGAGTTTGATGTTAAATTAAAGACTTCAAAGGCATCTGAAATCGACTCCCATAGATGCCGCGCTTCAAAAGCATCCTTCCGTGCGAAAAGAATCACGAATTCGTCCCCGCCAAGCCTGAAAAATGTATCTTCGGGGCTAATTTTTCCAAGAATGATTGAACAAAGCGTTTTAATCATCTCATCCCCGGCAAAGTGGCCGAAGCGGTCATTCACCAGCTTCAAATCGTTAATGTCAACAAAGCAAAGCGTGAACTCATGGCCATCCCGGGCGTTTATGTGGTGATTTAGAATCTCGATGCCGCGGCGCCGGTTCAGAATTCCGGTCAGCATGTCAAAGGAAGCATGGCGCTGAAGCTCCTGCTCCTTCATTTTCAAAGGAGTAATATCGGAAACCCCGACAAGCACACATTCCTCATCCATATAATTGATTTTTTCAAAATTAAGCATAGCCCACCTCAAGCCAAATCCGCTATCTGGATATTCCATTACATAATTTTGCAAACTTTCCTTCTCGCGGAGCTGATCAAGAATGGCTTTCTTTTCAATAAGGTCCCGAAACAAGAAGTTTGTATCCAGCTGCGGAAGGGGAAGGCCATGCAAAGTAAAGAATTCCCTTGCCTGGCGATTAATCAGCAGCACCTTTTTTTCTTCAAGATTAGCAAGAATAAGCGGTGTTGGATTCATGCTGAACAGCCTCCGGAAATTTTCTTCCCTACCCTTTAGCTTCGCCTGGCTGAGAAACTCCTGTCTCCGTTTTGTATAAAAACTATAGCCTATCAGCAGGGATATCGCGGCGGCTCCTGTTGAATTGATTTGTTTAGTGAGAATTGTAACTTGATTATGATTCAGCTCTGCAACAGCGCCGAGAAAAATCAGCTGGGACATGGTGAGCATGCCGAAAAAATGAAGCGGCTTAATCGGAAAGATAATTGCAATCGCAAACATAATAATCAGATAAAAATCGATTGTACCGCCGGCCAGCTTCTGGCTGTTAAGCGCTGAAGCAAGTCCGATCAGCAAATAAAAGGCGATATAGGTATAATTAATCCGCCTCTTTGGAACCTTGGTCAGCTGGGCCCGGACGTGAAGGAAAACGGCCGCCACAATGAACGCAATTGAATGGATAACAAAAAAATTCACCCTGACCACGGTATCATCCAAATCTCTTAATAAAAAAATATCAGCAATGAAAAAGAGCGGATATGCGGCAACAACCAAAACTGCGACCCAAAAAAGCCTCTCAAAGGCAATTTGGTCGAGGTATTGCTCAAATTCCCGGCTTTCCTTCCGGCCAAGAAGTGGACGTTTCCAAAAGCTTGATTTTAGTGGTTCCATAACCATCTTCCTTCAATCAAAATACCTATTACTATTTTACCATATCATTGAGGTGAAAAGCGGAATTCCTCGATAATTTTTGGGGTAATTTGGTAATTCCCCTACAATAAACTTAATAACTGTTGCAGCGAAAATAACCCCTCCACACGAGTGGAAGGGCTAGTTGCTTAACATATGAAACTATGGCTTCAGGATAACCTTAACGACCTCATCCTCATGATCATGGAAAATCTGGTATGCTTTCGCAGCATCGTCAAGCGGAACGCGATGCGTAATGATTTCCGTCGGGTCGAACTCGCCAGAAGCAATTTTATCAAACAGCATCGGCATATAATGGATGACCGGTGCCTGTCCAGTTTTAATAGTAAGATTCCTCTCAAAAATATGCCCAAGCGGGAACGCGTTATACAGCGACCCATAAACGCCGGTCAGCTGGATAGTCCCAAACTTCTGGACCGCATTCATCGCAATTTGGATTGGGCCAATGGTTCCGCCCTGCAGTTTCAGCTTCTGCTCGACCTTCTCAACCACAGACTTCTTCCCGTCCATTCCAACACAGTCGATAACAACCTGGGCGCCGCCATTTGTTAGCTCGCGCAGGAACTTCCCGGCTTCAATTTCGCCATCATGGTCATCAAAATTGTAAATCTCAACATTGTTCATCGTCTTCGCCTTCATCAGCCGGTATGGAACATTGTCCACCGCAATGACACGCCCTGCACCCTGCATCCAGGCAAATTTCTGCGCCATCAAACCGACCGGGCCGCATCCAAGAACAATGACCGTATCGCCAGGCTTCACCCCGGCATTTTCAACACTCCACCATGCAGTCGGGAGCACATCCGACATGAACAACAGCGCCTCATCCTCAAGCTCACACGACTCCGGAATCACAAACGGCATGAAATTCCCATACGGTACACGCAAATACTCAGCCTGTCCGCCTGGATAATTCCCATATCGCTCTGTAAATCCGAAATAACCTGCCGAGTCAAGAAGGGGATTCGGGTTCGAATTATCACACTGGCTCTCCATATCATGCTGGCAGAAAAAACAATCCCCGCAGGAAATATTGAACGGAATTACAACCCGGTCACCCTTCTTCACCTTCGTGACATCAGGCCCGACCTCCTCGACAATCCCCATCGGCTCATGCCCAATCACATAGCCCGGATGAGTCGGCATCGCACCAACATAAATATGCAAATCCGACCCGCAAATCGCCGTTGACGTAATCCGGACAATAATATCATCCGGCTTCTCAATCCTCGGATCATCCACATTCTTAACCTGAATATCCTTCGCACCCTGGAACGTAACTGCCTTCATAACTCTACCTCCTTGTATGAATTCACTCACCTATACCCCTCTTTTTACGGGAGTATGTTACTTTTTTTTTGAAAAAATCGGTCGATACTTTCTAGAGTGAGCCTAATGACGGGAAGTTAACCTATACACCTAGGTCTACCTTCCTGAACACTTTTCAAGGACATATCACTATTCCGGCAGTTTCAAAATGTACTCGAAAACCCATTTCAAGGACATTTCGCCTTTCCGGCAGCTTCAAAATGTACTCGAAACCAAGTTTCAAGGACATTTCACCATTCCGGCAGCTTCAAAATGTACTAGACAGACAAGGACTCAACAAACCAATTTAGATTCGAATAAATTTTTCCAACCTTTTCCCTAATTTTGGTGTCTAATAGAAGTGAAGGGGGCGAGGGGTTGCAGACAGAGTCAGAACACATGCTGATTAGCGCCATTTTTGAAAACAAAGAGTACTTTACCCGCATCGCCAGGAGGTTTCTCCTCACGGAGGAGGATGTGGAGGATGCACTCCAGAAAATGATTTATAAAGCCTTTAAATCTATTAAAAATTTGAATGAACCCAATCATTTGGCAGTTGGATGAAATTTTGAGTGCTAAGGAAACAGAAATTACGGTCATGTACTAAGGAGGTTCATGTTTTATGAATGGCGGAAACAGTGTTTTTAAGAGACCGCGGCGGTTTGTATAGAAAAATTAAAGGGAAAACAGTGCTGCTGTTTTCCCTTTTAGTGCTATTTAAAAATCATACGCCTTCCTAAGCCGCCAGTAAAACAGCCAGGTTCTAACGGTGAAGGAACCAAAAATAATGATACAGATAATAAATGCAACTGTGTTGTACAGGTCCAAACCGGTCTTTCCGTTGGGAGCTGTATACCTAGTGAATGCCACAATATTAAATAGATACATAATGACTATAGGAAGAAATATGACTGTGTGGGTGACAGCAATCCTTTTCGCATGTTTTAAGTGATGTGATTTTTCACTATAGAGTTGTGGCGGTTGTTCGCCTTCTGAAAATTCCCGGCTCCAAATCGTCCACTTTGTAATAACTGATTTGGAAATAAAAACACTTTTCCAGCCTGCGTCCCTATGCATGTCGAAATAGCTTTCGTCTGTTATGTTTTGGTAATCAGCACTGTAACGCATTTTGCGGGGGCTGCCGATGATAAAGTAAAAGGCCGTTCCTGTCCTGCCGACCCGATGGAGGTTATACCCCCGGGCTTCCATGTCCTCAAGCCACTTTTCCAATTTGTCTGGAGAATACATCCACCCGAACTTTCGTTTGACAATCAGTTGACCGGACCGTTTGAGCTGCCGTTCGGCTTCCTTATCCAGGCTGGCAGTATATTGTTTCTTGTTAGTGCTATTCAGTAAAGATTTATTTGTTTTATAAATTAAGATAATTTGATAGAGACAAAGGATATACACAACGACCGCCAAAGCAAATGCCGCATATGTAATAACCCACATCGGGCTCGGAACAACTTCAACAGGAACATCATTGAGCAGGGTAAATGCGAGCATTGAAAGATTCATAACAAGCAACATAGTAAAATAAAGTACGATGCCTGCGAATATGTACATGTGTATCCTGTTCCTTTTAATAATGCCTTCGCGAACAGGGGAGGTTTTTACTTGTTCTGGAGGCTGTTCATTCGCGATAATATACCAATTGCCGGTATGAAGGACTTTTTGCCAGCCTTCATTTACCAAAGACCTTGGTAACATGGCTCCTTTTACTTTCTCGTATCCAATTCGATACGTAAGTGATTGAGGACTATCCTGCCGAAAAGAAAAAGAACGTGTACCACGATTCAGTCGGTCAAGAAAGTACCCTTTTTGGGCCATGCCCGAAAGCCACGCTTCCGTTTTTTCTACGTTGTAGCTCCACAACGGCCTACATGCTTTTTTCATAAAAAAGCCTCCTCGTATTTAATCGCATTCCCGTGAAGCTCTTTAAGCCTCTGAATCTCGGCAGCAATCAAATTCCTTCCTACTTCAGTAATCTCATATACAGTTTTTCGTTCTTCATCTGCAAAAACAGTAATAACCCCATCCTTTTGCATTTTTGTCAGAGTACCGTAAACTGTGCCAGACCCGAGCAGTATTCGTGAATTCGAAATTTCCTCGACATGCTTTACAATTCCGTAGCCATGCCTTGGAGTGTATAAGGATAGAAGTATATAGAATGCTGTCTCTGTCATCGGTATGTATTTTTTAAGAACTTTCTCCAGGGTCAAAGTAGCCACCTCTTCCGGTTAAACGATCAATGGATATATCGCACCTAAATATGTCGTAGTACGACTATATCACGCCGTGACATATACGGCAATAGTATAAATTTTAAAATTTTTCCTATCCTGGATTACGTTAACTGCTTTGTAAACACTGGCTGTTTGTTTTTAATTAACATCAGGTTTTATGTATACTGTGGGTATGCAGTAAAAGTATTTAAATAATCGAATTTGGATTCTGGGCTGAACGTCTGAACAATGGGGTAAACGATGCAGCAGTGGGTGATTGAGCTTTTTGTAATATATCGCGAGGCGGCAGTTGTAATTAGTATCTTCCTCAATATAGTTATTAGCGTTCTCGGCGTTGTTCCGAGCGTGTTCCTGACTGCCGCAAATATCTTTGTTTTCGGGCTTGTTGAGGGTACAGTAATCTCGGCGCTTGGTGAAGCTGCTGGAGCCGCGGTCTCATTTGCACTTTACCGAAAAGGCTTTAGAAAATGGGCAGGAGAGAAGCTGCCTGATAAAACCTGGATTCAAAGGCTTCTGCGTGCACATGGCAGGGACGCATTCTTCCTGGTATTTGGACTGCGGCTGCTTCCATTTGTCCCATCCGGCCTGGTGACCTTTGTGGCCGCAATCGGCACAGTCAGTGTCGGCACGTTCGTTGCCTCAAGCACTCTGGGTAAAATTCCCGCCTTAATCATGGAGGCTTATTCCATCTATCAGGTTACAGAATGGACAATTCAGGGCAAAATAATATTGTTGGCAATTGGCTGTGCCTTTTTATATGTGGTGTTTACGAGACTCCGGCGACGGTAAAGCTGATGTAGGTGAATGATTTAAAAAACGCGTCTTGTAGCCGAGAAGTGGTTATTCATAAAAGACATCGGCGACATTTCAGGTTCGGCAAATCGAAGCAGGTAGAGTCAATAGCGGTTCTGGACGACTTATAGGAACCATTCACCCTTCACAGCCATGTGATGTGCCCAACGATTTGTTTTGGTAACATTTCTAGTTCTTCGGCAAGGCAAAATGTAGCCAATAGGCTGTATTGGAATCATTTCTAGCTTTTTAGCAAGGCAAAATGTAGCCAATAGGCTGTATTGGAATCATTTCTAGCTCTTCAGCAAGGCAAAATGTAGCCAATAAGCTTTATTGGAATCATTTTATCCTTTGCAGCAGGGCAAAATGTGCCCAATGTATTGCACGTTGATCAGTAAATGTGTAACCAATAAACGCTGGTTACATTTTTTCAACCAGGAGTTTGTTAGTAGTGACATTTCACGTTTGCCAGGAGCTCAAAATATCATTCATACTAGCGGTGAGTGACAAAGCTGGTATTTGATGATTGAAGTATGTTTTCATTATGAAAAAGAATGTTTCGCAGAGAGTAAAGTGAATGCGCTGAATTGGTGGCGTAGGATTCTGGATAAGGGTGAGCGCATGGAGCGTCGACCAATTTTTCACAAAAGGAGTGGTTGGAGATGGCAGAGTTAGCGACGTTTGCGGGAGGCTGTTTTTGGTGTATGGTGCAGCCGTTTGATGAGCAGCCGGGGATTGAGAAGATAGTGTCCGGGTATACGGGCGGCCATAAGGAGAATCCGACGTATGAGGAGGTTTGTTCGGATACGACGGGCCATTATGAGGCGGTGCAGATTACGTTTGATCCAGAGGTGTTCCCGTATAAGAAGCTGCTTGAGCTGTATTGGCAGCAGATTGATCCGACTGATGCGGGCGGGCAGTTTAATGACCGCGGGCTGTCGTACCGGACGGCGATTTTTTATCATAGCGAGGAGCAGCGGCAGTTGGCAGAGCAGTCGAAGCAGGATCTTGCGGCAAGCGGTAAGTTCAGCAAGCCGATTGTGACGGAGATTTTGCCGGCGAAGACGTTTTATCCGGCAGAGGAGAAGCACCAGGATTATTATAAGAAGAATTCGTTCCACTATAATATGTACAAGGAAGGCTCGGGGCGGGCGCCGTTTATCCGGGCTACCTGGAAAAAGAAGAAGAGCGATGAGGAATTGCGCGAGACGCTGACGCCGATGCAGTATGAGGTTACTCAGAACAATGGGACGGAGCCGCCGTTCAGGAATGAGTTTTGGAATCTTGAAGAGGATGGTATTTATGTTGATATTGTTTCGGGAGAGCCTTTGTTCAGTTCGACTGACAAGTATGATGCGGGCTGCGGCTGGCCTAGCTTTACGAAGCCAATCAAGCGCACGGAGATTGAGGAGAAGCTGGACACATCGTACGGGATGAGGCGGATTGAGGTTCGTTCGAAGACGGCTGATTCGCATCTTGGCCATGTGTTCGATGACGGACCGGGACCTGATCATGCGCGTTACTGCATTAACTCGGCGGCACTGCGCTTCGTGCCAAAGGATAAGCTGGAAGAGGAAGGGTACGGCGAGTTCAGGAAGTTGTTTGAATAGTTTTATTATCTTAGGGGCAGCTGATGCCCCTTTTTCACGTGTTGTAAATTGGGTATACTACAGTGAGAACTCGTTTTGGAGGAATGTACATGCATAACATTCAGAATATCAATGAAGCCAGAGATGCTATTTTTGAAAAAACAAATCACCATCCTGTGATTGGGCTGATTCTTGGCTCCGGCCTTGGTGCGCTTGCTGATGAGATTGAAGACGCGGTCCATATTCCGTATGGTGAAATTCCGTATTTCGCAAAATCCGAGGCGATTGGCCATGCGAATGAGCTGGTCATTGGGCAGTTGAAGGGCAAGACGGTTGTAGCGATGAAAGGCCGTTTTCATTATTACGAAGGGTATTCGCTCAGTGAAGTGACGTTCCCGGTGCGCGTGCTGAAGGCGCTTGGTGTTGAAACATTGCTGATCACGAATGCCTGCGGTTCGGTAAATACGAATTATGCGCCTGGCGACTTGATGCTGATTACTGATCATCTCAACCTTGTTGGCTCGAATCCGCTGATCGGACCGAATAACGATGAGCTTGGGACCCGGTTCCCAGATCTTACCCAGGCTTATAATCGCGAGCTGCGCGCGCTTGCCCATAAGGTCGCAGAAGAAAAGGGTATGACGCTTCGTGAAGGTGTGTATGCTTGGTGGAGCGGCCCGATGTACGAAACACCGGCTGAAATCCGGATGATCCGCACGCTTGGGGCCGATGCTGTCGGGATGTCGACGGTACCTGAGGTTGTTGTTGCGGTTCATGGCGGCATGAAGGTACTAGGCATTTCGTGTCTGACGAACATGGCAGCAGGCGTTCTCGACCAGCCGCTGAACCATGATGAAGTAATTGAAGTTGCCGGCAAAGTCCGCGCCAACTTCGTGGAACTTGTAAAAGGTGTAATTGAACAAGCGTAAGTTTGCAGTAGTGCCCGAGGCCCAAATATTGAGGCTTCGGGCTTTTTTTTGTTCGGATTTATTTTCAAGGGAATGGGATAAATAGTAAAATAAGGGTGATGAGGGCGATGTGTTTTTTGTAAAGGGAAAGGGGTTGCATGGATCATGAAGATAGTCCGATTTGTTGTACTGACAGCACAGATGATTTCAGTTTTAACGGCAATCAGCTACTTTTTATCAGCGAAATTTGGATTAACCATGATTAATGCGATGTTTTATGTTGGTGTGTTTGCTGTGTTTTTCTCACTTTATTTCTCCAGCAGCGGCGGGCTGACTGAGAATTTTGCCGAGGCGGAGACTGCCACGAGTTACCAAGGTTTGAAGTCTGGGCATTCTTTTAAAAGAACTTTTCTGTCATTAAACGTAAACTTTGTGAATCTGGGATCTGTATTATTTTTAATCATAATTTTCTTTAGTGCGTTTATGTTTTAAACCAGCACAAGGCTTTCAAGGAAAATTTGATGATAGGGAAATGGTGAAATGTCCTGAAAGTGGATTTCGAGTACATTTTGACGTTGCCAGAGAGGTGAAATGTCCTTGAAAGTGGATCTCGAGTACATTTTTGACGTTGCCGGATATGTGAAATGTCCTTGAAAGTGGATTTCGAGTACATTTTGAGTTGCCGGATAGGTGAAATGTCTTTGAAAGTGGATCTCGAGCACATTTTGACGTTGCCGGATAGGTGAAATGTCTTTGAAAGGTGGTGCCTAAGTGGAGGGAATGTAAGTTGTCCTTGTCAAAGTGATCGGCGAATGATTGGAAAGCTTCTACCCGGGAAAACCTTGACCCGTAGCAACCACAGAAATAGAAAAAAGTCCCCTTTGATTGATTAGGCAAAGGGAACCCCACCGTTTAACTTGGAAAAGAGACTGTTCGATTCGACTATCTATGGTAAAAATACTGCCAGATGAACCAGCGCTTGAAAATCCTCCCTAATATTCAAGTGGCTCTTCGCCAAAGCGGTCCCATAGTGTTGGGTACATGTCTTCAAGATCGTCTTCGTCCCAATCCAGATCGATATCGTTTTGTGGCTTGAGTCCTTTATTGTCCAGTTCCGCCTGCAATTCGTCGTAGGTGCTGTCATTCCATTCAGTATCGCCCGTCTTTTTCAGGCTATAGGCATCCAGCCCGACGGAGAGTAGCTCCTCGTTCTGTGGCATGCCTTCCTCACCAAGATTATCTTCTTCAATATAATCAGCGAGGAATTCCGGGTCGGCCAGCACCTTTTTATATACTTCCTCGCCCTGGCCGATCAGCCAGCCTCGGAAATAGTCAAATGCATCATCCGAACATCCACCCATGACAATATAGGCGGCTGCCCAAAGGCTGGATTGATAGCTTTCATTCATTAGCCCCTGAAACCAATATTCAAAATTGACGATATCCCGGGTGTCGCGCTTGGCTAATACCTCTGTTAACCACTCGGCCTGATTTTCTTTTCCCTTGGACTTTTCAATCAATCCCCAAAACTCGTTTCGTTCCATCAAAAACCCTCCCTATAAGCTGTTATTTATCAAATTCTACAACACTGCAAAATTTCCTTTTTCGATGTCATATTTCAGTGAGGGATTCGTCAAATAGAAAACGGCCTAACCTCAGCACAATGGGTGGATAGGCCACGCAATCGGCCATATAGCAGGGAGGGGAAAAGATGAGGAATTTACTAATCATTGCAATGGTGTTGGTGTTGGCAGGATGCAAGTTGTTCGCCGGCCAGGTGGTAAGCAAACATGGCAAATACGAAAACCTCCAGGCTCTGGACGAGTTCGCCCTGGATGTGGAAAAAGGCCGTGATGCAGAGCTTCGGTTTGTTGAGTATGGAATTGAAGGCCAGCGGGGTGTACGCGAGCTTGAATACAATGAAGATAGCGGCATCATTGTTAATTACAGCGTTGATGGAGAGTAAATAAGCACGTATACATGCCAAGGTTTTATAATAAAAAAGGATGACTTTGCCAAACGGTATATTCTTACAGATTGTTCCGAAAGAGGGGACGAAGAGCTGCTTGTTCTGTACGCAAAATAACAGCTGACCAGGATTGTGTAAGCTGCCTGAAACGAAGCCGGAAACGATCAATCACCGGGAATATTAAATCAAAATCAGCTTCCGCCTCGATAAAAAACGCCCCCCTTTGCCTGCGAAAGTAGTAATATAGTAGTAACAACAAGGGGAAATAATTTTTATGGCAAGGGAGAAGCGTACAGCTTTTCGTCTGCCGCGGCAGACTGCTTTGCCTAAAAATAAAAAGGGGGAGTTTTTCATGATAGTGAAGGTGTTTGCGAATCTCCGCGATATTTGCGGGGGCTTCACGGTTGAGGTGCAGCCTGAGGGGAACCGGGTTATTGATGTTCTCGAAAAGATGGTGGAGATGTTCCCGCCGATTGAAGAGGAAATTTTTACAGCGGAACGGACCTTGAAGGATTTTGTCCATGTGTACATAAACGGCCGGAATATTGTCCATCTGCAGGACCTGCAAACAGAAGTCAGCGACTCGGACCAATTTGCGTTGTTCCCGCCAGTTGCGGGTGGCTGATATGAAAGAAGCCGTACTGGAATTCCGGGGAATCAACGTTGCGCATCTTGGCATGTACTTCGAGGAACTCGGAGCAGTCCGGAAAACGCACTCAATGCCGCTTCTGTATGAGACATCCAGCTGGAGCGCAGAAATCCTCAAAGAAGAGGAACTTAGTTTTACAAAAATATTCAAAGTGAATGCTGTACATATCTGTTTTCGGGCTGAAACGGAAACCGCGCTCGCCCAGCTGATAAAAAACTACCGCTACAAAACGACGCGGATTGGCGGGTAATCCATGGGAGGAGAGAATCCATTGTGAAGCGTTTCCTTGTGGCATTGGGTGCATTAGTGTTAACGGCAGGCATTCTATACGGGATTGGCTACACCTTTAAAATCCCCGTGCTCATGTGGAAGTATGAGTACAGAAGTCATTCAGATGGTTTTTTCCTGCAAACAGGTTCTGTCCTTCCCGTCTTAATTGGAGCCGCCGCGAGCTATGTGGGAGAGAAGGTATATATCCGCAGAAAACTTGGTTGAAGGCAGCCAAGTTTTTCGCTTTTTCAGGGCCGTTGGGAAATGATAAGGTCAAATTGCTTTTTACGTAAAGGAAGGAATGATTTTTTTGAAAAAAGGCATCGGGATTCTATCCGTACTTCTTGCGGCCTCCCTCTACGGGGTTGTCAATACAATAGTGAAGCTAGCCTACGCGGATCAGTTCCAATATGCCGAGCTGACGGTCAGCCAGTACGTCTATGGGTCGCTTGGCCTGCTGATTCTCGTTCTTGTAACGAGGACATTCAGCAAGGTGTCGTTAAAGGATTTCGGCAAGCTTTTAGCAGTTGGGGCTATCGGTCTTGGCGGGACAAGCATGGCTTTATATGCGAGCCTCGCCTATGTGCCAACCTCCGTGTCACTCGTCATGCTGTTTCAGTTCACCTGGATTGGACTTTTGATTGAGCGGTTTGTTTTTAAAAGGAAAATCCGCCGCAATGAACTGCTTGCGGTTGCAATCATATTGGTTGGGACTCTGTTCGTTTTGCGGGTAACTTCGATTGATGCAGGGACACTTAATACAGCTGGCTTGGTTTACGGCTTCCTGGCTGCCGTTTGTTACTCGGTCTTCTTAACGGGTGCATCGGTACTGCCGGCTTCAATTCCGGAGTTTTATAAAAACTTCCTGATGATTGGCGGGACAACGGTTCTGCTGTTAATCGGCTTTGCAACAACAACACCGCCTGCCGACATGAATCCATTTGGCGATGTGCTTGGCTGGGGCATTCTGCTGGGGCTGCTGGCACAGATTATCCCGCCCGTGCTGTTTACGTATGGAGCACCGAAAATCGGCGGGACGCTTACATCCATCCTAAGTTCCGTTGAGCTCCCGGTCGGCATTATCCTGTCCTACTTGATTGTCGGGGAAGAAGTTGTCCTCGTCCAATGGTTCGGGATGCTGCTGATCCTCACTGGAATCGTCGTTTCACAACTGGGGACGTTCAAAACCGTGCAGGATGAATAATGGCTCAGAGGAGGAGACCTTTGAGCCATTCGCCGTTATTCAAACAAAGAGATTTCAGGATCTTTTCCATAACAATAAACAAGCAGCGCGTGCAATTGCGCTCTGTGGTGATACACGTGCGCTAAAATTTCAAGCAGCCATTCATACCTCGTGTACGAGACCCCCCAATAGGAAGTGGTTTCTTGCTGAAGTTCATCATCGGTATAGTTTTTGTACCTTTCTTCTAGTGCTTTGAAATTAGCAAAAAGAGCAGCCTTAATGTCAATGAGGTTGCTGTATGGAATGCTTGCATAAAGGTGGCTCATTTCCTCCTGTGTGGCACCGTTTGAAATAGCCATATCCGCTCTGCAAATGGTTGCGAGGTGCCCGAGTAATTCCCCAACCGAAAATTTGTCTGGATGAGGCCGCTTTGGTAAATCGGATTCTTCCAGTTGGTCAATGATGGAAGCTGTTGTATAGATGGCAATTTCTATTTGATGCAGCGTGCTTTTGCAGTATGTATTCAATGTATCCTCCTCAAGATTCTGGCTCGTATTGTCCATGGCAAAAGCTGTGGCCACCAATATTATTTCAGAGACGTCAAGAACCTTTATTGACGACCGAAGCCCCCACTTTTTTACCTTCAGGGTCGTCAAGAAGCTCTATTGACGACCGAAGCCTGCACTTTTTTACCTTCAGGGTCGTCAAGAAGCTCTATTGACGACCGAAGCCTGCACTTTTTACCTTCAGGGTCGTCAAGAAGCTCTATTGACGACCGAAGACTCTACTTTTTTACCTTCAGAGTCGTCAAGAAGCTCTATTGACGACCGAAGACTCTACTTTTTTACCTCCAGAGTCGTCAAGAACCTTTATTGACATCGTGAATCTCGCAAAGTTGCGATTAGGAAAGCAAGTAGTCCAACACCTGAGGCATTCTTTTTGCAAAGAAAGAATAATGATGAGCGGCGCCGTCAATTATCTCAAAACGGGAATTCACCACTTTTTCCTTCAGCAGGGCATACACAGTTCGATTCGATTCAAGGAATCCTTTGCTGATACGCTCATCATTGGGAACCTCGGAATTACCGCAGTCCATATAAAATTTCTCGATTCCAACAGGCTTTGAGCGGGTCAGCATGTTTTCAACTTCCTCCTGATTCCGCCAAAAGGCAACGGAAATCGCAGCCACCCGCTTAAAAATATCGGGGTAGAGAAAAGCTGCCCGAGCGGTAATCAATCCGCCAAGTGAACAGCCGGCCATCATCGTATTGTCTGGATTAGTTTTATATGTCCGGTCGATATACGGTTTAAGCTCATTCACAATATAATCAATATACTCGTCGCCCTTGCCTCCATGCGGACTAAGCGAGCCAATCAACTCCTTGCTGAATTCGCCGCATGGCCATGGGCAATACTGGTCAAATCGGCCCTCGGTTGTAGGCGGTGTATCAATTGCCACGACAATTAGGCCGATCCCCGCTTCATCAAGGTAATCCCCAAGCCGGAGCGAGACGCCGCCGCCAATCGCTTCCTCATCCCGAAACACATTTTGGCCGTCGTGTATGTAGAGGACGGGGTAATGAGATTTAGACTCTGTATACCCTTTTGGCAGATAAACTCTGATAGTCCGCTCCTGATTAAACGGTGTAACCATCATCTTTAATTCTTCAATCATCGAAAAGCCCCCTATATAATTTGCGTCGAACAATCCTGTGTAACAAGAAAAAGCGGGTGGTGCCTGGCAATGTTCGGTTAGAAAATTCGGTTTCTGCCTGGCACTGTTCGGGTTATGTGCCCGTGAAAAAGGCTCCCCGCACATACGAATTTGGTTCTGCCTGACACGGCGAAAAAAGGCTCCCGCACATTCACGGCGCGGAAGCCCAAGATCTTTTTTTGAAAAATTAAACCAGCTGTGTTCCCGGAGCTTCTGTTGCTGGCAGGATGCCAAGTTCGCGAAGCTTGTCTTCAGGAACGATGCCGTCTCTCCAGCCCCGGACCTGATAGTACTCCTCGAGCATGATATCCATGCGGCTTACATGTCCAGCGCTGTTTCCGGACGCAGGCTCTTCAGTGAAGCGCTTCGGCAGGAAGTCGTCCTCGCGCTTATTGAGTCCGGCAAGGTTATTGTAATAGCGCTCAAGATTGTAAATCCGCTCCCCGGCCTTCATGACTTCATCAGCAGTCAGAGTGTTACCGGTCATTGTGCTGTACTGCTCAGCATAATGCTCGGCATTTTCAGAGAACGAAGAGAATTTACAGATGTTCATAGAGTCGGAGAATGCGAGTAAATCCTGGAATATTTTCAGAAGCTCGCCTTTTCCTTCAGCAGCCAACCGGTCAACTGGCTCAGGAATTCCGGCAATCTCGGCAGCAACAGTGTAGCCGCGCAGGTGGCAGGCACCGCGGTTGCTCGTTGCGTAGCCAAGGCCGATACCCTGGATGCCGCGAGGGTCGTATGCTGGAATCGATTGGCCTTTAACAGACATCGACAGCTCAGGCGCACCCCAAATTGCCGTTGCGCGCGCAGGTCCTTCAGCAAGAACGCCGCCAAGACCTTCGCGGTAAGCGATTTGCCTTGTCAGTTCGATCATTGCATCGGCATCGCCCCATTCAAGGTTCTCTTCGATGATGCCTTTTTCGGAAGCTTCCATCGTAACGGAGAAGGCGTGGCCAAGCTCGATTGTATCGATTCCGTATTCGTTGCATCGGTCGATCAGGTATGAAATCGCTTTTGCATCGCTCAGCAAACAGTTTGAACCAAGCGACCATGCTGATTCGAATTCAATGCTCTCAACGCGTGTTTTGTACGGGCCGTCCTTGACCTCGACTTCAATCTTACAGCCGACAGGGCAGGCGTGGCATGTATTGTTCGCAACAAGAAGGTGCTTGTTCACATACTCGCCGCTATGTAGCTCTGCCTGATCCCAGTGAGTCAATTGGGAGTTCTTCGTAGGCAGGGCGCCGACTTCGTTGATGAGGTTTGTAAGGACATTTGTGCCGTAAACGGACAAGCCGCCTTTATTTGGTGCAGTCAGGCCGCCTTCAAGGATGGCTTTGACTGCTTTTTTATTTGCTTTTTGGTATTCTTCAGGCTGTGCTGGAACTGGCATATTGCCTTTTTGGGCTGCCTTGATGACAATCCCTTTCAGCAATTTGGAGCCTGCTACAGCAGCTGTGCCGCCGCGGCCTGCTGCACGGTCGTGTTCATTGATAAACGCAGAGAAGAGGACTTTGTTTTCTCCGGCCTGGCCGATGGTGATGACGCTCAAGTCTTCTGCGCCATACTGGTCCTTCATTGCCTGAACGGTAGCACGCGTGCTTTGCCCCCAGACAGTGGAAGCATCGCGCAGTTCAGCGTTGCCATCCTCGATATAAAGGTAGACAGGCTTGTCGCTCTTTCCTTTAAAAATAACATTGTCAAAGCCAGCCCATTTCAGGCGTGCCGCAGTCCAGCCGCCAATATGGGAATCTGTTACTGTCCCTGTCAGCGGGGACTTTGTTACCACGCAGAGGCGTCCACTCATTGAGGAACGTGAACCTGAAACAGGCCCTGTCATGAAACAGAGAATGTTTTCCTCTGAGAGCGGTTCCACCTCAGGCCCGTTGTCCAGCACGTACTTAACCCCAAGCCCGCGCCCGCCAATGTACTTCCGTGCATCTTCTTCGTTGATGCTTCTGTACTCAACTGTGCCATTCGTCAAATCAACTACCGCTTCCTTGTTTTTGAAGCCGCCAAGATTCATTGATTTGCAACCCCCTTACATTATTTGGTTAAAATCTCAGAAAAACTGGCATCCGCCAGTATTTTGGGCGAATGGCCATAGTTTTTCTTATGCGTTAGGAATGCATGGAGAATACTTCCTAATAGCTAAAATATGCATATACGTCTATTAAAATTCGACACTCTATTTTCATTTTCCTTCTATTAATCGAAAAACAAATTGAAATTTTTAGAATATTTATTTTTAAAAATGGGCTGATAATAAGATTCGCAATGAAGATATAAGCCATTTCCGCATGTATATGAGCTGATTTAGCGTGATATGAGCCAATTTAGCGTGGATATGAGCCTCATATGAGCCGTTTTGGCATGGATATGAGCAATTAGACAATATATGGGATTTCAAACCACTCGAAAAATAATAACCAGACAGCTATAGTAATAGATAAGAGACTTTTGAGATGAGGGATAGAATGAATGGATTGGAACGTTATTCACGCCAAATTCTATTTAAGCCAATTGGGGAAAGTGGGCAGAAGAAGCTGCTCGAGAGCCGCGCTGCAATCGTCGGAATGGGCGCTCTGGGTACTGTCATTGCCAATCATATGGTTCGTTCGGGTGTAGGATTTGTCCGCCTGATCGACCGCGACCTTGTCGAACTGTCCAACCTGCAGCGCCAGACGCTTTACACCGAGGAGGATGCGCGAAAAAACCTGCCTAAGGCAGTTGCTGCCGCCCAAAGGCTCAGGTCAATTAATTCGGAAATTACAATAGAAGAGATTATTGCAGATGTAAACCTCGATAATGCCGAGGAGCTCCTCGGGGATGTTGACGTCATTATTGATGGGACCGACAATTTTTCGGCACGTTATTTAATGAATGATATTGCTGTGAAATACAATATTCCATGGGTGTATGGCGGGGCGGTCAGCTCGCGGGGCATGTTCGCCGTAATAATACCTGGCAAAACACCTTGCTATCGCTGCCTGTTTCCCGATGCACAGACCGGACTCGGAGAAACATGCGATACGATTGGGGTGTTGTCACCAATCACAGAAATCATCGGCTCGTTCGAGGCAATGGAGGCACTGAAAATCCTTGTCGGCGCACCGCACAACCCAAACCTTGAGCAAATCGACATCTGGTACAATTCAACAATGCAGATGGACATCTCGAAGGGCCGCAACCCGGACTGCCCATGCTGCGCACAGAAGCAATTCGATTTCCTTGACCGCTCATCGGACAAGCAGGTCGCTTTTTCAGCACTATGCGGACGTGACACCGTCCAAATCAATCCTCGGAAAAAGAAACCGGTTGAGCTGGAAAAACTCGCTGCCATATTGAAGGAAGCAGGCACCGTGACCGCCGCGAATCCATTCCTCTTAAAGTTCAAGCCGGACGAGAACATCTCAATGGTTTTTTTCAAAGATGGCCGCGTCCTCGTGCATGGAACCAACGACCTGTCCGAGGCAAAATCCTACTTTGCCAGGTACAGCGGTTTCTAATAAAAGCAAAGATACCTAAACTCTGGCAGTACGGAACCCCCGTACTGTCTTTTTTGTGCAATTGTCTAGTGAAGAATGGTTAATAAAATACACACGAAATCTTTACGTATACTTAATATTTAGAAGAATAGAGTGAGATATAGTTAAGATGTTTACCATTTAGTAATCCAATAGTCCTATAAGTAGAGAGAATTGCGACAGTGTAAATCAAGAGAGGGGTACAACATGAGTTGGTTCAATAATTTAAAGATTAACAGAAAGCTATTTATTTCTTTTTTGGCAGTGGCCGCGTTGGCGGGGATTGTCGGAGTGATTGGAATTATTAATATAAAAAGTATTAATGAGGACTATTCAAATTTATATGTCCAAAATGCCATCCCAGTAGGGGACATGGGGAGGATTTCAGCTGACTTTCAAAACATTAATTCCTCACTTAGAGATTTAATTTTGGCAAAGGATCCCCAGAAGAAAGAGGAGCAGTTATCCAAACTCGCAGAACTGGAAAAACACCTGGAAAAATACAAAAATGCATATAAGAATAGCATCCAGGATGCTAAAACCCGAGAGATGTTCACAAAACTTAATGATGCCCTACTTGAATTTGAAGCTGCCAGGGAAGCGGTTAAAACTCTTGTTAAAGAAAATAAAAATGAAGAAGCGTATGCCGTGCTTTTAGCCAGAGGGGTACAGCCAGCATTAGAAGCGGACAAAGTGATTAATGAGTTGTTTAATCAAAAGGTAGAGATCGGATTAAGCGAATCCCAGGGTTTAACCCAGCAAGCCAATAGGACAGTAAGCACAATGCTCGCTGTCGTCATTTTGGCTGTTCTGGCTGCATTAGCACTAGGATTTATTGTGGCACGCAGTATCAAGAAACCAATTGAGACGATTGTTGAGACAGCTGAAAAGATTGCAGATGGCGATTTGGATGTAGATATAAATATACATACTAAGGATGAGATTGGTGTCCTTGCGGGTTCTTTCCGAAAAATGTCAAATAACCTGAATGGGGTAATGTACGAGGTACAGACTGCAGCTGAACAAGTGGCAACAGGCTCAAAGCAGGTATCAGAATCAAGTAACTCTCTATCAAAGGGGACTGAAAAGCAAGCAAGCTCTGTGGAACAGCTGTCAGCTTCAGTAGAGGAAATTTCCACACAGACCACTCTTAATGCTGGGAATGCATTTGAAGCCAATAAATTGACGCAGGATGCAATGGTAATAGCAGAGACAGGAAATGAGGAAATGAATCAAATGGTTAAGGCAATGGAGGATATTGCTGCCTCTTCTAAAAGCATCTCTAAAATTACGAAGGTTATTGATGAAATTGCCTTCCAAACAAATATACTGGCTTTAAATGCTGCAATAGAAGCTGCAAGAGCTGGACAACATGGAAGGGGATTTTCAGTGGTTGCTGAAGAAGTGCGTACTCTTTCCATAAAATCGGCCAATGCTGCTAAAGAAATAACTGATATGATTCAAGAATCAATCAAAAAAGTAGAAGGCGGAACAACTATTGCCAATCAAACCGCACAGAGCTTGGAAAAGATTGTTTACGATGTTACCAAGGTGGCTGATATTGTAAATGGAATTTCGGCTTCATCGAGTGAACAGGCGATAGCCATCCAACAGATAAACCAAGGAATTATGGAAGTTTCAAAGGTGGTACAATCCAATTCAGCAACAGCAGTTAAAAGTGCCGCCGCAAGTGAAGAACTATCAAATCAGGCTGAAGTATTAAGAAGTAAGGTCGGACAATATAGATTAAAGGATACCCCCATCCCCGAATTGTACCAAACCGAAGAACTAACAGAACCAGAAGGCAGCCCTCATGAACAGCAAATTGAAATTGCTTTAGCTGAAACAGCTGCAACAAGCCAAAGAGAAATTTAATCAAAGGGTTTTTAAGGTTCACTTGGTCTTTAGTTTTTCGGCTATAGTTTTTTTGGAATACCTGTCAATCTGAACTCGGCCTTGCTCAGCCTTGATAATCGTTTGAGGTTCACCTATTTTTGGTATTGTTTTCATGATTTCATCTACAACCATGAAAAATGAGGCCGGTAACCCCGGCCTCTATCCTATAAAGGCCTCTTCATAAATTTATTCACATCCCGGAAACCCATTTTTTCGTATAGGCTCATCGCTATGTCGTTGTGGACGTAAACGTTGAGGCCCGCCTCCGGATAGCCTTGGTCTTTAAATTCCTTTAGCGCCTCGTCAATTAGCAGCTTGGAAAGCCCTTGGCCGCGGTATGAAGGTTTCACATAAATATCACTGATCCAGCCGATTTCCTCTCCGGTCAAATAGTCAAATGCCTTGTCGACATACACCCAGCCAACCAGTGTTTCCCCATCCATCAGGCAGCGGAAGTAGGCACCGTATTTCGCTGAATGTTCATATGCCTCAATCATGCGTTGGCGGTTATCCTCGGCAACATGGTTAGTTGCCTCGCGCCGGTTTACACCAGCGAGCTCGTATATTTCCTCCAGCTCCGTTTCGGAAGCCGTCTTAAAGGTTAACTTCATTGTTTATCCCCCATCCTTCATAACATCATTCAATATTCTCCGGCCTGCTTTGTAATTCCTGCAGCCAATTCGAAACAACTTCTTAGATAATGACTTCATTTTAACCTGGCAGTAACTTGTGTAAACTTATAGTTTTTCAGATAATTCTTAGGGTTGAGCATGTTTTAAAAATAGCCAGCCCCTTTGGTTACATATTTGCTAATCAATGTACAATCCATTGGGCATATTTTGCCTTTCAGCAAAGAGTGAAATGGTTCCAATACAGCTTATTGGCTACATTTTGACTTGCTGGGAACGTAAAATGATTCCAATAAAGCTTATTGGGCACATTTTGCCTTCCTGCAAAGGGTGAAATGGTTCCAATAGGTCATCATCAATCACCATTGACTCTCCCTGTTCATTTTTCAGCCTTCGATTAATCTACTATTTATAAACATTTCCTTCCGTGCGCAATTAAATCACTCGTTCGACTAGCCAAAAATTTCTTACCTCACTCTTCCGGGTTTCGCTTTCTTAACCCGGTACGGTTGGCTTAGGTTTTTATTGCAAAGGATAGAGGGTATATGAATAGGGAAAGTAGACTGCAGTAGACACGGAGAGACGAGGATGCTAAAACGGCGGATTGAATTTGTTTTTGTGATAGCACTGACCATTTGCTTGTATATGGTCGTTTATACAAACATAGGGCCTTGGTGGAAGCTGGGGTTCGGTGGTTTGTATGCGGGGATTATTTTGATCAGCGTTGTGTCGCTGTGCCTGGAGAACCGCTCGGCCCCGCACACGCTTGTCTGGATTTATGTGCTGGTGTTCATCCCGGTGCTGGGCTATATTTTTTACTTGTACTCGGGCCAGCTTTACTTGAAGGGCTATTTGTTCAAACATAAGCGGCAGCTGAACCGCAGTCAGTGGGAGAGGATGATGCGGTCGGAGACATCTCCGGATTTGACGTTTTTTGTGGAAAATCAGGAGAACTTCGCCAAGTTTGCGGCAAAGGCCGCGAAAACGCCAATTTCAACGTCTTCCCGTTCGGTTGTTTTAAAAAATGGCAAGGAGACATTCAGCCAGATTATTGAAGAGCTGCGCAAAGCTGAGACGTTCATTCATATCGAATATTATATATTCCGGTCTGATCGGCTTGGCCAGGAGATTATTGATATTTTAATTGAAAAGGCGAAGGCCGGGGTCGAGGTGCGGTTCATTTACGATGCGGCGGGGAGCCTCAGCCTCAGGTTGACGGATATTAGGAGAATGAAGAAAGCAGGGATCAATGCGCGGCCGTTTTCACCGCTGAAGTTCGGATTTTTCAACCAGAAATTCAACTTCCGAAATCACCGGAAAATTATTATTATTGATGGGAAAGTGGGATTTGTCGGCGGGTTGAACGTCGGCGTCGAGTATTTGGGTGAGGATAAGAACTTCGGCTACTGGCGCGATACGCATATGATGCTGACCGGCGAGGCAGTCTACACACTTCATACCGTTTTCTTGCTTGACTGGGAGTATGTAAGCCGTGAAAAGGTCCTCGATTACGAGCATGCGAAAAAATATACTATCGATGATGGTACTCTCGATGGCGCAATCCAGGTTGTCGCCAGCGGCCCCGACACGCAGCAGGGTATCATGAGCGATTTTTATTACGCATTGATGGCGAGCGCACAGCAGTCAATCTGGATTGCGACTCCGTATTTTGTTCCGGATGAATCGATTCGGACGGTTCTCAGGATTGCCGCGGCCAAAGGGCTTGAGGTACGGATCATGGTGCCGGAAATTAACGACAGCTTCCTGACTCAATATGCGACGCGCTCGTATTTTTCCGAACTGCTCCGCTATGGGGTCGAGATTTATTCATATAAAAAAGGCTTCCTGCACCAGAAGGTCATTATCATCGACGGAAATCTTGCCTCAATCGGGACCGCGAACATGGACATGCGCAGTTTCCATCTCAATTTTGAGGTAAATGTCTTCCTGTACGGGACAAGCTCGATACGTGATTTAGTGGCTCATTACGAGGATGATATGGAGCACTCTGAAAAAATTGGTGCTGTCGAGTTTTACAAACGCGGGCTGTGGAACAGGATGAAAGAATCCTTCGCACGGTTGTTCTCCGGGGTGCTGTGATTTGACCGTATACGAGTGCGTGCATGCAAAATGGCTGATTGCTGGTGAGTTAGTGGCGAAGTTTGGCTAAATGCGGATTGTTCGCTCTATCGAACGAAATAATCATTTATCGGTCATTCCGGCAGCTTTATCGGTCGTTCCGCAAAATTTATCGGTCAATGCAACACAAAGCAACACATAGAACGAACAGCGGTGCTGCACCGACCACTAAAATAGACTTTTTTTCTAAAGAGGGTAAAATATATAATTAATATAAAGGAGGGGTTGCAATGAGTATTCAGGAGAGGATTATTGCCGAGCTGCATGTGAAGCCTGAGATTGACCCGAAGGAGGAAATCCGCAAACGGATTGATTTCTTGAAGGCGTATTTGGTGAAGGCACGCGCAAAAGGATTTGTGCTCGGGATTAGCGGCGGGCAGGATTCGACGCTGGCCGGGAAACTAGCGCAGCTTGCAGCCGAGGAACTCAGAGCAGAAGGTACTGATGCGAAGTTCGTCGCAATCCGCCTGCCATACGGTATCCAGAAGGATGAAGATGATGCCCAGCTAGCCCTTGATTTTATCAAGGCCGATGAGGAGTATGTGTTCAATATCAAGTCAGCCGTTGACGCAGTCGAACTGGAATACAACAAGGCGAGCGACGGCAAGGACCTCGCTGATTTCCAGAAGGGCAATGTGAAGGCACGCCTTCGGATGATTGCCCAGTATGCGGTTGCTGGTATGGAAGGGATGCTCGTAATTGGCACCGACCATGCGGCTGAAGCTGTAACCGGATTTTTCACAAAGCATGGCGACGGCGGTGCTGACGTGCTGCCATTGACTGGCCTGAACAAGCGCCAGGGACGCCAGTTAATGATTGAACTTGGTGCTGTGGAGCGGCTTTACTTGAAGGTGCCAACAGCGGATCTGCTTGACCATAAGCCAGGCCAGTCCGATGAAACCGAGCTTGGGATTTCCTATGAAGTAATCGATGATTTCCTTGAGGGCAAATCGATACCGCCTGATGACGCGGCGAAAATCGAAACACGTTACCTCATTTCTGAGCATAAGCGCCATACACCAGCGAGCATGTTTGATGAGTGGTGGCGGGACTAAAATGTAAAACTTTAATCAGTGGGGGACTAGCCCTCACTGATTTTTTGCATGGCACCGGGTGTGGCGAATTCCATAAAAATGGTATTTTCTCGACGAAAACATAGTCAGCATTGGGAGTTTTGTCGAGAAAGTAATCTTTTCTAGACGGTATGCATTAGAAAGATGGAATTCCGTCTAGAAAGTTACATATTGTGGAAACTGCTTGCTGCCTCGCGAAGAGTTGGCCCGTCAACTTTCAGCGGTTGACTGGCTTCGGCCCCTCAAAAACGATTTAGCAACGAGTACCTCATCCAAAGTAGTCCTACATTCCTCAAAAAAGCTGAACCCCTGATGTTTTGAAAGTACATTCCAACCGACCAGCCAATAAAAAAGCGCCCCCTAAACGGGAGACGCCATATTTTCTATTCGATTTCTTCGACTACGAACACCGGGAAGCTGCGCTCCTCCAAGTTTTCATCGGTGACAGTTGCCTTCTTTTTGTACGTGCCGATGAAGGTATAGCTCGCATACTCCATCAAATCGTCCCACTCGACCAAAATATAGTCCGCTATCCAGTAGCCGAGCTCGTCGTTGTATTCTTCGCTAATCCGAATCCAGCCATAGCCGTCCTTGACCATATCAACCGTATCACTAAAACGGACCTTTTCACCCTTGTAGTTTTCAAGCTCGGTGGCTTCAATGTCAACGTAATCGACTAGAATTTCATCAAATTCATAATATCCATCCATACTCAGTGAGAAGTAGACCATTTCTCCGTCACCCTCGCCGGTAGGATTGTCAGCCAGCAATACACCATCTGATTCGATTTTAAGACTATCTGCTTCGATATCGAGAATCTTTACAAGGCTTTCGTTCTGAATATCATATGCGACATAGCGGTTTGCCCGCTCTGCTGAATCTGCTTCAAAGTAAATGACCGGGTCAGGTCCGGTGCCATATGAAGCGGAGAACTGGAATTTTTTTGCCGGTAGTGGCACTGAATCCGAATTGGTTACAACATCGATGCTGACTCTCCGGCTTGTTGTAGCCGTATCGGTACCGCCGCTGTCATCCTCACTGTTCGGAACTCCATCGCTGTCAGAGTCTTCCTGATCATCCTGTATCCCATTTCCATTTATATCTTCGTCACTATTAGGTATTCCATCACTATCGGAGTCTTCATTGCCATCAAGGACGCCGTTTCCATCCCAGTCTTCCTCCGAATTTGCAATACCATTCCCATCCCAATCACCTTCAACGGTTCCCTGAGTGACGGTCCTCGTAACCTTTCCGAAATAAAGCATTCCGACTTCCGATATCGCAGCGACATAGCTGTCTGCCCCAAATCTGTCACGGCCGTCAAGCACCTGGACAAACTTCTCATCGGGATACTCCCGCTGAAGCACGCGTACCGGTTCATGCAAATCCCACTCAACCTCAAGAGATGCGATCTGCTCCGAGTAGTCAGCCATCGGCTCCAGTGCCTTATAAATCTCAATTGCTTTCTCATACGAATGGTTGCTTGCAAGCTGCCCGGCCATCTTTTCAAGGCCGGATAGCTTTGATGTACGGTAGGCAAACGCCTCGCCATTCTTCAAAGCGGTTTCAAGATCGCTCGCATCCTTTGCGCGCTGGACGAACGTCTTATAATCTTCTTTTTCAAAAGGCTCTTCTAGCATCGCTAGCAAAAACCCATCGAGTTTATCAAACAGCCATCCGGACTCCATATTGAATCGTTTCAGCTGGTCAAACTGGCGCTCACCTTCCTGAACAGCCGGATAAAACGTATCCGCGGTGAGAACTTTTTCAAGCTGTTCGGAAAAATAAGCTGTAAAATTCTTCTCAATAGTGGAAACCTTTTTCGCCTTTCCTCCGTAATAAGAAGGCGGAATCATTGAGAAACTGTCGAAAACAGTCAGCTCCTCATCAGCGAGAAGACTGCCTTTAAGCCTAGAGGACAGATTGCGAATATGCTCAGCAAAATAGGCCTTAAAATCCTTTTCGATCTTTGTGAAGGCAACCATCTCGCCAAGCATATCCACCTCGGCGGCTGTGCCCTTCAACCACTTTGTCCTATAGTTCTGAAACTGGGCTTCCATCTTAACCAGTCCTGCCAAGTCTCCATCTTCAACATAGTCAGCAGCTTGTTCATCTAAATGCTCCATCAGCTCACGGATCGGAGACAGCTCAGCTAGCCGGGCATTGATTGCATCATTATGGTCACTGACCGACACATTTAGCTTTGCAGCCCGGAATTTCTCTTCTGCCGCACGCATTTTTCCGGCAGCGTAAAGCGCCTCAGCCTCGTTGAAGGTGGCAATCTTCTCATGAGCCAGTGCGATCTTCGCACCGACCCCAACTAGGCAAAAAGCCAAAATAACCAGTAGCAAATTCCTGGACAAACTCAACTTCCTGTAGGAAGTCAAACGATTACGAATCGACATTTCCAAGTTCCTTTCTTTTTGGAAAAAGGGGCCGACGCCCCAGTATCACATTTTTCAGACAGACTCCTACGCCACTAGTATCTATTGGACAGGGTCTGCCACCGTCCCGTACAGCTCCTTGAACTCAGGGTCAAACCCATACTTCCGTTCAGCGGTCTGCCTCGCCCGCAAGCGAAGCGGTCCCCAGTTTTCCTCGGGATCAGCTTCAAGGATCCTGCAAAGGCGAAGCAGACGGTCCTTAGGGAAATGCTCGAGGAATTCAAGAATAAACCCGGGGAATTCTTGGATATACAGCTTTGCCCGGACTGCGGAACCGGCAACACTAATCAGCGCATCAAAGCCAAAATCATTTTCAATCTCGTACCGATAATCAATGAAATAAGCTATTACATTTCGCGTGACAAGTGAGCGGTCAAGCCTGATTGCTTCGAGCGCATAGAGAAGAAAATCCTTATCGTAGGTGGAAGGAACGAGCGAATCAAGCTCCAGCTCCATATCCTTTCGAAGTTCAATATCATTCAGAACCATGATGCGCCGAATCCGGATTTGATCGTTTTTAATAAAATCGCTGATTTCAGTCAGTTTTTCATACGCCTCGGCAACCCGGCCTTCCCTAACATCAATCCGTGCCTGCTCGCTGTCGAACATGATGCCACGCTGGATCCTCAGTGAATCCGAATCAAGCAGTTTCTTGAGCTGAAGGAAATACTCGCTTGTAAGAAAAAAGCCAGTCATCAGGCAATAGCCGAGACAAAAAATCAAGCCAGCAATCAAGCAGTAGTAAAGGGAATCAAGTGTGGTTGCGAACATGATGCCAACGGACACGAGAACCAAAATAATCGCTGCCTCATTGCCCAGTTTTGTCCGGAACATTGATTTGGCCAATTTTTCAACATATGTATAGTGCGAACCGCACTTCGGACAGGTATCATCCTTCAGCACCGAATACCGGTTGCATTTTTTGCACATCTTCAGCTTTTGGAAGAGGTGAAGAGTCCGCTTTTTCCCTGAAATCTGCACAGCCTGCTTAGCCATGGAAATCACCTTCATTCAGCTTTTTAACAAGCTGCTTATCAAGGTCCTTAAAATCGCCTGTCTGCCGCTTGTTCCTAACAAGAGTCCATAGCTTCCAGCACGCGATAACCAGCAGGAACGCGGTAAAAAATAATTTGTACATTAGAACTTCCCCCGCATAGTGTATCTTTTTTCCAATCTTGTTCGTCTTTTCATTATAGGCAATCATAAACTATTTTTCTATAAATTTTCAGTATAGGTAAAATTGAGTACTAGTGGTAAAATGGTAGAAAAAACCTAGTTTTGTCGAATAAGGATTGCATCGGAGGGTTCCCGCTTATGAATAAAAATTTTTTTAGTTTACTAGTTTCTTTGCTGCTTTTTGTCGGTATCCTCGCTCAGCCGGCTGCTGCCGACACTTCAAAGAGCAGGATTGAAGGGGTGCTCGTTGTCGATGTCTCCCGCTCAATGTTAGAGAGCGATCCTGGAAAAATAAGCAACGAAGCGATGAAAATGTTCATCGATATGTCCTCGCTTAAGGGCGATAAGATTGGCGTACTTGCCTATACAGACGAAATTATCCGCGAAAAATCACTTGTCCGGATTCGTTCCGAACAGGACAAGAAAACGCTGAAGGAATTTATTGACTCCGTCGGACGCTATCCATTCACTGATATTTCAGTTGGGGTCAAGGAGGCTGTCAACGTCCTCGATATGGGACATGAAGACGGCTACGCTCCGCTCATCGTTCTTTTGGCGGATGGAAACAATGACCTCGATGAAAATAAACCGCGAACAGCTAAACAGGCTGACGCCGATTTGAAAAAGGCAGTCGATGCCGCGCATGATAAAGGCTATCCGGTCTATACGATTGGATTGAACGCAGATGGCACGCTGAATAAGTCAGTTTTGCAAAATATCGCTAAAAGCACAGGCGGCAAATACTTTGAAACAAAAAGCGCTGACAGCCTGCCCGGGATTTTAAGCGAAATTTTCGCAAACCACTTGAAGCTGAAAATAGTACCTGTTGATCAGTTCACAGCAAATGGTGCGTTCCAGGACATCAAAATCAATGTCCCGAATGAAAATGTACTCGAGGCCAACATTTCCATCATGTCTTCAAAGCCTGTTGAGGTGAAGCTTGCCGATCCATCCGGTAAGGAAGTGAAGATACCGTCTGACGCGGTGCTGCTGTCAAAGTCAAAGAGCTACTCGATGCTGAAGCTGATCAGGCCGGCCGCGGGTGACTGGACACTCAGTGTCAAAGGCGTAAAGAAAGATAAAATCGATATCAATCTCGTATTCAACTATGATCTGCAGCTGAAATTGTCTGCCTCGGGCGGAAATACCCATAAAACTGGTGACACCGTCAAGTTCGAGTCCTTTTTTGAAGACGGCGGTGACAGGGTTGAAGGCAAGGAATTCTATCAAACAATGAACGCGGTTCTTCAAGTGAAAAATGTCGGTACAGGCAAGACGGAGGAGGTTCCGCTCTCTGCTGGCGACTCCAGCTTTAGCGGGGAGTTTAAAATCCCGGCTGATGGCGACTACGAAATCATTGCCATGGCAGAGGACTCAAGCTTTACAAAGGAAAGTGAACCACTGAAACTATCAACCGCAAAGTCCGCAACTGCACCTGCTGCCACAAAGCCGGCCCAGCCGGAAGAACCGTTCCCATGGATGACTGTTTTGCTTGGGGTTCTTGGTGCAGTTGTTCTTATCGGCCTCGCCTTGTTCCTTTTATCGAAGGTAAAGCAGGCAAACCGCGGCTTCAGCGGCCAGATGGTCGTCGAAGTAAAGGATGAGGACACAGGAGAGCGCACAAGCCCTCAATACCGGAAGCTGAACGCATTCAAGGGAAGATTCAAGCTTCACCAGCTCTTGTCCCTTGCGCCGGAGTTTGCGGAAACAAACACTATTCAACTAAAACCTGGCCCTGGTGACTCGCTTGTTCTTATTAATAGTTCAAGTGCCATGATTGAAAAGGGCGGTCGTGCAATCGACGCCTCAAAAGGACTGACTATCAAGAAGAACGACCGTCTACGCATCGTACTGAAACAGGTCAATAAATCGGTCTATATCGAATATATTAGCTAAGTCGGCCGAAACTCGTGGTATATCCCGTCCATCGACGGTAAGTACCACTGAACGTATCGACCCATTTTTTCCAAAAAAGAATTCATAAATTCTTATATTGCGAGAATCTCAGAAAACGAAGGGGAGAACAGAATTGAAAGCTAGCGTGAGAGAGCATATTGAACAGCTTGATGTGTCACTGGGCGGAGGGATTGTCTCCGATAAGATTCGTGTTGATACGATTGATAATCCGATGCTGGTCATCGGCCTAGGCGGGACCGGGATTGATGCGTTGCTGCGTTTGAAATATCAGATTAACCGCAAATTCAAGCTTCCACAGGATCCGCTTACTAAAAAGAAAGCCGAGAAACCCGATAATATTGAATATCTGGCCTTTGAGACGAATGAAACGGAGGTCAATAAGAAGCATAAGGGCATTGGCCTCGACCCGATCAAGGAGTTTGTGCTTTTGTCGAATCCGCAAATTGGCGCGACGTTGCAGAGCCGGAGCCTTTTACCTTCTTACATAACGGATTGGCTTTCTCCTGAATTGACAATCACCGACGGTATTAATGGCGCGTCAGGTGTAAGGCAGGCTGGCAGGCTGCTTCTTTTTACAAAAATAAATCAGGTCGTCCACAGCATCAGCACGAAAATTGAGGCGTTGCTGGAAGGAACGAATAAAAAGCTTTATGTGTTCCTGTTGACTGGATTGTCAGGCGGAACCGGGAGCGGAAGTTATCTTGACATTTCCTATATTGTCCGCGGCATTATTGAGAAGAAGTTCGGGCCGGCCGGTGTCGACCGGGTCCATTTGCTCGGCTATTTGTTCACGCCGGACGTCAACCTTGCCCGTCGGGGCTTGAATTCCCAGACAAAGGAATATATCCAGAAAAATGGTTTTGCCGCGCTGAAGGAGCTTGATTACTGGATGAATGCCGAGGAACGGAAGGAGCGGTTCCAGGCCCAGTACGGCAGTGCGCTTACGGTTAATTCAGCGATGCCGCCGTTCAACCTGTGCCACTTGATTTCGGCGACGAATATTGACGGCAAGCTTCTTGAAAATGCGTATGACTACTGCATGAACGTTGCGGCCGAGAATATCACGAACTTCATGGCGAATGAAGAAAAAACCGGTGATGAATTCGCAATCCATGACTATATCAGCAACATCAGGACCAACATTGCAAATATGCCAAAGCTGTACCCGGCCAACTACGAGTACAACATCATCGGCGCCTCTCTTGCGGAAATTCCGATTGAAGAGATGACAACGTATGTCGGTTATAAGCTTTTTGAAAAAATGAATGGGATGTTTGATGCGAATCCGGATCAGAACGATGTCGACCAGTTTGCGGAACGCCTGCGAATCGATCCTGATTCAATTCACAATCGCTTCAATGAACGCGTACCGGAGCCGCTCTCGGGCTATGAGAATTCCGAACGCTTTTCCTATAACAATGTCATTAAGCAAATCGTCAACCTTGACGAGGAGTTGACCAGAGATTATTTGGAAAAGGCGAAGGACCAGTACCGGAAATGCACGAAACAGCTGCCTGGTGAAATTGTCGAGGAATTCCGCGCACAGATGGAGCGTCTGTTCCTGAATCCGAAACAGGGACCGATTTATGCATCAAAGCTCGTGTATTCAAATAAAGGCTTTTGCCTGCTGAAAACAATTCAAGTGTATATTACCGGCCTTCAGGACCGGCTTGCCCGCCTGCCGCGCGACATCCAGGGCGAACAGGATTTTGCGTACGGCCGCTTTGAGGATGCCCGCAGCGCGTTCATTTCAAAAGAAAAGAAAAAGAACGCCTATATCGAGGCGAAGCGCAATGAATATTTTGCTCGCGCCGACAAGGCACGGATTGAAGAAATGATTAAGTTCTATGAGGACCTATACCAGCTTCTTAATAACGAAAACAACCGGATTTACGATGTGTACCGCGAAATCCTTGAAACCCTGAAGGGCATTTTCCAAAAGAATGCCGACATCCTTGTTAGCGGCCATGAGGTGAAGACTGCTAGCGAAGTAACGTACTACTGGCAGCTGGTTTCTGTCCCGGATGTCGCGCGTGAAATCCAGAAAATGTTCGATTCGAAGGACGGCGAACAGCTTGTCCGTGAATGGTCGCAAATGCTGATTGAGCGCTCCGTCAACTGGGTCAAGGAAACTGATATCGATGTCATTGGCTCTATTTCCGAGTTTCTTTCCGATCAGTTTGGTGAGTTAATTACAAAGTCGATGGAGGACTTCCTTCGCCTGAAATACGGTGAGGATGAGCCGATTGACAAAATCATCGAGCAGAAGATTGCCCGCCAGCTTGACAATGATGCCTTGCCGGTGTTTGATTTGCAGAACTCAATTGGGAACCTCAACTTCCCTCACTGGGGATTTGTGTCGGTGCCGGCGAAAGCGCCAAGTATCTTGAAGGGTATCAGGAATTATCAGCGTGTCGCGCTCAGCCATGCAAGCTTTACTGTAAAAGAAAGCGAACTGAAGAACCGGATTTTCTGGCTGAATACAAAGAACGGTATCCCGCTTTTCGCATATACGCCGCTTAAAAACTATGAAGCCGCCTATGAGAGCACAATCCTTGATAAGGAAGGTATCGGACGCCACCTTGTTCAGACAGAGAAGGTCAACTGGGCGTACTTGCCATCGCCGATTCCGGAGCAATCATGGGGCGATACGTATGAAAATCCAAGGCTGCGCGAATACAATAACCGGATCCGAAGCATGTTCGACGAGGCGCGCAGATACGGCGCCATTGTTGAGAAGGATATTGATACAAATTCAAGTGCCCGTTATGCCTGTGTTTTTTCAAAGCCGTTCTCGGTCGAAGCACTGCTCTTCGAGAATAATATTGATGCAAAGCAGCTTGAAAAGACCAGCATTGGTGAGCTGAGACGCTTTGCCAAGCAGCTTCAGGACCTGTTTAATGGCGGGCTTGAAAAGGAACCCGCGGTGGACATCTTTAGCAGCATCAACGAGCAGATGGCTAAGGAAAACTTCATCCGCTCGCCGCGTCTTGTCGACCGGATGAAGGAAGAAGTGAAGAAATACCACGCGCTCGACGAGCTAATTGGCACGCTGACAACGTTTATCGACAGCCAGCGCAGCCACGAGCAGCTTCTTAAGGAATATATTGAGGCGATGTATACAAAGACCATTCAAAAGAAAGGCGCCTTGTTCGTTTACGACAAAGAGCTTGAAGAAGACCCATGGGAGCCGTTTGCGAACATCATGAGCAACCCTGAATTTGTCGAGTACGAGGTGTTCAAGTCATTCCAGCGCCTGAATGAGCAACGCAAAACTGTTCTTGTGCGCAAGGCGGCCAAGCGCCGCGATGAGCTGGCCCAGAGCGAGGATGCCACTGAATTGCTCTCCATGCTCCAGGAGCTAGCGGCTGCATTCGAACGCAATAAAGGCAAGCTTGACTACGAGCGCGATGATTACATGGAAGGCGAAAATATGTACACCTTCTACAAAGAAGTTATGATCACCCTCAACAACATGGTCACCTCGCTAAAAGGGGACGGTTCTTATCAGCCGCGCTAAGACGCGACGGTTCTCGTTTGCCGGTTAAATAGAGTTAAGACAGTTCACGTTTGTTTTACCTTTTAATAAGAAATAGCGTCAAGGACAAACAGGTGATTCTAAGTCAGGAAATGTCCACGAAATAGGTTTTCGAGGACAAAACGAGGTCTACTAAACTAGGAAATGTCCTTGGCGGCATACAAGGAAAGAGATTTACTAGACAAAAACAAGGTCGGCAGAGTGAGAAGCGTCGAGAAAAAGGATTTACTTGACGGAACCGGGGTCGGAGTTTTAAGAAGCGACTAGAAAACAACCAAAATGAACCATACGAAATAGATTAGTTCAATAAAAAACACACCGGTAGGAAACGGCCACAATGCAACACTGCTTTGTGGCCGCCTCTTATCATAAAGATGGCAACAGCGAAGGAGGGGACAGCTTGGACAGGATGCTTCAGGAATTTGTCGATGTCTATTCAGGCCGGCAGGAAAAACGAAATCGGGCAGAAGATGAGCAGCGGAGCATCAACAATCCAGTCATCTTCATGTTCATTGGTGACCAGGCCGGCTGGGCATTAGAGGCGACCGCGAGAATCAACGATGTGAATTGGCACAATTCTCCGGGTGTGGCGTATTTCCATGCCTATCAAAATAACCCGGCAAACTACAAAGAAACAGTATCCGTCAAAATGCAGGGAGCACCGGAGGACAGAAGGAATGCCAGACAGGAATTATATGAGGCATTCCACCATGACGAAGCTGTCCTGATCGAACTGAACAGGTCCTTCCGGATGCTGGCAAACAAGGTCACTGAGCAGGGAAGGCTGTATGCATCGCTGCAGAAAGTCACTATTTCTGTGGTTACCCAGGTAGATGATCCGCTTAATGTGCTTGTTCCCGAGCTGACGCTTTTATTCAGGAACATCCTCAATGATTCCTTCAAGATGGTCGAGGTTGATTTTTACGGACTCATCAAGGAAAAGTATGAGGGTGATGATTATGCAACTTCGCTAGGAATAAGCTTCCTAAAGGAGCTTGACCACTACCAGTCTGGAGCCTTCAGCTTTAAAAGGGATATCCAGCTTGCAGCTGGTGATTTGAGGCTGCCGGTCGAGCATCCACAAGAATTTCCACTTTTCAACCTTGCCTACCTGCTTAGCGACAAGGATGAAAATGGGCGGATTTTACCAGAAGCGAACTGGCGAAACTGTGAAATAATTTCCTATACCAACCTCTTGAAAAACCGGAAAATTATTGCCGAATATGACGAACATATGGATTCGTACAACAATGAGCAATTCCGCAAAGCTATTCAAGGGAATGACAACTCGCCAGCCTTTGCGAGCGCTGCTTTTTCAAAGGTGAAGCGGCCAAACAAAACAATTGCGCTGCATGCGGCCTGGCATTTTTTCAAAATTGCCGCTGATTCATTTCTGCAAGCGGCCAGCCAGCCTCGTGAGCGAATTCTTGATCTTTTCGGGCTAGATGAAGATAGCCTTGACAGGATGACGGCAGAAATTGTTCCCGACAAGGAAATTCTTAGAGATATGGAGTCGATATTAATCCAGCCGCCTGGCTCGTATACTGAAATCAAACGGCTGACTGTTCTCGATGCTGAGGAAGAGATTGCCGGGGAGGCAGCGCGCAGGTTTTTTACTGCGAATGTCGAAACTCCGCTCCAGGAGGCACTCGCAGAAAAGGATTTCGCCGCCCGGCTTAACGCCAGAATTGAAAGCAATATTATTAATAAAGACAACTATGGCTTGTATTGTGCCTACAGCTGGACGAGCGAGGAAAACGAAGAAAGTGCGCTCAGGGCAGTGCGAAAACTGATAAGTTCAACAAGGCGTGAGGCAGAGGACGCGGGCTACAGGGTCCAGCAGATTTACCAACAGACAGTTGATATGTGCGATTTTAAGAAGTCATCTTTTCCTTTTTTCGATAAAAAGAACATACGGAACTTCATTGAGTACCTGTATAGCGCTGTTTACGGGGCAAAGCTTGCAGAGTCGGCACTTAAAGCAAGGTTTGAAATTCTTGGTCAATTTGAGAAAGCTTTGTCTGAAAAAAACAGGCAACTCTCTAGGACGATGGCCTTGCTTGAGGAGGCGGATCAGGTCTTGTCACAGGCTGCCGAGGAAAGTCTTCATGAAGCTGATCAATATCTTGGAAAAAACGTTCCTGAATACTATGAAAGTGTTGTTGGATCAATTGTGAAAAGACTGAATGAAAGAAGGGGCCCTTCATTCCTTGGCCAGGAACGCTTTTTCGGACGCTTGGACGATGGGCTTGAAGCGTTCATGGAGAGACTTCTGGCAATCTGTTCAGAGGAAATTTTGGCGGAAGAGGAATTCCATCGCGGCTTTGAAGACGAGTTGCTTGAGCGGGCAAATGCGAAAACCGAGTACGGGAACCGCGATATTTTGTCTAAAGAAGACCTGTTCAAGGAGCTTTATAAGCGTCTTCTTTCCCAATCCGCAGTCCAGATAGAAGTACAATCAATGCAGTCCCATAAATACGAAGAAAAATACTTCTTCGGTGACTTTTATTCAAGCTTCGTCAAATATGCGGTCGGCAAAGAGAGCGACCTGCGCCAATACAAGGTTGGCTGCATACATGAGAAAAAGAGCAGCGGCATCGCAAAGCTATCCCTAATGGGAGGCTTCCGTTCATCCGACCTGATGTACTGGCGGAACAATATGAAATACTATGAAGGCTATCAAAAAATGGGCTTTGGGCTACACCCCGACTATTTGATGGAAACACTCACAAAGGCCGGTAAAAACCAGACAGCTAACTAGACTTAATTTGCACGTCTCGATTTTAGCACTCTATTAGATTTTGCGGGCCCAAATCCGCTATCAGCGTGTTATCGATTCAACTCCCGGCAGGAGCCGGAATTTTTGAAAAGCAGGGAGACTAGCACTCATGCAAATCCGTAAATTCAGCTTATTGCTGCTCATTTTAAGCATCGCGGCCGGCATAGCGGGGACGGTGGCCGGGGAATTCATTCTTGCCGGACTATATGGAGCCGTGCCGAGCCCGGTCCTGATTGGCATCTATTTTGGCGTGCTTGCCCTATTTGTCGGGCTTTTCGCGCTTCTGGCCGAGCTAATTTCCCCGGTAGTTAATGGCAGGGGGTGGCGCAGTGAATACGCCGGCTTCTCCTGGAAAGTGCTTATTCCAGCCACATTCGTCCTGCTGTTTTTGGCCGGAACGCTCTTTCAATTTTTGTATTCAATCAATCTATCAAAAACCGAGCCGCCTGATGATATTGTTGTAGCACTTGATATTTCCGGAAGCATGCTGGAATCAGACCCGAATCGCAAAAGCATCAAAGCGGCACAAAATTTGATTTCCACCATGAAGGGTTCGCACCGGGCCTCGGTCATTTCATTCAACCATGAAGCAGCCGTTACTCAGCCAATGTTCCCAATTTCTGACACCGGCCTCCGTACTGAGGCAGTGGACCGGATTGGCCAGCTTCAGGCGGACGGTGAAACAAATATTGAGGCGGCGCTGGCAACTGCGATGGATGAAATCAATGCAAACGGGGAAAGCGGTAGGAAGCCAATGGTCATCCTGTTCTCGGACGGTTATAGCGAGGTGGATCTTCCTTCGGCTTTGAAGCCCTACAAGGATGCTGACATTGCTGTCAATACAATCGGCATGAGCCGCTTTGATATTGAAGGATCCGGTTTGCTGCGGGATATTTCCGCTGAAACTGGCGGTGCCTATTATGACGTAAGAAATGCGGATGAACTTTCGAACGTCTTTGAAACGATTTATTTGAACAACGCCGACCGGCTACTCGTTGACGAACGGCGCGGACCGCTACTCGACAGCACCTGGCTGTCGGTGCTCAGAGTCCTGTTCTACACGCTGATTGGCGGTCTGATCGGCCTTGCATTGGGAGCGGTGTTCGACAACCGTTACCTTGCTAAAAGTTTTACCATCACCGGAATTGGCTGTGGGCTGCTCGCTGGACTTCTTATGGAAGCGGGATTCCGGCTTATTCCGGAAACGGGCATTTTCATCAGGCTTGTCTCGAATATCCTGCTCGCTATAGTAGCAGGCTTTGGAACACTGATCATCCCTGTCCGTGAAAAATTCAGCGGTGGCTCACTGATGCGCCGCAGCGGCAATGATGCAGAGCGCAAAAACTTTGGCACACAAGGCAGGCATGAGCGGAAGGGGTTTTAGGTCCTGCTGAGAAAATACAACCATCATGGAAATGGAACAGTGAACAGCAAAAACAAACAGAATAAGGCTGTGTGAGCGGAGCCAAACAACAAGGAATCCTGACATGACTTTTCATCGTTACAAAAGTAATGCCTAGGCCGAATCATATTGCGCAGCTCCGCCCCTTTTCCTTAAAGGAGGTCCAGTAATGAATTGGGACGATGCCCCACCAACGGATTACGAAATAAAAAATCTGCAGCACGAACTCCGTGACGGGGAACTCGTGCTGACCTGGCACTGGTCGAAGGGAATCGACTTCGTCTACATATACAAAGCAAAGGCCGAAGCCGCACTTCCCGCCGATGACTTAACGGAACAACACCTTAAGCTCTATACGCGAGAGGAGTACAAAGCCAAGAAGGCATATACAACCAAAGCAGACTCAATTGGAAGATACATAGTGCGGGTATTCCCCGCCATAAAGACAGAAGGCAAGCTGCAGCTACTCAAACAAGAAAATGACCGGAATACAATCTCATTCGCGGCTGGAAAAGCAAAGATTTACTATTCGATCCAATACAAACGGAAGCTGTTGAGTTCCAAAAAACAGGCGCAGATTGTCATTAGAGCCGAAGTTCCGGTCTCGAAGGACGCCATCTGCTATGTGAAAAAAAGCGGGGAACCGCCTGCCTCACTCGATGATGGCAGAATCTATACGTTTCAAAATGATTTCGCACCTGGGCTCAACCCGCAGCCGGAAATTCCATTGGACAAAAATGATTACATCCGGATTTTCTTTACAAATGGTAAACAATCAGCGCAACATTTTGAGCTGATACCGGAACAGGGGGAAAACAGATGATTGGAAAATTAAAAGAGTTGTTTGGCGGAAAGAAGGCAGTCAAGGAAAGGCCAGCCTACTATGATATCGTCTGCCCTTACTGCTTTTCCAAATTCCATCCGGAGAAGGTTGTCTTCCGTGCGGGACATCACCGCACCGACGATGAAGCCTATATGCTCCAGGAAGATGAATCCTTGAGCGACTATAGAGAAAAATTCAATCTTGAACGGACTGGCGATATGGAAGCCGTCATCAACCCGGCGACCATCCCCCAGGAGAACAAAATTTATACAGACAATGTCCTGACCGGAATTTCCGATAAATATACCGTTATTACCCGGAAACGGCTTTGCCCGAATTGCCATAATAGCCTGCCGTCGACAGCCGGCAAGTTTCCGAGCAATATCGTCTCGTTCGTTGGAGCGACATCCGTTGGAAAATCGGTTTACATGGCATCGCTCATCCACACAATTCAAAATACAACAGCGCGCAATTTCAATGCCGCCTGTATCCCGCTTGATAATAAAATAAGCGAACGCTTCAAAACCAATTACGAGCTGCCGCTTTTTGAACGAGGCGAACTGTTAACCTCCACCCGCTCAACCCAGCGCCAGGAGCCAATGATTTTCCAATTCAAGTTCAAGGACGATTCAAAAGCTCCTCTGACGCTAGTTTTCTTTGACGTGGCAGGCGAAGCGATGACCGATACTGATTACATGGAACTCCATGCGGCCCATATTAAAAACTCATCCGGCATTTTGTTTCTGGTTGACCCAATGCAAATTCGCTCAATCCGCAGCCGTTTGCTGTTCAAAATGGGCGACAATCCCGGTGAGGTGGCAGCCCAGGGGTCTGACCCCCGCGATGTAGCCATCTCGCTTTATGAAAATTTCATTTCCTACGAAGACAACGGCAAGACCAGCATCCCGACAGCGGTAGTCCTGACGAAAAGCGATCTTCTCCACGCTTTAAAGGAGGAGGATGGGGACTACATCCGCCCCAACAGCAATGTATTCCGAAACGTTGTCCATCGAGGTGTCCTTGACATGGACGAATACGAAAACATCAATGGCGAGGTACGCCGTTTCCTTGAGCAGGTTGACAGTCCATTCGTCGATACAATGGACGTTTATTTTAACTCAGCCTCCTATTTCGCCGTGTCCGCGCTTGGCAGCAATCCGGTCGACCAGCAGGTAACCAGTGTCATCAATCCTCTCCGGGTCGATGAATCGTTCGTCTGGCTGCTCTATAAGCTCGGCTATATCGAGGGAGGCCGAAATCAATGATCCAGCAGCAATACTACACAAGGGCACGAGGCGGCGTCTTCCTAAACTCGGATGGCTACGACACAGTTTCAATCTCTGCCGGGCTGGATAAGAACTTTGTAAAAAAGACAATCCATTCGTTCTGCACCTATGACCCGCCCGCCGCACTTGCCAGAAGCCGGGAAAAAGATACAGCGATGTACCCTGAAATCATCACGTTTTTCCAGCCGGAAACAGGAGAGCTCGTTCTCGGCAAATCTGTTTATGTGCCCGCCGACTTCACCGGCCAGCGCAGCACCTATTTCGTCCATAATTACGTTGTGCCACGAAACGAAAAGGATCTTTTCTTAAAAAAGCCAGAGAAGCTATTCCGGGCAAAAGGTTTCCAGACCACTTATTCGGCAGAGTACCCTCGTGAGCTTGAAGAGCTCGTCGACATACCATTCGACCAAGGCAATGCGATAGCCGAGCGGGACAACCTTTTTGAAACCCTTGGTCTAAGCGAACAGATCTTCAAGGAATTGCTGTTCTCAGTCTTTTCGGCAGTAACAGGAAAAAAGAAGGTATTCATTAACCTCGGTGTTGAAATCAAAGAGTATGCCAATTATGGAATGAGGCTGCTGGAACTGATTTCCCGCTACCTTCCGTATCCTGTCAGAAGGAAGCTCGGAGCAACCACCTACTCAAATGAAGCAGAAAGCCGGAAATACATACACGTTTCATTTGTTGAGCCAGCCGTCCTGAATAGCCACAGGCCTGAACTCGACAAACAATACCTGTTTGACCTGGCAGCCGGCAAATCGACAGGAGTCAACATTGCCGGGCAAACCCACGAATATCTGGAACTCGCTTGGGCGTATCTGAAATCAGGTCGGGAAATGGATCCGTTCTTTACCTTTTGTGAAAAGGCGCTTTCAGGGCTCGGCCTACAAGAGGAGTTGGAAATGGGCAACTATTACAGCCTTGCCACGATTTTTTACTATCTCACAACAGGTAATATTCATTTTTACCAAAGGAACCGATTGGGCATGCTCAATGGCATCCTTCATTTCTTGTCAGAAGAGAGCCAGTCAAAAAGAGAACTGTTAACTAGCTTTCCAAAACTAATCACGATTGAGGGCCAGGCGGAGGAGCCGGATTCGGCACCACACTTTCTTCGATATGCAATTCAATTTTACCGGATAGCTCCGTCCACTGCTGTAAGGGACTTCGTAGCTAGGACGATGTCTGTTCATCTTGGCATGCCCACAATAAAGGGCTTATGGGCAATTGTAGAAGAGGATGTAGAATTTCTACGTTATTTGCTGGGCTACTTTTATGAGCAAAAGGACGAAAGGATCATTGAATCCTACTTAGAAGAAAAGTTCGGCGCAATAAAAGGCCATCAGGATATACTCAATCAACTCTTAAGGATACTTGGATTGGCACCCTTCCTTGCGAATAGCTCTGCTTTGGCGGGAATCCTTCTCGATAAATTAGAGATGGCTATGAAGGTTTCTGCTAAACCCTTTGACGTCGTGATAGAGACGGTTGAGACTTTAGAAGATTTGAAGCCTGCAGGAAGGTACACAACCCTAAAGGACTATATTGCAGGAAACCTATGGAAAACCCTCCTGGAGGATTTGGAAATAAAGACTGTTTCACTTGAAAAAATAGATAAGTTTACAGCACTGTCCGAAATGCTTCCGCAATTTTATAAAAGTGAGATTGATAATGGTTTATCGGAGAAGGTCACCATTATGGAAGCACTCAGTGCACTTTTTAAATTATCAATTAACAAATTCTCATCTCTGGGCTATAGAGAACAGAGGCTTGCCCGGGAGGCTGTCCGGACTATTCTTTCCAGGGATATAAAAAAAGACTACTTTCCTTACCTTGAGCATGCTTTTGAAAAAGAAGGCGATCCCCAGTTCAGGGAAATAGTTAAATTTATAAATGAAAAACACAATGCAGATGTGATGAACGAATTCATTCACTGGGGCGTCTCGTATTATAGAGGGAACGAAAATCTACTTCAGGCTCTTAAATGGTATCTTCTCCAGGAAGACAACCCTATTTGGGAAAATAAGGACTACCGGGCTCGACTGAAAAATATAAAACAGACCAAAGTGAAAAATGTAATCCGGGAAATCGAATACGAAAAAGCAAACGCCGTCGGGAAAATCTTCAAAAAGATAAGCTCCAAGTTGCGTTAGCTAAAGATAGGCCGTCCTACCATTTGGCAGGGGGCCTTTTTCTTTTATCACAAAGGGTTTGCATCTTTCACAAAATATCCTCAAACACACACCTCATCACACCCTGACACCCATATATAATGGAAGAACCAACAGGGAAGGAACATCACCCATGAAAAAGAAGCCACTCCTCTTGGCGGCACTCATCATATCTGCTGCCACAGCCATTTTCATCCTAAAATACAACACCATGCTTCTCGACTCAAAAGCCTCGGCAAAACTAGTCAGCCCTGCTTTTCCAGACGAAGCTGCCTATTCCACCCCCGAACTACTCGTCAAAAAGGCCGACAACATCTTTATCGGTGAAGTCCTCGAGGAAAAGGGAACGACAAAACACCGCGGCAATCCGGCCGCCCTTCACGAGGTTCGCGTGACCCATAATATGAAAGGCGCACTGCTTGGCGGTCTGACCGTCATCCAGGAGGGCGGGTATTACAAGCAAAACGGGAAACTTCATCTCCTCCGATACAAAGGTGATGAGCTGCTCCAAAAAGGCGAAATCTACCTGTTCTCAGTAATCAGGGAAGGCGACTTTTACTGGACAATCCCTGTATATGGACATGAACAATTGATTAACGAGGAACAAAAAATGGACTGGATCGAAGAAATCAAAGCGTTAGAGGAAAAATAAAACTATTTTAATAAAATAAACTAGCAGCAACTTAAAATCCGTTTTTTTCATATCGTTTCCATTAGATTGGCTGAGAAAGCTGCAGGTATAATGAACACTATTTCCAACTTAATTACTTGGTTATCATCCAAATATTTGAAAATTCATAAAAACGCTATAATCTTAACCGTTTTTAGAGCTATACAGCTTTTATAATAAAAGAGAAACCCCAGCCACACGGAGGTGGAAAAACGTGAAAAACTCACAAGCAGAAACAAGATTCCTCATATACGTATTAGCAGCAATTTCCGCACTGATGATGATTCACATCTTCCATCCTCAGCTCTCTCAAATCTATGACCCGGTCAACTACGTTTCTTTTCATACAGTATTAGAATTTTTCAGTATCTCTGTTTCAATGACAATTTTCCTTTACTGCTGGAAAACCTACGAGAAAAGCAAATCAAGCGCCGCGCTATGGCTTATGTACACGTTTTACACCGTAGGCATCATCGACCTCTTCCATACGTTAACTTTTAAAGGAATGCCATTCTTCATCACTGAAAGCACAGTCCAAAAGGCAACCTATTTCTGGGTTGCGGGCCGTGCGCTTGAAGCGGGGCTCATGGTCAAAATCATGTTCATGAAAGACGAGAAACTCAAGCGGGATTTGCGCTGGCCTGTCATACTTGCATCGCTTGTCACAATCGCGGTTATCACGGTATTCATTTTCACATTCGAGCGATTACTGCCGCAGCTCGTCATCGAAGGGGAAGGCACAACCCCGCTCAAAAATTTGCTCGAATATATCATTTCCGCCATGCACCTTTTAGCACTCGTCATGTGCCTTTACAAATACTATCTTAACAAGCAAACCGTCTACTTGAACCTGGGGATGGCATTCACGCTTCTATTCCTTTCCGAACTTATTTTCACTGTCTATAGGAGCGTATATGACCTCGACAACTTCTCGGGGCACATCTTCAAGGTGCTCGGCTACTATTTCATACTCAAAGGAATCTATGAAATCCTCCTGCCTGTCGATGAATACAAAGAGGAAGCCGCTGTCGCCGAGTCCATCGTCAAGAAAAATCCCGGCGCGATTTTTTCAATCACCAAAAAAGATGACAACTTCATCTTCTCCTACATTGAAGGCGGAATGATCCGCCAGCTCGGCTTTCACCCCGAGCAAATGGCCGGAACCACCGTTGAAGACTTCCTCCCGGCCTCGGGCGGCGACATCATGGATTACTGCAATTCAACCTGGGACTCTGGCGAAAACCAAACATTCATGGCCCAAATCAAAAACCATTCTTACCTGATTTCGCTCGTCCCGGTCACCGAGCAAGGCATCACCCTCCAAATCACCGGAACTGCTTCGGAAATAACCAGCTTCACCCAACAGGGCACTCCGCAAAAAAAGGCCCTTTAAACCCTTGCTTTTGGAATAATCGGCCGACACGCAATTATTGGCATTACAAAATTTACCTTTGACAGAGAGTGGTCACGGCCTTATCCTTGTATAGTGCTAAAAATGGACCCACCATCAGCAAACGCCATCCGTTTGGCGTAAACCGTTGGGTGGGCACAACAACTAAATTCAATATTCCTCATCAGCTCAAGATGGGGTAGAGGCTGCGGTTATTAAGAGTACTCCAGAAGAGGGGCAGGAATCCCCAACGAGACTGGACGAAAGGAACATCCGCCGAAGCGTCGCGGGACCCTGCCTGTGGTAAGCTGGGGCTGTATCCGAACAGGTGCAGCACTGTCATGGCATTGCCATGGTGAACTATCCGTTTTGTCTGATGCGGCACATACACACACTCCGTATCAGAGTGTGTTTTTTATTTTATTGAAAGCCGTGGATTACACTGGACAATTACCACGTAACTGCGGGCTGATCAATTCGCGTTAAAGCAACAACTTTACCTTTGTGTGCGAGTTGAGTTGTAGACTTGTGACTGTAACTAAGAGATTGAAGCAGCACCCGTCTCGATTGTTTCAGGACAACTTTTTCAAAATACAGGACAAACTTTTATATATTCAGGACATATCCCAAAGAATACAGGACATTTCCCAAAGAATGCAGGACAGATTCACAGATAATCAGGACAAACTGAATTTATACTCTACCTTCGAACACACAACCAGGAAGGGGACATCATAGATGAGCAAGAACGGAAAATTAGGATTGTGGTTATTGACGGCGTTAGTCGTTGGAAATATGGTGGGCTCGGGGATCTTTATGCTGCCTCGTTCACTTTCGGAAGCAGCCAGCCCAGCTGGCGTGCTGTTGGCATGGTTATTAACCGGTTTTGGTGTTTTAATGACAGCATTGGTCTTCGGTAATTTGGCCATCCGAAAGCCTGAGCTTGGCGGCGGCCCGCAAATCTATGCGAAAGACTTATTCAAGCAAGGCACACATGCATCTAAGCTTTCAGGCTTCATGGCATCATGGGGTTACTGGATTGGGAACCTCGTTGGGAACATTGCGATTATCACAACGTTTGCAGGCTATCTGTCTACGTTCTTCCCGATTATGACCAGCCAGGCTGACTGGTTCACTATCGGTAGCTTCACCCTTAAAGTCGGGAACGGGTTGACATTCATCGTTTGTACGGTGCTGTTATGGATGACACATGCGATTGTCCTGCGCGGTATTGAAGATGCTGGCAAGCTTAATTTTGCTGCGACCGCCGCAAAAGTGGCTGGTTTCGTTATCTTTATTCTAATAGGTCTGTTCGCTTTTGATAAAACGAACATCCTGCCAATGGTCGAACCCCGGACAGATGCGGCTGGCAATACGCTTGGACTCCTTGGCCAGGTAAATTCGGCTGCATTGACTACTCTTTGGGCATTTATCGGTGTCGAATCCGCAATGGTGTTCGCATCTCGGGCAAAAAAACAGGTTGACGTAAGGCGGGCGACTATTCTTGGTCTCCTAATCGCACTTGCTATATATGTTGGTATCTCAACACTAGTCATGGGCATGCTTAGCCAGGAAGCACTGATCGCTTCTGATAAGCCACTAATTGATGCCATTACAGTGTTTGTTGGCCCGATTGGCGGACAGGCGCTCGCTGCACTGGGTTTAATCGCCCTGTTCGGTTCAACACTTGGCTGGGTGATGCTTAGCGCCGAAGTACCGTACCAGGCAGCCAAGCAGGGCATTTTCCTGCCATCATTTCTAAAAGAAAACAAGAAGGGCATGCCGGTCCGATCGTTGGTGATTACCAACATGCTTGGCCAAGTGTTTATTTTTTCAACCATCTCGAATTCAATTTCACAAGCGTTCGATTTCATTGTCTTTATTGCAACCTTGTCTTATTTGATCCCATACTTCATCGCTTCTGTGTACCAATTGAAGCTTGTTGTGACAGGGGACACATATGCGATTGGGGACCGTTCCCGTGTGACTGACGGAATCATTGCTGGTATTGCTACACTATACTCGATCTGGGTCATAATCGCTGGGACATCTGATATCAAAACCTTTGCGTTAGGTATGCTCCTGCTCCTTAGCGGCATTTTCTTCTATGGGCCGCTCCGGCAAGCAGTGGTTAACTTCTTTAAGCCTAAGCCGAAAAAAATAAATGAAGTTTAAGACCAAAAGCGCAAGCGCCTAGCGATAGGCACTTACGCTAACGAAATAAAAAGGGCCAGCCGCAATTACTCGCGGCCGGCCCTTTTTTGCCGGATACCTACTCTTCCTTCTTCAGCCTGCCATTTTCTTTAAGTGCTTTTTTTAATAAAAGTTCAATTTGGGCGTTCACACTGCGAAACTCATCGTTTGCCCAGCGCTCGAGTGCATCGTATGTCTTTTGGTCAATCCGGAGAAGGAACCGTTTTTTATCTGCCATGCTATCACAACCTTAGTAAATCGATCCGGTATTGACAATTGGCTGATTGCCTTTTTCGGATACAAGGGCCACCATCAGATTATTGACCATCTGTGCTTTCTTTTCTTCGTCAAGCTCGACAACACCTTCATTGCTAAGCTGCTCGATTGCCGACTTGACCATGCCGACGGCGCCGTCGACTATGACCTTCCTCGCTGAAAGAACCGCTTTTGCCTGCTGCCGTTGCAGCATCGCGGAAGCAATTTCGCTCGCATAGGCAAGATGCATGATCCGTGCTTCAATTACTTCGACACCTGCAACCATGAGCCGTTCTTGAAGATCCTTCGTTAGGACCTCGCCCACTTCGTCGGAATGCTGGCGGAGTGAAATTTCATAGTCATTGTTGAAGTTGTCATATGGATATTGGCTGGCAATATGCCTGAGTCCGGTCTCACTTTGCGTGTGAACAAAAGTTTTGTAATCCTCGACATCAAAGACTGCTTTCGCTGTGTCAAAAACCTTGTAAACCACAACAGCCGCAATCTCAATTGGATTTCCTTCAAGGTCATTAACCTTAAGCCTGTCGCTGTTGAAGTTTAGTACTCTCAAAGACACTTTCTTCCTGACACTTAACGGAACCGTCAGCCAAAAACCTTCCTTCTTGATCACCCCGAGATAGCTTCCGAAAAGGGTAAGTGCCATTGCCTGATTCGGCTGGATAATGGTAAAACCGGTCATTATTAAAAAAGCCGCAGCACCAAGCAATATGCCGATAACAGCCCAAGCAATACTGCCGGTCATACCGAACTGAACAAGAAAATACACCGCGCCCGCTACTAAAAGGATAAATATCCCCAGCCCGGCAAAACCGTTCATCTTAAACACATCTTTTTCCTGCATGCAAATCTCCTCCTTATTTACTTGTTATCATAATGATATCATATTGATGTCAAAAATGGATAAATTTTCTTTAATTTTTAAAAAATAGGCTTTTAATAGTTGTAAGAGTTAGTCGTGAATGACAACTCGAGATACTCGAGGCATCAAACTGTCATTCATAAGCCGGATGAATTACATTTCAAGGTAACAGAGACGTCAAACTGTCATTCATAACCCGGATGAATGACATTTCAAGGTAACAGAGACGTCAAACTGTCATTCATAACCCGGATGAATGACATTTCAAGGTAACGGAGACGTCAAACTGTCATTCATAACCCGGATGAATGACATTTCAAGGTAGCCGAAGCGTTAAAATGTCATTCATAAGCTGGAAAGTGCTCATAAAAAAAGAAAGTGTCCATAGAAATCAAGGATGAATAACACTTCAAGGTAATCGAGGCATGAAAATGTCATACATTAGCTGAAAGGATTAACAGTCTTCCTGAATCTGGTTATAGATAAAGGAGTATGCCAGAATTATTACAGCCAATCCAGCTATTTTAGAATTAAGCGATTAACTGAGAACAAGCAGGGTAAAATATACACAAATTATTTCTTTGACAAGGCAGGCGGGCTGTACTATTATGAGGAATGTTGACCAAACCAATATGATTTAGGGGGTTTTACTTGTGAAGAAGAAATTTTCATTGTTTTTTGCATTGCTATTAAGCCTTGTGTTGGTGCTTGCAGCTTGCGGCACGAATGACAACGCGAAGAATGGCGGCAATAACGATACGAATAAAGAAGAAACTGCGAACAAGGACGATTTGCTTGCAAAGGTAAAGGATGAAGGCAAGTTGGTCGTTGGTACGGAAGGTACATATGCTCCGTTCTCATTTCATAATGATAAAGGCGAGCTGACTGGCTTTGACGTTGAAATCGCACGTGAAGTAGGAAAACGTCTCGGAGTCGATGTTGAATTTCAGGAAACACAATGGGATGCAATCTTTGCGGGACTTGATGCAAAGCGATTTGATATGATTGCCAACCAGGTGGGAATCCGCCCGGACCGACAGGAAAAATACTTGTTCTCTGATCCCTACATTACATCTGCTGCGGTTTTGATTACACGGACTGACAATAAAGATATTCAATCATTTGAGGACATTAAAGGAAAGAAATCTGCCCAGACCTTGACTAGTAACTATGGGCAAATGGCAAAAGATCTTGGCGCCGAGGTTGTAGGCATCGACAGCTTTAACCAGGCAGTTGAGTTGCTAAATTCTAAACGAGTTGATGCAACACTTAATGACAAAATCGCGTTCCTTGATTTTAAAAAGAACCGCCCGGATGCACAAGTTGAAGTGAGAGACGAATCCGAAGATGCTTCCCAGAGCGGCTTGATGTTCCGCAAGGGCAGCGAAACACTTGTTGAAGAAGTCAACAAGGCGCTTAAAGAAATGATCGACGACGGTACGTACGACAAAATCTCCAAAGAATGGTTTGGCGAGAATGTACTTAAATAGTATTTTTGCAGACCCTGAGCGAATGGACAGGCTGACAACCATCGCGAAAAACTCGTGGATGCCGCTCCTGGAAGGGCTCATTCAATACACAATCCCGTTGACACTTATTTCATTTGTCATCGGGCTGATCCTGGCCGTGCTCACTGCATTGGCCAGGATTTCGCATAACAAGCCGCTCCAGTATATCGCGCGTGTCTATGTATCTGCTATCCGCGGGACGCCACTTCTGGTTCAGCTGTTCATCCTGTTTTATGGCTTGCCAACAATTGGCGTCGTAATTGACCCGTTTCCAGCAGCCGTTGTCGGTTTTTCGCTCTCGGTCGGTGCATATGCATCCGAAATCATCCGGGCTGCTGTTCTATCCATCCCAAAAGGACAATGGGAAGCAGGCTATTCAATCGGCATGTCGTATCCCCAACTCCTAAAGAGAATTATCTTGCCGCAGGCTGCCAGGGTTTCCGTTCCGCCATTATCAAATTCATTCATCGGCCTTGTTAAGGATACCTCGCTTGCCGCGACGATTCTCGTTACGGAAATGTTCCGGCGCGCACAGGAAATTGCTTCCACAAATTATGAGTTCTTGCTGCTTTACTTACAGGCTGCCCTGCTTTATTGGATTGTCTGCTTTGTCCTTTCCATCTTCCAGGGGAAATTGGAAGCGAGGTTTGACCGGTATGTCAAATAGACGGAAGGGGGAAATCCAATGGATCAACCAATGATTTCAATAAAAGACTTGCATAAGCAGTTCGGCGACCTTCAAGTTCTAAAAGGCATTGATTTGGAAGTGGAAAAAGGGGAGGTTGTGGTTGTTATCGGGCCGTCCGGTTCTGGAAAAACAACCTTGCTTCGCTGCCTAAATGTTCTTGAGACGCCAACGAAGGGCAGCATTACCATTTCGGGGCAGACGCTTGATTTTACTGAAAAAACGGTTCCAAACAAAGCAATCGCATCGTTTCGTCGCCTGACCGGGATGGTGTTCCAGAGCTATAATTTATTTCCGCACAAGACGGCGATGGAAAACGTTATGGAAGGGCCGATTATCGTCAAAGGTGAAAATAAGGAAAATGCCAGGCAAAAGGCTGCCTTGCTCTTGCAAAAAGTAGGGCTCGGCGACAAGCTTGATTATTATCCGCATCAATTATCAGGCGGACAGCAGCAGCGTGTCGGCATTGCCCGCGCACTTGCGATGGAACCAGCGGTCATGCTGTTCGATGAACCAACTTCCGCGCTTGACCCTGAACTCGTCGGCGAAGTGCTGAAGGTTATGAAAGACCTGGCGAACGAAGGGATGACGATGGTTGTCGTCACCCACGAAATGCGTTTTGCCCGTGAGGCAGCCAACGAGGTCATCTTCATGGACCAGGGAGTTGTCCTTGAACGCGGCAAGCCGGACATCATCTTCACCAATCCGAAACATGAGCGGACTAAACAGTTCTTGAACATGATTCAGCCGGAAATATAGACCAATAAAAAGTAGCCCCTTTTTTTGAGGAGGCTGCTTTTTCACTAATATAAACAGGCACCGGCCCTATAGGCCGGCACCCCGTAGTTAAGTTCAACTTGTGTGTTTTTTTAAAAAAGAAAGAATTAACTGCTTGGTAAGGTGAGGGACTGGAGGATGTGTGCTGCTACGTCTTTTGGGCTGAAGGGCTTTAGCATAAAGTGGGTATGTGCTTCTTTCCCTGCCTCCTCAAGCTGCTCGGAGTATTGGGCTGTCAGGATTAGGACAGGTGTGTCCTTTTGCTTCCTTAGATTTTTCCAAACTTCCAATCCATCCATCTCGGGCATGAACATGTCTAAAAGAATAAAGTCGAAGTCTTGTTCGAGGGAAAGTTTCAGTCCGTCCCTGCCGTTATCAGCTTCTGTTATTTCAAAGTGGTTTTTTAGATAAAGTTTAAGCAGGTCACGGATGATGGGTTCATCTTCAACGATCAATAACCTCATACAGCTCTCCCCCTGTAAATGTTTTTACTATATTTACTATATTAACATTAAAAAGGAATCTGTCGTGTGAAAAAATAAAACGCGCTTGCCTTATAAGGGCAGCGCGTTTGAGGCATTAGTCACTTAGTTTGCGTCGGGAGACTTTTTCAGTCATGTATTTCGGTTTTTTTGAGATAGCATAGAGTGATGCCACGAACGAAACCCCTAACAGAGTTGGCACAACCCATGCCAAATAATCTATTGGTTCCATCTAGCTGCACTCCTTTCGTGATGTAATAGTACACCATACCCTTTTTAAGCCTGTACTAAACAGAAACAGGATTGGTTACTACAGCTTTTGACAAAAATAAAATTAGGTAAATGTTTACAAATTTATCATATTATGAAACTTTCTCTGTATCTGTCCGTATAACCTAATGTACAATGAAAGGGAAGACTTTCAATCGGGGGTGGTGGCAGATATGGAGTTTCTGAATGGGGTGCCAATGGACACGATTTATCTTTACGGGCTGTTGATTGCTGGGGGACTGACGCTTGTTTATGTCCTGTTCAGTGATTTGCTCGATGGAATTTTTGATGGATTGCATGTATTCAATCCTGTGCTTTTGTTCTCATTTATTACGTTTTTATCAGCCGGAGGGTTTATTTTAGAAAAATTGACCTCTCTGTCGCATCTTGCCATTTTGCTCATTAATTCAGGCCTTTCTGCTGTTCTTGTCACCCTGCTGAATGTGTTCGTGCTTGTCCCGATTAGGAAAGCGGAGGTCTCCTTGACCTACACTGAATCTGATTTGAGGGGCCGGGTCGGAAAGGTGATTACGGCTATCCCGACTGACGGGTTCGGCGAAGTGATGATCGATTCGATTAGCGGGCGGATTTCAAAGCCTGCGAAAAGCTTCGATGGGGCGGAAATATCCAACGGGCACGATGTCCTTATTGTTGATACAGCCAATGGTGTGCTTCAGGTTGCAGTAAAAGAAAAAATAGAAAACGAGTGGATCTAGGAGGAGATTGAATGGAAATGATTTGGATTGCAGCAGGTATTGGCGTTTTTATTGTTCTCGCACTTATAGCTGTTTTTGTGACAAAGTACAAGACTGCAGGCCCGGATGAAGGTTTGATTATTACAGGCAGCATGCTGGGCAGTAAAAATGTCCACATTGACGAATCGGGCAACAAAATTAAAATCATCCGCGGTGGCGGTGCGTTTATTTTACCAGTATTCCAGCAGTCCCAGCCGCTTAGCCTATTGTCAAGCAAGCTGGAAGTGACCACGCCTGAGGTGTACACCGAGCAGGGTGTTCCGGTTATGGCTGATGGTGTTGCGATTATTAAAATTGGCGGTTCGATTTCCGAAATCGCGACAGCGGCTGAGCAGTTCCTCGGAAAAGCGAAGGAAGACCGCGAGAATGAAGCGAAAGAGGTCCTTGAAGGCCATCTTCGTTCAATCCTCGGTTCAATGACTGTTGAAGAAATTTATAAAAACCGTGATAAGTTCTCACAGGAAGTCCAGCGCGTTGCATCGCAGGATCTTGCGAAAATGGGCCTTGTAATTGTATCGTTCACGATTAAAGATGTCCGCGACAAGAACGGTTACCTCGATTCCCTTGGTAAGCCGCGAATTGCCCAGGTGAAACGCGATGCCGATATCGCAACGGCCGAGGCTGAAATGGAAACACGCGTCAAGAGGGCTGAGGCAGCCAAGGAAGCAAAACAGGCTGAATTGCAGCGCGCTACTGAAATTGCCGAAGCTGAAAAGACCAACCAGCTGAAGGTATCGGAATTCCGCGCTGAGCAGGAAAGCGCCAAGGCACGTGCCGACCAGGCATACGACCTTGAAACAGCCCGCTCCAAGCAGCAGGTAACCGAGCAGGAAATGCAAATCAAGATCATCGAGCGCCAAAAGCAGATCGAGCTCGAGGAAAAAGAAATCCAGCGCCGTGAGCGCCAGTACGATTCCGAGGTCAAGAAAAAGGCTGACGCGGACCGCTACTCGGTTGAGCAATCTGCAGCGGCCCAAAAAGCGAAGGAAATGGCTGAAGCTGAAGCCAACAAATACCGGATTGAAGCACTTGCAAAAGCGGAAGCTGAGCGCATCCGCCTCGATGGTCTTGCCAAAGCGGATGCAGTCAGGGCGCAGGGTGAAACCGACGCTGAAATCATCCGTCTGAAAGGTCTTGCCGAAGCGGAAGCGAAGCAAAAGATTGCTGAAGCATTCGAGTTGTTCGGCCAGGCAGCTGTCATGGACATGATTGTGAAAATGCTTCCTGAATATGCGAAGCAGGTTGCAGCACCACTTGCCAACATCGACAAGATTAGCATCGTCGACACTGGCGGCGGCGGCTCCGGCAGCGGCGCAAACCGCGTCACTGGCTATGCGACCAACCTGATGGCCGGCCTTCAGGAAACCTTGAAAGCATCAAGCGGCATCGATTTGAAAGAGCTGCTTGAAAACTACTCCGGCAAGGGCACCATCCGCCCAGCCGTCCTTGAAGGAACAGTCAGGGAAGAAAAGAAAGAGACTGTGAAAGCATAATACAAGAAAAGCGCAAGCGCCTTGGTCATCGCCGTACAAAATGGAGGGACTTTGACTGAGATAAAGGAATCACGAAGAGCGCTAGCGATTCGATGATGACTTATCGTAGGGAGGAGGCCTGAAGTTTGCTAGGCGATAGGCGCTGGAGCTAGACAGTTTTCTATGAAAAGGTGTATTTTCTGAGAATATTAACAGCTCCCTGCGGAATTAATCTGCGGGGGGCTTTTTTTTGTGGTAAGAGGCGGTCAATTATCTGGAAAACCAATTTACTAGACGAAACTCGATTCAGGAGTCATCGATCCGTCGAGAAAACCAATTTACTAGACGAAACTCGCCCCAGGAGCCATCGATCCGTCGAGAAAACCAAGTTACTAGACGAAACTGGATTCAGGAGCCATTGATCCGTCGAGAAAAACCAGTTACTAGACGAAACTGGATTCAGGAGCCATCGATCCGTCGAGAAAACCAAGTTACTAGACGAAACTGGATTCAGGAGCCATCGATTCGTCTAGAAAACCCAAGTTACTAGACGAAACTCGCCCCAGGAGCCATTGATCCGTCGAGAAAACCCAATTTACTAGACGAAACTGGATTCAGGAGCCATCGATTTGTCGAGAAAATCAATTTACTAGGCGTAACTCGATTCAGGAGTAATAGTTTAAACTATATGAGCCTTTTTTCATATGATATGAGCCCAATACGAGCCGATTTAGCCCAGATATGAGCCATTAGACAATTACTGGAAGCTGTTGCAGCAAATCTTGCAAGACTTTTAAAAAAAGAACCTTGGTCGGCATCCACAATTTAATTTAAAATGGATAAAGGACTTATTTTTGAAAAAAGGGTGGACAGCATGATTACACTAGATGGCTTTCGGATTACAAAGTGTCCTGGCGGAGTATTAGTATACATAGAATCGTACGACCTGAACCTGCCCATTAAGAGCAAAGAGGCTGAACGGCTTTATTACAGCGGGAACCTTGATGTACTTTTTTATAAAATCGATAAGGAAATGCTGAAATTCCAGCTGGCCGAGTACGAATCTGAACAGAGGCAGTTGCACCGGAAAATCTACCATGAGCTTTTTCCGGAAACCGGACATGATTACCTCAAGAATCCGAGGGAGTTTGTGCTAGGCCTCTTCACACTTCTGATTAAGGCGTGCGAGGAAGAGTCCGACGAAAAAGTGAGTTTCCTGGCTCATTCCCTGCATAAGCTAGTGCCGACCGATTCAGTCTTTGATGACCAGGCATTTCTCGATTCTTATACCCTGGATTCACAATTTGCAAAAAATGAATATCTTCATGATGACGAAGCTGCGAAGCTAAAGCGGAAGTATAGGCTGCGGCCCACTTTGAACGAAGGCGAAAAGCTGCTTGTCCGCGATATTGCCGAGAGCATCAGTGCTGAATATTTTGCCCTCCCTGAAGGAAGTGTCGCTGATTTCGCGGCAATCCGCTTGGAAGCTGTTGCCGCCTATGAAATCATCCAGTCCGAGTATATCCCTGGAAAAGCCGTCCTCGATACAGCCGAGCTTCTGCACAAAGACGATGTGCTGGTCGATATGAAACTAAGCTTTATCGATTTGCAATTAGCGCTTGGCCGGTCACAGCCAAAACTGCCTTCTGCAAGGATAAGCTTTAAAGCAATCAACGAACTTCATAACGATTATCAATTTTTCTTTTACAAATACAGGTTTCTGACCGAGGAGTCGAGGAGGAGGCTTGCTGCAGCCTTGACTGCGGAAAAGCAGTACAAGGACTCGATGGAGCTGTTTCCCTATGCGACGCACATCGCATCCCTGATGGGCGTGATTGAAAGGGAAATGAACGAGATACTAAACATGCTGGATGGCAAAGCGAAGGCGCGCACCCTCAGCCAGATCACAGCCTGCATGCACAGCCAGCCGATTGCGGATTTTGCCGACGAAGCTATTTATAATGAATACACAAACACAATCGATGCCCTGCGCAGCTATCGTAACCCTGCCTCTCATGGCACCGGGGCGACCGCTGATGAATACAGCAAAGTAAAGAACTTCGTTATGAAAAGCGGAATCCTCGACCGGATTACCCTATACAAGAAAAGCCATTCCTAAGCGGGAATGGCTTTTTACGTAATCTTATTTTGCAGAAGTGTACTTTTTCACGTCCGGCAAGATTTTCGTACCGATCAGTTCAATTTTCTTCTTGAGCGTCTCAAACGGCACACCACCGAAATCCATTTGCCCGATATAGCGCTGATGGCCGAACATCTCGTGCTGATAGAGAATCTTCTCGACAATTTGCTGCGGGCTGCCGACATTCATAATATTCTCTGGGTCGCCGCCGTGCTGGAACCCGACCCATGGGAATCCGCGTCCATTCGTCAGCTTCATTCCCTCGTTAATGTAAGGATGATACTCCCGGAGCGCCTCTTGAGTCGTTTCGGCTGGAAAGAGGAATCCTGCGGTCGCGACTGGAAGTTCTTTTGTGTTAAAACCGCTTCGCTCGGCCGACGCCCGGTAAGTATCAACCGAATACTTGAAGGTCGTCGCCGCTCCGCCAAGCATGGCGAGCATCATCGGGACACCAGCTCGACCAGCTTTCACCGCACTCTCCGGGCCGCCTCCCACTGCACGCCAAATAGGCAAGCTTCCGTCTGCTGGGCGAGGGATAACCTGCGCATTTCGGAGTGGCGCGCGGAACTTGCCGCTCCAGTTAACCGTTTCGTTCTCATTAATTTGCAGCAGCAGGTCGAATTTTTCCTCGTATAGCTCTTCATAATCTCTTATGTTATACCCTAGAAGTTCAAACAGGCCGACCCTGGAGGCACGCCCGGCGATGATTTCTGCCCGTCCATTTGAGATCAGGTCGATTGTCGCAAAATCCTCATACACTCGCACCGGGTCAAGTGTACTAACGATTGTTGAGGAGCTGCCAATCTTTATTTTGCTCGTTGCCTGGGCAATCGCCGAAAGCACAACCGTGTGCGCCTGCGTCGCGAAATACTCCTGGTGGCTTTCGCCGACACTGAAAAAGTCAAGCCCAGCCTGCTCTGCAAGCTTAGCCAGCTCAATCAGCTCCTGTATCCGCTGCTGGGCGGAAATCCGCTTCCCCGTATGCGGGTCGGGAATATGGTCGCCAAGCGTATACAGCCCAAACTCGAGCCCCTTGCTTGGATCAATTCGATATCTCTCCATAAGGCTAGCCTTCTTTCGTTAATTTTATCAAAAGGATACTACAGGAGTTGCATTTTCCAAAGTGAACTGCCTGTTTGCTAGCTCTCGGATTCTCCATTCTTTAATAGTGGATAAACCTTCCTAATTACTAGTGTTTTTCCAAATCAAATAGATTAATATAGTAGTAGAACGTATTAGCGGAATTGAAAGGAGAGCAAAATGTCTAGGAAAGCCATTGCATCATTGTTAAGCGCTGCCATCGTTTTTTCATCGGTGGGAGAAGTTGTTTTTGCAGAAGAACTCGGAGTCAAAAGCCAGGAATCTACCAAAGGAACAGTGTTAGAGCAAGATTCCAGTACGGGCGGTTCGGAGTTGCAATCCGAGGAAACAGGGACTCCTGCTGAGTCCGCTCCATCCGAAATATCTGCTGAAACTCCGGGGGAACCGATAGTTAGCTCTGATGAGGAGAACGGGGAAACACCCGAGGTTCAGGATGAGGAAGCCCAAACCGACAAGCCTGCTGATAGCACTGAAAATCAAACCAGCGCACCTGCTGAAAGCACTGAGAAGCCAGTGACAAGCTCTGTTGAGGAGAACAAGGAAGCTGTCGAGGTTCAGGATGAAGAAGCCAAAACCGAAGAGCCTGCTGCCAGCACTGAGAAACCAGCGGAAAGCGACAAGGCTGAAGCTAATCAAAGTGAGAAAGTCGAAGTTAAGAGCACTTCTGAAATGCAGTCCGATGAGGGTACTATTCTTACAATTGGGGATACAACTTATTATCTGAATGAGAATAAAGAGATTTTAAAAGCGGAAGTCCACTCAAACGGGCAGCTGGTGAAAATACAAGAGTACTATCCAAATAGCACAGTCGAAACCGCTGATAGCTCAATTCAATACATATTCTATGTTAATCAAGATGGTTACATAACAAAGCGGGAGCAGTTGGAGAAAGATACTCAAAAAATTCTAACCTATTATACATATTATTCGGGTGCTAAGTACGGCTCTCATGATAATAAAGTTCAGTATAAACTAATTCTGAATTCCTCAGGTTATGTTGCCAGGACCACAAGACACCAGGTGGATACCCAAAAAATCCTTACCTACTATACGTACTATCCAGGCACGAAGTATGGAACGCATGGAAAAAGAATTGAGTACAAACTAACTCAGAATTCATCGGGTTATTTAACGAGTGCGACAAGGCATGAAGCGGACACCCAAAAGATCTTGACCCGGTATACATATTACTCGGGGACGAAGTATGGAACGCATGGAAAAAGAATTCAGTACAAACTAACTCAGAATTCATCGGGTTATTTAACGAGTGCGACAAGGCATGAACTGGACACCCAAAAAATCTTGACCCGGTATACATACTACTCGGGGACGAAGTATGGTACCCATGGAAAAAGAATTCAGTACAAACTTACTCAGAATTCGTCAGGATATTTAACGAAAGCATCAAGGCATGAAGTGAATACCCAAAGAATCCTTAACTGGTATGAATATTATCCGTCCACCAAGTATGGAACTCATGGGAAAAGAATCAAGAACGTTTTTACAATCGGAACGAGCGGCTATCTTACCTCATCGGTTAGCAGGGAAGCAGGGACCCAGCGGCTTCTGGCAACCTACAGCTATCTACCTTATACGAAGTACGGAAGCCATGCAGCACGGGTAAGCAGCCTGAAACTGAATGTTCCGCTGGTCAAGCAGCTTCCTGAGCTCCCTACTGGCTGCGAAATAACGGCTGTCACAATGATGCTTCTTTATAAAGGGGCCAACGTAAACAAAGTCAGCCTGGCAAGGGAAATGCCAAGGCATTCATGGGATCCGCATCAAGGGTATGTCGGGGATCCGTTTACAAAAGGCGGCTGGACCATTTACCCGTCAGCTTTAATGAGTTTAGTGAAAAAGTATGCCGGAACATCTGTTAACCTGACAGGAACGAGCAATGCAACGTTAGAATCGTATTTATCGAAAAATAAACCTGTTGTTGTCTGGGTATCACCAATGCATGGCTTCTCGGTCCACGCCATCACCCTGACCGGCTTCGACGGCAGCAATTATTACTACAACGATCCATGGAGCGGTGAAAAGAACGCTAAAATGAGTAAAACAAGTTTCAACAAAATCTGGGCAAACCAAAATAAGAGGGCCATAACCTATTAATAATCTTCCGAAGGTGTCAATAAGAATCCGGTTTCGAAAGGCCGTTCCCAATCCGGGAATGGCTTTTTGTTTGCCCTATGCAAAGAGGATGCAAGCAGAAGAGATTTTTAATTAGTCTAAAAGTTGGGCGGAATTTTTGTATTAATCAAACGTATCCCATGGTAAAATTTTTCTATAACACGAAAGGTGGGTTGCATTTGAAGGTCCCATTTAAATGGTTGATTATATTCTCCCTTGTGCTCTCATCACTGCTTCCATTCCTCCAGCCACACCGCGCCAGTGCTGCATCACCCGCGATAAATCTCGGTTTCCATCCCTATGACACAGCAGTTGATCCCTCAAGTCCGGTTATCTATATGACAAGGGAAGGCAACGAAACCATTTATGCGGTCAATTATTCTACAGGGGAAATGAAATCCCTCACCCTGCCGCTCCCCGCAGAAAGGCTTGATATTAAGAATAATAAGCTATATGTGACCCAGCTGAAAATGAGCCATGACACGTATCACAATGGTCCGTATCAAGGGGCCATTGCCGTCGTAGATACTGTCACTTTCACCCACGTTGACACAATCGATATCAATCAGGATCCCTTTGACATTACAGTGGACAATGAAGGGCATCTATATGTGGCTCCAGGCTCTGGCCAGTCGGTTTCCCTAAAAGTCTATTCACTTGAAACAAAGCAGGAACTTCCCCAGGAATCCGGCAAAGCAACCATGTACGCAAAAACGAATATTTACTACAATGAACAAACTTCAAAAATTTATTCCAGCCGGACTGCAGTTACTCCATATGATCTTGAGGCATATGAAACAGTCAATGGCGTCATTCAAAAACGCTATGATTCTCCGTACCATGGAGACTATGACATTACTAGTGCCGGGAAACTATCCCCCGATGGCAGCAACTTTTATAACTATGGCGGTTATGTTTTCAATTTAACTGCTTCCCAGGCTGAAGATATGAAATACAATTTTTCCTTCGGCAGGGCCTATAACGATTTTGCTTTTTCCACCGAAGAGGGGATGACATTCGCAGCCCGTACGACCACTGGAATAGATGTTTATCAGTATGGAACCAAAACGTATATGCATGCCTTGAGAAAGGATCTTCGGGTGAAGAAGCTGCATTATCAAAATGGGGAGCTAATCCTGATTCACAAGGATGAAAGCAATAACTTTTTCCTTGAGGCGATGGCTGCGAACACACAGCCCGGCAATGGCCTTCCCGAAACACCTGGCGCTCCGGATCCGGCTGGACCCATCAGTGATCTTGGATTCCAGCCGTATGATACAGCAATCGATCCAAACAAGCCTGTTATGTATATGACACGGTTGAATAGCAAGACGATTTATGCGGCGAATTATGAAACAGGTGAAATAAAGTCGCTTGCGTTGCCATATCCGGCAGAGAAGCTGGAACTTTATCAAAACAAGCTGTATGTTACTCAACATAAAATGGCACATAGCTCCTACGCAACTGAGCTAAAGGGAGCGATTGTGGAAGTAGATACGGTTGCGTTTACCGCAACAAAACTAATTGATATTGATACCGACCCTTACGATATAGCCATTGACAAGGATGGATATGCATATGTTACCCCTGGCTCGGGACAATGGGCCGATTTGCTGGCAATTTCACTGGCAACAGGAGAGGAAATTGCCAATCCAACACTTCGCGAAGTATACGAAAAGACTACGGCTATGATAAATCCAAGAAATTCAAAACTTTATTTGTATGGCGGTTCAATAGAAGGGCTTGAAGTTAATAAAGGTATTATCGTTAACAGGTATTTCGATGTGTACAGTGGAAAGACACCTTTGGTAAGCATCACAAAAACTTCGGCGGATGGCCAAAGCATTTACACTGGCGGCGGGGTGGTCCTGACCTCCAACCAGTTCCAGTCTGGTGATATGGCCTTGGAATTTTTACTTGGCAGGAGCTATAACGATTATGAATTCGATGTTGAAAAAACGTTAACCTTTGCGGCTCAAAAGGATACCGGAATCGATGTCTTCAAAATCAATACAAACAGCTATCTATACACAATCCCGACACTGGATACAGTTGAAAAGCTTCATTTGGAGAATGGCAATCTTGTTGCCGTGATGAAGGACGGTGCCGGGAAATATAAGATTGTGACAATTCCAGATACGTCAAAAGGAGTTTTCGATCCGCCATCCCCGGAGGACCCGATTACACCGCCTGATCAAGACCCAGAAAGACCGGAGCTTGGCAGCATCTATTACTATTCCGATTATTCTTTTGCCAACGGTGGATACTATTATGATATTTCCGATGGGGAATTGAACATCCCGGTAGATGTTTTTTTCCTTCTCGGCATCTCCAATCTGCTGGGCATTAATAATTCGAAAATTGTCCTGACTGGCCCTGATGGAGTAAAAGTGGATGTATACAGCGAAATGGATGAGTCTGGAGATCTTTACATTATCCCGCTTGATTACCTGGATGAGTTGGCCAACTATACGTTGACCATTAAGAAAGACGGCATTTTAGGCAAGGGAGGCCTGCCGCTTGAAAATGATGCTGTTTTTCATTTCAAAACAGCTTCGAAGTGGGAAACCCATGAAGGCTACAAGTATTATTTCGATACCGAAACAGGTGATTGGGCAACAGGCTTAAAACCAATCCAAGGGGCAACCTATTACTTTAACCAATTTGGGCAGATGGGGACCAGCTGGCAAACGATTGACGGAAAACGGTACTATTTCAGTCCAGCAACCGGCAAGATGGCCACTGGCTGGCAAAGCATAGGAGGCAAGAAGTACTATTTCAATGCTTACGGCCATATGCTTAAAGGCTGGCAGACGATTTCCAATAACAAATACTACTTTAACTCGTATGGTCACATGGTGACTGGCTGGCAAACGATTGGCGGGAAAAAGTATTACTTCGATCCGAACAGCGGCATCCTCACCGTGGGATGGAAGACCATTTCCACGAAGAGATATTACTTCAATAGCTCCGGTATCATGCTTACAGGCTGGCAAACAATCAGCGGGAAGAAGTACTATTTTAACTCCTACGGACATATGCTCACAGGCTGGCAAACGATCTCGACCAAAAAGTATTACTTCAATTTCTATGGGCATATGGTGACAGGCTGGCAAACAATCAGCGGGAAAAAATATTACTTCAATACTTACGGGCATATGCTAAAGGGCTGGCAGACGATTGGCGGGAAGAGATACTACTTCAACTCCTATGGCCAAATGGTGACCGGCTGGCAAACGATAAGCGGAAAGAAATACTATTTTAATACGTATGGCCATATGCTGAAGGGCTGGCAGACGATAGGCGGGAAGAAATACTACTTCAATACCTATGGCCAAATGCTAACCGGCTGGCAAACCATTGGCGGCAAGCGCTACTACTTCTACTCAAACGGAGTTTTAAGAAAATGAATATAATCCCCCTCCCGGCAGTGAGGGGGATTTATTTTTTTACATTGGGTTGAAGTTTAACTTATTTTCTCCTTATACCAGACTTGTTCTCTCCAAAGCCACTACTTCAAAAGCTGAGTATCACTGGAATCCTTTACTTGCCTTCTTGTATTAAGAAAATTAAGACTCTGCTGAGCAAAATCGCTGGTGTCAAATCTGTGAAGGTCATTTTCTTAGCAAGGTACCGCTGAATTTGAGTCAGCTAAAACCACAGCGTCCCGTATTGAGGAAGCGCTTACGAACCTTGGCTGTGTTGTACTTCCAAGGTAGCCTTATGGTTTGTGCCACGATTTGAACCAGGTATACAGCGGGATATAAACTGGACTGGACTAACAAGGGAAATAGAAGCACAATAAGAATAACAAGTACCAGAGAGGTGTTGCGGAATGGATAGGAGCAAGACGGTACACCAACCAACTAACGAGGCAGGGCAGTATAGCTACTGCCCCCATCATGGCCATTCGCACCAGTCTTGTGTTGCGCTCGTTCCGATTTTAATCATTTGGAAAAGTAGCAGATGGATGAAATCATGAAGACGGCACGGCCGGCTTCTTTTAAAAAAGGGGAAATAGTGTACCAGGCCAGCAGCAAGTCGGATTCACTCTATATTGTCCATAACGGGAAAATCCGGATTTATCGGCTTTCTGAGTCGGGTAAGGAACAGCTTGTCCGTATCCTTAATCCTGGTGATTTTACCGGGGAATTGGCTTTGTTCAATGAAGGTGTGCATGAGTCCTTTGCCGAAGCGATGGCTGATACGGAAGTATGCATGATACGCCGCGGTGACCTCCAGGAATTCCTGTTGAAGTATCCGACGATTGCCTTGAAGATACTGACCGAGTTCTCGAACCGGCTTGAGCAGTCAGAGAAGCAGGGTGCGCGTACGGCAACGGAAAAGGTGGAAACGAGGATTGCGCTGTTTTTGGTCGATTGCTTGGAGGATGAAGCGACGTCCCTTGAGTTTAAACTGCGGATGAGCAAGAAGGATCTTGCATCCTATCTCGGAACGACTCCGGAAACAGTCAGCCGGAAGCTGGCCGAGTTTGAGGATGCCGGATTAATCCGCCAAAAGCCTCAAAAGAGAATTGAGATTCTTGATCTTGATGGGCTGCAGCTCGTTTAGCGTACTCTGAAAAGGGTGCGCTTATTTTTTTGTGGTAGTGTCATTTTTTTAAAAAATATCCGTCTTATTGTATAAACGGGATGGTGAGCGAAATGCTTAAATTTTTCTCAATTGTTATGCTGGCAACCTTGGTTCTGTTAATGAATACTCCTGTGTTTGCGACCAGCTGGGTGGAAATCGATCCGAAAGAGGTTGTTAACAGAGCAGATGTGGTTGTTAGCGGCACGTATGATTTTTCCGATGAACGGAAAGAAAGTGAGTTTATTTTTCATGGCGTAGCTTTTAATGTTAGCAAGGTGTATAAAGGTGATAATATATCCAAAAAGATAACAGCAGGCCTTGATCCTTTCGACGATGGTTGGGTGGACGAATTTCAGCGCGCAGGCGGAGAATTTCTCCTGTTTTTGGAGAATAGTGCAGAGGCAGACTTTCTTGTGCCTGTTGGGGGCCCAAATGGAATGATTCAACTTAAGAATGGCAAGGTTGTGCATCCTGTTGATACAAAAAGGGTGTTTTTTGAAGAATTCCTAAAGTCAGTGGAAGAGAAACCAGCAGTTCCGGCACTTCCAAAATCTGAACCAGCAAAGCCTGAACCCGTTAAATCTGCCGAGGATCGCAGGCCGGTGCTGACATTAACGGTTGGCATAGGGGTTCTGGTTTGTATAGGAGCTGGAATTTTTCTGAAAAGGCGAAAGTAATCACATCCATAGGCTGCCGACTTTGGGCAGCGAGTGATACTAAAACGATTTCAGTAGACGCGTACGGTAAAACCAATAAGATGAGCTAGCCGAATCCTCGAGTAATAAGGGTCCAGGAGAGTTGGATTAATCCAAGAGAGCCCGTCTCACAGATTAATCGGTGTATGGGTAAGAGAGATTAATCCAAGAGAGCCCGTCTCACAGATTAATCGGTGTATAGGTAAGAGAGATTAATCCAAGAGAGCCCGTCTCAACGATTAATCGGTGTATGGGTAAGAGAGATTAATCCAAGAGAGCCCGTCTCAAAGATTAATCGGTGTATTGGGAAGAAAGATTAATCCAAGAGAGCCCGTCTCATAGATTAATCGGTGTATGGGTAAGAGAGATTAATCCAAGAGAACCCGTCTCATAGATTAATCGTTGTTTGGAGCAAGGAGATTAATCCAAGAGAGCCCGTCTCATAGCATTCCTGTAGTTCGTTAATTTTGGACTTTGATAAAAACAGGGCTCCCCACTAAGATAAGAGTAAGACACGACTCAAA
>NZ_HG964497.1:875206-1001707 GCF_000613125.1 Bacillus sp. EB01
GAAAAGAAAAGCTTACACTTAAACTATCAGGTTTCAGCATATTAAAATCACTTTCAGCAAAAATAGAATAAAGCGAAATCGCCTCGTGACTGGCAAAAGAACGGCCTCGAGCCAGGCAAAGAACCGCCTGTCTCTGCGATGTTAATTTCACAGATGCTTTCCTTTGTGTCCCTGCGATGATTATTCTGAGGAGCTTTCCTTTGTGGTCATCGCCGTACAAAATGGAGGGACTTTGAGTGAGATAAAGTGAAACTTCCATCAGCGATTTTTGCTGATGGTTAGTCGCGCAAAGCCCGATTGATTTTTCTAAGGGCTGAAGCCCTAAGAAAAATCTTATTTCACGAATCGGACCTTTAGGATCTGTTGCCGACGGAGGAGGCTTACTGAGCCTTTTAAGAGTGGGATAAAGGAATCACGAAGAGCGACAGCGCATTCGTGCGTGACTTATCGCAGGGAGGAGACCTGAAGTTTGCGCACGCGTAGGCGCTCCTGCTTTCCTTGTGAAGCTACACTTAGACACACTCACCTTATCTACATAAAATGCATCGCGGACGACTGCCCGCGATGCTTTCTTTATAGAAGAACCCAAAAGATCTCATCACACCTACTTACGATGATTATTTCCTTCCAAAAGGTTTGACGATTAGAGGTTCGCAAAAAATTTATTTGTTGCCAGCCCACATATGAAGGAGACTGTCTGATTTTGGCGAATTATTCTTTTACTGATATGTAAAGTTGGGGGATTTTCATGAATGTTGCCATTCAGCATATATTGCTTCAAATTCTTATGGTTCTTTTTCCAATCATCCTGTATCTTGCCTTAACAAGTGAACGGAACCAACCTGAAAAAGGAAATCTCCTTTGGGGTATCGCTTGTACTGCAAGTATAGCCCTATCCATGCTTTTCTCCATTAATATTCACGGTGTACTTCTGGATATTCGTCTGGTCCCTTTATTCCTCTCTTTTTTGTATGGTGGAACCCTTATTGGTGTTAGTGTAACAGCGTTCACCGCGGGACTCCGCTTCATAGTTGGTGGTGCTGGAGCAGAGGAAAGTATCATTCTCCTGCTAATGTTAGCGTATATTATTTTCCAATTTAGCAAGACTTTTCATTCTTCTCCAATCAAAAAGAAACTATCCTTAAGTACTTTATTTTTTGTCATTGTAACATTTGCTTATTCAGTTGTATGGTCTGTTGCATTCAAACAGGGGATCTATCCACTTGGAGTCTTTTATTTAGTTGTCTATATTTTTGCCAATGTCCTGACAGTCTGGCTTGCCATTCATTTATTGGAAACTTTCACGTTAAAAAGAAAACTGGTCGGAGAACTGCATAGAAAAGAAAAAATGGAAATTGTCGGTCAGCTTGCTGCAAGCGTTGCCCATGAAATCAGAAACCCCATGACGAGTGTGAGAGGCTTTATCCAAATCCTTCAGAATGCTGATAATATTACATCCGATCAAAAAAATTATCTTACTGTTTGTATTACAGAACTGGATCGTGCCAATGAAATTATTTCAGATTATCTTTCGTTAGGAAAAAAAGAGATAAATGAGCATTCTCTGATTGAAATGAATCTTGGGGCAGAGGCAAGGCATTCCGCTAAGTCATTAACCTCTTTTGCAGCACTTCAAAATGTTGCCCTTGTAGTGGACATAAACGAAGAAGCATACATCTTGGGCTTACCCGGCCGGATAAGGCAAATGTTCATAAATTTAATTAAAAATGGAATTGAAGCGTCGGATTCCGGTGGTACTGTTTCTATTAGCCTGCAAAAAAGCCATGATAAGGCTACCATTTTTATTTCGGACAATGGTCAGGGAATGGATGAGGATCAGATAAAAAATCTGGGGCTTCCCTATTATTCCACAAAAGAAAAAGGCACAGGCCTCGGCCTGATGGTCACCCTGCAAATCATTACGGAAATCGGCGGCACCTGGACCGTCAGAACCGAGAAAAATAAAGGAACTACCTTTGAATTGTCCTTTCCACTCTTTATCCAGAAGTCAATATCATCGTCCTGATGAATAGGCCAGGCTTACCAACTACATTCGAAAAGCTGTCCATAACTATATCAAGAATTAACGATAGCTTGACTCCATACCGAAATTCTTAGGTTAGAAATATACATGTATTTATTTCTTTTTATTGCAAAGATTAAGAGTAAAAAGTGAGGGATATTACATGGGACTTTTCAATGAATGGAGACGAGCAAGGAATGAAAAACATAAATTGAAGATGCGGGAGGATAACCGCTGCCCGATCTGTAACGGTAAGGGGTTCGTATTATACCGTGGATTTGATTATGTTATGGATTCTTTTGACTGCGCGGGCTGCAACGGAACTGGTTTATTTTCAGAATGGGAAGATGTAGCGGAATAATTAAGCCTCCCAACTTCTCCCTCTTATGTTATTGGCAAAAGGGAACGATATACTACCCTGTGGTCACCAAAACACGCTTTTGGTGACCTTTCGTTTTTATCATAAGAATAGCCTGCGAACGCAGTCGCAGTGCAGACTATTTTTTTGCCTATTAATCTAGTGATTCTAGGTTTTAGTGGATTTTTAGAAGAATAGGATACAAGCCCTGACAGCTTGTACGAAAGCGAATAGTATACAGTATCAAAAGAAGAGAGGAGGGAATAACATATGTTCTTTTCAAACGATGATATTGCAGGGCTTTTGGAAGCTTGCCGCAGAGGGTCTGATGTTGGCGGAGCCCAGGATGACCGCCGCAAAAGGCGAAATCGCGTTGGTGGCGCAGAGGATGACAGAAATGGCAAACGCCGGAATCGCTCCAATGAAGATGTTGCAGGAATATTCGATGAAAATTTCCGCGTAAGGGTCAACGCTTCCATTGATGGAGACGATTTCTGCCGTGCAGTCCGCCGCTGTTTGATCAGGGATCTCGTTGGCGGCCTTCGGGACGACAATGATGACAATGACAACAGAGACCATCATAATTGCAAATGCAGGAGATAAGTTTGGGCCAAAACGAGAAGCCGGGGCTGGCAGTTTGCCCCGGCTTCTTGTTTCTATGTTCCGCAAAAAGTTCGATACGGCTGACTGGAAGCAGGTGCCAGCTTGCAGTACTCTTCCTGTTCCGGAGAATGTGCAAAGGGATTGGATAGTGCTATTAGCAGCCTTTCCATTACACTGAAGTCTTCCTCTTCCACAGCAGCTTCAAGCGCTTCCTCTACTCGGTAGTTCCTCGGGATTACCGCCGGATTGCTGTTTCTCATCAGCTGATGGGATTCTTCCTTCGTCTGTTTCTGTCTTGTGCGCCTGGCCTCCCACCGCTCAAGCCATTCGGTAAAGTCCGGGTAGCCTTTTAGGACAGACTCGTCTGTTTTTCCAAAGGTCAGGGCCCGGAATGTATTTGTATAATCAGCCCAATAGTTTTTCATCATGCTTAGAAGTTCGTCGACTAGCATCTCGTCTTCCTCTTCTTCGTTAAACAATCCGAGTTTCTTCCGCATCCCTTCTATCCAATAGGAATGGTGAAGCTTGATATACCCCGCAATCTCTTCCTGGGCAATATCGACAGCCTTTTCCGTGTCATCATGAAACAGCGGAAGCAAGGCCTCAGCAAGCCGTGCCAGATTCCAGCCGCCTATATATGGCTGGTTTCCATATGCATAACGGCCTTCCCTATCTATTGAGCTGAATACAGTTGCAGGGTCGTAGACATCCATAAATGCACATGGCCCATAATCAATCGTTTCACCGCTAATTGTCATGTTGTCTGTATTCATAACACCGTGAATAAAACCGACTAGCTGCCACTGGGCGATAAGCGCCGCCTGGCGGTCAATCACCGCTCTCAAAAAAGCTAAGTATTTATTTTCACCATGTTCTAAATCTGGATAATGGCGATCTATAGCATAATCAGCCAGGGTGCGAATCTCATCCTTTTCTCCCGCCCCAGCAGCATATGTGAAAGTACCGACACGTAGATGGCTGGCAGCCACACGAGTAAGAATGGCGCCAGGAAGTTCAGTTTCCCTGTATACCGCCTCTCCTGTCGAAACTACAGCGAGGCTTCTTGTCGTTGGGATTCCGAGAGCGTGCAGTGCTTCGCTGATAATATACTCCCGAAGCATTGGCCCAAGCGCGGCACGGCCGTCACCCCCACGGGAATAAGGTGTCCGTCCAGAGCCCTTTAGCTGGATATCAAACCGTTCTCCATTGGGAGTAAGCTGTTCACCAAGCAATATCGCCCGGCCGTCCCCGAGCATGGCGAGATGCCCGAATTGATGGCCCGCATATGCCTGGGCAATGGGGTTAGCGCCAATGGGAAGCTTATTACCGGAAAAAACCTCAGCGTCTGTTTCAAGTTCCTTTGGATTGAGTCCGAGTTCTTCCGCCAGCTGCGGATTGAAAACAACAATTTTCGGAGCCTCAACCGGAGTTGGTTCCTGTTTTGTAAAAAAGAACTCAGGAAGGCGGGCATAGCTATTATCGAAGTTCCAGCCTTGATTTTGTGTTTGTTTAGTCATCGTAACTCCTTTCAGATACTATGTGATCTACTACCAACCTTAAAGCAACCCAGGGACAAAATCACGTTTGACAAGAATAAGTTCTCCTTTGCAGAGGAATTCAAGGCCAAATTACCTTTAAAAACAAGTCTCTGGCAAGAAGTTTAAGGCTCGCCTCTGAAAACCTGCATTAGTCCTGGCCAGACAGTTTAGGGACTTTCACCTCTCAAAACCACCATTGTCCTCTTAAAAAGTATATTAAACATCCCTTCTACCACATTAATACCCCCCACACACCTTTTTAGCAAATTGCTGTTACTTTTTCAGGCAGTTGTTGAACTTTAATTTTTCCTAACATCAGATGAATCATCGTAATCATAGCGGAACCCATCGTTCTGTGGAGAAACACTGTTGCCCATTTTTTTATTTTTGTTGTCATGTTTGTTTCCTCTGCCGGCTTTCCCAGCGGATTTATTATTTTTGTCCATATTCCTGCCCCTTCCAAGTGAGGTTCTCCCTGATAGCTTTCCCTTGCTGGCTAATTATCTATGTAATGGTCTTAGAGGATTAACGAAACAAAATTAAAATTCAAGAAGAAGCTTAAAGCTTACCAGGACCCTATCAAAAATCGTTTGGGTGGCCACAAGAGCAAAACAGTTTCTAAGAAACTCAGGAAATGTAATTTGCTTTTGTTGGACAACATTTATTTTTCCGCCAAAGACATATACATCTTAAGAAAACGTGTGCGGGAGGGATAAAGAATGGACAATATTGAATGGAAAGTCAGCGATCCATATGTGTTTCAAACGCTGTCCGGGATTGTTGGCTCACAGATTGCAGTTGAGACAGTCAGAGGCTCAGTACGAGGCAGGCTTGCAAACGTCCAGCCTGACCATATTGTGGTGGAGTTCGGGGGAAATGCTTTTTTCATTCGGACAGCCCAAATTATTTGGGTCGTGCCAAATCCACAACAGGTACTTGTATAAAATGGCTCTTCTAAGTCCGACCGAAAAAATACTTACTTGGGGGTGGCCCACATGATGAAACGCATCAACAAGCTCCAGATTGCATTACCGATCCCCGAACACGGTGATCCCAATGCAGCCGCGGCCGTACAGGAACTGATGGGCGGAAAATTTGGTGAGATGTCGACGTTAAACAATTATATGTTCCAGTCATTCAACTTCCGTGGAAAAAAAAGATATAAACCCTTTTATGACTTAATCGCAAGCATCTCTGCTGAAGAATTTGCCCACGTCGAACTTGTTGCCAATACAATCAACCTGCTCTCACATGGCAACACATATGCAACAGATCCAGATCTGGCTCCACTACAGATTGGCAAGGATGCAAGATACTCGCTCCACTTTTTATTGACACCGCAGGCAGCCTATCCCGGAGATAGCATGGGACGGCCCTGGAATGGTGAATTTGTTACGAATACAGGGGTGCTTGTCCAAGACCTTCTCCATAATTATTTGCTGGAAATCGGCGCTCGGATACAGAAAATGCGCGTATATGAAACGACAACAAATCCAGTTGCGCGTGAATTGACCGGCTTTTTGCTAGTGCGCGGCGGAACCCATATTATCGCCTATGCCAAGGCTCTAGAAATGGCAACCGGAGTAGAAGTAGGTAAAATGCTGCCGGTGCCGGACCTTGATAATTATAAGTTTGACCATGCCAAAAAATACATGGAACAAGGACTGCATAATGTCCTATATACATGGGGTGAATCGGAATATAGGGACATTGCTCAGATCTGGAAAGGTCCAAATCCTGAAACAGGGCAGCCGCTCCAGGTAATAGATGGATGCCCTGAAGGAGCCCCTATCCCCGACTTCGAAGAAAAACCGGAAGAATTTGCACCAGGAATCGACCAGGACGACTACCAGCGAATATTAAAAAGACTGTTAAGCAATATGTAACTATTGTCTCCAGCCCAGCAGACCCGAATGGATATTCCATTCGGGTTGTTCACATTTTCACAAGGGGTCTGACCCCTTTGTGTAATTCTACACTTAAGGCAACAAGGTGAGTACCGCGAAGAAGTGCATGATACTGCCTGCAAGTACGAATATATGCCATATTGCATGGTGGTAATGGAACGCTCGCCATACGTAGAAGATGGCGCCCACTGTGTATAGGCCACCGCCAATAATTAAGAACTTAAGCCCTTCTGCTGTAAGATTGGCAACGAGCGGCTCCCAGGCAAACACGATAAGCCAACCCATGACCACATACAAGACTGTCGACGGTATAACATACTTTTTAACAAAGAAAGATTTAAACACCGTACCAGCGATCGCTAGTCCCCAAACAACTCCAAACAACGTCCAGCCAAGCGCTCCCTTGACCGCAAGGAACAGAAATGGCGTGTAGGTTCCTGCTATAAAAAAGTAAATGGACGAATGGTCCAGCACTTCAAATACATCCTTTGCCTTTCCCGGCGGAAAACTATGGAGCAGCGTAGATGAAGTATATAGAATCACCATTGTGACTCCAAAAATCGTAAAGCTGACCACATGCCATGGGGTTCCTTCCATTGCTGAAAAAACAATCAAAATGGTTAGAGCCGCAATGCTTAATACAAAGCCAATCCCATGAATGATGGCATTTGCGATTTCCTCACCTTTAGTAAAAACATGGGTTTTCAATTTCTTGCCTAACCTCCTTGAAAAGTGCAATCTATAAAGTGCCACCTTTTCAGCCTCTAGTTACTGGCATCACAAGTCCTTCATCGACCTGCCGGCGTTTCACTTTCCATATAATTTGTTACCCAAAACCTTGCCTGATTAGTTCATTCTTTTCTCATCGAAACTGGAACAGCTGTCAGCTTCTATTATAATCATATAACAATTTTGTCGGTTAACCGAATGCTTTTTGTTACATATATGTAAAAGGGCAGCCGATTTTTGTACGGCTGTCCCTTTCCTGTTTGTCCACTTTTCGAATCTCCTTAGTAAAGTTCGGGCAAAATATCTTGGCCAGTTATTCCTCTGAATACCCGAAAATGAAAGACAAAGTCATCAAATAAGACCGGCTTTTCCCTATCAAAGCTATACCAGGAGAAAAACGATTCCAGCAGGCTCCGGTCCACCTTGTCCAATTCGCCGGATACAAAAAGTGGATATTTCAGCTTCTTATACAGTTCTCCATGCCCGTACAATGAAAACACATCCGCCATTTCCTCTTCTGTCATCCATGCCCCTCCTTCGTCAGTCATTCTCCATACGGTATGCAGTATGACTAAAAAGGGAGCGGTACATGCCTTTTTTTAAAAAAAATGGGTCGTTGCGGGAATTAAAGGACAGCGCGGAAACACTTTATAACTGGTTACAGTATAAATATAGTCGCTTTTCACTAACACTACTCAGACACTTACTAGTGAGTCAGCCAAATTAAATGGCCGTTACTCAGATTAGTACTAAAACACTTCGTTGCTATTCAAGAATTAAATTTAGCAACTTTTCAAGTCCTCGCACTAAATTTAATATGGTAACTTTTCACCAACTGGTCTAATGTCCACTAGTCCACGTCACACCTTTGAACAAGGGCTCTATCACCATTTTCCGCACACAAAAAGGACTGCTTGTTTATACTATTATGTACAACTCTCAAAGAAAGGAAAGATACCGATGACTAAGAGACAACCGCCTAAGGATGTATATGAAGCAATCAGAAATGCCGGTTTCAAGGCAGAAATGCAAATCAACCAGGCAATCTTAAACAGCTTGAACAATGGAAGGCTCGTCAATACTGCAGCGGCCATTTCAAAAGCTCATAGAAAACTCAAGAATCTACTACAACAGCCACAGACCCTTTTTACACAAACCACTACTCATCCATCACATACAGCCAACAAGGACGACAAACCCACAACTAACCAAACAACCACACAAGTTGCATCCACTCGTAGAAGAAAACGATCCAAGCAATCAAAAGCTGCACTACTCGCACAATTCAACAGAATGCTCGAAAATCAGACAATCCCTGGGAGGAGGCAGCCCCAGTGACAAACTGGCCAGAAAAGGAATATAGGCGCTGGAAGAATTTGATCAGCGTCTGGACAACACCCGAACCCGAGGTGGGCCTAACTCCCAAAAGCGCTGTCTGGAAAAAAAACAAAGCCACACTCTGGTATTACCGTTCCCCCAAGAAACGCTATGCAACTCCTTTGTTTCTGGTCTATTCTCTCGTCAACAAAGCATTCGTTCTCGATATGGCACCAGGCGGCAGCATGATTGAAAGCTTCATCGAGAATGGCTTTGATGTCTACTTGCTCGAATTCGGATCCCCTGACTACAGCGACAAGGATATTACTGTTGATGAATATGTCATCGACTACATCCAGCAGGCCGTACGCAAGGCGCTGCACCACTCCCGGGCAAAGGACATAACTGTTATCGGCTACTGCCTAGGTGGCACACTAGCCGCTATTTATGCCTCCCTTGCCACTGAACCAATCCGAAACCTGATAATCTGCGTTGCTCCTCTCAACTTTGCCGAACCCCCTCTTTATGATAAATGGGTCGACGCCATCAGGAGAGGAGACCTCGATGTCGACGGGCTTCTGCACGCGACTGGTTTCATTTCGCCTTCGATGATGAAATATGGCATGCGCATGGCAAGTGCCCCCGTCTACTTCAGCCATTATTTGTCGTTATTAAACAAAGCGTACGATGATGAGTATGTTAATCGCTGGCGCCGCTTCAACAATTGGACAAACGGGCACGTAGGGTTCTCCGGCGCAGCACTTAGGCAGCTGATGAACGACCTTGGCAAGGACAACAAATTCATCAACCGTAAACTGATGATTCAAGGTCGAAACGCAGACCCCGCCAATATTACAGCCAATCTGCTTGTCGTTGCCGGAAGCCAGGATCGGCTCGTTCCCGAAAACATGAGTAGGGACTTCATCGATCTGGTCTCAAGCAAAGATAAAACCTATACCCTTGTCTCTGGCGGCCACACCACCCTCGCTGTCAAAGATAAAGGGCTCCCACAATTCCTGGAAGATTGGCTCCCCAAGAGGTCCGGGGCAAAGTAGGAACTGTTCACGTCTGCCGGGATAATCCTAAATCAGGGATGGTTCTAATTTACTAGAAAAATCAGGGACGGTTCTCCTCTGCAATAGAACCGTCCCTTTGTATTTTTGTAACAAATCTCTAACGAAATTGTAACAAAACTGGCCATCTCAATCTGCCGTCAACCCCGATTTTCTTGAAAATTTTGGTTTGCTTGCTAGATTCCGAGAATAATACCACCGCAGTAAAATTATTCCAACCTATTACAAAATCCTTTTATACCAACTATTTTCCTCGAACTCTTCTGCGTGGGTAAAATTACCCATGAACCGTTTCTAGATTCTTCCTGAAATATGACAAAAAACCTATGTTACTATAAAGTTGCTTGCAGGACATATGGCTTACACCAAGCAAATCATACTACAGGAGGAATCCCAATGATAAACAAGAAAAAGGTAATTCTGTCCTTTGCAGTTGCTTCAGCTCTTTGGATGAACGGTCAAGCACCAACAAAAACAGAAGCAGCATCGCTTAACCCAACAGTTCAAAAGCATGTTTACGTATATAAAAGCAGCGATATTAACGATATTAATAATTTGATAGAAGATACCCTAAAGCGTTATGGCTTTACATCTTACCTTAAGCAGGCAGCTCCAGTACCAGCCGTACCTGCTCCAGCAAAAAAGGCTGAAAAAGCTCCAGCACCTGCAAAGCAGGCTGTAAAAACACCTGCAAAGCCAGCCGCACCTGCTCCAGCAAAGCCTAAAGCAGCACCAGCACCAGCTAAGGCTCCTGCAAAAGCAGCAGCGCCAGCACCAGCTAAACAGGCTGCTCCGGCTCCTACTAAGCAGGCATCAAGTGCATTGAGCGCATATGAGCAACAAGTTGTAACCCTAACTAACCAGGAACGTGCCAAAGCAGGCCTTCCAGCTCTTAAGATCGATGAAAACCTTAGCAAAGTGGCGCGCGAAAAATCACGCGACATGGGTGCGAAAAACTATTTTAGCCACACAAGCCCAACATACGGTTCACCATTTGATATGATGAAGCAATTTGGCATTAGCTATCGTACAGCTGGTGAGAACATTGCAATGGGACAAAGGACTCCACAGGAAGTTGTCACAGCGTGGATGAACTCTGAAGGCCACCGCAAGAATATCATGAATGCAGACTTCACACATATCGGTGTTGGTCATATTGAAAATGGCAACTACTGGACACAAATGTTCATCGGAAAATAATTATAAAGCAGAGAGGCTGTTTCCCACGACGGAAACAGCCATCTTTGTTTACGTTTGAGCCCTTTAGCGCAATAAATAGCCAAAAGAAAGAGCCTTTACCTTTCCGGCAAACACTCTGATTATTGTATGTATAATAGATGAAAATAATAAAATTGCTTATGTATCAATTAGGCCCAATTCCTGCGCTTTCACAACAGCTTCAACTCTAGTTTGTACGCCCAGCTTTTGAAAAAGATGTGTCAGGCTATATTCCAGAGAGCGCTGGCCAAGAAAAAGCGATTGTGCTATATCTTTGTTCGTCTTACCGCGAATGAGTTCCTTTAAAATCAATTTTTCTTTGTCACTGATGGATACCCGTTCCTTTTTAGTATCCTGCTTCTTTGATTGTTTTGCCCCATAATAGATTTCCCTTAATAATGAGGCTGGCATAACTGTTTCCTTATTTAACGCACAGCGAATGGCTCTTATGACTTGATCCTTTGAGGCAGTTTTTGAAATATGACCGATTGCTCCCGATTCCATCAATAAGTCAAAATGAGGAAGAATTTCATAGCCTGAATAAATTAAGATATTTGCATCCGGAAGTTTAGCCAAAACCCTTTTACATAATTCAAATCCATCCATTTCTGGCATTTGCAGGTCAAAAAGCATTACGTCGAACGAAAGCTTATCGACGATTTCCAATGCCTGGGAACACGAGGTTTCAATATGTACCTTCATATCTTTTTCTTTTTCAATGATTAGTTTAGTTCCCTCACTAACCAGTGGATGATCGTCAACAAGCAATATATGAATCATTCAAACACCTCATACCATTCGCCTCTTCTAAACTTTTATGTTCCCAATCGGAATTGATATCAACAAGTTGACACCTTTCCCAGGTGAAGAGTACAGTTCAATTTCACCGTTGATACTATCAACTCTTCTCTTTATTCCGGATAAACCAATATGGTCAAACGAATCCACCAAATTTTCAAACTTCATACCGACTCCATTATCACTGTAACTGAAGTAAACAGTCCTATCAATACTGGATATGCAAAATTCGACCTTTGTCGCATTCGAATGCTTTCTGGCATTTGCCAGCAACTCCTGGGCCACACGATATATCGTAATCATTTCTTCCTCATTTAAATCATGGTGCAGCCCCGTATGATCAAACTCAATCACAAATTGGACATCTCTTTCAGTTTGTGAAAACAGGGTTTCGAGAGCTTTGATTAATCCAACTTCATTTAAATATGGAGGGCGGAGATTGTTGCATGTAACTCGAATTTGACGGATGACATCCAACATGCCTTCCTCTATTGTGTAAAGCTCATCTTCTAAATCGCCAGGAATGTCCCATTCAGAACGGAGGGATTGAAGTTTGCGGTACCAAAGAATTTGATTTTGTAATACAGAATCATGTAAGTCGGCCGAAAGCCGCGCTCGTTCCTTTTCTGCGAGAAGAAACAATAGCCTCATGATCCATCTCGGAGCCAGCTTATCCTTCGTTTTTCTCTCAAGTTCCTTAATCATTTCTTCAAGTGTATACAGATTTTCATACAGTACACTGACATATCTCGAAATTGTTTGAAGCCAAATTTTTTTATCATAAATGGACGTTGCCGCCTTACTTTTTTCAATGCTTAAAACAATGATCCGTTCGTGGATTTCACCAATTTTAATAATCCAGCCCATTTCAAACTCAACAATACTCCCAATTTGCGCAGTTTCATCAAAGTCCTGTAGAACTGCTTCGTGTAAGTCGGCCGAACCACCTGTACAGCGGTAAAGATTTAGACGATCATCAATCTCCAGGATATGAATGCCCTCCTGAAGGCCTAAAATTTCCTGGAGTTCCAAAATAAGCCTGGACTCCAAATCTGAGATTTTCATTACTTTTGATAAATCCTTGGAAAAATGATCAAGGCTTTCCTGCAGGATGCGATAATGTTCTTCACTCTCTTTTAGCTTTTCCTCTGTTTGTTTTACATCGGTAATATCTACAAGAATCCCCATCATCTTGGGGGTATCCCCATTCTCCCCTAAGATTGGGGTGCTTGATAGGTGCAGCCAGCGAACTTCAGTCTTATTTTTAATAATCCGATAATCAAATTTTATTGGATTATGTCCAAAAGCTTTTACCTTTTCCTTCACAAACTCGATGTCTTCGGGATGAATAATTTCATCACGGAGCAATGCCCGATTTTGGAAAGCCTCTTCAGAATAGCCAAATATATTTTCCATGCCTAGGGAGACAACCAGTTCCCCTGTTTTACTGTCGCGAATCCATATTGCCGCATCGACATATGCCAGTAAATCTTGGAGCTGCTCTCTTGTCTGAAACAATTCTTGTTCGATTTGCTTCTTTCCTGTCGCATCTCGTGCCGCTATGATGACACAAGATTCTCCCAAATATTGAATAGGCGCAGTCGTAATTTCATATTCTATAAGTTTAGCAGTCCCTGTTTTAACTTTAAACGTGATACTCTTAAGCCTTTCACCGCTAAAAACTCTTTCTATCCGATTATGTACTTCTGATTTAGAAGGAGACAAAATAAAATCAAAAACGGATTTACCGATAATCTCATCTGAATTCTGCATACCGAGACCTGTAAGCATTGCCCGATTGGCATAAACTATTCTACTATGACTGTTTATGATTAAATAAGGATCTGGTAAATGTTCAACAAGCAATGCCGTTTCATCTTTATTTTCTTCAGCCTTCTTCAACGTTTGGCATAGACTTCGATTCTGTTCTTTCAATTTACCCATAGAAGAAGAGATAACTATAAGCAGAACAATAAGAATACAGATGATTACGATAAACCATATCTCGTTCACTGCCTACCCTCTCCTCTGCTAATACTATGCTGCAAAACCAAAAATACAAAATTCGACATCTCAGGTGCAATTATACGACATTTCCACCATTTAACCAAGATGATTAGGGCTTAAAAAATCTAAATTAAGGAAAAATGCCCCCTTTTCGGAGGCATTTTCAAAAAATTTATATATTTTTACCTAAGAAATCAGATAAATGAATCCATCGAATATCCTTTTTCCTGAAAGCTTTTTCTCATACGTAAAATGGCTTGGGAATGGAGCTGGGAAATGCGTCCCTTTGTGAGGTCAAGCACTTCTGCTATTTCTACTTGCGAGAGTCCTTCATAATATAGAAGAGTGATGACCAATCTTTCCTTCTCAGGCATTTTATCTATGCTTGCGGCAATCAGTTTCCTGAACTCGGCCATTTGCAGCTGCTTTTCATGGGCAACTGAGTTTTCATCAACGATTTTTTCTAGTCTCGTTTCCTGCTTCCCAGCGCTATCATTTTCCTTTATTTGCTCATTTAATGAAAGAAGCATCGTTAAAGACAGAACAGACATCGATTGATCAATTTCCTCAGCCGGCACCTGTAAATACTCGCTCAGTTCCTCCTGGCTCGGTGTCCTGAGTAAAGATTGCTCAAGGTCGCGCATGGCACTATTCATTTTTTTCGCCTTTTCCCTTACACCGCGCGGCACCCAATCCAATTTACGAAGCCCATCCAGCATCGCGCCTTTAATTCTCCAAAGTCCATACGTTTCAAAATTATAGCCTTTTTGGTAATCAAATTTCCGAATCGCCTCAATTAGCCCAATATAACCCATTCCCATTAAGTCTTCCTTCGGTACAACTCTGTTGGGAATACTGGCACTGATTCGATTAGCCACTTTCTCTACCAAATACATGTACTTAACAACCAGTTGTTCCTGGGATAATGAATCCTGCGTATCACGATATGATTTCCAAAGCGAATGATATTGCGCGGCTTCCTTCAAAGCGGATTTCAATTGTCATCCCCCCTTATCTATATCCCGGAACGAAATGTTCCTGAGGCGTTTTCCATTTCGAGTTTTTCCTCTTTCCCGTGAAGCAGCTCCAATGGGATTCCAGTGAATGGTTGCTCTTCCTTTTGTTCTGCGATCTCACCCGGCAAAGGAACACTTTCATTTTCTAAAAGAGTCACTTGCCTCGTTTCCTTTTCTTCAACTTTCAATAAACCTAGGACAATCTGAGCAACCCATCCTGCCATGAAGAATAGTAAAAACCCTATTCCTGCCCGTGTCAGCGAAACATGCCACATATTATTCATGTAAGAAAAAAGAAATGAGGCAGTGCAAGCTACTAAACCCAGCAATATATTTACTTTCCACTTCATTTTATTGCCCCTTAAAATGCCTTGCCCAGCATCATGATTTTTTCAAAAAAGCCTTTTATCCCTGTCGCATGTGCCGACGAATTATTTTCTTCTTTCTCAGGGAAATAGGAATGGACGATTTGTTTTATATTTCTCGCGGCTTCACAGTTAGGGAAACTGATCATAAAAGGTGTCTGCTGAAGGACAGATTCCCGGACTTTTCCATCCTCCATAATAAAACCAAGCGTATTTAGCTTTATCTTCAGAAAATGGCTGGACGCACTTTTAATTGCTCTTGATGTATCAACTGCCTCGCGATAAGATTGGGCACGGTTCACCACAAGCCGGAATACAGGAACATTTTTCCGATCGCGGACAGCAGTTTTCAGCACACCATAAGCATCAGCGATTGATGTCGGCTCGGGAGTTGTCACGAGGATGGTCTCATCTGATGCCAGAATAAAATGAACCAGTTCCTTTGATAGCCCTGCACCTGTATCAAGCAAAATAAAATCCGCGTAATGTTGCAGCTCTTGAATTTGGCTCCAAAAAAACTCCAGAAATACCTCATCAAACTTCAAAAGATCCTTCATTTCAAATCCGCCAGAAATATACTCGATTCCGTCCGTACCTTTTTCAAGGACATCCCAAATATATTTTCGCTGGTAAAGCACATCCACTAAGCTATACAGAGGTGTAAGCCCCATCAGAATATCAAGGTTGGCAGTTGACAAGTCTAGATCAAGAACAATGACTTTCTTACCAGCAGCCTTTAAGCCAAGAGCAAAATTAAGAGTGAAATTTGATTTACCGACACCACCCTTTCCGCTTGTAATCGTGATGACACGCGCGGAATGCTCTGCATGCTGTTCGGCATTAAAGCGATGCATATATTCTCTTAGACTCTGTGCCTGATCCATCTTCGACTTCATCTCCTACTAAATATCCCGTTATCAGCTTCGCATCAATTGCTGTAATATCCTCGGGAACACTTTGGCCGTTGGTCATGTATGCTAATTCGTAAGGAAAGTGGTATGCAATATTGAGAATCGAGCCGTAGGTCGTCGTTTCATCGAATTTAGTCAAAATTAATTTCTTTACAGGACTTTCAAGGAATTCATTCAGAACAACAGCCATGTCTTCATATTTCGTTGTCAAACTTAAAGCAAGAAAGTTTTCGTTATCCCCTGGATATTCCAGATACTTGCCGATTGCTTCTCTATGGATGAGTTCCCGGTAATTCCGGCCAGTCGTATCCATATAAATCAAGTCATATGGTGCAAGCCTTGCTAGGGCTGTTTCTAATTCATCTGCTGAACGGACGACTTCGATTGGCACATTCAGAATACCCGCATACGTCTTCAGCTGCTCAACTGCGCCAATTCGGTAAACATCCGTTGTTATCATCGCGACTCTTCGCTTTTGGCGCAATACCTGCTCGGTTGCCAGCTTGGCAATCGAGGTTGTTTTTCCAACACCAGTCGGGCCAATAATATTTACCATTCGGACATTCTTATTAATAGAAGTTGAATTTGGAATTCTCTTTTTTAGAATGCCTTCAATAATTCCCTTGATTTGCTCGTGAATAGAGGTATTATCCGTAGACACGTCAGGCTGGTTTTTAAGAAGTATGGTTGTAATATAATCGATTACCTCTTCTTCCACGCCTTGCTTTTTTAAGCGTTTGGCCCAATCAGCTAATTCTTCAGACAAAGGTGTCTCCTGATTTCGATCCCTCATCATGATCATCATCATTTTTCGCATGTCCTGGAGTTCTTCTAGGAGCTGCTCATTCCCTTGCGATACTGTTTTCTGCTCTACCGGTTCAGGTTTTGCTGCCTCAGTCTTTACCAGCTTGGGTTTTACCAGCTCCAGCTTTGCGAATTCAGGTGTTGCTGGTTCGGGTTTTGCCAATTCTGGTGTTACTGCCTCAGGCTTTGCGGATTCAGGCTTCACAGCCGATCCTCCGTACTTTGAAGTTCCTTCCCTTTTTACAGGAAAAGATGGTTCTTCCGTCTGTTCAGGCCGTTCCCCAGCAATCAGCCGATTTAATTCAGCTCTATCTGGCTTTTGGGTGATATCAAGGGTAAGTGCGGGTTCCTGTTTTTTCGGTTCCCCATCCAGGGTGTAAGCAGTAACCTCATACTTTTGCTTTGAAAATAATCCGAAGATGCCGCCAGCTTTAATGGTTCTTGTGTTCACGATGATGGCATTGTCACCAAGCTCCTGTCGAACCATCTTCAATGCAAGGGGCATGGACTCCGCAACTATTTTTTTCGTTTTCATATATTCACGACTCCTATACTTTGAATCTCAATATCTTGTTCAAGCTCGGTGTAGGCAAGAACCGGGACCGTTGGCAGCACTTTATCAACAAGCTGTTTCATATACATTCTAATTGATGGGGAAGTCAAGAAAATTGGCTGGCCTCCCACTGTAGTCACCCGTGAAATCTGTTCCCTTAGTTCCTCGGTAATTCTTCTTGTCAATTGAGGGTCCATAGAAAGATAGTACATTCCCGCTTCAGTTTGCTGAATGGAGTCGGATATTCCTTTTTCAAGTGTTGCTCCTGCAGTGAGGACATGGATGACACCTTCTTCTGCATATTGCTCGGTAATTTGACGTGTCAATGATTGTCGGACATATTCTGTTAGGACTCTTGGATCCTTCGTATAAACTGAATAATCGGCAAGCGTTTCAAATATCGTAACCAAATCGCGGATTGAAATTTGTTCTCGAAGCAAATTTTGCAATACCTTTTGGATTTCTCCGACAGGGAGCAAATTTGGAACAAGTTCCTCAACCAGATTTGGATGCGTTTCTTTGAGATTTTCGACGAGTTCCTTCGTTTCTTCCCTGCCTAGCAGCTGATACGCGAACCGCCTGAGCACTTCAGTTAAGTGTGTCGCAATAACTGAAGGAGGATCAACAATGATATAGCCCATTAATTCAGCACGCTGCTTTTCTTCTTTGCTGACCCATGTTGCCGGCATTCCAAAGGCAGGTTCAACGACATGTATTCCTTCAATTGGTTCGGCATCCGGGACTGAATTCATAGCCAGGAAGTGGTCAAGATATATCTCACCAGAGGCAATCTTTGAGCCTCTATACTTTAATACATAATGGTTAGGCGGGACCTGCAGGTTATCACGGATTCTTATGGTCGGAATCACAAGCCCTAATTCTATTGCAAATTGCCTGCGGATCATGACAATCCGATCAAGGATATCTCCACCCTGTTTTTGATCAGCCAACGGGATAAGGGCATATCCGATTTCAAGCTCCAATGTATCGAGTTGAAGAAGATTGATCACTTTCTCGGGATTGCGGATATCTTCCTCCTGCTCTTCCGCGGTCGCAGCCACAAGTTCGGCTTCTTTATTCCGGGCAGCGTTATTCATCGTATAAGCACCAAAAGCAAGCAGGGCTGCAATTGGGAATGTCAGGAAGATGCCAATCGGTGTAAAGATACCGAACAACAGAATTGTTCCCGCCACAAAATAGAGGAGCTTTGGATAATTGAATATTTGATTCATTATATCCGTGCCAAGGTTTCCCTCTGATGCGGCTCTTGTGACCGTAATACCTGTAGCTGTAGAGATTAGCAGGGCAGGAATCTGGCTGACGAGCCCGTCCCCGACAGAGAGCAATGTGAACGTACTTGCCGCTTCAGCAAACCCCATACCATGTATCGCCATGCCAATTGCGAATCCGCCGATGACGTTAATAAGCAATATGATAATACCGGCAATAGCATCACCTTTAACGAATTTACTGGCACCATCCATCGCTCCGTAGAAGTCTGCTTCCCGTTCAACCTTTCTCCGGCGGTCGCGTGCTTCCTGTTCCGTAAGCAGGCCGGCATTCATATCAGCATCAATACTCATTTGCTTACCAGGCATAGCATCCAGGGTAAACCGGGCGGCAACTTCCGCTACCCGTTCTGATCCTTTTGTAATAACGAGAAATTGGATAACAACGAGAATTAAGAACACGACAAAACCTATTACAGGACTGCCGCCAATAACGAACGATCCGAACGTTTCAATCACTTCCCCGCCATCAGCATGTGTCAAAATCGACCGGGTTGTCGATACATTCAACGCAAGCCGAAAAAGGGTCGTAATCAGGATTGCTGTTGGGAAAATTGAAAAGTCTAATGGTTCCTTCGTATTCATTGCTACAAGCAAAATCAATAGAGACAATGAAATATTAAAGATTAACAGAAAATCTAACAGTAAGGTTGGCATTGGAATAATCATCATTGCCACTATTAAGATAACAAGTATCAATACGGATAAGTCTGATTTTTTCATGTAGCAATCCCCTTAAAGCGGCCTTCCTGAAAATACACATACGCCAATATTTCACCCACAGCATTGAACAGTTCTTCCGGAATCGTTTCACCGATTTCCACCGAAGCAAACAGTGCACGTGCCAGTGGTTTGTTTTCGACCGTCATGATTTTGTTTTCTCTAGCAATTTCCTTAATTTTCAAAGCGACATGATCCTGTCCTTTTGCAATAACTTCCGGCGCTTCCATTGTTGTCACATCATAACGGATTGCAACCGCAAAGTGCGTTGGGTTTGTAATGACCACATCGGCTTTCGGGACCTCCTGCATCATCCGGTTCATCGACATTTGGCGCTGAATCGCCCTTCGCTGCCCTTTAACATGCGGATCCCCTTCCATCTTTTTGAACTCATCCTTTATATCCTGCTTTGACATCCTCAACTTCTTTTCATGCTCAAAGCGCTGGTAGAGGTAATCCGCACCAGCGATTACCCCGAGGATCACTGCTATCGCAAGGCCCGCCTGCAGGGTAATCGAGCCTATAAACCTCATTGAGTCCCATAGTGGTTTCTCGCCCATGACGAGCAGCTCTTCTTTTTTCGGCCAGATGACCATATAGACAACAAAGGAGGTTATAACCATTTTCAAGATGGACTTGATCAGTTCAACAACCGCCCGCATCGAAAAAATTTGCTTCGCACCCTGGATGGGATTGAGCTTGCCTAAATTGAATTTAATCGACTCGGTATTGAACATAAATCCGACCTGTGAATAATTTGAGATGATTCCGGCAAGCATCGCAACTCCCATGATCGGGCCGGCGATGGTGACCGCTTTAATCAAGAGCTGATTGAACATTAGCTGAATACTGGATGTAGAAACATCCCACAACATGTATTCCTGAAAGCTTTGGCGCAAGAGCTGGAATAATCCCGATATCACTGACTCACCAAAAATGAACAAAAAAGAAAAGGTAAATAACAGCGTCAATGCCGAGGATACTTCCTGGCTTTTTGCCACCTGGCCCTTATTCCTGGCTTCCCTGCGTTTATTCGGGGTGGCTTTTTCTGTTTTTTCACCGGCAAATAACTGCAAATCCAAGCGCAACAGCATAAGTCTAAGCCCCCATAATCTTCATGATTGAAGACATTGATTCGTACATCATTTCAAAAAGCTTTGCCAGCAAGTAAAAGAAGCTTGGCAGGATAAAAGTATAAATCGTAAAGTGCAGCAAAATTTTGACCGGAGGGAAGATGGCAATTAGGTTCATTTGTGGAACTGTTTTAGAAATTATTCCAAGCGCCACATCCACGACAAACAGGGTACCGATAATTGGGACTGCCATCATGAAGCCTGCCATAAACATCTGAGAGACTGAATCCAGAATTTGCGAAGCCATCCGGCCATCACTCCAGGCGGGGACAAGCTCCTTCAGACCCACCCAGTCAAAGCTGGCCAGCACTCCTTGTATTAGGAGGTGATGGCCGTTGGTGGCCAACAATACGAGAATGGCCAGTACGTTTTTAAACTGTCCTGTCACCTGGGTATTCGTTTGAAAAGTTGGATCAAACATATTGGCCATAAAAAAACCAATCTGGAAATCTATTAATGTTCCTGCAAACTGGACGGCGTAGAAAATGATATTTGCTATCATCCCCAGCACCGCACCAATTAGGAATTCTTTTAAAATCAACAGGATGAGCATACCATCAGCCACAGGCTCCAAAGGTTCATTCACAACACTAATGCATACTAAGGTCAGAACAAAACTGAGGCCGATTTTATGCTGAGCCGGAATTTGTCTTCCTGAGAAAATTGGAGCTGTGACAATAAATGAAGAAATTCTTACAAACACGAGCAAAAATGCCCACCACGGTGAAAGATCAAACATTGTCATCACCTAACCGATAAACTGTGAAAGATTTCCGAGCAAGTTTTGTGTGAATTCAACCACATATCGGAGCATCCATGATCCAAAAAACAGAATGGCTACAAAAACGGCAACAATTTTAGGCACAAATGCCAGCGTCTGGTCCTGGATCTGTGTAGTTGCCTGAAAAATACTGACTAATAGGCCTACCAGCAATGCGATTCCGCATGCAGGGGCAATAACGATTAGGATTGTATAAATTGCCTGCTGGGCAACTTGCAATACGACTTCTGGTGTCAATGGAAATACTCCTCCTTAAAAGCTCTTAAGCAAAGATTCTACGATTAAGTGCCACCCATCTACCAAAATGAAAAGTAGAATTTTAAAGGGTAGCGATATCATAACCGGAGGAAGCATCATCATACCCATTGACATCAAAATGCTTGCTACAATCATGTCAATCACAAGAAAAGGTACGAATATCATGAAACCCATCTGAAAAGCTGTTTTTAGCTCACTAATGGCAAACGCCGGGACAAGGGCTGTCAACGGAATATCCTCGATTGTTTTAGGCCTGTCCAAATTGGCATAATCAAGAAACAAAGCTAAATCCTTTTCACGCGTATGCTTTGCCATGAATTCCTTCGCTGGCGAGGCTGCTTTATCAAAGGCCTCTTCCTGGCTCATCTCTCCTGCCATGAATGGCTGCAGCGCATCCTCATTTATCTGTGAAAAAGTGGGTCCCATGATGAAAAACGTTAAAAACATTGCCAGGCCGATTAATACCTGATTCGGAGGCATATACTGTGTTCCAAGCGCAGTACGGACAAACCCCAGAACGATGACTAACCTCGTAAAACTCGTCATCATAATGAGAATGGCCGGTGCTATTGATAGGACGGTCAGAAGCAGGATAATCCGTACACTTGTCGATACATTTTCCGGACTATCCGATGTCTCAATGCCCGGAAGGAAACTTGCATTTGCCTCAGAGGTTAGGCTGAAAAAAAACAGAACTAAAAATGGAACGAGGATATAAAGCTTCTTTTTCATGAATCCCGCCCCTTTTGAAACTCTTGCTGAACCTTTTTAATATGTTTTTGAAAGGTCGCTGCCCAAGTTTGATTAGGTTCAAGGCCATGCCATTTTGCCGGCTGCCCATCAGCCTGGTTTTCAACACTTTCCAGTAACTGCTGATATTCTTCTTCTCCTTTGGAAATGGAGCGAACTAATGTGACGTTTTCTCCAACCCCTAAAATGTAGATCGTTTGGCCAATCAGCACGACCTGCAGAGACTTGTTTTGCCCCATCATATGGCCAGCAAGCGACAGTACAGGCCCGTTACTTTGCAGGCGCCTGCCTTTTGTTGCGAGAAACCGGCCAAGGCCAATTAACAAGGCTATGACAACGATAAATGAAAACAGGAATTTAATTACAAGTGAAGTAATCGAAGATGATTGACTTTCCGTTTTTTCTATTGAAACAGGAGTCGATTCACCTTCTTTGTCATTTTGGAGGTTATCGTAGACAAAGGGATCGCCAGCCGCTTTGGACTCTGCAGCAAAGGCGGGGGATTGTATTGGTATAAGTAAAAATAGAATAATAGATAATAGAAAGTATTTCATGATGTTCTCCTTCCATGGAGCTCTTGCTTCTTTTTATAAGCTTTTTATATAGGTTTGTTGATTCCGCTCCAGGCGCTTCGCTTTCCGCGGGCGGCCTGGGAGCCTCCTCGGCGCGAGCGCCTGTGGGGTCTCCCACTGTCCTTTTCTCCCGCAGGAGTCTACGCGCCTTCCGCTCCATCAACACTATTAATAATTGGTCAGCATCCTATAGTAATTAAGGAAAACTTCTCTGCTCAATTAGGATGCTGGAGGCTTGGGATGATACTAGAATTTATATTTTTCTTGAGTAGCGAATGACCGCCATTTCATCGAGCATTGCCTGCTCTTTTTGATCCATTTCCTTTATGAAGGAGGCGCGGGATTTAGCTTTCCATTTGTTCCAAATCTTGGCTTCCTGTGACCTCTCAAGCAATACTTGCTGTTTGGCCTCGAGCTCTTTATGAACTTCAACGGTCTTGTGTTCCAGCTGGCGCTTAATATGATGAACATGTTTGATCCCAGCCTGGATTTCGAGAATGTCGGCAACCTTTTTTTGATGGACTTGATTGTACTCATCAAAGATACCTTGCTCTCTCGATTGCAGGCCTTCAAGCTCCTGCTCTAATTCAAATTGCTTTTGTTTTACCACTCCAAATTCCTGTTCGGCCAGATCCTGCTGCTTCTCTTTATACTCAAGTACTTTTTGATAAGGAAACTTATAGTTCATCGGTACGATTCTCCAAATTGTGATAGTAGGAAGGTTTGTGCTTCCTCAAGGGTGGAGCTTTCATAGATGCCCTGCCGCAGGAATTGGTCCATGAGCGGTTTTTGCCTAAGGGCTAAATCAATATCGCGGTTGGAGCCTTTTTTATATGCACCAATATTAATTAAATCTTCAGCTTCGTTAAAAGAAGCCAACAATTTCTTAAACTGCACTGCCGCTTTTTGATGTTCCGCAGTGGTGATTTCGGTCATAACACGGCTTGCGCTATTTAACACATCGATTGCCGGAAAAATTCCTTTCGCGCCTATCCCACGGTTCAGGACAATATGGCCATCCAAAATGCCCCGGACAGCATCGGCAATCGGCTCATTCATATCATCCCCGTCTACCAGGACCGTATAGATGGCGGAAATCGTCCCCTTAGGACCGGTTCCCGATCTCTCAAGCAATTGAGGAAGCATCGCAAAAACGGAAGGTGTATATCCCTTTGTTGTCGGCGGTTCCCCAATAGCAAGCCCTACCTCTCTCTGTGCCATCGCAAAGCGGGTCACAGAGTCCATGACGAGCAGCACATCCTTGCCCTGGTCACGGAAATATTCCGCAATAGCTGTAGCTGTCAGCGCCCCTTTTATCCTGATAAGCGCCGGCTGATCCGATGTCGCAACAATGACAACAGATTTCGCAAGCCCTTCAGGACCAAGGTTTTGTTCGATAAAATCGAGAACCTCACGTCCACGTTCACCAATAAGTGCAATTACGTTGACTTCAGCAGTCGTATTTCTCGATATCATGCCTAAAAGCGTACTCTTCCCGACGCCGCTTCCAGCAAAGATCCCGACCCGCTGCCCTTTTCCCATCGTCAGCAAACCATCAATTGTTTTGACCCCTGTGCCAAGTGCCTCATGAATTCTCGGCCTTGTCAGCGGGTTTGGTGGTGTTGCATGTGCGGATACCTCTTCAAGACCGAGTGGGAGCGGCTTTCCGTCAATCGGATTCCCGAGCCCGTCAAGAATTCTTCCAAGCAACTGTGTGCCGGCCTTAACGACCATGTTTTTCCCGCTTGCAACCACATCACATCCGGGACCAATTGCTCTTACTTCACCAAGGGGCATGAGCAACACTTTATTTTCTTTAATCCCAACAACCTCAGCCTGAATTGGCTTTTGTGAATGGGACGGATAAATCGAGCAAATTTCGCCAATCCTTACATCCGGTCCCTCTGACTCGATTGTAAGCCCGATGATTTGAGTGATTTTCCCATTAACCCGGACTGGATCGATACTGCGTATCAGCTTCACATAGTTCTCTGTGGCTAAAATCATTCTTCTGCACCTCTTCTAGCCTCAAGAATGACTTTTTTGATTTCTTCAATCTGTGTATCAATCCTGGCGTCGACGCTTCCATAGGCGGTACGGATAACACATCCTTTTTCACCTACAGAATGGTCTGGAACAATTTTAATTTCGGTTTCCCCATTAACAACTGCTATTAAGTGGCCGCGCTGTGAATTGATAAACTCAAAATCCTCAGGATGGACGCAGACTGTAATATATTCCTTTTCCTTAAAACGAAGGATATGCTGCTTGATCAGCTCAATCATCCACTCGGGTGATGTTTCTAGCTCGTGCTTAACAATTTGCTCGGCTATTACGGTACTTAGTTCGAGAAGGAACGGTTCTGCCTCGGTTATAATTGACTCTTTTTGCTGGAAGGCATCATCGAGTACTGCTTGAGCCTGCTCCAGCTTAAGTGCATATTCCATCCTGGCTTCCTCTTCACCCTGGCGCTTTCCAGCCAGGAAACCTTCTTCATAGCCGAGCTGTCTGGCATCAATTGAGATAACTTCAAGCTCAGATTGTTTTTCTGCCCACCATTGTTTGATGCTTTCCTCTGCTTCCACCTGGATGGCCAAAGCATTTTGCCTGGCTTCTTCCAGGATTTCTTCAGCCCGCTCAGCCGCTTTCGCTAATTGAGTTGATTCAGCAACCGGCGAAGCTTCTTCGCTGTTTGATGACTGAGGCTGCTTGACCGGGCGAAATGGTTCTTTCAATACCTTAATTTCATCGCTTACGGACAGCCCGGAAGCTTTAAAAACCTTAGAGTAGGATACCATCATTTTCACCCCGGGCAATCACAATCTCGCCGGCATCTTCAAGGCGCCTAATGACAGATACAATCCGTCCTTGTGCCTCTTCAACATCCTTGACCCTAACAGGCCCCATATATTGCATTTCTTCCTCGAAGGTTTCCACCATCCGGGAGGACATATTTTCGTATATAACCTTCTTGACTTCCTCGCTCGCCGCCTTCAAGGAGAGCATCAAATCCTGATTATCAACTTCCTGAATAACACGCTGAATAGCCCGGCGGTCGAGTGTAATAATATCCTCGAACACAAACATCCGTTTTTTGATTTCCTCGGCCAAATCCTGGTCCCTGAGCTTGAGCTCTTCGAGAATTCCCTTTTCTGTGCTTCGGTCGACGCCGTTCAGAATAGTAACAATTGATTCGATTCCTCCGACTACGGTGAAGTCCTGGCGAATTGTTGCGGACAGGTTCTGTTCAAGAATTTTCTCGACTTCCTTTATGACTTCAGGTGATGTTTGTTCCAATAAAGCAATCCGTCTTGCAACATCGGACTGGAGGTCACCGGTCAACGATGACAAGATAACCGAAGCCTGCTGCGGCTCCAAATGCGCAAGAACAAGCGCAATAGTTTGCGGGTGCTCACTTTGCAGGAAGTTATAGATTTGCATTGGGTCAATCCGGCGCGCAAAATCAAAAGGTTTAACTTGGAGCTCTGAGGTAAGCTTCTGTATGATTTTAGTTGCCTTGTCCCTTCCTAGTGCTTCTTCGAGAACCTCTTTTGCATATCCGATTCCGCCCATTGCCAGGTAATCCTGGGCAATGCACATTTCGTGGAACTCGTTGAACACTTCTTCCTTCTCTTTGGAATCCACCTTTTGAATGCCCGCAATGGCTAGTGTCAGCTTCTCAATCTCTTGATCATCCAGATGCTTGAACACCTTTGAAGAAGCATCTTTCCCCATTGTAATCAGCAAAATTGCTGCTTTTTGCTTGCCATTCAATCTTAATGCTGTCGCCACAATGATCAGACCTCCTCTTCATGCAGCCATGTTCGGACGATTTTTGCAAAATCCTCCGGCCTTTGTTCAAGCAGCCGCTTCAATTGGCTTTCGACCGTTAAATCATGTTCGGCAAAGTATTCCTGTTCGTTCAATGGAATAGGCTGCTGCTGCTCAAATGCCGCTTGGATTTCTTCGTCTTCTTTTTTGCTTCTTCTCACAAACATCCATATCAGTAAGCCAGCTAGGAGAAGCGTTGCTGCAGCAACCGCGATCCCGCCAATCAGGAACCAATTTTGTTCTGCTTCAGCCGCAACCGGCGTTTCTTCCGAAAATTGATGCGGAACGACTGTTACCCGCTGTGCGATTTGTTCTGCTGTCAACTCCGGATGTCCCAGTGCAGTTCGTACAATATTCGCTGCTATATTATGAATATTTTCCTGGACACCTTCGGGGACGAGACCGGGTTTTCCCGGGACTGACGGAACGCCAACGTTTATCGTGATATCTTCAATTTCATAAGGGCTTTTTACAATTTCATTTGTAATCCGATTAACTTCATAATTGACGCGCTCCTGCGCTTCTTCATAATCCCCAGTTCCATTAGCTGTATTGCCTGTATAACCAGGTACATCTGTTTCACCCGTACCGACAACTCCACCCGCGTTCTCGGCATCGGTGCCCGTGTAGGACTTTGAGCTTTCTTCAGAACTGATAACCAGTCCCTGCTCAGAGCCATCCGCAGGTTTTACAAGATTTTCCTGGGTCTTCACTTTGTCAAAGTTCATTTTCACAAAAGTATGGACGGATACCTTATCGCTGCCTAGCACACCACCTAATAGCTTTTGTAGGTTTTGCTGGATATCCCGCTCAATATCCTGCTGAACTTTTCTTTGTTCGTCATAATTCTCCAAAGCCATTCCTTCTGTGCCCGTTTCATCGAGCAGCAAGGTTTCGCTATATTGATTCATGACCGTGATGTTTTCCATCGGCAGGTTTTTAACACTTCTGGCAATAAGCGTATACAGAGCTTTAACCTGTTCTGCATTCAGCTTTGCACCCGGTTCAATTTCTACCATGACAGAAGCACTTGCAGCCTGCTCATCACCTGGCCTGATAAAGACAGACTCCTCAGGCAAATTCAAAATGACCTCTGCGTTTTTGATTCCATCAATATGGGTAATTACCTTAGCCAGCTGGTTTTGCATCGCTTCCCGCTCAAGAATGTCAAACTGGCGGTCTGTGGCCCCAAACGATAAATTCTGACTGAAAATATCATAGTTAATATTGGTGTCCTTCGGATAACCCGCCGAAGCAAGGGTGACTAATAAATCGGCTGCATCTTTTTGCGGCACAAGCAGCATTGTTCCGTTATCGGAAAGTTTATAGTCGGTGTATCCCTGGCTGTCCAGCTCTGCTTTAATATCTCCTACTTCACGGGTGCTTAGCTGGCCCGTATAAAGCGGGACATACTGTGGCCGTGACGCAAAAACAACAAATGCGGATAAGGCAAACATCAGAAATAAAAAAGTTCCAATGATGAGCCATTTTTGTTTTGAACTCCGCGCTCCCCAATACTGGCTAAAAAGTTCTGTTGACTTTTTTATTTGATCTTTCCATGATCCTCTCATTTCTCACCCTGCCCAGCATCTTTCTAAATTACATTTGCATTCTCATGATTTCTTGATACGTTTCAACCGCTTTGTCCCTTACAGCTACTGTGAGCTCAAGGGCAAGCTTTGCCTTTTGAGAGGCTATCGTCACATCGTGTACATTCTCTGCCGTCCCGGCTGCTGCCTGAACAGACATTTCCGAAGCCTGCTTAACCGTGGTGTCGACATTTTCCATATAAGTTTTAAGTACATTCGAAAACGACACTGTTGGCTTCGCTGCTTCTGCCTTTTGAAAAGGATTTTGATTTATTTTGATGAAATCACCATTTAATCGTGAAATATCCATCCCTTATTCTCCTAACGTCCCAATTCAAGCGCTTTTAGCATTAGGGACTTTCCTGTATTGAACGCTGTTACATTTGCTTCATACGACCTTGAGGAGGCCATCAAATCAATCATTTCCCTGGACAAGTCTACGTTCGGAAGTCTTACGTAGCCTTCCGGATTTGCATCTGGATGACTTGGATCAAAAACTAGTTTAAATGGTGTCTGGTCTTCCGCAATTCTTGTAACTCTGACACCCTGCCCAGCCTGCTTGCTCATTTCAGTTTGAAAAATGCCAGCAAACTGGCTTTGCCTTGATTCCATTTCGACCATCTTCCGGCGATAGGGTTCCCATTCGCCATTGACAAACCTTCCGCGTGTTGAATTTGCATTTGCAATATTCGAAGAGACCACATCCATGCGCAGGCGCTGAGCTGTAAGCGCCGATGCATTGATATTTAATGAATCAAACAACCTTAGACCCTCCCTTTAATGGCAATCGACAGTTTTTGAAATTCACTTGAAAGCTGACTTGTGAGCGTGTTATACCACAAAGCATTTTTACTTAAGGAACTCATCTGTTCATCAAGATCAACGTTATTTTCATTGTTTTGCATGGTCGTTCCTCTGTTTTCCACCGCAAAAGGCTGCGGTATGCCAGAACTATTGCCAATGATGACATGCCTGGAATCCGACCTGTTCCCAACAAAATTTGTTTGATTGTTCAATTTTTGTTTCAAAATATCTTCAAATACGACACTTTTGGATTTAAAGCCCGGAGTCTCTGCATTGGCGATATTGTTGGAAATTACATTCTGGCGCATGCTTGAAGCATTTAATGCAGAATGAAGGAGATTGATATTAGTCAAAAACGACACTCCTATCCCTGGAATAGTTTGATATCTATCAAAATAAAAACTAGTAAACAATTGCAGGCGAAAAGAGGCACCTCAAGCGCCTCAAGCAACTTATCCTCGGACTTTTTCAAAATGATTTGTAACACCCGTTACCCAGTGGTTGTTCAAACCTGTTGGATCATTGGCCGCGCCAATTGGAGCGTATTTGCCAGCAATTTTTGCAATGCTGGTAAAACCTGAATCAAGATAGTTCTTACTTAGGTTTCGTGCCATATCCATGATGCTTTCGTCAACTGTGTTATACGACCTTAAGCCATTTTTCCCCATCATACCGGCTATATTATTTTTTTCCGCCGCTGCCCTTGATTTGCCATTCCCTGTTTCATGTTGGGAAATTGCAACGAGCAAGGCTGGATCGATGTTGTACCGTTTTCCCGCCTCAATAAACACCTCACCCCTGCCAGCAAGCTTGCCGCCAAGAAGTTGATTGACTTTTTCACTATTAATCTCTTTAAATCTTAGTGAACCGGGCTGTTCAGAAGGTCCCATTTCAGGTAAGGAATTATTTTTTTCGGAAAAAGTAATATTTTTTTCAGAAAGAAGGTTTATCTGATTTAAACCCTGGGTATACGTATAAACGGGTTGGTTCGGCTGCGAATTTATTTGCGGGGCCGTTTGTGCCTGCTGCATCATCATGTATTGTTGCAGTACCTCAGAAAATAGAGCAGCCGCATTGGTTTCGGTCTTTTGGCTGCCAGCGCTTAGTGCCCGTGAAAGCGTGTCAATGAGCATTGACCTGATAAACCAATCATCACCTATTAACAAAAGCTTCATCCTCTCTGGCATGAACTTTATTAAATGGATTCTCTTAGTAATCCAGATATATCGCCAATTATTTCGTCTGGAAGCATTGAAATATTCTTCAGCCTTCCATCTACTATCTTTGCTTCAACCAGGATGATACGAAGCGGATCATGGGCCCGTTTCAATACAAGAATCTGCTTTTCCCCGTAAACCAGATTCCGTATCATATCAAAGGAGTCGTTGATAGGATGTCCGACAGTTAATTTAATTGGTTTTGTAAAGAATGGCTTCTTCTTTTTATAATCAAAAAAATTATAGAGTTTGCTTGCCGGTTTTTTGTTTTGCAGTGTTTGCTCGATCATTCCATTCTTCCCTCCGCCAACCTGGTGAATAATATCGAATATACTCACTGTCTGTTGAATCATGGCAACCGACAATGAATATAAAGGATGTCCTCCGACAAAAAAGTGCAAATTTCTTTATACTGTTATTCTAATGGATAACAAATTTTAACTGTACCGAAAAAAACATGCGTGAGTACGCAAAAAAAATTGCGACGGACATAAAAAAATGCGCGGTCACGCAAGGATTTTTGCGGACCAACGCATATTTTGCTAGGACTATTTGAATGTGTCGACAAACGCACCGTTCGTCAAACTTTGATAATTTCCGTATTTTTTTGAGGCACGGTTGCGGTCCTTCAATTGCCCCCGCAACTGGATATTCTCTGACATTTTTACTTTTAAGACTCTTTCCAACTCCTGATCGAGCCCCAGTACTTCCTTCAATTTCTCTTTATCATTTTGTGATAGTTTAGTCCCAGGATTAGTTGCTTTCCATTCATCTACCTTGTCCATAAGAATGTGACGAATTTTCAACAATTCATTTAGCTCGTCAAACTCTTCATGTTCGATTGCCTTTTTCATTTCCACTGAGATTTTAGTTAGTTCCTCAATCCAAGTTTCCATTCTATTTTCTCTTCACAGCTTCTGACCAAGTTTCGGCCAATTCAACAGCAAAGGCTTCAACCTCGACCAGCAGCTCCTGATCCTTTTTCATATTCGCCTCAATTAAACGCGTTTTCATAAAATCATACATCGCCTTAAGCGATTTTGAAACTTCGTATTCAGGCTTTAAGGTGACCATTAATTCGGTTAAAATATCCTGAGCCCTAAGGTTATGGGTATGGGCATCTTGTATTTTATTTTGATCAAGGGCAAGCTTGGAAAGACGAATAAATTTAACGAGACCCTGATATAACATCAAGGTGAGGTCTTCGGGTTTCGAAGTGGAAACAGCTTGTTTTTGGTAGGTTTGGTATGGATTTTTTAGAGTCATAGGATACTCCCTTCAATTCCTAAAAGATCGGTTATTTCTATTATCGGTAAAAATGTGGGAAAGTTAAGGATTAATTTAAATAAATTAGTACAAGCTGCGTTAGACAGGTTTGTTGATTTTCGCTACGGACGCTTCGCTTTCCGAGGGTGGTCTGGAAGCCTCTTCGGCGCTATGCGCCTGTGGGGTCTTCCACTGACCTTTTCTCCCGCAGGAGTCTACGCGTCCTCCGCTCCAATCAACATCTTATATATCAACTTAGTCATTAACTCTGTTCTATTAAAATATAAAAAGCCACCCTTTTCAGAGTAGCTTTTATAGGCTAGTTTTAGCTGCCGACTTGATGGACGACGCCGGAGCTGTCAATGAGGTAGTTAAGCCTTTGGTTGTAGGATTTCAAGTTCTGTATTTTTGCTGCATCGCCAAGCTGGCTGAATGCGTGGATTTCCCTTGCCAGTCTGGAAACTTCATTTTGCAGCTCGATGTTGCGCTGACGTTCTTGATTGAGTTGCTGTTCTTGCTTCTTAAGCTTATTCCGGAGAACTTCTTTCTCGGAGTTGATTTCTGACTTCATGTTCTCAATTTCAGTGGCTGCTTGCTGATTGAGCAGCGCCATATTGGTTAGCTGGTACAGGCTGCGCAGCATCTCATGCAAATTTATCCCCGGAAGCTGTTCCACGTTAGAGATAAGCCCCGATAGGATATCAATCAGGTCGCCGTCCTGAGAAGGTTTTTTAGCCATGCTTCCAGCTGGTGCGTTTATCGGCTCGATGAACTCCGTAGAAACAACAGGCACGTCATTTTCAGAGATCGTAACGAATTCAACCTGAGGCTGTTCAACCTTTTGCGTCTTCTGCTGTTTTTTTGCCAGAGTGTAATACTTATAGCTTACAGATTGGTAGCCGCGGCCCAACAGATTCGCTGCCTCATCCAATAGTTCTGTAATATTTCTCGCGCCTTCTTCCTGGCGTTCTTTAAGATACAGGAACAAAAAGTCGATTTCGGCTTTTGACCATTTACGGTTCACTTTTTTTGATTCACCCTGGTCTTGTGTTTGATTAAGGCCAAGCATCATTAAATTGTTATAGTAGAAAATTAGTGAATCTTTACTTAATCCGTACTTTGTTTCAAGCTGATGGATTTCTTCCTCTCCTACCTGCGCCTGATGGGGCTGGAGCATCATTTCTTTCAATTCAGAAAGAGCCAATTTTAAGCTCATCGTCATACCTCCTATTTCAAAGCATCCCTATTATCTTATATATAAAAAAGTTTATAGTTTGTTTGGGGTAATTTACTATATAGTACGAATGTTAGAATCGTTTTTTGGGGAGTATCTGTGTATTTTTTGATGAAGGTATCAAACAAAACAACACTATATTCCTACTTGTATTATAAGGGGTCAGTAAGTTTTTGTAAAAAGAAATGAGAAAAACATGCCGGTCAGGAGGCATGTTTTTCAAGGGGATATTCTTGGTTTTTACCGTTGTTTTAAGCGCATTTGCCTTTGCTTTTCAAAACAGAATTGCAGGATTTTCATTTGGTCGGATTGACCTAGGTGTACAAACTTAAGTGCTACAGTTTGCCTTTGCCCATCCTCACTTGGCGAAGTTCGAATTACCTGGGCATCAAAATCTATTTTTGAAATCACTTTGTTTACCGATGGAAGCATGAAGGTTCCAGTAAAAATTTCTTCAGTTGGAAGTTCTGCTTGCGGGCTGCAGGAAAGCAAAATGCCACCACTGCTGATGTTGATGGAAGTACAGTTCTGGCCATTTAATGTGACTGGCAAACTCGCACTTACTCGAAAATCCTCTCTTCGCTGAATCTTAATAACATCCTGTTCACGTGGCTTTTTTAACCGGTATAAAAGAATTGCGTCTTTCTTTACTCCGAGTACTTCTGTTCCAAATCGATACTGATTATCGTTGGTGACAAAAGATATTCTCAATGGAGTACCCGCCACCAGTTCTCCAATCACATTCGCATCTGAAGGAGAACTAATCATTACTTCTTTTTCAGTTATGTCGGCAATAATTGAACGGCAAGAATGCTCTTGATCCACAATATCAATAAAAATATTTTGATTTACTTTTGGAAACATGTGATCCCCTCTAATATATTAGTTTTCTTTACAAATTTTACCTATGCGTAAAGCTAAAAAAAGAGGATGAATTGGCTTCATCCTGTTTACTACTTATCTTAAAAAGTCTACGAGAGATGGCTGAATGATTCGTGCTCCGGCAGATAATGCAGCTCTTTGCACATTTTCTTGAGCTTTCAGGTCAATGATAACTTTAGTTAAATCAACATCTTCCTCTTGGGAAAGCATTCGGGTCGTTGACAGCTCAAGCCCGTCAATTCGTGACATGCTGAGCTCCATCCGGTTCATTCTTGCCCCCACCTCAGCACGCTGCCTGAGAAGATTATCAATTTGCCCATCAAGCTTTGTTAAGGCATCAGCGGATGTTTGTCCACCAGCACTAAAGCCTGAAACAATATCCTCAAGAACCTTGAATACTCCACCATTACCGTCGTTATTGAAAACGTCAGTACCAAGAATATTGATTTGAACAATATTCGTCTGGCCAACCCGAAGCTCAAGCAGTTCAGTGTTGTTATTCATGAATTCTTTTGCAGTGCCTGGAGCGGATTCTCGGTAAGGCGGAGTTTTCACATCTGTGCCGGCAAAAATAAACTTTCCGGCCAACTGGGTGTTTGCTACCTCACCTAGATGTTCCTTCAGCTGGGCAATTTCCTGTGCTATGGCCTCTTTGGCTGTATCAGGGTTTGTCCCATTCGTACCCTGCAGTGTCAGTTCACGAACCCTTTGCAGAACTGAAGTCACTTCGTCGAGGGCTTCATCAGTTGCTGTCATCCACGAAAGCCCGTCATCGCTGTTCCGCTTATATTGTTCAATTTCATTTAATGACGATCTGTAAAACATGCCTCTTACCGCTACGACAGGATCGTCCGATGGCTTATCGATTTTTTTACCAGTGGATAATTGCTGCTGATATTTCTCCATCGCCTGGTTGCTTCTATTTAAATTCGCAAGCATGTTCTGGTTCAGCATGCTCTGAGTGACCCGCATAGCTTATCTCTCCTTCTACAATCCGACTCTGCCCATGCCGTTGATGACTTTATCTAACAACTGGTCCATGACAGTCACATATCTGGCAGCAGCATTATATGCCTGCTGGAATTTAATCATGTTTGCCATTTCCTCATCCAGGGATACACCGGAAACAGATTGGCGGCGGTTTTCTACCTGCTGGATAATCACTTCTGAGTTATCCTTCATCCGCTGGGCTTCGTTTGAATCAATCCCCAACTGGCCGATGATGTTCCGGTAAAAATCGTCTGCTGTTGAATTCGCACTTCCAAAGGTTACACCAACAAACTTTGCATTGGCGATTTCCTGTGCATTCTGGCCGTTACCAGTGGATGACGTGCCAGCAGATTCTTCCTTGCCTGCTGCAATCATGTTCAACGAGGCGATAATATCCCCATGGACTTCTATATCCGCGGCTGTTGAACCTGTAAAGAAAGGAACTCTTTCTTGCGAACTTCCATTAATATTATTCAAATTATAGCCGTTTAGGTGGATGGAGTTAATTTGAGTTGTAAATGCTGCTGCCAGTTCATCCATTTTTCCTTTTAAGCCAGGAATGATGGAAGACGCTTCAGAGCCTTTCAAACCATATGACTCCATATGGCCAAGCAATTCGCCTGAAGCGAAAGATACTTTTTGGTCGTCTATTTGGATTTCATCCGGATCCACGAGCCCTGTGGCTGGATCATAGCCAATTGTTAACTTGCCGGGTGTATGGCCTGAAACCAATACGCCATTGCCTGCCGAGACATTGACCATACCGTTTGCTCCTGGAGTAACATTAACATTGACAAGCTTGGAGAGCCGGTCAATCAGGACATCGCGCTGGTCATAAAGGTCATTCGGCTGATAATTGTTCGGCACAAGACTAGAAATCTGCTTATTCAGACTTGCAATCTGTGAAGAAAGAGAATTAATTTCGCTTTCTTTTGTTTTGATGACATTTTTCAAATCACCTTGGATTTGATCCAGTGTGTTGGATATGTGCTGAAAGGTTTCAGCTACAGCCACACCTCTTTGCCTTACAACCGCACGGGCGGCTGCACTGTCTGGATTTTTGGAAAGCTCTTCCCAACCCTTCCAGAACTCGTCCATTGTCGCAGCAAGCCCGGAATCGGATGGTTCGTTCAAAAGCTCCTCAATCCGGGTGAAAGTATTGGTTTTTGCTTCCCAATAGCCGAGATTTTTGCTCTCGCCGCGAATCTGGACATCCAGGTATTCTTCGCGGAGGCGGACGATTTTGCTAACCTCAACACCTGTCCCCAATTGGGCAGGAGACTGGTCATTGTGCATGCCAGGACTAGGGATCGCTTTTGAGGCCTGCATTTCTGCCCGCTGCCGTGTATATCCTGTTGTATTTGCATTTGCTATATTATGGCCAGTGACGGACAATGCAGTTTGCTGGGCATAAAGCCCTCTTTTCCCCACTTCCAAGCCGTGAAAAGTTGAAGCCATTCCCTAACCCTCTCCTTGCCTAAAACTTCGATCTATATTTTTGCATCTAGCAGACTTGAATATCGTTTCTTTACATTTGGCCCGTACCCGGTCGTCTGTTCCTTTCCAGCAAACAAACCGATTGAGTAGTGCAAATAGGACAACGACGTTTGAATTAATTGCTGGTTATCCTTGTTTGCCTGGCTTAACTCCTGAATAACATTCCGGAGTTTAGAGGCTGCGGCAGTAATACGATTTTTCAAGAAAGGTTGATGAACATGTCCAACAAGTTCATCCAGTGTGTAAGATGTACCTTCCAGTCCATTGTTGGTTTGATAATCCTTAACAAACTGTTCCCTTTCACGTTCGAGAACCCCAACTGCTTCTAAAAATCGCGCTTCTCTAGACAGCAGGCTCTGAAGCATTTCAGTATCCCCTGAGATCAGAACTTCCCGCTTCTCTTTAGCCAGTTCCAACAGCTGCCGATGCTCTTCATGCATCTTTTCCAATATATCTATTAAATTCGTAAGAGGCGCCATCTGCGTCACTCCTATTCTCCTTCATTTGCCCAAAAGCCAAGTAGTTTGTCTGCCACTTTGGAGCTATCGACATTATAGGTACCGTTTGCGATTTGTGCTTTTAGTTCCTGAATGCGTGCCTGGCGCTCTGCCTGGCCAGTAGCCATTGCTTTGGAAATCTCAAGTCCCTTCGCAGAAATCTTAACGTCTGCAGAAGGAGATGACTTCCTATCTGTATTGTTTATAGTTGAACGGTTCTGTTGACTCTGGTAGGAATGGAACCCATATTTCATGTCATTGATCCGCATAGTAATCCCTCCTATCACTTCCTTTCTATTATCGGACATTTAGGAATGAATGTTTAGTGTTTTTTACAAAAAAACGTAAAAAAGCAGAGTTCCAAAGTTGGAACGCTGCTTTTTGCATTAAGATTTGCTGTTAACATTCAGCCCAACAAAGTCAATCTCAAGCTGCTGTTTTTGCCTTACGTAGACTTCAACTTTACCAGGTGTGTAATTATGGATTGTTTCAAAAGGAGTATAGTCTGCCTGGACGCCGCCCCGCTCCCAGTTGATTTTAAGCTCAGTCGGAGTAAAATTTAATTTTACCGAACCATGGCTCGGAATGAACTTTATCGTTGTGTCTGCAGCTGGCGGGTTCACTTTGCTAGTTATAATATTGTTTAGTGCATCCGTTTTTTGCTCAATCGCAGCCAGCTGATCGCCTTCCTGCGAAATCTCGGCAACCGCTTCTAACGCAGCTTGTCTTGCTTCTGAAACCATGTCGGCATGAAAAGTGGCACGATTTTTCATATTCAGGTCATATCGTGCCTGCTCCTGATCGATTTCAAGCACTGAGGCTTGGCGGTCAATTGACATTCGGGCTGGCTGCTGATTTAAAGACAGCTGGGCTGGTTTTTGCTCAAGTTCCTGTATCGGCTCTGTCTTGCGTAAACCTATTTGCGCGTGTGTTTGGGTGATGCGTATTTGAGGGAACAACGTGTTCACTTCCTGAATTTATAGGATTATGTTGTATTCTAAGATGAAAGGTTCCCGATATTATGCTTTACGGTCGATCAAATGGCCAAGATACTCGGACATCGCTGCATACATATCGAGCAGCTTCTTTGAAGGAATTTCTCTGAGGACCTGGTTGGTGTTATCATCAATGAGTGTCACAAAGTACTCTTCCAAACCTTCGTGGTATTCAAATTTCAAATGCGATTGAGAGCTTGTTAAAAAATCATTCATGCTATTAATGACTTTTTCAGTTTGTTTCTTTGATGGGTGTTGCTCTGGAAGTTCTTCCTTAATAGGTATTACTTCTCTAACCTTTGGTACATCTACTTCCTGTTTAATATTCGTGTCCATCCGCAGTTGGTTGTGAAGCGTTATTTTATCCAGCATGGTATCCCCTCCATGGCATAGTAGTGGCTATTTGCAATATCGGATAAAACGAGGGGAAGTTTAGGAGTTTTTTTTTGACCAAAAAGAACCATTGTAAAAACTCTGAGAAAACCTACTGCATTATCATTATCCCTGCTTGGTGCAATTTATTAGACACTCTATCAAATCCTTTCTCTTTTAATTCTTCCGGAAATATCCCTATAAAAGCGTATTCCTCAAGTAATTTATAGAAAAGCATTTTCCGAGTTGTCTTTTCAGAATAATGGGGATAGCGAGTAGAACCAAATAACCCAAAATATTCAACTATATATTTCTGTCCATTCTGTTCAATGATCCAATCAGGAATATACGTTTCATTAGCATTCTCATTGTGGAAAAAGGCCGCCTCACGTTCAATTATTGCATTGGTTAATAACTTGATAAATAAGTTATGAAGGATAAGCTCTTCTTTTGAATCACAGATTTGGCCATCATCCCCAACAAGCAATTGGAACTCTTGTAATGAAAATGTATACTCTGGAAAACTTTCAATAATCCATCTATAAAATTTGCTATCATAGTGGCGGTCAGCAACACTAATAAATCGAGGGAAGTATTTACGAAAATAAGCCCGGTTTAAAAGTGGCAATTGATCACGCTTTATGTTTTCCTTTCTACAGTAATCCCTCAATGCCTGTATTCTATGCTCTTTTTTATACCAATATTTATTCGGTACCCGCTGGAAGTCCGTTAGCGAGAACCTCCCTGGATAAAGAGCCTGGACAATTTCAATCGGTGATCCATGAAATCGGTCAAGCAAGCCACCGAGTTTCGCTTCTGTAAGCTTTTTCTTTGTGAGAAAAGATGGTATATCTTGTTCTAACACACCTTCCTTTCCCAATAGCTTCTCAATCACATCCTTTGCATTTTGCAAATCATCCCAATAGCGATTTGGCTTTACGGGAAAATCTTCTATTGAAAAATGCTCAGGAAACAATGAACTCACTAGTTTTGAAACTGAACTAGAAAAAGAAGAAAGTACACCAGAAAGGCGATAGCGATAAAGAAGATCGCGATTTACCAGTTTTGGTACATCGTCCATTTGAATTTTTTCCTTTTCCAATATTTCAAGAAATTGTTGTTTTAAATTAGCCGTATCTTTTCGATAACCTTGGGGTGTCTTTTTAAAATCAGTTTCCTTGAAGCGATTGGGATAAAGTGAGCTTAATAACCTATAAGGAGAATCACCGTAACGCTTAAGTGGATTAGCAAAACCCCACTTAATGAGTAAATCGTAATTAATAGACGGAACGTCAGCAATTGTCAGCCCCTCCTGCTGAAGTCGCCATTCAAAACGTTCCTTTATGTTCCCTAGATTTGACCAATAATCTACCGGAACTTTACTAAACTCACATTCATGATATTCGCCTGGATAAACAAAATGAATCAACTTACGAATTGATTTAAAACGATTCAAGGCACCCCAGAGCTTATTTTCTTTAATATGAGTGCGTGTAATTTTAGAAATCTCATCCCTTGTTAAACCAAGCTTAATTTCCAAAACATATCGAATAAGAACAATCGCGTTCTCATCCTTCTGCCACGTTCCTCTTGGCAGAGCACGTATTTGATTAGAAAGTAACTCATTATAAGGTTTTAAAGCTGGATGTTTGAGTAACTCATGATGTGATAGCCTTTGGAATTGTTCCAATTTCATATGTATCACACTATTTGATTATACACAAAAAAGGAACGTATGTTTGTACATAAAAGCTATCTTAATAAATCTTTTTTCAGTGCCTTTTTTAATGTTAAAGGCCATGGATAGTTCCGCGATTGCACTACTGGTAAGCCCTTAAATAGGGTCTCTACAAGAAATTCAAAAGTATGTTATTTGTTCCTGGATTTCTACATAGAAATTCATTAATTTCGGATATCAGTTCCTGTTTTTTCATCCGCATACCCTTTAAAAATGCATGTAAAAAAACACGGCTGATTGCTCAGACCGTGTTTTTTATTGTTTATTAACGAAGAAGTTGAAGAACTCCTTGTGGCTGTTGGTTGGCTTGCTTTGCCGCTATGCCTTTCGGTCATAGAATAGACTATATCTTCATCCATACTATTATGGAGCTGGGCACTTCGAACAGCTTATGCTGCCCTACGAGATTCATAGCCATAGCTTTTGCCGTAGACCGTATTCTCTAGTCGTTGAACCTTCTCCAGAGTTTCCTCACAGGAGCTTGGCTGCTGATTATCCATTGGTTCATCTTCATCATTTTCATGCCATCACGCTTACCGTTTCCAGTTGCGTTGTGGCTGATGAAGCTTTAGGAAGTTCCAGCAATTCACCCAGTTATCCTCTAGCTCGTTGCCAAGCTAGACGCCCTTCTAATCATTATCTCAAAAGTTGTAAAACCCCTTGAGGCATCTGATTGGATTGAGCCAGCATTGCTTGTGCTGCCTGAGAAAGAATTGAATTCTTAGTTTGTGCCATCATCTCTTTCGCCATCGTGCGAACATTTACTTTCATAAATGACCAGACTATATCTTCACCCTCTAGTAATCTAGTAGGGGCTGGGCACTTCGGATCCACAATGCTGATGGACATTGTTTCACCTATGGATTTCATCACCATAGCTTTTCGCCTTAGATGGTATATCCTAGTCGTTGAACCTTCTCCACTCTTTCGAGACAGGAGCTTGGCTGCTGATTGCCCAATCTTTTCTTTTTTCAAACCGTCACGTCTGTCGTTTCCAACTACGTTGTGGCAAGAAAAGCTCTAAGGGTTTTCCAGCAATTCACCCAATTATACTCGCTAGCCGTTACCAGCTAGGACGACTGTGCTTGTTACTGCTTAAGCAGCTAAAGCATAATCTACGTCACGGATACGAGATTCCGCTGCAGTTGTGTTCTGTGCAGCATTATCTAAGTTATTGATAGTATGTTCTAATCTATTTTGATATGCTCCTAATTTAGAGCGTTGGGCAGAGACTGAATCTAAAGCTGTTTGGAAAGTTGTAATCTGAGTCTGAGCTTTTCCATTATCTGATACATCAATATCACCAATAGTAGTAATAATACCTGCTAAGTCGATGCCTGTAGCAGCTGTAAAGTCTAATGTCATGGACTCAGTTGCATTGGCACCAACTTGTAATGTAACAGTGCCAGCATTACCAGCTGAAGTACCGTCTAAAAGTTTCTGGTTATTAAACTGTGTAGTATCTTTTATACGTGTAAGTTCAGTCTTCAATTCCCCTAATTCATCAGCAATCGCAGTTCTATCTTCAGTATAATTTGTATCGTTCGCTGCCTGAACAGACAATTCACGCATACGTTGTAGAATATCTTGAGCTTCAGCTAAAGCTCCTTCGGCTACCTGAATCATTGATATACCGTCCTGGGCATTCTGAGATGCTTTTTCTAACCCTCTAATTTGTCCACGCATTTTCTCTGAAATTGAAAGACCTGCTGCATCATCTCCAGCCTTGTTAATACGAAGACCTGAAGATAACTTCTCCATTGAACTTTGTTGTGCATTATTCGCTGCACTCAATTGACGGTGAGTGTTAAGTGCTGCGATGTTATGGTTAATACGCATTTCATTTTCCTCCTAAATGTATGTTTATATTTTTAAAAGGATGATCCTTTTAAAGATGATTTATGATAAACCAATTCGGTTTATTATCCCGGTGTGTTAAATAAGTTTCTTATGAATCTATTATTTTTATCGGAGAGTGTGAAAAAGAGTTTAGTGGTTTATTTAAATTTATTTTCACTACCTTTTTTGTGCTAAGAGATTTGTATTTCTTCCTGCAAATACAATTCTTCACGATAAACCCTGATCTCTCTCGGTGCATCAATTGCGAGCCGCAATAATCCTGTTTCTGTCAGGAGAATGGTCACTTTAATAGAATCGCCAATTTGAACGGTTTCACTAATTGATTTAAGTTTTTTCTTAAAAATTCTAGCAGGTTCAGGCTTGGACCTAGTCACCTGGATGTTTTCCGGTGCATCAACTGTCAGGCGGAGTTTTGAAGCAAATTGGACAGCTGTTACTTTCACATCTCCATCAATGATGACGGATTGTCCAATTTCCCTCCCAATAATCAACATTTATCGAACCTCCCCGGTTACCTCCTATTATTTTATTGTTAAAGAGATACAATAGTTTTCCTTATTTATTGATGAAAATAGTTCAAACTATCTATTATACTTATCGTCAAGAAGCCGAAGTTGTTTAGTGAGAAAGTAAATTTTTATAAATAAAAAAACTGCCTTACGAAGTTTTCCCATAAGACAGTTTTTTTGAATTACATCCCTAATTGCGAAGAAAGCCAGGAGCTTTGCGAATTCATTTGCTGGAGGGCCTTTTCCATCGCACTGAACTGCTTCCATAGCCTGTTTTCATAGGCATGGACCTTATCCTGCTCCCTAACAATATTTTGATCGAGCGTTTTAAGTTGCTTACCAATGAAGCTTTTTGTATCAACAGTGGAGTTTGGTGAACCCGCTAAAGAGCCCATCTGTAATACAGTTGTGTTCAGACGGTCATAAATTCGCCAAGCGAATCCACTCTTTTGGTGCAGAGTTGAATTCGTTACAGTTGTTCCAGTTAAATCCGGGTCTTTTGCTGCAAACATATTTTTGACATCTACAAGATTGGTTTGAAGTACACCTTTCAGCTTCGCTTCATCAAGAATTAATTTACCGTTATCACGATAATTAGTAGAAAAATTGATTCCAATATCTCTTAATGATTTAAAGCCATCTGGCATGCCTTCTATTGCTGAATTGAGACTGTTCCTCATTTCCGTCAAAAAAGAGCGGATGGTTGAGTCTCCAGTTAATAAACCGCTTTTCGCCTTCTCATCCCAAAGCTTGGTTTCATTTTCTTTCATATCTTTTCGCTGTTCATCCAGAAGTGGCGGATAGTCCCGATACTTCTTCTCTGATAGGCGGCCATTCAGGTCAGCAATCAGTTCGTTGTATTTGTCAACAAATGTCTTAATCCCAGTAAAGATTCCCTCAGTGTCACTGCCTATTTGAACGGTAACATTTTTAGAAATATCATTCTTTAGATTGATAGTTACTCCCTCATACGTAAAAGTATTGGTGGAAATCATTATGGGTGTGCCATTAATTGTTACTGCACCTGACTTCCCTGCTTCACCTGTTTTTGGAGTACTTAAAGTAGTTGCCATTCCCCAGGGATCAAGCCCGGTTATGTTGGAAACTCTAATCTCTGCTTCCGGACCTGTACCAGTTGAGGTAAGGACAAGGCTTCCACCCACGTTTGCTGCTTTTACCAGAGTTTTATCAGACAATTTATTAATTGCAGCAACAGCCTGATCTAAAGTTCCTTTTGGAACCACAATTGCTGTATCAGAATTATTTAAGGTAAAGCTGAATTGTTCAGCAATATCTTTTCCTTGTGTATTGAAACTAACAATTGCCGGTTTGTCAGCTGTTGCAAGAGTGGCGCTGTTGATGATAATTTCCGATTTTGAACTAATCCCTGCAGAAGATACCGCTACATTAGGATCACTGGAGCTGACTGTTTGCTTATTAAATGTGGATTGCAAACGTAAGCCTTCCATAGCCTTCCTGAATTCATCAACCTTCTTATTCACATCACGATAGGCATCGGACTTCCAGCCCATTGAGATTTTCGATTGCTGCATCTTATGAAGACGGCTGCTTTGGACATTTACTAGATTGGCGACAATCTCATCGGTATTCATTCCGGAAGCCAAGCCGCTGATTCTTAATGTTGTACTATTACTATTAATCATTGGGTCATACCCCCTTCCATGCTTTTTGTAAAATGACGACCCTTTTATCGAAGTCTATCGGCTATAACAAATTAAAGTTTAGAGATATGAAAAAATCGGGACAGCTTGCCCAGTGTCCCGATTCAATCTACCTCATAATATTATTAGCTACCCCCATCATTTGGTCGGCATAGGAAACTGCCCGTGAGTTCATTTGATAGCTCCGCTGGGAAGTCATCAAGTCGGCCATTTCCTTTGTAATATCAACATTGGATCCTTCCAAAAACCCAGTCGATACTTTGAATTCCCCTGCTTCCATTGCTCGCACAAAGTTGCCAATGACAGCTCCTTGAGGGAGAGCTGCTTCATCAATCACGAATTGGTTGTCTCCTGTATTTTGCAATAGCGAAGGATTCGGAATATCAACAACACCAACCTGTTGCTGGGAAAGTGAGTTTTGCCCAGTCTGCTTGTTTCTAAGCTGAATCTGACCATTTTCCATGATTTTTACTTCATCAGCACCACTCAGTTCAATAGGATTGCCTGTTTGGTCAAGCAATAGCGCACCATTAGCATGTGCAAGATGGTAGCTTCCTGGATTATCAGGATTAGGGCTTAAATGAAAGCTTCCGTCCCTTGTATAACGAACTTCACCAGCTCCTGTTCTCACCTGAAAAAAGCCCTTGCCAGAAAGCATCAGATCAAACGGACTTCCTGTTTCAATTGCCTGTCCCTGTGCCATGTCCAACTGAGTCATCCCAGCAACCGTTCCATAGCCAACCCGGAGACCCATCGGAGTCAACCTGCCCTGTTCCTGATCGCCTCTAACCTGGTTATTCAGCTGTGAAGCAAGAATTTCCGAGAAGCTTTGCTCACGGCGCTTAAATCCTGGTGTATTGATATTTGCCAGGTTGTTTGCCGACGTATCCAGCTTTTGCTGATAGGCGTGCAGCGCACCTGAAGAAATATATAATGACGTATTCACGTGCATGTTCTCCTTTTAAAAAAGATATTAGCCATTGACCCTGCCGATTGTGTTCAGCTGCTCAAGTGAGCGATCATATGCACCGACTACCTTCTGATTTGCCTCGTAGCTCCGCACTACTGTCATCATGTCTGTCATCGTTTGGCCAAGGTCGACATTGGATTGTTCAATGAAGCCCTGGTTCAGCGAAAAGCCTGGATTATTACCGCCATCGATTACCTGCAAGGGCGCATCTGCCAGGAACACACTGCCGCCAAAGCGGCGAAGTTCATTTGGATTATTTGCAACAGCAACACCAACTTGTCCCCCATCCGTGGTTAGCTCAGGACGCCCGGGATAAAGAGTGATCTGGCCATCGGGGTTAATTCGGATATCTTCTTTCGTAAGACCTGCATTCAGCCGAATCGGCTGGCCATCAGATCCGAGAATTCTATAACCTTCCGATGTGACAAGCTGACCGTTTGCATCGACGTCCCACTTGCCATTCCGTGTATATCCAACCGTTCCATCGGATAGCTGGACAGTGAAAAAGGCAGCAGGTTTAACCTGCCGGCCGTTAACCGTTCCGACAGGCAATGATTGATCATTAATTGCCACATCAAGCGGCAAGCCAGTTTCCACAAGTGAACCTTGCAAAAAGCTTGGCACCCGCTCCTGGGCATAAACACCGTTGGAAAGCTCGCCAATCAAAGCTGGCTGGCCAGGAATTTTAATCCCTGTAGCACCGGCTTGGATTTGTTCATAATCACGGATCCTGGAAATTAGCATATTTGGAAATGAACGAAGAGTGGCATCGTCTTTCTTGAAGCCTGGTGTCTGGGCATTTGCCAGGTTATTGGACAGTGCTTCCTGCTTCCGCTCCATCGCGAACATCCCTGATGCTGCCGAGTACAATCCTCTTATCATCTTTCTCCCCCTTTCTTTTACGTGTATAAGTTAACTAATATCCCTTTTATTTCACCGATTCGCTCCAAAATAGAAAGCTGGTCATGCTGCTGATTAAGAATTTGGTCGGTTAACTCCACCATTTTCTTATCGATCACTTGGACAGTCTTCAAGACTTTGTTTCCGCCGTATAAATCCCAGCTTTCTGTCTGGTAGAGGCCGACGCCGTTTTTTGTAACATCATCCATGAATCGCTTGACAAGGTTTTTGTATTTATTGAGTTCTTGAAACGTTGGGTTTTCACTCAGTTTTTGCCCCTGGCTGTCGATATCCTGCAGAAGCTGATGAAGGTGTTCCTTTGTCAGTTCCTTTGAATATGTGTTGAAAATTGATTGAAAGGCTGGGGATTGGACTGCGCCGCGTTCTTGTGTAGGAAAGCGTTGCTCACCAAAGTTTAATCGTATTGAGTCCTGTACTTTCACACGCGTGTCCCCTTTCTTAGAAAAGCGCAAGCGCCTTGGTCAGCGCCGTATGGACTGGAGGGCCTCGAAGGAGATAAAGGAAACACGATAAGCGTAAGCGAATCGATGTTGACTTATCGTAACGAGGGGACCGAAGTACACTAGGCGCTAGGCGCTGGAGCTAGACAGTTCTCTAGTAAAATATACTTTTTATCTTTTTAAAAAGGACCCTCTAGCAGGGTCCTTGTAAAATGTAGACTTGCTCAGTAAGGTTCGTCCTGCTTAACCGATCACTTTACGGATTGATTCCATAACGCGGTCAGCCTGGAACGGCTTAACAACGAAATCCTTTGCGCCAGCCTGGATAGCTTCCAATACCATTGGCTGCTGACCCATAGCCGAGCACATAATAATGCTGGCCTGCGGGTTTAACGCCCTGATTTGTTTCACTGCCGTAATACCGTCCATTTCCGGCATCGTGATGTCCATAGTTACAACATCAGGATTCAGTTCCTGAAATTTTTCGATAGCGTCTGCTCCATTGACAGCTTCGCCAACAACTTCAAGTCCATTTTTAGTTAGTATATCTTTCAGCATCATGCGCATAAACGCGGCATCATCAACGATTAATACCCTTGCCATAATCTTCTTCCTCCTATTGTCTATCGGTGTTTAATTAGTCATTTTGCTTATACGGTCAATAGGGCTGACAATATCCGTAATCCGGACACCGAAGTTTTCCTCAATGACAACAACTTCTCCTTTTGCGATCAGCTTGTTGTTTGCCAGTATGTCAACAGGTTCTCCTGCCAATTTATCAAGCTGAATGACAGAACCTGGTCCAAGTTCAAGAATTTTTTTAATCGGCATTTGCGTACGGCCCAACTCTACGGTAATAGCCAATGGGATATCGTACAGTAAATCAATATTAGCTTTGCTTGCGTGTCCAACCGAATGTTCAGCAAATGTCGCATATTCCACTCTTTGGACATTCGTATTAGGTGGAACCATTGCAGCAGGTGCTGGTTCTGGCTGCATGACCGGAGCAACAGGCGCCGTATTCATGATTGGCTGAATCTGAGGCTGCACTTGCTGCTGAACCGTAGCCGGTTCAGGCACAGGAGCTTCCCCCGGATTAAGCAGCTTATGAATCATTTCTTTTCCGACTGATAGCGGTATGAATTGAACCATATTGGAATCTATTAAACTGCCAACCTTCAGTTTGAAGGACACCTCAATAATAATTTCCTCATTTAAATCCTCGACCTTCTTTGGAGGGACTCCAAGTACATCAACCGTCGGTGGTGAAATATCCACCTTTTGATTAAAGAGGGTAGACATCGATGTAGCAGCTGACCCCATCATCTGGTTCATTGCTTCCTGGACTGCACTAAGATGCAGTTCTGAAAGATTTCCTTCAGCAGGAATGCCTTCGCCGCCCATCATCAAATCAGCTATGATTTTGGCATCTTTTTCTTTAATCATGAGCAGATTCTTGCCTCGAATGCCGGAAGTATAGTCAACATGGACTGCTACCTGGTTTTCTTTGATCGACTCTTCCATCCGCTCCCACTCAATCACCGCAAGAGTAGGGGTTGTAATTTCAACCCTTTGATTCAGGAGTGTCGAGAGGGCAGTCGTTGAACTTCCAAGTGAGATATTACCGAGTTCACCTAGGGCATCTTGCTCCAAAGGGCTTAGGAAATCCTTTATGGACAAAACTGTAGTGGAATCAATTTGATTAAATAACGCATTAATTTCTTCTTGAGATAATGAACCTTCACCCATTAATTCATTCATCTCCTTCCATTGTAACTGCATGATCGATTTGGACCGCATAGCGCCCTTTTTGGACACCCGGGTTTCCAAGATATCTTGTTGATTGGCCGACTTTTACAAGCAGCTTACCTGCGTCAATGCCGATTACATCTCCAATTTGCAGATTCATTAAATCAGAAACGGATAATGTCGCCTTGCCAACTTCGGCAATGACCGGAACATTGACTGTGTTTAAGTTCTGGACAATTTTATCCTGCTGTGGAGGATTTTTTCTCGTTGTCATTGATGAATACAGCTGTTGTGTCGACAGTTTCGGAAGAATAGGCTCGACAATTAAATGCGGAATGCATAATGTCAATCTTCCGGTAACCTCACCAATGGTCGCACGCAGTGCAACGATAATCACGGTGTCATTCTGGGATGCAATTTGAATGAATTGAGGATTGGATTCGATTGCTTCCCAATGAACCTCTACATTCTCAATACCTTTCCAAACATCCTGGTACATCTCTGCTACTTTGACGAAAATTTTCTTGATGAGCACTGTTTCAATCTCAGTCAAAGCTTCACTTCGGGCAGAGGAAACCCCTACCCCTCCCATCAACCGTTCCAGCATTGCAGTGGCAATCTGGGGATTTGTTTCAATCACCATTTTTCCATCCATCGGTTTCACGTCGTAAAGATTCAAAATCGTCTTGGACGGAATAGATGCAATGAATTCCTGGTAGTTTACCTGGTCGACGAGATCAATTTCAATTTGGACAAATGTCCTTAACTGAGCTGAAAGATAGGAAGTGAACATCCTCGTGAAATTTTCATGAATGCGCATAATGCTGCGAAGCTGATCCTTCGAGTATCGCATCGCACGTTTGAAATCATATACTTTCACTTTATCTTTTGGTTCGTTTATATCGGAGGCTTGAAAATCTCCGCTGTGCAGAGCTGATAACAGGGCATCTATTTCCTGTTGAGATAAAACATCTGCCAAATGCCTTCCCCCTAACTCTTCCCTGAGTTATATAACCATTCATGGCCTCTTATCATAAAAGGGAGAACGGTTAACGCTTAAGGTTGATAATTTCTTCAAGGATGGAGTCTGATGTTGTGATTGTCCTGGCGTTTGCCTGGAATCCACGCTGAGCAACAATCAGCTCAGTAAATTCTTCGGTCAGATCAACATTCGACATCTCAAGGATACCCGAATTGATTTGTCCGCCTCGGTTGTCTTCAATTCTGCCTGCGAAGACATCACCGGAGTTTCCTGTTTCTTCAAATAATGTGCTGCCAACTTTGCTAAGGCCCCCTGGATTAGGTACAACTGCAGTCGCAAGCGAAATATTTTCGCCGGCGCGAGTATCGTCATTATTCATATAATAGTTCGTACCGTCATAGGCAAGCTTGCCGCTTTGGCCATTTTTATCAACAACGTTAATATAGCCATAGGCATCAATTGAAAAAGACGTATAATCTGCGCTTGATAGCTTAATGTCAACCAGGCCTGTATCAGTTGTACCTTTTACAAAAAAGCCGTTGGAATTGACAAGATTTCCACTTGCATCAACCGTGAAGTTGCCTGCTTTTGTCAAATACGGTGTTGCATTCGCGCCAGCCTCTGACGTGACAACGAAAAATGCATCTCCATCAATGGCAAGGTCTGTCCCTACATTCGTAGTCATTGGGCTTCCAGGTGTGTGGAGGGTATCAATCGATGAAATCCTTGTACCTAGACCGACTTGCTTAGGGTTTATTCCGCCTGTTTGATTATTTGGACCAGTGGCACCAGCAATATTTTGGCTGATAATATCCTGGAACATGACACGGCCTTTTTTAAATCCGACAGTATTTACGTTTGCGATGTTATTACCGATTACATCCAGTTTTGTTTGAAACCCTTTCATCCCTGAAACACCGGAGTATAGAGACTTTAACATTCATTTCCCTCCTAAATTCTTGGTTTTATTTCACTTCTTTAATTTCTGTAACATACTCCAAAGGAATTTTTTGCTCGCCAACAAGATAATAATAATTTCCATCAATTGTGGAAATCCCTTTTACAGTACCACTGGCAGTAGCTCCGGATGAATCCGTCACCCAAGTAATCTCTTTTCCAATAACCGAAGCATGCTGGCTGATTTGCAAATTGGCAAACTGTTCAAAGGACTGGTTCAGGTTGGTCATCTGCTCCAGAGAACTGAATGTCGCCATTTGCGCGATAAAATCGCGGTCCTGAAGCGGATTGGATGGATCCTGATTCGATAGCTGGGTAGTTAATATTTTCAGAAAGTCGTCTTTCCCCAGTTTGCTTTTTTCCTCAAAAGGGGTGGCGTTCCGAAAAATTGAGGCCGTATTTGCAGCGTTGCTGACATTGACCCAATTGCTCATAAGTGAGTCTCTCCTTTTATGCGGTGAAATCAATACTAGAAACCGATCTCTTTGAGTTACTTCCATATGTATAAGAAGTTATCTCTTTCTCAATATCTGCTTCTTCGAGTGTGATTGATTTAGTACGTTTGCCGGATGGATGCTCTTGTGACTGAAAGGCCTTCTGTTCCTGGGGAGAATTGAATCCCCCTTGTGTAAAAGAAAAGCCCTGTGCGGTTGAGTCTGAAGCAAGTACAGGCTGCTGGACCACATCGACCTTATTCACGACAATCCCTTGCTGCTGTAATGCTTGTTTCAAACTGGACAACTGCCCCTCAAGTACATCCCGGGCAGCTAAAGTTTCCGTTATAATTTCAGCGGTTACCTGTCCATCCTGAAGCATAACCTGGATTTGAACCTTGCCAAGATGCTCGGGAGAAAGTAAAAATCGGGCAACGGTTTTGTCAGGAAGTCCATTGACATTTGCCGTAATTTGACCAAGGATCCGGGTTGCTTCCGGAACAAATGATTGAACATGCACTGTTTTAGGAGGAGCGGTTGGCTCACTCCAGCTTCCATTGCTTTGTACGTTTATCGCTCCTGAAGGGAATAAGGAAGGATTGGCCGTACCTTGAATTCCTTCTTCTTTTATTTGCAATGGCTTGGTTGCTCCGCTTGAAGCGGATAAGAACAATTGATTTTTATCTAGATCCAGAGGCAATTTTGCGTCGGTTGGTTTGTATTCCGGAGACTGTGGTTCGGAAATGGAAGGCTTCCGCGAATCTTGAGCATCTTTAACCAGCTTGTCCTGTCTTGCCTGTAAACCGGCAATTAGAGGCTCGATAGCTTCCGCCAATTCTGTTAATACTCCTGTATTAGCTGCTGGGCCGGATTCAAGGAGGCTTACTGCTTTTTGAAGCAGGTCACGAATGCCTGGTATCTCATAAATCTCCTGAATCGAACTTAAATCAAGCTGTCCTTTTACTGCTTCAATTTTTCCAGCAAGCTGCATAACTCCAGAGTTTGTTGAATCGGAAGGATCGCCTTGAGCGTTTTCACCTGAAGCGGAAGCAGTCAGCACGTTCTGAAGCTCTTTGAACAACCCAAGCAATCCCGCTAACAGTGCTGCAACTTCTTCTTCTTTTTCCTCGGAAGGGATGACCCCTGTTTCTTCAGTGGAAGATTCCACTGTTAAAAGTGAGTCCTGCCCATCTTCATTTACATTAACCTGGAACATTTGTAAAATCTGGTCAAATGAAGTAAGAGTATCAGGTTGCTTAAGCGACTTCTTTATTGGAGATTCCCAATTGTTTGTTTGATTGTTTTTGATAGTTACTTGAAGGTTATTCAAATAAAAACCCCCTGCAAAACGGTTAAAGTTTACGTTTAACCCTTATTATACCTGACCTTCCAAAGATAGTCATGACATTTTTTGATATAATCAAAGTTTTTGATACTATTGGACTATTTTGATGCGTAAATTAAACTCTTTCCCTCTTTTGGAAAAAGAAAGAATTCAACTTAATCAGTCCATAGTGTTCAGGCTCAGGAATGCTATCCCTGCTTCCAACAACAAGAATCCCGCCTGGACACATGGCACTACTTAATCTCGACAGAAGATAATGGTTTGCCTCCTCTGTCAAATACATTATGACATTGCGGCAAAGAATAAGATCAAATCCGGATTCTAACCGGCCATGCAGCAGGTTCTGACGTTCAAAGCTGACTGCTTTTTTCATGTCCTTGTGCACTGAATAATGAGTTCCGAATTTCCTCAAATACTTCAGCTTTAGTCCTGATGGCAGGCTTCCCAGGGCTTTCTCTCGGTATAAACCTTGTTTGGCCTTCGTTAAGAGACTATCGTTTAGGTCCGAGGCGACAATGGAATAAGTCTCTATATCCATCTCTTCAAGAATCATTGCCAGGGTATATGCTTCCTCCCCCGTAGAGCAACCTGCACTCCAACAGTTCAGGCTTGCTCTCTTTTGCAAAAGCCCGGGAAGTGCAGAGTGATGCAAGTACTCCCACACTTCCGGGTTTCGATAGAATTCCGTTATATGGGCGGTTATTTGGCCGGTAATCTCTTGAACAAATCCAGAATTGAAAAGAAGAGAATCCGAGTCACCTATGGAATGAAAGCTGCCTTTATGATAAAGCAGCGCCAGCCGCTTTCGAATTTGTTCTTGTTTATAGTTGCCCAAATCTATTCCGGTTTGGAGTGTAAATTGTTGTGTGAAATCAACATATTCAAGGTCGGTCATCTTATCCACCTATTCGTAAGGTATTGTCACTTTCATCTGCTTCAATCCAATTAAACTATTAATAAATAAAGACGATATAGAATAATGAGATGTTTGCCCTTATAGCAGATAGAAAGTGTGTGTGTGGCACCTTTCTGTATGGGTGTTCTTCCTTGAACATGCCTATTCAAAATACTGGTAAAATCATCTCTTCCTTTTACAAAATACGAGATTGGCTACCTCATCGTCAATAACTTCTTTAATATTGTCGAAAACTTTTTGATTTTGTTTGATTGCTTGTTGTTGATTTTTTTTGATTCTATTAAAATAGTTTTATAACTAAGTCCGTACGAAAAGGAGAAAGTGATGTCTAGTATTATCGGAATTTTAATAGCTCTTGTTGCAATTGGAGTAGGGATGGTTTTAAAAGGGGCTTCGCTTTCAGCGTTGAATAACCCGGCGGCCTTCCTGATTATCTTTGGCGGGACGCTAGCGACTCTTTTAATTGCCTTCCCCTTTCGTGAAGCAAAAAAGTTTCCTGTCCTTCTAAAAATCGCGCTTTTCGAGCCCAAGCTCCCTTCCAAGTCAGAGCAAATTTCTAACATTATTAACTGTGCCGAAATTGCTAAAAGAGAAGGAATCCTTGCATTGGAGGAAGTATCAACAGATACACAGGATCCGTTTTTTAAAAAGGGCCTTGAATTGTTGATAGATGGCTACAATTATGATTTTATTGAAGAATTATTGCACGAAGAACTAGAGGAAATTGATAAGAGGCATAAAACAGGGGCGCTTATGTTCACACAGATAGGTTCCTACGCTCCATCTCTAGGGGTTCTTGGAGCGGTTGTCGGATTGGTCGCTTCACTTGGCAATCTTAATGATGTGGATAAGCTTGGCCATTCAATCGCTGCTGCTTTCATTGCCACCTTGCTGGGGATTTTTTGCGGGTATGTATTATGGAATCCGATTGCAAATAAATTAAAGCGAATTTCAAAACAGGAACAGGAATTAAAGTTTGTTACCATTCAAGGTATCCTGGGAATATGCAACGGACTCACCCCAAGTGCTCTTGAAAAAAAGCTTTCTGTGTATGTAACACCAAAGGAACGCCTCAAGTATGAAAGTAAAAATGGAGCAAAAGACGATGAGCAGCAGACGGCGTAGGCGACCTGAAGAACACGAGGAGCATGTTGATGAGTCCTGGCTGCTTCCGTATGCTGATATCCTGACCCTGTTACTCGCACTTTTTATTGTCCTGTTTGCTTCGAGTAGTATCAATATATCAAAATATGAAGCGATTATGAATTCCTTCAAGACCGAATTTACCGGAACCAATGTCGATAGCAGCAAACAGGGATTATCGACAGAGCCGCCCGAAACACCTACTGATCACGCACAGGAGGAAGAACCTCCAAAAGAAGAACAACCTCCTGATGAAGGTGAAACCGAGGATCCGGAGCTTGACGAATTAAAAAGAAGAATGGAATCGTATATTAAAAATAACGACCTTGATGCGGTTGTCACCCTGTCCGAATCAAAACGCGGGGTTGAAATTACGCTGAAAGACGTTATCTTGTTCGATCCTGGACAGGCGATTCTAAAAGAACACTCTTTTAAAACGCTCAATGCGATTATCGGACTTCTGAAAGCTTTGCCAAATCCAATAAGTATCGAGGGCCACACAGACAACGTCCCAATCGGGAACGCGCCATACCGCTCGAATTGGGAGCTCTCTTCCGCCAGGGCAAGCAGCGTCCTTCATTACTTTGCTTCAAAAAATATTCAAGAGAGCAGGCTTCAATTTACTGGTTATGGTGAATTCAAGCCATTAGTTCCTAACAATACTGTAGATAACCGCCAATCAAACCGGCGAGTTAACATCGTAATCTTGCGAAATTCAGAAGCTAACAATCAGACCAATTAAAAATGAGGGTGTCCCAAAAGAAAATGGGATACCCTTTCCTATTTGTTGAATTGACTAATTACTCCAAATGGAAGTTTTTATTATTCATGTGGATCCAAAACAGCTAGTAAGATAGAATTCGGTATTAATTGTAGCGGAAGGCGCGAAGACTCCTACGGGAGAAAAGGTCAGTGGGAGACCCCACAGGCGCTCGCGCCGAGGAGGCTCCCAGGCCGCCCGTGGAAAGCGAAGCGCCTGAAGCGGAAATTACTATAGTAGCCTAAGATTAAAAATATCAATAAAAAAACTGTCCCATAAGAGTCGTTTTTCAACAACCCTTTGAGACAGCCCAATTTTTTTTATGATTTCCCACTAACAGTCGAATAGATCAGCTGTGGGATTTTTGTTAACGATGCCTGTTTTTCTACAGCACCGATATTAAAGGCTGCCATTGGCATTCCATATACAACGGAAGATGCTTCATCTTGCCCAATGGTTCTGGCTCCCTTTCTTCTCATCGCAAGCAATCCTTTCGCCCCATCATAGCCCATTCCTGTTAAGATCAGTCCTAATGCATCCTTGCCTGCCTCTTTGGCGACTGAGTCAAATAATACATCTACAGATGGGCAATGGCCGTTGACTCTTTCCCCCTGGCTGCATACTACTTTGTAGCTTGAACCAGCTTTTTTGATTTTCATATGCATTTCCCCCGGTGCGATGAGAATCTTTCCGGGTTCAACGATATCACCAGTTTGGGCCTCCTTAACGGTAAAACCTGTGGCCTGGTTCAGCCGCTCGGCAAACATCCGCGAAAAAACTGGTGGTATGTGCTGGACAATAACAATTCCAGGCATGCCTGCCGTTGGTAAGGCAGAAATGATTTTTGTCAGGGCATCGGTACCGCCTGTCGAAGCGCCAATGGCAATCAATTTGATTTTGGATTTAGTTACTTTCGTTTGATCGATGACTGGACTTAAGATGGTTGTTTCTTCTGCTTTTGCACCACGAACAGCTTTCTTTACCTTTTGAACCATCTCTATAATGAATTTTTTCACATCTTCGGCCGAATTTGTATTAGGCTTCGGAATAAACTCGACAGCGCCTGCATTTAGCGCGTCATTCTCAGTATAATTAGCCGAGCTGATCAGCAATACAGGCATCGGATACTGAGGCAGCAGTCTACGGACAAAATCGAGTCCATTCATTTTCGGCATTTCAATATCGCAAATCATTACATCGGGTTCATATTTTAAAATATAATCGCGCGCTTCAAGAGGATCCCCTGCTTTGGCAATCACTTGAATCATAGGGTCTGATTCAATCCCCCGGGAGATTATCTCCCTGAATAAAGGCGAGTCATCGACAACCAGCACTTTTATTTTCTTATGCGTAAGCATTGAACCACCCTTATTCTTTTCTATATACAGAAGGCATGACATACTTGAATTGGCAGGCCTCCCTATCAATCGTTTCTGATTGGCCGATAAATAAATAGCCTCCTGGCTCCAAAAGATTATAAAACTTATTAACCAATTCCATTTTTGTGTCATGATCGAAGTAAATCATCACATTGCGGCAAAATATCACATGGAACCTCTTTTTAAAAGGGAAGGTCCTCTCCATCAGATTGAATCGCCTGAAAATGACCTCGTTTTTAATTCGGGCTGCAATCTCTGAATACCCTTCACCTTTGGCTTTAAAATACAGCTGTCTCCAAATCTTTGGCATGGCCGCGAGCCCTGTATTCGGATATACTCCCTTTGCCGCTGTTTCCAGTACTTTCGGCGAAAGGTCTGTTGCAAGAATTTTTGCATCCCAATACATCTTTTGAGTTCCAAAAAATTCATCCAGCACCATTGCAAGCATATAGGGCTCTTCCCCTGTTGAACAGCCGGCACTCCAAATTCTTAAATCCCGGTTATGAACCGTTTGGGATAAATACGGCAATACATTGTTCTGAAGAAAACGAAAATGCTCCATTTCCCTCATAAAATAGGTATGATTCGTTGTGATTTTCTCCACAAGTGTAGAGGCCGCACGGTCCGTCTTATCTTCAAGAACATAACGGAAGTAATCAGTATAGTTATCAAAATTGAGCTGCTGGAGAACTTGAAACAATCGTCCCTCAATAATGACCTTCTTTTCTCCCTTTAGGTTTATTCCATAGTTTGCTTTAATAAAGTCGGATAGCTGTTTAAATTCTTTGTCTGTTATACTGATCATCTTTTCACCCGCTTAAAGAAAGAGAGAGTCATAGACCCTCTCCCTCAATTTTGCCTTTAATACTTTCCAAATTCATTATCACTTAACACAATTCTTTTTTGGCCAGAAGCGGCCACCTCGGACAGCGAGCTTTCGATTTCTTGCCTTTGCTGCTGGTTCAATTGTTCCAGCATGCTAAGGACTTCCGGGTTTAATCCGCTCAATCCGCTTAAAGAAGAAGAAGAGTACTGCGTGCTTCTTAGCTTGAATTGGGCAACCTTGCTCTTCAGAATGCTAGCCTGGCTTGATAATTCTTCACTTGCTGCAGCAGTTTGTTCTGATGTTGCAGAGTTGGCCTGTACCACTTGGGATACTTGCATAATCCCCTGGTTAATTTGGCTAATCCCAACAGCTTGTTCGCTGGATGCAGTCGCAATATCTTTTACTAAATCAGCAACTTTTGCGACATCTTCAACAATTTTTTCTAATGCAGTGGCGGTTTCATTGGCAATTTTAGTTCCGCCGCCTACCTTTTTGATAGAACCTTCAATTAGTTCAGTTGTTTCCTTTGCGGCATTTGCTGAACGGGCGGCAAGATTACGTACTTCCTCAGCAACAACCGCGAAGCCTTTGCCATGCTGGCCGGCCCTGGCGGCTTCAACGGCAGCGTTCAATGCTAGAATATTCGTTTGGAAAGCAATTTCATCAATGACTTTAATAATTTTTGATATATTCTCTGATGCAAGATTAATATCATCCATTGCTTTGAGCATTGCGTTCATCTGGCCATTTCCATGAACCGCATTTTCCTTGGCAACCTCGGCCAGTTTATTAGCCTCAACCGCATAATCAGCGTTCTGCCTTGTTTGCGATGAAATTTCTTCAACCGTAGCAGATAGTTCTTCAATGGAGCTTGCCTGTTCCGTAGCGCCCTGGGAAAGGGTAACACTTGTCTCAGACGCCTGTTTGGAACCGACCGCCACCTGTTCAGTCGCATGCTTGATTTCATTCATAACTTCATTCAAATTGGCAACCGCCTCGCGAAAAGCATTCCCAACCTGGCCAATTTCGTCTTTACCTTCGATTTGAACTTCAAAGTCCAAATCGCCGTTTGCAATCTGGCGGGCATTATCGACAATCATTTGAAGTGGCACTCTAATTGTTTTCGCCATGAAAACGCCCATTCCGATAGCTGCTAATGTTGCGATTGAAAGAACAATAATGACAACAGTAACCGTTTCGCTTGTAAGCTTTGTCAATTCCTCTGACTTAGCCGCACCATGTTCCCTCTTTTGGTCAAACAATTTATTAATATACAGTTCAGCCTCTACTGCTGGCGGCACTCCATCGGATTGGAGCATAGCAAGCGCCTCGGCATCCTTATTGGCATAAGCCAGTGCAATAATTTGTTCCCTTGCCGAGAAATATTTATCGATGGAATTGTTCAGCATATTGAAGGTCTCGCGTACTTCGTCGGTACGGATAGTTTTTTCAAACGCTTTACTTTCTTCAAAAAGCTCATCAGCCAATATTTCTAGCTTCGCATTATATTCGTCCATTTTGTCAACATCATTGGCAATGATTAAGTCACGCAGGATAGCCCGGGAATTTTGGAAATTGATTCCGACCTTGCCAATGTCTCCAACAGCTACGCCATAATCCTCGTAAAGCTTTTTGTAATCCCGGTCGATTTGCCTCATATTAATAATCTGATAGACACCTATTGCTGCTGTGAAAATAGCAACAGATAAAAAGCCAAAGAGAAGTTTTTTGCCTATTTTCATATTGATATACCATTTCATCATGGTTCAATTAACCCCCTGCTTAAATATGTCCTATCTGTTCTGCTATGTCTTCATGCAGCAACGTATCACAGTTTAAAAGCAATTTAACATCATCGCCAACCTTGCCAATGCCTTTCACATACCGATTTACACCCTGGCTAATATCTGGAGGCAGTACAATATTTTCAGGGGAAATTGTCAATACCTCTGAAACACTGTCCACTATCAGACCGACAGAAACCTCATGAACTTCGATAACAATGATACACGTCCTGTCGTTATACTCTTTCGGTTGCTTTTTAAATCGCACCCGGACATCCATAACAGGGATTATTTTTCCGCGGAGATTGATAATTCCCCGAATATATTCCGGCATTTCCGGTACCTCAGTAATTTGCTGAATACCGATAATCTCGATGACATGGCGAATATCAATTCCGTAAAATTCATTTTCAAGATTGAATGTTAAAAATTTATCCGCCAGGCTGTCTTCAAATTCTTCCTCTATGATCTGAGCCATCTCACCTGCTCCTTTCTAGTAATCTGTTAGCTTGATAACCCTGTAACATCCAAGATCAAGCTGATGCTACCATCACCCAAAAGCGTACAGCCGGTTATCCCTTTTACATTTCCTATTCTCTTTAAATAAGCCGGCAGGGATTTTACGACAACCTGTTGCTGGCCAAGGAGCTCATCGGCAAAAATGCACACTTGTCTTGAATTATGGTCTGCCATGATGAGGATGCCTTCTTCCAAATTGGTTATATCCGTTTGTATGCTGAGCTTTTTGTGAAGACGGATGATTGGGTAGCATTGCCCCCTGACCATGATCATTTCATTTCCATCCGGATCAGTAATGACATTCCTTTTATCAGGGCGGAATGATTCCTTTATTGAAGTAGTAGGCAATGTAAACCTTGAGTTGCCGGTTTTTAAATTCATACCATCGATAATTGCCAATGTCAGTGGAATCCGGATGATTATGGTCGTTCCTTTCCCCCACTGGCTCTCGATAGAAACAGTGCCACCGACAGACCCAATGTTCTTCATAACAACATCCATCCCAACACCGCGACCGCTAAACTCCGTGACTTTATCCTTTGTAGAGAACCCTGGCAGGAAGATAAGATTATAGATTTCACTGTCTGTCATTTCTGATTCATTTTTATAGAGGATTCCATTTTCCCTGGCCCTCTTAAGAAGTTTTTGCTTATTAAGCCCGCGTCCATCATCCTTGACCAGAATGACAACCTCGTTTCCGGCATTCTTCGCTTCAAGAATTAATGTCCCAGCTAATGGTTTTCCAGCCGCGATCCGGTCCTCAACTGGCTCCAATCCATGATCAATCGAATTGCGAACAATGTGCATTAATGGATCTGAGATATGTTCAATAATGTTCTTATCGACTTCGGTGTCTTCACCAATAAGCTGCAAATGAACCTCTTTCCCTAGCTTTTTACTCATATCCCGTACAATCCGGTTCATTTTTTTGAACGTGTTTGCGAGCGGAAGCATTCGGATCGACATTACCTTGTCTTGAATATCATCGATGATTTTTTTCAAATGCCTGGATGCTTTAGTAAATTGGTCAAGCTCAAGCCCTTGCAGGTCTGGATTTTGGGTAACCATTGCCTCAGCAATAACAAGCTCCCCGACAATGTCCATCAGCTCGTCCAATTTCACAACATTTACACTAATAAAACTTGATTGGCTGGAGGTTTGTTTAGTTGCCGTTGGTCCTGCTAGTTTCGTTTCGGTGGTTTCTGTGATTTCCTGAACATTCTGCTCAGAAACAAATTCGGAAACTTCCTTCTCGATTTGCCTAAATTCAAAAGACTCCACATAGGTGACAAAGTTAAAGATGTTTTCGACTTCATCAAACGCCTTTTCAGTATTGATAAAAATTTTGAAGCCATGATCGCGAATATGAGTGGCAGTATCAAAATTCGTTTCCAAATCGCTAGGTTCAAAGCGGAGATCCTCGATATCCTCCTTAAAACGCTGTATGATTTGAAACGCCCGGACACTTTCCATACCGCCACAATCCTCAAGGCGGACAGTTGCTTCATATTGATTCATCCCAGAGGCATCCGGTAGTGGCGATGCTTGTTCTTGAGCATTTTGCACAACTTCCGCTTCTTTCCCGGCTTTACCTGAAATCCTGTAGGTCATGATGCTCAAATATTTCTTTGCTTGTTCGATTAATAAGCTGGAATCCCCATCAACAGGGTCTCTGTTTTTGATTTTTTCCAGCTCGACTTTGATAAAATCGACTCCTTCAAGCATAAGATCTGTAAGCTTCGAGTAATCATCGAGCCTCATTGTATCCTGGCGCAGCAAAGAAAACAGATCCTCCAAAACATGTGCCAATGTCGCGATATTATGATAGGCCATCATGCTTGAAGATCCTTTTATCGTATGCATGATCCGGAAAATATCATTTACCATTTCAGGTGAATAAACACCTGCCTGGTCACAGCTCAAAATGACTGTTTCAAGCTGTTCAACCATTTGCGATAATTCAAAAATATAAACCTCTAAAATCGCATCATCTACTACCTGACCTGACATATTCTCCTCCCTCGTTTCTATCAGTTACCATATCCATTTGAGTTGTAAGGCGGCATGAATCAAAAAGTTTTTGTTTCATCCGCCTTTTGTAAGTTTAGTAGAATTGTTGACCTCAAACGGAAAAATGTCACAGATTAAGTTAAGTTGTGTATTGTTCCAAAGCACTTTTCTCAAGCAACCCAGGGATCAGGTCATACGGTACTGGTTTGCTAAAAATGAAGCCTTGCAGATTATAACAGCCATGGTTTTCCAGAAAGGAAATTTGGCTCTCCAATTCAACGCCTTCAGCAATAATTCCCAAACCAAGACTATTAGCCATCGCAATGATAGTTCTAATAATTGTTTCCTGGCCAGAATTATTATCAATACTTTGTACATACGACTTATCAATTTTCATCAGATTGATAGGGAGCCTTTGCAAGTAATATAAAGAGGAATAGCCTTTTCCAAAATCATCAAGGAATACTTTGACTCCCAGCTCCTCGAGAACCTTGAGCTTGACGACAATGTCCTCAATATCCTTCATCATGACACTCTCAGTAATTTCTACTTTAAGCAGAGTAGGATTAAAATTTGTTTCCTCAAGGACCCCTTCAACAAATGAGACAAAATTACCGCCTTCAAACTGCTTGGTGGAAACATTCACTGAAACATACGTATCAGGATGACCTCCCTTATGCAGCTCTTTAAACTGCATGCACGCCGTCCGAAGCACCCACTCTCCTATTGGGATAATAAGCCCCGATTCTTCTGCTATAGGAATGAATTCAGCAGGCGAGATGAATCCGTGCTTTGGGTGAATCCAGCGCAGCAGGGCCTCAAATCCGATAATTTTCTTGGAGCGAATATCGACCACAGGCTGATAGTATATAGTCAATTCATTTTCCTTCAAGGCCTGTCTTAAATCCTGTTCCAATTCGAGCCTTCTTGATAGATTGATTGACATGCTCGACTGGTAATATTGATACGAACTATTGCCGTTTTCCTTCGCATGATACATTGCCTGGTCAGCTTGTTTAATTAAGCTGTGCGGGTCTTCAGTATCATCTGGATAAATACTTATTCCCAGGCTAGTTGTGATAACGTACTCCCGATCTGCAAGCCGCAGCGGTTCGGTTACTGTATCAATTAGCCTTTTGGCCACTATGTCTAATTGTTTCACATCCGTGAAGCCATCCAGCAGAATCGCAAACTCGTCCCCGCCTTGACGGGAAATGATATCGGTAGAGCGCAAGCATTTCCTCAGCCGGGCGGCGATAATTTGCAGTAATTCATCTCCTGCATGATGGCCAAGTGTATCGTTGATTAATTTAAAATGGTCTAGATCGAGATAAAAGATCGCCAGTTTCGATTTCTTGCTATAAGCATCGTCAACAGCACTCTGCACCATTTTTTCAAACATGCTCCGATTAGGCAGCTCGGTCAGAAGGTCATGGTTTGCCAGGAACTTTAAATCTTCTTCCACCTTGCGCCGGTCGCTAATATCGGTAATGACACTTTCAAATTTAGTCAATATCCCAGATTCATCAAAAATTGGTGTCGTCTGTTCCTTGACCCATTTGACTGTACCCTTAACATCTTTAATCCGATATTCCATTTCTGCCCGTTTGCCATTATGTATATTGATAAGGCCAGTTCGGACTATATCAATATCATCCGGATGGACGGCTTCTTTCCAAAAAAAAGAAGGCTTTTGAAGCAAGTCCTCCGGCATACGCCCATATAGCTTATAGCAGCCTGGAGAAATATCCAGGATATATCCACGGTTGACATCCGTGGTAACAACGCAAATATCGAGATTATTGAACAAATTTTCGAGCTGGTTTTTTGATAAATCCAACTCTCTCTGAATCGTATTTCTTTCGGTTAAATCTTTCGTCATCCCCGCAATACCGATGATTTGCTGACCGATAAAAATAGGCACTGTTGTAATACTTAAATCAATCAAAGCCCCGGATTTATGATAAATGGAAACTTCAAAGCTTTTCTTTTTTCCGCCTAATAGTTCAATAAAGGTTTCGGTCACCGTATCACTATACTTCTCATGAACGATGGAAGTGAGGGATAACTGCAGTAATTCCTCTCTTGTATAACCCGTCAAGTGTATGGCCATTTCATTGACCAGCACAAATTTGCCATTTGTGTTCAATGCAAAAATGACGTTTGGATTATACTTGTAAAAAGATTTATAAATCTCTAAAAGCGAGGATGATTGATTTATATTTTGTACCATAAATTATGTAACCTCACTTCAACCCAAATTGAAATTACCCTCGGATAATTCCATAAAGTCTTTACTTTATATAATCGGCAAGGAGCAGCCAATAGATTAGGATATTTCGTTATTTTTTTGCTTTTTATTTCATTTAACCACATAAATTCACAGCTTTGTAAAAAATATACATGAATTACCACGATTTTTGTCGATATCACGGACTGTCTTCCCGTACCTCGAATTGCAATCCTTTTAAATGCTATAATAGAGCCATATTCTTACTAAATTTGGCAACGACTTGAATAGGAGCTTTCATATGGAGAAACAAAAGACAGATTTCAAACCATTTATTTCATTATTATTATCAACCAATATACCAAAAGCAGCGCTCCTCGCCGGACTGACTGCTAGCATAATGACCACGCTGGCCGGGCTGGTGGTGCCACTTTTAACAAAAAATCTTGTAGACGGTTTCTCTGTTGAATCGTTGAGTGTCCCGTTAATTATTGGAATTGGTGCAGCATTTATCATCCAGGCTGTCATTAGCGGAATCTCCATCTACCTGCTCAGCTATACCGGGCAAAAAGTCGTGGCACGATTGCGTGAGCGGATGTGGTCAAAGCTATTGCGGTTACCGGTCGGTTTTTTTGACAAACAGTCTACCGGAGAAACTGTCAGCCGGGTCATCAATGATACGAGCGTCGTTCGCGAATTAATTACAAATCATTTTTCAAATTTTGTTACCGGAATTATTTCCATCATCGGGGCAATTGCCATTCTGCTTTTTATGGATTGGAAAATGACGCTGCTCATGCTGGTGTCAGTCCCGCTCACAATGGCTATCATGTTTCCGCTTGGGCGGAAAATGGCTGCAATATCCCGCGGGCTGCAAAACGAAACTGCAACGTTTACGGGCCAAATCACCCAGACTCTTGGAGAAATCCGGTTAATGAAGGCTTCGACTGCAGAGGAAATTGAAGAATTAAAGGGTAACGGCGGCATTCAGTCCTTGCTTGGTTATGGCCTAAAAGAAGCCCGGATTTTTGCGCTGATTGGTCCGATCATGTATCTTGTCGTCATGGTTGTTATCGTGATGATTATTGCTTACGGTGGATTACGGGTTGCCAACGGTACGATGTCAACAGGCTCCCTGATTGCATTTCTGCTCTATTTGTTCCAAATCATCATGCCTATTACATCGTTCGCGATGTTTTTCACTCAGATGCAAAAAGCAAAAGGAGCAACTGAGCGAATCATTACGATTTTGGAAGAGCCTCTCGAGGAAGGGCAGCAGGGTATTGAGTTGAACATCAGCAACCTCCCTGTTGAAATCGATAACGTCTCCTTTTCTTATGCCGAAGGTGAATCAGTTCTCGAGGGAGTTTCCGTCACAGCTGAACCCGGCCAGATGATAGCCTTCGCCGGGCCAAGCGGCGCCGGAAAAACCACGCTATTCGCGCTTCTCGAACGTTATTACGAACCGACCTCCGGAATCATCCGAATCGGCAGCATACCTATCAGTGAGCTTGCTTTATCGTCCTGGCGCAGCCAAATTGGCTACGTTTCTCAGGAAAGTGCGATGATGGCTGGCACCATCCGTGAAAATTTAACGTATGGACTCGTTGAGAAAGAGTCAATTGAAGATGAGCGTTTATGGGAAGTGGCCAGGATGGCTTATGCGGATGAATTCATTCAGGCATTTCCGAAAGGGCTGGATACCGAGGTTGGCGAGCGCGGCGTTAAGCTATCCGGCGGACAAAGGCAGAGAATTGCGATTGCAAGGGCATTTTTGCGGGATCCGAAAATCCTGATGATGGATGAGGCAACCGCGAGTCTTGACAGCCAATCAGAAAGTATGGTCCAACAAGCCTTGACCCGTCTGATGGAGGGCCGGACTACTTTCGTCATCGCACATAGATTATCGACCATCGTTAATGCGGACAAGATTGTCTTTTTTGAAAAAGGCAAGGTAACCGGGATTGGAACTCATACTGAGTTGACGCAATCACACCCACTTTACCGTGAATTTGCCGAGCAGCAACTGGCGAATTGATAAGTAAGTTGATGATAGTTATCTAGCTGGCGCTGTGGTACATTAAAGAAATAAAAGCGTAAGCGCCTTGCTCATCGCCGTACAAAATGGAGGGACTTCGACTGAGATAAAGGAATCACGAAGAGCGATAGCGATTCGATGGTGACTTATCGTAGGGAGGAGGCCTGAAGTTTGCAAGGCGATAGGCGCTGGAGCTAGATATGATGAGAAAGTTATAGGGAGTGGGGAATTCGGATGATAAAAACGATCTTGTTTGATGTAGATGGGGTGCTGTTAAGCGAGGAACATTATTTCGATGCCTCTGCACTCACAGTTTGGGAGCTGTTGTATAGCGAAAACTATCTTGGACTCGCTCCTGAAACATTCCACACCGATGTTCAGCAAGATGAAATTGATGAAATCAGACGTGAAATTTTTCAAGATGACAAGGTTCTGTCATTTATGAAAGCACGGGGCTTGAATGCCAACTGGGATATGATTTACATAACCTTCAGCTATCAGCTCATTCATCTGCTGTCGCAGCTTGACGACCAGGATAAGGTACTCACCTGGCTCAGCCGGGATTTAGACCGGGATGCCTTGATTGAGATTGGCGATACTCTGAAGGAGACCTCGGTTCAGCTTGATTTCGGACGCTTTATCGAGGACTTTGAAAGAACAGATGAAACGAAGCGAGGCCTGTTCCGGCATCTTGACAGACTTGTTTTTGAAAAAATCGGCATTGAAACATCGGCCTTCGGTGAAAAAGGAGTACTCTGGTCGGTCGGTGAGCACGTTTCCCAGGAATGGTATGTTGGCGATGACAATGTTTTGCATTCAACAGGCAGGCCATCTGTCCAAACCGGTAAGAAAGGGTTTCTCGCAAATGAAGCCACCCTCTGTCCTCAGGAACAGTTTGAGCAGTTGTTCGAACAGTTACTTGAAGCCGGCATTTCTATCGGAATTGGAACCGGGCGTCCAGAACTGGAAACTATTCAGCCGTTCGGCCATCTTGATTGGCTCAAGTATTTTGATGCAGACCATATTGTGACCGCTGATGACGTGCTTAAGGCTGAACGTCAGCTTCCTGAAAAAAAGTCACTGGCAAAGCCGCATCCGTACACGTTTATGCATGCCCTTCTTGGCAAAGGAACGAAGGCAGAGTCAGTCCTGGATTCCGTCTTGCCATTAGGGAATGGCAGCGAGATTATGGTTGTCGGGGATTCGCTGGCAGACCTGCTTGCTGCAAGGGAAATGGGCTGTACGTTTGCGGCGGTCCTGACTGGGCTGACTGGCGACAAGGCGAGGACTTTGTTCGAGGAGCATCAGGCGGATTATATTTTTGATAATGTACTTGGGGTGCTTGAAGCAATTCGGGATTAATTTAAAAAAACTGTACGGCCGTTATGAGGCCGTACAGCTTTTTTGTGTGGTGACTAATGACGACCCTGTGAGTGAAAATTGGCGGTGCGGTCGTCAATGGTGGTTCTTGATGACTCTGCTGAAAAAAATGTGACGGCACGGTCACCAATAGTGGCTCTTAACGACTCTGCTGAGAAAAAATGGGACGGCGCGGTCGTCAATAGAGCTTCTGAACGACCCTGCCGATTAACTAATGGATGGCACGGTCGTCAATGATGGTTCTTGACGATTTTGCCAGGATAAAATAGCTTCACTGTAACCCCCGCCTTATCGCTGCTCTGCTTCCCACCGAGCCACTTCTTCCCTAACGCGAGGTGCCACTTCCTTGCCCAATAGCTCAATTGATTTCATGACGTCCTCATGAGGCATCGTGCCGACAGGGCAATGCAGCATGAACCTCGTGACGCCAACATTCTTTCGCAAGTGAATGATTTTTTCCGCAACGGTATCAGGGTCTCCGACATACAATGCTCCCTCAAGACTGCGTGCAGCATCAAATGTCGAACGGGTATACTGGCCCCATCCTCTCTCCCTACCCAGTTTCGTCATTGCCTGTGCGGTTGATGGGAAAAATTTATCTGCTGCCTCTTCCGTACTTCCCCCCACAAATCCATGGGAATGCGAAGCAACTTTCAGCTTGGAACGGTCGTGTCCGGCATGCTCCGCTGCGCGGTAATAAAGATTGACAAGCGGGGCGAAATGCCTTGGGCTTCCGCCGATAATTGCGAGGACAAGCGGTAAGCCGAGCAATCCAGCCCGGGCTACCGATTCCTGATTGCCTCCGCTCCCGATCCAGATTGGCAATGGATCCTGGACTGGCCGTGGGTAGATACCCAAATTGTTGATGGCCGCACGGTGCTTGCCGCTCCAGGTGACCTTTTCGGATTGTTGCAGGTGTAGGAGCAAATCCAGCTTTTCCTCAAATAGTTCGTTGTAATCCTGCAAATCATATCCAAAGAGCGGGAACGATTCAATGAACGAACCCCTGCCTGCCATGATTTCTGCGCGGCCATTCGAAACTGCATCAAGGGTTGCGAAGTCCTGGAAGACACGGACAGGGTCGTCGGATGAAAGCACAGTGACCGCGCTCGTCAGCCGAATTCGTTTTGTCTGTGAGGCTGCCGCAGCCAGTACAACAGCAGGTGCTGAAGCGGCGTAATCCTCGCGGTGATGCTCCCCTACTCCAAATACGTCCAGCCCAACCTGGTCCGCTAAAATAATTTCTTCCACCACTTCGCGAATCCGCTGTGCATGGCTGATGACTTCGCCTGTTTGCGGGTCTGGTGTGGTTTCAACAAAGGTACTTATCCCTATTTCCATTATGATTTCCTCCCTTTATTTGGCTCGTTCCTAAAGCGATACGATAAACGTATCCTACCCTTCTACTATTTTCAACAAATGCGTGCTGGATTGATCAGGACGGTTTCTATTTTTTCTTTCTTTAAAATTCATGGAGTGTGGTTTTTCCTGTTTGGTTGTGGGTTGTGCTATCAGTTGAGCTTGGAATGGAGTTTGTCCTGAAAAATTGTAAAACTGTCCTGTAAAGTTTGGGAAATGTCCTGTATCTTCCGGGAAATGTCCTGTATATCGAAAAATCTGTCTTGATTCCATAAAAAGTTGTCTTGATTTATAAATCGGTTCAAGAGAAGCATATTTGATAAGGAACATTCTCAGGTGATTCCCACCGGTCCGCAACCGTTTGCTGAGCTGGACCATTTTAAATAATTTCAATTCAGTATTTTTCTCTGAATTAACAAGTTCCATCCTTCAATTCTTTTCAACAAAATGATGTCGAACAAAAAAACAGAAATTTCCGAAACTACTTTAGATTACAAGCGTACAAATAAAAGACTATATTAGTACGACTTTTCATCAACCATAATAAGGAGTTGGTTTGTATTAAAGCAATTGTGAGTAACCAATACGGGTCCCCTGATGTCCTAACATTAAAGGATGTAGAGAAGCCAATACCAAAGGATAATCAAGTGCTCGTGAGGATCCATGCCTCCTCTGTTAATTTTGGCAACCTCGTCCTTTTAAAAGGAGAGCCCTTCCTGGCCCGCTTCGTCTTCGGCCTTCGCAAACCAAAATACCCAATACCTGGCGGCGATATCGCTGGGCGGGTTGAGGCGGTAGGCAAAGATGTTACTCAATTCGCTCCTGATGACGAGGTGTTTGGCGATCTATCAAGCTCCGGCTGGGGCGGATATGCAGAGTATGTTGCTGTTCCTGAGCGTGCCCTCGCCTTGAAACCAGCCAATTTATCGTATGAAGAGGCAGCGGCGATCCCGATGGCAGCCGCGACCGCACTGCAGAGCCTGCGTGATAAAGGAAAAACTCAGGCCGGTAAAAAGGTGCTAATTAATGGGGCATCTGGCGGTGTTGGAACGTTTGCCGTCCAGATTGCTAAGGCGATGGGCGCAGAAGTAACTGCGGTATGCAGTACAAGGAATGCCGATATCGCTAAGGCAATCGGAGCCGACTATGTGATTGACTACAAAAAGGAAAACTTCACAGAAAAACCGGAGCGCTATGACCTGATTCTGGGTGTAAATGGACACCAGCCGATTTCTGCTTACAAACGAGTTTTAAAGGATAACGGTATTTTTGTCCATGTCGGGGGTTCGGAGTCCCAGATGTTCCAGGCAATGGCACTAGGCCCTTGGATTTCGATGACCAGCAATAAGAAGATTGGCAATTTCCTTCAGCGGCAAAATCAACACGACTTGATTGCAATTAAAGAGCTTGTGGAAGCAGGAAAATTAAAACCCATTATTGACCGTAAATACCAGCTTAGCGATATCGCTGATGCCTTCAGATATTTTTCAGAAGGGCATGCTCAGGGGAAAGTCGTTATTACAGTCTGACATACCGGTCGATTTCTTTCTCAGCTTACCCTTTTCCAAATTGCAGCATAAAAAATCCCCTCCAAATAGATGCGTGGAGGGGATTTTTTAATAATCACGTGCCAGGTTGTCTTACTTCGCTACAGTAACACTAACTGATTTACCATAGTTTCCAGCCTTGTCCTTCGCTTGGACAGTCAGCTTTGTGCCAGCTTTTTGTTTCTTGATTTTCACAGTATAATTACCGTATTTGTTCGCTGTTGCGTAGCCGACTACCTTGCTGCCAGCCTTTACGTAAACAGTGGAATAAGCTTCGGCTTTACCTGTAACGGTTGTGGAAGAAGCTTTCACTTTGTTTACTGTTGGAGCTGCCGGAGGAGTCTTGTCTACCACTGACACTGTTACAGAGACAGAGTTATTGCCAGCTTTGTCAGTAACGAACACAGTCAGTTTTGTACCAGCCTTTTGAGCTTTCTTCAACGTAACAGAGAAGCTGCCATACTTGTCGGCATTCGCATAGCCGAGGACAGTGGATCCCGCTTTTACAGTTACTTTGGAGCCAGCTTCTGCTTTACCGGTAACTTTCTTGTCGGAATCCTTAACAGTGTTTACAACCGGCTTCACTGGAGCTGTTTTATCAACAACTGTTACGGAGGTTGCTTCACTTACATTTCCAGCTTTGTCGGCAACGGTTACTGTCAGAACAGTTCCTGCCGGCTGAGCAGCCTTCAATGTAACGGAGAAGCTGCCGTTCTTATCAACAACACCCGTTCCAAGAACTGTAGAACCTTTTTTAACAGTTACTTTGCCATCGACTTCCGATTTACCAGTAACTTTCTTATCATTATCACGAACCTGGTTTACGAACGGCTTATTTGGAGCAGCTTTGTCCACCACTTTTACTACAGTAGCAGTACTAACGTTTCCAACCAAGTCTGTTGCTACAACCGAAATTTCAGTATCAGCAGCCTGCTTTTCGATAGTAATCGAGAATGCACCTGCATTGTCAGCAGTCGAACGGCCAATTTCAGCATCGGCAACTTTTGCAACAACCGTTGCACCAGCTTCCGCAGTTCCAGTAATTGCAGTGCTATCAGTTGTAACTTCATTTACAACAGGAGCTGTGGTTGTAGTATCAACAACCTTCAAGTGACGGCCTTCAATTTGTGCAGTGAACGGTTTAGGCTGTGCAGCAACATAATTGACAAGTCCGTCAAGGTCAGTTGGCCCAATTTCAGGGTTTTTCCCGCCTAGTAGGGCAGTATAGTTATCGCCGCCGCCTGCCATGAAGTTATTTACTGTTACAGTGTAATCTTTATTTAAATCAATCTTGCTTCCATCTGGAAGGAATACATCAACAACGCGGTTACCCATTGGCAACTGCTCGGACCAAGTGTATTTCAAACCAGCGATTTGAAGCATTCTAACTTTATTTGGAGTCCACTGTTGGTTCAGAAGGTCTTTTACCTGCTGGCCAGTCAGAGTCATTTTCACAAGATCGTTGCCGAATGGCTGGATTGTGAACAATTCACCCCAAGTGATTTCACCCGCATTGAGGTCAGCACGGATTCCGCCTGGGTTCATAAATGCAAAGTCTGAGCCCATTTCAGCTTTCATTGCATCGGCAATAACATTACCGAGTACAGACTCACCATGCTCGTTTTGATCATCTTTCATTTCAACAGCTGCTTCACCAATTACACGATCGATGATTGGGGAAACAATTGCTTTGTAGCTGTCAACCTTTGCCTTTACAGCTGCATCAGGAGTTACACCATTCTGGAATGTTGTAACAACACTTGCACGCTTTTCAACGATATCACCAGTTACAGGATCGATTTCAATGTCTACATCCGCAAAAGCAGTACCGGAAGAATAAGCTTGAACAAGTAGTTTGTTATCAACTAACGCATTTGTATACGCATGGTTGTGCGCGCCAAAGATAACATCTACTTCATCATCTACCTGGTTGGCAAAATCAACGATCTCGCCAGAAGCGTTTGTGCCGTCTGTATTGGAAACTCCAGGGTTGTGAGCAAGAACTACAATTGCTTCAACGCCTTTGGACTTCAACTCAGCAGCGTACTTATTGATTTGAGGTACTTCGTCAAGGAACTTAACTCCCGCAGTACCCGCAGGTGTTACAATGCTTGGTGTATCGGAAAGCGTGACGCCGATGAAACCAACCTTCGCGCTGCCTACTTCTTTCACTACATACGGATCAAAAATTAGCTCATTGGTTTCCGAGTTTACGATATTCCCAGAAACATATGGGAAGTCAACACCTTTGAAAACGCCGAATTGATCGTATGTTTTAGGATGGCGTCCGCCGTCAATCAAGCGCATCATTTCTGCTACGCCTTCATCAAATTCATGGTTTCCAACAGTACCAACATCGAAACCAAGGTCATTTAAGAATTCCATTGTAGGCTCGTCCTGCAGAAGGGCCGATGTCGGAGAGCTGGCTCCAACTGCGTCTCCAGAGTGAACCATCAATGTATTTGGATTTGTTCTTTCACGCTGCTTCAAGTAAGAAGCTAGATATTCAGCTCCGCCGGCAACTTTTCCGCTTACAACTTTTGTTGTATCAAGCTGGCCGTGGAAATCGTTAATTCCCAAAAGCTGAACTTTAATGTTCGCTGGTGGAGCCTGGAAAAGGTCGATGGAGTACTTACCCCATGTTCCTTTTGAATCAGAAGTACTACCAGTATATTTGATGTTTGTTGTATCAGCAGTGAATCCTTGTGCTTCATCAGATGGTGAAGATTTAAAGAACAGGTCAACTTCTTTGTTGATTGGCTTAATGCTCCAGTTGCCATCCGCCGAAGGATCGATGGAAGGTTGAGTCATGATGTAATCCATCAAGATTTGGCGATTCTCGTCTGGTGAATCAATAACAATCTTTGCTTTTCCGCCAGCTAGGCCAGGGAAGTTACCGCCGCCTGTTGCACGGTAGTTGTTTGTGGCAACTAGGAACTTCTGTGCTGGGTCAACTTTCGTGCCATCCAGCAGGCGAAGATTTTTGATACGGCTTGAGTTTGCATTATTGATTGATCCGTCTGGTTTGTACTTAGCTGGTACAGTGATATCAATTTCATACTTGACACCGTCGATTACGTCATAATTGAATGTTTCAAAAGCAGAGTTGATAATGTCTTGTGAATCAGAAGACTCAAGGTTCACTTCATTGAATTGTGCCGCTGACATTTCAAGCCACTCTTTAACTTGTGCTCCAGTCAATTCAACAGCCTTCAATGTGTTAGGGTACAAATAAAGGTCATTTGCACTCTTGATTGTCAGGTCACCTTTTTGAATGTACGTATAATCGTTTGGACCTCCACGGCCGGCTTTAAACGGTGCACCTGCAGAAAGGATTGGTACATTCTTATATTCAGGAAGGTTTTTCGCAACATAGTTTTCAACATACCAAGTCTGTGCGTTGTTTACGATTTGGATAGTGGGATCATCCTGCACACGTGCAAAATAGCTGTACATTGGTGCGTTTGTTGTTCCAATTTTTGTATTTACAAATTGGATTGTTTCTTCGTGCTCAGTCTTTACAGCGTCTGCAATAGCTTGAACAGGAGTAGCTTTTGCAATTTTCTTTGAGCTGCCATCTGCTTGCTTCTCAGTTACAAATACTGGCCTTGAAGCAGACTTTGAGCCTGTTACTTCCCATTTGCCATTTACTTGCTCAATTTTCATGTCAATGACACCAAGGTTGTTGCCCCAGTTACCTGCCTCAACAGCTGCAACACCATTGATTGTGCCGTTTGTAGCATCAACGCCGTTTACATTAGCAAAGTCAGGAGCTGTACCTGGGAATACTACGTGCTTGTGTCCGAAAAGAATCGCGTCGATATCTGTTACCTTGCTCAAAGGAAGAACAGCATTTTCCGCATCTTTGTAGGCTTCTGCTGTAGCGTCAAATCCAGTGTGCGCAAGAGCTACTACAAGGTCAGCACCTTCAGCTTTCATTTGCGGCACGAATTTTTCAGCGGTTGCAACTATGTCCTTAACTTTTACTTGGCCTTCAAGGTTCGCCTTATCCCACTGCATAATTTGAGGAGTTACGAGCCCGATGACACCAACCTTAAGCTCTACATTATTGCCGTTGCTGTCCTTAAAGGTTCGTTTAAGGATTTGGTACGGCTTATATTTATTTGCATCATTGGTATTGTCGTTATCTTTGTCATCAGCATAAATATTGGCGTTTACATAAGGAAACTTAGCTTCCTCAATTGCATTGTGAAGGAAATCCAAGCCATAGTTAAACTCATGGTTTCCGAATGTAGCAGCATCATAGTCCAACAGGTTCATAGCCTTATAGACAGGGTGTGTTTCAGTTGCGCCAAGTTTTTTCACTTTGGCAATGTAATCGGCAAGAGGATTACCTTGTAGTAGGTCCCCATTGTCAAAAAGCAGGGAGTTTTGTTTCTCAGCACGGGCAGTATTAATCAGATCCGCAGTCCTGGTGAGTCCGTACTCGATTGTTGACTTTGTTTGATAGTAATCATAGTCCATAATATTGGCATGGACATCAGTTGTCTCCAAAATCCTAAGATCAATTGATCCGGGAGCCGTCTCGGCATTCGCGGACAAGCTGCCTATAGGGGAGAGAATCGTGCTGGCCAGAACAGCAGCAGCCGTTACCTTGCTAAACATCCCTAAGTTCTTTTTCTTCATGAAAGAACGCTCCTTAAATAGAATAAAATAGTTAATCCTACTAAAAAACTGTTCTCCTTTCCGATTTTCTATCAATTAGCAAATAATAGTTCAAGAGGTATGACGTATTACCTGTTAACCGCTTACATATTATACAACCTAGTAAACTAGAATAATAGATATTGTCGAATGATTTTAAAAAATTTTTACATTGCAAAATTACTCATAATTCGACTCTACTCAAGCTATTAAAATGAGCTCCCTCCGATAAAAAAATCGCAAAAAAAGAACGCACATCTGAATGTGCGTTCAAGTTATTTAATGATCTGGATACAATTCCAACAACTGCGCTTCCTTCAATCCGTCGATGGCGGTCAAGCCTTGTAAGACCTCATGGCTGATTGGTTTATCAAGTGTCAGTACCATAATGGCCTCGCCGCCGACATCGGCCCGGCCTACCTGCATCGTACCAATATTAATTTGGTGATCCCCCAGAAGTGCACCTACTCTGCCGATCATCCCGGGAACATCATGATGATTAATGAATAACAGATGGCGTTCAGGGCGGACATCGACACGGTACTTATTAATCTTCACAATCCGTTCGCCATATCCATTGAGAACTGTGGCACCAATGCAAGCTTTTCTGTTTCCGTTTGAGACCGTCACTTCCACATAATTCGCAAAGCCTTTATTATTTGTGTTTTTCCGCACAGTGTGCGGAACTCCATGCTCGTTTAAAAGGTGCAGGGCATTTACCAGATTTACAGAATCGCTCAGGTGATGGGTCAGCACTCCTTTTACAATCGACCTTGAAATAAGGTCTGTGTCTTCCTTAATCAAATCTCCGTAGTAATCAATGTCGATTTTATTGGGTGCTTCGTGCAACAGCTGGATAACAAGCTGGCCGACCTGTTCCCCAAGCCGGAGATATGGCTGCAGGCTCTTCATCGCTTCAGTGGAGATTTGCGGCATGTTGACAGCATGGCGGACAACCTTTGATTGAAGAATTTCAATGATTTCCTCACTAACCTCTTCAGCGACCTTTTCCTGTGCTTCGACTGTCGATGCCCCAAGATGTGGGGTGGTAATGATTCGCGGGTGATTGAGCAGTCCGCTGTTGGTAGGCGGCTCTGTCTGGAATACATCAAGGGCAGCCCCTGCCACATGACCGTCATTGATTGACCTCACCAGTGCTTCCTCGTCGATAATCCCGCCTCTTGCACAGTTAATAAACCTGACACCCCTTTTTGTTTTTGCCAAAAATTCATCATCCACCAGATTTCGGGTCGCATTAATAAGCGGTGTGTGAATCGTAATAAAATCGGAATTTCTTGCAATTTCATCGATTGTTGCCTTGACGATTCCAAGTTTGGCTGCGCGCTCTTCGGTCAGATAGGGGTCAAAGCCGAGAATCTCCATTCCAAAGCTTTTTGCCCGCTTGGCAACCTCAGTACCGATTTTACCCATACCGATGACTCCTAAAGTTTTCCTGTATAATTCGACTCCCTGGAAGGCACCGCGGTTCCATTCACCTTTGGATGTAATCTCGTGGGCCTGCGGGATATTACGGGCGAGCGCAAGCAGCATCGCCAACGTGTGCTCAGTAGCAGCAATGGTATTCCCGCCAGGCGCGTTAATGACAAGAATTCCTTTGCGTGTCGCCGCGCTCACATCAATGTTATCTACACCGACCCCGGCCCGGGCAATCACCTTTAGGCGGTCCGCCTTCTGAATGATGTCCTCGGTTACCTTTGTTTGGCTGCGGACAATTAATGCATCATAATGATGGATTTGCTCAACAAGATCGGAGTGCGGAAGGCCAACCTGCTTATCTACGGTGAAAAGAGGATGTTCATATAAAGCTTGAAGCCCGCTATCACTAATACTATCTGTAATCAACACCTTAAACATTATTCTGCCTCCCCACTGGTTATTCAAAATTTGTTGTCTTTTGAAGCTTGGTTTTGGTTTTTTAGTCGTTCATATTTTCTTTCCCGATTTGTTTTAAAAAACGCGATTCAAGTTCGTACCCATTCGTTTTGCTCTTGCTTTAACAAGCTCTTAAGCCAAACTTCCTTAGCTTTTGAGGTTGCTGCTCCAAGCACTTCCTTTTCGCCTAGCTGAGCGAGTGCCAATTCCATCCCTGTTAAAACCTTCATCACATCAAACGGTGTGCAATAACCCATATGGCCAATGCGGATGATTTCTCCTTTCAGCTTTTTCTGGCCGCCCGCGATGGTAATGGCAAACTGGTCCTGCAGCACTTTTTTCAGCTGCCTGGTTTTTTCATTGTTGGTCACGATTGCTGTCACGGTAGAGGATGCATCCTCATCGCTTGTCAGCAGCGGCATGCCCAATGCTTTAACCCCTTCACGGACCATTTCCTTAAGCAGAAGGTGACGGGAAACAACATGGTCAAAACCTTCCTCCTCGAGCATCCTGCAAACCTCGAGCGCTCCGTATATCAATGAGACAGCTGGCGTAAATGGCGTCGACGTTTCTTTTTCAAAAGAAGAGAAGTAGCGGTTTAAATCAAGGTAAAACCGTTTTGTCTTACAGGCAGAGATGGCGGAGCGCGCCTTATCACTGGTTGCGATGAATGCGAGTCCTGGAGGGAGCATGAGAGCTTTCTGGGAACCTGCTGCCAGAATGTCAATGTGCCAGGCTTCCATATCCACGTTTACTGCGCCAATGCAGCTAACTCCATCAACAATAAATAACGCGTCAGACTGCTCCTTGACTACATCACCCAGCGCCTTTATTGGGTTGAACACACCTGTCGAGGTTTCACAATAGGTAGCGAAAACCGCCTTAACACTGACGTTGATTTTTTTAAAAAAATCATCAAGTTCCAGTGCGGAGCAGGTTTTCCCCCATTCTATTTCAAGTCGGTACACATTAGCACCGAATGACTCACAAATGCTGGCGAACCGGTCCCCGAATGCTCCTGTTACGATGACAATCACATGGTCGCCTTCCTCCACCACGTTGGCTGCTGCTGTTTCCAGGGCGGCCGTCCCACTTCCAGAAATGACTGTCACGGGATTTTCCGAGCCGAATGCTGGTCGGAGGCGTAACGATACCTCTTCAAGAAGGCTCGAGAACTGTTTACTGCGATGCGCAATCATCGGCTGGTTCATCGCATGCTTCACTCGTTCTGGAACTGGCGTGGGTCCCGGGGTAAATAAAGCTTGCTGGTCAATCATCATCCTTCATCATTCCCTCCGCTAATTATCTTCCAATACAAAACCATAGGCGCAAGAAAACAAAATAAAAACGCCCCCCATAACAGAGCATGCGTCTGTTATGAGGGGCGTGGAATAACGCGGTGCCACCCTCATTCGTTGCCAGTCAAAAGGCAACCTCAGGAAAGATAACGGCTTTCACCGTGTCCGCCTACTTTATTGTTCAGCAGACCAGTTCAGAAGTGCTGGGCTTTAATAAGAAAGGCATCGGTTCACAGCGGCCACCGACTCTCTGGGACTCCTTCTTATAGCCGTCTTCATCAGTACTTTTAGAATATACAGAAAACTTTAACTCAATTATTGCCTTTTGTAAAGACCTATTTGTATGAAAAAGTTTGTTTTTGATACAACTAATAGGGTAAGAGCATAAAAATTATAGTAAAAAAGCTTGTCGATTTGATGATTTCACGATAAACTTACTTTGATAAACCTACTTATATAAAGTAACTTAATTTAGCTAATATAACTGGAGGACTACCATTGATACATGAAAATAACAACTCCTTCGAGATCGGCCTTTACACCCTTGGGGATATTTGTCCTGACCCTCATACAGGAAAAACAATTAGTGCGGGAGAGCGCCTCAAAGAAATTATGGCTGCTGCAAAGCTAGCAGATGAGGCAGGCCTTGATATTTTTGGAGTTGGGGAGCACCACCGCCTCGATTATTCCGTGTCTACTCCAGCTGTCGTCCTTGCCGGTATTGCCCAGCAAACAAAACGGATTAAACTGACAAGCACCACGACTGTTTTGAGTACGATTGATCCGGTTCGTTTGTTCGAGGATTTCGCAACACTGGATTTAATCTCGGATGGGCGCGCAGAAATCATTGCCGGCCGGGGAGCATTCATTGAGTCATTCCCTCTGTTCGGTTATAGCCTCGATGATTATGATGAATTGTTTTCGGAAAATATGGAATTGCTGCTTAAGCTTAACCAGAACGAACGGGTTAGCTGGGAAGGCAAGTTTCGGTCTCCAATAAACAATGCTGAAATCGCCCCTCGACCTTACCAAAAAGAGCTGCCAGTCTGGATTGGCGTAGGCGGTTCACCTGAGAGCGCAATTCGCGCCGGAAAACTCGGTGTTGGCATGGCGATGGCCATCCTTGGAGGCGACCCAATCCGGTTCAAAGCACTTGCCGATATTTATCGCCAGGCAGGATTGGAATCTGGCCACCCTGAGGAGCGCCTAAAGCTGGGTGTAACCGGCCACGGATTTATCGCAAAAACAACCCAGCAGGCAAAGGATGAGTTTTATCCTTACTATTCAAATTACTGGAAATATGTAAACGGCCAGCGGGGAATGGCTACAAGCATTTCGAGAAATGACTTTGACAAAATGGCCGGCCCGGATACTGCACTTTTCGTAGGCAGCCCGCAACAAATTATTGAAAAGGTTCTTCATCAGCACGAACTCTTTGGACATACAAGATTCCTTGCCCAGATAGACATTGGCGCCGTTCCATTTAAGAAGATTGTAGAGGGTATCGAGCTGCTGGCAACTGAAGTCGCACCAGTTTTACGAAGGGAATTGAATAAGCGCTAAATAATCCGACGGTTTGGAGTGTTAATTCGGCGATTCCAGAAATAATTCTGCGATTTTGAAATTAATTCGGCGGTTTTTTAAAAAGAAGTATCCAGCCGACAGGGTCGGCTGGATAATTCTATGTTCGGCCTGGTGCTGCCCATTTCACTGCGTTTATGATAACTTTTTGGATATATTTGTTTTGGTAGGTCGGGAACGTCTCGTGTCCTGGACGAAAATAGAAAATCCTCCCCTTCCCGCGGGTAAACGTACAACCGCTTCGGAACACTTCCCCACCGGTAAACCAGCTTATGAAGACAAGTTCGTCCGGCTGTGGGATATCGAAGTGCTCGCCGTACATCTCCTCTTGCTCTAGCTCGATGACCTCTGGAATCCCATTGGCAATCGGGTGGCCCGGTTCGACTACCCATAGCCGTTCCTTGTCGTCTGCTTCTCGCCATTTCAAACTGCAGTCAGTTCCCATAAGCTTTTTGAAAATTTTTGAGTAATGGGCAGAATGCAAGGCAATCAGGCCCATTCCTTCCAAAACGCGGTGCTTCACTTTTTCAACAATTTCATCCCTTACTTCCTCATGGGATTGATGCCCCCACCAAATTAAAACGTCCGTATTTTGCAGTACTTCGTCAGTTAATCCGTGCTCTGGCTCATCAAGCGTTGCTGTTGTGACAGACTCAATTCCCGCTTTCTCAAGAAATCGTTTAATTATAGTATGTATTCCTTCCGGATAAATCTCCTTTACGGGAAGATCGTTCTTTTCATGACGGAATTCATTCCAGATGGTTACTTTCATATTGATTACCTCCTATCTATTGAAACGTTCCCTTCTCTGCCAAGTGCTAACCACTTCGGAGAAAAAAAGCAGCTGGGCATCTTGCCTTTTGCAGAAAGTGGATTTCAGGAAAAATTATGTGTAATCTTTATAGTTTGCTATTCTATGAGACTTTCGTTAATATACTATACATGTACTAGATGATGGTGATTTTAATAAAATAACAACTATATATAGTATTGCCTTGAGATTGGATGCCATTGGGCTTAATAGGGAATCCGGTGAAATGCCGGAACTGCCCCCGCAACTGTAAATGCGACGAAATGAACAAACCACTTTGCAACGTGCTTGGATGTCAGGTGCCTGCAGGGGAAGGGTTCAAAGTAGGTTGAAGCATAAGTCAGGAGACCTGTCCATCTTAAGCTGTTTCACTTTCTCGGGGATTGGGAAGATGAAACGATGGCACTCAGCAGGGTCCTGTGTACGCTTTTTTCGCCCTCACCTGAGGTGATCGTTTCATCCGCTCAGTTTCACTGAGCGGATTTTTATTTTATCAGGAGGGGATTTTCATGGAACATCAAATTCAGATTGAGGGGTTGGACCTAGCAAAGGCAATCGAAGAAACGGCCAGTCAATACAAGCTTGATATTACAGAAATTATGGGGAAAGTAGCTGAGTGGCGGGCATCAGGCAAAGATGTAAACTACCAGGCAATGTTATATGCATTGAATAGAATAGCAATGGACCAGCCAAATTGGACTTTTTTAGCAGCAAGACTTTATCTTAAAGAATTATATAAAGAAGCAGCAAGAAACCGCGGATACGACGCGGATTTACAATATGGCGATTTATATAACCTGATTATAACTTTAACGAAAAAAGGGATTTACTCCCCGGAGCTATTAAACACATATACAAGAGAAGAAATAGAGGAACTCGAAAGGGAAATTAAACCTGAAAAAGACTGCCTCTTTAATTACATAGGATTATTTTTATTCGCAGACAGGTATTTGGCAAGGGACCATGAGAGAAATTTATTCGAGCTGCCTCAGGAACGATTTATGATTATCGCAATGTATTTATTGATGAATGAGCCTAAGCCCAACAGGCTTTCCCTTATCAAAGAAGCTTATTGGGCCATGAGCAATTTATACATGACCGTGGCGACACCTACCCTTTCCAATGCCGGGAAAAATTATGGCCAACTTTCCTCCTGCTTCATTGATACGGTTGAGGATTCTCTCGATGGTATCTACTTGAACAATTGGGATATCGCGCGATTAAGCAAGGATGGCGGCGGGATTGGAGTATATTACGGGAAAGTTCGCGCGCTTGGCTCTGATATAAAAGGCTTCAAAGGAATGTCTTCCGGAGTCATTCCCTGGATCCGTCTCATTAACGGAACAGCGGTAAGCGTCGACCAGCTTGGACAAAGGCAAGGAGCTATCGCAGTCTATCTTGATGTTTTTCATAAAGATATCATGAACGGTTTCCTCGATTTAAAAACCAATAATGGTGATGAACGGAGAAAAGCTCATGATATTTTTACAGGTGTAGCGATTCCTGACCTGTTTATGGAAATGCTGCTTGAAACAGATGAACATGGGCGGAGTATTGGAGTGTGGCACACCTTTTGTCCCCACCAAGTAAAGCAATTGATGGGATGGAAAGATGAAAACGGACAGCCACTTGGGCTAGAGGACTTTTATGATGATGTCGATAAAAAGATGTTCACCGAAAAATACATGGAAGCTGTCAGCAATCCACTCCTGCCAAGGAAAACATATCGGGCAATGGATATCATGGCGAGAATAATGGTGGCCCAGCTTGAGACCGGGACTCCTTATATGTTCTATAGGGATGAAGTAAACCGCCAGAATCCTAATAAACACCTGCTCGGTGAAGGAAGGACGGCGATTTATTGCAGTAACTTATGTACGGAGATCACCCAGAACATGTCACCAACAACGATTATTAACGAATATGAGAATCAAGACGGCAATCTGGTGACAGTCCGAAAGCCTGGTAATTTCGTTGTTTGCAACCTCTCCTCAATCAATTTGGCAAAAGCATTTTCAGCTTCGGTACTGGAACGACTCATTAAAATCCAGGTCAGGATGCTTGATAACGTCATTGATTTAAACACGATTCCGGTTGCACAGGCTCAGAAAACCAATCAAATGTTCAGGGCAATTGGCCTTGGTTCGTTCGGTTGGCATCACTTGCTGGCATTAGAAGGAATCCATTGGGAATCTGAAAAGGCGGTTGAATTTGCAGATAAGCTTTACGAGGATATCGCTTATTACACAATCCTTTCCTCAATGGAACTAGCAAAGGAAAAAGGAGCCTACAGCAAATTCAAAGGTTCTGAATGGGAAACCGGCAATTATTTTAAAAGAAAAAATTACACATCGAGCCGTTGGCAAGATCTGAAGGATAAGATTCAGACACACGGCCTTCGCAATGGCTGGCTCATGGCGGTCGCACCCAATTCCTCTACCGCAAAAATAGGCGGTTCTACGGATGGAATCGACCCGCTCTACTCGGTGGAATACGCGGAAGAAAAAAAGAACTTCAAGTTTAAGGTAACAGCACCGGATTTAAACCATGTTACCTATAACTATTACCGCCGCGCCCGGCATGAACTTGACCAAACCTGGAGCATCCGCCAGAATGCCAAACGCCAGCGACATATCGACCAATCAATCAGCTTCAATCTTTACGTGAGGCATGACATTAAGGCGAAGGACCTATTAAACCTCCATATCGAATCATGGAAACAGGGATTGAAGACTACCTATTATGTCCGGAGTACGTCACAGGCCCAAATTGAAGAATGTGAAGCTTGTCATAGTTAACTAGAGAGGAGAAACCCATGAATATATATGCCCCTTTAACTAAAAGCAAATTATTAAATCTTAGTGAACCAAACCGGTCAACTGGGATTATCAACGGAAAAACATCCGGTTTGCTCAACTGGAATGATATTGCCTATCCGCAGATGTACGACGTTTATCAAACGCTGCTGTCAAACTTCTGGAAAGCGCAGGAGATTAATATGCAAGATGATATAAAGCAGTGGGACTACCTTAGCGAAATAGAAAAAGACATCTTTTTACGGGTCAATACTCAGCTTGCTTCGTTGGACAGCCTCCAGACACCAACGATGAGCCAGGTTATGGACTATGTCACCGATTCAAGTTTTAAAGCAATTTTTGCTGTCATCTCCCAACAAGAAGCTGTCCATAATGAATCATACTCATATATCCTTAGCTCACTGGTGCCTTTAAGCGAACAAAACAATCGTTTCAATCAAGCCAAAGAAGATCGGATTGTTCAAAAAAGAAATAAGTTCATTTTACAATCATATGAGCAATTTCGAAGTGAACCGTCCCCCCAAGCATTATTTGAGCTAGGGATAAACTCCATTAACCTGGAAGGAATTTATTTTTACGCGGGCTTCGCCTTTTTTTACAATCTTGCCCGCCAGCAAAAGATGCTTAAAACAAGCACCATGATCAGCTATATTCAACGTGATGAAATGCAGCATGCCTATTTCATGTCACAGTTTATCCGAATTATGTTAGCAGAAAACCCCGAACTAAATACAAGTGAAAACATTCAATTTATCTATGAGGCTATTGGACAAGCTGTTTTATTGGAGAAGGAATGGGCAGACGAAATCCTGCACGACATCAATGGAATCGATCTTGAAGAGTTTCATTCATACATCGAATATTTGGCCAATAAAAGACTGCGTCAATTAGGATTTACTAATTTATTTAAGGAAAGAGAAAACCCGATGCCATGGATTCACGTTTTTAGCGATGAAATGATCAATGAAACGAAATCCGATTTTTTTGAGCAAAAATCCCGAACATATTCAAAGGTGACTCAATCCAATGGCTTTGATGAGCTATAAAAAGAATATCGCTATAATTTACACATCTATAACCGGAAACACGAAAGAGCTTGCAGAAATAATAGAAAGCGAGTTTAGGAAACTGTCCATATATCCTGTCATCTATCAGGCGAACCTGTTCCCAATGGAAATACTTGGCACATTTGACGCTGTGATTGTCGGAACGTATACGTGGGGTAATGGAACACTGCCCCGTGAAATTCTCCCTATTTATAATGGATTTGAAACTCAAGATGTTTCAGAAGTTGTGACCGGGGTGATTGGCACCGGGGACAGTTTCTATCCCAACTTTTGTGGTGCTGTCGATGAGTTTAGGGATATGCTTTTCGTACAGTCTAGGCTAGCAGCTACCTTAAAAGTGGAACTAAAACCTCAAATGACCGACCTGCCACGCTGCAAGAGGTTTGTGGAAAGTATACTAAAATGTGTGGAGAAAGTTAAAAATTAATGAATATAAGGTTTTCCATGTTAGAGCCATACATTAATCCGGCTTAGTCTAATTAGGAAAAGAGCAGTCCAATTCATTCCGAATTGGACTGCAAAGTTGCGGATTTCAAACCCCTATCTGTGAGAACTATTTTTTATCATACCCATAAACTTCTTCCCTTGAATGGAATCCATCCGCAATTACGATCTCGTCAATTGTATTTTTATCGACCGCGATTGGTGGAAGTAGTACGGACGGGACCTCTACTTTGCCATTGTTTATAATCCTGAATGTTTCTGGGCTTTCACCTTTTGCAAGCTGGACAGCAAGCCGGGCAGCTTCCTCAGTTAAGGATTTAATCGACTTATACACAGTCATTTTCTGAGTTCCGGAAAGAATTCTGTGCATGGCTGCAAGATCCGCGTCCTGGCCGGCAACGGGGATTTTGCCCTCTAGTCCCTGCGCCTTAAGTGCTTGTATCACTCCACCGGCAGTGGCATCATTTGCTGCAATAACGGCATCAATCTGATTACCATTGGCCTCCAAGGCGGCCTGCATGTTTGCAAAGGCATTGTCCGGTGTCCAATCCTTACTCCATTGGTCATATACTACCTTTATGTCCCCTTTATCAATAAAAGGTTGTAGGACTTTGAAAACACCTTTTTTAATTAAATGTGCATTATAATCTGTCTCGGCTCCTCCGATATAGACATATTTGCCTTTTGGAACCAAATCCGTTATCGCCTTGGCTTGCAGCTCACCGACCTGGAGATTATCGAAGGAAACATAATAATTAAGATTGGCGTTTTTTACAAGACGGTCATAGGCAATGACCTTTATGCCAGCGAGATGAGCTTTGTCAACAATTGTGGCCATGGATTCCGCATTATGGGGAACGACAACCAGAACGTCTACGCCCTTGCTAATTAGCGTTTCAGCTTGAGCAATTTGCAATGCGTCATCCCCACTGGCAGCCGTCACCTCTACCTCTGCACCTAAAGCGCGAACAGCCTCTATGAATAAATCCCGATCCTTCAGCCATCTGTCCTCCCGCAATGTATCCATTGAAAAGCCGATTTTGATTTTACTGTTATCAAGTTTTGGATCTTCACGCTGCGGTTTCTTCGGTTTCTCCGTTAATGGCGGCTTATCCAGGGCAACCTCTTTTTCACAAGCTTGGAGAACACTTATTAGGCTTATAGCCATCAGGAAAATTACGATGATGGTAAATATCCTCCGCATTTCATTCCACCTTTTCCATTTTCCTTACTTGAATTGCTTTATTGCCAAAAAGACTGGTTCGGTACTCTTTTGGCGATGTACCAGTTGCTTTTTTAAAAACCTTACTGAAATAGTTTGGTTCATGATATCCAACCTCGAAAGTTATTTCTTTAATGCTTTTTTCAAGGTCATTCAGTAGTTTTTTGGCCTTCTCTATGCGGCATTCTGTTAAAAAATCAATATAATTAACACCAAGCTTTTCCTTAAAAATTTTGCTAATATAAATCGGGCTTAAGCCTACTTTATTGCCAAGCGCCTCAAGCGAAATATCTTCATGAGAATGCTCAATAATATAGTGTTTTATTTTCAAAATTGAATCTGTATCCTTCTTCTCGTAGTTCTCGGCATGCTTCTGTCTAATCTTCTCCAGCAAATAACTTGTCTCAGAACGGAGATGGCGATAATCTTGGGCTTGTGCTGAATAAATGGGCGTTTCCACCTCAATGCCTATTTCATCCATCAACCGGGTTGTAAGCCAAAGTAATTCAAGTACCCTCTGCTGGGCTTGAAGCAGATTGACTCCGTCATTTTCACAGGATTGAATAACTTCCATTACACCCTGGCGGACTTGTCCCCATTCTCCTAACCTGACCTGGTCGAAGAACTGTTTTTGCTTTTGCTTGTCGTGCTGCCTGTTTCCATCTCCTCCAAGTATTGGGGTATCCATATAAAAACGGTGCCGGGCTGGGATGGTCCTATCCATGGAAGCTATTAATGATTCCTGATACGATTGCCTGATTTGATCGAGTGAATCGCACACATTTCCAATTCCTATGAACCAATCTTTGCTAAGGCTCGAATTTGATAAGGAAAGTATATCCCTCGCTAGTGAGGCCGCCTGGGATCGGAACGATACATCCTGTTTCCTGAACACAATGATAGGAATCTGGTGGCTATACATGGCTCCAACCCACCCGCTATGTGCCTTTCTAACCTTTTCTTTCACCATTGAGTAATAAGACTCAGGCTCTTCCGGCAAGATAACAAGCATTATAAAACTTTGATTTGCTGATCGTATATCTAGCATTTCAACAAGCATATTGATATGGACCTCATGTACATGGTCAAACAACAATTGGGTGACAACATCGGTTTCGACGAGTGCCAGTGCTTTTTGCATAGCCGCATCCTGAATCTTTCTAGACTCAAGACTGTGCTTTTCCGACTTGCACTCTTGCAGCACCCTGCCGACAGTCGTGGTTATTTCCGTGGCTTTGCTCGGTTTTAGCAAATAATCTTTAACGCCAAGCTTAATCGCCTGACGTGCATATTCAAACATATCAAAGGCTGTAACCATGACAAATTTTATATGTGGCTGATTTTCCTTAATTGCCGCTATTGCCTCAAGACCGCTCATGCCTGGCATCTTGATATCCATTAAAATAAGATCGGGATGAAATTCATCTGCAAGCGCAATGGCCGTACTACCATTCTTGGCCTCTTCGATAAGGATGTCAGGAAACGCCTTCTGCAATATCGCGCGAAGCCCTTCTCTTTCAATCTGTTCGTCATCAACAATCAGGAGCTTCATCATGCTACTTGGTTCTCCTTAGTTTTAGGTATTTTCAAGACAATCTTTGTTCCTTTATCTTTATTGCTCAGGATTTCCATTACATCTTGCTGTCCGTAAAAAAGGCGGAGGCGCTGTATGACATTGCTAAAGCCGATTCCCGTGGACTGGCCATCCGTCTTAACAGGAAGTTCCTCTAAAATAGACCTAATTGTATCTGCCGCCATCCCCGGCCCGTCATCTTCAAGTTCAATAAGGATCCATTCACCCCCATCAACGACCCGGAACCATATAGACCCGCCATTTTCCCTCGGTTCAATCGCGTGGATGACAGCGTTTTCAACAATAGGCTGCAATGTCAGACCCGGTATTTGGATATCCAGGCATGATTCATCGATTTCCTTATAAAATTGAAGGCGTTCTGTAAACCTCGCTTTTTGAATTTCGATATACTGTTGCAATACATCGGCCTCTTCACCTAGTGTGACAGAAGTGTCGATTCTTTTTAGGTTGTATCGCAATAGTCCAGCTACGTTTACAAGCAGATCACTCGTCTCTTCGGCCCCCTCAAGATACGCTTTTTTGGAAAGTATATTAAGAGTGTTAAAGAGAAAATGCGGATTTATCTGGCTCTGCAAAGTACGAAGCTGACTTTCCTGCAAAAGAAGCTTGTTTTCCTGCAGTTCCCGTTCAAGAAGCGCCTTTTCTCGGATTTCTGATATTAAGTTATTAATATTGATTCTCATCCGGTCAAACGTTTTTCCAAGAAAAGCAATTTCATCATTAGATTTAATGTCGATTTTCAAATCAAACCGTCCCTTTGACAGTTCGTTTGCTGCCTGGGTCAATTTAAGAACGGGTTTTGTAATACTTCTCGAAAACCAGTACGTAATCGCCAGCATTAAAAAGGTGATAAGAAGCATAAGCCAAATCCCTAATGTCCGCAGATCATTGGACTGCTGGATAATACCGTGATAAAAACTTTCATATGTTTTTAATTCCTTGTCCAACAAAACAAGTGTTGTATCAGAAATATATCCTGTAATTCGTGTTGCTTCAGAAAATTCCTTTAAAGACGCCTCGGTTTCATTTTCTGTTTGGAACAGGAGAGACCTATCCACTGTTTCTATCAGGCTATCAATCAAGTTTACAATGTTTGTAAGTTCAAAATCGTTCTCGTCGTTTTTAAGAGCAAAGACTTTATATTTTGCACTCCGCAGCTCCCCTTTACTTTTAATAACCTCCTCGAAATTTTCCTTTGAAGACTTTATCAAGTAATCGTTCACATCTGTAATCAGTTTCTGGCTTGAAATCGTCACTTCGTTTAGGCTTAAGTAACGCTCAAGGATATCATTATATTGGGTTTGCGTTTTTTGATTGTAAAAAGTAAGCGCCCCCCAAATTGAGGCCATTATGAAAAGGACTGTAATGGCATGCATCCATATTTTCTTTTGAATTTTGCTCATTTCAAAAATCCATCGCCTTTAAAACTGTAATATCGGTATGATAACCATCCATATTAAGCGGTACTGTCTCTCCCCGCAGCCATTTCATGATCAAGCTAACACTTACTTTCCCCATCGATTCGGGTGATTGCTTTATTACTGCATCAAGCTTGCGTTCACTAAGCAGCCGCATCGTTTCAGGACCGTCATCAAATGTGTATATATAATAAGGTTCGACCATTGCCCGCCTTTCAATTTCCTGAATCATCGCCCCGGCCATATCGGCATCAACAGCTATGAATCCGTCCACATTTGGCGAGTTATTCAATAATTCCTGCGTAGTTGCAATAACCTGATCCTTCGTATCCGTGGTTTCAGCTCTGATGATAGACATGCCTGGATTGTTCTTAAAAACGTCCAGTATGCCTTGCAGGCGTTGTTTCTGATAATAATCCTGCTGCAAGTCACCGATAAGCGCTACTTTGCCTGTTGGCCCCATGTCTTCGAGAAGTTGATTCGCAATCATTTTCCCGGATAAATACTGATTGGAGCCGACATAGGTCCTTCTTAAGCTTTGATCCGCCTGAACATCATTTGCAACAGTGATAATCGGTATCCCATAAAATGCAGCCTTGAATTTTGTTAATTCTTTAAACTCCTCTGTATCAAGCCCCTGCACGATAATGCCATCCACCTTTGAATGGATCGCAATTTCAACTTCCTTTAAAAAGTCCTCTTTATTGTTTCCATAGCTTCCCCAAACTTCAAGGCGTGCCCCTTCTTCTTGAGCCTGTTCAAGCGCGCCGCTTCCTACCTCTTCCCAGAAGGGCGTCTCCAGCTCTTGTGTAATTAGAACAAGCCGAATTTTTTCTTGGTTTGCCTGAGAGTTATTTGGCAGCTGCCAATCTGGTTGCAGTACTTTTTCCGCTGACAATGCTGTAAAGTAAAACAGTGTGATACCTATAATACTGAGCAGAACTATAACCGTTTTTTGCAAGAAACTATCTCCTTTTCCATAGAAGAATCCGCCTGTTTTCATGATAACACCTATTAGCATTTGTTCAATATGTTTTAAGGATAGCAGGAACGGTTGGGACATAGACTGGCAGTTTTCTGTAACTCTTTTGCCATAGTTTGGACTGTGTACAATTGCAGCTCCAGACAAGTAGAGGAAAAGGATAAAATAGCAAATAGAGGGACCAAGTCAGCCCCCCTCGCCTAAACTATTATCCTCTCTTTTTCCGGGTCATGACATCAAATATGACTGCTCCGGCCAATACACCACCTCGAATCATATACTGCATTGAAACGCCAACACCTAGCAGGTTCATTCCGCTAGACAGTGAAGCCATAACAATCGCACCAATAATGGCTCCGGTTACCTTACCAACACCACCTGCAGAGGAAACCCCGCCAACATAGGCTGCTGCAACCGCATCAAGCTCAAACAGTGTACCCGCTGTCGTTGTAGCTGACTGAAGGCGGGAAGTGAACAAAATCCCTGAAAGTGCAGCGAGCATTCCCATTGAACCAAAAACTATATAGATAATCTTATTGACATTAATTCCGCTCAGATGAGCTGCTTCCGGATTGCTGCCGACTGCGTAAACATGCCTTCCGAGGACTGTTTTGGTTGCCAGGAAATGATAAACGACCACAACTAGAAGCATAATGATTACTGTCCACGAAAATCCATTATAGCCAGCCAGTATCCAGGTTATATAAGCAATGATTGCTGAAACGAATACGAGTTTAAACGTAAAGATACTATTGGAAGTGACCTCAAATTGGTACTTCAGTTTATTCCTCCGTGTGGAGAATTCGCTGTAAATATACAAAAGAATTGCAACAAGGCCCAAAAGCAAGGTGAGCAAATGAAGTCCATTTACCTGGGCGATGGAAGGAATGTAGCCATTTCCAATTGCATTGAACGCATCATTTTTAATGATAATTGTTCCCGAACCTTCTGTTACCCGCAGTAGAGCACCCCGGAAAATCAGCCACCCTGCTAGGGTCGCAACAAAGGAAGGAATCCCAAACTTTGCAACCAGTGTACCGTTGAAAAGACCGATAAGAACGCCCAGGACAAGGATAATCGGGATTGTCACAAAAACAGGCACTCCATATCTTGTAAGGAGAATCGCCGCAATCGCACCCATGAATCCTGCGGCAAAACCTACCGACAAATCAATATGCCGAATAACGATAACCAGAGTCATACCGACTGCCAAGACAGCAATATAACCAGCTGAATCCAATAGATTACTAATGTTACGTGAAGATATGAACAGTCCGTCAGTCATGATGGTGAAGGTGAGCATAATGACAAACAGGGCAATATACATACCATAGTCACGGATATTTTCTTTGAACAGTGTTTTTGCTTCATTTACAAAACCCATCTACCTAAACCCTCCTATTGCGTAGCAAGCTGCATGATATTTTCTTGATTTGCCTCTTCTATCGACAACTCACCTTTAATCGCGCCCTCAGCCATAACATACACACGATCGCTCATGCCCAGCACCTCACCGAGTTCCGAGGAAATCATGATTATACTCATACCTTCATTAATCAATTTGTTCATAATTGTATATATTTCAAATTTTGCACCAACATCAATGCCGCGTGTCGGCTCATCGAGTATTAACAACTTCGGCCCTACAAATAGCCATTTGCCCAGTGATACCTTCTGCTGATTGCCACCGCTCAAATTACCTACGAGCTGCTCAATCGACGGAGCCTTAATATACATCGATTCCTTATATTCTCTTACCTTCTTAATTTCTTCGTTATCATTAATAACTCCATTTGCGGCCACGCTTTTCAGATTTGCGGCGGATACATTGTTTTTAATATCCTGTATCAAAAATAAACCGTTACCCTTTCGATCTTCCGTTACGTAGGCAATTCCAGCTCTTATAGCATCACTTGTATGTTTCAGGTTTCTAGTCTTGCCATCCACAAACAGCTCGCCCTGCAATTTATAGGATTTCGGATTACCAAAGACACTCAACGCAAGTTCGGTTCTGCCCGATCCCATTAATCCGGCAATCCCGACAATTTCACCTTTATTTACATGAAAATCAACATTTTTGACAACCTGGCGGGCCAACTGGGTATCATAAGCAGACCAATTGCGCAGTTCAAGAACCTTTTCGCCGAATGTTTTAGTTGGCCGCTTAGGATAAATATCCTCGATTTCCCGGCCGACCATGTTCTTGATAATGACGTTTTCCTGAACTTCGCCCTTTGCTTTATCCAATGTGCAGATGGTTTGGCCATCACGCAGCACCGTTGCCTTATCCGCGATTGCGATAACCTCTTTCAGCTTGTGAGAAATCATGATACAAGTAATCCCCTGCTGTTTTAGCTCACCCAATAGCTTTAACAGATTTTCACTGTCATCTTCATTAAGTGCTGCAGTAGGCTCATCAAGAATAAGAAGCTTAACGTCTTTGCTTAAGGCTTTTGCAATTTCGACCAATTGCTGTTTGCCCACGCTTAAATCCTTTACAAGTGTTTCCGGATTCACATCGAGCTTAACCTTTTCCAGCATGTTCTTGGACTGGGCAATTGTCTGATTCCAGTCTACGACACCACCACGTCTAATTTCATTGCCAACAAAAATGTTCTCGTACACAGTAAGGTCCGGGAACAAAGCCAGCTCCTGGTATATGATGACGATGCCCGCTTTTACACTGTCATTGATTTTATTGAATTTCTGCACGCTGCCCTCGAATACAATATCCCCTTCATACGTACCGAAAGGATAAACTCCGCTCAGTACTTTCATCAGGGTAGATTTGCCGGCTCCGTTTTCACCGATCAGACAGTGTATCTCGCCCTTCTCCACCTTGAAGTTAACATTTGAGAGCGCCTTGACTCCTGTGAATTCCTTGGAAATAGTCTTCATCTCCAAAATATAGTCGCTCAACTCTCGAACCCTCCCTTAGCCAAACAAGTGTAACCCGAAATAGTGATAGACGAGTCTATCACCATTCCGCGTCATCTTTATGCTATTTTCTTAATTTGTCCAGCTGCAGCGCCCAGCGGCTAGTGTCCTTCAGGCCCTCTCCTTACGATAAGTCAACATCGAAACGGCTTAAGGCCTCTTCGTGTTTTTTTTTATCTCGTTCAGGAGCCCTCCAGGCCATACGCCGCTAAACAGGCGCTACCACTTTTCTACTCAAGGCCTGTAAATTCATCTGCTTTGTAATACTCAGAATCAATCAGTTCTTTTTTAACATTTTCTTTGTTAACGACGATAACATTTGTTTGCTTTGCTTTTACCTCGATTTCGCCGTTGTCATACGAGCCTGTTGTTTCAGGTTTCTTATCGTCAAGGATATTGATGGCCATGCCCATTGCATCTTTAACAAGAGTACGGACATCCTTGAATACTGTCATCGATTGTTTGCCATCAATAATGTATTGAATTGAAGCTTTTTCAGCATCCTGGCCAGTTACTGTGTAGCTTTTTACAGCACTGTCAGTTGCAAAAACGTCTGCAATGGAGCGTGCTGTTCCATCGTTTGGAGCAAGGATTGATACATCACCTTTTGCATCAGCGGCAGCTGCTGTCAAGTGTGTTTGCGCTTTATTTTTTGCCTCGTTAGCATCCCAGTTCGTTGTTACCTGACCAATGACCTTGCTAAGCTCATCACGCGAAAGTTCAGCTTTATCCTTCAAAGCTTCAGCTTCACTGGAGTTAGCGATTTTGAATGTGCCATCAGCAATCTTTGGCTGAAGAACACTCCATGCGCCTTGGAAGAAAAGAAATGCGTTGTTGTCAGAAGCCGCACCTGCGTAAAGATACAATGGTACGTCTTTACCTTTTGCATTATCAATCAGGTATTGTCCCTGTGCTGCACCAACTGCAAGGCTATCAAATGTAACATAATAATCCACTGCATCTGTATCAGTTATAAGGCGGTCATAAGCAATGACTGTAACGCCATCTTTCTTGGCAGCTTCAACTGCAGCAGCTGCAGCAGCACCATCGTGAGGACAAATAATTAGGACATCGATTCCCTTGTTAAGCAATGTTTCAACGTTTTCTTTTTCTTTAGCGGAAGAACCTTGGCTAAATAGAATTTCAGTTGTATACTTGGTACCTTTCAACGCATCTTTAAAACGCTGTTCGTCCTGAACCCATCTTGGCTCATCTTTAGTTGGCAATACGATACCAACACTTATATCTTTGCTGCCGCCGCTAGTTCCCTGGCTGCAAGCTGATGCAAATACCATTACCATCATCACGGCAATCAAAAGGGAAATTAATTTCCTGCTTTTCTTCATTCTATTTCCTCCCAAAAAAGTAATCTTACAAATTAATTATCTTTTAGAAGCATGCCGTATGAAAGCGTTACCAATAGTAAACTTTTAATATCTTCTATACTTTTTTATCCTTTTACATAAATGTGTTTTACTTCTCTACAGGAATTGTTTGCAAGAACCTTTATTGATGGGGGACTACGTAATAAAGGTGAGTAGGGTATCAAAAGGAGGGGCTTTTTTATTTAACTCAAATTTAGGGTTAGTAGAACTGCAACCGATTAGGACAAATTTTATTAATCAGGACATTTCTCAGGATAATTAGGACAATCCTAGTATAGTACATATTCCTAGAATAAATAACTCGTTCACAAAACGTTTCCATCATACTCCCACAAGCCAAGCTGCCCCTTGGCAGGAATAAACTCATCCAGTGCCCGCATTCCTTCAACTTCCCAGGCGAAGCAGCCAACCCGATAGTCCCCAAGCCATAATTCCTTGCCTGAAATAATCCGTCCATCCTCCAGGACAGCCATCGTACCTGTATTTTCGATAACCCTTATACAATTTTTTAGCTCACAAACACCAATAATCATGCCAGTTGGCAGTGTTTCCGCTGAAAGGCCATGGAATTTAAGCAATTTCTGGACAGGACCAGCATTGCACGCCTTTTTATCAGGCCTCTTGCTAGAATGAATTGCAAGTTTGCCGCGATAATTGGTCCTCCACGTCCTGGTTTCGAACTGGGACTCCCCAAGTACAAACAAACTTGCCCATGGCTGAATCATGGATATAATTTTCATCATCATGCTCTCCTTGTGAAATAATATAGATTAGTTTTCCCGACGCCATGAAATATATCAGTCGCCTCTTGTTACACCTATTTAATATACAAGCCTAATTTGTAACTTGTTAGAAAAGGGACTGTAATTTATGCATGATAAGATGGAAGAAACGTTTTATACATAAGTGGAGGGACGGGGCATGGAATCATCATACTTAAAAAAATCGCTGGATGAGTGGAAAGAAGAAATCCTCGAATTGCTCGCGGAAATTGATAAGGAATATGAAAGTGTAAAGCAGGAGCTTCAAGTATACAGTTACAAGTTCAGCATAACCAAACAGGTAAGTCAATCCACGGTGAATGAGGAAATTATCCGTACGATCCGTGAGATTTACCATAAGCCTTTTGAAGAAAGATTTAACCAGTTGAAACTTGAAATCAAGGACCTTGAGGAAAAGAAAAAGGTCTTCGGCATGTTTGTTGAAAAGATTGATAAAGTACAGGGTAAGGATGAATATCAGACCAATGCGGAATTCATCGTCAGCCAAATCTCTTAAAGGCCCTCTAAGGGTCTTTTTTTAACGAATTTTAGCCAGAAGTCCCCTTCCTCAAAAATCCGAAAAATTTTAGGCGGGGGATGAATGGCGTGTGTTTTCTGTTTTGGGAAACTAAGGAAAACACTTAAATATATATATATGCCACAGCAAGACAAACATACGTTCTTTTTGGTAAAATATTCTTATATAGTATGTTCGATCAAACATGGACAAGGGAGGTGAAAAGATGGCTACCGACAAGAATGGAAACTATATAAAAGGTACCAAAAAAGAGTTGCCTGACGATTGGGTTACGTATGGGTATCGTTATGCAATTTTCCCGGCTGAAGAAGATAGAATAGTATTAGAACGCTCTTTCGGATGCGAACGAAAAGTATACAATGAGTATGTAGCTGGACTCTGCGAACATTTGGAGAAAATCGGGTTTCAAGGCGGCTATATTCAATACAAAACGCCTAACTACACCACCATCACTCAGAAATATGACTATCTCGATAAATCCAACGATTCGTTTGTTTACAATGATGCGAAAATCCGTTTTCAGGCCGCGTTGAAAAAATATAATGATGAATTCGCCAAAAAGCCGATGCAGTACAAAAAAGCGGTCCGGAAAAAGATGCGAACGACTGGGTATGTTCCTACTCTGCGAGACATTAAAGGCCTCCCCAAATTCCACAGCAAGAAGCAAGGAAAGTTCAGCTACTCCACCAATCAAACGAATGGAAATATTAAAATCGTCCAACGTAACCACCAATCCCTACTATGTATCCCGAAGTTTCGAAATGGAATCCCGATTGCCATGCATCGTGAGTTACCTGAAGAAGCCATTATCAAGAAGGCGACCATTAAACGGGAAGGAGATCGCTATATGGTATCGTTGTCTGTGGATTTTCCAATGAAACAAGAGCCTTTGCGGAGTAACATCAAGGATGATGAAGTGCTGGCTCTGGATTATAGCCAAACATATTTATACGTCGATAGCCAGGGTCGTAAAGCCGGGTATCCAAGGTACCATAAGATCATTGAAAAGCGCCAGAGACGGTTGAACAAGTCATTGGCCAGGAACTGGAATAAAGCCCTGGTCGATTCTGAGGGCAGGATTCTTTACTCAACTACTTATCAAAATACGCTTAAGAACTATCAAAAAACCATGGCCAAGGCAAAAAATCAGCGAAAAGATTTTCTCCACAAAAGAAGTAATCAGATAACCAATGATTATGGAGCTATCGTGGTGGAAGACCTGGATTTGAGCAATTTGGCACAATGCCTGTCCCTGGGCAAGAAATTGCATGACAACGGGTTTGGCATGTTTCGTACCATGTTGGAGTATAAAGCGAAGAAAAAAGGAAAGCATCTTATCTTTGCAGATAAATTCTTCCCATCCACTAAGCTTTGTAGTGAATGCTATTCAAAAAAGGAAACAGTGAAACTATCAGAGAGAGTATATGTGTGCGAGCATTGTCACACAAAAATGGATAGAGACTATAATGCGGCCAGAAATCTAAAACAGTACGGAATCAAGATACTTTCGGATTTAGGTTCTATGGCTGGGGTACCAGTGCCAATATAGGTTGTATCCATTTTCAGTAGTGGCAGGGACGCCACGAATTCAAGGCTAGTGACATGAGGCGATAGTCTTGTGGATGACCTAGCAATAAAAGAAAAAGGTGAAAGCCTTTGGAAGCCCCCACTCCAAATTTTGTAGAAATTAAGTGGTGGGTAGTTCACTATAATAAGGTAGATATCTCCCGCATTAGGGAATCTAAGATAAATACGTGTTTCAGTGGAGGATTTTAGAATGAGATTAAGTGTCCTGGACCAATCCGTTATCAGACAAGGGGAATCGACAAGTGATGCATTGCAAAACACCGTGAAGCTTGCCCAGCATACGGAGGAGCTGGGCTATACTAGGTTTTGGGTTGCCGAGCACCATAACAGCAACGGAATCGCAGGGTCGTCTCCTCAGGTTCTCATTTCACATATTGCTTCAAAAACGAATAAAATCCGCGTCGGCTCGGGTGGAGTTCTGCTCCCACAATACAGTCCCTTGAAAATTGCAGAAGACTTCAAGCTTCTTGAAGCTCTGTATCCAAACCGAATTGATTTGGGTATCGGACGCTCTCCTGGTGGTGCTCCTGCAACAAGGCTGGCATTGACCGATGGATTGAGCAAAAGCATGAACGAGTTTCCGAGGCAGGTCGTGGATTTGCAGGGCTTTTTGCAAAATCGCCTTCCTGAAGGTCACGCATTTCATCATGTGAAGGCCTTCCCGGAATCCAGCTCCATTCCGGATGTATGGATGCTGGGTGTTACCAAAAGAGGGGCCAGGCTCGCTGCAGAAAGTGGCACAGCTTTTACATTCGGACATTTCATCATCCCATCTGGCGGAAAACAGGCTGTGGACCATTATTTTGATACCTTTCAGCCCTCCCCCCTGCTCACCAGGCCAAAAGCAAATGTCTGTATTTTTGTCGTGTGCGCACAAACTCAGGAAGAGGCCGAAGAGCAGGCGATTACCCAGGATTTATGGCTGCTGGCTGTTGAAAGAGGCATGGATACTAGAATTCCTTCCCCTGAACAGGCGAGGAGAATGTCCTTAACAGCTGAAGACAAAGACAAAATACGGAAGAACAGAAAGCGGATGATTATCGGTACTCCTCAAAGTGTTAGGGATGAGCTACTACGTCTCAGTGAAATCTATCAAACCAATGAGTTCATGATTATTAACAATGTTCATGACCACGATGCTAAAATGAAAACTTATACGTTATTGGCAGAAACATTTCTATGACAAGAGCATCCATTTCGGTGGATGCTTTTTTTGGAAAAAAGCACCTTGCCGTAATGGTTTCCTATAAAATAAAGATACGCAATTCCAATTAGGAGGTTTGTATGTCCATAAATATTTATGCACTATATGTAAAAACGGCGAAAGCAAATGATGTGAAAAAATTTCTGAGTTACTGGCTTAGCCAGTCACATGGTGAATTACCGACTATCCAAAATGATCAGGATTCAGTCTTTGATTTTTTCAAAAATGAAGTTCCAACCTATTTTGCTGTTAGTCAACATAAAGAAGGCTGGATTTCAATTCTCCATGACTCCTATGAACCACAGCTGGATCTAGCCAACTTGCTTTCTGCTGAATTTAATTCTACTGTCATCCAGGCAATCGGCCAAAGTACTGTAGACACCTATATGGTCAGTGTCCATCAGGGCGGCGAACTGATTCGAAAGCTTCATAGCGGAGAGGATACAGAAGGGTTTGAACAGGAAGGTTCTCCATTCCCTTTTGAAAAAGAAATACTGGCACGTGTAGACAATGAAACTCATTTCTTTGATTATGATGACATGCAGGAGTTTTGCAAGAACTTTGGAATTGACCTTTTAGGAGAGGAAATCCAAAACGACAGGCACTGGACTGTGATGAAGATTTCGGAAAAAGCGGCACCAATGAAAGAGTCCTTCTTTAAGGCATTAACACGGAAACTCCGCGGAAAGTGAAATGCTGCGGAGTTTATGAACCACAAAAAAGGGGCTTCCATCCTAATGGAGCCTCTTTCTTATTTGGCGAGCAAGGTTGCAATCCGCATTTGCCAATGTTTCATTTGGGTGGCTCTGCCGCACTTTCACGGATGATGAGCTTTGTATTGATCGTAATCTTCTTGCTGACTTCGCGCTTGCTTGTTAGCCTGTCAATCAGCAAATCAACGGCGGTTTCTCCCATAATTTCCGTGTAAAGCTTCACGGTTGTCAACGGAGGCATCATATATTTCGCAGTGGCTACGTCATTGAATCCAACAATGCTTAACTGTTCCGGGATTTTAACACCAAGTTCATAAGCAGCTTTATAGCAGCCAACGGCAATTGTGTCATTTGCTACAAATACAGCTGTGGGTTTAATTTCACCACTAAGCATTTCCCTTAAATGGATATATCCGTCCTTTGGATCGTAACCGCCTATTTTCACTAACTCTTCGTTAAAAATATGTTTTTCTTTCAAATATGTCTCAAACACATCCTGGCGCAAATCCTTGAATCGGTTCCCGTACATATCAGTTTCCACTCCGCCAATAAACCCGATTCGTTCATGGCCCAAACCAATCAAGTAATTCAGGGCACTTTTTGTCGCTGACTTAAAGTCAATGTTCACCGAATCAAAATACTCTTCATCTGGGTTGGAATCAACAAAAACACACGGTGTATCAAAGCTTTTGATTTTCTCGATGTCTTTTTGTTTGAATGTTCCAAGCGCTAAAATTCCATCAAGCCTTTTCGGGGCATCCCCATTTCCTTCCTTATCAACCCGGTAAAAATCAATTCCTTTTTCCTTTAGCTTCTTTTCGAGAGCTACCCTGATCGATAAGTAATACGTATCGACCAGCTCTTCCTCGAGCGAGAAGGAATCGTATAGGCCTACCTTCCACTTGCTCTTTTGCTTTTTTTTCGGTTGTACCACATATGATAAATTCTCGGCTGCCTCGAATACTCTCTTTCTGGTTTCCGGGGACACATTAAGTGTATCGTCATAATTAAGGACCCTGGAGACTGTTGTTATTGAGACATTCGCCAGCTTGGCTATATCTTTTATGGTTGCCATTAGTTATCTCCTACTACTATTTAATTTCTTATCTTCACTTTTCTACATATTCAACTAATTTCCTTTAATTTTTTCCTTTTAAAAATAGCAGGCTTGGTTTCTGAAATCATAATTGCGCTTAGAATTAAAATCGCGCCAATCAGCATTTTGATTGTCATAACCTCACCCAAAAGCGCTACCGAAAAGACCATTCCCCAAAAGGATTCCGTCGAAAGGATGATTGCAGCAGTTGTTTCTGACATCCATTTTTGAGCCACGGTCTGGAGCAGGTAGGCAACAGTTGTTGAAAACACCCCTAGATACAATAGCGATAGCATCCCTTCACTCTCAATATGGCCGACGGGGTCACCCTTGAAGATAACTACTATAAGGCCAATGGCTGCAGCTGCAATCATTTGCATTAAGGTTAATAGGATTGGATCCGAATCCTTAACATACTTTGCCGTATAAAAAATTTGAAGCGCAAAGAAGACAGCACATCCGAGGGTCAGCAGATCGCCAATATTGACTCCTCCAGTTACCTTAAGCGAAAGGACCCCGACCCCAACCATCGCCATAATCGCACCAACTAATTCAAATGCGTCTACCTTTCTTTTATAAAAGATAAATGCGATAAAAGGGACTATAACGACATTAACGGCTGTTAAAAATGCATTTTTAGACGGTGTCGTAAATTGAAGACCTACCGTTTGGAGGGCAAATGCCCCATAAAGGAAAATTCCTAATATAACACCCTGGGTAATCGTCTTTCGGCTTATCCCTTTTAATTTCCGAAAAAATATCGCACATAAGATAATTGCACCTATCACAAATCTGCCAGCCAAAATCTGATACGGTGTCCAATGGTCAAGGGCTATCGCACTTGCCACGAACCCGCTGCCCCATATGACGGCTGTGATTGTTAGAAAAATTTCACCTAGATACTTTCGCATTTAATCCTCCCCGAACCTGTCATGTAAAAGTTGAAGGAAGACACTCGAGGTCCATGTGAACGAGGTATCAACCAAACCTTTGCCTGTGAATGGGTCGAAGTTTTCAGCCATTCCGCCTTGCAGTGTCAAATCAAGGAACTTGTTCCGCAGCCTTTCAGCCGTATCCTTATATCCATTCACCTTTAATGCATGAATAAATAAATACGTGACTGGCGCCCAAATCGGCCCGAGCCAATAGCCGTTTTCTTTATAATAAGGACTTGACGGACTCTCAGTTGCAAGGCCAAATTTTGTTTCGAAGCTTTCCTCCAGCTCGGCTACAAGTTTGTCCATAATGGCTTTTTCCAGTCGGTAGCCAATCAATACCGGCAGCCTGAGAATTAAGCTGGAGCGGATTGCTATCGGTTCAGCATCTTTTCCAAATCTGCCATAAAAGCCATTCTCATCGTACAACCTCTCGATTAGCAGGCTGAACATGGATTCTGCTCTATCCTTAAAGGAAGCTGATTCTTCTTTTTCACCAAGAATCTTAGCAAAAGATGCCATTATATCATATGTGCGGATGAGAAAGCTTGCCAGGTCGGGAGCTTCTACAGGCATGCCAGCGTGGAACAATGAAGCGTTATCCCAACCCGAATCATTTCCGTGTTTGTAATGGGGAAGACATCCATCAAACGTCCGGTAGCTGTCATAATAGGCTAATACCTTTTTGGTGGATTCATAGACTTCCCTAAGCCGGCCCTCCTCCTTGAAGTAGTCATTTTTTTGCATCAGCTGTTCATACACATAGGCAAAAACAGGCGGCTTAATGCAATTGTAGGAAATAAACTTATCATTTACAAAATCCGGATATGCACCCGATTCAGCCTGTGTATCCATGAAAATTTTCAGCTGACTGTAGGCAAGTTCAGGATGTTCTTTGCCCAAATTCAGGGCATTGAAGCAATTGTCCCAGGACCAAATATTGTACATCCAAAGCTTGGACATATACATGGCATAATCTTTTAACAGGCCATGCGGATGGACGACGCTTGACCAAGTAATATACGCCGCTCTTTCAATCGACGGGAGATACTCGCTCTCTAATTTCACAGGAGCCATCGATTGGAACCAGGCCTGATAAATTTTAGTGACCTTTTCTTTCCCTTCTTGAAACGAAAAATATTCTTTTTCTTTGTACACAGTCCGATAGCTTTCAAGAACATAGTGGCCCTTGCTTAAGCGAATATCAATGTATTCATTTCCAATCACATTCCAGGGTGCCTGAATATCCATAACCCCATTTAAATTAACGAGCATTATCTTTAATTCCTTGGGGTAAATATGATATTCATACATCCCTTCTTGCAATTCCATCATCGAATCATATTTACCTTTATCAGCAGTCAGCCTTAATTCTGCACCCCTTACTTCAATATGGAGTTCATCTTCCTTAGGAAGGATGATTTCGGCAACTGCTTCTTCAGATCCTTTTATAAAAAATTGAATAGAGACTTCCGTGGCATGGACTTCAAAATCCTGGTCAAGCCCGTCTTTTAGCACACCCACCTTGAATAAACGGGACGGGGCATCATCGCCCCCGTGAACGTCCCTTATATAAGTATCCTTCGAATCCTTTTCCTCCGAAATACAGAAATAGGAGCCAAATCTCGAAAAAGGAATTTCTTTAATATCTAGTTTCATCCTATCTCTCCTAGCCGGGGTCAGACCCTTACCCCCCGGGGGTAGGGGTCTGACCCCTCCTTACTTTTTAACTCAATAAGCAGGGTTTCCCCTGCTTATTGGATTATGGTACTTTATCTTGCTATAAAGTATTTGCTTTCTTCTACGAGGCTACCCTTTTGGATTACCCTGATTTCCAGGCCGATTTCAAAGTCTTCGACACCGACTCTGTATGGAGGGAGCTGTTCTTCGCCGCAGCTATTGCTGCCCAGGCCGCTCTGCCTGTAGTCGATAGTCAAAACGTTATATGGTGATTTTTTAATTTTTCCGCGGTGCTTTGCCTCTTCTAGGGCTTCCGTTTCGTAATCATGGATAGTGAAGTCGCGAAGCTCATTAAAGTTAACAAGAATCGAGCGATCACCCTTTGATAGCGCCAGGAAGGAGGTATCGCATCTAGATCCATTCTCCTGAGGGTACACATAGTCAGTATGCATTTCTTCAACCGAACTGGTGTATAACCCAATAGGCTGGCTCCGCTTGGAGTCCTGATAACTCTCGGAATCGCCGCGTCCGTACCAGGTAACTTCGTTGTATGCCTGATTAAGCTTCATATTGATTCCAATCCTCGGCAGCATCTCCGGAATTTCTTTGCCTCTGATCACTTTCACGCCTGCCAACTGGATATTCAGTACTCCATCATAAGTAATCCTGTACGAATACGTTACGTCAAACCCCCAGCCTTGATTAATACTGGATAGATACTTTCTGATTTGCACATCAACCAAGCCTTCACCAACGTGGTGTTTGATGGAAACCATTTGTTCCCTGGCATGTTTAATGAAGTATTTATTAACCCAGGCATCACGCTTATACATGTCATTGTCAATCGATGCTCTCCAAAGCGTAAGCTCAGGGCCAGACTGAATGATTTCCTCCCCTTCGAGAACAAACGAAAGAAGGGCGCCTTCAACCTTTGAAAATTCCGCATTGAAATGCGGGCTCTCCACCGTTAACCGTGTTGTGGTTTCCTCAACATTTATTTGAGAATCGGAACGAACCAATTGGTCCTTAGTTGTCTTGATTCGCTTTGTATCCTCAATCAGCAAGCTTTCATTCGTGATTTGATGACACTTTTCCGCATAACTTGTCTCTTCCGGCTCATGGTAGCTAAGTCTAATCCAGACATCTTCATGTCCCTGAGCCTTTTCTAGGTTGATTGGCAAAGTATACTCAATGGTTTCACCAGCCGGAATATCCGGAAGTTGAACTTCCACTTCTTCTATTAACTGCGCAAACGATTCCACTCCGATTCGAAGCTGGATTCCTTTCAGGTTTCGGAAGTCGTACCTGTTTGTAATTTTCACCTGAAGCGGATTGCCTGGTACAGCTTCCGTCACAATTGGCTCGATTACTTTCTTATATTCAATTAATCCAGGGGATGGAGTCCGGTCAGGGAATACTAGTCCATCAATACAGAAGTTCCCATTGGTCGGGAAGTCTCCATAATCTCCGCCATAAAGATAATATTCATTTCCATTTTCGTCGATCTGCTGGATTCCATGGTCATACCATTCCCATATGAATCCGCCCTGCAGCCTTGGGTACTTCCTCATGACTTCCTGATATTCGGTCAATCCGCCAGGTCCATTTCCCATGGCATGGCCATATTCGCATAAAATATGAGGCTTTTTCCCTTCAGCATCTTGACCAATTTCCTCTAAAGCTTTCAACCTAGTGTACATAGTCGTGTACATATCGCTATAGGCTGCCACTCTGTCTCCTTCATAATGGACGAGCCTGGAGGGATCAATTTCCTTGATAGCCTGGTACATAGCGGTGAAATTACGACCTGCCCCTGACTCATTGCCAAGTGACCAAATAATCACGCTTGGATGGTTCCGGTCTCTTTGGACCATCCGGACTGCCCTGTCTACGTACTGCTTTTCCCACCGTTCGTTGTCGCTGATCCAATTATAATTGCCGGTATTTTCAAAACCGTGACATTCAAGATCTGTTTCATCAATAACATAAAGGCCATATTCATCACACAAGTCATAAAAAGCATCGAGATTTGGATAGTGAGCTGTTCTGACAGCATTAATGTTGTTCTGCTTCATAAGGATAACATCTTGAAGCATATCGTCATACGTGACCGTCCTGCCCATGACAGGGTTAAAGTCATGACGATTTACTCCATTAAAGAAAATGCGTTTCCCATTCAGCCTGATTTCATTGTCTTTAATTTCAATCGACCTGAAGCCGAATCTCACTGGCACAACTTCTGTTTTCCCAATAGGCAACTCATATTCTACGACTGCAGTATAAAGATTAGGGTCTTCGGCGCTCCATAACAATGGTTCAGCAATTTCCCTGCTTGATTGGAAGGCTCCGTCTTCAACATTGACGGAATAAGAGAGCTGCTCTTCACCTTTTAGGAAAAGCTTCACATTTAAACTGCTGGTCGCTTCTGTCCAAAAGGTACCGTTAATAGTAAAAGTGAATGATTGATACTGCTCATCCGGAATGGTTTCAATCCATACATCCTTCAGCGTATCTTTATGGTGCCTGAAAAGCTCGACACTTCTAAAAATGCCGGAAAGCCACCACATATCCTGGTCTTCCAAATATGTCCCGTCGGAAAATTGATACACTCTCACAGTCAAGCGGTTCGTTCCTTCATGGACGAAATCAGTAATATCAAACTCCGATGGCAGCCTGGAGACCTTGCTGAACCCCGCATGCTGGCCATTTACATAAAGGTCGAAAGCAGAATCGACACCATTGAATTTAAGAACGATGCTTTCGTCTTCCTTGACCTCCTCCAAAACTAAATCTTTAAAGTAAATCCCCGTTGGGTTTTCATGCGGCACATATGGAGGGTTGATCGGAAACAGGTACAAAACATCTGTATAATGCATGTTTCCATATCCCTTTAACTGCCAGCAGGAAGGTACTTCAATAGAATCCATGCCAGCTATGTCAAAGTCGGCTGCCTCAAAATGCTGAGGTGAATATTCCGGGGCTTGGAGATAAATGAATTTCCATTCCCCATCAAGGCTCTGGTAGCCTTTGCTCTTTTCCTTTTTCAAAGCTAGGGCTTCATTCAACTCTTTGTATCGATAAAAGTCTGTATGGGCAGGCAGCCTGTTCATAGCGAGCAAGCTGATATCTTCCCATCGTTTCATTTCTCGTTGCATTGCATAAACCTCCAAACTACTTTATCGAACCGCTAATTCCTTCAACGATGTATTTCTGTGCAAATGCGAATACGATTACCGGCGGAATTACCATAACAAGTGTCATCGCCATTATCGGGATTATTTGAAGCTCATGGATACCCTGGAATGATGCCAGCCCAAGTGCCATCGTATACTTCGATTGGTCCTGCAGATAAATTAATGGGCCAAGATAGTCGTTCCAAACCAGGATAATATTCAAGACAGCAATCAATGTCAGAGGTGCTCTCATGATTGGCAGGAAAATTTTATAAAAAATTTGAAACTCATTCGCGCCGTCAATACGGGCTGCATTTTCTAGATCCTTCGGTATGTTCATTAGGAACTGCCTAAGCAGGAAGATATTATAGGCTGATCCAAAGAATGCCGGAATGATAAGAGGTTTCAGCGTATTGATCCAGCCAAACATGTTGAACTCCATATAAAGCGGAATCATTGTAACGTCCCATGGAATCATCATCGTTGATAATAAGAGAACGAAAAGGATATTTTTATATTTAAAATCGTATCTGGCAAAGCCGTACGCCACCAGGGAACACGAAATCAACTGGCCGATTGTCGTCAATACAGTTACAATCATTGAGTTTTTAAAGTAGGTCCCGAACGGCTGGCTGTTCCAGGCATCAATAAAGTTGCTGAATAACGGCACATCAGGGATGAATTTTGGCGGGTATGTAAATACCTCAGGTTCTGACTTCAGTGCTGTAATCAGTGCCCAAACAAAAGGAAATAAAAAGTAAAGGGAGAAAATAACAAGAATCGTATAAACTACGAATTTATGCTTTTTTGTAAGCTTCATTATTTTTTACCTCCCTTTTTTTCTCTTTTTACTTCAGCTTCATAGAATACCCATGCCGAAGAAGACTTAAAGATTAACAGCGTCAGGAGCAGGATAATGATAAACATAAACCATGCGTTTGCGCTGGCATATCCGAGTTCATGGTGCTTAAATGCATTGTTATAAACGAATAATCCATAGAAATAAGTGGATTTTAATGGGCCCCCGCCAGTCAGAAGCAATACAAGCGTCAGCTGCTGGAGTGCGGCAATGACAGAAGTAATCAGGTTAAAGAGAATGGTAGGTGTAATGGTAGGAATCGTAATACTAAAAAATTGGCGAATTGGTCCTGCTCCATCAATTGAAGCAGCTTCATACATTTCAATCGGTATACTTTTAATATCGGTATAGAAAATCAGCATCATAGTTCCTACGCCCCAGGCGCTGGCAATAACGATTGTTACAATCGCCCATTTAGGATCGATCAACCAGCTTGGCCCATCAATTCCAATGAACGATAGGAGATAGTTAAAGACCCCGTACTCTGTATTGAACATCCATCCCCAGATTATCGATACCGCAACCCCTGATACGACTGCGGGCAGATAAAAGATGGTTCTGAACGCCTTGATACCTTTAACCGGCTGAGTAATCAGCATAGCAAGAATGAGCGCGATGATAAGGTTAAGCGGAACAAAAATAAGGGCAAATTTAAACGTGATGATAAGAGAATCATAGAACTGAGGGTCATCCGTAAACATCTTAGTAAAGTTGCCCATTCCTACAAACTTTGCTTCACCGGCAATCGGCCAATCAAATAAACTCATTACCAATGAAAAAGCTAAAGGCCCCAGCGTGAACACAATAAACCCTATAATCCATGGCAAAATAAATAAATATGGCACTCTCTTACGGACTAATGTGAACTTTTTTTGTTTTTCCTTTTTAGTAAACATATTTTTCCCTCTTAATGGTTTGACCTTAAAAACAATAACCGCTCTTTATAAAGGAAGAATGAGAAGAAATCGCTTTGTTAACGACTCATCCTCATTCCCCAAGTGAATGATTTTACTTAACTAGACTATTAAGCGCTTCTTTAGGTTCTACTCGGGTGCTAGGATTAAAGATTTGTTCGAAGACCAAACCTAAGTCCTCTGACAATTGACTCCAGTCTTCTGTGATAAACGAAGTTGGTGTATACTCATCACTTTGTTCAAGCATGTTGTAGAATACCTTTTTAATTGGGTCTTCTTGAAGTTTCTCTGATTCAACTACACTCTTAAGGACTGGCAATTCGAAAGAAAGCCTTTCTTTGTTAGCCTGCTCGCCTGTCCAGAATTCCATGAACCTGAACGCTTCTTCCTTATGCTTGGAATCCTTAGACATCGCAATACCCGAGGAACTTACGATACTAGCACTTGGTTTGTCACCGAACGACGGGATTTCAACAACACCAAAATTGATTCCAGCTTCTTCAAAAGCTGAAAGGTACCAGGCACCGTTGATAATCATACCAACCTTGCCTGACTTCATTTCTGTGTCGCCCCATCCTTCAGAGGTGATCGCTATATCTTTTTTAAGCATATCCTGGAACATTTCAAAGGTTTCGACTGACTTAGCAGAATTCAAATTCCCTTTCAAGTTCCCTTTTTCATCAGCATAGGAAGTGCCGTTGCCCCATAGATACATTTCAAAGTCATATGGGTCCGGTTTGCCAGGGAAAGCAAATCCTGTTGTCTTCTTGCCTTTGTCTGTCAGCTTTTCAGCGGCTGCCTGAAATTCATCCCATGTCCATCCAGCTTGAGGATACTCAATGCCTGCCTGGTCAAACAGGTCTTTATTGTAATAAACAACATGAGTTGTGTAGCCTACCGGAAGACCATAAATGTCGTCTCCTACAGAGTTGTAGTTCCATAGTGTTTCATAGAAATTATTCTTGTATTCATCCCCACGGTCTTTAATAAATGAATCAAGTGGTTCGAGCGCTTCTTTATATTGAGGATAATTCCACATATACATGATATCCGGAGCATCCTTAGCTCCGATACCTGCGGTGATCTTCGTATCATAATCCCCACCGTATGCTTCTAAAACTACTTTAATATCTTTGTTTTCTGCATTGAATTGATCAATCAGTTTTTGCTGGAGTTTAACATCGTCTCCAACATCCCATGTAGCAAAGCGAACCGTTACTTTACCATCCTCATCTTGTTTACTATTTGCTCCAGACGAACTGCATGCTGATAAAAATAAAGAGAGTACTAAAGTTAAAACGAGAAATAAATGCATTTTTGAAACCTTCATCATATCCCTCCTAGCTGTTTATAAGAGAATAATAGATTATGTTTTACTAAAAGTAAACCCTTTCACGACTAATTTTACTAAAATATTTTTAGGTAAGTTGGAATTTTACAACTTCTTCGAAAGAATGGTTAAAAATTAATCCAAATATGGATTTTATTAGAAATAATACCCCCTTAACCATATTGAATTTGGCACCTTTCACAGCGGAACAACCTAAATAATTAGACTTTTTACTAAAATTATCAGATAAACAGTAAAACTATAGACACTCTTTAAATCCGACATCTACCTATTTATTAAAACAGGGAGTACAGGTGTTGCTTCCATTTCAGTGAATAAGCAAATTCTAAGAACTTTTCCTCCGGAAGGCTTATTCTGAGTAAGAAACCTTTTCCAAGGGTATGATTACTATTGTGAAAATAAGGAGGGGTATACATATGATTTCTTTAAAAGGAAAGAATGCAATTATCACTGGAGCAGGAAGAGGTATTGGGCGTGCGGTTGCGATGGAACTTGCAAAAGAAGGTGTTAATGTAGGGTTGATTGGATTGAACATGTCCAATCTTGAAAAAGTCAGCACCGAACTCGATCAATTCGATGTGAATGTTTCAGCAGCTTCCGCCAATGTCACTGACCCGGAGGCGGTCACACATGCTGTCGAGCATATCAAAGCCGACCTTGGGCCGATTGACATTCTTATCAACAATGCCGGCGTCGGGAAATTCGGAGGCTTCCTTGAAATGGATCCTGATGAATGGGAGAACATCATCAAAGTAAATCTGATGGGTGTATACAATGTCACAAGAGCGGTATTGCCCGAAATGGTTGAACGGAAAACGGGAGACATCGTAAATATCTCTTCAACCGCCGGACAAAAAGGCGCACCAGTAACTAGCGCCTATAGCGCATCTAAATTTGCGGTACTGGGCTTGACTGAGTCCTTGGCACTTGAGGTTCGTAAGCACAACATCCGCGTTACGGCATTAACACCGAGTACCGTCGTCACTGACTTAGCGGTAGAAACAAATTTGATTAACGGTGACCCTGAACGAGTGATGCATCCAGAAGATTTGGCAGAATATCTCGTTGCCGGACTGAAGCTGAATCCAAGAGTATTTGTGAAATCAGCGGGACTTTGGTCAACGAATCCGTAACCAGTTCGTGATTTTTTCTTTCATAACTTAAAAAAGAAGGATGGTCCCTGTGCATCAACAAGCATGAACCATCCTTCATTTACTAATTATAGGCCTTACATTGGCCTATCCCATTAAACAGCAAGCCGATTTCTTTGTTTCAAAAAATTATAAGAACTACAATTAAAGGGAACCGGCCGGTTGGCCAAACTAAAAAACTACGAAGAGGTGGTTTTATAATGTCAACGAACTTTTACGACAAATCGCATACACGCCATTTCAACAGAATAGCAGAACTAGCCCCCGAGCAAGCCGAAGCATTCTCGAAGTTTAATGAGGCAGTTTTTCAAGACGGCGCCCTTAGCAAAAAACAAAAAGAAATTGTTGCAGTGGCAATTGCTCATGTTACCCAGTGCCCTTACTGCATTGATTCACATACGAAAAAGGCAAAACAAGAAGGTGCTTCCCTCGAAGAGCTTGTCGAGGCGGCATTTGTGACTGCTGGAATTGAAGCAGGAGGTGCGGTCACCCATAGTACTCACATCAAAAATGCCCAGGACCCTGAAGCTGAGGATAACCTGTACACAAGAAGCAATCTAAAGAATCTAAGCTTTATCGGAAGGAATGCCCATGTCGGCTTTAGGGGCTACTCCAATTTCAGCGCTGCCTCAACAAAGGACGGAAAGCTCAGCAATAAATTTAAAGAAATTATCTCTGTCGCAGTCGCTCATGCTACACAATGCCCATATTGTATTGATGTCCATACGAAAAAGGCTGTCGAAGCAGGCGCCAGCAACGAGGAGCTGTCAGAAGCAGTACTCGTTTCATCAGCACTGCTGGCTGGCGGAGCATATGCACACATCGCCAACTTAATTGAAAGCTATGGGGAATAGGTAGCAGCTTTATGCTGTTCGATTTGGGATGTTAGTTTTCCAACCCTACCTCCTTGCTCTTTTGGATATTCGACACAATGAAGGACGGTTCTCTTCTGCCCATTTGGCAAACGAGAACCGTCCCTAATCTTATTTTAAGAATGCCTCAATATGCCCGTTAAGCTGCTCAAGGTCGTCAACAAGCGGTGAATGTCCGCAGTCTGTCAGCTCAACGTATTTGGCATGACCGCCGAAGTCCGCAAGAATTTCCTCTGTCATAAGTTTATTAACAACCAGATCCCTGTCTCCCCAAAGCACAAGGACAGGAATTTTGATATTCTTAACCTGGTCCGTCCCTTCTGTCAGACCATTATGCCTGCTGCTGATATTGAAGGTATTAAGAGAATGATAGACTTCAGCAAGCGTCCGCTGGGTCAGCATATCATCCACATATTCCTCATACAGCTCTGCATCCGGCTGATTCTTTGTATAAATAAGCATATTCCAGGTTGCTTTAAGGAAGTCCCTGTTGTTCTGGTCATAGGCTGTCTGAATCGCAACTGTTGTAGGATGCACCTTAACGTCTTCGTATGTAGTCACGCGGTTACTCGTGTCCGGCAAGCCTTCGGGCGTTACTCCGAAGAATGGATAGCCCCTTGTCGAAGCAGATTCAAGGAGGATTAACTTGTCGCAATATCCGGGATAATCAGCCGTAAACTGCATGCAGACAGCTCCACCGGTCGACCAGCCAATCATCGCAAAATCCTTTAGGGCGAGAGCATCAACAAACAACTTAATATCATCTGAAAAGTCTTTGATGGACATGACCTTTTTGTGGTAGGTTGATTCCCCGAAACCCCTCATGTCTACAGCAATGATTTTGAACTCAGAATCCATACGGTCAATCAGCAAATCCCAATGCTTGGAAGACGTCATGTTGCCATGAACAAGCAAGACATTCTTTTCTCCGCCTTCACGTTCCCGGTAAGAAAGCGTCTCCCCATTCGGTAGATCAACCTTTTTTAGCTCGACTGACAAAGCCTTCGTTTTTCCCACTACAAACACCCTTTCCCTTATGGTTGGCTGTATTCAGGCATAGCGGTATCTCTAGTATATTCTTTCTGCTTTTATTTGGAATTCCCTTCTTCTACTGCCGCCTTTAAGCAAAAAAAAGGGAAATTCCACCTAATACTTAATCCCTTTATTAAATCCCTTACTATCTTTTAACTATATGGATGATCAGAATCTGACGGGGTAAAATTGAAAGATAAGGAGACGTCTGCCTGCTTCGCTTCCTCGTAATCTATACGGCTTTTTTATATTACAATTTAGCATCGAATCACTAGAAGCGAGACTCTTTGGTACCACATGATCAAAGAAGTATTGAGGTGACCAAAAGTTTTCTCAGTATAACTTTAATCATTTAGGTATTCCTATCTGATGATTGCTGCTTAAATATTTTCACCGAACAGATAGTGTACATACCTTTCCGTTTTTTATCATTAACTGTTCGCCTCACCCGACCTCTTTCTCCTGCTTGATGTGAACAGGTATCTCCGATAGAACCAAAAGGGAAGACGCACATGCGATTGAATTTCCGAGTGGTCCCAACTCTCCAGTGATTATTCACAAACAATTTCTTTACAAGCATATTAAAAAAAGTCACAAAAAAAGCCTTCAATGGGCATTTGACGCCATAATCATTGAGGGCTTTTTTATCAAAAATTCAATCGATTACTCTTTCGGGACAGGAATACACATTGAACGATTCACTCCGAATAAAACCAACAGCTGTGATATTCAAATCATTCGCAAGTTTGATTGCCAGGTCAGTGGGTGCCGACTTGGATAAAACAATGCCAACACCAATCTTTGCTGCTTTCAGGAGAACTTCCGAAGACACTCTCCCACTAAAAACGATAATTTTGTCACGTACAGGAATGTTGTTCAAGATACTATATCCAAATAATTTATCAAGCGCGTTATGTCTGCCAATATCGGTACGGACAGCAATAATTTCATCCGGTGAACACAGTGCCGCATTATGAACCCCTCCCGTTTTCTGAAAAACCACTGAGCGGTTTTGCATTTGATCCATAAGATAAATGCTCTGCGATGCACTAATTTTTGTTTTTGACATGGAAGTCCTCGCTGTCCGGGCGTCATTGTGAAAATAAAACTGACGGCTTTTCCCGCAGCAAGAGCCAATAAACCGCTTTGAATAATACTGCTGGTTTGTTGTTGAGTTCACTTTTAAATCTACGTAGGCATAGCCTTTATTTTCGTCAATGTTGATTGAAAGAATGTCACTGTAGGTACGTATGACCCCTTCTGATGCAAGGAAACCAATTACCATTTCATCAAAGTGGGTAGGAGTAACAACCATGGTGGCAAACTCAGCGTCATTCACGAAGACAGTCAAAGGGAATTCATTCACAATTACATCTTCAACATTGCAGAATCGGCCATTGGCATATTTAGTTATTTGATATTTTTGGCTCATACTTTCAAGCATTTTATCACCCAAATTCTTGACGAATTTTTGAATAATTAAAATCTAACCACATTCTTATCGATTACACAAGAAAAATATACAACGTGCACATAGTGAAAAATTAATAGAATAGGAGTTGCACTTGAGTTTGTGAAATGATAAAATTTTTTTAAAGTTCACAAAAATGTCACATTTTAACTCGGAATAGCGATCCTGTTTGCGATTAAAATCGTGCACATTTGAAAGCGATTACTGTTAGTCTAAAAGTAGCGATCCTGCTGGAACCTAACCGTCAGTCTTTTTCTGCATGCCATTTTTTGCATGCACGATGGATTGGCGGTTTTTTTGCTGCAATTGCTTAGCAGGCTAACAGGATAATAAAAAACATTTCTACGGTGCAGAAATATCTTAACGAGGAGGAACGTTATGAGAAAAACGAAAAACCGCTGGCTAATTGCCACATCGGCTGTGGGAATCCATATTTCCATCGGCTCTGTCTATGCATGGAGCAACTTTACAAATCCTTTAATGGAGCAGTTTGGCTGGACTGCAAAACAAGTGCAATTTACATTCAGCCTCGCCATTCTGTTCCTTGGTCTGTCCGCTGCTTTCCTTGGCCACTTTGTTGAAAAGCACGGCCCGAGAAAAGCAGGATTGCTTTCTGCAGCCTTCTTCGGTGCTGGAATCATAGGTTCTGGTCTAGCTGTAAAGCTTGGATCACTGCCGCTACTTTACATCACATATGGTGTCCTTGGTGGTATTGGTCTTGGGGTTGGATATATTGCACCAGTATCCACGCTGGTAAAATGGTTTCCTGACAGGCGCGGCCTCGCAACAGGACTTGCTATCATGGGATTTGGTTTCGCGGCTGCAATTAGCAGTCCAATCATGGATTCATTGATAAAATCTGTGGGCGCTGCAAATACATTTTTTATTTTAGGAGTTGCCTACCTGGCAATCATGACATTATCTTCCCTTTATTTAGAAAAGCCTCCTACAGATTGGCTTCCTGAAGGATTCAAGGAAAAAGTCCAATCCGGCAAAGCCAAAATTAAGCAGGATTTGTCACAACTAACGGCAAATGAAGCTGTTAAAACTACCCGCTTCTATTATTTATGGCTGATGCTTTTCATAAACGTTACATGCGGAATTGCGATTCTATCCGCTGCAAAGCCTCTTGCACAAGAAAGCATTGGATTAACAACTGCCGGAGCAGCAGCACTTGTAGGAGTCATGGGACTTTTCAACGGTTTTGGCCGCCTCGGCTGGGCATCTATTTCCGATTATATTGGCAGGCCTAATACGTACACTATTTTCTTTGCAACTCAAATTGTATTATTTGCCTTGTTACCGCATACAACCAATGCATTCCTTTTCCAAGTCATGCTAGCCATTGTCTACACTATGTACGGCGGCGGATTCGCTTCCATTCCTGCCTATATCGGTGATTTGTTTGGAACAAAACAGCTAGGAGCAATCCATGGCTATATCCTTACAGCTTGGGCGGCCGCAGGCTTGGCGGGCCCTATGTTTGCAGCATGGATGTACGACGCTACACAAAGCTATGCAGCAAGCCTTACCTATTTTGCAGTATTATTTGTGGTTGCTCTCGCTGTATCCATCCTAATCCGTTACGACATCAAAAAACTTAGCAGTAAAAACGAACAGCAAAGAAGTCTCGCTTCTTAATTTCTTTTCTATAGTGGCTTCGTATGGTAAAATACCAAGAATTAGAAAGCCTCTAGAGCAGGGGGAAATTATGAATAAATACGAAGCAGAGTTTAGCAATTTGGTCCGTTCCTTTCGGAAAAAGCATATGGGGAAAGGGCCAAGCAAGATAACGACAACTTTCTGTAAAAAATGGGCCATTTGTGAAATGGAAGGAAACCTTTCACCGGTAGAAAAATTTATTGCTTCTGCCGATGAGGGTAAACAAGCATTGCGGGCAGCCAGAACCGAAATGGTAAAAGACATGTATCGTAAAAATCCACCGGTAGAAATGGAACAATTCCTCGGTTGCAAATTCGTTGAGTTGTTCGTAGATATTGATATTGACCGCGATTTTGGAATGTCTATTTTTGTTTTCGACGAAGACATTGAAAAAAAGTATTGCAACTAAAATAAGGTATGGCGCTTGGCAGCGATCCTGCTAAAGACTAACCACCGTTCACCTGAGAATTTACTAGAATTCCAGGTTTTCGGTGGTTTTTTCTTTTTAGAGGAAAAAGGGCGGAGTGCCATCAGCAAGTCCTCAAAGTCCAAATTGAATTTCTGTTGCAGACTGAGCTTAAGTTCTGCTTTGGTCAACCGAGCTAGAATATTTCCGTTTCATTTATGTGGATAAAGATTTAAATAGGAGTGTTTTATATGGGAAAAACGAAACATCCAGGACCTCAGAAAAAATCGGCTATGCCGGCTCCAGAGCATTGGGTAAGCCCCATTCCGTTCGGGCTCGGCAAAGTAAAGCCGAAACATATTCGTGATACAGTTAAAACACTATGGGACAACCGGGACAATTTCGGCTATGCCACTAATATCCTGACAAAAGGAGTTTGCGATGGCTGTGCACTTGGTGTCTCGGGACTATACGACCAGACATTGACAGGTCCGCATATTTGTACAACACGGTTAAATGTTCTCCGCTTGAATACGGCAGGTCCGATTAAACCGGAAATCTTGCATGCGGATATCGATGAATTAAAAAAATACAGCAGCTCTGAACTCCGTAAGCTCGGCAGAATTCCATATCCAATGATTCGCCGAAAAGGTGAGCGAAGGTTTTCCCGTATTACGTGGGATGAAGCAATGGATATGATTGCCGGAAAAATGAAACAACTCGATCCCAAACAATATGCTTTTTATCTCACAGCCCGAGGGATTACTAATGAATCCTATTATGTAGCAGGGAAAGTGTCCCGTTTTCTTGGTACCAACAATATTGACAATGCTAGCAGAATTTGCCATTCCCCTTCCAAGACCGCAATGAAGCGCTCTATCGGGGTAGGTGCTTCAACCTGTAACTACCTCGATTGGATTGGAACGGATGTGTTGGTATTCTGGGGCAGCGTTGCCTCCAATAGTTCGCCGGTTTCCTCCAAATACATGCTAGAAGCAAAGAAAAAGGGAACTAAAATCATTGTAGTTAATCCATATAGAGAACCTGCCATGGATAAATACTGGATTCCGTCCAATCCTGAATCGGCCCTGTTTGGAACAAAACTTGCCGATGATTTTTACCAGGTTAATATTGGCGGGGATATTGCCTTCATACATGGAATTATGAAGCATTGGTTTGACATGGAGGAGGTTATCCAAGGTTCGGCAATCAACCATGAATTCGTCAATGAACATGTAAATGGCTACCTTGAGTTAAAGACACATGTTCAGCAGCAATCCTGGGGTGATATTGTTGCATCCTCCGGGGTTACAAAAGAACGAATCATTGAGCTTGCAGAACTGCTTGCCGGGAGCAAGAATGCTGTTTATGCATGGGCCATGGGATTGACGATGCATTCTTTTGCTACAGATAACATTTCGCAAGTTGCCAACCTTGCTTTAATGCGGGGCCACCTCGGCAGAAAACATACAGGATTAATGCCATTCCGCGGCCATTCTTCCGTACAGGGATCAGGCGAAATGGGCGCAGATCCGTTTGTCTTACCAGGTGGAGATTATTATGGTGCCAATATTGATCGGATTGAAACACTTTGGGGATTCAAGCTGCCTGATTGGCAGGGTGATATCGTAGGTGTAACCTTGGAAAATATAATCCTTCCAGATGATCATGAACGCAAAATAAAACTTTACTATATGTCAGGTGGAAATTTCCTGGAAACGATGCCGGAACCTGATTTTATTGAAAAGGCATTATCCGAACTTGAAATCCGTGTCCATCAGGATATTATCCTTAACACGTCTACCCTACTGGATGCCAAGGAAGCAGTAATTGTCCTGCCTGCAAAGACCCGTTACGAGCAGGAAGGCGGCGGTACCTCTACTTCTACTGAACGGATGGTCTACTTCAGCCCTGAGATTAAAGGTAACAAGAACCGGATTGAGGAAGCCCGTGAAGAATGGAAAATCTACGTTGAGCTTGCAAAGCGAGTGAAACCGGAAGCTGCAGCTGCAGTGGATTTTAAGGACGCCCAGGAAATCCGGAATGAAATCGCATTAGCAAATCCTAACTATGACGGCATTCAACATCTGAAGAATGCAGGAGATGTATTCCAGTGGGGGGGCTCCTGGTTGTGCGAAGACGGAATCTGCCCTACTCCGGATGGAAGAGGCAATCTGATTGCTGTTGATATTCCTGACCTCGGTAAAAAGGATGGCCAATTCATTGTCACATCCCGCCGCGGCAAGCAGTTTAACTCAATGGTCTATAATGAAGTCGATCCTTTGAACGGTGCCGGCCGCTATGATGTTTTAATGAATGCAGAAGATGCAAAGGAATTAAGCATTGCTGAAGGTGAAGGAGTCGTTCTTTACAACGGATTCGGCGTGTTCCAGGGAAGAGCGAAGTTTGTAGACGTCTCCAGGGGTAATGTACAAGTCCATTTCCCGGAAGGAAACTTTTTGCTTCCAAGAGGCCGCTATGAAAAATATGCCGGAATCCCCGACTACAATATTACTGTGAGTCTTGAAAAAGCAGACCGCTTCAATGCACGTAAAGACGTTCAATTTGTTGAAAGTCGCATAGAAGAAGACGAAATTGATGCTCCAGCATAAAGTGAACCTTCCATCAATAGGGGTTTGTTCATCCCCCACTGATAGTTAGTCGCGCAGAGCCCGATGCATTTTTCTAAGAGCTAAAGCCCTAAGAAAAATCTTAGTTCACCAATCGGACCTTAAGGGACAGTTGCCCTTTAAGGCTTACTGTCCCTTAAGAGTGGGATAAAATAATTCCCGACAGGTTTCATTTTATTAGCCTTTTTATATCAACGAAAAGAAGTAGTCTAATTCATTTTGGAATGCTTCTTTTCATGATGATTAGGTTTTTCTACTTAAAAACCGAACCCGTTACTTTATTTATCAGGAACTGTTTTAACAGACTCTTACCACTCCGAATATCCATCGTTCATATTAAAAATTTGCTTAAATCCATTTTCGCTGAGGATTTCCGAGGCCTGCTGGCTTCTGTTTCCGCTTCGGCAATAAACAAGATATGTCTTGTCCTTATCCAGCTTCGCCATTTCACTTTCAATGACTTGAATTGGAATCATTACAGCACCGTCTATATGGCCAGCTTGATATTCTTCAGGGGTACGGACATCTAATATACCATCAATCTCCCCGCTATCCACCAGTTCCTTTGCTTTAGCCACATCAACAGTTTCATATGAACTTCCTGAACATCCCGCAAGAGCAAAAATCAATACTAATAGGATACCTGCTAGTTTTTTCATAAGTTAGTTCCCTCTCTTCACTATTACCCCTTAGGGTATTTACAAGTATTATACTTCGATATGGAATGATTTTAATAACATCAGTATTACAATATTGTGTATGTTTCTCTGTACTAATTATCACTAATTTGTACCCGCATAAGCGTAAATAAAGATATATAGTTCGGAAATACTATCAAGTGATTCTAAAAAGAAAATCAGGTGAATGCATGGACCGTAACTTTGCAATCGATTTTATTAAATTTTTTGCTATATTTGCTGTTGTAGTGATCCACACCTTTCCTAGTGACCATATAGTTGGTTACTTTATTCTTGATAACATTTCAAGGTTTGCTGTTCCATTTTTCTTTATGGCATCAGGGTATTTTTTCGGCCGCAAAGTAACCAACATAAATAAAAACAAATGTTATTTTAAAAAATACGTCTTAAAAATCCTTAAGATTTACATCAGCTGGCTCGTCTTTTACTTCATATACGATCTAGTGATGATTTTAGCAGGCGACGGGAATGTACGCAGTGAATTATCTTCTTATTTAGAAGGATTATCCTTTCTTGGCCTCCTCTATTATGGAGAAGGGACGAGCGGTTATCAGTTGTGGTTTGTTATTGCCCTTGTCTGGAGCATCTCTATCCTTTACTTGTTTTTCAACCTTGAAAAAACCGGGATTCTTTTGGTCACAAGCTTTTGTTTGTACATCTATGGACTTTTTGGGCAGGCGTATTCAGTTTTCTTCGAATCTCCCGAAAGCACCCGTGATGCTTTGTTCTTTGGCCTTTTTTACACAACAGCAGGTTTTTGGTTTTCTTACAGCAAACCTCTTAAACATCATCAAAATCTAACTAAAAAGACGAACTTCTATTTATTTCTCTTATTCTCAATCCTACAGATTATTGAAGGCCTTTTGCTCGAAAAAGGGCTAGGCTCCAGGCATGGGGAGTTCTTTCTCTCCACTATGTTCCTGACGATATTCCTGTTTTCTTTTGCGCTGCATAATCCACAACTCGGAAAAGGCCTGCTTATAACTAAAATCGGCGGAAATGCACTCGGAATTTATGCTGTTCATGTCTTCCTCATTGATATGGTGGATTTGCTTTTTCATGCGGCAGGCCTGGGGAATGTGTCCCACTCTTTATTATGGAACCTTGTTGATGCTTTCCTTGTGTTCAGTTTATCGTATCTTGCATACCAGCTTATTCAGTCTGCTAAAGCTCGCTTGATGTAAGCGTACCCACACTCGCTTGTTCGGCAGCAATCGAAGGAAACAGGGAACCGTCCCTGTTTTTTCCACAAGGAACTGGTCACAAAAGGTAAACATTTGAGTGAAAAAGGTGTACAATAGCCATTGGCAATAGGGACCAGTCCCTAATACATAATGAGTAGTAACAGAGGTGCTTACGTTGTTCAGGTTAAGTTTACAGGTCGTAGTCATTGGTTTTTGTTCAGCTCTTTTCGGGTTTGCGTACAACACTTTTCTGATTCCGCATAAGCTGGCATCGGGTGGTGTCAGCGGAATTGCTTTCTTTGTCCATCATCTTTTTAATATTAATACCGGTTTGGCTGTTTTGATGTTCAATATCCCTTTATTCATCCTTGGAATAAAGTATTTAGGCAGGAAGTTTATTTTCCTAACTATTTATTCAGTTGTCGTTTTGTCTTTAAGCCTAAAGTTCATCCCTATCCATGCGGTAAGCGACGATATCCTTCTTTCCTCCATTATAGGTGGTGCGCTGTATGGGATTGCTATTGGGTTGATTATTAGAACAGGTGGTTCGACCGGCGGGACAGATATCGTGAGTCTTATTCTTTCACAGAAAAAGAACATGCAGGTTGGTTTTTTGAATATCTGCATGAATCTTGCTGTCGTTGCAATCTCGGGAATAGTTTTCGGCTGGAATATTACGTTATATACGATGATTGCCATTTATGTGGCCGGAAGTGCGGTAGATATGGTTTACACCACTCAAAACAAATTGACAGTTATGATTGTTACCGAGAAATATCAAGAACTTAGTGATGCCCTGCTTGAATTGCATGCCCGGGGAATTACAATAACAGATGCCGAAGGTGCATACACCCATAAGCCTAAAAAAGTCCTAACCACTGTGATTACAAAGTATCAATTAAATGAAACTAAATATACGATTAAACAAACCGACCCCCATGCATTCGTTAACATTACCCATACCCACGAGGTCATGGGCCGGTTCAGAAAGGCCATTTAAATTTTTCTATTCAAGAAAGGACAGTCCTCTTGCTTCTCTTAAGCAGGCGACTGTCCTTTTTATTTGGGAACTTATTTCGGGAAAGAAAGGTTCAATGTATAAGTGTTGCCACTCGTACCATTGAGCGGATCAATATCAGTTTGCCTTTTTACATTTCGCTCCTTTACCGGATTTTTTTAACAGGTTTTATAAAGTTTCTAAGAGGTATTCGTCCTATGTAGGGGGGATGGTATTGTTTTCCTGGGATGACCTGCAAACATTTACATGGGCCTTTTTTGTTGTGATGCCAATTGTTGCCTTCATACATGCATTTGGGCATGTTTTTTTCATTTTTCTTTTTGGAGGCAAAGCAGACTTAAATGTTGGAAGAGGAAGAAAGATCCTTTCATTGGGACGAATGCACTTTTTCATCCTTTATTTCATAGATGCTGCATGCCAGTACACTGACATTAAGAGGGAAAAGAGATGGAAACACGCATTGATTTATGGAGGCGGTATTATTTTTAACGGCCTAACGATTTTTATCGTTAATACTTTGATTACACAGGGTATATGGCCAGAAAGCCAGTTCTTTTATCAACTGGTCTATTTCTCTCTATATTATATTTTTTTCTCGTTGCTCCCGGTCGACTATGGAAAGGACAATCCAAGTGATGGAAGAGCAATTTATTTAGCATTAAGATATGGATACTCATTTAAAGAGGTTGAATGAATCTTTATTAAAATCCTCGGGGTAACCATGGCTATAAGTGCAAGAATAACCTCTCCTCAACTATGTTTGGGACGGTGCAAGAAACTTGATCGTCCTCCCTTGCCTATATAAACCTGAAAAGGAGGACGTTCCACCTGCTTCCTTTAGCTGGCAGAACGTCCTTTTTTAAAAAATATTACATATCCCCTGGATGAATGAAGGTATGCCTTGCTCTTCCCTTATCTGCTTCTGCGAATTAGGCGGTAAACCATAACCGCCCCTCCTAACTGCGGAGACGGGAACCGCCCCTACTCCACCGTAACTGATAGCGATTTAACGAGAATGGATGGCGAGCCGATTGGTGAGAGTGGGAATGTCAGGTCGGAGCCGATCTTCACAACATCCCTTAGCATTTGATAAAAGTTTCCTGCTATCGTCATCAAGTTGACTGGATATTGAATCTTTCCGTCTTTGATGTAGAAACCGTTTGCCGCAACCGAGAAGTCGCCTGATACAGTATTGGCACCTGAATGCAGTCCTGAAAGACTTGTAATCAAAACACCTTCGTCTATTGAACCGAGCAACTCACTGAATTCAGCAGAAGAAGGCTCGATGTAGAAATTGGATGGACCAACCTTAACAGCTGACTTATATGAATCTTTATAGGCATGCCCTGTTGTTGATGTTCCATCCTTTTTAGCGGTTTTTTGATTATGAAGTAAGGACTGCAGTACGCCTGATTCAACAACCGTAAGCTTCCTGGTAGCCACTCCCTCGCTGTCGAACGTCCGGCAGCCAAGGCCGCCTTCAAGGAACGGGTCATCGACAATTGTAATCATGCTCAAAGCAATTTCTTTACCTCCCTTATCCTTTAAAGGAGATATCCCTGCCTGCGTATTCTCTGCGGAAAAATTGCCCGAGTAGACAGCCAGCAGCTGGGCCGCGGCGTTGTTTTTAATGAGCACAGAGTAATTTTTGCTTTCAATCGGCCTCGAGTTCAACTGAGCAATTGCCTTCTCTGCAGCCTTTTGAGCGATTTCCCTGGCATTTAACTTGTTAAAATCCTGGGTTAACTTAAATTCAAACGCAGTCTTCGTTTCATTCCCATCCTTGACAATCGCCTCAATGTACGCGTACAGGAAGTTCAGTCGATCGCTGACATTCAGTCCCTTATTATTCGCAAGCGTCCTCGTAACAGACTCGTTACGGATTGCGCACCAGTCGGTCGCTTCAAACCGTGGATCAAAGGCAAGCAGTTCTTTTTCAACATCCTTGATGAATTGAATCTTTTCAGGTATTCCTATCTCATCAAGGGAATCTGAATAGAAATTCCCCTCCTCATACTGGCTGCTACCTGTAAAAATCTCTTCGTGTGCTTCATCATTCACAATTTGCGCATTTTCCTTTGCATTCTTAATTAAGAATGGAATTGAATCCTCATCGAGCTTTTCCGTATAGGCATAGCCCATCTTTCCATCTATAATGCCCCGGAATGACAGGCCGCCGTCTTCGGCAATCTCGTACTGGTCAATTTCACCCTTATATACCTGGCAGCCAAACACTTCCTTTTTCTCCAGATATATTTCTACATCCGTAAAACCGCTTTTCTCCGCTTCCTTAAACAACAGTTCACTTATTGTCATTGCCTATTCCCCCTTTGTCCCGCCAACTGTAATCTCGCTGACACGAATCATCGGCTGGCCAACATTCACCGGGATGCTTCCACTTTGGGATCCACACATGCCAGCCCCATGGCCGAGGTTATTTCCAACCATATCGACGAGCTGAAGAGTTTTCGGCCCATTCCCAATTAAGGTCGCCCCTTTCAGCGGACGGCCAAGTTTCCCGTTATTCACTTCATACGCTTCCATGATCGCAAAATTATAATCACCGGTTGCTGGATTGACCTGTCCGCCGCCCATATACTTTGCATAAATGCCATGTTCGGTATTGGAGACAATTTCTTCTGGAGTCGATTTACCTGGAGCGATGTACGTATTGGTCATCCTTGAGGTTGGCGCAAACCTGAACGACTGCCTCCGTCCGGAACCGGTCGAGTCCATTCCCATACGCCGTCCATTGAATTTATCAATCAAGTAACCTTTTAAAATTCCATTTTCAATTAGGACTTTCTTCCTGGCTTTTTCGCCTTCATCATCGATTGTAATTGAACCCCATTCATTTGGAATCGTCCCATCATCTATGTATGAAACAATTTCAGGTGCAACCCGCTCGCCAACCCGGTTGGCAAACACGGAATTATTTTTCGCAACAGCAGTTGCTTCCAGGCCATGCCCACATGCTTCATGGAAAATAACGCCGCCGAATTCGTTATCGATAATGACAGGGAACTTGCCACTTGGACAGGGGGCTGCATCAAGCATTGTCACTGCGATCCGGGCAGCTTCATGTGCATAATGATCGAGGTTGAGGTTTTCGAAAAACTCAAAACCTTGATAAGCTCCTGGCCCATAAAAGCCAGATTCCATTTTATGATCCCTGACCGCTACCGCTTGAATCGCCAGCCTTGACCGGACCCGTTTATCCTCAACAAACCTGCCTTCCGAATTAGCAATCAATACGTTTTGTTCTTCATCCATCAACCGAACGGTAACCTGGGATATAGAAGAATGATAGTTCCTCGCTTTTTCATAAGCTGTTTGCAGGATTGCTGCTTTACGAGCTTTCTCAATATCCTGTGGCATGATTTGAATAGGATGGATTGAATCTGCCGTTTGCTGGCTGAAAGGTGCCAGGCCGGTTGAAGCCTTACCTTTAATCGCCTGGGCTGCACGGTTGGCCGCCTTCAAAAGCCCTTCCCTGCTAAAGTCTGTTGTATAGGCATAGAAACTCTGAAACTCATTAAACACTCGGATCCCGACGCCGAAATCCCTTCCCGACAAAGCCGTTTCAACTCTGCCGCTTTGGTAAGTAAGATTATTCGTGAACCTATCCTCAACGAAAATTTCCGAAAAATCTCCACCTGTCGATAAAGCTGCAGTAAGCACATCTTCTACTAAACTTTTACTAAGCATAACAACCTCCTATAATGGAAAAATTGACCACCTGACATAAATATTCGCCAAACCAGCCAACTATTCCTCCCCTCTGGCAAAATAGGGACAGTTCTCTGCCTAAATAAAAAACCAGTCTCACATTCGAGACTGGTTCAGCTGATTCAACTACTTTTCAGGTATTTCGCACCCATCATCATCACAGAGGTTCCCATCTTGATTTAGAATGGTGATTTTTTTCTCATCCTCCGCGATGACTTTTTCCAACGCCTGGACAAATGTTTCCGTCGGCTGAGCACCGGAAAGGGCATATTTTTGATTAATCAGGAAGAATGGCACCCCTGAAATCCCGTATTGCCGAGCCATTTGCTCATCAGTTCGAACCTCGGCAGTCATATCTTCACTGGCAAGCATGTTTCTTACCGCTTCCCGGTCAAGTCCTACTTCCACTGCCAATTCAACTAAGGTTTCATGGTCGCCAATATGCCTGGATTCTGTGAAATAAGCTTGTAAAATCCGTTCAGTCATTTCTTTCATCAGGCCTTGAGTCTTGGCGAACATCGTTAACCGGTGGGCATCAAATGTGTTTGTCAGGATCATCGTGTCCATCTGATAATCGAGGCCGACTTCCTTCGCCATTTGAACTACACGGTCTGTATTCGCTTTAGCTTGGGCAAGGCTCATTCCGTATTTTTTAGCCAGCTTTTCATTCATGTTTTCCTTTATATCCCGAGGTGCGTCCGGCTCCAACTCATAGCACCGGTATGTCACTTCTATCGGGTGGTCAATCTGCTTAATGGCGTCCTCCAGACGCCTTTTGCCAATATAGCAGAATGGTCAAGCAAAGTCCGTCCACATTTCAATATGCATATTGTATTCCTCCTTTACTTCTTTCCACTTAGTATAGGGGGTTGAGTTATTTTTTACACGGGATTTGCCTGACTCAAATAACTGGTTGCATGATATAGTGGGCATATAAAACTTTAGTCCACTTTATATGGAGATGAAATACTTGAGCGAAAAAAATACAGTGATAGTCATTGGCGGCGGCATTGCCGGAAAGCTTGCTGCCAGGGTGCTGTCAGACCATTTCAAAAAAGTAATCATACTGGAAAGAGATGCTGAGCCACAGGGGCCGTTACCTAGAAAAGGTGTACCCCAAGGAGCTCATTTACACGCCCTCCTACATGCAGGTGAACATGGCCTTGAATCTTTATTCCCTGGAATCACAAACAGGTTTTATGATAGCGGTGCAATTAAAATCAACTCTACAAGAGACCTCGCCTGGTTCCACCATGGTGTCTGGAAACTTCAATATGATGGGGGCTACTCAACTACACTTCAAACCAGGCCACACTTGGAATGGCACATTGACCAATACATAAAGGAAATTCCGAATATTGCTTACTATTATAACCACTCTGTAAAATCCTATCACTACGACAAGCAGGCGAACAAAGTAACAGGAGTGACTGCAAGCAGCCCTGAAGCAGACTCTATTACCCTCGATGCTAATCTAGTTGTTGATGCAAGCGGGTCAGGAAGTTTTACCGGAGCTTGGCTTGAAAAGTTAGGCCTCGCTCTCCCTACGGAAAAAGCAACAATAGGGTTAACTTATGTCAGCAAGTTTTTTCAGCTGCCAGAGAACCCTAAGCGGAACTGGTCGATTAAGCTCATCTATCCCGAGCCGCCTCTCGGGGAGATAGGGGCTACTCTTTCCAGGGTGGAAGGGAATCGGTATATTGCAACCATATTCGGCTATCAAAATGCCATTAATGAAAAAAAAGCAGGAGTGGATAAGGAAGCATTTTTAGAGCTTGCCAAAAAGCTTCCTAAACCCGATATTTATACCGAATTAAGCAAGGGCAAGCCTCTTTCAAAAACAAGCATTTTCCGTGTCCCTCAAATTAGTTGGAGGCGGTTCGAAAAAGTCAAGGAACTTCCCGAAGGGCTGCTCATGGTGGGGGACACGATATGCCGGATTGATCCTGTTTTCGGACAGGGGATGAGCGTTGCTGTTTTGGAGGCACTTGAACTTCACCGCTTATTGAAAAAAGACATCCCTTTAAATAGGCTTGCCTACATGTTTCATAAAAAAACTGTGAAAATTATAGCGCCTGTCTGGACCATGGTATTGTCTGAAGACCTTCGTTATTCGGGGATACAAGCAAAGAAACCATTTGGCTTATCCGCTCAACAATGGTTCACAAAACAAATTTTCCTTCTTTCCTCCGAGGATCGAAACGTTTATGACTCTTTCATTAAAGTAATGAACCTTGTGCAGCCTGCCACCATTCTAATGAAGCCCGGTATTCTCAAAAAAGTTATAGTCCGAGGCTTCTTTAGGAGGAAATGAATTTCAAACAAATACAAAATGGCGGTCGCCTTCGA
>NZ_HG964497.1:1001745-1100678 GCF_000613125.1 Bacillus sp. EB01
TACTACCCCTACTACCCCTACTACCCCTCTATCTACTCAACAACGCCGCTTTCGAGCAGTTTGACTTTGGCGTTGACGTGGACTTGCATGTTTGGGTAGTCGGTTTTGCGCCATTTTTGCTGGTCGAAGTTGCGTGTCCGGGATCTGACGAAGGCGCCGAGACCGATAGGATCGATATCTTTTTCCTGGTAGCGCTTGAAGAGTTCCATGCAGGTTGTTTCGATTTGCTTTTTTAGGGCTGCATCGATTTGCTTTCTGATCTTTTTGTTAAGAGGCCCTCCGGTATATTGCTCAAGGAGGCCCTCGACTTCGACATTGATGGTAAGTTCATATGGATTTCGTCCAGTCAGCTTTGGTTTCAGTTTAGAATTAATGCTGCGGACGACGGCTTCGTTCTTACCCATGGCCACTCTAACACCGCCATGGGTGTATCTTTCAACCATTAGCTTGAAATAGAACAATTTGTTTGGCGGAAGAATATCAATTACTTTATCGTTTTTAAATAGAGCAAGTCCGATCAGTTCTACTCCTTTATTGCCATTTTTTTTAATAAAAGGGAGGTAAGGGCTTTTCCCGACCATATAAAAATCGGCCAGGAATGTATGCATATTTGTTTTGGGCAAGTCCAAATTTTTTGTATTTTGTTTAATTAAATCAGCAATATAGGCTGAGTTCCCCTTTTTGCCATAATCTCCTTGGAGGATATCCTTGGCCTTGCCGTCGACAACGGCGAAATAATTGTTCGTACCAATAGCAGGATCCCTCTCAAGTGAATCGAGTGTTGGGGAAATCCCCTTTTCAGCTAAGTCCCTGCCAAAAAGGACCACCTCCGTTGCGCCAGTGACAATAGGATCTTGGGATTTTTTTTGGAAAATCCTGAAAATATTCCGGCTTGGCGAGGATATAGCGCTTAACGTTGTATTCTCCACCTTCTGGTCAGGAAGGTGGTAGGGAATCAGGGCGGTACCCTCCACCTTTGACCCCTCCCTTGCATCATAACCCAGTCCGGTAATCAGGCGGACATCGTCAATAACTTCCCTTTGCACACAGCCGGTCAGCAAAATGAAAGCAGAAAGAAGGATTCTGCTACGATTTGCCATGATTCTTCACCTTCCTTGAAATCAAAGTTGCCGCAAACAAAAGCGGAAGATAGCCGAAATTTAGGAAAAAGCCAGCTCTTCCAGTAATGGTATTCAGCATGTCGATGTCTGCCCGCCCGGAAATTAGGGAACAAGCAACGAGAATCAATATGGAAATAACATATATCCCGACCTTTTGTTTCACGCGGAATGCCCGTTTAAGTACCCGGGACGCACCCCAGAGCCCTAGGCATACATTTGGGAGGATAATCAAATTCCAGGTAGCCAGGCCGACAAATTCAAACCGCTCAACAAAAGGCATCTCAACAATTTTGAATATTGACAGAGTGGCCCAAACAGTCCGTTCTAGCTGGCCCTCTGAATAATAAACAAAGCTCATAATAGCGATTAACGTATAACCCAAGGTAGTGAATAAGATACCCCAATGGGCGAATTTTTGGGATTTTTCAGGATTTTTTATAAACGGATAATAGGTCAACAGCATCTCCCAGCCGATATAGGTCAATGCCATATTAAAGGACGCCATGGCTAGCCCTTTGAAGCTATGCTCCAAGATGGGCAGGAGTTGATTGAAATTAGCGTATGGAATCGTATAGAAAAAGACGAAAATCATATAAAAAGGCAGTATCACGCCGAAGAAGGCGATTCCGGCAACAGTTCTGAAGCCACCGCTAACAATGTAAATTACTAACAACATGAAAGGAAGCGCAAACCAGAAAGTACTCAAGTCCTGGAACATCCAGACCTGGATAATTTCAATAAAAGTCCTAAGGGCGGTTACGCTCAATAACGAAAAATACAAAACGAAAGGGAGGCAGGCCCATTTTGCAATTTTTTTGCCAAACGTGTATTCATGGATTGAGACAATATCGCCGCCGCTAATCGCAGCCATCTTATAAACCATCCAAATCAATGGGTGGATTGCCAAGCCAGCGAGAAGTACCGAAATCCAGGAGTCATAGCCGGCGTACATCGCAATAATGCGCTGGAAGCCAAGGATCCCTACTCCCCACTGCATTTTATGGACAAGAAAAAAGGTGAGGAAGGACGAGACCTTGGCCTTTTCGGGTATTGATACAGTCAGTGTCTCCACCTCCAATTATTCATCGATATCCTTGTTGTTTTTCTTTGGATTTGATCGGATTGGATTCAAGGGCCGCAAAAACTTCGGCCTGGTTTTCTGCATATTAAAGGGTAATCTGATAACCGCGTCCTTATTATCCGATAGCCTGGGAGGATAATAGGGCTCAAGGTACGGCCGGTTGAGTGACGTTAGCCTAATCAGGTGGGTAAGTAGGATACAGAAGCAAAACACGATTCCGAGCAGGCCCCAAACGGCAGCGAAGAGTAAAAAAGGAAAGCGGAGCAGCCGAATGGTGTTGCCCATTTTGTAAACAGGCGCCGTAAACGAAGCGAGACCTGCAAGTGCTACGAAAATGAGCAGAACATTACTAGTCAATCCGGCTTCAACAGAGGCTGTCCCGATAACAATACCGCCGACGATGCCAATTGTCTGGCCGACCTTTGTCGGAAGCCTTGCCCCCGCTTCGCGCAAAAGCTCAATCGTCAATTCAAGAAACAGCGCTTCTAAGATAGGCGGCAAGGGAATCAGCCTTCTTGAACTGACAAGCGTGCTCAGCAAATCCTTTGGTATCAATTCATAATGAAAGGTAAGAACCGCGACATAGATTGGCGTGATCAAAAACGAAAACAGGATTGCAAACAGCCGGATAATCCTAAAAAAAGACGCCAGCACCCAATTCAGAAAATAATCATCGAAGGCGTTGAAAAACTCGCCGAGCGTCGTCGGACCGATGATGGCATGGGGGGAGCCGTCGACAAGGACCGCTATACTTCCCTCAGTCAAGGCCGAAACAACCCGGTCCGGGCGCTCCGTATCAAGCAGTTGCGGAAAGGGCGAATGCTGGTTGTCGGAAATCATTTGGACAATGTACGAGCTGTCGATGACTGTATCGATTTTAATGGAATTCATTCTGTCGGTAATTGTTTTCACATTTTCCGGGTCTGCAATTCCCTCAATGTATAAAACAGAACAGCGTGTCTTCGATAGCGAACCAACAGTAATTTCCTCGGTGACCAGCTCTTTTATAGGCAGGCGCCTGCGAACCATATTCGTATTCAGGACAAGTGATTCAACGAACGCTTCCTTGGGCCCGATGACACTGAATTCAACCTCGGGAATTGAAATGGTGCGGACATTTGGAGTCTTGATTTCCATTAGCGCATACTGACCCGGATCCGAATCGACTGTCAAAAGAATATTCCCTGTCATCAGCGCTAGTTCCAACTTTGCAGGATCGGTCTCGACTTTCATGTTAGCCGCCGGTACCAACGCAGTTACATCATTAATAAACTCGAAATTCCGCTCAAGCAAATAGGGAAGGACATCCCGCTGAACAATCCGCTCATCGACTAACGTCGAAAAATAGGAGAGATGGAATGTCACGCCAGTCTTTATGTTCTTGTACTGCCGCTGCAAAAAGTCAGTCGACCGCGTAATAATCTCCTCAATCGGAACCTGCTCCTCCTTACCCGGCTTCTTCCTCATCACCCTCACCCCAAACCAAACCCATTATTATTTATACAAAACACCCGAAGTAACTCAGGTCTTCACAAACCCAAACATATCAGCCTTATTATTTCCACACCCTGGAGGAATATGTATTTAATTGGGGTCAAATAGGGGTCAGACCCCTGCCGTGGACATTCTTCCTCTCAAACCCGCATTCTTGGGGAATGTGTCTTTATGGGGTGGACACGGCGGACAGCGTGGACACGTTTACGTATTAAAAAAGCACCTGCGATTTAGCAGGTGCCGAAAATATATAATAGGGGAGGGTAAACATTCAATACTAAAGGGAATCTTATTCAAAATTCAAGGCTAGTGTTTTACTTCACCATAATCTTTTCAAGTTCATCCAGCATCATGTTTGCTGCGATAACGCCGCCAGCTGTATTCCAGATGGTATCGTCAACCTTATGGACATTGCCAGCCTTGGCAACTTCAAGGTTCTTAAAAAGCGGGTCATTAATCCAATTCTTTTCAAGTTCGGATGCCTTGCCGTCGCCTTCCTCATATGTGAAATAGAAGAGGATGTCGCCTTCCATCGCAGGAATCCGTTCCTTCGTCACATTTTTCTCAGCAAAATCAGGTTTATCCTGTTCCGCAGGGCGTTTAAAGCCGATTTCCTCAAGAATTACACCAGAGAATGTATCTTTATGGTAAATCCGGACGTCGCCAGCCATAAAGCGGACCATCGAAACTTCCATATTCACCTTATCGCCAAGCTTGCCCTTCAAGTCCTCAATCCGTTTCGTATAATCCGCAAGCACTTTATCGCCTTCAGCTGTCTTATTAACCGCTTGTGCATAAAGCTTGAAATTTTCCTTCCAATCGCCACGCAGCGTTTCAGCAAATACAGTTGGTGCAATTGCCTTCAGCTGTTCGTAGATTTCTTCCTGGCGCATCTTATTGCCGATGATCAAATCAGGCTTAAGCGCAGCTATTGCTTCCACATTAACCTGGCTTTCAACGCCTACTACCTTGGCATCCTTCATGTCGTCCTTAATATGGTCGTACCATGGATCGCCTGTCCATGACTGAACCGCGCCAACCGGCTTCACACCAAGTGCAAGCAAGGCTTCAGTTCCTTCGTTTGTTAAAATGACCACACGCTCAGGTGCTTTCTCAAGGGTAGTAGAGCCCATCGCATGCTCCACAGTGTAGCTTGTATTCTCTTTTTTCGCAGTTTCGTCTCCGCCACTTTTGGCAGATTCATCGCTGCCCTTCCCGCAAGCCGCGAGGAAAACCAGCGTAATTATCGAGAGTAGCGCAAATACCGATTTAAATCTTTTCATCCTTCAGTTCCTCCTGAAATAAGTAATTGATAATCATTTTCAATGACTACTTCATCATAAAATGATACAACCAACATGTCAACGCTTTAATTGAAAATAATTCTCAATTCACAAAGGTGTCAAATTTTACTTGCAGCTTGTGGGCTTTTTAGCTCCCCGAAGTGAAAGCAGTCAATTAAAAATCAGCTGCTTCAGCAAGTGTGATAATTTTTTGAAATATGATACTTTCTAAATGAAAATGATTATCAGAATCATTGACATGGCTGTTTTATCAACTTAGACTAGTATTATAGAAACATTAACAAACTACCCATGTTGGAAAGGCCGGAACAGCAATCATGGTTCTGAAAAATACAGCTTTAAAATGGGCCGGCTTGTTCGCCGCCATCCTATTGCTCCTTATACTAATGGGAGCAAGCATCATATTCGGCTACACCGATACGACCATTAAAATGGCCATTGATGCATTCACAAAATTCAATGGATCCAATGAACATATCATCATAGAATCAGTTCGCCTCCCGCGCGCGCTGATAGCAGCAGCAGTAGGGGCAAGCCTGGGGATTGCAGGTGTTCTTCTCCAGACGCTAACCAAAAACCCGCTGGCTTCACCTGATATCTTCGGGGTCAACGCCGGAGCGGGAATGATGGTCGTCATCGCCGTCACGATTCTAAAGGTCGATAGCCTCCAGGCATTCACCTGGCTAAGCTTCCTCGGCGCAGCAGTAGCCGCAGTCGGAATCTATGCAGTCGGTTCATTTGGCCGCGAAGGGCTGACTCCGATGAAGCTGACACTCGCAGGGGCAGCATTGACAGCTATGTTCGCAAGCCTCACCCAGGGTCTTCTTGTCCTGAACGAGGCGGCACTCGAGCAAGTCCTGTTCTGGCTCGCCGGCTCCGTTTCAGGCCGCGAACTTGAAAACCTGACCTCCGTCCTGCCATATCTTATTGTTGGCTGGCTTGGCTCGCTTTTAATCGCCGGAAAGATGAACGTCCTGGCGATGGGGGAGGACGTCGCCAAAGGTCTCGGACTTAACACCGCTTTTGTAAAAATTGCTCTCGGAGCTCTCGTCATCCTGCTTGCGGGAGGGGCTGTCGCTGTCGCAGGCCCTATTGGTTTCATCGGTATTGTCATCCCGCATGTGACAAGAAGCATCGTTGGCATCGACCACCGCTGGACGGTTCCCTTTGCGGCACTGTTTGGAGCCATGCTCCTGCTTGTCGCTGATATCGCCAGCCGCTACATGCTTATGCCGCAGGAAGTACCGGTCGGCGTCACAACGGCCATCATTGGCACCCCATTCTTCATCTACATCGCAAGAAGGGGGTTCAACAACAGATGAGCCAATTTAAAAATTTTCGCATACTAAAAGGAAGAATCTCATTCCTTCTTGATCTCAAAGCAGTGCTCGTATTTCTCGGCCTGGCACTCGCCACAGCTGCACTGTTTGTCATAAGTACCGGGATTGGCGAAATGAAAATCAGTCCGCTTACCGTCATCTCAACCTTCTTTGGCGGCGGAACTGAAATGGACCGGCTTATTATTACATCATTCCGGCTTCCACGCATCATCATTGCACTAGTCGTTGGAATGGGGCTCGCTGTCGCTGGCGGTATCCTGCAAGGCATGATTCGCAATCCGCTCGCATCGCCCGACATTCTCGGCATCACCGGCGGTGCATCGGTTGCCGTCGTTGGCTTCCTCGCTATTTTTAGCGATGAAAGTAACGCCTTGACCGTCCCGATTGCCTGGATGCCAGTCGCAGCCTTCATCGGTGCAGCGGTAGCCGCTTTCCTTGTCTACATCCTGGCTTGGAAAAATGGCGTTTCGCCAATCAGGCTCGTCCTGATCGGTATCGGCCTGATGGCCCTCATGAAAGCACTGACAACATTAATGATGATTCTCGGACCGATTTTCCAAGCAAGCCAGGCCAACATCTGGCTCACCGGAACCGTCTATGGTTCAACATGGGCGAACGTTGGAATCGCTCTCCCGGCAACACTAATCTTAATTGCACTTGCACTCATCGCCGCCAGGAACCTGAACATCCAGGAACTCGGTGACGACGTCGCAACCGGACTCGGTTCGCGCGTTCAGAAACAGAGGCTTGTACTTTTAACAATCGCAACCGGGTTGATTGGAACATCAGTCGCATTCGCAGGCGGCATCGGCTTTGTTGGCCTGATGGCCCCACACATGGCAAGGAGGCTTGTCGGCTCATCATTCGGGGCATTGCTCCCGGTATCGGCAGTCCTCGGCGGAATCCTCGTCATGGCAGCCGACCTGATCGGCCGGACGATGTTCTCGCCGCTCGAAGTCCCAGCAGGCGTCTTCACCGCCGGCATCGGCGCGCCTTATTTTATATATTTATTGTTTAAAACTAGAAACCAGTGACATTCGACAAACTTCCGGGCGTGCCTGCCACCCCCCGATTTCCGATAAAACTTAAGGTATGCAATACACACCGACTGAAAAAAAACGAAGGAGCTGTCTGAATTGACGCATGCAACTGCTATTGAAACGAAAGACCTGACCTTGTCCTACGGAGATGCGCTTATCATAAACGAACTGAATCTCACCATCCCAAAAGGTGAAATCACCGTCTTCATTGGAGGGAACGGCTGCGGTAAATCGACGCTGCTTCGCTCAATAGCGCGCCTCATGAAGCCGCAATCAGGCAGCGTCCTATTAGAGGGAAAAGCCATCTCAAAACTATCAACACGGGAAGTCGCCAAGAACATGGCCATCCTTCCGCAGACACCCGTTGCGCCTGAAGGACTGACCGTACTCCAGCTTGTCAAACAAGGCCGCTATCCGTACCAAACCTGGCTAAAGCAATGGTCAGAGGAAGATGAGAGTAAAGTTAATGACGCTTTGAAAGCAACGGGTCTCGAGGATCTTAAGGACCGTCCAGTCGATTCCCTGTCCGGCGGCCAGCGTCAGCGCGCCTGGATAGCAATGACACTCGCCCAGGATACCGATATCCTTTTGCTGGATGAACCAACAACCTACCTTGATATGACACACCAGATCGAAATTCTCGATCTTCTCTGGGAACTCAACGAGCGCGAAGGACGGACAATCGTCATGGTTCTCCACGACCTGAATCTTGCCTGCCGCTATGCCCACAACATCGTCGCCATCAAGGATAAAGCCATCTATGCCCAGGGCCGTCCCGAAGTCGTCATCAACTGCTCCCTGGTCAAAAACGTCTTCGGCATGGACTGCGAAGTCACCATCGACCCGCTCTTCGGCACACCACTCTGCATCCCATACGGCAAAGGCCGCTGCATCCTAAAAAACGCACTCGCCAACTAGGGATACCCAGTGGGGTAGGGGTCAGACCCCTTGTGAAATTGTGAATTACTAGAAGGGCTAGGGATTGGGTTTTAAACTAGAACCAACCTGATCATTCCAATCCTCATCCCGTAAAGGACGGTGTATTCAATGAAGCTCGAGACACGGACCCAACCGCTGACTATCGCGGAAAAAACAAAATTGAAAGCCTACCGATACACCGATATGAAGAAAATCGGCATGATTCAGGCATCATCTCTGCTTGACCACGATGCGCTGGAGGCATTTATCGAATCAATTATGCCGACGCTTCAGACCGATTCGGCGAAAGTCGCTGCCTCGGTGTTCATGAAGCGTTATGCCTATATTGCAGTACTGTCTCTATACAGCATTTCCGCGTTGAACAAGAAACTTAACATCCAAGCGGACAACGTCTTCTTTGAAGCCCCGATTGGTACAGGTAGCTGGCTGCCGAAGTTCTTTTTAGAAAAAGCGGAAGCGGAAAAATGGGATGGAGGAGACCACAACCAATGGCGCAAACAAGCAATCACCGAGCTTTTCGCAGGCCACATCTTCCCGCTCATTGACCTGCTAGGCAAGGTCACCGGTGTTTCCAAGCTAATCCTTTGGGAAAATGTTGCCATCTATATTATGTGGCTATACGAATCCGAACTCGCAGGGCAAGCCCCCCCCGATGACGATTTCAATTTTATTTTCAACGAAACAGAGGGAGCGGTCTTCGGCAAATACCGACGCAATCCACTCACAAAGTTCTTTACCGAAAAAACCTACCAGGAGGACCTGGACGAAATGGTCCGCGTCCGCAAAACCTGCTGCTTCTCATACTTAACAGGCGATAAAGATAAACGCTGCAAAACATGCCCATGCCGTCAGCTCGAAATGGAGGGGAAATGTGCCAATGGAACAGACAACATTTGCGAAGCAGTTCGAAGCATTACTTGAAAAATATGCGGAGCTTCTTGTCGGCCAATCTGACGAAGAGACAACCGAAAAAGTGAAAATGTACGCGCTGTACACCCACATTGCCAAGACCATGCCGCCGCTCGCCCAGCACTGGAACACTCTCTACCCAGACGCTAAGGACGAAATGAAAGCACTCATGCTCGAAATCAAACAACTTAACGAACAGCACCGCAATTCAAAGTCAAAAACTCAATAATAAAGAAAGCTCCCGGCAAATGCCAGGAGCTCTTTTTTCTTACAAGGATAATAGAGAAGTGGGTTTAAAATGGGTCAGCTTTACTTTTTTCTTCAACTTTTTATATTCTTTTTTTCCAAACAAAGACTTGTAGAGTAATTTAAAGTCATCTTTAAGCTGTTTAGGGCAATAATTTGAAGAATGCGATTCTGGGTGAATCATTTTACTGGCTGAAAAATAATGGGTTCGTAAATTGTCGCTTATAAAGTCCAGTCGCTCACCTTTTAAATCAAGCGTTGTCTTTTGATAGTATTCGATAAGAGGCCTCAGATGCGTCATCTGGCTAATTACAGCTGCTTTTTCCGATTTATTCTGGGTAATAAAGTCATAGTACCCTTCAAGGATACAACTCCCATGTGTTTCTAAAATTGCTTTATCGCTGATTTTAAGCATAAAAATACCCCTCTCTTTTTCAGTTTCTATATGGTATAATTATTATAAAATATTTCCATTATAATTTCAATAAGTTTCCCAATAGGAAACAAAGAAGGGGATTTTACATGCTGAAGAAAAAGGGGATATACTCGCTGCTTCAATATATTTCGTTATTGGATTTAAAAAGCAGGGATTACAAAGTGCTGCTCTATATAATGCCAAAGGTAAACAGCGAGGAATTTGTAAAAGTAAATCAGAAAACTATTGCAGATGAACTTTCCCTTAGTAAATCTGAAGTATCAAAAGCTATTAAAAAATTGGTTGAAGAAGAAATCCTTATGGTTAATCTTCAATCAGAAAATAAACGAAAAAAGGTTGAATTAATATTAGGGGATTTTTCGAAAGAAGAACTGGATGACCGGATATTTGAACTAATAGACAGTAATACAATTGAGGATCTTTAGAGTGCAGGAGAATCATTAAAAAGACATGTTCCTAATAAATGGGACACGTCTTTTTAAAAGAAATTTAAAGCAGAAGCAAAGAGTTGGAAAATAAAGAAGCAGGGAACCAACCCTGCTTCAACTACTCTTTTCCCAGCTCACTATTCTTGACCACAAACCCAACCATCGCAGACTTCAACACCTCAGGCTTCTCGAAAATCGCCACATGGCCGCACTCCGGAATCACAATATACTCGGCCCCGGCAATCCCATTAGCCAAAATGCCCGAAAACCGCCGCGGCTTCAAAATATCGTTCTCGCCGACCACAACCAGCGTCGGGCACGCAATCTTCCCAAGCTCATCCGTAAAATTCGCATCGCGGATGAACGTTTCATACAGCGTAACCTGGCCCGCAAAATACTCGTCATCAATGTCATTCATCATCCGAGCCCGCTCCGCCAAAAACTCTTTATTGCGTTCAACAAACGCATTGTAATAAAGCGAAGGAGCTGCGCCCCAAAAGAAGGCCTCACCCTTGGGTCCAAGCGCGAGCTGCTTCCAACCCTCAACAAACAGCTTCGTCGTCTCATCCAGCTCACTCGTCGAATCAATCACCACTAGCGAAGCCGCCCGATCCGGATAATCAATAACAAACCGAAGCGCAACCTCGCCGCCATACGACGTTCCAATTAAATGCACCGGGCCATTAACACCAAGCTCATCCAGCAAAGCAGCCGCTTCCTCGGCGTGCTCCCGGAACGAATACGGCCCAGGAGGCTTCGCCGACTTCATCTGTCCCTTGAAATCGTGCAGCACCACCCGATACCCCAGCTTCACAAACAGGGGATAATACAGCGCCCACGAACTCGTCGTCGTCATCACCCCGTTTAAAAACATCACCGTCTCCTGGGCATCCTCAGGCCCGAACACCTCATAAAACAACTCATTCCCATTAATCGTCATAACCGGCATCAACAACACCTCCTATCTTATGTAAAAAAAGGGCCAACCCAAATTAGAATCCGCCCCGCCTAACCACACAACCAAGATACCCACAGGGGGTAGGGGTCAGACCCCTTGTGAATTACAGCACAACCCCGCCATCGACGCTCAACACAGTACCTGTCACATACCGCGCCTCATCGCTCGCCAGGAACAAATACGCATTCGCGATATCAGCAGGCTCGCCAAGTATTCCAAGCACCGACTTGCCCTTCATCATATCGAGCACTTTCTCCGGCATTTTCGCCACCATCGGCGTGTTGATGAACCCAGGAGCAACCGCGTTGACCCGCACACCGTACCGGCCAAGCTCCTTCGCCCACGTCTTCGTCATCCCGATCACGCCCCATTTCGTCGCAGCATAATTCGTCTGCCCGAAGTTTCCATACAAGCCGACAACCGAAGACGCATTCAAAATCACGCCGCCCTGCTGCTCCTTCATCACCTTCGCCGCAGCCTGGCCAACCAGGAACACACCCTTCAAATTCACATCAATCACGCGCTCCCACTGCGATTCCTCCATTTTCAAAAGCGTCGCATCAGCCGTAATCCCCGCGTTATTCACCACAATGTCAACGCTTCCAAATTGCTCCGCAGCATCCGAAACCATCTTCTCAACCTGGCCGCCGTCCGTCACATCGACAACCATCCCGACAGCCATGCCGCCAGATTCCACAATCATCGCCACCGTCCGGTCAATATCCTCGCGGTTCACATCCGCCACAACCACCTTCGCTCCCTCAGCAGCAAACCTCACCGCCGTCGCCTCGCCAATCCCCCGGCCACCGCCAGTCACAATTGCAACCTTATCCATCAACCTCATTCTACAAACCTCCTAAATAAATAATCACACATTTACTATGCAAGAACCTTGCCAACTTGAAAACCCTACCCCCAACCCCACTTTTGGAAAAAGGGGTCGCCGCCAGCTGTGTAGCAAACAACAGACACTGTCCGGAAATCCGACACCAGTTTGCCTTCCCATGGCATAGCTACCGGGCTCTGGCAAACGCCAAATTTTCCTTTGAAGCACAATCACTTGGATTGCACCACAATCCAGCAAACACACGGAAGACCCACGCAACCCCAATAATCCAGCAATCCTTCAGCAATACTCTCGCACACCCATTTCAAACTGCGCTTCACCACAGTTGCCAAACTCTCAAACCCATAATAGCAATCCCCAGTTACAAGTCTGTTACAACTCCATTTTTACTCAGTAAACCCCACACACAATACCTAGTTTAATTGAATTCCATTTTAGAAGAGAGTGCAAGCGAGAGAGGGATAAGGCTTTCGATATTAGCACAATGACATTGGAAATAAGAGGGAATCAAAACGCAAATCAATAATAAAACAACGATAAATAATAATTAATTATTGATAATCGATAAATAACCTGATAAAATCATCTTATAAATTAATTAGGCGAGGTGCTTTTTATGAAACGAGGCTCAACATTATTTTTAAGGCTGGCGCTTTTCCTTATTGGAACTCCAGTTCTTGCGTTTGGTTCATTCGGGTTGTATTGGTTAATGAGAAATCCGGCAAACCCGGAGTATGCCCATATTCTGTATCCGATTGTAATCGGCATGTATGTATCGGCAATTCCATTTTTCACCGCGTTGTATCAGGCTTTTAAATTATTAGGATTTATTGACAAAAACAAGGCATTCTCTGATTTGTCTGTACACGCTTTGAGAAAAATTAAAATTTCGGCCATGGTCTTCAGCGGTATCTATGTTGTTATTCTGCCATTTGTGTTTATGGTGGCTGAACTGGACGATGCCCCAGGTCTAGTCATAGTGGGAATGGTCCCAGTGTTCGCCGGGCTGGTCATTGCTGTGTTTGCCGCAGTTCTCCACAGGCTTTTAAAAGAAGCAATTGATATCAAATCCGAAAATGATTTAACAGTCTAAGGGGTGAAACCAATGGGGATTATTATTAATATAGACGTAATGCTGGCGAAAAGGAAAATGAGCGTAACCGAGCTTTCCGAGAAGGTCGGAATCACCATGGCAAACCTCTCCATTTTAAAAAATGGCAAAGCCAAAGCCATCCGATTTTCCACACTGGAGGCAATCTGTAAAGCACTCGATTGCCAGCCCGGAGACATTCTCGAATATAAAGATGACGAGAACTAAATTGTAAGTGTGACATTAAAAAAGGAAGGTTTCAAAGGGGAGCGGGTGCCAAAAGGTAACATAGAACCGCCCTGCCTCTGTAAAACAACTTTCTCGCATGATAAAGTATTCCAATAAATTTTTCATACAAAAAGCACCTCGGAAATTTTTCCGAGGTGCTTTTAACATACTTATTTCATCTGATCTTCCCTAGTTGGACCCATAACTCCCGGCACTTTCAGTCCAGCCTGGCGAAGCAATACCGTCATTTGCCCGCGATGGTGAGTCTGGTGGTCAACTAACATCCTCAAAACAGCGCCTCTTGGCATCATCTGGCCAAGAGCTTCCACACTTTCGACGATACTTTCATCAGTCAAATTTGCTTCCACTGCTTTTACCAATTCCTCTGAAGCTTTTTTATATGCAGCGGCAATCTCGCTTGCCTTGGAAGGAACCGAACCAGGATCCCCAGGCATTGCTACCTTAAGGCCAACCTGTCCCGCAAAAAATGGAACGCTTGTCGCCAGGTGCCAGCCAAGCCAGCCAAGTGTGCTGTGCCCTTCAACAATTGCCTGATTCAATTTTTCATCCGTCAAAGACTCAAGTACCTGAATTGTTCCGCTTGATGCCCCAGACCATTCCGCTAGAAAATCACCGACAGTTCTGTACATATTACCACTCCTTCAAATATTCACTTCAACTATTATAGGCATTACCACTAACTATTTTCAAATAAGGTAAATTGATGCCCGACTTCAAACCAGGCTAATCCCGGGATACTTACTTCTCCTAAAAATGCTTGCAACTCAAGTGTAACTCCAAAATCCTACACTAAGGTGAATAATCCTTCCAAAGGAGGAGATACAGGTGACTGAAACCCACATTGGAATAGTAGGAACCGGGATATATATCCCCGAACCAAGAATGACTGCGAAGCAAGTTGCTGAAGCAACAAACGGGATCTGGACGGAAGAAGCCATCATCAACAAGCTCGGACTAAAGGAAAAACCAATCCCTGGAGAAAACGACGGAACTCAGGAAATGGGCGTCCGCGCCGGCCTCGATGCCATTAAAAACAACGGAATCGACCCGAAGGAAATTGACTTGGTCATCTCCATCGGCGAGGAATGGAAGGAGTACCCGCTGACCACCTCCGCCATCTACATTCAGGAAAAAATCGGCGCGACAAACGCGTGGGGCATCGATCTCCAGCAGCGCTGCTGCACAACCGTTTCGGCTATGAAAATTGCCAAAGACATGATGATGTCAGACCCCGATCTTAACACCGTTATGATTGTCGGTGGCTATCGTAATGGCGATTTCGTCGACTACACAGACAAAGCGATGTCGATGATGTATAACCTGGCAGCAGGAGGCGGGGCAATTATTTTAAAAAAGAACCTTGGCCGCAATATCCTGCTCGGCTCACACATCATGACCGACGGCTCAATGGCGCGCGATGCTGGCGTCGAATTCGGCGGCACCGAAAAGCCAATCACGCCTGAAAATTACAACGAAGCCTATAAATCTCTAAGGCTATTTGACGAAAAGCATATGAAGGACCGCCTGAACGAAGTCTCGATGTCGAATTGGTTCCACTGCATTGACCGGGCCTTCGAGAAATCCGGCATTGCCAAGGAAGAGCTCGGTTACCTGGCAGTTCTGCACTTCAAATACTCGATGCACAAGTTCATGCTTGAAACGCTTGGCCTGACTGAAGAGCAATCAATCTATTTAAGCAACTACGGCCATTTAGGGCAAGTCGACCAGATTCTTTCCCTGCATCTCGCATTGGAGCAAGGCAAGATTCAGGACGGAACCGTCATTTCCATGATTTCCGCCGGAATTGGCTATGCATGGGCAGCAAACGTCATCAAATGGGGGCCGATTGGACATGGCGACAATCACATCGAATAAATACAACGACCTTTATTCGGCAAAAAAAATCTCAGTCGAGAAGGCGCTAAGCTTCGTGAAAACCGGTGACCACATCGTCTCCGGACTGGCTGCTGCCGAACCGCGCAGCTTCCTGTCCAAGCTGCACACGCTTCCGGAGCATATCGAAGACATTCATGTTTCAACCTGTCTGCCAATCCTTGAATATCCTTATTTCAGCGACACCGACTACAAGGAACGCTTCCTGATGGAAGGCTGGTTCTACATGCCGGCCGTCCGGAAAATGCACGAGGCCGGGACGGTTTCCTACATCCCAAACCACTTACATTTTGCAGGAAACAGGCGCCATGAACACCGGCACGTCAATATTTTCGCAGGTGTGGCTTCACTAATGGATGAGCATGGCTACTTGTCCCTAAGTCTAAGCGCAACCTATGAAAAAGAACTCGCTGAAGTCGCAGACCTTGTGATTCTTGAAGTGAACCCGAATATGCCGCGCACATTCGGAGACACAACAATTCATATCTCGGAAATCGACTATTTGATTGAAGCAAACTACGAGGTGCCGCTGTTTCCATCACCGGAACCGAACGAGAAGGACCGAATCATCGGCAGGCAAATCGCCGACTTGATTGAGGACGGCTCAACAATCCAGCTTGGCATCGGCGGCATCCCGAACGCAGTTGCCTACGAGCTGCAGACCAAGAAGGACCTTGGCATCCATACCGAAATGTTCACAGACGGCATGGTCGACCTTTTTAATGCAGGTGCTATCACTGGGAAAAAGAAAACCCTTCACCCTGGAAAAATGGTTGCCACCTTCGCACTTGGTACTAAAAAGCTGTACGATTTTATCAACAACAACCCAGGTGTGCTGATACTGAACGGCAGTTATGTCAACGACCCGTACGTAATCGGCCAGAACCATAAGATGATTTCGATCAACACAACACTTGAAATCGACGTGACTGGCCAATGCTGTTCCGAGTCAATCGGCCACCGCCAATTCAGCGGCACAGGCGGCCAGGCGGACACCGCAATCGGCGCCCAACTGTCACCAGGCGGAAAATCATTCATCGCCCTCTACTCGACAGCCAACGTCCGCGTCCCGGGCAGCAATGAACGCAAGACCATATCAAAAATCGTCCCAAGACTGACCCAGGGAGCGGTCGTCTCGCTATCCCGGAACGACGTCGACTACGTCGTCACCGAATACGGAGTCGCCCACCTGACCGGCACATCCATCCGCGAGCGCGTCGACATGCTTATCTCAATCGCTCACCCAGACTTCCGGGAACAGCTGAGGGAAGAAGCACGCGACCTAATGCTCTGGTAAAACGGGTGCCTGCGATTGGGTCTATCTATAAAACTAAATAAGAGACGGCCAGAAAGTTTGTGCTTTTTGCAAACTCTTTCTCGCTGTCTCTTTTTCAATTAATAATATGTAGATAGCGCCGCTTAAAAGTAACTATTCCTTTCCCGAAGTGTTCATAAATCCCAAATCGTATTCATAAATCCCAAATAGTATTGATAAATCTCCAAAAGTGTTCATAAATCTCATAGAGTATTCATAAAAGATAGCAAAATGCTAGCACCTCGTCAAAACACATACCCTCACAAAAATATTTTACAAAAAATTCTCACACATTGAAAACACCTATATGGTAAAATTAGGTAATTACCAAAACACCCCACAGGAGGCGCCATGGAGGAGCAAATTTACCTTGAGACCAAAAATATCGTCGTCAGCAACCTACTTATTAAAACAAGAGACAAATTATTTCCACTTCAGCATGTAAGCTCAATTTCAATCGGATTAACAGAAAACAAATCAGCAGGTTTTTTTCTGAAGATAGCAGTCGTGTTCTTATTCGCATGGAGCCTCAATCAAGAGTCTATTATTGCGGTTTCCGTGGCATCCATAGCTGTATTTTTTGCAATTATTAATTGGCTGAGTGTAGAAAATGATCGGAAAGAAGCACTTCACATTACTCTTGCAACTGGAGAAAAACATTATATATTCGAGGATATCGATCAGGCATTCGATGCCGTCAGCAGGGCGCTTGCAAATAAAGGAGCGGCTAATTAGCTCAGTTGAGGGAGGGGGGACTATTGAAAATATCTTTTTTCATTATTCTGCTTGCCGTCAGCCGGATACTTTTTAAAATGGACAAAGGCACTCTAAAAACCTCAGCCACACTAAGAGAACTTTCCTTCTTAACTGTAGGCTTCATACTAGTCCTCCTTGGAGAAAGGTTTCTCGATATTCCAGTCCTTCAAGCTAGAGAACCTGAATGGTATGAACTCTGGATTGGCGGATTCCTGTTTTTCCTTGGGACATGTTTTTACTCCTACCTTGGCTGGAAAGAAACCAGCAGAAATTGATCCCGCAAAGGAGGTTCCCATGAATAAAAACTTACACCTGTCGAGTATCGTACTAATTATCGTTGGCATCCTACTTTATATCATTACTCTCATGAACTATGGTGATTATCGCAACTTCGGATACATTTGCTTCCTCGGTGCACTACAGTGTTCCTGCATTAACGCCTACCTTCAGAAAAAAACTACCAAAAAAGTATTGATAGCAACTAGTATTATCGTGGCACTAGCTTTCCTCCTTCTGCTTGTGGAATTAATCTGGCTAAAGGATTAAGAGCCCGCACATACAAATAAAATGGCCTCCACAACATGGGGAGGCCGTTTCCTAACCTTATCCTACTGCATCTGCCCGCCGCCATGATTTGGCAGCTGGTTCCGATATCCCTCAAACTGCTGGGCCTTCTGCTGAAGCGCCTGATTCTGCGCAGGCTCGACCTTATACCAGCCTTCCTGGAACATCACATTGTACAAATGGCGCTGGCAATCCTGCGTTTCCTTGAAAATCTGCAGCACATCATTGTAAAGCCCGCTGTGTGAAGCCTCATTCATGAACACATTATACCCGTCCGTCATATACTTTTCCGTCGTCAGCAAATCATTGATAAAATCACGATCATTCATTGACGGATTCTTCTCAACCTTTGTCTCTGGATTCGAAATCGAATTACTCATTTTCCGCACCTCCTACTGCTGCATATACTGCTGTGCATTCTGGTTTTCATGCGAGTTCAAGTGGCCAAGGATAGTCTCATAGTGCCGCGTATGCATCTCGCACACCTTCTCCGCCTCCGCACGCATTGACTCCATCTGGCAATGCTGGGCAAAGAAATGAGCCTTCTTCGCCGCCAGCAAATTCCATGTCAGCATATCAGTCAAATACAGCGCATCCTTCCCCGACAATACATCCGGCGGCTGCTGAATAAACTGCTGCTGACCCTGCATACCCTGATTCTGTTGCTGCATAACCAAACCTCCCAAAACAAAAAATTCCTGCACCCTTAACATCCCCAAAACAAACCGCATTATGCGACACAATAGGGCAGATTAAGGACGCTTCTCCTTTGCCACAGAAGAAGGGACCTCCACCCATTGCTTCACAAAGAAGCGGAGGGACACCCTGTTCGGTCAGGCTTGGATGCCTCCGCTCGGTAACTGACAACGATTCGTTTTAAGGTCATCACTAAATTAATGGAATATTCTGTTAAAATGTTATATAATTAAGTGATTTATTTTACAAACGGTGGTGATTAAAATAAAAACGTTGGCTTTATATATGTTTGGATTTATTCGCTTTGTAATAGTAATGATATCGATATTACTAAGTATATGGTTCTTGATAGCAGCTGCCTTTTGGGCGATTGTTGCACTAGTCGGGAACGAGAATGATTGGATTAAACCATTAACTCAATATTTATATTTTCTTGCTTGTTCTTTATCGGTAGGCTTAATGAACGAAATTGAAAAGAAAATAAATAAAGAAGATTATGATTTAATGACAAATAATTGGCTTTTAGACCTGTATTTACTTTTCTTAACAGCTCATTATAATTTGCCTAAGTTCATAATAAGGAAAATGATAGGTAAGCCAAATTTAAATCCATAAACAGGAACTCGGTCATAAGGTGTTTTTATAAAACATACTTCGCGAAATTTATAAATAAAAGCAAAACTCGCCATTCAGAAAAATTGGCGAGTTTCTTTATTGAAAATAGAATCCGTACGTCAATCTTTTATTAGTTAGACCCATCACCCCTGCGCCTCAAGCTCAACCTTAAATGTTTGTAGACAACTCCTACAAATACAATCCTTCCGTAAGCTTTCCTGCGGCACCAGCTCAAAAATCCCCTGCGGAAACTCCTCATACGCACACCAGCAAGTTTCACGCTCACCTGCCATACAGTCATTCTCTCCACCACAAATCGGACAACGTTTTCCCGTCATACCATCACTCTCCCCAAACCATCTATCCCCATTGTACAGCAAACAGCCTGTCCATTAATTGAGCATTTAGTGATAAGATAAAGGAAAAAATGAAAGGTGCTTACTATGAAAAAACTCCCAATCATCCTAACCATAGCTGGCCTGGCAATCATCGCTTACGCCTTCACAACAGAAGGGATCTACCGCGCCCTGATCCAAATCGCAGCCCAAATCCTGATCGGCATCGCAATCCTCCTCCTTGCACCCCGATTCAAGAACGTGCTCCCAAAAGGCATATACTACATCTTCCTCACATTTATCACCGTCATGCTGCTCATGATGATCTACCTCTTCATCGACATCTTTATCACCTACTAAACAAAAGGGCACCCACCCAGGGCGCCCCTCACATCAATGCTTCTTGAACTGATTATTCTGGCTGTTAACCTTATTCTTATTGTGCCGGATATTGTGCGGCCCCGCATTGCCCTTCACACTCGCCGCGCTGACCCCAGCATCCGACGGATCCTTCTTCAGCTTCGCCATCAAAAATCACCCCGTTACTTATCCTGCCCTATTCTTTTTTGAAAAAATCGGTCGACGCCCTCAAGCTTCCGTCTCATCGCAACGCCCAAAATTCACCAAAAAAAAACCGGCCAAAGCAGGCCGGGGAAAGGGATTAGATACTAATCAAAGGGGGTAGGTAAACATAATTAGAGCACCTTTACATCTCCAAGAATAAAGGAAAAATATAAATTCACCATAAATAAATGATTAACTTTTTCTTAAATCAACATCACGAAACACGGGAAACCTACTAAGACAAATGGCCCCGACAGAAGAGAGTGTGTACCCATGAAAAAAACAACCTACCTGGCCTACATGAGCGCCATGCTAAACGCGCTAATCGTCGGCCTTTCATTTCTATTCACCAAAACAGCTGTCGAAGCGTCCAGCCCAATCGACACATTGGCGTTTCGCTTCACTGCAGCATTCCTTGCCGTCAGCATCCTGATGGCCCTGAAAGTCATTAAAACCAATTTCGACAACTTCAAGCACTACTTAAAGGTCTTGCCACTGACGCTGTTTTACCCAACCTTTTTCTTTGCGTTCCAGGCATACGGACTTCAAACAATCTCGTCATCGGAAGCAGGAATCCTGTCGGCGACAATCCCAATACTGACGCTGATCCTTGCATCACTTTTTATAAAAGAAAAGACAAACCTGCGCCAAAAGCTGTCCATCATTGTCTCAGTAGCAGGCGTCATCTATATCTTTATCATGAAAGGCAGCTCGATTTCATTCGCCGACTGGAAAGGAATCATCTTCATGATGATTTCATGCCTGGCAATCGCAAGCTACACCGTCATGGCCCGCAAACTGACAAAGCAATTCGAACCGATGGAAATCACTTATTTCATGCTCGGCGTCGGCTTTCTCGTTTTCAACGGAGCCGCCATCACGATGCACCTTGCAAACGGAACCCTGTCCAGCTTTGCAAAACCGATGTTCGATCCGAACTACATCATCGCGATATTGTTCCTTGGAATCCTGGCGTCCTTCGTGACATCGTTGTTATCCAATTTCGCAATTTCAAAAATCTCCGCCTCACGAATGAGTGTGTTTGGAAATATGTCGACAGTCATCTCAATCGCTGCCGGCGCAATCTTCCTTAATGAAGAAATCCGCGCCTATCATATAATTGGATCGATTTTAATCATTCTCGGAGTACTAGGAACAAACTTTTTTGGGGAAAAGAGAAGAGGGGAAGCCTGAAAAAGATGCAGCTTAGCAGAGTTAGGTTTTATCAACAATTTTTCTAACCTCAAGGACATTTTCGGTCGGCAGCACACCAAAATGTCCTTGAAATTGCTTTTCAAGGACATTTTACTTATTCGTCAGCATTAAAATGTACTCGAAACCTCTTTTCAAGTACATTTTCCCTATTCATCACTTCAAATTGTACTAGAAATACTTTTCAGGACTGTCAGCGCTTCCAATTGCACTTGTTTGTTATCCGAAAACTTGGGATTTCCGTCTATTAAAAGAATTCACAAGAATAATCTTCAGGCCATAGAGGTCGCACCCTTCTTCCTCGCCATCATCCGCTGAAACTCCAGAATATAACGGTCCAATTTATGACTCGCCTCAATCGTTGTCTCATGGGCAAACCCAAACTCCAAACCCTTCGCAACTAGTTCACCACGTAAGAACTCAATATATCTTTGCAATTCAACCAGGTTCATTCTATCAGGCTTGTCCATAAGCAACCTCCTTCCGAAAGTACAAAAAAAGTTCCGGCTCGAAAGCCGGAAAAAATAAGGGGTTTGATGGTATATATCTATATTATAAAAGGGGGAGTGAGTTATGAAAAAGAATGGGGTCTCTTTCACCACGTATTTATCATAACGCTCAAATATGAACAAATTATGACCAAACCTTTAACATTCATTAAAAAGACCAAAAATAGGCTGAATTAAAGTATTCATATAAACTTGAAATTACTAAACCTTGATTGGCTTTATCGCTTTTTAAGTTTTCTTGATTTTGTATTATTAAATACAATTTAATAGTAATAGGCCATAACTGAAGGAAAATTAACAAGATTAGTTGCTGAAATTACATAAAACAAACACACTAACTTCACGAACAATATTTAAACATGAGAATGCCAAAGCGTAAAGCGACACAGGAGGGAACTAACTGATACAAAAAGGGGTTATATACTTACTTTTGACTGTTTGAAATTAAATGTGGGGGATGAAAAAATGCCAACAGAGAATGCTGATATTTATACTTTAGCCAAGTTTGGTGATTTGGAAAGTTTCATGAGAAATTTTGATAAGAAACAAATGAATAAAAAAAGCAGTAGTGGCTCTGGACTATTGCATTATGCTATTTCCGGAAACAGATTTGATATTGCCTCTTTTCTTATTGATCAAGGAATAGATGTGAATATGACAAATGCCGATGGGCAAACCGCCTTACACCTTGTTTGTGTAAATCAGGATTTAACTGTTGCAAAACAGCTGTTGGAAAGAGGGATAGACGTAAATTTAAAGGGTAAATACGGAAATAATGCTATATGGACGGCTGTATTTAACTGTAAGGGCAGAAATTATGAAATGGTTGAATTGCTTATGACCTACAATCCTGATATCCACAATAAAAATAAAGCAGGAAAGTCACCCTTGGATTTTGCAAAACAAGTAGGCAATGAGATATTAATAACTATATTGTTGGAAAAATAGTGTACATATTTAAAGACATAAGTAAGAGAATATACCCGTGAAAATCCTGGGGGAGAATAATTCCCTGGGTGGATTTTGTAAAAAGAATTTCATAGAAGGAATAATGGATACTAGTAGGGGCTGATGGAAATGCAATGTATTGATTCCACCTGCTGTTCCTGTAAATGCAGGAGCAGATAGTGAATGGGAGCATGTTGAAACTCGATTAGGTACCAGGCTGCCCGATGATTATAAAAGTTTCATAAAGGTATATGGCACAGGAAGCATTGATAACTTTTTATGGGTTCTTAATCCATTTGAAAAAAATGAAAATCTCAATCTCTTTGAAACGGGGAAAGCTCTTAGGGATGCATACCTGGTTTCCCAAAGTAATTTTCCAGAGGATTATCCCTATACTGTCTTCCCTGCGGAGGGAGGGTTACTGCCTTGGGGATTCACAGACAATGGTGATGAACTATACTGGCTAACCAAAGGCGACCCTAATGATTGGCCAATAGTCGTATATGAAACAAGGTCGACGGACAATTATCAATATCCATTGTCGATGACAGAGTTTCTGGAAAAATGTTTAACAAGGGAAATGGTTTGTGAGGCATTCCCCGAGGAATTCCCGGACGAAGAAGTAAAATTCCGGCCTCTTGGAACAAGGACGTATTAACGGACCAATTTAAAACATTTACTTATTACTATAAAAATGCTGCTTTCATCGATATTATAGGATGAAACTCATTATATGTTTTTTACATTTACTAATGCCAGAAAAAATGACCAACCTGCCCAATTACATCATCGGCAACGACGCTAACCGCTGTATAAAACGCTGCACTGCCTCCAACGAACAACACACAAAAAAGAACCGCATTTTTCATAGAAAAACTCCTCCATTCAGTGAGCCCTTAACTGAATTTTAGGAAATCTATGTAAAAAGCAATCGCCTTTTTTGTAAAGGTTTTATATACTTTATGTTACAAGTTAAATGGGGGAAGCCTACCGTTTGCCAAAAAACAGAAGTAAAACATATCCATATCACTTAAAGGGCGACACCCCTGGCACGTAGGGTCCAGCCAGAACAGGAGGAACCATACATGTCCAAACAACTGCTAATTAAACTCTTGCTCGACCCAACTGCCCGCGAGGACGAGCGCGATGATGCAGCCATCGGCCTGGCCCAATATGATGACCAAGAAGTCGAAGCCGCTCTAATCCAAGCCATTCACGATCCAAACACCACCGAAATAATCAAAGCTAGCTGCGGCACATCCCTGGCCGAAATCTGGCTCCGAACCAACCGCATCGACCACCAGATCCTAGCCAACCTGCCCGAACCCGCAAAAACAGAAGCAACCGGGTTAATTAACACCAATCCAAACTAATGAATAGCACAAGTTTTGAAATTTCCAGGACAGATTTTTCGATATTCAGGACATTTCCCGAAAAATACAGGACATTACCCAACCGTTGCAGGACAGATTTTCAATTTTTCAGGACAAACTCAATTCCAACCCAATAAACTCAGTAGAGCAACCATTAGAAAAACATTGCCAACGCGATAGTAAAAATACATACTACGGGTTGCTCATTATGCGGGAGGATATTTTATATACGGAAATTGAAGAAACGGAAATGTAACGGTTAAAAGGAGAGCTATTTAACTCAAATTGTGAGATATCACAAAATAAGAGCCACAGAGAAGTAAATTCCCTATGGCTCGATTTTAAGTGACGGTCGCTGGCATTTCATTTTCCTTTCTTACAGAACCCATCCACCAGCACCATGACATCCTTCAGCACATCAATCGACCGCAGCGCATCACCCTCAACTTGCAAACTGTGTTCCGTGCCTTCAACCAAATAGCACTCCAAATGTGGCTTGCGCTTTAATTCTGCATATCTCTCTTCCATATAAAAGGAATCCTGGTCACCAATCACAACCAACCCATCGCGGCCACCCGACGACATCATCTCAAAAACATGATCCGAGTGAAGAAGCGGCGTCAGCCACAACGTACGTGCCGACCCAAACCTTTCATCCTTCAGTAAATAGCACAGCGCTTTCGTACCAATCGACTTGCCGATAAGAGAAAAATCGTGATATGTAGACTCGCTCAGAACATGATCAATAACCGCCCGAACATCCCCTTCAAACTCCTCGCCACTCAGCGCTTCCATCTCATCCCGTGAATACTTATAGTTCACATGCAGCACATCAGACCCCGCTTCAAAATAAATCCCTGTCGCAAAATGCAGCAGTGGAGCCTGAGCAGTATAGCCCATGCCCGGCAGAACTATCGCCAGTCCACCCGCTGACTCATTATGCTTAAACAACGTATACGCAATCTCCTTACCCCTCGAAAGAGCTGCCCCACCTGAAATCACTACATCATCCCCCAGACTTTTACAATTATTATAAAGCCCTGGCGAAGTGAATCCAACCAATCTATCGACTAAAGCCAAATAAACTTTCTGACAACCGTACCAGCTGCAGACAAGAACACTGCATTGCCGCCAAACAGAACCGCATTATGCATAATGTTTTTACCTAAATATGTAAATCACCCCTCGCCTTTTTTCTAAAAACTCTATATACTTTCTATTACAAGTACTATGAACGGAAGGGTAACTATGAATAACACTCGCTTTTATCTAAACATCTTTCTATATTCCATTTTTGTACTCAGTACATTAGCGGTATTCTTCATCATTTACAAAAATATTGACACACCCTTTGCTGCCGACATGGTATTAGGTTATGTCATATTTCTGTTCGCATTCGCCCTGTACCTGACCATCACAGCCACCCTGCAACTTAGAAAAATCCCAAAAACCGAACTGCGCAAAAGAACAATCAAATTCGCACTTTTATTTCTCCTATTCTTTGCCGCCAACTCCATTTTTGACCTGCTCTTCAAGCCAGAATCCAGTAACCTCATCGGAAATATATTCCCAGCACTTGGCTTCGCTCTCGGACTAACCTTCCTCGACACAGTCTTCACTAGGAAAGAGTAGGCAAATGGGGGACGGCTCATTTTTCCGGGGCGGCGGCCGTTTCTAAGCACTCTAATCGACCAAGGAAGGAATCAGACGAATACGTCGTTTATGGTTTATCCTACCAACCACACAAAGGAGATTGACCAGCTACATTCCGGATTAAAGGAGTGAAATAAAGAATGGCTTCCGTGTTCTTTAATGTATTTATTACCCTTTTATATCTCTTTCTTATAAAAATAGGCACGGTGAAAATTAATTCACTAAAGTTAAAAGTAGAGAAGAAAGCAATATTAATATGTTTAATGGCTATTATTTTGTCTTTTCTTGTTTTATTAGCTCCCTGGGATGGTATCCAAAATAATTTCGCTAAGGGTGGCTTGACTGTTGTCGGCTTGATAATCTTGTTTATGATTTGGATCGTCATTATGAAGAAAGTAAATAAGAGAAAATATAAAAAATCCGTTAAATTACTAGAAAAATATCTGAAAGATTATTTAATTTGATATCTATCATATGGACTACAATAAACTACATTTACGAAGTTCATTAGTTATACTCCCCAGCCCCGCCATTGTCCAAAACTGTTCACAACTCCAGTCACTCCTGTATGCTAAAATTTGGCATACAGGGGGGTGATTCCACTGAAACTAGTTTCTTACATAATTGGCATCATGCTGCTCGTATTCATCCAAACCCGCGGCCTTGATCTGGCAGCCGACAAAACAGCCGAATACTTCATCGGCCGCACCCAAATCGATATCACCGTCAAAGATAGAATGCTGCTCACCAACCTGTTCTCAGCCTTCTTCGGCGCAGGCCTCTTCTGGATGGGCGCAATCGTTCTTGCAGGACTTTTTTTGAAAAAAAAGCTGCCGACGCGCTCAAGACCAACATCATCCCAACGCCCACCATCCGGCCCAGAGAGGTGTGACAAGTACCCATGAAATACCTGGAATTCTTAATAATACAAACTGCAGCCATTCTCAGCCTGGCGACTTTTAACATTCTTTCTGACTTATATATAACAAAACCATTCAATTATATCGAAGCTCTCGTTTTAGGAGTATTCCTTGCCTTGCTGGTACTGGTTTTCAAACTGGCAGGAAAGTTTTCCAACCGATACAGCACCATGCGCTTGCGGACAAAACTGCTGCTTTTTGTAACGGCACTTATCCTCGCCATGCTCGTTTTAGGGGCAGCGGAGAAATTGTTGCTTCTATTGAATTGAAAAGTGCAAACCGATGGAGGAATAACATGGAAACTTTACTAAATAACGATCTGGAAATGAGATGTACACAAAGCCAATTTTCACAGGAAGTAAAGGAACTGGTCAAGGCTTCTGAACAAGAATTCATCCAGCATTGCAGCGCATTATTAGCGGAATATAAGCCTTTATTTTCGAGTAAGAACCAAAGAATTTCAATTGATGTGGTAAAAACCAAAACAGACCTGTTCCAGCCTGGCTACACATCCTATGTTTCTATCAATATCGAGCCTCACAAAGAAAAGTACAATATTAATATCGTGCTCCCAATCTGGAGATGTGAAAGAAAGTTCCTTGGAATTCCAGTGGAACGGAACATCCCGGGCAGCAAAACCACAGGAACCTTAATCAAGTTAAAAAATGCGCAAGCAATGTTCAGGGAGTTCATAGAAGATAACTTGAACAAAGAGGACCTGCGATGAAACATAAAAAAGCCTACATCCTGACGATCATATTCGTCAACTTCACTCAGCTTTTGATCATGGTCCTTGGCTCAAGATGGGCGGCAAACTACTACACAAGCCGCCTGGGGCTTGAACCTTCTAAGGATACAGCCTTCCTGACCCTGCTGTTCATGATATTCTACGGTCTCGGTATTATCCTGATGGGACTTGAATTCGTGCTCGTCCGCCGATCACAAAGAGAAAGGACCTAACATCATGTGGGCAATTCCAGCCGTTTTCGGCCTATTATTCCTGTCAATCAGCATTTTTTATAAAAAGAAACACCATGGCGAGCTGGCATCTAGCAGCATCGGTGGTGATTCTATCATCGTTGAATTCATTTTTATCGCATTCCTTTGGGTGCTCGATATCCTGCCATATTGGGTTACCAAGTTCCTCTGCCTGGCCGTCGCGCTGGGACTCTTCTATCTGTCCTATCAGATGCTTTAAAGACCACTATTCACAGACGGTGTCCAATGGATTTTCGAATCACCAAAATACTCACTATTATTTTGTTCATAGGCCTGGCCGCTACTTTAGCCATTGTCCTTATAGACGTGCAAAATCTCTTTACCTTCAAATTTATCATAGGCTTCATCATCTACATACTCGCCTACGCCTTGTACCTGTTAACGGCAGGAATAGCGGGCATCGCAAAACAACCAAAAAGGACCGGCGGCGAAGATATATCCTGTTCATCAAATTATTCATCTTTCTGTTACTCGCCAGCTTCGTCCTTGATCCCATTTTTAACAGAACAACCAGCCTGGCCAGCCAAATCCTTTCCGCGCTTGGATTTGCAGCCGCCTCCATAATTATCGAAGACGTGTTTTTTAAGGGAGCAGAGGAGTAGCCAGGAGGGGACACCAAGTTTGCACATACAGTAAAACAATTGCTGACTCGCCGGATTTGCGAGTTTTTCTTTTTTTCGCCTTTTAAAAAACCTCTTCAACCGCTCACTTTCCATTTATTGATTGTTACAATTAAAGAGTATATCAATACATTTTCTTCCTTATCGAGTCCTAGTAAAAAGGGTCAAGTTTCTCCTTTTTAAAACAATCCAACTGTAACCCGTGATAACCCGAAATCTTTTTATTAAGAGTTTAGTGTATTTACCAAGACATTCCCGTATATATCAAGACATTTTTTCACTTTTATCAATGCTTTCAAAAATATATCAATACCTCTTCTTTTATTATCGACAAATCTTTTACTTTTTTAAAAAACAAATCTTCAAATTTATCAACCAGCACAAAACTTGAATCGTCTAATAACTAACAGAGATACAGAAAGCAGGGGGAGCAGTTTTGAACACAGAGGATACATTATCAGAATTGATGGACTGCTACGGAACGTCAATTCTCCATCTGGCTTATTCCTATGTCCGCAACCATGAGACAGCAAAAGACCTGGCCCAGGAGATTTTTATCAAATGCTATCAGAAGCTCGATACGTTCCAGGGCGAGTCTGCCATCCAAACCTGGCTGTACCGGATCGCAATCAACCATTGCAAGGACCATGTCAAAAGCTGGCATTACCGGAAGGTCCACACGAGCCATTTTTTCACGAGCTTACTCAAAGGACAGCAAAAAGCCGCGGAGGCTGAATACCTTGACCAGGCCGGCCGCCAGGAGCTGTCTGCCGCAATCCTTCAGCTGCCATTGAAGTACAAAGAGGTTATTATCCTCGCTTATTTCCATGACATGACGATGAACGAAATCAGCGCTGTCTGCGAAGTCAATGCAAACACAGTCAAATCCCGGATTGCCAGGGCCAAGGAACTGCTTAAACAATCCATAACAGAAAGGGGAGGGAACGATGGAGAAGAAATTACAACAGGCAAAAACCGAGATGTTAAAGGGCGAATTGGCTGACTTCAGGTTCACACCGGAAATGAAAGAAAACGTCCTGCACTCAATACGCACACCAAAACGCTATTCTTTAAAAAAAATAATGCCAACACTAATCAGTGCGGCACTCATTATCCTGTTTTTCGGAGGGCTTTATCAGTATGTAATCAACCCAAATGCGAGCGGGAACAGCGGTACAGGGGAAACAGAACTCCAAACGGCCGTCCCCGCATTCGAGGAGTATAAGGGTGAACCGCTTAAAATTGCATTGCTGGGTGACGTGCCAATACTCAAAGAGCAACAAGTAACGTTCACTGCAATCCCCTTTGAAGACCTGTCTGTGGAAATTCTGAAACCATATGATGCTGTGTTTATCACCGAAGAATGTTTGGTCAAAGCCTCTGAAAGCCAATACGCGGATATTTACACAAACGCTGCTATTCCGATCTTTTTCATTGGTGCGAATAGCTATATCCCGTTTACCGAAAAAGGGATGGAGTTCGACAAGGAAAAATGGGGATGGACAACTGGTATGAGCTATACGGCCGGTATCCTGCAGCCAACCGAAACCGGTGGATTAAAAGCATGGGATTTCGGATTGTACAATGATATTAAAAACGATGAAAATATACAGGACATGTTTTCAAGGATATTCAAGGTAGTTCAGGAATTTAAACATCAACAGAAATCTATAAAGGAACAGGCTCCTGCAGGTGATGATAACGGGGTAGGTGATACGCCTGCCGATTCTGGGGAACAAACCCCTAAGGATGGGAACCTAGAAGCAACTCCGGATAAACCGATTGATATTGAGGAAAAGCCGAAACCGGATCAGGAACAGCCAGCAGCATCCGATGAGATTGACGCACCTGACTTGATGGACCTTATAATGAAATTTAAAGATGCCCAGAGTGCGATATATGAAACAATGTTAGAAGATTTTAGACTTCCTGGTTATAAAACAAAGCGGGAATTTTATGAGCATCTGGGGGATTATGCTGTGCTGGAAATGCTGGAAGAGAGATTAGATTATCTTTTTGCTGAAAAACCAGATGGATTGTACCTCGTTGTTCATGAGGGCCCGTTTTTTATTGAACCGACTGCCACGTATGTAGAAGAGAAGCTGACGGAAACCTCCTATAAGTTCACCCAGGTGACCGATTCAGACATGTATGGCGATGATTATAAGGTTCAAGTCTGGTTTGAGTATATTAATGGAAAGTGGCTTATCAAAGATTGGAAAGACGGGAACAATTAACGAACTTATTGGGGAACAGTAATTAGTCGAGCAGATTCGCTCGACTTTTTTCTTGGCGAGTTGGGGACGATTCCTAACTTGCCAAATTCACTACCTGTGGTAAAATAGTTCCAAATTGTGTTAATAGGGAGAGGGGTCTGTATTCGGTTTCTTAAACTTAATGCCATTAGTCTGATTTACGCCATCATGATGCTCATTCCGGCTGAATTTATACTGAACACGTATCGAATTCAGCGAATCACCGGATGGAGTTTCAAAACACTTGATATCATCAGTCTTGTCAGCATTGGTACAGTAGCAATAGTGGGGACAGGGTTAGTCTACTTTTTAACGAAAAAATGGTTCAGCGACAGCTACATTCGTTTTTGGACAATGCTCTTGTGGCTGCCGTATCACATATTGCTCATCTATTTAACTTCGAATCTTTTACCGTTTTCTTACGAGGGTGATAACCCAAGCCCGGCAACTGGGCTTCTCATGCTCGGAGCACTGTTCTTCTACCCGTTTTACATCCTGCTCGTGAACATGTGCATCTTCCCATCGGATGAACAAGTGCGGACTTGAACCTGCATGAAGGCAATTCCAACATTACACAGACAAGTCCATTTTGAATATGGCGTGTGCTAAATCGGCACACGCTTTTCATTCGCTTCACGGATAGCTCTAATATTTCTCGGCCACCTGGACCTCAACCCATCTCCGGACACTGTTCACAAACCAGATTTTCGTACACCTCTTCAAATCCTCAACCTTTAAAACCCGTTCTCGAACCACGCCATCCAAAAGTAGTTTTTCTCTATAGGTTCCCGCTAGCAATCCACTAGCAACTGTCGGCGTCCACAACTCACCATCCAATTCTACAACCACATTTCCATTCGTAAACTCAGTCAGTTCACCGTCCTGATTCCAGAGTAAAACATCGAACGCATCGCCGCGCTCTTCGAAAAAGTTCGCGTACACCGCCCGGTTTGTCGTCTTGTGGTAGAGGAAGGGGTCGTTTTTATCAACAGGTTTTCCGGCAAGTCGCACCTTGAGCGGCCCGGCTATCGCCGACACAGCCTGACCCTCGACAGAAACAGCACCATCCCGCGAAACCAACAATCTTACCTTCAAAGAGCCAATTGGGTTCGACTCAGCAAACTCCGCCAAAGCCTTCTCAACAGTACTCCTATCCACATTAAACCCAAAGTACTTCACAGACCTTCCCAAACGATCCAAATGCTCTTCATACAAAAAGTACTTCCCATCCTCAAGCAGCAAACTCTCCAACAGCTCGAACTCCGGCCGGTCCATCTCCAGTAACTTCGCCTTCGCGACAACTTCCTCATATTCATCCTCAGCCGTTGAATCCCACGTGATTCCACCGCCAACTCCATACGTTGCAACACCCGACTCTGAATCAATGACCACCGTCCGAATCGGCACATTAAAAATCGCCTCAGATTCCGGAGTAATATAGCCAATCGCACCGCAATACACCTCGCGCGGCGTGTTCTCAAGCTCAGCAATGATCCCCATAGTGCTAACCTTTGGCGCGCCGGTAATCGAGCCACACGGAAACAGCGCTTGAAACACATCAACAAGCCCAACATCCTCCGAAACCCGCGCTGTCACCGTCGACGTCATCTGGTGAACCGTCGGATACCGCTCAATCTCAAACAACTTCGGCACTTCAACCGTGCCTGGCTCAGCAATCATCCCCAAATCATTCCGCAGCAAATCCACAATCATCACATTTTCAGACCGGTTCTTCTCCGACTCAAACAACCACTTCGCATTCGCCACATCCTCCGCGAATGAGCGGCCGCGCATAATCGTGCCCTTCATCGGCCGAGTGGTGATTTTCGAGCCCTTTTTATGAAAAAATAACTCAGGTGAAGCTGATAAGATTCGAAAGCCCTCGATATCCAAGTACGCACAATAATTCGAGTCTTGAGCCTTCTTCAGCCTATTGAAAAAAGCAACATCGTCCCCGGAAAACTCGGACTTCAGCTGAATCGTATAATTCGCTTGATACGTATCCCCAGCCTCAATTGCCTGGCGGATATAACGGATCGAAGCCCGATACTCATCCATCCCAACCGACGGCCGCCATTCGGAATGCTGATACCTACTAGAACCCCTTAACCCAACATGTTCCGGTGCCTCAAAAGTCCCAAACCACAGCAGCGGCATCCGCGCTCCGCTGACCACCCGGAACGCAGGATCAAACGCAGGCGCACTCTCATACGACACATACCCCGCCGCATAAAAACCATCCCGGACCGCATCTTCAACTGCCTGCAACCCCGGCACAACTTCATCTAGTGTGTGCGCCGCAATCACCCGCACCGGGTTCCGAAATGTAACCGGCCGACCCTCAAACTCAAACGACAACAAAGATCCCATATTCCCATTCCCAACCATATTAAAATGAATAACCTATACCTAATCCACACGTTCTTGATTCCTATGGGCACATTCCTGAATTCTATGAGTACCAAAGGGCCATCCATTCTGTTTCGCAAACTGCACGTAACTGGCTGCTGCATTCCGGCGCGCCGGAATGCTATTAAATTGAACTGTAACTTCCAGGAGAAGCAAACCCAAACAACAAAGTATGCGTAAATCTTAAAAAGTATGCATAAAATCGAAAAAGTGTTCATAAAATCCAAAAAGTATGCATAAAATCAAAAAAAGTGTTCGTAAAACCCAAAATGTATGCATAAACTCAAAAACTTGTTTCGTAAAATTCAAAAGAACAGCGACTAGCTTTGTAAGCAACTCCCATTCCTGTACCTCGAACCCATAACCCAGCCTAAACCTGCACCAAATTCCTCACCATCAACTTCCCATCCTCTGTCAAAAATGCTTCCGGATGGAACTGGACACATTCAACCGCAAGCACCTTATGCCGCAAACCCATGATTTCGCCATCCTCACTCCGCGCACTCACCTCAAGGCAATCAGGCAGCGATTCCTCATCCACCACCAGCGAATGATACCGCGCAACAGCAACTGGCAACCGCACACCCCGAAACGCCCCGCGCCCATCATGCGCCACATTCGAAACCTTCCCATGCATCGGCCGCCGCGCTTTCCGCACAATCCCGCCAAACGCCTGCGCAATCACCTGCTGCCCAAGACAAACCCCGGCAATCCGCACCACACCACTAAACCGCTCAACCACATCCAAACAAATCCCAGCAGTATCCGGATTCCCAGGACCGGGCGACAACAAAATACAATTAGCCCCAAGCCGCTCAATCTCCTCGAGCGACACCTGGTCATTCCGCACCACTAAAACCTCTTCGCCAATCTCGCGAATATACTGCATCAGGTTATATGTAAACGAATCATAATTATCAACTACTAGAATCACCGGCCACCGGCTCCACTTCTATTAAAATACCAACACACCTATTATAGTAGAAACCGAACCCATCACCAACCTCAACCACCACCAACCACCAACACCACCCAATAACAAAAGATCCATCCAATAAAAAACCGGACCCCAACCAGGCCCGGTCCAAATAATCTAAATCCTTCCAATCAGCGGCCGCTCCCGCAAATACAACCCCAAATCCGCGCATCCACCCTCAACAATATCCCGCACAATCAACTTCGCCAGCAGCTGCCCATACACCATGCCATTATCCCCAAACGCAAACAAGAAATAGGAGCCTGGATACTCGTCATACACACCGACAATCGGCAGCCCATCACTCACCGATGCAAAAAACGCCCCGACACAATACTCTGCCTCGGCCTCAATATCCGGAAACAGCTTCCCGAGCTCAGCCATCAGCATATCCCGCTTCTCATGCAGTTTCTCATCGCGCTCACTCGCATCCGCCGTATCAACATCATGCCCGCCAATCACAAACCGCCCATCCGCCGTCGTCCGCAGAAACAAAAACGGTTGCGCCGTCTCCCACAACAGCATAGGGGTCAGACCCCCAATCCGGTTCGTCGTCACCACATACGTGCTCGAAATCGATGCCTTCTGCTCAGCCTTAATATCCAAACCTTCATATCCTGTGGAAAAAATGGGTCGACGCGCCTTGATGGTATAACCGGCAGAAGTCCGCAACACTACGCTCCCCAGTTCGGCATCACTGCCGCCGCCTGCCAGGTCACCACGAGCATCCTCTTTGGAACCTCCAACCTCAAACTCACACCCAACCACCGAAGTTTCCTCAAACACCCGCATCCCTTTTCCGGCAGCATAATCAATCAGCGCATGAGTAAACCGGAACGGATTCAGTTCCCCGTCATTAAACGAATAAATCGCAGCCTCCCTGTTGAATCCAAACTGTTCCTGAATCTCAGCTTTCCTCCAAAACTCAACATCAAAGCCGAACTCCTTCAGCAGACCGTACTCAGCCGAAAGCCGCCCGACATCATCCGCGGAGCTTGCTGCATACAGCGTATCCCGCCGCGAAAACTCACTATCAATTGCTGCAGCTCTGGCCGCCTGTTCAATATCATCAATCGCATCCTTCATCAAGCCAAGATGCCTTCGTATGTACTCCTTGCCAAACCGGCCGACCAGCTCGGTATACATCGTTTCGCCCGCGTACTGAATCAGCGCCGATGTCGCACTTGTCGTCCCGCCGCCAATTCGAGCCTTCTCAACAAGCACAACATCCAGTCCGGTTCCTGCCAAATAAAACGCACATTGCGCACCCGAACTCCCGCCGCCAACAATCACCACATCGCACTCAATATCCGACTCAAGAGCAGGGTAGGAAGGGGTATCGGGAAAAGTCGTCGGCCAATAAAACGTACCAGAATGCAAATCCATATAAATCCTCCTGAAAATCAACCATACCTATACTATTTCCATATTCCAGCAGGATTAAAAAGCTTGCTTCCGAAAATTTCTTCGGTCCCAAATAAAAAGTAGCATGTGGGCACCTGATTATTTTAACTTATTGCCTTTCTTTTACGCCGAGCAATCGTATATAAAAGTGGGAAGTCCGAATAGTATGGTATTCTTTAGTCAATGAATCCTGAAGGCTGTCTTTTGGGGCACCTAAGATAATTTTAAAAGGAAATAGGTGATTGAATGGGGAGCATCTTCTTAAAGCGAATTTATGAGCCGTATGATGAAACAGATGGATGCCGAATTTTGGTGGATCGCATTTGGCCGCGTGGGATTTCGAAGGAGGCTGCCAAGCTGCGCTATTGGTTTAAGGATATTGCACCGAGCAGTGATTTAAGAAAGTGGTTTTGTCATAAGCCGGAACTGTTTGAGGAGTTCCGCGAACGGTACATGTACGAGCTTCGTACCGACGAACAAAAACAAAAATTGATCGATAAAATCCTTAATACAGCGGCAAATGAGCAGGTAACACTTTTGTACGGAGCAAAGGACCAAATCTATAACCATGCGGTTGTTTTGCACGAGGAGCTAATGAACCGTTCTGGAGAATGATAATTTGGGCGGCCTTGGGAGACGGAAATAAAGTATTTTCACGACGAACAAGAAGCTTTCGTTTGTGGAGAGGGCATCAACCACCAAAAAACAAAGAATGTCAGAGACAGAAAGCGCCAATGATAAAATAATCGTTGGCGCCTTTTTGCGTTTTCGGTGAAAATTTTTTCCGAAAGTATAAAAATAAGAGAAAAAAATTGCTCTTTACCTTTATTGTGATATAGTTTCTGTGAAAGCGTTTTACAACAAGTGAATAAGGAGCACAAAGAAATGATAGCAGATCAAATTCGTAATTATGTGTTGTATAAAGGCATGAATGAAAGAGTAGATTGGGCAGTTGAGTATATTCAAACCCATACTTTCGCAGGCCTGCAAACAGGTATGCACGAGGTAGAGGGTCAAGAGATTTATTTTAACTTAATAGAATATGAGACAAAAGCTGTGGAAGAGCGCTTCTGGGAATCTCACAAAAAGTATCTGGATCTTCATTATATTCTGGATGGCAAAGAATTTATCGCCCATGAGCATGTTGACAGAATGACCGTAAAACAGGAATACGAGCCAAAGGATGATTTTTACATCCTTGATGGCAAAGTGCGGTCCAAGGTAAAGCTGGAACAAGGCGATTTTATGCTGTTATTTCCGAACGATGGGCATATGACAGGCATTAAAGTGGATGGTCCAGAAAAGGTAAGGAAAGTTGTTTTTAAAATTTTGATCTAGGATGTGCAGTGCAAATGATTAAAGAGATCGTAACAACAGATGTCTTGGTTGTTGGCAGCGGGATTGCCGGTTTGAAAGTAAGTATGGAATTGGCGAAGGCCGGACAGAACATAATAATGTCAACGAAAACCCAGCTGTGTTCGGGTTCAAGCTTTTTTCCTTTAAAAGCATCCTTAGGAACACAGGTAACAAAAAACGAGGAAGATAAGGCAGTGTTTTTAGAGGATATTGATGCCGTCAGCCATAATATGCAAGACCGGGAAATGGCGAAAATATATATTGAAGAGATTCAGGACCGAGTTGCGGAATTTCCTGAAATCGGAATTGATCCCTATAAGCTTTCAGATGACAGAAAAGCCTGCTTTGCCAACCACGGAAGAACGATTTACATGCTGAAGGACTGGGACAAGATTAGAGAAAATGTTACAGAAATCATCGAGCATTATCCAAACATTCATCTGATGGAAAGAACAGCTGTCGTTTCCTTATTGAAGCGGGGCGAAAGTATTATTGGGGCCATTCTGCTGAACCATGATAATGATTTTATCATCATTAACTGTAAGGCTGTCGTCCTTGCGACGGGCGGATTCGGAAATATTTATAAACATAATTTGAATCCAAATGATGTGGATGGTTCGGGGCATATTCTTGCTCTTGAGGCAGGGGCTGATCTCGTCAATATGGAATTCATCCAGTTTATCCCTGGCTTTACTTCGCCAAAATATAAGACATTATGGGGGGAGCATACCCTCAATTATTGCCGGGATTTTGTCGATGCGGAAGGAAACAGTATTTTAGATAAAGTGCTGCCTGAAGGGTTGACCAAGGAGGAGTGCTTTAAAAACCGAAGTACCCATGGTCCATTTACCAACTCTTTGCCATCCAAATATTTCGATATTGCGATGATGAAGGAAATTTTAAAAACGAAAAATGAGGATGGCTTCGAATTAATCTATGATGAAGACATTTACAAAAATGAAGGCGAATTCTATACCATCTATTTGAATTGGCTGGAAAACCGGGGCATCAACCTGGTCAGGGATAAAATGAAGATTGCACCTTTCGCCCATGCCAGCAATGGCGGTGTAAAAATCGACAGTAACGGCAGAACCGGGATACCCGGACTTTATGCTATCGGTGAATTGGCCGGAGGAATAGAAGGAGCTAATCGGCTTGGAGGAAATTCGACTGGAGCGTGCATGGTGTTTGGGAAACGAGCTGCCAAGGATTGCCTGGAATATGTAAACAGCGTAAAAAGGGAAGGCATCGATCGTGCGGAAGTGACGGATCACCTGACTAGTATAATTGAACCGTTTTCAACAGAAGTACAAGCTTCGCTGACACCGAACGAAGTCATGGATGCAGTCAGAGAAATCATGTGGTTCCATGGCAATGTGATCCGTGATGAAAAAAATCTCCAAGTGGCCTTGGCAAAAATTGACGAACTAAAATCCTCATTTAATATGGGATACTTTGTCACTTCGGTAAAAGAGCGAAAAAGTGCCTTTAAGGCTAGAAACTTCCTGATTCTTTCAAAACTATTGCTAAAAGCAATGCTAGAAAGAAAGGAGAGCAGAGGGGCACATTATCGTGAGGACTATCCGGTGGAGCAAGAATCGTATAACAAAAGGTTATTTGTCTCACTGGAAAAAGACAATCTAACCCTTTATTTTGAAAAAACTAGAAACTAGTTTTCTTTAAAAGGTGAAGATTTTTTCCAAAAATACAAAAAATGAAGAAAATTAGTTACAAAACGAATTGTTTATGTTATATTCTGATTGTAAACGTTATCAAAAATAATCGATCAGGTGGGGAAAGACATGAATCTAGAAAAGTATAAAGGTATTATCCCTGCATTCTATGCTTGTTACGATGAGTCGGGAGAAGTATCAGAAAATAGAACAAAGGATCTCTGTAACTACCTTTTGGAAAAGGGTGTCAAAGGTCTCTATGTCGGTGGAAGCTCTGGGGAATGCATCTATCAAAATCTTGAAGAAAGAAAGGCAACGTTGAAATATGTTGCTGAAGCTCTTAAAGGAAAATTGACATTGATTGCCCACGTTGGTGCACCTTCAACGAGAGAAAGTGTAAGCCTGGCAAAATATGCAGCAGAGCTTGGTTATGATGCACTATCTGCTATTCCGCCAATCTACTTTAAGCTGCCTGACAGCTCGGTAATCAAGTATTGGACGGAAATCATGGAGTCAACAGACCTGCCATTCATTATTTACAATATCCCGCAGACAACTGGATATAATCTATCAATTTCAACCTTCAAGAAGTTAATTGAAAATGAGAAGGTAATCGGTGTTAAGAATTCCTCGATGCCAGTAATGGATATTGAACGATTCAAGGCTGCTGCCGGAGATAATTTTATCGTGTTCAATGGCCCTGATGAACAGTATGTATCCGGAAGATTGATTGGCGCAGACAGTGGGATTGGCGGTACATATGCGGCAATGCCGGAGCTGCTTTTAAAAGCAGAAGAGTTTGTAGCAACAGGGAATTTTGAACAAGCAAAATCGATTCAGCGCGATATTAACGATATCATCATTGCTTTATGTTCGTTAAATGGCCATATGTATTCCGCTATTAAAGAGTTGTTGAAATTAAGAGGCGTAAATATCGGCAGTGTAAGAGGCCCGCTTGAGCCTGTAACAGGCGAGGACTTGAATAAGGTAGCGGAAATCAAGGACATGATCGACAATGCAATCCGTAAATACGAGATGTAAAAATGAAAAGAAGAATCGTATGCTTTGGTGATTCGAATACTTGGGGCTTTGATGCGAAATTACAGAAGAGGTTCCCGGAAGGCGTTAGATGGCCAAGCCTACTTGCTGAAAAGTTGGGCGAAGAGTTCCAGGTTGTCGAAGAAGGACTTTCGGGAAGGACTGCGGTAATCGACGACCCGCTTTTTGAAGGATTGAATGGCTATCGATATATCCATCCGTGTTTAATGAGCCATGCACCGCTTGAATTGGTGATTATCATGCTAGGTACAAATGATACGAAAGAAAGGTTTCATCTAACTTCGTATAACATTGCACAAGGGATAGCCAGGATTTCACAAAAAGCGAAAACCACACTAGCAGGTGTAAATGGTGAATGTCCTCAAGTACTGGTGATTGCCCCGCCTCCGATTGGTAAAGAATACTTCAAAACGGACGTGGGAAAATCGATGGGAACAGGCTGTGACACCAAATCGGCAGAGCTATCAACTTACTTAGAAGAACTAATGCAACTGCAAAACACGGAATTCCTGGACACCAAGGGAAAAATTCCAATGAATAAGATTGATTTTATGCATTTAGATGAGGAAGGACACAGGCTTCTCGCTGAGCTTGTCTTCAATAAAGTGAAAACTATTCTATCAAGGGAGAGAAAGCTATGATTAAAAAACGTTTTCTTGCAACCGCTTTATCCGGTGTTCTGGCAGCATCCGTTTTCTTGGCTGGATGTTCAGGTGAAGAGTCAGGCAAATCGGCTGGCGGCTCAAAAGACGGAGAGACAATCGAATTGTCCCTGATGCTGACGCCGCAATGGAAGGGTGTCATGGATTCTTCTGAACAAGGGGCAGATTATGACAGTTTCTTCAAGCATGCAGCGGAAAAATTCTCTGAGCAATACAAGGAGCATGACGTTAAAGTAAACGTAGAAGTCATTGCCAGTGACCAGCGCGATGAACTGTTAAACGTTAAACTAAACGGCGGCACTCCTCCGGATATATTCTTTGAAAGTACATTTGCAATGGGTGACTACGCTCATCGAGGCGCATTGGTACCTTTAAATGATATTGTCGAAGAGGATGCAAAGAAGGATATTGCCCAAAATTATTGGGACAGCGTGACATTTGGCGAAGATATTTACTTCTATCCATTCTCCCATATGCCGGGAACTTTATCGTATAACGCAGATATGTTTAAAGAAGCAGGCCTTGAACAATATATCGGCGATGAGAATGAAATTAAAACATGGACTCTAGAAGAATATGAAACTATTTTAAAAACGTTGAAGAGTAAGCTGCCAAAGGATTCGTATCCAATGGGCCTTTATGCTCTGAATAATCAAGGTGATACATGGAACCTCGCTTATTTAAGGATGTTCGGCAATGAGTTCTTTGATAAAAAGGGAAATATTATCCTTGGTGATGAGAAAGGTGCAAAAGCAGCTGAATGGTTAAAGAAAACATATGATGCCGGCCTAAGCAATCCTGGTGCGGAATCAGTTTCTTCTAACGACGTACTGGCTATGTTTAAAAACCAAAAAATTGCGATCGCTTTCACAAACTCTGTTTTATTTAATAACACCAAAGCGGAAATGAATGAAGGCAAAGCACCTAAATTCGATATCAGACTAGCAAACATTCCATCTGAGAGCGGCGACCCGTTAACGTTCACTTATGTGTCCGGTGCTGCTGTATTCAATACGGGAGATGAAACTAGAATCAAAGTCAGCAAGGATTTTGTCAAATTCTTCTCCACTGATCCTGAACTCATTAAAGCATCCAAAAATGGTGTACCTGTCAGAACGTCTGTTGTAGACGAATTTAAGTCAGAAAACCCATTATTTGAAGCCTATGATAAAAACGCGCCATACTTGTTCAACTTTACTGGCAGCGTACCTGGTTACAGCGAGTTAAGACAGGCGTTATATCCTGAACTGCAAGCGCTCTATACAGGCCAAAAGTCACCAGAACAAGCGGTAAAAGATTATGAGAAGAATGGCAACCGAATTATAAAAGAAGCAAAAGATAACTCAGCCATTGAATAACCTTCTGCGTTAAAACATCAATCATTAAAGCCCCTCCTTTGGGGCTTTAATGTTAGAAAGGTTAAGGATCGTTATGAAGTTTAACAAGCATGTTTTTAAGGAGAATATGACAGGATACTTGTTTATTTCTCCACAGCTGATACTGTTTTTACTATTCCTTGTTTATCCAATAATTGAAGGAATTCGCTTAAGCTTATACAAAATTAACTACACAAATGAAGTATTTGTCGGTTTTGAAAACTATCAAAAGCTGTTTGCAAACCCTGTCTTTGTTCAATCGACGATTAATACCGTCATATTCGTTGTTTTTATTGTAGCTTTGACAGTAGGATTCGCTCTGTTTGTGTCTGCGGCTGTATTTGATAAAAACGCAAAATATGTTTCGTTTATTAGAGGAAGCTATTACATTCCAGTAATGGTTTCAATGGTTGTTATGAGTATGGTTTGGAGCTTTTTGCTTAATCCGGCAAACGGATTGATCTCTTATATAATGAAAGAGATGGATATGGGATCGATAAATCTTTTGGGTAATCCTAAAACAGTTTTGCCCGTTATTATATTCGTGACTTTTGCAACCAACGTTGGCCAAGCGATCATTCTATATATAGCTTCGATGATCGGGGTTCCCAAGGAGCTTTTTGAAGCGGCAGAAGTTGATGGTGCCAGCCGTAAGACCATCATCTTTAAAATTCTGATTCCATTGGTAAAACCTACTACGATCTATATCACGATCATTAATATTATTGCAGTCTTAAAAATCTTCGTTGTCATCCAGCTCTTAACTGGCGGAGGACCAAACAATGCATCAACGACACTGATGTACTTCCTATATAATAACGCCTTTAAGTACAACCAGCTGGGAATAGCTTCTGCTGTTGGCGTCATTATGTTCTTGATTACTTTGGTGCTATCCGTTCCACAATTAAGAGCAATGTTTAAGAAGGATTGAGGTGACAAGTCATGTTGAAACAGAAGAATAACAACAAGAGAAAAAGAGAAACGGTTGACGTCGTTGCAAACGTGATTATTATTTTCTTTGCAATCCTAAATCTGTTTCCTCTTTACTGGTTAGTTACCAGCTCATTTAAAAATAGTGCCGATGTTATTAAAATGCCGCCAGATTGGTTCCCGACAACATTTACTTGGAGTAACTATATAGATGTGTTCCAGAACCAGCCGGCCTTGAAATGGACATTTAATAGTATTTACGTATCGCTTGTGACAACGGTCGCTGTGATTATTGTCAGCTCTATGGCGGCCTATGCATTTTCAAAGCTCAAGTTTAAAGGGAAGAACGTCATCTACATTATCTTTATTTCCAGCTTGATGATTCCTAAAGAAGTTATGATTGTCCCATTGTTCAGGATTATTCAAGATTTCGGCATGGTCAATTCACTTCAGGGGATGATTTGGCCGAACGTAGCAACAGCCTTTGGGGTATTTTTGCTGAAGGGATTCTTTGATTCAATACCGGACTCACTGCGGGAAGCCGCCAAGATTGATGGCGCAGGTGAATTTTATACCTTCTACAAAATCATTATGCCGATTGTAAAACCTGGTATTGGTGCATTGTTTATTCTGAACTTTGTAACGGTATGGAACGATTACCTATGGCAGCTCGTCGTTGGCCAGAGTGCGGAATCGAAAACCTTAATGGTTGGTATTGCTTCATTAATGCAGGATCTAAATCCAAACTTTGCCTATAAGATGGCGGGGGCCACAGTTGCAGCAATACCGATGATCGTAATCTTTCTTTTCTTCCAAAAATACTTTACCAAAGGTTTGGCAATTGGTGCAGAAAAGGGATAAAATTCAACTTGGAGTTGCTTTAAATGGATATTAAGACTAAGATTTTTGACCAGCTTAAAGGAAATTTAATTGTTTCCTGCCAAGCTCTGCCGGAGGAGCCGCTTCACAGCCCATTTATTATGGGAAGAATGGCATATGCAGCTAAACTTGGCGGAGCAAAGGGTATTCGTGCTAATAGTGTAGAAGATATAAGGGAAATCAAGAAAACAGTTGATTTGCCGATCATCGGGATTATTAAACGTGACTATGATGGTTCGGATGTGTTTATCACCCCTACAATCGAGGAAATTGACCTTCTATACCAGGAAGGTGTCGATATCATTGCCCTGGACGCAACCAATCGGATCAGGCCTGATGGCAAGACAATCGAAGAGGTTTTTCCTGTTATAAAAGAAAAATATAAAGACCAAATCTTTATGGCGGATTGTTCTACTTTTGAAGAAGGAAAGAAGGCATATGAACTTGGCTTTGATTGTGTTGGGTCAACGTTGAGTGGCTATACTTCCTACACGCAAGGAAAAACACTGCCTGATACGGAGATGCTTCGTAAATTGGCTAGTGAGCTGCCAGTCCCGGTGATTGCCGAGGGAGGCATTTGGACACCTGAGGAATTAAAGACTGTTTTTGAAGCTGGAGTTCATACAGCCGTAGTTGGCACGGCGATTACAAGGCCAATGGAAATTACGAAAAGGTTTGTCAACGCGATTCAATAATGGAGAAAATTTTTTCCAAGCCAAAATCCCTCGAGTATCTCGCGGGATTTTGGCTCCTAACGTGTTAAAAGCGAGAGGGTGAATAAAGTGAAAATAGTTGCCATCGACATCGGGGGGACTTCAATTAAGACATGCCTCTCTGATGAATTAGGAAATATAGAGTTAGTTAACGAGTATGATACTGAAAGTAAAAAGGGCGGGCCCTATATAGTAGAGAAATTGATTCAGATTATTTCAGGGTTTACTGACTTTGATGCGATCGGTATAAGTACTGCCGGGCAGGTTGACAGTAAAGAAGGATCTATTATGTATGCCAATGAAAATATCCCGAATTACACTGGAACGAGGTTAAAAGAGATTTTTGAGGGAAAATTCAAAGTGCCTGTTAAGGTGGAAAACGATGTCAATGCAGCTGCGCTGGGGGAAAAATACTTTGGCGCCGGCCGGGAGTTTTCAGACTTTCTCTGTTTAACATATGGAACTGGGATAGGGGGCGCAATCATCCTGGATTCAAAGGTATACAAAGGAGCCAAGGGCGTTGCCGGTGAATTTGGCCATATGATAACACATCCCCACGGCAATCAATGTAACTGTGGCGGAAGAGGGTGCTATGAAACTTATGCCTCGACAACGGCCCTTGTAAGAAAAGCAAGTGAAATTGATCCAGAATGTACAAATGGGAAGGTTATTTTTGGTAAAATCAAATTAGGGAATCCTGCGCTAGAAAACGTCGTTAATAATTGGGTTGAGGAAGCCGCACTTGGGATGGCATCATTGATTCATGTTTTTAATCCTCCAGCGATTATTGTTGGCGGCGGGGTCATGGAACAAGAATTCTTGGTGGAAAAGGTTAATGCTAAGGTTCAAGAATTAATTATGGAAAGCTTTTCCGATGTAAAAATAATTAAAGCTTCGTTAGGAAATAAAGCTGGAATGCTCGGCGCAATATCGCTTCATTTGCGAAGTGAGAATAAATAGGGGGGCGTCATGGCAAATGTAGACATTTTTTCACTTATCCGCTCGAGATATAATGCTTTTACAAATACCGAAAAAAAAGTCGCGGACTACATCATCGAAAATACAAGAACCGTTCTATACATGTCGATAACTGACCTTGCAGATGCATGCAATGTAGGTGAATCGAGTGTTTTTAGATTTTGTAAAACAATGAATCTTAAAGGATATCAGGAATTTAAGATCGTCTTGGCCCACAGCGTATCATCACAAGACGAAAGTACTCCTCAGCTATCAGGGGAGATTACAATGGACGATACAGTTGCGGATTTGTCTTCGAAGATTTTTAACACAACCGTAAGTGCTTTAACAGAGACTCGCAACCTGCTAAATGAGAATGATATCTCGGAAGCTATCGATTATATGGTTTCGGCAGATAGAATTCACTTTTTCGGAGTCGGAGCATCACTTATGACGGCTATGGAAGCCAAGAATAAGTTTATCCGGATAACCAATAAAACGGAATGTTCGCTTGATACACATCTGCAGATAATGACAGCCGCATTAATGACGCCGAAGGATGTAGCCGTGTTAATTTCTTATTCAGGTTCAACAAAGGATACCATTGATGTCGCAAAGATTGTAAAAGAACGGGGAGCAAAGATTATATCCATCACACGTTTCGCCAAATCGCCATTGACTAATTATGCGGATATTACCCTGCTTTGCGGGGCCAATGAAGGTCCGCTGCAAGGTGGCAGCTTAAGCGCAAAAATTTCACAGTTATACCTGCTCGACCTTTTATATGTTGAGTATTTTAAAAGAACCTTCAAAGAATCGGCACAAAATAAGGAACTAACGGCCAATTCCGTTATTGAAAAAATGCTATAGTTTGAAGGATGAAAGCGGCCTGCTCCTGCAATCTTGGTTGATAGATTGCAGAAGCAGGCTTCTTTAGGTTATGAGGACGGTTCTTGGCAGAAGAATTCCCTGAACATATAGAAAAGGCTGTCCCAAGAGGTCATTGATTAATGACTCTTTGGAGACAGCCTCTCCACATCAAATTAAATCCTTGAATAGCGCCTCCATGTCCTCAGCAGTCGCCATTCCATTCGCAAACACCCGGCCATCCGGCTTGATTTTAACCTCAAGCCGATTCGGAGTATTCGTCAAAACATCCTTCAAATGGGCATACCGCTCTGTCAGGAAATGATAGCGCTGATTGGCTGACCCAACCCAGGGACGGCTTAAATCCCGTCGTTCCCGCACAAAAGGGCCATCAATCAGTAAATCCGTCACCCCAAGCAGCGCATTCCAATCATCCCGGTCAGCCGCCCTTATTTTCTCAAGAACATATCCGCTAAACGTCATTACCGAAAGCCCTTCAGCCTTCAGCATCCCGCCGAGCTCCGCCAACGCACCAGCCTGCTCGAACGGCTCACCGCCGAGAAAGGTGATTCCTTCAATATCAGGACCATCGATAATCCGTTGGAAAAGCTCGTCAACCTCAACATCAAATCCGCCCTTCGTCGACCACGTGAACGGAACTGCACATCCCGGACAGTGAATCGGACAGCCCTGTACCTGGAGGCAAGCCCGATTGCCTGGTCCTTCAACACGGGTAAACGGAATGAATTGGTGTATACGCAGCTTCATTAAAAATCAACCATCCGTCCACCCCGATTAGGAGTAAATTCCCCAACACTAGATACGGTTACGAGCGGGCGCACCCGTTCAGCAATATGCGGCTTGAGCCCCAGCAGTTCACTAAATTCATCATATGACTTAAAACCACCGGTCTTGGAACGCTCGGCAACAGCTTTTTTTGCTAAAATAATCCCAATGCCAGGAAGCTGGGCAAGCTCCTTTTCATCAGCCCGATTGATGTCAACCAAATAGGGGGAAGAAGGATTGTCCGTACTAGCTGCCTTACCTGCTGAAGTCTCGGCAGCACCAACGTGTTCCACGGTCCGAGGTCTGTATGCAGAGGAATCCCGGCCTCGAAGTTCCGCAGCGCGTGTCTCTTCTGGCCGCTGTCTATCACCCTTTGAAAGATTACGAGTAAACGTTTCTGAAGCTGAACCATTTCCATCAACTGTCCTTGATCTTACAACCGAATCCTCGACAGCCGGACGTTTAAAGCCGTCCTGTGATTCCCGGTTGAGCCTGACACCATATTCCGATTGAATCTGTCCGCGCAGCCGCATTTCCTCTTCAGGCATTCTTGCCTGGATAGCTTCAAGGCGCCACAAATATTCCTTCCGTATTTTGAAGGCGTGAACCACCGACGATATCCAGCCGACAAGCATCGCCAGCGTGATCACATCATATTGCCACGCAGTTGTATCGTAAGCTTCTCCCAATGTAAACAATAAGATAAAAGGAATAGCATATAAAATTCCGTATAATGACCATTTCTTGTACTTCACCCGGTAGCCAACATAAAAAAACGCGGCCCAGTTGAACATGATTGTAATCGTCAGCAAGACCCACCAGGAATGGACAATTTTCCAGGCAGCGCTCTTATTCTCTATTCCCATCTTACAAATTCCTCCCTATAAATCTATAATTCTTTCCGCACTCAAGCTGCGGAAACAGGAGAGAAGATAATCTCGGTTCCTTAAAGCAACGAAATATCTAAATAAGGATTTACTAGACGAAACTGCTCTCGTAAGGCATCGAAGCGTCGAGAAAAAGGATTTACTAGACGAAACTGCTCTCGTAAGGCAGCGAAGCGTCGAGAAAAAAGGATTTACTAGACGAAACTAGTCACGTGAGTCATCGAAGCGTCGAGAAAAAAGGATTTACTAGACGAAACTAGTCTCATGAGGCATCGCAGCGTCGAGAAAAAAGGATTTACTAGACGAAACTAGTCACGTGAGGCATCGAAGCGTCGAGAAAAAGGATTTACTAGACGAAACTAGTCACGTGAGGCATCGAAGCGTCGAGAAAAAGTATTTACTAGACGAAACTAGTCTCGTGAGGCATCGAAGCGTCGAGAAAAAAGGATTTACTAGACGAAACTAGTCACGTGAGGCATCGAAGCGTCGAGAAAAGGGATTTACTAGACGAAACTAGTCTCATAGCAAGCAACAATCCATCACCCCTGAATATTCAGCGTAATCACAATCGAGTTGTCCTCAAGCACTTCTTCCGACTCAATCGACAAATTCTTCTCGGCGGCACGCTGCTTCAGTTTCTCATACACAACCGATTGCAGGCAGCGCTTGTATTCCTCATCAATATCAGAAAGATAAGCATACATTTCATGCATATTCGGGTTCGATTTAATCTCAACCGTAAAAGGGGCATCACCGTTTTGGCGGAACGTCAAAGGTGTCCCCTGCACAACACAGGAAATCTCGCCATCCGCTTTCTCGTATGCATTCACCCCAAATTCCTTCAATGTCCGAACGAGCACACCGCCATCCCGGAAATTCGTTGGAAACACCTTCAGTGAATCTTGCTGCAACTGTTCCTGAATCGCGTCACTTCCTTGAACAAACAGCCTGCGTCCGGCAGAAAGCTCCACATCCCCCATGAACTGCTCCAAAAGCGCAACATCATCCTGCTTGCTGAAGAGCGCATGCCATTTCCCGTCAATCTGCTCCCAGTAAAAGAAATTCTCTCCATTAATATGCGTCTTGATGTTGCCGCCATATTTCTCCGCATCATAGCCTGCAAGCTGAAGTGTCCGCACCAAATCGAGCTCGTTCTCGAACTTCGTCTCCACCTTCACCTGCATCGAATCGACCCAATCATCGAGTTTATCCTTGCTCATCACAGCCCGCAACGCAAGCGCGAGAGGAATTAAAGCCAAAGACACTGACATCCTACCGTTCCTCCTTTGCGATTTGGCGGTTGACAGTCCATTCAGTTCCTTCCAGCTCAACCTGTTCTTTCTCGTAGTACTCGGAAGTATACTCGGAATCAACCACCTCGGCCTCAAGCAATTCCTCAAGTATCTTAATATAATCCGTGCATTTCTTACCCTTTATCCCAAGGACCTCGGCCTGAATTTGGCCATCGCTGAAAATCTGAACCTTTAACTGTTTTGGCAAAGATCAACACCGCCCCTTTTAAAAATCTTCTCATACTGTGTATATAATTAAATCATAACAGCCAGCCCGCATTTCGCAAACTGGCTAGGTTTAAAAAGACAAATTTAGAAATCCACAGCCCGGCCGCCGCGCGCAGAGCGAACATCATCATCTGACTTCGGTGGTGGAGCGACAACCGGCTCCTTGGCAGCACTAATATACTCAGCTCGGTCCTCTTTAGGAGTTGCAGCCACAGCCCGGACATTCGCCCATTCACGAATCGATGTAATCTGCTCAGCCTGGGTCACCGACAGCGGCACCGTATTTGAAATGGCCTTCTCAAAATCGCCAAAAGCGATACTGCGGTCCTCGGAAAACGCCTCGAACAGCGCAGCAATTACAATCTGTTCAATCTCAGCCCCGACATAGCCCTCGGTCATATCCGCAAGGCTCTCAATCACATCATCCGACACCACAAAATCGCCAACAACTTCAGGATTCTTTAATCGCTTCTCCATATGAAGCTTAAAAATATCCATCCGTTCCTTCCTTGTAGGCAGGTCAACAAAGAAAATCTCATCAAACCGGCCTTTCCGCAAAAGCTCCGCCGGCAGCGAGTGAATATTATTCGCCGTCGCAACAACAAATACCGGCTTTGTTTTTTCCTGCATCCACGTTAAGAACGTCCCGAAAATTCGGCTCGAAGTCCCGGAATCACCGCTCCCAGACAATCCGCTAAAGCCTTTCTCGATCTCATCAATCCAAAGAATAGAGGGGGAGATAGCCTCAACCGTCTGGATTGCCTTGCGCATATTTTCCTCGGAACTACCGACGATGCCACTAAAAATCTTGCCCATATCAAGACGCAAAAGCGGTAGGTGCCACATCGCGCTCACCGATTTTGCAATCAAGCTCTTTCCACAGCCCGGAACACCGGTAATCAGCACACCTTTAGGTGCAGGAAGCCCATACTTTTGAGCAGAATCGAGCCACGACTTATTCCGTTTCTTTAGCCAGCGCTTCAAATTCTCAAGCCCGCCGACATCCTCAATCCGCAAATCGCTCTTCACGAACTCAAGGATACCCGACTTCTTAATAATCTGTCGTTTTTCCTCAATGATGACCTCAACATCATCCACATCAAGCCGGCCATCTTCAACCATCGCCCGCGCGAACGCATTCTCTGCCTCATGCAGCGTCAGCCCAAGCGCCGCCTTCGCAAGCCGTTCTTTCTCCTCATCCTCAAGATCAATCGTAATCCGCCCGCCACGCTGATTCGCATAAATCATCTCCTCAAGCACATATTTAATCTCAGAAAAAGAAGGCAGGTCGAAATCAACAATAGTAAAATCCTTCTGCAAATCGTTCGGCAGCACCAGGTTCGGACTCACAAAAATTACATTCTTCGGACTCGGGCTCTGCTTCAAAAACGGCAGCAAATCCCGGATCTTCCGAATTACCTCCGTATTCGCCGGACGATTATTCGCCCCAAAATACACATGAAAATCCTTTAAAATGAAAATCGCTGGATGCTCATACTTCCCTATGTAATCAAGCGCCTTAATCGGATCCTTCGTATCCCCGGAGCCCTTCTTGCCATACTCCGCCAGTCCATTCGTCACACTCCACGTAAACACCGTCCGCGTCGTCTTAATCAAGCTCTCATCACTTACCACCGAACGAATCACCGACAAAGCCCGCTCCTCTTCCCACGTCGAAATATACAAATATGGAAAACGCGCCTTCAATAAATTCGCAATCAACACCTTAAACTTCGAATTCCCTTGCATACAACATAACCCCTTTATTCATCTACTCCAGCCACAAAACGGCATCATCTTATAAAATTCAACAATAAACCCCTCAAACCCTCTTTTTTGGAAAAACTGGCCGGTTCATCAGGTCCTTGATCTGGAACTTGTTTAATGATTCAGGACGGATTTTTCGATATTCAGGACACATTTTTCGATATTCAGGACACATTTTTCGATATTCAGGACATTTCCCGAAAAATACAGGACATTTCCTAAACAATACAGGACAGATTTTCAGTTTTTCAGGACAAACTCCATTCCAACCCAATAAACTGAGAACGGACCAACCTTAAAGAAGTCCAAAAACCTCTGGAAATAAAGAAATTTCATTATACCGAGAAGGAAGGTCATTGTGCAAAATTCGGTAATCCTATCTTTGTCGCGGACCTTAACGGGACAGGGTAAATTAACACTCCAAAAATGCAAGCAAGGTAAAAAATAGGGTGTCTATATAAATTGCTAAAATCATATTTACTTATTCACATAATCAATGTAATATTTAGTTAAATACTTAAATATTATGGGGAGTTAATTATGCAAGATACATTTAAGGCCCTCTCAGATCCCACCCGGCGTAAGATATTGGATCTTTTAAAGCAAAAGGACCTAACCGCAGGGGAAATATCCGACCATTTTAAAATGACTAAACCGAGCATTTCTCAGCATCTGAAAATATTAAAACACGCCAACCTTGTGCATGACGAAAAAAAGGGTCAATTTGTAGTATATTCTCTTAATACAACGGTATTTCAGGAAATTATTAGCTGGGCTTTGCATTTTGCTGATCAAACAAGTGGGAGAAAAGGGGAGGATTGAATATGAAAAAACGTGTATTACCGATTATTATTATTGCCTCTACCATCATTTTATGGCTTGTCTTTTATAACAAGCTTCCTGGGGAAGTCCCAATACATTGGAATTCAAGTGGTGAAGTAGATGGATATGCTACCAAGTTTAATGCAATGTTAATGTCACTTGGCACTATGGTTTTGATCTATTTAGTTCTGGTGTTTATCCCTAGAATTGATCCGAAAAAAAGCAATTATAAATATTTCTCAAAAGGTTATTCCATCATAAATCTCTCAACATTACTGTTGTTTTTTGTAATTAATATATTAATGCTATTAGCCGGTCTTGATTATAAAGTAAATGTGAGCATAGTCATGCCAATCTTAGTAGGCATTACCTTCATAGTCATTGGAAATTATATGCCCCAAATGAAGCCGAATTATTTTGTCGGTATAAAAACACCATGGACACTTAATGATGAAAATAACTGGAAACAGACACATCGTTTCGGAGGAAAGACATTTATTATTGGCGGGTTACTTTTGATACTTTCAATCTTCCTGCCCGCTAGATTTGTTGATATCAGTTTTCTAATTATCTTAGTAATTCTTCTGTCTCCTATTGTGTATTCCTTTATTTTATTCAAGAAAAAAAGTATAGAGTAGGTATTTTTTTAAAAAACAGCATTGTTTGCTGGGTGCAGGTTTTAATTATAACAGGTATCTAATAATATGAATAAATGCTCTAGATAAAAAAAAATCTAAAGTATAGGTTCTATAAAATTCCTAGTTAGTAAAACTTAACTGGGGATTTTTTTGTTATGAATTAACGGAGGAGCCGTACCATATTTTATTGAGAGATACTAAGAAGGATACTACGGGCAGTTTAGTGGAAGAAGGAATTAGTACCTCCTGAAGAGAAATACTGTACAAACCATTTTCAATATCTGATGATAGTTCCCATTAAGGAGGGTGGCTTTTTTGGTGATTGATAAGCTATTTAGCGATTTTCCGAACTTAGAAACCGAAAGACTTAAACTTAGAAAGATAACTTTAGATGATGTAGAAGATATGTATTCATACTGTTCTAATGAGGAAGTGCCAAAGTACTCTTCTTGGAACGCTCACAATTCTTTAGCGGAAACAAAGGAGACTATTGAAAGGATAATAAATCAATGGGAAAATAAGGAATTGGTTCATTGGGGAATTGAATATAAAGAAAACAGAAAATTAATTGGTACGATTGAATTTGTCACATGGGATACACAACATAAAGTTGCTGAAATCGGATATGCTCTATCTCAGGATTATTGGGGAAGGGGAATCGCCACAGAAGCAGCAACTGAAGTAATAAAGTATGGCTTTAACAATATGAACTTGGTTCGTATTCAAGCAAGATGCTACTTAGAAAATATCGGTTCTGCACGCGTAATGGAAAAGGCAAAGATGTCCTTTGAAGGTGTAATTAGGAAGAGGCTGTACGTCAAAGGAAAACATCAAGATTTAAAAATGTATTCAATAATAAGCGAAGAGTTTTACCTCCTTCATAAAAGCTAGTTATATACGAGTCATATGTAAAAGCCGTAGTTAAGAGGTGTGGTGTATTAAAATCCTTAAGAAAATAAGGATAATTGGTTGTTGAAGGAAATGTACTTACTAAAAATCAGACACTAAAAAAATGTAGTGTCTGATTTTCTTTTATTTGTCTCCTGAATGTTTTCAATAAGAAAGATTGTGAACTGTTGTACTTATACGTTAGTAGAATAAGCTAATAAAAAAACCGAAACTCCTATAAAATTGGGAATTTCGGTTTTCTTACCCTAAATATCAACAGTAAACTTTAAACGGAGCCAAAACTAAAAACACAGTAGCATGCTCGAACCCGCTAAATTTTACCCAACTCATTATCAACAATTTCCTTCTGCCGCTCGATAATGTCAATCGCCTGATTGGACACATCCTTTAACTCCTGGTACAGCTCCTGAGAAGCCTGTGGATCACCTTGCTTTACCTCATCATAAATCTGCTCGACCAGCTGCCGCCTTTTGTGCCCGGCCTCGCGCAGCTCATCGCCCAGCTTTTCCAGTTTATTGAAGTCGATCGTTATCCCTCCTGACAACATTTTCAATTATTTTCCCGAAACACATTAAAACAATCCCCCTGATTGCCAATGTTGAATGGAAATTATTGGAACAAACCCGTAGAAACCTCTCAAAGAAGGAAATCCGCCCTCAAACCGAGAATAAATAACACACCCAACTAAAGAGCTAGCAGGGAGGAAGCAGATGAAAGAGGAACAAAATGTTGGGCAAACTAAAGAAAAAGCCCAACCTAGCAACTTGAAAACTAAACTGAAGGAAAATAGCAAATCGATTATGATTTTCCTGTTTCTCGTTATACTCGTCCTTCCAGACAAGTACAATTGGACAGACATAGCCTATCTTGTTATCCTGTTTTTCATAGCCTACCTGTCGGCCTACATAGACGAAAAACCAGCCTGGAAGGGGCTTTTCTATTCCTTTCTGGTAGTCGCCATCGTGGCCGCAGTTGCCGTCACCACCGTAACGCTATTTCCGCAAATCCCGTACATTGCACTGATTGCAATCATCGCAGTCACAGGGTTTGGATGTACATACCTGATAGGCTCAAAGCCAACACATACGAAAAGGAGATAATCCCATTGAGCATGATCGCAAGCTTTTACAGAATCCAGCCAGAACTTCTCAATGAAATCAAAGCCAATCCGGACGACATCTATGACATCTTCGACAACTCCGACGATATCCAGGAACTAGAACTCGACATCGACACATCGTGGCACGGCATCTATTTCCTGCTCACCGGTGACACACCGAAAGACCAAGTCCCAGACAACATCGGCAAAGCCATCCTGGGCGGAACCGAAATCGGCGACGATTTCTCAGGCAATGGGCCAGCACGTTATTTCGAACCAAACGAAGTAGCTCAACTATACAGTGAACTGAAACAAATTCCCGCAAGCCAACTCGCCGAACGCTACGATATCCAGACACTCAACGAAAACAATATTTACCCAATGGGTAAACGCTGGAGCGCCGACGACAAGGAATTCCTAATCGAAAACTACGATTTCCTCGTCAACTACTACAAAACAGCCGCCGAAAACAACCAGGCAATGCTGCTGGTCATCAGCTAAGAGGGAAGAGGATAAAGCGAAAAAGGACGCAACCATAACTATTTGTTTCGACAATTTCCAAGGAAATAATGTTACAAATGTTTACTTAATTTTCAGAAATCTTTTTTGTGGGAAAACTGGTCGACGCCCGGCCGAACTTCCGCATCATATCTACGCCCAAAGTTGGGCATATTGTCGTTGCTCTAATTCACTCAAAAAGCTGCCACGAAACTCTAATCGTGGCAGCTGCAATCCTAACCTATTTCCCAAAATTCATATGCTGGTAGCGTCCTCGAATAATTTGGTAGACTCCATACAATACTAGTCCAACAGCAACAATCGCCAGCAGAAAGCGCCCGAATGGCTGTGCTGCCAATTCAGTTAAAGCTCCTTCCAGGCCTTTGGATTCGTTGGGGTTATGGGTGTACGCCGTCCGAATGAAGAAATATCCTACCATGCTTAAAACAATCCCCCGCGCACTCAGCCCGATTTTACCTGACAGCCGGGCGATTTTCCGCTCCTCTGCATTCATTTCATACGTTTTGAATCTGGACATGAATTTTTCTTTCACACCGCTATACAGTTCATGAACACCATATCCAATGATAATAACGCCTACCAATCCGACCAGCCATACGCCGAAAGGCTGCTCCATCAACTTGGCGGAAATAGTTTTTTCTGAATTGCCGCCCGCACCACCAGTGTGGCTGGCCAATTTGAAAGCGGCATAGGCCACGTTCGCATAAATTATCGCGCTGATAAAGTAGCCGGTTCTTTTAACAAGGCCCTTCGCATCGGTCCCATCATATTCAGGATCCTTTATCGCTCTAATAAGTTCCCATAAGATATACCCGACCAAGCCAATTCCAATTAACCATAAAGCAACCTCGCCAAACGGTTTTTCGGCGATTGACCGGAGAACACCAGATGTTCCGGTAATGTCACCTTTGGGCCCAAAAGCAGCCAAAGCGGCGAGCACCCCAATCAATACATACACGATACCTTTTGCAATATAACCAAAGCGGCCAAAACGGCGCACCCATGGCTTCACTTCTTCCATTTTATCCATTGCCAGCGCTTTCGAAGGCGAATTCATATTAGGCACACATCCTCTACATTCTCTTACCTCTCAATTCCCGCATTACCTGAAAAAGAAACAGCCATTATTTTCATAGCAATAAGGGACGATTCCCCTTAGGAAGGATTCGTTTTTCCGTGGTAAAGAAGGCAAAATAGTACAACAAATCTATTGTTTATCCCTAATCCCCTGCATTTTTTTAGAAAAATAGAACTAAAATCCACAACATCCGGGTATAAATGGGAGTATGAACAAGTCCGCCAATACATATATGTATAAAAAAAGGAGGATAAACGGTTTGTATAACTATTCCAATATGACCAAATTAATAGATGAATGGGCTGACTTCCATTACCTGTCTTTTTTTGATGAAGACTTCAATAAAATCAGCAAAAAAGAATATCTTGGCAAACTGGTCCGCGTCGGCGGCATCATCGACTATATTCAGGAAACCGAACCCGGCATCAAGACTCTTTCAATCAGCAACTACCACGGCTCACTCCTCCTAGAAGCCGCAACCAAGAATTTCGCCAAAAACGACACGCCATATAAAAGGGGAACCCTTATCCTCGCAGAAGGAATTTTAATAGAGGAAACCGGTCATAAGATTAAATTAATCTGCCGGAATATCAAGCCTTTCACCCATGAATTCTCACTTTATCGGAGCTATCTCGACATTTACAGGGGCAGGGAACAAATTCTTCCGCCAATCCATGAACACATCGAGCGCTATGACGACACCGCCAAACAAATCACAATCGGTGGCAGAATTGATAATATCAGTTTCCTTGACGACGAGCTCGCTTACTATGAAAAGACCCGGGCAATCGTGATGATTGACGACGGATTTAGTAAGTACCCAATAGAATTTACAGACTACAACTCACGAAGCCTGCTGGAAGGCTATCGGAAAGGGGACGTCGTTTCAATTGAAGCGATCCTCTACAAACTGCCGCTTTCCATTCTGACTCAGCACAAAGTAACCTACAAATTCTTCGGCAAAACCGTCAACCGCATCGAAATCAAAGAAAAATACATTTATATCACCAACATCGAACTTTACCAACTAATCCACAGCAAAGTAACAGCAATCAGTGCCCAGCTCGGCACCGAATGCCCGCACGGCTCGGAAGTCACCGTTGCCGGCATGATCAAATCAATTGTCATCTCAAAAAACTGGCTAGAAACAGAGAGCGACAAAGGTCATTTTGTCTCTATCCAGATTGACGACGGAATCGGCACCTTCAACATCGAACTGCCATACCACTACTTCCGGAAAATCCACCGCAAGTGGAACTACGAAACCGGTGATATCATCACCGCCACCGGTAAAGTCTACAAACTAAAACAAAACGAACCAGCTAAAGTACTCTGCTGGGACCTCCAGCCGCTAACAAGGGACATTCTCAATCTCCCAAAAAGATAAGTGCGGCAAACTGGAGATAGTTCTTAGTCTTCCGGTACAAGAACTGTCCCTAATTTGCCAAGCTGCCTTGCTATACATCATCGCTGCCAAGTGTGGTAAAATAATCCTAAGGACAGCCACGCTGAAAGGGTGAATCGAATGGCGAGTAAAAAAGAAGTCTGGGATTGGTTCAAATCAATTGTGATTGCACTCATAATCGTAATTGTGGTGAGGACATTCCTGTTCACACCTGTCATTGTAGAAGGGGCGTCCATGATGCCGACCTTGCATAATAACGAACGAATGATGGTTACAAAAGTCGGCGACCTCGAACGCTTTGACATCGTCGTCTTCCACGCAAACGAAACAGAAAACTACATCAAACGCGTCATCGGCCTGCCTGGTGACAAGATTGAATATAAAAACGATAAACTCTTCATTAACGGCAAACAGTACAAGGAACACTATTTGGCTGAATACAAAAAAGAACTGGATTCATATGGCGATACAGGCCCACTCACAAACAATTTCACCGCCACCGTTCCGAATGACACCATTTTTGTCATGGGAGACAACCGCCGCAAAAGCATGGACAGCCGTCACATTGGCCCAATTTCCATGGACAAAGTCATCGGTGAAACCAACATCGTCTTCTGGCCAATTGAGGACGTAAAAATACTTGGCAGATAGAGACCATTCAATAACATAAAAATGGCCCGGTCAGATTAAGATGACCGGGCCTTACTGTGTTTTTAAGGTAAACGAGATTCAACCTTTTTTACCCCCCAGCACGCCATCAATTGGTGGATGCCTTTTTCGATTCCCTCCAGAGGAATACCCCCAAAGCCTAACAAGAAGGTTGGATCCTCATAATCGATTGGCCCTAAAAGGTAATCACTTATTGGATAAATGGCAATGTTATTTTCGGCTGCCATCTGTTTTAACTCATCTTCGCCTTTTCTTAGAGGGACAGATATCAGAATGTGCATACCGGCCTGGTCGCCTGTAATCCGGACGTCAGGGTAATCTGCCGCAAAAATCTGAGTGATTTTATCATGCTTTTTGCTGTAAATTTTCCGCATCCGGTTTAAGTGTTTTGAAAAATGTCCATCCCTCATAAAGCTGGCTAAAATATGTTGATCGAATCGGGGGACGGTTGCCGAGTAATAACTGAATGTTTCTTTATATTTCCTAAGTAATCTTGGAGGCAATACCAAATAAGCTACCCGCAAGGAAGGCATCAGTGATTTGGTAAACGTGCTTATATAAATGACTTTGTTATTCTGGTCCAAGCCATGCAATGCAGGAATCGGCTTACCTGTATAACGGAACTCGCTATCGTAATCGTCCTCAATGATATAGCGATTTTCATCTTTCGCGGCCCACTTCAAAAGCTGGGTTCTTCTTGTTGCCGATAGAACGGCACCGGTAGGAAATTGGTGTGAAGGTGTAATGTAAACAACATTGGCGTTTGTTTTTTCAAGTTCATCGATTACTAAACCATCTTCATCTACCGGAACCGGTATAGCTGTTTCCTGCAAGTGTATTCTCGGAATTGCTGAATATCCCGGATTTTCAAGGGCGAATTTCGAATCATTCTCCAGCAATCGTAAAATCATCGGCAGCAAATGCTCCGTCCCCGAACCAATCACTATTTGTTCCGGTCTGCAGACAATCCCCCTTGATTGATAAAGGTAGTTTGCAATTTCAGCTCGCAAGGCGTATTCCCCTTGAGGTTCCCCGATTTGTAAAAACTCCTTTGAACCCGTATCAAATAAATCCTTCGCATATTTCCGCCAAAGTGAGAAAGGGAAGGAGTCCCCATCTATTTTTCCTGGATGGAAGTCGAATTCAAATGATCTTTTCACGTTCCTAGCTTCAGGCAGCTCAAGTATTTCTTTTTGAACATAAGGTAATTCATCAATCTCTTCGACAAAAAAACCAACACGCGGTTTTGAGGCAATAAAGCCTTCCGCAAGAAGCTGGGCATAGGCGATTTCAATTGTCGTTTGGCTGATATTCAGAAAGTCAGCCAGCTTTCTTTTTGATGGCAATTTCGTTCCGACTCCGATTTGCTTATGGATAATCGCGTTCTTAATCCCTGAATAAAGCTGGTCATATAAGGGCTTTTCTGTACTTTTATCCAATTTAAACATAAGCATATCCATTTGCAAACCTCCAACCCTGACCTTATCGTTTTTTAAAAAACTGAGCCTTTTTATATGGTCAATTTCTATTATACTGAAAATTATTAACTTATTGGAGGTTTTTTTCATGAAAGAGGTTGGAACCGAACGAGTAAAACGTGGTATGGCCGAAATGCAAAAAGGCGGCGTCATCATGGACGTCATCAATGCAGAGCAGGCAAAAATCGCTGAAGCTGCAGGGGCAGTTGCAGTTATGGCCCTCGAGGCAGTGCCGTCAGATATTCGCAAAAATGGCGGAGTAGCCCGGATGGCGGATCCGCGCATCGTCGAGGAAGTGCTGAACGCTGTTTCTATTCCGGTAATGGCAAAAGCGCGTATTGGCCATATTGTAGAGGCGCGTGTATTAGAAGCAATGGGTGTCGATTATATAGACGAAAGTGAAGTATTAACACCTGCCGATGAAGAATTTCATCTTTTAAAAAGCAATTACACTGTGCCGTTCGTTTGTGGATGCCGCGATTTAGGGGAAGCAGCACGCCGGATTGGTGAAGGGGCGTCAATGCTTCGGACAAAAGGTGAGCCAGGAACAGGAAATATCGTTGAAGCCGTTCGCCACATCCGAAAGGTGAATGCGCAAGTACGACGCGTTGTCGGCATGAACGAGGATGAACTGATGACAGAAGCGAAAAACCTTGGAGCGCCATTCGAGTTGCTCTTGGAAATCAAGAAACTCGGTCGCCTGCCAGTTGTAAACTTCGCTGCCGGTGGAGTGGCGACACCTGCTGATGCAGCTCTAATGATGGAACTCGGAGCAGACGGTGTATTTGTCGGTTCAGGAATTTTCAAATCTGACAATCCTGAAAAATTTGCCCGCGCAATCGTTGAAGCAACAACTCACTATCAAGACTACAAACTGATTGCCGAAATTTCAAAAGAGCTGGGAACACCGATGAAAGGCATCGACATTTCAACACTACATGCAACCGAACGGATGCAGGAACGTGGCTGGTAATATGCTGAAAATTGGAGTTCTTGCATTACAAGGTGCAGTCAGAGAGCACATCAGGCAAATTGAAGAGCTTGGCTGCGAGGCAGTTCCTGTCAAATCAGTTGCGGATCTGAGTGAACTTGATGGTCTCGTACTGCCGGGCGGAGAAAGTACGACAATGCGGAAACTGCTTGACCGCTACGAGCTGCTGGAGCCAATACGTAATTTGGCTGCCAACGGAGTTCCGATGTTCGGAACATGCGCGGGCCTGATTTTATTGGCAAAAGAAATCGTTGGCTATGATACCCAGCACCTAGGGTTAATGGATGTAGTGGTTGAACGGAATTCATTTGGACGGCAAGTAGATAGTTTCGAAGTCGGACTATCGGTTCCGGGCGTAGGTGAAGAGATCCCAGCGGTTTTTATCCGGGCACCGCACATCGTGTCCGTTGGGGAAAATGTTAGAGTTCTCGGCAAACACGAAGACCGGATCGTCCTGGCTCAAGACGGCCAATTCCTCGGCTGCTCTTTCCACCCGGAACTAACAGAAGACACTCGAATTATGAGACACTTCATTGAAATGGTAGCGCACAGCAAAGAGGAGCACCTCTCTTTAGCCGAAGCAAACTAGGGACTGTTCGGAATACATCAGCTTCATGCCTCTCCGTTTTGGAGGGAAAAAATATTTGAGGGTGTCCCAAAAGTTTGCTTGGGACACCCTCTTTTTGGCTCTATGGTTTCCGCAACACAAAGGGAAGCTCCTGAGAATCATCATCGCAGAGACAGGCCCATTTTGCCTGTCACGAGGAGTCTCGCGTACTTTATGGCGGCATGGGGCCAGTCCAACTCGGAGCCTAGCCAGTTTTCGTCCTTGGCAAGCTTCCTCGTTTATCTAGTAGTTGTGAGAAGTGTTTAGAAGGAGATTTACTAGACGTAACTAGGTCTGACAGAGTGTGCTCCGTCGAGAAAAAGGCATTTACTAGACGGAACTAAGGCCGGCAGAGTGAGATTCGTCGAGAAAAAGGATTTACTAGACGGAACTAGGACCTGCGGAGTGTGCTTCGTCGAGAAAAAGAATTTACTAGACGGAACTAGGGCCTGCGGAGTGAGATTCGTCGAGAAATGCATTTACTAGACGGAACTAGGTCCGGCAGATTAAGATTCGTCGAGAAAAAGGATTTACTAGACGGAACTAGGGCCAGCAGAGTGAGATTCGTCGAGAAAAAGGATTTACAAGACATAAGTACTGTGAAGTTAAAATAAATAGGAAGGAAAATACCTTTTGAAAGAAAATATAGTGGAAATTTTATAGGAAAATGCAAAAACAAAAAGTCTGCCCCGACAGGTCATTGATTTCATCGACCTTTTGGGACAGCTTATTTTTTGGTTATTTTTAAATTTTTGAAACCTTTTTTAACATGGTTGCGTCAATAAGGGGAGTTTTGGGAAGGGGGAATTGTTGCAGCTATGAATGAAGAGATAGATTCCATCCAGTTCAGAAATGTAATGAAGGATAATGGAGAATATTTAATCCGCTTAGCTTTCTTTTATGTGAAAGATTGGTCTGCTGCGGAGGATATCGTACAGGAGGTATTTGTAACATATTTTCTTAAATCACACCAGTTTGAAAATAGATCCTCTATAAGGACTTACCTGGCTAAGATTACAGTAAACAAATGCCATGATTATTTACGCAGCTGGAAAAATAAAATTCACCTTTACTCTAATCAGCTATTTGGAAATTCTGGCTCTAAGAAGAATTCACCTGAACAAATAATAATCGATAAGAATAAGAATGATTTGCTGATTCAGGAAGTATTAAAAATGTCGATAAAATACAGAGATGTTATTCTGCTTTATTATTATCAGGAATTTACAATTATTGAAATTAGTAAAATACTCAACTGTTCCGAGAATACGGTGAAAACCCGTTTATCAAGAGCAAAATCTATTCTTAAGAATAATTTGGATGGAACAGAATGGGAGGTTATCTTAAATGAACAATCTTAAAAAGAGATTTGATAACTTCGTTGGGAATGAACCTCGGTTTACAGTTTCCTTAGAGGATAAAATAGTGAAAGAATTGTCAGCCTTGGATAGATCAGACGAAAAGAAGAATCGGTTTACTACTTTAAGAACGAGTTTTTTAGTGGCCATCTTTATAAGTGTTGCAGCAGTGTTTATATTGTCGATGGTTACAGACACAACTAAATTGAATCAGGCACATCCGAAACCTGATACGGGTTCAAATATCACCGCCATACAAAAGATTCTTGAGTTAGAACTTAATGGTCCAAATGAAGAGCTTATGGACCTATTATGGAATCCTAAATATAGGACTATTGTGAATAACAAAGAAGAGAACCAAGAGTTAGATAAATATTTAACGGAGGTATACGGACCTTACTTTACAGAGAATGGGCTCTCTACCTTTATCAATGCATATGGTGGTACTCAATACCATACTTTTGCTTCCAACGCTGGTTATAAGTTAAGCCTTAAGGAGGTCACGATTGAGCAAAACGAGAAAATTCCATATCGTTATACCTTCATCGCAAAGGTCGGTTATCGGAAAAATGGCGGTGAAGAAAAAATAGCGAATGTAGAAGGTGATGTCTCCTTTTCTACAAAAACAAAAGAAGAAGAAAAAATCACGAAGTTTCAATATATGAACGACAATGGCTTGTTAAATATCCTGAGTGAAATGAACAATTAACCTGAAGCAACTTAACTAACGGCGTTGATCCAGTAGAGGATTAACGTCCTTTTTGTTGAATACGTTATTAAGCTACCGGGGAGTTAAAGTTGAAGAGGGAAAGGATTTTTATCCATATTGAATGAATTAAATAAAAATATGAGAAGGTGAGTCAAATGCAATCAGTCGTTTATTTAACAAAACCAACAATTGAATTAAAATCTGAATATCTATCCTTTTATCAAGAGTGGAAAGAAAGTGGGGAGGATATGATACCGTGGGTTATTAGTAAGGATCCATCGGATTTCAATGGAATGGTTCAATCCTTGCTTGATTCAGAGAAAGGAGAAAATTTGCCCGTAAATTGGGTGCCTGACTCCACGTTTTGGTTACTAGATGATAATCAAAGAGTAATTGGGGTTGTTAATATCCGCCACCGATTAACAGATACTTTATTTAATAGCGGTGGACATATCGGCTACGGCATTCGACCTTCTGAAAGACGAAAAGGATTTGCTACACAACTTTTGTCTTTAGCATTAGAAAAAGCAGTAGAATTAGGAATAAAAAAGGTTCTTATTGTTTGTGACAGTAGCAATATAGGTTCAGCAAAAACAATTTTAAATAATGGCGGAATATCAGATAGGGACTTTATTGAAGAGAATGGGAATATAATAAAAAGGTTTTGGATACAAGTGTAGGCTTCTTCTCTTCACTTGAGGATTAAAGTCTGTTTCCTTATTGAGTATGCGGGGCAGGTTACTTCAAGAGGAACAATTGTTGAGCTGTTCGTTAAAATTTACTTCCTTTGCATTTATTTTTGGCAATCTAATTTGGAAAAATTTAACTAAAGAGGTGTCATATGAAAAAATATATTTCGATTATTTTTGTTTTTTTATTTTTATTTATCGGATTTTTTTGGTATTCAGAATATAAAAAAGTAGAAGATTTTAAAAATGAAGTTGTAGATTATTTAAACAATAAAGGATTTACGCCTGAAGAATACTCTGCACCTAAATATGTTAAAGAAGAAGTTATGAAGGGACTTAAAGTAGCAAGCATAGAAATCATTTTCAACGAAGAAACAAATTACATTTATTATTATGGAAGAACATCAGATGGAATTGAGTTTTCTTACGCAATAAATGAGGGTACTGGTGAAAGGGATTATGGTAAAGAAGAACCTATTAAATAAGGCTTCCTAAGGGATAAATTACGCTTTTCTTATTCAACTATCGGGTCCTATACTAGAATAAGAACAACTTAAGAATCCAAAAGTAGGTGTGAAAGTTCAGAAGTTGAAAAAAAGGATGAGTTTATATCTTCTTGCAAATATTTATAAAAAATGTTAAGCTTTAGAAGAATTATTTTTGTTCGGTGTAAAGCATAGTCTAAGATTAACTTCTCGTCTTGATGATCACTGAGTGCAAGGATAGTAACACATTGTGTGCAAAGCACACAGCAGGAGGAAACAAAATGGAACAAGGTAAAGTAAAATGGTTTAACGCAGAAAAAGGTTTCGGTTTCATCGAGCGCGAAGGCGGAGAAGATGTATTTGTTCATTTCTCAGCAATCCAAGGCGAAGGTTTCAAATCTTTAGACGAAGGTCAAGAAGTTACTTTTGACGTAGAGCAAGGCCAACGTGGAGCTCAAGCAGCTAACGTTCGTAAAGCTTAATAATAGGAACTAACTAAAGCAGGCTCTTTATAGAGTCTGTTTTTTTATTTTTTCTTTTAATAAAACAAGGAGGCCCCACTCAAGATTGAGTGGGGCACATGTAAACTAGTAAATCAAATGGTGTACAAAGTGTAACATATAATCACGAATTCTCCTAATTACTGTTGAATAATATTTTTAAAGTGATTCTATAGTAGCTAAATTGCCACTCTTTTGGTGTGCTACAACTAAAAGATCTTACGACCTATTTCACCTCTATAAAAAAGAATTGAAATTATTGAGTATCAAACAAGATTGAAAATTGATTAATAGTTCAAAGGGAGACCGGACTGCGATAATAGTAGAAGTTTGAATATAAGCGGGGAAATAACCTCCCATTATAGGTAATCCGACACAAATATTACTGTTTTTATTTTCCTTTATTTTTAAAGAAAAAATAGTTGACGTTTAAAATAAATTTGTGATATTATTAAATATTTGATAAAAAGCTACATATATGGTATACTTAAGAATGTATCATATATGGAGGTGGATTATTTGTTTCAAATTGGCGATAACATTGTTTATCCAATGCACGGAACAGGTATAATTAAAGCCATTGAAGAAAAGGAAATCTCTGGAGAAAAACAACAGTATTATGTCATAAAAATGTTTATCAGTAATATGCAAGTGATGATTCCTACTGGGAAAATATTAAGTTCAAAGATACGCCCAGTTACTGACATAATGGCATTAAAACACCTCATACACATTTTTCAGCATGGAGAATCAGATAAATTACTGCCGTGGAAACAAAGGTATAAAGTGAACACGGACAAAATAAAAACAGGTAAAATACAAGAAGGTGCTGAAGTTGTACGTGATTTGATGCGTATGAAGAAAGAAAAAGCACTTAATTCGAGCGAAAAGAAAATGTTAGAAAATGCACATGAATTTTTGATTAGTGAACTGGGATTAATTAAAGGGATCACTGAAAATCAAATAAAAAGTTTCTGTTGAGGAGTAATGTAGTACTTCTCCTAAAAAATACTCCGAATTTTCCGTTTATTAAGAGTGAATTGTTCAAAAACATTCAACTTCTTCAACTTATAGCATTATGCCCACTGCCATTTTCAACGGCAGTATTTTTTTATTTTAGGAATATTATATGAAGGTACTATTGGTGGAACTTTCGAAAATGTATAAATGCAATCATTTCCTGGAGTGAGGAGGTCAAAAATAAAGCCCCAAAGAGGTGCCATTCTCCTTGAGGCAGGTGATTATAGCCTAATTCCATAAAATAACCGATCTATAAAAGCAATCCAGAAGAAGCCTTATGTTGAAACCATTTGGCACTGCAGTTGTAATGGGGATCCAAAACTATCGCGGAAAATCGGCATATTAATAAACTATTATTATTTCTTGATCGGTCGCTCTAGTGAGGACATCTCCACCTCAAGTGACGAGAACTGCTGCTGAGCTACGAAGATCGCATCGGAAATAGCGGCGTTGTAGAAATGAGGTGCGATAGATTCCTTAATGAAATCCAGGACCCTTTCCGCGGCAAACTCAGAAATATTCTCGTCTCTTTCCTCGGAAAAGAACTCTTGAATATTAGAAATCATAAGTTGATGTTGCTCTTTTGTTAATTTAACGAACATGAATATCCATCCCTTTCAAAAGATAATACTGTAACTTTACTTTTAATTCATAGTGCATAACAGACTGTTTTTTTAATTAGAAATATGTACAGCAAATTTATTGCAGTTTGGGGTTAATCAAGAAGGATAACGCTCTTATTTTATTGAAATATTTAAATGGATGTGGAAGTAGATTTGAAGGGTTTTTAGAGACAAAGGGCCGGACTTGGAACTGTAGTGAAAGTGAGGAGAGCGGAAATGCTATACGAAACAGTTGCAATGACCATTCTAGCCGTGGCAGTAACACTCACAATTTTGTTTAGCTACAATAAACCAAAAGATAATAAATTAAGAATTTGGGGAATCACCACCATGCTTTTCATTGCTCCGCTGCTCTCATGGTTAGTTGGAAGATTCTATGGAATAAGCGAGGGCAGTGGATTTGCAATGATAGGGGTTCTTGTCATTATGTTCCCAATTCTATTTATAGCAGGGTTTGTTCTTTATTGGAGAGGGGCTTAACAAAATTGCTTCTCCATAACCTTGAGTAGTTGTTAGTTCCCCAAAATTTTGTCCTGTCTAGTCCATTCAGCTAGTACAATCATCAATTTCCTCTTAAAAGTGATATATATTTAATTACTCTTCTTCCTCCATTTGCGATCTGTTAGGTGTTTTCAGACTTAAAAATTCAGGAGTTTCCATTAACTTTTCAAAGAAGCTATTTTTTTCTTCTCTGTAAAGCTCCATATCTTTTCCTTCATATTTCCTTTTTAATTCATCGTATTTCTTTCTATACTTCTCATTCGATAGTAAGACATTACGTATTTCCCAAAAGAAATCAAATTCCGAATCTATGACGGTTAGTTGTACACCTAAAGGAGGGGTTTCCGAATCATCTTTAAAAGCTCTGAACGATTGGGTTTTTGTACTCCCTTCGTTAAGCTCATATAACCTTGAAAGTTCGTGGACTGCGTTAGGAAAGTTTTCAGCATCAACTCGAACTTGCAAATCCAAATCTCCCTTTGTCATGCTATTTGGAATAGCTGAACTGCCAACATGCTGAATATCTGCCTCTGGGAGTACCTTTGTGATTAGAGCCTTGTGGCGCAAAAAAGCTTCTTCAGCCTTTTTGGTAAGATCATTACTATTAATAAAATTGACCGTTTCCGTGAGAATCGCCTCCTGTTCATTACCTCTTTAGTCGTTACTATGGAATTTTAAAAAATTGAACAAGTTTAATGTTAAGATGGTAAAAAACCAATCGGATAGGTTAGAAAATGGTCTATAACATGAAGTGAAATTATTAGTTCTTTTCAACTCGTGTATTTCTTTTATCAGCTGCACTTGCAATAAATAAGAAAGCAATAAACCAAATAATGCCTCCAGCAATTATCGTAAACCAATTACCGATATGTAAGAAAAGTTGCAACAAGTACAACAAAACTCCACTAACTAATAGTAAGGTTAATCCGACTGCGAATGCCACTTTCTCAGGTAATGCTTTAATTTTAGCTAGCATTTTCTCGCCTCCCAAAAATTATCAGTATTAAAAGCGTATCCCATAAACAAGTAAGATGCTACAGTTTTTGAGCTGCGTTTACATAATCTTTAGAGAAGAGTCTGGAATAGGATGTACATCTCTAAAAACCAAACTTTTAATCCGACAATATCTTTCAATAAATCTCAAATCCTTTTCCGTAAACATTCTATATTTCTTTCTCCTTATCCCTTACGATGAAATTAGTAATCTCTTTCCGTAAGGTATCAAATATTAGGGCGATAAGTATATGGTAAGGAGGGCTACCAATAATGAACAAGTCCCAATTTAAGGGGATGGCTGTTGTACTAATAGGCTTATTGATTGGTTTTACAGCCTGGTGGGCAACAACCGAGGCGAAGGTCAGCAGCGAACCGCTGAATCAGCATGACGCCTATGTTTACAGTAACAACGCTATGATACATTGGTTTGAGCTGAATAGCCGAAAAGGGAAGGTGGAAGGGTACTTTCACGAAGGAAAACTCATCGAGGAGGACGATGAACCGCCTTTAGTTGAGAGGCAGAGATATCCTCTGACTGGAAAGAAGACCAAGAACGGATATGAATTAACCGTAAACAAAGATGGAAACAAGATCACATATGAGGTAGCGTTTTCCGGACCACATCTTTCAGTGCAAAGACACGGAGAGAAAGAAGCTATTTTATACAATCCAGTTAAGCAAAAGGAACTTGATGAATATGTGACCGCATTACTAGACTATAACGTTGAAAAAAATGAAAAAGACCGAATCAGGGAACAGTTAACTGAAATCCGTAATGTTTACGGATATCTTCATACTCCGCTTGACGGCGATCAGTTATTGTTCATTAAAATTGACGAAGCGCTTCTAGAAGGCGAATTGTCAGCCTCACTTCTCATAGTGTCTGACACAGGTAATGCAGGGACCCCGTATGAAGAAACCAATTATGCTCTAAACGGCATTACAGACGGAAATATGCTGGAATTATACACCTATGTAGACGGAAAAAGGTTCCGGCTAAAAGGTGACTTTAATAACGAAGCCACCAGCTTAACCCTGTCACTTTGGACAACAGAGAAAAAACTAGACTTTTACGCTGTAACGGAAGAAGAATTTAAACAAAACTACGAAAAATTTAAACAGGCAAACTAGGGGTGGTTTTCGTCTGCCCAATCAATATGTAATCGACAAAGTCGGCAACCGAGAACCGTATGAATGACAGTTTGCCTTAATAAGTTTATGGAAATGTTATTCATCCGGCTTATGAATGACAGTTTGCCTCTATAAGTTTGTGAAAAATGACATTCATCAGGTAAATGAATGACATTTCGTCTCTTTAATTTTGTCCAAATGTCACTCATCGAGGTTATGAATGACAGTCGCCTCTATTATTTGTAAAAATGTCACCCATCGAGGTTATGAAACCACTTCGCCTTTTTAATTTTCTAAGAACACAACAAATCCGGCTTATGAAGCCCTTAGTGAAAACCCTTGCCAAATAGAAATTTCCACCCCGTATTTAAAATCTTCGACATATCAAAAAACAAACTTAAAACAACCTAGGAAATGGAAATATATACTACTTCATTCTTCATTTTAGACTCTATTTTTTTCCTTCCTCATCGATTACTATAAAAATAGTAAAAACAGTAAAAAATTATCAAACAAGGGGAGTTTTCACATCGTGATGAAAAAGGGTTGGGTATGGCTGTTTGTCGTCATTTTATGTTTGGCGGGTGTCGCACCAGCGAAGGCGGATAATGATACAACTCCGCTTATTCTGAAAAGCACTTCTATAAGCGCGACAGAATTACATTTTGGAGAGAGAATTAACATTCGATTTGTAGTCGAAGAAGATTATGAGTCGGGGCCGTTTGAGGATGCCGATATTAATCTAAGGCATAGTTCTGGGAAAGAATTTCCCAGCATGATGCGCTATATCGGTAATAACACATATGAGTTTTCAGCGCTGGCAGACCATTTTATTTACGGGGACTGGCATGTTGAAGATATCAGGCTGTATGACAATGCCATGAATAGCAGGACCTATGACACTAGTTCACCTCTGATATCCAAACTGAAGTTTCGTATGTTGGACGGGGAAACAACGATTGATACGGATCCTCCAGTCCTTACATCTCTAAACCTAAGCAAAACGACCGCCGTTCCTGGCGACAAGGTAATTGTAACAATCGGATATAAAGATGCCAGCGGGCTTTCCCATGGTTCCCTGAGCCTACGCCATATCCAAACCGATGATTATCCATTATTTTCAGACATCCGTTTCAATAGCACGACTGGAAAGTACCAGGCCGAAATAACGATTCCGAAGTATGTACGAAACGGTACGTACGATGTGGGGTATGTTTCTCTTACTGACAAAAAAGAAAACGAGATCAGTTATTGGGCTGTCCGAGATACGCTGCTCGCAAACACTAAGCTGACAATTTCAGGAGCCAGTTCTGACTATACTGCACCTGTATTCCAAGAAGTGACCCTTAGCAAAACCCAACTTTATCCCGGTGACACAATTGACGTTGTGGTGAAGGGATATGACAGCGGGTCGGGTATTAAAGAAGCACAGATCTCTTTCAGGCAGAAAGGTTCCGAGAACACGTTCAATTACTTTTGGGACAACCTCTCAGAAGGAAGCTCAAATAAGGAATGGAAGGGGACTCTGCAAGTTCCTGCCCATGTCCAAGAGGGAATATACGAGATCAAACAAATCTATTTGGCCGACCAAGTCGGGAATAGCAAGTTTGTCCTGGATAATGAAACCCTTCCAACTGTAAGAGTCCTGCCGTTTTACACCGGTGTTGCATCAGGCTCGATTTTAAAAGGAGCTTCTTTTGATCCGAAAGCAGGAGTCAGAGCCTTTTCAAATGCAGAAGGAGACCGGACTGAGGATATAGTAATGAAGGGTACAGTTGATTCCGGAACCAATGGTCTCTATTTGCTTTCCTACTCGGTTAAAAGTAATCAATTTCCTAGTTCCAATGGGTCCGGCACCCTTTATTACAACTCTTACAGATGGATGACCGTAAACGACCAGCAGGCGTTGGACCCGGTTTATTTTAATGAAAATGTGAAAATAGGAATCCCGGCCAATAACCCAGTCAGCCTGTCGGATGGAAGCACCGTGAAAACTATTTCAACATCGACAACCGTGACAAAGGATGGCTCCTATCAAATCAGCACAGGTACAACCCAAACATCGAGCGCCAACCGTCTCTTGTCTTTGACCCAGAAAAGTACGCTTTCTCAAAACACAACCGAGAAAACACTGAAGTTCGTAATCGACCGGGTAAAACCGGCAGCACCAGTCCTGAATACAGTCTACAGCCAATCGGTAGCGGTAACCGGCAAAGCGGAAGCCTATTCGACTGTGAAAGTTTTGAGTAATGGAAAGTATCTCGCCCAAGGCAAAGCGGACACAGCCGGCAAGTTCTCAGTCCGCATCCCTAAACAGCGGTACGGAACGAAAATCTCCGTCCAGGCAACCGACCGTGCAGGAAACGTCGGCAGCGCTTCTGTAAAAACAGTGCTGTATGTACCTGGTCTGGATCCTGTCAGCAATCTTTCCACCTACGTGACCGGAAAATCTTTTGCAAAAAGCAAGATAAAAGTCTATTCCAATGGGGCGCTCATCAAGACTGGCTATGCAGACTCCGCTGGAAATTACAAAATCCTTATTCCAAAGCAGGCCGCGGGGAAAGAAATGAAGGTAGTCGAGACATCGGTCAGCGGCAAGAATTTCACAAGCCTTCCAGTGAAGGTATCGGATAAAATCGCACCAGCCGCCCCGGTCGTCAATAAGGTTACAACCTCCAGTCTCTATGTTACCGGGACCGCCGAAAAGAGTGCCACGATTTTGGTCAATGTCGGGACAAAACAAATTGCTTCAGGAAAAGCAACAACTACAGGTACATTCAAAATCGCGATTCCAAAGCAAAAACTAGGCACAATCCTGACAGTCTATGCCGTCGACGCATCGAAAAACAAAAGCAAGCCAGCTACTGTAAAAGTACAATAATAATCAAAAGGCACCCTTCGGAGAGAGCTCTTTAGCCCTTGCGGAAGGGTGCCTTCTTAAAGGGAGATTGGACGTACAGCTTTTTGGCCGAGATGGAAATGAACTTAAATCGAACCCTGTCTTGAAACTACGACTGCCAATATAAGGTTTCCAATAGTAGTGTTGCAAATGTTCTCCAATTTCCTAACGGTTTAATTGGGAGCTACAGTCTTAAAACTATTTATGGTTTTAGAAAGTGGACTAGCGGAGGAATGTATAATGTTGTTAAAATTGGAATGTAAGAGATGTTTACAATGGTAAATAAGTCAAATTGAGGTAATAGCAGGCGACCATGACAACAAATGAACCATGTAACCAAACATGAAGACTAAAATAATCTGTTATATAAAAATTTCAGCCAGGACTTGTTCCTGGCTTGTTTTTGTATAAACCCTTATCGGATAGTAGGCCCGGCCGAAAATGAAAAAACGAGGAATCTAGGTTAATCAGAAGAAATAGTCCATAAAAAGTGAGGCCTATAGGGGTTTAGTAAAACAGCAATGGCGAGGAAACCTAGTTAAGGCTTGGATATCTGGATCCGATAGATACAATAAGGTTAACCAGAAGGAACTTGATGAATATGTGATCGCATTACTATATAGATTAAACTAAAGTTCTTCTTTGATTTCCGCTCCAATCAATAAAGGATTCTTTCTTCAGAAACTCATTAGATTAACTCATTTAGACGGAAAAATTCCGTTTAATGAGTAAGTAGGATAAAAAATAGCTTAAATAGACGGAGAAATTCCGGCTATTGTATCAAAAAACGATAATATGGGGAAACCTGCTTTGGCTTCCGGAAAAACTCCCCTTATTTATCTCAAGTCAAGCTCCAATTTAAAAATAAACGGAAAATCTTCGTTTATTTTTGCTGGCTACCTAAGTAAGAACGGTGAACCGTATGATATGTAAATGAGATGGTAAACATCCTCTAAATCGGAAATAAATACTATTTATATCTGCGTTTTACCCTCTATATTTTTCCTTCCTCATCGCTTACTATAAAATTAGGAAAATAGGGAAAATTTATCTGAAGGGGGAGTTTTAGGTAAATGGTGAAAAGGGGATTAATAGGGCTGTTGGTGCTTATAGTATGTCTGGCCGGTGTGGTTCCGGCTAAGGCGGATAATGATACAACGCCGCTTATTTTAAAAGATGCCTCAATTACTGGCACGGAGTTCCGCACAGGGGACATCATCACAATGCAGTTTACGGTTGAAGACGATTTTGAGTCGGGCCCTGCGGATGATGCCAATATTAATTTAATGCACAGCTCCGGCCAGGAAATCAACAGCATGATGCGCTATACCGGCGAAAATAATACGTATGAATTTTCGTATCGTGCCGATAATTCTCTCCTCCAGGGAGACTGGTATGTATCGGACATAAGCCTGTATGACAAAGCAGGCAATTTACAAACCTATGACACCAGTTCACCTTTGATATCCAAATTGCGCTTCCGGATGCTTGAAGGAGGTGCCGATACCACTGCCCCAGAACTTACCTCGGTAAACCTCAACACAACGGCCGCCAAGCCCGGGGACAAAGTCATTGTCACCATCGGGTATAAAGAAGAAGGAAGCGGTTTGTCTCATGGTACTTTAACTCTTAGACACATTGAAACATTGGATTATAACCTTTCCAGTGATATTTATTTGAACAGTGCGACTGGCAAATATGAGGCAGAAATAACTATTCCGAAGTATACGAAGAACGGCGTTTACGATATCGGAAATCTGTCTCTGGCAGATAATGCCGGCAACAAGAGAACTTATTGGGCTCCATCATTCCCCGTGCTTGCTGAAGCCCAGTTGACGATTTCAGGTGCAAGTACAGATACTACCCGACCGGTATTCCATTCTATTACTGTCGACAAGAAAGAGCTTTACCCTGGCGATTCCTTGAATGTTGTTGTGAATGGGTCGGATTCTGGATCTGGCATTGCGCGTGTACAGGTGCAATTCACAGGAAAAGAATTTCATAACGCACATGATATATTTTGGGGTAACTTGACTCCCACCACCTCCACTAATCAATGGGAAGGAACATTGCAGGTTCCCAAAAGTGCGACAGAAGGCACCTATTATATCGAATTAATTTCCCTGCGAGATGGAGTTGGGAATACAACTAATATTGAGGTTACTGACAATTTGCCGACGGTAAAAGTGTTGCCAGTGTTTACTGGGATTACTGCAGGAGCAATTAAAAAGGGCGCTGCGTTTGACCCGATGGCAGGGATTAAATTTTTTTCCAATCTAGAGGGCGACAGGACAAAGGACATCGCTGTGAAGAGCCCGCTCGACATCAATACTAACGGAATTTACTTGCTGACATATTCGATGGATACCTACAGTGCTTACAGGTGGATGACCGTCAATGACCACCAGGCATCCGATCCAACTTATTTTAACGAAAACGTGAAAATCGATTTTCCGCCAAACAGCTCGGTCAGCCTCTGGGACGGCAGCACAATCAAGACCATTTTCACGGCAACAACTGTGACAAAGGACGGAACGTATCAACTAACGACAAACACAGGCGGCACGCCGGGTGCAGCCAGGAAAACGGTAAAGTTCATAATCGACCGGGTAAAACCAGCAGCACCTGTTCTAAACACCGTCTACAGTCAGTCAGTCTCGGTCAGTGGAAAAGCTGAAGCCTATTCGACTGTGAAGATTTTGAAAAATGGTGTGTATCTCGTCCAAGGCAAAGCGGACGCAACCGGGAAGTACTCGGTCCGCATCCCCAAACAAAGGTACGGAACAAGGATTTCCGTCCAAGCAATCGACCGGGCCGGAAATGCCGGCATCGCTTCTGTAAAAACAGTGCTCTATGTGCCCGGCCTGGATCCAGTCAGCAATCTATCAACCTACGTGACTGGGAAATCTTTTTCAAAAAGTAAAATAAAAGTCTACTCAAACGGCGTGCTTATCAAGACGGGGTACGCAGATTCCTACGGAAATTACAAAATCGCCATTCCAAGGCAGGCTGCGGGAAAAGTGATGAAGGTAGTCGAGACTTCGGCCAGCGGCAAGAACTTCACAAGCCTTCCGGTCACGGTGTCGGATAAAATCGCGCCAGCCGCACCTGTCCTCAATAACGTGTACAGTCAATCCGTAGCGGTCACTGGAAAAGCCGAGGCCTACTCGACTGTGAAGATTTCAAAAAATGGTGTGTATCTCGCCCAAGGCAAAGCGGACGCAACCGGCAAGTTCTCGGTCCGCATCCCTAAACAGCGGTACGGAACGAAAATCTCCGTCCAGGCAACCGACCGGGCAGGAAACGTCGGCAGCGCTTCTGTAAAAACAGTGCTGTATGTGCCAGGCCTGGATCCAGTCAGCAATCTTTCAACCTATGTGACTGGAAAATCATTTTCAAAAAGCAAGATAAAAGTCTACTCTAATGGAGTGCTAATCAAGACTGGATACGCAGATTCCTATGGAAACTATAAAATCACCATTCCGAGGCAGGCCGCAGGAAAAATAATGAAGGTAGTCGAGACATCGGTCAGCGGCAAGAATTTCACAAGCCTTCCAGTGAAGGTATCGGATAAAATAGCGCCAGCCACTCCAGTCGTCAATAAGGTTACAACTTCCAGTGTGTATGTAACTGGGACCGCCGAAAAGAGTGCCACGATTTTGGTCAATGTCGGGACAAAACAAATTGCTTCAGGAAAAGCAACAACTACAGGTACATTCAAAATCGCGATTCCAAAGCAAAAACTAGGCACAATCCTGACAGTCTACGCCGTCGACGCATCGAAAAACAAAAGCAAACCAGCTACTGTAAAAGTTCAATAAATGCAAAAGGCACCCTTCTGAGAGAGATTTCGCAGCTCTTGCTGGAGGGTGCTTTCTTAAAGGGGAACGAAAAAATGTTAGACGTACAGCTTTTTGATCGAGATGGAAATGAGCTTCGTATAGTTGAAATCGAGCCCCAGTTGCACCATGCTATTTTTCTTGATACGAAAAATTGGGGAACTTATAAATATTTAAGAAACGTAAAGGACTATTATACGTCCAATATATACTGGCAGACAGAAGAGCTTAATGGCTTTATTCAGGATTTAAAAAATTACAGAATACATATAGATAAAGAATACTTGCAGCCATTAAATTCTTAATTGATAGCCTAAGTACGGAAGGAGTAGAGAGTATCCTTATTACCGGGGATTAGTCAGCAGATTTGTATTAGGAGGAAACCCATTGAACATCTTAATTGTGTTTGCCCATCCGGAGCCCAAGTCTTTGAATGGCTTTTTAAAAGACTTCGCAGTCGAAACGCTCTCAGCAGCGGGACATGATGTGATTGTATCGGACCTTTATGGGAAAAATTTTAAAGCTGTCGCCGACCGGAATGACTTCACTGTATTACATAATCCAGAACAACTGAATTATATAATGGAACAATACCACGCATCAAAAAACAGGACCTTTACAAACGATATACTCGAAGAACAAGACAACTTGCTCTGGGCAGAAATTGTTATTTTTCAATTCCCTATTTGGTGGACAGAGTCCCCTGCCATTCTTAAGGGCTGGTTTGATAGGGTTTTAGCGTATAACTTTGCTTATGGGCCAGGGCATTATGACCAGGGAAACCTACGTGGAAAAAAAGCAATGTTATCAATCACCCATGGTGCATCCAGTTTGGCCAATTACGGTATACATGGCTTAAAAGGCGATTTGGACGAGCGGCTTTTTAATATCCAGCATGAAAAATTATTCTTTTGTGGAATGGATGTGATTAAACCGTTCATATTCCATGCAAGTGCAAAGGATGATATAAAAGAAGAACTTTTTAATGAGTATCGAGAAAAGCTGTTAAATATTCCGAATGAACCAGTACTCTCATTTCATCCATTGTCCCATTATGAAAAGGGACAACTAAAAGATGAGTATAAAAAGCAGCTTGAAACAATATGAAAAGAGTAAGGTGATTGAGAGCTGAATAAGTAATGTTCTTAATTGAAACAGATGCGTTGGTCCAAAGCAGGATTGACGCTTTTTTGTTGAAGCCATTTTACTTTGTTCATTCCCAAACAACATTATTTCGACGGAAAACAAATCAGACTATCTGAACTGGTCGGACAAGTTTGTGTTACATGTGAAGCATTAAAAGTCCATTTAATAATTATTTCTCCATAACCTTCCTACATCCAGCGGGGTAATTACTTGCCCATTAATTTTTTTATGAATTAAGGGTTTGCTAAAAGGGTCATAAGTTCCATTTTCCTTATCACAAATTCGGGACCGAACACGGATATCCACACCAAGAATGCTTTCAACCTTACTTTGATAATTCATTGTCAATCACCTTCATTTGATTAATTCTTTTTAGTATCTATTCTTGTAGAAAAACAATGCGTTTTTTATAAAATTTTTACGGTGGGCATATTTAGTCCCAGTGGAATACGTCAAATTTCCTTTGCTATTATAAGAAAGGCTTAATTAGAATGGTGGTATGGAGTAATAATTATGGGTTACTCTGTGGTTGGCTTTTGCTGAAGGACTAATAGCCTTCAGGGTTCTGTTTGTTCTTTTAATAGAACAATTTTCTAGTTTATCGGTCTAATAAAAAATATATCAGTCCAATAAAATTTTTATCGGTCAAAACACACCCGTGTCGCCTCCAAACAATTAAAAAGTACCTGAAAAAAAAGGGGATATCTTATGAGTTATCCGTTTGATTGTATTACAGACTTTATTTTCGTAGAATCTGAACTCTCCCCAGCTGACGTGATTTTGGTTCCTGGAGCGAACCATCCGCCACTAATGGAAAAAGCAGCAGCTCTGTATCATCAAGGATTAGCACCGTACATACTCCCATCGGGTGGGTATAAACCGCACGTAGGTACTACCGAATGGGAGTACTTAAGGAATTTGGCCATTGAAAATGGAGTGCCTGAGGAAGCAATCTTAAAGGAAGACAAAGCACAACACACATTAGAAAATGCCCGTTTTTCATTGGTTATTCTTAATAAAGAGGAAATTCCTTTTAAAAAAGCTATAATCGTTTGTAAAGCAGGACATTCAAGGAGAGCGTTATTATGTTATCAGCATGAGTTTCCGATAGAAACAGAGTTTCTTGTTTCTCCTGTTATAGATAGGTATGGAATTACTAAAGAAAATTGGTTTTTATCTGAAGTAGGAATAAGCCGAACTATGACTGAAGTGGAGAAGATAGGCAAATACTTCGGTGTCTTAATTCCGGACTGGGTGAATACTAAATAAATTTGTTGCGTATATAAATGTCTGGGGCGGTGAGCCAGGGTGAATAAAGATCGAAGAACAATGAACGAGCAACAAAAGGCTAGGTTGGCCATGTTATTACAAAAACAAAAACAGAAAATTGAAGAACTAGACCGAATGCGTTCAGAAGCTGAGGTTTTAAATTGTTTTGATAGAAGAGAAGATGTCTTTCCTTTAACAAAAGAGGAAGGAGATCAGATTATGGATGAATTTGTTCAAATGTTTCCAGTAGCGTGGTGGGGTAGAATTGATTGGGAAAAGATGAAGAACAAAGTTAAAGTTGATGATTGGACTCCAGAGGCAATCAGTAATGTTTTAAGATCCCAAGGTTGTGATCTCACTCAGGAGGCTTATTTATTATACTCATCCGGAGATTACCCTTTTGTGAAAACAAGTGTTCAAAGAATTCTTTCAAACCTCCCCGAACTGTCTTGGATTGGCTGGGATCAATTCATTTATTGCCCTAAATCAAAATATGTAATTGAAAACTTTCATGATGGTGACTTAACAATAGGTTGGTATTGATTAATTTGAGTTCAACAAAAGTATCTGGAAGGGTATTACTGTTATACTTTTAAAAAGGGGGAAGTTAAATGATATTAGAAGCTGTTATGCTGCAAGTTAAGGAAGGAATGGAAGCGGAATATGAAAAAGCGTTTTGTGAGGCCTCAAAAATTATTTCTTCAATGAAAGGGTACATATCCCACGATTTACAACGTTGTATTGAAGAAGAGGGGAAATATTTACTTCTGGTTCAATGGGAATCATTAGAAGACCATACAGTTGGTTTTAGACAATCAAATGAGTATCAAGAATGGAAAAAACAATTACATCATTTTTATGACCCATTTCCGATAGTTGAACATTTTGAGAAGGTCGATATTTAATTGTTGTTTCTGAACTAACAGCGGCATTGATCCAAAAAGGATTAATGCCGTTTTTGTTTAACGGGGCAGGTTAAAGAAGGATTCCCTGTCTGAAGGTTGAATATTAAAAAGGTACTAATTATTTTGGTAGTAATTTGGGAGATTATATGAGTTATAAAATTGTGTTTTTCGATGTGGATGGGACTATTACAAATCACAAGGATGGTAGCATTCCTTTCTCTACAATTGAAGCTATAAAAACTTTAAAACGTAAAGGGTTAAAGGTTGTGGCTGCAACAGGACGGCCGCTCTCAATGTGTAAGGAACTGCAAGAGTTAGGAATTGAAACATTTATTACAGCGAATGGCGGTTACGTGAAACATCTTCAAGAGGTTATTCATAAAGTACCGATGGATAAAACGATAATTCAAGAAGTTGTAGAATATGCAAAATTAGAGAATAACGGTTTGTCATTTTATACAGAAGGTTTTAGTATGAATGGCGTAACAGAGGCAGAGATTTTAACGGCCTTAAAAGAAACGTTGTCTCTAAATGAGTATCCCGAGACTTATCCTTTTATCCATAACGAAGACGTATTCTTATTGTGTTTGTTTGCAAATGATGAAACAGTTGAAAAGTATAAACAAAAGTTTCCGCACCTAGCATTTAAAAGATGGCATAGTTATGTGTTGAATGTTTTGCAGGAGGATGTTTCAAAGTCTTTAGCTATTATGAAAACTTTAGATTTCTTTGGTTTCGATAAGTCGGAAGCAATCGCTTTTGGTGACGGTGAAAATGATATTGATATGTTGGAATTAGTAGGGTTAGGTATAGCAATGGGGAATGGAAATGAAAAATTGAAAAATGTTGCAGATTTTGTTACCAAACCATCAAGTGAAGATGGGATCGAATACGCATTAAAACAGTATGGAATTATTTAAATTAATTTAGTTGGTTTTAAACACTTCTAAATTTGAATACGCTGCTTTTCATATTGAACAAACGGGAGTTTAGTCGAACAAAGATTCCAAAGATAGGAAGGCGAATATTAGTATCAAGGTTACTACAGTTTAGGGAAAAAATTAAGGAGAGAAACTAATGAATTTAGGTACTCCGATAGCAATAGGAAATACAGCAAAAATTTATCTTTATAATAACAGGATTTACAAAGTATTTAATGACTACTTGCCCGATACAGTATCTTTCATTGAATCCAAAAAGCATAAATATGCTTATTCATGTGGGCTTTCTGTACCCAAAATAATAGATGTTACTAAAATAGATGGTAAACAAACAATTATCATGGAATTTATCAAGGGTAGAACAATAGGTGATATTCTTTCTGAAAACATGGACCAAGCAGAATACTACTTGAATATTTCCGTTGATATTCAACAAAAAATACATGATGTTGAGGCTAAGGCTGATTCTATTGAACACATGACTGAAAAACTAAGCCGTCAAATTGATTCAGCTACTAGTTTGGATAATCGATATAAGTCGGCTTTAATACAAAAATTGAATAGGATGACATTTAAGAGTAAGTTGTGTCATGGAGACTTCCATTTGTTTAATTTGATCTTGTCGGATAACAACGTAACCATACTTGATTGGGTGGATGCCAGTGCGGGGGATTTTCGTGCTGATGTTTATCGTACATATCTTTTATATTCCCAGTTTTCAAATGAGTTAGCTGAGATGTATCTGGGTCTTTATTGTGGAAAAAGTGGTTTGGTAAAAGATGAAGTGTTGCAATGGGCACCAATTATTGCGGCGGCAAGGCTGTCGGAAATTGTACCGTCTGAGAACCCAGAACGACTTTTAGACATAATAAATCAATACTGTCCTTAATAAATGATTTGACTAACGGGTGCTAGCACTCCGATGTGCTGCCGAACATGGCGACTTTTACTTATTAAACTAACGGGGCAGAAGGTATTGCTTACCTTAAATGGAATATTACTATCATAGTTTTTATGTGAGAGGACGAATACGATATGTTTATTTCAGTTACTAGGCTGCATTTAAAAGGAAAGCGAAAGTTACCTAGCTTTTTTTTCATACAATTAAATCAATTAATCAGTCAAAAAAAGCAGAAGGATTAAAATTTTCTTCTTTTAACAAAGAAGGATGGCGATACATACTGGACTCTGACAGTATGGGAAAGCACGGAACATATGAAAGTCTATCGAAATAAAGGTGATCATTTAAAAGCAATGAAAGTATCACGAAATATCGCAGATAAATTAGAATTAATTAATTGGGAAGCAGAAACTATTCCAACTTGGAAAGAGTGTAAAGACCGGTTACATCAGAAATAGATTTGAGTGAGAGTCAATTTTATTCATCTGTTAAAATAACAAAAATAACTTTATATAGAAGTTTAATCCCAAGTCAGTTTAGGGAGGATTATTATGTTTTTTGAAATGACTTATCAGGTTCGGGTTACAGATATGATAGAAGGACATAAGTGGTATCAAACATTTTTGCAAAAGGCACCTGATTTTATCCCGCACGATGGATTTGTGGAATGGGAAGTTGTGCCTGGATGTTGGTTACAGGTGGCGGAAGGAACACCTTCTTCAGGCAGTGGTCCTCTCCGCTTAGCCGTTAAGGATTTAGAAGCGGAAAAGTTAAGGTTAGTTCGTGAGTTAAAAGTTGAAGACTTTGAAGTTTTTTCTCGGGAGGAAGTTCCAGTAAAGTGGTGCACCTTTTCTGATCCCTGGGGAAATCGTATTGGTTTATTTGAGTACATAGACAAGAAGGAAGAAAGTAATCGGATTGATACAATTCTAGGTAAAGTAGAGATTTAATCCGAACGGGTGAATGCTAACAGAGGCAGGTGAAGAATTTAATTTTACCTGTCTTTAATTTTGCACTAGCTGGCGCAAAAACCTAGCTGTGGTGAAGACAGCTTCTTTTATTGTCCAAACCGCTGCAGGATACTGGAAGAAAGGGGCGAACTAAACTTATAAGAATGTGTAATTTTAATTAGACTAAAGAGGATTGAAAAGATGGAAAAGATAGATGAGATTATCGATTTACTTATTACTAACGGCTTGTTATTGAATGATGACCTAGAATTAAAGGAAATAAAAAAGGGGACTACCAGTGGTGTTTTATATACCCTCCTAATCAGGAAAATACCTGCTTATGTAATAAAAGTAGATAGTCCTAAGATTATAAAGCCGACTCAAGACTTCCTACTGGCTTATCAAGATGTAACGTTGCTGCCCGATGTTCTTTATACAGACGAAAAACAAGAGTTTATTGTTTACTCTTACATTTCAGGAGAGACCCATTTTAATCGAGGGCAAAAATTAGAATGGATGACAATTTTTATACGAGAGCTGTTCAATAAATACAAAAGCGCGGTCTCGGACATTTCCTGGGGTAGAGTGAACGGAATTCAAAGAAATACCTGGGTGGATTTTAATCAGGCGAGCTTGGGGTTTGCCCAAGAAAACATTGCCGATTTATTGCCAAGCGAGGACCACAAAAGGATTGAGAGATTGGTAACTAAATTAAATTCTTACCATCTCCAAGAGAAGAAGTATTATCTGCACGGAGATACTGGTGTTCATAACTTCGTATTTAAAGATAACCAATTAAAGGGTGTTATTGACCCCTCGCCATTAATAGGTCCCAAAATATACGATTTCACCTATGCGTTTTGTTCTTCCCCAGATAGTCTTGATTTGCACACACTTTTTTCATTGTTTTCATCATGGAACAGTGATGCTTCTTTTACTAAGGAGCGGCTTTTGGATGAAGTTCTTTTTCAGTTATATACACGTATTGGAGTATGTATTAAAGTTCATCCGCACGATTTAAGTGGTTATATGGAAGCTTGGAAACAATGGCGAGGTTATCTTCCTGCATTATCAAACTAACAATGCTTTGTTTTTGGGGAGGTTTGTTGATAAGGAGTATAAATTAATTAGGGGGATTTTATGGTTGCTACCTTTAAAAGTTATTTTGTTATTTTTTTTATTATTGCAAGGCTTGTTAGTTTAGCTAGTAAAATTAGCTGGATGCCAATTATAAAAACTTCATCAAAACACGATGCAATAACAGCAGCAATATTTTCGTTGATCGTAGTTGTATTAACTTTTGATTAGTAAAAGATAGGTCGAATTTTTTTCCTATACTCGACCATATAGTGGCCTAGAGTTTTATAAAAAAAGGGAGGGTCCTATGGAGTTTAAGGAAGTTATAAAGAGTTCATTTGTAATAGTAGGTTACAGTGCGGCGGGAAAGTGGGATGGTGATATTGTCTATCCGATTCCGCAATTATGGGATATGGCTAAAAACTTTATTAATGACAATATCAATGAAATAGTTGGGGTGTGCCTGCCTCCAAGAAGTGATCATTACTTTTATACATGTGGAATTGAAATTGAATCTGTTGATTTCTTCAAAATAGAGAAGGGGATGACAGTTCATACCTTTCCCGAACAAAAATATGTTGTATTTAAACATATGGGTCCCTCCAAAAAAATTCCAAACACCTATTGGGAGTTGTGGAAGGTTTTCGATGAGGAAGGATATAAAATAAAAGAGGGCATGCCTGAAATTGAAATTGTGAAAACCAATATGATTGGAAAAGAAGAAAGCGAAGAATATGAGATGGAAATATGGGTTCCGGTTCAATGAAACAAATCGGAATTTAGATTAATCTCTTGATCTCTAAAAAACTTTCAATTTAAAGAATTGGAGTACGCCAATCTCCTGAAATTGTTACTGAAACAGTGGCGGCAAGGCCAGTAGCTAAACAGCTAGGAGGAAATAAAGTGGATCCTATGGACATGTCGTTTCCTGAATTATACTACCATCTTGCGGTAGCTCCCTTGTATATTATAAAACTAATATTCTGTATTGGCTTTTTAATCTATTCCCGCAAAGACAAAGGATGCTTATTTTTAATCCCCAAAATTTACTGTGTAGTATTTATTCTCAATTATTTCATTGCGCTATATTTTCGCTTTTTTTATTACTAGTATTTTCTTATCGAAGGTGTTAAGTGTAAATGCAAACAAGGCGAACTTGCTAATGTTTGAGACTATTAGTTGGCGGTTTTACATAAATGCAACCAGTAAAGAAAAAGCTCAGATTGTCATAAAAAGAATTGAAAAAATCACTGGCAAAAAGTCGGTTCAGTAGAGCGATATTGGAAAGATGACACACTCTTTGAGATGATTTGTGAGTCTTCGTTTCAAGTGTGTGAGCCAGAGAAAGCAATATTTGAAGCTCTTGTTTTGGTTAATCAATTAGGCCACGATATAGAAGTTGTCGGTCCTCTTTTATATGAAAACGGCCAAGTGCAATTTTCGGGCTATGTTTCAAGAACTTCTGTCCCTGGGTTAAAGTGGTTTCATTTCTATTTAGATAATACTAGATATATTGAAAAATAAACGAGTGGGATATCCGTAATATTAGTAAATGTCCTACTTGTTATAAATCTTTCTATCTAGTTGTAGGGTTTATAAATGTGGCAGTATTGTGAATAAGGGCGATATAATTTTAGTTAAGTCCGATATAATTTTAGTTATGGGCGATAAATTTGCAGATAAGGGCGATAAATTTTTTGTTCAGGGCTATAAATGTAGCGTTCACCTGCCGCGAGCGTGGAACAACTCATCGTGAAACAAGAAAAATCGGGGAGTGACAGGCACCTAAAGGTGTGAAGAGATGGAAACTATCTTAAATCAGCTAGCTGAAATAAAAAATGAATTAGGCAATCCCTTTCCATATAGCGATATTTATAAAATACTAGAAGATTTTGAAAAGGAATTTTTGGCTTTATCTGACGACGAGGACTTTCTAATTGGTGATTTTAATAGTTATTTAATGAATATAGCTGGAACTCTAAGTTATGTTTTAGGAGGTAAAATAAATAAAATCCCACAAGGTCAAATTGAGATGCTGAGGGAGTCTTTTTTTGATTTCTATAATCAATACAAGTTTTTGGAGAATAAAATTGAAGACTATAACGAGTTTTTTCAGGAATATAAAATCTTTGATCAGGCAAGAAAGTTGTTAATAACCCTGTTTTCACAATAAGTGGAGGTCTACACTTGAGCTTTAAAAATACGATTAAAACAGAAGACGAATTACGAGCACTTATTGGTTTTCCGAGTGAATTGGTAAATAACAAAGCCATTACATATCTTGATAAAAATTGTGTGGAGTTTATATTGAAATCACCCTTTTTGGTTATATCAACTTCGGATGAATTCGGTTATTGCGATGTTTCTCCAAGAGGTGATCAGGCTGGATTTGTACATATTTTAAGCGAGAATCAGTTAGTGATACCCGAAAGACCGGGAAATAAAAGAATCGATTCAATGCGGAATATCTTATCCAACCCAAGAATCGGCCTTCTCTTTTTTATTCCCGGGCTGGGTGAAACATTGAGAGTGAATGGTAAAGCCACTTTGGTAACAGATGATGATCTACTTCAGAAGATCGCATTCAATGGAAAAAAACCACTTTTGGGTATTGGTGTCGAGGTAGAAGAGTGCTTTATTCATTGTGCAAAAGCCTTTAAACGATCGGGGTTATGGGAATGGGATTCCTGGCTAGATAAAGCAGTGTTGCCATCGGCTGCCAAAGCAATATTTGAGCACGCTAAACTCCCTAATATAAGTGTAGAATCCATTCAGGAAAGGCTTCAAGAGGGTTATTCAAAGAGGCTTTATTAAGAATAATGAAAAACCCCTCCCTGTGAAGTGAATGGGAGGGGCTTTCTAATTGCCTGATTAATTTAAGGATTTTTCAAAGATAATTTCAAAAAAAGAAGAATAACCGTTTCCTGAAGTAACCGGCGCAAATAATTGAACGAATCTCCACCCATCTTTTGCATGGCTGGCAATAATCTCATGATAATTCTCTTTCGGTGCATTGTTCCATCTACTTAGTTTAACTTGAACGAATTTATATTCGTACACTATTCAAGCCTCCCTTCAAACTTACGAACGATCTGTCTCTACTTTCTTAAGTAAGCACGTATTGAATAACAAAATTGCTAAAAAACAGAATGGCAATACAATAAAGCACTGGGTGAACTTCCCTTCCTTTTCCCAACAAAAGCTTCAACAATGGGTATAGGACAAAGCCGATTGCCATACCGTCTGCAATACTATAAGTTAAAGGAATCAGCACAATAATTAAAAGTGCCGGAAAGCTCTCTGATAAGTCTTCCATTGAAATATGAACAATGTTTTGCAGCATAATAACACCTATTAAAATCAGAATCGGCGAAACTGCACTTGATGGAACAATTTTAATAATTGGGATGAACAAAACCGAGACAAGAAACAATAGTCCGGTCACTATGGAAGTTAACCCTGTTCTTCCACCGGCTGTTATACCAGCTGCCGATTCTACTGATGCAACAGTGGGACTTGTACCAAATATTCCGGAAGCTAGAACCGAAATGCCTGTCGCCTGTAGTGATTTCTTACTTCCCTGAGATCTGTTTAGCATCTTGGTGTGTCCATGGATTAAACCAATATTTTCAAACACAACCACCATGGCAAGAGATAGTGAAGTTAGCCAAAAGACTATATTCCCTGCTTGTGCCCAAGATAGTTGTCCAAACACGCCAAAATATGCTTCAAACGATGGCGTTGTAAGGGAAATGCCTTCGAGGTTGGATTGTCCCATCCAAATTGATAACACCGATGTAATTAAAATACTTAAAAGAAGGTTTCCAGGTACATTTTTGATGAATAATAGTACCGTGATGATCAAACCAATAATTGTAGAAATTGCTGTGGGACTGCTTAAATCTCCAATTGCCAGCAGGGTGTGCTCGGAACTCGTGATAATACCAGCATTGTCAAACCCAATTAATATCAATAAGACTCCGATTCCAATGTTTATGGCTTCCTTTAAGGAATTAGGAATTGAGGTTGTTATCACTTTTGCTATCGGTGTAAAGGCAATGACCACGAAAATCAACCCTGTCACGAAAACCATCGCCAATGCTTCCTGCCAAGTAAATCCCCCTGATTGAACGATTGTATAAGTAAACATCGCATTGAGCCCCATACCAGGAATCAGAAGAATAGGAGTGTTACTCCAAAACCCAATAAGTAAACACCCGAAGAAACTAGTTAATATTGTCGCAATGATTCCTGCCTCCAGCGGAATACCCGCTTCAGCCAAAATCGTAGCATTGACAATAATAATGTAGACAACGGTTATATACGAAATAAAACCAGCAGAAAATTCTTTTGAAAGTGTCGTGCCATGTTGCTGAAATTTAAATAGACGTTCCATGTTTGTCTCCTTTAATTGTTTTCCGTTCGTAATCGTAACATGGACATCTCTATATGAAAAATATATAATTTATATAAAAACTATATATTTTTTAAATAGTGGAGGAAGACGATGGATATTAAGCAATTACGATATTTCATAGCGATAGCTGAAGAAAGGAACATAACAGCCGCTGCAAATCGACTTCATATGTCTCAGCCGCCTCTAAGCATAGTGTTGAAGCAATTAGAGGATGAACTGGGTGTGAAATTGATTGAGAGAAATGGAAAGAGTATGGAGTTAACCGATAAGGGACATATACTCTATCAACGGGCTAGGCAAGTAGTGAATAGTTTTGAAGAAATTAAAAATGAAATAGAGGATACAGAAGAGGGGAAAAAGGGCGCGCTAAACATAGGAATTAATACATTATCGGTTTCAGGATTTCCGGAAATGCTTCAATCCTTTCACCAAAATTATCCCCTTGTGTCATTAAAAATTGTTCAAAATGATTCAATTTATTTAGCTGAAATGGTTAAAAAGCGGGCGATTGAAATCGCATTTGTACGTCTTCCACTGGAACATCAAGATTTGACATATCATCCTCTTATTAATGAGCCTTTCATTTTCGTGAGCAAAATGGAGGTAGACACTATATCCTTGGAAGAAGTTTCACGCATGCCTCTTATTATTCCTAGCACAGAAGGCTTGGGGATATACAACACTATTCTTGAAGCATTTACTAGTCAAAAGCTTCAACTGACAAAGATTGCTGAATGCTCTGATATGCATGTATTGATGGAATTGGTTAGCGCTGGAATGGGGGTAACGATTGTACCAAAATCTGTTTTTGATGTGTATGGGGCAAAAACACTTTACGGGGCGCCAATCACCAATGGCAATATGAACTCTTCTTTAGGAGTCATTTGGCTTGAACATCATTTTGTCTCTAAGCCTGCCAAAAATTTTGTAAAACTGGTAGGGGAATATTACAGACATTCACCACAATAAGTAATGAAGAATGGTAACAACAAAAAAGTTTATGTAAATTTGTTCCAAAGACGAAGAATCATTTATAATACAGATATAACCAATTTTCTGGAGTTCTAGATAAGATATGGACAAATTATATGTGTTTTTTTGCGGCAAAAAATTGGTCGGGGGAGAGCTATGTATAAAGTGATTGATACCTTCAGAAACATGTTTTTAGATTTATTTGCAATGGGGAAAGGCTTTGTTTACGGATTTATACTGGTTGGGTTGTTTATTGTGATTGGTAGTGTTTTACTAGTTGGTTTTCTGTTATTAAAAAATTTTATCTTTTAACAGGCAAGTAAGAAAAGCTCTAATTGCACAAAAAAGGTATTTGGCCCCACCTACGCCAAATACCGTGATAGCCACGCATGCTATCCGCCTATATATGATTTCTTGCAAGATCGATCGATTATAATCATACGTTACTAAATATACCCGGGATAAGAAAAAGCAAAACCTTTTTACTTAGGGAAGAACTTGTAGGTCTACTGTTTTCTTTGGAAGAACATGAACAATCCCCCATCATACATGGTTAGTGTACTTGCTAATTGGAGGTGAAGTAATGATTGCGCAAGCCCTTGTAATTCAAGAAAACAAAATTTTAATGGTCAAACAATACGTTCAAAGGGGAGATATCGTTTGGAACTATCCTGGTGGCGGAATTGAAGAAACCGAAACTCCTGAACAAGCTTGTATTAGAGAATTTAAAGAAGAAACTGGATACGATGTGAAAATAAATAGATTACTATTTAAAAACTCTACTAAATATACTTTCGTTGGGGAAATTATTGGCGGAGAACTTTACCTCGATTCGGATAATGAAGCTAACGCAGACATTATTGATGTAGCTTGGATTCCAGTGGATGATAAGGGTAAATTTGATAACGTTACAGCCCCAATATTAGAACTACTTAACGGGTAAGAAAACTATACTTAAAAGCAACATTTACTAAAACAGCACTTCTTAGAAAGAATATTATCAAGCTTTTCTTACTAAAACTTATTAAACACACTACTCATGAACAACAATAGAATTTATTTTATTGTTGTTCATGAGTATTGGTCATACACAGAAACGTAAAAAAACGGCCCCAAAAAATAAAGAACGAGGGCCGTTTTTGAATGGATATTGAGTTGGGTGATAATACGCCTAATTTTTACTTAGTATTTACCGAATTCGTCATCACTTAATACGATTTGCTGGCGGGATGCTGCCGCTTGGGAGTAAGAGCTTGTTAATTGTTCCTGTGCCAGTTTTTCAAGTACATTCTGGTCAAGATTTAAGCTGCTTAAAGAAGGAGAGTCTTTTAGCTTAAACTGGCTTACCTTATTTTTCAGGGTCTCTGCCTGGCTGGATAGTTCCTCGCTCGCCGCAGCACTTTGTTCCGAGGTTGCGGAGTTGGCTTGAACTACTTGTGAAACTTGGACGATTCCCTGATTAATTTGGCTGATGGCAACGGATTGTTCATTCGATGCAAAAGATATATCATTGATAAGCTCTGCTACCTTGGCTACATCCTCAACGATTTTAGTAAGGGACGCTGCCGTTTCGTTGGCAATTTTAGTACCGCCTTCTACCTTGCGGATTGATCCTTCAATCATTTCAGTCGTTTCTTTGGCAGCATTTGCCGATCTCGCTGCCAAGTTGCGTACCTCCTCAGCTACAACCGCAAAACCTTTACCATGTTGACCTGCCCGTGCGGCTTCGACTGCTGCATTTAAGGCAAGGATATTTGTTTGAAAAGCAATCTCATCAATTACTTTAATTATCTTTGAAATGCTTTCGGAGGATACGTTAATATCGTCCATAGCTTTTAGCATATCGGTCATTTGGGAATTTCCTTCACCAGCTCGCTTCATGGCTTCCTTTGCCAACAGGTTAGCATTATTCGAACTATCGGCGTTCTGTTTTGTTTGTGTCGAAATTTCCTCCACAGTAACAGACAATTGTTCAATTGAACTCGCTTGCTCTGTAGCACCTTGAGATAACGTTATGCTAGTCTCTGATATCTGTTTTGCACCAGAAGCAACCTGCTCAGATGCAGATCGAACTTCATGGATCAGCTCATTCAATTTGTCATTCATTTTACGAAGAGCGCTGGCAAGGGAACCAATTTCATCCTTGGTATCAATGTCTATAGTAATATCCAGATTTCCAGCTGCTATTTGTTCGGCGGCATGAACCATTTTTATTACTGGTTTTTTAACTAGCATAGACATAAAATAACCCAGTAACATAGCAACAATTACAGTACCAATTACGGTGAAAATAAGAGTGGTGACAGTTTGGTTTGTCTGTTTTTCTATTAGATTTGCTTTCTTCTGACCATTTTCTTTGGATTGTGTAAATAATTCATCAATATTCTTGTCAATTTCGTTTGCAAGTGGAACTCCTTCAGCAGAATTGATTACTTTCGCTTCCGCAACCTTACCTCCCATTCCAAGGGCAATTAACTTTGGATACCACGCATTATAATTATCGATTGCAACGAGAAGTGCATCATATGTTTGACGCGTTTCCTCATTATCTATTGATTTCCCATACTCTTTTGCGCTTTGCTCGATGGAAACCATCAATTCATCCAATCTAGCCTTATTTGTTTCCCTAGCCTCTTGGTTATCTGCCAATAACAATGCCCGTGCTGTTGCCCGAAAATCATTCCAATCAATACCGACATTTGCGATATCAGCCGTGGCAACACCATAATCCTTATACAACTCTGTATAATCGTTATTAATCAATTTCATATTGAAAATAGCAATTGAGCCGACAACTCCTGTGAAAAGCGAAACGATCATAAAAGCCAAGAGTAACTTGCGGCCAATCTTCATATTGTGAATCCATTTCATGTTTATATCCTCCTGTTGTTTTCCTTGTATTGTTTTATCTTTATTATTTATGTACTAGTTCATCTACAGCATCTTTATTCAGCAGCATCTCACTGTTAAGCAATAGAGTTACTTCAGTCCCAACCTTGCCAATGGCGTTTACATACTTATTCAAATGATGGCCAAAGTCAGGTGGTGTTACGATGTTTTCCGGCTCAATGGTCAAAACCTCTGATACATTGTCAACTATTAGCCCAATCGAATAATCCTGGACTTCAATGACAATAATACACGTCCGGTCATTATACTCTTTGAGTTCCTTTTTGAACCGCAGACGTACATCCGTAACCGGTATAATTTTGCCGCGAAGATTAATGATTCCGCGGATATAATCCGGTACCTCGGGAACCTCTGTTATCTTCTGAATTCCGATAATCTCCCTAACATACTTAATATCAAGACCGAAATTTTCACTTCCCAACATGAACGTTAAATACATTCCTGCTTGAGTATCTTCGTCTTGCAGGATTTCTGACATTGTTATCCTCCGTTTCGTGATGGAGTTACCTCATTGCTGAGTAACTAACTGAAAAACAAAACAAACTAGTTATTGACCCTTTTAATATCGGTAAATACATGCGAAAGTTTATAAGAATTGGGGATAAGAAAAAGTGTTGATTTTAATGGTAGCAGGTTAAGATGGGTGGATAACGAGTTTTTAATCCCGGTTATTCCTTAATCTAAGAAAAATAAAAAACGCCCAGGGTTCTGGGCGTTTTTTGCTTTATATTTGGGATTGCTCATCACAAAGTTTTATACTTTTACAACTTCTAAATAGCGAAGCTGATGGCCATCCATTTCGAGGATTTTGAATTTAAATCCTTCTGATTCAATTTCGGTTATGCTATCCGTATCGGTGGTTTGAGACAGGAACCAGCCGCCAATGGTATCAACATCTTCATGAGCAAGGTCTGTTAATAACAGCTTGTTCACATCTTCGATTAAGAGCTTGGCATCGAAAACATAATGGTCTTCACTTAGTTTCCGGATTTCCGGGATTTCATCCTCATCAAACTCATCCCTGACTTCTCCTACAATTTCTTCAATAATGTCCTCTAAAGTCACAACACCTGATGTACCGCCATATTCATCTACAAGTATGGCAATATGTGTCCGTTCCTTTTGCATCTTTAAGAGTAAGTCGTGGATCGGTATCGTTTCAATTGCATAGATGACCGGATTTACGAACGTTTGAAGATTGATTTGTTCCGGATTTAATTTCTGCGTGAAGTTTGCTGTTAAAAATTCCTTCATGTTAATAAAACCAATGATGTTATCCTTGTCCCCATCTACAACGGGATAACGGGTGTAATTTTCTTTTTCAATTAACGTCCGAATGTCATCCAAGGAGTTATCAATAGATATGGTCACCATTTCTGTACGGGGAACCATAATTTCTTTTGCAATTCTTTCATCAAATTCAAAAATGTTGTTCATGTATTTCAATTCATTCTTGTTGATTTCACCGCTCTCATAGCTTTCGGATAATATAATTCTAAGCTCTTCTTCCGAATGGGCGGTTTCGTGTTCAGATGCCGGCTTCAAACCAAATACACCTACAAGGACACGGGCAGAACCGTTTAATACCCAGATAAAAGGATACATGATTTTGTAGAACCAAATAATTGGGCCTGCAAACGCCAGGGTTATGACTTCGGCCTTTTGAATCGCAACTGTTTTAGGAGCCAATTCACCAACTACTACGTGCAAGAAGGTAACAAGTGCAAAGGCAATTGCAAATGACAAGATTCCTGTAAGTGTTTCGCTTAAATGGAAATACTCGAACGCGGGATGCAAGATTCTCTCCACCGTCGGTTCCCCAAGCCAGCCTAGTCCTAATGCAGTAATGGTAATCCCGAGCTGGCAGGCAGATAAATACTCATCAAGATGGGTTGTTACCTTTTTTGCTGCTACGGCACCCTTTCGCCCTTCAGCAATAAGCTGGTCAATCCTTGAAGTTCTTACCTTTACCATCGCAAATTCTGTGGCAACAAAAAAAGCAGTTAAAGCAATCAATAAAGTAATGAGCAGTAAGTTAATGGTTGTCAACGAGCAGTCTTACCGAAGTAAGACATACACCTCCTAGTATTTTTGTTAAATGTGATAAAGCCCAAATTTATAGGCTGAGATTTAACATATTCCCCTAAGAGTTATTGAGTAATAAAAGCAATGACTGGATTAAAGATATACTTTCCTGAGAAAGATTTCTTTTTATATCCTCTGGTTTAACGTGGTCAGATTCCTGAAGTTTAGATATAGCTTTTGTTAAATCTGCATCTAAATCCTTGATCTTTAAACGAATTTCAAGGATATCAACTTCTTCGGAATATTTATTTATAATCTCTTTCTTTATCTCTTCCAAAGGAATGCCTTGCTTTTTACGCTGTTCAATATACTCAATGCGTTCAATTGAATCCCTATCGTAGTACCGATAGTTGGAAGGGGAACGTTCTGCTTTTAAAAGACCAAGAGTTGTATAATAATCGATGGTTCTTTTAGTAACATTTGTTAACTCAGCTAATTTCCCAATTCTTAGTTTCTCGTTCCCAATGCAACCCCTCCAAACTATAACGTTATGGTTTTATTATAAAGACATAGTCCTTACATATCAATAATTATCATTTGGTAATATGATTACTAGATTTTTTCAGATGGTTGAGTTTTAAGTTTAATAGAGAAAAAATAGGCGGATTGATTCAAGGAGGATTAAGAGTCTTAATGTTGAATTCCTAATAAAACAACGAGGACGTTGGTTATGTGTTTTTTAGCAGGTGGATATATGAATATAGAAATTCATAGCGATTTCTCTGAACCAAATCTGGATGAAATAAAGGAAGTATATACTTCTGTTGGGTGGACTAAGCATACAAATGAAATAATTACACAAGTATTCGAAATAAGTAATGTCATAGCACTAGTCTAAGTGAATGGCAGAATTATTGGGATTGGAAGAGGGATAACAGATGGCGTTTTTAATGCCGCAATTTATGATGTAATAGTTCATCGGGATTTTCAAAAGCAAGGTATAGCTAAAAAAATAATGGAGTTTTTACTTGATAAGCTAAGTACTGTTTCTTGTCTTCGTTTAAAATCTACAACAGGAAATGAAGGATTGTATCAAAAACTCGGTTTGAAAAAGCTTAAAACTGGAATGGCGCGTTATTTAAATCCAGATCTAAGTGAGGAGTATTTAGAGTGACTTTTCCTGTTCACAAACGGTGCAGTTTAGGGGTATGAAGGATTATTAATTTTTGAGTTTAAATTAAAGTTATTGGTAGAGCCAAGGAGATTTTCATGGAAATTTCGTTGATAAGACACGGAAAATCACGACACACTGAAAATGGTCGAATAACTTGTTCGGATTTTAAGAAGTGGATAGAAAAATATGATTATAATGGAGTATTTGAAGAGACAGCATATCCTTTTGGGACAGTAGAAAAAGTAACAAATGCAAGAATAGTTATTACTAGTAATTTAAAAAGGTCTGTTCAGTCAGCTATGTATATAAACACAGAAAAAGGGACCATTTCTTCACCATTATTTCGAGAGGTAGAACTCCCAACTTGTTCAAAAAAGTTAGGTCTTAAATTAAGTCCAAGTATGTGGTCTTTTATATTAAGATTATTATGGTTCTGTGGTTATTCTAACGAATGTGAGTCTTTTACTGATGCGAAATCAAGGGTAAAAAATGCAGCCCAGCTATTAGTTGAATATGCAGACGAATATAAATCGGTAGCATTAGTAGGACACGGCTTTTTTAATATGCTAATAGCAAAAGAATTGCAGAAAAAAGGTTGGACAGGCAAAAGGAGAACGGGTGCAAAACATTGGAATTGTACAACATATTTCCTTTTGCATTAATAGTTGGGCAAAAGCTTCTGATCCGGCTAACTTAGTTCGGCTCACTTCATTTTATTTACGCAGGGGTTGGTTAATAACTTTTGCTGAAGGGACGATAGATCATTATGTATTTGAATATGATAAAAAAATCTGAACTGGGCCAAGTAACTTTTGTTCGTGATTATATAGAGTTCAACTTTGAAGGCGAAGAAATCTTATTGGAGAAACAAGGCAAGCTAAAAAGTAAATTAGGGGTTAATTAAATGGATATCAAATCTTTATATAGTGGAATTAATGTGCCTTATCAATAAAAAAAGACCATTAAATGCCTTTGCACTTTGATGGTCTATTTGTCTTAAAAATTAAGTTTGTGACAGAACCCGTTCATCTTGTGGGTCTTTAAGTCAGCCACGATTAACGTTCACATGCGATTCCGTCTTTATCGCGGTCCTTGCTTTTATTGGCATCATAAAGCGCCTTGGAAACATACGGCTTGTACTTTGTCTTTCCGCCTTTGTTCTTAACGGAGGAAGACTTGGCAACTCCGCCTTTATACGCCTTATTTAGCTCCGTGCAATTCTTGTAGACCTTCGGCTTTGCTTCAACGCTGTCTACGGCAGCTAAAGAGAATCCAAAGACCAGTCCAGCAGATAAAATAATTGGCATCGCTTTTTTCATTATTTTCTCATCCCCCATGGAATAACCTAGACTTCCATATTAACCAATAAAAGGGAGTTGTACAATACTAATTGACGACCGCGGCCTCTATTTTTCTACTCGCCGGGTCGTTAAGAACCTCTATTGACGACCGCAGCCCCTATATTTTTACTCTCAGGGTCATCAAGAATCCCTGAGTAATGTGGATGCACCCGCTAATCCTGATACCGATCCAACACTTTGAAGAAGTCCCGGATGAACTCGAAGAATAGGTTCTCCGCGGGGAGAAGTTGTCGTTCGCTTGGAATAATCACACCTACCGTACGGGTGACCTGTGGCTCTACCACATGCAGCCGGACCGTCGAGCGCGGCAGGTTGTCAATCAACGTAATCTCCGGAATGAGCGTCACCCCAAGGCCAGCAGAAACCAGCCCTTTAATTGCATCAATATCGTCGCCTTCAAATGAGACCTTGGGCTGAAAGCCGAGCTGTTTGCAAGCAGTCTCAACAATTTGCCGCAGCACATAACCCTGTGGGAACAAGATGAATGAATCATCTCGTAATTGATTCAAAGTAAGGGAACGCTGGCCTGCAAGTGGATGGCCAGCTGGCAGCAAGGCAACGATACTTTCTGTAAATAAAATATGGCTTTTGACCTTTTTTTCGTGCCTTGGCAGCGGTCCAACCAGTGCCATATCAAGATCGCCTTTAACTACCGCATTTATCAATTCTGTATAGGAGTTCTGTTTCAGCTCAAACTTGACGTGAGGATGTTGTTCCCGAAATTCAGATATAACAGTAGGCAGTGTATATGCTGCAAGGCTGCTCGGAAAACCAATCCGGATTACTCCACGCTCAGGATCGAGATATTCCTGGACCTCCCGCGTCGCGTTATCGATTACCTTCATCGCTTCCTCCATATGCTCCAGAAAGGTTTTCCCGATTGGGGTTAACTTCACATTTCTTCCTTCTCTTATAAAAAGATCAACCCCGAGTTCAGCCTCCAAATTAACGATCTGCCTGCTGACAGCGGACTGAGCAACGTGCAAAGAAACTGCAGCCTCGGTTACATGTTCCCGTTTGGCCACTTCGATGAAATACTGAATTTGCCTCAATTCCATTCCTCTATCTCCAATTCATCTCATTTCGGCATCGATTTAATCTAATACTCATATTGTTTCGATTAATTATTCCATTATAAAATAAAAAAATCAGGAATGAAAATAATAGGAAGTGTCCAATAGCCGAAACAAAGGGGTGTTAACTCAGCATGACGATATCACTGAAACTGAACGAAGCTGAAACAGCTGCAAAAGAGTATATAAATGAGATTTTTGAAACGGTAGTAAAGCGTAATCCATATGAAAGCGAGTTTCACCAAGCAGTTAAGGAAATCCTCGATTCGTTAACACCAGTATTTGCAAAAAATCCTCAATACAGAAATCTCGGCATCCTTGAGCGAATCGTTGAACCAGAACGACTAATTACCTTCAGGGTTCCCTGGGTCGACGACCAGGGAAAAGTTCAAGTGAACCGTGGATTCCGCGTCCAGTTTAACAGCGCGATTGGTCCGTATAAAGGCGGCCTGCGATTCCATCCTTCTGTAAATGCAAGCATCATTAAGTTCCTTGGATTTGAGCAAATTTTTAAAAACTCCCTCACTGGCCAGCCAATTGGTGGAGGCAAGGGAGGCTCGGACTTCGATCCTAAAGGAAAGTCCGATATGGAAATCATGAAATTTACGCAAAGCTTCATGACCGAACTTTACAGACATATTGGGCCTGATATTGATGTGCCAGCTGGAGATATTGGTGTTGGCGCAAGAGAGATTGGCTATATGTTTGGCCAATATAAGCGGATTGCAGGAGCTTATGAAGCAGGTGTCCTTACAGGAAAAGGACTTGGATACGGCGGCAGCCTGGGCCGAACTGAAGCTACCGGCTACGGGACTGTGTATTTTGTAGAGGAAATGCTAAAAGACAAAGGACACAGCTTCAATGGCAGCACAGTGGTTGTTTCCGGATCCGGAAATGTGTCTATTTATGCGATTGAAAAAGCTATGCAGTTTGGCGCGAAGGTTGTAGCCTGCAGCGACTCCAATGGCTATGTTTACGATCCGGAAGGCATTAACCTTGATACAGTTAAACGCCTCAAAGAAGTCGATCGCAAGCGAATCAGCGAGTATGTAAAAGAACACCCGCATGCCCAATACGTTGAGGGTTCAACGGGCATCTGGTCAATTCCTTGTGACATTGCCCTCCCATGCGCAACACAAAATGAAATAAACGAAGAATCGGCTAAAGTTCTGGTTTCTAATGGAGTCAAAGCCGTTGGTGAAGGGGCAAATATGCCTTCCACCCTTGAAGCAATCGAGGTATTCCTAGAAAGCGATATTCTGTTTGCACCGGCAAAAGCTGCCAATGCAGGCGGCGTAGCCGTTTCATCACTGGAAATGTCTCAGAACAGCGCCCGCCTGTCCTGGACGTTCGAAGAAGTCGATGCCAAATTGCATCAAATCATGGAAAACATTTATAGAAAATCTGTTCTGGCCGCAGAAGAATACGGCCATCCAGGCAACCTCGTAGTCGGCGCAAACATCGCCGGTTTCTTACGAGTTGCCGATGCCATGGTCGCACAAGGCGTCATTTAAATAACATATTGAGGGTGTCCCAGTAAATTGGGACACCCTTTTTGCATCTTGTGGGGACGGGAACAGCCAATCAAACCTCTTGGATTAATCCACTTGCTCCAGAAGCCGTTTAATCTATGAGACAGGTTCTCTTGGATTAATCTGCTTGCTTCAGGTGCCGATTAATCTATGAGACGGGTTCTCTTGGATTAATCTGCTTTCTCCAGATACCGATTAATCTATGAGACGGGTTTTCTCAGATTAATCTGCTTGCTCCAGCCACCGATTAATCTATAAGACGGGTTCTCTTGGATTAATCTGCTTTCTCCAGGTGCCGATTAATCTCCCTCGGTTTAATTCAATTTTCTCCCGAATACTCGCTTATTCGCAGGATTGCACATTCTTTGGAAAAGGTACGTTGGCT
>NZ_HG964497.1:1100979-1195489 GCF_000613125.1 Bacillus sp. EB01
AAGTAACGGAGATGCATGGGAAAATGACGAATAAAAATAGATCTTCGCAAACCGGGCCGGCACCAATTGAACAAAGTACAACCGGTTATGGATTTGCTCCGGCAGATAAAAAAGAGAAAAGAAAAAATAAAAATACAAAGTTGTAACACACAGGAGTGGATGCTAGGATGGGAGCAATTGACAGAAATGGCTACCGCTTTGAGCCCGAATTTAGTGTTATAAGCCAAGATGGCGCGATTCATGTTTATAAAAATGGTGAGTTTCTCGAAGAAATCAAATTCTCGTTTGATGGCAAATACCCCGTCCTGAACGATATCGAGCGCATTGTCGATGACTATTGTGATAAGAAAGGGATATAATAATCCCCGTTACTAATGCCTTTCCAATCGGAGAGGTTTTTTCTTTTGGCCTAAAACCGGTGATTAGGTAACATTGAGGGAAGAGGTTAGTGCACAATTTTAGAAAAAGGTGAGGCTGTTGGCACAGGAGGATTTTACAAAAGGGAATATTTATAGCCAGCTAATACGTTTTTCGACCCCTATCATGGTTACGAATATTCTTCAAGTATCTTATCAGTTCATTGACAGCCTATGGGTAGGGAATCTGCTTGGTGCAAATGCGCTTGGGGCAATCGCTGTCGCAGGTACAGTCATCTTTACTGTATTATCCTTTATTATGGGGATAAACAATGCGTCTTTGACGATTCTTTCTCAGCAGAAGGGAATGGAAAGCAATGACGGGTTGAAAAGATACTTAAATGCATTTACGGTGCTGCAGATATTGTTATCAATCATACTAGGTATAGGTGGGTACTTTTTGGCGGAGCCGATTTTAATCATGCTGGATACACCGGCTGAAATGGTTCCGGAAGCGGCAGTCTACCTCAAAATCAACTTTCTCTGGATTGGATTCGTTGTCGGATACAATTTTATCAGTACGATTTTGCGTTCATTGGGAGATAGCAGGACACCCCTCTACATTGTGATGGTTTCGGTTGCTTTGAATGCTCTCCTGGACCCCCTTTTTATTAAAGGTTTGGATATGGGAATGGCAGGTGCCGCTTATGCCACAGTCCTATCGCAGGGCCTTGCCTTCCTTATAGGGCTGGCGTATATACTCGTAAGGAGGCTAGCTCCATTTACCGTACCATTCTTGCCAAATCGGAAAGAAGTTAGCGTGATTCTGAAATTGGGTATCCCAGCAGGGCTTCAGATGATGGTTATTTCTGCGGGAGTAATGGCTATCATGAGTGTGGTAAATTCACTGGGAGCAGCCGCGACAGCAGGTTTTGGCGCCGCCCAGAGGCTTGACAGCATCATTATGATTCCCGCGCAGGCACTAGGGACAGCGGTAAACAGCATGGCTGGACAGAATATTGGTGCTGGCAGGTGGGACAGGGTTCAAAAAATCGCTTTATATGGAACTTTATATAATCTTGCTGTCATGTTCCTAATTGCAGGCGCTACATTTCTTTTTGCGAGAAAAGGAATTCAGCTATTTATTAATAATCGTGAAGCCGTTGATTTCGGTACATTGTATCTTAAATTAATTGCATTTACTTATCCGTTTCTCGGCATTAACTTTATTTTAAATGGGGTCGTTCGCGGTGCTGGCGCGATGATGCAGGTCCTTGTTTTAAATATCATCTCTTTCTGGGTACTCAGGTACCCGCTTACGGCATTGTTTACAGCCTATTTTGGTGAAAGAGGCGTAGCGCTTGGCATGGGAACGAGCTTTGCAATTAGCAGTGTCATTGCCTTCCTATATTTTAAGTACGGAAAATGGCGGAAAAAGGAACTCTTTAGCGACTAAGAAAGTAAACAGGCCTAGGAGGCCTCTTTTTTTTGTATTTTTTTCTTCTGAGTTTAGCTGAATTGGAAACCCCTAAAATGGGGAAGGTAATGTGGAATCACTCCAAGATTCCATTTATCGATTACATTCACAGGAGGCCGCCATGACTGTATATGTTTATCAAACTTTTGAAATAAAGCAGGAAAAGTTTACTGAAGCATTTAAGACACTAGAGGAGATCGTCAACTATCGCAATGAGCATTATTCCCACCATATCGAGCTATTGTCGCCGATAACAGGCCCAGATTATGAATATGTGCTTTTATCCAAATATGAAGGCCTGGCTGAGATGGAACTCCAGAATAAGAAAATGTTCGATGATGAGGAGTACAAAAAGCTATTTTCACCTTTCTTCCTGGAAGATGTTGCACAGGGGACCATGGCGACATTTATGTACCGTACAGTACAGCATGTCCCAAAACCTGTTTCAAAGGATGGCAATGACAAGGAAGATAAAGAAAAAGAATAAACCTATCCTAACCATTAAACATGACTGCGCCTAAAGAAATCATAAACCTATAGGAGGCTGAGCCATGGATTTTTATGTCCCCACGGACAATCAAGGAAAAAAAGGCAGTGGATCAAGCAGTGGGAATCTAAAATGGTGGCAATTGTCGATGATAGGAGTTGGGTGCACAATTGGCACCGGCTTTTTTCTTGGCTCGGCAATCGGAATAAAAACAACAGGACCTTCAATTGTTATTTCGTTCATTCTTGCTGCTTTCGGCACGTATACCGTTTATAACTTGCTGGCAAAAATGACTGCACAGGATCCCCAGGATGGTTCCTTTTGTTATTACGCGGGAAAGGCGTACGGACAATGGGCGGGCTTCAGCTGCGGCTGGAATTACTGGTGTTCGAACATACTCATCATGGGAAGCCAATTAACCGCTTTATCTATTTTGTCCCAATTTTGGTTTCCGAATATACCGCTATGGCTATTTGCAGCAGGCTATGCTATCCTGTCCATCCTCGTTGTCATCACAGGCAACAAGGGATTCGATAAGGTTGAAAACGTGCTGGCTGTCATAAAAACCGCAGCTATCGTTATGTTCATCATCCTTGCAGGCCTTGCTTTTTTCGGGGTATTTCATGCTGATGTTACGTATCCAGGGATGCCAGGGTCTATGAAAGAACTATTTCCTGATGGATTTACAGGATTTTGGTCATCTTTGATCTATGCTTATTATGCCTATGGCGGTATAGAAGTTATTGGATTGATGGCAACAAGGCTAAAGAAAATGGAGGATGCTCCTAAGGCCGGAGTAATCATGCTGATCCTGCTTGTGGTCATCTATGTAATCTCCCTGGGACTTGCCGTCCTCATGTCAGGACATGAGGAATTCAGTGACAAGGAAAGCCCATTTGTAACAGCACTGGAACATATTAATATGCCTTTTTTCCCGCATGTTTTCAATGCTGCAATTATAATGGCAGGCTTCTCAACCATGACAGCATCCCTCTTTGGGGTAACGACTTTGCTTGTAACCCTCTCTGAAAGCAATGATGCACCCGCTATATTTGCAAAGAAGATTAAGTGGAAAAAGGTGCCTCTGCCATCGCTTGGACTAGCTACAATTGGGCTTTTAGCATCTATCATAACAGCATTATTGCTGCCCGGAACGATTTATGAGTATATTACCACAGCTGCAGGCATCCTCATTTTGTTTAACTGGGCTTTTATCATCATTTCCGGTTATAAATTGCTTGATATGAAAGCCGGAGGGAAATTCCTGGGTTTCCTCGGTCTGGCTTTGATTCTTGCGGCTGTTAGCGGCACGCTTCTAGAAAGCCATATACGCTATGGATTTTTTGTAAGCCTCGGTTTTGTTGTAACAATCGCTATAGCCTCAATCATAATGAAGAAGATGGTTTGGAATAAAGCATAAGTACTGGCTGATCCATACAGGGTCAGCCTTTTTTTAAAAAAATTTAAGCCTTATTTAATCGAGTTGTAAGCGGTGTCAAAGGAAAAACCACCATCACGACCACTTGCATAAAAATTTCTAAATCTCTATAATGTCTACAACGGATGGACACTTGTTTATATGTGGAGGACAATTTGAGGGGTGAAGGAATATGAATAAGATTTTAGTCGGACTATTAGGATATGGAACAGTTGGTACGGGTGTGAAAAAAATAATTGAAGACCATCAGGACAAATTGAGGCACCAAATAGGATGTCCAGTGATTATAAACAAAATCCTGGTTAAAGATTTACAAAAACATAGCCAGGATCCAATAGATCAGAGTTTATTTACAACGGATGCGAGTGAAATTATTCATAATCCGGAGATTGATATAGTTATAGAAGTAATGGGAGGAATGGAAGAGACAAAGGCATTGCTTCTGGATGCTCTTAACAGAAAAAAGCATGTAGTGACGGCAAATAAAGATCTAATGGCTGTTTACGGTTCAGAGTTGCTGACGGCAGCCCATAAAAACAACTGCGATTTATTTTATGAAGCAAGTGTTGCAGGCGGCATTCCGATTCTAAGAAGTCTTGTTGATGGCCTTGCATCCGATAGAATCACTAAAATGATGGGGATTGTAAATGGAACGACAAATTTCATTCTTACAAAAATGAGTAAGGAAGGCCTTCCTTTTGATCTTGTATTAAAAGAAGCACAAGAGAAAGGCTATGCTGAATCAGATCCTGCGGCGGATGTTGAAGGATTGGATGCGGCAAGGAAAATGGTAATCCTGGCCACTCTTGGGTTTTCGATGAAAATTGACTTAGAAGATGTGAATGTTTCCGGAATCACATCGGTTACCCAGGAGGATATCAAATACGGGAAGCAGCTAGGCTATACGATGAAATTGATTGGATACGCACATAGGCAAGGAGATAAAGTTGAAGTAAGTGTTCAGCCTACCTTCATAACTGACAATCATCCACTGGCATCTGTCCAGAACGAAAACAATGCAGTGTTTGTTTGTGGGGAAGCAGTTGGTGAAACAATGTTCTACGGTCCTGGTGCAGGAAGCTTACCTACCGCAACTTCCATTGTGTCCGACCTGGTGGAAGTAATCAAAAATCTGCGTCTGGGTGTTAATGGGCGCAGCGCTGTCATTCCCCAGTTTACAAAGAAGCTTAAAACAGATGACGAAAAGTTCTCTAAATATTTCCTTCGTCTAAAAACAAGAGATAAGGTAGGGGTATTCGCAGAAATTGCCTCGATTTTTTCAAATCACGAAGTCAGCTTCCAAAAAATCCTCCAGATGCCAACTTCCCAAAAGGAAAAGGTGGATTTGGTTGTAGTAACGCATTTGGCATCGAGTCAAAGCATCTCAGATCTTAAGGATGCTTTGCTATCTGTTCCTGAAGTGGAAGAAATAAAGAGCTTTTATAGAGTGGAAGGTGTGTCTATATGATGTGGCCAGGACTATTGAAAACGTACAAGGAATATTTGCCGATAAATGACGATACTCCACTTCTTACGTTACAAGAAGGAAATACACCATTAATCCGGCTTGAAAAACTTTCCGACCAACTTGGCATCGAGCTATTTGTTAAATTGGAGGGAGCAAACCCCACAGGATCCTTTAAGGACAGAGGAATGGTCATGGCCGTTGCAAAAGCGCTGGAAGAGGGAAGTAAAACCATCATTTGTGCATCTACAGGCAATACCTCTGCTTCAGCAGCAGCTTACGCGGCACGAAGCAACCTTCGGTGTATTATTGTCATTCCAGACGGAAAAGTGGCTGCAGGAAAACTTGCACAGGCTATGATGTACGGTGCGGAGATAATTTCTATTAAAGGAAATTTTGATGAAGCTCTTGAAATGGTGCGCCATATTAGCGAAGTAGAACCGATTACTCTTGTGAATTCGGTTAACCCATTCCGCCTTGAAGGGCAGAAGACTGCAGCCTTTGAAATTTGCGACCAGCTTGGGGATGCTCCTGACATCTTAGCAATTCCTGTCGGTAATGCCGGCAATATTAGTGCCTATTGGAAAGGGTTTAACGAGTACAACAAATCAAAAGACACAAAATTGCCAGGGATGCTCGGCTTTCAAGCAGAGGGTGCAGCTCCATTAGTTAAAAATCATATTTTTCAAAATCCCGAAACAATTGCAACTGCTATTCGAATCGGGAACCCTGCCAGCAGTGAACTGGCAAAAGCTGCTGTCGCAGAATCACATGGCGGCTTTTTCGAAGTAACCGATGAAGAAATTCTTGAAGCATATGTGAAATTGGCTAGATCTGAGGGTCTTTTTGCAGAGCCGGCGTCGTGCGCTTCATTGGCAGGCGTTATGAAAAGTGTAAAAAATGGCACGATTCCAAAAGGCTCAAGGGTAGTCTCAGTTCTGACTGGCAACGGTTTGAAAGATCCCGATACAGCTGTTATGGCTAGCAAGGTTAAGGAGATACCTCTTCTTAATGGCAAGGACGCTGTGGAAGATTTCATACGGGGAGCTACCCTTAAATGAGCTTTATCATACAGGTCCCTGCAAGCACAGCCAATATTGGCCCAGGGTTTGACTCCCTGGGCCTTGCCTTAAATTTATACTTAAATGTTGAGGTTGAATTATCTTCTGCCTGGGTTGTTTTGACCGACTCGGAAGAATTAACTGCCTTTCCAAAAGACGAATCACATTTCATCGTCCAAATCGCGATTCAAACTGCCTTAAAATATGAAACAACTTTGCATCCGTGCATATTAAGGCTATCCAGTGACATCCCTCTCGCCAGGGGCCTTGGCTCGAGTGCTGCCGCGATTGTAGCGGGAATTGAGCTCGCTGACTCAGTAGGGAAACTAAATTTATCCCATAAGGAAAAGATCATGCTTGCTACCGAGTTTGAAGGTCATCCCGATAACGTTGGTGCCTCCCTGTTTGGCGGGCTTGTAATAGGCCGCCTTGAAGAAGACGAAGTTGATATGCTCCATTACAATGATCTCAATTTTGAACTTGTAGCGGTTATTCCTAAGGAAACGTTGTCCACAACAGTTTCAAGACAAGTTTTGCCTGAGTTTTTCTCATATAAGCAAGCAGTTCAGGCCTCATCGACTGCTAATTTGCTGATTGCCTCTTTATTGACAGGCAATTGGGATATGGCAGGAAGGATGATGGAAAAGGATATTTTTCATCAGCCATACAGAAAAGAGCTGATTCCCAACTACAGTATGTTAGAAAAGGCAGCAAAACAAGGAGGCGCTTTTGGAGTTGCTCTTAGCGGAGCGGGTCCTACTGTGTTATGCTTTACAGCCAAAGGAATGAGTAAGCAACTTGCAAATGAATTAAACCGAGAATTGCCAGCTTATGAAATAAAACAATTACGAATTGATTTTGCCGGCAGCAGAGTATTTGGGTTAAGGGCAGCGGAACAGCATTAATCCTCTTCTTCCTGTTAGTCCCTCGTTATCCATCAGTATGTCCGTGATTCGGAAAATCAAAGATCTAAAACAGGTGTGAATTCTTTGAGAAGGGGTAGATTATATCTACAAGACCAGGTGGGGAGGAGATCAATTGACTATAAACACCAGGTTCCCATTTTATGACCAGATACTTGGGCTGATAACGCCTCACTTGCCAATGATTTTAAACGACTTATCGGGCAATTATTATGAGGATGAAGTTGAATACGAGGCCGATTTTGACGAGGAATATAGTGAGGAATTTTTTGATGATGCGGACCTTGAGGATATAGGTGAAGAAACGGATGAAGAGAATGACATACTAAATTTCGCGATTTCCTTTGAGCGAGGCAATTTTCCGGACAACGAAGTAAATGAAACTGGAGAGCCTTGTGACTTCGAAATGATCATTAAGCCGTTTTTTACAATAAAGCCTTATATACTAATTGGGCTTCATAATGGGAAGACGCAACAGTTTTTTTCTGAAATTGTCGACTTTCCTGACTATGAGCCGATTGACTTATTAGAGAAGTTTGCTGTAATGGTCCGCGGTTTATTCAAGGATGAGTCAGATTATAATAAGATATTCATTCTGTCCAGTATGTCTCACCTTGCAATCAGGGAATTAATATCCTTTGATGAACCGGCTTATATCAAGGGGAAGGATGGAAATGTCCAATATGTTTCGAGCCCTTACTTCGAGCTGGACAATCCAACGGTTCAGGAATATTTGATAAAACAAAAGCAATAAATATAAAAGGGGAGCTGCAAATGCAGCTCCCCTTTTGTGTTGTATTATTTCGTCCATTCAGTATGGAAGATGCCGTCCTTGTCGATTCGTTCATACGTATGTGCACCGAAATAGTCACGCTGTGCCTGAAGCAGGTTGGCAGGAAGTGATTCAGTACGGTAGCTGTCATAGTATGCAAGACCGGATGCGAAGCAAGGCACTGGGATACCATTCACAACTGCGGTTGCAATTGTTTCCCTAAGCGCACCCTGGTAGCCTTCAACGATTTCCTTAAAGTAAGGATCAAGCAGGAGGTTTTTCAAGCCTGGGTCGCGGTCATAGGCATCCTTGATTTTTTGAAGGAATTGCGCGCGGATGATACAGCCGCCGCGGAAAATCATCGCAATGTCCCCATAGCGGAGATCCCAGCCATATTCTTCAGATGCAGCCCTCATCTGGGCAAATCCCTGTGCATAGGAACAGATTTTGCTCATATAAAGAGCTTTACGCACAGATTCGATAAATGCTTCACGGTCGCCTGTGAAAGGCTTCGCTTCCGGGCCGCTAAGGATTTTGCTTGCCGCCACCCGTTCAGACTTCATTGCGGAAATAAAGCGTGCGAAAACCGATTCAGTAATAAGCGGCAGTGGCACACCTAGATCAAGCGCGCTCTGGCTTGTCCATTTTCCGGTACCTTTTTGTCCAGCAGTATCAAGAATCAAGTCGACAAGAGGCTTGCCAGTTTCTTCATCGATTTTAGTAAAGATATCTGCAGTGATTTCAATCAGGTAGCTGTCAAGCTCACCCTTGTTCCATTCAGAGAAGACCTGGTGAAATTCCTGAGCACTAAGACCAAGTACATTCTTCAGAAGGAAGTATGCCTCGCAAATCAGCTGCATATCACCGTATTCAATGCCATTGTGTACCATTTTGACATAATGGCCGGCACCATCCGGGCCAATATAGGTCGTACAAGGCTCGCCATTTACTTTGGCGGATATGTCCTTAAAGATTGGAGCAACAAGCTCGTATGCTTCCTTTTGGCCGCCAGGCATGATCGAAGGGCCTTTTAATGCGCCTTCCTCACCGCCAGAAACGCCAGTTCCGATAAAATGGAATCCAAGTTCGCTGAGTTCTTTGTTGCGTCTTTGTGTATCAGCAAAGAAGGTATTTCCGCCATCAATAATAATATCACCTTTATCAAGGAGAGGCTTCAATTGGTCAATTGTTGCGTCAGTAGGTCCGCCAGCCTTGACCATCAGCATGATTTTGCGTGGGGTTTCAAGGGAATTGACGAATTCTTCAAGGGAATAGGCAGGGAAGATATTTTTGCCTTCCGATTCCTGAACCATTTCCTCTGTTTTTGAAGAGGAACGGTTATACACGGCAACGCTATATCCTTTGCTCTCCATATTCCAGGCAAGATTCTTGCCCATAACTGCTAGGCCGATTACGCCGATTTGATGCTTACTCATGTTTGTATACTTCCTTTCCAACCAAAATAGTTGAGCATTCTTTTAATAAGAAGGCACGCTATTCATATAGTATACCAAAATTTGCAGTCTTGTAATCCATTTGCACTCGGGAGAGTACCAGCATGGGATTTGGAAAAAAATAAACCGTGGCCAAATTGATTGACTTAGAAACATTCCAACTGTAAAATAATCTTTAAATTGAGATATTTTAATTAAATGAATTTGATGTAGGAGTGGAAGAAGATGAAAAGAACTGCAGGTATCCATCATATAACTGCGATAGTGGGACATCCCCAGGAGAATGTTGATTTTTACGCAGGTGTGCTGGGGCTAAGGCTTGTAAAACAAACGGTAAACTTTGACGATCCGGGTACGTATCATTTTTATTTTGGCAACGAGGGCGGGAACCCTGGGACTATTATTACGTTCTTTCCATGGGCTGGAGCATATTCTGGCAGGATTGGCGATGGACAAGTAGGGATCACTTCCTATGCTGTTCCTAAAGGTTCATTTCCATTTTGGGAAAAAAGGTTACAGCGTTTTGCTATCTCTTTTACAAAAGAAAAGAGGTTTGGCGAAGAGTACCTAACTTTTGATGATCCGCATGGCCTTCACCTTGAGCTTGTGGAAAGGGAGGAAGGGGAGTTAAACAATTGGTCTTTTAGCGGCGTAACGCCTGATGTAGCGATAAAAGGGTTTGGCGGTGCTGTTTTATTTACTTCCCAACCTGATAAAACGAAAGAATTGGTTGAAAAGGTAATGGGCCTTGATTATGTTGGAACCGAAGGCGATTTTGCACGCTATAAATCAACTTCAGATATAGGAAATATAATTGATATTAAGCTGACTCCCGGTGTCCGAGGTGTTATGGGAGTTGGAACAGTTCACCATATTGCATGGCGGGCAGCAGATGATGACGACCAGCTGGACTGGCAAAAGTATGTACAGTCGAATGGGTATCGTGTAACACCAGTTCAGGATAGGAATTATTTCAATGCAATCTACTTCCGTGAGCATGGGGAAATTCTTTTTGAAATTGCAACAGACCCACCAGGCTTTGCTCATGATGAATCCCATGAGACCATGGGAACAAAATTGATGCTTCCGGATCGTTACGAGTCGATTCGCGGAAAGATTGAGCAAGGTTTGCTCCCTTTTGAAGTCCGTGAATTGAATAAACTTTAAGAGGAGGAGTCAGCGGATGATTTCTATTTATCCAGCCTCGAATGCGGAGAGGGAAAATTATAAATTTATGATTGGCAGCATTGTGCCACGGCCAATCGCATTCGTTACGACACTATCAAAGGATGGGGTCTTGAACGGTGCTCCATTTAGTTATTTTAATATCGTCTCATCCAATCCGCCGATGATTTCGCTGTCGATTCAGCGAAACGGCGGAAGGATAAAGGATACGGCAAGGAATATTTTTGAGAATAAGGAATTTGTCGTTCATATCGTTGATGAAGACAATGTCGCCAAAATCAATGAAACGGCCGCAAGCCTTCCCCCAGACGAGAGCGAGGTGGAAGTGGCAGGTCTGACTCCAGTTGCCAGTATGAAAGTGTCCGTTCCGGGTGTTCAGGAAGCAAAAGTTCGGATGGAGTGTGTACTGGAAACTTCGTTGGAGCTTGGCGGCGGGGAGGATCCTGGGTGCGATTTGCTTATAGGCAGGGTAGTCCAATTTCATATTGATGAAGAGATATATGAAAAAGGCAGAATTGATCCCCGTGGACTTGCAGCGGTCAGCAGGCTGGCAGGGGCTAATTATGCGAAGATTGGTGAGATATTTCCGATTGAACGGCCTGAATAAGAAATGGAGAGACCTCTGGGTTTTCAGGAGGTCTTTCTTCAATTTTGAATAGTATGTCGGTACCAGAGTAATTCAAAGACTGTAAAGACAAGGTTTTGTTGTTCCTTGTGAACGAAAATATACAGTAAAAAGGTATGGCTAATTCTTGTCCTTTTGTGTCCAAAGAATTATAATAATAGTGAGAGGAACAAATGTTCGTGAATGGGTGGATATGAGAAATCAAATGTATAAATCCGAGAAAGGAGTGGTTATTGTGTGGAAAAAAGTAAATGGCAGAATTGTTCAGACTGTTGATAAGTCAAGAGTGGAATTTAGGACTAACATTAGTAAGGAACTTCTTGATAATTTAAATAACCTTGCCAAAGAACATGAAACACACGTCAATTACTTACTTGAAACCGGTCTTGAATCTGTATTAGATCAAGGAGTAATAACATTTAATAAGGATACTCGACCAAAGGATCGTGTTCAGTATAAGACAACTTATGACAAAGAATTATTGGAACGGGTAAAACAATTCGCTAAAAGCCACGATTTGTACATAAACGATGTTTTGGAGTACAGTGCTGGATATATTAACTTAAATAAAGCGAAAAAAGAAAGTTACCGGTACAGAATAGAAAAATAAATTTGGGTTTAGCCATACTTAATTAGGATTTATTGTCAAAAAGGAACTTTAAAGGAGCAGAGACAATGTCCAAAGAAGAGAGAAATATAGAAATTGCATCCCTATATGGTTTAGGGATGAAAACCTCTGAAATTGCCAAAAAATTTGGCCTAAGTGACAGAGGAGTTACATTTATTTTAAATAAGCTTGGCGTAAAAATGCGTTCGCATGGTTACCGAAAATACAAATTAAATGAAGATTTCTTTAAGGAATGGTCGAATGAGATGGCCTGGGTTTTAGGTTTCGTAGTTACGGATGGTTGTGTGGATCCAAACAATCAATCTGTATCAATAAGCCAAAAAGATCTTTCTCCTTTAGAAAAAATTAAAGACCTTATGAATTTCACTGGACCGATAACAAAAAGCAAAAACCAAGAATTATTTCTTCTAATCATTAATTCTAAAACTATTAAAGAAGATTTAAAAGAATTGGGAGTAACAGCAAGAAAATCACTAACTGTAAAGTTCCCCGCCTGCCCGCCTGTCTTTTTGCCTCATTTTGTACGAGGGGTTATTGATGGTGATGGACATGTGGATAATGAAGGTTATGCTGTGACTGTTACTAGTGCGAGTATTTCTTTCGCACAGGGATTATTAGCCGTTTTTCAATCTTGGGGCATGCATTCTAAGATTCATGTAGTATCAAGCGAGAAAAAGAATCCCATATACCGAATTATAGTTTCAGGAAGACAAAGTGTTAAACGCTTATCCGAAATCATTTATCAGGATTGTGATGATAATTGTGTGTTTTCCAAGAAGGATAAAATGATTAATCCAGATAATAATTCTGAAACTACCATGCGAGTAAAGTTCAGGACTACTATAAGTTCAGAGGTTTTAGAAAGACTTAATATTGTGGCTAAGGAAAATAAAACCTATATTAATTATCTTTTGGAAACCGGTATCAAGCAGATATTAGACAATCCAGGTATTTTGGTAACAACAAATAAACATAATGACAGGATTTTGTTCAAAACTTCTTATAATCGTGACTTATTGGATAAAGCAAAAGCTTATGCAAAAACTCATTCTATAAATATGAATGATTTACTGGAGCAAGCTGCTGATTTAATTAAGATTGAAGAAGCGCTTAAGGAGGGGAATAGGCATAGGACGTAAATCTTTTAATTTCTTTTAACGCCGTGGTCATAATATATATTATAGGAAGTTAATGAAAAAGAGAGGTTTCACATCTCATTAGCTAAGTATACTCCTGATAGTGAGACAAAATCGAAAAATCCATACAAATTATTATTTATATAAATTTTATTTTTGATTTATTTATAAAGATCTATTTTACCCTGGATTATTATTTGACCTTAAACTTACACACGAACTTTAAGCTCGTCAATCGTACTAATTCATGGATTTCTTGCTAGTAAATTAACGCGCTTTAATTTCTTGTTAAAATTGTGGTTTGTAAACAAATTTAGCAATTGGCCACGAATTTCCTTTGTTATTCAACTTATTCCATTTGCTGTTGTTTAATTAATTTTCAGTTTAAATACTTTGCTATGTTAAAAAATCCGTAATTTCCGCTCTAGGCGTTGAAATTTTATCTATCAAAACGCAACGATCTCTTAATTCGTTCTTAAATACAGTAATCTGACTGATAAACTTTGGTTCTGTTCATTGATTAATTCAATATCACTTATTTATATATTGTTTACATAATCTAATTATGTAAACAAGTCTTTTCCTTAACCTGCCATGCCATAAAAAATAACAGCGCAATATGGGTGCGCTGTTATTTTTTATGAGTCTTTTCGGTGACACCAAGCATATACTGCCTTGGGGTTCCATAATAGATCATTTTATTAAATTCGGGATAAACAGACTCAAATTTAATATATATAGGAGCATCCAGCAGCCATGGAAAACAGCTATAGAAAGCCTGATCACCAAAAACGAGGGCTTTTAGGGCTGTTTCCATCTCTTTTCTGAAAATCATGAATCTTACTTTTGAATGCTGCTCGTCAAATTCCCCTTTGGTTACATGTACTTTCCCGCAAAGTGTAAATTCCCCCATAGTTTGCAGCCATTCAGCATAAACTTCATCTTTATATTGACTATTTGTATACAGGTATTTGGGACCTATTGTTAGGAAAAGTTGTCCTGTCGAATCTGAATGAGTTAGTGTATATTTTCTTCCTTCAAAAGGCCTAAAAGGAGTTATAGGCGCGATATAGGTAACCGCCAGTTTTGCAGGATCAAATCTGTCCAAATTCAGCATCCTCCTTTCAAAACTATACTTGTTAATACATTATGCAGCTTTTGATAAAACGTGATATATGCCTACTCCCTCCTCCCTTCCTCAGGGACCGAAACGATAACAGGAACTTTTCGCTGTAATGAAGAAACCCTTTCCTGTAAAACAGAAAAGGGTTGAGAACTATTTTGTTTTAACTACAAGAGTGCCTGCTACAAAGTCATGTAGTGCTCTCTTTTCCTTTGTCCATAGGACCATCAGGAAGCCGACAAAGAATGTCGGGAAAACGTTCAAGTAATTTGCAAAGTACCGTCCAGTCGCACGGGCAAAACTAATTCTTTCGCCACTTTTGTTAATAACCTTCAGGCCCATTGCCAATTTTCCAAGAGTAGCTTGTTTTGCTGAACTCTCCATTCCGGCTTTATAAGCAAGGCCGATGATTAGACCCAGCAAGGTGTAGAAGTTCTGGCTTTGGACGGAAACAAATAGAAAGCCAACTAAATAGCCAATTAAATAGCCAACGATATAGGTAACCACATAATCTATAAGAGATGCGACTACACGCTCGCCGAAGTTAGCAAAACGCACATGTTCTGGTGCAAAAAGAGTATAACCCTGATTCCCATAGTTCGGTTCAGACGTGTAAGTAAAACCCTCTCTTCCCTCCATATGGTTTGGATACGGACGTACCACTGAATGGGCTTTAAAGTGATAGCCGCACGTCTGGCAATAGGATTCTCCTTCTTCCCTCTCGGTCTCGCAATCTGGGCATACTTCCCTAATATTCCCTCCCAAGTATTCACCGCAATTGCTGCATAACCGTTCAGATTCATCGTTTTTCGTATGGCAATTAGGACAATGCAAAAGAATCCCCCTCAAAGATATATATGTATATAGATAAGTATAGTATCAGGAAAGATTTTATTCTAGAAAAATGGGCAGATACTTGTTTAACATATAATTTGCTAATCAAAAAAACAGGCTGCCTGTAAATCTGGCAGCCTGTTCGGAATTCTTTATGCCTCTGGTTTTGCTTCGTCTTTTTTACGGGCTTCCTTCCAGAGTGTTGTTACTTTACCGCTTTCCGTTTCATCGACAATGAAGGAACCATTTGAGTAACGGTCACTGAATTTCAAATCATTCGTGTTTATGGCAAAGGTTTGTCCTTTTTCAGTCAAGATGTTTATAACATCGCCATCTTCTGTTGATTCAAAGCCTGTAATCCGGTGAGGGTTTGATTTCAATTCCCGCAGGACGACTACTCCTCGTTTTGCGCGGGTTGCTTTTTCAAATTCCTTTAGTTTCATTTTCTTTAATGCTCCACGCTGGGTGGCGAGAACAATATATTCTTTGCTAGATGGATCGAGCAGCTTTCCACCGACCAAATAGTCTCCGTCCTTGAGATTCATTCCTTTAACCCCGGCAGCCCTGATACCGATTGGACCTACCTCTGCTTCATCAAACCATAATGCATACCCGTAATGCGATATTAGGAACAGTTCCTTGGTACCATCTGTAACATGAATATCGATGAGTTTGTCGTCACCCTTCAAGTTGATGGCTGTCAATGCCTTGGTATGCCGGGTTGCCTGATATAGTTTCATCTCAGTTTTCTTGACCATGCCATTCTTCGTAACAAACAGAAGGTATAAGTTATTTTCAAAGCTATTAACCGGCATAGCTTTAATAATCTCTTCATCGCGGTCTATTGGTATGAGGTTGGCAACATGCTGTCCCATGTCCTTCCACCTGATATCAGGAAGTACGTGGACAGGAATATACAGGTAATTGCCTTTGCTGGTAAACAGCAGCAGGACATCTTTTGTATTCATGTCCAGTTGGGCAAACAGGCGGTCCGAATCCTTCATGGCGGGATCCTGGCCATTTGATGCCGTAAATGAGCGAAGGCTTGTCCGTTTAACATAACCTTCTTTTGTAACTGTTACAATAACATCCTCGCTCGGAATCAATACATCCAGATTAATCTTAATTTCCTCAATTTCTGCTTCAATCTTTGAGCGTCGATTATCGGCATATCGCTTTTTAACTTCCTTGAGGTCCTTTTTGATGACTGACATTAGCTTCTTTTCGCTCTCAAGAATCGCAGTCAACTCTGCAATTTTTTTCTCGAGTTCTTCAGCTTCCTTCATAAGCGCAGTGACATCTGTATTGGTCAAACGATAAAGCTGCAAGGAAACGATAGCCTCTGCCTGGGCTTCTGTAAAGGCAAACTTGGCAATAAGATTATCCTTGGCATTTCGCTTATCCTTTGATGCACGGATAGCCGCAATGACCTGGTCCAGGATGGAAAGAGCCTTAATGAGACCTTCGACAATATGCTCTCGTTCCCTAGCTTTTTTCAATTCAAACTTTGACCTTCTCGTAATAACATCCTTTTGGTGGCCAATATAAGCATCGAGCATCTCCCTAATCCCCATTAGGACAGGACGTTTGTTATGAATCGCAACCATGTTGAAGTTGTATGTAACCTGAAGGTCAGTATTCTTGAGCATATAAGCGAGGACGCCATTTGCATCGGCATCCTTTTTCAATTCAATAACAATCCTCAAGCCAGTACGATCGGTTTCATCACGGATTTCAGAAATTCCTTCTACTTTCCGGTCAAACCTGAACTCGTCCATCTTCTTAACAAGATTGGCTTTATTAACCTCATAAGGGACTTCGGTGATGACAATCTGCTGCCTGCCTCCACGGAGTTCCTCAATCTCAGTCTTTGAACGGACTATGATTTTTCCACGGCCTGTTTCATAAGCCTTCCTGATTCCATCAACACCTTGAATAATGCCACCTGTCGGAAAATCAGGTCCCTTAATAACAGTCATCAATTCATCAATTGACACCTCAGGATTATCCATCCTCATGATAACAGCATCAATGACCTCCCCAAGGTGATGTGGGGGAATATCTGTTGCATAACCGGCGGAAATACCCGTAGATCCATTCACGAGCAAATTTGGGAACATTGCCGGAAGTACTGTCGGCTCACTGGATGTATCATCAAAATTCGGGATAAAATCAACTGTCTGCTTGTCGATATCCCTTAACAATTCAGTTGAAATAGCAGAAAGTCTGGCTTCTGTATAACGCATCGCCGCTGGAGGGTCGCCATCAATGCTGCCGTTGTTCCCGTGCATTTCGATTAAAACATTACGGACCTTCCATTCCTGGCTCATCCTTACCATAGCATCATAAACGGAAGTATCACCGTGCGGATGGTAGTTACCGATAACATTACCAACCGTTTTGGCGGACTTCCTGAAGCCTTTTTCGTGCGTATTCCCTTCTGCATGCATTGCATACAGGATGCGCCGCTGTGATGGCTTTAGCCCATCCCTGGCATCAGGAAGCGCCCGCTCCTGAATGATATATTTGCTATATCTTCCGAAACGATCGCCAAGGATGTCTTCAAGGGGAAGGTCGCGAAACTTTTCTTCTGCATTACTACTCATTGCTTGCTTCCCTCCTCTGCGACACTGACATTTTCATTTTCTAGAATCGTATCCATATCATCTTCATCGTCCATACCAAAAGCAACGTTGGATTCAATCCATTTACGGCGGGGCTCTACCTTATCACCCATAAGTGTGGTGATTCGCCGTTCTGCACGTGCTGTGTCATCGACGTTTACCCTGATTAGCGTTCGGGTTTCAGGATCCATTGTTGTTTCCCATAGCTGGTCTGCATTCATTTCACCAAGGCCTTTATAACGCTGAATCATATAACCCTTTCCAACCTTCTTGATTGCCCCTTGCAGTTCGTCTTCATTCCAGGCGTATTCTATAACTTCCTTCTTGCCGGCCCCCTTGCTAACTTTAAACAGAGGCGGCAAAGCAATGAATACTTTTCCTGCTTCAACGAGGGGTTTCATGTACCTGTAAAAGAAAGTCAGCAGAAGCACCTGAATATGAGCTCCATCAGTATCGGCATCCGTCATAATAATGATTTTGTCATAATTGATGTCTTCAACGGTAAAATCTGTTCCAACACCGCCGCCGATTGTGTGAATAATGGTATTAATTTCTTCGTTTTTAAAAATATCCTCGAGCTTGGCCTTCTCAGTGTTGATGACCTTTCCCCGTAAAGGAAGAACTGCCTGGAAACGGCGGTCCCGCCCTTGTTTGGCGGATCCCCCCGCGGAGTCCCCCTCGACTAGATAAAGCTCGTTTTTCTGTGGGTTGCGGGATTGGGCAGGAGTGAGTTTACCAGAAAGAAGGGTTTCCTTCTTGCTCCTTTTCTTACCTGTACGGGCGTCTTCCCTTGCCTTCCTTGCAGCTTCCCGGGCTTGGTATGCCTTTATTGATTTTTTTATAAGCAGCGTGCTTGTTTCCGGATTCTCTTCAAGTATGTAAGAGAGCGAGTTTGAAACAACCGAATCCACTGCTGAGCGGGCTTCGCTGGTCCCGAGTTTTCCTTTCGTCTGTCCTTCGAATTGAAGCATATCTTCCGGTATCCGAACAGAAACGATCGCTGAAAGGCCTTCGCGAATATCATTGCCTTCAAGATTCTTATCTTTTTCTTTTAAGAGGCCTGTCTTTCTCGCATATTCATTAAAAACCCTCGTCATTGCCGTCTTGGCGCCAACCTCGTGTGTACCGCCGTCCTTTGTGCGGACATTGTTGACGAAGGAAAGGACATTTTCCGAGTAACCGTCGTTGAACTGGAAGGAGAACTCGACTTCAATTCCGTTCTGTGTCCCATCCAGGCTGACAACCTGGTGCAAGACTTCCTTGCCTTCATTCAAATACTCAACAAATGCTTCAATCCCGCTTTCGTAATGGAAAGTCTCAGATACACCGTTCCTATCATCATGAATATCGATTCGAAGGCCTTTTAGCAGGAATGCGGATTCCCTAAGCCTCTCGCATAGAGTATCGAAGTTATAGGTTAATGTGGAAAATATCGAGGGATCCGGCTTGAAGTGGATTGTAGTCCCTGTTTGGTTTGTTTTCCCTATCTTTTCAAGTGTTGTCACGGGTTTTCCGCCATTCTGGAAGCGCTGTTCATATACAAAACCATCACGTTTTATCGTAACCGTCAGCCATTCGGATAAAGCATTGACAACGGATGCACCTACACCATGAAGACCTCCGCTTGTTTTGTAACCGCCCTGGCCGAATTTTCCGCCTGCATGAAGGACAGTAAGGATGACTTCCGGGGTTGGTTTTCCCGTCTTATGCATTCCTGTTGGCATTCCGCGTCCTTTATCAACGACACTGATTGAATTGTCTTTATGGATTCTGACTATTATTTGATTCCCGAATCCACCTAATGCTTCATCGACAGAGTTATCGACGATTTCATATACAAGATGATGCAGCCCTCTTGTGTCCGTACTGCCGATATACATTCCCGGCCGTTTTCTGACAGCTTCAAGCCCCTCAAGGACTTGAATGGCATCATCATTGTAGCTATAAGCCTCTTGGTTTCTTGCCACTAAAATTCCCCTTTCTTACATGTCAAAAAGGAATATCATCATGAACGAAATACAATCCCTTTATAAAAATATCAAATAATTCAGCAGTGGAACGAATGTTCGTGTCTCTGTACTAATTTTACCATAACTCGTCCTGCCGTCTATGCTTTATTGTATCGATTAATTTGGATTTGGCAAATGTGTTATTTAAAAAAACGTTTATTTTTAAGCATTGAAAGGGTTTCCACTCCTATATATACCCAGTAAGCATAAAAAAAGCCGCCTTATCGGCAGCAGACTCAATTATCTTTTTCGGACAAACAGCGCATGGTCAACCTTAATGCAGCGGTCCATCACAACGGTAGAACCTTTGTCTTTAAGAATTTCATAGACATCATCATGCGCAAGCCCAAGTTGTGCCCAAAAAACATCGAAGTCAACATCGACCGCTTCCCTGGCTACATCAGGCAATTGTTCGGAACGGCGGAAAACATTGACTATATCAATATGTCCTTCAATGTCCTTCAAAGATGGAACTGCTTTAACGCCTAGTGCTTCATCAATTGTCGGATTGACTGGAATGATTTCATACCCAGCGTTTTGCATGGCTTCAGAAACCATGTAGGAAGTTTTTTCAGGATTATTGCTTAAGCCTACAACTGCGATTCGTTTTGCTTTTAAAAGGATATCCTTAATCTCTTCTGTACTAGGGTTTTGAACCAATACATTCACTCCTTTTCCTTTTAGCTATAGTGTACATTTTTCAGAAAAAAATACCATTATTTTGCTTGCAGGCACTGGCTAGACTAAGACATTCGCTAAAAAATAATTTGTCCTATACCGGCTCCTGCGGCAACGACCAGCCATGGCGGAAGCTTCCAAAAGGAGAGCAGGCAAAAGGCACCAGCCAAAAACGCTGCATCTGTTGAAGATGAAATTGAGCTTGTTAATACAGGATCGTAAAAAGCAGCACCAAGCAAGCCTACAACAGCAGCATTCATACCCATAATAGCAGATTGCACCCCTGCTTTTGTCCGAATCAGACCCCAAAATGGTATGATGGCAACCAATAAGAGAAATCCTGGCAGAAAGATTGCTAATGTAGTAATAACTGCGCCGCTCCAGCCCGATATAGCTGCGCCAAGGTAAGATGCAAACGTGAATAATGGTCCTGGGATTGCTTGGGCAACACCATATCCGGCAAGAAACTCTTCTCTTGAAACCAGACCTCCTGCGACAACCTCCTGATCCAGCAGTGGCAAAACAACGTGCCCGCCGCCGAAAACCAGTGACCCAGTCCTATAAAAATCAGAGAATAATTCCAAGCCTGGAACCCCTTTGCTTAAGCCAGGCAAAAAGAGTAGAATGCTAAGGAACAGAACGGCTGATATCCAACCGGTTTTCCGCGTTACGTGTATAAAACCGGTAGCAGGAGTGGCTGAGCCCTGTATCTTAATAAATGCATATCCTGCCGCAGCTGCGCCGACTATTAGGGAAAGCTGAGTGAACGATGATGGATAGAGCAACATAATAATAGCAGCTATTAACGCGATTGTACCTGTCAGTTTGCTTGAAGCAAAATTCTTGGCCATTGAGGATATTGCTAAATAGACAACCGCAGCTGCAACAATTTTCAATCCATGAATCCATCCAGCTTCAACAGGAGAGAAGAATCCGATTAAATGGACAAACAGTGCCATTATTAGGAATGATGGCACTGTAAAGCCCAAAAATGAGATAACCCCACCCAGAATGCCTGCCCGTAACATTCCGACGCCGAAGCCAACCTGGCTGCTTGCTGGTCCCGGCAAGGCTTGGGATAAAGCTACAAGCTCAGTAAACTCTGTTTCCGACAGCCATTTTTGCTTCTTGACATACTCTTTGTGAAAATAACCAATATGGGCGGTCGGTCCTCCAAACGACGTACAGCCAAGTTTAAAAGTTACGAGAAAAAGTTCAATTAAGTGTTTGCCTATTCTTTATCACTCCTTATTGTCATCCTACCAAAAATAGGTTCTTTGTGAGAAGTAGGCAGAATGGCTTTTCCCCTATTAATTTTAAGTTTAAAATAGATACATATTGCGAAAAATGGTATTTCATAAGAAAATGGTAAAATAGAAATAACTTCTTTCCGCAGTATGCATTTATCTATTTTGGGTAACTCGTGAGGCTTAAGATTACATAATTTGTTGGGCAAAAGGAGAAAAATGAATGGTTGAATTAATTTTACTTTGTTTACTTGCTTATTTGTTAGGCTCAATTCCTTCTGGCCTTATTATCGGCAAAGTGTTCTATAAAACTGATATCCGCCAGCATGGCAGCGGCAACCTCGGGGGGACGAACACGTTCAGGACTCTAGGGAAAAAGGCAGGCTTTGTCGTTACCTTTGCAGATATTTTAAAAGGCACATTGGCAACTGCATTGCCTATACTTTTAGATATTGATGATATCCACCCGCTCTTAACTGGCATGCTGGCTGTCATCGGGCATATGTATCCTGTATTTGCAGGCTTTAGAGGAGGAAAAGCTGTTGCTACTTCAGGTGGTGTTCTTCTTTTCTATGCACCGCTTATGTTTGTTATCATGCTAGGAGTTTTCTTCCTTTCTCTCTATATCAGTAAGTATGTTTCCCTCGCTTCCATGATGGGCGGGGTAGCGGCGGTCACCTACTCTTTAGTTGTTCCGCCACGGGATGTCCCCCTAATTATCATTGTCCTTTTATTAACTACGTTTGTTTTTTACCGCCATCGGGCTAACATCGGCAGAATCATCAATAAGACGGAACCTAAAGTAAAATGGCTGTGAGAATATCTCACAGCTTTTTTATTGTGTTAAGAAGGTATAAATAGGCATAAAATTGAAAAAATTGTCCGTTTTTGGAGAAAATTATCGAAATTTAACGAAAGATTTGTATATTCGTACGATTGTAGGCATATGGATAATTCTGTATTATTAAACTGAATAGCTAATAAACTTTTATTATTTCCCTTTTATATAAAAGATAAACCAAGTTTTATATATTTTTTTCTATCCTAAAAAAAGGATGGCGTTGGTAAATGCATAAAAATTTTGTGAGTAACATACCTTTCCCTTGCTTTGTCCTTGATCAGGACTATCACATTTTAGTTATATCTAAAGGAGCAAAGCCAATTTTTTCTGTTGATATTGCAGATTCCTTTTTCGATATGATTGCACCTCCCTATCACCAGAAGGTATTATCATTCCTGGAGTCCTCTGAAGATAATAGCTTTATTGAAATCCCGTTAATGGATAAGTGGGATCATATATATTATCAAGTCTTTAAAACAAGAGATACATCAGGAAATATTCATATTTTTTGTCACCTAATATCAAAAGAAGCGGCCCAATTACGAGTTGCGATGGACAAGATGGAAAAGAAAATGTCTGATTTTAATATGGAACTCCTTCATAGAAAGAAGAATATAGAAGAAAAGGTCCAGGAAATCCGCCAGGCTGAGATTGGGGCAGGATACCGAGAAAATATTGGCAAGCTTGCTGCCGGTATTGCTCATGAAATCAGGAATCCACTCACCACTGTTAAAGGATTTATACAGCTGCTTAAACCTCAGCTGAAGGAATTGGGCAAGGAACAATATGCGAATATTGCTCTTGATGAATTAAACAGGGCTAATGAGATAATCTATGAATTTTTAAATGCAGCCAAGCCCGCTTCTAACCAGGCTAGAGATACAACCTACAACACATTGATCAGAGAGATTATTCTGCTATTCGAAAGTGAATCACTTCTTAGAAATATAGAGCTCACCTCTTCTCTTTCCAACAAGGATGCACTTCCAGTCCTTGAACCTGGCCGTCTTAAACAAGTGCTGGTCAATATGATTAAAAATTCAATGGAAGCCCTAGACGGATTTGATACTGAAAAGAAAAAACGAATCATGGTTCAATCCAAAATCGCCGGGGCTAATTTCATTATTCAAATAAGTGACAATGGCAGCGGAATGGACCAGAAAACCTTATCCAGCCTGTTTTCTCCGTTTTTTTCTACAAAAGAGCATGGGACTGGTATAGGATTAAGTGTCTGTTTAAAAATAATTGAAGATGCTGGCGGAAACATTACGGTAGAAAGTACTCCTGGCAACGGAACGACATTCTGTATAGCTCTTCCCCTTGCAATCAGTTAATTTTCATGAATCGTTCAAAACCTTCCCGGTATTGCTTAGAATCATCCTTTACAATAGTGGTATATGCATCCTTAATTGAAAGGAGATTAGAATATGCAAGGGATTCATGTGATTAAAGAAGAGATGGCGTTCTCGACGGTGGTCCTGCCCACCGGCCCGAAAGATGAGTTCAAAGTTGAATTTTTTTCATATACACCTAACTGGGAAAACTCCGCGTCACCGGTAAAGGTGACAACGAATTTTGACGAATTAATTAGCTTTTTTGAGGAACTGGAAGAATAATATTTTTTATAAAATTCGCCAGTTGGCGGGCCAATGGCGAGGATTGCATGTATGGGCTAAAGGTATATCCTTTCCTTTAGCCGATAAAAAATGGTGTCCCTTCATTTGGGACACCATTTTATACTTTCAGGAGCTGAAACCTGCCTTTACCAAGCACATCCTTAACGTAATCCAGTTTGGTGTCGGAAAAGTACACAAAATCCTGTTCATGGATGACCATTTTCAAGTCCTTGTATTCAAATTCCAGGTCATTCGATAATTTCTGCTCTTCCAGAGACAGATTAAGCTTTGGCCCGCCTCAGCCTATTCCCATGGCCAAGCGGAGAAATAGCTGTTCATCTTCTTTTGCTTCCTTTTGGATCGCATTTGATAAGGTTTGATAAGCACTTTCTGTAATAGTAAACATTAGAACCACCCTTTGGAAAATGACTCCTATTTCACCCTAAACGTTAGGATGCATGTGAGATAGGGAAATCTTCTATTAATGATAAAGTACTTCGCAAATCTGTGAAAATGATTTGCTTGAACTAGGAGGATCCCTATGATGAAATCACCGATTTTTAAGCGAATAGCCGCGATGGGAACTGTCCTGTTTTCTGTTTCCCTTTTTAGCGGCTGCGCAAACGAACAGCAAGCTAGGCCAGAGCCTCAACCTCATCAAGAACGTTCTTATGAGGTCCAGGCCAAGACGTTTGAATCAAAAATGACACTTGGGGCAATTGGAGATATTTTAATACATGACCTGGTATATGAAGATGCAAAAAAAGCAGAGGGCTATGATTTTAAACCAATGTTTAAACCTGTCAAAGACATGCTGAGTACCCCTGATATCCTGACTGCCAATCAAGAGAGCCTGGTTGGAGGTGAGGAGCTTGGAATTACCAGTTATCCTAGCTTCAATAGCCCCTTTGAGCTCTCAGAAGCAGTTATGGACGCAGGTGTCGACATCGTTTCGACAGCCAATAATCATTCTCTTGATAAGGGTTACCGGGGTGTTGAAGCGCAGATCGCCTATTTTAAAAAAATTGGCCTTCCTTTTGTCGGGACAGCCACTAGCCAGGAAGCTAGAGACAAAATTGTCACGATGGAAAAGAACGGCATCACGCTTGCCTTTTTATCATACACATATGGAACCAATGGTATCCCGATTCCTGAGGGTAAGGAGTTCTCTGTAAATCTTATCGACCGTGATTTGATGAAGGGCGATATTGCCAGGGCTAAAAAAGTCAGTGATGCAGTTGTGGTCAGCATCCACTGGGGTAACGAATACCAGCGCTACCCAGTTGATGAACAAAAGAATCTCGCTCAATTCCTGGCCGACTCGGGTGCGGATATCATCTTCGGATCACATCCGCATGTATTGCAGCCAATGGAATGGATTGATGGCCCAAATGGCAAAAAAACCTTTGTCATTTACTCGCTCGGTAATTTTATTTCCGCCCAACTCCGCGATTATAAAGACATAGGCGGCATGGTGACTATAGAAATTACAAAAAAGATTGATGAAAACGGCTCACACATTGCGCTGGCAAAGCCAGACTTTTCACCTACCTTTGTCTACCGGAAAAATGGCCGAAACTTTCGGGTTGTCCCCATGGAAAAAACGGATGCTTACGGTATTGCCAATCCTGAAGAAATGACCGCTGAAACTATGGCTCATATGACACAATGGCTCCGTTGAAATCGGGGCTTTTTGTGCAGGGTCGGAGCTGCGAGATGGAGTATGTTAAAAGGCATAAAAATAAAATAGGCGGACCAATTCAGTCCGCCTGCCAATCAATCCAAAAGTTGTGCTTCCAAGCCTTCTGCTTCTAGTATTTCCTTTTCTCTATAACCAATCAGGTCAAAATGGGAATAGCCATCGGGTCGGTGATGGATCCATTCCTTTTTTAAACCATATTTCTTTCCCCATTCCGCGAGCTTCTCGATATTATGGCAGCCTGCTTTTGTAACGGTCTTGCATCCCGGGAACCGGTCATCAAGCCAGTAATGAGTCAAAAATGCAATTTCTCCGCTATCGATTTTTCTTTTCCATTCCGTAACATCTTTCCGTTTCAATCCGAATGCCAATGGCCTTCCCCCTTCACTCTTTAACAAGGACGGGTTTTTTTGCCGCTTCCTCGTATGCTTTGTGCCAATCGGGGTATTTCTTTTTTAAAGAAATGGGCTTGAATGTTTCCCTATTGGCGCATATATGGACAGAGCTGCCTGTAACAGCCAATTCCCCATCTGTTGTTAATATCTCATAGCCGTATTTCACTCTAAAGCCGTTATATTCCTCAACCCATGTCTTAATTTTAGCGGTTTGTCCGTATCGTAACGGTTTCTTATACGAGGCCTGTATATCGATTACAGGCGAAATAATCCCGTCCTCCTCCATCTGGGCATAGCTGAATCCTAAATCCCGTATGAAACTCGTCCGGCCAATCTCCATCCATACAAAGTAGTTGGCATGGTAAACAACGCCCATCTGATCTGTTTCTGCATAGCGGACCTCAACGCTCGTTTCACTGATCATCATTCTTTTTCCCCTTTTCGTATTTTCTCTAAGGCTTTCTGTACATCTGCCAGGCCGAGCTGTGAGAGCTCCTCGGCATCGGCTGAATCAATGTCATCCAATAACGAGAGCCTCAAGGACTGGGCCTGGACCGCCTCCTCAATAAGATTCGCGGCAAACCTTCCATTTCCTGAAACCAACGAATCCTTGAGAGATTCAAGAATATAACCCTGCGCATCTTTGGAAAGCCTGTATTGATAAGTTTCTGCATAGTTTATCATAATTTCGAGAAGTTCCTCTGTATTGTAATCGGGAAAATGGAAGAACTTTTTAAAGCGAGACCGTAACCCAGGGTTGAATTCCAGCAAAGCCTCCATCTGTTTCGGATAACCTGCAAGAACAATAACCAAATTTTCATTATGTCTTGTCATTTCATCAACAAGTGTATCAATGGCTTCCTTGCCGAAATCGCCACCTGACGTACTTAGCAGTGAATATGCTTCATCAATGAACAGGACTCCTCCCAGTGCATCTCGGACTTTCTTTCTCGTCTTCTCGGCTGTTTGGCCGACATAACTGGCGACTAGGTCCGCCCTGCTGGCAATCACCAAATGGCCACGTTTTAAAAAGCCGTTTTCTTTTAAAAGCTCAGCATAAATTTTTGCGACGGTTGTCTTCCCTGTCCCGGGGTTTCCAGTAAATACTGAATGCAGCTGAATTGGGACCGATGGCAAGCCGCTGTCTCTTCTCATTTGCTGGAGTTTGACGAAGGCAGCCTGGGTTTTCATCTCTGCTTTCAAGGAATGCAAGCCAATCAGGCGGTCCAGTTTTTCCAGGGGACGGTTGCGGTTTTCCTTGACTGGCAGTTTAAAGTCGTTTCCGTCTAAAATGGAGAAGCGGAGAATGTCCAACATGTTGTCTTCTCGTGCTGCTCCCTTCCTGAAAATGGCCTCAAGAACAAGATTATGAACAGTTCTTGCGTTACCGAACGTTTCGTCTACCCTTTCACGTTCAAGACGTTCCTCCAGTGCGATTTTTGCCCTTTTTGTTAATAAATAATCATTATCCTCGGCAATTTTTCCGGCGATTGTAACTAATTCCTTATTCGTATAGTCTCGAAGGAAAATTTGATTCGATTGAGGAAAACGGCTGCGCAGGCCCGGGTTCGCATCGAGAAAACTCCTCATTTCTTCAGGATAACCCGCCAGGATGACAGCGAACTTCCCTCCAAATTCCTCTCCGGTCATCAATGAAACGAGGGTGTCGATGGCAGCCTGTCCATAATCGTTCCCGGTCTGGCCTTCCCGTTTTAGGCTATAGGCCTCATCTATGAACAAGACTCCTCCAATAGCGTTACTCACTATCGAACGAACGTTTTCTTCAGTCTGGCCGACGAAAGACCCTACTAACTGAGATCTATTTGTTTCTATAACCTCTTCCCTTGGTAAAAAGCCAAGTTCGTGAAAGATCCTTGCCAAAAGTCTGGACAGTGTTGTTTTTCCAGTGCCCGGGTTGCCGGTAAGGACAAAATTAAGACTAAGCTCATCTTTCATTTGGAAGCCAAGGTCTTTACGCTTTTTTTGAAACTTAAGGTACTGATAATAATCTTTGACCCGATCTTTAACAGTTTCAAGACCGATCATCTGATTTAATTCATCGATCGCATTCACTGTTGCTTCATTTTCTGCCTCAGTGGATTCTGCAAATTGGCTTGCCCATTCTCTTTTAATTGCCTTTACCTGTTCAAGTCTAGTTGACAATTCATCAATATAAGCCGCTGTGTGGAAAACTCCTGTAATCGATTGTTCGTATTCCTCGGCAGCTTTTAAAAGTTCGCTCGTTGATTTGATTGCATCTAGCATCAAGTTATAGAGCTTAGCCTGTATAGGGTCCAGTGCGCCTTGTAGCGAGTGGTCCAATTGATCAAGCTGATCATCAGCCTGTTCAAGGAAATTTCGGCAAATCATTATATATTCTTCGGCAATTTTCTTTTTGGTCGTCCGATTATCCGTTTCCCTGATAGGGGGAAAATCCAGAGAATCTAAAAATGGTGCCGCAGTGCGCCATGTAGTTTTGCTTAAAAAACCTTGTGCTTCGAGATTGGATGGATCCAGTTCTGCAGCGCGTTTCATCCATACAATTCCGAGCCGATCCTTTTTGTCTTTATGGAGGCGGGATTTTCCAGCCATTGTGAGCAAGTGTGAAATCTCATTAGTCTCAAGTTCTCTATCATGCTCCATTATGTAAGCGAGTATCTCAGCCTCGTCATTGATGTAACCTTTTTGTTCCAATTCACTTTTCCATATCGTTTGCTGCTGCATAGTGCCTCACTTCTATTAAATGTTTTTTACTATCGTACCATATTGTGTACAATGCTGCGAAAAGTGCGCTTAAAAGGAAAAAAGACCCCATTTAAAGGTCTTCTTTCCTGTTGATTAAGTCTTCTGACGGGTTCCCTGCCCTCTTATTTAGCAGGGGAAAACAATTAGATAAATATAGTGGCTAAACCAATTATTCCAGGTTTTGGCCGTTCGCGCGGGCTTCATCTTTAACTTCGGCCCTTAATGCATCCAGGCTTTCACGCCTGCGTGCATTTTTTTCTTCTACTTGCCTTCTTGTTTCGGAACTGTCAGAAAGGGCAGCGGTTTCTTCGGCTGCTTCCATATTTTCAATTGTGTTATGGATCATTTGCTGAAGCTTTTCGACGTTATCACTGCGGTCATCTGGCTTTGGCTTGTTTCCAAATGGCATGCTATTTCCTCCTTCTGTTCTTCTTTGGAATCAAGCTTATTTTTTACGGTTTGACGAAAAATATCAGCAGTTTTTTTGGAAATAAGAAAAGCGCAGGCGCCTTCGTGACAGGCAAAGATCGCTCCTCGAGCCAGGCAAAGAGCGCCTGTCTCTGCGATGTTAATTGCACGGATGCTTTCCTTTGTGTCCCTACGATAATTATTCTTAGAAGCTATCCTTAGTGGTCAGCGCCGTATGGACCGAAGTACCCTTGGCGTTAGGCGCTCCTAGAAAATCCTCATTACGCTATCACGTAATTTCGTGCGATGCATTTTCGGGAAGCTTTCCTTGTGCTATCGCTTTTTCTTCCTTCGATGTTAATGCGCCAAAGCTTTCCTTGTGGATATAAACAAGAAAAAGCCCTGGTAATTAGCCATGGCTTCTCCCCTATACCTTACTTGTGCCGCTTCTTGCGGAAATTTATTCGCCTTTAGTTTGGATTACTTGGGCGTGTTTACCTGAAGTATCGTTCATTTTTTTTCCTTTATTTCCGCTAAAACCTCTTGGCTGAGTCCCAAGATGGCTAGGTACATGGTGTTTGCTATCGCGTTTTGGATTTCCCATCTTCATCCCTCCTGCAATTATTTTTGCCTTTGAGGTAAAAAAGATGAGTGGTAAACAATGTGTTATTCAGCCTTGCCGAGGCGCTTGGCTTCTAATCGAAGCTCGATTTTTTCCATGGCTTCATGATCTTTCAGAAGCTGGCTTTTATTTTCGGAAACAAGCTCAGCAAATGTCCGTTTTCGTGGCTTTCGCATGGTATCACCTTCCTTACTACTATTCTAACAGTAAGTATGCCCGGAATCGCTTTCAATTATTACAACTTTTTGAAAATTTAATCGAGGGAATAACTGGAAGTGAAATACCATATATCTTTTGATTATTCATGGAACCAAAAAACCGCCAGGAGTGAACCTGACGGCTTGTTTGTTTATTGGAGGTCTTCCACATACTGGACCATAGCATCATGAGGCATTGCCCCTATGAATTTTTCCTGGATAACCCCATTGCTATCAATGAAAAATGAAGTAGGAATTGAAACAACTTGATATTGTTGGTTCACCTTATCTTCTTCATCAAGAAGAATCGGAAAGGTTATTCCATTTTCATCAATGAATCCCTGTACATCAAGCTGGGGGTCGATATTTACTGCAAGGATGACAAGATCTTCAGAAGCTTCTTCATGTAGCTTCTGCATGTCGGGCATTTCTTTTTTACAAGGTGCACACCAGGTTGCCCAGAAGTTCAGCATGACCTTTTTGCCTTTCAACTCGGAAAGTTTGACGGTACCACCTTTTAATGTTTTAAGTTCAAAATCCGGGGCTTTTACACCTGCTTCAAGTATTTGAGCCGAAGCATCTTTTGATGGCTCTTCTTTTTTATTGTCAAGTGATACAAACATGGCAATGGCCATCAATGCGAGTATTAGAACGCTGGCTATCCACTTTTTTGCCATTCTAGCGCCCCTCCTTTTTAACTACTATCCCGATTTTACACTATCTAAAGAGAGGAAATAAAGGTAATTGCACAAGAAATCGTGCCGATACTGTGACAATGGGTTTCGTCATTCATGGTAGTTGATTCGCGCTCCGGGATGCTTGCGGACCTTAGGGGCGGGCGGTGAGCCTCCTCATCGCTAAAGCGATTGCGGGGTATCACCTGTCCCACTGTTCCCGCAGGACGTTGAGTAAGCTCCCAAGAAAAAGCATCGCAGGAGAAAATGCGTCTTTTGCATTTTCGAACGAGTCTCGCACCCTCCGCTCCAATCAACTAAATGCCAATCGTTTTCTATTCCAATAGCAATAAAGTTTACGAAAACAGCAATAAACATATCCTTTACAAAACAACTAATAAAAAAGTAAGTACGTTGAAGACTCCAACAAATAAAGACACCATACGATTGTATGGTGCCCTAAAGTATAAAAAGTTTATGCCTTCAATTTTTCACGAAGAACCATTGGAAGGATACCGCCATGGCGATAGTAGTCAATTTCAACTTCAGAATCGAAGCGGACAAGCACTTCAAATTCTGTTACGTTACCGTCTTCATCGACTGCTGTCACTTTCAGAAGATCACGAGGGCGAACGTTCTCATCTACTTGTACAGTGATGGTTTCTTTTCCTGTTAGCCCAAGTGTTTCTGCACTTTCGCCTTCCTTGAATTGAAGCGGCAGAACGCCCATCATAACAAGATTTGAACGGTGAATACGCTCAAAGCTTTCTGCGATGACAGTCTTAATTCCAAGCAGGTTTGTTCCTTTTGCAGCCCAGTCACGGGAAGAGCCCATTCCGTAATCTTTACCGGCGAGAACAACAAGGCCTGTGCCTTCATCTTTGTACTTCATGCAGGCATCGAAAATTGTAGTCACTTCACCCGTTGGCCAGTAGGTTGTAAATCCTCCTTCTGTGCCAGGAGCAACCTGGTTACGGATTCGGATATTGGCGAAAGTACCGCGCATCATGACCTCGTGGTTACCACGGCGTGAGCCATATGAGTTAAAGTCGCGTGGCTGAACACCTTTTTCAAGCAAATATTTACCTGCAGGAGTGTTTTTGCCGATTGCCCCAGCCGGTGAAATATGGTCGGTTGTGACGGAATCGCCAAACTTGGCAACAACTCGCAGGTTTGCAAGAGGCTCAACCTTGCCTGGCTCAGGAGACAAGCCTTCAAAATAAGGCGGGTTTTGGATGTAGGTAGAATCCGCATCCCAGCTGTAAAGCGGCTCATTGCTCGTCTGGATTTCATTCCAGCGCTCGTTGTCACTGAAAACATTTTCATATTCTCTTCTGAATAATTCAGGAGTAACGGTTTGTTTAACTACTTCATTTACTTCTTCAGTTGTTGGCCAGATGTCCTTGAAGTAAATATCGTTTCCATCGCGGTCCTTGCCGATTGGCTCAACCTGGAAGTCAACGTTCACATTACCTGCAAGTGCATACGCAACAACAAGTGGCGGAGAAGCAAGATAGTTAGCTTTTACTAATGGATGGATACGTCCTTCAAAGTTCCTGTTGCCTGAAAGGACAGACGTAACAAGAAGATCGTTATCCGCAACTGCTTTTTCGATTTCCTCGCGAAGCGGTCCGGAGTTTCCGATGCAAGTTGTACAACCATAACCAACTAGGTTAAATCCAAGTTTTTCAAGGTATGGAAGCAAGCCGGAATCACGGAGATATCCTGTAACTACCTTCGAACCAGGTGCCAGTGATGTTTTAACGAACTTTGGTACTTCCATTCCAAGCTCGACAGCTTTTTTCGCTACAAGTCCCGCTCCAACGAGTACGTATGGATTGGATGTATTTGTACAGGAAGTAATCGCCGCAATAGCGACTGCGCCTGTCTTCATTGCTGTCTGGTCGCCGTTGTTGAAGTTTACGGTAACTTCCCTATCAAGCTCCTTCTCCTTTAACCCGAATCCCTGGTTTCCTTGAGGGGCGCTGACGGCTTTGACAAACTCTTCTTTCATTTTTGAAAGAGGAATCAAATCCTGCGGGCGCTTAGGGCCGGACAGGTTGGCTTCAATACCGCTAAGGTCAATTTCAACTACATCGGTGTAAACTGGTTCAATCGCTGGATCAAAGAACAGCCCATTCGCTTTGCAGTATGCTTCAACGACGTTTACTTGTTCATCATCACGTCCAGTTAGGCGCATATAGTCAAGAGATTCGTTATCGATCGGGAAGAACCCGCAAGTTGCGCCGTATTCCGGAGCCATGTTGGCGATTGTCGCACGGTCCGCAAGTGGCAGCTGCGATACTCCAGGTCCGAAGAATTCAACGAATTTACCGACTACGCCGTGGCTTCTTAGCACTTGTGTAACCTTCAATGCAAGGTCAGTCGCAGTAGCGCCATTTGGAAGGGTGCCTACAAGCTTGACGCCGACTACTTCAGGAACAGGGAAATAAGACGGCTGGCCAAGCATTCCTGCTTCAGCTTCAATACCGCCTACACCCCATCCTAGAACGCCAAGGCCATTGATCATCGTTGTATGCGAGTCTGTCCCGACTAGAGTATCAGGGTATGCTTCCAATTCTCCATCTGCTGTCTCGGCAACATGGACAACATCTGCCAGATACTCCAGGTTTACCTGGTGGACTATACCAGTTGCAGGCGGTACAGCGCGATAGTTATTGAATGCTTTTTGTGCCCAGTTCAGGAACTGGTAACGCTCTGCGTTACGCTCGAATTCAAGAACCATGTTGGCTTCAAGTGATCCAGGGCCGCCGTATTGATCAACCTGTACAGAGTGGTCAATGACAAGATCGACAGTCTTTTCAGGATTGATTTTATCAGCGTCACCGCCCAGGTCTGCTACTGCCTTACGAAGCGAGGCAAGGTCAACAACGACCGGAACGCCAGTGAAGTCCTGAAGGATGACGCGTGATGGTTTGAATGGAACATCCACATCACGGACTTCGCTTGTGCCCCATTTTGCTAGGTTTTCAACATGCTCCTTTGTGATGACACGGCCATCATTCTGGCGAAGCACCGATTCTAAAAGAACTTTAATGGAATAAGGCAAGTTTGCAACTTTGCCAGCGCCTGCTTCCTCAAGAGCAGCCAGACGGTAGTAATGGTAGCGTTTACCGTTAGCCTCAAATGAAGAGCGGGCATTAAATACATCATGATTTGTCATATGTAAACCCCCTTCTTTCTTCAACACAATAATATAGTAAAAAATTCTAAAAGTCGAAAAGTTTGAACTTCTCCCATCCTCCACGACTTTTCGCACAATTATATCGTAATATAACGAGATTGCTATGTAAATAATTAGAATGTTATTGATTTCAATAAGTTTTTCTTATACCAAAAATAAAAATAGCTCTGTATTTTTGTTTTTGGGGTATTTTTCACAATCTTTAAAGTGAGTGGCGAGCCAATCCGTAAACCTTCTGCCTATGGAGGTTCCAAGGCTCTTGATCTGTCCGGGCGCTATTAAACTGCCTGTAAACTGAAGTTCTTAGGCTCATATAAATTTTTTGTGTACAGTTGCTGCCATACTCTTTTTTGTGGTTTTTATCTCAAAATGGGTCCGCTAAATCGTTAGGTGTAAAAAAACAAATAAAGTTATGGTAAAAAAGCAAATCATGCTTTTTGTGAATAAGGAAAATATATAAATAGGGGGTGATTAATCGTGGCGAAAAAAAGAGCGAATCATGTGCGTCCTGGTATGAACGCGGCCAAGGCACAGGGTATGGGTGCTGGATATAACGAAGAAGCTGGAACTGAGCAATTAACGGAGATGGAAAGGCAAAACAATAAAAAGAGGAAAAAGAATCAATAGGCAGCAATAACAGTTAAAGGAACAAGCGAGTGCTTGTTCCTTTAACTGTTATTGGAAATTATTCACTTCATCAACAATAGACCGTAAATCCTGCCGGAATTGTTCCAGCTGGGCACGCTGATGTTCAGATGCGACTTCTAGGGCATTTTCTATTTGTGAATATGCTTCATTTACTTCATTTTTCAAATGCTTTAGTTGGTGGCCGTAGCTTGCACTGTCTCTGATAATTTCCGTATAAAGTTCGTGAGCTTCTTCGTATCCTTGCTGGGCCGCCTGAAATGCTTGCTGTTTATTCTTATGGTAAGGCATCGTGTTGTCCACTCCTTAAATAGGTTAAGCATGTACCGCGTACCGTTAAAGTGTGCACTTTGCATTAAATTATTCAAGGGGCTTAAAATGCTTGGCGTGGATGTTTTCGGAAGGGATAAAACAACTTGCCGGGTCCATCCTAATGAGTAGGAGGGATGAAAAATGGCGAAAAATAATCGTAGCAACCGTGAGCTTGTCCAGAATAGCAGCCAGCCTAAACCGCTTAGCGGTTCCCATAAAGTAAAAAACCGCCAGCATTCGAGGGCAAAACACAACACCCATCATGATATGTAGCATAAAAGAAGCGTCCGATACGTAATCTATCGGACGCCTGTTTCCATATAGGGTTCACCACTGGCTAAGTGACTCGATAATGATTGATGCTTCTTCAGAAGTAACAGTCCGTAAATCCAACAATACTGCCTCATTTTGGATTCTGCTGATAATTGGAAGTTTGGACTCAAGCCTTAACTTCCTTTCCAATTGATCAGCAGTAAGTGTGGTATGAGTCAATGCAACTGAATAAGAGGGCAGCAGTACATCAGGCATAGTTCCTCCCCCTACCTGCCCCTTAGTCGGCAAAATGGTTGTAAGATAGCTTTGGGTTTTGCTTGCAAGTTCGTTTGCAAAATTAGCTGAGCGCTCTTTAAGTTCGTCCTGGCTTGTTAAGAGAGCACCCACTGTTGGGATGGATCTAATTCCTTGTTCACCCTTCAAATAAGCTAGCAGAATAGCTTCAAGTGCTGCCAGAGTCATTTTATCAACCCGGACCACACGGGCAAGCTGATGCTTTTTAAGCCTATCAATTAATTCTTTTTTTCCAGCGATAATGCCGGCTTGAGGCCCTCCGAGCAGCTTGTCGCCGCTAAAAGAAACAATGTCGGCTCCGGCTTCAATCACTTCTTTTACATGTGGCTCTTCCCCAATTCCATGCTTACTGAAATTGTATAATGCTCCGCTCCCTAGATCCTCATAGAAAACGACGTGGTTATTCTTAGAGACAAGACTAATCAATTCCTGGGCCTCAACACTCTTGGTGAATCCTATCACTTTGAAGTTACTCGTATGTACCTTCATGACCATGGCTGTATTTTCATTAATGGCCCGCTCATAATCAGCAAGGTGTGTTTTATTGGTTGTTCCAATTTCAACGAGTTGTGCCCCGCTTTCTTCCATGATAGAAGAAATCCTGAATGAGCCGCCAATTTCTACGAGCTGTCCTCGTGATACCACAACCTCTTTGTTTTTTGCTAAAGCAGTTAAGATAAGGTAAACGGCCGCTGCGTTGTTGTTTACGACCATTGCTGCTTCCGCCCCGGTAATCTCTTGCAGCAGTTTTTCAATGTGGCTGTGGCGTGAACCGCGCTCGCCTTCCTGAAGCTTGTATTCAAGATTGGAGTAATTCCCTGCCACTTCGGCTGCATGCCGGATTGCCTCTTCACTAAGCCTTGCCCTGCCAAGATTCGTATGAAGAATTGTACCCGTGGCATTAATAACCCTTTTGATGGTGTAGGAAAAGTTCTGACTGACCTTTTTTTGTAGATGTTCAAACAAAGCGTCTATAAAAGCAGCTGTCCCAGGCTCAGGTCCCTGCCATTGCCCTTTTAGGATACTTGTCCGTATCTCATCCACCACTGCTTTCAACTGCTGGCTTAGCTGTGTGAATTCAATCGATGTTTCTTCAATTAGATGAAGGAACCGGCTGTCTTGCTGAAGTTCATGGACAGGCGGTATGGAACGAAGCAATTGTTTCAAAATGGAAAACCCCTTCACGAAATAGTAGCTTTTTCCCATTATAGCACTTAAACATTTTGATTGAGACGCAGTGATGTGAAGAAAAAACAAAACTCCCGCAAGTACGTGTCACTTGCGGGAGAAGCAGATTATAGAGACTCTATTTTGGAGATGACTTCAGCAGCCTTTGGGAAAACGCCTGTTTCATCTTTTGAATAAACTTTTTCGCCATTCACAGTCACTTCGAAGATCCCCCCTGAAGCAGGAACCAGTTCGAACTTGGATATGTTCTGGCGGAAATGTGTAATCAGTTCCTCCGCGAAACTCGCGGCTTTTGGAGCGTAGTTTCACATCATGCAAAATTGGACTTTAACTTCAAACTTTCCCATTAAATAACCCCCATGTTGAAAATAATATAGCTACGGATATTTTAGTATGCCCGTAAAAAAGCAGCAAATGATATGCCTATGATACTCGAGGCGGCGAAAAAGCCCCAGTTTTCCGCTATTGTGAATTCTGTACACGTGCGGAAATCTTCCTCAAAAGGTATACTAATGATTGGAGGTGGACAAGTTGAGCGAACAGGATAAAATCCGCCTGACCTCTTTATCGACTAAAGCTGGTTGAGGCTGCAAAATTGGTCCTGAGGACCTTGCGCAAGTTTTGCGTAATTTACCAAAACAAGACCCTATTCCGGAATTGCTTGTTGGCAATGAAACATCGGATGATGCAGGTGTGTATAAAATCTCTGATTCACTTGCCCTTATTCAAACGGTCGATTATTTCACACCAGTAGTTGATGATCCGTATATGTTTGGGCAAATTGCCGCCGCTAATTCGCTGAGTGACGTTTATGCTATGGGCGGCGAGCCGAAAACAGTCATGAACATTGTTGGCTATCCTATCAAGAAGCTTGGCGCTGATATGCTTTCTGAAATATTGCGTGGAGCGGCCGATAAGGTAAAGGAAGCAGGAGCTATCACAATTGGCGGACATTCCGTGGATGACCAGGAGCCGAAATTCGGCCTATCTGTCACAGGATTCGTCCATCCGGAAAAGTTCTGGAAGAATGTTGGCGCCCGCCCTGGTGATGTGCTCGTCCTGACAAAGCCAATTGGAGTAGGTATTCTGACTACTGGAATCAAGCGTGGAGCTGTTACAGCGGCCCAGGAAGAAAAAGTAACTGCAACGATGGCGATGCTGAATAAAACTGCTGCAGAAGTGCTGCAAAACTATTCTCCGCATGCGGTTACCGATGTCACCGGTTTCGGTTTGGCAGGTCATGGCAGTGAAATGGCCAGAGGCAGTGACGTAAGCTTTGAATTGGATTTCAACTCAATTCCTTGCCTGGAAGGAACGATCGAACTCGCACGCGATGGAATTGTCCCTGGAGGTTCGAAATCAAACCATTCCTGGCTTAAGAATGATGTTGAATACAGCGGCTTAGAGCTTGCAGAACAGCTTGTTGTCTGTGATGCGATTACATCCGGAGGCCTTCTGGCTTCTATTTCACCAGATGAAGCAGAAAAGTTCGTGGCCGACCTGCATGTGTTAGGCGTAAAGGATGCGGCCATCATCGGTAAAGTGACCGAGCGGAAAGAAAAGCTGATTTATATCAGCAAATAATTCGAATGGCTAATTGGAAAAAACTACTCTTGGCAAAGTATTTCATGCTATGAGTAGTTTTTTTGTACCCTCTCATATTTAATTTCCCTTAGCGAGAAAGTTTTCAAGGACAAATTGGAATTGTAACTATAGTGAAATGTCCTTGAACTTGTCTTTCAAGTACAAATTTATGTCGCGGGACTACGAAATGTCCTTGAAACGTGGTTTCAAGGACAAATTAATGCTGAACAATAGAAAAATGTACTTGAACCGTTATACGGTAAAAAACATAAGAATACTCAATTGAATGATAGGCGCATACTAATGAAAAACCCCCGAAGTCATTTCTGGCATCGGGGCGCACTTTATAAGTTATTTATAGTTTAATAGAAAGTTTTTCAAGCATGTCATTTGTCATGGAAGCAAGGTCATACTCAGCTTTAAAGCCCCACTCTTCCTGAGCTGCAGTGGCATCAATTGAATTCGGCCAGCTGTCAGCAATTGCTTGGCGAACCGGATCCACAGCATATGACATTTCAAACTCAGGGATGTGCTTTTTAATCTCTCCGGCAATTCCCTCAGGATCAAAGCTCATTGCCGTCACATTGAAAGCATTTCGGTGTATAAGCTTGGATGGATCCGCTTCCATTAAAGTGATAATAGCATTTAATGCATCTGGCATGTACATCATGTCCATATACGTACCCTTATCTATATATGAAGCGTATTTCTTGTTTCTTATTGCCTCGTAATAAATTTCAACAGCATAATCAGTCGTGCCGCCGCCTGGAGGTGTAACATATGAAATCAGGCCCGGGAAGCGAACGCCCCTTGTGTCAACACCGAATTTATGAAAATAATAATCTGCCAGCAGCTCCCCGGCTACCTTGTTGACTCCATACATCGTTGTTGGCCGCATGATGGTGTCCTGTGGGGTATTATCCTTAGGAGTGGATGGGCCGAATGCTCCTATTGAACTTGGTGTGAAGAATTGAGCGCCTATCTCACGTGCTGTTTCGAGTGCGTTCATCAAGCCGCCCATATTCAGGTTCCAGGCAAACACAGGCTTTGATTCGGCGGTCGCAGAAAGCAAAGCTGCCAGATGCATGATAGTATCGACCTGATGTTTATTGGCGATGTTAACCATCGCTACGCCGTCATTAACATCAAGAACTTCATAAGGGCCACTCGTTGCAGCCTCGCTCGTATCATTCACTTTTATATCTGTGGCTATTACATGATCGTTGCCGTAGATTTCCCTCAGCTTAACTGTCAGTTCAGAACCAATCTGTCCAAGAGCACCGGTGACCAAAATCTTTTTCATTGATGGTTTTCCTCCCCATGCTGCAGCCAGGACGCAGCCCGGCTCCCCTTACCTTATTATTTATTGTTAACGAATGACGCCCATTTCCTTGCCGACCTTTTCATAGATAGCAATAGCCTTATCCAGCATTTCCTTTGTATGCGCCGCGGTTGGCATATTTCTTACCCTTCCTGTACCTTGAGGAACAGTAGGGAAAACAATTGATTTGGCATAAACGCCCTCTTCATTCAACCGTTTACTAAATTCCTGGGTCAACTTTTCTTCGCCTATAATGCAAGGCGTAATAGGTGTTTCGCTATTTCCAATATTGAAGCCAAGCTCCTTCAGGCCTTTTTTCAGGTAATCGCCATTATCCCAAAGCTTTTCATTCAATTCAGTGCTTTCGCTCAGGATTTCAATCGATTTAATGCATGCAGCAACATCTGCCGGAGTTAAGGCTGTGGAGAACAGGAATGGACGGCTTCGCACTTTCAGCCAGTCGATCAGGCTCTTTTTACCGGCAACATAACCGCCGACAACGCCAATCGCCTTGGACAATGTTCCAATTTGGAAATCAATCTTGTCCTGCAACCCGAAGTGTTTGACAGTTCCTGCCCCTTTCCCAAGTACTCCCGATCCGTGTGCATCATCAACATAAGTAATAAGATCGAATTCTTCTGCAATCTTTACGATCTCAGGAAGCAATGCGATATCGCCATCCATTGAAAAAACACCATCAGTAATGACCATTAATTTATTATATTTACCAGACTCGCGTGCTTCCTTCGCTTTTGCACGGAGGTCTTCCATATCTGAATGATTGAAGCGGATAATCGTTGCCCTTGAAAGGCGGCAGCCATCAATGATGGATGCATGGTTCAGTTCATCAGAAAGGATTGCATCATTTTTATCCATAACAGCCGAAATAGCTGCCATATTGCAATTGAAGCCGGATTGGTAGGCAATCGCCGCTTCGGTATGCTTGAACTCTGCAAGCTTTTGCTCGAGTTCAAGATGGATGTCAAGTGTACCGTTAATAGTACGAACCGCTCCTGCGCCTACACCATACTTCTCAATCGCCTTTTCGGCTGAATTCTTTAGGCGGCTATCAGTAGCAAGGCCGAGATAGTTGTTTGAGGAAAGGTTGATTAGTTCCCTGCCCTTGATTTTAATCATAGGACCATTTGGACTCTCCAAAGGATCAATTACATTATAAAGACCCTTTCCCTTCAAATCTTCAAGGTTATCATTCAGAAATTTCTCCAATGTAATGCTGGACATGAACATCTCCCCTTTTGAAAAAAATTAACGGCTTTTGTAGCCGGTATGTAAACATTTGTCCGTTTGGGACGGACACCGCAGAAGCGTGGAAATCCCGCGGTTTTACTGTGTTTTCTTCACCTCTAACTATATCATAATTTTGTTAGTGTTCATAATGCGAGGACAAATTCTGCTTGTATTTTGACTACGTTTGCAAGAAAAAAATGATGGAAAATCTTAAAAATAGATTGAATACTTCTTCTATCGTGTTATACTTACACCATTAATTTTATAAAACTACACTCGTATAATCGCAGGGATATGGCCTGCAAGTTTCTACCGGATAACCGTAAATTATTCGACTATGGGTGGCATGTGTGGATTGCGGTATACGCATATCCTTATTTTCCTTTTGGTTTTTAAGCCCAAAAGCACTGCCCCCTGGTTTTCCGGGGGACATGCTTTTGGGCTTTTTGCGTTATACAGGCTGAACACAGGAGGAAGATATGGATATTTTAAAGAAAAAAATCATCTCGGAGGGAATTGTCCTTTCAAAGGATGTTTTAAAGGTTGATTCCTTCTTGAATCATCAGATTGATCCAGTCCTGATGAGTGCCATAGGCAAAGAATTTGCCAACCGATTCAAGTCTTTGGGGATTACAAAGATTTTAACCATCGAATCCTCTGGCATCGCACCTGCCGTAATGGCCGGGTTGGAAATGGGGATACCGGTCGTATTTGCAAGAAAACGTAAGTCGCTTACTCTTTTAGACGGCCTTCTGACTGCGCGTGTGTATTCTTTTACAAAAAAAGAAGAAACTGAAATATCGGTAGCATCAAAGTATATTGGCCCTGAAGATAAATTGCTTATCATCGATGACTTTCTCGCAAATGGCCAGGCGGCCCTTGCGCTTTTGAATATCGCCGAAGAAGCTTCCGCGACAGTCTGTGGCATTGGCATAGTAATTGAAAAAGCATTCCAGGGTGGCGGGGCACTGCTTAGAGAAAAAGGTATCCGTGTCGAATCCCTTGCCAGGATTCAATCTATGGAAAAAGGAAAAGTTACGTTTGAACTTGATGAAAGGGAGGAAGCGATAATATGAAAACAGGAATTGTAAAAACTACATCATTGGGTATTCAGCATGTGCTTGCCATGTACGCAGGCGCTGTTATCGTACCGCTTATTGTTGGAGGTGCATTGGGCATGACTAGTGCCCAGCTGACTTACCTTGTCTCGATTGATATCATCATGTGTGGAATTGCTACGATTTTGCAAGTCTGGCAAAACAAGTTCTTTGGTATTGGCTTGCCAATCGTCCTTGGCTGTACATTTACTGCGGTTGGACCAATGATTTCAATTGGCAATCAATACGGTCTCGGTTCAATTTACGGTGCGATTATCACTGCGGGTTTATTCGTATTTCTGACAGCAGGATTTTATAGCAAGCTATTAAAATTTTTCCCGCCAGTTGTCACGGGATCAGTGGTTACCATTATTGGGATTACCCTTATACCAGTGGCTATGAACGATATGGCAGGCGGCCAGGGGAGCGCCGATTTTGGATCCATTACAAATATTGCTTTATCCTTCGGGACTCTTATATTCATACTCATGATGTATCGCTTTGCTAAGGGATTTATTAGATCAATCTCGATTTTACTCGGCCTCGTTGCTGGTACAATCGCAGCTTCGATTTTAGGAATGGTGGATTTCTCCGCTGTCCGCGAAGCTTCCTGGGTAAAGTTGCCCGAGCTGTTCTATTTTGCAACACCAGAATTCCATGCTATTCCAATCCTGACTATGATACTTGTCGCAATGGTTGGAATTGTTGAAGCAACAGGCGTCTATTTTGCTCTCGGAGATATTTGTGAAAGAAAGCTTACTGAAAAAGATATGGCAAAGGGCTATCGTGCTGAAGGCCTTGCGATTGTCCTTGGTGGGCTTTTCAATGCCTTCCCGTATACAACCTATTCACAGAATGTTGGCCTAGTTCAGCTTTCAGGTGTAAAAAGCAAAAAAGTTATTTATACAGTAGGCGGAATGCTTGTAGTACTCGGGCTGGTTCCAAAAATAGCCGCTTTAACTACTGTCATTCCTACTGCAGTCCTTGGCGGAGCGATGGTAGCGATGTTTGGGATGGTAATCGCCTATGGAATCAAAATGTTAAGTAAGGTTGAGTTTGCTTCACAGGAAAACCTGTTGATCATTGCCTGCTCTGTTGGAATAGGGCTTGGAGTTACGGTTGTACCTGACTTGTTCAGTCAACTTCCTGAAGGTGTGAAAATCCTGACAAACAATGGGATTGTTGCAGGAAGCTTCACCGCTATCATTCTAAATCTGGTTTTCAATGAATTTAAGCCAAGCCAAAAGCAAGCTGAAGTAGCTAAGGCAGCATAAGAAAAAGGTGGGCGTCCGTTTAGACGGCGCCCACCTTTTTTGTTTTCATATGAAATACCATTCAAGCTCTTTGAAATTACGTTTTAAAGATGAAATTTTGTTCAATATTAAATGTAATTTAATTCAAAGTGATATTCACCTTTAAACAAGCCAGTTTTTCACCCCATGGCGCAACACCCTCGCCGACAAATCCTGCAGAGTTGTATAACTTTTGTGCAACTGTATTTTTGGGGTGGAATCCGACCATGATTTTTTGGCAGCCTTCTTTTTCTTTCAGCCCCTTAAGTAAAGCCTCCAAGCCCTTTTTTCCATATCCCCTTCCCTGGAATGAAGAATCAATCATAAATCGATATATCCAATAATTGTTGTCATCCGGATCGAGACCCGCCATCGCAAACCCCACCATCTTTTCACCATCATGTATTCCAATAGCCTCAAAGTTAGGCAGAAACTGAACCTCTGCAATTGAATAAAGATTAGAAGCCATGAATTGCTTTTGTTCCTCACTGACTTTTAAATTTGCACACTCCTCCCAGTTACCCTTTGTTAGAGCAACTAATTTCACGCTCATATCCTACTCCCCTCCACTCTCCGAATTATAAAGCCCTCTGTTTACTAAATTAGCATTAACAGGTGTTTTTCCAACTTCCCGTGCCCATATCGAAAGCTGACCCATGTGGTGGATCTCATGTGCAATAACATGCCTCAGTATTTCTCCTAAAGCGAATGTGCTATAGCTGCCGTCTGAGTTAAAACATTTCACTTGCTGATTATCCATTTCATATTTATATCCGGAAAGGATGAGAGCTGTTTTAGCTGTAATCTCATCCGAGTAGCGGATCAAATCATCAATTGTCTGAAATATTTCGTAGTTTAATTCAGTTATTTCCTCCCCGTTAATATCCTTCATCCAGTCCCCCTCTACCTCAATAATATGTATTAATGTTCTGTATATGGTTCCAAGTCCGCCAATCCTTTTTTTGAAAAGTTCTTCCTTAGGAATTGTCTTGCACCACTCAAGCCATTCCTTGCGTACCTGCCAATTGTATTCGAATAATTTTTTCATCAAATCTCTCCTTTTTAAAGGCTGTGTTTAACAAGTATGTTGATTTTCGCTTCAGGCGCTTCGCTTTCCGCGGGCGGCCTGAGAGCTAGTCCAGCTTCAGCGCCTAGCCCCTCAAGGTCGCTTCAGTCCTTCAGGTGAAGTCAAAAAACGACTTCTCCTTCAGGCCCTCCAGCGCTTGTCGGGGCTAACCAAGGCGCTTACGCATTTCATTCTCCTCGGCGCAAGCGCCTGTGGGGTCTCCCACTGACCTTTTCTCCCGCCAGGACTTTGAATAAGCTTCCATGAAAAGCATCGCAGGAGAAAATGCGTTTTTACATTTTCGAACGAGTCTTCGCGCCTTACGCTCAAATCAATAGTATTAAAAAGTATCTATATGATTTAACAAAGCCCTTTTAAAAAAGTAATTCTCTATATTGCCACACTATCCCTTTTTAACATAGCGCTATTTTTTTTCCGTTTTCCTTAAATGGAAACAATCGCAAACCTCATTGCCACAGAACCTATAGAAGTTTTGCTGAAAATCTTGTATGATAAGAAAATGGGTAAAATTTTCGAATGAAGTGAGGATTACGAAAGAAAATGGCACTTTTAACTGTAGATAACTTAAGTCATACATTCGGGGATAGGGTCCTTTTTAAGGATGTTTCCTTCCGATTACTTGCTGAAGACCATGTTGGCCTGGTTGGCGCCAATGGAGTCGGCAAATCGACATTGATGAATATAATTACGAATCAGCTCATCCATGATAGCGGCCGTGTTGAATGGACCCCGAGTGTTCAGTACGGATATCTGGATCAGCATACTATCTTAACCCCAGGCAGAACGATGAGGGATGTTTTGCGTGATGCCTTCCTTCCTCTTTTTGAAAAAGAAAAGGAATTGAACGAAGTAATAGCAAAAATGGGTGAAGCCACACCAGAAGAGCTGGAAGAACTTCTCGAGCAGATGGGAGAAATCCAGGATGCTCTAGAAGCAGGCGGCTTCTATACCCTTGATATTAAAATAGAGGAAGCTGCACGGGGATTAGGTCTTGACGCCATCGGTCTGGACCGTGATGTTGCGGCGCTTAGCGGAGGACAGCGGACCAAGGTATTGCTTGCAAAGCTGCTGCTCGAACAGCCAAGAGTCCTGTTGCTCGATGAGCCAACCAACTATCTTGATGTTGAGCATATTCGTTGGCTAAGCGGTTATTTAAAAGAATATCCTTATGCATTCCTATTAATCTCTCATGATACGGAGTTCATGAATTCAGTTTCAAATACAATCTTCCATCTTGAGTTTTCGAAGCTGACTCGTTACACTGCGTCTTATGAAAAGTTCCTCGAGCTGGCTGAAATCAACAAGAACCAGCATATTAATGCGTACGAAAAGCAGAAGGAATTCATCAAAAAGCAAGAGGACTTTATTGCTAAGAACAAAGCTCGCTACTCAACAACCGGACGTGCAAAAAGCCGCCAAAAGCAGCTGGACCGGATGGAGCGGATTGACCGCCCTGAAACAGCCATGAAGCCAACCTTTGAATTCAAAGAGGCTAGAAGCAGCAGCCGCTTTGTATTTGAGGCAAAGGATTTGGAAATCGGCTACTCTCACCCGCTTTTACCAAAAATGGATATGGTCATTGAAAAAGGCGAAAAAATTGCCATTGTTGGATGTAATGGTGTCGGCAAATCAACCTTGTTGAAGACGATGCTTGGGAAAATCCAGCCTCTTGGTGGAAAAATTGAACACGGTGACTTCCTCTTCCCTTCTTATTTTGAGCAGGAAGTTAAAGCGATGGATATTACCCCGATCGATGATGTCTGGAATGAGTTCCCGTCTCTTGATCAGCATCAGGTGAGGGCAGCGCTTGCCCGATGTGGCCTGAAAAATGAACACATTTCCCGCCCCTTAAGCCAGCTTAGCGGTGGTGAGCAAGCAAAGGTACGCCTTTGCAAGCTGATGATGCATGAAAGCAACTGGATTCTATTTGACGAGCCAACGAACCATCTAGATATAACAGCAAAGGAAGAACTTCAGCGTGCCTTGAAAAATTACAAGGGAACCGTTGTCCTTGTCTGCCACGAGCCTGATTTTTATGAAGGCTGGGTATCAAGGGTCTGGGATGTTGAAGAATGGTCGCAAAAAGCTAACTAATCCTAAATGTAAACCCGTACCTCTTAAAATAATATGGTTCGGTAACGAAGTGCAAAATTCGAATTAACAGTGCTCTTCCCAAAGCAATTAGTAGAAAATCAACATACAATTAGCTGGTAATTTAGCAGTAAAATTAGCACACAAAAAAGCTCAGGGCGCAAAAGCCTTGAGCTTCCTTTATATTAGTGTATTGTTGCCCGAGATTTGCTTAATTTCATACTACATAGCAAGATGAGTCTTTATCATTATTTGCCAACCCTAATCTCAACATTTTGAGGCTCAGCCTTTTTAAAAAAACTTGGTTTTCTTGGTCTATTATTGTATGCCCTTTTTCAGTATCTATTTCATGGGAGTTAATAACGGATTCTCATTTAGAAAAAAACTCAATTTTCTCCATTAATCTCGTCTAAAACTACCTTTGCGCCTCCCATTGTTTCTATTCGTACTCTTTCCTCCTTCAATATTTCCTGAATCTGAATAATTTCTTTATATTGGTGATTATAAATTTCCACATCCTCCAACACTGTTGGATGGAGGATGACTTCAATTCGTTCTTCCATTAATGGTATGGTTATAGTTTCGATGCCTGAATCTTGAGTGTCATCTGAAAGCGCTGACTTTGTTTCTATGATCAATTCTTCACGAGTTATGGGCACATTAATTTGCTTCGCCTCGGTATATGTTCTTTTATAGACCCTAACATTAGCTGTTTCACTCCATTTCTTGCTTACCTGCATTTGTTCCTTATGTAATTGGAGTTCACGTTTTTCCTGTTTATCTGACAAAAGAGTCACCTTCCAAGGATAGTTAAAACACCTTTCCATTAAATTGAAATGAAAAGGTGTTCAGTGTCTAAACCTTTATTTATTAATATCTTCAAATCCGGATTCACCAGAAACGATATCGACGCTTCCAGTTGTATTCACATGGGCTTCTTCATGCTGGAGTGTTTCCTGGATTTGCTGAGTGTCCTCAACCTCACGTTTTGAAGCAGATACCTCCTCGGTAGTGACTGTATATTTGTTAACTTCCACTTCTTCCTGGCTGACTGGAATACGGATAGTCTCGCCTGAGTTAATGGATTCATTGCTCCGTTCGTTATTCATCGGTGTTCTCTTAATGACAACTTCTTCATGCATAACTGGAACATTGACAGTCTTTTGCTCCTCAACAACTTCTTTACTTAATACTACTTCGCCAGCGTCGATATTATTTTTTGTTATGTCCAGTTCTTCTTTATGAAGCTTGAGACTCCCGCTGCTTTGGCTATCCTGCTGATTTTGATTTGAACTAGTCTCATTTTCCTGACCACTTGAATTTTGTAATTTATCATCACCAAATAAATTTAAAATGTCCATTGTTAAATCACCCTCGCATTTGATTTTAGACAGCCCTTATATAATTAGCTTTAATGAAATAATTATGCTCTAATCCACAAAATTTAATGGCCTTATATAGGACTATTCCATACTAACCCTGATACGTACTTAAGGAGAATCAGTTTACAATTATCTTCCCGTCTTTATGGCAGTTTCACTGATTTACCAAAACTAGTCTCAGTCTCCCTAATCATTTTCAGAATCGCTAAAAACTTTGTTTAATCCATTCGTTTCTTCGTGGTATTCTAACCTCAAGCGCAGCAAAGTCCACGTGATTTTCTCGGTCTCTACTCATTCCGTCGGATGAGAATTCATAGCCCTTTCAGTACGATATTTTTTTGTTCGGCTTCAAAAGAGACTTAGTCAATTGATTGCCATCGAAAAAATCGATACATCATTTAATTAGTTATCGTAAATTTGAATTGTGCCAATAGTGTTAATTCGGCTTTTTGAGAAGATTTATCAGGTACAATAATCTAGGTTAAAACTAAATCTTATGGAGGCTTCAACATGAAAAAATGGCTTACACTACTCCTTGCTTCCCTTCTTGTTCTGGCATTGGCAGCATGCGGTGGAAATGAAGAAAAAGACAATGCAGGGAAAAATAACGATGAACCCAAAAAGGATCAAGTAATTAAAATCGGAGCGATACCTGACCAGAGCGCAACAGAGCTGAACAGCAATATGGAGTCTGTTGCCAAGACTCTTTCTGAAAAAACAGGAATGAAAGTAGAGTTTGTTCCTTCAGTTGATTATGCTGCTCTTGTTACCGCATTTCAGAGAGGTGAAATTCAACTTGCCTGGTTTGGCGGACTGACAGGTGTACAAGCCCGCAACCTAGTGCCTGAAGCTGAAGCAATTGCACAAAGACCTAAGGATGCAGAATTCCACTCCGTGTTTATTACAAATGACCCTAGCATCAAATCACTTGCTGATTTAAAGGGCAAGACGTTCACTTTTGGCAGTGAAAGCTCAACTTCTGGACATTTGATGCCTCGTTACTATTTAATAGAGGAAGGCATTGATCCAACAAAGGATTTTGACGGCCAGCCTAATTTCTCAGGCTCACACGATACAACCTACAAATTGGTAGAATCGGGTGCTTTCAAAGCTGGTGCCCTTAATGTATCCGTATGGGAAACGGCAGTTGCTGAAAAAAAGGTTGATACAAGCAAGGTCAGCGTCTTCTATACTACTCCTGCCTACTATGATTATCACTGGACAGTCAACAAAATGGACGATGAAACTAAAAAAGCCCTTAAAGATGCCCTCCTTTCAATGAATGCTGAGGATCTAGAAGGACTTGATATGTTTGCAGCAGATAAGTTCGTTGAAACGAAAAACGAAAATTATCAGGCAATCGAAAAGGTAGCAAAGGAACTGAAGATTATAAAATAAATGGTGTGATTAGAGAATGGTGAAAACCACTATATTGGAAGCTAATAAAATTACAAAAACATTTGGGCGGAAGATAGCATTATCTTCCCTTTCTTTTATTGTGGGGAAAGGTGAGCGAGTCGCGCTAATAGGGCCAAGCGGAGCCGGTAAAACCACCCTCCTCAATACGATTGCTGGTACAGTTGAGCCTGATTCGGGCGAATGGATGATTGATGGCAAGCCAAGATCCTCTTTTAAGAGCGGAAAGAAATTTGCCAGGAAGGTCGGCGTCATCCGCCAGCAATTTGACCTGGTTGGCCAGCTGCCTGTCATCCACAATGTACTAGCCGGAAAACTTTCGCAGTGGGGATTAGCGAAGTCCCTCCTTTCTCTTGTATTTCCTCAGGAAAAGGAACTTGCCCTGGAAGCATTAAGGCGTGTCGGACTGGAAGATAAAGCATACGCGGAAACATCTACGCTTTCAGGTGGAGAACAGCAGCGAGTTGCTCTTGCCCGCCTTCTCGTTCAAAAGCCGGAGCTTGTCTTGGCTGATGAGCCGGTTGCGTCTCTCGACCCTGCCCGCGCAGAGGATGTGCTTGCGATTATGACAGAAATTGTTGCTGATCAAAATCAGTCCCTCATTGCAAGCCTCCATTCAGTCGAGTATGCTAGGAAGTATTTTACGAGGATTATCGGCCTTAAAAATGGTGAAGTACTGTTCGATTTGCCTGCTGGCGAGGTGACGGATTCCTTGCTTGAGGTTTTGTACAGGTTAAAGGGGCTGCCAGCGAATGAATAAAGATGCAGCTTTCCCAAAAATGCGGCATAAACGGCTATCATTAACGCTCCTGCTGGCATTGGTATTCCTTTGGAGTTTAACATCTGTTGAGTGGGGTCCCGAGCTGATTCATGCCGGCGGCGAAGCGATGATAGTTGAGATTTTAAAAGGACTAGTTTCTCCCTCCCTTTCCCCTGACATACTGAAGCTTGGCTTTGAGGCATCGTGGCTTACGCTTGCGTATGCAACGGCAGGCATGTCACTGGCAATTATTTATGCATTTATTGCCGGTGTGCTTGCCTCGGGAGTGCTTACAAATGGGAAGGGCTCACGATTCTTCACCAGGCTTTTTTTCAGAGGAATCCTTGGCTTTACTCGTGCCATCCACGAGCTAGTCTGGGCCTGGCTATTTGTGGCTGCTATTGGACTTTCCCCTTACGCAGCAATCCTTGCCATTGCGATTCCGTACGGAGGAATCCTCGGAAGAATTTTTGCTGATATGCTTTCTGACGTGCCAACCCAGCCGATTGAAGCATTGAAAACTGCCGGAGCCTCACGCCTTCAATTGCTCCTTTATGGTTATTTGCCGCTTGTTCGCGCTGATATTACCAGCTACACGATGTACCGGTTTGAGTGTGCGATTCGCTCCTCCGCGATTATGAGCTTCATCGGATTAGGCGGGCTCGGGTACCAGATTGACCTAGCACTTGATGATTTGCTCTATGATCAAGTTTGGACATATGTATTCTTCCTAATTTTGCTTGTCATAATGGTCGACTTATGGAGCAGCTTGGTCCGCAGGGCACTTTTGGAAAAAGGAAAAAAGAAAATCTTTGTCACCGGAAGGTCTTCAGTACTTATTGCATTTCTCCTAATAGGGCTTACCTGGGGGTATATCTATGTTTCAGAAGACGCAAGCCTTTCCTCGCTTTTTACAAAAGAAAACGCTGAATATACATTGGACTTCTTTGGCGGAATGCTTGGTATGAATGAAGAAAACCCGGCATTCACTAATGCGGAAAGCTGGAAAAAGGCCATCGGGCTCACCTGGGAAACCCTCGTAATGAGCATCATGGCTATTGGCTTTGCAACCATTGCAGCTTTCCTGACTGTCATACCAGCGGCACGGAATATTGCAGACGGAAGCCTAACGACAACAAAGCGCTGGTACAATTGGATATTGTTCGGACTTGTGCGCATATCCTATATTTTTTCCAGGGCTGTGCCTGAACTCGTTTGGGCTATGATGATTGTGTTTATTTTTAAACCAGGAATCCTCCCTGGCGCTATTGCCCTCGCTCTTCATAATTTCGGGATCCTGGGAAAACTATGGGCAGAAGTTATTGAAGATATGGACGGTCGTCCGGTTAGAAACCTGGCAAGTGCGGGGGCCTCCAAATGGCAGAGCTTATTTTACGGAGTCATACCGGCAGTCATGCCAAAGTTCCTGACGTATATCTTATATCGCTGGGAAGTCATCATGAGGACAACGATTGTCGTCGGCTTCGTTGGCGCAGGCGGTCTCGGTATGCAATTCAAGCTTAGCATGAGCTTCTTCCATTACTCTGAACTGACGCTGCTCTTGATATGCTATATGATTCTCGTTATAATTGCCGACTTCGCTTCCGAAACTGCACGGAAATCGGTGAAATAAGTAGTAAACGCTGTAGGCTGGGGCCTACAGCGTTTTTTTCGTGTAATGGATTTCTTCCCATTCTTCTTTCAAAATGCCCATCTTAATAGAGTCGAAAAACTCCCCATTATAGATTCGCGCTTTCCGAATCCTGGCTTCCATGGTCATTCCAAGCTTCTCGCCTACTTTTATCATCCGCTTGTTGCCGGACCAGGTTGTGTAACCTATTCGATGAATAGCCATTGTCTCAAAAAGCTGGTCGATCCAGAGCTTAAAAGCTTCGGTTCCGTATCCGCCATTCCAATAAGCAGGATCGTAAATGACAATTCCGGCTTCGAGCCACAGTGAGGGCTTGTGTTCCCAATAATAAGAAACAGTCCCAATTAATTTCCCATCGGCCCATATTGACCATCTTGTATTAAGGCCTTCTTCAATCAGGATGTTCAAACTAATGATATATTCTTCCTTTTCTATTCTCTTTATCGGAAAATACGGGGCATCCCATTTTTTCCATTCGGGTTCTTCCTCGCCGTAAATCATCTCCCAGAGGAGTGGCAACTCATCTGGTGTAATTGGTTTAATGGTGACCTTCAGTCCTGTTTTCATCTCTTCATCCCATTCCTGTTCAGTTCAGGTTGTTTTTCGCGAAAAAACACGAGAGTTAGTAATTCAATGATAATCTCTATGCCTTCTTCACTTCCTGTTCCGGTAGTGGTTCCGTCTCTTCATATAACGGATCCTGGAGACCCTGTTATACCACGTATATATATTACTAGTTCTATTTCCTTACCTCTTGCAACAATCATAATAAAATATTCTGCTTGGTACAAATTTGAAGATTGTCAAAAACGATCTACTTTCTCCTGGTATCTTCTAAAAAGGTAATCCGGCGATGCACCATTCTAATCCGCATGGGAATGCGGCTTTAGCATCGTGATACCAATTGCTATCTTTTGTATAGCGTATTGATAGCATGTCTTACTTCCTTTTCTGTCGATTAAATTAAAAGTGTATTACGCGGGAACAGGGAAATAGTAGTTCACCCTAATAATAAACTTTTATATAGAAGGATTTTTTCTGGAACTCTTAAAAAAGTTGACTTTTGCCCTAGAGAATATAAGATTAACTTATCTGTATTCTACGGGTGAATTCTTTATGGCAGGCTCCATTTAACATCGATAGTTCCTGCTGGTTTAGGAGTGATTTTGTGGTTGAAACAAAACGAGCACTGCCGATTTTGTTTCTTATTATGTTTTTGGTGATGGTTGGATTTGGAATTATCATTCCTGTCCTTCCGTTTTACGCGGAAGAGCTTGGGGGAAGTCCGACGGAACTTGGGCTTCTAATGGCTGTCTATTCATTGATGCAGCTTATCTTTTCACCGGTATGGGGAAGGATTTCAGACAAAATTGGCAGGAAGCCTGTAATGCTTGTAGGGATTGCCGGCCTCGCTATTTCTTTTTTCCTGATGGCTGGAGCGAATTCAATGTGGACGCTGTTTGCTGCAAGAATTATTGGCGGGCTTCTTTCTTCGGCTAATATGCCGACAACCATGGCCTATGTAGCTGACATTACAACTCCTGAAAACCGCAGTAAAGGCATGGGCATCATTGGTGCGGCGGTAGGACTTGGTTTTGTGTTCGGCCCTGCAATTGGCGGTATATTTTCAAAAACTAGCCTTAGCCTTCCTTTTACCATCGCTGGTAGTTTATCCATTCTCACATTTATATTAGTTGCCCTGCTTCTTAAGGAATCCTCTTCGAAAGATTCAAGGGCATCCCAAACTCAAAAAAATGCGTCGTTTTATTCTGCACTAAAAGGTTCTTCCGGGATCCTATATTTTCTGCAGTTCTTTATTTCATTGTCGCTCGCTGGGTTGGAGGCTACATTTGCCTATTTTGCGGCTACAAAAGCAGGTTTGGATACTGTAAGTCTTGGATATATTTTTATGATTATGGGATTGGCGGGAGCAGTGGTCCAGGGTGGAATGATTGGACCGTTGACTAAGAAGTATGGTGAAGGAAAGGTCATTCAGGGAGGCATCCTTGTATCAGCCATTGGCTTCGCGCTCATTCTGCTTGTCGATAATTTCATTACTGCTGCTATATTTTTGAGCATTTTTGGTATTGGCAACGGAGTAATCAGGCCTAGTGTTTCATCCATATTAACAAAAACAGTCACTTCAGGGCATGGAAGTGTAACGGGTTTCTTGTCATCGTTTGATTCTCTTGGAAGAATACTTGGACCTCCGCTTGGCGGTCTGCTATATTCCATTTCAATTGGCCTTCCTTATATTTCGGGAGCGATTCTTTCAATAATTGCGCTGATACTTTACCAGTTTTACCGTTCGAAGCAAGTGAAAACTTCTTTATAGTATAAAAAGTTATTTGCTTGTATATTAGTGAGCCGCCCCGTTTTGGAAGTGCGAAAATGAAAATCGGACCATAAAGCTCAGCCCTTTATATAAGGGTCTGGGCTTTTACTTTGCTGTAGACTATTCTTGTCATCCTTGTAAGGCTAGGCTATCCCTTCAAATCTATACCCTGAAAAATCAAATACCTGGGCAAAAGCCATAAAATCAAATTCTTTGCATATAGTGTACAAGGTATCCCATGGAAGAGGTGTAAAAATGGCGGCAGGTAAAAAACTTAGTTTAATTGGCTTGGCGATAGCATTGGCGGGTATGGCATATTTGGAATCACCCTATTCCCTACTAAATAGCAATTATTACGTTGAAAAAGATTCTCCTCCAGTCAGGCGTGCTTCAGTAGTGTCCTCCTCTTACCAGGTGACAGAGTACGAATACAGGTTTGTTAATAAACAAAATATTGGTGGTTATACAATTGAAATGTATGAGGAATATGAGGTTACGAAGGATTCAATCGGTAACATCATTGAAAGCAAGCCAACCGGTAATTTTAATGAGATAAAATATAAAGACTACACTTACCAATCCCACCCTTAAAGCAACCTTTTTTGAAAAGGTTGCTTTGAATATTCAAATTTTCATAGATTTGGAATAAAATAGTGGGCTTGTTGATGATTATTCCTGTATAATAAAAAATGCAGGGAGGTGATATATGATATGAATTCAGCGATTTACGTGGGATTACTCATTTTTGCTTTGATTTGCTCACTTGTTCACGTATTTATTCAGATAAAGGCAGATAAAAGGCCAGGCGAAATTGTGCTCCAGTCTTTTTTCATTGCGTTCTTTATTCTTGGTTCTTCGTGTCTATGGTGGATCATCATAATCGATAATGACATAACCCAGTCCATTGGCGTTTTATTGAATGGAATTGTCCTTGGCTTGATAACATTTAATAACATGCATCTTTCCTTTTACTTGGATGAACACAGGGAACTTTTTGAAACAAATATGAAGCATCAACCTGAAAATCCGCGCTACATATAATGCGCCTATTTTCAAATTGTCCCTCGATTTGTAATGGCTGCAACAACAGTATTTAGTCCACACTGTTGGTATTCGTGGTCTTACCGTATTGAGCGGTTTCCCGAAGCTTTTCGGTGTTGTAGCTGCAAGATGTGATTTTACAGGTTAATTCCTGCTAGAAACGCTTTTCGAAGCCGCTCCAATTTTGTACGTCCCCTACCTCCTCTTTTCCTCTATATTTCACTATAACTACCATTATTTTAATTATTATACGGGAATAAAAAGACGACAGGATTGATCCTGCCGCCTTATTTCTTTAGTTTTCTATCCTCTTTTTCAATAAGCCGAGCATTATAGCAGTAACGATAGACCCTGCTACGATTGCAAGGAGATAAAGTGGCCAAGAGCCATCCACAAGAGGAACAACGAACACTCCGCCGTGTGGTGCTTTTAGTCCAATTCCGAATGCCATCGACAGTGCCCCTGTTACAGCCGCGCCGGCCATGGCAGCCGGTATTACCCTTAATGGGTCTCCTGCAGCAAAAGGAATTGCACCTTCTGTGATAAAGGATGCACCCATAATATAGTTGGCTTTGCCGGCATCCCTTTCCTCATTAGTAAATTTCTTTTTAAAGAAAGTTGTTGCAAGAGCAATTCCAAGCGGAGGTACCATGCCGGCCGCCATTATTGCTGCCATAGGCTCGTATACGCCATTTGCAATCAATCCTGTACCAAACAAGTAAGCGGCTTTATTAACAGGACCGCCCATATCAAACGCCATCATTAACCCGACTACAGCTCCAAGCAATACTGCATTTCCAGTACCCAGCCCGGAGAGCCATTCAGTTATAGCTGTGTTAAGGGCACCTACTGGTTTATTGATAAGGAAAATCATTAAGAAGCCGGATAAGCCAATACCAAATAACGGATATAGCAAAATCGTTTTAATGCCTTCAAGTGATCTAGGCAGATTTGCAAAAGCTTTTTTCAACCCGATTACAAGGTAACCTGCAAGGAAACCAGCGACGAGGCCGCCTAGGAAACCAGCACCACCTACGTTGGCAAGTACTCCCGCAACAGCACCTGGCGCAAATCCTGGCCTGTCAGCAATGCTCATCGCGATAAATCCGGCAAGAATAGGCACCAGAAGACTGAATGCCCCTCCGCCACCGCCGATATCCATCAATGCTTTCGCAATTGGATGGTAAGTCGGATCATCTGGATTAAAGGCGTTATGTCCAAACATAAACGACAATGCAATCAGGATTCCGCCGCCTACGACAAATGGGAGCATATTTGAAACACCGTTCATAAGGTGCTTATATATGGTGCCGCCAATCGACTTAGGCTTGTTGTCCTTGGACTGAGAGCTTCCTGTCTGGCCGTTGCCCTTATAAAGCGGAGCATCCTTCCTTACAGCCCTTTCAATAAGTTCTTTTGGCTTCCTTATTCCATCAGCAACCGGCGCCTCAATGACAGGCTTTCCTGAGAACCTGTCCATTTCGACCTTTGTATCAGCTGCAACGATGACAGCTGATGCATTCTCAATATCTTCTTTCGTTAACACGTTTTTTGCGCCACCCGAGCCGTTTGTTTCAACCTTGATATCGACTCCAAGTTCAGCCGCCTTTGCCTTTAAAGCATCCGCTGCCATATACGTATGAGCGATGCCTGTAGGGCAGGCTGTGACTGCAACAACGAAATCCTTCTTTGATTCCTTTGGAGTTTCTTCCTCTTCCTCATCCTTGTCATAGCTGTCGATAACGCTGATAACATCTTCCTTTGTCTTAGCAGCCATAATCTGTTCACGGACTTCCTGCCGCATCAGGATACCGGAAAGTCTTGCAAGTGCTTCAAGATGGGTATTGTTTGCCCCTTCTGGAGCTGCAATCATGAAGAACAAGTGAGCTGGCTGGCCATCAAGCGATTGGTAGTCAACACCTGATTCCGATTTACCAAAAGCAATTGCTGCCTGTTTTACAGACGCGGTTTTGGCATGGGGAATGGCAATTCCGTCTCCCACACCAGTCGTGCTTTGTGCCTCCCTTTTTAAAATCGCTTCCCTGAAGCTGTCTTTATTATCAATTTTGCCCGCCTGGTACAAAACATCAACAAGCTGGTCAATTGCATCGTTCTTTCCGCTTCCCCCAATGGACAGCAGGATTGTTTCCTTTGTGAGCAATTCAGTGATTTTCACAGGTTTTCCCCCTCAGATTGGTTAATTGAGTTCTATGATAGATACTTGATCAAGCAACTCGTCTGCCTTTTCTTTCGACCCAAGGCCTATTGAAAAAGCCGTGGCACTTCCCGCCGCAACACTGTACCGAAATGCTTCTTTCTCATTTCCTGTCTCAAGGTACTTGGCCAAAAACCCGGCAACCATTGAGTCTCCAGAGCCAACCGTGCTTTTCACATCACCTTTTGGAGCAGTTGCGCGTAAAGCAATTCTCTCATTAATGAAGACAGCACCATTTCCTCCAAGCGAAACAATGACATTTTTAGCACCCAACTCCACCATCTTCTTTCCTAATGGAATCGCTTCTTCGGCAGTTTGAATCTCAGTATGGAAAAACTGTCCAAGCTCGTGATGATTTGGTTTGATTAAAAAAGGTTTATGAGGAAGGACTGTTTTCAGAAACTCCCCTTCTGCATCAACAACAGCCTCCGCTCCCGATTCCTTGCATATAGAGATGAGCTCCTTATAGATGGACCGTGGCAGTGTGTTTTGAATGCTTCCGGCAAGAATCAAAATGTCCCCGCTGGTAAGCGTCCTTGCCCATTCTTTAAGAGTTTCAATGTCTTCAGCAGTTATTGCCGGGCCTTGTCCATTTATTTCAGTTTCCTCTTTTGCCCTCAGCTTTACGTTTATCCTTGTTTCACCGCCGACTTCGATAAAAGCAGTTTTAATACCCTTCGATTCTAGGGAGGTCCTAATGTAGTCTCCTGTAAATCCCCCTATAAAGCCTGTTGCTATTGATTCAATTCCCATTGATTTAAGTAGGAGGGAAACATTTATACCTTTTCCTCCAGGGAACTTGGCTTCCGACTTAGTTCTATTCAATTCGCCAAGTACGACTTGATCAAGTCCGACAATATAGTCCACCGAAGGATTTAAGGTCAATGTATAAATCATTCTGTCACAACCTTTATTTCAGTTTTGTTGCTGTAGTGCCTTTCCAGCTCATGATCAAGAGCGTTTGTAATAATGGATGCTTCGTGTAATTCTGCAACCCTGGCAAAGGCAATTTCCGTAAACTTTGTACTGTCAGCGAGTACAAACACTTCGCGTGACATATTCAAAGCTTTTTGCTTTATCATTGCTTCCTCCTGGTCAGGAGTAGTATAGCCATACTGGTGATGGATACCATTTACTCCCAGGAAGCATTTATCAAAACGATATTGGTCAAGGCTTTCAACCGCTCCCCGGCCTATAATCGCATTTGTCTTTTGTTTTACATAACCGCCAATTATATAGGTTTCAATGCCTTTTTCCATTAAGGGCTGTATATGCATTAGTCCATTCGTTACAACAACAATGTCCTTTTCAGGAAAAAAAGGAATCATTTCACGTATTGTTGAACCAGCATCCAGATAGATACAGTCACCTGGTTCTGCAAGTCCAGCACCATATTTAGCAATTTGGATTTTTTCGTGAAGGTTTTTGGATGATTTTTCAGCCATGCTTGGTTCCTGAAGCTTCCCTCGCAGCCGTTCGGCACCGCCATGAACCCTTTTTAGGAACTTTTCCTGTTCGAGCTGGGTCAAATCGCGCCGGATGGTTGATTCCGAGGCTCCTGTAATATCACATATTTCTTGGATTTTCACATGAGGCTTTTCCTTAATCAGCCGCAAAATAATCTGATGCCGTTCTGGAGTTAACATCATCTTCCACCTCTTCCTTAGTACAGTTTCATTATAATGAAACCGATTGCAGATTTCAATCATTTTCTTTCAAAAACAATCAAACCCAATCATAAAATTGAAACTTCGTGATTGCTTTTGACGCCTTTTTATTTGCTGATCTGTAATTCCACTACTTATCAAAAAGGAAGAATCAATCTGTAAGGCCGGAAATTTCTACTCGAAAAAACTTTATAAAAGGAAAAAGCAGAGCAAAATTCCACTACGAATTTGCCCTGCTTTTGTAGGATTTATAATATTTTTGGCAATGGTTCCGAAACGAAGTTTTCTTACTTATGTTATTGCCAAATTAACGAAACCCATTCAGGATGATCAATGAATGGATTGCGATTATGCTGATACTGAGCGTAGATGATGTCATTCCGTTTTCGTTCAAACGCATCAACAGGGTCTTCCAAGTGCCACTGCAGTAATACTGATTGCTTTCCATGATATGGAGCAGTACCATTGTTAACCAAGTTATTTAGCTCAAGATCGAGTTCCCCGCTGTCTCCCTCATACCGGACCGCCATGTAGAACAACATTCTTGCTACATCGCCTTTAACACTATCCCTAGGCTCCCACGAGTCGGAATCAGTGTAATTACCCAGCGCCTCTGTATGTTGTGTGCCTCCATTATCAAAATCCTTATTTCCACGTGAACTATTGACACTAACATCTGTAGGCCGAAGGTGATGGAGATCAGTACCCGCGCCCATCGTTGTGCCGAAGTCGCCATGCGATTTAGCCCAAACATGCTCGCGATTCCAATCGTTCACATCTCCTCCATTCGTAAATTTGCCCTGGGAACGCCCTGTGTAAAGAAGAATCACATTATTTGTATTATTCGGATCTTCATCGGTTTTTCTAAGAGCATCCCAGACCCCATCATAGGAGATTTTAGTATGATCATCAATGATGTTATGTAAAGCTGTTTTCAAAGCTTCCCCCGTTTTCCCCGCCGCAGAATCATAATAACCTGCAGGAGATGTTGGAGGTTCGCTTGGCTCGGTAGGTGTCGTGCTTCCCTGAAGCTCGAATGCAGTCGCATCTTTCAGGCCGGGATGTGAAAAATAAGCAGTAAGAGTACCAGTTACTTTTATACTTTTGCCCAAAAGTGATGGATTGGAATATAAGCCGTAAGAAGAACGGTAAGATGTCGGGATTTGCACATACACCATTTTCGCGGTATTACTTTCAGAAGGGCTGTCAGCTAAAGCAAGTGCATAATCATTGGGAAAATTACTTTTGACTACTGTATTGGTCGCGGTTGGCTGGCCGACAATATAGCCCTGGACGGTTTTAACAGTACCTGATTGATTGCTGATCGCCTGTGAAACTGAAAATGGCGATGACCAAGTCCCGGTTCCGGTGGCTGCTTTTGTAATTGAAACATGCAGCGGCTCGATTAGCACAAGGGCAATGAGCAGCCAGATCAGCGTTAAGGTGAATTTTAGATTTCTTTTCATGTATTTCCTCCTGGGTTATTTTTGGGTTAAACAGCAATCTGCTATTTAACCCAGTAAATAGTACCCTATGGACAATACAGTTAATACAAAATAATCGCTAATGGAGGTTGGGAAAACTACCTTAAATAAATAAAAAACCACCCGCGAGTTAGTACGGCGGGCGGTAAAATTGAGATTACTTCTTATCTTGATAATTATGCTGTTCTTCAATGCGGCCTTCATCGTTATGAATATAGGCCATTGTGCCGGCTTCCTCAGCCATCCGTTTTGCTTCCTCAACAGCCTCTGACTGAGAACTTGTTGTCAGTTCAGGTTCATCTTTGCCTTCCATTTTAATGGCCCATCCTTCATCATCATGAGGTACCACATGGAATCGAGCCTCGTCTGTACCAGCGCGATCCTTAAAGTATTGCTTTTGTTCATCTGTTTTGATACGGCCATGGTTGTCGTTCATGTGCTATTCCTCCTTCTTTAAAGCTTATTGAACGTTTACCCAATTCCAACAACGCTAAAAACAGGAAGATTCTTCTTGAGCGTTTAAGTGCATTAATACTCCCGCAGTGAAAACTCTTTGACAGGCAATTTAATGTGGTTGTCCGCAAATAGCTTCGAGATAGAATGTCTAAGGTCGCTCTCGACCCTTTCTTTAATTTCGAAATTAAGAACAGGAAGCTCGATAATAAACTCCATTGCATTGTCCTTAAATTCGATAAAGCGAATTTCAACAGGCGGCTTTTCAAGAATTCCATCTGTTTCTTCTTTAATTATGGTTACTGCTTCCTCAAGCAGCCGATGGACCAATCTCGAATCTGTACCATAAAGAACATTGGTACGAACCTGAGCTATCATTTCGGCGCCTGTTCGATTTTTTATAATTTGTTCAATGAAATACTGATTGGGTACGATTAGTGTTCCTTCTTTCGCTGTCCGAACCAGCGTTGAACGAAGGCGAATCTTTTCTACCCTTCCTACCTTCCCATCAACCTGTATAACCTCTCCGACCTCTATAGGCCTTTCAAACAGGATAATGATACCAGATACAAAGTTCCCTGCCACGTTCCTCATCCCAAAACCAATTCCGATTCCAAGAACACCCAACACTGCTCCAAAGGCAGTCAGGTCAAGGCCGACACTCGTAAAACTAACGGCAAGAGCTGCAAACATTACCGAGTAGTAAACGATTTGATTGATTGTGAACCCTAGGCCTTTATCGACTCCATAATGCTCATACACATTCGAAAGGACATATTTCGTAAAGAGTTTTACAAGGCGGTGTGCCAATGACACAATCATGAACGCAACAATAATCAGAAATGGGGTCACGTCCACTCCGCCCTGAGAATATAAAGCCTTGAACAGCCACTTCGTCTCAGAGAAATAAAAGAGGAACAATAAAATTATTCCATAAAAGGTAAACCAGTTAATCAAAGAAACCGCCGACGCAAAAAAAGGCTTTTCATGGCTGCTTCGTTTTTTAGCATAACTTGAAGCAATCTTCCTTAAGACCCAGTTCAATATTAAAATCAACAAAGAAAAGGCGATGTATGTAACTACACGCCCGGCACTAAACTCATTGAAAAATGATAACGTTTTCTCCAAGATGATCACCCATAATCCTTAATACAGGACTATACCTGAGAAATCATCATGGTAAACATAGCTTTGTTTTTTATGCCCCCTGGCAATTGGGACAGATAAAAGACTTTTTCGAGGAAACCTTAATTTTGATAATAGTAGTTCCGCACCTTTTGCAAGGCTGATTCTCCCTTTCAAAAACGAGGAAGTGGTGATTGTACTGGCCTGTTTTCGTGTCACCTGGAAAGAGCGGGTCATCCATATAACCGCCAATTTCCAATGCGCTCATCAAAACAGGTTTCATTGCAGAAAAAAGCGCGGAAAGTTGTAATTCAGTTAAGCCCGCAGCTTTTGCTGCCGTGCTTAAGCCCGCTGTAAAACAAATTTCATCTGAATAACAGTTTCCTATTCCGGCGATGATGCTTTGATCCACCAAAATCGATTTCAATGTTCCTTTCTTCTTTCCTACCCTTTCCTTGAACTCATCATAACCCAGAGTCAATGGCTCAGGACCATAGCCTGCCAGTTTCTCCTGTAGTTCTCCTGAATTCAAAAGATGGAAGTATCCAAGCCGCAAGCCGATAAAATTCAGGTTCAAATCCCCGAATGAAAGGATGACCTGTTTTGTCCTGTCGGGGCTTTCTTCTTCCTTTCCAAGAAACATCCAGCCCCCCAGCATTAAATGAAGCAGCAGGCTTTTGCCTGAGTCGAGTTCAAAGATCAGATGCTTTGCCCTTCTTTTTACGGCAACAATCTTTCTGTTTTTCACTTCATAGATAAACTCCTGCACAGGAATATTGATAGACTTTTCCCTGTTTATCTCAACCTCTGTTATGGTTTTCCCCTTTAAATTCGTCCCAAGGATGTTCTTGTAGCGTTCCATTTCCGGGAGTTCAGGCATATACATTCTCCTTAAACAAAAGCTCAAGCGCCTTCGGGACATGCAAACGGCGCCTTCCTCTGCAATGATTATTTACATGTGCATACTTTAATGTCCCTTTAATGATCAGTGCATCGGCCGCCTATCCCAATTAATGGGGCTTCATGACTACCTTAATACAATCTTCGGTTTTCGTATCAAAGATTTCATAGCCGCGTTTAGCATCTGAGAGTGGAATAACATGTGTAAATATATTACTCGGGTCTATTTTCCCTTTAGAAACCAGATCATATAATTTGGTTCGAACTATGAAAATGCGTTTCGAACGTTTCATGAAGAGCAAGACTTTCATGCTTCATTCAAACAACCTCTCTACATACATACAAACTTAATTTCTCATATGCTCAAAGGATTATGCATGGAAAGAAGTTGAATAAATGCAAAAAAAGACGCATTATAAATGCGAATTAGTATGGGAGTGAATGCTATGACAAAAACATCTCGGAATTCATGAAGCACTTGAATTACACGAATATCGTCCTTTTAATAATGTCTGTTTAACAAAATTGGCCTTGATGAGCAAGCTCGCTATTGACGAAGAACTAAAAGCAATCCTTGAAGCAGATCGGGAAACTGGGGTACGCCATATTCAAACTCTCCAGGATTTTTTTATTGACAAGAGGAATGGGTGGTATGACAGACCAGGTCATTGCCATGGACTTTCTGATAACCCCAAATTCGGGCATCAGAAACCTTGCCGCAGTGATAACGGAAACCGGCACGCCAGAAGTTCGTGCAGCCCTAAAGCAACAGCTCCATGATGCCATTCAGACACATACCGCAATAAGTGAGTTCATGACAGCTAAAGGGTATTACTATCCTGCGGATTTAAGCAAACAATACCAGTTGGACTTGAGCACTTCGGATACTGCGCTAACTCTGGGACAGAAAATGCAATAAAAAAATAAAAACGGAGGCTGCGTTTATGCAGCCTCCAGGAGATTGTTATTTATTTTTAACAAAAATAGCTTTCTTTTCTTCGACACGCACCTGATAGAATTCAAATAGAATGCCATATAAGAAAGTAACCAGAAACATAGAGCCAATCATATCCGGAATTACATGCTGTTTAACAAACAAGGTGGATATAATAATAAGCGAGCCAAGTATATGAATGAACAGGATTGTAACTGGATGCTTCTCCTTAATATGAAGCGAACCAAGCATTATCGCAAATGTTGTCAGGACATGGATACTTGGGAAGCAATTGAACGGCTGATCATTTAAATAAATCAGCTTTACCAGATCGATGAGTATGCCATCCCCTTGCAATTGCGGCCTGGGGACGGTTGTTTGGAAAAAGAAATAGATTGCAAAGCAAATAAGTTCCCCAACAACTATAAGAATTATAGTCTTTAAGTATACCCTCGTATCTTTAAAACAAAAGTATACGAGATACAGAAATACATAGGCGTACCAAAGAATATAGGGGATGATGAATATAGGCAAAAATGGTATATACCCGTCTAGTGCGGTTGATATTTGCACCGCATCGGTTGGATGAGTATTTAGAAACTGATAAATTAGACCTAATACAGGTATGACGAGCAAAAATAGCAAATATGGAGTTTTTTTCAACACTGTATTCATAAAAATTCTGCCTGCTCCCTCCACTTTTGATATTAATGCTTGTTTACCCTATTTTTATATGAACAGAACCAAAGTTAGTATAACATATATTATCCACAATTGTTGTAATTTTCCACTTTTTTATGAATTTTTTCCTGAAAATTTTAGTTCATCTGCCCATATCAAAGTATGCTGTGTGATGGCTATTTGTTCTAATTAAAAACAGCACCCTGTTTAACAGGATGCTGTTTTCTCCAAAAATTCTTTAAGCGTCGAGTGAGCCGCCATCTTCAACAATGTGGTAGAGGAGATGGGCAAGATGGTGAATTGGCCCGTATTCCTCTTCTTCCTCGTTCGTTTCTTCATTAAATTCCAGGTCATTCAAATATAAAGCCATGAACTCATAAAAATCCTTCATTGCAAAGGAATAACAGGCTGTTGGCTCCTCACTGTCCTCCTCATATTGGAGCAACAGGTGTGAAACAACACCATCAGCATCTTCCGCATCAAAAAACACAAAAAATCCAATGTTGGTATCAAGTTCAAACAAATGCCGTGTACCGCCTTCGGTAGCTTTATTATAGTCCTCTTCATTGAGTTTCTGGATTTGCATAGCATCGACTTTATCTTCCTGATGGAAACTGACTACGAATGATTGCATCTATAAATCCTCCTTTATTTTCTCGTCCATACCAAAATCAATATACCCTTTGAAGCAGGAAAATATCCGTTCTTTATTTCCTCCCCCTCATTAAGTATCGGTTAAATGGCTGTTTTTGAAGCGCCTCCGTGCAAAAGCTCCCTTTTCATATGAACTTTGACAGCAAACATAACTGGAACTCCCAGTAAAGAAATCCCTGCCAGAATACCAAAAACAGGCAATGGATCACTGAAGCCGAACCAACTGAGCAGAAAGCCTCCAAGTGAAGGTCCGGCTATGTTTCCTATCTGGGTAAAACCCATTGCGCCAAAATATGTACCCCTTAAGTCTGGTTTTGCAATCGAATCTAGGAAGGCATCAGTCATTGAAAACATTAGGACTTCCCCAATGGTAAAAAGGAAAATTACTGCTCCCCATAATGGAACAGAATCGGCAAATGCAAAAAGCAATACAGAAATACTTGAAATTAGGTTTCCTGCCATTATCGAAAGGATGGGCGGATATCTTTTTATAAACGCCAATAACGGGTACTGAATGGTAATGACCGTCACCGCATTCAATATGAGCAGGCCGGAAAACAAGGCCGCACCTTTATCCCCGCCAAGTGAACCAGATAGAAATTGCGGGAGTGTAGAATTGAACTGAGCATAGGCCAGAACAGCAAGTATATTGCCAATCAATGCAAGCAATAGAATCCTGTCATTAATCGCAATCCGAGCCGCATCTGCGAACCGTACTGGTTTCTGGTTGGCCGTCCCCTTGAGGTTAGCTCCGCTATAGCCTGTTTTCTTGTAGGTTACTATCAGCGATATTCCATAGAGAACATAAACGCCTGCCGCAATGAAAAAAGCAGATGTACTTTCGGATGAACCGAAATAAAAACCTAAAAGCGGTCCGAAAATAACCCCGACATTTATAGCAGTATAGCGCAAATTGAAAATTGCCAGGCGGTTCTTTGGTTCAGTAAGGTCAGCCAGCAGCGCCCGTGAAGCTGGTTCAAATATTGATTTGCAAAAACCATTTAATGCATTTGCTGCAAAAAAGCCCGAAACAGTCTCGGCCATTCCAAAAAGGACGAATACTCCAGCCCATAGAAAAATTGAAACAAACAAAACGACCTTTCTGCCTAACCGATCGGACAAATAACCGCCTGCAAAGCTTGTGCATATCCCGACTAGCGAGCTTACAGCAATGATTAATCCGGTCTGCCCGGGAGAAACATTCTTTACCTGGGTCAGGTAAATCGCAAGGAACGGAATGCTCATGGATGTTGCCATCCGGCCGAACATGGTCCCTATAAGTATATTTATTACGAGCGGGTGCAAATTCCTGAAGGCTGACAGCATCCATATTCCTCCCATCATTCTTTTTTTCAGGAACTTCAATTGCTAGCTTATTTTACCTTTTTACATACATATCAGCAATGAAATGTTTAAGTTGCCTGGCATTTAGGAAAAATAAAGATAGAATAGTAAGTTATATATCTTATGACCTATATAAATGGTAAAATAGCAGAAAAGCTTACCAAAATAACCCCGCAAAGGAACATTTAGAATATGACCAAAAAGAAGATTGCCTGGATTACTGATAGTACTGTTTTCCTAACAGAAAAGCTAAAGGCTAACCCCGATGTTTACGTGGTGCCGCTTGAAATCATCTTTGGAAATGATGCTTTTGAAGATGGTATCGATCTTGATACAGAAACACTTTATCAAAGAATTAACGGCGATAAAGCAGTTCCGAAAACGTCGCAGCCTTCTTCCGGGAAGTTTGCTGCACTTTTTGAAAAACTCAAAGAGAACTACGATAGTGCAATAGCTGTCCATATCTCCTCTAAACTAAGCGGAACGATGTCAAGCTGCATTGCTGGAGCGGAAATGGCTGGATTCCCCGTGGAAGCGGTTGATTCAAAGTCGTTGTCCTATGCAATAACCGCGCTGATTGAAAAAGGAATTGAATTTGCTGGGAATGGCCTGGGGGTTAGCGATATAGCCACAATCCTCCGCGAAGAAGCAGATAACGGCCAAAATTATATGTTACTCGGAAATCTGGATCAATTTTATAAAGGCGGGCGGATGTCAGGTACTCAATACCTGCTTGGAAGCATCCTAAAAATAAAGCCGATTATCCGAATTAATACCAACGGGGAATTTGAACTGTTTGAGAAAGTCCGTTCTGAGAAAAAGGCTGGTGCAAGGCTTGTGGAGCTTTTTGGTGAAGCCCACAGCAAGAACCATATAGAAGAAGTTTGGGTAATGCACGGAAATGTTCCGGATAAAGCAAAAGAAATGGAAGCAGCTCTTAAATCAGCCTTTCCAGGGCTAAAAACGTTCATCGGCGAAATTTCCTCAACCATTGCTGCTCATGCCGGCGAAGGAACGCTCGCTATCATTTGGCACAATGAACCAAAATAAGTTACCGAAAGAGGCCGCGGTTGGCGGGCTCTTTTTTGATAAGGCATTCCGGCAAAAGTGAGATTTAGGCTGCGCTTCACTATAAATGCCAATCTGGATACTGTAATAAAAATAAGGGTTTCCCGATCTTAGCTCGGGAAACCCTATTAATCTTCTTAAAGCCATGAATACATGTAATCCTGATCCTCAATTTCTCTTGCCTTTTTGAATACCTTCAACGGGCGGAAAGTATCAATCATGACCGCAAGTTCGAGTGTTTCTTTTTTGCCGATGCTTGCCTCGGCCTTTCCTGGATGCGGTCCGTGCGGGATGCCGCTTGGATGCAGGCTTATCGACCCTTGCTTGATTCCCTTCCTGCTCATGAAGTTGCCTTCCACATAATACAGCATTTCGTCACTGTTAACGTTGCTGTGGAAATATGGCGCTGGTATAGCCTCCGGATGGTAATCATACATTCTCGGCACAAACGAGCAAACAACAAAATTATGGCCTTCGAATGTTTGATGGACCGGCGGCGGCTGATGAACCCTCCCTGTAATTGGCTCAAAATCCTCTATATTAAATGCCCATGGATATAGATAACCGTCCCAGCCCACCACATCAAAAGGATGATGGCCGAGGATATGCTGGTGCAAATACCCCCTCGTTTTGGTCAAAACCTCAAAATCACCCTTCTCATCGAAAGTTTCGAGCGTTTCAGGTCCCCTTATATCCCGCTCACAAAAAGGGCTATGTTCAAGAAGCTGTCCATATTCGTTCCGATATCGCCGGGGGGTAGTGATTTGCGAATAGGACTCAACAAACAGGATCTTAGTTTCAGAATCAGGACGTAGCCGGTATATTGTTCCGATTGGAATCACTAAATAGTCCCCGGGTCTATAATTGAGTGTCCCGAACATCGTCTCCAGTTTTCCCGAACCGTGGTGGATAAAAAGCAATTCATCGCCGTCGCCATTGCGGTAAAAGGATTCCATTGCGGCAGTGACATGGGCGGTACCAATCAATAAATCGCTGTTGCCCATCAAATATTCCCTTGCTTCAAGCGCATTTCCGGCTGTCTTGAGTTCCGGTGTATAAAAATGCCTATGCCGCAGCACCCCTTCTGCCTCGTAATCTGGTAAAAAAGGAATTATTTTTTCTGCTTTGACTACCTCTGTCGGCATATGGACATGGTAAAGTATCGATTGGGTTCCTGAAAACCCTTTTGTTCCCATTACCTGCTCCCTGTATAGCGTGCCGTCTTCCTTTCTGAAAATCGTGTGCCGTTTCCGGGGGATTTTCCCCAACTGCCTATAATACATAGAGTCACCCCATTTCCCTTGAAATTACATTTCTTAAGGTTCCCAATTTATCAATCTGGAGCTCTACTATATCGCCTGACTGCAGCCAGCGATGTACATCTTCCCCAAGCTCAAGGATGCAGCCGGTCCCAACTGTGCCCGATCCAATCAGTTCGCCTGGATGAAGCGTTACCCCTGCCGAAGCACGTTTCAGCATTTCAGCAAATGAATAGTGGATTTCCTTCATGTTTCCTTTTGAAAGGAGCTGGCCATTAATGGACGCCTTCATTTCTAAATCAAACCCTTTTTTGTCCAATAACCCGATTAATTCGTCCGCTGTAACGATCCACGGCCCGATTGAGGTGGCGAAATCCTTTCCTTTTGCAGGGCCAAGCCCAACCTTCATTTCTTTTTGCTGAAAATCCCGAGCACTCCAGTCATTGAGGATGCAATAACCGAATATATAATCGTCAGCTTCATCCACTCGGATATTCTTGCCGGTCTTGCCAATCACACAGCCAATTTCGAGCTCGTAGTCAAGTTTTCGACAGCCCTTCGGTTTCTCAATTTTCTCTTCTGGGCCTTTTATAGCAAGATGATTTGAAAAATAAAAGACCGGTATCTCATACCATTCATCAATCATGCCGAGTCCTCTATTTTCACGTGCAGTTTTTACATGAGCCTCAAATGCATAGAAGTCTCTGAAGCTTCTTGGGTTAGGCAGCGGAGCCAGAAGCCTTACCTCCTCAAGGGAATAAACCCCTTGCGACTTCCCATCCAACCCACTGTTAACTTTTTTTGCCAAGATGAAATTCTCCTCTGACTTGTCGAGAAACTCAAGCATTGACTGAGGCAGTCGGCCCTCGGATGCTTCACTCATATCAACGGCATGGCGGTCATCCAACAGCCAGCCTGCAGCTTGTTCCCCACTTTTCTTTACAAATGATATAAATCTCATTTTTTATCACCGGAATTCACAATGCGCGCTTGCTCAAACGTGGAGGCTAGCGGCCTTGTATAAAAATTGCCGGCAAGCCTTCCAATAGGATGAAGGGGTTCAGCTAGAATCCGGCCCTGATCATGGAGTTCATCGTCCATATGGACATGGACGACTCTTCCAATTACTAGGCTCCCCGCACCGGCGTGTTCTCCGAAATGAAGAACCTGCTCTAGCTCACATTCAAAGTTTATTTTCGATTCTCTTATTCTTGGGACAGCAATTTTTTCAGAAGGGGCCTTCGTCAGGCCTGATGCTTCAAACTCATCAATATCGGGAGTAAATTCCATAGCACAAATATTCATTTTTTCAGCGATTTCTTCACTAACGATGTTGATGACAAATTGCCCTGTTTCTTCAATATTTGTTAATGTATCCTTTTTGGCTCCGTCCGTTCCACGCCTCATGGGTGAAAAACAGACTAGCATTGGGTCGGCACTGATAGCCGTAAAAAAGCTGAATGGTGCAGCATTGGCGACGCCATTCTTACTTAACGTCGATACAAACGCGATTGGCCTCGGGATGATTGCTCCAGTCAAAAGCTTGTAGCAGTCCCGCCAAGGCATAGTTGTCGGTGTAAATTCCATAGTTAAACTACCCCTTCTGTGGTAAAGGCGTAAATTTCAGCAAGGAGGGAATCATTCTCTTCCCTCGTTCCCATAGCGATTCGGAGCCCCTCCGGGTATGACGAAGAAGACAATGCCTTTACGAATATCCCTTTTTCCGCTAGCTTCTTCTCAAGCTGAAGGGCTGGGAAACTTACCGGGATAAAAAGAAAGTTGGCTTCAGAAGGAAGCGGTTGAAGCCCGAGTGCAGAAAGCTTTTCCGATAGGTACTTCCGTTCAACCCGGTTCTTTTCAGCTGATTCGGCAACATGCTTTAGATCCGTTAGCGAGGCAGCTGCAGCAGCGGCTCCGAAACGGTTGACATTGTAAACATCCTTCACTTTTTTCAGTTCCCTAGAAATCGATTCGTCCATCATCCCGTAGCCAACCCTTAGCCCGGCAAGGCCGTGCATTTTTGAAAAGGTCCTCAGGAACACACAGTTTTTATACTTGGAAAGGATTGCTTCTGTATCAATCAAGTTTCCGTGCGTTACATACTCTGCATAAGCCTCATCAATAACAACCATGATATGGGCAGGAATATCGTCGATAAAGTCCAGAAGCGTTTCTTTTTCAACAATCGTCCCGGTCGGGTTATTTGGATTGCAAACAAAGATCATTTTTGTTTTCGGTGTAATATGTGCCCGCATCGCTTCGAGATCGTGAACACCATTCTTTAGAGGAACAGTCACGGGAACTCCGCCTTCAATCAGCACATTTGTCCTGTAACGTGGAAATGTGCAATCTGCCATTATCGCTTCATCACCAATACTGATGTAGGCTCTTGTTAACTGCCTGATGATTTCGTCTGATCCATTTCCAATTGAAAAGTTATCTTCCCGCAATCCGTGGTGTTTGCTTAGTGACCGGAGGAGAAAAGCATACGAACCGTCGGGATAAATAGCTGTTCTTGTTAGTTCCTGTTTTGCTGCTTCAAGGGCAAGCGGAGAAGGCCCGTACGGATTCTCATTATCAGCCATCCGAATAATCCGTTCATAGCCCAGCGTTTTTTGGCAGTCTTCGGGTGAAGCGCCAATCAGGTATGGGATGACTGCGGAAAGCTCATCCCTCGGTTTAATCACAGTCATTCCCACTTTCCTTTCCTGTTCCAATACAATTTTAATAGTAGGCTAATAAATCAGCTTCTATTGAACTAGTAGATGTGGTCTTTGAAATAGTTCGCCAACTTTATTGAAACGACTTGAGCTAGCTAGGTGAATGTTCTCCTAACTGTATTTCGAGTACAATTTGATGATCGCTGATAGCCAAAATGTCCTTGAAACTGTATTTCGAGTACAATTTGGTGTTGCCTGAAAGCTAAAATGTCCTTGAAACTGTATTTCAAGGACATTTTGATGCCGCCGAATAGCTAAAATGTCCTTGAACTTAAATTAATAGAAATATCCGATACTTCTAGATAGTGAAACACCTTTACACTTCGTCTTTTAAAAGTTACAAGTTCCCTCTTTTCGCCTGTTCGCGTTCAATTGATTCAAAAAGCGCCTTGAAGTTACCCTCGCCGAAGCCTCTTGCACCTTTACGCTGAATAACCTCAATAAATAGTGTTGGGCGGTCAACGATTGGCTTCGTGAAAATTTGCAGCAGGTAACCTTCATCATCGCGGTCTACAAGGATGCTAAGCTCGCGCAGCTTCGAAATTTCCTCATCAATTTTTCCAACCCGTCCAACAAGATCGTCGTAATAGGAATCCGGCGTCGACAGGAATTCAACTCCGTTGTCCTTGAGTGCAGCAACGGTAGAAACAATGTCTTCTGTCAGGATGGCAAGGTGCTGGACGCCTGGTCCGTTATAGAACTCAAGGTATTCCTGGATTTGGGATTTTCGTTTTCCCTCGGCAGGCTCATTGATAGGGAACTTGATTCGGCCGCCATTGTGCATCACTTTTGACATAAGCGCGGAATATTCGGTAGAGATATCCTCGTCGGAGAAGTGTTTCATCTCCTTGAAGCCCATTACTTTTTCGTAATACTCTACCCACTCCTCCATCACCTCGACATTACCGACAACATGATCTACGGCAATCAAGCCGGCGTCAGGTACCTGGACAGTGTCTGTGAATCTATCAAAACCAGGCAGGAATGCACCTTTATAATCCTGGCGCTCGATTAGTGAATGAACTGTATCGCCATACGTACCAATGACAGCCTTTTTAACTGTTCCAAATTCGTCGTTAAGTACAGTCGGCGCCTCTAAAGCGATGGCACCGCGGTCGACCGCTGCACCAAAAGCTTTTTCAACATCATCAACCAGCAAGGCTATATCTTTTACGCCATCTCCATGTTTTTTAACAAAAGAAGCAACATCACTATTTTCATCATATGAGCCAGTTATCACCAAGCGGATTTTTCTTTGCTGGAGTACGTAGGAAACAGTCTGGCGATTTCCAGTTTCAAGTCCTGAATAGGCCACAGTCCTAAAGCCAAATGCCTTGCAGAAAAAATATGCAGCCTGTTTGGCATTACCAGTATAAATTTCCATGTAATCGACATCCCGGACCGGAAAAAAATCCTCTGTTACTTCGTTCAATGATAATTTTTGCTCTTGCATTTATGTAGCCTCCTTTGGATTTTTAAATTGGAATGGATTATTTTTTTTCGGCGATTGGTTCTTCCACCTGCTTTTTTTGCGGTTTTAAATGGACTGCTTTTCCTTTAAGGCCTTCTGCTGCTTCAAGCATTGCTTCTGCCAGACCTGGATGCGGGAATGAGGGAAACGTAAAATCCTCTTCACGGGCGCCCATCTCAAGCCCGATTATACCTCCTGCTATTAATTCATGAGCACCCTCACCGATGATATGAACACCGAGGATGACATCTGTCCCCTGTTCGGAAACAATCTTTACAAAACCATACTTTTTGCCAGCTAGCCCGCTAATTCCATTGGAAGCGAAAGGAAAATGATTCGTTGTAACCTCAAGTCCTTGATCAATCGCTTTTTCTTCGCTAAGGCCCACAGCTGCAATCGGCGGACGAGTAAAGGCGATCTGAGGAAGAAACCGTAAATCCACCAATGAAGACTCGATTCCGCATGCCACTTCGGCCGCTGCTTTCCCTTGTTTTATAGCTTTTGAGGCGAGAAAGGGCCCGCCTGTAATATCACCGATCGCAAAGATTCGCTCAAAATTCGTTCTGCACTTTTCATTAACCTTTACATAACCGTTATCATCGAGAGTGATTCCTATTCGCTTGAGTCCTAGCTCATCACTGTTAGGAAGTTTCTTTTCACCATAAAAGAAATGGGTTGGGGACAAGGTTGTCTCTCCTGTTTGTGAAGCGAAGACAATGGTTACACCATCTGTCTGCTCAATCACCTCCTTAATGAAACAATCCTTCAGTACATGAATTTTTTCTTTTTTAAAAATCCGGGACAGTTCCCTTGAAATAGAAGAATCATACGGAAATTCGTTAACTCCTTCTGGTAGCAGCAAGGTGACCTCAGACCCTAGTGCCCTGTACGCCATTGCCATTTCCAAGCGAATCATATCCACTCCATATATCGCAAGGTGCTCAGGAATATCCTCAAGGAATGAAATTGACCATGAATTGACAATCCTCTTACCTGTCTTGAATGTACCGCCATCGTCTGGCCGAACTCCTGTGGCGATGATTGCCTGGTTAAAGTCATAAAGCTCATAGTTGTCTCCTTGCTCAACACCAATCCGCGTTTCGGAGATAAAAAAAGCTGTTCCCTTTAGTATTTGTACTTTATTAGCTTTGCAGAGAGCTTCCACCCCTGTTCTTAGTCCCTCTACAGTCCATTTTTGATATTCTTTTAATCTTTCAAAATTAACCCCAAGACGATCAGTTTCAATTCCAAAGACAGCATTTTTCTTGGAATCTTCCAATCTTGCAGAAGCTGTTGTGATCACCTTTGAAGGAATGCAGCCTTTATTGAGGCAAATCCCTCCTAAATCAGCTTTTTCAATTAAAAGCACCTGTCGTCCAAGCTGTGCCGCCCGAATTGCTGCATGATAGCCGCCAGGGCCGCCCCCGATGATGACAAGATCTGCCCCATTTGCCATTTCACCGACAACCATCTATACCAACTCCAGTATTAGCAGCCTTGGGTTAGCGATATATGCTGCAAATTTGTTAGTAAACTTAACCGCTGTCGCACCATCTGCAACTCTGTGGTCAAACGACATTGACAGGTTCATGATCGAGCGAATTTCAATTTCATCCTGCTCGTTAACGACAGGCATTTTTTTAGTTTTATGGAACGAAACAAGCGCAACCTGAGGGTGCTGAATAATTGGGGTAGCCCCAATGCTGCCGCCCAATGGGCCGACATTGCTTATAGTAAAAGTTCCCCCCTTGATATCCTCTAAGGTTAACTGATTGCTTAATGCCTTCTCTGTAAGCACCTTCATTTCAGCTTGGATTTCTGGCAAGGATTTGGTTTGCACATCACGGATCACAGGAACAACCAGTCCGTCTTCAGTGTCCACGGCGGTTCCGATGTGGTGCTGGTCAATAAACTGAATCCGCTCGTTTTCTTCATCAAGTATCGAATTGAAAATAGGAAACTCTTTTAAACAAACCGATAAAGTTTTAATGAATAAAGCAGTGGCTGATACCTGCCTGCCCTCAAGCTTTAATTCCTTTCTAAATTCTATGAGGTTAGTAACATCAATTTCTTCGAAGTGTGTACAATGTGGGATTGTCTGGATGGAATGCAGCAAGTTCTTTGCAATTTGTTTGCGTCTGCCCCTGAACGGAATGAAACCCGCCTCCTGGTTGTGCGCAGTACGGTCTATTGCTCTTTCTGTTAACATTGCTGACTGTTGTGTGTGGATTCTCTTGCGGCCGCTTAAAAAATTGTAAACATCTTGGTCTGTTATTCTACCTGCTGGACCGCTGCCTTTAACATCCTCAATTCGGATGCCGTTCTCCCTGGCAATTTTCCGTGTGTAGGGGGATGCTAAAACTCTTGGGAATAAAGGTTTTATTTGTTCAGAGCTGGTAAAGGAATTCTGTTCATTTCCGTTTGCCAGGATATGAGCAGGAACTGTAACTTGTTCAGCAATTCCCCTGTTAATGGCTCCATCTGCTTCCAAAATGAGCAGTGTTGTTCCGACTGGTACGGTTTCTCCGGGACTTACCCTGAATTCCTTCACAATACCAGCAGCGGGTGAAGGAATTTCCGCGGTCATTTTATCGGTCTGTACTTCAAGCAATGGGTCATCGGCTTTCACTACATCACCAGGTTTGACGAGAAAGCAATTGATTCCGGCTTCTGCCATGCCTTCTCCAATGTCATGGAGCTTAACCTCCATTCTTTCACCTCCTAAAAACGCATGACTTTTTCAATGGCTGCTAAAACCCTTTTCTCATTGGGCAGATAATGGTCCTCGAAGCCAAAGTATGGGACGGGGCTGTCGAACCCGGTTACTCGGTCGGCGGGTGCTTTTTGATAAAGGAATGACGTGTCATTAATAATTGTTAGAATGTCATTGCCGACTCCGCCAGTCGATTGGGCTTCATGGACGATTACAGTCCTCCCTGTTTTCTGTACCGATTCAGCTATTATGTCTTGATCCAAAGGGTAAAGTGTTCTCATGTCTATGACATCACATCTTATCCCCTTCCTTTCGGCGTTCTTCGCAGCTTCAATCGCAATCGGCACCATCGCTCCCCAGCAAATGACGGTCACATCTTCCCCGTCACGCAGCTTCTTACCTTTTCCAATTTCCACTTCGTAAACACCTTCAGGCACTTCTCCCTTGACTGATCGGTAAAGCCTCATTGGTTCAAGGAACAGCACAGGGTCAGGGTCCAGAATTGAAGCGATCAACAATCCCTTCGCATCATAGGCGGACGAAGGGCAAACCACTTTAATCCCGGGCATATGAGTAAACAATGCTTCAGTGCTGTCACAGTGGATTTCCGGTGCGCGCACTCCTGCACCATATGGAGCCCGGACAACCATTGGCACTGTAAAATGGCCATAGGTTCTCATTCGAAGCCTGGAAGCATGTGTCATGAGTTGTTCGTAGGCCGGGTAAATGAAACCAAGGAACTGGATTTCCGCCACTGGCCGAAAACCGTTTGCGGCCATTCCTATCGCTGCCCCAATAAAGCCAGCTTCGGATAATGGCGTATCCATGACCCTCATTTCCCCAAACTGTTCCTGTAATCCGTCAGTAGCCCGGAACACCCCGCCGTTTTTCCCAATGTCCTCACCAAGGAGAATCACGTCACTGCGCATCGTCAGCATCTCGGCAAGCGCATCGTTTATCGCCTGTACCATCGTCATGGTCCTCGTTTTCGTTACAGTGTCCATCATTGGCCTCCTTTTAGGAGTTGAAGGTACTCTCTCTTTTGTTTTTCAAGCGGCCAGACCGGTTTTTCAAAAACATAATCAAATATATCCGACGGATCCGCCGGAGGGAATTGCTCCATTTCCATGACTCCACGGTCGATTTCTGCGATGGCCTCCTCTTCATAACCTGTTAACTCGTCTTGATCATAAAAGCCTTCATTTTTCAAAAAACGCTCAAGCCTTATGAGGGGATCAATTCTTTTCCTTCGTTCATGGCTTTCTGATTGATCTCTGTACTTGGAAGGATCATCGGCAGTCGTATGGGCCCCATATCGCCAAGTTACAGCTTCAATAAGTGTCGGACCCTTTCCGCTTCTGGCCCGCTCAAGAGCATTCAATGTTTCAAAATAAACCGCGAATACATCGTTCCCATCAATACGTACACCAGGAATATCATATGCAACAGCTTTTTGGGCAATGGTTTTGGAATTCATTTGCTTTTCTATAGGAACTGATATCGCATATCCGTTATTTTGATTAAAAAAAACAACCGGGGCATTTGTGACACTTGCAAAATTCAGCCCTTCATGGAAATCCCCTTCGGAGGTTGCTCCATCGCCGAAATAAGCCAGTGCTGCACAAGCGGTTCCTTTCATTTTTTCTGCCAGTGCCGCGCCGGCAGCATGCGGAATTTGGGTGGCAATCGGGATGCCAGGCGGGAAGATCTTTTTCCCGTCAGGTGGTACACAGCCCTCATTCCTTCCATTCCAAAACAATAAGACATTTCTTAATGAGTGTCCGAATACTAGGGCAGCGCCATGGTCCCGGTAAGTTGGAAAAAGCCAATCATCCGGCCGCAGTGCGAGCGCGCTGCCGACCTGTGCTGCCTCCTGACCTTCAAAGGGAGCGTATGTACCAATTCGTCCCTGGCGCTGCAAGCTGACCGCCTTCCTGTCAAAAGTTCGTATCCTGACCATTTGCTTGTAAAAATTGAGTGCAAGCTCCCTGGAAATTGTTTTCTTCCATGAAGGGTCTGCCACATTGCCTTGTTCATCCATAATTTGAAGAAGTGGAAATGATACCTCCACGGCTGTCTCCCCCTTGTTCGCTAATTTCTTTCATCGTGTAGCTTCATGATCTTACTGCCCATTTAGGGCGCCTGTTATGTGAAAAGAAGCTGTTCCTTCTTGCGCGGGCCTCAATTCTCGCCTCACAAAAATGGTTGGCTGCCTCCACTGTCGTAAGTCCATCCTGGTCTGCGCGTTTGTAGACATCAAGGAGGCAATCATAAATAGCTCTCGTTTTCTGGATGACTCTTTCCGGATTTGGGGTATACAGTTCATCAGCAACCTGTATGAGGCCACCGGCATTCACGATATAATCAGGTGCGTAAAGGATGCCTTTTGCCTGCAGCAGCTTGCCATGTCTTATTTCAGCAAGCTGGTTATTTGCTGAACCGGCGACAGCAAGGCATTTGAGCATTGGAATGGTTTCGTCATTAATAATGCCTCCGAGCGCGCATGGGACGAACACATCCGCTGGAACAGAATAAATCTCGTCAGCCGCAACAGCCTTGATGGTTGCTCCCATCGCCTTTGCCTGATCGGATAACCGATTGATTGCTTCGATATTAATATCCGTCACATAAAGGTCAGCCCCTTCATTGAGCAGCCGTTCTGCGACCTTATAACCGACTTTTCCCAAACCCTGGATAGCATAGCTCCTTCCCGATAGCTCTCCAGATCCCCAAATGACCTTATTCGTTGCCTGAATGCCGTACAAGACTCCCTGAGCGGTTGGAATCGAGGAGTCACCGCTACCTCCGTACACCTCATCGACACCTACAATGCAATTGGTTTCCTTCATGGCATGCACAAAATCCTGAGGGGTCGTACCCATATCCGTCCCTGTATAAAAGCGGCCATTCAGTGAATCGACAAACTGGCCGAATGCCCGGAATAATTCAGGTGTTTTGTCCTTCATCGGGTCTCCGATAATCACTGCCTTACCTCCACCGAAATCAACATCCGACGCAGCACATTTATAGGTCATTCCTTTTGAAAGCCGCAAAACATCTTCAAGAGCTTCTTCTGTACTTTGATACGGCCGCATTCTGCAGCCGCCAAGCGCCGGGCCTAGCTTTGTGCTATGAATGGCAATGATCGCCCGTAAGCCTGTCTGTTCGTCATTACAAAATACTACCTGCTCATGTCCGCTAATTTGCATGAATATATCCATGGTGCCGACTCCCCCTGTGTATGATAACGCTTTCATTTTGACGCCCCTTTCAAAGCCTGAATCGTAAAGTAAGATTCCTGGCTGTTCTTTTAATTATAGTAGTCGCTTATCTTAGGTGGAATTCAGGCTGCTTCACCGCTTTAAAGCAAATAGGAACCCCATACAGCAACAAAGAAACAAACCTGTACAGGCTGTTTCTTTGTTTTTCGCATAGCATTAGTGCGTTAGTATTCTATGTTTTTAAAAGGCTATTAATTTTCACTTTAGGCAAAATAATTTGTTTTACTGTCCCGGTACCTATTAATCTGGTATCACTTTTTGCATGGATGTCTGTCCAAATGGCATTGCCTACAATCGAAGTCAGCGTGGCAGTAGCTATAATTTCCTCATGTTCTTTCGCCGGAGAAATATGTTTAACAGAAACAGCTGCTCCCATTCCTTCCTCATCATCCTCAAGATACGGAAGAATGATCAATCGGGAAGCCCACTCCATATGATAGACCATCCATGCGGTTGAATAGGCGGGGTGGACAACCTGGCCGCCAAATTCAGCAAACATTTCAGGAGTGACCGTAACCTTAAGGATTTCAGTTTGGCCAATGGCTATACCAGGCTTCATTAGGTGTCCACCGCCTTTATCATGAAAATCACTTCCTAGGACAGCAATGCCCTGTCATTAGCCATTTGCTTACCGCGGATTCGCTGGAATTCTTCAAGCAAACCTTCAATTGTCAGCTTCTTCTTTTCCTCTTCATTTACTTCAAGTATGATTTGGCCTTTATCCATCATGATTAGGCGGTTACCAAGGTCAATCGCTTGCTGCATGTTATGGGTGACCATCAAGGTCGTCAACCCATACTGCTCAATCACCTGTTTTGTCAGGCTTGTAATTAGCTCCGCCCTTGAAGGATCAAGAGCGGCTGTATGCTCATCAAGGAGCAGGACGCACGGCTCTGTGAAGGTAGCCATTAGCAGCGAGAGAGCCTGGCGTTCCCCGCCTGATAAAAGCCCGACTTTTGCATTGAGCCTGTTTTCAAGACCTAGGTGAAGCGTCTCGAGAACGTTTTTAAATAATTCGCGGCGTTTCTTTGTTACTCCAAAGCGAAGTGACCGTGTTTTATTTCGTGAATAGGCCATTGCAAGATTTTCCTCAATTGTCATGCTGGGAGCAGTTCCAGCCATCGGATCCTGGAATACACGGCCGATGAGCTTTGATCGATTGTGCTCCGACATCCCGTTCACATTTTTACCATCAAGGTAGATTTCACCAACATCAGGTTGAAGAGCTCCGGAGACGATATTCATCAAAGTTGATTTGCCAGCGCCGTTACTTCCGATGACTGTAACGAAATCTCCCCTTTTCAATTCCAAATCGATGTGGTCGATTGCAATTTTCTCATCGGGTGTTCCCTCATTGAATACCTTATGAATTTGATTTAAGCGCAGCATGGCTCTCCCCCTTCCCAGCTGCGTGTGACTTCAGAAGGGTTTGCCGTTCTGCACGCTTCTTGGCTTTTCTGTTCTTTTCCTTAATACCGCGGACTACATTCGGCCCAATAAGCGCCGAGATAACAATTAAAGCTGTTATAAGCTTCATATCACCCGGGTCAAGGAAATCAACTCTCAATGCCAGTGTGACAACGAGCCTGTAAATAATTGCTCCTCCAATTACAGCCAGAGTTGTACGAGCAATTGTTTTTGTTCCAAAGAGCGCCTCCCCAATGATGACGGAAGCAAGGCCGATTACAATCATCCCTATTCCCATGCCCACGTCAGCAAATCCACCCTGTTGTGCAATCAATGCACCTGAGAAAGCGACCATTGCATTTGAAATTCCGAGCCCCAGTATAATGAGGATGTTTGTATTCGCAGAGAGGCTCCTAATCATTTTTTTATTGTCGCCTGTCGCCCTTACCGCCAGCCCTACCTCGGTTTTCAAGAACCAGTCTGTAAATAGTTTTATAAGAAACGTAACGACAATCATGAACAGCAGGATGCCCCATGTAGACGGCAGTTTCTCGCCAAGGCCGACTGCTGTCAACAAATTATTAAAAAATGTGTCAATCCCTGAGCTTTCTGAAACTTCTTTAACAGTGGTCAATGAAGTTTCCTGATTAAGAAGCGAAACATTTGGCCGCCCCATGATTCTCAGGTTGATGGAGTAAAGAGCGATCATCATCAAAATTCCGGAAAGCAATTCATTGATTTTGCCTACCGTATGAAGCAGCCCTGTCATACAGCCTGCTAGAAATCCTGCCACCAATGCAGCAATTGTTGCAATAAAAGGATCCTGCCCATTAACAATCATTGTGGCCGCAACTGCTGCTCCAATCACGAAGCTTCCGTCAACTGTCAGGTCCGGAAAGTCAAGGATCCTAAAAGAAAGGTACACACCGAGTGCCATGATTGCATAGATGATGCCTGACTCAAATGAATTGAATATTGCTGTAAACACGTCTATCATCCTTCCTGACCATGCCGTAAGGAGTGAATCACTCCTTTCGGCATTTATTGCTGCTTTTCATGAATGGTTGGGGTTTTATTCCTCGTAAAACTCGCCGACGTTCTTCCATTCATCTTTTACAGTCAATCCTTGAGCCTCGGCAGCCTTTTTGTTTATCATGAGTGCCAGGCTTTGAGGCAGTGCTACAGGTATATCGGAAGGCTTTTTCTTGCCAGTCAAAATTTCAACCGCCATCAGGCCGGTTTCGTATCCTAAGTCATAGTAGCTAAAGCCGCTCGCAGCCACAGCACCTTTTTTCATCGAATCAAGTTCGCCAACAAAAAGCGGGATTTTTTTGTCGTTAGCAACAGAAATGACTGAATCCAAAGCTGAAACGACGGTATTATCTGTAGGGACATAAATGGCGTCTACCCTGCCGACAAGCGACTCTGCAGCCTGTTTTACCTCAGCTGTTGTTGAAACAGAAACTTCTACGATTGATGCTCCATTTGCTTTAGCAAGCTCCTCAACTGCTTTCACCTGGACAACAGAGTTTTGTTCGCCTGCATTGTAGACTATCCCGATTTTCTTTGCTCCGACATCTTTTGTCATGAAATCAATCGTCTTCTTTGTTGCATCTGGATGGTTATCAGTTGTACCTGTAATATTTTCTCCTGGCTGGTCAAATGCTTTTACGAGTCCCGCACCAACTGGATCCGTAACCGAGGTGAACAAAATTGGAATTTCCTTTGTTACATTCAGTGCCGCGATCGCGCTCGGTGTTGCATTTGCAAAAATAAGGTCAACATCATCACCTGCGAAATTCTGGGCTATCACCTGTGCATTTGGCTGTTCGCCCTGGGCATTCTGGTCATCGAATTCAACCTTAAGACCCTTTTCTTCAAGTGCCTTCTTAAATCCTTCTGTTGCCGCATCAAGCGATGGATGTGGAGCAAATTGCGAAATGCCTACTTTGTAGGTTTTATCTTTCCCCCCGCCAGAAGTCCCACCTGCTGATTCGTTGCTTCCGCAGCCTGCCAGCATCAGCATTGCCGCCAGTGAAATTCCCATCGTTTTTACATACTTCCTCATCCTATTTCCCCCTAAAACTTTTAATGGCCCAGCTTGAATGCTGTACTGTTCAACCTATGTAAGTTCTTGGTGGATGAAAACATATGATATTCACTGTAGGTACCGTGTATATATCGTTATACTATCATCCACCTTATTTTACAGTCAAACAATATTCAAAAAATTTAGTAATTTTTTAAAAATTATAGTGCAATAAAAACAAGAATGCAATAGTAAGTTTTACTCTCTTGCAAAATTAACGCTTATACGCGTTTAAGTGTTAAAGTATTTGGTTGGAAGCTTGCTAAAAATTCAGCTGTTTTGCTGAGTATTCAAGCGCTTTATTTGAGTCCTCGAGCATTTTTTTAAATAAGTCGGAAACAGCTGGAATGTCCTTTATTTGACCAGCTATCTGCCCGGCATTCAAGAATCCTTCCTGGACATTTCCGTCAATTGCTCCTGTTTTATGATAATATTCCGAGGTTTTTTCCATGAATTCAGCTATGGTCAATTCAGGTTCCTGCTCAAGAAGCTTTCTAGCGTAAGGAGCATCCAGCACTCTTCTGATTCTTCCATGCTGCCTTCCAAGTATAAAAGTTGAAGTATCATCGGCATCGAGAATCATTTTTTTATAAATAGCATTAAAAGGAGCTTCCTTAACAGTGATAAACCTGGTTCCCATTTGAATCCCGGATGCCCCCAGAACAAGCGCGGCTGCAAGGCCACGGCCATCAGCAATTCCCCCCGCCGCGATTACAGGGACCCGGACAGCCTCGGCTAGCTGGGGAATCAGCGCCATGGTCGTTGTCTCGGACGGAGAATTGATTCCTGCAGCCTCATACCCTTCGCCAACAATGGCATCCACCCCAGCCTCCTCAGCCTTCCTCGCATGTTTGACAGAAGCCGTTACTGCGATTACTTTAATGCCCGCCTCATGAAGCTCAGGAATAAATGGAGCTGGATTTCCGGCAGATAAAGAGACAACCTGGACTTTATGTTTAATCGCTAGCGAAAGGATTTCATTTGTAAAAGAAGAAACGCTGATTGGGACATTTATCGCAAATGGCCTGTTGGTTTTTGTTTTTGTCTCCAGGATCAACCGTTCGACCTCTTTAGAATCCATCGTCCCCGCGCCGATTGTCCCCAAACCGCCTGCCTCGGAAACAGCTGCAGCCAACGGGGCATTGCTTATGTTGCCCATCCCGCCCTGGATGATTGGATAACGGATATTCAACAGTTTTGTCAGTCTGTTCACAAATTCAGCACCACCGTATAAAAATCGTCATATTAAAAGTTCGCTTTAAGTCAAATTCTTAATCGACAATGAATGGATGGAAAGTAGCATCATAGTTTTGATCACGTTCATTTAAGCCATTTCCCTCTTTAAAAACGTCCTCGAAAAAACGTGAAGAAGGTTCAGCCAGCTCTTTATAATACTCGGCAAACAAGGATGCAGCATGGCCTCCGAGCCATTTTTCTGGAAGAAGCTCTTCAGGCAGCCCTGGATCCACAAATAAAAATTTCCTATATTCGTGGACTAGCTTTGTTCTTTCCACAAAGCATTCGGCATCCGTCATTTGGCCTTTCTGAATTTTATTTTTACCGATGATATAACTTTGGCTATAGGTTTGGATAAATTCCTGGTAGCGGCCGTTTATTTCGTCAATATCCCAGCATTTTTCAACAAGCCGGGCGTTTTCCTTAGGACCGTTGTAATCGGCGATAAAAAAATCAACATACTCGGAAATACCATATTTATCAATAAGGTCATAAACTTCATTCTCAAGCGGATTTGCAGAAATCCATGAGCTGTTGGATAGTGAACCAAAGCCGCTCCATACAAGCTCTTTTCTTAATTCGTCACGGATGTTTCGGATATCTTCTGGAATGTTGTACATTAAAATCCGCCATTTTCCATCCCATGCCTCAGGCTTTAGCTTGAAAATTCTCTTTGCGGCTTCTTCAATCCGGCGTACTCCACGCGCGGTCAACGAGTAATAGCTTTTATTGCCAACCTTCTCTGCCTGTACCCAGCCCTGTTTATTCATTCGTGATATGGCAGCCCTGACAGATTGGCTATTATGCCCGAACTCCTCCAGGAGCCGAATCAGGCTTCCAACCCAGATTTTATTGCCGTAATGGGAAATGTAGTCGCCATAAAGTGTAAATATCATTGATCGAGTGTTCATTTAATGTCACCTTTTCTGCTTTGTCTCTTGTTGCAATTTTCCGACTTTTTGAGCTGGCCGTCAATTATCAAGGTCGATTTTCTCGACAATCGTTGCGATTCCCTGGCCAACACCCACACACATCGATGCAAGGCCATAGCGTGTATCCTGGCGTTTCATTTCATGAAGGAGTGTCGTTAGAATTCTTGCGCCACTTGCTCCAAGCGGATGACCGAATGCGATTGCTCCGCCGTTAACATTTGTGCGCTCGGGGTTCAGGCCGAGCTCTCTTATGCAGGCTATTGCCTGTGATGAAAAAGCTTCGTTCAGCTCGCAAAGCCCAATATCGTCTATTGATAGTCCAGCCCTGTGCAGAGCCTTTTTGGCAGCAAAAATAGGGCCAACACCCATGATTCTTGGCTCGAGGCCTGCAACAGCTGATGTAACATATTTGGCAAGAGGCTTGATGCCCAATGAGCGTGCTTTTTCTGAACTCATAATCAATAGAGCCGATGCCCCATCATTGACTCCTGAAGCGTTGCCCGCTGTAACCGTTCCTCCGGAAAACAGCGGTTTCAACCGCCCGAGCTTTTCGATAGTTGTTTCAGGGCGTGGATGCTCATCATCGGAAATTACTATCTCATTTCCTTTTTTATCATGATAGATAACCGGGATAATTTCATCCTTGAATCGTTCACTGTCTATTGCGGCTCTGGCTTTCATTTGGCTTTCAAAAGCAAACTGATCCTGTTGCTGCCTGGATATCCCGTATTCCTTCGCCACATTTTCGGCTGTTTCCGGCATGCTCTCAGTACCGTATTGTTCCTGCAGATTTTTATTAATAAACCGCCAGCCTATTGTTGTATCAAAAAGCTCCATATTTCCCCGCGGAAAACCATCTGCTGGTTTTGCCATCACCAGTGGAGCCCGTGTCATGCTTTCAGTCCCTCCTGCGATGAAAATATCCCCTTCGCCGGCTAAAATTGCCCGTGCCGCATAATTGACAGCGTCGAGCCCGGATCCGCACAGCCGATTAATCGTCGTGCCGGCTACCGCAACCGGAAGGCCGGCCAGTAGTGCAGACATTCTGGCAACATTGCGGTTATCTTCGCCAGCCTGATTGGCGCAGCCAAAGACAACCTCTTCGATTTCCTCAGGATGAATTAAAGAGTTCCGTTCCATAAGGGCTTTTATTACTATAGCGCCAAGGTCATCCGGCCTGACTGTTTTCAATACTCCATTATACCGTCCGATAGGTGTTCGTACTGCGTCTACTATTACCGCTTCCCGCTGCGTCACTTGAGTTTTCCCTCCAGTACTGATGAGGTTACCTTTTCACGATAATCGTATACTCCGCGCCCGCTTTTCCTGCCGAGCCTTCCCGCTTTCACATACTGCTCGAGGAGTGGAGCGGGCCTGTATTTATCGCCAAGCTTTTCATGGAGATACTTTAGATTGTTCAGCCGGGTATCTAGGCCGACTAAATCACCAAGTTCAAATGGGCCCATAGGATAATTAAGGCCAAGCTTAATCGCTTTATCAATCTCCTCCGGTGTCCCGACTCCTTCCTGCAGCATGTAAAAAGCTTCATTTCCAACCAACGCACTGATCCTGCTAGTGACAAAGCCGGGAAACTCATTAACAACTACAGTTTCCTTCCCCATTTTTTCAGCTGCTGCGCGAATTTTCCCGGCTGTTTCATCACTGGTTTCCAGACCGCGGATGATTTCAACGAGCTTCATTTTGTGGACAGGATTAAAAAAGTGCATCGCAATCACTTTTTCCGGCCGGGTTGTAAAGGAACCGATTTCAGTGGGGCTCATCGTCGAGGTGTTTGTCGCAAACAGACAAGTTGCCGGAGCATGGCGGTCAATTTTTTTAAAAATATCCTTCTTGATTGTGAGTATTTCCGGGACAGCTTCTATGACAAGATCAGCATCCTTTACAGCCTCTTCAATATTAGTAGAATAAGAGAGTTTTGAGATTCCGTCGTGGACGTCGGCCTCTGTCAACTTTCCCCTTGCTTTTGCTCCTTCAAAAATGGAGCAAATTTCCGCTTCGGCAGTCTGCAGCTGTTCCTGGCTGCTATCTATCAGGCTCACCCTGAAACCACCCGCCGCACTCACATAGGCTATTCCCCTGCCCATAACCCCCGAACCGATAACAACAACTTTTTCCATAAGCATCGCCTTCTTCCTTTAAAAACGGATGGTGCCTGTCACTCCCCGGATTTTCTTGTTTCATAGATGTTGCCTTATTTGAAAGTTTAAATGGATTCATACACCTGGTTACTACTATAAACTACGCATACAAATCACTAGTCCTGGTACATGAGCATGGCTATGCACCGTATAGTCAGGGTCAGGCCCTCACTACCTTCCAAATTAAAAAATAGTAAGAAATAGTTATAGCTGTTAGTCATAAATAATTAGTGAATCAGGAAAATCACTAGTTGAGGTACATGAGCATTGCTATTTCACCATATAGCCTGGGCCACATTTTACTAACTAGATCCCCTTGTCCCTACTTTTTTTACTTAGCATTCACTTGTGAAAAGAGACAAGCACCCCTCCCAAAGGTGCTTGTCAATTCTTACTGATTAAACACCAAGCGGATTTAATGGCTTAGGCCCGTAATAGGAAATAATGCTCTTTGTTTCTGTATACAAATCCAATGTCTCGATTGACAATTCGCGTCCGAAGCCGGATTGCTTATAACCGCCGAACGGTGTTCCTGGAAAAGCGGAGAATGGGCAATTGACCATCACGATTCCGGCCTGGATTTGCTTGGAGACACGGGTTGCCCGGCCATAATCCTTTGTCCAGATAGCAGAACCAAGGCCGTATTCGCTGTCATTCGCAAGTTTTATTGCTTCTTTTTCATCAGTAAATTTCATTGCTACGACGACAGGGCCAAAAATCTCCTCACGAACGGCCTTCATTTCGTGGTTAACATTTGTAAGTATAGTAGGTTCATACCAAAAGCCATTTTCATAGCCTTCAATTGTGGCCGCCATGCCTCCCGCCTCAAGTGTTGCACCGTCCTCGAGTGCAGATTGGACGTACCCATCAATTACCTCCAGCTGGGAACGGCTAATAATCGCGCCCACATGGGTTTCCTTTTCAAAAGGGTTTCCAAGCTTAAGGCTCTTTGTTTTAGCAATAAATTTTTCCATAAATTGATCATATATACTTTCGTGAATATAAAGCCGGGACCTGGCTTCACAAGACTGGCCACTGTTATAAAAAATCCCAAATAGTGAGCCGTCGACTGCAGCATCAATGTCAGCATCTTCAAATACAATATTCGGGGATTTACCGCCAAGCTCAAGGGTAACCCGCTTCAGAGTCTGAGAAGCCTTTGCCATAATATCCTTGCCAATAGGTGTGGAACCAGTGAAGGCAACCTTATCTACCTGTGGGTGTTCGACAAGGTAATTGCCCACCTCAGATCCTGCTCCAGGAATAACATTGACAACCCCGGCAGGGACTCCCGCTTCAATGCAAATTTCTCCTAAAACAATCGCTGTCAGAGGGGTCAGAGATGCTGGCTTTACGACAACCGAGCAGCCAACGGCAATTGCCGGCGCTATTTTCCAAGCAGCCATCATTAGCGGATAATTCCAAGGAATAATTTGCGCGCACACACCGACTGGTTCTTTCTCGGTAATGTTCTGGAACGCACCTGGCATGCTGTTAACAGCACCGCGATGGCTGACAATCGCTCCCGCATAAAACTCGAAATCTTCAATTGCCTGCATAACCTGGCCCTGGGCCGCGGCAAGTGATTTACCTGTATCCAAAATCTCCAATTCTACTAATTCGTTAAATCTCGCCCTCATGATTGATGCAATCTTGTTAAGTGTCCTCGATCTTTTGTTAACAGGGAAGTGGCGCCACTTTCCAAAATCAAATGCATTCCTTGCAGCTTTGACAGCAAGGTCGGCATCCTCGATTCCCGCCTTGGCTATCGTGGCGATTACCTGCCCTGTTGCAGGATTGATTGTTTCATAGGTTTGGGCTGACTTGCTATCGGCCCTTTCACCGTTTATGATCAACTGATAGCGGTCCCGTTTCATTTCCATTGGTTCAAGCTTTTGTTCTTTTACTGTCGACATGGGTTCAGCTCCTTAGTCAAATAGATTTTGTGGAGTTGGTTTTAAGTGTCTTCCATAAGCCCTTTATTCATTTCTAAACGCACTTTTCGAAATTCTATGGGCACATTTCATGATTCTATGGGCGCTTTTCGAAATTCTATGGGCTCTTTTCACGATTCTATGGGCGTATTTCACGATTCTATGAGCACTTCCCCAATTCTATAGGCATATTTAAGACTCTATAAGCAAAAATGCCGGTCTTACTAAAGAGGAGGTGACTCTACTTCCCCTTGAATTCCGGCTTTCTTTTTTCAGAAAAAGCAGCAACACCTTCCAGATGGTCTTCGGTCAGGCCGGCGATGCGCTGGCTCTGTGCATCCCGTTCCAGGAAACCGTCAATATTTGTCGCCCAGCTTGCCTTCAGGTTTCGTTTAATCAGGCCAATTGCTTTGGTTGGCATGTCAGCAAGCCTATTAGCGAAGGCGGCGGCCTCATCTAAAAACGATTCAGCAGGAACCAGCTTTGTTACCAGACCGAGTCGATTTGCCTCCTCCGCGCTGACCTTTTCACCCAGGACTGCTAGCTCGAGAGCCTTTGCATGGCCAATAATCCGTGGAAGATAATATAAATTTCCCGCGTCCGGAACCAGGCCAATATGGATGAAGGCTTGAAGAAAGCTGGCCTTTTCCGAGACGATCCTGAAATCACATGCCAGGGCAAGGCTCATGCCTGCTCCAGCCGCTACTCCATTAACTGCCGCAATCACCGGCTTTTCACATTTCTCAATTTCGAGCACCATCGGGTTATAATTGTTGCGGAGTACGTCAGCGTAATTTGTTTCTTGAGTTACCTCGCTTAAATCCTGGCCGGAGCAAAAAGCTCTCCCGGCACCTGTTATCACCACCGCACGAACCGAGTTGTCCCTAGATGCTTTCCGGACGGCTTCGCCAACTTCCTTGTTGAGTTTGGCTGTAAATGCATTAAGCTTATCCGGGCGGTTCAGGGTAATCCAGGCTGCCTTGCCGCGAATATCGTATTCTACTGTTTCAAACATTTTTATGTAGCCCCCTTATCGCCCTTGAAAATCGGCCTTCCTCTTTTCCAGGAATGCTTTCATTCCTTCCTTTTGATCCTCGGAAGAAAACAGCATAGTAAAATTCTTTCGCTCATATTTCATCCCTTCATAGATCGATGCATCAATAGCATGCAGGACAGATTCCTTAATAAACCTGACCGATAGCGGCGGCATTTTGGCAATTTGATATGCGTAGCGAGCTGCCTCCTCCATTAACGCCTCACGGGCAAATACCTGATTAACCAGGCCGAATTCCCGGGCTTCTTTTGCGGAAATCCTCTTTCCGGTGAATAGCCATTCCATCGCTTTAGTTTTTCCGGCAAGCTTTGTAAGCCTGACAGTTCCACCTGCACCCGGCATGACTCCGAGTAAAACCTCTGGAAAGCCGAACTCAGCATCTTCGGCAGCAAAAAGAATGTCGCAGCAAAGTGCCAGCTCGAATGCTCCTCCTAATGCAAAACCATGCACTGCGCCAATAATTGGCTTTGTAATCCAGGCGAGCCGGTCCCAATCTGTAAATTGATTCAACAGTTCCATCTGAATGGTATTGGCGTCTGCCATTTCATCAATGTCGGCCCCCGCCGCAAAACAGCGTCCCTTGCCGCTTAGAACAATTGCCCGAATAGTCTCGTCTCGGTCAAAATGCTCCATAGCCTGAAGGATTTCAGCGACCATTCCCCTGTTTAATGCATTGAGAACCTCTGGGCGGTTCAGAGCAATGAAGGCAACTGCACCATCTGTCCTTGTTTCAATGTACTCGAAACTATTATTCATTGACTTCCTCGCCAATCATCAGAGTCAGGATATCACCCGCAAATTTCATTGCGTCCTTTCCAGATGCCTTTGCTTCATCAGTTTTCATTGCTGCTTTGAAAGCTGCCATATCCTCATAGTACATTTCGGCCATCATGTAATACGGAGTTTCTCCACCCATAGGGCTGCCGGTAATTCTAGTCGCAACACATTTCTGAAGGCCAGGAATTTTTTCAGTAAGCGGAATATGCGTGTTAAAGTAGTACTCGTCAAATGCCTCCTTGTTCTCTGGATGCTTGTAAAGTGCGATCATTTTAATCATAGCTCTCTCTCCCTTATAAATTATTGGGGCATCAACGAGTGCTGCCCAGGTTTGCTCGATTAAGTTTGAACTTATATATATTGGTTCCATTTCAATAGTCTAATAAACTCTATATATTTCAATCCAGCTTATTGGCACCATTTCAAGGGTCTTAGCCGTTCAAAACGATTCCAATTGAGCTTATTGGCACCATTTCAACGGTCTCAGCCGTTCAAAACGATTCCAATCCAGCTTATTGGCACCATTTCAAGAGTCTCAGCCGTTCAAAACGATTGCAATTGAGCTTATTGGCACCATTTCAACGGTCTCCCAACCTCAAAACAGTTCCAATACGATGAACGGTATCAGGACATATCCATCGAAACAGGCTTCATTGCTTCAAACGGATTTTTGCATGCTCGGCAGTAAAGAATGCTCCGACAGGCTGTAGGGCCAAAAATATTGTCAACTGTTGTATATGTGGATCCGCAAAACGGACAATCTGCTTCCCAGCCAAAGCCGTCTGGCAGCGGCCTTGGCGGAGGGGCGATCCCAAATTCCTTCAATTTCGTCCTGCCTTCCATTGAAATCCTGTCGGTCGTCCATGGTACGGAATAGTTGAAGAGGACAGTTATCTCTTCAAACAGTCCTAGTGCTTCTATAGCTGTTTTTACATTTTCTTTGATAATGTCCAATGCAGGACAGCCGAGAAAAGTCGGGATAAGCTCAACTTTGGCCATTGAACCGGAAACCACAACCTTTTCTAGCATGCCGAGTTCGACAATAGAGATGGAGGGTATTTCAGGATCCTTTACGGAATGAAGCGCTTTCAAAATTACTTCTTCTCCATGCGTTTTGTTTATGCCCAAAGCATTCATCCCTTTTTTAAAATAATCAACCTACCAGCCTGCTGCCGGATCAAATCTGTATACCTCTGAGAGTATATCCAGAGCATCTTCTAAATCTTGTGTATGCTCCCCATTACGGCCGCAAGAGCTTTTTTTTCCAAAAGCGTCCGGCAATGTAGCATTAAGAGATTCAAAGACATTCTTCATAACGGAAATCCATTGGTTTTCAAGCAGGATGCTGGATTCAATCAAGCTGTGTTTTGTTATTTGGTTAGCCAGTGACCCATAGGAAAAGATATCAGCAAAGTCGGCGCAAACCTTCTTTATGGCTGCCTCCATCCTCACCCTCGCTTCACCGCCTGCAGACATAAGTTGAATAAACCATGTTTTCCAGTGCAGATGGTGATAATAAAGCTCCACATTCACCCGTTTCGCCGCATCTGCCAGAGGTGTGTACGATGAATTCATCAGCGAGGACATTTTAATTCTTTTTGCCACAGTGTAAAAATACGAGCGGACAACTGCGAAGGCCCAATCGTATTCGGGTTCTGTCAAGTAGGTCCCCGGTCCGTTCACACGTTCCAGCAATATTGAATTTTTTCGTTCAAAAGCAGCCCTTCCATGAGCAAGCTCATCAACAGAACCTGCTCCAAGGTCTTCAAGCAGCTGGTAAAAAATCGCTGCGTGCCCCATCGTATCTTGGCTAATTGAAGCAAAGGCAATATCGGCCTCAATATGCGGGGAGAGCCCAAGCCATTCCGAACCGCGGTAGGCCGCAATAAAATCATCGTCGGCCAGCTGAAAAAGCAAGTCAATCAGCGCTTCTTTATACTCTTTTTTTTCAGCTGCCTGCTCCGGTGTTTGGATTTGCACCTTTCTCAACACCTCCCCATGACATGATTTCTTTCTCATCAAGCATTTCCTGTTCATACTTGCGCCATTTCTTTTTCAGATAGCCGTAGCCCTTTGTATTCCGGTATTCCTTGTTATCGAGACGCTTTAATGAGTCCTTCTCTTCGAGTGTCATTTTGCGGATATCGCTCCTCTTGACCACCCAGATATCGGCAACCGGCTCCCGGCGCATGAAGTTTTCCTGCGCCATGACCAGGGCTAATTCCTTGTTTGGTGCAAGCAGCGAAAACTGATATTGCATCGGAGCGGTATCCGACCGCTTGCTGAACACCTCGAATTCCTGGTAAAACTGTTCATTTGCCAATGAATTGTCCCTCCTCCCCCGGGCGTAAATCAGGAAACTGGTGCGCCAAGAGCTTCCCTTACCCATGAGTTCGTTTCATAAGAGATTTTTCTCAGACGAAGCCGGGCTTCCGATTTTGGTCCTTTGTTTTTGATGATGTCCTTGAACCTGCTCCAATCTGGCTGCTGATAAATCCACTGTCCTGTTTCCTTGTCGAATCTCATGGTTGGGTCTGGTACTTTAAGGCCTAGTGATAACAGGCGCGGGATATATTTTGTGAAGAAATCCTGGCGCAGCTGCTCATTCGTTTTTGAGCGGATTTTATATTTGATTGTGATATCCTGCTTCGATGTCCCGGTCGTTGACGCATCCCCGGGTCCAAAAAACATAAGCAGGGATTCCCACCAACGATCAATCGATTCTTGAATCATCGCGCGTTGTGCGGGAGTTCCCTCAGCAAGAGCCATAATGATAGACTCTCCGTGCTGTGCATGAAATACCTCTTCCGCACAGATCCGTTTCAAAGCGCGGGCATACGGCCCATAAGACGCATCGAGCATATTCGTCTGCGTAATAATAGCGGCCCCATCCACCAGCCAGCCAATGAGACCTGCATCAGCCCATGTCGGAGCTTCCATATGAAAGACATTATGAAATTTAAGGTCGCCGTTAAAAAGATCTAGCATGACAGATTCACGATTTTTCCCGTACGGCTTCATCAAATCCTCCGCCACTCTCAACAAAAGCTGGCCGTGGCCCATTTCATCCTGAACCTTTGCCATAATTCCCAGCTTTCTCTTTATTGAAGGTGCTTTGGGAACCCATTCCTTTTCAGGCAGCGCACCCATGATCTCGCTAATTCCATGCATGGAGATGAGTTTGATAAGTGTTTTTCTGTATTCTTCCGGCATCCAATCATCGGCTTCAATCTTTTCTCCGGCTTTAATCCGCATCATGAAATTTGCCATCAACTCCTGCTCCGAAGCTGTCAATTCCATCCCTCCCAAATGATTCATATGACGTTAATTTATCGGATATAAATAATCGTGTTATATATTTATTTCAAAAATAACGTCTTGATAGTGAAAAGTCAAATAATAATTCAGAAAATTTATTAAATTCTATTGAGATTTTTTTGACGGGAAAAATTTTGCTCTTAACATATTAAGAAGCTTTGGGAGGAATAGTGAAGGAATTACATGAGAAAGCAATATACAATTCTAAAAAAAAGACCCTTCACTGTTTTGTGAAGGGCAAAAATTTATCTATAGAAAGAGGGTGAGAAACTAAGGTTAACTTAATTGGTTTCAAGAAATAAATCGAGTTCAACATGGACAATCTCAAAATTCCCGTCCTCATCGTGGAGTTCTGAACTTTCTTCAAGCAATGCATCAATATCAATCTTGACGATTTCCATGCTGCACCTCCATTTGCTTCTTTTGCCATACTCTTCGAAGGCAATCTGGCATTTAGGGGGGCAGAAAATAAAAAAAGCGGAATCTTTTTAGATTCCACTTTTTTATTATGGCGATAAACAATAAACGGCACTTACGCTATTATTCCTTAATTTTGATGCTGTTGCTGAAGCTTTTTTTGTTTCATTTTGCCAAAGAAGACTATCGCAACCATGGCGAGAATTTCGAGAACGTATTTAAGTACAGGGTTGGATTCAAAGAAAGGTACTATAAACGGCTCTTCGGTTATCATTTT
>NZ_HG964497.1:1195790-1373709 GCF_000613125.1 Bacillus sp. EB01
ATAAATGGAAAGGTCTTCATAGTTTACTTGATTAAAGTATTCGGTCTTCTTCGGTTTCCCCGGTACGGCGATTACCTCCTGTACGCCTGGTGCGCAGCAGGCCTTGGCTTCAAGAATTTTAACAGTCAGTTCTCTTCCCTTCGCCTCAATCCATCGTTTCGACTCTTTATCCATTAGTATTTGCAACTGGGTCGCCCCCTTTTCTTTCTTTTATCTTTATTATATATGGCTGCACCTTACGGAAGAAGTTTTGTGCTCGGAATCCTAGACTTATTGATGTTGTATGAAAAAAAGTTACACTAAAATAAGCCAAATCCGGATAAATATCTGCCCAATTTCAAAGGTTTTTTCAACACAATGTACCGGATAATAGTATAGTAAAATGGTAGATACTGTTTTTTGAACAGGATGTGCTGCTCTATGGCCAACCAACCCCCCGACCTTCAAGAGGAACAGAAGCTGTTTTTGAGCATAGCCCTTGGTGGTAATCCCTTCTTGCACCAGCAGATTGACGAAACCTATCGGACCAAGGAATGGGATTATTATGAAGCGTATCTTCGAAGCGGGCTGAAAGGAAACCCGCTGTTTTCCATGTATTCCACCAAGAATGAAGAGAAAATTAGGCAGGTTGTGGGGATTGTGGAGTGGTGTACCGAGCACGGGAAATATGCCCAGCTCGATTCCCTGATTAAAAAAGGCTACAAATTTGCCTGGTTATTCGTACAGCGGAACGAACAAATAGACTTCGAACAATTCATACGAGCCTATGCAAAACGGCAAAAGTACAGGACGATTAAAGAAATTGAATTGTTTTACCAAAATATTGTCCTTTGGTACTTATGCAGCAGGGAGGACAAGCCAATCCAGAAGCTTTCGGTTACATGGGAATCGTTCCAGGACATGCTGCATTCCTCCTTGCGCGAAGCTAAAGTAGGGGAATTGAATTTCTCTGATCAGCATATTGAGGATTATCGTGAGGAAATTGGCTCCTTGTATGAGGCATATAGGATACCAGAGAATCCAGAATTCGACTCCCTCGGTTCCTTTCTTGAGTACATGCTTGGGATAAGCCTTCGAAAAGTATACGAGCAGGATATGCAGTTTGATTCGGAAGCTGCCCATCAGAAAATGTTCCAGCTATCACCGGGGAAGTACATCGGTGCAATGGGAGGATGGCTAAAGGCAATTGGTATAAACGAACTCGATGCCACAGAACAAGTTCCGTTTACAAAGAAGGATCTTGACCGCGCACTTCTAGAGCTCCTTTATGCTAAAAAATACAATGAAATTTCAGCGGAAGAACAGGATTTGTTTTTCATCGCAAGCCTGTACTTGAGCTGCATTGCGTCATTATATAAAGAAGCAAAGCAGTTTTTCCTGGATGAGTCGAAGCAGGAGCATTATGTTGAATTGAAATCGAAAGAGGCAGCCATCCTTCAACAGGAAGCCGTACAGCTAAAGAAGGAACGGGAGTGGCAGCTTTCAAGAAAGAGCTTAGAAAATGAACGCACATGCCTTGAAAATGAACTTCGTGAGGCTAGAATGAGAATACGGCAGTTGGAGCAGAGACTTGAAAGCATGGAGGATTACAGTGATGAGGTCCATGCTTTAAGGGATTTTGTTTACATGGAGGAAGACCCTGACTGCCTTCTAGAAAAAGCTCCATCTCTTGAAGCTATGGCAGACCTGATTGCTTCTAAACGAGTTATCATTTTCGGCGGAAGCCAAAACTGGCAGCAGAAAATTAGAACTGTCTTATCATCTATTGAGTTTTTTGACATCGACTTAAAAAGCAGGAGTTTATCAAAAATCAAGCGTGCCGATGCCATCTTTATCAATACTTCGGTTCTATCGCATGCTTTCTACAATAGGATTATGAAAGAACTAAGAGGAACAGGAATTCGGGTTTATTATTTAAAAGGCCAGTCAAATGTCGAAAAAACGGTGCTTGAGATATACAAGTGGCTTAGTTGACTCTATTAACAGCAGCAGCAGCCTGGACATGAGGTCCGGGCTGCTTTTTCCAAGAGAAGTTAGGTTGTCCGGGCGAACTTTATGCCTTTTTCCTTCATCAAATGCTGGAGAGCGGCCTTAAAAGTAGAAAAGGTTTGAAGCGTGTGAATAAATCCTAGCTTTGAGAGGACCAATTCCTGGGCAAACTGCGGAGTAATTCCGACGATGGCCACCTGCACGCCTATCAGGTTCAGAGATGTGACCAGGTTCATCAAGTAGTGGCCGAGAACACTCAAATCCCCAAGTTCCTTCACGCTAATCGCAGTAAAGTCAAGAACTGCGGTGTCGATTTCCTCGTTGCTTGCATGGCGCAGTATCTCCGGTGTAATCAAATCGAACAGGGCGGGGGATGCTTCACCCGCAATTGGAATTAAGATAACTCCGGGTATAATGGAAGGGATGATCGGCACAGAAACATTGCGGACAAGATTTTCAAGCTCAAGAATTCGATTCTCAAGCTGCTGGTTTTTTTCCATTAGTAACTTCAATTCAGGTTGTTCAGTCATAGTAACCTCACAAAACAGTTTTTAAGTATACTATCAGTATATTTTTAATTATACGAAAAGGAAAGTTATTGGTCTTATTTCCCAATGGAGGAATTTAATTTGGAGGCTTTGTTGCATGGAATGTTGCTGGCTTTTGGCCTGATTTTGCCGCTTGGAGTACAAAATGTGTTTATTTTTAATCAAGGTGCCGTTCAAAGCCGCTATAAAGGAGCGCTTCCGGCCATCTTAACCGCGGCCATTTGCGATACGATACTGATTCTCCTTGCAGTTGGCGGGGTATCGGTGATCATCTTAAGATTTAGCTGGATCCAGAATTTGTTTTTTACGGTTGGCTGCTTATTCCTGTTTTATATGGGCTGGACGTTATGGAGAACGAATGTCTCACCTGGAAAAAAAGAAAAAGCCACGGTAATGTCTGCTAAAAGGCAGGTTGCCTTTGCTGCTTCGGTCTCTCTTCTTAACCCGCACGCCATTATGGATACAATTGGTGTTATTGGAACAACATCTGCCATTTATCCTGGATTTGAGAAAGGCTTGTTTGCCATGGGATGTGTGGCTGTCTCGTGGTTGTGGTTCTTTGGGCTGGCCTTTGCCGGAAGGAAGACTGGGCAGCTTGATACTGACGGCATTCTTTTGAAAAAACTAAACCGGGTTTCCGCATTTATTATTTGGGCACTGGCGCTTTATATGGCCTATCAGGTGTTAACCAGCTTTTAATGATATTTCCCAAATCCCACTGCTTACATTTCCTTTTTCGCTGCTAGTTTAAGGAATTGGTGAATAAGGTAAAGTAGGAATGGAAAAACAATACTAAGGATCATGATAGCTAGTATTGTGGGAAGGGTTGGATTCCTTGAAAAGATGGGGTTATTTGTTTGCGGCCTTGAACTTCTTTGATGGATTATGTACTTATGCAGGCCTGAAGTTGAATTTAATTGAGGAAGGTAATCCAGTACTTGCCTGGATGCCCCCTGAAGGCATTTTGGGGTTGAAAGCCCTTTTGAGTCTGGCGCTTCTATATATTCTCTATAAGGTTGAATTGAAGAAACCAGTTTTCAAATATTCATTGATAACAGGTAATAGCATTTACTCATTATTGGCTGTCCTTCACCTGTACTGGATCGGCATCGTGAACATGTCTTGAAAAACTTAGCCCATGGTGTGGGTTAAGTTTTTTGCTCTATGAAGGAAAAGAGCATCATTGAACCGAACTAATAAATATGTTGTAAAAAAATAAAAATTAGGGAGAACATCATGAGTAGAAGAGTATTTGAAGCAAAGGGAGCAAAATCAGTCGGGCCGTACTCCCATGCTGTTGAAGCTGGAGAGTTGGTATTTCTTTCGGGTCAGACCCCAGTCAATGCTGAAACAGGAGAGTTAGTAAAGGGTGGAATCAAGGAACAGACAGCACAATGCTTTAAGAACTTGTTCGCTGTTCTTGAGGCTTCAGGTCTTACCCCTGACGATGTTATGAAAGTTAATGTGTTTTTGACAGATATGAAGAACTTCGCTGATATGAATGAAGTGTATGCTGCCCGTTTTTCAGAACCCTTCCCAGCAAGGACAACTGTTGCAGTCCTTGGGTTACCGCTTGGGGCTGAGGTCGAAATAGAAATGATAGCCAAAAGGCCTTAAAGAAATACACATATTCACACATCAAAAGGGAGGACAACACTTGGGCTATTACTATCTGGCATTTGCAATTGTGGCTGAACTGATTGGAACATCACTAATCAAAGCGTCCGCAGGATTTTCAAAGCTGTTGCCCACGATTGGAGTCCTTGCGAGCTTTTTCATTGCTTTCTACTTTCTGTCACTTAGCCTTAAAACGATTCCGCTGAATATAGCCTACGCACTTTGGTCAGGGCTTGGGACAGTCGCAACTGTGATCATTTCTGTCTTACTTTGGAAAGAGAAGGTTACTCCTGGGAGTATAATCGGAATTGCTTTAATTGTTCTTGGTGTTGCAGTCCTCCAATTTTTCGGGCCAGGGCAGGGACAAGCGGTAGATTGATAGAGTTGTGGCCTTAAAGGATTACTTACCTCCATATTCGGGTACAAGAGAGTACAGACCTTATAGGAGGTGCCACCATGAAGATTGAAGTGAAATGTGATGTGGAAAACTGCAAATATTGGGCAGAAGGGGACCAATGCGTTGCCGACTCGATTATGGTTATCGCCCATCATGACAATGAAGCTGCAAACGTAATGGAAACCGCCTGCAAAACGTTTGAACATCGGGAATAACCGTTAATGTGATGAAGGTAAGATGGCCGCCGGGACAAATATCCCAGGCGGCTTTTTTTATGGTGAAAATTTGCCTAGAAGAGATAACATAAGACAATTCATGGTAAGAATTGAATCACCGGCACTTTCTATTTAGAAAACAAGTGTTATTCTGTTTCTATAACTTAACCGAAGGGATAAAACATGAAGAAAATTGAATTAGCCGAAGGATCATATGACGATCTGGAACATATATATGAATTAGCAAAAGAGGACTTTGCTCCGGAGGAATTAAAATCCTACAGGCAGTTACATGCTCTAATGGAAAATCAAAGATATAAGCTTATACTTGCAAAAACGATTGAGTCCGGAGAGATAGTTGGCTATGCTTTTGTTTACAATCTCCCATCACTAAACGCCAGTTGGCTGGACTACCTGGCCATTACGAAAGAATTCCGTCAGGGAGGGTACGGCAGTATTTTTCTAGACATGCTCTCCAAATCTCATGTGGAGGGCTATCTTGGTTTGTTTATAGAGGTGGAGATTCCTTAGGAAACTGAAGGTGCAGCTAGGCAAGAACAAGTCAGCCGTATTCGGTTCTATGAAAAAAATGGCGCAATTCGCTTGAAGGTTGATTATAAACTTCCTACAGAAACTGGAGCGATTCCAATGTACCTTTATTTTAAACCATCAGAAGCGGAACCCGTCCCAACAAAAGAGCAAATTAAGAAAGGGATTTTCTCCGCTTTTGAGTTCATCCATTCGGATCATCCACATCGAGCAAAAGTACTTGAAGCCATCATGCCTTCTATAATATAAATAGGAAGAATCTTGAATTACGACCAGTGTAAATTCAGGCAGGATAGAAGACCATTTCATACAACGGGTATATAATCATATTGTTAATAGTAAAAACTAGTGTTTAAAGCAGTAATACGAGGAGCGTATGTATGAAAATAGAAGTTTGGTCAGATTTCGTATGTCCATTCTGCTACATCGGGAAAAGGCGGCTGGAGGCTGCACTGGAACAGTTTGCACACAGCGATAAGATTACCATAGAACATAAAAGTTACCAATTGGATCCAAACGCAAGACATATCCCGGGAAAGAACTTTTATGAAACATTTTCAGAGCTGAAGGGACTGCCGCTCAATCAAACAATTGCAATGAATCAGCAGGTAGCCCAGCAGGCCAAAACAGTTGGTTTGAATTATAAATTCGACACAATGAAATATACAAATACATTTGATGCTCAGCGGATAGCTAAGCTTGCAGAACAAAAAGGAAAGGGTATAGAAGTTACCGAGCGTTTTCTGCATGCATATTTTACGGAGTCAAGGCTACTCAGCGATCATGAGACGCTTATTGAATTAGCTATCGAATCGGGGCTTGAAAGATCCGAGGTTGAGGAGGTCCTGAGTACGAATCGTTTTGCTAAGGATGTGCGCAACGATATAGATGAGGCTCGGCAAATTGGGGTAAGGGGGGTACCGTTTTTTGTATTAAACGACAAATATGCGTTATCCGGTGCCCAGCCTGCGGAAGTATTATTGCAGGCACTTGAAAAGGTATGGGAAGAAGAGAAAGACAGACCCGTCCAAAAAATCCACGGCACAAGTTCAGGAACGGACTTTTGCGTCGATGGGTGCTGCGAAGTTAACGAGAAGGAATGATCACCCCGGCAGAATAAAACCTTTGCCGGGATTTTTTATTGAAGGAAATCAAATTACCGAACCCTGCTTGGCTTGAAGGTTTTTTCAGAAGGTGATACCATCGGAGAAAGGGATGGGTGTTCGTCCCAAAGGAGCGATTGTATGGCGAGGGACCGTAAATTTTCCACAGATGAATTGTTTCGTGAGACACAAAGGCTGTTGCTCGAGCATGGCTATGAAGGGTTTACCTTTAGCATATTGGCTGAAGCCCTGAATGTGTCAAGGGGGACCTTATATAAGTATTATGAGAACCGGGAAGAATTGATTACCGAATTCATGCTATATGAAATGAACCAGTTTCTTTTCGAAGTAGAGGAGATTCATTCTATTGAAGGATTTTTGCCCCAATTGGATTTCCTGTTAAATCTAATGTTCAAGAATCCCGAGTTGAAACAGTTAATTGAAATTGGCCAGCAAGTCCCGGCGGTTATTAATGAGAAGGTGAGGCAAAACAAAGCGCAGCTGGAAAAGCTCCATCTCAAAATGTATGACAGCCTTCAAGCCTTTATTGAGACAGGGCGACAAGAAGGGATGCTTAAGCCCGGGCTGCCTGATGCTTTAATTCTTGGTTATATCTTTCAATCTGTTTCAATCCCGAACCATTTTGGGATTCCTCAGGATGAGTGGATAGCAGGCATCGGTAAACTAATTTGCTATGGAATGGTAAAAAATAATTAATTGACACTGCTGTTACTTTAAAGGATAATTTCTTTGTGACAGAGGTGTCATTTATTTTTTTATCAAAGTGACAGATGTGTCACTATAAAGGGCGAAAAGAAAGGAAGTGGGGAATTGACAACATTCCTGCAGACCATAACAGACCGGGTGACGACGAAAAAGGGAATGTGGATTACACTGGCTGTCTGGCTTGTCGCCACTATGGCATTGGCGGTTTTTGCACCGGGAGCGAAAGAATATGAGGTTACCAGTATCGATTCCCTCCCGAAAGACGCTCAATCTGTACTAGCTCAAAGTAAGGTGGATGATTATTTTTCAGATAATGCAGGGATACCTCCAATATTGGTGTTTCAGTCCGGCCAAGGTGATATTGAAATTGCAGATCTTGCTAAGGTAATGGATGAAATTTCAGTAGCAGAAATTAACGGTGTTGACGAAGTGATTCCTTTGTCCGCGTTACCTCCACAGGCAGCGGCTGGATTTTTATCAGAGGATAAATCAACCGCGGTAATCCCCCTGATACTTGATGCTTCACTTGATAATAAGGAAATCAAAGAGTCCAAGGAGAAGATCAAGGAGGTTGCTGGTGATGCCTCCAACTTAAATTTGTATATTACCGGCCCGGCAGGAATCGCTTCCGACTCGCTGGACTTATTTTCTCGTGCGGATGTAGTATTAATCCTGTCGACCGTTGGACTAATTCTTGTTTTACTTATCGTCATTTACCGGTCGCCACTATTGGCACTCATTCCTCTGCTGGCAGCTGCATTTGTATATGAAGCGGTCATGCAGGTTCTTGGTTTGATGGGAATGGTAGGTTTGGAAATAGGCAATCAGACGTTGTCAATCATGTCGATCCTGTTGTTTGCTGCCGTTATTGATTACTCTCTATTTGTATTCTCCCGATACCGTGAAGAACTAAAGCAACATGAAGATAAATTCGAGGCAATGAGTCTGGCTATGCGGGAAACAGGTATGCCGGTATTTTTCTCTGGAGGTACGGTTCTTGCCGCGATGCTTGTCCTGTTCTTTGCTCAATTTGGAGATTACCGCAATTTTGCACCAACATTCGCAACAGCTATGGCGATCATCATGATTGCATCGGTTACACTTGTTCCAGCTTTATTCACACTGTTTGGAAGAAAGTCTTTTTGGCCAAAGGTCCCTCATGTTGGAGATGAAAAAGTTAAGAACAATTCGATTTGGAGCAGGATTGGCCGCTTTGTAACCAGAAAGCCTGGTGTGGCGGTTGCATTGGTTTCAATCTTCCTCCTGTTGTCGGCAAGTAATATGTTCAATCTGAAATACGAGTTTAATACGATGAATTCCTTCCCTGAGGACATGCCGTCTCGCCAGGGCTATAATATCCTCGAAGAAAAATTTGAAAAAGGCGACCTTGCCCCGACAACTGTAATTTTTGAGGGCACGGAGGCGGTATCCGAAGAACAGCAGAAGGCACTTGCAGACGAACTGTCCGCTCAGACATTGGTAAGCAATGTCCGCCTTAACGGAACCGCGGAGGATGGCAAGGTCCTGAATTACCAGCTGACATTTGAGGATAGCCCCTACTCGGTTGAATCTATTAATGCGATGGAAGACATGATTACTGACAAGGATAAAATTGCCGATGCCAGCGGACTGGATGGTGATTTGTACTTTGCGGGTGAAACCGCGGGATCTGTTGATGACCGTGCAATCAATGACAGGGATTTACTTGTCATTGTCGCTCTCGAAACACTGCTCATTTTTATCATGCTGATTGTCCTGACTAAAACGATCAGAATGCCGATTTACATGATGGGCACAATCCTGGTCTCATTTTTGGCTGCGCTTGGGCTGGGGATGTTCCTGACGAATCTGTTCTTCGATATTGATACGATTTCAAACAGAGTTCCGCTATACTCGTTTGTATTCCTGGTTGCTCTTGGAATTGACTATAATATTATGCTGATTTCCCGCTTCCAGGAGGAAAGGAAAAAGCATAGCGTGAAAGAAGCAGTTGAAATTGCAGTAGCCAATACAGGAGGCGTCATTTCTTCGGCGGGAATTATTGTTGCCGCAACATTTGCTGTCCTAATGACCCAGCCAATCCAGCTGCTGTTCGTGTTCGGTTTCATCGTCGCGGTCGGCATCCTTCTCGATACGTTCCTAATCAGAGGCATATTGCTGCCGGGGCTAATAGTATTTTTTGAAAAAGATAAAGCAGTAAAGCAAGAAGCATAGTTGGAATGAAGAGGGTGTCCCGTTGTGGGATGCCCTATTTTGGGGGAGGCAGCAGCAGGTTTTTCGACTTTTTCTGCAGGGACTTTTTTGGCTAAGCCCAGAAGACTCAACCTATTGAAGAAATTTAATCAAACGTTTGATTAAAATGCTTCATGTCGAAAAGGAGCTAACTTTGTGGTGAAGAACGATCCGAATAGTGGTTTTATATTAGACGGCCGTACGCCAGGGGCTGGGGCTGTAAAGATACTTTAATGGGAAATCACCCAATCTATGAAAAGTATGGGAAGTGAATGTTAGTGGCAATCATGTCAATTTTAATAGTTTTCTTGGATTCTCCTGATAAAAAAGGAACACTCCAACCAGTTGGAAAGTGTTCCTTTTCCGATGTTTTTTAAGATGTCACTTTTCTATACTTCCCTAAAAAGGATTTTACAAAATCATCATCATTTAAGTGAGGATAATCTCTGTAGACTCGATTAATTTCTTCTGATTGGCCAGGGCTCAATTTCTCTTTTTCAAGCAGGCACCAGTTTCCTTTTAGCAATCCCTGTCTGGCCAGCACTTCATTAATGCCGGCAATACAACCTTTAAATCCATTGGCTGAATCGAAAAAAGCTGCATTTGCATCTGTGACCTCCTGGGCTGTAATCAAAAGGGAAGAGGGGAGGATATGCCCGTTTCGGACATGCTTAATTTCTTCAAACAATTCAACAGCTTTTTTAGTCCAAACGGCCCAGTGGCCCAGCAAGCCGCCGATGATAGGTTTTTCAATCAACCTTCCGTTTACGTTAAAGCGATACGTTGTAAGCAGATCAGCCACAATATTGTCGTCATTGCCGGTGTAGAGGGCGATTTCGTCATATCGTGATGAATAGCAGACAGCCCTGACAACATCTAATGTTTGATATCGGTTAAAGGGTGCCATTTTGATTCCATAAACATTCGGAATTTCTGCAAATTCCCTCCAGAAATCAAAGCTAAAAACTCGCCCTCCAACAGTAGGCTGGAGATAGAAGCCGAATACTGGAATGATTTCGGCAACCCGCCTTGTCCTTTCAAGCAGTTCAGCCTCTGTCATCGACGTCAATCCGCCGTTGCTCAGCAGCCCTAAATCATACCCCAGGCCACTCGCAGTACGTGCTTCCTCTATTGCCTGCTCAGTCGGTCCGCAAATTCCAGCAACTTTGATAAACGGGCGGTTGAGCTTTTTCTTATCTATTTCTTCAATTGCAAGGCGCAGTACTTTTTCAAAAAGATTGAATTGCGGATCCCGAATCTCGAATTGTGTTGTATGTACGCCGACTGCAATGCCTCCGGCGCCAGCATCCATATAGTAGTTTGTCAGCCTTCGCTGTGCTTCTTCATCTAATTGCCTGTTGTTATCAAGCGCCAAAGGTTGGGCGGGGATGACGGTTCCGTCAAATAATAACGATTTAATTTCTTTTTTTAACATATTAATAAGCACCTTGGCGTTCCTGGAAATGGGTCGGTTTATTTATAGTAACGCCACCACCGGCAACCCACTCGGCTGTCCACGCGATCATTTGATTCAAAGAAACCCTCGGGTAGCCAAAAAGTTTATGGGCCTTTCCAGAGTTGTTAAGCAAGGCGGTAGGCTGTTCTTCATTGGCAAAAGAAACCTCTTTGTTAAAAGCCTTTCCAAATTGTTCCGCCAGCCAGCGCACTGAAATTGTTTCAGGCCCGGTTGCATTCAGGATTTCTGGAGGTGTATTTGCCAAAAGAAGCGACCTGATTGCGTATTCGTTGGCATCTCCCTGCCAGATTACATTCACGTGACCCATTGTCAAATCGACGGTTTTTCCTGCAAATACCTGACGGGCGATTTCCAATAGGACACCGTAGCGCATATCGATTGCATAATTTAATCGAAAGATCGTTAAAGGGGTTTGGTTTTTGACTGAGAAATTAGTGAAAATTCTTTCCCTTCCCAAGCAAGATTGTGCATACTCCCCGATTGGGTTGACTGAGTGATTCTCATCGCAGCCGCCTGTTGCAACTGGAACAAGGGGGTACACGTTTCCTGTTGAGAATACGACGATACGTGATTGCTTAAATTTTACAGCGACCCTGCCGGGCAGGTAAGCATTCATGGCCCATGTATTATGTTCATTGCCCTTCGTACCAAATTTGGTTCCAGCCATATAAATGATATTTTTTACATCAGGCAGGCCCATAAGCTGCTGATCATCGAGTAAATCGGCAGCAATTGTTTCAACGCCAGCTTGCTCAAGCTCACTTTGGAGGGTTCCGGACGAGAACCTTGAAACGCCGATTACCCTTTTTGAAATAGCGCCTTCCCTTAGTGCGCGGACTGCCATTTTGGCTAAAGTAGGCCCCATTTTACCCGCAACCCCAAGAATCATAATGTCGCCATCCAGCTTTTTGAGATCCTCGATTAACTCATTGCTAGGAATCGTCATAATCTCTTCAACTTGTTCAATTGTTTTCAAACCAGCCACCTCTATTTCATTTGTTAGTAATAAAACTGCCTATTGCCAACCTTTGACGGTAGAAACAACAACCGTGAGCTTGTTTCTATTTAGAGAATCCATAGGATTCGGCTGACCGTGGCGAGCAAACTGAACTTTCTTCTTGTCACCAACGGACCTTCTTGACGACCGTAAGAGCAAACCTAAACGAGGTGAGAACACCTACAAGTTTTCATGACTCCAAAGGGTGAGCAAATGATGCTTTTGTGTTAAGCGTGATTATGTTCATAAGGCAAAAGTCCTGTTCTTTCCAATCGTTCAAAAAATAATTGATTTTTCAAACAATCGGGATTAACTTTAATATAAATACAAGTAACATACATGTATTTTAACTTACTATTCTAAAAAATGGGAGGGATTTTTAAAAAAGTTTTATAAATTTAAATGATTGGGGTGGGAGCATGATCAAGAAAAGAAGTTTTATTGTTTTAGTGTGCTGCATCTTGTTTTTGCAGCTTGGTTATCCAATTACACAAAAGTTTGTATCCGCACAGGGAAATGAAACCGAATTGAAAATCGTAAATCCGGGGTTTGAAGAACTAGCAGAAAATGGAGTAATACCAGGCTGGAAGCAGAATTTTGGGACGGTCGGCGTTACGGTTGCCTCGCATGAGCATGCATCAGGCAAACAGAGCCTTGAAATAAAGGATAGTGATAAAGGAAACTACGGCTTGATCAGTGAGAATGTATCAGTCAACCCAGGTTGGGAGTATCGTGCTTCTGCAAAACATAAGAATACCGGAGGGTCAGGGGAAATTTATATTCGTTTTTTTGACGAGACCGGTAAATATATTACCGGTTTTAATCAAGCAGTGAGAGGGCCTGTTCTTGAATGGAAGGAAATCAGTGTTACAGCAACCGCTCCTAATAATGCAGCTTCGGCAGCGATTTTGTTCTATTCGGGCCAAGCCAATACCGGGACTTATTATTTTGATGATGCCAGCCTGACTGAAATCAAGCCAATTTTGCCAATTGAAAAGGTTGGCGAGGATTTAGGTATCCAGGTCTCCAAGACGACTGTCATGCTTGGCGATATTGGCAAGGATGCAAACGGGCGGGATGTTTTATATACCGTTGTTGCAGGTGCACCTGCCAAGTTTGCGATTGTGGACGTTGAAACAGAGCAGCTTATCAAAAGCTATCCACTCGAGGACACTTCAGGTGCTTGGGGAGTTAAGGTTGCTGCGGATGGAAGCGTTTACTTAGGCGGCTATAACAAAGGCTATCTCTTCCGCTATATACCAGAAACCGATACATTAGTAAACCTTGGCCATCCAGTAAAATCGACGGATGCGGTCCTGTACCCAATGGATACAGCCAGTGACGGGACGATTTACGGAGGCGCATATAGCTCTGGAAGTGTATATCAGTACGATCCCTCAACAAACCAATTTACGAACTTTGGAACATTGGCAGAAGGTCAAGGCTGGGTAAGGAGTACCGTCTATGATGAAAAGAACCACAAGTTTTATGCAGGTGTCGGCAATAAAGCGCATCTGATTGAGTTTGACATTGCGACCGGGGAAAAGCGCAATATCTTGCCGCCTCAATATTCGAATATTATTTCGGTATATGACATGAATTTAGTGGACGGAAAGCTGTTTGCTCAGAAAGAAAACACCTTTGAAATGTTTGTCCTTGATACGGCGACGGGCCAATTGGTCGAAGCAGTAAATGGGGATACGGGACAAAAAACCTTTGATATCCCTGAATCGTCACGAGGTACTTCGGGTAAATCCCCTGTGTCGAACAAAGTATATTATACTCACCTTGGGATTCTTCACGAGTATGACCTCGATACAAATACGTTCAAGTCACTTGGGGTTGATATTAAAGGAAGCGCAATCAGCTACAAGTTTTTGCAATTGGATGAAGATGGCTTCCCGGGTTATACCATGGTCGGGCTCTCGGGCAACAGCGGGAAAATGTATAAATATAACCTGGAGACCGGAAAATTGAAGCTTACTGATTTGGCACTGCCTTCTGAGCCGGTTTTAATCCATGATCTAAACAAAGGACCAGATGGAAAAATCTACAGTGCCGGGTATCTTCCTGGGAATATGGGCGCGTATGTTCCTACGACAGGGGAAAATATTCGATTCGATGGGATTGGCCAGAGTGAAGGGATGGCCAATCTGAATGGCAAAATGTATCTTGGAATCTATCCAAATGCCAAGTTTTATGAGTTTGATCCATTCAAAGAATGGAATCGGACCGATTCAAGTTCACTGAATCCTGATTTACTATTCAGCCTTGAAAAGAATACAGAAATACCTGGTTATACCCCTCAGGATCGGCCATTTGCCATGCTAGGCGTCTCCGAATATAATCAACTGTTTATAGGTACGGTACCGAAAAACGGAAATCTGGGCGGAGCGTTTGCAATATATGAACCAGGCAGCGAAAAGGCGCCAGAGGTATATTGGAACCTAATTCCGGACCAGAGTATCGTTTCCCTCGCCTATAAAAATGGCTTGGTATACGGCGGAACTACAGTTGCTGGCGGACAGGGATCAGTACCCACCACTACAGAAGCAAAGATTTTCGTATGGGATGTGGAAAAAAAGGAAAAAATCGCTGAATTCGTTCCTGTTCCCGGCAAGAGGGCTTTAACAGCTTTGACAGTCGGGCCGGACGGAAATGTTTGGGGAATGGCCGATGGAGTCCTGTTCTCACTTAATCCTGAGACAAACGAGATCATTTCCTCTCATCAACTGGACCCGAAAGCATCAAGCAACTGGCGAAATGCTTATTTGGAGATAGGCACAGACGGGAATTTTTATGGAATCATCAGTAGGAAGTTTTTTAAATTCGAGCCAGCAACCGGTGCATATGAATTTATTGCGGGCAATGTCGATCATATGGCACAGGATGACTTCGGTTCCTTCTACCTATCTAGCGGGATTAATCTGTTCAAGTATTCAGATGAATCGCTTCATGTAAAGCTTCAAGATGCGGAACTCATTGTTGAAGACCAGAAGCTGAGAGTTGGAGACAGCGTTCCGTTGAAAATGAAAGGACTCCTTGAAAAGGGAAGAAGTACATTGGAGCTTGCTGGTGCAACTGTGGAATACAAAATTGACAAGCCAAAAATGCTCTCGATTGAAAATGGCGTTTTAACTGCTTTAAAAAGCGGAAGGGTACTGATAACCGCAACGGTCAATCTGGACGGTGTGACGGTTGAAACAAAGCCTGTTGCAATCTGGATCAACAATGAAGGTGGGAATAAAGAAGAATAAAAATAATTGGTTTGTTTCAGCCCGGGGAGAGAATTACTTCCCCGGGCGTTTTATGCCGCTAAAATAGACCCGGGGGAGAGCGAGATATAATTCTTAATTGTCGAACAATTCATTGAAAGAAATTAAAAAGTATAATACTATAAAGGAAAATGAGATACATGTTACATACATGTATTTAGGGAGACGGTGAAATTAGTATGAGGATGGCCAATTTAGGTCTTCTTTTTGACCAGCAAGAAGCGGAAAAGCGATGGGCAGATGGGGAAAATGTATTTGAGGTTTATCTATTCGAGGTGTTTGACCATTTAAGAATTCCATATGAAAAAATCGATATTGAGGCCCCTTTTCATTCCTATGATGTGATAATTGAAGTTTTTTGCAGGGATCAAGGGGTGATAACTGAAAAACTATTATCTTATATACAATCAGGAGGGACACTTATTTCCTATGGAGGCTTGGATGGATTGAAAGAAAGTCTGGGCTTGGCGGCAGGTAGAAGAGTGGAAAAAGGATATGCACTTTTATCAGACCTGTTGTCAAAGGAAATGCCGCCGCTTCGTTTCCTCAATGCCCAAACCTGGGAAAATACTGCGGGCGTTTCGTCCATGTCGTCAAAAGGCATGTTAAGCACCACAAAAGACGCTCCGGGACAATTCGCTCAATCTGCATTCCAACGGATTGAATATGGTGATGGGAAAATCGAGCGCTGGTCCATTTCGGTTCCCAGGACTATCGTAGGATTTCAGCAAGGGACTGGCCCTGTTGAAAAAGATGGCATTCCTGCACCGGATGGAACGGCTAATTTGGATGAGGATTTATTAAAAGCGGATGATGGGTTCGAATTGGATTGGGTCATGGACCGGTCTATGACTGACACAGGAATGCCGTACTTTAACCTGCCGTATGCAGACCTCTGGAAGGAGGCAATCGTGGAGCATGTATTTGCATGTGCAGCAGAAAAAGGGATGACACTTCCATTTCTTGATTATTGGCCGGATGGTATCGAGCATATGGCGATGATTTCACATGATAGTGACCTCAACGTTGATGAATCTGCTTTGATTACGCTAGAGACATTGAAATCGGAAGGGGTCAATTCAACCTGGTGTATGATTGCTCCTGGATACAGCACGGCAATCTATGAAAAAATCAAAAATGAAGGCCATGAAATTGCCCTTCATTATAATGCGCTCGAGAAGGATGATGGAATCTGGTCGGAGGCTGAATTCATCTCACAATTGGACTGGGTCAAAAATTCGACGGAAACAAAGAAGATTGTATCCAATAAGAATCACTATACACTTTTTAAAGGTTGGGGTGAACTGTTCTCATGGTGCGAAAAGCATGGGATTCAGGCCGACCAGACAAGAGGGCCAAGCAAAAAGGGGAATATAGGCTTTCTGTTCGGCACAAGCCATCCTTATTTCCCGGTTGCCTGGGCGGATGAGAAAAACCGTTTTTATGATGTTGTGGAAATAGGGTTCCTGACACAGGATTTAAATCATAATACATTGGCTGATTCAAGTGTTATCCAACCATTCCTTGATGGTGTGAAACGTGTCAATGGCGTAGCCCATTTTCTATTCCATCAATTCCATATTTACAATCAGCCGCCTGTCAGGGAGGCACTTATTAAGTTGATTAAAACGGCCAAAAGCCAGGGATTTACGTTTTGGACGAGTGCAGAAATCAATAAATGGGAACGGGAAAGAAGAAAAGTATCCATAAAAGGAATTTCAGGCGAAATAGAGATTGACGGCCAAGTTGAACGGGACGGGCTTGTCTTGCTTATTCCTATTGAAGCCGACAAAGGCACCAAGCAATTACAGGGAGATACGGAATCTGTTACAAGATTTGGTTTCCAGTGCCGGAAAGTCAAGCCAGTATCATATGTCTTGTAAAAGGAGCGGAGCGAAATGATTAATACGGACACCCACTTGGCAATTAACGGGGGGCCAAAGGTAAAAACAACTCCATTTGGTACGGGAAAACGATTCGGGCTGGAGGAAGCCAGGGAATTACTGGAGGCACTGGAACAGAACACACTGTTTTATCACTTTGGAAACAAGGTTAAGCGCTTTCTCTCCGATTTTAATGATCTCTACAATGTTAAATACAGCGTCGCTGCCTCATCAGGGACAGCTGCCCTCCATATAGCACTTGGAGCTGCCGGAGTGACGGTGGGCGATGAGGTCATTACGAGCCCGATTACAGATCAAGGCACAATCATTGGGATACTCTATCAAAATGCTGTCCCGGTCTTTGCCGATTTGGATCCCCATAGCTACAATCTTACAGCTGAAAGCATTGAAAAACAGATTACGAAGAGAACCAAAGCAATCCTTGTAGTCCATCTGGCAGGGAACCCGTGCGAAATGGATTCAATAATGGAGGTTGCAAAAAAATATAATCTTAAGGTGATAGAAGATTGTGCCCAAAGCTATCTTACAACCTACAAAGGAAGACTCACTGGGACAATCGGCGATTATGGCTGTTTTAGCACAAACGATTTTAAGCATATCTCAACTGGGGATGGCGGCATTGTTACGGTAAACTCGGGAGACGAGAAAGATTATTACACCACACATGCTTTTGCGGATAAAAACTATCAACGGCATGGCAGTTCGGTTACAAAGGATTTGGAATACCTGGCACCGAATTACCGGATGACCGAGCTGCAGGGGGCTGTCGGCATAGCGCAGCTAAAGAAGCTCGATTGGATTTGCACAAGGAGGAATCAGCTTGGAGAGAAGCTGAATCAAGGGTTGAACGGATTAAAGGGCATAAATCCTATGAAAATAACCGAAGGCGGCTGGTGCAGCTATTGGTTTTATATGTTTACATTGAATTTGGATGAACTGACCTGCTCCAGAGAGGAGTTTTCCGAAGCCCTCGAAGCTGAAGGCATTCCAAATCAGGCCGGCTATATTCCAAAGGTTCTTTATGCTCAGGCTTTGTTTCAGAATCAACATGCCTATAAAAACAGCCATTTTCCTTTTGAGCAGGATTCTTATGATTATTCGCCAGGCAGCTGCCCTAACGCGGAACTTATCCTGGGGACTGCGATTCGCGTTAACCTTAATGAATTTTATACTGATGGGGACGTTGAGGAAATGATCGGGGCTATTCAAAAAGTTGCCGCTTATTATACCCGTTAAGAAGGGCAGGCCCCTTTTTCCGAGATTTATCACAGTTGAAAGGAGGAACGTCATTGGGAAGAAGCTCGCTATTTATGGACCACGGAATTCCGGTTCAGGCTGAAGAGGAAAGGACTGCCGCTTTTTGCATCAAGGAGGGCCAGACGAGGTTTGTCATAGCTGCGAAAGGATTTGCATTAATTGTAGACCCTGAAACTGGAGCTTCGAGGCAGGTTTTATTCCCGGATGGCAATAAAGAGTACCCTTATTCCTCTTTTAGTAGCAAAGGGCTTTTTTATACTGGTGCCGGAAATATGCTTTTGGTTCTTGACCCCTTTTTGGAGGAAGGTTTTGTTTTCTCTAAGGCTATTGATAATGGGGAAGAAATTGTTGGCCTCAGCTTTGCGGAAGACCGCCAAGGGTTTATTTACTTTACTTCTTACCCCCATTGCCATTTGCTGCGGTACAGCCCTGAAAGCAAGGAAATCGTGGATTACGGTTCCATGGACCCGGTTGAAAAATACGCGGGAAGCCTTGCGGTGGATGGGGAGGGATGGGTTTATATCGGGATAGGTACCGAGCATAAAGACATTGTCGCTTTCCATTCTGTAAAAGGCATAAAAAAAAGCCTCGTCCCCAAGTCCGAACGGAATAAAGGAGCCGGGTATGTTTACCTGGGTACGGACAATGCGGTTTACGGGCATTGGCAAGCCAATGATATGAGGGAAGTGAACCATTCTTCCAGGTGGCTAACATTCACGGAAGGTACTCACCAGGAAATAAGCGATACCGAGCTGCCTTCCTCCCATTTTTCCGGCAGTGGTTTCCAAAAAGTCCACAGGAATAATGAAGCGGAGCATAGGGTTCTCTCATATAGCCTTTCGGAGGGATATGCCGTTTTTCTGAATAAAGAAATTGGACTGTCAAAACGGAGAAAACTACTGTATCATTCGGACGGGACAGCTTTATCAACCTTGTATAGCAGTCCGGATGGGTATCTATACGGAACATCGATGCATCCACTGCAGTTATTTCGCTATGAATTCATAACTGGGGAGATTACTAATTACGGTGGCGAGGTCATTGAAGAAGGTGGAGGCGGAAACATACCAGCCTATGCCTCCCAGGGCGATTACATGATCGGCGTTGCCTATGCAGGTGGCAAGCTGTATAGCTTTGATTTGAAGCAGCCTATTGTGCAGGGGAAAAACCCAAGGCTTCTCCTTCGGACCGAGGATATTCACCGGCCGCGCTGTGCAATTTCTTTAAGGGACAATCAGCATATCGCATGGGGAGGATTCCCTGGTTACGGCATGGTTGGCGGCGGCCTTGGTATATACAATGTGGAAACACAAAAGAATATTGTTGTTACCCATGACCGGCTGGTTCCTAATCAAAGCACAATCAGCCTTGGCGAAATGAAAACGGGAGAGATACTGGGGGGAACAAGCATTGATACCCCTGGAGGAGCTAGAACATCTGAAAAAGAAGCCCGCTTGTATCTCTTTGATCGGAAGTTGCAAAAAGCGGCGGATAGTTTTGTCCCTATTGCAGGGGCACGTGAAATTGCCCAAATCTTTGTCGACCCGTTCGACAGAGCCCATTGCCTGACAGACAAAAGTCTTTACTTTGTCTGCAATCCATTTACCCAGGAAGTGCTATTTCAAAAGGATGTTTCCGATTGCGGTACTATAGTGCGGAATGGATTTGCGTTCGAGCGCTCCTCCAGCACTCTGTTTGTCCTGCTGAACAAGGCGGTTTTGTCTATCAGGATACAAGAAGGGGCTTTACTGGAACCGAATATTAACATGTCCTTACCCTTACATGCAACAAGTGGGATAGCCTTTTATGAAGGCAGGATTTTTTACGGAAGCGGCAGCCATCTCTGCAGCATATATGCCGAAATGGAGTAGCGGTTAGCCTTGTCCTTGAATGACTATAAAACCAATTGGAGATGAGAGTTTGTACTCCTTAGCAGAAATGGCCTCGTCCGGAGTTCCTCCCTTGCTCAAAAATGTCAGCACACTTGATCAATGGAAGAGAAAAAGAGAATCGATTTTAAACGTATGGCTGGAGTCCATCGGGGGAATCCCGCCACTTGTAGAAGTTGAAGTGGATATTGTTTCCTGGGTTATATTTGATGATCATTTGCTAATCAAAGTCCGTTATTCTTCCGTTCATGCCGACAGGGTTCCAGCTAATATACTAGTCCCTGTGGAAGGAGAACCTAGTCGTAAGTTGTTGGCCGAAGAGGATATAAAGCACTTGTTGTTTCATGGTGGGAATACTGGTGGAAATGCTTATCCGGCTGTACTTGCCCTTCATCCGACCAGTGAGGTTGGGAAGGATGATATCTCCCTCGCGTCTGGAAGGGATAATCGCATCTACGCACTAGAGCTTGTGAGAAGGGGCTATATTGTGCTGGCCCCTGATACGATTGCAGCAGGCGAACGGATTCTCCCGAATGAGAAACCGTTCCATACAGCGCCATTTTATAATCAGCACCCCGAATGGTCTGCTGTTGCAAAGATGATTTCCGATCATAGGCAAGGTATCTCTCTACTAGAAACTATAAATCTGGTAAATTCAGAGAAAATAGGCGCGATTGGGCATTCCTTGGGCGGTTATAACGCTTATTTTCTGGCCGGGATAGATTCAAGGATTAAGGCTGCTGTCTGCAGCTGCGGCTTCTCGACTTTTGCCGGTGATCCTGAAACCCATAGATGGGGAAAGCGGGATTGGTTTTCCCATATCCCAAGAATAAGCGAGTATATTAACAATGGAAAAGTCCCCTATGAATTTAATGAAATTGCTGCTCTGGCCGCACCAATTCCTCTATTTTTCTGGATGGGACAGAGCGACAAGATTTTCCCGCATTGGCAGCCGGCCGCCCAGGGGCTGGCTGATTTGGCTGCATTATACAGCTGGCTAGGCGAAGAGGGAAAATTTGTTTCATTAATCGGTAATTCAGGCCATGATTTCCCTCCTGAAATTAGAGAGCTTGCTTATTCTTTCCTTGATCACTGGCTGTATGCGAATGAGGATTAAGGCGGCAAGGAAAAGGGTTTTGCAAAACCTATATAACTCAACTAAAATAAGGGTTATCATGCTGTATGGGAGCTGTATATATGCTTAAAAGAAAAAGTGATTTTGAAGACCGATATAATAAATTTATCCACGAATTAAAGGAAGAAATTATTTCTGGTTTAATTAAACCAGGCGAGTTTATTCTTCCTGAAAATACATTAAGCAAAGAATATGACTTAAGCAGGGTTTCAATCCGAAAAGCTCTGGCTCAGCTCGTTGAGGAGGGCTTGATTGAAAAAATCCCGGGAAAGGGAAATCGGGTAACAATTCCCCATGATACCCAAAAGCAAACCCTCACGCTCGGCTGGTTTTCAGATTCATATGAAATAGAGATTATCGAGCAGATTATTGAGAGGTTTGAACAGCTGAATCCCTTTATAAAGGTTGATTTGCAGGTTATGCCAAATAGTCAATATATCTACAATTTAACCAAATCTATTGATATAGATAACGGCCCGGATGTTTTTATTGTTTCTGATTACCACTTTCGCCAGCTTGTAGAAACAGATCGGCTTGATATTATAGAACCTTTTCTACCTGATCACTTTGATCCGGAAAAGGATAGCTATAAAAAGGTCTTTGATATGTTCACCTATCAAAACAAAGTCCTCGTTACGCCTTTCGTATTTTCACCTGTCATGATCTGCTATAACAAAAAAATGTTTGACCAAGCAGGTGTTCCCGAAAACTTTACAATGGATACATGGAATCAACTGCTTGAAATTGCCCGCCAAAATACTAGGGACCTTGACGGGAACAATTTAATCGATCAATATGGCTTTTGTTTTTCTGCATCATCGAATCGGTGGCCTGTCTTCCTTTTACAAAATGAAGGACGATTTATGACTGATGACCGTTCAAAGTCAGTTATGAACAGCAAGGAAAATATTGAAGCACTCCAATATTGCGTTGATCTAATGTATAAGCATCAGGTATCCCCAATATTTTCACATGGCAGCAATGACCTTGCCGAAAATCTATTCATGCGGGAAAGGGCCGGGATGATCCTTACAACCTATTATTTTATGAACGAGTTCAGAGATCATAAAATTAAATGGGATATCCTGCCGCCGCCTAAAAACGCTAAACAAGGCACATTGCTCCTTGGCGGCGGGCTTGGAGTGAATGCCAATAGCACCATGAAGGAGGCTGCCCAGGCACTGATAAGCTATATGATCAGTACTGAAGCCCAAGCGATGCTTAAACAGAATGGCTGTACAATTCCTGTCCTCCGATTTGTAGCGGAAGATAATTATTTACTTCAGCCTGGAGTGCATCCCACTCACTACAATGCGTTTAAGGATATAATGCCCCATGCAGTGACAATGAGAGAATTAAATGTAACAATTAAGGAACTGGAACTTATTGAAAATGAACTTCACCTGCTTTGGGCCAATATGGAAACGCCCGAGGATTCATGCAAAAGAATTGATATGCTTCTGAATCAGGAAATGGCCATCTCTTAAGGCGCCTAGGGTCGAATAGTAAAAGGTTTTTCTTGTTGCTGGAACCGACCCTCGACTCTTTGCTTCAGAAAGGATTTGTTGGATGTATGGATACGAATTGGTTCATAGAAACTGTAAGGCCTCATCCAAGAGTTTTGTTCAATGAGGGAGAAATATCCGAAATTAAGTCTCGCCTAAATGCCAATGGAACAGGGAGTACCATCCGTTTTGACGAGATATGGAGCAGTGTGGAACTTCTTGCTGAGGAATATTTCAGTGAACGGGAATTTTCTGTTCACTATCCCAGCTGCAATGTGGTACTAGACATCCCACTGCCCCTTGTTCAGCTTGAACCTGTTGGGGACCCGCCTGGCTATATAGATTTTCCATTTTGGACCATGTACTCCAGGGCAATCGAAGAGAGGATCAAGGTTCTGTCATTTGCTTACGGAATGACAGGGGAAGAGCGATTTGCCTTAAAGGTTAAGGAATATCTTTTGTCTATAACAAAATTTGCGAAGTGGTTTGAATTCGGGGACAGAGGAGCGGAAGGCAATTTAAGCATTGCCCATTTCACAATAGGTATGGCTATAGGGTATGATGCTATCTTTACTACTCTTACGAACGAAGAAAAACAAATAATTGAACATACGATTTTTCAAAGGGGACTTAAGCCTCTCGAAATAGATTTTCTGAATTTTGATAGCCATAATATTATTGCATCAAAGCGTGTTGCGATGATGATTGGCTCGCTGGCGATTCTAGATGACAGCAACCATGATGAAATAAATCCATTTCTGACAAATTCATTTGGGTATATTAGCAGGTACCTGGACAATCGGCTGAGTGATCCCGAGATTGAGGGCTTGTTATATTTGAACGTCGCTGCCCGACATATTTTGCTGGCAGCTGACATTTTGAAACGGTCAACCGGAAACGACGAGCTTATCAAACATGACTATTTCCGACACCTTCCCGATCTTTTTATTTATTTGCTAGGTACGGGAAATAAGCCGGGTTTTGTCAATTTCTCGGACTCCTTTTATGATCTTGATCTATATTATTTAATGTCAGTACTTGCATCCAACACAGGTAACAGATTATCAAGCTGGTACATTCATCGATACTTTGAACCGAAATTCGATATATTAATAGATTTGAAAAAAGTACCGGCGCCGGTTGAGCCTGAGAGTTTCTACAAGGGCCGTCCTTCAAAGGTATTCCCGCTTATTGGCTGGGCTGCTTTCAGAAGCGGATGGAAGCAAGGAGACCATTTTCTTGCGTTTTCGTCGAGCCAGTCTGCAAAGGACCATAACCATTATGACCAGAACAACTTCATCCTGCATGCTGCAGGTGAATGGCTTATTACAAATCCTGGCTATCAGGACTACGTGGAAGGTCCGAGGAGGGAATTCACCCTGGGAACGATTGGCCATAACAGTATGCTTGTTGACGGCAGAGGCCAGATACAAAGAGGCGGAGGCAATTTAACAGAGTGGTTTACTTCCAAGGACTTCTCTTGTGTCATCGGGGAAGCAGGCGATGCTTATGATAAAGGAATTATGCAGTGGGAACGGAAAATAATCCACCTGGATAGGCGATATTTTCTCATTGTTGATAGGGCCGTTAAGAAAAAGAAGGATAGCAGACTTTCCTTCCTGTACCATACCCCAGCAGCCATTCAGGCTGGGGGGAAGGAATTACATCCACGGGATGAGACATCAGAAAACACGATACGGTTTATTGGGGAGCAGGCAGCAGTGGCGCTAACCATATGCTATCCGCCAGATACCGCTAAAACTATCAGCCAGTATCCGGGAGCTGAGAGGTATGGATCCTGCCTTGAAGTGTCAGTGAATGGTTCCAATGAAGTTGACTATCAGGTTGTTTTGATTCAGCCAGAGGATGTTCATGGTGCTGACGGAAACCGATTAACCTGCCGTGTCATCCATTCAGGTGCAATGTTCGAATTGAAGGTGGAAGATGCGTCCCAGTCGCTTATCGATTACATGTTGACCAATGAGGACCGGTCTACTGCTTATCAATCATCCAGAGATAAAATAGTAGAGTTAATGGGTGAACAGGGATGGGTTTCACTCAGGCAAGGAGATGCTGAACCTTTAAAATACACCTTGATAAATGGCAACCAATTACTAGTGAATAAAACTGCTGTTTTTCACGCCAGCGGAATTGTTTGTGTATCCGTCCATTTCCATGAAGCGGGAGCAACGGGAACGGTGGAAGCAAAGCAGCGGACAAAGGTTTCTTTTCTTATCAGCGAACCTTCAAGGGTAATCATCAATGGTGCTGTAGCCGAAGCAAACCAGTTTGTTTTCCTTCCGGAAACAGGGGAGCTAGTGCTTGATTTGCCTGAGGGTAGAAGTGAAATTGAGATAATTAGGTAATCTGGCATATTGGAAAACTCTGAGTAAAATAGGATTATATTTTCAAGTGTCCTATTTGAGGTGGATGTGTGGAAAGGGTGCAGGAGGATGGAATTTACAGGATGGAAGGGAAGTTTATACCGCTTCGGAAATTGGGGAATGAAGCTGGCTTACCTTAATATCGTATGGCTGGCGGGAATTGCCCTGGGAGCAGGGATTGTTGGCTTTTTCCCTTCCACTGTTGCCATGTTTTCAGTGATTCGAAAATGGCATATAGAGGGAAATCTTGACGTACCTTTGTTTTCACATTTCAAGGAGGAATACCGCAGAGAATTTTTAAAATCGAACGTATATGGGTATTCGTGGGTCATCATTGGAGGAATCCTGTATGTAGACCTTCAATTCTTCCGGGGAATTCCCGCTTTATGGTCAACCATTCTTGCCTATTTCTTTTTTTTACTTGGCGCAGTCTATCTTGCAGCTCTTCTTTTTGCTTTTCCTGTTTATGTCCAGTTTAAATTAACTATTCTTCAATACATAAGGAACACGGTTCTAATCACCGTATCCAATCCATTATATTCTGTTTTTATGGCTCTGGGATTTTACTTCCCTTATTATTTACTGATGAAAATCCCCGGGCTGCTTCCTTTTTTTGGGGGGAGCTTAATTGCCCTTCCCTTAATGTTTCTCTCATGTCGTCTCTTTGAACTTCTAGATAAAAAAGCCTGGGAGTAGAAAAAATCACATGATTCATAAAATAAGCATTGAATTTTCATAAAATTTGTATTATTGTTTCATTATAAATACATGTCGTATACATGTATTAAAGAGACGATGGCAATTGATAAATACATAGGAAAGGGGAGTTGGATATTGGAGGTAAAGAAAAGCTCAGAACAAAATCCTTCCCTAGTCATTCAAAATAAACCACAGCGTGACACCAAATTGAGCAAACTTAAAAACAAACTATGGCGCGACCGATACTTGATCTTGCTGCTTCTCCCAGGAGTTTTGTTTTTCTTGATTTATCGCTATATTCCAATGGCCGGCCTTTTACTGGCATTTAAAGACTACAGCCCGTTTCGCGGCTTTGCAGACAGCCCTTGGGTGGGCATGAAATATTTTAAACTTATTTTTGAAGATCCCGAGGTCATCCGGGTAGTATGGAACACCTTACAAATTTCATTGCTCCAAATCATATTCGCCTTTCCAATTTCCATTTTGCTTGCCCTAATGCTAAACGAATTAAGAAGCCAGGTATACAAAAGATTCCTTCAGTCCATTGTCTATATGCCACATTTTCTATCATGGGTAGTCGTAGTAGGTATTACCGTCATCTTTTTAAGAAGTGAAGGGATTGTCAACAATTTTTTGAATGATGCATTTAAAATGGAAGCGCTTCCCTTCTTAACTGACCCTGCCTGGTTTAAACCTTTAATAGTATTACAGATTATTTGGAAGGAATCGGGCTGGGGAACTATCATTTTCCTTGCAGCCCTTTCTGGTATAAGCCCTCACCTGTATGAAGCAGCGGTGATGGATGGCGCGAACCGCTGGAGGCAAATATGGCATATCACTCTCCCTGCATTGAAGAGCACGATTATCATTCTATTAATCTTGCGTCTGGGAACCGTGATGGACAGCGGGTTTGAACAAATCTTTTTGATGCTCAACCCCTTCAATATGGAATCTGGCAATGTCCTTGATACATTTGTGTATTTTAAGGGGATTCAACAGGCTAATTATAGTTTTGCCACAGCCGTTGGTTTATTCAAGGGAGTTATTGGATTGATTTTGGTAGTACTCGCTAACAGGCTTGCCAAGCGGTTCGGGGAAGAAGGCCTATATTGATATGAAATGGAGGGAGTTGCTTGTATAAAGGAACAACGGGTGAAAAAATCTTTGACGGTGCAAACAATATTTTACTTCTCATTATTGCCGCAGCTATGGTATTACCTTTTCTCTATATATTTGCAGTCTCATTTTCAACTTTGAGCGATTTCCTGGAGAATGACTTTTTTCTATGGCCAAAGGAATGGGTAACGGATGCCTATACATATATTCTTGGCTCCGATCAATTCATCCGTTCTATCTTTGTAACGATTTATATTACAGTAGTGGGAACATTTGTAAACTTGTTTTTTACATCAACAATGGCTTATGCTTTGACCCGAAAGATATCTGGGCAACGGATTCTCCTCTTCCTGGTTCTTTTTACAATGTTATTTTCTGCCGGTATGATTCCAACCTACATGATTGTAAAGGAAACTGGTCTGCTTAATACTTGGTGGGCCTTGATAATCCCTGTAGCAATCAGTCCATACAATTTAATTATCATGAGACAGTTTTTTATGGGAATTCCTGAAGAGCTGACAGAAGCTGCAGTCATTGATGGGGCAAATGATTTGCAAATATTTGCTAAAATCATATTGCCATTGTCCAAGCCTGCAATTGCAGCCTTTGGTCTCTTTTACGCAGTCAGCCACTGGAATAGCTACTTTACCGGAGTATTGTACTTGAGTGATCCGGCAATGTGGCCCATCCAGGTTATCCTCAGACAAATTGTTATAGTTAACGAACCCAATGCCGCTCTTGGCGGCCATGAAATGATGGAATCCTTGCCGCCGCCTGAAACGGTTCAAATGGCAGCAATTCTTTTAGCTACCGTTCCAATTTTAATTGTGTATCCGTTTCTTCAAAAACATTTTGCAAAAGGGGTGATGCTGGGATCTGTAAAAGGCTGATTTTCTATGTGAGATGCCACTAGTCTAAAAATGTTATTACCCATTGAAAATATGAACCGGAGGGGTTAATTTGAGAAAAAAGGATCTTTTATCTGGCTTGTTAATTCTAGGTCTCAGCTTTACGGCAATTGCTTGCAGCTCGGATGAAACAAAGGGCGAGAGTGACAAAAAAGATGATAAGGAAACCGCTATTGACCCGTTTGATCATAGCGAGAAATATACGATAACTGGTATGACATGGCGTTTCGGTGATCCGCCTCCAGCAACAAGCCCGGGCCTTGATATGATTAATGAACGTTTTAATGTAGATTACAAGCCGGAAATTATCCCGCAGGCAGACTATGCAGAAAAATCCTCCGCAGTTGTTGCTTCTGGCAGCATGCCGGATCTAATCGGCTTTACCGCTGATGACCCAAGGTTTTACCAATGGGCTCAGGAAGGGGCTTTTCTGCCGCTTGATGACTACCTGAAACACTATGATACTCTTGGGAAAATTCCTGATCATGTTTATGATTCTTTTAAAGTAAATGGTAAGGTTTATGGAATCCCTCGTTATTCAAACCCTTACCCGTTAACACCAATCATCCGAAAGGATTGGCTCGATAACCTTGGATTGAAGGTTCCTACAAGCTATAAGGAGCTTGAGGACGTTGCGGTAGCTTTCACGAAAAATGATCCGGATAAAAACGGCAAAAATGATACGTATGGCCTTGCAATTGGAGAAGGAATTAACCCGAACTACAATATGGGGGCCTATTGGGATGCTGACGCATGGTACCATCAAGATAAGGACGGGAACTTCATCCCCGGAATTATTTCGGACGGCCGTAAAGAAGTGATCCAATTCTTTGCCAATCTGTATAAGGATGGGGCCATGACGAAAGATTTTGCTGTACTGAACTGGGCCGATACCAATAATGAATTTTACTCTGGAAAAGCTGGTATTTTTGTTGCTGGCGTATCCGGGATGAGTGAAGATTACTTGACTGGATTAAAGAAAATTCAACCTGATGCCGAGTTCGTTGCCCTGCCGCCATTTAAAGCACCAGATAACTCACAGGGCTTTACAATGGGATCTGGCTATTCAGGTATATTGGCACTGAATGCAAAGCTTGGTGACGACGAAGGAAAAGCCTATAGGGCTCTAGAAATGGTGGATTTCGGAAAGAAATTTTTCCCGCTGGACCAAAAAACACCGGATAACGCTGATTTCGATTGGATGTGGGGGAAAGCAGGCACTGGTTACAACATGGAAGGCAATGCAGCAGTCCGTGTTGAAACTTTCTCTTCTGAAGGGCTGGCACCATCTACATATTTCCTGGATAACAGGGAACATGTTCCTTCAGATGCAAACGTGGTATATGCCGATGATTACAAAACTCCTGAAATGAAGGCACTGGTTACCTCCCTGCAGGAAATCTATGAGTCTCATAATATGTATATTAATCCGTCCCATGGAGTTATTTCGAACACGAGTCAAGAAAAGGGTGCCGACCTAAAGCAGTTCATCATGAACGAACAAGCGAAAATGATTGCAGGCCAAAGACCGGTATCAGACTGGGATAAACTTGTGGACGAATACATGCAGCGTGGTGGCAAAGCTATTATTGATGAAGTAAACAAAGGAATCAAAGAGAAGGGCTATAAAGAGCATAAATGGGAGTAGGAGCTTGAGTATGCTTAAGGAAGAGCTCCAATAATTCAAGGTTAGAAGCCCGGCAGATTAATCATATCTGCCGGGTTTTCCGGTTTAACTTTTAATGTCTTAAGTTTCTAATGTTATTCGTAACAACTGTAGTTATGCCCCCACTATTTCAGGAAAAAGGCTTTAACCGCCAACCTGACAGCTAAAAACATAAACTTCCCTTCCTGCGAGTAAGCTAGTTTCTAAATTATTGTTGGCGGTAAAAAGTACAACTCCTCTGAGTATTAGAAGTACTATGCGCTACAACCGGCACTTTGTGGCTATGTGGATAAGCCTCCTGGTAGTTTTCTCTAGTATACTCATAGAATCACTAGCCATATAACAGGAAAAGCGGGCCAAAGCCCGCTTTTTTAATCTGCCTGAGAAACTCTGCCGCTTAGCGGTTTTGCACTGAAGTATTCGAGAGCTTCATTGATTTGGTGGATGTCGTATATATGGTGTTCAATGAAATATCTTACAATCAGGTCAGAAGTATCGCTATCTGATAGGGAGTAACCAGCGGAACTTAATAGCTCTTCAATTTCATCTTCATTTAGTTCAAGTGCGAGTGCAAGTGCGATCACAGTATTCTTTTTAGGCCTGTAATTTAAGTTGGAACGGATTTTCGAGAAATGGCGGCGATCAATGAGGGCCTTTTTATAAATCTCGGAATCTGCCAATCCTTTTTCATCAATAAAAGAAAAAAGGACTTCTCTTAACGACTTCTTACGGTTGCCCTTGATGAAATCTTCAATTTCGAGCGGAGAGATGTTTTGAAGAACCCGTTCACTCTCATAAGATTCCTTCGAACTACTAGAATCGTCGAACATTCTGATTTGTTGATGTTCAAGCAGGTATTCCTGCAGTTCCTGCAAAAGAGATTGAGTAAGCATCCGCCAAGTCCTCCAATTGTCGCCTCTCAAGCGACCATATAATCGATTATTCAGTTTACTATTATATCAGAAGCAAAAAGGAGGATGATGGATAGTGAACAAGAATTTAACCGAAATCATTTTTTTATTGGACCGAAGCGGCTCAATGGCCGGGCTAGAGAGCAATACAATCGGAGGCTTCAATTCATTTATCAAACGGCAGGGCAGTCTCGAAGGAGAAACGCGTTTAACGACGGTGCTCTTTGATGACAGTTATGAGGTCCTTTGGAATGGGATTCAAGCACAAAACGCTATCCTGACACACAATGAGTATTATGTCAGAGGAACCACAGCCCTTTTGGATGCAGTAGGAAAAACAATATTGGATGTAGGCAGCAGGCTTGCGGGAACCCCGGATGAACAGCGGCCCGGAAAGGTTATTTTTGTGATTACGACAGACGGCTTTGAAAACGCAAGCCGTGAATTTACCTATAAAAAGGTAAAGGAACTGATCAATCATCAGCAGAAGAAATACAACTGGGAGTTCATTTTTATGGGTGCCAATATCGACGTCACAAAAGAAGCCGATAACCTTGGCATTCAAAAGGAAAATGCCTATACGTTTGAAGCATCCGAAGCTGGCGTGGAAAAGATGTACAACGAAGTCTTTTATGCTGTTTCCGAGGCTCGTATAAAGGAATAAGCAATTCCAGCCCGTGGCTTTAAGGCCCGGGTTGTTGATTTCTATAGACCTAATAAATTCTTTCCCTGAGCATGCCCGATTGTGTAAGTTAGAGTATGGTTAATTTATAAGGGGTTTTTAATCAGGGAGGTAAGATATATGGTCTATCAAGCAAGTGAACAGCGATATGATTCAATGGTTTATAACCGCTGCGGGCGCTCAGGGGTGAAGCTGCCAGCAATTTCATTGGGTCTTTGGCATAATTTCGGCGGCATGGATGTTTTTGAAAACGGGCGGTCTTTGATACGTAAAGCTTTTGATCTTGGAATCACCCATTTCGATCTTGCAAACAACTATGGACCTCCCCCAGGATCCGCTGAAGAGAACTTCGGGCAGATATTAAAAAAGGATTTTGCTTCTTATAGGGATGAAATGATTATTTCAACAAAAGCCGGCTATACGATGTGGCAAGGCCCTTATGGCGACTGGGGTTCGAGAAAGTACCTCGTTTCAAGTCTAGACCAAAGCCTGAAAAGAATTGGCTTGGACTATGTCGATATTTTCTATCATCATCGCCCAGACCCTGAAACCCCGCTTGAGGAAACGATGATGGCACTTGACCATGTTGTCAGGCAGGGGAAGGCGCTATATGTTGGAATCTCAAACTATCGTGCCGAAGAAGCGAGGAAAGCAATTTCCATTCTTAAGGAACTTGGAACTCCACTTTTAATTCATCAGCCATCCTACTCCATGTTTGACCGCTGGATTGAGGGCGGACTTACAGACTTGCTGCAGGAAGAAGGTGTCGGGTCGATTGCATTCGTTCCCCTTGCACAAGGTTTGCTGACAAACCGGTACTTAAATGGGATTCCTTCTGATTCCAGGGCCATGAAACCAAAGAGCTTCTTACAGGAAAGCGATGTTACAGAGGAAAAGCTGGAAAAGGTAAGGAGTTTAAACGAACTTGCATCAGAACGAGGCCAATCACTTGCCCAGATGGCTTTAGCGTGGGTGCTGTGGGATGGAAAAATAACTTCGGCATTGATTGGAGCCAGTAAGGTAAGTCAGCTGGAGGAAAATGTGAAGGCATTGCAAAACCTAAAGTTCAGCCCGGAAGAGCTGCATAGAATAGAGAGCATATTAAAATAAGGTTACAAAAGCAATTTTTAAAAAGGGTTATGCATTTTTTTTATAGGCTTCAATTAAAAGCTTTTGTTCATGGAAATTTCCTATTTGCACCGCATATATATTTATTAGGAGGCGAGGCAAATGGAAATTTTAGCGTACGTGCTGCAAGGACTGTTGGCTGCCATGTTCTTAATGGCTGGTTCAGGGAAGATTACAGGATCCAAAATGCATGTCGATAACTTTACGCATTGGCGCCTGCCGCAATGGTTCAGGGTTGTAACTGGGCTGGTTGAAGTGGCGAGTGCTTTGGCGTTAATTGTTGGCTATTGGCATCCAAGCTGGGCTGCAGCAGGTGCACTCCTCCTCGGAATAACTGGGATTGGTGGAGTCGTGACCCACTTAAGGGCAAAGGACCCTTTTAAGCAAACCGTAACAATCCTTGTTCTTGGGGTGTTAGCATTTGTTCTTTTATACATCCGCTGGTCAGACTTATCCAATTTTCCGGGATTTTAATTTCACGACAAAAGGAACGGCTTCCCGTTCCTTTTTGCTTCATGCATACACAAATATAGCTTTTCGCAACAATAGTTGCTATTATATCGGGTTTTTCTACGTCTAGCTCCAGCACCTATCGCCTAGTGTACTTCGTTCCCCTCGTTACGATAAGTCAACATCGATTCACTTGCGCTTTTGTTTTTATAAAAGTGATAAACAAATGGCTCCCGTAGCAACTCCAAGCAAGGCTCCAGCCAGTACGTCCGAAGGATAATGGAGACCAAGAAAAACCCTTGATAGTCCAACTAAAAATGCCAAAGGGATAAGAAAAAGTGAAAGGACAGGAAACTGGATGGATAGCGGTGTTACAACCGAGAAGACTGCAGTCGTGTGTCCGGATGGAAACGAATGATCCTTTAAAGGGTTTTCAGGTATTAACGCTCTTTCAAGTGCCAGGTAAGGGCGTTTGCGGGGGAAGAGTTTCTTGATTATATAAACGGGCAGATGGCTTAATGCAAGTGCCCATGCGCAGGCTGTAGCTGCAGTAGCAGCTTTGCCTGTTGTAAAAAACAGGAGAAATAGTACGGTTCCGATTGTAAAAGTAGCGCCGCCAAAATGGGTAATCAATCCAATCCATTTACTCATGATTTTATGCTCGAAATGGCGATTGATGCTATAGAAAAGCTGACACTCAAAGTCGTAACAGGTCTGAATGAATTTTGTCATACTGATCAACCCTCCATAATCTCAGTTTCCTTCATTATAGAGGACTAATACTCTTTACTTTTTAACTAGAGGTTAAAAGATTGTAAAAGTTTATTATATAGAAGTAAAAGAGTATGACCCTGACCAAATCCCCTATTTAAGTATTGTAAAATCTGCCAACGGTGGACTATAATCGGTAAGACAAAGGGGGATAACTCAGGATGATTCATCGTTTTTTTACATACTACAAACCGCATAAGCGGTTATTCATTATTGATTTCACATGTGCAGTGATTGTCGCATTGCTTGAGCTTGCATTTCCGATGGCAGTCCAATGGTTCATTGATAAACTGCTGCCGGGTCAAAACTGGAATGCCATTGTCGGTGTTAGCATCGGGCTATTGCTTTTATATGTTTTAAGCACTTGCCTTCAATATATCGTCAACTACTGGGGCCATAAGCTTGGTATCAATATTGAAACGGATATGAGGCAGGAGCTTTTTCAGCATGTCCAAAGACAATCCTTCCGCTTTTTTGATAACACAAAGACAGGTCATATCATGAGCAGAATAACAAATGACTTGTTTGATCTTGGCGAGCTGGCCCATCATGGTCCCGAGGATTTATTTATTGCGGCGATGACCTTCGTTGGCGCATTCTGGATAATGCTTACCATTAATGTAAAACTGGCCCTTGTCATCATGATGATTGTACCGTTCCTCATCTGGCTGATGTATTATTCAAACAAGAGGATGAATGCGGCATGGAAAAACATGTACAGCAACATTGCGGATGTTAATGCCCGGGTCGAGGATAGTGTCGCTGGAATTCGCGTCGTTCAGTCGTTTACGAATGAAGATTTTGAGATTGAAAGATTCAAGAAAAATAACCGGAAATTCCGCCTCGCTAAATTAACTGGCTACAAAGTTATGTCGTTTAGCCTTGCGGGCATGTATTTTTCAACCAGGATTATGGTCTTGATTGTTCTTGTTTATGGAGCGTGGCTTAGCTTTACTGGTACGATGACCTATGGAGAACTGGTTGGGTTTGTCTTATATGTAAATGTTCTGTTCAAACCAATTGACAAGATTAGTGCCATTCTCGAGCTTTATCCTAAAGGAATGGCTGGTTTCAAACGGTTTACCGAGCTGATCGATCAGACTCCCGATGTAATTGATGTCGAGGATGCAATTGAAGTCAGCAGCCTAAATGGAAATATAGACTTTACCAATGTGACCTTCAGCTATGATGACAATAAACCGGTATTAAAGGGAATTGACCTTCAGATTCGCCATGGTGAGACGATTGCCTTCGTTGGTCCTTCTGGAGCAGGTAAAACAACTATATGTTCATTAATACCACGCTTTTATGACGTCAACGGCGGTTGTATCACAATAGATGGAATTGATATCCGCAATATGACTAAAAAGTCTTTGCGTTCCCAAATCGGTATCGTTCAACAAGACGTCTTTCTGTTTACCGGGACGCTTCGCGAGAATATTGCCTACGGTTCATTGGATTCAACCCAGGATGATATTGAGGAAGCTGCACGCAGGGCGCATCTAAAAGATTTTATTGCGGGTCTCCCCGAAGGCTATGAAACCCAAATCGGTGAGCGCGGCTTGAAGTTATCAGGCGGCCAGAAACAGCGGATTGCCATCGCAAGGATGTTTTTGAAAAACCCGCCAATCCTCATTCTTGATGAAGCCACTTCCGCCCTTGATACAGAAACAGAGCGGATTATCCAAAGGGCACTGAATGAATTGGCGAAGGATCGTACGACTCTTGTCATTGCCCACAGGCTGGCAACAATCCGCAATGCAGATCGAATTATCGTCGTCACAGAAGACGGAATTGCCGAAGAAGGTACTCATACAGAACTGATTGAGCGGGGTGGCATTTTTGCCAACCTCCATAAGGTACAATTTGAAACAATTACTTAATGAATGAAAGTGTCAGGATTTATTGAAGCTCCTGACACTTTCTACGTTATTTACGGCGCAGGCCTGATATTTTGTCAACAAGGCGCATACACTGTTTCTTTATTGAAAATTGCCTATAGACATCTTTTTGAAAAAGAGTAATATAGGTTTGTATGTTTTCAACTTGAAGGTCCGATTGAATTAATTGTGATTGTTCTTCGGGCTTTAGCTCTATGTAAAACAATGGGCTTTGCGGGACTAATCATCAGTGAAAAATCCTGCTGAAGGAGGATTCGCCTTATCTAATAAATGCGCTAAGCTGCGTGTTGAAAGAAGGGGAAATGTAATGCAGGCAGCACAGAAAAAGGCCTTTATCGAGCCTGGCCTATTTACCTTAACATGGCCGATATTCATAGAATCATTTTTATATATTTTAATGGGCAGCACCGATACCTTTATGCTTGCTTATGTTTCGGATGAAGCAGTTGCGGCTGTTGGTGTCGCGAATCAGCTGGTTTTCTTTGCTATTCTGGTATTCCAGTTCGTGGCGACTGGGACGACAGTGCTCATCTCGCAAAATCTGGGGGCAGGGCTCATCAAGGAGGCCAGGAGTATCTCTGGTGTTTCTATTTCCTTGAACCTCATTTTTGGGCTTGTTGTCAGTTCATTGGTTGTCTTATTCAGGGATCAATTTTTAAGTCTATTTCAGCTTACTCCGGAAATCCATGTGCTTGCAGAACAATATTTGCTGATTGTCGGTGCAACTCTGTTTTCCCAGGCTTTGCTCGTAACAGTGTCCTCAATTCTACGTGCGAATGGTTTTACAAAAGAAGCTATGTTTATTTCTGTTTTAATGAACATTATCCATCTTATAGGAAACAGCTTGTTCATTTATGGCTTGTTCGGGATCCCTCAGCTTGGTATCCAGGGTGTTGCCATTTCAACTGCACTTAGCCGATTGATTGCTGTAGGGCTTATCTTTTGGATTATGTATAAACGCCTGCCTTTCAAAATTAGACAGAAGGATTATACCAGCTTCAATCTCTCCTATATTAAAAAAATCCTTAGGATTGGCATCCCGTCTGCTGGTGAAAACCTTATGTATAATACAAGCCAAATGGCAATGACTGCAATTATTGCCCTTATTGGCGCGATGGCACTCACAACCAGGGTATATACATGGAATATTATGTCCTTCATGATGCTGTTTGGCATGTCTCTGGGGCAGGGGACGCAAATTCTGATTGGCTATAAAGTTGGTGCTGGGGATTTTGACGGTGCATATCGACGCCTTTTGAAAAGTCTTAGGCTGAGCCTGATGTTGACGATTGTCTCGGTTATTCCGATTGTTTTGATAAGGGAACCGCTTTTAGGCATTTTTACTGACAATAATGCTATTATCCAGGAAGGAGCTAAGCTTTTGCTGCTTTGCCTTATCCTGGAGCCAGGGCGAACATTTAATATGGTAATTATCAGTGCACTCAGGGCGGCTGGGGATGTCAACTTCCCTGTTAAAATGGCTTTCCTGTCAATGTGGGCAATAAGCGTTCCATTAGGTTACTTCCTGGGAATTACAATGGGCCTCGGCCTCTCAGGCATTTGGATCGCATTTATATTTGATGAATGGTTCCGGGGAATCATCATGTACTTTAGATGGAAAAGCCGGGTCTGGGAAAAGAAAAGCTTTGTTGATCATTCCATACAAACTGTTAACACGTGAAACCACTGAAAAGTGGTTTTTTTTTATAGCAGCTAAAATTGAGCATCCTGGGAGAAAAACCTTCTAAAATGCCTATTCTATCAACAGTAACAAGCAGATAGGAATAGTTTTCTATAACTTAGATAGTGAAAAACACTAAAATGCAAGAAAAATAGAAAGATGGAAATAATAAAAAATAAAATTTTGAACAAATTGTTACCGGTTTCACTTTTTTCTTGCAAACGTATACAAGGGATGCTAGTATACTAGTATAACAAGTGAGGGGGGAATTTCTAATACCCGAAATTCTACTAGCAATTTAAAGAATGATTGCAGCCGGGTTAACTAATAACTAATAGAGAAATTAACCTTAGGTGTTTAAAAAGGGTATACTGCAATACTAATTCTTCATTTCTATTTAAGCTTCACAGGATTCAAAAAGCACTTTTATAGAACACATTCTTATTTTGAGGTGAGAAACATGAGTGATAAAAAAGTTCGCCCATTCGGCATGAGAGACAAATTAGGTTATTTGTTTGGTGATTTCGGGAATGATTTCTTCTTTATTCTTGTAGCAGCATTCTTAATGGTATTTTATACAGATGTTTTTGGTTTGAATCCAGCAGCAGTCGGGTTGCTATTCACGATTGCGCGTTTGTGGGATGCCTTTGCTGACGTAGCATGGGGCCGCTTCATTGATACGAGGAAAGCAACTAAAAACGGGAAATTCAAGCCTTGGATTTTAAGGATGTCAGTTCCCCTCGTTGTTTCCGGTGTCCTTATGTTCGTAACCATTCCTGGACAATCTGATGGTTTTTATCTTGCTTATGCTTATGTAACCTATATCGTTTGGGGAACATTGTATTCAACTGTTAACATCCCTTATGGTTCAATGGCTTCTGTTATTACAGCTGATCCTGTTGAGCGTACTGCATTATCAAGCTGGAGAACCGCTGGTGCTCAAATGGCTGGTTTAGTTATCAACGTAGTTGGACCAATGATTCTATTTGTTAACAATAAGGCTGATGCGGATCGTTTCCTATTAGGTGCGCTAATTTTTGGAGGCCTTGCAATTGCTTGCTACCTTGCTTGTTACTACATGTCAACAGAACGTATTGTTATGGACGAAACGTCAAAACCAAAAACAAACATGAACAAAACCATGAAAGGACTTGTGAAAAACAAGCCGCTAATGGTGTTCCTTGTAGCCGCTTTAACATTCATGATTGTATTTATGCTTATTGGTACTGTAAACGTCTACTTGTTTAAGAATTACTTCGAAAATGCTAAAGCCTTAAGTATAGTTGGACTTCTTCAATCATTGGCAGTATTTGTTGCTATGCCATTTGTTGGTCCGCTCGTTAAGAAATTTGGTAAAAAAGAAGTTGCTTCTGGCGGCTTATTGGTAGCAGCTGTTGTATACTTTATTCTGTATTTGCTTCCAAACGTTACAGCAACGACGTTTATTGCCATCCTGACAGTTGCTATGCTTGGTTACGGTGTCTTCAACCTTGTTGTTTGGGCTTTCGTTACTGACGTTATCGACTATCATGAATATTTAACTGGCCTTCGTGAAGATGCTACAGTTTACTCTATCTATTCCATGGCACGCAAAATTGGCCAGGCTGTAGCAGGTGGTGTTGGTGGTGCTGCAATTGCAGCAGTTGGCTATAATGCGAAGCTTGGTGAACAATCAGCTGAAACTCTTTCAGGAATTCATACTCTTGCTACCTTAGTTCCTGCACTTACATTCATAGCTGTATTCCTAATCATGGTATTCCTATATCCATTGAATAAAAAGCGCACTCTTCAATTGGCTGAAGATCTAGCTGCAAAGCGCGCAGGGAAATAATAGTCATAATAGGAAGATAGTTGCCATTGTGTAACTATCTTCTTTCATAATAGTAATGGCTTGTTAAAAATTATACATGTATGCTAGTATACAAATGAAAGCCTATACAATAGATAGGACAGTTCAAAAGAGATGCCTAAATGGTATAGTGGTCCGAGTGGCCGGAAAACCTATTTTGAGCAATCTTATTTGAACGTTAATTTGTAAAGGAGTGGACAACATTGACAAAGGTAGATTTAAAATCAGTACCTTATAACCTCACTGATGAGGACATTAAATGGGTTAAAGAAACCATTGGATCCATGACTCTAGAAGAGAAAATTGGACAGCTATTCGTAAACATGGGTTCAAGCCGTACAGAAGAATACTTGACTGAAATGGTTAACAACTATCATATTGGGGCTGTTCGTTATAACCCTGGAAAAGCAGAGGAAGTATACGAGCAGAACAGGATTCTTCAAGAAAAAAGTAAAATTCCTTTGCTGATTGCTGCAAACACTGAAGCAGGCGGGAACGGTGCTTGTACAGATGGCACCGAAGTCGGCGTGGAAGTTAAAATTGCTGCAACGAATGATCCTAAATGGGCTTATGAAATGGGCCGTGTTTCTGGTGTAGAGGCATCAGCAATTGGCTGTAACTGGAGTTTCGCACCAATCGTAGACATTAACTATAACTGGCGCAACCCTATCATTTCTACTCGTTCTTTTTCCTCTGATCCAGATAAGGTTCTAGAAATGAGCCTTGCTTACATGAAGGGTATTCAGGAAAGCGGAATCGCTCCTGCTGCAAAACACTGGCCTGGAGACGGTATTGACGAGCGGGACCAGCATCTATCTTTCAGCGTAAATAGCCTTTCAACTGAAGAGTGGGATAATACTTTCGGTAAAGTTTACAAAGGTTTGATCGATGCAGGCCTTCCATCCATCATGGCTGGACATATCCACCTGCCATCCTATGAGAGACACTTTAACCCTGATATTAAAGATGAAGAGCTAATGCCAGCTACTCTTTCGAAAGAAATTACAACTGACTTGCTGCGAGGAAAATTAGGCTTTAACGGTGTTGTGGTAACAGATGCGAGCCACATGCTTGGCCTGACAGGTGCAATGAAGAGGAGCGAACTGCTTCCTACTTCCATTGCTGCTGGCTGTGACCTGTTCTTGTTCTTCAATGATCCAGATGAAGACTTTGGTTACATGATGGACGGATACAAAAATGGCATCCTTACCGACGAGCGTCTTGAAGAAGCACTAACTCGTATTCTTGGCTTGAAAGCTAAGCTCGGACTTCATAAGACTGCTAAAACCGAAATTCTTCCTCCAAAAGAAGAAGCTCTTGCTAAAATTGGCCTTCCAGAAAACAAAGCATTGTTCAAGGAAGTAGCTGACAGAGCCATCACTTTGGTAAAAGACAAGCAGGATATCTGGCCAGTTACTCCTGAAAAATACAAGCGTGTACTATTGGTAGATGTAAAAGGTGTAGCAGGCGGATTCGGCGCGTTAATCGGAAGCAAAGAAAAAGCTGTCGATATCATGAAGGAATTGCTCGAATCACAAGGCTTCGAAGTAACAGTTTGGGAATCGACAGAAGAGAGAATCATGAAGCTTCCTGAAGAAGAAAGAGGAGCAGCGATCGCCAATGTTTATGCTCAGAAGCGTCCTATTACCGAGTTGACAGATAACTATGACCTTGTTATCAATATTGCAAACGTTAATCCAGGAACCGTACAAAGAATCGTATGGCCGGCAAGTAAAGGTACTCCGGATATTCCATTCTATGTACATGAATTGCCGACTATCTTTGTATCTGTTCAATACCCTTACCATTTGGCAGATGTTCCACAAGTTAAAACATACATCAATACGTATGACAGCAGAAAGCAAACACTAGAAGTACTAGTAGATAAGCTGATGGGCAAATCCGAGTTCAAAGGTGAAAGCCCAGTAGATGCATTCTGCGGTTTTATTGATACAAGGATTTAATAAGTTTTGTTCTAGGTAATTATATTTAAGGATCATTCCTCAACTGGTTGGGTGAATGGTCCTTTTTTATAAGAAATACGATTGAATATTGGTTTTTTAACAGAAAGACAAGATATTTAGGTAACTTATTGTTTGATTTACGGGAGAATGCTATCATTGGTTATAGCAATGGTATATAAAATGGGGAGTGCAAAAATGCATGGTTACACTATCACCTAGGCTGCCTGGTGAAAATATTAAGGAATATTCATACCGAGTAATTAAGGATTCCATTATGTCACTCGAGCTTGAACCAGGGAAGTCAATTAGCGAAATAGAATTGGCTGAAGCTCTTCAGATTTCAAGAACTCCTATCAGGGAAGTGCTAGCAAAACTTCGTGAGGAACATTTGGTCGAGGTATTTCCGCAAGTAGGAACGTATATTTCTAAAATCAAGCCTCAGCTAATAATGGAAGCATCCTTTATGAGATTTACTTTGGAACGGGAAATTCTTAAGCTTTCTTGTGAATCCTTTCCCATCCCGAACCTTTTTGATTTGAAAAAGAATGTAGCGCTTCAAAAGGAATTGGTTGGACAGAAAGGGTCCGAGAGGGAGTTTCATAGACTGGATAAAGAATTTCACAGAACTATTTTTGAAGGAAACCAGAAAGAAAATGTCTGGGCTGCCATTACCCGAATTAGCACTCATTATAATAGAATAAGGCTATTATCCGAGATGCAGCATAATTTTGATGATGCTATTGCCCAGCATGAAAGAATTGTGGAGATTATTGAAAATAAGGAATGTGAATCTGTAGAGGAAATTGCCAGACGACACATACTGGAACCAATGCCTCTTTGGGAAGATTTGTTCAGGGATAATAGCCCTTATTTGAACTACTTTGAACTGCCAACATCAAGACCGGTATTCCTATAAAAGGAGTTCCGGTTTTTTATATATACTGAGAACCAATATATCAATTTCGTACCAAGGATATTCCAAAGAGCAGTTGTGCAGGAAATTAAGTGCAATATGACCCAAAAAGGGATGCCGATTTACTTCATGCCTATCCGAAACCTATTTTTCTGTGGAGACTGGTGTGAAGGTGAAGGCCAATTATCCGAACTCTCATTCTCTAGCGCCTATAAAGTAAGTGAGCTTGTATTAAACAGTCTCGCTACTTCAGCAGCCGTGCGGTAACCTGTTTGAAATTAAATATTAAAACAGCCCAATAAAAATTTATTGGGCTGTCCACATTTTTACACGCGTAACCTCGCTGAGCCAACAAGAAAAAATATCCGACGACTAAGTTTCATTACTCTTCCGGAAGTCAGAAGGCGCTCTTCCAGTAATTTTTTTAAATGTATTGCTAAAATAGGCTAAATCCTGGTAACCGAGGCGCTCGGCAATCTCGGACATCCTTAGCGACGTTTGCTTCAATAGCCGTTTTCCTTCCTCAATTTTCAGTTCAGTTATATAGTCAACAAATTTCTTGTGAGTCTGTTGTTTGAATAATTGGCTGAGATAACTTGGGTTCATATGGACATTTCTGGCCGCATCCTTTAAAGAAATCTCTCCCAGCGGTGTTCTTTTTATATAGTCCATAACTTGTTCAATTGTTGAGGAAGGAAGCTCAGGATCCAATTTTATCAATGGTTCTTTTTCAACAGTTTGCTGTAACTGCCTATCAAGCCATCCCTTCAGGCATTCGCGAAGCTCCGTTTCCTCAATGGGTTTCTGAAGATAATCCACGACTCCGGACCTTAGTGCCTGTTGCACAAACTGAAATTCATCATGCACGCTAATAACGATAATATCCACATCTGCATTTTGGCCCCGCAGTGCCTTGATTAAGGTTAAACCGTCCATGACGGGCATTCGGATATCTGTCATGATTAAATCGGCATCATGCTCTTTCAACCAGTCTAGGGCTTCAAGTCCGTTGGTGCATTCATGGACAATTTTCAAAGGCAGATTCAGCTTGGTTATCGTCCAGGCTAACGTTTTCCGAACATAGCGCTCATCATCAACCAACAATACTTTTTTCAAGCAAATCCCCCTCGCTCTGTTTTTGCATGGGCAGATGAATGGTTACCTGGGTACCATTCCCCTTGGCACTGTCAATCTTAATACCATATTGGGATCCAAAAATATATTGAATCCGTTGATGTACATTGATGATGCCAATGTGATTCCCATCGAGGGAAGGCAGATTTTGCTTAATCTTTGCAGTCAGCTTTTCAAGCTTTTCTTTATGGATACCTGCTCCAGTATCACTAATTTTTATTGCAAAAGAAAAATCATTTACTCGGATTACTGATAGTTGAATTTTAATTTTTCCGACATCTTCTCCGAAACTATGGACAAAACAATTTTCAACGAGTGGCTGCAGGGAAAACTTTATGACCTGAAGGTCAACTGCCCACTTTGGAATGGTAACCTCATATTCAAATCTATCCTCAAAACGAACCTTCTGAATTTGCAGGAACATCTCACAAAACCTGATTTCTTCACCAAGTGTGACAGTAGCAGAATTGTTTCGCAAATTATAACGAAGCAATTTTCCTAAAAGCAAGGACATTCTTGCAATGTTTTCCTTGTCCTCCTCAAGTGCCATTCCCCTGATGGTTTCTAAAGAATTGTAGAGAAAGTGAGGATTCATTTGGGACTGAAGCATTTTAATTTCTATTTCCTTTTGCTTAAGGGAAAGCTCGGCTTCCCGAAGCTTCGATACATAAACCTCATCAAGCAACTTGGATAATTTCGATACTGTCTTATTAAAGCCATGGGTCAGTTGGCCAATTTCATCATTTGATTCTACACCGACACTGCCGCTGAGATTACCGATTTCCACGTCTTTCATAAATTGCTGAAGTTTGCGGATGGGCCGGACCAGCCGCTTTGAGAAAAGAAACCCAATGGTGTAAGCAAAAAAGAGGGCTATTAAAATCGTAGTGGTAATAACCATAGCAATTTCTTTATTGCCGCCAGTCAATTCATCGTAGGGGACGGCCGTGAAGAAGCTCCAACCAAGATTTGATGAGTGGGAATAAGCTATAAAATCTTCCCGGTCATTATCCAATAGGGTGGAACCGCTGCCATTTACATATAGAAGTTCCTCGTATTCGATTCTTTTCCCCAGCTTTGTAAAATCAGGATGATAAACATAATGCCCTTTAGAATCCAGGATAAAGAAAGTACCAGTTTTACTTACGGTGACCATATCAGAGATTTCCTTGATTCTTTTGAAGTTAATATCAATAATAAGCATCCCAACCGGCTTAAGGGTTTCCGGATTATAAAGCCGCCTTATAAGCGAGATTACAGGAATCTCCTGATCCTTAAGTTTAAGGGTCCGGCTAACAAGCAATACCATTCCGTTGTTAGGAACAGAGTGGAACCAATATTCATCCTTCATCTTAGTAACCGGATAATAATTTCGGTCTTTTAATGTATCGACAACAAATCCATTATCCATATACACAGTGATATTCGTGATATCAGCTCTTGAGTATTGTGCCTCTTTGAGAACATGCCGAACAGGTTCAGCTGAGTATCCAAGATATCCTCTATAGATGGATGTGCTTTTTAAATAAGGAATAAAGACTGAAGAATTAATGATTTTCAAACTCGCTATTTCAAAATCATGCATATAATTTTCAATTTGCATTTCAACCTGATAAATGATTTGCCTGCTTGAACGTCTAGTTTCCTCTTCCAGGTGTATGGCGGAGCTGTTATAAGAGGCAATGCCGACCGAGAGCACAGGTAAAATAACTAGAATAGTAGAAAAAACACCGAGCTTAATCATAAGTGGCTGGTTCTTTAGGAGAATGTATCGTTCGACTATTTCTTGAACATGCTTCCAACTTTTCTTCATTGCAGCACCATCCACTTATATACTAGTATACATAAGATTATGTTCTTCATTTTAATGCAAAAAACCTGACTGGTAAACAAAAGATTTACCAGACAGGCTACTTATTTTTTAACAAAGAAGAATATTTTTACTATTTATAAAGTGCGGATGTGTCCAGCTCCACAAGTAAATTAGATGAATTAACATTCGCGAGACAGGATTTCTATGCCTGCCGTAAAAGCACTCACGCTTTTCTTGTTACTTTGCATCTTCCACAGCTTTAAACAGGTCAGGGAAGTCTTTGCCGAAACCAGCCTGAACGTCTTTTACTGCATCTTTCCAAGGAGTTACATCTTCCACTTCAGTGATTGTTACGCCAGCATCTTTTACTTTGGAAAGTGACTTTTCTTCATATTGAGCCCAAGCTTCCCTTTGTGTTTCTACAGAGTCTAGCGCAGCTTTTTTAATAATTTCCTGGTCTTCCTTGGAAAGTTTATCCCAGGCAGCCTTGCTGATCAGCAGCACTTCAGGTACGCGCTGATGGTGATCCATGATAAGGTGTTTCGCTTCCTGATAATGGTTTGCTGAGTCAAAGCTTGGCAGGTTGTTTTCGGCGCCGTCAATGATACCGGTTTGCAAAGCAGAGAATACTTCCCCGTATGGCATTGGAGTTGCGCTGGCTTTTAAGGCTTCCATCATTGCGATGTTCATGGTGCTTTGTTGAACGCGGATTTTCAAACCTTTAAGGTCTTCAACACTCTCCAATGGCTTAGTAGCATAGAAGTTTCGGGAACCAGAATCATAGTAAGCCAAGCCTTTCATTTTGGCAGACTCTAATCCGTCGAGCAATTTCGTGCCAGTTTCGCCATTTAGAAACTTCCAAAGGTGTTCTTCTGTATCAAACAAATAAGGAACGGAGAAAACAGTGAAATCTTTATTGAATTCGGAAAGTGGGCTTGCGTTTACACGAGTGAACTCAATTGCACCAAGTTGAACCTGTTCAAGAACTGATTTCTCATCACCAAGCTGCCCTGATGGGAAGACTTCAATTTTAATACGCCCATCGGTTCTTTCATTCACAAGATCTGCAAACTTTTGATCACCAATGACGGTTGGGTAATCAACGGGCTGGTTGTCGGCAAGGCGGAAAGTGTATTCAGGTCCCTTGGATTTTTCGCCTTCAGTTGAGCTGCTCTTTTCCCCGCTAGAGCAAGCGCCCAAGAGGGAGCCTGCAATTAATACAGAAGCCAAGCAATAAGCAAATTTACTTTTTTTCAAAATTCAACGCCCCTTACTCTTATTTTTTATAAGTAACACTTTTCCCAAATTAGTTAGCCAGCATATTTGGAAGCCACATAACTACTTCAGGGATGTAAGTGATAATTAACAGAACGACAAGCAATGCGTAGAAGAAAGGCATCATACCTTTTGTTGATTGTTGAATTGATATTTTTCCAATTGCCGACCCAACGAAAAGCACGGTCCCGACCGGTGGTGTCAAAAGGCCAATTCCGGCATTTAGTATCAGGACAATTCCAAAATGGACTGGATCCATGCCGAAGCTTGTAACAACCGGCAGCAGGATTGGAGTCATGATTAATATCATTGGTGCCATATCCATTGGAGCTCCAAGCAGTAGAAGCAGAATATTGATGATTAACAGGATGATTAGCGGATTATCTGAAATGCTCAGGAACAAGTCTGTTACCATAGACGGTATTTTCAAATATGCCAGGATCCAGCCGAACGAAGCAGAAGCGGCAATCAGGAAAAATACCATTGAAACTGTTCTCATTGTTCTTTTTAAAATCGGCACTATCTTTGAAAATGGAGCATCGCGATAGATTCCGAATGCAAGAATGAAAGAATAAATGCATGCTAGAGCGCCAGATTCAGTTGCAGTGAACCAGCCTGTCATAATACCGCCGAGAATGATGACTGCAGGGCTTAACGATAAGAACCCGTGGATTAGCACACTTGCCCATTGCCTTCTTGGAATCGGATCGGCTTTCTGGTAGCCGCGTTTTCTTGCAATGATATAACCAGTAATCAATAAAGCAACCAGCATAATGAGACCAGGAACGACACCAGCCATAAATAGGCTTGCGATTGACACCCCGCCTGCTGCCAGTGAATAAAGGACCAGGTTGTGGGATGGAGGTACAACAACGCCCTGAATGGCGGACGCTATCGTTACGCCGACTGCATAATCGGCTTCATATCCATTCTTCTTCATCATCGGAATCATGACGGAACCAACGGATGATACATCAGCAACCGCGGAACCGGAAATGTTTCCGAAAAACAATGAGGCCACTGAACTGACCATTGCCAGCCCACCGCGGATTCGTCCGACCATCAAGCTGGCCAGGTTAACAATCCGTGTGGCCAGGCCGCCTTCACTCATGATCTGACCTGTCAAAATGAAGAATGGTATAGCGAGCAAGGAAAAGGAATTCATTCCTTGAACCATTTGCTGCCCAATGACTGGAAGCGGGACTTGCAGATACATAACTGTTAACAGTGATGAGATGACGAGTGTTAATGCAATTGGGAAGCGAAGTATGATTAGCAGGACAAAGCTTGTTAAAAGAATAATTATGGCAATTGTGTTTGTATCCATGCCTAGAGGCCCTCCTCCAAATCTTTATATCTGGATGTGTTTATTTTGAATAATTGCAGCAGGGAATACGCACAGATCATGATACCGGAGATCGGCATAGCCAAATACGTAATACTGCTAGGGAGTTTGGTTGCCGGCAATGTTGAATCAAGCATTAGTACCGTGAAGTCCCAGCCCTGGATGACAAGATACGCTCCAAAAGCAAAAGTGCTCAGGTGAATGACCTTATCCCAGAATTTGTTGAATGCTTTACCGAGGAATTCTGTGAATGAATCCACACCCATATGAATGTTTTCGCGAAACCCAATCGCGATTGCCATAAAGGCGAACCATACAAGCAGCAGTAAGGTAATCTCTTCCGACCAGTAGAAAACAAAGTTAAACAATTTCCTTGTCACGACCTGAGTGGATACAACTGCTACCAGCCCCAATAATGAGGCCAGGGCGAATTTTTCGAAAAGAGAATCAATAATAAGTCCTATTCTTTTGAGAATTTCCACTTAGCTGCCTCCTTTAGAAAGCGTTTTCAATCTTACCCTTATTATAATTTCAATTCTTAAATTTTAATGATGGACATTTTTTAGGTGAATTTGTGATTTTTTTATAAATTATCAGGAGTATGTCATCCTAATAGGATTTATAGGATAACACATAAAAGGGTTTGTGCTTGTCTGCTTTTCACTCCCCTAAGGAAGTTATTATTGCGCGAAATTAAGCGTTACATAATTGAGGATGTTGAGGATTTTCGAACAAGTTTTCGCGCCTTCCGCTCAAACCAACAATTAACACAGCTTTTTAGAAAAAACTGATTGTAGGGTGCACTAAGTAGAGCGAGACTTTTCCATTGGAATGAACTTTGTCCCAAATCGTCCAAAAACTGTCCTGTATCCTTCAGGAACTGTCCTGTATTTTGAAAAAGTTGTCCTGATTCTATAAAAAGTTGTCCCGATTCATAATCGGTCTCTTCTAGATAGTAGGTTAGCCTCTTTTAAGGTTAGAAATCGCTTGAAAAGGGGGTCAGTATGGGGTGAAATTTCCACTAATTTCATCCGAGAAAAAAGTTCGTTAAAAATAAACATTATAACTAGCATTAAACTTTGATGTATGCTAGTATACAAGTGTATATGAAAGGCGTTTCAAAATGGAAAAAGTTTTCGTATAGGACGCAGGTTGTTATGCACACTAAGATTAGTTAAAAGTGCCTGCGGGATACGACATTTTTTATTGGAAACGTCCGGAAATATAGATTCTTTCCAAACCAAATTAGGAAAGGGGTAAAACAATGCTACCAAAATACGAAGTCCTCAATGAAATGCACAAAGGCTATCTAGTAGCTGTTATTCGAGGCAAGAACAAAGAAGAAGCTGTGGAAATTTCCAAACAAGCTTTCGCGGGTGGTATCCGCTCCCTTGAAGTGACGTTTTCAACACCTGGAGCAGAGGATGCCATAGAAGAACTAACAAAGCTTGGTGACAGCAATATGATCATCGGTGCAGGCACGGTCCTGGATGCAGAGACAGCGCGAATCGCAATTATGAAGGGCGCTAGATATGTAGTAAGCCCTCATTTTGATGGAGCTATTGCCACAATGTGCAATCGCTATGCTGTTCCTTATCTTCCTGGCTGTGGATCTGTAACTGAAATTATGGAAGCTCTCTCATATGGCGTAGACGTTGTGAAGTTGTTCCCAGGAAGCCTTATGGGACCTTCATTTATAAAGGATGTTAAAGGCCCAATCCCTCACGTGGAACTGATGCCGTCCGGCGGAGTAAGCCTCGATAATATTGATAAATGGGTAAAAAATGGCGCATTTGCTGTTGGAATCGGAAGCGCACTAACAAAGGGCGTTACAAATGGAGATTACAGCTCTGTACAGGAAGTAGCCCGTTCGTTTATGAACAAGCTTGCTGAAGTAAAGGCGGACTAACTCAATGAAAAAAATAGTTACACTTGGGGAAATTATGCTTCGGCTTTCTGCCCCAAACTTTCAAAAGATTGTCCAGGCACAATCTTTTGATGCAGTTTATGGCGGAGGAGAAGCAAATGTGGCTGTTTCATTGGCAAAGTTTGGCCTTCAAAGCTCGTTTGTTACAAAACTCCCTCAAAATGCTGTAGGTACTAGTGCTGAGCAGCAGCTAAACAGGTTTGGCGTTGATACGAGCCATGTCCTGCGCGGTGGAGATAGACTTGGCATTTATTTTTTTGAAAAAGGGTATTCGATCCGCTCTTCAAAGGTTTATTATGACCGGAAACACAGTGCCTTTGCTGAGTCCAAGCTAGAAGAATATGACTTCGATGCAATTTTTGAGGATGCCGATTGGTTCCATATAAGCGGAATCACTCCGGCATTGAATGACGAATTGTTCATGATTGCCAAGGAAGCGCTCTCAGCTGCGAAGAAAAAGGGGCTGACAACAAGCTGCGACCTTAACTACAGAAGTGCTTTATGGCCTTTTGATGTGGCACGCAATAAAATGACTGAGCTTATCAAGGACGTAGATGTTTGTATCGGCATAGAGCCTTTAAACCTGCCTGATGAGAACGGCCAGGATTTAAAAGAGCGTCTCCCGGAAACTCCATCTGCAAAGGATTACCAGGAGATAATGGATGCTCTATGCAGGCGTTTCGGCTTTAAACATGTTGTCATGACAAAGCGTGAGCATGTTTCTGTTAACCGAAACCGGCTTTATGCTCTTCTCTATGATGGCAAGGAAATTTATCAGTCCAGAGAAGTGGAAGTAGACATTATTGACCGTGTTGGCACTGGCGATGCGTTTTCGGCCGGAATCATCTATGCATTAATAAGCGACTATAAGCCTCAAGATGCGATAGAATTTGCGACCGGATGCTTCGCTTTAAAGCATACGATTGAAGGCGACGCCAATCTAATCCCGATTTCCGATGTAGAGAGATACATGTCACGGTCTTTTGCAATTGATCGTTAATCATTTTACTTTTAGGAGGTGTGTGACTTGGCAGTATTCATTCACGACAATTTTATGCTTAAAAATAAGACAGCTGTAGATTTGTACCACAGCTATGCCAAAGATTTGCCGATTTATGATTACCATTGCCATCTCTCACCAAAGGATATCGCTGAAAACAGGAAATTCAGCAATATCACAGAGCTTTGGCTTGAGGGTGACCACTATAAGTGGAGAGCGTTGAGAGCAAATGGAGTAGAGGAACGGTTCATTACAGGAGACGCCGATCCAAAGGAAAAGTTTGCCGCATGGGCAAAAACAGTTCCTAACACACTCGGCAATCCGCTCTATCACTGGACTCATCTTGAACTTAAAAAGTACTTCGGTATTGAAGAGTTGCTTGACGAAAACAGCTGGGAAAAAATTTGGGACAAATGCAACGAATTATTGGAAAAGGATGAGTACTCCGTACAAAACCTAATCCTTCGTTCTAATGTAAAAGTAATTTGTACCACTGATGATCCGACGGATGACTTGCAATACCATGAGCAAATTGCAAACAGCGATTTTCCGGTTACCGTATTGCCAACCTTCCGTCCGGATAAAGGTGTGGAAATCAACAAAGATACCTTCAAAGGCTTTGTTGAGCTGCTTGGCACTGTTGTTGGACGGGAAATTACATCATTTGAGGATTACTTGAAAGCCCTGGAAGAGCGGGTTGAGTACTTCCATCAAAAAGGCGGCAGGCTTTCCGACCATGGCCTGGGAGCAATTCCATTTGCAAAGGCCGAGCCAGCTGAACTCGAGAAAATTTTTGAAGCTGGACTGGGTGGCCAAAGCGTGCGCGCTGAGGACGAAGAGAAATTTAAAACAGCTGTTCTTGTGTTTTTAGGAAGGTGCTACAAGGAACGCGATTGGGCAATGCAAATCCACTTTGGTGCGATTCGCAATAACAACACAAGAATGTTTAACAAACTGGGAGCAGATGCTGGCTTTGATTCCATCAATGACGAAGGTGAAGTTGCAGCACCGCTTAATGCGCTGCTTGATGCCCTGGACAAGGACAACTCTCTTCCAAAAACGATTCTTTATAACCTGAACCCTATCCATAACGATTTGATTGGAAGTACGCTTGCGAATTTCCAAACTGAACCAGGGGTAGCCGGCAAGATTCAATTTGGTTCCGGCTGGTGGTTCAATGATACAAAACAAGGGATGCTGCGCCAGCTGAATGCATTGGCAGACCAAGGCTTGCTTATGCACTTTGTCGGTATGTTGACTGACTCCCGAAGCTTTATTTCTTACAGCCGCCATGAATACTTCCGCCGCATCCTTTGCAACCTTTTTGGAGAATGGGTTGAGGATGGGGAAGTACCAAACGATAAGGATTTATTGAAAAAGCTTATCGAAAATATTTGTTACAACAATGCAAAGAACTACTTCAGTATTGAAGTGAAATAAAAGGAGGAACTTTATTATGCAAATGAGTTTTCGCTGGTATGGCAAAACAGACAGTATCCCTTTGGAGTATATCCGCCAAATTCCCGGAATGAAAGGCATCGTAACTGCGATTTATGATATCCCGGTTGGCGAAGCATGGCCAATGGATAAAATCGAGGAATTGAAAAAGTCTGTAGAAGACGCAGGCCTTGAAATCTCTGTTATTGAGAGTGTTCCTGTTCACGAAGACATCAAAATCGGTCTTCCAACACGCGACAAGTACATTGAAAATTATAAAGAAACTCTTCGCAATCTAGGTAAAGCTGGCATTCCGGTAGTTTGCTACAACTTCATGCCAATCTTTGACTGGACACGTACGGATCTTGATTACCGTCTTCCAGATGGTTCAACAGCTCTTATTTTCGAAGAAGAGGTAGCCAAGAAGATGGACCCGCTAACAGGCGAACTTTCCCTGCCAGGCTGGGATTCAAGCTACAAAAAAGAAGATTTGCAAGTATTGTTTGACCACTACAGCAAGGTCGATCATGAAAAGCTTTGGGAAAACCTTGAGTATTTCATTAAGGAAATCATTCCGGTTGCAGAAGAAGCTGGCGTGAAGATGGCCATCCACCCGGATGATCCTCCATTCGACATCTTCGGCTTGCCGCGTATCATTACAAATAAAGAAAATCTTGAGCGTTTCATCAATCTTTACGACAGCCCGTACAACGGTTTGACAATGTGCAGTGGATCCCTTGGTTCTCATCCTGACAATGATTTCCCTGAAATGCTTCGATACTTTGGCCAAAAAGGCCGCGTGAACTTTGTTCATGCACGTAACGTTAAGCTGACAGGCGGATTCTCGTTCGAAGAATCAGCTCATCCATCTGTTTACGGTTCAGTCGATATGTATGAAGTGATTCGCTCAATGGCTGATTTCAACTACGAAGGCCCAATCCGTCCTGACCATGGCCGCATGATTTGGGGCGAAACTGGAAAGCCTGGTTACGGCCTGTATGACCGCGCACTTGGCGCAACTTACCTGTACGGCCTATGGGAAGCAGAACAAAAGAGCAGAAAAAACAAATAATTTTCACACTTAGGAGGATTCCGAAATGGCAGTTCCATTTAAAGTAGATTTAACAAATAAAGTCGCAGTTGTAACAGGCGGCGGCGGTGTATTGGGTTCATATTTTGCAAAAGCATTGGCTGAATGCGGTGCGAAGGTGGCAATCCTTGACCTTAACCAAGAACCAGCTGATAGAATCGCTGCAGAAATCAAGGAAGCTGGCGGTACTGCGATTGGTGTTGCGGCTAACGTACTTGACCGTGAAGCACTTGAAAAAGCTCGCGAAATCGTAGAGAAAGAGCTTGGCACTTGCGATATTCTTCTAAACGGTGCAGGCGGAAACAACCCTCGCGGTACAACAGATGATGAGTTTTACAATGCAGAGGAAGTTAAAAACAACCCAGATCTAAAGACTTTCTTCGAACTTGACCCTAAGGGTGTTGGCTTCGTATTCGACTTGAACTTCCTTGGAACTTTGCTTCCTTCCCAAGTATTTGCGAAGGGCATGACTGAGAAAAAAGGTACTTGCATCATCAACGTTTCTTCAATGAATGCATACACTCCATTGACTAAAATCCCTGCATACAGCGGTGCTAAAGCAGCGATTTCAAACTTTACTCAATGGCTTGCAACATACTTTGCAAAAGCAGGCATCCGTGTTAATGCGATTGCACCAGGCTTCCTGGCAACTGCACAAAATAGGGCGCTATTGTTCAACGAAGATGGAACTCCAACAGCACGTACAGGCAAGATCCTGAACAGCACTCCAATGGAGCGCTTCGGCGAACCTGAAGAGCTAGTTGGCGGACTCTTGTTCTTGGCTAGTGAAGAAGCAGCAAGCTTTGTTACAGGCGTTGTTCTTCCAATCGACGGTGGTTTCTCTTCTTACACTGGAGTTTAATTAACCAATTTTTCGGTTGCCCTGCCCGGATTGATTTCGGACAGGGCAGCCTTTATGTGTTTTCCAAAAAACGTTTTCAGTTTTCAACAGATGACTGTTTACAGGTGGAGGCTAACAATGAAAGAAAATATTAATGAGTTCATAAAAACGAAGGACTTCCTGGTATGTGTTGATTCCGATGGGTGTGCGATGGATACGATGGAAGTCAAGCACCGGAAATCCTTTGGTCCAGAGGCAGTGAACATCTGGAAACTTCATCATATTGAGGATCGGTTCCTTGAAGTATGGAACAATTTAAACCTTTACACTATGACTAGAGGTATTAACCGTTTTAAAGGTGTAGTAGCTACTTTTGAAGCTCTTGAAAAAGAAGGCATTGAAATGCCTGACATTTCTTCTTTTAAAAACTGGACTGAAACAACTCCTGAACTTTCCGCACCTGCTCTCCAAAGGGAAATTGACAAAACAAATGATGAGCAGCTAAAGAAAGCGTTGGAGTGGAGTAAGGCTGTTAATCATTCCATTGAACAATTATCCGGAGTAGACAAACCTTTCGAAGGTGCAAAGGAAGGCCTTGAGGCTTCCCAAAACGTTGCGAATGTTGCGATTGTTTCTTCGGCTAATGGTGCCGCAGTATTGGATGAATGGACAAGGCATGAGCTTGCTCCGCATGTCGACGTTATGCTTGGCCAGGAAGCTGGCACAAAGGCATACTGCATTGGCCAATTGAAGGAATTCGGCTTTAACGAAAGCCAGGTATTAATGGTTGGAGATGCGCCTGGCGACTTGGATGCTGCCAACAAAAACGGCGTTTTCTTTTACCCAATCCTCGTAAACAAAGAAAAATTCTCCTGGGACCGCTTTAGAAATGAAGCTCTAGGCAAATTCATTGATGGAAGCTTTGCGGGTGAATACCAGCAGATGCTGATTGATGAGTTTAATGACAACTTGAAATAGATCAGGAGTGTTGAAAATGCAACGGAAAATAGCAGGAAAAAACATCCCAATGCCAAGAGTCGATCTTAAGGCAAAGCCATACAATTTATCCGATGAAGACATTAAATGGGTGCAAGAAACAATTTCCGGAATGACAGATGAAGAAAAAATCGGCCAATTGTTCATTAATCTTTTCTTCTTTGGCGGAGACCAATTCAGCGGTAACAACTTGACAAATGAAGAAATCTTGAAAAAGTACCATATCGGTGGAGCTCGTTATCAAGGCGGTACAGGTGAGCAAGTGCAGGATTTGATTAACAGCTTGCAATCTGGCTCCAAGGTGCCATTGCTTGTGGCAGCAAACTGTGACTCTGGCGGTAATGGCGCTATGAAGGACGGTACATATGTAGCGAAGGCTGCAATGTGTGAAGCTTCCGGAGATACACAGGTGTCCTATGATGCCGGTTATGTCAGCGGCCGCGAGGAGCAAGCTATCGGAGTTAACTGGAATTTTGACCCTTGCGTCGATATCTTGAAAAACTGGCGCAATACCATCGTCAACACCCGTGCATATGGAACAGACGCTGAAACGGTTATTAAGCATACTAATGCGTATATTGAAGGTTTGACTGAAAGCAACATCGGCGTATGTATCAAGCACTGGCCTGGCGACGGTACAGAGGAACGTGACCAGCACTTGGTTATGGGTGTCAATGAACTAGGCGTAGACGAGTGGGAAGAATCGTTCGGTCAAGTATACCGCAACCACATCGAAAACGGCGTTCATTCTATCATGGCAGGGCATATTGCATTGCCTGAATACCAAAAGCAATTGATTCCTGGCCTCGACGACCGTGATGTCCTGCCGGCAACTCTTGCCCCAGAACTTATTAACGGGTTACTTAAAACGAAGCTTGGCTTCAATGGCCTTGTATTGACTGATGCTGCCCACATGCTGGGAATGACTGCAGCCATGAAACGCGAAGAGTATGTGCCTCAAGCGATTGCAGCCGGATGTGACATGTTCTTATTCTTCAACGATATCGATGAAGACTATAACTTCATGCTAAACGGCTATAAAAACGGCGTGATTACGGAAGAACGCCTTCAGGATGCACTTGAAAGAATTCTTGGCCTTAAGGCTTCTCTAGGCCTTCATAAAGCTCAACAGGAAGGCGGATTGCTCCGTACTAGGGACGACCTGAAAGTAGTTGGCTCTGAGGACCATATTGAGCGTGCAAAAGCCGCTGCCGATAAGGGCATTACTCTTGTCAAGAACACTCTTGACCAACTGCCAATCCGTCCCGAAACACATAAACGCATCCGTTTGTACTACCTGGAAGGTGAAAAGGGCGGAATTTATGAAGCAGGATCTGAAACACTGAATTTCATTAAAGCAGAGCTTGAAAGACGCGGCTTTGAAGTAACAGTGAACGATGGAACAACCCGTATCAAGGGCCCAACTTTAAAATATCGTGATGAGGTTGATGCAGCTCTGGTATTTGCCAATGTCGTCGGCTATGGCGCGCAAAACAACTACCGTATCCAATGGAAAACAGCAATGAGCAATGAAGTGCCATGGTATGTATATGAAGTTCCAACCGTATTCGTATCCTTGAACTTCACTACTCACTTGACTGATGTTCCTATGGTGAAAGCATATATTAACGCCTACAACGATGATGAAATCACTATCACAAAAACCATTGATAAACTCATGGGCGAGTCCGAATTCAAAGGAACTCCAAATGAACTTGTCTGGTGCAATAAGTGGGATACAAGGCTGTAAGCCAAGTACTCTTGAATTAAAAATAGCAACTATCCATTGGGATAGTTGCTATTTTTTATCGGATTTTTCGTTCAATCTGTATAGATTTTTTGAACCCGGCCGACCTGGCCATCTGTCAGCCTGACTTTAATTCCATGTGGGTGTGACGGTGAATTGGTCAGGATATCCTTTACAATGCCCCGGGTAAGCTTGCCTGTCCTCTGGTCGGCTTTTAGGACTATATCCACTGAAAACCCGGGAGTGATATCCTTGCGGCTGCGGCCATCCATTAGGTACCCATTTTCCTTCGAGTATTGCTTGGCTTTTTCGTAAGCTGACTTTTCATTTTCTTTGTCGACATATCCCCATTTGCATTCCCTTTATTTGCGGCTGCCTGGTTCTTTTTATTGGCAAGCTGCTGTTTCATTGCCTCTTGGAGGCTAATTTTCTTTTTTGGCTCATTTGATTCGCTCATTGAAATCTCTCCTTGTTTGGATTGGCTTGTCCATTAAGTATAATCCATTTTGTCCGTTTTGGGAAAACCCAAAATATAACCTAGGAATACTTGGGCTCCAAAGCAGCCAATTCTTCCAATCATCGTAACTCCATCCAATTTGATACTAACGCCGCCGTTCCAAAAAATAGATGGCGTTTTACGTATAAAAAGTTATAGAAAGACTACTCCGCGGGAAATGGAATAGGTTTATAATGAGGTCAAGAATGAATTGCGAGTTGCTTCTATAATATAGGAGGAAGCCGTCATGAATGTTATCGAAATTAACGGTCTGAACAAAAGCTATGGAAAGTCTAGAGGCATTATTGATGTGAGTTTCAATGTCAAGGAAGGCGAGATATTTGGGTTCATTGGCCCGAATGGAGCAGGGAAGTCTACGACTATTAGAACCCTGCTATCGCTCATCTACCCTGATAGCGGGAGCGCGACAATTTTCGGGAAGGACTGCATCAAATTTGCCCCAGAGATTGCGAAAGACATAGGCTATCTCCCGTCCGAGGTGTTTTATTATGACAAAATGAAAGTCATTGACTTATTAAAGTATTCCGCCAGTTTTTATAAAAAGGATTGCAGAAAGCGGATTAATAAGCTGGCTAGCATCATGGACCTCGACCTGAAAAAGCGAATCGACGATCTTTCTTTTGGTAACAGAAAAAAGGTTGGGATCGTTCAGGCTCTGCTTCATGAGCCGAAGCTGATTATCCTTGATGAGCCAACAAGCGGCCTTGACCCTTTTATGCAGCAGAAATTCTTTGACCTGCTCCATGAAGAAAATAAAAAGGGAGCGACCATTTTCCTGTCTTCTCACATTTTGAGTGAAGTACAGAAGCTATGCAGCTGTGTTGCCATCATCAAGGAAGGGCGGATTGTTAAGGTTGAAAAAATCAGCGACTTAACCGAAAACAGTTACAAGAACTTCAAGCTGGAAGTGAAAGGTGAAGTCAGCCCTGACCATTTTGCAATGGACGGAGTCAGCAATCTCACCATTGAAGGAAAAACCATCAGTTTTTTATATAGAGGAAACATCAATTTAATCATGCGGAAAATCTCCGAAATTGATTTGGCCAATGCCTGGATTGAAGAACCAAACCTGGAGGAAATTTTCATGCATTATTACGAGAAGGAGGCCGGTAAGGAATGAATATGTTCCTGCATGAACTGAAGGGCTACCGTAAATCCATTCTCATTTGGGCTTTATCAATGGCGGGACTTGCGGCATTGTTTATCTCAATGTTTTCATCAATGCTTGGGGAAATTGACGCTTACAAGAGCGTGCTGTCCTCGATGCCTGAGGCAATGAGAAAGGCACTCGGAATTTATGTAGATAGCATTGCGACTCTTGAAGGCTATTACTCGTTTGTGTTCGTCTATATCATTCTGTGCGGGGCCATTCAGGCAATGAGCCTGGGTACGGGCGTTCTATCAAAAGAAATAACCGGCAAGACAGCAGAGTTCTTGATGACAAAGCCAGTCCGCCGCTCGGATGTACTTGGAAGCAAGGTGTTGGCTGCGATTGTGGCACTTGCCATTACCAATGCTATCTATCTTGTCATTACGGTTGCGATGTCGCTTACTGTTGACCAGGACTTCAATATGAAAGTCTTTCTACTAATCTCATTGTCGATGTTTTTTATTCAGCTGATGTTCCTGGCGTTGGGTTTGCTAGTTTCTGCGACACTAGGAAAAGTACGATCTGTCATCTCGATTTCAATTAGCACCGTGTTTGGATTCTTTATTGTTTCGGCAATTGGTTCGCTGCTTGAGGATGAAGCAGTGAGATATTTCTCACCATTTAAATATTTCGATACAGCCTACATCATTAAGCACGCTGCCTATGAGGTCCCTTATAGTGTAGCATCTGGCATTTTTGTGGTTGCAGCGATTCTCATTAGCTATTTCATTTTTGTAAAAAAGGACATTCATGCCGTATAGTCCGGCAGCGGAAATGGAGGTGGGGTCGACATGAATATTCTTGCACGGGAATTAAAGGCGCATTTAAGATCTCTTATCCTGTGGAGTATCGGGGTTGTTCTTATGGTAATCAGCGGTATGGGGAAGTTCTCCTATTACGAAGGGTCGGGGGAAGCAGTAAACGAACTGATTTCACAAATCCCAAAGACAATCAGGACCGTGCTTGGCTTTGGTGAGTTCGACTTAACAAAGGCAAGTGGATTTTACGGAGTTCTTTTCCTTTATCTTGTTGTAATGGCAACGATTCATGCGGCAATGCTTGGAGCTACTATTATTTCAAAAGAAGAACGGGATAAAACAACAGAATTCCTGATGGTTAAGCCTGTTTCAAGAAAAAAAATTATCACCTTTAAACTGTTGGCAGCACTAGCGAATGTTGTCATACTCAATTTCGTCACGCTTGTTTCGTCCATCGCAATTGTCAACAGCTATGCAAGTGGAGAAGAGGTATCGAGTGAGATCGGGTTATTAATGGCTGGGCTGTTCATCTTGCAGGTAATGTTTTTGGTCATTGGAACAGGGATTGCGGCTTTATGTAAAAATCCTAAATCGGCAGCTTCAATAGCAACGACAATACTGTTAGTAGCTTTTATCCTATCAATAATTGTTGACATGGACGAAAGTCTTGAGGGCTTGAAATATATCACCCCATTTAAATATTTCGATGCTGCTCAAATGCTGAATGGCAGCGGCTTTGATGCTGTGTATGTCCTTTTGTCTGTCATAATTATAGGCATAATGGTTTGGGTTACGTATACCTTTTATAGAAAGCGAGATTTGCAGGTTTAAAAGCAGGAGGTAAAGATATTGGAAACTGAAAATAAAGTTAAGCTGGCAGTCAATGGAGGTATTGGATTTGGTGCAAAGCTGACCGCAAGGCAACTGCTTGTTATCGCCAAGTACATGGATGATAGTGATGAACTTGAATTGACAACCTTCCAGCAGCTTTATATCGATATCCCTGAAACGCAAAAGGATGAAGTGATAGCGGAATTTGAAGCAGCTGGACTGAGCTGTTACCCTGTTGGAAGCTTTGTTAAGAGCCTGCGAACATGCAATTTTTGCAAAGGTTCTGAGGAAGAAGGGATGCCTGTTGCAATAGAGTTAAACAAGCGGATAGCAGGGATCCAAGTTCCGTTTACCCTAAAGCCTGCGTATACAGGCTGTCCAATTGGATGCGGTGAACCGCTCGTCAATGATATTGGTGTCATGAAAATGGGCAAACATTATGATTTATATATCGGCGGTAAAGCGAAGGGAAGGGATGCCGAGGCAGGGAGTCTATTTCGGAAGGGCCTTCAGCCGGAGGAACTCTATAAAACTGTCGAAAGAATCATCCGGGTGTATAAGGAAGAGGCTAAGAAGCGTGAGCCATTCCATAAGTTCCTAAAAAGGTATGGCAGAGATGTTTTTAATGCAAAAATCAATGAAAAAGAAGCATGCCAATCCAGTTGAAGATTGGCATGCTTCTTTGCATTTTGAAATTATCTGCTCCAATAGGTTTATGTCTCAATAAAGGATTACAGGGAAGCACCGGAAGTCTGGGCAACCGCCTGTTCAAGGTCAACAAGGTGCCTCTGTTTTTCTCCCTCACTCCATCCAAATCGGTAAGAAAAGTAATCGACAACAGGATCCTTCCATTCTAATACTGTTTGAATATCGAATAGAATTGCACCGATCCTTCGGTTAAAGAAATCAATTGGAGTTACCGCCATTTCCTCCTCGATGGCATAGGCCAATTTTGCGAAAAGAACTGGAGGCAGACCAGAGCTGGCACTGTCATCCTTGTAGGATGCAGCAACCTCAAATACTTTCTCAGTATTGGAACCATACATACGTGCAAGCTCACGGGATTCATTCTCTGTTAATCCAACCTCCGTTCTAGCTATTACTTGAGCCTCCACAAACGTTCCAAACATGGACGAACCCCCAACATCTCCGCCTGAGATTGGGAGATTCTTTGTCTGGCAGGGCGAAAAGCTTCGCCCGCTTTCGGCTGACAGTTTTTCCACAAGCAAATCCGTAATTGTCTCAGCCATTTTTCGGTACCCAGTCAACTTCCCGCCGGCAATCGTAATTAACCCGGTGTCAGATTCCCAAATTTCATCCTTCCTGGAAATCTCGGATGGGGCCTTTCCTTCCTCATAAATTAGGGGTCTGACTCCTGCCCAGGTTGACTCGATATCCTCTTCGGAGATATTTACATCCGGAAACATGTAGTCGATGGCTTTTAGAAGATAATTCCGGTCATCTTCCGTGATTTCCGGGTTAACAGGATCTCCTTCATAGAAAGTGTCGGTTGTACCAACGTATGCTTTCCCTGCGCGCGGTATTGCGAATATCATCCTGCCGTCCGGGGTATCGAAATAAATTGCCTGCCTGAGCGGGAAGCGGGATTGGTCGATGACGATATGGACACCTTTTGATAGTTTCAGATACTTACCCTTCTTTGAGTTATCCAATTCCCTCACGTTATCAACCCATGGGCCTGTCGCATTAACGACCTTTTTTGCATAAATTTCATATTCTTCACCGGTCAGTACGTCCTCTACAACTGCGCCATAAACAATTCCTTCATTATATAGTAGTTTTATAACTTTAGCGTAATTGAGTGCAGTCGCCCCTTTTTCAATGGCTTTTTTCATGACTTCGATTGTAAGCCGGGCATCATCAGTACGGTACTCAACATAGTAACCGCCGCCTCGCAAGCCTTTCTTTTTAATAAGAGGTTCCTTCTCTAGCGTCTGGGTGGGTGTAAGCATTTCACGGCGCTCACCTTTTTTAACGCCTGCCAGGAAGTCATAAGCCATCAGCCCAATTGAAGTAGTGAAACTGCCAAACGTGCCGCCTTTATGAAAGGGGAGGAGCATCCATTCCGGGGTTGTTACATGGGGGCCGTTTTCATAAACAATTGCCCGCTCTCTGCCGACTTCGGCAACCATTTTTACCTCGAATTGCTTTAGGTACCTTAATCCGCCGTGGACAAGCTTAGTTGAGCGGCTCGAGGTGCCCGCTGCAAAGTCCTGCATTTCAACAAGTCCAACTGACATGCCTCTTGTTGCGGCATCGAGAGCAATCCCGGCACCTGTAATACCGCCGCCAATAATGAGGACGTCAAAAGATTGGGATGTAAGGCTTTGTATAAATTCTTTCCTACGGAGATTTGAAAAAGACATGATAGTTTCCTCCTTAAAACAGAAAAAAGACTCTCTTACCATTACCCTTAAACATTTATGTTCATGTAACCATAAAAAATGAATGAATTTATGAGGATTGATTTAAGCTTTCATTATTGAATTTGGGTAAAATTTCATCTTCATTGTAACATACGTGCTTAGTATGGGTCGGATCACCAATTCACGTATTCGTTTCAAAGAAATTTCCTAAGGAAATTTAAAGGATAAGAAACTAAATAACGTAAAATTAGTCTATATATAATGGAGTGTTATTCATATATATCTTAAGGCATGAGTTGGATTTGTGGGGATGCGGGGCTTGAAATGGATAAGGTGAGTGAAGGCAAGCTTGTAAAGGAAACTGTAGCGGTATCTGATTAAATCATGGTAGAATAAATTGATGGGTTAGAGGTGAATAAACATGAATAGAGTAAAAAATGCTTACTCAGTTATTGTGGCCAGTATGGAGTTTTGCTACTGTTTAGCAGAATATATGCTTGGCAAGAAGCTGGAGGCATCCAGGAAGAAATAAAATAAGTTAATGATGGCAATGCTGCGGGCAGTATTGCTTTTTTTTCGTTTAGGCGGTACTTTGCCTGTCACCAAGGCGCTTGCGCTTTTGTTCCTACTCTTCTATTTACCTTTTGATTTTGGACCAAAAGAAGGATCCCCATTAGGGAATCCTTCTATTTGATAGCCATGTGAACGTTATGCAAGCAGAGAAATTGCTCCACTGTTAGCAAGCTGATGAATATATCCAAGGCCTGTTATATCCACATTGCCTCCGCTGACAATAATGCCGCAGTTTTTAGAGCGGATTGTGTTACGGTGGACAAGAAGGGCTGCAAATGCTGCAGCTCCTGCACCTTCGACTAATGTTTTCTTTCTTTCCAACATGTAAACAATGGCAGTGGCGATATCTTTTTCGCTTACTGTGACTATATCATCAACTAAGTGCTGGATGATAGGCAGGGTCAACTTCCCCGGCTCCTTTACAGCAATACCCTCTGCAATGGTTTTGGCAGTCCCTACCGATGTAGAATGGTAGCCATGGAAGTAGTCGTGCATTCCCTTAACTCCATCTGCCTGGACACCAATGATTCGGATCTTTGGGTTAAGCTGTTTGGCCGCCACCGCAACGCCGCTTATCAGTCCGCCGCCGCCGACTGGTACGATGATAGTGTCCAGATCAGGTTCCTGACTGAGCATTTCAATTGCTATCGTTCCCTGACCAGCCATCACCTCGTAATCGTCAAACGGATGGAGGAAGAAGCTGCCTGTTTTTTTCTGCTCCTGGCAGGCGGCGGTATATGCTTCTTCAAAAGTAGCACCAGTAAGCACGGCCTTGGCCCCATAATATTCCGTCGCTTGAACCTTTGCGGCAGGGGTACTGGCTGGCATAAAGACTTTTGCTGAAATCCCGCGGCTTGCCGCAGCATATGCAACACCCTGGGCATGATTACCGGCAGAGGCAGCTATAACACCTTTTTGGGCTTCATGTTCAGACAATCGGGCCATCTTGTAGCTTGCCCCGCGGACCTTAAAGGCGCCTGTCTTTTGCTGGTTCTCCATTTTGAAGAAAATGTTGGTCCCTGCCAATTGGTTTAAAAAGCTAGATGTTGTAAGCGGTGTCCGATACACGATTTTTGCCAATTGTTCCATCGCATCGGAAATCATATTAGTCGTTAAGGAATCCCCAAGGGAGTCACACTCCTTTTAAATGTTTGTTGTTCAATATAACCAATATCTATCGGCTGTTTTCGAAGACAGTAATTTTTTCTTCATATAAAAGAGTAATCCCGATATCGTCAAGGCCGTTGAGCAGCATTTCCTTGTTGTATGGAGGGATGTCAAACTTGTAAGAGAAGCCGTCCGAATCCTGTACAGTCTGCTCCTCTAGGTTGACTGTTACGTAATAACTATCTTCCTCTGCTTTTTTCAAAAGCGATTGAACTTGTTTTGCTTCTAACTCGATGGCAAGTATTCCATTTTTTAAACAGTTGTTTTTAAAAATATCGGCAAAGCTTGGCGCGATAATCACTTTAAAGCCATAATCCAGTAAGGCCCATGGCGCGTGTTCCCGTGATGACCCGCACCCAAAGTTCTCGTCGGCAACTAAAATCGATGCACCGTTATATTTTTCGGAGTTAAGTGGAAAATCCTCGCGCGGATTGCCATTTAGATCAAACCGCCAGTTATAGAACAAGAACTGGCCAAATCCTTGGCGCTCAATTCGTTTTAAAAATTGCTTAGGGATGATCTGGTCAGTGTCAACATTGCTTCTGTTGAGAGGGAAGACGAGACCTGTATGAACTGTAATTGGTTCCAATTAAAGCACCTCCGCGGCAGCGTATTCCCGAACATCAACGAAATGGCCTTCTATCGCGGCGGCAGCTGCCATTTCGGGGCTAACCAGGTGAGTTCGGGACCCGGTACCTTGCCGGCCTTCAAAGTTACGATTCGATGTAGATGCGCAGCGCTCGCCAGGAGGGACAAAGTCATCGTTCATCGCCAGGCACATACTGCAGCCGGCATCCCGCCATTCAAATCCAGCATCCTTAAAAATTACGTCAAGGCCTTCCTGTTCAGCCGTAGCTTTAACGCTCTTTGAACCGGGAACAACAATAGCGCGTACCGATGGATTAACTATTCGTCCCCTGATTACAGATGCTGCCCTTCTGAGGTCGCTCAGCCTTGAGTTGGTACAGGAACCGATAAATACATGTTCGACTGTGACCGATGAGATTGGCTTTCCTGCTTCTAGTCCCATATACTCAAGGGCACGCTCGATTTCGTTTCGTTCATTATCTGTCCGGGCCGATTCCGGAGCAGGAATGGCTGCATCTACAGGGATACACATTCCCGGATTCGTTCCCCAGGTGACCTGAGGTGCGATTTCCGAGGCGTCGATTTCGACCGTTTTATCGTAGACAGCGCCATCATCGCTGGCAAGCGCACTCCACTCCTTTACAGCCTCTTCAAAAGCTTCTCCCTGCGGAGCATATTTTTTTCCGCGCAGGTATTCAAAGGTTGTTTCATCTGGAGTAATCAACCCGGCACGTGCACCTGCTTCGATTGACATATTGCATACGGTCATCCTTTCTTCCATGGAAAGGGAGCGGATGGCTTCGCCCGTATACTCCATAACATAACCTGTGCCAAAACGGACGCCGAATTTGCCGATAATCGCCAAAATCAAATCCTTTGCCGTCACCCCGAATCCAAGTGTTCCATTAACCTTTACATTCATTGTTTTGGGACGCTGCTGCCAAAGTGTTTGAGTGGCAAGCACATGTTCCACTTCGCTCGTGCCAATGCCGAATGCGAGAGCCCCAAAAGCACCGTGTGTGGAGGTATGGCTATCACCGCAAACAATCGTCTTTCCTGGCTGGGTAAGGCCGAGTTCAGGTCCGATGACATGGACGATCCCATTGTCAGGATGGGTGATGTCAGCAAGCGGTATGTTAAATTCCTTGCAATTCTGCATCAATGTATCTATTTGTTTTCTGGAGATTAAATCCTTAATAACCAGTTGGTTTTTCGTCGGCACATTGTGGTCCATAGTAGCAAACGTCTTATCAGGGCGGCGGACTTTGCGCCCGTTCATTCTCAAACCCTCAAAGGCCTGAGGGGAGGTGACTTCGTGAACCAAGTGCAAATCAATATACAATAGGTCTGGCTTACCTGCTTCCTGATGGACAACGTGTTTCTCCCATATTTTTTCGATAATCGTTTTGGCAGTCATAAAGTACCTCCTCTTCTTTTAGCTATAAGAATGACAAAAACTCCTTAGAATTGTCTAGCTCCAGCACCCAGCGCCTAGTGTCCTTCGGGCCACTCGCTACGATAAGTCAACATCGAATCGCTAGTGCTCTTCGTGTTTCCTTTATCTCGTGTCGAGGCCCTCCAGGCCATACGGAGCTAAACGGGTGCTTCCGGCTTTTCTTATGCATAACAACTCATAATACAATTAGCCGCGCTTCTGGTTTTGATTGATTCTGTGATTAAGATTGTCATTTCTTCGGTGCTTACCTTTTGGCCAGATTCAATCCGGATATCCGAGGTGTGGAAGCCGGCTTTCAAGATTGATTCAACTGTATCTTCAATAACTTTAGCTTCCTCATCAAGTCCAAAGGAGTGCCTAAGCATCATGGCTGCGGAAAGCACCATGGCAACCGGGTTTGCAATTCCTTTGCCAGCAATATCAGGCGCCGATCCGTGAACGGGTTCGTATAGTCCGAAACCATCCTCTCTCAGGCTTGCAGAAGGGAGCATTCCCAATGAACCTGTTAACACCGAAGCCTCGTCACTTAAAATATCACCGAACATATTCTCTGTGACAATAACATCGAAGTGGGAAGGATTCGTGATTAATTTCATCGCGGCTGAGTCAACAAGCTGATGCTCAACCGTTACGTCAGGGTACTGCTGTTTTTTCTCTTCGACGATTTCGCGCCAAAGCTTACTTGATTCAAGGACATTTGCTTTGTCAACCGATGTAAGTTGCTTTCGCCGCTGCCTGGCACATTGGAACGCCGTATCTACAATTCTTTCAATCTCTTCGCGTGTATAGAAAAGGGTATCTACGACTGAGTTCCCGTCATTTTGCCGCTCACTTGGGGTTCCGAAATATAACCCGCCAGTAAGTTCCCGAACAATTAACAAGTCGCTCCCTTTGACAATATCTTCTTTTAGAGGGGAGGTATGCAACAATTGTTCAAACCCTTTTACCGGCCTTAAATTCGCAAATAGGCCGAGTGCTTTTCTAATCCCAAGCAAGCCTTTTTCCGGTCTAAGATGGGAAGGGTTGTGATCCCATTTTGGCCCGCCAACGGCTCCGAGCAGGACAGAATCGGCACTCTTGCAGGCTGTAATGGTCTCTTCGGGAAGGGGAGTTCCATGGCGGTCAATTGCCGCCCCTCCAATATCATGGGTTTCAAAGCTGAAGGAATGATTGTATTCCTCAGCAATAGCAGTAAGAACTTCCTGAGCGGCGTTGATGACTTCTGTTCCAATTCCATCCCCTGGAAGCAGGACGATATGTTTTTTCATCGGTTGGTCCTCCTTTTTATTTGAAAAAGCTAGAACGGGTTAGCCCCTTAAACAGTTAGCTACTCACAGTTTCGATAACTTTATAGTTTTTGTTGTAAAAAACCCGGTTCACTGCATTCAGGAATGCTTTTGCGGAAGCTTCAAGCACATCTTGTGAAGAGCCGCGCCCGCTCACCGGGATACCATTGACGGTCATTTTTACATGGACCTCGGCTAGTGCATCACGGCCCTGGCCAACTGAGCTTAATTGATATCTGCTTAAATGGATTTCTTCCTTTATTAGAGCTTCAAGCGTATTATAGAGAGCCTCTACGGGCCCCTTACCGGTCCGTGCGGTTTCAACTCTTAACCCTTCCGGAGTTTTAAGTGCGACCGTAGCAGTAGGGAGGTTTATTGATCCCGACTGGACCTGATATGCAAGCAAGTCATACTTTTTCAAATCGGATATGGACGTCTGGATATCGGTAAGGATAGTAAATAGATCCTCATCGGTTACTTCTTTCTTTGTATCAGTCAATGATTTAAAATCCTTGAACGCTTCCTCGATTTTTTCATCCGTCAAGGCAAAACCGAGCTGTTCTATTTTGTCTTTAAAGGCGTGCCGCCCTGAATGCTTCCCAAGCACGAGTTCGTTTGATTGAATACCTACCATGGATGGAGTGATAATTTCATAGGTTTGTGCATGTTTGAGCACTCCATCCTGATGAATTCCTGATTCGTGGGCGAATGCATTCTGCCCGACAACAGCCTTATTCGGGGCGATTGGCATCCCGGTGAGTTTCCGGACCAAATCACTTGTCCTCTTAATCTCTTTCAGTTCAAGGCTTGTGGTGTATGGATATTGGTCATTCCGGATTGCCAGTGCGACTGCAAACTCTTCCAGGGCAGCGTTGCCGGCACGTTCACCGATTCCGTTAATTGTCCCCTCGACCTGGGTTGCCCCGTTTTCAATCGCTGCCATTGAATTGGCAACCGCCATTCCAAGGTCATTATGGCAATGTGCAGAAAGTATTGCTTTATCAATATTAGGAACATGTTCTTTGACATACCTGAACATTCGCCCATATTCTTCCGGGGTTGCATAGCCAACGGTATCAGGAAGATTGATGACTTTCGCTCCTGCATCGATTACCTTCTCAATAATTTTAGCAAGGAAATTTAGATCGGAACGGGAGGCATCCTCTGCGGACCATTCAACGTAAGGGAATTTACCCGCTCCATATCTGACCATATCGACTGCCAGATCTATGACCTGTTCAGGCGATTTTTTCAGCTTGTATGTCATGTGAATGGGAGAGGTGGCCAGGAAGACATGAAGGCGGGGAGCTTCTGCTTCTTTTAGTGCTTCCCAAGTCACATCAATATCAGAGACATTAGCCCTGGCAAGGCCAGCAACCGAAACATTCCTAACAGTTTGGGCGATATTTCTGACTGCATCAAAATCACCCTGGGACGAAGCTGGAAATCCGGCTTCCATCACGTTTACCCCAAAGCGTTCGAGCTGCTTGGCGATTTCCAATTTTTCAAGCTTGTTCAGGTTAACTCCGGGCGACTGCTCCCCATCGCGCAAAGTCGTATCAAAAATGAGGATATTGTTGGTCATTCCTTTTCCCATCCCTCTCTTTGGACTTGGGCCCTTCCCCTGGGAAAGGGCCGAATTTCCTTCTCGAATAGTTCCAGCGGTTAATTAAGAACCTTTGCCTTTTGCTGAGGTTTGACGAAAGGCATTAACTCGCGGAGTTCACGTCCGACCTTTTCGATTGGATGGTTGTTTTCTTTTGCATTGATCGCATTGAATTGCGGACGGTTCACCTGGTTTTCAAGGATCCATCCCTTTGCAAAGACGCCTGTTTGAATGTCTTTGAGCACTTCTTTCATCCTTGCTTTCGTTTCATCATTAACGACACGAGGTCCGGATACAAAGTCACCCCATTGGGCTGTATCGGAAATGGAGTAGCGCATGTTTTCTAGGCCGCCCTCATACATCAAATCGACAATCAGCTTTAGTTCATGCATACATTCAAAATAGGCGACCTCAGGCTGGTAACCTGCCTCGGTCAATGTTTCAAATCCAGCTTTAACGAGGCTGGTCAGCCCGCCGCAAAGTACTGCTTGTTCGCCGAATAGGTCAGTTTCTGTCTCTTCCTGGAAGGTAGTTTCAAGTACCCCTGCACGTGCTGCCCCAATTCCTTTTGCATACGCAAGGGCAATCTGCCGTGCCTGGCCGGAATAGTCCTGATGGACGGCAAATAGTGCGGGTACACCGGCTCCTTCCTGGTATGTTCGGCGTACGAGGTGGCCGGGGCCCTTTGGTGCGACAAGGAATACATCGACATTGGCAGGAGGGACGACCTGGTTAAAATGAATGTTGAATCCATGTGCAAAAACAAGTGCTGCACCTGGCTTAAGGTTATCTTTAATGCTTTCTTGATACACCTTAGGCTGCTGCTCATCAGGAAGCAGAACCATGACTACATCTGCCTGGGCTGTAGCTTCATCAACAGGGCGTACGTCAAGCCCATCTTCCTGAGCTTTGTTCCATGATCTTCCCTGCCTAACTCCTACAACGACATCAAAACCGCTTTCTTTCAAATTCAGTGCATGGGCATGGCCCTGGGAGCCGTAACCGATTACTGCGATTTTTTTCGCTTTCAAAACCTCTTCCAAAATGTCATGATTGTAAAGTACCTTTGCCATTATTCATCCATCCTTCCGGTTTTTGAGTTTGCTTGTTTTATATAAAATTAATTGAACACAATCTTTGATGCCGTTTCGGGCTCAGCTCGTAGTACTAAGCTAAGAAAGGGCAAGTCGTTTCTATTTATGCATTGAAAAGGCGGGCATTTCCGAGACGTTTTGCTGGCTGCCCCGCAACAGCGCTGTCAGCCCTGTTCTGGCTATTTCCTTAATTCCGTATGGCCTTAATAATTCAATCAACGCTTCCACCTTTTCCGGCTTCCCGGTTACTTGTATCGTAATGCTGTCCTTAGCAACATCTATGACGGCAGGGCGGAAAGGCTCAATAATTTCTTTGATTTCATGCCTTATATGACCTGTGCTTGAAACCTTTATAAGAGCAAGTTCCCTTGAAACAACCGATTTATCTGTGATATCGGAGACCTTAAGTACATCTATCTGTTTGTGGAGCTGTTTAGTCAGCTGCTCCAGTTTCATGCTGTCGCCAACTTCAACAACTAACGTCATTTTGGAAATTCCTTCAACTTCGGTTGGGCCGACAGTAATGCTTTCAATATTGAATTGGCGCCGCTGAAGGAGTCCGGTCACACGATTTAAGACACCGCTTTTGTTTTGGACTATCGCTGTAATGATCCGTTTCATGGTTTCACTCCTATCATTTCATGCAGTCCTTTACCAGGGGCAATCATCGGATTGACGTTCTCTCCAGGGGCGACACGGCAATCAATCAGAACCGGCCCTGGAAAAGCAAGTGCCTCAGGAAGGAGCGTTGAGAGCTGGTCTTCGGAATCAATCCTTACCCCTTTGATTGAATAGCTTTCAGCCAGTTTTACAAAATCAGGCTGGACAGGGAGGAGGGACTCGGAATATCGTTCACCATAAAATTCCTGCTGCCACTGCCGAACCATTCCCAAGGCACCGTTATTGACTATAACGACCTTGACTGGAAGGTTCCTCTCCTGGAGAACGCCAAGTTCCTGCAAAGTCATTTGGAAGCCACCGTCACCGACTAATGCAACTACTGTCCTTTCAGGATCAGCCAGCTGGGCGCCGATTGCGGCCGGAAACCCGAATCCCATTGTGCCCAAGCCTCCGGAAGTGACCCAGCGATCAGGTTCTGAAAGGGTATAGTACTGGGCCGCCCACATTTGATGCTGGCCAACATCCGTTACAACAATTGCCTCACCATTGGTGAACTGATGAACTTTTTCAATAAGTTCCTGAGGACTGATCGATTCATCGTCCCTTTGATACCAAAGCGGGAAGTGAGCCTTGTTATCTTCAAGCTTCCTTAACCAATCCGTATGCTGGTTTACCGTAAACTCCTGTTTTAATAGTTCTGCCAATGCTACCCGCGCATCCGCAACGATCGGGATGTTTGTTGGTACATTTTTTCCTATTTCCGCGGGATCGATATCGATATGGGCAACTGCCGCTTGTGGGGCAAAGTGTTTAAGGTTGCCGGTCAGCCTGTCATCGAAACGTGCCCCGATATTAAGAAGCAGGTCGCATTCATACAATGCCATGTTCGCTGTATAAGTCCCGTGCATACCCGCCATGCCAAGCGATAACTGGTGGCTCCCGGGAAAGGTCCCAAGCCCAAGCAGGGTAGTTGTTACAGGAATTTGGTATTTTTCTGCCAATTGTTTCAGTTCATTGGATGCCTTCCCGTGCAGGATGCCGGCACCCGCAAGGATAACAGGCCTCTTTGCTTTGGAAAGTGCATCTGCCAGCTTAATGATTTGCAGCGGATTCGGCTTTGTGGTTGGCTGATACCCGGGCAAGTGAAAATGGTCAGTCAGTTCACCATGGACAGGATTACTTGAGATGTCTTTTGGGATATCAATTACAACTGGGCCTGGCCGGCCGGTAGAAGCAATATGGAAAGCTTCTTTGATAATCCTTGGCAAATCTGAAATTGAGCGAACCTGATAGTTATGTTTTGTGATTGGAGTCGTGATGCCGATGATATCTGCCTCCTGGAATGCATCGGTTCCGATAACTCCGCTTGCCACCTGGCCTGTAAAAATAACAAGTGGTAATGAGTCCATCATCGCATCGGTAATGCCCGTAATCAGATTAGTTGCCCCTGGGCCGGAAGTAGCAATGACAACCCCCGGTTTGCCTGTGACCCTGGCAAAACCTTCGGCAGCATGGATGGAACCTTGTTCATGCCGGAATAAGAGATGCTGTATTTGTCCTTTTGCCCGGTAAATGGCATCATAAATTGGCAATACAGCACCACCCGGGTATCCAAAAATCGTATCGACACCTTCATTCACCAATGATTCGATTAAGATATCGGCTCCTGTCTTTGGCGTTACCGCCGGTTCCAATGCCGGCATCGCTTCCACTTTCACGTGATAACCTCCTGTTTTTTGTATTTGGCTCAACGCCCAACTCTAACTATGCTTGTTCCAACAAAAAAGCCTTTTCCCCCACGAAAACACTGCTGATTTTTTCAGCGAGTATCATCGGGGAGAAAAGGCTCTTGCTTTTCTCGGTACCACCCGGTTTCACAACAGTCTTTCAACTGCTGCCTCATGGAGCGGAAACTTCCCGCTCCGGTTTTAGTAACGAGTGCTGGAAAACACCCGGCTAGGCCTACTAAGAAAACTTTTCGGCGTAACACTCAGGGACGATGTCGGAATAAGTAGTATTTCCGGGCTTCCAGCAACCCCGGATCTCTGTGAATACTAAAATCTTATTCCTTTTTTCCCGTCTGCGATTTTTCATATAGGTTAAAACTTCATGATTCCGCCGGTGCTTGCTGAGGTGACGAGCTTGGCGTATTTGGCCAGGTAACCCGTTTTGATTTTTGGTTCGGGTTTCACCCAATTTTTACGGCGCTCGTTTAAAACTTCCTCATCGACTAGCAGGTCAATAGTACGTGCGTTCAAATCAATCATTATCAAGTCACCATTTTCGACGAATGCAATTGGTCCGCCCTCGGCTGCTTCAGGGGAGATATGCCCTACAGAGATTCCGCGGCTAGCTCCGGAAAATCGTCCGTCGGTAATGAGAGCTACTTCTTTTTCAAGGCCGCGCCCGGCAATCGCCGAGGTTGGTGCGAGCATCTCGGGCATTCCCGGCCCGCCTTTAGGCCCTTCATACCGGATGACCACAACCTGGCCGGATGTTACTTTGCCGCTGTCAATCCCGGCTTGCGCATCTTCCTGTGATTCAAATACAATTGCTTCGCCAAGGAATGTTTTGATTGATGGATCGACAGCACCCACTTTAATAACGCCGCCGTCAGGTGCCAGGTTACCAAACAGGATGGACAATCCACCTACCGGACTATAAGGATTTTCTTTCCTTCTGATTACCTTGTCGTTTGTGATTTTTGCATCTTTAACATTTTCGTAAATCGTTTTTCCAGTAATCGTTAGCTGGTCTTTGTAAATCAATCCGTCAATCTGGCATAGTTCGTGAATAATAGCACTAACACCGCCAGCATGATGAACGTCTTCCATCGAATAATCGGAAGCTGGACTAATTTTTGAAAGGTATGGAACCTTTTCCGCAATACGGTTGATTTCGTGAAGATCGTAATCAATTCCGGCCTCATGGGCAATCGCTAATGTATGTAATACGGTGTTTGTAGAGCCGCCCATGGCCATATCGAGTGCAAAGGCATTATCAAATGTTTCTTTTGTCATGATGTCACGCGGACGAACATCGTTTTTAACCATATCGATTAAATGCTTTGCTGCCTGTCTGATAAGCTGATGACGCTGATCTGAAGTAGCAACAATTGTTCCGTTGTCCGGAACGGTCATTCCAAGCATTTCCATTAGGCAATTCATTGAGTTTGCTGTAAACATCCCGGAGCATGAGCCGCAAGTTGGACATGCGTTTGTTTCGATATCCAACAATTCTTGCTGGGACATAGTTCCTTTATGATAGGCACCTACACCTTCAAATACTGAGACAAGCGAGAGAGGCTTCCCGGTCGAGGAGACGCCAGCTTCCATCGGCCCGCCTGATACAAAAACAGAAGGGACGTTGGTCCTTGCAGCGGCCATCAGCATTCCAGGTGTAATTTTGTCGCAATTCGGGATATAGAAAACACCGTCAAACCAATGGGCATTAATGACTGTTTCGGCGCTATCGGCAATTATTTCACGGCTTGGGAGAGAGTAGCGCATACCAATATGACCCATTGCTATACCATCATCCACACCAATCGTATTAAATTCGAATGGAATCCCGCCTGCTTCGCGGATTGCCTCTTTTACAACCTCGGCAAAAACATTCAAATGCTTGTGGCCCGGGATTATATCGATGTATGAATTACATACTCCGATAAAGGGTTTTTCAAGGTCGCTAGTTTTTACTCCTGTTGCATATAGAAGGCTTCGGTGAGGAGCCCTGTCAATTCCCTTTTTGATCATATCGCTTCGCATGATGGACCTCCTTACCCAACGATTGCTTCTGGTTTCACATCCGGATAGCATTTCACGCCGTCCTCAGTAACCAACTTCCTGAATTCTTTTAAAAGATGATTTGTTATCGGTCCTGGTTTCCCGTCGCCAATTTTCCTTGTGTCAACATCTATAACTGCAATCACTTCAACTGCAGTACCAGTAAGGAACACTTCATCGGCAATATATACATCATGTCTTGTAAATGGCTGCTCTCTGACCTCGTAGCCAGAGTCTCTTGCAAGCTCGATTATTGCATTGCGGGTAATCCCTTCCAAAGCTCCAAGATAGACTGGAGGAGTGAAGATGACGCCATTTTTGATTATGAAAATATTATCGGCAGAGCCCTCTGTGACATAACCCTGGTCATTTAACATAAGTGCTTCATCTAAACCGGCCTGGTTTGCCTCGAGCTTAACAAGGATATTGTTTAAGTAGTTAAGTGATTTAATCTGAGGGCTTAATACATCTGGCCGATTTCTTCTCGTTGCAACTGAACCAATTTTCAGGCCCCGTTCGTACAATTCCTGCGGGTAGAGAGCGAGTGGTTCAGCTATGACGATGACCTTCGGATTGGAGCAGGAATTAGGATCCAATCCAAGGTTGCCCATTCCTCTTGAAACAACGGGCCTAATATAGGCGCTGGATAATTCATTTTTGCGGACTGTTTCTACAATGATTTGTTTAAATTCCTCGATGGTGTACGGAATCTCAAGCCTAATGGAGTGAGCTGATTCATACAGTCTTTTAATATGGGCATCCAGTCTGAAGATGTTCCCATTATAAACCCGGATTCCCTCAAAGACTCCGTCTCCGTAGAGGAAGCCATGGTCGTATACCGAAATGACCGCTTCTTCCTTTTTAACAAATTTTCCATCTAAGAAGATAAACTGGCTGGACAAATTCAACACTCCTTACAATCTTTGTATTCAAGCTATTGGGATAAGAAAAAAGTGTGTAAGACTTTCTGACAAACATAAAACAGAGTTAGGTGTATATTGATTTTTCTGATATTTCTGTATGATACAACCATTATCGAGAAGAATCAAGCGAATTTCCACATCAAATCAGAAAAATCTGAATAATTAAACAAATTTGATAGCGTTTTCATTGTTGTCCTGTCAGCGTTTTGAGGCCTCGAAAAATATTTTTATTTCTGTTGTTTATTCACCTAAGAAAATAATGAATATCCATGTGTTAAAAAAAACCAAATTTTACAGTTTAAGTTGATTTAAGGGGGTGATGAATGAGGAAGTTATATTGTCCATTATGTTGGCACGCTTCTTGCATTATAAAAAGGTGTGAGCAATTAGTTAACCTCACCAAAATTTTTCGGAGGTGCTTTTATAGTGAGCAAGGTAATTACAAAACAAGAAGCCGCCCAGTTTTTCCGCGATGGAGTAACTGTAATGGCAGGGGGATTCATGGGTGTGGGGACACCACAGGATCTCGTGGACGTCATGATTGAAAAAGAAGTTAAAGACATCACTCTGATCGCTAATGATACCGCTTTTATTGAAACTGGAGTTGGCCCGCTAATATCCAACCGCCAAGTTAAAAAAGTAATTGCTTCCCATATTGGTACAAATCCTGAAACAGGAAGGCAAATGATTGCCGGCGAGATGGATGTTGAACTCGTTCCCCAAGGTACACTTGCGGAGCGTGTACGTGCTGGCGGTTCAGGTCTTGGCGGTGTACTTACTCCAACCGGTGTTGGTACAGTTGTAGAGGAAGGCAAAGAGAAAATTACAGTGGACGGCCGTGAATACCTGTTGGAAAAGCCTCTGCGCGCTGATGTTGCCATCTTAAGAGCACATAAGGCAGATAAAGCCGGGAACCTTGTTTACCATCGTTCCGCACGTAACTTTAACCCGCTGATGGCTCTTGCTGCAGATGTGGTAATTGCACAAGTAGATAAAATACTTGAAGTAGGCGAGATTGATCCGGATGAAGTTATGACACCAGGAATTCTCGTTGATAAGATTTTGTTAAGAGGAGGTAACAAATAATGTCAACATCTCAACAAACTAATCCAAAACAAATAATCGCTGCACGTGTCGCAAAGGAAATGCAAGATGGCGATGTCGTAAACCTTGGGATCGGACTTCCGACCATGGTGCCAAACTATCTGCCCGAAGATGTGAACGTTATCCTTCAATCGGAAAATGGGTACGTAGGACTTGGACCGCTTGATGGCGACATCGATCCTGATCTTGTAAATGCCGGCGGCCAGCCTTCGGGGATTCTTCCGGGGGGCGCATTCTTTGACAGCTTATTCTCATTTGAATTAATCCGCGGCGGACACGTGGATGTTACAGTCCTTGGAGGCCTTGAAGTAGATGAGCAGGGGAATCTTGCCAACTGGATGGTTCCTGGCAAAATGGTACCTGGAATGGGCGGAGCAATGGACCTTGTAACAGGTGCGAAAAAAGTCATTGTTGCTATGGAGCATGTTGCGAAAAATGGCTCTCCAAAAATCTTGAAGGAATGCCGCCTCCCATTGACAGGCGTAGGTATTGTTGACCTGATTGTCACAGAGCTAGCTGTATTCAGGGTAACAGATTCCGGCCTTATTCTTGAGGAGCTTCAAAATGGAGCCACACTGGAAATGGTTGAAGAAAAAACAGAGGCTTCATTCATGGTGAGCCCGGACCTTGCAAAATAATAATATAATAGAATACCGGTCTCAGCCTATTAGTACAGGCTGAGACTGATAGATTATAAGTTTGGGGGAAGTTTAACATGCGTGATGTAGTAATAGTAAGTGCTGTGAGGACGGCAATTGGCACGTTTGGCGGAACACTCAGCAATACACCAGCAACGGAACTTGGAGCAATTGTAATAAAAGAAGCTCTAAACCGGGCTGGAATTCCTGGCGACCAGGTTGATGAAGTAATCATGGGCAACGTACTCCAGGCAGGTCTTGGGCAAGGGCCGGCTCGCCAGGCAGCTCTTAAAGCTGGCCTTCCTATCGAAGTCTCATCAATGGCTATCAACAAATTATGTGGTTCAGGACTTAAGGCTGTTCATTTGGGAACCCAGGCAATCCAAACCGGAGCTGCTGAAATCGTTGTCGCTGGCGGCATGGAGAATATGAGCCTTGCCCCTTATCTGCTTCCAAAAGGACGTACTGGATACAGAATGGGTGATGGCAAAGTAATCGACAGCATGATTGCTGATGGCCTGCAATGTGCAATGAACAACTACCATATGGGTATTACAGCCGAGAACCTTGCTGAAAAGTACAGTTTGACCAGGGAAGATCAGGATGAGTTTGCCGCATGGAGCCAGCAGAAGGCGGAAGCTGCAATTAATGAGGGCAGATTTAAGGATGAAATCGTTGCTGTTGAAATCCCGCAGCGTAAAGGTGATCCAATCCGTTTTGAAACAGATGAATTCCCTCGTGCAGGCGTAACAGCTGAAGGGCTCTCCAAGCTAAAACCTGCATTCAAGAAAGATGGGACAGTGACAGCAGCAAATGCATCCGGGATCAATGATGGAGCCGCTGCTCTAGTCTTGATGAGCAGGGAGAAAGCTGAAGAACTAGGCATCACTCCTATGGCCGTTATCAGGGGCAATGGGACAGCTGGTGTAGACCCTTCCATCATGGGAATCGGACCAGTTCCTGCTACAAAAAAAGCTCTACAATTTGCTGGTTTGAGCATGAATGATATTGACCTAATTGAAGCAAATGAAGCTTTTGCGGCCCAGGCTCTGAGCGTAGGCAGGGAACTCAAATTTTCTAACGAAAAGCTGAATGTAAATGGGGGAGCAATTGCCCTAGGCCATCCAATTGGGGCTAGCGGTGCACGTGTTCTTGTTACTCTTCTGCATGAAATGAAACGCAGAAACTCTCGTTATGGATTGGCGACATTGTGCATTGGCGGAGGACAGGGTATTGCAACTGTTGTAGAAATGGAAAATTAACATTTTCCAAAAAAATTCCGGAATTCCGAACTGAAAGCGCTTCCGGTTTTCCGGAATTCCGGAAAAATAGTTTGTGAGTTGTTGGAAAAAACATAATAGCTTGGTAAATTAATTTATTAAAAGTCGAGGAACGTGCCTAAACTATAAAAAATAAAAATTGCTATTTTTCTACCATTATTGGCACGAAACTTGCATTATTGATAGATGCGAGTCATTCTTGGAAACGCTGCCAAGGGAAGGGATTGGCTTGCATAAACTTTAAGGGGGATATACATGGATTTAATTATTATTTTATTTTCGTTAAGCCTTTTGATGTTCATGGCTTACAGGGGCTTCTCGGTCATCTTGTTCGCACCGATCGCTGCCCTATTGGCTGTTGTGCTCATCGAACCAGCCAATGTGCTTCCATTCTTCTCCGGTGTCTTCATGGAAAAGATGGTCGGCTTTATCAAAAACTATTTTGCCGTCTTCTTGCTGGGGGCAATTTTCGGTAAAGTAGTTGAAATGTCCGGAATCGCTGAATCGATTGCAAAGACTATCGTCAGCTGGCTCGGAGCAAAACGTGCAATTTTAACTATCGTATTACTTGGTGCAATCTTGACTTACAGCGGAGTCAGCCTATTTGTAGCTGTATTTGCCATTTATCCATTTGCTGCACAAATCTTCAAACAGGCTGATATTCCGAAACGCTTAATTCCTGGTACTATCGCACTCGGTGCATTTACATTCACAATGGATGCATTTCCGGGTACACCGCAAATCCAAAATGTTATTCCAACGACCTTCTTCGGTACTGACATTTATGCAGCACCAACCCTTGGTATTATTGGTGGGCTAGTTGTCCTTGCTTCTGGCCTATTCTACCTCGAATGGAGAAGGAAAACAGCTCAGGCTGCCGGTGAAGGCTACTTTGGTTTTGGAAAAGAAAATGCAGCTGCCGCAGAAGCAGCTAAAAAGGAAGAACCTGTGGCTGAGATGAATCTTGAGCAATCCCGCTCAAGACAAATCCTTGCGTTCGTTCCACTTATTCTGGTTGCTGTAGCAAACAAAGTGTTCATTACGTACATTCCGAAATGGTATCCGAACGGTTTTGATTTTTCCGCAATCGGCCTTGATGCATACAAGGTTGATGTTGCAGCCACTATGTCCATCTGGTCCATCATGATGGCACTTAGTATTGGTATCATTGCCAGCCTTGCTTATAACTTCAAAAAGGTTAAGTTCGGATTTAAGGAAGGCCTGAATGCTGCAATCGCCGGTTCATTGCTGGCTGTTATGAACACTGGTGCTGAGTATGGTTTCGGCGGTGTTATTGCGATTCTTCCTGGCTTCGCACAAATCAGTGATGCAATTGGTTCGACATTTACTAACCCACTTGTAAATGGTGCAGTAACTACTACTGTTCTTGCGGGTGTGACAGGTTCTGCATCCGGCGGTATGAGTATTGCACTCGGTGCGATGGCTGATACCTACAATGCTGCGATAGCTGCTGCAAACATCAGCCCTGAAGTTATGCACCGTGTAGTTGCAATGGCGTCCGGCGGTATGGATACATTACCGCACAACGGTGCCGTCATCACGTTGCTCGCTGTTACTGGCTTGACACATAAGCAGTCCTACAAGGATATTTTTGCTATCACAGTCATCAAGACATTGGCAGTATTTGTCATCATCACACTTTACACATTGACTGGACTAGTTTAACTCATACACACCAAGGAGGGGGCAACCTCCCTCCAGGGTGTATTTCAGAAAATAAGCTTTGAGCTAATTTATTAAGGGAGGCTTCACCATGAAACAATTGGAAGGAAAAGTAGCATTTATAACTGGTTCTGCCAGCGGGATTGGACTTGAAATTGCAACTACTTTCGCAAAAGAGGGAGCAAAGGTTGTCATTTCGGACTTGAACGTGGAAAAGAGCGAACAGGTTGTTGCACAGCTAAGAGAGGAAGGATATGAAGCACTTTCTGCTCCATGTGATGTAACAAATGAGGAAGCGTATAAGAATGCTCTTAATTCAGCGATTGAGGAATTTGGAAGAATTGACGTGCTTATAAACAATGCAGGCCTTCAATATGTATCACCAATTGAAGAATTCCCAACTGACAGGTTTGAATTTCTCGTTAAAGTAATGCTTACTGCTCCATTCATTGGCATCAAGACTGTATTCCCGGTAATGAAGAAGCAAAAGTTTGGCCGCATTATTAATATGGCTTCAATTAATGGAGTAATTGGTTTTGCTGGAAAAGCTGCTTATAACAGTGCAAAACATGGTGTTATCGGTTTGACAAAAGTAGCTGCCCTTGAAGGCGCTGCAGATGGGATCACTGTTAACTCCCTTTGCCCAGGCTATGTTGACACTCCTCTTGTACGTGGGCAATTGAACGATCTTGCAAAAACAAGAAATGTACCTCTTGAAAGCGTGCTTGAGGAAGTTATTTACCCGCTAGTACCTCAAAAGAGGCTGCTGGACGTATCCGAGATTGCTGATTATGCAGTCTTCCTTGCAAGCGACAAAGGCCGCGGCATCACAGGCCAGGCTGTTATTCTTGACGGTGGTTATACTGCGCAATAAGAATAGCAAAGAGTAAAAAGGTTAATAATAAAAAATACACTAAAATCCTGTCCTGAAAAGCGGACAGGATTTTTTTGATAGTTTAACAGGAAACCACTCTGTTGCGCTTGCTATGCCAAAGATTGACATGCTTGGCAATTCCAATTTTCTAACAAAAAACGCATTTTGAGCCACAAAACCTTTTTAACTTGATATAATCATAAATATAACGATTTTAAACGAGGGGGGAAACTGTTGAGTATACGGATAGATGATATTCCTGCGGATTGGCTGGAGGAAATTATCAACCTTTCAGCAGAGAGAATCGTCGTAACGGATCGTGATGGAATCATTATTTTTATTAATGACGCCTATTGTGAGTTTCTGGGGACCACTGTTGAACAGGCAATTAAGCGTCCTGTTACAGAAGTTATTGAAAATACTAGGATGCATATTGTTTCAGCAACAGGGCAGGCAGAAATTGCAGCGGTCCATAAAATAAAGGGGACCGAAATGATTGCGAACCGATTCCCTCTTATTGTGGATGGGCAATTGGTCGGCGCAGTGGGGACAGTCATGTTCCGAAATCCAGAAGAACTCCATACCTATAAAACAAAGATACAGCATCTTGTGGACGAATTAAAATATTATAAAAAGAAAGTCGAGAAGGAATTGACCAGCAAGTATGAATTTAGTGACCTTATTGGGACAAGCCCGTCCTTTATGGAGGTGAAAAAACTTGCCTGGCGGATTTCCGCCAGCAACTCCGCAGTTCTCCTTTTAGGAGAGTCGGGTACAGGTAAAGAGCTGTTTGCGCATTCCATCCATGATAACAGCATGCGATCTGCTTTTTCGTTTGTACCAATTAACTGCGCGAGCATTCCTGAGCATCTTCTTGAATCGGAACTATTTGGCTATGCGGATGGCGCATTTACTGGCGCCAAAAAGGGTGGCAAGAAAGGTCTTTTCCAACTTGCCAACAAAGGGACGATATTTCTGGATGAAATTGGTGACATGCCGCTTGCCATGCAGAGTAAACTGCTCCGTGTCCTGCAAGAACAGGAAATCCAGCCTGTAGGCAGTCAAAAGACAATTCCCGTCGATGTGAGGATTATAACCGCGACTCATCGCGACCTTGAAAAAATGGTCGAGGAAGGGAAGTTTCGCCAGGATCTCTATTATCGTTTAAATGTTATTAAAATAGAGATTCCTCCGTTACGGAAACGAAAAGAAGATATTAAAGTTCTCTCTGAGGGGCTTGTTAACAAGCTGGAAAAGAAATTCCATCGGAAGGGAATCTTAATTTCTCCTGAAGTACTTCGCATACTCGAGCAGCATTCCTGGCCGGGAAATATTCGTGAGCTTGAGAATGTATTGGAACGATCCATTAATGTACTTGACGGTAATGTGATTGAGACTGTCCACCTTCCGCTATATTTAAGGGACCAGGAATTTGTAACCCCGGATTTGATTCCTGTTTCGCCTGAACCAAAGGCCGGACCAGTAAAGCCCCTTAAAGAAACGATAGCGGAGGCGGAAAAACAGGCCATTCTATCAGCGCTTGCGCTAACAGACGGAAATCGGGTTGAGGCGGCGAAGCTCCTTAATATAGGCAAGACGAGATTTTATGAAAAGTGCAAGCAATATTCAATAAACTAATACCAGGGACCGGTAACAGGATCCCTGGTATTTTTTTTTGTGGAATGCAGGCAATTCATATCCTTTAACTATAGGGCACTTCCCTCTATTGTTCGTCTATAGGGAGTCAGTTCCGCATATACAAGTAGTAGACGATTTTGCGGGGAGGTATCCCATTTGAGGAGAATGAGGAGAAGGGGTCCGCTGCCCCTTCGATATGTAGTGCTCATTACGTTTATTACCTTTGTACTCGTTACATATCAAAGCTTAAGTTTAATCAATAAACACATTGAGCCAAGCCTTATAAAAATTGCTGAAACAAAAGCAAGGGAAATCGCATCCCAAGCAGTAAACAATGCAATTTCCCAAAATGTATCGGAGAATATCGAGATTGACCAATTAATCATAGTTCATAATAATGGAAATGAAATTGGCTACAGCTTTAATCCGAGAGTTTACAACCATGTCATTTCCGAAGCAACAACCCGGGTCCAGAACTATCTTAATTTACTGGAATCAGGAGATATTGCCGAGCTTGAGGCGGCTTTTCAGGAAGCAGATATATCTGAATCAAATGGAAAAGATGGGATTATTTACGAAATACCATTAGGAATGGCAACTAACAATACCCTCTTTTCAAACTTAGGTCCAAAGGTGCCGGTACGTTTTGAAATTCTCGGCGATGTAACAGCAAATATTGAAACAAAGTATTCAGAAATAGGCATCAACAATACGTTTCTTGAGTTATACGTGAAGACAGAGGTGCAAATGAGTGTCATTATTCCGCTCATTGAAAGAGAGGTTAAGGTAACCAACTCCGTTAAGATAGGCGATTTATTTTTACAAGGAAAGGTTCCTCAATATTATAACGGCAGCGACAAGGGCGGCAATGATGTCAATCCAATTGTGATTCCTGACTAAGTCAATGTTTAGCAAAGTCATCATGGGGAAATCCTTTGATGACTTTTTAATGTGCAGTCATATGTTAACTAGTTTGTTTATTGCAAGGAATAAAACCAGTTCATGGGCCAAAACTAATCATGTTGTTTGTGTTGAATTTATAAAGGGAACTAGCAACTTTGAAGGGAAATGCAGTTAGGATTGGAGGATTACAGCATGAAAGAAGAATATAAAGAAATGTTAGAAGAAATAGCGCTGCCATCAGGTGTAAAGCTAAAGAATAGGATTTTAATGGCGCCTATGACAAATTGGTCTTCTGGCGCAGATGGTATGGTCACTGATGATGAATTGGCTTATTATCTGGAGCGGTCTGGCGGAGTAGGTGCTGTTATTACAGCTTGCGCAAATGTTACCAGGGACGGCCAGGGATTTAAGGACCAGATTAGTGCTTATTCAGATGAACATATCCCCAGCCTGAGAAGGCTTGCGGAAACCATTAAAGGGGAAGGCGCAAAAGCGATTTTGCAAATTTTTCATGCCGGAAGGATGTCTCCTCCGGAATTGCTTGATGACAGCCAGCCGGTTAGTGCAAGTGCTGTTGCAGCGGCGCGCCCTGGTGCGAAAACTCCTCGTGAACTAACAGGAGAAGAGGTTAAGTCCATCATTTACGCCTTTGGGGAAGCGACTAGAAGGGCAATTGAAGCTGGTTTTGACGGAGTTGAAATACATGGTGCCAATACGTATCTTATCCAGCAGTTTTTCTCTCCTCATTCCAACCGCCGTGAAGACGAGTGGGGAGGATCCCTGGAGAAGCGAATGGCATTTCCGTTAGCGGTAACTGAATCCGTAAAGCAGGCTGCAAAAAAATATGCCATAGATCCGTTTATTGTCGGTTACAGGCTCTCCCCCGAAGAAATCGAGGAACCTGGGATTACAATGGAGGAAACTCTAAAATTGGCTGATGTATTATCGGAACAGGGCTTGGATTACCTCCACGTTTCGACTCAAGATTTTTGGAAAGGTTCGCTGAGGGACAAGTCAGATGACCGTTCCCGGGTTGTCCTCATACATGACCGCGTAGGAGATAAGATTCCGGTCATTGGAGTAGGGTCGCTTTATTCTCCGGATGACGTTAAGAAGGCAATGTCTAGCGGGGTTCCGTTGATTGCACTTGGCCGTGAATTGATTGTCGAACCTAAATGGGTGGAGAAGGTAAATTCAGGGAAGGAAGAAGAGATTCGTGTAACACTTTCAAAAAATGATCAGGGAAAACTTGTAGTCCCAAATCCGTTATGGCAGGCAATTGTTAACACACCCGGCTGGTTTCCTCTAAAGGATTGATATAGCTTATAAATGGCGCGTCAGTGGGAACGATAAGGGTGGAGGTGCCCTGGATGAAAAAAACAATAATAATATTTGCTTTACTAACAGTGCTGATTATGAACGGAAATGAAGTCTTTGCGGGTAAACAAAATCCGGAGTGCAAGGCATTAGAACAGATTTTCAAGACGAAGGTTAAAGCTGAGAAAAATGTTTGCAGTCTGGAAATCACCCGAAATAGTATTGAAGCAACTCATATGGGGGAAAAGGTTTCACCTGAAACGGCGGGTCTAGCTTTTCATTTTGCATTTGAGAAATTGGATGATAAAGAAACTTTGGTCATTGGTGAAATGGCACTGCTCCAAGAAGAAGTAAATCCTGTTATTGATGAGTTAAGGGAGGGTGGCCTTGAGATTTCCGCTATCCATAACCTTTGGATGTATGAAAAGCCAAGGATTATGTATCTCCATGTTCAAGGGAAAGGCAATATGATTAAGCAGGCCAATACATTGATTAACGCGATTGCAGTGACGAAAGAGAAACAGAAACAAGCATTGGACACCACCGGAGCTCATTAAAAAGGTCCGGTGGTTGACTTAGTTTATTGTTCATGATATATTTATCTCGAAGTAGAGATAAATTAACTAAAGATAAATAACACATTATATCGGAGGAAAAAACATGAACGGACTAAAAGGAATGCACCATGTCACGGCTATTACGAGCAGTGCTGAAAAAAATTATGAATTCTTCACTTATGTACTTGGGATGAGGCTTGTCAAGAAGACAGTGAACCAGGATGATATCCAGACCTATCACTTATTCTTCGCTGATGATGAAGGCAGTGCTGGAACAGATATGACCTTTTTTGATTTTCCAGGTATCCCTAAAGGCACACATGGGACAGATGAAATTTTCAAAACATCATTCCGCGTTCCAAGTGATGCTGCTTTAGGTTATTGGGTAGAGCGCTTCGACCGTTTGCAGGTCAGCCACAAAGGCATAAAGGAACAGTTCGGCAGAAAGACACTGTCATTTGTTGATTTTGACGACCAGCAGTATCAACTAATTTCTGATGAGCATCTTGGTGGAGTAGCCCCTGGGGTTCCGTGGATAAAAGGGCCGATTCCATTGGAATATGCGATTGTCGGACTAGGACCGATTCATGTTAGGACGGCACATTTTGATTACTTCAGACAAGTTCTTGGAAAGGTCATGGATTACAAAGAAGTTGCCCATGAAGGTTCCCTCTATTTGTTCGAAGTCGGTGAAGGCGGGAATGGTGCTGGAGTCATTGTTGAGCCTAATACACTTCTTCCACAGGGAAGGCAGGGTTTCGGCACGGTCCACCATGCGGCATTCAGGGTTGAGAACCGGGAAGTACTTGATTATTGGATCAAGAGGATGGAAAGCTTTGGTTTCCAAACGTCTGGATTTGTTGACCGCTTCTTCTTCGGTTCCCTTTATGTACGGGTAGCACCTGGTATCCTATTTGAGTTTGCAACAGATGGACCAGGATTCATGGGGGATGAGCCATACGAAACGCTAGGAGAAAAACTGTCACTGCCGCCATTTTTGGAACCGAAACGCGAGCAAATTGAAAAAATGGTGCGGCCTATTAATACCATCAGAAGCACCATTGAGTTTGAAAAAGAATAACTATCTTCACGAATGACCGCTGTTCCCTCGAGGGACGGCGGTTTTATTATAAGCAAGAGTTGATTGAAGCGCTGCCTGAAGCCGAAATTAGCGTGGTGTTTTACACTCCATATCTTTTTTCCTCCTCAAGGAACTATGTAACTATGATTCTATAAAATCCTGCTCCTTTAAAGATTTGCTATTTTTTCCTAATGTTATAGTGGAAAAATATTTTAATAGTTAAATTAATAGTTTTTTCGACAGCCGTGATATAATAAAAGAAAATACACAACAAGGAGCAATTGGGATGTTAAGAGATCTTTTCATTGGCCTATCCAAAAACCAAATGCTGAATACTGCTGCAAAAAATTATGGCCTTAAGCTAGGTGCACAAAGTGTTGTTGCCGGGACAAACGTTGAAGAAACAATTGAAAGTATAAAAGAATTGAACAGGCACGGCATTTCCGCTACTGTTGATAACTTAGGGGAATTCGTCTACAAAGAATCCGAAGCAACTGAAGCGAAGGAACAAATCCTCAAGGTTGTTAATGCCATTAATGAACACAAATTGTCAGCTCATCTATCCATCAAGCCGACTCAGGTTGGCCTCGATATCGATTTTGACTTCTGTCTTGCTAACGTAAGGGAAATCGTTGCGAAAGCATCAGAGTACGACATCTTTGTGAATATTGACATGGAAGATTCAAGCCACCTTGAAAAGACTTTTCTTCTCGTTGACCGCCTTTATGAGGATTATGAGAACGTTGGCACCGTCATCCAGGCTTATTTTCATAACGCACTAGAGCAGGTTCAAAACTATCGGAACATGCGTATTCGCCTTGTAAAAGGAGCTTATAAAGAGCCTGCTGAAATTGCTTTCCAAGATAAGAAGGATATTGATGCAAACTACCGGAAAATCATTGAGTGGCATTTGCTAAATGGTAAATTCACTTCAATTGCTACGCATGACCATAACATCATTAACCATGTAAAACTGTTTGTGAAAGAGCATAATATCCCGAACAGCCAATTTGAATTCCAGATGCTGTATGGTTTCCGCAAGGAGCTTCAGTACGAACTCGCAAAAGAAGGCTATAACTTCTGCACATATGTTCCCTTTGGAAAGGACTGGTATGGCTATTTCATGCGCCGCCTTGCAGAAAGGCCGCAAAACCTGAACCTTGTCGCAAAACAAGTGTTCAACAAGAAGACGAATACAATGATTGGCCTTGCAGCTGGAGCATTCCTTCTAGGCAGGCTGACAAAGAAAAAATAAATATCAAAAGCGCAAGCGCCTTGTGGCGCTGAAGCTAGACGTAGACAAGAAAGCCGGGCATCCTTATATGGATAGACCGGCTTTCTTATATCACAGTTGTTCCTTCCTATTCTTTTTCTCCATTTTCCTTTTTATGATGCTTACAAGGAAAAGGAAGGGGATATAGCCATATAGAAAGGCTATACCTGAATAAGCTGTGATTTTTGAGAGTTTTTTTCCGTATTCAATATCTTCCAAAGCCAGATTCAAAAGGAAAAAGGCAATCAAAAATCCTAAAAGAGCACGGGTAGGTTTAAAGCCGTATGTTACTTTTAGAATCCTTGTACACGACCATAGGGAAATGGAAACAATAGATGTGATGACAAGGAAGAAGGTGAAGATAAAAACAAATTCGTAGCTCTCCAATACAGAAAAACGAATTAATTTAATCATGGCCAGTGTCGGCCATAGTGTATGGGCAAGCTTTCCCTGTGTATAGTATAAAAAAGTCAGGATACAAAGGCCTAGATAAAGCAATGTTGTAGAGAAGAGACCCAAATGCCCCCACTTTTTGGATTGTCCATGGTTCTTTATAAACGGAAAGTAGATAAGGATATTCTCAAAGCCAATAAAAAGATAAATGCTTTCCCTGCCGGAAACGAAATAGTCTTTTATGCTATGTGAGAAAAAAGGCATCATATTGCGAAGTTCAAGATAAGGGTACAAGAGAATGAAAGGGAAAATAAGAAATATGGGTATGACAACTCCCCAAAAGGCTATTCCTGTAACTACCCTGAATCCTCCCGATACAATATAGTAGACAACGATACAGATAGCAAATGTTAATTCCCAAAGTGGAACCATGTCAAACGCCCACGTCTGTAAAATATCAATATATCCATAGAGTAGGCTGAAGCTGATTAAGCCAAAGTAACAAACAAGGATCATATTAAGGGAATTTCCAATGTATTTTCCGAAAGTCTTTTTGTGGAATCCCATTAAATCACCAGACGGAGAACTTTTTAAGATGCTCATCACCATCAAAAACAATATGTTTAAGCTTAATCCGACAACTAGCAGTGAAAGCCAGGCATCATGGCCTGCTCCTTTTGCGATTCTGGTTTGAAAGTTTAAAGTCCCTATTCCAATTTGGGAGGCGGGAAAAAGGAAAAACAAAAAAAACGGGGAAAGTTTATTTTTTTCTTGAACAGTCCGATCCATATTTATTACCCCGATTCATTATCTTCGAATGCCAGCCTGAATAATTGTTACTGTTATATCAGGCTCGACCTTTAGGTGTTTATATTCATTATTATAGAAATCATCTTCATTCCATGCTTCGTCATGTGACCTGATCAAATCCCCAAGTCCAATTGGATCTACCCCGTTCTTTTTTAACAACTGGATCAGTTCTAAAATTTCACTTTTTAGCTCTTTCTCAATTGCTGACTTTATCAGATCTATATCACTCTTTTGATTCAGTTGGATCCAGCCAGGAAATTCTCGAATTTTAACATTTAGATCTAGATTTACCTTAATTGAATCATTAGCAGTGACTTTCCAGGTTGGTTTACTCCTTATTTCGCGTACGCCTATCTCTCCCTTCTTTTCATTTTTCTTTATCGGTATTTCAAATAAAACCTGGTGTTCAAAGGGATCAAGGAGGGCAAGAATTTCGTATTGGTTTTCCTTTAATTCAAGCTTTAACTTATCATCCTTAAAAACGGCTAGCCCTTCAATACGGACACTATTTTCTGTACCTTGAGAAAGGACGGGCATATAAGGATCCCTGCCAGCTCCAAAATAATTGTTTAAAAAAATATGAAGATCTGTACGAGGCATTGACAACGTTGTATAGTTTTGGGTAATGGTTTCCGCTACTGCCAATGTCCCGTTTTCCTTAACCTTTTTTAGGAACTCCTTTGCATTTGGTTTTACGACAGCTGTCTGAACACTGGTACCTATCGTTGGATTGTTGAAGACGGTCCGAATGATATGCCCTACTCCTTCCTTCCCAAAATCCTCACCGAATACAATGACAATTGTCTTCGAAAGTTCAATGGGAAATTTGGTTTGCTGATTTGTATGGGCAAGCATTTCGCTGGAATTTGCTCCTTCGACATTCCTGATTTCCAAAGCTTGTTTATTTTTCCCTTTTGTGTAATCGGGATACAGAACAGTTGCACCCAATGTCCCGTCTTTTTGGATGTCATACCCAAGAGTATGAACAATGCTCAATCTGTCAATAATCTTGGTTCGTTCACATCCGGGAATAATGATAAGAATGATGATGATCAAAAATAACAATGGGCGATACATTATTTCACCTCTATTCAGTATCAAGGTCTTTCTTAGGGTCATTACTTTCAGATGCTGTATACCGCTTTTTTTGCAAGGGCCTAAATAATCCAGGCCTCTTGGTAGAGAGTGAATAAGGAAGCCTTGAAAGCCCAGTTCCTATATCATTTACACGTAATGGAAAGAGAGGGACCATATAAGGATTGCCAATCGACTTTAGTTTCATAAGATGTCCGAGCAAGAGTACGATGGCAACTGCCAAACCATAACCGCCCCAGATTGCTGCCAAAAAAATAAGCGGAAATCTCAACAGCCGGACGGTGTTGGACATTTTGTAAATGGGTGTTGTGAACGATGATAATGCAGCCAGTGCGACAATGATTAATAGAATGTTGCTCGTTAATGCTGCTTCTACTGTTGCCTGCCCTATTACAATGCCTCCGACGATTCCAAGTGTCTGGCCGATTTTGTTTGGCAGCCTAGCTCCTGCTTCGCGGAGCAGCTCAATCGTTATTTCCAAAAACAAAACCTCCAAAAAAGGCGGGAAGGGTACATTTGCCCGTGAAAAAATAATTGGGCCAAGCAGGTCGCTGGGAATAACTTCGTAATGATATGTAAGAATAGCAACGTACATGGGCGTTGCTAATATTGAAAAACCTACACCGAAAAAACGAATTAATCGAAAAAAAGTTCCTTGAATCCAAGATAAATAATAGTCCTCCGCGGCGGAGAAAAAGTCCATCAAAGTTGAAGGGCCAATGATTGCATAACAAGATCCTTCAGTCAGGATAACCAATTGACCGTTTAGCAGGGAAGAAACGGCTCTATCAACCCTTTCTGTCACAATGAATAATGGGAAAGGGGTATAATTATTATCGGAAATAAGCTGTTCGATGACAGTTGAATCAACCCTGCCGTCAAAATCGACATCCTTGAGGCGCTGCCTGACAGTATGGATATACTCGGGATTTGTTATACCTTTCATATAAACGATCGAGGTGTTGGTTTTCAATTTAGTCCCCACTTTGATTTCTTCGAAGACCAAGTCTGAAGTCAAAAGCTCGCGCCTCAATAAGTGCATGTTTGCCTTAATATCCTCAATAAATCCTAATTTAGGGCCAACAACACTGTATTCACTATTAGTATCGTTCGTTTTCCGCACACCCTGAGACCAATTTTCGATATTGATTAGAGCACAATGCCGGATATCATTTTTAAACAGGAGTATGGCATAGCCTTTATGCAGCTTCTCTTCCACTTCCTTTGGATCTTCGGTTATCTTTACACCATCAACAGGAATAATGTTCACGATATCTGAAATTACCTGTATATTTTTGATTTTGTCTTGGAGATTTTGAAGGACCAGCTCGTAAAGCTTTTTTTCATCAATTAAAGTCGAATAGTAATGGAGAGAAATTTTTTTATCCTCGAATGGACTAATACTTGAAAAATCACTTGACTCCCCGGCATTGGCCAGAAGATCCTTTATTTGAACGGGAGTATCACGGTTCGTTTTCGCAGTCGAGCTGTTTTTCCTTTTAAACACCTATGCCACCAACCTGTAGGAAAAAATGGAATCATAAGGTTAGTATGTATGTTTGGAAAAGAAATATGAGTCAAGAACGGGCGAGGAATTAAAAAAAGCTTCCGCAGCAGCGGAAGCTTTGAGGTGAAAAGAGCATTATTTAGTTTTTAAAACAGCCTTTGCAAGCTGTTCCAATTCAGTTATATGGTCCATATTAATCGTTCCTTCGGATTTTAACGTACCAATAGCACTTTCAATTACAAATACACGCGGTGCCTTTGCATTTACGATTTCTTCCTCAATGAAATTCAATAGCTCATACGTTTTGTCCTGCTCCTGAAGGCGGTAATTCTTTTTTATGGCCGAAATCATCTTGTGAAGTTTAATACATAAAACCTGGTCTGTTCCTTTATCTTTAGGGAATAATTTCTCGAGGAAGAATGGATCCAGCAGTCTGTCATTTGATAAAGAAACTTCATCGACTATTTTTACAATTCGATCAACACTGAATCGGACAATTTCATGAATTGATATACTAGAGTTTGCCAGTGAGTTGAATTTTAAGCTTTGCTGGAGAATCCCCATAAACATGAGTGAGCAATCCAGAAGGTATGGCTTTCTCTCTTCACCGAAAATATCAATGAACCGATGGTACAGCCATCTCAAATTTTGTAGATGATTTTCTTTCAAATACCTTTTTAGTTCCGGATCATTTGAAAACATAACTTCATCATAAAGAGAAAGCAATTTATTTGTACGATTTGCTTTGAGATGTAATTCTATTTGTTTAGTAAAGACTTCAATATCAGATCGTTCATGGCCGATCTGCAGCTCATTTAGGCCGATTTCCAATTTCTTGCGTATTGATTTTATTAGAGCGATTAATAACTCATTTTTTGAGGAAAAATAATTGTAAAATGTTCCTTTTGAAATGCAGCTATATTCAAGAATGTCCTGTATGGACGTAGCCTGAAAACCTTTTTCCACAAATAATTTATGAGCGCTTTTTATAACATGCTGCTTCCTATCGTTCATTTCATCACCTTATGGATTACTTGTACTTGCGGTACAAAACAATACTAAACTATTTTATAAGATTATTCAAACCCCCGAGAAACATGGAATTTACAGATTGAATTTTTTGGACTCATGGTATATGATAGAGTGCATGTGGAATTTGAATATAAAGTGAACTATCCATCCGTAGGGTGTCCTCACCCCACGGATGGATAGTCGCGCTAACGCACGATTGATTTAAGCCCCAAGAAATTATTAGTTCGCCAATCGGATCTATATGGGCAGTTGCTTCCCCACTTACATTCTTTGTACCCTCTGAATGTTGATGTGGGGAGTTTTACTGCCCGTTAAGAGTGGGATAAAATATGAACTGAAAGTATACAGGAGGAACAGATGGATCAAAAGTCAGTAAACAACAGTGGGAGACCCCCCTATGGCATTATCGCGGTTTTGATGATCGGGGCGTTTATCGCATTTTTAAATAATACATTATTGAATATCGCACTTCCGTCCATTATGGCGGATTTGAAAATAGAAGCAGCTACTGTACAATGGCTGACAACAGGTTTTATGCTTGTTAACGGAATCTTAATTCCAACAACGGCTTTTCTTATCCAGAAATACTCGGTAAGGCAATTATTCCTGGCTGCTTTGGGGATTTTTACAGTGGGTACAATTATAGCCGGAACTGCGCACATTTTCCCTGTTCTCCTTACAGGCAGGATGTTGCAAGCTTCGGGTTCGGCAATCTTGATGCCGCTATTAATGAATGTTATGCTCGTCAGCTTCCCGATTGAAAAAAGGGGTACAGCGATGGGTGTGTTTGGTTTGATTTTGATGTTTGCTCCTGCAATCGGGCCGACTCTGTCTGGTTGGATTGTAGAACACTATGATTGGAGAATGCTATTCCATTTCATCACGCCAATAGCAGCTGCCATCCTAATCATTGGATTCTTCCTTTTAAAAGATAAGAAAGAGAAGTCCAATGACCGGCTTGATTTTGTTTCACTCACTCAATCAAGTATTGGTTTTGGCGGTATTCTTTATGGTTTTAGTTCAGCGGGTAACAAAGGCTGGGATAGTCCTTTAGTATACGGAACAATTATTATCGGTGTCGCCTCCTTGATGATATTCATCTGGCGCCAGCTGAAACAGGATAATCCGATGCTGAACTTCCGTGTTTACCAATTTCCTGCCTTTGCCTTGGCTTCTGTCATCTCAATGACCGTAAATATGGCATTGTTTTCCGGGATGATACTTCTGCCCATCTATACCCAAAACCTGCGTGGAATCACGCCGATGGACGCTGGGCTGTTGATGCTTCCGGGAGCCCTTATCATGGCCTTCATGTCGCCTATTACTGGACGGCTGTTTGATAAGTTTGGGGGAAAGGTTCTTGCCATTGTTGGTTTGTTCATAATTACAATTACAACATATGATTTCGCAACGCTTACCCTTGAAACATCTTATACTCATCTGATTGTGTTGTATTCGATAAGGAGTCTGGGGATGTCGATGGTCTTCATGCCGGTATCGACAAACGGGCTCAACCAGCTGCCGCCAAGGTTTTATCCGCATGGGACCGCAATGAACAACACGATGAACCAGGTTGCTGGTGCTATAGGAACAGCATTGCTGGTCACCATTATGACGAACAGGACAGAGTCAAGTGCTGAAGAGCTTGGCAAAGAGGCGATGAGTAAATTGACTGAACAACCTACCGCAGAAGTCGCAGCTCAAATGAAGCAGCAAATCATGGCACAGGCGATGCTTGATGGAATTAATTTCTCGTTCCTGGTAGCAACGTTCATTTCGGTGATTTCCCTAATACTTGCCTTCTTTATCAAGCGAGCGACACAAGCGGAAGATCCACTTGAAAAAACTGCTGCCAGAAATAAGCTTGCTGAAAATTAATATAAACAATTAAAGGCACCGCCACGTATATATGTGGCGATGCCTTTTTTCTTTATCCGTTCGGGTTTACTCCCCACGGCAATTCAACCAATTCCTGCGGCTAATTCTTATCCATGTAACGAACCGCATTATTATGGCGAACGGTTTCTCTTACTTTTAAAAGGCTTGGAAGAATGAGTAGTAGAAGAATTGCGAGTATTTTTAGTGGTTTCCCCGTATGAATCCAACTTTATAGAGTTTTCCTTATTTCCCTTCTTTTTTGAAACGCTTTATCCGATTGGCAATAAACTCTTTACCTAGCTTATCACTTTCCTCTAAGGCAAGGTCAATCGCTTCATCCTTATTAGCGGCATCCTTAATCATAAGCAGACCCGTATCTTTTAACGTAACGCTCCACCCATTACCCTTGATGCTCGGGTGAACAACTGCCGCATGTCCAGTATTCAGCTTGAACTCCAAGCCACCTGTAATCTCCCTGACCTTTCCATTAGTAAGCGGGATAGAAAAATTCACTTTCTTTGTTTTGACTGCCATAGGAACCCTCCAATTTTTAATTGTATTCATTTGCTTCTTCTAACTTTCAGTATGGACTCACGACAGCATCTTGTACAGGAGAATCGCCGCATTCGGGGGTGTCAATTTATAACTTTTAATCAAGGACTATAAATTTTTTGTTCGGGGTTATAAGTGAAGCGTTCCGGGTTATAAATCCTGCTTACTGAGTGAGGGGGAGTTAAGTGGTGAAATTGTGAATAACGGCGCCGTTGTTACGGCAATGCAAAGATTTAATCTTTTCTTAAGAATTCGTTTAGAGAGAGTTTAGGATTTTTGGATATGCTTGATCTACCGAAAGCCAAAGGAGGGGTTGTTGTACTCGCAAGCAGGCTTCTCTTTTTATCGTGCTGGAATGGAAAACGTGGTAGGTTCTCATTTTCCATAGGGTTCGTTGTGTGCCTTTGTTCAACATTGAAGAGGCTGAAAAAGTGCAAAACAGCTACTTTGGCGGAATCAATTTCCAGCAGCTAATACAAATCAATCAATTATTTAGGAGGAAACACTTATGAACAAGAAAGCAATTGCAATCGCAGCATCTCTTGGAATTCTGTTTGCCGGGGCGGGTTCATACAAGATCCTTGCGGGTTCAGCAGGCTACGATGCCTACAAGGAAGCAATGAAAAAGATTCACACGATTGACAATGCAACGATGGAAATTGATATGACAATTACCGATAATGGCAAGCTTCTCCTTTCATCCGATTCAAGCATGAAGTTTGATAAGGACAGCGACTTGGCAGCTGGGACTGTTACTGTAAATAACAGCAGCCAAACACTAAAAATGAATGGTTTCCTCGAGAATGGCCGGCCGGTAATTCAGTCTGAAGGCGGTGCTTACTATATACCTGAAGGTGTTGAACATCCGAGTATGAACCTGAAGGAAGGCGAGACTTTCCATGACCCTGAAATGCTCAAGCTTGGAGAGTTGATTATCGATGCGGTAGCCCAGCCGGTCCAGGGGGAATTTGAACAAAAAGGCAATACAATCATAATCGATATGAATAAGGACGATTTCCCTAACATTATTCATACCATCGGCAAGCAGGTCATAAAATTGGGCTTCAAAGCCCACAGTGACATTGAACTGACGCCTGCTGAATATCCATTCCTAAGTGAAAGCTTTACTTCCCAGCTTCCAAAGCTAGAAGAGGAAATTTCTATCGAAAAGGCATATGTAAAAGTTAAGCTAACTGATGAAGGTCTGATTAAGTCCCAGGATGCCATTTTTAAAATTAAAGGCAAGGATGCCTTGGGAGTCCAGCATAAAATTGAAATAACCATGGATTTGGCTGTGAAATCAGTTGGCAGTACAACAGTTGAGAGGCTAGACCTTACAGGGAAGGACATCAAGGAATTCGAAATGAAAAAAATACATTAATTCGTTGAAATGGGGCTGTGTTGTATAGCCCTATTTCTATTATAGTTATAGTAATTAGTATTTCTAGTAAAAATGGCCGCATGTTTGGTGTAAGGCCAAAGGAAAGTTGTGAATGATATGTCGATTCAGAAAAAGCTTATGCTTGCATTCGGTGCAATGGTGGTTGTGCCTATCCTCTTTTTCCTGATCGCTGTATCAGCTCTTATGCTTGTATATGGTGAAGAGGGCAGGCTGTCGAGTTATGTGAATGAGCTTGAACGGATAGCCAGACGTGACGAATTGTTTGGTGAGCTTAAACTGATGACAACCGCTGAGCCTGATAAGCTGGAGCAGGAATCTTATCTTAATGAGATGGATTCCCGCCTTAATAAATCCGATTACGAACTGATCATCCGCATTGATGGGAAGCTAACTTATACAGATGAGATGTTTAAAGGAGTAGCAATCGAAGACAAGCTGCCTCCGTTTGGGAGTTTTGTGAATCAGGTCCATGAGAGTGTAGAGGTCGACGGTAAACCATTCAAATTCCGGCAGCATGACTATGTGATGCCTGATGGCCGGGAAGGAAGCATCTTTATTGTTGAAGAAGCAACTTCCCTTGAACAGTTTGCGCTAAAGCATCTTCCGCTTATCATGGTCATTTGCGTACTAGCTCTCCTTTTAACAAACGGGCTTTTGTCATACATCGTTTCAAGGGGCATTATCGATCCAATGAAACTTCTTCAGGATGCGGCCGGGAAAATTATGGCTGGCAATCTTGACTTTATGCTTGAGACGAAACGTAAGGATGAAATCGGTGAACTTATAGAGGACTTTGAAAAGATGAGGGAAAAGCTTAAGGAATCCATAGACAGACAGATTCAGTTTGAAAACGACCGAAAGCTTTTGTTATCGAATATTTCCCATGATTTAAAAACACCTATTAGTTCGATAAAGGGATATGTTGAAGGTATCAAGGACGGGATTGCCAATACCGAAGAAAAGCGTACTAAATATATAGACATTATCTACAAGCGGGCAAATGAAATGGATGCAATGATTAATGAGCTGTTTCTAAATTCCACGCTCGATTTGAATCAAGTGCCTTTCCATTTTGAAAAAGTGGATTTAACGAGATATATAAAGGATATCGCAGAGGTAGCAGAACTTGAACTCCGTAAAAAGGGAATTCGGCTGTTGCTGGAGAGTGAGTTGGAGCCGCCAGTTCTTGTCAAGGCTGACCGCGAAAAACTAATGAGGGTCTTCAATAATATTTTCCAGAATAGTTCCAAGTATATGGACAAGGAAGCTGGTAAGATAGAAATCTCGCTTAAAGAGAGAGACGGCTTTGCGGTTGTTAAAATTCAGGATAACGGACCCGGCATCCCGGAAGAATCCCTTCCGCGTGTATTCGATACCTTTTACAGGGCCGAGGATTCTCGAAATAAGAAGACAGGCGGTTCAGGGCTTGGGCTGACCATTGCCAAACAAATTGTCGAAATGCATAACGGATCAATCAGGGTTGAAAGCGAAGAAGGTGAAGGAACTACGATGATTATTGCGTTACCGCTGATGAAGCCGGATTCAGAGTAGCTGCAAATGGTAGTAGTAATCCCGTAGAACTATAGGTGGTGTAAACATGAAGCATATACTGATTATTGAAGATGACCAGGACATCGCTGAGCTGCAGCGTGATTATCTTGAGGCCGAGGGCTTTCGTGTTGATATAGAGGAAAATGGAAAAGCTGGACTTGATAAGGCGCTATCAGCAGAGTTTGATTGTTTTATACTGGATTTAATGCTCCCTGGTCTGGGAGGATTTGAAATTTGCCGGCATATCCGCCAGGTGAAGGATACACCTATTGTGATGATTTCAGCAAGGAAAGAGGATGTTGATAAAATTAGGGGCCTGGGGCTGGGTGCAGATGATTATATGGTAAAGCCATTTTCTCCTGGAGAAATGGTGGCGAGGGTAAAAGCGCATTTGTCACGCTATGATCGGCTCCTTGGCAGGGAAACTGCCCGTAAGAGCGTTATTTCGCTTGGGGCCTTGGCAATTGATATTGATGACCACAGAGTATACCGGGAAGGGAAGGAAATTACCCTTACAGCTAAAGAGTACGACCTTCTAGTATTCTTTGTGAAAAATCCTAATCGGGTCTTTAGTAAGGAGCAGCTTTTCGAGCATATATGGGGTATTGATGCTTTTGGAGACATTTCGACTGTGACAGTCCACATAAGGAAGCTTAGGGAAAAAATTGAAATGGATTCATCAAAGCCTCAGTATATTGAAACAGTCTGGGGTGCGGGATATAGGCTTAAAATTTGAATATAGGGCTTTCCTTAATATAAAAGCTTGAGCTTTTCTTTAAGGAAAGCCTATTTTTTATACAGAGTGGTTTTGGAAAATAGATTAGTATGTTACTATGTAGGTGATGGGTTGTTCTATCAATCCTGTTTTTGTGCTTAATTGTGCAATCGTTTGCATTAAAATGAATATGCTAACTATGAGGTGCAAGATGGATAAAAAGTGGTGGAAAGAAAGTATTTGCTATCAAGTGTATCCAAGGAGTTTTATGGATAGCAATGGTGATGGGATTGGCGATTTAAAGGGCGTAACCGCAAAGCTCGATTATATAAAGGAGCTTGGTATCGATGTCATCTGGCTGTCGCCAATGTATAAGTCGCCGAATGATGACAATGGCTATGATATTTCAGATTACCAGGATATTATGGATGAGTTTGGAACAATGGCGGATTTTAATGAACTTTTGGAAGAAGTGCACAAGCGCGGGATGAAGCTTATCCTTGACCTTGTCATTAACCATACAAGTGATGAGCATCCCTGGTTTATTGAATCGCGTTCATCAAAGGACAATCCAAAGCGGGATTGGTATATTTGGCGTGATGGCGAGGATGGGCGGGAGCCGAATAATTGGGAATCCATCTTCAGTGGTTCAGCCTGGAAGCTGGATGAACAGACCGGGCAATATTTCATGCATTTATTTTCAGGTCGTCAGCCTGACCTGAACTGGGAAAATCCCGAGGTCAGAAATGCGCTTTATGACATGGTAAATTGGTGGCTGGATAAAGGGATTGACGGTTTCAGGGTCGATGCCATTTCACATATAAAAAAGAAGCCTGGCTTGCCTGACATGCCGAATCCAAAGGGCTTAGAGTATGTTCCTTCCTTTGATTATATGATGAACGTCGAGGGTGTTGATGGCTTCCTAAAAGAGTTTGTCAGCAAAACAACGCGCAACCATGATGTCATGACAGTCGGAGAAGCCAATGGAGTCCGCATCACTGACGCCGACAAGTGGGTTGGTGAGAGGGACGGCTATTTCAATATGATTTTTCAATTCGAGTTCCTGGGACTATGGGACAAGAATAAGAAAGACTCGGTCGATGTTAAAGCTTTGAAGCGGGTTTTGACAAAATGGCAAAAAGGCCTTGAGGGAATTGGCTGGAATGCTCTGTTCATTGAAAACCATGACCAGCCGCGCCGGGTTTCAACATGGGGAAATGATAAAAAGTATTGGAAAGAAAGCGCAAAGATGCTAGGGGCGATGTACTTTTTCATGAAAGGAACGCCGTTTATCTACCAGGGTCAGGAAATTGGAATGACCAATGTCCAATTTCCTTCTATCGAGGACTATAATGATGTTGGCATGCGCAACTATTATAGGATTGAAACTGAAAAAGGCCGTTCCCATGAGGAAATTATGGAGTTTATCTGGAAGCATGGGCGTGACAATGCGCGGACCCCAATGCAATGGGATTCTTCACACATGGGTGGATTCACGGCTGCAGATAAAACATGGTTCGGGATTAATCCAAATTACACAAAAATCAATGTCGCCAGCCAGTTGGATGATAAGGATTCCATCCTTCATTTTTACAAAGAATTAATTAGGCTGCGCAAAGAAAATAAGCTCTTTGTTTATGGCAAGTATGATTTATATCATCCGAATCACCCAAAGCTATTTGTCTACACCCGGACGCTGGGGAGCCAGAAGGCGATTATTCTTTGCAATGTGCATGGAACTCCATCCAGGTTTAAAATGCCAGCAGCAATCCGATATAAGAAAAGCGAATTGATCGTGAATAACTATCCCGTACAGGGGAAGAAACTGCCGAAGGAATTTACAATGAAGCCTTTTGAAACAAGAGTATATTTCCTTTATTAAAAGCCCTATGGCTGTGTCTATTGCGATATGAAATGCTCCTTGAGGACGATAAATAGATATACGCCTATACAAGAACACTAGGCAACGAGAAACTTCTCGACGTCTGCAACTTCTCAAAAGAAGAACTTTCATTCAAACTGCCTGCTGAATTCAGGACAGACAGCAAAACACTGTTGATCGGCAACTATCCGGAAGCAATCGGGAATTCCAATGGCTTCTTTCCGCTTCGTCAGTATGAAGCTGTTGTATATAAACTATAATTTAAAGAATTCAGCGCTCATTCCAATCGGGAATGAGCGCTTTTTATTACTCTGTTAAATGATAAAGCATTTCCTTGTATGATTGCCTTGCTTCTTCAAATGGTATATCCAGTGCCTCGCCCAGTCTTCTTAGCAAGTCATTGTCATAGCTGAGCCATGCTGAAAAGTTCCTTTTCACATCTCGTTCAGCATCGGCAAATGTAGAATACTCTTTTTGTACTGTTCCTTTATTAACAGCCTCAACTTTCCCGCCTTCTGATGGCCGAATAAGAATCATGTCACCATTTCTGTTTTCAAAAAAGGTTCCATAGGAGGTGCCTTTTACGTTCAGTTCATTTCTGTCTGCATCGAGTTTAAGCGGCTGAAGTGAAAAAACATCAACTACAAATTTCTGGAAAGCATCTTTACTAAGCTCGCAGCCGGATGCCTTTGGGTGCCCTCCGCCTCCGAAACGTGATGCAAATTCTGCAACATTAACCTCATCATGAATTGTCCGGAACCCCGCCTTTTTTCCGCCAACATTCATGAGAATGACCATATCTAGATGTGGGAACAGTTTATTCAGTGCGTTGCCCAGCTCCGACAAATATTGCTCGGCATGGATGATTCCTGCAAAATATCCATCAACTTTTGCCTGGACAAGCTGCCTGCTTTTGGAACGGATATATCGTTCGATTTTCGCATCTTCAATGTCCAGCAGGAAGTTTTCATTTTTAGATAGTGAAAAGGCCTCCGGGTTTTTCTTGAGCCGTTCAAGCAGAACCTCCTCAAATTCATTCCGTTCCATGATATAAAATAGATCATTAAGCCTTTTGGCGGCCGTGTTGTTGTTTTCATCCCATTCCCATGTATCATATTGACGTACAAGGTCGACAAATTCGTCGAGTGCCTTTGTCGGGCGGAGGGCATTGGTCTTGACAAGATGTTCATAGAAAAGAGAGGTCGCGCAGGTTTTTTTACCTGTTTCATACTCCGGTAAAACGAAACCCCATTCATATTGGTTGAAATGCATAGCGGTCACATGGTGGTCAATAAGCCTAATATGGCTGCCCTTTTTAAAACGCTCCGCAAGTCTTTTTTCCACTTCGGAGTTTACAGCCATGTCAGTTATGTAGATTTCATCATGGGCGGTCTCATTCTTTGCAAGATGCTGCTGGACGCGGTCGTTTAAGACCCGATGCGAACAATAGGCAACATCTGCCTTGTCTCCATATGCAATTTTTGCCAGCAAACCGCAGCCTAAACCATCCAAATCTATGTCTGTGAAAAGCTTCATAAGGAAGTCTCCTTTCATGGTGATTCATAAGGATTAGTTTTAACTCCAAAAAGTTCCTTATTCATTTGACTTAGTATTCATGTCCTTACTCTATATTAATTTAATGATAAAGTGAACCTTCTTTCAGTGGAAGGCTTCACTGGTTGTTAGCCGCGCAAAGTCCGATTGATTTTTCTAAGGACTGAAGCCCAAGAAAAATCTTAGTTCACGAATCGGACCTTTAGGGTCAGTTGCTTCCGAGGGAGGCTTGCTGCCCCTTAAAGTGGGATAAAAGATAGCGGGCAGCCTGTATTAGCTTTCTAATCATTTGTTTAATTGCTTTCTGTGAAAGGTATCTTAAATAGTGTGGTTAGATAGAAGGATAACGAGGAGGTACATATGCAAACGAACGAGGAACTTAAAAAGGACATTCTTGAGGCATTCAACTTCCGGCATGCAACGAAGGAATTTGATCCGGAAAAGAAAATTAGTAAGGAAGATTTTGATTTCATATTAGAAACAGGACGTTTATCGCCAAGTTCATTTGGAGTGGAGCCATGGCGGTTTATTGTGGTACAGAACCAGGAGCTCCGCAAAAAAATTAAGGAGACGTCTTGGGGCGCATATGGTAAAGCGGAAAATGCCAGCCATTTTGTGATTTTTCTGGCAAGGACCGCCAGTGAGACGAGATATGATGCAAATTACCTTCGGGAGCATTTCCTTAATTCAGCGCAGATCCCCGAGGATTTTCTAAAAAAATTCTTGAGCAGAATTGAGGAATTCCAAAGAGAAGATTTCAAGCTGCTTGATGATGATGGCAGGCTTTTGTATGAATGGGCCTGCCGGCAAACATATATAGCCCTGGCGAATATGATGACGGCAGCTGCGCAGCTGAAAATCGACTCCTGTCCAATTGAGGGCTTCAATATCGAGAAAATGAATGCGCTCCTTGAAGAGGAGGGCTTGCTCGAGGATGGCAAATTCAGCATCTCCGTTATGGCTGCGTTTGGATATCGGAAACAAGAACCTGCCCCGAAAAAGCGCAGGCCTGAAAGTGATGTAATTAAATGGATTGATTGAATATGGGAAGGGCCTTCCCTCTTTTAACTTTGACTCGAACAGACGAGTAAAAAGCGAGCCGGGGGTCGATTAGAAGCTTCAAAGAATGCCCTTTGCCTGTTACGAGGGCATTTGCACGTTACTCTGCCCCTATTAAAAAAATATTGCTTTTCCCTGTATATTTTGGTAGTTATGAAGAAGGAAGTGCCAGAATAACGAGAGGAGCCTGGACAAGATGACAACAATTTATTGGTCGGTTTTTAAAAATAGCCAGTGGCCCTTGCATATCGCTGCTTCGGAAAAAGGATTGTGCTATGTAGGGTCACCGGGTGAAGGGTTCAAGGAACTTGAGGCTTGGGTGTTGAAGCATCGTTCGAAGGCCCAACTTGTTGAAAATGAGGAGTTCTTGAAACCTTATTTTACTGAGTTAAATGATTATCTTGAAGGTTCAGTTACTAGCTTCAACTTTCCGGTGGACACGATGGGAACTCCCTTTCAGGAGAGCATTTGGGCTGCCCTGAAGGAAATCCCTTACGGCAGGACGGTTACTTACAGCGATATAGCAAATATAATAGGCAAGCCCGCAGCGGTCAGGGCTGTCGGCTCAGCTATTGGGGCAAATCCTGTCATGATTACAATTCCATGCCACAGGGTCATAGGTAAAAATGGAGCTCTCACAGGGTTCCGAGGCGGCATTGAAATGAAGAAGTTTCTTTTGGAGCATGAAACCAAATTTACCGTTGTACAGCAATAAGGAATGCATTGTAAATTGAAGAAGCTGTCCCATCGGGTTATTGACTGACAACCTTATAGGGCAGCTTTGGTTTTTTGTAAAAAATTTACTCCTATCTTTTTTAAATAGGCTCTTGTCGTTTTATGAATGACACTTTGCCACGTTTGGAAGCTCGAAATGTCATTCATCTGCTTTATGAAAGACACTTTGCTTCATCCGGAAGCTCGAAGTGTCATTCATTTGCTTTATGAATGACACTTTGCCTCGTCCAGCAGCCTGAAATGTCATTCATCTGCTTTATGTATGACACTTTGCTTCGTCTGGTAGCCCGAAATGTTATTCATTTGCTTTATGAATGACACTTTGTCTCGTCCGATAGCCTGAAATGTCATTCATCTGATATATCCATGACCTTTGTAAACGAAGGCCTTTTCCATAGCGCGTGAATGTACTATCCGCACAAACCAAAAAAAGCACGATGCAGCTGCGCACCGGCCTTTTCGGTTAAAATGATTTATAAAAGTGATTCTGCTCCGTCGATGTAAATTTCGGTGCCTGTGATGTGGCTTGACAGGTCCGATGCCAAGAAGTAAACAAGGTCGGCCACCTGCTCGGGCTTTCCGGGCCGGTCTGCGAGCGGCTGATTTCCTTCTGGGTACTCGACAGGGATAGTGATCTTTTCAAGCTCCTCCTCCGCAGGGAAGGTATTGTCGTGGATATTGGTATCGATGGCACCAGGGCAAATGGTATTGACTCTGATTTTATAGTTTGAAAGCTCAAGAGCAGCCATTTTCCCAAACCCAACTTGTCCTGCTTTGGACGTGCTGTAAGCCGAGAAGCCAAAATTCTTAAACCAGCGGTTTCCGTTAATTGAGCTAGTGATAATCATGCTTCCGCCCCGTTCCTTCATATGGGGAATGGCATACTTCAGTGTCAGGAAAGTCCCTCTTAAATTCGTGGTGATGGTCTCATCCCAGTCATCCGGCTCAAGATCCTCAATTGGTGCGATTACACCATTGATCCCGGCGTTAGCAAACACAATATCGAGCCGCCCGAATGCCTCTATCGTCTTTTTATAGGCCTGTTCCACATCATCCGGGTTTGCGATATTGCACTCGGCAATGATGGCACTGCTGCCTTTTTGTTCAATGAGGGCCTTTACTTCACCGGCATTTTCTTCTTTCAGGTCAATTAACGCGACCTTAGCCCCTTCGCTGGCCAGTTTGATGGCAGCAGCGCGGCCGATACCTGAACTTGCCCCCGTTACAAATGCTACTTTTCCATCCAATGTTCCCATTAAACCAACCTCCCATTCTTGCGAAACTTACTTATTTGTTATCCCCTTTTTTTGAAGAAGGAAACATTCAAGTGTGAAAATCTTTAGAGTTACGGTATACCTTCGTAAGGGGATAATTCAGTGGGAAGCAGAATAGGAAATTCAAGGAGAGAAGTTTTTCTTTTTTTAGACAAGGGGAAGTAAATATAGAAATAGAAGAATAATATAGTGCGCGTTAATTAAGGAAGGCCTTACAAACTTTTAATAGAAGGATTGTGTATTAGAATAGGGGGATTACGTATGAATAGGGCTTTGGTTCTTCAATCGGATTTCGGGATTAGTGATGGGGCGGTAAGCGCGATGTACGGAGTTGCATTTTCTGTTGACAGCGCTATCCGTATATTTGATTTGACACATGACATTCCTCCATTCAATATATGGGAGGGTTCTTACCGCTTGCTCCAGGCTATCTCCTACTGGCCCAAAGGAACGGTTTTTGTATCTGTAGTTGACCCGGGTGTCGGTTCTGCGAGGAAAAGTGTGGCTGTTAAAACGAAGGATGGGAAAATCATCATTACTCCGAATAATGGAACTCTGACACATATCCATCGATTTATTGGCATTGTAGAAGCTAGAGAGCTTGATGAGGGAAAAAACAGGCTTCCTCATTCGAGGGAATCTTATACATTTCATGGCCGTGATATTTTTGCCTATACAGGTGCCCGGCTGGCGATGGGGAGAATATCTTTTGAGCAAATTGGAAAAGAAATTGAGGTCAGCTCAATCGTAAACCTTCCATTAAATCAGGCAACAAGAACGGAAGGAAGTATTGATGGGATAGTAGAAATTCATGATGTTAGGTTTGGGAATCTCTGGACGAATATCAATCGCGACTTGCTAAAAGAAGCTGGAATTCAATACGGCGATCGCCTATCCGTTACTATTGGCAACGGGACACGTCAGGTCTATAAGAATACGATGACATTTGGCAGATCATTTGCTGATACGCTAGTCGGGGAGCCTCTCGTTTATATCAATTCACTTGATAACTTGGCCATTGCGATTAATCAGGGTTCGTTTGCCGATGCCTTTCATATCGGCTCAGGCACAAATTGGACGATCTCATTTGTAAAGAATGAGGTTAATCATGGAGCTTGAGGTTATTTTGAAAAAATCTCTCGAAAATCCCTATAGGATTAAGCGTGAGAATGAAGGTATACTATACCATTACACAAATCTGCAGGCACTCTATGCAATTCTTTCAACAGGCTCAATTTGGATGACACGAAGCGAGTTCCTTAATGATGCCTCTGAATTGACGTATATAAAAACAGTTATTGAAGATGTTTTTTCGGATAAACCGGCTTCCAGTATAGAGGCCACATTCAAATCTGAGGTTAATGAAATTTTAAATGGCTCATACTTCAATGAACAGCACCGCAGTAAATGCTATATTCTCTCATTGACCGCGATTTCTGATTTAATTACCAACTGGTCAGCTTATTCTAATTTTGATGGCTATAATATAGGCTTGGATAGCCTTCAACTTCATCATCTGCTGGAAATAAAGTATGGCGGGGCGTATATGGCTGGCTATGTCCTCTACGATGAAAGCCTTCAGAGGAAAATTGTTAGAGAAGAAGTGGAGAGATATTTAGGCATTTGGGAACATGTAAGGATGAGTAATGAAGCGGGGCGAGAGGTTGCCCGGGCATTCATGGTCAGGATGCTCAATTACAGCTACTTTTTTAAGCATCCTGCTTTTAAGCCGGAAACAGAGTATAGAGTTGCCTTTTTTCCCGAAAACCTCGCAAAGGTACAGGAGTTTGCCGTTTTGTTTCGGACCTCGGCAGGCGGCCTTGTTCCATACATTGAACTTGATTTTAAGCAGAATCAAAATGATGTAAAGCTTCCGGTAAAAGAAGTATGGATTGGACCAACCAACAAAATGGATAATGCGTACCTTGGATTGAAGGCCTTTCTGCAATCACTTGGATACATGGATACTGACATTAAGAAATCAGTTATTCCACTTAGATTTTGATTTGGTGATAGCAATAATAGCACTTATAAGCATGAAATGCCCGTTCTTTAAAAAGAATGGGCTTTTTAGCATTGTTAAAAAAACTAAAACTTGGCTGGACAAAAAGAATCAGTGAAACGAAATAATCAGTTATTTCGTCAGTTTTGACGAGTATACTTTACGTATAGAACCCGGATTGATTACGGTGCTTTTGAAAGGGTTGGAGAAATGGCTGAAATGTCAAAGAGGGACTCGCTGCTTATCTTTTATTTCATGTCGATCGCTTTTATCGATCTTACATTCAGATTAGGTGTTTTTGAAGACTTTTATATTCGTGACTACGTCCTTTCGCTGATCTTTATTTTAGCGTTAGCCTTTTTATTGCACTTTATAAACAGTTTTTTTGTGGGTAAGGCAAGCCATGTCATCGCCTGCCTGATTCTCCTCTTCGTAACAGTACTCTATGCCTCCCAATTTATGTATTATCAATTCTTCAGAACATTTTATAGCGTGTATTCAGCGGGAAACGGTGCCCAGGTCTTCGAATTCTGGAAGGATATTCGTACTCTTCTTGTGGAGAATATCGTTTGGCTGGGACTGTTTATGATTCCACTCCTGCTGTTAGTTTTCTGGGGCAAGAGGCTTTTATCCTTTCAAAGGCTTGATAAATTCAATCGAGTTTCAATCGCACTTTGCTTTGTCATTGCCCAAATTGCCGGAATCGGGACCGTTTTTGCTAGTGGAAAGGGCATCAACTCGGCATATGACTTATATTACCGAAACAGTCTTCCTCTTCTTTCTATGGAAAAGCTTGGCCTTGTTACGACAATGAGACTGGATATGCAACGTATGGTGACAGGTTGGTCCCCGAGGCTTGAAGCGTCTGCGGATGATATTCCACTGCCGGCTGAAGATCCACTGCCTGACAATCAAGATGCGGAGCCGGAAAAACCTGCAGAGTATAATGTAATGAACATAGACTTTGAAGCCATGGCAAGGGCGGAGAAGAATCAAGACCTGAAAAGCGTGCACAGTTATTTTAGCAAGGTACTGCCGACAGAAAAAAATGAGTATACAGGGAAATTTAAGGACTATAATTTGATATTCATTACTGCCGAGGGTTTTTCTCCTTACGCAGTCAATAAGGAAGTTACCCCGACATTGTATAAACTCGTCCATGAGGGATATAACTTTACAAACTTTTATAATCCGATTTGGGGTGTCAGCACCTCTGATGGGGAATATGTTGCCACGCTTGGCCTTATCCCGAAAAGCGGCGTATGGAGCTTTCAGGAATCCGGAAGAAATTATCTCCCTTTCGCAATGGGAAATCAGTTAAAAAAAATCGGCTATAAAACAATGGCCTATCATAATCATACTTACACCTATTATCGAAGAGATTTGTCTCATCCAAATATGGGCTATGAGTATAAAGGGCTCGGCAATGGCCTGAATGTAAAAGAAACATGGCCGGAATCAGACCTTGAAATGATCGAAAAGACTGTGCCGGAGTATATTGGAAAAGAACCGTTTCACGCTTATTACATGACGGTAAGCGGGCATATGCAATATTCGTTCACGGGAAATTATATTGCCTGGAAGAACAAAAAGCATGTGGATTCACTCTCTTTATCCGATCAGGCCAAAGCTTATCTTGCGACTCAAATCGAGCTTGATAGGGCGCTTGAAAGCCTGCTTGCTCAGCTTGAACAGGCAGGTGTTGCTGAAAAAACTTTGATTGCATTGAGTGCCGACCATTATCCATATGGGCTCGATCCAAAAACAATCAATGAGCTTGCCGGACATAAGGTTGAAGAGAATTTCGAGTTGTACAGGAGCCCTTTTATCCTCTATTCAAAGGGGATGGAACCAGAGGTCATTGATAAGCCTGCTTCAAGCCTTGACATTATCCCTACACTTTCAAACCTTCTTGGACTCGATTATGATTCCAGGCTGTTAATGGGCCAGGACATTTTTTCTGAAAAAGCTCCGCTGGTTGTGTTCATGAACAAAAGTTTTATCACAGACAAGGGACGCTATAATGCCGTGACGAGCGAGTATCTTCCGGAGCCCGGAGTAAGTGTGGACCAGAATTATATAAAAACGATATCCTCTATTGTCCAAAGCAAATTCTATTACTCTGCAAAAGTCCTGGATCTTGATTATTATAGAAAGATTTTCCCTTCAAACTAGCAGCTTAATCGGATAATAATTTTGTGGGTGTTAAAGGCTGTTATACCTCTGGGTCAGCATAATGGGAAAATGCAAATCCCCACCAGTTAGGAGTAGGGAAAGAAGTAACTCTGGAGATAAAATACTCATAGGACAAGGAAATAGGAAGGCGCATGGGATGAACCCATAGCGCCTTTTCTCATGTTCGTTTGATAAATCGGATAAAGATGACCAGGCTAATGGCACAAAGGATTGCAATGAATCCATACCCACCGAAAATATCAAAATGGCCAGCAAAAAAGCCAAAGCCGATTCCCGTTATAATTTGGAATGCATTAAGGGAAAGTGAATGAAATGAATCAATGGTCGCTCTCATATCTGTATCAATCCGATGGTGCAAGAAGCCTGTCACAATTGGGTTGACTATTCCGGAGGCCAGACAGATAAGATAGACGACTGCCAGTCCCGTATGTCCCTTTATAGTTGCCAAGTACGAAAAACCACAAGTAAAAATAACCAGTACGGCTGTTAAAAGCTTGGCATGACTGAATTTCCCAATTAGCCAATGAGCCATAAGGCTTCCAGGCAGGGAAAGCACCATAATTCCCGCAGAGAATACACCGAAATACATAACCGGTATCTTCAACCGGTCAAGATAAAGCTGCCAAAATTCGTAAATATAATTAATTGAAGCACCTGTGGCCATCCCGGACAGAAGGACAACGCAGACTTCAGGCTTTGCTCTGAAAAAGTTGATTGAACCTGTTAGGCATTCCTTCAAAGGCGGCTCGTGCTTCGTTTCTCTCATTTTGAAAAGAACGGGTTCGGTTAAGCCAAAAGCATAAATGATACATATGGAACTTGCTGCAAACGAAAGCCAGTAATTAAATTCGAATCCGAATTTAGTTGCAAGGAGGCTCCCGGATAACGCCGCAAGGATAGCGGCAAAAAATCCAACGGCATTCAGGTAGCCAAGATCCTTTTCGAAATGGTGCTCAAGCGCGCTTGCTTTTAAAGAATCGTACAGCAGGGCATTAGCAGCGCCACTGAATGCCGACTTCGATACCCCTGCAAGAAAAACCACAGCGGCAAAATGCCAAAATTCCGTTGAAAATACTAAAATCAAAAACTCCATGGAACCAAGGGCAGCGCTTACTAATATAAGGTTTTTCCTGCTCCATTTGTCTGCCAGTATTCCTGTTGGAACCTCAAGTACAACAATGGTGGCGGCATAGATGATTTCAGTGTAAACAACCATAAGTACCGTCATCCCCCGGTCTTCCCAGAACAGCCTTTCAATTACATACGCGGGGATGAGGCTATGAAAAAAACTATAGGCATAAAGAAGCCTGATATTAATGAAATAATTCATGTCCCTTTTCTCCTTTCATTTGTAAGGTTAAAACCTTACAAACGAGGAGGGGGACGTGGGCAATCAGGTTAACAAGGCGGTCTTGCTAATTTCATGGGAAGCAACTCCTTTCAACAGGATTAGTAGAAGCATATGATGGTAACTTTAGTATATTGCATAGAATCAGATGGAACAAATTTTTCCAAAATAAATGCCCGCCATTCTGCTGGCGGGCATTTTATGGTAAGGATATCACCACTGTGGATAACTATTAAGTGAGTTTCCGTCTAGTTCCCCGTGTTTATTCATATGATTTTTCAAGTTCATCAATTAACGAACCAACATAGGAAACGGCAACCTTGATTGGTTCAGGAGTGGACATATCGACACCTGCATGCTTCATAAGTTCAAGAGGTGTTTTTGTTCCTCCTGCCCGAAGCACTTCAAGCCATCTGTCTACAGCAGGCTGGCCTTCTTCCTGGATCAATTGAGCAACTGCAGTAGACGCAGTCAGGCCTGCGGAATACGTATATGGATAAAGGCCCATATAATAATGCGGCTGGCGCATCCAGGTCAAGGATGCCCCTTCATCAAGGGATACACTATCTCCCCAAAATTCAGAAAGTACCTGGCCTTTCATTTCACTGAACGATTTTGCGGTCAGGGCACCGCCATTTTCTGCCGCAGCGTATACCCTGCGCTGGAATTCTCCTTCCAACAGGTGTGTAACAAAATTATGGTAGTACGTGCTTAAAAGCTGGAGAATCACCCAGCGCCGCATTTGCTTATCATCAGTGGCTTCCATAAGGTGCTGCGCCAATAGCAGTTCATTCATTGTGGATGGTGCCTCAACGAAATACATGGACGGGCGGGTATTCATAATCCGCTGCTCTTTATTGGCCAAATAGAAATGGCCTGCATGACCAAATTCATGTGCTAGTGTAAATGCGCCTCGCATATTATTCTGCCAGGTTATGAGAATGTAAGGATGTGCTCCATAAGGGCTTGAGCAGAAGGCTCCTGTCGACTTTCCAACATTGTCCGCGCGATCGACCCATCTTTCGTCAAATCCTTTTTTAATGATATCCGTATATTCAGGTCCCATTACCTTTAAGGATTCAATAATGACATTTCTCGCCTCTTCATAGGTCGTTTCGGGATTGAAGTCAGGATCAAATGGGGCTTTCAAGTCACAGAAGCGCAATTCTTCTAGGCCAAGCACTTTCTTTTTCAGCGTTGCATAGCGCCGCATATGCGGAGCTAGCTCAGTAAAAATGATATCCAGCTGATTGTTGTACATGTCCAGTGAAACTTTCTGGGGTTCAAGCAGCATTTCGGTAACAGAGTTGTACTTCCTTAGCTTTGCCAGTGCAACCTGTTTCTTTACTTCGGTTGAATAGGTGCCGGCAATTGTGTTTTTGTATTGCTTTAGTGTTTTGATAAACGAATCGTAAGCTTTACGACGGACTTGTGTATCCGCTGAGAATTCATATCTATTTTCAAAAAGTGCGAATGAAACTGGAAGCTCGTTTCCGTGTTCATCCTTAATTGGAGAAAATTCCATGTCGGCAAGCTTGCTCAAATTATAAATGGTATAAGGGGCATTATGTAATTCGCCTAGAGCGGCAAGTACTTCCTCTGTTTCAGAAGACAGGCGGTGACTCTTGGTTTCTAGCAATTCAAAAAGAGTTTTCAGGAATGGCTTCAGCCCTTTCTCCTCGGAAAGGTATTGTTCCAGTGTGCCATCAGGCAGAGAGAGAATTTCAGACTCAATGAATGAAAGGGCAGCGTTTGCCTGGGTCCTAACCGCTGCAGCTTTGCCAGAATCAGCCTGGTTGGCAGGGTCTGTCCCATCAGCAGTTTGCTTTAGGTTGGCATAAGTCATTAGTTTAATTAATTTCATATATAACTGTTCTTGGGCTTCGAGGCAATCTAGCAAGGTGGCTGCATCCTTTCCCAATTGCCCTTTAAATCTTGTAAACTCGGTCAGTGAAGCCGCTGTTTTATTCAATTCTTCTTCCCACTGTTCATCATTTGCAAAAAGACTGGAAAGATCCCATGTGGTTTCTTCCGGCACTTCGGATCGGACAAGCCGTTTTTCTACTGTTTTTTTCATATGGTGCCTCCTGATTACTTCGAGATACTAAATATAATTCTATAATATTTGAAAATTAAGTCAACTATACAAAAATAAAAATAAAATTGCCGGCTCAAAGGGTATGGTTATGTCGTAATTCTGTTATTTCCAAAAATTTAATTTATTTACAAAATACTAATTGACTATTGTTTATATTTTGAATAAACTGAAATTGTATTTAAAAACCTTTAAAGGAGGGAATTTCCAACACATTTATGTAGTAAAATACGATTCTGATCTGGGGCTGAGTGGCTCCATGCTTCTTAGTTAAGGCAAATGCTCTGTTCATTGGAATAGGGTGTTTTTTTCTTATCCCAAAAATTCGAATCGTTATTTTACAAAAGTCAGACAAGCTGGTAAAGACTTTGCCAGTGGGGGTAAGGAACAGGTTTGAAAGAATAAGAGACAACGGGGAGTGAGAGGCTTGAAGTTAAAAAGAAGTTTTGCGCTTTTGATGATTTTTCTGCTAGTGTTCTCGAACAGCGCGCTCGCGGCCGGGAAACCAATCCTGTCTAATACTCAGCAGGAAACCTCAAATGCCAAAAAAACACACTCGAAATCCATCTCAAAGAAGGAAGTCGAGAAGAGCTATAAAAAGACTGACAAAGTCAGGGTAATCGTTGAAGTAGAAGGGGAGCCGGCAATTACATATGCTACCCAGCAAGGCAAGAAATACAGTGAGCTTTCAAAGTCAACAAAAGATAAGTTGCAAGCTCAAATCCTTGGAAAACAGAAGTCGGTAAAAGAAAAAATTAAGAATGCCGACGTAAACATTGAATATAAGCAGAACTTCACAACTGCAGTCAACGGCTTCAGCGGGGTCGTTGAATATGGACAAATTCCATTGATTAAAGGCCTTGATGGTGTAACGAAAGTAACAATTTCCCATGAATATCAGCGCCCTGAAGTAAAGCCAGACATGAAATATAGTAAAGAGCTTGTTGAGGCGCAGAAAGCCTGGGAAGAATACGGTTATAAAGGCGAAGGCATGATTGTTGGTGTCATTGACACTGGTATCGACCCAAGCCATAAAGATATGGTACTTACAGATGCTTCCAAAGCAGACCTTTCAAAGCCTGAAGTGGATGCAGCAGCTGCTGAAAAAGGCCTGCCTGGTAAATTTTTTACAGATAAAGTGCCTTATGGTTATAACTATGCTGATGAGAACGAGCAAATTCTTGATCTAGGGCCAGACGCATCAATGCACGGCATGCACGTTGCCGGTACAGTTGGAGCGAATGGTGATGAAACTAAAGGCGGATTGAAGGGTGTTGCACCTGAAGCACAGCTTCTTGCCCTGAAAGTTTTTGGGAATGATCCTGAAATGCCATCTACATGGAGTGATATCTATGTTAAGGCTATCGATGATGCAATCGTACTAGGCGCTGATGTTCTGAACATGAGCCTTGGTTCTGTAGCTTCATTTGTGGCACCTGAAGATCCGGAGCAAGAAGCAGTCGCACGCGCGGTTGACAACGGAGTATTGATGTCAATTTCAGCCGGGAACTCCGACCGTTTTGGAAGCGGATTTGGGAATAACTTCGCAACTGACCCTGATAAGGGGCTTGTTGGCGCACCTGGGTTGGCTTATGAGTCACTTCAGGTAGCATCGTATGAGAACAGTTTCATGGATTTGGATGCTATTACTTATTCCTTTAATGGAACAGAATCTGATAAGGCATCATTCATGATTGCAGGAACAGTAGATCCGACGAAGCAAGAAAAGAAAAAATTTGAAGTAGTTTTTGCAGGCTATGGAAGTGCTGCCGAATTTGTAGGAAAAGATTTTAAAGGTAAATATGCTTTGATTTCTCGCGGTAACGGTGTAAACTTCGTTGATAAAACAAAGAACGCCCAAGCTGCAGGTGCAGTCGGAGCAATTGTATTTAACAACGCAACTGGATGGGTCAACATGGCCGATGATCCAGCAATTAAAATTCCGCATCTATTCATGCTGAAGGTCGATGGCGATAAGCTTAAGGCTGAGCTGGATAAAGGAACTAAAGTGGAAATTGAATTCAAAGGTGACCAGGTTACGGCTCCAAACCCAACAGCTGGTCAAATGTCTTCATTCACTTCTTGGGGCGTTACTCCAAACCTTGATTTCAAGCCTGAAATCACAGCTCCAGGCGGAAATATCCTGTCTACATTGAATGGCAATACGTATGGCGTCATGAGCGGTACGTCTATGGCAGCACCTCATGTTGCCGGTGGGTCTGCGCTTGTGCTCCAGCGCGTTGATAAAGACTTTAATGTTTCTGGCAAGGACCGAGTGAATCTTGCGAAAAATATCCTGATGAATACAGGAAAAGTAGTTGAAGATAAAGGCACTTATAATAGTGCATATGGATTAGGAAATCCTTATTCACCACGTCGTCAGGGTGCAGGTTTGATGCAGCTTCATGCGGCGTTGACTACTCCTGTTGTCGTTACAGAAGCAACTACAGATGAAGCTAAAGTTGCCTTGAAAGAAATTTCAGGGAATAAAGCTACTTTTACTTTGAAAGCAGAGAATTTCTCAGACAAAGATGTTACGTACAATATTGGCGGGAATGTTCAAACTGATTTTGTTCTGAACGGTACAGACCGACAAGAAGCGCAAGGTATTTTTAAGAATGGCACGATATCTGATGCTGAGCCTTATCTGGGAGATTACCCAATAGAATTCAGCACAAATCAGTTGAAGGTACCTGCAAAGGGTACAGCTACACTTGAAGTAACAGTTGATTTGTCTGACAATGTTGATTGGGTTTACAATAAATCACTTGAGTTAAGGTTCCCTAACGGCTACTTTGTGGAAGGTTTTGTAACACTGACTGATACTGAAGACAATCTTCCAGCGCTTTCAGTTCCGTATGTTGGATTTAAAGGCGACTGGAACAAGCCGCCGGTAGTGGATGGCCTAGGCTACGATGACGCTAAGTCCTTCTACGGATATACTGGCTTAGTAACTGAAGCCGGTGATGATTACAACTACCTTGGATACAATCCAGTAAAAGATACCTTTGAATCTGACAAAATTGCATTCTCCCCGAATGGTGACGGTGTAAGTGATAATGCTATACCAATTCTCTCATTCCTGAGAAATGCGAAAACAGTTGAGTACAACGTCCTTGCCGAGGATGGAACAAAACTCCGCAAAATCAAGTCGGATACACTTGTCCGAAAGAACTACTATAATAGCGGTTCCAGTTCTCCTTTTTCCTTAAACTCTGCTAATGCATGGGATGGTAAGGTGAAGAACGTTAAGGTGCCTGATGGGAAATATTATTACGAAGTACTTTCAACTATTGACTATCCAGGAAAAGCTCCACAGTCTTTCAAGATTCCTGTGATTGTTGATACAGTCAAGCCAGTTGTTGAAGGCGTAATTGTGGACGGAGCATTGAACTATACAACTGTCGATAAGAACGGCGCCGGCGTGGCTTATGTTGATGTGCTTGTCAATGGCGTTTCCGTTTTTGGTGCAGACGATCTTCCACTAGCAGGAAACGGTGGAACGTACAAGTTTAAAGAAGCTCCAGTAAATGGGGCGGAGGTAACTCTTGTTGCTGTGGACTATGCAGGAAACGTGGCTGAGAGGGTTATAGAGGTATTGGAAGGTCCGGATGATGTGACAATCCCTTATATCCATGCGACTTCTCCTGAACCACTTGGGGTATATGACACCAATGAAGTACCTGTTTCCGGATATGTTTCGGATCAGACAAAGCTAACAAACTTCACTGTAAATGGCGAGTCTGTTGAATTAACCTGGGATTCAGAGGATCAACGGTATGAATTCGACACAGTCCTTACTTTGGAAGATGGCGTTCATAAAATCAGGATTGCCGGCACGGATAAAGCGGGTAACGAAATCTCCTTCCTGCGCACAGTGCTTGTAGATACAACTGCGCCTGGCTTAGATGTTAAAGTACCTGCGAAAGTTAGTGAAGAAACAGATTCTGTAGAACTTGAGGCAATCCTTTCTGATAACTTTGCCCAAGTCCGCTACTTTGTGGATGGAAGCGAAGAATTCTACAAGGAACTTGCAGAGCCATACGTAATGGACGGCTATGAGACTTCTGTAAAAACAGTACTTCCGCTCCAGCCGGGTGCCAATACATTCGTGCTTGAAGTAGTCGACGTTGCAGGCAACAAGACAACCAAAGAGGTCAATGTATTCCGGGGCAAGGAGACTTTCACAGTCAACTATTACGTTGATGGTAAAGTTTATAAAACTGTTGATGTCATTGAGGGTAATACAATAAAGGCTCCTGCAAAACCGGTGAAGAAAGGATATACATTCATCGGCTGGTACTCAGATCAAGCACTAAAGACTAAGTACAATTTCAGCAAAGCAGTAACTGGAAATACTAATCTTTATGCCAAATTTGCAAACATTGCCGCTCCTGCATCTGTTAAGGCAGCTTCTGCCGGCTATAACAAGGTTAAAGTAAGCTGGGGTAAAGTGTCTGGTGCACAAGGCTATGAAGTTTATCGTTCAACTTCCAAGTACGGCACATACAGTAAAATTGCAACTTTAACAAGCGGAACGGCAACAAGCTACACAAATGGCGCGTTGAATCCAGGAAAAACTTACTATTATAAAGTTGTCTCCTACAAGAGGGTAGATGGCGTAAAAGTGGTAAGCCCATATTCCGCAGTCGTTAGCAAGGCTCCAGTTCTTGCTACACCGACAGGCCTGTCTGTAAAGAAATATTCGGCTACTTCACTCAAAGTATCCTGGAAGGCATCAAGCGAAGCAACAGGATATGAGGTATATCGTGCAACTTCGAAAACTGGCAAATATACCAAAGTAGCGACTGTTACAAAGGGCAGTGTCACAAGCGTGGTCAATACCAAGCTGACAAAAGGCAAAACATATTACTACAAAGTGCGCGCGGTCAAAACCGTTAGCGGAAAGAAATACTACAGTGGTTATTCCTCTGTTGGATCCGCTAAAACGTATTAATCGCTAACTGCAAAAAGTCCCTCTCAAGGCAGGAACCTCCTGCCAGGGAGGGGCTTTTTTTAGTGAAAGGATTGTAAGTTTACAAGGATTAACCATTTAACTAGCCTTGTTTAATAGGAAGAAAGAGTTAAAATGGCTTGCATTTTACTATATAAGTTAAACTAAAGAATTTCAGAAGCGTAGGCGTTTAATTGATTGAAGTGCCTGGAACGGAAATTGTAGAAAAACTTAAGTTTAATCTATATAGCTTGGGTTTTACTAGTAACAACCCAACTTTTCAATCGATATGACTAGGCGCTGACAGGCAGTAACTAGTCTATGGCGTGCAAGGGTTCGTTACGCACAGTTAGTAACCATACTATGAAGTACTATATAATTCGGTAAAAGTAGCACAAAACAGCCATCAAAATTGAAACCTTTATAGTTAACATTCACTAGACAAAACAATATTGGGCTTTCACCTTTCAAAAAAATTGCCCATTTATTCATGATCCCCTTGACCTTCACGCAACGTAAAGGTATAGAGTGGGACTTAGGAGGGATTCAGATGGAATATACGGTACAGAAGCTTGCCAATCTGGCGGGGATTAGTGCTAGGACATTACGGTATTACGATGAAATAGGTATCCTAAAGCCGTCAAGGATAAATTCATCAGGTTACAGGATTTATGGAAGCGCCGAAGTGAACAGGCTGCAGCAAATCCTATTTTACAGGGAGCTTGATGTGCCACTTGAAACGATAAAGGAAATCATCGTTGCACCCGGCTACGATGAGGCGGCTGCTTTGAGGGACCATCGCGAAAAACTCCTGGAAAAGAGGCGTCAGCTTGAGTTGTTGATAGCCAATGTGGATAAAACAATTAAAGCAAAAGAAGGGAGTTTCACGATGAGTGACAAAGAAAAGTTCGAAGGGTTCAAACAAAAGATGATTGAGGAGAATGAAGAAAAGTACGGAGATGAGATTAGACAAAAGTATGGAAAAGATAAAGTTGAGCAATCGTATGCGAAAGTAAAGAACATGACGCCGGAACAGCATGAAGAAGTGACAAAACTTGCTGAAGAAGTCCAGCATACATTGGCAGAAGCCTTCAAAACCGGTGATCCTGCCGGAGAACTCGCTCAAAAAGCTGCGGATTTGCATAAGAAGTGGCTGATGTTTTACTGGAGCAGCTATAGCAAGGAGGCTCACGCCGGTCTTGCGCAGATGTATGTTGATGACGAACGTTTTACTTCATATTATGATAAGGATCAGCCAGGCACTGCAAAATTCCTGAGGGATGCTATTCATATTTATACAGAATTTAAAAAGTAATAACGTAGCGGCTAAAGCTTTCTTTGGCCGCTTTTTACGTTCCTGGTTCAATCAATTATGGATAAAACAACAATATAATTACAGGAATATACATATCAGAAAATAACTGAGAGATAATAATGAAGGTTTTGCTTTTTGCCACATTTAAATAGTCAAAACTGATTGACAATGAGAATGAATATCATTAACATTAAACTTGTAAGATAATTCACTAAGCATAGTGAAAACATGAAAAACGTTATTCCATCTTTTTTTGTTAGTATATTTTAAAAACGCGTTCCACCTTTTTTTTATGAGTAAATGATAATAATTCTCTATTAGACAATTAACCTAAAATTTTGAAGGCCTGGGGAAAGCCACATGAGACTGATTTATTTATTTGCAGCTTTTATCATCCTATCTATTGCATCCCTATTTATTGGGGTCACTGATATAAGTCCGCTCGATTTATTTAGTTTGAGCGGAGACCAGGCGGACATACTGCTTGCAAGCCGTGTTCCTCGCTTGATGAGTATCATCCTTGCCGGGGTGGGGATGAGTATTAGTGGACTTATTATGCAGCAGCTAACGCGAAACAAATTCGTTTCTCCGACTACTGCCGGAACAATGGATTCTGCAAGGCTTGGTATTCTTGTTTCTCTAATGCTGTTCACATCTGCCAGCCCTTTTGTAAAAATGCTAGTAGCTTTTGCGTTTGCCTTAGCAGGTACATTCATATTTATGAAAATCCTCGACAGAGTAAAATATAAGGATGCTATTTTTATACCGCTCGTAGGAATGATGTTCGGAAATATCGTTGGCTCGATCACCACGTTTTTCGCTTATAAAAATGACCTGATCCAGAACATGTCCTCCTGGCTGCAAGGGAATTTCTCCATGATGATACAAGGGAGATACGAACTTCTTTATATAAGCATTCCGCTTCTTGTAGTTGCGTTCCTATATGCGAATAAATTCACAATTGCGGGGATGGGCGAAGAATTTGCAACAAATCTTGGTCTGAACCATAAGCAGATTGTTAATATCGGCCTTAGCATTGTGGCGATGATTACAGCGTTAGTAATTCTGACAGTCGGGATGATTCCATTTCTGGGCTTGATCGTTCCAAACATTGTAACGATGTACAGGGGAGATCATTTAAAAAATAGTCTAGCCCATACAGCCCTGATGGGAGCGGTTTTCGTCTTGGCCTGCGATATTCTTGGAAGGATCATTATCTATCCATACGAAATTCCAATTGGCCTGACAGTCGGAGTCATTGGCAGCGGAATCTTCCTTTATTTGGTGATGAGGAGAAAGGCTTATGCATAACAAAACAAAAATTCTGCTGCTCGCTGCCTTCTCACTACTTGCCATCGCGCTGTTCGTATTTCTGGATCTTGGCCCAAATTGGGATTATGCCCTTCCTAGGCGTCTGAAAAAAATCCTTGCGATAGCTCTGACAGGTGCAGTAATTGCAATATCGACAGTGATTTTCCAAACGATTACCAATAACCGGATTTTGACACCATCAATTATCGGACTCGATTCCCTTTATATGCTTATTCAGACCGTATTAATATTCGGGTTTGGCTCAATGAGTGTCATGGTCGTGAATAAAAATCTAAACTTCCTGATTTCTGTAGGCTTGATGGTCATTTTTTCCGGCATTCTGTACAGGCTTTTATTTAAGAGGGAAGGGCAAAATATATATCTTCTCCTTCTGGTCGGAATCATTTTCGGGACGTTCTTTGGAAGCATTACAACTTTCCTGCAAGTCCTGATTGATCCGAATGAATTCCAGATTGTCCAGGATCGTATGTTTGCAAGTTTCAATAACGTCAACACCGAATTATTGATTCTCGCTTTTATAACAGTGATTGCAGTCATGGCATATTCAGTAAAATTCGTTAAATATCTTGATGTTATGGCCCTTGGCAAGGAACATGCAATAAACCTTGGCGTCGATTATGACTATATTGTCAAACGGCTTCTTGTTGTAATTGCCATTCTTGTTTCTGTTTCGACTGCATTGGTTGGGCCTATCACGTTCCTCGGCCTATTGGTTGCTAACGTGGCCCACGAATTCCTAAAAACATTCAGGCACAGTGTACTTTTAACAGGTTCAGTTTTAATCAGCATCATTGCCCTTGCTGGGGGGCAGCTTATCGTTGAAAGAGTATTTACGTTCTCAACAACATTGAGCGTGATTATCAACTTTATCGGCGGAGTGTATTTCATATATCTTTTGCTAAGGGAGAGTAAATAAAATGTTGGATGTCATTTCTGTTTCAAAAGGATACGGTACAAAGAATGTTGTCGACAATGTCTCTGTAAAAATCCAAAAGGGTAAAATTACTTCCTTCATTGGCCCGAATGGCGCGGGAAAAAGTACTCTTCTGTCCATGATTAGCCGATTAATCACTAAAGATGAAGGTCAAATTTTGATTGATGGCGTCGATATCAGCAAAAAGAAGAGCACTGATCTAGCGAAGAAAATCTCAATTCTGAAGCAATCAAACCATATCAGTTTGAAGCTTACCATCCGTGAGCTAGTATCTTTTGGACGTTTCCCGTATTCACAGGGCAGGCTCAATAAAGAGGACTGGAAGCTTGTTGATGAGGCAATCAACTATATGGAACTTGAAGATATCCAAGATAAATATCTCGACCAGCTAAGCGGCGGGCAAAGGCAGCGCGCATATATTGCGATGGTGCTTGCCCAGGATACGGAATATATCCTGCTCGATGAACCACTCAACAACTTGGACATGAAACACTCTGTTCAAATTATGAAGGTCCTGCGCAGGCTGTGTGATGAACTTGGCAAAACAGTTGTTATCGTCCTCCATGATATAAACTTTGCATCGTGCTATTCTGATTATATTGTCGCGTTGAAGGATGGAAAGGTAGTCCAGGAAGGGCCTACTTGCGATATTATTTCTTGTCCGGTACTCAACAAGGTATACGACATGGATTTCCATATTGAAGAAATCAATGGTAATAATATCTGTGTCTTTTTTTCATAACTAACTTAGCGATTACTTAACTATATGAGGTGGATAATAATGAAGAAAAACCTTGTTTTGACAGCTCTGCTTGGACTGCTAATGGTATTCACAGCAGCCTGTGGAAATTCGGATGCGAAGAACAATGGGGCATCTTCTGATGAATCGGAAGAAATAACAGTCACCCATCAGCTTGGGGAAACAAAGGTCAAGAAGAATCCGCAAAATGTCATAGTATTTGATTATGGTGTACTTGATACTCTTGATGAACTCGGTGTAAAGGTGACAGGACTACCTCAAGAAACAGTTCCTGGATACCTTGAAAAGTACAAAGGGTCTGAATATGAAAATGTAGGTGGAATTAAAGAGCCTGATTTTGAAAAAATCAACGAGCTTGGCCCTGATTTAATTATTATTTCAGGCCGCCAGCAGGATTCGTATGAAGAGCTGAATGAAATTGCGCCGACCATTTTTATGGGGCTAGATACAAGTAAATACCTTGAGTCATTTAAAGAAAATACAACAACACTCGGAAAGATTTTTGGAAAAGAAGCTGAAGTGGAAGAAAAGCTTTCTGAGGTACAAAAAACAATCGATTCCTTGAATGGAAAAGGAAAAGCGACTGGCAAGAATGGCCTCATCGTACTTGCGAATGAAGGTTCGTTAAGTGCATACGGCTCAGGCTCGCGGTTTGGGATTGTCCATGACAACTTCGGAATAGAGCCAGCAGATAAAAACATCGAGGTTTCAACACACGGACAGACCATTTCGTTCGAATACATTCTGGAACAAGACCCTGATTACTTGTTTGTTATCGACCGTGGAGCTGTGGTCCAGGAAGGAAGTTCTTCTGCAAAACCACTTATTGAAAATGACCTTATTAAAAAGACAAAGGCCTATAAAAATGATAACATCGTTTACCTGGATCCGGATTACTGGTACCTGTCAGGCGGAGGTCTTGTTTCAGTAACGGAAATGGCCAAAGAAATTGAAGAAGGAATAAACTAATGAAATGCCCTCACTCTTAAAATAGAGAGAGGGCATTTTTTTCACCCGGTGTCCTTCTCCCGCGCAGAGACATGCGGATTAGGCCTGTCACGAGGCGCTTGCGCTTTTTAGATTACCTGCGGTTGTCTACGTTGAATACATCCTGCATCGTGTCGGTAAAGTCATTGAATAGTCCGCGTCCATTACGGTCATTATCAATGTCGTTTGCGTAATTGTTCATGGTGTTATAAAAATCGTCATTATACGAAATGTAAACTCTGTGGATCCTTTTGTTTGCAGTCCTAACCTGGTCAGCAATTTTTTGGTCGAAAGCAGTCGACACATTTTTATAGTCCTGGTCACGAATAATATCGCCATTGTTACCGCCGAATGTCCTGTTATTTCCACCTTGATTGTTATTTCCACCTTGATTGTTATCTCCGTCTTGATTGTTATCTCCGTCTTGATTGTTGTTCATGTCATTTAATGTGCCGTTCCCGACTCCATATCCTAAGCCAACACCGCTGCCTGTTCCTGTTTCATAACCGAAACTGCCTGTATCATTTCCAGCAGCTCCTCCATTGTTATTGTTATTCATTCCCTGGTTGATTCCGTTATTTCCATTTCCATTTCCATTTCCTTTATTTCCTGCATCACCTTTGCCATTGATGATTCCGTCATCACCATTTTGGTTGATTCGGCCATTTTCCAGCAGGTTGTTGTCATTACCGTTTTGGTTACCTTGTGTATTGGCGCGATTGCCATTATTTTGATCATCGCCAAGTCTAACGGCAACATATGCATTGTTGTTTGAAATGATGACATGAGCCCTGTCGACCCTGTCAAGGCGCTCAACAGCACGGGCTGCTTTTTCCGAAACCCTAAGGTTCTGGTTGTCGTCAGCATTGTTTGTCCTGACATTGTTCGTCCTGACCCTGTTTGTTTGGGCACCGTTATCATTGTTGTCAGCACCACAGCCAGCAAGGCCAAAGAGCAATAAAGCTGAGAGCATAATCTTAAAACCGTTATTCACAAAACTCACTCCTTTTTTTAATTTGGTTCAGAGTTAGTTTGTGAATATGGTACTGGTCATATTCACAAATAAAACTTGGAAAAAAAGCTTTTATAAAGTGTAGATTCCAGGGATTCAAATTTCTTTGCTTAAATTATTAATAAATATTTAGAATTTTCCGTTGACTTATTCCTCCTACTTCATTTATAATCCTCTATAACAACTGGTAGTAAAATGAACAGTAATTAAAAACCACATATAAATCTCTTATCCAGAGTGACGGAGGGGTCAGGCCCTATGAAGTCCGGCAACCTTCAAGTGAAAACTTGAAAAGGTGCTAATTCCTGCAGGTGTATTTTGCCTGGAAGATAAGAGGAGGAACCCCCTCTTCTTATGGAGAGGGGGTTTTTTATATGAATTATTCATTTGCTGCCTGAATCACATAGGAATTAAAAATTGGAGGGATTCACATAATGACAAATCAAAATGAAAACTTTGGCTTAGAGACACTATTATTGCACGGTGGGCAAACCCCTGATCCTGTAACTGGATCAAGGGCAGTCCCTATTTACCAGACAACTTCCTATGTGTTTAAGGATACCGACCATGCACAGAACCTATTTTCTCTTGCGGAGTCAGGAAATATTTACACAAGGATTATGAATCCAACAACTGATGTACTGGAAAAAAGAATTGCCCTTCTTGAGGGAGGCGCGGCTGCCCTTGCTGTTTCTTCCGGTATGGCCGCTATTTCATTGGCGATTATGAACCTTGCTGAGGCTGGAGATGAGATTGTAGCCGCGGCGAACCTATATGGCGGCACATTTAACTTATTTGCTGTTACCCTTCCCAAATTTGGAATCAATGTGCGGTTTGTCGACTCGACCAACCCTGAGAACTTCCGTGAGGCAATCACACCTAAAACAAAGGCAATTTTCGGCGAGATCATTGGCAACCCAAGCTTGAATGTCTTTGATGTTGAGGCGGTTGCAGATATTGCCCATGAAAATGGCATCCCTCTCATCATAGACAACACGTTTGCTACTCCTTATCAATGCAGGCCTATCGAATGGGGAGCGGATATTATCGTTCATTCAGCAACTAAGTGGATTGGAGGACACGGTACAACAATCGGCGGCCTTATTGTCGATGCTGGGCGATTTGATTGGAACAGCGATAAATTCCCTGGCTTTACCGAGCCGGATCCAAGTTATAATGGCCTTCGCTTTGCCCAGGATGTCGGCCCGCTCGCCTTCATCACTAAGCTTCGTGTACAGCTTTTGAGGGACTTTGGCTCCTCGTTAAGCCCGCAAAGTGCTTTCCTCCTTCTGCAGGGACTTGAAACATTGCACCTGAGAATTCAAAAGCACAATGAGAATGCCATTGAGATTGCCCAGTACTTAAAAGATCATCCAGCTGTTGAATGGGTTTCTTACCCAGGTCTAGAAGATCATCCTAGTCATGAACTTGCAAAAAAATACCTTGGCGGCGGCTATGGCTCGATTATTGTTTTCGGCATTAAAGGCGGCCGGGAAGCAGGTAAAAAGGTTATCGACAATATCAAACTGTGGTCCCATGTTGCAAATGTTGGCGATGCAAAGTCACTGATTATCCATCCAGCTTCTACTACACACCAGCAGCTCAGTGCAGAGGATCTTGGGAAAAGCGGCGTAACCGAAGAGCTAATCAGACTTTCAGTCGGACTTGAAACTGTAAAGGATCTAAAGGAAGACTTGGACCAGGCTTTCTCGAAGGCTGCAAGTGTTTCGGCCAGACCTGAGGAACAGCTCAATCGATGAGAGCAGAACATTCATCGATACGTTTTGAAACGGCAGCTCCGCCGGAATATGGAACGATAAAAGTCGGTGACCTTGTACTTGAAAGCGGTGTGATACTCCCTGAAACCGAGCTAACCTTCGAAAGGACCGGGAATAGGGGAGGCCCTATCATCCTGGTTTGCCATGCTCTAACAGGAAATCAGTTTACGATTGGTACGGAAAACTATCCCGGCTGGTGGCATGGCCTGATTGGTGATGGAAAGTATATCGATACGAAAGAATATGAGGTTATTACGTTCAATGTATTGGGAGGCTGCTCGGGATCAACTGGTCCAACTAGTATAAATCCTCTTTCGAACAAACCTTACCAATTGGACTTTCCAAAAATAACGATAAGAGACATTGTCCATGCACAGTACTTGGCACTCCGCAAACTTGGTATTGATAAATTAAAAGCGGCGATTGGAGGGTCTCTTGGAGGTATGCAAGTGCTCGAATTGGCAATTGAATACCCTGATTTTACCGATTTAATCATTCCAATGGCCGTTACCCCTTTCTTAAGCGATTATGGGATTGCTTTTAACGCAATAGGCCGTAACGCCATCATGCAGGACCCAGTCTGGAAAGGTGGCTTCTATTCAGAGACAGACAGGATTGCTGGATTGGAAATCGCCAGGATGGTCGGAATGGTCACCTACCGGACCGGCACCATGTTCAATCAGAGATTTAACAGAGAGCTAAAGGATGGAGACACTTTTCAGATTGAATCCTATTTAAAATATCAGGGGCAAAAGCTTGCTTCCCGTTTTGATGCCAACAGCTATTTGTACTTGTTGGAGGCAATGGATTCGCATGATATTGGAAGAGGAAGGCTTGGCTGGAGGAAGGCTATTCAGCAAATTAATGCAAAAACCCTGCTGTTAGGCTATACGGGTGACTTGCTGTATCCTCCCGAACATGTAAAGGGAATTGCGGAAGCATTGGAGGAGGTTGGGAAAAAGGCTGATTATGTTGAAGTGGAGACTAACTTCGGGCATGACGGATTCCTTGCCGAGTTTTCAAAGTGGGGAGGAATTCTCAAAGCTTCCCTAAAAATTTGAGGAGGGATTTAAATGGCGACATCCATGTTGCACTATTGGGCTTTGGCACAGTCGGCAAAGGAGTATACGAAACAATCAAGTCCCATCAGGTAAGGTTAAAAGCAATCCTGGGTAAAAATGTAAAGGTTGCGGCCATACTTGTAAGGGATGTTGAAAAACATCAAGTGCAAGATGATGACATCCTCCTAACCTCAAATTTTAATGACATTTTAAATTTGCCGAAGCTTGATGTGGTAATAGAAGCAATTGTTGGCAGGGAACCAGGTTATACTTATTTGAAAAAATCAATTGAAAAAGGCTGCCACATTATAACCGCGAATAAGGAAATGTTTGCTTACCATGGAAGTGAACTTCTTGAACATGCTTCCAGATATCATGTTGCCTGTGGGTTTGAAGCGACTGTTGCCGGTGGAATCCCTGCAATCCAAACGGTCAGAACACTTTTGAATGTTAACAAAATTATAAGGATTGAAGGAATTGTTAACGGAACCTCCAATTATATATTGTCCAAAATGCGTGTGGAGGGAGTTTCATTCCATAAGGCACTTCAGGCTGCCCAGGATAAAGGATATGCCGAGGCAGACCCAAGCAGTGATATTGAAGGGTATGACGCGTTTTATAAAGCCATGGTGTTAAGCCAAATTGCGTTTGGGAAACAGCCGGAGTGGCAGAGGGTAACAAGGAAAGGGATATCGGGGATTTCCTACTCTCAAATTCGACTCTTTTCAGAGTGGGGATTGCGTGTAAAGCATGTCATCTCACTTGAAAAAGGGACCCGGGGCATCAGTTGCTCCGTTAAACCTGTGCTTGTTGCTCCCTCGAATCCGTTGTACTCGGTTGAGGGTGTTCAAAATGCCGTTTCAATAGATGCGGATATCGTTGGGAATATAACTCTTCAAGGGCCAGGTGCCGGGAAGTTTCCAACTGCAAGTGCCATTGTAGAGGATTTAATCCAGCTTAACCCTAAACAGGGCTGTTACTTTGAAGGGAAAGAGAATGTCCGGTTTAAAAAAGCCCCGTTGCAAAAATGGGTTGTTCTAACTAAACAAACGAACCTATTCACATCGGGATCCTTCGAAGTAATAGCCATTGCGCCAGAAAAGGCTGTTATTGTGAAGGGGAAGGAAAAGGATATAGATAAATTGCTTGAGGTTAATCCAGGATTAAAAATCTACCAGCTTTATGGCCACATTAGCAAAGGGTTCACGGAAAACACTCAGCACAATGACACTAGTGTAAGAAGAAAGGTGGCTGTCCCTGAAGGCATATAACTATGCTTGAAGGGGCACTTTTTTTGCCCTCAGTTTAATGAAGAATAAAATCAGGCGGCACTTGGCAAGATAACCCTATCCTGTGTGACGGGGGTGAACCATGCCTGACAAACAGCAAGATATGATCAATAATATTGATTCACTGGAAAAGAGTTTAACAGAAGTGTGGAACACTTACTGGCGGGAATACTCGTCCTTCGATTCCTGGCAGTTTTGGGTGAACGCTGCCTTGCTAATTGCCCCGCTTATCCTATTATTTTTTACGATTGATAGAAAACGCGCTTTCCTACTGGGTTTTTATGGATTTTGTGTTCATTTCTTATTCACGTATATTGATGCATACAACTCTACTCACGGTAAGGTTTTTTACCCATATAAAGTCTTCCCTATACTGCCTTCGAGCTTCACACTGGATGTATCGCTGATTCCGGTCGTGTTTATGCTTACCTATCAATGGACGTTGAATAGAAATAAAAATTACTACTTGTATGCGATTATTGTATCGGCAATACTTGCATTCATTTTTAAGCCTATTTATGTCTCTGCTAATCTAATGGTACTGAAGCAAGGTACGAATTACCTAACCTTATTTATCTGCTATTTGATTGTGGTCCTTTTGGCAAAATGGCTGACGAACCTTTTTATTTATTTCAATGATAAAGCAAAATGAATACTTGGGAATAAAGTTGCACTCCTGATGAAGGAGTGTTTTTTTGAAGTAAAAAGGGCGCATAATATTTTGCGGATTGAAGGAGCTTTGGGAAAGTATTGGAGCCACTTCGTTTGTGAATGGTATTGCCAAAAACTGAACACGTGCACAAGCAACACCTGTACATCCTGGTTGACAAATGAAAAATCCTCCATTGATCCACATTCCATCCCCCGGAAGCTTTTCCTGCATTTTAGACACTGAATCGGCTTCTGTTATTTGTAATGAACCGAATCTTCCCTCAGGCTGGATTGCAGTTACATTTGAAAATAACTGGTTTACCTGCATTTGATAAATCAATTGTAAAATCAGAGTGATTGAGAAGGTAATTCACAAAGTATTCTTTAATCTTATATCCTAGACATATCACAAAATCATTGAAACAATATGTCGAATAGATTTTCATAATATGCCAAAGGATAGGATGATAGCCGATTTTTATTAATGGTTTTGGAATTGTATGGGTTTCCTCGCTTATCCTTGTCCCGAATCCGCCAGCCAGAATCACAACTTTCATATTAACACCCCTTGTAACAATACTTTTCTATCAAAATTATCATTGTCATTAGTATCCTGGAACAGATTAAATATCCCCCTTTCTCCTGACAGTAAGATATGCAGAAAATATCTTATCACATGGACTACTGTGCAATCATGATGTAAACTTTGGATTAAAAGCAGTTTTTTTTAGATTGAGTTAGAGACGGCTGACTCTTGGAATGGTAACAAAAATAGAAAGAGCGAAAATCATCAGTCGAAGTGGAAGTTTCGTTCCTTCCAGTATTTGAACAGGAAAATAGTAGACATTTTTAATAGGGGGGCTGTTGGTTACATAAAAAGATAAAAGGGGGCAGAGATATGAATCCAATTTTACTGGAATTTCCTTCAGAATTTGAAACAGATAGACTTTTAATCAGACTGCCGAAACCAGGGGATGGCAAAGCCGTATACCAGGCCATCCAGGCCTCGCTTGAAGAGCTGAAACCATGGATGCCCTGGGCACATGCCAACCAAAGTGAGGACGACGTTGAAGCGAACATCAGGGAATCACATACGAAGTTTTTAATGAGGGAAGACTTAAGGCTGCTTGTATTTAATAAGAGCACCGGTGAATTGATTGCTTCATCCGGTCTCCATCGCATTAACTGGGAGGTCCCTAAATTTGAAATAGGTTATTGGATAGACAGCAGATTTAGTGGAAAGGGCTTTATGACAGAGGCTGCAAAAGGGATTGCAAATTTTGCATTCAATGAACTTGGCGCAAAACGGGTTGAAATCCGCTGTGACTCGAGAAATGAAAAAAGCAGAAAGATTCCGGAAAGGCTCGGTTTCCAACTGGAAGGTATCTTGAAAAATGATAGTATTGATGTAGTGGGAAATCTCTCTTCCACATGCATTTTTGCAAAAACCACCATTTGATAATTTTCGGGGCATTGTCCATTTGGGCAATGCTTTTTAAAAGGAGATGGAAATCCTGAAAAGGAAGTGGAAACGCGCAATAATAGCCCTCATTATCCTTGTCTTATTTATGTTCCTGAATAACACTTCTTATTTTTCCAAAAGCAAGGCAGACCCCAAGCTCCTGGCTCATCGAGGCTTGGCACAAACCTTCCCGATGGACGGGATTACCAATGAAACATGTACGGCCGAGCGGATTTATCCACCTGAACATCCGTATTTAGAAAACACACTGCCTTCAATGGAGGCAGCATTCGCGGCAGGAGCCGATATAGTCGAGCTTGATATCCATCCGACAAAGGACGGAAAGTTTACTGTATTCCATGATTGGACTCTAGACTGCAGAACGAATGGGACCGGAATTACACGAGACCATACAATGGAAGATCTGAAGGCCCTTGATATTGGTTATGGGTATACCGCCGATAATGGAAAGACGTATCCTTTCCGTGGGAAAGGGGTCGGACTAATGCCTTCTCTTGAGGAGGTGCTGTTAGAGTTTCCGGACAAGGAGTTATTACTTCATATTAAAAGCAATGATCCTAATGAGGGGAAAATGCTGGCTGAATATTTGCGTACTGTAAGTAGATTGGAGCATATATCGGTATACGGCGGAGACGAACCTATCGCATCGCTGTTAAAAGAGCTTCCAGAGGTGCGGGCGATGTCGAAGGCTACCCTAAAAAGCTGCCTCCTTCCGTATATAGCGATTGGCTGGACTGGATTTATTCCGGATGCATGCAAGAACACCCAGCTTCATATACCCGAGAAAATTGCACCCGTTATCTGGGGTTGGCCGGGAAAATTTAGTTCCAGGATGGATAGTGCAGGAACAAGGGTAGTTTTAGTCGCGGGAGATGGAGGTTTTTCAGAAGGGTTTGACACTAAAGAGGATATAAAACGATTGCCGAAAGGGTATTCTGGATGGGTTTGGACAAACCGGATTGATAGAGTCAGTGAGTAGTGCTTTTAGCAGTTTGTGAGTTGGCGGTCAGTGTCGCTGTTAACAATTGAAAACCTTGATAGAGATGCTTTTCCAAAAGTAAATAAAGATAAAATTGCCTCAGCGGATTCCAGCAGCTGGGGCTTTTTATTGCACCTTTCAATAATTATACATTGGTATGCATGGAGAATGAAAGGTTGAAAATGAAAAGATAGATTATTCTAGGCGCTTTTACTATTTTTTTAAAAAAACAGAAATATTTTTAAAAGACGGGTTGCATAAATATTAATCTATAATTATAATGATTCAATATAAGGGAGGGAATGCAGTGAGAACAGCAGTTATCGGGGGCACGGGATATAGTGCTATCGAATTGATGAGGCTGATAGATAAACATCCTAAGCTTGAATTGGGGCCAGTCATTTCGAGTTCACGCGGAGGAACTGACATTAGCAGTGTATTTCCCCACACAGGAGAGTTGCTGGATGTTACGATGGAAAGCTTTGATGCGAAGAAAATAAGTGAGTCCGCAGATATCGCATTCTTGGCGGTTCCATCAGGAATCAGCAAATCACTCGTTCCCCAATTAATCGAAAATGGAACTAAATGTATCGACTTATCTGGGGATTTAAGGTTAAAGTCCCCGGAACAGTACGAGGAATGGTATAAACACATCCCGGCAGATCCGGAAGTGATTGCCGAAGCTGTATATGGATTAACCGAGCTATATTCCGAAGAAATCAAAAATGCCCGAATTGTAGCGAATCCGGGCTGTTATCCAACCGCTTCCCTGCTGGGCCTGCTGCCTGTTATAAAGACAGGGTTCGCAGATACGGGTTCAATAATTATTGATGCAAAATCAGGCGTCTCAGGTGCCGGGCGCGGTGCCTCGCTTGGAACTCATTTCTCTGAGGTCAATGAGAATATGAGAGCTTACAAATTAGGCACTCATCAGCATATCCCGGAAATTGAGCAAATTCTATCCGAGCAATCTGGAAGGGAAATTAAAGTTACGTTTACCGCCCATTTAGCACCGATGACCAGGGGAATTATGGCAACGATTTATGTGAATTTATCACAAGCTATTTCTACAAAAGAAATCATTGGACTTTACCGTGAATTTTATAAAAACAATCCCTTTGTCCGAATCAGGGATGAAGGAAGCTTGCCGGCAACAAAAGAAGTTTATGGCAGCAACTTTTGCGATATCGGTCTTTTCTCTGATAAAAGGACCGGGCGGCTTACGATTGTTTCTGTCATTGATAATTTGATGAAGGGTGCAGCCGGTCAGGCAATCCAAAATGCGAATTTAATGAATGGCTGGGATATCCGGACGGGTCTATACGATATCCCTCAATATCCATAATACAGCAATACAGCGGTGACTATCCTGCGGAGAAAATTGATTGAAGATTCGTTTAATACCAGTTGATAAGCCTTCGAGGAAATAATAGATCCGGAGAGTCATCAAAAGCAGTTCTTGCCGACCCTGCGAGAAAAAGTAAATCCGTAGAGTCGTCAACAGCAGTTCTTAACGGCCTTAGTGGCAAAATTTATTGTACAGTCGTCCTGAATAAAGGACAGGAGAACAAGTGAGGGAGGAATAATACGTGCAGGCAATGTCGGGAGAAAAGATCAACCAGGAGGAAAGGGACATTTTTATATTGCCCAAGGGCTTTAAAGCCGGGGGAATGCATTGCGGCTTGAAAAGAAAGAAGGAAGACCTTGGTTATATCGCCTCCGATATCCCGGCAACAGCTGCTGGCGTGTATACGGTGAATAGCTTTCAAGCTGCGCCGCTTGTTGTAACTCAAAAGAGCCTGGAGGTTGAGGGGAAAATCCAGGCGTTGCTCGTTAACTCCGGTAACGCAAATGCCTGTACCGGCAAACAGGGGATAGAGGATGCTTATGAAATGCAGAGCCAATTTGCAAAGAAACTTGGCATCCATGACCATCTGGTCGCAGTAACCTCTACAGGTGTAATTGGTGAACTGCTTCGGATGGAATGCATACGGAATGGAATTGATAAGATACTTAATCCGGAAAATCAAGGCCCGGTAAATTTCCAAAAGGCTATTTTAACAACGGACACATGTATAAAGAGTGCGTTTGCTCAAGTTGAGGTGGACGGAAGACTTATAACCATTTCAGGAGCAGCGAAGGGTTCGGGAATGATTCATCCGAATATGGCCACCATGCTTGCTTTTATTACAACGGATGCAAATATTGAACAGCCAGCCTTGCTCTCGGCATTAAAGGAATCAACCAACCAAACCTTTAACATGATTACAGTTGATGGTGATTCAAGCACGAATGATATGGTGCTTGCCCTTGCAAATGGGTTAGCCGGGAACGAGGTGCTGAACGAAAGCCACCCGGACTGGCAGGAATTTAGTTCGGCATTCAAGACCGTTTGTGAAGGACTAGCAAAACAAATCGCCAGGGACGGAGAAGGAGCGACAAAACTCATTGAGGTCCGGGTTTCCGGTGCACAGAGTTTAGAGGCAGCGAGAGCAGTTGGGAAAGCTGTGATTTCTTCTAATCTAGTAAAAACTGCGATTTACGGGGAAGACGCCAATTGGGGAAGGATTGTAGCGGCAATCGGCTATAGCGGCATCCCTGTAATCCCTGAAGACGTGGAAGTAACCATCGGTCCGTTTTCTGTCTTTTCCAAGGGGCTTCCGCTCCCATTCTCAGAGGAAGAGGCAAAAGTTTACCTGTCGGGTGAAGAAGTTGTTATCTTTATTGACTTAAAACAGGGTGACGCGCATGCCTCCGCCTGGGGCTGCGATCTAACCTATGACTATATCAAAATTAATGCTTCGTACCGGACGTAATGCAGTAAATCCATCATGAGTGTATGCGAGTTCCGTAGGGGCAACGTGAAATTCTAGCCTTTGAATCTCTATTGGCGACATTTCGGTGCTCTAGAAATGAGAAAATGCAGCCAAGAATCTCTATTGGAAACATTTCAATGCTTTAGAATAGCCAAAATGTAGCCAAGAACCTTTATTGGAAGCATTTTAATACTTTTGAAGCAAGGAAATGTATCCAATGACTCTAATGATTATTCCAATCTATTAGGATGCGAAAATTAGGCAGGTGAAAAGAATGGAATACGTGGTGATAAAATGCGGCGGCAGCATCATGGAAAAAATGCCCCCGGCATTGTTTGAAAACATAGTGACACTTGCCAATTCAGGCCAATGGGCACCAATTATCGTCCATGGCGGCGGACCGTTGATTACCTCGATGCTTGAAAAGCTTAACATCGAAACCCGGTTTATCGGAGGTCTGAGGGTAACAACCAATGAGGTGCTTGATGTTGTTGAAATGGCATTAAGCGGGATTGCGAATAAGCAGATTGTTAGAAAAATAGCCCTTGCAGAAGGAAAGGCGATTGGGATCAGCGGTACTGATGGCGGTTTATTAACAGCAGAACCGGCCAGCACTTCAAGCTCGCTTGGATTTGTGGGAGATGTGGCCAATGTGAACACTTCGGTCATTGTACACCTAATCGAAGGCGGATATATCCCGGTCATTTCTCCAATCGGGGCCGACCTGCAGGGACAGCGATACAACATAAATGGTGACACCGCAGCGGCAGCGATAGCAGCAGCATTAGGCGGAAGGCTTTGTTTTATTAGTGATATTCCTGGGATTTTAATCGATAAAGGCGGTGAAAAGTCCAAATTGGATACCGCAACAAATAGGGACATAGATGAAATGATTGCTTCCGGCCAAATATGGGGCGGAATGATCCCGAAGGTCCGTTCAGCACTCCATGCTTTGTTAGCGGGTGTCGGGGAAACCGCAATCATCAGTGGTCTTGAACCTGGCAGCCTTCTTTCTTATTGCAGCGGAGGGAAAGCCGGTACGAAAATCGTTCTTGAAAAGGAGGCTGTCCATGGGAATCAATAGCGCGGCGTTAGAAGAATCGGCGATTTTGCAGACATACGGAAGGTTTCCGCTTGCCCTTGTAAAAGGGAAGGGAAGTAACGTCTGGGATACAGACGGAAATCAGTATCTCGATTTTACATCGGGTATAGCTGTCTGTAACCTGGGCCATGCCCCAGACTCTGTAAAAACAGCCCTTGAGCAGCAGCTAGAAAAGCTTTGGCATTGTTCAAATCTTTATCATATTCCGCCACAGGAGGAGCTAGCCTCCCTGCTTGTGAAAAATAGTTTTGGAGATTATGTGTTCTTTTGCAATAGTGGCGCTGAAGCAAATGAAGCTGCAATCAAGCTGGCAAGGAGATATGCCAGGAAAATAAGTGGCAGCAGCACGGCGGAAATCATTACCTTCAAACAATCCTTTCATGGAAGGACAATGGGGGCGATGGCTGCAACTGGCCAGGATAAAATTCATGATGGGTTCCACCCGCTTCTGGAAGGTTTCCGCTATCTGGAATACAATGACGGGTCAGCATTGCAGGAAATAGCCGCAAGCAATGCATGTGCTGTCCTCCTGGAGCTTGTACAGGGTGAGGGCGGGGTTGTCCCGGCAAATCTTGAATGGGTCAGGAAACTTGAGGAAATCTGCAAGGAAAAAGGAATCCTGCTTATCATAGACGAGGTCCAGACTGGAATAGGCCGTACTGGAACATTATTTGCATATGAGCAATATGGAATTAAACCAGACATCATGTCGCTTGCAAAAGGACTTGGTTCAGGGTTTCCAATCGGGGCTATGATTGCTACCCGTGAAGCAGCAAAAGGCTTTGAGCCAGGAAGCCATGGAAGCACATTCGGGGGCAATCCGCTCGCTGCAGTGGCAGGACTTGCTACTGTCACAACTATCCTGTCGGAAAATATCCTTGAAGATGCCAGCAAGCTGTCCGCTCTTTTGGATGATGGCCTCGCAAAGCTTCAGGAAAAGCACCCTTCCATTAAAAAGGTAAGGGGGATTGGTCTGTTAAAAGGCCTGGAGGTTAACGGAAGTGCTTTGGATATTGTCAAAGCAGCAATGGATGAGCATGTCCTGCTTTTGACAGCAGGTCCAAATGTTGTACGGATCCTCCCGCCCCTGACGGCAACAAACGAAGAAGCAACCAGCTTTCTTGGGGCTCTGGATAAAGTGTTAACCAATATGTATGAATAGATAAAGCTTTTTTGATGAAGGAGTGGTTTGTTTGGAAAAGGGATTTCTCATTCTGGAAACCGGCGACATCTTTGAAGGATTCCTAATAGGCAAATTCAAGGGTTCCAGCGGGGAAGTTGTTTTCAACACCGGGATGACCGGCTATCAGGAAATTATCTCGGACCCCTCATATGCAGGGCAAATTATCACGTTCTGCTATCCGGCAATTGGAAATTATGGAGTAAATGATCTTGATGATGAAAGTATCACGCCTTCACTGGCAGGTGTTATCATCAGTGACGCCTGTGAAACCCCAAGTCATTTTCAGTCTATCAGCGGGTTTTCGGAAAAACTTGAGCAAGCCGGTGTGCCAGGGCTTGCCGGTGTTGATACAAGGGCACTTGTCAAAAAAATCCGCGGGGTAGGAACTGTAAAAGGAGTCATATCCAACAGGAAGGCATCATGGGCGGAGCTGGAATGCAAACAAACTATTTCAGGCTGGGTTGAAAAGGTTTCTGTAAAACAGCAGCTGACTTATAAGAAAAACGGACCACACGTCGTCTTAATAGATTACGGTTTTAAAAAATCAATCCTGAACTTCCTACTCGGGCGAAATTGTACGGTCACAATCGTACCTTACAAAACGAAGCTAGAAGAGATAAAGCAATTATCACCAGATGCAGTTTTATTAAGCAATGGCCCTGGTGATCCAATGGAACTTAAAGAGCTTTTCCCAGAAATTAAAAAAATCGCCACCGCTTATCCAACACTGGGCATATGTCTCGGCCACCAGCTAATCGCTTTAGCATTCGGGGCAAAAACAGAGAAATTGCCATATGGGCACAGGGGGGCGAATCACCCGGTTAAAGAGCTTTCCACTGGAAAAGTAAAAATCACGTCACAAAATCATGGCTACGTGGTCGTCGATGGTACGGTTGACCAAAATGAATTTGAGGTTACGTACCGGAATGTGAATGACCAATCAATCGAAGGTTTGCAGCATCTAAAGTTTTCAATTGCGACTGTCCAATTCCATCCGGAGGCTCATCCTGGACCACGTGATACCCTTCATATTCTTGAAGACTTTGTCGGCAGCCTGAAAAGTATGGGGGAAACCCGTTATGCCATTTCATAGCCATTTAAGAAAGGTCATGGTGATTGGGTCGGGTCCAATCGTCATCGGCCAGGCAGCTGAATTTGATTATGCCGGCACCCAGGCGTGCATAGCCCTTAAGGAAGAGGGAATCGAAGTTGTTCTTGTCAATAATAACCCGGCAACAATTATGACAGATCAAACAGTCGCAGACAAAGTATATATTGAACCGCTAACCGTGGAAACACTTGAACAAATCATCCAAAAAGAAAAACCGGATGGAATCATAGGTACCCTTGGCGGACAGACAGGATTGAATCTTGCTGTTCAACTCTATGAGCAGGGAATTCTACAGAAATACAATGTGGAATTACTGGGGACATCAGTAGAATCAATCAAGAACGGGGAAGACCGCGAACGATTCCGGAGCCTTATGCTTTCAATCGGTGAGCCCGTTCCGGAATCAGAAATCATCCATAGTGTGGATGAAGGAATTGCGTTTGCGAAAAAGATTGGACTTCCAGTGATTATCCGCCCTGCTTATACATTGGGAGGGGACGGCGGGGGATTTGCCGAGACGGAAGATGAACTTGAAGGTGTCCTGAAAAAAGGTCTTGCCGCAAGTCCGATCAACCAGGTGCTCGTTGAACGAAGCATTAAAGGCTGGAAGGAAATTGAGTACGAAGTGATGCGCGATGCCAACGATACGTGCATTATTGTATGCAACATGGAAAACTTTGATCCCGTCGGGGTCCATACCGGTGATTCAATCGTTGTCGCTCCTTCACAGACATTGAACGATGTGCAATATCAGCTATTAAGGGACGCTTCGATTAAAGTCATCCGCGAGCTCGGTGTAATTGGAGGCTGTAATATTCAATTTGCCCTCCATCCAAAGTCCAATGATTATTTCATCATCGAGGTGAATCCAAGGGTCAGCAGGTCTTCAGCTTTGGCGTCGAAAGCGACCGGGTATCCAATTGCCAGGATTGCGGCCAAGTGCTCGGTAGGCTATCACCTTGATGAAATCCTTAACCCGATTACCGGGAATACGTTTGCCTCCTTTGAGCCAGCAATTGATTACCTGGTTGTAAAACTGCCGCGTTTTCCGTTTGATAAATTCCCTGAAGCGGATCGAACCCTAGGCACGCAAATGAAGGCAACAGGTGAAGTGATGGCGATAGACCGGAGCTTTGAGGGTGCACTGAATAAGGCAATCCGTTCACTGGAAATAAAGGCATGGGGTTTAAAGACAGGGATGTTTGCTAATCTGGCGCAGGCCGAGCTTGAACAGCTTATCATAACACCTAATGACATGCGGCTTTTTGCTATATCAGAAGCCTTGCATCGGGGAGTGACTGTGGAAACGATTCATGGTCTGACGCAGATTGATTTATGGTTTCTGCACAAACTCGAGGCAATTGTCGAAGTGGAAAAAGAGCTTTCGTTCTTTAAATGGGATACAATCTCAGCCAGGCTCTTAAAAGAGGCTAAACGAATCAATCTATCCGACAGATTTATTGCCGCCACTTTTGGAATTGCAGAAACAGAAGTGAGGAAAAAGTGGAAAGAACTCGGTATCTCACCAGGTTATAAGATGGTTGATACTTGCTCCGCTGAATTTGACGCGGTAACTCCTTACTATTATTCAACTTGGGCTGGAGGCGACGAGGCTGGAGTAGGAGAAGGGAAGAAAGTGGCCGTCATAGGTTCCGGCCCAATCCGAATCGGGCAGGGCATTGAATTCGATTATTGTTCGGTTCATGCTGCCTTGGCTTTAAAAAAACAAGGATATAAAGCGATTGTCATCAATAATAATCCTGAAACAGTCAGCACCGACTATTCTGTTGCTGATCGCCTATATTTTGAGCCTCTTGCTTTTGAAGACATCATGAATGTGATTGAAAAAGAAGCAGTTGAAGGAGTTATGCTCCAATTTGGAGGCCAAACAGCGATCAATCTTGCCAAGGATTTAGAGGCAGCCGGGATCAACATTCTTGGAACTGATGTCACCAGTATCGATCGTCTAGAAGATCGCGATGAATTCTACAAACTGCTTAAGGAGCTCAATATCCCTCACATTGATGGGAAAATAGCCAGTCATGTCAGGGACGCCCTTCAAGCGGCTGAGGGAATAGGCTACCCGGTTCTTGTCCGGCCTTCATATGTAATCGGAGGGCAGTCAATGTTCACTTTTTACCGTGAAGAAGATCTGGAAAGTTATTTGGCGACCCTTGATGAAACGGATTCACAAATGTGGCCGCTTCTCGTTGATCGGTTCCTTCCGGGCATGGAATGTGAAATGGATATCATTTCAGACGGCCAATCGATCTTAGTTCCGGGAATTTTTGAACATCTTGAAAAAGCAGGTGTGCATTCTGGCGATAGCCTTTCAGTTTTCCCGCCTATAGCTATCGATTCGGTATTGAAACAGACTATGGTTGAGTATGCAACGCAAATAGCCAAATCACTTCCGGTCGTTGGGATCATGAATATCCAATTCGTCATCCATGAGGGTACAGTCTTTGTGCTTGAAGTCAATCCAAGGGCATCAAGAACCGTGCCGATAATCAGTAAAGTAACTGGAATACCTTTGATTGAATGGGCAGCTCAGGTTCAGCTGGGACTGCCATTATCCGAGATTCATTCCGAGTGTGGCCTGCTTGACGAACCGCCATATTTTACGGTAAAAGCCCCTGTCTTCTCAAATGGTAAGCTAAAAGGAGTCGACCCGGTACTTGGGCCGGAAATGAAGTCAACTGGTGAGGCATTGGGGCTCGGACTAACCTTTTCCGAGGCATTATCCAAGGCGTTCAAACATGGAGGACGTTCTATCGATATGGAAGGGAAAACAGTTCTTTGCTCAGTGCCGGATCGAGATAAAGGAGAAATCCTTTATGCGATGCGGGATCTCTGCGAAAAAGGTGCGGCCATTTTGGCCACCGAAGGTACTGCGCAGTTTCTGAATGAAAATGGGGTTCACGCAAATTCGTTTTCCTCGGATGTTACTAGCCTTGAACAATTTTTCCGGGAAGGAAAGATAGATATGGTTGTCAATATTCCGACACAGGGACGCAGGCCGGGGACATTCGGCTTTATATTAAGGCAGCTTGCAGTTCGCTATAACCTTCCTTGTTTTACACATATTGATACGTTGGTCTCGTTCATCAAATTAAAACAGGAAGCTTCAGGTGCTGCTGTCCGAACAATTCAGGACCTCCATGTTTTAAAGGATGAAATAATCGCCAACTAACTGCTAGGAGGGGTTTCACACATGATAAAAGCAATAGGGCAAGGTAAAGCCATCGTGCCCACTTTAAAAGGAAGACACTTTTTGAAGCTTGCCGATTTTACAACTGAAGAGATTTACTGGCTTCTTGAAACGGCAGTTCAATTGAAAAAATCCCAAAAACAAGGGAAGCCGCAGCCTTATTTAAATGGAAAAGTACTTGGGATGATTTTTGAAAAATCGTCCACCCGGACAAGAGTGTCCTTCGAAGTCGGGATGCTCCAGCTTGGCGGCCATGCAATTTTCCTAAGCACAAAAGATATCCAGCTTGGCCGCGGTGAAACGATTGCCGATACTGCAAAGGTATTGTCCAGGTATGTAGACGGAATTATGATCAGGACGTTTGGCGATGAACGCATAGAAGAATTTGCCTCCGCTTCCACCGTTCCTGTCATTAATGGGTTAACAACCCTGCATCATCCAGCCCAGGTGCTGGCTGACCTCCTTACAATTCTAGAGCATAAAGGGAAATTGAAAGGGCTCAAGCTTTGTTATGTAGGAGATGGAAATAACAATATGGCTCATTCACTTCTTGAAGGGGCAGTTAAGGTAGGCATGAATGTCAGCATCGCAAGCCCTAAAGGATATGAGCCCAATCAGGCAATAGTGTCCCAGGCAAAAAAGGATGCTAAGGGGACTGGCAGCAGTATCATCTTAACAAATGACCCATCTGAAGCAATTAGCGGTGCAGATGTTGTTGTCACAGATGTTTGGGCCAGTATGGGAATGGAAGGCGAGGCGGAAGAAAGGCTTGCCGCGTTTTCCTCCTTCCAGGTGAATGAAGAGCTCTGTTCATTAGCCAAAAACGATTTTTTGTTCCTGCACTGCTTGCCGGCACATCGTGGTGAGGAAGTAAGCGCGGGTATCATTGACGGTCCGCATTCGGTTGTGTTTGATGAAGCCGAGAACAGGCTTCATGCCCAGAAAGCGATCCTGAAAGCGTTGATGGAAGATTAAACCCGTCTTACTTTAGGTCCCTTATTTAAGATGAGCTTATTATTTTAGCTTTGATTTCCGCTCCAATTAAATTAAGATTTTTTAGTTCACCTTATAAAAGCGTCTTTTGTTCAATAATTTTTGGACTACGCATATCTTCAGCTTCAATAGTGAGGATTACTTTTGAAGCAGTAAATATATCGGTCATGTTCACAAATATATCGGTCACTATTTCGATTTTATCGACTGGTTTCACAAATATATCGTACAGTTTCACGATTTTATCACCCGTGTTCACAAATATATCGGAAAAGTTCACAATTTTAGACTCGACCGAGAAAGCAGCCCAATCTAAAAAATGAGGTGGATTCATGTCTAAGGGGAAAATTGTACTCGCCTATTCCGGCGGGCTTGATACATCAGTTTCAGTAAAGTGGATTCAAGAAAAATATGGCTACGACGTCATCGCTCTCGGCCTGGATGTCGGAGAGGGCAAGGATCTCGAAGCAATCCGCACGAAAGCGTTAAATGTAGGCGCCATTAAAGCGTATATGGTAGATGCAAAAGAACTTCTGGCAAAGGAATACATTGTTCCGGCCCTAAAGGCCAATTGCCTATATGAAGGGAAATACCCACTGTCTTCAGCGCTATCCCGACCGCTTATTTCAAAGCTTCTTGTCGAGGTGGCAGAAAAGGAAGGCGCGGTTGCGGTTGCCCATGGCTGTACTGGAAAAGGCAATGACCAGGTCCGTTTCGAGGTTTCTATCCAGGCGCTAAATCCAAACCTGAAGGTTATTGCTCCTGTACGCGAGTGGGGGATGACAAGGGATGAGGAAATCAAGTATGCCGAAGAAAACGGTATTCCAATTCCGGTTGACCTCGATAATCCATTCTCAATAGATGCAAATATTTGGGGGCGCGCCTGTGAAGCAGGAGTGCTTGAGGATCCGTGGGCAGAAGCGCCTGAAGCCGCCTTTGATTGGACGAATCCAATTGAACTGGCTCCGGATGCACCTGAATACGTCGAAATTGATTTTGTAAAAGGTGTGCCGACTGGCTTAAATGGGGAGAATCTCCCGTTGGTTGAGCTGATTGAAAAGCTTAATGAACTTGGCGGCAAGCATGGTATCGGCAGGATTGACCATATCGAAAACCGTCTCGTTGGGATCAAATCCCGTGAGGTTTACGAAAACCCGGCCGCTCTCATTTTAATCCAGGCACATAAAGAGCTGGAATTTTTAACACTGCCTCGTGAGGTTACCCAATTTAAAACACAGGTAGACCAGCAGATGGCCAAAATTGTTTATGAGGGCCTCTGGTACTCACCTCTTAAAGCTGCCTTGGATGCTTTTGTTGACCAGACACAGGAAGTCGTAACGGGAACCATCCGTGTAAAGCTTCATAAGGGTACACATATGACAGTCGGACGCAAATCACCGCACAGCCTTTATAATGAACAGCTTGCGACTTACTCGAAGGGAGATGCCTTTGACCACCTCGCTGCTGAAGGCTTTATTAAAATATGGGGCCTCCCAACTAAGGTGTTTTCGGAAGTAAACAGCAAGCAAAGTGTATTTAAATAGTGATAGTTTAATAGGTTTCTAGCAGTTCGGAAGCTGGTTGACCTTCGTAAGCTGTTGCGAGTGATTCGAAACCCGCTTTCGAACTCGATTAATTTAGGGCTTCCCCCCAAAAAAACATCTGGGAAGTCTTTTCGTTTAGAGGAGGGAAGACAATGTCTAAGCTATGGGGCGGCCGTTTTACAAAAGAAACGAACAGGCTGGTAGAAGAATTCACGGCCTCGATATCATTTGACCAAAAACTAGTCATGGAGGATATCGAAGGAAGCCTGGCGCATGCCAGAATGCTTGGTGAATGCGGGATTATCCCGATTGAGGATGTTGAAAAAATAATAGCAGGGCTCGAGCATATTAAGCAAATGGCCATAAACAATGAAATTGAGTTTCTTGTAGAAGATGAAGATATTCATATGAATATTGAGAAGAAGCTGATTGAACTGATTGGACCGGTTGGCGGCAAGCTACATACTGGTAGGAGTCGAAATGACCAGGTCGCAACCGATATGCATCTTTATCTTCGAAATAAGACGGAACATATTATTGGATTGGTATCAAGTGTCCAGGCAGCTATCATCGAAAAAGCTAATGAGCATATCCATACGCTCATCCCAGGCTACACCCATCTCCAGCGGGCGCAGCCAGTCTCCTTTGCACATCATTTGATGACGTATTTCTGGATGTTTGAAAGAGATAAACAAAGGCTGCAGGACAGCCTGAAACGAGTAAATTGGCTGCCGCTTGGCGCAGGCGCATTGGCAGGGACAACTTTCCCAATCGACCGCGAGAGAACAGCCGAACTACTTGGTTTTGATACGATTTACCCTAATAGCATGGATGCAGTCAGTGACAGGGACTTTATTCTTGAATTCCTGTCAATTGGTTCAATTATCATGACGCATATTTCCCGTATGGCGGAGGAATTCATTACCTGGTCAAGCCAAGAATTCAGATTCATAGATCTAGATGATTCGTTTTGTACAGGTTCAAGCATTATGCCACAAAAAAAGAACCCTGATGTTCCAGAGCTCCTACGCGGTAAGACGGGCAGAGTATATGGTAATCTGATTGGCCTGCTTACTGTTTTAAAAGGCTTGCCATTGGCTTATAACAAAGATTTACAGGAAGACAAGGAAGGTATGTTTGATACAGTGGAAACGCTGGAAGGTTCGTTAAAGCTGCTTGCCCCAATGATTGAGACGATGACAGTGAACCAGGATGTAATGAGGAAGGCTCTTAACGAAGATTTCTCAAATGCAACGGATATTGCTGATTACCTTGTAACGAAAGGATTGCCATTTCGTCAGGCTCATGAGGTTATCGGAAAAATAGTGCTTTATTGCATTCAAAATAAAAAATATCTGTTAGACCTTAGCATTGAAGAATATATGGAATTTAACGAGTTGTTTCATAGTGATATTTATAAAATCCTAACGCCCGAGCACGTTGCTGGTGCAAGGAACAGCTACGGGGGGACTTCCCCGGCGCAGGTTGCCAAACAAATTGCCCTTGCTAAAAGCTATCTTTCCTAATAAACCTAAGGCTGTCGATTCAGAATAACCTTGAATGAGGCAGCCTTGGTTATTTCATTATTATTCATATCTGTAACATTACTTGTTTTTGCAGCTATTGAATAGGAGGACGAGGCTGGGAGCAGATAACCTATACTGCCCATCTTTGTTTCACCGCCACCTATCATGCCATCCATATTTTCATGAAGTAATTCAGTTTTCTCAATCAATGGCTTGCCATTCACGGTAAGTTTTTCGATAGGATTAAATTTCACGGGAAATGGGTTCTGGTTAACGAGTTCAACGTCTATTTTGATAAAAATAAGTTCTCCATTTGGTGGGTCATCGTGTTTACGCAAAGGTTTGAATTCCATTAGCTTTACATCTTTAACAATAAATTCAAGGCCACTGAGTAAGAAAAGATCATAAACAGGTGAAGCAGCAAGCATTGTCAGCATTCCTTTACCTCCTGTCACCGAGTCTCCGGGCTTTTGTAGTTTTTCAAAAGGCGGATAAACGGCCTGTTTTTCCTCAGAATCTACCGTTACCTGTGCCGATGGCGAAACATCCTCAACTTTCTGACCGTCATACCCGGGATATCCCCCATAAAAACCACTTAAGATACATACGACAATCAACATGAAGAAAGTTTTCTTCAATTACAGTCCTCCTCTGGAGTATCTTTTTCCCAAAAAAAGTTGCCGCAGCTTATCGTATTCTTCTATTCTATCTTACCCCCTCAATATGAACGCATCTTTAACGCAGCCTTAAGTTTTCGTAAATAGGAAAACGAATTCATCTCACTTGTCTTATAAGAAAGAATAGTGAATAATTACTATAATGTTTTCCATGAAAAGGGAGGTTTTTAGATGAAACTAAGAGTTTCTGCAGTTCAGTACCACCTGCATACAATCTCTTCTTTTGAAGAATTTGCAGCTCAGTGCGAGCATTATATAAAAACCGCTGAGGAATTCGGAGCGGAATTCGTGCTGTTCCCTGAATTCTTTACGACCCAGCTGTTGTCGATTGGGGATGGCAAGGGCAAAGCCCTGACCATTAACGACCTGCCGGGCTTTACAGAACAATATCGTGAATTATTCACCTCGTTTGCTAAGAAGACTGGCATGCACATTATCGGTGGTACTCATGTTATCGAAAAAGGGGGCAAGCTGTACAATACGGCTCACTTGTTTTATCCGGACGGCAGGATTGGCGAGCAGGCAAAGCTGCATATTACACCGACCGAAGTCCACGAATGGAACATGGCCAAGGGAGACAGCTTCCAAATTTTCGAGACGGAAAAGGGCAAGATAGCGATTCTGACCTGCTATGATATCGAGTTTCCGGAGATCGTTCGGATGGCAAAGGCAAAGGGAGCCGATGTGATTTTCTGCCCATCATGTACCGATGACAGGCATGGCTTCCACCGTGTCCGTTACACAAGCCATGCGCGCGCGATTGAAAACCAGGTGTATGTAGTCCTGACAGGTACGGTGGGGGCATTGCCGACAGTTGATTTTATGCGGCTGAACTTTGGCCAGGCTGCTGTCATTACTCCTAACGATATTCCTTTCCCGCCAAAGGGTATACAGGTTGAAGGGGAAATAAATGGCGATATGATCGTGACAGCAGATCTTGATCTTCAGCTTTTATATGAGGTTCGCAAAGGCGGCTCAGTGACAACATGGAGAGATCGTAGAAGCGATCTGTACGTAGATTGGGAAGAATTAGAATCCAAGGGGTGATCACATGTACAAAAGCGAATTCTTTGTCTACCAGAATGATAAACCAATTTCTGTTTGCATCAGGAATTATACAGAAGAGGATTTTGAAGGACTAATTGATATCCAGTCCGAATGCTTCCCCCCGCCATTTCCTCAAGAGCTCTGGTGGAACAAGGAGCAGCTTTCCAACCATGTTGAACTTTTTCCTGAAGGAGCCCTTTGCATAGAGGTGGATGGTGTCCTTGCCGGGTCGTTGACAGGCCTTCGCGTCAATTTTGATCCGGCGCAGCCAGACCATACATGGGAGGAGATCACCGATGGCGGTTATATCCGAAATCATCAGCCGGATGGAAACTCCCTTTATATTGTTGATATTAGCGTCCGGCCACAGCACCGGAAGCTTGGACTTGGCAAATTGATGATGCAGGCTATGTACCATGTCGTCATTGAAATAGGTGCTGACCGTCTCCTCGGAGGAGCACGGATGCCGGGCTATCACAAGGTGTCCTCCGAGTTGGAGCCAGCAAAGTACCTAGAAGCAGTGATGGCCGGAGAACTAAATGATCCGGTGGTTTCGTTCTTGTTGAGATGCGGGCGTGTGCCGGTTGCATTGGTGGAAAATTATTTGGAGGACGAAGAATCTCATAACTACGCCGTCCTCATGGAATGGAAAAATCCTTTTAAAAATGAAGGAGTGCCAGGGAATGGAATATAAACGCATAACAAGTATTGATGACCCGAATTTCAGGAAAATGCACACACTGATGGGGCAAATCTTCCCGCCGGAAGAGGTGCTCGAATACGAACTGTGGAGGGAACCACTTGAAGATCCGGGCATCCGGGTTTTTGTTGCTCTTGATGGTGACCAGGTTGTTGGTGCAACCGAGTACCGTTATTATCAGGACTGGAATATCGCGATGACGGACTTCACAATCATTGGCCTGCAGGGAATGGGGATTGGCCGCTTTCTTGCCGTAAACCGGATGAAGGATTTGAATGCACTTGCCTCCCAAAACGGTAAGGAGCTTTACGGAATGTTTGCTGAGATTTATGATCCTTACAGAGTTGAGGAGTATGAGTTTGGCGGTATTAAGGTGATGGATCCCTATGTCCGCAGGGAGGTTCTTTCCCATCTCGGTTATAAACGAATTGACATTGAGTATGTACATCCATCCTGGGAAAATAACGGAGAAGCAGTTACAGGGCTTGATTTGGGCTTTATGCCGTCTGATGACAGCCAGGGCGAAATCGAAGCAAGTCTTGTTGCGGATTTCCTAACCACTTACTATACGGTTCTGCAGAATAAACCTCAAGAGTGGATCAGTATGATTGAAGGACTCAGGAAGCAAGATGAAGTTGCATTGCTCCCACTCTAAAAATGAAGCCCCGCTAGTATGAGCTTACGGGGCTTTTCTCTTTGTATGTTGATTCTGCTCCAACTAACTTTTTACCATATCAATTATCTAACAACAACTAATATTAGAATATCAGTTCAGTAGCCAGCTCTACAAGGATGTTCCGAAACGCAAATACTGACTCGATTTCAACATATTCCTCGTCTCCATGCCAGTTTGCTCCAGACGGGCCAAATTCAATTGCAGGAATTCCATGTTTGGCAAAATATACAGTGTCGGCACTTCCGTGTTGGCCAAAGTATACAGTTTCACGGCCCGGATGCCTTTTTATAACCCGATCTAAATGATTTAGGAATGGATGTTTTGGGTCTGTGTTAATAGGGTCGGCCTGCCATCCTGAAACCACACTAATTTCAGGGCTTATCCCTTTAATTTGTTCGAGGATTTCTTCCGGGTTCTGCCCGGGTAAGTATCGTATGTCGAGTCCGATTGTACATTCGTCCGGTACGACATTATAGGCATCGCCAGCGGCCACTTTTGCAAGATTAATAGAAGGATGCATATAGTATTCGCTGCTTTCCTTTGCAAATCGGAGATCTTTGATTTGCTTGAAGATCTCATATGCTTGTTCAATCGCATTAATTCCTTCCCACGGCCTGCTTCCATGTGCTGATTTCCCAGGAACAGTAATGTCAGTACGAAGAATGCCTTTTGCCTGGATGGCAATCCGAAGCCCCGTTGGTTCGCCGCAAATAACAAAATCGCCTCTGTATCCAGACTCTGAAAGGAATCCAGAGCAATTCTCACCGCCAGTTTCTTCATCCGATACAATTTGCAGCTGTACTTTGATTCCTAGTTTATACTGCTTTAGTTCAACAATGGCAGCCATCATTGCAGCGACACCTGCCTTCATATCGGCTGAACCTCTTCCATATAATTTGCCGTTGCTTTCGTAAGGAAAGAATTGGCCGTGCTTACCTGCAACAATATCAACATGACCGTTAAGAACTAGTGTGAATTCGCCGGAACCTACTTCAGTAACCAGCATTTTTCGCCCGTTATTTTCAAGAAAGTTTACTTCCATACCGTGAGATTTAAGCCAATTTCCGCAAAATTCCACAGCTTCATTTGCACCAGGAATAGTTGAACTGTCTATTGAAATTAATGTTTTTAATAAGTTAAGAACCATCAGTTTCACCTCTGTTATAACCATACCATCCATTTTAGCACGGAAACTTTATTGAAGAATGAATTCGAAAATATTTGTATGGAATAAAGCATTGTTGATAAATTACTAAGTTATCCAAAGAGATTTCCACAAGAAAAGTATAGTTTTTCGAAGTACTCCACAGGCTTATCCACATTATCCACAGTTCTATCCCCAGATGTTATGCACAATCCACAGAAATAAATCCAAATAAATTTAAAACGTATTCATAAAATAGGCGCAGCTCCAATAAGAAGCTGCGCTTTTAAAATTATTTCCGCCTGCTTTTTGCCCTTTGATCGGCAGCTTTTGATCTTGCCATTGCTTCAAGATCGTCATGATCGGCAAGGTCACGGTCAAATTCCACATCAAGTCCATCACTGATCTTTAAATTCTTCGGAGTTTGCGGCAGAGAAGCAGAATTTTTATCGCGATTCCTATGTCCACGTGAACGTGCCAAAAGCAAAAACCCCTTTCGGAAATAAAAGTCGGAGGAGTACCCCCATGGTCTTATCGTTTCCGTCCGGGACTTCTACATGAGTGGAAATTTTCCACAAGCACGCTTTAGCAATTGTTGATAGCTCCTTTAGTCTTGCTTGTTTACGTCTAGCTCCACAAGGTAAGCTTCTCCGAAAATGCATCGCACGAAATTACGCGATAGCGTAATGAGGAGCGCCTACGCGTGCGCAAACTTCAGGTCTCCTCCCTTCGATAAGTCATGCACGAATGCGCTATCGCTCTTCGTGATTCCTTTATCTCAGTCGAAACCCCTCCATTTTGTACGGCGATAACCAAGGCGCTTACGCTTTTGTTTTTACCTTCTTCTTCCTGGCGGATCAAAACCCGCTGCTCTATCAGCGGCTTTAAATTCTCTTTGGTACAGGACTTCCTGGGTACTCGTCAATGTTTTTCGATTCTTATCTTTTTTAGGTTTTTCCATTTTGGTCCCTTCCTTCTTGAAAAGTAAACTGCTACTTCCAGCCTTTCCTATATGGAAGCCATTGATTCAACCTGCAAAGATATTTCTTAATTAAGTATTGACCGGGGGCAAAAAGCAGCCGGTGTTCATTCTTTAACCTAAAATCGTCAAATAAAACATTTGTGCTAAGCAATGCTAGGATATCCCGCTAATAAAGCCGAATATGAGATTACGGAGTACCGGTTGACGCAAAGTGTCATATGGTTAATCAGTGTGAGATGGAAAAGGATTTTGCTTACTGAAAAGATCCTCCAGCGCCTCTTTTAATTGTGGAAAACGGAACTGGTAGCCCGCCTCAGCAAGGACTACTGGCATGACCCTTTGCCCTTTAAGTACAAGTATGCTCATTTCGCCGAGCAAAAGCTTCAACGCAAAGGAAGGAACCGGGAGCCAATGAGGTCTGCAAAGCACTTGGCCGATTGTTTGGCCAAATTCTTTCATGGTTGTCGGGTTGGGAGAAGTGAAATTTACGGCGCCACTGATACTGTTATTCTTAATTATAAAAAGGATGGCACCGACTGCGTCTTCCCTGTGAATCCAGGATACCCATTGCCTTCCGGAGCCAACCGTTCCGCCCCCGAAGAGTTTATAAGGAAGAACCATTTGGGGGAGGGCGCTTTCTTCCCGGTCCAGAATGATTCCAAATCTGCAAAAAACGGTCCTGATTCCAAGCTTTTCAGCTTTGGAGCCGGCAACTTCCCATTGTTTAACGAGACTTGCCAGAAAATCTTGGCCCAGACTACTTTCCTCAGTAAACAGTTTCTCCTCGGAAGTGCCATACACGCCGACTGCGCTTGCAGAAATATAGGCATAGGGCTTTTTAGAAAGCTTGGAGAGGATGCGGATAGCTTCATTTGTGGCATCCAGCCGGCTTTTTAAAAGCTTTTCCTTCTGCACAGTTGTCCAGCGTCCGCTATTTAAGGATTCCCCAGCCAAGTTAATGAAAACGTCGATTCCTTCAAGATAGCGTTCAGGCTCGCTTTCCTCAGCCATCCATTGAACATAGGTAAGGTTTGTCTTGGAACTTGAGGCCTTTTTCCTTGTTAAAATAACTATTTCATGCCCGTCGGATAGCAATGTGTCAACTAATGCGCTGCCCAGAAATCCTGTTCCGCCCGCAATTGCCAGTTTCAATAGAATTCCCCCTCTACAAACCGTTTGTTTCTATTTTACATTTTTGGAGTATGAATGGCATAGTAAAGGTGTGGTAAAGTGAAATAGAGGTGAGGACATGCCAACCATAACCAAAATTACCACCCAGAAAAGAGATACAGGGCGTTACAATATTTATATGGATTTCGGCAAAGGGGAAGAATATGCCTTTAGTGCGGATGAGTCTGTCATTGTCAATTTCCGTCTCAAGAAAGGGATGGAACTGGATGAGTTTTTACTGGCTGAAGTCGGTTATCATGACGAAATTCGTAAGGCATATAATAACGCGATTAACTATCTGGCGCATAAGATGAGGACAGAAAAGGAAATTTACAGCTACTTGAAGGAAAAAAAGCTTGAAGATGCTGCAATCAGCGAAGTCATAATCAGGCTTAAGGAACAGGGTTACCTGAATGACGCGGAATATGCGGATGCTTATGTAAGGACCCAAATCAGCACCACCAATAAAGGAACCTATGTTGTAAAAATGGAACTAAAAGAGCGCGGGGTAGATGAGGCTTTAATTGCCGATGCAATGGAGCAATTTACCCAGGAGCAGCAATTTGAAAAAGCAAAACTACTTGCTGAAAAGTATGCGAGGAAATATTCTTCTGAATCCGAAAGAGTCTTGAAGCAAAAGCTTGATGCCATGCTCAGAAGAAAGGGATATCAAACCGATGCCATCCAATTTGCTTTGAGTGAAGCTGATTTTGGCAGGGAAGAAGATGATGAGCTTGAGGCAATCAGAGTCCAGGGGGAAAAAGCGCACCGAAAATACGGGAAGTTGACAGGGTACGCATATCAGCAAAAAATGAAAGAAACTCTTTTTCGAAAAGGTTTCCCAATAGACTTAATCGAACGTTACCTTGAATCAAGGCAAGAAGAATGAAAAATCATGACACGTTTGTCATGATTTTTTACTCTCTAGTATGATTTCGTCGTTTCCAAGATTGGTAACAATATATTCAGCAACCTCGCGAGGCGCCCTGAATCGTGAAGGATCTGCAACATGTGTACTGTTTGACCAGAACGGAGTATCCATACCACCCATATAAGCTGCGGTAAACCGTATCTTCTGGCCTTCATACTCCTTTTGCAGGCTCTCGGTAAATCCCCTTACTGCAAACTTGGAGGCAGCGTAAACAGATTCATTCACCTTGCCCCGAAGGCCTGCGGTAGAAATAATATTGATTATGTGGCCTTCTCCGGCTCTCTCCAGATAGGGCAGTATCGCTTTTGTCATAAATATGGTCCCAGATATATTCGTTTGGAGCATTTCGATAATGTCGCTATCCTTCATCTGTGTAAATGGCCCGAAATGGCCAATGCCTGCATTGTTAATAAGACCGTAAACTTGCTTATCCTTGAGTATGTTTGCAAGTCTATTTGGGATTGCGGATGTTTCTTTTACATCGATGGCCAGTGTTTCTGCTGTCCCGCCAAGGGCTTCAATTTCCTTTTTTGCCTCCTGAAGCCGCACATCAGACCTTCCAGCGAGGATTAACCTAAACCCCTTTTTAGCAAAAAGCAATGCAAGCTCACGTCCAAGCCCGGACCCTGCACCTGTTACAATTAAAGTCTTCATAAGATACCTCCGTAATAAAGCAGTATTCTTTCTAATCTATCTTAAATTTACTATACTTAAGGTAGGAAAAATAACAAAGGTGGTTGCCCGAATGCAGCAGGAAAAGCGTTATAGCGAAATGACAGAATACGAATTAAAGCAAGAAATCGCCTTTTTAAAAGAAAAAGCAAGGAAAGCGGAACAGATGGGCATTGTGAACGAATTCGCTGTTCTTGAGAGAAAAGCTGTCATGGCAAAAGCTTATTTGCTCGATCCGGCGAACTTTGCGCCGGGTGAAATTTATGCAATTGAAGGCGACCCGGGTTCATATTTTAAAATTGATTATCTAAATGGTGTATTTGCCTGGGGATACCGTCTTAATGGCGATGGAAAAGAAGAAGCCCTGCCGATTTCAATGCTTATGAATAGATAAAATAGAATGCCTGGCATCCATTACAATACCAGGCAGACAGTGAAAAATGTGTTAAAAAGACTTAATCTCGTCTGGGTTCCTTTGAGAAGAAGCTTTCATTCGTTCCTGCGGATGAGTATTGATTGAACCATCTGCCCGCTTTGAGGCATACTCAGCTTTCGCACGAGGTTCCCCTTCGAGTTTGTCATCATTGTTGTATGGGAAGCCCTTTGCTTTGTTTCTCATTGTCCAGCCTCCATCCTTAATTAGTAATGCAGAACAAGTCTGCGTATCGTTAGTATTTACACATTAGTTGGCGATATGTTTTCACAATTCTCCCAAGAGAGGTGATTGTATATGAATGATTATCATGAAAGGCTGACCAATCTGCTCCTCGATAAAAATGATTTGCTTTCCTACGGCCAAGCCAGGACATGGGTAGAATTGCTATGGGATGATTTTGAGACTACCTATGCCAAAGCTGGCAGAGAATATCTGGGAAGCGAGATGACTGAAAAGGTTGTACGCCAATGGATTGAACATTACGGTGAAAACCTTCATGAGTTCGCAGCAAGAAACCCGAAATACAGCCAGTATCTAAATGAGGATAAAAATAGACTGCACTAACAAATTAAAAACGGCATCCAATTAAAAAAATTGGACTGCCGTTTCTTTTGTTTAATCTAGCTCCATAAGGAAAGCTTCCACGAAAGTGCATCGCACGAATTACGCGGTACCGTAATGAGGAGCGCCTACGCGTGCGAAAATTTCAGGCCTCCTCCCTACGATAAGCCACGCACAAATGCGCTATCGCTCTTCGTGATTCCTTTATCTCAGACGAAGTCCCTCCAGTTTGTAGAGCGATGACCACTAAGGAAAGCTCCCTTGAATAATCATCGCAGGGACAAGCGTTCTTTGCTTGTCACGAAGGCGCTTACGCTTTTTGTGTTAACCTGGAAGAATTTCGAGTTTCTTCCGAAGTTTTTCCTCGCTATAAATCCAGCCAGTGTATGAATTCTTAATGTTTAAATCTGGATCCAAGTGGACGACAGCTACAAATGGATAGTGCCCATTGCTGCGGTATCGCAAATCAATAAAGCGAACCTCATGGTATTCATCGAATTCCTTTACTTCCCATCGATAAACAGGGGAGAAGGATAAAAAGGCAGAGATATTGGAATCCTTTTTCGCCGCATGAATGATTGGTGTATCCGGAACCGGCACGCGCTTGAATTTATCAAGAATACGTACGGTTGCACCCTGGGCCCGACCTACAAAAAATTCCTGTTCGGTCATAACGGCAACACGCCAGTGATTGAATCTCATGGTGGGTGCGACAACAATTTGCGTAGCAGTAGGGAACATGATTCTGACTGCCTGCACAACCTCCCGCTTCGCTGAAAACCGCAGGAAGTAATAGAAAATCATAATCGCGTACACTACAACAAAGGTATAACCCGGATGTACTCCCATAATCCAGACTGCCAGACCGGCGACATGGATACCGAAGATGAACGGGTCAAATGTGTTGATAACACCAAGAGCAACCCATTTGGGAGAAAACGGACGAAGTGCCTGGGTGCCGTAAGCATTAAATATATCCACGAACACATGCAAGAATACAGCGAGCTGTGTCCATAGCCACAAATGCAGCAGATTGGCGTCAGGATTAAATAAATACACTGCGCCTGTAATAAGGAGTGGCCATAAAAAGACTGCGGGTACGGAGTGGGTGATACCCCTATGATTGCGTATATAGACTGCGTTATTTCTTAATTTAAGTACTGTATCAATATCGGGAATTTGTGAGCCGACAATGGTGCCGACCATAACGCTGGTTGCTGTCGCAGTATGCCCGGCAACAGCTGGATCAAGCGTGGCCAAAGCGCCAAGGCCTAGCCCCATAACAACATGTGTACCAGTATCCAAGGTGCCGGTTCCTCCTTTTAATGAGTTTCCCCGCCGAAATTGCTTGCCAGTTTCCATCGTATGTTTTACCGTAGAAGATGGTGTTAACGGGTACTCCGTTTTAAATAATTACTTTACCACATTTTTAGAGGGAAGTAATACATCTAAAAATTATAGAATTTACTGTGGGATAAACCGCCCGTAAGCTCAGAAAAAACTATAGTAATTACCATCAGTGGGGACAACTGATCGTAAGTACATTTATTATATTCCCACTTTCGTTTGTCTTTTAACATCAGGGAGGCTAAATCTAACAATGAAGGCATTGGAAAATATTGGAACAATTAACATAGAACAGTTTCGCGACGATTTAATTTCCTGGTTCAGGGCCGAACAAAGGAGTCTGCCATGGCGTCTCAATAAGGATCCATATAAAGTCTGGGTTTCGGAAATTATGCTCCAGCAAACTCGAGTTGATACTGTGATTCCTTATTATCACCGATTTATGGAACAGTTTCCAACTATAGATGCACTGGCTAATGCGGATGAGGATAAGGTTCTGAAGGCATGGGAAGGGCTTGGGTACTATTCACGGGCACGAAACTTACAGGCTGCTGTCAGGGAGGTTAAAGAAAAATACAATGGCATTGTACCCGATACACCTGAAGAAATAGCTACGCTAAAAGGTGTAGGCCCTTATACAGCGGGTGCGATTTTAAGTATTGCTTATGGAATCCCTGAACCGGCTGTTGATGGCAATGTAATGAGAGTACTATCAAGAATCCTCTTGATTAGAGAAGATATTGCCAAGCCCTCTTCAAGAAAGATTTTTGAAAAAGCAGTTCGGGTATTAATATCCCCGGATTCACCTTCTGATTTCAATCAGGCGCTAATGGAACTAGGGGCACTTGTCTGTACGCCGACCTCACCGTCCTGCCTGCTTTGCCCGGTAAGGGAGCATTGTCAGGCCTTTCATGAAGGAGCCCAAAATGAGCTCCCTATCAAAGCTAAAAAGAAAAAGCCAAGGGAGCTCCGTCTTGCAGCCGCGGTGATTGAAGATGAAGCTGGAAGAATACTCATTCGCAAGCGGCCAAACGAGGGACTGCTGGCAAATATGTGGGAGCTGCCATCAGTTGAACTGCATCTTCCGTTTGCTGATGACCGTAAAGGGCTGTCAGGTCTGTATAATGAGTTTCTTGATGTGGATGTGGAATTCGGTGAAGCGCTTGGCCAGATTCAGCATATTTTCTCCCATCTCATCTGGAATGTTACTGTGTATACCGGGAAATTAAATTCTGAACTTCCCGAGACCATTGGAGTAAAACTGGTTACGCTGGAGGAGCTATCGGAATTTGCTCTGCCCGTACCTCATCAGAAAATGCTTGCTTTATACCTTAACAGAAACCAATAATATACAAAAGAAGGGCCTGGCTGTTTGAGACATTCGTACAGCCTGGCTCTTTTAAATGTTAAAGATACTTTAGATTTACGACAGTTTATAACTCTATTTATGAGGCATGGCTACGTCTAGCTCCACAAGGAAGGCTTCCCCGAAATTGCATCGCACAAAATTACGCGATAGCGTAATGAGGAGCGCCTATCGCCTAGTAAACTTTAGGCCTACTCCCTACGATAAGTCATCATCGAATCTCTTACGCTCTTCGTGATTCCTTTACCCCCACCTTAAAGGACAGTAGGCCTCCTACGTCGGCAACTGTCCCTAAAGGTCCGATTCATTCACCTAACCATCAGCAAAAAGCGCTGATGGAAGGTTCATTTTATCTCAGTCAAAGCCCCTCCAGTTTATACGGCGATGACCACAAAGGAAAGCTCCTGAGAATAGTCATCGCAGGGACAGACGCCTTTTGTCTGTCACGAAGGCGCTTGCGCTTTTGTTCTTAATCGTAACTTACCTTAGTCCCGTGTGTATAATCAGCTTCATTCCGGTTGAGGCCGCCGCGCTTTTCAATTTCCTCAACGATTTCGCGGTGAATCGTCTGGCCCTCAGCGTTTAGGTATGGTACAACCTGCTGTAATGAATGGTGAAAAAATGCCAGCTCGCTGTCCTCCCAATCGCTTTTTGGCATCATCGTCAATTCCGTCATATCCCGTCCAACATACATGGCAATTCTCCTTTCGTAATGGATTGCTCAGGTTTAGTGTTAGGAATCAATTGTCTTCTATACCCCGAACGGCTAAAATAGAAACAAAATGAAACAAGAAAGGACTACATATTATGACACAAAAAGTTGCGCTTATTACTGGGAGCAGCAGGGGAATAGGACGGGCAGCTGCCTTACGACTTGCTGAAGCAGGATATGATATCGCTATTAACTATGCCCGAAGCAAATCGGCAGCACTTGAAACCGCGGCAGAAATAGAGGCACTTGGCAGAAAAGCGGTGGTGATCCGCGCCAATGTCGGTGATGTCCAAAAAATTAAGGGCATGTTCGCGACTGTTGAAGAGGAATTTGGAAGGCTTGATGTTTTTGTTAACAATGCTGCATCTGGAGTACTTCGTCCGGCAATGGAGCTTGAGGAGTCACATTGGGACTGGACCATGAATATTAATAGCAAGGCTCTCCTTTTTTGTGCCCAGGAAGCTGCAAAGTTAATGGAAAAGAACGGTGGAGGCAAAATTGTTAGTATCAGCTCTATCGGTTCAATTCGTTATTTGGAAAATTATACGGCTGTCGGAGTATCGAAAGCGGCACTTGAGGCATTAACCCGATATCTGGCCGTAGAGCTGGCACCAAAAAATATCATTGTAAATGCCGTTTCCGGAGGACCAGTCGATACAGATGCTTTAACCCATTTCCCTAATCGAGAAACACTTCTGGCTGAATCCAGGACGAAAACGCCAGCGGGCAGGATTGTTGATATGAAAGACCTCGTTGATTGTGTGATGTTCCTTGTATCAGAGGAGTCCAACATGATATGCGGACAGACCATTATTGTGGATGGTGGCTTATCCCTTTTGGTCTAATGTTTATTTTTTCCAAAAAAATCCCGGATAGATAATCCCCTTCATGGTTAAATTAACAGTCGTGGAGGTGATTACAATGGCAAACTTCAACAACCAAGGAAGCCAAGCTTCTCAAACAAACGCTCAAGAAGTTCGTCGCCAAAATGCTCAATCTGCTCAAGGCGGACAAGGGCAATTCGGTACTGAATTCGCAAGCGAAACTAATGCTCAAGAAGTAAGACAACAAAACCAACAAGCTGAAAGCCGTAAGAGCCAAAATTCTGGCCAACAAGGTCAAAATCGTTAATTTTTATTGCTGAAAGAGGGTGCCCTTTAACGAAAGGGTGCCCTGCTTTATGTTTAGGGGTTCCACATTTGGATAAAATATCCTTCGACAAAACTTCTTTTAAACCTACAGAAGTAGTCAAAGGAATAAGCGAGGTTTTCAAGAATACATAGAGGAGCAAAATATGAGGGCGGTGAAAGTGTGAAAACCTTCAATTGTTTAATTTCTGAACAAATGAAAACAATGGAAAAACTGCTTTTTTTACAAGGTGAATTGGAACGTTGCCAGGAAATTGAAGGACAGCTGCAATTACTTCAGCATGAAACAGGCCTCGAGAGCATCCAGCAGGAAATAGCGGCAATGAAAAGAGAACTTAGGGAAATTCAAGAGGTTTTTGAGCATCAGACAGAAGAAGTGATCCGTTCCTATCAGCCTGGGAAAAGCCTGAATGGTTCATCCGTATAAATGCTTTAATGATGTGCGGGGAAAATAAATAGAGTTTTGAATGGGCCATTTTATCCTAAAAATGGCTCTTTTGTTTTAAAATTGCCCTGTAACCGTTATAATAGAAGCAAACGGGAATTGTCTTTTGTTGCCTTTTGTCGATTTTTTGATTTAAGATAGGTGCAAAGCGTTCGGGAAATGAAAGTAGGGGAGATTCATGGGTTTACCCATTGAAGGAGAACCAATGCAAATACACAGCTATAAACATAATGGGCACATCCATCGCATATGGGACGAGACGATCATCCTGAAAGGTTCCGAAAACCTGGTGATTGGCGGTAATGACCGGACCGTCGTTACAGAGTCCGATGGCCGTACTTGGGTGACCAGGGAACCTGCAATCTGTTACTTCCATTCGGAGTGCTGGTTTAATGTGATTGGGATGATTCGTGAGGATGGCGTGCACTATTATTGCAATATTAGTTCTCCATTCATTTTTGATGGCGATACGTTGAAATATATTGATTATGATCTTGATATTAAAGTGTTTCCAGATATGACTTATAATCTATTGGACGAGGATGAGTATGAACGGCATCGCCGAGAGATGAACTATCCAGAGGTGATTGACAAGATTCTAAAAAAGAATGTTGAGAAGCTCATCATTTGGATCAACCAGCGAAAGGGACCATTCTCACCAGAATTCATCGATACTTGGTATGAACGATACCTGAATTACAGAAAGTAAAGCTGGTTTCAAGCAAAGCGCCCTGTTGATCACATATCAACAGGTTTTTGTTTGGCTGCTTCATTACTGGATAAGTAATACATATGAAATAAATCAGAGAATCCAGGGGAGGAAACAAGTTGGAGAGTATCCGAAGGTATCTCCATTTCGTCAAGCCATATAAGTGGCAAATCATAGGCACAATCATCATTGGAATCATTAAATTTGCAATACCACTGATCATTCCGATACTCATTAAATATGTCATGGATGATATTGTTGGAAGTGACACGCTGAACAAGGATGAGAAGATTGATAAGCTGTTTTGGATTATGGGTATCATGATTGTCATCTTTGTTGTCCTGAGGCCGCCGGTTGAATATTATCGGCAATATTTCGCTCAGTGGACGTCCAGCAAAATCCTCTATGATATTCGCGATAAACTGTATGACCATATGCAGAAGTTAAGCTTTAAGTATTATTCAAATACGAAGGCAGGCGAGGTCATATCCAGGGTAATAAATGATGTTGAACAGACGAAAACTTTTGTCATCACAGGGTTAATGAATCTGTGGCTCGATGTCGCAACCATCCTGATAGCGATAGCCGTCATGCTTACGTTGAATGTGAAGCTGACAATTGTCTCGCTTGTGCTTTTCCCTTTATATGCATTTTCCGTTAAGTATTTTTTCGGAAACCTTAGAAGCCTGACAAGGACGCGCTCTCAGGCGCTAGCCGAGGTGCAAAGCTATTTGCATGAGCGGGTTGCGGGTATGTCTGTTATTAAGAGCTTCGCGATTGAGGAATATGAGCAGAACCAATTTGATAAACGGAATAAGAATTTTTTGCAAAAGGCTTTGGACCATACAAGCTGGAATGCAAAGGCGTTTGCGGTCGTTAATACGATAACGGACATTGCTCCTTTGATTGTCATTGGCTATTCGGGATATTTGGTGATTGAAGGACAGTTGACACTTGGGACAATGGTCGCATTCATTGCATATATTGAGCGGCTTTATAATCCGCTGAGAAGGCTGGTTAATTCATCTACCACCTTGACCCAGTCATTTGCTTCGATGGACCGTGTATTTGAATTTGCTGATGAAAAATACGATATCGTGGATGAGCCGAATGCAATCGAGTGTACCGAGGTAAAAGGCAATATCCGATTTGAGAATGTCAGCTTCTCATACGACGAAGAAAATGAGTTGGTTTTGAAAAATATCAATTTGGAAGCGAGGAAAGGGGAAACGATTGCTCTCGTTGGCATGAGCGGTGGAGGAAAGTCCTCGCTTGTGAGCCTAATTCCCCGCTTTTACGATGTAACCGAAGGACAGATTCTCCTCGATGGAGTTGACATACGAAGATTCAATGTCCAATCGTTGAGAGATAAAATCGGTGTTGTTTTTCAGGATAATATCTTATTCAGTGACTCGGTACGTACGAATATCCTGTTAGGAAAACCCGAGGCAAGTGATGAGGAGGTGGAGGAAGCGGCAAGGCAGGCGAATGCCCAGGAGTTTATTTTGAACCTCCCGGAAGGCTATGAAACAAAGGTGGGCGAACGAGGAGTCAAACTGTCGGGCGGGCAAAAACAGAGGGTCGCCATTGCCAGGGTGTTCCTGAAGAACCCGCCAATCCTTATCCTTGACGAGGCAACATCAGCGCTGGATCTGGAAAGCGAACACCAAATCCAGGAGGCTCTTGAGAAGCTGGCCAAGGACCGGACAACCTTCATTGTTGCCCATCGCTTATCCACAATCACTCATGCCGATAAAATAGTCCTAATCGAACACGGTGAAATCGTCGAAATAGGCACCCACGAAGAACTCATGGAAAAACAAGGCGGCTACTACAGACTATTCCAAGTCCAGCAGCTCGAACATGAGTAAAAGGGGTCAGACCCCTATCGTGGACTTTCAAGCTATTTTGTCCGTTTGGGGTGGACGATGCTGAATGAAAAACCGGAATGGAGCGACAGCTCTATTCCGGTTTTTTGGTTGAAACTTTATTCTAATGTTTCTTCAACTGTTATTTCATTGTCTTCCTTATGGTAAGAGAGGAAGCTGGTGACAAGGGTATCGAGGTGTTCGACATGCTCATCATAATCAAGGATGGCGGAAATGATTTGCATTGTGTGATATAGATGGTTGTCATCCTCTTCTTCGTATTCACGCTGCCTTGAAATGAACATGCGGAATACTTCCTTTTTATCAAGACATTGAATCGGATTTTCCGCTGCAGCCGATGGACGTACCTTGCCAATGAACTTTAGCATGACCTGTTCGTGAAGTGTAATGAGGCAGTCAAGCTGTTCCTGCACGGATTGCTGAAATTTATCCGGCAGGGCGAGATATTCATTTTCAAAGCGGTGTAGGCGGTTGAGTGTTGCCAATGCCCTTCTAGCTGTGGAAATCATTTGTCTGTAGATAACAAGCTTCCGTGCTTTAACAGCATCATCCCGTTTAAAATAACTCCGTTCCTCCTTATACATCGTGTAAGTGAGGTCTATTTTAAGGAGCGTATCCTTCAGTTTTTCTATATCTGTTTTTAAAAGGGTGTGATCGGATGCATTCCGTGTCGAAAGCCGAATCCAGCGAATAATCTCTTCGGTTGTGTCCGAAATTTTATGGTACAGTCTGTTTTCATACCGGGGTGGCAGGAACACAAGGTTTACGATAAATGCCGAGAATACCCCCAGCATAATGGTTCCGAACCTGAGTGCAGCGAACTGAATAAATTGATCTCCGGGCATATACATGATGGAGACTAAGGTTACTAGAGCCAATCCCGTTGAATTCCCCAGCTTTAACTTTAGGTTCAAGGTAATAACAATGATAGCCGCAAGTCCTATGACCACGACATGGTTGCCTAGAAGCAGATAGAATACTGTAGCCATCAAAGCCCCTAAAAAATTTCCCTGCACCTGCTCGAGTATGGATTGATAAGAGCGATATATGGTTGGCTGGACTGCGAAAATAGCAGCAATGGGTGCCATAACGGGTGAAGGGACGTCCAGTAATTCAGCAAGAAATAATGCGAGAACAATGGATATTCCCGTTTTTAAAATCCGGGCTCCTAACTTCATTTTAAAAAAGTCCTTTCAATCATCTTTTATCTCTACTATAAACCTTTTGTATTTGCATTAAACAATTCTGTTACTATAACCTGTTTACGAATTGGAAGCAAGAGAGTTTCGCGGAAAAATGAATCGTATAGATTTGGACAAAGACATTTCTATATAAAAAGAAGGGGCGCATGAGCACTCCTTCTCCTAATCAAAATATACAATGATTTATGATTTTGTATACCAAATAAATTCTGTTCCACTTACAATGGAAAGCCCGGTAAGGTCATAATCATCAGGCTGTCTCCGATAATAATCAAGATAGAAAGCTTTAAGATAATTAAAATCATAATCCTGTTTATATTTGTCTGCCGGGACAGGAAATGGACCGGTATGAGCACCGTTGCGTCTATGGCGAGCATAAAAAACAGAAAAGGACTGGTCAAGTTCTAGTGTAAGAAGCTCTGCATCCATATAGAGAATTCCCCTTTTTTGAAAATGCTGAAGAGATTTCTTCAGCTGAAGCATAGTCATCCCGGGGCGTTTTTCCAGCATATCACCTAGTGTGGTTTTCATCGCAATCCCTTTCTTTTGGTACCGGTTTCCTGTATTATCACTTAAAAACTATGTTAATAGGAAAAGTGAATGTCACAAACTGTCGAACAAATCATGTCGGTTTTACGTCTATATTTTATTATCCATATAATCCTGCCAATCAAGTACTATTTTTACCTTTTGCAATAAGGCGTGAGTATTATTAGAAGAGGTTAAGTTCAATTTTGCTCAAAGCGCTTCGAAGCCTATTCGGCCAATGGTGCGGCTGAGTGATAACCTTTAAGCTCTCTTCCGCCTAAGCCCCGCAACTTTACTAGAATTATCTTCTCCTTAAATAAAAGCTTTTAAACGAAAGCAATGCCCAGAGACGGCTCTGGGCATACTTCATTCTTATCTAAACATTAAAGTTATTCCGTCGAAACAGATGGATCTGCCTGTTCCTTGACTGGCAAGACCATGACAAAATTTTCTTGAGGAGAAGAAAGGAGGGAAGCAATTTTTTCAGCTTCCTCAGTCTGACCATTATCGAGAAGGATAGAATGATAAGTGCCTAGAAGCTCCTGGATATCCTTCACTCCTGTCTCATTAAGAGGGAGCAGGGAGACATTAGCTCCTTTTGCAATCCGCGATTTCAGACGATCGACGGTCAGCCCCATTTCAGGCTGGAGCCGGAGGTAAACAACACCGCCAGTCATGCCGGCGCAAATCCATGGACCAGGGTCTCCCAGTACAAGGCCGCGTCCATTCGTCATATACTCAAATGCAAAACCCTTAATGGTTGAATGGACCCCAACATTCCCGGCATCCTTTTCAGGCAATGGCTGCACGAGCTGTCCGCCGATTAGAATATCCGCACCGGAAAGCCTAATACCAGCGCGAGCGTCAGCAGTTCCCTGAGCAATTAACAATCCCCTTTGGGCTCCATATCCGAAACCTTTTCCAACAGACCCGTTCAGATAGCTGCCGTTCTTACCTTTTTCTTTTAAAATTACAACGCTTCCGCCAAAGGAAGTCTTTCCAACACCATCCTGGCCGCCGCCGTTGACTACAATATCAATGCCCTCGCTGTTATATGCGCCAAGCCCGTTGCCAGGGATTGAACCGTTCCGGTACGCGAGCTTTACCTTGGCGAGCTTTTTATAGGCACCGTCAAGGCGTCCGCGGACGCGGTGACAGGAAACCCTACTGCCCAACACCCTTTGGTTAGAGGTAACGGACGCGAATTCCCTTGAGGTATGAAGCTGTTCCACGCTTGAATCCAGGTACTCAGCCCCTGCTGCAACCTCAAGCTGAGTGGTGTTCCGTAATACAGCGCCTTCCAGTGTGCTGAATTGGCTGATCTCCAATGGTTTTAGCAGATAAGACAGATCCAGCTTGTTAAGTCCCTTAGTTTGTTCAAGCAAATCGGAACGGCCAACAAAATCCTGGAGCCTTTTAATGCCAGCTTGTGCTGCTAAACCCTTTACTTCTTCTGAAAATGCCGTGAACAGGTTGATAAGGCCCTGTACGGCCAGATCAAACTGGCGGGGGACAAATCGTCTAAGCCCATGCTCTTTTGCCTTGGCTTCAGAGTCAATCTGCGTTGCGATACCAACATGGCAGGTATCAAGGTGGCATCCACGGCAGGTTGTACAGCCGATTGCGAGCATGGACAGAGTTCCAAAGCCAATCCTATTTGCACCAAGCAGCATAACTTTCAGAATATCAGAGGCACTTTTCATTCCGCCATCGGCCCAAATTTCCACCTTATCACGAAGACCAGCTTCAAGCAGGGCGTTATGTGCCGCTTTAACACCAATTTCCACCGGAAGGCCGACATGCTGAATTGCATGGATCCTCGCTGCACCTGTTCCGCCGTCGAAACCGCTCAATGTAATGATATCAGCGCCCGCCTTGGCGATGCCGACAGCAATCGTGCCGATATTTGGGACAACAGGCACCTTTACGGCAATCCGTGCCTGGTCATTGGCGGTCTTCAATTCCAGAATCATTTGCGCAAGATCTTCAATCGAATAAATATCATGGTTGTTTGAAGGTGAAATCAAATCCGAACCGATTGTTGCGTTACGGGCTTCGGCTATTTTTGCCGTAACCTTTGATCCAGGAAGATGGCCGCCTTCTCCTGGCTTTGCCCCCTGGCCAATCTTGATTTCAAGAAGGTTCGAGGAATTGAGCAGCTCAGCATTGACGCCGAATCGCCCAGATGCAACCTGCTGTCCGCGAGTTCTTGGATATTTTCCAAGCATATCCTTAATTTCTCCGCCCTCACCATTCATACTGATCATACTCAGACGGTCTGCACCTTCAGCATAAGCACGAAAAGCAGTTTCATTTTGCGAACCGAACGACATCGAGGCAATCACAAACGGAAGGCTGTGGTCACCAACACTTAAATCGACATCAGCTGGTGAAACGGGATTGGATGCCTTTTTCAACGAGGTCAAATGGCGAATCGTCGTCGGATTAGCTTCTTCCTGCTCTGATATTTTATCGCGATATACATCATAGCTTCCGGTCTGGGCCATTTCCCCGATTGCCTTCCAAATTCGCGGGAATAGATGGAACGTCTTGCCGACCCGTTCCTTATCACTCTGGAAATCAGCAGCGCGCTGAATCGTATCCTGCTTCATTTCAACAAAACCAGATTCTAGGGACTTCGACCCGAAGAAATTGACTATTTTTAAATAGTCGGCAACATGCTGATTCAACCCGATTGATGAGAAAAGCCGTGCATAGCCGCGGAGCTCATGAATTCCAATAGTCGATACAACTTTCTCAAGGCCTTTAATCAGCGCGTTATACAGATTGGAAATCGGCTTCGTCTGTCCATCCGAAACAGTTAGGAACATATAGTATGGTGAAATCAAATCTGCTCCAAGGCCGTAAGCAGTAATAATGTCATGCAAGGAACGAATAGCCCCGGACCTGAGCAAAAGCGAGCAATTTCTTCTCATGCCTGCGAGAGCTAGTGCCTGGTCGACTGCTGAAATGGCCAGATGCGGGTCAATCCAATAGGAATTGTCTGCATGGGCTGGGGAATCATCCACAATCAGCAATGTTTTGCCGCCCTTGACAGCTTCCACAGCAAGATTCGAGAGTCGCTGGAGCGCGCCCTCAATGTCTTCCTGCTTCTGAAGGGTGGCAGGAATATGGAAAGCAAGCCCTTTTTCACGATAAAAGGCTGTAATCTGATCAAAGCTGGGCTGTCCAGTCTCATCGGAGCAATCCAACCCTTCCTTGCCTTCAATCACTATCGGTGAAAGTAGTTCAAGAATAGTTCCCGCAGCCTCGGAATGGATAAGGGAAGGGCGTCTGCCAACAATGACACGGGTAGAAAAGTGTTCCGTTTCCCGGTCCCGGTCAATTGCAGGATTTGTGACCACTGCGACACTTTCCTTTATATAGTCGGCAATATTCTTTCTTTCAGGGTTCAAGGCAGCAAGCGGTGCGTCATGGCCAAGCGACCTGATCGGCTCAATACCTTTTTCAGCCATCTGCTCGATAAGCTGAATATGGTCGCGTTCCCATCCAAATGCCTTATACTGTCCATTGTGGATTTTATCCGGATAGGTAACAATAATTGTTTTAGGCAGGACAGGCACATTGATTCTTGCCTGAGAACCATCAAGGCTCACGCGTTTCGAAAAACGCTCATACACTTCCTGCTGATAGTCAGGCTGCCAATATACATTCAGAGTGTCTCCGTTCCACTTTAAGCCAACCTTTTCTCCTGGCCCAAGAGGTTTCGGATCGCTTACATACTCGCTTGTTGGAAGAATCCCGGGTTCGGAAGAAAACAAGAAGGAGCTTTCGGTCTCAAGCATCCAAAGCGGCCTCAGGCCGAGAGCATCGACACTGAAGACAGCCTCATCGGCAAATCGTGAAATAATTCCGGCCGGACCCTGGGCAAAATGTCCCCAGGCTTCGCGGATATATACATATAAATCCTGAAGATGGGATGGGTATGCTTTTATTTCATTAATGATTGGCGGGAAAAGAACATCCATTGCTTCGAAAAGAGTATAGTTGTCTCTGCAAATCAAGGTTTCAATTGTCCTGCTCAAATCTTGGGAGTCGCTTCCTTCATGAACAAGCGGCACGCCAATCTGGAGCGCTTCCTCGCGCAATTTTGCAATGGTATTTATTTCACCGTTATGGCCAAGGACACTGAAGGGCTGGACTCTAAAAAAACTGGAAAGCGTGTTGGTAGAATATCTGTTATGGCCAAGGGTCATCGTCGAGGCAACAACCGGGCTTGCAAGATCACTGTAATAATGAGGGAGGATATCACCGGCACCCATAACTTTGTAAACTGCGTGGTACTGGCTAAATGAGGCAACATGAACTTGTTGGTTTTTCTCGATTGTTACGATCAAATTAAAAAGGAGCTGGGACAGGTTCGCAGTCTCTGAAGCAGGTACACATGCGATCTGCCAAAAGACAGGATTCTCCTGGATGGCAATTGGGCCAAGTGCTGAACTGTCCGTTACCGAATCGGTTTCAAAAACAAGCTTCAGGCTGTTGGCTGCTAACAAAATCTTAATATCTTTTTTCACAAGCTCCGCATCTGCTTTTCTGCTAATAAATATGTGGCCAATAGATAAATCAGGTCTATCAGCAAGCAACGGGTCGGCTCCTGAAGCGGTAAGCTTTTCCTTCCATAGGGAACGAGGGATGTCAATGTGGATGCCTGTTCCATCACCTTCACCATTAATGAAGCCAGCGCGGTGATTCATTGTCACAAGTGCATCTATGCAAGCATAAATATTTTCTCTCGTCGGAATGCGTTTTTTTTCCATGCAGGCGACAATGCCACAGGCATCATGCTCGTGCTTATGGAAATCCTTGAAAGTATGAGGGCTCCAGATTTTTGACATAGGGTCCGGCGTGAGCCAGTCACCTCCTGAGTTCAGTTTTGTGTTGGCCAAGTTTTTTGTGGCTATAAGAATGTCTCCTGGTCATTCATAGGGAAGGGCTGGTGTGCAGAAAACAAAAATAATAGATTAATATTATCACACGAATATTCAATATTCAAATAATTATGCAAACTTTTGGATGTAAAATCCATTACAATTTAGTGAAATAAGCACTAAGATAGTAACGTGTAAGCGTTTTCAATAAAAATTATTAAAGCAGCCAGAAATTCCCCTCCCTGGCTGCTGCATAAAAAATGTATATTTATTCGCTCATAAGTGAATAAAACGCGTTATCGACTGCATGGAGCGTTGCTTCAATATCCTCTTCTGTATGGGCAATCGTAACGAACCATGCTTCATACTTGGAAGGAGCCAGATTAATTCCTTGATTCAGCATCAGCTTAAAGAATCGCGCAAACATCTCGCCATCGGTATTCTCCGCCTGCTCATAATTCTGAACTTTTTCTGTTGTAAAATATACTGTCAGTGCTCCTTTTAGCCTATTAATCGTAATCGGGACATTATATTTTGCTGCAGAACCCAGGATTCCATCTTCAAGCATCGCACCGAGCCGGTCAAGATACTCGTATACCCCGTCCTGCTTCAAAACTTCAAGGCAGGCAATTCCTGATAGCATCGAAGCTGGGTTTCCTGCCATCGTGCCGGCTTGATACGCAGGGCCAAGCGGTGCAACCTTTTCCATGATTTCCTGTTTGCCGCCATAAGCCCCAATAGGGAGTCCGCCGCCAATGATTTTACCAAGCGCGGTCAAATCAGGAGTAATCCCGAGAATATCCTGAGCACCTCCATAAGCAAAACGGAAGGCTGTAATTACTTCATCAAAAATTAACAGAGCTCCCGCCTCATGGGTGAGTTCCTTAACCTGCTCGAGGAAGCCAGGTTTTGGCTCGACAATCCCAAAGTTGCCGACAATTGGTTCAATCATCACTGCCGCAACCTGGCTGCCCCATTTATCAAGTGCTTCCTTCAACGGCTCCACTTCATTAAATGGAACCGTAATAACTTCCTGGGCAATGCTCTTCGGTACCCCGGCAGAGTCAGGTGTTCCAAGTGTCGAGGGGCCTGAACCGGCAGCAACGAGAACCAGGTCGGAATGGCCATGATAGCATCCCGCAAATTTAATAATCTTGTCGCGCCCGGTATATGCGCGGGCAACACGGATTGTAGTCATAACAGCCTCAGTACCTGAGTTCACAAACCGAACTTTGTCCATTCCCGGCATTGCTTCCTTAAGCATCTTCGCAAGAGTAATTTCATGCGGAGTCGGCGTCCCATACAAAACACCGGACTCAGCTGCCTTTTTAATCGCCTCTGTAATATGGGGATGGGCATGGCCTGTAATAATCGGCCCATAAGCAGCCAAATAGTCAATATACTGATTGCCGTCGACATCCCAGAAATATGCGCCAGACGCACGCTCCATCACAACAGGTGCTCCCCCGCCAACAGCCTTGTATGAACGGGATGGACTATTTACACCGCCAACAATATGCTCAAGAGCCTCGCTATGTAATCGTTCCGAATTGGTAAAGTTCATTTTATAGTAACCTCCTGTAGTAAGTACGTTATTATTCTAGCACTGTTTTTTATATGGAAAAAGCGCAGAAGCCTTTTCGGTGGAGTATGGCCGACGCTAGAGGACGGTAAAGCATGGCCTACGCCGCCCAGTTCGGCAGCGCTGGTGAGCGCATCACACCATTATTCGTCCACAACCAGGTTTGGGCAGCGTTTGTTCTAATTATTGGATTTAAACTTTCTGCTATGGGACGCGTTTGTCTTCTCCATTATATTGGAATTTGTTCTAATAAATCCAAACGTTATCTTAATTGATAAGCATACTGTCTTGGTGAATAATGCCACCGGGGTTTGTATTCAGACAACCCCATTTAGTGGATTAATCATAGGTGGTCAACAAGAGATTAATCCACGAAACCCCATTTAGTGGATTAATTATGAATCGGCAGCAAGAGATTAATCTACTAAACTAATCTGCCTGGAAACCTAACCCAGCCATTCCCAAAGACATAAAAGTTGTTTTAGAAAAAGGAAATGGATAAACTGACTTGGTTAGAGTGTATGTTCAGGAGGATTGCAAATGGACAAGGAAAATGCAATTGTAGTGGAAGGTCTCCGCAAAGAATTCAAGGCGTATTCGAGCAGGTCCGGCCTGGCTGGTGCCTTCAGAGACCTCTTTACACGCAATTATAAAATAGTTCCGGCCGTCAATGACATCAACTTCACTGTCAAACGAGGCGAAATGGTTGGATATATAGGTGAAAACGGTGCGGGAAAATCAACAACAATTAAAATGCTGACGGGTATCCTTACCCCGACGTCAGGAAAAATCATCGTAAATGGAATGAATCCACATAAAGAACGGGAAAAATTCACCCAGACAATCGGCGTTGTTTTTGGACAGCGCTCCCAGCTATGGTGGGATATCGCAGTCCAGGAGTCGTTCAGGCTATTGAAAAAAGTCTACAAAGTATCTGATGCGGATTATAACTCCCACATGGAACACGTCATCAGGACTTTGGATCTCGGCCCGCTCCTGGATAAACCGGTCCGGAAATTATCGCTGGGTCAGCGTATGCGCTGTGAGCTTGCAGCCGCATTGATCCATAATCCGCCACTCCTATTTCTTGATGAACCGACAATAGGGCTTGATGTTCTTGTGAAGCTGAAAATCCGGGAGTTCCTAAAGGAAATAAACGAAAAATATAACACGACAATTTTATTAACCACTCATGATCTTACTGATATCGAAGCTCTATGTGAACGTGTCGTCATGCTGGATGAAGGAAAAATCATCTATGATGGCGCGCTTCAAAACCTGAAGGACAAATGGGGCGAAGGGAAGATACTGCAATTCCAATTCCTCGAGCAAACGGATTTGGCCAGGCTCCAGCATCTAACCTCGGGACTCCCAGTTAAATGGGAAATGGACGAAAAAGGTCAAATATTCTCTGCGCAGACGGACGATGTAGATGAAATCATCTCCCAGATCATCGCCCGGGTGGTTTCTGTCCTCAAAGTAAAAGATGTAAAAATAAATGAAACATCGACTGAGGAAATCATTCGCAATATATACGAAAAAGGTTCAGCATAGGGGGGCGTAAGATGGATAAATACCTTGAAATGGTAAGGATCCGTTTTTTAATGATGCTTGCCTATAGGACAAATTACTACACAGGCATCCTAATTTACAGCATCAATATCGGTGCTTACTATTTCCTTTGGGAGGCAATATATAGCGGGAAAGACCAAATCCAGGGGCTGTCGGTAGGACAAATGACTACGTATGTGGCTATCGCCTGGATGGCAAGGGCGTTTTATTTCAATAACCTTGACCGGGAAATGGCGCAGGAAATCATGGAGGGGAAAGTTGCGATCGAGCTGATCCGCCCATACAGCTACCTGGGGATGAAAATGATGCAGGGATTCGGTGAAGGGATATTCCGCCTTTTCTTTTTCTCGGTACCCGGAATGATCATTGTTATGCTTATTTTCCCAGTCAGGCTGCCGCTTGATCCGGTAATCTGGGGGCTGTTTGCAGTATCCATAACCTTCAGTTTTCTGATCAACACACAAATCAATTTGCTGACAGGTATCACGACTTTCTTCTTATATAATAATGCCGGCCTGATTCGGGCGAAGCGGGTTGTCATCGATCTATTTTCCGGACTGCTCCTGCCGATGAGCTTCTTTCCAGGCTGGGCTCAAGAAATCATGAAATACTTGCCATTCCAGGGAATCAGCTATATTCCGAGCATGATAGTGACTAAGGGTTTCACCGGCAGCCAGGTAGTTGAAGCACTGCTTCAGCAAGCAGTATGGGTCCTCATCCTGCTTGTACCAATTTATATTTTGTGGCAGCTGGCGAAAAAACAGCTTATTATCCAGGGGGGCTGACCATGTTTTACGGATCAATGTTTTTTCAGTATGCGGGACAATATATGAAAACCCGGCTTCAGTACAGGGCTGATCTGGTTGTAGAAATTTTTTCGGACCTGCTGTCCCAGGCTGTCAATTTCATTTTCATCCTTGTCGTTTTTGGCCATACATCGCTCTTAAACGGCTGGACAAGAGATGAAATTATCTTTATATATGGATTCTTTCTTGTTCCATATGCTGTCTTTTCGGCTTTTTTTAATATATGGGATTTTAATGAGCGGTACATCGTAAAAGGGGAGCTTGACCGGATCTTGACTCGGCCGATTCATAGCCTGTTCCAGATCATTCTTGAACGGCTTGAATTGGAAGCCCTCTTTGGAGCAGTGACAGGGATAGCCGTCATGTGGTATGCCGGACAGAACCTCGGCCTTGAACTTGTCTGGTATGATGTGCTCATCTTCCTGCTGTTTGTGGCCGGAGGGGCACTCATTTATGGAGGCGTCTTCGTAATGCTTGCCTGCATCAGCTTCTGGGCCGATGCAAAGACCTCGATCATGCCAATGATGTACAATATTGGAAACTACGGAAGATACCCGGTAGATATTTATAATAAAGCCATCCGCTTCGTCCTCACCTGGATTTTGCCATTTGCTTTCGTTGGCGTGTACCCAGCCGCATACTTCCTTGGCAGGGAGGAATGGTTTGGCTACGCGTTCCTGACACCGCTCATGGGAATTATCTTTTTCGCAGTCTCTGTCCTGCTTTGGAATCAGGGAGTAAAGAAATACAGAGGTGCCGGAAATTAACAACTAATACAGTCCGCCATACCCGCATATAGTTAGAATGGACAAACATAAGCGGGTGGTGGGCGATTTGTTTTATTTTTTATTGGCTGGAACAAGCTTTTGCCTGTTCATGAGCCTCAAAACACTATTTACACCGAACCAGGTTAGAGGCAGGATTGTATCGTTTGAAAACTTCCTATTTCTAGGGATGATTTATTTTACAGTGCTCGTTGGTTTTGGAATGATTTACTTATTGCTCGGCCTCTATGCAGAACCCGTCCTCGCAGATCCACATGCTGCTTCAAAACAGTTCATTCATCAAGCAGAATCCTCCATTTACTTCAGTGCCATGACCCTATTCTCGGTTGGCCCCGGCGATGTTGTGCCACTCGGCGCAGGCAGGTGGATTGCCATCCTCGAAGCACTGATCGGCTACACCATCCCGGCGGCCTTTGTCGCAAAAGCTGTCATGGACTGGGAAAAATAAGTTCGAATTAACCCCTTTCTTTTTTTATGAACTGTCTAGCTCCAGCGCCTAGCGCCTAGTGAACTTCGGTCCCCTCGTTACGATAAGTCAACATCGATTCGCTAGCGCTCATCGTGTTTCCTTTATCTCCTTCGAGGCCCTCCAGTCCATACGGCGCTGAGCAAGGCGCTTGCGCTTTTCTGATTGGCCAACGCTTTACGGAGAGCATCTCAGTTGTGCTACGCCAAAGAATTGGATAGGCTAAAATTAAGACATATACATAGGAGTGAGTTACATGGCAATCCAACCAGGCTTACCGGCACCAGACTTCAGTCTGCCGGCTGGGAACGGGGAGACAGTAGCACTGTCTGATTTCAGAGGCAAAAATGTAGTGCTTTATTTTTACCCAAAGGACATGACACCAGGGTGTACGACTGAAGCGTGTGACTTCAGGGATCATCATAAAAGTTTTGAGGATGCCAATGCCGTTATTATCGGCATAAGTCCCGATCCTGTCGAACGCCATCAGAAATTTTCCGAGAAACATGGCCTTCCCTTTTTGCTTCTGGCCGATACTGACCATAAAGTTGCCGAAGCATACGAAGTCTGGAAACTAAAAAAGAACTTTGGCAAGGAATATATGGGTATCGAACGAAGCACGTTTGTTATTGATGAACAAGGTAGAATTGCCAAGGAATGGCGCGCTGTAAAGGTAAAGGGGCACGTTGAGGAAGCACTTGAATTTCTCCGGTTAAATTCTTAATTAAAAACGATGTATGACCGGGACAAAGCTGAAAATAAGTGCGTTACTGAAAGTTCAGTTCAGCAATATGAAAGACAAAGGAATTCCTCGGGGGATTTTAGGACCAGAGGAATTCTTGTTTGTATATGCCTATTTTTCTTGATAAAGGCTACTGTCCATGCAATTAAACAACGGTGGAATACATTATATTAGGGCATACCTCCTCAGATATCCTTTTAAAGGACCGGACTTCCGGTCCTCTTTTTAATTGCTAGAATTTTTAAGAAACACGGGTGAGGTGGTATGATTTAAGAAAATACAGATTATTTATTATTGTAGGGGTTGTTACTATGAAAATATTGTTTACGTTTATTCCACCCGAGAAACTAAGGGACCAACTGAAGGTAAATTTTCCAAAGATAAGCTTTCACTATGCAAAAGGGCCAGATGCGGCAGGGAAGGAACTTATAGAAGCGGAGGTTATTGTTACATATGGAGAAGATTTAAACGAAGACTATATACATATGGCACAGAATCTGAAGTGGATTATGATTATGTCTGCTGGGATGGAAAGGATGCCTTTTGAGGCATGTGAAAAGAAGGGGATCGTTGTTACAAATGCCAGGGGAATTCATAAAATCCCAATGGCTGAGTTTACACTCGGAACCATGCTGCAACATATAAAAAAATTCCCGGAAATCCTTAGGAATGAACAGCTTGAAGATTGGAATCGCAAAGTTAAAGTGGGAGAATTGGCCGACAAACATGTCCTTATTCTAGGGATTGGGGCAATAGGGGGAGAAATTGCCCGTCTTTCAAAAGCGTTCCGAATGAAGGTCACTGGCATTAATCGTAGCGGCAGGCCACACGAGGATGCGGATGTCACAGACACTTTTTCAAATCTTGATAAATACATTTCAAGGGCTGATTTTATTGTTTCTGTTCTACCAAGCACAGGTGAAACTAGATACTTGCTGACGGAACGGCATTTCAGGATGATGAAGCCTTCAGCTGCTTTCATCAATATTGGCAGGGGTGATCTGGTTGAAGAGGGGACAATTCTTAAAGTTATGCAGGAAAATGTAATTGCTCATGCCTATCTTGATGTATTTGAGAAGGAGCCGTTGCCAAAAGGGCATCCATTTTGGCAAATGGAAAATATTACAGTGACACCGCACTTATCAAGTATTACACAGCACTATCTTCCTCGCTCTTTCGAGATTTTTGAACACAACCTCTTTGTATATTGTAATAACGAGAATAATTACATCAATTTAATTAATTTAAAAAGGGGATATTAAATATGAAAATTTATACTAAGTCCGGCGACAAGGGAACTACATCACTAATATACGGAAGCAGGGTTAATAAAAATGATGCGAGAGTTGAAGCGTATGGAACCTGTGACGAAGCAAACACTGTAATTGGACTGGCACTTTCTTATCTAAAGAACGAGTTTTTTCCTGGTAAGGAAACTGTAGATGAAGTCTATCACAAAATCCAGACACAGCTTTTTCATGTTGGAGCAGAATTGGCAACGCCTGAAGGTAAAGAGGTGAAGTGGAAGATAAGTGTGGAGGATTTAAATGAAATGGAGAAGCAAATTGATGAATGGGATTCAACTTTGCCGCAGCTTACTACATTTATCCTTCCGGGTGGGCATCCAGCGGGGGCAGCTTTCCATGTTGCCAGAACAGTGGTTAGACGCGCCGAACGGATAGCCGTATCCCTCGGTGACTCTGTAAATCCTTTGGTTTTCTCATATTTAAACCGCCTTTCTGACATGCTATTTGTGACGGCTCGATTTGTAAATTACAAACTGGGAGCTGAAGAGAAAAATCTTCATCAGGAATGATTTGGAAATCATATTTAACCCAGTAAATAAGCAGGTGTATTGACAAAATAGACTTATAGGTCTTAAACTAATTATAACAATTATAATGTAATAATTTATTTATTGAAAAGAGGTGCATGGCGGTGCCTGAACAGTTAAAGGAAGCGTTGGAAGTGTTGAAGGAAACCGGTGTGAGAATGACTCCTCAACGTCATGCGATATTAGAATTCTTAATTAACTCCATGTCGCACCCTACTGCAGACGATATCTATAAAGCATTGGAAGGGAAATTCCCTAATATGAGCGTTGCCACAGTCTACAATAACCTTCGTGTCTTTAAGGAAGTTGGACTTGTCAAGGAGCTCACTTATGGGGATGCCTCAGCCCGATTTGATTTTAGGACAACCGACCACTATCATGTAATTTGTGAAAAGTGCAATAAAATAGTTGATTTTCATTATCCTGGCCTTGATGAAGTGGAACATCTGGCTTCTCATGTGACTGGATTCAAGGTTGGACACCATCGGATGGAAATTTACGGAGATTGTCCTGAATGTTCCGCTAAGGAAGCTCATTAATCGATTTGATTCAAAAAAAGCGCCCAATGGGAATTCCCTTGGGCGCTTTCCTTTTTAGTTAGCAAAAAAATCAAGAACGTGTTTTTCTATTATAAGACTCATCAAATTCCTTGCCTTCTAGATCCCGGTCCAAAGTTAGCGGCTCGCGGCAATACATGCACATGTCAACCCTGCCGAGTATTTTTGTGTGCTTCCCGCAATTCGGGCAAACAACTTGTACAGTTTTTGTTGAAAGCATACCAATCCAAAAATAAACTACTGTGCTTGCAATGATACAAAAGAAGCCAAGAAGCATGAAAATCGTCATGACCAACGGATGGTTTCGAAAGAAGATACCGAAATACATAACAACGAAGCCTATAAAAATCAGGCTAAGAGCAAAAGTTCGGATTTTATTTATTTTACTTGAATACTTGCCCATTCATTACCCCTCCCGATTTTTAACTATAGCACACAAAGACTTGGAAAGGAACTTGGGGGAGTATGTGGTTTAACTGAAAAATGAAGAAGGAAAAAACAAAATTATTGTCGAAACTATAGCTATAATGATTTTGGAGGAACTTAAAATGGAAGATATATTACGCCCCGTGTATCAGGAGAGGGCAAGCCAAGCTAATACATTGGGAATTCTAGTGGTAGAGAAAAATCAAAGGTTCAGTCCTGCAACTGATTTTTTTGATGCGATTCTCCTCGTGATTACAAGTCAATCTGAAGAACCAATTATGATAAAGCATTATTCATACCATGATAAGAAAGCTGCTCTTCATATAGTAACCGAAGCGCGATTGAGAGAATGGATGCTGTTGGGGACAAATAGAAAGATATTCGAATGGCTTTATGCTGCCAAGGTTGTTTTTGACCGAAACGACTTCGTTGCTAACCTTTTAACAGAATTCAGGGATTTTCCTTTCTATGGACGGAAGCTGAAAATGGGGATTGAATTTGCAAAATTAATTCGCCGATATTTAGACGGGAAGGCGTTCTTTGATAACGGCCAATACCTCGATGCATATAATCATGTCGTTCACTCCCTGCACCATCTTGCCAGGCTGGCCGTCATTGAAAATGGATTCCATCCAGAATTAACCCTCTGGAATCAAGTGAAGCAAATCGATCCTGAGCTATTCAAACTTTACGAAGAGCTTATTACAAGTGAGGAATCCATTGATAAGAGACTGGAGTTGCTTTTTCTTGCTAGCGAGTTTCTCATTCATTCCAGGACGAGGGGAGCGGTGGAACACTTGCTAAATATATTAAATAAAAAGGAAACTTGGTCAATTGGTGAGGCGATGAGCAATGAAGAGTTAAGCCATTACTCAGTTGATTTAAGTGTTCTGCTTGAATACCTTGTTGAAAAACAAATTATCAGGTCAATTGAAGTTGAAACAAAAGGACAGGGATTGTATCATCGCTACTATCAAGTATGAATAATCGAGCATTAAATAAGAGAACAAAAAATTATTTCAAAAAAGTAATAAAAGCTATTGACCTTTCTTCAGATACTTGTTATATTTATATCCGTCGCTGCGAAACACACTTCATTTCTTCGCAGACGGCGGTTGAAAAAAAGGTTGTTGACACAACCTTGAAGCCATGATATATTAATAAAGTCGCCTGAACGCGACAGTGAAACAAATTGCTCTTTGAAAACTAAACAAACAAGCGTCAACAAACAATAATATTTTGATGGCTTCGGCCATCAGCCAACGTAACTTTATGAGCTAA
>NZ_HG964497.1:1374010-1690656 GCF_000613125.1 Bacillus sp. EB01
GGAAAATAAAGAAGGCCCCCGCCCGGTTGCAGTTGAGTGCAAACCTGGGGGCCCCCTAACCTAATATATGGGCAGTGTCACGATGATCATAAGTAAAAAGATGATCATAATGTAATTAACGGAATAAAGAAACAGCAGCCTCGCCCATTTCAAGTCACTTTTTGCAAAAAAACCTTTAATCGCGATGGCCAGGAAACCGATATTCATGATGGTCGCCAGTCCGACGAATACCCAGCCAAGCGGCCATAAATAAAATGGCAGCGGCACAAGGCACAGGCTATAAATGAGGATTTGCCGCTTCGTGACAGCCATCCCGTGTACGACTGGCAGCATTGCCACCTTAGCAGCTTTGTACTCATCATGTTTCCTGATTGCAATTGCAAAGGTGTGTGGCATTTGCCAGAAAAACAGAATCAGAAACAGGATGATTGGGATCACCTGAAAACTCGAATCGAGTGCGCTCCAGCCAATCAGCGGCGGAACTGCACCGGAAATACTTCCAATTACTGTGTTCAATGTGTAGCGGCGCTTCGACCACATCGTATACAAAAGCACATATGTTACCCAGCCGACCAAGGCATAAAGTGTTGCTTCAAGCGAGACAAACAGAAGCATGGCCAGGCCGATCACGGACAAGACAAGCCCGGTAATAAGAACGGCTCGAAGCGAAAAACGCCCCGTTACCGTTGGCCGTTTCTTCGTCCGCTCCATAATCCGATCAATGTCAACATCGTACCAGTTATTAAGCACAAGCGCCCCCGCCATCACAAGCGTACTCCCCACAACCGTCAGCAAAAACACATCCAAGTGTGCCAAGAACGAAAACCCATTCCACCACACCGCCAACCAAAACCCACTAAACACCGGCAGCACATTCGCCACCAAAACCGAACCCTTAAACAACAGCTTAATGTCATTTAACATTTGGGGTCAGACCCCTTTCGTGGACATTCTGCCTCTCAAACCCGCATTCTTAGGGGGTGTGTCCTTCTGTAGTGGACAATATGAGGCTAACAAATCCGTACTTGTTTTAGCTCTATTAACTAATATGTTGGTCTTTTTTGCAAGCAAGATGCCCGCCGGTAAGATTCTCAACATGCAGGCGGGCTGATTCGTTCTGTTATTATAATTTTTCCGCAAGGTTTTTAAACACATGCAAAATATGTTCCGAAATAAAAAGACACCTATTAACTGCTAAAGGAAGAATATAGAAGGGAGAGGACTTTCAGTGAATTCAAGATCAATTGTTGGAGTGTTAACATAGTGGATGTAGTTTGCAGTTTGTGGTTCGGGGAAGTAACCCAAAATTCTGTCAGTCTTTACATAAGGAGAACTCTCCAAACCGGCATATGTCCGATAGCTGCTCCATTCATACTCTTCCAGACTCATGACCATAGCGGCCTTCAACGGATTACGATGGATATACCTGCTCAGGTCCACCTCATAGTCCACAGAATCGACTAATTCCGAACCGTAGCGCTTGTCAAACACATGCCCGGCATAATCATACTTCTTGTTAAAATACGCTGCATACAAGGAGTTCAAGTATTGCATAATCTTCCATGGCGGGTCATTTATTGTCTCAATTTGCAAATGAACATGGTTCGTCATCAAACAAAAGGCATGAAGCACAAAATGGTACTTTTTTCTCGCTTTTTCCAACAGGCACAAAAACTTCAGATAATCCTCCTCATCAAAAAATAACATCTCTTTCCGAATTCCTCTGCTAGTCAAATGAAAGATCGCTCCAGGATACCAGCTTCGTCTTTTTCGCGGCAAAATCCATACCTCCTAAAAATAGAAATAAAAAACATAAAAAACCGGGCTAGTAAAGGGAACCCTTAATAGTGTGGGGGGTCTTAATCTCACTTTTGATTGGATTGCCAGTCCCGCAAAGCCCGATTGGTTTCCTAATGCTTAATTCCAGTGAAAATCATAGTATACGCCAGTCGGTTTTTAGAGCTAGTTAGCCTCTTGGGTGACCTCCCGCCTTAAATCGAAATCAACTAAATCGATTGTATAAGAGAAAAATAGAGTAATAGAAGAAACAGCGCGAAGAAAAAATAGAAGGACCTTAACTTTGAAGAATCAGAAGAATTAGTAGAAGAAAAAATCCGCGGATACATCCAAACCCGTACCTTTTACAAATTCCACCAACCAGCACGAAACTCCTCCTTCCCAACAACAAAAATTCCTCGAACAACTCATTAAACACCCCCGCCTCCCGCACACCTGTCCACCTGAAAAAGACAAAAGAGTAAGAAAGTCCACGGGAGGGGTCTGACCCCTAAAAAGTTTATCCCCTTATCCTAAGGGGAACGTGTTATGTATGGGGCATGTTCGTGGAAATGGCATGCTTTGTAGGTCGTTAGTATGAAGGAGGAGGAACAATTATGGAGAAGCAAATTATCGGTGGTGTGTTTGAGAGCCAGGACGAAGCGGTTCGGGCGATTGAAACGCTGAAGGCGAAGGGTTTTGACCCGAACAACCTCTCTGTTTTTGCGAAAAGCAACGATGTTGTAGATGAAATCGAGGTACAGACTGACGTTGAACCAGTTGACAGTGAAGAAAATCCAACTAAAAAAATGGGTAAGGGCTTTGGGATCGGAGCCGGAACTGGCGGCGTCATCGGCGGAGTTACCGGGCTGATTGCTGAAATCGGACTGCTCGCAATCCCTGGAATCGGCCCGTTAGCCGCAGCTGGTCCATTGGCGGCAACTCTGACCGGAGCAGCAATCGGTGCAACTGGCGGAGGAATTGTCGGCGCCCTCACTGGGGCTGGCGTTTCCGAAACGGAAGCAAAGGAATACGAAAAATTCGTTAAAGAAGGCAATATTCTTATCTTCGCCGAAGTTGAAGAGCATCAGCGCCAAGAAATCCAGCAGGTCTTTACCGACGCTAAGTCGCTAAATAGGCATATGTATTTGTAGCAAATTAGGCCAGGCGGCTGCCTGGCCTTTACTTTTTTGAAAATCGGGCTACGCCCTCTTGCCAGCATCCAACCTAAACTGCACGAGACTATTGTTGAAGGAGGACACCATCTACATACAATCCGACAGTGCTTGAGACTTTTTCCACGGAAATTACGGTTTGGCCTGATTTCCCTGGATATTCATCCCCAACTTCGGAAAGTTCAGCCCCTTCCACTACTAGGTTTCCTAACCCAGATAGATAGAGCTGATCATTTTTCGCGAACAGAAATTCTTAATAAAGAACAACTAACTTTATTGTAAATTAAGCAATAGTTGAATGATGACCTTTTCGTTCGACAGCCGAGAATTTACAAACGACAAAAATTAAAAGTAAAAAAGCATTGACTACGGCCAATGCATAAAAAGTGAGGAGGTAGAAACGAACTGCTAAGGAACCTACTAATTGTCCCTCCCCACAAGTATAAATTAAACAATTGTTGAATAAAAGGATAATTAGCAGACAAAAATCGCAGTAAATACGCATTTTTTGTAGAAGGAAAGTTATTAAAATCACTGGCTTAATTTTGTAAGATGAAAACAAGAAAGATACATCACTTAACCAGGAGAACCTGATGACTACTACACTACGCAATTATATCTTTCTCATTTTTCTTCTCCCCAGTATTGGGGCTACAATCCTATACATTGACATTCCGAAAGAATTAGAATGGAATATCATTTTATTCCTGTTTATCATGGTCATTTTTGATCAAGTCAATCTCAAGGTATTTTCAGGCTTTGGTTATTCCTTCTTTAACGTGATCTTGTCCTTAATCATCTTTGACAGGTTTTCAATTGTATACGGCATCCTTTATCTCTTGTTGGATGCACTAGTATCAATCCTTATTCAAAAACGCGGACGCCTACACACCATCATTTCACTTACATCCATCTACCTTTTGATCATTATTTTTTGCAATGAAATCTATAATGAATATAGTGACAAGGATTATTTGGCTCGCTATTTAACGACTTTGGGTATGCTACTCCTAACCATTCTGTTAAAATATCTTTATGTATTCCTCGAAACTGGAATCGTGTCAACTAAGCTTTTTCTGGAAAGATTCGGTCCGATGGTATTCGAAGTGTTATTAATTTTTCCTATTCTTGCTTTCTTTGACCAGTTGATTGTAAATCTAGTCCTTTTGCTCTTTTTATCCTATTATACATTTATTGGTTATTTTCATAAGAAGCTGATTTCAATAAACCAGGCTCATATTGATGCAATTACTGAAAAAATTACATACAACTACAATATCAATGTTCTCTTCCTCGACTTAAAGGAAATAAAGGGCGTTTTTCATGCAGGAGAACGGCTTGTAGTCATTAATGAAAAACTTGATTATCCCGAGCAGTTACAGACACTTATACACGAATTGCTTCACTTTCATTTGAGAAAATATAACCTTCCAAAAAAAGGCGAAGAAGTTATCGTCACCTTTTGTGAAGCAATCATCAGCTGGTACTACATTGTAACGCTTAAAAATAGACAGTACGAATCTACTTAGGGAAGTGGGAAATCATATGTCAACGCCATTGGGGCAGGAATTGAGAAGACTTAGGCAGGAAAAGGGGTTAAGGTTGGAGGATGTGGCACACGGTACAGGTGTCTCCCTCCAATATTTAAGTATGATTGAAAAAGGAAATCGAAAATCTGTATCCTTTGAGATCATGGCGGATATTTCAAGATTTTATGGCGTTCCACTTGAGTATTTTACCGCTTTCATTAAGGAGGAAGACACAGCTCCATTAACAGATGTTGAAATTATGCTCTGGCAGGCCATTAACGAAAAGGTTCGTGATGATATTTACTACAAAAAAGGAAAATCCTTAAAACGCATCCTTGAAAAACTCTTTAAGTAAGAAAAGGTTTAAAAAAAGTAAAACATCCTTGACAGACAACCCTCCCTACCCTCATAATGACAATTAAACTCAGAAAATTCACACAATCTTACCTATATAGCAAAGCAATGATTAAGGCCAGTAAATGGAACATGGCGAAAGAGAGTGAAGCCCACCGGCTGAAAGGCTTCACCGTCCTCTGGAACATTGAACCTACCTTATGAGCTGCCAGGCAAACCTGGCCGCCCCTCCAGCGATACAGGAGTTGAGTAGCCAAATGTGTAAGTCCGGCCATTGTGCCGCACAACCAAGCATTTAGGCTAATAAAGGTGGTACCACGGAAGAATGGCCTTTCGTCCTTTGCGGATGAAAGGCCTTTTTGCATTTATTTTTACAAGAAAAGCGCAAGCGCCTTGACCAGCACCGTATGGACACCTCGAAAAAGCTATCACTTTTTCTTCGTGCGATGCTGATGCTGCCGAAGCCTTCCTTGTGGAGGGCCTCGAAGGAGTTAAAGGAAACACGGCGAGCGCTAGCGAATCGATGTTGACTTATCGTAACGAGGGGACCGAAGTACACTAGGCGCTAGGCGCTGGAGCTAGACATTAAAAAAGGAGGAGTTCCTATGAAAAAGCTAGTTTTAATCGGAGCTGGATCGATCGCGGAAGCGTTGATCTCAGGAATCATTGCAAATGGCCTGATTGAAAGCCGTAACATCTGGGTAACAAACAGAAGCGACGAGGAACGCCTCCATTTTCTCAGCAAGACCTATGGCGTCACGGTAACCTACGAAAAGCACGACTTATTTGCTAATGCTGACGCCGTGATTCTCGCCATGAAGCCAAAGGACGCCAAAGCCGGCTTGCCTCTTGTCCTGCCTTTTATAACTGATCAAATGCTGGTCATATCTGTCCTCGCCGGGCTTTCAACCGAAACCATAGAAACCATGGCAAACAAAAATTTTGCCATCGTCCGTGCCATGCCAAACACCTCCGCCGCTATCGGAAAATCAGCCACAGGACTCGCCCTAAACAGACACGTCACGTCTCAACAAGCCGAACAGGCAAAAAAACTGTTCGAAACTGTCGGCCTTGCCACCTTCGTTGAGGAAACCCAGTTGGATGCAGTCACTGGACTTTCAGGCAGCGGGCCTGCTTACATCTATTATCTCGTCGAGGCGATGGAAAACTCTGCAGCCGAAATTGGCCTTGACCGTCAGTTAGCAAAAGACCTCATCGTCCAAACCTTGATAGGCGCTGCCCAAATGCTCAAGGAATCCGAAAAACCTCCGCGCCAGCTCAGGCAGGAAGTCACAAGCCCTGGAGGCACAACCGAAGCAGGCATCAGCGTCCTTGAAAACCATCACGTCCACGAAAGCCTGATTAACTGCATTAAGGAAGCCACTGCCCAATCCCGGAAACTCGGACAAATGATCAGCAGTGATATCCAGGATAATCCAAAAATTTTTACTACTTAACCAAAATGGGCCAACGCCCTCAGTTCGGCAACTCATTCCAAAAACGGATGCTTTTTCGCCCCACCCATACTAAAAAGCCTAAGGGAGTGGAACTGTCCACTCCCTACGCACAAAATCATTAAAATGTCCACGACAGGGGTCTGACCCCCTATTTAATCCTCGTCATTATAAATGTGTTGTCACCGTAGGTGCTGTATTGGTCTCCCCGTTTTGCTTTTTCTACGGGGATTTTATAGGCGCGGTCGGCAATGATCCAGTCGATTTTATCATCTGCGGCGATGGTAATTTTCATGTTGAGCTTTTCTGTCTGTCCGGCGACGTAGGTCATCAGGAACGGTTTATCCTTTGGAAATTTTTTCTGAGGAAGGTCGACGTTTTTACCATTGACTTCAAGCGATGATACGGTAAGCCCTGTCATCGACTTGACCATGATTTCTTCAGCCGCACTGCCTGATGAAATTTCATATTCCAGCTCACGTAAACCATTTTTCACTTCATCGGCCACAACCTTGACTTCAGGGCCTTTCAACCCAAACATTTCAGCCTTAGCAAAGGAACTGTTAGGCCAGTTCAGTATCGGAAAGATTTCATTCACATTCCCTTTCTGCACGTCTCCATTCACATAGTGTGAAGAATATTCATCCAGTGAATGGCGAGCCACCCAGTACGCCTCCCCCTTATCTGAATCCATCAAATACGTGATGTCACTAGCCTTTGGATGTTCTTCAGTAGGCTGGGACACGACGCTCACAGTATTGACCCCAACCACAACCAGGCCAGTCACCAACAGCAAAGCCGGAACTGCACCTCCACCCTGCCTGACACTAAGCAGCAACCCCTGAATCCGTCTGTCGTCCCTCCCAACGCCTGAAACTCCACCAAGCAAACCAAACACTGGCACCAGCAAGGCTCCCAGCAGTGAGACCAACACCATCAGCACACTGACCAAATTAATTGAAACGAGCATATGCACCAAATAGATGACCGGAACAACAATCAGGAAGGCCGGAACAGCTGCCACCGCCGCGACCACCATGCTCTTCCAAGTAAACTTCTTTAACCAGAACACCACGTTCATCCCAACCAGAGCGAATAGAAGCGGCCAGACGAACACATAGCTTCCCGCTTTCAAAAACAAGCTTGTCGCGATAGCAAAGACTAGCCAAACCAGCAAAGCTCCCATCGCCAAGCTGCCCAATTTCATCCTCTTCCCTGCCCTTGCATATACAAAGCCGAGGAAGGCAAACACAATTAACGAAAACCCAACGAGATATATTTTTCCAAACAAAACGTCCGTACCCATCAGCCACGCCATATCTGAAAATAAAGCAGTCATCAACTTCCAGCCACCAAGCCCCATCAGGAACGCCCCGGCTATCACGCCAAGCTGAACGGCAAAGCCGCCAACCGTACCTTTAACCGATAGCAAACCGCGATTTGAACCATGCACCATAGTTAGAACATACAGCGCAACCACAACCAGCATCAATTGGAATACCATTGACTCCGGATAGGTAGCCATCACCCCGCCCACAAGATTGAAGAACACTTGATTTCCTTTCCGGTCCTCTCCAAGATCCAACTCGCCGAAATGCCTTACAAGACTCAGCATATACTCTCCGTGATGCTGAAGGCTATCCTTATCAAGCTCCTCAAGGCTGTCACTCGTCGTATGGTAGTGGCTGACCCCTTCACCAAACGCGAAATTCATCCCAGCAAGTCCCGCCTCTTTGAAAATCGAAAGGTCGGTATCATTCGGCAGCATCTTATATAGGCTATAAATAAAAGAATGTGCAACCGGCGATGGCGCGGCCTCGGCAAACTCCTTCACAAGCCAGCTGTTGTTGTCGCTCGTTTCAAACATGAATGATGGTCCTTCATTCCCGCGCGCTTCGAAATTCAAGACGAGCCCGACCTCATCGGCCCATGGGTGCTCCCCGACAAAAGCCTTAGCCCCAAGCATCCCGTTTTCTTCGCCGTCTGTTAAAAGAATGATCACATCATTCGCCAAAGGTCCCTCTTCTTTTAAAATTCTGACCGTTTCAAGAATCGCCGCCACACCTGCCCCGTCATCCGAAACACCTGGACTCCCTGGCACTGAATCGTAATGAGCGGCAAGCATAATCGCCTTAGACGAGTCCTTCCCATCAATCCGCGCGACAATATTCTCAACCGTTCCGCCCGTGACAAAGCCTTTTGGCATGTGGACTACAGCTGTTTTTTGCACCTCGGGCTCCAATCCAAAGCCTTCGAGCGTCTCAACCAAATAATCACGGACCCTGTCATGTTCCTTAGACCCAAGCGGATGCGGCCGAACCGCAAACTCCTCCACATATGAAAACGCCCTGTCTGCCGAAAACTCACCAGCATCATCCGTCACCTCAACTGCTTCGGGCGTCCTCAGCTGCAAAAAACTCGCCGCTATCGCACCAATCAAAATCAGCGCAACAAGTAAATATGTTAAAAAGGGCTTCCCTGCTTTGCCCTCTTTCCCCTTCACTTCCATGTTCACTACAGTCTTCATCATCCATCCCCCTAGGAAACTTTGTAGCTTCATTATCGGGCATGGCTGGTCACACCAAACAGTGAACTTAGTCATAAAGCTGGTCATATGACTTTTTATGACTATTAAAGGAGAATGCCACAACGTGCCGAATTAGTAAGAAGGTCCTATTTTTACAAAAAGAAGGAATTGTTCATGGATAAAAAAACCGAAGCCCATTGGGTCTATAAAACCGCACAGCTCATCCGAATTATCTGGTTCCTGTTCCACCTCGTGCTTTTGCCTGTATTCATGGAATCGTCCCCATCATTATGGATTGTGCTGCCCTTGTTCTTTGCAGCTTTCCTACTCCCACAATGGCCTGGAAAAAGAAAGGCCGATTTCAGTTTTTCCTATCATCCAGTCCTTGAACTAGTTTTCAGCGGCTTATTCCTAATTGTTGGTTGCTATTTTCTCGGTGAAGTTTCGTCCTTTCTCGCCTATCCAGCCCTTTGTGCAGGGATTTACAGCACTTCTGGCAAAAAAAGAGCCTGGCTTTGGGCTGCATTTTCGATAGTGCCCTTCTTGGCTGTGCTTGCCGTCGGACTTGATCACTTCGGGATGGGCGTCATTGAAGGGGTATTCTTTTACGGTATCGGGATTGCAATTGCAAAGGTGCTAGAAACTGAGCGAAGGGCGAATAGTTTATTAGAAGAAAACCGCCGGCAGAACCAGCTTTTGGAGGAATACGCGAAGCAGATCGAAAAAATCACCCTGCTGGAGGAACGGAACAGGCTAGCGCGGGACCTTCATGACACAGTCGGCCATACCTTTACCTCGGTCATAATGGGACTGGATGCCGCATCGTACCTGATTGAAACCTCACCGGCTAAAGCAAAAGAACAGGTTGAACGGCTCGGGGATGTCATGCGCCAATCACTGGGTGAAATACGGACCCATATCCACCAGATTGCCCCCGCCGGAGAACCCGAAGAACTGGCGGCACAGCTAAAAAGAGTCACCAGCCAATTCGTCCTGCACACCAACATCCAAGTTGATTTCGAGCATACAGTAAAGGGTCCTGCCACCGCGTCCTTGAATATGACACTGACGCTGACCCGCTGCCTGCAGGAGTCGCTTACAAATGCAGTTCGCCATGGTGGAGCAACATTGATTCTAGTCGCTCTCAATGAAGATCAGTCGAGGGTCACACTCACTATTAAGGACAACGGCACCGGCATGGATACTGTAGGTTTTGGATTCGGGTTAAATGGAATGAAAGAGCGGATCGACGCGCTCAATGGAGAATTTAAAATTGAGTCGGGGCCAGGATCGGGAACTAAGGTCACCTGCTTAGTACCCATTTTAAAGAGGAGGATGGAAAATGATTAAAGTGCTAATCGCCGATGATCAGGAATTGATTCGTGAGAGCCTTTCGATTGTCCTCGGCGGGGAGGTGGATTTTGATATTGTCGGCACGTGCGGTAACGGAAAAGTTGCCATTGACCAAGTTCAGCTGCATGCTCCGGACATTGTTTTGATGGACATTAATATGCCCGAAATGGACGGAGTTTCGGCGACGCGGAAAATTAAAGAAGATTTCCCTAAGGTAAAAGTGATCATGCTGACAACATTCCAGGAGCTCGACACCGTCCGGGATGCACTCGCAGCGGGAGCTGAAGGATATCTTCTGAAAGCCGTTCATCCCAAAGACTTAGCCGCTGGCATTCGCCTCGTCCACCACGGCGGCACACTCATCACCCAGGAAGTGGCCAAACAGCTAATCTCCGAATGGATCAACCCGGTAAGGAATCAGGAGCCTCAGGGGTCTGTCCCCGGAACCATCCAGCAGGGGTTTGACCCCAGAATCAAAGCCCAACCGGGAACGACTCACCCCGTAAAACCGGAGTCATACGGCCTGACAGATCGCGAAACCGAAATCCTGCAACATCTCGCCAAGGGCTCAACAAACAAAGAAATCGCCCGGAAACTATACTTAACCGAAGGCACAGTCAAAAACTACATCTCCAGCATCTACTCAAAAATGCAAGTCACCAGCCGCCCCAAAGCCATATACAAAGCAAAAGAGGATGGCATCATATAGGGGGGAGGGGTAAGGGTCAGACCCCTCCTGTGGACTTCCGACCCGCTTTGTCCGTTTGGAGTGGACGTCACGTTTTTTTCTATCGAACACCAAGAAGAGGTTAGCGGTTCTAGGATTGATTGCACAGAGTTTGATGCCGCCTAATTTTTGTCATCGCCTTCTATGCTATTTCTCTCAAAACCCTCAACCCTTTTGCACAGCAACATTAATTCCCTGCCTTTGCTCAACTGGTGAGGAGAGGACGATTAACGTCGATGATTTACCGTATTTCATTGTCTGGTCAATGAAGGCTTCAAGTGTGCTAACGTCCTGTGTGACAACCTTGACCAGGTAGCTGTATTGCCCGGCAAGACGGTGGCATTCAGCGACATCGGGATACCCTTCGCAAAATTGGACGAATTGCTTGCATTTATCTGTATCAAACAGGACAAACGCAGTAATGTGCTTACCTAATTTCTTTTGATTTATGGAAGCCGAATAACCGGCAATAACCCCTCGGTCCTCAAGTTTCTTCACACGTTCTGTCACTGACGGCGCTGTCAGGCCAATTGCTTTTCCAAGCTCCGTCATCGGTACCCTCGCATTTTCGGCCAACCTTTGTAAAATCAACCCATCGATTTCGTCCATGAAAACCCCTCTTTCAACTTAAAGGTAAATCCCAAATAATTCATAAGAAATTAATGTAAATAATTAGTTCCACCTTAATTATCCGATGTATCCGGAATCGAATCAATTGTAAAATTCATTTATTAAGCCAAAGGGGGATCTTTAACGATGGTTCAAACTACACTGGAGCAAAATGTACCGCTGATTATCATTGATGTACAGAAATTTTTCCATAATCCAAGGTGGGGCAAGCGGAACAACCCGCATGCAGAAGAAAACATGCTCAGGCTTCTTGCAGCATGGCGCGAAACCGGAAGACCGGTCATCCACATTCACCACATATCGGAAACCCCAGAGAGTACCTGGTCAGATTACGAAAAAGCAATGCGTGAGCCAAAAACTGGGTTCGATCCGCTCCCACACGAACCTATTCTTCGCAAAACCGTCAACAGCTCCTTCATCGGGACCAACCTCGAGCAAAGGCTTAGGGATATGGGAGCACAAAACGTGATCATCGTTGGGCTTACAACAAACCATTGCGTAGAAACTACAACCCGAATGGCCGGCAATCTTGGTTTCAGTCCTTACTTGGTCACTGATGCCACAGCCACCTTCGACCGTCTTGGCCCGGATGGAAAGCTATTTCCCGCACAAATGATTCATGATATGACCATGGCAAATTTGCATGACGAGTTTGCGACTATCATCACCACAGTTGAAATTTTGGAAAAACTAAAAACGGTTCAGCCTAATTAAAACAACTAGGGAGAGGCAGTACGCTTCTCCCCTTTCTATTAATCACAAATTCATCCCACCAGAAAAAATACCTTAGAAGATCTTTTGGAGAGCCTAAACCAAGTGCTCAAACGTTCTTGTTGGCAGGAATCCGTAATCCCTCATTAATAATACTGTTTGGCACAGCGACTCCCCTGAGGCCCCATGTACTCGCGGACATCGCCGTCACCCCGGAAGTACTCTTTTTTTCAAACCTATTTAGAAAATTGGCCTCCACCATCAAAAATCCTATTTAAAAATGGCAACTCACCTACGCCTCCAATTTAATAGTAGCTACAGAAAACCAATGAATTTAATCGGACAAATTGTCAAGAGAAAATAAGGAAATTTGTCGCTTTCCTAACCATTATGTGAATAATTTGTAGATAATGTAAAATATTGTAGAATTAGCAAAAAATAAGGATTAAAATTTTAGTAGGTTTTTATTTTACAAAAGTGTTTGGAGGGATGAAAAACAGCTAGATGGTAACGTCTCATGTCAATTTTTTTAGGTAGGTTAATTAAGCTTTAGAGAAAAAAGAGAAGGCCAGAGTTAAATCTGAAAAGATGTACACTCACCTGGCCAAGGATTCCTAGAGGAGGGAAAATCTTGAGATTTTTCAAACAAAAGTGGATAGTTCTTACTGTATTATTCGGCCTGCTATCAGGTACCGTGGCCCCAACCATTCAGGTAGCATTAGCCGAAACAAGCTATATTACTGTTGCTAAGGCAATTGCCGACTACAAAGCTGGCGATGCTTCAGAAAAAACAGTTAGAGGTTACATCGTTGGTTCCTCTGTTTCTGGCAGCATCAGGACACCCAAAAGTGATTTAAACATTTTGATTGCAGACAGTACAACAGAAACAGCAAAGGGAAATATTATTTATATAAAATTAAAAGGTGTTAATGCTTCAGCATTCGGTTTAGTTTCACACCCTGAAAACAAAGGCAAACTTGTTGAAGTAACCGGTACTTTCAGTGCTACTGGCATTGATGCTTTTACTGCTATAGACGGTTTAACAGTTATTAAATTTGCAACTCCTGAGGAGCCTGTATCTCCTGAAGAACCTGTGACTCCGGAAGAGCCTGTGACTCCGGAAGAGCCTGTAACTCCAGAAGAGCCTGTGACTCCTGAAGAGCCTGTAACTCCTGAAGAGCCTGTGACTCCTGAAGAGCCTGTAACTCCAGAAGATCCCGGTACTCCAACTGATCCTGGTACGACTGAACCTATTACTGTTGCTAAAGCCATTGCCAATTACAAAGCTGGCGATGCTACAGAAAAAACCATCAGAGGATACATCGTTGGTTCCTCTGTTTCGGGCAATATCAGGACACCAAAAAGTGATTCAAACATTTTGATTGCAGACAGTGCAACAGAAACAGCAAAGGGAAATATTATTTTTATAAAATTAATAGGTGATAATGCTTCAGCATTCGGTTTAGTTTCACACCCTGAAAACAAAGGCAAACTTGTTGAAGTAACCGGTACTTTCAGTGCTACTGGTATTGATGCTTTCACTGCTATAGACGGTTTAACAGTTATTAAATTTGCAACTCCTGAGGAGCCTGCATCTCCTGAAGATCCTGGAACACCGGAAGAGCCTGTGACTCCTGAAGAACCTGTAACTCCAGAAGATCCCGGTACTCCAACTGATCCTGGTACTCCAACCGATCCTGGTACTCCAACCGATCCTGGTACTCCAACCGATCCTGGAACACCTACTGATCCTGGTACTCCAACCGATCCTGGAACGCCTACCGATCCTGGTACTCCAGTTGATCCTGGAACACCTACCGATCCTGGAACACCTACCGATCCTGGTACTCCAGCTGATCCTGGAACGCCAACTGACCCAGGCACAACCGATCCAGGCACTGGCGAAGAACCTGGTACTGGCGAAGAACCTACCACTGGTGAAGAACCTACCACTGGCGAAGAGCCGACTACTGGCGAAGAACCTACCACTGGTGAAGAACCTACCACTGGCGAAGAACCTACCACTGGTGAAGAACCTACCACTGGTGAAGAACCTACTACTGGTGAAGAACCTACTACTGGTGAAAAACCTACTACTGGTGAAGAACCTACTACTGGCGAAGAACCAGCAACTGATGATGAAACTGTCACTCCTGATGATGAAGCTATAACAAATGATGAAGAAACTACAGATGAGACTGCAACACCAGCAGAAGAGGAAACAAACAGCAAAGAAACTAATGAACTTCCAGACACCGCAACAAATGCTAACAACTATATGATGCTAGGTGCATTAATGATTACTGCTGGTCTTCTGATTGCTATTAGAACTAGGAAAATTAGATTCTAACAATCAACCATCCCAATTCTTCGGAATAGGGATGGTTTTTCATTTTTTTACACCTTTTGACAAAAATATAAATTTCTCCATAATACTATAGTCACGACTTCAATTTTTTGGTATTCTAGTAGAAGCCTTTTAACTAATTTTGGAGGATACAACCTTGAGAACTGAAAAAAAGAAAAAGAAACGCTGGCTTAAATTCACCCTTGTCACTTTATTAGTTTTAGCATTAGCGGTAGGAACATATGCCTTTACAGTATATAGATCATTAAACGCTGCAGTTGATGATATGCATCTGCCAATTAACCGCGACAAATCACCAAAACGGACTGAACAAGTAACACTAACTAAAAAAGAACCTTTTTCTATCCTGGTTCTCGGTGTTGACGAGCGTCAAGGTGACCGTGGCCGCTCCGATACAATGATCGTCCTGACCGTAAACCCTAACCAGAATTCTGTTAAAATGCTAAGTATCCCCCGTGATACTCGTGCTGAAATTGTTGGCAGAGGAACAGAGGATAAACTAAATCACGCCTATGCCTTCGGCGGTGTGGAAATGTCAATGGACAGTATTGAGCAATTTCTTGATATTCCGATTGATTATTATGCTCAAATAAATATGGAAGGGTTCAAGGATATCGTTGATGCTGTAGGTGGAGTAACAGTCATGAATTCATTCGAATTCTCCTCCGATGGTGAAACTTTCCCGAAAGGCCAAATCACGCTAGATGGAGACTCCGCGCTAAAATATGCAAGAATGAGATACGAGGACCCACGAGGAGACTTCGGCCGTCAGAACAGACAGCGCGATATTATCCAGGCGGTAATTAAGGAAGGTGCGTCCCTTTCTTCCCTAACTAACTATGGCGATATTTTCGGAGCACTAGGTAAAAACGTTCGTACCAACCTCCAGTTTGAACAAATGATGGATATCCAGAAAAATTACCGATCTGTCGTCGGTGATGTTCAGCAGATGGAAATCAAAGGCGGCGGCAAATTAATCAATAAGATTTATTACTATCTGGTTCCTGAGGAAGAACATGCCCGAATACAGACCGAACTGAAACAGCACCTCGAAATAAACTAAATTTTGAACAAGCGGCTATTAATGAATAGCCGCTTGTTTGTTATATATTTGTCTTTACTTGGCATTTCGCCAACCAACTCAATAATATGTATGACCGAAAAGGTTTAAACTCGCATTTTCATCTTCCTTTCTTTGTTCTGAATTTTTCACTTTCAGAAACGCTGCCAAATTCAAAGTAATATGGTTTAATTCTCTAAGAAAATCAGACTGCTTCTTAAAATTTACAGCTTCCCGCTCTCTCCGCTAAAAAAACGAAACCTCCAGCCAAAGTAAACCGTCTATTAATGTAAAACCATGCAAGAAGGCGAGCGACATGAAAAAGTATAAATCTACAAAGTCCGATTGGATCGTGAGGAGTTTATATGCCTTGAACATAGCCATCATTCTCATTCTCGGTCTAGCTATCTGGCTTTTCTACAATAAACCCGAATACATCAAAACCATCGCAAACCTCTTCTAACCCTGTGGCCTAACAACGCAAAATAAAGCAAAACAAAAAGCAAGCCCCTTTCACTAACTTAATCCCAAACAAAAAGAGGCATCCCACCGGACATCTCTTAATAATAGAAACAACCATCCACCCTGTCCATACTACACGGACACTTCTAACAAAATTTCCACAACAGGGGTCTGACCCCTATTTAACCCCTATACTACAATTTCAATGTGCTTCCGCTGTCGAGCATGAAGGTGTCGAATTGCTGGAAGTTTTTGAATTGGAGGGTGTTGCCGAATGCGCCAAGGATGTTGTCGAGGTCGAAGGATACTTGGTTGACGTTGCCTGAGAGTAAGCCTTCTTCCATTTCAATAAAGTATTGGCGGAACATGACATAGCGGTCTGCAAAGTGCTGCTGGATGATTCGTTCCATTTCCAGCCTTTCTGCTTTCATCCGTTCATATGCTTGTTCATAAATTGCCTGCAATCGCTGCTGTTTTTCAAAATCGAGGCTGCCAATCAGGCTCTTTGCTGCCTGATAAAGCTGGGTGCCGACCATGTAGCCGACCATACTTCCAATCAAGGGACCAGCGATAGCACCGATCTTAGCACCCATTGCTGCTCCGCCGGCAGTACCTACTCCCGGCAGCAAAAACGTACCGATCAATCCGCCAATTGCCGCACCCGCTGATACCCCAACTACTTCACCAAGAACCGTTCCGGCTTCGGCACAAACGATCCCGGTTCCTTTTTCGCCAAGCTCACTGAACAGCTCGGCAGCACCAAGTTCCCCGTCCATGTATTTTTTCAGGGATTTTCCGGTCTCAACAGTTGCAGTTACAAACAAAGCGGGTCCCCGGGCACTATTGGCAAAAGCCTTCAACGCCTGCGATCCCAACTTTTCCCCGGCCTGCTTCGCCCCCGCCTTAACGAGTGAACCGGTCGCTTTTACCCCATAGCTCATCGCAGTTCCCTTGGCTGTATCAATTGCTGTATCGACCACCGCCTTGCCAAGTTCCTTTTCACCCTTCACGACAAGAGTAATATTCTGGGCACCTGAGACACCTGCACTAAGGATTGCAGCTTTATCGAGCCCTTTCATCCCTGCTTCATGTGCATCAAGCAAAGTATCCTTCCCGACCACCTTATAGCGGGAAAAATTGTTTTTGCTGGCGTCAATTGCTTCATCATACTTACGATCCAGCCCTTTTACGGTTTTAGCAGTATGCCGATAATTCCTCGACTGCTGCATCTTCGCCTCGTACTCCTGGAGATTTCCATTCCGCTTGGCTTCCAGAGCCTGTTTTTTCAAAAGATTTGCTTGCTGCTGTGCGAAATCCCTAATCTGGTCAACCTGCTCGGGCGGGGCATACTTGGCATTATTTTTGTTGTAACGAGTTTCACTTAATGCCTCTGCCGTCTTTTTATAATCGTTATAGTACTTTGTTTGGGCACGCTCAATCACCTTGCCAGACCCATCCTTAATAAGCGAGTCAGTAGCGGGGTCTGTCTTAGAGCCTGACAGCTCCATCCGCTTATCAGATCCGCTGAGAATCTGTTTCCTGTTGTAATCCCGTACGCCCATATTTTCGGCAGCATCTCCGTGCTTTTGGAGCGGGCTGCCCTGAAGCTTGTCACGATCCAACTTTTCAAAAAGCTTAAAGTTTTCTTCAATAACCTGGCTGTATAGATTAATCTGGTCACTGGCCGAAACCGCAATGCCGATATTCACAGCGGAGTCCTGCCTGGCCCTTGTTTCATTTTCTCCGAAATACCCTTTTAAAAAGGTATCAATGCCATCCTTCTGCACTGTAAGCTCTTTTGTACTCATTAGCGTGCCTCCAGCAGGCTCTGCGTTTGTTCCAAAACCGCTTTTGACTCGGAAGTTGTCGCGCCGGTTGGACTGACAATTGAAACATCAAGCAGCTTCTTGGCGGCTTCAGCAAATTGGACAGCAAGGAACACCTGCTCACGCTGCTTTTGGTTGTATGAGCCATAATCCGTACCAGCAGCGGAAATATTTTTGTTCATCTCATGAATCGCGAGCCTGAATAATTGATTCAGGGTATTCATGACCGAAGCAAGCTCATCCGCTCTTTTTCCAATCAATTTCAGCTTCATTTCTTTCTTTTTAACCTTTTCAGCCTCGACCTTCAGCTTTGAAAAATTAGCTTTCGCCTCATCGATCGCATATTGAAGCCTAACCCCTTTAATCACGCTGCCAACCAAATAAGCACCACCAAGCACAGAACCAAGCACTGCTCCCTTGATTGCCTCTGTCCTCTCATCCCTTACACGATAGGCTGTCGCATTGTTCTCAAAATCGAGCGACAGTGTTTCCAGCATATGTACCTTTTCCATCAAGGCAGTATTATTTGAAAGCTCAACGTTCTTAATTTTGCGGAAGCTTTGGACAAACTCGTTCAATGTCGTTTCAAAAATTTCATTTTTCAATAAAATATAGCGGTCGAGCTTTTCTTCAGTTTTAATTTGTGTCCTTCGGTAACTGTCTTCGGTATTTCTGGCCAATTCCTCAGCTTTATAGTTAATGGAATTTAGCTCATCTTCATAATCGTTATTAACAGATTTGGCAGCTGCACCGATGATACTCCCAACACCTATAACAGCAGCTGCAGCTAAAAACGGCAGTGGCATTTTGTTTCCCCCATATATTTACTTATCTGGAATTCGGACTCTACGATCGCCTGGAACTCTGACTTAAAGCTCGTCCCGAATCCGGACTTTATGATCGCCTGCAATCCTAACTTTTAGCTCGTCCGGAATCCCCGCATGTTCCTGAAGAATCCTGCAGGCTTTCAGGTTCTCTTTTATAAAAAAGTCCCATTGAAACTTGTCCTTGTAAAAGTTTTCAAACATAAAATCGACCCGGCATATGCCTGGTCTCCCGTCATAAATGGAGCAAAGGTTATCAATCAGATGAACACAGACGCCGTCCCCCCGGTCATACTCTTTCAGTTCCTCAATATGACGGATATTCTGGCAGCAGAGACCACATGAATTACATGGAAACGACGGTTCCACGGGTCAATTCATATCCTTTTCTATAAACATTGTTAAACTCCACGAGCCATGCTTTAACGTTTTCGTAAAATTCCACTGTGAAACCAAATGCTTCCCTTAATTCATTAATCATTTGTTTTTGCCCGTCATCATAGTCCCCATCAACAAAAGCAATCGCAATTGCCTCGACAAATGTAATCCGTCGTGATGTTTCGGATGAAAATGCGGGAATCATCTCCTTTAAGGTCAACCTCTTGAAATCAAAACTGGCAACCTCCACACCCATTTCCTGTTCATAGGCATGCAGAAGCTGCTGTTCAGCCTCATCTATGATTCCATTCGAGTTCGCAATTAAATGCGCCAACTCCAAAAACGTTTGTTTCTCCTCAGCTGTCAACTCATTCAAAAACATCGTCATCCATCCTTATATGTAATGTAGCGAGACTGGAAATTCCCCCAAAATTCCCCGTCCCTTATTACCATTTAACCATAAAAAAAGACTATTTTTATCATTAAATTGAAAATTTATCCTTCCGAAATAGTTCTTTTCTACTATAATCACGAACTAACTCTATCCTGCATGGTTAATATCCCAGTTGGGCAGTTTAACAATAGTAACCGAAAGGTAAAGGTTAATTGAGGTGATAAGAATGGCTGAAACCCAAACACTTACTGACTTTTTGTCAAAAGCGGAAGATGCAAAAGGGCAAGCAACGTTATTTTTGAACGAAAGCGAAATCCCTAAAGAAGGAACCCCCCTCGGAGATGAGGACAGCACTGCAGGTGACTCCCTGCACATAAAAGTGGAGCTCGTTCTTGATACAGGATCTGAAAAACACACGTTCACCAAGGAATACAGAGACGACCTTATGTATGAGGAAGACATGAAGCTTATCACTGAACTTCGGGAAAAGATGTCATTCGTGAACGGAAATCCTTAGGTGTAAACGAAAAACCACCCAGTTCGACCGGGTGGTTTCTTCTATTCTAATCTTTATGATCGTACGCCAGCCATTTCGATCCACTTTTATAAAAATAAATCGTCGAGGTAAAATTCCCTCTCATTTCATTAACGTGGTACTGGGAAACCGCGAGATATTCCCTGCCATTTTTCACATAGTTGCTGATGGTTGGTTTCTTCGGTTCATAGTCCAACTCCCAATCAATCGGGTAAATCGCCAGACCCCAAATTTCCGTTTCAATCACATGGAAGAGAGGGGTGCCGGATTTATCCTTCCCAGCTGTCCGGAATTGCTGCTTAAAGTACCTGTCTGTAAACCCCTTCGTAAATGCAGGCGCCATAATTGAGTAAATCTTTGCCTTTGTATAATTCCGCTCCCACGTCACCCTTTGGATACTGATAGCCCGATCGGTGATTTTCTTCGCTGTTGCTGCAGACATCTTTTTGTAAAATCTCAAGTAGTTATCGCTCACATACGCTTTCTTCGACTTATACTTGATTTGCGCCCAGCCATTTTTGATAAAATAAACAGTTACTTTTGTTTTGTTTTTTAGCGTGCCAATAACCTTATACTTCGTTCCCGGGCCACTTCGCACATTCAACAGGCCGCTCTTCACATCGATGACACCTGTCGTTGCTGCCGCCTCAACACGATTGAACGGGACAAAGATTCCAATGGCCAGCATAAAAGCCACCAACCATTTAATAAGTTTACTCCCCACCATTCCCGGACCCTTCCCTACAAGCTCCATCCAGCATCCCTTCCCTTATGGAAATCATTTCTATTTAACTCATACTCTCTGTTTGCCTTTGATATACCGCATATGAAAAAATATAAATAAATTTATGGAGTTTTTTTCCACTTTTGAAATTATAATAGACATAAGTAAAGGGGGAAATTTCATGGGGGAAGAGGAAAACACGTGGGCTCTGCTAGTAAGATTTCTGGCAGGCACGATTTTAACCCTGGCAATTGTCGTCGGTTTTTACCTGGCGATAGAGGAAACACCCTATAACTATATTACCAATACCTCAAAAAACTTCGCTTGGAAAAAATTCCTTACCTATGCTGCAGGCGGAACCTTTAGCTTTATCATTTTGTATGCTATTGCAGAGATGATATCAATCCTTCACGATATTCGGAAAAAGCTTTATAAATAGAAAAGGTGCGCACACTAATACGCACCTTCTCTGTGGTTACTGCTTCCCCTGCCTAAAACATACTCAGGCTATATTTTTCGGACAGCAGCTCCAGCAGTTTGATTCCGCCGATGCTGTTGCCCTTTTCATCCAGGGCGGGGCCAAAGATTCCTATTCCAATTTTGCCGGGCACGGCGCCCATGATTCCGCCGGAGACACCGCTTTTCGCGGGGATGCCAATCTTGATTGCAAATTCGCCAGAGGCATTGTACATACCACAAGTGACCATGAAGGTTTTGCAAATCCTCGCAACATCCTGGGGCATGATTCTCTTGCCTGTTGCCGGATTAACTCCGTCCATCGCAAATACCAAACCAATATCGGCCAGGTCGCGGCAATCCATTTCAATCGCACATTGCTTTGTATATAAATCCATGAGCGGTTCGACATCCTCGGTAACAACTCCGTGATGTTTTAAAAAATAGCATAACGCCCGGTTCAAATGAGCCGTTTCAAATTCAGATCTCGCGACATCCTCGTTATAGCCGATATTCTCGGCGTCCGCCATGTCACGGATAAACCTCAGCAGCCGCTCGAGCCTTTCTTCAACCGAGCTCCCCTTAATCATATGCGTCACCGCCAGCGCTCCTGCATTGATCATCGGATTCAACGGCTTGGCAATCCCCATCGTTTCAAGTTTGGCAATCGAGTTAAACGGGTCACCCGTCGGCTCCATTCCAACCCGCTTAAACACATAGTCATACCCGCGATCCATCAGCACCAGAGCCAGGCTAATCACCTTTGAAACACTTTGAAGGGTGATTTTCTTATTTACATCTCCTGCCGCAATGCAATTTCCATCCGGATAATGGACAGCAATTGACAGGTCATGTGGGTTCGCCTTCCCCAACTCCGGGATATAATCGGCCACCTTCCCTTCCTTCGTAACAGGGCGCGCTTTTTCCACCAGCGCATTCAATTCCTCGCTTGATTTACAGAGCATATTCATCACCGCTCTTAGTATGCTCCAAACGCTTCTTTTATAAAGGTCATATTAACGATTGATTTCCACTCAACAAAGCCAAGCTTCGGAGAATAATCCTCGCACGAAAACTATGAGGTAGTATTGGATAATGAAGATTTTCGAACATGCCTTTGCGCCTTCCGCTTTAATCAACTCTGTTAATTTTCCAACTAATTTAGCCAAATATGAATATTGTTATTTCTTCAGTAATTTAAAAAGCAGCAGGACACTGAAGTCCTGCTGCTTTCGTTTTGTAGTGAAGCTAATTAGCCATAACTATACTTCGACTGTTTCCCCAGATGGGTTAGCTATTAAAAACTGCCGGATCCGCTCGGTTGCCACAGCAAGCCTATCAACTGGCTGGACAAGCGCGATGCGTACGTACCCTTCTCCCTGTTTGCCGAACGCGTCACCCGGGATGACAGCCACTCCGGCTTTTTCAATCAAATCGAAGGCAAACTGACGGGACGTCCACCCTTCAGGAATCCTGGCCCATACAAACATCGTTGCAGGCGGTGAATCGACTTTCCACCCACCTTTTGTTAATCCTTCTACTAAGGCATTCCGCCGCTCTTCATAAACATTTACCTGTTCATCCAGGATGGAATGATCCCCAGTCAAGGCTGCAGTGGCTGCCTTCTGGATTGGCAGAAACACCCCGTAATCCATATGAGACTTAAGTGAGGCAAGGATTTGCAGCGCCTGGGCATTCCCAACAACATAGCCAATCCGGCACCCGGCAACATTGAATGTTTTCGACAGCGAGTTGAACTCGATTCCAACCTCCTTAGCCCCTTCGACCGACAAGAAACTAATTTGGGGATTGTTATCAAAAATGAGCTCGGAATAGGCAAAGTCATGCACAACGAGAATCTCATACTTCCTGGCAAATTCAACGACCTTTTCGAAAAAACGGCGGTCAGCCAACTGCGGGACAGGATTTCCCGGATAGCCAAGAATCATCATTTTTGTTCTTTTTAAAACGTCCTCCGGTATATCCTCGAAAACGGGGAAAAACCCGTTCTCCTCAAGCAGGGGCATTGGATAGATGTTCCCACCGGCAATCGTTACACCCGCTTCGTATATTGGATAGCCTGGGTCGGGTACAAGAACATATTCACCATGATCAACCATTGCAATAGCCAGGTGCGCTATCCCGTCATGCGATCCCATCAGCTGGAGGACCTCTGTCTTCGAATCAAGTTCAACTTCATACCGCTTCTTGTAAAAATAGCTGACAGCCTCATTGAATTCAGCTGTCCCTTTTAGCGTGTAGCCATAATTCGCCGGGTCCATGCTGTACTTTGCTATTGTTTCCATAACCTGTTTCGGCGGGGGCAAATCGGGGCTGCCTACACTTAAATCAATAACATCCATACCTCGCATGAAGCATCCCTGTTTGCGTTCGGCAAGCTCCGTGAAAATTCCCGTCGTCAACTTTTCCATTTTAGCGGAAGCAACTAGATTCATTGTGTCGAGTCCCCCTTGATATGTAGATTTCAAAATTTTTAATTAATATTTTATAGAGTATACCACATAGAAAAAGAAGCAGGGAACACTCCCTGCTTCACACACAATTTATAGCGGCCCCCAAATAGATTTCCGTAGGTTATTTAGGAAGGGACTCTTACCTTCAGTGAAATTTCGGTCATCTAGAATGTAAATAAAGTAACTCTCACCTGCAAAGAAATTTCGGTCGATTTAATAGCGATTCTATGCAACGTTCTTTTGTGGTTCCTGTGTCCCCTTCGTTAATGTAAAGAAGGAGATTGCCCCTATTAATGTAGTAGTAAAAAGGATTGCTCCCAGCGGCACCGCGGTTGTTTCATCGATTCCGACGAGCGGAGAAACAGCAGAGCCGATCAATAAAGGGAACATCCCCAAAAACGCACTGGCACTTCCAGCCCGATGCCCCTGCTTTTCCATCGCAAGTGAAAAAGAGCTGGTCAGGACCACACCCATCGCGGTCATGTAAATATAAATCGAAATTACTAGAGAAGCTAGCGGGCCTTTTACAAATGTCATGATCAAAAGGACTGCCGTGGCAGTTAATGCTGTAAGCACCGCCGTACGCAAGAGTGCCCTCTCCCGCCCGCTAAAACGGCCAGTGATGTAACTTCCTGAAATCAAAGCAATACCATTTATGCCAAAAAGAATACTGAAGGTTTGCGGGGAAACTCCGTAAATTCCCTGGTAAACAAAAGGAGTCCCTGACACATAAGCAAAACTTCCGCCGTGGACAAAGCCGACAATAAGGGCATATCCCATGAATGAACGGTCCCTTAACAACCCGCCCATTGCCCGTAAAGTCGAGCCGATCGAGCTTGGTGTCCGCTGCTCCTCAGGCAATGTTTCCTTTAATTTGATACCAACTACAGCCAGGATGATGAATCCTATTAAGCCTAAAAACAAAAAGATCGTTCCCCAATTTGCAAATGGCAATAGGAGGATCAGCCCGCCCGCAATCGGCGCAACCAGCGGTGCTACTGTCGTAATTACCATCAAAAGCGAATAAAACTTCGTCAGAGCCTCTCCATCGAAAATATCCCTCACAATTGCCCGGGAAAGGACAATTCCTCCCGCCGCAGTCAATCCCTGCATGAAACGGCCAACAATCAGCATCTCAATACTTGGCGCGAAGGCGCAAAACAGTGAAGAGAGCGCAAAAAGAAAAACGGAAATCAAAAGCGGCTTCCGTCTCCCCTTCGAATCACTAATTGGTCCCACAATAAGCTGTCCGACCGCTATCCCAAGCAAGCAAGCTGTAAGGCTGAGCTGCACGAGTGATGCCTGTGCACCGAGGTCCTCCGCGATTTCCGGAAAACTCGGCAAATACATATCAATATTCAACGGACCCAAAATAGAAAGCATACTAAGAAGAAATGCCAAACCAATCCGCTGTCTTCCTGTCGGGTTCTTCAACATACACCAAAACACCTTTCTAACGATGAAAATATTATATTAGTGTAGGGCAGAATCAGTCTAGTGTCCACTTGAAGGTTTTGCTAATTAGGGTCGGTCGGTGAGCAAACCCTATACATTAAGCCACCTGCGATAGTAGAAATGTACTCTCCAACAGGTTTTCTGCTATACTCACAATACAATTCCTGGATTTAAGGTGGTTCATTATGAAGAGGTATGCCAATTTAGACAACGTGTCAAACAACAAAACATTTCGGGACATGCGGCGATGGCAAAAGGAACGCCGCAGTAAGGTGAAGGATTTAACGGTCAACATCGAACAGAGCCCTGTTAAAAAAGTAAAGGAACTGTTAGGCAATCGCGGTCGGACGTCCTACACATGGATTGGCCATTCTACCTTTCTAATTCAGCTGAATGACTTGAATATCCTGACCGACCCAGTTTGGGCGAAACGAATGGGATTTCAAAAACGATTGACCGAGCCTGGCCTTCGACTGGACGAACTCCCGGAAATTGACATCGTAGTGATTTCCCACGGGCATTTTGATCACCTCGACTTCCCTACCCTCCGGAAACTCAAGGGCAATCCACAATACTTCGTCCCGGCAGGCTTAAAGGCTCTTTTTTTAAAAAAAGGCTTTGGAAAAGTTGTCGAAATGAACTGGTGGGATTGCGAGGAGTTTGGCGGGCTGCGAATCCACTTTGTACCGGCCCAGCATTGGACAAGGCGGTCGCTGAACGATATGAATACCTCCCATTGGGGCGGCTGGGTGTTCGAGCGGGATGGCGAAACTTTCTACTTCGTTGGTGATACCGGGTATTTCCGCGGGTTCAAAGAGATTGCGGCCAAGTTCGAGATCGATACGGTATTCATGCCAATTGGTGCCTACGAACCTGAGTGGTTCATGGCCGCCTCGCACATTTCACCAGAGGACAGCGTTAAGGCGTTTATTGAGTTGGGTGCACGCCACTTTGTTCCCATGCACTACGGCGCCTACCGGTTAGCCGACGACACCGGCCCCGAAGCGCTCGAACGGCTGCTGCGCGCATGGGCGGAGCATGGGCTGCCGGAGGAGCGTTTGAAGGTGATGTTGATTGGGGAGACCTGGTTATAACTTTTTCAAGGTGCGTCACCGAATTGGGGACGCGCCTCTACATTATTTATTTACTTCGTTTTTCTCGACGAATCTCACTATGCTAGCCCTAGTTCCGTCTAGTAAATACCTTTTTCTCGACGAATCTCACTCTGCTGGCCATAGTTCCGTCTAGTAAATCTTTTTTCTCGACGAATCTCACTACGCTAGCCCTAGTTCCGTCTAGTAAATCTTTTTTCTCGACGAATCTCATTCCGCTAGCCCTCGTTCCGTCTAGTAAATACCTTTTTCTCGACGAATCTCACTCTGCTGGCCATAGTTCCGTCTAGTAAATGCTTTTTCTCGACGAATCTCATTCCGCTAGCCCTGGTTCCGTCTAGTAAATCTTTTCTCGACGAAGCTCACTCCGACAACCCTCTATCCGTCTAGTAAATATATTTTCCAGACTAACCACACGCGCCGACCCCGTGTCTGTCTAAAAACTCCTCAAGCCCCCTCTAGAATTATTTAAAATAAGCACCCTTGTAAACTCCAACTTTGGTTAGAGCGTCCTTTAGAATAACGCTTATTCTCTTTTTAGATCGTACTTTGCCACACCAGTCAAAAATTACATCAGTGGTAATCGGTTCATCCGGAAACAGCAACTGGAATTCCCTCACATGCCGGATTACCGCGTCAACCACCTTTTCCTCCTCGCCACATGCGCAGACACATTTCTTGCCCACCACTGTCACCAGCAAAGACCCGCACTTCCAGCATCTAAATCCCTTCAGCAAACCCTTAAACGTATACGTTGGGAACTTATCATAACGTGACTCATTTTGATGCAGGGCAGCCAGTTTTTCCGCCAGCCGCCATTGCTTATCACCCAAACCGGCAGGCGCATTATTTAATTTTCGCAAAAAAGGATAAACCTGAGTCGGAAGAATGAAAGGTCTGTCAAGAGGAGCCTGGAACAAAGTAAATTCGGAATTGACGAAAACAACCGAAGCATTAATGGGGAATGAAGAATAGCCTAACTCGCGGAGCAACTGACGGAGCGCAGTTTCACATCTTTTCAACTGGGTTAGAGGATTATCGACCTCATATTTTGGCCGTTTAAACAAGCGATCCTCTCGAGAATCATAAAAATACTCACCATCAAACGTTTTCACATCAAACAAATAAATCAGGTCCGCCGTAATTATCAGCGTATCAATCTGAAACAACCGGCCGCCAACCTCAAGCAGCAAATCATTCAGTACAATGCATTCACACTGCAGCTGCTCCGTCAAACCATCAAACTGCACCTCCCCTTCAAATCCCTTTACCAAATTACAATAATACGACCACTCGTCATCAGACAACTTCATCCTCACCGCCAGCGAATCATAAATGACAAGCTTTTTTGACTTACACCGAATTTTGTATGCCATACTCTCATCCTTTCCCTTTTGGAAAAATTGGTCGACGCGAAAAATGCGCCATCGTCAGCCGGAATCCTACGCCAAAAACGCAGCAGGGCTTTGCTTCTCTCGCCCGGCATGCCCAATTCCTAAGTTTCCAGGCTTACGTAGCTACTTTCCACACCAACCGAAACAGACCTTCTCAAATTTAAATGTTTTTTGAACTTTTTGTGAATTTTATTTGTCTTTTTTCTGACAATTGTAATAAAATTAAAACAGAGGAAATATTATACTTATATAGTTTTTAACACCATTATAGTGAAAACCATATTAAACGGAAGGATGATGGAGATGGAAGCGAATGTGTGCCAACACTGCGGGCAGGCTGCATTTGTAGTTGAGAAGGAAGCACAGGATAAAAAGGGGTTTCTTTATATTTTGTTAGGGTGGCTGTTCGTCGCTCTTTCAGTAGTGTTTCTGCCGCTTCTCTTCGGCGGGGCAGCATTATATATGGGCGCAATGACATTTTTTGACCGGAGCCGCGCCCATGGAGCAATTCTGATGGGAGCTGCCCTGTTTGCTACATTGCTGGGACTGCTGTTCAGCGTGTTCGTAGCGGGGACGATATTAATCTAGAAAAAGCGAGAAGGCATTGAGCGAATCAATGCCTTCTCGTTATTTTACTTATTCAACGCCGGTACATCCTTCCTAACGACATCAAACAACCCAGAGCCGATGACGTCGAGAGCGGATTGCATCCGTTCAACCGAGATGTTGTCTTCGATAGTGTCCTGAGGAGTATGGTAGACTTTTTCAATGTGATAGACGAGCGGATTCCAGCTGTCGACACCCATCCAGATGAACAGCGCCGCCGGTATTCCAGCCTGGTGGAACGGAACGTGGTCACTGGAGCCGAACGTTCCTGGTAAAATATCAGAATTTCCAAGACGCGCGCCTGCCGCCGTAGTGGAATCCGTTACAGCATTCTTGCTGCCGTCAGGTGTCATCGCATACAGGTTTTTCGCTGGTCCGTAGCTGGTCGCAACCATATCCGGAACAAAGACCGCTTCAATATTGTCCTTCTCAGCCTGAGACAGCTGGTTCACATAATGCCTAGCACCAAGGAGGCCGCGTTCTTCCGAGCCAAATGCGATAAACTTCATTTCCTTGTCGGTATTGTAGCCCTTGTACACACGCGCTAGCTCAAGCATCAAGCCGACACCCGAGGCATTATCGTTGCCTCCGGGAGCACCGACGACGCTGTCATGGTGTGCGCCAAGGATGACCTGTTTTCCATCGCCATTTGATTTCGCTGGTTTTGTTGCGATGACGTTCACCGATTGAAGGTTGCTAAATTGCTCGGCTGTCAACGTCATTTTAACAGGCCCCTTCTCTAGCTTGTCCTTGATCCACTCCCCTTGAATAAATGCTGCGCCAAAGACAGGGACATCGACTTTTGCAGTTAAGCTAGGATTGAACGTCTGCCCATAATTGCCGCGGCTGCCTACTAAACTCTGGAGAATAACACCGGCTGCCCCTTTTGTAACTGCATTGTTCACCTGTGCCCGGTAATCTGCAGTTGAGGCTCCCCTTGCCATGACAACAATTTTTCCAGCCGTATCGGCCGGGAAGTCACTCAGGTTCGTTCCGCCTTCCACAAAAATCACCTCTGCTGTCACGCCCTCGCTGCTAATCTTCCCATTCGGAGCGGCGCCCATCTGCCACGATGTGCCGTCACCAAAACTAGCAGCCCCTATGTATTGATCGGCAACCGGGAAGTATTGGTACTCGACATCGTAACCATATCCCTTCAGAACCTTAGCGATATAGTCGGCAGACTGCTTTTCAGCCTCAAGCCCGCCCGGACGAGGCCCGATCTCCTCGGATAAATACCGGACATGCTCAATCGCCCGCTCAGCATCGACCCGCGCAACCACCTTCTGATCCTGCGAGTAGGCCGATTTACCCGCCCCATCATTCGCCGCATACCCCACCGAACCAAATGCCATCGACACCGCCAATAATGAAGCTGCAACCTTTAACCCTTTCCTCCGAAAAACCATCCAATCCCCCCTAAAATAATAGACTACTAATCTCTGATCAGCAGTCTCGTAGTCACACCTATATCCTAGCCCACCTATTCTCCCAAAAACAACCAACTAAATTACTAATATTCAGAATATTCTTATAAGACTTTTACCCTAGTTCTTTTCTTTTTTGAAAAATCGGTCGACGCTCCCCGCTGCCCGTTTCATGCCAACGCTCAACTATCTTCCTATATTTAGCACGTTTGAATGTTCCTGTCAGCGGTTATTTCATATACAAGCAATCTAGGACACATCAGAGAGGTGACGAAGCATGCAAGTAAACCCAAATTTAACTTTGGCTGATATATATGGACCAGAATTTATTCTCAACCCCCGGACATCGTACTCGGGCTTTGGCTGGATACCGACCGATAACGTCGACTTTGATGATTTCCGCACTGGTGCTCCGCTGTCGATTGCAGGTGAGATGCCAGTGGTGGCCAATGAACGTGTCATTACGGAAGAGTCGCTTAAGCTGATGCGGCTTGCCGGTATGAGCGAGCCGGCCAACCTTTATGTATACAACGACGAAGAGTCGATTAAAAGCGTGATAAACTCTTGTGTGGAAAAAGGAACGAAACAAGTCATCAATCAAATTTACCCTCCCGAGGAAATTCCGGCGAAAGGCTATTGGATCAAGCCCGACCTGCTCTCATACCTGAACAACAAAGCGAGTCTGTCAGAACTTGTCCCCGAAGGCCACTATCCGCGCCGGATGGCAGTCAAGCCAACAGAGTTCGACCGCGTTAAGAAGGAATGGAAACTGCCGTTTGTTTTAAAAACAGCAACCGACCTTCCGAATGGAGGCGGCATCGATGTAGCCCTCTGCCAAACGGAAGAAGATGTCGCGAAGGCCTGGGAAGAATTCAAGGATAGCGAACAAATTGTCGTGGAGGAACTGGTGGAAATCGAGAAAAACTACTGCGTTCAATTTGCGAGGACGCACAAGGGTGAGATTGTCTGCCTTGGAGCAGCCGAGCAAATCACGACAGAGGAAGGAAATCACCGCGGAAATTGGATAAGTGACTGTGAGGCGGCACCTGATGAAGTCATGGCCGTTGGCGAAAAAATCATGGAAAACGCCGCCAAGCTCGACTATGTCGGTGTAGGCGGATTTGACATCCTGACCACGACGGATGGGAGAATTGTCTGCATCGATCTCAACTTCAGGCTGAACGCTTCAACGCCTGCCCTGCTGCTGAAGGACAGCATCCTTCGTTCCACGGATAAAGAATACCTATTGTACCGGACATGGGAAATCGAGGCCGATTGGGAGGAGTTTTACAACGACTGCAAACAGCTGATCCAAAATCGTGAGCTCTTCCCCCTTGCCATCTACAAGCCAGAAGATGGGCAAGACGCGAAAACAAGAATCAGCGCCATCCTCGCAGGCGACACAAAGGAAGAAATTATCCAGATTGAGGACCAACTTAGCCAAAAAGGGTGGAACTAGCGACGGTTCTCGTCTTCCGGGCGGGCTAATTAGAACGGTTCTCTTCTGCCACAACACCCAGCGACAGGCAAATATCTATTTCTTAAAAGCAAACCCGCTAAACCGTATTGGCTTAGCGGGTTTGTTAGATTTAATGCACTTACATAACTTCCCTGTCCCAGAAACGGTGGGCTGCAATTGCCTGAACAAACTGGGCAGCGAACTCTGAGGGGTCTGATCCCGTAATGACACCAGGCTGTCCGAGAATACCGGCTTGTTCTACGATTTCCGCACCGGCATGCGTGGCGCCAATTGGCTTGTAGTGCTCAAAGGCTTCCTGTACAAAGTCCAGGGCTGTCTTTTTGAATTTCGGGCTGTTTTCCGCTCCGCCAACGATATAAATTGCGTCAAAGATTACAGAATCGGCTGTCACGTAGGAGTATTCAACTGGAAGCTCAAAGTTATCAGTCCCTCGGATGGAACCAAGATTTTCGCTGACAATCGCAGGGATGGCTCCCTCTGCTTTCAAAGCATCAAGGATACCCTTAATTTCATTTCCATTAAACCCTTCTTCAATCAGAACACCAACCATGCGAGATTTTGCGGTTTTTACCGTATTGGCCATGCTTAGCGCCGGTGATGACTTGGACGAAGCAGGTTCTCTTGGCTCCGGCACACTGGCTCCAATCCCCTTGGCAACCGGGGTTACCAGGTCCATGCTGACATTTGCGAGCATATCAACAACCTGCTGGCGTACATCCGGTGATTTCACCTTGCCGAGTTCAAAGGTCAACGCATCAATGATGTGCTGCTTTTCAGGCGGGCTCATGCTGTTCCAGAACATCGACGCCTGGGAAAAATGATCCTTGAAGCTGTCACTGCGAGCCCGGATTTTTTGTCCATCGACTTTCTCCTGATAATGCACATAACCGCCTTCCTCAGCAGAAGCTGGTGCTGGCGTATTTTGCGCAAGAGAATTCTTGTGGTAGCTTACCTGACCCCTGTTGATAGTCTGGCGACCAAAGCCATCGCGCTGGTTGTTATGGAACGGACAGACAGGACGATTGATCGGCAGCTCGTGGAAGTTTGGACCGCCGAGCCGCAATAGCTGTGTATCAGTATAAGAGAACAACCTTCCCTGCAGCAGCGGGTCATTCGTGAAATCTATTCCTGGCACAACATGGCCAGGGTGGAATGCAACCTGTTCAGTCTCGGCGAACACGTTGTCAACATTCCGGTTCAATGTCATTTTTCCAATAAGCTTGACCGGAACCTCTTCTTCAGGCCATAGCTTGGTCGGATCAAGAATATCAAATTCAAACCGGAACTCTTCTTCCTCAGGAATCATTTGCACACCCAGTTCGTACTCGAGATAATCGCCTCTTTCAATCGCTTCATACAAATCGCGGCGATGGAAATCCGGGTCCTTCCCAGCAACCTTCTGGGCCTCGTCCCACACCTGTGAATGCACACCGACCACTGGCTTCCAATGGAATTTGACGAAGTGTGCCTTGCCCTGCTCATTCACAAATCGGAATGTATGAACACCGAAACCCTCCATCATCCGATAGCTGCGTGGAATAGCGCGGTCCGACATTGCCCACATCACCATGTGCGCCGATTCTTGATTATTGGCAATAAAGTCCCAGAACGTGTCGTGCGCGGTCGCCGCCTGTGGCATTTCATTATGCGGTTCCGACTTCACAGCGTGCACAAAGTCAGGAAACTTAATCGCATCCTGGATGAAGAAAACCGGCATATTGTTACCCACCAGATCATAGTTCCCTTCCTCTGTATAAAACTTAGTCGCAAACCCGCGGACATCACGGACCGTCTCCGCCGAACCCCTCGATCCCTGAACTGTCGAGAACCGGACAAAGACTGGCGTTTTCTTTGAAGGATCTTGCAGGAACTTCGCCATTGTATATTCCCTCATTGACTCGTACACCTGGAACTCACCATGAGCAGCAAATCCTCGGGCATGAACGACCCTTTCCGGAATCCGTTCATGGTCAAAGTGAGTCATTTTTTCACGGAAATGAAAGTCTTCCATCAACGTTGGTCCGCGGACACCGGCTTTCAGGGAAAACTCATCCTCTGACACCTTTAAACCTTGATTCGTCGTCAGCTTCTGACCAGTATCATCCACCTTAAACTGCTCGAGCTGTTCCTGCTTCTTATTCATCTCGGAATTGCGGTTATCTCCCATCATCATCCTCCTAATGTTTCATATGTATTGCTCTTAAAGAGCTCCCAACTCCCTCTACCCTTTCCACGTAAAAAAAAACAGGAAAATTGGAAACGGTTCTCACCTCCATTACTAGACGAAACCCCACAGCTAGGGGCCTGTTTCGTCTAGAAAATACTATTTACTAGACGTAACTCACTAGCTAGAAGCCTGATTCGTCTAGAAAATACTGTTTACTAGACGAAACTCACCAGCTAGGGACCTGTTTCGTCTAGAAAAAACGGTTTATTAGACGAAACTCAACAGCTAGTAGCCTGATTCGTCTAGAAAAAACTGTTTACTAGACGAAACCCAAGAGCTAGGGGCCTGTTTCGTCTAGAAAAAACTGTTTACTAGACGAAACCCAACAGCTAGAAGCCTGATTCGTCTAGAAAATACTGTTTACTAGATGAAACCCGATAACGCTTCGGCTAACAAGAACGCTCCCCAATCTGCCATAAAAAAGTTCTTGCCAACACCCCTCTTCCCATTTACTGTTAATGGTAATAACGTAAAAGGGAGTTTACCCAAATGAGTATTCTCGAAGTGTCATCACAGAATCCGGATTTTTCCTATATCATTTCCAAGAATCCTGCGAGCGGGATGCTGGTGAAGGGAATTCGCAAGGGACGGGCGTTCGGGTGGTATCCGAACCCAACTACGTACAGCATTTATTTCAAGGATGCCGATAATGAGATTTCCTTTCCAAAAAATAAAGATGAGAAGTTTGAGTATCTGAATGTGTCGCGGTATAATTCGCCGCGGATTCCGCTTACCGTGATTGCGGACTTTTTCTCGACAGCCTCGAAAAAGCGGCATGAAAAGGACGGCGAGGGCTTCACTAATACTTTCACCGTCAACATGACCCATATCGAAAACGAGCACTATCTCTCATTCTTTAAAACTCATTTCAAAGATTACGAGATTGAGTGGGAATGGCTTGCCCATAAACACGCGCGGATCAGAGTTTCGACGACAAAATCGATTCACGAGCTCCTGAATTATGCCAACGTGCTATTCCTGTTCCTGACGATTATGGGTAAGGAATACATTGACTTGAATAATGAAATCGTTGAAAAATTCCTGCGGAGCATTAACACGATCGATGCGCCCTATTTCATCCGCTACCTGTTCGCGCGGAATGCGTTCGTGTCGAAGGAGAAATTTTATAAATATAAGGAAGATTTGCAGCAGACGAACCGTTATAAGCTCGATCTCGCCTATGGAAGCACCGCTCAGCAGCGGCAAGCCTGGATTACGAAAAACCTTACATTTGAGCGGCCAATCCTTGATCTCGGCTGCGGCGAGGGAGCTTACAGCCTTCCGTATGCGAAAAAAATTGCTCCGCAGTTCGTGCACGCCATCGACATCGATGACGAGGCACGCGCTAAAGTTTCCCACAAGATGCGCGTGAGGGAAGTTGACAACATCGTGCTTTATAACTCGCTGGAAACGTTCCTCGATACATATGACGGAGAAGATGTCGATGTCATCCTGACCGAAGTGATCGAGCATATGAGCATGGACCAAGCGGAAGAACTGGTTAAGCAGCTTCTGCAAACCGTAAACTGGAACACATTCCTTCTGACAACACCGAACCATGACTTTAATATCTACTATTCTATCGATTCAAGGCATGACGACCATAAATGGGAGCTTGGCAGCCCGGAGTTTGAAAAATGGATCAAGAGCATCCTGCCTGCTGGGATCGAAGCTGAATGCGTCGGAATTGGCGACTCGGTGGACGGAATCCATACAACCCAGGCGGTAATTTCTAAAAGAAAACCTGCAACGAAAACCGCTTTCTTAAAGGGAAGCCTGTCTCTGTCGGCTGAACCCGCACTTACAACCGGAAAGGACGAAGGTTAATGAGGATTTCAGCACATACTCACACGATTTTTTTAACCGTAGGGCCTTCGGAGGCTGGCAAAACAACGTTCGTAACTGAAACACTGATTCCGGCGCTGCAGTTTGCCGATGAGGCGACTGGCTACCGGACGAACATCCAGTGCCTGTCATCGGACAGCATTCGCCAGGACATTCTTGGTTACGACTACGACAAGTACAATGAAAACATGATGGAAGCAAGCTCCCAGGCGTTCAGCCTGCTTTACACAAAGCTTGACCTTGTCACCCAGTTCCCGATTAATTGTGATTATGCAATCGTCGATACAACAGGGCTTTCGGAGGGCTTCCGCGACAACATCCTCGAGATTGGCCGGAAAAATAACTATCGGGTCGAGATTCTTTTGTTTGATTACAAAAATATTCGCGACCACTACGCTTCCGACCGCAGCAAGCGGATCATTGCCCAGCAGCTGACCCGGATGCGCCAGGAGGTTCTGCCGAATCTGAAGCGGAATAGGTTCGACGCCATTCACCGCATTCGTGAGAAAAATTTTACCGACATTGAAATTGTCGCAGCGGACAGAGAAGTCTACCTGTCCCACCTGCTTTCGCACGGCCACCGTTATGTCATTATCGGGGACGTGCATGAACAGGTGGATGCATTGAAGGAGCTCATCAAAGAGCACGGCTTCACGATTACCGACGGCCAGATGAGCCCAGACGAGAAAAATAAGGATAAGAAATTCGTCTTGATCGGCGATTACATCGACAAGGGTGGCAATACAAAGGCGACAATCGACTTCCTTTATAAAAATAAGGACCATTTCCTGTTTGTAAAAGGAAATCATGAGAACTTCGTCTACCATTTCCTAAATGGAAACATTAAGGAAAACAACAGCCTGTACTTCGACAGCATCCCTCATTTCGAGGAGGATGCCGAGTCACGCAGCAAATTCGAGGAGCTGTTTTCACTCGCAAAGGATTTCTACCGGTTTATTGGCCTGACTCAGCCTGGTTATTACATCACCCATGCCCCTTGCGAAAATAAATATCTCGGGAAGCTCGACAAGGACTCGCGCAAAGCCCAACGCCGGTTCGCGACCAATTTTGCCAACATCGAGGACGGGCTTCACTTTTTAAAAGAGGAAGCGGTGAATAACCATCCGTTCCATGTTTGGGGCCATATTGCCACGAAAGACGTGGTGATGCTGAATAACAAGCTTGGCATCGATACCGGAGCGGTGCACGGAAATGCGCTGACAAGTGTAACGCTGAACGGGTATAAACCATTTTATCGGACCATCAAAGCCGGCGAGGGTGCCGAACTTCCTGTCCTTTTTTCAAAAAAAGAAAAGGCAGTTGACCTTGCGAATTTGGAGGAGTCTTCGAGGAAACGGCTAGGCTATGTGCTGGAGAATAAGATTAATTATATTTCGGGGACGATGAGCCCGGCGAATAAGGATTTGGCGTCCGGGGTGCTGGAGTCGCTGAAGGAAGGCCTCTATTACTTCAAGAATAAGGGTGTCGCCGAGGTTGTGCTGCAACCGAAGTATATGGGGTCGCGATGTACGATTTATTTGGCGAAGGAAGAAAGCTATGCGACGAGCCGGAATGGGTTCAAGGTGAATCATGTTGAGCTTGGGCCTGTGTATGAGGCTCTTCTCGGAAAGTTTTCGGATTATATGGAAAGAAACTGCGTTCGGATGCTGGTCCTGGACGGCGAGCTTTTGCCGTGGAGCGCACTTGGGAAGGGTTTGATAGACAAGCAGTTCAAGGTCGTTGAAAAGGCGCTTGAGACGGAGCTTTTCTATTTGAAGGAAAATGGATTTGAGGAGCAGCTCGGCAAGCTTGTTGAACAGTATGAAGCAAGCGGCTTTAAGGCTGCGAAGGTGAAGAGCTCGAAAAAGGATTTGGTCCGCGATTTTGGTACAACTGCCTACGGAAATTATAAGGATATGGATGAAATTCTTGAAACGTATCACCCAGTTGATGAGCACATCAAGGCGAGCTCGGTGTTCAAACGCCAGCTTGAGCTGTATGGCAAGGAGTCCGAAGTCCATTACAAGCCGTTCAATGTCCTGAAGGTTGTTTATGAAGATGGGCACGAGGAAATACCGGAGATGAGGACGTCTGAGATTTATTCGCTGGTGAATGGAGACCGCCAGCTTGTACTGAACCTGAATGACGATTCGTCGTTTGCTTTGGCGGAGGAGTTTTTTCAGACGCTGACGATGGACGAAGGCATGGAAGGCGTGGTCATCAAGCCCGAGTTAGACGCGCCGGGTGTGGTTCCGTTCATGAAGGTGCGCAATCCGGAGTATTTGACGATTGTTTACGGCTACGATTACACCTTCCCGCATAAATACAGGAAGCTGTTAAAGGAAAAGTCGATTGCGAAAAAGCTGCAAACGTCTCTTAACGAGCACAGGCTGGGCAAGGAAATGCTCGCCCACCCGGCCAGCACTATCAACGAAACCAACGTGCCATTCCAGCAGACCGTCGCCAACCTTCTTTTTGAAGAGCAAAAAGAGAAGGAACTGGATCCGAGGCTTTAAGGAAGATTCGTCAGCAAAAATATATGCGGTTTTAGAATAACCATGACGGGAGACACAAATAAGGACGGTTCTCTTCTGCAGTTGGCAAATGAGAACCGTCTTTATTTAGCTCTTTGGGAGCTGAATTCGGAAGTTTGTGCCTTGGTCGGGTTGGCTTGTTACGTTTATGGTCCCTTTGTGGTTTTGAATGATGTTAAAGCTGACCATTAAACCAAGGCCGGTTCCTTGTTCCTTTGTGGAGTAGAATGGCTCGCCAATTCTTTTAATCATTTGTTCTGACATGCCAAGACCATTGTCTTTTATGTCGATGCAGACATTCTCCTCATCAATAGTTAGGGAAACATTTATATCCCCACCTTTTGGCATGGCTTCAATTCCATTTTTTATTAGATTTAAAAATACTTGTTTTAATTGATGCTGATCGCATAGGACTGTAACCTCGTCAAAACTCTCCTTATAAATCAGGTGAATTTGGATGTTATTTAAATGGCATTCCGATTCAAGCAGTGATATCACCTGCATCACGATAGGGAGGATTTTCTTTTCTTTAAACTCGAGAACATACGGCTTGGCCAGCACCATAAAGTCATTGACAATATGATTAATTCGTTCAATTTCATCAATGATAATATCCAAATACATATCGCGGTTAATCGTGTTGTTTTCCTTTAGAAGCCTAGCGAAACCACGGAGTGAAGTGAGAGGATTTCGGATTTCATGAGCAACCCCTGCGGCCAATTCCCCAATCACCGATAATTTCTCCGTTCTCATCAGCATTTCCTCAGACTTTTTCCTGGATGTAATATCGTGGCTAATCTCCACAAAGTTTTTTATTTTGCCATCCGAAGACTGCACTGGAACAATCGTTGAATAAATCCAATAAAAAGAGCCATCTTTTGCCTTCTTAAAAATTTCTCCCTTCCATACCTTCCCCTGATTGATAACCTTCCAAATATTCCTAAAAAACGATTCCGGATGGAGTCCCGAATTCAAGATACTTTGCTTTTCCCCTACAAGTTCTTCTTTACTGTATTTGGAAATATTGCAGTAATGATCATTAGCGTAGGTAATTATGCCATCTGGATCAAGTATTACAATAATGGAAGACTCATTGAGCGCTGTGGCGATCGAACATAATGAATTCAAGCTAATTTTTAAATTTTCTTCTTTGAACATAAGCTCAGTTATATCCCTACTTATGCATATGTAACTTTCGGGAATGCCGTCTTTTCCAATTTGGGGAATAATTTTATCCTGTACCCAATAAATACTGCCATCTTTAGCTTTATTTCGTATGACACCTTTCCATTTTGCCCCCGATTGTATTGTTTGCAATACCTCTTGAAAAAAATGATCGGAATGATAGTCGGAATTTAACATATCATGACGTTTTCCAAGAAGTTCATCCCTTGAATACTTGGATAAAATACAAAAAGCATCATTGACGTATACAAACTTCCCTGTTGAATCTGTCATGGACAAAGCAATCGTTTCATCAAGTGCAAATGATATACCCTCCGGAAAACCCAGAAGTTCAGGTTCAACACTCATATATTTCCTCCTACATAAATGGCAGTACAATATGAGTTAATTATAATCTATTTCGCTAAAATATTTTGAATTATTTTTTGAATTTTGGCAACACGGTTCTGGCAGGCGAGAACCGTCCCCATTTCAACACTTTTACCACTGCAGCCGATTTCCGAGGTAATCCAGAAATAGGGGCTTGGCTTCTCTTACATATTCATATTGTTCTGCGAGCGCAACGAGCTTGCTGGCGGATTCGTCGGCGGTTAGTGGTGCGGCTGTATCCAGTTTCCCCTGCATATACGTTTGGACCCAGCCAGGATGAAAGATCAGAACGCCTCCTCCATATTCCTTCAAATGATTATGTACTAATGCAGATTGCATATTAAGTGCAGCTTTGGACATGCAGTACCCGAAGTTGCTAATCCGATGGCAATCTGCTATGCTTCCTGCTTCGGATGAGATGTTTACAATAAGCTTGGTTTTGCTTTTTAAAAGCAGAGGAAGAAAGACATTGGCAACACGCAATGGCCCCAGCGTATTCGTATCGAATACACTCATCATGTCTCCAAAATCCATGTTGTCAAGAACGGTCGCTCTGGTATCCCCAAGGATTGCCGCGTTATTAATCAGCCAGTCAAGTTTACTAGATTTCGCTTCAACCCGGACTTTGGCCTCATCAATACTTTTACTGTCGGTCACATCGATTGCAACGATTTCCAGATGATTAGAATATGCAGCTTTCAGTTGCTCCAATTCAGATGAAGCTTCAGCCCTAATTCCTGCAAACACCATGCAGTCCTTTTCCAACAACCGTCGGACCAATCCAAGGCCAAGTCCACGGTTAGCTCCTGTTACAAAAACAACTCTAGCCATTTTAAACACACTCCCTCTTCTATAAAAATAGTACCCTAAAATAGCACGTGCGGATCCATCAATTTGACGGGTCCGCACGATTTTTTACTTCTTAGTCTTCATTTTTTTGAAATGCTGAAATTATTATAGGCCAGGCCTGGAGGAATCTCTTCGATGCTCAGATTATCCAGCATAAGCGTACCTGCGCCTGTATCCATGTTCAGGCTGGTTCCGTCAAAGAGGAGGGCAAAATAAAAGAAGCAGGTGCCCTCTTCTTTTATTTTTGAAGGTGAACAGTTTCTGAAACCTGTTATAATAAAGTCAAGCGTGGGGTTTGTTCAGGGGCTGTAAGGGGATAGAAACATTAAGAAGAATTTAGGATGTTTAGCAATACGTGATAAGGAAATGAATAAAGAGTCCATACTACATAATTACATGAAGCATAACAATGTTTCTCCTGCATATTCAAGGTGGTAAATGAGTAATTCAATGATAAAATGAAAGTACTTTAACTAGAGGGTGACAACCATGTCAAAAAAACGATTCATCCCCAACGCACTGACTTTCGGAAACCTTTTCTGCGGGTTCCTTGCGATTGGGTATATCATGCACGGGGATATTAGAAACGCGACGATCCTGATTTTTATCGCGATGATGCTCGATGCATTGGATGGAAGGGTTGCGCGGATTCTCGGCGTATCCAATGAATTCGGGAAAGAATTGGACTCACTTGCGGACATCGTGTCCTTTGGTGTGGTGCCAGCGTATTTGGCGATTAATACGTACTTCGCTGATTTCGGTATGACTGGCCTCGTTCTAGCCGGGGCTTTCCCATTATTCGGCGCCTACAGGCTCGCGCGGTTCAATCTGACTCAGTCCGACGTGTCATTGAACCATTTTCAGGGGGTTCCAATCACATTTGCCGGCGGCCTTGTAACGTTTTTGATTTTGTTTCACAACAGTATCCCAGTTCTCTTGTTTGCAATTATTTACATTCTTTTATGTTATTTGATGGCCAGTACACTTAAAATTCCAAGCTTCAAAAAAATCCCGTTACCACGGTACGGCGTCATTATTACAGCCTTTATCTTCTATATGATGTATTGGGCCGCAAAAGTAAAACTGGAAAGCATACCAGTCTTCTTCTGGATCGCACTTGCCATGTACATCGTATTCCTGGTCTTCCGTTTTGTCCGAGAGAAGGAAATCAAATGGATGCCAATCCGCGGAATTCGAATCAAGAAATTCAAAATTCGCAAACGCAAAAAACCAAAAAAGACCAAGTAGGCTTCTCCGGTTTGCCATTCCCGCTAATCGGTTGCGTTAGTCGGGAGCGGTTCTCCATTTGCCAAATGCCAAATTAAAGAAGCAGAGTCCGCTCTGCTTCTTTTTTGTGTCTGGACATTAACAGAAAAAGGCGTGCACCAAATTGGGCACGCCTTCTTCCATTAATTACTTATTAATTTGAGCTGGTTTTTCTTCTTTGAATGAAGTATAAAACCCCACCTAAGAGAAGTAACATGAACCCAGCAAGTACAATGTTAAAGTTGTTTGTTGCAGTGTCAGGAAGTTGATGAGTTGGGACCATGGAAGAAGTTGGTGCTGTCTCGAATACCCCAAACGTACTGAAGTGATCAGTATATACAGATACTTCACCATTTTTGTATTCTCCGCCAATCAGTTCCCATTTTCCTTCTTCTTCATTCCAATAATAAACTTTTACATTGTTAGGATTTTTAATTTGTTTCGGATCAACTTTGAATGTAAGTTTAACTTTACCGTTGAATTCATGGTATGATTTGCCATCTGCTTCAATTGTAAAATCGTAAACTCCCAGTGAACCTTTTACATCCATTTTCTTCACTTTAATATCCAGGTTTTCTACTAATGGAAGGATAGAAGCTGGAATTAGTACATCAACATTTCCATTTCGCACTTCAATTGAAGCGCCCGCATCCTTCAAAGCTTGAATTTGGTCTTTAGTAAGTGTCAATGTTGCATTATTCTTATCTTTAACTTCAACAACTACTATTGCTCCATCTTCAAGATCTTTAAGTGCCTCTTCATCAATTTTATACTTGTTACCCTCTTTAGCTGCTGGCACTTTAATTTCTTTGCCTGGTTTTTCACCAGGTTTATTACCTGGTTTTTCACCTGGCTTATTCCCTGGAGTTCCGACTGGAGTTTCTCCTGGTTTATTGCCTGGGTTTTCTCCCGGTTTATTACCTGGATTGTCACCTGGGTTGTTTCCTGGGTTTTCACCTGGATCTTCACCTGGGTCTTCGCCTGGATCTTCACCTGGGTCTTCACCTGGGTCTTCGCCTGGATCTTCGCCTGGATCTTCACCTGGGTCCACACTTACATCAACAATTCGGCCCTCAACTTTAGTAGGGATGCCTTCGCTGCCGATGTTTACTAGATGGTCACGGAAGTTTTCCCAATCGGAAAGACCTAGGTCTGTTACACGGCCTTCTGCATACGCTTTTGCGAATACGTCATAGCCGTCGCCGCCTTTAGCTGTGAAGGCGTTTGTTGCAACAGTGTATTTGACTTCATCTTGAAGTTTCACATACTCGCCGTTTGCATCAAGATACCAAACAGCAACAACGCGCTCACCGGCTGGTTTCGTAGAATCGAATTCGACTTTACCGCCAGCAATATGCAAGAATCCGCCGTTTTCACCTGGATATCTGCTTAAAGATGTTTCAAATGCCTGCTTAAGTTCGGCTCCTGTTACATCCATGGTTGCAAGCGTGTTGCCAAATGGCAGAACGCCAATTACTTCACCGACAGTGATTGGGCCAGCATCGATTGCGGCACGGATTCCACCGCCATTTTGAAGGGCCATGATGATGTCTTTCTTTGTGAATTCTCTGGCTTTTTCAAGCATACCGTCGGTAATCAAGTTACCAAGGATTGTTTCGTTTTTACGTACACTTGGCTTTGTATCATCACCATTTGTACGTGGATTTTCCAGGGCAACTGGAGCATCTACTCCGATTTCTTTATTTGAAATTTCCTCAACTTTTTCTTTATATGGTGCCAACGCTTCAACTGTTTCTGGATCAGCAGTTTGTGATTTGATCTCAATCAGGCGGCCATTGTTTTCAACCACAACACCATTGTTGTCAAATGTTACATCGAGTACGCCAAGGTTAGCATTGGCATTGCCTGTTTGAACGATTACTGTAGGGGTTTCATCCGCTGCAACTACTTTTGCTTCTTTCAGTGCAGTATGGCTATGTCCGCCTACAATTACGTCAATACCTTCAACTTTTTCAGCAAGAAGCAGGTCATTATCTACAGCTGCATTGTCGTCATAACCAATGTGAGTCAATGCGATGATTTTGTTGACGCCCTGTGCTTCAAGAGATGCTACAGCTTCTTTAGCTGCTGTCAGATAATTTTCGAACGTAATGTCTCCAGGGCTGGAAATATCTTTTGTTTCCTCAGTTGTTAAACCCAAGATACCGACTTCCTCACCATTGACATCCTTGATGATTCCATTGTAAATTTCACCATTTTCGTAGGCTGCTTCGATAGAATCATTGAATATTCCTTCGAATTTGGTGTCTTTAGAGAAATCGACGTTTGCACTTACGAACGGGAAGTTGGCTCCCTTGATAAAATCAGCCAATTTTTGATGGCCATCATTTGAAGAACCTAGATCAAATTCATGGTTGCCGAAAGTCATTGCATCAAAGCCCATCAACTTCAAAATTGCTAAATCAGCAGCACCAAGGAATTCATTGAAATACAAGGTACCTGTAAACTGGTCACCTGCATGAAGAAGAAGTGAGTTAGCACTTTGCTGCCTAACTTCTTTTACAGCAGTTACTGTCTTCGGCATATTGTCAAGGGCCGAATGAATATCGTTTGTATGCATGACGGTTAAGTCATATTCGCCTACAACATCAACGATTCTGCGCTCAGTTTCAGTCGGGATTCCTTCAGAACCAATACTTACCAAATGGTCGCGGAAGTTTTCCCAATCAGATAAGCCAAGGTCTGTCACACGGCCTTCTGAATAGGCTTTTGCAAAAACATCATAGCCATCGCCGCCTTTAGCTGTAAAAGCGTTTGTTGCGATCGTGTACTTCACGTCATCCTGAACTTTTACATACTTTCCATTTGCATCAAGATAAGATACGGATACTACACGATTACCTTTCGGTTGTGTAGAATCAAATTTCACCTTACCGCCGGCTACATGCAGGAATCCACCGTTTTCTGCAGGGTATGAACCAACAGAAACTTCGAAAGCTGCCTTCAGCTCAGCACCTGTTACTTCCATCGTAGCAAGAGTATTGTTGAATGGAAGTACAGTAATAACCTCGCCGACAGTGATTGGCCCAGCAGGAATGGCTGCACGAATACCGCCGCCGTTTTGAAGCGCCATGATTACGTTTTTGCCAGTGAAGGATTTTGCTTTTTCTAGCATTGCATCTGTAATCAGGTTACCAAGAATTGTTTCGTTTTTACGTACACTTGGTTTTGTATTATCGCCGTTTGTACGTGGAGTTTCCAGTGCTTTTTCAGTTGTTACACCGATTTCTTCCTGGGAAACAGCGTTAACTTTTTCTTGATATGGTTTAAGAATTGCCGTTGCCTCAGCATCAGCAGCTTGAGATTTAATTTCAATTAATTGGCCATTATGGGACGTTACTAACCCATTATCATTAAATTCAACATTCAAAACGCCAAGGTTGCCATTGGAGTTGCCCGTTTGAACGATAACGGTAGGAGTTCCATTTGGATCCACCACAGTTGGTTTTGCCAATGCAGTATGCGTATGCCCGCCAACAATCACGTCAATGCCTTCTACTTGTTTAGCAAGCTCCAGGTCATTATCGACTGCTGCAGCATCATCGTAACCAATATGAGTCAAAGCCACAATTCGGTTAACGCCTTTTGCTTCAAGAGCTTCTACAGCTTTTTCAGCTTCAGCAAGGTAGTTTTCGAACTCAATGGAGCCAGGGCTTGAAATATCAGCGGTTTCTTCTGTTGTCAGGCCGAAGATACCAACTTTCTCGCCGTTCACCTCTTTAATGATGCCATTGTAAATTTCGCCGTTTTCAAAAGCTGTTTCAATAGAATCATTGAAGATGCCATCGAATTTGCTATCTTTAGAGAAATCTACGTTTGCACTTACAAAAGGGAACTGTGCCCCTTTAATAAAGTCAGCCAATGCTTGATGCCCTTCTTGTGAAGAACCTAGATCAAATTCATGGTTCCCAAACGTCATGGCGTCAAAGCCCATTAAGTTCATCAAAGCCAGGTCAGCTTTACCCTGGAATTCATTGAAGTACAATGTTCCTGTGAAGGCATCCCCCGCATGAAGAAGAAGTGAATCAGGATACGTTTTTCTTGCATCTTTTAATGCCGTAACTGTCTTTGGCATATTATCCAAAGCTGCATGCGTGTCATTCGTATGCATAATTGTTAAATCATATTTATCAGCTAAGTCAATCTGAACTAACACAGGGTCATGGTCAGATGCTTGTCCTTGTGCTTCAGTGAAGTTTGCATTGATATGGATCATATCAGCTTTAGTAGCATGAACTAGATTATTTGATACTAAAATATGATCTAGAACCTGGTTGTTTCCTTGGAAGAAGTAAGAGAAACGATCTGCAGCAGGAACTTTATCAACCATGTTTGTTAGAACATTGCCCTTTAAAGCTTTGAGAGCCGGTGTGAATTCAAAATCATTAATGTCTCCAGCAACAACAACATTCAGTGCAGGATTTTTTGCAAGACCTGCTTTTATAAAATTATTGATTTCTGTTGCCAATTTTATCCGTTCAGCTTCAGAACCTAATTCAGGAGGCTGATTTGAGCCCCACAGTGATTGGTCTCCGCCTTTTGAATTCAAGTGGGCACCAATTACTACAACTCGCTCGCCTTGGAATTCGAATTCTGCGGCAATCGGTTTACGAGTATCCGAGTATACAGAAGGGTTAACAAATCCAGGGTTAAGCGTTAAGTTTCCGTTTGCTGTCCAGGCATTAGCCTCTGTACCTCCGCCTCTAGTTCCTGGAACCAAAGATACACGTTCAGGGTTGTACAAGTACCCAACACGGATATTGCCGCCAGGAGCTCCGCCGCTTGTGTTGTTTACAGGCTCAACATCGGTCCATTTATAAGTCGGTCCGCCTGCAGCAACAATTGCATTAATTAAACGCTGATAGCTTTGTGAAGCATCGGCATTGCCGGAATTTGTTTCGCCATCATTATCCTGTACTTCCACTAGAGTGATAATGTCTGGTGACTTCATATTTGCAACAAAGGTCTTTGCAATCTTAGCAACCTTTGCATCAGGTGTGTTTGATGTGTTATTAGAGAAGTTTTCGACATTGTAAGAAGCGACAGTCAGTTTTCCATCTGCTTTTTCAATATGAGTAACTTCTTGTTTCAATTCTGTTTTGATTAAAGTCGGCAAACCTAGAGTTTTGTCAGCAACTACCTGATAGCCAGCGCTTGAATACGTAAGGATACCGATAACATCGCCATCAAAACGGTCGCCGGAACGGAAATCCTCGCCAGCATTGTCCAGGAATACTTTTTCAGGATTGTAATCATCAGCTGCGATATTCAATCCGCCGAGTGAATTCAATTCGTTATTTGTCGTGCTTTCTACAATGATTGGAACATCCCTATTGTATGGAGGTCCAACGACAAGGGCATCCGGGAAGGAAACGCGCATGTATTCAACGGACTCCCAGAAGTCGATGCCATCTTCTGCTGGATCAAATGATTGCATCATATCATTGTCAATGACCTTGTTTGGAGGAGTAATATCTTTTCCGACAACAAGTGGTGCAGGCAGTTCCGCTTTAGTGTCACTTGTTTTTGTAACAGCAGTTGCGGAAATCCGTGTTGTTGAAAGGTTAGCACCACCGCCAGATTCTGTAACAGTTCCGTTTACAGATACTTGGTCACCAACAGCAACGCCATGAGCGGATTTGCTTACTTCAATTGCTTCTGAAGTAGCAGGATCGTTATCACCTGTAGCATCTTGCATAACAAAACTGCTTGAACCGAATACGTGAGTTACAATACCAGTAATGTTCGTAACAGAAGCTCCAGCAAAGTCGGAAACATGTCCTTTTCCTTGGATATCATGGATTTTAGCGCCAGTAGTATCAAGGATTTTATACGTAAAGCTGAATACTTCACTTGCAGTACCGTTTGTAACCGCAATGGCTTTAATAGTAGTCTCGCCTGTTTGCAATGCGATCGGCTCAACATATTTTGTGCTTTCTACAGTTGGAGTTGTACCATCTGTTGTGTAATGAATTTCTGCGCCTTCAACGCCTGAATTCAATTCAATCTTCGTGCCAGCTGGAACAACACCTTGTGTTTGAGTTGCATAAACGGCAGGCTTGTTAACCAAATCATAGCTATCTAGACCAGTAGTCTTTAAGTGGAATCCGCCATCATTAATAGATCCAAGTCCAACTATATGGACTTTGTCGCCTTCTTTATAATGCTTAACGAATTCGTCATAATTGGATCCTGTACGATTGTCATGGATAACCCTGACTTTTTCTCCGCTTTCAAACAATGCATTGAAAAGAACAGTCCCATAGCCATCTTTAGTCAATTCAGTGATTTCCACATTTTCCAACTTAAGCAATTCAGCTTGTGTAGAATCATCTACTGATTTTACAGACTGTGCTGCTGGAAGAGGATTACCCGAGGAAACAATAACAAGACTTGTTGGTTTAACCTCAAGCTCACCTTGGTATGTAATCAATTCACCGGTTAATTTTACTTTGTCACCCGGTTTAACATTTTGCGGACTATTATAGATAAACATACCTGCAGTATCATCCTGCATATAGAATGAGTCCCCGCCCCAAAGGCCAGTATGGGAAGTTGCGATTCCCTCAATTGTTACAGTACTGTTTAAAGCTGCTTTACGAGCATCTGCAATTTTAATTGGCTGGTCTTTCGGTGGTTCTGGTTTCAAGTTGTCATTCGGGTGAGAACCTAAACCATCATAAGTGTTTGCGGCTAATTTAAACCATTGGCCGTCCATTGTGAAATCATCACTTGTATTTGTGTCACCAACTACTACCGAAGACTCTCTAATAAGATTTGCATTAAGAGCATAGTTATCAGCAGAACCTAGTTTACCAATGGAATCAATGACATTTCCGCTATGTTTTAAAACGATAGGATCATTACCATTAAACTGGGTCACACGAGTTGTACTAAGGAATATAGTTCCAGCTGTTGCTGAATCCTTAACTGCTTTAAAAGCTTGATAATTTCTATCTGCTTCTGTATCTAGCGCAGGGTTATAAACAACAGCTGTTTTACCCGCTTGCAATTCACCAGTTAAAGAATATGTTGAAGGTCCAGTTGGATTTCCATTAGTATATGCTTCAAGCGTATACTCGGATAGGTTAACGGTATTTGCGGTTCCATTATAGATTTCTAGAACTTTACCGTTTCCACCATCCGGCTCAACGTATTGAGAAATAATTAGATTAGTAAACGCTGCTTCTGCCGCGCTTACAACAGGCGCAAAATTAGCCAGGAAGCTGGAAAATACCAAACTAAATACTAGTATGATCGGTAAAAGTTTCTTTTTTAATCTAGGTCTCATATTTCTCTCCCTTTTGGATCGTATTATAAATCTCATGTGTGGAATTGCGTTTGTCATGTTTATCTTTTTTGTTTCTGGGTAAAATCAATGCAAAGTCTATTACCTAAGTAATCTTAAAATCTAAAACCCGATTGATAGACCAAGAATAATAATTTCCTGAAGCAGCGCGCTTACCACTATACGACTATAACTTTCTTCTGAACCCCTGTTTAAAATCTTGTAAATCATTAGAAGAACTGTATTTAGTTCAGTACATGAAATTGCAATCTGTTGGACAGTTAGCATGACCGTCCTTGAATTCAAGAGCTTAATTACGCTGATTCAACACATGATTTTTTACATTGTTCCAGTTAACCCTTTAAATCATCAAGTCTAGTACTACTCTATCTCCCCCTATTTCTACTATTTAATATTATTGAAAATACCATAGGTAAACCTAAATGGTATCGCGCCACAAATTTTACACCTCAAAAAAAAGGATGTACCCTAAAATCCCATGTCTTTTATGTACACCCTCTCCTATTACTAATGTCAATTAAGTATTTGGTGAAAAAAGTCAAACTCTGCGACTCTTTATTTTCAAAAGAGAATTCGCCCTTTTATTGACTTTTATACCTAATTTCGATTAATTCCAATTTTGCTTAAATTCACCATTTTTAGTTTAAGTCATCTTTTTCCTTAAGTAAAGGCTTGCAAACAAACTTTGGTGCATAAATCATTATGCCAATTTATAGCAATTACTCATGTTACTTATCTACCTTTTCTATCAAATTGTATAGTTTTATTATTAATCTACTATTAATTTCTTGTAAAAATATGCCGAAGTATAAATGTTCTGGAAATAGTTGCTGACATAAAAAAAGAGAACACTACGTCGGCTTTAATGACGGTTTTCAATTTGCACCTCAAAATGAATTCTTGGAGGAGTGAAGTACCGGTTGCAAAACTTATATTCTGACTCCATAGAATGTCCACGCATACTCATCACATCCTAATCCTCCTTTCTATACATTTCCAGAACCTTTTAACCTTTTCATACCTAAACACAAAAAAGACCGCTTGGTGAACTCAATCACCAGCGGCCTTTCTTATTTCGTCCATCTCACGCGGACAAATCATCAAAAAGTCCACGACAGGGGTCTGACCCCCAAAAGGTCCCTAAAAATCCACTACATTTTTTCAACGGTTATTTGTTTCATCAGATTCACTACTTGGTCCGGGTTGACGTGGCCGGTTGCTTCTTCCATTGCGTTGGCTGTTCCGCTGGCTACTGCGAGTGCAATTCTTTTCTCGAAGCTGTATTCTCTTTCTAATCCGACGGCGTATCCGGCGACTGTGCTGTCACCTGATCCCACAGGATTTTTAACCAAAACCTTTGGAATTCTTACTCTATAGTAACTCCCTTCATGGAGGAAGAGAGCACCATTACCACCCAAGGAGACCATTACCGTTTCAACTTTTCCTCTAAAAAGGGTATCCACTGCCCGAATCATATCTTGATCATCTTTTAGTAATATTCCCGAAGCGGCTTCCAGCTCTTCTTTATTGGGTTTAATAAAGCTAGGGCCTGCTTCGATGGCTTCCATAAGTGCTTGACCGCTTGTGTCAAGGAGAAAAGGTATTCCTTTCTCTTTTGACTTGTTAATCAAATCCCTGTATAAAGTTACAGGCATCCCTCGCATCATACTGCCAGAAGCAACGACCACGCTTGCTCTCTCCAGCAATTTATCGTAATGCATCCGAAACGTATCCACTTCGCGCTCAGCCACATATGGGCCTGGCTCAAGGACTTCTGTCTGTTCCGCACCTGATAAGATGGCTATGCAGGTTCTTGTTTCTCCATTTATTTTAAGAAAACTATGGGTAATGCCTGACTGATTTAATTTTTCTTCTAAACTTTCTCCGCTTTTGCCACCAAGAAGTCCAGTCGCAATAACTGGGGAACCAAGAAGATGAACAACCCTCGTTACGTTTAATCCCTTTCCACCGGCGGTATCTTCATACTCAGTAGTCCGGAACATCTGTCCCGTCCTAAAATCTTGAATAAAGTACCGCCTGTCAATCGAGGGATTTAAGGTAATCGTTGTAATCATGCTTTACCGTTACTACCGCACATGAGAATTTTGTCAATAACCACCTTTTTCATTGCTTCTTTTCCTGGAGTCATATATTTACGAGGATCGTTCGCGTCAGGATTCTCAATAAAGTATTTCTTAACCGCATTCGAAAAAGGAATCTTTAAGTCGGTTGCAATATTGACCTTACAAACGCCTAGTCCTATCGTCCGCTTTACCATTTCTTCAGGGATGTCCGATGCGCCATGGAGCACTAGCGGAATTTCAACTACTGAACGAATTTCTTCAAGCCGCTCAAAATCAATTTTAGGCTCACCTTTGTATAGGCCATGTGCTGTCCCGATTGCCACTGCAAGGGAATCAATACCGGTCAATTCGCAAAACTCCTTGGCCTGAACTGGGTTTGTAAACTTTGCATCCTTTTCATCGACAACAAGGTCATCCTCGATTCCCCCAAGGCGTCCCAATTCCGCTTCTACAGAAACACCAAACTTGTGGGCATATTCAACGACTTCCTTTACAATTGCAATATTTTCTTCGTAAGAATGATGAGAGGCATCTATCATCGCCGACTTAAAGCCTAGGTCTATATATTTCTTAATTTCATCAAACGTTTCAAAGTGATCAAGATGGAGGGCAATCGGAATGTCATATTTCTTTGCAGCTGTATTGCCGATTGCAACAAGATAGTCTCCACCGGAATAAGAGATGGTACCTGGCGTGCTTGCAAGAATAACTGGCGAATTTAATTCCGCGGCTGTATCGACAACAACCTGGAAAGTTTCAAGGTTATGTATATTAAAAGCAGGAACGGCATATCCCTCTTTATATGCTTTGCTAAACATTTCATTCGTAGATACTATTGTCATGAGTATTTCCCCCGATTTTAGATAATGTATGCTTTAAGCTGTTCGAGTGTTGTGTTTCCTTCCATAGGTCCCTTCTTGGTTACTGCGAGTGCACCAGCTGTGTTTGCATATATTACAGACTGGCGCAGCCCCATTCCCTGGTTGAGGCAGGAGATCAGAGTCCCTGCAAAACAGTCACCTGCTCCGGTCGGGTCGACTTCAACAACTTTCAGAGATTCTACAGAAAAATCAAGATCCTTACTATATGCATGGCAGCCCTTGCTTCCTCTTTTTACGACAATATATTCGACACCTTGTTCGAGAAGCTTCGCAACCGCTTCTTTTTCATCACTAGTTTCCATAAGAAGCAGGAGCTCATCGCTGCCAGGAAGGAAAATGTCTGTATGCTTTAATACAAATAGTAAAAATTCCTTCATTTCAGGATCATGCAGAAGTTCTTTCCTCATATTTGGGTCGAAGCTGATCTTTGTTCCAGTCTCACGGCAGAAGCCAATTGCTTTTCGAACAGCTTCCCGGAGACCCTTAGTAAATAGCGAGGTCCCCATAACGTGGAAGTACTGACAGTTTTCAAAATCGCTTTTCTTTATATCCTCAGGTCCGATTAGGGCCGCTGAACTATGATGGATATGAAAAATAAAGTCCCTGTCTCCTCCATCTTTGTAAGTAACAAAGGCAACACCAGTTGTGCGTTCCTTTGATTTATTAATCAAGGAGATATCCACTCCATCGTCACTCAATTTTTTATAATTTAATTCGCCGAACGCATCCTCACCAATGGTGGATATAATGCCTGCGGAACTGCCTGTTTTTGCAGCTTGATTGATAAAAATCGCTGGGGCTCCACTAGCAAAAGGGCCCACAAATTCTCCCGTTTGATCAAAGGTTTGATTTACATCTTTCGCCATTACTTCTACGAGGATTTCGCCTATCGTTAAAATGTCTGCCATCGTTTCTCCTCCTACTTACCGAGAATCCTTCCTTTATTGCGAACATCCAAATAAACAGCGACTATAATAATGACTCCTTTTACAATCTGCTGGTAAAAATACGGTAGGCCGATTAGGTTCATGCCGTTATTAATGACCCCCATAATTAATGCGCCTATGAATGTTCCAAATACAGTTCCATATCCGCCTGACAAACTAGTTCCACCAAGGACCGCCGCGGCGATTGCATCAAGTTCATAGCCAGCGCCAGTATTAGGCTGAGCTGAATAAAGCCTTGATGTCAGGAGAATACCGGAAACGGCGGCCATCATACCTGATATGATAAATATTTTTATTTGTAGCGACTTTGTGTTAATACCTACATACTCTGCAGCGGTCTTATTTCCACCGACCATTTTTGCGCGGCGGCCGAATTTTGTTTTACTCAAGAGGATATGGCAAAACACTAGTAAAACTGCCATGATGAGGACTGGCACCGGAATAATATCAAACAGCTTTTTATTCCCTAGAAGCAAGATGAAAGAGTCGTCAACAGCAATAGGTTTCGCGTCAGTTGTTGCATAACCTACCCCACGGAAAATCCCCATCGTTGCCACAGTAACAATAAAAGTAGGAATCCTTAGACGGGCAGAGATAAGACCATTAGTAAAACCGGCAAGAGCCCCTACCAACAGTGTTACGAGAACCGCAATCGGTCCGGAAAGTCCCCAAGTAAGCGCAAGCCCTAAAATAAGTCCTGAGAGGGCCGCTATACTTCCTACTGATAGATCAATTTCTCCAATCATCAGTACGTATGTCATACCGAAGGCCATAATAGCAATGATGCTGACCTGAGAAAGAATGGTAAAGATATTATTTGTGTTAAGAAAATGGGGGCTTAGGAAAGAAAAAAGTATAACTAAGGCAAATAATGCAGCCAAGACCCCTCCATACGTTTTTAATACCGTGTTGTCCTGAAAAGTTTGTTTTAATCTCATCACGTTCACTCCTTCCCCCTATGAGGATACAGGTTGATTTTTTACTTTGGATTTTGACTTCGTTATATAGGTCATGATTTCTTCCTGGGTAGCTTGCTTAGGATCCAACTCTGCTGCTATTTCGTGATCCCTAATGACCAGAAGCCGGTCACTCATATTGAGGATTTCAGGAAGTTCTGAGGAAATCAGGATAATCCCTACACCCTTGGAAGCAAGTTCAATCATTAATTTATAAATCTCAAATTTCGCGCCAACATCAATTCCTCTAGTCGGCTCATCCAAAATCAGGATTTCAGGCTCTATTTCAAACCACTTGGAAAGAACAATTTTTTGCTGGTTCCCTCCACTTAGTTTATTAACAGTTTGATAAATGCTAGGTGTCTTGATTTTCAAACTATTAATGTGATGCTCTGTGATGCTTTTTTCTTTTTCGTGTTGAATAAGTTTAAATTTACTCAAGACCTTATCAAGATTTGCTAATGTCATATTTTCATAAACACTGGCAGTCAATACTAATCCTTCATGCTTTCGGTCTTCCGTCACGAAAGCAATCCGTTTTTCAATTGCGTCCAATGGTGTATTAACTTTAACTTGTTTTCCATGGAGGAACATTTCTCCCCGGTCCTTCTTTAACATGCCGAATATTCCCTGTACAATCTCAGTCCTACCGGAACCCATCAATCCATATAATCCTAGAATTTCACCTGGCTTTATTGAAAAAGAAATATTGTGGAACTTGCCTTCTTTGTGATAGTCCTTTACCTCAAGAAGAGTTTCTTCAGAGGTATAGGTGAAATCCTTATGAGGATACACATCCTCCATACTTCTTCCAACCATCATTGTAATCAGTTCATCGGAAGTGGTTTCACTTGTTTTTACACTGCCAATATATTTGCCGTCACGAAGAACACTCACATCATCGGTGATTTCAAACAACTCTTCCATTCTGTGAGAAATGTAAATAACCGAACTTCCTTGTGATTTCAATTTATTAATTATCGTAAAAAGCGTTTTAGTTTCTTTCGAGCTCAGCGCCGAGGTCGGTTCATCCATAATGATAATTTTTGGATTTGATGAAACAGCCTTTGCGATTTCTACCATCTGCTGACTTGAGATAGATAAATCCTTTACAAGCTTGGTAGGAGAGATATGTATATCCAGTTCATCCAGAAGCTGCTTCGTTCTTTTGTTCATTTCTTTATCGTCAATTAAACCATTCTTGACTGGCTCGTACATGGCCCAAATATTCTCTGAAACTGTCATATTCGGACTTAAAGAAAGTTCCTGGTAGATAATGCTGATCCCCAGTTCCCTGGCATGAACGACATCTTTTATCTCGACTTTCTCTCCAAATAACTTGATATAACCACCGTCTGGTTTATAGGCTCCAGATAAAATTTTCATTAACGTTGATTTCCCTGCCCCATTTTCACCTAACAGCGCAAGCACTTTTCCCTCTTCAAGAGAGATATTGACCCCATCAAGAGCTACGACACCTGGAAAGACTTTTTTGATGTCATTCATTTCTAAAATTGTCCCCATACAAACACTTCCTTTAAATAGGAGGAAATGCCCGCGGACATTTCCTCCTAAGTGATTATTCTGAAATCGTTACCTTTCCATCTTCCACCTTCACATCAACGAAACCTTTTCCGTTTACGTAAAGTCCTGGTGTGATTGGAACTTCCTTCTCAGCTTTTTCACCTTTTGCAAGTTTCACAGCATTCTTGACTGCTTCTTCACCCATTTTGTCAGGAAACTGGACTACAACAGCCTTAAATGTATTTTCGCTATCAACTGCCTTCCGCGCTTCTTCAAGACCATCAAAGCCGATAACAACACCATCCACTCCACGGTCTGTCATAGCCTGGTCAGCCGAAATGGCCATATCATCACCGAATCCAAAAATCCCTTTAAGGTTAGGATTAGCGGTCAACATATCTTCAGATGCCTTTTTAGCCTCTTCACGAGTACGGCCTGGCAACTCCTGAACAATTTTTAGACCAGAATGATTTTTCGCATTTTCCTTAAACCCATCGATACGGTCACGTACAGACTGAACCTCAGGATATGTAGTCAGCCCAACTTCACCCTCACCATTGAGGTATTTAGCCATTGCTTCAGCAGCGATCATACCGCCTGTATAGTTGTCGGTTGCAATATGTGAATCAACCTCGACGCCGTTAGCCTTAATATCAACAGTAACAACAGGGATTCCAGCATCTTTTGCCTTCATAACAGCACCTTTAACTCCATCAGAGTCAACTGGAACCATGATAATAGCGTCAACACCTTTGTTAATGAAATCTTCAATAGCTGAAATTTGTCTGTTCAAATCCTGGTCGGCAATAGCAACTTCGACTTTAACTTTTTGGTTTCCAGCTTCTTTTTCAATTGCCTCTTTAATTGCCACCTGGAATGGATGGGACTGAGTTAACAAGCTTGCTCCTATCGTGATATCACCTGATTTGCCTTCACCGGATGTTTTTTCTTCTCCACATGCAGCAAGAACCATCATACTTGCGAGTAAAATAAATGCCAGCAATTTTCTCATTAGATATTCCCCCGTTTATCATTTGGATAATTAAAGCTATTATTAATCTTGTTTATTACAACTGATGGAAAGTCCCTCTCCACCACCTCCTTAAAGGTCCAATAGTTAACTTAATTTTTTTACTGAATTGCCTTCCAATAGCTTTGTTTTCAAACGGCTTACTGTCGGGAACAGAGAGTAGTCTTGGTCAATTCGTTTAAGTAAAAGCAGTGCTGCTGTTTCTCCAATTTCATTCATAGGCTGTCTGACAGTGGAAATCTTTGGGGTAAGCATTTGAAACACATCAGAGTCGTCGTACCCAAAAAGACTGATGTCTTCCCCGATTTTTATCCCTTTTTCCATAAAGTATTTTATACCTGTCATGGTTGTCTCATAGTTAGTTGCAAAAATAACACTTGGCGGCTCTTCCATTTGAGTAAACTTCTGATAGGCATCAAGGCCACCACCCTTCTTGTACTCACCGTGCAGAATCAGACTCTCATCGATAGGAATCATATAATCATTTAAAGCCCTGATATAACCGTTCAACCGTTCCTGCGCTGTAAATATATCGGTGGGCCCAGCAATCATTCCAATCCTTCTATGCCCCAGACGGATTGCCTCTTCAACAGCCCTATAGGAACCGTTTACATTGTCACAAATAACTGCATCCGCTACGATTCCGGGAATGAGCCTATCAATTAGGACTATCGGGATATCGCTTTGGATTATTTCCTCTACATGCTCACTTTTATTAGATACTGGCATCATGATAATTCCATCGACACGTTTATCTTTTAGAAAATCAATTTTTTCTTTTTCAGTTTTAAGAGATTGGCGGGAATTACAAACAATAAGACTATAATTCTCGTTATCTAAAATCTCTTCCATTCCTTCAATAACTTGATTGATAAAAATATCAGTAATGCTCGGGATCAAAACTCCAACTGTATACGTTTTGTTAGTTTTCAATCCCCTAGCCATTTGGTTCACTTTATAATCAAGTTCCTTGATGGCTTGTTTAATTTTTTCCTCGTTATCCTTTTTAATTTTGTAACCATTTAGATACCTTGAAACGGTCCCAATTGAAATTCCTGAGAGCCTGGAAACATCTTTTATTGTCGTCATAACCAATCACCATACCTTATATTTGAAACGTTTCAATTATTATTTAAATAAAAATTGAAACGTTTACAATCCATATTATGAAAGCGTTTTATTGGATTGTCAATGCTAAATTTTCTAAAATCACAAAAATTTAAATAATTATTTTGTTAACTTAATTAAATACTTACACTTCCTGCTTTCAACAAAAAAGGGACCCCAATGCTGGAAGTCCCTTTTTTGTTCTATTGATTAATCCTTAAAGCCACCCCTATTAGCAGAGGTACCGTCCAAAAAATCTGAAGTCACTTTACTATAACCTAACCTATTTCAAGTCCTCAATTGAATTAATGTCAACGTACTCAGGTACGACCAATCCATTTCTTGTTCCTTGAAGGTTTAGTCCAAGATCAACGAGATCGTCCTTATACGTATTATAATATTCGACATGGGTACTTGGCAGCCAGGCTGCAACCATCGCATCGGAACTTCCGTTGGCAACACCGGCAAACATCGGGCCGACTTCTACCTGGCTGAGTGTGACCTTGAAGCCATTTTGTTCAAGTACCTTGCCAATGACATTCGTACTGGCGATCTCTGTATCCCAGGCAACATAGACCAGGTTGATGTCTTCACCATTACCTTCTTGGGCCCCGTTTGTCCACTTTGCTACTAGCTCCTGATTTTCCGATATCCATTTTTCAGCAGCTTCTTCTGGACTCATACCTTCTTGGATATCGACCATTACGGCTTCCATATCTCCCGTCTCCCAGGAAAATTGATCTAGGATTTTATAAGCGCCAGGTGCATCCTGCTCGAGGCCTTTCCTAACGAGTGTATGAATTCCTTCAACCCCTCCGAATACTCCATTTGGGTCTTCAAGAAATTTCAAATCGTATTTAGAAAACTTCCAGTGCGGTGCCCAGCCAGTAACAATAATCGGCTTCTTATTCTTATAAGCTTTGTCTAATTCAGCATACATAGCTGCAGAAGAGCCTTCTATAACTTTCCATTGATCCAACCCATATTCGGAAATTCCATTGCTAGCCTGTGCCATAATTCCGGCCCCAGGTTCAATCCCGGTGATTTCATAATTGGTTTGGCCACCTATCGAATTCGGATCGACTTTAACCGCATTTTCCTTGGCAAATGCTTGAACAAGGATAGTACCTACAACAAGTGCTGCTAGGATGGCAGCGACATATCTTCCCTTAATGACATGCCCATATGCCGGCTTGCGTAAGTTTTGTGTGAGCCGGTCGAGGATAATCGCGATAAAGACAATCGATAAACCTGCCTCGAATCCCTGGCCCACATTAATTTGGCTGACAGCCCGGTAAACGTCTGCCCCAAGGCCAGGCGCACCAACTAACGAAGCCGTAACAACCATTGATAGGGCGAGCATTATACTCTGGTTAACCCCGGCCAAAATCGTTGGAGTGGCAAGTGGCAATTGAACTTTCAGCAACTTTTGGCTGCTTGTTGAACCAAACGCATCCGACGCTTCAATCAGGTCTTTAGGCACTTCCTGAATACCAAGATTGGTCATACGTATGGTTGGCGCAATTGCGAAAATAAATGAAGCAATAATACCCGGAACGGTTCCAATTCCGAAAAATAAGATCGAAGGAATCAAATAAACAAATGCAGGCATTGTTTGCATAAAGTCTAAAACTGGTGTGACAATCCTTTGCACTGTTTTACTTTGTGCACACCAAATTCCAATTGGAATACCAATCAGGATTGTCAGAAATCCCGACACTAATACAATCGCAAGTGTTTGAATCGCTGACTCCCAGTATCCAAGATTATCGATCAACAGCAAGCTGACCACCGTAAAGATTCCTAACGGCCATCTGCTCGTATATGCCACTAAAAGGGCCAGGACGATGATTAATACGATTGGAGGGCCTGCACTTAATACATTAACGATAAGATCCAATAACCCGTCGATTGCAGTTGTAATAAATGAAAATAATCCAGCAAACGCCACGGTAATCCATTCCACTAAAGAATCGATCCAACTTCCCAGAGGGATTTTCGGTATATTCATGTACTTATTCCCCCTCCATTTCATTCAGGGAATCTTTATTGCCGGCTAAAGCGCCAATGACAGCTCCGCGGATAATGATTCCTTTAATTCTTTTCTCTTCATCAATGACGGAGATTGGCAGACTTGAAGTTGCCATCGTATCCATGAGATCAGCCAATAACGTATCCTCGGTAACCGTTGGAATGTCGGTTGTCATTACTTCAGAAATCGACTGATTCTGGTCGATTGCCTGTCGTGCTTGCTCTGCGGTCAATGCTCCAAGGAGTTTCCGATGGCGGTCGACGACAAATATGCTGGAATACCCTTGCTTCCGCATAATCTCAAGCGCAACCCGCGGACCCCGGTCGACACTAATTTTTTCCGCTCGTTTCATAACATGTGATGCTGTTAAAACTTTGGATAAATCAACATCCTCAACGAATTTCTCAACAAATTCATTGGCAGGCTGCATCATGATTTGTTCCGGTGTGCCCAATTGAATGACGCTGCCGTCCTTCATCAAAGCAATTCGATCCCCAATCCTCAATGCCTCATCCAGGTCATGGGTAATGAAAATGATCGTTTTCTTGTATTGTTCTTGAATTTCAATCAATTCATCCTGCATGTCTTTTCGAATCAACGGGTCAAGAGCACTAAAGGCTTCATCCATTAAGATGATATCAGTATCGCTGGCAAGGGCCCGGGCAAGTCCAACCCTCTGCTGCATTCCCCCACTCAATTGGGATGGAAGCTGGTTTTCATAACCTTTTAGACCGACACTTGCCAAAGCCTTCATCGCTTTTTCACGCCGTTCCTCCACTGGTACGTTCTTGATTTCCAGTCCATACTCCGCATTCTCCAGGATCGTTTTATGCGGGAACAGAGCAAAATTTTGAAAAACCATACTGATTTTCTTCTGTCTGACTTCCCTTAACCGGGCACTATTCATCTTGACGATATCTTCATTATCAATCAAAATCTCGCCTATTGTAGGATCAATCAGCCTATTGAACATCCGGATCAAAGTGGACTTCCCGCTTCCGGACAACCCCATAATGACAAATATTTCACCAGGGTATATTTCGAAACTGACATTTTTCACGCCAACTGTGTGACCTGTCTGTTTTAAGATCTCCTTTTTCGATTTGCCTTGCTTCAACAAATCAATTGCTGCTTTAGGTGATTTTCCAAAAATCTTGGAAACATTCCTGACTTCTACTATGGGATTCATCAAACCACCTCATTTTATAAAATTGCCCATATCATATTTAGTTTCTCCATTTTTTGTCGCTTTATTTGCCCCGGAAAGTTTAAAAAGAAGTGCGTAAGGGGAAAGGGGAAAAGGGGAAACGACTAACAACCAACAATTTATATAATAACAAAAAGTTGGTACTTTTGAAAAGACTTTTCCTACTATACACGAATAGAAGACAAATTTCTCGTCTCAAGGCTTGAGAATTGTCTGGAAATTTTTTCATGGAAATCTGATCAAAGATATATCTCGGGAGGAAGCATGAGCCGCTTCCCTCCTCTTGATTAAGTAAAACCATAAAGCTGGCATACTTCCTCATCCAAAATAAAGCACAAAAATGCCTGCCCCTTTGCATTATGCAAATGGAGCAGGCATTTTGTTTTTATACTTAAATAAGGGGTCAGACCCCTGTTATGGACTTTTTGGTTATTTTGTCCGCGTGGAGTGGACAGGCTGGATAGACTGTTTATTATATTTCCCAAAAAAGAAGCAGAGGTATTCTATCTGCTTCTTTGGTTTTTATTTTTTTTCGGCGGATCTCAAACCTTTTTAATCAATGCCGGGCCTGGCGCTTGGAATGTATACGCAAAAAACCAACAATACCAGTAGCACTCCTTGCCCAGCCCCTAATTTATACCCCTATCTCAATTCCCCGTAATGCTTTTTCTTCTTGTGCTTGTTCTGCGAATTCACCGTCTTGGTCGTGTTCGAGGACATATTCTAAGTCATCTCGAGCTTCCTGTTCCCGGCCTGCTAATGCGAGGAAGCATGCCCGGCGGTAGCGGGCCATTAGGTTATCCGGGTCAAGTTCCACCGCTCGCTCTGCCGATTCCAACGCGGCATCCACTTTCCCCAGCCTTTCATAGGCATTGCCCAACTCAACATAAAGTGCCACGTCAAACGGGTGGTACTGAATCCCTTCTTCAAGGATTTCAACTGCCTTGCTGTTCCTGCCTTTTTGGCCGTACAGCACACCGAGTGTATAAAACGCCTCACCACGGACAGCATACGGGTCTTCTTCAATTGCCTCATGCAGCAGCCGCCCGGCTTTTGTCCCATTTTCCAGTTGAAACTCGGCAAACCCGATCAGCTTTTTAAAATGAGGGCTATTCTCTGTGTCCTCCAGGCAGCGCTCAAATAACCTCCGTGCCTCAATTAAATCTTCTTCCTTCGCTGCGCCGTTTTCCTCATAGTTCAGGATAAGAAGCCCAAGCTGCTCACCGACTTCAGAATCCCAGCCATTCTTGTCCAAGTAATTCCGCAATACCTTCTTCGCGCCCGGGATATCTAGTATTCCCTCATGGAATTCAGCCAGCTTCAACACTGCCAATACATTTTCAGAGTCAAGCTTCGCCGCTGTGGTATACAAATCAATTACAAGGCCAATCATCATGAACATCTTCGACTTGCTCTTGATTGACCTAAACAAGCGACCAACCGCAAACCGGCCTCCTGAACCATTTCCTTCCTCCCAGTCAACGCTTGAATAATAGTCTCCAAACGCCTCTGCGGCCTTCGCAAAGATTGCACTCTTCGTTTCATTATCGACATTCAACGCCTTCAGGAACTCTGGCGCCTTCATCCACTTTCCTGACCCGACATACATCGAAACCAATGTCTCATAAAGTTCGTCCTCGCCGCCAAACTCCTCAAGCAGCTCTTTTAGAAGAACCCCTGCTTCCTTCCAGGCCCCGCGCTTCATCGCAAGCTTAGCCCGGTGATGCCGCAATTCCGGCCTCTCCTCACCAGCCGCCACCACAGCAGCTTCAGCCGCAGCCTCCAAATACTCTGCCTCTTTTTCAAAATCACCAAGTGCACCCCTTACATATGCAAGGCTATCCAACCGCCAGACCTCATCAATATCGGCACGCTCTTCCAATCCCTTCAAGGTATCAGCAAGCTTCCTCAAATCCCCTGCATCCAGCAATGAACTCAATCGCTCGACATTAACCCGTTCCGGCGCAATCCCAAGGAGCTTCAGCAGCCAGGAAGCCTCCAGCTCTGAATCTCCTTCCATCGCCGCTAGCTCAGCAAGCCTCGATAAAGCACCATCCACCTCCGGATCGAGCCTGAGCGCAGTCTCCAAAGCTTCCCTTGCCAGCCCGGGCTGTCCGCACTTAACATATGTTTCACCGAGACGGAACCACGGGAACGAGTCCTCCTTCAGCGAAATTGCCTTTTCGTAATACGAAACCGCCACAGGATACATATCCCCATATTCATAGAGAGCCCCTAAATAAACTAGATAGAGCGCATCTTCCGGAAACGCCTCCACCTTCTCCTCTAAAAATTCGATCCCGCGAGGCAAACAAGGTGTTCCGACGACAATATCCACATACATATCAAGAGCATCTGAAAGATTTCCATAAATATAGGAAAATCCAGCTTCAAACAACCCCAATGCTTTTTCAAGCAGATCCGTATCCTGTTTGTCGGTTGCCCAGCGAGCCATCATCCGGCCGCCATTGATCAAATACTCGCTATCCTCCGCAAATCGTTCCCGGCACCCCGCTAAATATTCAACCGCCGCATCCACCTCGCCACGGGCGGCTAGCACGTCCGCATGTCCAATAAACGCATACCGCTCATCAGGGAACCTCTCCATACAGTCCGCATAAACCGTCTCTGCCTTGTCCAGCTCTTCCCGGCCGGCGTAAAAATCCCCGAGCCTCACATACAGCTCAGGAGAATCCGCTTCCTGAGCCCCTCGAACAAGCACAGCTTCCACCGCATCCAAATCAGCAAGCTCATTCTCATAAACATCCGCTAGCGCCAAATAGCCGAACGGCAATTCTTTTTCAAGCCCGACAACTACCCTGTATCCACGAACCGCCCTGGTAATCCTGCCCCGCTGCTCGTCAAGCTTCGCCCGTTTATACCAATAATACGCATTCCGCTTATCCTCTGCCAAAAGCCTACTCAGCAGTTCCTCCGCCTCCGTTACCCGGCCAGCCTCAGCGAGTATATCGGCATGATGCACAGAGGTGAACTGTTCGTCCCGCGAAACCTCCATCGCAATCCCCGAAAACTCAAGCGCCAGCTCAGGTTGTTTCGAGTCCAGATAAGCGTGCGCCAAATACGTCCATGTATAATACTGGTCAGGGTCCATTTGAACCGCATCCCGGAACAGTTGCATTGCTTTTCCATAATCATCCCTAAGCTGCGCAGCACGCCCGGCAAGATAGTGATAGAACGGACTCGATGATTTCTCCTTTACCCCGGCAAGCATTGCCTCCGCGCGAACCAACTCATCATGCTGAAAAAAGGCCTGGGCACTGTACAGCTTTACAAAATCACTTTCCGGCTGAGCTTCAGCCAGCCGTTCAATGCACTTTCTGACAAACGCCCAATCACCTTCCCCGGAAAACCGCTTAATCGCAAACATCTGTGCATAAAGCTGATGGCTGTTCTTTTTCAAAAAACCGAGCAGTGCATCTTTATACTCCTTTTCGTCGTCATCCATCAAGTCGGAAAGCCGGAACAGCTCCCGGAAGAACGCATCTTCCCCGGCATCAAGTCCATCAAGCAGCGCTGACCTTTCACCCGGCACAACCGCTATCGATAAAAAGCTCGAATTCGCTGCCGTCCCTTCAACGTCTTCCTGCTTCAAATAAAGAGTCTCCAGCAAATTCGGATCCTGGATATGATAAATCCCGAAGCGGTCATCATAACCGGTCAAAAGCTGAACGTGCAGGCTGTTCTCCGACTCGATGCTGAGCACCACGAGAGCCTCCCCGTCAAGCAGCCCCTGCCAGCGAGCCTTGCCGCCGACAAAATACCTGCAGGCAAACCCGAGCGACTCCAGATATTCCACCGTTTTCGAAAGCTTCGAGCCGGTCACATCGAAAATATGCCGTGCAATCTCGTCCTGCTTGTGCCCCTTTCCATAATAGCCAGTGAGCATCTCGAGCGCTGCAGGGACACAGAAATTATTCTTCTGGACCACCGGCGTGACCTGCAATTCCTTCCAGTTGCCATCGCCCAACGTTTCTCCAAAAAACACTGAACTCTTCAATTCCTCCTGCATCAAAAACCTGCGAAGTCCAGCAACATCCTGCTTCCGGTAAAGAGCCGCCGCCCGCAAATGCCCAAAATAGCCTTTCATCGAATGGAACGGAACAAGCATGTCAACCTCATCCATCACAGCAAGCATCCGGCCATCATCGCCCAGGTCCCGATACCTGCGCAACTCCTCTACTAGCAGCGCCGGCAGGTTCGGGAACAGCATCTTCGCCTCCTGTAAAATCGCAAGCGACTCCGCATGCTCACCATTGGCCGCCTTCACATTCGCGAGAATAAGATAGCAGAAATAATCAAGCTCAGGATCATCCAAACCCTTCTTCAAATACACCTCAGCCTTCTCCCTGTCCCCGGTCAACAAGCTGTAAAACCCAAGCCTGTCCCAACTAGGCCCATCAGCAGCAGCCTTCACCTTTTCCATAACAACCTCTGCCTCAGAAAACCTTTTCATTTCAATCAAACATCGAACCTGGCAAAACAACGCCCGCTCTATATGCTCAGCAGGAGTATCCGCATCCCTCTCTGCCTTTTCTATATAACCCGCAATCAGCTCCTCGGCATCGAGTGCCCGGCCGCTATCGAGCAGCTCGTCACAATACCAGACAGCCGTCTGCAGCGTATTGAAACGTTTATGCGCAGCCCGGGAAAGAATTGAAACAAGCCGGTACATCGCCCCGCGGTCCGCCAACTTAATCAGCGTATAAAACTCATCCACAGTCCCAATATCAGCAAGCGCCTTGCGCACAACCGAAAGCGGCTGCCCCTTCAGCTCCTCAAGCTCCGCATTCAAAAGGCCAAATGCCTCCCGATACGCCCGCTTCTCCAAAAGCTCCTTCAAAACCAGTATCCTATCCGCCATCTTCAAGCTGCACATCCTCTCTCGGTAAAGGGTAAAGATGGGATGGTTTTCATTAGCCATCCCTCTGTCCTAATCTCCAATTTCATATAATAAGCATAAAAAAAGTAACGCCAGAGCGCTACTAGTTTTAAAGATTTTTTTCTTTTTTGGAAAAACTGGCCGATACACCGAGGCCCCATCTCATGCCTATACGCACAGCCCTCAACAAAAAACTGCAAAAAGGAAGAATAGCAAAGCTTCGATTATGTCCCCCCTCTTCTAGTCCCTACATCCCATACCCTCCAGCTTTCGATAGAAATCTATCCTTTCATTTCCAGCAGACAAGAACCCTCCTAGTTTGCATTCCTGCTTGTTTTTCCAGAAAGTACGTTTAAAATATAAAAGGGAAAGGTGTGTGCATATGGAAGATAAACGCTTTAAAGTTGCACACCGGGAAGCAATTATCGGTGTGATTCTTGTAATAATAAACTTTATTATTTGGTATGGTTTTGCGTATGGGCTCGGAAATCAGGACCCGGCAACATATACGTATATCCTCGGTTTTCCAGCATGGTTCTTTTATAGCTGCATTGCTGGGACGATTTTCATGATTGTTTTAATAGCCATAGTCATGAAATTCTTCTTCACCGAAGTTCCACTTGAAGAGGGAGATGAAGAATGCACTGGCAAGTAATCGCTCCACTCGCACTATTTCTTATTATTATTTTCTTTATTGGCTTTTGGGCAAACGCTTATGTTCGGCGATCAAATTCGTTTCTATCGGATTATTTCCTGGGCGGCCGCGAAATGGGCGGCTTCCTGCTCGCGATGACGATGATGGCGACATATGGAAGTGCCTCAAGCTTTATTGGCGGTCCAGGTGTAGCCTATCAAACCGGCCTCGGCTGGGTGTTGCTTGCGATGGCTCAATTGCCAGCTGGCTACTTTGTCCTGATGATTTTAGGAAAGAAGTTCGCGATCATCGCACGTAAATATGAAGCAATTACGTTAATTGACTTCCTAAAGGCACGCTATCAATCAAATGCAATCGTGCTGCTTTCCTCACTTGCGATCTTTGTGTTTTTATTTGCTTCAATGACCGCACAATGGGTTGGCGGAGCACGCTTAATCGAATCATTAACAGGCTTATCCTACCGGGGAGCCTTGCTGATTTTCGCAGTGGCCGTCCTTGTCTATGTTATTGTCGGCGGCTTTGCGGCTGTTGCCCTAACTGATGCACTGCAAGGTTCAGTAATGATTATTGGCACCGTGATTTTACTCGTCGCCGTTATAATCGAAGGCGGCGGAGTTTCTGCGATCATGGCTGAACTTGTTGCTGAAAATCCAAATCTAGTTTCACCGTACGGCGCAGATGCAAGCCTTTCGCCGCTCTATGTATCTACCTTCTGGATCTTAATTGGAATCGGCGTCATCGGCTTGCCGCAAATCGCCGTTCGCGCAATGAGCTACAAAGACTCAAAAGGCATGCATCGCGCGATTATCATCGGAACAATTGGCATCGGAACAATCATGTTTGGGATGCACTTGATCGGAGTTTTCGGCCGGGCCGTCATTCCAGGGATTGAAATTGGCGACAAAGTCATGCCGACCTTAACACTCGAAATTTTGCCGCCGGTACTTGCCGGAGTCGTATTGGCAGCCCCGATGGCAGCCATCATGTCCACAGTCAACGCATTGCTTATCTTAGTAAGCTCGACGCTTGTGAAAGACGTGTACTTGAACTATATCAAACCAGCTGCAAAAGAAGCGGAAATAAAGCGGATGAGCTTTATCGTCACAACCGTTGTCGGAATAGCCGTTGTGCTCTTTGCCTTAAATCCGCCAGAACTATTAATTTGGCTGAACCTGTTCGCTTTTGGCGGACTTGAATCGGCCTTCTTATGGAACGTCGTGCTTGGCCTCTATTGGAAAGGCGCCAATAAATACGGAGCCATCTCATCGATGATAGTCGGACTTGTTTCGTATGTTTATATTTATCAAGCTCATGGAAATTTATTTGGCATGCATAGTGTAACAATTCCAATAATTGCATCACTCCTTGTATTCGTGCTCGTAAGCATAGCTACAAAACACAAAACCGAACACCAAAGCATTATATAAGAACAAAAGCGCAAGCGCCTCGATCATCGCCGTACAAAATGGAGGGGCTTCGACTGAGATAAAGGAATCACGAAGAGCGATAGCGATTCGATGATGACTTATCGTAGGGAGGAGACCTGAAGTTTGCTAGGCGATAGGCGCTGGAGCTAGACGAACGAGAGCAAACAACCCGCTAACCAATTCAGGCTAGCGGGTTGTTTTTTTGGGAAAATCGGTCGATGCCATCAAGCCAGGCAGCCCCACCCCAGTTCGCCTACACTCCCAAATTTAGGAGCACCCACCTTAAAACCTCAAGCCACCAACCCTAAAACGACAAAAATCTACAGCAGGCTAGTCCCATTTAGACGAAAATTTGACACGAATTGGTCAACATGCTGCAACATTTAACTCACATTTCTAACGAAAACAATGTGATAATAGTGGTAACGAAAGAATGAAAGGATGGTTAAGCATGAAAACGACATTAGCGGAAATGCTTAAAAAACGCCCCGGGATGAGTATACTTCAGCTTAAGAAAGCCTTGCTCATACAACAAAAAAACGGCTATCTCTATATTGATGCAGATCTTGCAACCCTGGAGCTTACCCAGCCATTTTCATTCGAGTACACCCGGCTTAGCTCATCTTATTAACACATGCACACTGAAAACGAATTAGATACCTTCATGTGATACATAAATTTACGGCAAGTATAGACGAGAAAAGGAAGCAGGGGACTATTCCCTGCTTCCTTTTCCTTCAAATAGCGCTAGATTAAATGACCAGCCCGCCGTCAACGCTTAATACTGTGCCATTAATGAACCCTGCGTCCTCACTGGCTAAAAACAAATAGGCAGCGGCAATATCTTCGGGACGGCCGAGCTTTCGCAGCGGAGTTTTGGACTCCATCATATCAAGAATCTTTTGCGGCACCTTTGCCGTCATGTCGGTGACAATGAAGCCTGGCGCGACAGCATTGACTCTGATTCCCTTAGGACCGAACTCCTTTGCCCAGCTTTTCGTCAAGCCAATTACCCCCGCCTTAGTAGCCGCATAATTTGTCTGCCCTACATTTCCATGGATGCCGACCACCGACGAAGCATTCAAGATGACACCGGATCCTTGCTCGAGCATGAGGGGAACAACTTCTTTCGTACACTTAAACACACCCGTCAAATTAACGGAAATCACTTTTTCCCATGAATCTTCATCCATTTTTGTCAGCAGCCCATCGATGGTGATTCCGGCGTTGTTGACAAGAATATCAATCCTGCCAAAAGCGGCAACCGCCTCCTCAACCATTCGTTTTACGCCTTCCGTATCAGCAACGTTACCATGGACGAATTTTACTGTTCCAATTTCGGCAAGCTCCCGTTCCGCTTTTTGTCCCGCTTCTTCATTGAAGTCGCTTATAACAACTTTTGCCCCTTCACGCAGAAATTTCTCGGCTGTTACTTTGCCGATTCCATTCGCTCCGCCGGTTATCAATGCTACTTGATCTTTCAGCTTCATATGTATGCCTCCCCTTTCATGGCTAGAGAGGAAATGCAAAAACATTCCCTCCCGTTGAAATTACGACCTAAAATTCCGCTTATCAATTACCCGCTTCGCCTTAAATTGCGTCCTATCAAGTGTTCCCAGCGGAAGCAGGTCGATGGCGAATGTGACACCGCATTCCCGCTTCAGTTCCCTTGAAAGCTGGTCCTTCAACTCGGTTTCATTTCTCGTTCCCAGGCTTTCACATTGGACGGTCACTTCGTCCATAATGTGGTCACGGGTAACGACCATTACGAATTCTTCCCCTAGTCCGTCGATTCTTCTTATGACATTTTCCAGCAGGCTCGCATAAACATTGACGCCGCGCACTGTGACCATGTCATCAATTCGGCCATAAATCCCCTTTGGCAGGCGTGGATACACCCGCCCGCATGAGCATGGTTCATCTGTCCAGGTCGTTAAATCACCTGACCAATAGCGAATGACCGGCTGAGAGGTTCGTTCAAGCGGAGTGTAAACAGGAACACCTTCTTCTCCGTAAGGAACGAGACGATGAGTATCGCGATCGACAACCTCCGTATACACCACATCCTGCCACAGGTGGACTCCCTGGCGATGCTCGCATTCGGTGTTGCTCATCCATGGCGTAACTTCAGCCATTGTCCCGGAATCGATGCAAATTCCTCCGAACGTGTCTTCGATCTTCTTTTTCGTCGCCGGCACGCCAGCTCCTGGTTCACCTGAGAAGAACAGAATCCTGAATCCAAAATCCTTTGGATCAACCCCTAGTTCCCTTGCTTTTTCCGCAAGATACAGAGCATACGAAGGAGTCCCGTAAAATACGCTCGGCTTAACTTCCTTCAGCCAATAAACCGCCTTCTCTGTTTGTCCCGGCTGCCCTGCTCCGAACGGGAAGGTTTTTGCGCCAAGCCTTTCTGCGCCGATTAGCGCACCCCAGCTGCCAATATAAAGGCTGAGCGGTGACGCGATGAACATCAGGTCACTTGGCCTCATCCCGAAACTCCACATGATACGGGCATGCTGATGGGCTATCCGCTCCCAATCGTCCTTTCCAAACGAAAAGACGGTTGGCTTTCCTGTTGTACCGGATGTTCCCTGAATCCGATGCACCTCGGAGTACGGAATACAAACATTGGACCCGAACGGCGCGTACTCCTCCAAATCCTCCCTTACCTCCGCTTTGGTTGTAATCGGCACCTGCTCGAAATCTTTTAAACTTTTAACATCCTCTGGATGGAATCCATCCTTAGCCCACTTTCTTTGATAGAAACCTGATTTTTCCTGGGCATAATTGAGCACGTTTTTTATTTTTGCAAAAACAATCTCATCCAGTTCTTCCTTTGAAGCCGTCTCGATGTCTTTGTACCAATATTTTTCATCGGTTTCAGGAAGGTAGCTAGAATCATATTTGGGCGGCCATTGCTTGAGTAATGGCATTTTTAGCATAGGACTCCCTCCTTTTACTGGTTTAATAGAGGGCCGCACCGAAATTGTGCAGCCCTCTGGCATAGGCATTCGTCTATTTCGCAATTGTTTGATTCACGTTCGAACGGATAAAGTCCGCGATATTCCCAATCAACGTTTCCGGGCCAAACACTTCGGCGATCCCTGCTTCCTTCAATGGTGGGATATCATCCTCCGGAATGACTCCGCCCATAATAATCAAGGAATCGACGCCTTTTTCCCTGGCGATTTGGACAACCTTTGGACCGAGAGTCAGATGATTTCCACCAAGCGTGCTGAGCCCGATGACATCCGCTCCCTCCTGGATAGCCGCATCGACAATTTGTTCAGGAAATTGATTACCAAGGTAAACTACCTCCATCCCTTCATCACGCAGCATCCGTGAAACAACAAGCGCGCCTCGCCAGTGAATATCCAAGCCCAATTTAGCCATGACGACTTTAACTTGCATGAACGAAAACCTCCTCTTATTTTGAAAAAGAAATGTATAGTTTTTGCGGCCAACTGGACTTGCCAGAGGCCGATCTATTCTAATGAAACCTTCCAGCAGCCGGACCTTGCCGGCGGAACCTTCTGGAACCCAAATTATGCCAACGGGAACTGCCAGAGGCCGAATTCTTCACGGAATACTTCTTCAATTTCTCCAAGGGTCGCATATTCGAGGACGGCTTCCTTGATATATGGCATCAGGTTTACATCCTCATGGCATTTTTGGCGCAAGACGGCAAGCGCCTTTTCAACCTTTTCCTGGTTGCGCTTTTCACGAAGCTTCCGAAGTTTTTCCTTCTGGCGGGCTTCGGCTGTCTCAGGATACCTGAAGACCGGCACCTTTGTTTTATCCTGTTCGGATGGGAAGTAATTGAGCCCGACGATTTTGTGCTTGCCGCTTTCGATATCCTTTTGCATCTGATAGGCAAAATCGGAAATTTCGCGGTGCAGCCAGCCGGTTTCTACACACTCGACCAAACCGCCGCGGTCTTCGATTTCCGCAATATAATCACGGATACGCTGGGCCATTTCTTTCGTCAGGCTTTCTACAAAATAAGAGCCTGCCAGCGGGTCGACGGTATTGACGACATTCGTTTCCGCCTGGATGATTTGCTGAGTCCTGATCGAAATAAGCGCTGACTCCTCAGTTGGGGCAGAGTATGCTTCATCAAACGAATCGACATGCAGTGACTGAGCGCCGCCGAGAACTGCCGCAAGTCCCTGGATCGCGGACCGGGCGATATTGTTGAGCGGCTCAACTTTTGTTAGCGTAATCCCGGCGGTCTGAACATGGAACCTCATCAACTGGGATTTCGGATGTTGGGCATTGAAGCGTTCAGTCATTACCTCGTGCCAAACCAGCCTTGACGCACGGCATTTCGCAATTTCTTCAAAGAAATCATTGAACAGGTTCCAGAAAAACGACAGGCGCTTGGCAAAGTCATCAATTTTATTGCCGCGGCGGATCAATTCTTCCGAAGTGGCAATCGCGTTTGCAATCGCGCAAGCCACTTCCTGAACTGCTGTCGTACCGGCTTCCCTCAGGTTATAGCCGTTATAGCTGACCGGATTCCACCTTGGCAGATTTTTGCTTGCATATTCAATCGCGTCACATTGCAGTCGGAATGATGCTTTTGGCGGAAGGACCTCAAGCGAACTGCCAATTGCCGTTTCCATCAGGAAATCATTCTGGTTCGTCCCAGACAATTTTTCCAGCGGAATCCCTTTCTTCTCGGCCGCTGCAGCAAACATCGCCATCAATACAACAGTTGTACTTGGCAGATGGGTAACGATATTACTCGAGACTTCGTCAATCGGAATTCCTTCATATAAAGCTTCAATATCTTCAATCGAATCAATTGCAACACCAGCCGCGCCGACATGGCCTTCTGCTTCAGGGTCGTCGGAGTTATAGCCGCGGATTGTAGGCAAGTCGAGCACCACGCTCGTCCCGGTTGCTCCATTTTTCAGGAGGAACTTAAAGCGCTCATTCGTATCCTCAGGCGTTCCGTAACCGGCAATTTGCCTAACCGTGAACAGCCGGCCGCGGTACATATTTGGATAAACACCCCTGACATATGGGGCCTCACCGGAAAAGCCAATATCTTTCTGGTAATCCAGGTCCTTTACATCATCCGGGGTATAAAGAAGTTTAACCGGAATGCCGGAGTCTGAATAAAAGTTGTCTCCGCCGTCCCTGCCTTTAACCGTTTCTTCCTGCCAGCGCTGTTTTTGCCTTTCAATTTCATTGACAATGTCCTGATCAAATAGTTTCCCAGTTTCTTTAGTTGTTTTTTGCACCATGGTAACCTCCATATTGGTTTGTCGTCTTGTCTCCTACCAAACTAGTAACAATCTCTTGTGAAATCGTGAAAGGATCATTGATTCCATTTTTAACATCCTGGATCTTTTGCTGAAGATAATCACTGCGGTTAATTGTTTCGTCAACTGCCCTTGTTAAAAGCTCATGAATCATGCTGTCCAACCTGGCAAGATTTCTCGCCTCGCGTTTTTTCTTCCACAAGCCTGTCGATTGAAGGTAGTCCTTATGGGCCATCATTTCCGAGATTAAGTCATCAATTCCTTCTCCTTGAGTGGCGATTGTTTTGCGGATCGGAGGGCGCCAGTCCATTTTCCCCGATTCACGGATCATAATAGTTAGATCCTTGACACTTTGGTCAGCACCCGGCCGGTCAGCCTGATTGATAACAAATACATCGGCAATTTCCATAATCCCTGCCTTCATCGTTTGCAGTGAATCACCGAGGCCAGGTACATTGACAAGCAGGACTGTATCGGCGACCTCCAGTACATCAAATTCAATTTGACCGACTCCGACAGTTTCGATCAAAATGATATCCATCCCGTAAGCATCCAGGACACTCGCTATATCGGCCGTCGATGAGGCGAGGCCGCCAAGATTTCCCCGTGTCGCCAGGCTTTTAATAAACACGTTCGGCAGCTTGGCCAATTCCTGCATCCGGATCCGGTCTCCGAGAAGGGCACCTTTTGTAAAAGGACTGGTTGGGTCGACACATACTATAGCGAGGTTGACGCCTTCTTCAGCAAGTTTCTTGGCCAGCTTGCTGACTAGCGTACTTTTTCCCGCACCAGGCGGACCGGTAATGCCGACGATATGGGCATTTCCTTTTCGGAACGAACTTTCCTTCAGGATGTCGATACTTGCTGGAGTTTGGTTTTCAACTTCCTTCAAAAGCTTCCCTAAAGCAACGGCACTTTTTGATTCGAAAAATTGAGATAGCTTTTGCAAAACAGCACCTCCTTTTTAAATAGCTTAATCAGCCCGGACAACGCCGAGTTCTGCTTTCGCAAGGATTAAGTGTTGGGACATGACTTGCTGCGCCTTCACTGAATCTTTATCTTTTATCGCCGCGAAAATGGCCCAGTGCTCCCGCTGGAATCGCTTCAGAATTTCCGGAGAGGTTGAAAGCTCACTTCGGGTATTCCGAATCTGTTCACTTAATAAGTCAGAAATGACCTCTACCAGCATTAAAAGCAACCGGTTCTGCGATGCCTTTACAATCGCTTGATGGAACAGGAAGTCGAACTGTGATTGTGCCTCTTCATCCCCTGAAACATAGTGTTCATCCATTTCCAATAGAATTTGTTCAATATGCTCCAGTTCCTTTTCAGTTCTCCTTGCTGCTGTATAACTGGCCGCCGCTGCCTCCAGAATCGTCCGTACCTCAAACAATTCACTCGTATCAAGCCCACGCGAAATGGCCACTAAAGACATGATGCTTTTTAAATTCTCCGGGTCGGCCTGCTTGATGACAGTCCCCTCACCTGATTTTCCTTCGATGATGCCAAGAACAGACAGCACCTTGAATGCCTCTCTCAAGGAGGACCTGCTGATGCCCATAGAATCGGATAATTCAATTTCATTAGGCAGCTTTTGGCCAATCCTTAGCTCTTTGCGAATTAACAGCGATTTAATTTGATCGAGCACTTCTTCAAATTTCTTTTTCTTGCCAATAACCTTAAACATCGCGCTCCCTCATTTTTTAATTGATAGTTTGTCTGATTGTCTGACAATGGGAGTAGAGAAAAAATTCTTATCCTATCTTTCTTCTGATTTGGTCAAAAGCAGTAGCTAGGTGTTTCGTTACCATTGCCGGTGAGCATCCCATAATCCTCGAAACCTCCGTTTTGCTGAAGCCCTTGAAATAATGAAGATAAATAACCTTTCGCTGCTTTTCATTGACAAAATCCAAGTACATTTTTACAAGAATATTGTTCACTACCAGGTCTTCCACACTTTGAGCTTTAGCCCTGAATTGGTAAGCTGGCTCACTAGCAACAAGACTTGCTCGTTTGCGGGCGCTCTCCTGGTAGATGATTTCCTGCATGCCATAAACAAGGTCAAACGCATCGTCCTTACTTATGTTGAAATATTCCATTGTTTCCTGGATGGTTGGGTCAGCCTGGTGCATCACCCAATACTCCTCGTGGAATTTTTTATATTTCGGATACAGTTCACGTATTCGCTGCGAGATGACAATCATATTCGAATCATTGGAGCGCGAGAAATTCCTTAACTCACCTTTAATCGTAAGAAAAGCATATTTTACCCACTCCTTTTGGGAGAGTCTCAAATCCATTCTCCGGATAGCATTGAATAATCCAATGTAAGAGGCCTGAAGAAGATCCTCCCACTCTACCTTGTTCACCGCCATGAATTTTGCCGGAGATTTCGTATATTCCTTAATCGAATATTTTACGAATTTAAAGGCCTCGCTGCTTTGAAGGAGATCATTCAGAAAGGCTTCATTTTGTTGTGCGGCTTTTAAGGTGTCTTTATCGGTTAAAAACATTTTCTTCCCCTGCTTTCATTTTTTGGTCAAGAGATATGATTTTCTCGCCACTATAAAGGTTGACGGGATGAGCGGTACTCGCCATATCTCTTGACCAACCTGCATTAATCGAGAACTTGTTTCGCCGAAACCATGAAGCGTGTGAGAATTGCTCCCATTAAAGCAAGTGCTGCACCTAAGAACAGAACATATTGCCATGAACCGAGTGAGATGATCAAATACCCTGTGAGCGCAGGTGCAATGATCCCGGCAATCGTTCCGGAAGTGTTCATGATTCCCGACAATGTCCCGGCTGTCTTCGGCCCAATATCGATCGGGAGTGTCCAGAACATCGTAAAGTTAAGCCCTAAGCAGGTGACGGAAAGAGTAATATAGGCGAGTGCTGCCCATTCATTCGGCGTATAGGCACCCAATGCCATAAATATGGCTGTTCCGAGGAACGAAATATAAATCGGTATTCTTCTTGCGGTTGTTAACGAGTGTTTTTTAGCAAGATGATCGGACAAAATTCCGGCCAGGTTCATTGCAATGAAGGCCCCAAGCCACGGGAGTGCACCATAAATACCAACCTTTAAAAGCGTAAACCCTCGTTCCTTCATGAAATAAGCCGGAAGCCAGGTAAGGTATAAATACCAATTATAATTCTGGAAAAAGTAGATGAGCGTAAGCCCCCATACTTCCTTGATCTTAAGCATTTTGGACCAGGGAATGTTGAACTCCTTCACAGGCTCTGCCGTTTTTTCCGGTACCATTTCAGCCAGTTCCTCTTTTGTGATGAACGGATGGTCCTTCGGATCGTCTGTCGCCACTTTCAACCAAACGATTGACCAAATGATTCCCAAAGCTCCGAAAAAGTAAAAAGAAGCATGCCAGCCAAATTTTGACGTCAAATACGTTGTGATTGGCGCGGTTATCATAACCCCTACTGCCATCCCTGACATGTTCAGTCCCTGCCATCGTCCTCTCGTATGGATCGGAGACCATTTGGACACTACCGAAGTATGTGAAGGAAAGTTTACAGCCTCCCCGACCCCGAGCAAGAATCGGAACAAAACCATTGAGGCAAAGCTCCAAGCAAGTGGGGTTGCAATCGTAAAGACGGACCAAATCGCCACCCCGGCAGCGAGGAACTTTACACCGCCCCATTTATCCGACATCCACCCAGCAGGTATCCCCAACAATAGGTAACCGACAAAAAATGCCGAAGCCAAAAGGCCGAATTGCTGTTCGTTCCAGCCGAATTCCTCCATCATCGTAACTGCTACAATTGATATATTGGAGCGATCGGTATAGGCCAGAACTGTACTGATAAAAATCAAAATCATAACCCACCAGCGGGCTTTTACTCTGCGCCCAGTGGGGATTCCTGCAGCGACCTTTGTTTCTGGAGTAGCCATTAATCAAACCCTCTCCTTTTTAAATAAAGAAATGGTCAAGCTGTCTGAAAGGCACACGTGATGATGTCTGTTCAAAGCTTCTAAAATAGCTAGTTTTTAAAAGATTGCAGTTTTTACTTGTAGTGGGCTTTCCTAATTGAACCCTTGTAAAAAACCTCCTTTCTAATAGTTTTGAAAGCGCTATTAATACTTTCGTTAAATTAAGTCGTGGTTGTATTATGTAAGCGCTGACATTTTAATGTAAAAATAAAAGGAATCATGACTACCCGAGGCTGAGGGACTAATGACATTTTGGAAGTAGTCTAAGATGAGAGTAAAAAGAGGAAAACATGGACGGTAAGTAAAAATTAGTCTGTCAGTCTGATTGTCTGACAATCTTACCTGCTTGAAGCCTATAATATAAAATTCATTTTGGGCTGTCAACTGAAAATTCTAAATATTTAGGTTAATTTCTTTCGACAGTATTTACTTTAACAACAGTGTAAACTATCCCAGCAAAACGTCCGTTTACATTAAAAGGAAACCTTCCTTGAAGGTCAAGGAAGGTATTTAAAGGGAAGATATATTGGTGGCAGAAATGCATTCACTCTGGTCGGGCCAGGGGGACAAGTAAGCACACTTTGGATTTCATTAGCCCCTCAATGGACTAGCTTTCATCTCCGTACCAACCTAGATTCTGACAACTGGTCCGAGTTCCCTCCCTTTTCTAAAATAGCAATTATATAGCACGTTTCCGGTCGAAATTTTTTTATATTTTTTTTAAAAAAATCAGCCCAAGAACATTATTTAATTGAATTAATCTCCTGCGACTATCCTCTTACTTCCCTTTAAAAGTGGTTACAAAAAAGGTCGATTTTTCTCTTAACAAGGAAATCGACCTTCTTAGGCTGGATTTTTTTGACCAACCCCACATTGGAATCCATCATTCAAAAATATATGAGCCATTTTCTGCGGATATGAGCCTCGTATGAACCGATATGAGCCTCATATGAGCCGTTTTTGCACGGATATGAGCATTTAGACATTAACTGGAAAAAATCTATTGCCGATACTTCCCTGTTTTGTCTGCAGTATGATATACGTTCACTCAAATTGTTTGGACTTGCTGAACGGATTCTTTCTTTTGTGACATCCTCACAAAAATATTATTAGATAAAAGTGAAACGATGATAAGGACAGTACCAAGTAAATCGAATGTTGTTACATCATTCCCTTGAAAAATCGAAATGGAGAGTGTTGTAACGGGAACAAAGTTAATGAACAACAGTGCGTTTAATGGTGATAATAAACTCACACCAATATTCCAGCCAAGCAGCGCAATGACGCCAGGGAATATGATCATAAACAATAAATGCGGTCTTACTGCTTTGATGCCATCAACTGATGGGGTTGGTATATATCCAAACAGAGTTGCCCCTACTGTAACAACAACAGCTGTGATAGTTCCGAGTAAGCAGCTTAACGTTGAATACCGCAAAGCAGACCAACCTTTGAACTCATTGCCGCCCATCGTGTAAATGACCCATCCAACAACTGCAATCAAGATGAGCATCGAAGGAATAAAGTGATCCGTCGCTCCCATAAAGGCTTTAAAATCACCTTTAGTGATCACTAACATAGCCCCGATAAATGAGACAAGTACACATATTAATGTGAATAGATGAGGGCGGTCCTTAAAAATCATCCAAACAATCACTATGGAAATCATCGGCATTAGCGACTCCATAATGGATGCTACCATCACTCCTGATTCACCTAATAAATCTTCTCCCCAGAAGATGAGTAGATTGTAAACCGTAAACGCCATTGTTCCGAAAAACCATAGGTAAAGCCCTTTTCCCTCAAATCGAAAAGCCTGCCTTCCTTCTTTCCATAAAAGTAACGCTAGTAAAATGATCGTAACAGCTCCGTAACGAAAGATTGTAAAATAGAATGGATCAATATGTTTGAAAGCCGCATGTGCTACAGGAAACATTGCTCCCCATGAAACCGCAGCAATAAAACATAAAATAGCCCCTAAGAATACCGAATTTCTCAATTTCTCTTCCCTCTTTCATATAGCAATCGTAATCATCATTGTATATGGATTTTGATATCTCGTAAAATGAATGTTTATAATGATTATCATCATTTTTTTTGATATCATTGAAGAAAGGTGAGAATGGGCAAAGGGGGAGAAATTGTGGAATTTAAGGACTTAGAAATCTTTCTGAAGGTGGCAGAAAAAGGAACTGTTTCTGAAGTTGCAAAGGAGTTTAAATATGTTCAATCGAACATTACATCGAGAATTCAAAAGCTCGAAACTGAACTGAATACCCAGTTGTTTAACCGGCATCGCCGGGGTATGAGTTTGACACCCGAAGGAAAAAAACTATTAATATATAGCAAAGAAATATTATTGCTAACAGATGAAATGAAAAAAGCCGTTCAAAATAAAGAAGAACCGTCTGGAAAATTAGAAATTGGCACAGTTGAAACTGTTATTGATTTGCCAATTATATTATCTAAATATATTAAGAGATATAAAAATGTCGATTTATCTTTATTCACAGGTGTTACCGAAGCATTAGAAGAAGACGTATTGAATCATAAGCTGGACGGAGCGTTCGTTACAGAGTCAGCCTTTCACCCTGACCTAGTAGCTCATGAAGTGTTTGATGAGGAACTTGTTTTAATTTCAGCCAGGAGCGCATCAACACTGGAAGAGTTGAAAGAGGAACCGTTCTTATGCTTTAGCGAAGGCTGCGGATACCGGGCCAGGCTTGAATCCTGGTATAAGGACCAAAACATCACACCGCAAAAGGTCATGGAATTCGGTACACTAGAAACAATCTTGCGCAGTGTTTCGGTAGGACTTGGCGTTTCGTTCGTTCCAAAGTCAGCAGTCACCCATATGGAACAAAGCGGACTTATTCAATGCCATACACTTCCTGATCAATACAGTAAGATTAAAACCGTTTTTATTAGAAGAGCTGATACGTACTTAACTTCCACGATTGAAAAATTTATTGAAACAATAGAAATGGATAAAAGTAGAACATCTATATAGTGAACATTGCTGTCGAAAAGTCCCTAAAATATAAACAGGAGGAGAAAAACGAATTGTTTTTCTCCTCCTGTTTTTCTTTGAAGGTTCAAACAGAACCTTCTCTTGTCGCGTACGCCAAACCAGACCCGTCCCATTTACTCAAAGACTATACTCCAGCAGCTCTCTCCGTTTGTCCCGAAGTTTTTGGACAACCTGTTCATAGTCGCTGATTTTAGCCTCAAGAGTAGCTTTTCGGTTGTTGATCATGCGAGTGACTTCTTTCGGGCTGGGGCCTCCCTGGATGTCACGAATTTCTACGAAGTACTCTGGTGAAATGATTTTTTTCCATTCCTCGCTGGTCAGTTTTACATCGACAAATTTACCGATAGCCTCGTTAATCAGGTCGATATCCCATTCATACAGCTCTTTTCCCTGTTTAATGGTTTCTTTTGAAATGTAGCTGGCGATGGAGTGAGCTTTTCTGAAAGAAATACCGTATTCCCTCGCCAATGTGTCAGCCAGCTCGGTAATCGTAATGCTCGATTTACGGGCCATTTCCTTCGCGTGGTCCTTATTCACCTTCAGCGTTGCAATGACCGCGTACATAAGTGCCATAACCCGTGTGGCATTATCGAAAGCGCGATACAGATGAGGCTGCAGATCATCCTCAGTATCGACAATATCACCAAAAGGTGTATTGTGAATCATGCTCACTGCAGCGAAAGCTTCTCCGTAGGCACTGCTCGCAATCGAACGTGAATGCTCGATCGAAACCGGATTCCGCTTTTGCGGCATGATGCTTGAACACTGTACATATGGGTCAGCAACATAGAAAGTCCCAAATTCCCTGGTGACGTGCTGAAGGAAATCCTGAATCCACCGGCCAGTGTTAACCATGCAAGTCATCAGCGCAGTTGCTGTTTCCAGCAAGTAATCCGCACCCCCAATGCAGTCATAGGAGTTTTCAATCACCTTGTCAAAACCAAGCAAGTCGCAAGTCCGGTCCCGGCTGATTGGAAAGCCGGTTGTTGTAAGCGCCGCAGCACCCAACGCAGATTGATTGACTGTTTCGTATGCAGCCCACAAACGTTTAATATCCCTTTGCAATACATCATAAATGGCTAGAAAATAATGGCCAAGAGTTGTCGGCTGCGCAGGCTGTGTATGGGTATAGCCCGTCATATAGGTTTCCTTGTTCCGTTCAGCCTGTTCCAGCAATGCCTCGCTGAGCCGATGGGCACTGCCAAGCAGCTTAAGGAGATGCTCCCTGAGCACAAGGCGGTACATTGCAATCCCCATATCATTGCGGCTGCGGCCGATGTGGATTTTTCCAGCCAGTTCTTCCCCGATTTCCTCGCCGATTTTCGCCTCCATCATAAAAAACAGATCCTCGAATTCAGGCTGATAGGAAAGAAGAGTCCGATCCGATTCTCCCACTTTGTTGATACCCTCAAGCATCTGCTTCGCTTCCGATTCAGAAATGATTTTCTGCTCCGCAAGCATAATCACGTGGGCCCGATGAATATCGAACATGACGTCGAACAAGTAATCCCTTTGGTCATTAAAAACCGGCTTCAACAGCTTTTCAACATAGGTCTTCCCCGGAAAAGCAACCCCTTCATCCGTAATAAAATCCTCTAGTTTACTCACATTTTCATCTCCATTTATGACAGTCGTTTTCGTTCGTATGTTTTTGGTCAAAACTTCAAGCTCCGTACCCTGTTTCGTCTAGTAAACAATTTAGTAGACAAATCTCCGCCCTCACGAACCTGTTTCGTCTAGTAAACACCTTTTAGTAGACAAAACTTCGCTCTCACGAACCTGTTTCGTCTAGTAAACACCCTTTAGTAGACAAATCTCCGCCCTCACGAACCTGTTTCGTCTAGTAAACACCCTTTAGTAGACAAATCTCCGCCCTCACGAACCCTGTTCCGTCTAGTAAACACCCTTTAGTAGACAAATCTCCGCCCTCACGAACCCTGTTCCGTCTAGTAAACACATTCTATTGAATAATACTTCGTACTCAAACCCCTATATTAGGTGATTACTAATCTTAGCAGCATTGGCACCATTTCGGGCTCTGGGAACAGTCAAAATGTACCCAATAAGCTGCATTGGCACCATTTCGACCTCTGGAAATAGTCAAAATGTGCCCAATACAAAATACCTCACTATTTACGAAAGCGAATTCTCTGCTTTTACCCCAAAGAATTTATTCGATACAAACAGCACAACAGCAATCAACGTAATCTGAATCATCCCATACGCAGCAGCCTGCCCCATGTTAAACATCCGCAGCTGGTTCATAATTTCAATTGAAATTGGCCGATTGGAAATCGTGTAAAGCAGTACGGAAGTCGGGAATTCACCGACCGATTCCACAAATGCCAGTAACGTACCTGCTAGTACACCCGGCATAATGATCGGCAGGATGACTTTCCTGAATGTATAAAACCATTTCGCACCGAGGTTCCGTGATGCTTCTTCAATCGAATCGTCCATCTGCTCGAGTACGGCATTTGTCGAACGCACAACCAATGGAATATGCCGGACAAAATAAGCCAAAGGCAGAATCCAGAACGTACCAACCAAAATGTGTCCGAATGAGAATATCGATGGTTCGTTGAATGCGAAGATCAAGTTCATCCCGATAACGGTCGCCGGCAATGCCCATGGAATCATGACGAGGATGTCGACGAAGCTTTTGCCGACGAACTTCCGCTTTACAAGCAAATACGACGTCAGCACTCCGAAGACCAGGTTCCCCGCAGTCGCAATAAATGACAGGATCAAACTGTTTTTCAAAGGTTTGAAAATATTCGGATCCTGGAACAGGAGCCGGTAGTTTTCAAAATTAAACACGCTAGGATACGTCTGCCAAGTCCATGTCCCGTCCGGTACCAGAGACAATAGTAGAATCGTGAAATGCGGCAGAAGCAGAATGATGACCCCGAATACGCCGATTGCAACGAGAATCCACTTCATCACTGGATTTTTGACTTCGCTTCGATGGGCGCCAATTCCTTTTGAAGCCATCCGATAATCCTTGCGGTTCTGGTACCAGCGCATGAACAGCAGAAACGCAATCGACACAACGGACAGAATGACCGATTGTGTAGCAGCGACTTCCATATCACCGTTCAGTTTTGAAAAATAGATCTGCAAGCTCAAAACGCGATACCCGCCTGCAAGCAAAAACGGCGCACTGAACGAAGCCATTGAAATCATAAACACCAACAATGAAGCCGCGACAATCGCTGGCGTCAGCAGCGGGAACGTCACCGTCCAGAACACCTTAAAGCGGGACGCGCCAAGGTTATAAGCTGACTCTTCCAGCGACGGGTCGATTTTATGAATCGCCGATGAAACAGTCATGTAAAAATACACATACATCGTATAGGCGTGGACAATCAGGATGCCCGAAATCCCGCCTATTTTGAACGGCACCTCGTCAAGCCGGAACAAATCCTTAATTAAATTCGGGATCAAGCCCGTTTCGCCGTACAGGAACATGAATGCCATAACGCCGACCAGTGATGGAAGGACAATTGGCATAATTGCTGCCGATGCAAAAAAGCTTCTACCCGGAAAATCGTATTTATTGAAAATAAACGCAAGCGGAATCCCAATCAGCGCGCTCGCCAGCACACTCAATACCGAAATGTATACCGAATTCCAAAGCGCCTGCAGGTTCGTCCGTGATTCCTGGACGAAGAAATCCTGATAGTTTGCGAGAGTGAAGCTGCCGCCCTTGTTCAAGCTTTCAAGAAATGTCCTTAGTGACGGGTAAAGCACATACGCAACCAGGACCAGCATGACAGGAATCAAGAGCCATAGTGTAAACCTCGTATCACGGTTTTTGATCATGAAGGCTCACCACTTATGATTGGTATGATTCGAATCTGGTCTTCAGGCAGTGTCACCCAAACCTCTGCGCCGACTTTCAAATTGGTTTTCACATTGTTCAAAGCGTTCACTTCTAGGACGATTCCATCGATATTGACCTTTGCATTCACGAGCGAGCCGAAAAACGCAACCTCCTCGACCTTGCCCTTGAACACATTCGGCCCCTCGGCGATTCCCTCCGAAATCTTGATTGACTCCGGCCGGACCGACAACGCCAGCTGTCCTTGATGGGAAGGATTATAATTAAATGGGTCATTATGTACGACAATGGTTTTCGTTGACGACCCATCACCGTTCGGCACCGCAACCGTTACGAAATCACTTTCAACCTTCTCAACTGCCACTGGCAAGAGATTAATCTCGCCGATGAACCCGGCGACGAAGTCATTGACTGGCTCATTGTAAATTTCCGACGGTGTGCCGACCTGGTGGCAAACGCCGAAGTTGAACACGGCGATCCGGTCGCTCATCGACAAGGCTTCCGCCTGATCATGCGTGACGTAAATGGTAGTAATTTTATATTCCTTTTGCAGCCGTAAAATCTCGCTTCGCATCTCGTCGCGCAGCTTGGCGTCCAAGTTGCTAAGCGGCTCATCAAGGAGCAGGATTTCCGGCTCGATTACCAATGCCCTCGCAAGGGCGACGCGCTGCTGCTGCCCTCCACTCAACTGGCTGACTTGACGGTCCGAATATTGATCAAGCCTGACTTTTTTTAGGACATCCTGGACCCTGGACTTCAGTTCCGCGGACTTGACCTTCCTGACCCTGAGGCCGTAGGCGACATTTTCGAAAACCGTCATGTGAGGAAAAAGGGCATAGTTTTGGAAAACCATGCCCGTATTTCTTTTTTCAGGAGGTACACGCGTCATATCTTTTTCGCCGAACCGTACGACACCTTTCGTCGGGTAATAGAACCCGGCAATCATCCGGAGGGTTGTTGTTTTGCCGCATCCGCTTGGGCCGAGAAATGTAAAGAACTCACCGTCTTTGATTTCGAGGTTCAAATGATCGACTGCGACCACTTTCCCAAACGCTTTTTGGACATTCTCTATTTTTATCGACGCCATACCGAGTACACTTCCTATTCCTTAATTTCTTTCTCTCCGCTCTTGATGTTTTCATCCCAATACTTCATCCATGTATCGCTGTTTTCCTGGAATACTTTCCAGTCGATGTCCATTGGCTTGATTTCTGTTTCGGTAATCCATGCAGGGAGGCCTTCAACGTCATCCCTGGTTGGAATTCGGTAGAACTCTTCAGCCAAAATCTTGGCAGCTTCCGGAGTATTGACGAACTCATAAAATGCTTCAGCAGCCTTTGGATGTGGAGCTCCCTTCACTTTTGCAATTCCTTCAGTCAAAACAGGTGTGCCGCTTTCAGGAATGATGAAATCGAACGGATAGTTCTTGTTTTCCTTCAGCATAACAACGTCCGGCATTGCCCAAACAGATAGCGAGCCTTCGCCTTTGGCAACCTTGTTGTACATCATTTCAGGGTTTGCGGAATATTCCTTCGTGTTGGCATCAAGCTTTTTCAACCACTCATAGCCTTTTGCAGGATCCTTGGAATCCTTGAAATCACGGTAAATCATTGCTGAGAAAATAGTCCTCATCGTACCGGACGCAAGCGGGTAACGGATGATGATTTCATCTTTCCATTTCGAGTCAAGCAATTCATCCCAATCCTTCGGAGCATCTTCCTTTTTCAGCTCTTTCGTGTTGAACATAATGACTTCAGGTGTCTGGCTAGTGCCGCTCCAGTGCCACTCCGGATCATGGAAGCCTTCAGCAAGGCTCTTTGCATAGGATGGCTCATATGGGTCGAGCAAGCCTTCGTCCTTCGCCTGGTCAAAGTTTACCGATGGCGCGCCCCACCAGATGTCTGCCTGTGGATTGTTCTTTTCGGAACGAATCCGGTCGAGGATTTCCTGGGAGCCCATATCAAGCCACTCGACATCAACGTTGTATTCTGCTTCAAATTGCTGTTCAAATTTGGAAAGAATGTCCTTGCCATGTGGTGAATAAATAACGACTTTGTCCTCAAGCTTTTCCTTGCCTTCACCAGATCCGCCTGTTTTTGTTGAGCCGCCGGAGCCTTCATCCGCTCCGCCGCATGCTGCCAATAGAAGCGCGGCTGACATAGTCAGTGCAGTTAGTACGGAAACCTTTTTCTTTTTCACAAATACTCCCCCTAAAAATTAAAATTTGATGATGCTTTCGTATTCCCGCATAAACAATGAGACAGCACCTAATGCCCCTGCGTTGTCACCTAGCTTCGAAACCTTTAATTCTACTTGACTAGGTAAATACTGATTCACAATTTTCCGCAGATCAGGCATTAGCATTTCAGCAGATTTGAAGACACCACCTCCCAAAATAATCACTTCCGGATTTAATAGACTTGCAGCGTTAATAATCCCATATGCCAAGTGCTCAACCACATCGTCCAGAACGGTGCGCGCAGTCTGGTCGCCGGTCTTTGCAAGCTTAAACGCCATTTCGCCGGGCAGCTCTCCCGCCTTTGCTTCCTCAAAAAGTGGATGGCCGGGCTGTTTAAGGATTTCTTTTGTCAGCTTCGTGCCGATGGCTTTGCCGCCGGCGACGCTTTCAAGGTAGCCATATCGGTGAAAAACAGGCTTAAAGTCGCTCTTCATTTCATTTTTATCGGTTACCATATAGCCGATCTCCCCGGCGGCCGAGGACCCGCCCCGGTACAGCTTGTTGTGGATAATGATTCCGCTGCCGATCCCTGTGCCCACCGCAATGAACAGTACATTCCCCTTACTTCTAGCATTGCCAAGCCATTGCTCCCCAAGGGCAGCGACATTTACATCGTTATCGACGTAGACCGGAAACGGAAAGATTTCCTTCGCTTCCGTAATAAACGGGTAGCGCACCCAGTTGAGGCTCGGCGCTTCGACTACGACTCCCCGCTCGGTTTCGGTAATGCCAGGTACACCGGCACCCATTCCAAGAATTTTCGCAGAATCAATACCACTTTTCTGAATCAGCACGTCAACTTCCTTGCCAATCTGCTTTAACAGCCCTTTTTCCAAAAAAGACTGTGTTTTGAAGCTGCTCGAAGCAAGGATCTTGCCGCCCAAATCACAAATGACCGTTTTCACTTTTGTACCGCCAATATCGGCTCCAATAATATAATGAGCTTTCTCGTTAAAATAAAGCTGGATTGGCCTTCTGCCTCCTTGCGTGGAAGCCTCGCCAATTCCTTTTTCAAACACCCAGTTTTCTTTAATCAGTTCATCCACCAAAAGAGATACAGTCGGTTTACTGACAGAGATCCTGCTTGAAATTTCCGTCCTCGAAATAGGGGAATTTTCCTTAATGCAAGTAAGGACCATTTTCTTGTTGTTCAGCTTGATCGTCATTCCATTTGTGTTCATACAATCACGGCCTTATTAAATTGGTTAGTAAACTTCACTAATTAACCCCAATATAACCCAACTATGTAACCGCTGACAATATTTAATATTCAAAATTCATTCGACAAATGAATAATGGGACTTAACTACTATTTTAATTTTCCCAATATTGCAATATTTACTTTCATGTCTAACCTGTGCTATTTCTTAAGTGAGGGGAAATAGGCAGTTGGTTAACCTCATTAACTAACTATCTATAAAATTCGTACGAAAGGAGAGTAACATGGGGGTAATGCAAACCAAAATGAAAGGGGTTACAAAGATGAAAAAGATTTTGAGTGTACTGCTTTCACTTCTTTTGATGATTACATTAATACCTTTTTCGAACAGCTCTGCCAAGGCGAATGAGCCGGATGTTGATCTTTGGAATGTCGTAAAACCGCTCGGGACGACCGTTACATTTGTTAATACGGGAGCCCACCCCGATGACGAACGAAGCGACCTTCTAGCTTATCTTTCCCGTGGACTTGGCGTCAAAACAGCAAGCCTGATTGCCAACCGCGGCGAGGGCGGACAAAATGAAATCGGTCCTGAACTGGACAATGGCCTTGGAATCATTCGTTCACGCGAAATGATTGAAGCCGCCAAAATCACCGGCGTTAAAGCCTATCATCTCAGCGAAACCACCTCTGACGAAATTTACGACTTCGGTTTTTCTAAAAGTCCGGACGAAACTCTGGAAAAATGGGGTGAGGAAGTTACATACGAAAGACTCATCCGCTTTATTAGGACGTATCAGCCAGATATCGTCATGCCATCGTTTTTGAACGTGGACACTCAGCATGGACACCACCGCTTAATCAACATTCTTAGCGAAAAAGCGTTCAAAGATGCTGCCGACCCAACAATTTTTCCCAACCAGCTAAAAGAAGGATTGAATGTATGGCAGGTTAAAAAGTATTACTTGCCAGTTTCAAAGGACGAAGCAACAACTTCAATTGAGATCGGAATGTATGACCCAATTTACCAAATGTCCTACCCTCAGCTTGGCGAAGCATCCCGCTATATGCACAAGAGCCAGGGAATGGGCAATGATATTCCGGTTGCTCCAAGGCAGGCTCACCTGAAACTGGCTCACACTGCCGTTGATACAAACGGGAGCAACGATCTGTTTGCAGGAATCCCCTACAACTTTACGGACTGGGCCAATGTTCTTCCAAAGAACGCAAATGATTTGAAGGTTCAGTTTACAAAGCTTCAGAATGACCTTGATTCAATTATCGATGCTTACCCAAGCAGAGAGGCCGTTTTTACAAAAACGCAAAAGGCACTTAAGGATGTTGAAAGACTTCTTGCCAAAACTGAAGAGAAAAACATTGATGAAGCACTGAAAAACGACCTGCTTCATAAGCTTTCCTTGAAATCCGAGCAGCTTCAAGAGGCAAGCTTTGTCGCTTCCAGCCTTGACGTTGAAGCAGAGGCAAAGGAAAACATCCTTACAAAAGGCCAAACAACAACGGTTACTGTGACACTTACCAACAACGGCAGCCAAACGCTGAAAAATGCAGCGGCCGAGCTGATTGTTCCTGAAGGCTGGACGGTATCCGGTAATTCTTCTAACCTTAAGCTTAGTGCTGGTGAATCAGGAACAGTAGCCTTTGAGGTAACCGTTCCGGAAAACGGGGATTTCTATCATGCGTATGTGGATCCTGCCATCCAGGCAAAGGTAAGCTTTGAAGAAAAAGGCGCGAAGACTACCCAAGTGAAGCAGCTCGAGGGCACAGTCGCTGTCCTTCCTGATGTGGGACTGACATTGTCGCCTGAAGATATTGTCGTGAACACTGCCAAGGTACAAAAAGAAGTTCCTGTTTCTGTAAAGGTTAAGAACTTCCGAAGCGGAGCAGCTACTGCGAACGTTTCCTTGACTGTACCTGAAGGCTGGGGAGTCTCTCCTTCCAGCATAGCAGTTAATTTTTCGAAAAAGCTTGTGGAAAAAGAAGTTAAATTCACACTTATACCTCCTGCAGACATCGAGGATGGCAAATTCGAAATTGACGCAGCTGCCGAAGTAAACGGCAAAACATTCGACGCAACCGTCCAGGAAATCAGCTATGACCATATCGGCACGTTCTATTATCTGTATGGGGCCAAGGTGAACGGCGTCGCATTTGAATTGCTGACTGACCCGAACCTGAAGATTGGCTATATTGACAGCGGTTTTGACATGGTTGCCGATTACCTTGCCAACACCGGCCTTAATATCACAAAACTGACTGAAGCGGACCTTGCTTCCGCAGACCTGAGCCAATACGATACAATCGTAACCGGCATTCGCGCCTATCTGTCACGACCTGACTTGAAGGCCAATAACGAACGACTGAAAGAATACGTCGCAAACGGCGGACACCTGGTCGTTCAATACCATAAACCGGAAGACGGCTGGAACAAGGATACAACGGCTCCATATCCACTAACGATCGGAAGCCCATCCATCAAATGGCGGGTCACCGACGAAAATGCTGCTGTTAATGTCTTGAAACCGGCTTCCCCGCTGTTCAACTACCCGAATAAAATCGGCGACAGCGACTGGGCAGGCTGGGTACAAGAACGCGGACTGTACTACCCAATGGCGTGGGCGCCTGAATACGAAACCTTCGTCAGCATGCAAGACCCAGGCGAAGCACCATTCGACGGCGGCATCCTCATGGCCAAGTACGGTGAAGGCACCTACCTATACACCAACCTTGTCTTCTACCGCCAGATTCAGGGGCAGGTACCTGGGGGGTATAGGATTTTCACCAACCTGATCAGCTACAGCGGCCAAGAGTAAACCAGTAAACTGGGGGCGGTCTCATGCTGCCTTTCAGTCGATGGCTGACTGAGAACGATTCGAAACCGCTGAAAAACAATCCTAAAACTTTGGGATAAAACAGAATAGAAAAAAAGAAATCCCCCACTTTTTGGTAGTTTGGAATCAACAAGAAACCATCTGCCAAACAGGGGGGATCTTCTATGCTTAAAAGCATAATCTACTGTATTTTTTAAGTAAACTTAGCAACTGACGGGTTATTATGGGCGGCAGCAAATAACATGATTTTTGCGTGAAACCCAGAAACATTAGAGGTTGTAAAAAGTAAGGCTTCACAATGTAAGTTCTGAAGTTGTAAATGGTAAAAAGTAAAGTTTTAATAACATTCGAAAGGCTCAAATGGGATGCTAGTTGCAAAATTTAGATAGTTTGAGCCTAAACACCAGGAATAATACACTTTATTTGGAAAACTCTTTTTACTGTTTATCAAGTTCGGCTTTAATTGCTTTCGCTGCTGCATCAGCTGCTTCCTTAGGAGTTACGTCCCCTGCCATCATTGCTTGAACTTGAGCTTGGATATGAGGCATAATAGTACGTCCTGACGGATGAATAACACCAGGTAATACAAATTCGGTGTAAGAAGCCAATTGAGCCATGTGCGGATTATCAGCAAAGATATCTTTCGCATCTTCCCTGGATGGGATATATTGTGTCACTTCACCAAAGATCCTTTGGTTGTCAGTACTTGTTATGGATTTTAGGAACTCAGCAGCTGCATCTTGATTATCGCTGTTAGAAGGAACAACAAACATTCCTGTTGTACCATACGTTAGTTGCTCTTTATTTTGTAAAGGCGGTCCAATGACAAAATCAAATTCACCTTCCTTTATAAGGCTCGTTACATCGATACCTGAACCTAGAACAGCTAACATTTCTCCACCGTACCACTCCGTAGTATGCTCGTTTGCAGTAATCGAATCTTTAGGGATGTATCCGTTTTTATACATATTATTAATGAATTCAAACGCTTCAACGCTTTCAGCGCTATTGATTTTAATTTCGCCGTTCCGAGTCAGTACATCTCCGCCAGCTTGCCAAATCCATGGGTAAATTGTTAAGTTCAAGGAACCGCCGCCAGGATAGTTCATAGCATAGAATCCAGCATCTTTCGCTTTTTTAGCCCAAGCTTCAAATTCGTCCCAGGTTTTAGGAAGTTTGTTAGGGTCCTCTCCAATTGCTTTAATGATGTCTTGATTGTAGATGAATGTAACGGATGACTGTAAAATTGGAAGGCCATATAATTTATCCTTCCAAGTTGTTGAAACCAATGCTGAATCTACAAATCCTTCTAAATCAGAATCTTTTATGTAAGGATTTAGCTCTAAAAGCATTCCTGCTTCTGCATATTGCGGCATTTGGTCAGGAATTGCATAGAATACATCCGGTCCATTGTTTGCAGCCAAAGCCGTTAATATTTTTTGGTCCCGGTTAGCCCAGGGAAGTGTTTCAATCTTAACGTCAACATCAGGAAATTCCTTGTTGAAGTTCGCGACCATTTTTCCCCACATTTCTTCTTCAACCTTTGCATTCTCTGTATAAGGATGCACCCAAACTGTTATGTCACCTTTAACTTTCCCATCATCAGCTGGTGCTGATCCTTCTTCATTAGAACAAGCAGCAAGAATCGTACCCATTGCTATAAGAGATGTTAAAAACAATTTTAATTTCTTTTTCATAAAAATTTTTACTCCTCTTCTTTTTTTGATTTAGGCTGAGATAAATTCGTCGGTCCACCTCCTTAAATCCATTCCGGCTGTACGACACATTCGGTCTAACCACTATGTAAGCCCTTTCATTTTAACTTGGAAATTCTTTTGCAATTTGTTTTGTCGTCACTTGCGGCCGGGTGATTGCAGAGCCTACAACGACTGCCAAAGCTCCTGCTTGAATACATTCCGCGGCTATATCGGGAGTATTGACCCTACCTTCCGCAATAACAGGGCACCCTGCCTTTTCGCTAATGTTGAAACAAGCGCTATATCAAATGCTGTGATGTGGTTGTTTTTTTTAGAGACCGATAACCGGCAAACTTATCACCTGTTTTATCGCTTTAATATTGGAAGGACTAATGCTCTTATCCCAACGGTTTGCCTTCCCGGACAGCAATCACCATCTTACTCATAATGGTAGATCCGTGCTATGGTTCATTTTCCACAGCCTAACAAGAAAAATCAGGCCTTCTCCGAGTTTCTTTAGTAAAGGTTGCATGCACCTCTCATTGTATTATTCTCTTAATTTTCATTGTATTCTAAAAAAAAGGAATCTTCTCATTATTTTATTTGAGAACGGAAATTCTTTCCACCTTTTTATGAGTCTTATTTGTGACGAAATAGTCAAATAACATTTACGCTTATACACCTTATTGAACGAGCCTTTATTTATCGAAAAAACACCGCCTCACGAAAACCGCAGAAACACTTCCTCATTACCTGACTGAGCACCGTCTGTCCACTTGGCTACTAGCTCAGGATTTTCAGCTATCCATTTTTCAGCAGCTTCAGCTGGAGTCATCCCCTCTTGGATATAAACCATTTCGGCTTCCATATCCCTCGTCTCCCAGGAAAATTGATCAAGGATTTGTATCGTATGAAGTGCTTCAAGAAGAGCTTGTTTTATTTCAGATATGAACAAATTCACACTGCAGGAATTGAAAGAGGAACCGTTCTTATGCTTTAGCGAAGGCTGTGGTTATCGAGCACGGCTTGAAGCTTGGTATAAAGATCAAAACATCACTCTGCAAAAAGTGATGGAATTCGGTACATTAGAAACAATCCTGCGGAGTGTCGCCATGGGACTCGGCATTTCATTCCTTCCAAAGTCAGCCGTCACCCATATGGAACAAAGCGGACTTATACAATGCCATACACTTCCCAATTAATGCAGTAAGATTAAAACCGTTTTTATCATAAGAGCTGATACCTACTTAACTTCCACACTTGAAAAATTTAGTCGAAACAATAAAAGGGAGAAAAACAGAACGGTTTAATATAACAACCGAGCTATTAATTAGAAGCCGAGAATTGCCCCTGCTCCATATAAAATTAATTCGGAGATTTTGAATTCAACTCAGATGGTTTTCAGCATTCAAACAAACGATTGATTGATGGTAGGCAATCTTATATAATCCATACGAAAGGGTTAATTTTCCAGGGGGTGTGGTGTATTGAAGTTATTGGCGGTAAGACCGGATTTTGTGATACGAGGAGGTGGAATTGACTCAGTTGAGGAAGTGACCCTTGGCGGAGTGTCCCAATCCATCTTAATTCAGGCAGAAAATCCTGAGAATCCTGTTCTTTTGTTCCTTCATGGAGGGCCTTCGATGCCGATTCCGGGGATTGCATCAAGAGGAAAGGATTATACAGTTGCAACCAATACAAAGGAATTGGTAAAACACTTTGTTTTAGTCTTTTGGGACCAAAGAGGAACAGGAAAATCATACCATCCCAACTTATCCGACACCGGCTTTACCATTCGGCAATACGTTTCGGATGCAAATGAACTGACCGATTTACTCAGGAGCCGTTTTACTAAACGTAAAATCTTCCTTGCCGGCCATTCTTGGGGCAGTGTAATCGGACTGCACCTGGCGAGTGAACATCCTGAAAAGTTCCACTCTTATGTAGGCATTTCCCAAATCATCAGCTGGACTGAAAACGATCGCTTGGCTTTAAAGTGGGCGAAAGAACAGGCTAGAATAAGAGGGAAGAAAAAAGCATTGAAAGAGTTGGAATCTGTCGGGCAGCCCCCATTTTTAAACAGCTATAAGCAGTGGAGCCTTTTAAGAAAATGGCTGATAAGATTTAATAGTATGGTTTACTCGGATGAACAAGTCAAACACCCTGGTATGTTGAAATCCTCAAAGGAATTATTTCAGTCGAAGGATTATACACTAAAAGATGTCTATAACACATTTGTTAAAGGATTTCAGCAAGTGTACAACGAAAAGATGGTCATGATTCGTGATCTATACAGTTTTAATTTCAAGGATTCAATAAAGAAACTCGACCTTCCAGTCACATTCCTGCATGGAGACAAGGATGGTCATGTCAACGTACTCCCAGTCCTCAACTTCTATGAGAGTATAGACTCAACATTTCCCAAAGACCTTTATACCCTTCCGAAAAGCTCACATCTTTTCCACCCAGACGACACCAAACTCATCGAAGGTCACCTTATTAATCAATTAAAATATAAATAAATATAAAATCCTAAGAGGTGTATCCATGGATCAGAAACAGGTACAAGTAATAATTGAGGATTTTTTCAGGAAAAAGGTGCGCAATGACCCCAAACTTAAGAATGCGATATTACTCGTTCATTCCGAAAAGCTTGGTATCAACTTGAATTTAGCAGAAGGAATGACGGGCACTACACCTGCCAATGAAAATCAGCCTTACTATATTGCGAGTGTAAGTAAATTATTTGCAGCTGTTCTCACTGGAATTCTCGTTGAAAAAGAAAAACTGTCGTTCGAAGATCCAATCTCTTCTTATATAGATCCTGACCTGTTATCCAACCTTCATGTCTATAAAGGTATTGATTACACCTCTCATATTAAGATTAAGCATTTACTCAATCATACATCTGGTTTACATGACTTTATGGAGGATAAACCCAAACGAGGCAAAGCAATGCGCGAGTTAATGTTTGATGAACCTGACCGATCCTGGACGCCGCGGGAGGTCATTCTATGGTCAACGGAGCACTTAAGTGCCCACTTTCCTCCGGGAAAAAGGTTCCACTACTCTGATACCAGCTATCACCTTTTAGGACTCATTATTGAAAAAGTAACCGAGGTACCGTACCACGAGGCATTGCGTCGCTATATCTTTGAACCATGCGGGATGGTCCACTCTTCTTTTTCCCATTATTCAGAGCCCATAGTAAAAAGTGAATACCCTCTGGCCAAGTTATATGGCCGAAATATAGATATCTCCCAGCACAAGAGTCTAACCATCATGTTTGCAGGTGGAGGAATCATTTCCACCACAACCGATCAGCTAAAGTTTATGAAAGCATTGGTCAATGGGATGATTCTTAAGAAAGAAACGTTTGAAAAAATGAAAGACTGGGCTAAATTTTTTATGGGCATCGATTACGGTTATGGCTTAATGAATGTAAAAACCATTCCGATTCTAATGCCTGAAAAGTACAATGCCTGGGGAAATGCCGGCTCCACCGGCACATTCATGTTCTACCACCCGACCACCGAAACATACATCATTGGCGGATTAAATGAAGTAACCTATGGACCGAAGGGTATCCGTTTTATGTTAAAAATTATCGATAAAGTAACAAAATGCAAAGAGGACAGTTTGGCTAAGACGGACGGTTCTACTTCACCGAAGGAACCGCTTAAGCTATAAAACAAGCTAAAAAGCGTTAAAATGATTCAGTTTTTAAAGATTACTATTATTAGCTTAAGCCCAATTGTTCGCTGACAATTGGGTTTAAGCATGTATTTAATCACGAAATCACTGGAAACTTTAGACACTCATGCATATCGAAAAAATAATTACTACTCTTGTTTTTTACGCGGACGCCAAAACGTAAATACTGTCTGTCACTTCTCGTGTCTGAATCCAATCCAAATTATAGCCCCTTCATTCCTCACTCTCCCCCCTAGCAAAGCAGAACCGCCCTTTCTATAGAAATGAATAAAAATACACCTTGGTTATAATTATATTTAAATAACGTATTGCAATCTCTCTATTTATCGAATATAATCGATTTTATTGTAAATTTAATAAATTTACTTTTTTATATTTATGCATTTTATACAAAAAGGGGAAATGGTTATGGAACACTTGGGCTGGATATCTTTAATCCCACCTATTATTGCAGTCGTACTTGCAATTATTACGAAGAATGTGATTGTATCTCTATTCTCAGGGGCTTTTATTGGAGTATTGATTCTCATGGGCGGAAATCCTATTAAGGCAACAACAGAGACAATAGGAAACTACTTTTTTCCGTTAGCGGCGGATAGCTATAATGCAGCAATCATTGTATTGTTATTCTTTATCGGTGGATTTGTAGCGCTTATGGAGAAATCCGGCGGGGGCGCCGCTCTTGCCACGAATACGATTAAATTTATTAATACGAAGGCCAAAGCACAAATTTCCGCCTGGATCGGCGGAATTATCATCTTCTTCTCCGACTTGGGCACACCGCTTATTGTCGGTCCAGTTTTTGAAAAAATCTTCGATAAGGCGAAAATTTCAAGAGAAAAACTTGCCTGGATTATTGATTCAACCTCTTCCCCGGTCGCAGTATTAGTTCCGTTTATTGGCTGGGGTGTATACATTATGGGTCTCATTCAAAAGGAATACGAAGCGCTGAATATTACGACATCTGAATTTACGACTCTAGTTCAGGTGATACCTTTTCAATTTTATGCGATTCTCGCTGTTGCTATGGTTCCGTTAATTGCTCTCTCTAAGCTGGATTTTGGGCCGATGGCAAAAGCTGAGCGAAGGGTCCAAACGACTGGAGAATTGTACTGGCCGGAATCCAAGCCATTAAGGAGAGCGGAGAATAGTGAACAAGGAATCAAACACCAGCATGCAATCCTAATTTGGCTGCCATTGTTAGTATTATTGGTTACCCTGTTCAGTTTATTAATTTCATACGGCTTCCCATTTGAGCCAATTCCAGGAAATGATTTCAGGGTTGCCTTAAGTACAGCCTATTTATTCGCCGCAATTTCAATTATGATTTTAATGATTGTTTACAAGGTGAAAAAATTCGGTGATATTTTCAACATCTATACAACCGGTATGCAAAAAATGGTTTATGTTGCTGCTACCCTCATCCTTGCCTGGTCACTTGGTAAAGTTATGAAGGAAATGGGCACTGCTGAATTTATTGTTGAGGCAATGGACGGAAATGTCCCTGCATTCATTATTCCAGCCGTTTTATTCCTAGTCGGAGTTCTTATGTCCCTTGCATCTGGAACATCGTGGGGAACATTCGCAATCATGCTGCCAATCGCGATTCCGATGGCTGTTGCACTCGATGCACATTTACTGGTTTGTATTGGAGCTGTCCTTTCAGGAGGAATATTCGGCGACCATAGTTCACCTATTTCCGATACAACGATTCTATCTTCAACAGGAGCCGGGTCCGATCATATTGACCACGTGAAAACACAATTTCCATATGCTGTTCTTAATGCATCGATTGCCTTAATCGGTTATATCGTTGCAGGGATAACAGGCAGTGCGCTTACGTTAATTTTAAACTTTGCCTTGCTTATCCTGGCTATTTTTATCCTATCCAAGGTTTATAAAAAGAGCATGGACTAAGTGAAGGAGTTGGAATGTAATGAAATTATGGGGCGGGCGCTTTACAAAGCGGGCAGATCAAATTATGGAAGAGTTCAATACATCTCTTCCTGTTGATCACAGACTTTACCATCAAGATATCACAGGAAGCATTGCTCATGTAAAAATGCTTGTAAAATGTGAATTGCTATCAGAGTCAGAAGGAATTCTGCTTATAGACGGCCTCCAATCTATTTTAAAAGATATAGAGTGTGGCGTTTTAAAAGTAGAAGGCAATTATGAAGACATTCACTCTTTTGTCGAGATGAATCTGACAGAAAGAATTGGCGACACCGGCAAAAAGCTGCATACAGCCAGAAGCAGAAATGACCAGGTAGCTGTCGACATGAGGCTTTATGCCAAACAAAAGGCAGAGGAAGTGATTGCTGCCCTTCAGCAACTGATCGATTCTTTAAAAAACAAAGCAGCTGATAATAATGTCATTATGCCTGGATATACTCATTTGCAGCGTGCCCAGGTTGTCACATTCAGCCATCACCTTGGCGCTTATGTCCAAATGTTTAGCCGCGATAAGAAAAGAATCGGCAATGCCATGGAAATATTGGATGAAAACCCACTGGGCTGCGGTGCGTTGGCGGGAACTACACATAACATAGACCGTCAAATCACGACTGAACTTTTAGGGTTTTGCAAGCCTGTCGATAATTTTCTGGACGGAGTCAGCGATCGTGATTACTTGCTGGAATTGATGTCCGGTTTCTCCATCACGATGATGCACTTAAGCAGATTAAGTGAAGAGTTGATTCTCTGGAGCAGCCAGGAATTCCGATTCATTGAAATGGATGATGCGTACTCAACAGGCAGCAGCATTATGCCGCAGAAGAAGAACCCTGACGCTGCGGAATTGATTCGAGGAAAAACAGGAAGAGTTTACGGCTCGCTTTTCTCCTTATTGACAACCCTTAAGGGCTTGCCGCTCACATACAACAAAGATATGCAGGAAGATAAGGAACAATTTTTCGATGCCCTTGATACCGTAATGGACTGCCTTGAAATCATGTCGAAAATGATTGATACCCTTCAGGTCAAGGAAGATAACATGAGAGCAGCTATTAAAGCAGGCTTCCTAAACGCTACCGAGGTTGCGGACTATTTGGTGGGGAAAGGAACTGCATTTAGGGATGCCCACGAAATCGTCGGAAAAATCATCATCTATTGCGAGCAGCACAAGAAAAGTATTGAAGACCTAACCGTGGATGAACTAGCCAACTTCAGCACCAGCATCTCAGATGATATTTACGAATACATCGATTATGAAAATATACTAAACAAAGGAAATAAGAAACTTTTAAAGCAAGTTACACAATAAAAGAGTCAAGCGGCGGTTCGCCAGCCGCTAAAAGAAAATCCTCCTTCTGTTGATACCAGAGGGAGGATTTTCTATGCCTAGAAGCAATATCTACTTAATCTTTTTCTCTAAACTAATATAATCATAGTAAACAGTCCCGATTTGAAAGCTTGTAGTATACGCTATTACTCTCGCATATTTTGCATTTTCAGGAGCGATTCCCTTCGCTTGGACCTCTTCCCATTGTCCCAGCATGACCTTGAAATGATATGGATGCTCTGATACCTGACGATGATTCTCATCAAAATAGCGGAGCAATATACTGCCTTCGCCTTCCTCTACAAATACATTTGCGGACATCGTATATTCCTGCCCTGGCTGAATTGTAATTTCATCACTCATCAGCGCAACAGAGCCGTTTCTTACTTTATCAACAATTTTCAAGCTGTGGCTGCCGCTTAGACTTTGCTGATTTGAGATTTCATAGTAGTTATTGTCTGTAACTGCAAACATGGAACGCCATCCAGCAAGTTGCCCACTAACAACCGGCTCCTCAAAGCTTGGATTAACGACAGGCAAAGCTTCAGTTGGCGGTTCGCCTTCAGATGATAAAATGCTGATCATTTTTTCGGCTTTCGTATTAAACACGTTCTTGGCAGTATCGGAAATATACTGTGCCATATCCGGATTGTTTAAATGCTTCACGAAATTCCCCATATGTTTAATTGCCTGTTCTTTATTCCCCTTAAGTAAATGATCTTCCGTTTGGTTTAATGCATTTGTCAGCTGAACTGCAAGAGGATGGCCTAATACACCGGAATTCTGATAGTTGCCAATCAGTGAGTGAAGACCTTCATAACTCGTAACCTCAATTTTGTTCAAGTATGTTCGGTTGGAACCTAAAATATAATAAATATTTCCGTCCTCGCCAAAGGTGAAGTGGTGGGCCGAATTTGTAACAAGCTTGCTTACTAAAGTCTCAGGATGAATCATCGTTAAGTTCTCATCAAAATTTGCAAATAGCATTCCGTTTGACCACTTTAAATCGATTGGCTGCCAAGGGCTATAAAATAGCACTCCATCCGGGTAAATCTTTTTGCTTTTTACAACCTCTAATGTTTCAGGGTTTAACGCAAAAATCATGTTGTCTGCTGCGCCCCATAATAATCCGTCAGGACCGAATGACAGTTCACCTATGGTATGCGGATTGTTAAGGCCTGGAATTTCAACAGTCGTTTCCTTAAGCTTTTGTTCGTTTTCAACGTCCCAAACGAAAACTTTAGCCTCTTGTGCTGTAGGGTCAATACCAAGGCCCCCGTTTATTGTTGTCGATCCGTATACAAGACCGTCTTTATACGTAAGACTCACAACGCTATGATCTTGAACAACATTCCTATAAACCTTATACTTTTCTCCTTCAGCTGCCGGGTCATAAATGGTCAGGGCACCGCCAAGTTCTCCATAGAACGGTACACTGCCGATGAACGCTTTACCATCAGCCGCATGGATATCAATGATTCTGTTCTGGTTATCACCTAATACAAACAAGTCCCTTGGGTTCGAAGCGGATGCTTCCTTCGTTGTATCATACTCAACAATTTTTCCTTCAGGATAAACGCCTACGAGCACTTTGTCACCAAGAGTTGCCATGCTATCCCCCTGGCCAAGTGCAAACGACCTTGTAGAACCATCACCTGGATCGTAAATAGCTCCTCTCGATGTTTGGACACCGCTCATGTATAAGTTGCCATCAGGACCGGCTTCAACTCTGGCCATTGTAGCAGCTGTACCTCTTACAACAGATGGCCGCTCAACCACCTTTTTTGTTTCAATGTTAAAAATATAAATGGAACCGCTGAAATTCACTGTTACAAGACTTTTTCCAGGAAGAGCGGGATCATCGAATTCAACCCAATCCACTCCTCTAAAACCACTGCCGTACTTCATACCGCTATCATGAATCTCTAACGTTTCCAGATTAATATATTTTAGTGCATTGCCCCCTAAATCCATATAATAGACATTTCCATTCAGTGACTCTTCCTCCACGTGAAGTCCCCTGACCTTCGGAATGACAACATCCAGCCATTCTTCTGTCACAGTGTCATAGATATATCCGTTCGAAGAAAGCTCATAGCGGATAAACAGATACCGGTTGTCTACTCTATTCATATCATAAACATGCCCCGGTTCATTTAACGAAGCTGCAATTTCCGTTTTTTCACCAGTGGCGATGTTGTATTTCACGATTTTGCTGTGGCCAGTTCCTGCATAAATATTTCCATCAATATAAGCCAATGACCGGATATGCTCCTGCGTAATTTCGGGATTCATCTGGCCAAAATCTGTTACCTTATTCGCATCCGGATTATATTGAAATACCTTCCCGCTTGGGTATGTTCCGACATATACGTTTCCATCCGGATCAGAAGTAATTGAAAATGGATCTGATTGGCCGGCAAATGTTGTTACGACCGAAGCCTGCTTCGTAACAGGGGAGTATTTCCAAAGTTTTGCTCCTCCACCACTTGTCGCGATATACAAATCGCCATCAACGGTTACCTCATGGGCCCATGTATTTTCAGAATTGGTTAAGTCGATTACTCGCAATAGCTTGTTCGTATCTAAATCAACCACATTCAGCTTGGCTGGGGTTCCTCTCGTCGTCGTAAACATGACGTTTTTGCCATCTTCCTTCCCGACGGTCCCATTAAAAATACTTACGGTTGAATTGAGCGGAGTTAACAGTTTTTCGGGTTCACCAAAATACGTTTTAGTCAATTCTTCCGGAACACTGTTGGTTTCTGCAGAAGCATGTCCTGGAGTGTGAAACGAAGCAGAAAATATGATGGCAATGGCTGCGGCTACAGCAAACAATTTGGTGATTAATTTGTTGATCTTCAATATGTCCACCTCACTTTAATTTTTTACACGGTAAGCGCTTTCAAATAATACAGGGTCCCTCCTTCCCATAAAAAAAGAACCATCAAAAAAGGTGTTAAATTTTTGATAGTTCATCTTCATTATGTTAATTTTGGTTTTCACACGTTTAAAAGACAAGTCTATTAAACGTCTTTAATATTTTCTATGTGTTGGGAAATTTTTTTGTGCTTTAAAAACCAGTTTAATTTGCGGTGGTTCATTATTACTATTATTATAGTTAATCTCGATGTACAACACATCAAAAAATCAGCATCCACTATATTTCGTCAATATTAAGACATTCTATTTATTTCGCGGAAATCAATAGACTTGTTTAACCACAGCCAAAAATCAAATAAAAATGATAATATAGACCTTAATTGGAACAAGCGGCAGTTGCTGTTGGATCCCTTTCTATCGGAGATTATAAAAGTATTAAATACCAGGAGGTTTTATCTTGAAAAAGATTCACTATAACAACCCAAAGGTTGCAAGCTATCTATTAATCGGTAGTATATTCTTTATCTTAGGGTTTTCTAAGGGCCTTACCTTCTTTTTATTAGGAGCCATTTTAATTCTTAATGGTATCAGAGAAAATAAAAAGCTTTCTTAATAGTTTGGACCTCAAAAAATGCGAAAAAGGAAGCACGAGAGCTTCCCCAGCCTTCCTACGAATTAATTCTAACAGTTTTGATATTAATTCGGCGGTTTTGAAATTAATTCGGCGATTTTAAAATTAATTCGTCGGTTTTGAATTTTACTCAAAGGTTTTCATTCACAAAGGTAAGCGTGTCATCAAGATGAACCGTTAAACTTGGTGCGTTATGCCCTGAAAAAGGGTTAATGACCATGCTCTTGTCTGCTTGAATGTGGTTGTATACTCCGTATATCGTTTGCGGAGGACAAACCGGATCCTTTAGAGCGGCTGAAACCCGAATCCTGCTTTTAATCATTGAGGCGAAATTCAGATTATCAAAGTAAGATAGATTGTCGAATATGTGCTGTATCTTTTCTGGATACGCTGCTAAATACTTTTCCAGGCTAACGAGTGATCCTTCGAGTTTTTGCTGAATGGCCAGCTCAATATTGCACATATTCGGAACATCCGCGATAACCAGCTTGGGCCGTTGGTCTAAAGCTGCTACCGCTAAGGCTATTCCGCCGCCCATGCTTGCCCCGTAAATACAAATACGGCTTTTATCGATTTCCGGCCGTGAAAAAATAAAATCGATTGCACGCTTATTATCTATATACACCTTTCGATAGTAATACTCGTATTTATCTAAAATACCATGCAATATCCATGTTCCATTGGTCCCTGTCGTATAGCCCGAAATATCCCCGCTAGCCCCGTGCCCTCTCGTATCAATGGCCAGAACCGCGTACCCCTGGATAACCCATTTTATATAATTCGAGATAGACCCTTTGTCACTACCATAACCGTGATAACAAATGACACAAGGCACCTGATCCCCACTTAGTTCCTTTGGCAGAATATAATATCCGTATATCGGATTTCCCCCAAACCCTTGGTAGGAAACAGCATAGGCTCTTATCTGCTTAATTGGATAGTCGACTTCCTCCAGAACACTATTTAATGGAATTTCAGCAGCTTCTTTTAGACTATCCTCCCAAAAAGAATGAAAATCCTCCTTTTTGGTTAAAGGAGGCAAATAGGTTTCAAACTCTTTCAATTGGTTTTCAAACAATAGCAAACTAATTCCTCCCAACAGGTAAACGGACCCCGCCTAACATACAAACAGACATACCGTAGGATATATATGTTGTCCATAAAAAGGCCTATTCAAAGTGGGTGGTTGCGGCGGGGGCTGTGGTTTGACCGATAAGTTATTTTTTGGACCGATAAAAATTTTACTAGACCGATAAACCGGAAAATCATTCGATAAAAAGAACGAACAGGACCCAAATATGTCGATTTGGTAAAAAATGTAACAAGAGCTTGAATTGCCTTATCTTCAACATGTTGGAAAAAAGGTTTTAACGTTATCTCGCTGGTAATATCCGAATAAGCGTATCTTTATAATTAAGCCCTGGCCACGAAACCGCTCGTTAAGAAAAGGAAACGACAATTAGCCCCCCCCTTTATCCTATTTGCCGAAAATCTGCTCGTAGATGAAGGCGACTTTCTTTTCTTCGTGGAATGGGTTGTGTTCATGGATATATTGTGGATATGCGACAATGGTTTTGGTTTGGCTCGCTATATGGTTAAACGCTGCATAAGCAGATGATGGCGGTGTAGTTGAATCTTCCAGGCCGATTCCGATTAATACCGGCACGAAAATACCCGGGCAAAAATGCAAAGCATCGACATAACCAAGCGTGTCCAGAGCAGCTGACTTCATGCTGTTGTCCGGATTATGGAATTTTAAAAAGTTGATGATTTCCATATATGGGCCAGTTAACGCGATCTCAAGTGCTCGTTCAAAATGAGTCAAAAATGGCCAATCACAAGCAACAAACTCAACGTTCTCCTCCAGGCCTGCTGCAACAAGGGCAAGTCCTCCTCCCTGGGAAGCACCATTGATCCCAAAGACTGTCGGCTTTACAGGCGAGCCATCCTTAACCCATTCCATTTGCGCAATGATGTCACGGTAAACATTTGTATAATAGTAGTTTTCTTTTTCAAAAATACCAAGCGTCATCCATCCAGTGATTCTGCTGCCATTCGGGTAGCGTGCGTAATCCGGTGATTCACCTTGTCCCCTTACATCAAATGCAATTACGGTTATCCCCTGGAGGACATATTTTAAGTATTCCGATGGCAAGCCCCTGCTCCCCGTATAGCCATGAAAACATAACAAGACCGGCCCTTCCCCAACACCCTTTGGCCGAATTAGATTTCCCTTTATTGGGGTTCCATCCCAGCTATGAAGCGTTAAGTCAGCAACTTCGACCGCAGGCAGCGGGTAATCAGTCCACTGAACATCGACACGAAAGCTGGACCGTTTAATCAGCTCTTTCTCGGCTTCCCAAAATTGATCAAAATCAGCCGGTTTATTCACCAACTTGGGTGTATAAGAACGCAGCTGTTCTAAAGAAAAATCTCCTACATTTCTCCCCATCCAAAAAGCACCATCCTTAATACATCTTATCTGATACAGCTTTTGCAGTAACTTTACGTACGGTTTGTGCCATGTCTTCTCTTTTGTTCATAATTGTTGAATGCAGGATGTCAATTACAGATAATTGAGCGATTTGCGAGACGATTGAGCTTCCTTCGAGCGGGCCTTCTTTTGATGACGTTAACAGGACAATATCCGCTAATTTTGTGATTGGCGATTTTCGATTGCTGGTAATACAAATGATTTTTGCTCCAGCCTTTTTGGCAATTTCGAGGTTACGGATTGTATCTTTTGTACTTCCCGAAACAGAAATCCCAATCGCACAGTCATCCTCATCTAACAATGAGGCGCTTATCGCTTGAAAATGGCTATCCTGCTTGGCGTCGCAAGTAATTCCGATTCGTGTAAAAACATTGACTGCTTGCAGAGCGGTTAAACTTGACGATCCGACCCCAAAAAAGAAGTTGTTTTTCGAGAAAAGCATGATTTGGACTGCTTTTTCGACCTGCTCTTCATCCAGCAGCTGCCTGCTTTCCTCGAGAATTTTCAAATGCCTCGCTGCTGTCTTGCTAATAATCGACTGCTCGCTTTCTACTGGTGCCGCCATCATAACAGTTTCCTGTGCGAGCGCCAGTTTAAAATCCTGAAAACCTGTAAAGCCAATCTTTCTGCACAACCGCAAAACCGTTGTTTCCCCGACATCAGCTTTATCGGCCAATTCGGTTACCGAACAATAGATAATATCATTAAGATTGCCTACTATATAATCGGCTGCCTTTTTCTCGGTTTTTGTTAAGCTATTATAGTAGCTTTTGATTTTTAAAGTGGTAGACATCTTCGTCCATCCTTCGTTCATTTATTCTTTAACGGCCCCGGCAGTAGACCCTTCAATCAGCCGCCTTTGGAAAAGCAAATAAAACAGCGTTACCGGAATGAATGATAATACAAGCCCGGCATAAAGGGCACCCCAGTCGGTATGGTATTGCTGAACCATCATGATGTTGGCAAGCTTTACCGGCAATGTCTTTAATTCATCGTCGGTAATTAAAATCAGCGCCAGGATGTATTCATTCCAGATTCCGACAAAATTAAATATTGCCGCGGAAATAAGGCCTGGCTTTGCCAAAGGAAACATGACCATCCAAAACACCTTGAAAGGCCCGCAGCCGTCAATAATAGCTGCTTCCTCCAAAGAATCGGGAATTTGATTAAAAAAAGCAATCAACATAAATATTGTAAACGATAATGAATAGGCAATATACACCAAAATCAAGCCAGGGAGGCTATTGACAAGCCCAAGGTCATTCATCAATAAAAACAGCGGAGCCATTGCCAAAAACGTTGGCAGCATCAATCCCATTAAAAATGTATTTTGAACCGCTATCCGGAAACGGAATTTTTTCCTGCTCAATACATAAGCTGCCATCGCGGAAATGATGACAATCAAGGTTACTGTTATGAGTGTAACAATAACGCTATTAATAAATCCAATTCCCAATCCAGCTTCATTCCAAGCGTTCAGGTAATTTTCAAACGTTATTTTTTCCGGAAAAGATAATGGTTTTAATAAAATATCTGCAGATGATTTGACTGAGTTCACAAAAACCCAAATGACCGGGATGATGATTAATAATGATAAAAGAATCAGGAATACATGGCTGCCAATGTTTCGAAAAATTTTACTCATCTAGCCTTCCCTCCTGGTAACCCTCAACGTCAACAGCGAAGCAAACAATGTAAGAATTAAAAAGATAACTCCCAGTGCTGAAGCATAACCAAAATTGAAATTCGAAAACGCCTGCTCATAAATATAAAGCGAGATTGGCTGGGTCGATCGGTTCGGCCCTCCGCCCGTCAACAATTGCGGCATTTCAAATATTTTGATTGTATTAATCAATGTAAAAATAGTAACGACTTGTAAAATGTCCTTCAGCAACGGAATCGTAATATAGATGCTCTTTTTAAATTTAGTCGCACCATCAATTTCAGCCGCTTCAAGGATATCCTGCGGAATATTCAGGATTGCCGCGAGAATGAGAATGCTGTAAAACCCTACCATTCCCCATACATTAACGAAAACAACACTGCCGAAAGCCGTTTCTGTCCTTCCGAGCCACTCTGTCATAAGCGAGTCCAAGCCTATCACATCAAGCAATCCGTTGAACATTCCGTTAACCGGATTCAAAATCGTGGACCAGAGCATCGCGATGGCGACCCCGGGAAGAATATATGGAAAGAACGTAATCGATCGATAAAGATTCAGCCATCTTGTTTTTAAAAAAGAGGAAATCGCCAGGGCAATGACGACCGATAACACCAATACGACCGGGACCTGGATCAATATGTATTTTCCTGTTACCTTCAATGTGTTGATAAAAATGTCATCCTCGAGCATCCGCCGATAATTATCCATTCCGATAAACGTCTTTGTTCCAAGTCCGCGCCAGTTATATAAACTCATTAGCAACGCATTGAAGGATGGATAAAGCACAAATAAAAGATAGAGGGCGGAGGCTGGCAGTAAAAACACGGCAATTGCCCATCTTTCGCTTCTGTTTCTCAAAAACTCACAACCTTTCAAAACAGAGAGGCCCAAGAACCCTCAGACCTCTCCGCAAAAAATATGAAATTACCAGGAGTATGTTGCTTTTTCTATATTGTCATCATTTCGGATTTGTTCTGCGAATTTCTCTGCCTGCTCCGTAAACTTTTCTGGAGTCAGTTCACCAAGCATAAGGCTTTGATATATATTGTTCATGTTGCCGACCAGTTCAGGATAGTTATCGTTAATTGCTGTAGGCGCATAAGAACCGCCTGCATCCTGAAGGACTTTAAGTGCGCTCTTTAATGGCTCAGACTGAATCGCATCTTCTGTATTTTTTACAACACTGGCAAGACCTTTAGAAGAGACCATTTTCTCAACTTCTTTCTCGCTGGAAAGGAACTTCAGGAACTTAATTGTTTCGTCTTTGTTTTTCGAGCCGCTTGGAATATACCAGGCACCGCCCCATCCTGTGGACACTGGAGCAAGCTGCTCGCCTTTGCCGCCAGGGAATGCAGGCTGATTGAAGGCGCGAAGCTTGAAGTCAGCAGGAATAACATCCTTCATTTCGCCTTCAAGCCACGAGCCAGCCATAACAAACAAAGACTTGCGCTGGAAGAACAATGTTTGCGCTTCGGTGTGGGACAAGCCGAATGTTCCTTTCAGGAATAGACCTTCATCAACCATGCGTTTTGATTCTTTCGCAGCCTCAACAAACGCAGGCGATTTCCAGGCGCCTTCCTTCAGGTTAAACCCATCCAAAAGTGCCTGCTTGCCGCCGATTCTTTCAACAAGCGGCAGGTACATTCCGAAGAAATAGTAACCTGGGTGCTTTCCTGGCACTGAGAAAACAGCAATTCCCTTTTTATCAGCCTCGGCCTTTAACTTATAAAGGTCTTCCTGTGTTTGAGGAAGCTCCCATCCATTGTCTTGGAAAAGCTTCTCGTCGTACCACCAAATATAGCCCGGTGAAAAGATTGTTGGAATTCCGTATGTTTTGCCATCCTTCTTTTGGTTGAATTGGCCTTGCTCAAACGTATCGACCCATTTTTCATCGCTGTCATAAGCCTTTTCTTCTAGCGCATCATCAATCGGCTCAATCATTCCATCTTTAATAACACCCTGGATATCGAAGCTTGGTCCAGGAACCATCAAATCAGGGACATCTTTGGATAAAAATCTCGTTTGCAGCTGAGTGTGGATGTCCGGGCTTGCGGTAATCTTAATGTTTACATTCTTGTTTTTCTGCATATAGGCTTTGGCTGATTCCTTCACCCATTCTGAGCCAAATCCGCCTTCAAACATCATAACCTCAATATCCGCCTTTTTATCTCCGCCTTTGCCCGAGCTTCCCTTTGAGCTACAGCCCGCAGCAATGACCATCAAGGCAACCAACAGCAACAAGAACTTTTTCATATACATCCCCTTTTTCGTTTGGATTTTTATTGTGGTACACATCCTGTATCATTGACCTCTTGCCTATGTAAATTAACTAAATGCGTCCACCTCCTTAAATCGGGCATACAAATCGTCTGCCCTATATCACTTTTGTAAGCGCTTTTATTTACTTTTAGGTTAAGCTCTTAAATTTGACTGTTGATTTCCGCTCCGGCGCTTCGCTTTCCGCGGGCGGCCTGGGAGCCTCCTCGGCGCTAGCGCCTGTGGGGTCTCCCACTGACCTTTTCTCCCGCAGGACGTTGAATAATCATCCTTGAAAAAGCACCGCAGGAGAAAATGCGTTTTTTGCATTTTCGAACGAGTCTTCGCGCCTTACGCTCCAATCAACACTATTAATAGTCAGCAATGCTCTTTTAACCAAGCCAAAGGTTAATCTATCTTTTTGGTAAGTAAGATTTCTTTTGCAAAATGTTTCGTAATCTCTTGCGGCCTGGTGATTGCCGAGCCGACAACAACTGCAAAAGCTCCTGCCCGGATGCATTCCGCTGCGAGTTCAGGCGTATTCACTCTCCCCTCGGCAACAACAGGGCATCCTGCTTTTTCTACTAACGTTGCAAGAAGATCTCTATCAAATTTCGTAATGTGCTCAGTGTACGGAGTATATCCAGCCAGAGTTGTAGAAATCACATCACAGCCTAACTCGACTGCATGCAGCCCTTCTTCAACGGTGGCTATATCAGCCATTAATAATGTTGAGGGAAAGGTTGACTTAATCTCTTTTACGAAATCGTCGAGCTGTTGTCCACCTGGGCGAACCCTGAAGGTTGCATCAAAAGCAACAATATCGGCACCGGCCGCAACTACCTCTCCAACTTCTTTAATAGTTGGCGTTATATAAATTTCACTATCTTGATAGTTTTTCTTATATAAACCGATTACCGGTAAATCGACCGCCTGTTTGATTTCTTTAATATCGGTCGGACTGTTTGCCCGTATCCCAACGGCTCCACCTTCCTGGGCCGCAATCGCCATTTTACTCATGATAGTTGATCCGTGTAATGGTTCTTCTTCCAAAGCCTGACAAGAAACAATCAACCCTTCTTCAAGTTTCTTAAGTATATAATTCATGCTGGCACCTCTCATGTTTTATTTTCTTTGAAATTTCATTTTGAAAAGGTGAATCTCTCCACCTATTCTATATAATACGGATATTATTTTCATCGTCTTTTTGCGTCTTAAATGTGTCGAAATATTCAAACAACATTGACGCTTATACAGCTCCCTCTCTAATATGTAGTTTGAAACAGAAATAACTAGTAAGGAGGATAGAAAAATTTAAGTAAGCGTTTACAAATCGAGGTATAGGAGGGATTTTCTTGAAATCAAAGATTAGTAGGTTTACTAGTTTATTAGTCGCAGTCGTCCTTTTTTCATCAGCACTGCCTTATTCAACTCCGTTCGCTAATGAATCCACTTTCTCAGTTAAAAATCAATTTGAGGATGCGGTGGATTTAGGAGAAGCGGTAAAAAGCCCGCTGTCACAGATTGCCGCATATGGCCAAAACAGCAAAGGCGAGAATTTGCAGTACATAGCCATCACAGGCTCTCCCGCGGTATTTTATGTTGTAAATGCTGAAACAGGCAAGCGTATATTCTCACAGCCGATTCCTAACTCAGACGTTATCTGGGCGATGACCATCGGCAGCGACAATAATGTTTATTTTGCAAGCACTCAAAACGGTGTCCTGTACCGCTATCTCCCGGAAGAAAACAGGATGGAAACAATCGGGAAAAACCCTTCCGATAACTTTGTCTGGGATATAAAAAGCAGCTCGGATGGAAAAATCTACGGAGCTACTTATGATGAATCAAAAGTGTTTGAGTATGACATCGCCAGCAAAACATTCAGGGATTTGGGGCCAATGAAAGAAGGCGAGAAATATGCCCGTGGCCTTGGTGTAACCGACGAGTATCTGTATGTGGGGATTGGCACGACTGCAGGTGTGGTCCGCTATGACAGGGAAACCGGAGAAAAAACGGAAATACCGACTCCTACGTCCGGTAAAGCCTCAACCATTTTTTCCGAAGTCGCCATCTATAACGGCAAACTCTTTGTCTATGCGGGAGCAGACTTGTATGTTATAGACGAAGCAACCGGAGAACATATCCGGACAATGAAATTCCAAAGCAAAATCTCACCACCGTCCCCTTACAACCCAGATCTCATCTACTACAAGCTTCAGGGTGACTTGTTTTCCTACAACACGGAAACCGATACTGTTGCAAAAGTAGAAAACATCCCGTCTCTGCCAAGTTCGACAGCAGTTAAGGCACACAGCTGGATTACATTGAGTACAGGTGAAACCGTTTTGGCAGGCATGACCGCATTTACAGATTCATTTTTCTACAATCCGGAAAATAATGCATACTCTGTTCATTTCCCGGATGTGGACGCCCAGGGAGCAGCCCTCCAAGCCATCGCTGTAATTGATGGTAATGTCTATTCCGCCGCCTACCAGCGGGGAATGAGCATTTACAACGAAGAACTTCAGGACTATACCTATACAAACTTCTCCTTCCACCAGGCGGAGGGCATTCATGAGTACAATGGCAAGGTGTATTTTGGAACGTATACTGGCGCGAAAATGTACCGTTACGACCCGAAATTGCCAATTGATTACAATGAAACCGGTAAAGCGAATCCGGGGTTATACCTCGATATCGAGGACGAGCAGGACCGCCCGTTCACAATGACTACCGGTGAAAACAAGCTCTTCATTGGGACCATTCCAACTTATGGAGTGAATGGCGGTGCATTGACGATTTTGGAAGAAAAAGAGGCTCAAGACGGTACAGTTGAAGTGGAGTCCAAAACGTACCGGAATATCGTTGAAAACCAAAGCGTTTTCGGTCTTGCCTATAAGGACGGTAAAGTGTATGGCGGAACATCCATTTATGGCGGCCTTGGCATCGACCCTGTTGCCGAGGAAGCAAAAATGTTTGTTTTCGATGTGGAGAAAGGTGAAAAAATAGCCGAATTCACTCCGGAAATTCCAGGTTTGGAGGACACACCATTCCAGAACATCGGAGAATTGTCATTTGGACCGGACGGCCTGCTTTGGGGAATAATTGATGGCACAATCTTTGCGATGGATCCGGAAACCTATGAAGTAGTGAAAAGCAAAGAAATCTATGAAACTACCTTCCTCTCATCCAAGTGGCGGCCATTCTATCTTGTGTGGGGCCCAGACGGAAATCTCTACACGACGCTAAACCGAAAGCTGACTGTCGTGAATCCGGAAACACTCCAGTCCGAGCAGCTGGTCGAAGGTACAGTTGATTTAATGGATCTAAGTGAAGACGGCAGCATCTATTATGGGAAAGGTGCCAACTTGTATAAAATCCCGGCAAAAGTCGATCATATCGAGCTAAAAGTTGACCAAAAACTCGTTACCGCCAAAGCTGTCCAGCCAACCGCAACCGCCCATATGGTAAACAGCGCGAAGGTGGAATTGCCGGACAATCAGTATTCTCTGTCTGTAAGCAATCCAGATGTTGTGAAAGCAGATGACAACGGCCAGCTAATCGGATTGAGGCCTGGAACTTCACTCGTTACAATTAGCTCCGAACTTAATGGTAAAACCTATACCTCCAACGAAGTACGGGTTACCGTTGCTAATGGAACCCGAGGTAAATAGGCACAGCTAAAGAGATGCAGGACCGTTACTGTTTACCGGTTTGAGTCTAGCCTAGTGGTTACCTAAAGCGGACCGTTCCCCTTGGATGCAAGTCTTTATTGAAAATAAAAGGTGCGGCCACCAGCCCATTTAAGGGAAGGATGCACGCACCTTTTTTATTTGATTTGGGATCAATAATGAGGTATGTGGAAAGTTATATTTGGTGCATGTCACTCCCCGGTAATTTTCTGACTATTCACCCTAACCGATAACCGTAATACCTCCAGGTTCCTCACAACATACGTCCAGTTGTTGCCAACTTTTATTTCATTATAAATAGAAGCCTTCCTCCTTACATTTGCATTTCCTTTTCGCGACAAAAAAAAAGCGCAGAGCGCTTAACATATTACAGAGATCTTTTTTTCCCACATCTTACACATTCATCTGTGTAGTAACTAAACTTGTGGTTACGACGAAAAAAACAGATAAAGGACTTGAACAAATTAGCCACCCCTTTAAGGAAAACGGCAGTCCAGCCATCATAGTGCTTCAGCACCTTAGACCTGTGACTTTGCGCCCGTAATTTTCACTACGTTTGCCTTTATCAATTTATCAGAATAGTTAAATTTTACTACGAACAGAAGAGACAAGCACTCTTTTTCATTCGTAAAATATCGACAAAATGCCTAGATGTTTGCAAATACTGGTACTTACTTCCTATTCCTGGATGTACAATCCTATTCAAAGTGTCGATATTTGACAACGATGAGCAACGGTTCCCTAAGGTCACCCAGTTTTCACAACTCCTTTTTTGTGATAGAACAGATTTAGGTTCCTTATCTTTTTATTGGGGAAAAGAAGATTCTGCGCAAGTTATTCCTATGGCATAAAAAGCACAGCCAATAAGGCTGCCTGCCGTAAACTCTAAAATATAGTTTCTTTTCCATTAAAAAAACCCGCCTGGCCATACCAAGCGGGTTTCCAAACAAAATTAATAGACAGTTACTTTTGTAGCTTCGGTAGCAAACCCGGCCCTGTCATTTGCCGAAACATATAGAGCGTTTTTTTACTTTGGAATATATACTTTGTACTTTCCGTATTATGGCGTCTGGCATTTCCTGCAGACAAAAAAAATAGCGTTATTACACGCTATAGAATAATCAAAGAGGCCGTTTCTTTCCGCATCTTACACATTGATTCGTATAGTAACTGTATTTATGCTTGCGACGAAGAAAACATATAATGGATTTAAACATGGAAACCCACTCCCTTACATGTGTACGGCAGTCCAGCCATCATAGTGCTTCAGCACCTTAGACCCGTGACTTTGCGTCCTTGGTTTTCACCAAGTTTGCCTTTGTCTATTACTTTCATTTTACTACTAGCTGGCACCTACAATTTATGGCAATTTCGACAAAAACAGAACAGTTTTTAAAAAAAGTTAATAAATTTTCTAAAAAAAAGAACAGGGACCTTATCCCCGCTCCATATCAATCGACAATCCCTTGTTCATGGTTGAAAAAGTGGCTGAAACTTACCCCATATTCATAAAAATCATTAATCAACGCCCGTTTCCGGACAATTTTTCCATAAAGGATCACGTTTTTACCACTCAATTCAAACGGTATTTTATAGACTGTTAAATAATTTATATCCAGATTTCGTTTACTTGCTATTCTTAAGCCACCAGCGCTTATGTCGATCACGTAGATGTCAATATTTTCTTCCTTATTCAATTTATAATCGGCCGGCAATGTCGCCAATTTCATAACTGTTTTAACAGGCTCCTGAAATGCAACTCTTTTAAACTGCCTGCGGCTTATCAAGTTAGCATGCACCCACATTCACCTCTGCCGTTCTTAAAGAATAAGACTACGAAAAAATAATACCATAAATTTACACCTACTGTGAATATAACAAATGCTAAAACCTTCTTTTTTGAAAAAATCGGTCGACGCTCAAAGAGCACTTTCTATAAGGTGTACCTACGCGCTGAATCTCCATACAAAACAAAAAAACAGAGGCTTCCCCCTGTTCGAAAACTCCTAATATATCGCTACAAAGGGCCTTTTTACGGTACCGTCTGTCCCACCCAGCAACCGGGACTACCAAATCAGAATTTCATCATCGATTCGCAGCATCGCTGATTCAAGCCCCAACTCTTCATCCTGGTTCAAGGGAATTTCAAGCCTGTCATCATTATCAAAAACGAGCTTGATTTTCCACTCCTCCATTTCAGACCGCTTCACCTGGTGACTGATAAATGAACACAATGAATCCCGATAACCAGGAGTAGAATGATCAAACTCTCTTCCACATACAATCGACTTCGGCAATGAATAGGCGGTAAGCGTTCCGCACTTTCTATCCCCTTCAAAATACAACTGTAAATAATCCCGGATAAAAATTACCGAACTAACCTCTGAATTCTCCAAATCACGAATCATCTCTGATTCCTCCCCAAACATGGTCTAGTTAGTTTATAGTTTCCCCTCCCCCAAATCATCAATCGCTATAATAGTGAACAATTTGCGACAAAAACATATACAACAAGCTCAAAACTTACATTTATAGTAACAGAAGAACAAAAAAACAATAAATGAAAGCGTTTTAAAGCTTTCTGAATAAATAAAAATTATTGACACAATTTTTAAAAAGTTATACTATTATAACAATTATCAAATAAATTATAGTAGCTCTTATTACTAGGTATAATGTTTGGCCACTTTTAAGGGTAAAATTCAGAAAATTTGATAAACAAACTCGGGAGGCAGTAACATCATGAAACCATCAACAAAAAAATATTTGATTGACCGGATGTATAAAGCTTCACAAGGACTAGCCAATGCAGTCCTGGTTACACTCGGAATTGGCCTGCTTATAGAGTCTCTAGGAACCTTTACTGGCTGGGAAGGGTTCAATCAAATTGGAAAAGCAACACAGCTTATGCTAGCTCCGGCACTTGGCGCGGGAATCGCCTACCAGCTTGGCGGCAATACACTAGTGATTTTCAGCGCGATGGCTTCAAGTACTATAGGTGCCCAAGCCGTAAAACTTACTGAAGACGGCGGGGTAACACTCGTTACCGGGCAGCCGCTCAGTGCTGTATTGGCCGCAATTATCGCTACATGGGTAGGAAAGAGAGTAATGGGAAAAACAAAGCTCGATATGATGGCAATTCCATTTTCCGCTGTATTTGTCGGAGGTGTCTCGGGAGTATTCCTGGCAGCGATTACGACTCCGTTTATTAACTGGCTAAGTGCGCAAATTGCAACATCCGTTGAAGGATCGCCGATTATTGGTCCGATGGTCATTTCGCTTGTTTGGAGCATTTTCCTTATGTCACCAGCATCCTCCGCGGCGATTGCTGTTGCACTTCAGCTTGACCCTGTATCCAGCGCGGCGGCATTAATTGGCTGTACCGTACAGTTTGCAGCATTTACGGCAATGTCATATAAACAAAACGATGTTGGCGCAAATATTGCTCAATCACTGATTACACCAAAGGTTCAATTCCCTAACCTAGTGAAAAATCCTCGATTGGCGATTCCGCCATTTATCGCGGCCGTTATTTGCGCGCCGATTGCTACTGTAATTTTTGATTTTAAAGTACCTTATGCGCTCGCCGGGCTCGGTTTGAATTCCTTGATAGCGCCAATCAACATCTTGGCGGAACAAGGCCCAATTGTCCTGGCAATCTATATTGCGGTTGGAATTATCCTGCCAATCATTATTTCACTATCGATCTATAAACTTATCAGCCTAAAAGGATGGACAAAAGCAACTGACTTGAAGATGGAACTGCAATAGACAACTTGAAAATTAGGTTCGGTTCTCGTTTGCCAGAAGACAAACAAGCACTTGTCCCTAATTCATGAAAAAGACTAAACCAATCCCTGGTTTAGTTTTTTTTGAATCTGCCTAGCTATTGTAGATTTGAGCTTTTAATCTTGAATTGGCAAGTAAATTTGTACTTCCTCTTCTCCATCTCCCATAGGATGATATGTCTCGACAATATAAGAATCAAGATCTCTTTGATAACCCTGTTCTTTTGCCCAGTTCAATAAATTAGAATGAAGTTCTCTTAGATTAGAGATATTCCCTCTCGTGGTTATGTAACTTGTTTTAGTTTCAACATAATTCATTCCTGAAGGCACTTCTTCTAATTTTTCACTCACAATTAATCCCACTAAATAATGGCCTATCCTATGCTCCTCATTCTTTTTAGGCTCATATAATGCAATTTCGGTTTCTGTTTTATTCAGGATTTCGTTTGATCGGCTCAGTAGCTGTTTTGCAAGCAAGGGTATTTCCTTTCCAAAATTATCAAACTCCCCACTACCTTTTATCCCAACAATCTTAAATTCTTTTTCAACCATCATCATCGATAAATTCACGTCTCCTATCCTCAATAGATTCCAAAGTGTTCTAAATATTTATTACAGGGTAAATAATATTTAGAAAATTATACCATATTACCTTCTATTATATTATAATATTGGAAATATTTTAAAAGAGGTGAATTTCTTTGGCCGATTGCTTTATTTGTAAAAAACACGCTGGTACTATCCCAACTTCAGGAGTAACGATTTACGAAGACGAATATGTATATGTTGGCCACATTGATAGAAATGGAAATCCCAATTATTTAGGCCATATTATGATTGACTTAAAACGACACGCTCCAACACTTGGGGATATGACTATGATAGAAGCAAAGGCTTTTGGGATGATTATCGCAAGAGTAAGTAAGGCACTATTGGTCAGCGAAAATGCTGAACACATCTATTCTTATGTTTTGGGTGATGCTGTTCCCCATCTTCATATGCACCTGGTTCCTCGTTATCCGAACACACCTAAAGAATATTGGGGACCAAATGCAGTTTACGATTGGGAAGAGGCTCCTATGGGCGACAATAGCGATGTTAGTAAACTTTGTAATCGCATTAAAACGTTCCTAGAGAATAATCGACATGAATAATTTCTTCGAAGATTTCAGTTGGGTTGGCAGCCAGGAAAATTTCGTTGATCAGCCAGATGTTCTTCAGCTTAGCCATATTGTAGTGGGACGTTATGGTGGTAATTCATTTGCAGGACAGGATAAGAATGAAGATGGTTGTTTCGTATGCTTGAATGAAAAGGAAGATTGGGAATTCGTCATTCTCCTTGACGCTCATAATACATCAGAGAGTGCAAAACTAATTTTAGACCAATTCGCTCTTAAAAAGTCCCAGATTAGAGATCTATTATCCTTACAGACAAACCATGAAACTTTCAAAAAGTTGGAAGATACGATATTAGATATGTATCAATCTGAAGAGTTCTTATCCCTTTGCCGAAAAGTGACAGGAGAAACTGCTTGTTTAATTGTGGTAAGGAAAGATAAGTATGTGTGGTGGTTTTCGGTCGGTGACTGTATTCTTTATTTATTTCATCAAGAATTAGCTGCACTGGGTCAGTATCAGTTAAATCAAAGACAATTTTATGAATGGATAGGACAAGTCAATACTTTTGAGCAAGAAGTTCCTTGTTACACTGTTGGGATAAGGGAATTAAGACAAGGAGAAAATCGTCTTTTCCTTACCACTGATGGTTTAATTGAATGCCCAAATGAACCATATTCAAACCCAATAACCATTTACAATGCGTTCAATAACCTTAATGACCCCGAGAGTACCATTCTGTCAATGTTAAAAAACATAAAGAATCATAATGTCAGAGATAGCACTACGGTGGTCTCATGGACAGTTACTATTTCAAAGGGTAGCACCAGACCAAGCAATCAGTAGATAAGTGTTAAAGGAGATATGGAAGGAATCTCCTTTACACTTTTTTAATTTCCCCTAACAAAACTCATCACAAGCAATCCACTACAATTAAATTTTCTCTTACATAACAACAAAGAGTATAATTTTGTATTAGAGAATTCCCTTCTTCAATATAAGAACCTTTTTTAAAAGAAAATATGCTAGTAAGGAGCACCGGATTTAATGGTAAATGTGACAATAAATCTCTTAATCAATCTGTTAGTCATTCTTTTAGGCATTATCATTCATCAAATTTGGAGGGAAAGCAATCCAAATAGCAGATACGCCCATAAACGCTCAATTTTACTTGTTTCAAGTATAGTAATGATAATATGTATGTCCTTTTCTATTTATCAAATTGCAGGGATTCAGTATGATTTACGCCGGATTCCTTTTTGGTTCGGCATTTTATATGGCGGTCCTTTAACAGGCCTTATCCTTACTATTCTTGGAATCATAGTAAGGTTAATTCAAGGGGGACCAGGTGTATTCATATCCATATCCATTTTTATCATACTCTTCGTTTTAACCGTATTTATATCTCCATTCTATTTCCGCTTGTCCTCAAAATTAAAAATCGTAATGGGGGTTGCTATAAATATTCTGTTTTCCTTGATATTTCTAATAGCAAGTTCCAGCTTTCAAAAACATTTGTTCCATCTTGGTATTTGGCTTGATTATATGTTATTTAATGCCTTTGGAATTATCCTGGTATGCTGTATGTTTGAAATGATTCATAGGAATTATTTAGTGAGGAGAAAAATTATCCAGGCGGAAAAAATGGACGTCCTAAGCCAGTTGGCCGCGGCTGTGAACCATGAGATTAAAAATCCATTAACAACTACCAGGGGAGTACTTCAGTTGTTGAAGGATGATCCAGACCTTCTCCACGAAAAGAAGGAATATTTTCTTCAATTAGCGCTGGATGAGATTGATAAGGTGGATAAGGTTGTAACTGATTATTTAACATTTGCAAAGCCATATACAGATAAAAGCGGTAAATTTAAATTAGAATGTGCCCTTTCCAATTCATTTGACCTGATAAGCCCGCTTGCTTCCAGCAGGAATACTCAAATAAAAACGCATAATATCCCGTCATGCACCATTCCTGGTAACCTTGAGCAGTTTACCCAAGCCCTGGTCAATATTTTTAATAATAGTATTGAAGCCAATAGCAGCTTGATTGAGATTTATTGTGAAGTTACAGATACCGCTTGCAAAATTACAATAGAAGATAACGGGAAAGGGATAGAGGATGAACAACTGAAAAATTTAGGATTGCCCTTCTATTCAAATTCCTTAGAGGGAACCGGTCTTGGAATGATGGTAGTATACAGAATTATTGAGAACTTGGGCGGAAACATCGAGGTTAAGAGTACTAAACATATAGGTACGAAAGTGAAAATAACTCTTCCGATAACTATCCCTGCGAAAAATCCTGGCTCATGAGGTTATTCATACCGAAATTGCTTCACTAGCTTGCCCATTTCCGCTTTTTGGCTATTTATAAAATAATCTCGGCTAGTGGCATCCCAATGTGCCGCTAGCCGAGGTTTAAAGTTGTTATATTAAGTACTTCATCATCTTATTCCTTAAATAGAAGAAGTAGATACTTTGGATGGTTAGATAAATAAATGAAATCATAAAAAAGTGATACAACATGTCTAAGTTATTCATAATTCCTCCAACATCTTCAGACAAGATAACCACGTAAAGGGCAGCCAATACGGTTCCAATCACGGTTGGAATAAAGAAGATTGTGATCAGTTCACTTGAGATATTCCTCTTTACTTCCTTCAAAGCCATTCCTATTTTATACAGCTTTCTGTATTTGGCTTTTTCCTCCTCAATCTCTGAAAAAAGGTTGAGGTACAGGAGAATGAATGTACCAAAGAAGAACATGATGCTTAAAAAGGTGGTCACGAAAAATATCATGCCATTGGAGTTCCTCTTGTTGCTGTAATCGCCTACCTTGGAGGCGACCTGGAGCAGTTCCTCTTCGGTTGTATACTCTATGCGCGTATCCTCAATCGGCGCTGTGCTTCGATTGTACTCAGCAAACTTGTTTTTCAGTTTTTCTACAGCAGATGCGGTTGCCTTCCAGTCAGCCATATTGATTAAATGGAGATTATATTCATACGCATTCAACGATTCAGTCAGAAATTCAAATTCGTTTTGGCTCACAACGATAAATTCATGCGCATTTGGCAATGGGTTAATCGTCTTTTGAACAACTTTCTCTTTAAAGTCATACTCTGCCTTTTCGTTGCCAATGGTTAGCTGAAGGGATTGGTTAACATCGACATCCCCATATTGGGGCTCCATATTTAAATAGAGGAGATATTCATCATCCTTCAGTGTCGCAGAACGAGATGTTAAGGTGGTGAAGTCATCGAGTCCCATTATAGAAAAGGGTTCAAATCCCTCAGCATATGGATGTTTTTGAAAGTGCGAAAGTATCGGTACAACGATATGTTCTTCAATGGGATGCTCGGGCTGGTTAAGCACAGCATCCAGCTCTTCCTCAGGCAGGTTATTTTTTGTTTCATTCTGGTAAAAGGCCACATCATAAGGATTGCTGCTGACGGCATCCTTTTCGGAGGACTTATAGAACGTTAGCAGTAATGTACTGTAAAAAATCGTAATCATAGTCATGATCGAAACAAGCGTGATAATCGATGTCAGCTGTTTAAATTTGTAATCAAGACTTGTAAAAAACAGCATCCTCGGATAGTAAAAGCCCGGTATTTTCTTAGCGGCTGCAATTAGGAAGCTGGTAAACTGGTTTAGCGTAATATATAGACCCCCAAAAACGCCGATTGTCCAAAGCGGCAAAAACCCGTCTGATGAATTCTGATAATTAACATACATGGTTAGTAAGGAGCCGACCAAGACCACCAGCCCAAATAAGCCGATGATGGGACTTCTCAGTTTTATCGTTTCAGAAACCCTGTTGCTCTTCATGCTTAGCAGCACACTGCTTTTTAGCGTAAGAAAGAGCGAGTTCCCTACTGCTAGTAAAAAAACCGCCAAAAACACGCCAAGTGTGTACAGGAACATTTTGCCGCTTATATGGAATGAAACATCCTCAATCCCGACACGGTTCATTAACATCATGAAAAACAGTCTCGAGAATACAGACCCGGCCAGTATACCGGTTGCAATCGAAGAGGCCGCAATAACCCCATTCTCCAAAATGAGCAATCTCATAATATCGCGTTTGGACATGCCCAACGTCATGAAAAGCCCAAACTCACTTCTTCTTCTTTTCATAAAAATAGTGTGAGCCATTGCAATAAAGAAAATGGTAAAAACAATCAGGGCAACCCCTGGAATCGCCAGGGCATCCTGGATTCCGTCGAGCTTTCTTGCCTTCTCAACCTGGGAGTTGAAATAAACGGTTGAGTACATAAAGAAAAACATAACGGCAAAGCTGTTGCACAAATAATAGAAAATGTACTTTTTGTAGTTGGCCTTGGCCATCTTCCAAATGACTCCATTAAATGTCATGGGTTTTGCCTCCCAGGACAGCCAGGTTATCCATGATTTGATTCAGGAACTCCTTCCTGCTGCCTTTTTTTACAATTGTCGAGTAAATGAGTCCGTCTTTGATAAAAACAACCTTCTGGCAGTAGCTGGCGGCAAACACATCATGGGTCACGAGCAGCACCGTAGTGGAAAGTTCGGTAACAATTTTTTCAAAAAGCTCCATGATGACTGCGGATGATTTGGAATCCAGATTCCCGGTTGGCTCGTCAGCAAAGAGAATCGCCGGTTCATTCACAAGAGCCCGGCTTACAGCGGTCCGCTGCTGCTGGCCGCCGGAAATGGTATAAGGATATTTTGACAGAATTGGTTCGATTTCAAAAAGCTTCGCCAGTTCGCCGAGCTTCTCCTCCATTTCGGCTGCATTCTTTTTCTCAAGCACCATTGGGAGAAGGATGTTTTCTTTTACCGTTAAGCTGTCCAGCAGATTGAAGTCCTGAAACACATACCCGAGCTTTTTCCTGCGAAAAAGAGCAAGGTCGTCTCCTTTCATCTCGCCTATTTCCTTGCCCGAGATAACAACCTCCCCCGAAGCGGGCTGATCAATTCCGCTCAGAACATTCAGCAGAGTGGTTTTTCCGCTCCCCGAGGGACCCATAACGGCAATGAACTCCCCTTCCTTAACTGACAGGCTCACCCCGTCCAATGCAGTCGTCGAGCCTTCTCCACTTGACCCTCCGTATATTTTTACAATATCTTTCACATCTAAAATAACCATAAATTTTCCTCCCGTCGTTCGGCTACCATCATTTTAAGATAACCGCAGAAACGCAACCATCGGAAACACTAAGAGATACCTTACATTTTTGTAAGGTATCCCGTGAAATTTGGAATCTAGACAGCCCATTGAAATTATTGGTTTCCACGCCCGCTGTGGCACATACTTGCGTGAAACAAGAAAAACCGGGAGTGACAGGCACCTAACCGGTTCCCGCTAAATACCCGATTGTGACGGCGGTCCCTTTAGACGGTTCAGACTCAATGGTTATGGCGGCACCAAGCTTTTCGGCAATTTTCTTGCTCAGATACAAACCAATTCCGGTGGAGCTCGAGTGGGTCCTTCCGTTATCTCCCGTAAAAAAGGGCTGGAATACCCGCTCAAGGTCATACGCTGGAATACCAATTCCTTCATCCTTTACGGTTAAGCTGACATGCTTACCGGTCTTTTCTATTTGCAGGATGAGCTTTTTGCTCCCAGGTTTGGGAGTGGAATACTTGATTGCGTTTGAAATAATCTGTTCCAGTAAAATCTCGTTCCACTTTGGGTCTGCCGCAATCATCGCTCTCTCGCCTTCGAATTCGATGGACGGGTAAATAGATTGATAGATACATTCTTTTTTTCTGTCGTTTATCATTTTTCGCAAGGTAGGGAGCAAATCGACCGACTTCACCTCAAGATCGTTTTCAAAGCCCTCCATCCTGATCATCGTAAGACCCTGCTGGATAGAAGTATGGAGCCGATTATTCTCCTGCCTTATTTTTTCAAAAATATCAGCGTTGTCCTGAGCTTGATTTCCTTTGTTCGTAAGAAGCTCGATTACCGACACAGGCGTTTTTAAATGGTGCAGCCAGTGGGATAGAAAATAGAGCCGCTCTTTATTTTGTTCCTTCATTTCATTGTTTTTCCGGGTGTATTGACCGGTCATTTTATGTATTAATTTCTGAAAGGCCTTCTGTTCTTCCGTATGCGGCTGCAGCTCCGTATCCTGATTCATCAGCATAAGAACGATCGCCCGGTTGGCGGGGTAGTAGCGTAGCCAGTCAATGGCGAGGCATGCTGCTAATAAAAAAACGGCAATCGAAACGGGATAGAAAATCTCCGTGTTGGAGGGCTCACTTAGATGGAAAAAGGTAATGATGGCGGCCACGCCGGCCAGGTAAAGAATGATGGTTGGTAGTTTGTCTTTTAAGAAATTTATAAAGATTACTTTTTGCATCATCAATCCCTCATGGATACAGAATCGGAAAGTCTGTACCCGATTCCTCTTTTGCTTTTTACCACGTGACTGGTCCCCAGATCTGACAGCAAATGCCTGATTCTTGTCATATTCACTGTGAGCGTGTTGTCATCCACAAAGGTGACCGAATCCCACACTTCTTCAATCAGCTCTTCTCTGGACACGAACTCATCGTTGTGCTCCATCAATTTTTTCAGCAGTTTGTATTCGTTTTTCGATAACTCGACCTGATTACGTCCATAAGTTAAAGTAAGTGCCTTGGCATCAATGCACAATGAACCACAACATACGGTATTCGTGTCCTTGGCTGCGTATTCTCCGTAAACCCTTCGGATAGAGGCCTTTACTTTGGATTGCAAAATTTCAAACGTAAAAGGCTTGGTAATATAATCATCTGCCCCTAACTCAATGGCCATAACCTGGTCCATCTCATGGCTCCTCGCCGAAACCACCAGAATCGGGACATTAGACTGCTTGCGAAAGCTCCTGCACAAATAATACCCATCGTAGTAAGGCAGGTTAATATCCAGCAGGACAAGGTCGGGATTCACCCTGTCAAATGTTTCCTCTATTTTTGAAAAATGTTCCGGTAGATGCACTTCATAGCCATACCGCTCCAGATTTTCCTTCATTAATTCGCACAGCTGAGGGTCATCCTCAATAAGCAAAATTTTGTACACAACCGTTCTCCCTTTTACATTAAAATCTGCTGTCTCGGTCAACCAAGATATTCGGTTTCCAGTTCAGTCTCTTGGATTTCTTTGTCCATATACACTTTATATGCCTTAGCGTTAGGTCTTGAGCTCACGATTTTATGGATTTCCTCGCCAATGTAATGGATTGCTACTCCATCATCTGCCGCGATCCCGGGCTTTAACATATGTCTTGATATAAACGATTGATAAGCAGGCCTTCTATTCGATTCCCCATCATAATGTGGGCAATTGCTTCCCGGTAAAAATCCTAAAGCATCTAACGGTTCGAGTCCGTCTCCATATGAATCCGTAACACCTTCTTCAAACCAGCAAATAGAACCTGCACTGACTCCGGATAGAATGATACCTTGTTCCCAAGCCTTTCTGAAAATATGATCGAGGCCCCATTCTCTCCATAGCACCAATAAATTTTTCGTATTCCCGCCGCCGACAAAAATAATGTCTTTATCCAATACGAACCCCTCTAAATCCCTTGTTGGCGGATTGAATAACGATAAATGAGACGTTTCACATTCAAGATTTCCAAAATAACGATAGAACCGTGATGTATACCCATCTGCATCACCGCTGGCTGTAGGCACAAAACAAATTTTCGGCTTAATTTTATGAGATTGCTTTAAAATATATTGATCTAGTAATGGATTCTCCGGCTCCATAGAAAAGCCCCCACCACCAAGAGCGATAATTTGCTTCATGTAATCATCCCTATCTTAAATTTAACTACACTGCATTCCTTCATTGCAGGAAGAAATTTAGAAACATTAAAGCCGATACAAAAAAGTGAGCAGCTATTGTTTTTCTCTGGTCTTTAACTAAATAACCTTCTATTCCACCGACTAAGAACATCATGCCGCCAAGCAAACATCCAGATTTTACAAAAAAGCCAAGTCCAAATTTAAATGCCAGAAGTGCTGTGATTATGAAAGAAAAAGTAATGAGCGTATGTATAATCTTAAAAGGTTTGCTGCTTTCTCTTGTTTGTTTTTCAAAGAAAAAATCTACTATTTTCATTTGAATCCCACCTGACAGTTATGGCTTAACTTCAACCCGCTTTTTTCAGACCAATGATAAAACTGATGGATATTCCTTCCTTTATAAGAATTTCAACAAAAACTGCGGTAATCCTTCATTAATTGATTCATCCTTCAAAAAAAGAAACCCGGCTGCAAGTGCCGGGTCATTTGAAAAATTAGGTTGTAATTTATAAGGTTCAGGTCTATGAATGCTATTAGAGAGGCTCTATTAGATTAATCTGCTTGCCCCAGACACCGATTAATCTATGAGACAGGTCCTCTTGGATTAATCTGCTTGCTCCAGGTGCCGATTAATCTATGAGACAGGTTCTCTTGGATTAATCTGCTTGCCCCAGACACCGATTAATCTATGAGACAGGTCCTCTTGAATTAATCTGCTTGCTCCAGATAACGATTAATCTACGAGACGGGTTCTCTTGGATTAATCTGCTTGCCCCAGACTCCGATTAATCTATGAGACCGGCTCTATTGGATTAATCTGCTTGCTCCAGACTCCGATTAATCTATGAGACTGGCTCTATTGGATTAATCCGACTCTCCCGAACCCTGATTAATCAATCTATGAGACCGGCTCTATTGGATTCTCTAGCCTCTTTATAGCAGGATCACACAATTTTACCCCGGTTCATCTCTTAAGTTTTAGCAGGTGACCAAGTTGGATTACCCCTCACCGCCTATTGCTTATAATCCCAAACTATCTCATACTCCCCTTCAGCATTTTTCACCACATAAACATCCTGTACAAACGCAAACGTTCCGTACTTTCCCTTGTAGTCTTGAATAACCTCAAACTTATAAACTTTTTTAAACTTTGGTGTGTCCTTTGACATGCTCCATCCGCTAATCTTTTTGCCGCCCTCTATCGAATATTCAAAGGTCTCCGAACCAAAATGCCCCATAAATACATGTGACCTATCGGTAATATAGGTACTCTTTGGCCATTTTTCCTTCATAAAAGGATGCAGCAACTGCCAGGAATCACCGAAGTTTCCAAGCTGTTCATAAGAATAAAATTCATTTACAACCCGTTTAGCCATATGGCTTGGGGAAAATACAATAAAAAGTAAACAACTAACAATCATCAAAAAAACCACGCCAATAGTTAGCAACAGTGCAGGACGACGTTTGGTCCGATACATATGGCCCTCCTTTGAGATAGGCTATATCAAAGGATATGTATCAAAATAAAAAATAGTAGTAACCAAGCCGCCCTGTTTGCAGAAGAATGGCAGACAGCCTCTTCTGTGGAACAACACCTGGTGAAACAAGAAAAACCGGGGAGTGACAGGCACCTACCCCGGATTTCTATTTACCTACCTATTTATCCAATATCCACCCCAGCGCGTTCGAATGCAGCTGCTTCGAGGATGGACATGCCTTGTGCTTCGGCTGCTTTAGCCACTTTTTCGGAAACTTGTGGTGCGAGTTTCGCAGGAGTTGCATAGGACATTTCCCTTGCGCGTGCCGAGTTTCTGCGCTGGAATGGTCCCCAGATTGCAAAGGTTTTGCCTGGATCCTGGATATTGAGGAAAAGTGTTTTTCCATCTGGCGAGAAGGTTGGGCCTGCCAATTCAGAATCACTTAAGCGGTTGGCGGCAAATACATAGACGTTTCCTTCTGGTGTAATTCCGAGTAGGCGGTCTTGGCCAGAGCCATCTTCCGCAATCCAAAGGTCACCCCAAGGAGTCATGCTGATATTATCTGGATATTCCATATCTTTGGCGTCATTTCCCTCATAAAACAATTCCAATGTATTTGTGTGAGGAATATAACGGTACACACGTCCAAGTTTTTTCTCGCCGGCTGATGTGTCATCAAACCAGAAGACTCCGCTTTGGAAGAACGCTCCCTCTAGTCTAGAGAATTCGATACAGTTTTGAGCCTTAGCTTCCTCGCGGCATAAGTGAGGATCAACTTCCTTCCAAACGATTTGGAATGTTTGCCCGGTTTTAAACGTGCTTGCTTTTGGATCTGTTACTTTTTCAATTGCCGCCGCATAAAGCTTACCACCTTTATGTAAAGAGCCTACTGTTTGGCTGGTGTCATTCGGAATGAAACGGTAGAAGTAGCTTGGGCTGGCATCTTCAGTTAAGTATACATACCCGGTTGATGGATCAATTGCACATGCTTCGTGTGAGAAACGTCCCATTTCCTTGATCGGAGTTCTGGACAATTCGTTTTCCGGCTGTGTTGGGTCAACTTCAAATACATAACCATGTGTTGATGAACGTGTTTCTTCACACGTCAACCATGTACCCCAAGGCGTCGCTCCGCCAGCACAATTTCGGATTGTTCCGGAAGATGTTACATATTCTTTGATAACCTCACGATTTGCACCTACAACTAGAGCAGTAGTTCCGCCTGCGGCCGCTGGATCGTATGGATTTTTTCCAACAACAGGATTTTCTGCGCTATTACTTAATTCATGGTTACGAACAAGAATCGTTGTATTATTTGGTCCTTCAAAAGCTGCCATTCCATCAAACGCTCCAGGAATTTTGCTTCCATCGGTCATCGCTTCGCCTTCTCTGGAAATGATTTTGTAGTGGAAGCCTTTTGGAAGATCAAGAATTCCATTTGGATCTGGAACCAGAGGGCCATATCCACCGAAGCCGCTTGTAGGATTATCATTCTTATCTGCTAAAACCTTTGAACCAAGTGTAAGAACACCCGTTGATCCAAGTGTAAGAGCAAGTGTGCCCATTCCTCCAGCCTTCAAAAAAGCACGTCTGTCCAAGCCATTTTTGGAAGTTTCTTTAGTATCCATAGAATATGTATCTCCTTCACCGGTATATTTTCGAACAAGTTTAGAATAATCTGCAATTTTGAATAATTGGTGTCCTTCCTGTAAGGGTTAAGTAAAAAATTATTAAGATATGTAAAGGAGGTTTGCAAACGTCATCAATGCGGATATACGTTAAGGTAGCTGCGGTATTTTTTCTAAGAATCTTTGCCTTATGGGGTAAATATCATAGAAAAACTAAAGTTTACACTATTCTGCTTTAACAATTTTAATACTATTTTTACTATTCTTTACACTCGTTTTATAAACATTTGCTCGTTTTATCACTATAATCAAGGTGTTTACATAACCAACTGCTTTTTGAAAAAAGGCACTCAAGACTTATTTACAACTAAATTGGAGGTGTAGTCCTTGCTACAAAATATCGGGATTCCTGGGTTAATTCTCGTTCTTGTAATTGCGTTAATTATTTTCGGTCCATCTAAATTGCCTGAATTAGGGCGAGCTGTTGGATCAACATTAAAGGAATTTAAAAAATCTACTCGAGAGCTCGTAGCCGACGAAGATCAAACAAAAGAAAAGAAAGTACTTTCTGAAGAAAAAGGGATTTAGCCATCGGGTAGCCGGCCACAATTGTGGCTGCCCGGATCCGTAAGCGGGCGAAGCGGCTGTGTCCGAAACAAGAAGATGTAAGCCACAAGTTGTGCTTACATCTTCTTTTAGATTTACTGGCCAACATAAAGGGGGATGCTGTGCAAATGCAAGACAAAGATATTCATCTCATTGGACATTTAGAGGAACTTCGCCGCCGTATTATCATAACAATGTGCGGCTTTATCCTATTTTTAATTGTAAGTATGGTTTTTGTATCTGATTTGTATCGCTGGCTGATCAGGGATTATGACGGGAAGTTGGCAGTGCTCGGCCCAAGTGATATTTTATGGGTATATATGACGTTAGCATGTGTTTTTGCGATTGCAGGTACTATTCCGCTGGCAGCCTATCAAATATGGAAGTTTGTCGCACCTGCGTTAAATGAAGAAGAGAAAAAAGTGACGATTAGGTTTATTCCAGGTTTATTTTTGTTATTTATAGTGGGGATTTGTTTTGGATATTTCGTGCTCTTTCCAATCGTGCTGGGCTTCCTTACAAGCCTGTCTGCCGGGGAATTTGAAACAATGTTCACAGCTGAAAAATATTTCGGGTTTATGATTAACCTGACCCTCCCGTTTGGATTCATATTTGAAATGCCGCTCGTTGTTATGTTTTTTACAAGATTGGGAATCTTAAATCCTGCAAGGCTAAAGAAAGCACGAAAAGTTTCCTACTTTGCTTTGGTTGTCGTGTCTATTCTAATAACGCCGCCGGACCTGGTTTCCGATATCTTGGTCATCGTTCCTTTACTGACGCTTTACGAAATCAGCGTCTCTCTTTCCAGCTTCATTTATAAAAAAAGAATTCCCGCTGAAACAGGAATCCAGGCTCAAGTATAATCAGGTTAAATAAGTGAAAAAGATGGCATTATTCTCACTAACCATTCCTGAAACGTTCTAAAACTGAATGACAATAACATTGAATACTAAGGCAAAACAAAAGTGCAGGCCCATTTTATCCTGCACTCTCTTTTTGATTAAAGCTATGTTAAACAAGTGTGTTGATTTCCGCTACAGGCGCTTCGCTTTCCGTGGGGCGTGCGGTGAGCCTCCTCGTCGCTTTGCTCCTGCGGGGTCTCACCTGTCCCGCTGCTCCCACAGGAGTCTTCGCGCCTTCCGCTCCAATCAACACTTAATAAAAATCAACAAAATCTGCTAACACAGCCTTTATTAATAAAACATCACTTATTAATAAAACATCACTTCTTTACAATCTTCGATGGATTATTGATTTTATATCCAACAGGGACATCGAGCAAAAGTGATTCATCTTCTACATCCTTGCCTTTTGGCAGGCTCTTTTTAACGATTTTGCCGTCAAACTCCAATTCCATACCTGGTTCGAGTTCCAATTTTTTAAGGGTTTTGCTATGTGAACCCCATGCAAGCCCAATCTCAATCGGTTCCTCCTGTTCAATCCTAACATCTTCAAACACGACAACCTCATCATTTTCTTCATTAAAATGGTTCCAGCTTAAAGCCAGCTGTTTCACTTTTCCAGTGAAATGAACTTTATCTTCCGGGAGGGTTATTTTCGGTGCCTTCTCCTTTTTCTTGGTTGCCTTTTTTGCAGCAGGTGTTGAGGCATTATCCTGCACAGGATTTTCAACTTTCTGGCTCTCCGCTTCTGCTTTTTCCGGCAAATGTTCTTCATCTGTTCTTGGCTCTTCTATTGCCTTGTTCTCCTTTTCAACAGCAATGTTTTCTGTTTGTTGGCTGCTCAATTCTTTTACAAAAGAAGAAGACTGCATTTCCTTCAGATAAGCGGGATGGATACAAGTTAAACGTCCATCGGCGAATTCAATAACAAGACTGTTGTACTCACCGTTTTTGCCATATACCTCGAAACCCTTTATTGTAACATTACTATGCTGGTCCTTGTCCTTGTACAAAAAAGTGTTTTTGCCTCTTAAGCCCCATTCCTTAAGCTTTTCCATGTAATGACTGTCATCTTTGAATACTTCATATTCTCCTTTAGGAGGGATATATTGTGTCATATGGTGGAACTTCCTTTCGTGTATAACTTTTAGGTTTCATTGTATATTAGATTCTAGCCCCCGCATAGGAAATATGATACCCACAGCTCTTTAATTACAAAATAAGCCCATAAGTGCAGCAAAGAAAAAATTAGGAATCGGAGGCTTCTTCCTTCATTTCTTTTCATTGAAATAAGGGCCAGAGCCAAGGAGTGTACCCGGCTTTCACTTGCGTCTCTTCCATAAAACTCCATCCTATACATTCAAAATGCTACTTTTGAAAGAGCAGTCCCCTATGTGGCACCTGCGTTCTGGACCCCTTAGTTATTACAATAAATATCTGCTATCTCTCCTTCAGAAGTAACTGAGGCAGTATTACTCTCTTTAAGCAGGATGCTAAAAGTAATAACCTTTTCCTGCTTATACCGTACCCTGTCGGTAAATCCTAATTCAAGAAATTTTTTAGGATTTTCCTCAATTTCACCCTTATAATCAATCGAATATGTTTCTAGCGAAATCCTCGTATTTTCGAGATTGGCTCTTTTAAAAATGATATTAAATCATAAAATTAAATTAATTGCGTTTTAACTATTTACAATTTTATAACTCTATTGTTACTCCTTCTTCATACTGAATTCATTTTCGTTTATTACTCTTTAAGAGACTAAATGAATGGAGGGATTTTAAATGTTGATGAAAAGTATTTTCCGAAATGTCATGATGTCTGCAGCAATTGTCGGTATTGGGACTGGAGCAGTCAGCCAGGTACAGGCGGCGGAATTGATTAAGCCTTCTCTTAATCCCAACAAAATACTGAATGTTGCGCATCGCGGTGCATCGGGCCATGCTCCTGAGCATACGATTCCTGGTTACAAGCTCGGTCAGCAAATGAAAGGTGACTACATAGAAATTGATCTTCAAATGACAAAAGATGGCGAACTCATTGCGATGCATGATGAAACGTTGGATCGCACAACGAACGGGACCGGCCTTGTAAAGGACTTTACACTCGCCGAGATCAAACAGCTTGATGCTGGTTCTTGGTTCAATGAGAAATATCCGCAGTATGCACAGCCTGAATACGCTGGTCTTAAAGTGCCGACATTGCAGGAAGTCATTGAAACATTCGGTACCGGCGCCCGCTATTACATTGAAACAAAATCTCCTGAAGTTTACCCTGGCATGGAAGAAAAACTAGTGGAAATCCTGAACGAGTATAAATTGACAGGGAAAAATGTACCTTCCAGCAAAGTAATCGTTCAATCATTCAGTGCGGACAGCCTGAAAATTGTCCACGAAATGGATTCAACCATTCCATTGGTCCAACTGCTTTGGTACGATCAGCCAGCAACTTTGACAGATGAAGAGTTAGAAGAGTACAAATCTTACAGTATCGGACTTGGCATGAACTATGACACAATCGATGAAGCCTATGTGCAAAAGGTACGTCAAAGCGGTCTTCTGATTCATCCATACACAGTAAACGAAACAGCTGATATGGAAAAACTGCTGGACTGGGGCGTAACAGGCATTTTCACCAACTTTCCTGACCGCCTTCAAGAAGTCCTGAAAAAACGGAACTGATAAAAAAGCCTGTCCGCTCTACTTCTCGAGTAGAATGGGCAGGCTTTTAAAAATTAATCATTACGGCCTTATTTTTATACAGCAACATATTTATTTACGAAGGGCGAACCGCTTCTTTCCCGCCGTTTTTTAGCATGAGTAACAATTTAATCAAGATTGACACTGCTCCTTATTGCTCGATAGGGTGTCTTTGTCAAGAACTAGGCAGTCACAGTTTTTTTCCCAAGTCAACGCAGAGGCTTTCTCCCTAAAAAAAGTTTGTAAATTCTTAACATTCACTCAATAATAAAATTATACCTGTTCGCTACACTAGTATTGTTGTTTATTGCCATTCTATTATTCTTTTTAATTTAGGAGGAACCCATGCGCATGCGTTCAAATTGGAAAAAAAGAATACTGCCCGTTACTCTCTCCTTTGCCCTCGCAGGAAGTATTATTTCGCCAAGCTTTACCTCTGCGCTCGGACCGTTCGATTTGCAGTCTGTTATCGCACCTGTCCCGATCAATCAGTACCAGGCAGACATTGCACCAGGTGTTAAGGAAAAGCATTATAGCTTTGAAGGAAAAGATGGCAAGAAGATTGAGAGTTTTGTAGTCGATGTCGATATCCAAAACCCTACTGTCTCAATCGAGGCAGGAACACCGAATGACAGCAATACATACGGTCTGCAGCCAGTGAGGCAGCAGGCAAAAGCTGCGGATAGCGAGAATCATAAAGTTGTAGCTGCCGTGAATGCCGATTTTTATAATATGGCAACGGGTGAGCCGCATGGCGTTGTTTATAAAGATGGACAGGCCGTAAAGGGAACAAATAGCGGATCGCACAAATTCTTTGGAATTACCAAGTCAGGGGAAGCCGTGATCGGCGATGCAGCCCAATACCCCGCAATGAAGGACCAGCTCAAGGAAGCTCTTGGCGGCAATGCCATCCTTGTAAAGGACAGTAAAATTTATCAGACTCCGCAAACGGGACAAGATAAGGAACCCCGGACGGCAGTCGGTATCAAACAGGATGGCGATGTCTTTTTCGCCGTCATTGACGGTAGACAGGAGCCGTATTCAGCAGGTATTTCGATGGCTGATTTGGCACAATTGATGATTGACCTTGGGGCGGTAAGTGCCCTGAATCTGGATGGCGGCGGCTCGTCAACATTCACAACGCGTACACTTGGCGGGGATACTCTTGAACTCGACAATAAACCGTCCGACCGCAATGAACGAAGTGTAGCCAATACCTGGCTCGTTGTTACAAAAGAACCTTCCGACCATATTTTCGCGTCGGCACATATCGAGCCTTATGATAAATCCTTTACAACGGGTTCAACTATCCAGTTTTCCGCAAAAGGAAGGGACAAATCGATGGCGTCCGCTCCCCTTCCCCAAACAGGGTTAAGCTGGTCACTATCCGACCCATCCTTCGGCACAATTGATGAAACCGGAACGTTCATCTCAAACGGAAAGGCCGGCCAATTCGAGATTCTCTTAAGCCACCAGGGGCAGCAGGTCGGCAGGAGTATCATCGAAATTGCCAAGCCGGATGAACTGAGTTTTGGTTCCACTGAACTGACAGTCGCCAGAAACAGTGAAGTCGACCTCAACCTGATTGCAAAGTTCCAAAAAAGGGTTGTCGACTGGAACCTCCAGGACATCGAATTCTCAATCCCTGAAGGAATGGGAACAATCGATGAAGCAGGAATCCTTCATACCGGGGATAAAAATGTATCGGGTACAATTACCGCAACACTAAAGGGCACCAGCCTCACCGCCCCGATGAAGGTCTCGGTTGGAAAAATGCCTGAGGTGATCTTTGATTATGAAAAAGGCATGACTGGCTGGAGAACGTCAACTGCCGGACGCGGTGAAAAAGGAATACTCACCCTTTCCAACTATCCTGACCAGGTAAGGTTCGGCAACCAAAGCTTAAAATTAGACTTTGATTTTACAAATGCACAGACCGGTACAACGCTTGGCGTCTATGCAGGGCCTGGTGTCCATACGCCAATCAATGACAACCCGACCGGCATCGGCATGTGGGTGTATGCAACTCCTGAAGCGCAGGGCTATTGGCTGAGGATGATGGTTGTCGATGGAAACGGCAAGAACCAATCGATCGATCTGACAAAAGAAAAACCTGGCGTCGACTGGACAGGCTGGAAGTACATCGAAGCCCAAATTCCGGCATCGTTCACTGGACCATTCAAATTGCACTCCACCCAAACATTCAGGATGATGTCGACCAAGTCCGGGATTACAGGTCCGATGTCAAATGGGACAGTCTACATCGACAATATCCGTGCCGTATACGGTGAAAAGATGGATGATTTGAATCCTCCAGTCATTGAATCCATCAATGTTGACGGGAAAAATTTTGACACAAACACAGTAGGTATCAAGGCGAATGTCAGCGAATATGAAGATGACCCGTTCAAAAAAGGCATCGACTGGGAGAAAATCAGCATCTATGTCGATGGCGTGAATTACACGAACAAGGAAGGCCATTACTCGTATGATATGGATGGCTCCGTTTCTCTCAGCAGCCTGAAATGGGCAGATGGAACCCACAAAATCACTTTGATGGTACCGGACAAATTCGGTAACCAGGCCATTAAGACCGTTTACTTTACCGTAAACACTGGGGCTGCAAAAATGGAAGTTGTCAATCAGCAGGAGCAGCCGCTACTCGGTGATCTATTCAACCTAACTGTAAAGGCAACAAATCCAGAGGGTCTATCAGGTTCAACCATCAAGCTGAAGGTTGATAAAAACTTCCCTGTGGAGGCAGTCCAGTTCGGAAATGGGTTCAAAGAAAGTACGTATGATTATGACAAAGAAACCGGAACCCTTACATTAAATCTCATTAACAACGGTACATCTGCTTCAGTTGATGCCGCTACCATTGGGGTCCGCATACCTGCCGACACAAAAGAAGGCAGCAAGCTGACCTATGAGATATCAGAAGCAACGCTGAATTTCCAAAATAACACTGGTAGCAACTTTGTTCCGACGTTTTCAATGGCACAAGTAAGCAAGGAAGTACAAGGCGCCTTTACGATTACAGCCGATCCTATTTTAATCGGCAAGCCAACCGCCATGACAGTGAAAGATACAAAAAATCAGCCAGCTGCCGGCGCGGAAATTTTTGCCGAGATTGAAGGCAGCAGCGAACCGATTTCACTCGGCACAACGGATGAAAATGGCAGACTGATTTCTGGCCCAATTACAGATGAAGTCAAAAAAGTCGCTTTGTATGCGGTTAAGGACGGCAAGTACTCGTTCAAGATGAACACACAGACATACCCTGCCCTTGCTGCGGAAAATGAAATCAAGAACATCCTTTCCAATCCGACAGGAGACCCTTATAAGACGAAATCGTTCACCTGGATGTCGAGCCCGCTGACTGAGGCTGAAGCGATGGTAAAGTTTGCGCGCAAACAGGATTACGAGCGCAAAGGCGAGGATGCATTAGAAACAGCAACTGGTACGTCAAGCAGCCAGGTTTTCTCAGGCGAGCTTGATATTAAAAAGAACGGGATTGTAAGGGTCAATGAAGTAAACCTGAGTAAACTTCAGCAGGATACAACCTATGTTTACCAGGTTGGGGACGGGGAGAACTGGTCACCAATCGAGGAATTTACGACTGAGAAGCGGAAGCAGAATTTCGAGTTTGCCGTTTTCGGTGATACGCAATCCCCTTCCGATTTAAGTGATTATAGCAAAATTCTTGAGAACCAAAGCAAAAACGATCTATCATTCATGATCCATGTCGGTGACCTGATTGATGAATCGGCCAAGTTCAAACAATGGAACGACGCACTCGGCCTGATGAGCAGCTATAGCTCCATCCGCTCCACCGACCTTGTTGCAGCGCTCGGCAACCATGAATACATGGGCGACCCGAATGGCAGCCTGGCAAAGGCGATTTTCAACAATCCGGAAAACGGGCCTGACGCGGACAAGGGCGGAACATATTCGGTCGAATACAACAACATGCACATAAGCGTTCTCGGTTATACAGACAGCGCTGAAGTGCTTGATAAACAGCTCGAGTGGCTCAAGCAGGATGTACAGAATAGCGACAAACCATGGAAAATTCTTGTCACCCACAAGCCGCCATATTTTACGAATCCGTTCGGAGGCAATGCCGTCATGAAGCAGAAGCTACCACCGGTTGTCGATGAACTCGGCATCGATATCGTATTCTCCGGCCATGACCATTCCTACGGCAGGACAAAGAAAATCAAGGATGGCCAGGAAGACTCAAACGGCACTGTCTACATCGTAGCCGGCACGACGGGTAAAAAACACTATGACGCAGTCGCTGATGAAAAATTCGACTATGTTAACATGGACCCAATCGCGGTCTCGATGCACGCAAAAGTCGAAAAGGACACAATCACATTTACAACCATCAGCTCAGATGGTGAAACAATCGATCAATTCACAGTAAAAAACGAAGAGTATTTTGACGAGGACGAAGAGTAGAATCACAGGAAAAGAGGGTGTCCCTATGCTTGGGACACCCTCTTTTTGACTCTATGATTTCCGCTCCGATAAGGTAATCCTGAGAAAAAACGAGTGAGAATTGTATAGAAAAGGATTTACTAGACGGAACTAGGGCAAGCGGAGTGAGATTCGTCGAGAAAAAGGCATTTACTAGACGGAACTAGGACCGGCTGAGTGAGATTTGTCGAGAAAATGGATTTACTAGACGGAACTAGGGCCGGCTGAGTGAGATTCGTCGAGTAAATGGATTTACTAGACGGAACTAAGGGCGGCTGAGTGAGATTCGTCGAGTAAAAGGCATTTACTAGACCACCATTATTTTGAGAAGTATGCGCTAATGAAAACATTGGAGTGGCTGCTTAGACAATTTCGCCTGGAATCACGATAGAGCTGTCCGTCATCCTTCCCTACCAGATTTCTATTTACTTGTTTAAACAAAAATTCATATTCTATTAAAACTTCCTTAATATTTAAATCCTATACTTATAAATGCAGACAGCGTTGTTCGAGCAATACACTCTCTGGTTTCAGCATTACACGGAGTTAATGTTGGGGCTACGAAATTTGTTCGGACAATAACCATTTCTTTTCTCAAAGACTTTTTCCAAGAAAAAATGGCGGCCTCCCCGCCGCCGCCCCCCAATACTATAATGAACAAACTCTCTCCCAGTTTGTTAAAAAATGCCCTTTGTACAGTGTACGAAGGGCATTTTTTCATGAACTCTTTAATGAATCTGATACCTACCTTTTAGACATGGCCGGGCAAATTCGAATTGTCTCCTACTAATAGGCGTCGTAGGTCTAGAAGTCAAACCTGACCACGCGAAGCTTCCAGAAAACTTTACCCTACCAAAGTAGAATAAGGACGCCAAACTTGAGCCGTCCCCTGTGATAACCGACGAGGTCAGACCCCGTTACTGCCCTCCCCTGTTACAGCGGCACAGCTACCCTCTTCTTCTCTTTAAAATAAACCCACTCGGTAAAGCCAATTTCTTTGAGGCGTTCCCGGACGAATTCGAAGTCGTCGGCCACTCTTTCGGGATCGTGGGCGTCAGAGCCAAATGTGACTGCTACTCCGTAATGTTTGGCGACTTCCAATATTTTGTCGGAAGGATACCAGCCACCTGAGTCCTTTGTTTTGCCAGAAGTGTTAATTTCAATGGCAACATCATTTTCACCAATGATTTTGAGAGTTTTTTCAATGGCATCGGTCTCTATTGAAGAGAAAGAAGGATAGAATCCCTTCATGCCATCGATGTGGCCAAGAATTTGGAACAGTCCGCTTTTTGCCGACTGTTCAATCAAGGAGTAATAGGCTTCCTTTACACGTACTTTTTCGCTTTTTGAAAGTCCATCCCAGCGGCCCTTTTTAAAAATGCTGACATCCTCCACAAAATGGACGGAGCCGATAATATAATCAAACGGATATTTGTCTAAAAAGCCCCGGTATATTTCCACATGTTGGGGGAAAAAGTCTGATTCTACTCCCAATAACACATCAATTTTCCCGGCGTACTTCTCTTTTAACTGCAGAACTTCCCGCACGTAACCCTCAAATTCACTCTTCGCCATCGTGATTCCGGGAAATGGCCGATCCTCTTCTTCGGCAAAATAAGGAGAGTGGTCCGAAATCCCAACAGCTGTCATTCCTTTTCTAATCGCAGCTTCAATATAGTTCTCAATGTTCCCCCGCGCATGGCCACAGCGGTCATGGTGTGTATGTAAATCGAATATTACAGAAGGTGTCACTTCATTCACGTCAATTCTCCTCCTAACTTCTTACAATGGTGACGGTTCTAGTTTTGCCTAAAGGAAGGCTTAGGAAATTCTATACAGAAGTAAGAAAAAAACGTCCCACCCAAAACACTAGGACCGCCATTTCATCATTTAGTGTCGACTCGGTGTTAGTATCCTATTCTAAGGGCTCACTTTTACAAACCCGTCGATTATTACATATATCGTATCCTAAGTCCCTTCATTTTTGGAGCCAATTCCGTAATTTTCAAGGCATCATTGGACAATAAGTGTTCACTACATCCTTCCTTTTACAGGCTACTTTTAGGCATTATCACCTTGCTGAATTCTCAATTTGTATGACGTCATTGGAAGATCTCTATGTGGCAAACCCCTTTAATTAGATTAGCCTTAGTTTCAAGGACTGGGCTATATAGGTCTCCTTAGAGATATTTTTATTAAAGGATATGTATGTAATGAAGAAAAGTAGTACTCGCTTAACCAAAGCTTTAACTCTTCCTTTGATCTCGGGGTGATCTCCGGGTGATTCCTCCCTTTGCAGATTAGGTTACCTCAGATTCTGTACTCCTACTAATTGATTGGGAAGGAATATCGAGGAGTGAACGCAACAGAACCATCCTCCTTTGTGCTAATTTTTTTAAATTCAAAACCTTTGTTATATAATTAGTATAGCCAGAAAATAACAGAGGTGAGAAAAATATGTCGAGCGTAGATAAAGAACAAACGATTTTCAATCACGAAAAAAGTACTATCAATACAGAAGATAAAGTTATAAAGATCGTGGCAAAAATAGAAGAACCCTTGGTAGTGGTTCTTGATAATGTGTTGGATAGTGAAGAATGTGATGAGTTGATTCGATTGGCCAAAGATCGTATGAAGCGTTCTAAAATTAGTGAGAATCATCTGGAAAATGAGATTCGAACAAGCAGTGGCATGTTTTTTGATAAGATGGAAAACCAACTGGTCGCAAAAATCGAAAAAAGAGTTTCAGAGATTATGTGTATTCCGATTGAACATGGTGAGGAAATTCAAGTTCTGCATTATCTCCCTGGGCAAGAATACAAAGCTCATTTTGATTATTTTTCATTAAAGAGCAGAGCAGCGGAAAATAACCGCATCAGCACCCTCGTCATGTATTTGAACGATGTCGAAGAAGGCGGCGAAACAGTCTTTCCACGACTGAACTTCTCCGTTACACCAAAAAAAGGAATGGCCGTTTACTTTGAATATTTTTATGAAGTCCAGGCGTTAAACGAGTTGACTTTCCATAGCGGGATGCCTGTCATAACCGGAGAAAAATGGGTCGCCACACAGTGGGTGAGGAGGAAAAAATTAGTTCTCTAAGGTAGAAAAAGATAAAGGTTAGGAATGACAGAAGAAGAAATGAAAATATTGATTTTAATAAAAAGCAAGGCTGCCCAAAAGGTCGTGAATGGCGACAATTTTGGAGCAGCCTTTTTGTTTCAGGCTTTCACCTCTAAAAATACTGCAAAGCAAACAGAAATGGTTCTTATTCGCCATGTAAGATGGGCATCTTCCCTCCTTCGCCTTCCTTCAATATTCGTAAGTTTCTGCCAACTTCCCCTTTATTCTTTTAGCCTCTTTTCAAAAGTGGTATTATATGAATATTGTTGTTTGATGTATAGGAGGAACTCGAATGAAGTTGTCCGATCAGGAGTTAGAGGTTTTATCAATTTTGGAAGAGAATCATCGGATCCCGACTGCTGATATCGCGAAGATGTTGAATCAGAGTGTGGATCAGGTGAAAGAAACAATAAAGAAATTAGAAGATGAAAAGGTGATTGTGAGCTATCCCGCGCTTATTGACTGGACTAAAGTCGAAGGTAAGGAACCAGTTGTCGCAATGATTGATGTGAAGGTTACCCCGAAGCGTGGTGTTGGATTCAATGAGGTGGCGGAGAGGATTTATCGATTCCCCGAGGTCACTTCCCTTTACTTAATGTCCGGCGCGTACGACCTGTCTATCACAATTGAAGGAAAAACGATGACCGAAATTGCCAAATTCGTTTCCGAAAAGCTGTCAACAATTGATAATGTCATGTCAACAACCACACACTTTATGCTGAAAAAATATAAACATGATGGCGTCATTTTCGGCGAAGACAAGGACAGTGATCGGAGAATGGTGGTTTCTCCATGATGAACGAGTATCAGCATTATCTTTCCGAAACTGTAAAAGATTTAAAACCATCAGGAATCAGAAGGTTTTTCGACCTTGCTTCCACGATGAAAGGTGTTATCTCATTAGGGGTCGGCGAACCGGACTTTGTCACACCCTGGGGCATTCGCGAAGCGGCCATTTCTTCACTGGAAGAAGGCTACACTTCCTACACAGCTAATCCCGGACTCCTTGAGCTAAGAGAGGAAATTTCTTTTTATCTTAAAAATAGATTCCAAGTAAATTACGATCCCGTAAATCAGATCATTGTCACGATCGGAGCGAGCCAGGGAATCGATTTGGCCTTCCGCACGATACTCAATCAGGGTGATGAAGTGTTAATTGTCGAACCAGCCTTTGTATCGTACTCTCCTTTGGTTGCGCTGGCGGGTGGAATACCGGTGCCTGTCTCAACTCATGCCGAAAACGGATTTAAGCTTACACCTGAACTGCTCGAATCGGCGATTACAGACAAAACAAAAGCAATTCTGCTCTGTTCACCGAATAATCCAACCGGAGCATGTCTTACAAAACAAGAGCTTCAGGAACTGGCACAGGTTATTGAAAAACATGACCTCCTCGTCGTTTCTGATGAAATTTATGCAGAACTAACGTATGACGAACAGTACACTAGTTTTGCAAGCATTGACGGAATGTATGAGCGAACGATTTTACTGAACGGTTTTTCGAAAGGTTTTGCAATGACAGGCTGGCGACTCGGATGGATTGCCGCGCCTAAGTGGCTTACCGAAGTCATGATTAAAATCTTTCAATATACGACGATGTGCGCACCGCACATGCTTCAGCACGGAGCGATTGAGGCGTTACGAAATAACTATGACCAGGTAGAAGCAATGAGAAGAAGCTACCGGAGGCGAAGAAATTACATCGTTCAAGCCTTTAATAACATCGGACTCGATTGCCACAACCCAGGCGGAGCCTTTTACGTCTTTCCTTCTATTAAAAGTACCGGACTTTCATCGGAGGAATTTGCGGAAAAGCTGCTGCTGGCTGAAAAAGTCGCAGTCGTACCGGGCGGCGCCTTTGGGGAAAGCGGTGAAGGCTATATACGATGTTCCTATGCGACAAGCATGGAACAAATTCAGGAAGCGATCACACGAATTGGGCGGTTTTTGGATACATTGGAAAAGCCGGAGAAGGACTCTTCCCGGAATTTTGTGGAACAGCATCAGTAAAAGGTGAAACACCTACCTTACAAAAAACCAAATCCCCAAAATGATGGGATTTGGTTTTTTTGCGTAATTAAATAATTCTCCCTAATCCAAGAAAGTTGAGAAACCTCCCCCTTATGTTACAATCCAGATAAGATGACGAATGGGAATGGAGGCGTACTAAGGGTGACAATCGTAGCCTATTTTATTACTCTAATCTGTATTGCAGTATCCATACTTGTTACTCTGTTTTTCAAGACTGAACTGGAGCGGATGTTTAGTGGCGGCAGGCAGGAATTCATCTTTCATGTTTGTAATTTCATCATCATCATGATGGTGGGATTTACATCGCAAGCCGTTATGACAATCTATCTCCTGGGACAAGAATTTCACTATTTACAGCAAACGGCCGCTCTATTTTTCATCGTCTTGGCACTTTACATCCCAGGGCACTTGGCCTTCGAAAAATACAAATTAATTTACAGAAAATATGAGACGGCAGAGGATGGCAAAGTCCTTGTACTGAACGAAAAATACTTGAAAAAGAAAAAGAGATTTCAAAAGTTGAAGCACTACAATGCCTGGGCCGAAGAGGAATAATGTTCCGGCGCTGCTCACCAAATAAAGCTTGGAGACCAAATTATACGGCTCCAAGCTTTCTGCTTTTTTTAGAAGGTTTCAAAAGGATGAATTCCTATGTTGATACACCACTCTATTCACCTACCTGCCCTTTAACAAATTAAAGACTTGGGGTTAAAACCCTAGTTAAGACTAGTTCATTCAACAAAATTACTCTATAAAGCAATAAAAATTAGTTTATAAAGTAATTTATATTGCATTCAAACGTAATTTAATTTACTATATAAAGTAAAGGAGGGTAGTCTATGGAAAAACTGGATGACTTAAGGTTAAATGTAAGCTTATTACGAAGAAAAGTACCGAATCTAACAAGTGCAGCCAGGCAAGTTGGCTTGCGGCCTGCTACCGTTTCGAACCTGTGCACCGGAAAAATACCTGTTGGCAGAGCTGAGGTTCGAACGTTGGTTGCACTAGCATCATTGGCAGATTGCAGTTTGGATGATCTGATTATCAGAGGGGAGAAAATCGAAATGATCGAAACCAAAATTAAAACGTTGGATTTATTTGCTCCTTTAGCAAAAGGAGGAACTGTCGGTTTGGTTGCACGTCCTGGAATGGGGCAGCTCGTGGTATTGTCAGAGTTACTTTTTCGATTGAAAAATGAAGGATTTAAGACAATTCTGTTAATGCCTGAAGGTGAACACCAGGGAGTTGATGAACTCACTGAAAATGTAGAAATCATTACGAACACCATCGAAGAAACCTATGAGACCATTGCAGGTATCGGCGTGGACAAAGATATTATGTTCGTTGCCGACAGATCCCATGTGATAACAGGAAGTATCCAGCAACTCCAGGAGAAGCTCCAAGGAATCGGAATCCATTCTGTCACAACTTTCCTGCTTGATTTAACAGGCGAGGTTGTTGATGAAGATTTACCTTATGGGCCACTGGAAACCTTATGGCAATTCGACGCTGATCTTGCAGCACGGCACCGCTATCCAGCCGTCAATCCTCTAAGTTCAACCTCCTCTGTGCTCGAAGGCGCCCATCTAGATCAGGAACACTTCACAATTCAACAAAAAGCACTAAAGCTTCTCCGCCGCTACCGGGAACTCCGTTCTTTAGTGAATGTTCGCGGGATTGAACGGATTCCGGCATCTGAATTACAAACCTATCAAAGAGGCGAGCGGCTTGAAGCCTATTTAACCCAGCCATTTTATGTTGCCGAACCCTTTACCAAACAAGCAGGCCTGTCAGTAACCCTTCATGAAACTTTGAACGATATAAAAGAAATTTTGAACGGTGCGGCAGATTCTAAAAATGTGTCAGAACTAGAATTTATCGGGAAACTGTAAAAGAGCAAACAGGGACGGATCTCCTCTGCCAGTTGGCTAACGAGACCGTCCCCTTTTTCATCATACCGCATACAACTTTACCTTTGTATAGCCCATCTTCAGAAAGTTCCAGTCCAAATCAATTCCCACAAAATCATTATCCAAATGAAGGATGATTACGCATGATTTTTTGTCTGTTCCCGCCTTCATAAGCCGAATGAAGGATGGTTACGCACGATTTTTGGGTCTGTTCCAGTCTTCATAAGCTCGCAAAACCACTCCCTTCCCTCCCTCTCTCCAATCCAACGCTTAACTCTCCTGCAACAAGGGTAAATCTTATAAGTAAGCAGCTATGATTGGAAAGGAGCGTGTTTAAAGAACATGACTTCAATGGACAACTCCAGCCAACAAACCCCAATGGGGCAAAAAACGGTTGGCGAGTATTTATTTGATTGCCTAAAACAAGAGGGCATTACCGAAATTTTCGGTGTCCCGGGAGATTATAATTTCACCTTGCTTGATGCGCTTCAAGAATGTAATGGCATCCGCTTTTACAACGGGCGGAACGAACTGAATGCTGGATATGCCGCGGATGGGTATGCGAGAATCAAGGGCCTGTCCGCTCTAATTACGACATTCGGGGTCGGAGAATTGAGCGCAACCAATGCAATAGCCGGCGCTAATAGCGAGCATGTGCCAATTATTCATATTGTCGGTTCCCCTCCCGAGAAGGCTCAAAAAGAGCACAAGCTGATGCACCACACACTTATGGACGGTAATTTCGATGTGTTCCGGAAGGTGTATGAGCCATTAACGGCGTATACAACAATCGTTACAGCGGATAACGCCAGGATGGAAATTCCTGCAGCGATCCGGATTGCCAAGGAAAGAAGAAAGCCCGTATACCTTGTGGTAGCTGATGATGTTGTGGCAAAGCCCATCACAGGACGGGAGGGACCATCATCTCCGGTGCCAGCTTCGAACCAGGATAAACTTCTCGCTGCGGTGGAACATGTCCGCAAGTTGCTGGAACCTGCCCGGCGGCCGGTCATCCTCGTCGATGTAAAAGCGATGCGGTTCGGACTTCAAACAGCGGTCCGGGAGCTTGCAGATACATTGAATGTTCCCGTTGCGACCATGATGTACGGCAAAGGAACCATTCACGAAACCCATCCGAATTATATCGGAGTGTATGCTGGCTCCTTCGGCAGTTCCGAAGTCCAAAGCATCGTTGAAAACTCCGATTGTGTCATCGCGGTAGGACTGTTGTGGTCCGACACCAACACAGCGAACTTCACCGCAAAACTGAATCCGGATACCACAATTGAAATTCAGCCTACCAAGGTCAATATTGCTGAATCCCAATACCGGGATGTACGCGCTGCCGACATGCTGCAAGAGATGCAAAAGCTTGGATATATAAGCCAGTCAAAGCCCGAAAAAATCTCCTTCCCGTACGAGGAAATCAGCGGCAGTTCCGATGAGCCGCTTAGAGCAGAAAACTATTTTCCGCGTTTTCAGCACATGCTAAAAGAAAACGATATTGTGATTGCCGAAACCGGGACCTTCTACTACGGAATGTCCCAGGTGAAACTGCCTGCCAATACAACCTATATTATGCAGGGAGGCTGGCAGTCAATCGGGTACGCCACACCCGCTGCCTACGGTGCGAGTATCGCCGCACCGGACCGCCGGGTGCTGCTTTTCACAGGAGAAGGCTCGATGCAGTTGACTGCCCAGGAAATAAGCTCGATGCTCTATTATGGATGCAAGCCGATCATCTTCGTCTTGAACAATGACGGCTACACGATTGAAAAATATTTAAATGTCGAAACCAGCCCCGAGGAGCAGCAGTACAACAAAATTCCGAGCTGGTCATACACCAAACTCGCCGAAGCCTTTGGAGGCGAACTATTTACAAAAACAGTCCGAACAAATGGAGAGCTAGACCAGGCAATAACCCAGGCAGAACAGGAATGTGCCGAAAAACTCTGTTTGATTGAGATGATCGCTGCTGACCCGATGGATGCTCCTGAATACATGCACCGGATACGAAATCACAAGCAGGAACAGAAGACGTAGTAGAAATGGAGGCCTCGTCCTCCATTTCTTTTTCTTTTTTTTGAAAAAATGGGTCGATGCCCTAAATAAAATGCATACATGCCTACACGCCAAGTCTCGAAGAAATCCAGACGTCATTACTTCAAAAAAATCAGGTGTTGCCGGGCACTTTATCAGGAAGCCAAAGAAGACTGTTCCAAAAGCAAGCTTTTGGGACAGTCCTCTTTAGTGTTCTAAATTAATTTTTATGGCCGAAAAACCCTGTTAAATAATTATTTCCCCGCATGATCAGGTTTCCCAGTTTCCCCACCATGGTCTGGCTTGCCGACTGCTTTACCCTGGTTGTAGGAAAGGCCAAAGCCATATTCGTATTTGTCACGAGATTTATTAACATATGAATACTGTTGATATTCTTCTGGCGCAAAGCTTGGAACATCACCAACTTCCTTATCCACCGCGTCAGCATTTGCAGGTATAGCAAAAGGCAGCTGTCCAGTCGGATTGAATTCGCCGCGGATTACGTCAATAACTGCCTCCGTCTTCGTTCCAAATGTTCCAAGTACCGCGGCTGCATTTGGTTCAATTTTGTCGATTAGCCATGGGCTGATAAAATTAATTGCCGTAACGGTTGGAACTGTTTTTTGAATCTCAACAATCCGGTCGACATTAGCAATTCCAGTTTCAGGTCCTACTGAAATCCGCGGGTTGTTGTCCCAGTTCGACTGTGCCGGCTTCACCCAAACAAAGGCATGAGTTGCGTCTGCAAGCGAATCGACAATCACAACTTTGCTGTCATGCTGTTTAATTTGTTTCTTCAAGTTCGCAGTAGCAGCTGAAGAATCTCCTCCAGTGAACAACTCGACGTACAGCTTAACTCCCTTAAGCTTTGCATCCTTCAGAGGAAGAATGTTTTTATCGTTACGTAACAGAACGATGGACTTCAGGTGGGCCTCATCAGCCAGTTGCTGTGATTTGGCATCTTCCACAACCTTTAGCGCAACTTGCGGATCGACATACGGGTCTTCAAACAAGCCTAAATTCATCATTTCTGTCAGCAGCAGGGTTACAGATTCATTCACCTCAGCTTCTGAAAGTAAACCTGAATTCGCTGCATTGATAATCAGCTGTGGATCTGAGGAACCGGAAATAATATCTGTTCCCGCTTTTATCGCTTTGGCCACTTTCCCTTCAGGGGTTAAGTTCTCTGCACCCCAGGCATTGTTTCCAACCGCGCCTGTATCTGAGTTAACGTATCCTTTAAAGCCAAGTCCGTTACGCAGGAAATCGAGAATTCCTTTGTTTAATGCAAAGCCAACTTCCTCAAATTGCTGGTTTTCGCTATACCACGGAAGTCCCTGGTCAGCACTCGTATTGCTCGGATACGCATAATAAGGCATAACGGATGTGACACCAGCTTTAATAGCAGCCTTGAATGGCGGAATATGATACTTCAAAAGACTGCCTTCAGTTGGGTACGGATTGAATTTACCCTCAACAAAATGCGGGTCCAGTCCATTATCACGTGCGCCGCCGCCAGGGAAATGCTTAACTGTAATCGACACACTGTCACTGCCAAGCTTATCCCCCTGGAAACCATTAATAACGTTATAAACCATCTCGGAAGCCAGTTCAGGATCCTCGCCAAACGTATCCTCAATCCTTGCCCATAGCGGATCTGTTGCAATATCGGCTGTATAGCCATAAACCTTGCGAATACCTGCCGATCTCCATTCCTTCGCAGCGATTTGGCCAAATTCATTTACGGCTTCGGCATCACGTGCAGCCGCAAAACCAAGCGGTCCAGGCCAAAACGTATGCATGCCCGCACCTTCACTATTGTTGGTATAATCAGTTGAAGCATGATTCCGTGGGTTCGACGTCACCACCACCGGAATCCCCAATCTTGATGTCTCCCCCAATGCTTGAAGCTGGTTTGTATACTTTGCAATCACATCGACCGAAGGAGTTTGCCGGAAGATGACGTAGCGCATGTTTTTCCCGACAATCATCGGATCATCATCTTTTACATATTTTCCATCTGCCGGGTTTGCAAGCGGAGTATGTGTGTTGATCAGCATCAATCCTGCTTTTTCAGCCAGCGTCATCCTTGATACAAGATCAGCAACCCGCTGGTCAACTGGCTTTCTCCAGTCCTCAAACGTATCAAGTACTTTATCACCATCAAGATCCCTGAACTGGTAACCGCCATCCTTCAGGACACCTTTTCTGGATGCTTCAATTTCAGGCTGGCCAGTGGCAGGATTAGCTGGGACACGATATGTAACCGTCTCTGCGCCGGAGCCTCCAGGGGTGTTAGGTTGAGCAGGATTTACATACCCTAAATCTTCATTCCCATTACCATATGCCACTGCAGGTACTAACAAAGATAAAGCTAACGTACTGGTTAACACAGTCTTTCTGAATCTTGAATGTTTCTTTCGGACTAACGTGGATTTTGAAGACACTTGAACTCCCCCTATACATAATTGGCGCTTTTAATAGGTAAAAAGTACGATAAAATAGGCCCTCCTTTCAATCCAATAGTGCAAAAGTAATAAATTTGAATATTCCAAATATTAAAAGCGCTTACAATTATTATCTGTCCAAGCCTGACCTACTTACTATTTGATTTTTTTAGGTAAATTTGTGATTTTTTTAGAAAAAGCAAGAGGACGAATAGTAACAGGATTAGTTACACTCAACATTTAGATTTTTCCATAAAAAGGGTTATTCTCAAAAGGTTCGTATGGTAAAATTAAGTTGTTTGATAACTTGGAAAAGGGGAGAAGAAAATGTTTAAAAAGCTGGCTTCCGAAGCTCTTGGTTTGTCCGATATCGGAAAAATTATCGAGCCTCAAGACTTTGACAAAACAGATGCCGATGACTATGTCCGCCATGAGGATAATGAAAAAATTTACTTCCTGATCAAGACAAAGGCGGATGAATATTGCTTCACCAACTTGGCGTTCATTCATGTTGACGGGGAAAATGCCATTTCTTCCAAGCGTACTCTGAAACGCTATCCATATTCCCAGCACAAAATCACAGACGTCACCCTTGAAACAGCGGGAAGAGTCGACCTCGATATCGAGATTAAATTTACTTTGGGTAACCAGCAGTACAGCATCGATGTGGACAAAAAGCAAATCAACAAGCTGAACGACCTCTACAAAGCCCTTCTCTACATATCCGAAGTGACAATCGAAAACAATATTATGCTCCAAATGGCCAGCGCAAGCCTTGATAAAGCTACAACCATCCTGCAAACCTCAAGGCCTGTTGATATACCGCTCGCCGACCAGTACAAGCAGCTGACCGAATTTGGCTTCGAGTGGCTGAAATCAACCCGCGAACAATACCACCAAAAAGATTTCGGGCCAGTTTTTGAAAAATATATTAACAACTAATATAGAAAAAAAGCACACATTTTACACAGTTGAATAAGATGATAAACATAGAAAGGCATTGTAAACCCTTGAACAGTACAATGTCTTTTTATTTTCCCCAATTTCCCAAAGTCATTGCTTGTCCAGATGAATGCGTTCCCCTGGTCTGTCATTAAAAGGTTTAAACACTAATAAAATAGGGTAAAGCAAAAACTCTAAGGGACAATCCCTTAAATTTGGTTGTGTTCCACTTATCTTATGGCCAAAAAAAATGCAAAGGAGGAACAGTTGATGATACAATCTGATCCAAATGAATGCATTTATTGTGGGGACCAGCTGACGAAATGGGAAAGCACCAGAAGCTATTGTTGGGATTGCAGTGAAACTACTTCCCCTGAAGCCTATCACGATGAAGATGAAACTTAAAATGACAAATAACATTGGTACTTAATTAAAAGAGGCAGGGGAAATTCCCTGCCTCCTTTTTTTTATCTTCCTTAACTCACTGATGAAAAGCGGTTAATCTGTTTTTTGTATGAGGCGTTTCCAAAGAATGCCCTGATACTCAGAGAAGCCCCCCTCCGTTTACCCTTTTTAAAAAATACAATTCTTTTATCCCTACCAGCTTGTACCAAAAGAGACAGCCGCTTTTATTCCCATCCTTATTAATGGAATTTTTTATAAATCATGGTAATAATAAGGTGTATATAGTGAAAACAAAGAAAAATGCTGAGGTGAGGTCATGTTTTGTACTAGTTGTGGTGCAAAAATTAAAGAAGACGGAAGATTTTGTTCTTCATGCGGTAAACCAGTAGACTCTCAAGCTACTGAAATTTCTCCTAACACTTCCGAGTCAGTGTCGGGCACTCATGAACTACGGACTTTTGTTGGAAACAAGTCGGATTATTACTTGCGAAAATGGAGCAATCCTAAGAGGAATGGTTTAATGGGTTGGAACTGGGCAGCGTTTTTTGCCGGTATGTTCTGGCTAGGCTACCGAAAAATGTACAAGATTGTATTGATCATTTTAGGCGCTTTCTTGGCTTTTGATATTATTTCGCTTATTATTAACAATCCTATCTTAGACGAGATGAACTACTCGATAGGCATTGTCACTTCTGTCATATTAGGCATGTCTGGAAACTATTATTATTACAAAAATGCTCAAGACAAGATAAAGAATGTTAAAAATCTACTCCCCCATAACCCGACAGGCCAAGAGGATGCACTGCGTAAACAAGGTGGCTCCAGCTGGGGAGGAGTATTTATCGTTCTGGGGTTATTTGTAGTTTATTTATCAATTAATATAGCCATGGCCTTTGTTTTCGACAGTACCGCTCAAGACTCTATAAGCAAGGACAAACCGGGGGCAGCAGTTGCCAACTACAACACAGACACAAGTGATACGGATACTACAGATGATACAACCGAAGGAACTGATAAAGGAACGGATAACACCGAAACTGATACTACGACCTCCAATTCAGCAGAAGACGAAACATCACTTACGACAGAACAAGACCTTTTCAATCTTACATGAAAGAACACGGCCTGACCGTGCAAGCTATAGATGTCCAATATGATATGGCAAATCAACTAGATCAAGAGTTTGCGATTATAGGAAATGCCTCGCTGTCAGATACTATAATTATGGATTTAGTGAGTTAGAAAAGGAATTTTTTGCAGTAAAGATCTACCCAATAAAGATTCCACTAGCATCAAAGATGTCTGGACCCTCTATTTCAGTAGAACTGATTTTGCGGAGTTATTCAATACTTTGAAGGTAAAAGGCGAAACCCTGCTGGTGGGTACCGGCTTCATTCCAAGTGAGCTGTATCAGGATTCACAAGGAAACCTCGCCGTCGTAAGTCAAGCCTCTTGGGAAGAATAAAATCATAGGAAAGTAATCAGGCGGTCATGAAAGGGGCCGCCTTAAAATTACCCACGGTCTTCTCCGCCACCTACAACCCAATGAAACAAAATCTCGTGAAACAAGGAAAGTCAGAAGTGACAGGCATCTAAACAAAAAAAACCGATTAATGAAATATCTCATTCATTAATCGGGTTAAAAAAAGGTTAGCTAGGGCGTTTTTTACCACACCTTACGCATTGGTCCGTATAGTAGCTGTACTTGTGATTCCGACGAAGGAAACAAATAATGGATTTAAACATTTAGATGAACTCCCTGTTGAATATTACCCGGCAGTCCAGCCATCTTAGTATATACCTTAGATCTGCGACTTTGCGCCCCTATTTTTCAATAGGTTTGCCTTTATCAAGTTGATAGGTCAATTGTACTATATTATTTATCCTCCAAAAAGGAATCCACATCGGTAAAGTCTGCCAAGATTCAATATACTCTAGTAAAAATATTTTTTCTTTAATTCAATGAGAAATAAACTTTGTTGCCAAGTTGGCTTCTGGAGAGGCTGATTAATCCAATAGAGCCAGTCTAAAAAAATTTATCAGCATTCAGAAGATACGAAAATACACTGCATTCAGCAAAACAATAAATTCAACATAGTCTACTAACACAGACTTAAATAAAAAAACAGCCCGGCAACTCTGCCGGACCATTTAGCTACCAAACTTATTTTTTAAAAACCCCAAACGGCTTCCCAATCGGCAGGAAGACTCGTCCAAAGTGTGTGTTCAGTACGATGGCTGCTGATCCGTAGAACGATAGCAGCGCAATCAGCATTTCTGATACTGCTGCGATCATGTGGGTGGCTTCATACATGATGCCGAACGAACTTAGAGTTAAACCGATAAACAGGAAGTCGATCATGACAAAGATGGAAAACAGAACTTTATGAGTTTCCGCAGCGCCGATCGTCATAAAGATGCTGAAGATTAAATAGCCGAGAAATGCGAAGCCAAGCTGCTTCGGATCAGCATTAGCAGCAAGCTTTTCGCCGAATGCTCCCAGCTGGATCAGCCAGGTCATGCCGACGCCGAACCAGAAGAGTCCAAATGCGCCAAACGCCGTTGTCCCGAAAATGTTATTATGCTTAGAATCCTGTACAGCCGCGAACAGCTGTGCAATGCCCCCGAGAAAGAAAGCCCATGGCAGGATTAAGGAAAGCCCTTCAGTTAAGCCTAATTTTTGTGATGATGCCACAAACGTGACCATTCCGAGTCCGAATAGGCCAAGCGCAGATGGATCTGCCGCTGTGATTTTTACTTGTGTTGATTTCTGAGTATCCATGAGTTCCTCCTAAAAAATTCATACTTACTAAAGGTATAGAAGTTTAGGAGAGGAGTCAATGGAATTCAGGTGGCAAAATTGTGAAATCGCTAACGAAAGGGGACGGTTCCGACAAACCGGAACCGTCCCTCCTTGTTCATTAAATTCTTTAACTCTCTAAATCCATCTCTATCACATTATCAGTGACCTCTGCCGGAATGGAGAAATCCTTGACCGAGTTGATATTTTTGTAGTCTGCATCTGCTTTTATGCTGATTTGCGTTGTCTGGCCGTCCATAACGATTTCCAGGTCAGCCTCGGTCAACACATTTTTCAAGTTATAGTCTTTATCGATTGTGTAGGAATAATTGAACTTGTTTACCTTTGATACCTTGATGGATTGATTTTGCAATTCCTCCGTCAGTACGCTCGTGACAAGTTCCTTTTCTTTGTCGGAAGAATTTTCGTCAAGCTTGACGTCCAGGACATAGCCGCCGTCTTTTTGTTCAAAAGAAAAGAGCTCACTAAACTCGTTTATTTTTTCAAGGTCTTTCTTAATTGAATCTCCGCTGGCCATTTCCTCAAACTCGGGGATACTGCCAGTCGGAGCCTGGATCCAGCCTTCTTCCCCAGGCATCTTCATATAGGCTGATTCCTTATCTATGTATAACTCGATTTCCCCTTCAATCATACTCATTTTCATATGCGTTATAAAAGGGTCATCCTTGTAAACCAAGGCAATATCTGTCGTTGAACTGATGTCCTGTCCATTGGAGCTAATCTTAAATTCCGTCTTCATATCGGTTTCAAAGCTGTTCAACGACTTTTTGACTGCCCCCGAAACGACTTCTTCCTTGGTCACCTTCGTACCGCAACCGCTAATGATAAGCATAAGAATCAGACTAGCTATCACAACCGTAATTTTTTTCATTTTCTCCTCCTTGATTACGCCTTGCTTCCATCTTACCAGTTAATGGATATCAATATCACAAAAAATTTTGCATTTTTCAAAAAAAGAACAGGAATGTGTTTCATATCATCCTGTAAAAACAAGCCGGGGCCTGTACCTAAAAAAGTGGTATAACGTAAAAAATCCCCAACCAAAGGGGATTTTTTTACTATTCGTGCCTCAACAGTCTGTTGATCTGGTTTATGTCGAACTTTCGATACCCTTGCGACCTGCCCCAGCTAACCATATGATCATAGTCAGGATCATTGGGGTCAGAGGTAATTCTCAGATACTCGGCATAGCCGCCTTCCCCGCCGACATCCTCCGGCGGTGTGTTTCCCTCACCAGCCAGGCAAACTGGATGCGCCTTATCATACTCCTCAATCACCGCTTCCACCTCAATGTCATGCCGCCAATCATCACCAAAGTCATACACATACTGCAACAGCTTGCAGTCCGGGAGATACTCAGCCAACCTGGTGGCATCTTCCAGATGGGCTACCAACCCTTCAACTGGATGCGATAAAATCAACTCGGGACCCGCAACATGAAGAAACGGCTTTTCATCCGCACTTTTATATAGATAGAACTCATGTAAATGGGAATCTTCCCATCCAAAAGCCGTCTGGATAATAGTATGAAGATCAGCAAATGTCCGGTTCAGCGGCACGATCACCCTCCGCCACACCTTATGCTGCTCATCCATAAACGAAAGCGAAATTTTCAGCTGTACAGCAGGCATACCAATCACAGGCCCACCCGAAAACTCCTCAAGATCCCGGTACATCACCTCATTCGGGTAGAGATAACTGTTTTTTCCATCCCCGACAAGAATACGGTTTATCCTTTTTCCCAAGGCCAACTGGAACATCTCATTTTCTAAAACCTCATCGCTAAAATACTCAATTTCCATGCACTGCCGGTTTAAACGTGCAACAAGCTTCCGGTCACTTGTTTTTGAAAAAACAACCTTGCCCATCGCTTCCAAATAAGCATCTATAACCTCTTTTTTAATCCCCTCAGACGTTAACGCTTCCCGGATACCCTGTACAGCAAGCTCGTCCAGCTTCTTAAAATCCTTCGCTTTCAAACCATACAATACAACCACAAAACGGCTGCTGTCATTCACCAGGACAACCGCCTGCCTCCGATTCATCGTCAGCAAATTCGCATGCCACGAGAACAAAGGCTTTTCCTCAGTCCCATCATCAAGCACAACATCCAGCTTACCCAACAGCTTCTTCGTACAATGTAGTTTCATTTAAAAACTCCCAATTTCTGACCGTTTATATACTAAAATCTTACCATTAATAAAAAAACAAATCATCCTATACACAAACCAGAACCCTTTTATCATCGAACATAACATTTAACCATCGCAAAATTACAAATTTATCCATTAATTCAGTGTACCAGAACCAATTGGAAGTATTTTACCATTAGTTCTTTGTTCTCGAAAAATAATTCAGCGATTTTTTATTTAATTCAGCGGTTTTTATCATTAATTCAGCGATTTTGAAATTAATTCTTAAAGTGCGGAATATTCAAAATATTCCCCTTACCTTCTAATCCCTAAGTACCGAATTAATATAAAAAAATACCTGTAGATAAGACTCTGTTTTTCAAGCGCCCTAACTACAAGTATTTTTATAAGTGGTTCTTCATTTTCAAGTAAATCTTGTCTTCCTTTTTCAGTTTTTCATATATCTCTTTATTTCTATACTTTAAAATTTTTGCTGGATTCCCTCCTACTACCGCACAAGGAGGAACGTTTTTAGTTACGACTGCTCCCATTCCGATAACCGCACCTTCTCCAATTGTAACACCTGGTACAATTAAGACATTGGAACCAATCCAAACGTTTGATTCTATCACAACCGGCTTATATATATATTTGGTATCATATGGTATTGAAAGAAGATCCTCGCTATCATAATTATGGTTTCTGGTCATAATTTCACAATTATGAGCGATTATTGTTCCACTTCCAATCGTAATACCACCATACCCCAGAAATTGATTATCAGGCCCAATATAAACATGATCATCAATAGAAATGTCACCTGGGCTAAGAAATTTATTACTTCTGTGGATTTCCACATTCTCGCCTAAATGCTTGAAATTCACCTTTTTATCTTTCTTACCTGTTAGTCTCTTTATTATTTTAATTATCATAGTAGCAAGGCTCCCTATTTACTTAGAGAATAATTCTAGAAGGTGTTAAATCAACAATGTATTATTAAGCAAGTTGATTGTAGCGGAGGATGCGAGACTCCTGCGGGAATAGCTGGCCAGGGGAGACCCCACAGGCGCTCGCGCCGAGGAGTAAGAAAAGCGAAGCGACTGCCCAGCTCCGACAAGCGCTGGAGGGCCTGAAGCAGAAGTCGTTCTTTGACTTCAGCTGAAGGACCGAAGCGACTCGAGGAGCTAGGAGCTGCAGCTAGACAAGCTCCCATACCGCCCGCGGAAAGCGAATTGCCTGAAGCGAAAATCCAGCATTCTCCTTTTGTTGGGTATGTTAATAAATCACATTTAACAATGCCTTTTAATTTTGCCGCAATCTATTCTTCATACCTATTAAAAGATTGACCAAAACTTTGAATTCTTCTTTTTTTCTAAAATATAAAAACAAGACTAGATTGGAAACAATTAAACACACCATCACTTGATATAAAAATGAGAACAGCGTCCCATTTTGATAAATAGAGCACAAGAAATGAATGATGACTCCGCTGAGTGCCATGACCAATATAAACAAGAAATACTTATAAAAATATTCTTTAGAGGAGCGTTTAAAGCTTTCTCTAAAAATAATCATCGGGTCATACCAAAAGAAAGTGGCTAATCTGCTTATAATGGTTCCGAATAGAACTCCTGCTACTCCTAAATACTTTGCCAGGATAATAGAAACCACAATATTAATGATGGCTGCATAGATCGGCCTGTATTTCCCTAGTTGATACAGCCCTGCCCCATCTCTAAAAATAACATTGACATTGTGCATTCCATTAATGAAAAAATTCAACACAATAGCGAAAAGAGCAAGTTTATCTAAAAGATACTCTTCACCTATCCAAAGTGTTATGAAGGGGTCAGTTAACTGCCACAAGGATACTAATGATACACCATAAAGCCAAAAGGCTACTAAAAGCACCGTATTGAAAATACTGTATTTTTTTTCTTGTGTTTCGTTAACATTTAAGTCACCTACACTGGCAGTAAGTGAATTAAATATTTGATTCATAATCCTGTTAAGAGAGGTCGTTATCATTAGGTAATTAGAGTAAAGCCCCACATACGAAATGCCGATAAAGGCAGATATAACTATAGAATCTGTACCATTAATGACTGTTGAAGCAATTCTATATAAAAAAGCAGAATACGTATTTTTGAATATAGTCTTTTTCTCATCACCGTCTAATTCCTCATCGATAGGTTCCTTCAAGAAAGGATATAACTTATCCACCTTTTTAGAAATATATAGATTTTGCAACACTGTACTTAATATCGATATAACTGTATATAAAATAAAGTTCTCAAATACTAAAAGCGTTAATATTTGTACGATACTAGTGACAAGAGTAAAAAATGTTGTGATTGAAGAAACTATATAATTCTTTTGATCAGCTACCAAAAAGATTCTTTTATAAACCAGAAGATAGGATACAACAGAGTTCAATACAAAGAGAATATAAATGGTATTTAAATAAGGAATCGAATCAGAGTCTTTAATGATATACGGCAAAAAAGGTAAAATGACTAAGCCTATAATTAAAACACTTGCAGAAACCTTTCTGAAAAACCTTTTATAAAAAGTCATCAGGATTTTTAGCTTTACTTCGTCATTCTCTTTAATAGGTTTATAGAGACTAAAAGTCATAGCTCCGATTATGCCTAGGTCTGCAAGTGATAATATCGTTATTATATTTGTAAAAAGTCCATTTATCCCTAAATACTCAACACCTAATGTGGTTAAAAAGACTGTTCTTACAGCAAAATTTAAAAGAAGAAATATAATTTGATTAAGCAGCCCAAACGCAATATTTTTCACTGAATTTTTTGTTCTCATTTTTAAAAAATTCCTATCTTATTCTCTGAGTAATAGTTTATCTAATTCCTTAAATTGTTTTTTCGACTCCTCCATATAATCATCGATACTGTCTGGTAAGTTAATAGTCGAATTCAGTTTTTCAATATCAAACTTTTTCAACTCATTAAGTTTTATAATCTCACCCTGGAATCCCATATCGTCCAGAACAGTAAGCATTTTATCGCTGTATATTATCGGAAATACATTTTTCTTTAATCTAATCCCCAGGATCATCGCATGGAAACGGGTAGCAACGATGGTTTCCATATCACTTAACAGTTCAATAGCCTCATTCAGGTCCCCGTTATACAAATAAGAATTCACCGACTTCCTGGCATCCGAATCCAATAAACGCAACACTTCATTTAAAGCCGTTTCATCCCCTTCTTTTTTACAGAAAGAGAATAGCGTTACCTTTTTTCCTTGGGAAACAAGATAATCGACCATTTTTTTGATCGTATCAAGATAGTCCTTTTTATACTCTTTAAGGCCATCTCTTTCACTCAAATCAATAAGGGATATACCTACTTTCCCCTTATCATTCATCGCAGACGTATCAACGTCCAGGTTAAAAACAACATCGGGTGCATATCTGACATGATTCAATTCTTTAAATAGGTTGTAAGATTTCATATCCCGAAAACAAATATCCGTATAATGTGAAAAAGCCTTTTTATAGGCCATATAAAATTCTTGATCAGTCCAAGGCCCAAAATTACTTCCTATTAAGAAATTTGGTTTGTTTTTCAAAAGTAAATGCTTGTGTTTTGCCCATTTTGATTTCCAGCTATCATTTTGTATAAATAAGGATCCCCCTATATAAACGTGGGCATCCATAAGTCTATTTGTAATTCTCCTTATTAAAGAAAAATTATTTACCTTATAAGAGACTTTATCGATCAGAGAATAAATCTTGTTTTGACTAATATAAGTGAGATTCTTTATTTCTTTAAAATTATCTTTGTATCTTGGGCTGCCATGCATATAAAAATTTACATCTTTATAGCGGTCGCAAAGGATTTTTATAAACAAATCATCCCCCAAGTTGCTATTTAAATAGGCTGTAATCATTACTTTTTTCATTGAGTCACCACTGAGTTGATTTTTTTCTTTAAGTTCAGTAATTGCAAAGTCAATGAAACAAAATTACTCTGCAATAAAAAAATAAATAGTTTATATTTGAGGTTTAATTTAGCTAGTTTTAAAGAATCGTTAAATTGCTTTGTGTTAACGATATTTTTAATGGTACGTCTCTTTTCTTCCTTAGCCATCTTATCGTTTAGAAGAAACGATATCATTGCGTCTGTAATAGCCTTAATATATTTGCTTTCCAGAATAATTTTATTCCTGCTTTGATAAACTCCGTATTTGGCCATAAACTTTCGTAATTCCTGATAAATAAATTCTTGAGCTTCCAGTCTCTTGCTATTATATTTCAATGTCAAAGATTGATTGTTGACCCGATAATATGAATAGAAAGACTGGTCAATAAGAGATATAGAATCAATCGTTTCCATATACTTCAGATTAAATAATAAATCTTCTCCCAGTGAAAAATCCTTAGGGAACAGGATATTGTTATCTACTATGATTTTTTTTACATACATTTTATTGCATGGCGAATTTAATAATCCTTTTTTTTCGAAAAATTCACCGAAAAGGTTGAAAAACTCACTTTTATCAATACATCCACCGTGTCCTATACGAATCTCTTCAATTAAGTTATCGTCAAGATCCATAATCTTATACCCAGAGATCGCCAATTCACTTTGGTCATATTGAATCTCCGCAACTAATGCTTCAGTCATGTCATTACTTATAGAATCGTCACAATCAACAAATTGAATATACTCTCCGCTGGATACACTAATCCCAAAATTCCTAGTGTCACTAACTCCAGAGTTTGGCCGATCAAAAACTCTTATTCTTTTGTCCATTTTCTGATAGCTCTCACAAATAGTGATACTATTATCAGTTGAGCCGTCATTAATTAAGATAATCTCTATATCGTCATACGTTTGGTTCATAACCGATTCTATGCATTTGGCTAAAAATAACTCGCCATTGTAAATTGGTATAATGATACTAACCGTCATTGAAAGAGTTCCCCTTGCCAAATTTGTATTTTATTGATTGGAAAAATTTCTTTCAGTACAATTTTAATCCCTTTTCTGCGGATAACGACACGCGGAAGATAGAACAATCTTTTAGAATCATATCAGTAGTTTGTAAATTTTTAATATCAAGCGGGTTAAAGTTATATGAATAACAAGATTTTGCCGGAAAACCATTTTTATACTAAAATCTTATTTATTATAAAAAAACAGATCATCCCCTGCTCAAACTTAAACCAAATTATCATTGAATTAAGCATTTAATAACCATATTTACATATTTAACCATTAATTCGGTGTGTTACGAACCAATTGGAAGTCTTTTTCCACTAGCTCTTTGCCCTCGAAAAATAATTCGGCGGTTTTGAGCATTAATTCAGCGATTTTTTAATTAATTCGGCGATTTTAAAATTAATTCAGCGATTTTGAAATTAATTATTAAAGTGCAGAATATTGAGAAAATATTATAGGTGTTTGTAGTTCAACCATGTTTCACATATCCATATAAAAGGGAACATTTATGCTAAAACACACCAATAGCGAGGTGAACCCTTATGGCAGAAAGGAAAACGGCTGTCCATACAGTCCCGAACAAAGACGGCGGCTGGGATAATAAACAAGACGGCAAGACAATCAGCCACCATCAAACTAAAGCGGCAGCGGAAGAAAGCGGCCGACGTGCAGCAAAGCAGGACCAGACTGAACACCGCATTCATAATAAAGATGGAAAAATTTCAAATGCCAATAGCTATGGCAACGACCCCAATCCACCAAAGGATAAAAATTAGCATCAAAAATGGCCGGGTAATGGTAACCCGGCCATTCTAATCAATTGAAAATTATCAAGGAACTCGGATGATTGAAAGAGGAAATTCTGAAGAATATCATATGAGGTTCAATCTTCTTTTAAGTACTTCAATTTCACGTTCATTTCGGGCAGTTTTTTCCCAAATATAATCCTGGTCTATTTCCATACTCTTAAGCCTGCCGACAATCTCGTCATGCCGATCCGCATTTTTTTGCTTTTCAGTTTCGAAATCCGCCCTCATAACCTTCATATCGCTCTGCATTGCTTTCATGTCACCCTGCATTTCTCTCATGTCACGTTGCATCTCTAGCTGCAAATTGGTTGTTTTAGCGACCATCCCTACTAATTGGCTTATCATATGTTCCATTCGCGCAAGCCTTTCTTCCATAGCATTTTCACCTCCTTTTACTTATCATTATACAACAGAATTCCCTTATTCAAAATTGGTAGATTTACTAAATGATAAGGTATAGTAAAAACAATCCACCTATAGAAAAGAGGTCCGTAATATGACGCGTCCAGAGGAATTGGCACAGCAGCAATTAGACGCATATAACAAGCAGGATTTAGATGCATTTGTTTCTGTTTACAGTGAGGATGTGGTGGTTCGGGATTTCCCATCCAACCAGGTCACCCTCTCCGGCATTGAACAATTCAGGGAAAGGTATGCTAATTTATTTCAGGCAAATCCCAATCAGCATGCCGAACTTAAGTCGAGAACCGTGAAAGGCAATATTGTCATCGACCACGAATATGTAACAGGAAGGGCAAACGGTGAAGCAGTCGAGGCCATTGCTATCTATGAAGTTTCCAAAGATCAAATCATTAACGTTTGGTTCGTAAAATAACGCATTTTTTCTCATGCATAAAGTAAAGGCCTGCAGTTCAAACTGCAGGCCTTTCCATATAATCAAATAACTCACTTCACATTTAAAGCCAGGGCTTCTTTTGCAAATTCCAGTTCTTCTTCATCCTGGAAGCCGATAAAAAAGACCTTCTCGATTTGATCATGATTAAATAGGTACATATAGTCCTCGCTTAAGTTTCCTTCAGGATAAAGGCAGGCAATATAGTCCCAAACCTTATCGGATTGCAACTCCTTTTGCTGCCTTCCATAAATCATAATTCTTTTTGTGCCGCCTTTTAGGAGAACGATTGAACCAATAGGTAAGTATTTTTTCACTTCTTAGAACCTCCACGTTTCATACTAGTTCCTAAAACTGTCGATGGGAAGAGTGTCAGCACTGACGCCATAAAGAACTGATAAGCAGTGGCAACAGTATCTGGATTTGTAAATACAGCCCCTTTTACCTTATTCAAAATAACAAATACAATAGCGATGACCACCACGGCGGAAATAGAGCCTATCACATATGCTTTTTGACTATTTACTTTTCTCAACTGGGGTGAAGATATAAAAAGAGACAGGATAAAAAATACGACCGCGGCAGCTAGATATAGAAGAAAGGTAAACTGCAGAAAGTTTGCCTGCTCATTTATTACATTTTCCTTAACTCCAGCAATAAACATTGCATTCGATGTTAGCAGTAATTGAATACTAAGGATTACAAGGAAAAGTAAAATAAATCTTCCATATTTCACCCAGTTATCAAATTTAAATTGCTTTATAAGTGTAAATCCGTAAACAAAAAGGCCCACGTATCCGATAAGAATAAAAATAATACTTATTTTCAGCCACAAGGGCAGGATTGAGAATGACTGTAAACTTAGCAACGAAACAAACAGACCGAGAATGAAAAAGGCCACCGTTATAAAGCGGAAATTCTTTTTCATGTCTGTAGACTTTGGATACAGAGGCTGAGTTTTACCTGTTTTCATCACACTTCCCCTTTCACTTTTTCCACGTCTATTAGTAACAGTTGAGGCAGCCTTTCTACCTTAGCCTCTCTGAGAATGGCTCTATCACCTTTGCCTGAATAAACAGAAGTTACAAGTTTGATAGTCCCTGCTTCATTAAAAACAATCGTCATCGCAGTTTCTCTGTGGCGAAGGCTTTCTGTTAGAAAAACAGTACAATCTGGGGAGTTAACTGCCTTAATAATTGATAGAATGGAACGTGAAGGCAAGTTCAACTTCTCACATTGTTGAAACAGGCCCTCAGCCCCTTCATCATAAAATACTTCTACTAAACGATCAAATTCCGAAAGAACCATATCAAAATGGAATTCATTCACTTGGGAGTTTTCAGTCGAAACGCTGCCAAGCAATTCTTTTAAAAATTCGCGGCGGCCAAAAAGGGATAATGAATAGTGATTTTCAAAAATGTCTATCACGATATTTTTTTCCGTTCCTTCGCCAATATAAAGCACCTTGCTCACTTCGTCATTCTCTACAACTGAAATCACTTGCTCTGCTGTAAGAATGACAGCCAGCTGATCCATTAATTCATCTGCTATGTATGGATTTCCCTCTTCATTCAGCTTCAAGAATCCCTTTAAAAAGGAGGAACCGCAAAAAAACTTCCATTCTTCCTCCAGTTTTTCAGCAGTAACATCAGCAAAAGGGTCATCAATAAATAGCGGCAAAGGCTGTTCGAGGATCACATATAAAAAGCCAATTTCCTTTGCTGTTAATTCATATGTCATGATCGGTCTCCTTTTCACGTCTAACCAGTACTAGCCCCGGTGTTGGGCTTTGAACCAAACAGACTGCCAACCCATTGTGCCGCCCCTTTTACAGCACCTCCGACCGCCTCAACACCATCACCTACAACATCCTGCACAACACTTAATGTAGATTTCTTATTATTTCCGCTGCCCCAAACTTCAGCCTTAAGGAGCTTATCGCCAACATATGCCGATAAGACACCCACACCCGCACCGATAACTGCACCTGCAACCGTCCCAACGCCCGGTGCAATCATGGTGCCGACCGCCGCTCCAATCTTTGCTCCTGCAATCCCCACACCAACAGATGCCCCGCCAGCAATAACCGCATTACTAACCTTTCTTTCTGTCGATATGTTTTTATCAGTCGTGAGTTCTTTATAACTCTCCGCAGCTCCGGAAACCCATGGGGCCACTCTTGAAACAAAGTTAACACCTTTCACCCATTTAGAGACTCTGTAAAGCCTTGTCGCATGGGGGTACTTATTATTTTTTATGTTTTCAATTGTATATCTTCTTGCCAGCCCCTGGCCGCCATGGTATGTCTCACTGTTAAAAACCTTTAGGTATTTACCATCAACAACAAAGCGCGGAAGATGGTAATATGCCGGGAGCCCAACCAGCGGCAACTCCACTAATAAATCACGAATCAAGTTGATTTCATTGTGAGTAAGAAACTCAGCTAACCCTAAATCCCACCGGGCAGTAAGTTGGGATTTTTCCCCGCCCGAGTTTGTTGCCTTCTCAAGAACTGTACTTCCGCTCTTTCCTGGTGCTCCTTCACTCCCGATCCTCATAACGGTTAAGGCGCGGTTCGCAATATGCTTTTCTGCACGTTCATATTTTTGTGCAGCCATTTCCAGAAAAGACGTAAGAGCCTTGATTTGAGTCTCCAAATCCCTAACGTTATTTACTGTGGATGAAAGCGAGGCTCCAATACCCAGGCGAGCCTGAATCCTGGGATCAAGCCCGCTTTTTATGGAAACAAGCTGTGATTCGATTTGATTTAACTTAGAGGAAATTGATTGAACACGGGCAATATCACTCTTCACATTACCGATATTGATTCTAATCATTCAGGCAATCCTCACTTCCCATTTGCATACCAAAATTTAAATTATATGTACAAAGTTCCATCAAAGTTATTTTATAACAAAATTTAACTTTTTACTATTTTCATAGTGAAAAATTACAACTTCTATTTTGTCCCTTCTCTGCCCTGACACACCGAGAGTATCTTCCAGTATCCAAATTGTAATCCAGGAGAATTACACAATGGAAATTTTATTATTTTCGAACCTCTGTATTGACTCCTATATCATTAAACGATATATTATATTTAATGATATATCATTAAACGATATAAATGAGGGGATACAATGGCAAGAAATGATGTACTGGAAACCGGTGAACTGACAGATACTTCTTTTTATATTCTGCTTTCACTGGTTGAAGCCAGACATGGATATTTAATTATGAAAAACATTGAAGAACTGACGAAAAATGAATTTACCATTGGTCCAGCTTCCATGTATACAACAATAAAAAAGCTCCTGGCAGCGGGAATGATTGAGCAATTGGGGGATGAAGTTGACAAGCGAAAGACCTATATCGCAACGGAAAAGGGTTTGGAGTTGCTGAAAAAAGATATACATCGCCGGGAAATGATGATCCAGCACGCAAAAAACATTCTAATGAAGAAGGAGGCTTCAAAATAATGGCACGAACGAAGTATATCGCGAGTGGCGGTTTGGCTTTTGATGAAGAGAAGGACATGGAAAAACTCGGGGAACTGGCACAGGAAGGCTGGCTCTTTGATAAGTTTTACTTTTTGGGATATAAGCTGAAAAAATCATCTCCGCAGGACCTTCAATATGCAATTGACTACCGTAAAGGAGCGGACCAGGATTACTTCGCTTATTTTGAGGAAGCGGGCTGGAAGCATGAAGGAAGCAGCGGCGACTATATTCACTTGTTCAGCGCACCCAAAGGGGTTGCCCCTATCTATACCGATAAACCTTCCATCCTTGAAAAATATGAAAATGAAAAAAAGTCCATGGGAAAAGCCGCTTTAATTACTCTCCTCATTAATATCTGTATTGTTGTTGCTTATAATTTTGTTGCATCCCTTGAGATTTTTAATTCAAATGAATTGATAATAAAATCCCTATTTGCCCTTCTGCAGTTAGTTGGGGTAATCTGCTTAGTATTCACCGGACTCCCGTACCTTGGATATATGTACAAAGTAAGCAAATGGCGACGGTCAGGTTTATAAAAAAGTAACAGGGACGGTTCTGCTTCCCATTGGCTAGCCAAACCGTCCCTGTTGCCCGCTCTTCCCATGTGGAATAAACTGGTGGTGCCAGGCATCTGCCCCTACCCCATATACTTCGCAACCAACGCATAACATCTCTCCCTAGTTAGAATCGCCTGCGTGGCCACATATTCTAATGCTTCATGTGAACCGCCTTTATATTTCAGCGATGATTCCTTCGCAGCTTCATCCCTTTGTTTAACCCAGCTCCGTTGTTCTTCCCTCACCTTTTCCATCTGCTCCGGGCTAAGCTGTTCCTCCAGCACACGATAAATCTTGTTCAATACCTTATCCCACTTCTCATACCGCTCCGCCTCTTGTTCCTCCAGTTCAGCAGTGGTTGTCCCGACGGCCGAACGCCTGTCCTCTTCTTCCATCTCATTCAGTTTCTTTAGATACTCATCCTTTAGGCTTCCCGTCCCCTGACTACCGAACTCCTCGCCGTCTGAACTAGCAGAAATGCTATTGTCCTCGCTATATATTTCGGTGGACCCATCTTCATTTACAACGGTTACCTGCTCTGTTAAGACTAACTCCTGCTCCCCTAAGCCATCACCCTCCAGCTCGCTGGAACTTGGTGCAGCACCGTTGACCTGTTGACTACTTGACTCATCAGCCGGCTTCCCACAAGCAGTCAATAACCCAAATGCCGCCGTAAGCACTCCTACTACTACCAATCTTTTACTTTTCATCCCAAACCTCCTCACTAGTAATAGTTTATCATAACAATTCCACTATTTTCCTCCAAAAGCGTTAGGGCCAACTTCCCTTTCTTTTTTGTGAAAAATTGGTCGACGCCCTCAAGTCCCTATAACCTAATAAGTTCCTGCACGCTCCCCGTCTTCCTCTCTTACAACTTCACTTCGAAATGCATCAGTATCCTAAAAAATCAATACCCACTCACCACAAACACCTTTACAAAATACTTACCTTAAGCAAATAACCCAGCAGTTCCACCACCTTTCTGCCACAAAGTTTGTTTGTGACCTTACAAAAAAAAACCAGGGAGGTGTCTCCCTGGTTTCTTACATTATGAAATAAATTTACCTTGTTATGTGCGGAGTACCAGTGACAGGTAGCCCATCCCCCTACAACCGCGCACTTTTAATTACAGTCCAGCCGCTGTAGATTTTCGTTTTGCCTACTAACCGGTATGCCCGGACTTTGTAGTAGTATGTTTTTCCTTTAGCCAAACCGGTATTGATAAAGGAAGCCGAGCTTGTCGTTTTAATGGTTTTATAGGTTCCGCTTTTAGTAGTGGACCGGGAGATTTCATATCCAGTCGCACCGGCTACCTTGCCCCATGTAAGTTTGATGCTTGATGAGGTGTACCTCGCAGCTGTGAAACCCGCAGGGACAGAAGGCAATGGCTTAGTTGAAACCGCTGCGGAATATCCACTATATACGTTAATCTTTCCAACTGTCCGGTATGCCCTGATTTTATAATAATAAAGCTTATTGGTTGTCAGGGCTGAGTTCGTGAAGCTGGTTGCTTTCGTTGTCCCAACATAGGAATAGGTGCCTGTACTGGAGGTAGCTCTGTACACGGCGTATCCTGTTGCTCCGCTTACTGCTCCCCAGCTGACCTTGATGCTGTTATAGGACGCGGAAGCTGCTTTTACGGATGCCGGGACTGACGGAACCGGCTTGGCGGTGACCGTACTTGAATATCCGCTGTATACTTTAACTGTGCCAACCAGGCGATAGGCCCTGACTTTGTAATAATAAGGACTGTTTGTTGCTAATCCTGTATTGGTGAAGCTTGCGTACTTGGTTGTGCCAACATAAGTATACTTTCCTGTGCTGGACGCTGCCCGGTACACATCGTACCCCGTTGCCCCGCTCACTGCTCCCCAGCTGATTTTGATGCTGTTATAGGATGCAGAAGCTGCTTTGACGAAACCTGGAACGGATGGAACAGGTTTTGCGGAACCCGCAGCTGAGTAATCACTGTAAACTTTGGACCCGCCCACCGTCTGATATGCACGTATTTTGAAATAGTACGTGGCATTGGTTGCCAGGCTTCCTTTTGTAAAACTTGTCGTTGAAGTTGAGCCTGCATACGAGTAGGTTCCCGACGGCGAAGTTGCCATGTACACTTCATATCCAGTCGCTCCGCTCACTGCACCCCAGCTGATTTTGATACTGTTGTAGGAAGCAGAAGCTGCCTTCACCTGAATAGGCGCTGCCGGTTTCACGGTTATTTTCCGCACAGCGGCCGCCTTGTTTCCGGATGAATCAGTAACAGTGTACGTCACTGAGTACGTACCTGCAACCTTCAAATTCACCAACCCGTCCATCACAATGCTTGATGTCAAATCCCCATCAACATTGTCTGTTGCTTTCACTCCATCGAGAGGATTGAAACTCGCATTCACAAAGACTGTTTTGTCTGCCACACCTGAGAAAACTGGCTGTTGGTCATCGATAACTGTCACAGTCCGCGTGGCCTTAGCTGTGTTGCCTGCATTATCGGAAACAGAGTACTCTAGCAGATAATTTCCCGGTTTGCCTGTATTAACAATTCCGGTCACTTTGATACTGCCCGTCAGGTCGCCATCGATGGTGTCAACAGCCGTAATTCCTGCAAGCGAATCGAATTTGCTTCCAGCCTTAATGCTGGGATCTGTGATTCCTTTAAAAATCGGCTTGTCCGTGTCAACAGCTTTAATTGTCAACTTGTATTCCTTTACCGTGCCATTCTTCGAAGTAACCTTAATAACATGAACATTGTTGCCAAATACCAAGTTGACTGGAGTTATCCCTGTTACAACTGCACTCGGGTCTTCCGGTTCTGCGTTTACCATGACGGTGCCAGCAGAAATCGGTACAATTGCTTCATACTCTGTTACATCAGGCGAAAATGGTATGTTCAACTGGTACCCGCCAACAGAAATGCCAGCCAAATTCGCGTTGGCTCCATTGCTGATATAGAACAGTCCTGGTCTGGATATGGAAACGGTATTACCAGCCATATCTTCAATAGAAGTAAATTGAGCGTGGACTTGCCCAAAAGAGCTTTCGTTTAGTTCAAGGTAGACCTCAAACCTCCTGCCCTCGCTGCCTGCCACTTCCGACATTGCAAATTCCTTATTAACCGCGCCTGACAGTTTGATTTTCACACCAGGCTTGAGGGGCTCACTGAATTCACCAACGACATGAACAAAGTCGCCTCGTCCATATACCTTTTCATCTGTGGTCACCGATACAAGTTCAGGTTTTTTCCCATCAGCAAAAAATAAATCGTGAGTTGAATTGGTGCTTGAATTTCCAAAGTCGTCCTGGAAATCATGGAAAAGCCCCTGTATCATTCCTTGATCCTGGCTTGTAACAGTGTATTCGTAGCTGTACTGAAGTCCATTGCTGCCTGGGACCACAGACATGTCCACATTTTGATGCGGCGTTCCCCCAAGCAGAATCATCTTGACGCCGGGGTTGACAGGTTCTGTTAATGTCATGGTAACCAGCACCTTATCCCCGAGCTTCGCCTTGTCCGTTGAAGATTCAACCTTTTCAACGATTGGCGGGAGACCATCCGTTATAAATAAATTGTCTTTTTTATATTCGTCGTAAAAATTGCCGGCGTAATCAACCATGTCAGTTAATGAGGCACGTACTTGGCCCGAAGCTCCCCATGGCACTGAATAGCCATAGACAAATTCCTTCCCAGCGCTGCCCTCAACCTCTGACATCACAACTTCTTGGAGCTCTGCTCCGCCTTCAAGCGACAGCTTTACGCCGGCTTTCATTTTTTCAGAAAAACTGGCCCTAATTATCACCAAATCCCAGAGCTTTGCTTTTTCATGGGAAACGGTCAGAGACGTAACCGGAGCGGTCCTGCCAATCTTAGTAAATATGTTAGCCTCCAGATACGGATCAAAACGGGTTCCATCGGTCAAAACAATATCCTTCACTTCCGCATGGACAGAACCTTTAGAGTAATCGGCCGGAACTGTATATTGGTACATATACTTCAATCCATTACTTCCCGATACTTCTGTCATCGACACTCCAGTCTGCTTGACAGCCCCGGTAAGCGCAAGCCTGAAACCAGGCTTTACAGGCTGGTAAAATTCTGCTGTGAACGTCACTTTTTCTCCAGGCTTTGCCTCACTTTTTGACACAGTGAGCGACTTTAACGGAACAACCTGGAATAACTCGGATTTTGCAAATGGGTTTCCGAAAAAGTCAGTCGTACCAGGCATCGAAATTGATACCCGCCCAACATCACCTTTGTCCACCAAGTATGATGCTACTCCCTGTTCATCAAATTCACCAGTGAAGGCAACAGAGCCACTCAGGGTAAATGCATTGCTTTGTTTCGTAAAAAAGCGGTTATTCTTCGATATGATATGAACCGTATCGCCCGGCTTGGCAACCCTTTTGTCGACTGATACTGCGGATGAAGCGGCGTTCACATCCCAGCTAGTTGAAACCACAGTTCCATCACTCTTCAAGCCGACCGTGTAATCCTTTCCAGCGGAAATAGCAACAATGTCTTTCCACTCTTCAACATTTAGCTGTCCAAACGAATTCAGGCCAGTGGCAACAACTGTTCCGTCCTGTTTCAGGCCAACTGCATGCCGCCATCCTAAAGCAATCGACTTGATATCTTTCCATCCATCAAAGTTCATGATGTCACTTCTAAGACCGGTTCCAACAACGGTTCCATCATGCTTGAGTCCAACCGTATATGTCGAGCCAGCTGCGACCTGCTTTATATTGGTCCAGCTGCCAACGTCACCTTGCCCGTATTCATTTTGACCTGCAGCAATTACTGTCCCATCAGACTTTACTCCGATTGTGTGGAACTCCCCTGCGGATACTTGGACAATATCACGCCAGTCTTCTACCTTTGTTTGACCACTATAATTATAGCCAGTAGCTACAACCGTTCCGTCACGCTTTAACCCGACAGTATGGGAATCTCCAGCAGACACCTGGATGATGTCCGTCCAGCCCTCCACTTTTCGTTCCCCATTGCCGGTATTCCCGGCAGATACGACCGTGCCATCCTTTTTAACGCCAAAGCTAGTGGCACGTCCCGCCGAAATTTGGACAATATCATTCCAATTCCCAACAAATGCCTGCCCATAGCCCGTACCGCCCTGGGCAACAACCGTTCCATCCTTTTTCAAGCCTAAAATATGCTTTTCCCCAGCGGAAATGGCGGTAATATCCGTCCAGCTGCCCACCTGCTTTTGCCCGCCAAACGAATCACCCACAACAAGGAGCGTACCATCACTTTTTAGCGCAGCGGTAAAATAATTTGTTGCTTGAACGGCAACGATATTTTTCCAATCGGAAAAATTCAATTGCCCTTCATGACTCCTGCCAGCACCGACAAGCGTGCCATCACTCCTCAAACCAACAAGATGCTCGTCCCCTGAAGAAATGGCAACAATATTTGTCCAGCTGCTTACCTGGTCTTTTAATAAGCCGGATGCCACGACGGTTCCATCCGATTTCAATCCGGCTATATGGGTATTTCCAGCCGTAACAGCGACAATATTCTTCCACTGTTCCACCTCAGCAGGTGGAGCATTACGCCCTGTTACAACAACAGTCCCATCCCGCTTCAACCCCGCATACATCTCATCAGCCGCAGAAATCGAGGCTATATCCTTCCAACCGCTAACATCATATCCGTATCTTCCTGCAAAAAGGACAGTTCCGTCTTCCTTAAGCCCCAGAAGAGAGGCCCAGTTACTAGAAATTTCTTTAATACCCTTCCAGTCCGCTACCTGCTGGGTTAACTCTGGTTGATAATCTTCTGTAACTACAACCGTGCCGTCTTTCTTCAAACCAACGGTACTACCATCCATGGAAGATAGGAACCTAATATCCTTCCACTCACTAATTTCCGATTTCTCGTCGGTAAAAGCTGTTTCCAGAACTGTGCCGTCCTCCTGGAGAACAGAAATTCTATGCTCCTCGGAAGCAATAAACCCTTTATATTTTGAGGCAGCTTCAATTGTCAGCAAACCCTCCGCTTTTCCCTCGAGCACCAAGTTTTGCGGCAGCAAGCCAACCAGCAGCACCATAACCAAAAACAGCGGAATAACCTTCTTGCTCATTAACCTTTCCCCCTGTGTAACCAGCATTTTTACTAGATATTGACTTTTATAGTGTAGCTGATTACAAGGAAATAGTTTAGCACCTTTTGGAAAATAATTTATGGAAAAAATGGAATATCCTTGACGAGCAGAGACCCGTTTGAAATCGAAAAAAATCGTAAAGTTGAGGCAGGGGACGAAGTGCTGGCCTTGGTTATTCACCAACCGGAGTAGGACAGGTACCTGAGTGGGGGTATGAGAAGGGATGTAAGCACCGCTGTGGAACAACTTCCAATAAGAAAAAACTAATTAAAAGGCATAAATTAAAAGGCATAAAAAAGACCCCGTTAAAAACGGGGCCTAAATCTATTAATTCACTTCTTTGCTCAAATCCGGTTGCCTTAATCCAACGGCTTCAAAAACTTTTCCAAGCTTTTCTTGGCCAGCCGCAAAAGTAGCGTCACTTGCCTCAAAGGCAGGTGCGGGCTTTTTCAGTTCCTCTGCTTTTTGCTCATACGATGAGCTAAAGTCTTTAAGCGCAGCTTCAAGATCCGCTTTTTGATCCTTCAACTCTTCCGGAATTTCTAGACCGGATACCGCTTTAGCAACATTGCTTGCAGACTCTGCTGCAGCAGTTTTCTCTTCAGCTGTCGGTTTTTCCGCACCCATGTAGGCACCTAAACCAGCGTCCTGCGCATTAATTTCACTTACGAGATTATTATAGAATTGGACAAGAGCTTTTTTCGGATTCGCTTTTTCCTCCGTAGATGCCGCAGAATCTTTTGACTCCTTATCATCTGCCTTCTGGTCACTGTTTGAACAAGCTGCCAATGCAAGAGCAAGTGCCAGTGTCATTACTGCTAACCATTTCTTTTTCATCGATTACTTCCCCCTTATTTTTTGATATGTTCTTTTCATACACAATCAAAATGTGTACAAAGACAACATTTTTTATTATAACAACATTTCCTAATATTTCAACAAATATGGTACTTTAGTCATACTTATTTTTCCTTTTCAGCAAAAACAACCCAAATCCACCTGCTTAACCACGCAAAAAAGGAGCGCAGGCCTATACTGCCCAGCACTCTCACACCAAACTGGCAAAGCCATCCTAACCTGCGTGGAACACCTACTCATGAAACAAAAAAATTCGGGTGGTGCCAGGCATCTCAACGAACTCCCGCAGCAACATCTCGTGGAACAATCCGCCTGAAACAAGAAAAAACAGGGAGTGACAGCCCCCTACCTCTTAGTCCTATCGCTCACGATATCCTTCAGCGTTCGATTTATAACCGGATAGTCTTTCTTAGAAATGCAATAATAGGTATAAATGAAAATCTGTTCCCTATCATGGGTATTTAAGATAAAGGCCGGCGTCTTGATTCCTAAAAACCCGGTCGGGATCTCGTTCTCTACTTCCACTTTCCGAATTTTGTTCAAGTTGAGCTTCCGATTCTTCACAATAATCGATTCCTGATCATAGCGAAACATCTCCTTATCACTGAACAGCAGAATCAGAACCATCAGCCCCATCCTTCCGAAAAAGATTATGCCAAGGACCCCCGCTATAATCGAAAAGAATTTACGAATAAAGCTTGCTTCCAAATATATACTTGCCAGAATCAAGGATATCCCGGTAATAACAAAACCAATACATACAGCCAAACGTCCTAAAATCGTAGATGTTTTATAGTTTACTACTTTCATAGTTCCCCCTATGGTTCCCTAAGTAATCGATTTACGTTCTCCAAATATGCGGCAAAAGTGCTAGCAAGTTCTGCTATGATGCTTGAATTCTTTTACTCCTCTAAATCATAAAGTCGTTTTATTAGCCGGGTTTTTCCAGCCCCCTCCAAGCCGGTTATCGCAACAATCGACTTGCTGTTGGTCAGGTTTAAAAGTGTCAGCTAATGCAGTTAAACAACCAATCAATCGCCCAGACAGAATTAATTCAGTCTATACTGAATCTTCTCCAACAACACCAGCTACACAGTGAAGAAACACGAAACACCCTAAGTACAAAGCTCAGTGAAGAACAGGCTGCATTAAAAAGCGATCTAGAACTTCAAAAGAAGCAGCAAATCAAATTGGGAGTACTCCTAGGAACTGTCCAAATCGTTCTCTCTATCAGCATTCTGGCTACTGTCTTGTTATAATTTAAAGCTATGAATTTAGTAACCTAAGGGAATAGGGATGGTTCTGATTCCATTAGGGAATTCTGAGCCATCCCATAGTAGTGGTAATGATAATTTTCTTCAACTATTTGTTAAGTATTTTTATTTCAATAGCTTCTTTCGATTCTCTTTGTTTCCTTTGATCATAAGAGTTAATAATATAATAGCTAACTTTACAATCCACTCTAATTTTTTGATTCTTTATATTTCTCACCTGAAAATATATATCCTCTCCATCATCCGATGTTATAAACCCTGCATGCCCTTTAGGAAATAAACTTTTTACTATTCCTTTTCCCTTAGGTAGCGAGTTAAGTTTTAAGTCCTTCCAAAAACTAAGCAGCTCACGCTTACTATTAACAGGATTGCATTCTACTTGCTTTAGAACTGCAATCCTCTCAACAAGACGTTGATTAGCTGGCCAATTATTTTCCAATCGTATTTCTGATACAAAATTGTAATGCTGCAGCGCTTCTTTTAAATGTCCCATTTTTTCAAGGATATCGCCCATATATATTAGAAGCTTAATCTTATGCTTATATTCACCGCTTCGTTCTAATAAGGCAAACGCACCCATTTCTAAGGCTTTTTCAACCTCGTCTTTTTGTTTATACAAATGAAATAGTTCTTGATAAACAGTCCAGTGCTGGTTTTCTTTTGTAATCTCATGCAATCGCTTAATAGCCTCATCAGTATTACCAAGATGGGAAATCGAAACTGCTTCTTTAATTCGGAACCATATATCGTTGTTATAATGAAATGACTTTATAGAGGATAATGCCTCTCTTGCTGTTAGAATACACCCTTCATATTGTTTCGTTTCAAATAATGCCTTAATCCTGTATTGATACCAGGATTCTAAGGGAGATGCCAATTCTCTTCTCTTACCGTTTTGATCGGTGAATGAATACGTTTCCCGGGATAACAGCTTGGGATCCAGCAAATCCGACCAATACAATAGTTGATTATAGTTTGTTGCTGGTTTACTTTTAATAAATTTGATTACATCTAGTACAGTCCGTTCATATGCAGAATATTGCTCTTGCTTTGTATTATTCACTATAAAATTTGCTGCAGAGTAAAGTTGATTCTCATCCTCGGTATTCTTGATTACCTTCTTATATAAATGCCAGCTGTAAAGATTTGTATTTGTACGAAAATCAGGATTTTTCTTATAAAGAAAGTGATTTACTTTCAGAGCATAATCTAATTTACCTACTTTACCTAAAGTACTGCTATAAAAATACCAGGACCATTCATTAAACGATTCACGCTCAGTCTCGTAGGCTTTCTCAAAGTAAGGCAAAGCTTCTTGAAAGCTTTTATTTTTAGCTAGTTCTAGCGCCTTTTCCAAATACATATCATACACCCTTTTTTAATGGCTAATTACCCTCTTTTTAACCGTATCCCTACTTAAAAAAAGCCTGCTGTTATTTGAATAATGTCAAAATTGCTTTTCTCAACCCTTCTTGGTCTTCCCTGCATAAACGAAGGGCAAGATGCGCCTCATTGGAAGCCTGCTCAATGACGCTATCTATTTCCTCTTCCTTAATTAGGTTCAGCAAAAAAACAGCCTGAAGAAAGTGCCATCGTGGATTTTCTCCATCCAGTTCAATCGCCTTCATAATGTACCTTGAACATGAAATAGGATGCCTCTTATCCCTGTTCATTACCTGGGCCGTATACCCCCAATATAAAGCTTTATTAGAATTCAACTCGATTGCTTTTCTATAATGGATAAGAGTTTCATTATATTGCTCTTGCAGGAAAAATAACTCACCTAAACAAAAGTGTGCTTGAGCCTTAATCTCATTGTTGAAAGATTTTGTTTCACTAAATAACTCTTCTATTAAGGACTCCATATTCCCACTTTTTATCGCCTCTTGTACTCTCGTTAATTCAGGATAACTTTCATTGGCTGATTCCATACTTTGTGGATGCGAGCCATGCTGCGTCTCGGGAATGGCAACATAAAAACCCAGGGAGTTGAAAATCTGCAGATTATCCCTACAGTAGTTTGCTAGCTCATCCTCTTCATATAAATCAGCCATATACTCTAAAGTTAGCAAACATCTAAAGGCTTTCTCAAATTGGCCACTAGAAAATAAATGTTCCGCGAAGGACCTAATAGAGTCAAGGGCCAGCCAATGGTTATTAATCATGGGCAGCAGTCGCTCAAAGTTACCTTCTAAAATATACTCTTCGGTTGATTCTGCAACAATCGTATTGAAACTATCAAAAGCAGCCTGGGATTCCTCTTCTGAATAATTATTGATTCCTTGTGCAACAGCGTCCAACATTCGTTTCTTTTCAGGATCGACATTATCATTAATATAAGAAATCTCTGTCCTAACAACGGCTATCTCCAAACCGAAATAAAAAGAGCCTCCACCAAGGATATTATGTACGTACGCGCTAAAGATTTCTCCCCTATCCATTATAGGGGCAAGGTTTCGTGCGATATCCCTTGGTACCCAGCCTACACTTTGGCCAACTTCATTCAAAACAGCAATAGCGTTGCCATCATATTTGTTGTGATAATCCCTTTCCAACGAAAGAGTGTCAGATAACGATAATCTGGAAATAACATTTTGGCGCCCATCGTAAGTTACACCGGCAAGCTTTATGATGTGTCTCATAAAATCCCTTTCTATCATTTAGTTATCTATATTTTAATAAGAAACTGCTTTTCAGTATAGGCAAATTCAACAAAAACTTACATTTTCTGTATTCACCTGTACTTAATTCGACTATAATTAACTTGTAATCTTATCATCTTAGAAAGAAGGAGATTCCTTGTTTAAAAAGAAAAATGACCGGCCATTGACTGAATTTGATATGCAAAACCTCTTAGACAAAATAGCCGAAGTAATGGGGGCAGTGCTTACATTAAAGCAACGGGTTTTTGAACAATTAAAACCCCATGATCTCCTGATTACGTGTCTGCCGACTGATGATGGATATATTGAAGGTTATGTCTATCAACAATCGAAATGCCGTTTTACAAATGGCCGTCCAACTGATTTTCCTCAGCCACTTTATCTTTTTAAAAGAAACTTGAATGATAAGCAAGATGTCGAGGAATTTATAGATGAAAATGCTGTTGACTATCTGAGCGAATCAACAATTCAAGCCTTGATGATGGTACGGGCCCTTGTCATGAATTATCATTTACGACCTACTCTTTCCGAAAAGGATGAAGAGGAAATTAAAGAATCCCTGAAACTTTGCCTTGGAAATACACAAATGACAGGAAACATGAATTCCGCCAAACTTTCAAGCCTAGATACAGTCATTATGACTTCAATGGAGGAAACTGGAATTAGCACCTTCCTATTTAAACTATCGGAATGCAACTTCATATACGATACCCCGGTTGAATTATCATCACCATTTTATGTTGGTACACTCAATTTCCGGGAAGGTTTACAATCCAATGCTAGTCCCGATGTTGCAAATACAATTTATCAGTCAATACTTGAATATGTGAATTGGTGTTTAGGTACTGTGGTTAAGACCCGATAAGAAAATATTAAAAGATAAGACCTGGATTTCTTTAGCAACATTCGGCAAAAAGCCTACCGCTATTGAACTAGAGAATCCTTCTATAATCTTCGCTTCTATAAGTACACAGATGGTGAATATCGAAAATCTGTCTGTATAGCTACAATCAAAAACTAAATTCAATGTATATCAATTTTGGGAACAAGACACTTACATGAACCGCCGAAGAGTTTTGTTATAAAAATGGCCCTTTTAGTGCTTGAAGGGGCAATTAATTTCCCATTGTAGTTTTTTTAAGTAATCAATCATTTTTCTAGAGAATTAACACCATAAGGAGCAAATCATGTTTACAATCTTAATCATTATTGGCATCATCTGGTTCTTTGCTTCAGCGGGAAGCAGCAGCAGTAGTACTACCAGTAATAGTAGTAATAGTAATAGTTATAGTAGTGGTAATAACAATAGAAACAGTTACACCACCAGAAACAGCTACACCAACACTAGCAGTACAAGTACCTCACCTCAACCAAAAAATGTGCCGGCGTCGACAACTTATACATACGCCACCAAAGAGCAGAATACCAAGTGCTCGAAGTGTCAACATACTTTCGCGGGTAAGCCCACCCGGTGCCCGAATTGCGGATGGGAATTGTCCGTAAAGCATGTTAACTTTTCTACAAATCTTGCAGGAGTTACATTTGAAGGGCGGCAGGGCATTATTGCAAGGACTAATCCGACTGAGCAAATTACATTACGCCGGGACAAGAATAACGCCCATGACCGCAATGCAGTTGGGTTATACAATTCAAAGGGAATGAGTCTGGGGTGGGTTCCAAAAGGCTATGCAGCCAACATAGCACCACTCATGGATAAGGGAATAACGTTTTATGCTAAAATTAATAAAATCGTAGGCGGTAATGGATACAATTACGGGGTTGAAGTGAAAATCACCAATGATTTTTCAAAAGTCGCCGCTTCAGTCCAGGGTTCCAAACCCCAACCTGTATCCAATCCAAAGCGTACGTCAGGTTATAAGGATTTTATCCAGCAAGTTGAGAAAAAGAAAAGTCCTGCTCCTACTCCTGTTGCATCATCTGTTGTGACAAAAGTGTCTTCGGGACCTTATGTGCCTGCTTCAGTTAACCAGATTGTAGAGAAAAAGAAAAGTCCTGTTCATGCTGCCAGTCAGGAAAAGAGTTCGGTTGCAACTGTTCTTAGGAACACCACAAGTATTCCGGATACGATTTATCTTGATACAGTGCTTTTAAGCCGCGCGGACAAGGAGTCACGTGAAGAAACCATTCAAGTACTGGCGGATTTTTCGAAGTTTAAAAAGGCTGCATTGCCATACATGAACCGGCAAAAAATTACCGAATTGAAGGTAATTGATTTAGAAGGCGCTTTTGATAATACAATTATGCTGGCTGGAGGTAGCGAATCCAACTTCGTTCATCGTCATTATAAGGCTATATTGGTACAATTGGCTTTCCAATTAGGTTACCTGATTCATCGTTTATTGCCTGGAAGTTCTTATGCTCAATATGCACAAAATAAGATGAATTGGTTGAGCACCATGGATGTGAGGCTCGAAACCAAGTTACTTCAGGGCTTTTTTGATCAAAACGTAATTATTGGAGGACAATCGCCAATAGTCTATGATTCCTATCAGGGCGACCAAGTACAGTTATGGGACATAGATGAAATCACCTATGTGCTTAAGAACCTGACAGAGATTGGGGATAAATTCAAAAGATATATAGATGGGTACTAATAACTTGGCCATACATCCCATAACGCCATGCTTATTATGCTGAAGGACTATTATTATCATTAACTCTTGCACTTGTAATATGTTTAGGTATAAAAAGACCGCTTGGTTTTGGACCAGGTGGTCTCTTCGTGTTTAATGAATAGACAGCATTACCACATAAAAACTAACCACCTGGCGAATTTTAGCCAAGCGGTTAGTCAATGTAACTTTGCAAAATTATTATCATCCAAAAACCTTGTAACCTCACTAACATAAAATGAAGTAAAATGGGGACTTATAGTATTATTTTTTCCCCGTATTGCTTAAAAAACTGTCAAAAGAATACAAAAAAATTATGGTAATAAAATTCTAATTTAATTATAATTAAAGAACATTCCAGTTTTTACTATAAGTGAGGGGTTGAACGATTTGAGTTATGCTGTTGATCAATTATTGGATAAGGGTGTAGCCCTTAAGCGTGCTGGCGATTTAGAAGGTGCAAAAAAATGTTATATAGATGCTTTGGATATTGACCCTAATAATCATATGACTTTTATTAGCCTAGGAAAAACAGCTCATCTATTAAAAAATCAAAATTTGGCGGTAAAAAGCTATTTAGCGGCAACCCATATTCAACTTTCTCCAATAGAGAAAGGAATTAAGGAAAATAATTTACCGTTACATCTTCAGATTCAATACGATACGTTCCCTAAAGAGATGTTAAATTCTCTACCAAGGAAATCAGCCTTTACTATCTTTATCGATCCCAACACGCCAAGACATATAGCCCATTCACTGATTGATTTAACGCCTGATGTTCTTAGGCAAAATCCGGAATTAAAACCGTATGCAGAAATCTATCATGCTCATATACTAGGGAATGGGACACATGACCGGGTTTTACAAAAATATGGTTTAACTTCAAGCAAGCAAGTTGCACAAGATGAAAACGTATATATTCCATATGGGAGAAAATTCGTTCTAGAAGAATTACAGTGGAATAAACTATCGAATACAAATGTATTGGACATTTATTTTAATTAATAGAAATGTGTTATATTCGAGAAAATACAATATATTTATCGAAAAAATAATTCATGAACATACTCTTGACTGTGTAATGTTAACTTCTTGTATATAGACAAACCAGCTGTTCAAAAAAGGGCAGCTGGTTTGTGTTCTTTTAAAAGAGAGGCTGACTGGAGTGAATTCACTTCGTAGGTTTAAATAAATAAAAAAGGCTATTTGATAATTGGTGTTGGTGGCAAATTCTGTTGTCGAATACAAACAACCGCAGCTATGACAAGTAGGGAAATAGAAACTCCTCCACATTGAATGGGAGGAGTTTTGTACTGATGGGGTATATTGCCGTTTATTTTCTCTCAACAAGTTTGTACAGGCTTAAACAGTAATGTATTTGGCCCTATTAGCGGTAAGAGTTCAAATCATCTCTCCAAAAAGCCTGCTATCGCCTTTATAATTTTCTTATTGCCTGCCAGGATGTTTTGTTCCATCCCAATGTTAAATACGTTACCAGACCAATCCGCCACTTGCCCCCTGGCCTCTTTAATGAGGAGGATACCAGCTGCTATGTCCCAAATTTTCAAATCTGGCTCAAAATAGGCATCGAGTCGTCCCGCCGCCACATAGGCAAGATCGATTGAAGCGGGTCCTTTTCTTTTCAAATCCTGACAATGAGGATAAATTTTTTGGGCACATTCGAGGACAAAAGCGCCCTTTTGCCTGTCGTATGGCAAGCCGAATCCAATGAGGCTGTTTTCAAGGGCAGCCTCCTCGGATACCTTAATTCTCCGTCCATTTAAGAAAGCGCCTCTTCCAAGCTGTGCAATAAACCATTCATCAATGACAGGATCTAGAATGATAGAAAACTGTGCGGTACCTTCCGAGAAATAAGCGAGTGAAATAGCGAAGTGCGGGTAGTGATGCAAATAATTTGTCGTACCATCCAATGGGTCAATAATCCAAGTATCCGAGAGGTCGAATTCATTCACTGGCATCTCCTCACTGATTATCTTTGAGTCTGGATACCTGGCAGAGATTGTCTTAGTAAGGAATTCATTTATAGTTAGATCCATTGAAGTTACATAGTTATATTTTTCTTTTTCTATCTTTTCGGGGGACCCGGTTGAATTTGCTTTAAGTATATTTTGGGCTTCTTTAATAATACTAATGGCAAAATCAAAGCGAGTTTGCAACATAAGGCATCTCCTTTTCTAGTTTAGAAGCTGCTCTGGTAAAACAACTAATCGTAAAACTATCATTTATTATTCCTTCTTCAATCATTTGATATAGCTCAGCAGAGGTTACAACTCCATATCCCGCAATCTTTTCTTCTTTCTGCAGCTTAATTTCTTCAAAGCTATCTACTTGGGCCATGAATAAGTGAATGGAGCTATTCGTAAGGCCTGAATCAGGGTAAACCTTTCCCAAACTTTGCAGCTTGACTGCAGAAAGGCCAGTCTCTTCAAGTAGTTCCCTTTTTGCTCCAACATACGGTAACTCATCTTTCTCCATGAAACCCCTTGGAAACTCAAGGACAGACTTTCCAATTTTTCTTCTATGTACATTAAGCAGCAAGATTTCACCATTAGGAGTATAAGGCAAAATGACAACTCCATGGTTTTTATTCAAAACAGTGACATCATGTTCTGATACTTCCACAGAAAAATACTTATTATCAAAAGCAGTAGGAGGCTCAACTTCTGTTATACCTCTGCCTATCTCCCTTTCCTGTGTAAAAAGGTTTATTACCCACGAAGGGCAATTATCAGGATTTACAGGTGTCTCAAATGTATCTTTTAATGTTTGCAAGGCCTTATAGTTCATATAAACAATATAGACAATTGCACAAATAACTGCAGCAGCAAGTAAAACGAGTTTATTGTAATTGTGTTTATTTAAAAGAAGACTTGCGTAGATAAAAAAGTTCGAAGCACTTAACAGGATGTAGATGTTGAATATTCGGGATTCCGTTTTCTTTATGTAATGGTGAAAATTCATTTTAACTTGATTCATTGTTTGATAATAGATTTTATTTACAAGTGGCTGCGAAATGTTCTTTTGCTTAAAGAACATAAGATTTTGTAAGGTAATGGCCGAATAATTATAGACACTGTGCCATTTCATGTAATTAACCAAGACGTATGCCAGCATAATTCCAATAAAAACAAATGGAATATAGAGAAACTCGATAAAATCTACTTTTGCCAATTTATCAATATTTGCAATGACCAATCCAATAATGGTGCCATAGAAGGCCAGCAGCTGATCCCGCTTTTTATCCTGCTCCCTCAAGTGTTCATTACATTGCTCATAAATCACTTCTAAACTAATATTTTCATCCAGGTATTTTAAATGATCCATTTTGGCCCCTCCCTACTTTACTATAATAGCATGTGTCTGTTCTCTATGAGAGACAATTTTTCTTGTTTTAAAGAAGGGTATGGGAGTAATAAAACCAAGTTGTTAACCATCAAAGCAATTAACTATTTCGTTCTAGCTGATACACAGCTTTAACATTGTCATTATCATCATACTCAACAGTTAGGTCAAAGTGATTACCAGAGTATGGACTTTGAGGAGTCTTAAACTGAGTAACTTTTTCTCCCACATCATCCATTTGAACCCGCACTTCTTTTTTATGAAAATCTAGTTGTTTTTCAATTTTCTCTCGTCTTTTATTAATTGCTTTTTCTACCCACAATTTAACATCTATGTCATCCCTTTTATCTGTCAAAGATTGAATAAATTCATTATAATGTCCCAGTAATTTATTATAATCCTCTTCTAAATCAGCCAATCTAGTTACATTCGCTTCAGAGCCATTATCTAAATCTGTTCTCATTTTCAAACAAATTGACATAACCTCAATATTACCGAAAGCAACGAAAAGCTTCTGCTGGAAATCAATAGACAGTTCTTCAATTTCGCTTATTATTTTATCTATTCCCCAAAATATTTTCTTTTCTTTTATACTATTCATTTGTTTTAAAATTTTTGGCAAGTCAAATAGTACTGCCTGAATATCTTGGTAACATTGCAAAGTTATATCTTCAATTTTTATGAAATAAATATTTTCCTTGTCTTTACCTATGTTATCTCCAATTTCAGGTAAAAGTGATTTTAGGTAACGGATATTCCCTTGAACCTTACCAAGCATTTCATAATGATAATTATTTAAAAGCTTGTCAATTTTCCTGTCAATTGTAATTAGTTGTTTATTTATTCTATCTAAATGTTCTTGAGCAGTAATTACTGTTAATGCCCCAAATGCTACATTTGCTAATTGCATAGGGTTAATTTTTTTAGATTCTTGAAGCCCCACCCATCCATGTTCTCGAATTCTATTTTTTTGATCGACAACAATAGACCTCAATTCACTCGGGGATCCTTTTTTCTTCATTATTTTATATTCACCTGATTTAATTTTTTCAAATACTTCGTCACTAAATTTAACAACGACTCTTTTTTCGCTTTTCACTATATCCTTTGCATTTGGGGATAATTTAACAATTCTATCGATATGCGTTCTTAAATTGTCGTTTAGTACCAAAGGTTTTTCTGATTTATATAATTCAATAGCATTGGGTGAATAACTACTTATCTCCCAGAATTTTTGTGTAGAGACAGCAGCTGCGTTTTCTGTACTAGTTAATTCCAGGTTGTCATCATGTCCTAAATAGGGTTTTTTCTTCTTAAAAAGAATCACAAATAATAATAGAAGAATTAAGGCGATAAAGAAAAGTGTAATAACTCCAAAGGATACTTCCAATCTTGAATTCCTCCTTAATTTAAACTCCATTTAAATTATACCCTTTACCTGTATTTAACAGATATACTTATTCTATTAATAAAAGTTGTAATTTGTTACCAGTAATCACTAGTGTTTAAGCTTTCAGCTCCTCGTGAAGGTACATGTTCAAAAAATAAAAGAGTGGCCCTCATCTGCTTTAGGCAAACTAGGATCACTCAAATAAAAATGCATTTCGATAAGCTAGTCTTTGTTCCGCCAGTTGCTCTATCTTTGCTTAGCCGCAACCCTAATCAATAGACTTTGCTAAGGAGCTATTATTCCACAAAGGGATAGCCACTGCCGTAGAACATCCATCTGTTAAACAAGAAAAACCGGGGAGTGGCAGCGCACCGGAACCTAAAAAATTTTATTATCTGAGCGCACAGGGACGGTTCTACTGGCACACTCGTTTCAACCGGAAGCGTCCCCCGTAGTTCCCCCGTTGTTCAACAAGGGTAAGAGCTTGGTAAAAGCGGTATTATGGTTCGGTCATCAATTAACAGTTGGACAAAACTTGCGAAAATCATGTCAAGGTAACAATTCCTTTGAAACATGAAAATTCAGGTAGTAATAGTGTCCTGAACTTATTCTTCCTCCAACAAAATTAAAAACAAATTGAAATGCCTTGTTGGATCTTCTTGATTTACAATATCAATGTACTTAATACCCTCGTGAATCACGGTTGGTTCATCTTTGGCTTGTTTATATTCTTCTGTTAACTCTTTAAATATTTGTTCGACATCTTGGTTTGTTGTAGCTTCACTGATTGATAATATTAAGGCTTTTTGAGCTAGTATATGTTGAGCACTGACAAGTAGCAATTCTTCATTTTTATCCAAGGAGATCTTTTCGGGCAATTCCTTCAGTAATCCAATTGACGAGATGGTACCATTAGGGTTAATCAATCCAGTTATCCCTAAATCTTGGTTAAAGTAATATGTAAAAGAATTATCATTCCATTCATACTCCTCTATGAGAGTTTGGGGAATTCTAGTTTCTTTCCCCACCGTTTTTTGTAAGGTTGGAGTGAGGTCCTGATAAACCTTTTTATAAATTTTATTAAAAATACCTGCAAACTCTTCCGGTTCTATGTTCATAAAAATAGTTTGATTACTTGAGCCACCCAAATTCTCCTTGGCACTTACTTCTGAAACCTCTTTATCGGATTCATCAGATTCCACAGCTGCATCCTCGTCCTCAAGTACATAATCTTCTTCCGAAGCGTACTCAGTTCTTTCTATTATTTTGCCATTTTGATTCACCAGGTTTTTACCGTTGAAAGAAAACTCTACCCCGGTGTCTAAAAGGACCTTACCATTTTCAACAGACATGATTTCTCCAATTAATGAATCTGCAACCAATATAATATCTTCACCGTTATAAGTATAAATATCAGAAGAGGAAGGCGTCCTATAACTATCACTGGTTACAAACTCATAATTACCATCTTTGTTCATGTCCATGGCATATACATGGGGTGAGCCACTTTCAGAAAGATGAGGTAAAACAACACTCTTATCTTCATCAATTATTTTTATGTAGAAATCTTGCGGAACAGTAGAATCCCCTTCCGGCTTTCCGCCCCAAATTTCAAGCGTCTCAACAAATTCATCTTTATCAAGATTGATATTTTCTTTAACTGTAAATCCAATATCATAGTCTCCCTGCCAATGATAGACACCTTCCTGAATAGTAATACTTTCTTCTACATCATCTTCTTCGGTTTCTACAGTCTCAGTTACGCTGATTGGTTCAGGATCTACCTTGTTACCTTCACCTTTATCCGTAACCTTCCCGTTTTCACTGCAGCCTTGTAAGAAAAGGGCAATTAAGATAAGCAAATACTTTTTCAAATGAATCCTCCTACCCTAATTAATTTTGTATATCTACCATGTTGGGTACTTCCTTTATCCCCTCACCACCCACTTGAGTTCCGGGTTTGCTTCCTTAAGCTCCTTCAGTTCTTCCAATTTCCCCACCAAATAATTTTGAATGCTCTCAATGTGGTCCTCTTCAGACAAGAACTCTACAATGCTTTTAGTTGTATATCCAAAGGCTGTTGCATTATTGTCTGAAGGTGCCTGGTATTTCCAATCTTCGTTGTTCTCACAAAAATGTTTAATAGCTTCGAGGGTTTCCTTTTTATGTTTGCAATTTGCCTGAACCTCTATAAAAACTGTCACTTCGGGATATTCTTCTCCATAATCAAAATCGAAGCCACAGCCAACAAATTTCCAGTCAGACTGGTCATTTATGATGACATATAGATTATTATTACGCAATTGCGTGGTCCGGTGAGACCATTGCTTCGGCTTTCCAAAAGCCTCTGTGAATTTCCCTGTTACCTTCCCATCCAATACTTCATCCAGCATCGTCTGCAGCCTTTGTGCATTTTGAATAGCATAGACATCAATTAACGAAAATTTCCGGCTCTTGTTCAAGTTTAATTCCTCCATATAAGTTAGTACTTGCTTGCAATACATATCCGTTCCAAACTGAGATAGCCATTTGTACACTTCATACCATCTCTTTTGGTAAAAACAATTTTCTAAATTGAGACCCATAATTGAAATGTCACTTTTTTGCTCGTAAAGTTTGGTTATATACATCAAATGTGGGAAATATCCTTGTTGTTTGTGCCACATCAATTGATCCGCATATCTTTGTAACTGTCCGCTTCCTTCTCGGCTGTCGACTTTGTTTTCCAGGAATAAAAGATGTTGTTGCTTCCCAACATTAAACGTAATCACCAAATCCGGTCGGCTATCCATGTCATGATGACCCAGTTTACTATACGTCTTCTGGGTGTACACCTCTACATTTGAAACACTAGGAAAATCCAGACCTGCCATTTCACAAAGGAATGAGAGCAATTTACCTTTCTCCTCTAAGATTGGACTGATAATTTCTGTTAAATAATCTTCTATCCTATGTCTCTCTGAGTTCCTTACTAAATCATATAATCTCGTAAAAAATGGTCTCATAATTACACTCTTTCCTGTTTTATTCTCTTTGGACTTGCTTCTTTCTCTATTAATCTCAACTTCAATAAAGAACCCTAAATCGATCCTTATCCCTCCCCTATAAAAGTGCTTTGTTTAATTATATTTAACCATATTTTTACATAAAATAGTATGAATTTAGGTAAGAATACCCACTTCTACTTATTATTTTTGAGGAGGAGCAATAGTAGGAAACTAAGTAAATTTTGAAAAGGTATTAGTTATGCTCCCATGCCAGAAAGTAATGATTGAAATTGTGGGTACGACAATTAGATCTTGAATGAAAAAAAGTGCTGGCCAATTGACCAGCACCCTGTAGCTCTTAAACTTTTAAATCAGCTTCTCCGCCCATTCAGGATAATCGATAAACGGGTTCCTATTGCCCTGAATCTCAAATATAGCCGCATTTCTGTGTTTTTCATACGTCGTCACTGGATACTGGTTATGCCATGTTAGTAATAGTGACAAATTAACTTTGTCATGGATGTCCACATGCTTATATCTAAGTATGAAATACAGCGTTGCTCTTGAAACGATGCCTCTTCCGTACTCTGGCTCAAACTTTTCCTCCTCTGCCATTCCGCAGCCTTCCCGTATTCGCTGTATGGAAGCTTCAGGCTCGTATGTGGCGAAATTATGATATGGAAAGTTGCTTCTCATTGAGTTGCACGAAGGCTCGCAGGCAAAAAGGTGATGAAGATCGCCGCGCATCGGCTCTTGTTCATCAAACCAGGATTGCGGGACGACATGCTCACAATTAAACAGTTGATTTCCAGACATAATACTGGGTTCACCCTTTTCCAGGCGTTCCAGCAGCATCATGTCATGGACAATCGTCTCCGAAACATCCATTCTTTTTCCAGAATAAAGGCTCTTGAGCTCGCCGTTTTCCTGCAAGTCTACCCATGGATACACATATCGATGGGGAGAGTACGATGGCCTGTTCGTATGTGTGCTTTCAATCAGGCGTTGGACACTGCTTTTTAAATCCGAAAAATCGATATCCTTATAAAACTGAATCTTGGCTTGTTGATCCGTGAATTCATCGTAATAAGGTTTGTCCGTTTTATTTTCCAACAACCTTCCAACCTCGGCAGCAAACATCATAATGCCTGCAAAACCGAAGCCTGGAATTCATTGCCAAAAATCCTCGATAGGTGTTCAGGTACGGTTAAATAAACCAGTCCGTTCCCTTCAAGCCGCTGGGAATTTCCGAGTGGGACTGTTCGTTTAATTAGCTGTGCAAAGAGCTCTGACTCCGAAAGCTTCCTGTCAAAGCTTCTAGTTGCCAGAACCTTGATCAGTGCCAATGCTCCTGACACATGGGGAGCAGCCATTGATGTTCCAGATAAGGCAGCATATCTACCATTAAGGTAGGTGGACATTATTTTTTCGCCGGGCGCCACCAGGTCAATTTCATTATTGGAATTTGAAAAATCCGAGGTACGCCTGTCCAGAGCGATGGAACCCACGCTGATGACTTCGTTATAACAGCCAGGATAGGCGAATTCATTCGTGTCGTCTTTTCCATCCCCTTCATTTCCAGCAGCGCAAACGACGAGTACATTGTTTCGCACGGCGTTCCTAATGGCTTCATGAAGCTCAGGCACATCGTTCGGACCCCCGAGGGACATCGAAATGATATCCACTTTCTGTTCCACAGCATAATTTATCCCATCTATAATCCACTTGTATTGCCCGGAGCCATTTTTGGCCAAAACCTTGATGATCAGAAGATTGGCTTCTGGGGCAGTACCAATGACTCCAAATTCATTTGCTCCAGCAGCAATTGTGCCCGCAACATGGGTGCCATGGCCATTGTAATCATTGAAAATGTCGGGATTTCCTCTATCATCGGAAGTGAAATTTCTGCCCCCGATAATCCGGTCCTTGAGGTCGGGATGTTCGATGTCACAGCCTGTATCGAGCACAGCAACTGTGATCCCTTCCCCCTTTGTTTCACCCCAGATTTTTGGAGCCTGAATTAGCTCTACACCTGCCGGAACTTCGTTTACTGTTTCTGTTGTTTCAACCACTTGGTACGGGATAACACGGACATATCGATCCATTTACTTCCCTCCCTTTAGGATTAACTATGGAGCCAAGACTTGGTGTTAACTCTATTATACTATTTTACTGAATATTCAAACAGTTCCTTTCGGCATATGTTCTTCGAAAAATATTGGGAAAAAATTTCTAGCTTGGGAACCCCACCACTTAAGTAGCCAAGATTAATATGAAACCTAGGGAATTGAGCCCTTGCCCCACTAATAGAATTCATTTATATTTTTTGTATATTCTGAATATATAACGGGGTGGACAATGAATAATATTGATTTTAGCGATGTGCATAAATTTTTGGTTTCCGTTGGGTTAGGAACGATCGTTTTTGCATTTCTACTGCCATGGTTATTTTTAAAAGAAGAATTCAATCTTTACCTTGAAAAAGATACAGTGGCCAAGTATACGGATGATTCTCAAAAGGTCATTCATCTAAAAAACTCAATATTAATAGACTTATTTTCCAACCTACATTGGATTACTATTTTATTTCTGGCAATTGGACTTTTTTTGATAGGTGTAGGAATTTTCCATTGGTGGAGAAAACAGAAGGAATTCGACAAAGGGCAAGTTCTGGACAATATGAATAAAGAACTGACAAACAAGAAGTTAAAAAAGGAATTAGAGGATACGACACCTAGTGAGAAAGCTTCAGCTGTATTAAATGAAATTAATGCTGACCTCTTTGGCACTGCAAGTGCTGCGACAAGTGATAGCATAGTGCCTGAAAATCCAATTTCTCAGAAAACCTCTGTAACTTCGACTGAAAGTGTTGAAATCGTAAAGGCCTATAACCGAATTGAACATATCACTGTTGGGAAAATAACCGAGAAATATTCCAATAAATATGAGGTAGTGCTGGATAAGAAAATCCTAAACTTAAATTTGAATATTTTATTACTAGGTAGAACAAATGATTTTTCTGATCGAATTATTGAAATTAAATACAGGTCGCAAAGTCCACTTACTTTGACTGAAGCTACTGAATTGATTGATGCATTGGAGCAGGTTTACAAACTTGCTACCGGCAGAATAGCGATTCCCCTTATTGTTCTGGTTACCTCCGCTAAAATTAAGATTCATTCAGAACAGATACTGAACCCCTTAATCTCACAAAATAAATTAGTACTTTTAATTGAAGATGAGTTAATAGACTGGGATCCTATTTTATAGAACAAACAGGACGGTTCTATCAAAAAAGAACCGTCCCCACTTTGCCTTTATGCCTAATCCATATACCAATCTGCTTTAGAGTACGCACTAGGCTGATAATATCTCTTTCTCATCATCAAAATAATATCCCATTTCCGGTGGATGAAATAACTGATAATCAAGACCAGAAAAGCTGAACCTTGATATACACGCTGACCATATGTTTCTCGTATTTTTTCTCCCAAAAATATATCCAGTGGAAGAAACAATAAAAAAGTCAGGACCATTAAGTGCATTCCGAGCACAAAGTACACCCCATACCCCGAAATGTGGTATTTAGCGATCCATTTGAATAAAAACAAATAAGAAACCACCAGTATAACCAACATGACAAAAGAGCCTATCCACGTTTCCCCATTTTTCAGCTCCTCGAAAATAACTCCAAATAAAATAACCAATACAAACGATAAACTTGCTAACAAGCAATACTGAATAAATTTCACTATAGAAATAGGCATCCACTTCCCCCTCTCTCCAAATTAGGTTATTAGTAGGCCTGATTCAGTACATACACCCACTTCAATTTTTCACCAGTCCGTGAGAAATAGCCTCTTTTTACAAGTGTCTCTACGTATATTCCCACATCAACCTGTGCTTTTAGTTTCCCTGTCACGTACCTCTCACCACCAATTAACTCCATCTTAAGCAGCCATTCACAGAGACCCTCGAGGTTAGACGCACCATAAAGGTTGAAATAGTAAAATACAGCCTTTTGTATTAAGATGTCGAGCGGGGAATCCACCTCCGGAACATGAAGGGAACTCAATTCTTGTTCAAGGTTCTTCCTTTCTAGTCCCCTCTCTTCTTCAGCCTGTTTCTTCTTAAATTCACGGATGATATCTCGTGCTTTTTCTTCCTGCCTATTTGTCAATGGAAGGGCAAGGGAAAGCTGTTTTTGCATTTCTTTCGGGAGGAGCTCGGTATACGCCAAATCAAAAGACGGTTTCCACCCATTTTGCCATTTGCTCAAGACCTCGTCCATTTCCAAGTCAACTTCCTGCAGTCCTTTAACTACATCTTTTGCAATATGGGGAGGAAAGCCGGTATGTTGTTCGAAATGGGTAATACCAAACCTCAGTATCTTCCGGGTCTTGTTGTTTTGGACAATATACTGATAGCGAAGGCTCTTCCCACACTCGCATTTTAGTTCGTCTGTTACCATTCCCCCATCGATATAATCGACAAGTTCCCATTGTGTCATTTCATCGAGGATGGCCTGTTCAGATAAATCGTTTCCTTTATTCGCCTTCAAGCGGGCTATGAAGTTCGCATAATACGTCCTCTTGCCCCTTTTAAGGGAATCCTGTAGGAACTCCCGCTGTTCATCGTTCAGTTCACCCATCAAGCGATCCCGGTCACTTTTGTTCAGATATACAATCATCCTGAGTCCTCCCCGAATAATTTCTCCTTCTATTATATCAATCACGTTGCTATCTCTAAGCTATTATTGGGCAAATAAATCCTGAGATAAAAAATATGGACAAGGTAAATGACTGAACAATTGGGGGTAGTATCAGGTTGGTTAATAAGGCATTATACCAATCCCATTTAAAGAATTACAAAAAGCCATGGGATACGTCCCCGTGAATTATTGTCCTAGAGGAACAGGAGATTTGGGAGATAACATTATAGGAGAGGATGAAGGCGGTTCTAATTGTTCTTTTAATAGAACAATTTTCTGGTTTATCGGTCTAATAAATTTATCGGTCTAATTAGAAATTTATCGGTCCAGGAAAAATTTTATCAGTCAAACCACAGCCTCTGCCGCTACTACACAATTAGAAAGCACCGGCAAATGTATGGCATCCAGCCTTCCTATGACAATGCAGACAAACTGTTCAATGAAATCATTGAAACTTATGGACTGCAACCCCAATACCGTGGGTCCGTGGATGACTGCATTCTATTTTTTCTTAAGAATATGTACTATTTTATAAAAAAGACGGCAACGTTGCATTTTGACAACAGAGAGAGCCGTCTTTTCTATCTCCAATATGGACTTGGGTGTTTAATGCGCAATATCCTATCTCATTAAAGGTAAGGGCTGTTGACGCTAACTTTTAAATTAAAAATAACAAGGTCAATAAGAGATAATTTTGATAAAATCATTTGTCTAGCAATCTCTTCAATGTATGAGTTAACTGTCCTTGTTCAAAATATTGCTGAAATCTCTCATATGTTTTATATTTGCTCCCAACTATATTATTTACCGGTTTAAGGTATTAAAGTAATCCCCCTGTATGATTAAATTTGATATTTCCAATATTTTTTCTTCTTCTTCATTTAAATCAAAATCTATATTATTTTTGGTGATCAGATAAGAAGGGCTTTTTGAATAATCTCCTTTTGATATAATCGCCTTTCCTTCATCTTGGTTTAACAAATCCTTCCCAATAGTATATTTTATATCCTCAGGGTTAACCCCCATGATATTGGCCAGTGTTGGAAAGATATCTATTTGGCCTCCTATTGTTGAATAAGTCTTTCCTTCTAGTTGAGGATTATAGATTATCATAGGAATTGGAACATACTTTCTAATCCACTCTTCCGAGCCAATATGTCTTTTTTCCATTTTCTCAATTAGGTTTTTATCATTTTCGAATATTCCATTATGATCTCCATATAGTACGATAATTGATTCATCTAGTAATCCTGTTTTTCCTAACTTGCTTATAAATTGCCCTAAAGCTTTATCTGTATATCTGACACTCTGAAGATAATTAGCCAAAATAGTGTTTTGTATATTCTTTGGTAACTTTAACTCTTGTTCTTCCATCGGTATTTCAAAGGGCACATGATTCGTGAGGGTTATGTAAAAAGCATAAAAAGGTTTTTTTTGTTTGCTAATCATCTCAATGGATTGATCAAACATAGATATATCGCTTAAACCCATACCAATTTCATCATCTATTTTAAAGTCTGAGATAGATTTATATTCGTCAAACCCTAAATTAGGCAGCATTCTATCTCTATTCCAATAAGTAGCCTCATCTGCATGCAAAGCGAGTGTTGAATATCCACTTTTCTTTAATGCCGCAGCTAAAGAAATATATTTATTATTTGGATATCTAAAGTTAACAGCCCCCTTTGAAACAGGGAATAAAGAGGTTTGGGATAAAAACTCAGCATCAGCACTATTTCCTTCAATAGTTTGAGGGTAAAAGTTAGGGAAATATAGTGAATGATTCAGCATAGTGTTTAAAAATGGCGTTACTTCTTGATCTGCGATTTTCTTATTAATAACAAAGTTTTGCAATGACTCAACTTGAATTAAAATTAAATTTTTATTTTTTCCTATTTCATTTGTATTTACATAACTTTGATTTCCATTTTTATTAAACCATTCATTAATCACCTTTATTTCTTTTTCATCGAGGGTTTCCCTGTCATTCATATAAGAATATATATCTAATACATGATGCCCTACGATACTATACCTTTCAATATTATCCATCCCGGTAAACTGTCTAAAAGGATTCTCATTTTTTATATAATATTTAAAAGCAGGATTTAAAAAAATAAATAATAACCCCAAGATCATATAACCGAAGAAGATTTTTTTTCTAAATAGAATGTGACTTTTAAACTTTTTTCGGATAACCCAGAGGATGAAAATGTCGAGAAAAAACAAGACATAAAACCACTTTAAAATTGATACTATACTCTCGCCTAACCCATTTAAATTTCCTAATTGAGACAAAGAATATATAGTTAAAGGAGAATTATAGTAACTTAAATACAGTGTATTCACAAATAATAATAGAGAGATAAAGAAATTAATGGCTAGTAAATGATAAAAATGATTATATTTAAAAATGAATGAAAACGAACTGAATAATATGAAAAAACCAATATAAGTAAACGTTCCTTCTGTGGAGAGTGGCAGTCCATTTAATATAGTAAAAAGTAGTAATTTGATTAATAAAAAAAATAAAGTTATTACATTTAAATTTCTAAAATATTTTAATAATGTTTTGAGCATATAATTGTTTTTAGTTTCTCCCATTTTACCTCTTCCTATTATTAAAGCTTTTCTGGCATTCCTTATTGTCTCTTTTATCCTACTGGAAAGCTTGTCCATTTGCCTAGGTTATTGTCCCATATCTTCTATTTTTTGATTTATATAGCTATCTAATTGTTCTTTTAATAGAACATTTTTCTTGTTAATCGGTCTAATAAAAAATTTATCGGTCCATGAAAAAATTTATCGGTCAAACCACAGCCTCTGCCGCCACAATACAATTAAAAAGCATCGCCCAGACTGAACCCATCAAATGAATGACAGCTAAACTAAACACTCCAGCTTTCCTGTGAAACACCCCACCCGTGAAACAAGAAAAACCGGGAAGTGACAGGCACCTCTCCACCACACCAAAAAAAAGAGGCCACCCCACCGGATGGCCTCGCATACTACGATTTTAATTTAGAAGAACGACTTAATACTTGCCAGAATCGTAAGCACACCGACAATGATAACAAACACGTTGCTCATTTTTCCTTTGTATTTAGCTAGTACTGGTACTTTAGAAATCGCATACATTGGCAGGACACATAGGATAGCTGCAACCAATGGTCCGCTGAGGCTGTCGATTAGTCCCAGGATGCTTGGGTTTTTATAAGCGGCAAACCAGCAGGTTAATACGACGAAAACAAGGATTCCTGTCTTGATTGTTTTTTCTTTTATGGTTACACCGCGGCTTTTGCCGGATGCGATGACCATATCACGCATTACCTCGAACGCGCCCACATAGTGGCCAAGGAATGACTTGGTGATGGCCACGAAAGCGATGATTGGAGCTGCGATCGTGATCAGAGGCGAACCTAGTTCATTTGCAAGATAAGACAGGATGGAAAGGTTTTGTTCTTTTGCCATAACCAGATCATTTGGAGTCAAGCTCAAAACGCTGCTCCAGACGAAGAACATTACGACACCGAATGTCATGATATAACAAACTTTTTGTATTTGATTACTTTTGGCATCAACAGCTTCAATTCCATACGTTTGTCTCTGTTTAACAACAAAGGAAGAAATGATAGGCGAATGGTTGAATGAGAATACGATAATTGGCAATACCATTAAAATTGTTGTAAATATTCCTGTTCCAGTTGAAGCAGCTGACAGGCTTGAAAAGCTAAGCATTGATGTATTCCACTGTGGAATCAGCATGAATGCGATGAAAAGCAGAGAAGCAATGAAAGGATATACAAGATAACTCATTACTTTTACTGTGATATCTTGTCCAAAATTTAAGATTGCGATAAGACCGAGTACTAATGCAAGTGACAGAATAGCCCTAGGAGGCTCAGCCATCCCCAACTGATTCACGATAAAGCTGCTTGCTGTGTTTGTAAGTGCGACTGAATACATCAGCACAATCGTGTAAATCGAGACAAAATAAACGATGTTGAAAACGATACTTGCCTTATTACCGAAATATTCCCGAATTGTACCTGTGATTCCTTCATCAGCAGAATCAGAAGCGTAAATCATTTTAGCTAGCGCCCTGTGTGAAAAGTACATGACCGGAAATGCAAGAATAGTAATTAATAGTAATGATAGCAAACCACCGGAACCTGCATTAATAGGCAGGAAGAGTACTCCGGCTCCAATCGCTGTTCCAAAAAGGCTCAGTGCCCAAGTTGTATCTTGTTTGTGCCACTTCTTAGGATCTGGATATTGTTTTTCTACTTCAGTGCTTTCTGGCTGGTAGTCCAATTTTCTAGCAGTATTCCCGTACATAGTATTTCCTCCTAATAATGAATTGGTTTGTGTTAATGCTTAGGAATATAGACCATTTTTTGAAAAATAAATTCTTTCCTTTACCTAAGTGGGCCACACATAGATACCTGCCTGCCACCACCCTTAATGGAATATGTGATTTTTATTATTAAAGTTTGTTATCTATTTCACAAATTTACCAATTACTGTTGCTTCGGTATGTGTTTTTCTCCAAATATCCTAGTTTTAATAGCAATTCCTGTTGGTGTAGCTGCAACTCCGCCCAAGCCTGTCTCTCTTAATTCCCTCGGCATCTGTCGGCCTACTTTATACATTGCTTCAACTACTTCATCCGCATTGATAACGTTGGTTACGCCGGCCAATGCGATGTCCGCTGCTATTAAAGCATTCCCTGTTCCGATAGCGTTTCTCTTTACACAAGGAATTTCCACCAAGCCAGCTACTGGGTCACAAACAAGACCAAGCAGATTTTGCAATGCTGTTGAGAATGCTTCAGAAGACTGCTGTGGAGTTCCTCCACCGGCTTCTACCGCTGCTGCAGCTGCCATTGCTGAGGCACTGCCTACTTCGGCTTGACATCCGCCGAACGCTCCGGCAATACAAGCATTATTGGCGACGACCATTCCCAATAAAGCTGTAGTGAATAGAAAATGGACCATATCGTCGTGAGTTAACTCCAGTGTGTCTTTAATAGCAAATAGTACCCCTGGGATCGTCCCGCTTGCGCCTGCAGTTGGAGTTGCACAAATAACCCCCAACGATGCATTTACTTCATTCACTCCCATAGCACTTTGGACGCCGAGCACCATCAAATCTCCAGAAAGCGTCTTCTTGGCTTCCCGGTATTTCTTGATTTTAACGGCATCACCGCCGGTTAATCCGGTTGGAGAAAATACTCCGTCACCTTCCAGGCTTTTTTTAACGGAGTTTTCCATTACCTCCAGGTTTCGTTCCATCTTGCTCCAAACTTCTTCATAAGAAAGTTTGGTTTGCTCCATTTCATGTTCAATTGCTAATGCATAAATAGGCATGTTCCTTTTATTCGCTGCATCTATAATTTCTTTTATGCTCATATACATATTTTTTTCCTCCTCAACTAGCTAAAGAATAATGATTTTAGCTATGCTGCTTAAACTTTCTAGTTCATTCCGAACATCACCAGGCAAGAACGAATCCAGTGAGAAAGCATACAAATGTTTGCCGTTTTCTACTAAAGTAGTAAAATTGTCTATTTCCACGTTATTTTTTTGAAAAATTCTCCGTAAAACAAATCCAAGGTCCGTTTCTTCGGAAATCGCAAGAATGAGCGGCAATTGCCCCTGCAAACCCAGACTGAACCCGTCAATTTCAATATGTTTAACTTCGATCAATCCGCCGCCTACCGAAATACCCAACGTGCGAATACTGTGATGTTCATCTTCCATATAAACATCTGCGGTATTTGGGTGATCTGCTGGACTGTCACCCTCTATTTCTAAAAACGTAATATCGATACCTTTAGATTCTGCTATTTTAATAGCAATCGGCACTCTGCTGTCATCAGCAGCAAACCCTAAAATCCCGGCAATAATTGCAAAATCAGTTCCGTGTCCTTTATGCGTTTCAGCAAATGATTCATAATACTTCACCACGACTTTTTTGGGGAGACCTTGAAATAATTTATTGGCTACTGCGCCAATAGCTAGAGCACCTGCAGTATGAGAACTTGATGGACCGATCATGACCGGCCCAATCACATCAAAACAACTTTTGTATTTAATAACCTTTTTCTCTTTGATAGGCACTACTTTCGTGTTCATGCAAACACCTCCAAAATTATAGTTTTATTGCGGCTGTATCTACTTCACTAGCGTAACCTGGTGTCCTTTCTATCAAAGGCAGAGAAAACGTTTCCAATCCCGGTAAAAAAAATAGTAGATTCATTAAATTTTCTAATAATTTATTACAACGGTTATATTTTTTTATTACAAGGAAAATATATCACGCTGATTCTTCCGCTGTCAATCGATAATAATAAACTATTTTTATAAAAAAAAATTATTATTTTAACTCTTGGTATTTTCTAAATTCTTTTGCTATAATGTGACTATCAATGGAATTTAATTCAACTAGATTCATAAATATATCTCTATTATTGGAGTGGTCACACACCCTAAAAGAGCAGCAATGCTGGCATTTCCCTGTGACAAGACGGAACGAGGCGTCGGTACACAGTCTCCCAGAGTCATACCAGGAACCTTGGAAATCGCATATATCCTTATTCCACTATCAGGCAAGTACCACGAAATAAACTATTAACTAAAATAGTCACAGAAATTTAATAGGTTTCAGGTATCCCGCCAGCGGTTCAAGCCGAACCGTTGATAAACGACCATTCTTAAAAGGAGGAATATTCATTGGATAGCGAGTTATTTCGACATTATACAAATATCATGAATTACTTCGGGGAAATTTTAGGATCAGATTATGAACTTGTATTGCATATTTTAAATCCTAATGGAGGTTCTCATATTGGTCACATAGTCAATGGGGAACTAAGCGGAAGGTCATTAGACGCTCCATTAACCAACTATGCAAGAAAGCTAATCGAGGAAAAAGTATATTTAAAACAGGATAGTGTTGTAGGATATGTCGGGGAAGGACCGCGGGGTAAGAAATTCCGTTCATCCACTATGTTTATAAAAGATGCTGAAGGAAACCTACAAGGTCTTTTATGTATAAATTTTGATGCAGACGTCTATCGGAAAGTCGCAAAAGACATATTAAAGCTAGCCAATCTAAGCATGGATATAGAACATATCAATATCAAAACCGAACAAGAACAACCGATAGAAAAACTGTCAGACAATGTACGTACGATCATTCACACAGTAATAGATAGAGACATACTGGCATCCGGCGCCCAGTTATCGCCCGATCAAAAGAAACTCGTCATCTCCACATTAAAAGACCACGGGGTATTCGAAATTAAAGGTACAATAAACGAAGTGGCTGAAATCATGGGAATGTCCGAATCAAGTGTGTATCGTTACCTGCAAATGGTATCACGAGATCATACGAGAAAAGATAACCATAGTTTAGTAATTAGCTGATGAGTGAATTAGCGAAAATTGAAAATGATTCCTTGCCTATCCCAACATGAGATGCACAAGGAATCATTTTTTTATTTCTTCTGAATTCTATTTGGCCCACACATACGATAGAGTATTCATAGAGTAATATTACAAGCCCGGCTGCATTGCAAGCCAGGCTATTTTTTTGGTCTCACTATACTAAAATTAAATGTCAGCCTTAATTGTATCAAAGCACTCTATATTGACAGAGAACTTCGGAACATAATGCTGTTCTTCGGCTTTATTTACTAGCTTAACGACTAAATCATTATATGGAGTTTTGACTCCTACAATTCTACCTTTTTGAGATACATAGCCGTTAATATAATCAATCTCAGTTTTCTTATTTTTTTCCAAGTCTTGAAGCATACTAGCTTTGAGTTTCTCATGAGGCTTCCAGACTTCATTATAAAAACCCATTTTATTTGGTATATCCGCTTCATCTTCAAGTTCTAAAAATTCAAAATTTTCCCCTTGCATAGGTACCATATTTATTCCTAAAGCATGTGCTACCTTTATTGTTTCATCTGCAATATGGGCTAAGCTATACATTGCTTTTTCATTATATAAAACATCTCCAAATGTACATCCTAGAGCAGCAGACATACCACTAAACGTTGAGTTCATTAATAATTTTGACCATTTCATTCCTAGTATATTATCAGAGACTTCACAGTGGCCAATTAATCCTAGAATTTCACTGATTTCTTCTATTCTAGGGGTAATTCTTCCATCGAGTTCACCAATATCAAATGCATATTTTTGAACTACATCCCAAGCTGTAGTTAACTCAGAAATACCTGGTTCTTTCCAAGTAGCACCAAATCCTACTACACCACCTACAGTCCTTTCTTTCCCTATCATTTCAGAAACATAGTCTTCAGGTACACCATTTTGTAATGTGCAAACTACACTCTCCGAATGTAAGTGTGGAAGTAATTGATTTAATGCTTCAGAATTATAAACCTGCTTAGTCAATAGGAAAACAAGGTCATATTCTCCGGACATTTGATCAGGTGTAATCGCATTTACACTAACAGTTTTATTAATTAAGCCCGTAATTCTAGCTCCATTATTATTGAGTGCTTTTACATTTTCTTCGTAGGCATCAATTAAATCTACAGCTTGGCCTCCATCGGTAATTAAGGCCCCAATAATTGTTCCAAGTGAGCCTGCTCCCATTATTCCTACTTTCATTTATAAAGCCTCCTTACTTCCCTTGCCAAAAGGACTACCATGCTTAGAAGTTATAAACTTATATCGTTATACTTTAGTTTTACGCATTTATTTTATTTGTTAATTCACTATATAGCTGTTTAGCGTACTCTAACTGAAAGTTGTTGTTTTCTACCATCAAGTTAACAATATGGTTTAAATCTTCATCAGTTGCACCTGTTTGAACGGCAATACTTCTTGCATGTAATGGGGCAAAATCAGCTTGAAGGCCGCCAGTTACGATTGATTTTACAGTTGTCAAATTTTGAGCGAGTCCTACTGATGCAATGACTTGTCCTAATTCTGCAGCTGTTTCTACACCTAGAATTTTAAGTGAAACCTGAGCCATAGGGTGAATGCTAATATTGCCGCCAACTGTACCAACTGCCATCGGTGTTTCAATTAACCCTAATAAATCACCATTTTTATCTTTTTTGTATTTCGTTAATGGACGGTATTGACCTGAACGGGCAGTATAGGAGTGGCATCCTGCTTCAATTGCTCTCGTATCATTACATGTGGCTAATACAACAGGAACTATTCCATTTAATATTCCTTTATTATGTGTTGCTGCACGGTATGGATCAGCTTCAGCAATCTCATATGCAGCCACAATTCCATCAACTACTTCTTCCCCGCTTAAAAGTTCCTTTTTAACTTTTACTGTGGAATAAGCGACCCTTCGATCTGCAAGGTTGGATAATATTTTTAACTTTGCCTTACCCTCAGTTAGTTCTTCAATGAATGGTGCCACAGCTTCTGCCATTGTATTAACAGCATTTGCTCCCATTGCATCAACAGTATTAACCAATAGATGAACAGTAACTAAAGGACCAATTTTTGAATCTAAACTTCTAACTTCAACATCCTTTACTCCACCTCCGACGGAAACGAGTTTAGGATCTTTTTTGTTTGCAATTTCTATGATTTTATCTTTATTTTCGAGAATTTTATATTTTGCCAATCTCGGATTTTCTATGTCTACCAACTGAATTTGACCAATCATTAAACTTTCGGTATATCCTGCAGTAAATCCCCCACATTCCTTAATGATTTTAGCCATTTTCGTTACCGAATTAACTAAATATGCCTCTTCAGTAACCATTGGAACCACATACTCTTTCCCGTTAATTAGAAAATTGAATGCAACTGCATATGGTAATTCAAATGTACCAATAACATTTTCAATCATGTTATTAGCAACATCTATTTTCAGGGCATCTGGTTTGTTAATGACCTTCACTTCATCGTCCGTTAGATTCGCAATTTCTTTTACCCACTCTATACGTTTGGAAATTTCTAAGTCCATAAACTTCTCTGAATCAATATTCATATGAAATTCCTCCTTAAAAGATCTAATTCATAGTTACCCAATGAACATGTTCAATGCTAAAACTCCAAGAATTCCATAAATCGCAACTAGGGTATACATGAAACAAACAGATTTAATCGTTTGTCCAATAGTCAAGTTGAAATATTCTTTTGTCATCCAGAAGGATACGTCACTTGGTGGAGCCCAAGCAATTGACGCAGATGCGATGGCAATAACCATTAATTCTATGTTAACACCTGTTGCCTGAACAATTGGGACCATAATTCCGGCAGTTGTTAAAATGGTGACGGTCGCAGATCCTACTGCCAATCTGATAATAAGGGCAATAATCCATGCTAATATAAATGGTGAAATATCCCATGTACTTGTAAGTTCAGCTATGTAATCGGCCATTCCACTATCCAATATGACTTGTTTAAAGGCACCACCCCCACCTAGTATAAAGATGATTCCACCTATAGAGATTAACGAAGCCTCGACTGACTTCATTAATTGAGACATGGTTTTTCTCTTTCTATGCAGACCAAATACATATAAAGCAAGTAAAAGGCCAATTAACAATGCGATATCGGCATTACCAATGAATGTTAATACTTTATACATAGTTGATGTTTCAGGCAGTGTAAATTGAGCAATTACGCCAATCAAAATAAGAAAAACCGGGGATAAAGCTGTTAAAACCGAAGTTGTAAATGATGGAACTTCATCCATATTAAAGTCTTGATTTGATACTAAACCTTCCGGAATTTTGATATCCCAATTTTTATATAGCCTTCCTAATAATGGACCAAAAAGGAACGCTGCTGGAATCGCTAAAATAAGACCGTATCCTAAAACAACTCCTAAATTTGCATTTAAAACGGTAGCTGCTGCAGTTACTCCTGGATGTGGAGGTAAAAAGACGTGTGTTAGGGAAATACCTGCCAAGAACGACATACCGACCTGCATTAATGGAGTCCTCGATGCAATTACAACTGTGTATACAATTGGAATAAGTAAAATATAGGTAACTTCATAGAATAAGATAATCCCTAAAATAAATGATGCAGCCAGAATTGCCCAATCCACTCGTTTTTTACCGAATTTATCTAAAAGAGTATTAGCTATTCTATCGGCCCCACCGCCATCAGCAATAATTTTACCTAATATAGCACCAAGACCAATAATAACTGCCATATGCCCAAGTGTTCCACCAAGACCAGATTCAATGGATTTTACAATTGCTAATGGTTCCATCCCTTGCAAAAATCCGACGAATATTGCTGATATAAGCAATGATAGAAAAGCGTTTAATTTAAAAGCAATAATTAAAATAAATAGTAATAGTATCCCCAAACCCAAAGCTATAAGTGGCATATAAGCACACTCCCCCGCATTTTTTTGTTTTTGTTTCATCCAATCAAGGGTTGTCCCGAAGGAATTTTATAAATGAGACAACCCTATATAAGTGGAACTTAATTTTTTCTGTAGATTTTCGCTGCAGGCACTTCGCTTTCCGCGGGCGTCCTGGGAGCCTCCTCGTCGCTAAAGCTCCTGCGGGGTCTCCCACTGGCCTTTTCTCCCGCAGGAGTCTTCGTGCCTTCCGCTTCAATCTTATTAGGTGATTCTTTAATTCCACTTATATATTTAGAAAAGCATTTAATCTAGTACATTTTTTTGAGGAACGGATGTTTCTTTCATGTAGTATTGAGACGCTTTTAATTGATGAATTAGACGCTTGTTAAAGTCGTTTCTCTTTTGGGTAAGCGCTTCCGATTCATATTTAAAAAAACCTTCTCCTGTTTTAGCTCCTAACCTGCCTTCGTTTACTTTTTCTCGCAGCAGCGGGTTCGCCTCTTTACGATTATCCATCACTGCTAAAAGGTTATCACCCACAGTGCACCAAATGTCTAATCCACCCATATCAGCAACCTCTAGTTGACCTGTAGTAGCATAACGGAATGCTGGTCCGTACATTAAAGCCTTATCAACATCTTCAGGGTCAGCAATACCTTGTTCAATGATTGAAAATACTTCACGTGCAACACCTTGCTGAATCCGATTTGCTACAAGCCCAGGAGCATCCTTGTTGACTTTTACTGATTGTTTATTGATAGATTTAAATAAATCTTCAACTTCCTGAAAAATTTCTTCTGGCATATTACCAAAATGAGAGAGTTCAACAAGTGGCATTATATGGGCTGGATTATAGTAGTGGGTAATCATCATCCGTTGTCTTCGCTTTTCAGAAACTAACTCCCACATACCACCTAATGGCAAACTTGAAGTATTGCTCGTAAATATTGTGTGCTCAGGACAAAAATCATCAAGTTGTTTAAAAATTTGTTGTTTTAGTTCCATGTTCTCAGGGATTGACTCTGTAATAAAATCCCGGTCGTATACAGCTTCTTTTAAATCTGAAAAATAATGAATATTAGATAATGCTTTTTCAATGGATTCAACATCAATAAATCCCTCTTCAGCTAGTAAAGAAATATCGGCTCGAATATCTTTACCAACTGAAGTTATTCTATTTTCATCTGGATCATAAAGATTCACATCAAATCCATAAAGCGCAAAGTTTTCTGCAATGCTATGTCCCATTGTTCCGGCGCCAAGTATAGCAATCTTTTTAATCATCGATATTACCCCTTAAGCGGTAACTACCCTTTTCAAACCTAATATTTCTCTTGCTTCATTAGGTGTCGCGGGTTCTTTACCAAATTCTTTAACAACTCTTACAGCTCTTTCAACAAATTCCGCATTCGATTTAGCTAATCTTCCTTTTGAATAATAGATATTATCTTCCAAACCTACACGGATATGACCTCCTAATGCCAATGTTGCATATAAAACTGGCATATGGCCTTTTCCAATTCCGAATGCTGACCAGGTACAATTTTCAGGAAGCAAGCCTTTTAAATATACTAAATTTTCAACTGTAGCTGCTGTCCCCCCAGCTGCACCAAGTACTAATTGATAATGAGTAGGTTCTGCAACTACTCCTTTTTTCACATAATATAAGGTGTTATAGAGCATTCCTGCATCAAATATTTCAATTTCAGGTTTTACTCCATTCTCTAACATGGTCTTACCTAATTTTTCAAGAAATGGCGGTGTATTAAAGAATACTGTTTTATTCATCCAGTTCATGGTCCCTGCATCGAATGTAGCAATTTCAGGTTTAATCTCAATGACATGTGCCATTCTAGTTTCATCGGTTGCGTTTAAGTCACCTGATGTTGTCAAATTTAGAATAATATCAATATTTTTCTCTTTAATTAATTTTAACGTTTCCTTATATCTGTCAATGTCCATCGTTCCATTACCGTTATCATCCACCATATGTAAGTGGGCAATTGCAGCACCGGCCTTCCAAACTTCATACACATCATCCGCAATTTCTTGTGGTGTCAAAGGAATATTTGGGTTTTTATCCTTTGCCGGAAATGCACCCGTAAGAGCTGCTGTAATAATTACTTTTTCCATTAAGGTCACTCCTTCATATTTATTACTTTTATATTATGCAAGGAGCGTGCCAAGTTTGTAAGCGCTTATATTTACTGTATTTTCAGTTTTTATCAAACAAAAAAGTGATGATATTTGTCATCACTTTTTATAGCCTTTAACACTTTTCACTATTGTCTCCTACTTAATTGAAGTGATGATGAACATCATCTATCTTGATGATGTTTGTCATCACTTTTCGATCTTAATGCCATGTTTTTTTATTTTCTTAACTACGGTGGATTGATCAATCTTTAATCTTTGAGCCACTTTTCTAGTACTGCCTACTTCTTTGATTGCATCCGTAATAAGCTGCTTCTCAACTGACTCCAATATATCCCACAAACTCTTTTCCTTAGAAAATGAAAAATCTTTCTTAAAATCCGGGTATATCATTCTACTAATCTGTTGTTGATCTGCTACAGATCCGTTCTCACTAATAATAACGAGTCTTTCAATAATATTTTGTAGTTCACGTACATTTCCAGGCCAAGAATAGTCTTCCAATAATTCGAAACCACCTTGGCTAATAAACACATTCTTCCCATATTTTTTACTATATGTATTAAGGAAGTATTGTCCCAATAGGATTATATCTTGTTTTCGTTCACGCAATGGAGGGACTTCAATTGGGAGTACATTTAAACGATAATAAAGATCTTCTCTAAATTTCCCCTGTTTAACTTGTTTGAATAAATCTTGATTTGTTGCAGCGATAATGCGAACATCCAGTTTTTGCACCTTACTGCCTCCAACCGGAATTACTTCTTTTTGCTGAATAGCCCTAAGTAATTTTGATTGCAATTCAACTGGCATTTCTCCAATTTCATCAAGAAACAAAGTACCTTCATTTGCCAGCTGGAATAAGCCTAATTTATCCTTTATAGCCCCAGTAAAGGCTCCTTTTACATGACCAAAAAGCTCAGCTTCTAAAAGATTAGCCGGAATTGCAGCACAATTCACTTTGATAAAGTGCTTATTTTTTGTCTTGCTTTTTTGGTAAATCTCATTTGCAATTACTTCTTTTCCAACACCGCTTTCTCCTGTTATTAATAATGTAACATCAAGGGATGAGACTTTATCAATCAAACTAATGACATTTAAAATACCTTGACTTTCGCCAATAATACCAGTCTTTTTCAAAAGCCGCTTTTTTAAATATTGGATTTCCTCTTCCTTCTTTTCTCTATCTATTTCTGCTGTTAACATTTTCTCTTCTGTTACTTCCAGTTTTTGTTTTAGCATTTGAAAGTCCGTAATATCCCTCTGACTTACTACGACATAAACTAACTCATTTTTTTCATTATATATCGGGTTCCCTGATATCAGCATGTCCACTCCACCCTTTGCCTTGCCAATGGAATTTACCTGCCTTCCTTGTCTGATTACTTCAGGAGTTACTGGATTTTTATAGATACCCTTTGCTTCCATATCTGTTACATACTTTCCAACTACTTCTTCATATTTCAGACCAGACATAATTTGGTATGCATCATTTACATATATAGTTTTGCCATTTTGATCAGAAATGAACACTCCGTCATAGAGCTTATCTAACGCCATTTTGAAGGGGCACGTGTGCTGTTCTATATTCTGAAGCACTTTTCAACAACTCCTTGAAAGTGATTATTATTCTAATTATTCTTAAATTTTATCAATATATTATAGCATAGAGAGAGGTTTGTACTTCTTGGAAATTGCAAGTGTTTGAAACAATGCAATGTTTAATTGGAAAACTGACTCTCTTTTCATCCTGTTCGAACGTATTCCATTTAGCTTGGGTTAGTCACCTAGACCTTATCAATGTTTGTTTTATATCACTACTACCTAAGTCATTAATGAAGGTGTCTAGAAAATAGCCCTATACATAAAGAGAGAGCAAAATTTCTACTCATACAGATATGTAAGGATTTGAAGAATTCTGCTGCTCTTTTTTATTAAGGGAACTAATAAGGGATGGACAAGTCGAGAATTAACAGCAACAGTAAAAATGGAGTGCAGCCTTAAAGGCAAGCACTCCATTTTATATTTTTGGATTAAATAACATAAGGGTTATCTTAATCGGGACATGTATGCTTAAACATATTTTCTCTTTTTTTGTTCCCTTTCAAAATTTTATTACAGCGATTGGGTTAAAAAAAGTGCTGATGACATTTTTGAAGCAATTGAGTTTTAGGCCTGGAGGAGAACATCGGTTAGTGTACTCAGCCAATGCTTCAAAAATAGCACCTTTGACAGCGCTAAAGCGACTTTCCACGGGCGGCCTGGGAGCCTAAGCTATTACCCTGACCTTGTTCGGTTTCTTCTATAGAAAAAAGCCGCAGGAACCGTCCCCGTAGCTTCTTTGGCTTATCTTTGGTCTTTAATCGAATACTCTACACCTGAAAAGTGCAGGGCATCCTTAACAGTGGCAAAAGTAATGATGTCCTTAAAATTAATACCAAGCTTAACTGCGTCCATAGCTAATTCTGGACGTAAGCCTGTTATCAGGCTCTGTACTCCCAGCATTTTTAGGACATTGCTAATTTTAAAAATAGAATCAATAACTAAAGCGTCAATAGCGAAAATTCCGGAGCAATCTAATATTAGCTTGCTTACGTTTTGCTTTTGTACGTTAACAGGTACCATTTCTAAGAGTTTGCTTGCCCTATCATGATCAATCCGGCCTGATAGAGGCAGGACCGCAATTCCTCCTAACAGGGGCACAATGGTTGAAGCAAGCTCGTCTAACTCTGTATTCATTTCTCTTTTCATATTCTCTAGCTCTTTTTTATTCGTGATGTCTTTTACATACGTTTGAATCGCTTTTGTATCTCCTATTTTGATAGGATGACAATATAACTCAACGTCAACTGAAGTACCATCCATTTTATAAATTGTCTCTTCAATAATCTCTGCTGGTTTACTGTATGCCCCAGAGATTCTTTTTGTAATCGCGGGTTTAGAGGTATCTCTAAAAATATCTAAAGGACTCCCTCCAATTACATCTTCCCTGGATGCTCTAAAAAACCTTTCAGCTGCTTCGTTAATATAAATTATCTTCAATTGCGAATGTACGATTAGTGGCTCTAGTGAATATTCGATTGCCTCTTTATAATTAATCTCTTCAATATTTTCACTCAATAACTTCCACTCCCTTACCATAAGGTAATTCATCTTACAGTCCTGTCTTAATCTATTGACCTTCCGCGTTCATATGAATAAAAAAACGTTTATCCTGAGGATAAACGTAAGAATCTTGTGCATATATAAGTCCTATTAAACCTTACTTCAAAATTCTCTATTCTACAAATCATTAGCATTATACAATTTCGATAAACCTCTATGTCATGCACACAAATTCGTTGACCATCTTTTGCCACTATGATGACACTCCACCATAATTCCGTGCGATAACTTCTCCATTGGTCATCAGTCCAGCAACTTCAGTGACTAACGGCCTTTAATGGATACAAACAATCGTTGGGCAGCTACAATTATTTATCTGATGACTCTATAGTATCTGCTTTCTCTGTCCATGAATGCTAAACTTCACTTCTAGTAATACAAAAGGAACTTCGAAAACCACGAAGTTCCCTTTTTATTTATCCACACATTTTTATGGCGTAAGCTAAATCTTATATTCATTCGAATCTTCACAAAACCTTAATTCGTTTATCGACGGCCCACTTTCTCTACTTCACCCGATACCCTCCATCTTCTTCTGCAATTTTATAGCCAGTTTCAGGTTGGACGTAAAAGGTGATCGGGCTTTTGTTGCTCTTGGCTACTGCTTTCCGAAGCCTTCTTGCTTTGTGCAGTTTCTTAATGAAAACATACTCTTTCATATCAAGAACAACAGTATGTCCAAAGCTTAAGAATACCCGGGTGGTATAGGAATTAATGGCCTCCATATCCTGGACATGCATTAGCGAAAGCCATAAGCAGTCATGCCTCCCATATGCCTTGGTCGGAATAAGGAAAATCCCGTGCTGTGCATTGATGGTCAGCGGGTGAACATTCTTCCCCTTGCCAAGCAGGTGCTTGGAACCATCCTTTGCTCCCTGAAGGCTGAAGCCCTGATTCATCAGTGTAAAATCAATTATTTTTAAAGGAGACTTATCAACAGTCAGCTTTTTCTCTCCTTCAAAAACCTCCGTTAACCTGTTCCCGAATTCGTCATACTCTTCCCAAAAACCAGCTGTATTCTCATTAATTATATACTGTGACAAAATATCCATATAACGCCTCCTATGATATACATTGCTTTATTAAAGAATAGGAGTATACTAACAATGTGTTGGTATACTCCAACTGCGCAAGTCCCCGGGACCGTCTTCCAGGACATACTCCCGGGGCTTTGTTGTCTCCATAATTTGTGCCGTCCTATATGTATAGTTTTACACGTGTATTTTAGTAGGTGCAGACATATAAAAAGACACCACGAAAAGCATTGCCCTACTGTCCAGGATGGAAAAAGAACGACCATGCCGCATTTCATGATGTCTATCAATACTGTTATGTATTAGCCTTATAGGCTATCCATTCAATGATGTATAGTGTGTGCAAGCACGAATCGTAACGATTCCTTCATGAGAACAAAGGGATTGAGCAAGTATACATCCCTCCTTCCTCCACTATTATGAGCGAAAAATATTTGGAAGTACATTCATAATCTTCCATTTATTACATTGTGAACTCGTAATTATTATATTACGCACACGGAATCCTTATTTCCTTATTGCCAGCCAGCTATTATTTTTGTATACTATTTTCTCTTTCTTGAATTCTCCCCACTAAAAAGCAAACTTCATAAAGAAATTGATAAAACTTCCTCTTCAAAGCACTAATTTTTCACTATACAGAACCAATGTGACAAAAATTTACTATTTTCCTACATCTTCACAAAATGTTCTTACCAATACGGCTACTATAATAAAGGTAAATTTGTGTTATTGAAGACGGCGTCACTTTTCAGGTTCAAACCCTTCTTTTTTGTAAAAAAACACCTTTCCCCTATGCCATCCATTTGGTCTTTGGCAGCTAGAATTTTACACTCTCAATTCACCTTCCAGCCCCGTGTCATAGTTTCAATTTCACGATGTCCGTTCGGACCTTCGTCTTTATGTTGCGCCCCTTTGTAACTCTGTTCCTACATAGTGAAATCACCTACCCAACAAAAAACCAGCACCTTCGGTTAAGATGCCGGCTCTGTTTAGTTGATAAAGGGGTTGTATTTTCTCGCTAACCCCTCTCAATTCTGGTAGAGGCTATCTTATAACAACATAGAAACGAATTGGGTTATCTACTTGGAACCCATTTCTCCCAAATAGTGTTTCCAAACTTATCAAGAATTTTTTCCATAATTGTTTTGTTGAACCGGCTCCATTTTCTTGTAATTGGCTGGAATTTTCTTCGCAAGATTCTCCACTTCAAAATCTTCACTGACTTTGAATTCTGTTGTTTTAAGGCTTGTTATAACCTGCCCTTTCTCTCCGTATGTTTCATATTTCAGCAATATCCCAGTGTTTTGATCCATCCACAGCGTATAGGTTGAGCCAAGTTTATCTTGATAATATTCATCGAAAGTGCCATCGATCACAACCACTTCCCGCCCAAGTAGAAGCTCAGTTCCGCTTATTGTCCATAAATCTTGATTTTCAAGAAATCCAACCGCAATTTCCTTTGCATGCAAAGATTTTTCTGCCATACCTAAATTGAGGCTGGTATTTGGGTATACGTACTCCATCGTCCCATCGGGGTGTTTCACATAAACATCCTCGATACGCTTGAATTCCCCTTTATCCCTAATATCCCACTTAAACTTTTCAAATACCTTTGTACCATGGTCAATTGTAGTGAATTCCCCTTCAGAATAGCCTATCTCATGACCTGCGTCAGAAGCCTTGTCACTAATTTTGGCATTATACTGTATTTTCTTATCCGTCCATTTCAACTTGTAATCGACTTGGACATTCATTCCATTGTTGGTGGACGTATATACAAAGCTTCCTTTTGCTTTATCAAAGAAATGATAACTGTTAAGTAACCGTTCCTGAACATCTTGTTTGCTCTCTAGATTCAACGGGTTCACTTTTTCTTGTAAATTAGAAGACTGAGTTTTTTCCAAAACTAGCGAATCCTTAGCCTTTGTGTTTAATAATTTCTCTTCCTGCCAAACTGATGCGGCTATAATCCCAGTGATAGCTATTGAACCGGCCATTGCTATGCTGACAAAAACTTTTTTCATTTCCTTCCCCCCTAGTAACTGCTTTTGTACACTCGTGCAGCGTCAGCCCCAACTCCACCCACCCCAGAACTCGAGCTGGAAAATACAAATAACTCCAAGTGTCCAGTTTTCTTCTGGTTGCTTTTTCCGATGGTATTCCACCCACCTTTGGCGGTTTCCTGATCAAGATAGGTATTCAGCACCTGGGTTGGCGAATAAGATCCATCACCATTTGAGCCCCAAGAAGTGCTCCTATAATTCACATTTGGATGGTAAAATTTTGAATGGGAAATGTAAACGGAAAATGTTCCATACAATGATCCGCAATCAGTCAGTTGCCATTCATAAACAGAATATGTTGGCGTTGGAGCCACGATGTACCGATGATCCCCATTGTAGGAATTTGGAGCTTTTGTACTTCCGCTCTCATACGTCCATGAACCCTTATAATTGTTGTAATCTGAATTAATTGCCCCATGGTCATTGTCTAGGGTGGTAGTAGTACCACTGGTACAGGTTCCTGCTGTCGGATGTGTGCTATGGGCTTGGGCAGATGCACCATATCCAATAGCCCCTGACAGGGTCATTAATATTACAACCAAACCTTTTAATTTTTTCATGTTCCTCCCCCTCATATATTAGAATATATTTCCAATAACAGGTTAACAGAAGGGGAATTCATATTCAATCTGTTAAAGGGATATTATTACAAAAAATAACAAAATATAACAAGTTTAATTATATAGATCACATTTCATAGAAAAGAGATGTAAGTAAAGCTTTTAACGGATAAGTGGTTCATCCTATCCAACTTTTACCGTGAAACAGTTAAATGAAAATCGTGGAGTAACAGTGCACCTGAATTTAATGCAAAAAAAAGAGATTATTTCCAATCTAATTAGGAATAATCTCTTTTACTATTTTTCTATTTTACTGTGGTTCTCGTTGCCTTACTCACATTCCCAGCCCGATCCTTTGCAGTAACATAAAGTGCATGTATCGCTTCTGTGCCGGAATGGTGACTTTGTATTTCCCGTATCGATCGGCGGTTGCTTTTCCGATTACTTTTGTACCAACCTTAATTGTTACAACGGAATATGCTTCCGCTGTGCCGGTGACTGTCCTTGCCCCACTTTTCACAGTGTTAACCTTAGGAGCCGCAGGAGGTGTCTTATCAATGGTGAACTTCACCGTTGTCTTGTTGCCAGCAGAGTCGGTTACGACGAGTGTATAGGCTTTTGCTGTTTTAACGACAGTACCACTCTTGAAGGCTACTCCATTCAAGGTCGCTTTACCTTCATTAAAATAAATCCGGACATCTTTATTGTAAAAAGCGTTGTTGGCAACACCGGTTACCTTCGGAGCCGTTTTGTCGATTGTGAATTTCACAGTGGTCTTATTTCCGGCTGCATCAGTTACCACCAATGTATAAACCTTTGCAGTCTTCACCACCGTACCGCTTGTGAAAGCTACACCGTTCAAGGTCGCCTTCCCCTCATTAAAGTAAACCCGGACGTCCTTATTGTAATAGGCGTTATTTGTTACGCCCGTTACCTTTGGTGCGGTTTTATCAATGGTGAACTTCACTGTTGTCTTGTTACCGGCCAAGTCAGTAACTACTAGAGTATAAACTCCTGGATTTTTCACAACCGATCCGCTTGTAAAAGCAGCCCCGTTTAGTGTTGCCTTGCTTTCATCGAAAGTTACCTTAACATCCCTATTATAGTAGGCGTTGTTTGTAACACCGGTTACCTTAGGTACAGTTTTATCAATGGTGAACTTCACAGTTGTCTTATTGCCGTTCAAATCAGTAACTATTAGATTATAAACTCCTGGATTTTTGACAATCGTACCACTTGTAAAAGCTGCACCGTTCAATGTTGCGGTGCCTTCATTGAAGCTTACCGTTACATCTTTATTGTAGTAGCGATTGTGGCTGACTCCGCTAACCTCTGGGGCGGTTACATCTACTACATACAACTCAACTGTTCCACTTGTATTTCTTCCATCAGAAGCTGTAACGAGGATTACTTCTCCTGCCCTTTGTTTAGGAATGGCAATTGTAAAATATCCATCCTGATTAGCTGTCACTTTATATGTTTTTCCGGCTATAACAGCACTCACTGTAGCGCCCGACTCAGTTTTTCCGGTAATATTACTCGATTGATCTGTCACTATATCAACATTGATACTTGGAACTGTCTTGTCCACAACAGTAAATGTAGCTGGATCACTACCATTTCCTGCAGCATCAATAGCTACAACAGTCAACTGTGCTTCTGCAGGTTGTTGTAAAACATATACCGAAAAGGTGCCGTCTTGATTTGCGGTGGCGCTCCCCAGTAGGCTACTTTCGTTTTTAACTTGGATCATAGCATTTGGTTCAGCTATTCCGGTAACAAACGAATCACGATCGGAAAATTCGTTTACAACAGGTGATGATGGCGCAGTTTTATCCTCAACAACAACGGTCTCGGCTTCACTCGTATTGCCAGCACCATCTACTGCATAAATAGAAATAGTTGAATTGGATGCTTGGCGCGAAATATCCATTATAAAGTTGCCGCTTCCGTCAGTCGTTGTTCTGCCAATTTCAGTTCCACCTACGGTAGCAAAAACAGTTGATGTTGATTCAGCCTGGCCGGAAAGCTGCGCATCCCTGTCACTGACGGGGTTAACGACAGGTTTTGAAGGTGGTGTTGTATCTCTCCTGTCACCTGAATCAAAATACGTATAGGTAATGGATGACCCTTTTTTCTGCGGGCTCCTTAAATCCTACGGTGGAATTGTACGGCACAACAACTGCACCGCCTCCACGCAGGTTTTGGGAACTGCCTGCAAATGGCTTCGTTTCTATAGAATCAAAGGAAGGGTCACCCTTAAACCCATGTAGACCAGAAGATTCTTTTAATAAAAGCGCCGCCCGGAAATGGGTCATAAGCTTGCCAAACGTCAGATTAGTGTCGATATACTTTTTCGCTGCTGCTTCAACCGCCAGATGATTATTTCGTGTATCATTCATGATTTCTTTAAAAATTCGGTTCCCCTGGCCTGCCTGCAGCTTAAAATATTGGCCGAATAAATAGGACAAAGCATAGTTGGACAGTGTGTTGCCAGTTCTATCCCAATAGAGGAGCGAATGGCCATTTTGAATAGAAGCTGAATTATTGTAGTAATTGATTCGGCTGCTTAAGGCATTACCTGAATAGATTTGTTCAGCAGCCATTGAAAAAGCTTCGTTCAGCCATGTATCCATTGTTGCGCCACGTTCAAGCAGTACGTTTTGATTGTAGTTGACCATGTGCTGAAACTCATGTGCTATGGTCTCATAGACTTCGGCTACATCCTTCGAATATAACCCCATTGCTGGATACGTATCAATGTAGAAAATTTCAGATTGGTTGGAATAGTAGGATGTATACAAATCACCGCCCCAAAAGTATCCGCCTACATAGCCACCTGATCCATTGAACCCGTCCTGGATGTCATAACAGAGAATATTAATCTTTCCATCTTGATTGACATCGGATTCCTTCCCAAAGTTGTTTGTTACAGAAGGATAGATGTTTGAGTCAAACTCCTCACCTAGCCGAGCAGTATCGCTATCTGAAATCTGATTGTCGTTCACCCATATATTTGCCTTCGTTCCGCTATACGCCAGCCTGGCATTTACCTGATAATCCTGGTTTGTTGCAAGGTTCGAAACCCAGAAATACTTATTATCACCTACCTGGTAGGAAGGAAAATAGGAATTGGTGCTTTTATTAACAAGACTGCTCTTTGTTAACTTTGGATTATATGCTTTATTAAAATCGCGTTTATAAATTCCCTGATTAACAGATTTGTTTAAAGGCTCTTCGATTTGTTCAGAACTGAAAACCCCTGTCGGTTGGGAAGACGCCGAGTCAGTAGACTCATTGCTTATGAGAACATAAGAGTCCAGTGGCTGGTTCCCGTTACCTGTATAAAAGGGATTCGCAATTTTGAATGTTGTAGTATCCGTATAATAAGAAGAATAATAGGTTGGGGTAATGCCAACCCGAATATAAATAAACGGTTGATCTGCAAATTGTTCCTTTGAAAGGTATGAAGCGAGACCGACAGCTGAATAGCCATATGTGTCAAAGACATTGCTATCTTGATAGACAAGGCTTCCGGAGTCCTCCTTGAAAAATTCCAACCAAAAATACGTGTCTTTTAAAGTGGACTGTTGTGAATAATAAATGAGCCGAAGCTTCATCTCATCCGTGGAATAGTCAGTCAAATTATCGTAATAGAAATACTGGTATCCATAGGAATCGTATAAAAAATCGACTAAATCCCCTGGCTGCTTCAACGGATAATTGGCAGGATCGGTGTAATTCAACGTTTCTCCCTTGGACTGCTTAGGCTCCTGAACGGATGCCTCCTTGGAAAGCAGAGTTTGCTGCGGATCCTCCCCGTCCCTTTCCTGCTCGGCCGAAACAACAAGCGGCGTTAAAAACAGCTGCAAAACTAGTAATATTGACAAAACCTTCCTCATTTTTCTCCGCCCTCTTTATATAATATGTATCTATCTATTTTTCGGTATTTTTTATAAAAGGTTTATAAAGGAAAATCTATAATAGAAAGGCTATCCCTACATAATGTGACAGCCTCTCTAAGATAGAAAAAAGCCACAAGGGCCGTCCCCGTGGCTTCCCAAGCTCATCCGTGGCTCACAAAAAAGCCACTAGAACCGTCCCTATGGCTCCTATTACCGCGATGGCTGTTGTGATTTTTAGTGATGTGGTGTTGGCCTTGGTGTTTAATGTGTTTTTTAGGTTGATTACTTCGTTATTAAGGGCGTTTATTTGCTGTTGTTGTGTTTCGATAGTTTTGATACTGTTTTTTATTTGTTCCTTTAAGTCTTTGTTCTGTGCATGGAGATAGTCTAATTGTTCTTCATGCTTTTTGATACTTTCAAAAAGTGTCTCTAATTGTTCTGTATGGTGCTTGTCTGCTTCGGCTTGAGATTTCAACTTCTTCTCTAGACTTTCACTAATCTCCGCATGTACCTTTAGCTGCTCACTATGTTGGTTATCGATTTCCGCTTGCGCTTGCAATTTCATTTCAAGTATTTTGTCGGTCTCGGCTTGAGTTTTCAGCTGTTCTTCGTGCAGCTTGTTAAGCTTTGCTTGAGCATGTAATTGCTCACTATGATGCTTGCCAAGGCTTGCTTGAGCCTCCAACTTCTCTTCAAATCTTTCACTTGTCTCTGCATAAATCTCTAGCTGCGCACTGTGCCACCTATCAATCTCTGCCTGGTCTTGCAACTGACGATCTATATTTTTCAATGTCATTTCATGATTTTTCGTCGTTTTAGAGAGAATCTCTAGTTTGTTAAGTATATCTTCTTGGTCCTTTAATTGCTTAACAACCGACATTAATTCTTGTCTGGCTAATTCAGATAATTCTTCCTGGGAAGCACCTTTCAGCTTCATTTCGAGTTCACGAACAACAAGCCGGTTACTCGTAATATTACTAACACCAAGCCCAAATAAATACTTAGATACTTCAGCAAGTTTTGTTTGGAATTCAAATGAAATCTTTTGTGCTTCAGCGCCTGACGTGACCGCCTTTGCTAAATCCACTCCTGCCGATTGCAATTCCTCGATCGCAACTTTTTTCTTTCCAAACCCAGCTGACATATTTTTTGCACTAATTGCAGATTCCTTTGCTGAAGCAGCAGCTTTCATTGCTTTTTTAACGCTTGTATCAAGCTCGTTGAGTTTACTAATCTGTCCTTGAATAACTTGGGGTAAATCCTTATCGTTAAAACCTGATAAACCGGATCGTACTATGTCATCAGAATCCAATACAATTAATTCAGTGCTCAAGTTTCATTACCCCCACTTTAGAATATCGCTGATGTCTTCAATTAAACCGGAATTATGTTTTTCAATTCCCTGTCTGTATTCGCCTATGTTATGCATCGATTTCCTGTTGTCTTCCCAAGCCACTATAAAAATCTTCGTCGTCTCTTCCATCATTTCAATAGTTTCATTAATCGTTTTTTCTGTTGTTTCCGCCGCTATCCAGGCATCCGCTTGCAAATAGTAAACTTGGGCATTCATCAAGTGCAATTGTTCACTCAGCATAGCGATTCTCGCATTTCGAAGTTTATTTTGTTTCATTCCCATTGTGGCATCAGTTCCAACAGCAATTGCAAATCTACCGACTCCAACAAAGTTCACTCTCAAGATAAATTCTTTCGCGAATAGTGCTAGATTTCCTCCTGATTTAATGCCACCCCGTATGGCCGCATCACCTAAATCAATAAGTGTAAAAGTTCCTGTTGCAATCGTAAGCATTCGAACAATGGTGCGATTCTTGAAAGGTATGATTTTATCCAAGTCCACTCGGTCCAAATCCCTGAGCTGTCTTATATCTTTCTGTTTTATCTCCATCGTAAGTCTGCGAATGAAGTAAAATCCGCGCACTATGCATTCGTTTATAATAACAGGGATTGCTTGGCGGCCGAGCTCATACGCAATTCCCAACTCTGACCGCAAGTCGAACCTAAACTGCTCAATAATTTTGCCGTTTGAGTCTCGTTTAGCAAGCAACGTGCCATTGAACAACTTGGAAATCCACACGGAAAGACTGTGATCGCCCATAGTGATATTCTTGAAAAAAGAAAGTGCTGATAATTCCTTTGCAAGCGAAAGCAAAGGTCCCGGTAGGCCTGTTCCCTTACCGGCAAATGAACTTGACCCCGCCATATCACTCACAATATGAAAAAACCAGTATACGGCCCCAAACAAAATCTTTTGGGGGATGTCCTTTCCAATTAATGTAGTGTTTTTTACAGCAACAATCTTAAATAGTCCATCCGTATCAGTACCGTATGCTTTTCCTGTGAATTGAGTAAGTAACGAAAACAAAAGACCAACCGGAGTCGGGTGGTGAGCAAAGTCCCGCAAGTGATGCTGCAATCCACCGCCAAACTCGCTTGTGTTACTGTCACTTGGTGCACCGTAACTGTTTTCAAGGCTTCTTATTGCACCTTGAAGATTATCACCCTCATAACCTTGAGCTTTTGCTATCTTGACTACAAATTCATTTACCTTATTAGTGCTCCAATCTTTACCGCGTTCTAAGCTAAACTCGCCAACCCAAAAAGAGTCTATGATTCCCGCAAGTACACCGCTACCTACAGCAACCATATAGTCAATACCATCTGAATGATTGGTAAGCTTATCAATGTCCTTGTTCAATTCTTCTAGTCTTTTATTATTAGAAGATAAAATTCCGTTTACTTCATTAAGTCCTTCTTTAATAGCTTTTTGCCTTGAATCAAGATATTCTGCTTGATTAGCCGGTACTACAGGCTCAACCTCAAATTCAACCTCGAATTCATCTTCAACTATTTTTATCTCTGGAAATTTTATGACTTTCGCTTCCTTCATCTCTGAATCAACACCTTTTTCTATTAAAACTAACCGCATTCGGAACTGCAAAATATTTACATTATGTATAAATAATAGAGTAGTTTGGACTAAAATACCATAGCATACGGTATTGTCTTTCCAGGTATTGACGAATGGATTGATCTGTAAAATATCCAAAAAAAACGGGTACCAAGTATGCTAATCCCATCAGCAGTTATGGTGAAGTTAGTGATACACGTTTTGACTTTTTGTCCAATACCAGCTGATTTGTTTACCCTTATGTTGAACTTTCCAATATCATGAAAGACCAGGAGCTGCAGTCCACCTGAACCAGTAATGACAAGACCTAACACATTTTTCTCTGCCCTTTTTATATAAATATCTATCTATCTATTTTTCGGTATTTTTAATAAAAGGTTTAAAAAGTAGCATGAACCTAAACATCCCCCAACTCCAACTCAATCAAAAAAAATCTCCCGCCTTAGTGAACTATTCATAGACATACGATAAAATAGTTTCTATAAATATAAAGGAAAATCATGGGGGAAAAGAAAATGCATGACTTATTAACGAGAATCCAAGAAGATTTTTTTGTGGAAATGGTGTGGATTATACTAGGTTTTGTTCTCACTAGCGCCACTCTTCTTGGGCGTTGGCTATATAAGAAGTATCAAACGAAGCAAACCTATAAGAAAATTTCTAAGTTGAAACCTATTACGGAAAAGGACTTAAATATTATTAGCATTGGAAATGCTATGCCGCATTATGAAAAAATTACGGTGGAGCACTCCAACAAAAAGCTTTTTGTAGATTTTCCTGAAGAGCTGAAAGAGGAAATTGCGAAGAAGGTTAAAAAAGATATTGATCCAAAAAAGAATCCATACATATTTCATCCTGATCGGTCATTTAATGGGCAGGGAAACTTTAATGATATTATTGCCGAAACCGGTATTGCCAATCTGGGAGATTTAATTGAAAAGCATAGACGTATTGTTGCGCAGGACTTTCTTGAGAAAAAGAATGGAGCTTACTTCAACGGAAAAAAGTATGGTGTTTATTCGATTGATAGTCATGGACGATTGGGAGAGGAGGAAGCATCAGTATTAGAGATATGTGTCTTTGACACGGACTATTTCACCCACAAAGTTTTTCGTTCCATTTATAACGAGCTTAAACAAGAAAACCACCCGATATCCACAGTGGAACGAGAAAATATTTCGAAATATAAAGCCTTTACCACTTCTCTTGGAATAAATGCTTATGTCTTTACTGATTCTCCTTCTGGAGAGTCGATCCTTATTAGCAGAAGATCCTCAGCTGCCAGTGAAACCAGAGGCCAAAAACCTTATAACAGTACAATTATGGAAGGCTTGTCACAAACAGATAAGGACATACAAACAGGTGAAATCAGTGTAGAGGATTGCTTATTTAGAGGATTATATGAAGAATTGGGTGTTCCGTTGCAGTTTCATAAGGATAATCATACAGAGGTCTTTTTTCATGATATCTTCCTTGAAAGAAACTTTTTTGAAATTGGCCTAACAGCTAAGGTAAAAATGAATGCTAACTATGAGCAGGACATCGAGCCTTTGGTGGGACAGGATAAGGCGCTTGAAATCGACGAAATTGTACCACTTCCTTTTAAAGGTCCAGAACTTAATAGGTTCATTTCCAATCATACCTTTATGAAACAAGGTCTTTATACATTAAGTATGGTAGCTATAAGGAAACAAATAGTTCTCAAACAACAGAAAGGGAGATAAAGCCCTAGGTTTTAAGGTGTCTGTCAAAAATCGCTATATAGAATATCCATGGTCGTCAAGGCACTTTTATATTAATCCTGCATAGTAAAACCAAAAGGCTCTGTGAACCCCATAAGTTCACAAAGCCTTTTCCATTTATTATTCAACCCAATCTGTGAAACGCCATCCCGTGAAACAAGAAAATCCGGGAAGTGACAGGCACCTACCCAACCTAGAAATCGACCATCCGCCCGGCCGTTTGCGGGGCAGCGGATTCCGGAGCCTTCACGATGGCAAGCAGACTGATTTTTTCAATGTTATGTGGCTTAAGGTTAAGCACTTCGGTAAATTCTTCAAATGTACGGAAGCCACCATTTTTCGTACGTTCCGATATTGCCCGTTTTGCCAAAATAAACCCAACACCCGGCAGCTGTGCGAGTTCCTTTTCAGTCGCTGCATTCAAGTCAAGAAGGGGCTCCGCCGATTGAATCTGTGGCGGTTCAAGTGAGCTTTGGACGTCCACTGCCGATTTAGGTGCAATTCTACCTTGTTCCTTAACCTGCCCTACTAGCGTGACGTCTTGCAAATTGCCATTAGGAGTAATATTCATCTCCGTTGTTTTTTCATGATTCGGGGTCTGTTGCTGATCTATAGTGGATACCTGACAGATCGACTGTTCCTCAGAAGACCACGTTGTTTGACGTGTTTCTTGCTGAGCTACCATGCGCGGTACTTGCTTTCCTTGTGACTGTTTCCGCTTTACTCCATATTCAGACTCGATTTGGCCGCGCAGCCTTTGTTCCTTATCCTGGTTGATTGACTGTAGCACTTCAAGCCGAAGAAGGTATTCCTTTCGAATTCGAAATGCATGAACAATGGAAAAAATCCAGACAAACAGTCCGAGCATCAGGAGAATATCAGATTGCCACTGGTCCTCATTGAATACTTCAAATGAAAGAAAGGGTAAAATTAACAGGATGCCATAAATACACCCCCAAATGGTCCATTTTCTGTGATTGACCTTTAAGCTAATAAATAAAAAGGCAAATGAAGTGAATAGAAAGGTAAAAGTTAAAAGAATCCACCAAGAGTTCACGATACCCCATAATACGCTTTTCTTCGTTGGTACCATTGATTTTTCCTCCTCTAGAAATCTACAATTCTACCTGCTTTGACTTCAATAGGAAGAGATGAAAACCAGACGAGCGGTTTCAGTTTCTCGACTACGTGTGGTTTGAGGGAAAGAAGCACACCCAACTCTTCTAAAGACCGTATACCTCCGCGCCGTTCCCGTTCCTGAATGATCAGCTTGGCGCTGTTTAGCGTCATCCCCGGCAGGCAAATCAATTCATCAAGAGTCGCCTTATTAATATCAATTGAAAAAACACTTTCTTGCGGCTCTTCAAACAAGGTTTCGACGTCCCTATTTTCTCTGACAGGCAGTGGCGGAGGTGAAGAGGTGGAGGATACAGCCAATTTAGCAAAAATTTCTTCCTCCAACAAAGGGCTCCAGTCATTCCTGCCCTTCTTCCAAACAAGCGTCTCGCCAACATGAATCTGTCCTGTTTCTGCAAGCCGTTCCACTGTACTTCTATCATAAGGGCCAAACCGCTGTCCATTGGCCGCTAAATGCCATTCTTCTTTGGCTGGGTCCTGTAGCGTCGTTTTTTCCTCAGGCTCTAAGGCAAAAAGTGATTGAATTTCCATCAGAAGGCTGCACAGTTCTTCGTTTTTCATTTGGGACCCGGACATCCCGAATACGCAGCCTTCCCCAATTTCGAGTTCCCATTTGCCTTTTATCTGGATAGTGGCGGTACGGAATTCATTCCAAGATACCGAGTTCTTATGACTGACAATTGTCCAGTCATTATCCCAATAAAGGCCCCCGGTACAAATGGCAAGTCCGTTTTTGGCACTGCCGAAAACGGTCGCATCGACAAGCGCAATCACTTCATCACTATCAGGGATGGAGTAATTCTCCCTTGCCGCCTCCAGCTTTTTGGCTGGAATCAATTCAGCAACATAATAGGAGGGTCCGGAAAAGTCCTCACAAATCCTTCGAATGCCTTCCAAATCAATCGAACCCGCAGGTTCATCACTTAAAACAGGACGGTCAACTTCCAATCCACTCTCCCTAAAGTAATAACGAATATCCTCAAGCAGGGCCATTAGCGCATGGGATTTCATCGAACTACCACCCAGGATGCAAGAGAAACCGGTTCTGAAAACAACTTCTCCAATTTTCGGCGTCATTGGCCCCATCTCAAGGAACTTCCGCCACGTTATCCTGTGTGTTCCTGTTGTATGCCAGTAAAACCCATGCATCCCAATTGCAATAGCCTTTTTACAGCTGCCAAATACCCTGCAATTAACCAATGCCAGAACCTTATCCGAATCAGGAATAGGAAGATTAATCATCGCATTCGCCAATTTTTTAGGGGGAATGTCATCGCCTATGTAAAAATCGACGCCACTGTACCGTCTGCAAATCTCAATGATGTCTGTTTCCACCGCCATATCGTCACCCCTGAATATTCAATGTAATCACAATAGAATTGTCATCGAGGACCTCTTCCGATTCGATGGAAAGGTTCTTCGCAGCCGCTCGCTGTTTCAGCTTTTCATAGACAGCGGACTGCAGGCAGCGCTTGTACTCTTCATCGATATCAGACATATACATGAACACCTCATGCATGTCAGGCGGATTCTTTAATTCCACCGTAAAGGGCGTACCAGCGCCAGTCTGCCTGAACGTCATGGGTGTGCCCTGAATGGTGCAGACAATTTCCCCGTTGTCTTTTCGATAAGGATTCACGCCAAAATCCTTCAAGGTCTTTGTCAGTAAATCGCCGTCCATGAAATTGGTTGGAAAAATCTTTACGGCATCCTCCTGCACCTGAGCCCCTATGTCTTCCATTCCCGTGACGAACAGCTTTCGGTCGGACTTTACTTCAAGATCCTTCATAAACCGTTCCAACACCGGCATAGAGTCATATTTGCTGAAAACGGCATGCCACTTTCCATCAATACGCTCCCAAAAGAAGAACTGCTTTTCGCCGTCAAGATGGGTTTTAATGCTCCCGCCCCATTTCTCGGCATCATACCCGGCCATCCGCACAGTCCGGACCAAATCCAGTTCATTTTTAAACGTTGTCGACACCTTCATCTGCGCTGACTCAACCCAGTCATTAAATTTATCCTTGCCCATCACGACCCGGAGGGCGAGGGCGAGCGGTATTAACGCGAGCGAAACCGACATTACAATTCCTCCCTTGTTATCCTCTGTTCCGTTTCTCTTTAAATGAAAAAAAGCATCGTTTATTAAATTCAACAATAATTATTATTACTTTATCAAACTATTCATTATTTTAACATGAATAAAAAGGGCGTTTTAGAATGTTGTATATATAAATGTCGCTTGAGATTGGCAGAGTTGCTAATAGTTCATATTAGGGTTCAAAGTAAGTATCGAAACTTAAAGGAATTCAGGATATTCCTAGAGTTCTCTATTCCAGTGGCTGATATTATTTAGTTAAAGGGTTAATGGTGTCTAAAAACAAATATAAAGGGAGAAAGGTTGAGTCAATTGGAAAAATCAAATCGTTCCGACAGGTTCACCTGGAATCTGGAGAGGTTACATTTATCCCTCCTTCAGAAAACGCTAAGGAGAAAGAAGAGGATAAAGATAAGGGCAAAGAGGAGGACACAGAGCAGGATTAGCATCACATGTTGTTTCAGGGTCCATCTCCTCAAGGTGCCAAGAGGGCAAATTTTTTGTCCATTAACTCATGGAGCAAGTAGACCAGCACTTCTGTACCTTTCCCCAATCACAAAAAGACCCCATTATAACTGCGGAAGCTGTTATAATGGGGCCGACTCATTCAATCTCTTATGTAACCTCACAACAAAGAAACTCTGAAAATGAACTAAATAAACCGTCCCTGTCTTCACTCTGCATACCTACCGAATGAAACACAAAGTATAAGTCAAAGAGAAATTAACAAATGTCTTCAATTGTTCTTATAAACTCCGTCTTGAGGGGAAGAATGAAGCTGGAGAGAGAATGCAATTAACTTATACAGCAACATCACTTCATAGCTTCTTATATAATTCCTTCATTGCCTTCTCCACCTTAAACAGTTCACTTTGAATACTATATACATGAATCCCTGATTTCGTTAAAACGCCAATTAATCTTTCAAACGAACGCAGAGAATCTTTATTTATTTCATACTCAATGGATGTTAGCTCTTTAATCATATTACTGATGAACTGCTGTCTTTCTTGATGAATATCTTCTATATTGGATAAAGGTTTAGTATTAGAGCTTTTCAGCAAAATATCTTGCCATTTTTCTTTTTTAATATCTTTTTTCAAATCCAATTGTCTTTTCATGACCGTAACTAATTCAATTAAACTATTTTCTAATTGCTGGAACTCTTTCTTAGCAAGGATTTTCTTGAGTTTGTCTGTTACCCGCCAGCTTTGTCTTAACCCTACATAAGCACCCACCAGAGGCAACACTATAACAAACGCTCCTCCTGAAAAAAGCGTACTCGCTGCAAACGTGAATGCTGCTTGTCCTGCAGCGGCTAACGATGCACGGCTCGTAGTATCAATAATCACATTCCGGGCAGCTAGCTGCAAAGGCAATTGTTCCTTTACAACACGCCTGAGATTATAAAAGGAACTGACACCTGCAGAAATCCAGGGCAGTTCAAAATCAAGTAGGTCCTCTGCATGGGATAACGTAGATTTTGTTGCATCGATTACTTCTTCTCTTGTTACTCCGGCACTGTAAACATTCGTGTTATCTGAATAATATTCGGCCAATTCATCATTTACGTATACCGGAATATCAGGATAGCGTTCTAAGTGTTCATCAACAATGGATTTATTACTGCCACATTTCACTTGAAATTTTTCCCCATCAATAAGGATATCCCATCCCGCTTGATTTGAAGTTTCCGGAAACTGAACATCATATCCAGCTGCCTCCAACTTTTGGGCAATCATTTGTTCAGCAACATACCCTTGTAACTGTGCCATATCTCCCGTAGCTAAATCTATATCTACTGTTTTGGCAAACTGGGACAGTGAAAATAATGAACTTAAATCCTCACTGCGGGCAAAATCGATACCTTCTACAATCTTGGGATTGATCATAAGAAAGTCATACAAAAATTCACCTGCACTAACTCCAGCAATGATGTTTGTTTCTTCCGATAGACTTGGATTCCCAAAAAGTCTTGCACCTTTTCTTCGGCCTTTATTGGAAATGGCACATTTCATTGCCTGATCAAATTCTCCCTTTCGCCAATGATTCCAAAATTGTTCATTCCGAATCATACAATATCCCCTAAACCATAAATTTCTTTTTGCAACTTTCGCAGTTCATCTTGCTTTTGTTGAAGAAAACTATTTACTGTTGAGCGTTTTTGTTCAATATCCCTTTTTCGTTCATTTAATGTTGCCAATTCATTACGTATCTTTTTTTCGGTCTCCACGTAAGAAATTGCTTCATCACATTCATTTTTTAATGCAGATGGACGAATGGAGATTAATTCGATTGCTTGGTTTCTTTTTAATTCTTCAATTTGTTTGTTTAATTTGTTGATGTCACTTTCCAAAGAGAAATTGGAGAACATCCCGCCTACTTTATCTAAAAAGGAACTCTTCTGTTTGTTTCTTCTAATAGAGTCTTTTGTATTTCGGATTTGTAATTCTAAATTCGTTATTTTAGAGTTAGTATTTTTGAAGTTCTCCGTCATCTCATGTTCACTTACTTGAGTCAATTTTCCGGCAAGTTGATTAAGTATTTTGTTATAACCACGAGTGGATTCCATTAATTGATTATTTTTTACCGAAATATTTTTAACGGTAGCCGCCAAGTTCTCAGATACAATTGTATAATCTTTTTGGTAAACAGAAATTATTCCCAACAATTCATTTTGTTTAGAAAAATGCTTAGACCATTCCTCAATGAAGGAGTCATATTCCGTTACACTTGAATCGTCCAATAATATCGGCAGCATTAGTTGAACAATCCCCATTAGTAAAAGAGTCCTTTTCACCTTTTTACTTTGTGCCAGCATCATCATCCCACTTGCTCCGCCAACTAAAATCAAACCAACTGGCCCAGTCAAAACAGATAATACCGACGTTGCAGTCATATAAACTCCAAATGGTAATGTTAATCCTAGCAAACCAGCTGTCCCGGCAAGTAAAGACGTTAATGTGGTATATGCGGCAAATCCAGCAATTTCTACAATCACAGCCAACAAAACGGCACTGCCTTGAGTCGCAATTACCTTCTTTATCGTCGAATTTGTGACAGCATCAATGTTTAATTTTTCCTTAATTTTTCTTTGTTGCTCTATTGGCAGAGATTCAATAAACTTTTCAATTTGATCTGCGAAATTATCTTGTTGTTCAGCAGTCAAATTATTTAGTTCACCGCCAATTGACTGGAATATTTGCTGCATTTGGTATAAAGATAATTGACTATCGAGTTGCAAATGATTATTTCTAGTTGCAAACTCAAGATACTTTTTATCCTTTTTCAGTTGATACGCATGTGCCTTTTGAAGAATTTCACCGCACTTGTTCTCTATTTCATAGGATGTAGTATAGATAGAGCCTGATAACTCAAATTCCTTTGTCATATGTAAAAACAATTCCAACCGGAGCTTGTTATCATCAACATTTTTAAGTTTTGCAATTTCTATATCCAGCTTCTGTTGTGAATGATCTATATTCTTTTCAAAAAGGTCTTTCGTTTTATTAGCTATCATTTGAAAAATGCCAGTTTCCATAACCAAAACATAGATTAAACGTAATTGTTCACCGCTGGATGCCATTAAACCTTGGGCCAAGGATTTCCCTGCCATTCAAACCGCCCCCTCTCTTGCTCTACTACTTTAAGTTAGTTACTATCCGAATTCCTTCTTATCATTAATAAAATCGGAAGTTTTGTAAAAAGGTTTAAGATGGAAACAAACAAAAAGAGGCTGTTCCCTACGAAAAGGAAAAGCCTCATTACACTAATTATACAATTGAAATAAGATAACCAATGCTTCAAAACAGATATCAAGCGCAAGGCACTATCGAGCTGATTTAGACAAATATTTATTTCACTTCTTGGAACGCCTCAAACTTATTCGTATCAAACCCGTTCTTAATACTATTGCCGGAAAAAGCGCTAGAATTGATCCGATAAAAAAGTCATTAGAATCCACACCTGTACTTGAATCAGTATTAAAAACTGCATGCTGCAACATGAACAAGCCAAGGAATATAAGAGTAATGATAACCATAGCAGTAACAGTCCCTATCACGTATGCTTTCATACTATTGACTTTCCTGAGCTTAGGTGCAGTTACGAATAAGGACAGGATGAAAAAAATGACCGCTGCAGCATAGACTAGCAGGGTAAACTGCAAGTAGTTTACCTGCTCCCTAATTCCAGCTTCCTTGACCTCGGCAATATACATTGCATTCGATATCAGTAGCATTTGAACACTAAAGAGCATGACGACAAGAAAAATGAATCTGGCGTTTTTCATCCAGTTTTCTAGCTCGAACTTTTTTAGAAGCAGGAAGCCATGTCCAAATATACCAGCATAACCAATAACAATACCACGAGGGAAAGGTTGAATATTCCTGTAAACTTAGTAATGTCGTAAATAGACAGAGAATGAAAAAGCCTACTATAATGAAGCGAAAATTCTTTTTCATGTCTTCCCACTTTACAAATGAATGCCGTACTTTCATTCCAGTTCCTCCTCGTGTTCTCACCAACCAACGGAATTTACCATTTCCTATATGAGTTATTTTAAAACAAAAGGTAACTTTTTACTATTTTCATAGTGGTAAATCTAACTTCTTAGAAAGTCCTTCATCACAAAGCCCGCTAGGCAATCCTGCTTAGCGGGCTTCATCTTGCCATTTATTTTTTAAAAAATTGGCCTATGCCATTAAGGAAATTAGTATTTAGCACCCAGCCCGGGCCGACTTTAATTCCAATCGTCCCCTAGATATATTACTACTAAGCGTATCTTTCCGACTTCCTACATGTAAGTGGCTTACAATCGATGAAAGAAGCAGGGGATTGTCTAACTTTTCATATGAATTGCCCAAGCGGCCCTCTCACAACGGTTGATCAGCCACTGTATAACTTTTTTGTGTTCCGATTTTCCTGTAGGCTCGGATTTTATAATAGTGCGTTTTTCCTTTTGTTAACTTCGTAAGTTTGTTACTACCAAAGTTTAACAAAATACTATTCTGGAAAATCTTTGGATAAGAGTTTTGTGATTTTTTTAATTGCTGTGTGCTTAATTTTTCTTACATATTCTTGGGAAATCCCAAATACCATTCCTACCTGTAAATTTGTTCTTGCTCTACCATCATCTAATCCATAAAATAACCTTATTACATTTTCCTCTCTGTCTTTCAGATTTTCTCTCATAATATTTCCTATCTTAATAATCAATTGTTCGTTTATTATCATTTCTTCAAAAGGCATTGTAGTTCTATCTTCAAAACACTCTACTTCCCCTTGCGGAAAACAATTTAAAGATGACGGATAAATAGCGAAAAGCAAATAAAGTTCATTTCTACTAATAATTCTATTCTCAACTAATATTGATAAATCATATACTTCTTCACTTAACTTTTGATCAACAAAATTATTTATTTTCCTCAAAACAGATACGGAATTTGTTGGAATATCAAATGAGGTTAAATAAAAAGGTATTGAACGCCAAACTTTTCGTTTAATTTTCCACTTTGCATAAGAACTAAATCTATAACCAAACCGATAATCGAATGTTTCGATTGCCTCTAACAGGGCTATATTACCTTCTTGAACTAAGTCCTCAATTGGAATACCATTATCAACATAATATCTAATAATTCTAGGTACAAAAGTAAAGAATCTATAAAAAATTTCTTCCTTTGCTTCTTTATCTCCTTTTTCAATCCTTTTGAAAAGTTCAACCTCTTCATAATAATTTAATCGATTGGAAGAGCACTCTCTTTTTATCATCCTAATTTGACCAAGATATGTTCTAATAGGTTCATAATACTCTTTATCTGTCTTTTTATAGCTAAAATTAACTCTATTTGTGAATGCGGATAAATCATTGTATATTTTCATAATCCTAGTAAAACCCGACTCCCTTATATACAAACTTAAACCATTAGTAGTATTTATTATCGGTAAATTTATTAAATATTTTAGATGCTTAAAATAATTATAAAAAGCTGTAGTAATGTCTAAGATGGGGTTTATTCTAGGCAGAAAAGAGTAGCAAACTTACTTAATTTGCTGATTTCCCGTCAAAATTAGGAAAGCCTGCATTACTGCATACTTAATCCAGTATCAATGAATCTAGGTTTATTTAAGCAAGGGTATCCGAATGGGTGCCATTATTACTTAATTACTCTTTTGTTTTCTGAAAAAAGATAGTATTATATCTTTATATATGTTTTAGGGGGGCCATTTTCCCGGTTGGGGCACTAGCAGCGCTATTTGTACTACTATTAGTCCTACAAATGCTGTTTACAGCTAAAAAACATCTGGAGGTGGCTGATATGGAAAATAACGGATGTATTCTTGATTGTTTAGCTGTGTTTTCAGGTCAATTAACTGGTATCGCTGGGTCCGCCCTTGTGACAGCTGCTATGTCCCCCTAAGCCATATAGCCGCATTCTTATTAGAAAAATCTATGATTTATTTAGGTAAGATGGGCATCCAGAGCGGGTGCCCTTTTTACTTAATTCCCCACTTGTAATTGACTTCTTCTTAGCTAAATGGCATAGAAGGTACACAATTCCTTTAAAGTTAACTCTTCAATTCTCTTAAACAAGACAGCTTCTTCGGTGCTTCCTTTCTTAGGTTTAGGATGTCTAGTTGACTCCTCTCCAGTGTTAATATTCCCACCATGTGCAGCCACGTCTGTTAGCATATTAACGGGTAGACTTGAAATCGCAAAAAAATAGGGATGTATCTGCAAAGAGCTAATCTGTGGTGATAGCCGCTACGACTTATACCCTCCCGTTTATAAAATGGCCCCTCGGATAATAATCCATAGTTTCATTGTAACAATGGCCTTAAATAGTTAAGGAGACCTGAATTAAGAAAAACCCCAAAGTACAGGCCCTTATATGCTTGACACTTCTTCTATTTTTGCGATGATATAATTAGTAAGAAAATTGGAATTTTTAGGGTGATACAATGTCCAAGTCTGCTAATGAGCTTTTTCAGCCTTCGCTTCAGGATGGCTGGAGTAAAACAAAATCATATGATATCAACCATTTCTTTCTTGTCGCTTTTTTTGGTGGGCCTATTCCGATGATGGTGCTTGGGAGCCGGAATGCGAAGTGGTTGAATGTGCCGAAGCAGCATATATATTTGCTGGTGGCCATAGGTGTCGTGGTGCAGATTTTCAATTTGGTGATGTTTTATATGTACAGCAATGATGCTTTTGCTGAAGGAAACAGGATGCCGCGTCTTTCGATGCAGATTCTCTCGATTCTTTTGTTTTTTCTTTACAAATTTGTGCTGAACAAGCCCTATCAGCAGCATATGCGGACTGATGGGGAAATCCTGCCTTTGTTTAAGCCTGCCTTGCTGTGGATACTTATTGGAGCCGGGATTCAGTTTGCTATTATGGTTGCGGCTTCTATGATAACTGGAAGCGTGGAGTGATAATGCTATGATGATTCAGGACAATCAAAATGATGAAGCAGTGATTGCGCATTATTTTAGGATTGGCAGATACGAGGCGGCAGCTCCACTCATTGAAAACCTGCTGCGGCAGGATCCCAAAAACGTCACTGCCTTATATCAAATGGCGGTAGTGGAACTATCCAGGGAAAACTTTCAGGAAGCTAGGGAACTCTGCCGAGAAGCATTGCGATTTGGCTATAATTCAATCATCGGGTATCACTTCCTTGGCGTGGCTTATCAGCAGGAGGGGAAGTTAGCTGAGGCAGAGGAAGCCTATTTGGCTGCACTTGAAAAAGATCCGCTCGATGAAGAATTGATTGCTTCCTACGGCGGTTTGATGCTTCAAGCCGGCCTTTATGAAAAAGCATTTGCGTTGCTGGATCGAGCGAGGGAGCTGGAACCATACAGTGAAAAAGTGAATCAGCTTTTATTGGATTTCTACTTTGCTAAGGACGATAAGAGCATGCAGCGGGAATATATCCGGAACGTCATGGAGACGTCGGCTGATGAGGTGCAGAACCTGACAAACATGGCGATGTTCCATGTGTTAAAAGGGGAATTGAAGGAAGCGAGAGAATGTTACAGACAAGCGTTTCTGCTCAATCCCGAGGACCGGAATATCCTGGCATTGCTGGAGTATTATGATACTGTGTCCCACCCTCTTTTTGCCCCTCATCGTCTTATGGGAAAAATCGGCGGGCCGGCTGTCGCTTGGCTTGGGTTTATCGTAATCAGCATCCTGTTAGTTGAGCTGAATCTGCCTAATCTGCTCGCCATCTTTGTCGTTGCTTATGTCTTTTTTGCCATTTCCACATGGATAACCCCTTTATTTTATAAATGGTTCGTGAAAGGCAGGCTTTAAATGGATAAAATAGCGATTTACCAGTCAATTCTGGAACGAGATGAGGACAATTATCAAGTTCAATTTTTACTTGGAGAAGAATATCTGAAAAGCGGAAAGCTATCAGAAGCGTTGCAAGCTTTTTCTGCAGCTTTAAAGGGAGAGGACCCGGCTCTGGAAGAAGCAGTGCTTTCTTCTCTCAAACAGTTTCTTAGTTTAGAGTCCAATCAATTTGATGCTGAGTACCCCATAGAACCTCGTGATGAACCTGTCCAACCCGATGAGCCAGACACCAGCAGTCCTGCTCCGGCTGAAGAAGTGCCTGCTTCAAAGACAAAGGGCTTTAAGGTTATTGAGGGACGAAAACAGGAGAATGTGATTTTACTAGGGAATCATATTTCTAGGAAGGTCACGTTCGAAGATGTTGGCGGCCTCCATGATTTAAAGAAAACGATTGAAATGAAAATTATCAAACCATTTAAGAACCCGGGGCTTTTTGCGAAGTTTCGAAAAAAAGCTGGCGGCGGAATACTTTTATACGGTCCGCCAGGCTGCGGGAAAACTTTTATTGCCAAAGCGACTGCCGGCGAATGCCGGGCCAATTTTTATCCTATCCATATTTCAGAAATTCTTGATCCGTATGTTGGCGTAAGTGAGCAGAACCTTCATAATGCATTTGAAACAGCTCGTAGCAACTCACCTGCTGTTGTCTTTTTCGATGAATTGGATGCCCTTGGTTTCAGCCGCTCGAAATCGCGTTCCGATTTGATGCGTCCGTTGGTCGACACGATGCTGAATGAACTTCAAAGCGTGGAAACAGCGAACGAAAAATTGCTTGTTATCGGCGCGACCAATATGCCGTGGGATGTGGATGATGCCTTTAAGCGACCAGGCAGATTTGATAAACTCGTCTTCGTCCCGCCACCGGACCGGGAAGCACGAAAAGCCATTTTTCAATTGAAGCTCAGCGGCAGGCCGGTCGAAAATGGGATTGTCTTTGATATCCTCGCTGACCGAACCCCACTCTATTCAGGTGCTGATATTGAAAATATAGTAGAACTGGCATCTGAACAGGTTTTATCCGAAATCATGGATGGTGGCCCTGAACGACCTATTACAATGGAAGATTTACTGGAAGCCATCAACAAAACGAAACCAACAACACTGGAATGGCTGTCAACGATCAAGAATTATATTAAGTATGGAAACCAGGGCGGCATGTACAATGAAGCCGCAGCTTATATAAAGGAGAATTTGTAAAAGCCGGTCACGGGACCGGCTTTTTTGCTGCAATTGAACTCGTTATCCCTTGAATTTGCAACCCGAGGGCAATTTCACATTATTTTCAACCTTTGGACCTTGATCGGGACGGCCGTTTTCATCATCCTGACCGACATCCTGGAAGTGCCAATCAGCGAAGAGACTTACTGATCTGTCGTTCGCTTGGGAATGAGCTATATCATCAGCCAGGCCCACGTCGACGCGAAAAAGGTTCAAAAATAATTGGTTAAAACAAAATATTAAAAAACTAACAAATTGACTAAAAATAAGCTTCCAAATACCTCCTAATTGGTTATAATATTTTTGAAAAATAACCAATTAGGAGGTTTTCCTTTTTGAAGAAGATTCTTGCGATCACCTTGCTGTTCAGTTTAATAGGTTGCTCCAAAATCGACTCCGAGAAGACGGTTAAAGTAGTTGCCGAAGAACCTTCTAAAGTGGAAGAAAAGGATGAAACGCGACCTGTCGAAAAAGAGCCTGATGGAGTCGAACTATCTAATGATGTAGAATTAAAATTTAGATACTTTGACAGAGTTCAGTGAACTAGTTAGTGGTATCGCAGAGGAAATGAATGCCGAGCAACAACCAGGATGCTAATAGAGGTTCAAATCGTTTCAACGAAAGGTTTAGAATTGGGTTATGGAGATGACCTGAACAAAATCTTACAGAATTGGATTTGGCTCTCCGATAATAGTGTGGTGGATGATGAAGTCCATACCCAGGAGCAGATAGACGAATGGACAAACCGATTCTTTGATACTCTCGAGAAACCACGGATACACTGAAAGAAATGATAGATAGCTTGAAAATAATATCAGATTGCTAAAATGAGTCTTTTATTTTGTTTTTTATAAATCCGAAGGTGAAGGATTCACTATGGATAATGTCGAAAATATAAGGGTGAAGGGAGTTGATTATATGGATAAGGAACTAAAATTGGCTTTGGGAAAGATTTTAGGTGAGATTTACCGGATTCAAAAAGCTCAAGAAATAGACTCCGTTTCCGACAGCAGACTTTTTGGGTTGCTGAACGGGTTCGAAGAAGCTATTGATAGCGAGCTTGGCAACCTGCAATTCATCAGTGATGAAGATGTGAAAAAGGTGACTGACGAACTTGCTCCTTATTGGAACGGGGAGAGAGATATCGAAGAAATCCCATCCTTCATGACTTTCAGAATGGACCTTGAAAGAAAAGGGATAAGCCATTCGAAAGTAGTGGACATTCTGAAGTATTTGAAAGCCGATGGAAGGTTCCAAACAGAGATTGAAAGATTAGGTACTTTCAATTTAGGAGGACACGATCTATAAGCAACGAAGCTCCCACGGTCTTCCGGGGAGCCTTTGTTTTGTTATTTTCCACCGATATTGTTTTGGCGCATTAGGTAATAAGTATTTAGGGCGATTTCAAAAACAATATAGAGTATTCCTTCAGTAATAAAAAAGATAAGATGGCTTAATCCTCTCAAAAGGTATTCATTGAATAATTGAATTGAGTCGGCCGCGGTTATATGAGATTGGTACTCCCCGAATAAGGTAAGCCCTTGTCCGGCAGTAAGAAGAAGTGAGAACAAAATGAGACCCTTAAAGCCCAAATAAAGATTATCATTTTAATCCTTTCCTCCTAGAAACAATTTTCCCGGAAACATTTTAGCATATTTTAGATTCTTGTAAAGATTGTCCTATCTCTAACAGCCGCAATGAGAGAATGCGATTTCTATGAGGTTGTCATGCGGATTGTTATGGACCACTCCAATGAATTCATAAACGCAAGCATTGGCTCATTTGCGGAAACACAACAAACCACGCTGAATACGCGAAGAAGTACGCATACGATGAAAAATTTCCTTCAAGGCAGTTCTTGTGATGTCGGGGGATAGAAAAAAGAGAGGGGTCGAGGTTGAATGGATCAGAGGCATGTAACCCTTTGGATCACTGACAAACACAATAATGTCATCGTTGAGAGTGAAATGAATTTGGAACCCGGCGATGTTCTCCTGGCTAAGTTACCTAACGGTGCAACAATAGAAAATGCAATGAAAGTCCAAGAAATGTTAAAAAGGGTGCTTAATGGGAACAAAACATCCTCGTATTAGCGAAAGATGTAGAACTAAGTATTCTGAAAAAAGTTGAAGGAGGGTAAACAACTCTATTCATTAGAATTGGGCCATTTTCTTATTTATATCTGCATAATTCTCATCAATCAACCACCTTCAGTATTACCCTCATCCCAACTCCTGTTCCATAGTTCCTCATCAGTAACTTCTTCCTCTTCTGCATACTCATTATAATCATCAAAAACAACTTCCTTATTTATCCGCGTCCTTTCTACAATCCTTTCTAAATATGTCCAGTCTGATCCTATCAACCTCTTTAATTCTTCAATTTCTTCTTTAATGTGTCTACCCATTCCACCTTCATACTTAGCCCATGTACTTTTCAAGGTATATAACCAACAACCAGCATAACGATCTTCCATTATATGTTCAAGGTCCTTTGTTTCAATGGAATAGGGTACTTCGCCATTACTACCACCTATTTTCGTAACAGTTATGATTGACATAATTATCTCCCCCTCAAACAAAATGTAGAACAAGTTAATTGTATGAAATATCCAAATATACCACAATATGATTTTTTTGTAATCAGCCAAGGCAAAAATAATTTATTTTTGAGAAGAATTGAGAAGCATCTCGTACTACTGGACTTAGGTAAGGGAGTTAAGGATCAATGTCCTGAAACTCTAACTTTCTATAAAAGCGAAAACGAGTCTTGGCCACAAGCTAAATCAAGGATCGGGTTTAGCCCGGTCGTGTGGCGGTGGTATTTTTATTACGCAAGATAGGAAAAATCGTGAAATTAAAGTGAAAAGGCTAAGGAGTATGTAATTAAATAATGCAAAACAGAAATGGCTCTTTAAGGTGGGCCATTTCTCATTTTTCCTTCGCTTACTAAAAATCAAATATCCTTTTATTAAATATCTGGTTCGACAAAGAATAATCTCCTTCACAAAAAAGATTATTCCCTCGTTAATATCAAAGCAGTTCCTCTTTCTTTATTTGCACTAATTGTATATAGATTTAATTTAGACTTAGACTTGGGAATTTCTATAAAACCAATCCACCCTTTTAAGGAGTTTTCAAGAAAACTTATATCATCATTTTGTTCTAACAATTCTTCAAGGCGCCAAATATTACTTTAAAAACCTGGGAGGACAATAAGAGTTCCACTTTTACTCTCTATTGTGCCTACTTTTATAAAATTATAGCTTATTGAAAAACTCAAACGGCTTCAAATTCGAATGAAATGGAAAAAGGAGAAACTTGAAAGATCAAAGAAAGCCCGTCCTGAAGGATAAGTTACGGGGAGTGACTGACGACCCAAGGGAGCATCCCTTCTTTTCAAATACAATCGTTGAAGTGGTAGAGGTTATGGACCATGGAGTTGTGTGGGTTAAAAATAAGGATGGGACATATGGATGTTTAATCCCTCACGATTACATTTACGAAGAAAAATAAAAAAGGAGGTTTATCCCCTTGGCTAGGGGTTCCTCCTTTCCTTGCACTCTCCCACGACAAGTTACTTGGTGGTATTAATCTCTTTTCCGAGCGATAATTACAGGCGGCAACTTCTCACTGGTTAAAGAGAGGGACACTGGCATCACTGTCAGTGCAACACACAGAGTGATGGTTGTGACAAGCCTAACTACTCTTATCATCCCGATTCCCCCTATCTGGTCCGAAAAGAACCATCCTGGCCAGGGGTTATCCGTGATTATTGCTTTCGTATCCCATAGTAAATCTGGTAAGTCCTGCCATTGCTTATATTATATCAAGCGATTCTAGCAAAACGAAGAATTCACGGAATAAATTTTAAAAATATTTTAGGAGGTTCCAGGATGCTCTACCTACATGACGTTTGGTTAAACTGGAGCGAAGGTGCGCATTGCGAACTTATGAGGTTTATGACTTTCATTAATGGAAGAAGAGCGACAATGTTTCCCTCGCTGATTATCAGATTCCTATACTCGTAGTGGAGAAGGACTTTTATGATTACGCGGAGGATGGCATCAACGAACTTCCAGAAAAGCTTGTTCATGATGTAAAAGGACACTCTTTTGACCGTGTGAACCACGAAAGGATTCCGACTAATACGTTAATCTTGACCGACAAAGAAAGGATAATCGGAATTGATTTGAAGGGGACCAATGTACCTGTTAGAAAGAGTAGATTATTCCGCGTCAAGAGAGTCTTGTATTTGAAATGGTTGAATACCATCCAGTAACAAAGTATGAGTTCAACCCGATTTCCGGAGAAGACGACGACATATTGAACTCGCCGTCACCAAGATATATGTTCGGCCTTACTAGAAAGGAACGGGCGCTTAAGAACTTGTTGTTTGAAGCCTGGAACTAGTCAAAAAGGATTCTATAAAAATTGGTGATGATTGGAACCTTTTATCTTTTTCATTTCGACTTTGAACTATAATCCACTTCTTCCTCGTTCGTTGAATCTGTAATTTTAATCTTCTCTCCATTAGAGTTAACACGATAATAGCCTGTCTCATCTTGATGAAAGTTCCCACTACAATTCTTTAAGTAGGCCTTTCCATATTCACTCTCGAAATCAAAAGGATTAATTCCCAGTGTTTTTTGTGCTTCAACTATAGCCAGTTGAATAAAATTAGCAGCTAAATTTGCCCTGCTAGTTTCTAATTGTTTAGCGAGATACTGTAAACGGTAATTCGTTTCATTTTCTATAGAAACTGAAAACTTTACTGGCTTAGGTATATTTTCTAATTCCAACATTGCTACACGTTCATTGACATATTTTTCATTCGAGCTCTTTTTGATCTCTCCTCTTACTTTTTTTAAGATAAGAAATGTAATAATATTCAAAAAATATAAAAAGTATTATTGTTGTAATTATCTTACAATCACTTGCTACCCGATTACTATTGTGCCTAGGTTACTTCTAAAGTAAATTTTGCCATTAAAAAACTGCACCCCAATTGTTAGATATGACTAACAATTGGGGTGCAGTTCAAACATTCACGTGCCTTTTGGACATCCCCTTTGACAAAGAAATAAGGTTTTAGCATTCCCAAACTCTAACTCCAGAAATAACATTTAATGTATAATAAAACTATTGAAAATTTGACAATACAGATTCGGAATGCGACGCAAAGGCATGCCAATCCACGTAGTTTTTAGGTGGGGATTATTGTATGTTTATACAATTCTTCACATTCCTAAGTAACAGATACACAAACAAATGATGTTATGAAGCTATTCAATACAAGGAGTTCTGGAACACATGACTCAAGTAACAGTCAATCTCTTATTAAATCTATTGGTCGTTCTATTAGGGATTATCATTCATCAAATTTGGCGAGAAAGCTCTCCGCTTAATCGCAATCACAATAAACTATCCATTCTCATTGTATCCAGTATAACAATGGCACTTTGTATGTCCTTTACTGTTTATGAAGTTGTAGGGGTTCATTATGATTTGCGCCGAATTCCTTTTTGGTTTGGAATTTTATATGGCGGCCCTGTAACCGGATTTGTCCTGGTAGTTGTGGGAGCTATTATAAAAGTGCTGCAGGGCGGTCCGCATGTACTAGTGAGCATTTCGATTTCGATTCTGCTGTTCCTTTTAACGGTTTATGTAAGGCCATTGTATTTCCGCCTAACGGCTAGACATCGTTTACTTCTTAGTGTGGCCGTCAATATCACTTTTTCAATTATTTTTCTTATTGGAATTTCGTATTTTGAAAACAACTTCTTCGATCTTGCAAAGTGGATAGATTATATTCTTTTCAATACTCTGGGAATCATTCTCGTATGTTGCATGTTCGACATCATCCGTAAGAATTATTTAATCAGGAGAAAGGTGATCGAGGCTGAAAAGATTGACGTGTTAAGCCAGCTGGCTGCAGCGGTCAATCACGAAATAAAAAATCCTTTAACAACTGCAAGAGGAGTCCTGCAATTATTGAAGGATGACCCTGAGCTGGGCAATGAAAGGAAGGAGTATTTTATTCAACTGGCGCTTGATGAAATTGATAGTGCGGATAAGGTTATGAGCGATTATCTAACATTTGCCAGACCATACACAGAGTCTGGCGGTACGTTTAAATTGGATGCTGCAATTACAAATTCAATTGATGTCATATCACCGCTCCTATCCGGCACTGATACGCAGATTACGGTTCAGTCTATTCCCTCATTCACTATATCCGGACGTTCCGAACAATTTGTCCAGGCACTGGTTAATCTCTATAAGCATAGCATTGATACAAGCAGTGGAGTCATTGAAATCAGTTACACTGCAGCAGGCTCTGTCTGTACCCTCCTGATCAAAGACAACGGCAACGGAATGCAGGAGGAACAATTACGGAATTTAGGCATGCCGTTCTTTTCGCCTACCGCTCATGGGACAGGCCTGGGAATGATGGTCGTTTACAGGATTATTGAAAACCTGAATGGCGAGATTGACATTAAGAGTACCAAAAATGAAGGGACGACTGTAAAGATTTCTCTTCCAATCCTGAAACCATAGGGACGGTTTATCTGGAAGTTGTGAAGAGAGCTTAAAAGCGAAACACCCTCATTCCTCCTAGTACAAAAAGGCATTGTGAACTTAGTCCACAATGCCTTCTTTAATCTAATTCAACCTGTGAAACAAGAAAAATCGGGTGGTGATAGACTATTAAATAATTTTTATATGTACAGCTGCTTCATTTGGATATTACCAGATGAGAAACAACAGATTCAGTTTGATTTAAAAGCCCATAGAGAACTTTAACTGTACTATTATAAAGGCGACCATGATTAGGCCGCCTTATATATATTTGCTTTACAGAAGCTTTTTTACTTCGCGCTATTTTCGTTCCAAAACATGAATAAATTCTCTCATGTAATCGGGGAGATCTGGCGGTCGGCGGCTTGATACAAGATGGCCGTCAACGACAACTGGTTCGTCATACCAAATGGCTCCTGCATTTTCCATATCGTCCCGAATTCCCGGGGTACTTGTTACCTTTTTTCCAGATAGAATCTTTGCAGAAATGAGCACCCAGCCAGCATGGCAGATTTGTCCTATAACCTTTTCACTTGCATCCATGTTCTGTATTAGGGATAGCACTTCAGGAAAACGGCGAATTTTATCCGGGGCCCACCCCCCTGGTACTAAAATGGCATCATATTGATCGCCATCAATATCTGCATAAGTGAAATCCGCTTTGGCCGGTACTCCGTATTTCCCCTTGTATTCAGCGCCTGCCTCTTCTCCTGCAAGATGTACAACCGCACCCTCTTCGCGCAGCCTATAAATCGGATACCAAAGCTCTAAGTCTTCAAAATCCTGATGGACCAGGCTGATCACTTTCTTTCCTTGTAATCGCATTTAAATCCAACACCCTTCAAAATATAATTGATTATTCTTTATTCCCTATCTACATAATAGAGTATTCACTTATATCCTGCTTGGTTGGCAAGCAAAAGATCACCAATAATCCCGGCATCATTTCCCAGCCCGGGACGAATCATATACCCGGACAGTTCTGACAAGGAAACATTTAATATTGATAGGCTCAAAGGATTCTACCGGTATACCATCCAATTCATATCGATTAAAGAAATCAATATCCTCTGGAATTGTAGGAATTGGGGCTCGAGGAGTTATATTTACCGTTTCATCCCCAACAGCAAATACAAATTTGGATACCAGGCACCTCCAGCGACTACTTAGAATTGATTTGTCCGTATTATCATAAATTCCAGGTGAGCTTCTAGGTTTTTATTTTTGCCTAACCTACATTAGTACCACTAAACGGACAAAAGTTAAGTCAATGGTGGTGGATATTCGAATAACACTGTTTCTGTTTAATCTTAACGTATTTTGAAAATTGATCGTTGAGGCTGGTAAACTCTTTGTCAAAGGGTAGTAAAAAAGATGGCAGAGGTGGTAACCGTGGAGTGACAGGCATCTGAATTTATGCTGCGGTATAAAATCAGAAAGAGTTCTACTAAATCGGACACATTGCAACACCCAAACCAACCCTCCCGCGCCGCAAACTAAAAAGGCGCTGTGAACCTACAATTCACAATGCCTTCTATATACCGATTCAACCGGTGAAATATTTTCATTTAACAGCGAAACAAGAAATTCCCTGGAATCCAAGCATATGAATTTCAGCGGGTATTTTCACACAGACTGTGACAATCGAGGTATGAAACAATAAATACCGGGTAATAGCAAGACCTAAACAAATGGTGAAAAAATTAAACTAATTGTATGTTATCTGTATCCACTTTCCTCTTCTTTACAGGTACTTTATCATTCCATTTTACTTCGTATACATCTATTCCTGCTCTAGAGTAACGAAGCCAGCCCTTTAAATAATTCTCATTCTTAATTTCCATAAACTCAGGAGGCATGGTTGAAATAGAAACAGCATTAATCCTTGAGTTTTCACTTTTGGTTAGAACACATGCAAAGGTATACTCATTAAGATAATGTTCAATATATTGGTAATCCACAGGTCCGTTCCCGCCACTTAGAAAAATATTTTTAATTAAAAACTCTTTTGGGATTACATGTTCATGTAACAAAGGTTCTGCTTTTGTATATTCATCTCTTTCAAATACCTGTTTAAAAGCCTGCGCTGACCAATATTTGCAACCTTCATGTTTTGAACTCTTAACCGGATAATGTTCAGTCCATGTCTGAATTGCTACATTACGTAGGTAATACGCTTTGGAATATCCCGTCAGTATTGGATTGTTTATGATTTCTACCATTTCCTCGATCAATTTCTTTTTTACAAGTAGTTCATCTATACTTCTTTTACTCATTGAACAACCCCTATTAAAGTTAAAATATTCAATGAGATTCTAATTATGACTACATACTCTATTTTTCTAAAAATTATTAGTAGGTTATAAAATTTTTTATGCCGCGATTCACAGGCACCTTAACAAAAAGAGATTATTCCCATACATACTAGGAATAATCTCTTTTACTATTTCTCTATTTCACTGTAGTTTTCGTCACCTTACTCACATTCCCAGCCCGGTCCTTCGCATTAACATAAAGTGCTGTGTTCCGCTTCTGTGCTGGAATTGTTACTTTATACTTTCCATATCGATCAGTGGTTACTTTTCCGATTACTTTTGTTCCAACCTTGATTGTCACAACGGAATAAGCTTCGGCTATTCCAGTTACCGTCCTTGCTCCGCTTTTTACCGTGTTAACCCTAGGAGCTGCAGGTGGTGTCTTATCAATCGTAAACTTAATCGTTGTCTTGTTGCCAGCAGAGTCGGTTACAACCAGCGTGTATGCTTTTGCTGGTTTAACGACAGTACCACTCTTGAAGGCTACTCCATTCAAGGTTGCTTTACCTTCGTTAAAATAAACACGGACATCTTTATTGTAAAAAGCGTTGTTGGCAACACCGGTTACCTTCGGAGCCGTTTTGTCGATTGTGAATTTCACGGTGGTCTTGTTTCCGGCTGCATCGGTTACGACCAATGTATAAACCTTTGCAGTCTTCACCACAGTGCCACTAACGAAAGTTACTCCGTTTAAAGTTGCCTTGCCTTCATTGAAGGTCACTTTAACATCCTTGTTATAAAAAGCATTGTTCGTTACACCGGTTACCTTAGGGGCAGTTTTATCAATGGTGAACTTCAGAGTTGTCTTATTGCCAGCCAAGTCAGTAACTACTAGAGTATAAACTCCTGGAGTTTTCACAACCGATCCGCTGGTTAAAGCAGCCCCATTCAATGTTGCTGTGCCTTCTTCAAAGGTAATTTTAACATCCTTATTATAGTAGGCGTTGTTTGTAACACCGGTTACCTTTGGAGCCGTTTTATCAATTGTAAACTTAACGGTAGTTGCATTTCCTGCCTTATCAGTAACAACGAGCGAATAGGTTCCAGCCGCTGTTACTTTTGTACCACTTGTAAAAGCAGCACCATTTAGTGTCGCTGTTCCTTCATTAAAGACTGGAGTTACATCCTTATTGTAAAGGGTATTATCCGTTACACCTGTTACAATCGGGCCAGTTGTATCAATGATAAACTTGATTGTTGTTATGTTTCCAGCTGTATCTGTTACAACTAGGGTGTAGTTTCCATCTTTCTCGATTAATGTACCACTATTAAAACTTTCACCATTCAATTCTGCGGTGCCTTCAGTAAATGTCACCGTAACAGCTTTGTTGAATAAGCTATCATTTACTACACCTTCCACCACTGGTGGGGTCTTATCGACAGTGAATTTGATAGTAGTTTTATTTCCTGCCTTATCTGTTACCACAAGCGTGTAAGATCCATCCATCTTAATAGTTGTACCACTTGTAAATGCGGAGCCATTTAGGGTAGCCGTACCTTCGTTGAACGTTGGTGTTACTTCTTCGTTATAAATACCATCAGTTGCCACTCCGGAAATAACAGGTGCAGTTTTATCGATGATGAACTGAACTGTAGTTTTATTTCCTGCTTTATCAGTTACAACCAGAGTATATGATCCCTCTTCTTTAACGGTTTGGCCACTAGCAAAAGTGGCTCCATTTAATGTTGCTGTTCCTTCATTAAACACTGGAGTTACTTCTTTGTTATAGTAAGCGTTATTGATAACTCCGGAAACGACTGGTGCCGTCTTATCAATGGTAAATCGAACTGTTGTTTTGTTGCCCGCTGGGTCTGTAACCACTAGAGTATAAGTTCTTTCATCCTTAACTACAGTTCCACTAGTATAAGCCAAACCATTAAGTGTAGCAGTACCATCACCAAATAAAGGCGTCACGTCGTTATTATAAATAACGTCATTTTCTACACCAAAAACATGTGGTGGTGTTTTATCAATGATAAATTTTACTGTAGTCTGATTCCCTGTTTCATCTGTAACTACTAATGTATAAAAACCTTCATCCTTAATAAGGGTGCCCAACTCATAGTTTTCTCCATTTAAAGTGGCTGTTCCTTCATTAAAGAAGATGGTTACATCTCTATTGTATAAAGAATCGTTCGTCACTCCTTCAATGATAGGGAATGTAACATCCTTCACGGTAACTTCCTTAGGGTCACTAACATTCCCTGCATTATCGCTTGCGGTAATGGTTAGAGTGGTTCCTGCTTTTTGTAGGTTAATAGGTACAGTGAAAGATCCATCTTCGTGTGTCAATGCTGTTCCTATTGGCAAGGTTCCTGCATTGACATTTATGGTTGAACCCATTTCTGAAATTCCATTAACACTCGTTGATTTATCCGTTACTTCATTTATTGTTTGTATAAAAGGCGCAGTTACATCTTTTACAGTTACTTCCTTTCCCTCACTTACATTACCAGCATAATCTGTTGCGGTTACCATTAAAGTTGTTCCTGCCTTTTGCAAGTTGATGGGCACCAAGAATGTCATATCATCTTGAGTTACTGTAGTTCCTATTACACCTGTTTCTGACTTTACTGTAATCGTCGAACCTGGTTCTGATGTTCCAGTTATACTAGTTGATTTATCGGTTATTTCATTAACGCTTGGAACGTTAGGAGGAATTATATCAGGTGTATTTTGATCTGGTGATAATAAATAAGGTTTAAAGTTGATATATGATGCAGAACTAAGGTCATCATTTTTATCAAATATCATTCTTTCTATAGCTGCTTCATTTGTTGCTCCCCAATAGTTATTCATTGCTGTCATTTTTGAAGATGAGTAACCAGCGGGAAGTACTAGAGCATAACCTGTATAATCCTTACGGTTTAAGAAAGAATTATATGAAACAATGGTTTCGGAATTTGAATAGCTTGCCCAGTTTTCAACGGCAAAATTTTTATAATTATAAAACACATTATTTAAAATATTTACTTTAACATTATCGCTTGTTCCAACACTGATTCCTTCAGAACTAATAAATACATTTCTTTCAATATTTACGTCATTCGTCGGATACCAAAGATATAAGTAACTAGATAGATTTGAAAGCCTTGAATCTCTTAATATTAAACTTCCATAGATAGCTCCAGGACCTGGGCGATACAAACTACCATAATTAATATCAGCATACTCAATGTGGATTAGGAACCTCTTAGTATAATCACCAGCTCCCGGTTCTATATCTACATTGTTAAATTTTATTTTTGACTCAGAATTTCCTACTGCTTCAAAGTCCCCAAATACTCTAATTCTTTTATTATTTCCTTCGATCGTTGTCCCAGGTTCTATGGTTAATTTGACACCATTAGCGATTTGAATATCTCCGGCTAAAAAATATGGAGAACCTTCAGCCGTCCATGTTGTATTCTGATTAATTATTCCACTTACACTAGTCCCTGAACTTGCTTTACCTTGAATACCTACTAAACACGTGAAGAATACATGGAAGGCTGTGAAAATTATCAAGAAGCTCCTTTGTTTCATAAAGTTCCCCCATTTTTAGAGAAATAAATAAGCCTTTTCCTTAAAAGTATTTAAATTACAATTTTATTATAATGGACAACTAACACGTTAATAAACAATTTATTTACAGATTAAATATATTCTGCAAACAATATCTTCTTGTTATTAAAAATAAAAAAACTTATTACTCAGTAATGCCAATATCCCGCATTCTCCTTTTTATTAGCTTTACATTATTTCTGTTAAACTGGTGAATGCTTAGCCTTCCTTATTGTTCGAAACAATAAAATAGTCTTGCCCTTTGATATCTGCTTCACTTTTTTCAGTCTCTATTGGATCACCTTGTCTGGTAAACCCTAGGCAGAAGTTGGTCAACTCATTGTCGATGGCTGTAAATAAGATGGAAAAGACGGTAGGGGATGAAAGGGAGAACGTTAGTGGTTGTTACTCTTATACAGTAAGTAGAGATTAGGGTTTTTTTTAAATGGCGGCAGATATTGTATCCATTCATTTCTAATATAGGTACGAAATAGGAAATATTTCCTAAAACTAACTAAAATTTCTGTATATGAAGGATTTTCCCCTTCTTATATAGAAAATATAGGAAAAATGACAAGTGGGTGAATTAGATGAAAAGAACGATACTTTACTTTCCTAACATTGATATTCCAGATGGTCAATGGATTAGAAACTCTTTACTTTACTGGGATGAAATTAGTTCTATTGTCCCAGAATCCCCTGAATTCAATTCACTATCCCCTTCTATTGAATATTTATCTAGCGTAGGACAATACAGAACTATGAACCCGACACAGCTTTTGAAAAGTGAATTATATAAAGAGTTTGAAACCGAGTTTACTTTAAAAATAAATGATTACATTACTAGCAGGCCTAAAAGAATAGGTACGGTTTTTAGAAATGTAGATGGAAAGCATAAGATTCACACCAAGAAACTTAACTATATGATGATTCATTTATTGAAAGAAAGTGGAGTGCTTTCCAGAAAGGATTCTGATAAGTGGGTAGAAATGGACGGACAAGCGGCAAACTTATATATGACAATATTAGCAAAGTATCTAGCTATTGGGGATGAGAATCAAACTGTTATTGGTACTGACCAAAATCAGTATTATGATTTATCCTACTTAAAATGCACTAATCAAAATAGGGTTGACAATAATGAGAAGCCTTTCCTAAGTAACCATTTAAGAAATATATTGCCTACACCTCTTCCAAATGTTCCTTACGAGGAAATATTAGATTTTAAAAAAAGACACCGAGACGAACTTCTGCAATTCAGAACTATTATTAACGAATTTGAATCGCAAATAGCTAATTCAGATTCTATTATTGAGATTAAAGAAAAAACAATTAGTTATAAAGAAAAGATTGAACTTGGTACGAGTGAAATAGCGAAAGCTCTTAAGGGGTCCTATATTAAATTCGTCTTCTCCTCACTGAGTTCCATAGTAAATCCAAAGAATTCTCTTATATTAACAAGTCTATTAACCCCATTATCAACTCATGTTCCGATAAATATAGATGTTATGGGAGCAAGTATATCCGGTGGCATTGAAATAGGAACAAATTATGTTGATATGAAAGAAAGTATAAAGACAAAACTGTCCGATAATAGCTTTGTTTATCTTTATAAAGCTCAACAGGAGGGGCTAATCTCAGGCAATTCGAATTTTTCAATTTCACAGATTTAAAATCCGCTTAGCTAAAATAAAAGCCTAGAGGTTCGCCTGCAAACACGGACAAATTGATTCTAAGTTGCCCGCTGGTGGGACCCCGTCCCCTTTCACCGAATTCTAAGCATCGGGACGTTACAGTCAATGGCAAGCAACTACGCTGTGGCTCTGTTACTGTTGCACATTTAGGCTTTATCGGAAACCGGATTATATGAATATATAAACCTCTCAGTAATCTGGGAGTACTGGTAAGTAGCTTGTTATATGGTGGTAAATTCTCTGTCATTCATTGGTACAAACTATGTCATAAGCGGTACATTTGGGTGGCTTTAATCAGTATTCTCTTAATAAAAAAACTCCTCTCATTTTATTATGAAAATGAGAGGAGTTTTTTCATAAAGCGCTTGCATACCCTAGTAGTTAGACTGTTAAAATGTTGTATAACGGGGTTGTATGGAATAACTACTGGCGTAATTAAACGGTTCATATTGAATAATAAGGGACTAGCACCATTATATACTTGGTAAAATATTCCTAGGAGGATGATTTTGTGTTTCCAACTGAAATTATAATAAAGAATAATTCATGCCAAATTATTAATAATCATTTGACGCATTATGAATTGAAAACGTTATTTATTAATAACCCTTATGAAGTGTATGCCATGGTAAATGAGAGCTTGGAAGAAGAAGAACCTATGTTGACAACTTTTCTAATTTTGTACTCTGTTGATTTCGAAGACAATGTAATCCTTTATGATATATCGAGGCAGATGCATACAACTTTAACAACAAAGTTATCTATTCTAGAGAAAGGATATTTAGAGTTTATTGATGTGGGCATGGTTGATAGGCATCCTATCAAATTCTATAAAAGGGAACAAACAAATGAAGATACTTAAAAATGGAAGAAAGAAGTTGATTTATGATCCATGCCGTCAAATTTTGCTTCAGTATACACCTGAAGAGGAAGTTAGACAAAAAATTATTCAGGTATTAATTGAGGAGATGGAAATTCCGAAAGACTCAATCAGTACAGAATTTGCTCTTAACCATATTGATTCAACATCTAAAAAACGAGCTGATATAGTAGTTTGGCATAAAGATCGTGATGGTATTCAACATGCCCTTTTAGTGTTAGAAATAAAAGCTAGCCATATAGAATTAACAGATCATACCTTAGAGCAGGTTAAAACTTACAACAAAATCCTTAAAGCAAAGTATATTGGGATTGCAAATGGAAAACAAATGCAATTGTATGAGGTAATGAATGATAAAGTAATTCCTTTAACCAATGAACTCTTTAAGTATGCAGAACTGGTAAAGGGAAAGGTGGAATATACGAGATTACGTGAATTACGGAGATTACCATATGATTTGACCACATATGACCGTTATATTAGTTTCTTACTTCAAAAAGGATATATTGGAGAAGGCACTCATACGGAGTTGCACCCATTTATTTCAGAACTGCAAAATTACATATTATGTGGTGTATTTATTAAGAGTGGCAAATACAATACAAATATCATAGAGGATTTATCATACGGAATATTTTCTTTTGGAAATGCAGGTGGGGGAAGTTTCCCCGGATACTATCGAAGTCTTATCGTTAAAGAATTAAATGGGAAGCATTCAATCTACCGCATTGGTATTTTTGGGACTGCTGAACTGAAGTATGATCCTGTTTATGGAAATAGGGATGGAAATACCTATCTAATAGTTGCTGTTGATAATTCTGGGCTTTCAACAAACATTCTTCAATTAAATATTGACCAGTTTATTTCAGTATCCAAAGAGCAAAATATCTATAAGATTTTCCATAATGGGCGTCGTAATGGATTTAAAAACCGCCAAGTATTTGAAAAAGTAAAGAAGTTTTCTCCTGAACTCATTGTGGATGAGAAAATATATCTCGGCTCATTTCCATCAAAAGAAGCAATATCAATAAAAGCTGGTTCAGATTTTATTGAGAGATTAATAGAGTATGCTAGCGTACGGGTAAAGTTAGCAGAGAAGAAAAAGAAGAAACTGAGCTTAAAGGAAAATTAATTATTTACTCAGTAAGAGGAATGCAATATCACTAATAGACGGAACGAATTAATTGAAACTCATAGGATTAATTCAAGTATGTCCAGGAAGGCTAATAATTGCAATGATAATACCTGTATTAAGGATTTTACAACGGTAGTAAATTCAATGAAAAACAATGATATTAGGGGGAAATAACTAAGAACAATCGAACCCCATATAAAATAAGTGCATCTTGAATAAAGCTAGCTCCACCTTCAGAATAAATTCATAAATGACTATATAAAAAAGACCAAGCCAGGTAAGGGAATCCCTACCTGGTTTAGTCATTTAACATTACTTCACTACTGTCCTCGTTGCCTTACCCACATTCCCCGCTCGATCCTTTGCAGTAACATACAATGCCGTATTCCGCTTCTGTGCCGGAATAGTAACTTTATACTTTCCATATCGGTCAGTTGTTGCTTTACCAATCACTTTTGTTCCAACCTTGATTGTCACAACGGAATAGGCTTCGGCTGTTCCGGTTACCGTCTTGGATCCGCTTTTTACAGTGTTAACCTTCGGAACCGCGGGAGGTGTCTTATCAATAGTGAATTTGACAGTTATTTTATTGCCAGCAGAGTCAGTTACGACGAGCGTGTATGCTTTTGCTGTTTTAACGACAGTTCCACTCTTGAAGGCTACTCCATTCAAGGTCGCTTTACCTTCGTTAAAATAAATCCGGACTTCTTTATTGTAAAAAGCGTTGTTGGCAACACCAGTTACCTTCGGGGCCGTTTTGTCGATTGTGAATTTCACGGTGGTCTTGTTTCCGGCTGCATCGGTTACGACCAATGTATAAACCTTTGCAGTCTTTACCACCGTACCGCTTGTGAAAGCTACTCCGTTCAAAGTCGCCTTTCCTTCATTGAAGGAGACTTTAACATCCTTGTTATAAAAAGCATTGTTCGTGACACCCGTTACCTTTGGTGCAGTTTTATCAATCGTGAACTTAACAGTTGTTTTATTGCCGGCCAAGTCAGTAACTACTAGAGTATAAACTCCTGGATTTTTCACAACCGATCCACTTTTAAAAGCAACCCCGTTCAATGTTGCTCTACCTTCTTCAAAGGTAATCTTAACATCCTTATTATAGTAGGCGTTGTTTGTAACACCGGTTATCTTTGGAGCCGTTTTATCAATTGTAAACTTAACGGTAGTTGCATTTCCTGCCTTATCAGTAACAACGAGCGTATAGATTCCAGCCGCTGTTACTTTTGTACCACTTGTAAAAGCAGCACCATTTAGTGTCGCTGTTCCTTCATTAAAGACTGGAGTTACTTCTTTGTTATAGTAGCCATTGTTTTCAACACCAGTTACAACTGGAAATGTTTTATCGACAGAAAACTCAATTGTAGTTTTATTACCAGCCTTGTCAGTAACCACAAGTGTGTAAGACCCATCTGCCTTAACAGTTGTACCACTAGTAATGACGGAGCCATTAAGTGTAGCCGTTCCTTCATTGGACGTTGGCGTAACGTCTTGGTTATAGATGCTATCAGCTTTTACTCCAAATATTACGGGTGCTGTTTTATCAATAGTAAACTTTACTGTAGTTTTATTACCGGCTTGATCAGTTACAACCAAGGTGTAATCTCCCTCAGCTTCAACTACATCTCCACTAGAATAATGGACTTTATTCAAAGTAGCCGTTCCTTCATTAAAGGTAGCTGTTACATCCTTATTGTAACTCGTATTATCTTTAACACCTGATACGACTGGAGCAGTTTTATCTATTCCGAACTTGGCTGTTGTTGAGTTTCCAGCTTTATCTGTAACAACAAGAGTGTAAGCCCCCTCGGAACTAATAACTTCTCCCCTCGAAAAAGACGATCCATTTAAGGTGGCAGTTCCTTCATTAAAGGCTGGAACTACTTCTGATGTATAAACTCTGTTATTCTCAACCCCTGATATAATTGGTGCCGTTTTGTCGATGGTAAACTTAATAGTTGTATTATTGCCAGCTGTATCTGTTACAACTAGGTCGTAGTCCCCTTCTACTTTAACTATCTCTCCACTTTTGAAAGGCGCTCCATTTAGAGTGGCTGTACCTTCCTCGAAAGTTGGTATCACATCCTTATTGTAGCTGACATCATTCTGAACCCCCGAGACCACTGGCGCTTGGAGGTCAATACTGAACTCAACCGTTGTTTTGTTACTAGCCTTATCCGTTACAACCAAGGTGTATATTCCATCCATATTAACAACAGTTCCACTTATAAAGTTTTCACCATTAAGAGTCCCTGCTCCTTCATTAAAATGTATAACTAAATCTCTATTATAAATTCCATTATCTGTTACTCCATAAATGATTGGAGCTGTTACATCGATAACGGTAATCACTACTGGTTCACTATCATTAATACCATCAGTTGCTGTTAAAGTAATTTTTCTCTCCGCCATTTGCCGTGATATTTGAATGCGGAATTTCCCTTCATCATCAGCAATCGTACTAAGTGTTTCATTTTCAATCATAGCGGTGACTAACGCCTCTGCTTCGGTAGTACCAACAATAAACGTATCTTGGTCTGTAACAGCATTTACATGTACAATAGGTCTAGTTTTATCCTTTACCAAAACTGTGGTTCCATCATTCTGATTTCCGGAGTTGTCAATGGAAAACACAGTTACCAAGGTTTCTTTATGCTGGGGACTAATTTGAATAGAAAACTTTCCGTCCCCTTCTGCAAAGGCTTCTCCTATAATTTTTCCATTTGCATAAGCGACCACATTGTCATAAGGATCCGTTTCTCCAATAATTACAGTGTCACTGTCCCCAATGTCACTCACAATAGGATTTGGCGGTGGAGTCTTGTCTTCTACAAGAATTGTTACACCTTGACTTTCATTTCCAGAAGTATCTGTAGCTGTTATCATTAAAGCGGTTCCTGCGCGTTGAATCGGAATATAGACTATAAAGTCTCCATTTTGGTCGGTCTCCGCACTAGCTAAGATATTTTCTCCATCCAGCACTTTTACAGTTGAACCTGGTTCAGATGTCCCAGAGATACTTGTTGAGTGATCTGATATATTAATAACTACCGGAACACTAGGAGGAACAACATCTTTTACGACAATAAAATCCCCATTTTCCAGTTTATGATCAGAAAAGATATAACTATATGTTAGGCCGGATGCATATAAGTCGAACCTATTAGTTGAATACTGACCTAATTCAAATTCACTATTGATTTTGAGGCTTCCTTCAAAAAATCCGGTTTGGTTATTAAAATAAAGGTAAAAATATTTGGTTTTATTTGTCAGAGGCTCACTATACCAAAGCAGGATATAGCGAATTCCTTCATTGTCATTTACTTTCATTTTAAGATTTACCGTTTCACCTGCAGTTACTTCCTTCTTATCAATACTTAAGCTGCTGTAAAATCCCATTCCACTTGTACCAGTTATAGTGAAATTACCATCCTTTAAATATTCTGACTGGTCAAAGCTAATTATATTATCGCTCTTATAAACATCAAGTCTGGTAAAAGTGTATTCCCCCGGTTCCGAAATGGACTGGATGGGAATACTCCCCTCAAAGAAGCCTGATTCAGAATTGTAATTGAGTTTTACATAAATTGAATTATTACTAATTGGCATAACATACAAAGCATTAATATAATTAATCCCTTTTGCATCGGAAACCTTCACACTAATTTTTACACTATTGCCAGAAACAGCTTCCTTTTTATCGACACTAATGCTTTTAATAAAATCTTCGGTATTTGTACCGTTTACATTAAAATTTCCGTCTGTAAAGAATGTAGATTCAAAAATATTGGTAGTATAACCATCTAGATAGAATGTAATTCTGTTTAATTGATATTCTCCGATTTCTGATGTTGATTGTATTGGAATAATACCTTCAAACAAACCTGTTTCAACATTGTAATATAGAGTAACGTACGTAGTACTTTTTGTGATAGGTGAGATATACCAGGCAACAATATAATTTACATCCGTTACATCCTCTAAGCCTATACTCAATTCAATTGAATCTCCAACAGTAACCTCTTTTTTATTTACATTTAAAACTTTCAATACGGGCTCTTTTAAATCTGACGCTAATGTATTATTTACAGGGATAGTGCTTATGAATAATATTATCGCAGCTATGAGAAAAAACAGTTTCTTTTTCAATGGAATATGCTCTCCCTAATGTTATAAAACAAATATAGTTGGCTAATAAAAGCATCACAAATTTGTTCTATAGATTACTAGGGGTCTTAACTGGAAAGGTATTTTCAGTTTAGACCCCTGGATTTAAACTATTTCACTACGGTTTTCGTCGCCTTGCTCACATTCCCAGCCCGATCCTTTGCAGTAACATACAATGCCGTGTTCCGCTTCTGTGCCGGAATTGTAACTTTATACTTTCCATAACGGTCAGTTGTCGCTTTACCAATTACTTTTGTACCAACCTTAATTGTTACAACGGAATAGGCTTCCGCTGTTCCGGTTACCGTCTTGGATCCGCTTTTTACAGCGTTAACCTTCGGAGCCGCGGGAGGTGTCCTATCAATTGTGAATTTGACCGTTGTTTTATTGCCAGCAGAATCAGTCACGACGAGCGTGTATGCTTTTGCTGTTTTAACGACAGTACCACTCTTAAAGGCTACTCCATTCAAGGTCGCTTTACCTTCGTTAAAATAAACACGGACATCTTTATTGTAGTAAGCGTTGTTGGCAACACCGGTTACCTTTGGAGCCGCTTTGTCGATTGTGAATTTCACCGTGGTCTTGTTGCCCGCCGCATCAGTTACAACCAATGTATAAACCTTTGCAGCCTTCACCACGTTGCCACTAACGAAAGTTACTCCGTTTAAAGTTGCCTTACCTTCATTGAAGGTCACTTTAACATCCCTGTTATAAAAACCATTGTTCGTTACACCGGTTACTTTTGGGACCGTCTTATCAATTGTGAACTTCACAGTAGTCTTGTTGCCGGCCAAGTCAGTAACTACTAGAGTATAAACTCCTGGATTTTTCACAACCGCTCCGCTTTTAAAAGCAGCCCCGTTCAATGTTGCGGCCCCTTCATTAAAGAGAACTGTTATATCTCTATTATAATAGGCGTTGTTTGTAACACCGGTCACCTTTGGTGCAGTTTTATCAATTGTAAACTTTACGGTAGATGTATTTCCTGCCTTATCAGTAACAACCAGAGTGTAAGCCCCGTCGGAACTAATGACTTTACCTTTCGAAAAAGCTGACCCATTCAAGGTAGCAGTTCCTTCGTTAAATGTAGGTGTTACCTCTGATTTATAAACTTTATTATTCTCAACTCCTGATATTACTGGTGCTGATTTGTCGATAGTAAACTTAACGGTTGTTTTATTGCCAGCACCATCAGTTACAACCAGAGTGTAATCTCCCTCTGCTTTAATTACCTCACCACTCTTAAAAGGTGAACCATTAAGGGTAGCTGTTCCTTCTTCAAATGTCGGTGTTACATCCTTATTATAGCTGGCACTATTCTCAACCCCGGAAACAAGTGGCGCGTTTAGGTCGATAATGAATTTGACAGTCGATTGATTTCCAGCCTTATCCGTTACAACCAAAGTGTATGTTCCATCAACTTTAATAGCTGTTCCACTCTCAAAGTTCTCACCGTTGAGGGTTGCAGTCCCTTCATTAAAGGCCGGTGTGATTGCACTGGTATAAGTTTTGTTATTTTCTACTCCTGTAATAACTGGGGCAATTTTATCAACAGTAAATTTCACAGTTGTTTTATTCCCCGCCCTATCGGTTACAACAAGTGTATAGAATCCATCCAGCTTAATCTCGGTTCCGCTAGTAAAGCTTATTCCATTAAGACTAGTAACTCCTTCATTAAACGACGGAGTGACATTTGTATTATAGTGTGTATCATTTTCGATACCTGTTACAACTGGAGCAATCTTATCGATCGTAAAGGTAATAGTCGTTTTATTGCCAGCTGAGTCAGTTACAATTAGGGTGTACGCCCCCTCGACGCTAACCACATTCCCACTTTTAAAAGCAACACCGTTTAAAGTAGCCGTTCCTTCCGTAAAGGAAGGTATAACATCGGTATTATAGTAGGTATTATTTTTAATACCTGAAACAACCGGAGCTGTTTTATCGATGGCAAATTTAACAATAGTTTTATTGCCAGCCAAGTCTGTTACAACTAACGTATATGAACCTTCATCCTTAATGACAGTACCACTCTTATAAGCCGAACCATTAAGAGCAGCATTTCCTTCGTTAAAGGTTGGGGTCACATCGACACGATAACTGCTGTTATTTACTACACCCATTACTTTTGGTGGGGTTTTATCAATAGTAAATTTAACGGTAGTTTGATTCCCAGTGTCATCAGTAACAACTAAAATATACGTACCTTCTGACTTAATAACAGTTCCCCACTCATAGGTTTCTCCGTTCAATGTCGCTGTTCCTTCATTGAAGGATATAGATACATCCTTATTGTAAAAAGAACCATCGGTAACACCTTCAACAACAGGAGGCGTTACATCTAGTACGGTAACCACGACTGGCTGACTCGTATTCCTACCATCAGAGACGGTGACGCTAATCCTTTCTCCAGCGGCTTGCTTTGGAATTTGCAGCTCAAATTTACCATCTGAATTAGCTGTTGTTGTATAAATAGTCCCTTTTATATCGGCACTTACAGTTGCATCAATTTCTGTCGTCCCAGTAATTGCAAGAGATTGATCAGTAATAGGATCAAGACTAATGGACGGAGCCGTTGCATCTTGTACTACGATTTCCGTAGCACTACTTTGATTCCCTGCAACATCTCGTGCATAGATAAACAAAGGAGTTCCTGCGTCTTGCTTAGGAATTTCTATACTAAAAGCACCGTTATCATCTGCAGTACTACTTCCAAGAACCGTTCCATCTTTATGAATTTCAATTGTTGCTCCAGTTTCAGTATAACCAGTCACCTTTGTATCTTTGTCCGTAACTTCGTTTACACTCGGATTGCTTGGTGCAGTACCATCCTTAACTGTAATTGTTGTTCCTTCGCTTGTATTTCCAGAGCTATCAGTTGCCGTCACTGTTAATTCAGTTCCAGCAGGTTGCTGAGGAATATAGACATAATACCAACCATGCCAGTATGCGTAATTGCTGCCTATTTCCACGCCATTAGCTTCTACTTTTACTAGAGAATTTCCTTCGGCATAACCAGTTATAGTTGATGAGGAGTCGTATACCTCTTCCACGGAAACCTTACCAGGAGGAGTTACATCACTAACAATAACCGTGGTAGCCTGGCTTTCATTCCCACTTGCATCAGTGGCTGTTATATATATTTCTGTATGAGCGACTTGTCTTGGAATATAGATTGAATAGTACCCATAATTGTCAGCTGTCCCTGAGCCAATCGTATTTCCATTCACCTTGGCCGTAACGGTTGAATTTGCTTCAGCGTTGCCATAAATGTAATTAGAATATTCGTCTACCGTGGAGACTGAAGGCGAACTCGGAGGCGTGACATCTCTTTCATTCACGTAAAAGTCAAAAGCAGACAAATCCTGGCCCCAGTATGGGTACACATTGTAGTTCCATATATTGGTGGAGTTCCCGTAAGTATCATTTAAATAGATAAATTGAACTTTCCAACTTCCTATAGAATGATACTGAGTCCAAAATCCAGGTACCTCTGCTTTATAATAATTGCCGTACCAGTGTGTAAATATTTCTGTATGTGAATAACCAAGAGGGGTTTTGAAGTTTGCTTTAACTTCCGATACCCCTGAAGCATCTTCAACTTCTGCAATTAATGTTACTGGATCACCTGAAAAGACATCATTATCTTCTACTGTTATAGACTTCAAGGTTGGAGGATTCTCCTCCGGAATGAAAGTGAAATCTCCACCATCCAGACTCCTTGTACTATAGTTGTATGCACTATAATCATATTCAACCGTAGAGTTACCTTGATTATCTGTCAGACGAACCGATTCAAGTTCATACTTACCATATCCGTAATTTTGTAAAATAGAAGCATACATGGTCACTTGAAATTGGTTGTTACCTATATAGGTTGCATTTGTACCTAATCCGCCACCATTTGGTAATGAATATTGTACGGATACACTTTCTATACTCCCCAATTGATCTTCGGCATCCAGCGTTAGTATAATGCTTTGGTCAGGAGCTAATTTTGTATTACTGACTGAAGCACCCTTAAGCTCCGGTCCTATAGTATCCGATGCAAAAACAGTGTAATTCCCTTCATCTAATTCATATTTTCCGCCTTCATCCTTATCAAAATATACTCTAAAACCACCACTATAAAAATATTGAGTAATATTTGCGACGGTTAATGTACCTACATCAGAATAATTTGTATATGCATAACCATAGAAAGTAGATTCTGATACGTTATTTCTTGAAAGTCTAACTTGCATATAACTGCCAGAAGGCAACTTATAACTTACGGTCATATATTGGACCCCGGTATAGCTACCCCCTATATAACCAATTCCATTATTATTTTTGATAGTCACTCTTACTTCCTGGAGATTAGGTACAAGGATATTCTTCTTTTCAACAGAAATTGTATCAACAACATTGGAGCCGTCATCATTAGATATTGATGCTTTAACCGGAATGTTACTAAAGCAAGTAAACAAAATACAAAAGGCAGTCAGCAATACTAGTAATCTCTTTTTAATAAAAATTCCCCCATAGAACCATAAATTAATTGTATTATTTCCGTATTTCGTGACCATAACCTATCCCTAAAAGCCGCATAAACATATCCCAACATATCAATAAAAAACATGTTAATTCTTCTAATCCTGTTGCCTCCTATTTTAAAAACTCACAGTATAATAGCATCAATATTTTACCATGAAAAACCCAGTTTTTTACTGATATTATTAAATTTTTTTGTCTTCTGTTTCTCTTTTTAGGCTGCCATTTACAACAAAAATGGTTCCCAAAGATAGGGGTCTATTTTTGTATCAAAATAATAAAGGTAAATATTTCTTTTTACTCTTTTCCAAATGAACGAAAAATTAAATTTGGTGTAAGAGGATTTAGGCGGTACTGATTTGTATCAGTATATTGATATTTTGAACGGGGGTCTTAAGGTAGATTTGCTCGAGGATATCAATAGAGGCTTCCAGTGCATTTTTGTTTCGGATAATCCCAGCATATATAATTGTAATTGTTTGCAGACTCCCTTTTTAATAGGGGTAGTCCCCTTGTTAGCTTTAATTCTACAAACATTGACAAATTATTACTAAACGATATAGCCACTACTTCAAATTTTTGGTACTCTAGTAGGAGCAATCAGAAAAACGTAGGAGAAAAATGAGAACAGAAAAGAAGAAGAAAAAACGTTGGGTTCGCATCCTATTTATTTCCTTTTTCGTCTTGGCATTAGCTGTTGGCACATATACTTTTATCGTTTATGAATCTTTAACCGCTGCTGTAGATAGAATGCATGATCCGATTGACCGAGACAAATCTCCCAAAAGGACCGACCAAGTAACCTTTGAAAACCAAGAACCTTTTTCTGTACTTCTACTTGGTGTTGATGAGAGACAAGGAGACAGAGGTCGTTCAGATACAATCATTGTCCTAACGGTAAATCCAAAGCAAAAGTCAGTTAAAATGCTAAGCATACCAAGGGATACTAGAACTGATATAATAGGTCATGGAACAGTGGATAAAATCAACCATGCTTATGCCTTTGGTGGAGTAAAAATGTCAATGGACACTATAGAAAGTTTTCTCGATATCCCTATACATTACTATGCTCAAATCAATATGGAAGGTTTTAAGGATATTGTGGACGCTGTTGGAGGAGTTACAGTTACAAACTCTTTTGAATTCACTTCGGGAGGAGAAACATTCCCTAAAGGGCAAATCACCCTCGATGGTGATTCAGCATTAAAGTTTGCAAGAATGAGGTATAATGACCCAAGAGGTGATTTTGGGCGCCAAAATAGGCAGCGAAACATTATTCAGGCTGTAATAAAAGAAGGGGCTTCCCTCTCATCACTAACTAACTTCGGTGATATATTTAACGCACTGGGCAAAAATGTCCGAACTAACTTAAGCTTTGATCAAATGATGGATATTTAGAAAAATTATAAGCCTGTGGTTGGTAATGTTCAGCAGCTAGAAATAAAAGGTGAAGGAACAAAAATAAACAAAATTTATTATTATGTTGTTCCAGAAAGTGAAATAAAAAACATCCAAACTGATTTAAAATCACATTTAGAAATTTAATACTTTGTGAAGATAAAAGGCGGCCATGAATTTGGCCGCCTTAAAAATTCCGCCTGACAATTGGTGCTGAGGAATAATTATTTTTGGTTGTAATACTCCACATACCAATCCGCAAACTTCTGCAACCCTTCTTCAATAGAAGTTTTCGGTTTAAACCCAACAGCTTTTTGGAGTTCATCTGTAGAAGCATATGTTGCCGGAACATCCCCGGGCTTGATTGGTTCAAACATCTTTTCAAAGACAACTTCCCTGCCAAGTGCTTTGCCTAAGCATTTTTCTAGTGTTTCAATGAAAACCATTAGTTTCTCTGGGTTATTGTTCCCGATGTTAAAGACTTTGTGTTGAACATCACCAACAGGTGGATTGCTTAACAAACGTTCAATTCCCTCTACAATATCATCGACATAGGTAAAGTCACGATACAGATCGTTTTCAAAGTCGCCATTGTTAAAGATTTTAATTGGCTCTCCAGCAAAATACTTATCTGCAAAGCCAAAGTAAGCCATGTCTGGCCTTCCCATCGGACCATATACGGTAAAGAACCTAAGCCCTGTTGCTGGAATCTTATAGAGGTGGCTGTAAGTATAAGCCATCAATTCATTAGATTTCTTCGTAGCAGCATATAAAGACACTGGGGTATCAACAAAATCAGTTTCTTCAAAAGGTACCTTTTTATTAGCCCCATATACAGAACTAGATGAAGCATATACTAGATGATCAACCGGATAGTGTCTGCATGCCTCCAGTATATTGTAAAAGCCAATAATATTACTCTGGATGTACACGTCAGGATTTTCGATAGAATATCTAACACCCGCCTGGGCGGCTAAATTAACCACGATGTTAGGTTTTTGCCCTTCAAAAATCTCGGTGATAAGCCCTTTGTCTGCAATATCTCCCTTAATAAAAGTAAAGTTTTCATAAGGTTCTAGTTGATGTAAACGGGCATACTTAAGGTTTACGTCATAGTAATCATTTATATTATCCAATCCGATTACCTTGCAGCCTCGGTCTAATAGTTTCATAGAAAGATAATATCCAATAAACCCAGCTGCTCCGGTAATTAGGTAGACTTTATTAGTATCTAACTGATTGTAGGTCAAGTTCCTTCGACTCCTTTGTACCCTTCCTGCTAGTTGAAGCTCGTCCAATAGAATGATACTCAACCCCAACTTCTCGCATATCGTTTACACTATAAATATTCCGCCCATCGTAAACAAGCGGAGTTCTCATTAACTCCTTATAATCTTCAGGAGTTACTGCTTTGACTTCCCCCCACTCAGTGAAGATAAAACAAACATTTGCTCCTTCTAATGCTGCTTCAGGACTATCTACATACGTAATAGTTCCTCTTCCATTTTGACCCTCAGGATATACTTTTGAGAAATTCTTAGCACCTACAGGATCAAAAGCAAAGATATCTGCCCCTTGTTCTAGCAACAGTGGAACATTTTCAAGGGAGGCCGCTTCCCTTAAATCATCTGTCCCAGGCTTAAATGTAAGACCAAGCACTGCAACCTTAAGTCCATTAAAGGTAATAAGTCGTTTCCTAGCTTTCTTGTATAACATTGTTTTTTGATCTTTATTAACATCAATTGCAGCTTTTACAGTTTTAAGCTCGTATCCATTTTGTTTAGCAATATATTCAAGTGCTTTTGTATCTTTAGGGAAGCAAGACCCCCCAAAACCGATACCAGCATTAAGGAATTTGCTGCCAATACGTTCATCAAAGCTCATTCCTTTGGCTACATCCTGGATATCGGCACCAACTAATTCACATAGATTAGCAACATCGTTCATGTAAGAGATTTTAAGTGCAAGAAAATCATTAGAGGCATACTTGATCATCTCAGCAGATCTTCTATTAACAGAAACAATTGGCAAATGGAACGGTTCATAGATTTCCATTAGTCTTTGTTCTGCCCATTTGCTTTCTGTACCGATAACAACCCTTTCAGCATAAAGAGTATCGTGTACTGCAGAACCTTGAGCAAGAAACTCTGGATTAGAAGCTACTTCAACACGTACATCATTAACTAAAAAGTCTTTAATAAATTGTTCTACTTTATCATTTGTACCAACTGGAACTGTGGATTTAACAACGACTAAACAATCTTTTTCTATTGATTCGGCAATTTGTCTCGCAACAGTAGCAATATATGAAAGATTCGCAGAACCATCGGATTGTTCCGGAGTACCAACGCCAATAAAAATAGCATCTGCATCTTTATAGGCTGTCTTATAATCTGTTGTATAATCAATTCTTCCTGCAGAGTAATTTTTTTTCATTAACTCCTCTAAACCGGCTTCATATATAGGAGAGATACCAGATTTCATTAGTTTAACTTTACTCTCATCAATATCTACACAGGTAACAAAATGTCCAACTTCTGCAAAACAAGCACCCGCAACCAATCCTACATACCCAGTTCCTGCAACTGCTATTTTATTCATAGATAGAAACTCCTTATTAGATATTAAACCTTTAAATGACATTCTGGTTAGCAAACACAGTAAAGTGAAAACACTTACTTAACTCGTATAACCTCTATTTTTGTTTTTTTAAAGATAAAAAGATGTAGTAATCTAGTAATGAATATTAATGTTAGGATTGGATAAGGACTAGTGGATTCATTATTGATCCAGTTTTGAGCCTTTGAGGAGAACTTTGCTTTACCTATCCTAAATCCTTTCAGATATCTCAACAATCTACTGCTACCTTTATTAAAGACTGAACCACAATTAGGTAATACATTATCTTGGTGGGCTTTTGCCCATCTAATTCGATCCATAATAGGATTTTGACCATGAAATTCTTTATTTGGGAATTTAAAAACAGCACCTATAATAAACTTATCCTGACATCCTGTGAAAATAGTTTTCCTAAATTCTATATTCATTTCATTTCTCATTAATTTTACAACTCTTTGGTCACTATCTATATATGTTACACTTTCCACGAAGTCATATATAGATTGATTAACTTGTCGCCCCTGACCTGCATTCATGGCCAGTGCCCCACCTATGGTTGCTGGTACTGAAGCTAAATAGTAAAAAGAGTCAAGTGATCTTTTATAGCAGTAGCTAAGCACCTCAGAAACTAAGACATTAGATGATATTTCATATAGGTTCTCTTTCTCTGAAATACAGTTAATTTCCTTTTTTAAGTTGTTTTTTAATACCAATGTTTTTACATTTTTCCTAGTAAATAAGGTATTTGAGCCATTTCCTAAAAAGAAAAGCTTTTTCTTATTTTTTTTAGCCCAATCAATATAAAAAATATAATCTTCTATAGATTCAATTTCACCATAATATTGGAAATAGTGTTGGGTTCGATACCTCGATAAGGTATCAGTTTTTTTACTGATAATTTTGCTATTCATATCTTTAAATCCCCCTTCCTTATTCAGCCTTAATTAGTACTTTTTTTGGGAGTTAAAATAAGATTTTTCTCATCCTTATTTAAACCAAACAACCACATTAATAACACATACATTATAGTTATGAGTACTGCTTTTATAAGCAGACCCAACCATCCCAACACCTGAAGGTTATTTAATATGTTTCCAAATAACAATAGAAGCGGAATAATTACTATATAACCTTTTGAAACACTAGAAAAAAACTTTCTTATATCTATACCAATTTTTTTAGAATAGTATATGTTAATGATTAGAATATTACCGATTATTAGCGAAATGAAAGTACCAGTTGTTGCTCCATATATTCCAAATAAGGAAGTTAAGGGAATACTAATTGCTATATTTAATATTGCAGTAAAGACATAGGCTATTGCTCTAAAACGGTGCATCTTCTTAGCTTGTAGGATCGATACACCAACAGTTTGAATCATTGGGATTGTTACAGGGACCATTAAAATCAGAGTAACAAAGTAGGCTTCTAAAAATTCTTCCCCAGCCCAAAGTCGAATAAATTCCTTACCTATTGATACAAAGCAAATAAAAAATAACCCCAGAAGAAAAAGTTGCATCCTTCCAGTTCTAATCATCAATTTAGTTAGATCTTCCTTTGAAGCATTTTGACTAACCAATTGCGTTGCCCTTGGTAAAAATATTCCTGATACAACTGTGGCAAATTGCATATAATAGAGAACCAATTGCATAGCAATTGCATAAATACCGACTTTAACAGTGTCTTCGTATATACCAAGAATAGTATGTCCTAGCTTCCAGTAAATTTGGTCAACCATTACAGCGAGAAAAACAAAGAAAGAATAAGAAAAAATTTCTTTCAATAATACTCTATCAAAATAAAAGATATTGATTTTTACTTTTAATATAAACAAGACATAAAAAACCTTTATTAAAAGTAGCGTTAAATTCAAAATTGTATCTACTACAACAATAGAAACTACTCCAAAACCGTTTAACAAAAGAGTAACCAGAATTATCGGTCTTATTATAAGCCTAATAGTTTCAAATGAATTTAATGCTAAAAATTTTTCCATACCGCGCATAATTGAGCCAGCAGAATTTAAAGGTAATGAAACGGCAATATTTATTACTAAGAGGCTAAACATAACTTTCGCTCTTTCAAGTTGACCCTCGGTTAATGATGAAGAAAAAATCATTTCTATGTTTATATAGAACAATAACCCTATTAATAAGACCAATAAAGACATTGCAGTATAAATTAAAATACAAAGACCTAGGAAATTTTCTTGGTCTCTCATTTTATTCATACTTTGGTACTTAGCTACATACCTAACTATCGTGCTGCCAATCCCAAAATCTAGAATACTCATATAACCTACAAAAGCTCCGATTAACATATATAGTCCATATTCAGAAGCTCCAAGATTCCTTATTAAAAAAGGAACCATTAATAAGCCAATCAAGATATGAAGTACTAAATTAAGGTATGATGTAATAATTCCTATCTTTCTTTCATTTGAAGAATTTGCACTTAGAAATCTATATAATATTTTCATAGTTTTTCCTTTTTGTTATATTCGAGCACAATATACTCTTGCTTATCTTTATTTTAAATCAGCATTCAGATGCCTTTTTAAAAAACTCTTCGACTCGTTTACTTGATCAAATAGCCTTTTCTGCACTAGTGGGTAATTAATTTCCTCATTTGAGAAATGTTTTGAATCTAAAAACCTTGATCCCAAACCAACTGATTCTATTAAACTTGAAATCCTGGAATTTAACTTTGAATGTTTTACAATGGAGAAGTCCTTTTGAAAAATCAAAGAAAAAGCAGTTCCATGAAATGAATTCGTACAAATATAAGAAGCTCTTGCTAAAGCATATATAAATTCTGCCGGACCAAAACTTTCAATCTTCTTTCCGTTAAAATTCTGGTGAGAGGGAGATATAAATATAGCTGTACATTTCTTTTCCAATGCTATTTGTTTTGTATGCTCTATAAGATCTTCAGAGTACTCCATCATATAGCATAAAACAAAATTTTGAGGTAAATTTGTTTTTCGTGCAATCTTAAACCATTCTTCTTTATCTAATAAAAATACAGGGTCTAGCACATGTTCAGCATTAATGTTGAAATTTTCCTTGAGATGATCCTTTAAAGATCTTTCCCTAACTGAAATTGCATCAAAGTAAGGCAAAAAGCTAGTAAAATACTGTCTTTCTAATTCATTTGGTTCTTGTTTACCTAAACTGGCCGCATATGAAATTTTCTTCCCTTCACTAACGAAATGAAAAAAATATGCTTTTGATTTATTAGAAATCTCTGTGTTCCACACTTGATCACTACCTACAATATATGCATCATATTTAGGTTTGCTTTTTAAAATCTGCTCATCCCCTATAAATATAGTGTTTGAGATGTTGAAATAACTTTTTCTAAACGATGTAAACCTTTTACTTTTTATTCTATTATTAATAAATGTCTTAAAGTTTAAAATTTTCTTTATCTTTTTTCTTACTACGTTTTCTTTTTTAAAGTTTTGACTTACCAGATGACTTTTAGGGCGGTAATTTATAATTTCTGTTTGAAACCCCTGTTTTGCTAAATATTTTTGTAGTGCATATGCTTGTAAAACCGCACCATAATTATTCGCTTGATGGTAAGTTAGTGTGCCTATTTTCATATTTTTCTCCTCTATATAAAGTGGATATTTTATTGGAATACTCCTTAATATCAAAAGAATGAAGTTTAGTCACATCCAATTTCAAATTATGTTTGCCAGCCAGAATATCCGAAACCTTACCTGCCCAAACCATTTTATTTAAAGGGAGATAGATACATAATCCACAATCAACCAATTTTGGGACAGATTCCGAAACTAAACAAGGTAATTCCATAGATTGTGCTTCCAATAATGAGATCCCAAACCCTTCATGCAGTGAAGGAAACATAAATAAACTTGAATTCTGAAGTATCTCTTTTATATTTGAGTCTGAAGGTAAAAATTCTACATGTTTTTCAAGTCCTAATGAGAGTACTTTACTCTCAACTAATTCTCTATATTCGTCACCATAACCAACTAATTGGAGTTTTACATTTGAGTATTCTCCTAAAATAATTGGTAATATTTCTATTAAAAAAAGTTGGTTCTTATTTTTTGTGAATTTTCCAATATGAACTATACGTTGGTCTTGGTCATTATTATATGGATTAATTTCAACTTTTCTTTTAAAAAATGATGTATCTATAGGATTTGGAATTAATAAAGTTTTTACATCAGTTCCGAAGGTACTTACACTTGCTTCTAAAGAACATCCTATTTTTATGTTACTAACCCTGTTGGTTAATTTCTGTAAAAATTTCTTATAGTAATATGCAATTGGGTTATTTTTGGATATACCTAAATTGGACGTGTGAGCATGACTAATTCGAACTTTCACACCAGCAAAATAAGCAGCTAGATTACAAATTCCACTTTCTAATTCATTATGACAGTGAATTGCATCATATGGACCGTGCTCTTTCAAAATTTTATAAGTCCCTTTAAGTATTCTTATAAATCTAATATAGTAATCAAGTTTTTTTCTTAGATTATTTCTTCCCTCATAATTTGGTAACCTATATATTTTCCCACCAAGACTCTGAAACTCTTCATCATAATACCTTTTCTCTTTTGTAAATAGTATTATGTCAGACTTTCCGGTAAAAGTCCGACATGTGTTCATAATTACCGACTGAACACCACCATTCCCCAACCCTTCACAAGAAACATGTAGAACTTTCATTGTCACTTCTCACTTCTCTTTTGAATTATGCCGCTTATTAAAAGCTCTCTATGAGCCTCACACTCAATAAAATTTTGAATGGCAAGCATTTGACTTTTTTTATACTTATTTTTTAAAATTTTCCCATTGAATAATTTTCTGTCTAAGCGTGACATCCACTTTCCAGTACCGCTAAAACTTCTCAAGTAAGCGTCTATATTTTTTCGGGCGAATTCCTCATATTTACTCTCTATTATTCCGTCTTCAATTATTTCTCTTGACCGATTCTCAAAATCATTCAATATTTTAGTTGCTTCTTTATCTATAGCTAAACGTATAGATTCTTGCTTCTTAACAAATGGAATATAATCTATATTAATTCCGAAATTGTCAATTTCCAATTGAATTAATAAACTCGTCTTCCAGAACTCACTATCAGAGTTATCAAAAATAAAATTCCCTTGGCCGTAAACTATCGTTGCCTGATTATAAACCTCATAACATCCAATTGAGTGACTGTGTTGACAAATTACTATATCCGCTCCCTTTTCAACCATTTTACGGCAAACCTTCTGCAAGTAAGGTGAGGGATAGCGATAGTGCTCTTTACCTCCATGATAAAGAACAATTACATAATCACATTTATTTTTTAGTTCTCTGATATGGTCTAGACTTTCTAATGGATCAAATGGATTAGCACCTGGTTTTTCTTTTGAAGCTAAAGTAAATTCACTTTCTGTACACGCATATACACCAATTTTGAAACCTTGTCTCTCAAAAATAAAAGGTTTGTAAGAATCAGCTAAGTTATTGCCTATCCCCACATAAGGAATCTTATTCTTCTCAAAACATTCTTGAGTTGAGTTTAGCCCTGAAATGCCTTGATCTAATATGTGATTGTTTGCCAATGAGATTAGTGAAGGTTCTAGTTTCAGTATTCCATTAATAGTTGAAGTTGGAGCTATAAGGTTTGGTCCATTTTTATCTATTGGGTCCTTTATATTTGTAAGGGGGACCTCTAAATTAAATATTCTAAAATCAGCAGATTTCCATATTTGAAGTAAGTCTTTGCCAAGTAAATTATCCACATTGCCACTATTAAATTCATCTAGGTTAGAATTAGTTGGCACTAAATCGCCACCTATAATTATCTTCATCATTTCCTCCTAATACTTAGTAGGCAACTTTAACCAACTACCTAATAAATGATCATAAGATTCCGGACTGAATTTTTCATAACCAGATCCCGGAAAAAATGTTAACTCTCCGAAATATAGCCGATCGTTAGTTTCATAAAAATCAACTCTCACAAAAGGAATATCCTTTGACAATTTTTGTGCAAATTCAATCATTTGGTTATAATGCTTTGGCTTAGGTGTTACCTTGGTACTGTTGGGATAATGTCTTTTAAAGGGCATTTTTTCCCAATCTAAATTATAGAAATCGATATTTAAACCTTCTGAAGAATTTCTATTAAGACATACAAATGAACACTTTACCTCTCCATTAAAACACATAAATTTATAATCCAATAATTCTTTTCCATTTTCTTGGGTTAAGTATTCCTCACAAATAATTTTGGGCTTAATATCTTTGTAAGGCCACTCTCTGTGTACCAAATAATATCTTTTTCTCAACCAAGAGTTAATTTCTTTTTTCAGTTTTAAAAAATCAATTTTAGATTTATCTTTACAAATAAATACATCTCCAGAAGTATGATTGGGCTTTAATACAAACTGTTTAGGCAGAGCATCAAAGTTAATTTCTTCAAAGGAATCATATATACCTATAATTGGTACTAAATATTCATTACCAACTACACTACTTATGTGTTCCCTAACTTTGATCTTATCTACTAAATCTGTATATAAGGGGTTGCGATTATAAAGCTTTAACCATTGTAGTTTTTCGTTAAAAGATTTCGGATTAGATAAATTAAGCCTATTGCCTGTAAAGTTTTTATATTGAAGCTTTAAATAAGATTTGTCTGGAATAAAAGTTTGTATTATGGGCAAGTGCCAAACCTTTGACAATATTTTACGAGCAGTATATGAAGTATTTAACTCTTGCAATTTAATTCCCCTTTTAAAGATTAAATGTTTTATACTCCTAACTAGATCTTTTGTACTTTATTTGTCCGTAACCACACAAAACAAAAACAAAGAGCAAGATATATATACGATCAAAATAAGAAACAAATCCATAGTCTAAAATTAATAAGATTAATAATATTACGAATAGTAATTTATTTATAAAGTCTTTATTTTGATTTAAAAACAACCTCACTAATATTATTAATCTAATAAAATAATAAAATATAAGTGAAGGTATTCCTCCTGATATTAATATTTCAATGTAGTTATTATGCGAATATGTCCCATATGATCCTGGGAAATGTCTGAAAGTATCTAATCCGTATCCGGTCCATGGTCTTAATTTGAAATACTCCCACCCTAATTCAACAAATAAATTTCTAGTTTTAGCTGAACCCTCTTCTATCTCTTCACCAGAAAACATGCTAATTAATGCTTCCATTCTATAACCAATAATGTTATAGAAAACAGGCATTTTCATAACAACAAGATAAAAAGTAATAGCAGCAAGGGATGCAAAAAAAATATTTTTTATTCTACTTTTAGGATTCAACATAAATAATAGAAGTATAGTACCAAAAACAACTAAAAATAGTCCTTTTCGAGAGCCCGTGAGAAGAACAATTAAACTAAACCAAACTAGAAAAAATAAATCACAATTATTTTTAAGTTTGTTATATTTATAAAGATAAATTAAATATGAAATACCACTTATTAAGGCAATTGTATTTGCATTATACCTGACATATTGTCCAAAGATAGTTAAACTAATATCCCAACCCAGTCTACCTGAAAAAATTTGATCAATTGATACGAAAACAATAACTAATGAAAAAATCATTCCTACTCTTGCAAAAATGATAAGGCTCTTTTCCAAATAATCATTTATCAGAACAAAATTATAAAATAAAAGGGTAAAAATAAAATTAATAATTAGTGTAGTGGCCATAGATAAGCTTGTGTTTTGATTAATTGAGATTCCCATAAAAGAAACAAATAAACTTTGGGCAATAAAAAGGAAAGAAAAAATGAAATATATATTAAAATAGAATTTTTTTTTTGTTAAAATCACAAGTACAATAAACCCACAAAATAATAACATGAATAGTTGATTAATCAGTGTGTGTGGGAGGAAAACCTCACTTAGGAGGTATATAACAAATGTCAAATTTACAAATGATCTTAATAAGATATCTTGTTTCCTATTCATCGTTGCACCGCATGTTTTTATTACGTCCTTTGGCTATAATATCTTGCAAATAATTCACCCATTTTTGACTGACTATATTTGAATCAAATAAGTTTCTAATTTGTATTGCATTCCTACTAATTTTATCAGCTAATTCTTTTGAACTAGCTAACTCTTTCATCGCATTACTCATTGCATCAATATCATTTACCGGCACTAGTATACCATTAGCTCTGTCTTTAATAATCTCAGCAGGTCCGCCAGAGGGGCAATCAGTTGATATTACTGGTACACCTATAGCCATAGATTCTATAACAACGTTCGGCAAACCTTCGTAATTTGAACTTAGTACAAACATGGAAGCTCCGTTAATGTCCTCTAATAATTCGGAACTCCTTCCTGGAAAATTAAATGAACCAGCTGGTAAAAGTAAGGAAGCAAGACCAGTTAATTCGTTTCTTAAATTACCATCTCCATAAATAGTTAAAGAATATTCTGGGTGAGTTTCCCGAAATAAGGCAAAAGCCTTTATTAATAATGGAAAGTTTTTTTGATTATCAAATCGACCAGCACCTATAATTTCTTTTCGTCTCTCACCTTCCCAAGGGAGCGGTAAACGATTTAAATCTAATGGATTAGGTAATATTTTTCCTTTTTTTTGAATTTTCGCAGAAAAAAAGCTAGCTGCTTCTTTAGTTTGGAATATAATTCCGGATGCGAAAGGATAAAAAATTTTCCTTAATATTCTTGACTCCTTTTTCCATGGCATCACCCAAGGATTATTTCTTTCTGAGACAACTACGGGGATTTTTGTCCCTAACAATGCAGGAATAACATAAATTCCAATGTCTTCTGGTAATGATAAGACTATATCCGGTTTTACCCCTTTTACTAAATCTCTTAAAATTTTATATCTAAGCATTTTATCAAATAAAGAATTAATTGATTTCTTTCCTATAGGTAGAACCTTTACTTTCTCAGGGATATCATATAATACTTTTTCATTATCAATTGTAATTATAGTGGCTTGTATTCCCATGTTGTCTGCATATTTAACAAGTTCTGAAATAACTCGCTCAGCTCCACCCGCCCACATACTACGAGTTACAAAAGCTATTTTCAATAATAAAACTCCCTTTTTCTCTTTATATAATAAAAAAATTACAATGAGTTGATTAATTTGTTTATATCAATGAATCTTGATAACCCAAACGGCTCCTGGGAAGCTTCAATATGCTTTTGATTTTTTGCTGATTTAATATAAACAACCGAATTTAAAAGTGGATAATCTTTTGATGTAAAACATATTTTATTTTTCAAGGGCAAGTTATCAAATTCTATTAAATGTTGTTCTGTACATCCATTTTGATCATTAAACTTCACTAATAATTTATTTAAATTTACTCTATTGCATCTTCTAACCCATTTACGGAGCGCTTCTTCCTCGCTTTTATAATGCAGAAAGATAATTTCTATATCCTGAAGTTTGCCAATTGGGTATGTTCCAAATTTCTTATCAGTTTTTAGTTGTTCATAATACTTTGAATTATTAGGGTTAATAAATTCTAATTTTGAATTTAAATAATACCTCAAATTTGAAACAAACTTTAAAAAATCGTCTGCCATAAAATATAAACCTATAGTCGGACTATTATAGGGTAGTTCATAACTTTGATATATAAATCCTCCCCAACAATTATTTGATATGATAGTAAAATCTTTTCCCTTTACTATCTTCTTTCTATATTTGCATGTTTTTTCTATATATTTTTTTTTCACTCTAATTTTAAATCCTTCAAAACTAGGCATTAAATCACCCCTTAAAATTAACTTTTGATAACATTACTGTAATAGTTGTTATAAAGTTCCTTCATTTTTTGGGCATTTTCTTTTATACTAAACCCTGAACTTATTATTTTATTTTTAACTTGTTCTAAGATTAATGAACGGTCTTTAGGATTATTATTAACTATTATACTTGCCCACTCATTAGGTTTCTGATTTAAAGAAATAAACCTCACTAAGTCAGTTATTTCTACTTCATTAGAAACTGTATCTGCTACAAAGCATGGTAAACAAGCTGCTTGTGCTTCTATTAATGTTAATGGTAATCCTTCGAATCTTGAAGTCATTACAATCATATCCATTGCTTGCATTAAGTTTGGCACTTCAAAGGACTTTCCAACAAAGTATATAAATTCAGAAAGTCCCATTTCTTTTGTCTTTTGTTCAATATCATTTTTTAAAGCACCTTCACCTATTAACATTAATCTAAATTTAGGGTTAAGTTTATATAACTCTTTAAATACTTCTATTAAATAATCATGGTTTTTTTGATAATTAAAGTGACCAACGTGTCCAATTAAGATGTTGTCATCTTTAAGATTTAACTTCTGTCTATATTCTTCTCTAGTGTTTTTATTAAAAATATATTTAGATATATCAATACCATTATTAATAACTTCAAATGGTTTTTCTTTATAAAGCCATCTTCCCGCTTTAGTACCACAAGCAAAACCATGAGTATAATAGGAATCAAAAGAGTTTCGTAATAGAACATGAAATATTTTGTATTTTGTTTTACTGTTATGGCTATGGGGTATTCTTATAAGAACTCCACTTTTTTTGGCTGCATACATTTCTATTGCTAATGTGCAACTATTTCCGTGCGCATGTATTATATCGTATTTATTATTTTTGATTATTTTTATTAATTTATTGATATATCTAATGGGATTACGCATTCTGCCTTCAATTTTATATATTTGACTATTATATGATAAGATTTCTTCTTCCAATTCACTCCTAATGGTATTGGGAACCACAAAGTCAAATTGTATATCCGATTTATCCATTGCGCGAAAATAATTCAATATAACGTTTGTTATTCCATCCATATCAAATCGAGTAGTTGATATTATTAAAATCTTCATTATAACCCTCTCTATTTTTCTAATTCAGAAGATTAATTAGGCAATTTAATCCAATCACCCATTTTTAATTCCATATTATGAGGTTGAATTTTCCCGAACCCTGCATCGCTCATAAATGTAATTTCTCCGAAATATAATTTATTATTTATAACATAAAAATCTATCCTAGCATGGGGAAAGGGAGAAGATAATTTCTTTGCATAATCTATCATTTTTTCATACTGTGCTGGCTTATTGAAATTCTTACTTTCCTCATAGGGGAAATTTATTTGCACCTTTTCCAAAAGGCTCCAATTTTTATCGTATACTCTTCTTTTATGTTCTATAAATCTATCTGTATCAACTGCTGTAAATGCAATTTCATGCTTCCCATCAATATTATTAAAGCAAAACACTTTATAGTCGACGGGAACATTTAAATTATCTTCTGAAAGAAAACGCTCAATTATTATTCTTGGTTTAATTACACCATAAAACCATTCGCCGTAACATGGGACATACTTCATTTTAAGCCACTTTGCTAGTTGTTTTTTAGTTTTAATTCTATCTAATTTGTCTTTATTCTTACATATAATATTATTTCCTGATCCATGAGTTACTTTAATTACAAATTGTCGAGGTAAATCATCAAACGGAATTTCATTAGGATCATGCCCGACCCAAATTATCTCGTTTAATAGGTCTTCTCCACCCATATTTTTTATATATTCTCTTACTAAGAACTTATCAGTACAGACTGGCATTAATTCATTTCTATAATTTAATTTCATCCAATTGAGCTTCTCATTATAGGTTTTGGGGTTATCTAAATTTAACTTTCGCCTAAATTTAACAAAATATATAATAATAAAAACTATTTTGGGATTATATTTATAGAGTATGTTTAGTGGGGTTAGCAAAATATTCTTAATTTTTTTCTTCATTAAATTACTTCCCTTTACAGTTTATTCACCAAGAGATTTAAGTTCTGTAAAATTTCCACCGAACTTTTCTTGTTCAAAAATCTTTACATCAACTAAATACCTGTACCAATAACACTCAAAGTAGTGGAAAATATAGCCTTCCCTTCCATCTAAGAAGCCTAATCTTATATAGTAGTTATAAACAAACCATAACCAAGCTCTCATATATCTCGGTGCCCTGTAATATATTCCAAATTTCTTTTTTCTTGTCTGCTCAATTTTCTTATCAGTTTTTATACTTTCCGATAACCCATTTTTGTAAGCGATATAATCTTGCATCTCTCGAGTAGCATACCAATTGTATTTTTTTATAAAGCTATCTATATCTTTAAAATCATGATGTATAAATCTTTCATTCAAGAAAATAGACTTTCCGCTTAATAAGATAGTATGAGCATCTCTTTTTCTATCCTCTATTTTTCCTTTCCCTCTCTTAAAAACCATTAGCTTCCTTTTTTTACTCGCCCCATATTTTAATCTCTTCCCCAAAAAATAAAGCCAAGCTTCCATTGTAAAACCATTTATATCATCGTCTGAATGAAGCTCCATCAAATCCTCTAGTTTTTTGCACAATTCCGGAGTAAATCTCTCGTCAGCATCTAATCGAAGTATCCATTTCGTTGTTATATTTGTATTATCAATACCCCAGTTAAATTGTTGAGCATAATATTCAAATGGATTATAATAAACCTCTGCCCCATTAGCCTCGGCAATTTCAACTGTATTATCAGTACTTCCACTATCGATAATAACTACTCTACTTGCAAAACCCTTTATTGATTCTAAACAAGGAACAATATTCTGACTTTCATTTTTAGTAAGAATTATTGCCGTTAAGTCCGCCATCTTTTGTATCACATTCCTCGATTTTATTTGTACCAAGCTTTTTATTTTTCTGTCTTATATATAGTAGTAGCAAAATCCCATACTCTATAATTTACTTTATATTTAGACATTTCTTGGTCATAAACCAAATTCCCAAAAACCTTGTTATATAGTTTAGTTTTATCCCAAACCAATTTCAAAAAAGGATTTAATAATTTAGTCACCCTCAGCTTTTTCCCATGATGTTCAGAAATAATTTTAACCATTTCACTTGTTTTAACGTACTCAAGATTTTGAGGAAAGAATGTGCCGCTTTCTTCATACTCAATCATCAAACGTAGAAATTCACTTAAATTATCTACATGTATCATACTTCGCCTATTTTCAATATCTGGGAAAACAGGTGTCACCCTTGCTATTTTTGATAATTTAGGAAAGTTACCTTTTGAACCCTTACCATATATCATGGGAGGTCTAACAATTACAATTCTAAATTCCGTACTCACTAAGCTTTCTAGTCCTTTTTCAGCCTGGAGTTTACTATTTCCATAAAAGTTACTTGGAGAAGGCCTAGTGTTTAAATTAATAACTCTATTTTCGTTGCCGCTGTCTCCGTAAACTATAATGCTACTCATAAAAATAAATTGTTTTATCCCTTCCGCCTTAGCCTTCCTAGCAATCTCAATTGTAAGATCGCGGTTAACTTTGTAATAAAGTTCTTCTAATTTCGGATCAGATGAAACATGAGCAATACCTGCTACATGTAAAATAGCGTCATAAATGGAAAAGTCCTTCTCTTTCCAAGTATCCTTTCTCAGGCTAATTGTATCTATTGAATATTTACCGGGATAGTTTTGTAACCACTTAATGAAACTGTTACCTACATAACTATTTTTTCCTGTAATGAGTATTTTCTTCAATTTAAGAGATCTCCTATTACTTACTATTTTCCTTCTTTGTGGTTAGTCCGGTGCCACCTTCAAGAACACCTTCACTTTTTATAACACTAATTATAGTTCCAAAGAAACACTTAACATCCATCCAGAAACACAAATTACTAACATATTCGCCATCAAGACTTGCCTTTATTTTAATTGGAAGTTCATCTCTACCATTGATTTGAGCCCAACCTGTTAATCCAGGAAGAATGTCATTTGCACCATATTTATCTCTCTCTTCTATTAAATCATATTGATTCCATAGTGCCGGCCTAGGACCAATTATACTCATTTCTCCCACAAAGATATTCCAAATTTGCGGTAACTCATCCAAAGAAGTTTTCCTTAGATATTTTCCTAAATTAGTAATGTATGAATCCGGATTCTTTAATAAATGAGTTGGGGTATCGTTTGGTGTCTCAATGCGCATTGTTCGGAATTTCAAAATATTAAAATGATTTTTATGAATACCAACACGTTTCTGTTTAAAGAATACTGGACCTCTTGAATCAAGTTTAATAGCAATTATTAATATTAAAAAGAGGGGCGCCAGAATAATTAAAGTAAATAAAGATAATAGAATGTCTAGTAAACGTTTTACTTTAAGATACATATTATTAATCTCCTTATCCAATGGGAGCTAATTTACTAAAAACACAAAACAATTAATTATGGTCAAAAAAATAGCCCCTATCTATCTTTAGTTTAGGAGCTGTACTTTTATTTGAAACTTGTTATTTTGCAATTGTTAGAATCCTGTTTTCGCGCCTATTAGCTAAATTAATTACAAATGTTTTCATTTCTTCAGAAGTAAAGTTTTCGAACCTTTCTAGCAGAAACTCTATCTCCTTCTCCTGCTCCAGTACAGCCTTACCAATAAATATCTTCGGATACACAGGTTCTGGATAAACTTCTTTTTCATTAAGAAGCTCTTCAAACATCTTCTCCCCAGGCCGTATACCTGAGAATTTTATCCCAACTTCTTCTATAGTATAACCAGAAAGTTTAATTAAGTTTTTAGCCAGATCAACAATTTTAACAGGCTCTCCCATATCGAGGACAAAGACTTCTCCTCCTCTTGCAAGTGCCCCCGCCTGAATGACTAGCCTTGAAGCTTCGGGTATTGTCATGAAATACCTGGTCATATCTGGGTGTGTAACCGTAACAGGCCCACCAGCCTGTATTTGCTTTTTAAACAATGGAATTACACTCCCACGGCTGCCAAGTACATTCCCAAAGCGTACAGCTACAAACCTAGTTTTGCTTTCTTGATCAAGCTTTTGGATAATCATTTCTGCAATTCGTTTTGTTGAACCCATAACGTTCGTCGGGTTGACTGCCTTATCGGATGAAATCAGAACAAAGGTTTCCACACCGAATGTGTCAGCTGCTTCGCCAACATTCTTTGTTCCGAACACATTGTTCTTTACTGCTTCTATAGGGTTATATTCCATTAATGGCACATGCTTATGTGCTGCAGCATGATATACAACATTCGGCTGGTGCTCTTTCATTACTTCGAATATTCGATTCCGGTCTTGAATGTCACCGATCACCGGAATAATTTCAAATTGTTCGCCGTACTTTCTTCTTAGTTCCATATCAATCAGATAGATGCTATTCTCCCCGTGGCCAAGAAGTACAAGCTTTGCTGGATGAAATACGCTAATCTGACGGCAGATTTCCGAACCAATTGAGCCGCCCGCCCCGGTAACTAAAACTGTTTTACCAGTAACGTAACTAGCTATACTTTCCATATCAAGTTTGACTGGTTCCCTACCGAGAAGATCTTCAACTTCAACATCTCTAAAGTTATTCACCGATACTTTCCCTGTCATTAAATCTTCAAGCATTGGGATGATTTTCGTTTTTGCCTTAGTTGCCGAACACTCATTAAAAATGCGGTTCAGTTCCTTTTTGCTTAAAGAAGGGATGGCTATGATAATATGGTCAATATTCAGCTTCTCGACTGATTCTCTAATATGCTCAATCCCTCCGATTACCGGGATATTATAAAGCTGTAATTTATGTTTTCGTGAGTCATCATCAATAAACCCAACCGGAAGCAACTCTGCATCAGGATTGTGCTGCAGTTGCCTTACAACCATTGTCCCTGCAGATCCTGCACCGATAATTAGTGCACGTTTCTTGTTAGCAGCTTTACGGATTACAGAATCTCTAAATGATCTCCATATAAATCTTGAACCGCCAATTGCCAATAGGTATACCATCCATGTGCTAATTAATCCTCTAACATGTATTTCGTCGTAGGAGGCAAATTCCATTAAGGCCGTCATTAGAACAGAAAAGGTAACAGCCTTCGCAATTGCCATTAACTCCCCTATACTCGCATATTCCCATGCTTTTTGGTAAAGACGATAATAAAAAGAAAAAATATGATGGCTGACTAGCAAAGTAAGAGCACTTACAGTTACGGCAGGAAATGAAGTAATTCCCAACGACGGATGCAACGGAATGTAACTAAAATAGACAGCACTAAGGACAAGAATTGAATCAATAAGAATTAGCAATGCTAAACGGGATTTATAGGACACTCTTCATTTCCCCTTTTTAATACATTAATCGTAAAGTTCTATATTAAAACATTTTCTTTCTGATTATTTAATACTAAATCTTTAAGATAGTTTAGTAATTCATCTTTCATTTCTTCTTTTTGTAGTGCAAACTCTATCGTTGTTTTTACAAAGCCCATTTTTTCTCCAACGTCATAGCGTTGTCCATTAAAATTATAAGCAAAGACTCGTTGGATTTTATTAAGCTTTTGTATAGCATCAGTTAATTGGATTTCACCGCCGGCTCCAGTTTCCTGCTCATCTAGGAATAAGAAAATATCGGGTGTAAGAACATATCGACCCATAATTGCCAAGTTTGATGGAGCTGAACCAGGTAGGGGCTTCTCAACAAAGTTTTCCACTTGAAATCGTCGGCCTTCTTGAATAAAAGGGTCTATTATCCCATATCGATGCGTTTCATTCTCTGGAACTGTTTGAACACCAATAATAGAAGAAAAAGTTTGTTCATATTGGTCGATAAGTTGTTTTAAACAAGGCGTTTCACTTTGGACGATATCATCGCCTAGTAAAACTGCGAATGGTTCATTGCCTATGAACTTTCTTGCAGACCAAACAGCATGCCCAAGTCCTTTGGGTTGTTTCTGACGAATATAATGAATATTTGCTAGATTCGTGGAATATTGCACTTTATCTAGCAAGTCAAACTTTTCTTTTTCTATTAAATTCTGTTCCAATTCAGGGGCAAAATCGAAGTGATCCTCTATTGCACGTTTACCTTTACCGGTAACAATAATTATATCCTCGATACCGGATGCAACTGCCTCTTCGACAATATATTGTATTGTTGGTTTATCAACTATTGGTAGCATTTCCTTTGGCATTGCTTTTGTAACAGGAAGAAAACGTGTCCCTAAGCCTGCAGCAGGTATGATTGCCTTACGTACTTTTTTCAAATAATTCACTCCAAATGCTTTTTAGATTCCCTAAATAATCAATAAAAAATAAATACCTAAGGGCAATACACGTTTAATAACATGTATTGTCGTTAGATATTTAATAAGATTTTATATTTCCTGTTTTAGTCCAGCGTCTAGTACAGTAAGCTATACGAGGACCGTCCGCCTTTATATGTATGGGCATCTAACCCACCCTCACATCACGCAATTGACGACTGGCGTCTAAGGAGGGGTAACCCTCCCACTGCATAACCGAGTGCTTCCATGTGTAACGGACAGGATAGCTTCGCCGGCCAAGAATTCACTTGGCGATGATATTGAAATGAATAGCTAGAATACTAGTATCCGATTCAGAATAGGCCAAGGAACTTTTTCTGTTTAATCATTTCGGGAATTTCGCGGATCACTTGTTTTCCCTCAAGGAGAAGTTCCGCGTTTTCCTTTAACAGATAGACCATGTCCATGCCGTACTCGGATTGGATCGTGTTGTATGCTTCACCCATTACAAAGCCGCGGCTTGTTGTGTTATGGGCATCAGATGCAAGGAAATGTGTCAGGTTTGCTTCGATTAATTGTAGTGTGAACTTGCGGATTTTCTTGCCAAATTTGCCAGCTGCACTTGCAGAGGTAATTTGTGAAAGGGCCCCATTTTTCACTAGATTATAGAGAAGCTCGGGGCGCTCGATTAATTGCTGATTTCGCTCTGGATGGGCGACAATTGGGATGAACCCTTTCAGCTGCAAATCAAAAAATAATTTTTCTGTATACCGAGGCACATGGTTGGATGGGAATTCTATTAAAAGATAATTTGAATTTCCAAGACCTTGGATATTCCCGTTTTCTATACCTTCGAGAAGTTCCCCGTGTATCCGGACCTCTTGGCCTGGAAGGAGTGTTAAATTTACGCTTTCCTCTTGGAATACCCGGTTTAACTTCTGCACGTTTTCCGTAACCAAAGACCTTGGATTGTCATCACGACTATTCATATGGTGTGGAGTAGCAATTATGGTATCGATTCCTTGTTCGACAGCTTGAGCTGCCATTCGCAGAGCTTCTTCCATGTTTGCTGCTCCATCATCAAGTTTCGGCAGTATGTGGCAATGTATGTCTATCATTTTACAACACTTCCAATATCTTGAATTACCTTATCTAATAGTACTATGTTACAAACTATGCAGTAAAGGGGGTGAATTTGTCGAAACTTGTCATTTAACTCCGTAATAGTAATATTGCTGGTTTTTCTCGAATTTTCTATTGTTGAGTACGACACCAAGAACTTTTGCCTGGGCTGTAGCAAGCAATTCTTTCGCCTTAACGGCTTGTTCAATCTCAGTTTTCTCGCTGCTAACTACTAGAATCGTGCCATCACATTTATTTGAAAGGATTTGTGCATCCGTTACTGCTAGAACTGGTGGAGTATCGAATAAAACAATATCGAATTTCCCTTCTGCCTCTTTTATGAAGCTGTCCATCATCCTAGAGCCAAGCAATTCTGAAGGATTAGGAGGAATCGGCCCGCTTGATACAACATAAAGCCCTTTTACATCTGTTTCATTAATTGCTTCTTTCAATTCAACCTGATGGGAAAGGACATTTGTAAGCCCAATTGTATTGGTTAAATTAAACGAATAATGGACAGTAGGCTTCCTGAGATCCGCATCAATTAGCAGGACAGATTTGCCTTGCTGGGCAAATACAACTGCGAGGTTTGCAGTCGTGGTTGATTTCCCTTCACCAGGTCCTGAAGAAGTGACCATGATTTTCTTAATTTCCTCATCAACTGAGGAGAACTGGATATTTGTCCGAAGGGTCCGGTACTGTTCAGAAATAGGGGACTTAGGATCAAGCTTAGTAATTAGTTTTCTTTTTCCTTGTAGAAGCTTCTTTTTCGCCATGGTAACCCTCCTTAAGCCCTTGACTTACGTTCGGTGCGTTGTTGTTTGGATGTCGGTTCATCGAATACAGGAATGGAACCTAGGACAGGAAGCTCCAGTAATTTTTCGACGTCTTGCTCAGTTTTAATCGTGTTATCAAAATACTCCAGCAAGAATGCGATTCCCACGCCTGCCATCAAACCAACGACTAGTGCAATAGCAATATTAAGAAGTGGTTGCGGCTTCACAGGTGCTTGACCGTCTTGAACTGTTGCTTTTGCAAGTATGCTTACATTATTAACACTCATAATTCCAGGAATTTCCTTTTGGAAAGTTTCTGCTGTTTTATTGGCGATATCTGCTGCCCGTTTTGGGTCCTCGTCCTGAACGACAATGTTCATAAGTTGTGAATCTTGCTCAGTAGATACAGATATTTTAGATTTTAATGTTTCATAGGACATATCGAGATTCATTTCGTCTATCACTAAATCAAGAATAGCATGACCAACAATGATTCCCTTGTACGTATTAATTAACTGAAGGTTCGTTTGAATATCACCGGTATTGTATGCTACTGCATCCTTTTTTTCCTGGTTAACAAGAATTTGCGAGGATGCCTGGTAAATTGGTGTCATAAAGAAATAACTGGCTATTCCAGCAATAAGAACCGCAGCTAATGTTGTTATAACAATTAAACTTAATCTTTTCCGTAGTGTTGCCAACAATTCTTTTAAACTGATTGTTTCTTCCATGTGCCCCTCCGAACGTATGTAATTCTAATTTTTTCTCCAAAATATTACTAGGATGATTGTAAATTATTAAAAATATTGTCATAATCTAAGTGATAATGTGGAAAATTTTGCTCTTTAGATAATGTAACCCATTTGTAATAAAAGTTAAAGAGTTTTTTCGAAATGGAAAAATTTAAAAGTTTATTAAGTTAGAAGATTGGGTACTTAAACGGTTTTGGAGGTTTATATATGAAAGTGTTCTTATCTATTGTATTAGCTACTGCTTGTGCCGCTGTATTAATTCTCGGGAATGTGCATTGGAAGGAAAATGTTATTAAAAACGGGGATTCCTCTGTGGTTGCTAAGGAAACTGAGACTAAGAGTCCGTCATCAAATGATAGTGAGGATGCTAAAGTAGAGAAAGCTTCACCAGATCAAGCCCTTTTAACTTTGGCTAAAAATTGGCCCGCAAAGAGCTTGAGTGGATTCCAACAGGCATTATCGGAAAATAGACCATTTAAGGTTGTCATTGTTGGTTCCAACGCTATTGGCGACGAAACCATTGGCTGGGGATCCTTAGTCAAGCAAGGCATGACTGAAGCATATGGTGAGGGAGTAATTGAGGTCGAAATTACCAAATATAGCTCCACTACCATGGATTATGTTAGGGGAAATCTGCAGGATCAGCTTTCAGGCCAAAATCCAGACCTTGTTATTTTCGAACCGTTTCTTCTTAGTGACAATGGTTATGTTCGGATAGAAGATACGCTTGTAAATGTCACTTCTATCATTGAAGACGTTCAGGCTGACAACCCACAAGCAGAATTCATTCTTCAACCGCCAAATCCCATCTTTAAACCAAAGATGTACAAAACTCAGGTTGCTGAGCTTGAAAAATACGCTACTGAGAATGGGATCGTCTATTTCGATCACTGGGAATCATGGCCTGATCCTACTAGCGAAGAAATCCATGACTACGTTGACCAAACGACAAAACAGCCTAATGAGGCCGGTCACAAGCTTTGGAGTAACTATATCCTGAATTATTTAATAGCGAAGTAAAAAACGGCATCCCGAGTTTCGGGACGCCGTTTCTTTATGGTTGGATTATACAACGAACTTTTCAGCTTCAATCAGCTTCTCAGCTGCCTGGCGTTTCTTGGCCACAACATTGATTGGTGTGTGGCGGGTGAACTTCCGTAACGCTGACAAAAGCATACGGAGAGCATCTCCTTCTTCTGTGGCTAGAAGGGTTTCTTTTGCATGCTGCTCGATTTCGTTGAACGCTTCCTGACAGAAAATTTGTGTGTAAAGAAGCTTCTGCTGGGCTTTCTCAAGTCCTTGATTTGCGATGGCCTTTTCAGTGCGTAGAACGGCGGATTCCATCGCATACGCGTTCGAGATGATGTCGGCTATGTTAACCAAGATTTCTTGTTCCTGCTCGAGGGCTTTGCCGAATTTTTGGGCCGCAAGGCCAGCAGCAAGAAGACCAATCTTCTTGGCATTTGTTACAAGGTGCTTCTCCTGTTCGAGCGGCGCATCCCCTGGCTCTTCTGGCATCATCATCATGAGCTCTTCCTGGAGCTTCATTGCTTTCTCGAACAATGGCAGCTCGCCTTTCATAGCTTTACGGATGAATGTACCCGGTACAAGCAGGCGGTTGATCTCGTTTGTTCCTTCGAAGATACGATTGATCCTTGAGTCACGGTAAGCACGTTCAATCTCATACTCAGCCATGAAGCCGTAGCCGCCATGGATTTGGACGCCTTCGTCAACTACATAATCAAGTGTTTCTGTGGCGAATACTTTGTTCATCGAGCACTCAATTGCATACTCAGCAATAGACTTAGCAACTTGAAGACCGTCTTTTGCTTCTTCCTCAGAAAGGCGGCCCATTCTGTCTTCAAACAGACCCACCGTACGCCATACTGAGCTTTCAGTTGCATAGATTTTAGATGCCATCGTGGCAAGCTTTTCTTTCGTTAAGTTGAAAGAAGAAATAGGCGTTTTGAACTGCTGGCGCTGGTTTGCGTATTGAACAGTGATTTCGAAAGCACGCTTTGCTCCGCCATTAGCACCTACTCCAAGCTTATAACGACCGATGTTCAGAATGTTAAAGGCAATTACGTGGCCTTTACCAGCTTCACCTAGCAGGTTTTCAACTGGTACTTCTGCATCCTGAAGAATCAATGTACGAGTAGACGAGCTCTTGATTCCCATCTTCTTCTCTTCGGCACCAGTGGAGACCCCTGGGAATTCCCTTTCAACGATGAAGGCGGAGAACTGCTCGCCATCAATTTTTGCGTAAACTACAAAGACATCAGCAAACGCGGAGTTCGTGATCCATTGCTTTTCCCCATTGAGGATGTAGTGAGTTCCCGCTGCATTCAATTTTGCAGTTGTTTTTGCGCCAAGGGCATCGGATCCTGAGCTTGGCTCAGTTAGTGCGTATGCCGCAAGCTTCTCCCCTGTTGCGAGGTCTGGAAGGTACTTTTGCTTTTGCTCTTCGTTACCGAAGAGGACTATTGGTAGAGAACCAATTCCTACATGGGCTCCGTGGGAAATCGAGAAGCCGCCGGCACGGGCCATCTTTTCAGCGATAACAGCCGAGCTTACTTTATCAAGGCCAAGGCCGCCATATTCTTCGGGAACATCCGCGCCAAGCAGGCCGAGTTCGCCTGCTTCTTTCAACAACTTAACGGATTTGTCGAATTCGTGGTTTTCAAGCGCTTCTACTTGTGGAAGCACTGATTTGTTTACGTACTCTTCGGTCGTTTTAGCTATCATTTTATGTTCATCATTAAAATCCTCAGGGGTAAAGACACGGTCATAGGAGACGTCCTCAATTAGAAAGCTGCCGCCTTTGATGGACTGATCAAGCGTATTGGTCATTATGATTCCTCCATTTCATTATAAAAAATCGACATTTTTCGACTTATTTTTCACTTATTCGACGAGTTTCTTCTATTATATAAGTTGGATACGCTTTATATAGAACGGTAGAACGGTTATAGAAGTTCAAATACACCGGCAGCCCCCATACCGCCGCCGATACACATCGTGACAACACCGAACTGTTCATTACGGCGCTTCAGTTCGTGAATTAGGGACAGGGTTAGCTTTGCACCTGTACAGCCAAGCGGGTGTCCTAGGGCAATTGCACCACCGTTGACATTGACTTTTTCCTCATCAAGGCCAAGTTCACGGACGATCTGGATTGCCTGGGAAGCAAAAGCTTCGTTGAGCTCAAATAGTGAAATGTCGCTTACTTCAAGGCCAGCTAACTTCAATGCCTTTGGAATCGCAACGACAGGCCCGACACCCATGATTTCAGGCGGCACTCCACCGACTGCGAATGAGCGGAATTTTGCCAGTGGCTTTAGCCCAAGCGATTCGGCTTTTTCGCGCTCCATCACCATGACAGCTGCTGCACCGTCGCTTGTTTGTGAGGCGTTTCCGGCTGTAACAGATCCTGTGACAGAGAAAGCCGGGCGAAGTTTCGCGAGTGTCTCCATATTTGTACCAACACGGACACCTTCGTCTTCAGAGAACTGGAAGGACTTTTCCTTTAGTTTGTTGTCGGCACCGACCGAGCGGATCGTAACATCGACAGGAACGATTTCGTCTCTGAATTTACCTTCCTGAATGGCGCGTGCTGCACGTTCGTGGCTGCGAACGGCAAAGGCATCCTGGTCCTCACGAGAGATGCCGAATCTCCTTGCTACTTCTTCGGCTGTATGGCCCATACTCATGTAATATTGCGGAGCTGTTTCTGCAAGTTTGATATTCGGGCGGGTTACGTGTCCCATCATCGGCACCATGCTCATCGATTCGGCGCCCCCAGCTAACACGGTGTCAGCGTGGCCAATCATGATCCGCTCCGCTGCATAGGCGATGGCCTGCAATCCGGATGAGCAATAGCGGTTGATGGTAATCGCCGGTACTTCATATGGCAGCCCGGCAAGGCCCGCGATGTTGCGCGCCATGTTTAGGCCCTGTTCAGCCTCCGGCATTGCACAGCCGATAATGACGTCATCTATATTTCCTTCGTAATTGCCGGCGCGTTTCAACGTTTCCTTGATAACGAGCGCACCAAGGTCGTCGGGACGGACCCCGGCAAGCGAACCTTTTTTCGCCTTCCCGACTGGGGTGCGCGCTCCGGCAACAATCACCGCTTCTCTCATTGGTTTCCCTCTCTTTCGGTCTAGTGTTCTATGAGTAGGCGGGTTTGGGTACCGGTAGGTACCCGTCCGCCGAATGGTTGTGCGTAGATATGAATTACCCAACATCGAGCGTCGACCGCTTTTTCCAAAAGGGGCTTTAAACTCTTAGTTCCTTAATGGTTTGCCTTTGACTAGCATATGCTGCATGCGCTGCTGGGATTTTGGCTCGGCAACGAGGCTTAGGAAGGCTTCGCGTTCGAGGTCGAGGAGATATTGTTCGTCGACTTCGGTACCGAATGGAACTTTTCCTCCTGCGATGACGTAAGCAAGCTTCTTGGCGATCTTCATGTCGTGCTCGGAGATGTAGCCGGATAGCTGCATCGCCTGGGCGCCGAGGATGAGTGCGGCATAGCCGGTTTCACCTGTGACCGGAACTTTCTTCCGGACTGGCGGCTTGTAGCCTCCTTCATACAAGGCAAGTGCTGCCTGCTTGGCATCATAGAGCTGGTGGTCGCTGTTTGCCGAGATGCCGTCTGCGAAGTTCAGGAAGTTGTTTTCGCGTGCTTCGGCTCCGGACATGGAGACTTTCGCTGTCGCGATGGTTTCGAATACTTTGGCTGCGACCTTCATGAGGTCGAAGTCGACTCCTTTAGGCAGCGAGTTGAGGTGCTTGATGTAAAGCTCCTTGTTGCCGCCTCCGCCAGGGATTAGCCCGACACCTGCTTCAACGAGACCCATGTAGGTTTCCATGCTTGCCTGGATGTGGGCTGCTGGCAGACAGACTTCAGCTCCGCCGCCGAGTGTCATCTGGAATGGTGCAGCGACGACTGGCTTTGGCGAGTATTTGATTTTCATCATGGTGTTCTGGAACATCTTGACGACCATGTCGAGATCCCAGATGTTGTCATCCTGGGCTTCCATCAGAATCATCGCCAGGTTTGCGCCGACGCAGAAGTTCTTGCCCTGGTTGCCGATGACGAGCCCTTTGTAGTTCTTTTCAACTTCGTCGATGGCGAAGTTGATCATTTGAAGAATGTCAGGACCGATTGCATTGCTCTGTGAATGGAACTCGAGCAGGAGGACGCCGTCGCCGATGTCGATCAGGCTTGCGCCGGAGTTCTTTTTGATGACGCCTTTTTCCTTTTTGATTGCTTTCAGGTCGATTACCTTCGGATTGACTTCGAGCGGTTTGTATTCGCCGTTGTCGTAGTAGGTGTTTTCTTTATAGAAGCTTGTGCGGCCAGCTGCGAGCATATCGTAGATCCAGCCAGGAACTGTGCGGCCCTCTTCCTGCATTTTCGCAACAGATTTTTCAAGGCCGATTGCATCCCATGTTTCGAATGGCCCCTGTTCCCAGCCGAAGCCCCACTTCATCGCGCGGTCGATGGACGGAATGTCATCGGCAATGGTGCCGAGCAGGTCCGCTGAGTAGATGAGAACCGGACTGAAGATGTTCCAGAGCAGTTCACCGGCGCGGTCGTTTGCGTATACAAGCGCTTTCAATTTATTCGCTGTGCCTTTTTCTTGTTTTGCCATTTCTGTTGCCGCGGTTTTCAGCTGCTTACGCGGTCCGTATGTGAGTGTTGCTGGATCCAGTTCAAGGATTTCCTTACCTTGCTTCAGGAAGAAGCCCTGGCCGGATTTGCTGCCAAGCCAGCCGTTCTTCAGCATCTCGTTCATAAATGCCGGTACTGTGAAGACTTCCTTTTCTTCGCCTACTGCCCCATCCCAGACGTTTTTGGCTACATGGACAAAGGTGTCGAGTCCGACAACGTCAAGTGTACGGAAGGTTGCCGATTTCGGACGGCCGATTAGCGGACCTGTAATGGAATCAACTTCGCCGACGGAGTAGCCGCCTTTCAGCATTTCCCTCAGTGTGACGAGCAGGCCGTAGGTGCCGATTCGGTTGGCGATGAAGTTTGGCGTGTCTTTCGCAACGACAACGCCTTTGCCGAGCACGTCTTCACCGAAGGTTTTCATGAAGCTGAGTACTTCGGGGTCGGTGTGCTGGGTTGGGATGACTTCGAGCAATTTTAGGTATCTTGGCGGGTTGAAGAAGTGGGTGCCTAGGAAGTGTTTCTGGAAATCCTCGCTGCGCCCTTCCGCCATTGCTTCGACCGAGATGCCGGAAGTGTTGGATGAGACGATGCTGCCTGTTTTACGGTACTGGTCGACTTTTTCAAATACTTGCTTTTTTAAGGTGAGGTTCTCAGTGACGACTTCGATGATCCAGTCGACATCTTTGATGCGCTGGATGTCGTCCTCAAGGTTGCCTGCTTCGATGAGGTTCAAGTTTTCTTTGACTGTGAGTGGTGCCGGCTTTTGCTTGAGCAGCTTTTGGAGCGACTCGGTGGCGATCCGGTTGCGGACTTGTTTGTCTTCGAGTGTGAGTCCCTTTGTCTGTTCTGCGGCGGTCAGTTCTCTTGGGACGATGTCGAGGACAAGTGTCGGGATGCCGATGTTCGCGAGGTGTGCGGCGATCCCTGAGCCCATGACGCCAGAGCCAAGCACGGCAGCTTTTCTAATCGATTGAATCACATTTGTCTCCCCCTTCTTTGCGTTCATTGATTCGTTGACTCGATGGTCGTTGAGTTGGTTAATGGTTGGTCGTTGAGTCGTTGAATGAATGCTCATTCATTTTCTGAGCAAAAAAATTTTGCCCTGTTGGATGATTGAGCCTCTTTACTTCTAATAATAAAATATTTAGAAAATTGGTGCAACATTTAAGTTCAATATCGTATAAATTTTAACATTTAAGGCCTGACGTGGTGAATAAATAACCTTAGAATCCATACCAATAAAATGTGTTATCAAGAAAGGAGATTGTTCCGAAGAAGAATCTCCTTTTTTAACATTTTTAATCTTATAACTTACTACGCCTCTATCCCTTCTACTGGTCCTCTTCCATTCCTAACACGAATGCAGTTGTCAATTGTTGCCCTCATTTCGTTTACGTCAGGTTCCTGGCCATTGTTTGCGATAGATTTAAAATAATACTCTAAAACTAACTGAAAAAGAAATCCTGTACGTGGTATGTTTAAAGTTTGAACCAAATTTTCAATACAATCCATTATTCGTTGTAAAACAAAGCCTCCTCCTAGGGAGCCCAGTGAGGTAAAGTAATTTTTCATTTCCATCTCGGAAAATCCGGATAATTCAATTGAAGATGTATATAAGCCTGTTTCTTCCAACTCCAATACTGATTTGCGTCCCGACAGAATCCAGCTAACGTTATCTAGTTTTTTTATTAGCCTTTTGATAAATTCCATCCCTTCTTTACTTATAAATTCGTTGTCATCCAAAAGAAAAATTAACTTTAATTGCATAATAGCAAATTTATTAAATTCACTAATCCACATCGATAGAATGTCATCTACTATTTCATTTAAATTGGCAGTAAAATCGTGCTTTGAACCATCTCTAGGTGCTTGGTCAATCCACAATGAAAAGTCTTCCCCCCATATTTTTGCGGAAGGGAAAGTATTTTTATTATTTGCCTCTAGCAATTTATTAAAGTTGGTAAAGTTCGCTCCATATTTACTTGATAACTCATGTGCAATCTTGATTAAAATACTTTTAGGATTACTATAATCAAAATTTGTAAACCTTGTAGTTATATAATTATTACTTTCTAGAATGTCCAAGCATTTGTAAGAGAAAGCTGTTTTTCCAATCCCTCCAGGACCATATACATTTACAATCACTTTTTCTTCTCGCTGGATAAAGTTAAGTAATTGATCCATTTCTCTATCTCTAGAAATGAAAATTCTCTTATCATTATCAGGGAAAAGCCGGGAAAAAATTTGATATTGCCAGTTATCAAATTCTCTACTGTTTAGTGCTCTTTTACCAAAATAAAAAGATTCAATAAATAATTCGAGGTTGTCCATCTTTTCTAAAGACATTAATTGGTTGCTAAAATACTCGAACACTATTTTATTTGCTCGTTTTAAAAGTTCAGGTGATTCTGTTTTTAGTTCATTCACTAACACTTCACGCATCAAATTATGCATGGTCCATGTGTTAGGTTTGTTTGATACATCATTGATAAAGGAAAAACGAAATAAATTATTGTACGCGGTAATAGGATATTGAGTATGAAATTCTACTACTAATTTTTCAAAGAGGGATAAATCCCAGTATCTTGGAACTGCAAGCATCTTTAAGGTTTCTTTTTCATTTGTATTTAAATATCGCAGGAATCTTTCTCTCAACCGCTCATCATTTACCGGAAAATCATCTTGTGTCAACTCCCTAACAGGGCTCACTTCATTGTAAATGTCTACAGCTAAATCTAAGTAAAAAGGAACACCTAAGCTGCTTTCCATAATATATGTTTGTATATTGGTATCTTTTATATCACAGGATTCTAAAAAAGATTCCATATCTTTATTAGATAAATTATCTAAAAGATGCGGATCCAATACGTCCTTCCAACCCTTATTGATATCCTCCCAATTCAGTTTTTCTCTGCCGAGTATTACCCATATAACCTCTGGGAGATTAGCAATAAGTTCACGAACCCATTCATCCCTCTTGTGGAAACTGCCAGTTTCTCTATTATCTTCCCAAAGCGCCTCATATGTATCAATAAAAATAACCACTGTAGTAGTAGAGTGCTTAATATATTCTTTAATGTCTTGGGCAAAAAAACCAGGTAAATATTTTTCTATTTCAGTTGGGGTTTTGCTATCGAGACTTTCTGCAATTTTGTTCCCACTTCTATTCCACCAGTCTTTTAAATATTTATTCCAAGTAGAACTTGCAAATTTAAGTGACTTTCCTATCCAACCAACCACTGGGGCATCCTCAATTACTGAAATCACCTCAGCTAAAAAGTCTCCATCCTCCAAGATAGAAGATAATCCAGAACCTTCATTTATTGGAACAAGTGGTTGCAGTTTCTTCCAGTAAATAGCATATGCCATTGCAAAATTCTTGAACTCTATATCAGCTGTCTTTCTTAACTCAGTACATAAATGAATCATTGCTGCACCTTGCTCACGAAATTTTTTAGTTTCAAAATTAAGTGTACAATGATAATGCTCAGTATGATTTACGATAATTTGTTCTAATTCTTCACGAAGACGACTCTTTCCAATTCCTCCAACACCATAGAAATTAAGAACAATATATTTTTCCAAATGATCTGTTTTATAATTTATTACCTTCCAAAAAGAATCCCTTGGTTTCTCTCTATCAGTAAATTTCCGTGTGGCTCTAGGTTTTTCAATTAGGCTCTCTATTGGAAACTGTGGTTTTATCATACGATAACTATCCCCCTTAAAAATTATAATAAATACATTTATAACTCTGAGATGATGTCTAGTGATGGATGTTGTAGTACTCAAGTAAGTGTGTTTATTTCCTTACTTACAGCATGTTACTTCGATATCAGTTGGGACTTAACCCTTGGAGCTAATTTGCTATTGTGCCAGAGACTGAGTTAGGCAGAATAGCCAAATTAAAGAACACTCTTGATGGCTTGAAAGGCTCTTTAGTTAACTTTCTCTTGCTTACCTGCTTTGAATTATCTTCCTTGTTCCGCTTTCCATTGTGCATATTCTTTTCGCATGCATGCTCCGCATGGGCGGTAGCCGGCTGCAATGGCGGTTTCCTCATCGGCAAAGAAGACCCGGGTTTCCACATACCCTCCCTGTTTTATCGCTCTTAATGCAGCATGGCAATCGAGCCGTCCATAGATTTTGGCCTTCCCGTTCCCTCCCACGGTTCCGGGTGTTGCACTCTGGTATGGCTGGCGGTTTGCATCAAGCAAGGTGTACATTTTTCCATTCATCCTATTCACTCCTCTTCACTGCTCCCGTTTTTGTGAATTTCACTATAGATAAAATGATACTTCAAAGAATGCCATTTGCAATTCAAAATATAACTAAAATTCTCGAAATTTTTAGATATTTAGAACCGTACCATATTTTAATCATAGAGTCGAAAAGAACCACATGCTACAAAAGTATTTAGTAATATATTCCTGTTTTTCCTTTAATGTATTGACTCGTTAATCTAGTAAGCTATAATTCAACTTAACAAAAGCATACTAATTTTATAGAAATACTCACTTATCAAGAGCAGGCGGAGGGACAAGCCCTATGAAGCCCGGCAACCGGTCATTTTTTTAATGACACGGTGCTAATTCTTGCAGCATTTAGCTGAGAGATAAGAGAGAGGCACACTATTTTTGTGTAAAAACCTCTTTCTTTTGAAAGAGGTTTTTTTTATACAAAGTAACACACAGCCACTACATAAAAGGAGGATTTTCATTTGGAAACGAAACGAAAAAATGTGAAGAGAATTGTAGGGTCAGTGGTTTTAAGCGGGGTTTTGTTAACCAGCTCACTACCAGTAAATGTATTCGCTACAGAGGCGCATGCCGAAAGAAAACAAAGCCTGTTTAACTCCGAGCACTATGATTACCTCGTTTATGATGAGATTCAGGGTAAACTCAAAGAATTTAAAAAGAGTAAGAGAGTAAATGTTGAGGTAACAGGAAAGTCATCGACTGGAAGAAATCTTTATACAGTGACGGTATCAAGCGATGGGAAAACACAGGATGCTGAGTATAAAAAACTTAGAAAATTGATGAGTGAAAATCCTGAAAAAGCGAAGGAATTTTTGGAGGAAAATCCTCAAGTAAAGGCCCCAATTTTAATTCATGCTTCCATTCATGGAACTGAATTTGTTGGAACAGATGCTGCCCTTCAGCTAATTGAAAGATTTGCGTTTGAAAATGACCAGGAAACACAACAAATTCTCGATTCTTATACTCTCGTTTTTAATGTGAATGCAAATCCGGACGGCCGCATTGATGCCACACGATTCAATAGGCAGGGTATTGACCTTAACCGTGATTTTATTACACAGTCACAGCCAGAGACTCAGGCAGTTATTGAACAAATCACCGAGCTTAATCCGCTTGTATTACTTGATTTACACGGCTATGTAAAGCAGCGGGGTGTAAAAAACCATCCAGGTCTTATCCTGCCGGGTACGCCTCCACATAACCCGAATTATGAATACGACCTTCAATACAAATGGATGAATCAGCAGGCCGAAGCAATGGAAGCTGAGCTTGTAAGTGAAAGGGCAAATTACCAGACAGATCTTTATAAAACTATGGAAGGCACCCATATTCCGCTCCGTGATTCCAAGGACGGCTGGGATGTTTACCCGCCGATTTATACTCCAGCTTATGCCCAGCTCCATGGCACCTACGGCTTTACCCTGGAAGCACCAACGAATGATTGGGATGGAGTCAAGTGGCAGGTAGATGCAGTAACAGGGGCGCTTAACTTTGCTGTGGAAAATAAGCATTGGATGCTCGAAGACCAGCTTGAGATTCTGAATCGAGGCGAGGAAAATTATCATCCGAATTACGAGAATCAAAGTTTCCCTGAAGCCTATATTCTCCCAGTTAATGAAGCGGATCCGACTGTTACCGAAAAGGCCGTTCAGCATCTCCTGAACAATGATGTCGAAGTCCAGAAGGCAAACAAAGGGTTTACAGCTGAAGGAAAGACATATGAAGCCGGCACGTATATTGTTGATTTGAACCAGCCTAAAGCATCGGTTGCAAATGCATTCCTTTGGGACGGCGAGGATATCACGAACGATATAGCTGCTATGTATGACATTTCTGCATGGAGCCTGCCTGAATTGTGGGGCTTTGAAGCAGTTGAGGCAAAATCAGATTTTACTGTCCAGGCAAAGAGAGTCGATAAAGTGAAGACAAAGGGCCAATTGATTGGGAAAGGTCCTTATGTAATCCCGAACTCCTCAAACGCTGCTGTTCAACTCGTTAACGAGCTTGTTGGCAAAGAAATTCCTGTAAAACGAGATGTTCAGGGTAATTTTTATGTAGATACCAACCGGGGCAGCATTGAAAAGGAGGTAAAACAATCCGGCTTAACCGTACAATCGAGTTCAGCTGGCATTCCCACTGAAGCAGAAGCTATCACCAAAGTAAAGGTTGCTATTTTACGAGACGGCGGTATGGGGAAAGTACAATCCCACTCAGGCGTGAGAATTGCTCTCGAGCGCCTTGGCTTTGATGTAACCGAACTTCATCCGCAGCAGGTAGCTGCTTCAGGCCTTAATGGGTTCGATGTATTTGTGTATAGCGGAAGCGCAAATTTAGTCTCATTTAACTCCAGCACTGCCAACAAGGAATTTACTCTGGCAAATGAAGCGGAATACAACGCTTTTAAAGAAAACGTGAAAACATTTGTCGAACAGAACGGCAGATTTATTGCAGTCGGTGCGGGTGCTTCCCGTGTTGCAAAATCACTTGGGCTGACCGAGGTGAATGTAAATACAGGTTCTTCAAGCAGCAACGGTATTGTACGGGTTGACTATAAAGGGGCCGGAATCACAGCGGGATATGGAGGCAATGACGTGGGATTTGTTTATGGTCCTGTCTGGTATACGAATACAACCAATACAAATGTCGAAGCAACCTTTGCCGCAACTCCGGACTTTTTTGAATCCGGCCACTGGAAAAACCGTGAAGCAGCGTCAGGCCAGGCTGTTATTGTTGAAGAAAGAGACCGCCCTGTAACGCTCATTGGCCTGGAAGCAGGCTTCCGTAACCATACAGATTACTTATTCAGACTTCTATCGAATTCAATTTTTGACAAGTAAAAAACACCTTTAGAGGAAACTGTGCATGCATTCAATAAAGACGCGCTCCACATCGGAGTGCGTCTTTTTGGGTTCCTGCTTTTCCGTTTTTTTTGCACACTTTATTCATTTTATGAAGACATTTTTAAATTTACGGTACACCTTTTTTGTTTTATGAAGACTTTTTTCGTTTTATGTAACACTCTTTTCGTTTTATACGCAATCCGATTTGAAGTAGTCTCTTGGTAGATGCATTCCGGCCTGCCGTAATACTGGCAGACCGTTAAAGGATGAGTCGCTGAACAGATTGGATGGACTTTGGGCAATTTAGTAGGTGGGCGACATGAATGATTATTTGGATGTTTTTTCAGCAGCAATGGGGATTTTCAGGGTGCTGTGGATTATGTGTATTCGGATGAGGTGCATGCGTGGAGATAGGGTTACATATAAGAAAGCAGTTGGATTTAATTATGACTAAAGAATCAGGTAAAAAGTCTTGCTTATTGGTTGAATTATCCTATAATAGTGATATAAACCATAAATCGTACGATAATGGCAAAACCATTGAAAAATGGTGACGCAAAGCTATAGGGGCTAAGATCAATTTGATTATGCTCGCCAGCTTCCGAATACGGACTCCTACGATTTGTGTTCATTTAAGGAGGAACTATGGGGATTCATTTGTTATGGCCACAATTAAAAAGAAAATGGCATTCTTTAAGATTGAGATACCATGCTATACTACTCGAAGGCTGTCTGGATACCAAAATGAGATGCCAGTTAGAAAAGAGAATTTCCTATCATATGAGGAAATTAAGTGATTTTTGATGGAAGGCACCTTAAGGGGTGCTTTTTTACTTCCAACCTACTCCTATATCATTGGAGCTCAAATCAATAACAAGTTTAATTTTAGGACAATAAATATACCAATTACTCCATCTAACTTGTTCAAGTCTGTAAATGATGGTATTCATTCTTGTTTTCATAACATACTGATGGTGAAAATCAATAATATAGCATAAATCATTATTTAACTTTTGGGTTTTATTCAAGACCTCAATTAATGAACTTTAATAGTCAATAGAGGGAGAAAATATTGTTTTGTTAAAGATAAAGTCCCAGTTAATTTTTCCGCTATTCGTAAAGGGAAATCCTTCAACTAAATTTTTTTAGAGTCTTCTTTAGATAAAATTTCTACTTCCTCTTTATTACCATTTGGGAACAACTGATTAACGTCCTCTAAAAAATATTCATATTTCCTTTTTTCCTCTTCTTCCATTCTCTTTTGTTTTTGTATAATCACCAATTCCTTTAGCTGTTCTTTTCTTTCTTTATTATCCATATTCACCTAGTCTCCCAGACACTATTTCCTCCCGGTTCAAAATAACATATAAATCTCGACTGTTTATTTATGATCAGTAATCGTACCCGTTTGTTTAAGTAGGTTTTTTCACATACTTATTAAAGGAATACTACCCAGTTTATATCCAAGGGCAAATATTTAGTCCTTAAATTTTTGATCCAACTCATACCGTAAATCATCAATTTGATTAATGAAACCCTCCGCTATTTTTATGACCGCTGGATTTTCAGGTTCTGTAAAATCAATCTTGCCGATATACCTATAATCTGTAAGTGCGACTTTATCAATAAATTCCACTTTTTCTGGTCCCCAGTTTTTTTCATAAAAATCATTTACAAAGTCTCTCTCAATACTAGATATTGTATCAACCTTACTGAAAGCCCTTTTAAGAGTTTTGAGTGTCCGTTTTGCATCCTCATAAAACTCCCCTGTAAGCCTAATTTTCTTAGCCATTGTAAACTCCCCAATAAGAAAATTGTATAAATACTTTAACTAAACGGCCCCGTATGTTCAATAAGGAAATCAATAAAAATGCCGGTTAGTTCTGTTGAACAGGATTTTCCTAGTATCTGAACTTTATTAAGTAAAGGTTTTTAATGGTTTAGGAAGCAAGAAACAGGCTTTACCTATTTATCAAATCTTCTAATATTAGCATTCCAACTGTTATTTGCAGCCCATATCCCCAGTGGAACATTGACTATTACGCAGACAAAATATAAAACTATAACTTCAGTCAAATTGGAGAAGATTGTCTGTCCATAAAAAATCACATAGACAGTAAAAAACAGCGATACAAATACTCCGAATAACAGTATAGATTTTAAAATATATAATTTTTTGCCTTTAGATTTTATCCGCTTCCATTTTTCTTTTTTTCCTTCACTTTTTATAAGCCCTGCATCCATAGCCAAACCCCTCGTATCTATAAAACAATTTAAGTTAATCCCCTCGTTCTTAAGCTAACCTGCCCCGTTTGTTCAATAAGGAATTCAACAGAAAGGGTGGTTAATCCTTCCTGGATCAACACACCTGTCTCTACTTTTGTTCTATTTGTTCGACCTACGAAGCAATGGCTTAGTTTGGTTTATTTTCTTTTACTTTTACCATCTTCTTCTCATTACCACGTTTAAAGTTTCCCGTAATTTTAGCTAACAATAACTGGACTTCTATTATATTATCTTCAACTTCTTTAATTCTTGCTATAAGGCGTTCAGCATCATTATCCTTTATAATTTTAATTTGTTTACCATTGTAATAGATTGCTACCGTTCCTTTATTCGTTGTTTGGTAAGTAAAAGGTTCTTCACTTAATCTGTTTCGTTTATCTATTTCGCTCAATACATCATCTCCTAAATTCTTATAATTTCCAACATTATTTTCAAAGAGTCATTTGTATCACTTGTTTTTCTTTAAAACTTAATTCCTAGTATTCGGCAATTTCTTTTATTACTATCCTGCCCCGTTTGTTCAATAAGGAGTTCGAAAAAAAGGGCGGTTAATCCTTCCTGTTACAACGCACCTATTTGCTTCACAATCTCTCTTTTTCAGACTCAATGCTAAAGTCCGTTAAATATAAATGAAGAATTTAGAAACTGACAGCATAAAATATGAACTCATCAGTGAATAATCCGAGTAAATTATTTTCAAGCCCCAATCGATATAGATGGGGCTTTTTCTACATCTTTGTTTAACAGAACCTATAATGCAAAGAAAACCATCGGAGGGGTAATTTGTTATGGTAAAATGTAGAGGGGCACATAAGTAATTATAAGGGGGAATAAGGAATGAAAAAAAAGCTAATCATTGCAGGGTTAACATTAGTAGCTTCATTAGTATTTACACCTGTTGGGAATGAAGCACAAGCAAAAAAAGAGACTGCCAACAATGGTAATCATTATGGGTGGACAAAAAGCAATGGTAATCATTATGGTTTAGTGAAACAAGGAAAAATCAAGGAACAGCCGTCGGAACAGGTTTTTACTTATACGGCAGCCGATATTATGACAAATAAAGTGATAATGCAAGAGAATCAAACAATCTTGTTTGAAGGGTATACTCTTAAATACACTAAAGACAGTTATACCGTATTGAAAAATGATACCTTGATTAGCACCGGTTTAGTTTTGGACACAGAAGAAGTTTGGCTACACTATGATCCTGCCGGCACCTACATAGCGTTGACCGTCAATAATAATAATACTGGCTATTGGAATAGTGTTCCATTGATTCTTGCATATGAAAGAGGAGAATACTCAGGTTTGGGAAATTACTTGAGTGGTTCCGAATATAGGGATACCATTTTTCTAAGTGGATATTATGTAAATTTCAATAAAGAAACTAATACAGTTACCATAACAAAAGATGGTTTAGTAATTGAAGAATACCATTATCCGAAAATTGATAGGGTGTTAGTTATGCACCAATCACAAACCGATTTAATAACATTGGAAATAAATGATGTTTTGGTATATACATTCGACATCTAATCGAAGAAAAAAAAGAATTTCTTCTCTCGTTAACAGGTTCTATAAAAAAGAAGCAGCCAGTTTCAGCGGTTCGCTTCTTTTTTGCTTAATGAATAGGAAAATGCTCAAATCAAACAGGCATTTCCATAATCTTCATCATATAGATCAATCTGCAAAACCAAAATCCCTTTTAATTTAACAATTAGCAATTTGTAACTTAGCGTAACTAAACCCTATTCTCCTATGTAATCGAAAGACTTTCATAATTGTATTATGGACCTTTGATTATTCATTTTGATTAACTTCTCAGATCCTAAATTAAGTTAATATTTAGTTCGACAGTGAGTAAAAAAATTCGTTCTTCAACTAATGCTGCCTCGTTAGTTAAAAGCCACTAACAGGCAGCTAATGTTACGTGTACTTCTATTTCGTTTTAGTAAATTGTCTTGCAAAAAATAATAAAACGATGGAGACTAGTAGGTATATAAAGGAATGAATTCCTACTACATATCCCATTTTCCCACTAACATTCTCAACACTGGCTAGAACAAAAATATAAATGGAATATAACATCGGCAATAACGAGAGTATCCAAGATACAATAGGTAATTTCTTGCTACTAATTCTAACTAAGAATAATAGAATTAAGAAGGGTAAAACAAAGTAGGTTATGATCCAGGTAAAGAAATACAATTTATTGCCTCCTGAAATCCTCAGATTCAACAACCTAATTTTACCATATTACTTCGGGCATTATATTGTTTTATTAAACTCCCTCAATAAGAAGGAAAAGCGCCGGAACCTGACATTATTTTTTCCTTCCCGGATCAACCCATCCCGGTTATAAGCCCGGAATAGGGAACTGTTACTTAAAGGGTATGGCTCATCTTTAAACTTTTGTTTAATTTTCGACTAATGGTAGATGTCCAAGTACCAGCCCCCTGTACAAAACGACAAGTGCATGAAATAGGTCGGTTTTTTACCTAATCCATTTTGGACGAATCGACATTCCCCACATTAAAAGAGTGATATTATCCTGAAAAAGGCATGTGGGGTGAGGTTGGTATGAGTTACTTTCATACATTAAAAGAAAAATGGCATAAAGTTAGGCTGTTTTATCTTAACTTGATTGTGAATGACTGCCTTGATCCAAAGCTTAAGCGGGATTTGATTCGGAAGATAGACTATCATCAGCAAAGAGTTACTGATTAAGCAATGGTTTGGCATTGCTAGTACATATGCAAAAAGGCTGGCATGATAGCCAGCCTGAACATTGTTTTTTTTCAAAAAGAAGGCTTACATTTCTTCTGGTGCTTGCAGGCCCAGTAAGCGGAGTCCTTCTTTAAGTGTGAGTACCACTGTATAGACTAGGGTCAAGGGCGTTACGCTCCCAGCATGCCAAAAGAAAATCCCGTATAGAATAATAGATAAACGGATGAAGATTTTTTGAAATCTTCATCCGTTTTTTATTTTAGCCAGCTTTGTTTCGGCTTGACCTTTTCAAACCTAATTGAATTAGATCCTTCGGAATAAATAATATTATTATCGTAACTACAATACTGTATGTTGCATAGTATAGAGTGCATAGTGTATTATATACAGTAACAAGGAGGTGTAGGATGAGTACTTTACTGAATTCATTGATTACAGAGCTTAGAAGAGGAACATTGACATTGGCTGTACTTAGTCAGTTGCGTACTCCTCAATATGGCTATTCATTAGTACAGCGGCTGGAAAGTTCAAATATCTCAATTGACCAAAGTACCTTATATCCCCTTTTGCGCCGTTTAGAAAAGCAGGAACTCGTCACGAGCAGCTGGGACACGTCGGAGAGCAGGCCTCGAAAGTATTATGTATTAAGCGACTATGGAGTAGAGATTTTTACACAGCTAAAAGAGGAATGGCTAAAAAATTCAAAAGAGCTCTATGAGTTGCTCAAAGGAGAGGAAGACGAATGAATCTGATTGATGTGTATATTCAGGAAGTGACTCGAAGACTGCCTGAAAAAAGTCGCGAGGATATTGCTCTTGAATTGCGTTCCACCATTGAGGATATGCTGCCTGATCATTACAGTGAAGAAGACGTGAAATCAGTGCTGCAAAAAATGGGGAGCCCTGCTGCACTTGCCATCGGGTATCGCGACCAACCGATGCATTTAATTGGGCCGCGTTATTATGATGTCTATATCTCATTATTAAAAATGATTTTACCGATTGCCTCTGTGATTGCTTTCATTTCAGTGATGGCTGAATATAAAAACGGATTTAATGGCGAGGAAGCGGTTATTAATATCATTTTGGATATCATCGGACTTGGAATTTGGAGAATCATTGATGTAGTAATGCAGACTTTCTTTTGGTTGACAGTCGTTTTCGCTGTTATTGAACGTGTTGATAAAGACAAAGATAACCAACCGTTAACTTCAGCCCTTAAGAAATGGTCACCTGAGGATTTAAAGAACATTGCCTATATTCCGAAGAAAAAGGCAATATCAAAATTCGAGGTGTTTTTCGGACTATTGTGGACTGCAATATGGGCCACCCTCTACTTCTATGCGAACCAACTCATTGGTATATATGAAGGCGGAAAAGACGGCTTAACATTCGTTGCTCCGGTATTCAATCAAGAAATTTGGCTGCAATATTGGCCATTGGTTGCAGCTCTGATTGCTTTTGAGATTGCGCTATCAGTCTATAAATTCATTAAAGGCCAATGGACGAAAAGATTGGCAATCGTAAACGCCATACATGAATTTGTCGCAACTGTGATCTTCTCCATCATTTTACTAACCCCTAACATCTTTAATCCAGAATTTCTACATTACAAAAATGAGTTCGAAAATATTGATTCTTGGCTAATCTCTCTAATTATCATCGTCTTTAGTGTATCTGCAGTAATTAATTCGTTTGATGGTTTCAAAAAGGCCAGGGCCACTGTGAAGTAACCGACGTCCATATTAGGCACCCTTTTAGATAGTTAGGGGTGCCTTGAATTTGATTATTGTATTTTTGCATATGCTGGATTGTACAGGCATTAATATTTTGGTGTTCTTGGCAAACTAGAACCGTCGCTAATTAATTTTCGTTCATACATACTTTTTAAAGTTTCATGAGCTTGTTACGGCTTCCTCATTAGAATCCATCATGCGTTTCTTGTCTTCCATCTTAAATCAAGTGCCTCCCTTGTATTTTGCCTAGGCCAACCTCCACTGGCCAATGGTACATTTTGTGCGCGGCTTCTAAGAAATTTTTTAAGAGAATGTAAAATATTCACATTACCCTTGCATTACAAGGTAAAGTTTTGTATGATTTCCCTATACCTTGTAATACATGATAATTAGAATGGTGGAAAATGAATGTCAGAAACTCAAATGATGAAGGGGATATTGGATGGGTGTCTCTTGGCGATTATCAAGGAGAAAGAGTGTTATGGATATGAGATGGCAGAGCGTTTAAGTGAGTATGGCTTTGGTACGATCAGCGAAGGAACCATTTACCCGTTATTGTTGAGAATGCAGCGTGAAGGGCTTGTCACTTTTGTTCGTAGAGAATCAATAGCTGGTCCGAAGAGAAAATACTATTCATTAACTACGAAAGGGCAGCAAGCCTTGACCGATTTTATCATGAGATGGAATGAGCTTGAGAAAAGTGTTAACGCAGCCATTAAGAAAGAAAGAAATGAATGAGGTGAAAAGAGTGGAACAACTTCAACTATCCGAGAAGAGCAGGAAATTCATTGATGATTTAAGGCTTTACTTGTTTTCTAGTGGAAAAAATGATCAAGAGATTAAAGAAATTGCTGAAGAACTTGAAGATCACCTATACGAAGCTGAAGTAAACGGGAAATCGATTGATCGAATTATTGGACGTTCGCCCAAGGAGTATATGATGAGTATCTCCAGTGAAATGAAGACCGATTATAAAGCATGGGCAAAATACGTTCCTCCCGTGATCATTGGTGCTATGTCCTATTTTGTGTTTGGGGATCTTCTGCAAGGTACATTGAACTATAGTCTATTAAAAATTGCAGGAACGGTTGTCTATTGTATTCTCTTCCTTGTAAGTGTACTGTTCGCTTTTCGCTTTATGGCAAGAAATCAAGTTTCTAAACTTAAAGAGTTTTTAATTTTACTATTGCCAACATTTATAGGTACATTCTTTTTTGGTGGCATCATCATTGCGGATTCACTTTACCCCACACCCATCATTCACTTTGGCACGTTGGGGAGTATTATTACTGGCGTGCTTTTTCTTGGTTTTGTGGTCATTTTTTCGATTCGGGCTAAAACCACTATCCTGCCTGTGGTCTTAATCGCACTTCACCTGCCAACCCTGCTATTGTCACACACTTCTTTCAGCGAAATTACACAATTGATTGTAGGGTGGATTATAACCTATCTACTAATCATCGTATATCTATTTTTTATGCTCAAAAAAGAAAAAGGCTAATGGGGAAGGTTCTTGTTTGAATGAGAAGTTGGCGGATAGGTGAAACTGGCAGACGAGAACCATCCCAAAATTGTTCCTTAATATAAACAACCCCCTGGCGTAAAATTGCTCATAAAAAGGTGCACATAGAAATGCAAGATTATTTAGATGTTCGAATTATATCTTTACCCTACATATTACGATTACACCCATCAGACCACAATAAAGGAGTTGTATAAAATGAATGAAAATAAAGGTACAGAAATAAAACGCTCTTCGAAAGCAGAAAACATACTACCTCAGATCAATAGTAAAACTAAGCTAGGCGATTTACGAAAAATCGCGAAGGACATTAAAAAAGATCACGAACTAGCTATGGAACTTTGGTCAACCAAAGAGTTTTTGCCCAGACTATTAGCAATCTTAATTATGGATAAAAAACTTCTTTCACAAGATGTGCTAAATAAGCTTGATAAGGATATGCAGACTCACACTTTTGATGAGCGAAATAACTTAATGGATTGGTTAATGGCTAATCAGCTCACCAAAGACAAGAAGACAATTGCATTGATGGAGTCATGGGAAAATAGCCCTTCTGCTCTTCAAAGGCGAGCTTTCTGGTATTATCAAGGGCGATTGAGATGGACTGGACAAACACCGCCTGATAACACCGCAGACTTACTATCTACATTAGAAGCTAATATTACGCAGGAAGAACCGGAAGTTCAATGGGCTATGAATTTCACCGCAGGCTGGATAGGCGTTTATGATGAAAAGAATCGTGCACGTTGTATTAAACTTGGTGAGAAAACGGGTCTTTACAAAGATGAAATAGTAGCAAAAGGATGTACTCCCAGCTATTTACCGGAGTTCATTACGATTGAAGTTAACAAACGACATAATAATTAGTTACTTTTGAAAATTTATTAAGGTTTAATGCAAAAAATAAAGGAATTCAATGCCTCATATGAAAATTGTAATAGGCTTGGACCGAAAAATAAAGAAAACAACGCGTTATGGCAGCTAGTTAGTGAAATATGCAAGGAAAATGTAAATGATTAACTCACTATCTCTTTTTGATCTGTAGGGCGCTTATCTTTAAGAAGAACAACTTTCCAACTGCACAGTACAACGATACTATTCAATAGAAAAAGATCTTCCACAATCAGGCGCGATTGTTCAATTAAACTTAGATTTTTTTAGTATCGTGAAGTTTCTTAAATTAAACAACTATATTTTTAACCCCGTCCTAAATACGAACGGGGTTAGCTGTACGCCCTTCTACCATCGCCTCGACCGAAAATATGGAAACCTCTGATATACTGTTAATTGATATTTCTTATTCTCCAAGTTAATTGTATCGACCTTCAACTTTCATTGAGATAGGATGTGATCGGATGTTAACCAATGAATTTACTAAACTATTGAACATGAAATACCCCATTATCCAGGCTCCGATGGCTGGCGGGATTACGACTTCACGTTTGGTAGCGGCGGTTTCTAATTCCGGTGGATTAGGAATGATAGGTGCCGGCTATATGTCCCCGGAGCAATTACGGCTTCAGATTAGAGAAATTAGGAAGCTGACGTCTGGCCTGTTCGGTATTAATCTATTTGTTCCTAATGATTTTACTGTTACAGAAGAGGATGTCCGATTAGCGCAAAAAGCAATGCAGCCTGTCCGTGAACAATTGGGGATACAGGAATACGCAGACGCGGAGATTCCTGTTTTTCCAGATGTCTATCAATCTTTTGTTGAACAAGTGAAAGTTGTTATTGAAGAGCAGGTTTCTGTCTGTTCTTTTACATTTGGAATTCCTTCGGAGGAATTTATCAGGGAATTAAATCGAAGTGGTATCATGTTAATTGGAACGGCTACGACTGTCAGGGAGGCAATTGAACTGGAAAAAGCGGGCATGGATGCCGTCGTTGTCCAGGGCAGTGAAGCCGGCGGACATCGCGGAAGTTTTCACCAGGGAGACCAGGAGAGTCTCGTCGGATTAATGTCGCTTATCCCTCAGGTTGTTGATAACGTGAACATCCCTGTTATAGCTGCTGGGGGAATTATGGACGGGAGAGGGTTGATGGCGTCCCTCTGTTTGGGAGCCAAAGCGGTCCAGATGGGCACAGCGTTCCTGACTTGTGTTGAAAGTGGAGCCCACAAAGTCTACAAAAAAGCAATCCTGGCTGCCAAAGAGGACGAGACTGTTCTGACCCGTTCGTTTTCCGGCAAATGGGCACGGGGGATTAAAAACAAATTTATAAACGAAATGCAGTTTCATGAAACATCATTACCGGATTTCCCGGTGCAAAATGTCCTGACCCAATCTATCAGGAAAGCCGCCTCCTCTCAAGACAATCCAGACTTTATGTCCCTTTGGTCCGGACAATCTCCGCGTCTGGCTAAAGATCAAACGGTCGAAACGTTAATACACTCGATAATCGCGGAGGCGAAAAAGTTCGGTCTTTCACGTTCCCCATCCGGACTCGTCCGTGAATAGCGCAATAAAGTAAATGGCAATGCAAATAGGGTGAGAATCTCAGTTATTTTTTTTGTGCTATATTAATGATTTTGGGAAAATTAGCAATCCTGGATAATCAGACAAGGTTATTTGATTTTTTGGATGTTATAACTGAAAGCTGATTTCCCTAGGTTTGAAAAATAAACGGAAAAATTCCCCTTAAATTGGGAAATACTGATATTTCCCTTTAAATAAAGGGAGTTTTTCCTTTTATCAGATTCAAATCATTGGATTTTGGCATATTTAGAGAGATTAAAAGGAATTTCTCCTCTTATATTTGCCGTTTAAGCCTCCCCCTATCTATTTAGAGGGAAATTCTCCACTTAAAAAAGCATGCCGACCCTTCCTTTCCGAATTACCATGCTTTTACCGTATATGATTTAACCTATTTCTCCACTTTTTGTTTAAAATTTTCACAAATGTTCTTGTCTGGGCAAACGAGAACCGCCCGCCCTGTCTGCTTTAGGTCAATACCGTCTTTTGGAAGTCCAAGATTCCTAAAGGCTGCATCTATTCCCTTAGGATCATCAATGGAAAGATACATGCCTCCTGGCCGCCGGTACACATGGGAATACTGCTGAATCGCTTCGCCAACAGTCGGAGTATAAATAATCGGAAGCATTTCACTAAGAAGATCCTTCAGGAGCCGGTAGAACATCACAACGTTGCGGTTGTAAATTTCATAAAGCAGTCCGTTTTTAAACAGGTTGGCAGTCCTGGATGAGTATTGTTCATATGAACGTTTTACCTGTTCTTCCAGTGTGAGTACTTGTGGCGGCAATAAACCTTCCAGCCCCAGCTCTTCGCGTTCTTTTTTCGTAAAAGCAACGCCTTTATTCAAGAATGGATTGGATAGAAGCTCCTTGCCTCTTAGATTTGTTTGGATGACGTTTGTACTCACAAGCGTTTTCATTGATTTTTCCCCTTTCATTTCAGATAAATAAGAAGATTACTGCACAATAACTTGATTCGCTCATTGAAGGGGGTGCTTCCAAACCCGAAACACGCGGTCCGCTAATTTGTTCAGGACAGTTTTTTAAAAATACAGGACAGTTTTTCGAATTTGCAGGACATTTCCCAAACTTTGCAGGACAGTTTTTCAGATTTGCTGGACAAACCAGTCCACCACCGCTTCCCACTCCTTCAAATAAATTTCTTTTTCAAAGATTTTAATATGCAAAAAGCAGGCAGTTTTTGGCTGCCTGCTTTTTATTCCTGAACGTATGAACTAGCTTTAAGCTGTTGCCCTTTTTTCCACCGCCTCTTGCAATGGATGGAATTCGCCTTCCATCTTGGAAACGACTACGGTTGCAACTCCATTTCCAATTAGGTTCGTAATGGCACGGGCTTCTGACATGAATCGGTCGACACCAAGGATAAGTGCCATTCCTTCAACCGGAATCGACGGGAATACAACGAGTGTGGCTGCAAGTGTAACAAAGCCTGATCCAGTAACACCTGCGGCACCTTTGGAAGTGAGCATCAGGATGCCGAGTAATGTAAGCTGCTCCCAAATGCTTAAATCTACTCCGTACGCCTGAGCTATGAATAAAGCCGCCATTGAAAGGTAGATTGATGTCCCATCCAGATTGAAGGAATAACCAGTCGGAAGTACGAGTCCAACGACCGGTTTGGAACAGCCGTATTTCTCGAGCTTTTCCATCATCTTGGGCAGCGCAGCCTCTGAAGAGGAAGTGCCGATAACGAGAAAGATTTCTTCTTTTATAAAAGCAATGAATTTGAAGATATTAAACCCATAAAACTTTGCGATGCCACCCAAAACGAGGATGATGAATATCGCCATAGTTGTGTAAACAGAAGCCATCAATTTCCCAAGATAAATAAGTGATTCAACCCCAAATTCACCAATGGTATACGCCATCGCACCAAAAGCTGCGTATGGAGAAACCTTCATAATAATGTTTACGAGACCGAAGAATACTTCAGACAATTTTTCCAGAAAATCGAGGATTGGTTTGCCCGATTTGCCTAAATGGGCAAGGGAGATCCCAAACAGGACCGCAAGCAACAGTACCGGCAGCAGCTGTCCTCCTGTGAAAGCACCAACAAAACTGTCCGGAATGATTGAAACGATAAAGCCAACAAATCCGTTGTTTGTCTCCTCTGCGGCCTTTGTATATTGTGAAACATCGCCTTGGCCAGCCTTGGCATCGATTCCCTCCCCGGCTTTAATAAGGTTGCCGACCAGGATACCGATCGCTAATGCGATGGTTGAAACGATTTCGAAATAAAGCAGTGCCTTGCCTCCAATTTTACCAACTTTCTTCATGTCCCCCATGCCTGCAATACCAATAACGATTGTAAGGAAGATGATTGGAGCAATGATCATTTTTACTAACTTAATAAAAATGTCGGCAATAACCTTCAGCTGTGAACCAAACTCTGGAAAAATGAAACCGACAGTAATACCAAGAATGATACCTATGATAACCTGAGTCGTCAGATTTCTAAAATTGAGTTTCCTCATAAAAAATTCCTCCCATCCTACTAGTTTTTTGAAAACGTTTACACCCCTTTTGTTATTGACATGTTACAATTTTGTGAACAAGAAAAATAGTTTTTAAAAGTTTTAAAAGTGTTTTGTAATTAAAATAAGTAAACTATTCTATTACTTTATTTAAAAGCGTTTACAATTTATAGTTAAGGTTACTAGGTTTGTGTGTTTGGAGGCGTTTTTTGTGCATCGTCAGCGATTTAAGCTAGGCACACTGATTATTTTCTTCGTTTGTTTGGTTGTTCTCATTTCCCTTTCGATTACCGACATTTTAATAAGCAATGACGTCAGCCAAGATATAAGGAAAAGCCAAGAGGAGAAGGCGCAGATTATAGCGAGGACAATTGCGAAATCCGATATCGTCATCAGTGAAATGGACAGCGGACAAAAGTCCAACAGGATACAGGATTTCACAAGGGATATCCAATCTGCCACCAATGTGTTGTTTATCGTTGTGATGGATATGGAGGGAATCCGCAAATCCCATCCCAATACGGCTATGATAGGAAAACCGTTTGTTGGAGGAGACGAAAAACAAGCTTTAAAAGGAAATGAGTACGTGTCAATCTCGGAAGGTACTCTGGGTAAGTCAGTCCGGGCGTTTACGCCAATTTTTAATGAAGAAGGAAGACAGCTAGGTGCTGTTGCCGTAGGGATCTCACTTGAAACCTTAAAAACAACTGTTAACAAAAACCACCGGGAAATCTTTGTTGTTACTACGTTCGGCTTAATAATCGGAATTATCGGGGCCATACTCCTGTCGCGATATATCAAAAAAGTCCTGCTAGGGCTTGAACCGTTTGCGATTGCAAAAATCCTTGAAGAACGGAGCAGGATGCTGCAATCCGTACATGAAGGAATTATAGCGGTTGACCACAATTCCACGATTACACTTGTAAACAAGTCGGCTTTGCAGATTTTTAAAAAAGCCGGCCTTTCCCAAAACCCAGTTGGAATGAAAATACATGACTATTTACCTTCAAACGGGCTGGATCACGTGTTGAAGTCAGGGCAGCCGGAACTTGATGAGGAGAATATGATTAATGGTGTTGTTTCCATTCTAGTCAACAGGGTGCCGCTTGTCGTCGACGGACAAGTTGTCGGGGCAATTTCAACGTTCCGTGATAAGACGGAAATGAATCAGCTCGCAGAACAGCTTACAGGCGTAAAGACATACGCCGAGACTTTGCGCGCACAGTCACATGAGTTCATGAACAGGCTGCATGTTATTCTTGGCATGGTGCAAATGAAAGCTTACGACGAGCTTTCTGAATTCATCCTGACACTGGTAGATTTCCGGAACCAGGAATCAGGAAACATCGCCCAGCATATTAAGGATCCCGCTCTTGCTGGATTCATTATGGGAAAATTAAGCTATGCCCGGGAACAGAACGTTGACCTTTCAATCGAAATTGACTCGGTCATTCCTGAGCTTTCGGACACCAAGGTCACACATGGGCTAATCACAATCATTGGAAACTTGGTTGACAATGGAGTGGAAGCGATGGCGGACTGTGATGAAAAAACACTGGAATTGTCCTTGTCTTTTCATGGGGGTTTTCTGACGGTGGAAGTTTTCGATTCAGGGCCAGGGATACCAGCCGAAGCGCAAGGTAAAATTTTTGAAAAAGGCTACTCTACAAAGGGGGAAAACCGCGGCTATGGGTTGTATTTGGTCGCCAAGAACGTCAAAGAACTGGGTGGAACATTAACGATTGATTCGAAATTATTACTAGGCACTAATTTCATCGTACAAATTCCAATCGTGTTATAGAGGTGAAAAAATGATCAAGGTTCTAATTGTCGAGGATGATCCGATGGTAGCTGAATTTAACAAGCGCTTCCTTAAGGAAATGGACGGTTTCACTCTAGCCGGTGTTCTTCACTCAGTAAATGCGGCTATTGATTTTCTTGCCCGGAATCAGGTTCACCTGATTCTCCTTGATGTGTACATGCCTGGTGCGACCGGGATTGAATTAATCAAGTATGTAAGAGAGCATGATATTCCCACAGATGTGATTGTGATTACTGCCGCGGCCGATAAAGACAAAATCCAGACTGCCCTGAGGTACGGAGCCGTCGATTATCTCATTAAGCCTTTTGAATTTGAACGATTCCAGCAGGCATTGCTTCAATATAAGAAAAAACATTATTTTTTATCGAATAGTGAGGTGCTCAGGCAGGAGGACCTTGATGAACGGATTTTGAGTACAGAGCAAAATTCAGCACTATTCGATCCAACTCCGAAATTGCCTAAAGGGCTTACTAGCAGTACACTCCAATCCATCATTGAGGTAATCCGCTCAAAGGAGCAGGATCCGTTTTCTACTGATGAAATATCTGAAACCACTCTTATTTCACGGGTATCGGTACGGAAATACTTAAAGTTTTTGGCACAAATCGGCGTGCTTGAAGAATCATTGACCTATGGAATAGGCAGGCCGCTCTTTTTGTATCGATTAAAGAAAGACCAGCTTGGACAATTAAGCCGAATGCAATGAAATAGCCGGACGGTCCAAATCGATGCCAAAACAAGTAGTGAAGATCCTTTGTTGCAACTCTTTGAAAACGGTCCATCCACTTTTTCAGACGTTTATGATACTCATTATCGTGCTGCATGTGATAGAAACAAAAAGTTTCCTTCTGTCGAACGCACCAAAGTTTTGCTGCTTGGTTCCTGCCAACGTGAACTTTACAACGGTTAGTATGTTACGTGCTTAATATTCATTTTTTCTATAGGAGCAAATTTATATATGGATGACAGTTATCACTACTACCTCTTCGGAATGAGGTGTTTAGCAAGTAAGGAGTTCAAGATGGCAATCCATTACTTTGAACAATCTTTAGAACTCGACCAGCATTTCAAAACCTATGAAAGATTATACGAATGCTATAAAAGCCTTGGAAACCACTCCTTAGCTAGAGAAAATATAAGACTAGCATATGAACATAACAATAGAAATGATAAGGTTGCTTTTGCATATGCAACAGAACTTCATAATTATGGTTTAATTGATGAAGCGTCCAAAGTTCTTGAAGCAATATTGATGCGTAATTCCACTTTTAAAAAGGCAAGAGAGCTTTTAAACAAGATTAAAACAACATAAATTTCCAAAAGCTCACTATTTACGAAAAGAGTCAAAATAAAAAAGTTAATTGTGCAGTAAATACCATTAAAATTGTTCCTTCATATGAGAATCTCTCTGGAAGTAAAATTGCTCATAGAAATGAAAAAAGTGCTCATAAAAACAAAAAATGTGCCCATAGAAATGCAAAGCGTGCTCATAGAAGCTAAAAGTGTGCCCATAAGCATTAAAAAGGGCGAGCATAAGAACCCGCCCAAACATAGGTCTTTTAAATAGAGTCTTACATTTCCTCAGGAGCCTGCAGTCCTAATAAGCGAAGACCTTCTTTAAGGGTGAGTTTCACTGTGTAGACTAAGGTTAGCCGGTCTTGTTTAAGTTCGCTGTCATCAAGGATGCGGACGGATGCGTAGTATTTGTTGAACGCCCTGGATAGCTCGATAACATACTTGGCGATTTGTGATGGATCGTATTCTTCGATTGCTCGTTTGATTGCGTCAGGGAAGGCTATCAGGGCGGTGATAATTGACCATGCTTCCTGATCCGGGATGCTGACGGGGTTGTCGCTTTCCTGGAAGTCCCCTTTTCTCAGGAGCGATGCGGCACGGGCATGAGTGTATTGGACGTATGGGCCGGTTTCCCCTTCAAACCGGAGCATGTCTTCTAGCGAAAACTCGATGTCGTTTTGGCGGAAGTTTTTCAGGTCATGGAAGATGACGGCGCCTGTTCCGACCTGGCGGGCAACCTCCTCTTTTGAAGCAAGGTTCGGATTTTTCTTCTTAATATCTTCCAGAGCCAGTGCGATTGCCTCATTGAGAACCTCTTCAAGCAGGACGACCTTGCCTTTCCGGGTAGACATTTTCTTCCCATCCTTCAGCATCATCCCGAAAGGCACGTGGCTCATTCCCTTTTGCCACTCGAAGCCCATCTTTTCCAGCACGGAGAATACCTGTTTAAAGTGAAGCGTTTGTTCATTGCCGACAACATACAAGGATTTCGTAAAGTGATAGGTTTCCTGGCGGTAAATGGCGGCTGCCAGGTCACGGGTTGCATAAAGGGTTGTTCCGTCGCTTTTCTTGATCAGGCACGGCGGCAAATTCTCGAGCGGCACAACCTGTGCTCCGTCCGATTCTTCGAGCAGCTTCTTGTCCTCAAGCATTTCAACGACCCTGTCCATCTTGTCATTGTAGAATGCTTCCCCGTGATAGGAGTCGAACTCTATTCCCATCAGCTCATAGATTTTCGCAAACTCCTTCAGGGATTCCTCGCGAAACCATTCCCACAGCTCGATTGCTTCCGCATCGGCATCTTCCAGCTTTTTAAACCAGGCACGAGCTTCATTTTCAAGAGTTGGGTCGTTTTCAGCTTCTTCATGGAATTGGACATATAACTTCAACAGCTCTTTGATAGGCTGCTTTCTGACAGTATCTTCGTTACCCCATTTTTTATAGGCAACGATTAACTTACCGAACTGGGTGCCCCAGTCACCCAAATGGTTGATTCGGATTGGACGATAGCCAGACTTTTCGGCAATCAATGCCAGAGCATTACCGATGACAGTCGAGCGCAAGTGCCCCATTGAAAAAGGCTTTGCGATATTCGGCGACGAGAAATCAATCGTCATCACCTGGCCATTGCCGATTTTCAAGTCCGCAAAGTTTTCTTTTTCGGAGAGAACCTTTTGGATGACTTGCTGCGAAACGATTGGCTTGTTGAGAAACACGTTCACATAACCGCCAACCGGCTCTACTTTTTCAAAAAGAGGTGTTTTGATCTTCGTGGCCAGATCTGTTGCAATGATCTGCGGTGATTTCCGGAGAACCTTCGCCAGTTCGAAACATGGAAACGCCAAATCTCCCATGTTCTCAAATTTAGGCTTTTCAATCATCTGAATCAATTTCTTCTTTTCCAGTTGCCCATTCAAGGCACCATACAGAACCTCGGCAAAATCAGTTTTAAACTCCATCGTTTTTCCCTCCAAAATAAAAAGCCCCCGCCTCTTTTAATAATAAAAGAGACGGGAGCCTAAATTTATCCCGCGGTACCACTCTGCTTGTTTTTGCACATTAGCAAAAACCACTCAACATTTGTAACGGGGTCTCTCCCCGGCCCTCCCTACTAACTTCAGGACAGCATCTCAGAAGTGCGGTTCATCATTTGCTTCGCACCAGGCTCCCACTATCCCCGGCTCGCTTCGCCTCCACAAACAACTACTCTCTTCATCATCGACATTCGCGTGTATTATTCTTTATTATAGCCATTTATTTTAATCTGGCAACTGGCTAATTGGGAAAAATTCTCGTCTGCCGCCTACAGATATTTTTGTCGGTTTGGAAGGTCGGCTGGATAAATGTGCTAAAATATCTGATAAGTAGATTGAATTTAAAGACAAGTTAGTTAAATTCAGGGTGAGGTGTTTTATGAAAAAAAGCAGTCTATTATTAGTATTAATTTTAATACTTATTACTGGATGCAGTAATAGCGAGAAGCCCTGGTGGGTACTTCAAAATAATCAACTAGGCAATACCCCGGAACTTCAAAGCTATGTTGATCAATTACAAAGCGACAACAAAGATTATAAGGGTTATAAGGTGTTTACCATTAATGAAAGCAAAAAGGCAGTCGTTATTTCATTAGGCAGGGAAGGAAATGAGCTGGAATTGGCGGAGGTCCACACATCAAGTAAGGATACAGCAATAACTGTTAAGGAGTCATCGCAAAGTTCCATAGTTGCAAATCCTTATATCGTAGTCGGTCTCGACGAAATTGTAGGTGCTTTCTATGTGTATGGGCCACATGAGGAGGAATATACAGGTTCGGGGTATTATGATTAATAGTATTTGACTGTTTTTACCTTGGAAGGAATACGTTTTTTCGAGGAGATAAAACAATGAAAGTTAAATTATTGTTCTTTATTTTTTGCATATTAGCTCTCTTATCGCTCTCCGGTTGTGCGGGTGCAAAGGAAACATCTTATGAAGGCGATTCTTCTAAAAGCCCCTCGGATTTGACTATTTCTGTTGGAGAAGAAACCATCCGACCCAAACTGGGTTCATATAGTTGGGAATATGAAAACGGCGACGGCACCTCAACAGGTGTGCATGCGGATGCAGCAGCACCTCCTGATTTAGTTGAGGGGGAAAAAACTGTGAATGTAAACACAAATACAGAGGTACGATTAAACTTTGAGATACAACCTGCACATTATCAGGTCAGGGTATGGAATACTCAAAATGACATAATTCGTACCGACAGCGAGGTAGTACTTTCAGGATTCCAAGGAAAAGTAATTTACGAAGTCCTTGCAACCTGGGGACAAGGAACCGCTAGTTATGCCTTTTCTTTAAATGTTGCAGAATGATTTTTTTCAAAAAGAATTATTAATAGAGGAGAGCGGATTTTTAACATGACGATACATATGAGAAAGTGCACTCTTGAGGATGCACCTATACTTCAAGAAATCAGTTACGAAACATTTAATGACACGTTTGGTGATCAGAACTCTCCAGAAAATATGAAGGCCTATTTGAAAAAGGCATTTAATTTACAGCAATTAGAAAAAGAATTAACCACTGAATCCTCGGAGTTCTTTTTTGTTTATTTTAACAATGAGATTGCTGGATATTTGAAGGTGAACACCAATGATGCCCAGTCTGAACAAATGGGCGATGATTCACTTGAGATAGAGAGGATTTATGTAAGAAATAATTTTCAAAAACACGGGCTTGGAAAGTACCTGCTAAATAAAGCTGTGGACATTGCAGTGGAACGTAATAAAAAGAAAATCTGGCTCGGCGTCTGGGAAAAGAATGAAAACGCGATTGCTTTTTATAAGAAAATGGGATTTGTCCAAACAGGGGCCCACTCTTTTTATATGGGAGATGAGGAACAGATCGACTTCATTATGACTAAAACACTTGGTTAATTTTGTAGCTAACGAAAGACACTCAAGCCTATATTTTGGCTTGAGCGTCTTTTTATTGAGGGGTTTTGGCAAACAAACTTGTTATAAATCACCTGTTGACAGCAGTTGGATATCCTTAAGCAAAAAAATAACGAGGTGAAAATGATGTATGTACCTAAATTTTTTAAAGTGACAGATGTTAATGAAATATGGGACTTTGTCCAAACGAACTCTTTTGGCACGCTGGTGACTACAGACGGTGGAAAACCGATTGCGACTCATTTGCCATTAGGGGTAGTGAAAAAAGGCGATGACTGCTATGTTACCGGGCATATCGCCTATGGAAATCCTCAGTGGAGAACCTTTACAACCTGCGATAGTGGGCTTGTGATGTTCCAAGGTCCGCATGCTTATGTTTCTTCTTCCTGGTATTCGCACGAAAATGTTCCGACATGGAATTACCAGGCCGTCCATATGTATGGAAAGGTTGTTATTTTAAACAAAGAGGAGTTGATAGAAGACTTAACAGGGATGCTGGAAAAGTATGAACAGAAACGCGAAAACCCTGTGTTATGGGATAAGCTTTCTCCTGAGCTGTTGGAAAGGGAATTAAAAGGTATTGTCGGCTTTAAGATTAAGGTTGAGGAAATCCAGGCTGCGTATAAATTAAGCCAGAACCGAAATGCAGCTGACTACAAGAACATCATTGCTCAACTGCAAAATGAAAGAAACCCAAATTCGAAGCAACTTGCGGAACAGATGGAAAAACGAGTAAAAAAGTAAGTCAGCCGGGTTTCCTGCGCCTTTTATTAGTGAACTTCTAGTAAAAAAGTGTAGGAAACCGTTCCGTTCCCCCACTCTGCTTCAACTTCATAAATGTACGTTCCATCGCTTGAAGGAACGGTTAGTTGATTGCCATTATGTTTAACTTCTTCCCCTCTTCCGTTTTCATCCCATGTATACACTTTGAGATCCGGGTTATCTTCAATTTCGATATCAACTTTTTCGTTTGGCTTCACGCTAATTGGTTCTATATGGTCTGCCATTTGGTATGGCGAGGCGTGGTCAGTTTGGTACACTTGAGTTGTTGACCCCTTTTTTCGCACCCACTTATAATTGCCTTCTTCCATCTCATACTCTTTGCCGTTAATTTTTATGAGCGCTGACATGGACGGAGGAAATTCACTTTGCGTATCACTCCCAATGGTATATGAACAGCCTGTTATCATCAGTATAGACAATGCCAGAATTGCGATTAATACATGTTTTGTTTTCACGGTAACTCTCCCCTCTTTTCAAGTATGATCTTAAGAAGTACTTTTTTAGCAGTAGTTGCACGTGGTGACATCAAGGACATTTCATCTATCTGGCAGGCTCAAATTGTACTCGAAAACCACTTTCAAGGACATTTCACCCATCCGACTGCCTCGAATTGTACTCGAAAACCACTTTCAAAGACATTTCACCCATCCGACAGCCTCGAATTGTACTCGAAACCAACTTTCAAGGACATTTCACCTATCCGACAGCTTCGAAATGTAATCGAAATCGTTACAGCTGCCAATACTCGCCTCAATTGAAAAACCTCTTTTATGTGAATAGGCATTTCACTAATTAGACGCTATGACGAAGAGGGAAATTACATAATTTGGAGAGAAAATTTACTTTTTTGTTTTCCGGTGAAGTCTAATTTAATGGGTTGAAGATTAAAAAGAAGGGATTAATCCAAGTGAACCTGTCTCGTAGATTAATCGGTGTCTGGAGCAAGCAGATTAATCTGAGAGAACCCGTCTCATAGATTAATCGGCATCTAGAGCAAGCAGATTAATCCGAGAGAACCCGTCTCATAGATTAATTGGCACCTGAAGCAAGCAGATTAATCCAAGAGAACCCGTCTCGTAGATTAATCGGCATCTAGAGCAAGCAGATTTATCCGAGAGAACCCGTCTCATAGCATTCCTGTAGTTCGTTAATTTTGGACTTTGATAAAAACAGGGCTCCCCACTAAGATAAGAGTAAGACACGACTCAAA
>NZ_HG964497.1:1690957-1899214 GCF_000613125.1 Bacillus sp. EB01
TGGCTGGCTATATTGGACTGGGACAATTCTGTCAATGTCGAGTGAAGCAGCCGCGATTTCCATTCTTGTCCGTGAATGGTATCCAAATGTATCAATTGGCCTCCTGGGAGGAGCAATCATTATTGGTGTCACGCTTGTAAATCTTTTGGGTGCAGATAAAATTGGGAAACTGACAAGCGGCCTTTCCTCAATAAAATTATTAGCCATCTTGTTTTTTATTGTTACCGCCTTAGTGCTGATTTTCGGGCTCTTCCCTGGAACTCCAGCTGTAGGGGCGGGGGAACTTGCCCGAGAGCCGCTAATGCCAGGAGGGTTAGGCGGATTGGCCGGAAGTATGCTGCTGGTCGTGTTTGCATATGCAGGTTTTGAAATTATAGGTCTGGCTGCGTCTGAAACAAGGGACCCTGCAAAGACTATACCAAAAGCAATTCGCTACACCGTTATTACACTGGTTGGTCTTTATGTCGTTTATGCCGCAGTCTTGCTGCCGCTTATCCCTACTTCTGCCTTAAATGAAAATGTCTCACCGATGGTTGCTTCGCTGGAACGATGGGGTATCGGATGGGCTGGGCGAGTACTTAATATTGTCTTAATTACGGCAATTCTTTCGGCTATGCTGGCAGCAATTTTTGGGCTTGGAAGGATGATTCGTTCGCTCACGGATGAAGGACATGCGCCAAAATTCCTTATAGACAAGCAGGATGTCCCTTATCGGGGAATATTGTTTTCAGGAGTAGCCATGCTGCTTGGCCTTGGTTTTGGACTTTTGTTTCCCAGAGTTTATCTTGTCCTGATTACAACAGGTGGATTTGCACTGCTCTTTACCTACGGTGTGATCATGGCCAGCCATATCAAGTTTCGGAAACGGAACGGCTGCCCGCCCAATGGGATATGCCAGATGCCCGGGTTCCCGTACACTTCCTGGATCGCTTTGGTGGCCATTGTAGTCATACTCCTTTGCATGCCTTTTATCCCGGGGCAGGAAGCAGGTCTCATTTCAGGGCTTATAATGGTCATCTTTTTTTCAGCCGTTTATGTGTTGGTAAGGTCGAAAACAAAGACTCAAATCCGCAGGGAGGAAAAAGCCGGCACCAAAAGCCGAAATTATCAGGGGGAATTATTGACCGAGGCTTCTGCTGAACTGACTGGGAAGATAGATAATGAAGAAACCTAATGACCGGAAAGGCCTTCTCAAAATGGGAAGGCCTTTCAGTTTAGATAGTATATAGAATACATATGAGATATTCGGGAGTTTCATTATATTTAGCGAGCTATCAAAAAAAGTCATTGTAAGAACTTATCAAATGAGTCCTCAATGTTTTTGAAATGATCTTCGTGGAAGGCTCATTGATCCGACCGTAGCAGTTAAATAAAGACAAAAATCTAGTTCAATCGTATAACCACAATAAAATTTGCCGATAGTTACTTTTGGCTACTTTTGGTATTCTAGCAGAAAGGAAAGAATACTAAGGGATTTGGGGGAACATGCATGGCAAGAAAACTGCCTGCACAAACAGTATATTTTTTGTATGCTGGAATCACTGCGTTTTTATTTGAGATGGTCTTTACCGTAAATGAGGTGTACAGGTTTGAGGCAGCCGGCTTTTCACCATGGCAGCTGGTCATAGTAGGCACCGCACTCGAATTATCCTGTTTTATTTTTGAAATTCCAACTGGAATCCTGGCTGACTTAAAGAGCAGGAAATTATCTGTAATTATCGGGGTCATTCTGATCGGAATAGGTTTCCTGATAGAAGGCCTTGTGCCGGTCTTTATGGTCATTCTTCTATGCCAGGTTATTTGGGGTATAGGATACACGTTTACAAGCGGGGCGTTTGAGGCGTGGATATCGGATGAGGTTGGCGGAAAAGAATTGACGGGGATATTTTTAAAAGGAGCGCAAGTCCGGCAAGTTGGTGCCTTGATTGCCATAGTCCTTAGTACGGCGATAGGTGCGTATATTATTAACCTGCCGATGATTGTGGGTGGCATTCTCTTTATTTTATTAGGCCTATTCCTGCTTATATACATGCCTGAAACCAGCTTTAAGCCAACTCCTGCAGCAGAAGCAGGAAGCTACTTTCAGCAGATGGCCTCCACCTTTACGGCAGGCATTCGTTTTATGAAAAAAAGCCAGTTTCTAATTGTTATGGCGTGTATTACCTTTTTCTATGGATTGTATAGTGAAGGGCTCGACCGGCTTTGGATTGCCCATATCCTGCAGGATGTAACTCTTCCGGATATAAATGTTAAGCCGATTGTCTGGGTCGGTTTGATTAACGGGACCGCCCTTATTGCAAGTATTCTTGCGGTTGAATACATAAAGAGAAGGCTCGAGAAAACAGGACAGCTGCAAAAGGTCTGGCTGCTTGTTGTTATTAATGCGGTCATGGTCTTAAGTATTATTGTATTTGCAATGGCGGGCCATTATGGGACAGCTTTTTCTTCCTATCTATTATTCTATATTCTTAGAACCACAAATGGGCCAATATATAGTGCATGGCTAAATGAAAACATTGAATCTGGTGTAAGAGCAACCGTTCTTTCAACCTACGGCCAGTTGGATGCTTTCGGACAAATCATTAGCGGCCCAATCATAGGGTATATTGCATACAAGACCACGATGGAGCTTTCTCTTATCGTTTCCGGCCTACTGCTGCTGCCAGTCGTTGCTCTCTTTGCCTTTTTACTGAAGAAAGCTAAACATAGCGTCTGAATTTTTAAAAAAAACAAAACCAGCACCTCCCTACGGAAAATCCCGAAGAAGGTGCTGGTTTAATTTATGGATTAGGAAGCGCATTTTAGCTGAAAAAGAACCCTTAAGCAGAAAATTTTCTGAACATATGCTGGGGTATTGTCCACTATGAATTTTAGTGATATAATCTGATAGTGTGATAATACGGTAACGCACTAAAGGATTTTTAAATCTATTAAAATAATCTATTAAAGGATGGTATACAAAATGAAACGTACAGCTATGATGCTTTTAATTTCAGCTTTATTTATAGTCCTGGCAGCATGTTCAGGCGGTTCTACTTCTGGGAAGGAATCTGAGGATACGTTGATAGTGGGCATTGATGATAAATTTGCTCCAATGGGTTTCCGTGATGAAAACAATGAGATTGTCGGTTTTGATATTGATTACGCCAAAGCAGCCGCAGACAAGATGGGTCTTGAAGTGAAATTCCAGCCGATTGACTGGAAAACAAAAGAATCCGAGCTTTCAAGTGGCAGGATTGACCTAATTTGGAATGGGTATACTATCACAGACGAACGGAAGCAAAAAGTTCTTTTTACAAAGCCGTATTTGAAAAACGCCCAGGTGGTCGTGACAAAGGCTGACTCAAAGTTGGAGAAGCTTTCAGATCTCGAAGGTAAGATAGTTGGCTTGCAGTCTCTTTCTTCAGCAGCAGACGCTCTTGAAGCAAACCCAATCAGTGGGAAGATTAAGGAAGTAACCGAGTTCTCCGATAATGTTATGGCTTTGAATGATTTAAAAAGCGGACGCCTTGATGCGGTCATTATTGATGAAGTAGTCATTAACTATTATATGGAGAAGGAAGAGGAATCCTTTAAGGTGCTTGAAGAATCACTTGCTCCAGAGGAATATGGTGTTGGTGTGAAAAAAGGCAATGAAGAGCTGCTCGAAAAATTGCAAAAAGCGCTTGATGAGATGAATGAAGATGGTACAGCCGCTGACATTTCAAAGAAATGGTTTGGCGAAGATAAAGTACTAAAATAATAAGAACAGTGGGCAAAACAGGATTTCCTCAGGAAACCCTGTTTTGTTACGCTTGCAATGGCACTTGCTAAATGGAGGAAATCCTTATGACAATTGACTATATTCTAGAAATCCTTGGCCCGATGCTTGAAGGAGCCCAGATGACCGTTCTGCTTTTTTTCATTGCGATCATCTTGTCAATTCCGCTGGGATTTCTACTTACACTGGCAGTTAGAAGCAGTTTTAAGCCATTATCCTGGCTGGCTCAGGGCTACATATATGTTATGCGCGGAACGCCGCTTCTTTTGCAGCTTTTGTTTATATGTTTTGGCTTACCGATGATTCCTGTGGTGGGGGAATATCTTGTACTCGACCGCTTTGTCGCGGCAAGCCTGGGCTTTGTGCTTAATTATGCCGCATATTTTGCGGAAATCTTCCGGGGTGGCCTGCTCGCCATTGACAAAGGACAATACGAAGCAGCCCAAGTACTGGGACTCAGCAAATGGCAAACTACAACGAGGGTTGTCCTTCCGCAAATGTTCAGGATTGCCCTTCCGTCCGTAGCCAACGAATCCATAACACTGGTAAAGGATACAGCCCTGCTTTATGCGGTCGCAGTCCCGGAATTGCTGCATTTCGCCCAGACTGCTGTTAACCGTGATTTTACTATCGTGCCATTCTTCGTGGCTGGTGTGATTTACTTAATTATGACTCTGGTGCTTACTGCTTTCTTTAAGTGGATTGAACGCCGATTTACGTTTGAATAGGAGGGCTGAATATGGCCATTATCGAAGTCTCCAATCTGAAAAAATCTTACGGGGCGCTTGATGTCCTTAAGAAAATCTCGTTCGAGGTTAATAAAAATGATGTTGTTGCCGTAATCGGCCCTTCTGGTTCGGGAAAAAGCACTATGCTTAGAAGCCTGGTCCATTTAGAGAAAATTGATGGCGGGTCAATTCAGGTAGAAGGTGAATTTCTGGCCAAGGATGGAATCTATCCGAAGCCACAGGAAACAAAACGAATTACCGCAAAGATGGGTATGGTATTCCAGCACTTCAACCTGTTTCCTCATCTAACGGTAAAGGAAAATCTTGAGCTTGCACCGAAGTTAGTAAAGAATGAACAGCTTGGGGATTTACAGCATCGAAGTACCGAACTGCTAGGGAAAATCGGTCTTGCGGGCCATGCCAATGCTTACCCTGCCAAGCTTTCCGGCGGGCAAAAGCAAAGGGTTGCGATAGCCCGGGCTCTGATGATGGATCCTGATATCCTCCTCTTTGATGAGCCGACATCTGCCCTAGACCCTGAGTTGACAGGTGAGGTTTTGCAAGTTATGAAAAAGCTTGCAGAGGAGCATATGACGATGATCGTTGTCACCCATGAAATGGGTTTTGCCCGCGAAGTCGCCAATAAGGTTATTTTTATGGATAATGGCGAAATAATTGAGTACGGACACCCTGACGAAATTTTTACAAATCCTCGCAATGAACGGACCAAGGCTTTCTTGACCCGGACATTGAAATAGGTGACTGCGTATGGATTTGCTATAATATTAGTATGAGACGATGAAGGCAGTGGACGCTTGGGGCGGGGCTGCCTTTTCCGGAAATATAAGGAAGTATATCTTTTTTTGAGTACTGTCTAGCTTCAGCGCCTAGCGCCTAGTGTACTTCGGTCCCCTCGTTACGATAAGTCAACATCGATTCGCTATCGCTCATCGTGTTTCCTTTATCTCCTTCGAGGCCCTCCAGTCCATACGACGCTGGACAAGGCGCTTGCGCTTTTCTTATAGAAAGGTTTGAGAGCTATTTGGATGATGAACGCTACAAGGATACTTTAATGAATATAAAAACTGTCGGCAATCAGAAAGGCTTTTTGAATTAATTCATTACCATCCCTATGAGCCGACACCTTATAACGCCCTGGATATACTTTTCTCTGAATATGAGTTAAAAAAGAGCGATGTGGTCGTTGACTTTGGAAGCGGAAAAGGAAGGCTCCCGTTTTATGTAAACCATTTGTTTAATACCACTGCTATCGGTGTTGAATTTAATGAGGTCTTCTATCATGATGCAGTAGAGAATTTAAATGGATATCTTACTAAATATAAAAAGCGTAGAGATAGGGTCCGGTTCCACTGTGGGCTGGCAGAGGAATACATAGTACAGCCTGAAGAGAACAGGTTTTATTTTTTCAATCCTTTCACAGTCGCGATTTTTACAAAAGTTATCAAACATATACTGGCCTCCGCGGAAGAGGTTCCTCGTAATATTGATTTAATTTTATATTATCCTTCTGGCGACTATGTCCATTTTCTTGAATACCAAACACCGTTTGAATTGGTTCAGGATATCCCCTTGCCAGGGCTTGCTGAAAAAAATATTAATGAGAGATTCCTAATATACCGTTACTCTAGATAGGCTTCTTCCAGCCAGCACCTCGTTAGTGGTCTTCAAAAGCCCTTTTTAAGAGAAGAGAAGAACGAATTGGGTCGATACTCTTTATTTTTCCTGGGATATATGGTGGGATATAATAAAGGAAATTCTCCGCGTGGAGTTTTATCTATTATAGTTGAAAGGTGTTGGAAAAAATGAAGAAACGCAGCCTATATTTTGGCTTTTGCGTGATTCTGGCGCTTGTCTCCGCTCTGGCAGGCTGCTCCGGAAACAAAGCTATACTTGATGATCAAGGTAAAGAGGTATCGCTTGAAAATAAGGACAAGCCCACACTCGTATTCTTTTTTACAGGCAATACCTGAGACTATTGCAAATCGCAGCTGGTCGAGCTGCAGAAGAATAAAGAATTATTTAATCAGTTTCCAGGGGATGTATATGCTTTGAGTGCGTCGTCACCTGAAGATCACAAGGAAATGAAGGAAGACCTGGGGCTTGATTATACCCTTCTTTCTGACAAATACCTTGTTTTGATCGAAAAAGCAGAATTAAAAGACCCTAGTGGCCCTAAATCTCTTAGGGGTTTCGCCATCCTTGATAAGGAAGGAAACGTTCTCGAATCTCAGCAGCTGGACCCTTTTGGTGATCAAATCGCTGAGATTATTCCTTACGCCGCTAGTAAAGTAACTGGCCAATAACCAAATTGCTGCATGTCTTTTAGGCATGCAGTTATTTTTTTCTATAGCCAGGACAATAAAAACTTCATTGTGAAGAAGGTTCATATTTGGTATGTTTAACACATAGATTAAAATGTCGATAAATGGCAATCGAGGGGAAACGATGAGGTTAAAAGCAATTTTCAGGGACACCAGAAAACTATTATTAATTTCGGCAATTATCGTGGGGTTGATTGCTGAAACTAGTTCCATACTTTTTTCTGTGAATGAAAAAATTGTCCATGCTCTGTTGCTGGCTATTGCTGGTGTGTTGATTATTGGGGTCATAAATGGTATTGACCTGACGACAGAAGAGCTGAAAAAGAACCGGCAAAGGCTTAAGAATATTTTTGAAACACTTGATGTCGCTATATGGTCACACGATATGAAGTCAAACCATTTGATGATTACACCGGGAATTGAAAAACTATACGGGTATTCCTTGAGTGATTTTTATGAAGATCATGAATTATGGAAAAAGGTCATCCATCCTGAGGATCTAGTTTTTTTAAAGGAAAGGGAAGCCTCCCTTGAAAAGGGTAAAGCAATCACTAGCATTTATCGGATTATCCGTTCTGATGGAGAAATCCGCTGGATACAGGACAGGGGAATCCCCACAATTGAAAATGGCAAACTTATTGACTTTAGTTCAGTCCTTTTTGATATTACAGATCGGATGGAAAGTGAGAACCGTTATAGGACACTTGTCGAAATGTCCCCTGACATTATTGCGGTATATAGCAGAAGCAATATTGATTATATTAATGAGACAGGTGCTATTGTCTTTGGATACAATTCACCGAAGCAGCTGGTCGGCATGCCTCTATCAGAGTTAATACCGGAATCCGTATTAAACGAGTTGAGGTACAGAGCGCTTTCAATTGATGAACCTGATACAAAAATTAGTATTGAGTTTAAGACTGAACGGCTGAATGGTGAAGAAATTAATATTGAAATGATATCAATGCCCATATTTTTTGAAGGCAGAGCTGCGCGTCAAATAGTTGGAAGGGATATTTCCGAACGCAAGAGGGCGGAAGAGACGATTCAGCAAATGGCGTATTTTGATAGCCTTACAGGGCTTCCAAATCGCTATAAATTCCGAACTCAACTAAATGAAGCATTGCGGTATAATCCAAGCCAGGCATTGTCCGTCTTATTCCTGGACCTTGATCGGTTCAAAATCATCAATGATACTAAAGGCCATTCTGCAGGAGATATGCTTTTGCAGGGTGTTGCATCAAGGCTGGCTCATACCGTGGCTGAGGCAGGGGTTGTCTCCCGCCAAGGCGGAGATGAGTTTACTATTTTCCTCAGAAATATAAATCGTGAAAAAACCGTTCATATAGCCAGGAATATCCTTAATGAATTTTCCGTTCCATTCAAGATTAACGGTGAGGAATTCTATGTAACCCCAAGTATTGGAATCAGTATGTATCCATCAGATGGCATGGACGGGGAGACGCTGATAAAAAATGCCGATACAGCCATGTACTTAGCCAAAGACCGCGGCAAGAATAACTACCAATTCTATACATCGCTCCTTCAGGGCTTGTCCTCACGGAAGATGGAATTAGAAACAGGGCTTAGGAAAGCATTGGAGCAAGAACAGCTGGCCCTGGTCTTCCAGCCACAGGTAGAATTGAGTACCAGCAATACTATTGGGCTTGAGGCGTTGATTAGATGGAAACACCCGATAAGAGGCATTATTCTGCCATCTGAGTTTATCCCGCTTGCTGAGGAAACTGGCCTTATTGTCCCGATAGGCAATTGGGTACTAAGGAAGGCTTGTGAACAACACACTCTATGGCTAAGACAGGGGTATTTGCCTATGTCGATTTCGGTTAATATTTCGGTCAGGCAATTTCAGGATGACAATTTCCTCGATTCTGTTAAAAAAATCCTTGAAGAGACAGAAATGGACCCAAGTTCCTTGGAGCTTGAAATAACCGAAAGTGTTATGAGAAATATTGACCGCTCAATTTATATCTTGAATGAGCTACATCAGCTTGGTGTAAAGCTGGCCCTCGATGACTTTGGTACGGGGTATTCATCGTTAAGCAACTTAAAACATCTTCCAATTGATACAGTGAAAATTGACAAATCGTTCATTGATGACATTTCCACCGAAGAAGATGGAGGAGCAATGGTGAAAACAATTCTTGATATGGGTCTCCATATGGGCTTCCATGTTATTGCTGAGGGCATTGAGAGACAAGAACAAGTTGATTACCTCGTTGCCAATGGCTGTACTGTAGGCCAGGGGTTTTTATTCAGTCAACCCAAACCTGCTGCTTCTGTTCAAGAATTGCTCCATAAAAGCATGCCTGTTTAATCGGCATGCTTTTTGTGTGCTATTTACTGTGTGATTTAACGTGTAGATTCGTATGTTATTTAGTCTGTTATTTTAAGTTTTCTTTGTAGTAACAGAACTATTTTGTTTTAAAAGGCATGCTTTTTTACTTAATAAGGAGCTTGCCAAAGTGTATAAAAGGAAATCGGCTTGTATTTAGTTTATTATAAATAGTATAAAGGCCTAGGGATTATACCATCGTGATTAATAAAGGGATGGTTATAATAATACGGTAAGGAGATGGAGAATTGGAAATCACGAAAAAGATTTTTGGGGAAACAGGCGGGCAAGAGATCCATGCTTATACACTAACAAATAATAATGGCATGAGTGTGACATGCCTCGATTATGGCTGTATTATCAATGAACTAAATGTACCAGGCAAGGGGGGTACATCTGAAAATGTGGTCCTTGGCTTTGCGTCAATTGAGGAGTATATCGAGCACTCTCCTTATTTTGGATCGGTTGTCGGAAGGGTTGCCGGACGGATAAACAAAGGAAGGTTTTCACTCGATGGCAAGGACTATCAACTTGCCCAAAATGATGGCCAAAATCATCTGCATGGCGGGTTAAAAGGTCTCGATAAGGTTGTCTGGACGGCCGAAACAAGCCAGGCAGGTGAGAATGCAAAAATCGAATTTACATATGTAAGCCCGGAAAATGAGGAAGGCTACCCTGGAACGGTTTCATTCAGGACAGTTTATACAATTACTGAAAACAATGAATTGATTAGTGAGTATTATGCAACGACCGATAAGAAAACTCTTATTAATTTGACTAATCATAGTTACTTCAACTTGAGCGGCAATTTTAAATCAACTATTCTAGACCACATTTTGCAAATTGACTCTGATGGGTTCCTTGAACTTGGCAGTGATTTGATTCCGACAGGCAAAACTCTTGATTCCCAAGGTACAGCCTTTGATTTTAGGATGGGAAGGAAGATAGGTGACGGGACAGTGTCGAACCATGAGCAAAATCTGCTTGCTGGCCGAGGCTACGACCACCCATTTGTGCTATCGGGCTCCAAAGGCATCAAGCTAAGTTGTCCTGAAAGCGGGCGTGTACTAGAGGTGGAAACAAACCAACCGGCCGTTGTTGTTTATACCTCCAACCAGCTTGAGGGCGATTTTACCCTAAATGGAGGAGTGAAGCCGCAGCCTTATCTTGCTGTCTGCCTTGAAACACAAAAGCATCCAGATGCCATCAATCATCCGGATTTTCCTTCTATAGTTCTTGAAAAGGGAGAAGAGTATTATTCCTATACAAAATACTCCTTTAAAACGAAATAATTTTATTGGAAAGAGCAGGGGGGAGTGGATATTTTAAGAAAAGCGGTTCGGCTGGCCTTTATTCTGGCCGGCTTCCTTTCACTGGGTCTAGGTGTAATTGGTATATTTCTTCCAGTAATCCCGACCACCCCCTTGCTCTTACTTGCGTCCTACTGCTTTATGCGGGGTTCTGAAAAGTTTGAGATTTGGTTCAAGGGTACCAGGATTTATAAGGAACATCTCGAAGGTTTTGTAAAGAAGCGGGAAATGACAGCAAAACAAAAGGCAGTCCTTCTGATTTTCGCCGACTGTATGATCGCTATTCCTTTTATTCTTACTGACAGCTTAATACTAAGGGTTTTCCTTGCAATTGTGGTCATTTACAAATACTATTATTTTTTCACAAAAATAAAAACGGTTAGACCCGAAAACAATAGCCAGGAAGCGTGACTGCGAAAGCCCTCAAAAGCGGCTTTCGCATGCGCTCAGGCAATGTGTTCGGATGCTGAATCAGTTTCCTCTCCATCGTCTAGCTTACCGATATAATCAATGAGAAAGTGCAATATAATAAGCGGTATGATGGAATCCAGACTAATATACAGAAGTGCGAAGAACAGGCCAATGATGGAAGTCCTAATGACATTTGAGATGCCTTGGTATGTATGGGCCAGCCCAAATAGGATTGAGGATAGAATGAGTACCATCCAAATCCCAAGTTGCGGGAACAATTGCTGAAATGCAAAGATAAGGAATCCCCGGTAAATGATTTCTTCGGTTATACCTGCTGTCCAGGAAACAAATGTCCACATCTTTTTTTCTTTTTTAGTAACAGGCAGGATGTCCAAAACCCGGTTTTCCCAAGCCCGAGCCTTTTGGCCTCCTGAATTTGGGATCTAATCCTTTCACTAAACTTTGAAGCTGCCCAATAATAAAGGAGAATGAATATATAAGCGGAACCAATACCAATAGCAAAATAGGGAACCCAGTATCCGAGTAATTCTGTCTGAATTTTTATTCCGCTGAAGCCTATATCTCCCACCGTGATTGGCCCAAGTGCAACCATTCCGAGTACTATGAGTGTTGGAGCCCAAAGCCCGGCCATAATTTTTTTATAATATCGGACCCGTACACCTGAATTGTTACGGACGTTTGCTTTAAATCTCTTATAATCGTAGAATCCATACACCGGTTCGTAGGTTATTAGAAAAATAATCATTAGCCAATAAAAAAACTCCATCATACATTCCTCCTATGTCAACTATGCCTTTTTGCTAACAAAGCGTGAAATCTATCTTTATCATCCACGGAGAAGAAAATGCGGCTAACGTGCCTTTTTCCCCCAAGGAGGGCTGTGCTTTCAACCGGTTTGTTTAATACGAGCTCAAATGCCGGCTCCTCGAAGCCCATGAGTGAGAGGTCAAGGACATCTTTGTTTTTTCTGTCACTTCCGTAGTATATTTTGCCGCTCCGGATTTCTTTAATTTCGGAAGTATCTAGGGAGACGTGAGGACGGATTCCCACTTTTATAAATAATTCACGTTCGCGGAGCATGATGGGGTTTTGTATTACGGCCTTCAAGTCAGCCAGAAGGTACACAAGTACGAAAACAGCCATTCCAAGATGCAGCAAGTGAAGGAGGGGACTCCAATTGTATAGCAGATAGGAAACTCCGACTGACTCCACAATCATGACCACAACCATTGCCCATGTGAAGGCTGTGTAACCTGACTGGATATGGTATGTGAATAAATGCATATCTTGTTGTTTTGGGTAGCGACCACTATTTTTCATACGATAACTCCCTCTCTCGTCAAGAATCTTTCTTTAATACAATTTCATGGAGTTTCTTTAAGATAGAGTGGTAGGTGAGGATGTCTTCCTCGGGAAGGTGCATGAAATATTTATCAAAAATCCTATCATCGAGCTCAGCAATTTCTCTGAAAAACTTCTCACCCAGTTTGTCCAGTGTTACAAATACCTCCCTTCTATTCTCCTTATTTACATCGCGTTTGACGTATTGCATGCTCTCCAGCTTTTTTATGAATTGGCTGGCTGCACTAGGGGTAGCACCAATTATTTCAGCGACTTCATTCATCGTGAGCTTTCCTTTCATATCAAGCATGCTTAAAACAACAGACTGCTTTGTTGACATATCATTTTCGTCAAGGATTTTTTTATATTCCTTTATAAAAATTGCCTGTATTTCCTGTGTGTATCTATTCGCTTCAAATAAAACTCTTTTTAAATCCATGCTGAATTCACCTTCAAAAATTTTAATTTATTTAAACTGTTAAGTTGTCTTAACAATTAACCTAAGTTAATTATAATGTGTTTGGATGGAAATCACAAACCTTAATTGTAAGAAAATGAAAAAATATGGATGATTCTAAAATTCTTTGTGATTCCGGTTGGGGAGCGGATATCAACAGAGTCATTGCCATAAAAAAGACCAAACCGCATATGCGATTTGGTCTTAACTTTATCCAACAAGTTTTTCAAAATTGACACGTTTATGGATAGCATACATGATAGGCGCGCCAACAGCGAGAACGACAAATTCACCGATAGCCACCGTAAGCCATGTATACCAAAACGGGAAATCAAGCGCAATGTTCAGCTCCCAGGCAATCAGGAACATGGTTACCGTGAAGACTGTTGTGTTAATTGCCATTCTTGCCCAAATCCCTTTTACATAGCGGGAAGCAAAAATGGTAATCAGGAGTGCAATGACGGATTGGCCAAAGCCAAATATAAGGTCAAGTACACCCAGCGTTGAAAAGAAAAGGTTCGCCAGGAATACACCAAGAATAATGCCAAAGAAGTACTTCTTGTTGAATACAATGAGATGGTTGAACATCTCGGAAACCCGGAATTGAACGGCTGAGAATGCCAGAGGCTGGATCAACATAGTGACAGCAATGTACAAAGCAGCAATAATTCCGTTTACTGCAAGTGTTCTTATATTCATAACGTCTCTCTCCTTAGTTTTTTATCGTGGGAGGTTCTCGAACCACGCGGTTTTGCCCGAAGGTACCATTATAGACCCTATCATAAGTTTCCGTCAATGGTTTCCGTTGGCATTTCTTAGCTAGTCCATTCATATCGATAGTAGTATGGAGGCGATAAAATTTGTTTCTATCATCACCTGCACTAAACGTCCAGGATTTCTTGACGCTTTATACAGTAATTTCAATCGGCAGGATTATGAATTGAAAGAGTTTATCCTTGTCCTGCACGGTTTAGATGGGTTAGACACAGGACTAATCGCCGAAGATCCCCGTTGTACAATCTTATATTTACCGAAAGAAATGCCGCTGGGCACCTGCCTGAACGAGGCGGTTAAACATACAAGTTTTAAAGTGATTGCTAAATTTGATGATGATTATTATAGCCCGCAATATCTTGCCGAAGCACTTAAGGTTATGGAAAAGCGTCAGGCAGAAGTAGTCGGGAAACAATCTTATTTAGTTTACTTTAAAAAGGATGAATTACTCTCGATATATAAACCTGGTAAGGGAAGAAGCTGCGGAAACACTGGGAGGAGCGACTCTTGTATTTAAAAAAAGGATTTCAGATAGTGTGAGCTTTCCTCCGATATTTGTTGGCGAGGATTCAGCCTTTTTAGATGAGTGACTAAAACAAAACATGGGTATATACGCTTCTTCGCCATACAACTATATTTATATCCGTTATTGGCAGGGCCACCACACATCTGATGCCGATAACAATCGACTAAAGAGGTACTGCACTCCACTCCTGAGGACAAAGAACCTTGCCCGCTATGCCAGTTCAAGAGCAGGAGGGAGTGATTGATGGAGGACGCTGTCGGCTTTCGCATGAGAGATAGAGTGAAGGCTTCCTCTTCTTTTCAAAAAGCCATGTTTGGGGAGCTGGACCCAATCATAAGAAATCAACCTGAAAAATCCATAATCCTGTTCCTTCCTTAATCGACTGGGATATCCCCCTCTTTCAACGGCCACAGCTTCTTGCCTTAAACTTTGCCAAGGCAGGTGTCATTTTTTATAAGGTACATCAACTGGCAACTGATTTTTTGGAGTTAGAACACTTTTGCAGCTTTGTAGTGAAGTTGATTTTTAGATTAAAAAAATATTAGATTTTACCAAATAATGGTCGTGTGTGTTTGGGTTATATCTCCCTTCTTAGAATCAGTAACCCTCGCTATAAATCGGTTGGGGGAATATTGGAAACTGTTAAACAGCCCCTAGCTTAATCTAACAGGTAAATCTGCCCTTACCAAAACACCCTATCTGACATAAGGTATAAAGAATTGTTTTTAATTTTCATCTAAAAAAATCAATGCGAAATTGGCCCTCAGCCTATAGCCAGGGGGTGATATGTTAAATTCCTTCATAATAGAAAGGCGGAAATAATTTGAAGGTACTAGTAACAGGTGGAGGAGGCTTTATTGGATCCCATGTTGTTGATATGCTGCTAGTAGAGAACTACCAAGTTGCTGTCGTTGATAATTTTTCTTCCGGTATGGAGAGGAATGTGCCAGGAGGTATTGCCAATTACGCAATGGATTTGAACGATTCCGGCTTAGAGAACGTATTTTTGACAGAAAAACCGGAGATTGTCATACATTTTGCAGCTCAAGTTTCCGTGAAGAAATCAATCGACAATCCCTTTGATGATTGCAGGCAAAATATTAATGGGACCATCAAACTTTTAGAATGCTGCCAAAAATACCAAGTGAAAAAATTCATTTATTCATCATCTGCAGCAGTATATGGAGCACCGAAGTATATCCCAATTGATGAAAACCATCCACTTGCTCCGGAGTCATTCTATGGGCTGTCAAAATTAACAGGAGAGACGTATATCCAACTTTACTCAAAGCTATTTAACTTAAATTATACGATTTTACGGTATGCAAATGTATATGGGCCGAGGCAAAGCATTAAAGGCGAAGCGGGAGTAATTCGGAGTTTTTTGGATAGTTTTATGCTTAACCAGCCCTTGACAATGTATGGCGACGGCAACCAGCGGAGAGATTTTGTTTTTGTTAAGGATGTAGCTGCTGCCAATCTTCAGGCTATTCATCATGGTGATTATCAAACGATTAATATTAGTTCCAATACAACAAAGTCTATTAATGATCTTATTTTTCTCCTTTCCGTGCTAACAGATAACCGCCCGGAAATCGTCCAGTTGCCAGAACGGGCTGGCGATATACGGATTAGTTGTCTCCTAAATCAGAAAGCCCTTGAAGTGCTTCACTGGTTCCCGAGAGTTTCATTAATCGAGGGAATAGAAGAAACCATCGAGTCTTTAAAATAATAAGATAAGAGGTAAAGTGAAGGGATTACTTATGAAAAATCTTGTTAACCCAGCTAACATTGGCAATCGAATCAATGTTTAAAAATCATAAGCATCTTGTCTGGTCGAAAGGCTATGATGAAACCATAGAACTGATGGACTTTTATTTAAAAAACGACTCAGCAAGGGAAAAAGTCGCAAACAAAGGGCAGCAGTACGTTTATAAATACCATGCTTATGAGCAGCGGGCGGCAGATGCTATTAAGGCATTAAAACAATCGTAGTGTCAATTGTCAGGGTGACTGCTAAATAAAAGCGACCAATCTGATTAGTTGCTGAGTACATTTCAGCCGGCAAACCGGCTGTTACATCACCTTTTCATGAACTGGGAAAATATGCACTGCTGGATTTCAAAGGGCGCAGAAACATATAAAATCATCTTGAATAGGTGAGCTTCAACCTGTGAGAAATCAAGCGGGATAAAAGTAATGGCTGATACCGAATTGGTATCAGTTTTTATATTTTTAAAGAGCTGGAAACTACTTTTGACCTGATGTAGTTTCGGACGGGTGCTATTTAGTTCAGGAAAGTATAAAATAAAGAAATAGTCTCTTATTCCCTTGTGAAATCATGATGCTTAAAGGCACCTTTTCCTGCTTGTGAATAAAATAGACTATCGGCCATAAACGCCAGTCTTCAATAAAGGTGTGAGAGATATGAGATTATATCAGGAACTGGCTCAAAGTGTGACGTATAAAAAACGAGGCATGAAAATTGCCATCCTAAATCAGGATGAAAATCTTACCTTTGTTGGGGCAGGACGCAGTGCCTGTGTGTTTAGGGTCGGAAAAACTGACAAAGTGCTGAAGGTATATTATCCATCTTTTGTCCATCTTGCCAATGAGGAGGCAAATATTTACCGCCTTTTGGAAGGACTGGAATATTTCCCGAAACTATACGAAACCGGTACCAATTACATTGTTATTGACTATATAGCAGGGGTTACTCTCTTTGAATGCCTGATTAAAGGCATACCTATCAAGGAAGAAAAAATAAGCGAAATAGATTATGCCCTTTCCCAGGCCAGGCAGCGCGGACTTAACCCTTCAGATATCCATTTAAAGAATATTTTTATTACCCTTAGAGGAAAAATAAAGATAATCGATGTGGCGCGGTTTCGACAGACCAAGCAGTGTAAACAATGGGAAGACTTGAAGATGGCCCATTCTTTACTGTATAAACATGGCTGGTTTCCCAAAAAACTGCCGCAAAAGCTGTTAAATCTGATAGCGATGATTTATAAAAAGCGATTTATACCTAGCTTCAAAAGGGAAAGAAAATCCGTTTTCCAGGTAGGAAGTGCCAAAGAGGTACAGCGATAATAGAGTGATTATTATTGTATGACAAGACTATTCTTGGAAAATACGTTACAATATAAAAGTGAACCTTCCATCGGTGGGAGGGGGTTATCCTGCATAATAGTGGAATAACATACGATAACTTATAAGAAAAGGCTTCATTTCTGAAGCCTGGTTACTTTCCATACTTGGGAGCTGGTCTTTGTTGTTAACGGAAATACTGGTGCTAGTTATACTTATCATTCTGAATGCATTTTTTGCAGCATCCGAAATTGCACTCATCTCCTTGAATGATAATAAGATTAAAATGATGGCTGAAGGCGGAAATAAAAAGGCAAAAGCACTGGAAAAATTATTGTCTCAGCCGAGTCGATTTCTGGCAACGATCCAAATAGGGATTACCCTTGCAGGATTCATGGCGAGTGCTTTCGCCGGACAAAGTTTTGCTGGCAGGCTTGCTGCCTGGCTTTATGAAGTAGGAGTCCCGCTTGACCGGGGCGTTCTAGAATCCTTGTCCCTCGTCGTTATTACGCTTGTTATTTCTTATTTTACCCTCGTCCTGGGTGAGCTTGTACCAAAGCAGATTGCAATGCAAAAAGCTGAACCTATAGCATTTTTTGCGGTAACTCCGTTGACGGTTCTATCAAAGGTGACCAAGCCGTTTGTTAAATTTCTGACTCTATCGATGAACAGTGTTGTCCGTGTGTTTGGAATTGATCCAAATGCCGAGGAAGAGAATGTGACAGAGGAAGAAATCCGGATGATGGTTGATGTCGGTAAGGAAAAAGGAACCATCCAGGAAGAAGAACGTGTCATGATCAATAATATTTTTGAGTTGGATAACAAGACAGTTTCCGATATCATGACGCATAGAACAAATATCGTCGCACTGCCGATTGACTCTACTCTGTTAGAAACAGTCCGTGTTGTGAATGAAGAAGGATACACCCGTTTTCCGGTTTACGAGGAGCATATTGATAACATTGTCGGGATTCTCCATGCAAAGGATTTGATTCAGTTTGTTGAAAACAGAGGGGAAGATGCCTTCAACATGAGAAATCTGTTGAGGGATCCGTTCTATGTCCTGGAATCCCAGCGCATCGACCATCTTTTTAGGGATATGCAAACTAATAATGTCCATATGGCAATCGCGATTGACGAATATGGCGGTACCGATGGCATTGTTACAATTGAGGATGTCATTGAAGAAATTGTCGGGAACATTTTTGACGAATATGATGAGCCTGGCAATGAAGAAGAAGAAATTAAGATGATTGATGAACGGACATACATGATTGACGGCACAACCAATTTGTATGAAGTGGAAAATCTGCTTAAGATTGACTTGCCAATTCAGGAGTACGATACGCTGAGTGGTTTTATCATTGGACACCTTGGTTATATTCCAAGTGAGCTAGAGCAGCATACAGTTCAGCATGGAAATGTTCTGTTTACGGTCGAGGATATGAACGACCGCCGGATTACAAAAGTCCGGGCAGAAGTTCTCGAAGCTGAAGAGGACGAAGATTAAAAAAGGCTTTGCAGCTAACGGCTGCAAAGCCTTTTGGTTTGGCTCTTTTCTGATATAACGGGACTTTCTTTAAAAAAATATGGGCTATTTTCGTACTTAGCTATTGCTTAATAATTTTACTCAGTGCTGCTTATTTGGAAGCTCCCTGCTTGGATTTCCCTTTCCCTGGCGTTTTTTATTTTCTTCATCTTTCCGTTGCTTCTCATGAAGCTTTTCCACAAATTCGTGTGTATTGTCCATCCCTATTCCCTCCATCACAATTAGAATAGAGTTATTTTTGGCAACTGACCTCCAATGTATGCGGACTTTGGAGTGAAAAGAATTCTTACTAAATTTGATAAATTTATTGTTTTTAATCCTAACTTCGCTAATATAGGCAGTAGATACAGTAAGTGTTTAATGCTACAAACTTATCAAACATATGGGGGCAAACATGGGGGAGCCGAAGCGGCGTGTATATATTCAAGACGATTCATTGAGAGAGAATAACAAAAAGACTGTTTTTAAGGATTTAACGGGCCAAACGGTTTCTGCGGGGCTTATCTCTTCTACTTTAGTAATGACAGGACCTGCATTGATTATTTTACAGGCAGCCGCGGCGGGGCAATTCACCAGTGAGCAAACAATTAATTGGATGTTCGCAGTCTACGTTTTTGGAGGGCTATATGGGATTGTCATGCCACTTTGGTTTAAAATTCCCATCACTGGGGGCCATTCAATCTCAGGGGTTGCTTTTTTGGCAACAGTAACAGCGCATTTTACTTATTCTCAACTTATTGGTGGCTATGTAATGTCAGCTCTGATAATTTTGTTAATCGGCGTTTCAGGCCTCTTCACCAAAATTATCAGGTGGGTACCCAAAGAAGTGATTGCTGCAATGCTTGCTGGGCTAGTGACCAATTATGTCGTCCAGCTCGTCGAGGGAGTTAAGGTCCTGCCTGTGGTAGGCGGCTTAGCATTAGTTGGATTCTTTATTAGCACGAGAATGTCAAAACGTATTCCGGCAGTTGTGGTTGCAGTTGTCGTTGCATTCATTGCATTGTTGTTAACCGAAGATATCACTATTTCATCAAATGGGCTTTCCTTTGCTTTACCATCTCTGCAGGTTCCGGAATTTACATGGCTGGGTTTCATCACGCTTGCATTGCCTCTTGCTATGCTTATTTTGAGTAATGATGTAGCAACTGGGATAGGCGCACTTGAGAGTTCGAAATTCGAAACGCCAATACGAAAAGTGGTTTCTTTTAGCGGGATTTTCTCGGTAATAGCTAGCTTTTTCGGCGGCCAAAGTGCAAACATTGCAGGAATGATGACTGCGATCTGTTCCAATCCGGAGGCAGGAGAAAAACAAAAGAGATATATGGCTTCAGTAGTTTCAGGAATATTAACCGTATTCTTTGGTGTGTTCTCGTGGAAAATTGTGCCCTTCATTCAAGCCTTGCCGAAGGCCTTTATTGCAATATTGGCAGGCTTTTCACTGTTAGGCGTGCTCCTTTCCAGTTTGCAGATGGGTTTTTCCAGTGAGAAATTCCGCTTAAGTGCGTTGTTTGCTTTCCTGATTGCCTTATCAAATGTATCGTTTTTTCATATCAGTGCTCCGGTATGGGGATTGATAGTTGGGGCGATCATTGCTAAAACAGTGGAGAAATAGTTAAAGGTGTTTCTTGTAGGTAAGGAAGTTATAGATTTCGTGAATGTTATTTTTATTTCGGAATTGTTCTAAACCTGCACCAGCATTGGGTTAAACACTATTTAATCAAACGTTTGATTAATAAATTTTTACTAAGATTTCCGCTCCAGGCGCTTCGCTTTCCACGGGCGGCATGGGAGCCTCCTCGGCGCGAGCGCCTGCGGGGTCTCCCGCTGACCTTTTCTCCCGTAGGAGTCTTCGCGCCGTCCACTACAATCAACTCTGTATAAAAACATCATTATCCCTTAACATAGCCCAAAAAATAAAAAGCCCCTCCCGTTGAGTTCGGAAAAGACTGTTTATAGTGTTATTTCACTTCTATCACAAACGCATATCCGGAAGAACCTTTTTCCCAGCTTCCATACATACTATAGACGTAGATCCCTTTTTCGTCGGGAGCAGTAAGGATATTTCCATTCAGGGACGCGGCTTCGGCTCCAATATCGCTGACCCAGCGGCTGATTCCTACTGTATCTGCTATAGGGATTTTTTTAAATGCGATCTTTATTTCTTCACCAGGGGACACGACAATTGGTTTAAGGTTGTGTAACTTTACCAATTCTGGCGGTGATGGAGTATCCTCGCACTTCTCTCTAATATAGCCTTCCCAGCAAAAGGATCCCCGTGCCGCTGAAACACTTTGCTCCCCAGCTGAAACAGACAAGCCAGGCGGCCCAAAGGGAATTATCGACAATACCCCGTATAACGCTGCCATAAACGTTAGCACAACTGTTACATTTTTTAAAAGCTTATCCATGCTCATCCCCCCGGATGAAGTTTTCTTATCTATTAGACGGGGAAGCCATATGCAAAGTTGCTAAAAGTAGTACGATATTTTTAATGCAATAAACATTCATGAAGTTTTCACTAGCAATTCAACAATTGAAACTTAGTACGATAAAGGTGGTGGAGCGAAGAAGGAGAAATTAACTTTCCTAGCTGTACTTTTACCGTTACTTTTGGGTTTGTATTTTTGCCCAGCTCTGCCCTTTTTCCACAGAAAAGCCCCCTTCTTAAAACAGAAGAGGGCCACACGGAAGAAGCAGAAATTAAACTATGAGTTTAGCATTCAGCCGCCATTGCACTAGTTGGTCATGGGTCAAAGGTCACAAAGTAAGTGGACAGTGGTCATTGGTTTGCCATTGCCATTACAAAATACCATCTATATGGGGAGGCTCCTTCCGCGCCTTGAAGAGGAGTCTCACCGCTTCAAGGTTTCTTAGAAATAGGCTGCTGCATCGAAATCAAGTTCAACGGCATAGTTCTTGGCGTTAATCAGGTTGGACAGCCTGTTTGCCTGCCTTTCTGCTTCGAGGCCTTTTTGGCGGTATTCCTCCGGCTCAAACAAGGCCACTTTTACAATAGAGTTGTTTTCAGCATAGGAATACGGGAATTCTTCCTTTTGGGCTGATCCGAATTCCTTGTACTTCCGGGCTTTAGCCCTTAGCTGGGTCGCAAGCTCAATTGCCTCGACAATTGGCAGCTCCTCCCCGTTAAAGCTGACTGTATTTCCGATATTTGCTGCATACACAAGCCGGTCCAATGTACGCATATCTCTGCGAACAGTCTCAAGATCCCTTTCTACATCCGGGAGTGGTCTCTGCTGTTTTGGCGGCTTACTGCCTTTTTCAACTTCGGCAAAAGCAACCCTGTCCATTTCTTCTTCCAGCTCATGTACACGTTTATTCAATATACTTTTTAGTTTAACTGCTTCTGCAAGTGTAAGTTTTGCCATTCTCTAAAACTCCTTTTGTAATTCAGAGTTCTATAAGATTACCATTTTTCTTACCTTTATTCAAATTTTATCCAGTTTCCTTTGTTATGATAAAAAAAGATAAAACCTTTTTGCCAGACGTATGTCTAATGTATAGGAAAAGGGGGCGGACAGATGGACGGCATTGAACAGGCAGCGAGTAAAGCCATCAAAGGGGATGATGAAGCATTTCTTCATCTAATGTACATATACAAGGTTGACTTGTATAAAACGGCATTGGCTTTCCTGCGAAATGAGGGAGAAGCGCTCGAGGCGCTACAGGAAGTTACCTTTAGAGCTTATAAGGGGATAAGCAAGCTGAGGGATCCTGCCTATGTGAAAACATGGCTTACCAGGATCATGATCAATTATTGCCAAGATGTTTTGAAAAAGAACAAACGGGTTGTCCTGGATGAAGAATATATACATGCACAGGGGAAGGTAGAGAACAGGGATAATCTTGAATTGCGGGATGCCATGGAAAGCCTTGATGAGCGTTCACAGGAGATCCTGGCACTCAAATACTTTCGGGATTTGAAAATCAAAGAAATAGCAAATGAACTTAATTTTCCTGAAGGGACAATCAAAACCTGGCTGAATAAAGCGTTGAAGTCTCTCAGGAAAAAGCTTGATGATAAGGGAGGAAGCCATCATGCATAACAATGAAGGTCAGGAAATGGCGCAGTATCAAAAGGTGCTCGATGAACTGCCTATACCCGAAGCCGCCCTGGATGCCGCGATCCTGAAGGGTTTTGAAAAAGCAAAACTGCAAGTTACTCGGCCTCGTAGGGCAGGTCGGATGGGTTTGGCGATTGCAGCAGTTATTATAATTGGGTTCTTCACATCAATTAAGGTTTCTCCCGCATTCGCGGGCTATATGTCTGATATTCCGGGGATTGGTAAACTGGTGGATTTTATTCAGGGAGACAAAGGAATGATCGCTGCTTTTGAGTCTGAATATGACCAAGAAGTTGGTGTCTCGAGCAAAGACAAGGATGTCACCTTCACAATAGAACGGGCAATTGCAGATGAAAACGGTCTTGTCCTTTTTTATTCAATTGAAACAAGCAAGGAAGATATCTCCGTCGATAGTGCCAGTTTGGAAAGCCGAGATGGCTCGGAGTTAGTCATTGGAACGATAGGCTATGGAATGCCAGTTAAAGACGAAGAAGATAAATCATTCACAGGAATGATGGAATTTTACTACCAAAAGCCTTCCAAGGCAAAGTCCTTTTCATTAAAGGCCACAGTCGGTGGTACAGAACACTCTCTTGACTTCACCTTGAAGAAAGACATTCATGGCAAAAAGGAGTATCTTGTAAACAAAACTATCATCATCGAAGGGCAGGAGGTGACGATTGAAAATATCGAGATGTATCCGCTGCGGGCAGCTATCCATGTAACTATGGGAGCTGGAAACAGCAAGAAACTTCTCAGTTTCGATAGCATCCAATTAATTGATGAGCGCGGAGAGATATGGGGCAATATTACAAATGGAATAACAGCCAGCGGTGTTGCCGAGGATGAAAACAAAAAAATCGTTTATTTGCAGAGCAATTACTTCAGGGAGCCGAAGGAATTGTACCTCGTTGTAGGAAAAATCCAGGCCGTAAATAAAAATGAAGCAGAGATTGTTATTGATACAGAGACAATGATCATTAAGAAACAGCCTGCTTCCAAAAAGTTCAGTGATTTGAGAGTAGAGAACGAAGACGTAATACTAAAATTGAATTCCGAAAAACGTTTTCCTTACTTTCCGTTCAGTAAAGTCAAAAGTGCTGATGGAAAGGAAAAGTATCTTAGCAATAGCTTTAACCGCAGTGGTGAGGGATTTGGAAATGAATTTGGTTTTAGCCTCACTCAAGTGAAGGGCTATGCCAACCCGATATCATTGGAACTCTCCTTTTATCCTGAATGGATTGAGTCGAAGGAAAAAATCCGGATTAAATAACAAATGAGGCAGAATCGCAATTGATTCTGCCTCATTCTAATTTATTTCAAGTGCTTCGTGCAATTATACAAACCGCACTCCCAAATTTCATTTGATTGGGTGACAATCGTAACGGCAGTGTTATTAAGTGGAGCCTCCTTGTCCAGATGGGGTACAAGTTCTAGAAGGATCTTCCTGATAAATGCGCCGTGGCTGATGATCAGTACGTTTTTACCAGGATTGGCATCCTGTATATCCGCCAGTGCAGCAAGTCCGCGATCCAGCACAGCTTCATATTTTTCAAATCCAAGATCGAGGTTGCGCCACTCAGTGCCCCACTTGGCAATTCTCTCCGATTCAATCGTGCCTTCAATTTGTCCGAAGCTTACCTCACGCAGCCGAGGATCAAAATGGATTTCTCCAATTCCCAGCCTGCCGGCAATCACTTCAGCTGTTTGCCTTGCTCGAAGGAGAGGGCTTGCGTAAAGACAATCCCATTTTTCGCTTGAAAGCCTTTCTGCAAGCAAGCCAGCTTCGTTTAGACCGCCTTGGTCTAGCGGAATATCGGAGCTTCCCTGTATCCGGCCTTCCTTATTCCAAGCTGTGCTTCCATGCCGGATAAATCCTAGTGTTGTCATATTTACCTCCAAAAACTATTATAATAATTGTTATTTACCAATGGAAACCTGCCTAATCTTCATCATCATTGAATTCTGCCTGTAAGCTTTTTCTCCCAAGCTCGGGTCTTGGAGGCGCTCTGGGCGTTAATAAATATATCCTCATCTTTTGTTTTTATATGAAGGTAAGGAGGTACCCCCTTTTGAATGAACAGCAGACTCGTCCCATAGCCGGTTACCTTGAATTTGCCTTTTGCAACGGTTTCCAGGCCAAATCCGTTCACCTTCCAGGTTACTTCTGGCATGTCATCGAGGAGGCTGACTGCTTCTATTTCCGCGTATGTCCATGAATCCCCGTACATTCCAGTAACTTCAAAGCTTTCTTCTTTTAAAATTAGCTTCGGGTCCTGATAGCCCAAAAACATCAGTATCCCGATTGAAATAATCGTCACTGACCCAATGCTTATGCTAATAATATAGCTCATTTTTCGCTTTTTTTGGACCTCGTAGCGAGAGAGATATATGAATCCTCCAAGCAGGAAAACCAGCATAAAGCCAAAATTGACTTCAATCGCATATGGAAATGACGTAAAAATTAGCGGAAGCAAAACAATCATTCCGATTGCAGTCCCTATTAGCAGGCTGCCTGTTCTCTGTGGGTAGCCCCGTTCGATAAGCTGGGTTTGTTCCTCCTTAGGCCTGATTGAAAAGCCTGATATTAGCCAGTACGCTCCCCGCCTTAAACCCCATCCAAGCAAAAGGAACAAAACGGCAGTGCCGAGTTGAATACTAAAAAGCAGCCACATTAAAACGCCCCCTTTATCACACACTTAGCATACTATACACAGGAAAAAAGTTCATTCCGTATAGAAGGGTTTATCCTCTTTAACAGCTGCCGATTTTAAAGTATATGAGATGAGGATAAGCATACGTTTTCCTTTTAAAAAATGGGAGCTATGATAGCAAGCGCAGGTGTACGGAGCTAAAAAAGTAACACAACAAAATGCAGCTAGGTAGAGGAAATCGAAGAGGAGCAGGCAATAATAAGAGCCGAGTTCCAAGAAGGAACCGGCTTTTCGGCTTCTGTGCTAATTAACGCGCAACCGCTGTACTATTTCCCGATGAACATTTGTGTCCAGTGGTTGCTGTTTTGCAGGAACCCTACCCCGATATGGGTGAATTCCCTGTTCAAAATGTTTCGGCGGTGTCCTTCGGAGTTCATCCAAGCTTGTACCACTTCTTGAGCAGATCGCTGTCCTACAGCGATATTTTCACCTGCAGTCCGGTACGAAACGCCGAAGTCGCGCATCATATCAAACGGTGACCCATATGTTGGGCTTGTATGGGAAAAGTAATTGTTTTGTGCCATGTCTAAAGATTTTCTTTGAGCAACACCGCTTAGCTGTGTATCAGCCTGTAATGGCGGGAGCCCATTCTGCTGGCGCTGGACGTTCGTTAAGTCAATTACTTGTTGGGCCATTTGGCTAATTCCAGGTCCTGCAGCAGGCTGCTGGCGATTCGTTGTTTGTTGCTGTGGTAATTGAGCTGTACCTTGTTGTTGTCCCAGTTGTGGGTAAAAGCCCTGCCCCTGTTGTCCGGCACCTGGCAGTTGTCCCTGATTCGTTACCGGAGGCATTGCCCCAGGTATTAGCTGTTGGTTTTGCCCTTGTTGGTTTATTGCACGGTTTTGTTCGTCCATTCGTACAAATTGGTATTCTGCTGGACGGATCAAAACTGGTTGTGTGTGAGGGTAATTTCTACTCGACATGGATGTTTGGATGCTGGATAAATCATTGCGGCCAAACCAGTTTCCATTGTCGTTTCGTTTTCCGTTTTGCTTTCCATCTCTCCTGTCATTTCCAAAAGTGTCTGAACGTCCTTCACGGTCATCATCGTTATGACCTGGGTCCCATTCCTCGGTTAATAGCCCTTCATTATCCATTCCGAAGAAGTCATTGTTGTTGTCCCTATCCCCATTGTTCCGAACATTGTATGCGCCTGTTCCATGATCAGTTGCATTGTCGTTCCCATTATTGTTGCAGGCGGCAAGGCCGAATACAAGAAGTGCGGCCATTGCTAGACCAATTGTTTTCTTTATCAAACGAATAGCCCCCTTTGCTTTCAAGTTATGGTACTCCTTTAGTTTCCGGCTTCCGTACTCAAATATGAATGGTAATATCCTGTAGTTGGCAATCCCCATACAGTTAATAGCGGGTTTTGTATAAAAGGGAAGGCAGTGGGAAAAATTTTAATATGAGGCTTATGGAGGTTACGGCATGGAAAACATTCATTCGGTTCGGCTGACGTCTGCTGAAATCTCGCAGCTCTGGGGGGCCTATATCTACATCAATTTGTTCAGTGATGTACTGAGGGACGAGGATATACCCGCACCCATGACCTGGGATACCGAAGTGACCTCGAATACGGAAGCCGTTTTTTCTGATAAGCTGATGATGCACCTTGAGAATGATTTAACTACGATTGAAATTGGTTTTTACGGGATGAGCCTTTCGTTTAGTACGCGCAGAGCCCTTGCTTCCATGTATCAAAGGCTGTCAGCTGAAATCCAGCTATATACGGAGGATGGCGCTGAAATATTAATCAAGCACAGTTGTTCGAATCCCCGCCCAAAACCGTCGACCGTAATGAACTGCTAAAGCAAAAAAGAAATAGTATAAATGCCTTGGTTTTAAAGGAGCCGGGGCTTTTTATATTTGCCTGAATATAGTCGGAAAGGTGAACGAGAAAACTGCAATTCCTCAGAATGACATTTTTTCGAGAAAAGCGGGTAAAAGAATAGGCAAAATACTCATTTTAAGATATGATAACAAAATGATGTTTTAGCGCATAAAAGCGTAAAAGTATAAGTGTTTAGGGGTGCAATATATTGGACGAAAAAACTAACATGAATAACCCTTCAAACCCAACCGGTAGAAATGAGGATCAATTGAAGCGAGGATTAAGTAATCGCCATATTCAGTTGATTGCTCTTGGCGGGGCTATTGGAGTTGGACTTTTCTACGGATCCAGCTCGACGATAGAACTAGGCGGCCCCGCCATACTGCTATCCTATGCTGTGGGCGGTTTTGTTATCTTTCTGATTATGCGAGCGCTTGGGGAAATGGCGATTGCCAATCCTGTATCTGGCTCATTTAGTGAATATGCGAACAAGTATCTTGGAAGATTTGCCGGCTATGTTACTGGCTGGACTTACTGGTTCAACTGGGTAGTAGTCGGCATGGCCGAAATTACCGTTGTCGGAGCATATATCCAGTACTGGTTCCCAGACATCCCCTCTTGGGTGACTGCTCTTGTTGTGCTTGCGGTGATGACCGCTATCAATTTAATCAACGTAAAGGCATTTGGTGAATTTGAATTCTGGTTTGCCATGATTAAAGTCCTTGCTATTATCGGATTAATCGTGGCCGGGCTGGGCATCATCCTGTTCGGTTTTGGCAATGGGGGGAATCCAGTAGGCTTCAATAACCTCTGGGCTCATGGAGGCTTCATGCCCGAAGGTCTAACGGGAGTTGTTCTTTCTCTTGTCATGGTCATGTTCTCATTCGGAGGAATTGAATTGATCGGGCTGACAGCGGGTGAAGCAGAGAATCCGAAGAAGACCATTCCATCAGCTATCAATAACGTTATCTGGAGGATTTTGATTTTTTACATTGGCGCGCTAGGTGTCATCATGACCCTCTATCCATGGAACAAAATTGGTACAGAAGGCAGCCCGTTCGTACTTATTTTTGATAAAATCGGCATGCCTGCCGCTGCGGATGTCATAAACTTTGTTGTTCTGACTGCTGCTCTTTCGGCGTTCAACAGCGGCATGTATGGGACAGGCAGAATGCTCTTTAGTCTTGCTGACCAGGGAAACGGCCCGAAGCTTTTCGGGAAGCTCAATAAACATGGCATTCCGGCAAGGGGAATCTTATTCACGTCAGCGATTCTTCTTATCGCCGTTTACCTGAATTACGTTGTGCCGGAAAAGGTTTTCTCCTATATTATGTCTATTGCGACAATTGCTGCGGTGACAAGTTGGACAATCATTCTCTTGACCCATATAAAGTTCCGCAAACTAACAGGCGGCGGCAAGCATTTCAGGATGCCTTTCCATCCAGTTTCTTCTTATCTTGCTCTGGCACTGCTAGCTGTTGTTGTCATTTCAATGGGCTTTATTGAAGGAACTTCTGTGGCCTTACTGGTTGCACCTATTTGGTTTGCGATCATGGCGGCTGGCTATTTTATAGTGAAAAAATAACTCATCTATTTAAGTCCTTGTGAAGGTTCCTCTCTTGAACCTTTGCAAGGACTTTTTATTGCGCGATTCTTTTCACACAATTGACAAACTCTTCTGTAAACAATTAAAGCCATTCAGCTAGAATGATGGTGAATGTATATATAAATGGGGTGTAAAGTGATGAAAGGTAACCGTCTGATTGCATGGTTGACTATCTTTATTATTTTGTTAGCTGCTCTTGCTTCAGCCTGGGGAATATTTTCAGGTGAAGGCGCGGGGCCTCATCCGTATAAAACCGTATCCGGTGAGATAATTGATCTTTATGGAAAAGGGTTGTACAAACATGATTCTGTTTCGGGGGCAGAACAGGAGATTGCCCAAGATATTGTCACACTTGTTCTGGGAATCCCGCTTTTGATTGTTTCCCTTTTTCTTTCGAATAAGGGGCTTTTGAAGGGAAGGCTGTTACTTGCAGGCACCCTTGGCTATTTTCTTTACACCTATGCTTCGTACTCCTTTCTTTCGGCTTATAATCCATTCTTCCTCATCTATGTACTTCTAATGTCTACAAGCTTCTTTGCTTTTACTCTAACATTGACTTCCTTCAACACCAACGCACTGGCCGCGCGTTTTAAGGAAACGATGCCGGTCCGGTTTTTAGGCGGCGTACTGATTTTTCTGGGGTTTGCAATCGGATTGATGTGGATTGGCAGGATTGTACCCTCATTGACCGGGAGAGTGGTACCGGTAGGGCTTGACCATTACACCACCCTCGTCATCCAGGCACTTGACCTGGGTTTTGTGGTTCCTATCGGAATAGTTGCGGGATGGATGTTACTGAAAAAAAGGCCAACAGGATATTTGCTCGGGCCTATAATCATTATTAAAGTTATGACACTGTCGACTGCTGTTACAGCGATGGCTGTTAGGATGTTTATAGCTGGAGTGACTAGCAGCCTGGCTGAGACGGGCATATTTGCCGTGATTACTTTGTTGATTGCGGCTTGCTTGTATCTTGTCCTTTACAATGTGAAGGAAGTGGAAGGTGATTTCGTGTGAACACATTGATTCTTTATGAATCAAAACATGGAACAGTGGCCCATGCAGCATCTATTCTTACTGAGAGTCTTAATGGGGAAGTGGTTGCTGTGAAGCTATCAGATGGTAATATTCCGCCTCTGGCCGGCTTTGATGCAGTTATTCTGGGCGGATCCATTTACTTTGGAAAAATCCAAAAGACGATATCGCGTTTCATTGCTAAGAACAGGCAAGAGCTTCTTGGAAAAAAGCTTGGCTTATTCATTTGTGGGGCGCATCCAGACCAGAAGGAGCGGGAAAAGGAACTTCAGCTGGCGTATCCGAAAGAGCTGATGGTGCAAGCGGCAGCTGCTGATATTTTAGGCTATCAAATCCATATCCAAGACCTTAACCGCCTTGAGGCTATTATTGTCAAATCTATCTTGGGACTGAAGGAAGATAAAGATGGACTTGATAGGGGAAGAATTGAGGCTTTTGCACGAAAGATGAACAAATAAGAGAAAAGGCTGGCACCTTTATAAGGAGCCAGCCTTGTTACTTTCTTATGAAGTTTTCAGGTTTTGCGGCAAAGAGCCCGGTTCTTTTTTTCCGCTAAAGGCTAAGCCTATCAAAGCGCCAACAATGGCTGGAACAACCCAATCCATGCCAGCTGATGCAAATGGCAATGCGTTCCTAAAAGTCACCAGTGGGCCAAGGTCAAGGCCGAATGTGGTAAGCCCGCTAATAGCCGCGAACACGCCAGTTAGTAACATCGATGTCCCGTACACCATGCGCGGATTCCGGAAATAACGGTGGAAGAAGCTAAGTGTAACAAGGACAATAGTTAACGGATAAGCAGTAACCAAAAATGGTACGGAAACCTTCAGGATTTGTGCAAGTCCTGCATTGGAAAGGATAAACCCAATCAAGGTGATAGCTGTAACGACAGCCTTGTAGCTAGCCTTTGGGATAACCTTAGAGAAATATTCACCACAGGCGGAGGTTAGACCGACAACTGTTGTAAAGCAGGCCAGGGTGAAAATCAACCCGAGAAGTGCTGTTCCTGGTTTGCCCAAAACGAGAGTCGAGGCGGTAGCGAGAAGCTCAGCACCTGATTCGAATGGACCGCTTTCGCCCATTCTCGCGCCTACCCAACCAATCGATACATATACCAGAGCAAGCAATGAACCTGCAATGACTGCAGCTTTCATCAAATAGCTAGTAAGCTGCTTTTCGTCTTTCACACCATGCTGTTTGACAGCAGTGATGATTACAATCCCGAAGGTAAGGGAAGCTAGAGCATCCATTGTGTTATACCCTTCAAGGAAGCCTTTGAAAAATGCGCCGGTATCATAGCCGCCAGATGGAGCAAGAAGGGAACCATCGAGCTTGACGAATCCTACTACACAAAGGACGACGATGGATACAAGCAATACGGGAGTAATCCAGCGACCCATATATTTTTGCATCTTGTCTTGGTTTAATGCAGTGAAAAAGGCAACAAGGAAGAATAATGCCGAGTATACGAATAATGCGACTGTTTGATTCATTGTATCTGGTGCGAACGGCAAAACGCCCATTTCAAACGCAACGGATGCATTTCGCGGAATCGCAAGGAATGGACCGATAGAAAGATAAACGACTGCAATGAAAACCGCACTGAAGACTGGGTGAACACGATTACCCATTTCTACTGCACCGCCTTTAACCCGTGCAACTGCAAGGATCACAAGTAGTGGAAGGCCAACAGCGGTAAGTACAAATCCAGCCATCGCAAGCCAGTACGATGTACCGGAAAGAGCCCCAAGGAAAGGAGGGAAAATTAGATTGCCTGCTCCAAAAAACATAGAAAACAACATAAAGCCAATAAACAACGTGTCAAACTTTTTCATTTCTCTAATTCTCCCTTTCTTTTTAGAAGTAGTGCACTGTGATGGTACACAATACGGAAATTATTTTGAAAAATAAAAAACCCGCCCCCGTTATACAGGGACGAGTTAATGAACTCGCGTTACCACCCTTATTCCGCAACACCAAAGATGATTGCGGCGCTCAGCCAACGTACAAACATACGTCTTCCTTGTAACGGCGGAAATCCCGTCAAAGCTTACTTTTACTTCAGCTTTGCATCTCGGAGATGATATTCGGATAGGCACTGGACACCGGCTTTCACCATCTGCCGGCTCTCTGGGGAACAGTCTTCCTAGCTTACTCTTCTCGTCATCGATTTCATTTTTTAAAAATAATTTAAACATAATCTATCAGAGAATTCAGGAAGGTGTCAACATCTTTTTTAGACAATTTGAAAAATTGCTCCTCTTCAAAAATACCTTAGGAGAGGGGGAAAGCTTATTTATCAATCATGTAAGCGTTCCCTATCAGGTTGTATTTTCCAACAAGAAAGTGGACTGAGTCATGCATTCATTATTTTTAGTGAAATCTAAGGGTAGGTACAAGTTGAAAGTTTGTCTTTTAGTTTGTTTATCTCAACCTTGAAAGCTCTGAGTAGATGTCGCTCAAGGTCCTATACCCAGCATCGATTGCCTTTTCAAGGTAATAAGACCAAACCTGGGCTGCCAGCATTGCGTCGCCTAGAGCATGATGTCGGCCTGCTGGCTCAATTCCGCACACCTTACATATATCCTCAAGTGTAGTTTGTTTGTAGGCAGGATTGAATAGGCGAATTAAAAAAGAAGTATCGATAATTCGGTGGCGAAAGGATATTTTTAGCGATTCTCTGGCCATCTGTTTCATGAACGCTTGTTCATGCTGTGAATGATGGGCAATTAGGACGTTGCTTCTGACAAACTTATAAAAATCAACCAGGACATCAGCAGGAAGGGGTGCATGTGCTACATCTTCATTCGTAATGCCAGTTAGATTAACAATGACGGGCGAGAGCTGACCTTCATGATGAATTAAAGAGTAAAACTTCTCCGAATCCACAATAGTCGACCCAACCATTTTGATGGCCCCGATCGAAATGACTTTATCACCTTTATCAGGAAAGAAGCCCGTTGTTTCAAGGTCAAAGGAAACTGCCTTTAGGGAAACAAGGGGAGTACCAAGTACATCATGATCTTTCATTTCTTTGTCAAGCTGCCTTAATAATGAAATATGCCTTAAATCCTGCTCAGTGGAGGCTGCTGATAGTCCTTTTGCCCGGTGGGAGGATGTTCTTCTGAAGTAGTTGAGGAAATCATTCATTCCCATGGCGGGATTCCTTTTCAATCAGTTTTCTGACCTTCTCAAACAAATGGACACCATCCAGAAGAATTGCCCGTAGTTCTTTTTTTTGATCCTTCGTAAGCTTCCCTGGATGCAAATAATGTTCCGCTTCATAGTTTTCATGGCCGCCGAAGGCTAGCCGGAAATCGAGTAGCTTTGAAAATCTGCATTCATAGTAAATTCGTTCACTGGCTGAAAGGATACTGTCTGGCAGCCGGCGAAACCTTCCGATTGTTGATGTTTCAGCGATTTCTTCATGGATGGCAAGGATTCTAGCACTGTTTATATAGGGGAGGAGCCCGGTTTCCTTGATGTTGATCATACCTGTGAAAGGTCCATGGGTTTCAACAAGAAGTTGCCCAAGGACCCCAACCCCCTTTTTGATATGCATTGTGTTATTTATAATCCTGGGAAGGAGCTGTTTCTGGTGAATTGAATGGAATACAACTCTCTTTAATTCTCCAAGCAAGTCTTCGTTACCAGCTAGGCTTCTGGAATCAAGAAATGTAAGCAAATGGCGGATTGTTTCCCAGGATGCTTCCTCTGTCCAATATTCAACCTGGTTCTGCCAGTGAGCCAAGGAATGGCACCACATTGGGTTGCTTGCCATAACATTGCCATCACATTTAGGATAGCCAACCTCAGTTAAGCCCTCGGTAATCTCTCTGCCGAGCGTAAGGAAGTACCCTTTTACGTTCTCTCCCCCGTCGACGAAAATAAGCCCGTGGTCCTGGTCGCTCCATATGCCCTGTTCGCATCGGCCTGCGCTCCCAAGGACAAAAAATGAAAAGGGGGAAGGGGCAGGGCCTAGTTCCTGGGCAACTTTTTCTATCGCAAGCCATACGACCTGTTCCATAATAGTGTTATTGAGTTTGGCGAGGGTTGTATTTGAGTCCAGCCCTGCCATCATTATTTCGGTCCGGTATGATCTGATTTTTTCATATATGCTGCCGTTGGCCATAGTGACAGCCCTCCTTGAGCTATTAAAAAAACCTTCTATTAGTTACTGCTCAGAGCTCCTCGTAATGTCTCTTTTGGATTAATTAAACACTTCTACCTGTAATTAATGCACATTAACTTTTAGCTCAAAAATGGCGGTCCCTGCCAAGGGAACCGCCATATGAATCTTTTGGGGTACTTACTCCTGGGAAGCAAAAGTTCCCGTTGCGGCATGTTTTTTTTGATGGAAAATAGCATCTTCCTGATTCGTTTCGGCTTTCAGAAGCTCTGGATAACCATAGCTTCCATGTTCACTTATATCGAGACCGATAATTTCTTCCTCCTCCGTTACACGCAGGCCTTTCATCGCCAGTTTCATAACGTAAAGTATCGCGAAAGAAACGGCGAAGGCAAATGTGCCAGAGGCGATAACGCCAAGTGCCTGAACGCCAAGCTGTTCAAGGCCTCCCCCATAGAAGAGACCGGGCCTGCCAACGCTAGCAAGTTCTTCGGTTGCGAAAAACCCGGTTGAAAGGGTTCCCCAAATTCCTGCAGCCCCATGGACAGAAAGGGCAAAGATGGGATCATCGATTTTTCTCTTTTCAAAGAAACGGATGCTATAGAATACAAGAATACCTGCGATAAAACCAATTAACACTGCTGCCCATGTATCAACGAATGCACACGATGCTGTTATAGCTACAAGTCCGGCCAATGCTCCGTTCAACATCATTGGCACATCAGCTTTGCCGGTGACCACCCAGGAGATTATGAGAGCCGCGACAACGCCTGCGGCAGCTGCCAGGTTTGTATTAAGTGCAACGAATCCAAAGAATCCGGCATCAACGGAAACCGTGCTGCCTGCATTAAAGCCAAACCAGCCTACCCAAAGGAGGAGGACGCTTAGCGCGGTAAACACTTGATTATGTCCCTCAATGTTATTAGACGAGCCATCTTTGTTGTACTTTCCAATTCTGGGTTTTAGCAAGATTGTTCCGGCGAGGGCAGCCATTGCACCTGTCAGGTGAACAACTGTAGAACCTGCAAAATCCTGCTTGCCGTGTTCGGCAAGCCAGCCGCCACCCCAAATCCAGTGGGCGATAACAGGGTAAACTAGAATTGAAAAAAGGAAAGCGAAAACAAGATAAACAGATAATTTTGCCCGTTCAGCAAAGCCGCCGAAAGCGATTGTTAGTGAAATGCCGGCAAAGGCTAGCTGAAATAAAAAGAAAACAGCCCCTGAAAGGTTTATACCTTCAATATCGTAACCAGAATAGAAAAAATCCGAAAATCCAACATATGCATTTCCTTCACCAAAAATAAGTCCATAGCCTATCGCCCAGAATACAAGCGAGGAAATACCGAATGTTAAAATTGTTTTTCCGGCAATATGGCCAGCATTCTTCATCCGGGTTGAACCAGTCTCAAGCAGGATGAAACCGCCAAGCATCAAAATGACCAAAACAGCGCCTACCATAACCCACAAGCTATTCATTAAAAATAATAGATCCATTAAAAAAATCTCCCTCCATTTTGATTTCCCTCTTTGTAGAGATATTTTCGCATGGAAGGAGATAGGATTCTACAATCATGTAAGAAAACCTAACATAGAATTCTTATTGGTTATTTTTTAATCCAAAATGTGCATTAATCTGGCCTTGAATCATTTTCCTGCGTATATTCTTTTCAGAATCCACTTTCTTTCGTTTAATTTCCTGGCGTATTTCATAAGTTTGGACGCCGTCTTCGATTTTTTCAGCAATTTCTACAAGCAATTCCACATCGGAGAAGGAGTATTTTCGACTTCCTCCAGAAGTCCGATCCGGAAAAATAAGCTTTCTTTCTTCGTAATAACGAATTTGCCGTTCGGAAAGCCCTGTTAATTCCTTGACCACTCCGATGGAAATAACCTTTTTATCCTTGTAGGAAAACGCTCCAGTCCCCACCCTGACTCCCCCTTGGAAAACTCAAATGTTCTGACTTTAGTAATTTAGTACATTATATGTTAAGAAACCTAACATGGTCAACGGGAATAGGAGAGGGAAGAAAAAATAAGTGAAAAACCACCCCGTTATCGAAGTGGTTGGTGAAATTTCATTATAAGACAAATAGATAAACACTCAGGAAGTGGGATAAACTCCCAAGCAAAATAAAAATGTGGAATATCTCATGAAAGCCCATATGCTTTGTCCGGAGGAATTCGGGCTTTGCACCATAAATGATTCCGCCAATTGTATAAAAAATCCCCCCAAGAATCAGCAGGAATAAACCTGCCCAATGAAGGTTTCCTGATAGTAATGGAGCCACAAATACTACCATCCAGCCGAGAATAATATAGAGGGAGGTCGAAAGCCAGCGCGGGCAGTCGAACCAGACCATTTTGAAAATAATACCGCCAATTGCTGCTGTGGAAACAATCCCAAAGAGGATCCAACCGGCACGCCCATTTAGAGATATTAGGCAATAAGGGGTGTACGTTCCGGCGATTAAAATGAAAATCATGGAATGGTCAAGACGGCGCAAGAATGCAATTACTTTATCCTTCGCGATGACCAAATGGTAAGTAGCGGAAGCGGAATAAAGCAAAATCATACTAACACCGAAAATGATTACTGCTGTAATGGCAACTCCGGACATTCCAGCGAGTGAAGCCTTTATGACCATTGCCAAAAGCCCGGCAAAGGAAAGAAGGGCACCGGCTAGATGGGTGAATCCATTAACAGGTTCGCGAACATAAGTATTCATAAATACACCTCGGCAATTCGTAATATAGTTTTAATAACTACTTATAATAATACATATATACCGATATGTAGTCAATGTTTATGTAAAAGGTATTTTCCTGTATACTATAGGCAAAGCATTTAAATGATGGAGGTAACAATGAAAGAAATTGAGGAATTAGTGGCCAAGCTTGGACTTGATAAACAATTAAGACTAGACGAAATACCGAGAATAGACTTGTACATGGATCAGGTTATTCAGCTTTTTGAAAACAAATATGCAGATACAAAACGAAATGAGGAAGAAAAGATCCTGACTAAGACTATGATAAACAACTATGCAAAAGGGGATTTGTTTTTTCCTGTAAAAAAGAAAAAATATACCAGGGACCACCTTGTTATGATCAGCATGATTTATCAGCTGAAGGGTGCTCTATCAATCAATGATATCAAAGGTGTGTTAGAGGGTATCAATAATCAGGCTGTACGAGGCGAACTGAATCTAAGCGATTTTTATTCAATCTACCTCGACCTTTGTGAGACGAACACTGAAGACTTTATGGGTGAATTGGCAAAACGATATGCCGCTGTTAACGATAAATGTGAAACAAACTCTGAAGATGTCAATCGAAAAGTTCTGCTGATTGCGTCGCTAGTTCATATGAGCAATATGTACAGGCGTGTTGCGGAAAAGATTGCAGACGAATTATTGGAGAAGAATTCTGGAGAAAAGTAAAAGGACCCGGTATGGTTCCGGGTCCCTCAATATGTCTTTGGTCAACCTGCAGGGGGGTTATGCTGCAGGGGAAGTTTTTTCGATAGGTAATTCAATTAGCACTTTTGTCCCTTTGTTGATTTCGCTTGAAAATCCCATCTTCCCGCGATGTGAATCAACTATTTTATAGCTGACGGTTAGGCCAAGTCCTGTTCCTTTTTCCTTTGAGGAATAGAACGGCTGGCCTATCTTCTCAAGTCTATCCTTGGAGATTCCAATTCCTGTATCAGTTATGGTGACAGTTACGGTTCCGTGCCCCGTTCTTGTTGCCCACACTTTTACTTTTCCGCCTGGATGTGAGGCTTCAATTGCGTTTTTGATCACATTGATAAACAATTGTTTAAGCTGGTTTCGCTCGCAATCCAGAAATAAATCCTGCCTTCCGATGGTGTACTCGAGCTGTACATTATAAAAGGCAGCTTCTGTTTCTAGCAATGTGATGACATCGTGCAAAATCAGATATAAATTTGAATGCTGGAATTTTATTTCCTGTGGCTTTGCTAATAAGAGCAGCTCCCCTACAATCGAGTTGATTCGATTGAGCTCGTTTTTCATGATTGCATAGTAGGACTGATGCTTTTCATCCTCGGATTGCAAGAGCTGTACAAACCCAATCAGCGATGTCAGCGGATTCCGTATTTCATGTGCTACACTTGCAGACATTTCTCCGACAACCGAAAGCTTTTCGGAGCGCCGGAGCTGCTCCTCGGTTTCTCTCAACTTGGTAACGTTTTTGCCATATCCAATTAATCCTGTGGTGTTTCCGTTTATGATGATTGGCATCGAGGTGCACTCCACAATAATGGTGGATCCCGTACTCGTAGTTAATTCCAGTTCAATGGTTTGTGGCTTCTTATGAATCACGACCGCTGAAAGATAACGGCCAAGCATTCTTTTATCCGCATTCGGCATCAAATCTAGAATACGTTTACCGATAATATCAGCTGGTTCATAGCCAGTTACTTCCTTAAAGCGTGAATTGACGTTAGTAAACATTCCTGTTAAATCAGTCATGTAAACGATATCCGGGTTATATTCAAACAAGGATTTATACTGCTGCCTGCTATCCTCGAGCAAATTAATGAGCATTCTGTTTTCAGTAATATCACGGCCGATGATGACAAGTCCTTTACGTTCTCCATCAGGATAAAACAGGGGTATTTTAATGGTGTCAAATATCCTTTTAACTCCCGAGGGTGTTTCAAGGATTTCTTCAACTCTAGTTATCTTCCCATTGGTCCAGGCTTCTTCATCTGAAATTTCACAATAACGGAGTGCATCGCCATAATCCTTCGAAAATGGTGCCAGTTCAGAATCCTTTTTGCCTCGATAATCTACTCCGGTAAGTTGGAACAGCTCAAGTCCATATTCGTTAACCTCAATCCATCTTCCTTTTCCATCCTTGAAATTCACAAAATCAACCATCGAGTTGATAAGGGTGGAAAGTTGTTGTTCCCCTAGTCTGGCTCGATTAAGTTCTCTTGTTTTTTTAAAGAGAAGGTAAATAAGAATACCTATAATTGTTGTTAATAGAGTATCCTTTGCCAGACTAAGCGCCATAACTTGGTTTGAAGCCCCAAACAGGGCAAATAGATAGTTTGTTCCGAAAATTAGGGCGATGATGGCTATAATGCTAGAAAGGTAAATCTTTTTGTTCATAGGTCCCCCTGTAAAAATTTGCATACCTCTTGTGAGTGTATTCCTATACTACCATAGGAGAATACCTGAAGGGTATCTAAAATGAGGGATATTTAGAGAGTTAAATGCTGGTTTTAAAAGGGAAATGGAGCTGTAAAGGATAAATTTGTTGAGGGAGTTGGGAGAAGAGGGGGGGATGCCTGCCATCCAACCCCTCTTTAAGTTAAAGGTTTACGGAATCATAACATCGGTACAGAATATCAATATCGTATTGCGCGAAGCGGGGCGCAGACCAGCTATGCCTTTTTTTTATTTTGTGGTTGGCTGCTTCCGAGCGCAAGTACCCTGCCAATACTTACTTGGTTAACGCCTTTGCCAATCTGGACAGCTTGTTTAGCGGAATCTCTGACTGTTAGGTTTCGAACCGCTACGGAATCAGCGCAGTTGTCGCCCCCGAATACTTTTACATCTGCACAGGCAGTGCGGAAATTACTTACTGAAATATTATCAAGTACAACATTCCGAGACCTGTACTGAATCGCCATCACTGGTTCGCCACCATAGTCATAATCCGGGTCCCCGATTGCGGTAAACTGATTAATAGCTACATTCCGGTATGCGGAAACGACCAGTGCCCGCGGTTTTGAATCCACATACAAATCCGTATGGATTGGTGCAATAGATACAAGGTTTGTCGCGCGGATATTAAAAGCTGTTTTAGAAATCGGATCGGTGCTTTTGTGGTGCCCTATATGGCGAAAATTGAAGGAACGGTTATCGTTGACCGATAAGTGGCCGATGATATGGACGTTTGATGCGGCGGAGGAATTATGATGCGCTTTTATTTCAACCCCGCCAAAGCAGCGCGTTGACGAGTTGTTAACGAGCCAAACATTCCTGGATCCGTCATCGGCTTCAAATCCATTTGAATTAGAAAACCCTTTTTTATGCGAGCGTCCGCTTGGGTCGCACATATGGCAGTTGGAAATTAGAATATTATCGCTATGATGGGTTGTTACGCCGTCATCCCCGAAGCCGTATCCGTTCAGCCCGTCCAGCCAGATATAGTTGCTTCCTCCTCGTGCCCGGTACCCGTCACCCGAATAATTATAAATGGTCGAGGATACATCAAAGCAATGAAGCCCAGGGTTGATTCCCTCCACATCCATTACCCAGCCAAACGTAACATTCGCAAAGAGCAAACAGCTGGAAAAATTATTACCTGCTGCTGTTTTAGGGACATTCCCCAGCCTTTCAATATTCCAGTCAAGGCTCATGCCTTTAACGAAGATGTTGCGATTTCCTTTCCAATGGGAAGAGTTTGTAACTAGCTGTGATGATTTTGGTGCCTTGTCATGGAGTTTAAGAATAGTTTGGCCTTTTCCTTCGCCAATCAGGCAGGTCCAGGATGGAAGGCGAATCTCTTGAGTGACGTATGTTCCTTTTGGTATCCGTACAATTACCCTTCCTTTGCCGATGGCCTTTTTGAATGCTTCTGTGTTATCAGTAACACCATCCCCAACAGCACCGAAGTCGGAGACATTCACCTCAGTATCAATGACTGACATCAGGTGAGTGTATTCCTCATCGAGAATTGGTTTCCAAGATGGAAAGGCATGTCCATCAGGCCCGACTAGAGTGGTTGATTCATCGGGCATGTCAGCTTGCTTTGCGAAAAAAAGGACGGGCATTCTGTTGAAAAATTGTTTCAGCCTAGAGGGAAAGGACTTTTGTCTAATAATCTCTCTGCCGTCGGCACTTAAGTTTTCGAAAAGTTTTTCGGTATGCGCAACAGCCTCTGACATATTCGGGCTTCCTGCTGACAGCTCCGCGATTAATTGTCTGTTTTTTCTAGAGTTATGTTCCTTTTCGAGGTAAAGCAACCTTCCACCTCCTCCAATGAATTTCCACTTCTATTATTCCCGGCATGCAGGCAGATAATCTTTTTTGGTAGCAAGAGAGTTTCTCATTGCTGCTTACGGCACTCTTAGAACTGGGAATTGCTTCCATTAACGCACAAGAATTTTTGGATGGTTAGTGAGTTAGGAGTTGCTGGTAAAAAAGTGCTGCCTCCTTCTGGAATAACAATATGGAGTCCGTTATTTCTCAGGTACCTGGAGTCTCCGAGTATTCCTCGCTAGGGAGAAAGTAACATATATCATTCTGATGCTGCAATTAAGTATGGTGTTTTAAAATAGTACTTTCATTGTGTGGAATTTGGGGTATAAATGAAAAATAATTGGATGCCCAGGCCTAATAAATCAGGCCCGGGGTAATATTAAAATTCTCCATCAAATGGGACAAACGGGATGTTGAATCTGTTTTCAAGGGTGCGCAGGCGTTGATTTACGCGCTGAAGGCGGCGTTGGGTCCGATCAAGTTGATTATTCAGCCGGGTAATTTCCCTGGATTGGCGCTCATTTTCACGCTCGATTTGTGTAGCCCGCCTTTCGAGCTGAGCAATCCTTCTCTCAAGCTCTTGCGGACGTTGGCGGTCTGGATCAAATTGCTGCATTTCAAATTCTGTGAGCTCCTGAGGCTGCTGGATAAACGTGTCATACTGGTATTGAGGTTGTTGTGATGCGAAAACTGGTTGTTGCTGGATTTGCTGTGGAAAGTAACCGTATGGATACATTGGGCATTTCTCCTTTGTTTGTAATGGGCAAAGTCCCTATACTCTATGTTGGTAAGTCGCTTCTGACACGGCATCCGCCCATTTATAAGTCAGAGATAGTGTTCTTACATCGGTTTCCCTTAACTATGCTAATCGGTCGGATTTTTTCGAAGTCGGAAAGGCCAACCGTGATTACTGATGGCTGTTTAGCTTCTTTTAACATTTGAGGACGGGCAGAAAGACTTACTCAATTTCGTACTTCTATTAGGCAGAAATGAGTACTCTATTGCGAACTCTGTTAGAATAGGGTTGAAGAGTACAAAAATAGTTAAATAGGTAATCAGAACAAACTAAAACGACGCACGTATTCAGGGGGCAGCGGTTATGAATCTTGAAAAAATGCTGATTGAAAAGATGTATTATGAACGCTTGATGGAAGGACATGAAGGGGGCTATCCCGCAGCTGTACTGGCAGAAGCGTTTCTTGCCGCAATGCAGAAGGGAGAAGCTGGGCTTCCGGAAATTCGATTTGCTCAGGGGGAAGTATACTTTTCATTCCGTGACTATGAATCCGCCATTTTTAAATGGGAGGGAATAGATGGGGCACTTGGGCAATGGGCTATAAAAAATACAGGCGATGCTTATTATGAAATGGGGCAGCTCGCTAAAGCAGAGGACTTTTACAAGTCGGTTAGTTCCGAGAACCGGACCTTACGTGCGGAAGTGGCGCTCCAGCTTTTCTCGCTTTACATTGAAAGAGGAAAAGAAGATGCAGCTTCCCAAACTATTAAGGGATTAATTGAGGAAAACCCAGATTATCCGGATGCCACCATCCTGGCACGAAAGTTTTTTGAGGGCAGAGAGGATTGGGATAGTGCAACGAAACTTGCTGCTGATGAAACGGTGAGAATTAGGTCGGCGGAGTGGGCTGGTGTCCTTACTGGATATGTTGAACGAGGAGTAACAGTAAACCGGGAACCATCCTATTTCAAACATGTCTTGAAAACCCTTTATGGGGTAGATCAGGAACAGTTTGGACTTCTTGCCGCGGCACTTTGGAGGAGCTATAAAGGGCGAGAAAGCCATTTTTCCTGGATTACAGGCTTGAATCAGCTGCTTGGAGAATTAGAAGATGTTCCGTCTGGTATTTGGCCTGAGTTATCGATTCTTTACAAAGAGGCTTATCTGGATTTCACGACATCCGGGAATTATTCAATTTCATCACTTGCTCCAATCATGCCGCCGCTTTTAAGCAACTGGCTTGCGATAGCAGATCCGACCACGCTGGGGCTGGCTGCCTCAGCACTGCTTGCCTGGAGTGGGAAGTTCCCTGCGGGTATATCACAGAATTCGATAGAAACAGCAGAAAAGGCATTAACTTATTCCAGTCGGACAGAGAATGATTTTGCTGAAGGTCTGGCCCTTCTCTCTGAAATAGCTTCATGGGCACAATCACGAGGTTTAAAGATTGGTCCGAGACTTGAATGGATTGCAGGGGAACTTGCTAATTTCAGGACCAGGCATATCGTGACAGCTGGCATGGAAGGGAGCGGAAAAGCTTGGGCACTCCGTATGATTCTTGGGGAATCATATCCAGAAGAAGCCGGTGGATCCCGCAAGGCATTCGCTTTTCACTATCAGGACGAAGCTGCAATTGGTCTTGTGACAGATGAGGGAATTGTTAAAGCGGATGTACTTGAAGAAGTAGAAGAGGAAAATTCAAGTAATGGGATATTTACATTTTCAATGCCGATTCCTTTTCTCCGGGATTCTGGACTTTCGCTTATTGACCTGCCTGAGTTTACAGGTGAGGATGTAGGAACCGAGGATTTGGAGTATATACATTTGGCAGATAGCCTTTTCTTTGCGGTAGATTCAGCAGCTTTGCTGACAACGCCGGAACGGATTGCGCTTGCTCGTATCCGGGAGCAGGCACCAGGGCTTCCAGTCCATTTCTTGCTTACTCAGCAAGGTGAACCTGACCCGAATGAGTTCGAACAAGCGGCTATGGTGCTGAAAAACTCCTTTCCGGAATCCGAAGTCATTAAAGTGGGCCCGGCTCCGAACAAGAATAGGCTTTTTGAGAGCATAGTTAAGGCCGCCGTCATAGGAACTCCAGAACGAAGCATTCTCGGCAACCGGACAGATAAATTGCTGCTTCTGATTAGAAAGACGCTTGACCATCTTCTGTTACAAAGAATGGAACAGGAAAAAGGCATACAGGAGATTATAGAGAATCGGGAGCAAATGTCAGCCAAATTGACAGGAGCAATGAACCAGTTGGATGACATTGAAGCGGAAAGGATTGAAAAGGTACGGAAATCTTACCGTCAAATCATTGATGAAGCAAAAGCTGAAGCGCTGGTTGACATTCCCGCACTGCTTAAGAGGTCGGCTGACTTTTTAAAGGAAACGAGTGATTTCCGCACCGTTCATTTTGAGATGAATGATGAAATGAACAGAAGATTAAATGTGTATTTGAATGATACACTTTTGCCGAAGTTAAGGTCCTCGCTAGCTGGCTGGATTGAAGAAACCGGCGGAGAATTGGATGTTATTCAGGAATTTTTTGATGAAATGAGTGAAAGCTTCAATTCACTTTACGGGAACAATTGGATTAAGCTGGATTGCGATTTCAGGATACTCGAAGATTGGAAACGGGATATTGACAGGATGGGAACCAGATATCAACTTGATAAGGTAAATGTGCTGCTGCGCCGGACCCCATCGCAAATTCTTTTAAAAGGCGCGGGTAAATTGTTGGGGGCATTGCCGCAAAATAATGCCATGCTTTATAACCGTTATAAAGCATTTGTTGAAGGCGAGGATTATACCGATGCGGCAAGGCAAGTCAATAGCAGGTTCTTCTTGCAATTTGACTTGTTTGAAAAAGCAATTGGTAATGATATTTCTTTGTTCTTTAAGAACCCGCGTACCGTCCTTGCAGAAACTCTCTCGGACACGGAAGATAAATTGGCCGACAGCAGAGGGTTGGCAGCTGACATGAAGAAGAATCCCGAAAAATTCCATGACCCGATGTCATTGTTCACTATCAGGTTAAGGCAGCTTGAGTGGCTTGACATGACAGGGGAAAAATTATATTAAACCAACATCACCCTCCTATTTAGGGGAGGTGATGTTTTTTTGTGAAAAAGGGTATATAGTGATATCATCTGAAGATGGAAATGTAAGTTTCATTTCATTTCCAAAAAATCCTATGTCACATGCAAGAGGTTTTTATGAAAACAAAATTTGATCAAGTAACCGACAGACTTTCTTCTGTGCAAATTATTGTTCTTTATTATTTGACTGCGATTATTATCTCAACCTTTTTGCTATTAATGCCGATTACCTTGAAGGACTCAGCGGAGCTTTCCTTCATTGATGCTCTTTTTACAGCAGTCAGTGCTGTCAGTGTGACTGGGCTGGCAACTGTTCCAATCCATGAGGTATTAAGCTATCCGGGAACATTTATCCTTGCCCTCATCCTGCAAGTTGGCGGAATCGGAGTCATGACCCTCGGAACCTTTATCTGGCTGATTCTCGGTAAAAAAATTGGCTTGAGGGAACGGATGCTGATTATGACTGACCAAAACCAATCCGCTCTATCGGGAATTGTCCATCTAATGCGCGAAATCCTGCTTTTGTTCTTTGCGGTCGAAATTATTGGCTCAATAGTCCTTGGGGTTCACTTTCTCGACTATTTCCCAACTTGGCAGGAAGCTTTCAGGCAGGGGTTCTTTGCGTCTGTAAGTGCGACGACGAATGCGGGTTTTGATATTACAGGACAGTCATTGATTCCTTTTGCAAATGATTATTTTGTTCAAATAGTTAACATGCTTCTGATAGTTGTCGGAGCGATAGGGTTCCCTGTTTTGCTTGAATTCAGGGAATATTTGAGACATAGAGGGAGGTTCCCGTTCAGGTTTACCCTTTTTACAAAAATTGCGGTTACAACCTTTGCGGCTTTGCTCGTTTTCGGTACCTTGTTTATTTATTTGTTTGAATTCAATCATCTGTATAAGGACATGACCTGGCATGAGGCGTTTTTTTACTCTGCTTTCCATTCATCTACTACCAGAAGTGCAGGTCTTGCTACAATTGATATTAATCAATTTTCTTCGCCGACCCATCTGCTGCTTAGCCTGCTTATGTTCATTGGGGCATCCCCAAGCAGTGTTGGCGGGGGGATTCGGACAACAACCTTTGCAATAGCAATTTTGGCAATTATCTCTTATGCAAAAGGGCAAACAAATATTAAAGTGTTCAAACGGGAAGTTATGCCAGAAGACGTTGTGAAGTCATTTATCGTTATCATGACTGCTTTCCTGATTTGCGGATTGTCCGTCATATTGCTCTCTTTTATAGAACCGGCCTTTTCCTTGAAACAAATATTGTTTGAAGTGTCATCGGCTTTTGGAACGACCGGGCTTTCACTTGGTATTACTCCTGAACTGAGTACTGCTGGAAAATGGATCATTATGATCCTTATGTTTATCGGCAGGATTGGAATCTTTTCGTTCTTGTTTATTGTGAGAGGGAAACCGCAGAAAGAGAAGTTCCATTATGCGAAGGAACGAATTATTATCGGGTAAAAAGGTTTAAGTGCCTTGTGACAGGCAAAAATCGCCTCGTGACAGGCAAAGGTCGCCTGTCTCTGCGATGATTATTCACGGGAGCTTTCCTTCGTGTCCCGATGAGTATTCTTGGAAGCATTCCTTTGTGTCCTTGCGGTGGTTAAACTCGGAAACTTTTCTAGTGGAGCTGGATTTCGCAGATAACTAAAACTGCTTGTGTTAAAAAAGGCAGAGCCCTCGTGGCTCTGCCTATTTTTCTTGTTTCTCGTATTCTTGGATGAAGGGTTTATTTACGTAGTAATACATCGCAGCCATAAAAATGGCACCGCCAATCAAATTGCCAATTGTAACTGGGATTAGATTATGGAAAACTCCATCCCATGAAATTGTGCCAGGATGATTGAGGACGAGTGCAATTGCAAATGTGCACATATTCGCGATGCTGTGTTCATATCCGGATATAAAGAAGCAAAAGACAAACAACATCATTGTAAATAATTTGGGTCCATCACCATTTAAAGTGGTCGGGATGAAGAAGGCAAGACAAACAAGCCAGTTACAAAGAATTCCCCGGAAAAACAGTTCATCTGTGGGGACGTGCATTTTTTTCTCAACAACGTCAAGCAAATATTGATTGACGGAGGAATCGACAAAAAGTCCGGTAGACCAAATTAGGAATGCAAACGCCGCGGCGCCAAGAATGTTCCCGGCATAGCTGGTAACCCATAGCTTAAGTACATCGGTCCAGGCCATCCTTCTGCGAAGGGCGGCATATGTATAATAAAAGGTGTTGCCTGTAAATAAATCACCGCCGCCATAAGCGATCAAGATAATGGCTGCTCCAAATGTGAGTGCGGCCATCGGATAGGTTAGTGGAGAGTTTTCCATGTAGAAGTAATTCCCCGTTTTAAACGCAACGATGACACCGAAGCCAATGAACATGCTGGCGAGCATGGCCCTAAGCAAGTAATGAATTATACTTTGGTTATAGATTTTAAGTTTTTTCTGTGCTAGATTTTCAATTTCAATTAAAGGTTTTACTTCCAAGACTTGCACCCTCCCAAACATAGTGTCCCTATTTTCTGCTGGTGAGCAAATTATATGTATTTGGACATTTTACCCTCCAGGCTTATAGGTAAACTGAGAAGTAATGAAAAAACCGGCGGCCCAAAGCTTATGGCCGCCGGTTCAGTTTTTAAGTGTACGAGAAAAATTTATCAGGTGAATATATTATTGTACCTCGTTTTTTGAGTCATGCATTTTTCTTGTGACCACAAGCAAGGTGAACCCGCTTAGGAGAAGAAGGATGCTTGTTACAAGGAATACTGAAGGAAAGCCGTAGCTAGCCGCAAGGAAGCCGCCCAGAATGGGTCCTATAATGTTCCCGAGAAAACGGAGGCTTTGGTTATAACCCAAAATTTCACCTTGGATAGTCACGGGAGCCTCCTGGCGGATATAAGCCATTCTCACTGGGATAATCCCTCCGATTGTGACTCCTAGGCCGAAGCGGATTAAAATTAGCTGCCAGACCTCGGTTACAAACATACCAGGAATATACAGAACTCCTCCGGCGAGCAGAAGAAAGATCAGGATTTTTACATACCCTATTTTGTCGGCTAGTTCGCCCCATTTCCTTGCCATAATCAAATTGCCGAAGCCTGCTGCCGAAAAGGCTAGACCTGAAAAGAACGCGAGATTTTCGGGCCCGTGAATGTCACTGACAAAAAGTGCAAGAATAGGCTGGATGCTAAATAAGGCAATTTGGATGAGCATTGAAATAAACAGGACAGCGGTAAGCGCCGGATTCCTTATGATGAGCTGTACAACGTCAAGGCGGCTATAATTAATTTTTTCATCAAGCTTTATATCAACCCTGAATTCTTTCACCATTGTAATTAAAAGGACCGAAATGAGAATGATTGCCGAGGTACCTCTAAAGGTACCAGCATAGCCAATGGAGTCGGCGAGAAAACCGCCAATCATGGGGCCAAGCAATGTGCCGGTAATGTTTCCGGTTTGTAAGGTGCCCAACACTTTACCTGCTATTTCCTTTGGTGTCTGTGTCGAGATAAAGGCCTGGGTGATTGGAATGCTCCCGGCAAAAAAACCCATGAATAAGCGGAGTGCAAGAAGCTGCCAAACAGTGGTTACCATTCCCATTAAAAATAGAGAAAGCGACATTCCCAAACCAAGCATCAAAAGAATTCTTTTTCGCCCGAACCTGTCGCCGAGCCGGCCTAGAACAGGAGAAAACAGGAATGCAGTCACAAATGTAGCTGCGAAAGTTATCCCCGACCAGTGCTGTACATATTCCTCGGAAAAAACTCCGAAGCTCTCAATATAAAGAGAAATGAAAGGCATAACCATGGTGAGACTCCCGCCAATGAAGAAATTGGAAAACCACATGATGGCCAAATTCCGTTTTAACATAGAATGCTCTTTCAAGCTCATCACTTCTTTCGTGACCTCTCGGGTATATATTTCGTTACCCTAAATATAGTATCAGAGATAGGTTGGAATAGAAAAAGATAGGGTTTTTTAAATACAAAAAACCCCTCACATATGGTGAAGGGATTTTGGCTTCCAATCTTACGCTGCCTTTTGAGCGGCAACTGCGCTTTTTCTTTGGTAATAGTACCAATTCAAGGCAAGTGATACAACATAGAACGCGATGAAGAAGTAAAAAGCTGTTGCATAAGAGCCTGTTGTTTCAACTGACCATCCGAATAATTTTGGAATAAAAAACGACCCGTAAGCTGCGAATGCAGCGGTAAAGCCAAGAACAGGGGCAGCTTCCTTAGGGATGAAAATGGCAGGAATCATTTGGAATGTTGAGCCTGAACCGATACCTGAAGCAAGGAATAGCACCAGGAATGAAGCAAGGAAACCAGAGAATTGCTTATCTGCAAGGAAATAGATTACTCCTCCTGAACCTAGTGCCTGAAAAACCAGTACATAGGCTGTCACTTTCGCGCCACCTAGCTTGTCGGCAATCCAGCCGCCAACCGGACGGGCAGATGCAGCAAGCAATGCACCTAAAAAGGCGAGCGAAACATGTTCAGGGAACTGCGATTTCAACAACAGCGGGAACGCTGCGGCATTTCCAATGAACGAACCAAATGTTGCGACATACAAGATAGTCATAATCCATGTATGTTTGCGTTTAACAATAACAAACTGATCAGAAACAGATTGCTTCGCCGCTGGGAGGTTATCCATCCCGAAATAAGCAGCAATTGTCATGATGATGATTGGAATGACCCAGATAAAAGCAGCATTTTGTAAATATACCTTTGTACCATCTGCCATTACTTGATTGTCGCCAACAAGTGCAAAAGTACCGGAGGCGATAATAAGCGGTGTTACGAATTGGACGACGGATACGCCCATATTGCCAAGGCCGCCGTTAATTCCAAGCGCTGTTCCTTTTTCTTTTTTAGGGAAGAAAAATGAAATGTTGGCATTTGAGGATGAAAAGCTACCGCCTCCAAGTCCGCACAATGCTGCCAAGAGTAGCATGATGCTGTATGGTGTTTCAGGATTCTGGACAGCAAACCCGATACCGACCGCCGGGATGGCGAGAACGCCTGTTGAGATGACGGTCCAGTTTCTTCCTCCGATTGATCCTACTGCAAACGTATAGATAAAACGCAAAGTTGCACCCACTAATCCAGGCAATGCTGCAAGTGTAAACAATTGTTCGTTTGTGAAATGAAAACCGATATCGTTCAGCCGGACAGCCACAACTGACCAGATTTGCCAGACGATGAATGCGAGCATAAGGGATGGTACTGATATCCATAAATTACGGGTTGCGTGTTTCTTTCCTTCTTTTTTCCAGAACTGTTCATCCTCGGGATTCCAATTCGTAATTCTTGCCATGAAAATCTCCCTCCATCCAAGACGAGTTATCACTACGTCTGTATTAACAATCTTAATGATAGTCAGATATTAGCACGAAAAATGTGATTAACATCACACCAGTTTTGGACGATTTGTGAAAACGAATGGTTGTTCATAAAGTTGTAACTTTTAGCCTTTCCGTGCAGGTGTATACAAGAATTTACAAAGAAATAAGGAAATTTAAAATGAATTTTAAACGATTAGTTTTTGGAATGGGACTAAAAGGGATTATAATGGTGTGTAATCTATCTTTTTAAACGGCTTGAGAGGGAAACTATATGGAAAACCAACAGATTAAAGAAGTGTACAAAGTGATGGATCTTTGTCTTCTTGCCGGGCGAATAATGCTGCAAAGCGGAGCGGAGACGTACAGGGTTGAAGATACAATGACAAGGATTGCCATGTCGTTTGGTATAAGCAAATCTCATTCATATGTCACGCCAACCGGGATTTTTTTTACGGTTGAGGGCACTGAATCCGGAATAACTAAGCTGATTAGGATATCGGAACGATCGACAGATTTGAATAAGGTGGCCTTGGTCAATTCGATTTCGAGAAGTATACATGAAGGACAGATAAACATTGAGCAAGCAGAGAAACGGCTGGAGGAAATTGAAATAGTGGGGCATACGTTTCCATTATCTACTCAGGTAGCCGCTGCTTCACTGGCGAGCGGATGTTTTATGATTATGTTTCAGGGAGTCTGGTTCGACTTTTTTGCGGCAATGGTAGCAGGAGCGTTTGGCTTATTAACAGCCTATTTTCTCCATAAAATTGTGCCTATAAAGTTTTTTGCTGAATTCTCTGCATCATTCGTAATCGGACTCATTTCTCTTATATTTGTTTCAACTGGCCTTGGGCGGGAGCTGGATAAGATTATTATCGGTTCGGTTATGCCGCTCGTACCAGGGCTGCTTTTAACGAATGCGGTGCGTGATTTAATTTCCGGACACCTCGTGGCAGGCCTGTCAAAAGGAGCGGAGGCTTTTCTGACAGCCTTTGCGATAGGGGCAGGGATTGCGGTGGTCCTTATTTACTTATCTTAAAAATAGGACAACAAATACTAACAAAGGAGGCTAAAAGAGGGTGGAAGTAGTTGAACAGCTTATTACAAGTTTTGTAGCCACGGCTGCGTTTGGCATCCTGTTTAATGCTCCGCGAAACTCATTGATAAAATGCGGGATGGTTGGAATGATTGGCTGGCTTATTTATTTCCTTATTGAGCTGAATACAGGGGATGCTGCCGGTGCTACATTTGCAGCAGCGTTTATAGTTGGTGTTATCAGCCATACACTTGCAAAATTCTACCGTACTCCTGTCATTGTCTTTAGTGTAGCTGGAATCATTCCGCTCGTACCAGGCGGAATATCCTATGATGCGATGCGCCATTTTGTTGAAATTGACTATTACAATGCAATGAACTTGGCGGGAAGGGCATTCCTTCTTTCCGGTGCGATTGCAATGGGGCTCGTTTTTTCCGAAGCATTGAACTTAATTCATCGACGGATTTATTTGATGAAAGCTTCGACAAGATCAAAACCTTGATAGACCATAGTGTTATGATTGTTTAATCAAACGTTTGATTAACGAAGGTTCGATATATAGCGACACCGATTGGCATCTGTGTAAATAGCAGGTGCTCTTTTTCTGAATAGGTGTAATGGTTCTGTTGGTAACACTTCAACTGTAAAAGATAACCAAAAGTGGTCTAAACCCGACTCGCGTAATAATCCATATTAGCCTGTTACTCATAACTTTATAAGAAGGAAGTTCGATAACCCTATATTAATAATGCCGGGATGGGCGCATTCAAACTTCCTATGCAGGAAGATTTGAAATGTAATTGTAATTTTATGGAGGATTAGTGTACAGGCATGTCGGGTATTTATTCTTTGTATCAACCTTTAAAGGAGGAAGATCAAATGGATAAGAGAATTGTTGGGGTTTATAACAACGGAGATGAAGCTGTACAAGCTATTGAAGAATTGAAATCACAAGGTTATGACAGGGATTCAATCTCAGTAATTGCAAAAGACAGAGACGACGTCGAAGACATACATGAAGAAACAGGTACGAAGACAGAAGAAGGCATGGCGACAGGAGCAGCTACAGGAGGAGTTCTTGGCGGACTGGCTGGGTTCCTGGCTGGTGTCGGTGCACTTGCCATTCCTGGAGTTGGGCCAATACTTGCGGCGGGGCCAATAGCGGCAACATTGACCGGAGCGGCAGTTGGAGCGGGTGCCGGAGGTTTGGCTGGGGCGCTGATTGGTATGGGTATTCCTGAGGATGAAGCCAATCGCTACGAAAGTGATGTTAAGGCCGGAAAAATCCTTGTTCTTGTAGACGAAGAAGGAAGGGGTTTTAACACAACTGACGGGTCTGTGACACGCAACAGCAATGATTGGTCAGGAAGCACGACGATGGACGACCCTAATCTGAGGCATCGTAATGAGTTCGGTTCAGGCACGGTTGATGCCAACCACGATACCCTTGGTGGAAACCTTCATTCACCAGATGACACAACCCGCAAGAACCAGGGGCCGATGAATAGTTCGGATACATCCACTAGCGGCCTTCTGCATGGCGGCGCGACAATGGGCGGCTCCAGGCAAACAGATACAGGAGATACCGGGATGATGAACGGATTTGAAGGAGGACTTAACACTGGCGGTTCCCTTCAAAACAATCAGCATCATGATTATGGCACAGGCGGTTCAGGGGACAACAAATTCCTTGGAAGCAACACCTCGTTGGATAATGCAGATACAGGCACATCCGACCCATCAGCGATAAACCAAAATACAGCTGGAGCTGCGTTCGGCACTGATGATAATACTATTATCGGTGGTACTGGTGGACCAGGCGGGAATTCAACCGTTGGTAAAAATGAAAGGTTTGATGTGGACCATAACAACGAGCTTAACAGTGATCCATCCTTAAATACACCAAATGCGCAACTTGGTGAAAACTATGGAGATTCACTGGTCAGTAACGACCCATTTAGAGGGACAGACGACACCTTAAGAGAAACGAACAAAAACCGTGACAGCTTTGATGATCGCTTTAAAGGGGAAGGACGAGATTCCTCCAAGCGTTAACAACAATTAAATTGGAAAAGGCAGGGGGATTCATCCCCCTGCCTTTTGTCGTATATTAGAAGCTGGCTGTTAAACGCCAGCTCTTTTTGAAGTAACTTGCAGCCTGTTGCAAGGTAATAATCTAAGTTGAGATTGTTCAATGTAAACAATCATTTGCCGCGGTTCAATATTCCACCTGGTTGTTTAAAACCTAAACGACGTAAGCCCTACCTCTCTTACATCCTTACGGCTCCGAAGCCGCGCCAGTGTGAATAAGCCCTTATATGAAAAACAAAAGCAGAATGCCAGTCTGTATTACATTGCAATCCGCACGAATTCAAGTTACTTAAAAATGACGAACAATTTATTATAATACACCCAATCCATCGATTTGTCAAATAAAATTTTTATTAACAAATACTGCAAATCAATTTATTTATTAATAAAAGTGAAGTATGATGGAAAACAAGAATATTTAGATAATCGAAGCATTGCTGGCGCAAGGCATTGGAGTTAGACAACAGAGGATGAGGCAGGTGGAACTGTGTCAAAGATAGTTTCTTATTTAAAGCCCTACCGCTTACATATGGCGATTGCAATTCTGCTTATGCTCGTCGAACTTGTCGTTGAGTTATGGCAGCCACTTCTTATGGCGAAAATTATTGATGAAGGGATTATGAAAAAGGATATAGGAGTTGTTACAACCTGGGGTTTGGTCATGCTTGGCGTATCGGCTCTAGCCTTTGGGGCGGGGATTTTGAACTCCTTTTACGCAGGGCATGCGAGCCAAAGCTATGGCTATGACCTTCGGAAGGCCCTTTTTGAAAAAGTACAATCTTTTTCTTTCTCAAATTTTGATCGCTTTTCCACTTCATCGCTCGTTACAAGAATGACGAACGATGTCACGATGATTCAAAATACTGTGTTCATGAGTCTGCGAATCATGATGAGAGCCCCTTTGCTCATTTTCGGAGGCCTGATAATGGCTCTTGTTGTAGATGTTAAGCTCGGACTTATTCTGGCCGGTGTCACGCCTTTTCTTGTGATTTTTCTGGGATGGGCGATGACGAAAGCCCGAGGATTCTTCCTGGCGATGCAGAAATACCTTGACCGGGTCAATTCTGTGCTTAGGGAAAACTTAACATCCATGCGCTTGATCAAAGCATTTTTACGTGGAAAACATGAGGTTGGCCGGTTTGCGGAAGCGAATGACCGATTGAAGGAAAAAACAGTATCCGCTTTTCGACTGATTGAATACACAACCCCGGTGCTTATGCTGTTCATGAATGCCGGCATCCTCGCAGTGCTCTGGTTTGGCAGTTTTGAGGTTAACGCGGGGGAGACAAAGGTTGGCGAAGTGGTCGCGATTATAAATTATGGGACGCGGATTACAGGTGCACTCGGTGTTGTCTCGATGATTGTCATGATTTTCTCTCGTGCAAGGGCATCCGTACAGAGGGTTGTTGAAGTGTTTGATACAGAAGTGGACCTGCTGGAAACGGCAGATGCAGAGAGCATTAAAGATAAAGCTTCTCAAGGCCAGGTTGAATTTGACTCGGTTTCCTTTCAATATCCTGGTACAAGTATTCCGGTCCTTGAAAATATTTCGTTTTCCGCGAAAGCGGAATCGACGGTTGCGATTCTAGGAGCGACAGGTTCAGGCAAGACATCCCTCTTTCAGCTGATTCCAAGGCTCTATGATGTGAGTGCCGGACGAATTCTGCTTGATGGGAAGGACATCCGTGATCTGAAGCTTGAAGAGCTTAGGCGGAAAATTGGCTATGTGCCTCAGGATGTCCTATTGTTCACCGGAACGGTTGCCGAGAATATTTCATGGGGTAAGGAAGGCGCAACAATGGAGGAAATTATCGAGGCCGCTGAGAGCGCGCAAATTCATGAATCGATTGGAAAATTCCCGCAGGGCTACGATTCCCGAATCGGTCAAAAAGGGGTTAATCTTTCGGGGGGCCAGAAGCAGCGGATATCGATTGCGAGAGCGCTCGTACGCAAGCCAAGAATCCTGCTGCTGGATGACAGTACCAGTGCGCTTGATATGAAAACAGAATCAAAGCTGCTGAAGGCATTAAAGAACTACAAATGCACAACCTTGATTATTACACAAAAGATATCTACAGCTGTTAATGCGGATATCATCCTTCTTTTGGAAGAAGGAATGATAAAGGCTACCGGCACTCATGCCGATTTGCTCCGGACTGAGCCACTATATAGAAAAATCTATGAGACACAGCAGGAAGAGGAGAAACGAGTATATGCTGAAGGTATTAACTAAGCCATTCATGTATCCAAAGCCTGTGATTGAGACGAAGGGGTCTGCCCGAAAAAAGGCTGAAAAAGCAAAGAACTGGACAGCAACAGTCAAAAAGCTTTGGGATTATCTTTCAGTTAAAAAAGGCGGTATTGTTACAGTATTGTTTCTAGTCATCCTAAGCACAGGCTTATCGCTCCTCGGCCCGGTACTAATTGGAAGGACGGTTGACCACTATATTGTCACAAAGGAAACGGAAGGGTTATTTGCGCTTTTAATAGGGATCCTTATTGTGTACGTGTTGTATTCTGCCGCCGTTTTTCTGCAAGGCTATATTATGATTGGAATAGCCCAAAATACAGTTTCCAGGTTAAGAACCGATTTGTTTACCCATTTGCACCGACTTCCGATTTCTTTTTTTGATAAACGGCAATCAGGTGAATTGATGAGCCGCGTCACTAATGATATTGAAAATGTCAGTACAACTCTCAACAGTTCGGTTATTCAGGTATTTTCAAGCATCCTCATGCTTGTTGGTACGATTTCAGTCATGCTTTGGCTAAGCCCGCTTTTGACGGTCATTTCCTTAATTATTGTTCCGCTCATGTATATGGGGATGAAATGGATTACGAATCGCACTGGGGTGCTTTTCAAAAGCCAGCAGCGCAATCTTGGTGAGTTGAATGGATTTATTGAGGAAACCATCTCGGGGCAGAGAATTGTCAAGACATTCTCGCAGGAACAAAAGGTGATTGATGAGTTTATTGAGAAAAACGGACGCCTAAGGCAATCCGGGTTTTGGGCCCAGACATTTTCCGGCTTTATTCCGAAGCTGATGAACGTTTTGAACAACGTCAGCTTTACAATAATTGCTGCGGTTGGCGGTATTTTCGCACTTAAAGGGATGATTACAATTGGCGTCATCATTGTTTTTGCTGAATACTCCCGCCAGTTTACACGCCCGCTGAATGACCTTGCCAACCAATTTAATACGCTCCTTTCGGCAGTTGCCGGCGCTGAGCGGGTATTTGAAATCCTTGCGGAGGATCCCGAATCAACGGATGAAACAGAGGCAATTGAACTGGAAAAGGTTAAAGGTAAAGTTGAGTTTCGTGAAGTGTCATTTTCCTATGAAAAGGAAGGAAATACAGTCAGGAATATTTCTTTCCTAGCAGAACCGGGTCAGATGGTAGCGCTCGTTGGGCCAACAGGTGCCGGGAAGTCCACAATCATTAATTTATTGTCCCGGTTTTATGATCCTGACTCAGGAATGATCCTTATTGACGGGCACAATACCGCCCTTGTAAAAAGGAAAAGCCTGAGGAGCCATATGGGCTTCGTACTCCAGGATTCCTTCCTTTTTGAAGGTCCGATTTTGGAAAATATCCGATACGGCAGGCTGGATGCCACTGATGATGAGGTCATTGCAGCGGCAAAGGCTGCCAATGCACATTCGTTTATCATGAAAATGCCAGAGGGATATAACACTCATCTTAAACAGGACGGCAGCGGGATATCACAGGGGCAGAAACAGCTCCTATCCATAGCGAGGGCAATCCTTGCCAATCCGACTATCCTAATTCTCGATGAAGCGACCAGCTCGATTGACACAATAACAGAGCTAACAATTCAGGAAGCACTAGGCAGGCTAATGGCAGGCCGAACAAGCTTCGTAATTGCTCATCGCCTGAATACGATTAGCAACGCAGATAAAATTCTTGTGCTAAATAATGGCGAAATTGCAGAACAGGGCAGCCACGAATCTCTTTTAAAGCAAAAGGGCTATTATCATGAATTGCAAAATAATAAAAGTTAATGGATTGCCGGGGGGTTCCTGGCAATTTTTTTTGCCTATAGCTAGTAAGGGGAGTCCTGCTAGGGAATGAGATCAGCTAAATAGTCTATGGATCCATTTTCGGACAAAGATAGACGTAGAGAGGAAGAACAGTGTCGTTTTTTGAAGGATATAGCTGTGAATTGTCGTACGAAACACGTGTGCAAACGGTTCGAAGACGAGGTGTTATGTCGTAAAATAATACTAGAGGAAGGAAACTATCGAAAGAGATTAGGTGCAAGAATGATTGCAGAAAAATTGCTGCTCCACATATTGATAATATTAGCGCCTGTTTTTCTTTTCAGCATCATGACCGACGGTTGTAAAATAAAGAAAAATAATTTGGTTTTCACGTTGCTCCAGTGCGGTGCGGCGTTTTTAAGTATCGCATTTTCAAATTACTCACACGGTCTTTATTGGGATTTGAGGTTTGTACCGTTAGTCCTTACTACTTTATATGCAGGCCCTATTCCTGGATCTGCTGTATTATTTGTTATTTTGATCACAAGAGGCTTTATTGGGGGTGATTGGGCTATCTACGCCTACCTAGGGAGTATGTGCGTAATGATAGTGCCAATCCTGTTTTCGAGAAAGTTTTGGATGTTAAAACCCGAACGCCGAGTAAAGTTCTCTATACTAATAGGTGTATGTTCAACAACGGCTGCGTTTATAGCCTTTGTTTTATTCGATGGGTTGGTAATGGGAAGCTTTGATACCGGGCATCTCTACAGGGAACTTTTAATAGACGCTTTGTTCCATGTCCTGGCATTGGCAGTTGCAGCCCGATTAATCGAGGAAATAATAGAAAGACAGCAAATGAGAGAAGAGATAATCCGGACAGAGAAACTGAATACAATGGCCGACCTCGCCGGGTCTTTTGCTCATGAGGTAAGAAATCCTTTGACTGTTGTGAAGGGGTTTATCCAGCTTATGCATAAAGAGGCTGATGGGAAAGATCGTGATTACCTTACACTTACGTTAAGTGAAGTGGGCCGGGCGGAAATGATTATTAGTAACTACCTGAGTTTCGCAAAGCCCGAATTCAATAAAATCGAGGAATTCAATTATAAAAAATTGCTTTCGGAGATTATTGCCCTGCTCGATCCCCTGGCGGCAAAAGAAGGTGTCATAATTGAAGGGAATCTTTCCGCCGACGAATTATATTATGCCACTGACCGTAGCCAAGTGAAACAGGCCATCGTCAATCGTGTGAAAAATGCGATTGAAGCTACCCCCCAGGGAGGGAAGGTAATTCTTTCACTCGATTTGGAGGATGGCCAGGCGAGAATAGGTATACGAGATAATGGCCGGGGAATGACAGAGGAACAGCTTTCCAGAATCGGCACTCTCTTTTACACAACGAAAGACAGAGGAACAGGCCTTGGAACAACAGTGGCAATAGGCATCATACAAGCAATGAAAGGGAACATACAGTTTAAAAGTGAAAAGGGAAAGGGCACGGAAGTAATGCTTAAGCTCCCGGTCAAGAAAACGGTCCTTGTTCCCGAAACGAAAAGGCTAAGCATACTTAAAGGGTGAGAGAAGAGGTTTCTGCAAATGGATGCAGAGCCTTTTTTATTTTAAAGTATATGAATTAGGAGAGCGAGCCTGTGAGATCGATGAAAACACAAAATATCATTCGGGGGCGCCTCTTATTAGGAAATCTTCCTCCCAATAGAAAAAATAGGGGACAAGGAAAAGGTAATGGTCAATAAAAACACTGTTTATCCGATTCCCTTATTGGCTGGTCGAATCTTTTTTGGGAAAGTGTGACTTTTTATATCCGTAAACGTCTAACTAAATGTTGGGAAAATGTCGAATGAACACGATTTTTGTAAAACATTCATAGTATATTATTTAAAAGATGATAAAATAAGATGGAATAATATTCATTTGTTCAAGGAGAAAATTGATATGACTCAGGCTGGCGGCCCATACAATAGAATAAGAAAAATTGATAAAGAAGAAATAAAGGCACTTAAGCTTTTTTTTCCCATTTTTTATTTGACTTACCTAGGATACGATGTCATTTTTAATAGGTTTTACTTAGGTGGCAGCTCAATTTTGGGCGGATTAGGGTGGGTTTTTCCTATTTTAATTGTTTTATTGTTACCTTTTTCATTTTATTTGCACAAAAAAGGGTATCTTTATTCTATTAAATACTGTTATTTTATTGGTTTTAATCTACTTGATTTATTTAATACAATGGTACTTTATAGCTATATTGACGATGATTTTAAAAGTGGTGCTTTTGCTGAAATCCTATTTGCTTTTTCAACTCCTATTTTTATAAATAAAAATTATTATTGGGTTGTAACTATTGGACTAATTTTAAAATATATAATAATTGGGTTCGTCACCCAAACTTTGAATGTTATTAATCCAATTATTTTAATAATTATCATTTCAACTCTTACTTTCATTATTTTATCTAGGATATTCTCTTATCTCAAATCTTTAACAGAGGTATATGAAGAAATGAACCATAAAGAAAAGTTAGCGAGCATTGGGCAAATTGCCACTGGTATTGTCCATGAAATACGGAATCCACTTACATCACTTAAAGGGTTTATCCAGTTACAGCAAGAAATGCCTGAACAAGTTCAAAAATATTCTCATATCATGAAATCAGAGATTGAAAGGATATCCTCTATTGTCGATGATTTAATGATTATAGGTAAGCCAAAACCTTATTTACTTGAGAAGGTGGACCTTAAAGAGATTGTAGATTATGGATTATTTATTTCAGAACAACTCGTTGGGGAGAAAACTATAGTTTTTCATAAAGAATACAGCGTGGGTCCTACAGTAATTTTTGGAGATGAAAAGCAATTAAAACAACTTGTTATTAACTTGATAAAGAATTCTATTGAATCCATGGGGAACGAAGGTGCAATCACTGTTTGTGTGGATTCCTTAAACGATAAATCAGTAATGTTTAGTATCACTGATGAGGGGTGTGGTATTCCTGAAGAAAATATTGGAAAGCTATTTGAGCCATTTTTCACTACAAAAAAGGGCGGAACTGGAATTGGATTAATGGTAACTAATCAAATTGTAAAAGATCACAATGGTAGAATAAATATTGAAAGTAGAATAAATAAAGGTACGAAAATTACAATAAAATTCCCTGCACTTTAATTAAGAGTAAATATAAAGTTTTACCAAAATCCTTTTAAAATTTTACTTCATTATACATATTTAAACATTGCTACCTATATATTCATGATAAAATTTACATTATAATTGTAGAAGGATAATTAATAGTATGTTGTTTTCTCGAAGTTTCTGAAAGCAACCTACCGGTATTTAATAGTAGTGAGGTATATAAATGCAAAAATTAATTAATCGAAGTCTAGTGCATGAAGAACAGAAGACAGTTACATGGTTTATTTCGTTATGCTTAATTATTTCACTCTCTTTTGATTTGTTCTCTGATTTTATTGCACCCATGGTTACCCCAAGCTATGCAACAGACTCTGTGGATTTACTGGGGTATTGGATTTACATTATTTTATTTGGGTTAGTTCCGGTAGCTTTCATATTAATTAAAAGGAACAAGCCCTTTGTTATAAAATATCTTTATTTCTTTTCCTATGTTTTCTTAACATTAGTAAATGACGTAATCATATTCTTCGATAGACCGAACGATTTTAAAAGTGGGAATGCTGTAGAAATCTTTTGGCTCCTTTTAGCTCCAATTTTTGTCAACAGCCGGTTTTTCTTCGCGATACTGGGAGGTTTAATAACAAAGTATCTTCTATTGGGACTTATCCTCAAAACTACTAATGTATTATTTGCCATTTTAATGGTTGTAATCATTGGGGGATTTTGTTATATAATTTTAAATCGTTTTCAGTCATATGTGAATGCAGTGAAATTCTCGTATGATTCGCAAATTGTTGGAATGGTAAAAGGTGTAATTGCCACTCTTGAACTTAAGGATCCTTACACACGTGGACACAGCGAACGGGTTGCTAGTTATGCGTTGTTAATGGCAAAAAAAATTGGGAAGCAATCAAAAGACGAATTAAGGTCATTTCATTATGCTTGTTTGTTACACGATATTGGTAAGGTACACATTCCTGATCAAATATTGATGAAACCGACTTCTTTGACAAAAGAGGAATATGAAATTATTAAGTCTCATCCGGTAGTTGGGGAACAGGCCATTGCTACAGTAGAGGGTCTTTCATCAAGTATTGCCGTAATACGATCACATCATGAAAGATGGGATGGAAAGGGTTACCCAGACCAGTTAAAAGGTGAAGAGATTCCCTACCTTGCTAGAATAGCTGCAATTGCAGATGCATTTGATGCTATGACATCTTCCCGATCTTACAGAAGTGCATTATCGGTTGAAGAAGCCTATGATCGTATATTAAATGGGAAAGGAACCCAATTCGATCCTAATTTGGTGGAAGTATTTGAATCCATTTATCCTGAGTGGATTGAGATTCATAGAAAATGGAATGCAGATCCACATACAAAACCCTTCCAAAATTTAAGTATTATTTAGGAGGTGATAATATGAAGATTCGGAAGCTAAACAAAATTAAAGCTACTGGATGTTGGTGGTGCTACTTTTTCCCAGGTCTATAATATATTAAAATAGAAGGATGCAAGAGTGAGGTGCTTGCGTCCTTTTTTAATTTTTTAAATTTTAGCTTTTGGAGTGAAAAAATGCACAACTTGTCTAAGCAATCAATAATAAAAGTAGTCCCAAATAAAACACGTAAAGATAAGAGAAATTATATTGTTGAAGATTGCAATACAGGAGAATACTATGAATTTCCGAAAGCTGCCATAACTTCCTTGGAGTTGCTTAAAAAAGGGTACACCCTTGTTGATGCTGAGATAGAGCTTAAAAAGCAATTTCCACACGAAGAAATTGATATGATTGATTTTGTAGAACAACTTTTGGAAATGAACCTTGTTGAGGAAATTGATGGTATTAGTATAGCCAAAGCCCAAAATTATGATAAAGTGAACGGATTCATGTGGGTACCACAAAAATTAGGAAAGTTCGCATTTAACAAGCTTATGTATTTACTCTATTCTATATTATTTCTCATATGTCTTTCTATTTTCTTGCTTTCACCCGATATGCTCCCTCATTATAAAGACATATTTATTTTGGAAAGCCTATCAGGAAATATATTGTTATGGTTGGGGATTTCTATAGTTCTGCTTATCATTCATGAACTAGGCCATATACTTGCGATTAGAGCGTTCAATTTATCGACCAGGTTAGAAATTGGTAACCGGCTTATGATACCTGTTTTAGAAACTGATATGTCACAGGCTTGGGGCCTTCCTCCCAAAGAGAGAAACGTTCTTTATCTTGCGGGATTCTCCTTTGATGTTCTAATGCTGACTTTAGCCATATTTGTACAGATATTTTTTGTGGAAAGCCATCCAATTCTACTTGGGATATGCAGATATGTTGTTTTGGATGTTGTTTTAAGAACAGTTTTTCAATGCTGCGTTTATATGAAGACAGATTTTTATTACCTGATAGAAAATAATACAGGTTGTTATAATCTTATGGAAAATACATTGAAACTACTAAAGTCCATTTTTTCAAAAGAAACCGCAAATGGAACTGAAACCATATATCAAAAAGAAAAGGGAACGCTATATATCTACTCAGTTATGTACGTGGTAGGGGTAGTCATAACCATAGTAGTGTTCTTGGTTTTTTTCATACCTCAAATCCTTTATATTTCTAAAATGATAGTTTCACTATATAAAGGTACGGGTTCTTTTTTTGACACTTTTGTTCTATTAATTCCTCTTACTGTAGGAATGAGCCTAGTCTTATATTCACTTAAAAAGAAAAAACGAAATATATTAAACTCATAGGACTAACTAAGAAGAGTAACTATTTGGAAAGGAAAAATTCTTGCAAGAAGCTGTTATAGCAAGCCGTCACAATTGAAAAAAAGTCTGGATTGGTGGTCAAGCTGTCAATCATCCAGAATTGCCTGTAGGAGATTCGGTGTATCATCGTCTGCAACAAAGGTTGTTCCTTGAATGAGGTAGCTGCGGGAATTTTGGCTAATGTAAAAAAACAGTAGAAATATAGAAAAGCAGCTTCCGGAAATTTTGCCTTTGGGCGGATGGACGGAGGCTGTTTTTTGTGGAACGCCATTCGGAGAAATTTAAATCCGAATGGCTATTTTTGCTTAATTGTGAGCTTTGTGTCTAAAGTTTGTCAAATCGAGCTGAACTAGGGGGATTTTCCCCAAAGGATAGGGGAAATCCCTGATACAGGAAGGGAGAGGTTTTTCCTTACAATAAAACTATCATATAAGAGAGTGTTATTTCGAGGAGGAATTCTCAATGCAGGCAAATCTTGAAACGGCAAAAAAGCCAGGTAAATCGGTAAGCGATGCGTTCGCATCACATTTTGCCAAGTCCATGTTCTTAACAGTTAGTGGAATCGTTATCCTTTCATTTATTGCAACCCGGATGTTCACCCATGTTGACTTGAACCTTTATGGATATATGGTAGGCACAATTGTTTTTCTAGGAGGCTTCTTTTACCGGTTTATCTCCTGGGGAGAGCGCCCGCCTACTAAGGTTTTTATTAAAAAAGGGTTAAAGCTCATATTCAGGAAATCAACTCCTAAAACAGCGACAGAACAGCTGGTTACATATCGGTTCATCTGGAACCGCGGCCTGTACCGCTGGACACAGCACATCATGATGGGCTGGGGCTGCGTGCTCGCGCTTATGGTTACATTTCCACTCGTGTTTGGCTGGATGTACTTCACGATGGCACACAATGGCATGTACACCATCGTTTTTATGGGAATTAACTTAATGACAGTACCTGCTGACGGCTTTATCGCTTTCTTGTCTTATAATGCATTGAATATCTCAGCAATCATGGTGATCACTGGTGTATGTATGGCGCTGTACCGCCGTTTGAAAAATATGCAGGCAAGGGCGGAGCAGACATTCATGTATGATTTCATGCCGCTTTATCTGCTGCTTTTCGTCTCGATAACTGGCCTGGCTTTGACATTCATCAATGTCCTCCTGCACGGCTTTGGCCACCAGGCAATGTCCCTGATTCATCAGTATTCAGTTATTGTGACACTGATTTATATGCCATTTGGCAAATTGGCGCATATCCCATTCCGCCCTATGAGTGTTCTAGCTCGAAACTATCGTGAACATTACAGTGAACAGGCGATGAAAGAATGTAAGGTGTGCGGAACCGAATTTGTTTCAGTTGAACAATCAAACGATGTTATAGATGTACTCGGAGTAAACAAAATGGAATTTGCGTCCCAGGAAGGCTATCACCTCGCCGAGCTATGCCTGCCTTGCCGCCGCAAATACCGGATCGCACAATTCTCAGGAATTGCGACACATCAAGTGAAAGTCAAGGAGGCCAACCAGAATGCAAAAGGTTGAGTTCAGGAACGAACGCGATAAATATTTCAAAGAAGTAGAAAATGTCATTCATCCAAATGAAACCCTCGTTCCGACACATTGCAGCTACTGTGCGATGCAATGCGGGATGAATCTTCGCGTTAATACTGCAACGAATAAGATTATCGGGGTTGAGCCTCGCTACGACTGGCCAGTCACACTTGGAAAAATGTGCCCGAAAGGCGTAACTGCATACCAGCAGGTTAACCACCAGGACCGGATCCTGAAGCCGCTAATCAGGGATGATAAATCCTTGAAGGGTACAAAAGAAGGGTTCCGGGAAGCGACATGGGATGAAGCGTATGACCTGATTGTTACTAACTTTAAGAAGCTTCAGGCGGAATATGGTAAAGACAGCGTGTCTGTATATGGCGGCGTGTCGATGACGAATGAAAAGTGCTACCTGACAGGGAAATTTGCCCGTGTCGGCCTGCAGACCAGATATATTGATTATAATGGCCGCTTTTGTATGTCAAGCGCGGCTGGCGGCTTGAATCGTTCTTTGGGAATCGACCGCGGCTCTACTGTACCTTGGACTGATGTCCACGAAACTGACTTATTGTTTATCGCTGGAAGCAACACGGCAGAGTGCCACCCGACTTCCATGTTCCGCGTCTGGAATGTACAGGAACGCGGCGGCTACCTGATCATTGCCGACCCGCGGGAAACGCCAATTGCAAGACGGGCTGATGTACACCTTGATCTAAGGCCTGGAACTGACCTTGCCCTTGCAAATGGTATTGTAAATCTGCTCATCCAAAATGGCTATGCTGATATTGATTTTGTAAATAACCATACGAATGGTTTTGAAGAGCTTAAAGAACTTGTTAAAGAGTTCACTCCAGAATTTACAAGTGCGATAACGGGCGTTGCACCCGAGAAAATTATTAAGGCAGCTGAGCTGTTCGGGAAAGCCCCAAATGCAATTGTTATGTTCGCACGCGGTATTGAGCAGCAGAAAAAAGGCGTTGATAACGTATCCGCTTATGTAAATATGTCGTTGGTTACTGGTAAAATTGGCCGGCCTAAAGCAGGGGTTGCCACAATCACCGGACAAGGTAACGGACAGGGCGGCCGCGAGCATGGGCAAAAGGCTGACGCACTTCCAGGCTACCGGAAGCTTGCATACCCGGAACATGTTAAAGAAGTAGCGGAGGTTTGGGGGATTGCACCTGAGGAAATGCCTTTACCAGGTGTATCCGCATATGAAATGTTCGAGCTGATGGAACAAAAGACAATTCGTGCCTTGTATCTGCTCTGCTCAAATCCAGCGGTATCGGCACCAAATCTGAACTATGTAAGAGAACAAATGAAGAATCTTGATTTTATGGTCTGTGTTGATTTCTATATGTCTGAATCAGCCGAAATTGCGGATGTTATCCTGCCAACTACTACTTGGGCCGAAGATGAAGGAACAACAACGAATGTAGAAGGACGGATCATTAAGATCAACCAGGCTCAGAAACCGCTTGGCGAATCCAAGCCAGACTGGAAAATTCAGGTTGAAATTGCAGAACGGATGGGCCGGGGTGAGTATTTCTCTCATTTGAAAACACCGCTGGATATCTTTAATGAACTTCGCCGAGCTTCAAAAGGCGGAATAGCGGATTATTCCGGTGTTACATGGGAAAAGATTGATAAACAGGACGGCGTCTTCTGGCCTTGTAAGAGCGAAGATGATCCAGGAACACCGCATTTGTTCCTCGACAAGAAGTTTTATCATCCAGATGGAAAAGCAAAACTATTTGCTCTTCCCTATACACCGCCGGCAGAGGAGCCTGATACTGAGTTCCCGCTCCGCCTGACAACTGGCCGTGTAGTCTATCACTATCTATCAGGCAACCAGACTCGCAGAATTCAATTCTTGCATGATATGTGTCCCGAGCCTTTCGTAGAGGTTCATCCGGAAACTGCTGCGAAGTACGGCATTGAACACGAAGAAAGAGTGCGCCTGTATACACGCCGAGGTGAGGCGGAGTATCCAGTGAAAATTACCGAAGCAATTAGGGAAGATACTGTATTCGTCCCGTATTCATGGGGACATGAAAAGTCAATCAACCTGCTGACAATACCGGCACTGGACCCAATCAGCCGGATGCCTGAATTCAAGGCATGCGCTGCCCAGATTGAAAAATTTGGTGCACGGAATGAAAAACGTTTAGTGGAGAAGGTGCAATCATGAACAAGAGGTTGTATATAGAACTCGAAAACTGTATAGGATGCCGCTCATGTCTGGCTGCCTGCACACAGTGCGGCGGGCATGAGGAGCGGAACAGGAACTACGTTTATGACGTAAATCCGCTTGTTAACCGGCAAACCATGCCTCTGATGTGCCTTCACTGTGAGAACCCGGCATGTGCAAGAAGCTGTCCAGCCCAGGCAATTCAGATTCATGAAACAGGCGCCGTCCTGTCAGCGCTTGTTGAAAAGTGCATTGGCTGTCAAAACTGTACAATCGCCTGCCCATACGGTATTCCTAAGTTTGATACCGAGCAAAACTTAATGTATAAATGCGATCTTTGTATCGACCGCTCGAAGGATGGCATTCCCCCAATGTGTGCGAGTGTGTGCCCGACAAATACTTTGCAATGGCTGACGGATGAAGAGATCGATGCAAAAAGAGAGCAATTCAATCTGGATAACGGCGGCAAGTGGGTAACAAGCCTTCCATATCTGGAGGGAGAAACAAATGTTAAAGTCAACCTGCCGGGTATCCTGCAGGGTGTAACGAAACTGTTTTAGGAGGGATTGGCATGTCAGAGAAAAATAATAAAATCCCGTTCGAAGAAGATAACTATACCCATAATATTAACCGCAACAACGAGCGGAAGCTGGACCGCCGCGGCTTTATGAAGACTCTTGTCGGAGCGGCGGGCGTTTTCGCGGTTTCCTCCCTGCCGTGGGGAGTAATGGCTGCAAAGGAATTGGCTGGGCTTGGGGAAAAGGAATACCCGCGCCAAAAAATTGCCAACCTGGATTCAGTCGCTATTGGCGATGCTGTTGAATTCCACTATCCCGGTGAGCATGACAGTGCGATTATGATCAGGCTCTCGGAGAAAAAATTTGTAGCTTATCAGAATGCATGTACACATCTTCGCTGCCCGGTTTTCTGGGATAAGAAAGAAAATGATTTGCTTTGCCCATGCCACCATGGCAAATTTGATGTAGAAACCGGTGCGCCAACAGCGGGTCCGCCTAGAAGACCGCTTCCGGAGATTTTTGTGAAGGTCGATAAAGGTGGCATTTATGCAACAGGGGTGAAACGCTATGAAGCCTAGCAAAGTGTATTTCTTCATCCTATGTGCAATATTAATGCTGAACATTATTTGCACCCACTTCATGATCCAGCAGTACTTTTTCGAGAATTATGCCACCTCTTTAATCTTTGGGACATTGAATGTTCTGCTATTCCCGGTTGCCTTTTATGTGTATAAACGGGACCGCAAGCTGGAGCGTGAAGGGAAATGATGAACAGCGAAACGTACATCGACTTCATTTTTGCGAAAAAACATGAAGGCGGAGGATTTACTCCTGAAATCGATTCATTGCTGAAGGAGCTTTTCCCTGGTAAACGGCTTTCCTGGTATCTTGAGGAGAAGGTATCTGAAGGTGCGGATGTCGTCATTGCTGAACTTAAGGGAATGAGCCCGTTCCAGAGCGAAGATGAAGCGATTGAGTTCATAGAAACTAATGCTCAGGACGTTTTCTGGGAGTACCTGCAGGGTTATAAAATTTTCATCTACCCGAACAAGAGAGGGTGCAATAGCTGTGGAACCCACTAAGCTAAAAGAATTAAAACGTTTTGAGGGGCAGAATGTCGAGCTTGCCATAAAGGATTCAGAAGGTGAACAAGCCCCTGCAATCCGGAAGACGATTAAATATGTATTAATGTGTCCGGATGGCACGCATGTCCGGTTTTATTTTGACTCAAATAAGTTCCTTGCCATCCCTCTCTCAAGTGAGTTTGGAGGCAGCGAGGATAAGCTGACAGCCTATGACGCGGACAGCTCGCTGTTTTATGTAGTCCAGAAGGTATAGATGCACAATTAGGAGGAAGCATGATGGAGCTTTTAACTGGAAGCAAGGAAATCAGCTCATATATCATTCAGGCGCAGGAGGCGGAGCTTAAGCGAATCGCTCTGGATCTTCATGAAGGTGTCGGCCAAAACCTTTATAGTGTTTTTAATGGTCTGCAGCTGATCCAAAATGCTGTCCAGGAACCATCGATGAAGGCGTATGTGAAGGAAATGGCCCAGCTGATGGAAAAAACCATCCAGGAAATCCGGCTGCTGTCTGTTGAACTGCATCCGCCGACATTGGGTACACTGGGCCTTGTCCCGGCAATTAAAAGCTACATCAAACTCTATACATCCACATTTGGAATCCTCGTCAATATAGTCACAGAAGGGGAGGAAAAGCCAATCTCGGAAAAAGGCGGGATTGCCGTTTTTCGTGTCTGTCAGGAAGCCCTTGCTAACATTGCCCAATACGCGGACACATGCCAGGTGGAACTAAGGGTGAACTGCAAAGCTGAGGAGCTTCGAGTTGAGATTCTCGATTTTGGCAAAGGGTTTGAGCTTGAAGGTGATGTACTCTCCGCCAAGATGTCAGGCCTCGCCGCTATGAAGGAAAGGATGCTTTTGGCTGGCGGTGACTGCACGATATCCTCTACAATAGGGGAAGGTACAAGGATAGAATTGACTTTGCCTATTTTCTAAAGCAGCATATCGTTTAAGAGATAAAGGGGAGTTTGTCTTGATAAAAATCCTGCTAGTAGATGACCATGCTGTTGTAAGAATGGGACTTTCCATGCTCCTGAATTCTCATCCCGATATGACAGTAGTCGGGGAAGCGTCCGAAGGGAATGAAGGAATCAGGAAAGCGCTGGAACTCAAACCCCATGTTATTATCATGGACTTGAGTATGCCTCATGGCAAGGACGGGTTATCGGCGACAACCGAGCTAAAGAAGCTAATGCCAGAGGTAAACATCCTGGTTCTGACCATGCATGATGATGAGGAGTACTTGTTTAGGGCGATTCAGGCCGGAGCATCGGGCTGTATTTTAAAAAGTGCACCTCATGATGAACTGCAGGGTGCTATACAATCCGTTGCGAATGGCGAGGCATATCTCCATCCTGCCGCAACCAAACGGCTGATGGAAGAATATATGGGTGCCGTTAAGCAGGGAAGTACAGATACATTGAATTTATTGTCCGATCGGGAAAAAGAAGTACTAACTTTCATTGCCAAAGGATTTTCTAATAAGGAAATTGCCGAGCAGCTTGTGATCTCTGTCAAAACAGTTGAAACTCATAAGGGAAAAGTCATGGAGAAGTTAAGCTTAAAAACCAGGCCTGAACTTGTTCAGTATGCAATAAAAAAAGGGCTGTTGGGATACGGACTGTGAGAGGAGTAGACCGGCGTGGATGAATTGAGAAACCTTCAGTCCATCGCAGAAATTTGCGAGCATCTTCGGCGTAAAATTGGATGCGACTTTGTCGGACTGGCGATTCAAAATAAAATTGGACCAGACATCCGCTGGCATACTGCTTCAGGAAATCTGAATGATAAATATGAACGAATCACTGTCCGGTTTGGAAAGGGAATTGCCGGGAAGGTACTATCAAGCGGAAGTCCGATACTTACGGAAAACTTTCCTGCTAATATACTGGGCAAAGCGACAGATTATCCAATCATGCTTGCCGAAAAACTAAAATCTGCTTATGCCGTCCCATTATTTTTTAATGGCATCCCAAAGGGTGTACTGCTTGTTGGAAACCGGTCAAACGAGTCTTTTGTCATCCCATGGTGCGCCGATGTGAAAGAAGCCGCGGCGGCTCTGGAGAAAATACTTGCAGGGTACATACAACTTTAAGGCAGGGGGCTTTTTAAAGTGGGAGAAGGACCAGCAGTTAATAAGCTTGATTTAGGCGATGGGGTCGTCCTGGTAGACTCGCTCGGTAAAATATCCTATATAAATGGTCAGGCGCGTACTATTTTTGGTTTAAATCCTGAGTCGAGTATAGAGGGAAACGTTGATATTTATACGCTTTTGCCTGATATTGACCTTGAAAATTGTACGCAGGGATTGGTCGCAAGTACATATGGACATAATGCAGAGGGGGAGACATTTCCGCTCTTTTTCAGCATGAACAGCTTTGAATTGGATAGGGAGATATACTCCCTGTTTGTGTTTCAGGATATAAAAAACAGGAGTCGCCTTGACAAGGAGCTGTCGCAGCCGCTCAATGAATTGGTCGACTATAAATTTGCATTGGACCAGTCGGCAATCGTTGCGATTACGGATAGGCGAGGAACAATCCAATATGTGAATGATAAGTTTTGCGAGATATCCAAATACAGGGCTGATGAATTAATTGGTGAAGACCACAGAGTCATTAATTCTGGTTATCATCCGAAGGAATTCTTTAATAGTCTGTGGAGGACAATTTCCAACGGGGATGTCTGGCATGGTGAAATAAAAAATAGAGCAAAGGACGGAAGCCTGTATTGGGTTGATACAACCATTGTTCCGTTTTTGGATGAATCAGGTAAGCCATATCAATACCTGGCAATCCGTTTCGAAGTTACAGAGCGGAAACGAATGGAAGCTGAGCTGCAGCATATGATGACCCGCATCATTGATGTCCAGGAAGAAGAGCGGAAGCGGCTTTCCCGGGAATTGCATGACGGGCTTGGCCAAAATTTATACAGCCACCTGATTACCATTAACCGGCTCCTGTCCGAGATGGACCACCCATTACTTACTCAAATGCAGGAAGAAGCCATGGAACTGATCGAAGAAATTCGCAGCCTCTCTTGGGAACTGCGTCCGTCTGTGTTGGATGACCTCGGGCTTGTGCCGGCAATCCGTTCTTTTTTAAATCGTTACTCAACTCATTATAAAATTGATGTTCATTTTGAATGTGTGCTTGGGCGCCGGCTTGCAGCAAGCACCGAAACGACTATTTATCGGGTCATTCAGGAAGCACTCACCAATGTCAGAAAGTATGCAGGGGTGGATGAGGCTTTTGTAGTCATTCGTGAATACGATGATGCGGTCCGGGTTATGATTGAGGATCGCGGGCAGGGATTTGACACGGAGGCTGCTTCCCGGGGGGTTGGGCTGTTTAGCATGGATGAGCGGGCTCGAGCATCCGGCGGGGAACTACAAATTATATCTTCACCTGGCAAAGGGACGAAGGTCGTCTTGGAAGTACCTGCTAGATAAACGGAGAGAAGAGAGAAATCGGGGAATTTGGCAGTTCTGCGGCCATTGCTTGGAAGGGCATCAGCAGTGGGCTGCTCTTTTTTGATTTCCCTAAGGTTACTGGGATTGGGGTAAAAGATTCTGCCGCGGACGAATCGTGATTTCGAGTACAATTTGATACTGGCGGTAAGGGAAATGTCCTTGAAAAGGGGTTTCGAGTACATTTTGATACTGCCGGTTAGGTGAAATGTCCTTGAAAAGGGGTTTCGAGTACAATTTGATACTGTCGGTAAGGTGAAATGTCCTTGAAACGCATTGTCCAGTATAAATTGAAGTTGCCCACCCAACTCAAAAATAAGAACCGGCTACGGAAATCCGCAGACCGATTCTAACTTTTGTCAGAAGATTAAATCCCAGTATTGGCCCTTACCAATATTTCATCGAATTTCTTGACGTCTTCCTTCCTCGAAGAAAGGAGGGTGCCAACATATGCGCCAATGAAGCCAAGCGGAATCGAAACGATGCCAGGGTTTGTCAGGCTAACAAGAGGTTCTCCGACGAAGATGGCGGCTCCGGCTTCAGGAGACCAGATATTTGGAGAAATAGCTACCATGATTAACGCACTTGCCAAACCAACAATCATACCGGTTATCGCCCCGGCTGTGTTGAATCTTTTCCAAAAAATCGTGAATAGGATGACTGGAAGATTCGCACTAGCCGCCACAGCAAATGCAAGGGAAACCAGGAAGGCAACATTCATCTTCTGTGCAAACAGGGCAAGCAGGATGGACAGGATTGCAACGCCAACGGAAGCATAGCGTGCCACTTTTACCTGCTGTTTCTCTTCAGCCTTCCCTTTTTTAAGGATATGGGCATAGAAGTCATGGGCAAAAGCAGAAGCGGCAGATAGAACTAGGCCCGCAACCACCGCTAGAATAGTCGCAAATGCCACTGCCGAAACGAAAGCAAACAAGAATTCCCCGCCAAGTGCTTCAGCCAGCAATGGGGCTGCCATATTGCCTGCAGCATTTGCAGCAATAATTTCGTCAAAACCGACAAAGGCCGCTGCTCCAAAGCCAAGGAATACAGTCATAACATAGAAAATTCCGATAATCCAAGTTGCATAAACAACTGATTTCCTTGCGGTTATTGCATCTTTAACCGTAAAAAAGCGAATGAGAATGTGCGGCAATCCGGCCGTTCCAAGAACAAGCGCCAGGTTCAGGGAAATAGTGTCGAGCGGATTTTTGAACTTGTTTCCAGGATTTAAATACGCCTCACCAAGAGGTGTAGCCGCTTTCATTTCGTTGAACATTTTAACGACGCTGAAATCAAACTTTGCAAATACAATAAATGAGATTATAAAGGTACCTGCCATCAAAAGTACGGCCTTTACAATCTGGACCCAGCTTGTTGCTGTCATCCCGCCAAAAACCACGTAAATCGTCATCAAAGTCCCAACAATCAGGACTGAATAAATATAATCAATTCCTAATAATAACTTTATAAGTGCACCTGCGCCGACTAGCTGGGCAATCATATAAAATATTGAGATAGTAATTGTATTAAGGGCGGCAACACCTCTTACTTTTTTATCATTAAAGCGGGCCGCGATCATATCGGCCATGGTAAATTTCCCGAGATTCCGGAGCGGTTCGGCAACCAGATAAAGGACAACCAGGTAGGCGACAAGGAAGCCGATACTATAGAAGAAGCCATCAAAGCCTGATAAGGCAACCATTCCGGCAATTCCTAGGAATGAAGCGGCGGACATATAATCGCCGGCAACAGCCAGTCCATTTTGGAAGCCTGTTAAGCTCGAGTCGGCTGTATAGAAATCACTTGCTGTTTTTGTCTTTTTAGAAGCGAAATACGTAATGACCAAGGTCAATGCTACAATTCCTAAAAACAACGAAAAAGCCAAAATATTCATCCGCTATTTCCCCCGCACGTAGGTTTCTTTAATTTCATCAACAAGTAAATCAAATTTTGACGCTTTTCTAGTGTAAATCGTACAAAGTGCCCTGGTCATGATAAATTGGGCAAAGGCAAACACCCATGCCCAGCTAATAGGGCCGAATGCAGGATTGTTCAGAACCGTTGTATAGGCTGTTAAAATTGGAAGAGTGAAGTAAAATGCCATGAAGAACAAACAAAATGGCAGCAAAAATTTGCGTTTTTCCTGGAGCAGCTGCTTGAAGGCATGAGATTGGACGATAGCTGTGTAATCTGGAGAAGTAGGTTGAGATTTAGCCTTTTTAATTAATTCTTCTTTCATTGCCATTGGCAATTCCCCCTAAAATTTAAATTTTACGTAAAACGATCCCCCTTTATAACAAAATCACAGTAATTATAATTCTTTCTGAATAATTTGTAAATTCTAACATTATTTTCCCAACTTTTTTAAAAAACAATTTGGCTGAAACACCTGGAGAATTAAAACGTCAATGTAATTAAACTTATAATGGAGGAGAAAAAATGAAAAAGGTGTATATCATTCGCCATTGCCAGGCTGATGGACAGGAGCCGGATGCTGCCCTTACCGCGTTGGGAAAAGCACAGGCCCTCGAGCTGGCTGGGTTATTAATAGGCATGAAGATCAGCTATATTGTTTCCAGTCCCTATGAGAGGGCAGTTTCGTCAATAAGACCGTTTGCGGAAAAGACTGGGCTACCTATACAAACAGATCCAAGATTAGCAGAACGGGTATTGACTTCAACTCCAACAAAGAATTGGCTGTCTATGCTTGAACACTCATTTGCAAATCCAGACCTGGAGTTTGAAGGCGGGGAATCAGGCAGAAAGGCAACGGAAAGGGGTCTTTCCGCCCTAAACGACGTTTTGGCACATTCCGAAGGCAACGCTGCATTCGTAACGCATGGGAACCTGCTTGCTCTAATTTTGAATCACTATGATAGAAACTTTGGATTTGAACAATGGAGGTCCCTGTCCAATCCGGATGTGTTTGAGCTAAGCTTAACTAAGGACAATGCGCAAATAAATAGAGTATACGGCTGAAGTTTATAAAAATAAGGTAAGAGCTAGGGGAGAGATTTTTGGAAAAGAAACAGGAATCAATAAAGTTGGTTAATGAGCTATTTGGGGAAGGATTTAAGCTGTTGTATGGATTGCCGGAGTCATTGGTTATTGAACAGCAGGCCCATCCAGGCTTAGGTTTAAACTGGGGAGATAAAGTAAGAATGTTCGTCCAAATGGCTTCAAGGTTTGGGGCAAAACGGGCAGGTTTTATGTTTGAAAAAGAAACAGCTGATGAAGCTTCTATTGTAGAGGCATTACTAAAAAGCGGATTTAAACATTTCTCCTCAAGCGTGGAAGTGTATAAGGATTTACTAGACTTGCCAATGCCAGAGGTTTCGTTGGATTGGCTTTCGCTCGATAGTTCCGGCCTGGCTGACGAGGAATTCAAAAAATACTGGGGCCAGTCGATGAGTTTTTCCGCCAATCAGCAGTCTGCTCTCTCTATGGACGAGCATCTCCAGTCGGTAAAGGCTGAACTCGGTGAGAGCTGGCGCAGTGCCTGCCGAGTCTTTTTTGAAAAAGATACACCAATTGGAGTTACGATCCCGCATATTGAGCCTGGTACATATGAGGAGGGAAGGTTGTTTTACTTCGGCATTCTTCCTGAAGCAAGGGGACGGGGCCTGGGTCCAGTGTTGCATGCACAATTCCTTTATATGCTTATGGGCCTTGGCGCAAGCTATTATGTTGGCAGCACCCATCAGGCAAATAGAGAAATGCAGAAGGTTTTTTTAAAAAATGGCTGTACGGTGAAACGGAACACCGAATCGTATTATATTTATTTTTAGCTTTAAAGAATACTCTATTGGAAGTTCTAATGCTACAAGTACCATCTGCAATATGTCTTGCAGATGATGAAAACTATACATAGAATGATAGATTTGTTAAGGAACACGGGTTTTATCAAAGGTTCGCTATAAAAGCTCTTCTTTCTTGCATTACCTTGAAAAGAAATATTGGTAAATTAAGGGTGGTATTTCAATTTTAAAAATGTACTATAGAAAGTAAGAAGTCTGGTCGATTTTCTGCCAGGCTTTTTTTGAAGGGGCGGAGCTGGGCAGTAAATTTATGCTACTATTCAGCTTTTCATTCGGGTCTATTCCGCGAGTTCCTCCCATAGCGCCAACTTTTAGAGGAATAGAGGCAGATCTGTGGGTTTTTTATCTTTTTCTTGCATGGAGTGTTATAGAATGACAGAACTTCCGTCTAATATACGAGAGGGAAAACGGGGGAAAAACGAATGTCGAGACAAGAAATCATCTCAGAGTGGTTCCATGCTTATAGCCACGATGTCTATAATTTTTTGATTTACTACACAGGCAAGCGCGATGTGGAGGACTTAGTACAGGAAACGTTCATAAAGGCACTGAAAGGACTAGATAGCTTTAATTACAACTCAAGCCCCAAAACGTGGCTATTTACGATTGCCCGCAATGTGGCTATTGATGAAGCAAGAAAGAAGAAAAACAGGATATGGGAAACAATAGCCAAACTGGATAAGAGACATGAGGGTATGTCCGGGGAGACCCCGGAATCAATTTTTGAAGGAAATGAACAGGCACAGGAGTTGCTGTCTGCAATTCAAAGGCTAAAACAGAGCTACCGAGATGTTGTCATATTAAGGGGCATCAAGGAATTGAGTGTGGCTGAGACGGCAGAGGTATTAAATTGGACTCCTGATATGGTCAGGACAAATTATCATCGTGCTTTAAAAGCTCTTCGCAGCCAGAAAGGAGGGAGCTTCAATGAATGGTCAGGAAGAATTTCGTGAACTCGAGCTTGCCTTGAAGAGTATGCCAGAAAAACAGTTAGCCCCGAAAGCATTCAAAAGTATCCACGGTAACTTATTGGAAGAGGCCAACCGGCTGGGCCGGAACGATAGAAGGATGAAAATTTTAAAAAAATCCATGTGGGGCGTTGCGGGGTTTGCAGCCTTGTTCCTCTTTGTTTTTATTGGCCTTTCACTGACAGGACCAATGAATTCAACAAGCCAACAGGAATCTGCTAAGGTTGTACATGATAGCGATGGAGCTTATTCGGATGCTAAAGAGAATGCGAGCACGGTTCTGTTGTCGCTTGAATTGGTGGAGGAATCTCTGAGGACGCAGGGCCTGGAGATTAATAAAGCTGAGCGCATCGAGGAAAATATCTTCCATCAAGATCTGAATCGGCTCGAACCTGTTATTTATAATCTTTCTGAAGGACAAATTTCCGTGTATGTGTTTCAAAATGAACATGAAGTTGACTCGGCAATCAATCAATTTAATGAGTCCACCGCCACAATGAACCTGATTGGCTATCAGATTTACAAAGCCAGCAATGTACTGATGTTTTATGCTGGCGGAAGTGATGAAATTAGTGTGAAGATAGACCAAGCTGTTAGGGAAATGACAGGATTTGAATGAGATTAAGAGTGTGAAACAGAAGTAAGAGCAAAAATCTTTCCGCCAAATGACGGGAGGATTTTTCACTTTTAGATTCTTTTGCTTAACAGGATCCCCCCCATAAATGCCAGAGCTGTTATGAGCAGAATGTAGGGGCTCGTTGACATGAAAAAAAGCAATAGCCTTTGATTATATCCTTCACTGCTAATTGCCCGTTGGAAAATTGGCAGGAGCGGGTGATAAAGAAAGATATAAGGGACAAGTACGAAAGGTGCTGCCAGCCATTGGTTGCCTATATACCGTTTTGTATAGAAAAAGATGGCTGTTCCCAGCAGGAAGGCTAGAATATATACCAACCAATCAATGTAGGGCATGGCTTGATTGGAATCATTCACTAATGCCAGGATATTTAAATAAATCAGCCAGCCAAGTGCAAAGCCTATGGCGGCTAGCTGTGTTTTTCTGATGAATTTCATTTGTGTGTTCCTCCCAGGCGTATAATAATAGTTTTCCTGTCTATAAACGGTTCATGCAGCGTAAACAGATATCCACTTACGTCCTGTATAGTATATGTACTAGTAGAAAAAGGAGGGACAGACAAGATTACCCGCATTGCGATACTAACAATCAAAGGAAATCATAGTGACTGTATTTAAACTTTTTTAACAGATATAACCATTTGCCTTTTTCATTATACATAAAAGAGGTATATTGCTATAATGTAAACGGTTTTTAAGAAGGAGGGCTTTTTTTGGGAAAAATACTTTTGCCTCTCCTTGCTGTGCTTGGCGGGATGGCAGTCAGCATACAATCGGCAGTTAATAGCAGGCTTGGAAAAACAGTCGGAACAATTGAGGCGTCGTTTGTCTCCTTTGTTATTGGGACGATTGCGCTTGCAATATTGATGCCGATTTTGGGGAAAGGCAATGTGCTACTAGCTTCCGGAGTCCCGAAGTGGCAGCTTGTAGGAGGACTTTTGGGGGCGTTTTATGTTTTCATACTTGTATTCCTTGTGCCACAACTAGGTGTGACGACAACGATTGTAGCGGTCATGGCCGGGCAGATCTTGATTAGCGCCATTATTGATCATTTCGGATGGTTTGGCGGCCGGCAGGTATCTTTTGGGTTTGATCGATCAATCGGCACCATCTTACTCATGGCGGCTATATATATGTTTTTCAGGAATTCTTAAATGCAACAGGCCTGGCTTTTTGAGCCAGGCCTGTTATATTATAAGCTTTTTTTCGTTCTTGAGTTTTTCATTGAATAATATTCAAATAACTCTCGGTGGGGGATGAGTCCTCTTTAGCGCTGTTAAAATTTGTTAACGTTGCTTGTTTTATCTGTAAAATTCGCAAAAATTCGACTTATCTATTTATAGAAATTCCTAAATATGGTACGGTTTCCTTATAAATCTTTAAGGGGGAACAGCTATGGAACCGCAAGTAGAGGCAAACGTGAAACAGCCAGCACCATCCTTGATTGGGATTTTTACCAGCCCGATCGAGACATTTGAACGAATTAGGAGAAAACCAAAAATTTGGGTACCACTGCTAATTGTAACCATCATCGAGGTTGTTGCAATGTGGCTAATGTCCCGGCTGATGAAGCCGAGTGACGTGGACGGCCCAGGAATTTCTGAACAGGATTTAGACATGGTTCTTGCTTTTACAAAGTATACGATGATTGGTTCAGGAGTGCTCATTCCAATCCTAACAGTGCTAATTTCAAGCGCAATTTACCTTGCCATCACAAAGATTGCTGGCTCACCTGTGACGTTCAGGCAATTGTTTTCAATGAATACATACATTGTATTTGTAACATCGGTTGGCCACCTGCTGAATATGATCATTGGTAATTTGATAGGGACAAGCTATGAGACTCATGTCACTTCGTTAGGAGGCTTGCTTGGCAAGGACACTGGTGTGCTTGGAGCAATCGAGGTCTTTACCATCTGGTCAACGATTCTTACGGCAATCGGCCTCCACAAAGTAGCGGGACTTTCGAAGTGGCTATCATGGACGATTGCAATTATTTTCTTCCTGATTGGTATTTTGATGGCTCTTCTTGGGTCCATGATACCAGGAGGCGCCTAACTTCTTATGAAAAAGAAAATATTGATAGGCACACTCATCCTATTGCTGCTTTCGGCCATGATTGGTGTCAGCGTCTATCGGGAGGTTTACGCGAAAGGCCCATCAGTGAAAGTAATTGAAGTGGCGGAAGACGAAATTTCCTCTTTTTTGCTAGTGCCGGGAACAATTAGCCTTGAACAGGAACAGATTGTCTATCCTTCTCCAGAACGCGGTACCTTGAAGGAAGTTACTGTTGAGGAAGGACAGTCTATTAAAAAAGGCACTGTCTTAGCCAGATTTGAAAATGCCCAGCTTCAGCTTGAGGAAGAGCAAAACAGTCTTTCTCTCGAATCAACTAATCTTAGAATCTCGCAAACTGAAAGCCAGCTGACCGAGCTAAGGGCGCAGGAGGAAGCTTTGACAGACACAATTCTTCCAGACCCTGCCGCTCTTTCCCAGGTAACTGCGCAGATTAGCCAGCTTGAAGCTGAATTACAGATTGCCGAGCTTGAGCTGAAGCAGGCAAACCTGCAAAAAGAAAGCATTGAGAAGAGAACAGCAGAATTGGAGATTAAGAGTAATATAGATGGTACCGTCTTGCTGGTGAACGAAAATGCATCAGCGGCGGGTGCAGAGCCAGCCGTTGTTGTTGGAAAAATGGATGGCCTGGTGGCCAAAGGCCTTTTATCCGAATATGACACATTGAAAGTTAGCCTTGGACAAAAGGTAAATGTACGCTCGGACGCGATTCAAGACCAGGAGTGGGGTGCGGAAGTAACAAAGGTAGGGACGCTGCCTGAAACGCAAATCGCTGGTGCCCCTCAGCAGGCGGTCCAGTATCCAGTGTTTGTTAAGCTTAGCGGAAAAAACTCCGTCCTGAAGCCCGGTTTCCAGGTCATTATGGAAATTGAAATCGAGAAGAAGACAGGGATTGTCCTCCCGGATTCTGCACTTGTTGACGACGGTGACCAGCAGTATGTATTTGTCGCAGAAAAAGGCATCGTCTACAAGCGAGAGGTGAAGACAGGCATTATTTCCGGCACCGAGGTTGAAATTACTGAGGGGCTGGAACTGAAGGAGAAGGTAGTCACTGACCCGAATGAAGATCTTGAGGACGCGATGGAAGTGACTGTTAAATGATTGAGCTAAGGTCAGTCACAAAATCCTATACCATTGGCTCCGAGAAAATTGATGTCCTGAAGGAAGTGGATTTAACGATTGAAGAGGGCGAGTTTGTTGCCATTATGGGCCCTTCCGGATCGGGAAAATCAACGCTCATGAATATTATTGGCTGCCTTGATAAAGCATCTGAAGGAACGTACCTCCTTGAAGGAGTCAATATCTCGGATTATAAGGAAGCAGAGCTTGCTGGAGTGCGAAACAGGTCAATAGGTTTCGTATTTCAGCAGTTTCATTTGCTGCCAAGATTGTCTGCCCGGAAAAATGTTGAGCTTCCAATGATTTATGCGGGAGTGGGTAAGGATGAGCGGGAGGAACGGGCCGAGGAGGCTCTTGGTAAAATGGGTCTTTGGGACAGGATGGACCATATGCCTAACGAACTCTCAGGAGGCCAAAAACAACGGGTGGCCATCGCCCGCGCCATCGTCAATCGTCCGTCAATTATCCTTGCTGATGAACCTACGGGAGCGCTGGATACGAAAACGAGCATGACGATTATGGAGCACTTCCAGAGGCTCAACCAGGAAGAAGGAGTTACGGTCATTGTTGTGACTCATGAGCCGGAAATTGCCGAATACGCGAATCGGACTATCCTTGTGAGGGATGGAGAGGTTGTCCGGCCCGATTCTGAGGAATGGGGGACGCGCTGATGAGTGTAATGGAAAATTTCAAGATGGCATTGAGCTCACTGAAGGCACATAAGCTGAGGTCGATTTTGACTATGCTAGGCATTATCATCGGGGTCGGGGCAGTCATCATAGTCGTGGCGATTGGCCAGGGCGGTGAGGCGATGCTGAAGGAACAGATAACCGGACCCGGCAATACGATAGAAGTATTTTATCAGCCTTCTGACGAAGAAATCCGTGCCAATCCAAATATCATGCTTAAAGCCCCGTTCACCCAGGAAGATATTCGCGCTCTTGAACAAATCCCCGAGGTGAAACGAGTAGTCGCTTCGAGCACTCAATTTTCCTCTGCCAGGCTGAAGGAAAAGACGATAGATGTTTCTGCAGTTGGAATCACAAAAGAGTATATGGACCTGTATGAATTGAAAATTGAAAAGGGAAGGGAGCTTTCCTCCTCTGACTTCCTTGGTGGCAGGCGGGTAGGGCTTGCGAGCAACAAGCTTCAGGAAGAGCTTTTTGAAGGAAAATCACCTGTCGGTAAGGTTATTCTGGTTGCTAATCAGCCTGTGGAAATTATAGGTGTACTCGAAAAGCCCGAAGGATTGTTCGCGTTTGGTTCGATGGAAGTGTATATGCCCTTCCAGACTTGGCGGATGATGTATGGCAGCTCGGATTACACGCAAGTGACCCTTCAGGCCGATGATCCGGACCATATCCAGACAGCCGGCAAAAAGGCTGAAAGGACACTGAATAATCTTCATAATACGGAGGAGTCGTATCGGGTCATCAATATGGAAGAAATAGCGGCGGGAGTGGGCCAAATTACGAATATCATGACCCTCATCATCGGCAGCATTGCCGGGATATCACTGTTTGTCGGTGGTATAGGTGTAATGAATATCATGCTCGTCTCCGTCACAGAACGGACGCGGGAAATTGGGATTCGGATGGCGCTTGGTGCAACCCGAAATCAGGTACTCACACAGTTCCTGATTGAGTCTGTGACGTTGACATTGATTGGTGGTATACTGGGAATTGGCCTGGGCTGGGGCGTTGCGACATTGGTAAGCATATTCGCAGGCTGGCCGTCACTCGTTTCCTGGCAGGTTGTTGTCGGCGGTGTCCTGTTCTCAATGGTCATCGGCGTGATTTTCGGAATCCTGCCGGCGAACAAGGCATCAAAGCTCGACCCGATAGAATCATTGCGATATGAATAAGATTGGCGGGGGTTAAGTGAGCCCCGCCTTTTTTGGTATTAGTTTTCCGAATATTATGCACTTTAAGAATTAATTTCAAAACCGCTGAATTAATCTCAAAACTGTTAGAATTAATTAAAAAATCGCTGAATTAATATTGCGCTAGTACGGAGTGTTCTATTTAACTAGTTTTACAAGTTGTTGCAGCGGGAAACTAGATAATAAACGAGGTGAGTAGAATGCTGTCACAACTTAAATCAATCCGGGAAGACCTAATGCAGTGCATTATGGAATTCACCGAAGAACAATTTAACCAAAAACCAGCTGAGGACAGGTGGAGTGCGGCACAGGTTGCCCATCATCTGTACTCGATAGAGAAGCAAGCCGTTGAAATATTGAAAAAGGCTGAAAGTGAGACGGTTGAAGAACGTGATTTCAGCCTTATCACTGACCGCTCAGAAAAGGTAAGAACAAAGAACGAGCCACCAGAGGAATTTATGGAGAAGCAGGATGTATGTGCATTGCTGCTTGAGTCTAGGGAGAGCCTTGAACAGCTTGTTGATGAGATAGGCGAAGATTCCTTAAAAACAAAATCTGCTGAACACCCAAGGTTTGGGAGAATGAGCCTGAAGAACTACGTTGAGTGTCTGGGTTTTCATGAGAAGAGGCATATCGCACAAATTGAGGAAATCAAAAGTGAACTTCTATAAAAAGAGCCCCTTCCGGATTTGGAAGGGGCTATAGTCTTTTTATAGCTTAAACGAACTCTTCAACGAAACAATCCGGTTGAATACCGGTTTTTCTTCATTTGTATATTTCGGGTCTACATTAAAGTAGCCGTGGCGGAAGAACTGGAACTTCTCCTGGGCTGCCACACCCTTCATGTTTGGCTCGACAAAGCCTTGCAGTACCTGAAGCGAATTTGGATTCACCTTGTCCAGGAACGTTTTCGCATCATCTTCGCCATCTTCTTCGCCGTTGTCATCAAGGATTAGCGGCTCGTACAAACGGAACTCAGCAGGAACCGCCTGGCTAGCTTCGACCCAGTGGATCGTTCCTTTTACTTTCCGGCCGGTAAAACCAGTGCCGCTCTTTGTTTCCGGGTCGTACGTGCAGCGAAGCTCGACAACATTGCCAGCTTCGTCTTTAATAGCTTCCTCGCATTTAATGAAATACGCGTGCTTCAGGCGCACTTCGTTGCCAGGGTAGAGGCGGAAGTACTTGGCTGGAGGGTTCTCCATGAAGTCGTCCTGCTCGATATAAATTTCGCGGGAGAACGGGATTTGCCTTTTGCCCATTTCCTCATTTTCCGGATTGTTCTCAGCCTCAAGCCATTCAACTTCACCTTCAGGATAATTGGTGATAACAACCTTGAGCGGGTTCAGAATCGCCATCGTCCGAAGAGCTTTCAGCTTCAAATCTTCACGGACAAAGTGCTCAAGCATTTGCTCGTCTACTGCACCGGAGCCTTTTGAAACGCCTGTTTCCCGGACGAACGCACGAATCGATTCAGGGGTATAGCCGCGGCGGCGCATCCCGGAGATTGTCGGCATCCGTGGATCGTCCCAGCCGTCAACGAAGCCTTCGTCAACCAACTGCTTCAATTTGCGTTTGCTCATAACTGTATTCGTGACATTTAGGCGGCCGAACTCGATCTGCTGCGGAGTTGCCTCCATTTCACATTGCTCGACAACCCAATTGTAAAATGGGCGCTGGTCTTCAAATTCAATCGTACAAATCGAGTGAGTCACACCTTCAATCGCATCCTCGATAGGGTGGGCAAATGCATACATCGGATAGATGCACCATTTGTCGCCAGTGTTGTGGTGAGTCGTATGTGAAATCCGGTAAATGACAGGATCACGCAGGTTGATATTCGGCGAGCTCATATCGATTTTAGCGCGGAGTACCTTCTCGCCATTCCCAAATTCGCCAGCCCTCATCCGTTCAAACAGGTCGAGGTTCTCCTCAATGGAACGATTCCTGTACGGGCTTTCCTTGCCAGGTTCGGTCAGAGTGCCGCGGTATTCACGGATTTCATCTGCGGACAAGTCGTCCACATAGGCAAGCCCCTTTTTAATTAAAAGTACAGCTCGGTTGTACATTTCCTCAAAATAATCAGAAGCAAAATAAAGATTGTCCCACTCGAAGCCAAGCCATTGGACATCTTCCTTGATTGAATTGACGTATTCAATGTCTTCCTTCAAAGGATTGGTGTCATCAAAGCGTAGATTGGTGGTTCCCTTGAACTCGTCAGCCAGGCCGAAGTTCAGGATGATTGATTTGGCATGCCCGATATGCAGGTAGCCATTCGGTTCAGGAGGGAAGCGGGTCACAACGCTGTCACGCTTTCCTGATTCCAAGTCTTTTATGATGATATCGCGGATAAAATTAGATGAAGTATGCTCCACAGTTTTCTACCTCTTTCATAAAGCGCAATAAATGTTATTTGTATATATATCATATATATTACTATTTTTCCATAAAACCCGCCATTTAAGACCTCAATTTTGACATCTGTCCCAATAAGCCTAAAATGAAAGAAAAACCATAAAGGCGGTATCTTCGATGATTAATCTTGCAACAATCGGGACGAGCTGGATTACAGAGGCGTTCATTTCGGCAGCTCGTCTAAGCGGCAAACTTGAGCTTAGGGCTATCTACTCTCGATCTGAGGAAAAGGCTCGAGAATTTGCCGAGAAGACAGGTGCTCCTCAAATTTTCACAAACCTTGAAGAAATGGCACAAAGCCCAGATATCGACGCAGTCTACATAGCATCTCCAAACTCCGAGCATTTCAGGCAGGCACTTCTTTTTTTGAAAAATAAGAAGCACGTGTTCTGCGAAAAACCAATTTTCTCAAACTCAAAAGAGCTGGAAGAGGCATTTCGTGTAGCGGAGGAAAATGGAGTCTATTTATTTGAGGCAATCCGCAATATCCATTCGCCGAATCTTGACATCCTGAGAGAGGAGCTTGGCCGAGCGGGGACTTTGAGGAGCGCATTTCTTACCTATATGAAATACTCCTCACGCTATGACCTTGTTTTAAAAGGTGAAGAACCAAATATTTTTTCAGCAAAATTCTCCGGCGGGGCTCTAATGGACCTCGGTGTCTATGCAATCCATCTTGCTGTCCGGCTGTTTGGCAGGCCGCAAAAGGTGTCGTACTCTCCAGTCATGCTGCCAACAGGGATTGATGGCTCCGGAACTCTGGTATTGTCCTATCCAGGCTTTGTTTGTACGATCATGTGCTCGAAAGTATCCGATTCATTTATTCCGTGTGAAATCCATGGGGAGAGCGGAACCTTTATCCTGGGAGATGCGGCCCCGATTTCGTCAATTGAATTTCTGGACAGGAAAAGCGGAGAGAAGCTTAGCTTTGGTTCCAAGCCTGCTGAGGAAGACATGATGTACGAAGCAGCTCGCTTTGCAGATATCATTGAGCAAAAGCAGAATGAAGCTTACCAGGAATTAAAGCAGCAATCTCGCATTGTGCTCGAAGTCATAGATGAAGCAAGGAAACAGAACGGGATTATTTTTAAAGTGGAAAAAGAATAACAATCGTTCGCATGCAACAGGCAAAAGGGCGACGTCATTATTTCGAGTAAAAAACTGTTTGTTGGATTCATTTTGCCCTGTTGCAGAGGATGAAATGGTCCCAATACAGCTCATTGGGCACATTTTGTCTTGTTGCAAAGGGTGAAATGGTTCCAATACAGCTTATTGGGCACATTTTGCCATATTGCAGAGGGTGAAATGCTTCCAATAAGCGCCAGACGTTCACCCATTGTTCATTTACACGGTCAATTTGTGTGACATTTTTCCGAACTTCCCACCTTTGTTATTTAAATCACATACTCCCTCCGAAACATTTTTTATAGTGGATATAGATCGAACTGCCAGAATTCCTTTTTAATGGTTAGTTTAAGTGTCCGGTATAAGGAATGAAACGGAGGAAGAGAGACATGTCAGCATTAACAAAATATTATAAGCGGGTCAAGAGGCACCCTATCCAATATACTAGGATGGCAGTGCAAATAGCATTTGCATTCTTCATGCTATTTGTCGGGTTTCGCTTTTATCAGTTTTACCAGCATTTCAATTTGATGGGCATTGAGCGGCTCGTGCCAAGGCCCGGGGCGGTAGAGGGCTTCCTTCCAGTGTCAGCACTAGTCGGATTGAAGGTTTGGGTCACGACAGGCATCTTTGATCCAATCCATCCTGCAGGACTTGTACTATTCACATTTTTTGTAGCTTCTGGTTTTATTTTTCGGAAAGCATTCTGCGGCTGGATTTGTCCAATTGGAACGCTTGGTGAATGGCTTGCCAGGTTTGGCAGAAAGCTCTTCAAACGGAACTTTGACATGCCAAGATGGCTTATTTGGATTCTGACTCCATTGAAATACTTGATACTGATATTTTTCCTGAAGGCGATCATTATTGATATGCCGGTTTTTTATGCGATTGACTTCATGGCTGGTAATTATAATAAAATTTCCGATGTAAAGATGATGATGTTCTTTTTAAATATTGGCGGTGTAGGGTTGACTGTCTTGCTTGTACTTGCCGTCCTGTCGGTTTTCTTTAAAAATTTCTGGTGTCGCGTCCTGTGCCCGTACGGTGCGATGATTGGGCTGGGTTCTGTTTTTGGGATTACCAAAATCAAGAGGAACGAAGAAACCTGTATCGATTGCAATGCCTGTACAAGGGTTTGTCCTCAGCGTATTTCCGTTTCGACGAAAAAGGCAGTCAGGACTCCGGATTGCTCGGCATGTATGTCGTGTGTGGAAGTCTGCCCTGTCAAAGATACGTTGAACATGACGGTCGCCAACAAAAAGGTTAATAAATGGACCATTCCAATCGCTTTCTTTGCAACCTTCTTTATTGTTGTCGCAATGGCCAAGCTGACCGGCCATTGGGATACAATGATTACGTATGAGGAATTCAGGATGCTGATTCCGTCGGTCAACAATATTGGCCATTAAAAAATCGTCCGGGGCATAATATGCCTCGGACGATTTTTGGTTAACAGGTTCGAAAGTGTTGGGTTTAAACGAGTTTCTTCCTAAGGTAAAACCAATAAAAGATAAGTCCGCCGATAATTAAAACTGCTGCAACAACAGGAATGATAAAGGACTGTATGGGTAAGGTTTCACTTACCGACAAGACTTTAGTTTCAGCTGCAATAGGAGTGGAATCCTGAGGAGAAGCCAATTCAATCGTTGTGTTCAAAAGGAATGGATTTATATGAGTGTCTGCAAGTGTTTTATTGGAAATCGCCAAAAATAACAGGACGATGATTAATAGGGTCTTTTTAAGCATTATTTTCAACTCCGATATGTTGGTATCGTATTGTTTTTATCTTATCATTGGTTCCCTCCATAAAGTTGCCGTCCGGTCATTGTTCACAATAGTTTCAAATTTGCTTTGACAAATCTGTCAAATTTAAGGTAAGCAAGCGTTTGCTGGATAAAAATGAGTGCTGTTCACATAGTAAGAATAATAATTGGTGTGGCCGGAGGAGAAAACAATGGATGACAAATTTGAGAATTCAGTTTTGCCGCTAATTAGCATCGGCGATAAAATTGGCATTAATGTTCTTGATGACGTTTATATGTATACAACGAAAATTGTGAATTTGTTTCTAATTGGCAATCCGGAAACAGAAAGAAGCTTCTCGTTAATTGATGCAGGAATGCCGAAATGCGCGGATGAAATTATTGATGCCGCCGAGAATCGGTTCGGAAAAGGGGCAAAACCTGCTTCAATTATCTTGACTCATGGACATTTTGACCATGTTGGGTCGCTTGCTGAGTTGCTTGAAAGGTGGGAGGTGCCTGTCTATGCACATCGTTTGGAACTCCCTTACTTGACCGGGAGAGGGGATTACCCGAAAGGAGACCCGGAGACAGATGGTGGTTTGGTCTCTGAGCTTTCCCCTCTCTTCCCGAATCACGGCATCAATCTCGGTAACAGGATAGCGGCTTTGCCTAATGATGGAGGCGTTCCGGGGCTTGAGGAATGGAAATGGGTGCATACTCCAGGTCATACACCGGGGCATATTTCACTGTTCCGGGAGCGTGACAGGACCCTGATTGCCGGAGACGCATTTGTAACGGTAAAACAGGAATCTCTTTATAAGGTACTAACACAAACACAGGAAATCAGCGGCCCGCCAAAGTACTACACAACCGACTGGGAAGCCGCGTACCAATCAGTCAAGAAACTCTTGTTCTTAAAGCCACTACTCGCAGTTACCGGACATGGCCTGCCCATGAACGGGGATGAACTTGCAGAAGCCCTTGATTACCTTGTCAGCCACTTCAATCAAATCGCCGTCCCGAAGCATGGTAAGTTTGTAAGGATAGGAACAAAGATAAACCGGGGGTATAGCCAATGAGGTAAAGGCTGAACGTATGGGCAGCATTCTTTTTCCAAAACGGGCGTGAATGGATTTATCCCCGAATTATCCTTATAATAGGAACAATCACCTGTGAAAAAGGAGCAGTTTATGCTGAATATACAAGAAACTTTTAAGCCATTTGTTCAAAGTGTTTGGAAGAAGTCGGGTTTTAAGCAGCCGACGTCAATTCAGGAGGCCGCAATCCCTGCGATCCTTGATGGACGTGATTTGATTGCCGAGTCGCCGACTGGGACCGGAAAGACACTTGCGTACTTGCTGCCAGTCCTCGAGAAAATCGACAGCTCAAGCATTGGGCTTCAGGCGGTCGTGCTTGCGTCCAGCCAGGAGCTAATTATGCAGGTGTATCAAGAATTCCAGAAGTGGTCGGAAGGGAGCGGCATCCGCGGCGCAACGTTCATTGGCGGCGCCAACGTGAAACGGCAGCTTGAGAAGCTTAAGAAGAAGCCGCATATTGCCTTCGGGACACCAGGCCGGATGAATGAATTAATCAAGCAGAAGAAAATCAAGATGCATGAAGTGAAGATGGTTGTACTAGATGAAGGCGATCAGCTGCTGGTCCGCGAGCATATCGGGCAGGTGGAGGACATTGTTAAATCATCGCTGAAGTCCCGCCAGGTGGTACTGTTCTCGGCAACAATGAAGCCGGAAACAGAAGAGATGGCCAAGAGGCTGACAGAAAATCCGGAAGTAATTCGTATTAAAAAGGACACGTCAATCGAGCAAGGGAAGGTCGAGCATATTTATTTCTCATGTGAGCAACGGGAAAAGCTGCTCCTGCTTGAGAAGATTGTCCGCCTCCAAAACATTAAGACACTTGCGTTTATTAATGATATAACTGAGATTGGGGTAATTACCGCAAAGCTTCAGTTTAAAGAGTTATCTGCAGGCCTGCTCCACAGTGAGCTTGATAAAACGGTCAGGCAGAAGGCTATTAAAGATTTCCGTGATGGGAAAATAAACATGCTTGTTGCAACCGATGTCGCGGCGCGCGGCCTCGATATTCAAGGAGTCACGCATGTGGTCCATGTGGATTTCCCGCGGGATATCGAGCAGTACATCCACCGTTCGGGAAGGACTGGCCGGATGGGTGCAGATGGAACGGTCATTTCGCTCGTAACCGAGCGGGAAGAGCGCGAGTTGAAGATTTTTGCAAAGAAGTTGAATCTCTCTGTTGAAAAACGGATTTTCTATAAAGGCCAAATTGCGGTAGACAACATCCGTCAGCTTGAACGCGCGAAAAGGAAATAATCGTTGGTAACATTTCCGCTAGTAATAAGTAGGTGAAAACGGAACCAATATCGGCTGTTGGAGACATTTCAGAGTAACAATCCCAGTGAAACGATGCCAATACAGGCTATTGGAAACATTTTAATGTAAATAGACCGGTGAAACGGTTCCAATAGAAGCTATTGGAGACATTTCAGAGTAAAAATTCTATTGAAACGATGCCAATAAAGGCTGTTGGCAACATTTTTAATGAAAAATGGTAACCTATCCATATGATAATTGCCAACATTTCAGGGTGAAAGAGCGGACTAAATGTTATCAATACAAAAATAGTGTTTAATTATGATTTGCCCCCAATTTCGGGGGCTTTTATTTTTATAAAAAAGGTTTTGGATAGCCGACTGGCGAAATAAAAATAATAAAATTGGCACAGAAAAGGGGCAGAGAGTTTTGCAAAATCCAAAACTAAAGAATTTGTATGATACATGGCTTGAAGAAGCCACAATTGAAGATATGCAGGAAAAGATGAAATCCGGCGAGCTGACATCGAAGGAACTCGTGCTGATGTACCTGTACCGAATTTCTCAGTATGACCATAAAGGACCGGAGCTGCGGTCAGTGCTAGAAATCAATCCCGAGGCGCTGCATATTGCGGCGGCATTGGATGCCGAGCGCAAGGCGGATGGCCCGCGTGGCCCGTTGCATGGTATCCCGGTGCTGCTGAAGGATAATATCGACACAGCAGATAAGCTGCATACAAGTGCAGGTTCAAAAGCATTGGCTGATTCATATGCAATCGAGGACTCGGAGGTTGCTCTAAGCCTTCGGATAGCCGGTGCTGTCATTCTTGGAAAAACAAACATGACCGAATGGGCAAATTACATGGCTTATGAAATGAAAAGCGGGTACTCGTCACGCGGCGGGCAGACATTGAATCCGTATGGGCCAGGAAAATTTGATGTAGGCGGGTCAAGCTCTGGATCGGGGGCTTCAATTGCCGCGAATTTTGCTGCGGCAGCAGTTGGGACGGAGACTTCCGGGTCCATCCTAAATCCAGCTTGCCAGAATTCACTAGTCGGCGTTAAACCGACGGTCGGTCTAATCAGCCGCCGCGGTATTATTCCGATTGCCCATTCCCAGGATACGGCCGGCCCTATGGCTCGGACGGTAACCGATGCGGCCATCTTGCTGTCAGCGTTATCCGGGGTTGACTCAGCGGATCAGGCGACGCTTGCAAATCCATTAGAACATGTTGACTTTACAGCTTTTTTGGAAGAGGGGCTTACCGGGAAAAGAATAGGGATTGCCCGTGATTTTTATTTTTCCCAAGCTGGTGAAAAAAAGGCGAAGATAGCCGATCACGCGATTGAGGTGCTGAAATCGCTGGGAGCAGAGGTAGTCGATGTTGTTATCCCATCCGCGAGATTTATGTGGGATTGGGAAGTGTTAAAATATGAGTTTAAAGCGGGCGTTAATGCTTATTTAAAAGGGCTCACACCGTCAGCCAAGGTAAGGACACTTGCTGACGTGATTCACTTCAATGATGAAAATCCTGAGGAGATGCTCCGTTACGGGCAGGATGTCCTAAAGAACTCTGAGGCAACAAGCGGCGGGCTGTATGAGGAGGAGTATATCCGGTCACTTGAATTTAACGAATATCATGCAAAGGAAAACGGAATTGACTTCGTATTGAAGGATTATGGCGTAGATGCGATTCTTTTTCCACATGAGGAAGGCTGCGATTTGTCCGCGCGGGCGGGGTATCCTTCAGTTTGCGTACCGGCAGGATATACCGATGAAGGAGAACCTGTTGGGATTACGTTTGCCGGAACGGCCTGGAGCGAGCCGGAGCTTATCCAGATTGCCTTTGCCTACGAACAAGCCACCATGGCTAGGAAGGCGCCAGTACTTGCGGCTGAAAAACAAACAGCAGACTAGGCCGAGGAATAAAGAATCTGTGGTAAAAGCTGTCCGAGAAACCGTTATTCAGCGGTTTTTTCGGACAGCTCTTTTTTATTATTTAGAGACCACAAATCTAAAATGTCATGTGCTAAACTCTTGCCACCCATGCGACAGATGTTTTATTAAACAATCATAAAGTGAAGCTCCTGACATTTTTTATACAAATTGCCCGGATATTTGTCCCCTAACTATGATTGATTTTGCAAAAATGCAGGCCGAATTGAAGAAGGAAGGCGTGTTTGGAGAGAAAGTTGAGTTACTAGCAATTACATTAGACCCGGAAACGGATAGTTTAGAGATACTTAAAAAGTATGCACAAAACTTTCAAACTGACCCATCCGGATGGAAATTTCTTAGAGGCAGCATTGCTGAAACGATAGAAATTGCAGATTCGTATCATATGAAATTTCAGAAGGTAAATGGCGGGGCTATCGCCCACAATACAACCATGTACCTAATTGACAAAGATAATCAAATTATATAACATGGCCAACACACAAGAGAAGGTAGACATTGAGGCAATTATGGATAATATTCAAATCCTTGTTAATGAGTAGAATCCTATGCACTGAAGTGGAAATGAGCTCATTAGAATAGTGCTATTTATAGGATAGGACTCATATTGGGATAGGGAGTTTATGAACTTTTCTATTCCCTGGATGAGGCCATTAAAACTAGGGGGAAAAGCCCAAGAATTTAAGTTGAAACCTTAATTCTAAATAGCCTATTTTTTCAAAAATCATCACTTGTCCGTGAGCAAACTTGTCCTAGAATCATAAAGTAGTAGTAGGACAGTAACAAGGAGGTGATACAGGTGAGTGAAAGCAGAGGAAAAAGGATTGCAAGGGAACTTCTTCGGAACAGCCTTAGGCAATCTTTACAAAACAACATGGGCAACTCCGTCTTGGGATTAACAGGAAAGATTCCTATAGGAGGAAAAACCCCGCTACTATCCAACAATCTGTTATCAGGCAAAATTCCATCCGGCAAGACGCCTCTTGGAAAAATCCCATCCGGCAACCTGCCGCTACTAAATACCTCTGTGTTGGGTCTGAGTGACAAAAATCCGTCCGGGAAAGACCAGCATTCAAAAGATTTCATTGGAAAAGATTCAAATTGCCGCGGAAGAGACTCGGTCGGGGGCAAGGATCTAAAAGATCCCAGAGACAAGGATCTCAAAGACACAAGAGGCAAGGACCTAAAAGATCCCAGAGACAAGGATTGTAAAGACACAAGAGGCAAGGATCTAAAAGATCCCAGAGACAAGGATCGCAAAGACACAAGAGGCAAGGACCTAAAAGATCCTAGAGACAAGGACCGCAAAGATAGAAGAGACCAGGATCGCAGAGGCAGGAATAGACATTCCTGTTAAGAAGGAAAAAGTGTTCACCAGCTATGGGCTGGGCGAACACTTTTTTTACTTTTCTGGAATAAAAAAGTAGACCCGTAAGTAAGTTACATACGTTAAGAAGGAGAGACAGGGGATAGTTTCCCCAAATATGCGCGGTTACGGAACCTAAAAGAAAAAGCGTTCCCCTGCTTTCAACTGGGCGAACACTTTTTTGTTTAAGAAATACAAGTTGCTTGCTTCATAACAAAAATCTTCCAATTAAATATCCGTTTTGCCGGGTAGCTATGGGGACGAATCCCCATTTCATAAATAGATTCAAGCTCTTCATATTCTGATTGCTGACAAATCCGGTTAGAGCACGGATTCCGTTTTCTCTTGCATACTCAACTAAGTCCGGAAGTAAAGCACGGCCAATTCCTTGCCCTTGGAATTCTTTATCCAAAACTGCATAGGTGATATATGCCGTTCCAGGAAAAACCAGTCTGTACGAAAGATACCCGGCAACTTCATGATTCTCCGTACAAACGACGACTACCCCGTCAGCCGTCCTTAATTTTTCACGTACCGCCGCTGTGCTTGTCCGAAAATTATTAACTGTTATATCAATTAACCGATCATCATCCCTCGCAGGATTGCGCTTTCGAATATACATATACCAATCTCCTTTATTTAGCTGATTAGTTATATGATATGAAAGGAATTCTGTTTAGCTTGTACGTCTATCCCATATCCCTCATTATTACCACTATGACATTTAGAATTGGGTTCTTTATCTACCTGTTTATAAACTCAAATTGGACGGGCAGTTCGAAACAAAAGAATGGCGGATTGTGTTAAGCAGGTTATCTTTAGTTGCGGTTTAACCACCGAGGGCTGTGTATTGGCTTTCTATTTTATAGCCACTTTTATTAAATATTTGAGGAAACCGGATTGGAATGAACCGATCTGCTTTCCTTTCATCTAGTCAGGTTTCCACTGTATAAAGATTACGCACTTTCTGATGATAGCGATAACAATCAATGTGGCGGTATTTTTGCCTTTTATTATTAGTAATGGCTGGTCTTATTTTCAAGAAATATGGCTGCTCGCTATTCTATTTGCATTTACAAATGCTTTTTTAAAGAGCTTTTTGGGAAGGCTCTTTTGAGCCGGTTTTCGGAGCAAGTAGGTGAAAAGTGCAGTGGCAGCGACAAGCTTGGGCTTTGGCCTGCAGCGTAACTCATTAGTTTTCCTTGGCTGATCTGTCTGGCCTTTTCAATTGGAGAATTGTTCGGTGGTATAACAATCAAATCCAAGAGTATTTTTCCTTCCGTTATATGGTACATCATTTTAAATCTTCTCATGGTTTTAGGCGGACTGGTTTTGTAACGAGGGAATAACCCTAAATTCGTTATTCCGCTATCCATTCTAAAAGGCTTTATAAATAAAGTATATCCACTCTCTTGTTTTCGATGTATACAAAGCAAGTGAGATTTTGTGCAGGAATACAGCAGCGATCTTAAATGGAGGGAGGCGTGTCCGCCAAGCAGGATTTACATGTCGGATAACAGCTGTTTATTGGTAAGTTAGAAGGTAGGAAGTACGCTTGGCAGCCCGGCCTAGAGCAAGTCTATACTGTTCAAAAAAATAACAGGCTAGGAAGAGGAATGAAGAAACTGCCAGCATAATCGGGGTTAAAGAGCCCAAACTATGAATACATCCTGGTAAAGGAGTGTTTTATTATGGGCAGACAAAAGCTGGGGAACCGCAATGCGCAAATAAACAACAACAAGAAGGTCGGTAAAACAAGCTCGGAGCTTGTGAAATTCACGACAGGCCAGGACAGGCTTGTGCGCAACCGGCCAAACGACGATTAAGAGGAAAATTTTGCAGCCACTTTGGGGAATCCCTAGGTGGCTTTTCGTTGCGGAGATTTGTCATATTTTCTGGTTATAAAGACTTATTTTTGAATAGGTACTAAGGCGCTATAATAAGATTACGCAATCAAAGCAAAATCTGACAAAGGCAAACCTGTCTAAAGGCAGGGACGCAAAGCGATGGGCCTACCCGGGAAACCGAACGGCTGCCACGCCGCCGGACTTCTTTTGAATGTCTGGGACAAATCAAAAGGAGGAAGAACAATGTTTTTGCGCAACAAGATTGTATGTATCATGTTAACATTATTGGTGGTTGGTTCATTGGCAAATCCGTTTGGTTCAAGAGTTGTAAAAGCGGAGGGAACACCGAGAGCAACCTGGCTCTGGGATACAGCCCTCATACAGTCGAAACCGGATGATGTGGTTGCTTTTCTCGCCGGAAACAATGCCAACCAGGTTTACCTCCAAATCAACAGCAGTATTCCGAATGCCGCCTACAAGCAATTCATTAGCAAGGCTTCGGCTACCGGTATTCAGGTACATGCCCTGGACGGAGCGCCTAACTGGGTATCCTCGAAGGGTTCAACATATTTGAATGCATTTTTTAGTTGGGTTAAAAACTATCAGGCAACGGCTTTGCCTGCAGAAAAATTTGCCGGAGTCCATCTCGATGTGGAGCCTTACTTATTCAGCGGATGGACGTCCAATTATAAAAGCACTGTCCTCTCGTACCAAAATATTCTATTGAGTGCGAAATCCCAGGCCGCCCAGCTTAGGCTTCCGCTTGGAGCCGACATGCCATTCTGGTTCGATGAACACACATACAACAATAAACTCGGTAAAGGCAATTTAGCTGAATGGGTAATAGGTACAGTCGACTCGCCGACCATCATGGCTTACCGGGATACAGCACCCGCCATTGCTGACATCATCGGCAATGAAGTCAATATGGCCCGCGCTGCTGGCAAGAAACTTGTGATAGGTGTCGAGACAGGGGCAACGAATGAAGGTGACTTTATTACATTTCATGAAGAAGGCAAAGCGTATATGGAAGTCGAGCTTTCTGCTGTGCAGGTTCAGTACGGGGGAAACCTTGTATTCGCAATGCATTATCTTGAAAGCTGGATGAATATGAAGCCATAACACTACTCAGCCGCCGCTTGGTGGCTTTTATTTTTTGGAAGTGCCTCCTTTTGGGGCAGACGGTTCTGGTTTGCCGAGATTGATGGCTTAATAAGAAATCGGTCGATACTAAATTGCCAAGAGGATGACTAGTCTTTCCTAACTAACCAATTTTCCGAAAATCTTATATAATCACTAGTTATCATTCGGAGCAGACGGCGGGAATTACTAGTACCTGTCAGGCAGTATCTAGACACTGCCGTGCAGGGGCTAGTACCTAACAGGCAGTGACTATGCCAGTTTCAGGTTAGTATTTAGTCCTTACTAGCAAAATCTTTAATAAATATAGACATTCCGTATAAGCTTTTTTCACTAGTTACAAACAGCAAAAAACCACTCAACATAACTATTCTCTTAAGCTAAGCTCCATCACTTGCCCTCCCCAAGAAAAATGGCAACCCACTTAAGTGAATTGCCATCTTCCCCAACTACTCTTCCAGCTTTTTCAACGCCTCGATAGCCGGACCTTCAACCACATCGCCGCCATACGAGAAACGCGAACCATGGCACGGACAATCCCAGGTCTTTTCGGCATGGTTCCATTCGCATTCACAGCCCAAATGTGTACAAGTCGTATCAACTAAATAAAGCTGTCCGTTCTCGTCCTTATAGCCGCCAGCCCGCTTTCCGTTTACGAGCACAACCCCGCCTTCGCCAACCCTCAGATCATCCGGATCCTTAGGAATGAACTCAAGCTTCCCTTTTACAAAATGACCCGCAACCTCCAAATTAAAGGTAGCAGCCTTCTTAAGGGCAGGGTCCATTTCAAAGCGGGAAGGATGGTAGAGTTCCTTGTAGGTACTTTCCTTATTCAACACATAATCAGTCAGGATATGCCCCGCTAGCGTCGAGGTCGTCATGCCCCACTTTTTATAGCCTGTTGCCACAAGGATGTTCTCCTCATCGTCCTTTAATGGCCCAATATACGGCAGCTTATCAAGCGTCTCCAAATCCTGCGCCGACCAGCGGTACTCATATTCATGAATGCCGAAAACTTCCTCGGTCCATTTTTCAAGTGCCTGATAATGCTCAAGCGTATCCTTGCCAGTCCCGGTCCGGTGGTTTTCCCCGCCGATAATCAGCAGATTCTCACCATTAACCGGCGTATAGCGGATCGAGCGTGACGGTGAGTCAGCACTGATGTACATCCCGCCAGGATATTCTTTTTCAGTCTTGACTCCAATCGCGTACGAGCGTGTCGCATACATACGGGCAAAGTACAACCCTCTTTTGTCAAAAAATGGCCAATGCGAGGCGATGACTGCATGACCGCAGGAAATTTTTCTGTCTTCCTTCGTATGCACAACAGTCCCGCCTTCAACTGTGATATCTTTGGCGGTCGTATTTTCATACACGAGGCAGCCAGCGTCAACAGCCTTTTTCAGGAGTGCCCGTAAATACTTGAGAGGGTGAAACTGGGCCTGGTTGGGCATAACCAGGGCATTCTTTATTTCAATATCAAACGGGATGCTGCTCCTTAGTTCTCCCGGGATGCCAAGCTTTTGATAGGCTTCCATTTCGGTTTCAAGCTTGGATTGATATTCCTCGGTTGTCGCGTATATAACGGCTTCCTGGTCACTGAAATCACAATCAATACCCTGTTCGTTGACAGTCCTTCTAATAAAGCCGAGTGCATCAGAATGAGATTCGTAATAGAGCTTGGCCTTTTCCTCGCCAAAATGATTGATCAATTCATCATATAGCAAACCGTGCTGTGCGGTAACTTTCGCAGTTGTATGCCCGGTTGTACCGTTCAAAACACTTCCGGCTTCAATGATGGCTACTCGTTTTCCTTGCTGGGTAAGTAAGTAGGCTGTGGTAATTCCGGTCATTCCTGCCCCGACGATTGCGACATCGACAGAAACATCTTCGCTTAGCTTTTCGAACTTAGGCAGTTCGATCTCCCGCCAATAAGTTCGAGGAAATTTAGGCATTTTGCTTTGTCCGCTCATTGTGGTCCTCCTTTTTCCTCGGTTGGTTATCTACTTTATAGTTCCCTAACTTAGGTAAATGAATCCAATATTTTGTGCTTAACTAGGTTAGTAATGTCATTTTCTGTGTGAGGTTTTGTGACATGGGTCGTTGACGGATTAAGCATGGATTGATATACTCCACCTCATAAGGGAAGATTACAGAAGAAGGTGTCAAAAATGGCAAATGAGTTTGAGACAAGAGTATTGCATGGTGACAAAAAAGAGAACAGAGAGATTGCCAGCAAAGTGACGCCGATTTACCAGACGTCCGCATTCACCTTTAAGGACCTTGACGAGCTAGAAGGCTTTTACCAAGGGAATGGCCGATACCTGTATTCACGTACAGGCAACCCGAACACGGACGAGCTTGGTAAAGCTGTAGCCAGGCTAGAAGGCGCGCCGGCGGGTGCAGCTGCGTCCTCTGGGCTTGCAGCCATATTAGCCGGGATTCTCGCAGCTGCAAAGGCAGGCGACCATATTATTGCTGCTGATGATCTGTATGGCGGAAGTTATCATATGCTAAAGGATGAACTAAACGACTTTGGCATTGAGACGAGCTTTGTTTCATTTACAGATTTATCCCAGGTTAAAAAAGAGATTCGGGAGAACACCCGTCTTCTCTATACAGAATCGATTACCAATCCACTGCTGCGTGTTGAAGACCTAAGTGGGGTTATTGAGTTGGCCAGGAAGCAACAATTGCTGACACTGGTTGATAATACGTTTGCAACACCGCTTCATGTTCGCCCCTATGAGCTTGGTGCGGATATGGTTGTTCATAGCTCGACAAAGTACATTGGCGGGCACAGCGATGTTACTTCTGGTGTCATTGTTGGCAGGGAGGATTTGATAGCAAGGGCAAGCGGAAAAATTTCCAATCTCGGCTCCAATTTAAGCCCATTTGAAGCGTGGCTTACCGTCCGCGGCCTTAAGACGTTAGCGCTAAGGATGAGGGTACAGTCGGCGAGCGCCCGCAAGCTTGCACTCGCTCTTAAAGGGAATTCTGGCGTAAAAAGTGTCTATTATCCTTTTGAATACGGTGGAGAGGACGGCTTTGGGGCAATGGTTACAATCGAACTGTCGGAACAGGCCGATATGAACAAATTCTTCCGTGCTTTGTCCTGGATTAAAATAGCTCCAACTCTAGCGGGAGTAGAAACAACAGTTTCTCATCCTGAAGTAACCTCGCACCGGGCACTCTCGCCGGAAGCACGAGCTGCACTGGGTATAAATCGTCAGGTTGTCCGCATTTCTGTTGGCATTGAACACGCCGATGACATTATTGGCCAGTTTGAGAAAGCGATAAGTGAATCAAAGAACTAGTATTCGTCTTATGCACCGGGCATTTATGCCTGGTGCTATTTTTAGTGTGAATGACACTTCGAGAGCAAAACCAGGTTGTTTTGTCATTCATCGAGCTTATGAATGTATAACACTTCGAGATTGGGTGCAGCTCAATTTGTCTTCATATGGGAGACATGGGCTGGAAACATCCTCTATGTTTCAGATCTTTAACAAGAATGGTAAATAAGGAGGGGGTCAGAAAATTTTGAGGAGGCAGCCTATGGCTAACGAAAAAAACGAGATAAAACGCCAAAGAGAAAAATCGGAACGCTTTGAAATTGCGTTCAATCAGATTCACACAGAATTGAAAAAGCTTGGGAACAATGGTGATACAGACCATTTTGTTGAGCTTCTCCATAAAGTGAAAAACCGTCATGCTCCAATCAGACGCTATTTTGATGATTTGAAAAGCTATGCCCGGCTCCGTAACGCACTTGTACATGAGAAGAGCCGCAAAAATTTCTATATTGCCGAGCCTCATACAGAGGTTGTTGAGCAAATTGAGAGCATTGCTGAATTTTTGTCAGTTCCGCCATCAATTTTGACTGTTGCTTCAAAGCCAGTAAAGACCTTTCAGGCAGACGGTGATGTAAGTGAGGCCATCCTGGAAATGGACAAATATGAGTATACTCAATACCCGGTATATGATGGGGACCAATTCAAATTCTTGATGACCGAGAGCGGACTGCGCAAGTTTTTTTCAAGCAGGCTAAAGGAAGCATCAATTGATCTTTCCGGACAAAAAATTGCTGATGTCCAAAAGTATGAAAAGACTAATACAGTTAAAATCGTGTCAAAGGATATAAATATTTTTGAATTAGAAGATTTGTATGAGTCACGTACGGAGAGTGAAAACAAGCTTGAAGCAGTTATCATAACCGAGAACGGCTCCCATAAAGAAAAGCCGGTAGGAATTGTATCTTCCTGGGATTTGATAAAAATGGAGACGGACTGATAGGAAAAGGATAAAAATTCTATGTAAAGCAAAACGGGATCCCGCCTGCCGGTGGAATCCCGTTTATTTTCACCTTCTATCCCTTTGGATTTTCTTTTGGCGGTGATGCAGGGACATCTTTGTTGGCGTGCTCAAGTGCCGAATAATAGGCAACCTTCTTTATATTTACCCCAACGAATGTTTCAATGATGGATTGGCCGCCTGCAATCGCGAATACAAACGCAATGATAAGTGCAAAATCCGGAAACAAAAGATAAGCCCCTCCGAAGAAAATAGCACTCCAAATTCCCGCGCACCAGTAACAGTTAAGCAAATAGCCGAACATATTTTTTGGAACGTTTTTGACTTCGCTCCCATGAGCCGTTTCGATTCGCTTTTTTTTCATAAACGGCTTGCGGAGAAACTCTGTAATTTTGTCAAAAACAATCAAGTGTGTAAGCCGATAGCTGGCGAGTATGAATATGATTAGTTCCAACCATGACAGGTTTCCAAAGTTTTCCATTAATGCGCCTCCTGTGTACCTCTGTTGTATAGTGTGAACTTGGCCTGGTTTTTCATTCTAGTGCGCCTGCTTAACTGTTTCCCTGATGGTGAAAAGAATAATCGTAATCGGGATATTTTTGTGAGAAAAACACCATTAGTTTGGAAGAGGCCATGGTCTGACAATTCACCAGGTTACGGAGCAACATCCTGAACCGAAGCTTTTCGCATATTGGGTCTTCTATGGGGCTGGGTCACACAGTAAATACTCATATCAAATAAGACTTACTGCTGGCACCCTTGGAATTCGACGGGTGCTTTTTTGGAGGATAAAATCCATAGGTCCTGCATGTCCTCAGCCTCAAGTCTTAGTTCAAAATCTGGCTAGGGTTCGTTATGGAAAATCTGCGATAGAGCTAAGATAGAGACATGAAAGGAGAGGAAATGAACATGAAAAAATTTGGGTTACTTGTTGCTGGAGGGATAGCGGCGATTGTATTGCTGTCAACCATCGGGCCGATTGCAGGGATGGCGGTTAGTCTGGCAATCCTGTACTTCGTCATTAAACAATTCCTCAAAACGGATTCCACAATGGGGAAAATCGGACTGGGAATCATCGGCTTAATTGTTTTATCAATCGCCGCAAGCAATGCCCCGGCCATCTTCGGTGTAGCGGCTGCTTATGTGCTGTACCTTGTGTACAAACACTGGAACGGCACAAAGTATGCTGAGCCAGTAAAAACAGAAGCGGGCGATCCATTCGTTAACTTTGAAAGGCAATGGAACGAACTAAACAAAAATTACTAATTAAAGGAGAGACTCGAAATGGCTAACTTATTTACAAAGCTTAAAAACACAGTAATGGCAGACCTTCATGAAGCATTGGACCAAAAGGAAAGGCAGAATCCAGTTGCGATGCTGAACGAGTACCTGCGCCAGTGTGAAAAGGAAACTGAAAAAGTCAGGAATCTTGTAGAGCGCCAGCATGCATTGAAGGAAGAATTCACTCGTGAGTATCACCTTGCTAAGGAAATGGCGGAAAAACGCTCGTCTCAGGCAGATGTAGCCAACCTGGCAGGCGAACAGGAACTTTACGAATTTGCTAACCGTGAACAGATGCAATATACGGAGCGGGCTGTACGCCTGGAAGAAGCAATTGCCCTTGCCAGCCGCCAGTTGAATGAGCTTGAGGCAAAGTATGAGGAAATGAAGCACAAATTGAAGGATATGAACCTGCGCCGCCTGGAATTAATGGGACGGGAAAATATGAGCCGCGCCAATCATCGAATTAATCAGGTCGTCGATACAGGTGAAATTAAATCAGCGAACAAATTCAGGGAAATTGAATCATACCTTGATAATTTGGAGCATGAAGTCAATAGCTCGTATTTCCGCAACACAATTGATGCCAGAATTGCCCAGCTTGAAAAAGATATGAAGAGCAAGGAAATGAAAGACGCTCAGTAAGAAAGGGATGAAAGGGGACTCCTACAGAATGGAGTCTCCTTTTGGCAAACAAAACAAGTGTGTGGAAATCGTTATTTCGAACGAGTCCGCCCTTTAATTTTTTACCGCGGAAATAGTCAAAAGGTTACAGAAGAGAACAAAGTTTTAACCTGTCCCTTCCTGAAAAACCTTGGGAATGATATCCTTGATATGGACTATCATGTGCAGGAATAGCTGCACTTAACTTAATTTTGAAAGCTTTTCACCAAAAGTTAATTGGTGAATTCACTATAGACTGACACCTGTGGGGAGGAAGCAAGATGGATAGAAAAATGACAGGGGATTATATGGGCTGGCTAATCATTGCTGGAGCGATTGTGCTTCTTTTGGAAATTGCCTTTTTTAATAGCGGGCTGTTATTTGCTATCTTCCTCTCGGGTGCAATGATTTATATGGGAAGGAAAAAACGGCACTCGAAGTTCTGGAGGCTGATTTTCTGGATTGGAATTATCATTCTGGTCACGAGCATTATTAATATGATGACATTTAAGCTTATCCTGATTGCGTTGCTGTTATTTGTGCTCACCCAATTTATTCAATCCAAAAAAACGCCAAAGCAAATAAAGCCCGACATCGATCTGTCGGCTGTCACTCCTGAACCCGGCAGACCCCTCATCCGGAGACAGCCGCTTCTCGAGAATGTCATATTTGCATCACAAAAGACTCCTGGCGGGGTATATGACTGGAACGACATCAATATCCAAACAGGCATTGGCGACACTGTAATTGATTTAACTTATACTCTGCTGCCAAAAGGGGAATCAGTGATTTTTGTCCGCAATATTATTGGCAATGTCCGAATCCTTGTGCCTTATGAGCTTGAAGTCAGCGTTCATCATTCTGTGGTCGCCGGCTCAACGACTGTGTTTGAACATGAGGAACCAAAAGTGTTTAATCAGGTTCTTCACATGAAAACGGGAGATTACGATATCGCGAGCCAGAAAGTGAAGATTTTTACTTCACTCGTTGTCGGGAACCTAGAGGTGGCCAGGATATGAGCGCAATTCAACGTCAGGTCCTATGGAGCCTTGGTTTTGCCTTTCTTTTAACAGTGGCCAGCACGGCGGCGTTTTTTGCCGTTTATCCGCTCGATAAATGGTCTTCGTTATGGACAACACATATTCTGGGTATTCCATTCCTCATCTTCACTCCTCTGTTCGGGGGTGTCCTGGGAATGGTTGGCGGATTTGTCTCCGGACAATATTGGAGGTCGCAGTTTGCTTTGGTTGAGCAGTCGCTACGCCAAATTGAGGAAGGCCATTACGCGGAACAGAAGTCAGAGAGCTCGCTGTACGAAATGAGGCAAATTCAGGCCCAAATTGGGCACCTCAATCGCCAGCTAACGGAAAAAGCGAAAATATCCCAGCGACTTGCGACAGAAAAGGCGGAAGTCCAGGAAACGAGAATCCAGGAAATTATTTCACAGGAGCGCAATCGCCTTGCCCGCGAGCTGCACGACTCGGTCAGCCAGCAGCTTTTTGCTGCCTCGATGCTAATGTCGGCGATAACAGAGACAATGCTGGAGAAAGGACCGGAAGCTCAACAGTTAAAGCTAGTGGAGGGAATGATTCACCAGTCGCAAATTGAAATGCGCGCACTCCTCCTTCACTTGAGGCCGGCTGCGTTGAAGGGTAAGACGCTTCAAGAAGGCATAGCTGAACTGATGAGCGAATTGGCCCAAAAGGTTACAATCGAAATTAATTGGAAGGCAGAAAAGTTCCAGATGGATAAAGGGGTCGAGGACCACTTGTTCAGGATCCTTCAGGAATCCGTCTCGAACACGCTTCGCCATGCAAAGGCAAATTCGTTGAGTGTCCTATTAGTTAAACGCGACGGTTTGATCATCCTTCGTGTAACCGATGATGGAGTTGGCTTTGATGAAGAGGACAGGAAGGCGGGCTCATATGGCATGCAAAATATGCATGAGCGGGCACTTGAAATTGGCGGTACATTGAAGATTGTTTCCGTTAAAAATAAAGGGACACGGCTTGAAGTAAAGGTTCCGGCTGTGTCGAATGGGGATGGGGAAAATGATTAAGGTAGTGTTTGTGGATGACCATGAAATGGTGCGGATCGGTGTTTCATCCTATCTTTCAGCCCAGCCTGACATCGAGGTAATCGGCGAGGCTGATAATGGAAAAAAAGGCGTGGAACTTGCCCTTAGCTTAAGGCCGGACATCATCCTCATGGACCTGGTTATGAAGGAAATGGATGGCATCGAGGCGACCAGGCAAATTATCGAGCAATGGCCCGATGCGAAAATCATCATTGTGACAAGTTTTCTTGATGATGAGAAGGTCTACCCAGCTCTCGAGGCAGGGGCGACGAGCTATATGTTGAAAACTTCCAAGGCAAGCGAAATAGCAAACGCAGTCCGTTCTACATACAAGGGGCAGTCAATTCTTGAACCCGAAGTCACCGGAAAAATGATGATGAAAATGCGGCAGAAGAAGGAAATCCTTCCCCATGAAGAACTGACAGAGCGTGAAATGGAAATTCTCCTTCTGATGACTGAAGGCAAAGCGAACCAGGAAATTGCCGACGAGCTGTTCATTGCCTTGAAAACCGTCAAAACGCATGTTAGCAACATCCTATCCAAGCTACAGGTCCAGGACCGGACCCAGGCCGTTATTTACGCATTCAAGCACAATTTGACTAAATAGTAATTATTTCTTATCTTTCAGGGTAACAGCTATTATGACTAAGCCCCTCACCTAAATGAAGGGCTTTTTCTTATCTCTGGCTTCTGGTGTGGGTCTTAATTTTCTCCTTTTCCATTTTCCTTTGAGCTTCAATTTCATCAGCAAAAAAATCTTCGAGGAAGTTTTTATCTCCATAAAGGAGGAGCTGGTCACCTGCCTGGATTTTTTCCTTATAACGGTTATGGCGGAGAATGACATCGCCTCTCCTGATGAAAAGAACATTCATGTCGTCCTCTTCTTTAATTTGTTCTTTTAACGTCTTCCCGATAAAACCCGATTCCTCATGAATATGAATATCTGCAAAGAAATCATCTTCCTCATGCAAAAAAACGTCCTTGATAGGCAGCTCCTCGAGGCTGAAATCCTCCTCCAGCTCTTTGTGGATTTTATCAGAAAGCTTTTTTTGCACTGAAGGAAGCTTGACAATCAACAAGATGGCTGCCAGGATACCCGCAACGATGCCAATTTCCTTGAAGTGAAAGCTCTCCTGAAGAATTCCGCTTATTGCAGAGATAATAACCGCAAGTGAAAAGGCCCCAAAGAATATCAAAAAGGCACCGAGCCGTCTTCGGATTGGATGTGCAATAATTAACTCCGACTCACCTGTCGTAAAGCCGGTCCCTGTTAATATTGATATAACCTGAAAACGCGCAATATGTTTGTCCAGGCCGGTCAGCACAAATAGGGCAGTACACAATTCAACCACCAAGAGAATGATACTGATATATACCGCAATAAATCCATACCCCATGGAAATTCCCCCATTAAATAGGCCGAATACGTGTATTTCTAGCGGCAAAAAGCCTAAAGGAAGATATTCCTTTAGGCCTTATCCTGCTCGTTCTGATTATAGTAATGAACCCCATATTGCGAACCTTCACTGACCATCTTGTTGTCATCGAAATCCATCGGATCTGAAAGACCTGCTTTTGCGACTACCGGTTCGGTGCTTGTCTTTCCAAAAGGGAGTTTGTTTGCAACCGTTTCATACATACCTTTTACATCCATTTTTGAAGGCTTTAACGCATACCAGAGAAGCGCTCCAATTCCGGCTCCTGCGACCAAATATCTTGTATTTGTTTTCACGGCTAAATCCTCTCCTTTATAAAAATTTGTCTCTACTATCTTTCATATCTTGTCTATATTAAATACCCGCCTTTTAAGTTTAAAAACATGTCAATAAAGTAGTACCAGTTTTGAATGGGGGCAAGATGGGGATGGATAAAGTAATACCTTTTTCTTAGGATGTGGAGCGGCATGGTGAAAAAGTTTAATAATTCATGGTACTGGTATGACTTTGAGGATTTTGACTTAGAAGGTTTGCAGGAGATAGCTGCTGAGAAAGCTCAATATGACCTTGATTACTGGATAAAAAAAATCCAGGAAACAAAAACAAATAGTATTGTGATAAATACGTTTAGGCCGGGGGCGGAGTGGGTCGGGGGTTCATTGGTGTTCAGGCAGGACTTATTGGATAAAGATGATAACCACCTTTTCCACTTCTTTGTGGGCGAGGACTTTCTGATTACCTCAAATCTTGAATACAGTCTCCTTGGTAAAAACGATAGCAAATATATTTTAGATGAGCAGATGGAGAATACAGGGAACGCAATTGAGGGCTTTTCAGTTCTCCTTGGTGAAGTGATGACTAGCAGTCTTATTAAAATCGATCCATTTGAAGTAAGGCTGAATAACTTACTTTGGAAAATGAAGGAGCAGAATAGTACCGAGATACTCGAAGAGATTTACCAGTGCAGGCATGAGCTTCTCGTGTTGAAGCATTTGATGATACCAATCAGGGAAATTAGAATAGCGCTGGAGGAGGCCTTCACCGAAAAGATTGCTGATAAGCCGTATTATCAGCGAATTTGCCTGAAAATTGAACGAGGCTTCACCATAGTTAGTGATTATCAGGCAGAGATTGATACCTTAATTAATCTGGAAGAGGTAGTTTCATCACACCGCGGCAATGAGATAATGAAAACACTGACGGTCCTGACAACCTTGTTCACTCCAGCTACTGTACTTGGAGCAATATGGGGAATGAACTTTAAGTATATGCCGGAGCTCGAATGGAAGTATGGTTACCTTTTTTCCTTCGGGGTAATTATCTTTTCTACATTATTACTGTTCGGAATGGTAAAGAGGAAGGGTTGGTCCGGTGATATATTGCGGGGTAAGAAGAAAAATTCGTTTTTTAAATGAGGCAGCTATCCTCACTCAAAAACGATACGTCGAAGTCAGTTCTCCTATAAAAACAAAATAACATAAAAAGAACCCGGCTCAAGCCGGGTTTAACTGTTTCAGAAATGCAGGACGGGGGACCTGCTTTCTTATATCAATAATTAGAAGTTTAGTCATCGCTGCCAAGGATTCCGAAAATCCGCAGGATACTGGTAAACAGGTTAAGGAAGTCAAGATACAGGTTAAGGGCCATCAGCGGCACTTCCTCTGCAGATACTCCGTAATGCTTCATCCTGCTGAAGTCAAATAATACATAACCACTGAAAACAAGAACTCCTATGAACGAAAAGGCAAGCATCCCTGTCGAGCTAAGCGGCCAGATGATATTGAAGATGGAAATCGCAATCAGAGCAAGAAGGGCTGCGACGAGCATCCCGCCCATCCAGGAAAAATTGCGCTTCGATTTAGTTGCGTAAACACCAATGCCGGTAAACACGACTGTGGTTGTAGCTAGCGCCAAAAGAACGGTGTTTCCGCCTGATGCTGCTGCATAATAGGCAACCACTGGATACGTCGTAATCCCTGAGATAAACGTGAAGGTATAAAGGAATGTATATGATATCAGCTTTTTTCTTCGAATCAAGAACGCAAACAGCAGCATGCCAAGTTCAACGAACACAAGCGGCATGAACAGTGCAGGCGGAACAAACATGCCTGCAATGGAGCCAAGGAATGCAAACGCAATCGACATGGCAAAAGTCCTCATCACGGACGGTAAATATTCTGTACTTGTTTGAGCGTACATATAAAAGGTCACCTCTGGATTTGTAGTAAAGTGTTTTACGAACAACTATATGAAAGGTTTCAACCTTTTAATCGTTTTTTTTAAAAATTACGTCCACACTATTCTAGTCCGCGTTTCCCTGATTGCTCCTTCAAAAGGTCTCTAATTTCGGTCAGAAGCTCCTCAGACCGGTCGATTTTCTCAACAACTTTCTCTTCTTCTTTCCTTTTAAATCGGTTAATGAATTTGATAAACATGAAGATGGAAAAGGCGACGATCAGGAAATCAAAGACAGTCTGCAGGAACTGTCCATAAAGCACTACAGCTTTGCCAACTTGAATCTTCAGACCGGTAAATTTAATGCCGCCCATCAAGATACCAAGCACGGGCGTAAGGACATCTTGTACAAGAGAAGTAACAATTTTACCAAAGGCTGTACCAAGGATGACCCCGACTGCCAAATCAATGACATTCCCCTTCATTGCAAACTTCTTAAACTCTTGTAAAAATTGACTCATCTGGTATTCCCCCAATTATAAATAAAGCTATAAAATACTCTATCAATAGTATCGATAAAAGTCACTGCAATTTGTTGGCAAAGAGAAATAGGTGGTAAATGGCATTGTCATATATCTACACAAAACGTTCATAAAAAATCAATTGCCGTGACGCTCCAGGGAGAGTACATTTATTTTCGGAATGCATTTCATCTTTAGGAGAAAGCACAATGGACACTGTGATATTTACGATTTTCATATATATTGGTATCATTGCCGCTGCGGTGTCGGGGGCATTGACCGGAATTAAGAAGAGGCTCGACCTTTTTGGCATAGTCTCGTTGGCTGTTGCAACTGCTCTAGGCGGGGGGATTATCCGCGACGTATTGATTGGTCAGTTTCCGCCAGTAGCCTTTTCATCACCGTACTGGTTTCTGGCAAGTGTTGCCGCCGCAATTACTACTATTCTTTTTTATAAAAATACAATCAGGCTGAAAAACACAATTATGGTCTCGGACGCCATTGGCCTTGGCGTTTTCACTGGGCTTGGTGCGGATGCCGCTCTTTCTATTCCTGGTGCAGGGATGTTCCTTGTCCTGTCGATGGGCCTTGCCACCGGAATAGGAGGCGGCATTGCTCGCGATATTTTTACAAAAGAAATTCCTTTCGTGTTCAGGCGGGAGATCTATGCGGTAGCCTCCATAGCAGGGGCGTTCATTTACTGCATGCTGGACGGTCATGTTCCGGATGCAGTTGCTTTTTATAGTTGTCTGGCTGTCACGTTTACGATAAGAGTCGTTTCAGTATACTATCAAGTCAATTTCCCTACCTTCAGAAAAGGTGAGGTCCGGACCTGGAAAAAGGCGGCATAAATTATTTTTACAAAGGCCATCCAGCATAAGGATGGCCTTTTCATATATTCAAAAGGAAATCGATAGTTTCCTATCGAATTGTTTACTAGTAAGTTTTTTAAGGGGGAGATGGATATGAGCAAGGTTCAGGAAAGTAAGCTGCAACAGGCAAGGGAATACATAGCGACACAAGGAAGGGATTTGGAACTAGCCCGCTTTGATTTTCTTTTTCAAAATGGAAGTAGGGAAGAAGTTATCGAGCAGTTGAAACATTATCAAAATGAAGATGGCGGTTTTGGGCATGGAATTGAACCAGATTTCTGGCTGCCAGCTTCTTCTGCCATCGGAACTTGGACAGCAGGGCAGATTTTATTTGAAATTGGGGCAGATCGGGATGAGCCGGTTGTGAGTAGGATGCTGGATTATCTCGTAAAAACCGCCGATACTGACACCGGAATGTGGGAAACAGTCCAGCCTGCAAACAATGAATATCCACACGCTCCATGGTGGCACTGGCAGGAGAGGGCACAGGACAATTGGATGTTCAACCCTGGTGCGGAACTCGCTGCGTTCCTGGTACATTGGTCAGAGGCTGGAAGTGAGGCCGCACAAACCGGATGGGACAGCATTGAAAAAGCAGTCAGTTATTTAATGGAACAATCCGAAATGGACTGGCATGAGATTAATAATTTTCTTCAAATGATAAAAATCCTCAGCCCGCAGGAACAGGAGTTTAATTTAAAGCTACCGTTTTCGTTAAATAGCGTTACCGAAAAGGTGCTTTCCCTGGCAGAACAGGCAGTGGACCGAAACGTTTCCGAATGGGGAAAAGGCTATAAACCACTGCCGCTTGATTTCATAGACACACCGGAAAGCCCGCTTTGTGAGCGGTTCGGAACACTTGTCGAGCAGAACTTGTCGCATTATCTTGAGGCGATGGATGAAGACGGTGTCTGGGATATTACCTGGAGCTGGGGTATGTACCCCGAGGAGGCGGAAACAGCAAAACGGCATTGGAAAGGGATACTGGCTGTCAGGAGATACAAGCTTTTTAAGGCATTCGGCTATTTGTGAAATGGAAAAAAGCACTGGATTCCTGAAGAGGAGTCCAATGCTTTTCATGCTTGGCTTCAGTATTCAAATTTAAACGGACGTTTGATTAAATTTGCTTAAACCCGCGCAGGGCTTAGATTGCCCAGTTGCCGGAGCGGAAGACTGGCACTCGTGTACCGTCTTCGGAAATGCCGTCGATGTCCATTTCAGCAGAGCCAATCATGAAGTCGACATGGGTCAGGCTGTCGTTCAGACCTGCCGCGTCAAGCTGCTCCCGGGTCATTGTCTTGCCGCCTTCGAGACAGAAAGCATAAGCAGCCCCGATTGCAAGGTGGTTTGAGGCATTCTCATCGAACAATGTATTGTAGAACAAAACATTCGAGTTTGAAATTGGTGAGTCGTGCGGTACGAGCGCCACTTCACCTAGATAGTGAGAGCCTTCGTCGGTTTCGACTAGCTGGCGAAGAATTTCCTCGCCTTCTTCCGCTTTTACATCAACAATTCGGCCTTCCTGGAAGGTAACGCTGAATTTGTCGATGATATTGCCGCCGTATGAAAGCGGCTTGGTCGAAGAGACAACGCCATTCACACCTGTTTTTAAAGGAACGGTGAACACTTCCTCAGTAGGCATGTTCGCCATAAACTCGTGGCCCTGTTCATTCGTGCTGCCTGCTCCCACCCAAAGATGGCCTTGTGGCAGCTCAATAATCAAATCAGTTCCTGGAGCTTTATAATGAAGGAACTTAAAGCGTCGTTCATTCAATACATGAACCTTTGCGTGCAATGTCTGGTCATGCTGCTTCCACGCGAGTACCGGATCTTCAGCATCGACACGGACAGAAGCAAAGATGGCATCCCAAAGTTTGCTGACCTGCTCGGATTCTGGGACATCCGGGAAAACCTTTGCAGCCCATTCCGCGGAAGGAACCGCAATAACAGTCCAGCTGAATTTATCTGCCTGCATCATCTGGCGGTAACGGGATAGAGCTTTGCCGGCAGACTTTTGGAAGTTGGCAATTCGATGCGGGTTAACGCCTTTCAGCAAGTCTGGTGAAGAAGACACTATTGACATCAACGCCGCGCCATTTTCTGCCAGTTCCTCAGACTCCTTTGCGCGCCATTTCGGGTATTCGTTGAATGCTTCTTCAGGAGCAAGTTCATATTTCGTGCGGGATACTTTATCGTCCGTCCAGTTGACAACAACATTGTGCGCACCCGCTTCGTACGCTTTTTTGACAGCGAGCCTGACGAACTCGACTGCATCAAGCGTACAATTGATAACAAGAGTTTGCCCAGGCTGAATATTAACACCAACCTTCACGGCAAGCTCTGCATACTTCTCCAATCTCGTTTTAAAATCACTCATCCTATGTACCTCTTTTCCAATTTCGTCCTCTACAGTTTAGCGCGTTTTTAGGTAAAAAAGAAATAATAACTGCTGAGATTTCAGAAAAAAGGACAGCAGGCTAAGCCTACTGTCCGATATCATTATAAAGCTTTACGTTTAGGAAAACACCCCAGGAAAATAACGCTACAAATGTTATGATTCCAGACAAAGAGGTCGGCGACATCCAATCCATCATTTTCACCATCCCAATATTGAAATCTACCTTTAATAGCAGTATACGCTCATGTTTCAAGTGATACAACTGAAAGTTCACAAAGTTTTCAAAAAAGCCAGTTGACGAATGTTTTTCTTCCATAATCGCATGAATCCAAAGCTCTTTTATCCACTGGTATTAGGACGAAACATAAAAAAGATGCTTAGCAGCGGCTAAGCATCTTTTATTGATAAGTCTAACGGGGCTCACATAGAAAATACATGGCGGGCGAGCTTCTCGATCAAACCAGGCAATGTTACAAAGGAATAATTCAGCTCCAGACGCTCCGTTTTTTGATGGGGATCTGCACCGTATGGCCCAAGGTTGAAAACGGGCATCCTTAATTGATCGATCAACTCAAATGGGATGCTATAGCCATGTTTATACAGAGGCATATTCCCAATAAGCAGCTGCGTATCCTTTTTTGAAACCGATGACGTAGCATAACTCAAATCACACAATCCAGGGAAGAATCCCCGTTCAACAAGCTCTGGCTGTTCCTTTTTCAAAAAATCGCCCAAGGAACGGATGGTTTCATGGAATCTCGACGAAACCGCCGGATAAAAAGGCGGACTGAAATAAAAGACGATGAATGGTTTTGATTCAACGTAGGCGGAAAACTCCTGAACAATACGCAGGCTCCTGCCGCGCTCATCCTCCCCGGCACTTGCCTTAAGTGCATATGTTAGCAATTCTTCCGCCCGGGAGGCACCAATGCTTTCCTTTACTTTTAAAAAAAGATCCGCCCACGCGAGCACTGGAATATCAAAAGGAAGTCCGGCAACGCCCGCAGCTTCCGCTTTGCTGCGGTAATGACAAAGAACATGTTTGGCAGCCTGTTCTGCTTTTTCAAGCGACCTGGCAACAATTTCTTCCGGAGTCTGCTCCATATAAAGAAGATTGAACATGGCAACCGCCGAAGTCGGAGTCTGGACATTGTAGCTTTCCTTTAAATCACGCAGCATCAAATTGGTGGGCGGAGGAGTTTTCTCCACCCCAACCTCCTCTAGAAAATCGTTGCTCAGTTCAAACTCCATGGTTAGTGCTGCGGCTAGGAGCGATGCGTTGAGCCCGGCGAATGGTTCACCTCCATGTGTCTCCTGGCCTACACAAAAGAATGTCGGCATCATTTTGCCAATTGTGCCGGTGTACATATATTTGGTTGTATCGAGCGGATGCTCCTTGAACGATGGCTCGGAATTGAGGCAAAGCTCGTATTCCAGGCAAAGCTCCTCCTGGAGGCGTACCATTTCCTCGACAGCGGCAAGCATCCCTCTTGAGCCGACTTCCTCATCGGAAACCGTGACCATAAGCAAATTCCCATCAATTTCACCGTAAGAAGACTTCTCCAATAAAGATATCTGGGCAACGAGTCCGGCCTTCATATCCATCGTCCCGCGGCCAAATACCCAGTCACCTTTCTCAAGCTCAGCTCGGGCAGCCTCTGTCAGCATCTCGGGCTCTTCTCTGAAGCGATTGGTCAGCCTTTCGGTTGAAAAGGCATCCTCTTTTAGCTGGCCGTAATCTTCGACGCCTACTACATCAAAATGGCTGATCATCACAATGGTCTTTTTAGTGTCCGGTTTTTCAACGAATGCGGTCAGGAAAGACGCCCCCGGTGATTTATGAACCTGTAAATGATGGCTGTTTTTTTGAAAATAAGGAAGTGACTTTAATTCAAGGGCGAGCAAGTCCGGGAATAGCAGTTCCGACTCGGAACCGGTGATGCTCGGAATGCTGACAAGGCGTGCCAGCAGCTCTGCCATTTGTTTTTTTGTCTGCCAATGCATACGAATTTCCTCCGGTTATATATAGTAAAAAGGCGCACACTATAGCTTTGCTGAACCTGCGTGTGCACCATCATGTTATTATTCAATTCCATTAATGCATAACCTGCTTTTTTTTTAAAAAATCTCTAAGCCAGAGACCTCTGTTTATAGTAGGTCTTGAAGGTAATCCAGTAAATCCATCCGCTTACTAAGGAAAGGAGCGCGAGTATGATAAAGGTCCACTCGTATCCAACCCAGCCGGACAACGGAATCGAAATGGGTGCGATTGTCTTGGCTATAGTAAAACGAAGGCTGGCTGCTGCGAAATACTGGCCGCGCAAGTGTTCGGGAGCAAGGTTGGAGACGAAGCTTTGCTGGATCCCTACCGATACTAGCTCCCCGAATGTAAAAATCGCCATTGCGATAATAAGCCCCCAAATCCATGTTGTCTGGCCAAATATATAAATCCCAACTGCATACAGGACCGCCGAGGCGATGAAGACATCGCGTTCCTTGAATTTCACCATCCATCGTGTAATGACCACTGTCAATAAGACAACAAGCAGGCCGTTTTCCGCGAGAACCAGTCCAAAGGCGCGGTCACCATCAATATCGAACGACCAGCTGCCGAAACTGAAGAGATTCTGGTTGTTGACCATCTCACTCATATACACCGGAAATAGAAGGTCGAGCTGCATGAATGTCTGTCCAAGCACAATTCCTGCAATGATGAACAGGAGAAAGGTCCGGTCCTTTATAATTACTGTATAATCCATAAACTGGTCCCTGAGCACATGATACCATCTTAAGTTGTCCGCTGTTCTGGAGGCAGCAACTGATGCCGGCAGCGTTTCCCGCACCCATTTCCCAAGAATGAACGCCAGCGCGAAACCGATTAGCCCAGAGACAACCAGCAGTTGAGACGGATAGTCGATGTAAAAAATTGAACCCAGAATGGGCCCGACAACGACCGAAATATTGGTTGATGTATAAAAAACAGCAAAAACACTGCTGCGGTTCTTTTCGTCGACAAGATCAGCAACCATTGCCTGACTGGCCGGCCAGTAAATTGAAATAAACATGCCAGCAACAGTGAAACAAATGAACCCGAGCATCGGGGAATCAAGCCATGGCGACTGAGCAATTCCGAATAGAAGATAAGATATCCCCTGGCCGGCAGCTGCAACAACCATCATTCTCTTGCGGCCAAACCGATCTGCGCAATAGCCGCCTAGTAAATTCGCAAACACCGAAAAAACCTGTGAAAAAATTAACAGCAGTCCCGCATTTGTTTTTCCAAACTCCCCAGCAAAATAAATCGTCAAGAACGGAAAAAACATCCAGAACGTAGTATTCAATAACGCCTCCGACACAAGCCGGATCCGCAAATTCGCATCCCAATCCCTTAATCGCATATAAAAAAACTCCATTTCTCTGTTTAAGCAATAACCTCCTTATCATACTACCGGCGAGGAATAATTTACAATAACTGTACCACCAAAATGTCACAGCCACGCACCTTTAATCGTCATGAGAATGAACAATAAAAGGAGGCTGTGAAGAATGCATAAATGGGACGTAGTGATAATTGGTGGAGGCTTAGCAGGCTATGTTGCAAGCAATTACCTGGCACAGAGCAGATTATCAGTCTTAATGCTGGAGAAAGGGAAACAAGTTGGCGGAAGGGCAAGGACAACGAAAATTAAAGGACAGTATTTTAACCTTGGTCCCCATGCTCTTTATAAAAAAGGAAAAGCACGGGCCATTCTCGAAGAATTAGGTATCCAGCTTGATGGAAAGCAGCCCAAACCGGATGGCATTTTAACTGGAGACAACCATGAATTCATTGCTCCTTTTTCTGCATTAGGAACGTTAACGACACGTTATTTGAATTGGAAGGAAAAGGTGGAGTGGTTAGCGGTTTTATTGGAAATTATTCGTGTTGATGTGCAAAAAATAGCTGAGCTTACATTCTGCCAATGGGTTACACAAACAGCCCGTTCCAAAAAGGTCCAATCGCTTTTATTCGTACTTGGAAGGCTTTCGGTTTATTGCCATGCCCCGGAACGAGTAGGCGCTGCAGTGATATTGTCGCATTTGAAGAGTGTCTTGGGAGGTGTTTTTTATCTCAATGGAGGATGGCAGACAATTATTGACCAACTTCACAACCAAGCGGTCATCACAGGTGTCCAAGTACGGACGCATAAGACTGTAGAGCAAATCATACCGACTTCAACTGATTCTTTAAAAGTTGTCCTTTCAGACGGTGAGGAGATCCTGGGCAGAAATGTGATTTATACAGCTGGACCCCAGGAATTAGCTGGGATTCTGGGTAAGGGCGAGGGTGCCTTCTTCAGGAATATGATTCCGGTAAAAGGAGCCACCTTGGATATAGCGTTAACAAAGCTTCCAAGGCCAGAGAAACTGTTTGCTATGGACATAAGGAAGCCTTTTTATATGTCGGTCCATTCAGCCTACGCCAGACTTTCTGAAGACAAAGATAATAGTGTTTTGCATGTATTTAAATACTTCCATCCGGACGAGAAGATTGATGGACATAAAGTTAAAGAGGAGCTGGAACAGTTTCTTGAGGGAATTCAGCCAGGTTGGAAAAACTATGTGATTACAAGCCGGTACATGCCCCAAATTACAGTAAATCACCGGCTTCCCCAGATTGGTGATGAGCTTCAGTTAGGCAGTTCTACTACAGAAATTCCAGGATTATATATAGCAGGAGACTGGGCATGTCCCGATTTAATATTGGCAGATGGGGCAGCAAGCAGCGCAAAACGGGCAGCTGCTGAAATCATCAAAAATCGAATGGGGTGAGGTCATGCAAATAAGTAATGAAGAGTATCTACAACTAAAGCCTTTGTTGTTTTCTATAGGTTACCGGATGCTGGGTTCAGTTACAGAGTCCGAAGATATTGTTCATGAAACCTTTCTAAAAGCCTATCAAATCAACGAGGAAAAAATTGAAAATAAGAAATCATATCTTTGTAAAATGCTGACCAATCGCTGCCTTGATGTTTTAAAGTCCGCGCGAATCAAACGAGAGCAATACATTGGACCATGGAACCCGGAGCCACTTTTGATTGAAGCATCACAGGAAGTGAACCCATCGGATGTACTGCTTCAGAAAGAGGGATTAAGCATCGCCTACCTGCGGATGATGGAGCATTTATCCCCAGATGAACGCGCAATCCTCTTGTTAAAGGAGGTATTTGGCCTCCAATATACGGAAATTGCCAATATGGTTGAAAAGAAGGAGGAAAACTGCCGGAAGATTTTCAGTCGAGCGAAGCGGAAAATTTCAGCTGTCGAAGGAGAAAGTCTTGATTATACGAAGAACAGGAAAATCGTAGACGGCTTTATTAAAGCATTTCAATTTCAGAATTTGGCTGCGATACTGGAGCTGGTTTCTGAACATGTCACCCTGTACTCGGATGGAGGCGGAATTGTTAAGGCAGCAATCCGGCCTATTGTATCCCGAGCAAACGTAATAGCTTTCTTAAGCGGCATCGTTAGCAAAGCTCAAGGAGAATTTAAAATTGATGTGAAAAATATCAATGGCCAGCCAGCAATCATTGTTTTTATGCAGGGTACGATTCAAAGTATTATGAGCTTTTATATCACCCATGACAAAATAAACGAAATCTATATTGTGATGAATCCTGAAAAGTTAGCCTCCATTCGAAAACATTTTAAAGATGTTCAAGACTAAAAGTATTAGATTGCGCTACAGATTTCACCACACTTTATGACTAAGACAACGCGAGGCTATAGTAGTATTTCACTAGAAGTACTCGGAGACTTACTAGTAAATCAGCAAGGAAAACTAGTAGTACTCAGAGTAGTACTAGAAGTACTACGGAGTTTGGTCACACTTTATTACTAAGACAACGCTCAGCTATAACGATTTTTCACTAGTAATACTCGGAGATTTACTAGTAAAGCGGCGTGCAAAACTAGTAGTACTCAGAGTAGTACTAGAAGTACTACGGAGTTTAGCCACACTTTATTACTAAGACAACACTCTGCTATAGCAATTTTCCACTAGTAGTACTCGGAGGCTTACTAGTGAAACAGCAAGGAAAACTAGTAGTACAGAATTTTTAACAGCAAATAAGCGGGCCGCGGCCCGCTTCATTCACTTTCACTTAATCTTTTTTCTCCAGCGCCTGCTTAAGCAAATCGCCCAAACTGGTGCCGAAGTCTTCCTTCGGAGGTGCGTATTTTTGCACGAGGCGCTTTTCCTCACGCTTGTTGACAGCTTTCTTTCGTTCTTCTGCCTTTTCCACCACGTTGCAGGTGCGGCACTGGAAGTAGGTGCCGGCTTTGCCATTGTGGATTTCCATCTTTTTATGGCACTGCGGACAGCGGCGGTTTGACAGCTTGGCATCCTTGCGCTTCCGGTAGGAGCACTCGGGGCTTGAGCACACGAGGATTTTGCCGTCCTTTGTAGTGCGCTCCTTAAGAAACTCGCCGCACTCAGGACACTTGGAACCAGTCAGGTTTGGCGGGCGGTACGTTTTGTCACTGGTCTTAATTTCGTTAACCAGGCGAGCCGTCTGTTCACGGATCCGCTTGCCAAACGCCTTCGGATCTCCTTTGCCTTTGGCAATTTTCTCAAGCTCTTCTTCCCACTTTGCAGTAAGCTCTGGGGACTTTAAATCATCATTGACAAGCTCGATTAGCTGCTTGCCCTTTTTCGTAGGGTGGAAGCGCCCGTTCTGGCGCTCAACAACTTCCGTTTCAACAAGGCGCTCTATGATTTCGGCGCGGGTTGCCGGGGTGCCTAGTCCGAATTTTTCCATCTGCCCCAGTATATCGGACTCAGAATAACGGGAAGGCGGCTCGGTCCATTTCTGGTTCGTGTTCGCCGAAGACACCGTTAGCGCCTGGCCGGCTTTAAGGGCGGCGACTGCTGGTTTTAAGGCAACAGATTCTTCTTTGCCCTGGACCTTTTTGAAGCCAGGTTCTATTGTGACGGTTTCGCGAGTCGAAAAGATTTCGCCTTCAGTTTTCACTTCGAATGAAACCGTTTCGTATTCATAAGCAGGATAAAAGAGCGTCAGGAAGCGGCGCACAATCAGATCGTAGATTTTACGTTCGTCCGTATCGAGTTCAGACAAATTTGGCCGCTCCTCGGTCGGGATGATTGCGTGGTGGTCTGTAACCTTTGCATTATTGAAAACGCGCTTCCCAAGGACAGTGCTTTTACCTAAAACAGGTTTCACCTCATCACGGTAAGCGTTAGCCAGTGCGCCAAGCCGGTCGGCCATCGTCGCTTCCATGTCTGTTGTCAGGTAGCAGGAATCCGTACGAGGATAGGTAACTAATTTATACTGCTCATACAAACGCTGCAAGGTATTCAGTGTCTTTTTAGCAGAAAAACCAAACCGCTTATTTGCGTCCCGCTGTAACTCAGTCAGGTCGTAGGGAAGAGGCTGCGGCTCGGATTTCGTCTTGCGGTCAATTTTTGAGACAACCGCCTTACCATCCTTAACCTTGCGCACAACATCCTCTGCCTTTGCCTTATCAAAAAGACGCTTCTCTCCATTTTTTTCCCACTCAAGCGACAATGGGCCGGCAGACATAGAAATCGTCCAATATTCTTTAGGCTGGAACTTCTGGATTTGGTCCTCGCGATCCAGAACCATTGCAAGAGTTGGTGTCTGGACTCGTCCGGCAGAAAGGGGATCGCGGTATTTTGTCGTTAGCGCGCGGGTCACATTCAACCCAATCAGCCAGTCAGCCTCGGCCCGGCATACAGCGGATTGGTACAGGTTTTCGAATTGTGAACCTGGCTTCAATTGGCGGAATCCATCACGAATAGCCTTGTCGGTCTGCGAGGAAATCCACAGACGCTTAATCGGCTTTTTCCAATTAAGCCTATCGAGAATCCAGCGTGCGACTAGCTCACCTTCACGGCCGGCATCTGTTGCGATGATAACTTCGCCGATGTCCTTCCGGTTAGCCAGCCCTTCGATTGCGCGGAATTGGTGGCTCGTCTGCTTCATGACCTTAATCCCCATCTTGTCGGGAATAATCGGCAGGTCTTCGAGAGTCCAGACCTTGTACTTAGTTGCATAGTTTTCGGGCATCTTTAGCTCAATAAGGTGGCCAAGCGCCCACGTGACTATATATTTATCGCCTTCTATATAACTTTTGGAAGTATTGCGGCATCCGAGTACTCGTGCAATCTCACGGGCAACACTCGGTTTTTCGGCAAGAACCAATGATTTCACAGCATTCAATCCTTTCATTCAGGCAATTAGATTAAGCCTCTTACCAGTATAACGGAATTAGCCTGACTTTTGAATTCAGGGGTTCACGCAATAAAGAAGAAACCTCCTCCCAGAGGGGAAGAGGATTATTTTTCAAAAAATACAATTGAATCGACATTGTCAAGCCACTTCTCCGCTTGCGATCCGTCTGGGTTTGCACGCCAAAGTGTCCTGCCTTTGTCAAGGATTGACTCTCCTCTTAACCAGACTAGTTTGCCGGCAGTCGATACGAATTGCGGAGCATAGTCGCCGTATCGGGATGGGGGGCTTGTAAGCTTTGTTTGCGTGCCAGTCGGTATATCAATGGAGTATAGGACAGGAAGAGGATGCTTGCTGAAGTCATTGGACCATTCCTGTTCCCGGATCCGGGCTGCAACTAGTGACTTGTTGTCAATCCAGTCGAAATCAATATCCGCATAATCAGAAGGAGTGAGCGTCACGGAGGCCGGCATTTCGCGAACTTTCAGATCTTTATTTTTAAAACCGAAAACAATCCTGCCGCCGCCTGCGATATAGGCAATTGTATCTTCGGAAGGAGCCCATTTTGGTGCACCGACCTCAAAAATAATTTCATCCAGGACGGTGAACCTTTTTCCATCACTGTCAATTACGCAAACCATATTACTGTCCATCGACCAGGATGCTGTTGGTGAGACGATAAAAGAAATCCATTTCCCGCTTGGGGAGTATGTAAGCTGGCTAAGAAATACTGCAATCAACTGGTTATCTTTAGTGGTACCAATCTCTTTTGGGAGCTGGAAGAACGGTTCCACTCCGCCGAAGAGAATGACATCTTTATAATTGCCGGCAAGCTTCTTTTTAAACAGCGTCGCACTTGACCAACCATCCGGCCGCAGGGTACCCGAAGCGGAAAGAAGAAAGCCGTTCCCATCAGGAAACCAAGTGTAGTCTTCTACTCCGGTGGCAATATTATAAAATCCTTTTAAATCTGATATATCCAGGATTCCTCCATCCTTGAAGGCAAGCTCGTTTTTCCTTGGAGCCCATTTTGGATAGTGACCATTATGAAAGACCTTCTTCTTTTCACCTGTTGCAATCTCATAAACCCATAGTTCTGACTGCTCGCCATTCTGTTTGAATTCGGCAGGTGCCGATTCTTGATAGGCTAGCAAGTTTCCGTCACTGGACCACACAGGCTTTGCCTGAATTTTACCAGAGGAGGTAACCTGTTTCTCTTTCCCGCCAATAAGAACCCATAGATTGCCATAACGGATAAAGGCGGCCTTTACTCTGGTTAATGGGGCTGTTGAAGGTGCGGACCTTGTATCCGAGGATGTGGATGGTTCCAAATTCTGCTCGGAGGCAGAGGATGGCCCAGGATTAAGTTTTTTAGCGGAGGAAGGGTCAGAATTAAGGTTTGAGGCATCGGAAGGTTCCATATCGGCCTCCGAGGTTTTAGACGGGTTGGGTGTAAGGAGCCTGGAATCTGACTTGGTGCCAGCCTCGTTCATAGAGTCTGTTGAAAGAGCAGGAGACTCTAGCAAGGTTGAATTGCCGGAATTCGAAACTTTCCCTGTTGCCGAAGAAGAGGATACCGGCACGCACAACATACATGTAGCGAGTAGCATAAGCAAGTATTTTTTCATACAACCAACTCCTTTCCTGCTTAATTTGTTCCGTACGCAGGCTTTTATGTCCGAAAAGTAAACTTTCCCAGCCATTGACAGTATTTCGTATCGGGCATACAATAAAGATAATTATCGTTATTTTCTGATAAACTGAAACCAGGTCGATGATTGTTAACCGCCCGTTTATGCGGGAAAAATAAGGATGATTCCGATGAATATAAAACAAACAGCAATGATAAATAAGAGGCTGGACCCTGAATCGTAACCGATTTGGAGTCCAGCCTCTTTCTTTATTCTGCTAAATTGGTAGAGGTGAAAACAATGATACTGTTAACGGGTAATACGCTAACCCTAAATGAAGTGAAGGAAGTCCTGTATAAGGGCGCCAAAATCTGTGCATCTGACGAGAGTATGGCTGGTGTTGTGAAAAGCAGGGAGGCTGTCGAACGGATTGTTGCTGAGAAAAAGGTTGTATATGGCATCAATACAGGCTTTGGGAAATTCAGTGATGTTCTAATTGATTCTGCCCATGTCCGTGACCTCCAGCTCAACCTAATACGCTCACATGCATGCGGGATTGGGGAGCCTTTCCCGGAGGTCGTCTCAAAGGCGATGGTCCTTCTTAGGGCGAATGCGCTTTTGAAGGGGTTTTCCGGTGTCCGGCCAGTCGTTATTGAACGGCTGATCGAACTGGTTAATGCAAATATTATCCCAGTGATTCCCCAGCAAGGCTCACTTGGAGCAAGCGGTGACCTTGCCCCGCTTTCCCATTTAGCACTTGTTCTCATTGGTGAGGGAGAGGTCTTTTATAAGGGTGCCCGGATGGATGCTGCAACGGCACTTCAGCAGGAATCGATTTTGCCAATAACGCTGGAAGCCAAAGAAGGGTTAGCGCTTATTAATGGGACTCAGGCAATGACAGCGATGGGGGCAGTCGGTTATATTGAAGCCGAGCAGCTTGCCTACCAGGCCGAGCTGATAGCAAGTCTTACCATTGAAGGCCTTACTGGCATTATCGATGCCTTCGCAGATGAAATTCACCAGGCTCGAGGATATTCCCAGCAAATTGCGACAGCAGCCAGGATTCGCAATTATTTACGCGATAGCAAGCTGACATCGAGGCAGGGAGAACTGCGCGTGCAGGACGCCTACAGCATCCGCTGCATTCCGCAGGTGCACGGGGCATCTTGGCAGGCTCTTGAATATGTACGTGAGAAGCTTGAAATCGAGATTAATGCAGCAACTGATAATCCGCTAATTTTCCATGACGGCAGTATGGTGGTATCGGGCGGAAATTTCCATGGCCAGCCAATTGCCTTTGCGATGGATTTTATGAAAATCGCCGCCGCAGAACTTGCCAATATATCCGAACGAAGAATTGAACGGCTTGTCAATCCACAGCTGAATGATCTGCCGCCTTTTCTAAGTCCGGAGCCAGGCCTTCAGTCAGGGGCGATGATCATGCAATATGCAGCCGCCTCTCTTGTTTCGGAAAATAAAACGCTCGCCCACCCTGCAAGTGTTGATTCGATCCCGTCCTCAGCCAATCAGGAGGACCATGTGTCAATGGGCACAATTGCAGCAAGGCATGCCTGGCAAATCATTCAGAATGTAAGGCGTGTACTAGCCATTGAACTTATCTGCGCGCTTCAGGCAGCAGAGTTCCGCGGGAAGGAAATGCTTTCGTCGGCAACCGCTAACTTGTTTGAAGAAGCACGGAAGATTGTCCCGGCGATTACTCAGGATCGTATTTTTTCCAAGGATATCGAAGCCGCCGCAAGCTGGCTGAAGGAGCTTGAAATTGCCCGGTTGGTCTTGCCGAAGGAAGAGCAAGTTTAGAGTCAAGGACTCATAAAACAAAAAAAGAATTCGGAGTCATGTCTCCGAACTCAGTATATACCATTAGTGAAATCTGTTGCCGTCACCTTGCTCGACACGATTTTTAAAGGCTTCGCGCACAACAAGGAACTCCTCATCGCCAATTGCTTCTTTTGTATGCTTTTCAGTCAAGGTATCCTTAGGAAAGTTTCCAGGATGCCCTTTCTTTTTATGCTCAAAATTTTGGCCGCGGCTCATTAATCGCACTCCTTTCAAAATAGCTTCCGGTCTAGTTTCCCCGAACCTCTTTCAATTATGAGAAGTGAGTGCTTCTGGCAAATTTGAATTAACTAGGCCGGGATAGTGAAAAATGATATACTGTACTTGAAGCAGCCTATAGTGAAGACCTTAGACCTTTTAAGGAGGAGCTGGAGTGGATTTTTTCCAAATCATTTCGGAGGACCGGATTAAGAAGGCTTATGAAAAAGGTGAGTTTGAAAATTTGCCCGGTTATGGCAAGCCGCTGCCAAAGGATGACCTGTCAGGGGTACCGGAAGAGCTCAGAGTGGCATATCGCATGATGAAGAACGCTGGCTATACGGAAGAGGAATCAACGCTGCGGCGGGAAATGGCCTCTATTGAAGGATTGATTGCTCGTTGCACTGACGATGAAGAGCGAGCTGCTTTACAAAGAAAACTGAATCAGAAAATGCTCCGTTTTAACAGTGTTATGTCAAAACGCGGCGGTAAGACGAATTCTTCAATGTTTAAAAACTACACAGAAAAGGTTATGAAAAAATTGACCTGACTATAAAGAGAGGGACCAGCCAAAACCAGGCTGGTCCTTTTGAGATTTTATTATGTTAAACATCGTTCTTAGCTGGCATTCCATGGTCCATTTGGTCAACCGATTCCACGGCAACACTTGCTTCCATGGGGACTGCTTTTGGCTTCAATAACCGATCGAGCCAAAATCCGAAAAAAATCATAAATGCAATCGGAATCGTATAATTTAATATATGAATGAGCGTCAAGCCAAACCCTCCTCCACATAATTCGATTAATCCTCTTTATTATGTTGTTTATATTATATTCATTTAGTTGGCTGAAATCAAACAATAATTCTAAATTTTCAAACTACTAATTAAAATAGGTATTTAGTATGGTTATTCTCCTCCCGCCTATAATTGGACATAGGGCAAAAGGGGGGAGTATAATGGCGGAAAGGAGGTGAAATTGCGTTTTTTGCAGTTAAGTCCCCAACTACTTTATCATTAAATATTTTCTTATAGCCACTGGCTCACCTTTTGATACCCCATGTTCTTTCCACCAATGATACCTGCAAGGTCACTTCTCCCATTTAGTGAAGATTTTCTACAAATTGATAACAAATAAAACGCAAATTTCTCGGCTTGTTTGGCAGTAAAGTTACAAGTACCGCTAAAACACAGAATAGTTTGAAAATTAATTGGCGATTTTTGTATATAATTGGAAAAAGATTAATGGATTTTTTGCTGTTTTACAGACAAAAAACAACACCATACTACTAAAGAACTATTTATAATAGTGCCTAGAGCTACTACTTAAGTATGCGTCCGTGGTAATAGAAACAGACAGCCTTGACTGCTTAAGTACGAACAGAAAAAGGCAAACCGCTTGAAAAGGTGGGACGCAAAGCTTCAGGTCTAATGCGGGAGAATTCCGGTGCGATGACGGCTGAGCTGCCTGGAATACGAATGTATTTTAGGGGTGAAGACAGTGACAGTTGCTGAAAGAGGTTTAGAGAACTTGGATCAGGAATGGATGGCTCTTATCATGGAAGCAAGAGAGATTGGACTGGGTAAAGATCTGGTGAGGGATTTTTTAAACAAGCATGAAACTGAAATGCTGCAGGCGGCAGCAAAATAAAATTATTAAGATGGAAAAAATCCAATGGGGGACAACCCATTGGATTTTGTTTTATTTACTGGATAGCTGCTAAACTCAGGGCTTATTCGAACCGTCATTCCCCTGCTTAATTCTCCATCTATTAAACTCGAGAAACTCCCGGAACTGCTCCTTGGAAACCCCGGAGTCCATTGCCTCTTTTACCAGCTTCATCCAATCACGGTCAAGATCATCCCCACCGCTTGCGGGGGACTCATGAATCAACTGATCGACAGAAACGTCCAAAACAGCTGAAATCTTCTCAAGGAATTGAATAGAAGGATTCCGCTGCAAATTCCGCTCCAGCGAACTGATATACGACTTCGCCACACCTGCCTGCTCCGCAAGCTCTGAAAGCGACATCTTTTTTTCCATTCGAATCTTCTTTACACGATCACCAATCATAGACGTTCACACACCTTGATTTATATCTTTATTTTATGATAACAAATTGACCTTAAAAGTACCATACAAACTATACTTTATCCAGAATATCTACCCTGGGAAATAAGGAAGGATGGCTTAACTTGACGTTTTGTCTCCCGAACCGACGGGAATGGAATCTAAGATAACTGAAAAAGGAGCTGTTGAAATTGGCAAAGAAAATTGCATGCCTAATTACAGACATGTTCGAGGATTCCGAGTACACAGAACCAGCAAAAGCATATGTTGAGGCAGGACATGAGGTATTGAGCATCGGGACTGAAAAGGGAAAGGAAGTAAAAGGCAAACAGGGCGAAGCAACAACAACCATTGATTATAGCATTGACGAGGTAAATCCAACTGATTATGACGCATTGTTCCTGCCAGGGGGATTTTCACCAGACATTCTTCGCGCGGATGACCGGTTCGTCGAGTTCACAAAAACATTTATGGATGAAAAAAAGCCAGTGTTTGCAATCTGCCACGGACCACAGCTATTAATAAATGCTAAAGCGCTCGATGGCAGAACCGTCACTGGATACAAATCAATTAAAGTCGACCTCGAGAACGCTGGAGCCAACTACAAAGATGAAGAAGTCGTAGTCTGCGGAAATCAGCTAGTTACCAGTCGCACCCCAGACGATATCCCTGCCTTCACCCGTGAATCCTGCAAATTGCTTAGCTAGTATATACAGGAGGGGTCAGACCCCTATTTGTAATTATGCCATTCCGTATCCGGAGTGGCATTGTTTTTTCTATAGATTTGGGTTCTCGTGCTGGTATGTTTATCGACAGGCAGGCTATGCTTTAATTTTTTGGTAAAGAAGGCTACTATAAAGAATGGAAGCATTGCCTACTAAGAAACATATAGTAAGTATGAACTGAACTTCGTAAAGGCGGGAATAGCATGATCGTTTTAAAATCGGCACGGGAAATAGACAAAATGAAGGAGGCTGGCAAGGTGCTCGCGGCCTGCCACCGTGAAATAGCAAAATTAATTAAGCCGGGAATGACAACCTGGGAGATTGACCAGTTTGCAGAGCAGTTTTTAAAAAAGCATGGAGCTACTCCCGAACAGAAGGGTTATAAGGGGTATGAATTCGCCACTTGTGCAAGCATTAATGATGAGGTCTGCCATGGTTTCCCGCGTAAGGAGCCGCTAAAGGAAGGCGATATTGTCACCGTTGATATGGTTGTAAATCTGAACGGGGCACTTGCCGACTCGGCCTGGACCTATGCGGTAGGCGAGGTAAGCGAAGAGACAGGCCATCTGCTTGACGTTACCAAACAGGCATTATATAAAGGAATTGAAGTGGCTGTGCCAGGAGCGCGGATCGGCGACATTGGACACGCCATCCAGACATACGTTGAAGGCGAAGGCCTGGCGGTCGTACGTGAATTCATTGGCCATGGAATCGGCTCAGTCATTCATGAAAAACCGGACGTTCCCCATTACGGTCTTCCGGGTAAAGGAGCCCGCATAAAGGAAGGAATGGTCTTCACAATCGAACCGATGGTCAACATCGGGACATGGCCAACAAAAATGGATCCGAACGGCTGGACGGCACGAACTGTTGACGGAACCTACTCAGCTCAATACGAGCACACTATCGCAATTACAAAGGACGGCCCAGTTATTCTGACCAGCCAGGACGAAGAATAAATGGCATCGGAACATATTTAATCAGTATCCGATATGCAACAAAGCTTCCTTCGAAATGGTACTGCGAGTACATTTCAATACGGAGCAAAGCTCAAAATGTCCTGGAAATGGTACTACGAGTATATTTCAATACGTAGACAGGCCCAAAATGTCCTCGAAATGGGTCTTCAAGGACATTTCGATACGTAGTCAGGCCCAAAATGTCCTCGAAATGAGTCTTCAAGGACATTTCGATACGCAGCAAAACTTAAAATGTCCTTGAAAGGTTTCAGCGAGGATAGTCTTACGGTGCCAGCTGTCCCAAATCCTCCTTAAGGGGGCAATTTAACAGCATCGGCCCTTACTCGGTCGCTAAGTTTTACACCAATTCCAAGAGCTTGGCGTCGCTAATCACTTGAATGCCAATAAAAAACGAACAGGCCATTGCCTGTTCGTTACATCTTCATTGGATACAAATTATTGCTGCTTCCGCAGGTTGCCGAGCTCTTCGGCTAGCGCCTGCATTTCGCTTGTCGAGAAGTTGTTTTTCCGCATAACCATTTCATAGATTTCCGTCAGTTCTTCATACATATTTTCATCGAAATGGGAGGACTTGATTGCCCCCAGATTCATTACTTTCAACTTGTCTTTAATTTTCTCAATCATATAGTCAACATTCTCGGCAGATTTTTTTGATAAATCCATCCTCGTCACCCTTCCTGAAATTCGTAGTTCCATCTTTCCATGAGGATGGAGAATTGTCAACAGCAACCCGCACCCAGGCATGTTTGCCCAATCTTGAAAGCGGGAAGGATACAAGCAAGAATCAGGGAATACTAAACCTATCTATTATGAAGCAAATTGTATAGAAGAAGGAGAGATTCTAATGGCAGGAACAAGCAAGTTTTGGAAGTCAATGATGTGGGGGGCGCTTGCAGGTGCGGCAGTCAGCCTGCTCAATAAGGAGACACGCACAGCCGTGATCGATGGTGCCAAGAAAGCTTCTGATAATATGGCCTATGCGGTTAAACATCCACGCGAAATCACTGACACCATCCGTGATGCAGCAAAGAAAATCCAGAGCACCGTTGAACAAATGAATGATGATATTACCTATATCGCAGGGAAAGTTGACGAACTGCGCGAAACAACCCCGCAATTAGTTGGAATCCTGAAAGAAACAAAAGGCGCCTTTGCCAAGAACGAAGACGACCGCGAAACTGTTTCAGCCATGCCAGGCGGCGGTATCTCAGGCGCGGATGGCAAAGACCCTATCCTGAGCGAAGTGGTCCTGAAGGAAGCTGATACTGTTGGCTCATAACCCGGCCCCAACAACGAAAAAGGAAGAAAAAATCGAAAATGTCCGGGGGTTGTTCAGTAAGAACATCTTTAAGCAGCTGCTGCACCGAATAAAAGAGGATGATTTGCCAGGCCTTTCCGCTCAATTGGCTTACTACTTCCTGCTATCGCTGTTTCCGCTGCTCATTTTCCTGTTAACGCTGATGCCTTACCTGCCAATACCACAGCGGGACATTCTCGGGGCAATCCAGGATTTTGCACCTCCAGAAGCATTCGCACTAATCGAAAAAAACCTGAACAGCATCATGGAAAACAGAAGCGGCGGCCTGCTATCCTTGGGTATCATCGGTACCATCTGGTCAGCCTCAAATGGAATTAATGCGCTCGTCCGCGCCTTCAATAAAGCATACAATGTCGACGAAACGAGGTCCTTCATTGTAGCACGCGGGATGTCCATCCTGTTTACATTTGGCATGGTATTTGTCTTTATTATTGCACTTGTACTCCCGGTGTTCGGGGAAGAAATCGGGAAATTCCTGTTCTCGTTCCTTGGGCTGGATGGAGCATTTATAGTCATCTGGAATCTTATCCGCTGGGCGCTGACACCACTCATCCTATTCGGGATCTTCACCATCCTCTACTGGGTGGCACCGAACCTGAAAATGAAATGCAAGTCAGCCATACCAGGCGCCATCTTTGCCACAATCGGCTGGATTATCACATCGCTTGGATTTTCATTCTACGTCAGCAACTTTGGTAACTATACATCCACCTACGGAAGTATCGGTGGAATCATCATCCTGATGATCTGGCTCTATCTGTCAGCATTCATCATCCTCCTCGGCGGCGAAATTAACGCCTTCTATGCCGAAAAATCCAAACAGGACAAAAACTGCTAACTTCTTTTTTTGAAAAAAGGCAAATGAATTCCAGTCACACTAGGTCCGGCCATCAAAGGCCGGGCCTTTTTAACGGAAAGGCAGAGACGATTCTCGCTTTCCTAATTTTTGCAATAAATCCAGGTGCGACAGATTGCTTTAACTGCCTATAAAAGTCCGTTGGTTCACCTAAACAATAAGGAAGGATGAAGCCCCACTTTTTTTAGTTTCACTAACGAATAGACGGGTATCATTTTATAAAATCGGAAAGGTTAGGAGGGGGCCTTTCAGCCTGGTAGTGCCGGGCCAAATGAGCGGATGAATGAAAATGTGGTACATACTATTGATGGTCATTCTGCCGGGATCCCGCAAAAAATAATAAGCTACTAGTCCCCAATTGGCCTTAAAGTTTCCTTATTGAAATTAAACAATTTAACTAATATTATTATAAGAAGTTAAAGGAAATAAAAGGATGGGAAGAAATGATCCAACAAATTTTACCGGCGTGTTCTAATATGAAGGACTTTGAGCAGTTTTTAAAAAGCCCCTTTGAAATAGGGGTTTTTCTCGAAATGCATATTGCTCAGTTAAAGCATGTGGATGCTATGGCCAAGGCTAATGGAAAAAAGATGCTTTATCATATGGATATGATTCATGGAATTAAGAGTGATGACTTTTCAACAGAATTTATATGTCAGGAATACAGGCCTTATGGATTAATCACGACAAAAGCGAATGTAATCCTAAAGGCTAAGCAAAAAGGTGTTTTGGCTGTCCAACGGGTGTTTTTGCTAGATTCGCATGCTCTGGAAAAGAGTTATAAGCTTCTTGGTAAAACACAGCCGGATTATATAGAGGTTCTTCCGGGAGCAATGCCTAACCTTATCTCCGAGGTCAAAGAAAGGATGCAAATACCTCTACTCGCTGGGGGGTTCATCAGAAGCGTAGAAGATGTAGAGCTTGCTTTGGCAGCAGGAGCCGATGCTGTAACAACTTCAAAAAAGAAAATATGGGATTACTATTCTTAAAGTTCTTAAGGTTTGAAAAATAATTATCGTATAAATAATTTGACAGCGCTTTCAATTATCGATATAATTGAGGTACAAGTTAAGAGTGACGGAGAATGGGAGATTCACACAGATGTGCCTGGTGTTTATTGGGTATGTTCTGTTGTGGATCTCCTTTTTGTTTTTTGGCATCTTAACATGTAAAAAACACAATTTAGCAGGCGAGAAAGGGGAAAGTGTATGTCAGCATTTATGGGGGAAGTCATTGGAACAATGATTCTGATTGTTTTTGGTGCCGGAATTGGCGCAGGTTCTTCTCTGAAAAAATCGTACTCGAACAGCCCTGGTTGGATAGTTATCACAATAGCATGGGGACTTGCGGTTACGATGGCTGTATTTGCAGTAGGGTCAATTAGCGGGGCGCATTTGAATCCAGCGGTTACATTGGCTTTGGCAATTGATGGATCATTCGCATGGGCGGATGTACCCGGTTATATACTTGCACAAATGATTGGAGCAATTATTGGTGCTTCTCTCGTATTTTTTCATTATTTGCCTCATTGGAAAGAAACCGATGATTCAGGTACAAAATTAGGCGTTTTTGCCACAGGTCCGGCCATTCCTCATACTTTTTCAAATTTATTCAGTGAAGTATTCGGTACTTTTATTCTTGTTCTAGGTTTATTATTCATAGGGGCTAATAAATTCACTGAAGGTCTTAATCCTTTTGCAGTTGGTTTATTGATTGTCGCTATTGGTATGTCTTTGGGTGGTACAACAGGATATGCAATCAACCCTGCACGCGATCTTGGACCGCGGATTGCTCATTTCATCCTTCCAATTCCGGGCAAGGGTGGATCCAATTGGGGCTACTCGTGGATTCCGGTTGTTGGTCCTCTCCTCGGTGGATCGTTAGGAGCTGTTTTTTACAAAGCTGTGTTCTCCGGTGAAGTAACCACTTCATTCTGGGTTGTAGTTGGTATAGCAGTAGTCTCTCTGGGAGCAGCCTATGTTGGAGGAAAAAAACAGCCGGGTGAAATGGCTGTTCCAAAAATGAGGGCCTAAAAGTGGTAAGCATAATCAATGTATTAATGAGTAAGTTTGAAATGATAGCTTTCTAAAATTGAAGTTTACGAATTAACTTGGAGTTAAAAGGGGGATATTTTTATGGAAAAGTACATTCTATCTTTAGACCAAGGAACCACAAGTTCAAGGGCGATTCTCTTTAACAAGGCGGGTGAAATCGTCCATGTTTCCCAAAAGGAGTTTACACAGCATTTTCCAAAGCCAGGCTGGGTGGAACACAACGCAAATGAAATTTGGGGTTCCGTTTTGGCAGTAATAGCAGGAGTATTATCTGAATCAAATGTTAAACCTGAACAAATTGCAGGAATAGGCATCACTAACCAGCGTGAAACAACGGTTGTGTGGGATAAAGAAACAGGAGTCCCTGTGTATAACGCAATTGTTTGGCAATCAAGGCAAACGAGCGGAATTTGTGATGAGTTAAAGGAAAAAGGCTTTAATGACCTATTTAGAGAAAAAACAGGCTTGCTGATTGATGCTTACTTCTCAGGGACTAAGGTCAAGTGGATCCTTGATAACGTTGACGGGGCAAGACAGAAAGCAGAAGAAGGCAAGCTGTTATTCGGTACGATTGATACATGGCTGATTTGGAAGCTTTCAGGCGGCCGCGCTCATGTCACCGATTATAGCAATGCTTCCAGAACCCTGATGTTCAATATTTATGATTTGAAGTGGGACAAAGAACTTTTAGACATCCTGGGGGTACCGGTTTCCATGCTGCCTGAGGTAAAGGCGTCATCGGAAGTTTATGCAAATACAGTTTCCTATCATTTCTTTGGACAGGAAGTGCCTATAGCGGGTGCTGCCGGTGACCAGCAGGCAGCATTGTTCGGCCAGGCCTGTTTTGAGGAAGGAATGGCGAAAAACACGTACGGAACGGGTTGTTTCATGCTGATGAACACTGGTGAAAAAGCAGTCCGTTCGGAACATGGACTGTTAACCACACTTGCATGGGGGCTTAATGGTAAAGTTGAATATGCTCTCGAAGGTAGTATTTTTGTTGCAGGATCCGCGATTCAATGGCTCCGTGATGGCTTGAGAATGCTAAAGAGTGCAAAAGACAGTGAAAATTATGCAGCAAAGGTAGAATCCACAGAGGGGGTTTATGTTGTTCCTGCTTTCGTAGGCCTTGGAACTCCATACTGGGATAGTGATGTAAGGGGGGCAGTATTCGGAATTACACGTGGAACGAGCAAAGAACATTTTGTACGTGCCACTCTTGAATCACTGGCCTACCAGACAAAGGATGTATTATCTGCGATGGAGGCAGATTCCGGTATCCAATTGAAAACCCTTCGTGTCGATGGCGGGGCAGTAATGAATAACTTCTTGATGAACTTCCAAAGTGATGTTTTAAATGTTCCAGTCGAAAGACCAGTAGTTAATGAAACGACTGCTTTAGGTGCTGCCTATCTTGCAGGGCTCGCTGTAGGGTATTGGGAAAGCCAAGAAGAGATTGCATCACAGTGGGCCGTTGATCGTTCGTTTGAACCGACAATGTCCGATGAAACTCGCGATCAGCTTTACAGTGGATGGAAAAAAGCTGTAAATGCAACAATGGCATTTAAATAAAGGTTTACTAAAAGTAATATCAATTTTGCCTGATAATTGGTATACTTAAGATAAGTTAATAATTCGGCAGGAGTACTGGAGAGACCGCAAAGCATTACCGATTATCAGGTGATGTTCTTTGTGGTCTCTTTTCCTGTTTAAGGAGGAAAAACGTATGTTTACAAATAGAAAACGTGTGGAACTTGTTTCGAAATTAAAAAGTGATTCTTTTGACTTACTAGTCATAGGAGGAGGGATTACCGGCGCTGGTATTGCATTGGATGCAACTACACGGGGGATCAAAACTGCTCTCGTGGAAATGCAGGATTTTTCAGCTGGAACTTCAAGCCGTTCAACAAAACTAGTCCACGGTGGTCTCCGTTATTTAAAGCAATTGGATGTTAAGGTTGTTGCTGAGGTAGGAAAGGAAAGGGCAATTGTATTCGAAAATGGCCCGCACGTTACCACACCTGAGTGGATGCTTCTGCCATTTCACACAGGGGGCACTTTCGGTAGTTTTACAACATCAATAGGCTTGAGGGTTTACGACTTTTTGGCAGGAGTTAAGAAAAATGAGCGCAGATTAATGCTTTCAAGGGAAGAAACCTTAAAAAAAGCCCCCTTGATCAAGAAGGAAGGATTAAAAGGCGGGGGGTATTATGTTGAATACCGTACCGATGATGCAAGGCTTACCATAGAAGTAATAAAGGCGGCCGTGGAAAAGGGAGCAGCTGCTATAAATTATACTAAAGTTGTAAACCTAATTACAGAGAATGGACGTGTGGCCGGTGTTGTTGTAAAGGATCAGTTTACAGGCGAAGAATACAATGTTTACGCAAAAAAAATCGTTAATGCTACCGGTCCATGGGTTGATAAAATCCGTGAAATAGATGGGTCCAAAAAGGGTAAGTCCTTAATCCTTTCTAAAGGGATTCACGTTGTCATTGATCAATCTCGCTTTCCGCTAAAACAGGCGGTTTATTTTGACACTCCTGATAAAAGGATGGTTTTTGCAATACCGAGAAACGGGAAAGCGTATGTTGGGACAACGGATACCTTCTATGATGGAGACAAAGCAAATCCGAAAATGGTCAGGGAAGACAGGGATTATATTATAAAAGCAATTAATTATATGTTCCCAGAGGTTGGCATCACTGCGGACGACATTGAATCGAGCTGGGCAGGAATCAGGCCTCTTATTCATGAGGAAGGAAAGGCACCATCCGAGATTTCGAGGAAAGATGAAATTTGGGAATCGGAATCTGGGTTACTAACAATTGCAGGTGGGAAATTAACCGGTTACCGAAAAATGGCAGAAACCATTGTTGACCTTGTAGCTGAAAAACTGCTGGCCGAAGGAAGCGGTCCAATAAAACCATGCCAAACGATACATTTGCCGATGTCAGGCGGCGATGTAGGCGGAGCGGAAAATTTCGAGCGTTATATTTCGTCTGTTGAAGCGGAAGGAGTTAGTTCCGGATTGAGTAGGGAAGACGCCAGGCACTTGGCAGCTTTCTATGGTTCAAATGCACCAGTCGTATTTTCTTTGGTTAGTCACAACAAAAAACTGGCTAAGGAATACAATCTTCCATTAGTTATATTTGCAAAATTAATTTACGGAATTGAATATGAACTAGTTGGCACTCTAGTAGACTTTTATTTCAGGAGAACAGGAGATTTGCTTTTTGATATAGATACTGTCCGGGATACCAAGGAAGGAGCCAGTGCCTATATGGCACAGGTCCTAAATTGGAACGATGAGCAAAGAAATAAATACGATCAAGATCTAGAAAAGGAAATTACCGCAGCAACGATGGTGGCCGGATAAGGAGGTATTCCTTTGCATGGGTCAGTAGAGCCGACAATCGGTAAGCTTAATATAAGGCGCGTGAAAACGTTTTATATGTTAAAATTTAGATAATCACTTCCATATAAAGCCTCCATAACGGGGGTTTTTCATTTGATTAAAAGGTTCGGAAACAGGGGGATGCCAATGTACGAGCTGTCCGTAAAAGTATTTCAAAAAAATGGTTTACATGTGAGAAGTGCAGCATCTTTCATTGCCATGCTGCATACCGAGATAAAGGACGAATCCATTCTTAAAAATAGTTATGTGGAATACAAGGGCCGCCGTGTCGGTGTAACTAATCTTTTATCTCTTGTTTCCCTAAAAATAATGCAGGGAGAGGAATTAACTTTATTATTTGAAAGCCCAATCCCTGCACAGCTTGAAGAAGAAATCATGAGCTTTTTTGAAAAGACTCAAGTGATTGATAGGCAGGAGGTAGAAGCAGATCGGCTCCTGATGGAAAATTCCATTATCATGCAAGAGGCAATCTCTCATCTTCCGAGCGGGATGATTGTTGTAAATAGCAATAATATGATCACTTTTGCCAATGAAGCGGCGATTAAACTTCTAGGAATTCCTTTACACAGACTATTGAATAAACTAGCAAGTGATGTGCTTCCTAATTCAAAGCTTCATGAAGTTTTAGAAACAGGGGAAACCCAATTCGCAGAAAAGCAGTATTTAAAAAAACATATTATCCTCGTTAATCGTGCTCCCATTTTATTCAATGGAAAAATTATTGGGGCTGTGGCTATTTTCCAGGATATTTCGGACTTTGAGAAAATAAATTTGGAACTTCACCAAGAAAGAGAACTACAGGAAAAGCTTAATCTTGTCCTTGATTCTGTAACCGATTTAATTGCTCTTACAGATCATGAGGGAAGATGCATGTATATGAATGAACATATGGATAAACTATTTGATTCAACCATTGAAGGGCGGTTTTTTGAAAACCTTATTGGTCAAAAAGCTTGGCGAAGTTTAGCTAACGGAAAAGTTCCTCTCAATAGCGATATTATAACGATTAAAAACGACAAGTACTTTATTAAAATGAAACCAATAGCTCTAAATAATAAGTTTCATGGTGCTGTCGTCTCATTAAGCCCATGCAATGAGTTGAAATCCTTAATGAAAAAGCTTTCCATAATGGAAGAAAGAACGAAATACTTGGAGATGGAACTTTCAAAGCATCTCCATTTGGATGAAGCTTTTTCTACAATCATAGGAAACAGCGGGGCCTTAATGGATAGTTTAACAATTGCAAATAAAGTTTCTAAAACGATTTCCACCGTGTTGATAACCGGTGAAAGCGGAACCGGTAAAGAACTTGTAGCAAGGGCGATACATGAATCTAGCAACCGGAAAAACAATCCTTTTATTCGAGTTAACTGTGCCGTCATTCCTAGAGATCTCATAGAAAGCGAATTGTTTGGACATGAAAAAGGCGCTTTTACAGGAGCAGTAAGAACTCGTCAGGGCAAATTTGAACTGGCCAATTATGGGACAATTTTTCTCGATGAAATTGGTACGCTCGATATTAATCTCCAGGCAAAGCTGTTAAGAGTTCTTCAAGACCGGGAAATAGAGCGTGTTGGCGGAAATGAAACCATCAATCTTAATGTCAGGATCATCGCCGCAACAAATGAAGATCTAGATAAGATGATAAAGGAAAAGAAGTTCAGGGAAGACCTTTACTACCGCTTACATGTAATACCGGTCCATCTTCCACCGCTCAGGCAGCGGAAAGGGGATATACCATCTCTAGTCGACCATTTTAGGAAACAGTTTAACAGGCAGATGGGAAAAAATATTAGTTATTACGAGAAGGGCTTTATGGAAGCTATTGCGAATTATACTTGGCCTGGGAATATCAGGGAACTACAAAATGCAATTGAACGGACTGTGGCACTTACGGAGGATGAAACCCTTTATTGCAGGGATCTTCCGAAATATATTTCACATGAAAGGGAATCATCTCTGCAGGTTGAATTCAACAAAAAAGTCCTGCCCTTAGAGGAGTATGAAAAGAACATATTTGAATACGCCGTCCAATTTTATCCGAGCTACAATCAATTGGCAAAAGCACTTGGAATTACTCATAAAACTGCAGCTAGTAAGTTAAGAAAGTATAACCTGGATCATTTACTTGGTAAAAACTATCAGCAGCATGGGGAAAATTTATCAACCGTCCTGGAAAAAACTCCACAGGCCTGATAAAAATTATCCAAACTAGCAAGTGTCCTTCCGTAAAAATAGACAAAATTGGGTTATTCCACAGCCTTCTTGCTTTTTTAATGCAGGAAAAGCTGGGAGTGACCCATTTTTTGCTTTTACCTCCATTTACACTGATAGTGAAAGCTTGGCACATTTCTTGCATTTAAATTAATCGAAACAAGTAAAAGGAGGGTATTTTGAATGAAAAAGTTAATTAATCATCCTGAAAGTGTTGTTTCAGAAATGGTATCTGGATTTGTATCAGCTTATCAAACAAGTTTAAAAAGAGTCCCTGGAACAAATGTAGTTGTGCGAAAGGATGCTCCTGTAAAAGGAAAGGTTGGAATCATTAGTGGGGGAGGAAGCGGACATGAGCCTGCTCATGGCGGATATGTAGGGAAGGGGATGCTTGATGGGGCTGTAGCAGGTGAAGTATTTACATCTCCTACTCCAGACCAGATTTTCGAAGCCATCAAGGCAGTAGATGGGGGAAAAGGCGTTCTTCTAGTAATTAAAAATTACACAGGTGATGTAATGAATTTTGAGATGGCAGCTGAGTTGGCCGAAGCAGAAGGCATTGAAGTGGCCAAGATTGTTGTTGATGATGATGCGGCAGTAGAAAACTCTACATACACAATTGGTAAACGGGGTATTGCGGGTACAGTTTTCGTCCATAAAATTGCGGGTGCTCTGGCTGAAACCGGAGCTTCACTTGAGGAAGTGGCCGAAGTGGCAAACCATGCAATCAAAAACCTGAGTTCCATGGGTATGGCTTTGACGCCTTGTACGGTCCCGGCTGCAGGTAAACCAGGGTTTTCAATTGGCGAAAACGAAATGGAGATTGGGACAGGGATTCATGGAGAGCCTGGAATTGAAAGAAGTGAAATCAAAACAGCAGACGAAGTCGCAGAGATTTTGCTTGAAAAGACCCTGTTGCAGCTGAGGCTTGATGAAAATAGCCGGGTAGCGGTCATGATTAATGGGCTTGGGGCGACTCCGCTAATGGAGCTTTATATTGTCTACAATAAAGTGGCCGAAATACTAAAAGAAAAAGGAATCAAAGTCGAGGAGACATTTATTGGCGAATATATGACTTCACTCGAAATGGCAGGATGTTCCGTCACCCTTCTACGCCTGGATAGCAGGCTTTCTGAATTGCTGAATGCTAAAGCAGATACAGTCGCCTTTAAAAGGTAAGTTTATCAGGGCGCATTTCCCCAAGTTTGAAAAATCATCATTAAAGGAGAGGTTTTATGCCATTTGGAATCAGAGACGCAAGAAATTGGCTAACCCAACTCAATCAGATTTACCAGCAGGAAAAAATGTATTTAACTGAACTTGACCAGGCAATAGGTGATGGGGACCATGGAATCAACATTGCCAGGGGCTTTAATGAATTAGCGAAAAAGCTTGAAGGGTCAGAGTATACCGATATAGGTTCTATATTTAAGGATGCTGGAATGGTTCTCCTGACAAAGGTAGGTGGGGCATCCGGGCCTTTATATGGAACTGTTTTCATAAAGGCTTCTGCAGTTTTGAAGGATAAATCCGAAATATCCTTCGAAGAATTGACAGCTGCGTTATCAGAAGGCCTCGAAGGGCTAAAAATTAGGGGGAAAGCCACTTTAAAGGATAAAACAATGCTGGATGTATGGATACCTGCAGTAGAATTTTTGAACGGGCAGGCTAACAGTCCTGACTGGGATAGTTTAATTCAGTTAACATCCAATAAAATGAATCAAACAAAAGATCTTGAAGCGAGAAAGGGAAGGGCGTCCTACTTGGGACCTCGTTCGGTTGGCCACATTGATCCAGGGGCAGCATCCTCCCATTTATTCTTTGCTGAATTGGCTAAGGTTTGTAAAGGGGTAAATTCATGAAAAACGTAGGTATCGTATTAATCTCTCATAGTGCAGACCTTGTTAAGGGCCTATATAAGCTGCTTGCTGAAATCCAACAAAACGTATCTATCGCAACAGCTGGCGGAACAAGCGATGAAGAAATTGGAACGGATGTTTTTAAAATTAAGGGAGCAATCGAATCCGTATATTCCGATAAGGGAGTTGCCATCGTGTTCGACTTGGGTAGTGCCTTGATAAATGCAGAAATGGCAGTGGAAATGATGATAGATTATCCGGCTATTAAAATTGCAGATGCCCCACTTGTGGAAGGTGCTTATGCCGCAGTTATTCAGGCAGGATTGGGCAGTCCCCTTGATGATGTGGTTGCAGCGGCGGAAGGGGCTAGGGGTCTTCAAAAAGTTGATAGATAGCTATATTTCCGAGGTGAAAAACATGATAGTAAAAGACATAACAATTTCTATAGAAAAGGGACTCCATGCAAGGCCAGCTGCAGACCTTGTTAAAAATTTGAATAAGTTTCAAAGCAGCGTGGAATTCAAGGTAAACGAAAAGAAACTTAATCCTAAAAGCGTAATCAGCCTGATGGCATCAGTAATAAAACAAGGAGATGTCATTCGGGTCAATGTAAATGGGCTAGATGAGGAAGAAACAATGAATTGGCTTGTAAATTTCCTATAAGAGGAGAAAACATGAGTTTATATGGACAATATGTAATACCAGTTGTGAAAAACATGTCTCAATATGAATTATTTCTAAAAAGCAGTTATGAATATGGGGTATACCTAGAGACCAATATTGCTCATTTAAAGCCTATTTCCCTACTTGCCAAGGAACATAATAAAAAAATCCTGTTCCATACCGACTTGATTATGGGATTGAAAAATGATGAATATTCTGTTGAATATATTTGCCAGGAAATCAAACCTTATGGGATTATTTCTACAAGACCAAATGTTATTTCCAAAGCAAAGAAACGTGGATTAATGACCGTCCAAAGAATTTTTCTTTTAGATTCACAGGCTCTTGAAAAGAGTTACACAATAGCCAAAAAGACAGAGGCAGATTATTTGGAGATATTGCCAGGGATTATCCCCGATTATATTAAAACAATAGGACAGGTAACTTCTATCCCCGTTTTAACGGGAGGGCTGATATCAACAAAAATAGAAATCGCTAACGCTATTAACGCAGGTGCCAAAGCGGTCACGACATCAAATGTCTCACTGTGGATGTCAATGGAAGAAACACGACAGGTTCATGCTTAAATAAGGTTAAACAATGGCAGCTAGCAGGAACATCTAAAGCTGCTGTCAATGGAAGAAAAGCTAAACAATTTTTCACAATCCAATACAATGTGCCAGTAGATAGCCGTAGAAGTTTTTCCATGTTTGTAATGAAACCATATCGGTACCCGTCTACTATATATTGGAGGCGATGCTGTTGAAGAAAGGTCTGTTACTGCTACTACTGGTACTGCTTGGTGGCTGCCAGTCTAATCCGTTTCAACAAACACATGTGGAGATTGATTGGGTGGATTTTATCAAATGGGATGGGGTTGAATACAATGGCATCCTTGAAGGCGTCCTTGAAGATGAAACCTTTATTGGCCAAAAAGTCGGGGAAGTGAATTTCAAGGTCGCCGACAATGTATCGGACTCAAACTATCGTATTAAAGATGGCGACGCGGCATTTCATGAGAAAGGAACGGCGCTCTACGAGATTAAAGGGCTGCCAGGTTTTCTTGCAGTAAAAGATGAGGGGGCAATAAACGGTTATCGCGTTTATTATGCAAGGGGAGAGGATGATGAGTATAAGTGGCATTTTAAAGATATGCCGATTGATAAGGTGAATAGGATTCAAATTTATCAGTCCTATACAGCTCAAGGAAACTCGCTGGTTAATGAAATAGAAAGCAAGGAAGAAGTTGCAGCCTTCATGAAGCTTTTACTAACAAGCGAAACGAACTCCTCTTTCTCGCCAAATACACAAAATGGCGATCCAACTTATTATGATATCGTTTTGTATACAGGCGAACCAATCGCGCATAAGTACGGTATGGCCTATGACGGAAAAACATATTTTTGGTCGCCCTGGGACACATCAATCCTATCCGATGACATGGAAAAGTATATGAAATAGAAAAGGCATTCGCCGCGCGGCGAATGCCTTTTTCTATGATCTTAACAACCTTAGGCTATTTAAGATAACCAAAATCGTACTTCCTTCATGCCCGATTACGCCATAGGGCAAATCGAGGAGCTGCAGGAAGTTCGAGGATATGAGTACCATAATGACCAGAATGGAGAAAACGATGTTCTGCTTGATGATCCGGTTCATACGGCGCGACAGACGAATTGCTTCGGCAATCTTTGGCAAGTCGTTTTTCATGAGGATTACATCAGCAGTTTCAAGCGCAACATCCGTACCTTCGCCCATCGCAATTCCAACATTCGCCGTTGCAAGCGCAGGTGCGTCGTTAATTCCATCGCCAACCATGGCAACCGTCTGATAACGGCCCATCAAGCCCTTCAGGCGGTCGACCTTTTCCTCCGGAAGGCATTCGGCAAAGTACTCGTCTACGCCGCTTTCACTGGCTATTGCTTTTGCAGTCGTTTCGCTGTCGCCAGTGAGCATGACTGTGTGGACGCCTTCAGCTTCAAGCTTAGCGATTGCAGCCTTCGTCCTGTCGCGGACTACATCCTTCAGCGCAAGCATCCCGGCTGGAACACCGTCAATCGAAATGAACACAAGTGTGTTCCCTGTCGCAGCAAGCCGGCTGGCAGCATTGTCTGCAAAAACGGCCGCCGCTTCTTTGCCAATAAAACTAGCCTTTCCAATTTTCCATACTTCGCCTTGTAATTCAGCAAGTATCCCCCAGCCTGGCTGGTCTTCCATTTTATCAGGTTCTACCAAAGGCTTGGAAATTTCATTTTTTGAAAAAGAAACAATTGCCCGAGCGAGCGGATGGTTGGATTGATTTTCAATCGATGCTAGTTTCCAGAGAAGGTCCTCCCGTGAATAGCCTTCCGCTGCAAGAAAATCGGTTACTTCCGGCTTGCCCTTCGTCAATGTCCCAGTTTTATCAAAAGCGATCGCATCTAGGTTGGCCAGGTTCTCAAGGTGAACGCCGCCTTTAACAAGGATGCCGTTTCGTGCCCCGTTGGAAATTGCCGACAGGGTTGCCGGCATAATTGAAGCGACCAGCGCGCATGGCGAAGCGACAACAAGCAGGACCATCGCCCGGTAGAATGTTTCCTGCCAGCCCCAGCCGAGCAGATAGTGCGGCAGAATCATCATTAACCCGACAGCAATAAGCACGATTTTTACATAGCTGCCTTCAAATTTTTCTATGAACAATTGGGAAGGAGATTTTTCACTCTGAGCGTTTTGGACAAGCTCGATGATTTTTGAAAAAAGTGTATCCGTACTCGCTTTAGATACTTCAACTGTAATTGCTCCAGATAAGTTGACTGTTCCCGCAAACACTTCGTCCCGAAGGCCTTTCTCTACGGGAATTGATTCTCCAGTAATCGCGGCTTGGTCAATGCTTGACTCACCTTTTTGAATGATTCCATCAGCAGGTACGCGTTCTCCAGGCTTGACGAGAATTGCATCGCCGACTTTAAGCTGGGAAACAGGGACTCTGCGTTCTATCCCGTTTGCCACAAGGAGAGCTTCTTCAGGCTGAAGCTCCATCAAAGCCGAAATCTCCTTATGGCTTTTATTCATGGTGTAGGTTTCAAGAGCGCCACTAACGGCGAAAATGAAAATCAGGATTGCTCCTTCTGCCCAGTAGCCAATGATTGCCGAGCCGATTGCCGCGAATACCATTAGCATTTCAACATTTAATTCTTTGTTTTTCATGGTTTCTTCAATGCCTTCCTTAGCCTTGAAGTAGCCTCCGATAACAAACGCTGCAAGATATGCCGCGACACTTGCAGATCCATCGAGCAGCCAGCCTGTTAAAATCAGAATTCCGCTTACTGCAGCGCAAATCAATTCTGCATGGACTGCCATTTTTTCAAAAAGGCTTGGTTCTGATTTCCCATTCGCATTAACCTGTACACGTGCTTCCATTTTCGATTACGCCTCCCTAATTGAGAATAATATTCAACCTCATTAAGCCTATAAAAAGACGAATGCCGCTATTCAAGACTGAATAGCAGCATAAAGCATTTGGTTTCTTATTTAGAATTATTCTATCATAGGAATTATTTTTTGAAAAGCTATAAGCAAGAAATATTATTCTCTTACTATATATATTCACAGTAAATTAAAATTAACCTTTTGCTGGTGATGGTTGTTTGAAAACAACCAGCGTTATAAAGATGATCAATAGGAGGACACTTATCAAATAGAAGAAACTGCCGCCCTCAGTAAATTGGATGGCGAGGCCGCCAAAAAATGGGCCGCTGACACTGCCGAGGCTAAAAAATATCCCGCACATCAGGTTCCCCGCCGGTAGAAGCTGCCTTGGAAGCAAGTCGGCCATATAACTAATCCCGAGAGAGAAGGTTGTTCCGACTGCCATTCCGGCAAGGAAGAATGTTATCAAAAGGCCGATGGCTGAATCATAAAATATACCAGCCGCGATAAAACAGAAAAACCCGGTCAGCATGATCCCCATCAGGACATTTCGCCGTCCGTACTTGTCACTCATCACTCCAAGCGGAAATTGAAAGAGAATACCGCCAATCGAGAATGCTGGCAGGATAATTGAAACAGCCGACACATCGAGCCCATTCCGGAGCGCCAGAACTGGAAAGTTGCCATTCAGTGAAGCTTCAAGGAAACCATATCCTAGTGGAGGCAATAATGACACCCAGGCGATTTTCAGCACCTTGCTGAAGCGTGAGAAGGAACTCTTGTAGGAGCTGCCTACAGTTCCGTCTGAATCTGGAAAATCATTTCGCAGAAGCCACACAAACAGCCAGGAGAGTAACGAAAGTGCCGAAGATATCATGAACGGAAGCGCTTCGTCGATTGTAACCAGCCGTGTCAGGACCGGTCCAGCCGCAAAGCCGATTCCGAAAAATAATCCGTACAATGACACATTCCGGCCGCGGCGATTCTCCGGGGACGCCGCAGTAATCCAGGTTTGGGCACTAAAGTGAAGAAAGTGGTCGCCAATTCCAATTAAGAACCTCAGGAAAAACCAGAACCAGAAGCTTTTCCAGGCGGGGAACAGCGCAAGTGCAACTGCCACGCTAAGCCCCCCGGCAAGCATGACAGGTTTATATCCGAACCTTCTAAGCGGTGCTTCCATAAACGGTGATGCTAGCAGGATGGCAATATATAAAGCCATTGCATTGATACCGTTTGATAAGGACGAAAAGCCGTCTCTTTCTAAAATAATTGCCACAAGTGGGAGCAGCATCCCCTGCGAAAGTCCAGAAATGCCTACCGTACTAACCAGAATCCAAAGATGTGCGCCAGGTGTTTTTTTCATAATGTTAAGACCCCGATTGCTGAAAGATTTCATGTTGATGGTATCTTTTGGAGGGTAGTTTTGCAAGCGGGAAGATAGTATATGGAGGAATCACTGTCTGATGAAACGTTACATAGGAAGGCTCTATGTTACCTTTTGGCGATTGCAGTCTGTTTAAACGTCACATAGGAAGTTTCTAATCATACCATTTTGGCACTGCTTTGCCTGAATCTCGAAATCTCCTTTGAAGAATGAAAATCAACATACAAAATAATCTTTTCTAAAATTAATAATTACGGTATTCTCTATACGATAAAAAAACCAAAAGAGGAAGCGGGTGGAAAAGTGGAGTTCTTTATGAAGGAAGAAGGCTTTTATGGGGATTTGCCTTATGGACGCCTTGATGTCTCTGGCAAGGACGGTGCCGGGCACAGGCCATACCAATTGATGGTTGCCTCAATTGCGGTCTGCAGCGGTGGAGTACTGAGAAAAATTTTAACAAAGAAACGCATTGATATTGAGGATATAAAAATCCAAGCTGAGGTTGACCGAGCAGATGGCGGGACCGGCAAAATTGAACGTATTCACATCCATTATATTATTAGGGGACGGCAGCTTGACGAAATCCAAATACAAAAGGCGGTTGATGTCGCTGCAAAAAACTGCCCGATGGCTCAGTCAGTCGCCGGCAGTATCTCAATCAAGGAAACCTTCGAATTAATATCGTCTTAAATCCACCTCGAATAACGGGAATAAATGACAAAAACGCGGGTAAAGTTATGTGGAAGAAATTTAGATAGAGATTGTGAGGGAACTATTGTGGCTAATAAAATTTTTATGGTTCTTACCTTTGTCGGCGTTCCGCTGTCTGTAATTGGAAGCCTGATGCACTGGCCAAGTACGCTATTATTTGTCATTTACTGCTTAACAATCGTAGCACTCGCCAGCTATATGGGGCGCGCGACTGAGAGTCTTGCCGTTATTGCGGGTCCGAGGATTGGCGGCCTATTGAACGCAACCTTTGGGAACGCGGTCGAGCTGATCATTTCAATTTTCGCATTAAAGGCTGGCCTGACAGGTGTTGTGCTTGCATCACTTACCGGTTCGGTACTAGGGAACCTGCTGCTTGTCGCTGGATTGTCTTTTTTCATTGGTGGAGTTAAGTTCAAGCGCCAGGTTTTCAACGTCCATGATGCACGCCACAACTCAGGGCTGCTTATGTTTGCGGTTGTAGTTGCGTTTGTTATTCCTGAAGTTTTTTCAATGGGAATGAGTGAAAGTAAAACAATTTCATTAAGTATCGGAATTTCTATTATCTTAATTGCACTTTATCTTGCGGCACTATTTTTCAAGCTTGTTACTCACCGCGGGGTTTATCAGAGTGAAAATAACGGGGAACATAGCCACGAAGAACCGGAATGGAGCAAAGGTAAAGCAATGCTTGTCCTCGCGCTTGCAACTATTGCAGTTGCTTATGTGTCAGAAAATCTTGTCCATACCTTCGAGGAGGTCGCCCATTCATTCGGCTGGACCGAACTGTTCATTGGGGTCATCATTGTTGCCATTGTCGGTAATGCGGCCGAGCATGCATCAGCAATCATTTTTGCCTATAAAAACAAAATGGATATTGCTGTGGAAATTGCGATAGGCTCAACCTTACAGATTGCGATGTTCGTTGCACCTGTACTTGTCCTTATATCCCTGTTTTTTGCTGAAACAATGCCACTCGTATTTACACTGCCGGAGCTGGTTGCAATGGTATCCTCAGTTCTGCTGATGATCATCATCTCCAATGATGGCGAATCGAATTGGTTTGAAGGTTTAACATTGCTTGCTGCTTATGTCATTATGGGTATTGGATTTTTCCTCCTATAGTCAGTTTCCAGATGTGTAAAATAAAATAATTTAGATCTTTTAGAGTCCCGCAAACAAGTGTTGGCCTGGTCCTAGAGAAGAGCCCGCAGGATAGAATTAGGAGGGATAAAAAGCCCGGGGGAAACTGTCAATAAGTTCTCCCGGGCTTTTTGTGGGGAGTTCTCGTATAAGGGGAATCAAAGGACTGGCGAAAAATTGTCTGTCTGGCTCTGGTCATCTGCTCTGCTATCGGGTTGAAAGTGGTCTCTTACACAAAAATGACTCCAGGCCTTTGAAAATAGCCAGGAGTCATTTTTTTGCTAAGTATTTTTTTGAGGTCATTGTTTTTGTATTAATCAAGTCGCTTTTATTTGGGAACAATCACCAACCTTTATGCTTAATATGGTAAAATCAATATCAGTCAACATAAATTAGTGATTCCCGCCTCCTTCATATGTGTATTTAGAGCGATTTGATTCAGCCCTCCTTTTGATTAGATAAGGTAAGTATACATTGTTATTTAATTTTTGTAAACATTCTGATAATTATTTTTGAGGGGTAAATTATGGCATTTTTCTACAGGATATCATTTTTCATTATTGGCCTTATAATCCTGACCTTTGGAGTTTCCCTGACAATTGTTGCAGATGTTGGCGCGGGGGCATGGGATGCGCTGAATGTCGGGTTATCGGAGACATTCGGGCTTACTGTAGGAAATTGGGTAATGATTGTTGCTGCTATTTTAATGGTTGTCAATGCGTTTTTACATCAAAAGAAGCCGGAGCTGCTTGCTTTTGTTCTGCTGTTCTCAGTTGGCCCGATGATTGATGTCTGGCTGCTATTTGTTCTGGATGAATGGACACCTGAGAAATTAACGGTGAAAATGATTGGATTCCTTGCAGGGTTGGTCATTATTAGTATTGGTGCGGCCATATATTTGCAGGCAAAATTTCCGTTGCTTCCTATCGATAATTTCATGATGGGCATCAAAAACCGATTTAATATCAGTATCACAATCGCTAAAACAGCCACGGAACTATTGGCTTTAATGCTTGCCTTGCTTGTAGGCGGCCCGATTGGGATTGGAACTTTGATCGTCACGTTTGCGATTGGCCCGATCATTGACCTTTTCTATCCTATATTTGAGCGTATCTTTTTCAAACTGATGGCTAGCAGCGCTTGAACAAATTAGAAAAAACTATTGGTAAAATTATAGGTCCAAAAAAGGGCCGCTCAATTGGATAATATCACCGAACTCCGAAAACACTAAAGGCAAACAAATGCACTTTGTGAAAGGAGTTCTTTTTCTGTGAAAAAATTAGGTGCGCTCATTCTTACAGTTACTTTTGCACTATCACTCATTTCGCCAGCTGCTGCTGAAAAAAGCCAGCCGAAAACAATCATTCCAGAAGGCGCTATGAATATCACAAAAGAAAATACGTACCCGAATCCAAATCAGGATGAACCACTGCTTCAGCCAAGCGAGCTTGCCAAGCGGCTCATCGATACGACCAAAGTTAAAATTGAAAATCCGAACCTGATCCGGATGCTCAATGAAACGAGTATTAATAGTACGCCATTTGCACTGGGTTACAAGGCAATTATTTATCTCGGCCAATGGCCACTCAATTATGAATCAGCCGAAACATCACCAAATTGGGAATTCCAAAAAATTAACACGAACTATTTTGACAATCGCGGCGGTGAAAAGCCGTACCAAATCCATTATGTCCAGGAGTCCCAGAAGGTTATCAAGGGCGGCCTGACAGCAAAAATACCGAACGCCGACGAAGTAAAGAAGATGATGTTAATTAAGGCTTCCAGTAAATCAAAGCTTCCTCTCGCGTTTGAGACTGTAGTCGGTCTAGGAACGAAAAAAGACCAGATCTATAACATTCCAAGAAAGCGTCTTGGCTACTTGTACGCCTATGCCCCAGCCATAAACGAAAAAGGAAAGATAACATATGGCGAAGTATATCTTGTCCTAAAAGGAAACAAGAAATCGATTGTCGTTAAAAATGTTACTTCCCAGGGGATTGGAGCCTGGATCCCGATTCAGGACTACGTTTCCTTCAGTTTCGCATCGAGCGAACGCCCAAGATAAACAACCCCCGCCACGAAGCGGGGTTTTTTTATTGATTTCAATCTGAGAAAAGAGGGAGTAGGGTGAAGTGTAATTTGCATTCTTGATCAACACTTTGCAGTGCCTTACTGCTGTTCAATATTAATGCCAGGTGAGAATTATGTCGAAAAATAGGAATAATTACCCTTGCGAAAAAAGTATCGTACGAAAAACAAGTTGTTTAGCTTTCCTCATATCCGGGAAATACACAAACAGGTCAAACTTTACTAAATAGGATTGAGGAGGAATTGCAATGAACGAGTTTGAAAATCAGTACCAAAACCAGAACCAGAACCTGAACCAGAATCAGTCTTATAACCAGTCTTATAGCTATACGGAAAATGAAAAGAACAGCAAATTGCTGAAAGGGATTGTCATCGGTGGTGTTATCGGGGGAGTTTTGACACTGCTAGACTCTTCAACTCGCTCTAGCCTTAAGGAAACGGCTACAAACCTGAAGGATTCTTCTAAGAGCATGTTTACTGAAGTGAAAAGCAATCCGACAGAAGTAAAGGATCAGATGATGTCCCAATTTCAACAAGCATCCAATGTACTGAAGGAAGCCATTTCGGATGCACAAGCATTATATGATCGGCTGAACGGCGATTTGTTCGGCAAGGTTTCCGAAGTGAAAGATATTTCAAAGGATGCGATTAACACCGTGATGGGTGTTAAAGGTGAAGTGAAAACGATTGGCTCTAAAGTAGCAGAGGCGGGGACAGAGCTGAAGAGTGCTGTTCCGACTAGCGGAACTGGAGGAACGTCTTCAGATACGACATTGAACAGCGCATCTACTTCTGCGATGGCAGGCTCCACTGGCACATACCTTGGTGAAGCGTCTGGCTCGTTAACTGGGACAAGCCCTACTTCAAGCTTTGAAACTGGCACAACTTCGGACTTAACAAGCGGATCTTCCTACGGAGATAGCGACACAACTACAGACTACGGAATGGGCAACACCTCCGGTTCCGTTGGGGATGTAGTCGGCGGCGATGCTAATGCGAACTCTGATGGTTCAGGCGGTCTTGGCTATAACAACGAAGATGGCACACACACAACTGGCGGCCAGGAGACTCCCTACCATGATGAAGATGAGAAGAAGAACTATTAATTGATTGAAGACAACCAGCGGGAAATAATCCGCTGGTTTTTTAATGGCAAAAGAAAGTTTGAATGAGAAATCTTTAAAGGGTACTCTAATCATCTATCCGGGCATTTTTTCGCACAGGATGAATCAAATATTATCCTGTCTGAAGAGCTGAAAATCATTCGCCAGATGGTAATATTTTCATCAATACAGGGCCCTGTCAAACTCGTCCAGTTTCAAGAAAAACACCCCTGGGTACTAGTTCTTTATAAGTGTTTTTTGAAAGGGGTAGTCATATTGCCACGTTCTAATAGATGTTTACCAGAAAGAGAAACAGCAAAAGGAAAATATGGGATGGTCGCTACGGCCCATCCGCTTGCCACCAAGATTGGCGCGGATATATTGAAAAATGGCGGGAATGCGATAGATGCAGCAGTGGCCATCCAGTTTGCCCTGAATGTTGGTGAACCGTCGAATACAGGGGTCGGAGGATCCGGATTCTTTATGGTCTACCACAAAGACACTGGAACAACCAAGATATTTGACGGACATTCGGAAGCTCCCGCAGCTGCACATCCTGAAATGTTCCTCGATGAAAATGGAGAAATCATTGAGTTCAAAAAACGATCTACACATGCAACAGCAGTTGGAATACCCGGAATATTAAAAGCAATGGACGCTGCGCTAAAGGAATATGGAACAAAGCAGCTTTCAGAACTTGTTGAACCAGCCGCCAAGGCTTGCGAAGAAGGAATTCCGATGAACTGGGTCCATATGGATATGCTCGACAAGTTCAATTACCGGCTTGGGAATGAGGCAAGGAAGCTTTATTTTTCAGAAGGCCTCGAGGAAGGACATATCCTCAAGAAACCCCACCTTGCAAGAACATTCCGCTTGATCGGGGAAGAAGGGGTTGAAGCATTTTATGAAGGTGAAATTGCTGAGGCAATTGTGAACACTATTCGGGACCATGGAGGGTTCATGACTCTTGATGATTTGAAAAAATACACGCACACCGTGGACGAGCCGGTCCGGGGAAGCTACCGTGGGTATGATATTGCATCAGCAAGCCCGCCCACAGCAGGGGGGCCGAGCCTGCTTTATATCTTAAGCCTGCTAGAGAATTTTGATTTAAAATCTTATGGTCTAAAATCCTGGGAAAAATACTACTTGTTCGCAGAAATCATGCGGCTAGCCTTTTCTGATAAAGTTGCCTATATGGGAGATCCTCGAAGCACGGATATTCCATTAAAAGGGCTTTCCGATGAACGATACCTTGCCGAACGGCTTGCCCAGATCAACTTTGAATTTCGTAACCCAGATATTGACTTCGGAAACCCGTGGAAATTTGAAGGAAAAGAAGGGCGACCAGTAGTCAGGCAGCCAGCAGACGCTGAGCAAAGCGAGACAACTCATTTTACAGTTGCCGACGTTTTCGGTAACATTGTTGCTTGTACCTCCACTGTAGAGCATCCATTTGGGACAGGCATCCTAGTGCCTGGTTATGGATTTTTCTTGAACAATGAGCTGACTGACTTCGATCCGCTCCCAGGAGGAGTCAACGAACCTGGACCAGGAAAACGGCCGGTGAGTTGCAAATCCCCGACCATCCTGTTTAAGGACGGTAAGCCAGTATTAACTCTAGGTTCACCTGGAGGTCCGACAATTATTGCTTCAGTGTTCCAGACGATTGTAAACATTGTTGATTTTGGAATGAGCCTTAAAGATGCCATTGAGGAACCACGAATATTTTGTGCCCCTGGCCAGCTTATTTCCTGGGAGCAAGGGATCGATATGGTCGCAAAAGGAAAACTTGAATCGATGAACTTCGAATTTGGAGAGGAACCGCATGTTATCGGTAATGTCCAGGCAATTCAGTTAGACCATGAAAACGATGAGATGTATGGAGCAGCCGATTCGAGCAGGGAAGGCTCCGCTGCCGCGATTGATTTTTTGCCCAAAGTGGAATAATACAACTGGACGAACCGTTCCCATTTCGGTAGGATGATAACGAGACGAAAGGAGCGAACCACTTGGGCAAAGATATAACTGATAAGGATACACAAGTAATTTTCCTTAAGCAGAGGCTGAACATGTTCATGGATTTGCTGGATGCCATCGAACCAGAAGAGACCGATGTTGACGACATCGACCGCCTGCTTGAAATTATTGATGAAATCGAATTGAAAGTACGCGAATTTAATAACCGCGACATATAAGCCCCGCAATGTGCGGGGTTTTTCTTTAGTACTATGACATAATAGAAGCTAATGGGTAAAAAATAATTACCAGTAGGTCAATTTTTGGAAAAGGGATGGGTTGCAAATGACAGACGAACAAGCAAAGCGTGAAAAGAGAAAAGATGAACACATTAGGCTTGCCCTGTCAGATGAACCCCCTCGGGAATCGCATTTTGACCAGCTGTATTTTGTTCATAATTCCCTTACACATATAGGCGTTGAGGATGTGGACTTGAAGGTTATTTTCCCAAACTTTATGCTCCATACACCGTTTTACATTAATGCCATGACTGGTGGCAGTTCACGGTCTGGCTCGATAAATCAGGCGCTTGCTGAAGTAGCTAAAGCAACTGGAATGGCAATGGCTGTCGGTTCCCAGCATGCGGGCTTAAAAAATGATCAATTGGCGGAAACGTATGAAATCGTCCGCAAGGTAAACCCGAAAGGCATTATTTTTGCTAATGTTGGGGCGGATGTTACGCTTGATCTGGCCCTGAAAGCCGTTGAAATGCTCGATGCCAATGCGCTTCAGATTCATTTGAATGCTCCACAGGAACTTGTTATGCCAGAAGGCGGACGGGATTTTACCAACTGGCTAGAAAATATCGAACAAATCAATTCCCGAGTTGGCGTACCCGTCATCGTTAAAGAAGTCGGGTTTGGCATGAGCCGGGAAACGCTTCATTTATTGCATGGGATGGGTATCATGTATGTGGACGTCAGCGGACGGGGTGGAACTAATTTTATTGGAATAGAAAACAAACGAAGAGAAAAACAGGAGTACGTCTACCTCGAAAATTGGGGACAAACAACGCCTGTTTCCTTATTGGAAGCTCAGGACTTTGTGGACCGTATGATGGTATTTGCCTCTGGAGGAATCCGAAATCCCCTTGATGCGGTGAAATGTTTGTCGCTCGGAGCGAGTGCGGTTGGCGTGGCGAGTCCAGTCCTTAGGATAGTACTGGAAGAAGGAATTGAGCGGACAATTGAAGAAATGCAGCAATGGCAAGACCAAGTTAAAACCATTTGTACGATGCTTGGCGCTCGAAACCTGGTTGAATTGAAACAATGTCCACTCGTGATCACCAAAGAAGTACGTGAATGGTGCGATGCAAGAGGGATTGATATACGGAGATATTCGAATAGGAAATAAACGTGAACAGCCTCGCCAGATTTGGCGGGGTTTTTTGTTGCGTAGAATGAGGGGTGTGCTGTTAGGAAGACCTGGTTTTTCAGGGTGGAATGGAGTTTGTCCTGTAAAATTGAAAATGTGTCCTGTATCTTTTGGGAAATGTCCCGTATTTTTCGGGAAATGTCCTGTGTTTCGAAAAATCTGTCCTGCATATTTCAAAATGTGTCCTGAATCCAAGGAGCTGAAAAATGGTACTATCTTTTTTAAGGTTGCTCTGTTGGATGTACTCAGTTTATTGGGTTGGAATGGAGTTTGTCTGTAAAATTGAAAATGTGTCCTGTATCTTCTGGGAAATGTCCCGCATTTTTCGGGAAATGTCCTGTATTTCGAAAAATCTGTCCTGCATATTTCAAAATGTGTCCTGAATCCAAGGAGCTGAAAAATGGTACTAACTTTTTTAAGGTTGCTCTGTTGGATGTACTCAGTTTATTGGGTGGAATGGAGTTTGTCCTGTAAAATTGAAAATGTGTCCTGTATCTTTTGGGAAATGTCCCGTATTTTTCGGGAAATGTCCTGTGTTTCGAAAAATCTGTCCTGCATTTTTCAAAACCTGTCCAGAACACAAATCTGTTCAGAAAATGTTCTTATTTTCGAAGAGGAACCAAGCCAATTTAGAAGAATTTCCTCAAAAAGGAGATGATAAGTGAATGAACTTAAAAGCAAGAAGCAAACCTGTTCACCTGCTAAAACTTGAGGCACTGTATCCTAGGCTGCCGGACCTGCATCCAAGCAAATCCACGATAGAAGCAGACATTGCAAAACGAAGTGCCGGGTATAAAGGAGAGTGAGAGACAGACTATTATACTAATCAATTGGATCGCAATAAGTATTTCACTCTTCACGACATCAGGCTTCCACTTGGTGAGTATTTCTTTCAAACTGATTCCCTGATTTTATCAAAAAATGTTCACTTCATAGTTGGAGTCAAGAACATTGCCGGTGAAGTAAAATTTGATGGTTTTAATCAGATGATCCGGACTTATAATGACCAAAGTGAAGGCATGCAAAATCCTCTCTCACAGGCTTTCCTCCATCAACAACAACTCCAAAAATGGCTTCAACCGTATAACGTTCCGCCAATCCCAATTGAGTATGTTGTTGTGTTTAGCAACCCTAGAACTATCCTCACTATTCAAGGAGGGATTACCCTAGCCCTGAAGAAAATTTGCCACGCACCTAACCTATTGATGAAGCTCCAAGAACTGGAATACAAGCACCCTCAGCCTAAGGCTACAAGTGAGGAAATCGCAGAAATAGGACATCTGATCCGAAAAAGCCATGTGCCGCTAACTCCGAACATTCTTGATAACTATAAATTGAAGGAAAAAGATGTACCAACAGGGGTCCTTTGTGTAGAGTGCCGTCATCTGCCAATGGTCAGAAAGTATGGTTACTGGCAATGCCCTATTTGCAACACCACTTCAAAAGATGCTCATATCGGGGCACTCTACGCATACTTCCTCCTCATAAAACCGTTTATCTCAGTCTCCGAGTTCGCGGAGTTCGCACACATTCCCTCAATAAAAACAGCCTATAGGCTTTTGTCAGCACTCCAACTCCATACAAGCGGGATTGGAAAATCTACAGTCTACCATGCTCCCGATTCCTTATTTAGCAATCAATAACACCTCATTCCGGAACGTTCCAGCTTCTTTTTCACCTGGCCAACAGAAAATCAATAATACTTTAATCCCCCACGATTCAGGAGTATAATGAACAAGGATGGAATTGTTTCAAAATTCATACTAGACTGGTTCAGGAACAAGGGGGAGCAGACAAGTGAACATAGAAAAGTTTCAAGAAAGCATGTACAAGCTGATTGTGGAAACATCGACGAACTTGCCTAAGGATGTCCGCAGGGCAATTCAGGGTGCGGCCGAAAGAGAGAACGCGGGTACCCGTTCAGCAATGAGCCTCGCGACAATCACCAACAATATTCATATGGCTGACCAGCAGGTATCACCTATCTGCCAGGATACAGGTCTGCCTACTTTTAAAATCAAGACGCCGGTTGGCGTGAACCAAATCCAGTTAAAAGCTGCAATCCACGAAGCGCTTGCACTGGCAACTAAGGATGGGAAAATGCGTCCGAATTCGGTTGATTCCTTAACGGGCAAAAACAGTGGAGACAACCTTGGTGGCGGCACGCCTGTTATTAAGTTTGAACAATGGGAAAAAGATTATATTGATGTCCGCCTTATCTTAAAGGGTGGCGGTTGTGAAAATAAAAATATCCAGTACAGCCTTCCGTGTGAATTGGAAGGACTTGGCCGCGCTGGCCGCGATCTTGACGGAATCCGCAAATGCATCATGCATTCCGTCTATCAGGCACAGGGACAGGGCTGTTCAGCTGGTTTCATTGGAGTCGGCATTGGCGGTGACCGCTCATCAGGTTATGACCTTGCGAAGGAACAGCTTTTCCGTTCCAATGACGATGTGAATCCAATTGAAGAGCTTCGCCAGCTTGAAGAATATGTTGTCGAAAATTCAAATAAACTTGGAATCGGAACAATGGGCTTTGGCGGCGAAACAACGCTTCTAGGCTGTAAAATTGGCGTCATGAACCGGATTCCTGCGAGCTTCTTTGTTTCTGTCGCTTATAACTGTTGGGCATTCCGGCGCCTTGGCGTTACTGTTCATCCAGAAACAGGTGAAATCGTCGACTGGATGTACCAGGAAGGCGAAAAAATCGACTTCAGCAAGGAGCATGAGCTTGCTGCTGCGGAATCAGCAGCAGCTGTTGAAGCACCAAACGTTATCACTCTCCAGGCGCCAATTACAGAAGAGCAGATTCGCAGCTTGAAGGTTGGCGACGTTGTCCAAATCAACGGAATGATGTATACCGGGCGTGACGCCATTCATAAATACTTATCAGAAAATGACTCTCCTGTTGATTTGAACGGGCAGGTTATTTACCACTGCGGTCCGGTCATGCTGAAGGACGCGGAAGGCAACTGGCATGTGAAAGCTGCTGGCCCGACTACCAGCATCCGCGAGGAACCTTATCAAGGGGACATCATGAAACGCTTTGGCATCCGAGCAGTCATTGGAAAAGGCGGAATGGGCCCGAAAACTCTTGCAGCATTGCAGGAACACGGTGGAGTTTACTTGAACGCAATCGGAGGAGCTGCTCAGTATTATGCAGATTGCATCAAGTCTGTTGAGGGTGTTGACCTTATGCAATTCGGTATTCCAGAAGCAATGTGGCACTTGAAGGTTGAAGGCTTTACAGCGGTAGTCACCATGGATGCTCATGGTAACAGCCTCCACGCTGATGTTGATAAATCTTCTTTAGAAAAATTGGCACAGTTCAAGGAGCCGGTATTTAAATAAAATGGCAGAGATGCGGAATCTTAAGGAATCCGCATCTTTTTCTTTTTGAAAAAAATTGATGAAATTCCCCGGGAAATGTAACACGTGAAACATTTTCATAGGTCATTTCGACATAAACTTTACAGGAATTACAGGTAAGAGCATATATTGCCATCACTACAAACGAGGATGAATTCAAACACTAAGAAAAATTGGGTTTGGAGGAATCCGTATTATGAAAAAATTGTACATGCTTTTAATTGCTATCTGCCTCCTGCTTGCCTTGATACCGGGAATGGCCTTTGGGGAAACCTCTAGTGCATCTTTCGGCTGGGGTTTTAAGCGGGGTAAAAATGAAATTCCGGCAGATGCCGGTTGGCAATATGAAACCATCCTCGAAAAGAACGGAGCTTTTTACAAAGGCAGCCCCGAAAAAAAGGTTATTTACCTGACCTTCGACAATGGCTATGAAAACGGCTATACTACCCAGGTTCTTGATGTTTTGAAAAAGCATAAAGTTCCTGCGGCATTTTTTGTAACTGGCCATTATATTGACAGCGCACCGGAATGGATAGAAAGAATGGTTAAAGAAGGGCATATTGTCGGCAATCACTCATGGGGACACCCGGACTTCACAAAAATTCCGGATGCTCAAATTAAAGAGGAGCTTGAGAAAGTTCGTGCAGCATATGAAGAACTGACTGGAAAAAAGAAGATGAAATACGTTCGCCCGCCGCGCGGAACATTTAGTGACAGGTCGATTGCTGCTAGCAAGGAAGCTGGCTATACACATGTGTTCTGGTCACTCGCATACGTTGATTGGAACGTTAATCAGCAGCGGGGTGCGCAATATGCATACGATAACATCATGAGGCAAATTCATCCTGGTGCGGTCATCCTGCTACATTCAGTATCGAAGGATAATGCAGACGCGCTCGAGAAAGTAATTGTGGACTTGAAAGCCAAGGGTTATTCGTTTGAAAGTCTTGAACACTTGGCGAAAGATAAGGCAAAGAAGTAACAAAAAAGCCGGGTTCCATGTGTGCTGGAATCCGGCTTTTCCTATGGGTTAAAGAGGAAAAGCTAATTTAAAAACGAGGCAATACCAAGGATGATAATCAGCAAACCAGCAATCTTATTGACTAATCCTAGATGCGGGGTAATGCTCTTTCGAAACAGACTTACCATTATACTTAAAAATACCCACCAGGCAGCTGTTCCAATTGCCACTCCTGTTATCAATGAAAGGGCAATACCTTGAGAGCCTGTGCTTTCCTCAATCCCAAGTCCGGCAAACATTGCAGTGAAATTTAGGATCGTGACAGGGTTTGTGATCATCAGCAGAAATGTCGAAGCATACATACTCTTAAGGGTTTCTCCTGGGAGGTTAGCTGCTTGTCCAGCCGGCTTTTTAAAAAAGGTCTTCATACCAAGATAGAGCAGGAAGGCCGTTCCGACTAAACGCAGCACTGCCTGCTGATCAAGCAAAAATGCCGAGACGGCAGATATGCCAAGCGCGGCGATGCTAGCATATACCATATTTGCAGTAACCGCACCCAACCCTGTGCTTATTCCCGCCGCTTTTCCCTTTGCCAGAGTGCGCTGTATGCAGAGCAAGCCAATTGGGCCAACTGGTGCCGAAACTGAAAAACCAAGCAAAATGCTCTTTAGAAGCAACATACAAAAAATCCTTTCAAATTAACCTACTGATAACATTAACAAAATCTGTATTCTTAAAGCAATTTCCGTGACGAATTCCATCCAACGTCGCAAATAGTCCAACTTTTAAAAAGATATACTGGTTAATTCAGTGGGGTCAATATTATGATTAAATTAGTAGAACGAATAAGGAAGTTCAGTCTTTTTTTAGAAAAGGAGTGCTTTTATGCGGACATTCGGACAACTGGTTGGCTCCATCGAGACGATACCGAGAAAGCAGTCGACATTACTAATCGGTGTTGATGGCTGCGGCGGTGCTGGAAAAAGCTCACTTGCCAATAAGTTAAAAGAATTAAAACCTAACGTTACAGTCGTTCATATGGATGACTTTTATTTGCCGTCTTCGCAAATCATCAAGTTACCCCCAAAAGCAAAGCCGATTGGTGCTGATGTTGATTGGGGTAGGGTTCTAAAGCAGGTACTCGAACCACTATCCAAAAACCAGGAGGGGAACTATCAGCGATATGATTGGGAGAAAGATACCCTTGCAGAGTGGCATGCAGTTCCGATAGGAGGAATTGTCATTGTTGAAGGAGTTTATTCCACCCGGAGAGAACTGGCTAGCTTTTATGATTACACTATTTGGGTTGACAGTCCAAGAAAAATCCGTCTTGAGCGCGGCCTTGAACGGGATGGGGAAGCTGCCAGGGACAGATGGGTTAACGACTGGATGGTTGCAGAGGATATATATGTTGAAGAGCATACCCCATCGGAAAGAGCCGACCTGGTAATCTTAGGAATAAGTTAGGAAAAGCTAGGGGGCCTTATGGCCACCTAGCAATTCTGTTTACTTTATGTATATTGGTAAGGTATGTTCCTCGATTAATTCAAGATTTTTCTTGTCCTTAGAATAAGCAAGGATATGCTTTTTCATATTAGGATATAGAACAATATCCCCTAATTCCGAAAGTTTGACCCATTTAACTGCCGTTTGATTTGGATCGGGATGGGCGGGCATCATCGCAATTGAGCCTTCTTGGATTCTGCATTCGAACACCAATCCCAAAGAGTGCACCTCTCCGTATCTATTCCTATTAAGATGTGGGACATATTCATACACAAATGCCATTGGGCCAACCTCCACATCAACTGAAGCTTCTTCCTTCGCTTCCCGCCGGACCGCTTCGATTACTGATTCACCGGGTTCGACTCCGCCAGCCGGAAGATTGTAATGAATCCCCTTTTCATCATTAAATTCAACTAAAAGGATAGACTCATTTTCTAAAATCAATGCTCCTGCTCTGACGCGAATGTGATAGGTCATTCCATAATCCTCTCCCCTTAGCTGATTAAGTCAAATACCTTCTGATACCCAAAAGGCAGAAGGGACGAGACCGCCACCCCAATTATGAATGAAAGTAGCCCGGCAGTAACATACCTCCGCAGCGAAATTTCCTTCCTGCCATATGCGATACCCAATACCTTTACAATTGAATACGCCGTATAATAAACGATAAACGCTGAAAATATGCTGGCAACTATGACAGGCATTCTCAGACCTCCGATTTCAATTTAATGCTGTAAAGCCTCATCGGCATTGTGCTCGAAAATTCATTTTCAAAATATACTATAAGTTTATAGTACAAACGTGTTGCTAGTCACCTTGGAATTCTTCTAGACTGCAAATTTGTGCATGAAATGTCGGGAGAACCATTCTGATATTTGTTATTCTGAATTTGAAAGGAGGAGTGTTCTTGGATTCTTTAAAAAGGCTGAATGAAGCCCTTGCATATATTGAAGCCAATTTGTCCAATGAGATTGACTTAAAGAAGATTGCCAGAATCGCGCTTTGCTCGGAGTACCATTTCCAACGGGTATTTTCTTTTCTGGCAGGAGTGCCGCTCGCCGAGTATATCCGGCGTCGCAGGCTCAGCTTAGCTGCTTCGGAGATCACTACAGGTGACGATAGGATTATTGATATTGCTAACAAGTATGGATATAAATCACCAGATTCTTTTACAAGAGCCTTCCAGGCATTGCATGGTATCACTCCATCAGAGGTGCGAAATGGGAGCGGACCGCTTAAAGCCTATCCGCGAATGTTCTTTCAATTAACCGTTCAGGGAGGAAGCGAAATGAATTATAGGATTGTTAAAAAAGACCCGTTTAAGATTGCCGGTCTGACTAAAAGAGTCCCGATTATTTTCGAGGGGGTAAATCCGGAAATCGCATCTATGTGGGCCAGTCTTACACCAGAGCTGATCACCGAGCTAAAAAGTCTTTCCAATACAGAGCCAACAGGCATGATTAGTGCGTCGGTAAATTTTTCTGAGGGGCGCTTTGAGGAAAAAGGAGAGCTTGACCACTATATTGGTGTTGCGACTACCGAAACCGTCCCAGGGCAGCTTGCCCAGCTTGATGTTCCGGCAATGACATGGGCCGTTTTTGAAGCAGTGGGGCCTTTTCCTGAAACGTTGCAGACTGTGTGGGGAAAAATTTATTCCGAATGGCTTCCGTCCTCGAACTATGAGCTTATTGAAGGTCCTGAAATCCTCTGGAACGAAAGTAAGGATACAAGTTCGCCGAGGTATAGGAGTGAAATTTGGATCCCAGTTGCACCAAAGAAACAATAACCCTTTGCCCTGAATCTTCAGGGCAATTTTTTATTGCTTACATTATCCCGCATTAACATGCAGCCCACCCTGTTGCCCAAAGAAGAACCCAACTCAGGGTTCTAAGATTACCGAAAATATAGGTGGGGATTAACAGTATGAAAAGCCCAATTGCTTGTGGTTCAACTTTAAAAATATTGATCAGCCTTAGTGGGGTGAGAAGTAACGCTATAGATTGCACCATCACTTTATGCCATCACAGGAAAACATGCTATAATACGGGAAACTAACCTAAAGGGGAAACCAGTGTGTGGCAGGAAACGATTGTAATAGAAGGCCCTTATAATTTTGACAGAGTCCTCGACCGGCTTTCAATGGACCCACTCAATGCGCTTGACCTTGAAAAAAGGACAATCAAGGTACCGATAAAATTGGACAGCGAAGCTTTTACCGCAAAAGTAACAGCAACTGGAACGACCGAGGAGCCAAGCTTCTTAATTGAAGCAGAATACGGAGACAAAGAACGGATTATCAAGCGGCTTGGCGAGGTGTTCCAGTGGGAGGTCCCTTTAAAGGATATTCACGAGCATTTTGGAAAAACTGATCTCACTATCATTTTTGAAGAACATGTCGGTACACCACTGATTCTTGACTTCGACCCGTTTGGCTGCCTGCTGAAATGCATTATCCATCAGCAGCTTAATATGGCGTTTGCGATTAAGCTTACGGAAAGGTTTGTGAAAAAGTACGGTTTTGAAAAAGATGGAGCCTGGTTCTATCCGGACCCTGAAACGGTTGCTGCATTGACAGTCGAGGAACTACGCGAGCTGCAGTTTAGCGGCCGGAAAGCAGAATACGTAATTGATATTGCCAAAGCCGTAACTGAAGGCGGGCTGGATTTGGAAGAACTCAAGCACGAGGATGAACAGGCCATTTTTGACAGGCTGATTAAAATCCGGGGCATTGGCGCATGGACCATCCAGAACTTCCTTTTGTTCGGGCTCGGCCGGCAGAACCTGTTCCCAATGGCCGACATCGGAATCCAAAACGCCTTGAAAAAACTGTACAACCTGGAAAAGAAACCAACCATTGAAGAAATGGAAAAATACAAAACAGGCTGGGAACCCTACCTCAGCTACGCCTCCCTATATCTTTGGAGAAGCATTGAATAATAACGGCAGAGCGGGGATTCTTGTCTGCCAAATAGTAGAACGAAAAGAGTGAGCATCATGAAACAAGATCAAGCAATTAAGATAAAAGAGAAACAGGAATTCCCTCTTACAATCAAGCGGCTGGGCATCAATGGCGAGGGCGTCGGCTATTTCAAAAGGCAGGTAGTCTTCGTTCCCGGCGCGCTTCCAGGAGAAGAAGTCGTCGTTGAGGCAACCAAAATTAATCCGAAGTTTGCAGAAGCGCGGATTAAAAAGATCCGTAAGAAGTCACCGCACCGGGTTGCACCGCCATGCCCTGTCTATGAACAATGCGGAGGCTGTCAGCTCCAGCATCTCAAGTATGAGCAGCAGCTTGTTGAAAAACGAGACATTGTCCTTCAGTCACTAGAACGACACACAAAGCTGAATCTTGTTGAAATCGACGTCCGCCCAATGATCGGCATGGAAGACCCATGGGCTTACCGGAATAAAAGCAGCTTCCAGGTAGGTGTCCAAAAAGGAAAAGTGCTAGCGGGCTTATACGGCTTAAATTCGCATAAGCTTATCAACATCGAGCAATGCGCGGTCCAACATGGGGCGACAACCGACGCTACGTTGAAGGTAAGGCAAATCCTTCAGGACCTGCACATTCCTATCTATAATGAAAAAACCCGAAAAGGGATTGTCCGGACCATCGTTACGCGCGTTGGCATCCAATCGAATGAACTGCAGGTTGTCTTGATTACAACACAGCGGGATCTACCAAAAAAGGAATTGCTGATTAAGGAAATTACAAAGAGACTGCCTGGCGTGAAGTCAATCGTCCAGAACATCAACGGCGAAAGGACCTCATTGATTTTTGGAAAAGAAACCTCCACTCTTGCAGGAAGTGACTTTATACAGGAAACGTTGGGGGACTTGCAGTTTGAACTGTCAGCCAGGACCTTCTTCCAGTTGAATCCGATCCAGACGATTAAGCTTTATGACGAGGTGAAAGCAGCCGCCCAACTGACAGGAACAGAGAAAGTCGTCGACGCCTATTGTGGAGTTGGCACAATCGGGCTCTGGGTTGCAAACCAGGCAGGCGAAATCAGGGGAATGGACATCATCCCCGAATCCATCGAAGACGCCAAGAAAAACGCCGCCCGCCACGGCATTAAACATTCAACGTATGTGACAGGCAAAGCAGAGGACTGGCTGCCGAAATGGACAAAGGAAGGCTGGAGGCCGGATGTCGTCATCGTCGACCCGCCGAGGACCGGTCTTGATGGAAGCCTATTGCAAACCTTGCTCAAAGTAAAGCCAAAGAAAATCGTCTATGTATCCTGCAATCCATCCACATTGGCAAGAGATATACAGACATTGAGCAGTAATTATAATGTAGAGTACATTCAACCCGTAGATATGTTCCCGCAGACGGCACATGTTGAAGCAATTGTGAAATTACAGTTGAAATAGTAAGAGCCTGTCACTCCGGAGTATATAGCCGAAAAAATCGGCAAAGTCGGGTAGTGACAGGTTTTTTATTCGAAAACTTAAAACTTGAGGAACTATGACCCTGCCATGTAAATCCCCTTTTCTATTTGAAAGAGGTTTTCTTTGTTAAAATGGTATAGCTTTTACGGAATTTCTGATCAGTGATGATGATATCGGGATAACATTTTTGCTTATTTGCAATGATTATATAAACGATTAAGAGTGAGAAATTTTCGAAAAGGCTTCAGCAACTCATAAAGTAGCACACAAACTAAACGCATGAATTTCGCTAACCGCATATGCTTTACCGGCTTTTGGACAAAAAAGCAGGAGTGCTACTATTATTATATACATGTATAATCGCGCTCTTTTTCTATAACTGTTTGCTGGTATAAGTTTCATGATTATTGTACCTTCAGTTGTTTAGAAGTTCTTTTTTACTGAAGTTCCACTTTAGAGGCAGGTGAAGAAATGAACTGGTCAGTAATTATTCGCTGGTAGTTCAATTGCCTGTGAATTGTTATTGAAAAATAGTAATTAAGAGAATACTTTTTTAATTTTTAATTATCTTATTGACTTTTGGGTTATTACTCTTTATTCTTCTTTTATAGCTAAATAATTTTATTATCTTATCCAGAGAGGTGGAGGGACTTGGCCCTTTGAAACCTCGGCAGCGGGTTTTGTTAATACCGTGCCAAATCCAACAGGCAGAAATGCTTGAAAGATAAGGTGAGAACTTACTTCAATGAATTAACCTCTCATCTTGTTTTATTTAACGAGATGGGAGGTTTTATTGTGTTCTAGGTAGTTAATTTTTTTAATTTTAAATCTCAGTAAAAAGATAAGAAAAGAGGGAATAGAGAATGAAAAAAAGTTATTTATTAATTTTACTAGGGTTGGTATTGATTTTAGGAGCATGTGGCAGCAAGGAAAGCTCTTCATCAGGCTCGGCAAAAAAAGAACAGAACTCATGGGAAAGAATTAAAGAAAGTGGAAAGATTGTTGTTGGGACAGAAGGGCTCTACTATCCGGTTACATACTTTGATGAAAAGACAAAAGAATTGACTGGTTCGGACGTTGAAATCGTAAAGGAATTAGGTAAACGCCTTGGTTTGGAAGTAGAATTTAAGACTATGGAATTCGATGGACTTTTACCAAGTTTACGTTCCGGTAAGATTGATTTGGCTGCCAATGACTTTACCGTTACTGATGAAAGAAAGGAAAAGTTCGATTTTACGATTCCTTATAAGTACTCGTACGGTTCAGCGATTGTCAGGGAAGATGACAATTCCATACAAAAGGTTGAAGACTTGAAAGGCATAAAGGTTGGAGGTTCATTAACAAGTAACTATTCAAAGTTTGCTGAAGCACAGGGAGCAGAAGTAGTAGCCTATACCGGTTCGGATTCCGTACTTCCCGATATCGTGAACGGGCGTGTGGATGCGATGCTGAATGACTATCTTGTCCTGATTCAGACATTGGAACAGTACAATAAGCCTGGTTTAAAGTTGGTGGAAGGATTAAAGTTCGAACCAAGCACTGGTGCATTTGTCATTCAAAAGGATAGCCCTGAGTTAAAGGAAAAGTTGGATGAAGAGCTTCAAAAAATGATTGATGATGGTACGGTTGGCGAAATTTCAAAGAAGTTCTTCAAAGCAGATACCTCGAAAAAAGTTGATATTGAAGGACTGTAAATTTAATAACGCCCAAAAAAGGAACTTTTTTGGTTCCTTTTTTGCCGTTATAGAAAAATAAAGAGGGAGGGGTTATCGTGGAAGACTTCAAATGGGAATATGTATTTAATATTGAATTGGTTATTGATTCACTTCCCTTTATATTAGAAGGCGCCGGTTTTACACTGCTGATTTCCGCTTTGGGAATGGTGTTTGGCCTGTTTTTGGGCTTAATTATTTCTTTGTTTAGGATGTCTAAAAATTTCGTAACTCGTTCGGCTGCAAGGGTGTATATATCCTTTATGCGTGGCACTCCACTTCTGGCAATCTTATTCATTTTATTTTTTGGACTTCCACTGGTGGGGATAGAATTAGCGGCGATTACTGCTGCTGTTATCGGAATTAGTATCCATTTCGCTGCTTATATAGCCGAAGTCATTCGTTCAGCTATTTCTTCTGTGCCAAAAGGTCAATGGGAGGCAGCCGAAACATTGAGAATGTCTTATGCTCAGGTTATGTGGAGAATAATCTTGCCCCAGGCGACAAGAATAGCGCTTCCTCCTTTGGCCAGTACTTTTATGGATATTATAAAAGGAACTTCCTTGGCCATGGTTATTACTGTGCCGGAAATGTTTTACCGGGCGAAAGTCATCTCTGGGCAAACATATGAAAGCTTGACCATGTACATATTGATTGCGCTTATTTATTGGGGAATTTGTTCAGTCATTACGGTGTTTCAAGATTACCTCGAAAAGAAATTTAATAAATATTTAGTGTGAAGGAGGAGGGAACTTGATTGAAATCCTAAATTTATCAAAAAGGTTCGGCGACCATGAAGTGTTGAAAGATATCAATCTATCAATTCAAAAAGGAGAAGTAGTGTGTCTCATTGGGCCATCCGGTTCTGGAAAAACAACGTTACTCCGCTGTTTGAATTTACTGGAAACACCTTCTTCGGGAAAAATAATACTGGAAAAAGATAGTTTTAAATTCACGGGTAAGGAAGCAACGAAAAAGCAAAAGAGGGAAATAAAAGAGCATTCAGCGATGGTATTCCAGCATTTTAACTTGTTTCCTCATAAAACTGTATTGGAGAATGTTATAGAGGCACCGATAATTGTTCAAAAGAGAGATAAAACCGAAATGATAGCTGAAGCGGACGAGCTGTTAAGAAAAGTCGGTTTACTGGATCATAAGAACAAATATCCTGAACAGCTTTCCGGAGGACAAAAACAGCGGGCCGCCATTGCAAGGGCTCTAGCGATGAAACCGGAATTCCTTCTTTTTGATGAGCCAACATCGGCACTGGATCCGGAGCTTGTGGACGAAGTTTTAACAGTAATACAGGATTTGGCTAGTGAGGGCCAAACAATGCTAATCGTCACCCATGAGATGGGGTTTGCCAGAGATGTTGCTGACCGAGTTGTGTTTATGGATGGAGGTTATCTAATTGAAGAAGGACCTCCAAGTATTATTTTTACAACTCCCGAAAAAGAAAGAACGAAGCAATTTTTATCTAAGGTGTTAAAGTAGGAATCTATTTTGATTCCTCTTTTGTTTTTATAGGCTATAATTTTTTTTATAAGTAGAAAAGTGATTCAAAGAAGTTTTATAGCTCCATAAGGACAGGAGGACAAACATGATAAAGAGTATTTCAGATATTCAGAGTAATAATAAATTTTCAGGTACGGTCTTAGTTAAAGGTAATGAGGATGTATTAGCAGATGTAAGCTTTGGATATGCTAATCGTTCTGAACAAATAAAAAACAATACAAATACTAAATACGGAATAGCATCAGGCTGCAAACTATTTACAGCCATAGCCGTTTGCCAGCTTGTGGAAATGGGGAAACTTTCATTTGATATGAAGCTAAAAGAGTGTCTAGAGATTAATTTCCCGTACTTTGATAATGGTATAACCATTCACCATCTTCTAACTCATACATCTGGGATACCTGACTATTTTGATGAAGAAGTAATGGATGATTTTGAAGAATTGTGGGTTAGTAATCCCATGTATAAATTAAGAAGTTTGAAAAGCTTTCTTCCATTATTTCAAGATATGCCTATGAAGTTTAAAGCTGGAGAAAGATTTTCCTATAATAATGCAGGATATATTTTGCTTGGTTTACTCATTGAGAAAGCTAGTCAACTTGACTTTGCTGAGTACATACAGGAACATATCTTCAAGAAAGCTGGCATGGAGGGGGCGGGATATTTTGAATTTGATGCTCTTCCTCCGAATACGGCGCAGGGTTACATAGACTATCCTGACGGAACATGGAAAACGAATATCTATTCATTACCCGTAAAAGGTGGTTCAGATGGAGGAGCTTATGTTACGGTTGTAGATATGGTGAAACTGTGGGAGACACTAATGAGTAATGGACTTTTAAGTAAAGAATATACCCAACTTTTGTTAACTCCAAATGTACAAGTCGATGATAAAGATAATTTTTATGGTCTTGGAATTTGGATAAAGAAAAAGGGAACTGACATTTTAAAATATCATGTAATGGGATATGACCCTGGAGTTAGTTTTCACTCTGCTTATTACCCAGAGAATTCTAGGACAGTTGTGGTCTGTTCGAACAAGTCTAATGGTGCATACGAAATTTTTAAAGGCATTGAAGATGAACTAAACAGGCTTAAACATTATTAGGAAAAACAACAAGGAGGTACTTATATGACTGAAATCAGTAATAAAAAGGAGTTGTCATTGGAACAACGTGAAGAATTACTCGGAGTCTTGAAAGCGCGATTTGAGAAAAACATGCACCGACATGAAGGTCTTGAATGGGCTAAAGTCCAAGACAAGCTGGATGCAAATCCTGAAAAGTTATGGTCGCTCAATGAAATGGAAAGCACTGGCGGCGAACCGGATGTTGTTGGTCATCATGAAGAGAAAGATGAATACATTTTTTATGATTGCGCAGCGGAAAGTCCAAAAGGCCGCAGAAGTGTGTGTTACGACCATGAAGCGCTAGAGGCAAGGAAAAAACATAAACCAGAAAATAGTGCTATTAATATGGCGGCTGCCATGGGCATTGAACTTTTAACGGAAGAACAATATCGAGAGTTGCAGAAACTCGATAATTTCGATTTGAAAACATCGAGTTGGGTGCAAACACCCACAGATATTAGAAAACGTGGCGGTGCCCTTTTTTGTGATCGCCGCTACGATACGGTCTTTGTTTATCATAACGGTGCAGATTCCTACTATGGTGCTAGGGGTTTCCGTGGCTCGTTAAGGGTCTGAATTTTGCATAGTCAGAATAAGAAAATGTAAACACACATAAAGGGATACAACCTACAAAGTGCATTGTAGGTTGTATCCCTTTTTGAAACTCCACCAATAACGACAAGTGTTTCGATTCTAATGGCTGGAATTCCAGATAAACCTAGAAATAGACTGGCTCCAATTTCTAAAGTGTAAACTCCCAAATGTTATTGCCAATAACTGGTTGTCCCTATATCATTAGGTATAAAGAGAATGTCCAAGGGGGAACACATATGATCCCAGCAAAAATAGAACCCATTTCAATCACTCCAATAAGTGAAAAAAGCTTGGAATCCATCGTCAATTGGTTCAATCAGCGTAAACAATCGTTCTATATTTTGGGTTGGTCCTATTTAGGAAATCAGCGGCAAATGGAAGAACTTTTTTACCGTTCCATAATTAAAGTGCAAAAGGAGTTGCCTCGATTTAAGAGGGAAACATCATTTGAAATTTGGGTAACATCCATTTTCATACATATCTGCCGTGAGCTCTCAGTTAATGGAAGTTTACAACATTTAGAGACAAGTGAACCACGACAGGATTTATTTAAAGCACTTGATCAGTTGGAAGAGTATGAGAAAGAAGCGGTGGTTCTAAAATATATAATAGGAATCCCCTTGGAGAGTGCAGCAGGTATTCTCAGAATTACAGAGAATAAGCTGAAAGAGCATTTGTTGTCCGCGGTCCAGTCACTAAAAAAGGGAATGGGATTTGAGCTGAGCTTAAATGGCTGTAAAGAGTATCATAAAAATTACATTGATTACTTGGAACGGAAAATGGACCGGCCTGAAAAGGTTGAATTCGAGATACATATATACCATTGCCAAAACTGCCAGGAGGATTTGGCTGCTTTCCAGGATACCATATTAACTCTTCCAAAAAAGACAGAAGACTTTCATGTGCCAGCCAATTTTCTCGAGAGCCTCAAGGCCAAATTGGTAGAAAGTGAAAAGCAAAGGCAACTGAAGAACAGGAAACGTTTTAGAATCGGGATTGTTTTTGCGAGTGTTTTCTCACTTTTTATTAGTATAGAAGTTATTACAGGGGCCTTTACCAACGCTTACTATTCATATGCGGAGGAAGATCAGCAACTGCGTGCCTTTCTCCAGCAGGACCTGGGGAAGGTGCTTAACCTGGTAGCGGAAAGCGAAGGGGTTAAAATTACAATTAAAAGCGTGGTTGCTGATGATGTCCAGACTCTCGTTTTTTATGAAATAGAAGATACGGATGAAGATGATCAATATTTCATGATGTATCAAGATGGGGTTATTGTGGAGAATGAACATGAAATCATGAACCGTGCGGCATATCCGAGGCACTATTTTCCTCACCTTGAATCGAATGAAAATAAGAGAGAAAAAAACGTGTTTCGGGGAAAAATGAGTCTCTTACCCCTGGGGAAGGACAAGGGGACAATTGAGCTGAAGATCACTAAGCTTTACAAATTAATCCGTGCTTCTGATGACAGGGAGAATTATATCCCTTACGAGAATTTGAGCTTTGAGACAGGCGAGTGGAACTTCGAGATTCCTGTAACAAAAAAGCCCTCTACGGAATATGCCTTGGATGAAGAAACAGAAATCGAGGGGATTCCGGTTCGTTTTGATAAACTGACCATTGCTCCGACAGCGACGATTCTTGAATATGCAATTCCTTTTAGCGGTTCAGGAAAACGAATTGATGCTCTTAATTTTGGAAATCTGAAAGTAAACAATAAAAAACTTAAAGCGGATAGGTATGGCAATAATTTTGGAAATGGAATCAATGAGTGGATGACCTACCACATGCATTTTGACCCGCTTTATGGAGAAAAGCCTATAGAAGCCAATGTTTGGATAGAATCTGCTAATTTAACGGTTGAAGACAAGAGGACCATCGAACTGAATGCTTCAGAGAAATATCCACAAACCTTTGAATATGCAGGCAGCACAATATCCATCGACAGGGTTGAGGCTGGTGACTCAACCAATGTAGTCATAAGCAATCATGCAATTAAAAATCGGGCATTCGAGTCACTTCACTTTGAAATTTTCGGGGAGGATGGAAATACTCCAATGGAAATGGAAATGATGAATCCGAAAGGAGTTTTTGTTGATAAAAAGGGGATTGAGTACGACCCAAATGAAATCACTTTCGTTTATGAGAAACTCGAACAACCGCGTTATTTCTTTACGGAAGAAAATATTATGTTCCGTAGTAAGAATGAAGGAGATAATATCCCGAAAATTCTCGAGATCTATAGCTATACCACAACAAAATTTTTGAATGAAATGGTAAAGATTTCGTTGGAATAACAGGATGAAGTGAGAGGAAAGATTTCGCGGAAGACCCAGGGTAACCTTATTCGGTATGCCCTTGTTGTTTTTTTGATTTTTACACTGTATTTCAAGTTGGGTGTTGGAAAATGGAACCGGGAGAATCCTTAAAAACATAGAGTTTAAGAACTACTAAAAAATCTAAATTTATTTGGTGTGGAACGCGAAAAGACCTATGCATTTTTGGTAACTAGGTACTTTAGTAGTATAGTTCTTCATTTCTAAGTCCATAAATGCCACTTTGTATGCATTTATTTATACGTAAGAGGGAATATAATGAAAATAATAGACGGAATTTTCTTTATTTTGATAGAGTCTTATGAAAACTGGAGGGTCATATGAGAAGAATTAGGAAAAGCTCTATTATCTCTTATAGCCATTATGGACATTCCAAAGTTCCAAACAACATTCAAACAGCTTGTCCCAAGTGCGGGAAAACAAGCAACTTTTTAATCAAAGCAAATTATCAGGCAGGCAAAAATGGTTTTTTGACAGAAGGCTCGTGCTCATCCTGCAAAAAGGAATCCACATTTTCTATGATTTTAAAAGATGTTCCAGATGACATAGGCAGTGATATAGATGTTTATATCTATGACCCCCGGTCTTCTAAACAACCAATTAACCAACTAGAACAGCTCCGGGACATACCTCCGGATTTAGTCCGGGCCTACCGTTCAGCATTAAATATATATCAGATGAAGGACAATGCCGCCACAGCGGTGATGTCAAAACGTGTTATTGAAAGCATTTTTAAACATTTTACAGGCGATAAAGGGAATCAGCCCCTTTCTGAGCAAACAGAACGGATATTGGAGAATTTGGACTTAGTGAAGCCTATCCGTTATCTAGACCAGCTTCTTCACCCCGACAATCCTTTTTATCAAATTTTGGAGTTGGAAAAGGATTTGGATGATGAGACTGCTGCTTATCTAATGGACCTTTTGGAGAGTTTAATCGATTATCTGTTTGTCCTTCCAGGAAACATTGAAATTGCTTACACGAACATCCAGCAAAAAATTAAATAGAAGAAGGATATCAGTGCTTCCATGATATAGGTGCCTGACCCCATATGTACTTCGGGGAGAAGGTGCCTTTGTTTTTTTTTTTGCTGCTGGCTGGATAGCAGTTTCGACGACATTTATTAAAACAACTACTGCTATGTCACGCAAAAAGGAACACAATAAAATGCACTCAAGTTAAAAACTGAATGCATTTTTAGATGGACATTTTATATTGGGACACAAATTCCGCGGGGCTTTTTCGACATCTACATATCCTGTTTTCTCAAGGCCCCAATCAAATTTAATCAAACGTTTGATTAACAAAAATCCGACAACATTAGATAATACCATTGTCATTCTATCTATTTATCAATTTGACTTTTGAAATCACCTGTGATTTAAAATTATGTAAGAGAAGGGGTGTTTAGAGTAAATCCTTTTCATCTATTTTCATGTCTTTATGATAATATTCCAGATCACGTTCATTGATTTTCCGCATTACCCTGCAAGGGCTTCCCACGGCTATAACATTTGCTGGAATATCCTTGGTAACCACACTGCCAGCACCGATCACTGTATTTTCTCCAATTCGGACTCCAGGCAGGATAATGGAACCTGCGCCAATCCAAACATTATCCTCAATAACTACTGGGAGGTTAAACTGGGCACCATTTCTCCGTAATTCAGGATGAATCGGATGAGTTCCCGCATCAATCGTTACATTTGGTCCAATAAGTACATTATTGCCTATATAGATATCGGTGTCATCTACTAATGTCAGGTTGAAATTGGCGTAGACATCATTTCCTATATGTGTATGCCGTCCCCAGTTTGCATGAAGTGGAGGTTCAATATAGACGTTGGTGCCTACTTCAGCAAACAATTCGGTTAAAATCCCCTCCCTCTTTTCTACCTCGGAAGGCCTGGTATGGTTAAAGTCATACAATACGTCCAAACATTGCATCTGCTCTTTCATCAAACCTTCATCGTTCGCGTAATACAATTTCCCGCTTTTCATCTTATCCTTAATGGACATATATAATCACTTCCTTTATTGAATAGTATCTCAATCAAATTGATGTGCTCAAGGTAAATGAATAGCCATTATTTCTTTTTGTGAGTTTTATCATATTTCGGATTTTTTTGTTTTTCTATAATAGTTTTAGGAGGTGGATAGTAGATGAAAGTAAATTACCCATTAAAAAATTCTGTGGAAATAAAAGAAATAAAAGAAATGCTCAAGCCATTCGGCGGCAGGTGTGCCAAAATTGTTGATAGCACCCTTGAATTTCAAATTAAAGATGAGAAGCAGACAGAAGCGTATGAATTTTTGAAGGAAAATGGATATATCGAATAAATTCAATTAGCCATGTTCCTAGGTCAGAAAAGTTATGGAGTTAGACTATATATAATTTAGCAAACTGCATTCCTTTTTTTAAGGGTGCAGTTTTTTGGTGGAAGTTGAATGGAAACTCCTACTCCTTTTTTCAATCCTGAATGATATGTTAAAATCTACTAGGTGTTTAATAATTTGTTATTCTGTTTTATACTAGGTGAAGTGTGTCAAAAATTTTAGCGCCGTAAGAGGCTCTTTTAATAGAAGTGTGAAAATGAATGAAGGAGGAGAACCGATTGACAATCAATGCTGAAACAATGGTTGCGGACATCCACCGGTTGGATGAGAAGGGTTCGGGCCAGGCTGCTATCTGGCGTGAAAATGAACATGGCAACTTAAAGAAGTTGAAACTGACTATTCCCCTTACTCTCCCTGGCGAAAAAGTGAGTGTAACAGTGGACAGGCCTGAAAAAAGAAGATGGAGAGCACTACCAAATGAAATATTGGAGACTCATCCTGAAAGAACAGCCCCTCCATGTCCGCATTTTGAAAAATGTGGCGGATGCGTGTGGCAGCACTGGGAATACGAAGGTCAGTTAAAACAAAAGACGAATCATGTGAAACAAGCGATAGAATCGCAGGGCTTCGATCCAAATTTAGTCTTCGATACTATCGGAATGGACAATCCCTGGCATTACCGCAATAAGATGGAGTTCACGTTTGCTCCGGACGGGACACTTGGCTTGCATGAACAAGGGAATTTCCGGAAGATCATTTCACTTGAAACTTGTTTGATTGCAGGTAAAGAGATGGTCGAGGCATCGATGGAAGTTGCCGATTGGGCAAAAAATCATCAATTGAGCGGGTATAATAAGGACTTGCATGAAGGCTTGCTGCGGCACTTGATGGTTCGACAATCATTTGCAACAGGTGAAATGATGCTTGCTCTGTTTGCGACTGAGGCACCGGATGCTGCTCATTTGAAAGCGGCGGCTGATGATTTAGTAACGCGAATTACTGAAAAGTTCCCTCAAGTAAAAAGCTTATTATGGCTGGAAAATACGGATTGGGCTGACCGTACTCAATCAGAAAAGAGCCATATCCTGGCTGGGCGCGATTTCATTTATGATGAAATGGATGGATACCGGTTCCGATTATGGTTTGATACCTTTTTCCAGACGAATCCGACCCAGGCGCAAAAGCTGGTTGAATTGGCAATCAAAATGGGTCAGCCGAAAAAGTCAGAGAAGATGATTGATTTGTTCTGTGGTGTCGGAACGTTTTCACTTCCGTTCGCGAATAGGGTAGGAGAACTTGCAGGCATAGAAATAGTTGAGACATCCATTGAATCCGCTAAGCGCAATGCTGCGGATAATGGAATTGATAACACAACCTTCCTCGCAAAGGATGCGAGAAAAGGAATTGACGAAATCCTTGAGAGCTTTGGAAAGCCAGAACTATTGCTGCTTGACCCGCCAAGGTCAGGCGCTGGCGGAAAAGTAATGAGGAGAATCGGGCGGGCTAAACCAGAACGAATTGTCTATGTATCATGTAATGTAGATACATTTGCTACTGATATTAAGGAACTTGAACAGTTCGGCTATACCCTTGAGGTAGTTCAGCCAGTTGATCTTTTTCCACACACCGTTCATGTTGAAGCTGTTGCGAAATTGATACTGAAAGAAGGCAACTGACCCTCGGGTCGTTGCCTTTTAGGTTTCCGTCAATTGAATTTTAGTGATTTTAATCATGTTATTAGATGCAAAAAGGAACCTTTTTCAAAGAGGATATTATTTAAATAAGAATCTATTTTACCGGGCCGTTAGTAATCTCAGTAAGTTTAGAATTAATTGCAAAGATCTTTGCGTTGACATCTGTTATGCCAAAGCCGGCTAATCTTTTGGAATGCATGTCCAAATATTTTTCAGAGGTTTCTTTTGTTTCAAAAATATAAATTCCGCCTGCTTCCTTTGTTTCAGGACGTTCTGTCCAAATTTTCCACATGAAGCCATCCTCTTCATTAATGCTCTTCGCTAAATCAGAGAACGCCTCTGCCATTTCATCTCCGAATGGTCCATCCATTTTAAAATCCACTTGTAATACATATGCCATTGTCATTCTCCTTTTTAAAATTTATAGGTTTGAAAATTTTTGGATTTCCTAGTGCTAATGCTCTTTTGAATGCTTATCACTTTATCCAAAATGAAGCAATCTCTATGATTTGCTCTACGATTGAATGTTATCCAATAATAAAGTTCATCAAAACCAATAGTTTATGGGATTTGTTGTTTATACAACACATTCAAGTATTTGTTGAAAAAAGTAGATTGAAGATGGACGTTCGGGATGCCTTTTTTGTAGATTGGGCTTTTTCTTCATTTAGTGTTATGCTCCGAATCTGCTCTTACAGGGGGCATGAATAATAATCCACAGAGTTAAAAAATACGGCAAAGATGAATGATTTGGTGCATTTGCACAATGATTTTTGTTAAACCGTCAATAGTTGAAAAATTAATTTAAGCCTATAATGAAAGCGTATTCTATGAAAGGGCTTTTATAGTAAGACTGATAGGGGGCATCTTAAATCTTATTAAATTCTAGCAACGAATCAGTTCTTTGTGCAAAATTATAAAGCAATGATATATAGAATGCAGAACTGCGATTTCAATTTTAAGAAAGATATTTCATTCTAAACAACAACATGAGGAGTAGGAGGAATTTATATGGCAGCATCAATAGATATTAGCTGGGTTGGCGCTTTACTTGGTCTGGCGCTTGCAATTATTTTAATTTTGTTTAGACTCGCTCCAACGTATTCATTAATTTTAGGCGCGATTGTTGGCGCTTTCATCGGCGGGGCCAACTTTTCAGAAGTAGTCTCCATTCTAGTTTCAGGAACTCAAAGTGTACAAGGTACAGTTATTAGGATAATCGCTGCTGGTGTTTTTGCTGGTGTCATGATGGAATCGGGAGCAGCGGAAAGCATTGCGAAAGCGATTGTAGAAAAACTCGGCGGGACAAAAGCGATGCTGTCCCTGGCATTGGCTACGATGATTATTACCGCAGTAGGTGTATTCATTCCTGTTGCTGTACTGATTGTTGCACCAATCGCATTGTCTGTCGGTAACAAAATGGGTTATTCCAAAATTGCTTTGCTTGTAGCTTTATCTGGCGGTGGTAAAGCAGGTAATATCATCTCCCCTAATCCGAATACGATTGCGGCAGCGGGTGGGTTTGACCTTGACGTTAACCAAGTCATGATCGGTGGTTTTGTTCCTGCTGTTTTCGGAGTTGTTGTAACTGTTATTATCGCGTCAATTATTAAGTATAAAGGTACAAAGGTATCGGATGAGGAAGCAGCCGAATTGGAAAAGGCTAGTTCCACGAATTTGCCTGCATTATCAAAAGCCCTTGTCACTCCAATCATTGCTATTGTTCTTTTAATGATGAGCCCTATCGGTTCCATGCTTGGAATCGATGCTCTTGCTGAATTGAAAATCGATTCATTGTTTATCCTGCCGTTTGCAGGGTTAGTTGGTACGATTGCTCTGGGTAAAAGAAAACAATTCTTGGATTTTAGTACTTCCGGATTAAATAAAATGACACCTACCATCCTCATCATCATAGGGGCGGGTGCGATTGGCGGATTAATTACATCTTCGGATCTTCCAGCCCAAGTTGTTAGCTTGGTTGAAACTTCAGGTATATCTGGTACGTTCCTTGCACCAATTGCAGGTATTTTAATGGCAGCAGCGACGGCTTCCACATCAACTGGTGTTATCCTGGCTACTGGCTCGTTCTCGGATGCAATACTTGAAACTGGAGTTGCACCACTTTCTGCGGCAGTTATGACACATGCAGGTGCTACAGTAATAGACCACTTGCCACACGGAACGTACTTCCATGTGACACGAAATGCCATGAACATGAGCATGAAAGAGAGAATGAAAGTTGTCGGATATGAAAGCATCGTTGGTTTAACAATGACAATTGTAGCTGTAATCTTGTTCGGGTTTATTTTATAGGCTGTGTAAATGGATATTGTTGAATTTATAGCAGTGTTGATTGGAGCGGAAGGCGCGAAGACTCCTGTGGGGGCAGCGGGACAGGTGAGACCCCGCAGGAGCAAAGCGACGAGGAGGCTCACCGCCCGCCCCACGGAAAGCGAAGCGCCGGTAGCGGAAATCAACAGACTTGTTTAACACAGCCATTTTATAAAAAAAAGGAGTGATAACCATGGGGAAAACTTTTTTATTGGCTCCTGATTCATTTAAGGAAAGCATGACAGCCAAAGAAGTTTGTGAAGCAATGGAAATTGGCATAAAACGAGCAATCCCTGATGCCGAATGCATTTATGTACCAATGGCAGATGGCGGTGAAGGCACCGTTCAGTCGCTGGTTGATGCAACTGGCGGGACATTAATTCAAAAAGAAGTAACTGGCCCACTTGGCACACCAGTTACCGCCCAGTACGGCATTTTAGGAGATGGCAGGACAGGTGTTATTGAAATGGCATCTGCGAGCGGGATTCACTACGTAACGAAAGAAACAAAGAATCCTATGATTACAACAACATTTGGTACAGGCGAGCTTATCAGGGCTTGTATTGAACAAGGCATTACCGAGATCATCCTTGGTATTGGCGGAAGTGCAACAAATGATGGCGGTACTGGAATGGCAGCGGCTCTCGGATACAAGTTCCTGGATAAGGAAGGGAATGAACTGCCGCTCGGAGGTGGATATTTAGGAGATCTTGAAACAATTGATTCATCCAATGTGATCCCTGAATTGAAAAATATCAAAATCCTAGTTGCCTCGGATGTTACAAACCCATTATGCGGCGAGCGCGGCGCTTCAGCAGTTTTCGGGCCGCAAAAGGGTGCAACTCCCGAGATGGTTCAACTTTTGGACAATAATTTAAGACATTACGCCAAAATAGTAAATGAGCAAATTGGGGTAGACATGGTCGATGTCCCTGGTGCAGGCGGTGCAGGCGGTCTTGGCGGAGGACTTCTTGCTTTTACAAATTCCACAATGAAAAAGGGAATTGAAATTGTTATAGAATATACAAAATTAAAAGAAAAGCTTCAGGATGTGGATTACTGCTTTACAGGTGAAGGCGGCATTGACTTCCAAACGAAATTTGGTAAAGCGCCTTTTGGTGTTGCCCAGGCAGCCAAGAGTGTCAATAGCGATATCAAAGTGATTGCACTTGCTGGTTATATTGGTCAGGATGTAGAAGCGTTATACGACGAAGGCTTTGACGCTATTTTTGGAATTGTACCGGGAGCAGCGGACATTGAGACCTTATTGGCAGAAGGGAAAGCGAATGTTGCCAGAACATCTGAAAGCATTGCTCGATTGTTGAAATAAGGTGCTCATTAATTTAGCCTAATATAAAATGGAAAGAGGCTGTCCTTAAGCTTTGGGCAGCCTCATTTCATTTTACTCGATGAATCAGCATAAAAATCAATTCTACGAGATCCAATATGTTTTTTGGATCTTTGCCGGTGATTTTAAAAATCCTGTCTAATCTGTAGTTTAATGTATTTCTATGGATGATAAGCTTGCTGGCCGTTTCGTTTAAGTTCATGTTACAGCTAAGATAAATCTGCAGAGTTTTGATCAGTTCATCATGTGGTTCTAGTAAATGGATGAGTCTCTCAGATTTTGTATCGTTTTTTTCCATGTAGGCTAGGTCGGCGATAAATTCGCACTTCGCATAGGAAATGAATCTTTCATTCGGATAAACACCTTTTAATACACGCATTGCAGATTTGGCCTGCAGAAATCCATCGGAAATTTTATCATTTATATTGCTAATTGAAGAAAGAGCATCAGGATAATTGCTATCAATCTGTTCTTGCAAAGAGTGAGTTATAGTTTGATCCTGTACTATAAAGCAAATCGCGCTGCTTGATAGCCTAAAAGAATGGAAATTCTTAATACGATCCTTATCAAAATCATACGGTAATTCTACATATACAATTTGGGAGGGTTCGTTTAGCTTGATATTGTAGGATAATGCCTGTTCGGTGAGTTCTTTAGTATAAATTGTTTCAGGATCGGTAATGAATTGGAAAAACTCCTGTTTTAAATTCTTTTCCAGGTTTTCTTTTTCCAATGCATGGTTTTGCTCGATTAATAAAATTGCGGTTGATCTAACAAGGTTTCCAAAAGGCCTTGTTTCTTCTACTTCACCGCTTATTCCAACCACGCCAACAATCATTCCATTTAATTCAATTGGCAGGTTAATACCCTTCTTTACAAATTTCTCATCCTTATAGATTTCTACCGTTTTTCCTTGTTTTAACGCCTCAACAGCACCATGGTGAAGCGTGCCAATCCTTTCTTTATTTCCGCTTGCAATGATAATTCCGGTTCGATCCATAATATTTATATTATACGGAATATCCTTCATCATCTTATCTACAATATTTTGGGCCAGAGATTGTCTTAATATATTCAATGGATTAACTCCTTTTGTTCCACCTGATTAAATTTTAGCATTACCAACGTTTTTTTCAATATAACCTAAGAGGCCGTTTGGTTTTCAGTGTAATTCCAAATCCGCTGGCTGCGGGCCAGGCCGCGGGAAAAATTAAATGCAGGTACAGGTGCAATTTGCAGTTGCAAAGCTTGTGGATAAAGGGTACCATTTCACTACTACAATTTGAAGGAAATGAGTGTTAACTATGAACGAAGAAACAATTGACCATAAGGACAATTGGTTTAGGAATATTGTTCTCTTTTTATCAAGCCAAACCATATCTCTGTTTGGTTCCTCGCTGGTCCAGTATGCAATTATGTGGCATATCACGTTAACGACTGAGTCCGGTGTTATGATGACGTTGTATATTATCTGCGGCTTTATTCCAACATTTATTTTGTCTCCGGTTGCCGGTGTGTGGGCGGACCGCTTTAATCGGAAAGTGCTGATTGTGTTAGCGGATGGACTCATTGCAGTGGCGACACTCATTCTTGCCATCCTGTTCCTAATGGGATATGACGATGTATGGCTGCTGTTTGTGATGGCTGCTGTTCGTGCGTTCGGTACAGGGATTCAAACACCGGCCGTTGGGGCAATTTTACCGCAAATCGTCCCAAAGGATAAGCTGACAAAAGTAAATGGAATCAATGGAACAATTCAGGCTGTCATCATGTTCGTTTCTCCGATGGTCAGTGCGGCGTTGCTGGCAATGGCATCCCTTGAAATTATCTTCTTCATTGATGTTATCACCGCAGCCATTGCTATTGTTACCTTGCTCTTATTCTTAAAAGTGTCTGTCCATGAGAAGGCAAAGGAGAAGCAAACAACTAGTTATTTAAGTGATTTTAAACAGGGCTTGCACTATATCAACAATCATCAGTATCTAAAGTCGTTTTTTCTTTTCTTCGCAGTCTTCTTTGTATTAATGGCCCCAGCTGCATTTTTGACACCGTTGCAGGTTACTCGCAGCTTCGGTAATGATGTATGGAGACTAACCGCCATTGAGCTTGCCTGGTCCATAGGGATGATGGCCGGTGGAGGTATCATTGCGGCCTGGGGAGGATTTTCGAATCGAGTTAAAACAATGGCGTTTTCAAGTATCATCATGGGAGTTTGCACATTTGCGCTTGGGGTTGTACCGGTCTTTTGGCTGTATCTAGTTTTCATGGCTGTTTTTGGAGTAACCATGCCAATCTTCAATACACCAACTATGGTTCTTTTACAGGAAAAAATAGAAGAGAATTATTTAGGGCGAGTGTTTGGCGTGATGGGGATGATTTCTACCTCAATGATGCCGATTGGCATGCTGATATTCGGCCCTATCGCAGACATCATCAAAATTGAATGGCTCCTCTCCGGAACCGGGATATTCATTGTTGTGTTAGCAATCCTCCTGGGGCGAAACAAAATTCTTATGAAAGCAGGGGAAACGGTACAAAAAGAAAGTTGAAAAACAATGACCAAGGGAAGGTTGAGACAGCTCTTGTGTGCCAGGTGGAAGAATAGAAAAAGCAACGATCCAGCCGGGGTATCGTTGCTTTTTAATAGGGATGTTTTATTTTCCTGTTAACGCAATATCGCATCAGTCGGGAAGGCTGCCATGCTAAAAAAGCTATGAGCCACTGCTCATGCTTCCTTCAATGTGCTTTCCAATTCCAAGGCTTGCCCTGCGAACTCAATTTCCTTAATAGTTACCGAAAGCACCCCTGTTGGAACTTTAAGTGCCACCTTTTCACCAATACTCTTCAGCAAAAGCTGCCTGCCTACCGGGGACAAAAAGGATATACTTCCCGAATCCGGGTCCGACTCGTCAGGGTAACAAATGATATAATCCTCTGTTTCGTTGTCATCATCATACATAACTGTGACCTTTGTCCCGATGAATACTTTTTGGAATGATGAAATACTATCATTCCGTTGATTTTCTTTTATTAAGTTCTCAACTTCAAGTGAGTAGGTATTATAAAAGTCCTTCTTCCGCTCGTCAACTGGAGTGGAAGATAGATAAAGATGGGTCAATTCCTTTATATTTTCATCAATGTAAACCAACTGTTGTATGAAGTATTCTTTGCTAAGGAGCTGACTATGGTTCATAGTAGATAACCCCCTGGCTTGGATCGAACTTCTTACAAAATTTCATGAACATTTTCATTCATATCGCCTCCTAAAAAAATGATATCTTCCGCTCAATAAGGGAGACATAGCATGGCCCCTTTATTGTGGAAAGATATTAGGACTATTTTATCACAGATTGGAAGATATATCATGTAAACAGTTACATTTGGGGATGTTTGGAAGAGCTAGAGGCAAGAAGGCGATTCCTGCTTCTGTAAAGTTTCTAACACAGCAGAAATTTCATTCAATGCTTTATGAATGACATTTTGATGCCTTTGTATACCTGAGATGTCATTCATCGGCTTTATGAATGTTCACTGCCCTTCATTTGTTGGAGTGGGATTTTTTTTAAGTGGGGTTCCCTAACCTAAAAATCATCAATGTGCTAAAACATGGGGTCTTGGCCGGAGTATCAACATAAAATGAATAACCATTCATTTTATGTTAGAATAAATAAAACTTGATTGCTGGAAATTTAAAAGGTCGTATTTTGCCTAGTCGTTTGGTGGAAATGGTATACATAAATTTAACGGAGTACAGGGGGGATAGCATGCTGTTTAAGAAGGAATTTGCTCAAAAGACTGTGAAGGGTGTAACAATGGGCAATGGAACGATATCCTTTCAGGGTGTTAAGCTGAATGTTCATAGCTTTTTTATAGATGGTGTGTTGATTGATACCGGAGGCAAATCTTTGGAAAAGTATTTTAAGCCCTTTTTCAAACAGTTCAAGATTGATAAGGCCGTCATCACACATCATCACGAAGACCATACAGGTTGCGCGGCCTTCCTGCAAGATAATCTTCAACTTCCACTTTACATGGATGGCAGCAAGATTGAAGCCTGCATGAAGCATCCGGAATATCCGCTTTACCGCCAATTGTTTTGGGGAAAGCGCAAGCCCTTTCGTGCGGAGCCTATTGGTGAAGCATTTCAATCTTCACATGCAACGTGGAAGGTTATACATACTCCTGGGCATGCAATTGATCATCTTTGCTTTTTGAATGAAGAAACAGGACAGTTATTTACTGGAGACCTTTATTGCCAGAAAAGGACAAAGGTTATTTTACGTGAGGAAAATATCCCTGAGATTATTGAATCATTAGCTAAAATTTTAACCTTTGATTTTTCAGACGTGTTCTGCTGCCATGCAGGCTATCTTCAAAATGGGCGGGCGGCCTTGCAGAGGAAATTCGATTATTTGGTTAACCTGCAGGGAACAGTTTTAAAGCTCTATAAAGAAGGGAAAACCCCCGAGGAAATTAACAAACTATTGTTACCGAAACGGTATCCTATCATGTATTTTTCTAGAGGAGAATGGAACTCCATTCATATTGTACATTCTATTCTTAATCAGCAAGCAGGGATCCTGGTTTAATGGGAGCGGGGACAATTGGGAGTTTTGTTTTGTTATAGTAAAAGAAGAAAGAGGGTTAACTTCCATGTTAAATCAGAAAAGAATCAGGGATTTTGGAGTTACAATCGGTACCATGGAGCCCGGGCGTCATAATGCAATCACGGATGTCGCCGGGGTGAGAGTAGGGCATGTAACTTTGAGCGATAAAGACATGCAGACAGGTGTCACCGCTATTTTGCCTCATCCTGGGAATATGTTTAAAGAGAAGCTAATTGCCTCCAGTCATGTGATTAATGGGTTTGGAAAAACAATCGGCACAATTCAGATAGCGGAGCTTGGAACGCTGGAGACGCCAATTATCCTCACGAATACACTAAGTGTAGGAACCGCCGCGGACTCATTGATTGACTATATGCTGGAAGGGAACCCTGAAATCGGCAGGACGACAGGGACGGTGAACTCGGTAGTTGCTGAATGCAATGATATGTTCCTGAATGATATAAGAGCAAAGTTTGTAAAGCGAGAGCATATTATTCAAGCTCTGGAGAATGCTTCTGCGGAATTCGAGGAAGGTGCAGCAGGGGCGGGAAGGGGAATGCTTTGCTATTCGATGAAGGGTGGAATTGGATCCGCTTCGAGACTTATTGAATTAGGTCATGGTACATATACCCTGGGAGTGCTCGTATTGACGAATTTTGGGAGGATGGGTGACTTTCAGGTAAATGGCAAACGGGTTGGCCGAGAGTTGGAGAAGGCGATGGAAAGCTGCAGCGATATGGAAGATAAGGGCTCCGTCATTGTGGTCGTTGCAACTGATCTTCCTGTTTCCGAGAGACAATTAAACAGGGTATTAAAAAGAGCTGTCACTGGGCTCGCCCGAACCGGGTCAATTATTACAACAGGAAGCGGCGAAATTATATTCGGATTTTCAACGGCAACAAAGATTCCACACGAAAAGCCAGAAAGCAACCTTACGATACCAGTAATTCATGAGGACGATATGGATTTCGCCTTCAGGGCTGTTGGCGAAGCAACAGAGGAAGCAGTCTTGAATTCCTTGATTACAGCCGAACAGGTTGTAGGAAGAGATGGCAATACGAGACCGGCATTAAAAAACTTGCTCGAGAAGTATTCGATTGTCTTAGGATAAGAAAATGCTCGAGCCTTTCAGAAACCTCCATTTATAGAAGGAAATTGTAGCGGTTATCCTGAATAGTATATAGGTGTTGTATTTTTAATAGGAGGGGATGTGGCGGTATGGGAAGAATGGTTCATTTTGAGATTCATGTAAGTGATATGGAGCGTGCCATGAAGTTTTATGGAGAGGTATTCGGCTGGTCGTTTCAGGATTGGAGCGAGTATGCAGGCATGCCTTACTTTGGGGCGGTAACGGGGGATAAAAATGAACCTGGAATCGATGGAGCCTTGATGAAGCGTCATGGTGCTCCGCCAGAACCAGGACAAGCGCTAAACGGTTTTGCTTGTACAATGGGAGTAGCCGACTACGATGAAACAGAAGTGAAAATTCTTGAAAATGGCGGCCAGGTTGCATTGCCTAAGTATGCATTGCCTGGGATGGCATGGCAAGGATACTATTTAGATCCTGAAGGAAATATTTTCGGGATTCACCAACCTGATGAAAATGCAAAATAGGTGATAATGAATTGTGAAAGAGAGGCAATTTCCTTGGGAGGTTGCCCTCATTTTTTAAAAGAATCAACTTAATGGAAATAGTATGACAGTTAAACGAATTCAGGTTAATACGGGATAGATGCTAGGCTTCCGATGCAATGGATGTCCTTTTTATTTTTGCTTCTAAAAGGCAGGGAGTGCTATGTTTGAGTTAGTAGACTAGTATACAAATACAATTAAAGAGGGGGATTCAATGAGTGCAATCAAAGTAGGTGTCATTGGAATCGGCAATATGGGCAGTATTTATGTTAAGATGCTGGACAAAGGCCAAATTCAGGGAGCTGAGCTGGCGGCTGTTTGCAGCCGGAATGACAGCCGGATTGAATGGGTCAAAGCCAATACAAGTGGAGATGTGAAAATCTTTAAGGACCAGGATTCCTTTTTTGAGAGTTCGGGAATCGATGCTGTCCTTATTGTGACTCCGCATTACAGCCATCCTGACCTGGCAAAAAAAGCTTTTGCAGCAGGGATTCATGTTCTCGTTGAAAAACCTGCGGGTGTTTTTACAAAAAATGTTCTGGAAATGAATGAGGCTGCAAAGGCTTCAGGAAAAGTATTCAGCATCATGTATAACCAAAGGGCAAATCCCCTTTATCAAAAAATTCGCGAGTTGGTTCACACAGGTGAGCTGGGGAAAGTAAAGCGGACGAACTGGATTATTACTGATTCTTACCGGCCGCAAAGCTATTATGATTCAGGTACATGGCGTGCCACCTGGAAGGGCGAAGGCGGTGGAGCCCTCTTGAACCAGGTATTGCATCAATTGGATATTTGGCAGTGGACGACAGGGTTGATGCCAAAAGCAATTCGGGCAGTATGCGGTGAAGGCAAGTATCATGATATTGAAGTCGAAGATGATGTGACTGCTTTTGTAGAATATGAAAATGGGGCGACCGGTGTCATTATTGCTTCAACAGGCGAAGCCCCGGGCACGAATCGGTATGAAATCGTCGGTGACATGGGAAAAATCGTTGCCGAAAATGATAGGCTTATTTTCTACAAACTTGCTCAATCTGAACGTGAATTCAATGCTTCGTTCAAAGGAGGATTCGGGTTTCCGGAGTATGAGGAGTTCGTTATTCCTGTAGCAAGCGACAACGGCAATCATGCCTTCATTATCCAGAACTGGATCGATGCTATTGTAAAAGGCACCCCCTTGCTTGCGCCTGGCGAAGAGGGACTGTACGCTCTGGATATTACAAATGCGATTTACCTATCCTCTTGGCTGAACGAACCAGTCAGCTTGCCAGTTGACCCGGACCTATACTTTGAAACATTGCAGAAGAAAATTAACAGTTCCACGTTTGAGAAAAAGAATGTAACGAGCCAGACGCTTGACGTAAAAGGTACGTATTAGAGAGGAGCAGGACAAATGATCAGAGTTGTCTGTAAGCAGAAGCTTAAACCTGAAGCGAATCTTGAGGAGTACTTAGGGCTGGCCAGGGAAGTTGTCGCAGAAACCCGGAAAGAAAAGGGCTGCATTATGTATACCTATCATCAAGCCATCCATGATCCTCTTATTCTTGCGACAATCGAGGAGTGGGAGGACGAAGAATCTCTCGACCTGCATAATCAAAGCGACCATATCAAGAGAATCGTTCCTCAGCTAAGAGGCATGCGCGAAAGTACCGAAATCAACATTTATAAGGAAGTATAGGAGCAATGCACACTTAGTACAATCATGCAGCATGATAAAAGGATGCGAATAAGAGTCTTCTTTCGGGCTCTTTTTCACATCCTTTTTCTTTTATAAGTTTGTGTATTTTGCACTAATCCAGCCGTACTTTCCTTTTGCGTATTCGATTTTAAGCCAATATTGTCTTTGAGAATTTAAAACAACCTCTTTAACTGTAAACACCTTATTTTTCTTTACTTGGCCTACTACCTTGTAATTTTTAGAAGCGCCAGAACGGACATTTAAAACGCTTGCAGTTACTTTTACTGAAGTGGGTTTGATTTCAATTACTGGCTTCTTTTTCGGGTCCAGCCATTTCAATATATTCAGCATGTCGCCTTCGCTCACAGCGATACAACCGAGCGTATGCTTTGTCGAACTTGACTTGATATGAAGAAAAATTGCACTGCCAGCCTCTTTTACAATCGGATTTTCATTGTATCGGATCACGACAGAGTACTTATATAAGGGATGATTTAATTTCTCATAGGAATTCCATCTTTTATCCGGGTTTCCTGTATAATGCACCCATTTGTTGTAATCCTTTGATTTAACATCATCAATCCAATAGTCATACTTAGATACCGCTTTAAAAGGATAGTTCATTCCAGCAGGTTTTTTGCCCCATCCAAAAGACGTCCCCAATAAATACGTCCCGGCAGGTGTTTTCCCATCGCCTTCCTTCAATTTTCCAATACCATATTTCCCCACTACTGCTTTAATGGGTGTTGAGTATTTCACCCATTTGCCATTTTTCTTAACATACCTTTGCAGAGTAGCCGATGTGCTCCTTGGGGATGCTTCAACTACAATTAATTGACCTGCTTCGGTTTTCAATGCTGTCGTCTTTGAAGCAGCTTGTGCGGAATTCGGGCCAGTAAAACTAATTACTAAAATAACTGCCAGGAAAACCAAAGCTAATTTTTTTCTGGTTTTTGAGCGATCATTCAATATTATCTCCACCCGTTGAATAGTCCTAATATTTTTAATATTAATATATATTTTAAAAGTTGTAAAAGATAACCTGCATTGGTCTATTCGAAACTACAAGCCTCATTCTTATTAGGTTTTCCTCTTTTGAAATGAAAGTTTTAGGTTACATTAAAGAACGCTATCAATATCCTTTGCAAGTGAAAGCTTCGAGTTAAACACAGGGAACTTTGCGCCTTCCACTCCAACTAAAGCTTTATAAATCAACACTTTCTTATTTCACGTAGTAATTTAAAAACAGACCATTATTTACTAGTTTTCCACTGTTATAATAGCATAATATTTAAATTTTCCTACTATTTGTGATATAATATTCAAAGTTTAATTGAAATAACTGAAACAGAAAAGGTGTGGCAATAGGACGCGCCGGCTTGCTGTGAGACAAAGGCAGGAGCGCCTACATCCTTTCTGCAAACTTAGGGGAGAAGGATGGTAGAAATGAGTAACGGACAAGTGAAGTCAGACGTTATTTTAATTGGTGCCGGAATCATGAGTGCGACTTTAGGAACAATGCTGAAAGAATTAGCACCAGATTGGAAGATTAGAGTTTTTGAGAAGCTTGATAGTGCAGGGGAAGAAAGTTCGAACGAATGGAATAATGCAGGCACCGGGCATGCAGCGCTATGCGAGCTTAACTATACCGTCGAAAAGCCGGACGGTTCAATAGATATTGGTAAAGCGATTAAAATCAATGAACAGTTTAGTGTTTCCAAACAATTTTGGTCTTATCTTGTAAATAAAAATTTAATCCATAATCCTCAGGCCTTTATTAGGCAATTGCCTCATATGAGTTTCGTCAAAGGCGAGAAGGATGTATCATTTTTAAAAAAGCGGTTTAAAGCGCTCTCAGACAATCCGCTTTTTCAGGGAATGGAGTATACAGAAGATCCAGATATACTAGAGAAGTGGATTCCGCTTATGATGGAAGGCCGCCGCTCGGACGAGCCAATTGCCGCAACAAAGATTGACTCTGGAACAGATGTCAATTTTGGGGCGTTAACACGGATTCTTTTTGACCACTTAAAAAGACAGCATGTTGATATTCACTATAATCATAACGTTAACGATATAAAACGGACAAGTGATGGATTGTGGCAATTAAAGATACAAAATCATGAAAGCGGTACCGTGGAACATCATACCGCAAAATTTGTGTTTATCGGTGCCGGAGGCGGGAGCCTGCCATTGCTGCAAAAAACAGGTATTCCGGAGAGCAAGAATGTTGGAGGTTTCCCGGTAAGCGGGCTATTCCTCGTCTGCAAAAATCCTGAAGTGATTGCCGAGCACCATGCAAAGGTATATGGAAAAGCTGCGGTTGGGGCACCTCCTATGTCTGTCCCGCATCTTGATACACGGTTTATTAATAATAAAAAATCGCTGCTATTCGGGCCTTTTGCCGGCTTCTCTCCAAAATTTTTGAAGACCGGTTCGATGCTCGATTTTCCAGGCTCTATCAAGCCGAGTAACTTCATGACGATGATCGCAGCTGGAGCGAAAAATATTCCCTTAACAAAATATCTGATTCAGCAGCTTATGCTGTCCAAGGAACAACGCATTGAAGAACTGAGAGGATTTATTCCTAATGCAAAAAGTGAAGATTGGGACATTGTTGTTGCAGGCCAGCGTGTCCAAGTAATCAAGGATACAGAAGCGGGCGGTAAAGGAACACTTCAATTTGGTACGGAAGTTATCAGTGCTGCTGATGGGTCCGTTGCCGCCTTGCTCGGTGCTTCTCCTGGTGCTTCAACTGCTGTCAACGTCATGCTTGAGGTAATGGAAAAATGCTTCCCGCAGCATATGTTTGAGTGGGCGCCAAAAATAAGAGAAATGATTCCTTCATTTGGAGAGCCGCTGGTAAATAGGCCGGAGCTTATCCGGGAAATCGAGGCGTCAACAGCTCAGGCGCTTGGCCTTGATGAAAACAATAAGTCACAAGTTGCTAGAGTAAGCATGTTATAGATGAACATAGTTAACGGGCATCCGGTAGAGGATGCCCGTTCTTATTGTCTTTGGAAAGTCTACTTCTGACCTTGAGTCATTTGATCCATTACCCAGCTGGCCTGGGAGCCGGTTTCTCCAGTGCTGGGACATACTTGGCCCTCTCCTGTCAGTTCTTTGACAACTGTTTCGACAAGTGGCTGGTGAACGTGTTGCGGCGGCTCAAAGTCCCACTGTTCGCTTCCGGTTGCTGTCGTTAATACAACTGGTTCAGTGCCAAACGTAGAAAAAGTGATTTTCCCTTTGCTGCCAATAATTTCGTTCACATCTTTATTTTCAAAAGCTGTAAAGCACCAGCTTCCAACACCGTGAACTCCTGATTCAAAGCGGTATGTACCCGTAACGATATCCTCCGCCTTATAATAGCCTGCCTGGTTTGAGGAAAAGCCATGTACTTCCTCGATAGGGCCTAGCAAGAAGTTCAATAGGTCGATTGTGTGGCTGGCAAGGTCGAAAAACAATCCGCCTCCTGATACTTCGGACTGCACCCTCCATGGGAGTTTGGATGGATCCTTCACATCCTCCGAGGGAATTTGATGCTGGGTAGTCGAAACAAATCGAATGTCACCTATTTCACCATTTTCCAACAGCTTTTTTATTTTTAAAAAGCGGGGCTGGGCTCTGCGGTAGTAGGCGACATACAATGGAACGCCAGCTGTCTTGCAAGCGTCAATCATTTCCTTGCATTCAGAAAAATTAAGTGCCATTGGTTTCTCGACATACACTGGCTTCCCTGCCTTTGCCGCTTTCAATGTATATTCCTTATGGGAGCCAGGAGGTGTCGCAATATAGACCGCATCAACCTCGGGATCGTTAAGTAAAGCATCAGCATCATCGTACCACTTGGGGACATTGTGCCTTTTTGCATAATCCTTGGCGAGCTCCCCGGTTCTCCGCATAACTGCAACCAACTCTGAATTCTTTACTTTCTGGAATGCAGGGCCGCTTTTTACTTCGGTAACATTTCCGCACCCAATAATTCCCCAGCGGACTTTTTCAAATTTCACTCCAAGCTTCCCCCTTAGATGATTCATTTTCGTGAAAAAGAGATTTGCTATTGATTATACAGGAAGTAAAATTGAGTTTCATATAAAGAATGGCCAAGTGTAAGAGAAAACAAAAAACCTGATATTTTACCCCCTTAATCAATAGTGGCCTGTTCGAACTCTTTTAATATCATCTTACAAACGGGGTAATTAAATGAAGGTACTAACAAGAGGCGCCATTCCAATGATACTAGCAGGAGCTGTTACGTTTTCTGCCACTAACATATTATTATTTAGCGATACTGCTCAAGAAGTAGTAAAAGGAAGGGCGATTGCTTTTTCTGAAGGGCTTAAAAAAATCGATACATTTAGCCAGAAACCAAAACTGGAAAAAACTCAGGCTTCAACAACTAATACAAAAAAGAATCAAACAAAGCCTGACCAGGAAAAAGCTACTTCGCCACAGGTCACCTCGGCAAAGAATACAAAAACAGCTGAAAAACTAAAGCCAACCCTAAAAAGCAGTCCTGAGGCTAACTCTTCCAGCGTCAAATCGGCAGCAACTAAAATAACTGTCTCAAAACCCACGGCCACAAGTACGACGAGTGCAACGACTAAGCCTGCAGCCGCAAGTGCAAAGAGTCCAACTGTTAAAACCGAGCCAGCAACTACTAAAAGTACGGCGACGAAGCCAGCCACATCCACGCAACCTAAACCTATTAGCGCACCTGCATCAAAGCCTGTTGCTGCACCCCAGCCAACTGAACCCAATCCGAATGCATCAGAAAAAGCTACAACTAACCGAGGAAAAGAGGTCTCTCAGACCGCAAAAGCGAAAGCTGAGGAAAAACGAAAGCTAGCCGAGAACAAAGGGAAGCAAATGTAATTCAATAAAGAGAAGGATCATCTCAAAATGGGATGGTCCTTCTTTATGAACGGCTGCTTTAATGGAAGACCATTAAAAAGGCCTTCCCCAATTGGGAAAGGCATGGTTTAGAAGCTAGTCGAATTGTCATTCACAATAGTGGTTTCCTGTGTTGCATTTCCTTTTCGTTTCAATTTGCCCCAGCCTACGGTTACTCCCTTTATTGCTGAGAATACGGACTTTATCACTACATATGTCATAAGCTGCTTGTACAGGATCCGCTGCAGGAACAGGGAAACGAGCGGCCTTGGATTTTCTTTTTCCAAACTAAAGGCATAAAGAGCAGAAAAGAAATCCAGCAGGTAAAACAGAACAAACCCGATGACGGCTCTCTCAGGGTGCGGCGTAAAGAGTGCAAAAATGAATAAAAGATCCGCAATTGGCGCTATGATTTGATAGAAGTACTGGAAAATCCACATGTTTGGAAGAGCGATATAACCTAACGAGTTATGCTTTGTATTAAACAGCGCATCCCGGTGCTTCCAGAGGCATTGCAATGTACCATAAACCCAGCGGTATCGCTGCTTTGCCAGACTTTTAATATCTTCAGGAACTTCTGTGTAGGCATATGCCTTTTCTTCGAACTCAATCTTTTTCCCATTGCGCAAAAGGGTAAGGGTAAGATCAGTATCCTCTGCAAGTGTATCTTCTTTAAAGTAGCCTGCTTCTACAACAGCAGATTTTCTCCATGCACCAATTGCACCTGGTACAACCGTGATGCAATTGAGGGCAGCAAAAGCCCGCCTTTCCAGATTGAAGCCAGTAACATATTCAATGTGCTGCCATTTTGTAAGCAGGTTCCCTTTATTACCGACTTTTACATTTCCTGAAACGGCGGCAACCTCTTCATTGCTAAAATGGCGGACAAGCAGAGAAATGGCATTTTCAGCTATCAATGTATCAGCATCAAGGGCTACGACAATTTCTCCCTGGGCCTCTTTAAAGCCTAGGTTCACAGCAGATGACTTTCCTCCGTTTTCCTTGTTGAATAATCGGACGAGCGGGTTGTTTGCATACGTTTCTTGAACGACAGCCGCGGTACGGTCCTTAGAGCCATCATTGATTACTAACACCTCAAAGTGTGGATATACGCTTGCCAGTATTGAATTTATTGTTTTGCAAATGACCTTCTCCTCGTTGTAGGCTGCAATGACAACACTAACATTCGGTGTGAAATCAGGGTCTGGCACAGTCTCTCTAACTCTTTTAATCTGTTTTCTTGAAAGGAAAACGAACAGGATTAGCCTTAGGATTCCTAACAGAATGGCTGAATAAAATAGAATACTAAGACCTTTATCCCAGCCTTGCATAATGGTGAATACTGCCTTGTTATAGACAAGGTAAGGATTGCTCTCATCGACAGGCGGCATTATTTCTTCTTTGGTTTTACCAATTAACTCACCAACCGTGGTGAACGTATATCCGCGTTCCGTAAGCTCCTTAATGACTAATGGCAGGGCCTCAACCGTACTGGACCGGTCGCCGCCGGCGTCGTGCATTAAAATCACATTTCCTTCCGGAAGTTGTTTTAGTACATCCTTGACGATTTCGGTTGAGGATAGTGTTCTCCAATCATCGGAATCTATGGATTCGCTAACCATCGTATATCCTAGTTTCTGGGCTTCCAGGGCCGCATGTTGTTCGCCCTTTTTCGTTAGCACTGTATCGGCATCATACGTCGGCCGGAAAATGGTCATCGAATGGCCAGTAATTTGTTGAATCAATCGCTGAGTCGCATTTAATTCCATTTTCATTTGAAATGGAGAGAGGTTAGTTACATCAGGATGTGTAAATGTGTGATTGCCAATCTCATGGCCTTCCTCATGCATCCTTTTCACAATCTCTTGATGCTGCAGGGCGTTTTCCCCAACAATAAAAAAGGTTCCTTTAATATTATTCTTTTCTAAGATGTCCAGGATTTGTGGTGTATACGCTGGGTCAGGGCCGTCATCAAAGGAAAGAACAACTTTCTTTGAAGCGGGCTTGCCATATTGAGCCACCTGGAATGGCTTTGGCAGCTTGGCGTATTTCACTGAATCAATTAAGCCGTTTCCATTCAGCTTGATTGTTCGTTTCCCTGTCTCAGCTTTAGAAACCTTTATAACCTCCCCGGCTCCTGTTACAATATCTGGCTCATTGGAGGCCAAAGTATTCAAAGCAGCGGAAGGGTTTTGAATTTCATCGGGCTTATTTATGAAATCCCAGATGGCAGGGTCCTCAGAACCAAGGCGCCAAAGTGCGATTCCTCTTGAACCGCTATCGATTGCCAGCTTCATTTGATTGTAATATGTCGCAGCGTCGAGGAACCAAACTGTATGATTTTTCCCATCTTGCTTATAGCGGAGATAAGGATTTCCGGCCACGCTGCTCCAATGGACTTTTAGATCGGACGTGCTTCCCAGCTTCATAATTTCGCTGAATGTAATCGGCTCTGCGGGCTGTTTTGCATTTTCCTCCCAGTTATAGCCGTAGTTTCCCAGACTGACAATCAATTTTTCAGAAGGAATCTCGAGTTGGCTCAGGCTCTCCTTTGCCCAATTCGATGGGGAAATTGGACCAGGAGCACTTATGGAATGGTGCCGGTCATAAAGCATTACGAACACTCGGTCAGAACTCTTTGCGAGAGCAGGGTAGTTAAAGCTGGGATTGTTCGGCGGGACATCAACTGTGACCATAAGGCCATGTTCATGAAAGGCTTTATACAATTTGTCCATAAACTGGCTAAACTGCCCTTTATCCTTAGGATGGACTTCCTCAAAATCTATATTAATTCCGTCAAATTCATTTCTTTGCACATATCGCAACATGCTTTTAATAAAATCTTCTTCTGCACCTGGAACGGTAAATAGACGGTGCAATGTATCGCCATCCCACTTATTATCTACAACATTATTAACAAGAGGGAGGATTTTGATATTATTTGCCTTTGCCTCTTTGATAATCGACTTGTCAATGCTTGTTTTCAGCCGGAGCTCGGAAGTAAGCTGGAGCCACTCCGGTATCAGGGTTGTAATTGAGTCTTTTTGTTTCTGAAAAGACAATTTACTGTTTTCGTCCCAGTCGACGTAAAATGCGTAAACTTCTTGTTTTCTTGAAAGTTGCTTTTGAGTCAGTTTGCCTAAACTTTCTGAAGCAACAGGAGCTTTTGTGTTAGCAAGCTGAGATGCAAGGTCCTTCTCGCTTAGCTTTGCATTGATCGACTCGATTTCACTTTTTTCTGTCACATTGCTATCCAGGTTTAACTTCGGAAACACCGGATTTTTCGCCAGACTTTCTATAAAAATAGTGGATATAAAAACAACTAATAAAATGAAGCCTACACCCATTCGCTTAATAATCGACCAGCGCCTCTTTGCGGGGTCAAGAAAAATAGAATCCTGATTTTCCTTCGATGTTTTCAACCCCAAATTATAAAACCAATGGAAGAAATAGTAGGTGATAAGCCCAACGAAGCCTCCAACTATCCCTGAGGCAGCCGCAGGGGAAGCTTCGAATCTAGCTTTGAGATCTGAAATTACCTGAATATCTTCAAATAACGGGAGATCCAATAAAGGCAATTGGCGGATGTGCGGTACAAAAAAGGTAATCAATGTTCCAAGAAACAAGGCGATGAAATTAAGGCGAAACACTAGGGATACGGCTAACAATAAGGCTAATAGCGGTATATTGAAACGATCTAATGGTAAAAAGGCGAGAAAAAAACCAAGTGTACTTGCAACTGCCCCGGCACTGCCAGTCACAGGTGCAAATAAGGACCTGATAATCCACCTAAAAATTCGATCCACTTAATCTCCTCCTCTTAGGTGTAATTCGTTTACTAGTTTGATAAATTAAAATGGCCAACAAGAAAAGCGCAAGCGCCTTTGTGATAGGTAAAACCGATGATTAGTCTTTCGTTGTGGAGCTAGACAGGTCTCAAAAGATAAATTTAGGTTTAAAGGTTGTGCTTTTGGGGGTAATCCTTATTGTTTTTACTGGAAATTAAGGGATGTTTAGAAGGTTTACTTTATTTTAGCCATTTTCTCCAAGGGGATAAGTTTTATGGTAAAATAATTCCAATATTACGAAAATGGGATGGAGATAGTATGCAGGGAACATTACCGTTAATTAAAACAAAATTGGTAGTTCCGGCTCAGCAAGAGCAATGGGTCAGACGAGCTGCTGTTTCGATGAAATTGAAAGCGGTTACCAACAAACCCTTGACCATTGTCCAGGCTGGCGCTGGATATGGCAAAAGCTCTGCGCTGGTCATGTATGTAAAGGATGAAAAGCAAGATTGCTGCTGGTATACCATTTCCTCCTCCGATGACGATATTCTTCCTTTTATATCCTATTTAATTGCTTCCATACGGACGAATTACACTGAGTTTGGCCTCGAATTGGCAACCTATATTAAAACGATGGACCGCTATATACGGGACGAAGAGCTTGGCATGCTATGTTCCATTTTTATAAATGAAGTTGTGGCCATCGCTGAACCGATTATTTTGATTATCGATGATTTTCACTCTGTTGAACATTCTTACCACATCAATGTCTGGATGGAGATGCTGCTCGAGCATATCCCCGCCAATCTCCACCTGGTGCTTTCGACAAGGACAAGGCCTGGCTGGAAAATCCTTGCGAAACTGAGGGCGGTAAATCAACTAAACGAGGTTACAAAGGCTGATCTTGTTTTTGGGAAAGAGGAAATCGATCTTTTATTAAGCGATTCTTACGAAGTGGAGTTTTCCGACGAGGAATTAGAACAGCTATTTGCCATCACCGAGGGCTGGGTCATCGCGATCGGGATGATTGCCCAGCAGCTTCCCTCTTTGCAGAGCTTGAACGACCTGTTTGTCCAGCCTTCAAAGTCCCTTGAAGATTTGTTTCACTACCTGGTTCATGAAGTCTTTTCAAAGCAGCCGCCGATGATTCAGCAATTCCTGGAGCAAACTTCTATTTTTGAGGAAATCAGTACTGATGTATGTGATTATGTTCTGGGAATGAATGGCTCGCAGGCAATGCTTCAGCAACTGACCGCAAAAAATTTGTTCATTCATCAGATCGGCGAGGGCCAATACAGATATCATGCACTGTTCCGCGAATTTCTCGAGGAACGGCTGATTCTTAATCAACCCAGCCTTCATCGCCAGCTGATGCTGAACAGTGCCCGCTTTTACGAGAGGAACCGGCAGTGGGAAGAGGCTTTGTATTGCTATCAAAAAATTGGACAGTATGACGCGGCTGCCGGAATAATGAACGAACAGGGCATACAGCTTTTGGAAAATGGAAAGTTGGAAAGTTTACATGACCGTCTAACAAGGATTCCCCAATCCGAAAAAATCAGGTATCCCCGCCTCCTGTTCCTTGAAGGAGAGGTAAATCGGTTTCGTTCCAACTACGAGCAGGCGGAGGGGTTATATGATCAGGCAATTGAAACAGCCGGGAAGCAGGGAGATCTTGAATGGAAGTGCAAGGCGCTTGAAGGGAAGGCGAAAATCTACCTCGATACGATCCAGCCATTAAAGGCGGAGCGGCTGCTGGCCCAGGCGATTGAGCTTCGGGAAAAATCACTTTTATCCGGCTCGGCAGAAGATACAGGCAGGCTGTATCGGCTTCTGGCCGAAAATTTGATTAACAACGGACAGGCATTGAAAGCAGAAAAGTGGCTGGAGCGGGCCAGGGCAATGGGAACACCGGTTGAGGATGACAATCTCCAGGCAAGACTTTATCTCCGGACAGGGCGGTTTGCGGAAATGCGAAGGGTGTTAACTTCTTCTATACAGGCTGCTGATTCTTTGAAAAAGTCGGCACTGCCGCAATCTCATCGTGAAACAGATTTACTTTTGGCCTTACTTGAAGCCTTTACTGGAAACGGTACCGAAGCGAAAGCTCTTGCACAGTCGGGAATCCAGCATGGAATCCAGGTACAGGCTCCGTATGTAGAAGGCTGTGGCTGGATCCGAATGGGCCATGCCGTCCAGCTGATCGACCAGTATGAACTTAAGCTTGCCGAACAGTGCTATCAGACTGCACTTGAAATTATGGGACGCTTGAATGTGGAAAGAGGCAAGGCAGAGCCTTTGATGGGCCTTTGTGTTCTGTATGGAAGCCGCCGCGAATACGAACGTGCTAAGGAATCAGGAAGACTTGCGCTAGTTGAAACAGAGAAAGTCCAAGATATTTGGCTATCCGCACTGATCACCATTTGCATGGGAATTTCCGCGAACTACAACAACAAAGAGCAAGAGGCAAACGAGTTTTTTCAAAAGGCGGAAGGGCTATTTTCCGAATGCGGGGACGACTATGGAAAAATGCTCGCTTCGTTCTGGCAGTCTTATCTTTCCTATACAGCTGGAGCTATGGAGCAGTTTAAGTCATTCTTCGCCGAGTTTCTGGGATTGATGAAAACTGGCGAATATGAATTCTTCGTTAAAAAAAGGACAACATTTGGTCCGCGTGATATGCAGGTTTTTGCACCAATGCTGATCGAGGCGGTTAAAGAGGCTGTCATGCCTTCATACGCTGAAAAGTTACTAGAGGATTTGAATCTGCCGCGGCTAAGTGCGCATCCAGGCTATACGGTAAGAGTGCAGACACTGGGCCGATTCAAAGTTTGGCTTGGCAGCAGGGAGATTGAGGAGCGTGATTGGCAAAGGGGAAAGGCAAAGGAATTATTCCAGCTGTTATTAACCAAGAAAAAGCAATTCCTTTTAAAAGAGGATATTTTTCAATTGCTATGGCCTGAACAGCCGGAAAAGAATGCAGACCGCGACTTCAAAGTGGCGCTAAACGCACTGAGCAATGTTTTGGAGCCCGCAAGGAAAGCACGGTCAGCTTCATTTTTTATCATCAGGGAAGGAAGCGGCTATAGCATCAACCCGCATGCTGCAATTGAGCTTGATTGCGAGTCTTTTGAGGAAATGGCCGAGACTGGCTTGGTTGAAACAAATCTTGAGAAATCAATTGAGCTTTTGGAGAGGGCCCTTCAGTACTACCAAGGCGATTTTCTGCCAGAGAAACGGTATGAAGACTGGTGCATCAATGAACGTGAGCGTCTGATGGTCTACTTTTTGCGAAGTGCTGAAAAACTCGCTCAACTGAATGTCAGAAAAGAACACTATGATGCTGCAATCCACTGGTGCCAGCGAATTATCGAAAAAGACCGTACCTGGGAGGAAGCATACAGGCTGCTGATGTTCTGTTATTACCGGAAAAACAATCGGCCTCAAGCAATCAAATGGTATAAAAAATGCTGTGAAATCCTTGAGGAAGAACTTGGAGTCACCCCGCTTGAACCGACCAGGCATATGTATGAAATGATTATACAGTCCAGGGGATAAGGAATAAAGCAAGGATAATGAATGACAACTTGGGCCTCCGGACAAGGCAAAATGTCATTCATAAAGGCGATGAATGACAACTCGGGGTTCCGAACGAGGCAAAGTGTCATTCATAAAGGCGATGAATGACAGTTCGGGGTTCCGAACGAGGCAAAGTGTCATTCATAAAGGCGATGAATGACAGTTCGGGGTTCCGAACGAGGCAAAGTGTTATTCATAAAGGCAATGAATGACAGTTCGGGGTTCCGAACGAGGCAAAGTGTCATTCATAAAGGCGATGAATGACAACTCGGGGTTCCGAACGAGGCAAAGTGTCATTCATAAAGGCGATGAATGACAACTCGGGCTTCCGAACAAGGCAAAGTGTCATTCATAAAGGCAATGAATGACAACTCGGGCTTCCGAACAAGGCAAAGTGTCATTCATAAAAACAATCAATGACAGTTCATTTTCCAAACGAAGCAAATCGTTATTTAGATAAAGGTTAACCAAAATCGTGGTCAGTGAAGCACATTTTTCACTTGACCGCAGACTCCTTGATGAACACCCGAAAATGTTCAAGAACATTTAATCATGTATATCAATACGAATTTTTCTAAAATCTCCCTTAGCGTCAGGGGGATTTTTTGTCCTGATGTAACTCATTTGTAACTTGCTCCTTTTAAGATGAACTCACAGCTTGAAGCGCTTTTATTAAACATTTTAAAGGGGGCAGGAAAAGTGAAATCAACAAAACGGAGTATCGCACTAATGTTTACTCTCATTATGGTTCTTTTATTCACGAGTGCATGTGGTGATGAAGAGGCCGGCGGATCCACAAATAAAGGTGGAGACAAAAAGAATACCAAACCAATCAAAATCGGTGTCCTGGCATCACAGACTGGCGGGCTTGAAGCGTATGGCAAGCAGACACTGCGCGGATTTGAACTCGGCCTTGCTTACGCAACTGATGGGAAAAATGAAGTTGCCGGAAGAAAGATTCAATTTATTGTAGAAGATACGGAAACAAAACCGGAAGTGGCTGTCCAAAAAGCTACGAAGTTACTGGAAGAAGACGAGGTTGACTTCCTGGTCGGTTCCTCCAGCTCCGGAGATACACTCGCTGTCCTTCCTCTAGCTGAAGAATATGAAAAAATCATGATCGTTGAGCCAGCTGCCGCGGACAGTATCACTGGTGAAGAATTCAATAAATACATTTTCCGCACCGCGCGTAACTCGTCTCAGGACGCAGTTGCGGGTGCAGCTGCAATTGCGAAAAAGGGAACTAAAATTGCGACACTTGCTCCTGACTATTCGTTTGGACGTGATGGGGTAGCCGCATTTAAAGAAGCTGCAGAAAAGCTTGGCGCGGAAATCATCCATGAGGAATACGCGGATCCAGCAGCAACTGACTTTACGTCAAATATTCAAAAAATCATTGACCAAAAGCCTGAGTACCTGTTTGTTGTATGGGCCGGCGCAAACTCCCCATGGAACCAGATTGCCGATATGAAGGTTCAGGAAAAAGGAATCAAAATCTCTACAGGTGCCCCTGATATTGCGGCGCTTGCAACGATGGAGCCGCTAGTCGGCATGGAAGGCTTCACTGTTTACTACCACGACCTTCCGCAAAACGATATTAACAAATGGCTTGTTGACGAGCATAAGAAGAAATTCAATGGAGAAGTACCTGACCTGTTCACTCCTGGCGGTATGTCTGCGGCTATCGCGATTGTTGAAGCTATTAAGAAAACTGATGGTAACACGGACACTGATAAATTAATCGAAACAATGGAAGGCATGAGCTTTGAATCTCCAAAAGGCAAGATGACATTCAGGAAAGAAGATCACCAGGCCCTTCAATCCCTATACGCCATTAAGCTTGAGAAGAAGCCTGGCGTCGATTATCCAGTACCAGTCCTGATCAGGGAACTGACTCCTGAAGAGACTGCTCCGCCAATCCGAGTCAAGTAGTAATGTAGCTAGACAAGTAATCGAAATAATGAACTTCGGTCACTTAACCGAAGTTCATTGTTCTTTTCAAAATTAGCACAGGTGGTGAACACATTTGACAGCAATTCTAGAAACAAAGGATTTAACCATTACATTCGGCGGCCACACGGCAGTCGATTCTGTAAATATTTCCGTTCCGGAGAACCATTTCAAGTCAATCATCGGACCGAATGGTGCCGGGAAAACGACGTTCTTTAACCTGCTGAGCGGACAGCTGCTCCCAACCCGGGGCCAGGTCTTCTACAAGGGGAATGAAATCACAAAATTTTCCCCAACCAAAAGGACGCGGGCAGGTATCGGGCGCTCCTTCCAAATTACCAATGTCTTCCCGAATCTGACCGTCATTGAAAATGTGCGTCTTGCCTGCCAATCACAGGCTGGCATCCGATATCAAATGCTAAGGCATTTCCAGTCGTATAAAAAACTTGAAGAAGAAGCAACCGAGTGGCTTAGGCTCGTCCTGCTTGAGGAAAAGAAGGATGCCTTGGCCAGCAATCTGGCGCACGGGGAAAAACGCAAGCTTGAAATTGCCATGCTGCTTGCTTTAAACACAGAAGTACTCCTTTTAGATGAACCGACAGCCGGCATGTCACTTGAAGAGGTTCCCGCAATTCTTGAGGTCATCAAGAAAATTAAGCAGCGTGGCGATCGAACGATTATCCTTATTGAGCACAAAATGGATATGATTATGGATTTATCTGATACGATCATGGTCCTCTTCAACGGCACGCTGCTGGCGGATGGAACCCCAGAGGAAATTATGAAAAATGAGACTGTCCAGTCTGCTTATTTGGGAGGTTTGCATAGTGAGCACGCTGCTAAAGCTTGATGGGATTGAAACTTATATTGGCCAGTACCATATTCTTCAGGGTGTTTCGTTTGAGGTGCCGAAGGGTGAGGTAACGGTTTTGCTCGGCCGGAATGGGGCAGGCAAGACGACAACCCTAAGGACCATCATGGGCCTTAACCCTGCTACAAAAGGAACTATTCTCTTTAAGGACGAGGATATAAAGGCACTGCCTCCATATTCAATTGCCAACAAGGGCATCGGGTATGTCCCCGAGGACCAGGGTATTTTTGCAGGGCTGACTGTCGAGGAAAATATTAAAGTTGCGATAAAAAAGGATAATGAGATTACGCAAAAGCGGCTAAGCTATATTCTTGATCTTTTCCCAGACCTTAAGAAATTTTGGAAAAAGCCTGGGGGACTCTTAAGCGGCGGCCAAAAGCAAATGCTGTCGATCGCCAGGGCCTATGTCAACGATAACGAGCTGCTTCTAATTGACGAGCCGAGCAAGGGGCTTGCGCCAATCGTTGTTGAAAAAGTGATGGATTCAATCCAACAGATGAAGGAAACAACAACGATCATCCTCGTCGAACAAAATTTTATGATGGCGAGCACCATTGGAGACAGCTTCTACATCGTTGATGATGGCCGGACAGTCTCGAGCGGTCCGATGAATGTCCTCAGGGAAGACGAGGAAATGAGACGGAAGTTTCTTGGGATTGCTTAGAAAGTATGAATCTGCAAGTAATATACACTACCAAACAAGGCGGTGGAGCAGGGCGATGGTAAACAGCGGATAGTCTAGCTGTCCTTGATTGTTTTTCAAACAGGAAATATATCCTTACTCATTGCATGCTCCGCCCCTTTTCCACATGGAAAGGGGAGATAGACTTGGAACTTTTAATAAACTTAAGCCTTAACGGCCTTGCTACAGGGATGCTGATTTTTCTTTTAGCAGCAGGTCTTACCTTGATATTCGGACTGATGGATGTCCTGAATTTTGCCCATGGAGGACTGTTTGCCTGGGGTGCCTTCAGCGGCATAGCCGTTTACAACAAAACCGGCAGTTTTCTTTTGGGAATCGTGGCCGCCATCATAACCGGGATGATTCTCGGAATCCTGACAGAACGCTGGATTATTAAGCCTGTTTACGGCAACCATATCCAGCAAATTCTCATTACACTTGGCTTAATGTTGGTCCTTTCCGAAATGCTTAAAGTCTTTTGGGGACCAAACCAAATCTCGGCAAAAACACCTGGCTTTTTAGCAGGAAGCTGGGAGATTGGCGATGTTCTTATCATTAAATACCGCGCGTTTATTATTTTTGTAGGCCTGCTGGTATTCTTGTTTGTTCAATTTCTTCTTAAGAGGACGAAAATCGGTCTTGTTGTCCGGGCGGGAGTAATGAACAAGGAAATGGTTCAGGCGCTCGGAATCAACATTCAGAAGGTGTTCATGTTCGTGTTTATGATTGGGGCCGGGATGGCAGCTCTCGGCGGGATGCTTCTCGGGCCTTATTCCGGAGTCATTTACGCCGAGATGGGGATGGAGTTTGCAATCCTTGCTTTCATCGTTGTTGTCATCGGAGGGATGGGCAGTATTTCAGGCTCCGCAATGGCCGCGATTCTTGTTGGCCTGTCAGGTTCCTTCATGGCCTATTATGTGCCGGATTTGGCGCTGGCAGCAAATATGATGTTGATGGTAGTAGTACTAGTCTTCAGGCCGCAGGGCTTGTTCGGGGCAAAGGGGTGAGCGGAGCATGACACGATTATTTTCAAGCAAGTTAACACTACTTTACGTGCTGGTTGCTGCCTTTCTGGCCATTCTGCCGTTTGTCTATGATTCAAGGAGTCTGTTAATCCTCCTTTCACAAGTGTTTATCTTTGCAATCTTTGCGATGAGCTACGATATTCTCCTCGGCTATACGGGAATTGTTTCGTTTGGACACGCAATGTTCTTTGGAATAGGAGCGTATACGGTTGGTGTCTTCATGAAACAGTTCGAGCCCGAGACGAATTATTTCCTGCTCGCGGTTCTTGTGACAATTCTTTTGACAGGGGTTGTCAGCTACTTTGTCGGTCTGCTGACATTGAGGCTGAAGAGCCATTTTTACGCAATGCTGACAATGGCATTTGCCGGGCTGTTCCTCGTCCTTGCTGAAAAATGGCGCACGATTACGTATGGCAATGATGGCTTTACGTTCAGGGTGCCGGATTTCCTAAAGGACAGGACAGATTTTTACCTGATTTGCCTGGCTTCCATGGTTGTAGTGTTCATGCTGCTGCAGCGGTTCACTAATTCCCCGCTTGGGAAAGTGCTTCTTGCGATCCGGGAAAATGAGCAGCGTACCGAATCGCTCGGATACAGCGTCCTGCAGTATAAAGTCATTGCCAGCGTAGTCTCTGGTATCCTGGCTGGTATTTCAGGTATACTTTATGCCGTTTCATTGCGATTTGTAAATACAAGTGTATTCGCCATGGATGTTACGCTTGATGCGTTGATGATGACAATTATCGGCGGTGTTGGGACACTTGTTGGTGCCATAATCGGCGCGGGAATCATTGAATTTTCCCATCACTGGCTTGTTGAACTTGCTAAGGTGCACGTCATCTTCGAGCGCTGGATCATTTTTTTCGGAATTATTTATATCCTTGCGGTTATGTTCTTTCCGAAAGGTATCGTAGGCTCATTGCGCAGTCTGAACTTGAAGCGTAAAAAGAAGAAAACTGCTGTCCCTGTGAAACCAGAAGCGATCAGCCAGGGAGATTCCTGATGAAAACCAAACAAGTCGCCTCGTTTGTTTTGCGGTTCCAACTGACTGATATAGAACTGGAAAGCGGCAGGAAATACTGGCGTGTCAAAGTTACCCACGTCCAGGAAGACAAGGAATTGCTATTCGAGTCAGTTGACTCGGCAATGGAGTTTATTAAGGAAGTTGTCGGAGAATCATAGTTTTGCTGGAGCGCACAGGATGCGCTCTATTTTTTTGGAGGAGAGTTCCAAGTTCAATTTCTGTCACTAGTGATAATTGCCTATGTCAGTGTGGATTTGATGGTGGGAATTCACTATTTAGAGTTTAGCCCCTACCTGACAGTCACTAACCCCTGCACGGCAGTAGCTATTTTTATAAAATAATTAGCTAGTGAAAAGGTGTGACAGTTCACTAGTTTGGATGCTTTGAATTAGTTAGAAGTCACTATTCCATAGTAATAAAGGATATGACACCTGTCTGGCAGGTGCTAGTCCCTGCACGGCAGTAACTATATCGATAAAATTTTCACTAGTGAAAAAGTGTGGGTTTTGAGTATGTAAAAGTGCCAGCTTGCTTCAAGACTTAACATTAGGAGAGTAAACCGACCCATCCAATTCGTCATACTTCTAAGTTGGCCCCGATGTAACTACCTTGTAACTATCTTCTTCTAAAATGAATGCAAGATGAAGGGGAAAAGGAGAGATTGCTGTGAGGTGCGAGCTTGACTGGCTTGATACGAGAGCGAAACTGACACCGTCGGCAGCTGCGGTTGCTGATGCTGAAACAGATAGATCGTGGAGCTTTGAACAAATTAATAACAGGGCTAAGGCGCTAGCCTGTTGGCTTTCGGAGCAAGGGGTTCAGAAAGGGGACAGGGTCGCGCTGCTTGCACCAAATGACATCAGTTACTTCGATTTGTTGTTTGCCTGCGGAAAAATTGGTGCTATTTTCGTCCCACTTAACTGGCGGCTGGCAGTGAACGAGCTTACCTTCATTATTGGGGATTGCACACCCAAGTTGCTCGGCTTTCATTCCAATTTTGCCAAACAGGTATCTCAGCTTTGGAACGAACTTGACCTAAGCATCTGCATTGATGGCACCCACTATGAGGAAATAATTGAACGCTATATAGCTAAACTAGCTCAAACTGCTGGCGAGGATGCGGCAATCGATGACGAAGATCCACTGGCGATGATTTATACAGGCGGCACGACGGGATACCCAAAAGGGGCAGTTCTTTCGCATAGGGCGGTGCTCTGGAATGGGATTTCGACAATCGTCAGCTGGAATCTGACCAATGAGGACAAAACGGTTACGTACCTGCCGATGTTCCATACCGGCGGGCTCAATGCGTTAACGATTCCGATTTTGATGGCTGGCGGAACGGTCGCGATTGCGAGTGAGTTTTCGCCTGAAAAAGCGATCAGGAATCTTGTCAAGTATCGCTGCACGATTGTCTTGTTTGTGCCGACGATGTATCATTTGCTGGTAAAATCAGAGCTGTTCCAGGAAACGGAATTCCATGATATGAATATATTCCTGTCAGGAGGCGCGCCTTGTCCCCTTGAAATCTATGAAGCTTTCGCACAAAAAGGGAAGCAATTTAAAGAGGGTTACGGGCTGACGGAAGCAGGTCCTAACAATTTTTATATTGACCCGGCTGATGCGCAAAGGAAGAGAGGTTCGGTTGGCAAGCCGATGATGTACCACTCTGTAAAGATTGTCGATGAGCTTGGCGCGGAAGCCGGACGGGGAATGGTCGGGGAACTGGTAATCCAGGGGAGACATGCTTTTTCCTTCTATTGGGGGAATGAACAGGCAACAAAGGATACTCTACGAGATGGATGGCTGTATACTGGGGACCTCGCCCGGCGGGATGAAGACGGTTATTATTATATCGTTGGCCGGAAAAAAGATATGATTATTACGGGCGGGGAAAAGGTATATCCGCTTGAGGTTGAGCATTGGCTTTGCGAACATCCGGAAGTTCAAGAAGCCGCTGTAGTAGGAGCTCCTGATCAAAAGTGGGGTGAAGCTGTGACTGCCTTTGTTGTCCTCAGAGAAGGTAGCGTGCTGACGGAGGATGACATCAAACAATTTTGCAGGCAGGAGCTGGGCGGTTACAAGGTACCGAAGAAAATCTATCTTGTTGAAGAAATGCCAAAAACGCACGTCGGAAAAATCAGCAAGGTAAAGCTCAAAGACATGGCATCAGAGCATAAAAACGAAAAGCCAGTGACATAGGAAGCGGTAAAAGCAGGGGACGATACCCTGCTTCTTTTTTCGTCGTGAATTGTCGTATTTTCATTAATCAAACGTTTGATTAAATTTGCACGAAGCCTTTTATATCATGGCTTCTATCGGTAGGGATGTTTCGACAATCCCTAAAGGTTAGCAAGTGCTTTTATCCCCTGAACCCCAAAATAAACTCCGAAACCGACTAGTGACAACCCCGATATAACCGAAATCGCTACGAGGGTATTCGCATTCAGAAATCTCCTCGATCCACTCGCCAGTGTGGCAACAAAAATATCCCATAGGCAAAGGCCAAGGAAAATCATCGAACTGTAAATAAGCAATTTTTCAGTACCGTAGGATGAAGCAGTTTTCGCGAGAACTGAGCCATAAATGCCAAGCCAAAACAAAATGGACATCGGGCTCGAAATGGAAATCAGGAATCCGGAAAAGAAGCACTTGAAAATCGATTCCTTCGCCCGCCTTTGCTCAAGCTTCAAACTCGATGCGCTAATCATGCTTTCTATCCCTGAATAGATGAGAACAAAGCCGCCAAATAGCCAAAGAAAAACTTGAACATAAGGATAGTCAAGGAAACGGACAAGGCCAAGGTAAACTGTCAGCATGAAGGCCGCGTCCGCCATCATTGAGCCAGTACCGACTGCCCAGGCATGCCAAAATCCATTCTTAAGGCCTTTATCGATACGCGCCGAGTTGACTGGGCCGATCGGGGCAGCCAGCGTGAGCCCCAGAATAATGTAACTTAGATATACATTCAGAACCATCACCACACCTGAAAGGACTTGTACATTTTATGCATGTCCATAGGCAGATAATCCAATTTTTCGAGGGAGTTTCCGGGTTTTCCTTTTGTTGCTCGCGAATTACATGTAAAATGCATATAGCAAACCACAAGGGGAATAGCTGAAGTATATAGGAGGGTCACTGATGGAGAACAATGATATTTTAATTCGTCTGAGATATGCACTGGATATAAAAAACACTGATATGGTTAAGATATTCCAACTTGGCGGCATCGACGTTACAAAGGAAGAGGTTTTGAAGATACTCACAAAGTCAAACGTGGAAGAGCCCGAGCTTGATCAGCAATTGAGGATCAATAACAGCAAGCTTGAATCGTTTCTGGATGGCTTGATTATTTTCAAAAGAGGAAGGCAGGAGCCGAAATCCGGGCAGCCCGATAATCCTCCGCCTCCTAAAGTCAATGAAAGCATCAATAATGTCCTGCTGAAAAAAGTGAAAATTGCCCTTTCGCTGACAAGTGAAGACATGATCGAGATATTTGATAATGCTGGCATTGCCATCACAAAAGGGGAGTTAAGTGCATTGCTCAGGAAAAAGGGCCACAAGAACTATAAAGAATGCGGTGACAAATTCGCGCGGAACTTCCTCAAAGGCTTAGCGGTAATGTATAGAGATTAAGAAGCAGGAGTGAGTTCCCTG
>NZ_HG964497.1:1899223-1955993 GCF_000613125.1 Bacillus sp. EB01
TTTTTTTTGTTTATATATATGGAATTTAATATCAAAAAAACAGTGCAAGATAGGAAAAGGTGAGTCTTGGAACAAATGAAAAGAGGCCCCCGAAAACTTGCTTCAGGTTAGCCTCATTTCTTGTCGTTTAGGTAATTAAGAATTTCTCAACTGGGGATCACTTATAAATGGAGCGTGTCTACGTCTAGCTCCAGCGCCTATCGCCTAGCAAACTTCAGGCCTCCTCCCTACGATAAGTCATCATCGAACGCTAAAGCTCTTCGTGATTCCTTTATCTCAGTCGAAGTCCCTCCATTTTGTACGGCGATGATCAAGGCGCTTGCGCTTTGGCTCTTATGCCTCGATTAGGTTTCTTTTATTAAGAAGTTCCTTTCCGGATATGCCAGGGTCTGTCATCTCGTATGGATGGAGGATAATATCCAGCTCCTCTTCAGTCAGTGCTCCCCTCTCAACACAAAGTTCACGGACCGATTTACCTGTCTCAATCGCTTCCTTGGCTATAGCAGCTGCTGTTTCGTAACCAACATGGGGATTGATAGCTGTAATGATTCCGACACTGTTGTTTACATATTCTTCAAGCCGGTCTCTATTGGCTTCAATACCTTCCAGGCAATACTTGCGGAACACACCAAACACATTGGTCATGACTTTAATCGATTGAAGCAAATTGAAAACGAGAACCGGCTCCATGACATTTAATTCAAATTGGCCAGCTTCGGCTGCAAGGCAGATTGTATGGTCATTGCCAATGACCTGGAATGCTACCTGATTTAGTACTTCCACCATGACCGGGTTCACTTTTCCTGGCATAATTGAAGACCCTGGCTGACGGGGAGGAAGATTAATTTCTCCCAATCCGGCTCTCGGCCCTGATGCCATCATACGCAAGTCATTAGCGACCTTGGACATATTCATCATACAAACCTTCAGTGCTGCGGAAACCTCAAGGTAGCAATCAGTATTTTGGGTTGCATCAACTAGATGGTCCGCCTTTTCTAAAGGAAGGCTGCTATTTTCAGCTAAATAGCCAACAACCTTTTCAACATAGACAGGATCAGCATTCAGCCCTGTACCTACGGCTGTAGCACCCATATTGACTACATACAGATGCTGCCTGGAAGTATGAATCCTGCCTATATCACGGCCAAGCACCCGGGCACAAGCCATAAATTCCTGCCCCAGCCTGATAGGGACAGCATCCTGAAGATGTGTCCTTCCCATCTTAATTACATCATCAAACTCATTCGCTTTTGCAAAAAATGCCTGTTGAAGCTCCTCCATTGTGTCAAGCAGCCCTTTAAGGGAATCCAGGACTGCAATATGTATCGCTGTCGGAAAAGCATCATTCGTGGATTGAGCCATATTTACATGGGTGTTTGGGCTGATAATCGTGTAACTGCCCTTCAGCTTCCCGACTAACTCAAGGGCCCGATTGGCAATAACTTCGTTTGCATTCATATTGATAGAGGTTCCGGCTCCGCCTTGAATTGGATCAACAATAAATTGATCATGCCAGTTCCCATCGATGATTTCATCTGCTGCAGCGATAATTGCATCTGCAATTTCAGCCTCCAGCTGCTTTGTTGCCTTATTTGCCATCGCCGCAGACTTTTTCACAATAGCCATCGCCTTTATCAGGCTGGCATCCAGGCGATAGCCAGTGATTGGAAAGTTTTCAACCGCACGCAATGTCTGGACCCCATAATACGCATCTGCTGGGACTTCTTTTTCCCCGAGGAAATCCTTTTCTATTCTATTTGTGTTTATCGTGCTCATCGTTTCCGCCCCCTAGTTACTTTTTATCCCCTAGTAGTCTGAAGTATTAAGTAAAAATTTTTTCTTTTCTGCATCAGCCCTTCAAAAACTAACAATCAGCGGAGAAAAAGTCCTTCCGCTGATTAAAAGTTTCACCTACTATTATACCTTTATAAAGAGGAACCATGTGTATAAATGTAACCGTTTTCATTATTCCTGCTAATACATAAGGCAAGCAAGGCTTAAACAAAATGCCTCACTTGCCTTACCCTTTTTTATTCTTTTGTATGTTCGCCCGGAATAAAAATTTGACCATATTTCCCCACACCAAGCAGTGTTTGCATGATGGTTTTGGAAAGCTGGCTTGTTTTATACGGCTTGACCAGGTACTCCTGCGCCCCTAGCTTCATTCCTTTTACTTTTTCATCGAGAGCGCTTGATACGATGATAGGAATCGTTTTCAGTGCTTCCTTTTGCTTCATCTTCTTCATTATAGCCCAGCCATCCAAACCGCCGCCCTCAAGGATAATATCAAGCACAACCGCGTCCGGGGGATTTTGTTCCATATATTGAAGTGCAGGCAGGGCTTTTGAAAAGTAAGTAACCTGGAAGCCACTTTCCTCCAATTCCTGACATATCAAGATCCCAAGACTTGGGTCATCTTCAACGACTAGAACGCGGTAACCGGAAATCAGCTGCTCCTCTTCCCTGGATTGCTGCTCGGTTTCCGGACTATAGTGAGGAAAGGTCACTGTGAATGTCGTTCCAACACCCTGATTTGATTTAACAGTAACTTCACCACCTAGCGCCTTTACTATTTCGTTTACAATTGCAAGACCCAGGCCTGTCCCGCCTATTTTCCGCAAGTCGGAATTATCAACTCTGTAAAATTTAGTGAAAAGCTTCCCGATGGATTCCTTTGGTATTCCAATACCCTCATCGGCAACATCAATCGTGAATCCATTGATATCCTTATAAACAGAGATTTTAATTCGCCCGCCGTCTGGAGAATATTTTATTGCATTAGAAAGGAGGTTCCGGAACACCTGCCCGACTTTGTCACTATCACCAAGAATTATAGCCTTCTCAAGCATCGCCTCCAACACGATTTGATGCTTGTCCGATACCTCTTGATGAAGTGCTGCAACGTCTTTTAAGATCGGTATAACATCAACCGGCTTTTTTTCATATGTCATTTTCCCTGCTTCCATCTTTTGAACATCAAGGAAGTCATTAATCAATCCTGTCAGGCGCTTCGCCTCGTTAAAAATGGTCGACACATATTTCTTTTGCCTCTCAGGTTTTAATTCACGATTCATCATCAGCTCACTGAAACCAAGTATACTTGCCAGCGGAGTTCTCAATTCATGGCTTACTGTACTGACAAACTCTGATTTCATTTGGTCAACTTCAAATTCTTTCGTAGTATCCCTATGGACATAGACAGTTCCGAGCCGCTCACTGCCCTGCCAGGCCTCTTTGCAGTAAACCTTTATAACCCTGCCAGTTTCCATCATTTTATATGTGCAGGTATCCATAGAGCCGGAGTCCTTTAGAAAATCGAGGAAAGCTCGTCCTTCTTCCATAAACCCGGCCATCTTTTTACTCCAGATGCTATATTGCATTCCGGCAGGGTCTGGGTTTTGAATACCGAACATTTCACAAAACTGGGCATTAACCTGAAGAATAGTTCCTTCCTTATCAACAAGCTGAATGCCTTCCTGAATCGTATCGAGAATATGCTGATTGAGCATTCGTTCTTTTTCTGTTATTTCGAAAAGAGCAATCTTATCAAGGGCAATCCCAATGTTCCTCGACAAGGCTCGCCAATCCTCATATACTTCCTGTTCAAACGGAGCCCCAAATCGGGTAAAACACATCACAGCCGAGAGTTCATCTTCTGCAGTGAGAACCGGCAAATACAAGTCCTGGCAATAAAACTCCTCTGTATGATAACCATTTTCTTGAGGCCTCGTTCGCCTCTCCGTGAGCAAGGGGCCCTTCGAAGCAACAAGCCGGTCAAGTATCCCTGATTTCAGATGTTCAACAAATCCCATTCTCCCCTGGGAAGATATGCCTTCTGATGCATAGCTGAAATCGGTTGGCAGGACAATTATGCCCCTGTCAGCCTTCAGGATCCTGCTCATATTTGAGACGACACTGTCGAGCACATTCTGCTTATTCAGCGATCTGGACATGTTATTGATTAATTCATTGCGGCCGCTCAGTTTCCTGTCATGCTCCTGAAGGACTTTTAATGTTTTTTCAAGTTCTTCTTGCTGGGCATGAAGCTCTTCCTTTCGTTCAAGGAGAGTATAGTTTTGCTCGAGTAGATCCTGCTCCTTTTCGAGGACTTTTTGAGCCATCTTCTGAAAAGCCGCTGAAAGAGTGCCAATCTCATCCTTTCGGTTTCGGCCAAGAAGAATTGAGGCTGGCTGGCCATTCGCTATATCATTTGCTGCATGTGCTAATTCTGCAAGCGGCTTTCCGACCTGGATAAGCATAATTCGGATGATACCCAGGACCGTTAACAGAATGCCAAAAATAAACACTATGAACACTATCATGATTGTTTCCTGCGTATTACGGAGCTTCTCATATCGTTTGTTAAGCTCATTATCAAGCTCGTGGATATAGTTAGTTAAATACTCTCTAAATTCACCTACAGGCTCCATGACCTCCCAGCTCGACTCTTCAAGAGCTAGTCCTTTTTCACCACTTTCATATTTATCGAACAGCGAGGGCAATACTTCTGAAAAGTAATAAGCGGTAAACTCCTCAATTTGGCTGAGTGCCTCATTGTCACTTCTGGTTGTAGCCAATTTTTCAAACCTATTGGTCATCTTTCGAATTTCTGTTTTTTTCTCTACAGCACTATCCCTTAACTCGACGTTCCCATAGGCAAGGTAACCCCTTGAATTAAGAAAGACTTCATTAAAAGCTGTATTAATTTCCTGAGCCAATAATGTCTTTTCTTTTAAGGCGGTGCGATCCTTTGTATAGTCGGTGCTCAGGACATTCATAATGAAAAGCAGAATGGCAGTCCCCAGAAGGAAGAATGCCATAAATCCACCCATCATCACACCGAACCTCCTGAACATGCTGCGGTTCAAATAATCGCTAATCTTCCCCATTCAGAATATCCTCTATCTTTCCTAGCAGCTGTGCCGGACTAAACGGTTTAGAGATAAAATAATCGGCACCCGCTGCAAGAACCTTTTCCTGTTCGTAGGACTGGCTTTTGGCGGACAGCATGACAATACGTGTCCCTTCACGGGTTGCCTTGATCTTTATTTTCCCAATCACCTCAAGCCCGGTATAAACAGGCATCATATAATCCAGAATGATCAGGTCGTAAGAATTTTTTACAATTAAATCAAGTGCCTCTTGACCATCAGCAGCCTCGTCAATCAAAAAACCGCTGTCTTCTAGTGTATCGACAACAAGCATTCTTAAGATTTCCTCATCCTCTGCCAGTAAAATCCGTTTCATTATTTCTCCCCTTCGATGCCAATTTTCCTATAAGCATCCCTTAAGATATAATAGGACTCTTTCAAGCGTTCATGGTAGCGCGGCTTCTCCCATTCCTTCCAGGTAAAGCTGTAAGGCAACCCGGTTTCCGGGAATACGGCTTTCATGTTGTTTCCTTCAGACTGGGCAATAGCGATATTCATTCCATCCAGCTTAATACTTTTATCCATTCCAATTTTCCATATATCAGCCATGGCTTCGCGCTGGCTTGGGTCCCTCATATTCAGGAGCTGCCAAGGAATCCTTCCTTCGAGAGTCTTTTTATCCGCACTAATGCTGATGTCTGTAAGCGAGTTAAATTCCTTGCTGGCTGGGTTTGCGTTGCCGTACGAGAGTTTCCCTGCCTCATAATCAGTAAATTTCAGAATTTCCTTTGTAATCGGATGTGTCATTTTTTTATTCAAAGCCAGCATGATCGGATGGAAGATTCCATTGTCCTTCTTTGAAGCATAAGGTTTCTTACGTATCATCCCAAGCTTTTCCCCATACAGGTAATAGAACGGATCATAATAGCTGTCCACCATAATCCTCGAATCATTTTCACCCGCCAGATCTATCTTAAAGTCAACACCGATTCCCGGTTTGAAAGAACCTCCAATTGTGGCTTGTCCCTGGTCTGGAACGGTATCCAGAAGAAGATGGACAGGGTTGGTTTTAAGGTCTTGAGGTTCACGCATGTTGATAAGAAAGTGAAAATATCCTTCATCGCTTGTAAAATAGGCGCTGGAAATTGGGCCTTGATCATCTTTATAGGCAGATTCAATACCGGCTTTTTCCCAATCGGCATCGTTTCCGTCTGTGTAGATGGCAGCCCCCCGAGCTCCAGGATCGAAGCCAAGCAAGCCAAAATGCTGTTCATTTGTCTGTTGGTTGTTCCAGTACGGCCTTCTGTTCTCATCTTCAAGGTGCATTGTATTCCAGGTCCGCTTGAACCACTCATCCTGCCAGGCAAACACCATCCCGCCTGCATAGCCTTCATCGACAATCGACTTGAAAAGCACAGAATTGATTTTTCCCTGTTCCTGCTCGGAGTGGTTTCCCTGATCCATTCCCAACGGATTCTTATGCGTCAAGCCCCGTGACCCCGGGACACCGAATTCAGCAACAACGACTGGCATAGTATGTTCCTTTACCAAATCATTCAAGTATCCGGCATAGTTGTTCTTATTGCCGTCTTTATCAGTATAGTTGAGGTATCGTTCCTCTAAATTGAGAAAGTCCGGATAGTACGGATAAATATGATAGGAAGCAAACATGCCGGCCTTGAAGGCATCCTGTTTTACAATATGGTTTGGATTTACTGAGACAAGATCTTCCTGTGCATCTGGTTCGGCCGGATGCTTAAGCAAATCAGTAGTCACCCAGTTTGTAAAGCTCATTGAATGCTGCCAGCCGTATTTTTCGGTTTCATAAGCAACTGCATAATCCATAATCTCCGCAAGCCATATTTCAAATGGCGAGGCATTATTTGTTTTGAAATATGTCCCATTAAATTGCTTCATATTTTTATGTTTTTCATTTGTTGAAACAACCATTTGCGGGTCCCACTCAATGCCGGCAATGAAGCCAAGTACATACTCTGTAATATCGGCTGAGTACGTTCCGGAAGCATGCCCCTTTCTTTCAGGGACCTTCGCATTCCCATGAATCATATCAACCATATAGGTGATTTCAGTTTTGATATCATCACTGCTTAAAAAGGCATCCTGATTTTTTATAAGCTCTTCCTCGTTCACCCAAGCGCCGTGAAGCAAATATAGGGGCTTTTCTGCTGTCATGTTATATTCAAGAAAAGCCTTATAAAAAGCTGGAGGATGCAGTGTATAAATCCTCAGGACGTTCGCATTCATCTCCCCTATCGCACGGAACCAGCGGGTATATTCATCCTTGGAGATTGCAGCTTCACCTGGATAACTTCCCGGCTTCCCCATCCCCATATTTACACCTTTAATCAGGACGTCTTCCCATTTGCCGCCTTGAAGAATCTGGATATACTTATCGCCAGTTTTGCTATTGATCTTGACGCCGGCCTTTTCAATGATTTCAACCTGTTTCTGCTCTCCACCGGAATGAAGGCCTTGCTCGAGCAGTTTTTTCATCATAGGCACATATGCTTTCCAGTAGAATGAGTCTCTTGCAGCAAAAAACTGCCTCCACTCGGCAATTCCCCTTGTCTGATAGAGAGAGGGAACCTCCCCTTCATCAGCAAAGTCCCCCGCAAAATAATAGGAAGAAAACCTTGCATTTTCATGGTTTAGGACTGCTGGGAACTGTGCAGGAATTCCGTAGCCTGCAAGCCTGTTCTTTGCCTCCTTCTTCAAAGGTAAGCTGTAGGTTGCAAGAATTTCCGACTCGTCACGGGCTTCAATGATATCAAACCAGTATTGATAGTCAGCTTCGAGCTCATCCCCAAATTTCTTTCTGCCTTCTTCTGTGAACTTAAACCGTGCGCCATTATCCGTCAGTTCATTTTGAGGGACAACGACGATGAAATCGTTCCGATCGACAAACACAAAGCCGCCATTTTTGAAATTCCATTTCCCTGTCTGCTTTTCATAGTTTTCCTTTGCCCAGATTGGGACTTCCTTTCCAGCAAGATCTGGAAAGTATCGTCCAATCCAACCGGTCCACTCCGCATTCAATAGATTGGATATTCTTGACCGCACCTCGTTAGAAGCGGGGCTTCCGAATGTATTAAATTCAGCAATGAAGGTCTTTTCCTTCCCGGTAAAAAGCGCTTCCTCAATAACATCCATTTCTTCTGGCTGAAGTCCGCCATACAGCATCTCCGAGCGCTTCCCCATTTCGTTTTTGCCAAGGAATTCCTGCTTGTAAACACCATATTGGTCTGCGAGATAAATAAGGTCCTGCCTAGCCAGATTTTCAGGAAGAGGGAGTACACTGTATTCGTTCTCTTTTTCAGGCTTGAAACCGCTGTAGTCGCTATTGGCTGAATAGCGTTCACTATCGTCATTTTTATATTTTTCATTATTTAAAATCCAGACTAACCCGTTATGCTCCCGATATGATTCATCCGGAACAGTTTTATCGATAATGGCAACATCCAACTGCTTGCTTGGCTCGAGCTGCCAGAGCCAAAAGGGAGCAGTAACAGCTGTAAGAAAAAAGAGCGTAAACAGGACAACATAGGAACGAGGTTTGTTAGTAAGTAACTTCATTGTGATACACCTTTTCTTTTCATTTCTCCCCAGCTTTTATCCCCTCTGATTAACTTCCAAATACCCTCGCAGCGCCATAATACTGTCAAAGGCCTATACCAGATTGTCTCCGTCAAGGAATAGAAAAAGAGTTTTACACTATCACGGACCCTTGGGTATTTCGTCAATGTCCATTCTTCAAGAAGAACGGCAGCCATTGAAATGATTGAACCGTAGAGGAGCGACAATAGAAATAGCAGAATAGCAAACTCCAAGTAGATTCCTCCCAGGAACAAGCAGAGTACGACAAAAATATAACCCAAAAGTTCAACAACCGGTCCTAAAAATTCTACAATCCAAAAATACGGAAATGAAATAAAGCCAATTGAACCATACTTAGGATTGAAGGTTAGTTTACGGTGTGTCCAGAGGCTTTCAAAAAGGCCCCTGTGCCAGCGGCTCCTCTGCTTCCTAAGAATAGACATTTCTTCAGGTACTTCTGTCCAGCAAACGGGGTCCGGGACATAAACTATCTTTTTCTTTAAGCCCTTTTCCTTCATTAGCCTGTGCATACGGACGACAAGCTCCATATCTTCGCCAACTGTATCGGTTTTATAGCCTCCCGCCTCCATTACCCAGCGCTTTGAAAAAACCCCAAAAGCCCCAGAAATGATTAATAGCAGGTTGTGGCGGCTTAAGCCAATCCTGCCCATCAGGAATGCACGCAAATACTCAATAATTTGCATAACAACAAGAGGATGGCTTGAAAGCCCGATTTTCAGGATGTGCCCATCCCGGATATCACAACCATTTGCAATTCGTACGCTTCCCCCCGACGCGATTACTTCCTCATCGGAATCGATAATTGGCTTCATGACTTTTAGGAATGCATCATTTTCAAGAACTGAATCACCATCGAGGGAGCATACGTACGGGTAATTCGAAAAGTTCAGGCCTGTATTCAAAGCATCTGCCTTTCCGCCATTTTCCTTGTCTACCATGTAAAGGTGAGGAAGGATGGAAGATTGATAGATACCCCGAATAGGTTTTGTATCAAGCTGTTTCCTGACTACCTTGTTGATTTTCTTCATGTCATAGTGGGAAATCATTTTTTCAAGCGTACTATCCTTGGATCCGTCATTCACCACTATTACTTCAAAAAGCGGGTAATTCATTGATAAAAGAGACCTGACACTCTGGACCACTCCAGCCTCTTCATTATAGGCGGGAACAATGATGGACACTGGTTTTGTATAAATCTCGTTCATGTAGTCCATATAGGTTTGGTCTCTATCCAGCTGGTATTCTTTCCTTAACTGAATTACTGAAAAAAGCAGAATAATAGAGTAAAAGACAATGACTCCAGTCATATAAATGGCAATAAACCAGCCGAAGAACGTAACAATATCAAGCCAACCGAAATCTGTCATCCCTATACTCCTTTATTGACCCATTCCATCGCCATATCTTTTGCGAAGGGATCTTCTGTCGTTTCAATAATTTCCTGTAATAATGCCTTTCCATTTGGAAACTTCGACAGGGCTTGGCCTGCCTGAGACCGCACCCACCAGGATCGGTCGTGTATCAATCCATTGAGATGCCCTATTGCGTTTTCATCCTTCATTGTGCCAATTAACCTCGCTGCCATCATTCTTTCTTCCCATTTTTGGGAATGCACCAGTGGCAGATAATCATCAAGCTGATTTACATAACCTATTGAACCAATGGCTTTGAGGGCACGAAGCCTTATTTCACCATTATATTTTTTATACATTGATTCCAAAAATCGAAGTTGTCTAATATCCTTTTTTACACCAATCACATCCAGGACCGCATATTGAAGCTCTTTCCTTGCTTGATGAAAACCAAGCGTGAACTGGTCAAAATGGTCGTTCTCCAGCCTGAGCAAAATATTCCGGCATTCAAACTCTGACAAAAACGTATACCGTTTATTTAGATAATCATAAAGATTAATAAATTGAAAGCTGGCCAATATTCGCAGACTATGAATTAATTCCTCTCGGCTTGTGCGCTTTTTTCCAAGCAGGGTGAATATATCCTTTAACAAAGAGTCCATCTTGAAATCCTCTATATAATAAAGGGCATTCATCCTTGAACTCCACTTCCGGCTTTTAAGTCTATCCCGGTAATAATCAGTTAAATAAAGACATGCGAGCTTGGTTAGATTCTTCCTTTCCTCTTCACCTTCAAGAATTTCGGTATAGCGTGCCAGGATTTCCTCGACAGCCTTTTTTTCAATATCAGTTCGAGGAACAAGCTTTCTTGAAATTTCACCTGTTGTTATATATTCAAATAAAAGCGGATTGTAACTTTCCTTAAAATCCTCAATTTGTCTACGTTTTTTGTTTGCTGACCATTTTCGGACGGATAAATACAAAAGTATGAAAAACAGGATACCGATGAACACAGCTGTCAGGACTGAAAGATAATACAGTTCAACAGCCATTAATACTGCCTCTGGATCAGGACCTTTATTCTTGCTTCAAGCTCGGTGATACTGAAGGGTTTTGTAACATAATCATCCGCTCCAAGGCTTAACGCTCTGGCGATATCGTACTCGTTTTTTCTGCCAGTCAGCATAAGTACTTTAACAGGCCTTCCTCCACTTTCTTTTCTGACCTTTTGGAGGACCTCAATTCCATCCATCACCGGCATTATGCCATCAAGGATGATGAAATGCTCGCCTTCAGCATGAAGCCTGTCTACCTCAAAGAACTTTCTCCCATCTTCAAATAACTTGATATCAAGCTGGAAGTTCGCAGCATCCATCCGTTCCAATACCTTTGCCAGCAGTGATCTTATAATGGCATCATCATCAATGATTGAAACAAAAAGAGTCTTTTTGTATACTTCGCTTCCTTCCTGGATAGCTGGTTCAATCCTGGACCTGCCCATTTCCTTTGCCCTGTACAACGCCTGGTCTGCCGCTGCGAATGCCTCCTCAAGTGATGTGATTTCCTTATTAATCACGGTAACACCTGCGGAAAAAGATATGGATATAGACTGGCCAGACTGGTTGATTCCGTAGCTGGATAGGCCTTCCAGAAGCTGCTCTACCAGCAGCTGTGCCTCTTCGATATCCGTATCGGGTAATATAAGTGCAAATTCTTCGCCGCCAATTCGGAACGCACTATCCGTCCCTCGAATGCTATCCTTTATATACCCCGCAAAACCTAAAAGGACTTTATCACCTATAGGATGCCCGAACCGGTCGTTTATCTTTTTAAAATAATCCAGATCCAAAATGGCCAAACAAAAACCTTTTTTTGTCCGTGAAAGTGAGTTTATTTTTCTTAAAAATGTATCCTTCAAGAACCTTCTGTTGTATAGGCCTGTCAGTTCATCAAGGAGTGCTGATTCATCAAACAGCCTCTTCCTTTCAAGTTGGCGTTCAATCCTGACCTGCAGTTCCTCCAAATCATAGGGGAATTCAAGAAAATCATCGGCGCCTTTGCGAAAAGCCTCGATCCTCGTTTCTACATTGTTAAATGAACTTACAATTAATTTGGGAATGTACTGCTTTCCTCCGTTGTTTTTAAGTTCATCAAGAACTGACAGCCCGGATTTTCCGCTTATCTCTATAACCATGCAATCCGGTTTAAAATTAAATGGGCTGTCTATTGCTTGTTCATAGCTGGTATAACCCATAACCATCCAGCCCTGTTTTTCCAACGACTCCTTTAATAGGACAATTTCAGAAATATCCTCAGAAATGATCTGGATAATTGGCAGGCTTTCGCCAATACTATTCCCCTTTTTATCCGAGATATTTTCCTGTTCATAAACATAGCTGATTAGATTAAAGAGAAAATCTCGCAATTGCTCTCGCTTCCATTGCTTCTTTCCGCCTTCTTTGACATCTTCCAACATGGTATCAGCCATGTCCGCAAGGCTGGTAAGCCCGACAGTTCCGGCAGTCCCTTTTATCGAATGAAGAAACCGGAAGAGTTCATCATCATCAGGAAGGTTTACTTCTCTAACATCAAACCAATCAACCACTTGATTCTTCACTTTTTCAAAAATTAGCTTTGCATATTTTTTAGTATCCATCATACCAACTCCAACAATCGCATTTATGGAAAAAATCGAATAAAGTCTATTTATAGATAACACTATCTACATATTAGTTTATTTGTTGCCGAAAGGTGAAACAATAACAAGCTCTTACTAAAAGAAGCCTAAGTTTGAAGATTTAGTGAACAAGTTTTTATTATGACTTCAGGGAGATGAATAGTCTTAAACACAATTGGTGAGTTAAGATTAATTTCACCTCATAAAGGGAAGGTTTAAAAATGAAGTTAATGAATAGGAGAAACTGGATGAATCATTTCGATTTTGATCTTGAACCATTACCCGATGAATTTTTCAACCAGCCAACCCTTGAATTGGCACGAAAATTACTGGGCTGCATACTTGCATATCATTCTACTGAAGGACTAGCGGCCGGCTATATTGTCGAAACTGAAGCATACATTGGCCCTGGTGACCAGGCAGCGCATAGCTACATGAACCGGAGGACAAAGCGAACGGAAGTAATGTTTGCCGAATCCGGAAGGGCATACACATATGTAATGCATACACATTGCCTCGTCAATGTTGTGAGCGGGGGTGCGGGCAACCCGGAAGCAGTCTTAATAAGAGCAATCGAACCGTGTTATGGAGAGGGTTTAATGCGAAGCAGGCGTTCCGTGGAAGACAGGCGCAATTTGACGAATGGACCCGGAAAGCTCACAAAAGCTATGGGTATTACAATGAGGGATTACGGAAGAAAACTTACCGAACCTCCACTTTTAATTGCCAGGGGCTACATTCCTACCTCCATATCACAAGGCAAGAGGGTTGGAATCGAAAATTCAGGAGAGGCACGCGATTACCCATGGCGATTCTGGATAACGGATAACCGTTTTGTATCAAGAAAAGGGTAAGCATTTTTAAAGGCCTGGTAAACCGAATGTTTCCACACTACGTGACTAAGTAAGGTAATTTAAATGAAAAATAATAATGATTAGTCATACATTCAAAGCTTCCCTTAGAAGTCTGTATGTAAATGATGTATGATATAAAGCATGTACAAACTTATATTAGGAGGAGAAGTTATGTTTAACCAAGAGTATGAACAGCTGTTGAAGAAATCTATTGAGGTTGCACCAGACTGGTTAAAGAATGATATCGAAAGCATTGTGAGCAAGGAACCTACTGCAGGTATTAGCTATGTGATTTCAGAATTACACCACACCTATACATTCAGCATCAGACATATCATTTCGGCGAGACATCTATCTAGTGAATGGTCACAGATTTCTAGAGAACGATTGAACATTATTGATAATAACATTGATGTTATTGTGGCTCTTTACCACGAGGCAAAGAAAAATAACAAATGAATTTTTCAACACTAAAAACGCAAGGTTAAAAAACAACCTTGCGTTTCATTATGTCTTTATGTCTTTTATATTTAGGTAATATGACGCTAATTACTTTGGTATTATGGTCGATACTTTAGATTTTCTAGTTTAAAGGGATCTTCTTCTATTAGCCAAGGTCGGTTGGCATAAATGCTCCTGGAAGGATGTCTTCGGAACGAACCCTCAATACATCACCTTTGAGGTTGCTAAGAATGATATCGACATCAGGCCCAAGCAGTTCGGCAATGACCTGGCGGCACGCTCCGCACGGAGGCACAGGCCTGTCAGTGTCAGCAACGACAGCCAAAGCAGTGAACTCCGTTACACCTTCAGAAATAGCTTTAAAAATTGCTGTACGCTCGCCGCAGTTGGCCATTGAATAAGCCGCGTTTTCAATGTTGCAGCCATGGAACACCCGTCCATCCTTCGACAAAAGTGCCGCCCCTACCCCGAATTTGGAATACGGAATATATGCGAATTCTCTCGCTTTTATGGCCTCTTGAATCAATTCTTTTTCATCCATGTTGCGGTTCCCCCTACACGTCAGTTTTGGATAATTTTGATAAGCCATTCATACACGACACCGCCGAAGAAAACACCAAATACCCCGACCACTGCAGAAAAAACAGGTGGTGCAGGCAGGGGCAGCTTCAGAAATTTAAAAAGGAGACCTACTGCCATTCCTGCTATCAATGCTAGCAAAACCTCTCTCATATTACTACCTCAAATCGTTTGTTAGTATGATCCAGAAGCTGTTTCACCATTTACTATTGCAACACCAGAACTGGCGCCAATTCTTGTCGCGCCTGCTTCGACTACTGCAAGAGCATCTTCACGGCTGCGCACTCCGCCCGAGGCTTTGACACCTATTTCTGGTCCCACGGTTTCACGCATTAAGCGAACATCCTCGACTGTGGCACCACCTGTGGAAAAACCGGTAGAAGTCTTAACGTAATCTGCTCCTGCTTTAACGGAAAGCTTGGAAGCCCGCACCTTTTCTTCATCAGTAAGAAGAGAAGTTTCAATGATAACCTTAGTTAACGCTTTTCCCTTCGCGGCATCAACAACGGCACGGATATCGCGCTCAACAAGCTCGTCGTTTCCATCCTTCAACGCGCCTATGTTAATGACCATATCCACTTCAGTCGCACCATTTTCAATCGCATTCTTTGTTTCAAATGCCTTTGTTTCTGGTGTGCTGGCTCCAAGAGGAAAACCAATGACGGTGCATACCTTTACTTCAGGAGAATCTGCCAGCAATTCTGCTGCCGTCCTCACCCATGTTGGATTGACACAGACTGAAGCGAATTTAAACTCACGTGCTTCCTCTGCCAATTTTGTAATTTCCGCTTTTGTAGCATTTGCTTTTAATAATGTATGATCAATCATTGCTGCAATATTTTGAACCATGTTAATTCCTCCTTTTACTTACACTATTACTATAACAAAAATCTGAACAAATGTAACCTTATAATTGAACAAATGTACGTAATTATTTTTGAACTTTTTTATCGAGCAAGAATTGAGCCGTAAATTGATCTGTAATTAACACATTGGCAAAGCCGCCGTTTAATGCGCCAAAGATGCCTTCCACTTTATTCTGCCCGCCTGCAACAAGGATTGAATATTCCTTCTTTTTTAAATCCTCCAGGTTGATGCCAAGTGTTCTTTCGTTCAAGCTTTCATTAACAACATTCCCCTCGATGTCAAAAAACCGGGAACAAATATCACCGACAGCCTTGCCGTAAAGGGAGTTTAAATCATCTTCTGAAAAATAGCCTAACTGAAATAAAAGTGATTCTTCTTTCACTGGTCCAATCGTAAACAGAGCTATATTCGTCTTCCTGCCAAGTTCCAGGATCCTCTTAATATGGCGGTCTGCTTCCATTGCCTGCTTTACGACGGGATGATCAACAATTGCCGGAAGAGGCAGGTAATGAGGAGCGGTATTAAAGGCTTTTCCAAAAAGATATAGTATTTCGGAGGCATACGTATTGGTTTCCGAGTGGCTGACACCACCCTTCAACTGAACAACCTTCACATTGTTCAGAGCCTTTTGCCTCAGTTCAACAGCCACATGATAGATGGTTGTTCCCCAGGTCACTCCGATAATATCTCCATCTTTTACAATTTCATACAAATAACCAGCAGCCTTTTCACCCAGGAACGTTTTTATTACCGTTCCCTCATACTGTGGAATAGAAACGACCACGGCCTTTTTCAAACCGAATTTTTTCTCTAGAGCCGCGGCCAGATTTTCAATATTCTCTACCGGATCCTTAATCGTTATCTGGACAATGCCCTCATCTTTTGCCAGCTGAAGGAGCCGTGAAACAGTGGGACGCGATACACCTAGAACCTTAGATATTTCGTTTTGGTTATAATCCAGTAGATAATATAGCTTTGCTGCCTCTATCGCTTTGGTTATCTTATCTTTTTCCACATCCATCACCTGCATCCTTCTTTATGCTTATATAGTACCAAATTACTTCTCGATCAACCATTCTTTTTACATTTGTTTAATAGATATTGAACATATTTAAAGATTTAGGATTTGCTGAAGGGGTAAGAGAATATAAAAATTTGTCAAATTCAAAGTCTACTTTCACCGGCAACTATGACAAAATATAAAGTGAATCTTCCATCTTGGTGATTTTCCACGGATGGTTAGATGAACCAATCGGACCTTTAGGGGCAGTTAAGCTCCCACTTATCTTCTTTAGGTTTTTTTAGAAGTCTAAAGTGGGAGGCTTACTGCCCGTTAAGAGTGGGATAAAGTGAATCTTCCATCTGGGGTGATCTTCCACGGATGGTTAGTGGGAGGCTTACTGCCCGTTAAGAGTGGGATAAAGTAAAAGGATAGATTAGAGGAGGTTTGACTATGGAGCGGCTGGGGAGATTGACGGGCAAGTATAAATTTGCGATTCTAACCGTTTGGATTATTGCTATTATCTTATTTGCCATATTTGCAATTAAGCTGCCTACAGTACTAAGCGGCAACGGCTTTGAATTTGATGGGGAATATAATGAAACTAGAGCTATACTTGAACAGGATTTTTCCCAACCCGAGTCCACAATCCTGCTCCTTTTTGAAAAAGAGCTAGGAGTGGAACAGACTGAATGGAAAAATTACATAAATGATACATTTTCCCGTCTCGAAGACTATGGCCCTGCGGCATCCTTGACTTCCCCTTTTGAAGGGCAAGGAATGATAAAGGACAATTATGCTTATGGGGTGATTTCCTTTGATACCGATGCAGGCAGCCTTTCAGATGAAATAAATGAACTGGAAACAAGACTCAAGGACGATGATGGCATGACCGTTAAGCTAACTGGAGAACCGGTCATTGTTAAAGATTTGAATGAAGCCAGCCAGAAAGACCTTGCCAAAGCAGAAATGATTGGGCTCCCAATCGCCCTGATTGTACTAATCCTCGCATTTGGCAGCCTGGTCGCTGCTTCAATCCCCCTAATCATCGGAATTGTTTCAATCCTAACAGCGATGGGGATTATGTATTTTTTCAGCTATACTGCAGATTTGTCCATTTTTATCTTAAATATAGTTCCTATGATTGGCCTCGCGTTAAGTATTGATTTTGCCTTGCTAATGATAAATCGTTACAAGGAAGAATTAAAGAAACATTCTGTCGAGGATAGTATTGCAATAACGGTGGCAACCGCAGGAAGGTCAATCATATTTTCTGCTTTATGTGTATTCATTGGCCTCTCCGGCCTATTATTCATTCAGATCGATATTTTTCAAAACGTCGCTCTTGGCGGTATGGCCGTGGTGTTCGTCTCGGCTTTATGCGCGATTACATTCTTGCCTGCTTTCCTTTCATTGTTGGGAGAGAGAATCAATCGGTTTACGATCCTTAAGCCGGGCAGGAATCAAGGAGCCGGCTGGTATAAATTTGCGCGTTTTGTAATGAAACACCCTGTCATAATGATGCTCGCGGCGTTTACAATCTTATTGCTGTTCCTTATGCCGGCACGCGAAATGAAACTCGTCATACCAGGGACAGATTCGCTTCCAGCTAACTATGAGTCAAGGGTTGCTTATGAGACCTTCAGGAAACAGTTCCAACCCGAGGGTAAGCGCGATTATCAAAAAGTTACCGTTGTTTTTGAATCAGATGGGAATATGAATGAAACAGATAATCTTGATAAAGCGTTGTCTATCATTTCAGAGCTGGAGAATGACTCCCTCGTTGACTCAGTTGAATCCTTCTTTAGTGCTGCTGGCTTCTCAAGTGCAGAAGAGTATAATCAATTCCAGTTTTCCTCTTCAGGGACTGGTGAACAGAGACAACAGTTGCAGGCACTGGAGGATTACTATATTAGTGGCGATAAAATGATGATTGATGTTTTCCTTAAGGCTGACGAGCATTCAGGGAATGCGCGGGAGTGGGTTAGTAAATGGGCAGAAAAAGACTTTGAATTGAAAACCAGCTTTGGCGGCCATATCAAATTCGAGCAAGAAATTTTTGATGAAATATACGAAAAGGCACCGTATGGTCTTTTTCTAATTTTCATTTCAACTTTTATTATTCTCATGTTTGCCTTCCGTTCCCTTCTAATTCCAATAAAAGCTATCCTGATGAATATGCTGAGCCTAAGCTCGACATTTGGGATTGTCGTTTATATTTTCCAGCAGGGCCATTTTGGAATGGAGCCTGTTGACATCGCATTAATTTTGCCGGTATTCGTCTTCTCCCTCGTATTCGGTCTGTCGATGGACTATGAAGTATTTCTGATATCAAGAATCCAGGAATACTATCTTGAGACAAAGGATAACAGTAAGGCAACAATATTGGGATTAACGACAACGAGCAAAATCATAACATCAGCCGCCGCGATTATGATCGTGGTAACAGGGGCCTTTGCTTTCACTGGGGTTATGCCGGTCAAACAACTTGGAGTCGGGATTGCAATTGCCATCTTCATTGATGCAACCATAATCCGGATGGTGCTGGTACCATCACTGATGAAGCTGCTCGGCGACTGGAACTGGTGGTTTTTTGGAAAAGGGAAGAAGACAGTACAAAACGAATCTTAATGAAAAAAATTAATATGCCAGCCCTCGTATAAAGGGCTGGCATGTTTGATTAAAGGATCTTTAACCTGCTGGATGGGTATAATCTTGGGTTAAAACAAAGGATTAAATATTTTTCGCGTACTCTTGTGAAGGTACTTTGCTGAGAATGACATAAAGGCTGACCGGCTCATTACCATTGTTATTGAATGCCATCATTTCATCGCCGCCGCAATGAATCACGTCGTTAGCCGATACTTCCTGCTCAACTCCATCAATGATGAATGTTCCGTTTCCAGATACCACAAACAGGAATACTTCCGTTCCTGGATGCTTATGGGGAGGAAGCTGCTGGCCGGGGTTGAAGTTCAGGACAAACGCAGTGCTTTCCCCTTTTTTAAAAATGATTCTCTTCGTAAACTTCTCTTCGCTGTATTCAATGTAAGATGACAGTGATTGTTTTTCCATTATAGCGCCTCCGTTTTCAAGATTTTTTTCTTACCCTCATACTAATTCATTACCGCGGGATATTTAGTGAGGTAAATCACGGTCGTACTGTGCTTCTTTTTCCCTCTTATAAAAAAATAATGCCAGAGCAGTTGATTGCCCTGGCTGAATGGAATTATATGTTCATATATTTTTCTTGCGCAATAAGGGCTCCTTTGTCCAGCGCACACTTATTTACTGGGATAAGTGAGTGTTTTTCTTCAGATAGTACCTTTTTTAAAGAAGCAATCACCGCTTCATCCGAGACAATCCCAGTCCATTCAACAAAAGCCCCCACCAAAACCATGTTGGCAACCTTGCCATTGCCAAGTTCATTGGCAATGGCCGTCGCATCGATTTCAATAATGGTGAGATCGTTTCTGGTAAATTTTAGTCCAACTAATGAACTATTAACAATTAGCAAACCGCCAGGCCTTACTTTGGGCTCAAATTTTTCGAAGGATGGGATATTCAAGACAATTGCAGCTGACGGAGCACTGACTAGTGGAGAACCTACGGGCTCATCACTCACAACAACGGCGCAGTTTGCCGTGCCGCCTCTTTGCTCTGGTCCATAGGAAGGCAGCCAGGAAACATTCTTGCCTTCATGCATTCCGGCATAGGCAATTAATTGGCCCATGGACATGACACCCTGCCCACCGAAACCAGCAATGATAATTTCCTCAAGCATCAGATTTCCCCCCTTCAGCCTGCTTGTAAATACCAAGCGGATAGACTGGAACCATCTTCTCCTTGACCCAATCGAGCGATTCATTCGGGTCAAGCCCCCAGTTTGTAGGGCACGTCGACAACACCTCGACAAGTGAAAAGCCAAGGCCATTTTTCTGCGTTTCAAAGGCTCTGCGGATTGCCTTCTTTGTTTTAATGATATTTGGCACATCATGGGATGAAACTCGTTCGATGTATGCCGCCCCATCCAGGGTCGCCAGCATCTCACTTACCCGAATAGGGGAACCTTGCAAGGCTTTATCACGTCCAAACGGGCTTGTTGCGGTTTTCTGTCCAATCAGTGTGGTTGGAGCCATCTGGCCGCCTGTCATTCCATAAATAGCATTATTGACAAAGATGACGGTTATGTTTTCTCCCCTTGCCGCAGCATGGATGACCTCGCTTATACCGATTGAAGCGAGATCGCCATCGCCTTGATAGGTAAAAACAAACCGGCCGGGCAGCACACGTTTGATACCGGTTGCAACCGCGGGGGCACGCCCGTGCGCTGCCTGTGTCATATCACAATTGAAATATTCATACGAAAGAACCGAGCAGCCAACCGACGCAACCCCGATTGTATCTTCAAGGATATCCATCTCTTCAAGAACCTCGCCTACAACCCTGTGGATGATTCCATGTGTACAGCCGGGGCAATAGTGAGTCGGATTGTCGGTTAAACCAGTCGTTTTTTCAAATACTGTTTTCATGCTCATACCGAAATCCTATCTGCCAGCTCGGCAATTTTTCCAAATATCTCTTCCTGGGTCGGTACAATTCCACCATTTCTCCCATAAAACTCTACCGGCGCCCTGCCCTCAACTGCAAGCCTGACGTCTTCAACCATTTGCCCGGCGCTCATCTCCACAGATAGATAGGCTTTGACACGATTTCTCGTTGCAATGAAAGGGGCATCAGGAAATGGCCATAGTGAAATTGGCCTGATCAGCCCTACCTTAATCCCCTGCTGGCGTGCTTTATTTATTGCATTTGTAGCAATTCTGGCAACCGTACCAAATGCCGTCACAATAAAATCGGCATCCTCAATCAAATACGTTTCATAGCGCACTTCGTTTTCCTTGATTGACGCGAACTTCTTTTGAAGCTCGATATTCCTGAGCTCGAGACCTTCTGCATCCAATTCCAGCGAGGTAATCACTCTCCGGGGGCCATCTCCTCTTGTTCCTGTTGTCGCCCAATCTTTTTCAGGCAACGCCCGTTCAACTCTTTCAGTGAATTCGACCGGCTCCATCATCTGTCCGAGCATCCCATCGCCCATCAGGATGACCGGTGTTCGGTAGCGATCGGCAATATCAAAGGCTTCCTGTGTCAAGTCAACAATTTCCTGCAAGGAAGCTGGTGCAAGCACAGGTGTATTATAATCTCCGTGGCCTCCGCCTTTTGTTACTTGAAAATAATCCGATTGCGCTGGCTGGATATTCCCAAGTCCAGGGCCGCCCCTAACAACGTTGACAATTACCGCTGGAAGTTCCGCGCCAACAAGGTAAGATATTCCTTCCTGCTTCAGGCTGAAACCCGGGCTGGACGAAGACGTCATCACTCTGACACCGGTACCTGCAGCACCGTAAACCATATTGATAGCTGCTACTTCGCTTTCAGCCTGGAGGAATAACCCTCCTACTTCAGGGAGCCTTCTCGCCATATAGGCAACTAGTTCACTCTGCGGAGTAATAGGATATCCGAAAAAATACTTACAGCCCGCATGAACAGCGGCTTCTGCAATCACTTCATTGCCTTTCATTAAAACCTTTGCCATATTCGGAACCCCTTTCCTAAACAGTTGCCCGCTTCTTATCAGGCCTGTATACACTAATGACCCCATCCGGACAGATTTGTCCGCATTTCGCACAACTGATGCATTTTTCCTGATCGGTTACCGTTGCGGGGCGGTATCCTTTCCCATTCAGGTAGACAGCAAGAAAAATAACATTTACAGGGCAGACTTCTACACACAAACTGCAGGACTTGCAATAGTGCTCGTTAAACACAACCCTCGGCTCCATACGTTCTCCTCCTTATTCCCACGGCAATTTCATAAAACGGTCGATCATAACAATATCGTCAATCCCAGCCAACTCAGGATTGTGAGTAAGCCTTCGCTCAACGGCACTCCCCAAAAATAAGATTCCGAGCTTGCTTGAGACAGCTTGAGCAAGGCTTTTACCAGCCACTATATCTGCGGGTAATGTCTCTACACCAAGATTAGTATTATTGATGATGGCACTTACCCGAATTCTAGCTGCCTTTTCAATTCCTCTAATTGCTTCAATAACCCCTTCCAGGTTACTGACATAAGGCCGTTTGGCATTCAGGACAAAGACCATTGAAATATCAATATTTTTCCATTCATGATAATACTGGCCAAGAACAGTTGCCCCGTCCTTTTCCCCTCCAGCATCAATAATTATTGTGTAAGAGTCGTCATGAATCACTCTATACAATTCACCGGAGACGATTGGCAAATCCGAGCTTGCCAATCGCTTTTGAGGGCCTATCAGTTCCACTCCGTTTTTCTGCAACTCGGCAGTGATATCCCGTGAACGAAAATACGGATTAATGACATCAAGGTCTGCTAACGCTATCCTGCCCTTCCCCCTTAACGCAAAATTCAAAGCTAGTTCAGTCTTCCCGCTCCCAAAATGACCGGCCATAATCGTAATTCTCGAATCTAGTTTCATTTACGCCAGCCTCCATTAATGTAAACGCTTCCAAAAAAATTAAACTTCTTCACCGTCATTATAAATCAATCATTCATTCCTGGCTTTGACCTTTATCACACCAAAAGAAGACATAAAAAGAAGGTTCCCCTACAAGGAACCATCTTTCACAGCAATTCTTAGCTCATATAAGTCAATATTACCTTTTGGGGAATGTCGTAACTTGATTCCGCTTTTTTCAATTGTCCGCAGGAAGGCATTTCAAATGAAAAATCTTCAACCTCAGAAGGAATGACACCAACTTCCTTCAGGTGCTCAAACACCCTTTGCATTGCATCCTCTGTTGAAATTTCTTCTTTTGTATCTTCTGATTCAAAGTACTCGACGCATGTTTCAACTATATTTAGATCAACCTGTTCCTGTGAGAATACCAGCCTGCCACGTGCCATATCTTCAACTTCACGGTTTTCCAATTCAATGATTGTGGTGATGTTCATCCATTCCACCTCCGTATTTGATATGTCCATTATAAAAAACTTCCACAATGTTGGACCAATAAAACGTAGGTTTTCGTATTTTCTTCATATGTTTTTGGCAAATTTATGTCATTTTTAAATTTATGAAAAAAAAGATGGGGTTCACTTATTAATTCCACTATTATTAGAGTATTATAGGTGAAAACTAATTCAGGTTTGGAAACGGAGGCAGAGAGTCGTGACAATCCTTGAAGATTTGCTTCTTAATATATTTTTCATCACTTTTTTACCATTATTGTTTGTAAGTACGCTTGGCGAAAAATTGACTAGGTTAAACCTCCGGAACAGGACCATCATAGGAAACCTTGTTGCTGCATTTTCTGCGATTCTTTGTATGATGTTCCCTGTGCATTTAGTTAGCGGTTTTATTTTTGACCTTAGACAAATTCCAATCATTCTAGGTTGTCTTTATCTGGGGTATAAAAATAGCATAATCCTTATTATACTTCCACTGCTCTTTCGTTTTACTCTAGGCGGCGAAGGCTTCCAATCATATCTGCTAGTCTCACTATCCATTTACCTTGTCGTCCCCTGGTTCCATCATTTGTTTTTTAAGTTAGGCCTGACCATGAAAGTGATGACTATTACAGGGCTATCAGTATTCTTTTCGGCCATGGCCTTAGCACTTGCGAAAAGTATAGCAACGGTCCCTCTCATTTATGGGGTTTTTGTATATACGTTTATGGGAATACAGCTTTCCGGCATGCTGCTCGTTTCATTAATCTTTGAATATATAATAAAAAACATGCAATTGAGGGAGGAATTGATTAAAGCAGCTAAACTTCAAACAATGGCCGAAATGTCTGCAAGCGTGTCACATGAAATCCGGAATCCACTTGCTGTTTCGAGAGGCTTTTTACAATTACTTCAGGAACCCGGTTTTGATTCGGAAGACCGTGAAAGGTATATAAAAATTGCCATTAAAGAAATTGACCGTGCTACGGAAATCATAGACGATTATTTAGTGCTGGCTAATCCATACCCCGAACAAAAAGAGAGTGTAAATTTAACAGATGAGCTTCACTGGCTCGAAGAAATACTTCAGCCATATTCTAATATGCACAGTGTATTAATACGTACCGAGGCACACGATTCAATCCTGCTGGATTGTGAGCGGAGAAAAATCCGCCAGGTTTTTGTGAATCTAGGAAAGAATGCTATCGAATCAATGCCGGATGGGGGTACAGTTTTAATAGGTCTAACGAGGAAGGGCAATACCATTGAAATAACCTTCCAAGATAATGGCTGTGGAATGGATCAAAACCAGTTAAACAGACTTGGAGAACCGTACTTTACCACCAAAACAGAAGGTACGGGCCTCGGAATGATGGTAGTCTGGCGAATTGTCCAATCAATGGGAGGCAAAATCCAGGCAACAAGTCAACTTGGCAAGGGTACAGATATTACAGTTATCTTGCCGTCTCAAAGTGTAGTTTAAGTATTTCATTTTCTCGGCATCCTTTTGGATGCTTTTTTTTTTGGATATCCACAGATTAGCCATATGTCTCGTACAATATGGTGAATTATTTTAAAACCTCTTTCATGATAAGTATGTGAGGGGAACAATTTTTCGGTAAATATTCCATTACTTGCAGGGGGATGGGAATCACGAAGAGTGACAGCACATTCGTGCCTGATTTGTAGGGAGGCCTGAAATTTGCGCTCGCGTACGCGCTTCTCGAAAATCCTCATTATGCTACCGCGTAATTTCGTTCGATGCATCTTCGGAGATACCTTCCGAATATACAAAAATAAGAGCAGGCCACACGTGTATAGTGGCCTGCCTTCTGTTTTTTAGTGATATTTATACTGGGATTAATAGTTTCATTAAAAATTTCATTGCTGATTTTGGTTCCAGAGGCTTGCTAATAAAATATCCCTGAGCATAGTCGCATAACCCGCTTTTTAAAAACTCGAGCTGCTCACTGGTTTCTACACCCTCTGCCACTACCTTCAGCTTCAGGCTATGAGCAAGTGAAATAACGGCTGTAGCTATTGAGGCGTTTTCATTATCCCGTTCAAGGTTAAAGATGAAGGATTTATCAATTTTCAACACATTTATGGGAAAATGCTTTAAATAGCTTAAGGAAGAAAATCCGGTTCCAAAGTCATCTATTGCGGTTGAAACACCCAATTCTTTCAAAAAATTAAGCACTTGCGCGGTAGCTTTCGGGTCTTTCATAACAGTACATTCAGTTAGCTCTATTTCGAGTGAATGAGGTGGCAGGCCGGTTTCTTCAAGAATTTCATCAATGAGTTTCACCAGATTTTGCTTTTGGAATTGGAGTGGGGATAGATTGACACTTACCGACATTTCCTCAAACCCCATGTTGTGCCACTCCTTGCATTGCCGGCATGCTTCCCTTAGCACCCACTCACCAATAGGAACGATCAGGCCTGTTTCTTCAGCCACATCTACGAATTCATCGGGATATAGAAGATTCTTTCCGTCCCTCTTCCAGCGAATGAGGGCTTCCATCCCGTAAATTGTGTTCGTTTCAATATTGTATTTGGGCTGGTAATGAAGCACAAACTCTTCTTTTTCAAGTGCCTGCCTCAGCATAATTTCCTTTTGCATTCTCTCCATTGCCTGAATGTCCATTGAAGGATCATAAAGCTTGTAGCCATTTCGGCCATGTTCCTTTGACTTGTACATAGCAAGGTCAGCTCTTTTGAACAGACTATTCATGTCATTGCCATCATTTGGGCTTATGCTAATGCCAATGCTAGTTGTCACTGAAAACTTTTGTCCGTTAAGCGAGAATGGATGCTCCATAATCGAGGTGATTTTTTCACAGGCTAAGAAGGTTTCTTCCGTAGAGTGGATGCCAGGCATCAGGACTACAAATTCATCTCCGCCGAACCGCGCAACAATATTCCCCTGGCCGCATACCGACTGGAGCCTGTTTGCTACCTTTTTGAGCAGAAGATCTCCTGCCTGATGTCCAAGGCTGTCATTAATAATTTTAAAATGATCGAGATCCAACAATAAAAAACCTAACTGACCCTTAGCCAGTTCTTCAAAATATCCCTTAATAAATGACTCGATGAACCATCTGTTTGGCAGTCCGGTCAAAGCATCATGAAATGCCATATGTTTAACTGCTTCTTCAGATTTCTTCCTATCTCTGATATCTCTACAGAGGGCAAGAAACAGAGGGGTATCCCCTATTTCAATCAGTCTGATATTAATATCAACTGGAATTTCCTCTCCATTCACTGCTGCAACCCTATCTTCAAACTGGCATGATAAATCAGGATGAATGCCCTTCACTATCCCAGCCATTTTTCCCGGGAGAGCTCCAAATAGCATTCCTGCATTCCTTGCAAGCAACTGTTCCTGTGAGAGCCCCAGCAGGTAAGAAGCTGCCCGATTTACGTTTACAAAATTCCCCTCGAGAGTAATCAGGAACAAGCTATCAGCAGCCTGATCTACAACATTCCTGAACCTCTCCTCACTTTCACGAAGTTTTCCCTCTACTTCCACTCTGTCAGTAATATCTAGACCAAATCCAAGCAGAAAATCGTCATGTTCGGTATGGATGATCGTTTTTCCAGTAAACATCATCCTTTCTTCTCCTTGAAAATCCACAGGCACTTCCTTTGTAATGAGGGTACCCTGTTTCCAGACCTCAAGGTCATTCTGCTTATTTATCTCAGCAATATGAGGTGGAAAAAAATCAAAAACAGTTTTTCCTTTCAGTTCCTCCAGTGTCATTCCGTGAACCTTAAGCACCTGTTCATTCCCAAATAACGTCCGGCCCTCTTTGTCCTCCAAAAAAATGTTCATAGGCAAAGCATCAAGGATTTTTAAGTGCAAGGCTTCACTGGCTTTTAGCTTTCTTGCCAGCTCCTTCTCTTTTTTCTCCAATTCAATGACACGGCGAAGCAAATCGTTATATGTTAGTTTAACTTGGCTTTTTACCAGTATTTGTTTGTTCATTGTCATAGGCTGCCCTGCCTCGTTTCTAGTTTCTGTAGTATGTAATAAGTCCTTATCGGATTAGCAACCCTCATTCATATCTAAAAGCATAAATTGCTATACTCATATTTTATAATGGGAGAATAAACATAAACTGTGGATGTCTTTACAAATTAATGAAAAGAGACAATATCTTTTGCCCTTACCGCACCTGCACTCCTCCAATTCTTTTACTTATATAGTTCTATCCATAATAGAAGCCAGGGCTTGTCCGGCCCTGGCTAACTAATCTCCTGTTCTTAAACCCTAGTTTCCGTTCTCTAGTGTAACTTTAACCTCCTGCTTGTCTCCGCCCCTGTAGAATGTGATGTCAATCGTATCACCCGATTTTGCATCTTTATAAAGAAAACTGCGTAAATCCGGAACAGTTTTTATCTTTTTTCCTTCAATTTCAACGATAACGTCCAGTTTTTGAAGACCTGCTTCAGCCGCTGGGGATCCTGGACTTACCTCCATGATGATAACTCCCTCTGTGACATTGCCCGGAAGCCTAAGGGTTTCTTCCCAATATTGTGATGGTATATCTTGAAGTGAGACTGGTCCAACACCTAGATACGGCCTTCTGACTTCACCGTGTTGTTCCAAATCCTCCAATACCGGCAATGCAACATGGATAGGGATGGCAAAACCAATTCCCTCTACAGCATCCTGAGCAATTTTTGAAGAATTGATTCCGATTAGCTCACCATTAATATCAATTAAGGCCCCGCCGCTATTTCCCGGATTAATGGAAGCGTCAGTTTGAATAACCTCAGTCTGCCAATCAACCGCTCCATTTTGATCGATATCGACAGGCATTGTTCGCTCAGATGCACTGATAACCCCTTTTGTTACAGTACCTTCAAGGAAGCCCAGAGGATTTCCAATCGCAATTGCAGAAGCACCTGGCAGAAGGTTTTCTGAATCGCCCAATTCTATCACATCTTCAATTTCACTCGCATCAACAGAAAGGACGGCCATATCTGTTAGAGGGTCAGACCCCAGCAATTCGGCAGGTAATTTATTGCCGTTGTTTAAAGTGATTTCAAGCTGGGATGCTCCTTCAATAACATGGTGATTGGTTACAACCAATGCCTTTGAACCATCTTTCTTATAAATGACACCAGAGCCAGAACCTGCTTTGGCCACTGTATTTCCTTCCCATATGTTGCCTCCCTGGAAATTCGCTACACTGACGACTGAATCCTTTGCCTTTTTTACAGCTGCTGTTACCTCTGATTCACGATTATCATCATCTGCCTTTGCAGATTCCGCAAGTTGTAAAGGCGGTGCGGCCTTTTCCGCTTCTGTTTCAAAAAACTTCCCATTTAATGATAAGATTAACAAAATGCCTAGAGCCATCCCTATTAAGCCCGGCCATAGCCAGCTTATTTTTTTGTCGTTCCTTTCTCTATCCTTCATTTCCTCGACTCCTTCCGTAATTTTGCTTTAATAGACGAGCAGGTAGTACTCAACTTTTATAAAGTGGTGTACTCTATCTGCAAAAAGGAACAGTCTATTGAAGCGGCCAATTCGTCACATTATCTCTTCCCTATTAATCGTTGGACCAAAACTAATATATTCTTCCATAGTAAGATGGACGATTGTATTTTCAAAAATAGTAAATTATAATTTTTATATAATATTTTTAAAATTTGCATATTTCAGGAGATGTGTATATTGGAAGGTCAGACTATACTGGCAATCGGGATTTTTCTGATTGCATACGCGTTTATCGTGACGGAGAAGATTCATAGAACAATCGTTGCGATGGCGGGTGGGATTCTTATGATTCTCTTGGGCATTCTTGACCAGGAACGGCCCTGCATCATATTGATTTCAATACCCTCGGACTTTTAACAGGAATGATGCTCATTGTCGCGATCACTGCTGAGACCGGGCTGTTCCGCTACCTCGCCATTTGGTCAGCAAAGAAAGTGAAGGGAGATCCTCTAAAATTATTAGTTGTATTGGGATTTATCACTGCAGGTGCATCTGCCTTTCTTGACAACGTCACGACTGTCCTTTTAATTGTTCCAGTCACCTTCAGCATTACTAGGCAATTGAAGGTTAATCCTATGCCATACCTTATTACCCAAATTGTTGCCTCAAATATTGGCGGGACCGCAACCTTAATCGGTGACCCGCCAAATATCATGCTTGGCAGCGCGGTCGAGGAACTTACCTTTTCAGCATTCATATTTAACTTGGCTCCAATAGCTATTATTGTTCTTATCGTGAATATTGCCATACTCGCATTCCTTTACCGAAATTCACTAACCACAACGGATGAACTAAAGTCTGGAATTATGAATTTAAACGAGAAGGCCGAAATAACCGATAGCCGTTTGTTAAAAAAATCGCTGGTTGTTCTTGCCTTGACTATCGTCGGTTTCTTCCTCCATCAGGTCATTCATGTGGAGAATGCAACCATTGCTCTGGCGGGTGCTTTCCTGCTGCTACTTTTGACGGGAGAAGAATATCTCGAAGATTCCATGAAAAAAGTAGAATGGCTGACACTTTTCTTCTTTATCGGTCTATTCGTCCTTGTTGGCGGCCTGATGGAAACAGGTGTAATTTCTCTTATAGCTGAAAGGCTGGTCAACTGGACTGGCGGTGATGTAACAGTCGCTTCTCTTTTAATACTCTGGGTTAGTGCGATTGCCTCAGCATTCATTGATAACATTCCGTTCGTGGCAACGATGATCCCAATGATAAAAGATATGGGCTCAATGGGAATATCCAATCTTGAACCGCTTTGGTGGAGCCTTGCTTTAGGCGCCTGCCTCGGTGGCAATGGAACGTTAATTGGTGCTAGTGCGAATGTCATTGTGGCGGGAATGGCCGCAAAAGAAAAGCATCCTATTTCTTTTGTTAGGTTCATGATTGTTGCTTTTCCGCTAATGATTCTTTCGATCGTGATTTGTACGATTTATGTTTATCTCAGGTATCTGCTTTAGAGGAGGAAAATACGTGAAGGTACAATATGAATTCGAAAAAGATTTATTACTAATAAATGAGGAACAGGATGGGGAGGATGTTGTTTTTACAATTGAAACTTGGGATTCGGCCGTTTTAGGAAAAATTGATCAGGTACGTGATTTCTTTTATCACAACGATGACCTTTTGGATGCCTTTTTTCATACAAGCCTGGACGGGAAAATCATGGTTGCTCTTAAGCAGGAGTATTATATAGATTTCTTATTTCAAATGTTTAAACACAAGCTTATTAATTCAATTAGGTGGCAATAATATCACCGGGCAGCAGTAGTCTATGCTGCCCGGTTATTGACTTTCCTCCTTTTTCAAAACAAGCTTGTATTCATACTCCAATGTTTTTAAAGGTGCGTCGTATAAGTGCTGGTGATCCGATGTTTTATAGACATTCCTGAGAATGAGTGCCTCAATCAATTCCTCCTTTCGCTTTTCCACAAGTTGGGATAACTTTACCATCTGACTCTCCTCCACTTCTTAAAGTATTACAAAATATATATTTAAATAGCCCTCATCCTAAAGGAAGAGGGCAACGTATTTAAAGTATGCTTATCTTCCAGGAAATATGTCCTGCTGGACTTGGCACAGTACCCTTTCCAGGCCTGTTGCCGAGGCTTCACAGGGCCATTCCCTCCACCTCTCTTGATAAAATTTATTTAATTTTTGGCTTTGTTAGTTGATAATGTTGATTTTATAGCAGTGTTGATTGGAGCGGAAGGCGCGAAGACTCCACGGAAAGCGAAGCCCATGGAGCGAAATTCGCATTCCTTTTTAACAAAGCAAAATAAAAATAAAAACCCTTTCTGAAATAGAAGAGGGTTTGTTTAATCTCTTCTTATCTCTCAGGCTTCGCCTGCTGGATTTAGCACAGTACCTTTTTAGGCCTGTTGCCGAGGTTTCTTAGGGCCATTCCCTCCACCTCTCTTGATAAGAACGCTATTTAATTATTAAATTCCAATTTACCGTGAAACGCAAAATAAGTCAACACTAGGATTGACATTTACGAAAATCAATCTATACTATTCCTATAGGAATTAAACAAAATAACATTATCAAGAGTGAACGAGAGATCTGGCTCAATGACTTCACAGCAACCTGCTCAGCAAGGTGCTCCTACCAGCAAGGCTGCTGCCTTGACTGATGAAAACAGTCATTACCTCTTTTTGCAGCCAAGGCAAAAAGAGGTTTTTATTTTAAAAGCACAAAATGTTTAAGTTACTATAATTGAATGCTTTATTGGAGGGACATGCAATGTACTATAAAGTAATCGATGGTGCCGAGGCTTTTTATATGGAGAGTGGTGAGATTGGAATCGTCCTTTGCCATGGCTTCAATGGTACTCCTCAAAGCGTACGGGAAGTCGGAGAGATGTTGTGGCAAAAAGGATTTACAGTATATGCCCCGCGGCTCAATGGGCACGGGACTCATTACCTGGATATGGAGCAGTATGATTACAAAGACTGGCTAACCTCTGTAAAAGAGGCTATATCCTTTTTACAAAAAAACTGTACCCAAGTTTATGTTGCCGGCCAATCCATGGGCGGAGCCAGTGCATTGTATTGCGCCGCCTCCATACCCGGAATAGACGGCATCATCACAATAAATGCGGCCCTCGACATTCCCTGTTATGAAACAGAAGCAAACAGCAAACAACGGTATATCCCTGAAGGGAAACCAGATATAAAAGCGCAGGATGTTTATGAAATTGCTTATGAACTAGTCCCACGTTCCGCAATTAAAAACCTGCTTGCCCTTTCAAAAGAAGCCAAATCAAAACTTGGCAGGGTGACATGCCCTGCGCTCATTATTAAATCGAAAATTGACAATGTCGTTCCTCCTTACAGCTCAGACTTTGCATTTGCTACAATTGCCTCGAAAATTAAAAAGCTGGTGACACTCGAAAATTCCTATCATGTCGCTACGATGGACAATGACAAGGGAATTATTGCAGATGAAATTGCCTCTTTTATCGCAGCAACCAGCGAGGAAAGTGTTGTGAACTGCCTGAAAACTGACACAGAGCATGTTAACTGAAGAACACATTGACAAGCGCCCAATTTGGCGGATTAATCTTGGCAGGTCAACAAGAGATTAATCCACGAAACCCTAAAGCGGAGTATGGCACGGATGCGTTCTTGCCATTGGGCACCGAAACTGGTTATGTTTTAGGTATTCTACAAAAAGGACTTCCTGAAAAAATTAAAGACGCCAGGTTTCCCTGGCGCATAAAATTAATGGTGATGGTGATGGCCATGGCCTTCTTTGCTAGGGTTGGTAATAACAAATTCCTCTTTCGGCACGTAGAAGTACTGGATCCAAACACCATCTAGGAATTCTTCGCGTTTATCGACGATGATATCAATATCTTTATCAGTCTTCACAACTTCATCATGCTCGGTAGGTGAATCAATGACCAGATCATAGTGAGCATGGTCGCCATGCATATGAGTAATAATAACGCGGAACATTTTACCTTCTTCCGCCTGATCTTTCAGCATTTGTTTAAGAACCTTCGCGGCATTTCGGTTAATTTTAACTTTCATTCCTATTTCTCCTTCCGGGGTCTCTTCACCCTATTATCGCATTTCTTTTTGAAAAAGAAAATTGGCGTGCTTTCATGCTTTTTTATCTAATGGCTCGGACACAAATAAAGATGAGTTGAAATGACAGTTCAAGGCTTGCTTCGATGCCCACAGATTACCGAGAAGCCTAGGCACCATTTGGTTGGATGGAACGATTTGATAGTTGGTGAAATAAACAAAGTAAAGAAGATAGAGGTAGGCATTCGAGTTTAAGTGTACATCTTTAAAGTACTCTTCATTTTCAGTTACCGTCGCAAACGAATAGGTTTCCGCCCCGGCAACGTACCTTGTCTCCAATCCATTAAACAAATTCTTGATGAAATGGATGTTTGTAACGACTGTCGGGTCATCCTCACCATCAACATTAGCCAATCTTGCCTGAATATGGGCCTGGACCTCTGAAATCCTGCTGGTGAACGCACCAACATGCGCAAATGCTTTATCAAACCCACTATTGGCAGCTTTAAGCCCCTCTTCCCTGAGCAATTCGACAAGCGGCAGTTTAACATCCTTTTCCACATAGGACGGGGGTGCCGATTGCCTTGCCCACTTCAGGCCTGTAAGCTTGCTCGACGTAAAATAGCTCATAAAATACCATTGACCATGATCGTCCCTTGCCAAAAATACCTCTGGCCCCTCTTTTATCCTTTCAAACAAAATGAACCTTTCTGGCTGATCAAACATGAAGGATTCCGCATCCTTCTCTTTGAAATTTTTGATATAGTTTTCGAATGGCTTTTCAATCGGAACCGCTATATGGATAAATATTTCAGTCAAAGATCATGCACTCCTAACATCGGAATCTTCTTATCCATTCCCAAAAAGGGCTGTTTCCAACACATAATCCTTATATTAGAAAAAATTTTCAATTTAAGGAAAACTGAAATGGTATACTGAAAGAAATGACAGATATACGCAGGGGGAGCAATCAATGCTTGTCTGGAGGAGATTATTTTCACAGGTTGTGAAACGGAAATATTGGGCACTATTGTTCGGGACAATTGCCTACATACTCATTAACGCTCTAATCATACAACTGATTGAGCCAGAAACATTTACTACTCCCTTGCATGCAGCATGGTACATCATGACCACAATGACCACTGTCGGCTATGGGGATGTTTCTGCACAGACAGCTGCAGGCAGGCTTTGGGTCATGTTAGTTGTTTTCACACTGGGGATTGGCCTTTTCGGACTCGTTATTGGAGTTATTGCCGACTCGTTCGGCCAATACAGGTTATTGAAGGAGGAAGGAAAGTTGGCTTTCAAGGAAAAAAATCACTATGTCGTTATTGGCTGGACATCAAAATCAAAGGAAGCTATCAAGGAAATCCTCGCGGCAAATTCCCAACAGGCTATTGTTTTGATTGATGAACTAGACAAATCTCCGATAGATCACGAGATGGTCCATTATATCCATGGCAGCCCTACAGATTTTGAGACATTCAAAAAGGCTAATTTGGAGGCCGCAGCTTCCGTGATGATTTTTGCCCCTAATGGAATTGAACAGGCTGACCTTGCGGATGGAAAAACACTGTTGATTGCTTCAAGTATCGAAAACTATGATGAAGGAATTTCTGAAAACATCTACACCATTGCCGAAGTACTCAATGATAAGCATGTCCGTAATTTTCAACATGTAAAGGTAGATGAATTCATCCTCTCCCACACCTTCGTATCCCATCTTATGGCAAAAACCGCACAGAGCCGCGGAACAAGTAAGATTATTACCAAGCTGATAAGCCAACAGGATGGCGAGGGTGGAAATGATTTATGGGAAATCCAGGCAAGATCCGGCTGGCTGACATATGGTGATGCTTATGAAGAACTTAAGTCAAAAGGAGCGCATTTAATAGCTGATGGCTCAAACTTAAATGTTCTTGACCGGCTCGACAAATCGCTTCCTATGAATGAAAAGCTTTATGTTATCTGTGACAGCAAAACATATAAAACACTATAGATCATTTGATTATCGTGCCTTCCACAGTCAGAAACAATCCTTTGTAATATGTGTGAACATAATCAATATGGATCTCGTGTTCTTTTAGTAGTGAAAGCGTATCCCTATCCAAGTGGCAGCCGTCGCAAATTCTTTTCCAAACTGGAGTCAGCAATTCCTGTGCCTTTGCCATCCCTGGCTGGGGCATCCTAACATGCTCGAAGACTAGAAACCTGGCACCGGGCTTTGTAACTCTCTTAATTTCATCAAGCGCACGATAGGGCTCAGGTATTGTACAAAAGACTAAAGTTGCTACCACCGTGTCAAAGCTGTTATCCGGAAAAGAAAGTTTCTCCGCGCCAAGCATATGGGATCGGATGGGTACCTTCGCTTTTTCAAGTCGGCTTTTCGTTCTTTTTATCATATAAGGGTTTGGTTCTATTGCATCCACACTTTCTGCTCTTGTATAGAGGGGAAAGTTGATTCCGGAACCAGACCCGATTTCAATCACTTTCCCTGTCGCTTTTTGTATTAGGCCATTTCGGATAACTTTAAAAGCATTTTCTTCGAATCCCTTCATTGCTGCATCATATATTGCTGGAAATAATTTTCCCATACCAATTTCTCCTCATGAAAAAAGGCAACGGTTAGGACCGCCGCCCCCAATATTATTTTAAGACGTAAGCTGCCAGGACGCTTTGGAGCTCGTATATATTCAAGCTTTTATTAAATTGCTTTTGTAACGGCAGCTGGCTTCCTGAAATCCAGATTTTCAACTCGGCATCAAGATCAAAGCTTCCAGCAGTTTCAATGCTGAAATGTGTAATGTTTCGGTAAGGAATTGAATGATACTCGGTCTTTTTTCCGGTTATCCCTTGCTTGTCTACAAGGATCAAGCGGCGGTTCGTAAATATAAACATATCACGGAGCAGCTTATAAGCTTTTTCAATCGACTCTCCGGGTGCCAGGACTTTTGCATATTCCTTCTGAACCTCGGGCAGGCTTACTTCTGACGCATTCCCCATCAATCCATCTAAAAATCCCATCTATATGCCTCCTTTGCGTAGCTTCTTGTTTTATATCATTCCCTATTAAAAGTTTATTGAAAAGTCCTTTTCTGTATTACCTTTAGGATCATATATCCGTTCAGTATAAGAAAGTCTGTCTCCCTCCATCAACAGGATCGTCGAGCACCTCGTCCCGTAGCCTTTACTCCTAATAAACATCGGTGAAAGCATCCTTTCAAGCTCAAGGCCTACACCTGTATCAGGAAGGTCGGCATCTTCAGCGGGGTCGGTATTTTTTAGTAGTTGAAATAAAGCAATTTTTAGAGCGGCACCCTCTTTGTCCAAGATGGATTCCAACCCCTTTTTCCCTCGTTCCACCTTCGGCCACGGTGTATTCAGCAGATGATTGCTTACACCATGTATGCCAGGTGGAACCTCGCGGATGACACCTTCAATATTTGAATAATAATATAGGTTCGACTGGTCTCCGGCTAGCAAATTAAAACCAGGGTAAAGACTCCCCTTTTGCGCGGCAGCCTTCAGATAATTCTCAGGACTAGCTTTTCCCCGCAAGAAATCCGCAACAAGCTCTCCTCTTGACAGCTGGCCAGTCGCCTTCATCTCTTTAGGGTCTCGAAAGTTAGTCAGGGCGGCAAATCTCCCCAACTTCGTCACTCCCATCCAAGTACCCAGCTTTTCCAGGTCCCTTCCGGCAAGGAGGTGTGGTTGATCCTCCCAAAAGTGAGCAGCAGCGGTGGGCCGTTCGTAGCTTTCATCCCGATTGGATGCGACAATCAACGGATATCTGGGATGAACTTTATAGGCAAATAAAATTAAACACATCGTTATCACTGCTTTCTCATTACTCTTTACACCAATAGTATCCCAATTTGGAAGTCATTGTCTCATTATTTTACTCAGTATGGTGATACTAACAACAACAATAGTTCCAGAGGTGATAAGAAAGTGAAACGTAAGGTAATTATCTGTCTTTCAACGATTTTTTGTTTAGCTGCATTATGTTTATTCATATACTATCTCAACAAAGGAGATTCATCACGGTGGCAGGTTGCTGCCGGAGGATTTGGAGTAAGTGCTCTGCCGGTTCTCCTTCTTTTCACAAAAAGAAATCCCTTTAATATCCCAATCATAATCGGCTACTATATAGCGATTCTTTGCACGACGTTTCTGGGTTCTATCGCGACATTTTATTTAAAATATAAATGGTGGGACTCTACCATCCATCTTTACAAAGGAATATTGGTTGTATTCATAGGCATTGCCTTATACAAATTGCTTGTTCCTGAAGGTTCTCGCCCTGGTGTTTCCAAGCTCCTGCTTGGTTTGTTTACCATTTCTCTTGCCGTTACCTCAAGTGTACTGTGGGAAATTTACGAATATGTGGGAGATTTGTTCTTTACCCATACAATGCAGCTTGGCGGAAACAAAGATACCATGCTCGATTTACTTGCCGGTACCTCTGGAGGTCTGGCTGCTAGCCTGTATTCACTTGTTAGGAAGGAAAAGCTATAAAGGGGTGCTGAAATGGGACGCAAGTTTATTATTATAATTTGTTTATTATATTGTGTATTTATGGCATTTCTTGCTTTTAGCTTTCACGAGCAAGGAGAATCATTTAAGTTTTCTGTCGCCGCTGCCGGAATTGGCTGTGGGGCTGTACCGCTCATTCTTGGTATTTTTACTAAGTGGAAATTTAACGTTCCTCTGGTAGTTGCTTATCTCATCTTTTTATTTTGCTCTCAATATCTCGGTTCCATTTCAGGCTGGTACGGGCTTGGCTGGTGGGATACCTTCCTTCATGGTTTGAGCGGGGCACTTCTCGGCTTCACTGGGATAGCCATTTATGAGAGGTTAATCCACCGGGAGGCAGGGAGACAAATTTCGGCATGGTTTGTATTCCTCTTTGTGTTTTCCTTTGCTGTTTTTGGCGGGGTAGTTTGGGAGATATATGAATTTACATCGGATGAACTTTTCGGAATGACCCTGCAAGGCGGAGGAAATAAGGATACAATGATTGACCTGATTTCAGATGCACTTGGTGGATTAGCAATTGCAGTATTGGCTGGATTAAGGACTTCATCAAGAAGATAAGGCAATCTGTTGTTTGGGCAATCTAAATAGTTTAATTCATCTCCTTTAAAGGAATAGTTGTTATAACGACAATATAGGGATAGTGATTACGTGATTTTGTGGAGCTTGGTTTTTGCTATTGGGTTAACTGCTGTCCACCTTGGTTCAAAGTATATGGGATTTCTCGGGTTCATGCCAAGGAGCAAGCTATTATCAATAGGCGGCGGGGTATCTGTGGCATATGTATTCATCCACATACTCCCCGAATTGAACAAACATCAGTCTGAGCTTAGGGAATCCGGACTGGAATCGGAACTAAGCTTTCTTGAGCACCATGTTTACCTTGTATCAATGATTGGACTTGCTTTGTTCTATGGACTCGAACGAATGGCCCGCCTTTCAAAAAAAGAAACGAGTGCAAGTAAACGGATATTTTGGACTCATGTCCTATCATTCGCGCTATACAATGGACTGATCGGCTATTTATTAATTAGAGGCGAAAGCGGCAAACTATCGGAGTTATTCACATTTTTCCTGGCATTGGCGGTCCATTTTATCGCGAATGATCACAGCATGCGCGAGTCTCATAAGCGAACATACGATACATATGGACGATGGCTTCTTTCAGTTTCTATATTGGCAGGCTGGGTTATTGGCTATTTTAGCAGCATCGATAAAGATACGATTGCAATACTCTTTGCCTTGCTGGCAGGGGCTATCGTATTGAATGTATTGAAAGAGGAATTACCGGAGCAAAGGCAAAGCAACTTTTGGGCATTTTTTGGAGGAATGATTGCCTACACAATCCTGCTGCTGGCTCTTTGATGCAACTATTTTTGTTGGGGCGTGATTTCTCCCCCGAGAAGTGTACCAAACTGCACTTTTTTTCGGGATAAAGTTTTGAGCCAGCCCTCTCCGGCTGGCTCATTGGTTATGCGTATTTCCGTTCCTCATTTGTGAAAAAGCTCTTCATGGCGTTAAATACATCGGCTTTTTGTTTAAGGATATAATACCTAAAATCTTCATTCTTAATATTCTTGTAGGCTGACATCAGGGTCGAATGCCTATTGTACTGATTTACCTCGCCATACCCAAACATATTGGATACTTTCATTAATTCCTCAACAAGCTTGACGCACCTTGCATTGTCCGAGGTCAAGTTGTCACCGTCCGAGAAATGGAACGGATAAATATTGAATTTCACCGGGTCGTACTTTTGATTGATCAATTCAAGTGCTTTCCTGTATGCCGAGGAACAGATGGTACCGCCGCTTTCCCCTTTCGAGAAAAAGTCTTCCTCGGATACAACTTTTGCTTCTGTGTGATGGGCAATGAATTCAATCTCAACTGTCTCATATTTGGTCCTAAGAAACCTTGTCATCCAGAAGAAGAAACTGCGAGCCATATACTTTTCCCATAGTCCCATCGAACCGCTAGTGTCCATCATTGCAAGGACGACAGCTTTGGAATCTGGTTTAATAATTTCATTCCATGTCTTGAATTTCAAATCTTCTTTGTAGATTGGGTGGAATGCTGGCTTGCCGTACATCGCATTCCTCTTGAAGGCAGACATCATCGTCCGCTTTTTATCTATATTTCCCATTAGCCCCGTCTTGCGGATATCATTGAATTCAATGTGTTCTACCTGATGCTCCTGCTGTTCTTTCTTCTTTAGGTTAGGCAATTCAAGCTCTTTAAATAACGCTTCCTGCAGCTCCATCATTGAAACTTCCGCTTCAAAATAGTCTTCTCCTGCCTGGTCGCCTGCCCCTTGCCCTTTTCCTGGTCCTTTTTTGTCACCGGACCCATCCCTGGCAACAACATCTCCTACTTTGGATTTGCCATTTCCCTGGCCGACATGCTTATTTTTATCATAGTTGTAACGGATTTTGTATTCGTCCAATGAACGAATCGGTATTTTGACTACATCGCGGCCATTTGACATGATAATACTTTCCTCGGTAATCAAGTCTGGAAGATTATTGCGGATTGCCTCCTGGACTTTTTCCTGATGCCGTTGCTGGTCATCGTGGCCTTTTCGGTGGAGGGACCAATCTTCCTTTGAGATCACAAAATGGTGATTGTTCTCATCGATCATTCCAAACCCCTCCTTATTAAGTTTTTTTAAAGTTTTTCTTCACATGTTCCAGCTTTATGAATAAACTATGATGGTGCCCAAAATGAATGATAGTAATGATTGATTACTCTATACTATGCGAAAACAGTAGATAATTTACAAATTATTTTGAAAATTAACAGTAAATATATGGTATACAATATAAGCTGACAAAAAAACCTCCGCGTTAGTTGCGGAGGTTTTCGTCTTCTTCTTCATTTTGTATTGGATCTGGATTCTTTCCATATTCCTCTTTTAATTCTTGATTAGAACGGCGATTCTCCATTTGTTTACCCAGATTTTTAATATCTTCCATATCGGGTGCCATAGACCCATTTTTAGGTTGATAGTCTTTATCAAGGCCTACATTTTTCTTATCCTTTTCCATTGGTCTCACCTCTACCCGTCTAATTCCCCGATATGCATTTTAATAAACTATAAGCCGGATGCTATTTACATGCATCCGACTTAAAACTTTACTTTAATAGGCTAGCGGTTTAACAGGCTGCCGACATATCTAAGCAGTTCATTGGCAGATGTTGAATTATAGCCATGTTCATCAATCAGGCGGGCGACAACATTATTTATCTTCTTAAGCTGCTGCTCATCTGGCGTTTTCGAGGATGTCGTAATTTTGACAACATCCTTCAAATCTGCGAAAAGCTTCTTCTGAATCGCTTCACGCAGACGGTCATGGGAGTTGTAGTCAAATCGCTTCCCTTTCCTTGCATAGGCAGAAATACGGATCAGCACCTCTTCACGGAAAGCCTTCTTCGCATTTTCAGAAATGCCAATTTGCTCCTCAATCGACCTCATCAGCTTTTCATCAGGTGAAATTTCCTCCCCGGTAAGCGGGTCTCGGAGTTTAGACTTGTTGCAATATGCCTCGACATTATCAAGATAATTATCCATAAGTGTTTTTGCGGACTCCTCATACGAATAGACAAATGCCTTTTGGACTTCCTTTTTAGCAATCGTATCATACTCTTTCCTGGCCAGAGAGATATAATTCATATACTTCTCCCGAAGCTCGGGTGTAATTGATGGATGCTGATCCAATCCATCCTTCAACGAGCGAAGGACATCAAGAGCATTAATGGACGTCATTTCTTTGCGAATAATTGTTGAGGATATCCTGTTGATAACATATCGCGGATCAATTCCGCTCATTCCTTCATCCTGGTATTCCTTTTTTAACTCTGCTACATCCGCGGCATTGTATCCCTCTACACTTTCCCCATCATAAAGCCTCATCTTTTTAACAAGGTCAATGTCGCCCTTCTTAGGTTCCTTCAGCCTGGTAAGAATCGTAAACATTGCAGCCACTCGTAATGTATGAGGTGCTATGTGTACATCAGCAACATCACTTTCACGAATCATCTTATCGTAAATTCTCTCTTCCTGCGATACCTTTAGGTTATATGGAATTGGCATGACAATGATTCTTGAATGGAGTGCTTCGTTTTTCTTATTTGAGATGAACGACCTGTATTCAGTTTCGTTCGTATGGGCAACGATTAATTCATCAGCACTGATCAGTGCAAACCTGCCCGCCTTGAAATTACCTTCCTGTGTCAGGGAAAGCAGGTGCCATAGGAATTTTTCATCGCACTTCAACATTTCCTGGAATTCCATCATCCCGCGGTTCGCTTTATTCAATTCACCATCAAACCGGTATGCACGGGGGTCCGACTCGGAACCGTACTCGGCAATTGTTGAGAAATCGATGCTTCCAGTTAAATCGGCGATATCCTGTGATTTAGGATCTGACGGGCTGAATGTTCCAATTCCAACCCTTTTATCCTCTGAAAAGAAAATCCGTTCAACCTGGACATCCTCAATTCTGCCTCCATACTCTTCCTGGAGACGCATCATATTAAGTGGAGATAAATTCCCTTCAATCCTGATTCCATACTCGTCAAAGAAGTCTTTTCTTAGATAGTGCGGTACTAAATGAAGCGGATCCTCATGCATTGGGCAGCCTTTAATCGCATAAACAGCTCCCCTGTCAGTATGCGAATAGGCCTCCAGCCCTCTTTTCAACATAGTCACAAGCGTGGATTTACCGCCTGAGACCGGCCCCATCAGCAGCAAAATCCGCTTTCTCACATCCAGGCGTTTTGCCGCTGGATGGAAATATTCCTCAACCAGGCGCTCCAGAGCTTCTTCTAGACCAAACAACTGCTGATTAAAAAATTCATACGATTTTTTGCCCTTTTCTTTTGCGATTCCGGCATCCTTCAACATATTATAAACCCGTGAATGTGCGGATTGGGCAACCCATGGCTTCTCTTTCAGCAATTGTAAATACTCTCCGAAGGTACCTTCCCAGCGAAGCTTTTCTTCCTCTTCTCTGTACATCTCGATTTTTCTTAAAATATCCATAGTGTAAAGTCCTCCCCCTGTCGCTAAAATCAGAGACGATTACTATACTCTATGCGTCCACCCATTTGAACATGCAACTGACCTCCTGAAATATCCTCGCTAAAAATAATAGTAATTCATTTCCACAAACGATTTGTTAAGCTATAATGGTCTTGTATTATTTATTTTGATCTCTTGACGGGCAAAGGGGGCTTATTAATACCATGAGACTAGTTTTAATTCTTGGCGTTACCGTTACATTCCTCGCAGCTATTTTCACATCCGGATATGATGATAAGCCGGGAACAAATAGCAAATAGGTAAAAGAAATCAGTCGGTGTTTTTCACCAAATGATACTATTTTAAAGCGGACGACTGCATGGAAATGGAAAAGAGCTGCCCTTGGAGGCAGCTCTTTTCTTTATTTTACTTTAAATTCATTTTATTTCTTTGTACAAATTCCTTCATATACATTCGGTTTTTTCGGTCCAGCATTCCCGCTATCTGGCTGGACCAGGTATCACGCCGCTTCCCTTCAGTCCGTTCCTTATAATACGCAGAAATAAGCTGATCATACTCTTCAAGCTGATGTAAGTAAATCTTTTTGTCCTGTTCGTATCCATCTTCATGATAAATATGTTCAAAAGGAAGCCGAGGCTTCTTTCCTGGCGCTTGCGCTGGATATCCAACCGCAAGACCAAACAAGGGGATAACCCGTTCAGGAGTCGAAAGCAGCTTCTTCACTTCTTCCAGGTCATTTCGGATCCCACCGATATAGCAGATTCCTAACCCCATTGATTCCGCTGCAGTCGCCGCATTTTGGGCTGCAAGGGCAGCATCAATTAATGCCACCATGAATTTCTCAGTGCTTTCAATCGAATCGAGTACATCACGCTCCTGTGTTTCACCAATTAGAGAGTGTCTATATAAGTCAGCGCAGAACACAAAAAAGTGTCCGTTTTTCTCTACATACTCCTGATTTCCGACTATTTCGGCCAATCGTTTCTTTTTCGATTGATCCTTTACACCGATAATAGAATAGGCCTGAATGAAGCTCGATGTCGAGGCAGCCTGAGCGCTCTCAACAATGGCGCGTATTTGATCGTCCGTTAATGGCTTGTTCTCAAACTTGCGGATTGAGCGGTGGTTAAGCAGTGTCTCAATGATTGGATTCATGATTTACGCTCCTTTGCACTAGAGATAATTCTGTTATGTAAAAAGCCTGCGCGGGTGGCAGGCCTACAACAGTTCAGGATAGTTTTGCTGCCTTAATGCTTCATAAACAAGAATTGCAGCCGTATTTGAAAGGTTCAGGGACCGGATATGGCTATTCATCGGAATTCGAAGACACCTGTCCAAATTTGCCTCTATCACTTCCTTAGGCAGGCCTGTCGTTTCCTTGCCAAAAATAAAATAGTATTCCTTTTCTGGATCACTAAAGTCAAATGTTGTATGGGGCTTTTCTCCAAACTTAGTTATATAAAAAAACTCTCCGCCTCTTGCTGACTTATAAAAGTCATCCAGAGAATCATGATAAACGAGTTTCACATGCTCCCAATAATCAAGTCCCGCTCTTTTCAGTTGTTTGTCATCAGTTGAAAAACCAAGAGGACGGATTAAGTGGAGATATGTACCTGTACCGGCACATGTTCTTGAAATATTTCCAGTGTTGGCCGGGATAAGTGGTTGATATAAGACAACGTGAATAGCCAAGATGTTCACTCCTTACAAGAAAAGCGCAAGCGCATTGATCAGCACCGTATGGACTGGAGAACCTCGAAGGAGATAAAGTAAACACAATGAGCAGAAGCTAATCAATGTTGACTTATCGGAACGAGGGGACCGATGTACATTAGGAGCGAGGCGCTAGAGCTAGACATTTTTAAAAAGATATACTTTTTGATATTATAAAACAACCTTTTGCAGGCTAACCCCGCAAAAAGAATTACTCCGTTATTATACCACTCCCACCACCTCTTACAACTATTCGCGGCTGTCATCAACGATCGTATAAAACTTATATTTTATTTTTGGAGTATACGCGGACGAATCCGTATAAGCCCAGTATCTCATCCGGCTATTATACGTATGGGCATTCACAAGTGGCATCCCGTTTGCATCCTTCGCAACGACAATGGTGTTATGATTATACCTTCCATCTCCTTCAAAGTCATAGCAAATGACATCACCCAGCAGCAGTTTATCCGGACTTGATACCTCCCTCGCCCGGAGCCCTGATTTCGAAGTACCCAAATACAAGCGCAATGAATTTGCAACCGACCAGCTGAAGCTCCAATTATTGCTGCGCATCCACCAGCCCTGGCCACGGTTGGGGTATCCCCTCATAGGCGCTCCGCCGGCATGGAGACATTGGGATATAAAATTGGTACAATCTACCTCGAACTTTTTAAATGCAGGATTGTATGAATTCCACCAGCGCTCTGCGTATTGTACCGCCTTCCGCCTGTCATACGTATAAGACGAACGGTCCCCTTCACTTATAGAGTCGAGCGATAAATCCGTGGAAATAGTTGAAGCTGGTTGAACAGGAAAAACTTCACTATCTCTGGACAACGTTCCGCTCTTAAAGAAAGCTTCTCTCGTTTCGACCTCTTCTTCAATGTAAAGCTTTCCGCCTTGCTTTATCAGGTTTTGGAAATGCACCTCATAAAGAACCTTTTGCCCGTCTGCCTCCTTTGATTGTTTGCAGATTCGACCAAACCCGTGGGTTTTAACTATTTCAGCATCCCGTTCAATGCAGGACTGTATTTTTCTCCTTGCCTTTTCATCCTTGCATTCTTCAAGTTCACTTACAAATTCGTTGACCCTTCTTTCGAGCATTTGCTGTAATTGATTTAACACTTCTGCCGCCCCCTTTCCTACCATTCATATGAAAAGGGAGTCAATTTTAGGCAAAAAAATAAGGATGGCAAATGTGCCATCCTTGCATTTATTTTATCATTTCAAGACCCTTTTCAATCTCTGTCAATACTTCGTCATCCTTCTCGATAGTAAGCATTGAAGAGAGAATTTCCCTCGCCTCGTCGCTGCCAATTTTGCCCAGCGCCCATGCGGCTGTTCCCCTCATGACTGGCCGAGGGTCTTTTTTGATAACCTCTTGAAGTTCCCCAATAGCGCTCTCATCCTTAAAGTGGCCAAGTGCAATAATCGCATTGCGCTGTATGGGCTTCTTGCCGCGCCACGATCCCGCAACAGTACCAAACCTCTGTTTGAATTCTTTATTACTCAGGGTCAGTATCGGTTTAAGAAGAGGCTTTGCAACCTCTGGATCCGCCTCCATCTCATAGTGGAAGTGAAAGTCCTTTCCTTTGTTGACCGGGCAAGCGGTCTGGCAGGAATCGCAGCCGTATATCCGGTTGCCAATCTTGTCTCTGAATTCGTCAGGGATAAAATCCTTTGTCTGAGTCAAAAAAGCAATGCATCTCTTTGCATTAATCTGCCCTCCCTGTATAAGAGCGCCAGTTGGGCAGGCATCCAGGCATTTCGTGCAGGAACCGCATTGTTCCTCCATTGGCAAATCAGGTTCAAGCGGGAGACTTGTGATCATCTCACCAAGGTACACATATGAACCATATTCAGGAGTAAGGATCGAGCAGTTCTTTCCGCTCCAGCCAATCCCAGCCCGCTCAGCAACTGCACGGTCAGCCAGTTCACCAGTATCAACCATAGACTTCATCCTTGCGCCCGGTACCTGTTCAGAAATGAACTGCTCAAGCTGGTTTAACTTATCCCGGAGAATATGATGGTAATCAAGCCCCCATGAAGCACGGGCGAATATTCCCCTGCGTTCTCCCTTTGTGCTTATTGGCCGGTCATGCATTTTTGAAGGATAGGCCAGCGCAATTGCAATAATTGACCTCGGCTCGTCCATGAGCAAGCCAGGATTGGTCCTTTTTTCAATATCAGGTTCTTCAAAGCCGGACTGGTAGTTCAATTCCTGCTGGCGGATCAGCCTATTCTTTAACTCTGTGAAAGGGTCTGCGGTCGTAAAGCCGATTTTATCTATGCCAATCGTCTTGCTATATGCAATTATGTCTGCTTTTAGTTTTTTGTAATCCAAAGGTTTCAACCTCCCTTCCAAGATATTGTATCTATATGAAACGCTTGTTTTTATAGGGCATCCTTTATATGATAAACTATTTTTACAGATATTTGGAGGTGTATTGATTGGAAATTCGCATTGCAAAGGAGTTATCAGAGCTCATTCCCCACTTTAAATTAGGGGTGATTTTCTATAGCGGAATCAAGGTTGGCGAATCACCACAAATGCTAAAGGGGAGACTCCAACTGTTTCAGGAATCTATTTTCTTTGATCTTGAGGGGTCTTCGGTGGCAGAATTGGATGGACTGAAAGAATGGCGGCAAATATTTAAAACAACTGGAAAAGACCCAAACCGATACAGGCCTTCAGTCGAGGCATTGTACAGACGAATTGGGAAGCAAAATTTTCTTCCTTCGGTACAAAGCGCGATTGACTTAAATAATTTCTTTTCGCTTCAATATCAAGTGCCGATCGGTATTTATGATATAGACCAGCTCAAGGGTGATATCTCTGTAAGGCTCGGAAAATCAAATGAGGAATATACAGGTCTAAATGGACGGTCAAATTCACTTGATAAGTTAATCGTATCCTCTGATCAACTTGGCCCGTTCGGCAGCCCGTTTGTGGATTCAAGCCGCGCCTCTGTTTCAGAAATTACAACTAATGCTTTGCAGCTCATTTATTTACGGCCATCAACAAACTATAACGATGCGCAAAGACTAACAGAATCCTTGATGAAAATGTTTGTTCAAATTCATGGGGGAGACGGCGATTTTATAATAGTCGAATCAAAATAAAATTAAAAAACGCAATGCCTCGTCTTACACGAAACACTGCGTTAGTAAACTATGGTTAGTGAAAACAGTTTGTCTGGCTTTTTAGGGGAGCTTTAATCAGGAACTCCGATTAAAGAATGCTCGAATTTTGTCGAAATCTTAATGACAATATTTATAATACATTTATGACAAAACCATGTCAACTTAAAATAGTGAATGAAAAGCCTTACATAAAATATTATTAACCTGGTACTATTACCCATATAGTTATTTAGAAGACAAGTGCAATGGCAGAAGAGGTATTCTTCGGTTCTTCGGTTCTTCGGTCCCTCGGTATATCCTATATAGCATTAGACTTTCTACTGTTTTGGCTGGAATACTTAAGGACCTTAAGGACAAACCTATCCATATACTACGTAAGGAGGAACAAGTATGGATATGATTGACCCACAAAGCCTTAAAGCCGGGGATGAGGTATACGTAATATATAACAATCCTCATACACCAACTGTATCTAATATACGCCCGGCAGAGATTGTACCTCATCCAAAAGACCCAAACGCACTCGCTTTATTTATTAATGAGACTCTTCACGTAATAGAAGATGATGATGCATTGTTCACATCAGAAGCGGCTGCAGAAAAGGCCTTCAATGACCACTACTCTTGACCAACATAATGAGAATTAGAGAGACCCATACTGCTTATGGGTCTCTTTTTATTTTCACTTAAAACCCTCACCCGCTAACTTTCGGAAAAATCGGTTTATTTTGTCTTCTTTAGGGTTAAAGAAGATTGGTAAGGACATTTTCAAAAAAATTACATGATATCAGGAGGGAAAGTTATGCCGAACAAGAGTAAGAGTAAACTATTTACTGCCCTTACCTCGGCTGCACTTGCGTTATCATTAGCAGCATGCCAATCTTCATCCGACACTACAGGAAAAGATTCAGAATCTGACTCTGCAAATAAAGACAAAAAAGTTAAGATTACATACGCCCGCGGAGCTGATTCAACCGGCAGTACGGAAAAATTAATAGAGGCATTCGAAAAGGCTCATCCGAACATTGATGTCGAATACCAGGAAATGCCCAATGATAGTGGACAGCAGCATAACCAGTACGTTACTGCTTTTAGCTCCCAGAGCGATGAAATTGATGTATTTGATGCCGATGTAGTTTGGCCAGCTGAATTTGCCCAGGCAAATTACGCCCTAGAGCTGGACAGGTTGATCGAGAAAGACGGAATTAAAATGGATGATTATTTCCCTGCAACAGTACAGGCTGGAAAATTTGGCGGAAAACAATGGGCAATGCCTAAATACATGGATGCCGGACTCCTCTACTATAGAAAAGACATTGTGCAAACCCCTCCTAAAACGTGGGATGAACTAATAGCTGCCGCAAAAGATGGGCAGGGCAAGGAAGGAACAAAATTTGGTTTTGTTCTCCAGGCAAACCAGTATGAAGGCCTTGTGGTCAACGCTATGGAGTTCATCGCCTCTTACGGCGGACAAGTTATTGATGAAAACAACAAGGTAGTCATCGACAGCCCTGAGTCGATAAAAGGATTAACAAAAATGGTAGAGGTAGTGAATACCGGGATAACTCCAAACAATATCCTGACCTTTACGGAAACTGAAACTGAAACAGCCTTTATTGAAGGACAAACTGCACTTGCACGTAACTGGCCCTACATGTATAGATCAGCAGCTGACAAGGAACGTTCTAAGGTCCTGGATAAGGTTGGCTTTGCCCTTCTGCCTGCCGGCGACAAAGGCTCGGCTTCCACTCTAGGAGGGTACATGACAATGATTAACCGCTACACTGATGAGCCAGAGGCCGCTTGGGAATTTGTTAAATGGATGACCGGGAAGGAAGGCCAAACCATATCCGCTGTTGAAGGAGGAAGGGCCCCTACGCTAAAAGCCCTTTACGAGGACGAAAAGGTTAAGGAGGCAGCACCAGTGTTTGGTAATGAAGAATTTGTCAATGTCTTGCACAGCGCTGTTCCCCGTCCGGTTACTCCAAATTACCAGGAGGTTTCGGATATCATGCAAATCGAAATTTCTCAGGCTTTGACCAAGAAAATAACTCCTGAACAAGCAATTAAAAATATGCAGCAAAAAATGGAGGCTGCTTTGAACAAGTAACCGGGGAGGTGGGTGTTTCGCGCACCCGCCTTTTTCTTTTAATAATACATTTCCTGTATAGAGAGGTGTTAGGTATGTCAAAAAAGCCTGGGCAGGGCTTCAGCCTAAATGAAAAGCAGCTGGGTTATATGATGGTTCTGCCTTCCTTGCTGTTAATCATCGGAATCATCATTTGGCCTATTACCCAATCTTTTTGGAACAGTTTGTTTGACTATCGCCTGAATGATCCAGCGAGGTCACAAAAAATGCTGACGGATCACATTGACCTTGAGAGATATGCAAACAACTATTATTATTTATCGAATTCACTTGAAGAATTGGCGGGGAATAGTGACAAACCCGAAGTGAAACAGACGTTATCCGCTGTCCAGAACGATATTGAAAACCAGCACACCAACCTTTTGAGCGATAATGAAATAAAAAATAAATATGACCAGGTAAACGATTTGATTGCATCCTTTAAGCCGGTAACTGATTCTGAATTGAAATTTACAAAGCTTGAATCTGATAGTGCCGAAAGTTATACTGCTGCTCTAGATCAAGCTGAAGAAAAGATAGCCTCTCTTGAATTAGGGAGTGAACAGGACACTATAGCTAATGATTTAACACAGCAAATCAAGGAAACCAGGGCTTCCATTTTGAAATCCAACTTTATCGGATTTAAAAATTACTCCTACTACTTTCAGGATGGCCGAATGTGGCAATCACTTTGGAATACAACGATTTTCACAGTGGTTTCAGTGTTTTTTGAGCTAGTAATCGGTTTAATGATTGCACTGCTCATAAACAGAGCGTTTTTTGGGAGAGGCGTTGTCAGGGCGGCTGTCCTGATTCCATGGGCTATTCCCACCGCCGTATCGGCTATGATGTGGAAGTATTTATATGATGGACAATCCGGAATTATCGCCCACTATTTCGAGAAATTCCATCTTATTGAAAGTGCAGGTGATTTGCTGACAACTGGAGCTGGAGCGATGTTCTCAATTATTTTTACAGACGTCTGGAAAACTACTCCGTATATGGCTTTGCTCCTGCTGGCTGGGTTACAAACGATTCCTTCATCCCTATATGAAGCAGCCCAGGTGGATGGAGCAAATAAATTTCAGCAGTTTTTTAAAATTACCTTGCCGCTGCTTAAGTCGTCGATTTTAGTCGCGCTGCTATTCAGAACACTGGATGCTTTTAGGGTGTTTGACTTAATTTACGTACTCACCGGCGGCGGCCCCGCGAACTCGACAGAATCCATTACGGTTTATGCATATAAAACTCTTTTCTCGCAGCAAAATTTTGGAGCGGGATCTGTTCTTTCCGTCATTGTTTTCCTTGCCGTTGCTTTAATTAGTATGATTTACATCAAATTTATCGGATCGGATCTTTTTGAAGGAAAAGTGAAAAACTAGGAGGGTGGAGGAATGAAGAAAAAAGCTGGAATCCCATTTTTTCTATTTTTAATAGTGTTTATATTTTTTGTGATGTTTCCCTTTTTATGGGTCTTTCTCACTTCCATTAAGCCGCCTGGCGAGATTTTTTCATCCTTTGCCTGGTTTTCGGATAACCCAACAATGGAATCCTATGAATCAGCCCTGACTACGAGGCCGCTTTTGACCTACATGAAAAACAGCTTTATCGTAGCTGGCTTGACCACATTGATTGCCATCGTTTTTGCATCCTTTGCAGCCTATGCACTGACTCGACTCCCAATTAAATTTAAGGGGCTCATCCTTGGTATCGTATTGGCGTCTTCGATGTTCCCTCATATCGCAATCATGTCGCCAATTTATAATTTTGTAACTGACTTTAATATAAGGAACACGTATATCGGGCTTGTCATCCCATATATTACATTCAGCTTGCCACTTGCAATCTGGCTGCTTTCTACCTTTTTTCAAAAAATACCGTTCGATTTGGAAGAATCAGCAAAAATGGATGGTGCGACCCCATTCCAATCATTCAGAAAGATTATCTTTCCGCTCGCCGCTCCTGGCGTTTTCACAACAGCCATCTTGGTCTTTATCGCGGCATGGAATGAATACTTATTCGCGCTTACCATTAACTCTAAAGAAACGGCTCGTACAGTTCCTGTAGGAATTTCACTTTACCAGAGTGATTATACTGTTCCCTGGGGAGATATTACTGCTGCAACAGTCATTGTAACCATTCCGATTGTTATCCTTGTATTGATTTTCCAAAGGCAGATTGTTTCCGGGCTGACTTCCGGTTCTGTGAAAGGGTAGATGAACTAAAGCCATTAAGAAAGCCTTACTCGAGTAAGTAAGGCTTTTTTTATAATTGAAGATAAATACTTCGGCGCTAACTTCCTCTTTATAAGTATGGACTTGGTTAGACCCTTTTTCTTGAATAGATATAATTAAAATCTTAATGTTAATTGATTTCGAATGCCATTTTAAAACCCCAAATGGCCATTTTCAATTTTGGGTGCATCCCCTTTTGCAAATCCTTCTCATATTAATTGAATTCCTCCAATAGTTCGAATAACTTTACACCAACGGGAAACCCTCTCACTTTTAGTCTAAATAAGGACAACCTCCTGACTTGTATAATCAACCAGCACTTATATACTTAATAATAGTTGGAATATTTTGAAATAATCTAAAAATGAAAAGGAGGTTCTAAATTTGAAACGTGTATTTTTTGTTCTTGTCTCATTTGTTTTGCTTGCCTCGATGTTTATAACTCCACAACCTATTAAAATTCATGCAGAAACAAACGGTACTCAAGGCTTTGTGAAAAAATTAGGCGTACCTCATTACACAATTGGAATTTTCTCAAGTGCTTATGGTGAGGGCCCAAATGGTACAAAGGCTACTTTTGTTGCATCTGGCGGGGTATTTAACGTGATCAATACAGTTACTGGTGAGAGAATGGCTAGCCATAAGCTAAACAACACAAGCTCAATTTGGGGAATAACCGTCGATCCTTCCGGTTTGGTTTATCTTGCTGATACGACCAACCTCTTCCGTTATGATCCTCAAACAGATGTACTTGAGGATCTTGGACGGGCAACAGAAACAGAAGCAGCAACATGGGGAATCACATCTGATGAAAAAGGCCGTATTTTTGGCGGTACATGGCCAAATGGAAAAGTATTTATGTATGATCCAGAAACAGATGCTTTTACAGATTTCGGCACAATGGCTGAAGGTGCAGGATATGCAAGAGATGTTCAAGTCTATAATGGAAAACTTTATGTTGGTGTCGGCATCGAGCAACACCTAATCGAGTATGACCTGGCCACCGGAGAGAAAACTGAAATCCTTCTACCAGAAGAGAACCAAGATGAAGGCACCCCTTATGATGTAGATATCCGCGGGGATTATTTAATTACTCGGTTAGCGAATTCTAGTTCCCTGCTCGTTTATGATCTTGTAAATAAAGCTTGGGTTGACGAAATTACGCAAGCAAAGGGAAGCATGGTTTCCCCTCCAGATAAAGATAATAAGGTATATTTTCACAAAGGAACTACACTCCATTCCTATGATTTAGATACTCTTGAATTATCCGCAACAGAGCTTAATGACACATGGAGCAGCAAAGGGTTCGGTTGGATTGAACTCGATGAACCAGGCTTTGAAGGTCTGAATTTAACAAGCCTGCGTTTTAATGGAACCTATTGGATTTATAATCCAACCACCGGTCAATCAAAAGAAATCACAGCACAAATTGAAGGGCAACCGATTAGCATTCATTCTATTGCCTTAGGACCGGATGGAAATATCTATTCCAGTGGCTACCATTCGGGGGGATTTGCCTATTATTCTCCAACAGATGATAAGATTACAAGTTTCACTGGATTTGGACAAGGTGAAGGTATTATCGCAACTGAGGATTATTTATATTTAGGTGTCTATCCTGGCGCCAATATCTATCAATATGATCCAACACGACCTTATGAACATGACCCGACAGTGCCTGAAAAGCAAACCAATCCAAAGGTCTTGTTTTCATTAAAAGGAATGGAACAGGATCGCCCATTTGCCTGGGCAGAGGGTGATGGCCATGTTTTTGTAGGGACTGTTCCTGATTATGGTGTACTTGGTGGAACACTATCCATCATAAACGAAGCTACAGGTGAGCACGAAACATTTAGAAATGTTGTCCAAGATCAGAGTATTATTTCTCTCCAATACAAAGATGGATTAATCTATGGCGGTACAAGCGTATATGGTGGTTTAGATAGTAAACCGACCGCAGAAGATGCAAAGCTATTTATTTTTGACCCAGAAACAAAAGAAAAGGTATACGAAGGGACTCCGATCCCAGGAGAAAGAGGAATTGGAACACTTGAATTTGATGACGAAGGTTATTTATGGGGAATGACCCAAGGAAAAATTTTTAAATTTGATCCAGAATCCCGTGAAGTCCTTCAGTCCAAAGAGTTGTTTAGCTATAGCTGGGAAGGAATTAGTCATTTTTGGAGAGGTCCATTCTTAGACTTTGACGAAGATGGCAACTTCTATGGTTCCTCTTTAGGTAAATTGTTTAAATTCAATCCCGATAACTGGGAGTTAGAAATTTTGGACGACAAAGCTTCACTTTACGCAAAGGATGAAGAAGGGAATATCTACTTTGCCCGCGGAGCAGAATTATTTGTATACGTAAGAGATAGTGATGCTCCAGATGTTCCAACCGTTTTGAACCCAGTAGCGCCATTGTCAACCAATAACAGGTCTCCAGAAATAACGGTTGAGACTGAGCCTGGGGCAAAAGTTATCATCATTGATAAAGGCGAAGAAGTCGGTATTAGTGAAGCGGATGAAACAGGTATTGCGGTAATTAAAACAAAATCACTCACAAAGGGGATTCATAAGATGAAGGCTTATGTTGTGGATAAAGCCGGAAATGAAAGTGATATGGCTGCAATTCCACACATTATCATTAACAATGGAAAAAAGCCTAAATAAAATAATGTAGCTAAATAGGGCTGTTCCATAAGTCATTTAATCTGACTTTTGGAACAGCCCCAACCTTTTTCATCCAATGGGATATTAAAACGATTAATTAACTCCGGGTGCCTGCTTTTATAAAGTACGGATGATACTCGGCATTATGCTCCGAGGATTCGGTAACATAATAACCAAAATGGTTCATTAGTTCAAAGCGAACCATATCATTATGCTGCGTCTTTTATTTTTCCTTTGCTTTTTTCTTGATTGGTACAAATCCTTTCCATTTCCATTACTCGTCCCCAACTGTTTATCCATCCTACTATGGCATACGGAACTGATTTTTATGTTTTGGGTAAATCCGCTGGTGCAGCTAAGCTTAGCCTATGAATATAACTTCTGTACAGGAGTGGATCTAGTGAATAAAAAGATGTTTTAGAAGAGGGGCAAGTATTAGATTGGGGCAATTTTATTGCGGATGATCTTCATTTCGGATTATGGAACATTTTGGAAAAAGTAGGGGATAATTATCAAAAGTGGATTTTGAAAAATAAAGAATTCAGGGACACGTCGAAACATCTTAACTTCGTTGATTATAATTAAACCTTAACAAGTGCTTCCTGGTCTATCGTTATATAGGTTTCCTTGCTGGCAAATTTTTAATTCATAGTAATTTTCTTCTCTTACTCATTCCACACTACCTCCGTACACAATTTGTGGATATTCTGTAGTGTGAAGAAAAGTAAAAAGGCTTCCCACTAAATAGTGGGAAGCCTTTTTACAACAACATTCCTGCTGTTTATTGATACCGGTGGCCGGGGTCGAACCGGCACTCCGTGAGGAACACGATTTTGAGTCGTGCGCGTCTGCCAATTCCGCCACACCGGCATAATAAAAGGAAATTGGTCTTTTTGGAGGCGGCAACCGGATTTGAACCGGTGAATAAAGGTTTTGCAGACCTTTGCCTTACCACTTGGCTATGCCGCCGGACTAAATGGAGCGGAAGACGGGATTCGAACCCGCGACCCCCACCTTGGCAAGGTGGTGTTCTACCACTGAACTACTTCCGCAAGATGACTGGGCTAGCAGGATTCGAACCTACGAATGACGGAGTCAAAGTCCGTTGCCTTACCGCTTGGCTATAGCCCAATATTGCAAAAATTAAAAGGGGCGACTGATGGGAATCGAACCCACGAATGCCTGAACCACAATCAGGTGCGTTAACCACTTCGCCACAATCGCCATAAAAATAAAATTGGCAGGGGTAGTAGGAATCGAACCCACACCAAAGGTTTTGGAGACCTTCGTTCTACCTTTAAACTATACCCCTATAAATGGTGGAGGGGGACGGATTCGAACCGCCGAACCCTGAGGGAGCGGATTTACAGTCCGCCGCGTTTAGCCACTTCGCTACCCCTCCATCATATGGTGCCGGCTAGAGGACTTGAACCCCCAACCTACTGATTACAAGTCAGTTGCTCTACCAATTGAGCTAAACCGGCAATATGAAATATACAACTACATTTGAGTAAATGGTGGCTCAGGACGGAATCGAACCGCCGACACATGGATTTTCAGTCCATTGCTCTACCGACTGAGCTACTGAGCCATAATACCATTTTTGACAACATATTTAAAGCGCCAATTTTTACAAGTAAAAATGGCGGTCTGGACGGGACTCGAACCCGCGACCTCCTGCGTGACAGGCAGGCATTCTAACCAACTGAACTACCAGACCGTATTGCGGGGGCAGGATTTGAACCTGCGACCTTCGGGTTATGAGCCCGACGAGCTACCGGACTGCTCCACCCCGCGACGATAAAAACTTATGGTGGAGGATGACGGGATCGAACCGCCGACCCTCTGCTTGTAAGGCAGATGCTCTCCCAGCTGAGCTAATCCTCCATTTATGGTGACCCCTACGGGATTCGAACCCGTGTTACCGCCGTGAAAGGGCGGTGTCTTAACCGCTTGACCAAGGGGCCAATATTATTAAATATGTAATGGCGGAGAGCAAGGGATTTGAACCCTTGATACGCGGTTAGCGTATACACGATTTCCAATCGTGCTCCTTCGGCCACTCGGACAGCTCTCCATTTTGGCTCCGCAGGTAGGACTCGAACCTACGACCGATCGGTTAACAGCCGATTGCTCTACCACTGAGCTACTGCGGAATATTAAAGCCTGGCAACGTCCTACTCTCACAGGGGCTTACGCCCCAACTACCATCGGCGCTGAGAAGCTTAACTTCCGTGTTCGGGATGGGAACGGGTGTGACCTTCTCGCCATAGTCGCCAGACAATGAAGACATATATTATTATAATGTCTTTTTGATTTTTTTCAAGGGGAAATTTATTCCCTCAAAACTGGGTAATCGTAAAAGAAGAATTAGAAGAACACGAAGCAATCAAATATGGTTAAGTCCTCGATCTATTAGTATCAGTCAGCTCCACACGTCGCCGCGCTTCCACCTCTGACCTATCAACCT
>NZ_HG964497.1:1956294-2014103 GCF_000613125.1 Bacillus sp. EB01
AGCCAACGTACCTTTTCCAAAGAATGTGCAATCCTGCGAATAAGCGAGTATTCGGGAGAAAATTGAATTAAACCGAGGGAGATTAATCGGTGTATGGGTAAGAGAGATTAATCCAAGAGAGCCCGTCTCATAGATAATCGGTGTATGGGTAAGAGAGATTAATCCAATAGAGCCCGTCTCACAGATTAATCGGAGTTTGGAGCAAGGAGATTAATCTATGAGACCCGGTCTTATAGATATCAGAGTTCGGGAGAGACGGATTAATCCAATAGAGCCGGTCTAATAGATTAAACAGGGTCCGGGAGAGGTGAAATAATCCAATAGAACCGGTATACAGTCAAAAGAGCCATTAGCTCTTAATAGTTATGCCTCCTGGAGCCACTTGGACCGGATTAGTTCTTTATCGTTTTGGTTCCTTTCTTTGACGCCTCCAAACATCACTTTCCATAAGCCTTCCTTCCACTTGGCGGGGTCTTGTTCGTAGTAGTAGATTCCCTCCACTGTGGAAATATCGTCAGTGAAGTCGAGATGGATGAGGCTGTTTTTATAAAAGACGAACGTGAAGCCATGTTCGATTGATAACTGATTATCTTTAAAAAAGGATATTGCAAAGTATGCATAGTCATCTTTCACGGTGTCGGTCAGAATCTGGAACGCGGGTTTGCCGATATAGGAATGGATTTCACTGCTGTTTGAAAAAGTGATTGGGCTAAATGAATAGTCTTCCGAGTTGAAAATTTCCCATTTGATCGGTCCATCTTCCTGCAAAGCAAACAGTGTATCGAGTACCGTTTTATAAATTTGAGGAAATTCTTTCTTTAAAAAGTTTATTGTATCGAGCTCTTTGGTTGATAGAGGGGGCTTGGTCTTACAGTTGCCAACGATTTCAATCTCATCAGTCCCAAACAGGGAAGCCGTGCTGTTAACAGTTAGCCAGCCGTCATATTCTCCATATTCCTCGTAGTATTTAAAACGATCGATTTGATTAACCATTTGTTCGCCTCCTAAACTTTATAAACTATATTCTATATTTCTACAAAATTGTCCTTCTTTTTTGAAAATGGGCCATCCCAAAAGTCAGGATGGCCACAGAAATTTCTATAGTTCAATAACAAATTCCGTTCCTTGGCCTTGTTCGCTGCTGACAGAGATGGTGCTGCCATGTGCTTCAACAAGTTCTTTGGCGATTGCAAGGCCAAGGCCGCTGCCGCCGAGGGCGCGGGTTCGGGATTTGTCAACACGGTAAAAGCGTTCAAAGATGCGGGGAACGTCTTCTTTTGGAATGCCCCAGCCGCGGTCGCGGACTGCAATCCTGACATGCTCGGACTGTCGATTTCCCTCAACTCTTGAAACGGTGACACTTACCATGCTGCCCGGATCGGAGTATTTGCGTGCGTTTTCGATCAGGTTGATGATGACCTGCTCAAAGCGGATTGGATCGATGCTGACCGAGATATTTTCTGGGCATATGAGATCGAGATTCATTTGCTTGTCGTTGAAGGCAGGAGCAGCTTTGCTAAAAATGCCCTCAAGATAAGGCTTGAGCTCGACATCCAATTTGTCGATGGAGAAGGTGTTTTCGTCTATCCTTGCCAGGTTGAACAGTTCTTTGACGAGCTTGGCCAGCTTTCCGGCTTCTTCGGTAATGATGGTAAGGTATTTGTTGCGCTCCGCAGGTTCAAGTTCCTTACGCTGGGCGATTTCGGCATAGCCCTTGATATATGTGAGCGGCGTTCTCAATTCATGTGAAATGGACCCAAGGAAATCATTGCGTTCATTTTTTAAAATATCCAATTCATGTGCAAGGATTTCAATTGACTCCCCAAGTTCACCGACTTCGTCACGGGAGCGCTTGGGCAAGGTGACGGAGAAATCGCCCTTTCTGATTTTCTTGGTTGCTTCGTTCATTTGGACGAGTGGTTCGGTCAAAAAGCGTGATAGGAAAAAGATGACGCCAATCATGAACAAAAGCGACAAAAGTCCGGCAATCAAGAAGTGCTGGTTCATCCCAGAGATGAGCTCCTTGATTTTTTCGGTTCCCTGAAACATAAACACCGTTCCATTGGTTCCATCCTGCAAATCTACCGGAGAGGCGGAGGCGATAAACGGCTTGTCCTTCCAGTCATCTTCAAGAATCATCCCAGGTTCGGGAATGTCGTCAGGACGCTTGGACATGACAGCTTCCATTGCAGGCACTACCTCGTTTGAGGACATAAGGATGGTACCGTACGAATCAGCCAGGATGACAATTGTATCGGTGCGCGATTCCATCAAAGCAATATGCCGGATCGTTTCCTCGTGAAAGTTCTCCTCAAGGATTTCGCGGTGGTTGTTGCCGCGGGTTTGCAACGCGCTGAGTTCGTCGTGGACCCGCGAGTGGATGATATTGTTGTGAAGCGCGACCATCAAAATCGTTTCTAACAGGAAAATGGCCAGGAAAAAGAAAAAACCGATTTTAAAGGAAATTTTATTCATGGGGTACCCTCCGGGAGTTAGGCTGAACGGGTATTTGACCGATAAAAATGACAATTGACCGATAAATTTTAGATTTGGCCGATAAACCAGACGAAACGACCGATATACTACTTAATTTGACCGATAAGCATCAGAATCGTTCATTTTAGCGAACCAATAGGCGCGGCAATCGAGATCAAAAGTGTAACGCTAGAGCCAGTGCCGGTTCCAATTTAAAAAAGAGTGCTGTCCAATTATTTGTTAACAGTGTTGTGTAGGTGAATGTGATTCAGCCGTTGGGGCTGCCGATAAAGCTTCATTAAGAGCGCAGGCGCAATGCAAAAAAAGTTTATCCGGCTTTACTGTAGCTATAGAATACACCATTGGGGGAGGCTTTTGACAAAAAAAGGGCAAAAAAATGGGGTGCCAGCGTCGCCGGCACCCGAATTAAGGGAGGTTAATTAAGTAAAGCAGATAGTTCAAACTTGGGTAAAACATATTAAATCTGATTTGCCTGGCAGATTCTCCGCTTCAGCCCGCATAGCCCCACTATGTTTGCGTCGGGTTCGATTCTGTCGGCATTTCAAAATTGTTAAAAGAGTTTGCTTGAGAAGCTCTGGGCTTCTCTTAACTACACCCTAATAATAAGAAATTATTTTGTGGATGGTATGAAGAACTTATGTGGTTTTTGTGAAGAAGAAGGGGCAGTGCCTGTGTGCTTGCTGGCATAGGGGAAACGTCCCTAAACAACAAAAAAAGGAGGTGCCCACCGTGTGGACACCTTATTATTAAAGGGAGGTTAATTAAGGGTAAAGCTAGATAGTTCAAACTTGGGTAAAACAATTTAGAGTCATGTTGCGTATTCAAGAATTCTGATTTGCTCTGGAGTGCTTGCCAACTGCTTGCACGGCCCCACCATGCTTGCTGTTTGCCTGCGGTTCCAGACAATCCAGGATTTGGTTTTCCTGTTGTGTAGTGTTGGGTTTTATACCCTTGCTACATCTTTATAATAGAAAATAAGAATGTGGATGCTATGAAGAACTTATGTGATTTTTGTGAAGATGACCTCAAAAGCGAAAGCGCCTGGTCAGCGCCGTATGGCCTGGAGTCTCTCCAACTGAGATAAAGGAAACACGAAGAGCGAAAGCGATTCGATGTTGACTTATCGTAGGGCGAAGGGCGAAGGACACTAGGCGCTAGGCGCTCCTCATTACGCTATCGCGTAATTTCGTGCGATGTAATTTCGGGGAAGTCCTCCTTGTGGAGCTAGATTAAACCAAAAAGTGCAAGCGTCGGATTTTTTCAAAAAAGACTTAAAAGAGTTGAAAAACGTATAAAAAGAATTAACTCGCAATGGTATGATGGAAGTGTCGGAAGGAGTGTATGATTATGGTGAAAATTCTGCTTGTTGACGATGAACAGATGATTATGGAAGTGCTGGAAGCCTATCTTGTAAGAGAGGGCTATGAGATTGTGAAGGCTGATAATGGGGTTGACGCGCTGAAGAAAGCCAGGTCGGAAAACCCTGATTTAATAGTGCTAGATTTGATGCTTCCGGATATTTCCGGCGAGGAGGTTTGCCGCCTGGTCAGGATGGATTCGGATGTGCCGATTTTGATGCTGACGGCGAAGGGGACCGAGGAGGACAAGATCAACGGGATTGTGATTGGAGCGGATGATTATGTGACGAAGCCGTTCTCGCCTCGTGAGGTAGTTGTCAGGATTCAGGCAATTTTGCGGCGCATGAAGAAGACGGTGGAGCAGAAGCCGGAGAAGCTTGAGTTCGATGGCGGTCTGTCAATTGATACGGAGAAAAAAGAAGTGACTTGTGGTGGTGAGCTTGTCAGCCTGACCCCGATTGAGTACAAGCTGCTGACGAATATGGCGGAAAATCCGGGCCGCGTGTACAGCCGGATGGACCTTCTGGAAAAAATCCAGGATGAAGGCATGTATTACGAGGGCTATGAGCGGAGTGTTGATACGCATATCAAGAATCTCCGGAAAAAGATCGAGCATGATTCGAGGCAGCCTCAGTTCATACTGACCGTGTTCGGGATGGGTTACAAATTCGGGGGTACTCCGCATGCTGCGAACGCTAAGAGCTAGGGTCCTTTTTTACATGCTGCTTGTCTCGATGATCGGGATTGTAGTTGTGAGCATATTCATTCAATGGGGCTTTGACAAGAGCTTCAACAACTACCTGGAGCGAGGCCGTGAGCATAAGATTGAGAGGGTCATCAATCAGGCGAAGGCAGATTATCAGCGGTCAGGAAGGTTTGACAGCGAGCAGCTTAAGCGGCTGACCCATGAGTATGCCCTGAGCGAGGAGCTTTATTTTCAGATTTACGATAATAATGGGCGAGTGCGGCACAACACGCTGCAGCTTAGAACGATTTTGAATAGTATGGGTGTCGCGGTACCCGCGAATGAGGAAGGACTGGATTCAAAGTCCTATCCCTTGGTTGTCAATAGTGAAAGGGCAGGCGAGGTTGTCGCATTCTTTTCTGTTGATTTTGTCCAGGAGGAATCGAATTTCCTTCAGACTATTCAGTTGTATATCATACTTGCTGTTTGTTTAACGGTGATCATTGCGATTATTTTCTCTGCAATTTTTTCAAAAACATTAACGTCCGGGCTGAATAAGCTGCAATTTGCTGCGGATCAGCTGCAAAAGCATGACCTTGACATCCGGGTACCACTTGGTGGGCTGCCAGATGAAATTAAGCAGCTGGCAATCTCGTTTAATAATTTAGCAGAGTCATTGTCAAAAGAAGAGATGCTCCGCAAAAATTTCACTGGCGACCTGGCCCATGAACTGAGGACACCGCTTGCGACATTGCGAAGTCAGATCGAGGCTTACCAGGATGGGATTTGGGAGCCGACGCCGCAGCGGCTTAAGCAGAGTCATTTCGAATTGATGCGGCTCGTCCGTCTTGTCAATGAGCTTGAGAAGCTTTTGGCCGCCGAGAATCCGCAAATCCAGCTTGAGCTTGTCAAAATGGAGGCAGGTATGGTGCTGTCGTCGATGTGGGAAATGTTCTCACCGGCTTTCCATGACAAAGGCGTCAAGCTAAATTACATTGAGCCTGAAGAAGAGGAATGGTTTTACGGCGACCGTGACAAGGTGAGCCAGGTTTTGTCCAATGTCATTAACAATGCTTTGAAGTATACGCCTGAAGGCAAGCAGGTCACTTTGTCAGTTAACGGAGACAATGCCTATTCGGTCGGGTTTATAGTCGAGGACGAAGGTGCCGGCATGGCCGAGGAAGATCTGCCACATATTTTCGAACGCTTCTACCGCGGTGACAAGTCGCGTGACAGGAAGACCGGCGGCGCAGGAATTGGCCTTTCTATTGTAAAAGCGCTGATGGAAGCACATAAAGGCCGAGTCCAGGTGAAAAGCAAGCTGAATAAAGGCACGACCTTCACACTCTGGTTCCCGAGAGAAGAGGAGTAGAAGTTATAAAATAGTGCCTGGACAGGTTAGAAGTGAATAATGGAACAAAGCCCATGAATGCGATCGTTCATGGGCTTTTACTATTTTAGTAGAAAGCTTTAATAGAGTACGATTGGTATGAATTCCAGTAGACCAGTCAAGGTGGGTGAATGTTTTTACATTTTGACTCTAATATTGTAGAAAAATGTTAAAAAAAGTCACATTATTCCTTGTAGCGATGTTGTAGAATAGGAAAGGTATGAAAGGAGTTCAACATGTTTATGTACAAAGATATTATTGCGAATATTGCAATTATAATAGCGTCATTGGCTGTGGCGGGACAGTTATTTAAAATGGAATCAATGAAGGTAAATTTGAAAACAAAGCTGTTAGGCGGGATTGCCGGGGGGCTGCTCGGGTCCATATTAATGTTCTATTCCGTTAAAGTGGCGGAGCATACGATAATTGATATCCGTAATTTTGCAATCATCATTGTTGTACTTTATGGAGGGCTTTCAAGCGGGCTGGTTGCCGCGGTGATCATTACTGCTATCCGTTTCCTGGTCTTCGGGATTAATCCATCATCTTTGACTGCACTTTTTGTGATGGTGATTCTGTCCTTCCTTGGCAGCTATCTTGGGAAAAAGCAGAGCATGCCTGCGTTTGTAAAATTCAACATCTTGAATTTGGCGAATATCCTGCTTTTCTGTACAGCAATTACTATTCTGGTAAAAGATCAGTCCCTGGGTGAACAAATTTATCTTAGCTATAGTGTGGTGTGCCTGGTGGGCGGGTTTGGTATCTTTTACGTAACAGAATACATCGCCCGCTCTAATGAAAATTACCGCAAATTGCGGGAAATGGCGTCGAAAGATTTTCTGACGGGACTAAATAATGTAAGACAGTTTGATGAAGTATGGAATCGAGAAGCTTTTGCCGCCAAACAAACCGGCGAGCCGCTCTCACTTCTGATTATGGATATCGACTATTTTAAGAGTATTAATGATAAGTACGGCCATCCTGACGGCGATAAAATCCTTAAACAATTGGGAGAAATCCTTGCTGATGTCTCTCGATTAAAGGGAGGTACCGCAGCCCGGAATGGAGGGGAAGAATTCTCTATTATTCTTCCTGGGGCTGCAATGCTGGAGGCTAAGCAAGTGGCGGAGGAAGTTCGCGCGCGAGTCTTAGGACATGATTTCGAAATCTCCGACCGGAAAAAAATTAAGATTACCGTTTCAATTGGCGTCGGCTCATTCCCAGATTCAATTGAGGATATCGATAGGTTGATTAAAAAAGCGGACGACCACCTGTACCTTGCTAAAAATACAGGAAGAAATCGGGTTTGTGCTTAGGGGCCTGCCGGAATTGCGTGGAGGCCCAACAAGTTTTCTCTATGAGGTGCGGTGAACCGTATCATAAGTAAATGAGGTTTTTTAGTCTGAGGCATTGATATCACTTGCCTAGATCATTTTTACAGGCAAAAATACCGTATCATAAGTAATAGTGCATTTACAAAATATGTTTTCCTAAAATTAGGAGCAAATTTGAGTAATAGAAATATATTAGCTTGTTGTTAATAATTGGAAAACAACAATAGATACAACAAAAAATGTCGAATGGAAGTATAATAGATTTATGGAAAAATTGTTAGTTTGTGGATACAGAATCTCATTTTTCTAAAATGAAGGTTGAATATGGGAGGAAACGTATGAACGAGGAAGGCAAAATATCAAAAAGTGAATTAGATTATATTGTTAATCAGCTGAAGCAAACTCAAAACGAAACAGCTGCCACTATAGCACTGCAACCAGCCAGAGCTGCTCATCGGCAGCAAAACGTACAATTGGGTAAATCCAGGATTTTGAGAAATGTTCTAGTGGGTTTCTTTATTCTTGCCGTTATATTTACAGGGATATTATATTTACAAAAAGGAGAAACATTAAAAAGTGTAACTGTCATTGAGAGGATCGAAAAATTAGCTACATTGGCAACGGCAAAAGCACATATGGAAACGACTATATCTGAGGAAGATAATAAATTATTTGGCAAAGACATTCCTTTTGATTTTGATATTCCTGGGTCAAAAAGGACGGTATTAATGGTCGTTCCCGGAGAAGTGACTGCAGGTGTTGACTTAAAGGATTTGACGAAAAAGGACATTACTTTGGATACCAAAAAGAAGACGATTCATATCACTTTGCCGCAGGCCTCCATTGTCCAGGCACCATCTATTGACTCAAAGAACATTATAGCCTTTTCAGATGAAGGCTTGTTTCGCAGTGAACCCAATTGGGATGAAGGGTTTAAACTAGAAGATCTTGCTAAACAAAAAATGGAAAAGGAAGCCATTCAGGCTGGTCTTTTAAAAACTGCTGAAGATAATGCCCGACTTGTCCTACAAGAACTTTTTAAAAATCAAGATTATACGGTAACGGTTACTTTCAAATAATTGGATGCAGCGGCACCTGTGTGTGATTTAAAAGGTTTCCCCACAAACTAAAGGTTTGGGGGGATTTTTTGTATCACTTCTTAAATAGTATAGTTGTTACTTCTAAACTGGAACATCAAATTAATGCCTCGATGAACATTTGAAGTGCCAGAAGAAGTATTAGAAGGGATACAAGAGAGATTATTCTTATTTTCCATAAGTAGCAGCAGTTAAAACCCAAATATTTAAGGGCTTGGACGGACCCCATTTAGCTACATTCCGGTGAACCATATCCCAAGTAAATAAAGTCTTTTGAATAGGATAAAATATATAACGATTAAATTTAAGGAGATAGGAGCGATCTTATCTACTTTCAATACTAGTAAATACATTTCATGGATTGTTTTTTTCAATAAAGCTTAGAATTTCACTGAGAGGTTGATAGTTTTTTTCTGTTATTACCGGTTTAAATAAATCTCCTTTTTCATCTATCCTCTTCATAATATTTTTTATGGTAAAGTCTGTAGGATGTATGCCCTCTTCTAATTCAGACCAGGTCAGCGGGGCCCCAACGGTTGCAGATCGTTTGGCTCTCGGCGAGTATACGACTGGCATTGTTCTCCCTTTCCATAGCTGTAAGTAATCGAAGTAAAGTTTGTTTCCTCTTTTTGAAACTACTCTTTCAAGTGTAACCTGCTTCGGCATTTGTTCCTGAAAGTAATTCGCGATAAAAGCAGTTATTTTTCTTGTTTGTTCGAATGAATAAATCGGTTCAATGGGTACATATATTTGTAGCCCAGATGAACCTGATGTTTTCGGTACAGACAGCAGACCGAGGGATTGAAGGAGATCCTTCAGTTTTAACGCTACCTCTATTACCATGGTAAAGCTTGATTCATCCGGAGGATCTAAATCAAATACCATTTCCAGGGGGAAATCGGGCTTATCATGGCGATCAAACGGTACATGAAATTCAATGGCTCCATAGTTTGCGGCCCAAATGAGTGTTGAAGTGTCATTTAAAAGCATGCGCTCTTTGTTTTTATAGAAATTACGGGTAATCCAATCCGGTGCAGACTGGGGAACCGACCTTTTTTCGATTTTCTTGCCAGCTATTCCATGGGGATAAAGCCACACCATTAATAGCCTGTCTTTTGCATGGTCGATCATATACTGTGACACATTGAATAAATAGTTAATATAGTCGATCTTTGTTATTCCTTGTGACTCCCAAATCATTCTGTCCGGGTGTGAGATTTCAATTCTTTTGCCCTCAACGAAAATTTCCTCCACCAGAAAGCCTCCTGTTTTTCCTATATTTTCAATCAATTTTGTTTAAACTATGTATTAAAAAGTGGAGTGATCAATCTGGAACCTATTTTACCGATGGAGCCGGTTGCTAGTGCTGCCATCCCAAATGGAGAAGACTGGATTGCCCAAGTGAAATGGGATGGCGTCCGAGTTCTTACCTATGCGGATGATGGCGGAGTGCGGCTTTATAATCGAAAAAAGAACGAACGGACAATGCACTATCCGGAAATAACGAGCATTAGTGAATATTGCAGCAGCCGTTCCGTCATTTTAGACGGTGAAGTGATTTCTTTAGGTGGAAATGGTAAGCCCTCTTTTCAACGGGTTATGAGGCGAGATGGTTTGAGAAATATTGACCGTGTAAGGATAGCAATCGAATCTGTACCGATCATCTATATGATATTCGACATTGTTTACTTAGATGGAGTGTGGATACATGATAAGTCGTTACGTGAAAGAAACCAGCTATTATCATCTATCATCACACCTAATGAACATATACAGCTAGTTCCGTCTGTTGAGCAGACCCAAGGCTTATTTAATGCAGTTCAGGAGCAAGAGATGGAAGGAATTGTGCTAAAAAGGATAGATTCCCTCTATTCAATAGGGAAAAAAAGGGAAGATTGGCTCAAGCTGAAAAACTTCCAGGATGTCATCGCGGTGATTGGCGGTTTTACTCTAAGACATAACACTGTTAATTCGATTTTGCTAGGGTTATATGATTCTCTAGGAAGACTGCAGTATGTGGGACACACAGGCACGGGGAAAATGACAGTCAGCGACTGGAAAGAGCTGACGAAAGAATTGAAAGAAATGGTAACCGAGCAACTCCCTTTCAATAAGATACCGCAACGCCGTACGGATGCTGTCTGGGTACAGCCGAAAAAAACAGTAAAGATAAAATTCGCCGAATGGACAGAAGGCGGAGCGTTGCGACAGCCTAGTATTGAGGGATTCATTGAATTCCCGCCGGAAGAGTGTTTACTTGAGAGACCCTAGGAAGGGAGTAACATCAGACGCTGATGGCCCCTGTTCTCTCTATCGTATCTAAAAAAGTGAGCTTAAATTGTCTCTTTATGACAACGTGAGCTCACTTCTGCATTTCTTATTCTTCATTCAATACGCTATGATTTTTGCCATACTCAAAATAGAGCAGTAAACCAAATGCAAACCAAATACTTCTTGGAAGCCAGATGTAAAAAGAGAGCCTACCCCCCTATATAGATAATTCATTCAAAAAAACCTTCTCTAATCTTTCCTAAGGCAGCCAAATCAACATAAAGGTCTATTAAGGTTAAAGTAAATTTTTTTATATGCTAGGAATATATTTACAAGTCAGGAAAATAAACATAAACTATAAATAGTAATAGTAATTAAGACCTAATTCAATATAGGGCAAACTACTTGAAAAAGTAGGACGCAAAACTATAGGGGCTAAATCTTTTGACACGCCAGCCAGTTGCAAATCTACTGAAAGAGATTTCAACGCCCTATATATATTTATAGGGCGTTTTATATTTCCTGGGGATAAAGTCCTATATAGAGTGAATAAAAAGAGGTGATAGTAAAGCAGCTTTCTCTTGAAATGAAGTTTGCAAAAATTAGTCTCGTCTTGATCGGTAAATGAAATTGGCAAAATAGTTGGGTTCAACCTATATAAAATATTTGGTAAACACGCTTTTTGGAAAACTCACAATCTACTAAAAGGCCGCATTCTCTTCGAGGTTTATAGGAAAGGAAATCAGAGATATGAAGAAAAAATGGTTCAGTATTCAATTTTTCGTTGCAGCACTGTTGCTTTTGTATCAATTTACGCTTCCACTTGGGACAGTGCTGGCAGCAGAAAACGGCAGCATGCTGCCGCCTGCCAATCTGGCTTATCAAACAATCACACCCGATGATGGAAAGTTGTCATGGAATTCAGTATACGGAGCAACCGGTTATAAAGTATATGAAATCAAGGATGGACAGCTTACTTTACTAGGAAGTACAACTGCAATAAGTTACAGCTTAAATGATCTTTCTGAAGGATTCTATAGATATGTTGTTTCCACTGTAACAAGTGAAGGGGAATCTGGTCCTTCTGCGCCAGTGTCTGTGGAAATTATTTACCCTCAAATGCAGGCGCCTTCATCATTGAGCTCAACAATCCGAAATGGAAATGATATTGTACTTAATTGGGGTACATCCCAATATGCGCAAAAGTATAATATATATCAAATTTCTGATTCAGGAGAAAGAACACTATTAACTTCAACCACCGGAACAACTTACACTAAAGTAGATGCACCAGAAGGCACTTTTACATACTCTGTCTCTGCCGTTCACTCTCTCTACGGTGAATCCGCGGATACTTCTCCTATCAAAGCAGAAGTAACTGATCCAGTGATGAGCCAGCCTTCCAGCCTTTCGTTTACAATTACCAATGGAACGGACGTAAATTTAAAATGGCAGGCTGCAGCCTATGCAACCAGCTATCGGATTTATCAGGATGTGGATGGCCAGCTGGAATTAAAAAAGACGGTTACTGGAACAAACGGCACGCTCACTAATCTTCCTGCCGGAGAGTATATTTTTAAAGTTTATTCGTTCAGTGACCGATTTGGCGAATCATCAGAAGGAAGCCAGGTCGCTGTAACAGTAGGCTCCATAGTGATGACACCGCCTAATAACGCAACGTACAAAATTCAAAACATTAATGATGTTGTTCTTACTTGGGGGTCTGTCCCTTATGCTACCAGGTATAACATTTATGAACTGAAAGACGGGGAGAAAACTCTAAAGAGTACAACAAGTAGCACAACAATTACCTACCCCATGCTTAAAGGCGGAAATTATCAATATGAGATTTATTCCTTTAGCGACCGTTTTGGGGAGTCGGAAATAGGCTCTGAGGTGTCGTTTAGCATTGATACTGTTACTATGTCCGCACCAAAAGATGTCACATATAAAATTCAAAATGGAAATGACATAGTTTTAAACTGGAGCATTGCGGAATATGCCACAAATTATAAAGTCTATCAACTAATAGACGGAAAAAAAGTATTAAAAACGACAGTATCTAGTCCGACTGCGACCTTTATTAATGCCCCGGCAGGAGAGAATCAGTACGAAATTTACTCCTTTAGCAGCAGGTTTGGAGAATCAGCAGAAGGAACAAGTACGATAGTTTCTGTTGTTTATCCAAAGATGGTTCCTCCAGTAAGTGTTGCCGGAACCACTATAAATCCAACAGCACTGACGTTAAACTGGAGTTCTGTTGACTATGCAACGAGCTATAAAGTTTACGAGATTATTAATGGTCAAAAAATATTGAAGAACAATGTAACAAGCACAACCGTAACCTACAATAATATGAGTCCAGGAACTTATAAATATGAGGTTTACGCTTATTCCACCCGCTTTGGCGAATCGCAGCAAGGTAGTCCTGTAGAAGTAACTTTAAGCGGACAAGCACTTCCTGCACCCGGCAATCCAACTTACAGCATTTCAAATGGAAATGATCTTACATTGAGATGGAGTTCGGTGCAATATGCAACTGGCTATAAAGTTTATCAAATGATTGATGGAGAACCTGTATTCATTAGGTCGGTTACAGGTACAAGTACAACCTTAACAAATCAGCCGGAAGGGGAATTCACTTTCGTTGTTAAGGCTTATTCCACCCTTTTAGGAGAGTCTACGAATGAAGCAGAATTAAATGGTTCCATCGTTTACCCTGTTATGGCAAAACCGCTGAATTTCGTATACAGCATCTCTAATGGAAATGATGTAACGTTAAGATGGAACGCAGTAACTTATGCGAACAGTTATAAGATTTATCGGATTATTGATGGCGAAAAGGTTTTTGAAAGAACTGTGAATGGCACTTCTTCTGTGTTTGCCAATATCCCTGAAGGAGATTATCAATATATTGTCCATTCCTACAGTGACCGCTTTGGCGAGTCAACAGAAGCCAGCGCGCTGCAGTTTAACTTAACCTGGCCAATCATGCAGGCTCCGGCAAATCTGGCAAAAACCATCTCTAACGGCAACGACATAGTCCTATCATGGAATTCTTCCGCATACGCAAAGGAATATAAAGTCTATCAAATTGTCGAAGGAGATAAAGTATTAGTAAAGACAGTAACTGGAACTTCGGTTTCATTTACAAATATGCCTGAAGGGGATTATCAGTATGTTGTCCATTCCTATAGCGACCGGTTTGGTGAATCTCCAGTAGGCAGTGCGTTGGAGTTTAACTTAACCTGGCCAATCATGCAGGCACCTGCCAATTTGGCAAAAACTTTTCCTAACGGCAATGACATAGTCTTATCATGGAATTCTTCCACATACGCAAAAGAATATAAAGTCTATCAGATTGTCGGTGGGGATAAAGTATTAGTAAAGACAACAACTGGAAAGTCAGTTTCATTTACGAATATGCCTGAAGGGGATTATCAGTATATTGTCCATTCCTACAGTGACCGTTTTGGCGAGTCTCCGGTAGGCAGCCCATTGGAGTTTAATTTAACCTGGCCAATCATGCAGGCACCCGCCAATTTGGCTAAAACGATTCAAAATGGCAATGATATCTCCCTTACGTGGAACCCATCAGCGTTTACAAAGGAGTATAAAATTTATCAAATAGAAAATGGAGAGAAGATTTTAAAAAGGACAATAATAGGTACCTCAACTTCATTTACGAATATGCCAGAAGGTGATTACCAGTATATTGTCCATTCCTATAGTGACCGTTTTGGGGAATCTCCAGTCGGCAGCCCATTGGACTTTAATCTAACCTGGCCCATCATGCAGGCTCCAACGGTCAATGGCAGTGTCTTTAATGTAAACAATATCACCCTTTCTTGGAAAGCTGTCCCGTTTGCAACTGAATATCGGGTTTATAAGGCGAATGGCGGCAGTAAAGAATTAATATATAAGGGAACCCAATTGTCTTCTAGTATTTATAACTTGGCTGAGGATACTCATTCATTTGAAGTGACGGCATACAGCAGCCGTTTTGGTGAATCGGCACCATCCAGCCGTGTTGACCGGACGATTATCTATCCTATTATGGAATCCCCAACCGCTTCTTTAAGGCTATTAAGTCAAACAAGCGCACGGATTTCATGGGATTTTGTTACGTATGCGAATGGGTACAACATTTACGAAATCATTGATGGAAAACCAGTACTTTTGGTTAAAAACGTGAATAATCTTTCTTACGACATTCAAAACCTTTCGTACGCAAATCATGAATATTATGTAACATCTTACAGTAACTCATTTGGAGAATCTCAACCGTCCGCTACGGTTTTGGCAAAATTAATAATCGATACAGAGGCACCGGAAACAAAAATTAATGCGCCATCACAATGGGTGAATCAAAATCAGCTTCTTACTCTTCAGGCAACAGATAATGAAACGGGAGTAGCCAACACGTTCTACTCTATAAATGACGGCCCTCTTCAAAAAGGAACTTCTATCCTAATTGATCAAGAGGGTATCAATAAAATTCAGTTCAATTCAATCGATAAGGTCGGTAACCTGGAAGAAGTTAAAACAGTGTTTGTAAAAGTTGATAAATCTGCCCCGGTAACTGAAATTAATACAATACCTGTATATGCGCAGTCGTTTACAGCGCAATTAACCAGAAATGATTCACTAAGCGGAGCAGCAAAAACATATTATTCTATTAATGGTTCGGAATTTGCAGAGGGGACTTCCCTTACAATAGAAAAAGAAGGGAAGAACATGATTTCCTATTACTCTGTTGATGCAGCCGGGAATATGGAAGAAATAAAAACAAAAGAAGTAAATATCGATAAAACGTCTCCTGTGACTTCAGCAAACCTACCGGATACATGGGTAAATGGTAATGTAACAGTAACCTTATCAGCTCAAGATGAGGCAAGCGGAGTTGCAAAAACGTATTATTCTATCAACGGTTCGGAGTATACAGAAGGAAGTTCCTTTACTGTGGAGAAAGAAGGAATCAACGAAATCTCCTACTATTCAGTTGATACTGTCGGAAACAAGGAAGAAGCAATAATTAAACAAGTTAAAATTGACAAAACAACGCCTGCAACTTCATCGGACGCACCTGAATCCTGGGTAAACGAAGACGTAACAGTAACACTAACAACAGAAGATGAATTAAGCGGAGTTGCAAAAACGTATTATTCTATCAACGGTTCGGAGTATACTGAAGGAACTTCCTTTACTGTGGAGGAAGAAGGAATCAACGAAATCTCCTATTACTCAGTTGATGCCGCCGGAAACAAGGAAGATGCAATAACAAAACAGATTAAAATTGACAAAACCACACCTGTAACTGCCTCTGACATGCCTGAAGTCTGGGTAAACGAAGACGTATCAGTAACACTTACAACAGAAGATGAATTAAGCGGAGCTGTAAAAACGTATTATTCAATCAACGGTTCGGAGTATACCGAAGGAACTTCCTTTACTGTGGAGCAAGAAGGGATCAATGAAATCTCCTACTACTCAGTTGATGCAGTCGGAAACACTGAAGAAGTAAAAACAAAAGCAATTAAGATTGATAAAACAGTTCCAACCGTTTCCGTTTTATTGGACGGGGAATATCAGCTTGGCACAAGTTTTACATTGGATTATGATGCTTATGATTACCAATCAAGGATAGCTCAAGAAGTTGTCACACTGAATGGTCAAAATTATAAGTACGGTGATGTAATTACATTAGATCAGCCTGGTGAATATAAGCTTAAAGTTCAGGTAACAGATGGTTCAGGCTTATCTGCTGTGGTGGAAAAAACATTCACGGTCTATATTGAGGTTGAACTTGAGGTATTGCCGAAAGTGATTAAAGGCAACAAGGGAATCTTTACGGTTAAAGCTTCACTACCGACGACATATCAATCATCCTCATTTAATGTTTCATCTGTAACATTAAACGGAGTTTCCGCTGTAGCGGATAATAAAGGTTTAGAAAAACAAGCCGAAAAAGGTCATTTCAAATTCAATCGTGAAGAATTTGATTGGGTGACAGGACAAGTTAACCTTACCTTCCGTGGATATCTTAATAATGGTTTTTTAGTGATTGGTAAAGCTAGCGTAGAAGTCAAGAAATAAACCGAAGGAAATATCTTCACGATGCGGCTGCTGATAAACTAATAGGTTTATGCTTTAGTGGTTGGAAAATTTATACTTGTGGAATGGTTCTTCCATTTAAAGGATAAACTACAAGGCGACTTTACTAATTAGTAGAAGAACTCTAGATGAAGAAATATTAAAGATACTAACTTAATAGAGGGAAGAGGCTGTCCCAAAGTAACTTTTTGGGGGCCTCTTTTTTGTGGATTAAAATGTGCTAGTAGATTTCCTCCCCACTAAGGGAATCCTAAAATTAATATCGTAGACACAGGCGGATTTAGTCTGTAGCGTGGCGTTTTTTGCCTGTCACGAGGTAGTGGAAGTTGATTTCGGTAAGAAACCCCAGGAAGCTGGGATCACGACCTATAAGGTCGAATAAACCGTAAAAAAGTTGGAATAGAGTCTTGAAGCGAACCCGAAGAATGAGGTAATTAAAAGGTCGAAATGAACACTGGAGAAGGATCTTCTGCCAAGGAGAAAAGTCGCTAAACTAAAAGCTCTCATTAATGGAAGAAATAGTTATACCAAGAAAGTTACCAAGACAGATATCGAGACAACCTTCATGAAAATGATTTTGAGAATATATCATTGTTTCGGTAGGTGCAATCTACATGATAAGAATATGCGGCAGAATGGTGAGCACATTCCACCACTTTATCTCGAAATTGAGATATGCTGAAATAGTAATAAGTTAAACAAAACCAAAACGGCTTTGTTTAAAAATATCTAACATGGAGGGATTAGGAATGGCACGATTAGAAAACAAAGTTGCGGTTGTTACTGGAAGCGGTTCCGGAATTGGAGCGGCTATCGCAAAGCGTTTTGCAGAAGAAGGAGCAAAAGTGGTACTTGCAGATGTTAGCGACAAGGGAGTAACCCAAGTAAAGCAGGCAATCGAACAAGCTGGGGGTACAGCAGAGTTCATCATTGGTGATATCTCCAAAGAAGAGAATGCGAAGAAAATCAATGACTTTGCAGTCGAGAAATTCGGAAAGCTGGATATCCTGGTGAACAATGCTGGTTATGCAGGTCCAAGTGACCCGGCAGAACAGTTCAACTCGGAGGAATTCGATAAGATTTTCAAGGTCAATGCATACGGAACGTTCTATATGGTCAAGCATGCAGTCAGCCACATGAAGGAGAACAAAGGCGGAAGCATCGTCAACGTGGCTTCCAACAGTATCATGACAAGAACCGACTATCCGGGATATGCAGGTTCCAAAGGTGCGGTACGCACAATGTCATACACATTCTCAAATATCCTTGCCAAGGATAAAATCCGCGTAAACACATTGATTCCTGGGACAACAAGGACACCAATGGTACAGGCTATTTTTGATGATGAGGAACTGGCGAAAAAGTATATTGACACAATTCCGCTAGGTGAAGTAGTTGAGCCGGAAGATCTTGCAAATGGCGCGCTTTACCTCGCATCAGACGAAGCCCGCCGCGTTACTGGGACAGAACTGGTCGTCGATGCTGGGATGTCATTATAAGTAATAATTTCAAAATAGAATAAAGGCTCCAGTAAAAGTATTCATAAAAGTCCACATCTCAATAGGTGTGGCCTATTTTTGTGCGCTAAGCATTTGCACTGTATAAATGAAATAGTATACTTTAATAACTTTACTTAGATATACCGTAGTGAACCATATCATAAGTAAAAGTGAGCTTACATTGTCTCTGTACGACAACGTAAGCTCACTTTTGATTTAATTCATTACGCTCTTATTTTTACCATAAGCAAAATAGAAGAGTAATCCAAATACAAACCAAATGCCGCATGCCAACCATGTAAGAGGGGAGAGCTGAGTAATTAAAAATAGACATAATAGGAATGAACAAATTGGTAAGATTGGAAAGAGTGGTACTTTAAATCCACTGGATGGTATACTCTTATTTTTCCGTAAGAAAATAACACCGATTGACACGATTGTAAATGCAATTAATGTTCCGATGTTTACTAGTTCTGCCAGGCTGGATAACGGTATGAAACCGGCGCAAAAGGCTACAAGTGTTGCAAACACCCACGTATTTTTAACGGGTGTTTTATATTTTTTATTAAGCTCGCACATACTTTTCGGCAGCAATCCATCTCGGCCGAACGCGTAAAGAAGTCTAGTTCCGCCATATGCCATTACAAGGATAACTGTCATCATCCCCACGACAGCCCCAAGTGAGATAACCCCAGCGACCCAATCTTGATTAACTGCCTGCATAACAAAGCTGACTGGATCACCAACATTTAGCTCTGTATAGGGAAGCATTCCTGTCAAAACAAGTGAAACAGATACATACAGTATTGTACAAATTAATAATGATCCAATAATTCCAATTGGCATATTACGTTTTGGGTTCTTAACCTCTTCAGCAGCTGACGAAACAGCATCGAACCCAAGATAAGCAAAGAAAACAAGGGCAGCCCCACTGATAACGCCATTTATTCCGAATGGCATGAATGGCTGCCAATTAGCAGGTTTCACAAAGAAAATACCGATTCCGATAAATAAGAGAATAACACCTACTTTAATAAATACCATGATTGTATTAAACTTCGTAGATTCTTTTATTCCGAGCGATAATAAAAAAGCAGTGGCAAAAATAATCGCTATAGCTGGAACATTTACGTATGTTCCATCTGCTGGATTAAAAGAACCGGAAATGGCCTTTGGAATGATGACGTTAAAACCCTCTAATAAAGCACTTAAATAAGCCGACCAGCCAGTTGCAACAGCTGCAACAGCCAAGCCATATTCTAACAGCAAAGCCCAGCCGACTAACCAGGCGACTAATTCTCCAAATACAATGTATGCATACGTATATGCACTGCCCGTTACTGGTACGGATGAAGAAAATTCTGAATAACACATGGCTGCCAATGCACAGACAATAGCAGCTATAATAAAGGAGAAGATTATAGCTGGTCCAGCATGCAATGCCGCTACTGTCCCAGGAAGAATAAATATACCTGTTCCGACAATCGCACCTACCCCTAGCAGTATTAAATCAAAGGCTCCCAGCGATTGCTCTAGACGGATGGCTCCCTTTCTTTCCAGTAACTCTTCTATACTTTTTCTTCTGAATAAAACATTTTTCATACAAACCCTCTTTTTTTGAAAATATGATAAAATTCTATATATTTTTAACTTAAAGGTCAATCAATTTTGTCGAATTACCAAAATTTTTGTCGAATTACCAATATTTTTGACGAAGAAAACTATAAGTAAAGTTTTTACAGAATGGGATATATCTATCCTTAAATGAAAAAGTTCTTTAATTTATAATGCTTTAAAAAAATTGTCAAAGACGTGATAGTAAGATATTGTCTATAGGATGCATATACAAACTGAGAAAATAAAATAGTAGATAAAAACCACTTATACTTTTGTAAAAGAAAAGAGGCTGCACTTTATGCACTTAATTAACAAAATAGGCAAGAGCTTTTGGTATATCACTCCAATATCAATAACCGACCGGCCCATCCTGGGAATGGTAGTGGGCAATAACAAAACATTAATGATTGATGCCGGTAATTCGGAAGACCATGCAAATTATTTTATCAGTGAACTTTTAAAAAGGGATGTTCCTAATCCGGATATAATTGTTCTTACTCATTGGCATTGGGATCATATATTTGGTCTTTCTGCATTACCTAATGCAGTTTCGATTGCTTCCGAAAAAACAAAAAAGGAAATGGAGAAGCTAATCCCGTTTTCATGGTCAGACGAGGCAATAGATGCACGAGTGAAAGAAGGAGTAGAAATTGAATTTTGTGCAAAAGCAATTAAGGAGGAATACAAAGATCACCGGGATATTAAGATTGTTTTGCCGGATTTAACATTTGATAAAAAGGTGGAAATTGATCTTGGCGGGGTAACCTGTATTGTTCAGTATGTTGGAGGGGATCACGCTTCAGATTCAGTCATCGTGTATGTCAAAGAAGAAAAGATTCTCTTTCTTGCTGACTGCATTTATCCTAATATGTATTCCGAAAAACAAAACTATACAATCAAGGAAACACTTCGGCTGTTAGATGAGTTAGAATCTTTTGATGCAGAAACTTATATCCCTTCGCATCAACAGCCAATTTCAAAAGAGGAATTTAATCAGGAAGCTGCCAAGCTGAGAACTATTGCGAAATACACAGATAGTTGCCATGGTGATAAGCAGAAAATAATTGAGGAATATGAAAAGTACGTAAAAAGGGAACTTACAGAAGAAGAAATGGAAACAATCGCTGACTTTGTAAATGGATATAGCGGGTAATTTTATTATAAATGAGGTTTCATTAGTAGCAAAAGGCAGTGGGAGTACCCACTGCCTTTTTTTCGTAACTATTAATCATCCTTATGGCAGGTTGCATCTGCTTTGACGAGATGTTCCATTTAAACGCACAATACTGTGTTCACGAAGCGCCTTTATATAACAAAGCTAACGATGATGCCTGAAAGTATGCTTACAAGTGTGGCGCCATATAATAGTTTCAGCCCAAAACTAGCGACAATATTGCCTTGCTCTTCGTTCAGACTTTTTACTGCTCCGGTAATAATACCAATTGATGAGAAGTTGGCGAAGGAAACCAGGAATACAGAAAGGATCCCGAGCGTACGTTCACTAAACTGATGATCGCCTCCGGATAAATCCATCATCGCGACAAATTCATTTGTCACCAGTTTAGTTGCCATAATTCCCCCGGCACTAACCGCTTCCGATAAAGGAATTCCCATTATGAGTGCAATTGGAGCGAAAACATACCCGATTAGCCTCTGGAAGGAAACGTTAAATACAAGCTCAAACACGTTATTGATTGCCGCCATTAAAGCAATAAAGCCAATCAGCATGGCACCGACGATAACGGCAACCTTAAATCCATCCAGGATATACTCCCCGATCATTTCAAAAAAGGATTGCTTTTTTTGATTCTGTATTTCCAGCATATCTTCTTCTGGTTTTACCTCGTACGGATTAATAATAGAAGCGATGATAAAACCGCCGAATAAATTTAAAACGACTGCTGTGACAACATATTTTGGATCGAGCATCGTCATATAAGCGCCAACTATGGACATGGATACAGTAGACATCGCCGAAGCACATAGGGTATACAGACGCTGTTTTGAAAGCAGGCCGAGTTGTTTTTTTAACGTGATGAAAACTTCCGATTGTCCGACCATCAGGGAAGCAACTGCGTTATAGGATTCAAGCACACCCATCCTGTTCACTTTACTTAATACCCATCCAATTCCTTTCATAAGGACCGGCAGAATTTTCAAATATTGCAGAATTCCAATTAATACAGAAATAAATACAATTGGCAGCAGCACTGTTAAAAAGAATGGAGCCTCGCCCTTGTTTGCCATGCCGCCAAACACGAACGAAATCCCTTCGTTTGCATATTCAAGCAGTGTGGTGAAAATAGCTGCTATTCCATTGATGATGATAAGGCCAAATTCTGTATTTAACAGTAATAGTGACAAAAGAATTTGAATGACAACCATCGTGATAATTGGCTTGAATTTTACTTCTTTTCGATTTGAACTTGCCAGCCAAGCCAAAAATAATACAACAAGAATACCTAAAGCTGAAATACCGTATTGCATATGTAACCCTCCTGATGAATTAAACAATATGTACACGCGCTTATAGTTAGTTACTACTAGTAAGCACCGCTTGACATAGTAACCTCTTTCACTAGTGATTGCAATGGATATTTTGCCCAAACCTTAACTAGAACCATACTTATTAAAAAAGAATGCGTTTTTTTCTATTTTTGGGAAAAATACTGGGAGAGTTTTGATGAAGCTTAGCAAGTATAACGAAACACCCCATATTTGAAGTTAGTCTTCTTGTCGTATTCAGCTTCCCTGCAAGGCCGCAAATCGACCATTGCAAAAAAGAACCCAAGGCTGTTTTAAACCTATTCTAATGGCTTGCTCGGGAACTATTCGTATAGTGAAAATTCAGCATTATAGATGAAATTAGGGGTTGGAAGAATTGATTTCAGCACGCAAAAGAAATTGGATTTTAGCTTTACTTTTTTTAGGCTGGGCTTTAGGAAATTTAGATCGTTATATTATGAATTATGCTGTCTTGGCCATTACGGAAGATTTGAATCTTAGTGCGTCATTTACAGGGCTTTTACTCAGCAGCTTTTTCGCAGGGTATGCAATCATGCAACTGCCTGGGGGATGGCTGGCTGACCGTTTTGGTGCAAGGAAAGTTCTGATTGCCTCAGTCATTGTGTGGTCAATTTTTACCGGGCTCACGGGTGCCGCATGGTCATTGGCTTCAATGGTGATCATTCGTTTCCTGTTTGGGATTGGAGAAGGCGGATTTCAGCCTTCCAGCTCAAAAATCATCTCACAAGTATTTCCGGAAGAGATGCGGGCTCGGGCTATGTCTATCATGTTGTCGTCCGCCGGGATTATCGCACTTATTATCCCAATTCTCTCGGTTGGATTGCTTACAACGATAGGCTGGCGCACTACATTCGTAATCATGGGAGCGATAGGGGTAATTATTGCAGCATTATATTGGTATTTTATTAAGATCCCAAACAACGATGAGGCTCTAAATACTCAGAATTCCATAGGAGTTCAACAGGGTTCGTTTAAACATTTGTTTAAGACCCCCTTGATGTTGAATTTATTTATTGCGTATTTCTCCTTATACGCTGTTAACTGGGGTCTTGCGACATGGATTCCGACCTATTTAGTGAATGTCCGCGGGCTAAACTTGGTTTCATTAGGGTGGCTGCAGACGATTCCGGGAGTAGCACAACTCTTGGGGATTTATTTAAGCGGATACTTGATTGACAAGTTAGCAAAAGGGCGCGAAAAAGTAGCAGGCGCTGTTACTTGTATCTGTATTTCGATACTGCTGTACCTAATGTTTACAGCCTCAAGTGTAACTTCTTTTATTATTTATCAAACGATCATTATGCTGATCATTTCATTCGTCGTCATTTTATTGCCAGCCATAGTACTTAAAAATTTACCATCTTCCTTAGCTGGTTCTAGTATGGGGCTGGTTAACACAGGCGGACAGCTTGCTGGTTTCATCACACCTCTAGCGATTGGATTTATTGTGGATGCATTTAATGGCTCGTTTAACGCAGCATTTTGGATGCTGATTGCTTTTGCATTTATATGTGCTGTAGCTCTTGTGACAATGAACTATGAAAAAGGGGAATTGCTTACTAGCAAAAGTGAAGAAACTAGCGGCTAAGGTGTACGAAAGGAGGGGGGCAGGTTTGGGCATACATAGTTTTATTTCAGACTATATTGAGAAGCGTAAAGTAACATTTATTCAACTAAGCGATAAAATATGGGCAACCCCGGAACCTTATTTTGAGGAATATAAGTCTTCTGACTATTTGTGTCATGCATTGGCGGAGGAAGGATTTCAAGTTGAAAAAGATGTTGCTGGACTTCAAACTGGTTTTATTGGGAGTTATGGCAGTGGGAAGCCTTTAGTGGCCATTTTAGGCGAATACGATGCTTTGCCCGGTTTAAGCCAGAAAAAAGGACTTACAAAAAATGAACCCATTACAGCCGGCGGCTATGGACATGGATGTGGACATAACTTATTGGGGACAGGTGCTTTTGCCGCAGCAGTTGCAATAAAAGAGTATATGGAGAGAACAGGCTTGAAAGGGACGGTGTGTTATTATGGCTGCCCGGCTGAAGAAAATGGATCTGGCAAAGCGTATATGGCTCGCGCTGGTTTGTTTGATGATGTGGATTTTGCCCTTTCCTGGCACCCGGAAACGAAACCTATTATTATGAACTTCAGCTCGCTTGCTAACTACGCCGTTCGATTTATTTTTAATGGAAAAGGCGCTCATGCCGCGGCCGCACCTCATTTAGGACGCAGTGCTCTTGATGCGGTCGACGATACAGGCGGAACTTCACCAAATGTTGTCCAGGCACATGCTGAAGTAGCTTACCTGATACGTGCTCCGAAAAAGCAGCAAGCAACGGATTTGTATAAAAGGGTCGAGGACATTGCAAAAGGTGCGGCCTTGATGACAGGAACGAGGGTGGAGGTAGAGTTCGAGGGAGCTGCTTCGGACTTGATTCCCAATAACACACTTGCTGGGGTTATGCACAAAAACTTAACAGCAATTGGTGTTCCATCCTATGATGAGTCTGACCAAAAGTACGCGAAAGAAATAAGAGATTCGCTATCTCCCGAAGACCGTGACTCGGCTTTAACAGGCATGGATAAAAATACGGCCATGAAATTAAAAGACAAACATATAGCTGATCTCATTCCGCAATTAAGCAAAAAAGAAATAATGCTGTCAGGCTCCACAGATGTTGGGGATGTCAGCTGGATTGTTCCAACCATGCAATGTATGACAGCTTGCTGGGCGCTCGGAACTCCTTTCCATACCTGGCAAGTTGTTTCACAAGGTGCAATGCCTATTGCCCACAAAGGCATGCTTCAAGCAGGAAAAGTAATCGCAGCTACCGCAATCGAGGTCATGGGAAACCCGGACATTTTACGAAAGGCAAAAGCGGAACACCAGGAACGGCTTGGCGGGGAAACTTACTTTTCGCTAATTCCTGAACAACAAGTTCCGCCCCGAAAAAGGTAAATATGGATAAAACACAAACAAACCTGGCTCAATTTGAGTGGCCAGGTTTGTTTTTTCGAGGAGATTTAATAATGCTTTCTTATTCGGAAAAGGTTAGGACCGAGTTCATTTAATGCGATAGCCGCTAATATGATTGCTATGCCTACCCACTGAAGCGATGTCACAGTTTCCGACAAAATAAGGCTGGCTGATAGGATGGCAACAGGTAATTCAATGGACGTTAGGATGTTGGCAACCCCTCCAGAAACCAGTGGTGATCCAACCGCGAAAAATAATGGCGGAAGAACTGATCCAAATAACGAAACTCCAATAGCAGTCGTTAATAAGTTTTGCTCCAATGGCAGTACAGTTGGAATATCACGCATGAATAAAATCAGGACTAAAATCGCTGATCCTGTTACCATTAACGAACTCCGCGTCCATGCATCCACATTTACAGCAACCTTGCCGCTGAAAAAAATAAAGCCTGCATAAGTGAATGCAGATAGAAGACCAAATATAACCCCTTTAACAGGTAAGCCCTGAATGTCTCCATTTACAATATTCGAAGCAAAAAAGACCCCTATTAAAATGAACATGATGGACAATAATGTTACTGGTGCTGGTTTTATTTTGCTGAAAATCCATTCAAAAATGATTCCGATCCAAACGAATTGGAACATTAAAATGATGGCCAATGAAGCAGACAAATATTGCAACGAACCATAATAAAAAATACTTGTTAGTCCGATAAAACAACCGGTTAACATAATTTGAAGAACATTCTTCCTATTAAGTTCTTTGAAACTGCCGCGTTTAAGTAGAGTAAAAGACCATAATAAAAGCGAGGCAAAAATCATTTGAACGATAATGATTTGGCCAACTGAGTAACCGTAGCCAAACCCTAATTTAGCAAATATAGGTGTGAAGCCAAAACATCCAGCACCTAGTAATATAAATAAGATTCCTTTATTTAATTTCATTGTAGCAGTGACCTCCATAAGTGCTTGAAAATAACTAACCTATAGTAACATAGAAACAAGAACAATTGCTGACTTTATACAAAAGAACGGGCTGTTATGAAATGGAATTACATAATAGCGGCTTTTGTAACAAGATGGCTTGTGTTCTTTGAGTCCCAATCTCCTCAATAAGCCCGATTAAAAAATGTTTTTGAAAAGGAATTTCCGAGTACAATTTGAAACTGTGGGGATAGCGAAATGTCCTTGAAAAGGGGTTTCGAGTACAATTTAGGGTTGCTGGTATAGTGAAATGTCCTTGAAAAGAGGTTTCGAGTACAATTTGAGGTTGCCGGGATAGCGAAATGTCCTTGAAAAGAGGTTTCGAGTACAATTTAGGGTTGCCGGGATATCGAAATGTCCTTGAAAAGAGGTTTCGAGTACAATTTGATGTTGCCAGGATAGGGAAATGTCCTTGAAAAAAACTCCTGCAGGTTTATTATGATGAAACTCTTTAAAGCTCCGGACTGGGCACATACCAAGAAAATTAAATAATACTTAAAGAGTCCCTATTACAATTGGGGGCTTTTTATTTTTCTTAAATAATTTTCTGCCAACGAGAAAAAACAAGAAATTACCAAAAGCGACTAGAGAAAGTGTTGGAAACGGTTACTTGAATAATATTAATATTTTAAATTGACTGAACAATCCGATTGTATTATTATTCTTCTATTAAACTTTTTTCGTAGAACGAAATATTAAAAGACTTTGGGGAAAGTGGAGTGGTTTTTATGTCACAAATGCTAGCATTGGTTATTATTGTAGGAATTTTATTGCTGGGGGATCTGGTTGCTGTACGAACAAAGGCCTGGGTGCCGTCCATGTTTGTCTGTGCTGTCCTGTTCCTTCTTGGTTATTGGACATTTTTCCCGAAAGATATTGTAGCCGTCGCGGGTGTTCCGCCAGTTGTTGCTACGATGATGATGTATTTGCTAATTACAAATATGGGAACATTGTTATCTTTAAAAGAACTGAAAAATCAATGGAAAACCATTGTTATTGCCCTTTTTGGGATCCTTGGCATTATCGCCGTTTTAATGACGATTGGAAGCCTGATTTTCGGATTTAAGACAGTCGTAGTAGCAATACCTCCACTAGTTGGCGGGGTTGTATCCGCGCTTATCATGTCGGAGGGCGCAAAGGAAGCAGGCCTCGTAACCCTTTCCGTTTTTGCGATCGTTATTTATGTTGTTCAAGGTTTTGCTGGTTATCCAATCACCTCAATCGTATTGAAAAAAGAGGGTGAAAGGCTGTTGAAGCTTTATCGCGGCGGAGAAATGGCGGCCTTAAAGGAAATGGAAGCTGCACAAACAGAGACGGCGGCAGCTTCAGCCACAGCTCAACCAGAGCTTAAACTTTTTAAAAACTTGCCGGAGAAGTACAACACAGATTTCTTTAAACTTTTTAGGCTGGCACTCGTTGGTTATCTTGCCTATCTCGTATCAACCTTAGCGGCGCCAGTTGTTTCGATTAGTCCGTTCGTTCTTTGTTTACTCTTTGGTGTTATCGCCTCAAGTGTGGGATTTTTGGAAAGACAGGTACTTCAAAAGGCAAATGCCTTTGGAATGGCCCTAATGGTACTGATGCTGTTTATTTTTGACGGCTTAAAACAAGCGACACCAGGTATGATGCTTGAGATCATTTACCCGTTAATTGGTACAATCGTTCTCGCTGTTATTGGGATGTATATATTCTCCTTTATCGCTGGAAAGCTTTTAAAAGTGAGCAAGCATATGGCGTTCGCCGTTTCGTTAACCGCCCTTTATGGATTTCCGGCCGATTATATTATCACAAACGAAGTCATTAAGTCGTTAACCGAAGATGAAAGAGAAAGGGACATGCTGACAAGCCATATGCTGCCGCCAATGCTGGTTGGCGGGTTTGTCACAGTCACAATCGTTTCGGTTATCCTTGCAGGCATCTTTGTTGGATTCTTGTAATAATTGGAGGGAAACAAGTTGACTGGTTTACAGGAACGAATTGAAAATCATATCGGGGCTTTGAGCCAATTTACCGCGACACCTGGTAAAGGGACAACCCGCCTGACTTATAGCAAAGAGGATTTACAGGCGCGTAATTACATTAAACAAAAAATGAGGGACTATGGTCTTGAGGTTACCGAAGATGGTCTTGGCAACATTTTTGGCAGGCTGGAAGGTACGTTAAAGGATGCACCGAGTGTATTGATCGGTTCTCATTTTGATTCAGTACCAAACGGCGGCTCCTACGACGGTCCTGCCGGAGTAGTGGCCGCACTAGAGGTCGCTCATTCTTTTTTAAAAAATAATCTTACTCCCAAGTATCCGTTAGAAGTAGTTGCCCTGATAGAAGAAGAGGGTGCCAGATTTGGCGGCGGACTGATGGGCTCAAGAGGGATCGTTGGCCTGTTGAGTGAGGAAGAGTTTCTAAGTTTAAAAGATAAAGATGGGGTGACCACGGAAGAAGCGATGAAGAGGATCGGCCTTGACCCATTCCTTCCGAAAAAAAGAGACCCAAAAACAATTAAGGCTTTCCTGGAACTCCACATTGAACAAGGACCGATTCTTGAAGAAAAGGGTATCCCAATAGGAATGGTAGAAGCGATTGTTGGATTAACCCAACTGGAGGTAACTGTTGAGGGACAGGCAGGCCATGCGGGTACGACCCCAATGGACCGTCGGACGGATGCGTTAGTTGCAGCAGCCAAGATGATTGCTCGGTTCCCGGAATTGGCCTCTGATGTAGGGGAAGGAACGGTCATCACCACCGGACGCCTGAATGTTTGGCCTAACGGTGCAAATGTGATTCCAGATAAGGTTGTTTTTACGGTAGATATACGGTCAGGAAAAGAAGAACGCGTCCTTCATGCGGTTGAGGAAGTAATCGGCTTGATTGAGTCCTTTAATCGTAATGGAATCAAGACATCTGTCCAGCGGCAATTATATATGCCGCCAAAGGCAATGAACCAGGAAATCCTTTCTCTTTTTAAAAAGACATGCAGCGAATTGAACCTTTCATACTGTTCGGTAAACAGCGGTGCTGGCCATGATGCGATGGTTATGTCAGATGTGACCGATGTGGCGATGCTGTTCATTCCCAGCAAGGACGGCCTCAGCCATTGTCCTGAGGAATGGTCTGATGCCGGGGACATCGCAAGAGCTACAGAGATTTTATATGAAACAGCTAAGATATTAACGGAGGCGGAATAAACATGATCCATGCAAAAATCAAAGAAGCGATACAAGCGTACAATGACGAATTAGTCGAGTTGCGCAGAAAGTTCCACAGTGAACCGGAACTATCCTTTGAGGAATATAAGACAACAGCCTTTGTTTGTGAATACCTAGAGAATCTGGGAATCTCTTACCACAAAACAGAACCAACAGGAGTCATTGCGACCATCGAAGGCGGTAAGCCGGGGAAGACGGTTGCATTGCGTGCGGATATGGATGCGTTGACGGTTGAAGAATTAAATACGGATCTGCCATATGCATCAAAAGAAGCGGGGAAAATGCATGCCTGTGGGCATGATGCCCATACGGCGATGCTGCTAATTGCCGCTAAAGCACTAAATGATATCAAAGAAGAATTGCCTGGCAATGTCCGGTTGATTTTCCAGCCGGCCGAGGAAGTAGCGGCGGGTGCGAAAGTCATGGTAAAACAGGGAGCAATGGATGGAGTGGATAATGTATTCGGCATCCATATTTGGTCTCAGCTGCCGACAGGAACGGTTTCTTGCACACCGGGGCCATCGTTTGCATCGGCAGATCTTTTCACCGTAACCTTTAAAGGGAGGGGCGGCCACGGGGCGATACCTCAGGCTTGTATTGATGCAGCGATTGTTGCGTCGTCATTCGTGATGAATGTTCAATCAGTCGTGTCACGGACGATTGACCCGCTTCAGCCTGCAGTGCTGACGATTGGAAAAATGGTTGTCGGAACACGGTTTAACGTAATTGCTGAAAATGCTGTAATTGATGGAACGGTGCGTTGTTTCGACCCGGCGGTAAGAGACCATATTGAGAAGCAGCTGCAGATCTATGCGGAACAAGTGGCCGCGACTTATGGTGCAACTGCACAGGTAGACTATACGCGCGGCACCCAGGCGGTCCTTAACGATGAATACAGTGCGAAACTTGTTCAGAAAACGGCTGCCGAAGCATTTGGCGCGGAGGTCATATATCACGAAAAGCCGACAATGGGCGGCGAAGACTTCAGTGAATACATGATGGAAGCCCCTGGAAGCTTTGCCCTCGTAGGCAGCGGCAACCCGGAAAAAGACACACAATGGGCCCATCACCATGGCAAATTTAACGTCGATGAAGACGCCCTGGCAACTGGCGCCGAACTGTACGCACAATACGCATGGACATATTTGAACGAATAGGGAATGAGCAGTAAATAGAGTAATAGTGGAAAGTGGTGCCTGACACTAAATGTGGACGTGAGTCTATGTTGGGGTTGGCACCCTTTTTATTATTATCAAAAAGAATATCTTTTCTTTGAGAACTGTCTAGCTATATAAAAGTTTTTGGCATGGAATAGAGTTTGTCCAGTATATGTTGAAAATTGTCCTGTAAAGTTTGGGAAATGTCCTGAATCTCAAAAAAGTTGTCTCGATTCCATAAAAAGTTGTCCTGATCCGTAATCAGGCTGGTCTAGACAGTAGGTTAGCCTCTCTTAAAATGCCAGCTTTCTCGCGTAAAAGTGTAGTGTGTCCTGATTGGTTGTAGGAAGCGCAATCAGTTGAGCGAGATTTTTAGTTAGTTTACTCCTTGTTTTCTCCTATCCTAAATCACTCCGCCAGACCTATGTTAAAAAAAGACAGCCGGTCGGACAAAGTGTAAGCAGCACACAATAATGTTATTATAATTAGAATAATGAGTATAGGAGAGAAACAAATGAATAGAAGAGTAGTGGTTACTGGTATTGGAGCAGTCACTCCATTAGGGAATGATGCTTCTACAACATGGACTAACATAAAAAATGGTGTATCCGGAATTGGCCCGGCTACCATATTTGATGTTGAAAATATTGATATTAAAATTGCTGCAGAAGTAAAAAACTTTGCACCAGAAGAATTTATGGATAAAAAAGAATCAAGGAGAATGGGCCGGTACAGTCAGTTCGCTGTTGCTGCGAGTAAAATGGCTGTAAAGGATGCGGGTATTAGGATAGGTGCCGATATTCAACCCGAACGGGTCGGAGTCTGGATTGGATCAGGAATTGGCGGTTTAGGTGAGTTCGAAGCACAACATCGGAAATTTTTAGAGAAGGGCCAAAGAAGAGTGAATCCTTTTACGATACCGATGTTTATCCCGGATATGGCAGCAGGGCAAGTTTCCATTGAACTCGGCGCAAAAGGAATTAACAATTGTTCAGTTACAGCTTGTGCTTCAGGTGCGAATTCAATAGGTGATGCATTCCGGGCAATCCAGCACGGTGATGTCGAAATGATGATTGCCGGCGGAACAGAGGCAACGATAACGGAAATGACAGTTGCAGGATTTTCTAATATGACCGCTCTTTCGAAGAATCCCGATCCAAAATCAGCAAGCAGGCCATTTGATAAAAATCGAGATGGATTTGTTATCGGGGAAGGCGCTGGAATTTTGGTGTTAGAAGAGTTAAATCACGCTCTTGCCCGGGATGCTCACATATATGGGGAGCTCATTGGGTATGGTGCTACCGGAGATGCCCATCATATTACAACTCCTGCACCTGAAGGAGAAGGTGCCCAACGATCCATGAAACAAGCATTAGCAGATGCCAAAATCTCTCCGGAACAAGTGGACTATATCAATGCTCATGGAACATCTACTTATTATAATGATTTATATGAAACATTAGCGATCAAGGAAGTTTTCAAAGAACACGCGTATTCTCTTTCAGTAAGTTCGACGAAATCGATGACAGGACATTTGCTGGGGGCAACGGGTGCCCTAGAAGCAATGTTTTCTGTATTAGCCATAAAGGAAGGGATTCTTCCTCCAACAATTAATTATGAAACACCCGATGAACAACTTGATTTAGATTATGTTCCAAACGTGGCTAAGGAGAAGGATATTCAAATCGCTCTATCAAACTCACTAGGTTTTGGCGGTCACAATGTTACATTGATTTTTAAAAAGTTTAGTGAGTAAACCGCGTTATAAAACGGCAAATATTTGCCGTTTTTTATTTTGGGTATTTCTACTGCTTCGAAAGCAAAAAGGTATACTAATATACCTTCCAAGTATAAAATAGGACAGTTGGCATTTCAGAGTAGGAAGGGTGTTGAAATGGTAAAAGCATATGCCTGGCTGACATTTTGCGTACTAGTCTGGGGAAGCAATTTTGTGTTTGGCAAGCTGTTGGTCCAGGATTTTTCACCAACAATGTTAACCATGCTTAGACTTTTGTTTATTGTCCTATTTTTAATTGGGATATCCTCATACAAAAAGCACTTTAAACGAGTGAATAAATCCGACTTGCTCGCAGTTATTCTACTAGGGGTTATTGGTGTTTTTATAAACCAGTGGTCTTTTTTTATAGGACTGCAAACAGCCGATCCAACAACATCTGCATTGATTTTGGCAACTACCCCTATATTAACTGGTGTATTGGCTGCGATTTTTTTAAAAGAAAAATTAACAATCCGTATGTTGATTGGGTCAGTTGTGGCAATTATGGGGATTTATTTTGTTGTAGCAAAAGGGAATATATCTTCTTTGCATATCGATAAAGGCCTGTTCTGGATTGTGATAACGATGATAACCTTCGCGATAATGATCATTATGACACGGCTTCTGTCGAATAGAATTGATCCGCTTACAATAACTTTATATTCCAATGTTGTAGGCTTGATTGTGTCGATTCCTTTTGCCTTTTTACTAGATACTCCTATAAAAATAAGCTATAGCATTTCGGATTGGGCTTTTCTGATTGGGACTGCCGTTGTCGTTCATGGTTTGGCTAATTTGATTTGGAATAATTACATCAGATATGTTGATGCGTCAAAGGCTTCGATATTATCCAATCTAGAACCTTTTGTAGCTATGATCATGGGATTGATCTTGCTATACAAACCCATAACTGGAGCGGAAATCTTAGGATCAGTATTTATAGTCGGAGGCGTAGTATTATCTACGTATCAGCGGAAAAAGCTAAATAGCCATTAATATAAAAAGAGCATTGATAATTTACAATGCTCTTTTTCAGCCTTGTTACCATTCTTTTGGTTCGTAGTCGAGTTCTCTCCCCTCATCTTTTTAAAATGAGAGGACTTAATGTTATTTATTTGCTTTGCTCACTTTTAACTTCTTTCCTTTGATAGTCGCATTCTCCATGGCTTGTAATACTAGTGAGCCCTTTCCATTAAGAATATCAACATATGACATATGATCGTGGATGGTTATAATGCCGATATCATCTGCTGTGACTCCTGGGATTTTTGCAATCGTTCCAACAAAATCAACAGCACGAATTTTCTTCTTTTTACCACCGCTGAAATGGAGCTTCATAATATCTTGGTTGATTCGGGCAGTCTTATTATTTCTTACCACGCGCCTGCCGCTAAGTTTTTCTTCGAAGGCAGCTTTTCTACCAGCCACTTCGAGATGGCTGGGAGCTTCTATAGTAGGGATTTCAAAGCCGATATATTTTTCAATTGCTTTAATGAACTTTCCTTCAAATGGTGTATGAAACGTAATGGCCATTCCTTTATTTCCTGCACGACCGGTTCTCCCGGTTCGATGCACATAGCTCTCTTTTTCCATAGGGACGTCATAGTTGATGACAAGTGTCACATTATCAATATCAATACCTCTGGCAGCTACATCGGTGGCCACCAAATAGCGGAAGTTGCCCATTTTGAAACCTTCCATAACAGCAAAACGGTCTTCTTGTTCTAGTCCGCCATGGAGTCTTTCACATGGATATTTAGCTTTTTCTAGCTCACTATACACAGCATCAACGTGTTCTTTAGTTCGGCAAAAAATCAGGCAGCTGTCTGGATTTTCTACAACTGTGATGTCTTTAAGGAGTGAGATCTTTTCTTCTTCCTTCACTTCAATTAAAAAATGTTCAATTGTTTCAGCCGTTACCCCGGTTGATTCAATCTCAATATGAACAGGGTCTTTCATATATTTATGACAAAGATTTTCAACATCTTTAGGCAAGGTAGCAGAAAAAACCATGGTTACCCGGTTTGAAGGCAGCTCTTTGATGATCGCCTCCACTTCATCGATGAAACCTCTATTAAGCATCTCATCCGCTTCATCTATGATAAGATACTTTATTTGTTCCAAAACGAGGGTTTCTCGTTCAATATGGTCCATGACACGGCCAGGCGTACCAACGACTACATGCGTTTTTTGTTTCAATTCATCCTTTTGTTTCGTAAAAGGTTCTTTTCCATAGACGGCCACTGCCTTAATCCGTTTAAACCTTCCGATATTTGTAATATCATCGCGGACTTGAACCGCAAGCTCCCTAGTTGGGGTAAGAATTAGGACCTGTGGTTTTTTATCCTCCCATTCAATCAAATCGCAAACAGGAATCCCAAAAGCGGCAGTTTTTCCGCTTCCGGTTTGAGCTTTTACTACAAGATCCTGATTTTCCATCGCTAATGGAATGACTTCACTTTGAACTTCTGTCGGGGTCTCGTATTTTAACACAGCCAGTGCTCTTTTTATTTCTTCGCTTACCTGAAAATCCGCAAAACTTCTTTTACTCATTTTTTAACCTCGTTTTTTGTTTTTTCGTCATATGTATAGAATTCTCTCCAAGAAATATCATATGCATGATCTGAATATGGTTCATTATACTTGAAAAGAGCCGGACAAATTGGCTTTTTTATAGATTTTATCGGAATAACTGCACATAAAGACCTCATTTAGATGATGGTGAACCGTACATAAATAACTCCCATATTCTGCAAATAAGAAAAGAGCATTGTAATCGTTTAGAATACAATGCTCTATTTCAGCCTCGTTACCATTCCTTTGCCTCATAGTCGAGCTCTCTGAATAGTTGAGTCTTCTCTTTCTTAGATAAGTCTCTCCATTGTCCAGGAGGTAGATTTCCTAAGGTAATATTCATGATCCGCACTCTCTGAAGCCTGTAAACCTCGTAGCCCAGCGCCTCACACATACGGCGGATTTGCCTGTTTAACCCCTGCGTTAAGATAATTTGAAAATCGAATTTTGATAACTGCCGTACTTCACAAGGAAGTGTTTTAGTGCCCAAGATCTTTACACCCTCAGACATTTTTTTCAAAAATTCAGGTGTAATCGGCTTGTCAACCGAAACGATATATTCCTTTTCATGCCTATTCTCAGAACGGAGAATTTCGTTAACAATGTCGCCATCGTTCGTAAGCAGAATTAAGCCTTCTGAATCTTTATCCAGGCGCCCAATATTAAATATCCGTAATGGATGGTTAACCAAATCAACAATATTTCCCTTAACACCTTTTTCGGTCGTACTCGTAATGCCTACAGGTTTATTTAAAGCAATATAAACATTGTTCCTGGCAACACGGATGGGGTCTCCGTTTACTAAAACATTATCCCCAGGATTAACCTGGCTCCCGATTTCAGCCCGCTTCCCATTGATGGTAACACGTCCATCCATGATTAATTTATCCGCCTGCCGCCTGGAAGCTTTTCCAGACTCGCTAATATATTTATTGATCCGCATGCAAACCATCCTTAAGTAGATATCGTATTAATCCATTTAACCATACTTTATCCTGATGATGAAGAATGAAACAAGACTGTTGTTAAATTTATGAGAGCGGAAGACTAGCTTTCATATTTAATGTTCCCAAATCCATTTCTATTTAAGTCCTAAAACTAGTGCAAACAGGTTGGTAGCGGAATCAAGTCATACATAAAAGCGAGCGATGAATGACAAGTAGATAATTAGATGAAAAATCTGGAAACTTTTACTTAATAAGGTCGTATATGTACTGACGAACAGGAGGGGGAGCCGATGTTTTCAGAGATCAATGCGAGGCTATTTGAGATACAGAGTGAGCTGAGGAAGGTCACGAAATATAACATTCAGCTTGCGGATTATCAGGAAGAATTGGATAGGGTAGAGGAGCGAGTTTCAGAACTCAATACTAATTTTCAGATAGAGCAAGAAGACGTGAAGAGGCTGGAACGCTTTGGTTTGTCCTATTTATTTGCAAAATTGGCAGGTACAAAGGAAGAGAAACTAACAAAGGAAAGGCAAGAATTGATTGCGGCTGAGCACGCGTTAATGGAAGCTGAGAAAGCAAAAGAGGATATAGAGCAAGCTATCAAAATGGTGCAAGAAAAGCTCCATGCCGTGGAATCTACCAAACAGGAGTACCAACACCTCCTTAAACAAAAAGAAAAAATGATTAAAGAGAGCACATCCCCTTATGCAGCCGAGCTATTTCAATTGTCTGAAAAGGAAGGTACACTTCAAGCCAGCCTGGCCGAACTTAAAGAGGCAATAACAGCCGGAAATCGTGTCAGGGAGAATCTTGAAACGGCTTTAGAGTCCCTGGATAAGGCAGCAGCATGGGGCCAGTGGGATATGTTTGGCGGCGGTACCATTTCCGGCATGGTTAAACACCAGCATATAGCAGATGCCGAAGAGGATTTATATCAGGCCCGCAAAAGCATGCGGCTTTTTCAAAAAGAATTGCTCGATGTAAAGATCGATTTAAATCAAGATATCCATATCTCTGAGATGTTAAGGTTCGCCGATTTCTTCTTTGATGGGTTCATCGCTGACTATATGGTTCAAAATAAAATTAATGATATGATTGACCAGACTGATAGCCATTCCGATAAAGTAAGAGATGTGTTAGTAGCGCTAAACGGAAAATATGCGGAGGAAATGAAGAAGCTGGACGCAATCCATAAGGAAAAGCTGGAGATAATCGAGAAGTGTTAACTGCCATATTTAAATTCCGTTTTCCAGAGAATTCGTAATAATTTACAAAAAAAATGACATGTGTATTGGCACACGTCATTTTCCTATTAAATTTTGGCTCTCCTCGATAAAAAGATGCTGGTTTGCCGCATCTTTAATAAAATGAGGATCTGCCTGTAACAGCTGGGTGGATACCCGATTATAGATTATCGAACACTAGTATAAATAGGCGGAAGATTTCCGCTTATATAGTAAATCGTCTTAAAAATAGCCCAAATAGACGGAGAAATTCCGTCTATTGACTTTAAAAACGCTTATTAAGGGGATTGTACGTTACATAAGGGAAATATTTCTGCTTATTTCACCCGATAAAACCCTCATGCGGTAGTATAGGCGGAAAATCTCCGCTTATTTTTTATCGCTGGCTGCACAGCTATTGCATAGGAGTTCAACAAACTGATTTAAACCGCTACTTTTGGTAAAGATCCAATTTTTTAAAAGAAACGATAGGGATTGTACAAACAAAACTACTTTTACGATAATAGAAAATGGTTGGAGGTCTTCTATATATTCAGTATTCCTTCTTTTGTTAAGGGACTTGAATGTTGTTTTTTTATAACTATCACAAATAAGCTTGCTACTAAACAGAAAACTCCTGCCAGGAAGAACGCCCAAGTATATGTGTTGAAAAATTTATAGATTAGTCCCCCTCCAAACGCAGCAACTGCTGCACCTGCTTGATGGGATGCGAAAATCCAACCGTAAATTATTCCGCTTTTTCTAGTCCCAAAGATTTGTCTTGAGATACTTATGGTTGGAGGAACAGTTGCAATCCAATCTAATCCATAAAACACAGTAAAGATTATTAGCATAGTCATTGACCCTTGATTTAAGGCATAAGGAAGTAACAAAAGAGAAGCCCCTCTTAAACCGTAGTACCAGAACAATAGCCATCGATTATCAAAACGATCGGACAGCCAGCCGGATAGGGTTGTTCCTATCAGATTAAAAACTCCCATAAACGAAAGAAACGAAGCAGCTGTAACTAAAGGTATTCCAAAACTTATACAGTAAGAAACAAAATGAGTGCCAATCAAACCGCTTGTTGAAAGCCCGCAAATAAAGAAACTGCCAGCCAATAACCAAAATTCTTTTACTTTCACAGCTTCCAGTAAACCATTGAAAGCTAAAACAATAGGATTTTCCTTTTTTTCTTCAATCTGCTCTTGTATTTCTTTTTCACGTCCATATGGAAGAATGCCAACATCCTTTGGTGTGTTTTTCATAAATAAAAGGAGTATGATCAGCATGATGGAACTAAGGATTATTATTAAACCAATCGCAAAACGCCACGAATAATGATCGATTAAAGCCGCTAAGACAGGAAGTAGAATTAACTGGCCTGTTGCTGTACTCGCTGTTAATATACCTACTGCAAGACCTCTTCTTTTATCGAACCAATGATTCGCTACATATGGACTCACTACAGTTAAAAAAAGACTCGCTCCCAGTCCGATAATAACGCCCCAAATAATAATCAGCTGCCATGACTCGTTCATAATTAACGTAAGCATGAGGCCTGCCAGCAACGTTGCCATTGAAACAATCATCATTTTTTTCAGCCCCATCACTTCTAATAAGGCTGCCATGAATGGACCTGATATACCATATAAAAAAAGACTAATTGCGAAAGCAAGAGTAATAATAGGCCGCTCCCAGCCAAATTCGTTCTCAAAGGAATCTATAAAAACCCCTGATGATGATATGGCAATACCGGCAACTATAATCGATAAGAATGTAATAGAAAGAATAAACCAGCTATAATGAATACGTTTCACAGCCTCACCTGCAATCTTAAATTTTAGTAATTCTGCACTTTGATTTTTTAAAAAGAGATTCAAGAAGTAGATTAAAAATCTATCAGGAAGATGAAGTATATAAATTATCTTCCTTCATCCAGTTGTATGTATGTACATATAAAAGCAAATTTATAACATGAAACGAGTTTTTCCCTTTCAAATCCATGTATATACATATATAATGGGATGTATAACCATAAATGTCAATAAATATTTACCATTAACCTTCACGTACCGGAATGAACATTTGAAGTCTGGATGGAGTAGAAAGGAGAGTACCTTAATGAATGATACGAACTCGTTATTACACACGTGTGCTTGTGTAAGCCTTAGAAAAACAGCAAGAGTTGTTACTCAATTTTATGATAAGCTGCTGCAGCCCACTGGCTTGAAAGTGACACAATACTCTATGCTAGTAAACATTGCCCGGCATAAAGATATTTCAATAAGCTATTTAGGAGAGGTTATGCTGCTTGATCAAACTACCGTTACGCGCAATGTCAATATATTAAAAAATAGTGGCTATGTCACAATTGCGAAAAATAAACAGGATTCCAGAACAAAAACGATCTCACTAACAGATGCAGGTCATATAAAATTAAACGAAGCGACTCCAATTTGGCTGCAAATACAAGAAAAAATAGTAAATGATATCGGAACAGATAAATATAAAGTTTTGTTAGATACACTAAACTCTTTACAGAAATCAATTGGATAAAACGAAGATGAAATTTTCGAAACAGTGTTGCTGTAAGGGAAGAAATTGTTTGGTATCAAGTTAATTGCAGAGGAAGGTGAGAGACTCCTATAGCGACCGAACTTATGCCGTACCATATAGCGGGTGGGATTATCGCCGAGAAAGAACTAGCCAGTTACTTGTAGTGATTCGTCGTGGAGGGCTGTGGTAACACTTTCCTCCTATTTCCGGGAGGTATTTCCAGAAAAGCTGGAGGCGTTAAAAGTGGAAATTGATTGGGATGAAGTTAATTCAATTATTCAGAAATGGTCGGGCAAATGGGCATTTATGAAAAAACCGACTGAAATGCCTTTTGAAGATTTTGCGAAAATTAGCTTTTTAATTGATGAGATAAATTCATTTCCTGATAATCAAAAATCGGTGGTTGAATCAGGAGCTCTCTTTAGAAAACATCTTAATGAAAAATATGATAAGCTGTCCCCTAAAAGCATTTATTGGCTAGTTGATAGATTTTGCTTTTTGAATAGATAAAGACTGTAAAGAAAGCCCGCATACCAATATGCGAGCTTTCCCTTTTCAAATCATTCACGGACGCTGCGCTCCTCGTTTTGTGCTCCTTTGCACTTCCAATTCCATATTCAAGCCTTTCACTAGTGAGTAGCTCATGGCGAGCAGGATGAAGGCGAAGGGGAGGGCTGCCGCGATGGATGCTGTCTGCAATACGGTCAGCCCGCCCGCTAGCAGCAATACGGCCGCAACAGCGGATTGGATGACACCCCAGGTCATTTTTATCTTGTTTGAAGGATTAAGCGTTCCGCCTTCGCTCAGCATTCCTAGCACGAATGTAGCGGTGTCTGCGACAGTGATGTAATAAATCGCTACGACCGCAAAGCCCAATATGCTTAACAGCGAGCTTAAAGGAAAATAATCAAAGAAGATAAAAATCGACAACGATACGTTTTCAGCTATATTTTTAGCCAAATCGCGGTTCGCGGGATCCTGAACCAGTTCAAGTGCCGCGCCCCCAAAGACTGACATCCACAGGCATGTTCCAAGTGTCGGGACAACGAGTACCCCGATTACAAATTCCTTTATCGTCCGTCCTTTTGAAATCCTCGCAATGAACATGCCGACGAATGGCGCCCAGGCAATCCACCATGCCCAATAAAATAACGTCCAGGAGGCAATCCATTCTCCGCCCTCGCTAAAAGGTGTTAACCTTAGGCTCATTTTTACAAAATCATTCACATAAAGCCCCATTGTATTAAAAAATACTTTGACCACAGTCAAGGCTGGCCCGACAAAAAGAATCAGCATCATAATTGAAAAAGACAGGATGATGGCGGAGTTGGATAAATATTTTATCCCCCTCTCCAGACCAGTATTAATGGAAATAATGAAAATTACGGTTGCGACAGCAATAACGACCAGCTGGACAAACAGCGTATTGGGAATGCCAAAAATATCGTGCATCCCCGCAGTAACCTGCATCGCGCCAAGCCCCAGGGAGGTGGCGATACCAAAGACCGTTGCAAAGATGGAGAGAATGTCGATCGTTTTTCCAATTGGTCCGTGAATCTTATCCCCTAATAAGGGGTGGAACGCCGAGCTGATTGACGCAGGCAGCCGTTTGTTATATTGAAAAAAAGCAAGCGCCAGGCCAATTATCGTATAGATAGCCCATGGGTGAAGTCCCCAATGGAAAAATGTATACTTCATCGCGGTGTTTGCGGCTTCAACTGTATACGCTTCTCCGTAGGGAGGAGCTGTGTAATGGGTAATGGGTTCAGCAACACTCCAGTAGACGATTCCGATACCCATTCCTGCGCCGAACAACATCGCAAGCCACGAACCGGTACTGAAATCGGGCGTATCATTTTTCCTGCCAAGCCGGATGTTTCCATACTTTGAAAACAGCAAATAGACCGAAAAAATTACAAAGAATAGAGTGGAACCAAGATATACCCAGCCAAGGTAATCGATTGAGCCATTGTAAACGGCATTGGTGACCCTGGTTAAACTGTCTGTGAAGAAAACTCCCCATATGATGAAAATGAGGGTAAGCAATAATGAGATAAGGAAAACACTATTTCCTTTAAATTTTTCCATAAGAACCTCCTGGCAATGGTTGTTCAGTTATTGAATGGATTGTATTGAAATTCCCACTTATCCGTATCGAGTAATTCTTCATGAGGCACCTCAAAACCGCCCCCGAGATAAATGGTATGGCCCTTGATTGCAATCACCATTGCTTCAATCAAAACATCCCGATCATTCTTTTTAAAAACATCCCCAATCTGTACAGATAGGTCGCCGTAGGGATGGGTGATTTGTCCAGCAATTTCTTCAGTGTCTTCCATCACGTTCGACATGTCCTGATAATCAATCGGAGTGCTGTCAGGGGCACGGCCAGGAGCCATTAATAAATACTCGGTATGCTTGATCCCGTTCAAATCACTTGTGATAACCCCTTTATTATCAACCGTTTCCACCACTTCAATTTCATTTAACGAATAGTGGTCCAGTGTGTCAGGGGCGGGATTGTTGATTAAAATAAAATCCCCCGGTACAGGCTTTTGCTGATTCCTGAGTGTGTATACCTTATGGTCAAAAATAAAGCTGTCATTTTCTTTTGGTATGTATCTTTCAACACTGGCAGCATTCGTAATATGCTGAGACAAATCCCGCAGCTTAACAAGATGGATGGATAGTTTATACATCGGTTTTACTCCATATACCTTGTGCAACTCATTGTTATAGTATACGAATTGCCCTTTTCTTACTTGATACAGTTTCACAGCAAATCACCCTTCTTCTCGTACTACAGGCGCACAACGCCGGTTTTGTTAGCATGCCTTTTTTTAGTAAAAACATGAGGATAGAGTACTTATCAACAAACTTTGAAGAATTAGAAAAACTGAATTACATGTGTTACCCACAAAATTCCCTAAAACTTGTCCACAAAACCACAGTAAAAGTCACTTATCCACAATAAAAAAGCAATTTCCGAAAAAAAAACAGAGGACTCTTTGGCCCCCTGTTAATAAAATAATCGAATACCTTTGTCTTTTCCTATTGCTTCCAGCCACACCTTGTTCAGCTCCTGCCCCGTGTAAACCCAGTGTTGGACTTGTGCTCCTCCTTAACCAGGAAGCCTCACGTTTCCTGTCCTCTGCAATTTGTTCCACCCGATCATGATTCCTTTTGCAGCGAAGATGAATGCTTTCCAAATGGCAAAGACCAATAGCTGGCGATATATAAAACGTTGGACAACCAAATGGATAAGCGGCCTGAAGGAGATTCGTTCAAGCCTAAATGCGTAAACACTGACGAGCAGGTCTACGAGGAAGAATAACAGATAATATGTGATGATTTTTCTTGTATCTCCGAATAATCCAATAAGGAAAACGATATCGATGAGCGGTGAGAAGGCCTGAAAAACATATTGGAACCACATGTATGGCAGCCCAACGAATCCAAGCCCTTTATGTTTTCGGCTGAAAATAGCTCCCGAATGTTTCCATAAGCATTGCAATATTCCGTAGGACCATCTGAAACGCTGTTTTATCAAGCTCTTAAGAATTTCCGGTGCCTCGGTGTATGCATAAGCATTTGGCTCATAATGAATACGGTAACCAATCCGGATTAATCTAAGTGTGATATCGGTATCTTCTGCCAACGTATCATCTTCATATAAACCCGCTTCCATGATGGCGTTTTTTCGCAAGGCACCGATTGCGCCTGGAACAACAGTAACGCAATTCAATTCATGAAATGCCCTCTTCTCAAGATTAAAACCAGTAACATATTCAATATGCTGCCAAAGGGTAAGCATGTTTTGTGAATTTCCGATTCTTACATTTCCTGCTACAGCAGCCACATTCTCATCCTGGAAATGCTTGACGAGATGTGAAATAGCTTCCGGTGCGATTGAGGTATCTGCATCCATGGTAATGATAATATCCCCACGTGAAACTAAAATGCCACTATTTAGAGCTGCTGTTTTTCCTTGGTTTTCTTTAATGAACTGGCGGACGATTCGATTGCTTTTCGTAATTTTTTTAACCGCTTTGTATGTGTTATCAGTCGATCCATCATTTACGATAATCACTTCATAGTTCTTGTATTGGTTTTTTAGAATGGATTTTAATGTTGGAATGATGACTTTTTCTTCGTTATAGGCGGGGATGATTATACTGACGAAAGGTTCATATGATGGTGGAGGTTTGGGCAGGGGCTTCCTGCTGCCGTGTTTCAGACTGAAAAAGAACAAAATGATCAACCGTATGATTCCCAAGGCAATACCAAGCATGAAAAGGGCAGAGCAAAATTGTATTGTCCAGATAAACAGTATATCGGCTATTTTATAAAATAACAGAAAGGGAAAGGCCTCTTCTTCGGCTGGAGGCATAATATCCAACTTTTGCATCCCAATCAAGTCAGAAACGGTGGCAAACGTATATCCTTCATTCTTCAATACTTTTATCATTTTTGGAAGTGCTTCGACGGTAGCCGACCTGTCCCCACCGGCATCATGGAGAAGGACAACGCTGCCAGCTTCCAAATTATTGAGCATCCTGTTAACGATTTGATTACTCGAACCTGTGTCCCAATCTTTCGTGTCAATGTAGGAGCCGACCATCGTATAGCCTAATTCTTGAGCCTGTAAAAAAGGAGTTAACTCTTTGGCGGTTTCGACTAACAAGTCCGGTGTATAAGGGGGCCGGTATAGAATTGCAGAATATCCGGTAATCTGCTGGATCAGCCGCTGGGTTGAATTTATCTCAGCCTGCAGCATGTAAGGCCCATCTTTTTGGATATCCGTATGGCTAAATGTATGATTGCCTAATTCATGTCCCTCTCGGTGAATTCGTTCAAGGATATCTGGATAAAGCGCTGCCTGGCGGCCAACAACATAGAAGGAGGCGCGAACGCTTTCCTTGCTTAAAATATCGAGTATTTTCGGTGTGTAGGCCGGATCGGGACCATCGTCGAAGGATAGGACAATGACTTTTCCTTGTTGTTCACCGTACCGTTCAATGTAGTAGGGAAGAGGATAGGCTGTGTACGATTCACTGGTAATGAAGCCATTCGAGTCGAGTTGAATGGTTCTGCTTCCCTCCTGAGATTTTGAAGATAGGCGAATGATTTCCCCGCCTCCTATACTGATGATGGGGATAGGGTTTTCCATTTTCTTTAATTTTTTAGTGTTGGCTTCCATTCGGGATGTGTCGCTCAAATACTTCCATAGACCAGGGTCTTCATATCCCAGTTGCTCAATGCCAACACCTTTCACACCATGCGCTAACCCAAGCCTAATCTGATTATATGAAGTGGCAGCATCAAGAAACCAGATTAAATGAGGCACGCCGTTTTTTGTAAACCGTATATACGGATTGTTGCTTTGAGGATCCCATTGAACTGTTAGGCTTGAAAGCGAAGCGGCCTTCATTACTTCATGAAACATTAGGCAATTGACCATTTCTTGTTTGTCCATATCCCATTCGTAACCCTCATTGCTTAGCGAAATAATCATTTTTTCGGGAGGGATTGGCAGCTCTTTCAATGTTTCCTGGAACCAATCGATAGAGGCGACTGGCCCGGGACGCTCCATTTCGGGCAACTCTTTGAAAAATTTAACAATTACCCGATCCGAAACCGCAGCTATTTTTTTATAATCATAGGCTTGGTGGTCGGGGGAAACAGTTACCGTTACCTTAAGGCCGTCAGCATGAAAAAGTTTATATATTTCGGAGACAAAAGCGGTAAAGTGTTCCCGGTTTTCGGTGCGGACTTGCTTTATATCAATATTAATACCGGCAAACTGATCCTTTTTGACCGCCTTATGCAGGGAGGTGATTAACGCATGCCGGGATTCAGCCGATTTGAGAAGTTTCTGGAAACCTGCCTCACTAGTACCCTTTTGCAAAGAGAAGCGGGGCATGATCCTGACGCCATTTTTCTCTGCCAGCTTTATAATATCTTTTTCCTTATTCGTTTGAAGTTGATGGTTGGAATCAAGCCAGTACCAATTTGGAACCAGAACACCGAGAGCCTTGATATTTTTTGTTACGGTTTTCTTGCTAATAACATCATTAGCCAGGTAAAAACCATATAGTTCACCCTTCTGAATCTTAAATGGTTTTTGAAGGCTGACGCCAAGCCTGGCAGGTTTCCCTGGTTTATTTAAAGGCTCATTGATTGCCTGAATTACCTCTTTTTCTCCAAAGGTAACCTGGGGAAGAACAGGATTCTGGAATAGGCTGAAACCAATGATCGACAGAAGGATAGATAAGAAAATAAATACGGAAAGCAAGATAATCATTAATCTGTTCCAGCGCTTGCCGGAATAATCCTGAAACACGAACCTCCTGTAGTTCTCTGACATCTGGTTCCCCCTTTCATTGATGTTCTCACAAGGTGGTAAAGGGATTAGTTATAAAAAGGATATAATTTTTGTACATAATCTAAATTTTGGCGCACGTAATATATGTATGCTTCAAGACTTTAGTTCATTAATTAAAGAGTCTTTTACTTGGGAAATTTTTAAAATGAGGATTGGGGGATGCTTCGGGACAGAGTCCTCATAACTCTTCGCAAAAGCGGTAATAAATATATGCCTTTATCGGAAAAATACACTAAGGACTGTGGAAAAGGGGTTTTCGATTTGGAACTGATCAGCGTTGGATTTACTGGCCCTCCAACCTATTATCCGATACCGGAGATTTATCAGGAACTCGGACTGCCTGATTTGACCTCCTATGTTGAACAGCATTTTGAATTCGCCCTAGCGATTGGAAAAAAGGAAAGAAATGGGTCGGGAATCATTCGATTTTATAAAGACCAGCCAGACTATCAAATCATTATTTCCGACCCAATACCAGGGATAGGCCCAGCAAAACAAACCCAATTGAAGGAGCTGCTTCTAAATGAACTCAAGCCAGGATTCAACCTAAATATATTGGAATTTGAACCTGGGGAGAATGTCATTTATGTGGATTTCAGTAGGAAAAAGTAGAAGGAGATAGTTGTTAGAGTAGTGGGCTTAATACTTTTTTGCTAACCGGGTCGATTTACTAGTAACTTTCCACTAGCAATACTCGGAGACTTACTAGGTAAATCGTAAAAAAGCTAGTAGTACTCGCAGACTAACCAGGTAATCCGCAGGGAAATACTGGAGAATCGGGAGTTTTGAGCATTATAGGGGAATGGAGGAGGTTTTAATTGTTCTTTTAATAGAACGATTTTCTGGTTTATCGGTCTAAAAGAAAATTTATCGGTCCAGGAAGTATTTTATCGGTCAAACCACCGCCTCTGCCGCCGCCACACAATTAAAAAGCACCGCTAGCAAGCACGGTGCCTCAAAAATTTAAATAACAATTAAAGATGGTAACCGCCTGGATTGGGAACTGGTTCGAGTTTTACATTGTCAGCCGGAACAGGTTGGAATGTTCCATTTGAAACCATTTGACTATTGGTGACAACCTGCTTTTCAGAATCTTTCTTTCTGTTTTTCGAAACGGCCCATATCGAAGCACCAACCCCGGCAGCGGCGAGTACGGTGATGAGCGGGCGTTTGGTGGCCTTGACATACCAGCTTCTCTTCCGTACCCGGCCCGAGTTTGTCCCTCTTTCATGCATTCCGTAACCCGGCTCGTATAGCGCGCTTTCCTCCCTGGACTTAGATGGCCTGTCGTCATGTTGGGTGCGGAACATCGTCAATTCCATCCATTTGTCCATCACACGGGGAGCGAATCTGCCTAGTGTTGCAATCATTTTCGCCTGAGATCCGACGTACATATCCCGCTTTGGATGGGCCGCCGCAAAGAGAACCGCTTCAGCGACTGCCTCAGGTGCATATATCATGCCTACATGCGAAGGTTGTTTTTCCAGATAGCTCATCGCGTGCTCGTTGTAAGGCGTATCTATTCTGCCAGGATGAATTAAGGTTATCGATACAGGCGCATTTTCTTTTTCCAGCTCCATCCTCAGGTTTTCCGTCCAGCTGTGCAAAGCGAATTTGGCAGCAGAATAAGTTGATTGCACAACCGTGCCTCTGTCACCGAACAGGCTGCCAACATTAATAAGCGCCCCCGGGGTACGTCGCTGTGTAAAATGCTCGACCGCAATTTTTGAGCCGTACACTGTCCCCCAGAAATTTGTATCAAACATACGCTTCATATCGTCAGTCTTCACATCGGTTGTTTTTCCAAAAATAGAAACCCCGGCGTTATTTACCCACGTATCAAAGCCGCCAAATGTATCGATGGCTGTTTTGGCGATTCTTTTCACTTCTTCCTCTTTGCCAACATCGGCAACACAATAGGCGGACATACAGCCTTGGGCATTCAATTCACTGACCAGCTGCAAAAGAGCCTGCTCATTTCTTGAGGCAGCAACAACCTTTGCCCCTTGTTTAGCGGCCATCCGCGCCGTAACAAGCCCGATGCCGCTTGATGCGCCAGTTATGACGATAACCTGATCTTTAAGTTTCTTCAGTTTCAGTTTGCTAAATTTCTTGCTCGTAGGGCGCTCAATCGACATATCGGCTGAAGGCAGCTTTTTTAGACCTTTTAATGATCTTGATTCCATTGCATTCCCTCCTCAGTCTTCGGTGTACCTTTAACACTTACCCGGCAGATTGACGCACTAACCATGTATGCTATAACAGCTATTCACTATAAGATACGAAAAAGTTAACCAACAAAGGGAAAGAGGCTCCCTTTTTATTCGGAGATCAATTTAACTTTACTTATAACAAATAACCCTTGTATCAAAATTTATCGCCTTTATTCACAATTCTTCCACCACCCCACATTCAAATAGGAGAGAGTTGATCGGTCGAAAAAGTCGAACTATTCAAAGTTTATCCCCATAAATCACCGATTTTGTCCACATAACCACAGAAAAAACTACTTATCCACAATGGAAATCAAATTTTTCAGAAAGTGGAGGCAAAGTTATGCACAGGGAATCCTCCAGCGGGTAAAACTTGCCCGCGCAGTTTGGAATATATGAACAAAAGGGAAGCTCCCAGTTTTGCGGAAGCTTCCCTTTGTCATGATATCTGATTGGACTGTTGGGATCGTGTTTCCCACGCCTCCATCAACTGTTTATGAAACTCCTTCGGCTGTGAAATCCATGTCCATTGAATAGAATGGTCGGGAGATGGCAGCTTTTTGCCATGCCTTAATCGAATGGTTTCATGTTGGTAATAGTGCGTATAGATGACTGTGGAACGATAGCCGTCCCCCGAACGCCGCAACTGGATATCCTCGATTTCATCCCAAAGAATTTTATTTCCATTGTAATCAACAACCACGCCTTCATCATCCCAAAAGAAACCAGGCCCGTTGATTCGTTTTCGAAGCAAGAATAGGCCGATGCCCAGGAAGAAAAGGCCCATTACCACTAAAGCCGCAAAACTGGATAGATTGGAGCGCAGTCCCTTCAGATCGAGTAGAGGCAGCAGCAAAATTCCTACCCCAATTAGAATGAGTACGATAATTTTAGATAGGGCTGTTTTATACGGCTTCATTGCTTCATCTCCATTTAAAAAGGTTCATATCAGGCACCCAAATGTCACTGGTTGGGCGTCTATTTGGAATCCACTTCGCCGTCTATTTGGCATCCGTTCGCCAGACGAAATCTTAAACCTTGTATTTCCTCCATACTTCCAGAAACGATGCGCTTTCCTCATTCGGTTGTTCAATTACATCAGGAGTCGGCCCGGTCTGCTTGATTTCTCCGTTTACCATAATGGCAAGCCTGGATGTCAGGAATTTCACTTCCATAAGGTCGTGGCTGACATACATCGCTGTCGTTCCGGAGTCCGCAAAGATTTCACGGAAATCCTCCATCAGCTTGATTTTTGTCGGAAAGTCGAGCGCAGAGAATGGCTCGTCCAAAAACAAAATTTCCGGCTCGATAATCATCGCACGCGCAATCGATACACGCTGTGCTTCGCCGCCAGACAGGAACCGGGCATTTTTTCGGGCCAGGTGGCTGATCTGGAAACGGTCCATCCATACTTCAACGCGCTCGCTAATTTCACGGCGGTCAAGCTTTCTAAGCTTTAGCCCAACTGCAATATTTTGAAAAACAGTCGTGTCCAAAAGCAGGGGCTGCTGGAGGGCGATTGAAAATTTCCGCCTTAAATCAAGCGGTGCGCCACTGGAGGGGACAGCCCCGCCGCGGTAAAAAATCGTCCCGGATGCAGGCGCTTCAAGGAAGGAGGCGATTTTCAAAAACGTACTCTTGCCGGCACCATTCGGTCCCATGACACCTAGAAAATCCCCGCTGTAAATCGTAAACTCGGGAATATTCAACACCTTTCTTTGGCCAAAATACTGTTCAATATTATGGAATTGCAAGTATGGAATCATAGCGGACGCTTCCTTTGCTGCAGGGTTGTCAGGAAAAACGTAATCAAGAATGCGAGCGTCATGAGAATGAATGACAAGGCGATGGCGACATCGAAGTTCCCTTTGCCGACCTCCATCACGATAGTGGTTGTCAGAATCCGGGTGTCACCCTTAATATTGCCTCCGACCATCATCGCCGCGCCGACTTCGGAAATGACGCGCCCAAAGCCCGCCATGACAGCGGCCAGGATGGCGATGCGGGTTTCTTTTATCAGCAGCCAGAGTGATTGCATCCTTGTTGCGCCAAGTGCTTTGATTTGTAAAATAAGCTTCGGGTCAAGCCCCTGGAATGCAGATGCCGTAAGTCCGGTCACAATCGGCAGCGAAACGAGGATTTGTGCCAAGACGATTGCAGTCGGCGAATAGAGCAGTGACAAGTCTCCGAGCGGGCCCGAGCGCCATAGGAGCATCGTAATCGTCAAACCGGCAACGACGGGTGGTATCCCCATCCCGATGTTGATGAAAACCATGACAATGCGCCGTCCCCGGAATTGATTGAGCCCAATCAGCATCCCGAGCGGAATCCCGACCAGCGTACTGAATAGAATTGCCCGGAAGCAGACCTTCAGCGTCAACAGCGTAATCCCGACTATTTCACTGTCTCCCGACAAAAGCATCTCAATCGCTTTCTGAAAACCATCAACAATCAAATCCATCGCAGCCAGGCCTTTCTGGGTAATTTGGTTAATTAGGGACGGTTCTTATCACGTTTTGGTGAACCGTCGTTCGTGTTGTCAAGACCTTGGACAGATTGGTGTATCAGTTTGTCCATAAGGAAGGAGAATTGGAGTCTAAAACAACCTATAATAGATACGTTCTCAAATACTATTAAACTATAAAAAAATACTTAAAGGAAGTTACCCCTTGAATTTCAGGGAGACTAAGGGAAGCCCCGTAAATATAGGGATACCCCCGTTCTTGGCGAAAACGAGGGCTAGTTAACGGAAAGGATCTTTATATAGAAACAGAATAGGGGTTTATTCTGGTCTACATTCATTTAATAAAGGTTAGAGCCCACGATCTTGGTTTGGCAGACTGGAATCATCTCTGCCCCCTGGGAGAGAATGGGAACTTCCAGAACATGCATTTTTCTAGACAAAACCTAGGCCTGTGAAAGCAGAAACTTCGAGTAAATCGCTTTTTCTAGACAAAACCTAGCCTTGCGAGAGCAGAAACTTCGAGTAAACCGCTTTTTCTAGACAAAACTCTATCTCGGTAGATCAGAAACTTCTAGAAAGCCCCTTTTTATGGAAGTTACCTACTCCATAAGCAGGAATTTCGTTTCTTCCCAGTCTTCTTATTCGGTGTACTTGAAGAATAGGGATTGGCCGTATTCTTCTTTGCCGAATTCTTCTATTGTGTTTTGGGTCTCGTCGGCAATCATGAATTCGACGAATTGCTTGGCGCCTTCAGAGTTGATTTTGTTATTCTTTTCAGGATTGACTTGCATGACGTGGTAAATGTTTTGTAAGTCCTTGTCGCCTTCAACAATGATGGCAACATCCTTCAGATTCTTTTCCTGCGCCAGGAATGTAGCGCGGTCAGTCAGGGTGTAGCCTTGTTTTTCAGATGCGATTTGCAAGGTAGGTCCCATGCCCTGGCCAGTCGAGACGTAGTTGTCGCCAGCAGGTGTGATGCCAAGACTACCCCAGATGCCAAGCTCTTTTTTATGTGTGCCGGAGTCATCTCCGCGCGATACGAAAATCGCTTTTGAATCAAACAGCTTTTTGAATGCATCAGCAGTTGGCAGGCCTTTTACACCAGCAGGATCGCTCTTCGGGCCGACCACGATGAAGTCGTTGTACATAACACGCTTGTAGTTGGTAACATCGCCAGCATCAACGAGTTCTTGCTCGGAAGCAGGGGCGTGTGTCAAAAGCACATCAGCCTCGCCTTGTTTGCCCATTTCAAGCGCATGGCCAGTTCCGACAGCAATTGTTTTTACCTTTGCATTATACTTTTCTTCAAAAATCGGCAGCAGCTCGTCAAGAAGCCCGCTGTCCTGGGTGCTGGTTGTTGTAGCGAGAATAAGCTCCTTGGGCTCGTCCTTGTTGGCACCTGCTGTTTTATCCGAACTGCCGCATGCGGCTAGGAAGAGAAGAAAGAGCGCCATGATGATGTGTAAATAACGATTTTTAAGCATTTATTGATTCCTCCTGGTGTTTCGTTTGGAATACAATGCTGCCGAGTTCTTCGATGTAATAGCCCTCCAGATTGGAAAGGCTGTTTTTAAATTCTTCGCTTTGTAAAAAAGCAACGAGTTTCGTAAGCGTTTCGCGGTTTTCTCCGGTCCACCGGAATACAAGGTCGAACTGCTCCTTGGCAACCGGGATAAAGTCAAGGCCAAGGTGGCTTGCGGCCGAGCGGATTCCAAACACCACATCGGCAGAACCACGGGCAATATGGGAGGCAGTCGACAGGTGCGTCCATTCCTCCGTATCGTAGCCGTTGATGTCCGACGGACTGATTCCTGCCGCCATCAGCTTTGAATCGAGCAGAAACCGTGTGCCTGAGCCTTTTTGCCGATTGATGAACTTGATATCCTTGCGGGTCAGATCTTTAAAATCATGAATCTCTTTCGGATTTCCTTTTGCAACGATAAAGCCCTGTTCCCGCGCCGCAAAGCGCATGACGCTGATCGTTTCATAGACGAACAGCTGGTGTATGAACGGCAGGTTATACTCGTGGGACATCGGGTCGAGCAAGTGCATTGCGGCAATGTCTGCCTGGCCGCGGTACAGCATCATCAGGCCCTCAAGGCTGCCGATATAGGTAGGCTGGACCTGGACGCGGAGCGTAGTTGATGCTTCTTTGACCAGATGCTCTACGAGAAAGTCATGGCTTCCGGCAAGCCGAGTCTGGATGTGCTGAGTTACGGCTGGCTGGGCCGTTTCCTGGACTGGCTTTCGGGCTGGCGCCTTCATACTTTCCTTATACCGCTCCATCTCTTCATGTTCAATCCGCATTTTATTACCGATCTTAAACGCCTGCAGTTCGCCGCGCTTGATGAGCTCGTACACAGTGTGCTTCGATATTTGAAAAATTTGAGCCACTTCATCCGGCGTATACGCTTTTATCTCCACGGAAGAAGCCTCCTTTAATAGATAAGTTTTTTGTTCATAACATTTGGCCGTTTAATATGATAGTTTCATAGTAAACGATTTCAAAATAAAGCGGAAGTGAGTTTTGTTACATTTTGTTGACTTTTATTTAGTTTCGTTAAGTTTTGTTTGGTTTTGTTGGGTTTCTTTTGACTAATTTTCCGTGGTTATGGAGCACGTTCCCGAGGTAAATTTGTGGCGTTCGCATCGGGATAACGAGGGGAGACTAGAGGGCGTCGACCCCTTTTTCCAAAAAGGGCCTTCACACAATGTCCACAAACGTCACGGTTTGTTCAATGCTACACAGATGGTTTTTACTTTAAAATGGAAGGTAGTATGAAAAATCGTTTATAGAGGAAGGGATGTTTTTATGGCAAAGCTTCTTTATGTTACTGCGACCCCGAAACCGGACAGCAAGTTTTCGAAAGGGATGCAGCTTGGGGATGCCTTTATTGAGGCGTTCAAGCAGGAGCAGCCTGATGTGGAAGTCACTCATATGCACCTTTATGATATGGATATTCCGGTTATTGATATGGATATGCTTTATGCCCGCGCGAAGTTGAGCTTTATGGGCAAGCAATTTGAGGATCTTTCGGCGGGCGAGCAGAAGCAGATTTCTGAGATGCATGCTCTGGCTGACCGGTTTATCGACCATGATTACTATGTATTTGTTTCGCCGATCTGGAATCTTGGTTCGCCTGCGATTCTGAAGTCGTTTATGGATAACCTGTTCATTGCTGGAAAGACGTTCGATCCGGATCCTGGCAATCGTCATGGGCTGTTGACTGGCCGGAAAGCGATCCACCTGCAGACCCGCGGCGGCATTTATTCTGAAGGCCCTCTGAAGGACTTTAATTTCGGCGACCAGTATTTGACTACCGCACTTGGATTTCTTGGGATGGAAGTGCTGCCGACTGTCTATGCAGAAGGTGTCGACCACTTCCCGAAAGAAGTGCCAGCGATTATGGCAGCGGCAAAGGATAAGGCTGCAGCAGCGGCGCGTGAGATGGCTCGCAGCAAGGTCACAGCTGAATAATTTATAGAATACACTCATGCAAAAAGGCTCCCTCTGGCAGATTCCATAGGGAGTTTTTTTGGTAGGAAGAAGGGGTTTGGTTATGGAGAGAATTATGAAATTCTTTATGCCTCTTGGGATGGTTGGCGTGGTCTTTTATTTGCTGCACACCATTTTGGGGAACCTCTTGTGGCCGGAGTATAACCCGATTACGACGGATATAAGTACACTTACTGCGGACGGGGCACCCAATGCGGAGCTGCTTAGTGGATTTGGGATGGTGTATGGCATTTGCATGATTTTAATGGTGAGTGCGCTGGTTTTTAAAGCATTTCGGGAATACCATAGCTTTTTAAAAGCTGGCTCTGTCATTTTGCTGATTATGCAAGTTGCTTCGTTTATCGGGTATCAGTTGTTTCCGTTAACAGGCGACAAAACTGAAATGAGTTTTCAAAATGCCATGCATTTGGTTGTTACCCTTATGGTCGTTTTCACTATAATAGCTGCTTCGTTTTTGCTGGCATTGGGGTTTTTGAAGCAGGAAAGGATGTTCCGGTTGGGGAAAATCAGCCTTGCTTTTGCGACTTTGATTACGTTGTTTGGGGTTTTGAACCCGATTTCAATGAATCTAGGACTGAATATTCTCGGTTTGACGGAGCGATTGGTCATCTATACAATCCAGGCATTTATTTTTTTCTTGTCTTTTTACTATACTTTTCTTGAAAAAAAGGCGGTTCAGGAGTAATTTCCTGAGCCGCGTTTTTGTGTTAAAACTTCCCTGTGAACTGGAATGCGAGAACCACTGCGCCAAGTATCCACACATAGATTGCGAATGGCTTTAGGGAGTGGTTTTTTAGGTAGCCGATCATCCATTTCACGGCGATATAGCCGAAAATCGCGGATGAAATGATGCCAACGATTAGCGCTGACAATGAAATTTGTTCGCCGCCTCCTTCCATCAAGTCAAGCGACTGCAGCAATACAGCGCCCACGATTGCTGGTGTTGAAAGCAGGAAGGAGAAGTAGGCTGCCGTTTCGCGGTCGAGCTTTCGCCAGAGCGCGGCGACAATCGTGAATCCGGAACGGGAAATGGCCGGCATGATCGCCGCAGCCTGGAAAAGTCCGATAATGAATGAATCCTTGTAGGAGATGTCCTCCATTTTCTTGTGGCCGTTTTTGATTGAATCGGCCATCCACAAAAATACACCGGTAATCAGGAATTCCCAGCCTATCGTCGAGCCGGTCTTGGAGATCTCGTCAATATAGTCCTCCAGTGTCAAACCCACTACCACAGCAGGAATGGTTCCAATCACAAGCAGCCAGGTCAGCTTGCCAAACGGATTTTTGAGGATTTTTAAAAACTCATGCCGGTAGAATACGAAAACGGCGGCCAGGGTCCCAACGTGCAGCATCGTGTCGAGCAGCAGGCCCGCTTCCTGCAGCCCGAATAAGTTACGGCCCAGATACAGGTGACCGGTCGAGCTGATGGGCAGGAACTCGGTCAAGCCTTGAATCAACCCAAGGATAAACGCTTCAATTTTTGATAGCATAACGTACCTCCAAGTAGTAATGTTCGAAAAGTAGTCTTTAATGATAGACGCTTGGGGCGAGACATGCCCCTACATATGTATGTTAAAAAAACTATAAATAGTTCGGGTGAATAGCATTTTGGTGGAAACACTAACAGTGAATTTCCAATACGCACCATTTTATTGTAGTGGTCGGGATTTCAAAGCGTCAAGGATAAATATTGGCAAATCGAGGGTAAAATGAAATTTCATCAGGGGTGGGCTTCTCTAATGGCTGAAGAATGGATGTCGCGTGAACTTTGAATACAAGGAATTTCATTTTTCATAAGTGTTGCTGGATGACGGTTAAACATACCAATCCTTCCTCAGAAAACCAGCCAATTTTAACCAAACCAATGCAAATAATTGAGAATCCCCCCAGAAAAAAATATAATGAACTATTGTAGTCCGCCAACAAACAACCACATCTCATTGGTCACCGTCCATCCGGTGTCCGTGTGTGGAGGACAAAAAGGGCGGTTTGTCCATTTGAGGGGTCTGACCCCTGTTTTTAAAGGAGATTTCTACGAATGAAGCAGCCTTCTAAAATTGATTATAGTCTTGTGTTGATTTTGTTTTTGTTGTTTTTGGCTAGTTGTGTGGCGATTTATAGTGCGCAGACGAGTTCGGGGCAGTATGGGGGCAATTTTCTTGTTAAGCAGATTGTCTGGTATGCGGTGGGCTGCGGGATTATCGCAGCTGTGATTACGCTTGATTCCGATCAGCTTAAGAGAGTGACCTGGTACGCATACGGCTTTGGCCTCGTCCTGCTGATTGCGGTCATTATTGCACCTGAATCAATCGCACCGCGTATAAATGGCGCGAAATCATGGTTCCGCGCACCTGGGATTGGCTCGCTCCAGCCGTCGGAGTTCGTTAAGGTATTTCTTATTCTAGCGCTGTCCCGTGTCATTTGGGACCATCATCAGAATAACCCGATAAAGTCACTTGGTACCGACTTTATGCTTCTTTTAAAGATTGGCGCAGTGACATTCGTGCCATTACTTCTCGTCATGCAGCAGCCTGACCTTGGTACCTCGCTTGTGTTCCTGGCAATCATGGTTGGAATGATTTTTATCGCTGGCATCACTTGGAAGCTGCTTGTCCCAATTTTCGGGGGAGGAGCACTCCTAGCAGGAGGAATCCTGTCGCTTGTCATTTGGAAGCCCGAACTGCTTGAAAAATATCTTGGCGTCCAGCAATACCAGTTTGGCCGGATATACTCGTGGCTTGACCCGTTTAACTACCAGAGTACAATTGGCTACCAGCTGACACAGTCACTGCTTGCAATCGGATCCGGACAAACGGAAGGGAAGGGGATTGGCAAACTTGAGGTGTATATGCCCGAAAGCCATACTGATTTCATTTTTTCCGTCATCGGTGAGCAATTCGGGTTTATCGGCGCAAGTGTCTTGATCAGCTTGTTCTTTATGCTCATCTACCATATTACAAAGGTAGGAATGGAAACAAAAAACAATTATTATACGTACATTTGTGTCGGTGTTATCTCGATGATCACCTTCCACGTTTTCCAGAACATTGGCATGACCATAGGGCTTTTGCCTATAACCGGTATTCCGCTCCCGTTCGTCTCATACGGAGGAAGCTCTCTCATGGGTAACATGCTGGCCATTGCTCTTATTTTCTCAATCCGTTACCACTATAAACGCTATATGTTCTCAACATCAGAATAACGATGTTCAATAAACCGAATAAAGGTTTACTTGTAAATTGAAAAGGGTGCCCCCGCAAGGAGGCACCCTTTTCGCTTTTATTGGCAACACGTGTAACCTAACTTACATTTAATGCTGTTATAGAAGGGAAGAGGATTGTCCACCCGGAGAGGACAAAGTACGCCAAATGTCCACGAGAGGGGTCTGACCCCAGCTACCCCTACTACCCCTACTACCCCTACTACCCCTACT
>NZ_HG964497.1:2014404-2075119 GCF_000613125.1 Bacillus sp. EB01
ATTAGCTCATAAAGTTACGTTGGCTGATGGCCGAAGCCATCAAAATATTATTGTTTGTTGACGCTTGTTTGTTTAGTTTTCAAGGAACAAAAATTAAGTTCCGCCGCTTTACAGCGACCTTCTTAATATAACACACTTCCAAGTTGATGTCAAAACTTTTTTTAGTGGAAGTTGCCTCGCTCTCTCAGCAACGTTTTTTAGTATACCAAGGCTTACATCTAAAATCAACAGTTTTTTAATTTTATTTTTTCTACATTGTGCTTTAACCTCGCTTAAGCTTCCTCTTCCTCATATACTTCAGGCAATCAATGGGTGGTGCCACTCTTTTGAACAGGGAAAATAAAATTTTATATCGTTCTTCCATCGCTCTTTTTGCTATAGAATCTATTCTCTCATCTTCAAGATCAAATAAGATTTCTTCCATTTCCCTTTTTATAAGGTACTCTATTTCTTTCACTTCTTTCGCATTAATCAACATTCCGATCATCCATTTACCACCTCTGCTTTTTAATTTGAAGTTATCATTTCCAAATTATTCTATTGTATGTATTTCTTTTGGAAATTCATACTTGTCTGCCTATAGGCATAGGTATAGGACAGGGAGTTCCTTGGACTAGGAGACGAGGAGGGAAAATAATGAACATATTTGTTGTGCTTAATGGTAAGCGTTTGAAACAAGTTATTCTTATCATTGTCTCTGCTTTTTTTGCTGCTTGGATCTTATTTATGGATAATTTAGTTCAAGTACCAGTCTTTTCAACAAAGGATGGTCCTAAAGCGGTCTACAAGGGAGAAAAGGATATTGCCATTACCTTTAATATTGGCTGGGGGGATGAAAAAGCAGCACCGATTCTTGATGTGTTGGAAAAAGAAAATGTAAAGGCGGCTACTTTCTTCCTTTCCGGTTCATGGGCAGAACGGCATCCAGACCTGGTAAACCGGATTGTCAAAAAGGGGTATGAAGTAGGTATCCTTGGTTACTCTTATGAGGATTATACCGACCTTGAAGATACTCAAATTCGGAAAGATCTCGCAAAAGCCCAAACTGCCTTTGGCAAGCTAAATATTAAGGAAATAGACCTAATCCGTGCACCAACAGGCCACTTTGACCAGAGAACCTTGAAAATAGCTGACCGATTCGGTTACACGGTTGTTCATTGGAGTGTTGACTCAAAGGATTGGACCAACCCCGGTGTAAAAAAGATAATCACGAATGTAAGTAAAGCAGGACCAGGAGATATTATCCTTTTGCATGCCTCTGACTCAGCAAAACAAACTGGAAAAGCTCTTCCGCAAATTATTAAAGGGTTAAAGGATAAAGGGCTTAACTTTGTCTCGGTATCAGAGATGATAGCCAACGGAGATGCAAAATCGGAGGACGTTCGGTGATTGCCAATAAACACCAAAAAACCATCCAAGCTACACTTGGATGGCTTTTTCATTTCCTCTTACAAGTTAGTTGCCTTTTTGCTTTTTAGTTTTTAAAGATTGTACAGTTGCCGCCTTTCTTTCTTGAAGCCTCTTCCGATCTTCCTGAGATTTTTGATTAAGCTTATGAAGGACTAGAAGCTGGTATGCGTTACAGGCAAGCAAAGGAAACAACATTAAGAAAAACCAGCTTTTCTCGTTAACTCGAAGAACCGGGACCCATTCAAGAATTGTTGCAACAACAATAAAGAATAAAGCAGGAATAAAGGCTTCCTTATTCGTTTGTTTCATTTTTAGGAAGGCCACAATTAGTCCTACTGCAAGAATAACTAGGGCAGGCACAACATACCGTAGGATGCTTTCCCCTTCCTTAGCAAACGCATCGTACCTTAAATAAATAAGGTCAAACAAAACAAATGCTAGCAAGATTACCTGCACAGCATTCCAGAGCTTGGCTGACCTGAAGATTCCAAGCCCGAAACGATGGACGGTTAAATAGGCAAAAAATCCGGCCTGGCTTAGCAGGCTAAATATCATCCCAACACCGATAAGCCAAAGCATAACTGACAATATTTCAAGTATATTAAAATCTGCAAACAGAGGCGCAAACTCATTCCAGCGAACAATAAACCCGACAATAATAGTCACAAGCGCCCCAAGTATCAATGTGTTGAAAAATAATTTTACCCAATTACGGCTAGTCACAGTTTTTCCCCCAATATGTATAATGCATTTCAATTTTACCATAGGCGGACTAAAAAACCATGCTTTCCTACAACGAATAAATATGAGGATTTTTCTTCATGCTAAAAGTAACTGAATTTGGTGAAGGGGGGCAATCATAATGAAAAAGAAGCTTGTATTGCTTGTATCAGGAGCAATCCTGATTTTATCTGCCTGTACAGGTGGAGGAAACCAGGCTCAAAGTAAGCTGGATTACGAAGAAACAAAGAAGATGCTAGTAGATATCCTTCATACTGAAGAGGGAAAGAAAGCTATTCAGGAAATTGTTACGGACGAAAAAATAAAACAAGAAATGATTATGGACCAGGCTGTTGTAAGTGAGACTATTCAAAAGACGTTAACATCCAAGGAAGGTACGGACTTTTACAAAAAATCACTTGAGAATCCAAAGATAGCCGCCAGCATGGCAAAGGGTATGAAAACCGAAAATGAAAAGCTCCTTAAGGATTTAATGAAAGACCCCGAATACCGGGCGATGATGATTGAAATTTTTAAGGAGCCCGAGATGCAAAAGGAAATGGCTGACGCCCTTAAAAGCAAAGATTTCAGGCTCCATCTCCAAAGCGTCATTGCCGAGTCAATGCAAAGCCCATTATTTAAAGCTGAAATGCAAAAACTTTTATTACAGGCAGCAGAAGAAGCAACAAAATCAGAAAAAAACGCAAAAAGCGGCGAGGGTTCTTAAAGAGGCACCTAACCAAAAGCCTCTTCCAAGGCGGAAGAGGCTTTTTTTTGTACGTCTAGCTCCAGCGCCTATCCCCTAGCAAACTTCAGGTCCCCTCCATACGATAAGTCATGCACGAATGCGCTATCGCTCTTCGTGATTCCTTTATCTCAGTCGAAGCCCCTCCAGTTTGTACGGCGATGACCACTAAGGGAAGCTCCTGAGAATAATCATCGCAGGGACAGGCGGTTTTTGCCTGTCACGAAGGCGCTTGCGCTTTTGTTTTATTATTTTGTTTCTAGAAGATTGATTACCTTATCTGCAATCTTTAAATACGCCTCACCAATTGGGTGATCTTCCTGGTAAACCGAAGGTGCAAAATCCTCTTCATTCCAGTCAGGCTGTCCGAGTGGAAGCTGCCCAATTACTTCTGTGTTCAGTGCCTCGGCAAGTCTTTCACCGCCTCCGCGTCCAAAAATATATTCCTTTTCGTTAGTTAATTTGCTTTCAAAATAAGCCATGTTCTCAATAACTCCAAGAATTTCATGATCCGTTTTTAATGCCATTGCGCCCGCACGTGCCGCAACGAAGGCAGCTGTCGGATGCGGAGTTGTTACGATGATTTCTTTGCAAGAAGGAAGCATGGAATGGACATCAAGCGCAACGTCCCCTGTTCCTGGCGGCAAGTCCAGCAATAAATAATCCAGGTCTCCCCAGCTTACCTCATCAAAAAAACTGTTCAGCATTTTCCCTAACATTGGACCGCGCCATATGATTGGCGAGTTGTCCTCCACAAAGAATCCCATCGAAATGACTTTAACACCGAACCGCTCAACAGGAAGAATTTTTTCGTTTTTTACTGCAGGCCGCTCTGAAATACCCATCATATCAGGCACGCTAAATCCATAAATATCCGCATCTACAAGCCCAACTTTCTTGCCGAGTCTGGCAAGGGACACAGCAAGATTAACCGAAACAGTCGATTTGCCTACTCCGCCCTTTCCGCTTGCAATTGCAATAAAGGTCGTTTTGCTTCCAGGCGCCAGTAGATTTTGCCCGCTTTGAGCCTGCTCTGGACGGTGTGCAGCTAGCACCTCATCCGAAAGCTGACCGAATCTGATCCCTACCGAAGCTGCTCCCGCCCCTTTTAAAGCGTTAACAATTTGCGACTGAAGCTGCAACTGTTCGGCCGTCCCGGTTTTGGCAATTGATATCTTTACACTGACATGGCCCTTTTCTTCTTTTACTTTTATTTCATCAATTGCATTTAATTCACCGAGCGATTTATGTAAAAATGGCTCTTTTAATTCGCTAACTATTTCCCTTACGCTAACCTCAGTGATCATTAAAAAAAGCACCTGCCTTGTTAGGATTGGATAAACTACATTCGGTTTCTATATTATATCATATCAAACTGTCCGGGCTGTTAACTACGACACACCCTCACAGAGTTCCACTATTATTTTGATTAAACTTCACAATGAAAAGCTTCTTTAAATTGTCCTTAAAGAGAAATGCGCATTTTTCCTGTCATGAGGCGCCTCAATCAACTTCTTTAAAAACAATAAAATCCTAACCTAGCCACGTTATAAAGAACTGTCGACAGTAGCAATAACTTCTACAAAAATAAATTAGGGAGACGATTGTCTCCCAGTTTACTGTTATTTTGTATAATAACGGATAATCCCTTTGTAAATGGAGGCTGCTACCATCTCTTGATAAGAATCGCGTTCCAGGTTCATTTTTTCTGTTGGATTGGAGAGAAAGCCAGCCTCAACAAGCACTCCCGGTTTTTCAGAATGTTTGAGGATGAATAGGTCATTTAGTGGTTTGGCTTTTCTTGTAGTATTTTCAAGGTTAACTCTAAGTTCCTTCTGAATTAGCTTCGCTGCTTTTGCATTTTCTTTCAGTTTTGAATTATAGAATGTCTGTGCGCCACTCCATCTTGAGGATGGAATTGCATTTAAATGAATGCTAATAACCAGGTCGGCATCAGAGTTATTGATAATTTTTATTCTTTCTTTTAGGTCTGCTGCTTTTCTGCGGCTATAGCCTTTCATATCAGTCGGTGCGAGATCCCGATCTGTTTCACGTGTCATTAGGACAATTGCCCCTTGTTGCTGCAGGAAATCACGAAGCTTTAGAGATATGCTAAGGGCGATATCCTTTTCCTGCATCGGTCGGTCTCCCGCACCGCCATCAACACCACCATGGCCCGGGTCAATGAGGATCACCTTCCCTGATAAAGGCATACTCCAGGTTGTCCATGTTTTATTTTCATTAAAATCAAACTGGATTATAAAAAACAGCACGACCAGCCCGACCGCAAAGGCAGTCCGTTTCAGTCTTCGTTTCCACACTCCGTCCATCCCCCTGCCTGTCCTTTTCTATATCACTATATGGGCAGGTCAGGGCATTTAGAACAGAAATGAGACGACTAGTGGAGGCGAAGCTTATAACGGCGGCGGCCTTTTTCATATCCTGCCATCCACCACGATCGTACATATTGCTCACACTGGAAGTAAAGAGCCTCAGAGTAGAATCCTTCCTCACCAGCACCCCAATATAACAGGAAATTATAAAGAGTATCAATTAAGTGAGTTTCCTCCGGTTCACATCGTTTAAGTGTCGATTCAATCGCTTCACCACTATGGGCGAATTTTGATAAATTTGCCCCCAGCAAATACGACTCCAGTGCTACATCATAACAAGCCTCTAGAATTCCGGGGTTCTTGAATAGTCCGGCAGTGAGCCTGGTCGAGCCGAAATATTCCTGAACTTTTCTTTTCAATTCCTCTATATTCACTTCACGTAAGACAGAACGTTCATATTTCATCTGTTTTTGACGTCTTTTTTCAGTAAAGGTTGTAATCACATTCAATACATTCACCTCTTAATCCTAGTCTTTATCAGGGTTAAAAAGAGAATACAGCCTCTAGCAGTGATTCGTTTTCCAGATTTGCAACCAATTAGCAATTATCTGGTATACTATCTGAATAAAAAGAAAATTAACAGGCGGAGCCCATAGTTATAACCGTTATATTTCGCCCATTTAAACAGAAAAGAAGGGTTTGTATGAAAAGAAAGGTCCATTACGCTTGGGTTATTTTAAGCGTTTCATTTTTTGGAGTACTTGCGAGCCAGGGTGTTCGTTTTTCCTTTGGTGCTTTCATGGAATCATGGGAAACGTATTTTTCGGCAACACGGGGAACGATTTCTGCCGTGTCGTTTTTAAGCTTTCTTGTTTTTGCCCTTGCCCAGCCTCTTGCCGGTAAAATGATTGATCAATACGGGGTCAGGTTCGTGTTTGTCATTAGTACTGCAATCGTGGGCATCGGTACACTTCTGACCTTTTTTGCAACATCCGTCTGGCAGCTGTTCATCTTGTACGGGATTATCTCTTCAGCGGGTTTTGGCGGAGCATCCGGTGTCACCGCAACGGTGGCGGTCACTAAATGGTTCACAGCAAAGCGCGGCCTGGCACTTGGTCTGGTAGAAGCCGGCTTTGGTGCAGGCCAGATGGTCATCGTTACAAGTTCGATATTCCTAATTGAAATTTACGGCTGGCAAAATACTGTCCTCATACTTGGATTGTTCCTACTGATTGTTGTCTGCCCGGTCCTGGCCTTGCTGCTAAAATCCGATCCTGCGGAAGCGGGGTACGAGCCCCTGGGCGGTGCTGCTCCGCCGGAAGAAACGTCCATTTCCTCTTCGGGTGTTAAAGGGAACGATTCCCTTCCAGGCCGGAAATTCTGGTTTTTGCTGATTCCATTCTTTGTTTGTGGAGTAACGACAACCGGTTTGATGGATACCCATCTAATCCCGTTTGCCCAGTACTGCGGGTTCTCTCCGGTTGTCACCAGTACCGCAGTCAGCCTGCTGGCAGGATTCAATATCCTGGGCACTCTCCTGGCCGGAGTTCTCGCCGATAAAATTGACAACCGGAAAATCCTTGCCTTCCTATATTTTACGAGAGCATTAACCGTCCTCTTCCTGTTTGTGTTCTCTAGCCAGGTAAGCCTGATGGTAATCTTTGTTGAAAATCCTACCCTGCTGCTGATTTTTTCAGTTTCATTCGGGCTCGTTGATTTCGCGACTGTCCCTCCTACAGTTAAACTGATGTCCGAGTACTTTAAAGGACAATCTCTAGGGCTTTTAACCGGCTGGCTGTTCATGAGCCACCAATTCGGTTCTGCACTTGGTTCCTTCATCCCGGGTCTCCTGTTCGACCAATCCGGCAGTTACAGCCTGTCATTCTTATTCGCTGTCGTCCTGCTGATTGGGGCAGGGGTTTTAAGTGCCCTCCTGCCAAAAACCAAAATTCAGGCCAACAGATAATTTTTGTCCAGCCTTGGCAACAGGGCTGGTTTTTATGCAAAAAAATCAAGGCCCCAGCCAATCGGCTAGAGACCTTGATTAAAAAAAGTATAGGCATCTGGGCATTCCTTGATGGCATTCTTAATTAATCCGGATCATTAATAGCCTGTGAAACAATTGCTGTGATGAACAAAAAAGTGGAGTGACAGTACTTTGCACACAAAAAGACCCCCAACCAAATTGGTTGAGAGTCTTTGATAAGCAAAATTAACGCTTTGAGAACTGAGGTGCACGACGAGCGCCTTTAAGACCGTATTTCTTACGTTCTTTCATACGAGCGTCACGAGTCAGAAGACCTGCACGCTTCAGTGTTGGACGGAATTCTGGATCAGCTTGAAGCAATGCACGTGCGATGCCGTGGCGGATTGCGCCAGCCTGGCCAGTGTAGCCGCCCCCTTTAACGTTTACTAGAATATCGTAGCTGCCAAGAGTTTCAGTCGCAACAAGCGGCTGCTTAACAACTTCACGAAGTGCTTCGAATGGAATGTAGTTAGTGATTTCACGATTGTTGACTGTGATTTGGCCATTGCCAGGTACTAGGCGTACGCGGGCAACAGAGCTTTTACGACGGCCTGTGCCGATATATTGAACTTGTGCCAAGTTAATACCCTCCCTTTATTATCCGCGAAGTTCGTAAACTTCTGGTTTTTGTGCTTGGTGCGGATGCTCGCTGCCAGCATATACATGCAGCTTTTTAAACATTTGACGGCCAAGAGAATTCTTTGGAAGCATGCCTTTAACAGCAAGCTCAAGCATTTTCTCGGCGTAGTTAGTGCGCATTTCAAGCGCTGTCCTTTGCTTAAGGCCGCCTGGGTGCTGGGTGTGGCGGTAGTAAATCTTGTCATGCAGTTTGTTGCCTGTAAGAGCTACTTTAGAAGCATTTAGAATAATAACATGGTCACCTGTGTCGACATGCGGTGTAAAAGTTGGTTTGTTTTTGCCACGTAGGATTGCTGCAACTTCGGAAGCAAGGCGTCCAAGAGTCTTGCCTTCTGCATCAACCACGTACCATTTACGCTCGATATTGTTGGCATTCGCCATAAATGTTGTACGCATGAGAGTTTCCCTCCTAATTTAAATCAAAAAAATAGTTCGCGCTTTATATCAGCTAAAAAGGCTACCTGCTCTGTTCCGGGAGCGGTGCCGAAGCGGTTTTGCGCATCAAGTGTCAAGTTCATATATTCTTAATCACGATGAGGCTTTCCGGGGCTTTATCGTGGGATTAAAATACACACATATGATATGATAAACGCTTATGGTTCATATGTCAAGAAAATATTATACACCAGGTTTAGTTGTCAGTAAAAATATTTTAAACGCGCATTGATTATGTGCCTATATGCATATACCATGCTCGTCAGTAATGGACCTTCCACAAGTAAAGTCCGTGAGAAGGAGCGGTTCTCCCAGCTTGAGTCCGGTCTCTTGCTTCAAGCAGTTCCTTCATATCACCCGGTTTCCTGGCACCTGTACCGACCTCTAAAAGCGTTCCAGTCAGAATTCTTACCATGTTATACAAAAACCCATTTCCGCTAAATACCATTACAAGACGATCCTCTTCTTTTGAAAAAGTAATTCCGGATACAGTTCGGACCTTATCCTTTACATCTGTATTTGAAGCGCAAAAACTCGAGTAATCGTGTGTGCCGCATAAATGAAATGCCGCTTCTTTCATCGCTTCAATATTCAAAGAATAGGGATAATGATAAGCAAAATTGCGAATAAATGGGTCTCTATGTTCGCCGAGATGGAGGAAATAACGATATTCCTTCCCTTTTGCGTCAAATCTCGCATGGAAGCCGGAAGCTGATTTAGTAGCCGAAAGCACCACTATTTCACCGCCAAGCAAAGAATTGAGAGCCACTGGCCAGCGCTTCTCAGGTATGGATAGGGGCGAGTCAAAATGAATGACCTGGCCTTTAGCATGGACACCTGCATCTGTTCTTCCAGAAGCTGTGACCCTCACGTTTTCACCTTTATGAAGCTTTGTGAGGGCAGCTTCCAATTCACCCTGGACGGTTCGTTTACCTGGCTGGACCTGATACCCGGCAAAACCTGTTCCATCATATGAAATAATGCATTTATAGCGCTGCATACTTTTCCTCCATTAAGAACGCAACATTGCCAGGACAACTGTCAATGCAACCAATAAAAGGATTTGGATTGTATCTGTCTTTTTCCATTCCAGCTTCCTGAACCTTGTCCTGCCCTCTCCGCCTCGATAGCCCCGCGCTTCCATTGCAGTTGCCAAATCTTCCGCCCGTTTAAACGAACTTACAAATAAAGGGATTAATAAGGGGATGATTGCTTTAATTCGATCCTTAATTGGACCACTGCCAAATTCTACACCACGGGCAATTTGGGCTTTCATAATCTTATCTGTTTCCTCCATCAGTGTTGGAATAAAACGAAGGGAAATGGACATCATTAGGGCAAGCTCATGAACTGGAAATTTTATTTTCTTAAGAGGATTTAACAGTACTTCCAATCCGTCCGTAATTTCTATAGGTGTTGTTGTAAGGGTAAGCAAGGATGTAACAAGTATCAGGAAAAAGAATCTTAAGGAAATAAATATTCCCTGGCGAATCCCTCCGCTGTAAATCTTAATCCAACCAAGTTCCAAGACCACGTTTCCTTCCCGGGTAAGGAACAAGTGCAGCAGGAGAGTAAATATTACTAGCCAAAGGATCGGCTTTAATCCTTCATATAGGAATTTTAGCGGGATCCTTGACAAGCTTAATAAGTAAAAAGTATAAACAGCCAGTAACCCATAGGTAATGACATTATTCGCGAGAAAGACAATGACTACAAACGAAAATACCAAGATAAGCTTTGAGCGCGGATCCATTTTATGAATAGCTGAATCAACTGGGACGTAACGTCCAAAAATCATTTTTTCCATCATGGACGTATACCCCCTTCAAAACGGGCAATTTCTTCAGCAAGATCCTCAATGGTCAAATATGTTTTCCCAAGCTTCACACCAAACTGACGCTCCCACTTCAACTGAAATCGTACTGCTTCTGGAACATCAAGCCCAAGTTCAACAAGTTCAGCAGGATCAGAAAAGATTTCTTCTGGTGTCCCGGTCTTTACTGTCCTGCCTTGATGCATTATTGCAATCAGATCAGCATAGCGGGCTGCATCCTCCATACTATGTGTTACAAGTACGGTAGACAAACCTCTCAATTTATGAAGGTTGTAAAACATATCCATAATTTCTTTTCGGCCGCGCGGATCCAAACCTGCAGTTGGCTCATCCAGGACTAGTACGTCTGGATCCATAGCCAGTACTCCTGCTATTGCCACACGGCGCATCTGTCCACCAGATAACTCAAAGGGCGACTTTTGTAAAACTTCTTCTGCAAGTCCTACCTGTTCAAGTGCAGCTCTCGCCCTTTTTCTTGCATCTTCCTCAGATACACCAAAATTCATGGGCCCAAAACAAATATCCTTTTCAACCGTTTCCTCAAAGAGTTGATGTTCGGGGAATTGGAAAACTATACCGACCTTTTGCCGAACTTCCTTTAGGTTCTTCTCCTTTGTGCCTGCCTGTAATGTACGGTCGCCAATTTTAACAATGCCTGATGTTGGCTGGAGAAGACCGTTTAAGTGCTGCAAGACTGTGGATTTTCCGGAACCTGTATGGCCAATAATGGCAAGGTATGTTCCTGAAGGTATCTCAAGTGATACATCCTGGATTGCCAACCTTTCAAAAGGAGTATCCGCCTGGTACTTATACTCTACTTTTCTAAGTGATATTTCCATAGTTCCCTCACCAACTCTTCTTCCGCCAAGTAGTTCTTCTCCAAGTGAACCCCGTTTCTTTTTAATTCCTTTCCCATTTTCACCGAAAAAGGAATATCAAGGCCAAGGGAAATCAATTCATCATCAAGTGCAAAAATATCTTCCGGAACTCCCTCCCGGTATACTTCTCCACGATTCATGACAATAATTCTGTCCGCTTTGGCTGCCTCATCCAAATCATGGGTAATTGAGATAACCGTTAAGGTTTTCTCGTCCTTAAGCAGCCTGACTGTTTCAAGTACCTCTTCCCTGCCTTTTGGGTCTAGCATGGATGTAGCTTCATCAAGGATGATGATAGAAGGCCTTAAAGCAAGAATGCCAGCTATTGCGACACGCTGCTTTTGCCCGCCTGATAGATGGTGCGGCTCTTGATCGAGAAAATTGCCCATCTTTACTTTTTCCAAAGCTTCAGGTACTCTTACGGCCATTTCTTCTTGAGCGATCCCGTTATTTTCCAGACCAAAAGCCACATCATCCTTAACCGTGGTTCCGACAAACTGATTATCAGGATTTTGAAAAACCATCCCCATCTTCTTTCGGACTTCCCAGACAGTATTTTCATTGAGTGCTAGCCCATCCACCTTGACTATTCCTACCTGAGGATAGTGGAGACCGTTCAGCATCCTGGCCAGCGTTGACTTTCCTGAACCATTATGGCCTACAATTGCCAGCCATTCACCTTTATAAATATTGAAGGTTACATCCCTCACAGCATACCCATCTGCTGATGGATACTGGAACGAAACGTGTTCAAGGCTTATTATTGATTCTGGCATGCTGATCATCCTCCTCTCCACCTATACAACTTCTCTCTGCTAACACAAACCCCTATAATGCAAAAAAAGCCTGCACCCCGCCCCCCTACAGACTTGTACATCAGCTGTAAAAACAGGGTTTCCTTAAAGAAATGGGAGGGGTGCATGAGCTAGACGGGACAGGAAAAGAAGAATCAATCTCTATTCCTTCTTCCGGATTTTATGGGCAAAAATCCAAGCTGACCGGTTATCAAAACGATATTCCAGCCCATCGTAACACTCTTTTTGGCTTGTGCGGTAAAGCGTATTCTTTTGTACAAGCCCCCGAAGGCGCTTCCACTATACTAAAAGAACAGACCGGTATGGAATCTCTCTTGTTAAAAGAGGGCAAGAAATCAGGTCCCTTGCCCTCTATGTGAGTCTATTAAACGAGTTCGATAATAACCATTGGTGCGCCATCGCCGCGGCGAGGTCCAATTTTCATTATACGTGTATATCCACCTTGGCGCTCTGCATAGCGTGGTGCAATATCACCGAACAACTTCTGAACAGCGTCAGTATTGTTTTCAGCATCTGCAACTTCGTTACGGACGTATGATGCAGCCTGGCGGCGTGCATGCAAATCTCCGCGCTTGCCAAGAGTAATCATTTTTTCTACAACAGAACGCAATTCCTTCGCACGTGTTTCAGTTGTCTGGATACGTTCATTGATAATCAGATCAGTTGTAAGGTCACGAAGCATCGCTTTACGCTGGGCGCTTGTGCGGCCTAATTTTCTGTATGCCATGAAGGGTTCCCTCCTTTGTTGAAGTCAGTGAAAGCTATAGTTGGATACACCGGACAAGCCTAGTCGTCCTTGCGCAGACCCAATCCAAGCTCTTCTAGTTTTGCCTTTACTTCCTCGAGTGACTTTCGGCCAAGGTTGCGTACTTTCATCATATCTTCCTCGGTCTTGTTTGCAAGCTCCTGGACAGTGTTAATTCCCGCACGCTTTAGGCAGTTGTATGAACGGACGGAAAGGTCCAATTCTTCAATTGTCATCTCTAGGACTTTTTCTTTTTGGTCTTCTTCTTTTTCAATCATGATCTCGGCATTTTGCGCTTCATCGGTAAGACCCACAAAGATATTCAAATGCTCAGTCAGGATTTTGGCTCCAAAAGCAATAGCTTCCTGAGGCCCAGTGCTGCCGTCTGTCCATACATCCAAAGTAAGTTTATCATAGTTGGTCATTTGTCCAACACGAGTATTCTCTACTTGATAGGATACACGGGATACAGGAGTATAGATCGAGTCAATCGGAATAACTCCAATCGGCTGGTCTTCCCTCTTGTTTTGATCGGCTGGTGTATAGCCTCTTCCACGCCTAGCAGTCAAGCGCATACGAAGATGTCCGTTTGATCCCAATGTTGCAATATGCAAGTCAGGATTCAGGATTTCCACATCACTATCATGAGTAATGTTTCCGGCTTTCACCGTACCTTCGCCCTGTACATCGATTTCAAGCGTCTTTTCTTCATCGGAGTATATTTTTAATGCGATTTTCTTAATGTTTAAGATAATGGATGTAACATCCTCAACGACGCCTTCAATTGTTGAAAACTCATGTAGTACCCCATCGACCTGGATCGATGTGACTGCTGCACCTGGGAGTGAAGATAGTAGGATACGACGTAAGGAGTTACCCAGAGTTGTACCATATCCACGCTCAAGTGGTTCTACGACGAACTTCCCGTACTTGGCATCATCGCTGATCTCAACCGTTTCGATTTTTGGTTTTTCTATTTCGATCATCAAATATACCCTCCTTCAAAACGTCGAAAACCCGGCCTCAAAATCCGGCCGAAATTCCCCCATGTATTCGTCCCTGTTTGTGCACAACAACTGGAATATTGATTCTGCTAGAACGAAAATAATAGTATCATATCCCATTATAGACATGGATACGAATTCTATACAGAAAAATTAAACACGGCGGCGTTTTGGTGGACGGCAACCATTATGAGGAACTGGAGTTACGTCTTTAATCGCAGTAACTTCAAGACCAGCGGCTTGAAGAGCACGGATTGCAGCTTCACGGCCAGCACCAGGGCCTTTAACAGTTACTTCAAGAGTTTTTAGTCCATGTTCCATTGATGTCTTAGCAGCAGTTTCAGCAGCCATTTGCGCAGCGTATGGAGTGGATTTACGGGAACCCTTGAACCCAAGCGCACCTGCACTTGACCATGAAATAGCATTACCATGAACGTCAGTGATGGTTACGATTGTATTGTTAAAAGTTGAGCGAATATGTGCGATACCTGCTTCAATATTCTTTCTCACACGGCGTTTGCGAGTATTAGTTTTACGTGCCATTTGTAAGTACCTCCTTTACTGATTATTTCTTCTTGTTCGCTACAGTCTTACGTGGACCTTTACGTGTACGAGCATTGTTCTTGGTGTTTTGGCCGCGAACAGGCAGGCCACGGCGGTGACGAAGGCCACGGTAGCTTCCGATTTCCATCAAGCGTTTGATATTAAGGGATACTTCACGGCGAAGATCTCCTTCTACCTTTAGCTTATCAATGATGTCACGGATTTTGTTCAGTTCATCTTCAGTCAGGTCACGAACACGAGTATTTTCAGAAACGCCCGCTTCAGCAAGAACCTTTTGAGCTGTATTTTTACCAATACCATAAATGTAAGTTAATGAGATGACCACGCGTTTTTCACGAGGAATATCTACACCAGCAATACGTGCCATAAAATATGCGCACCTCCTTTAGAGTTAACCTTGTTTTTGTTTGTGTTTAGGGTTTTCACATATAACCATAACTTTTCCGCGTCTACGGATAACTTTGCACTTTTCGCAGATCGGTTTTACAGATGGTCTTACTTTCATTATCCTAACCTCCTTAGCAGTTCGGAGTGCAATCGGCTTATTTAAAGCGGTAGGTAATCCTTCCGCGTGTTAAGTCGTATGGAGACAGCTCCACTGTCACTTTATCGCCAGGCAGAATTCGGATGAAGTGCATACGGATTTTGCCGGAAACATGGGCAAGTACAGTATGGCCATTTTCTAATTCTACCTTAAACATGGCGTTTGGCAAAGTTTCAGTTACCTTACCTTCAATTTCAATTACATCATCTTTAGCCATCGAAATCGTCTCCCTTCTCTAGATCGGACAGGCGTTTGTTTAAATCTTGTAAAGCGAAGCGCAGCTTCCCAATTTAGTGGCGCAGCCTGTGACCTTGTTACTGTATTAAACTTCTGGAGCTATGCGGTCCACTAGTTGGAGATGCCTGATAACTTTCTTCTCGGGCAATCATTCTTTCGCGTAAAACAATAGCCACCAGAACAATTTTCTCATCAACCAACTTTATGATTATAACATATTGGCTACTGCCCCGTCCTTTTTTAACATGCCAGAGGATCTGAAGGTCAATCCAGTTTCCTTATAGCAATAAGAGAATTTTCATAGCCTTCATCGACTAATTGCAATCCTCTGTTCAAAGTGAGCAGTTTTGCCAGTTATCGTTACAACTCTCTTTAGCCACTGTTTGGACATATCGGCTTCCCGCATTCACCATCGGCTCAATTGCCAGCACTATTCCAGGCTTCTATCCACGTAAATTAATAGGTGGGCTTACTTAAAGACCGTGTGAGTCTTCATGTAAGTCTTGCCCTACACCGTATCCGGCATACTCGCGCACAACGGAAAAACTGTTTTCTTCTACATACACCTGAATCGCATGCGAGATAGTTGAAAGACGCTCGCCTGGCAATGCCTTCTTCAGCCCTTTAAATCACTCATTCCTTCACACACAATAGCCGAGTTGTTATCTCGACACTTCTACGAACAGGATAAGTACAGGCCGAGATAATAATAATAACCAATGTGGACTATCCAGGAGCGTACGCTGCATATTACAGATAATCCTTAACGAAGGCCTGCAAGCAATGACTCAATATCATTAAAAACTTCAGAGATTTCGCGCTGGCCATCGATATTTCGCAAGTAGCCTTTTTCAGAATAGAAATCAAGCAGCGGCTTGGATTGTGCCATGTTTACGTCAAGCCTGTTTTGAACAGTTTCGGCATTATCATCAGCCCTTTGATAGAGCTCGCCTCCACAGCGATCACAGGTACCCTCTTCCTTAGGAGGATTGAAAACAAGATGGTATGTTGCTCCGCAGGACTTGCATATGCGTCGGCCAGTCAAGCGTTCCAATAAAATCGAATCATCAACCTCGATGTTGAGGACAAAATCGATTTTTTTGTTCAGCTCAGAAAGGATACCTTCCAATGCCTCTGCTTGTGGAACAGTCCTTGGAAAACCATCGAGAAGGAAACCTCTTTCGCAATCATCCTTACTTAGACGTTCACGTACAATTCCAATCGTTACTTCATCCGGGACAAGCGCCCCTTCATCCATATAGGACTTAGCTTTCAAACCGAGTTCCGTACCTTCCTTCATGGCTGCACGGAACATATCTCCAGTAGAGATATGAGGAATGTTATAGCGGTCAACTATTCTTTCTGCCTGAGTGCCTTTCCCGGCACCAGGAAGGCCCATTAATACTAAGTTCACATCAACACCCCCTTAGGGATTAAGTGGTTTTAGGGAACGTATGTCCCCAAAACCATTTTTTACTTGATAAAGCCCTTATAATGGCGTTTTACTAACTGAGCTTCCAATTGTTTCATTGTTTCAAGCGCAACACCAACAACAATCAATAGGCTGGTACCACCAATCTGTGCAGATTGAGGCAGGTTGGCAACTTGAATGAAGATGATTGGAAGGATTGCAATAACAGCAAGGAAAATTGCTCCGACAAATGTTAGTCGATACAACACGCGGGTAAAGTATTCTTGCGTTGGTTTACCAGGACGGATTCCGGGAATGTAACCACTCTGCTTTTGCAGATTTTCGGCAGCTTGTTCCGGATTCACCTGAATGAACGCATAGAAATACGTAAACGCGATAATCAATGCCGCATACATAATCATCCCAACCGGATGGGTATAATCGAATACTCGCTGAATCCAGAGAGTAACATCATTTGTTGGAAAAAACGAAGCAATTGTCCTTGGAGTGATGATAAAGGACACAGCGAAGATTACTGGAATAACACCGGCAGCGTTAACTTTTAGCGGCATGTGTGTCGATTGTCCGCCAACTGGTGTACGTCCTGCAGTCATCCGCTTTGCATATTGAATCGGAATTTTCCTGGTAGCTTGCTGAACAAAGATAACTCCAACAACGATTGCAACAACAGCCAAAAGTAAAAGGATAACAATCAGGATATTGATAAACAACTTATCCCCTACATTTTGAAATTGTTGAATGTAAATTTGGTTCACTGTAGTAGGGATTCCCGCTGCAATGCCCGCAAAGATAATAATTGAAATACCGTTTCCTACGCCTTTTGAAGTGATTTGTTCGCCAAGCCACATCAAGAAGGCTGTGCCTGCTGTTAACACAGTTGCAATCAACAAGTACGTTGGAATGTCCGGATCAACAATCAATTGGCTTTGAGTCATATTGTTAAACCCGTATGACATACCTAATGCCTGGATAAATCCAAGCACAATAGTAAAGTAACGAGTAAATTGAGCTAACTTTCGCCTTCCTGCATCCCCTTGCTTTGACCACTCGGTAAATTTAGGGACAACATCCATCTGCAAGAGCTGAATGATGATGGAAGCAGTAATATAAGGCATGATCCCCATTGCTAGAATAGAGAAGTTTTGCAGCGCTCCTCCGCCGAACGTATTCAAGACTCCAAATACGCTGAACTGATCTTGAGCTGCTAGAATGTCTGCATTGACGTTCGGCACCGGAATAAAGGTCCCGATACGGAAAATCAATAGCATTAATAAAGTGAAAAGGATTTTATTCCTTATTTCAGCCACGCGCATAAAATTGGAGATTGTCCGGAACATTAGATCACCTCAGTGTTTCCACCAGCAGCTTCGATTGCTTCCTTGGCAGCAGAGGAAAATTTATGAGCTTTTACAGTCAATTTCTTCTCAACGTTCCCTTTTGCAAGAATCTTGATTCCTGCTTTCTCGTTCTTAACCAGGCCAGCTTCGATAAGAAGTTCTGGAGTAACTTCTGTACCATCTTCAAAGCTGTTTAGGACATCAAGGTTAACAATCGCATATTCCTTACGGTTAATGTTTGTGAAACCGCGCTTAGGAAGACGGCGGAATAAAGGCGTTTGACCACCTTCAAAACCTATACGAACACCACCACCGGAACGGGCATTTTGACCTTTATGACCTTTACCAGCAGTTTTACCTTGACCAGAACCAATACCACGACCTAGACGTTTACGTTCTTTGCGGGAACCTTCTGCAGGTTTTAATTCATGAAGTTTCATTTGGGCACCTCCTTATTGAAAGAAAAGAATCGATTATTGTTCTTTAACCGTTACAAGGTGAGCAACCTTGTTGATCATACCACGAATAGCGGCATTATCTTGCTGCTCAACGGTTTGGTTTACTTTTCGCAATCCGAGAGCCTTAACTGTTTCGCGTTGGTCCTGTGGGCGTCCAATTACGCTTTTAGTGAGGGTAATTTGCAATTTGTTAGCCATTTGATTTCCCTCCCTTAACCTAACAGTTCTTCTACTGATTTTCCGCGCAATTTAGCAACTTCTTCGGCACTCTTAAGCTGCTTCAAGCCATCTATAGTTGCACGAACCATGTTGATTGGAGTGTTCGTTCCAAGGGATTTCGATAGGATATCACCGACACCTGCAAGTTCAAGTACAGCACGTACAGGTCCACCTGCGATAACTCCAGTACCTTCATAAGCTGGTTTTAAAAGGATTTCACCAGCTCCGAAACGGCCAATTACCTGGTGAGGTACAGTCGTTCCAACCATTGGTACTTTAATTAAGTTTTTCTTGGCATCTTCGACAGCCTTACGGATGGCATCAGGAACTTCCTGAGCTTTCCCTGTTCCAAAGCCGACATGGCCATTCTTGTCTCCAACTACGACAAGAGCCGTGAAACGGAAACGACGTCCGCCTTTAACAACCTTTGCTACACGGTTGACGGTAACTACGCGTTCTTCAAGTTCAAGTTTGTTTGGATCAATGCGACGCATCTTTATGTGTCCCTCCTTTGTCTATTAAAATTGCAGACCGTTTTCGCGAGCAGCATCTGCAAGAGCCTGGATACGCCCGTGATATAGATATCCTCCGCGGTCAAAGACAACAGATGTGATACCTTTTTCTACTGCGCGTTTTGCTACTAATTCGCCGACCTTTTGAGCTGCTTCGATGTTATTAGTAGATTCAAGACCGAAATCTTTTTCCATACTTGAAGCACTCGCAAGAGTAACTCCGTTCACATCGTCGATTAACTGAGCATAAACATGTTTATTGGAACGAAACACATTCAAACGTGGACGGGCTGCAGTTCCGCTAAGCTTGGAACGGACACGTGCATGCCTCTTCTTACGGCTCGCGTTTTTATCAAGCTTCGTAATCATTTACGTCACTCCTTTCGTAATACTATGCGGCTTTATTTACCTTTCTTGCCTTCTTTGCGACGGACAACTTCGCCTTCATAGCGAATTCCTTTGCCTTTATAAGGCTCTGGAGGACGGACGCCACGAATGTTGGCTGCAAGTGCGCCTACACGTTCCTTATCGTTACCTTTAATACTAATCTTTGTATTAGCAGGTACTTCAATTTCAAGCCCAGCTTCAGGCTCGATCTCAACTGGGTGTGAATAACCAACGTTCAGTACAAGCTTGTTACCTTGCTTGGATGCCCGGTATCCGACACCAATTAGTTCCAAATTCCTTTGGAAACCAGTTGATACACCTTCAACCATATTTGCAATAATAGCACGAGTAGTGCCATGCAATGCGCGAATTTCCTTCTCATCGGAAGGGCGTGTTATTGTAACAGTTTTTTCTTCTACGTTGATAGAAATTTCAGGGCTGAAAGAACGAACAAGTTCACCTCGTGGTCCTTTTGCAGTAACTGTATTTTTATCTATCGAAATCGATACTCCTGCAGGAATTTCGATTGGTTTTTTACCTACGCGTGACATTTAGTGCACCTCCATTCATTCGGAAACTTTCTTACCAGATGTATGCTAAAACTTCGCCGCCAACTTGCTTTGCGCGAGCTTCTTTGTCAGTGATGACACCTTGGGATGTAGATACAAGCGCGATACCAAGGCCGTTCAATACACGTGGAACTTCGTTAGACTTTGCATATACACGAAGGCCAGGCTTTGAAATCCTCTTTAGGCCAGTGATAACACGTTCGTTATTCGCACCGTACTTCAAGAAGATACGGATAATGCCTTGCTTATTGTCGTCAATTAGTTCGACATCACGAACGAAACCTTCACGCTTAAGGATTTCAGCAATTTCTTTTTTGATATTGGAAGCAGGTACTTCCAGCTTTTCGTGGCGAACCATGTTCGCGTTACGGATGCGGGTAAGCATATCTGCAATCGGATCTGTCATGACCATTTATTTTACCTCCTTCCCAGACTTGGGGTTTACCAGCTAGCTTTTTTAACACCAGGAATCTGGCCTTTGTATGCTAATTCACGGAAACAAATACGGCAAAGCTTAAATTTGCGGTAAACAGAGTGTGGACGGCCGCAACGTTCGCAGCGGGTATACTCTTGCACCTTGTATTTAGGCGTGCGTTTTTGCTTCGCAATCATTGACTTTTTAGCCACGTTTTCGCCTCCCTTATTTTCGGATTACTTTTGGAACGGCATACCAAACTGAGTTAAAAGCTCACGTGCTTCCTCATCAGTGTTGGCAGTCGTTACGATGACGATATCCATACCACGGACTTTGCTAACTTTATCGTAATCAATTTCAGGGAAGATTAACTGTTCTTTCACACCAAGTGTGTAGTTACCGCGGCCGTCGAATGCTTTCTTGGAGATTCCGCGGAAGTCACGTACCCTTGGAAGAGAGACTGAAATTAATTTGTCGAGGAAATCATACATGCGTTCACCGCGAAGAGTGACTTTCGCACCAATAGGCATACCCTCACGAAGGCGGAACCCAGCGATTGATTTCTTAGCGCGTGTAACGATTGGCTTTTGGCCAGTAAGCAATGTAAGTTCTTCAACAGCATTGTCAAGGGCTTTTGCGTTTGCAACTGCGTCGCCAACACCCATGTTTACAACGATTTTTTCTACTTTTGGAACCTGCATAACAGATTTATAGTTGAACTTGCTCACGAGAGCAGGAGTAACTTCTTTCACATATTTTTCCTTTAGGCGGTTCATCTATAGTACCTCCTTTCTCAATGGACTACTTATCTAATACTTCACCGGATTTTGTAACGCGTACCTTTTTACCATCAACAACTTGGTGTCCAACTCGGCTTGGTTTGCCGGATTTGTCGACAGGCATTACGTTCGATACATGGATAGGTGCTTCCTGGCTGTTGATGCCACCCTGCGGATTGGCCTGAGAAGGTTTTGAGTGTTTTTTAACAATGTTCACACCTTCAACCAAAACGCGGCTTTGTTTCGGATAAGCCTCAAGGATTGTTCCTGTCTTGCCCTTATCCTTGCCAGAGATGACCATTACTTTGTCACCTTTTTTTACGTGCATCTGTGCGCACCTCCTTAAAGGCATTTTGAGTTTGTATTATGTCAAGTACTTATAATTAAAGTACTTCTGGAGCAAGTGAAACGATTTTCATAAAGTTGTTGTCGCGCAGTTCGCGTGCAACAGGCCCAAAAATACGAGTTCCACGTGGGCTCTTGTCATCACGGATAATTACACATGCGTTTTCATCAAACTTAATGTAAGTACCGTCTTGACGACGCGCGCCGCTCTTAGTCCGTACGATTACTGCTTTAACAACATCGCCTTTTTTAACAACGCCACCTGGTGTTGCTTGTTTGACTGTGCAGACGATCACGTCGCCAATACCAGCCGTCTTTCGGCCGGAACCACCAAGGACTTTAATTGTCAGTACTTCACGGGCGCCAGAGTTGTCCGCAACTTTTAAACGGGTTTCTTGTTGGATCATTCGTGTAACCTCCCTTCGGATGAAAGCTTATCCGAACAATTAGATAATAACTGCTTTTTCAACGACTTCCATAAGGCGGAAACGTTTTGTAGAAGAAAGCGGGCGTGTTTCCATAATGCGTACTACGTCACCGATCTTCGCTTGGTTTTGCTCATCATGAGCCTTGAATTTCTTAGAGTATTTAACGCGTTTACCGTAAAGAGGATGCTTTTTGTGTGTTTCGACAAGAACAGTAATGGTCTTATCCATTTTGTCAGAAACAACGCGTCCGGTGTAAACTTTGCGTTGATTGCGTTCGCTCATTAGGCGGACCTCCTCTCAATTATCGATTGTTAACGCCGATTTCTCTTTCGCGGACAACAGTTTTCATGCGTGCGATGGACTTGCGCACTTCCCTGATGCGGGCAGTGTTTTCAAGCTGTCCAGTCGCCAATTGAAAGCGAAGGTTGAAAAGTTCTTCTTTTAATGATTTGACTTTTTGCTCAAGTTCGGCAGTGGTAAGGTCACGAAGTTCATTAGCTTTCATTTGATTCACCACCAATTTCTTCACGTTTTACAAACTTGCACTTAACAGGCAGTTTGTGAGCAGCAAGGCGCAGTGCCTCACGAGCGGTTTCTTCAGGAACACCGGCAACCTCAAACATGATTCTACCAGGTTTCACAACTGCTACCCAGCCTTCAGGAGAACCTTTACCGGAACCCATACGGACTTCAAGAGGCTTTGCAGTATATGGCTTATGAGGGAAAATCTTAATCCACACTTTACCGCCACGCTTCATGTAACGAGTCATTGCGATACGGGCAGATTCAATTTGGCGATTTGTGATCCAGGAGGCTTCAAGTGCCTGCAGGCCGTACTCGCCGAAAGTAACTTCTGTTCCGCCCTTTGCTAGACCGCGCATATTTCCACGGTGTTGACGGCGGTATTTTACACGTTTAGGCAATAACATGTTTATTTGCCTCCTTCCTCGGATTTCTTCTTAGTCGGAAGGACTTCACCCTTGTAGATCCAAACTTTTACGCCAAGTTTGCCGTAAGTTGTATCAGCTTCAGCAGCAGCATAGTCGATGTCTGCACGAAGTGTATGAAGGGGAACAGTACCTTCACTGTAATGTTCTGAACGAGCGATATCAGCACCGCCAAGACGGCCGGATACCATTGTTTTAATACCTTTTGCACCTGCACGCATAGCACGTTGAATAACTTGCTTCTGAGCACGGCGGAAAGATACACGATTTTCAAGCTGACGAGCAATGTTTTCAGCAACAAGCTTAGCATCGATGTCTGCTCTCTTAATTTCAAGGATATTGATGTGGACACGCTTGCCAGTAAGTTGGTTCAACGCTTTACGGAGCGCTTCAACTTCTGTACCGCCTTTACCAATTACCATACCTGGCTTAGCAGTGTGGACAGTAACGTTAACACGGTTTGCAGCGCGTTCGATTTCTACTTTAGAAACAGATGCGTCCTTAAGGCGCTTCTGGATGTATTCACGGACTTTAATGTCTTCATGAAGAAGTTCAGCAAAGTCTTTGCCTGCGTACCATTTCGATTCCCAATCACGAATGATGCCGATACGCATACCGACTGGATTTACCTTTTGTCCCACTAATTATCCCTCCTTCTTTTCTGATAGAACGATTGTGATATGGCTTGTGCGTTTGTTAATTGCACTAGCACGGCCTTGCGCACGTGGACGGAAACGCTTCAGTGTTGGACCTTCGTCAACGAAAGCCTGTTCAACAACAAGGTTATTAACGTCCATTTCATAGTTATGTTCTGCGTTTGCCATAGCAGATTTCAATACTTTTTCTACGATTGGAGAAGCAGCTTTCGGAGTCAAAGTCAGAATCGCTACAGCTTCACCAACTTGCTTACCTCGAATTAAATCTACGACTAAACGAGCTTTACGAGGAGCAATACGGACTGTTCTAGCAACAGCTTTTGCTTGCATGATGATGCCCTCCTCTCATTAACGTCTGGTTTTCTTATCGTCATTGCCGTGACCTTTATAAGCACGAGTTGGAGCAAATTCTCCAAGCTTGTGTCCTACCATGTCTTCAGTCACATAAACTGGTACGTGTTTACGTCCATCATACACAGCGATTGTGTGGCCGATGAATTGTGGGAATATAGTAGAACGGCGAGACCATGTCTTCACTACCTGTTTGCTGTCGGCGCCAAGGCTTTCAACCTTTTTCATTAGGTGCTCATCAACAAAAGGCCCTTTTTTCAAACTGCGACCCATGTGGGTACCTCCCTTCGAGACCGTTCTACGGTTCTATCCTCGAACCGTAGTTCAATCACGTTATTTTTTACGGCGTCGTACGATGAATTTATCGGACTTGTTCTTTTTCTTACGAGTCTTGCGGCCAAGAGTTGGCTTGCCCCATGGTGACATTGGTGACTTACGTCCGATTGGGGAGCGTCCTTCACCACCACCGTGCGGGTGATCATTCGGGTTCATAACAGATCCACGAACTGTTGGGCGTTTGCCTAACCAGCGGGAACGTCCAGCTTTACCAATATTGATTAGTTCATGCTGTTCATTACCAACTTGGCCTACAGTTGCGCGGCAAGTTGCAAGAATCATGCGAACTTCTCCAGAATTCAAACGTACAAGTACGTATTTGCCTTCCTTACCAAGAACCTGTGCGGATGTTCCTGCAGAACGGACAAGCTGTCCACCTTTACCAGGCTTTAGTTCGATGTTGTGTACGACTGTACCAACTGGAATGTTTGCAAGTGGAAGTGCATTTCCTACTTTGATATCAGCTTCTGGACCAGACATTACTTGCAGTCCAACCTGAAGGTTTTTTGGAGCTAGGATGTAACGCTTTTCTCCATCCACATAATTAATTAGCGCAATATTTGCGGAACGGTTTGGATCGTATTCGATAGTGGCAACGCGTCCTGGAATGCCATCTTTATCGCGTTTAAAATCGATTAGACGGTATTGACGCTTATGGCCGCCACCTTGATGACGAACAGTTAACTTACCCTGGTTGTTACGGCCGCCTTTTCTTGTTACCGGAGCCAACAAAGACTTTTCTGGAGTGCTAGTTGTGATTTCTGCGAAATCAGAAGTAGTCATTCCGCGACGACCATTAGAGGTAGGTTTGTACTTTTTAATCGCCATTTCTATTCCCTCCTCTTCTAGTTATATTCTAGGATTCAAAAATTTCAATTTCTTTGCTATCTGCAGTCAGCTTAACAATGGCTTTGCGGCGTTTGTTAGTATATCCACCGAATTTGCCCATGCGCTTGAACTTGCCTTTGTAGTTCATGATGTTTACTTTTTCAACATCAACGCCAAAGATTGTTTCAATAGCGTCTTTGACTTGAGTTTTGTTGGCTTTAACGTCCACTTCGAACGTATATTTCTTTTCAGCCATCAAATCAGTAGAACGTTCAGTAATAACGGGGCGCTTAATGACATCGCGTACGTCCATTATGCAAGCACCTCCTCTACTTTTTCGACAGCAGCCTTAGTGATGATCAGCTTGTCATGGTTAAGGACATCTACGACATTGATGCCGTTGGCAGTTACTACAGTAATGCCAGGAAGATTCCTTGCAGACAACGCAACGTTCTCATCAAGGTCAGCTGTTACAATAAGTGCTTTTTTCTCAACAGAAAGCCCTTTGAGGACACTCTTGAAATCTTTTGTTTTTGGAGCATCGAAAGCGAGGCTTTCAAGTACTAGTACATTTTCTTCAAGTACTTTTGAAGACAATGCGGATTTAATTGCCAAACGGCGTACCTTTTTAGGAAGCTTATAGCTATAGCTGCGAGGTACTGGACCAAATACTGTACCGCCGCCTCTCCATTGTGGTGAGCGGATTGAACCCTGTCGGGCACGGCCTGTTCCTTTTTGCCTCCATGGCTTGCGACCGCCACCGGCTACTTCAGAACGGATTTTTGTTTTGTGTGTTCCCTGGCGAAGTGAAGCCCTTTGCATCAGCACTGCTTCAAAAAGAACATGCTGGTTAGGCTCAATGCCGAACACTGTATCATTAAGCTCGATTTCACCAACTTGTGAACCGTTTTGGTTAAATAATGCTACTTTAGGCATTCGTTTGTTCCTCCTTTCTTGCGAAGTCTCTATGCTTTAACAGCAGTTTTAATTTTTACAAGTGATTTCCTTGGTCCAGGTACATTACCTTTCACAAGAACCAGATTGCGTTCTGTATCAACCTTTACAACTTCAAGGTTTTGAACAGTAACAACTTCTCCACCCATGCGGCCTGGCAATGCTTTGCCCTTGAACACACGGTTAGGAGCTACAGGACCCATCGAACCTGGACGGCGGTGGTAACGGGAACCGTGAGCCATAGGGCCGCGGGATTGTCCATGGCGTTTAATTGAGCCCTGGAATCCTTTACCTTTAGATACTCCAGTTACATCCACGATGTCGCCTTCTGCAAAAATATCAACTTTGACTTCCTGACCAACTTCAAATGCTGCCAAGTCTACTCCGCGGAACTCGCGAACGAAGCGCTTAGGAGCAGTGCTTGCCTTTGCGACATGTCCCTTTTCAGGTTTGTTGGAAAGTTTTTCGCGTTTGTCTTCGAAGCCGATTTGAACCGCTTCGTAGCCATCGTTTTCAACTGTCTTCTTTTGAAGAACAACGTTTCCAGCTGCCTGGATTACAGTTACAGGGATCAGGTTGCCGTTTTCAGCAAATACTTGAGTCATACCAATCTTTCTTCCTAAGATTCCTTTGGTCATTAGTCACACCTCCTGAAAAATTATTTAAATATATTGTTTGAATTAAAGTTTGATTTCGATGTCAACGCCGGATGGCAGGTCTAGACGCATTAGTGAATCAACTGTTTGTGGAGTTGGGTTCACAATGTCGATTAGACGCTTGTGTGTACGCATCTCGAATTGTTCACGAGAATCCTTGTACTTATGCACCGCACGAAGGATCGTGTAGATAGACTTCTCTGTTGGAAGTGGAATCGGGCCGGATACGGAAGCACCAGATCGCTTCGCTGTCTCAACAATTTTTTCAGCAGATTGATCAAGAATCCTGTGATCATACGCCTTTAAACGGATACGGATTTTTTGTTTTGCCATTATTTTTCCCTCCTTTTCGCCTATTTTCAAAATAGACATTCTCCGTGAAAATCTCCTGATAACACTCGCCATGGCAAAGCGGCCGGGTGTATCAGCAACCTCTCACATCATCGCAGTCAAAGACCAACATTGTCTATTATACATAAATAAGCTCTTAAAATCAATATGTTTTATAAGCTTTTTATGTTTAGCACACTTTTACTATTATAGCGGCACAGCAGAAGGAATGCAATGTTTTATTCCAATTCAATATGACTTTATTCCACCCTCTATTTTCCATCTAAACTAGAGAGTACATAATCAATAAGTATAGAAGAAACACGTCATCCTATGTCATTTTTTATTCGATTCAAAGTTAGGTGACTATTGTTCTAACAGACCAAATTTAGGTGCATAAAAAAACAGGCGGATCGTCACCCGCCTGTTTTTTTAAAGATATTAATTATTCTTGGATAGAAGCAACAACGCCAGCGCCTACTGTACGGCCGCCTTCACGAATTGAGAACTTAGTTCCTTCTTCAATCGCAACTGGAGCGATTAGCTCAACTGACATTTCAATGTTGTCGCCAGGCATAACCATTTCTACGCCTTCTGGTAGATTACAGATACCTGTAATATCGGAAGTACGGAAATAGAATTGTGGACGGTAGTTTGTGAAGAATGGAGTATGACGTCCACCTTCTTCTTTAGACAAAACGTAAACTTCCGCTTTGAACTTAGTGTGTGGAGTAATGGATTTTGGCTTAGCCAAAACTTGTCCACGCTCGATTTCTTCACGTGCTACACCACGAAGAAGGGCACCGATGTTGTCACCAGCTTCTGCATAGTCAAGCAGCTTACGGAACATTTCTACACCTGTTACAGTAGTAGATTTTGGCTCTTCAGTGAAACCAACGATTTCAACAACGTCACCAACTTTTACTTGTCCACGCTCAACACGTCCTGTAGCAACTGTACCACGGCCAGTGATTGAGAATACGTCCTCAACAGGCATCATGAATGGCTTTTCAGTATCACGAGTTGGTGTTGGAATGTAAGTGTCAACAGCTTCCATAAGTTCGTTGATCTTTTCTTCCCATTCTGCTTCACCTTCAAGTGCTTTAAGAGCAGAACCTTTGATAACAGGAGTGTCATCACCAGGGAATTCATATTCAGTAAGAAGGTCACGGATTTCCATTTCAACAAGCTCAAGAAGCTCTTCGTCATCAACCATGTCACACTTGTTCATGAATACAACAAGGTAAGGTACGCCTACCTGACGGGAAAGAAGGATGTGCTCACGAGTTTGTGGCATTGGGCCGTCAGTAGCGGATACTACAAGGATACCGCCGTCCATCTGTGCAGCACCAGTGATCATGTTTTTAACATAGTCAGCGTGTCCTGGGCAGTCAACGTGTGCATAGTGACGATTAGCAGTTTCATACTCAACGTGTGAAGTAGAGATTGTGATTCCACGCTCTTTTTCTTCTGGAGCACCGTCGATTTGATCATACCCGCGAGCTTCTGCACCACCAACTTTTGCTAGTACTGAAGTGATTGCTGCAGTCAAAGTAGTTTTACCATGGTCAACGTGACCAATTGTTCCGATATTTACGTGCGGCTTAGAGCGGTCGAATTTAGCTTTACCCATTAGGAATTTCCTCCTTTAATTTTAAAAAGTTAAGTATTATTAGGGGCCGAGAAAGCAGTAACTCTCTCAGCCTATGCTTACATAGTAGTTATACTTGATTGCAAGGCGAAAATCAATTATTCACCTTTATTTTTTTTGATGATTTCTTCAGAAACGGACTTAGGAACTTCTTCGTAATGGTCGAAGTGCATCGAGAAAACACCGCGTCCTTGTGTTGATGAACGGAGAGAAGTTGCATAACCGAACATTTCAGAAAGTGGAACCATCGCCCTGACTACCTGTGCGTTACCGCGGGCTTCCATACCTTCAACACGTCCGCGACGCGCAGTAAGCATACCCATGATATCACCCATGTATTCTTCAGGGATTACAACTTCAACCTTCATGATTGGCTCGAGTATGACTGGAGCACACTTCGATGCCGCATTTTTAAGAGCCATGGAAGCAGCAATCTTAAACGCCATTTCAGAGGAGTCGACATCATGGTAAGAACCATCGAAAAGACGGGCTTTAATGTCTACAAGCGGATAGCCTGCCAAAACGCCTCGGTCAAGAGCATCTTCAAGTCCTGCCTGTACAGCTGGGATGTATTCACGTGGAACAACACCACCAACAATACCATTAACAAACTCAAAGCCTTTACCTTCTTCATTTGGAGAGAATTCAATCCAAACATGTCCAAATTGTCCGCGTCCACCAGACTGACGGGCAAATTTGCCTTCAACCTGTGCAGATTGGCGGAATGTTTCACGGTAGGCAACCTGTGGCGCACCAACGTTTGCTTCTACTTTGAACTCACGGCGCATACGGTCAACGAGGATATCCAGGTGAAGTTCACCCATACCTGCAATGATTGTCTGTCCAGTTTCCTGGTCAGTGTACGCACGGAATGTTGGGTCTTCCTCCTGAAGCTTTTGAAGGGCTTGACCCATTTTGTCTTGGTCAGCCTTTGATTTAGGCTCAACAGAAAGCTGGATTACTGGCTCAGGGAATTGCATAGATTCGAGAATAACTTGATTCTTGTCATCACACAAAGTGTCACCTGTTGTAGTATCCTTCAGACCTACTGCAGCAGCGATATCTCCTGCATAAACCTTGGAGATTTCCTGACGGCTGTTTGCATGCATTTGCAGTATACGCCCGATACGTTCACGCTTGCCCTTAGTAGAATTTTGTACATAAGAACCGGAATCAAGTGTTCCCGAGTAAACACGGAAGAATGTAAGTTTACCAACATAAGGGTCAGTCATAACTTTGAATGCTAGAGCAGAGAATGGCTCTTCATCGCTTGAATGGCGCTCAACTTCTTCTTCTGTATCCGGCAAAATACCTTTGATTGCAGGTACATCAAGCGGAGATGGAAGGTAGTCGATTACTGCATCAAGCATTAATTGAACACCCTTGTTTTTAAACGCGGAACCGCAAATAACAGGGTAGAATTCAACATTTGTAGTACCTTTACGGATTGCTGCCTTGATTTCTTCAATGGTCAGCTCTTCTCCCCCAAGGTATTTTTCCATCAACTCTTCATCAAGTTCAGCTACCGCTTCAAGAAGCTTTTCGCGGTATTCTTCAGCTAGCTCCTGGTACTCCGCAGGAATTTCACCGTCAGTGATTTCTGTACCAAGATCGTTGCCATAGAATCTTGCCTTCATTTCAACAAGATCGATAATGCCGCTAAATTGATCTTCAGCACCAATTGGAAGTTGGATTGGATGTGCGTTTGCCTGAAGGCGGTCATGCAGTGTGCCTACTGAATAAAGGAAATCCGCACCAATCTTATCCATTTTGTTAACGAATACTACACGGGGAACCCCGTATGTAGTCGCCTGACGCCAAACAGTTTCAGTCTGTGGCTCAACGCCGGATTGAGCGTCAAGTACAGCGACTGCACCATCAAGTACCCTAAGTGAACGTTCAACCTCAACTGTGAAGTCTACGTGTCCTGGTGTATCGATGATGTTAACGCGGTGGCCTTTCCATTGTGCAGTTGTTGCAGCGGATGTAATTGTGATTCCGCGTTCTTGCTCTTGTTCCATCCAGTCCATCTGGGATGCGCCTTCGTGAGTTTCACCAATTTTATGGATACGCCCAGTATAATAAAGCACGCGTTCAGTGGTGGTTGTTTTACCCGCATCAATATGGGCCATAATCCCGATATTACGAGTATTTTCCAAGGAGAACTCTCTTGCCATTTGGTCTTTCTCCTTCCTTGTGTGAGTGTTTTAAAGGATCCGCCGGCATCTATGTACGACGGTGCCCGGATAGCCGGGTAACATAACCCGGCTCAGGCAAAATATAGCTTGTCTAACTTACGCCGCTAAACGGTAGCTTTCGTCTTTCATTCTACCAGCGGTAGTGAGCGAATGCTTTGTTGGCTTCTGCCATTTTGTGTGTATCTTCGCGCTTCTTGACAGAAGCACCAGTGTTGTTTGCTGCATCCATAATTTCTGCAGCAAGACGCTGTTCCATTGTCTTCTCACCGCGAAGGCGTGAGTAGTTTACTAACCAACGAAGACCAAGAGTTGTGCGGCGATCAGGGCGCACCTCTACTGGTACTTGGTAGTTTGCTCCACCAACACGACGTGCTTTAACTTCAAGAACAGGCATGATGTTCTTAAGCGCGGCATCAAACACTTCCATTGGTTCTTTACCAGTACGCTCACGAATGATATCGAAAGAGTTGTAAAGAATTGCTTGGGATGTACCTCTTTTACCGTCGATCATCATTTTGTTGATCAAACGAGTTACTAGCTTTGAATTGTATAACGGATCTGGCAATACGTCTCTCTTTGCAACAGGACCTTTACGAGGCATGTTTTTTCCTCCTTTCAGAAAAGCTTCTATTTAGTGTTTTGATTTATTTTTTTGCAGCTTTAGGACGCTTTGTTCCATATTTGGAACGACCTTGCATACGGTTGTTTACACCTGCAGTATCAAGAGCGCCACGTACGATGTGGTAACGTACACCCGGTAAGTCTTTTACACGGCCGCCACGGATAAGAACAACACTGTGTTCTTGCAGGTTATGGCCAATACCAGGGATATAAGCTGTTACCTCGATACCGTTAGTCAAGCGAACACGAGCATATTTACGAAGCGCTGAGTTCGGTTTCTTCGGAGTCATTGTACCAACACGGGTGCAAACACCGCGCTTTTGTGGAGAAGATACGTTAGTTTGAGCTTTTTTGAAGCTGTTATAGCCTTTGTTCAATGCAGGGGATTTTGAAGTCTCCTCTACAGATTGACGAGGCTTGCGTACTAATTGGTTAATTGTAGGCATTGTATTTTTCCTCCCTTCACATCTTTTGTAGTCCCACACATCCAGGTGGTTCTTTTTTTAGCAAAAACAAAGTTCTTGCAGCAGCATCTGCAAAAACAGTTTTTATCGGATAATAGCTACAGCCGCAGTTCCTACTTTAATACCGCTTGCCTTTCCGAGTTTTTTCATGGAATCGACATACAGTATAGGAACTCCAAGCTTTCGAGCGATTCCCACTGCTGTTGCTGTCAATTTCTGATCAGCATCAGTAGCAATCACCAGCTCTTTTGCACTCCCGTCTTCGAGAGCTTTGGCTGATTGCTTGATTCCTATTATGAGTTTCCTCGCTTGCAATACTTTTTCATAAGACATTATTCATATCCTCCAAAGCACTTGCTAATAGGAGCACCTTTGCTATATTACCACCATAGGAATTCTTTTGTCAACATAACATTTAACTTTTTCCTCAAAAATACAATCCAAAAACTGGCATCAGCCCTGTTTGGGCTGATGCCGATTTCTGTCTTGCAGTCGAAATAAAGTTTATTCTACAGTTATTTGGTCAGTTTGTTCACCTTTAAGAACCGGCTCTGCCTTGCGATAGCGCTGCATACCTGTTCCCGCAGGGATCAATTTCCCGATGATAACATTCTCTTTCAAGCCAAGCAGTTCATCGCGTTTACCTTTGATGGCTGCATCTGTAAGGACCCTTGTAGTTTCCTGGAAGGATGCCGCAGAAAGGAATGAATCCGTTTCAAGAGACGCCTTTGTAATACCCAAAAGTACCGGGCGGCCCGTGGCAGGCATTTTTCCATTCAACAACGCCTTTTCATTTGCATCGGTAAACTGATGAATATCTAGCAGCATACCAGGGAGGACATCTGTCTCTCCAGCATCAATGACACGTACCTTGCGCAGCATCTGGCGCACCATAACTTCAATATGCTTGTCACCAATTTCAACACCCTGCATCCTATATACCTTTTGTACCTCACGAAGCAGGTATTCTTGGACTGAACCGACATCGGTCACTTTCAGGAGTTCTTTTGGATCGATAGAACCTTCTGTTAGTTCCTGACCTCTTAGGACGCGATCATTAACTGCAACCTTTAGCCTTGCAGTATATGGGGCAGAGTAAGTTTTTGACTCAACTTCTCCCTGTACCACAATTTCATGCTGGCGGTCCCTTCCCTCGTTGATGCCAACAACGACACCCTCGAGTTCAGCAATAACAGCCTGGCCTTTTGGATTACGAGCTTCGAACAATTCCTGGATACGTGGCAAACCTTGTGTAATATCGTCCCCAGCAACGCCGCCCGTATGGAATGTACGCATTGTAAGCTGTGTACCCGGTTCCCCGATAGACTGAGCCGCGATAATACCAACCGCTTCACCGACTTCAACTTCCTGGCCAGTTGCCAGGTTGCGTCCGTAGCACTTCTTACATACTCCATGTCTGGTGTTACATGTAAATGCTGAACGGATTTGAACTTCCTCAATGCCTACATTAACGATCTGCACAGCCAAGTCTTCAGTAATCAAGCCATTTTCTGGAACAATAATATCACCTGTTTCAGGGTGTTTAATATTCCTTCTTGCATAACGGCCGATTAGGCGTTCATCAAGTGCTTCAATTACTTCCGTACCGTCTTTAAGTGCGCGGACGTGCAATCCTCGGTCCGTTCCGCAGTCATCGTCACGGACGATGACATCTTGGGCAACATCAACAAGACGGCGGGTAAGGTAACCAGAGTCAGCTGTTTTAAGGGCTGTATCAGCAAGACCTTTACGGGCACCATGAGTAGATATAAAGTATTCCAATACTGTCAGACCTTCACGGAAGGACGACTTAATTGGCAATTCGATGATTCGTCCAGCCGGGTTGGCCATCAGACCCCGCATACCTGCAAGCTGTGTAAAGTTGGATGCGTTACCCCGGGCACCGGAGTCACTCATCATGAAAATTGGGTTTGTTTTATTCAGGGAGTTCATAAGTTTACCCTGAATAGTATCCTTCGCTTGGCTCCAGATTGAAATGACACGATCATAGCGCTCATCTTCGGTGATCAAACCGCGTCTGAACTGTTTCTGAACATTATCAACCTTTTTCTGAGATTCACTAAGTATCTCTTCTTTTTCACCCAATACAACGATGTCAGCAACACCGACAGTGATGCCGGCTTTTGTTGAATATTTGAATCCAAGATCCTTCATGCGGTCAAGCATTTTGGACGTTTCAGTAATCTTGAAGCGTTTAAACACTTCTGCAATGATGTTGCCAAGTATTTTTTTCTTGAATGGTTCGACAAGCGGCATTTCCTTAATTCGCGCCGGTATATCAGTACCTCTTTCAACAAAATACTTTTCTGGGGTTTTCACTTCAAGATTATCTTTCGTTGGTTCATTGATGTATGGGAACGATTTTGGCAAAATTTCATTGAATATGAGTTTGCCGACAGTCGTCAGTAGCAGCTGGCTGTTTTGTTCGTCTGTGAAAGTTTCATTATTCAACGATCCCGCATGCACTGCTACCCGTGTATGCAGATGAACATAACCATTTTGATATGCAATCAACGCTTCATTTGTATCTTTGAAAATCATACCTTCGCCCATTGTACCTTCACGTTCAAGAGTCAAGTAGTAGTTACCCAATACCATATCCTGAGAAGGAGTTACAACAGGTTTTCCGTCTTTCGGATTCAAGATATTCTGAGCTGCCAGCATCAGTAAGCGTGCTTCTGCTTGAGCTTCTGCGGAAAGCGGTACGTGTACAGCCATCTGGTCTCCGTCAAAGTCAGCGTTATATGCTGTACATACGAGCGGATGAAGACGAATGGCACGGCCTTCCACCAAAGTCGGTTCGAACGCCTGAATACCAAGCCTGTGCAGTGTAGGGGCACGGTTCAAAAGGACTGGGTGCTCCCGGATTACTTCTTCAAGTACATCCCAAACTTCCGGCTGAACGCGTTCGATTTTGCGCTTGGCAGATTTTATATTATGGGCAAGACCCTTCTCAACCAATTCCTTCATGACGAATGGCTTGAATAACTCAAGTGCCATTTCCTTAGGCAATCCGCACTGATACATTTTCAGGTTCGGTCCTACAACGATTACCGAACGCCCTGAATAGTCAACACGTTTACCAAGAAGGTTTTGGCGGAAACGTCCCTGTTTTCCTTTCAGCATGTGCGAAAGAGATTTCAATGGGCGGTTTCCAGGCCCTGTTACAGGACGGCCGCGTCGGCCGTTATCGATTAGCGCATCTACTGCTTCCTGAAGCATACGCTTTTCATTTTGGACGATAATGCTAGGAGCACCCAGGTCTAGAAGGCGCTTCAAGCGGTTGTTTCTGTTAATAACGCGGCGATACAGGTCATTCAGGTCGGAAGTCGCAAAGCGTCCACCATCCAACTGAACCATTGGGCGAAGTTCCGGCGGGATAACCGGAAGTACATCAAGAATCATCCATGACGGTTCGTTTCCCGATCCACGGAAAGCTTCGATTACTTCAAGACGTTTAATTGCCCGTGTACGCCTTTGTCCCTGCGCGGTTTTTAATTCTTCCTTCAGCGTATCGGCTTCTTTATTGAGATCGATATCCGAAAGTAATTTCTTTATTGCTTCGGCACCCATAGAGGCCTGGAACTTGTTTCCATACTTCTCACGATAAGCACGGTATTCCTTCTCTGAAAGGAGTTGCTTCTTTTCAAGGCTTGTTTCGCCTGTTTCAGTAACAACGTAAGATGCAAAGTAAATAACTTCCTCCAGAGCACGAGGTGACATGTCCAGGACAAGCCCCATTCGGCTAGGAATCCCTTTGAAATACCAGATATGAGAAACAGGAGCTGCTAGTTCAATGTGGCCCATTCGTTCACGGCGCACTTTGGCGCGTGTTACTTCAACGCCGCATCGATCACAGACAACACCTTTGTAACGGACACGCTTGTATTTTCCGCAATGGCATTCCCAGTCCTTTGTAGGTCCGAAAATCCTCTCACAGAACAAACCGTCCTTTTCCGGCTTCAATGTACGATAGTTAATTGTTTCAGGCTTCTTGACTTCACCAAAAGACCAGGAACGAATTTTATCAGGTGATGCAAGGCCGATTTTCATATACTCAAAATTATTAACATCAAGCAAGGGGCCTACCTCCCTTTTAATCTCCAGGTTTTACCCTGTAGCTAGACACAGCTCTTCCCGAGCGCCTATCTATCCATGCAACCCGGGCAAGCTGTGGTTTGTTACTCTTTTGAAGCTATTCTTTGGAACCTACTTTTTCAGACTCGAAGTTTTGTGATTCTGGCGCGATTGTCAATGTATCAACCTGCTGCATATCATCATCATCTTCAAGGTCACGCATTTCTATTTCCTCTTCATCACCGGAAAGGATCTTAACATCCATACCAAGGCTTTGAAGCTCTTTAATTAATACTTTAAATGATTCTGGAACACCTGGTTCCGGTACATTCTCCCCTTTTACGATTGCCTCGTATGTCTTCACGCGTCCGACTACGTCATCGGATTTAACGGTGAGGATTTCTTGCAATGTATAGGCAGCACCGTATGCTTCAAGTGCCCAAACTTCCATCTCACCGAAACGCTGTCCGCCAAACTGGGCTTTACCGCCAAGAGGCTGCTGCGTAACAAGTGAGTACGGGCCAGTCGAACGTGCGTGAAGTTTATCATCAACCATGTGAGCAAGCTTAATCATATACATGACGCCAACTGAAACCCGGTTGTCAAAAGGTTCGCCTGTTCGTCCATCATAAAGGACGGTCTTGGCATCTCGGGCCATTCCAGCTTCCTCAATCGTTGACCATACATCTTCTTCGGTAGCACCGTCAAATACCGGTGATGCTACGTGGATGCCCAGTGCTCTTGCTGCCATCCCAAGATGGAGCTCTAGCACCTGTCCTATATTCATACGAGACGGAACGCCAAGAGGGTTCAGCATGATATCAACCGGTGTACCATCTGGCAGGTACGGCATATCCTCTTCAGGAAGTATGCGGGAAATTACCCCTTTGTTTCCGTGGCGTCCCGCCATCTTATCGCCTTCGTGAATTTTACGTTTCTGAACGATATAGACACGGACTAGCTGGTTTACACCAGGAGGGAGTTCATCCCCATCTTCACGGTTGAATACTTTTACATCATGGACAATTCCACCGCCGCCGTGTGGTACACGGAGTGACGTATCCCGTACTTCCCGGGCTTTCTCACCAAAGATTGCGTGGAGCAAGCGCTCTTCTGCTGTCAGTTCAGTTACACCTTTAGGTGTTACCTTTCCTACAAGAAGATCACCATCTTTTACCTCCGCGCCAATGCGGATAATTCCACGCTCATCCAGATTCCGAAGCGCATCTTCCCCGACATTCGGAATATCACGAGTGATTTCTTCAGGTCCAAGCTTTGTATCACGGGACTCTGATTCATATTCTTCAATATGGATAGAGGTATACACATCATCTTTTACAAGGCGCTCGCTCATGATGATTGCATCTTCATAGTTATAGCCATCCCAGTTAACAAATGCTACTAATACGTTCCGACCAAGAGCCAGTTCGCCTTTTTCCATGGATGGACCATCAGCCAAAATTTCGCCTTTTGTTACTCGGTCACCCACTGAAACAATTGGGCGCTGGTTATAACAGGTTCCCTGGTTGGAGCGAATAAATTTCAGCATGCGATATTTATCAAGGTCACCCTTAACTTCGGTACCATCAATCTCCTTAACACGGCGCACCCAGACTTCACGGGCCTCGACATGTTCAACGATACCCTCGTGTTTACAGATAACAGCAGCACCTGAATCCTTGGCAGATACGTGTTCCATACCCGTCCCAACTCTTGGGGACTCCGGCTGCATAAGAGGCACAGCCTGACGCTGCATGTTAGCACCCATAAGAGCGCGGTTCGAGTCATCGTTTTCAAGGAACGGAATACATGCGGTCGCAGCAGATACTACCTGTTTCGGCGATACATCCATATAATCGATCCGTTCACGCGCTACTACAGTGTTTTCACCGCGGAAGCGTGCAACAACATCTTCATCAAGGAAAGTGCCATCGTCACCTAGACGTGCATTTGCCTGGGCAACAACATAAAGATCTTCTTCATCCGCTGTAAGATAATCAATTCTGTCCGTCACTTTGCCTGTTTCAGGGTCAATTCTGCGGTATGGTGTTTCAATAAAGCCAAACCTATTCACTTTCGCAAAGGATGAAAGTGAGTTGATCAAGCCAATATTTGGTCCTTCAGGTGTTTCAATCGGACACATACGCCCGTAATGGGAATAGTGAACGTCACGAACTTCAAAGCCAGCACGCTCACGTGTCAAACCACCCGGTCCGAGTGCAGAAAGACGGCGTTTGTGCGTCAATTCAGCAAGCGGATTGGTTTGGTCCATGAACTGGGAAAGCTGAGAGCTCCCAAAGAACTCTTTAATTGAAGCAATGACTGGACGGATATTGATCAACTGCTGCGGCGTGATTGTAGCTGTATCCTGAATGGACATTCGCTCACGAACCACACGCTCCATCCTTGATAAACCGATACGGAATTGGTTTTGTAACAATTCCCCTACAGAACGAAGGCGGCGGTTTCCAAGATGGTCAATATCATCAGTATCTCCCACTCCATGCAACAGATTGAAGAAATAACTGATTGTCGAAATAATATCAGCAGGAGTAATGTTCTTTATCGGCTCCGGTACATATGCATTACTCAGAATGTTGATGACTTTTTCATTGTCATCTGTTGGAGCGAAAATCTTAATGCTCTGAAGGACAACATCACCTTCAATAACGGTGCCTCCAGGCTGATAGCTATACATATTGATGTTCTTTTCAAGGGCAGGAATAATCCGATCCAAGTTCCTGCGGTCAAGAAGAGTGCCTGCTTCAGCAAGGATTTCACCTGTTTCAGGATCAACCAGTGCTTCCGCGAGCCGCTGTCCAAAAAGCCGGTTTTTAATATGGAGCTTCTTGTTGATTTTATAACGGCCTACACTCGCTAAATCATAACGTTTCGGGTCAAAAAAGCGCGAAATAATAAGGCTCTTCGCATTTTCTACTGTAGGCGGTTCACCCGGGCGAAGCCTTTCGTAGATTTCAAGCAAAGCTTTTTCAATGCTGTCCGTATTGTCTTTTTCCAGTGTATTGCGGAGATACTCATTGTCGCCAATGAGGTCGATGATTTCTTGATCAGAGCCGAACCCAAGCGCACGTAAAAGAACCGTAACTGGGAGTTTCCTTGTACGATCTATCCTGACGTATACGACGTCCTTGGCATCTGTTTCATACTCAAGCCATGCGCCGCGGTTCGGAATAACGGTTGCAGTAAAACCTTTTTTACCGTTTTTATCTAGCTTCCCGCTGTAATATACGCTCGGAGAACGCACAAGCTGGGAAACTATAACACGCTCCGCACCATTGATGACGAACGTGCCAGTTTCTGTCATAAGCGGGAAATCGCCCATGAAAACATCCTGGTCTTTAACTTCCCCTGTTTCTTTGTTGACGAGACGCACTTTTACACGCAATGGTGCTGCATATGTAACATCCCGTTCCTTTGATTCCTCAACGGAATATTTCGGATCGCCAAGGCTATAATCAATAAATTCTAGAGATAGGTTACCAGTAAAGTCTTCAATCGGTGAAATATCCTGGAACATTTCACGCAGTCCCTCATCAAGAAACCATTGATAAGAAGAGGTTTGGATTTCAATTAGATTTGGTAATTCTAAAACTTCACTGATTCGCGCGTAACTTCTTCGTTGGCGGTGTCGTCCATACTGAACTAGTTGACCTGTCAACTGATTCACCCCTCAAATCAAGCGTTATTGTAAATCTATCTGCGCCTGTCGCCAGGCAGTAACCATAGCAACAGACAAAAAGAAAAAGGGTTTTGACTCTCCAAAAACCACATTTTTCACATTTTACCTATTATTTTGTCATCCTTTCCTTTCTATACCATTTTTATACAAAATAAGTCCAACTAAACAGGAATCTTACCCCATTTAGCAAAAAAAGCTTGACTTTTTCGGAAGGCATAAAAAAGATGATGATGGCATTTTATAATATTAACATAGTAGCATATGTCAGTCAAACGTTTTTTGCCCTAATAATGTAATAACCTTTTTCCTTATCAACGATTGTTACATCACCAAAAAGCTCGTTCAACTTATCCAAAGCAGAGGGCGCTCCTTGCTTCTTTTGAATAACAACCCACAATTCTCCTTCATTAGCCAATACCTTCCGGCTCTGAAAAAAGATATCATGGACTGTCTTTTTCCCCGCACGAATAGGCGGGTTTGTCAGAATTACAGAAAACCCAGTCTCCTTGACATTATGAAGCCTGTCACTTTCATAAATCCTAACATTCTCAATCCCATTGGCTTTTGCGTTTTCTACAGCAAGCTCTAGTGCACGTTCATTTACATCAACCATATGTACAATCTGGTCCGTAAACGTTTTGGCAAGTGCAAGGCCAATAGGTCCATATCCGCAGCCAACATCAAGCATCGGCCCATCCAGATCAGGGGGTATAAAAGTCTCAATTAAAAGCCTTGACCCAAAGTCAACCTCATTTCTTGAAAAAACCCCACTGTCAGTTTTAAATCGAAGCCTCTGGCCCCTTAATGTAAAGTCCCAATGTTTCGGAGAACTTTCCGAACTCGGCTTTTTGGAATAATAATGTTCCGACATAAGCTTCACCTCCAGGAATATAACGGAATTGTCCTAGAAACGTATTATAGCTATCCGGCCATCAAAAAGCAAAAAACATCGGCTAGCTTAAAACGGCACTTTCGCTTTTCTACTTGTCTACTTCAGCGCCCAGGGCCTAGTATCCTTCGGTCCCCTTACTAGGATAAGTCAACATCGATTCACTCTGTTCATCGGCCCTCCAGGCCATCGGCGCTGAACGGGCGCTTTCGCTTTTCATGCAAAAAAGCCCGCTTTGGCAGCGAGCTTTTCACTAGAGAAATTACTTAACTTCGACGTTAGCTCCAACTTCATCAAGCTTAGCTTTGATAGCTTCAGCATCTTCTTTAGAAACGCCTTCTTTGATTGCCTTTGGAGTGTTGTCAACAAGATCTTTTGCTTCTTTAAGTCCAAGGCCTGTGATTTCACGAACAACCTTGATAACTTTGATTTTCTGGTCGCCAGCAGATGCAAGAATTACATCAAACTCAGTTTGCTCTTCGGCAACTGGGCCAGCAGCGCCACCAGCAACAGCTACAGGTGCAGCTGCAGTTACGCCAAATTCTTCTTCGATTGCTTTTACTAGGTCGTTAAGTTCCAATACAGTCATGGACTTAACCGCTTCAATGATTTGTTCTTTAGTCATTGTGGAAGTTCCTCCTTAAATTTGTTTGGTTTATTGTAAAGCGAAAACGTTTAGCTTACGCGCCTTGTTCTTCTTTCTGTTCTGCAACAGCCTTTGTAGCAAGAGCAAGATTGCGGATAGGTGCTTGAAGCACGCTGAGGAGCATGGAAAGCAAGCCTTCGCGGGATGGTAGCTCTGCAAGAGCCTGAATTTCCGCTACAGTTGCAATGTTTCCTTCGATAACACCAGCCTTGATTTCAAGAGCCTCATGTTTTTTAGCAAAATCGTTAATGATTTTTGCTGGAGCTACAACATCTTCATTACTGAATGCAATAGCATTAGGACCAGTCAAAGACTCGTTCAATCCTTCAAAGCCATTCGCTTCAGCCGCGCGGCGAGTCATTGAGTTCTTGTAAACCTTGAACTCGACACCTGCTTCGCGAAGTTGTTTACGAAGCTCAGTTACTTCGGCAACATTCAATCCGCGGTAATCAACAACTACGGATGTAACGCTGTTTTTGAATTTGTCGGCGATTTCATCGACGATCAGTTTCTTTTGTTCAATAGCGCTGCTCATTATTACACCTCCTGTGGAATTAATGGCATTTATACCGGGCAAATAAAAGCCTCCATATCCGTAAGACATGGAGGCATAATACAATAGCCATTTCACTGGCTCATTCTATCGTATTCCCTCGGCAGGAAATTAAGCCGCTTGGCCCCTGCTGTCTTCGGTACAAATGTATGAAATTCAAACAACAGAAACAATCTTATCAAATTGATAACTGTTTGTCAATATCTTATTTTGTTGTTACAGATGCTGGATCTACTTTTACGCCAGGGCCCATTGTAGAAGCAACTGTTACGTTCTTCATGTAAGTGCCTTTAGCAGCAGCCGGCTTCGCTTTAAGCATTGTTTCGAAAACAGTCTTGAAGTTTTCAGCAAGCTTTTCGTTTTCGAAAGAAGCTTTACCGATTGGAACATGGATGTTTCCAGCTTTATCAACACGGTATTCTACTTTACCAGCTTTGATTTCATTAACAGCTCGAGTTACATCGAATGTAACTGTACCTGTTTTTGGGTTAGGCATAAGGCCTTTAGGTCCTAGTACGCGGCCAAGCTTACCAACCTCACCCATCATGTCTGGAGTTGCAACGATAACATCGAAGTCAAACCAGCCTTGTTGGATTTTGGTAATGAACTCTGCATCGCCGACATAATCTGCACCAGCTGCTTCAGCTTCCTTCACTTTTTCGCCTTTAGCGAAAACGAGGACACGCTGAGTTTTACCAGTTCCGTTCGGAAGCACTACTGCTCCACGAATTTGCTGGTCAGCTTTTTTAGGGTCTACGCCAAGACGGAAGGCAACTTCAAGAGTTGCATCGAATTTAGTATAGTTAGTTTTCTTTGCAAGTTCAATTGCTTCAGCAAGCGGATAAGCTTTTGTACGGTCTACAAGCTTAGCAGCTTCAAGATACTTTTTGCTTTTCTTAGCCATTTTAAATTTCCTCCTTGATTTGTGGTTTTAACGGAATTGGACCTCCCACTTTTAAAAGGTGCGATACACCTTTCGGAACACAACTTTGTTCGACGAGAAATCTAAGGATTCCTATATGATTTCAAATACTGTTTCCTCAAGACAGAATAAAGGTTGCGTGTGCCAATCAGCTACGCAACCCCATCATCTCACAGAACTAGCAGGGATTAGTCTTCGATGACAATACCCATGCTGCGCGCAGTACCTTCAACCATGCGCATTGCTGCTTCAACGCTGGCCGCATTCAGGTCAGGCATTTTCTGTTCAGCAATCTCGCGCACCTTGTCGCGCTTAACTGTTGCTACTTTATTACGGTTAGGCTGGCCTGAACCAGACTGGATTCCGGCTGCAACTTTCAATAGAACTGCAGCTGGAGGGGTTTTCGTAATAAATGTAAATGAACGGTCTTCAAAAACCGTAATTTCAACAGGAATGATCAGACCTGCTTGGTCCGCTGTACGAGCGTTAAATTCCTTACAGAATCCCATGATATTAACACCAGCTTGACCCAATGCAGGACCAACCGGCGGCGCAGGGTTAGCTTTTCCAGCAGGAATTTGCAATTTAACCATCTTAATTACTTTTTTAGCCACGAGACACACCTCCTTAAAAAGTCCGTGATGTGGTAATAGGGGTTCTACCCCTCCCACTCATATAAAAGCCTTTATTAGAGAATAAAGGCATGGCAAATGTCCGGTTTATTGTCCAAGACATACTGACCTTTGAAATGTTACCACTTTTCACTGGTGATTTCAAGTTATTTTACAAATTGGATTTGTTTTTCTTGACTGCCATCAACAAAAAGTATTCCTTCGCCTCAAGCTTCAGCTACATGCAGTCCTTTAAAAATACCGTTAACTCTGGTAATTAACTAAAAATACCTGATAGGCAAAGCAGGATTTCACTACGGGTCAACCTTAAGAAAAATCCTTTGCGTGTCTGACCGTCAGTGGAAGATCGCCACCGATAAAATCGTACCTATAGTTTGTCAACCTGGGATACATCTAGTTCAACCGGAGTATCACGGCCGAACATGTCAACTAGTACACGAAGCTTGGATTTGGTTTTGTCCATCTCTTCGATAATACCGGTCTTGTTTGTAAAAGGACCTTCTTTAACCTTGACAGTTTCCCCAATCTCAAAGTTAAGATCAACCCGCTTCTCTTCGAAGCCCATTCGTTTCAAAATCATGGTAACCTCTTCTGGCAGAAGTGGCGTCGGCTTTGATCCAGAGCCTGCCGAACCAACAAACCCGGTAACGCCTGGAGTATTTCGAACTACATACCAAGAGTCGTCTGTCATGACAATCTCAACAAGCACATATCCCGGGAACACTTTCTTTTTGACAACTTTCTTTTTACCATTCTTAATATCTGTTTCTTCCTCTTCCGGTACAACAACTCGAAAAATCTTATCCTGCATACCCATTGATTCAACACGTTTCTCAAGGTTTGCTTTTACCTTATTTTCATAGCCGGAGTACGTATGGACTACATACCAGTTCTTTTCCATTTTCAAGGACTAACGTCCGTCCCTCCCTGCATTTTTTCTTCCTTTATCGCCTTACCATCCTAAAATAGTGGCAGGTATACGGACGCCCCAGCCACTCGAACTTTTAGGACAAATGAAAAAACCCGTTTTTACCGGGCTTTGTAATAATTTCCTGCATTATTTTCCATTATACCATGAACAAGCATTACTTATTCAAGAATTAAGCGGATAACCTTTGAAATTCCCAAATCGACAATCGCAAAGAATACAGCAAAAACAGCGACCGTGGTAATAACTGTAATAGTATAGCGTGTAAGCTCCTTGCGCCTCGGCCAGCTTACTTTCCTCATTTCACGGGCGACTTCACGAAAAAAATTAGGAATTCCACGGAAAAAATTCATGTTTGTAACCCCCATCTATCCTTATGAACAATCCCTCATCGCCTCTATCTGGTTTCTTTGTGAACCGTCGAAGCGTTACAGGTTTTGCAAAACTTTTTTAACTCAAGCCGTTCATCCTTAACCCGGCTGCTTGCTGTAACGGTGTAATTCCGTGAACCACAAGCGGCACAGGCAAGAACTGCTTTTTTCGCCATATCGACACCTGCTGCCATTTTTTTGTCTATAAAACTGTAACATGAGGACCAATAACTGTCAATACGGCATGGAACTGGTTTCCTTACAAAATAAAAGCCTTTATGAATCAATGTGAGTATTCACGGAGTTCAAGGTATCGCTCCAGCTTTCTTTTTACACGCTGAAGGGCATTGTCAATTGATTTCACATGCCTGTTAAGCCCTTCTGATATTTCCTGGTACGATTGGCCATCGAGATATAATGCCAAAACCTGGCGCTCCAGGTCACTCAAAAGCTCACCCATTTTCACTTCAATATGGTCGTATTCTTCCTGATTGATAAACAACTGTTCTGGGTCCATTACCTTGGCACCACTTAAAACATCCATCAAGGTCCGGTCGCTTTCATCATCAAAAATAGGCTTGTCCAACGATACATAAGAATTTAGCGGAATATGCTTTTGCCTTGTCGCTGTTTTAATCGCAGTAATGATTTGCCTTGTAATACATAGTTCAGCAAACGCCTTGAAGGATGTCAGCTTATCGTCCTTGAAATCCCGGATTGCCTTATACAGGCCTATCATCCCTTCCTGGACGATATCCTCCTTGTCTGCACCAATCAAGAAATACGAACGTGCCTTTGCCCGGACAAAGTTGCGGTATTTGTGGATTAAGTAATCCAGGGCATCGCTATCTCCACTATGCACTAAATAAACAATCTCTTCGTCTTCCATGGCCAGAAAACTGTTGCCTGCCCTCGCTCTTACATCCACACCCACTGAGATCCCTCCGCATGCACATGCATAGATAGAAATATTATACAGTACTGGTTTTTTCAGCGTCAACGGTCATTTTTGGCCTCTGCGCCATTTTTCAAATATTTCTGCCATTTCTTCACTAATTGGGATTCGGATCGGGGGTTTCTTTTCCTGAATCCGCTGAACTCTTTTTTCAATCTTTTTTGAAAGAACATTCATCTCAATCATAAGCTCACGCGCTGATTTCCTTAAGGCACCTTGTCCAAAAATGGCCCATTGCTCAGTAAAATCGGAGGTAGCAACATGAATCTGTGTTTTCCGATTGCCCAGTTGAATGGCCATTTTTTCAATTCTTTCGTCGGCAGTTTCATTTTCCTTTGTAAAAATAACCTCAACTTGATGATTCCTATACTTTTTTGCGATTCCCTGCACATATTGGGCATCAAAAACAACAATAACCCTATAGCCAGTGTAACCTTGATATTCAGCCATCAATTCCACAAGCCTGTCCCTTGCCGCAGGAAGATCCTTAATTTTCAGGTCCTTTAATTCAGGCCAGGCTCCAATGATGTTGTAACCATCAACAAGAAGGATATCCATTTCTAGCCTCCAAGCGGATGGCGACTCCGGTAAACCTCGTACATTAGCAAAGCAGCAGCAACAGAGGCATTCAGTGATGTAACCTTGCCTGCCATCGGCAAATGAACAAGAAAGTCACATTTTTCTCTGATAAGTCTCCCCATCCCTTTTCCTTCGCTGCCGATGACAAGGCCCAAAGGAAGGGTAAAGTCCTGTTGCCTATAATCCTTGCTTCCCTTTGCATCGGTTCCTGCTATCCAGACGCCTTGTTCCTTTAATTCCTCAATTGTCCTCGCTAAATTGGTAACCCTGGCTACTGGTACATATTCAATTGCCCCGGTAGAAGCTTTGGAAACCGTAGAGGTAAGGCCGACCGCGCGGCGTTTGGGAATGATGATGCCATGCGCCCCAACCGCATCCGCGGTGCGCATAATAGATCCAAGGTTATGCGGGTCCTCGACTTCATCAAGAATAAGGAAGAATGGTTCCTCCCCTTTTTCCCTCGCCGCTTTAAAGAGGTCGTCCACCTCAGCGTATTTATATGCTGCGACATATGCCAGGACTCCTTGGTGGTTTCCATCCGTCAATTGGTCGATCTTTTTCTTTGGAACATATTGAACGATGGCATTCGCTTCTTTAGCAAGTTCCGTTATTTGGTGCATTTGGCCGCGCTGGGAACCTTCTGCTATTAGGATTTTGTTGATATCACGATGCGACCTTAAGGCTTCAAGGACCGGGTTTTTACCAATGATTATATCTTCACTCATCCTTTTTCCTCCCTATCATGTCCTCTACATAGTCAAATGCTGCTTTAATTACTTCCTCAAGCCGTTCTATCTTGCCTCCCAGGTATAAAAAGCCCATTAATGCTTCAAAGGCGGTGCTATGACGGTACGTTACTACATCTGTGTTTTTAGGGACAGAACCCGACTTGGCATTTCTTCCTCTTTTAACGACTGTCAGTTCTTCCTCTGTTAAAAACTTTTCTTCAAGAAAAAAGTATAAAACCCGAGATTGCGCCTTTGCAGAAACAAATTTTGTTGCTTCGACATGGAGGCGATGCGGCCGGACAGTACCGGCCTGGAGCAGATGGCGCCGTACATACACCTCAAAAACCGCATCTCCTATATAAGCCAGCGCAAGGCTATTAAGCTGTTTTTCATCTATTGTTGTTTCATATTCGAGCATGTGTCAGCCTCTTTTCCATCGGGTACCCTGAGGCGTATCTTCCAGTATTATATTCATTGCTTTCAGTTGGTCTCTGATTTCATCCGAGAGCTGGAAATTCCGTTCCTTCCTTGCCTGATTGCGTTTTTCTATCAATAACTCAACTTCTTCATCAAGCAGTTCCTCGGTAGCTATTTTTAGGCCCAGCACCTCGAAAAGCTGATCAAACTCTGTAATAAATCGGTTAATTACTTCGACTGATGTATTCTTTTCAAGGAGATATTGGTTTGCCTGCTTTGACAGGTCAAACAAGACGGAAACAGCATTTGCAGTATTAAAATCATCGTCCATCTCCCGGATAAATTGTTCCCTCAATCTGTCAACTTCCGCAATCCACTCTGCATTGTTAGAGGTCAAGCCGCTACTCGAATCGAGCCTGTGCTGAAGGTTTTGATAGGAAGTCTTGAGTCTCTCAAATGCAGTCTTTGTATTTTCAAGTAATTCTTCACTATAGTTAATTGGGTTCCGATAATGAACAGATAACATAAAGAACCGAAGAACCTGTGGATCATGCTGTTTGATAATGTCATGGACAAGCACAAAGTTCCCAAGTGATTTTGACATTTTCTCATTATCAATGTTGATATACCCATTATGCATCCAATAGCGTGCAAATGTTTTTGCATTGAGTGCTTCCGATTGGGCTATTTCATTTTCATGATGCGGAAATGCCAAGTCCTGTCCGCCGGCATGGATGTCAATCGTATCCCCAAGATACTTTTTTGCCATTGCGGAGCATTCGATATGCCAGCCAGGGCGCCCATTTCCCCATGGACTCTCCCAATAAATCTCGCCTTCTTTTGCCGACTTCCAGAGAGCGAAGTCAAGCGCATCCTGTTTTTTTTCACCACGCTCAATACGCGCTCCTACCTTTAATTCATCAATTGATTGATGCGATAACTTTCCGTAGCCGTTAAACTTCCTGGTCCTGAAGTAGACATCCCCTTCAGATTCATAAGCATAATCCTTGTTAACCAATTCTGAGATGAAGTCGATGATGACATCCATATTTTCCATAACACGCGGGTGATGGTCGGCTTTTTTGCAGCCGAGTGCAGAAACATCTTCAAAATATGCATTTATGAATCTGTCAGCCACTGTCGGCACATCTTCTCCAAGCTCTTTCGCTGCCCGAATTAACTTGTCATCGACATCGGTGAAGTTAGAAATATAATTTACATCGTAGCCGCGAAATTCAAGGTATCTCCTGACAGTATCAAAAACAATGGCTGGCCGAGAGTTACCAATATGAATATAGTTATATACGGTAGGACCGCAAACATACATTTTTACTTTTCCCTCTTCAAGCGGAACGAAAGTTTCTTTTTTCCGCGTGAGTGTATTGTATAACTGAATAGCCATATTATCTGGCTCCTTTCACTTTAATCTCTTCCAGTTCTTGCTTCAGGCGGGCAAGTTCATTTTCCAACGCTCTAAAACGGTCAGCTGTTGGGTCTGGCAAATCAGTGTGATCAAGCTCCCTGCCAATCTTTACACCGTTTTGGATCACAATCTTTCCGGGAATTCCAACAACAGTGGAATGGGCAGGAACATCCTTTAAAACAACTGACCCGGCTCCGATTTTCGCATGCTCGCCCACGGTTATTGATCCTAGCACCTTTGCCCCGGCAGCAATCAATGCTCCATCTTTTACTGTCGGATGCCGCTTTCCTTTTTCCTTACCGGTTCCGCCCAGCGTAACTCCTTGGTATACTGTAACATTATTCCCAATTTCGCAGGTTTCACCAATAACAACACCCATACCATGGTCTATAAATAAGCGCCGGCCAATTTGGGCTCCTGGATGTATCTCTATGCCTGTAAAAAAACGGCTCACTTGTGAAATCAACCTGGCCAAAAAGAAAAATTTCCTCTTGAACAAGGCGTGTGCGATTCGATGAGACCAAATCGCATGCAAGCCTGAATATGTCAGCACGACCTCAAACTTGGTCCTTGCAGCTGGATCCTGCTCGAAAACAACTTTTATATCTTCTTTTAATAATCCAAACAACTGTTCTCCCTCCCAACGATTCCAACATCCCGTATACTTAGTTTTATGGGAATGGACAGCGGCAACTAGGGGATATCTTGATTACTGCTATCACAAAAGGCTTTTATTATATAAAAAAACGCCTCTGCCGTATAGACAGAGACGCTTAATACACGCGGTTCCACTCTGTTTGGGCACTCCATACATACGCGGAATTTGCCCCAACTTAAACCTTATAACGGAAAGGGTGCCGCCCGCTTCCTACTGGGCTTTTGCCGGTTCGGAACAGGACTCAGGGGTGCATTTCAAAAATCGAGAGGCTTAAACCATTTTCAGCCGGTGATGGTTCTCTCTTTAAAGCATCGTTTTCCTACTTTTCCCCGTCTTAGATTTAGTGCTATGTGATTACTCCTACTATATACCATTTTCCTTCAATTGTTAACTAATAATTGAAAGCAATCTCATTTGAATTTTTTCCTTACCAAGCAGTTCAAGTGTCTTTGGAAGGTCAGGCCCATGTGTTTGTCCGGTTGTCGCTATTCGGATTGGCATAAACAACTTCTTCCCTTTGTGGCCAGTCGATTTCTGGACAGCCTTCATTGCAGCCTGAATACCTTCAGCCTGAAACTCTTCCAGCTTATCAAGTTCAACATTGAACGCCCTCAGAACCTCAGGAACCTGTTCTTCCGAAAGGATTGCCTTTGCTTCCTCATCAGGATTAATATCATCACGGAAAAATATATCGGATAGCTCGACAATTTCGGCTCCATAGCTCATTTTTTCCTGCATGAGGCCAATCAGGCTGACTACCCATTCCATTTCCTTGCCAACAAGGTTTTCACTTACAAACCCTGCTTTAATAAGATGCGGGAGCGAAATATCGACGACCCTATCAAGGTCCGCTTTTTTAATATACTGGTTGTTCATCCAGGCAAGCTTTTGCTTATCAAAGAGGGCCGGAGATTTAGAAAGTCTTGCAGGATCGAACTTTTCAATAAATTCTTCTTTTGAGAAAAGTTCTTCTTCCCCAGCAGGAGACCAGCCAAGCAGGCCAATAAAGTTGAAGAGTGCTTCCGGTAGATAGCCGAGCTCTTCATACTGTTCAATGAATTGGATGATTGATTCATCCCGCTTGCTCAGCTTCTTCCTGCTTTCATTCACAATTAGAGTCATATGGCCAAATACTGGCGGTTCCCAGCCAAGTGCTTCATACACCATCAACTGTTTCGGAGTGTTGGAGATATGATCGTCACCGCGCAGGACATGGGATACTTCCATCAGATGGTCATCGATGGCAACTGCAAAGTTATAGGTTGGTGTCCCGTCCTTCTTAATCATGACCCAGTCACCCATGCCTTCTGATTCAAACGATACTTCGCCTTTAACCATATCATTGAAGGTATATGTTTTCCCTTCCGGTACAATAAGGCGGATACTTGGCTGCCTGCCTTCACTTTCCATGCGATTCCTATCTTCATTAGTAAGATGGCGGCATTTTCCGGAATAATGAGGTGTTTCCCCGCGCGCCGACTGTTCCTCGCGCTCCGCCTCAAGCTCTTCCTCTGTACAGTAACATTTATAGGCATGGCCATCACTCAAAAGCTTTGTATAGTATTCTTCATAAATATGATTGCGTTCTGATTGCCTGTACGGGCCGAAATCTCCATCTTTATCGACACTTTCATCCCAATCTATCCCCAGCCACTTCAAATATTTCAACTGGCTTTGTTCGCCGCCCTCGATATTTCTTTTCTTATCGGTATCCTCAATCCTGATGATGAATGTCCCACCCTGGCTGCGTGCAAACAAGTAATTGAACAGCGCTGTACGGGCGTTTCCGATATGTAAATGTCCTGTCGGGCTTGGAGCATACCGAACTCGAACTTTATTTGACATAATGAACCTCCTAAAGTGCTCAAGTTTAATCTGTGCTATTCATTTTACCATTGTTGGCTGTAATGCGAAAAGTGGGCAGTCTATGTCCAGATCCGTTTTTTCAGCAAATTCTACGATTTTGTTAAAAGAACCACAGCCTGTGCAGCAATTCCTTCACCGCGCCCTGTAAAACCAAGCCACTCGGTTGTAGTTGCCTTCACATTAATTTGACTAGGCTCAGCCTCCAGCAACTCAGCTATTCTCGTTCTTATCGCTTCAATATAGGGAGCCATCTTTGGCTTTTGGGCAATAATTGTACAATCTGCGTTTACCAACCTATACCCCTGTTCTTTTACTAGCTTCCATACTTGTTCAAGAAGCTTGGCTGAATCTGCATCCTTGAAAGCTTCATCCGTATCCGGGAAATGCTTGCCAATATCACCTTCCCCTATTGCTCCAAGGCATGCATCAGCCACAGTATGCAAAAGGACGTCTGCATCCGAATGCCCAACTAATCCCTTTTCATAAGGAATTGTAATTCCCCCGATAATGAGAGGGCGCCCCTCTTTTAATTGATGTACATCAAATCCCTGTCCTATTCTAAACATACGTGTTTATCTCCTTTTTATACGTGATCTGCTTGCTGGTGGTAACCTCTCTACCGCATTCAGCGAGCCCCTTTCTGCCTTATAATGGCTTCAGCAAAGACCAGGTCCTCTTTTGTTGTCAACTTAATGTTGTTGTAATCTCCAAATACCACAGAAACGCGATGTCCCAGCCTTTCTACAAGGCTTGCGTCATCTGTCCCAAGAAATCCTTCTCTCTCCGCTCGCTGATGCGCTTCCCGAAGCAAGGAAATGCGAAAAGCTTGTGGGGTTTGGACTGCCCACAAGCTGGAACGTTCAATCGTTTCCACAACACGGTCCTCTATTACTTTTTTGACAGTATCCTTGACAGGCACAGCAAGCACAGCTGCCCCGTCCTGTTCCGCTGTCTCGAGAAGCCTACAGATTTGCTCCGTCGTTATAAAAGGACGGGCTGCATCATGAACGAGCACAAGGCTGGAATTAACCGCGGCCAGGCCATTGAAGACACTTTGCTGACGTTCAGCTCCTCCTGCCACAAATATGGCAGGCTTGTTAATAGCGTAAGTTTTTAGCAGCCCTTCTATTTCTGTCCGTTCCTGTGGATTAATAGCAAGGACGAATCCGTCGCATTGGCTGTCTTTTTCAAAAACAAGCAAGGTATGGATGAGGATTGGCATGCCTTCTACTTCCAGGAGAAGCTTATTTACATCAGCCCCCATCCTTTTGCCCCGGCCCGCTGCCGGAAGAATAACGTAATAACCCATTTTAAACCTCTACCTTTTTATCAGATCAAGCGAACTTTCAACCGCGGGTATTTTACGTCCCAAGTGATTGTTTGCATCGCATATCCCAATTGATTTACCTAAAGGCTAAATGCCTAAGGAATTCCTTATTTCACTACCGGGCTTTTCTACGGGCAGTTAATCCTAAAGTAGAGATTTACTGCCCGGTATTACAGGATAAAGGGTGCTATTAAAGGGCCTTTTCCAAAAGCTTTGGCTTTGCAAAAATCATTCTGCCAGCCGATGTTTGAAGAACGCTCGTTACCAGTACATCAATTCGTTTTCCGATATATTCCCGGCCTTCCTCAACTACAATCATCGTTCCATCATCCAGATATGCGACACCCTGATGGTGTTCTTTTCCATCCTTAATGACTTGAACATTTAATTCCTCACCAGGCAGAACGACTGGCTTTACTGCATTGGCAAGGTCGTTAATATTCAGTACAGAGACATTCTGGAATTCACATACCTTGTTCAAATTAAAATCATTGGTTACAAGGATGCCTCCGGTATCTTTTGCAAGTTTAACAAGCTTGCTGTCTACTTCCTGTATTTCCTCGTAATCCTTTTCATTAATTTCTACGTTTACAGCAATTTCTTTTTGTATCCGATTTAGGATATCAAGCCCACGCCGTCCCCGATTTCGTTTTAGGACATCAGAAGAATCAGCAATATGCTGAAGCTCCTGAAGGACAAACCTTGGAATGACAATCGTGCCCTCAAGGAAACCAGTTTGGCAGATATCAGCAACTCGCCCATCAATAATTACACTTGTATCCAATATTTTAAGAGAATGTTTGAATGGTTTGTCCTGTTCCTCTTCTGTTGTCTTTTTCTTTTTGCTGCCAAAGAGATTCATTAGTTCATCCCGTTTTTTAAATCCCACCTGAAAGCCTAGATACCCAAACAAGAGAGTCAATAGGATAGGGGCAACGGTATTAATTACCGGAACTTCAATGGCATTAAGCGCAAAGCCGACTAAAAAAGCGACAATTAGCCCAAAAGTTAGTCCAAGACTCCCAAATAAAACATCGGTTATCGGCACTTTCACAAGACTGTCTTCCAGCCATTTCACAAAGTCAACCACATATTCAACAGCCCAAAAAGTAAGAAGATAAAAAATAAGTGCACCGATAATGGCTGCCATATAAGAATTATTCAACCATGGAAATTTGTCAGCGCCTACTAGATTCAATAAGAGCGGAATTGTAAAGATCCCAAGGGTTCCCCCGATAATCAGGAAACTTGCTTGAACGATACGTTTTAACATTCCCTCACCTCCTTTTACTCATTATAAACAAAAACACTGAATTGAAACCTTAAATATGCCACGTTTTTTCAAACAAAACATCTCTCCCAAAAATATCGGTCCCCTGGGACGGTTATTCACCCAGTGCAGCCTTTAAGGCTTGGCTCACTGTTGATACCCCTATAAGTTCCAGGCCCTTTGGCGCGGTCCAGCCGCCTAGATTATTAGCAGGAAGAATGACTCTTTCAAAACCCAGCTTTGCTGCTTCTTGCACCCGCTGTTCTATTCTTGACACACGTCTCACTTCACCCGTAAGACCCACTTCACCAATAATGCAATCCGTTGATTGGGTCGGCTTATCCCTAAAGCTTGACGCTATCGAAACAGCCACAGCAAGGTCAATTGCTGGTTCATCAAGCTTGACACCGCCTGCCACCTTTAGATAAGCATCCTGGTTTTGGAGAAGCATCCCTACCCTTTTTTCAAGTACTGCCATTAACAGGGGAACGCGATTATGGTCTATTCCTGTCGCCATCCTCCTTGGATTGCCAAAGCTGGTCGGTGAAATCAATGCCTGAATTTCAACAAGTACCGGTCTGGTCCCCTCCATGGAAGCTACCACAGTCGATCCCGCGGCGCCTCTTGACCGCTCTTCCAAAAATATTTCTGAAGGGTTTTCTACTTCCTCAAGGCCGGCTTCCTTCATTTCAAAAATGCCCATTTCATTTGTGGATCCAAAGCGGTTTTTAACAGCTCGGAGTATCCGGTACGTATGGTGCCGCTCACCCTCAAAGTATAGGACAGTATCAACCATATGTTCCAAGAGCCTTGGACCTGCAATGTTCCCTTCCTTTGTGACATGTCCAACAATAAAAATGGCAATGCCTTTTGTTTTGCCAATCCTCATTAATTCGGATGTGCATTCCCTTACTTGGGAGACACTGCCCGGTGCGGAGGTAACCTCTGGATGAAAAATAGTCTGAATCGAATCGACGATTACAAATTCAGGATTTGTCTGTTCAATTGTCCGGTTAATTTCTTCAAGGTTTGTCTCAGAATATACGAGCAAGTTTTCTGAAGCTATACCGATCCGTTCAGAACGGAGCTTTGTTTGACGCAGGGACTCTTCACCCGATATATAGAGGACGGTATGCTCCTTTTGGGCAAGCTCGGAGGATACTTGCAGCAAGAGTGTAGATTTCCCTATACCCGGGTCACCCCCTATAAGGACTAAGGATCCTTTAACGATCCCGCCACCGAGAACACGGTTCAATTCAGCCATATTTGTAAAAATTCTTGGTTCACTAACCGTTTCAACCGATGTAATAGGAACGGCCTTGGATGCTGTTCCCTGGGTATGGGAGAAGGCTCCTCTTCTCCCGGTTGCTGCAGGCTCGACTTCCTCTACCATAGTGTTCCATTCGCCACAACCTGGACATTTCCCCATCCATTTTGGTGATTCGTATCCACAATTATTACATATAAACTTTGTTTTTCGCTTTGCCATTAGACCCTCTCCATTATCTTTTATCTGCCGGTAATTTTCAAAAAAACAGGGAGGTACCGCCAGATAAATATGCGTGTACCTCCCTGGATTACTATGAAATCACAGTTGGAGCAGAACTTACCCCGCATTAACAGGCAGTAAGACCCCCCAATTTATTTGGGGAAAGTGTGGGGGACCAGCTTCCCGTAAAAGCCCGGTTGATGAAATATGATTTTTCTCTGGCTTAAGCCTTTAGAAAATTCATTCGGGCCATGCGCGACTGACAATCAGTGTGGCGATAAAGCCAGCTACCGATTAAGTTTCACTTTACTGGACAGGTTCCTCGGCTGCTGTTTTCACAGTGAACTCGCCATTATCTGCATCAATTATAACATGCTGGCCAGTCAATAATGTACCTTTAAGCAATTCCTCAGACAGACGATCTTCAATATGCTTCTGGATTGCCCTGCGCAATGGTCTTGCCCCATATTCCGGGTCATAGCCCTCCTCAGAAATTTTTTCTTTGGCTGCATCTGTAAGTTTGAGAGTAATATCCTGTTCTTTCAAGCGCTTGACTAGCTGGTCAGACATAAGTGTAACAATTTCGTTCAGATGCTTCCGTTCCAGTGAATGGAATACGATCATTTCATCAATGCGGTTAAGGAATTCCGGACGGAAGGCTTTCTTCAATTCCTCTAATACTTTGCCCTTCATGTCCTTATAATCCTGTTCTCCATCCTGAACGGTAAAGCCGACATATTTATTTCGTCTAAGCGCATCAGCACCGACGTTGGAAGTCATAATTAACACTGTATTCCTGAAGTCAACTGTACGGCCTTTGGAATCAGTCAGGCGTCCATCCTCCAATACCTGCAAAAGGATATTGAATACATCCGGATGGGCTTTTTCTATCTCATCAAGAAGTACAACTGAATACGGTTTGCGGCGAACTTTTTCAGTGAGCTGGCCGCCCTCTTCATAACCGACATAACCTGGAGGTGAGCCAACCAGACGGGAAGTTGAATGCTTCTCCATGTACTCAGACATATCAATCCGGATCATTGCATCCTCATCACCGAACATTGCTTCAGCAAGTGCCCTGGCTAGTTCAGTTTTACCAACACCAGTTGGCCCAAGGAAAATGAATGAACCGATTGGCCTTTTTGGATCCTTTAATCCAGCACGCGCCCGGCGGACGGCCTTTGATACAGCCTTGACTGCCTCCTCTTGGCCAATTACCCTGGAATGAAGGATTTCTTCAAGGTTCAAAAGCTTTTCTGTCTCAGTCTGTGCAAGCCTTGAAACCGGTATTCCCGTCCAGCTTGCCACAACATGAGCAATATCATCAACTGTCACTTCACTATTTTCCTTGCCTTGCTGTTCTTTCCAACTCTTCTTTGTTTCCTCAAGCTGTTCGCGAAGGCGTTGTTCAGAATCCCTCAGAGAAGCTGCCTTCTCGAATTCCTGACTTTGGACTGAGGCATCCTTTTCTTTACGGACTTCGTCAAGCTTCATTTCCAATTCTTTAAGATTTGGAGGTGTTGTATATGACCTCAGTCTTACCTTCGAGCCAGCCTCATCAATCAGGTCGATTGCTTTATCCGGCAGGAAACGGTCTGAGATATAGCGGTCTGAAAATTTGACGGCTGCCTCGATGGCTTCATCAGTAATAGTTACACGATGGTGTGCCTCATAGCGGTCACGCAGCCCTTGCAGAATTTGAACAGATTCTTCTGCAGTCGGTTCATCTACCCGAATCGGCTGGAAGCGGCGTTCAAGAGCGGCATCCTTTTCAATATATTTACGGTATTCATCAAGTGTTGTCGCACCGATACATTGGAGTTCACCACGAGCAAGCGATGGCTTCAGTATGTTCGATGCATCAATCGCGCCTTCAGCTCCCCCGGCTCCAATTAATGTATGCAGTTCATCAATGAAAAGTATGATATTTCCTGCCTGCCTGATTTCATCCATTACTTTTTTCAGTCGGTCTTCGAATTCACCACGGTATTTTGTTCCGGCAACCACTGTTCCCATATCAAGTGTCATAACCCGTTTATCCCGAAGGATCTCTGGAACTTCATTATTAACAATTTGCTGGGCCAGACCTTCGGCAATTGCTGTTTTACCTACCCCTGGCTCACCAATGAGGACAGGGTTATTTTTCGTTCTACGGCTTAATACTTCGATGACTCGCTGAATTTCCTTGCTTCGGCCAATTACGGGATCCAGGCTGCCTTCTCTTGCAATAGCTGTCAAATCCCTTGCCAGGCCATCAAGAGTAGGTGTATTTGCACTAACAGACGTGCTCCCAGGGTGACCACCGGATTCATTACTGCCCAGCAGCTGGAGAACCTGCTGGCGCGCTTTGTTCAAGCTGACACCAAGGTTATTAAGAACCCTTGCTGCTACTCCTTCACCTTCACGAATAAGCCCCAGGAGAATATGTTCAGTACCGACATAAGAATGCCCCAGTTTCCGCGCTTCATCCATCGAAAGCTCAATTACCTTTTTGGCCCTTGGTGTGTAATGGATGGTTTGCGGTATTTCTTGTCCTCGGCCAATAAGAGTCTCTACTTCCTTCTGGATTTTTTCAGATCCCAGGCCTAAGCCATAAAGTGCTTTGGCTGCAATTCCTTCTCCCTCCCGGACGAGGCCTAATAAAATATGTTCGGTGCCAATATTATTATGGCCTAGCCGAATGGCTTCTTCCTGGGCCAATGCGAGTACCTTTTGGGCTCTTTCTGTAAAACGGCCAAACATCATAATCGATTCCTCCTCAATTAGTATCCAATTCAAGTTTTAATCGTTCTCTTATAAGGCAAGCTCTTCGGATGTCCCTTTCTTCAGGCCGTAAAGGTCCGCCTGAATATAATTGGAGGAATCCGGGCTGTGTTAATATCATAAGTTCATTCAAAATCGTTCTTGACACATTTTTTATATACCCCATATCAATTCCCAACCTAACATCGGATAAACACTTTGCAGCCTCTTTTGTTTCAATTATTCTGCTATTCGACAAAACTCCAAATGAACGGTAAACTCTATCTTCTAATTGTATGTTGTAAGTTTTCTCTAATGCGTCGCGGGCAGACCTTTCCTGGGCAATAAGCTGGCTCACAACGCTAATTAAGTCCTCAACAATATCTTCCTCAGATTTTCCAAGCGTGATTTGGTTTGAAATCTGAAAGATATTGCCGAGCGCCTGGCTTCCTTCACCATATATGCCTCTAACAACCAAGCCAAGCTGGTTTATTGCTGGAATAATATTATTTATTTGCTTTGTTAACACAAGCCCTGGCAAATGCATCATAACGGACGCCCGCAACCCGGTACCGACATTCGTTGGGCAACTTGTAAGATAACCATGTTCTTCACTATATGCGTATTCGATTTGCTGTTCAATCCAATCATCTATCTCATTTGCCGCCTCTAGAGCTTTAGCTAGTTGAAAGCCCGGGAATAAGCACTGTATTCGAATATGGTCCTCTTCGTTAATCATAATGCTAACTTCTTCATTTTCAGACAGCACACATGCCCCGTATGGAGAATCTTCAGCAAGGTTTGGGCTAATTAAATGTTTTTCAACTAGAACCCTTTTTTGAAGAGGGTTAATGTCCTGCATATTTAATAATTCCATCCTGCCTAATCGGGTCGGACTGGAAGGGATCATCGATTCAAATCTTTTAATAATTTCATTTCCCTCTTCATTGGAAAGCATAGTTGGAAATTTATAATCAGATAGATTTCTTGCCAGCCTGATCCGCGAACTCAATACTATGTCAGAGTCCGGGCCATCCTCATTCATCCAAGAACTTACTGCATTACTTAAAAAGTTCTCCAGTGACACGTTATTCCCCTCCCTCGCTTGTGCCCTTAATCAAATTCTCAAGCGATCGGATTTCATCCCGCACTTTTGCCGCCTTTTCAAACTCTTCTTTTGTTATAAGGTCTTTAAGCCTCTGCTTGGACTCTTCCAATTGTCTCCGAATATGCAGTGTACCGCCTACTCGTTTGGGTATTTTTCCATGATGCTTCCAATTGCCTCCGTGGACCCTTCTTATAATTGGTTTTAATTGTCCCGAGAACGCTTCATAGCACGCCGTGCAGCCGAACCGGCCCGCCTTTACAAATTGAGGGAACGTCATTGAGCAAGATGGGCATTGTATGAACTCCTCTTTATCTATTGCACCATGCCCCTGATGTTGATAGGTATTTTCAAAGTTCAACAAGCCTGCAAGCAAATTATTTAAAGAAAACCCCGAACCACCTTGCATCATGAACATTTCGCCTTTTTCTTGAGCGCATTGCTGACATAGATGAACCTCGGTTTTCTCTCCATTTACCACTCTTGTAAAATGCATGGTTGCAGGTCGTTGATTACATTCATCACATATCATATTCTCACCTCTAGCATTCTCTTCTCTATACTTTATACAGTGGAGTTGTCCAGCGTTTAGCTTTATTCTCTACTTATACTTCAACGTGGTCAGCATTGCCTTAAGCATGCGGGCTCTTAGTTCATCTCTGTATGGCAGGTCTATATATAAAATTGATCTGTCTATAACGCTAAGCATGATTTTAGCTTCACGATGAGTGATGACGTCCTCTTCAACAAGCCGGTAAATTACGCCTTCCGCCGCATGCTGGCTAACCTGATCTCGGATTATCGATAATACATGATCGAGCAGATGGGCATGGTCGTTTGATTGGACCTTCATAATCCGGATATAGCCGCCACCGCCACGTTTACTCTCTACAATATATCCTCTTTCGATAGTAAATCTGGTATTGATGACGTAGTTGATTTGGGAAGGGACGCATTGAAATTTATCTGCTATTTCACTCCTCTTGATTTCCACCAAATCTTCATCACTTAGCTCAAGTACTTGTTTTAAATAGTTTTCAATGATGTCAGAGATATTTCTCAAATTGCCACCCCCTTCTGACTTTGACTATCTTTGACATTAATTATACATTACGCGAGTATGTAGGTGCAATTTTTTGATTTACTGATATTTTCTCCAAATCTTAGGATGATGAAACTAGGGGGAATTATTATATTTGGATTTGGGGAGGGGGAATTTTTCTTCTACCCCTTTTTTTGTAAAATCAAACTTTAGACTTTAATGAGATGAGCATTGTAGGTTTGGAAGAAACCTCATTTCCTGTTGGCAGGCTTTACCGATAGCAGTTAATGTTAGTGGAGTATGCTTTCAAAGATAATATTGTGAGGTTACAACAATTAGGATATGATGGGATAGGAATTCTTAATAATAATAGTGGTACCTCACGCGCTTCTATACTCTTATATTTATTATTCAGAAGCATACGAAAAAGGGCAACCCGTGTTGGGTTGCCCTTTACTTGTTGCCCGGCAGCGTCCTACTCTTACAGGGGCTTACGCCCCAACTACCATCGGCGCTGAGAAGCTTAACTTCCGTGTTCGGGATGGGAACGGGTGTGGCCTTCTCGCCATAACT
>NZ_HG964497.1:2075129-2216584 GCF_000613125.1 Bacillus sp. EB01
GGGGGGGGGTTTCATCCCCCACTGATGGTTAGGTGAACCAATCGGATCTTTAGGGACAGTTGCCCTTTAGGGCTTACTGTCCCTTAAGAGTGGGATAAAATTCTAATCAATTTCTAATTTATCTTTCTCCCTTCTCTCATTTTCACGGGATATAGTGAACCTGAAGACGATAAGGAGGAGATAACATGAAGAACAAACTGTTGGTGGCAGGTTTGGTGGCAGGAGTTATCATTGGGGGAACGTTCACAGTGGGAGCAAGTGACAAGGATGACGTTGCCCGCCAGAATGATTCGAAGATGTCAGGAATTGAAACTGAGCATGGCAAGACGTTTATTAAAACGGAATCAGCAAATGGGAACTCAGAAACAAGCGTTAAACAGCTTACTGTTGAGCAAGCAACGGAAATTGCAAAACGTGCAGCAAGCGGCGGGATTAAAGAAATAGAAACTGAATACGAACATGGCCGCCTTGAATACCATTTTGAATTTAAAGATGGCAGCAAGGAAACTGAAGTCCGTATTGATGCTTTGACTGGCAAAGTCATCAGGGTAAAACTCGACGATGATGACAAAGATGATAATGAGCGCTCTGCTTCCGCCGCCTCCAAAGTCGACAGTAAAACGGCTAATGATAAAGGCTATGACGACAATGGTGGAAATCGCAGTGATGAAGACAGCGATGATACCGGCTATGATGACAATGGCGGGAGTCGCAGCGACGATGACAGCGATGATACTGGCTATGATGACAATGGCGGGAACCGCAATGATGACGACAGCGACGATTCTGGCTACGACGACAATGGCGGGAATCGCAATGATGATGACAGCGACGATTCTGGCTACGACGACAATGGCGGGAACCGCGACGATGATGACCGCGGCGATTCTGGCTACGACGACAATGGCGGGAATCGCGATGATGATGACAGCGAAGATACTGGCTACGACGACAACGGCGAGAATCGCGATGATGATGACAGCGGTGATACTGGCTACGACGACAACGGCGGGAATCGCGATGATGATGACAGCGACGATAGAGATGACGATGACGTAAAAAGCAGTAATGATAACGATAATGATCGCGGCGATGACGATAATGATGATGACTATGACAGGTAAACATAGTTGAGAAAACAGAAGGTAGGATCCCATGGGATTCTACCTTTTTTACTTTTCTAGCCTATTATGATTTTTCATTAAAGTTCTTTCACAGATGCAGGCAGTAACTTGTTCAATTTGGAAATAAAACTGGGAGTATAAAATTCTAATCATTTTCTAATCTTTCTCTTCTAATTCTCTCATTTTCACAGGTTATAGTAAAAATAAGAAGAAAACAAGGAGGATAAATAAAATGAAAAACAAATTAATCTCAGCAGGATTGGTAGCAGGAATCATTATCGGAGGAACATTTGCAGTAGGAGCAACTGAAAACGATGATGCAGCTTCTAAAAAATCACCTGCAACTTCTAACACAGTAACCAATGGCCAGCAAATCACGCTTGAGGAAGCTACCGAAATCGCCAAACGTGAAGCAACCGGTACGATTGAGGATGTGGAGAAAGAAACTGAACATGGGCGCCTCGTTTATGAATTTGAATTTGAAGATGGCCCTAACGAAACGGAAGTTCATATCGACGCTGTCTCCGGCGAAGTTACTAGGGTGGAGCATGATAGAGATGACGACCGAGATGATGACCTTGATGACCGCGACGATAATGACGATGACGACAATGATGATGATCTAAATGACTCTGATGACAAAGACGATAACGATGATGACAGTGACGATGAGCGCATTTAACTAATTTTGTAGTAGAAAAGCAGAATCCTGACTTGAGGATTCTGCTTTTTTATTATAACTGAAGTGAAATATATTTTATTTCCAGGAATTCGTCGATACCATGGTGGCTGCCTTCCCTGCCAAGCCCGCTTTCCTTCATGCCGCCAAATGGCGCCTGGGCCGTCGATGGAAGTGCGTCATTTACTCCAACAATGCCAAATTCAAGATTTTCCGAAAAATAAAATGCCTTCTTGAGTGATTGTGTATGTACATAAGCAGCAAGGCCATAAGGTGTATTGTTCGCTCGATGGATTACTTCCTCATCATCCTTGTACGAGCTGACCGGTGCAACAGGTCCAAAAGTTTCCTCCTGCATGCAAACCATCTGATCTGTAACACCTGAGAGAATGAGAGGCTGCATGAAGTAGCCCTTCCCTTCTTCCACCTGGTGTCCAGAAATTATTGTTGCGCCCTTCGAAACTGCATCGTCGATATGCCGTTGGACTTTTTCAATGGCCCGGTAATCAATTAAAGGTCCAATGTCAACAGATTCACTAAGGCCGTTCCCTACCTTCATTTCCCTGAATGCTGCAGCGAACGCATCAAGGAATTCCGTCTCTCTGCTTTCGTGAACATAAATCCGATTCGCACATATGCAAGTTTGCCCTGCATTCCGAAATTTGGACTGAATCACCCCTTCTACAGCCGCAGGAATGTCGGCATCCTCTGCAACAATAAAAGGTGCTAGCCCGCCAAGCTCCAGCGATACCTTTTTGACTGTATCTGCCGCTTTCCTCATCAACAGCTTACCAACTGGTGTTGAACCGGTAAACGTAATTTTTTTAACACGAGAATCTTCCATCCAGACATCGGAAACTGCAACAGCATCGGTTGTTGTCACAATATTAATGACACCAGGCGGAATACCTGCTTCCTGCGCACATTCAGCGAGCAGCAAGGCTGTCAGTGGTGTAGCAGGTGCCGGCTTGATGACCGCAGTACAGCCTGCTGCAAGTGCAGGTGCGATTTTCCTAGTAATCATCGCAGCAGGGAAATTCCAGGGAGTGATGGCAGCAACGACACCGACCGGTTGTTTCTGGATAAGGATCCGCTTTGATCCGGATGAAGCTGGGATTGTTTCACCGTAAATCCGCTTAGCCTCCTCTGCATACCACTTCACAAATGAATTGGCATAGCTAATTTCTCCTCTTGCTTCCTGTAGCGGTTTTCCTTGTTCAGTCGTAATCATCACAGACAGCTCTTCTTTTCTTTCCTCAATAACCGTATACCATTTTTCGAGTAAGGATGCACGTTCATGGGCGGTCTTTTTTGACCAAGTTAGAAAAGCTTCGTGTGCCGCGTCGACAGCAAATCTAGCCTGATCGGGTCCACCATCAGGCACATACCCGACTGGTTCGAGTGTGGCTGGATTTTCCACCATGAAGGTCTTTTCCATAAAAAGTGGTTCACCGTTTATGTACATTCCTTTCGTTGATTCGGATGTTGTCATTGCAAGCCCTCCTTTTGAAAAAAGTATAGCATCACTAATAGGGTTTTTGCTTACAGGAGACTCCGGAAAATACACCAAACGCAGTGGGGATTTAGTACTTTTTCAGTATTTAATCCCATCGTGATGTTGGTTATCATTAAATGAAAGCCTTTACATTTTGGAGGAGATATGATGATGCACTGGAGGCATTTTCATCTTGGATTTACATTTTTGCTTCTTATCAATCTATTAATCGCCCCGTCCCTGGTCCAAGCAACTTATAAAACTACAAAACCAAAGGTATCTTACCCGCTTAAACAATGGGAAGCGGTATCCTATGACAGACCAGAGCAATATGCCAGCTTTACAACTAAAAAGGATTTTTTTATTAAGATGCGGGATGGTATCATTCTTACTGCTGACGTGCATCTTCCAGATGGCCCAGGCCCCTTCCCCGTCATCCTTACACAAACACCCTATAATAAAAACATGAATAGCAGTGAAAATCTTAATGAGTACTTTATTAAGCGCGGCTATGCACACCTGGTTGTCGATGTCCGGGGAACCGGCTCATCCCAGGGAACATGGGATTCATTTGGTGAGTCTGAGCAGCTTGACGGCAAAGAGCTTGTTGAATGGGCGGCATCACAGCAGTGGAGCAATGGCAAAGTGGGTTTGTACGGATCTTCGTATCGGGCAATTAACCAGCTGTTGACGGCTGCCCACCAGCCAGAAGGCCTTAAAGCAATTTTTCCAATTGTCCCAATGGGGGATATGTTCCGCGACATCCTTATGTCCGGGGGAACCGTTAATACTGGCTTCATCCCACTTTGGCTTGGCCTTGTTACCGGCAGCGGTTTGATGCCGCCAACCTATACCCTTTCCGAACCAATCCTGGCATCGTCGGTTCTATTAGGGCATGCCGGGCAGACAACAGGTTTTCCAACAAGCACTTTGGCATCAGTCCTGACAGGCGGAGAATTTGCGTATGATGGGCCCCAAGCTTGGATGCGTTCGCCGCTAAGCGTCGCTGACCGTATCAAAGTTCCGGCCTTTTTCGCAGGCGGATTGCATGATTTATTTCAAAGGGGAACACCTCTTTTATATGAACGGCTTAAGGCTAATGGAATACAGACTAAGCTTTTGATGGGTAACTGGACACATGGAAACTATGGAAGCGGCCTGCCGGCAGATAATGTACCGACTCTTGACCATTTGGCACTGAGATGGTTCGATCAGTATTTGAAAGGAATCAATACTAACATCGGCAGCATTCCGGATGTGACCCAATATGTAATCGGAGAAGACAAATTCGTTGTACAGCCTGGCTGGCCGCACCAAAAAACCGTAGCACAGCAATTTTATCTCAGGGCGGGGGGTCTTTTAACAAAGGAAACACCATCATTGCTCGAGATGCCAAAATCTATGCTGCAGCAGCCATTGAACGGCGTCTGTTCAGGTAGCACGAATCAATGGATGGCTGGTATTCCGGATCCGATTCCATGCACGAAGGATAATCGATTAACAGAATTGACCGAACTTACCTATACGACGGCACCGGCAAGTAGTGATTTACGCGTCTCCGGTCCAATTGCAGCCAAAATTTTTGCAAAAACAACGGCGAGGGAGCTTGTCCTTTCCGTCCGTGTTACGGATGTGTCACCGGATGGGTCATCCCGTGAAATTACTGCTGGCTGGCTTGCAGCCTCACACCGCGCTGTTGATGAAAGCAAGAGCCGCTTCCTTGACGGACAAATGATTCAACCGTGGCATCCCTTCACAAGGGAGGCAGCTATGGACGTAACACCTAATGAAGTGATGGAGCTGAATGTGGAAATCTTCCCTTCCAATTTTGTCATAAAAGAAGGACACAAACTTCGGGTCGCGATAGGCCCGAGTGACTTCCCGCATTCCATGTCACCGGCACCGCAGCTCTTGAATCAGCTGGGCGGGATTGCGACAATCATGAACACGAAACAATACCCTTCTTCGATTGTCCTGCCTGTTGTACAGGAACAATAAATGAAAGAAGCTGTCCCAAAAGGTCTTGAAATCCATGACCTGTCGGGGCAGCCTTTTTATTTTTGCGCATTCCACTAAATTCAATCAAAAGGAATTTTCCTTCTGTATCTATACTAACTTCACATTACTTATTGACTGCCGAGCCAACTTCTTCAAGTTATTGATGGCCTAGTAAATACCTTTTTCTCGACGAATCTCCCTCTGCTGGCCCTAGTTCTGTCTAGTAAAAGCTTTTTTCTCGACGAATCTCACTCTGCCGGCCCTAGTTCCGTCTAGTAAAAGCTTTTTTCTCGACGAATCTCACTCTGCCGGCCCTAGTTCCGTCTAGTAAATACTTCTTCTAAACTCTTCTCACTCGTTGTTTTTTCATAAGCTTTTCATTGTGCTATAGCATAATTTCGTGCGATGTTATGCTACCGAAGAATACTCTTGTAGTGGCCTGAAGAAAATGTCGTACCATCAGTTTGATCTGTAACCATCATCGCATTCCAAGCCATGATGGTTACAAGAAAATTGAGGAGCTATATCAAGGATGACAAATGGCTAGGCTCTGAACCGGACTGGCCCCTGGCCGCCCTAAGGTACGCAAAACTCCTCGTGACAAGCAAGATAGGCGTGTCTCTGCGATGATGATTCACAAGGGCTTTCTTTGGTTGGGGAAGAAGAAATCACAGAGTCAAAAAGAGGGGGGCCCAAGCATACTGCTAGGACACCCTCCTCCTTTTTAGTTATAGTTTATTCAGGATGGTTGGAGCTGCCAATTTAATGAATTCCTCTGGAGGAAGTTCGCTATTCCTTTTCCACTCGACTGAAGCCCCATAAAGACCCCAGCTTAACATGGCAGCTGTTAACTTTAATTCCGATTCCGTTTTCGTCGAATGCTTTTTTGCCAGCATATTATACAGAATGATTTCAATCTGCTCTCTAATAATTCGAGCGATCGTATCTTGATAACCGACATGGCAGCGGTTTGACAAAGTCATTTGGAAATTGGTGATAGCCAGGAACATACTGACAAGTGCATCCTCATCCAGTTCCTTATCAATGAAATCCTTGTCATTCAATTTAATCTGCAATACCTCAGACAGAACTTTTTCAAGAAGGTCGTATTTATCCTCGAAATGATAATAAAACGTAGCCCGGTTGATCATCGCCTCAGTTGTTAAATCCTTTATTGTAATATCCTTAAAATCCTTCTTCCCTGACAATTCGATAAAAGAATCCATAATCAGCTTGCGGGTCCTGAGAATTCTTGGGTCTGTTTTTAACTCTTCCACTATGTGTCACCTACTTTTTCAACAATTTTCCCGATGTGTTGGATATACGACAGACCTGAAAAACTATTGGTTTTGATGATATTTATTATCCCCTAGAATAAAGATGAAGGCAAAGAACCAGCTTCCAAAGCTGGTTCTACTAGTAAACTAAAAATGAAAGCGGGGAGATTATTGTGGAAAGAAACAATAATATGGTTTGTGACTTGGAGACAGGTATTTGTGGGCCAGCTGAAGACAATGGCATTGAAATGATTAACTTCAATCAACCTAAGAAAACAATCAATCTTTACTATGTGACGGATCCAATTTGCTCACATTGCTGGGCGCTCGAGCCCGTGCTGCGCCGCTTTATCGAGCAGTATGGACATGTTTTTAATGTTCATACGGTGATGGGAGGTTTGTTGGAAAAATGGGGAGACGGACCTATCGACCCCGCAAATGGAATCTTTAAACCTGCCGATGTTGCCGGCCATTGGAGAGAAGTTGGTGAGTACTCCCGGATGCCAATAGACGGTTCACTGATGATTGACAATCCGGTTCAATCATCCTTCCCTCCTTCCCGGGTTTTTAAAGTCATTCAGCGTAACCATGGTGATGAACTTGCCACTGAATACTTAAGGCGAGCACGAGAGGAGCTTTTCGCCTTTAACAAAAACATTTCCGATAATTCAGTCCTGGTTGGAATCGTTGATAGCATCGGCCTTAACGGGGAAACGATTGTGAAAGAAGCCCATCAGCCGTCCGGACACCAGCTTTTAAATGAAGATTTTGCACTTTCAAGGAGCCTTGGCGTAAGAGGATTTCCAACGATCATTATGATGAATGAAGAAAATAAAGGTGTTAAAATGGTCGGCGCACGCCCGCTGGACTACTACGTTGACGGATTAAAGCAGGTCCTTGGCACTGGAGAGGTTCAGGTGAAGCAAGTGCCACTTCTTTCCTCCCTTCTGAAAAAAGAAAAGCTGCTGTTTTCTAAAGAAATTGAAGTGATGTATGACATTGAAAAATCTGATGTTGCTGCTTTTGTAAAAATAGAACTTTCACCAGGAAGTTTTCAGGCAAACGAAATCCTTGGGGAAGTGTATTATACATCGAACTAAATACAAAAAGAACTCGTCCGGAATTTTGAACCGGACGAGTTCTCTTTAGATAGACAGGATTTCCCTGATATCTTCCTCTGTGAGGGTTGTTGTCCCCTTTTCCCCATTATCAATAAGTTCTTCAACAAGATGACGTTTTTTCTCCTGCAATTCGTTCATTTTTTCCTCAATTGTGCCTCGAGTGATCAGCTTAATAACTTGGACAGGATTTTTCTGGCCCATGCGGTGTGCCCTGTCCGCAGCCTGTTCCTCGACTGCAGGATTCCACCAAAGGTCATATAAAATTACAGTGTCGGCTCCTGCTAGATTCAACCCGGTACCCCCGGCTTTCAGGCTGATCAGGAAAAAATCACGCTCTCCTTCATTGAATCGATTGCACACATCGACTCGTTCCTCAGGAGGCGTTTGGCCGTCCAGGTAAAAGAAAGGAAGCCCCTGATAGGTAAATTCCTTGCGTATCAGCTCAAGCATTTTTGTAAATTGAGAGAATATCAGAACTCGCCTTCCGGATTGCCTGCATTCATCGACAATTTCGAGCAACTGTTCGAATTTCGCAGAGCGCCCCTGATAATCTTCCACAAATAGTGACGGATGGCAGCATATTTGCCTCAGCCTCGTCAATCCGGCAAGAATTTTGATCTTGTTCTTCCTGATTGTTTCTTTATCAAGATGCTTCAATGTTTGAAGGCGGAGCTTTGATAAAAAGGCTGCATATAGCTTCTTTTGTTCAGGGAGCAATTCGATTGATTCGACTGTTTCCAATTTTTCAGGAAGCTCGGCTAGCACGTCTTCCTTGATCCTCCTTAGCATAAAAGGACGAATTCTCCGCGCAATCTGCTTTCTCGTCAGGTGGCTGTATTCCCGAAGGCCCTGAAACAATTCCGGAAAGACAATGTGAAAAATCGCCCATAATTCTTCTATCGAATTTTCGATTGGCGTACCGGTTAAAGCAAATTTATGGTTTGCTCTAATTTTTTTCACTGCCCGGAATGTCTGTGTGGTTGGATTTTTAAAAGCCTGTGCCTCATCAAAAAAGACACTGTGGAACGATTGCTGTTCATACCATCCAAGGTCTTTCCGGAGCAAAGTATAAGTGGTAATAAGCACATCCACATCACCGAGATTATTCTCCAGCTTTTGTCTTTCCTCTCTATTCCCATCAACCACAATTGCATTGATTTCTGGTGCAAACTTGAGGAATTCATTCAGCCAATTGTATGTGACGGCAGTCGGACAAACAATCAAAGCATGACTGTTGTTCATCCGAATCTCAGGGAGCACGGACAGAATAAACGAAATGCTTTGCAGCGTTTTCCCTAGTCCCATGTCATCGGCAAGGATACCCCCGAAACCATATTCGGCCAGCCTTTTCATCCATTGATATCCCGCAGCTTGATAGTCTCTAAGCGTTGCTTCAAGCGAAGGCGGGAGTGGATACGCTGTTTCGGTTCCGGCCATATCAAGGAAAGTCCGAAATGAGTCTTCAAATTGAAAAACGTTTGCTTCGTCCGGCCCGTCAAGCATCCGCAAGCCTTCGAGAAGCGGTACGTTCAACCCCTCTTCAAGGTCCGCCGTTTGGATTGGTCCTGCTTTCAGGAATCGTTGAATTTCTTCGAACTCGCGTGTCTCGAGAGACATCAGCGCACCATCCCGCAACCGGTAGTACTTACGTTTCACTTCAAGCGCAGCGAGCACATTCTTAATTTCCTGTTCAGATATCCCTGTCAGTTCAAACTTGAATTCCAGCCAGTTGGTACGCTCTTTCTTCACTTTTACGCTGATCCTTGGCTGCAGATTCTCGCGAAAGATTCTGTTCCTGACCGAAGTTGTCGCATAAACCTGGGTAAGCTTTTGCAGCCTAGGGAGGATATGATATAAGAACTCATACTCCAGCTCCTCATTATGCAAAAAATAACCGCCTTCGGTCTTTGCAAATGAGCTTTCCTCCATTATTTCAAGTATTTCATGTTCTTTTACCCAATTGCGGATCACTCCGGGACTTGAATCAATCGTATTGCCATCAAGAGGATCAATTAAATGATGTCCGTAATGAAATTCAAGCCCGGCAAGCAGCCGGTTTTTCACACGATCAAGATAAAGCTTGGCGACCAGTGGCTTTCGTTCGTAGCTAGACATGGACTCCTGAATTTGAATAGTTCCAAGATTCCTTAAGGCCGGAACAATTTTTTCCTGAAAATAAGCCGTCTGATCCGCTGATACCGGAATTCTGCCTGAAGCAGATCCCTTCATCAGCACTTGAAGTTCGGAAAGTGTCGCGGCTTCTTCCCGAGTAAGCTGGACCAGCTTCCCATCTGAAAAAACAGCGTCATATGCTTCCAACAGGAAAACCCGGTCCATTCCTTCTATTTCTAAGTAATTTCTGCCTGGTTCAGTTTCAGATAGTTCTATTTTTAATGGAAGATACCCTTTGGATACATTGAAACTTTTGTACTCCATTCCATCGATAATTAGCTTTACATCTTGTGCCTTTTCGAGAAGCTGGGCGGCTTGGTGCCAGGAGGATGGGGGTATCAGCATTGACTGGGCTCTTGCTTTTACTTCCGCCCCCACTATGGCTTTCTCATCCTCAAGAATCTTAATTAACAGCATAAGAACATCATCTGCTTCTTTTTCAAAGCAATGAAGAGCTGGATTGTATAGGGATACGGAACTCATAGTGCCGTTTTGCACCTGTTCAAGGAATTGGCGGATGTCCTCGGTGGACTTTTCAAATAAAGAAACTTCAATTCCGAGCATCCATCTCCCGTTCGCTAGTTTAACGGGAGTAACGATAAATACAGGATTCAGCACTTCCCTTGTCTCAAAGTGAAGCTGCTTGCGGCTTTTGAGCTTTGATTGGTTCCTGAGCAGGCTCTGAAAGTTGTTTGCAGCACCTTGCTTTGAAGCAGGATTTTCCTTCTGTTCATTCAGCTGATTCGACAGGGCAAGAAGCACTGCCGCAACATGCTGGCACTCCTGCCGCACTGATGCAAGTGTCGGACAGCTGCACGATGTCTGGAATCCCCCTTTTCCATTGGATTCGACAAGTACATGAAAATCCTCTGCACCTTTAACAATTGCTGAACAGTTTGAACTGGTAAGAGATTGGATAACCACTTTATTCGCCTGGTAAAACGCCGTACCCCTTTTCAAGGACACGACCCCGCAGCGATCTTTAATCATTGATTGAGTAACTTTTATAGTCAAGGAGTGTTTCGTTCCTTTCATTTTCATTCCAAAGTAACTTTAATTATAGCCTGTTGGGATATTTGTTTCCAGGGAAGGTGTTTTGGAATTCCGCTTTAGATTAAGGTAGGAAAGGTAATTTTCTGTTTGGGGAGGTGGAAAATGGGAAAGGAGCTTGCTGGTAGTTACAATGGTGGGTTTTCCGTTTCTACAATATGCTTTTATACTGCTCCAGCGGTACTCTTCTGGTTGTTCCGCCAGGCCTGCCCTGATGGGGTTAAGATGGATATACCGGCTTAGTTCCAGTTCGTATCTAGGGTTGGTAACAAGGAAGGACTTATATCTTCTCTCAAATACATAACCGCTATGACGATGCTTTTTATTAAAATACCTGGCATACCCAGCATTTATAGCTTGCATGATTTTACTTAGAGGGTGCTCAATCGTTTCAATCTGAAGATGAACATGGTTAGGCATAATACAATATGAATGAAGGTTAAAAGGATATCTTTGCTGAACCATTTTAACGAAATCCAGATACATCTCCCTGTCCTCATCAGAATGAAATAATATTGTTCTCCGGATTCCTCTGCTTATGACATGAAATTGGGCACCTTTAAACCAGACTCGATTCCTTCCAGACAAGCGCATCACAACCTTCTTAATTGTTTATAATGGAATAATGAGTGGAGAGTTTCTACAGAAATGTAGAAATTTAGAAGGATTTACACGGTTATTATTTCTCTTTTCAAAAGCTATTTCCTTCTTTTTTTAAAAATATTTTCTCCAGTAAATACTTTTGAAAATAAGTATTGCACGGTTGGTTAGTAATAGGCTGCTTCCTTAATAATAAAGTGCTTTTAATTTACTAATATTCAAGCGGATTGGCTAGTAAGTCTCTGAGTAGTACTAGTTTTAAGTATAGGATTGCTAGTGAGCCTCTGAGTAGTACTAGTGATAAGTTGCCATATTCTGCATCCAACTAGGAATATAGTGTAGCCTCCGGGATATAGCACTTTTAGTACTACTCTGAGTACTACTAGTTTTTCATTCGAGATGACTAGTGAGTCTCTGCGTAATACTAGTGAAAAGTTGCTATATTCCGCATCCAACTAGGAATAAAGTGTAGCCCCCGGGATATAGCACTTTTAGTACTACTCTGAGTACTACTAGTTTTTCATTCGAGATGACTAGTGAGTCTCTGCGTAATACTAGTGAAAAGTTGCTATGTTCCGCATCCAACTAGGAATAAAGTGTAGGCTCCGGGATATAGCACTTTTAGTACTACTCTGAGTACTACTAGTTTTTCATGCGAGATGACTAGTGAGTCTCTAAGTAATACTAGTGAAAAGTTGCTATGTTCCGCATCCAACTAGGAATAAAGAGTAGCCTCCGGGACGGGTGTAGTTATTCTGGCACTATTAGTTAGTCGAAGCAAAAACCCCTCACAGTTTAAAAACCAGGAAGGGCATATCCAAGTATTAGTTTCCTTTCATTCCAGGCAGCTCAGGTGCTTCAAAGACAGGAGGCTCCCCACCCAACGTCTTCAAAAATGCGAGCAGATCCGCCTTCTCTTCCTTTGTCAAACCAAGCGGCATAAATTGTTTCATAAAGATGCTTTTGTTCGGATGGTTTTCCCCTCCGCTATTGTAATACTCGATGACTTCTTCAATTGTCTCAATGCTGCCGTCCCTCATATACGGGCCGGTGTGGGTTATTCCATACAATCCAGGTGTCCGGATCCGGCCCAAATCATCTGGATCCTTCGTTACCGCGAATCGGCCTTCATCCTCAGACTCCAGACCAATATTGTAGTAATTGTTGTCGGACAGATTCATTGCGTTGTGGCAGGTAACGCACATCGCCTTGCCGACAAACAGGTCGAGCCCGCGGACTTCCTGGTCAGTCAACGCGTCATTTTCACCCTCGAGGAACCGGTCGTAAGGTGTATCCCGAACGACAATCTGCCGTTCAAATGCCGCAATGGCCTTTGCAATGTTTTCTTTCGTTATCCCGTTCCCAAATGCTGCTACGAACAGTTCTTCATATCCTGGTATCGCATTCAGTTCTCGTATCAATTCATCGAGCTTTTGGTTCATTTCATTTGGATTTTCGATTGGGCCAAGGGCCTGCTCCTCCAGCGAAGCTGCACGGCCATCCCAGAAATTGGTCTTATAGTATCCAGAGTTAATGACGGTAGGAGAATTCCTTGCCCCGTTAGTCCCATCGATTTTTTCAAAGACCGCTTTGCCGTCCCCATAACCAAGGTCCGCCTCATGGCAGGATGCGCAGCTCCGGTCGTTTTTGCCGGATAGGCGCGGGTCAAAATAAAGAACCTGGCCAAGCTTCAAAACCTCGGGTGTCATCGGATTATCCTCGGGTATTGGAATGTCGCCAATTGGCGTCAGCGCCTGATGAGTCTGCAATACATATTTAAGTTCCTCGGTTACCTCAATAGCCTGTTGATCATCTTCGGTTGCAGAAGGTTTGCCGGTTGGACTCGGGACAGATGATTCTTTCCCGCATCCTGCAAGATTAATTACTATAAAAATAAGAAAAAGCAAAGCAATAGTGTATTTAGCCATAATGGAAGTACCTCCGAATCTGCACTGGTACTTTCATTATAAATTCCTCAAGCCAGCAAAAGAGCATCGCAATGTGAACAATTTTCTAAACGTGGAGAACTTGAAAACCCGATGACTTGGAGACCACCTAACTATAACCTCAAACTTCTAGTTGAACTAAACCAGTCTTCTTGGAAACCACACCTCTTGGAAAACCGTTCATCAAAATCCATTTCCAAATATAATTCTCTTATAAAAAAATCCTCCACACAAAAGTGCGAAGGACTCTTTCGCTTTCTAAAACCTAATCAATCGACCTCGCCACACCTTGTCTTTTCCCCTTGCCTTTTTCACGGAAAATAAGCCAGACAATGAGGCTGAGTGAAATGAGCAGCCCCTCAAGCGAAACGATATACCAGGGGTAAGGCCCGAGAAAGTCCAGCAAACTTGCGGTTTCGGGTTTATGGCTCAAATACATGTAGTTGCCGCCGACCAGTTTGTTGATTAGTATGACAACGGGCAAGAGCAGGTTCAGGAACACGAACAGTTTCACGACCGACCAAATCGTTGGGCGGTAGCCGTGAACCCATGTGAAATAGAGCGGGACGAGCACAATCATTAAATGCGTATAGAAAAAGTGTATGAACCGGAAATGCGGGAAATCGAAAAAGAGATATGGAGTTGCCAGCGCCTGAGTCGCACCAAGCAGCGCGGTGTAGAGCAAAACATCGTAGACCGCCTTGCTCTGCGTAAACAGCAGGATTACAGCCAAAATGAGGCTGATGCTGCACAACCCCGCAGGCAGCGAATCCATCGATCGCCAGACGCCATTCGTATACATCCAGACATTATAAAGAGTCTCCATCATAACCATTGAGACGGCTGCCCCGACTTCAATTTTACGATGGTGCCTTCCTTTCAATTTTTCCCGAAATAAAAAGATTCCGATGGAAGCAGCAATTAGGATTCCCAAAATAACCAGGTGGGAGGTTCCAAACATCTCAAAGCGAATATCCTTCGAACTTCCGCCGAACCATTCCATCCGGCTCACTCCTTCACATAAGCTAATCATTTACTTATTACTATGTACGGTCTTGTAAAAAATGATTTAGCCTTAGTTTTTCCTCGCCATGTTTTTTTTGGTCCACTTTGAGAGATCATTGCCCTTCAGGACATCTCCAAGCAAATCGGGCAGGAGATTCGGACTGCAGCCAAAGCTAGGTATCCCCATTTTACCAAGCCTGCTGGCAATGGCTTCATCGTAACTCGGCAAACCTTGATCCGAAAGAGCTAGCAATGCGACAACCGTCACCCCGGATTCATGCATTTCTTTCATCCGCCTTAGCATCGCAGCCTGGTTACCGCCCTCGTATAAATCGGAAACGAGCAAAAAGATTGTTTTTCCAGGGTCAGTGATCAAGGTTTGACAATATGCGAGTGACTTATTGATGTCAGTACCTCCACCGAGTTGGATGCCAAACAACAAATCCACCGGATCATCCTTGGCCTGCTCAGTCAAATCAACGAATTTATCATCAAACGCCACAATATGAGTCTTCAAAGCCGGTATACTCGCAAAAATTGAACCGATGATTGAGGCATAAATGACTGAGTTTGCCATCGAGCCGCTCTGGTCAATATCGAGAATGATTGTCCAATTGTTCGAATTTCTTTTTCTATCAAAAAAGTAAAAGCGCTCAGGTACAATAATTTTTCGTTCTTTATCATAATTTTTCAGATTGCGCTGAATCGTATATTTCCAGTCGATGCTTTGCGTGCCGCCGGAAATGAGCGTTCTTTCTTTCCGGTTCAATGCACCCTTGACGGCTCTCCTGACATCGTTTTCGAGGAGCCTCTTAATGTCTTCCACCACACTCCTGACCAGTTCCCTCGCTGTATCCTTCGTGCGTTCGGGAATCCTTCCTTTCAGCGCCATAAGTGTCGCAACCATTTCAATGCTCGGTTTTACATTTTTAAGTGTTTCCGGTTCAAAAAGAAGCTGGGTTAGTCCTTTTCTTTCAATTGCATCCTGTTGAACGACAGATACGATGTCATCCGGAAAAAAGCTTCGGACATCGCCAAGCCACTTGGCAAGCCGGATTCCGCTTCCAAGACCTCCAATAGAAGCCATTCTGCCCCCTTCCTCGGTCCCCACACCGGTTTCCGTATCATAGAGTGCAGCAAGCGCTTCGTCCATCACCATTTCTTCGTCTGTTAGCAATTGCTGGCCTTCCGTACCAGCCAATTCTTTTTCAGCAGCCTGGCCGAGAATCAATCTCCAGCGTTTTTTTTGGCTATCCATATTACCAGTCCCCAAAATCAAAATCATTTAGTTGATCTAGCACCCGTTCTTCCGAATCACTTATTTCGTCGTTCAAGTATTCACTTACCTCCAAAGCCTCCAGACCCCAGAAGCCTGCGAGAATTTCGGCAATCCTCGCCTTGTCCGAGGCGGTGAAGGCAGTAAAAGATCTTCGCAAAAATACGAGAGCGCGGAGGAACTCCTCATCTGACAATGTTGCGATGTAGGTGTCCATTTGCTCCCACAGAAATGGGCGGGAAATCAGCGCATACTTATTCCTCAAGCAAAGCCCCTCAAACCAGGCTCCGCCAAGGTCAGCGGGAATTCCAGGAGAGAGCCTTCTTGATACTTCCTGCTCCAATTGTTCCGGCGCAAGTTCATTCCGTTCCAGAAGCACTGCACAGCCATATCCTGAAAGCAGCGGGTTCAGATCATCCCGACTGCCCACTTCCCTCAATGCAGCAAGCCAAAGGCCTTCATCAACATGTTCATAGAGCTCCCGGGCAGCCTCATTCATGTCGCGCATTCCTTCGATAACCCCGCGTGCCGCATCATTATTGCATAAGGCTGCACTTGGCAAAAGAAGCGTCCCCCTAAGGAACAGTCTGGCTATAAGAGGAATGAGCGGTGCAGTATCAAGGCCTCGCACATCACCAAATTGAAGGACATAAGCAAGCTGAGCAATGGCTGAAGCAGTCTCGTTAAAATCCCCTGTTTCGGTGCCCAGCCTTACCACAGCCCGCCTCGCCTCTTCCATCATCCCCATCATTCCGCATAAATAGCTGTCACGAATTACGCGTGACGCCTCGGCAACATTATTTGCCTTTTCTAACCTTTCCTTCAATACAAAGGCAACGGCTAGCTCAATCGTTTCACCCAATAGCGTTGATTCTACAAGCTGGATTTCAGTTTCAGGGCTCCAGCGAAGGTTCCACAGCTCCCCCCAGTTTCCATGGCCCTGGCTATAGGCACCCTGGCTGGCAAAGTCGACACCCAGTGTTTTCAGCTGATGAAAAAAGAATGACCGGTTTCTGTCCAGGAATGCGGCTTCCCTGCTTTTCACCCGCCTGTTTTCCCGGAGGTCAAGCTGTATTGAAGCAGAAACATTGGTTTTGTATTTTGTCAGCTTTAGCTCTTGCAGCCTTCTCTTAAAATCTTGCTGTACCGGCGTTTGGGCAATTCCTTCAGGCAGTCGGCCAATATCTGCCCCAATTTCAATTTTAACGCAGGCAGGAGATATAACTGAAAAATCCCCATGTCCAAGGCACATCGTCGCTGCATCCCTCAAATCACGAAGGGTTGGCCTTCCATTTCTGAGGGAGGCGAGCGCATATGCAAGCCGGCAGGCCTCCATTACTTCTGCTGTTGAACGGAATGTTCCTGTCTTCCTTAATTCAGCTGCGAGAGAGGTTAAATAAAAGACCGGAAGCTTTTCCGGGTCTTCCTCCATGAGGCAGTCCCAAACCATTTTAAAATAAGCCGGTGCATGATTGCCGGCACCATAGCCTGAGCGGGACGAAAGCCTGAAATTCGAGTACGGCATTAAAGTCAAATTAACCGGCACTATTGGAAGTCCATTCAATTCAGCCTCCCCGCCGTCCTCATCAAGCAGCCCTTTAATATGGAACCCCCCTGTGACGACAACGGTTTTCTCAGGAGAATGGCCTCCCAAAATAGTCGCCTTAATTCGGCTTCTCATATACGCTTCACGAATGGCGTTATGCTTTTGCTCCGATTTACTGTCTGTCTCAGTCGCTTGTGAACGGAGCTCAATGGAAAATGCATTCATGGAGGAGATGAAGGAGTGCCCATTTCTGATAGTCTCGAATGAACGTTCCCAATATGATTCATAATCATGCTCGCCCGACAGCCTCGCTATCTCATCATATATTGAAACTCGATCCTCCACCTGCATTCGATCATCCTGATCGTCCGATTGCTCTACCCTTGCAATTGCAAACGAATTCTCTGCCGGTAAATCGATGAACTCCACGTGTGCGCCATGATCAATAGCCCAGAGAATTGCCCGGTATTCCGGGGAATAGTCAGCCAAAGGATATACAATTGATTCAATCGGCAACTCGGTTGTATAAGCCATTATGGCAATCGGAGGTTTTACATGTTTCCTGGCAATATCCTCCAGAAGCGGACTCATATCGGCAGGCCCTTCGATCAGGACGGCTGTAGGATTGATTTCATCGAGAACCCTCTCTAAATGCCACGCTGCAGCTGGAGACAAATGGCGCACCCCGAATACATGAGGCTTCATCGCCCGTTCATCTCACTGCATGCGTTGTACAGCTTGCGCCACTCGGAGCCCCTTTTCTTCATCACATTCTCCAGATACTCCTTCCAGACGATGCTGTCCTTCTCTTCGTCCTTAACAACCGTCCCCTGCAGCCCGGCAGCCACATCTTCCTCGCTAATTTGTCCAGTCCCGAAGCTTCCGGCCAGCGCCATGCTGTTTGTTAGAAGTGAAATCGCTTCTGCTGTGGAAATAACGCCGCTTGGCGATTTAAGTTTTTCTTTCCTGTCCATGGTCATTCCGGCTCGAAGTTCCCGGAAAATTGTTACCACTTTTTCGACCAGTTCTTCGGAAGGCAATTCAGCCTGAAGACGAAATTGGGAAGACAGTTCGCCGACTCGCTTGCGGACGATGTCCATTTCAGTCTCGATATTACCTGGAGTCGGCAAAACTAGAATGTTAAAGCGCCTCTTTAAGGCCGAAGACATTTCATTAACACCGCGGTCACGTGTATTGGCAGTCCCAATAATCGAGAATCCTCTTACTGCGGAAACTTCCTCGCCAAGCTCAGGGATTGTCATGCTCTTTTCTGATAATATGGATATCAGTGCATCCTGAACCTCGGACGAGCACCGCGAGATTTCTTCAAAGCGGGCAATTCCGCCAGTTTCCATGGCCCGAAAAACCGGACTTTTGACAAGAGCCTCTACAGAAGGCCCGTTTGCAAGCAGCATCGCATAGTTCCAGCTATAGCGGATTTGCTCCTCTGTTGTACCTGCTGTCCCCTGTATGATTTTTCCTGAGTCGCCGTGAATAGCTGCGGCAAGCAATTCGGACAAAGTTGATTTTGCAGTTCCTGGCTCACCAATCAACAGCAGCGCTCTGTCAGTTACAAGTGTGGCAATCGCCATTTCTATAAGCCTTTTATTTCCGATATATTTGGGGACTATCTCTTTCTTCCCTGCAGTTCCGCCCGCAATGAACGTATAGACCGATTTTGGTGACAGCAGCCAGCCTTCGGGAACATTCCCCTTCTCTTCTTTTCTCAAAATCTCTAATTCTTCCTGATACAGCTTTTCTGCTGGCAACCGCAGTAATTCTGTCATTATATTTCCCTCCGCGAGCTCATTTCACCGGATATCTCAAACAATATCTCTTTAATTTTTTCATTGTTAATTTCGGTTTTAGCGATTTCCTCAAGCCTGTCTGCCTTTTCGGCTGGCAGCTGATACAGCAATGCCAAATTCTCATTCGCCTTATAATAATAGTAGCTTCCTGATTTCATCGATGCGTCTGTCTTTTTCAATACTTCGTAAACCACCTCGAAAACATCCTGGTATCCAATCTGGAAGAGCGAAGCCAGGGCCAGCACGGTTGTTTTGTCATTAAAGGTTGGTTTTTTGTTTATTTTTTCAAAAATAAAATCAAGGTGTGCTTGTCCGTGAACCTTATGGGCCATTCTGAATACGAGTTTATGTTCATCTTGTGAAATCAATAGCGGAACCCATCTGTCATCCCACTCAACCGTTGAACTCAGATCTGCTTCTTCGTAATTCTCCCGGTAAGGATGCCACATAAATTCCTCATCGAACACCCTAAGGCTATTTTTAAGGAACACAAGCTCTTCCATCGCCTCCAGGATTGCCAATCGGGCGGAATCTTTGCCCGATTTTTCAACATAACCAGAATACATGTCGTAAATTTCTGCGGCAGAACGATGGCGCAAAGATGCCTTTAAGGATAAACCAGCAAGCTTTGCTTTTTTTGGCAAAAGAAAAAGCTTTTCAACAAATTCTACATACTCCTTCTTTGGCTGCCTCATTAGAATATCGGCTGCTTTGCGTACAGCATCTATTGAAACCCGAGAGTCTGCAGCAACTTCCTGAAGGAAAGCACAAATTTCCCCGCTATTTGCACCCTCAAGAGTCCAAATTGCCCAAAGCAGCGAATGGTCATCAGGTTTCTTTTTGGCGTCCTTCTGCTCGTGGTACAGCTTTTTTGCATAAGAAAGCATCGTATCTGCCATTGCGGCTGACGGATGTGCTCCCGCCACTTCAATAATTAATTCCGAGTCCTTTGTTTCGAGGGCGTTTGCGATGCAATCCAGTGCTTCCGAGGTTGCCCGCTTTGCAAGGGAAGTGAAGGCGGCGCGCCTTATGTCCTGCTTCTTTGCCTTAGTGTAATCAATCAGCACATGTTCACACTCAGCATAGTCTGCCAGAATCCCAAGAACTGTCTCCTTCACCCCTGGGGAACCTGTTTCGAGAGCCTCCAGGTAAAATGGCAGCCCGTCTTTCCCAAGAATCGTATGGATGGCACGTATCCGTCGGCTGTCCCCTGCTTTTCCTTTTGGATTGAAAGACTCTTTTATCAATGGAACAATTTTTCTTCCGAATCCCGGTATAACCTTTTCCTCGATAAAATCTGCCAGAAGCGCATTCGCATCATCCAATGCTGAAATTAATGGCAGCACGAGCCGTAAGTCATTCATTTTTCCAGCAAAATGTGCTTCCTTGACTACTTCAGTTCTCCCTGGACCCGTAGATTCCAATGCCTGAAGAATGGAAGCCAAGGAAAGATAAGCCATATCAGTCTGATAGGGAAGACTATAGTTTTCATAGGCAATTTCACCTTGTTTTCCGGTAGTTCCCATTGTATATAAGACGGATGACAACAGTTGCGAAAGCTCTAGCAAATCATCAGCAGAACTGCCGCTTCCGTATGCAAGTTCCTCAGTCAATTGACTTAGGCGTTTAAATACGGGGACTTTCTCTCCCATTTTCTTTAAAACCGGGATCGCCTTTTGCAGTTTCATGTCACCCCGAGCCAGGTCACTGCCTGCAATGGCAAACCTCCGCGTCTCTTCCTGCAATTCTAGTAAAACAGGTATGCTCATAGTTCCCCTCCTTTAACCCAATAGCCTGATCAGGCGGTTTTCGGTGATGATTGACAAAGGTTTCGCACTGAGCGTCCCTGCCGTGTGATCATGATAAAATCGGACAAGAACAGCCTGGTCTCTCAAATCTTCCTCAGGTAAAAGCCCGAGCAAAGGCAATGTTGGCCTCTCTTCTTCAGGTTTGTCACCAAAACTCAACCTCGTACCGCAGCGGTCCTCAAGCAGCCATTCGCCTTCAGCCTGGCCGATTTTTTTGAAAGAAAGCAGTGCAACTGGCTGCTTATCTGATAGTGGCATCCTCAGGATATTCCTTATTTCCTTCAGAACCTCTGAAACGTTTTCTTTGGCATATTCTTTTATTTTTAAATAATGGGGCGTCTCTTCAAGTTTGTAATCCTCCCAGCGGACCCTTCGATTGCCCTCACCGGGATACATGTATAATTCGTTTGTGGTAAGCAGCTCCATAACCGAATTTTCTTCTTTAATGTGCTTTAGCGCTTTAAATGGGCGGTAGTTTTTTGTAAAAAACAGTTCCCCAGTATCCATATCCAGCCAAATTCCCTGGTCGACATATTCTCCTCGTGGATCATTCTTTATGGAGAAAAATGATAGCTGGGCTAGTTTGGCGTTTTGTTTTACAAGTCCATACTCCTTCAGTTCCGCTAGCTGCCAGGTGTGCCCTAGCCACTCCTCGAGCGACGACTCAGTATCGGGCAAAAGTGATTCATCCTGTAGACGTTTTTCAAGATGCTGCCGGCCTTTTTTGCACAGTGCATGCAATACGAGCAGCTTTTCAAAGGCACGCTGATAAAGCTGAACCTCGGGAAGTCCTTTTTTCCATAAAAGTGTAAAGCCTCTCAGTTCATTCTGCGCTTCCTTCAAGTAATGGTTTCCAAGCAGTTTCGCTGTTTCGTCAAGTTGCTTTAGCTTTTTTGGGTCGATCGACGAAAGCCCTGCTGTAAGGAGCTGGCTGATTTGTTTTTCTAGGATTCCAAGTCCTTCAAGCTGTGAGTGTAGCTTTTTCGAAAGAGCTGACATATTAACCTTCCGCGGCGCTTTCAGCTGCTCTTTCTTCTTCTCCTCGCGCTCCGCCGCCTTGGAGCGCTTGGTAATAATGTCTTCAGGAATGGGCGCTTCTGTAAAAGGCGCACCATTTATGTATGCATACAAAAGTGCAAGGGAATGTTTGCATGGAAATTGGCGGCTCGGGCAGCTGCAGCGGAAAACAGGCTCACCATTTATAAAATCGGCCGACGTGAAATACGGATTCTTGCCGCTGCCTTTGCATTCCCCAAAAACAAGAGTGCCGTCACTGCTAATATGCAGATTTTGGAGCTGATTTTTCCTTACCAGTCCCCAGCCATTCTTTACCGCGGCGGCATTTGGTGCAAATGAATCAACATACGCTTCCGTTAGTGCCTGCATTTCCCCACCTCTTAAAAATCGGATTCAGTCTGAAATTTCAGACATAATTATTTTACCATCATATAACCTCAGGTGGAGGAGAAAAATCGCAAAATTTAGCAGGGAGCAAGGACTGGTCAGATTGATAGATTAGTAAACGTGTGTAACATGACCTTGGCACGGGTAAACGTGTAGGAAGACTAGAAAGGGAGGAAATTTTCAATGAGTTTAAAATTAGTTAAATTCCTTTTGGGAGGAACCCTCTTATCAGCGTTGTTTAGTTTCGTGATTCTGGTCATGACAGTGGTCCATCATTTTAAAATTAAAAATCTCGTCAAGGCGACAGCGCGTACTGAATAATAGAACTGCTATTCTAATAACTGTAGAATAAGAGGAAAATAGAAAGGCAGGAAGTGCCAGTGGCAAAGATTAAGGTTGGCATCATTGGAGTGGGCGGGATTGGTGAGCGTGTACTCTCTCAATTTCAGGCCCATCCTGAAATCGAAGTAAGAGGCATTTTTGACACGAACAATAGCAGGCTTCAAGAAATTTCTGCAGGCTTTTCAATCACTGCAGCCGGGCATTACAGGGAACTGCTTGACGATCCGGCCATCAATTTGATTTATATAGCAGTTCCACCGGAATTTCACCACCAATTTGTACTCGAGGCGCTCGAGTATGGAAAAAATGTCCTATGCGAAAAACCGCTTGCAAGCACGGTTGCTGAGGCAGCTGAAATGCTTCATGCCGCTGAAGCAAAAGGCCTGCTGCACGCAGTCAACTTTCCGTCCGTTTTTGCTCCCGGTTTTATCGAACTGGAAAAACTGGTGAACCAGGGTTTCCTAGGTGCGCTGCGACGAATTGAACTTCACTGCCATTTTCAGGAATGGCCAAGATACTGGCAAAAAAACAGCTGGATTTCGTCCCGTGAACAAGGTGGGTTTGTCAGGGAAGTGTTTCCCCATTTTATCCAGATGATTCAGCAGCTGTTCGGAGATATATGTGACGTTACAGCCTCACTTGAACTCCCGAAAGACCCGGATTTGTGCGAAACTGGCATTATAGCCAGCGGACGCATGGCGAACGGAATTCCTGTTCTGCTAAATGGCCTCTCCGGTATTGGGATGAAGGAGAAACTTCGTTTTGATCTGTACGGTTCGGAAGGCACCCTTTCTCTATTGAATTGGTCAGAGCTATGGGCTTCAAGAATAAATGAACCACAAACAAAACTCGAGGTGACAGGCTCAGGCCATTCTTCCGCTTTTATGGACGAGCTTGTACAAGCATTTGAAGGAAAATCCTCCAGGCTGGTTACATTCAAGCAGGGCTATGAGGTCCAAAAAGTGCTTGATACACTGTTAAATAAAAGTTGAAGTACAAGAGAGGCTGCCCCAAAAAGTCGTCATTTAACGATCTTTTGGGACAGCCTCATATTTTTATTATAAGCTATCGAATTGAATATACTCTAACACATTCCCAAAAGGGTCTCTAAAGCTAATAAACCTTCCAGGCGGACAATCTGCAGGTGTATCTACTACGAGTTGTACTTCTTTTTCTTTTAAAAATTTTAGAGTTGCTTCTATATCTTCCGTTCTTAATGCTAACACTACTCCAGATACATTAGTATCGCGAGTATATGCCGCACCTTCACTTTCTTCGAGGACAATTGGGATTTCCTCGTGCATAAGTGTCACAATCTTTGAACCGTATTGCTTGTTTAATTGGAACCCCAGCGTATTGGTATAAAAATCGACTGCCTTTTTCAAATCGGGCACATAAATGCCTATAACACAAACTTGGCTGCTCATTCTCCCATCTCCCTATTTATGGTATTTCTACTATTTCTATAATGGCTCAGCAGTTTCCTCTTTCCTCTGAATTTTTTCTTATACGATCAAAAGCGCAAGCGCCTTCGTGACAGGCAAAGAACGCCTGTCCCTGCGATGATTATTCTAAGGAGTTTTCCTTAGTGGTCATCGCCGTACAAAATGGAGGGACTTCGACTGAGATAAAGGAATCACGAAGAGCGATAGCGTGTTTGTGCATGACTTATCGTAGAGAGGAGGCCTGAAGTTTACTAGGCGATAGGCGCTGGAGCTAGACGGAGACACGCCAAATAAAAAGGTTATCCACAATCGCGAAATCTATAGTTTCATAAAATAAAAAAAATGCTCAGGAAATTGTCCTAAGCATTATCGTATTTATTAATTTATAAGGACTTTCTCTTTTAAGGCAGCCGCTAAATCCTGCCCTATCTTTTCCTTACATTAGTGATAATAAACCCGCTTTCCGGACGTGACGGCATGCGCACAAGGCTATAGCTCAAATCCTGTTCTTCGGGGACTTCGTACTGGATTTCATTAACTAGAAAATCGACAGCCACCTTCATAACTTCCACCGTTACACCCTCACCTGGACAGCGGTGGCCCCGGGCAGGATCCCCTCCACCTTGCGGAATAAACGTATAAAGATTTCCATCCCATTCCCGGAATCGCTCAGGAAGGAAGTCTTTTGGGAATTCCCAAAGCCGGTAGTCATGATTCGTTCCATAAATATCAAGAAGAACAAGCTGCCCTTCGGTAAAATCATAATTTTTCCAAGTAAAATCTTTTCGAGCCCTTGCACCAAGGAATGGCCCAAACGGGTAGAAGCGCCGTACTTCCTGAACAAACCATTCCCGATATTGTTCACCCTGGGCAGCCAGTTTATCTTTGCACTCCGGATGGTCGTGGATCGCAAGTGCACTGTAGGCAATAAAGGTTGAAATTGCAACGATTGGTCTAAGGATATTAATTAATTCGATAGCAGCCATTTTTGCATCAAGAGATTCCCCATCAGGGTCAAGATAGGTTGCCCATTCAGACAGAGCTGAACCCTCGCGTGCCTTCAGTTCACCATCGCGGACTTTCTCAATGACGTCGGTAATCCATGCCTCGCTGCGTTCCCTAGCTCTTCTGCCTTTCCAGTGCCTGGGACCGACTGCACCAAACGCATCAACCATGGCATTAAAGTCATTTGCCCGATCCCTCGCTTCTTCATCCTTTAACGGAACACCCGCCCATTCACAAGCAACCCTGCAAAGAACTTCTGCGGACTCATCGAAAAGAATAACCTTCTCCATCCTCTCCCAACTTTTCGAGGCTTCCTTTAATCGTTTACGGGCAATCTGCCCAAGTTCCATTACCCCTTCAGGAGACAAAAGCGACATGAATAACCGTTTTCTGCTTTGATGGACTGCGCCATCCTTCGTCTGGATTGCATTCACACCAAATAGCGACTTCTGAATTCTCTTCGGCGCTGCTCCGTTTCTCTGGAAAAGTTCAGGATCATAAAAAACTTTCACTGCCTCTTCACCTGTCATGCAGACCGCCTTTTGGCCTAGGATGCGCGCCTCGAATAAATCGGCTCCATACTGCTTTACGCGGTTTTGGATAAATTCATATCCTTCCTGCATCAAAGCAAGGCTGTTATCGATACTTCTGTCTTTTGGAACTTCACTCACGTACATTCACTCCTTTTAAGGATAAACGAAATGTTTTTGCGTGTTCTCCATGACTACATAATTTCCATGACGGAACTGGTTTAAACCGGAGGCATTTTTCTGTTGCCACGATTTTTTTACGTGCCCCCGATTAAGTATTCAAGCAAGGAGGTGAAGAAACCAGTTTTTGAATTCCTGGTAAGTCACGTACGAAAAAAGACAGGGGCGTTTCCCTGCCTCAAAGCACGTTTTCTATGAATGCTAGCAAACTATTACCACTGCGGAAAACCACCCGAACCGATATATCTCTGCATGATGATTTTGCGGTGATGAAGCTCATGCCCTGCAATTATTGAAACAAGAGCGCGTACGGAAACTTTACTGCCGTTGGCCACTCCTTCACGCGTCCATACAGACGAATCCAGCGCGTTAACCAATGAAAGAGTTGCTGACCTTACTGCCAAAAAATTGCCCAGCAGATCAGAAAAAAGTATCTTGTCAAATCCAGCCTGCCTTACGTACTCGTTTTCATCGAAACCAGGCAAATCAACCATATCGCCGCGAGCAATGACCAACAGCCGGTATGACATGATCCGTTCCGTATCGGTGATGTGGCCAAGAACCTCCTTGATGCTCCATTTACCTTTCGCATAGCGGAACTCAGCTTGTCTCTCGGACAGTCCCTTTAAAAGGATTTTCGTCTCTTCTGCCTGCCGCTCCAAAATAGTAACAAGATCGCCTTGAGGAATCAAATCAATGTACGGTGCATAATAGGGATTGTACTCCCCTGGTTCAGGACGACTGACCATACTCATCCACTCCCTCCAAATCGCAAGTTTTCCTATTTTCACCTTATCACTTCTGCTAAAAAAGGAAAAGAAACCACGTATGACAAATTTCGGACTACAGTATTGTTTATCATATCTTTCTTAGTAATTCTAAATACTAGTTGACTCTATTCTTAGAAGTTATAAATTCTCACTTTTGATAGGTATAATGATTAAAAACTATCCTCTAGGGTAAAAGGCAAGGTGGGAATAATATGTATTCAGTTTTTTCTACATTTGATGTTCCGGAGGATAAGGCAGATGAAGTCATTTCCATATACAGGAACCGCTCTCGATTAGTCGACGGGGCACCTGGGTTTGTCGATTTCTTTCTATATACAAAATGACAAACGGCCTGGGGAGCTTACCGCCAATTTAAGGTGGTGGAAAATGACAACAATCTTCCTTGCTGAAGAACTTGCAACTAAAGTGACAGCGATTATTTATGAACGGGAACCAGGTTTGCTTTAACGGTATGGTGAAAAAGGGAAAGCAAAATGCTATGAAGACAATCTTCACCATTTGAATCACCTGAAAACCGCTTTTGATTTACAGGACATTGCTGTATTCCTCGTGAAACATGGCATGGAGAGCAAACATCTTATAGATAACTTCGCAATCATTCGTGATGTTTTAAAAGATTATAAGGATACAGATTCAAAACGTTTGGATTTCTATCAAACTGCTCTGAAAGCCGGAATAAATTCTATAGCATGAATACTAGACGTATAGTTGAAACGAGGTGTCTGTTTGAAGGATACAGAATTATGGACGGGAGAAACTCTTTTTGCTTTCAACTTCCATAATGACTTGTGGAAGGCTTTTTTCCGCCATCGACAACAATCTTAAATGATTCTCAGAAAATTGCAGTGATGCTGTAACCGGATTTGGAACCACAACACAATGCATACCAGCTTTGCCTGCCGCAAGTGAGCCATTCAGCGAATCTTCAAATGCGATTGCCTCAGAGGGATGAATTCCTAAATCAATGAGGGCTTGTTGGTATAGAGCCGGATCCGGCTTTACTTTTTCAACATCCTCCTTTGTTTTCATGACATCAAAATAATGGGTGATACCAAACTTTTTTAAGTATGCCATGATCCACTCCCTTCCCGAACTTGAGGCGAGGCCTATCTTTAAGCCAAGTCTTTTGGCTTCTTCCAAATAGTCACGGACACCCTCCCGTAATTCAAGGCTTCCAGCTTTTTGTTGATACAGGGCATATGTTTTACCTTCTATATCCCCTTCCACAAAGGTTACCCCTGTGGTTTTTTCAAAAAATACATGCAGTGCCTCGTCAGTAGTGCCAATCACCTTTGAAAATTGTTCTAGCGTTAATTCACATTGATAGTATCCCATTACTTCTCTGTATGCTTCAAACCATAGTGACTCAGTATCAATAATCAAGCCATCAAAGTCAAACACTATCCCCTTTATCATTCCAATCCCCCATTTGTTTTGTAACAAGATACTATACTATTTCTTTCTATTTTGTAAAAATATCCAGCTTTTTTCTGCAAAATTGCCTTTAAAACCATTTAGACATATTTTTATCATATTTTTTACATTCGGTTTTACAAAGATAAATCAACAAAAAACTAGATTTTACAAAGTCGAAATAAGTGGTAAAAACCCATATACTACAAGGGATTCCACTCTTTTACATGAGAAATCCCCTTCATTCGATCAGACATCTTGTCGAATTTTCAGAATTCTCATATTTTCTTGTAACATACTTGTAACCTCCCTGTGATGACGTTGTTAAATTAATTCAAGTATAGTAGGTTTAGCAAATAACACCAGGGGGTAAACAACTATGTTGAAGAAATTCATGGCAATTCTTCTAATGACAACGATGCTGACTACTATCCTGCCGACGATGGGCGAAGCCGCCTACTACCACACGAAAGCTATTTCTGTTGCTAAAGCCAATATTGGAGTCAAATATAGATGGGGCGGAACCACCACAAGCGGATTTGATTGTTCCGGTTTAGTAAAATATTCTTTCGGTAAAGCAGGCAAATATTTGCCTCGTACTACTGGTGAAATGTGGACTAAAGGTAAAAGAGTTTACAGCCTTCAACCAGGCGATCTGTTATTCTACAAAACTACTTCCACAAGCAAAGTTTCTCATGTTGGTATCTATCTTGGAAGCGGCAAGTTCATCCACTCCGCTTCATCCAAAGGCGTTTCAATTGCTTACCTGAGCAACTCATACTGGAAGCCGCGCTACGTAGGAGCAAAACGAATCTAATAGACTTACACTAAGAGGGCTGGACAAGCCCTCTTTTTATATTTATGAGGCTTTTTAAGCTGCGGAATGCCGGGAGACTCATGGAGAATAATTCTACTATTTACAAAGCTAAGTATAGTTATCTTATGAAGAGAAGACAAACTTATCCATTCATCCTTTCTATCAGATTAATCCCGGCTTGGGAAAGGCCGTTTAATCCATTAGACCCCTTTTATTAGATTAATCAAGGTCTGGGAAAGGCCAATTAATCCATTAAGTATTTTTTCTAATTTGATTCTATTTGGATTAATAAATGCATTAGAGCTTTCTATTTGATTGCAGATCGCCCGCGGCAGTCCTCAAGTCCGCGTTCCCCTCAAATTTCCCCGCGATGTTTATTTTCGAGATTAGCTATCTGGAACGGAGATAGAATAGGTTGTCTAAATTTAAGTAAAAAGTAATTGCAATCGATTGACTTTACTGGCAATTTACACTATTATCACTTTATCAAACTAAAACTTTATATGATTTCTCTATCAAGAGAGACGGAGGGAAAGGCCCGATGATGTCTCGGCAACAGGTCCATCAAGGATACTGTGCCAAGTCCTGCAAACAAATTGTTTGGAAGATGGGGAGTAGTGTGAAACCATACTCTCTTCTTTTGTGAAGAGATTTTTTTATTTTTGTAAGCAAACCGACTAAGTCGGTTGGTTTAATAGACTTAAAGAACCTACAGGGAGTTGGACAGCAATGAAATATGGATTTTGGCTGCCTATATTTGGCGGGTGGCTCCGCAATGCAGATAACGAGAGTATGCCCCCGACATTTGACTATGCAAAACAGGTTGTTCAGTCTGCCGAACAATGGGGATATTCAACAACTTTGATCGCCGAGCTATACTTGAACGATATAAAAGGACCGGAACAGGATGCTCTTGAAGCATGGACAACAGCTGCTGCTTTGGCAGCCGTTACCGAGAAAATTGAAATTATGACAGCAGTCCGCCCGGGTTTCCATAATCCCGCTGTAACCGCAAAAATGGCTGCCAACATCGACCAGCTCAGCAACGGCCGTTTTACCTTGAATGTCGTTTCTGCTTGGTGGGAAGAAGAAGCCCGCCAATACGGCGGTATTTTTACAGAACATGATGAACGTTACGAGCGGACAACTGAATTTATCGATGTGTTAAAGGGCCTCTGGAGTGAGGACAGCTTCTCTTATGAAGGTAAATTCTATCAACTCAAGGACACCAAGCTTTTCCCTAAACCAGTACAGCGTCCAAATCCTATTCTTTACGCCGGCGGGGAGAGCCCTAAAGGAAAACAGACAATCGTTGAAAAATGTGATGCCTATGTTATGCATGGCGGAACAGTTGAAGAAATTTCAACTAAAATCGGCGATATGAAATCCAGACGCTTGGCTGCGAGAAAAGAGGAGCTCTCCGAATTCGGAATGGCTGCATATGTGATTTGCCGGGATACCGAAGAAGAGGCATTTGCTGAGCTTGCACGGATCACGGATGTAAAAGAATCCAGCGCCTATGCAGGATTCAAAGATTTTACAAGCAAATCACAACTTGAACAGCAAATTCAGCTGCAGGATTATTCTGTCTCAAACCGCGGCTTGCGTCCAAATCTTGTCGGGACCCCGGATCAAATTGCCGAACGGATCCTTCAATACGAGGAGGCTGGACTTGGACTGCTTTTGCTGCAATTTTCCCCTCAGCTGGAGGAAATGGAACGCTTTGCTAGTCAGGTTATGCCCCTTGTTGAGGAAAAACGAAAACAATTGACTGGAGGTATTGTCCAATGAGCAAAATTTTTGTCATCCACGAAAATGAAGAATGGACAGTCCATTTAAGAAGACGCCTGGAGGAACTTGGCCTCCCGTTTGAAGAGTGGCATCTGGATGAAGGTACAGTCGATTTATTCTCTGAACCTCCTGAAGGTATTTTTTACAGCCGGATGAGTGCATCATCGCATACACGCGATCACCGATTCGCTGCCGAACTGACAGGACAAGTTCTGGCCTGGCTTGAAGCTCATGGCAGAACTGTCTTTAATGGCAGCCGTGCACTGGAGCTCGAAGTTAGCAAGGTGAAGCAGTATCTGGAGCTCGAAAAACACGGAGTCCGGACGCCGAAAACAATTGCCGCGGTTGGCAAGGCTCAAATATTAAAAGCAGCAGAGGCATTTGATGGCCAGCCATTCATTACGAAGCATAATCGTGCCGGCAAAGGGCTTGGCGTACAGCTTTTCCAAAGCGTTGAAGCGCTTCGCCAGTATGTGGAAAGCCCAGCTTTTGAAGAGCCCATCGATGGGGTTACACTAATCCAGCAATACATTCAGTCACCAGAAAGCTATATTACCCGCTGTGAATTTGTTGGCGGAAAGTTTGTTTATGCAGTCCGTGTCGATACTTCGGAAGGATTCCAGCTTTGCCCTGCTGATGCTTGCCAGATTGGAGATCTATTCTGCCCTGTTGGCGAAGAGGTTGAGGAAAAACCAAAGTTTGAAATCGTGGACGGATTCGATGAGCCTATTTTGAAAAACTATGAAAAGGTTCTGTCCGCAAACAATATCGCTGTGGCTGGAATAGAATTCATACGCAATGCGGAAGGTGAAATTTTTACTTACGATATCAATACAAACACAAATTACAACTCTGATGCCGAAGCTCGTGCGGGAAAGTATGGCATGCTGGAACTTGCAAAATTCCTTGAGGAACAACTGCATAAGTTCAAAACATTGAGTTTTTCCTAAGGTTTTGGAAGCCGTCTCTGATTGAGGCGGTTTTTCTTATTTTTGTCGGCAAGAAGTATTTAATGTGTTTTTCCCGCTGCCAAGCCTGTTAAAAACAAAAAAAGCAACTTGCATAAAGCAGTTGCTTTTTTCATAAAGATGGTTGACTAAAAATGGGCCACCTAATCTCGTTATACTTCCATGTCTCGGATAAGGTTTGCCATCTCGATGGCACTGGATGCAGCATCCCAGCCCTTATTTCCAGCTTTTGTCCCGGCACGTTCAATTGCCTGCTCAATGGAATCTACGGTAAGGACACCAAAACTTATAGGCACTCCAGTTGAAAGCGAAGTACTTGCAACCCCTTTTGCAAGTTCATTGCAGACATAATCAAAGTGAGGGGTGGATCCGCGAATGACAGCACCAAGTGTAATAACTGCATCATACTTATTTGTTTTAGCCATTCTCTGAGCAATTAATGGTATTTCAAAAGCACCAGGAACCCAGGCGATATCAACGTCCGCATCATTAACGCCATGGCGTTTAAGTGCATCCTGAGCACCACTTACTAACTTATCAGTAATAAAATCATTAAAGCGTCCCGCAACAATGCCGATTTTTAATCCTGTTCCAACTAAATTTCCTTCAAATAATCGATTCATGACAATTCCTCCGTTAATTTCTGTTATTGTTCTCCAAAATAGGATTCTGGCCATTCTTTATTTTAAGAAAATCGGCCAAATCTTTAATTGTAATCATCTTAAGCTCAAATCGTTCGGCTACCTTCATTAACTGTGGCAGCCTTGCCATTGTCCCATCCTCGTTCATAATTTCACAGATGACACCAGCCGGTTTGGCACCGCAAAGCTTTGCCAGATCGACAGCAGCTTCTGTATGGCCTGGCCTTGTTAATACACCGCCCTCTTTGGCAATCAAAGGGAAGATATGCCCGGGTCTCTTAAAATCCTCAGGCTTAGACTCTGGGTCAATTAGACTTAGGACAGTCGCAGAGCGTTCGTATGCTGATATCCCGGTTGTGGAAAATTTATGGTCAATGCTGACAGTAAAAGCAGTTCCATGCGGGTCGGTATTATCGGTTACCATTGTATGCAGATTGAGTCTCGCCGCCAATTGTTCCTCTATCGGAACACATATAAGTCCGCGGCCGTGGGTGGCCATAAAGTTAATGATTTCAGGTGTTGCCTTATCCGCTAGAGATATAAAATCCCCTTCATTTTCACGGTCCTCATCATCACAAACAATGATTGGTTTTCCTGATTGTAACTCCTTTAATGCTTCTTCTATTGAATTAAACAAAGGTGCCTCCTCCTCAAATAAAACCAGTCTCCTTTAAAAACTGTGCAGTCAGGGTCGGTGATGTACCTTTTTTTCCTTCCTGCTGGCCAGGATTCAATATGTTATAAACATATTTTCCTAACATATCACATTCTACATTCACCCTATCTCCCGGGCCTTTTTCCGATAAGATTGTTTCGGATAAGGTATGCGGAATGAGAGAGATGGTAAAGGTGCGGTCGGCCACTCCGAATACTGTCAGGCTCGTCCCATCCACTGCTACAGATCCTTTGAGGATGATAAATTGGATGACTTCAGGACTTGTTTCTATTTCAAAATAGATTGCGTTATCGAGCCTTTTTTTGTTCCTGATTATTCCAGTACCATCAATATGACCGCTGACAAAATGGCCGCCAAATCTTCCTCCCGCTGCCATCGCCCTCTCCAAGTTGACCTTTGAACCCTTATGAAGCATATGAAGGGTTGACGCCTTTACGGTCTCAGGCATGACATCAACTTTAAACCCGGCCTTTGAAAAGGCTGTTACTGTCAGGCATACTCCATTGACAGAAATACTGTCACCGAGATGGACATCCTCCAATACCTTACTAGCGGAAATCGAAAGTACAGAAGAAGAGGCCGTTGTAGTGATACTTGAAACCGTCCCTATCTCTTCAATAATCCCAGTAAACATCGCTTTACTCCTTTTTGTTCTTCCTTATAAGCATATCCATTCTCTTCACAAGTATCTTGCCGAATGTAAAAAAGCCCCAAAGATTTTCTTTGGGGCTGGAAAAAGTCATAGTTAAATAAGATATCGGAAACAAGACCTTCTGCCAGCGTAGCTAGTTGCATGGCTAATAAAAGGCAGATCTGCCTTTTTCCCGAGTATCACCAATCCTTCTCCCATCCAGACTATACTGTCGGCCCTGGAGTTTCACCAAGTCCACCGTTTGCCATTGGCAAACGGGTCACGGGCTTAGAAGCCTTAGCTTCATCACCGCCGGTAGGGAATTTCACCCTGCCCCGAAGGATAAATATGAAATTAATTCTCATTATATCTTTAACTGAGTGAAATTCAAAATAAAATGTTTCATTTCAAATATCCATTTCCTGCCGTTTGCCTCAATATTTCATTTTTCTCAGCCCGACAGCATAGAAAATGACTGAAAATCCGACTAAAGCCAGTACTGAAGTTAATATGTTCCCGGTGTGCAAACTGCCGCTGACAATTTCCCGGATGCCCGACATCATCCAGCTCTGCGGGACAAACTTGGCAATCAGCCTCATAATTTCCGGCACAACATCAAGCGGCCAGTAGATACCGCCAAGCATCGATGTACTGACTATGAGCACCGCGTTTAATGCACCTGCCTGCTGCTTCGTTTTGACAATGCCTGCTATCATTAATCCAAACCCCACGATGGTCAGGATGACGAGCGAAGCATAGAGGAAAAACCAGACAAGATTCCCCCACTGTCCGCCATATATAATTGATATTGCCGCCATCAATACACCGAGCTGAATCCAGCCCATCAGGAAATAAGAAACAACATAGCCTGCAATGATTTGTCCTTTGTTTGCGGGTGTCGTTAGCAGCCTGGGCCAGGTACCGCCTGCCCTCTCTTCAAGGATTGTAGAGGCTGCACTCGATATTCCGAACATCATGAACATAATCGTAAATCCCAGTGCAAGAACACTGACATCTGCGCTAGTCTTACCTTCCTGCTGAATCATTTCTTTTTGGACCTTTATTCCTTCATGGCCGGCAATTTCGTTCAAAAAAGCTGGCAGTGCCTCCTCCCCAATGCTTTCAGTTAACGATAGGGAACTCATTATCGTTCTCGCTGTGCCCTCAAGATATGGCTTCAACCCTGTATATTCCTGGGTTTCCCGCTGGACAACAATATCGAAAACCGGCTCCTTATCAAGGATACGCTGCTCAAGTCCCTTGGAAACAAGAACAGCCGCAATTGCTTCCAGTTCCTTAACCATAGCCTTCGCTTTTTGTTCAGATACTTCTTCCCAATTGTATTGACCATTGGCTGTCAGTAAGCTGATGGTTTGGTCGGACAACATGTCGCCGCCGCCTGCCACTGCCACGAGAGGCTTTGCCCTTTGGCTATTTGTGCCCATTCCTCCGAATATCAAACTGAACAGAAGTGGCATTACAATCATAACTACCCATCCCGAAGGTGTCCGATATAACGATTTTACATGTAAAAAGGCTATCGCCATCACTTTACGCATACTTGCCCCTCCCTTCAGCTGACAGGCGCAGCCAGCCTGCAGCAAGAAAAACAAGGCCTAAACTGAGCAACACTGCGGCGTCGAGGACTACATCCTTCGCTGCGGCACCGCCCATTAATTCAAGAAATGATTGGAGCGCTAGCGCATTCGGGAATATCCTTGTCACCATGACTACAAAATCGTGGAAGAAGTAAAGAGGCACCATGCTGCCCCCAATCGCTGCCATGATTTGCGTACCAAGGCTGCCGACAACTTCAAAGGATTTTCCTGTTTTCATAAGCGATCCGACAAACACCCCCAGGCCACAGGCACTGAATACAAAGCACACGCTAATAAGCAACACACCTAATACAGAACTTCCCCAATCAACCCCGAAAATCAATCGTGTCCCCAGGATGATAATCAATAGCTGGATGGATGCAATAACAAGCAGCCCAGCCATCTTTCCTGCCAAGTAGTGTCCATTGGTCAATTTTGTTACAAGAAGCCTTTTGTATACTTCCTGCTCTTTTTCCTGAATCATTGCCGAAACTCCGGCAACGACTGTTATTAACAGGAACATGACACCCATCCCAGCAGCATAATACTGGAACGAGCTGACTGTCTTTGCATCTTCCCCGGCAGCCCTTTCCTTTAGCAAAGCTGAGGAATCCGCTTCCACTGAATTCCAGGAAGCTACCTGTGGGTCGACTTGTGATCCAGTTTTAGCAGCAGCCTCGATAGCTAGCTTCATTCCAGCGGATTGGACTGCAGCCTGCCTTGTAAATTGCTGGACGACATTTTCAACAATGGTAGGCTGTATGCCCGCCGAAGGCATTGAGACGAGTTTAACCGCTGTTTCCTCCCCGGACAATACCGTGTTTGAAAAGTCCTTGCCTATAAACAAACCAACTGAAACCTTTTGTTCTTTCAGCAAGTCATACAATTTGTCCTCTTCCATCGTCTTGACCTCTACAAGCTCTGGCAGGCCCTTCTCAAAAACTTCCTGTGTCAATACCTTGCCAAGTTCACCTTCATCAAGATTTACAATGCCTAATGTAAATTTGTCGATGTCAGCTTCGCCTTCCCCCATCATGTTTCCAAATGCAGCACCAAGTATCCCGATTAGGATCATAGGCATCAATACAAGGGTAAGCAACGCCTTCCGGTCCCTCCCAAACAGCATAAGATCTTTGGCAGCAAGCCATAAGAAATTCATTGGAAATCCCTCCTAGTCCCGAAGGCTTCTACCTGTCAAATGCAGGAAGACGCTTTCGAGATTTGGTTCGACAATTTCAACCGATGAAATACCGGCACCCTGATCGGCAATCCCCTGAATAATTACACCCAAGACGGTTTGTGGCTCCTTGTGGAATACTGTAAGTTTTTTCCCCGATACCTGTATATCCTGCGGGGGTATTCCGCCCGCAAATTCAACTGGCTGGTCAAACTCCCCATGAATATCGAACACCATTCGCGACCGATCACCAATCGACTCTCTAAGTTCCGGTATCGTCCCTAAGGCTATCAGATTCCCATGGTCCATGATGCCAATCCGCGTGCAAAGGAACTCCACCTCCTCCATGTAATGACTCGTGTATATGACTGTCATCCCTTCTCGATTTAGCTTCCGTACCGTTTCAAGAATATGGGACCGGGATTGAGGATCAATTCCTACTGTCGGTTCGTCCATGACCAAAAGCTGCGGCCTATGGAGGATTGCTGCGCCAATATTGACTCTTCGCTTCATTCCCCCTGAAAAGGTAACCACCTTGTCCTTCGCCCTGTCGGATAATCCGATTAACTCAAGGACTTCATTCACTCGTTCCTCAAGGAGACGGCCTTTCAATCCATACATCCTGCCCCAGAAATTTAGGTTCTCCCTGGCACTCATATCCTGATATAGCGCGATATCCTGTGGCACAATCCCAATCATTCCCTGTGCTTTTTTCGGCTCTTTAACCATGTCGACTCCTGTAATGGCAATTGTTCCCGATGTCGGGGGAAACAAGCCTGTCATCATGTTGATTGTCGTAGACTTGCCTGCCCCGTTTGGCCCAAGCAACCCGAACGATTCACCCTTCAAAACCGAGAACGAGACCCTCTTTACAGCTTCAAACTCCTTGAACGTCTTCCTCAAATCAGAGACCGCCAATAGTTCCATAGTCCCACCTCTTCCTTATTACATGCCACCTTTACTATATCAATTTTCCCAATAATTTGAATTGTTTTAAGAAATAAATTTACAAAAAGTGAACAAAATTAAAACAACTGCACATGTTTGTGTGCAGTTGTTCCTAGTCACTTAGTTTTCGGTTTCTTTCTCTAATATACGGCCAAGTTCAGACCAGTCTAAAATCCTCGGTAATTCCAGGTGCTTGTTATACGACTGATCCTTGATGTAAACCTTTAGCCCTTCCTCTTTCAGCAGCGTGTTAAGCACATCCGGCTTGTCGTCAAAATAATAATCAAGCTTCATATCCCGGATGATATCGACCTTTTCCGTATCCCGCATCCCATAAAAAAATCGGCTGTCTTCGACCGGAAATCCATTCTCCTTCATCCATTCAATCGTTCGTTCCCGGTGGCCCTCCGGTCTTGAAGTTATGTAATAGATTTCGTGCCCTTGCTCCGCGAGCTTATTCAATGCTTCAACAGCGCCAGGATAAGCAGGGCAGGTCGTAAAATAAATCTCCTCGAGCGAGGATAGCCATGCCTGCCTTCCTTCTTCGTCTGTCATGCCAAACGGCTCGTGGATTTCAACCCGGTTCAGTTTATGGAATTCTTCAATAGGCACCTGCTTATTGAATTTTTTATTGTAAATTCCAAAAGCATGTTCCCTGAGGTTGATCAATGTATCATCAATATCAAAGCCAAATTTCATTCACTTTCCACCACCCTGATAAACCGGATAGCCAACAAATTTGAAATCCTTTCCGACTTGGGTAATGCTGGTATCGGTCAGCTCAATCGCATCTTTCATCTTATCAATTCCTGTCCCCTCGAGGAACGTAGGTGCGTTCTTACCGCCAATCAGTTTAGGAGCCACATAAAGGACAGCCTTGTCGATTAATTTTTGTTCAAGAAAACTGCCATTCACAGTTCCTCCGCCTTCAATTAGGACAGATGATACAAGTTTTTCGCCCAGAATCGTAACAACATCCAGAATGTCGACCCGTTTTTCACCGCTTGTCTGGAAAATTTCAATTCCCTTTTTAGCAAGTGTTTCTGCTTTTTCTTTATCAAAATCACGGCTTGTAAAAATCCATGTTGGCGCAAGCCCGTCGTTTACCACTTTGGATTCAAGCGGCAGCTTAAGAGCTGAATCAAGGATGACACGGATTGGATTGCGGCCATTCGGAATCCGCGCAGTAAGCTCAGGATCATCCTTAATAACTGTGTTGGCACCGACAAGAATCGCCATATTTTCACTGCGGAGATGGTGGACATCGTGCCTTGCTTCCTCAGAAGTAATCCATTTGCTATCGGATGAATGGCTGGCTATTTTCCCATCAAGAGTGATTCCTGCCTTCAAGGTCACAAATGGCTTCTTCTCAACAATGAATTTATTGAACACTTCATTCATCCTCCGCGACTCTTCCTCGCGGATGCCGATGATCACTTCAATGCCCGCATCCTTTAAGATCCTGACTCCATTGCCTGAAACAACCGGGTTCGGATCAAGTGCCGCTATGACGACCTTTTTTAGCCCCGCCTGAACTATCGCTTCCGCACATGGGCCAGTTCGGCCATGATGGGAACATGGTTCAAGGGTCACATAAATCGTCCCGCCCTTTGCCTTGTCCCCGGCCATCCTTAGTCCGTGGATTTCCGCATGCGGTTCGCCAGCCTTAAGGTGGGTTCCCACCCCGACAATTCGGTTGTCATTGACAATGACAGAACCAACTAGCGGATTGGGATCTGTTTGTCCCTTCATAGCACGCGCATTTTGGAGCGCCAAATCCATATAAAATTCATGATTAGTCATTTGAGACTTCCCCTTGTTCATCTTCCTTCAAATGCCCGGACCGATTGATTTTGGTTTGCAGATATTTCTCGTTATATTCGGAAACATCTCCCCAAAGCGGCTTTCGTCCACTAACTGGCAAACCAGATTTCTTCAAAGCTTCCAGCTTCCGCGGGTTATTGGTCATCAGGGTCACTGGCTTGGAACGCAGTGCCTTCAATACGGAAATCGCATCATCATAATTTCGCGCATCATCAACAAACCCGAGCTTTTCATTTGCCTCAACAGTATCATAGCCTTTTTCCTGAAGAATGTAGGCCATGGCTTTGCTGAATAGACCAATTCCGCGGCCTTCATGGTTTGCCAGGTAAAACAGCGCCCCAGTTCCGTGCTCGACAATCATTTTCATGGATTGTTTTAGTTGGAACCCGCAATCACAGCGCTTGCTGCCGAAAATATCTCCGGTATGGCAGATCGAATGCATCCGCATAATTGCATCGTCACCATACTGGAAGTCCCCATAAACAAGCACACTGGATTGCTGTAATTCGGCAAGATTTACAGCTGAAAGCTTATCAATGATCCGCTGGAAGTCCTCCGTTATTTCATCACAATTGAGCCAGCAATACCACTGGAATACAACAGTTTCCCCATAAAGATTGACTGGAAGCCTGATAGGACCCACCAAATAAATCGCGCCTTTACCAGTCTTTATCAATTGAATTTTATCCTGCAGAGCCGCGAGAGCTTCTGATTGTAATTTAGCCTGTGTCACATTAAATTCCTCCTTGGGAGTAGTTTTCTATAAGAATGGTAATTTTATCCCGCGATAACAGGCAGAAAATCGCCATCTCAATATTCTAATTTTACATTAAAAAAGTAGGATCAGATTTGCTGTCCGTAAAAGTTCGATTGGTGGAAATAAGGTTTTTCTTGGAGCCTCATCCCGACTAACAACAGCGGAATTAGGATAATTAAATTATCTTATTATGATTACTATCATACGTTACAATCTTTTTTAATGAAATACAACTTTGAAGTACTCAATTCGGCAAGCTTGCAACCTTATAATTATAGCTTAAATTACTCACGCTTTCACCTATGGAATAAAGGTTAAATTCAATCCCTACTGTACTTCTTCTACATCGGCTTTTAGTATTTTTTTGTTAACGGTGAAGTCGTTCTTTGACTTCAGCTGAAGGACCGAAGCGGCTCGAGCTGTAACAATGATAGCTTTTCCAAAGCCATGATTGTTACAATATACTCAGGATGCTTAGTCAAGAAGAAAACTAGCTAGGAACCGCAGCTAGACAGGCTCCCAGGCCGCCCCTGGAAAGCGAAGAACCTCGCGACAGGCCAAATGCGCCTGTCTTTGGCGTTTTTAATTCTTAGGAGCTTCCCATTGTGCAGCGGAAATCAACAACGTTGTTTAACATGGCCTTATTAAAAGTCTCTTTTACACAAAAAAGCCTGCATTAAGCGGGCTCTTCTGTGAAAATTATGTTTTGGACGGCATTAATTGCTTGTTTTGTTCCTGGTAATTCCTTGTTGCCCATAAGGATGCAAGCAAGATGAGCTCAAACCCATTAACCGCTGCCTTGCTTTCGACTGGAATTGGAATAGCACTCCCGGCTCCCATTATAATGACTCCAATCGCCATCCATTTCCAGCCTTGCTTTTTCCAGACTGCAAGTGAAGAAACTAGCAAAACCAGCGATACACCAATGACCATGAGAGGTGGACCAGATTTATTAGCCGGTTCATAGCTTAGTACCCCAAATTCTGAAACAGGCTTAAGTTTTATCCCGATTGTCTCGGATGCCAGTTCCCACACTATTAAAATCAAGGTAATAGCCAGAGCTATCAAAAATGCCCTCTTTGGCTTGGCCCATTTTACATCAGTACGCTCCGAAGCTTTCCAGGCGAATAATACGAGTATGGGTGTAAAAAGAGCATGGATCCAGTACCTCATTTGATTTAAATTCTCCAAAGCGCTTCCTTCACCAATCCAACTCCCCGCTGCCAAAACTGCATTGTCATAAATCAGCCCGGCTGTTACTAAAAAGAGAGTGTTTTCTGATGCTAGCCAACTCCTAGATTTATTCATTTTCAAGCCCCACAAAAACAGGGCTATATAACACATACAGTATAAAAGATAAAAAAATGGGTCCAAGGTTAATGTCCTCCGGTTCAGTTTGGCACCAAGGATAAACTTCCCTTAACGCCCTTTTCCGAAACGGAAACATTGCTCTACATTTTAAGTGATAAGGTTTTTTACCAAAAACATAGCCCAAAGCAATGTCTTATCATTGATGACTAGAGTCCTCAATCCAGTATACTGAAGAAAACAAATATAAGGAGGTTGTTCAATGTCAAAAATTTGGTCAGAATCATTGCCTGTGGTGCAATTCAGAATAGCACGTCCTACTGATCAATTGGATAAGGTAGTCGCGTTTTATCAAGACGGCATTGGATTAAAGGTTATTGGTTCTTTTAAACAACATGATGGCTACGATGGAGTTATGCTCGGGCTGCCTGACGCGAATTATCACCTTGAATTTACTCAGCATGAAAAAGGGAGCCCATGCCCGCCCCCTACCGAAGATAATCTGCTAGTCTTTTATATTCCAGACAAAGCTGCGCGGGATGAGATCGCAGCCCGGCTAAACGAAATGGGTTATCCAGCAGTTGAACCTGAGAATCCTTATTGGAAAAATGCCGGTGTAACGATTGCCGACCCAGATGGCTGGCGAATCGTTTTGCAAAACACCCAAGGGTTGTAGGAGTAATGTGAACATTAATGAGGATGACTATAAGGCAACTAACTATAAATTTAGTTGTAGTGCGATTGCTGCCTGCAAAATAACCAATACGTAAAGGCATCAGATTTCTTCTGATGCCTTAGTTCTTATAGACGGGCAACAGGCGGACCGCTTTTACCAGTGAATTTTTTCAGAGAAATTATTGTAAAAGTTGAAAAAACAACTATTGACCAAATCAAGGATAGTTTTGGATTTATATTTGTAGTCACCAATAGCGAAGGGATATTCCCATATACCGTATTGTCCATCGTGAGGAACCAGCCAAGAAACATATTATTTGCAGCATGGGCACCAATCGCCAGTTCGGCACTGTTCGTCCGGGCCGTGATATAGCACCATAGTACCCCTGAAAGGAGATAATCCGTCCCTACGAAGATAGCCGAGTAGTCCATTTCCGGATTTGAAAAATGCAGAGCTCCAAAAATACCGCCTGCAATAATTGCCAAGACGATGGGGTTGGAGACGCTGCGGCCAATCCACTGTACTAAATATCCCCTAAAAAAAACCTCTTCTGTAGTTGTTTGTATCGGTGTTAAAAAAAGCACAAGCACAAATAGCAGGATAAAATCCGTAACTTCAAAGGTATTAAACGAATAATTACCCGGACTAATTAGGAAATCCGCCACAGTCGTTCCTGCTAGCAAACAGAAAAAGACGGCAAACCCCCAAAACACTCTCTTCCAATTTATTTTCCTATTCGGAGTGATAAGGCTGCTAAATCCTCTTTTATGAATGAGCTTGATTGATACTAAAATTCCAATCAACCAAAAGACAAAAATCAGATGCGATAAGGCAAACTCATAAAGAGGGTCAGCATTTACCCAAATCATTTCAAACTCATCATAGTATGTGCCTGGCTGACCTGAAACGAGTATAGACATGGCCCAATCATACACCCCAGAGCCAATGAACATGAAGAACATAATCAGGAAAAAGGATGCCACAAACCTTTTCCAATTGTTATTGCCAGCTCTTACTTTAATGAAGCTTTTCTCCAGATTCGCCGCCTCCCCCTCTTTGCTCGCCCACGGTTGTACTATTATTTTCTACTTTATTCATGCAAACTTTAATCATGCTCCAAGCAGGAATTTTAATAAAAAACAAAGAAATAGATAATCATAACCAGCAGGGTAAAATGAGAAACTTATTTACCGGCACATGCGATGGTTTAAATTTCCATGTATCTGAGAGGAAACTAAACAAAAGATATTGATTGTTGGTTTTGACAGAAGTATCCTTGCTTCTTATAGAAACTCACTTCTAAATTCGTCTTTCTTCAGATAATTTCGAAATATTTACATTAACTTAATCATGGCTTAGCATTTTTTGGATATACTGTTACTAAAGGATACGATGTTTGCCACTTTCCACGGCCCGCAACTTATCTTACCTGAATGGAGGAAGAACCATGAATCTACTCTTAAATTCATTGTCCGTTTCCTTTATGCTGGCAGCCTTTGTCCAAATTTTCTACCACTCCTTCTTTCGTGTTAAGAATGAGGAGTAAGCTGTTTAATATGATTAATGGATGTTAAAGGTCAAACCCTGCAGTATCACGTCCCCATCCCATAAATGTATAACGCCACGGATTCAACCAGGCCATAGCTGAGAGTCCGGATCCTCTGGAAACGTACCACAATAACTCCTAATTGAATTGGAATATAGCTGCTTATACTCATCAAACTTATCGCCGTTGACACCTATGAATTTAGCCATTCTCTAATCTTAATTTCCTCACAGGCCATCACGTTGTCGTGGTGGTTTTTTTATTCATTTTATAAATTAGCTATGCGTAAAAATGGCTCATTCTCCATATACCTTTTGTTCCTTTATCCAACGCCAATTTGTACAGACAACCCTCAAGAGACATTCTTCAGCAAAATCCATGCCATTTCCCAAAAATTCTTAGTTTTTCTCTTAAAAATATACCAAATAGGTTTTGTACATTATATAATAGGAAAAAGTTCTCATTATGAGAACAAAATAACTAGTTATCTTACCAGCAATGACTAGATGATTAATGAATCTCAGCAAATAACTAGTAACCCCAATAGTCATAAGTCCAAAGGAGGAACTAGCACCTTTATGAATTTCCCTGAAAAGTCAAGTAAGGAATCACCATTGAATTCTAGTTTCACCATGTTGGACAAGGATTTTCAAGAAATATTTGGAGAACTAACAAATGCAGTTTTTATCTTGGATAGATTTGGGCGTGTTTTAACATTTAATAAAGCAGCAACGAATCTGTTTGGTTTCCAAACGACTGATATGGAGGTAGCTACTCTCTTTCTTGACAACAATCATGAAAGGAACGAACTACATAGAAAAATAGTTTTAGAAAGTAAAGCCCAGCATTATACGGCAACAATCAGGCATAAAAAAGGATATTTACTTGCAGTAGGCATTACTTGCATCCCTCTGTTTGACGAAAGAAACAAAGTGGTTAAGGTGTGCGCTATTGTTCTAGATTCAACTGAAAGTAAAAATAACCCAGAGGATCCCTCCAGTGTTGGGATAATTCAAGATAAGTCCAAATTGAAAACAGTAGAGAATAGGTTATTTAATAGTACCCCAAGTATTCATTATATATATGATAATCTCGACGCTGCCATATGGTCTTTTGATATAGGTGAAGAAAGAATTAGTTTTATTTCGAAAGGCATCAAGGCCATCACAGGCTACAGCCCGGGTGAAATAAAGTCGATTTCATGGGAGTCCCTTGTTCACCCCGAAGATTTGGATTACTTCAAAAGCTTGCAGCCTAATTTAATAAAAGGTCTGAAACATAACCATCAATACAGGATCATTCATAAGTCTGGCGAAGTCCGTTGGATTGACGGCCATACAATCCCTATTTTGGCCCCAAATGGAACACTTGTCCGAATAGATGGAATCATGTCTGATATTACAAAACAGAAACTATATGAAAAACAAATTTTATATCATGCCCATTATGATCAATTAACAGGCCTGCCTAATCGAAAAAAATTAGAAGAAAAAGTACAGTCCCTATGTGAGACCTCTATTGCCCAGAAAAAAGCAGGCCAAGAGCTATTCTCAATTTTATTTGTGGATTTGGACCGTTTTCAAAATATCATTGATACTCTGGGCCAAACGATTGCTGAAAAGCTGTTAATTCAATTTTCGGAAAGGGTATCAAGGTTAAGCAATCGTTCTTCCCTTCTAGCGAGGCTCGACTCAGATGAATTTGCATTTGCCCTTTGGGATATAGAAAGCGCTCATGATGCGATAGGTCTAGCGAAAAACATTATCAATTCTACAACGAGTTCTGCTTTTTCAGTTGATGGATTTGATTTGCATATCACAGCCAGTATCGGGATCAGCATGTATCCGTTTGACGGGAGTGATTCAGATACATTGATAAAGAAAGCATCTGCTGCAATGTACCGAGCAAAAGAAAAAGGGAAAAATGATTTTCATCTTTATACGCCTTCGTTAAATATTGGTAACTACAAAGAGTTTATTATCGAAAGTGATTTACGGAATGCCATTAAAACGGAAGAGTTATTTTTACACTTCCAGCCAAGAATAGATACGAAAACAGGAAGGATACTCAGTGCTGAAGCACTAATCCGCTGGGATCATCCTAAGTGGGGGATGATTTCACCTGGAGAATTTATTCCTATTGCTGAGGAGACTGACCTTGTTTTGCAAATAGGAGATTTCGTCATTAAAAGGGTATGTGCCTTTTTAAGGGATTGGAAAGCAAATGGATTGCCGGTAGTCCCTATTTCTATCAATGTATCATCAAAACGGTTCCTTAAGGCTGATTGGGTTAACAAATTAGAGCAAATTTTAGCTGACCATCAAATACCCAGCCATCTTATTGAGCTTGAAATTACGGAATCTGCAATAATTAAACATAAAGAAGCGGTAGACAGTGCTATCAAATCGTTAAAAAAACTTGGTATCCGGGTAGCTCTAGACGATTTCGGGACAGGCTATTCATCCTTAACATATTTAAAACAATTTCAAGTCGATACATTAAAAATTGATAAGTCTTTCATCGATAATGTTACGAAGTCTCCTCAGGATCAGCTTATAACCAAGGCTATGATTTCTCTTGCACAAGGCATGAATATGAATGTGGTCGCTGAAGGGGTTGAAACGCCTGAACAATTAGATTTTCTGAAAGGCTTGGAGTGTAATGAAATTCAAGGTTATTTGTTTAGTCGGCCTGTTGCAATCCGTGACTTTGAGAATTTATTGAAGAAGCAATACCTTGAGCCCGAAAAAACTTTTTCCTCTCCTTCTTCCACTTCGGAGAGAAGAGTACATAAAAGAATCCAGTTTTCTCCACCTAAATCTGCAGTGCTTTCACTTATTTCAGTCGGGGGAAAACCAGTCCAGGTTGGAGGTTCACATGTAGATGTTATGGACATTGGATTAGGAGGGTTGAAGTTTGTTACAGGCATGAACCTGCCACTCCGGAAGGATCATATCTTTCAATTCGACTTTGAAATTTCGAACAGACCCATTACCTTAACTGGAACAATTGCATGGAAACAAGAGGTTAAAGATAAATTTCATTATGGGATAAGCTTTGTACATCAATCTCAGGAGAAAGTATTAAACGATTTACTAGAAAGCTAGTAATTTATTTTCCAAACAAAAGGGGGATTCCTAGGCGACGCAAGAACCTGCCTTTAGGATTTAAACTATGGAGAAAATCACCCAGTCGTTACAAAATTATAAACTTACGAAGGAAGTAAGGAACCTTATTAAAAACATGGAGCCTTATTTGCGCACTAAGAATGACTTATCTTTGCTTTTCAAAAACCTGTATCTGCACGAGCTGATAGGTGAAAACGAGTATATCGCTTTCCAAACCAAATTCATGTTGAATGATTTTACAGGAATAATGGAACGAAAATTCAAAGATCTTTCATGCAGCATTTATTTATATGATGAAAAAGATCAGAAATTATGGAACGGTGCAACTAGTACGATTAATCCCGCCTATAATGAATACACAAATGGGTTAAAAGTGAGCAATGATATTGCTGAAGGCGATGATCTACCACTTTACGTAAAAAATGCGATTGCAATCCCAAATTTGGATCGAGGCGAAGATATTATTTCCCTTAACCACAAAAAGGACTTGATAAGAAGCGGATATAATGCTTTTTGCCTCGTACCACTTGAGCACAATGGAATACAAATCGGGCACACCGCCTTATTATCCAAGCACGTCCGGAATTTCTCCATGAAGGAAATAACTTTAGTATCGGAATATAATACATTAATAGAAGGAAAATTGGCAGAAATAAAGAATTTATTATTGACTAAACTGAAAGATGCTTCTAGTCTTTAATAATGTCATGCTAAAAGGTGATTGAATGATCGGATATGGAGAAAGACTGCGAGCGCTGAGAAAGGAAAACCAATTGACCCTTGAAAGCGCGGCAAGGATCGTCGGGGTTGCAAAATCAACATATGCAGGGTATGAAACTGAGTTCAGAAAACCGTCTCTTGATAAAATTAGTTTGTTTGCTGATTTTTATCACGTATCAGTTGATTATTTATTGTGTTTAACAGACCAACAAGGCACTGAAGAGGACCAAAGCCACAACGCTAAAACCTTTCTGTCAAAGGGAGATTTGCATTGGGATGGGGTGCCTTTAAGTGAAGAGGAACTTCATTATATCCGAGATTTCTTAGAAACGATTGCTGAGAAAAAATCCAAACAAAAGTCGGACAAGAAATTTGGGTAAACTCCAGGGGACTAATAGCTTAGTCCCCTTTTCACATGCTATTTACCACATCACTTTAAATCCCTGCACCATTTCGGTTTTACCACTAATAATTCAGATTGTTGATACAGGTTTTTCCATTAGATGTTAATCAATAAAAAAACGATAATCATTGTAACTAAAAAGAAAAGGAGTGCATCGTGCCCCCCTTTCTACTATCCTGTAAGTCTATTAGTTATTTCATACCAAGTTTTTTCTTAGTGGTACTCCCAACGATTCCATCAGCCTTTAGCTTGTTGGCTTTTTGAAACTTCTTAACAGCCGCTTCAGTTGCAGGACCGAATACCCCGTCGATTCCCTTCGTGCTATAGCCCTTTTTTGTTAAGATGGATTGCAGCTGCTTAACCTCAGGACCCTTCATTCCTTTTTTCAGAATTGAGCTTGGTGCAGCTGAAACAGGGGCAGTACCGCCTTTTCCCTTCAGACCATAGGATGCTGCAATCGAATCAAAGGATTTTTTAGAAGTAGTAATTACGACTGGTGTATTTACTTCCACTTTGGAGAATAGCCATTCCACCTCATTATCATACATGCGGATGCAGCCCCCGCTGACATAGCCGCCAATCGAGGAGGGATTATTATTGCCATGAATGGCATAAGTCGTTCCCCATGTGCCCCTTGCATTCAGACCTAGCCATCTGTTACCCAGTGGATTTCTAGGATCACCGCCAGGTATATTCGCGCTGTAATAAGGCCGGTTCTTTATTTTGTTAACAACCTTGAACTTGCCCTCTGGTGTATATGAAGCCTTTCGCCCGGTACCGACCTTAAAGGTCTTTACAAGTTTATTATTATCATAGTATGCCAGTTTGTTAGTGGCTTTATTGATAATAATGAATTCATCCGGCCCCGCTGCCAATGCTGGTGCCTCAAAAAGTACAATCGAAAACAACAGCATTAGGCTAATCATGATTTTTTTCATTTCCCAATCCCCCTTCATTCACACGACATTTTATCCTATGCAGTTATAAGTAAATATGGTGTAAGAATGAGTGCATTAAAGTAAACAAATTTCTGCATATGATAAAACGTAATCACCTTAATAGACTTTTATTCGTAATAATTGTTACATGAAATTAACTAAATTAGAAAAAATTTCATTCTTCTTTTTCTGACAAAACCTGCCAATTTATTGAAGGGTTTACGCATATTGTGGTGAAAGTTTTAATACACTGGTTGAAGGATGTTAGATGTGTGGAGGATTGGGTTTAATAGAACTTCTAATTAAAGCAGGCAAAGCATACCCTGCCAGCAAAGATTAGTGCATACAAAAAAGGAGTGTCCCTTGCGTAATCCGGGACACTCCTTTCCTTATTAATCGAACAAGAAAGCACTCAACTACACAGCGTACAGAGGGTAGACATCAGATTCAAAAATTGAAACGTCATCAATACACCATTGAGTACATTTCACCTACTTATAGTCCTGAAACGTTACCAATACATGTTATTGGGTACATTTCACTTGCCTCTAGAAACCGAAACGTTTCCAATACACGGTATTGGGTACATTTCACGTGCCTCTAGAAACCGAAACGTTTCCAATACACGGTATTGGGCACATTTCACTTGCCTCTAGAACCCAAAACGTTTCCAATACACGGTATTGGGCACATTCACTTGCTTCTAGAACCCAAAACGTTTCCAATACACGGTATTGGGCACATTCACTTGCTTCTAGAACCCAAAACGTTTCCAATACACGGTATTGGGTACTTTCACTTGGTTATCCAAATCTTTAACGAAAACCAAATTTTTAAAAAATCAAACTGCTTTTTGTGAAGCGTGAAGTCTCCAATACAGTCCTCGGCGCTGAAGGAGTTCCTCATGAGTTCCTTCTTCAGCTATGCGGCCCTTATCAATGAACAGAATTTTTGTTGCATTTTTGATCGTTGAGAGCCTATGGGCAATGATGAAAGATGTCCGCCCATACAAAAGCGTTTCCAGCCCTTTTTGCAACGCAAGTTCGGTTTCCGTATCGATGGAAGATGTTGCTTCATCAAGAATCAAGATCCTTGGGTCGGCCAGCAGCGCCCTAGCAAATGAAATCAGCTGCCTTTGCCCGGTTGATAGTCTGGTACCTCGCTCATTTACTTCAGTATTATATCCATCCTTTAGTGAACTGATAAACTCGTGCGCCTGCACTGCTTTGGCTGCTTCGATGACTTCCTCGTCTGTTGCATCCAGCCGCCCGTAGCGAATATTGTCCATAATAGTCCCTGAGAAAATGAAAGGGTCCTGGAGCATGACCCCCATCTGCCTGCGCAGCGACTGAATGGTTACCCCTCTGCTATCGATTCCATCAATCTCAACCTTCCCATCGGTGCTTTCATAGAAACGGCTTAACAAACTAACGATTGTCGTTTTTCCTGAACCAGTCGCCCCCACAAGCGCAATAGTATCACCGGGTTCAGCCGTAAAACTGACATTGTCCAGGACACGTCCTCCCTCATCATATGCAAAAGTAACATTCTTAAATGAAACATGACCTTTAACTTCCGGAAGCTCCTTCGCGCCCGGAGCATCCACCACCGAGGGTTTTTCATCCATCGTTTCAAAAATTCGTTCCAAATAAGCCATGGCGTTAATAATTGCATTATAGAAGTTTCCTATATTCGCAAGCGGTGTCCAAAACATCCAAATGTAACCGACAAATGCAATCAGAGACCCAACAGTGACTCCGTCTCCGATCATTGAAACCCCGGCAATATAGATGAATGACACGGTCAGCACCGAGATATTTTCAATCGCAGGCCACAAAAGGAAGTGAATTTTAATCGCCTTCATCCATGATGTCCGGTAGTTTCCCGAGACTCCGCTAAAAATCTGTTTGTTTTCATTTTCCCTTGAGAAAGCCTGGGTCACCTTAATACCGCTGATGCTTTCATGAATATAGGCATTCATATTGGATTGTTTGTTGCTGACACTTTGCCATGCTTTCCTCTGGGCATTTTTCAAAAGAAGAATCACACCAGCAAGAACTGGAAAGCCGGCCAGCGCATACAGTGTCAGCTGCGGGTCGATTGAAATCATGAACCCTACAATCACAATCAGGCTGAACAAATCGGTAATAACATTGATGATGCCGTTCGAAAGCAAATCACTCAGCGAATTAACATAGTTGACAACCCTGACAAGAATTTTGCCATGCGGCCTGCTATCATAAAAAGAAAAGGACAGATTTTGCAAATGGGTAAATAAATCCCGTCTAATGTCGCGGATGATGCTCTGTCCGGTCTGGGTCATAATCCTGATCCGGAATTTCATGCATATTCCGGTCACCACAAGCGCTAGCAGGTAGATGCCTGAAAGAAGATATAAACCTGGAATATCCCCGGATGGAATTTTATCATCGATTGCCATTTTTACAAGATAAGGCCCCACAAGATTGGCGGTACTTGCAATCAGCATAATCAGGACAGCTAAAAGCAGTTTTGTTTTATACGGTTTGACAAAAACCATCAACCGTTTAAAGTGGGCCAGCTGGAATGGAGATTCCAATTCCTCATCCACATCGAACTTATTCCGCGCCATACTGATACACCACCTCCCTGTCGCCTTCAACGGCTTCAAGGCCGCCATGCTGGTTTACGTACACTTGATGGTAATACCCATTAGCCCACAGTAATTCTTCATGGGTACCCCGCTCTATAATCCTGCCTTTTTCCATCACAAGAATTAAATCAGCATCCTTAACCGATGAGATTCGGTGAGCAATAATAAAACACGTTTTTCCCACCAAAATCTTCTTCAGCGTTTCCTGGATACGCAGCTCGGTCTCCATATCAACTGCGGATGTTGTATCGTCGAGAACCAATATTGAAGGATTCTTTAAAATTGCCCTGGCCAAGGCAATCCGCTGTTTCTGGCCGCCCGACAATCCGACACCCCGCTCGCCGACAATCGTGTCATAGCCTTCCGGGAGCTCTTCAATGAATTCATGAGCCTCGGCTATCCTTGCTGCCTCCTTGACTGCTTCAAACGGGGCATCCGGATTACCATAGGCGATATTGCCTTCAATCGTATCCGAGAATAGGAAAATATCCTGCATGACCATTGCCATCCGTTCACGGAGCTTATGAATATCCCATTTTCTCACATCTAGCCCGTCGACCTTAACCTCACCGCTGTCGGCATCATAAAAACGATGCAGTAAATTTACAAGTGTCGACTTTCCCGATCCGGTTGCACCAATAATCCCGACCGTCTGTCCGGGCTCAGCCTTAAAGGTCACGTCCGAAAGCACATCTTCATCTCCATAGCTGAATGAAACATGGTTGAATTCGACAAAGCCTTTAACCTGCTCTTCCCTGCCTTTCATCGCGTTTACGATTTTCGCAGGAGTCTTAAGAAGCTCCTCAACCTTTTTAGCAGAAGCAATAAATCGCTGAACGTCGTTAATCAGCCAGCCTGCCATCCGCATCGGATTGTTCAAAGCCCATATTAAACCGTTGAACGTGGCCAGCTCACCAAGGGTTAAAGAATCATTAATAACCATAATTCCACCAACAAGAATCATGACGACGGTGAATACACCGGCAAGCGAGTCCAGCACAGGCAGAAATTTCTCCCAGACTTTTGCAGATGTAAGGTTCTTTTCCTTGTAGCCTTCGTTTTCAACGGTAAACTTTTCGATTTCATAGGGTTCTTTTGCAAATGCCTTTACAACCCTATTACCGCTTATATTTTCCTGAACCACTGAATTCAATTTGGCAAACTGTCCTCGGATTTCCGAGAATGTCGGCCCAACCGCATAGGTCAGCCTGTAGGCAAAGAAGCCGATCACCGGGGTAATTGCGAGCATCGCCAATGCAAGCTGCGGATGAATAGTGAACATGAAGATGATCGCAAACAAGAGAATCGCTGCATTTTCAAAAATCATATAAATCGACCAGGCGGTGAATGCCCTGACCATTTCCATATCCCCGGTCATTCTTGCCATAATATCGCCGGTCTTCGTTTTGTCGTAAAAATAAAAATCGAGCAGGTTCAGCCTATCGTACAGGTTGTTCCTGATCGTATATACAACATTTTGCGAAATCCGTTCAAAAACCAATTGATACGTATATCGGATCAAGGTCTTTAGAATAGTGGCCCCAATCATGATGGCGATGAGTGAGAAAAGCAAATTCCTTTCATTGCCAATGATGACGTTATCGATGATTCGCCCCGCAATGTATGGATTGACCAAATTCAGGCCTGTAACCAGAACAGCCATTACCAGGCCAAGACTGAATCTAACTTTAAACTCCCTAAGATACCCCCAAATCCAGCGAATGCTATGCATATCTTTTCCTCCCCCTTTAAGCACTCCGTGAACTAAGAAAAGCGCAAGCGCCTTCGTGACAGGCAAAAACCGCCTCGCGACAGGCAAAGTGCGCCTGTCTCTGCGATGTTAATTCGAAGATGCTTTCCTTTGTGTCCCTGCGATGATTATTCTCAGAAGCTTTCCTTTGTGCCCGGCGCCGTATGACCTCCTCGAAAAAGCTATCGCTTTTTCTTCGTGCGATGCCTATCCTTCCGAAGCATTCCTTGTGGAGTCTCTCCAACTGAGATAAAGGAAACACGAAGAGCGAAAGCGCATTCGTGCTTGACTTATCGTAGGGCGGAGAGCGAAGGACACTAGGCGATAGGCGCTGGAGCTAGACAATAAAAAAACCCCTACTCACCCCTTATATGAACGTTATGTATGTAATATTACGGAATTCGAAAGAAAAATTCCGTGTCATCCATTCTACTATAGGCTAAAGGGAAATACTAGAAGAAAATTCCACATTTGTATTCTATTTTGTTAAGACGTACTGAGACTGGGGGACTTAAATTTTAATCAACAAAAAAACGCCCGCCTTCCAAAGGGAAGAACGGGCGTTACATTTTCGCGATTATAGATAGATTAATTATCGGCGGCACCTACGTCTAGCTCTAGCGCCTATCACCTAGCAAACTTCAGGTCTCCTCCCTACGATAAGTCATCATCGAATCGCTGTCGCTCTTCGTGATTCCTTTATCTCAGTCGAAACCCCTCCATTTTGTACGGTGATGAGCAAGGCGCTTCCGCTTTTGTCCTTAACGGATACCTTTCATATAACTTTGAATCTTCGGAGCGATAATGAATAGCAAGATCCCAAGAAGAATAGACGCTCCACCAATAAGACCAAAATAAGAAGTTTCGTTTTCAGGTGAATAGAATTTAACCAACTGCGCATTTAGTGCCTGTGCGCCTGAACTTGATAAGAACCAAAGGCTCATTGTCTGTGCAGAGAATGCTGCTGGTGCCAGTTTTGTAGTAGCTGACAAACCGACTGGAGAAAGCAGTAATTCACCGATAACAACGATGAAATAGCTCAGCACAAGCCACAACGGATTAACCAGTGATTCAGTACCAGTCAGGTAACCTGGCAGCAGAATGACCAGGAAGGACATTCCGGCAAACAATAGCGCCAAGGAAAACTTTTGCGGAATGGTAGGCTGGCGTTTGCCAAGCTTCACCCACATCCAGGCAAATACCGGCGCAAGGAAAATAATAAATAATGGGTTTAGCGACTGGAACCATGCTGGTGAAATTTCAAGTCCAGCAAAGTTTAAGTCAGTACGCTTATCCGCATAACTTGCAAGAATCGTTGACCCCTGCTCCTGGATAGCCCAGAACATTACCGAAGCAATGAACAGCGGGATGTATGCAAGCAAACGTGAACGTTCGTCGGAATTTGTTTTAGGGCTGCGGTACATAACAATAAAATAAATAGTTGGGATAAGTAGTGCGAGAATACTTACAATATCTACAAAGCGAACAATTGTTAAGCTGCCTGTTTGAACTCCAATAAGAACGATTGCTAATAGGACGGCTGCACCAATCCCGATATAAGTATAAACTTTTTTCTTTTCTTCAGGCAGAAGCGGATTCGGTACGATTGTACCTGCAAGGCCAAGGTTCTTCTTCTTTGTGAAATAAAATTGAAGAAGACCGAAGAACATACCTACTGCTGCTACACTAAAACCAAGGTGGAAGCTGGTTTTCATAAAGTGGCCTGTAATAAGCGGAGCTAGGAAACCACCCATGTTAATACCCATATAGAAGATACTGAAGCCAGCATCACGGCGATCATCAGTTTCCGAGTACAAGTCACCTACCACCGACGATACGTTAGGTTTCAATAAACCAGTACCAAGGATAATAAGTACCATGGAAACATAGAACAATTCGACACTACCCGGAATTGCCAAGGCAATGTGACCAAACATAATCAAAATACCACCATAGAAAATGGCTTTTGATGTACCAAATACTCGGTCAGCCAGCCAGCCACCGATAATACCCGACATATAAACAAGGGCACCATAGATGGACATAATCGCTAGTGCAGTTTTTTCTGGAAGGCCTAAGCCGCCTTGGGAAGTTTCATAGTAAATGTAGAAAACGAGGATTGCCCTCATGCCATAATATGAGAAACGCTCCCAGAATTCTGTGAAGAAAAGTGTAAACAAGCCTTTTGGATGTCCAAAGAAGCCTGTTTGCGGAACACTGTCCACAATTTTCTGTTTATTATAGTTTGACATCTTCTTTCTCCTCCTCATATTACCCAATAATACTTTTTTACTATAGAGGTTGTCAAAACATCTTTTTGGTAATAATCTGATTTTGATGGAAAAAAGCTGATATTTCAGGCTTCTTAATTAAAAAGAAAGTTTTTTGAAAATAATAATTATATTGATAAGATTCTCTCAACTTTGAATCTTCAGTAACTATCATCCGTATCTATAGTCAATATTTTATAAAAATTCTACTCCCTTCCGAGAGCTGTAGCGTCAAGGATAGTTTCGAGAAGTTCTGATCCTTTCAAAGAATTGATACTACCCAGTAAGTTGTATTTTCTAGAAGTTTTGGCCTCTCTTTAGAGCAAGAACGTCGAGTAAATCATACTTTCTAGAAGTTTTGACTTCTTCAGAAGGCCATATAACCCTGCTAGATTTTCCCTAAGGATATGACTGTTAAACCTTAAAAAGGAACTTTCTGGATTATCATCTTGATTTACTCTGATAATTCTTGATTGCTCCCCTCTTCTTCTTATTTTTTATACTTTATAGTATAATTATTACAAATTTAACCTCAAGCAGCTGATTCACAGGGAGTTGGGAGGCAAATCATGCATTTGAAAGAGGCCAGAAAATCAACAAAAGACAGGATTCTGGAGCTTTTGAAAAAGGAAGCATCCATGACAGTTGCACATTTAACCGGACAGTTGAATATTACTCATATGGCTGTCCGGAAGCATCTGAACGGACTTGAAAGCGATGGCCTTATCCAGTCTCAAGATTTTAAGCAGCCAATGGGCAGACCCCTGCAGATTTATACACTGACAACTAAAGGCGAAAGTCTGTTTCCAAAAAACTATGAGGGAATAACGCTTGAATTTCTTCAAGATATACAAGCCATGTATGGAGAGAACGCCGTAGAGGATCTTTTTAAAAAACGGGAAGAAAGGCTGACTCGCGAATACTTGGTAAGGCTTGCAGATAAATCGAATCCTGAAAAGATTCGTGAACTTGTTTCCATTCAAAACGAGAAGGGCTATATGGCTGCCGGTGTACAGGTTGATGAACATACCTATGAATTGTTTGAATACAATTGCCCGATCCTGGCAGTTGCAAATCAGCACAAGGAAGCTTGCCGATGCGAAACAAGAATGCTCCGGAATGCTCTCAACACTGAGGATATCCAAAGAGTTAGCTGCAAAACCGAATCCGACGACCACTGCAAATTCAGGATAAAATTTCATTAACAAAAGCGGAGGCGCCTTCGTGACAGGCATACCCCGCCTGTCCCTGCGGTGATTATTCTCAGAAGCTTTCCTTTGTGGTCATCGCCGTACAAAATGGAGGGACTTCGACTGAGATAAAGGAATCACGAAGAGCGACAGCGATTCGATGATGACTTATTGTAGGAAGGAGACCTGAAGTTTGCGCACGCGTAGGCGCTGGAGCTAGACGTTGACAAACTCGATAAGAAGCTGTCCATAGTTGCGTATATTAAGCTTTGATATAAAAGTAAAAAAACCACTTTCAGACGATGCTGAAGGTGGTTTTTTGCTTATTGGTACTTATTTTGCTGCAGCGTAAAGCTTGTTCACTTCATCCCAGTTAATGACATTGAAGAATGAAGCGATGTAATCCGGGCGTTTGTTCTGGTACTTCAAGTAGTAAGCGTGCTCCCACACATCAAGGCCAAGGATTGGCTTTTTGCCTTCCATCACAGGGCTGTCCTGGTTAGGAGTGCTTGTAACAGCCAGTTGACCATTATCAACAACAAGCCATGCCCAGCCGGAACCGAAACGAGTCGTCGCAGCTTTTGTGAATTCAGCTTTGAAATTATCATAGCTGCCGAACGCCGAGTTGATAGCTTCAGCTACTTCACCTGTTGGCGCACCGCCGCCGTTTGGAGAAAGAAGTGTCCAGAACAGGCTATGGTTCGCATGGCCGCCGCCGTTGTTACGTACTGCTGTGCGAATATTTTCTGGTACCGCATCAAGGTTTGCAATCAAATCTTCAACTGATTTGCCTGCAAGCTCTTCGTTTCCTTCAAGCGCGGCATTTAAATTATTTACGTATGTAGCATGATGGCGATCGTGGTGGATTTCCATTGTTAGCGCATCAAAATGTGGTTCAAGGGCATCGTTTGCATAGGGCAATGCCGGTAATTCAAATTTAGCCATTATCCAATTCCTCCTATAAGTATATATATTGCATACGATTTTATTATAAAATTGAGGTTATACTTTTTCAACTAAAAAGTATAAAAAGATAATCGGATTTACTATTTAGCAAACACCAATTTCTCCAGAATGGTCATTGCATCTTTTTGCAATATGGTCTGAAGATAATGATTTACCTTGCTATGATACATACTCAGATGTTGATTGTCCTTAAAAAAGACTTTCAGCTGTTCGTCTATTGACAAATGATCATGTTTAGATAAATTCAATTCATATATTAAGCCTAACTTTTTTAGAATATTCAAATTGATTTCTTCCTGTCCGGGCAATGCATGATAATTGAAGATAGGTTTTCTTTTAACGATGCATTCGCTAATGGTCACTCCACCGGGTTTTGTAAGGATTGCATCTGCCCTCTCATATAAAGCATTCATTTCTTGTCTGCAGGAAATATAGTCAGTCGGTACGATATTGTTATTATTAAGCTCTTTAATTTTCTGGAAGAGAGCTTTATTTTTGCCACAAAGAATTAAATAATTGACGCTTGGCTCATTTCCTATTTTTAATATAAGGTCCTCTATCGCTCCTACCCCAAGATTCCCTCCTGTAACAAGTACTGTCAATGGTTTGATAGGGTAATCTTGTGCGAAAGGACCGTTTCGCGAAATTTCATGATGGACCGGAATACCGGTTAGGTAGATGCGGTCTTCCATAACCCCTTTTTCGACCAAGTATTTTTTTGTCTCCTGGGTGGGAACAAAGTGAAAGTCAATATGTGCCTTGCCCCACACTTTATGAATAAAAAAATCGGTGTAAACATTGATTACAGGTGTCGATAAATCCCCGCCAGCTTTTAAATGATTCAGCAAATATGAAGGCAGGCCGTGGGTGCAAACAATCAAGTCTGGTTTTTTTTCTTCTAGGAGCCTTTTCATGGCATTGAGAAAAATCATTTCGTATATCCAGAATCGTTTTTCTTTTTCAAGATTCTTGTATACATTCCAGTGGTAAACAGTGCTATAAATTCGAGGGAAACGCTTAATCCACCCAAGATAAAAGGAAGAAATGACAGTTTCTGCCTTTCCAAGGCTATAGGAAAGGATATCCACTACTTCACAGTGAACAGATGGATGCTTCAATTGGATTCCGTCAATTAAAGCTTTGGCAACCTGGTGATGCCCTGAAGGGATTTGCAGGAATGGCAAAAACAATATTTTTTTGCTGCTAGATGCCTTTTCCAAAACCTCACCTCTAGTAAATTTCACATTTAGTTCCATCAATTCCCTTGGTCCTTATGCCCTTATCCGCTGTATAATCAAGGACGGAGGTGAACCTCATGAATATGATTTTTATTACAGCTATATTTTTCTTGTTATTTTGGGTTATTTATCGGGCATACATGAATACAAGGAACGTCGTTATTAATAAAATTCAAATCGGCGGCCATTCGAACCCCGATTCTCCTTTGACTATCTTGCAATTATCCGACCTTCATCTTGAAAATATCTCAATTTCTCCAAAGCAGTTATATGACCAACTGGCAGGAGAGGAAATAGATTTAATTGCGCTAACCGGCGACTTTTTGGATCGCCAACGAACAATTGATAAGCTAGGTCCCTATTTAAAAGCATTAGACAAATTAAACGCAAAATACGGTATGTTTGCTGTATTTGGAAACCACGATTATGTTCTTCGCGGCGAAAACTTTCAGCGTTTAAGGGACACCTTGAGGGAGAATGGCGTTACTGTCCTTCAAAATGAAAGCAAAATTATCTCTATTAATGGGAAACTAGTTAACATCATTGGCATTGATGACTTCAGTACCGGCCGGAGTAATTTGAAGGAATCATATTCTCAAATTAATCAGAGTCTCTCAACTATTGTTCTGACTCATGACCCCAATATTGTCCTTCATATGAAGGAGTATCAATATGATTATTTAATGGCTGGCCATTTCCATGGCGGACAAATTTGTTATCCTAAGGCCTATCATCTTGTAAAAATGGGCAAGCTTGTACGAATGAACATGATTAAAGGACTACACCACCATGATGGGAAACCTTTTTATATCAATGAAGGACTTGGCCAAACTGGTGTGAACATCCGTGTTGGCAGCCGCCCCGAAATAACTTTTCACTATATTTCCTTTCCATCTGCTGCTATTGAAGAGCATGCCGCTGTTTAATCGACTGTCAACGATTGTTGACAGTCTTTTTTATTTGCCATTTAATCATAGGTTTTGTAAAGCTTGTACAGTTTATCCTTTGACATGAGTAAATAGCCAGGAGGAGACTTTTTAAGCATTTTTTTAAGCGAAAAGCTGCTAGATGACAAAAAGGAAATTGGCAAAAAGGTCATCCACTTAAACCATTTATATAAAGGATGTGAGATGGAAGAAATCTCGAACCCCAACCGTTCACTGCCGGTACATAAAGTTGTAATACCTACGATTCCTTTGATTTCTCCTGAACGCTCATGATTGTATATATACGTTTGGACCCCCGGCAAGGATTTTTCAACAAGCTTGTAAATTTTCTTCACCCTTTTTATATCGCTTTCGATTTGATAAAGTTCTTTTAACAGCCTGACATTATGTAAGTGGATTTTGACCATCAAATCATTCTTTTTAATTAGAACTCCATCTGAAAGGATCAAATCCCTGCCTTTATACTTTGTTAATCTGACTCGGAAAATATTTTCACTGATCAACTCATCTGATACATAGGTCAGCCTCGTAAACGTGTAATACAGAGGATCCAATACAGTCCACATCGAAATAATATATTGTTTCATCTTCAATATCCCCTAATAATAAGATTCATTCTAATCTTTGGTAAAGTCATTCCTCCCTGTCGGCATATCGTACGGTTCCCATAAACGGAAGATGGTCTGAGATTTCCCTTTTACTTGTTACCACTCCACAACTAACAGCTTCCAGGTACTGATTGATAAAAATGTAATCCAGCCTCCTGAAAGGCCTTCTAGACGGAAAAGTATTTCCCCCAGAAAGGCGTGAATGAACATCCGCCCATACGTCTGTAAGCTGCTCAGTTACAGCCTTCCACGTCCTTGAAAAAGGGGTCATGTTCCAATCCCCCATCACAAGCGCAGGCCCCTCTGCAGCACTGACTTTTTGAAGAATAAAGGAAGATTGCTTTTTATGCTGAAAAAGGGCAAGGCTTAAATGCGTAACGAAAACCTTTAATCCCTGGTTTCCGGTATCCACTTCTACCTCAAGAAGCGCCCGGTCTTCAGTGACTTTTGGTAAAAAGTCAAACGGGTGGTTCTTCGTATCAATAATTGGGAATCGAGTAAGCAGCGCGTTACCAAACTGCCTCGCTTCCTCCCTGTCCATAGCTTCCATCGTTACAGCCGGCCCAAATATGTGTTCATAATTCAATTCCTTTGCCAAAAATCGCGCTTGGTCCTCAAAATCACTCCTTTTGGAAAAGAAACGGTCAACTTCATTGAGACCGATAATGTCTGCATCCAGACTTTTTAATAGTTGGGCGATCCGCATCAAATCGAGCTTTTTATCGACACCGATGCCATGATGAATATTGAAAGTCAAAACCTTAAAATCCACGCTGCACCTTCCTGGTTAAATGTTATTCCCCTCTATATCTTTTCACTTAGATGGAGGATTATTATTCCCATTCAATAATTTGTTGAAGGAATTGATTACCTTTTTAAAATTTTGTCCGTTTGTTTTAAGCGATTGAGAAACATATTAAGAAAAAGCAGGAAATAGGTGAAGGCTATGCAAACTGTTGGAAACGGCGGGGAACATCCTGCTAAACCAATTATCATGATTATCGTCGATACATTGATGGATGAGCCTCTGAGGGAAGCTATGCAAACTGGAATGGCTCCTGCAATGAAGTTTTTGGCGGAAAAGGGTAACTATTATCCCAATCTTGTTGCTCCATTTCCGACCATGTCGGTAAATGTGGATACAACTCTTCTGACAGGTACATACTGCCATGAACACAAGATTCCCGGCTTGGTCTGGTTCTGCAAGAAGGAAAATAGATTGGTTAATTACGGAACCCACTATCGAGAGCTCCTCAAACTCGGTCTGGGCCAGGCAGTAGAAGATTTGTTATTCAATATGAATGAAGCGCATATTAGCAAAAAAGTGACTACAATCCATGAGGATCTGGAAAAGAAGGGGTTGGAATCTGCCTCTATCAACGCCCTCGTTTTTCGCGGGCCCGTTCTTCAAACATTCGATATTCCCCGCTTCGCAAAGGCAATTGCAAAAATTAAAACGAATCAGATACATGCTCCTAGGTATTTTTCATATGGAAGGTTTGCAAAGCTTTCACCATCAAACCGGAACCAGCATTTTTGGCAGAAGGGTGGCGTAAACGACTTATCCTCTGTCCAGCAGCTAGAACATTTAATTAAATCTAAACACCTCCCCTCTTTTTCACTAGTCTATCTGCCAGACCTTGACCAGCGAATTCACAAAAACGGAAGGATGGATTTAAAGGGAATTAAAAACGCAGATAAACAAATACAGAAGTTACTGGATTTATACGGCGATTGGAATAGGGCTTTGGAGGAAAATGTCTGGGTTGCGATGGGTGACAATGGCCAGGCATGGGTACACCCGAAGCGTTCCCAGGCAGTCGTTGATCTAAAAAAGGCTTTACATTCTTTTAAAATTATGGGGCTAAGAAAAGGCCTTACACCTTCTGATCAAGTTATCCTTGCAGTGAACGACAGGATGGCCTACGTATATTCAAACAATCTTGAATCGTTACCCCTTGAGATGCTTGCTCAGGAATTGCACAATGAAAAAAGAATCGATATCATAGCCTGGAAACATGGTGGTGATATTATGGTGAAATCAACACAGTGTGAAGGGGAATTAAGGTTCAGGCCAAATGGAGATTACCAGGATGAATACGGCCAGAGCTGGCAACTTAAAGGGGAACCATCAATTTTGAATTTAAAATTGGAATCCGGTTTCATTTCTTACGGAAACTATCCAGATGCCTTGGCAAGGCTATATAGCTCCCTATATTCTCACGAGGGGGACTTCCTAGTGGTCAGCGCAATGCCAGGGTACGAACTTGCAGGGGAAGGGTCACCCTTACACTTGGGAGGAGCAGGTCACGGCGGCTTGCATAAACAGGATAGCATCGTTCCAATGATTATTGCCGGGACAGATTCTTCCCCGGATAAAATGCGAATTGTCGACCTTAAGAAATGGCTGCTTACTCTCATTTAATAATGAGAAAATACTCTTCTTGGTACCAGATTGAGAAAAACTACAAAAACCCCAATTTTAAAAAATGCTGTGCCATAGTGCGTTGACTACTTACGCGCTCATGGTACGGCATTTATGTTTTTACAACCTTGATCTTATATTAAAAAAAGTTTTATGAATAACATTTCGCCGACATGGCACCCCGGGATGTTATTCATCGCCTTTATGAATGACATTTCACAGATTCGATAACCCCAAGTTGTCATTCATCGGCTTTATGAATGACATTTCACTGCCTCGACAACCCCAAGTTGTCATTCATCGCCTTTATGAATGACATTTCACTGCCTCGACAACCCCAAGTTGTCATTCATCGGCTTTATGAATGACATTCCACTGCCTCGACAACCCCAAGTTGTCATTCATCGGCTTTATGAATGACATTCCACTGCCTCGACAACCCCAAGTTGTCATTCATCGACTTATGAATATCAACTTATCGATAAAAGATACCCACTCTCATTCAGTTTTATTACCATACTAATAAAGAAGGCTGCCCATTGCGGACAGCCGTTTTTTATGCCTTTTATCGAACTGGTACTTCTTCACCAAGTGCGCGCAAGCGCTCGGCCCACTGCTCCTCGGTCAGCCCGTGTTCCTTAACATACATATTGCGCGGATGAACCCTGCATTCAGGCGTGCAGCCACGTAAATACTTATGCTCGTTTTCCTCTGAGCTCAGGATTTGCTTATTGCACTCGGGATTCGCGCAGTTTACATAGCGCTCACATGGCTCGCCAGTAAAATAATCCTTGCCGACAACCACGTGCTCGACCTGGTTTATCGGAACAGAAATCCGCTCATCGAATACATACATTTTCCCGTTCCAAAGCTGGCCCTTTACCTCGGGGTCCTTGCCATACGTCGCAATACCCCCATGCAGCTGGCCGACATCCTTAAAGCCTTCCTTTACAAGCCAGCCGGAAAACTTCTCACAGCGGATTCCGCCTGTGCAATAAGTCAACACACGCTTACCTTCAAGCTCGTCCTTATGTTCACGAATCCAGTCCGGAAGCTCACGGAATGCCTTAATATCCGGACGGATCGCTCCACGGAAATGGCCAAGGTCATATTCATAATCATTCCTCGCATCAATAACGACCGTTTCCGGGTCCTGCATTGCCTCGTAGAATTCCTGGGGATTCAAATACTGGCCGGTTACCTGATTCGGGTCAACATCGTCCTCTAGCCTCAATGTCACAAGTTCACTGCGGTGGCGTACGTGCATTTTTTTAAACGCATGTCCTTCTGACTCATCAATCTTGAACAACATATCAGCGAATCGGGGGTCCTCCCTCATTGCCTTCATATAGGCATCCGTCTGCTCAACCGTACCTGAAACAGTACCGTTGATCCCTTCCGAAGCAATCAGAATCCGTCCCTTCAACCCGAGCTCCTTACAAAACTTCAAATGAGAAGCAGTGAATTCCTCTGGGTTCTCAATATGAACATACTTGTAATACAATAAAACTCTATATTGTTCTTGCATATATTTTAAACTCCTTCTATCTATTAATACTATTTGGATGGTGATAACACTCTAATAAGCCATTTTATAAGAAAATCAATTATTTTTCAATACTACTGAAATGCAGCCAGTTCCTTTTCAATCTGCTCGCGGATTTTAACAAGACATTCCTCTGGTGTCTTGGCAAAAATCCGCTTTCCATTCACCATCGCATATGGACTGCGCGCACACATCCCGCAGAAGTTCAGGCAATCATTGCGGAGTACAGCCACCTCAGGGTACTCCTTCTCAAGAATCTCTTCAATATCCAGCTGATTAATCCAATTACTGTCGCATATATCAATGATGACAATTCCCATGAGCGGCTACTCCCTTCTTTAGTCTTCCCCCAAAACAATTACTTCTGTCTCCAGCTCAACATCAAACTTTTCCTTTACCGTCCTTCTGACAAACTCAATCAAATCAAGGTATTCACCAGAAGTCGCATCATCAATGTTCACAATGAACCCGGCATGCTTCCTGGAAACTTCCGCTCCGCCAATCCGCTTGCCCTGCAGCTCACTATCCTGAATCAGCTTGCCGGCAAAATAACCCGGAGGCCGCTTGAATACACTGCCGCACGAAGGATATTCCAAGGGCTGCTTCGACTCTCTGGCTTCCGTAAGCTCATCCATCTTCGCCTTAATTTCAGAAGAATCTCCAGCCTCAAGCTCAAACTCCGCCTCAACAATCAAGTAATCCTTTTCCATAAATATACTCTTGCGATAACCAAGGCCCATTTCTTCTTTTTTGAAAAAATGGACGACGCCATCTTTATCCATCACCGTCGCCTGAACGAGTACGTCAGCAGTTTGCCCTCCATACGCACCCGCATTCATATAAAGCGCTCCGCCAACACTGCCCGGAATTCCGCATGCAAATTCCAGCCCAGTCAAACTGTGCTTGAGGGCAATTCTTGATACATCTATAATTTGCGCCCCACTCTGCGCCTTAATCCGGTTGCCATTGACCGATATGGAATTTAGTTTACCCATTCCAATTACAATACCCCGGATTCCGCCATCCCGGACAATTACATTCGAACCGCTGCCAAGAATTGTTATAGGTTGTCCAAGACTTTTGGCCGTTCGCAATACAGCTTGTAGCTCCCCGACTGTTTCAGGTGTTACAAAAATATCCGCTTTCCCGCCAAGCTTTGTATACGTATGGTTTCTGATTGGTTCATTCTTATAAATATTTTCGTTCTTTATGTTTTCGCTTAATATGCTAATAATTTTATCCATCGTTGCACCTCTGAAAATAAAGGATACCTCCCCGGAATTTGGAGAGGTATCACTAGTGTAGCCTTACTTATTTAGAATAAAACTCGCCAGGAATCTTCCCGAAGGTTCGCTTATGATAAAGCAGCGGTTCCTTGTTATAGCTCTCGATTTCAATAACTTCGCCAATGAGGATTGTATGGTCCCCTGCATCAACTGTCTTGAAGGTTTTGCATTGCATAACGCCAGTAACACCAGCAAGCACTGGAAGGTTTTGTTCGGATAGCTCCCATTCACACTGGCTAAAACGATCCGCACCTTTCATTGCGAAAAGGCTGCACACATCACCCTGTTCAGCAGCAAGAACGTTGACCGCGAACTTTCCCGATTTTGTAAAAAGATCATGTGAGGAAACCCTCTTGTCAATGGACCACAGAATCAAAAGCGGATCAAGTGACACAGAGGCAAATGAGTTAACAGTCAAGCCAACTGGCGTGCCATTTTCATCAACTGTCGTGACGACTGTAACACCAGTCGGATAATTCCCCATAACCTCTTTAAATTTTGTTACATTCTCCATCCCCAAACACTCCTTGAAAATAAGATACTATAGAAAGATTAACAAGGTAACCTATTCTTCACGTTCGGCGAGCTTTTTCAGCCTTTCGAGTAATTCACCGGATGAGCCAGCGGAAATGAAGTCCCCATCAACTAGTGCATAGGGAGAAAGCTTGCACTCCTTACATAGGCTCTGGCATTCATATTCCTTATAGAATACATTTTTACGGCTCATAAATGACTGATAACCAGCAAAATTCTCCTCAGTCAAAAACCGGTCAAGATTCTTTTCGCAAAATTCAACTTTGACCCTCTTTTGCTTAGGGAATAATGCGCTGAATAATTTCATTCTCCTGCATCCCTTTGGCTTTATGGCTTAAGATACTTGAACTCAACTTCATCATAAGACTCATTGTACTCGACATAAAGATCGTGGCCGTTGAAAAACCAAAGGTCCGTCTCATCGACATAGAACTGAATTCCATCCACCTCGGTCGACACAGCTGCATCAAGCGGTTCTTCAACTGAAAAACCGAGTGAAAAATTCTCCTGGACTGGGCTTGAACCGTAAATCTTTGCAAAAAACTTCACGTTTGATCCCGCTTCAACACCCACTTCTTCCTTGAACCATTGAAGAGCTTCTTTACTAATGTTTATTTTCAAACTGTGCTCCTCCTTAAAACTAGCAATTTTATTATACCATTTTACACTAAGCAAACCTCATCAAAGTGTCTTTTTATCCCCACAGGGTTAGCCCAAATTATAGCAGCATATATTATTGAAGGAGTTTATCTGATTTTCAATCTAAAGATAATCCGGGGGATTGTCAACCAATCCGAATCGCTAAACCCACAGATGTATGACTTAGAGCTGTCATACATTCGTAATCGTTTTATTAAACAATTTCATGTTTCTGTAGATACCTGCTTTTAAAAGAGCTCACTTTTTTTATTAAAGTTTTTCCCATTCGATGCAATAACATCCTTGTACCAGAAGAACGATTTCTTACGCTTTCTTTCAAGTGTGCCGCTGCCGTCATCATGCTTGTCGACATAAATAAAGCCATAGCGTTTTGAATATTCACCCGAGGACATACTGACGAGGTCGATGCAGCCCCAGCTTGTATATCCCATTAGTTCGAATCCGTCTTCAATTGCCTCAGCCATTGCCTTGATGTGCTCACGCAGGTAATCGATCCGGTAATCATCATTGATTGATCCGTCTTTCTCGACAATATCGTGAGCTCCCAGCCCATTTTCCACAACGAACAGAGGTACACGATAACGCTCATGAAGCTTATTCAAGGAAATGCGAAGGCCTTCTGGATCAATCTCCCAACCCCAGTCACTCGCCTTAAGGAATGGATTTCGTACACCGCCAATCAGCATTTCTTCCGTCACATTAACTACTTCAAGCCAATTGTATGCAGACATCAATTCTCTCCCTTTTAGATTGGATATAAGAAAACGCCTCACATCGCCCCAAAATTTTCCTATTCAAATCAGTTAAAGCATATCGGATAAAACGTCCAAATCCTATGGAGAGTTTGTGAATTAAATCACAAAATATTGCATATAAAATGGTACCTTCCTACATCTAAAATCTTCTAAATAGTTATTCTCATTTACTAAATTAATCTTAATTCCCAAGGCCAAGATAAAAATAATTCCTCGCAACATATAAAACATCCGACAATTTATCAGCTGAATCTAAAGTAAGCAGGCCCAGCCTGCACGGCTGGGCCGACTCTCATTTCTCAACATACACAATCCGGTCGCTATCAGGAGCAATGATTTCAATGTTTCTTGGTATTTTAAGATAAAAAGAGAAATCATTTATCACAAATTCCGAGCTCATATAATTCCTAAATGGATCTTTCTCTGATATCTGTTCCCCAGAAAACTGTGTTCCTAGAAAATCCTTCGTGACTAGTGAGATATCTATATCCTGGGTTGGATCGGAAATCGTAATCGTATCATTTTCCAACTCAAGCTTGACAGGCCTTAATAAATGGGAGAAGTCAATTCCGTTCACGGCTACAGTTCCCCCATAGGAGTAGGCTTCAATTGTGTTAGCCTCACTAAACGTCTTTTCAATGAAAATGGTGGCTCCCTCTTGGGGACTTTTAACCGTTACCGTTTCATTAGTATAGTTGTTGAAGCTCTTTTTATCGGTTAATTTCACACCTGGGATCTTATCAAGCTCACCGTCCATCAGATCCTCATAGAAGAAATCAAGAGATGTACTACCTTCCTTTGCTTCAAAAGGATCTATTTTAAAAAACGGAACAATGAAAGCGGCAATGAGCAGAATCCCGATATATCCGAGCAAAATTCCATGTGTTGCTTTAAAATTGACAATTCTTCGCCCCGATTTTGGAATCGTGCTAAAAACTATGGCAATGATCACAATTAACAGAATGACATTGATCATCGTCCCACCTCCAGGCGCTGAAGAATTGCGGTACCAGCTGCATATAACAATCCTGCAGTAAGGACCGTTTTCAATGAGAACAGTGCAAGATTTCTCTCATCAAAATAAAAATGGACTATATTTACAATAAAATGGTCTTCCTGAGAAACACCTCCCAAGAATAGCAACCCGATAATAGCAAACGGTATGATCAGCTTGAACAATTTGTTTACCTGGCTGAGCGAGCCAACTAAATAGCCAATTGAACTGAAAACAAGAAGATAAAGGAAGCAGCCTGCAATGGAAGTGAATAGTCCCGAAACATTAGTCTGCATTCTATAAACATTCTTTTCTAAAAACAGGTAAACAATTGCCTGAACGAGATTGCCCGCCAAAATTGCTGTGAAACTGCCAAGCAGTCCAACTGTTACTAAAAAGAGAATATTTGAAAGAGAGCTACTCATACGATTCGTGACAAACGTAAAATCCTGCTCCCTTGTCACCTTATTATTAATCGTTATCGCTGAGACGAATGCCCACATAAACGTAAAGATAATAACCAAATTAGCGGAGAGGTAGTTTACCTCAACATCCATTCCGCCATTGCTCCCCCCAGACATACCGGTTCCCCTAAGGGAAAACACGATAGCAAGGAGTTGTACCCCTACAAGCGCGCTAAAAGCATCAATATTTGCCTTTAACTTATAAAGGAACTGCTTTTTAACGGTTTCCCAGAGTGTTATCTTCCTTAAAGACATCATCAATCCCGCCTTTCCTCTCATTCGTTACATACACAAACAGGTCACTCGTGCTGACAGGAAGGACTTCTAATCCTTTGCCCCGGAGACTGTTCAGTTCCACTTCTGAAAATCTATTCCTCACAACCACAGTCAGGGTGCTTTGCCCCAGTGCTTTTTGATTAATAACATCCCTCCCCGCAACTGCAGCCAGTACAACCTCCCTGTTTCCTCGAAGCGAAACTGCCCACTCTCTTAAATCAGCCATTGGCATATGAAGTAAATTCCTGCCATTTTGAATAAACAGAATATCTTCGAGTATATCTTCTATTTCCTCCAAATGGTGGCTTGATAGAATGATAGTCCTCGGAAATGCTATATAATCCTTTAGCAGCGCACGGTAAAAGTCCTTTCTGGCTGCCTCATCCATGCCAGTTGTAGGCTCGTCAAACAGAGTTAACGGGCAACGTGAAGCAATACCAATGATTGCGTTAAAAGTGCTGGTTTTACCTTTTGAAAGACGGTTATGATAATTTTTCGGATCAAATGAGAAATAATCAAAAAGCCTCTGGGCCAGTTTCCCATCCCAGTTAGGATAAAAGCGGCCAGCTTCATCCAGAATCTCACCAAGTGGCACAGCCGAAGGAAATACCATGCTGTCATCGACAAAAATGGAATTAGCCGAGACAGTCAGACTATTGAAGGGATCCTCAGAAAATACTTTCAGTTTGCCAGAGGCAGGTTTTAGAAATCCTGCGATTAACTTTAGAAGAGTTGTTTTCCCCGCGCCATTTCTTCCAACCAGACCAGTTATGGTGTTATCGCCAATTGAGAACGACATGCCATCCAATGCCTTTTTTCGTAAAAATGTCTTTGAGACATTGCTGCACTCAATTACGTTCATTGCTCTGCCTCCCCAACTTCTGCAGTTTCAATCATGCCAATTAGCTCTCTTTTGCTGATATTTAGCCGGCTTGCTTCCAGGATTAGCTCTTGGATAAGCCCTTTAAGCGTTTGGTTTTTTCTTTTTGCAATGATTGCTTCTTTCGCCCCTTCTGCAACAAACATCCCAAGCCCCCGCTTTTTGTATAAAATATTTTCGTCAGCCAACAGATTCAAGCCTTTTGCTGCGGTTGCCGGATTTATCGTATACATCTCGGCCAGCTGATATTGCGAATACACTTTTTCATCTACGTTTAAATGGCCGCTGATGATTTCCGACTCAATCCATTCTGCAATCTGAACATAAATCGGTTTCATACTATCTGCGTTTAAAATAGGAATCAACCCCTCTCACCCATAGTACATTAGTGTAGTAATGTACTATGTAGTTATATGATATATTTTCCAGCTCTGGTAGTCAATAGGTCTTTTTAGAAAATGCAATCTTAGAAATAAAATGTGTGACAATGTTGTTCTAGAGGGTAGTGCGTTTAGCAGAGCTGGACATAAACACGCTGAATAAAAACAATCCAAGGCAGCCAGATGATTTATCTTGTAAACCAAAAAAAAGCAGCTTCCAGAGTGGGAAGCTGCTTTTCTGCTTTTAGTTAGTTGGTCATTGTTGATTTTTCAAATGAACTCACAAACGTTTGAATATTGTTCAGCACCTTGGTTGTATAGGTAAAGTCGCCATAGCAATAGGGATAGCGGAAGTTGTCCTTGTCCCCGCCGCAGTTATACGTATCGGGATTTTTCTGGACCTGCATGTAGGAATATTGCTTTGCAAGCTCCTCTTTATGCTTACCACCTTTGCTGGCTACAAAGTCGATGTATCCAAGCCCCATATTATAGGCCTGAATGATTGTCGGCATATCAACATTTTTCTTTTCCCCATATTCCACTGCCTGCTTAAAATGTTTGACCCCCTGGCGAATACTCTGCTCAGGATCAGTTATAGAGTTTGGAGCGAGGCCTGCCGATTCAGATGCCTGCATCGGGTCTCCGCCCTTTCCCTTGCTCTCCTGCTGCATCACTGCAGCAAGCACTGGGGTATAGTCCTCTAAATTCTGCTTCTCTAGCTCCTCATGAAGTACAGGGATATACCGTTCGACTTTTCCTGTGAAAAGGTTGGTACCAACATAGTCGCCAATGGTAAATAGCTGGTCCTTCACCATCACTAATGCTGCGATACCGGCAAGGACAAGCAGTAAATTTAAGTTTCTCCGGAATTGAACTTGTTTTTTTGAAATTTTTCTTTTCTTTTTCATCACTGTTCACCAACTGATTTTCTATGTATCTATTATAATGAAAAACCATTTTAGAAAACAGGAAAAAGTTGAAGAACATTTATTACCAAAAACAACCGATCCAAAATTTAATCTGGTGCACATTTAGTTTTCAGGCTTACTAGCCCCCTGCTTGAGTACACGTTCTATGATAGTAGTCGGCAGGTTTAAAGTTTCCCCTAGAAAAAACTCATCTCTCTCAGCTTTTTTTATAGTGTTGACTTCCTGGTTAATCCTTTCCATTTTAAGATCCAATTCGGTGGCCGCCATCGCCGCGTCCTTCAGCTCCTTCTTTAGCCTATCTGGAATTTCCTTATCATATTTATAATAAATTTTGTGCTCAAGACTTGCCCAAAAATCCATTGCAATTGTCCTTATCTGTATTTCCACATAAACTCTTTCCTCCCGGTCGGACATGAACACTGGTATTTTCACAATCAGATGAAGGCTTTGATAGCCGTTGGGCTTTGGATTTTTAATATAATCCTTCTTTTCAATAACCTCAACATCCCTTTGAGCTTCAATCATGTCACTAATCCGGTGGATATCGGAAATGAATGGACATGTAATTCTGATTCCTGCTATATCCTTTATCGATTCTTTAATTTTCGGAAGTGAAAAGCCAAGATTTTTCCTATGTGCTTTTTTCAGGATGCTTTCAGGGGACTTCAAACGGGATTTTGTATGCTCAATAGGATTATAGTCGTGGATATATTGAAATTCCTCTTTTAGAATATTAATTTTCGTATTCATTTCATCTAGTGCGAATTTATATGTCATTGAAAATTTCGCCAATTCATTTCTAATAGTACGGATCATTGTTAAATGCTTTTGTGTTAGTTCATCCATAGTCTTTTCTCCTTTTACCAAACCATTAAAATAGTATAATTATGCATTCCCGTGCTGCCCTTACTATATCATGCTCTATAAGACCATAATAACTCTTACATATGAAGAAAATGAGAACATAAGCCCAAAGGATCTATTTTTTCGCAAAAAAAAATGCCCTTAACGGGGGGAGTTTTCTTACATTTATTCCTGCTAAAATGCAGTCTTATTTAATAGAAATTCTGTTGCTAATCAATCAAAGTTAACACAAGCACAACGAAACCACCCAAACCTATAAAACCAAACATGAAATAGCCGATCCACCGAATTGGCTTTGGCAGCTTACTCCAATCAGTACTTACTGCATGTGCCGGATTTCCTTCAATTTTGTTGAAATGGTCAATAGCGTCATTGAACGGCTCTTTTTTTCCCATTAGGGCACCTCCTGCAACTTCATTCTAACATATTCTTACAATTATTATAATTCCTGTGAAAAAATAAATAATTTACGACCACAAACAACTTTTGTGTTATTATTAAGTTGTTACTTTTGTTCTGGAGATATAAGATTTGAGGGGGAATTTGATGATTACATTTGAAAACATTATAAAAAGCTATGCCAAACGGCCAGTCATAGACAATTTCAATCTTGAAATTGAGTCTGGAGAACTGGTTGTTTTTATTGGCCCAAGCGGCTGCGGCAAGACCACTTTGCTGAAGATGGTGAACAGGTTGATCGAGCCAAGCTCAGGAAAGATCTTTATTAAAGGAAAAGACATATCGACGATTGACCCTATAGAATTGCGCCGCAACATTGGATATGTTATCCAGAACACTGGCCTATTCCCGCATATGACAATTAGGGAAAACCTCGAACTGATTCCAAAACTCAAAGGTGAGGATCCCGAAGCAATTGAAAAGAAAACCGAAAACCTGATGGACCTTGTTGGACTCAACCCGGCAGAATTCCTCGATCGCTACCCTAAAGAATTGAGCGGCGGACAGCAGCAGCGTGTCGGAGTTGCCCGTGCCTTCTCCACTGATTCCGAAATTATCCTGATGGACGAGCCATTCAGCGCGCTCGACCCCGTAACGAGAAGCTCCCTCCAGGAAGAACTGTTCAATATGCAAAAAGAATTAAACAAAACAATTATCTTCGTTACTCACGATATGGACGAGGCTTATAAGATTGCGGATAAAATCTGCCTTCTAAAGGACGGGCATATTCTGCAATATGACACACCTGAAAATATCTTGAAGAATCCCGCTTCTGAGTTTGTTGAAAACTTTCTTGGCAAGCGCCGGGTTTGGAATAATCCAGAGGTATTGAAGGCTGAGGACATTATGATTCCTTATCCGGTCAAGGTTTCGCCAAAGCGCAATGTCCTGCAGGCCGTAGAAATTATGAAGGAAAACAAAGTCGACAGCTTAATGGTCACGGATCGTGACTTGACCTTAATTGGCCTTGTCACATTAAAGGACCTTAAAATGGTGGATCGTAACAATTTGATTGGCGAGGTAATGGAACGCGAAATTCATTATGTATACGATGATGCAGACTTAATTTCTGTATTAAAAGTAATGAATGAACGTAAAATTGGCTATCTTCCGGTTATAAATGAAGCTGGAAAACTAAGCGGATTGATTACACGAAGCAGTATCCTCTCCGCACTCAGCAGCCAGCTAATTGACCTGGAGGTGGCATTTTAATGACGGCATTTTTTGAATATGTTAAAAACAATACCGGACAAATTCTTGATTTACTAGGCCAGCATATTTGGCTAAGCATTTTATCCGTTGGGATTGCAATCGTGATTGGTGTTCCCCTTGGTATACTCATTTCCAGGAGTAAGAATCTTTCAAAACCAATCATTGGGATTGCCAATGTCATACAGGCGGTACCAAGCCTGGCATTACTCGGCTTCCTTATTCCGGTTGTCGGAATTGGAAGTACACCAGCCATTGTCATGGTTGTCTTGTACTCGCTTCTTCCGATTATTAAAAATACTTATACTGGTTTAACGACAATTGACAGTGATATTTTGGAAGCAGCAAGAGGGATTGGCTTAACGAAAAGTCAAACAATGAGAAAAATCCAGCTTCCGCTCGCCTTCCCTGTCATTATGGCAGGTGTCCGAATTTCCGCAGTGACTGCTGTCGGCTTAATGACGATTGCAGCGTTTGTTGGTGCAGGCGGACTTGGCTACCTCGTCTTCTCAGGTGTAACCTCAGTTGACAATAATATGATTCTCGCTGGTGCAATCCCTGCCTGTATCCTTGCCCTCTTAATTGATTTTGTAATTGGCAGGCTTGAGCTTAAACTTTCCTATGAAACGAAAGCTCGCACAACTGTAAAGAAGACAAAACAGTCAAAAGCAAGAAGGATATTAATCCCTGCTGCTATCGTTGTATTAATTGTTGGCATTGGCACTTCCTATTTATATAAGAATGCCTCCGCTGGAGAAAAGATTACCATTGGATCAAAAAACTTTGCTGAATCGATTATTCTAGGCAATATGTTGGCAGATCTTGTTGAATCAAATACAGACCTTCAGGTTGAACGAAAGCTCAACCTTGGTGGAACCCAAGTAGCCCACAGCGCCCTGAAGACGGGTGATATTGATGCTTATGTTGAATACACAGGAACAGCGCTTGTCAGCATGCTTAAAAAACCTGTAACAAACGATCCTGAAGAAGCTTTTTCAACAGTGAAAAAGGATTTTTCTGAACAATACGGTATTGCAACCCTTGATCAGCTTGGTTTCAACAATACGTATGCACTTGCTGTTACCCAGGAAACAGCAGACAAATACGGAATTGAAACCTTCTCTGACCTTGCAAAGGTAAGCCCAGAACTAACTTCTGGAACAACGATTGAATTTACAAACCGGCCGGATGGGCTTCCAGGTCTCCTGAAAGCATACAATATGGAGTTCGCCAACAGCAAAGCAGTAGATGGCGGTCTGCGCTATACAGCCATGAAAAGTGGAGAAACACATGTGATTGATGCCTTTGCTACAGACGGTTTGCTTGAGGAATTCAACCTTAAAGTCCTAAAGGATGATAAAGGTTTCTTCCCTCCTTACTATGCGGTTCCTATGGTTAGGGAAGATATACTGAAAGAACATCCTGAATTAAGGGAAGCTTTGAATTCTCTTGCTGGAAAATTGGATGATGAAACCATGCGGAAGTTGAACTTTAAAGTCGATAGCCTGGATCAATCACCTGCAAAAGTAGCGAAAGAATTTTTAACAGAACAAGGGCTTATCTAAACAAAAGCGCAAGCGCCTGATTAGCGCCGTATGGCCTCCTCGAAAATCCTCATTACGCTATCGCGTAATTTCGTGCGATGTAATTTCGAGGGAGCTTTCCTTGTGCTATCACTTTTTCTTCGTGCGATGCTTATGCTGCCGAAGCATTCCTTGTGGAGCCTCTCCAACTGAGATAAAGTGAAACTTCCATCAGCGCTATTTGCTGATGGTTAGTTGAACGAATCGGACTTTAGGGTCTGTTGCCTCCATTGGAGGCTTACAGAGCCTTAAGGTGGGATAAAGGAAACACGAAGAGCCGAAGGCGATTCGATGTTGACTTATCGTAGGGCGGAGAGCGAAGGACACTACGCGCTAGGCGCTGAAGCTAGACGTAGCCAAACAAAAACACCAGGTTTAAGGGGACACCCCCCTCCCTGGTGTTTTTTTTCAAAATAGGGTTCGGATTATGGACCGATAAGGAAGGTAACAGCAATTTAAATAACAACCTGCCCTGAATTATCCGGATCATTTATTTCCTTAAGAAATCCAGTACTCTGTGATTCGATTGTTCATTTCCAATGATCAGTAGAATGTCCCCTACCATGATGGTCGCATATGGCCCTGGTGACAGGATAAGTTCACCGGCTCGTTTGATTCCCACAATCGTTCCACCAGTATTTTGCCAAAATTTAAGCTCAGCAATGGTCCTTCCGATATGAACACACTCATCGGTAATTTCAACCTCAATTGGGGCCAGCGGATTCGTGTGGCGGAACTTGCCTGAGAGCTCAATCAATTGATTGACTTTCTCAAACAGCCTTGTATCGATTTCCTTTCGTTCGTCCATCAGAATCCGCAACTGCTTTTCCATATCCTTGACACTCTCAAGGTTTGAGAACCGATTGATATAAGTCAATGCGTTCTCGCGGGAAGCAATTACGACCCCGGCTCCTTTCTCTGACCTGACGATTTCAACATCCTCGAGAATTTTCATTGCCTTCCGAACTGTTTCTGGAGAGACATTGTACTCGCTTGCCAGTGTCGACCGCCCATGGACTTTCTCGCCAACCTTGTATTTTTCATTGTATATCCGATTTGCAATATCAATCGCAATTTGCTCGTAAATCGGGATTTTTGTCCGCATAGCGCTCTTCCTTTTGAGTAAGTTATATACATTAGTATACCATGTCCTGAAAACATGAACCCCCTTCAATGATAAGGAACCCCGCTTAATCTTATTCAAATTGAGTTGTTACAAACATATAATGGGAAAAGAGACGGGTAACAGAGAAGCCTTGTCAGTACCCAAACAGAGTACCCTAACCTGCTTAGAAAGGATGATGCGTTTGTCTGTCTTTAAAAAAGTATTGTATTTCCTGTTTACCGGAGTCTGTGCATTTCTTGTTTCAATTCCTATTTTGGAACGTGGCGGACTAGAACTGGAGGTATTGGATGATGCTTTATTTATTGGTGTATGGATTGTCGGCGCATTCCTGCTTTTTACAAAAAGCTTCAGCAAAGCAGGCCAGGTGTTGTCTCTCTTCCCTGTTTTGTTAGTATTATCAACCCTGCTTCTCTAAATGTTGAATCTTATTTTCAATTTTTTTAGACAAGTGAGTGAGTATCAATGATTGTAAGTTACAAGCCTATTGAGATAAAACTAGCTTCTTTATTTAAAGGCTGTGTTAAAGGATAATGTTGTTTTTAGTAAGATTTGATTGTAACGGAAGGCGCGAAGACTCGTTCGAAAATGCAAAGACCGCATTTTCTCCTGCGATGTTTTTCGGGGAGGTTATTCAACGTCCTAACGGGAGAAAAGGTCAGTGGGAGACCCCACAGGCGTTCGCGCCGAGGAGGCTCCCAGGCCGCCCGTGGAAAGCGAGGCGCCTGGAGTGGAAATCAACAGTCTTGTTTAACATAGCCTATTTAAAAAAAGCTCTTCATAGTGAAGAGCTCGCATCTTTTTTATAAAAAGGCTTTAGCCTCCTGCAGTTTCAGTGTTCCATCTGTAATCTTGTATACCTTGTCACAATAGTCAATTAATCTTGTATCGTGGGTTACGACAATCGATGTTTTTCCTGTGGAAGTCGTTGCCTGCTTTAGCATCTCCATTACTTCAAAGGCGCGGTCCGAGTCAAGCGAAGCAGTTGGTTCATCGGCAAGGATAATACTTGGGTTTGTATACAAAGCCTTGGCAATTGCGACCCGCTGCCGTTCCCCTCCGGACAAATCGGCCGGGAAACTATCCAATAAATCGCTAATGCCGAGCGACTCGCAAACATCCATAAACTTCTCCTTCGAAACATTGTCTTTCTTGACCTTGTCGAGCAGCTGCATCTGCTGGCGGACAGTGAGGAATGGAACCAGATTGGACTGCTGCAGCACAAATCCAATTTCCTTCAATCTAATACCAGCCCGCTTTTTTTCCTTCACATCCGTTATATTTTTTCCATTAATAATGACGTCACCAGTGGACGGAGTCAGGAGTCCCCCAGCAATTGTTAAAAATGTACTCTTTCCGGATCCAGAGGGCCCGATAATGGCGATCAACTCACCACGGCTTGCCGAAAAATCAGTCGTTTTTAGCGCGACTACTTCTGTATGCCCTGCTCCAAACACCTTACTTACGTTTTTCAATTCTAACAGCGTCATCCTTTAGCCCCCTATCGCTTTCAAAGGATCAATCCTCACAATCGTCTGTATCGAGAACAGCGCGCCTACTATTGATACCACGATCAGCACTACTGCATAGGCAAGCATATCCAAATAGTTGAATGCAACTGGGACAGCCGGCGGCAGAAATAATCCAGTCAAAACTGTCAGACCAAAACCAATGATTACACCGGCCAATGCAAGCAGGAAGGTTTGGGCAATCACGGACTTTGATAAGTATCCACTTGAGATTCCCTGTGCCTTCATTACTCCAAAAATACTGATTTTCTGGATGGTCAATACATAAAGGAAGATAGCGAGAATAACAGCAGAAATAACGAAAAGGAAATAAATCATAAATGTAAGTGTCATATTCTGTTCAGAGTAACCGGGCATATTCTCAATGAACGCCTGGGTGCCGACTACCTCTAGGCCATCTGCTACTTCTATATCACTCAAATCGCCAGACCTGATGACAAAGGCGTTAATTTTATGTTTCATACTCTCAGCTGAATCGCCAAAGCGTACTTTCTGAAGCGTCTCCACACTCCCATACAGAACCGGCGCGGCATTAAATCTCGCATTATCCGTAAATCCAGTAATTTTCAATTTCTCTTCTGTAGCTGAAAGTGTCAGAACATCTCCGGTTTTAAAACCTTCATCTTTTAGTGTGTCATCCGCAATAACTTCCCCTATCTGCTGGAAAGGCTTGCCGTCTGTCACTTCAGGCATGATAAACTCATCTTCCCGTATACCAAACAGCGAAACATTCCCTTTCACATCTCCAGTGCTCGCAATTGCATTGAATTGGCCAAGTACAGCATAATCGTCGGCTCCATTCCCGTCATAATCACCTGTTTCCATGATTGATTGCGGTAAACTTATATCTGATTCCTCTGTCAGGATAATTCCTTCTGCATCCCACTTTAATACGGACTCTTTATTTAGATTCTCCAGTCCATTAGCCAGCCCCGACAAAAAGAATACGAGATACGAAACAAGCGTAAGCACCCCTACAATTAAACCGAAGCGCAGTTTGTTATTCTTAATTTCATTCCAGGCAAGGAACATTTTCTTCCCCCAATCTCTCGTTTGTATAATATTTGTAAAATAAATATATAACCCATTTTTAATAAAAGCAATAATAAAGTACTTACATATTCATATAAAACTTATAGCAACCACAATATTATGGGGCAGGATGGAAAAAACCCCAGACAACAAGACTGGGGTCCTTTCTATTAACCTTCTGCATGCCAATTATTGAATGACATCCTGAAGTGCATCTTCCCAATTTGATTCAGAAGGGGTTATATACCAGCGTTTTCTCAATTTCTTGCTTTCCTTCACACCCATTCCGCCAATAATAATCTTTAGCTGAGGATTATGCGTCTGAAGTGTTTTTAAGAAATAATTCATTTCGGATTCAACCATTTTTTCCGATACAGAGAGAGCTACAATTTCGATTCCCTTTTCACGAATCAGCTCCCCAAGTCCCTCAAGTGGTGTATTGGCACCAATATAATAGACTGGATATCGCCTCTCCCTCAGGTATAGCGTAAACATCAGCAATCCCAGCTGGTGTTCCTCTCCTTCCGGACAAAACGCCATCACCTTTGGCAGCTCCGCTGAAACAGGGAAAACATTGAGAAGTTTCATGATACGCTGTTGAACCAGGTTAGAAATCATATGCTCATTCACAACATGAAAAACGCCCTCTTCCCAAGCTTGTCCTACCTTATTCATAAGAGGAACAACTATGGATTGAAGAACCATCCTGTAAGGAAACTGTGAAAAATAAAGATCAAGCAACAGTTCACATTTTGCTGAATCCAATTCTTCGACTGCCTCAAACAATTCAGCAATTTGCATATCAAAGCTTTGAGCAGATGACCATCCGGGAAGGGAGACGGTTTTGTTTTCCTTCTTATCACGTAACAACTTAACGGCCTGGCCGATATTTATTCCGTTTTCCTGCACCTGTTTTTTTAACCATTTCAGGTCTTTTAAATTTTCTTCTGTATACACTCGATGCCCTGATTCATTCCGCTCCGGCGTAATCGCCTGGTATCGATTTTCCCAGGCCCGGATCGTTACAGTCGGCATATCAAGGATTTTTGATACAGCTTTAATATTGTACATAAAGCAACCCTTCTTTTACATTCATTATACAAAAAACCTTAAATCAGCGATGTTAAACTTCATCATACACTGATTGTTCGTTACGCAAACCGGGATAATTTTTCTCTTAAGGCTGAATCCTGAAAGAAAAACTCATAATGATTCGTACTTTTACGGGCAGCTAGCTCCATCTTTTCTTTTTGCAACCTAAGAATCGGACAAGGTGCTCACTGCCGGTTATTGCAGGATAAGATGATTATACATTAATTATATTAATACTAAAATAGCCATTTGGGATTGCCAGGAATAAAGCTTATAAACAAGAGAAGCTTTCCCTTAACAACTCGGGAAAGCTTCTTAATAACATGTTTATAGAAAGTCATTCGTGCCTTTTTGGTCTCTATCCTGAAAAATATTATTTTTTTCCTCCTTGGATGACTTTGAATGCTGCTTTCTTCTCAGTCTTTGTTTGATAGAGAGGGTCATTCGATGGAAAAAAAGCTGGTCTATCCAGACCGTTTACCTTTGCGTACATTTGTTTTTCCACCTGTTTTTCTTCAACCTTAATGCCCATCAATTCTTTGACCTTCAACATAAACCGATTGAATAAATCCATGGAACCCTCTCCTTTCAAACTCTACTAACTGATATGCCGCACTTTCTGCCACTATTCCTCCCACACCTCATTGGAAGAAGGGCTTTTATTTTATAAAAACAAAAATGTACCCATGAATAAACAAAGTGAACCAACAGGTATGGGGTGCCTCAAAAAAGAAGTAAAATACTTAAACGTTGTCTCCACTTCATCGCTCTCCCTTCTGAATACCCCGAGTGACAGTGCTAAAAACACCGCCGAACAAAACAAAAGGATCATTGGGAAACTTGTATAACCAGTATGAACAGGAATACGGAATGTATAAACATATCCACGTTCCATAATCAGCTTGAACGCTGTATATGCAATCACCAGCTCAATCCCGACCGTCAATAAAACCCAAAGCCAAAACTCTACTTTTCTAGTCATCTATAGCCTCCGCCAAGTAATGCTTATGCTAAGAATAATTCGCTCCACTGGAAGCTGTTTCCTCCCAAAAGTAAAAATTTTCCGCCAAACCAAAAGAAAAAAGCCCGGAGTTCCTCCGCTTTCAACGAAGGGTAACTGACGAGCTCTTTTTATTTATTTCTGATGTGCCAGTTTTCTTTTTAAAACGGCACGCTTTTCCCCATTAGTCCAATAGACGGTTCCCATGGCAATCAGCAGCATAATGCCTGTTACCGCGAATACGCTTTGCACCGGGAAAAAACCTCCGATAAGACCGCCAAGCATTGGTCCGACCATTCCACCCAGTTGGTTCGACGTTTGATGAAGGCTGAATGCCCTGCCCCGGAAATCTGCTGGAGTTGTTTTTACCACGAGTCCATTTAAGGCCGGGTACACTGCACAGAAAAAGATTCCGTAAATGAACCTAACAATTGAAAATCCAACGATATGTGTAAAGACAATTTGGGCCAGTGTACCAATACCACCACCCAAGAGACCAATCATCAACACCTTATTAAAACCGTGTTTATCGGCCCACTTGCCCCAGAAAGGAGCGAATATGGCGCTAGCAATTCCCGGTAAGGAAAAGACGATCCCTGCCAAAAGCGCTGCTTTATCTGCGGAACCGCCAATATCCACTATATACAACGGAAGCACTGGCTCAATAATCATGACAGAACAGCTGACTACAAGGGTCAGAAGTAAAACATGCACAAATGGTTTGTTATTTGCAGCAATTTTAAAATCTTGAATAACCGAGCCCTTCCCCTTACTCGGCTTGAAATTTTCCTCTTTTACCCAGAAAACAATCAGGAAGGTAGCAAGCCCTACGATAATTCCGCCAGTCGCAAATGCCCATCGATTGCCAACCAGTTCAGCAATCCCTCCCCCAAGCAACGGCCCCAGGATTCCGCCTGAAGCAGATGAAGAGGAAATAAGTGAAAGGGCATAGCCTACTTTTTCATTCGGTGTATTGGTTCCAATCAGGGCAATAGCTCCTGGAATGAAGCCGCTCAATAACCCCTGCAGGATCCGTAATGTCAGAATCTCATAAGGGTTCGTAACAAATGCCATCAACGTATAAATTACAAACAGGACAAACCCTGCCCTGACAATCATCGGTTTCCGGCCATATTTATCGGCCATCCTGCCCCAAAATGGGGATGCAATCGCCCCCGCAAAAAAAGCAGAACTGAATATCAATCCTGACCATATTTCTGTATGGTCATGAACCCCGATTTCCAATAGAAAAATCGGCAGAAACGGGATAACCATGGAAAAGCTCGCCGATGTAAAAAAGACCCCAATCCAGAGTACCCACAAATTCCGCTTCCAAATAGGCAAAATATGCATCTCCCTGTTTTCATTTATGCAGTCCATCTTACCATAGCCGCCAATTAATTTCATCTACGAAATATTCGTTTACCGAAGTATTTTTCAAGAATATCTCGATGGAAAATAATTGAAATTAATGATAAGATACTTAAGATGAAAGGGGCTGAGGGTTTTGGATTTAGGCTTAAAAAAAGATGAAGTAAGGTTAGCAGAGTATACCCCTGAATGGACGGAAGAATTTCAGAAGGTAAAAAAGGAAATTTGTTTGAAAACCAGTCTTGGTGCGGACAGAATTGAGCATATCGGCAGCACAGCCATATTGGGGATGCCTGCAAAGCCAATTATTGATCTTTTAGTTGGAATAGATGATCTCAAAGTCCTTGATAAACAAATCATATCCGGTTTAAAAGAATGCGGTTTTTTAAGATTAAAAGTTGAACGCCTCGGAGAAATCGTATTTGCCAAATTTACAGACACGACCTACGAAGTGAAAACACACTTTATACACATGGTTGACTATCAACAGGATTTATGGAAAGACCTGACTTTCTTTCGCGATTACTTAAATGCGAACGAAACGGCCAGACAACAATATCTAACTATCAAGCTTGCATACTTGGAAAACGGCTCGAACGGCATAAATGAATACACTGCCTTCAAAGAGGAGTTTGTCAGAGGAATTTATAATAAGAGGGAACAAAATGAGGATTCGTTTCAAGTAACCCCTAATTCATAGAGTTAACACGATGGGCTCTATTAAACTAAATACCCCTTCAACAAGGCTATTACCTTCTTGAAGGGGTGCTGTTTAATTGAGGATTATTTTACACGCGCAAAACCGAAACCGGATGCATAGTCATCGCCAGTAGCTGATCCATAACCACCTTTAATGTCATACAGTTTCGCTCTTCTTTGAAGTTCGGTGCGAAGAGTCTTGTTCGTGTAGGATAAGTTGGAAGACCAAATCTTAGCAGCAAGCCCGGCTACGTGCGGAGTTGCCATTGACGTGCCGCTGATAGTGTTGTAGTTTCCATCGTACCAAGTAGATTCAATTGCTGCACCTGGAGCGGAAATTTCAACGTCTTTTTCCTGGATAACATAGTCACCATCAGTGTTCGGGTTGCCGCGTGAAGAGAAGTTGGCAACACGGTATGTTCCGTTCTCCTGGACATTTTCCAATGCAGCCACTGCTACTGCATTAACGAGGGCACCCGGATAGCCAATTGTGTTGGCTGCATAACCGGAGTTTCCTGCAGCTGCTACGACAAGGACATTCTTGCTATATGCATAGTCAACTGCGGATGCAATCATTGTATCTTTGCCGCTTGACCCTAGTGACATATTAATTACCACTTTCGAACCTGTCGCAGTAGCTTGGTCAGCAACATGGCGGATAGCACCAGCGATATCATCTGAATATCCAGAACCACTGTCAGTCAAAACTTTATAAGCCCAAAGCTTCGCTTGCGGAGCAACTCCGAAGACTCCCTGGCCATCATCGGCGCCGTCTGCCAGAACGGTTCCGGCAACATGTGTACCATGTCCGTTACGGTCCGTACATGTACCGTTTACAATAGGAGAAGATGTTTGCGTAAAGTCCTTACACTGTTCAGCCTGGCCTCGCAAATCATAGTGGTTTGTGTAAACCCCTGTGTCAAGAACGGCTACCTTAATGCCTGAACCGCCTGACGTTGCTGTAACGTATGGATCATTATAAATAGCTTGGATTCCCCATGGAGTGCGGTCGCTTGGCAAGGAAGTGATTGCATTGGCTGTAACATCCTTTTTGATGGCAGGGTTTTCTCTGCTGTCTAAAGCAACTTCCTGAACCTGTTCAATTTTCAGGTTCTTATTTTTCAACAATGCATCATACTGCTTTCCGTTTACTTCAGTTGTGAAACCTTCCGCACCGAAATCCCAGCGTGGCTTGTAGCTTTGTTTCGCTTTAGCCATTTCAGAGCTGGCCCCCTTGATTACGACGCGGTACGTATCCTTTGCGGTTCCCTCCGGACCTTGGCTGCTTGCTCCAGCAGCAAACAGTGAAAGTCCCATAGACAGCGCCAATAGCGCCGATCCAACCTTTGTTCTCTTCTTCATTGTATTTCTCCTCTCCACCTTAGGTATGTACAGCACAGCATTTTTTCCGGCTGTAATTTAGAGTGTATTCAGAAAGTTTGAGCAGCGCAATTATTCATGTGCCCGCTTTTATTGGGAAAATTAAAGGAGAAATTCAAGAGAAACTACGGTTTGCAGTTGGGAAATTTTCTGGGGAGGTTTAATTTATATTCAATGTTATCGGGGCGATTAAAGAGCTCCTTTGGGTATGGATAAGAGATTTCTATCCCTCTTTTTCACAAAGGCTGTGTTAATGGATATTGTTGAATTTATAGCAGTGTTGATTGGAGCGGAAGGCGCGAAGACTCCTGTGGGAGCAGCGGGACAGGAGAGACCCCGCAGGAGCAAAGCGACGAGGAGGCTCACCGCCCGCCCCACGGAAAGCGAAGCGCCGGTAGCGGAAATCAACAGACTTGTTTTACACAGCCTTCACAAAAAAAAGACCCTTTAAAGCAGGTCCCTTTATATGTGACTCTTTTCATTTTCTCTAAACATCAAGCTTGTATTGTTGTAAAATTGTCTCCAGTTTGATTGCCTTTGTCATATCCCCTTTAATCTTCAGCTTGCCTGTCATGAAAGCCATTGTGCCATTCAGCTTACCTGCCAAAAATTTGCGGAAACTATCAAATGACATACTTAATGTACAGTCCGCAGGGGATTCAGAACCCTTCACTACTTTTGCCTGTCCTTCCTTAAAATGAAGCTGGTATGTACCCTCCTCATCACCGGAAATATCGAACTGATAAACAGTATTAATCCCCAAAATCGGATTTGGGTTTTGGTTTACCTCATTTTCAATTTCTCGCATTGTTTCAAACAAATTCATTGCCCTCCCCCCTAAAAATGAATGACTATTCATTCGTTATATATATCTATATTACCTGTAATGATGTTAATCCACAACTATCAAACTACAAATCAATTCCTTGTACTTCTGTACTTGAGCAATGTTTTAATAATCACAATTAAGATAGATTAAAATTCATTCCGTTCCACAAATTATTTTTACAAAATAGTTATAAATCACTATTCAATAGTTATATAATACAATGTTGATATTTAGTTCTGTTATATAACAAACCCCGCTAATTTAAGAAGCTATAATGTTGGAAAAGGAGCTATATATTAGATGAATAAAACAGAGGCTATTGCACGCCGCATATTCGGTTGGAAGCTGAATCGCTGGGACCGCTGGTTTGATTTCGAGAACAGGAAGTTCATCCTTGTATCAGATTTCCAGCCTGACAAGAACCTTGAGCATGCCATGCTGATCGTCAAGAAACTTGAGCAGTTTGGATATACTTTTACCAAAAATGGGGACTCTGAGGTTAGATTTAATCATGTCGGGGGGGCCGGAGCTAACCTGGCAGAGGCAATCACCGATGCAGCCTATTCAATTGCAGACACAAGCTCAGTGCCAGATGGTTGGGTTTAAATGAAGTCCCGTGCCATATACCGCACGGGATTATTTATTATTTTTGGCAAAAAATCATTTGTCTGCCTTCGTGTTCATTTTCTTCAAAGGAAAGCACCTTCCAGCCTTTGAACTCCTCTAGCAGCTCATTCGAATTCAGGCAAAACTTTTTGGACATCCGCTGTGATTGCAGTTCAGGGCTATTAAAGAAAGTTTCGATAAAAACAAATCCGCCTTTTTTTACCCAGCTTTTCACATATGGAAAAAGCGATCTGTCCAAATAATTAGTAATGACCACTAACTCAAAGGAATCCTCATCAAATGGCAAGCTTTCGTACTCTGTCAGGTCAAAGACTTCAGCATGGATAGGCAACATATAACTTTTAGCTTGCTCCTGCACATACTGAATCGCAGTATCTGATAGATCGATCGCGCTTACTCTGTAGCCAAGCCTGGCCAAGTACAAACTATTGCCTCCCAATCCACAGGCCAAATCCAGTGCTGCCCCTCCTTTTAAATAGGACGCCAGCAAAGCCAGCCGGTCATTTGGGACTGGCATCTTTATCTCCTTCAGTTTTTCTTCATACTTTCGTTCCATTTCTGCTTGTCTTCCATTTTCCACCTCCGCGGTTACGGTAATATTATCCAATTTCTGCTATTATGTCTGACATGCCTTTACATGGGTAAATTTACTATAAAATGTAACTTCTCTCTGTGATGTTTTCAACTTATTGTTCGTTTTACACACTCCAAGTGAATTTTCCCAGAATTCGTGAAAGTAACCGACAATGGTTAATGCCCGCTCATGCGGGACAAATGATATACAATATGAATGGAGGGTTTTACATGGTAGGTAATCACAACGGAAATGGCAATAATAACGGCATCGGCGGTATTCCAGTTCCAATTAATATTTTTAATAAGGACCCCGCAAATATTGATGGTTCCAACGATACCAAACTGAATGCAGATCAGTACAAAGTGTTTGTAAATGATTCCTTCGTAGGTGAAAAAGCCCTTGAAAATCCAGGAGAAAACCTTTCGGATATTGATGATTTTATTAAATTGCAAGGCATCACCGACTTTGCAGCATGCCTGGAAGGAAATAAGTACACCATCGAGGCCGATAGCAAGGTTAACGATATCAAGGATACATTGGAAGTATACTTCAATAACCGTTAGGCCTGTTCCTATTTTAACAATAGGTAAACCCCACTTCCAACAGAAGTGGGGTTTAATTTTATTCTTCCCAGGCTTTTCCTATCAGAAGTTCAAATTCTTTGGCAAGCTTCTCGGGTACATTCGTTAAAATAATTACGTTGTCTCCTTCGATTTCTACGACGTCCCCTGGTACCGCTTGCTTTGGAAAAATCGATCTTGGGAAAACCTTCGCAGTGCCATCAAGGTGGATGACAGCATGGTCTTCCTCAAATTTATAAAGAATTCCCCTCATTCTGCTCACCAGCTTTATCATTTATTTTTACATTTCACTTTATAAAATCGACTAAGAAGGTACCCTAAGCTTGTATGATTTCCTCACTTTTTCTTAGAGCTTCCGGCAGCCCTGTTAGCATGTAGGCCATATGGACAATTCCTTGCTCCAAGTCAGCAAGCCGGATGGATTCATTTGGTGCATGAGCCCTCGATTTCACCCAGCCAACGCCAGTACTGACGATGGGAAGTCCGAGTTCTTCCCCAAAAATATACATCGGCCCTGTTCCCACAGAATTCGGAGCCAGTACACAGCCAGCTTCATATACTTCATTTGCTGTCTTCATTACATGCTTGACGAAAGGATCGTTAAAATCCGAACGATATGCCTTTTGGCCATTCAGTAATGTAACTTCAACATCACCGAAACCATTCTCAATCAAATGCTTTTTTACACAAGCCATAATATGGTCGGGATCCTGGCCAGGAACGAGCCGGCAATCGAGTTTTGCCTTTGCAAGCTTGGGCAGAACTGTTTTTGAGCCTTCGCCCGTATACCCGCTGACAATGCCGCATATCGTCATTGTCGGATCGAACACCATTGCCTCGCGCGGGTCTTGGCCCTTCGCTGCAGTAATCAGTGGCCTTTTTAGACCGTAAAGCCTCTGAGTTGCCTGCTCGTCGAATGGCAAAGACTTAACCGCATTGATCTCCTCTTCAGTAGGAGGTATGATCCCGTCAAAGAAGCCATCAACCAAAATCTCATTTTGTTCATTTCTCAATGTTGCCAGCGCCTGGACAAGCCGCCATGCCGCATTGTCTATATAAGCGCCGACCGAGGAATGCATATCAATATCTGCCCCCTCACACGTCAGCTCAAGGTACGCCATCCCTTTAATGCCCGCGACCATGTTGATTCGCTCTGCTTCGTCCTTGCCGCCAAACTCCCAGATGCAGGCATCGGCTGCAAAAAGTTCCTTGTATTTTTTCAAATAGTGCTCAAGGTTTGGACTGCCGATTTCCTCTTCGCCTTCAATCAAAAATTTCACATTGCAAGGAAGGCCACCCATCTCCTTCAGTACCTTAATTGCCGTAAGCCTGGCAACAAGGTCGCCTTTGTTATCCGCCACACCCCTTGCAAAAAGGGCGTCATTTTCTATTATCGGTATAAATGGATCTGACTTCCATTCATCAAGCGGTTCAGGCGGCTGGACATCATAATGGTTGTAAAACAATAACGTCTTTCCTGTGTCCCCAAATTCCCCGGCGGCAAAAAATGCATATACAACCGGGTTTCCCCCAAGGTCATTCAGGATTCTAACTTCTCCGCCGGCTTCCTCTATCATCTTAGCAACATAGTCGACTGTTTCTTGAATTCCGAAATTTTGAGCGGAAATCGACGGCAGCTTCAAGTATTCCGTTAATACGCCAAGCGCGGCAGTTACCTTTTCACTTGTTTTCTGTTTTATTTTTTCCAATAACGGTTGTTCCATTGTAAAACTCCCTTCTGGTCATATTTATTTCGATGCACGAAGGATAATTCCTCTTATAAAAAATACAATACTTTATTTGTATGCAGCAAAATTAGAAACCTGTCCTTTTAACGGCAAAACTCCTCGGACACCATGAAACTTCTCTCATCAATCCATTTGTGAAATTGGGTAAAGAAACTGTGAGACTTTAACTTATGACAAAAAAATACCCAGAACATTGTCTGGGTAAGTAAAATGTTGTGCCGGTACAGTTTTATCTACTTTAGCAGATGGCGCAGAAGCCGTTCTCTGTCTTCAAAAAACTGCTTCATAATGGAATAGTGGGGTGTTTCCTCAAGTGTTGTTTCGTTGATTCCCTCTTCGGTTATCTGAATGATTTTTGCACCTGGATAGGCCATAATGATTGGGGAATGAGTTGAGATAATAAATTGGGATCCATCATGGACGAGGTCATCAATCCTTGCAAGAAATGACATCTGCCTTAGCGGAGACAAAGCTGCTTCAGGTTCATCCAAAATATAAAGCCCATCACCTTGAAACCTTTCGTTAAAGGCTGCAAAGAAGGATTCACCATGGGACATCTTATGAAGTGAGGTGCCTCCATATGATTCGACTGCTTTAATTTGATCAATATTGGTCGCCAAGTTGTAGAAGGTTTCAGCCCTGAAGAAGAAATTGTCAGTCGGCCTATAGGGTCCTTTAACGAGCCGCAAATAATTATGCAAATCGGAATGCGAATCGTAATTGGAGAAATTAAAATTCATTGTTCCGCCTTCCGGATTGAATCCGTAAGCAACGGCAATTCCTTCCAGCAGTGTTGACTTGCCCATCCCATTCTCTCCGACAATATAGGTCACACAGGAATCAAAGGTAATCTCCTTGAAATTCCGAATAATTGGCAGTGTAAACGGATAGCAGTCCTGGCCCGCCGCTTCCTCCTCTTTCAGCTGAATTTTCCTGATATATTGCGATTCCCATTCAAGTTTCAAAGATATCCCCCTTTTAACACGATTAATCTTCAGCACCAATAAAGTCCAGGAAAGCTTCCTGGACTGGCACGCAGCTATGTAATTCGATTATATACTTATATAAATAGTAACAGATAAATAGAGTATATACAGAACTAGTGCAAGGAAAGCCCCTGCCCAGCTAGTGTTCCCCTTTGCTTTTAGCCATTCCTTTTTTTCCAGGGGGGTCATGCTGCTTCGGTTCATTTGACTAAAACGGGTTTCCGCATATTTAAAATAAATATAATTCCCTAACAGTCCCATAAGAATCCATAAAGATAACACAAGGGTAAGAATTAAAACGGTAAAAACGCGGCCATATGGTTGTTGATAATCGCTTAAATAAGCCAGGATATCCAGACCCACAAGCATTCCAATAATAGCAAGGACAGGGGCTGGCATTTTCCTGAATCCGAACCAGACAGGCCCTAACAGGAACGCGGCCCAATTCCAGCTAAGTTTGGAGTCCCTATCTTCCAGGTGATTCCATTGTCTATGGTAGTATTCATAGTTTTCCCCAATGAAGCATTCCTCCCTTTGGCTTTTTAAAAGGAAGCCTTTTTCATATTCAATATCAGCAGGTGGGACAAAACGCTGTTTGGGCCTTTCGTATATAGACTTTCCGCAATTGGAGCAAACTTTTTCATGGGCGGTGAGATACATTCCGCAAGATGTACAATACATCGTTTATTCCGCCTTCCAACACATGATTTTTAAGCTAAGGCAGTTAGTTTCAACTTTTTTCTGCTCATCATCCTCTTTTATTTTGTTTTTATGTATTTCTTCCTTAGCGGCAATAGGGTCTGTACAAAATTTACAAATTAATGGCAGGCAGCAGTAAGCCCAGCGGAAGAATTATAGGGGAAAATACATAGGCTCCTATTAACACCTAAGTCTTTTATACTATTCTTCAAATTAATTGGAAAATCCTTCAAAAATTTACAAAAGACAAGAAATTTTCACATTTTTATAAAAATATAAAAAACCAAGCCCACTGGACTTAGCAGGCTTGGCATTTTTCATAAGAAGAAAATCAATATTTGCGCTATGATCGCAACGAAAATGAGCGCGAACGGATAGGCTGCGGCATAGGCAATCGCAGGGTCATCGCTTTCCATTAGCTGGCTGGCAGCGCCGAGGCCAGGCGTGCTTGTCATTCCTCCGCATATCGCTCCGATGGAATGAATGATGCTGAGTTTGAACAGTCTTCTTGATAAAAAGTAGCCGACAATCATTGGGATAATGGTGATCAAAGCACCGCCAAATAACAGGCCGAAGCCTTCCTCGCTCACTACCTCAACAACGCCTTGCCCGGCAGTTGTCCCTGCACCTGCAAGGAACAAGACTAACCCAATATCACCAATGACCTGGTTGGATGGCTGGAAATAACGTGCCCGAATTGGACCAATTTTTCCAAAGTGGCCAATAATGAGTGCGATAAATAGCGGACCACCAGCAACTCCTAGCGTAATCGTCCCTAGCCCCGGTATTGGAATTGGGGCCATACCTGCAAGAATACCTATCAGCAAAATTAAGCTTAATGAAAGGATATGGACATTCGTTACAGTGAGATTTTTACGGCTGAATAGCTTTTCGACATCATTCAATCTATCTTCACTGCTGACCGCAAGAAGAACATCCCCTCGCTCCATGCGCCATTTCGGGCTTTGATTATATTCAAAGCCGCCCCGTTCAATTCTGGTCACAGTGACTCCATACTTTCTTCTTAGTTCAAGCTCCCTCAATGTCTTGCCAATCATTTCCTCCGCGCCGACGGTAATTTTCCGAGGAACAATATGGTCATGATTTTCAAACTGGGTTTCGGCCTTTACACCGATTTGGCTGCAAAGCCTTTCAACATCCTCTTTCAAGCCTACAGCGACAAGATGGTCTCCGGTCAGGATGACTGTATCCCCAAGCGCAATGATGTTCCGATCGCCGCGAATGACACGGCTGATAACAACACTGTTGTACTGATTGAACTGCTGATTGAAATGAAGTTCCTTCAAAGTCATTTTATTCAATGATGGGTTTGTGACCTTGATTGTAATTACTTCAGGTGATTCCTCATTCCGGATTGGTCCAGATGTGGCCTCAAGGTCTTTTTTTAAATCAGTCTTTAACAATTTAGGCAGAATTTGAACGAATAGGACCACACCAAGCACGCCAAATGGATAGGAAATACCATATCCAACTGATGCAATTGGGTCATTTGTTGCCTGCAAGGCTGCTGCTAGGCCTGGCGTGCTGGTCAGTGCACCTGTCATAATTCCGATACCTAGTGCCGGCGTAAGGTCAAACGCTTTTGTAACGAAGATTGTTACAATTGCACCTGTAAGGACAATAAAAAGCCCTAGAATCCCAAATACCACTCCGCTAGTCCTCATCATCCTGAAAAAGCGCGGGCCCGCCTGAAGTCCAACAGCAACTATGAATAAACTAAGTCCCAGCTGCTGGATAGTTTCATTTATTTGATAGCCAAAATGGCCGAATATCATCGCTACAAAAAGGACACCCGAAGTCCCAAGGCTTAAGCCTTTGACACTCAGCTTCCCAAGAACCGAACCGAGAAACAGGATCACAAACAGTAAAAACAGCTGTTCCTCGAGCAAACGTGTCAGATAATCCATTAATAATATCCTCCGTATAGAACTACATTTTACAATTTCAACTTTCCAATTCTATCATGTTTTAAATTAATGTCTATCGTTCGGTAAAAAAGTTCATCGGAATGTAAAAACTTCCGTCCGGTATACACCAAACCTTGCACCCGGGACACAATGGCTCCATTAAAACACACCCTCTTCGTCCACCCCAAACGGACAAAATTCATGAAATGTCCACAGCAGGGGTCTGACCCCTTTTTCTCATTTCCCAGTTCACAAATAGAGATAAATCAAGTAGACTATATTAAAACCTGAAATTCTTATAAGAAAGGTTGGTTTTACTTTATGACTGAAACTGTGCGTTCGATTCCTCGTCCGCTTGTCAGGACGAATCAATGGGTAATTGTTATAAGTGTTGTGGCTACATGGCTCACTGGCCAGGTATGGATTCTGGCTATCCCTCTTGTTGCTGGGCTGATGGGGCTTTTCTTTGGGTTCAATCCTATTATGAGGTTCGCCAGGCTTTTCCTGAAAAAAGAACCTTCTGCCTATATCCCGGAGGAATGGAATCAGCAGCAGTTCAATCAGGCAATCTCGGTTGTTTGTCTGGCAGGCGGTCTGGCGGGATATGCCTTTGGCTGGAACACACTTGGCCATGCTTTCACAATTATGGTGGCCATTGCAGCATTTGTCGCTATCCTTGGCTTCTGCATCGGCTGCTTCATCCGATTCCAATACATTCAATGGCGCGCTAAGAAACGAATTGGAAATCAGCATTAGCATATAAAAACGAGGGGTCCACTTTACTTCTGGACCACCCTCGTTTTTTTCGTTATCATTCTTAAATATTTCTATCGCCCTAAGTAATAGAAGGGTTTTCCTTAATCATCTCACAGTTTTCATTAACCACTTAAAAACCAATCTTACATAACTCCTCAGCCATATCTTCCAGGCTTCTCCCACCCGTCCATCTCACACGGACAAAAACTGTAAAATGTCCACGATAGGGGTCTGACCCCTGCACTTTGCCCCCTCAAATACTCTCCTGCCTCAACCCGTCGATGATGTTTTGGGTTTTGATTTTGCGGCTGGAGTAGAGCATGGCGGATGTAACAATTAGGAAAATGGCGATTGTTGCATAGGCTATGCTTGACCAGGGCAGCTCGAAGCCGTACTCAAAGGTGCTGCTTAAGGACAGATAGATGAGGTACATAAGGCCAATGCTGATTGGAAGACCGTAGGTTAGTGCCTTCACACCGTAAAAGATGCTTTCGTAATTCGTCATCTTACTGAACCCTTTAGGCGTCATCCCGACTGATTTCAGCATTGCGAACTCGCGCGTCCTCAGTGAAATGCTCGTTGAAATCGTATTGAGAATATTAGCGATGGAAATCAGACTGATCAAAACGATGAACCCATACGTGAATAGTGACATGAACAAAATAAGGTTATCGTTGTTTTGCCGCTGTTTATAAACGTTATAGATATGCAGCCCCTGCAAGTTCATTTCTTCTATCTCTGCCTGAGTCTCAAGCGGATCCGTGCTTTTTACGACAAGATAATTATCATACTGGTTATCTAGTTTTGCAGCCAGTTGATCCAATATCTTTTCCGGAACAAGAACCGGAACATCGCCCATTCCCGTTTGAATGCCCATTGGAGCCTCATCAACAAAACCAGCTATCGTCAACTTGCCGGCTGGCTCGCGGCTGCCTGTATCATAATTTGGAACACTGAGGTCCAGCGTATGTCCCACTTCAGTTTCAATACTCCGCTCTTCAATAAACTTCCCAGTCTCCCCATCCTGGTAGGTGGTATTTTCAATTACAATGCCTGCAGGATTTTTGGGATTCGCAAACGTTGCAGGATTGACACCCGCTTTTTCGGCAACTGCTGCAAAACTTTTTTCATCAAGCCCGTAAAGGACCACGATATAGGGAACCTTTCCATCCTTCATCATGGACTTGTCGACCCTGCCCGGTTCCTGCATACTCTTGGGCAGCTGGTTCATTTCAAGATGAGTTTCCACTGAAAAAGGTTTAATCAGGCTATAATCGGTAACATGTTTCAAGCTTGAAAACGGCTTAAGCTGCTCGATTTGCCCATCACTAGCGAAGAATACCTTCATATCATAATCCACCTTTTCCTGTGACAGGACAAATGACTTTTTCAAGTTATCTGTGAAAAAGGATACTGTCAGAAAGAGGACAAGGCTGATAACGAGTGAGAAAACAGTTGCCCGGTACCGCTTCTTGTTGCGTATAATATTCTTTAATCCGATTTCAGCTTCAATCCCGAACAGCCTGCGAACGAATTTCGAGGTTTTAACGCTTTTGCCAGTCAGCTTAACATCCTGGGTCTGGCGGATTGCATCAATCGCAGAAATCTTCGATGCCTTCCTCGCCGGCCAATACGTCGAAATAAAAATCGTCAGAATTGAAACAGCACAGGCAACCAGGATGCTCATCGGGGTTACCACAATGCGAAGCCGCTCTGATGTTTCAAATACCTCGCTAATTAATGCATTACTAAACCAAAATGTTACAGCCAAGCCTGCCAGTCCCGCTAAAATGCCAAGCGGGATGCTGATGCCTCCAATGACGACACCTTCAAAAAAGACTGAATTACGTTTCTGCTTTTTGGTCGCCCCGACACTTGAGAGCATCCCAAGATGCCTGGCCCGCTCAGAGACACTAATGGCAAATGCATTGTAAATCAGAGAAACAGACCCAATGACGATGATGGCCATGATGATGGCTGAAAGCGTATAGAGTGTCAGCCTAAGCTCACTATTGTCGGTTACCCCGTAGAGGCGAAGCAAAGTATCATTATACGAAACTTCCTTGATGCCAAGCTTATCTGCAAGTCTTTGCGTGTAGTCATACAAGTCGTTTGTAATGGAGGCAGCCACGACGGTAGCATGGACCGGTTTACTTTTTCCAATAGCGGTCTTATCAATATAGGTAAAGGCGGAATAGGCTGGTGACCACGAGTTTTCCCAGTTCGGAGTTTCAATGAACCCGGTAATTGTATACTTTCCAGTGCCAGACTTCTCAAATGTTTCAATCAGCTTGTCGCCTTGCTTCTGATATGGGTCATTTTGGGTTAGCGGAGTTCCTTCCAATTTCCGATCGCCGAGTTCAAGATTCAGTGTGTCACCTATTTTATAGGTTTCTTGCAGCTCTTTGACCAGTACGATTTCATTTGGCGCTTTTGGAAATCGGCCTGCTTCGAGCTTAATTTGAAATTGTGAGAAGCCTTGCTCGCTGTAGCCTTTTAGAAAAAGAAACGGTTTTTCTCTTTTTGCGGTACTTTCCACAGGGGCAAAGCCGAAATCGCTGGACAGAATCAGCTTGTTCGTTTCCTTGTCATTTTCGATTGCTTCAAGCTGCACGGCATCGACATCTTTGTATAAAACATGCCACTCGCCCTCATCCGCGATTGCATCCCGCTTCATTAAATCAAGGAAAGATACACCGAGCGTAGATACTGCGGTCAGCATGGCAACAGAGATGATGACTCCGAAGATGGTGACAAGAGTTCTTCGCTTATTCTCCTTCAGATGCCGAACGGTCAATTTATTGACGATATTCATGGCCGGATCACCTCGTCCCTGGCAATGCGGCCATCCTCGATTGCAATCACCCGGTCAGCCTGAAGCGCAATTCGCTCATCATGGGTAATCACAATCAGCGTCTGCTTGTATGTCTTATTGAACATTTTCAGCAATTCCATAATTTCTTCACTGTTTTTCGAGTCAAGATTGCCGGTCGGTTCATCGGCCAACAGCAGAGCCGGATTGCTGATCAATGCCCGGCCGATTGAGACCCGCTGCTGCTGGCCCCCAGAAAGCTGATTCGGCAAATGGCCCATTCGGTTCTCCAAGCCAAGAATTGATGAAATCTCCTGCAAATGCTTGCCATCAACCTTCTGTTCATCAAGCAGCATCGGCAGAGTCATATTTTCTTCAACAGACAGAATCGGAATCAGGTTATAAAACTGATAAATCAGCCCGATTTGACGGCGCCTGAAAATCGCAAGCTGCGTTTCATCAAGCTTATATATATCGGTATTATCAATCAGCACCAGGCCATCTGTGGGACGGTCAACACCGCCAAGCATATGAAGCAGCGTCGATTTGCCCGAACCAGACGGGCCGACAATTGCGACAAACTCCCCTTTTTTCACCGAAAACGACACATTGTCAAGTGCCCGGACCGCGGTTTCGCCCTTCCCATACACTTTAGACAGATTCTCTATCTTTAAAATTTCCATACGATAACCCCCAACATGTTCTTGATGGCTTCAGTATATCTGCCTAAAATGACTCTTCCGTGACTCTCACGTGACAGTTTAGTCACTTAAGAGCTTTTTTTTGGAAAAATTGGTCGATACCATGCAGTCACCATCTCAAGCTGAATACGCAAAGCTTTTTCACAAAAAGGCCGGCCCCGCCCTTGTCACTGGCAAAGCCCGCCTAAATAGCTTTTTCACACTCCGGGCACTACACTACCTGCTTATAAAACTTGACCGTGAATGTAGTTCCTTTCCGTTCTTCGCTTTTAACCTCTATGTCTCCGTTCTGGCTTTTTACAATCGAATATGCCATCGCAAGCCCAATCCCGACGCTGTCCTCACCGGCATTTTCGCCTTTATAAAAACGCTTGAAAATATAAGGCAGGTCCTTTTTCGAAATTCCCTTGCCATTATCTGAAATCGATATCGCTGTGTACAATGGGTTTTCGGAATACGAAATCGCTATAGTACCGCCTTCACCCGTATGCTCTACACAATTTTTCAAAATATTGATCAATGCCTCGGTGGTCCACTTCATATCTCCCTGAAAAGATGTAGCTTCATCGCCACTAACGCTTAGTGTCTGCTGCTTGATTTCAATCGGAATCAGCATTGGTTCAACAACCTTGTGCAGCAAATAGGCAACCTTTACATGCTCCCTCTTAAACTGAGCCGTCCCAGCGTCGATTTTTGACAGCTTCAACAACGATGAAACAAGCCATTCTATCCTTTCAAGCTGGACCTGGATATTTCTTGTGAACTCTTCTCGTTTCGGTTCACTCAAATTCGCATCGCTTAGCAAGTCCGCCATCATCATCATGGATGTCAACGGTGTTTTTAGCTGATGCGAGATATCAGAAATCGCGTCGGTAAGCTTCAGTCTATCTTGCTGCAAATGAGAGCCATGCTCCGCCAGCATAAGTGTCACTTTATAAATATCACTTTTTAAAACACTCAACTCTCCCTCACTGTTGTCGCGGACGTCAAGCTTATAATCCCCGCTTGAAATCTGACGCAAGTAGCCTGAAAGCTTACTGATTTCCCTGTAGCGCCAAACAGTAAAAACAACACTGCCGCCAGTCAGTAGTGCCGAAACGAGTAAAATGAGACTTGCGACTTGAATCGAAAACAGCGCCCAGCCCATTCCGGCCGCCAAAATCCCAAACAGGCAGCTCAGACCAAAAAACACCCTAAATTCCCGGTTGCGGAGCAAGTTAATCACCCACCTTATACCCAAGGCCGCGCACAGTCTTGATAATGGTCGGGCTTTGCGGGTTGTCCTCAAGCTTTTCCCGCAACCTTTTTATGTACACAGTCAGCGTATTGTCATTCACGAAATCGCCGGCCACATCCCAAATCCGCTCAAGCAGCTGTTCCCGAGTCAGAACACGTCCGATATTATTGGCAAAAATAAGGAACAGCCTGTATTCGAGGGCAGTGACCAGTACTTCCTGTCCATTTTTATAAACCTTGCCTTCCAGTGTGTTTACCTTTACAGTACCGACTTCAATAATCGGCTTGGCCTGCATGTGCTTGTGGTAGCGGCGGAGTACCGACTTGATTCGCGACATAAGCTCCCTGACACGGAACGGCTTTGTAATATAATCATCCGCGCCCATATCAAGCCCCATGACAACATTTACTTCATCATCCAGGGCTGTCAGGAAAATAACGGGTTTATCACTCCACTTCTTCACAAGACTGCACAGGTCATAGCCGCTCCCATCCGGAAGCGACAAGTCGAACAAGCATAAATCAATTTCATCAAGACGTTCGGCTATCACTTTTTTGGCAGCCAGGGCATTCTCGCAAAGAATTGTCTCGTATTCTTCCATCTGCAGTGAATACTCAAGCCCCGCCGCAATCGCCCGATCATCTTCAACCAATAAAATCTTCAACCCTATCACCCTACTCTAGCAATCTGTCTTCTTTTCTATCTACTATACCGTAAAAAGGCAAAAAAAGGGACGGTTCTACTTAGCCAAAGCAAGGCAGAGACCGTCCCTAATTGCGCCCAAAAGCGGGACGCTGCAATTTTATAGTTTGCTAACCTTCTCTTTTAAAAATTCCTCGACAATGGCGTTGAATTTTTCGCTATGCTCCCAGAACATCAAGTGCCCGCCCAGCACCTTAACGTCCGTTTTTGGGGTCAGCTTTTGAAGATAGGCTGTGGCTGTTTCGGCCCAATGCTCTGCGACAATAGCCAGAGTCGGTACCGCTTCGCTGGATTGTTTTGCTTCCTCCCGATAGTCAGAAAACATCCCACTCGCAAACAAATTGGCGGCAATATAATATGGGGTTTTCATTGATTGTTCAACAATCCAGGTCAACTCCTCCTCTTTCAGCTCTCTCTGGACCATGACGCCCGTTGTGTAACCGGTAATGAACTCCCTTTGCCCCTGCGGATTCCTCAAGTACGCATTGTAGGCAGCACCAATATCATTTAGAGAACCCTCGACCCAATCACCTTCGTGGATACTCAAAGATTTTGGGGACATATCGACAAACACAAGTGACTTCACATTTTCGGTTCCAAACTGCTTCACATATTCCCAGATAGTGAGAGCACCGAATGACCAGCCAACAAGAGTCGCATTTTTAACATTGAGGGCCTCAAGCACCTTGGCCAAATCAGCTCCATGCGTGACATAGTCATTTCCGTGAAGAGACATGGAAGACCGCCCATGGCTGCGTGGATCCAGGATAATTGTCCGGTTGGTTTTTGAGAAATGTTCAAGCTGTTTGGAAAACACCTCTGTTGTAAACGTAAATCCCGGGATAAACACAATCGGTTCCCCGCTCCCGGAATCTTGGACAAACAATTCAACACCAGGTTCTACTTCAATATACTTGCCATTTCGAGAAGTCATTTTTCCTATCCCTCCATCCGATTATCTTTTCTCACTATGCATATTTCGATAAAGGTTCATTTAATACCTTCCACTGGAAAAAACAAACCCTTTGAAAAAAAGTAATATAGTAGTAGTATTTTAAAAGACTATTTATACGCACACTCATAATATTAACTGCCCTAACTGTCCTTACAGCGCGGACAAAATGAGGCTTTTGTCCACAACAGGGGTCTGACCCCTGTAAGTTATTACCTATGATGAATATCATTGTAATCTATCGAAATTTTCAATATAATGAATAAAAATTATTCTCGCCTTAAATCGGCATAGTTCTACAGCAAGAAAATAGAAAAACACTGCGGTGTATTGCACCAGCAATCAGGAGGAAGGTATGAGAAATCTAGTCAAGAAGTGGAATGACATCAGTCTTGTTAAGCAAATCATTATCGGTCTTGCCGTTGGTATTCTTCTCGCCATAACAATACCAAAAGCCGCCCAGCCAGTAGCGCTGTTCGGTACCCTATTTGTCGGTGCGTTAAAAGCTGTTGCACCGATACTCGTGCTTTTCCTGGTCATGGGAGCCATTGCCCAGCATAAGAGCGGCAAGAAAACAAATATGAAATCCATTATTGTCCTGTACGCTTTGGGAACATTTTTGGCTGGCCTTATCGCCGTAATAGTTAGCTTCATCTTCCCGGTAAGCATCACACTTGCCACCGGCTCCCAGGAGTTGCAGGCACCCGGCGGCGTTTCCGAAGTCCTTAAGTCTTTGCTGCTGAATGTGGTGGATAACCCGGTTAATGCACTTATCAAAGCAAATTACATCGGCATTCTCGCTTGGGCTATCGTCCTTGGCTTTGCTTTAAAAAATGCAAAAGATACAACCAAATCATTGATTTCCAACTTTTCAGATGCCATTTCCAAGGTGGTAACCTGGGTCATTAAGTTTGCTCCGCTTGGCATTATGGGTCTTGTTTTTGAATCAATAACAACAAACGGTCTGGAATCGCTTCTTAGCTATGGGAAATTGATCGCGATTCTCCTTGGCTGCATGTTTTTTGTGGCATTGGTGGTCAACCCGATTATCGTGTTCGCAGCAACCCGCCAGAATCCGTATCCGCTCGTTCTACAATGCTTGAGAGAAAGCGGCATTACTGCCTTCTTCACACGAAGCTCGGCAGCAAACATTCCTGTAAACATGAAGCTTTGTGAAAAATTGGGTTTGAACAAAGATACGTATTCCGTGTCGATTCCGCTGGGCGCCACCATCAACATGGCTGGTGCAGCGGTAACAATTTCAGTTTTGACCCTTGCTGCGGTTCATACGCTGGGTATCAATGTTGATATCCCGACAGCAGTTCTGCTTAGCGTCTTGTCTGCGGTCTGTGCCGCAGGAGCATCCGGAGTTGCCGGCGGATCTCTGCTCTTGATTCCACTAGCCTGCAGCCTGTTCGGTATTCCTAACGAAATAGCCATGCAGGTCGTTGGTGTCGGTTTTATCATCGGTGTAATTCAGGATTCTGTTGAAACAGCCCTCAACTCATCGACTGACGTCCTCTTCACCGCTGCCGCAGAGCACAGGGAGCGCAGACTCGAAGGCACTCATCTAAAAGTAAAAAAAGCGGTATAGAATTTTTAGGAGCCCTCAATCATCACGATTGAGGGCTTTTTTTACTCAACTGAAGTCCTTTAAAAAAACCCCAGATTTCCTTACAACTATAATAAGACTCTCCCACAACAACTTTAGGCTAACCTTACTATTACTTTTTTATGACAAAGGCTTATTTTACGAAAAGAAGGGAAAGAGATGGACGAACAAGGGTTTAAGTTCAAACCTTGTAGATGTAACCGGATTTTATCCCGGCCAACTCAATGAGAAATTAATAGACCTTGCATTAAAGCAGTTGAACCCTCATAAAATTTACTTCAAGGAACATTAACCTTCCTCTCATCCTCTGGCTATTTTTGAAAAAGAAAGGGTGTGGCAGGAATGTCCATTCTAAGAGAAATGGTTGAAGCCAAGCGCAACCACTATTTTAAGCTTTTGAAGAAATCAGGACTGGTTCAAAATGGTACAGCAGATGAGTACACACTTACAGAAGTACTCGAAGTATATAAAAAGTGGAAAGGCCGCCGCTAATTTTCGGGAACCAGCCATTTAAAACCTTTCTCCCTCTCCAGCCCCCAAAATAAAAAGCTCGTAGACCAGATTCGCCTACCGAGCTTTATTACCTGTTCATGCATAAAGCCTTTCCCGAAAAACAACACTTCTTTGCAATAGATAATTCAGTACGGTATATAATCCCGTACTAAATAATACCTTTCCATTTGTGACAACTGTTTCTGAAAAATAATCCCCAGCAGTCCATTCAATTACCATGCTGCCCAGCTGATACGAAACAACATAGCAGAACAGAATGACACAAACAAACCGGACAATGCTCCATAAACCAGCTTCTTTGCTCCTGAATGTAAAACTCCGGTTCAAAACAAAGCTGACTCCCGCCCCAACCGTATTCCCTATGAACGTCGAGACCCAGTAGGACAATCCGGCTCCGTGCAAAAGCAGGAACATAATCGACAACCCGACCAGTGTATTGATCACTCCAACGACTAAGAAACGAATAAACTCGAACTTCATCGCCGGCCCATAGACATCAATTTTTTCGCTGGAAGTTCCCTGTTAGAAAATGTATCAATTTCAACGGCATATTTCGGCCTGCCTTTAACCTCGTGATAAATTTTACCGATATACTCTCCGATGATACCAATCCCCAAAAGCTGCAGGCCTCCGACAAACCAAATCGACAAAATCAGCGATGCCCAGCCTGATTCAGTATTTCCCATCCACTCCTGTACTAGCGCATAGCCCCCCGCAACCGAACTGAGAATAACTGAAAGGAAACCGAGCAGCGTTACGAGCCGTATCGGCGCAATACTAAACGACGTGATCCCTTCCATTGCGAAGGCGAGCATTTTTTTCAACGGATACTTGGATTCCCCAGCAAAGCGCTCCTTCCTGTCATAATAGACAACAGTCGATTTAAATCCAACAAGCGGTACCAGCCCGCGTAAAAACACATTTGCTTCCTTGTATTTGAAAAGCTCATCGAGTGCCCGCCTGCTCATCAATCGGAAGTCTGCGTGATTCGGAACAAGCTTGATGCCGATTTTCTCCATGAACCGGTAGAAGCCCAGGGCAGTTGTCCTTTTGAAAAATGTATCCGTATCACGTTTATCTCTGACTCCATAGACGATGTCATAGCCTTCGCGGAACCTCTCAACAAATTGCCTGATTACATTCACATCGTCCTGAAGGTCTGCATCGATAGAAACAACACAGTCAGATAACTTATTGGCTGTCTCCAGCCCGGCAATCAAAGCCTTCTGGTGGCCGACATTTCTGGCCAGCTTTAACCCAGTCACACAATGGTTGCCTCTGCTTTCTTCTTCAATCAATTCCCAAGTCCGGTCCCGGCTGCCGTCATCAACGAACACCACCTTGCTGTCTGCCGAAATCAGTGAATCCTTAATCATTCCTCTTATAACCCCAGTCAGTTGGGATGTCGTTTCCTTTTAAACTTCTTCCTCGTTATAGCATGGAACAACAATTGTCAAAACTGGCTTATTCACCAGGAACCACTCCTTCAGTTACGTGATAAAGATAAATTCTCCATGCAGATTCATTGTTGTCGAATACTTTTTCAAGCTTCATACCGTTCTCTTCTGGATTCTTGACCGGGACTGCCGAGAAAATGTATTCCCCTCCCAATTCCTTAAATACTTTAGTATTTAATTCAAGATTCTCTATTTCTTTTTTCGTTGTCTTTTTAAATTCATAGTGTTTCCCGAGCTCCGCGACAAAGATATAACACCTGCCGCCCCAGGTATCGAAATAATCCTCAATAATAGCGTTTTTCTCAAGCTCCTTCGAAATAATTTCACGGAACCGGTGCTTGTATTCGAGCGAATAAAAATTATTGTACGTATCCAGCGTGTAAAATCCGTTGTACTGAGCGATTGCCGGATGGATACCGATGCTTGCGACCCGGTATGATTCCTGCGACTTGCCAATAAAATCACGGATATCCTCAAACTGATCAACAGCATAAAACTGTTTGAATGAAGGCCTGTGTCCGTACTCGTTCTCGCCATTATTGTAAAAAACAACGGCAATCTGCAGAGCCAGCGCAACCCCTGCAGCCTTTTTCCAAACACCGCCCTTTTGCCATAAAACATAGGCACCAACCGCAAACATCATATAAATAATCAGCGGGCGAAGGAAATGAAACCGTGAAAAATTGAAGGTTTTTAACAACGATATCTCTTCCTTGATTGGATGCCAGCCTTTGTAAAACCAAAACGAATACCAGATGGACAGGACAATGTTAAGGACAAACAAGTATGTAAACCGTTTTTCGTTAACACCATGGGTTTTTCTGGCTGCTATCCATATCAGCACCAGGAACGACAGCGGTACAATCACGTATGTATGAAGCGTAAGTACATGGTTGTGGCCAAAGAAATAATTTTTCCCAATTAACATGATTGTCTGCCAAAACGTGTTATCCGTATAATCAAATTCATTCCGGCTTGTCGGTTCTTCCGGTAGCACCAATGAAAGAACAAGCCGGTATTCAACAAGCAAATACATGATTGTCATAAACGCAATGCTTGCAAAAAAGGTCCAGTTCCAGCTTTTCTTAACGAGCACATCCCTTAGCCACAACAATCCCATTGCAGCCAGGAAGAAGAAAAACCCGAGCACAAAGCTGGAATAGAGCGGCAGCAAGAAAAGCGTCAGCCATTCCTTCCATGAATGCCTGCCATCCCTTATGTTGAGGAAAGCCCATAATGCTAGCGGCATACCTAACGTACTCAGCATCCCCGACGGCCAGAAAGGAGTTAGTGCGAAAGCAAGTGCAACCCAAACACTGATTGGAAATGCATTCCTCTCCTTTATGAAATGCCTCGAAAGTAATAAGTACATCCCGATAAATGCCACAATCCGTGTAATCGCCTGGCTGAGCGCATATGCGAGCATCGATGGAAACAGGTGATGCAGCCACTGAATACCGCTAAACTCAGTTCCATATGTATTCCGCGGCAGACCGTTGATGATTTGTGGAATCACCGCATCAGTTGCCCCGAACAGCTCCCCGCTTTCGCGTAATACCTTATACCAGCTAATATTTGAATCAAGGTTGTCATGAATCCGCATATGCGCGTCCTCACCGAGCACAAACAGTGGCGACAAATACAATGCCAGCAATATCCCGGCAACCCATAAATGAACCTTTTCTTTTTTTAAAATTGCCCCCCGTATCATCATGTAAAAATCACACAATCTTTCTTCATTTGAAATCCCCCACCCCTGTTCTTTCTCTTTGTATAACCATCTTATCTAGTAATAATGAATTTTCCTCTAGCAGAAATCTTAAGAAATTATGAAGATTTCCAAATTCTTCTTTCCCATATTATACCTATATTAAGTGACTTTCAAGTGACTCTATAGTGACAATTTATTCACTTTACATTCGAGTGAGATTACAGTTGGAGCATAGTGTTGGCTAACCAAACATTTTTGGGAAAGTAAGGTCCATAAAAAAAGCTCTCCACATGCCGAAATAGCAAAGGAAAGCTTTTATTCTAAAAACTATTAATCTATATCAATTAAATTGAGCTCCGGATGATCAAACGGATACCGCTCTCTTTTGCTTTCCAATAATTCTTCAAGCAATCCCCTCCAACCCCGGAAATATTTCTATTATAACTAATCGCTATGAACACTATTGGAAAAGGCAATGTAAGAGCCGTAAAACAAAAATAGCCAGACTGCCTGCCAGTTTTCACTGGCTGTCTGGCTATACCCTATCCTCTGCTGCGTTCCCGCCTATTGCGCTTCCGTTCCCTAAGAACTGTCGGGATCTCAAGAATTTCCTCATTATATTGATACTTTAAAATATTGTTTTTAATATAGTCATCAATTGCCACCTGAATCATGACTTCTTGATTCACTTTGCTAATCCCCTTCAGCTTTGGATCGTTGAACATACCTTCATACTTTTTCCGGAGAGTCCTCTTCAACAGCCCTAGCTCAATGGTTCCCATTTCAACACCTCCCGTTCGCCTTTTCCATAGAGGCTTGTTTATACCGTCCTTTTAAAATAACCTTATATTTCAACTATACAATGTTTCTTTCACTACTAATATTGGGAAAATTTTTGGTTGTCCCTAGAGCGGTGTTGGAAAGTGGGGTATCTGTGAAGGTTGGGAGAATATATTTTTCAAACATAAGAATTTGCTCACCTACAACCCAAGGAAATCGACTAAATTGGTGAAGTTTTCAATCAAGCTTTGGGGCAAAGCTTGCCTTCTACAGGGATGTACGCTCAAAAGGCCTGAATTAGGATTACCATGCTGAAACTGAGGGGTGAACAGGAGAATATCGAACATAATAGAGTAACTGAGACATTCCTATTGCAATAAAACAATAAATGTAGTAATTTTATAAATAGTTTAATAATTTAGTCTTATCAAGAGAGGTTGAGGGACATGGCCCTGCGACACCTCAGCAACCATCAGATGGCTTGCCTTCTGAAAAGGTGCTAATTCCAGCAAGTTAGCTGCTAACTTGGTAGATAAGAAGGATGGCTGACGCTGACAGATTTTAGTCTTCTTCTTGTTATAAAGAGGAAGGCTTTTTTGTATTTACGGGCGTGTCTTGCCACCTTAAAGGAGACGGAGACAAATGACTTTTTTGGAAAAATTGCAAACTCAAATCCTTATCGCTGACGGGGCGATGGGTACGCTGCTTTACTCATATGGAAGTGACAGCTGTTTTGAAGAATTGAATCTGTCCCACCCAAGCCAAATCCAAACGATTCACAAAGCCTATATTGATGCAGGCGCTGATGTTATCCAGACGAATACGTATGCAGCTAATTATCTGAAGCTGCAGCGTTATGGCCTTGAAGATTCAGTGAAGGAAATCAACAGTGCCGCTGTCAGGAATGCCAAAAAAGCTGCGGAGGACGGCATCTATGTGCTCGGCACAATGGGCGGCAATCGGGGGGTGAAACCCCAGTCTATAGCAATCGAAGAGATCAAACGCAGTTTCCGGGAACAGCTTTATTGCCTTCTTCTTGAAGGTGTCGACGGTCTATTGCTAGAAACATTTTACGACCTCGAGGAATTAGAAACCGTCCTGGCTATTGCCAGAAAGGAAACAACACTGCCTATCATTGCGCAGGTGTCGCTTCAGGAAACCGGTATTCTTCAGGACCGGACGCCTGTTAACGAAGCGATGAAAAGGCTCGACGGGCTTGGTGCTGATGTGGTGGGACTTAACTGCCGCCTGGGACCGCACCATATGCTTGAAACGCTTGAACAAATTGAACTCCCTTCCGGCGCATACCTGTCTGCTTATCCGAATGCGAGCTTGCCGGCGTATACGGATGGAAAGTTTCACTATGAGGGTGATGCCGACTACTTCAGGAAGTCAGCAAGGCAGTTCCGAAAAGAAGGTGTCCGCCTGATCGGCGGCTGCTGCGGGACAACGCCTGAACATATCCGTGCTTTCGCTGCAGAATTGAAAGCTGCCGTTCCAATTACAGAAAAAACGGTCAGCGTGAAGACGGGTGCCCTTGTTATTGAACCGAGGCAAACTGTACGTGACTCTCCCCCGCTTCACGATATTGTAAAAGAACGTCCTTCAGTCATTGTCGAGCTCGACCCGCCACGAAAACTTGATACGACCAAGTTCTTTGAAGGCGCAAAAGCACTTAAAAAGGCCGGAATTGATGCAATCACCCTGGCAGACAATTCACTTGCCTCGGTAAGGATTTCGAATGAGTCACTTGGTTATTTGGTCAAACAGGAGCTGTCTATGAGGCCGCTCATCCATATTGCCTGCCGTGACCGTAATATTATTGGCTTGCAATCACACTTGATGGGGTTACACACGCTTGGGCTTCATGATGTCCTAGCGATTACCGGTGATCCGGCAAGGGTTGGCGACTTCCCTGGAGCTTCGTCTGTATATGATGTTTCATCCTTCGAGCTAATCCAGATGATCAAACAGCTGAATGAGGGACTATCGTATTCCGGAAAAGATCTTGGCCAAAAAACAGCCTTTAGCATCGGCGCGGCCTTCAACCCAAATGTCCGCTCGCTTGAAAAGGCAGTCAACCGCCTTGAAAAGAAAATTGAGCATGGAGCTGATTATTTCATTTCCCAGCCTGTCTTTTCCGAGGAAAAGCTCATCGAAATCCATGAGCATACGAAGCATCTGGAAAGTCCAATTTATATAGGTTTAATGCCGCTGTTGAGCAGCAAAAACACCGAATTCCTTCATAACGAAGTACCGGGAATTAAAATATCGCAAGAAATACGCGACAGGATGGCAGAACTTACTGATAACCCGGACCAGGCAGCCCAGGAAGGTTTGGCCATTACAAAATCATTAATAGATGCCGCACTCGAGCTTTTTAATGGAATCTATTTGATTACGCCTTTCCTTCGTTATGAACTGACTGCCGAACTTGCAAACTATGCCAACAAACGAGCGAATGAAAAGAGGGGAACCATCTATGCCAGCACACACATTCACTGAACAGCTTAAGAAAAGGATTTTAGTCATGGACGGAGCCATGGGAACAATGCTGCAGAGGGCCGATTTGACGGCTGCCGATTTTGGCGGAGAGGAACTCGAAGGCTGCAACGAAAACCTGAATTTGACTGCCCCTGCCGTTATTGCCAGCATCCACCGGGAATACCTTGAGGCAGGCTCCGATATCATCGAGACGAACAGCTTCGGCGGAACCCGGATCGTTCTTGATGAATACGGCCTCGGATTCAAGGCATACGAAATTAATAAAGCAGCTTCCAAAATTGCCCGCGCAGAGGCGGACGCTTTTTCAACACCAGAACGCCCCCGCTTTGTTGTTGGTTCAATGGGTCCGACGACGAAAACGCTAAGTGTCACAGGCGGGGTCAGCTTCGAGAGGCTTTCAGCAGACTATGAGGAACAGGCACTCGGCTTGATTGACGGCGGTGCCGACTTGCTTTTGCTTGAAACAAGCCAGGATTTGTTAAATGTAAAAGCCGGCTTTATCGGGATTCAGAATGCTTTTTCAAAAACAGGCAAGGTTCTGCCTCTAATGATTTCGGGCACAATTGAACCAATGGGCACAACTTTAGCCGGCCAATCAATCGAGGCATTTTATATTTCAGTCCAGCATATGAATCCTGTCGCTGTAGGGCTGAATTGTGCAACCGGTCCAGAATTCATGCAGGAGCACATCCGCTCGCTTTCAGGCCTCGCTTCGACAGCAATCAGCTGCTACCCGAATGCGGGACTTCCAGACGAGGACGGACATTATCATGAAACACCGGAAACACTGGCACGAAAGCTCGCCGATTTCGCCTCTAATGGCTGGCTAAATATTGCCGGTGGCTGCTGTGGCACGACACCTGACCATATACGCGCAATTTCTGAAGCACTTCAAGAAGTAAACCCTAGAGAACTTGCAGCACCTTCCTATCATATGGTTTCCGGCATCGAGCCACTTGTGTATGACGACCCGAGCATTCGCCCTATCATGGTTGGCGAGCGCACAAATGTCATTGGTTCCAGGAAATTCAGAAGGCTGATTACGGAAGGGAAAATTGAGGAGGCTGCGGAAATCGCCCGCGCCCAGGTTAAAAACGGCGCCCATGTCATCGATATTTGTCTTGCTGACCCTGACCGCGATGAAAAAGCAGATATGGAAACGTTCATTCCGGAAGTGGTCAAAAAGGTAAAGGTTCCGCTCGTCATCGATTCAACTGACCACGAAGTAATTGAGTCTTCCCTAAAATTTTCCCAGGGTAAAGCGATTATCAATTCCATAAATTTAGAAGATGGCGAGGAACGCTTTGAAACCATTGTTCCAATCATTAAACGCTACGGCGCTGCAGTTGTCGTCGGAACGATTGATGAAGAAGGCATGGGTGTATCGGCAGACCGCAAGCTTGAAATTGCCGAACGTTCTTACCACCTGCTTGTTGAAAAATACGGCCTAAGGCCAGAGGATCTCATTTTCGATCCGCTTACCTTCCCTGTCGGCACAGGCGACGAACAATATATCGGGTCAGCAAATGCTACCGTGGATGGCATCAGACTCATCAAGGAACGCTTCCCGCAAACGCAGACGATTCTCGGAGTCAGCAATGTTTCGTTCGGCCTGCCGCCTGTTGGACGCGAAATTCTTAATTCGGTATTTTTGTACCACTGTACACAGGCTGGACTCGATTATGCGATCGTCAACACTGAAAAGCTCGAACGGTTTGCTTCGATTTCCAAAGAAGAAGTCGCTCTTGCGGAAGACCTGTTGTTCCGGACAACCGATGAGACGCTTGCAACCTTCACTGAATTTTATCGCGGTAAAAAGAAGGAATCGAAACAGACTGTTCCCGACATGAGCCTCGAGGAACGGCTTGCCTATTATGTCGTCGAAGGGACAAAGGAAGGACTGCTTGAGGATCTCTCCTTGGCATTGGAGAAGTACCCTGCCCCGCTCGACATCATCAATGGGCCTTTGATGGAAGGAATGAAAGAAGTCGGCCGTCTGTTCAATGATAACCAGCTTATTGTCGCTGAGGTACTCCAAAGCGCTGAAGTCATGAAAGCGGCCGTTTCCTTCCTGGAGCCTCATATGGAAAAAGGCGATGTGTCTGCATCGAAAGGCAAAGTGCTTCTAGCAACAGTAAAAGGCGATGTTCATGATATCGGAAAAAATCTAGTCGACATCATTCTGAGCAACAATGGCTATGATGTTCACGACCTTGGAATCAAAGTTTCACCAACCGAGCTGATTCAAGCCGTCAGAAAAGAGCAGCCCGATTTTATCGGTCTCTCCGGCCTGCTTGTTAAATCGGCACAGCAAATGGTCTTGACAGCCCATGACTTAAAAGAAGCCGGCATCAATTTGCCAATTCTCGTCGGCGGTGCAGCTTTGTCCAGGAAGTTTACCGATACTAGGATATCCAGGGAATACGATGGCCTTGTTCTTTATGCAAAAGATGCTATGAACGGCCTTTCGCTCGCAAATCAGCTAAGCACCGAGGACGGGCGCCAAAAGCTCTGGACTGATCGCGAGGAAAAGCAGGTAGCTCTAAGTGCTCCGGCTCAGACGTTCGAACGCCCATCGGTGGGAGTCGCGGTTAAGACGAGGCCGGCGGTTTCTACGGATGTCCCTGTATTTGTTCCACAGGATACAAAGAGGCATGTTTTGAAATCCTATTCACTTTCCCATATTGACCCTTATATCAATATGCAGATGCTCCTCGGCCACCATCTCGGTGTAAAAGGGAAAATCGCCAAACTGCTGGCGGAAGGTAATGAAAAAGCTGTTAAGGTAAAAGAAGTTGTCGACGGACTGATCGCAGATGCCGGCGAACAAGGCTGGATTCAGCCCGCTGCTGTCTATCAGTTCTTTCCTGCCAATTCGGAGGGCGATAAGGTTCTTATTTACAATCCGGAAGCACCTGACCAGGTACTTGAAACCTTCGAATTCCCGCGCCAGGATTCCGAGCCTCATCTCTGCCTTGCGGATTACCTGAAGCCTGTGGATGGCGGGGTGAAAGATTATGTCTGCTTCTTTGCTGTCACAGCTGGGCGTGGTATACGTGAAAAAGCTGAAGAGTTCAAGCAGGCAGGCCGCTTCCTCGAAAGCCACGCTTTAGCATCTCTTGCTCTTGAAAGTGCAGAAGGCTTCGCGGAACTTATTCACCGGCAGATCCGTGACCGCTGGGGCTTCCCGGATCCCGCAAGCTTTACAATGCAAGATAGGTTCACAGCGCGCTACCAGGGCCAGCGCTACTCCTTCGGCTATCCTGCCTGTCCAGAGCTTGAGGATCAAGAAAAGCTGTTCAAGCTTATTAACCCAAATGAAATCGGCATTGAGTTGACAGAAGGCTTTATGATGAGCCCTGAAGCATCAGTAACAGCAATGGTCTTTGCCCATCCAGAAGCAAGATACTTTAATGTATTAAGATAGGAATTCGAAAAGGAGACAGCCAAGGGTGGCTGTCTCCTTTTCGTACTTAATGTGTTAGTTGCATTTCGGTTGTCTTTGTTTACTGAAATGTTATCAATCCGGTTTATTGGTGACATTTTGTATGTCTCCAGTGACCAAAACGTTACCAATACGGTCTATTGGTTACATTTTGTATGCGTTCAAAGTCCAAAACGTTACTTACTTTGCTAAACCTGCTTCTACTTCTTTAACCATTTCTGATACGGAGACAAGACCGCCACCTGCTAAATACCAGTAATCAGGGTCCAGGTAAACGACATTGCCTTCTTTTACTGCCTTTGTATCTTTTACAAGCGCGTTTTCAACAACTGATTCTGCAGAGGACTTTCCACCCTGAACTGCAGCTCCCCTATCTACAACAAACAAGTAGTCAGGATTTTTCTCAACCAGGTATTCAAATGAAATTGTTTGCCCATGAGTAGAAACTTCAAGGTTTTCGTCTACTGCCTTTACGCCGAGAACATCATGGATAAGTCCAAAACGTGAACCTGGCCCATATGCGCTGATGTTCCCTTCATTTGCCAGGATGATCAGCGAGTTTTTATCAAGGTTGCTCGTTTTTTCTTTAACCGAATTAACAGTTTCCTCTACCTTGGCAAGTTCCTTTTCCACTTCTTTCTCCTTGCCGAAAATCTCACCAAGTGTCTTTGTATTTTCTTCAAACGATTCCATATATCTAGTTGTATCAACACCCATGAAAATGGTTGGAGCAATTTCACTCAATTCTTCATAAGCATCCATTTGCCTTCCGGAAATGATGATCAACTCAGGTCCAATCTCATTAATCTTTTCAAAATCAGGTTCCTTGATTCCACCGGCATTTTGATACTTATCACTCTTATATTTTTCAAGATATCCTGGAAGCGTTTCTTGTGGAAGAGCCGCAACTTCTACTCCAAGCTTGTCAAGAGAATCAAGGATACCGTAATCAAAGACAACAACATTTTTAGGATTTTTGCTAACCTTTGTTTCACCAAGTTGATGCTTTACAGTAATTTCTTGCTTATCGGTGCTCTTTTCCGAACCGCTAGCAGTTTCGGTTGCTGAACCGCAAGCTGTAGCGATGATTGTAATTAGGGCTAGTAATAAAATTAGAGATAATTTCCTTTTCATAATTCCACCTCATAATTTAAGTTTTTTTGGTTTGTACTAACTATCTAGATGATAATGATTTTCATTATCGTTTGTCAACACATAAATAGTGAAAATAAAAATTTAATTTCAAATTAGGCAAAATTGTGTATAGATGGTCTTATTATATTTACCTTATTTTTTTGAAAAAAAGAAAACCACCTGGTATCGGTGATTTTCTAATGCAAGATAATTGAACAAATTCCCCATAATCACTATTCTGAAAATAGGCTTTTAAAATGATAGGAAGTGCATATGATGAATAAAAAAGAAGTTGAAAGCAAGATTATTGATTTGAAGGATGAATACCTGCAGCTTCAACACAACCTGGAAAAAATGGAGTTGGTAAACGGGAATCTTACTCCATTGGAAAAACGCCTGATCGAGATTGAAGCTGAACTCCAAGGCCTGAATCAACAGTTGCGGGTTTTGAAGGGTTAAAGTTTTTTGCCGCGAGGCACTTGTGCAGTCCCCGCGGCCCCTTTTTCAACTTAATCGGTCATAAATTTGTACCGCAAAATCGTGGCGAGCCCTGCTCCATGCTGGAATTCACCATCTACTACCAATTTCTTTACCTCTTCCATGGTCAATTCATGCAATTCTATTTGTTCGCTGTTTTCTAGCTGTTGCTCTGTTTTCGACAAGCCTGCGGCTGCAAACAGGAAAACTTCCTCCGCAGTCGATCCTGCCGACGGGTAAAAGCTTCCCAGTTCAAGCCAGTGCTCTGCCACGTATCCTGTTTCCTCTTCCAGTTCTTTCTCTGCCGTTAGAATAGGCTTGCTATGTACATCTTCAATCGTCCCAGCAGGAAGCTCCCACTGCCATTTCTTAATAGCATGCCGATACTGCCTCATACAAACAACCTTATGGTCCTTTGTAATTGGGAGGATACAAACTCCCTTTCCAAAGCCTAAATAGGAAAACGTCTTTTCAACACCATCAGGCAAAACCACACGGTCTACCGTGATTTTAAATCGGTCTATGTTTGTTTGAAGAGAGTGGGCAATTTTCCAAGTCATTATTCATCACCTCAAAAGCTTTATCTTTCGCCTTACATCTTAATTACAAGACACTTCCTCATTCTAACATAGCCGACATGGCTTAGACCTCTTAAACCAGTCTCTTCTTTAAAAAGTTACCCTCTGATAACAACTTCCCCCTGTTTATCAACGGTTATTACCTTATCCGCCATTCCGACAAACAAGCCATTCTCAACAACACCGGGAATCATGTTAATTTTAGCCTCAAGTTCCTTGGCGTTTTCGATAAATCCAAAATCACAATCAAAGATAAAATTACCGTTATCAGTTTTAAAAGGGGCACCGTCACTGGTACGGAGACGAGGCAGCCCGCCTAGTTCCATAAGATGCTTTTCAGTCAGCTCCATTCCAAATGGTACAGCTTCCACTGGCAGTTTAAAGGCACCCAGCCTGTTAACAAGCTTCGACGAGTCCGCTACAACAATGAAGGTCCTGGCGGCATACGCAATAATTTTTTCACGTAATAGCGCTCCGCCGCCACCTTTGATCAAATCCAGATTCTCATCGACTTCATCGGCACCATCAATGACAAGATCAAATTCTTCAATCTCCGTAAAATCAACGAGAGTGATGCCAGCCTCCCGTGCTAATTGTTCAGTCTGTATTGACGTAGGTACGGCTTTAATGGACAAGCCCTCATTAACAAGCTGGCCGAGTTTTTTTATGGTATAAAAGACAGTCGAGCCCGTTCCAAGCCCGACTATCATTTCATCCTTTACAAACTCTGCCGCTTTTTCTCCAACAATTTGCTTTTCATTCACCAAATCCACCACTCCAAACAACCAATATTATTTAGCTTTTTCAACAGCATGTCCGCCAAATTCATTCCGAAGGGCAGCTACCACTTTACCGTTAAACGTATCGGTTTCCAACGAACGGTAACGGGATAGGAGCGACATCGCGATCACTGGTGTTGCTGTTTTGAGATCCAGTGCCGTTTCCAGCGTCCATTTCGCTTCACCAGATGAATGCATAACACCTTTAATACCTTCAAGCTTCGGATCCTTTGAAAAAGCATGTTCAGTAAGCTCCATCAGCCAGGAGCGGATGACAGACCCATTGTTCCAGACCTTGGCCACTTTTTCATAATCAAAATCATATTCACTTTTTTCCAGAACCTCAAATCCTTCTCCAATCGCTGCCATCATACCGTATTCAATGCCGTTGTGAATCATTTTCAAAAAATGGCCGCTTCCAGCATTCCCGGCATAAAGATAGCCATCCTTCACGGCTGTATCCCGGAAAATCGGTTCCACTCGCTCCCACGCTTCGCTGTCGCCGCCTATCATATAGCAAGCCCCATTCCGCGCGCCACTCATTCCACCGGAAGTGCCCACATCTAAAAAAAAGAGACCCTTTTCCTTTAATTCACCATGTCGGCGAATTGATTCCTTATAATGAGAGTTTCCCGCATCAATGATAATATCCCCCTCTTGCAGCAAAGGCACAACCTCTCCTAAGACAGCATCAACAATGGTATGGGGAACCATGATCCAGACGATTCTCGGGGTATCCAGCACTTGGACCAAATCCTTAACTGAAGGTACAGCCCTTGCTCCACGTTTAGACAATTCCTCAGTTGCAGCCGGATTTACATCATACGCGGCCACCTCATACTGATGATCCAATAAATTTTGTCCAAGATTAAGCCCCATCTTCCCCAGCCCAATCAACCCGATTTGCATAAGTACTCACTCCTTGTCCCATATTTATACTATCCTCTTTTCCCATATCTACGATGTTTTCAACAGGAAGCTGTTAATTACCTGATTTATCCATAAAAGAAAAGCGCAAGCGCCTTGCTCAGCGCCGTACAAACTGGAGGGGCTTCGACTGAGATAAAGGAATCACGAAGAGCAAAAGCGATTCGATGATGACTTATCGTAGGGAGGAGTCCTGAAGTTTGCTAGGCGCTAGGTGCTGGAGCTAGACAGTTCACAAAGGAAAGATATAACTTCTGAAATAATGAAAAAGGCACCCTGTGTGGATACCCTTGAGTCGTTAATCACTATTTTACGATAAAGTTTGTGGTTGTTTTGTATTTTGGCCCGCCCTTTGGTGTCATCCAGACAGTCAGTGTATATTCGCCTTTTTCTAAGTTCATGTTATGGAGATTAATTTCGTAAGTCAATGTGCCGCCCGGTGTGAGTGTTTCTTTTCCCAATGCCTGTAAAAAAGATGCGACACTTGAAAACAGCAGCAGCTCCTTACCACTCTTGTCCTTTACCGAATAATCATATCTCTGCGAGCTCGTGAATTCGTAGTTAACTGCTTGCTCCGTCTGGTTTTTTACTTCATATTGAAAAGTTAGCGGGGCCTTTTCCGTAAGAGTTGCTTCTACTTCGTTTGCCACAATCGCTTTCCCTCCTCCTCCGTTTACAGTCTGTGCAGGCTGATCCTTTGGTGCAGAGTCGTTCGTGCCACAACCAGCAAGCAATATGCCCATCAGTATACTTAACATGAATTTCTTCATTCGTTCCACCTCTTGCTGCAGATTTCCATTCATCTTATTAGTCGTAAAAGATACTCTTTACGTTTCTGGAAGTTGGTGGGAGTATTAAAAGTTTATCGGCAGCTCACTTCCATCTCATGTTTCTTCCTCACAATAACTTGTTTTTCCTTTCCGTTCGATGGGGAAACATTTTTCGTGGCGGAGACCTCGGTCCTAACTATGACCCTGTTACAAAAACAGGAAGAGATAGTAGTTACCTTGCGCTTGCAACAATTCCTGGAGGAGGGTATGGATATAAAGCAGGAACTTCCATGGCTGCTCCTAAAGTTGCCTGCCTCGCTGGCGTCATCATTGCCCAGCACGGTAAGGACGCCCTTAAACCAGCACAGGTCAAAGCCATCATTCAGCAATCTGCTGAAGATGTCTTTAAACCAGGCTACGACGAAAACTCCGGCTTCGGCTTGATTAACGCAGTCAATGCTTTAAACCGATAATAGGAAGAGAAGCGAAGGCAAATCCCCTTCGCTTCTTTTTTATAAAAAAATTATAAGGTTGTTAGCTTGGAATAGTAAAACTTTGCGTCCTTCAAAGCATGGCTTAAATCCATTAATGCATCAAAGGCTAGAAACAATCCAATTACGCCTGTCATTACAACAACAATTAATGGACCTCCTACCTTAAGCCATTTCTTGTTTTTCCAGTAAAAATAAAACGAAAGTAGAACAACTAGCACAAAATAGGATGTCCAAATGACTAATTCTCCAAAAAACAATTCTCCATCATTTACAGCGTTCATGAACTTTTCTAATTCAACTTTATTATCATTACTTACTTTGTAAGACGTTCTTTCTCCTTTGTAGCCAACCTTCCAAAAAAAAGCATCCCCCTCTTTTTCAACCTTGTACTCATAACCCATGACTTTACCTTCATTTACTATGCCTGAAAAATCCCCTGACTCTTTTTCTTCTTGAGTGCACGCGGATAATAATAGCGAAAAAAATAGCACAATAAGTACAGGCTTTCTAATAAGAATCACTCCATTTTGTTTGTCCAACAAGCGCGACAGTCTTCATTCAAGTGGCATTGCTTTAATCCAATGTGGTGATTGTTCCAGCTCTCCGGCAATTCGGAATAGCAAATCCTCTCTTCCTCGCGAGGAGATAAACTGAACTCCGCATGGCAGCCTCTCTGCAGTCAGATGCATCGGTAAAGACATGGCAGGCTGTCCGGTCAAGTTGGCGAGCTGCGTAAAAGGGGTGCGTGCCAGGTTTTGTTCAGCCATTTGGTCAACGATTCCTGCCTTTTTCAACAAGCCGCCCAATCCTGTACGCCCCACGAGATTCATCGCCATTTTTTCAAAGGATCCTGGTGCGAGCTCACCGATTTTCGCAGGCGGGAATGCCGTTGTCGGTGTAATATAGAAATCATATGTATTATGGAATGCCTCCATTTGGTAGGCGGCTTTGTCCCATTCCCTTAGAGCTAAAACAAACTCTTCAGCGCTTGTTGCTTTTCCTAGAAGCCCTAAAACCCAGGTAGCCGGTTCTACATCATTGAAATTTGCCTTTCTGCCAAGCACCTCCTCTAAAGAACGAAGCGCTGCGGCAACTTCGCCAAAATACATAGTCATATAGCTGTTTGCCAAGCTTTTTCCATCAACAGGCGCGTCAGCTTCTTCTACCTTATGCCCCATTTCCTCAAGCAGCCGAACCGTTTTAAAGACTGCTTCCATACACTCCTGATCAACCTTTGTACCTAACGGCGATTGAGTTGAAAACGCAAATCGTATCCCTTTTTCCGCTTGTCTCGACGCCTGCTCCAAATAAGAACCCTTAAAAGGCGGTGCCATATATGCGGCGGTTTTGTCCTGAACCACAAGTGCATCAAGCATCACGGCACTGTCCCTTACAGACCGGCACAGGATATGATCGACCGATGCTCCCTGCCAGTTCCGCCCTGCCCCAGGCCCAACCGGAGTCCGTCCGCGAGTCGGCTTCAGTCCGAACAATCCACAGTAAGCTGCCGGTATCCTGATCGAACCGCCTCCATCATTAGCGCCTGCAATCGGCACCATCCCCGAAGCAACAGCCGCCGCCGAACCACCACTCGACCCGCCTGTTGTATGGTTATACTTCCAGGGATTTCGCGTGGGGCCATAGAATGCCGGTTCGGTAATACCCATCAAAGCAAATTCAGGAACATTGGTCTGCCCGAGAAAAATAGCGCCTGTTTTCCTGACCTGACGAACATAGTTCGAATCCTGCTTGGCCCGATAGCCTTGCATCGACTTGGAACCCCATGTAATCGGTTCGCCTTCGATTTCCTGAGTGATGTCCTTCAACAGCATCGGCACACCAGAAAAAGGACCTTCCGAGACGGTTTCCCTCACAGTTTGCCTTGCTTTTTCATACATTTTGTTGATGACCGCATTCAGCTTAGGATTCAATTTTTCCACCCTATCGATTGCTGCTTCAATCACTTCATCCGGCCGGACTTCTTTCTTTTTAATAAGCTCCGCCAGGCCTAAGCCATCAAATTCACTATATTCTTTAAAGGCCATCCCTACTCCCCCAGTCCGCATTCTCTCCTGTTATAATTCTCCAGTGGCTGCCACTATCCTTTAACGGTCTCTCATATTTAGGAAAATTCATCACTCCTGGTCTAAATTCTTTTTTCAATCAATATTGTATGAATGAATATATTCCACAGGAAAAGGTGAGGCAAAATGGTTGTCGTTCATTATTATGATAATAAAAACCGGATCCTGACCAGGTACCTCGATCATGCCCCTACCGAAGGATCAGATGTAAGGATTAAAGGCCGCTCCGGAAAAGTCACAAAAGTCCAGACGGAGGACAATCACATCTATAACGTGCAAGTCGAGCTGCAACCAGTCGCGAAAAACAAACAGGTGGGCCCCGCTCTGCCTCAGAGTAAGAAAAGAAGATAAAAATACAGTCCAATTCATATGCGAATTGGACTGTTTCATTAGGGGTTTAATGGATTAATCTTCTTTAAAGGTCGAACTATTAAACCATTGGAACTTTTTATAAGATTAAACTCCTTCAGGGCATGGACATTAATCTGTTTTTAAAAACATACGAAGACCAAACCTTTAGTAGTTTTCAAGCTCCTCCTTTAAATCTCCTAACAACCTGTCAATGTCCATCATGATAGAGTTTTTATTGTTCCAAAAAACGGATACCCTGAGGCCATCTCTTTTCATACCCGGGATCCATTTAGATATAAAATCTTCCAAATCGATTTTTTTAGGCTGATAATGACTCCACTCCTTAATACTGCTCAATTCAGCAAATTCTCTTTTAGGCCAGAAAGGAATTAATTTATTCCCGTTATCATCTTCACTTATGGCCCACCCGCCTTCGTATAGCCCCCATAATTGTTCATAGTCCGCAACCTTCTTAATAAAATACTCGTATCTTTTCTGTGCAGGAAGACTAAACACAGTTTCTATTTCTTTTTTATGCATGGCTCCACTCCTCACATCAAGGACTTCTAGTTACCTTTAGGATAAATATTGAACTCCATCTAGATTGTTCTTCAAAGAAGCCTTTAGTTTTGGTTGTAATTTTATAAATACTTATATTCTATTTTAGAGATTTTATTAATTTCTAACAGCGATATGACAGACGAATAGACAAATTTGGATAGACATTACCTATTTGCTAAAACTTTGATTATCAAAAAACGGCTTCCAATTGATAAACAATTGAAAGCCATTTTCTATTACATATTGAATATTTCGATGAAAACGGAGTCCGTTACCCAGTACGTGCCTTCTACCATTTGAAACACTATAATCCAACTTGTTTCTCTATCGCATCAAGCTTTTTGGATAATTCATCTGAGGTGGTTTTAATTTCATCCGACTTTCTCGTACTCAAGTCGCCCATATAGGTTTGGATTTTATCATTACGGTCATTCAATACCTGAGTGATAGCATTCTGCATCAAAGGATCAATCAGGCCTTCCTCCTCAAGCCGCTCCCTCGCTGTACGTATTCTTTCATCTTCGTTTTTGAAAAGGGTGAAGTATTTTGACTTCAAGTCACCTACTGCATTTTGATGGTCAAGTGTCGTCCAGACATTATCGGCGAAGCGGTGGATTGCCCACCATCTCCATGTATTGATGCTGACTGCTTCTTTCCATACATCCTTGATTTCAGCGAGTTGCTGCTTCGTCTTAACAGATGAATATTCCCCGCCGCCAGCTTCGGCAACCTGCTTCAGCTGTTTGTCTGCCTCGGAATCAACGTCGAAGCCAATTATATTGATTTTCACATTCGTATTGTCTTCGACCGCTTTCTTCGCTACTGCTACTGGATCCCCGTCACACGTCTCAATCCCATCACTCACAACATAGATGAAATTCTCAGTGTTTTCGTCCTTTTCCTTGGATAACTGTTCATTTGCGAGGGCAATGCTTGAGGCTAACGGGGTCCAGCCCATCGCATTGAATTTTTTCAAGGAATTCGCGAATTCTGCCCCTTCATATGCTTTTAATGGATACATCGTTTCCACGGCTGAACAGGACTTTTGCTTATCCGCATCGCTTCCTGTACCCTTATGTCCAAAGGCAATCAAGGATACGTTTACGTTTTCCGGAAGCTCCTTTGCCAAGTCTTCAATGCTTTTTTTGGCTAGTGCCATTTTGGCCTCGCCGCCGACTTTCGCCTTCATGCTGCCACTGGAGTCAATGACCAGAACAACATTCACCTTCTTATTCGATTCCTGGGTGACTTCATCCATGCTGATGTCCTGAAGCAGGCGGCCATCTGGTAGACGAAGTTCTTCATAAACAACCTCATAGTTTTCAATTTCCTTTGCTACATCCTTGTAGCTGGTCCGAAGTGCTGTGGTAATCGATTCAGCCCACTTGTTTTCATCCCACTTTTTTGTTTTCTTTTCGCTAATTTCTTCAATATAAGCATCAATCGCATCTTTAGTTGCTTGCTCATACGCAGTCTTATCCTCGGAAAATTCCTTGCCCTCTATGTATTTCTGATATAAAATGCCCTTGTCTTGCTGTATGTATTCCTCGGGACTTGTTGCTGGCAGCTTGGCTTCACCGATTGCCGATGCCGGTTTTTCTATCACAATATCTTCGCCTTTTGTTGCTTGTTTCTGTGTGTCGGCAATGCTTTTATCACTATCTTGGCACCCGCTCAATAACACAATTGAGAAAAATAATCCTATTACCCCTTTGTTCAGTTTCATAATAATTCCTTTCCCCTTTGAAATTTTGTGAAGGCATCCTTCCTGGGTTGATTTATTAGAAGGATTTTCCAGCACAGACTTTGCTTTACCCTATTTTAACTTAAATAAACTTGTTAAGGTTGTAAAATCCCCTATTTTCTTTATGTGAAAGGGAAAGGATTAGCCAGATACCAATTCGAACTTAATTATGTAGTGGATTTCTCTTTTCTAGACGAATCTAATTGCTCCAACCTCAGTTTTGTCTAGTAAACCCCTTTTTCTAGACGAATCTCACTGCTACAACCCTAGTTCCGTCTAGTAACCTCTTTTGCGAATCTCGCTGCTCTAACCCCAGTTTCGTCTAGTAAATCATTTTTCTACGCTTCTCCAACCATATAGAAAGGCAACCAAAAGAACGAGGCTGTTCTGGACGGCCTCGTTCACTTTCATTTTACCGATATTAAGTTACCTTCTTCTATTTATAGATAATATCCTCACGAAGGGATTCTACCCGGGTTAGTGCCTCATCAATATCCGCTTCTTTGACACCAAAATGCCGCAGTGCCTGATGAAGATGTTTCGTTATCGTATCAAAATGGACTGGCTGAAGGTGCATGCCTTCGTGGGCCTTTTCCATCGCCAGGCCGGAATAGTTATTTGGTCCTCCCACCGCGAAACTAATGAACTTCGTCTGGTGCCTTCGCTGCTTTTCCATATCCGTGTTCTCAAAATACTGGTTCACCGTTTCATCCTTCAATACCAACTCATTATAAAAATAATCGACAACCTTCCCAATACCTTCCTCACCGCCAAGCCGCTCATACAAACTCTTCTCCATCAAACCACCCCTTTCAAAGAATACCCCTTCTATTTTCCCTAACCTCTTCCAAATAATCCCCAAGATTTAAAACCAACTACTGCTGTCCATCCCAAATGGACAAAGCGGCAAGAATGAGGGTAAATGTCTTTTTTAGGGGTCTGACCCCTACTTGTGACGCTCGTCACAACTATTTTGTAAGGGGTTTGGTATGGTATGGATGTGAGGTTTTGATAATTGTTCTCAATCAAAGTGTTTACTTATTTTGTAGTGAAGGGGAATTGCTATGAGTGAGCTTATTAATAATCGTGAAATGAATATAGAGGATAAGAATGTGAGCGAGGGCCGTTTGGCTATATTGGAAGGGATTTTCTTGGGGTTATATAAAGGACGGAACAAAGCAGACGTTCAGGACGAATTTGACAAGAAAATCGGAAAGGTCACGGTTGAGGAAGTAACACATCTCTCCCATTTTCAGCGGCAACTCGTGGAATCGGAAGGCCTTACAAAAATTGAAGTTCAAAAATTGTCCGATGACCATATGGATATTCTGAAAGGAAAGATTCTCGACAAGCAGCGTCCGGAAGATGAGCCGGGTCATCCGATTCATACGTTTAAGCTTGAAAACCGGGAATTGGAAAAATTGATTAAAACGAGGGTCGCTCCCCATACCGAGCAGTTTGCATGTGAGGAAAGCAGTGAGGCAATCACCATGCTGCTTGAGGACTGCAATTTACTGTACGAAGTCGACAAGCACTACGTTAGAAAGGAACATCTCATCTTCCCGTATCTCGAGAAATACGGAATATACGGACCTTCCACAAATATGTGGCGTATCAACGATTTCATTCGGGAAGGCATCAAGGAACTAAGACAAAAGCTGGCCACCTACAACGGTGACAAAGCTTCTGTTCTGGAGTCCGCGCAATTTGTCATCGAACAGGTTCTGCACATGGTTTACCGGGAAGAAAACATCCTTTTCCCAATGTGCCTCGACAAACTGACTGAAGATGAATGGATGAAAATTGCTCTTGAAAGTGATGAAATCGGCTACTGCCTCATTAGCGCCCCGGCAAAGTGGAAGCCTGAGCGGAACGAACTTCCTACGGATGCAATGTCTGAAGGGTTCATCAAGCTAGAAACCGGAATTCTCTCGCTGAAGCAGCTTGAACTCATGCTGAACCACCTGCCGATTGACATTACGTTCATTGATGAGAATGATGTTGTCCGTTATTTCTCATTTGGAAAAGAAAGAATCTTTCCTAGAACTAAAGCTATCATTGGACGGACCGTGCAAAATTGCCATCCTCCAAAGAGCGTTCATGTTGTCGAAGAAATTCTTCACGATTTCAAATCGGGAAAAAAAGACAGTGAGGACTTCTGGATTAAGGCACGCGGCAAATACGTGTATATCCGATATTTCGCTGTTCGGGACGGAGACGGGAACTACGCTGGCACACTTGAGTTTACCCAGAATATTGAGCCAATCCAGGCCATCCAGGATGAGAAGCGGATTCTCGCGGTGGATTGAGCCAGGTAATATATATCAACTTCGACCAGGCCCCTTTCCTACGGGCCTGGTTTTTTATTGTCTTAACATGAATTCTATTAAAGGAGTTTCAAGTTCTGTACCGAATTCATTTCTAATAGTCTTTTATCCCAATAGTTGGATTCCTCTTTTTTAATTCGTCGAGGAACTGCTGTTCTTCCAGGGGAGAAATCGTAACAGTCCCATATTTTCTATACTGAATTTCAATTCGTCTAATTGATAGCGCTGGTGCAGTAAATAGATGCGTTGTATGTCGAATCCAGTTAATTTCCTGTATTCTAATTGTTTTTTTAAAAGGACCATAGTATATCTTAAGAGTTTCATCTCCAAGTTTGTACCGAGTATGGAACCAAATACTTAGCAACAAAGAAATCATACATAATGAGATAATTAATCCCAAACTATCAAATTCGCTAAAGATCGATTGATAAAAAAGCATAGTGATACCGGCAATAACTATCCAAACCAACGTACCCATCCACACATCTCTCTTTGAAGAAAAAATCATGATAGCCACCTCCAATGAGTTATACGTGTCTTGCTCCTACTTTGGTTCATAAATATATTTTTAAATTTTACAGGGGGAATGTCAGTGAAAAAATTAAAAATCGCCTTTCTAATTTTAGCAAGTTTTCTCATAGTTTTTCTAATTGTAACCGGTATACGGGCTATGATAGTTGAAACAAAACAGCCCAAACCAGTCCCAACCACTGAGGCATTTGATGAAGAAACCGCAGTAAGGCATATGTCCGAGGCTATTACCTACGAGACAATCTCCTATCAAGATCGCACCAAGTTCAATTTAAACGAGTTTGACAGATTCATTGAATTTTTACAAAAAAGCTATCCCTTAGTTCACGAGCAGCTAGAACTTGAAAAGGTCAATGAGTATGCACTCGTATATAAATGGAAGGGTTCTGACCCCTCTAAAAAACCGATCGGCCTAACAAGCCATTATGATGTCGTTCCTGTGCTAAGTGGTACGGAAGGCAATTGGGTACAAGATCCGTTTAGCGGGGCTGTCACTGATGAGAAGATTTGGGGAAGAGGAACACTCGATGATAAAATCGGTGTCATCGGCATCCTTGAAGCAGCCGAGCAGTTATTGAAGCAGAACTTCAAGCCGGAACGCGACATGTATTTCATGTTTGGCCATGATGAGGAAATTGGCGGAGATGAAGGCGCCAGCGCAATCGCAAATTTAATGAAGGAACGTGGAATTACGTTTGAATTCGTTCTTGATGAAGGCGGAGCGATTGTTGAGAATATGGTTCCAGGCGTTAATAAGCCTGTCGGGGTTGTTGGAATTTCTGAAAAGGGTTCGGCGACCGCTGAACTTACGATAGAAGGAAGCGGTGGTCACTCCTCACAACCGAAGAATCGAACCAATATCGGGCGTATTGCCAGTGCGATTGCCAAGCTTGAAGAAACCCAGTTCAAGGGTGATCTAAGAGGTCCTGGTGAAGATTTATTCGAATTCGTTGCGCCGGAAATGAGCTTCGGCATGAAATATGTATTTGCCAACAAATTTATTTTCGAGCCAATCATTGAAAAAATCCTCCTCGGTCAGCCTGCCACTGCAGCCTTGATCAGAACAACGATTGCTCCAACCATTTTCCAGGCAGGTGAACAATACAACGCATTACCTGAAGAAGCAAAGGCCATCATCAACCACCGGCTTATGCCTGGCGACTCATTGGAGGATGTTAAGGAGTTTATCGAGGAAACAATTGATGATCCGGATATAAAAGTGACCGTATCTGGAAACGAAGCAAGTTCTGTTTCATCCATTGATAGCTGGCAGTTCAAAACTATCCAGCAGGCGGCGCGGAATGTTTACACCGACGCTGTCATAGCACCGTATCTGATGTTTGCAGGCTCCGATGCCCGTCACTATGACTCAGTATCAAAAGACACCTACCGCTTCCTGCCCGTGCAAATCACAGGCCAAGACCTTAACAGGATGCATGGAACAAACGAACACGTCTCAGTCGAAAACTACCTGAATGCAATAAAGTTTTACATTGAAGTCATGAAAGAGGGAAACAAATAAAAATGGTGGACGGCTATTTGCTTCAATGAAGAAGCAGAAGTCCGTCCCCTTCCTATTTCACTATTTTGAATGTCTCGTCTTCCTTATCAACAGGAAGATCAGTCACAATCATTTCTTTCACAGAAGCTCTTTTCAAGGACTGCATACATTTAATCAGAAAATCAATTTTAGCTTCCTCCCCTTGAAGTTCGGCTTCCACACTTCCATCTTCCCTATTTCGTACCCACCCTGCTAAACCCAGTCTTTCCGCAAGACAAACTAGTTCAAGCCGGAATCCAACATTCTGTACTCTTCCGGAAAACACTACTTTTCTCCTAACCTTATTACTTGAATCGAAAAACGGTAACCTCGTCCGATTTGCATGATTAATTACGTAACTGTCCCGCAGCTTTTTTAGTACCTTCATAGTTACTTACCCCTTTTATCGTAAAATGATAAAAAACTGACATTGAAGAATATCCATACGAACTTGTTCAATTAAATTGTACTGGTTCTTATCCGTTTTCACCATTTTTATTAGGCTTAGTATTCATCGTTATTTCCTTGGAAATTGGCGAAACAGTAACAAGTTCAAGGAATAGCTAGATTTAACAGGAATCACCGTAACCTATTACGGTGATTTTGTTTCTCCATATCCGTCTAAGAGAAAAATAAACCAGTGAAGTATTTTTGAATGAGTAAAGAGAATCCCCAGCCGATCACGCCTAGTCCAATAGCTACTGGCAGCTGAATTGAAAGCTTAAATGCAAGATAAATAATCAACAACATAACTATTGTCGATGGCAGGCCCACGAGTACTCCAAATGTAAATTGTAAAACGCTTTGCGCTGATTCCCCTTGGACACTTAACCAAATAATGCTAAGCAAGCTTATCAATGGCAAGGCCGCTATTATTCCTCCATAAACCGGAAACCTTCTCGCAAGTTCAGTTACTATACCAATAATTGCAGCGGAACTGATAATTTTAATAAGCAAATACATTTATCTTGATACCTCACTTAGTAAACGAAAGGCTTCAACTATCTGTTTTCTTTCATCCTCCGCCAACTTTTCAAGTGCTGCCTTTAATTTGAGTTCATCTAATTCTGAGTTCTTTTTTAGAACATGCAGGCCCTTTTCCGTTAAACGCAGATACACAATACGCTGATCTAATTCGTTTCTGGCTTTACTTAACCACCCATTGCGAACTAATTTTTTCACATGTTCGGAAGCTGTGTTATTGGATATTGATAAATGTTCTGCTATATCGCGAATAGCTACTATCTGCTTTTTCTGAACGATTTGTAAAATACGAACACTTTGATGCGAAATGGCATCTTCATGTGTTGGATGGAGATTAAAATAAATGTCAGTAAAATATGTATTAATTTTTTCAATCATGGAAGCACCCCCTATTATTCGTTAAAATAGATTATATCGCATATAACGATATAATTTCAAACACACAAAAATAGACAGGAAAAAGACGCAATACCCTTTGCCTCTTTCCTGCCTATTAAAATACTGTAAACACTTTTGCCAGAATGAAAGCAGCCAAGTTACCGCTGATTCGCTACCCAAACCCTCTAAACACCTGTTTAAGACAGTGGGAATACATTAGTAAAAACTGATCAAATCAGGACTACAACAAGAGGGGTACACATGAATACAAAAGATATCGGTGTTTTGTTTGCTCTTGCCGCTCTATTTGGCTCATCCTTCCTATTTGTACGCATAGCTTCCCCGGTGATTGGCCCCTATCTTACATCACAGGGGCGAGTTTCATTCGGAGCGATGGCTTTATTGATTTTAGTTTTTATCATTGGAAAACCGACACATTTTAAACAGCGCTGGAAGCAATACCTAATAATCGGCGCATTAAATTCCGCAATTCCGTTCACACTCGTTTCATTGGCATCGCTTCACTTGAACGCGTCCTTGTTGGCTATCATTAATTCAATGACCCCTTTTTTTACAGCGCTTGTCGCCTGGGCCTGGATGAAAGAACAGTTGACCCCAAAGAAACTGATTGGGATTTTCCTTGGAATCATCGGCGTTACGATCACCGTAGGCTGGAGCCCGGTCCAACTGACATTCGATGTAATCATTGCAAGCCTTTGCTCGCTCTTTTCAACTGTTGCCTACGGCTTTGGTGGTGTATATGCAAAAAAGACCTTCAGGAACAGTACTCCATTGCCGATTGCCTTCGGTCAGCTGGTGGGCGCCACCTTGCTTCTTTTTCCATTAACAGCAGCAACCCTTCCAGATACTTTTCCGGCGATAAGTCCTGTTGTGGCATCTTCACTCATCGGCCTAGGTGTTTTTTCAACGGCGTTGGGCTATCTTCTTTATTATTATTTGATTGCCAGTGTCGGACCAACCAAAACCGTGACGGTAACTTTTCTGATACCTTTATTCGGAATGGTGTGGGGAGTTATTTTTTTAAAAGAACAAATCACTTCCGGAATGATTGTCGGTCTGTTTATCATCCTGAGCAGTTTGTTCCTGATTTCCGATATAGAGGCTTTTCGTAAAAAAACCTAAAGAAGCAGAGGAACGTTTTCCCTTGCTTCTTTTTCCATTCATTAAAGTAAATTCATCTGCCAGGAAACACCGAAGCGGTCATTCACCCAGCCAAATTTCTTGCTGAATCCATAATCAGCCAATGGCATAAGTGCTTCTCCGCCTTCTAGCAGCTTTTCATAAAGGCTGTCAAGCTCCTCTTCCGTTTCGCAAATAAGATAGATTGAAAACGAAGGTGTAAATGAAAATTTATGTTTAACATTACTGTCTATACACATAAATTCCTGGCCCTTTAAAGAAAAAGTTGCCTGAAAAACAGTTCCCTCATCCCCGGGTTCACCAGGTCCGTAACGTGCAATACTCGTGATAGAGGAATCTTCAATAATAGAAGTATAGAAATTCATTGCTTCTTCTGCCTTGCCATCCTGGAACATCAAAAACGGTAGTACTTTTTCCATATGTAGCCACTCCTTTTAGATTGGATTATTTTTTCATCATTGCCTTCCCCTTTTAAAGTATACATGTTCCTAGAGTAAGATTGTTATGAAGAGAACTTGGTCACGTTATATAGTAAAGTAGAGAAAAGGCTCAGGTAAGAAAAGGAGGAACCAAAGTGTTAAAGAAGTTTACTATTCAAACAAACCACCGGGATGAGATGCTCGATGTAACAGAAATCATCCAGAACTTTTTAGTTGATCAGGATTTGAAGGATGGCGCTATTGTCGTTTATTGCCCGCATACAACGGCTGGGATAACTATTAACGAAAATGCCGATCCCGATGTAAAGCGTGATATGATTCGCCGCTTCGATGAGGTGTATCCATGGAACCACGAGCTGGATCGCCATATGGAAGGAAATACAGCTGCACATATGAAAGCAAGCACTGTCGGCGCCTCTCAGTTTGTGATTGTTACTAATGGCCGGTTGCTGCTCGGTACATGGCAGGGAATTTACTTTTGTGAGTTTGACGGGCCGCGGAATCGGAGTTTTTTTGTGAAGATTGTATAAGTAACAAGTGGCTATCGTTAGTAGTATCGCCGCTGTTTTACGAGGACTTGATTCCAGTTATATCTTTCATTATCCCGATGAATGATATTTCAGGTTTCCGAACGGGTCAAAGTGTCATTCATTGCCTCGATGAATGACATTTCGGGCTTCCGAACAGGGCAAAGTGTCATTCATACCCTCGATGAATGACTTTTCGGGCTTCCGAGCAGAGGTAAATGTCATTCATTAACCCGTTCCAATGACATTTCGGGCTTCCTTCCAATAGTGCACAACTAATTAAAAGACCAGACGCACCTATTAATAGGATCTAGTCTGGTCTATTATCAACATTACATTTCTTCTAGCCGTGATTCCACTGCTTTCAGCTTCTTCTCCATCGTGCTTTCCTTATCACGTCGGTCGTCAATCCGAATGTTTGTGCAAACACGCTGAAGTCCTTTTTCAAAAGGTACTTCATGGATTTCACGGACAAGCTGCAGCAACTCCGTCAGGTCCCCTTCAATCAACGTACTCATCGGCGTTAATTGGTACTTGACCCTTCCTTCATATCGTTTAAGAACTCTATGGATTTCTGCCACATATTCACTAACACTCGGTGTGCCAGTGCCGACCGGTATAACCGTTACATCAATAATCGCCATTTTTTAGCCTCCTTTTAGTTAACCAGGGACGGTTTTCTGCTACTATCCTTTCTAGGACCTTTGTCCGTCTCTGACTTTTCACAAACCCAATTGTAAAAAACAATAGTTTAATAATAAGCGATTAGGGCACTCACTTCCAACTAAAAAATCGGTATACTATTCTAATCCTCACATGCATTTTCTACCGGCAAGTAACAGAATTCTTTTCCATAAAGGCACGCTGTACTAATGTTCAAGTAAAATTCACAACCTGACTGCAAATATTCCCATTTTACCTATTATTATAATAGTAACAATATCTGAAAAGAGGGGATTCAAATGAAAGTAAATTCTATCCTCACACCTTCTGAACTTTTGAAATATATTGAGTTTCTTAGGAAAGAAATGATCCGCACTGGGTTTAGTTCAAGTTTAAGAAGCATGCAAACGATTGAACTAAGTCAAGAGTTGGACTTCTATATCTTCCAATATCAATTAATGATAAAAAAACCGCAGCTAACCACTGCACTCACACATTGAGTGGCCTACGCTAGTTTTCCAGGAATTTGTAACCTTATCCTGCCAGTAACATAGTTAAAAAAGGGACGACCCTCAGAATGCAAAAGCAAACTGGGAATCGTCCTTGATTTTTTATAAGAATCGCTTAATTTTTGGAAATACCTTCAGAGCGGTGTTGTGGAATACTGCTTCATGATACTCCTTAGGAATGATGTCGGCTATGAATTCGATGTACGGCTTGATTGGCGTGAGCGGCCAATCAGTACCGAAGAGGAACTTCTCATAGTTGTTCGTAAACGTGAGTGCATGCAGCAGATGGTCAAAAAACCTTGTCTCCTGCAGCTTGCGAATGTCCCCGTCCTCGCCAACAACAAGCCCGGATAGGTCCGCAAACACATTTCGATTTTTATAAACAACCTCGGCACCATCGAGTACCCATGGGTCCCCAAAGTGTGCCATCATGATTGTCATTTCCCTGTGCTTCACCGCAACTTCATCAATCGAAAGCGGATGCGAAAAACGGAGCCTGCCCCGCTCGGAATACGTATCACCGGTGTGATAGACGACCGGGACATTATACTCCTTCGCAATCCGGTAGACCGGTTCATACACCTCGTCATAAGCATAAAACGGATAATAGCCGAGATAAATCTTGATACCGACACAGTCTGGCTTCTGGACCTCAAGTTCCAAACGGGAGAGCGCCGCCTGATCAAGCCTGAACGGATTCACACCCGCGCAGTACACAACGTTATTCGGAATCTCTGCTGACAAATCGATCCCCATCGGTGTTTCACAGGCTCCATCCGGAAATCCTTCTCCATCCGTTTCGGTTACGCCCATCGCAATCCCAAGGACTACACCATTATCAGCAAATTCCTTTTGCAGCCCATCATAGGAATAATCGACCTTGGAAATTGTCCGGGCAGTCTCATGAAAGCTTTTAATTTCGGAAAAATGGATATGTGCATCAATGATCTTCATTGCTTACCTCATTGAACGTCAGCTTTTGCAGGCTTTTTACTTCATCTGCTGCCAGCACGCTGTCTGTTGCGACGACGAATGCTGGTGCGGAGAGCCACTCCTCCCCGGACGCAAGGCTGATTTCCCTATCCACACCAATGAGCATCACATCCTGGTTCATGTACGCCTCCATGACACGCGCCTCCCTGTCGGCAATCACCTGAAGGAATTCACTATATTCATCTGAGCCGATAAGTGCATGACCTGAGAGGTGTGCTATCAATTCAACTTTACCAGCGATGTACTTCCTGGTTCCTCCAGCATTTTTTACCCAGCCTTGTTTAAAAAACAGCTGGCTGAACCAGTTCTTATAGTTCAAATACTTTCCGCTATGCTGGCTGAACTTTGTAACATTTACTAGAATCCCTACACCCGGCAGCATGCAATAATACTGATGGATGCCAAGTCCCCTCAAAGCCTCGTTCTGTTCAATAACCGTTGACAGCCTGAGCCCTTTCCACTCTCTACCTTCACTGTCGAGCAGCGAACATTGAGATACCTCTGTTTTTTCCCTGGAGATTGACTTGGTGTTAATGCCTTCAAAGCCGGTGATCATTCCGCCACTCCACGGATTCCACCATACTTTTGGCTCTACAGCCGGGAAGGACGAATCAAGCCACTCTCTGCCGTTTACTTCAAGTGAAAACAGCGACGGGAAAAATGCTTCGGATGCTGCAATGGAAAGCTGGCCATTGCTCGCCGTAACAACCCGCAGGCCCTCCCGCTCTTCTTCGCGGACAACGACTGATTCGCGTGATGGATTAAGGACAAGCACATTTTTCTTGTCACTGATACCATTAATGGTATATTCCGCAGACAAAGATACTAGGCCCGTTTCGCCTTTTTCGGAAAAAGCGGCAACTTCACGTTTTTGTTCATCAGCAGCAACTCTTGTTTTGTAGAAACTATCGCCAGCTTTTGAAAAGCTTACTTCTCCGTCGATATAGGTCATCTTCCGGTCGGAAAGAATAACCTCTTTTTCATTCGGATCCCTCTCAACGACTTGCAGCTCAATTGAGTCTCCAGGCGTTGTTTTTCTGCTTGTTTTTCGTGTCGCAAACTCCCGGAATTCCTCCCAGTCCTGAAACGCGCCAAACGAAAGCAGTACTGGCTCCGTTCTTTTTTCGCCTCCAGCCGGCAGATGACCAAGCTCATGCTCCACATACATGTACCAGGTTTCAAAATTGACCGAAGCCCCTTTCGGCCAGGCTACACCGTGCGCATATGGATCATGGCGCGAGAACAGCCAGTTTTCCGAAAGCCTCTTGCTGTCCCAGAGCCCATAATCCGCATCCGCATTCTCTTCAAGCTCGACGATTTCCCCATCGATCGCAAAAACGCTGCGGTGAAGTTCATGATAGACAGGCTGATACACATGGACCGGTGATTCTGTCTCTGCATGACCAGAATTGCGGACGATATATGACTGCTCTAGCAAACCTTCACCATACAGCTTCGACTCACTGACAAGCAATAGGCCGGGGAAATCACTAGATTCATAGGTTGCAGCGAGAATAATTGCTCCGCCTTCTTCCCTGTACCCGACGCGGCTTGGCCTCTTCTTGGAAAACTCGTATGAATATGGCTTGCCAAGCTGCGGATACATGCCCATTGTTTTTTGGTTAGCTTTTGGCTGCCTGCCAGGGACCAGCCTGTTGTCAAACTTCCGTAAATACATGTGGTACAGTCCATTATAAATATGCCAGTATTCCTCGCACTCACCACTGAAACGCGCTCCCGGCCCTTTAAAGCCAAGACCGAGCTTTTTGGAAAAAGTAGTCTTCAAACCACTTTCGGTTTCAGCATCGAGTTTCAGCTCCGGATTGTAAAAACCAAAGCCCTTTAAAGCATAAGGGATTGCAAGTGAAGTCTTGCCTTTCTCAGGCAGTTCAACTTTAAGGTTGGTCTCCTTTAACTCGACCAGCACCGACTTCGGGAACTGAATCGTAAAAACTGCTGGTTCGCTGAAGTTGTTTTCTATATTCAGGTAGAAAACAGCATCTTCTTCAAGGAAGCACTGTGAACCCGTGATTGTTCCCGTTACCTTGGCAGGCTGCTTTGGCAACACACCGACGGCAAACCTTACTTCCTTGCCATTAATCTTCAACCTTGTCACGACTGAAGGATGCGTCCGCCAGTGGCTTTGCTCTTCCTCCAGCGTTCCTAGCCTGAATGCTGCATCTAAGGTCGTTTCAGTCTCAACGGCCACTCTTTTTGTAAAATCAAAACTGACAATCTTGTGATCTTCGCCATTAAGCTCGATTGTTAGCGGCTTTCCCGATTTATTTTTAATATGGTAGCGGACCTGATAATCCGCACCGCTTACAAGCTTAAAATTCTCAACCAAAGCAGTAATGAGGTAGTCATCAGTTTCAATCGCCCTAAGGCCTCGCCCTGTCCGTTCAAACTCCATTCTTAATATCCCAGCCCCGGACTCCCAGCTGTATTCATAATACGTAAATTCATTTTCCTTCCTGCCATCGGGCGCTACCTCGATTGTTCTCGTGCTTGCCGAGTACCAATCTGTTTCTGCAAAATAATTGCGGACAGCTTCGGTATTGAGCACCGCAGGCATGAAGTTCATTAAATGGGTCGAATCGTCACGGTCTTCCCAAAAGAAGCCGCATTTTTTATAAAGAGGAACGGCCTTCGTGTTCCCGGCCCACGTATACAAATCAAGCCTTGGCCAGCCAAGCTCCACAGTACGCTCAAGCGCCCTCATCACAAGCAATTTCCCGATTTTCCTGCCATGGTAATCAGTGCGGACGTTAAGAAGCGGGATGTAGAGCGCCCCTTCATCCTCCCGGTATTCGCTTAGACTGCAATAGCCGACAACCTGGTCGCCGTCCATCGCAAGAAATAAGTGAAGATTGCCTGAGCTTGCTTCCTTCGCACGGACCTTTTCAGCAGTTGTTACCTGGGCATCGCCGCCCCAACCTTCGCGGCTTTTGTTCCACATCTCCGCGACACCAGCAGCAAGCCCTTCATGATAGTCCACAATCTTAATCGTTTCTTTCGTCAATTCCATAAATAAAATCCCCCGTTCCGGCCATGTGCCCCACTAAGTTTCCAGTTTTCTAAAATCCTCCAACCCCTCACCAACAGCAATTGCATCCTTCATTAACTTCATCATCGTCATCTACTCCTTTCATAAATTTGGTAATATAACCACCTTTAACTATAACGAAAACAAAACCAAGTAGTAAAGGAAAATTCAGAAATTTTACATAACATTAAAGATCTTAAGGATTTAGATTTATCCGGCAAATGGTTTAGTGAATTAATCTTACTAGACTCTTCGAATTAGATAAATCATTGAAAAGAAACTAATCTTATAGAGTCATCGAATTTAATCCAATTCGTTCAATGCCACATCACTTCCCGGCACCGTCATTTGTATTTGAAAACTTCATACATACCAAAATCTACACAAAAAAACGTGGCTGTACACCACGTCTTTAACTCTATAACTATCAATCTTGCTTCTTTGCCCAGCTTAATTGACTCAGCTAATTCCAACGCTCCACGCAAACTTAATCAGTGCCCAATGTGACGCCCTCTCTCTTTAAATACTGTCTGTAGGCGATGCTCATCCGGTCACACTTCAGGGAAAGCTCGGCCTGCAAATCGAGCGGCAGGTCTTCTGGCTTCTGGTTTTCGACTATCGGCTTGTCCTGAGCAAATATCATATCCTGGAATTCGACCGTCTGCTGATCGGTATTTCCTGTCTCATAGTTAAAGGACATGATGCCGTAGGCTACCGACTTGTTTTCATCAACAGGCTGGATCGTAAGCAGGATGGTCATTTTATTGCCACTATCTGGATCTCTTTTTGTAAACATAACGTTCAATGGACCCAGTATTTCATATGTGTAATATACATCCTTGGCTACGCCTGAGCCATCAGGATCCGGCTGAAAAATCGCAATCTCATCACTATAGATGCGGTTGCTTTCCACATGCACTTCGTAGTCACCAATGACTGGATGCTCCTGTACGCCAAGAAACCCCTCATGAACGAAAGATAGATGGCCCACATCCAGGAAATTCTCTACAACCCTGGGCGGTTTCGCATTAACTGCCTGCGGTCCCCATAGTATACTGTGGTAATTTTCATCCGAGAATTGAGGATATGAAAACAGCTCCGGGTTGTTGTTGTTCAAATTGATCCAAACCAGTCCATACGCTTCCTGGCAGGCAAATTTGATTGCCCGTGCTTTTAGCGGAATTGCTCTACCTTCAGGCAGCTGTGGAATCTTGGTGCATTCACCCTCAGAATTATATTCCCAGCCATGATACGGGCAGACTAGATTTCCATCACGGACACACCCCAATGATAGTGCAGCGCCTCGGTGGACACATAGATCCTTGAATGCATGAATGCCCTGCTCATTGCGGAACAAAACAATTCTTTCCCCCATTAGTGTTACCTGCATTGGCTCTTCTTTAACATCTTCTATTTTACAAGCAACAATCCAGCCGCTCCGCAGCACTGTATCCTCAACAATCATGTTTCCATCCCCTTAATGTATAGTATTATCTCGGATTCTAGTAAACCCCAGCTGATATTAAAAGAGAATATTCAGCAAAAAGGCTTTTCACAGCTTAATTGTAAAAAAGATAATAGGTTAATGTCAACCGAAAGACGAACATTAAAATAATTTTATTTATTAATATACGGAAAAAACGCTTTACAACTTCTCTTCTCGTTGTTTATAATTCAATTGTATTTTCCAACACGATGATAGTTAAAAACGAACTAAAACAAAAATAACAGTCATGTTTGTTAGTGTTTCATTTACATACCAATGATTTTGGCTTTTATTTTTAAAAAATTCATTAAAAACAAAGGGGATTAATAATGGAACCAAATACGCAAAAGACGAACATTACAGTCGGCGTAGACGAAAAAATAAGCTGGGGAAAGGCTGCTTTACTTGGGATGCAGCATGTCCTGGCGATGGATTTGTATATCGCGCCAATCATCATCGCAGGCTTGCTTGCACTTGACACCATGAACACAACTTTCTTCATTCAAATGTGCTTCCTCGCAGCAGGAGTGGCAACACTGATCCAGACAATTGGCGGACTGCGGTTGCCGGTCGTACAGGGACCATCCTATGTTCCCATTGGCGCATTAGCAGCAATCGGCGGGAAGCTTGGCCTTGGTGCAGTATTCGGCAGTCTTTTGCCTGGTGCTTTACTGATTGCAGTTCTCGGCTACCCTCTCAAGGTGTTTGCAAAAACAGTCAAAAAAATAATCCCGCCTCTTGTTGGCGGTACCGTTATTGTTATCGTTGGAATTTCCTTAATGCCAAGCGTCTTTAATAGTATCTATTCAAGCCCGGGCAATGTCGGCCACAATGTGCTGATTGCCTTTGTATCGGCGGCAGTTCTTATTATTTGTATCCTTCTTGGAAGAAAAGCAAAAGGCTACGGAACCTTTTTCAGGCTTGTTTCTGTTATTCTGGCCATCGTGGTCGGGACCATCACTGCGTCGTTTTTTGGCACAGTTGATTTTTCTCCTGTAAAAACTGCTTCCTGGTTTTCACTGCCTAGTTTCTTCCCGTTTGGCAAGCCTGTTTTCGACCTGCAGGCAATCCTGACAATGGTGTTTATTTATATGATTATATTGATTGAAACAACGGGAACTTGGTTTGTTGTATCTACGGTTACTGGCAAGGAATTGGACGAAAAGAGACTGAACAAAGCTTCTTTTGGCGAAGGGCTTGGCTGTTTTGTTGGCTCACTGTTCGGTGGCACACCAATGACAGGCTACTCATCAAACGCCGGCATCATTGCCATTACCGGGGTGGCAAGCCGTATGGCGATTATCGCGGCGGGGATTATTTTAATAGGATTGGGCTTGATTCCTAAGCTTTCAGCATTGATCACATGTGTCCCTCAGCCTGTCATTCAGGGTATTTTTGGGGTTGTCTGCGTCGCGATTGTGATGAACGGCCTCAAGGTTATCCAGATTGTTGAGATTGATGATAGGAATATGATTGTCATAGGAGTTCCGATTTTACTGACAATCGGGGCCGTTGTGTTGCCAAAAGAGATTCTGAACAGTGTGCCGGACTTTGCAAATTACATCCTTTCTTCCGGCACCGCTGTTGGGGCAATCGCAGTCCTTCTGCTGAACCTGATTGTTCCGCCAGAAAAGAAAGCTGTTTCCGCAAACAAGGCGGAATCTCTAACATAGCTTTTCTCAAAAGGGGGCGAAGGTTGTTTATTGTTTACTAGGGCTTTAAATATAAAAAGCTAAAGCACCTAGTTTCTTCATATAAATAACATAAGAATCCGTAAAAAAAAGAGCTTGGGCTACCAAGCTCTTTTAAATATCGTTTAATCGTTTATAACCACCATTTTTCTTGTGGTATTAAAACTGTCTCGACATTAAAGTTTTTTTCGAACCAATCCTTCATCAGGGTTTTGTGGACAAGATATTCTGATGCCGAATGAGAAACCCCTATTAAAGACATTGGTGTATTTGAAGCGTATTCCATCATTTGTTTGTATTTTTGCCTACCATAATCATTATCAATATGGCAATGAATTTCACCAGTAATATAGGCTTGTACACCGTTTTCTTCTGCTTCTTTCATCCAATCCACTACATCTCCACAACCAGCAACAATCGCAACCTTTTGAATGTCATCTACTTCTCGACCTTCAAAATCAACATAAGGTATTTCAAAAGTATTCTCAAGCATAGAAATCAAGTTGGCGGTATTGGTTTTTTTAATAGTACAATATAAGACATATTCATTTTTTGCATTTAATGTATCATCAACAATAGGTTGTGCATTTAGCTTTTTTGCGATTGCTATATTCGTACCTAATTGTTTATGGCAATCCAACGGTATGTGGCAAGTATAAACTGATAGATTTTTCTCTTTTAATTTGTTAATATATTTTTCTTTAATTGGTACAAAGCCCTTCCCCCATTCCCCCTTTGGGTCTCCGCACTCCATCAACAGGGGATGGTGCATATATAATAAATCTCCACTATTGCCGTCTTCTATAAACCGTTCCAATACTTTATCAGTAGGGAAAACTGCAAGAAAGACTCTCTCAACAATTGAATTGCCTTTTAACATCAGACCATTAAATAAATCTACAAAGCCTTTTTCAAATTCTGATTGCCAATCAAAGTTTACTGGTTCGTAAACCCTTGGAATAAACCTACTAAATGAAACATCCTTTCCAAATGAATTTATATTGAATTCGGCATCCAATTTAGACACCATTTCCTTTAATTCAACCAAAAAAATCCCCCCCAAATGAAAAAAATTTTACCATGACATAATTAGGAATATTTTAACATACAATTCCACCTTTAATAGTTCTTCATTTTTTAAATAAGTAATTAATACCTTATTTTTAAATAAATCAACTTTTTTTGATTATTATGATTGACATTAGTAAATGCTGGTTATATGATAAATACATCAAAAGAATTTGATGCAAAGAAGGTGAAATAGTGGATCTACAAATTCCATTACAGGACGTATCAAAGGAACAGGTTTTTGAAACATACGAGCAAAAGTTCAAAGCAATTGCAGATAAAAAACGGCTTCAGATTATGAACATCCTGACAGAAAGAGGCGAAATGTGCGTCTGCGACCTGGCCCCGCTCATTGATATGGCCCAGTCCAAATTATCCTACCACCTGAAGATATTACTCGATGCAGGCCTTATTACAAAGAGAACAGAAGGCACATGGAGTTACTACAATCTAAACCAAATAGAAATTAACCACCTTTTGTCCGAAGAGCTTTGCTGCCTCTTCCGCCCTTCAAGCTAATTTTTTTTGCGATATTCATCAATTTTTTTTGATTAATATATCAAGATAATTTGATTTAGGAGGAATCATTATGTATGACATTCAATTATTGGCTCAGCTAAAAGCTAAAGAAGTTGAGCAACAGGCGAGAGAGGCATGGAAGTTCCAGCACTCCTCTAAAGAAAGGTTTTCTTTTTTCAGAAGGTTGTTTGGCCGGAATGCAACAACTATAAGGAAAAGCGAATGCGCTTGCGTTTGCTAACAAGGAGGGCCAGACATGTGGATTGACACCTTAAAAAGCTTCTTCTATATCGCAGTCGAACTAACAGTTTTATTCGTCATTATTTCTTTTGCCATCAGCCTTCTCCAGGGCTTTATCCCCTATGAAAAAATTGAGAAGAAGCTGGCCGGCAAGAACAGATTCATCGGGGCGGTTTTCGCTATCCTTTTTGCCTTCATCACCCCTTTCTGTTCGTGCTCGACGATACCAGTTGTCGTCAATATGCTTAAAAAGAAGATGCCTTTCGGGATTGTAATGATTTTCCTTTTTGCCTCCCCTGTCCTTGATCCAACGATTTTAACATTGATGGGTGTGGTCCTTGGCTGGAAAGTGACGATTCTTTATACGGTTTTGACCACTGTTTTCTCTATCATCATCGGTTTTACTCTGGAGGCAATCGGAGCCGAGAAGTATGTTAAAAATGTCGTGATGACCGGTTATGAAGAAACGACAAAGAGATTCAATTTAAAACTCGCGATTAAAGAAACCGCCGACCTTATGAAAAGTGTATACCCTTATCTAATTATTGGCGCCGCGATTGGAGCGGTTATCCACGGACTCGTTCCAACTGAATTCATTTCATCTGTTTTTGGAAAAGACCATTGGTGGCTCATCCCAATCGCTGCGATTATCGGAGTGCCATTGTATATCAGGCTTTCAAGCATGATTCCGATATCACAAATCCTGATTATGAAAGGAATGGCCCTCGGACCGGTCATGGCGATGCTAATCAGCTCGGCGGGTGCCAGCCTCCCGGAAGTCATTTTGTTAAAATCAATCTTCAAAAAAGAACTCGTTGCACTGTTTGTTTTATCAGTAGTGTCAATGTCCACGATTTCAGGTTTTATCTTTTACTTTATTTAAGAAATTGGAGGATGATGAGATGTTTAACCTATTTAAGAAAACTGGCAAAGACTCAAGCTGTTGTGCCATTAAAATTGAAGAAGTTACGGAAGAAAAAGAAAGTTGCTGCAGTGAAACGAAACAGCAGGACTCTGCAAAGGAAACTGACGAGAAGAAGTGCTGTTCATGACAGTCAATCATGGCGGTACGTTGAAAAAGGAATACTTCTTCTCATACCTGAAACTTGTCATGAATTTCCGGAAATGCAGTGTGAACGAGGCCAGGAATCTGGCGCTTCAGATGTTTTTCAGAAATGATAAAAACGCATATGGAACCGAGACGTACACGAACTTTTTAAAAGCTGTGAGAGTTCTACAGGAATCCTGCTGCTTAGCTGAATAGCAAGAAAAGGGCCAGTCACATAGTGATTGGCTCTTTGTTTATGCATATTTTAAAGGAGTAACCTACCCCTTCTTAGTCGGAATCTGTCATCCGCCTTCAATACAAGTAGCAGTGGAGCTGCCAACAGCAGAATTGAGTTCCTCAAGAAGTAAAGTGAGCTGCTCCCCTTCCAATAGCTCTTTTAATGCTAGTTTTGAAAGCGGGATTTTATGCTTCTTGAAAATGTCTGCGGTATTTTCCCATATTTCAGCTATCGCATGCGGAGACATGGTAGCTTGGATAACCATCTTTAAAACCCCTTTTCGCTGTGAACTAGTTTATAAAGGATCATTTCCAGTTCCAAAAAAGTCCTTTTCATAAACCATCTTTCCGTTTCAGGCAGAAATGCTATTGGCGTC
>NZ_HG964497.1:2216885-2269698 GCF_000613125.1 Bacillus sp. EB01
AGTGAGTGATTAGCTCATAAGTTACGTTGGCTGATGGCCGAAGCCATCAAAATATTATTGTTTGTTGACGCTTGTTTGTTTAGTTTTCAAAGAGCAATAATGCCTGCGTCTCTCAAAGACGACTTTATAATATTACCAGGTTGCTAGTGAGAAGTCAACAAGTTTTTTTACTTGTTTTTGTTTGCCTCAGAAGCAACTTTATTAATATAGCACCTTTGAGTAGCCCTTGCAATAGCTTTTTTAAATTTCTTTCCGGAAATCGCAAAGTACCAAAATTCAAATTTTTCTACACTCCACTGCACTAGTATAGGACTCTTCCGGAAGTGAATCAAAAGGAACTACATAAATAAAAAAGTGCCAGCCTCCAGGAAGGAAGCCGGCACTTTGCAGGTACATTAACGATGTCTCATCAACGGGAACAACAATACGTCCCTTATAGATGGAGAATTGGTCAGAAGCATAACGAGACGGTCAATGCCAATCCCAAGCCCCCCAGTTGGAGGCATTCCATATTCAAGAGCTTCAACAAAATCCTCATCCATCTCATGCGCTTCATCATTTCCTTGCTCCCGCTCTTTTAGTTGAGCTTCAAACCGTTCCCTCTGGTCTATAGGATCATTCAGCTCAGTAAATGCATTAGCATGCTCACGGGCAACAATAAACAATTCAAAACGGTCAGTAAAGCGAGGATCCTCTTCGTTCTTTTTCGCTAGTGGAGAAATTTCTACAGGATGACCGTAAATAAAGGTAGGTTGAATAAGTTTCTCCTCAACCTTTTGTTCAAAGAACTCGTTAACAATATGTCCATACAGCATATGCTCGTTAATTTCAACACCATGCTGATTCGCAAGCGCCCGAGCTTCTTCGACACTCATTTCTTTCCAAAAATCAACGCCAGTATGCTCCTTAATCGCGTCAACCATGTGCAGTCTCTTCCATGCCGGCTCCAAGTTAACCTCATATTCGCCGTACTGGATGACGGTAGTTCCCAGTACTTCACGCGCAATGTGAGCAATCAGATTTTCTGTCAACTTCATAATATCTTCATAATCAGCATACGCTTCATACAGCTCAATCATGGTGAACTCAGGATTATGCCTCGTTGAGACTCCTTCGTTCCTAAACACTCGGCCAATTTCATATACCTTTTCAAGTCCGCCAACAATCAGACGCTTCAAATGAAGTTCAATGGCTATCCTCATATACAGCTCCATATCAAGAGCATTATGATGGGTAATGAATGGACGGGCAGAAGCACCACCTGCAATCGAATGCATCATTGGTGTTTCAACTTCCAGATACCCCTGTTCATCTAGGTAACGGCGCATGGACTGAAGGATTTTGCTCCGTGTAATAAACGTCTCCTTGCTCTCATCGCTGACGATAAGGTCAAGGTAACGCTGGCGGTAACGCTGCTCAACATCCTTCAAACCATGGAATTTATCAGGTAATGGACGCAGTGCCTTTGTAAGGAAGGTGTACTCACTAACTTTAATGGATAGTTCACCAACCTGGGTTTTAAAGAGCGTGCCTGTAACACCGACGATATCGCCAAGGTCGGATGAATCAAAAAGTTCATACTGTTCTTCCCCAACCGCATCTTTTCTAACATAGATTTGAATTTGCCCCGTAAGGTCCTTAAGGTGCGCAAAACCAGCCTTGCCCTTTCCACGCTTCGTCATAATCCGGCCAGCTAGCGCAACCGAAATTTCTTTCGTTTCGAGCTCTTCCTTTTCCAACTCTCCATATTGGCTAATCAGTTCCCTGCTTGTGGCTGTACGCTCAAACTTTTTCCCGAACGGATCCATGCCCTTCTGGCGCATCTGGTTCATCTTTTCTCTTCTTACAAGAAATTGGTCATTCAATTCCTCATGGCTCATGATATCAGCTCCTATATATAGTGAGGTATGTAATCCACCTTATAGTTGAATTGTTGCATTATCCATTTAGTTTGGACAATTTTTCATCAAACAAGACATTAGTTCCATTTTACACAAAATACGCGTTCAGTCCCAATAAAAATATTAGAATATAGAAGAAAGGCTGCCAGTTATGTACCGGCAGCCGAATTATTCAGAATTAGCCAACAATCGCCTGGCGTTCTTTTTCCTCCACATCAGCGACATGGCCATTTAGCAGCATAACAAAATCTTTTCTCGTAGTGCACTCATTAATGACTTTTCGAACCTCCGCATTGCCCTTAATACCTTTTAGATACCATGCTGCGTGCTTGCGCATTTCCCTCACAGCAATATCCTCATTTTTAAGGGCAATTAAACGGTCAAGGTGCAGGATAGCTACATCAATTTTTTCACGAACGGATGGCTCACCCATTAACTCGCCCGTTTCCAGGTAATTGACAGTTCTATAAATCATCCAAGGGTTTCCCAGAGCCGCGCGCCCGATCATTACGCCGTCAACCCCAGTTTCATCAAGCATACGTTTAGCATCTTGCGGAGTTTGTACGTCACCATTACCGATAACAGGAATAGCCACGGATTGTTTAACTTCCTTAATGATATCCCAGTTTGCTTTGCCCTCGTACATTTGGACACGGGTACGTCCATGGACAGCAACAGCTTTTCCTCCTGCACGTTCAACCGCGCGGGCATTTTCCACTGCAAAAATATGCTCTTCATCCCAGCCAATCCGCATTTTAACAGTGACCGGCTTTTCAACTGCATCTACAACCGCGGAAACCATATCATAAATTTTGTTAGGATCTAAAAGCCATCTTGCCCCTGCATCACATTTTGTGATTTTAGGAACAGGGCAGCCCATATTTATATCAATGATGTCGGCATTTGTATTTTTGTCTACGAATTGGGCAGCTTCAACGAGAGTTTTCTTTTCACCCCCAAAAATTTGCAGGCTCAAAGGTTTTTCATGCTCATCGATATAAAGCATATTCATCGTCTTCTCATTTTTAAACACAATGCCTTTATCACTTACCATCTCGGCGCAAACCAGGCCGGCACCAAATTCCTTGACCGTTAACCGGAAAGCTGAATTACAGACACCAGCCATTGGCGCCAAAACAACAGGATTTTTCATGACAATATCGCCAATTTTCAACATTGCATAAGCCTCCTTTCCGCTTATTATTTTTGAACCTACGGCTAAATCCCTATATTACTCCTTGGGAGGAGCTATCTCATCAATACTGACGTGTAAAACTTGCGAGACTCTTATAAGCAAATCTGCCGGTGGCATTCGGTTTCCTCTTTCAATTTCTCCAAGAATTGAAACCGACACACCCAATTCTTTTGAGAATCTATCCTGGGTAAATCCCTTTAGTTTTCTAAAAGCCCGAATTCGTCTTCCCCATTTTTCCGCTTCCATATCCGTACTCCTTCTTTATCAGGTAACAGTTCCAAAGTTTGAGTCAGTGGCTTTTCAAAGCCGGGAAGAGAAATGTTTCCGGCGATTTCATGCAACGGAACAAGCACAAAAGCTCGTTCACTCATCCTTGGATGAGGAATGCACAGGCTCTCTGTTTCAATATTTTCTTGGTTAAAGACAAGAATGTCAAGGTCTATTGTTCGAGGGCCCCATCTCATTTCCCTTTTCCTGCCAAAAACCCTCTCTATTTCTTGACACATCTTCAATAAAGTTAGCGAGTCTGAATTCGTCGCTATTTCTACCACCATATTCAAAAAAAGATCCTGATTTTCGTAACCTACAGGGTCTGTTTCATAAACTGATGAATAATTTATCAGGCGGATTGATGGATGTCGATTCAGTTCACGAATTGCAGAAAACAGATAGTGAAGCCTGTCCCCCATATTGGTTCCAAGTGAAAGATATACCCTGTTTTTCAACTTTATCTTCTCCTTGTAATTTCAATTGCTACCGACCGGTAATGTCCCGGAATTGGAGGGTCAGGCTTGATTACTTTCACCATCACTTCCATTACAAGAGGAAACTCCCGGAGCACTCTGGAAGCTATTTTTTCAGCTACTGCCTCAATCAACTTAAACGGATCGCCCTCAACAACCTCTTTGCATACGTGAAACAGCTCGCCGTAGTTGACGGATTCCTCAAGGTTGTCTGATAATCCAGCCTTCTCGAGACTAAGGCCGACTGCAAGGTCAACCGCAAAGCGCTGCCCCAGACGGGTCTCTTCAGGGAAGACACCATGGTATCCATAAAACTCCATCCTGTTTATATAAATTTTATCCATTGACTTGTCCACGTCCTATCATTGCATCCATCATTTTGGCCATTCGGGCGATTTCTTTTACATCGTGAACCCGAACAAGCTGGCAGCCTTTTTGAATACCAAAGCAAACCGTAGCGCCTGTTCCTTCCATCCTTTCTTCTGGCGGAAGGTCAAGGACTCTCCCGATAAATCTCTTACGTGAAGTAGCAAGCAGGACCGGGTATCCAAGCGCAACTAAATGTTCAAGGTTTTGCATCATTTCAATGTTTTCTTCAAATGTTTTTGCAAAACCAATTCCGGGATCCAATATAATTTGTTCGTCCTTTACTCCTGCTTCCTTTGCAATATTAATACAATCATATAGGTCTGAAAAAGCGTCACGCATAAATGAACTATAGGGGATGTCTTCACGGTTATGCATAAGGATGATAGGAACTCCCGTTTCCGCTGCGACCTTTGCAATCTCGGGCTCTCTCTTCGCCCCCCAAATATCATTTATGATATGAGCCCCAGCACCAATTGCTTCTCTCGCAACCTCCGCTTTATACGTATCAACTGAAATAGGAACAGATAACTTCTCCACTAACGCTTGAATAACAGGAATTACCCTGGAAATTTCCTCATCGGTAGACACTGGTTCGTGTCCAGGGCGGGTAGATTCACCGCCTATATCAATTATATCAGCCCCGTGTTCAACCATTAATTTTGCGTGTTCAACTGCACGGTCAACCGCATTAAATTTCCCCCCATCAGAAAAGGAATCGGGGGTGACATTTAAAATGCCCATGATCTGTGTTTTTGAAGAATAATCTAATTTAAAAGGGCCACATTTAATTACTGTATTCTTAGGCAAGGTGTTGTCCTCCTCTTTCAAATTTCCTCTACTATCATACAAGAAGTTCCCGCTAAATCATAATGAGCCACACGGAAAAATAAAGGCGGAAATGCCAATTTAGCTGCCAGGACCAAAGGAAATTCACCGCTATGTGCTGAAGCTGGATTATAAAATTAGTTACAAACAGACATAGTATAAAATCTCTGGACAAAAAAATAAAACATGGGCCAGCAAACGCCGGCCCATGTTAGAAATCATTGATCTAATCTTCAAATTGATATAACGGAGTGCTAAGGTACCGTTCCCCGTTACTCGGAATGATCGCAAGTACCTTTTTTCCTTTACCCAATTCCTTCGCTACCTTTAGCGCTGCAAAAATCGCTGCGCCAGAAGAAATTCCACCTAGGATACCTTCTTCTTTAGCGGCACGGCGGGCATATTCAAACGCCTGATCATTTTGAACAGTAATAATTTCTTCATAGATCTCCGTATTCAGGATAGCAGGTACGAAACCTGCGCCAATACCCTGGATTTTGTGCGGGCCGGGTTTCCCACCGGATAGTACAGGAGAATCAGCTGGCTCAACCGCGATAATTTTAATCCCAGGATAGGCTTCGCGAAGAACTTCTCCTGCGCCTGTTATAGTACCACCAGTACCAATCCCGGAGATAAATGCATCCAACTGATCACCGAATTGTTCAACAATCTCTTTACCCGTTGTATTTCTATGAATTTCAGGGTTGGCCTCGTTGTTAAATTGCTGAGGCATGAAGTACCCATTTTCCTTTGCCAATTCTTCCGCTTTTCGAATTGCGCCACCCATCCCCTCAGGACCTGGGGTAAGCACAATGTCTGCTCCATATGCACGAAGAAGATTGCGGCGCTCAAGGCTCATTGTTTCAGGCATGACTAAAATCGTTTTATATCCTTTTGCAGCGCCAATCATTGCAAGGCCTATCCCAGTGTTACCGCTAGTAGGTTCAATGATCGTATCGCCTTCTTTCAAGCCGCCCTCTCTTTCTGCTGCTTCGATCATTGCAACAGCAATCCGGTCCTTAACACTGCTGCCTGGATTCATATATTCCAGCTTCAAATAAACATCAGCACTATTTTGATCAACCAGTCGGTTCAGCTTTACAATCGGGGTGTTACCTACCAGATCAGCTACCGAATTCGCAATACGTACCATTGTTCCCACTCCTTATTCCGAGTATCTTTATTGGATTTACCTAAAATTTATCACTTTACCAAAAAATAGTCAATATAATAGCATTCCCTAAATAATCATCTCTAACACAAATTTTCTACAAAAAAACTCCACTTTTTTAAAAGTGGAGCAATTTCATTGCTTACCATAAAACCAGTCAACACCGGCTTCATCCCAGAGAGCACTCGCTAAAGCAGGGGAATCCATTTGAGCGAGAGCAATTTGTCTCTTTATTTCACCTTTCACTTCCTCAAACGAGTAGCTGCGCTCGTCGATGCTTTCATTCAGCTGGATGATCGCATATCCTGAAGATGTTTCAATCGGCTTGCTCCATTCACCCTTTTTTAGTGACGCGGCAGCTTGCATGTATTCCTCCGGATAACGGTCATCGCCTATTTGGGTAAAACCAAGATCGCCGCCTTTGGAGGAAGTAAATTCATCCTGGGAAGCTTCCCGGGCAAGTGCTGAAAAACTCGATCCTTCCTCGAGTTCCTTTAAAATTTGGTTTGCCGCGTCCTCCTGTTTTACCACAATATGCGATAGATGGTAGGCTGCTGGCACATTATACAAGTCCTTGTTTTCTTCATAATAGGCCTTTATTTCCTGTTCGGAAACGACAACGTCTTTTGTTAAAATTTCTTCCAGAAGCAGGGATGTTTTTATTTGCTTCTCCCACCTGGCAAGGTCTTCTTTACCTCCGGCAGCAGATCCTCCATATGCAGTTTGGAACAATCTTAACTCCCTTTCAACATCTGTTTCAGGGATGTTTACATCGTATTTCGCCGCCAACTGGGCAACGACTTCCTGGTCAATTAGTTCCCTTAACGTTTCTTCCCCATAACGCTCTTCGAGTTCGGCAAGCCATTCCTGCCTTGTTATGGTCCCTTTTCCAATCGTTGCGACTGTTTCTCCATCCTTAGGCATTGAATCAGTTCTGGAGTTAAAGTAGAAAAACGTCAAAGCATTCAATATAATTAGGGCAGCTATTACCAGCCACAATTCCCTCGTTTTCATGTTCCCTCTCCCGGCTGAGTTTATTTAGCCTGATTCAATAACTCTTCCAGCTCTTCTTTAGTATAAAGATATTTTTCATTGCAGAAGTGACAGTGTGCCTCTGCCTGGCCATCTTCTTCAATCATATCTCTTATTTCCCCCTGGCCGAGTGAGACAATTGCATCTGCAAATCGCTCCTTGGAACATGTACACTCAAAAGAGACCGGCATTTTTTCAAGGATGTTAAGCTCTTCTTTGCCAACCAACTGTTCCAATATCTCTTCTGGGGTTAAACCGCGCTGAATCATTTTTGAAACTGGTTCTATTGTTTTTAAGCGCTCTTCCATCACCGAAATTGTATTATCAGATGTTCCTGGCATAAGCTGAAGTATAAATCCTCCAGCAGCCAAGATAGAGTTATCAGGATTAACCAGGACCCCAACCCCTACCGATGAAGGCACTTGTTCTGAAGTGGCAAAATAATAAGTGAAATCCTCCCCAAGTTCACCTGATACCAACTGTATAGATCCGCTGAAGAAGTCCCTTAACCCAAGGTCCTTCACTACAGTAAGGGTCCCATCTGTCCCAACAGCTCTCCTCACATCAAGCTTGCCCTTCTCATTCAGTTCAAAATGGGTTTGCGGATTTGATACGTATCCTCTTACCGTACCCCGGGCATTACTATCAACAAGGATGTTCCCTATGGGACCTCCACCTTCAATCTTTATAGTTAGCTTCTCATCGCCCTTTAGCATCGCACCCATCATTAGTCCGGCAGTCATTGCCCGTCCCAGCGCAGCAGAAGCTGTAGGCCATGTATAATGCCTTCGTTGTGCCTCTGATATTGTCTCCGTACTTCTTACAGCATAAGCACGAACTTGCCCGCCATAGGCGAGGGCTTTAATTAAGTAATCACTCATTTTTTTGCTCCCTTCCTAATTGTACGTTTTTAATGTATCCACATTCCGCTTATAAATAAGCTGAAGTCCTTTTAAGGTTAGGAATGGATCAACTATATCAATCAACTTCGATTCGGAGGCAATTAAAGCAGACAATCCACCAGTTGCTATTACCGTTGGTGTTTTTGAGCTTTGGTCTACCATCCGTTTTACAATTCCTTCAACCTGTCCAACATACCCATATAGAATTCCTGCCTGCATGGCTGCTACAGTATTCTTCCCTAAAACTCCACCTTCAGGCCGCGCAATTTCGATACGAGGAAGTTTTGCGGCTCTTGAATATAGCGCTTCTGTCGAAATCCCAATACCAGGTGCTATTGCCCCACCCATATACTGCTTATGTTCATTGACATAGCAATAGGTAGTTGCAGTACCGAAATCGACAATAATAAGAGGGCTTCCATACTCATTTATAGCTGCCACTGCATTGACAATCCGGTCAGCGCCCACTTCACGGGGGTTTTCATATTTAATATCCAAACCGGTTTTGATGCCGGGACCAACTACCAGCGGCTTAACTCCGAAATACTTTTGGCACATTCTCTCGAGGGAAAACATGATAGGCGGAACAACCGAGGATATTATGATTCCTTCAATATCCTGAAAAGACATCCCCGAATGTTCAAAAAGAGATTTTATTACCATTCCATACTCATCTTCAGTTCTATGCCGGTTTGTTTCAATCCTCCAATGATGAAGAAGTTCATCACCCTTATATACCCCTAAAACAATATTTGTATTTCCAATGTCAAAAACAAAAATCATTTCCTCACCACTTTACTGTTTGTATACGAGTCCTTTTTTCTACGCTGCACAAATGCTGAAAACATAATACCATAAATAGAAACCAGATAGAAAAAAGATTCGTTAAAAGTGTGCTGTTTAGGAACTTAAAATGAGAAGGGCACCGCAAAAGCGATGCCCTTCTCGATATTGTCATGAAATTATTTATCAGTTTTATCTTCTTCAGGCTTAGTAAATCCAAGGTCTTGCTCGTCATTCTTTTTACCTGAAATGTTGATAATCACATCATCAAGTGTTTCCTTGACCTCAGCAGGGGTTGTTTTTACAGGAACCTTGCCATCTGGAAGCCTGCCATGATCGATTAGATGCTTAATGCCTTCAGCATCCAACGTTTCCACTTCTAAAAGCGTATTAGCAATCAGGTCAAGCTTATCCCGGTTTTCTGTAAGAATTTTTCTGCATCGTTCATAGGATTCTTTAATGAAGCGCTGGATTTCCAAATCAATCTCATAGGCAATCTTATCGGAATAATTTTGCTCATTATGAAGATCGCGCCCCAGGAATACCTGGCCCCCTTGCGCTTGGCCAAATTGCATTGGACCGAGCTTATCACTCATTCCGAATTCGGTAACCATTCTTCGCGCAATTCCTGTTGCCCTTTGGAAATCATTATGAGCACCAGTACTTACTTCACCAAATACAATTTCTTCTGCTACACGTCCGCCCAGCAAGCCAACAATTTTATCTAGCAATTCAGGCTTTGTCATAAAGTAGCGGTCTTCTTTCGGCAGCATAACCGCATAACCTCCAGCCTGGCCACGTGGAACAATCGTTACTTTGTGAACCATTTCGGCCTCATCAAGCATGAGCCCAATGACGGTATGTCCTGCTTCGTGGAAAGCGACAATCCTTCTCTCCTTTTGAGAAATCACGCGGCTTTTTTTAGCTGGACCTGCAATGACGCGATCTGTCGCTTCGTCTATATCTGTCATTTCTATTTTTTTCTTGTCTCGACGGGCAGCAACAAGCGCTGCTTCATTCAAAAGGTTTTCAAGATCCGCACCAGAGAACCCTGGAGTACGCATTGCAATGTTTTTCAGGTTTACAGCTTCATCCAGCGGCTTATTGCGGGCATGGACCTTCAAAACAGCTTCGCGTCCAACAACATCAGGACGATCAACTGTGATTTGCCTGTCAAAACGGCCCGGACGAAGAAGTGCAGGGTCAAGGATGTCAGGGCGGTTGGTTGCAGCGATAATGATAATTCCTTCATTCGCGCCAAATCCATCCATTTCAACAAGCAACTGGTTTAAAGTCTGTTCGCGTTCATCATGGCCGCCGCCAAGGCCTGCGCCACGCTGGCGTCCTACAGCATCAATTTCATCAATAAAGATGATACATGGAGCGTTCTTCTTCGCGGTTTCAAATAAATCACGGACACGGGAAGCCCCGACACCGACAAACATTTCAACAAAGTCTGAACCACTAATTGAGAAAAATGGAACTCCTGCCTCGCCTGCTGCAGCACGGGCAAGAAGCGTTTTACCTGTTCCTGGAGGTCCAACAAGAAGGACACCCTTTGGTATACGTGCCCCAAGTTCGGCAAATTTGCGTGGATCCTTCAGGAACTCGACAACCTCGACAAGTTCCTGCTTTTCTTCGTCAGCACCGGCTACATCTTTAAAGCGAACCTTTTTCTTTTCTTCACTGTAAAGTCGGGCCTTGCTTTTCCCAAAATTCATGACACGGCTGCCGCCGCCTTGAGCCTGGTTAAGCAGGAAGAAGAACAGGATGAATATAATCACGAACGGTATGATTGAAGTAAAGAAGGTTACCCAGCCGCTTGTTTCCTTAGCAGCAAGTACATCAACCTTTGCCTCCGGAAGAACTTCATCAATCCGGTTAAGCATCCTCTCGCTATTTGGGACATAAGTTAGGAAGTACTCGCCTTCCTTGGCGTTTTCAAGCTGCCCTCGCACCTCGTAAACACCCCGTTCAGGCTGTAACGTGACAGATTTAATCTCCCCCTTATCGAGGTGAGAAATAAATTTGTCATACGATATATTTTCTGAACGTTCATTGCTTCCATTAAAGAAGCTTACAACGCCTATGATTACTAAAAATATTAGTAAATAAAAGATGGTATTACGGAAAATCCGGTTCATCCCTTACCTCCTCCCACGGTGAAAACGTATATAAAATAGTAGCATAAATAATGATACCGCTTCAACAATTGTGCTTTAGGGAATTTCCATAGAACTCCCTATTCGGTCTTTGTGTATACTTCAGGCTTAAGAACGCCAATATAAGGAAGATTACGGTATTTTTCCGCATAATCAAGCCCATATCCAACAACGAAAGCATCCGGCACTACAAAACCGACGTATTCAGCTTTAATGTCTACCTTTCTGCCAGTTGGTTTATCGAGAAGCGTGACAATTCTGATTGATTTTGCCTTCCTGTAACGAAATAACTCGACAAGATAGCTAAGTGTAAGGCCGCTATCGATTATGTCCTCAATAATTAACAGGTCCCGTCCTTCAACAGAAGTATCCAAATCCTTGAGAATCTTAACTTCTCCGGATGATACTGTGGAATTGCCATAGCTTGAAACATCCATAAAATCCATTTCAAGATAGCAGTCCATCCTTTTTAAAAGATCTCCCATGAAAGGCATGGCTCCTTTAAGGACGCCAATGGCCAAAGGAAATTTATCCTTATAATCCTCAGTAAGCCGCGCAGCCAATTCCTTTGTCTTTTCCTGGATTTCCTCTTCAGAAATCAGAATTTCCTTAATGTCATTTTTCATTTCACATGTGCCCCCCAGAGGTTGTTGGTTCCTTTTTATACCTTAGCTTCAGATAGCGTTCTCCGGGTTCCCCCGCAGAATCATAGGGTGTTTTCCTCAGACCTGGCAGCCAGACTATCCGGCCGCTGCTATCTGTTATGACAGGCCAGTTTCCACGTTCAGAAACGGGTACCTTGCAATCGATGAAAATATCCTTGATCTTTTTGGTTCCTTCCAGCCCTTTTAATGCCATCCTGTCCCCTTTTTCCCTATTCCGGATAATGAGCGGCAGCTTTATAAGGGAAACCGGAAGAAAGGTGCTATCATTCCCCAACCCATATTCAAGGGTACTGCATACTTCAACTGAAAGTGTAAAGCCATTTGGCAAGTCTAACTTCCCTATTCCATCTAATTCAAATCTGAATGGGGCATTATCACTGTCACTAAAGTGGAAAATGCATTGTTGATAGGAACGAGTAACTTTCAGCCCGGCAGGCATATTAAGCTTGCCTGATGGATGAGGATGATTTATCAGAGAAAGGACTTGATCAATATGTATAGCAGCGAAATAAGCGGGTATCTCTTCATAAAGATAGTTTAATATTAGTTGAATCCCTCTTCTTTGTAAAGGCATTGGCATCCCAAGAAAAGCCAATATATCAATCACTATTCTATCCTTTTCCCTTCTTGTCATTACTGTATCCATTCTTTGTGCAGCCAATTCCTCGAGATAAACCTCATCTCTTTCCAACTCTTCACTGAATCGCTGAAATTGCTCATGAACATTGGGATTTTCCTTCTTCAAGAAAGGCAGGACAATCTTCCGAAACCGGTTCCTGCTATAAATTTCTTTTTCATTACTTGGGTCAAAGCGCGGTTCAATCCCTTTTTTGTGGCAATAATCCATTATATCATTCCGGGTGGCACCAAGAAGCGGCCTAATAATTTCGGCACCATGAAAGGGTCTGCTAAACGGAATCCCTGCCCTGCCCTTACCAATTGAACCTCTTGTCAGCCTCATAAGGATCGTCTCTATCTGGTCATCCCCATGATGTCCCAGCACAAGATACGAATAGCCACCTTCCTTAATCATTTCCCGAAAAAAGCTATATCGCGCATCTCTGGCAGCTTCCTGGCCATTTTTTCGGGTAGCGGAAATGATAGCCGGCACATCAATTCTAGCCATGTTGAAAGCTATGCTTCTTTCATCGCAGTACCGTTTCACATACATGCCATCCTCAAATGATTCTTCCCCTCTAAACATATGGTCCACATGGGCAACAGAAAGTGTTATATCCATAACTTCTGTTTGCTCCCAAAGATAGTGAAGAACTGCCATTGAATCCGGCCCGCCAGATACACCAATAAGAATTCTTTTTCCTTTTAAGGAAATGGCTTTTCGTTTTAAAAGCGCCTCAATTTTTTCTTCAAGCATCTGCAATCTTCCCTATAATATGTTACCCTGTTTACCCAAAACGAACTTTGAATAACCAGCGATTTTTAGTAAAACTGCTTTTCCATTTGTTTACGTTAAGAATGGAGAAAAGTTTCACAAGCTAAACAAATTTGTTTCAATTCCTTCTAATTTAATTGTACAGCAATATAAACAATATAAAGAAATGCCATTGCAGATACAATAAAAACGGTCTCCTTCATTCCACCTTGTTTGCTTGTAACTGCCTGGAGGTGTTTGTTTCCAATTGCCCGCTTTCGCTGTCGGCTTGGCTGTTGATATGGAGAGTTGCTGCCAATATTCGCTGCATTTGGCTGAACCCCACTACTCCGGTGCCATCGCCGTTCCCCATTTTCCAGTAGGGCCTCTCTCATGTCTCTTGCAGCAGGATACTCGCCTTTCAATGCTTTAAGAAGCACCGGCTCATACTTGATTAGTTCTTTTTTTTGCCGTATTGCTTCCTGAAGCTGCTTTAAGCCTCCTCCAACTTTGCTGAATCTCTTTGGGTATGCAATTGATATAAAGACCATTGCAGCGGCAAATAGGTCATAAGAAGGTTCGGCTTTCCTAGAACCCATCCCCCAATATCCGCGGTCAAAGAACTCCGTATACTCCTTGATCGCCCGTCCTGCTAACGTAGTTCCGCCAACATCAATACAGCGGATTCTGTATGGCGGACCGGCTATAATTAAATTATCAGGCTTTAAATCACCAAATACCCAGCCACTTTGGTGAAGCTCATCGAGATCATTTAAAAGTTGAAGAAAAATTACCTCAATCCAGTCTCGGCCTTTATTTGCTATAAATGTATCAAAGCATGGACCGTCTATATATTCCATTACATAAAAACTCAATAGGCCTCCTGGCCCCTGCCAATCATCAACATCAAGCAAAGAGGGCCCTAGGGCGGTGCCCCGGGCCTTGGCAAAAGACTTCAACACATTGACCTCGGATGTGACTGTTAACCCATTGCTGCTAATTTTAAGCGCGGCTTTTTTATTTCCGTACCTGGTTAAATAAACAACGCCATTAGCCCCTTCGCCTAATTCCTTTAGCAAAATATATTTTTGCTTATGCCATTTCCCTTCAATAACAGTAGCCGGAGGCAGCTTACATGGATTCTTCGAAGTATGATTCATCATCTTGCCCGATAAGGCTCCTTAATGATTTCTTTTGGTCAAACGAACGGAGTGCAATGCGTATAGCTGGTCCAGTTGGAGTGATTCCTCCGGGAGTAATCATTGAAAATATACTTGTAATGGATTCAAGGCGCGGGGTCCAATCAAGGACTTTTTCGACATCTTCCCTTTTCCCGGGAAATACGAACACAGAGAAATTGTTTTTGCCTGTTCTTGCATTGAGGCTAATTGATAAATCAAGCAGCGCCTCTTTCACTGTTGGGAGTTTATGTTTCATGCTTGCACTTGCATCGACCAAAATCAGGACTTCAAGGTCAACCGTTTCTCCCAGCTCATCGACAACCTCCATGACCTCGCCTCGCTCTTCAGGCGGAAGGTCTTCCATTGTTTTTGACCTGCCCAGGATTTGCTGCAATTCACGATTGACTACACCTTGAATAGTCTGATTCATCGCTTGTCTCGTCACCATTTGAACAGTTTGGGAAAGCTGTGTGGAATATACAACCTGACTAACCCCGCCACCTGATAATGCAATCCCCTCTATTTCTCTCATTCCCTGTTCATCGATTGTCTCCCGTTCCATTACACCAATAACATTGACCGTCACACCCTGTTCTTTTGCAAGAGCCGCCATTGCAACAGGGTCCTCTCCCTGATTAGAACATCCATCGGTAATGACCAATATCTGCCGGATCTTTCCCGTTCGCATTCCGTTCCCTCCATTCTTGAAATGTTACCATCTTCGACGTGATGAAGGGGATTTATACCTATTTACAGACCAGAAGCTCATAAAGAATTAGGCACGACGTTTCTTTATGCTTTGCACCGGAATGGATGCCCACTTCGGAGTATTATGTTTTATCTTTGCAACTGCGACAGTCATATCATCCTCTATTTGATTGGACCTTGAGCGGATGACTTCCTCCATGATTAAATCTGCTATAGCCTGAGGATCTTCTGTCTCTAGTTCATGAATCTTTCTTTTCATCCACATCTCATAATTCCCCACATGCTTTGGACCTTCGAAGACGCCATCGCTCATCATAATAAGGATATCTCCGGCCTTAAGTTGCTCTGTTACCATATCAACATCGAACTCCTGAACGATTCCCATCGGAAGGTTGCTGGCCTGGATTTTCATTACTTTTTTCCCTCTCTTGATAAAGCTTGGCGTTGATCCAATTTTCAGGAATTTTGCTGAAGCGTTCTGCAGATCAATAACCGCAAGATCCAGTGTCGAAAAAACCTCATCATTTGTCCGTAATGATAGCACGGAGTTTAAAGATTTAATGGCCACCTTTTCCTCAATACCGGACTTCAGGATTTGCTGTAACAATTTTAATGTTTCTTGGCTTTCATCGTGAGCCCGCTTGCCGTTGCCCATTCCATCGCTTATTGCAATTGCGTATTTGCCGCTTCCAAGCTCTACCGTTGAAAAACTGTCCCCTGACACAAAACCTCCATCCTTTGCTGCATAGGCCACTCCCGTTTCAACGGTATAAGCCTTTGCAGACCGAAATGTAACCTGGCATAGCCCACCTGGAAATGTGCCGCACTCTTCCGTACTGACAATGATCGTTTCCCCTAATATATCAGAGAGCATCGGTGCAATTAACTTTTCGCATTCACCATGCCCATTACAAAATGGAATAGTCATGTCAATATCAACATTACCTTGTTCAAGGTTATAAATTTCAACATTCTCTATTTGAAGGCCAAAACCCTGGATTGCCTCGTGAATTTGCTCTTCCTGTTTATGAAGGTTCTCCCGCTCTCTCTGAATTTCTTTAGCAAAATCACCCATGACTTCCGAAACCCCAAGCAGTTGGTCTGCTACCAGCCTTCTGCTCTCATGGACCTGTTTTTTCAGTTTTTGATTGGCCTGGTATACCGCTAGTTCCTGATGAATGGCTTCTAAAACCTTCTTTGGGCGTGAACAATGCTTCTCCCACTCCCTGGCCAGTTTTGGAGGAATGTTCGCCTTAGATTGATCCATTTGCAGCATAATTTCTTCCATATAGTCATATGTTGTTGTAAAGTTCCTTGTCCAGCAATGTTCTTTCTTAAAGCAGGTCTGGCATGTCTTTTCAGCAACATTGCTAAGAAAGAAGTCCAGTTCCTTATCCTCACCCGGTTCTGGATCGTTTTGCGAAAAGCTTTTTGATAGTGTTTCAAATACATCCGAAAACTGCGCAACCCTTTTTGCCGTAACATCTCTCATTTTACGCATGTACTTTTGCTGCTCAGCGGTATGTTCCGGAGTACCAGGTATATATTTTGCTATTCTTTCTGTTAGGGCTATAGGGGTCATAAAAAGCAAAACAATGGCGGCACCTGTTTCCAATAGGGTACCTGAAAGCGAACTTCCAATTTCACCATACATTCCAACAAGCAACGTTGAAACAATTAAGCCAAAGGATACTCCTATTTTTTTCCCTTCTTTCAATAAGCCGCCAAGTACACCGGAAAAAGCAAGGAGACTCATATGCGAAAAACTCGATACATTTGCCAGACTAAAGATAAGCCCTGTTACGACACCGACTGTTGAGCCAACAGCGGCCCCGGCAACAAGCGAGAATACTAGTACGAGATATCTTGACATTACATGCTCTATTGAAACCCCGTACATTGTCCATCCAATGGTCCCTGTCATGATGGATGCAAGCAGAATGATCAAAGAGACAATCTCTTCTGTCTTTAACGGCTGCTTTCGTTTATTTATTGTCACAAGCGGAACACTCTGCAAAAATATTAATGATAGAATGAAGGCAAGTACTCCTTCGACCGATGCCATCATTCCATCGTATAGTGTAAGATTTCCAGTCACTACAAACCTCTCACCCAGTTTACCTGCGAAAAGAACAATTCCTGTATAATAAGGGATAACCTTTGCCGGATTTTTAATCCACTCCCTTGTAGCCCTAAATAAAAGCAGGAATAAAAAGATGATGGTAAAGGAGGATAATGCATTTCCAAGAGATATCGTGGCTGCACCAGCTATTAAACCTAGGAGCGCCAGTGGAGCCCGTTCTTTTTTAATTAAAAAGACAGCTGCAAAGAAGGGTAAACCAAAAGGAGTCAACTTTGATAGTATCAGGGCTCTGCCCAGCAGAAAACCAACAATGATAAGAAGATATCCCTGTTTGAGAAAAAAAAGTTTAGCCTTGTCCTGCATTTTTGCAAATAGATTTCCAATTTCCCATCTGGTCCCCAATCCAGAGTTAGAAACCTGCCCGATAATTGATTCATCTGCTCTTTCCAAAATAACACTCCCCCGTCTGTAATCATTGGGCTAATTATAAATGGACAAGCATTCAAAGATTGTCAAAATAAAGGCTGCTCCAATTAGTTTTGTTCGACGCATTTCACACGGTTTGCCACAGTCATACAAAACTTGCCAAGACTTTTTCGCCTATCTGACCCTTGAGGTGGGGAAAAACAAAAAAATATATTGACAGCCCTTTTTATTGTCTGTATTATAAAACTTGTGCTTTTTAAAAAGGCACTTGCCCTTGCCACCAGTATCTGGTGCAAAATGGCGGTGTAGCTCAGCTGGCTAGAGCGTACGGTTCATACCCGTAAGGTCGGGGGTTCGATCCCCTCCGCCGCTATATTAAGGAAAATGCCTGGCAAACCAGGCATTTTCTTTGAACTTGGCCCCTTGGTCAAGCGGTTAAGACACCGCCCTTTCACGGCGGTAACACGGGTTCGAATCCCGTAGGGGTCATTAAAGTCGCGAATAACGAAAAAAGGAGCCACTCCAATTGGGGGCTCCTTTTTTTGTATAACTCTTTCTAATCTAATCATAGTGTAAAGTTTATAGAAGATAAAAAAACAGGCAGGACCCACTGGGCCTGCCTGATATTGAAAAGTATATAGTTCAATTTTAGCAGCAACAAGTTATCCTCGTCTGGCACCTCTGCCGCCTCGTTTTGATTCGGTATGGCGCTTTAGGGATGTTAGGCGATCTTCACTATCCTTTAAGAATTTAGCCATTTTGGATTCGAAATTCTCAGGGCGTGGAGCACGGTGGTCATTCGTCCTACCCTGACGCGGACGTGGTGTATATGGCCTCTGCTGTTGTTCCGGACGGTCCTTAGCCTTTTTAATTGAAAGGCCAATTTTTCCATCCTTTTCAACATTAATGACTTTAACCTCAACCATGTCACCCACTTTAAGATGGTCGTTGATATCCTTGACATAGTTATCCGCTACTTCACTGATGTGGACAAGGCCAGTCGACCCTTCCGGCAGCTCGACGAACGCTCCGAAATTTGTTATCCCTGTTACCTTTCCTTGTAACTTGCTGCCTACTTCGATTGACATAAAAAGAATTTTCCTCCTTAAAAATATAAAAAAATCATACTTACTCTATATTATACCGAAATTAAAAAATGAGTGCAATGGAACAACCATGTGGTTCATTTTTCCTTATCATTTCCATCATTGGGAAGCGTGAAGATCGTCTCCCCTTCACCAGAATAATAGTACAGCTTCCTGGCCAGTTTTGCTAAGTATTCATCATCGTTGAGTTTTTTTATTTCCTCATTGAGCACATCACGCTCATTCTCAAGTTCTGTCAGCTGTTGTTTAAGCTGTGCCTTCTCAGACTTTTTTTCTTCTAGCATAGTTGCTCTTGTATACATTGACGAGACTGCGAAATACATCAAAAGGGCTGCCAGCAACGCAAACGCAGACAATCGGCGGATGAGCCCTTTCCGCTTCCGCAATGCAGCTTCTGATGAATAAAGCTTAGCTTCCACATATTCATTGTTGATCCTGGCTACATTCCGTTTCTTTGTCTCCTTCATGCTGGTCCCCCTTTACTTTTTATTTTTATTCCACCTAATCGCCCTTTTATAAACATTCTTTGTCTTTATAAATAATCCTGCCATTTTATTATATAACTTCTCGACGTTTTTTTTAATCCCTTTCGGCATGAGTTTCCAACAAATTTGAAAAAATTTCTTCAACGGCAAGAAAAAAATGACTTTAATAGCTTTAAGTAAAATTTTTAATATAAAATTCCCTGTGGATAGGAGCGTTTTCCCAAGAAGGAGTACTAGCCCTGCGACAATTTGGATAAGTCCAACAACAGGTTTAAAGATTAAAAGACTGCACGTTTTAACGAGAAACCGCCATATTGTTTTCACGAAATGAATCAACTTTTCCAATAACCAAAGATAGAAACTTTTTATCAACGCCTGATACGCCGCAAATCCGCACAACAAAGCCAGAAATATATAAAAGCGGATTTCTCCACGGTTCACTATAAAAAGCACATAAAAAATTACCAGGGCCTGTACAGCCCAAAACAATATGTCATTGATGAAGGAGATCCAGCTCTTTCGTTTTGGGCGGTTTAAGAAGCGCTGGTAAGTGTCTAGCGTCATACCGAAGCCAATCCCCGAAATAATCATTGCCGCCATGGTCATGAACTGGACATTCAGTGTCATCGGAACAATTTGCTAAAGAAGCCTTTAGCTTTTTCTCCTTGCTGTTCATCCAGATAAACAAGTTCAAACACTTTTCCTTTAATTGAGACAACTCCTTTATCGACATCCAGATTCTTCATTTGCAAATTTTGGCCTTTAATAGAGAGAAACCCCATAGTTGTCTCAAGGAGGAATTCTTCGTTATCAAAGCTTTCGACTTGCTTTACTCCGGTAATGTCCAGAAGCTTGCGCCCTCTCATAATGACATCATGTTCAGGTACTGTTCCTTTGTTTTGATTCGTTTCATAATACTGGCTCATCTGTTCAACCCCCGAATCACATAGTTTTGTACATCCTATGCCATATTCGTGTTAAATAGAACAAGCCCCCCTAACTCCTGCTCAGGTGTTAGGGCGATGCATTAGAAAGAGTCCTGATTTACCCTTTCCTCTTTGATAATCGTATACATTTCTGCGGCTTCATCCTTGCGGGTTGTTTCCTGGATTTGATCAATCCTGGCAGTCAGAACCCGTTGGCCAAATCGAATGGTTAACTCATCGCCAACCTTAACAGTTGTACTGGCCTTTGCTTCCTTTCCATTAACAAGAATTCTTCCTTGTTCAGAGACCTCTTTAGCCAGCGTCCTTCTTTTAATAATTCTCGAAACTTTAAGAAATTTGTCTAACCTCACGTAACTTCCCCCTTACCTTTTTAAGTGCGAAACCCCTCATTGATTATGTTTTCTTTATATTAAGGCTTTGTTAAACAAGTATGTTGATTTCCGCTACACAAAGGGAAGCTTCTAAGATCGCAGGGACAGGCGTTCTTTGCCTGTCACGATGCCATCCGCTCCAATCAACACTGCTATAAAATTAACACTATCCACTAACACAGCCTATATTAAAGCCCTTCTCTTTTTGCTTCATCCCAAAATGCATCTAGTTCTTCAAGAGAATGGTTCTCGAATGGCTTTCCACTTTCATGTACCTTTTTTTCGACATATTGAAAACGCCGGGTGAACTTATCATTTGTTTCCGACAGAGCCTCTTCAGGATGAATGCCTAAAAATCTGCTTACATTTACAAAGGCAAAGAGGAAATCTCCAAACTCCTTTTTCGCAAGATGTAAATGATTCTTATCGACAAGCTCCGCCTCAAATTCACCAAGCTCTTCTTTAACTTTTTCAAATGCGGGCCCTATTTCCTTCCAATCAAAGCCTACCCTCGCTGCTTTTTTCTGCAGTTCGTATGCTTTAATTAGAGCCGGATAAGAACCAGGAATCGAATCAAGTAGTGAACCAGCCTCCACCATCCCTTTTTCACTCGCTTTTATTTCCTCCCAGTTTGCCACCACTTCCTCAGGGGTACTGGCATGTCTATCACCAAAAACATGCGGATGCCTTCTAATCATTTTTGAAGATATGGATTCAATTACATCATTGATAGTAAAGTACCCATCATCCTCTCCTATTTGTGCGTGGAGCATGATCTGAAGCAAAACATCACCAAGCTCTTCCACTAGGTTATCGATATCACCTTGATTAATAGCATCAATCGTCTCGTACGTTTCCTCAATTAAGTACTTCTTCAAAGATTCATGCGTTTGTTCCTTATCCCAAGGACAACCACTTGGTCCCCTTAACGTTGCAATAATTTCTCGAAGCTTCGAAAAATCACGCCATCTCAACTCCTCCTCCCTGAGAGGCGGAACATAAATGGTTACAAGGTTATGAACCTCTGATTTACGATCAAGTTCATATAGCATTACTTTTTCAACTTTCTCGTCACTGCTTCCCGCTGCTGTAACAATATATACCTCATATTCATCAGGAAGTCTTTCCATTAGGGTAAGCTTGACGTCCGAAGCCGTGAATCTATCGTATACCTGACTGATGAACATGTGCTGGGTGACTTGAAGATCGTCTGCCTTCAGCTCCGTCCCATCCAAAAGCTGAAATCCCTCGACAGGGTCGATTCGAAGTGCTTGAAAAAGCGCATCTAGAAAGCTTTGCCCTCCGCCAAAAACAATTTGGATGGTTTGATCCGCGTTCGATGCGTCCAAAAGCAGCTGAACTGTCTTTTCAGCTACCAGCGGGTGTCCCGGTACAGCATAAAGGACTGGGCCTGTACTTGCCTCTTCCAGTATTCTGTGACATATCTCCCGGTATACCTCTTCAAAATTATCATGTTTTTCGTAAATATCATCAAAAGCTGTGTATCGGAAGCCCTCAGTTTCCAGCTCACGGACCACAGGGTGTTCTTTTGTCCGCAAGTATACTCTGCCGGCGTTCATTAATTTCCTGTAAACGCCAAGCGGCAATTGATCGAGCTCGGCGGAACCAAGCCCGATAATTTCTATCTGCTTCTTCATCATTTCCTTCTCCTATCCTCCGGCAAAAGTAAAATCAATTTGCTTCCAAACGGAAACAACGCCAGTTCATCAGCCCGAAAAACACCCCTCTTAATCACAAGCCATACATAAAGAAAACCACCCACTAGACAGCCTATGACTGCCTGAAGGGATGCCGCAGTTCTAACGCTATCCAAATGATATAGAAAATCAGTTCCCGCCAAAAATAACTTTAAGGATACAATCATTACTCCCAAGGCATAAATAACATTTTTTATAAACGAAAAATTCAATATTTCGCCCTTAAAGGTATCTTTTAGAGCCAGGCCGACTGTAACAGCCATCATAAATAAAGCTATTGTCGTTGCCCATGCTGCGCCCATGGTTCCGAAACGCGGAACAAGGATTAAATTCAGTACATACTTCAGTGGGAATCCTGTAAGGATGACAGCAGCAGGAAATAGCAGGACCCCGCGGCTTTGCAGTATGGCAGATGCGGTTAAGATATACGAACTGAATAGAATGGCTATACTCAGTACGGCCAGCACTGCCGTCCCGCTGCTGTTCTGAAACAGCATAATATTAGCTGGTTCAACGATGGCCCAAAGCCCCGCGGCGGCCCCAGCCCCAATTACAATCGTAACCTGGACCGCAAGTCTAATCTTTCCTATTAAAAAATCCTTTTCCCTCCGAAGCTTGCTAGCGGCAATTAGAGGAACTATCGAGAATGCAATAGTGGAAGCCGCAGTGAGGCCTAGCTGGATAAGTGGCTGCCCCCTATCGAATATCCCTTTCAATTCCTTCGCACGCTCCGGTTCAACCCCATTTTTGACAAGAAGTGCATAAAGATTTAATGCATCGCCTAACTGAATAAATACCATCAAGAGGCTGCTAATGCAAATTGCCATGCCCTGAAGCCCAAGTAAATGTGCAATTTGTTTAAACTCTGAAAACCGAAGCATGAAGAATTCCTTCCCGCTTTCCCGACGGGATGTCCTTCTATTTTTTAACAAAAGTAATAAAATAATAAGCGCTATAATACCTCCAGTAATCGAACCAAACATCGCTCCCGCTCCAACTAAGTATAAGGAATAGCCTTGTTGGACAAACAAGAGTGCAATTACCAAGATGGTTGCTACACGAATACTTTGTTCCCCGATTTGGGAAACAGCAGTTGGTACCATATCTCCTCTTCCCTGGAAGTAGCCTCTAAGGACGGAAATACCTGGAAATAGCAAAAAAACAGGAGCCACAGCCTTTAGCAATATCGCCAAGCCCTCATCTCCCATTACACGAGCAATAAAATTAGCTCCCAGGTAAAGTGTGGCGAAGCATACAATACCAAAGCACTGCAGTAGTAAAAACGAAGCAGCAAAGAGCTGGCGTTCCCTATTGCGATGTTCTGCAAATAATTTCGATAACACAACTGGAAATCCTGTTGTCGCTAGAGCCATGGCAATCCCGTAGAAGGGATATACCTGTTGATATATGTAAAAACCTACATCCCCTGCTATATTCTGAAAAGGAATCCGGTACCCGGCACTTAACAGTTTGGTAAATAGTGCAGCTGCCGTCAGGATAAAGGCACCTTTAAATAGATTTTTCGTCTGGTTACTCGGCCCCATTTCTATCTCCTTCATGAATGAATTCGTCACCTATTATAGCACAGTGAAAATAGATATCTTCATGCATTATCGTTTAGAGGAGACGAGAAAACCTGCTTGATAGATGGGTTGGGAACTGAAGCTGCCTATATAATAGCAAAAAGGGCGGCACATGTATGGCCACCCTCTTTGTTAGAGCTGTTATTATTGCTCCATTTGCCTCGCAAGGAAGCCAGCTGCCGTTTCAACTGCTTTTTGCTCGACTTCTCCAAGTGTTCCTTCTTTAGAAAAAATAATAACGGCTCCTATCGGGTCTCCATTGGCAATGATGGGTCCAATGGTATAAGAGGAAATCGATTCTTCATTGCCATCAGTAAGGGCAATGGTTCCCTGCTGGGTTACGAGAACAGATGAACGGTCTTCCATTGTTTTTTCAACAAGGTCACTAATATTTTTATTTAGGAAATCCTTTTTGGATCCACCCGCCATTGCAATATAGGTATCCCTGTCACAAATAAGAACCGGATTGCCAAGGCTGTCATATAATGCTTCGGCATATTCTTTCGCAAAATCGCTCAATTCACTTATTGGCGAGTATTTTTTCAGGATGACTTCCCCGTCTCTGTCTACGAATATTTCCAACGGGTCCCCTTCCCGAATACGAAGGGTTCTGCGAATTTCCTTCGGTATAACAACACGACCTAAATCATCGATACGACGAACTATACCAGTTGCTTTCATCCAATGTTGCCTCACTTTCATCTGATGATTGAAATTGGCTGGCTTTCCTTCCTTTTCGTGAAAGCTTCGCCAAGTTTGAACTTAGTATCCTTCATATGGAAAGTTCTATACATAAGCGGATATTTTTTTACGGTGTTAATAAAACTTCCAAAAACGGATAAACATTCCAGCACTAATAGTTATTTACATTGGATAATTACCCATGTTTTTCCTGAGTCAAACGTCCTTTTTTTAATGGACCGATTTTTTTGCCGCCATTGCATTAGCGTGTGCATCATCCAAGCCTTTTGTCATTTGGTAAATTGCATGCAGCCAAACCGCAGTATCCATTCCTTTTTTATTCAGATTGATTTTAAACTTCTTCCCGTCCATTTCAAAACCAGCCGCGTTGCCATATGGCTCGGTGACACCAATGATTTTATCACCAGGGATTTCAGTAACTGTTCTTTCGCTTAAAAGAAGTGTAATGGTGTCTTTGGTTTGCTTAATGGATTCAATTCCAGCCCTTCGTCCATGAACTTTGATTTCTGCAACCTGAAACAGGTATGCTACTTCATCAGGATACTCCCCAAAGCGGTCTTTCATCTCTGCTTCTAGTTCCTCTATTTCGCTAAGCTCGGACGCTCCACGGAATCGTTTGTACATCTCAATCTTTTGATGGCCATCACGAATATAGGATTCGGGGATATAGGCATCGATTTCTACATCAATCTCGATTGTTTGTGCAACCTGTTCTTTTCCAGTACTCTGCCTTTCTTCAATTGCTTCCTTCAGCATCTGAGAATACAGGTCAAAACCGACGGAATCTATAAAGCCGTGCTGCTGGGCACCTAACAGGTTACCAGCCCCCCTGATGGATAAGTCTCTCATAGCAATTTTGAAACCCGACCCTAGCTCTGTGAACTCCTTTATCGCATGAAGCCTTTTTTCAGCAACCTCATTCAATACCTTGTCTTTCCTATAAGTAAAGTAAGCATAGGCAATCCGGTTAGAACGCCCTACCCGCCCACGTAATTGATACAGCTGTGATAACCCCATCCTGTCGGCATCGTGGACAATTAAGGTGTTTACATTTGGAATGTCTACTCCTGTCTCAATAATTGTCGTGCTAACCAGAACATCAAACTCCCCGGCAAGAAAGCTGATCATTACGGATTCCAACTCATTTTCGGACATTTGGCCGTGTGCATAGGTAACCCGGGCATCTGGAACTAGCATGGAAATTTCCTCTGCCTTACGTTCGATATCCTCTACTCGATTATAAAGGAAGTATACTTGACCATCCCTGGCAAGCTCTCTTTCAATTGCTTCTTTTACAAGTGCACCATTATATTCCATTACGTATGTCTGTATCGGAAAACGGTTTTCCGGAGGCGTTTCTATAACGGACAAATCCCTAACCCCAAGCATCGACATGTGAAGTGTCCTAGGAATCGGTGTGGCAGTTAATGTCAGAACATCAACATTCGTTTTCAATTGCTTGATTTTTTCTTTATGAGTCACACCAAACCGTTGTTCCTCATCAATAATTAATAATCCGATATCCCGATACACGACATCTTTTGAAAGGAGACGGTGCGTTCCTATAACAATATCAACAGTTCCAGCTTTAAGGCCCTTTAGCGTTTCAGTTTGTTGCTTTCTGGACCTGAACCTGCTTAATAGTCCGATATTTATTGGATAGTCCTGAAATCGTTCCCTCACTGTCTCGTAATGCTGCTGTGCCAATATTGTTGTCGGTACTAAAAAGGCAACCTGTTTTCCATCAGCAATCGCCTTAAAAGCTGCCCGAATGGCTACTTCAGTTTTTCCATACCCAACATCACCACAAAGAAGCCGATCCATTGGCCGTGATTTCTCCATATCATGCTTAATTTCATGAATAGAACGGAGTTGATCTTCGGTTTCCTGATAAGGGAAAGTTGCCTCAAATTCACGCTGCATTTCGCCATCAGGGCTGAAGGCATAGCCCACGGCAGCTTCACGCTCTGCGTAAAGCTTAATAAGATCATCTGCAATATCCTGAACGGATGACTCAACCTTTTTCTTAACCCTTTTCCAGTCACTTCCGCCAAGCTTATAAATTTTAGGTTCCTTGCCTTCAGAACCAACATATTTTTGGACTAAGTCTATTTGTTCAACAGGAACATAAAGCTTATCTGACCCCTGATAACGGATATGCAAATAATCCTTATGAACCCCGTTAATGACCAGGGTCTCTATTCCAAGATACTTTCCAATCCCATGGTTTATATGGACAACATAGTCACCAATCTTAAGCTCCGAGTAACTTTTTAGCCGCTCTGCATTTGATAATTTTTGTCGCTGGCGAGACCGCTTTGGCCGCTTATTGAATAATTCCTCTTCGGTAATAACCGCGAGCCGCTGCATCGGAAGTTCAAAGCCGCTTTGCAGGCTTCCTGGAATAATCTGTACAGTTCCGGGCAACAGTTTGCTTGTCCTTTCTGCAAGGCCTGCTTCAATTTCATAGTCACCGAGGACACGCTGCAGCTTATCTACCCTTTCTTTGTCAGGGCCAAGGAAAACAACTGAGTAGCCTCCCTTTCTCCAGCGTTCCAATTCCGTCTTAAGCAGGTGCATTTGTCCATGAAAATTTTGCATTTGCCTGCTGGAAAGATTGATTATATTCTGCGGACTGGTATTAGCTACATGCCGAAGAAAAAGCGATAGGTACAAAACTGGTTTTTTTGAAGTCTGGAACAACTCTTGAGCGTTATGGGAAAGCAATAAGTCATGAACAATTTTACCTTCACTAAGAAGAGATGTGTACCATTCTGCCTCTTCTTTATCAAGGCTTTCATTCATTTCGTGAACCCTGCTGACCTCATCGACCACAATTAGCCCATTTGCAGGGAAATAATCTAGTAAACTAGCTTGGGAATCGTATGCAAGCGATACATATTTAAAAATATCATCCGTACGCTGCCCGTTTTTAAATTGCTCCAATTCAAATGATATATTTTGGGAAAGCTGCTGTTTTGCTTTTTCATCCTTTATTTTTTTAAGGCTCGCTCCTAATTGAGCCTTAAGTTCTTCATAAAGCCTTATATAATTCGCTTCTTCTAACGGTATTTCATTGGCAGGTCCAATAACTGCTTTGGATAACTTCTTCTTTGACCTTTGATCCTCAAGAGAGAATGTTCGGATTGACTCTACCTCAGTATCAAAAAATTCAATTCTAATGGGATCGGCCTCTGTCAGAGGAAAGATATCGACAATTCCGCCCCGGACACTGAATTCCCCAGGTGTTGCAACCATCTCTGAGCGAATATATCCCATTCTAACAAAATCCAGCAACAGTTCATCTATGTCAATATCTTCACCTAATTGGATCAGCAGCTTGTACTTGGACCAAACGTCGACAGGGGGGAGTATTTTTCTTAATCCCGCTACAGGTGTAACTAATATTCCGTTCCCACCATTGCTCCAATTGTTTAACACTTCTATCCTTTGGGCCCGAAGTTCCGGGCTGGCGATACTCATTTCCGCAGCAATTAGCTCATTTGCCGGAAATAAATAAACCTCCCTTTCATCTATAAGATTAACTAGATCATCATATAATTTTTGAGCTTGCAGCAAGTTATGGGTGACAAGGAGAACTGGCCTTTTTGTTTGGTTGTGAATTGCCGCAACCATAACTGTCCTGGATGATCCAGACAAGCCCGCTACCAGCTGTTCCCTCAAGCCGCCTTTCAAACCGCTAATAATTGATTGTATGTCCTCCTGCTTGAGGAACAAGGTTGTTAGGCCTTCCATACTTCTCCTCCTTCCTATCTATCTAAATTCCAATATGGATGTAAGCTACTTATCTTTTTTGCTATATAAATTGATATTAGTTCCAATTACGATTTCCGCCCCAGGCTCTTCACTTTCCACGGGCTGTGAGCCAGTCTTGATTCAGCGCCTAGTCCCTCGAGATTGCTTCGGTCCCTCAGGTGAAGTCAAAGAACGACTTCTCCTTCATGCCCCCACAAGAGTATGCTTAGAAAGCATAGCATCGCACGAAGAAAATGCGATAGCTTTTTCGAGGAGCGCTTGTCAGTGCTGACCAAGACGCATACGCATTTCATACTCCTCGGCGAGAGCCTGTGGGGTCTCCCAGTTGAATAATCTTCCCGGAAAAAGCACCACAGGGGAAAATATGCATTTTTTGCACTAACAAACAAATACTCACGCCTTCCGCTACAATCAACTATGTTTAAAAAACAATAAATTAACAAGTAAAAAGAAAAAGATGAACAGGATCAATATGAAAACAGAAAAATGCTTTGGATCTTCCTCCAAAGCCTTTTCAGTGAATCAAATAATCATATTGGTGAAGTTCGGGGTTTCTTTCAAGGGATTCCTGACAATCCTCACAAATTGACTTTATTTCCATATCACCATTCTCACCGTAGGAAACAATTTGAGAACGTTCCTGTTGGTTTAATGCATGTAATCCAAGCCTGATCGCATCAGCTGTCATCATGTCAAGCGAGCCAAGCTCAGTGCCACAATGCCTGCATTTATAATGGATAGCCATCTTTTTGCCTCCCTATCCCATCACTATTCGTAGTATGGACTTTTCTAGGGTTAATTATTCAGGCCTTTCCATTTTATGATGTGATGACTTTAAGCATGCAGCAAGCTATTGATTGAATTCATTCATAACCTGCAAAAATGGCTTTTCAAGCCAGGCCTCACATGCAGAGGCACCCTTATGGACAGCTTCCTCAATAAGCGGTTCTTCTTCCTTGCCAAAACGGCCCAATACATAATCAGTAACCGCTACCCCCTCAGGCGGTCTGCTAATACCAATCCTAATTCGGTTGAATTCCTGTGTCCCAAGGTGGGCAACCGTCGACTTTATGCCGTTATGGCCACCTGGGCTTCCTTTTTGCCGTAACCTGATTTTCCCGGCGGGTAAATCAAGGTCATCATAAATGACTACGAGGTCTTCAGTATCCAGCTTATAAAAGTCCATAGCAGCCCGAATTGACTCCCCTGATAAGTTCATATATGTAAGAGGCATGAGAAGCAGCACTTTTTCCCCTTTATGTATACCTGTTCCAAACAAACCTTTATACTTTGCTTGATCCATTGCGATACCTAGGCGTTCTGCCAATAAAGCAATTACCTCAAAGCCTACATTATGGCGGGTACCGGCGTATTGTCTGCCTGGATTGCCTAATCCAACAATCAATTTCATCTCTGAATCCCCCATTCGTTACAAGAAAAGCGCAAGCGCCTTCGTGACAGGCAAAGACCGCCTATCCCTGTGATGATTATCCCTGAAGCTTTCCTAAAACCTTTCCTTTTAAAGAAATGGTCATACTTTTATTGTAAACCATAAAAGACGTAACCTAAAACCTTAGGCTACGTCTCGACCTCTATTCTTTTTCAGAAGCTCCGGAAGGCTCTGTTTCTCTGCCTTCCTCATTTTCAGGTGTTCCACCGTCCTGTTGCTCACCACTATTAATTTCTTCTTCTACCTTTGGAGGAAGGATGGAGGCAATAACTTCGTCTCCCTCATGGTTAAATTCAAATTTACCATCTGAACTTAAATCCGCAATTGTTAGGACTTCGTTTACCTGTAAATTTGTTACATCCACTTCAAGGGATTGAGGTATGTTTTCCGGCGTACTTGTAATGGATACGGTGAATAGCGGCTGTTGAAGAATTCCGCCATCCCTTACCCCTGCTGCGTCACCAGTAAGAACGACATTGACATCAACACTGAGTTTTGATGTTTTATCTACTGCAAGAAAGTCGGCATGAAGAATTTCATTGTTGATCGTGTCTTTTTGATAATCAGTCATAATTACATCCTGTTTATTGCCTTCAATATCCAGAGAGATGACTCCGTTTCTGCCAACCTCTTTTAATGTTTTGGCAAATTCCGCTGAACTAACATAAACAGGTGTACTATCTACCTTTGATCCGTAAACAACCGCCGGGATGTCGCCTTGTTTGCGCAGCTGCTTAGGCCGTAAATTTTGTTCCCCACCGCGATTTTTAGCTAGTAGAGTTGTGCTCATAATGATCCCCTTCCTCTTCTTTCATCATTTTGTGCCTATATAAAAAAATGCCCCAAAAAAGGAAGGTCTAAACACAACATTCTTATAGCTTCAAAGGGATTTCCTTAAAATCACATACTCCATAGGGCATTCCGCGTGATTTTAAATTCAAATTTAAAAATAAGGAAGCAGGAAAAGGGCCTGCCTTTTCGGACGGGCCCAATATGTTTAATCAAAAAGAGTACTTACGGATTGTTCCTCATGGACACGGATAATGGCTTCGCCAATTAAAGGTGCCACTGAAAGGGATTGGATTTTAGGAATTTTCTTTTCCTCCCCCAGCTCAATCGAGTTCGTTACGACAAGTTCCTTAATTTTTGAATTTTGGATCCGTTCGATTGCAGGGCCGGAAAGAACCGGATGGGTACAGCATGCATATACTGCAGCCGCACCATTCTCAACAAGTGCATTTGCTGCTAGCGTTATGGTACCCGCTGTGTCAATAATATCGTCAATAAGAATGGCTACCTTGCCTTCAATATTACCAACGATATTCATTACTTCTGCCACATTTGGGCGCGGGCGGCGCTTATCAATGATGGCAATCGGGGCTTTCAATCGTTCAGCCATTTTGCGCGCACGGGTAACACCGCCATGATCTGGGGAAACAATGACGATATCACCTTTCAGATCCCTGCTTTTAAAATGCTCTGACAGGATTGGAACACCCATTAAGTGATCGATAGGTATATCGAAGAACCCCTGGATTTGCGGAGCATGCAAATCAAGAGTAATAACGCGTGTGGCACCTGCCGTCTCCAACAGGTTAGCGACTAGCTTTGCAGTGATAGGTTCACGAGCGCGTGCCTTTCTATCCTGACGGGCATAACCATAATAAGGCATAACAATATTAATTGTTTTTGCCGAAGCGCGCTTTAGAGCATCAATCATAATCAACAATTCCATAATATTCTCATTGACTGGCGCACTTGTGGATTGAATTACATATACATCGCAGCCACGGATACTTTCTTCAATATTAATTTGAATTTCTCCGTCACTAAAACGCGTTACTGAACATTTACCAAGCTCTACTCCAATTACCTTAGCAATCTCATCTGCCAGCTGATAATTTGAGTTTAGGCTGAACACCTTTAAATTTGGATCTAAATATTGGTTTGACATGATGGCCTCCAATTGGATTCATTATTTCTTTATGTTAAGTTTTTGAACATAATTTTCTTTATTTACCTGCCGAGCTCTCGCGACAGACAAGGCTTCAGACGGGACGTTTTCAGTAATTGTCGACCCTGCAGCAACATAAGCTCCCTTTCCGATTGTCACTGGGGCTACAAGGTTCGAATTACACCCGATAAATACTCCATCTTCTATTTTGGTCAAAAACTTGTTTTTGCCATCATAATTAACAGTAATTGAACCACAGCCAATGTTCACATCACTGCCAACTTCCGCATCGCCAATATAGCTGAGATGAGAGGCTTTACTAGAATTTCCAATAACAGCCTTTTTAATCTCGACGAAATTGCCGATTTTGACATCATTGCCAAGCTGGGAATCAGGACGGATATGAGCAAATGGACCGATATTCACACAAGATCCAATTGAGCTTCGGAAAGCAGCCGACTGCCTGATAACTGTTTCATTTCCTACTTCACAACAATCAATTTCTGTATGGGGACCAATTTTACAATCCGAGCCGATGACGGTACTGCCGCTTATAATTGTACCCGGCAGGATTACAGTATCCTGTCCAATTCGGACGTCCGGGCCAATATATGTGGAGGCAGGATCAATAATTGTGACACCATTTCGCATATGCAGTGTATTAATTCGGTTTCTCATAATCCTTTCGGCCTCAGAAAGCGCAATCCGATCATTGACTCCGAGTGTTTCAGCCTGATCAGCTGTCATAAACGCAGAAACGATCTCACCCTGTTTCTTGAGGATTTCAATGACATCAGGAAGATAGTATTCACCTTGTGAATTTTCATTGGAAACATTCTTGAGGGCAGAAAATAGAGCTTGATTATCAAAACAATATGTTCCCGTATTGATTTCCGTTATTGCCTTTTCAGCTTCACTTGCATCTTTATGCTCAACGATTTTTTCTACATGGCCTTTCCCATTCCTGACAATGCGGCCATATCCCGCTGGGTCACTCATCTGAGCGGTTAATACAGTCGCCTTTGCACCCGTTGTCCTATGGTGGCTGAACAAAGCTTCCATCGTTTCAGAAGTGATTAAAGGAGTATCCCCGCAAACAACCAGGGTAACACCTTCCTTGTCGCCTAGCTGGCCTGCAGCCTGCAAAACAGCATGAGCAGTTCCCAACTGTTTTTCCTGGAGTGCGTAGCTGCTTTTTTCTCCAAGCTGCGCTTTTACTTTCTCGGCTCCATGGCCGATGATTGTTACTATTTCATTTATGGAAAGATTCGAAATCTGGTCAATAACATGCTCTACCATCGGTTTCCCACAAACAGGGTGGAGAACCTTATAAAGCTTTGATTTCATGCGTGTCCCTTGACCGGCAGCCAGGATGACAGCAAAACGATTCGACATGCACATGCCTCCAATTTTACATATATACAGCAAAATGGCTGTTATAAAGTATTTTCCGTACAAAGCCATCTTCTGTTTATCCAATTTAAAATATTATCGTAAATAGGTTGTTATTTCAAGGATACTGGAAGAATGTATAATTTTTACATAGCGTGGTATTTAAGGGGAGTAAGCCTGTAGAAATGAAAAAGAGCCTGACTTTTTACAGTAGGCCCTTGATGCATTATGCTTATGAAGCTCCGGCTTCTTCAAATTCAACTTCTAATTCGCCCAGGCGGTGATACTCTGCGAGGACCGCTTCCTGGATTTTTCCGCGGGTACCGGAATTGATCGGATGGGCGATATCGCGAAACTCCCCGTCCGGAGTACGCTTGCTCGGCATTGCCACAAACAAGCCATTGTTGCCATCGATCACGCGGATATCGTGGACGACAAATTCATTATCGAGCGTAATTGAGGCAATTGCTCTCATCCGTCCTTCTGTATTTACGCGGCGCAATCTTACGTCTGTCACTTCCATACCTTCACACCCTTTTCTCGTAAATAAAAAAACCTAATACTATATTCGTCAGAAATTTTTGTTTTCCTTCTTTTAATTGAGATTTTTTAGAAAAATTTCGTCAAATTAGTGAACTTTAGAAGAAAAGGTATAAAATGGAATAAATACTATAAGATTTGTTACTTTACCAGTGCAACTACCTCAATTTCAACAAGTACGTCTTTTGGCAGCCTGGCCACTTCGACTGTAGATCTTGCTGGTTTATGAATTGGGAAAAATTCGGCATATACGTCATTGAGCGCGGCAAAGTCATCCATGTTTTTAATAAAAACAGTCGTTTTCACAACTGTATTAAAACTAGATCCAGCCGCAGCCAGGACAGCCTCCAGATTTTTGAATACCTGCCTTGTTTGGGCAGCTATATCTCCTTCTACAAGTACGCCCTCTTTCGTAAGAGGTATTTGTCCGGAACTATAGAACATGTTGTTAACAACAATCCCTTGTGAATATGGGCCGATTGCAGCTGGTGCCATATCTGTCTGCACTACCTTCATTACTGTTCCTCCCTTTTGTTGCGGCTAAAATAATTTCCTTCTGTAACACTTATCCGCTTCTCACGAACATCGACGTCTGCAAGCTGGACAAGCGATATATATTCATCAACAAGCCTTTCCTCAATTTTTTCGGATTCGACTAAGACGGCTATCCCCGCAACGGTCGCCTTGAATTCATCAAGTAAACTAATCATTCCAGCCACTGTACCCCCGGCTTTCATGAAGTCATCAACAATCAGAACTTTTGAACCTTCTGCAAGGCTGCGTTTTGAAAGGACCATTGTCTGAATCCGTTTAGTTGAACCCGAAACATAATTGATGCTGACTGTCGGTCCCTCAGTAACCTTATTATCACGCCTAACTATTACCAAGGGCACATTCAATTCTGTCGCCACTGCATACGCAAGCGGAATTCCTTTTGTTGCAACCGTCATCACCACATCAATTTTTGTTCTAGCATAGGCGGAAGCGATAATCTTCGCTGCGGTTTGGACAGTCTGAGGGTTTCCCAGGATATCAGCTAAATACAAATATCCACCAGGTAAAAGGCGGTCCGGCCTTGCAATCAATTCACATAATTCCGATACAAAATCTCTTGCTTCAATTTCTCCTATCCTTACCAAAAACTTAACCCCGCCAGCTGCGCCAGGAACAGTTTGAAGCGTCCCGATTCCCCGCTTTTCAAATGTTTCCTTGATTATGGCGAGATCCTCACTAATTGATGATTTAGCTGACGAATAGCGTTCTGCGAAAAAGGTTAGCGGAACGAGTTCGCGGGGCCGTTCTAACAAGTAATTTGTCATGTCAATTAAGCGTTCACTACGGCGAAATTTCATGAAGACCTCCGAATACCGAATATTTTAATTTAAATTTATCATAATCATCCGGATTTATTCAATATTCCGCTCCCCAAGCATACGGACGGCAAAAACTTGATCGCAAAAACCTCTCAATCCGTTATAGATCCTGTGCATTCTTGAATCATGCTTGACGAGACCGAATACAGTTGGGCCGCTCCCGCTCATCAGGACTGCATCCGCACCGAATCTCTTCATCTGTTCTTTGATTTGCGCAACTTCAGGGTAGTGCTTTAATGTAACACCTTCAAGGACATTTCCTACATTCCTGCATACCTCTGCATAGTTATTGTCCCTTATAGCGTCAATCATTGCTGCTGTTTTGGGATGTATAATACTCGAGACATCCAAGCGCCTATAAACATCGGCAGTAGATACCCCTGTAAACGGCTTGGCCAGAATGACCCAGCATGTAGGCGGAGTTGGCAATTGTTCGATCTTTTCACCACGGCCTGTCGCGAGGGCCGTCCCTCCATACACACAAAAAGATACATCTGAACCAATTTCAGCTCCCAGTACAGCAAGCTCGTCCAGGGAAAGTCCCAGCCCCCATACTTTATTCAGCCCTCTTAGGGCAGCCGCAGCATCACTGCTTCCGCCAGCCAGCCCTGCAGCAACCGGAATAATTTTATCAATCGAAATGGTTACACCTTGCTTTACTCCAAATCTATCCTTTAATAGCTGAGCTGCCTGGTATGCCAGATTACGATGGTCATCCGGAACAAAACGGCTCTGGGACACGATTTTGATTTGACCGGTTTCGTTAGGGGATAACTCAAGTCGGTCTGCCAGATCGATTGTTGTCATAATCATTTCTACTTCATGATAGCCATCCGGCCGTTTATGCAATACATCAAGGGAAAGATTGATTTTTGCCGGGGCTTTAACTAATAGCTTCAAAGAAGTCCACCTACTTTAGTATAAATACAACAAGAACACTAATTTTGTCCTATTTTACCACAAAACCTTACTGATAAGACCTTGTTTGATGAATACACCCAAAAATATAAAGTGAAACTGATAATCCAAATAAATTTTGCTAGGGGAAAGCCGCGGTACTAACTAAAACAAAAAGGCCCGGGAGATCATCCCGGACTTGCCGCAGAGATTTGTTATTTTAAGTGCTCGAAGACGGTCTTTGCCGTATTCAGGTGTCTCCTTTACCCGTTTTCGCAAACCAAACGGTTGCTGTTTCTTCAAGACGATGTTGAGTTACAGGAACGGTAGCCTCATCGTTCCGGCTTGAGACCATACGGCCCAGCCGTTTAAAACTGAGCCTGGCCGCTACAATCAGGTTTCCAAGTTTTCGAAGGGCAGGATTCATTGCCGATCCTGCAGAAGTTGCAGTTGAGCAAGTTCAATCGCGCGCTTGACCATATTTCCTGCATCACGCGCTCGTATACCGCCCCATCCTTCCTTCTCAACAACATCATAGAAACCAAGATCCTTTGCTAGTTCTTCTTTAAAACGGTCAGACATTACTCCCTTTCTTCTGGCCATTTAAAACAACCCCTCCAATCAACCGCGGCAATATTAGTATGCAAACCATTCCGTTTTTTCATCCTAGTAACACTTAACTACAAACACAAAAACAGCGGACGAATCGCCCGCTGCCCTGCATACTTATATCCTAGCTTAAAGCTGCTTGTCCTGCTGCTTCTTCATAGAAGGTAATTTCCACTGTTTCTGTAAGTACATCTGCATAGCTGTAAGATACCCGTTCAAATGCATTTTCTTCCTGGTCCAGTTCAATAACAAAAACTGAAGGATAAGTCTCCGCTAAAATTCCGGAACGTTCAATGGTCTTTCTGCGGCCTCCGTTCGCTTTTAACAGAAGCCTTTTTCCCAGATTTGAATCCAGAGCCTTTTTGATATCGGCAAGTGTTTTTGGCATTCGATCCACCTCACTGTGTAAAGTATAACACGCTGACATAGTTTTGTCAAAGAAAAAGCATAAATTATATAGTTCTTGAAAATGATTGTCAATATTTTTTGTTCTACTTTTTCTTGTAAAATTCAACAAATATTATAATGCCCTTACCTTAGCCGATATATGTAAGGCTTCCAACTGTAAAAAGGAACCAGAGTAGTGCACAAAAAAGAATAAGCCCTGTTATTAGGCTTATTCCCCTTCTTCTGCATATTCCGGTCGATAGGGCATACCAGTTCTTAACACTCCTTTTGTCTCGATTCCGCCAAGACCCTTTTCACCTGTTAATGTATTTCTTAATACATCCCATACATGAATCCGCTCCATAAAAGGAGTAAAACTAATTTTAGCGACAATATAAACAGGATCGAGGGCATGAATATTAATTCTTGATGGCGAGCTGGCGAAATTGGCTCCAGCGGCAATTAAAGATTCGAAATGCGATTGGCAGGCCCCTGCAAAGATGACAAGCTGGTCCAAGTGCGGAACTTTGCGCCTTGCCTCCCGAACTGTCTGGACAAAATGCTTTGAATGCCGGTAAGCATTGATATCACTCATTTTCCCTTTCGACTTTGAATAGGCATCATGACCCGTTATAACCAGAATATCCGGGCGATAATAATCAATGAGTCCTCCTATTCTTTCTGGCATTTCCTTTTCATTGCAGTGAATTCCATAAACCGGTATTCCTATTTTTTCATAAAGATCAAGGCATTTTTTAAGGTATGATTGATCCCCATCCAGATGAAGGACCTTTCCGGGGATTTGAAAGTAGTTGGCTGGTTTTGCATAACCAGCAGTAGCCTGATACTCTTGCCTCTGTTTCAGGAGAGTTACATCCTGGCGAAACAGTTCCAATGATTGTTCTTCCTTGGAACAATATTCGTTGTTCAACTTTTGCCTTTCAGAATGACCCATAATCACAAGGTCCTCGCATGGCGCATCTGCTGCAAGGCGAACATACTCTCCATAAAGATAGGCAATCTGCCGCCCATCTTTTTCAATAATATCAATTACTCTAAAAAGAATATCACAATTATACGATCGTCTTCCGACAATATCCATCCGTTTAATAGCCACAGAATTCACCCCAATAGGTTTCTTTCATAGGCTATGCGGTTTTCTGGGAACAGGTGACATATGATTAAAACAGTAGCAATCCGTATGGAATAGCCTTAAATAATTTCTTAGATTCCCTAAGTTCTGAAAACAGGAAGGAGCGAGTTGCTTAACCGGGCAAATTCCTCCAATGACAAAGTCTCTCCCCGACGTGTCGGTTCAATAGCTGAATCGTTAAGTGCCGCAATTATTAAATCCTTTTTTTCTTTACCTTGCTCTAGCTGGCTTGTCAGGTTATTCAGTATTGTCTTGCGCCTTTGGGCAAAACTTGCTCGCGTTACTTCAAAGAAGAATTCTTCATCTTTCACTTTAACAGCAGGTTTTTCTCTTACCGTAAGCCTTATTACGGCAGAGTCTACATTCGGCTGTGGTACAAAGACCGTTTTGGGAACAATCATGACAACCTCAGCATTGGTATAATATTGAATGGCTATTGACAGTGAGCCATAATCCTTTGTGCCAGGGCGGGCTGTTATTCTGTCCGCAACTTCTTTCTGTAGCATGACAACAATTCCTCTGACAGGCAGTTGCTCTTCCAAAATTCTCATGATAATTGGCGTTGTAACGTAATAAGGAAGATTAGCCGTTATAACAAGATCCATCCCTGGTGGGAACTCTTGCTCAATAACTGATTTAACATCCGCCTTTAAAAAATCGCTGTGAATAACTTTCACATTCTCATATGGGGATAAAGTATCCTCAAGGATTGGGAGAAGGCGCTGATCAATCTCAAAAGCCACCGTTTTTTTGCTTGCTTTAGCAAGCTGTTCTGTCAACGCTCCAATTCCCGGCCCAATTTCAATTGCACCTGTATCGGATGTAATTGCCGCAGCATCTACAATTTTTCTAAGTATATTTGTATCTATAAGAAAATTCTGCCCCAAACTTTTTTTAAATGAGAAGCCATACTTTTCAAGAATTGCTCGTGTTCTTAAGGGAGTTGCAATATCTTTATCCATTTCTTTCCTCCTGACGGATTGCTTGAAGGGCTTCCGTAAATTGCTGTCTGCTTATTTGAAACATCTTCAGCCGTTTATGAAGCTGCTTCCCGTTTGTATATCCAATTTTCAGCAGCTTCCCAAGCCGCTCTCTCTTTGAACTTGAACCCTGACCTCCGACCAACCCGGCAGCCAGCAAATCTTCCTGTGTAATCTCCTCTTGCGCATCTTCATTCATCCATTGTGCTGCCCATAAAGCTTTACGGATTGCCTCTGGACTTGCATGCTCTACACCAAGGCTGCTGCCAGGCTTACCTCTGGCTTCTTCCTTTTCAAGGAAAGCGTGTTTGCATCCGGGAATTTGCCTAGAAATCTCACTCCGTATCTTTTCACCTGGAAAGTCAGGATCGGTAAATACAATGACACCCCTAACCCGACTGGCCAATCTGATTTTTTCAATTGTTTCCTCGTTTAAAGCTGAGCCGTTTGTTTCAATGGTGTCTGCTTCAACGGCCCTATTTATTGCAGTCGTATCGTCCTTGCCCTCCACTACGATGATTTCCTTGATTTTCATTATTTCCTCCAAAATAAGCAAGCACTAAATTTATAATTTTTTTAATGAATTTGATATAAAAGTGAAACCATTTTGTAATCTCTTCCGTCTATATAGATAAGACATTTTCATTCTTAGTATAAGGAAAAAACAGCACAAAAACAAAATGCAGGGACGGAACCCTGCATTTTGAAGGACTATTTAGTTAAGGATTTTAATTTTAACCTTCCTATTTCCCCATCGATAAGCATCAGAGAGGTTAGGAAAAAACACGTCTATTTTATAACCTTTAATAGCAGAACCTTTATCAGCAGCTATCGCATATCCATATCCTTCGACATAAACCTTTGTGCCTAGTGGGATGATTCTAGGGTCAACAGCTATTACCTTTACATTTGGGTTGGCACGGAGATTGATTCCAGTCGCAGTAATACCAGAGCACCCATTGCATCCTGCTGTATAGGCTGTTGAAGATACATAGAACTCCTTGCCTCCTGAAGGCATAGAACCACGAGAGACCTGGGCAACTAGGACTCTTGTACCGAGTGCAACCACTTTATCCTCTTTTTCACGAACCGTTTTTTCACTAACCAGTTTGCGTGAAACCTCTTTTCCATTTTCAAGGACTACTTCAAACTTTTTGGTCTTAAGTCCCTGTTTTCCTTCTTTTACAATCTTCTCTTTTCCTTTGGCAAGGTTCGTATCCTTCTTTGTTACTACTGCAAAATTGATTGGTTCTTCCACTACATCGGTGACTTTTTCTACCCGAATGACCTTTATCACGGCATTTTGTTCAACCTTCTCCTGTAATGAGGGTTGAACTCGATCTAGCTTTTTTAGTGTAATGCCTTGCTGTGTTAAAAAGTCAGCGACAGTAGCCGAAGTAGACCACACTTTTTGTGCCTTTTTGCTGCCATCAATAAAAGTTAGATAAAGGGCTTTATTAATTTCAATACTCATTTTGTCGCTGATTGGATCTTCAGGTTTTGCAGAAATATCATCTTGCTCAATCAAGGAAATCTTCTGCTCTTTAAGGAGCTCTGCAACCGTATCGGCTGTTGTCCAAACCGTTTTCTTCTCGTTATCTTTGACAATATCAACCTGTTTAGCTTGTTTCCAGACAATTTCAAGGTTATCTTTCACCTTTGTCTTTACCGATGGAAACAAATAATCATTTGAGTTTATGGTAAGCCCTAGTTCCTTTAAAACCTCTTCCACCGTTTGTGCATGGGTCTGTACTACTTTGTCCTGGCCATTCAATGTCAAGGCGACTGTTTTTTTGGTCCCCTCATAAAAAGAAAACCCAAGTGTAACGGTGAAAACTAGGAAACTAGCAATAAAGATTACCAGTTTTTTTCTACTCAAAGATGGTGGAAACAGGTTTTTCATGTTTATGAATCCGATGAAAAACGCCTCCTTTTCTCTTGGAGTGATTATATAGAACCATATTACCAGCTGTCAACTCTGGACCTTTGCCGAAGGTAGTTCTAATTATGCACATCCTTCCCCAATTTGCAAAGAATAACTTATCGACATGATTATCCTATGTTGAAAAGGAGACGTGTAGAACTTTAAGTTTTTAGTTCGTATTTGGACAAGCAACTGCCGGTTACGACACTATTTGATGTCAACTTATGCCGAAAATCCGTTTAGCATTTTCAGTTGTAACATTTGCCACTTGTTCGAATGGGATCTCCTTGATTCTAGCAATTTCTTCAGCCACTAAACGCACATGGGCAGGTTCATTCCGCTTGCCACGGTATGGATGCGGGGCAAGGTATGGGCAATCCGTTTCGACTAGCAACTTTTCCAGAGGAACCTCGGCGGCTACTTCTTTTGGCTTTTTCGCATTTTTAAAAGTAACTGGGCCTCCGAGAGAAATAAGGAAATTCATTTCCACACATTTCTTTGCGGTTTCTACACTTCCACTGAAACAATGCATAATACCGCCTACTTCAGCTGCATCTTCTTCACTTAGTATTTCTACAATATCTGCTGTTGCTTCACGATTATGAATGACAATTGGCAGCTTTACCCTCTTAGCTAGCCTGATTTGCTTCCGAAAGACCTCTTTTTGAATATCCTTTGGAGATTTGTCCCAATAATAGTCAAGCCCCATTTCCCCAATTCCCACTACTTTAGGGTGGGAAGAAAGTTTCTCTATCCAGGCTAAATCATCATCGGTCATATCAATAGCATCAACTGGATGCCATCCAACTACCGCATAAATGAAATCGTGCTCCTCGGCAAGTTCCATCGCCTTTTTGATCGTGGGCCTGTCAAAACCCACAACAACCATGGTTTCTACCCCATTGTCTTTTGCACGGGCAATCACATCGTTTATATCTTCTTCAAACTGGTCAGCATTTAAATGAGTATGAGTATCAATTAGCATAAACCACGCCACCTCGCTGTTGAAAAAGGGAATGCTTTTCAATTCGGCATTCCCTTCTCATTTGATTATATTATTTTCTGCAGCCTTAATGGCAGTGAGCCTCTGCCTCCCAAAAGGTCTGTTTGGTAAAGTAAGTTTTTTGGGCCTCTGCTCCTGGAAATCAACAATCAGGGTTTCCGCTCTGCCAATCAGTGGGGGAAAAATCCTACTGACTGAAGTTTTACTTTATCTTTGTCCCGTTAGGAAGGCTTTGATCCACTGAAGCAAGCGATAAGGTTCCTTCTGTTTTCCCGGCTAGAATCATTCCCTGTGAAAGTTCTCCACGGAGTTTTACTGGTTTCAAGTTTGTAACACAAATAACCTTTCTGCCAATGATTTCTTCAGGCTTGTAATATTCGGCGATTCCCGAAACAACCTGACGCCTTTCGTAGCCGAGATCAAGCTGCAGCTTCAGCAGCTTATCGGCTTTCTTTACTTGCTCAGCCTGCAGAACCTCCGCCACACGCAATTCCACCCTCATAAAATCTTCAATGGAAATTTCCTCAGCTTCAAGAGCTTCTTCCGTTTTATTTACCTCAGGCTTTTTCTCTTCAACAGCTGGGGCCGAACCTTGCATTTCTCCTTTAATAAACTCGACCTCTTCAGAGATTTCAAGACGAGGGAACAAAGGATTTCCTTTTGCCACCTTGGTACCTGAAGGAATTGCTCCAAATTCCGCAAGGCTTTCCCAAGCCTTCAAAGATTCATCGGAAATTCCCAGTTGTTCAAAAATCCCTTGCGGCGAGCGAGTCAAGAAAGGCTGCAGCATAATGGCAACCCGGCGAAGGGTTTCAGCCAAATGAACCATAACCGCTTCTAGCTCAGCCTTTCGTTCCTCATCCTTTGCAATAACCCAGGGTTGGGTTTCATCAATGTATTTATTCGAACGGCTAACTAGCTGCCAAACGGCCGTCAGTGCCACTGAAAATTCCATTTTATCCATTGCTTCTTCATACTTTTCGACAGTTTCCTTGTTTACTGATAAAAGAACATGGTCAAATTCCGTTACAGACCCGGAGTAAACAGGAACCTGGCCGCCAAAGTATCGGTCAATCATAGCCACTGTGCGGTTAAGAAGATTGCCAAGGTCATTTGCTAAGTCGAAGTTTATCCTTTCAACAAAACCTTCCGGAGTGAAGACGCCATCTGCTCCAAAAGGAACTTCCCGGAGAAGATAATAGCGGAGCGCATCAAGCCCATACCGATCAATAAGGGTAACTGGATTGACGACATTCCCCTTTGATTTGGACATTTTTCCATCCTTCATCAAAAGCCATCCATGAGCAAATACTTTTTTAGGAAGAGGCAAGTCAAGAGCCATAAGCATAATTGGCCAATAAATTGTGTGGAAACGGACAATCTCTTTTCCTACAAGATGAACATCGGCGGGCCAATACTTTTTATATTTCGTTTCATCCTCACTGCCATAACCAAGAGCAGTGATATAATTTGATAAAGCATCAATCCACACATAAATAACATGCTTTGGATTTCCAGGCACCTTAATTCCCCAGTCAAACGTTGTACGAGAAACAGCGAGATCTTCAAGGCCAGGCTTAATAAAATTATTGATCATTTCATTTTTTCTGGATTCAGGCTGGATGAATTCAGGATTATTCTCATAAAACTCAAGAAGCTTATCAGCATACTTACTCATTCTAAAGAAATATGATTCTTCCTTTACCTTTTCGACCGGTCTCCCACAGTCAGGACAGTTCCCCTCGACTAGCTGCCTATCGGTAAAGAATGATTCACAAGGCGTACAATACCATCCCTCATACTCATCAAGATATATATCACCTTGTTCGACAAGTTGTGCAAAAAGCTTGTCGACCGATTTTTTGTGTCTGTCCTGGGTTGTTCTGATAAAATCATCATAAGAAATATCAAGTTTTTTCCAGAGATCCTGAATACCTTCAACAATGCCATCCACATATTGCTGTGGCGTCAGTCCTTCTTCCGCTGCCTTTCTCTGGATTTTCTGGCCGTGTTCATCCGTACCAGTCAGGTACATAACATCATAGCCTCGCAAGCGCTTATAGCGTGCCATTGCATCACCAGCTACAGTTGTATATGCATGCCCAATATGCAGATTTCCGCTAGGATAATATATAGGTGTTGTAATATAAAACGTTTTTTTGTTTTCTTCCACCATGAATCCTCCTTTTATGTAACCAATTCCAGATACTTTTTAAGTCCATTATTGCCTATTCACTTCAGCTTCTATCATCAAAATATACCGAAAAATCAACTTTTCTGCAATAACATAGGTTTCCTGAGAGGAGGAATGGAGCAGGATAACACAAAAAGTTTCCCCCTATCCCAATAAAATTTTTGTATTATACGAATAGTATATATGTTCGTTATCCCTTTTTTGTTGTTTTTTGTCGAATTATGATTTTCAACAACGCATTTTATTATTCTAAAAAAATGTTCAAAAAATATTCGATTTTTTACTCTTCTTTTTATCTTCTTTTTAAAAGCCTGATTTATCAAGAGTTTATTCCAAAAACCAAAAGTTGTTAATTCATTTTTAAAAAGAAAGTAATTGACGAATATGGGAACTACTGGTATCATAAAGCTATTAGAAAAATGTCGAATTATGACGAACTTTGTAACAACAATAAAAAGAGAAACGTGGAAAATGAGAGGAGATAATTTAATGAAATCTACAGGTATTGTCCGTAAAGTTGATGAACTTGGACGTGTTGTTATTCCAATTGAGCTAAGACGTACTTTGGGTATCGCAGAGAAGGATGCATTGGAAATCTATGTAGATGATGAGCGCATCATTCTTAAGAAATATAAACCAAATATGACTTGCCAGGTAACTGGTGAAGTATCTGATGACAACATAGCTCTTGCAGATGGCAAGCTCATCTTAAGCCGCGAAGGCGCAGAACTTCTTATAAAAGAAATTCAGAATGTATTTTCCAAATAATTTACTAAAAAAAGGCTTCTCCTATATGGTGAAGCCCTTTTTTTGTACGTACGTTCAGCCGCAAAAGCAATGCAATGACCCCAAGAATAGGCTTGTCCCAAGGCCGTTCTTACGAGGTTTCCATTTGCCTGCACAAAGATGCTTGCACTTTTATTTTTTATTCAATATGAAACTCTCGATAGATATCCCGCTTACTCATCCCTCGGTCTTTTGATGTAAGCTTAATTGCTTCCTTTGAGGATGCTTGTTTTTCATTAATATAATGGTTCACATGTTCTTCAATCGACAGGTTTTCCCACCAGGATTCTACTTGGATTGGGTTCTCTGTTCCCCCTTCCAATATTAAGCAAAATTCTCCCCTTACCTCGCCATTCCCACACCATTCAATTGCTTCAGAAACAGTCCCCCTGATAAATTCCTCATACTTTTTGGTCAATTCCCTGCAAAGAACAATCCTTCTATTCCCCACAATTTCCAGAATAAGGCCTAATGTCTCTCTTAATCTGTGTGGCGATTCGTAAAGGACAATAGTCCCTGTTTGCTGACTAAGAAGTTCCAATTCCTTTTTTTTATCTTTCTTCTGCCGTTGCAGAAAGCCATAAAAGTAAAAGGGTTGTGCAGGAAGGCCGGATGCTATTAATGAGGTTAATGCGGCGTTTGCACCAGGAAGAGGTACAACCGCAATCTGTTCATTTACTGCCTGTACAACTAGCTCATAACCTGGGTCTGAGATTGTTGGCATGCCAGCATCACTTACTAAGGCAATTTTCAGACCATCCTTTAATTTCCCTATAAGCTTGGAGCCGCTTGCCTCCTTATTATGCTCATGGTAACTTATAACTTGGGTAGTTATTTCAAAATAATTACATAGCTTCTTTGTATTGCGCGTGTCCTCGGCAGCTATTATGTCTGCTTCCCTCATGATCCTAACCGCCCTAAAGCTCATATCCTCAAGATTCCCTATAGGTGTTGGGACAAGATACAAGATTCCTTTTGACTCCTCATTATCAAAGCTTTTTTGCTGCCACATAATCCTCACCCTTTTCATTGGCCAAAAATTCTTCTTTTTTCTGACGGGAAAGCTGTTTAAAACGGTACTCTGCCTGCATAGCTTCGGTCTTTGTGGGAAATGACTTGGCGAATAGAAGCGTTACGGGTACCCTTGCCCTTGTATATTTAGCCCCTTTCCCTTGATTATGAAGCTGCACTCTCCTGGCCAGGTTATTTGTATATCCCCCATAAAAGCTTCCATCCCGGCATGATAATACATAAAAATAGTGATTAGTTTCTTCCATATAAAATCTCTCTTAACTCAGGGGTATATTCATTTTCCTCATTATAGACAATAACAGCAGGCAAAACCTTGAGGCCAGGCTGTCCGCCCTTCGTAGCTTCTATTAATAATGTGTTAGCTTCCTTTCCTACCTTAGGATGTACAAATTGAACTCTTTTAGGTTCTAGCCGGTATTTTCTCATCAATTCAATTATTTCAATCAGCCTTTCTGGTCTATGCACAAACGCAACTTTCCCGCCAGCCCTGGCCATTGCGGCAGAAACTCTAATAGTGTCTTCCAGAGTACAAAGAATTTCATGCCTGGCTATAGCAAAATGCTCATTTTCATTAATCTCCCCTTCGGGAGGTGTTTTAAAATATGGGGGATTGCATGTTACTACATCAAACTTGCCATAGCCAAGTTTTTTTGTCATATCATTTATATCTCCAAGAACCATTTTCACCCTATTGTCCAGGTCATTATAATGAATGCTCCGTTCTGCCATGCTATAAAGCCTTTCCTGAATCTCGACTCCTGTAATTCTTCCCTTTGAACGGGTACTTAAAAACAACGGGATAACTCCATTGCCACTACATAGGTCCAAAAGTTCCCCTTTTTGGATAGGAACATAAACAAATCTTGATAATAGGACTGCATCAAGAGAAAAAGCGAAAACTGAAGGACTTTGAATAATCCTCAAGTTTTCTGCAAGTAAATAGTCAAGGCGTTCATCTTCTTTTAACTCTACCATCTTTAATCCTCCGGCACTATTTGCTCAAGCACTAATTGAATTATTATTGAATCAATAGTATTATTTTACACACTTTTCGAAACTCTGCTGCTATGACAAACAAGGTAAATTTTAAAAGCGTTATCCTTTCGCTCATTCAAAAAAGCCTTCCTTATAATAAGGAAGGCACTATTTTTTATTCAAGAATGAAAGGCAAAATAAACAGTCGCCTTCTTTACGCAGGCTTCCAAAGTGCAAATTGCAGATGTGGAACCCTTCCTGGTAAAGACGCGCAAGATTGTCATAGCCTTCTCCAATATCAACAGGCTTGGTCCCGGTTCGGCCCTTCTTTCCCTTTTTACCTGCCAGGCCTGTCTGTTCTTCGAATTTTTCCAGTCGGCGCCTTAGAAGGTCATTCTCCAGCTTGAGAGAGTGATTTTCCTCCAGTATTTCAGCAAGATGTTCCTTCAATTCTCCCAATTGCTGATAGAGGTTTCCTATCTGAGTTTCCATAGAGCCTACCGACTCGAATATTTCCTTTTTATCCACGTGTTCCACCTCATTAGTCTGTGGATGGTATAGATAAAGCACCCTCTTTTAAGATTTCATCCAAAGTGAATTCCAGAACCTTCTCTTGATCTTTAATTTCCACCTGGAGTACACGTTCAAGAATATTTAAGCCAACGACCTTTCCTCTGCCAAGCGGGGTTGAAATAATTTCACCCAGGTCAGGAAGAAGATCCTTTGCTGTTTCATATTCATCATTTTCGTATTTCAGACAGCACATAAGCCGTCCGCATAGACCGGAAATCTTGGTGGGATTTAACGACAGGTTCTGATCCTTTGCCATTTTTATTGAGACTGGATCAAAGTCTCCAAGGAAAGTTGAACAGCAGAGCATCCTTCCACATGGGCCAATTCCTCCGAGCATCTTGGCTTCATCCCTAACACCAATCTGACGAAGTTCAATCCTTGTCCTAAAGATGGAAGCAAGGTCCTTAACTAATTCCCTAAAATCAACCCGGCCATCTGCAGTGAAATAAAAAATTACTTTATTCCTGTCAAACGTGTATTCTACATCAACTAGCTTCATATCCAATTGATGGCCACTGACTTTCTCGCAGCAAACATCATATGCTTCTTTTGCTGCAAGCTTGTTTTCCTCTACAATGAGTTTGTCCTTTTGATCCGCAATCCGTACGACCTTTTTTAATGGCAGAACTACGTCATGCTCGTCCACTTGTTTCCTGGCAATGACGACCCTGCCAAACTCAACGCCCCGTACAGTTTCAACTATGACATATTCATCCTTGTTGATTGGCAGATCTCCGGGATCAAAATAGTATATCTTACCCGCTTTTTTAAAGCGTACCCCAACTACGTCATACAAATGCCGATCCCTCCTGCAATTTTAGCACGAGCTGCTCCATCAATAGCTGCGGGTTCATATTGGCTTGAAGTTTCCGTTTCGCCTCGAGCACCGCAGCCATTTGGTCTGGCAAGCTGCTCATCCGGGTATGCAGGGCTAATTGCTGTAGGCGTGCAGCTTCCCTCCTGAAAACAATTTGCTCCTGCTTTCCCAACTGTATATATAATAGGTCCCTAAAGACAAGAAGTAACAAATCCAGGCCGCGGTCTATCTGTTCTTTTTCTTTGAAGTGTACAAACCACTCACCCTGAAGCGCGACCATGGCTTCAAGAGGTTTTTTTTTCAACACTTCATATAATTTTACCACTACCAATTGGGCATGTGCAAACCAATCCTGTACATTTAGGTCCATGGCCTCATGAACATTATTTGTCATTTGTGCCAGCAGATGGGCAGAGTTTGGATCAACCCCGTTTTCAATTAGCTTTTTTATAAAAAAGTCGGGTTTAAGTGGGTGGAAAGCAATTATTTGGCATCTCGATAATATGGTGGGTAGTATTCGCTGTGGATTTTCAGTCAGCAGTATGGCAACCGTATCAGCTCCGGGCTCTTCAAGGAACTTCAGTAAAGAATTAGCCGCGCTGACTGACATTTTTTCAGCATCAATAACCATATATACTTTTCTCGATGATTCCATTCCCTTTTTAGAGAATTCCTCCTGTAAGTCTTTAATTTGCTGTTTTTTTATTGAAAGACCATCCGGTTCAACCAGATGCAGGTCAGGATGGTTTCCGCTGGTAATCCGTTTGCAATTTAAGCAAGATTCACATGGTTTATAGCGCTCATGAAGATTCTCACAGAAAAGCGCCTTAGCCAGCAGGATCGCTGTATCTCGTTTTCCGGTGCCATGCATTCCCTCAAACAAGTATGCATGGGCAACTCGTTCCTTTTGAAAGCTATTTTTGATATATGTTATTACATCGGGCTGCATTTCAGCTACTTCATCCCAAGACATTGCCACATTTTTCACCCTCAGTAAGTTCCTAGGTATATATAATCTTTATAATTAAAATTAGAATTGGAGAAATTGTTCTATTGGAAGAACAAAAACTGTTGCTCCACCAACCTCGACCTCAACTGGATATGGGACATATGAATCTGCATTTCCTCCCATTGGAGATACCGGTGCAACAAGCTGATCTCTGGACTTGCAGTTATCTCTAATAATATCCAGAGCCTTCTGTACCCGAGTATCTTCTACCCCAATCATAAATGTCGTATTGCCGGACTTAAGGAAGCCTCCAGTTGTCGCAAGTTTTGTTGCTCTGAAGTTATGGTCAACAAGTGCATTGGAAAGCCGGTTGCTATCCTGATCCTGTACGACTGCTATTATTAATTTCATTTTTCCAGCCCCCTAAAGTGTTCTTCCTTTCATTATATCAGGAATTTTGATTACGGACACTCTTTCACCTATGGAACTATACATTGAATGTACTTACACTTTCTTATGGGAGAAAAGGGACTGAGGAATTTCCCCACTAGTTTACTTTTAGGTTTTCAGCCAACGATTACATTCGATCCCACAAAGAGGGTTACTTTAATTAGTGAGTAAAAAAATCCTCCCTACTTTTGAGGGAGGAATGTTTCAATTATCGTCTTGACTGAACGAAATACATCTTCCAATTCAAAAGATGCATCAACTCTTTTTATGCGATCAGGGAATCGCTCCAGTAAAATAAGATACCCTTCTCTCACTTTGCTGTGGAAACTTAGTTCTTCCAGGTCTAGCCGGTTAATTTCTCTATCCTTATGCTTTGCTATCCTTTCCAAACCTTCTTGTGGTTCAATGTCAAAGTAAATGGTTAAGTCAGGCATCATTGTTTCAATCGCGAATTGATTTATCTTGTAGACTTCCTCTATTCCCAGACCTCGAGCATAGCCCTGGTAAGCAAGAGAGCTGTCAATAAACCGGTCACAAATGACTATACTGCCCTTCCCCAACGCTGGTCTTACCTTTTCCATGAGGTGCTGCCTGCGGGCGGCTGCATAAAGCAGAGCCTCTGTCCTAGGATCCATCGCTATATTTTCTGGCTCAAGAATGACCTTTCGAATTTGTTCAGCAATATCAATTCCGCCAGGTTCACGAGTTATTAAAGCATCGTACCCACATTTCTTTAGATGTTCGGCAACCATCAATGCTACTGTCGACTTTCCAGCACCCTCTGGGCCTTCTATTGTTATAAATAATCCTTTAACCATTGCAACCTCCATCTGCTTCCTCTTCAACAAAGACAAGAATTTCCCCCTTGTCCAAGTGGATTCCGCCTTGAAAGCGGGCCCCATTTTGCTTCATTTCCATAAGTCTTTTTATTATGTCCCCCTGGAGCCTCTCACCTTTTATGATAATTGGTATTCCCGGAGGATAAGGAATGATAGTTTCGGCAGCAATCATCCCTTCTGCTTCTATAATCTTAGAAAGAATAAAGTCGCTCTCTTCCATTTTTTTATAGGTCAATGACAATTTGGAGTGGCTCTGGCGCCCTATCTTAATTGTCGCTTTGTGGTTTATAATTTGCTCATATGGGCTTAGAATAGCATTAATTCTTTGTACGGTGTCCTCAAAAGGGTAAAACATGCCCTTTTTTAAAAGGGGCAGGACAAATAAAACATTTTTTGAGTCTGCAAGTTCTGTATATATCCCTGCTTTTTCAAGTTCCCTTTGAAGCTCAAAACCACTGAGCTGGCAGGCTGACTGGATAGTGACCTTTAACAGATCCCCTTCTCCAGGATAGTCAAGCACAGTAATTTGCTTAATTTGGCTTAACTTTCGTCGAAAAGAGCTTACCTGATCCATCAAAAATCCCAAATCATTGTGATTGTATCCTGAAAGGTAACACCTTGCTATATCCAAAGAAGCCATTATTGGATAAGATGGACTGCTTGATTGCAGGAATTGAAGTTTTTCCTTTATTTTATCTATAGATACCAAGCTACTGTTAACATGTAAGTACGAGCCCATCGTCATTGCAGGAAGAGTTTTATGGGCTGACTGTACGATAATGTCAGCTCCCTGTGAGGAAGCAGGTTCTGGGAATGAACCTCCCGCTGAAAAATGGGCTCCATGTGCTTCATCAACCAGTACGGGAATTCCATATTTATGTGCCTCATCAACTATTTCTCTTATGGAATCCGCCATACCATAATAATTTGGATAGGTCACAATAACTCCTTTTGCATCAGGATATTCCCTGATTGCCTGTATAACGGCCTCCCTGCTGATGCCCCCTGCTACATCCCAGCTGTTAATATAATTTGGTTCTATAAATATAGGCCTTGCCTTCGCAAGCTGTAAACCATTCATAACAGATTTATGGCAATTCCGTTGTACTATCATCCGGTCATTTTCCTTGCAAACAGCAAGAATCATTGCCAGATTTCCGGCAGTCGAACCATTTACCAAAAAGAAACTTTTCTTAACCCCGTGCAGCTCCGCAAGCAGCTGCTCGGCTTCCAATATGACGCTCTCTGGTGAATGAAGATCATCCAACCCAGCTAGCTCCGTAGCATCAATTTTCATTATCGCTGAAAAATAATCCTCATTAATATTACTCTGAACAAACCCATTCTTATGTCCAGGTACATGGTAAGAAACATAATTTTTCAAGTTATGTAAATGTAAAGCAGTATATAAAGGTGTGTTAGATTGATTCATGTCTACTCCTGAATGACGAAAGTCTTTTTTCATTGTATCACTTCTTTGGAAACAAAAAAATAAAAGCCCTAGTGGACTTTTTAAGAAAAAATGCCTGGCGCTGTAACTTTTCGGAGCTGTTTTAGATAATATGGATATTTGGGATCATTTGTTTCAGTCTTTATCATATCCATTTCACACTCCATGCATATAAAAGAAGTGTATAAATGGATTCCTTTTGTTTTAATTTCCCCGCAAACCACACATGTTTCACTTATTGCCTGTGAATTCACTTCTCCCACCTCCATATAATAAGCATGCCCGTTCCTAAAGATTTGTATACAATTTTATGAATTGTCACGTAGATAACTACCATTCTTAGTGTATGTGTATCCGCTGAATTCGTGTATGTCTAACGGAAATTCTTTTGGTTGTCAGTGGAACAATAAGAAAACCAAGTCTATTCGTGGGTTAGCTCGTACGGTGATGTGAAAGGGAAGATAAAAGAAGAATTTCCCTCCCGGCATACTACAGCCATTCACCGCCAATGGCGATACACTGTTCTGTTATTCTCCACCTACGACCTTCCTGCTGCCTCCCGAAGGTTATAGGTTTGCCTTAAAAGTCAGAACTCTATCTGTATGAAGACAGTTGCAAAATTAGTGATTTACCATAAAGAATGAAAATGCAATTTGTACTATATATAAGAATAAAAGCGCCTTGTGGAGCTAGGCATACATATGTTCAATAAAATGGTTATCCACAGACGCAGTATCCATAATTTCCTAAGCATAAGAAAAGGGCAACCCGTAATGGGTTGCCCTTTTGTTGTTGCCCGGCAGCGTCCTACTCTCACAGGGGCTTACGCCCCAACTACCATCGGCGCTGAGAAGCTTAACTTCCGTGTTCGGGATGGGA
>NZ_HG964497.1:2269999-2426271 GCF_000613125.1 Bacillus sp. EB01
GAAGCATTTAGCCGTTGTTGAATTAGGCTGCGATCTAGTTTTTACATACCGCGTCAATGAAGACGGGACCTTAATTGAAACGAATCGATTGGAACTTAGACCGGGCAGTGGTCCAAGACATCTTGAGTTTCATCCACTAAATCCTTCTATTGCTTATGTTATGACTGAATTCAGCTCTGAAGTAATCGTATTATCTTATGAAAATGGGACATTTTCAGAGATTCAATCCATTTCAACTCTGCCTTCGGAATTTACGGAAAATAACCAGGGTAGTGCAATTCATGTCTCTTCTGACGGTAAATTTGTCTATGCTGGCAATCGCGGACATAATAGCATCGCGGTATTTGAAGTGAATCAGGAAAACGGCCATGTTCAGTTCGTAGAATTGGTATCAACAGAAGGCGATTGGCCAAGAGATTTTGCCCTAGACCCAACAGGAAAATTTTTAATTGCCTCGAACCAAAATTCCAGCAATCTTGTCTTGTTTGAGAGAAATTCCGAAACAGGCAAGTTGACACTCCTACAAAACGACATTGCGGTTCCAAATCCTGTTTGCATAAAGTTTTAATAGAAAAATCCTATTCATGAGAATTCATGAATAGGATTTTTATTTTGGTAGAAAAGCTTACTTGAGCAGACATTCTCGGGTACAATTCAAGGCTATCGAATGGCGAAATGTCCTTGAAGTGAGATTTCGAGTACAATTCGTTGTAGCCCGACAGTTGAAATGTCCTTGAAATGATGTTTCGAGTACAATTTGATTCGGCTGGACAGGTAAAATGACCTTGAAATGACTTTTCGAGTACAATTTGATGCTGCTGGATTGATAAAATGTCCTTGAAAATAGTTTTTAAGTACAATAAAAATCCATACCACCCTGACTCCGCTTTGAAATTATTTCGAACAATATGCCCTGTCCAACTAATTACTTTTTCATATTATAGAATGGAATTGCTTATTGGGAGGGAATTTTAGTTGGAAAACAGGGATAACTATCAAAATCAATTATGTGACGAGTTTGCCCGGATACTTGATTCAACTCCATCAATCATTAATGGAGTTTGTACTGCTACTAGATCTAGGACAAACATCCACCCGGTCGTACTGGGACGGAGAGCTGAATCATTTATGTTTGTACCACAGGCTTTTTCTTTTGAAAATATCGCGGAAGGGCTTTATGTCTAGGGGAAACCGTCATTCTCCAAGAAGAAGTAAACCCGTTTATGTCCCGTTTAAGGGAATGTGGAATTATTGTAACTGCACTACACAATCATTGGCTATTTGAAGAGCCTCGCCTCATGTATATGCATTTTGAGTCGATTGACGAACCATTGTCATTTGCTCGAAAAGTTAGGTATGCTTTAGGGGTATTAACCAATAGAAATGTAGGGGTTCGGCAACTGTTTGGTGGCGGGATGCGTGGAATTCCTTGCTCAGAGGACCTTTGTGATGAATTTGGTCGGATACTAGGCGGGATGCTTACATTTGAAAATGGTACTTGTATGGTTATGAAATCAAGAAACAATATTAAGCCAACTGTCTTAGGGAGGAGATCAAGGTCCTTCCTGGTTATCCCGCAGATGTTTACATTCGAATCATTAACACCAGATGGCAAAGCTCTTTGTAGTGGTGAGACTGTAATTCTTCAAGAAGAGCTGAACCCTTTTATAAGCAGGCTGAGAGAACATAATATCATTGTTACCGGTTTTCATAATCACTGGCTATTTGAGGATCCTAGGTTAATGTACATCCATTTCGAGAAAATTGAGGACCCAATCCATTTTGCTAGGGATGTCAGATACGCCTTGCAGGTGCTTACAAATAAAGAAATTAATGTTTCGAGTTAAGATAGTATTTTGCTTAAGAAACATCCGGCTTTTAAAACAACAGCAAACTAGCTGTTGTTTTTATTTTTTATAGAAGAAAAGAGAAATAATTAATTCTTACCAGTTTCATTAAAATGCTAGAAACATGATTGAAGGTTTTTGTGTGTCTTTGTCGAATTAGTATCCCTAATTAACAAATGGGGTGAACCTTGTATGGAGTTCGTTATTAATAATGAGTGGTTTAATAAAGCAATCATGGACGTGGCTAAAGCGGTATCTTCGAAAACGCCTTTTCCTATATTATCGGGTATCTTGTTAGCGGCCAATCAGGAAGGCCTTACTCTTATCGGAAGTAATTCTGATATCATTATTGAAAAATTTGTTCCATTAACGGTTGAGGATAGAAATATAGTAAAGATATATGAACCTGGCAGTGTCGTAGTTTCCGGAAAATATTTGAGTGAAATTATTAAAAAATTGCCTAATGAAGTGCATGTAAAAGTTAATGAAAATAAATCAGTCACCATTAAGTCCGGAGAAATTATTACTCATCTTAATGGATTCAATTCTGAGGATTATCCGAGTCTGCCAAAAGTTGATGAAGGAAAGCATATTGAAGTTCCCTGTTTGGAGCTTATAGAAATGATTAAACAAACATCATTTGCAGCTTCCAAAAATGAGACCCGTCCAGTCCTAACAGGAGTAAATATAACTTTTACCGAAAACGGTCTATCTATGGCAGCCACAAACTCACATCGGTTAGCAATTAGAAGTCTTTTCATAAAATCCAATATAACAGGTTCTTTTACTGTACCTGGCACAAGTTTAAGTGAGCTTATCAAGTTATTTAATCTTGATACAAAGCATATTAACCTCTATTTAACAGACAGTTACATTTTATTCAAATCAGAAAGCCTCTCCCTATATTCGAGACTGATTGAAGGAAACTATCCGAATATTTCTGAAATACTGCCAAAAGAATTTAAGACAGTAATAACTGTGAACACTATTGATTTTTTAAAGGGGATTGATAGAGCGTGTCTTTTTGCAAGTGTATGGAAAAATAACAATGTGAATTTAGAAATCAAGGACAATAAATTAAGAATTTCCTCAAATTCAAATGAAATCGGAAAAATTGAAGAAACGCAACTTATTAATGATATTAGTGGTTATCCATATTTAGGTATTTCTCTTGATGGGAGTTTTTTAATCGAAGCCTTAAAAGGAATAAAAGAAGATGAAATTAGACTAAGTTTTAATGGAACAATGAGGCCAGTGTTAATAGAACCGATCGGAAATCCTGAATATTTACACTTAATATCACCAGTTAGGTCCTATTGAGTTCAACTGAATTCAATGGTACTGTTGGCAGAATACATAGTGAAAGGTAATCCAAATGTATGTTATCATTATTTTTTGCATTAAAAACACATCATGAGGGAGGGGACAGATAATGCAAAAGATAGTTATCATTTTAGCCATTATGGTAATGATGCTTCCAACTATAGCAAGTGCCCATACACAGTTAGAATCATCCACTCCTGAATCAGGACAAGTGGTAAAAGAGAACTTAAATCAAATTGTACTGAATTTTGGTGGAGAAGTTGAGTCGCTCAGTACAATGACACTTGTGAAGGACGGCCAGGAGGTTCCATTTGAAAGTATTGAACCACAAGGAACACAGATGATTGGAACAGTTGCTGACCCGTTGGCAACTGGTTCTTATATCATCCAATGGAAAATTGTTGGGGAAGATGGCCATATAATAACAGGTGAAATCCCTTTCACCGTTCAAGTTGAGCAAGCAGTTGAAGAACCGGAGAAGGTAGGGCCTGCAACGGAAGAGTCCAACAATGACGACACGGATACTGTTAAAAAGGGAGAAGAGGATACGGCAAATCCTGAACTCGCAAATACTGAAAAATCCGAGTCAAATCTTATACTTATCATAATCCCTATAGCTGTTTTATTACTATTGGGTATTGGATTGTTCCTACTTTTCAGAAGGAAGAAATAGTATGGAGTTTCTAATTACGTTCAGCGAGTTTGGGACATATTTTTGTTTTGCTATTCTTGCGGGATATGTCGCATTGCAATATGTTCCTGTAGAATACAAGCCGCAAACAACTATTTCTAAAAAAACGTTACTCTTAGCTACGCTGGGAATTTATATTTTTTCATTTGGTCCCGCTGCCCTTACCATTTCTTACTTTAAAGATGCAATTGGCATTTCAACGGCAGCTTATTCGGTCATTACCGACTTTCAGGTTGGCAGGGCATGGCTGATTATTGGGTTTATGGCCGTACTCCTCTGGATAACGCTTTTGCTGAATGGCTCAAAACATCTGCAAGCACTTTTGTTATTTATTATGGTAATAGCGGTAGGATATTCAAGCCATGTTGCATCTTTATCATTTTGGTCTGGGCTTTTTGCCCATTCTGCGCATTTCTTAATGGTCATCCTTTGGAGCGGTATCCTTATTCATGTAGCCTGGTACTCGAAGGATGATTCAAAATGGAATAAGTTCTTAAAATGGTTTACTCCATTTGCGATAGGAAGCATAGCTGTCATTTTCATTAGCGGATTAGTCCTTATGTTTTTCGTTGTGAAACCAGATGAGTACGTTAATTCCTGGGTCTTGCCTTATGGACAAATGCTTTTATTAAAGCATATTGGCATCATTCCGATTTTGGCCTTTGCTTATATAAATGGGATACTGGCAAGGAAAACGATAAGTTCTCAATCCTTTAATCCTCGTCCTTGGGTAAAAGCAGAAAGTCTTACAATATTTATTGTTTTCTACTTCACCAGTGTATTGGGAACACTTTCGCCACCGCATGAGGTAGAATTTACTGTGGTTTCTGAAGGCGCATCAAGATGGTTGGAATGGCTGCTGGGCAAGGATATCCTAACAACGGCAAATGTTGCGCTAACTACAAATGCAACGTCGATTTTACTATTAATAACCACGCTGCTATTCTTGGTACTTATATTTTTAAGCTTTAAAAAAGTAAAACCTGCTGTTGGTGTCTTCTTCGCCATGGGTTTTATTGCTTCAATGTATTTTTTCCTGATGCTGTCACTAACTTTATAAAGACGAGAATGAAGGACCCTGAGATCAAAGGGTCCTTTTCTCTTTTCATCATTGCTTGAAGAATTAGGACAGTAGCGGTACAACAACTTGCATCTATCATTTTAATTTAAGTAGATTGTTATAGAAAAAAGAGGAATATAAAGGATTTGCGCTCTTTTTGTAGAAATCCTTATTATGGTAACTAGGCCAAATGGGTCCGGAATTCATTATTAATGAAAAGAGGGGGATTTAAAGATGGGTGAAAAATTACTAAGAGTGGGAACAACTTATATACCAGTAACGAATGTTGAGCTTTCTTCTAATTGGTATGTGAAAAAATTAGGAGCAGAATTAAGCTATATAGATCAAGACAAAGCTATTTTAAACCTTGCTAATCAGAGCTTTTTTCTGGTGAAAGCCAATGAAAAGCAAAGCTCCAATTTCTTTGATATTTCCGGTAATGAGCGTTTTTCATTAACTTTCGAAGTTAATGGGGTAAAGGCTTTAGAAGAAATACATAGAAACTTTAAGAAAATTGAAATTAGTGTTGGTGAAATTGAAAACAGAGGACATTCAGGAAGGAATTTTATTTTCTACGATTTAGATGGGAATAAATTTGATGTGTGGAGTGAACTTAGTCCGATTTTTAAAGAAAAATACCTTATCACTCAATAAAAATATTTTCTTCAATATTCCATTTACTTGGGTATTGGTCCCGATCAATAAAAAAATCGGAAGTTCAAAATAGAGAGGTCAATTTTAATGGTAATTCGCAAACTAAAAAAAGATGAGATGCCCCCAATGGATTTGTTACTACTAGCAGATCCGTCCCCGAGGCTTATTGAGGAATATTTACAAAGGGGAGAATGCTTTGTTGCTGAAAGCAATGAAGAAATCATTGGTGTATATGTACTCCTTCCAACCAGACCTCAAACGGTGGAGTTGGTCAACATTGCTGTAGCAGAAGGCCAGCAAGGAAAAGGATGGGGAAAATCGCTAATACTTCATGCAATAGGAGTCGCTAAGTCCAAAGGTTACAAAACAATAGAAATAGGTACTGGAAATTCAAGCATAGGACAATTAGCGTTTTACCAGAAATGCGGGTTTAGAATTATTGGTGTGGATATGGATTTTTTCATTAGGCATTATCCAGAAGAGATTTTCGAAAACGGTATCCAATGCAGGGATATGATTCGATTATCTCAAGATTTGTAGTTTAAAAATGCAACTAGCGGGTGCCTGATCATGGGAAGGATTAAGGCACTTTTTGTTGAACTTCTAAAAGAACAAATTAGGTAGTTTTAAGTAAACGCTGGTTTCAAGTGGAGGAAATTAAATGAAAATACGAACTGCGACAAAGAATGATGTACCCAGGTTAGCAAGTTTAATGGAACAATTGGGTTACCCAACTACCGTTGAAAATATGGAATCTAGGTTTAATAACATAGAATCGGATCCTTCTTATCATACTCTCATAGCGGAATTGAATGGCAATGTGGTCGGGGTAGCAGGGTTATGTAAGAGCCTATTTTATGAATACGATGGATGTTATGTGCGGATCGTTGCCTTTGTAGTGGATTCTAAATACCGAAGAAGGGGTATAGGTGAAAAGCTAATACAAGAAACGGAAAGATGGGCAAGGGAATTAGGTGCGATCGCTATTAGTCTAAATAGTGGTAACCGTCCAGAACGAATAGCAGCTCATAAGTTTTATACTAGTATGGGTTTTGAAGCTAAAAGTACTGGTTTTTCAAAGAGACTTATCTAAATATACAGGGTAGTTTAACAAGAATAGTTCTATATAAAATAAATGCCAATCAGATTAGGAACATAAGATACTCCGACTCTTTGGAGTTGGGAAATTCTAAGGAAAGACCTCCATAAAAGTGGTCCAAGTCTTTTAGTGCTTATAAGACGGCAGGTAATTTGTATCATTAAATATCGGATGCACGCATTATATTTAAAAATTTCCACGAAATTTGTAATAATAGTAATAAGAAAAAGAGCCGGAAAGGATGATCTTAGGTGAAATCAATTGTTTACAAAAGGGATATCGAGAATTTTCTAAATGGTTTTTCAGGCGTTGCAGATTATGATTTTGTTGGAAAGAAATATTATCTGGTTTTTGAAGATTCAATCCGTAAGGGATCCTGGACTCTCATGCATTACGAAGCAGGCGGGAAGTGGACCATCCATGGAAAAGGCGAAAATTATTGTGATGAAGGCGAAAAAGAATTGGTAAAAGAAGATTTAATAAACTTTATATACAAAAACAGAAAATACATAAATAGGGTACTTAAAAAGAAAAAAGGCGTCTTGGTATAGGTATTAAAACGGTGATACCGACATTGGGAAAATAATTTACCAGCTTAATAATATGTAAAAAACTATGATGAAAGGGCAACCGGAAATCATAGTTTTTTGTTTGTATTTGTAACTGTAATGCAACTCGATTGTTTTAGTTTATTTTGGAAACGCTTACAAATTGCGTTCGGAAGGAGGTAGATGTTTTATAACGGGCCGTGAAATCCAACTTTGAAGTGGAGGAACATAAATGACAATTGTTTTTCAAAAGAATCGCATGTTGATGTTGCTGGTGGCGGTGATGCTTACTGTTTCAACTCTGTTCCCAATGGCTAAGCCTGCGGAGGCTGCAGGCCAGACTCTCTCCTATACTTACAATAACAAAGAATATAAAGTGTATGTTCCGAGCGGATATAAAAGTGGCACCCCAGTTCCTGTAGTAGTCATGCTGCATGGATGTACTCAGGACCCAACCCAATTTGCAACCGGCACCAAAATGAATACTATTGCGGAAAGGGAAACGTTCCTTGCTGTTTACCCTGACCAGCCTAAAACGGCACATACGAATAAGTGCTGGAAATGGTTCGATTCAGCCCATCAATCTCGTGGCGCAGGAGATGCTGCCCATATTGCCGGGATTACTGCAGAGGTGAAAAAGAATTTCTCCGTCGACAGCAATAAAGTATATGTTGCTGGGCTTTCAGCTGGAGCTGCAATGGCGGTAATCATGGGGGCGACTTATCCGGATGTATTTGCCAGCATAGGGGTAGGTGCTGGACTGGAGTACAAATCCGCAACTACCGAAAACGGTGCCTGGACTGTGATGCTTAACGGCGGCCCGGATCCGGTCCAGCAAGGAACTGCAGCGTATAAAGCGATGGGAGCTTACAAAAAAGTCGTTCGAACCATCGTCTTCCACGGAACATCTGACTATACTGTAAAAGAAATCAATGGACATCAGGTTGCTTCACAATGGGCTCAGACAAATGACCTTGCGTCTGATGGGATTGATAATAATAATATAGATGATACCGCTGATGAAACGATTCAAGGCCAGGTAAGCGGCGGCAGGAAATACACTCGTTATATTTACAAAGATGAAAATGGAAAATCAATCGTTGAAAAATATATTGTAGATGGAATGGGCCATGCCTGGTCTGGCGGCGATGTTGCCGGATCGTATACTGACCCGAATGGACCGAACGCTAGTGAAATCATGTGGGAGTTTTTCAAAAACAATCCGAAAACTGAGGATACAACTCCACCCCAAACACTCGCCACACCAAAGGGAGGAAATTACTCCTCAGCTGTTGCAGTAGAATTAACGGCTAATGAACCTGCTACAACCTACTATACAACTGACGGAAGTACACCAACGAAGAGCTCGAGCAAATATACTGCACCTATCACAATTAGCTCTAACACAACGTTGAAATTCTTCAGTGAGGATGCCGCAGGAAACATGGAACAAGTTATAAATACTGAAACATACACAATTTCAACAGTGGTAGATACAACATCGCCCGTGACAACGGCTTCGCCTGCTGGTGGCTCGTATGCCAACTCAGTCGCTGTGGAGCTGTTGGTCAACGAGCCAGCGACTACGTATTACACGCTGGACGGAAGCACGCCGACTCTCAACTCGGCCGTCTATCGTGAAAAAATCTCGATTAATTCAGATGCAGTTTTAAAGTTTTTTAGTGTGGATACTGCCGGCAACAGCGAGCAAGTTAAAACCGAAAATTATGATATTACGATAACAAACAGCAGCACAACCTTTACAAGTATTGCCGCTGAAGACGGCTTTGCCGGAATGTATATGGCGGATGGCCACAGCAGTTCGGTAACCAAAGTTGGGGACAAAGGCATGAGCAACAGGGACACATACAGAAGCATCCTATCCTTTGATACGAGCAGTTTGAGTGACACAGCTACAGTTACAGGAGCCAAGCTGAGAGTATACCGCAAAACGATGGCCGGGTCTGTAAACTCTCTGTCAGTCAGCATGATCCGCGGGAACTGGTCAACGTCGAGCAGTCTTGAACAGGCCGATTACGGTGCAACTGCTTCGACCAATGGATTGCTTGATTTTGTAACTATGTCCGTCCCTGCAGAGAACAATGGTTACACTGAAATCAGTCTTCCAGCTAGTGCCTTGGAGTTTATCAACAAAAACGGCCGCACTCAATTCCGGTTGAAGGCCAACACTCTTGCGGACTTCGCTTCAGATGTACTAGAACTATATGGTGGCGAAACACCTGATTACGCACCGCAGCTTATAGTAACTACAAACTAGTACGGTCAAAACAGCCAGTGATCGCATTGTTGGAGTCTGCAATCACTGGTTTTTTCTCGCTATTAATTGGGATAGGCCGGTGGTTTTCGAGTACAAGTCGATGCTGTTGGACCAGTAAAATGTCCTTGGAACAGGTTTTCGAGTACATTTTGATGATGCCGTACCGGTAAAATGTCCTTGAAATAAGGTTTCGAGTACAAATCGATGCTGCTCATACAGTAAAATGTCCTTGAAATACGATTTCGAGTACATTTCGATACTGTTGGACGAGTAGAATGTCCTTTGAAAAAAGGTTGCGAATACAATGAAAATATATATCTCTACTTTAAAAAATTTGTATCTTGCAAATTATAACTATATTAAAATTACTATAAAAGGGGGGCAGTTAATGTTAAATCATGTCATTCATCAATTTGGATTGCAGGTACAATCACTGAACGAAGTAGAAGATTCCCATAGCTCAACAGTCTATAAATGTTCTTTGTCTAGCGGTGAACATGTATTTTTGAAAATACCTTATACCAAATTAAAGTTTCAGCGTGAGTTAGAATCCTATGAAATACTTAAGGGGAAAGTTCCGATTCCTGTTATGTTACAGTATTGGACTGGAGATGAGGAGTGTCCAGGAGCTTTTTTGCTATCGGAATTAAAAGGACAGCCATTAACACCCGATGCTCCGCTTACAGTAGCGTATCAAGTCGGAGTCCTTCAAGCACAGATGCATTCAGTTCATCCACCTGCCGGCAAAGTGTTAACTGGCATAAAAAATGAATTCGATACTTGGTCCCAATTCATTGAACAACAATTTTATAGCTTTGCTGAGGATGTAAAGGACGTTTTGGATCCGCAATTATTCAGCAGGGCTATTGAAAAGTTCGAGAATATGAAAAACCAGCTGCCTTCCCCGGACGGACCAAGTTTTGTACATATGGATTTTCGGCCAGCAAACATTATTGTTGATGGAAATAAAGTATCAGGAATGATTGATTTTGAGAGTGTCCGGTTTGGTTCGACAGAAGTTGATTTCACCAAACTGTATCGGGATTATTTAAGCTTCGATCCCAGACTGTATAAGTCCTTTCAAGAAGGTTATAACAGTATCCGTCCATTAATAGATCTGGAAATCGTATTGCCTTTTTATCAATTCACAGATGCATTCAATAGTATTGGCTGGTGCAAACGCCGTGGACTTGAGAAAAACGCAAAATTTTATGGTGAAAATGTAGCGAGGATAAAAACTTTTTTACTTTAGGCTCTGTTAGTATTCATTGTTGAATTTTGTTGAGGTATGAGAAAATTAATAGGGGGAGAATTTCCGGTTATTGTTCGCACGGGCACCTTAAGGAGTAGAAATAAGCGGAGAAATTCCACTTAGCCTCTAAAAATAGGTCCAAATTCAATGATTGCGGTATAATAAGCGGAATAACTACCCTTATTTTAAGGGAAATATAGGTATTTCCCAATTTAACTGGAATAACTCCCCTTATTTTTAATACAGAGTGAAATCAACCTTCAGCAAAAACAGCGCCTTACTTTAAAATCAAATCAATACAAACAAACTCGCCTCAAATGAGACGAGTTTGTTTGCACTTAACACTTTATTTAACAGGGGAGAAGGTGGTTACTTTCAACGCATCCAGATTTACATTTGTACCGGTTGCACCGCTTCTCTTTTTGCCAGTTACGACGATTTTGACGGTATGGGATTTTTTCTGAAGATTGGTTGCTTCCCATATTTTCTGTTTGTATTGGCGCTTGGCGGAATACAAATCGACCTGCTTCACTTTTTTTCCGTCGACATAGATATCAGCATAGCCCATTGTTTTATCCTTCATCGCATAGAGGGCGACTCCAGTTCCAGTAAAGGTATAGCTGATGCTGCTGCCGGCTTTTTTCGATTGTAAAAAAGATCCGCCATACGCATATGTTGTTTTTACAGTCGACCAGGTGCCTGCCTTTTTAAAGGCGGCCGCGGTATTTTCTACATGAGAAGTAGTTTGAACCGCTACTGCAAGCGTATAGCTTCCAGAACCTGTTTTAGCCATAGGAGCCAGGTAATAGGTTCCTGTCTTTTGTGGCTTGAACAAGATTTTCTTGGACGACCCGGTTGTGGATACAGATGCAGCAGGAGAACTTCCGAAAATGGAGGTTGTACCTGGCTTGTAAACATTCAGTTTGAAATTGGTGCCTGCAGAGCCGGATAAGCTGATTTCATACGTTTTACCTGCTTCAAGCGTCTTTTTCCAAACATCCTGATAATCCTTCAAGCTTGCGTTCAAGCTGCCTTTTGCTTTATCTCCGGTAAACGGAAGGCTTGCTTTTACATCATCATCGAAGGTATAACGAGTTGAAGAAGAGAGCTTGGTTTCTTCACCTTGTGTATAAAGCGATACAGCATAATCATAGGTTTTGCCCGGCTTTGCCGATGTATCGGTAAAGGAAGTTGCAGAAATTGGCTGGGAAGTGAGTTTTGTATACTCTGAACTTGCTGATTCCTTCCGATAAACAGTGTAGGCCGTTGCCCAGCTGACTGGTGCCCAGTTTACGACTGGATATTTTTTGGATGCACTGTAAGATGCCAGCGGCTTGAGCGGATTATCCTTGACGATGAAGCGGTCAACGTTAATTGCTGAGGCGCTTTTTCTTGCAGCCGGATCACTCTTTCCAGTCCAGGCAATCTTCACTGAATGCTTGCCGTACTCCTGGAATTCCTTTTTAAAGACAGACTGTTTTCCCTGGAAAGTAGGGGAGTACAATGAAACAGGAGTCTGCTTAACACCATCAATGTAAATGTCCGCGATGCCCTGGTTTGGGGCCTTGAAAGCCTGCCACTCGAAGCTGTAGCCAACAAATGAGAAATTCACTTCTCCTCTTGAATTAAGAACGCTAGCCATCTCACCCGAATAGCCTGGATTCTCATCAAGCTCCCAGTTGCCAGTGTAGGCAATGACGGGCATTTCATTTTCGTATGCTCCTCCAAAGTTTCCGGCGAATAGCTTGTACTTGCCATTCCCTTTGAAGGCGTACACATCGATATAATAAAATCCTGTATAAGGAGCGATGAACAGAATTTGTTCATTCGACGTTCCTGATGTTTCGGCATAGGCCATTAAGCCTTCTGCACTTGCGACTCCCTCAGCACCTTCTGAATAGACATAAAGGTCAAAGTCGGAACCTTTGTCGCCGTTAAGGGTAATCGTCATCGCTTCCCCTTCTCTTAATGGAACCGCGAAAACATCATCTTTATCCGTAGTAGAAGAAAGGTCTCCGGAAAGAATGCTTTTTTGTAATGGCAGCCCTGGCACCGTGTTGTCATCGAACAAGTTGATGTTGGCTGCGTTCACGAGCTTTCCGGATCCCACGATTCCTTTAAGGCTCGGAAGTTCAGTTCCCTGGCTGCCCAAATAAAGCTTTGCAAAAACAGGGGACATGTTGGAATGCAATCCCATAAATAGTGCAGCGGCACCAGTGGCATGAGGTGCTGCCATCGATGTACCGTTATAGTAATCATATGCCTGGCTGTATTCCGAAACATAGTCTAGGGAAAGCTTGGCATTTGGCCCGTTCACCTGGATGAGATCAGAAGGAGGGAAGAGTGAGTCCCATTTGTCAACATTGAAGGAATCTCCTTCATAAATGCTTCCTTCAACCCCCTTGGTATTCATAAGAGGTGCCATATCTGTCATTACCTTTAAATCTAGCAACGACGTGACAAACGAAGAGTTGCTCTGTCCGCTTAACACATCCTGGCCAGTCAGCATCAGGCTGCCACCTTCTTTAAGGTAGCCTTCCAGCAAGGCAACGTCTTCCATCGTGAGTGTTGTTCCTTCATTAGAATTCATGCCAAGCCCGTGGCCGGTAAACCAGATAACAGTATCATAATCTGATAGCTTTTTCGTTCCTGCACTCTTTGAGAAAGATGAATTGGACGGGATGGTTACAATATCGTATTCCCGATCCTTTAGGAATTCTTTGTAATCCGACAAATAATCCTTGAAATAATTTTCTAATAAAGGTTCCCCTTTGACCAGCGATGCAAGGTCGTGCTCATCATCCTGTACCAAGAGGATTTTTGCCGGCTCTTCTCCTGGCTTCAAATAGCCGAGGGCTTTTTCAAAGGCTAGCTGGCGATTTTCTCCGGTAATCTTTTCAAAACCAACGCCATCAACAATGGCTTTAAAGCCAAATTCCGGGTCAGTAATTTGCGCTAAGGCCCCAAATTCTCCTCCAAGAATCTTCTTAAATTCATCAATCGGGAATTTAGGGACCGAGCTTAGGACGTCCACACCTGGTGCCGCCACATCCACGGAATAGGTGCCATAATTTGAAAAATTAGCCCGCTTGCCCTGGTTGTCTACTGCGGCAACAGAGAGGATGTTAGCATTCGGGTAGGCGGCAGGATAAAATTCCATTTGATCCATGTTCATACCCTCATTACCCGCAGCTGCCACAAACAGGCAGTCGCAGTTTTCTATCGCCTGTTGTAGAAGGGGATCGTACATATCTCCGCCCCAACTATTGTTCGTCAGCTTTACACCCATTTTTTTCGCATATTCAATTGCTGCAATGGCTCCGGCAGTATCTCCGCCCCAAGGTCCAAGGAATTTAAGCGGCATGATTTTGACGTTTGGTGCAACACCGACAACACCGGTATTGGAGCTTGTATCATTGCCTTCCAATGCAGCAGCGATGGTTCCGGAAACGTGTGTCCCATGATCGTCGCCATCGAGAGCATCGAAGACAGTATTATCATTATTGAAAAAATCCCAGCCATTGATATCGTCAATATAGCCATTGCCGTCGTTATCAATACCGTCGCCGGCTTTTTCACCTTTATTTGTCCAAATTTTATCCTTCAGGTCAGGATGGTTGATATCAACACCTGTATCGATGACCCCAACAATGACTTCTTTCAAATCCTTATATGTAGACCATGCCTCCGGAACATCGAGATCGATGTCCTCTTTTCCGGCGATTCCCTTGATAGGCTGGCCGGTATTATGGAGTCCCCATAGCAGGTCATAGTGGTTTGCAGTCTCTCCTGAAGCTTGATAGAAGTAGTTTGGTTGAACCGAAGCAACATTGGGATTTGCTTTCAATTCTTTGACGAAAGCTTGTGTATCCTTACCTTTTGGGACTTCAACCACAACGGAATTTAGAGATTTCAGCTTGGTGGAAGCCTTTAGTGAAAACTTCCGGTGCAAAAATTGAATGGAGGAATCCGCCACACCATTTTTATATGTAATAATATATTCGCCTGGCACTGCTTTTGCAGGTTTTTTTCCTGATGTCCTTTCCTTGAACTTCTTAGCAATCGGGTTTTCCTTTTGATTGCTAATGGTATTCTTTTTGGTGGTTTCGGCTTTCTTAGCTAACAGAGTGCTCTTTTTTGCGTTACTTTGTGAGGACAGTGAAGTGGATGAGCTGGCTGCAAATGCCGCGTTATTGGTTCCGGCGGGAAGTGCAATGGAAACCGTTAGCAGCGAAGCAAGAGTCATCGAAAGCAGCTTTGATTTTTTCATTTAAATCTCCTTTTCTAGTATTTTGTACTGCGATAGAGTGGCAGACAAGAGCCTGGCTTGTCTAGTAAAAAAACAGCAAACCTAATTTCTCTCACACTCTCTTAGTATAATTTATTTCCTTATTTTGTCACATCTAAATATTCCGACAAAAATCGATAAAGTTGATTTCGGCCGTTCCTTTTTAGTGATATACAAGAATATGTTTGGAACTGATTATGATAGATATAAAGGAAAGAAATTTATTGCATAAAAAAAACCACTAAATCAATTAGTGGAAGGTTCTAGATTACTATTCAATACCTCAAGTATGGTATTTACAGCTAAATTTACATCTGTAAAAACTTTCACAGAAGCGCTTTCCAGGTACGTAATCTGATATGCGTGAAAATTCTCCTGGGTTATACAACTAACGGTGAGTACCGGCTTTTCATTTTGCGAAAAAGTATGTGTAATTTCTACTTCTTTGTAATAACAAAGTTCTTCAAGCATTTTTTTTAATTGATCTTCGGGTATCATCTGTACAGTCTCCTTTCCGATTACGGAGGGAGATGACTATGAAAAGTCCCTAAGTAATATTTATATTTTACTTTTACATCATACCATTTTTTGGATGTAATTACAACCTCATCAGATTTTAAGCATGTTGTTTAAGGAACATGGGGGTTGTCTATTGTGGAATGAGTCCATTATTTATACAGCAGATTTAAAAATTTATGGTTATATATAGATATTCTATGTATATAGTGTTAAGATGTAACGGTAGATTGCTCTTCTTATATGCACCAAGTTACCGAACTAGCCAATCTTTTTATACTGGAGATGTACTAAATGGGCACGTTCATTGGGAGTTTGCTAATACTATGAATAATAGCAATGGTCGTTCGAGTAATTATAGGAAAGACAGATCGCCAGCGAACCACAAAGGGCAGGTTTTTCAACAGATTTAAAATGCTCAATTACCCTGAAAAGGCATTTATTATTGGTGTCCTATTCTTTGATATAATTGTCTTTCTATTTTCCACTCAGGATTATTACTTCAGCTTCCTTATATCAACGGGTGTTATGATTCCTGCACTACTTATACTTACTGCAATATGTATTATGTTAATTGACCTGAAACTTATCAAGTTTGCGATACCGTTTATTACTTTACTAATTTTGCCTCCCATGGCTTTACTCTGGCTGTTTCATTCAAACCTTAATTATTCCTATGAAACTGTAATTTCACCGACAGAAGACGAGACAATCCTTATACAACATAGAAATGCTACGCTCGGGGAGACAAACCATTTTTATAATTTTTATCGAAAAACTACATATCCTGGACTGATGAAAAAAGTAAATCATGATACCGTCCACATAATGACTAGGGGAACAGCTGCAGACAATTTAGCTGTATTTGGAGTAGACGATGCTGAGTGGGTTAAAGGAGAATATGTTACTTTTCGTTCCCGATATGCAGAAACAAAAGTCGAGCTAAAGTAAAAATTTTAGGAACTTATATACGTAGAAACTTTCAGGGGGAGATTGAATGGAAGACGAACGGTTAACAATTTTTGATGAAACCAGGAATCCCATAGGAATTGCAACACGCGGTGAAATCCATAGTCTGGGGTATTGGCATGAAACCTTTCATTGCTGGTTCATTCACAATGAAAATAGCATTGATTATATCTATTTACAGTTAAGGAGCCCTTTGAAAAAGGACTATCCGAACCTGTACGATATCACGGTTGCCGGGCATTTGCTTGCGTCCGAAACTGTGCAGGATGGCATTAGAGAAATAAAGGAAGAGGTTGGAGTCGATCTTTCATTCGAAGAATTAATCCCGCTAGGAATCATAGAATATTGCGCTGAAAAAGAAGCATTTATCGATAAGGAGTTGGCACATACCTTTTTGTATAAAAGCGAAAGGTCGTTAGATGACTTTATTTTGCAAGAGGACGAAGTGGCTGGCATGGTGAAGGTAGAATTTGCCCAGTTTGCAGAGCTCTGGAATGGTGAGCGGGATACCATTAAGGTAACAGGCTTCGAAATGAAAGATGGCAGCAAGTCTTTCTTTGAAAGAGAGGTTGGCCAGGATCAGTTTGTTCCGCATCAGATTCCGTTTTATAAATCTGTTATTAACGGCATTAAAGAAAACATCTAAAAAGCGCGCTGGTCCAAAACGAACCGGCGCACTCCTTAGATGAATTAAGCCTTAAGCTTCTCATAATGTTCCTTGAACACTTTAAAAAGCCTTTCGTCTCCGGCTCTGTCGGGATGGAGGGCTTTTAATAATTTCTTGAATTCTCTTTTAAGGTGGCGGCTGTCCGAGTCTTGTTCAAGCCCCAACAACTCAGCATAGTGGAACGAACTTCCTTCGGCTGAAGAGAGAATTTGTTCTTCCAGCAACCTTTTTAACGTCCGCACTTTGGATTGTTCAATATGTACACGTGTTTTTAATAGCTCTACATGATCCTTCAGGTTAGTATGTTCCTGCTCGCAGTCTGCCAACCGGGATTGAAGTTCAGCAGTCTGTATTTTTATTGAAAAATCAATCAGGTCCTTCACAGGTATTTTGTAGGATATGACTCTTCTATTGATACTTTCGGCCTTCAATTTGCCTTGCTTGATCCAACGCGTGACGTCATCTTCACTGGCGGCAATGCCAGCGGCGGTTAATTGTTCAGCAGCCTCTCTTACAGTTAGCATGTTTTTCAACTCTCTTTTTAAAAAATCAACAAGCTTCAATCTCTATAGCAGACAGGACTATCATACCAATGCAATTTTTCAGAACAAGAACAATAGTGTTACATCTATTAAAGGCAGATTACAAATTAGGGAAGAGGGCAGAACCATTACCAGAATTTTGAATACTTCAAACATTAGGAGGAATAATCTCGCTTAATATAGAAATAATTTCATAACAACATATGATCAAAGGATATCGGTTCGTTTTTCGAGTACAAAGATAAGCACGGATCATGGATGGCTAAATGGGTAATCGAGAGCTTAATACAACTTTAAGTGGTGGTGGATATTGAAAAACCGATATTAATAACCCGGTCCCTATAAAAGATATTTTAAAATGGTCACTGATTGTATATTGGAACGGAAACGAAGAAGAAATCGATTTGGGTTTGACATCAAATAATTAAATCTTGTTTTAGAGCTGGGGATTAGCCTGCGCCCTCCGGCAGGCTGAACTCGCTTTTTGTTGAATTACTTATTGTGCTATTGGGAAGGTTAGAAAAAATTAATTGGTGGTGAATAAAGAATGGAACCTAAATGGTTAGAATGGGCAAAACAGCTTCAATCCATTGCACAAGCAGGGCTGACTTATTCCAAAGATGTTTATGACTTGGAAAGATTTGAATTGATTAGGAATATTAGTGTTGAAATTTTGCGAGAGCATACAAATTTGGATAATAAAATTATAAAGGAACTATTTGCAAATGAAACTGGGTATGCAACGCCGAAAGTTGATATCAGGGCTGTTGTGTTTAAGGATAATAAAATTTTAATGGTGAGAGAAAACAATGATGGGGTTTGGTCATTACCTGGAGGTTGGGGTGATATAGGATTAACACCAAGTGAAGTTGCAGTCAAGGAAGTAAAAGAAGAATCCGGGTTTGATGTTAAAGCAATAAAATTAATAGCTGTATTTGATAAGAAATGCCATCCACACCCACCTTCTCTATATCACGTTTATAAAATGTTTATTCAATGTGAAATCATTGGCGGGCATCCAAAAGAAGGTATCGAAACGGATGCAGTGGAATTTTTTTCGGAAAATGAACTACCAACATTATCGGTAGCTAGAAATACAGAATCACAAATTCATTTAGCGTTTAAACATTTACATAATCCTCATGAACCTGTCTATTTTGATTGATAGCCTTGAAAGCCTCCTCAGTTGTTCGCTATTGCTGGATGGCTAACGGGTGGTTAATCGAGCAGGATTAACCGCCTTTTCAGGTGAATTTCTTATTATTCAAACGGGCCAATAAATAATAGGGAGGATTGAAATTGAATATTATAAAGGAAGTATTAAATAGCTATTTTGTCGCTTGGAATGAAGGATTCATTAGCAAAAATGGTGATGGAATTAGAGGTTATATGTCAAAGAGTTTTGTAGGGTACTGGGCTCATTCCAATATAGATCATCCTGACCCGTACTATTATGACTATGATCTTAATAGTGTATTGAGCCAAATGAATAATGCTGAAAAAAGTTTTGAAGTTGTTTCAATCACTGAACGTAAAAATGGAGAGGAATATATAATTTTAGGAAGAGAAACAAACATAATAAATGGTGAAGCTTATGCAGCACAATGTATGTTTGTATGGAGAAAAGAAGATAAAGAGTGGAAATTATTGAGAGAATATATTGAGCTGGAAAGGTAGGTTCTTTTTTTACTACCGGGTGCGTTTATCAAGAGAGGGTTCCTCACTTTATTGTTAAAAAGCAGTTTTATATAAAGGAGGGGGAGTATTTGGGGGGCTTTAACAAGTTGGAACCAATTCTAGCGGCACATAAGTTCATTAATAAATCTTTTCCATATTGTGATGGAGCTTTGTTGGCAGGAAGTGTCGTGCGTGGGGAAGCGACAGAAACCTCTGACCTTGACATAATAGTGTTTGATAAAGAAATTGTTTCATCTTATAGGGAATCCATCATTGATTTTGACTGGCATATAGAAGTATTCGTTCATAACTTGATCTCTTATCAAGACTTTTTCGAAAGTGATTATAAACGAGCCAGGCCTTCGTTGCCACGAATGGTTTCAGAAGGTTTGGTCCTTAAAGATAATGGAGTAATTGACTCAATAAAACTCCAGGCGGAACAACTGTTAGCGAAAGGACCAGAAAAATGGTCATTAGAAACAATAGCTACTAAGCGATATTTTATTACAGATACACTTGATGATTTTATTGGCTGCAATGATAGAGCGGAAGGTATATTTATTGCTAATGTATTAGCTGAGCTTGTGAGTGAGTTTGTCTTAAGAACGAATAATAGGTGGATTGGGGCATCGAAGTGGATAATTCGATCTTTAAAACAGTACGATGTTAAGTTTACAGAACAATTTATTATCGCATTTGATATGTTTTATAAAAATGGAGATAAAACAGAAATTATCAAATTAGTTGATGACGTGTTAAATCCATACGGTGGAAGGTTATTTAATGGTTTTTCTATAGGAAAAAAATAGTTTTTATAGAACTAAAGGTGAGTTGATTTATGAAGGATACACCTCTTTTTGAATTTCTTATTGAACAAACATGTTTCTTGTGGAAAATTAAACTGACAAAGGGGATACCTTATGGAAGATTTAATATTGGTATTATATATCTTAATTTTAATTTCGCTTAATGTTCTGTTCTTTACATTGTTTAAAAAAGGAAAATTAAGTCTTATGCTATCAGGCATCATTTTGATGGTACTTGCACCCGTTATTGGTTTTTCTAGTGGTGCTTTATTTTTACATTTCTATGATTGGAGTTCAGGAGGTACAGGAGAAGGTGCAGGCTATGGTGGAGCATTTTTAGGACTATTAACATTAGCTAATGGAGTTCTTATTCTTTTGATTGGGATTATAAATGGGATTCTACATTTCGCGAAAAAAGTGAATTGAGGTTCGTACTCAAGTAACGGGTGGATTGTTCATGAGGTATTAACGCTCTTTTTATTTAATATAAGGAGCAGGTAGGTTTTTTAACATTAGGCTTTGTTAAATAGTATTGTTGTTTTTCAGGCAAAAAATATGGGAACGTCTGATTTGGACATTCCCATTCTTATTCCGTTAAAGCACCCGTTAATCAAATAAGGTAATTTATTTATTATAATCTTACCAGTGTACTTGAAGTTTATTACCATTTGGGTCATAAAAGTGGAAAAAGGCATGACCATTATCTTCTTTTATATCCTCGACCTTAACTTGATTATCAATTAAGTGTTGATGAAATTTAGATAATTCTGGACTTGTAAAGCCAATGCTAAATTCTTGTTCATTATCAATTGTAAAATGTGCAAATGTTTCATCTTCGGTAGGAACTAAGATAAGTAAGAAAGGTCCTTCATTTACTTTTAAAATTGCGAGTTCCTCAGTAATGTTTAGTAACTGGAGCCCTAATACATCTCTATACCATTGTGCAGACAGTTCTAAATCTTTTACAGGAATTCTAATATAATGTACTTGTTCAATAAATGATTTACTCATAGTCTTCTCTCCTTTATTTAATCTGGTATATCAAATAGTTCCCTTTCTATATACCTTTTTCCTTCCGATTATTGAATTAACCTGCCCTTTAACGGAACAATAAACTTCCTATTATTCGGCGTTCGAGCAAATCAAATAAAAATATTATTCTTTAACAAAGCCTAACATTAAAAAAAGGGAGAAAATATGAGCAATATAATCAACTATAAAATGTGGACTGTTTGTATGATTCAAGATGGCGATAAAGTCTTGCTTCTGAATAGGCAACACGATCATTTCAAAGGATTTATTCCTCCAGGAGGCAAAGTTGAATTTCCTGAAAGTATAGTGGAAAGTGCAATAAGAGAGGTGAAAGAAGAAACTGGGTTGGAAGTTAGAAACCTTAGATTTAAAGGAATTTATGAATATGTTAACCCGGTCGCAAATGATAGATATATGATATTCAATTACATTACAAAGGATTTCAATGGGGATCTCCTTGAAGAAACACCTGAAGGAAAAGCGGTTTGGGTTAATATTGAAGATGTAGACAAGTTACCTATGCAAACATCAATTCGTAGAAGGTTTCCATTTTTCTTTAAAGAGGGCATATTTGAAATTCAAGTAGAATGGAACCATGAAGAGAATAAAGAGGGTAAAGTTACAATAAGAAATACATAAACAAACTAACTCGTTATTAAACATCGGGGGTAGTTTACTGAAGTGGGTATCAAACGATAATAAAGAATAATAAGAGTTGAGACTGCAAAAAAGGGGGGGGATAATGCGTAGTTTCATGGTCCTTTTGCTAGGGTTTGGATTGTTTTTCGGAGGTTGCTCAAATAAAGAAGGTATTAAAGAAGTCGAGGCTTATAAGGCAGAAGATGTATCCTTTGAAGATGAAACAGGCAGAGTGACAATCTTATTTGAGGATCCTTTCATCGATGAGGGTGAGATTACTGATGGGATTTTTAATGTAATCGTATTAGCAAAAGGTTTAGATCCTACTGCCAACTACGATATTTCACTTAGGGGAGATAATAACCAAGGAGTTAATTTTGGACCTAAAGAAAATGTTGAGTTGCGGTTTGGAACTATTGTTGGAGAAACCTTGTTTCAGCCTAATCAGCAAGGAGAGCTGTTTGTTTCAATGAAGAACCCTTTAAGAATTATTTCGAAAGCAAAAGAAATTCGAGTTATTGTTTCTGAAGATGGAAAAGAGGTTTTAAGAACTGAACCTTTTAAAGTGTCGAAAAAAACTCCGCAATAGAGGGAATTCACTTTTCCTTATAGGTACCTACAGACGTGATTATTAATATTTTTAGGAAAAAGAGGAGACTTATGAGTAAAAATAGAAAAGTGGTTGTGTTTATCGCGCAGAGCCTGGATGGTTATATCGCAACAAAGGATGACTCGTTGGAATGGTTATTTAAGGTGGAAGGCGAAGGTGATAATGGTTATTCAGAGTTTTACGAAACAGTCGATACAATCGTAATGGGGAAAAGGACATTTGATTGGATCATGGAACAGGAGAAAGGCAAGTTCCCTTATCTCAATAAAGAATGTTATGTATTTACGAGGTCACAGTTAGAAGACACAAGCGATGTCACATTCTTGAATGAGGACATCCCAACCTTTATTCAATCTTTAAAAGAAAATGAAGGCAAGGATATCTGGATAGTTGGCGGCGGAGATTTACTACAAACGTTTTTTAAGGAAAAACTAGTGGATGAAATGATTGTGACCATTGCCCCAACTATTATCGGAGAGGGGATTCCATTATTCAAAGAAGGAAGTTACCAGCTAGACTTTCATCTAAAATCGGTAAGGACCTTTAATCAATTTGCTGAATTGCATTATGACGTCAAAAAGGCTTAGCTATCAGCTGCGCTACCCTAAAAAGTAGACGCAGCTGTTTGAATCCTGTAGATGTTAACAAGCCTGCAATAAAATTACTTTTCACTCCATTAATCTTCCTAAAGGGCCAAAAATATTTTGCAGGAGACTAAGCGGACCTGGCAGGTTTTCCAGGTAAAAAAGAAAAAAAAGGCTGACAAAGCCAGGAGAACCAAGACCTTTGAGGTAAGCTTATTGTGTTTCTATTCAATAAATCAATAAACTTCAATTTTAAATCACTCCACCAGAAAGTTATGGGATAAACATCTCGCCCTTCCCTTGCACCAGTTTAATCCCCGTATGTTTGTATGTTAATGTTTCCCGTTAAAAAAATTGGGATTTCAGCGGAAATTAATATTATTTAGAATTAAAACTTCTAGAGGGACTGTTGAAAAAATCATTTTTTTCCATTTCCTGAAAAGTTTAGGTTGACGGCTTTAGTGTACTATGTGTATAGTACACATATAAGGTGTATGAACTACTTAGTACATACACCTCTCGCGACGGAAGGAAGATGAGGAGATGTATGTATGAATGTGACCTTTAATAATCGTGACCCGGTATATTTGCAGGTTGTCCGATATTTTAAAGAACAAATTGCCAATGGGGCACTGGAAGCCGGCCAGGATATTCCATCAAGAAGGGATCTGGCTGCCATGCTGAAAATTAACCCAAATACAGCCCAAAAGGCTTATAAGGAAATGGAGGACCAGAATTTGATCCATACTGAACGAAATTTTCCAAGCAGGGTTACCACCGATACAAACGTTTTAAATTCGGTGAGGGAGGAGCTTCTGACAGAGGCGGTTGACTCATTCTTAACTTCTGTGAAGCACATTAACGTGCCTTTGGATGAACTATTGAACCTGATAAAGGATAAATATCAGTCAAATTAACGGGAAGAGGGGGACTGGAAATATGATTTCTGTACAAAATGTTGTAAAAAAATACAAGCGAAAAACCGTACTGGATGGGGTTTCTTTTACGGCGAATAAAGGTGAAATCACTTGCCTAATCGGAATAAATGGGGTTGGCAAGACAACTACCTTGAAAGCGATAATGGGTCTGACACCAATCAACAGCGGCCAAATCCTGCTGGATGATGAAAAACTCAGTAAGGATAGCTATGAGAAGATTACCTTCATTCCTGATGCCATCACTATGCTACCGCAAATGACGATCCACGATTCAATCGTATTCATGGAAGACTTCTACAAAAGTTGGAACAATGAGCGTGCTGCCGACCTACTCAATTTCTTCAGGCTGAAACGTGAAATGCGGATCGGGGATTTGTCAAAGGGGAACACAGCAAAGGTAAACCTGCTTCTTGGACTTGCTCTTGATGTGGATTATGTATTGATGGACGAACCATTTTCCGGGATTGATATTTTCAGCCGGGAACAGATTGCAGAAGTGTTTACCTCTCATTTGATCGAAGGCAGAGGAGTTATTATCACCACCCATGAAATTAACGATATAGAACACTTGATTGATAAAGCAGTCTTAATAGATGATGGCAAGGTACATAAGGAGTTTGGGGCGGAAGATATTCGCCTGAGAGAAGGAAAGTCTGTAATCGATGTGATGAGAGAGGTGTATAGAGCATGAATCGTTATTACAAATTAGTCAATTTCGAAATCAACCGGTTTTTTAAACTATATGTTTCTCTACTGGTAATTTTGGTGGTTACAGAATTTGCTGGGGTTATTTCCATCTCCAAATGGTATATGAATCAAGCGAATAAACTAATGGTTACGAACTCATTGTCCGCTTCTGAATATGTACATCAATACGGCCAAACCTCATTTGTATCCATTATTGATAGTTTATGGTTCATAGGCCCAATCGGCTTATCCGCAGCAGCTCTGATCTTGTATGTATTTATGATTTGGTATAGGGAATGGAATGGGAAAAATACATTTGTATACCGTTTGTTAATGCTTCCTATCCCGAGATTAACGATATTTTTTGCAAAGGCAACCGCGATATTCCTTATGGTACTTGGCTTAGTTGCAGCACAAATACTGCTCTTTCCTGTACAAAAGATCTTGTTTGAATGGCTTGTCCCTGGTGAATTCAGAATCTTAATGGGCATGAGTGAAACCTTGCAGGCCAGCATGTATGCTTCGATTATTCTGCCTTCCACATTTTCAGAATTCATCCTATTTTACGGTGTAGGTTTTACAGCTTTATTGGTTATCTTTACAGCCATCCTTTTTGAAAGATGCTATCGAGTAAAGGGGATTTTTATAGGAATCATGTATTGCGTTGCAGCATGTACCCTTTTTGCTTCACCTTTCCTGATCATGGTATGGATGAATTACCAGTTCCTTTATCCAATTGAAATTCTATTAATCGAGATTGGACTAATTCTATTAATAGCAGCGGCGTCCATATTGACAAGCAGATTATTACTTAATAAAAAAATCACTGTATAGGGGGATAGAGACAATATGAAACGGTACATAACATCCATTTTACTTTTATCCATTATCGTTCTTAGTATTGGAGCTTTTTATATCCAGTCAGCAGCTTCCGGAAGCCCCCAGTTTTCTTTGAAAAAACAAACTGGCAGCCAGAAAGAGGCAGACCAAGTTAACATTCATGGATCTTATCAAAATAACAACTTCATTGACAACGTTACCATCACTACAAACGGTTCCGAATATAATAAAGAAAATGGTCTTATTGATAAAACTGAAAAACTGTTTTCTGACAACGATGGCCATAAAGACCTTGATAAGAAGTACCGTTCATTCATGAGAGGGAAAACAGGCATGAACTCATTTTACGAGGATGAGGATCACCTAATATTTGGTGATGTTGAGTATCATTTTGGTGAAATGACCAACGATTTTACATTCAATCTTTCCATGCTGGCAAAAGAATCGGAAACGGAAAAAAACTTCAAAATTGATATTCCTAATAAAGAAAAGTATTCATTTATAAGTGTTGAAGATATACAGTTGATTGGAAACAAATTAAAAATACTGACCAGGAACGCGGATTATGACTCTGATAATACAGAAGTACACCTTTACACAATTAACTTTGCTAACAAAGAAGTTGAGGAAGACAAAATCGTAGTCTCAACGGAGAACGGTAAAGAAAATTTACTTACAGATTTGCAACTGCTTAATCAAACCAATACCAGACAGCCAAGCCAGTTTGCTTTCTTTTTCAAAGAAACCTCTAAACAATTTGAAGATGAGGAAAGTACGTTTTCTGAACCTTTAAGTGCCGAGGTAATCATGATTGATTTAGAAATCGGCAAAGAAATTAAAGTTGACGTTCCTAAAGAACTTCAAATGGAACCCCATATATTGCCGTATTACGATAGTGAATTGCTATACTTTACTCAACCGGGTGAGAATGGTTTGAAACTCGTAACGTACAGCCATAAAGAGGGGAGAATTGTAAATGTGATTGAGACAGGGCTTGCAGAATCAGTTGGCTTTCAATTTGCCGTAAAAAACGGAAAGGCTTATATCGTTACAACACCTGAAAGAATCGGACAAAAGCCTTCTTCTGCTCCTTCACTTAAAATTTTAGAAATCAAAACGGGGAACGAACTATATCAGGGAGTTGTTGAGTTGAAGGACCAAGATAAAAATAAAACGGAAGGTTATCTGATGATTGACTGGCTAACTATTGAATAAGTAGCAGAATTGAAAAACGTGCACCCGTCATTAAACAGGTGCACGTTTTCATTATTGGGTACGTTAAAATGAAGCCGTCCATAGAAACGAACTATGTTGGTTACTAATGATCGCTTTTCATGGTACTTTTTTAGAACATCTATTTTTCCTTGATTTCTTTTTTAATTTCTTCAGTAAGCCCTTCCGAGGCGCGCTTAAACTCGCGGATTGAACTTCCTACAGCACGGCCGATCTCTGGCAATTTATTCGGACCGAACACGATCAGGGCAACGATAAGAATCAGAATCATTCCCGGTACACCGATATTGGATAACATTATTTCATCTCCCAGTGAGAATTTCATGCGTGTAATACAATGTCAGTATACCTCTTTTTTTAAAAGGGGACTAGTATTTAGAAGTAACAGGTTCTGTTTGGCGGAGAAAATTATTGAATCGAATTAGCATTAATAATCGTATATAAATATAAACAATTAACTTTTATAGGTTTGAATACAACAAAAACGATGTTTAAGGAGGGGGAAGTATGCAAAAATGTGAAAACTGTAAATCACCATTTAGCTGGAGGAAAATCTATAAATCCCTTTCGTGGTTTTATAAACCAATTGAATGTGACAACTGCGGTACTAAACATAAGATAACCATGTTTAGTAGGAGTACAGTTGCAGCCATTTCTACTTTACCAATTTTCATAGTTTTTCATTTCCTTTCTCCTTCTAATAACGGCTATGTAAACATTGGTATAGGAGCCATTATATCAATTGTTGGTGTAATGCTCGCTCCATATATTGTTCGATACAAAGAGAATGGAGAGGAATTGTAACAAAGTAAACAAGCGCTTTAATTGAAGAGGGAATCATTCTCTAGCGGCCCTCCACTTTATATTCCATATGAACTATAAAAAAAGACCGACAAGGATTACTGTCGGTCTTTTCGTTGTATAAAATGAAAATTTCCTTTCATTCTTTACACCAGAAGAAGATGACGGATACTCAAGCGGAACCTCTTTAACTTTTTCTTTTATCCACTCCTAACCGGTAAGCCCTAGCTTTTCGGAGTACGATGTGTGAAATCGAAATTATATGAGCCATTTCAACACTGATATGAGCATTTAGACAATTACTGGAAAAAGCCTGATGCAAACATCCTTGAATAGGGGCGCCCAAGCCACTATTTACTATGGGTAACCCCAGTTAGTTATGGTTTCTCACCTTCGTATGCAAGTATGGTCCGTTCAGGATGGTTTTTCCTTATGAGCTGCTAATGCAACTGTTTTCCTGCTCCCAACTAGATACAGTAACAAAATAATAATCATAAAAGCAGCGGAATAAGTAAATGTCATCCCGTACCCAACATTTTTTGCCAAGAAACCGAGCCCTACTGAGCCAATGGCCAAACCGAAATCAATAAAGATAAGCAGCATGGAATTGGCCGTTGCTTTTTTCTCTGCTGGAACAAGCGTTAATGCCCAAGCCTGGATAGTTGGATGGATTACCCCATATGCGATTCCAAATAATATTCCTGAAACCCAAACCATAACCATACCAGTAGAAAAGCCCAATAAGACCAAACCCGCCGCACCGGAGACAGCGGCCGGAATAATAAGAATCCTATGGCCCCATCTGTCAAAAATTTTACCAGAGAAGAACCGTACTAATACCATCGCAATCCCTTGTGCAATAAAAAACTGTGAAATCTTTCCGCCAACATCGATCTCTTTTCCAAACGCTCCTATAAAGTTGACTGTTCCTGCAATCGCCATATAATTAAGTGCCACCAAAATAGATGGAAGGAGAACACGCTTATCGAACATGTACTTATAGAAAGGTTCTTTCTTTGTCTCCTGTGGGCTTTCCTTTTCTTTTTTAACCGTATTTTTCACAAAAAAACTGCACACAAGTGAAAAGGCCATAAGCCCGAGAGTTAAAAGCATCATCGAATTAAATGAAAAATTAGCAAGATAAGAAATTGCAATTAGTGGTCCCATTGTCGTCCCCACGCTTGTAGACATTGCGAAAAACACAATACCCTCACCTAAGCGGGATTTAGGAACAATATTACTTGATATCGTGAAGACTAAAATCGTAAGCATACTAAAGCCAATACCTTGCAGTGCCCGAATCAATATTAAAAAAACGATGGAGTCGTTTACAAAAGTAAGGGCAATAGTACCTATAAAATAGATAAGGGAAATAATGAGGAGGAATTTCATATTAACTTTTTGGATAATCACACTGGCAAAGAAGCGGGTAACCAACGATGCTAACATTAAGGTCGTTGTCATGATTCCTGCAACCGCTGGATTATTAGTTATAGTTGATACGAAAATTGGAAAACCCGCAGTAATCATATAAAAAGAAGCGAACATGACTAAAGACAATAAAATAATAATGACATATTGATTAGTCCATAATTTAGGTTTAATTTTCCTCATAGATATAGTACCGCCTTCCAAGGCTATTTCTATAAATAGTGATGAATTTATTGTTACCGTATTATTTATAAATATTTGAAGTAGTTTTTGCTTTGTAGAAAAAGTTCATGTATATACAGGGATGGCTCGTTTATGGAAGTTTTATTCCAGGGAGGATTCAGGCTTTATTTGGTGAATTGTTACTGTAGAAATTCCTGTGGAGAATTTACTGAATAAGAAACAGGGGGAGAAAATGTCGGATACAATAATGTTGCCTGAGCCTCATAAGTATGCAGTTTGTGCCAGTGAAGATATACCAATTAAGGAATTTTATAATGGAGTCTTTGAGGAGATCTTTATCTTTTATCACCCTTTTATAAATCCGAAAACAATCGATTGGAAAGAAGGCTCTTCCTTCGGGAAAAGTGATATCACTAATCATTGTGAACCAATTACCTGGAAAAACTTCCTTCAATTATCTTCAATTGAAAGTAATAAGAAATTGGACATCGGACTGCGGACATTTATAGGAGGATTAAACAAACAATTTGTTGATGAAGAAACAGCAGAAATAATCCACGATGTTTGTGAAAAAAACAAACTGATCATACCATCTGAAGGGTTTTTTTCAGAACTCCTGCTTAATAAAATTCTAGATGCCCTTAAAAAGGAAGGGCACGAGTGGATATGGTGCGGAGATGAATTTGGTACTGAACGGAAATTGCAACATATCGAGGATTTAATCGAAGACAACTATCCTTTTAGTAATCAGAGAGTCAATTTATTTACACAAGATGCCAGCATTTTACTGACGACACATTGGGACAGCCATTTTTCTCTATTGTGCTCAGACAAAGGGACGGTAAACCGAATAGTAAATTCCTGTGATTTAGAAGGCTTTCATTGTAATGATAAAACCATGATTTATTGGAGTATCCACAACTAAAAAAATACTTCGACAAGTCGATACGTTCAGGGGGAGTGAACATGAGACATAAACAGAAGTTATTATTGAAAATTTCTATTGCTTTCAATATAATTCTTATCGCAATTGTTGCTTGGGGAATTGTAAATTTGTATTTCGTGAACGAGCAAGTTCTTCTAACAGAGGTTCAATATAATTTAGTAGAATTGGAAGGGTTGATCGCAAATCAAAGTGAGAAAAATTGGCCGGAACCGAACTTGGTTACAACTAAGTTAGGAGATGTCCTGAACGGTATTTTACTTGGTAAAACTACTGGTGAACAACTGGGAATCCTTTCAGAGAATGATGAAAAAATCCTTACTAATTTGTATACTAAATTAAATCGTTATCCCAATGATGAATTATATAGTTTTATTGAAGTATCTGAAGAAGGTAAAAAGAATTTTGAAGAATTACGAGAAGTTCTTCGCGAAGCAGGCTTAGGACTGAATATTTCAATAAGTGCAAGTTATGGATTCTTTTATGAAGCAAGCAAAGGAAATAGGAGAGAATGCCAATCCTCCAATAGATTAATAAACGCTCAGGAACAGAAAAAGCAGTGGATTTCATGGCAACCTGAAATTCACTGCTTTTTTATAACTAATCTATGTTTGATACCGAAAATAGAAAGTTATAACTATTAAATTTGAAATAAGTACAATTTGCAAAGGATAGATAAGTGTCCGTCCGAGTTTTTTGGGTAAATACTCCCAATAAGAACCTAATAAGTTTGCACAAAATGGTATTTTACACGTGCGTGTTATGATAAGTATTAGTATCCTACTACATAGAAGAAACGAAAGAGGAATTGCAAATGAATATATCAAAAGAAAAGGCTATCGAACTTGAGCATGTCGATTATTCGGTTGGATCAGTGAATATCATAAAATATATTACAGGCTCCATTTCAAAAGGAAAAATCACGACACTTGTCGGTCCGTCTGGTGCGGGTAAAACCTCATTATTCCGCCTGATTAATGGACTGGTTTCACCGACAAAAGGAGACATACGGATATCGGGGAAAAATATTGAAGAGTACGAACCGACCGAACTTAGAAGAAGTGTCGGCCTCGCGCTGCAAAATGCAACAATGATTAATGGCAATATTTTTAAAAACCTAGCATTGCCACGAACGTTAAAAAAGGAAACACTTTCTGAGGAGGAGGCTGCGGAACTTCTCACATCCGTGGGTTTGGAAAAAGACTTATTGAAGAGAGACGTAAAAGACCTTTCCGGCGGCCAGAGGCAAAAGGTTTCCATTGCGAGAACCCTCGTCAACCGGCCAAAGATTTTATTGCTCGATGAAATTACATCTTCACTTGATCGGGTTTCAAAGCAGGATATCGAGGAACTGATCGTTCGAATCAATAAAGAATTTAACGTTACGATTATGTGGATTACTCATAATCTGGAGCAGGCTATACATATCGGGGATGAGACATGGGTGATTATGGACGGGCAACTCTTGGAATCTGGTGAAAGCAAGCTCCTTCTTGAGCCGCAAAATGAACTGGTAAAACAGTTTGTAAAGGGGGACATCAAATGAGCTACCTGGCATTATCCTTTAGCCTCGTCTTCGTTCTCATTCCACTTTTATTATCAAAGACCTTAAAGCTTGAACTTGAAAAAGATATACTGATCGCTACGATCCGGTCAATTATTCAACTGCTTATCGTCGGATATATCCTGACTTTCGTATTTGAGTCAGATCATATAACCTTTACCATACTCATGGTTGCCCTGATGATTGGTGCAGCAACTCAAAATGCCAGAAAAAAAGGGGCCGCCATTCAAGGGATTACCTGGAAGCTTATCCTAACTTTTGTTTTTATCGAGCTGCTTACGCAGGGTATTTTGCTCGGATTAAACATTACTCCTGCAGAACCACAATATATTATTCCGATAAGCGGGATGGTTGTTGGGAACTCAATGGTTCTCGCGATTCTGTTCTTAAACCGTTTTACCGCAGAAATAGAGGCGAGACATGATGAAACAGAGTTGATTTTAACGCTCGGTGGTACACCAAAGCAAGCTGTTCATATCCCTTTAATTACGTCGATAAAGGCAAGTTTGATTCCTACGATTGAAAGCCAAAAAACAATCGGGCTCGTTCAGCTTCCAGGAATGATGAGCGGTCAAATTATTGGCGGGGCTGATCCGGTTCAAGCAGTACAATTCCAGTTGTTAATTCTGTTCCTTCTGCTTTGTACTGCTGCGGTGACCAGCATAATGCTTGGTTTTCTTTCCTATCCGACATTATTCAATAAACGGATGCAATTAACGCGATAGGAATGAATATTCTTTTCCCAGGATGTTGAATTCATTATTGAAAAAATGGTGTACTTGAAAAAGTACAATAAATTCTGAAGTACGATATTTTTAAAGGTTTTTCTTAAGATTAATAGAATTAGTAAATAAAGCTGAACCAAAGGGTGGTATTTTAATGAATTCAATTGCTTCTCCAATCGCTTGTAAGGTGAATAATGTTTTTATCCATGTCAGCAATCTAGAAAAATCAGCAGAATGGTATAGCGAACTACTTGGAATACCTTTTAATAAAGATAATGTTGCATCTCCAGTTTACAATATCCCTGTTACATCAGAAACTGGACTTACTCTAGATGACCACACTTTCGATCCGAGCTTTAAACTAAAACCTTCAAATCATGTTTTATTTAATTTCTTTGTCAATGATATTGATGAAGCATACGAATTTATTAAAAACAAAGGAATTAAAGTTGTAAAAGAAATTGAGCGTATTGGCGATTTTGCTTATTTTAACTTTGAGGATTTGGATGGAAATGTATTAATGATTTGTAATAATTAAATGCATTGAGCAATGGTTAGAATCCTATCCCATTGCTCTTTTTTCATATTGTGCGAAGTAAATAAATGGTGAAATTAAAATGAATAGCGTTTCTATTATTAATGGATTTAATCGACTGCTTTTTAACGTTCTTATTTTCATATTATGAGGATAATCAACACGGAAGTAGTAAAATATCTTTGTATTCATTTATATAAATTCCTTTTGGTAATTATTATGCTAAACTAATTTTAAGAAAAGAAAATGGAGGGGAATTCATGTATCGAAATATTCTTAGACATCCTGGACCTACTCCAATTCCTAAAAAAGTGGAATTGGCAATGGCCCAAGATATGATTAGTCATCGTACCGAGGAATTTGTCCAGCTATATCGAGAAACGACGCAACGCGTGAAACCTGTCTTCGGGACCCAGCAGGAGATTTTGCTTCTTCCATCAGGCGGGACAGCAGCATTGGAGGCGGCAGTAGTAAATACGGTTTCTCCTGGAGATGAAGTTGTTGTCATCACAGTAGGAGCCTTTGGGGATTATTTCGTTTCAATATGCGAGAAAAATGGTTTGAAAGTACATAAACTAGCTAAAAATTGGGGTGAAGCTTGCACAAAGGAAGACCTGATTGAGTTTTTGAAACCGCTATCTAATGTTAAGGCAGTTTTTGCGACGTATAATGAAACGTCTACAGGAATCTTAAACCCTATTAAACAATTGGCAGAAGCTGTACACAATCATTCGGATGCCTTATTTATAGTCGATGGAGTAAGCTGTATAGGCGGTGCCCCAGCCGAAATGGATGAATGGGGTATCGATATTTTGGTGACAGGGTCACAAAAAGCGATGATGCTGCCTCCTGGCCTTGCTCTTTTAGCAGTAAGTGAGAGGGCCTGGAAAGTGATAGAGGCCAATCAGACTCATGCGTATTTTTTAAATTTAATAAGCTATCGTGAGTGGGCAGCAAAAGGAATGACGCCTAATACTCCTTCAATTTCGCTCATTAAAGGCCTCTCCGCCGTGTGTGATTTAATTGAGGAGGAAGGAGGATTTTCGAAAACGGTTGAGCGGCACGAGGTCATGAAAAACATGGTTCGGGAAGCTATGAATGCTCTGTCTATCCCACTATTAACAATTGATGAGTTCGCATCACCAACCATTACAGCGATCCGCACCCCAGAGGGAGTGGACTTGGCAGCTTTTTTAGAACATCTGAAAAAGAAATATCACCTCGATTTTGCTGGTGGCCTGGGTAATCTTCAAGGTAAAATTTTCAGATTTGGACATATGGGCTATTGCTTCCCTAGCGATATCCTTCAAGCAGTTTCCCTTATTGAAGCAGGTTTGAAGGATTTCTCCTATCAGTTTGAGCAAGGTGCCGGTGTGAAAGCTGCCCAAAATGTTTTCTTATCCTCCTTAAAATAGAAACATATTTTAAGAGCAGGCTGCTTTTAGTGGAAGCTATACACCTTCAATTTATTATTGTTATAAAGTAAATTTTAAATCACATGAAAAGCAGTGGATTTGATGACTAATCAAATCCACTGCTTTTTAAATTACTTGATCTTGTAATCATAATCTTTGTAAAGATAACACGGTTGATTATAATCAAGGAAGGGTAATTTATAAATGAGGTGAAGAAATGAATATTCATATAACAATTGATGCAAAGAATGAGCTTAAAAAGGTCCTTGGTACCGAACCAAGCATTAAAATCAACGAAACCCGAACAACTGGCTGAGGAGCCACATATGTGTACGAACTTGCTCAGGCTGAGCAGGTAAATAATGAGGAAGTATTTAAAATAGACGATATTTCTGTCTTGATAGACCCTTTGGTTATTAGCCATTTGGAAGATGATATTATCATCGATTATAAACAAAATTACGGCTATATTCTTAAAAATAGTTATGAAGTCTTGACGTTTGGGATGAAGTTAATTAGATCATAAACAGTTAAAAGCCACGGTTGCAGTAACGGAACCGTGGCTTTTCCTGTTTATCAGCCCTTTAAAAAAAGTAAAATTATACCTCCTTGGAAGATAACGAAGAGAAAAATCTCAATTGTTAAATGGAAAGACCTTCACATTTGTTATAATATGGATGAAGTATCATCCTTCTCGGTATGATGAAGGACAGTAAGGCATAATTTATTAGTCTGTTCCCGTCTTCATAAGCGGAATGAAGGACGGTTAGGCATAGTTTTTTAGTCTGTTCCCGTCTTCATAAGTGGAATGAAGGATGGTAAGCCATAATTTTTGGCCTTTTCCAGCTTCATTAGCACGCAGGAAAGATGACAAGTAAAGATCCAAAGCAACGAGCTATATACTACATAATGAGTGAAATAATTTATTCAATCATCTTATATATTCTTGGCACGTCGAAGAGCTCTTAATAAAAACTAAACTAAGTAGTCCTATAGAATGAAGATGAGGATTGGAGATGAAAAGCAATTGAGCTCTATTCGGATAAATTGGATGAAGTTTGGGAGTAGTTTGTGAGCAACAAGTGATTTTGCTGGGCAAAAGCATCCGAGGGTTTATAATTGTGTTTTATCAATCCGGCAAAATACTCCAAGTTCGTTTTGTAGGCATTAAAAGTAATTTTAAGAAAAAGGGGAGAATTAGTGGGAATGTCTAGAAAAAAACAGCGGGATGCGCAAACGCCTGAACAAATCAAGCGTGATCTTGCAAACCGTAAAAGGTTTAGAATAATAATTGGCTTTCTAATTGTAATGAGTATATTTGTTTTGTTAGGTGGAGCTTTTATTTTCATAAAAATATTGTTTATTACCGATCTTTATCAAGCATTTATGTTTGAGTCCATGGGAACTGCTTTCTTATACTTGTCTGCATTAACCCTACTACTCTTTTTCATTTATTCCAGCCTCGTCATCACATTAAAAAATCCCCAAAAAATAAGAAAGACCCAGGTGTTTGCATGGGGCGGGGCGGGGATAATTTTTATAGCCATGGCTGTATTTGTTTATAACCAACTAAGTTCTTTAACAATGAATAGTTTGAAAGATATCCACGATTATAAAAATGGCGTAGCGAAGGTAGAGGATCTTAAAGTTGTGGATGTTTATACCGGCGGCGGCCGCTACACAGATAATGATATAGCATTGATAGAAACCGAAGAACTTGACCATGACCTTACGCTTCTGCTGGACCTATTTCGGCTAGAAGAAGGAAAAACATATCGGTTCACCTACATGGAACGGACCGGGACTATATTAAATATTGAAAATTTGTAGCTTCTTATCAGCTTCTTTTTCATCAAAGAAAAAATTGATATAGAAAAGGCGCCAAATATTGAAATTACTTCAAACTATTTGAAAGTACGAAATTTATTCAGTGAAAGGGAATGCAAAAATAGTCTTAGCCAAAAAAGATAATGGGGAATATGAGGTTTTCGAATAGCTACTATTTTAAATTAAGAAGAACTACTTGAACAAATTAATGTTTATAACATTACTTAATTAAGGGGTAAATCAATGGCCACGACATATCGTTCAAATACATATATTCCAGAATTAGTCCTGGACAGTAAGGAATTAGCTAAAAGAAAGAATTTTGTGCATTCCTGTTCAGATGAAGCCGGAAGACTATTATCAGTTCTCGTTGGACAAATAAAACAAGGGAAAATTCTTGAGATTGGAACAGGTTTTGGTGTAGGGAGTTCTTGGTTACTTTCATCTATTGCTCCAACAGTGAAATTTATTAGTGTGGATCATTCAATAGAGAAAATTGATGCTACTGCTAATCATATTAAACATAACCAAGCGGAATTCATTTGTGGTGATTGGAAAGAGGTTATTCCAAAAGGTCCGTTTCAATTTATTTTTGCCGATGCAGCTGCTGCAAAGACGATTGAGGGAGAGCTGTTGTTCGATACATTAAAAATCGGCGGGATGTTGTTCATGGATGATTTTACTCCTGAAGAGCACTTTCCAGAAGAATGGAGAGGGAAACCCGATAAAGTTAGGGAATATTGGTTAAATCATAGTGGATTGCGGGCAACAGAAATATATTTAACACCAACAAGCTCTGCAATACTAGCAACGAGGATTAAATAATACTAAGATGAAGGATAATTAACATACTTCACCATAAAGGAAGATGAAAATATAGTCAGTCAGTTATCAGAAAAATGATGGACGATGAGGAATTACGCCAGGAGTCAAGTTACTTAATATACTTAAAAAGAACGCAAATTGAACTAACTCAATTTGCGCTCTTTGTTTTATACAAAGTCTTACTCTTGCTGCTAACAGAAAGGACTACAGTAATGAATGAGAAGAAGATTAATATTCCAGCTGCAATTGGGTTAACAGTAATTGAAAGTGTGTCTACTATACCAGCTCCAATAACTGAACCGGCTGCAACACCTAAATGAAGTGCTGAATTATTCAAGCTTTGCTGAATTTCTGATGATTCAGGTGCGTTTTCAATCAGATAAGATTGCATTGCCGGTGAAATCGCCCAACTGAGAATCCCCCATACAATAAGGATTATGAAAAACACTGGAAATACATCTGTTGTATATGGAAATACAAAGAATAGTCCACTAAAAACTGCTAGAGAGATGACCATTGTTTTTCTCGAGCCCAGTAAATCCGCCATTACACCGCCAATTCCACCACCGCATACAGCAGCAAAGCCAAATATTAAATAGATAATACTAATCCAATTAGCATTGAAATTAGTGGTTGCTTCTAAATAAGGTTTAAAGTATGAATACATAATGGAATGACCAGTCATATACAGAAATGTTGTTGTCAGTCCTAATGTGATTTTGTGATTTTTAAATGCTGCAAGCTGTTGCCTTAACGGAATTTGAGGTTTCGGTTCAATACGACCCATTAACAGATGGACACCAATTATTGATAATGCTGTCAGGACCGTGATAAGGACGAAAGGTGCTCTCCATCCAAAACTATTTCCAAGAATCAGTCCGATTGGTACCCCTAATACTAATGAAGCACTTACTCCCATTGAAACAATCCCAATCGCCCTGCCTTTATACTGTTCTCCTGCTAAGCTAGGAGCCATTACCAAACACAGGATGATTAAGAGCGCTCCACTTAAAGCTAAAATAATCCTTCCTATAAACAAAATCGAATAAGTAGGTGCAAATACTGTCACGATACAACCAATTAAAAAGATGTATAAGCAAACTAACATAAGCCGCTTTCTCTCAATTTTGGCTGTCATGACAAGTAAAATGGGTGATGCAACTGCAAATATTAATGCAAAAACAGTTATCAGTAAACCGGCTTGTCCGATGCTTACATTCAAATCCTCAGCAATTAAATCCAAAATGCCACTAATGATCAGTTCAACCATACCGATTACAAAGGAAATGATCATTAAAAAATAAATACGCCTATCCATGTTATCTTCCTTCCTAATTTCCCCTAGTTGAATACTTTTCCTTGATGCAAGTTTGCTCAAGAACAAAATATTAATGTAACATACTCTGCAGGAATTGAAAATATTTTCTTGGAATAGGCTGATATTCTTTAATTTATAGAAATCCCCGGGAGAAACGCTCGATAAGTTGTGTGCGCCAATAAGAGGCGGCCTCTTTTCTTATTCTGTGGAAAAAAGAAGGAATACATTAACCATTATCGAATTATATTCTCCAATGGAATTGTTATATTTTGGAGGTAAAAGTGATTTTTCCGACTATCGCTAGAAACACGTTAGGTATTATGGGATTTCCCTTAACACTTTGGAATTTAACCATGGATAGAAAAAACAAAGTTAATCCGCTGGGACAGATAATTAAAACCAGTAAGTCAGAGGTACACGCAATTGTGACTGGGGAAGGACCTATCACTGTCATACTGGAAGCAGGATATAGTTCCATTTCGATTGATTGGTGTTATATTCAGCCCGAAATTTCCAAGGTTGCCCGTGTCATATCATACGATCGAGGGAACTACGGGTGGAGTAAGACGAAGAGAAAAACGATGACTTCATTAGATAGTGTTGAGGAAATAAGGGATATCCTTAGTCACCTCAATATAAAACCACCTTATATACTAGTCGGTCATTCTTTTGGAGGCCTCTCAATGAGACTGTTTGCCAGTATGTACCCTGATGAGGTCATCGGCCTGGTTTTGGAAGATGCTGCACACGAGAATCAATATGTTCTTTCCCAGGAGAATAGGAAACGAATTAAGAATTTTAGAAGGCTTTTGACAGCTGGATATGTTACCTCATTAGTAGGTATACCGAGAATGTTTAAGCAGAGGATAGGCAGAAAGTTTCTTGCAACGGAATACGATGAGTCACTAAACTATATCGGATATACACTTGGTGCATATAAATCAGCATACCAGGAGTATGTGGACAGCGTAACATCAGCTTTACAACTGGTTAAATCCAAACAATTGCGAAAGGATTTGCCTGTTGTAGTAATCAGTGCAATAAAACAAACTGAAGGTTGGAAGAAAAATCAGTTACTCTTTACCGATTTAACAAACAATACCGAGCATATTGAAGCGGATACTGGCCACTCAGTACATTTAGAAAACCCTAAGATTGTAATAGATAGTATTCTAAAATTAATTAATCAACATGTCCAAACGGGAAAATAAAGGGTTGCTAGAGAGACGTGTTAGTTAAAGTTCCTTCGTATATTACATAATACAATTTAGGAGCGAATCATTTTTATGGATATGAAACAACGTAAGGTATGGAATGAAAATCATAAGAAACTAAAAGATATAATTTTAAAACCAGAAGTACATTCACAGGCAGTTCAATTAATCCTTTCCCAGCATTCTTTGCTGCATTCTACTTCAACAATTGGTAAAGCGACTCATCTAACACTGGAAGATGCATTGTTGGAAAATCTTAATGAAGCAACTTTTAGGCAATATCCCGTCCAAAATCCCGATACTAGAAATTCAATTGTGTGGCACTTATGGCACATTTCCCGAATAGAGGATATGACAATGAATATTTTAGTAGCTGATGAGCAACAGGTTCTTAATACTACTGATTGGCTTAATAAAATGGATATTCCATTTGCTCATTCAGGAAATGATATGAGTGAAAGTGAGATCGCTGAATTAAGTTCCAAAATTAATATTGATTCATTACTGGCATATAGAGCATCGGTGGGCAGACGAACCCAAGAAGTTATTACTGCCATGAAAGCAGGACAATTTAAGATGGAAGTTGAAGAGTGCAGAATTAAACGGCTATTTGATGAAAACGCAGTAATGGAGAATTCAAGGTGGTTAGCGGAATATTGGGGCAAAAAAACTATTGCTGGATTAATTTTGATGCCAGCAACAAGACATATTTTCCTACATTTAAATAAATGTCTCCGTATTAAGGCTAAACTCTCAAAGCGAATTAAAATTCATTAATAAAAGGAAGTAGTCTAGGAAGTTAACGCTAGACTAAAAGGTGCAGGAGAACAATATGAGTCAAAATGGAATGGTCTTAGTGGCCAGCGTATCTATTATTAAGGATAATATGGTTTTAATGATTAAAGAAAATAAACCAACTGCACTCCATAAGTGGAATTTCCCTTCAGGAAGAATCGAACAAGGTGAAGATATTTTAGATGCAGCTTGCAGGGAAGTAAAAGAAGAAACCGGATACGATGTAAGGCTTATAAATTCAACTGGAGTTTACAATTTTACAAGCAGCACGGGCGACCAAGTTATTCTGTTTCATTTCATAGGTGAAATAATCGGCGGAGAGCTAAATTTACATGAAGACGAAATTGCAGATAGTAGATGGATCCGTTTATCAGAAACCTTACATCTAAATGATGTAGAACTTCGTGATCCAGTTGTTTTACGGAACATTATTGACTCAATAGTAAGCCAGCAATTTTATTCCATCGATATATATAAAAATACCTAGGACAGCTATTTTATTTTTCAAAAAGGAGGAGTCTAAAGTTCGTACATTATCATCTGAAAATTTCCAGCTAGCTCGAAGTTATCTAATGAATTACGGAAGGGACTTAGAACAGGAATTATTTCGTTTTCATTTTGAAAATGGCAATCCGCAACATGTATATTGCAGCAGTACCAAGGTGAAAATGGCGGATTTAGGAATATGGGAGAAGGTCATCCTGTAATTTCAAATGGGATGGATACCAGCATGGCTTTTCAGTATCTTAGTGAAGTTGGTGCTTCTCCAGACGACGAGGTAGTGCAAAAAGGCATTAAATACATAATGGACTCTTATGATCACGAATTAAAATGTTGGCACTCGAGACCTAACCAAAGAAGCAAGGGTTGGACCGATAATCCTTGTGCTGAATTGGTTGGTTATCTTTATGAGTATCGCTAATTAGTTCCAGACGATTTTCTAAAGAATGTTACTGAAAATGCCATAGCTAATATGAGTACGATTCACACTTCAAATGAACCAATGCAATTTTACTTTTTGGAAGCGCTCAGTTTACTTCGTTTGGCAGTAAGAACAGATGAACCATACGAGTCTATTATTTTAAAACAATTAAAAAAAGATATTAATGAAATCATAGAAATTGATTCCGATAAATGGGCAACTACTTATTGCGCAAAACCGTTTTTCTTTGCTCATTCACCTGAAAGTCCATTGTATTTGCCAATTAAAGAGTTTGTTATCAAAAGTTTGGAAAATGAAATTAAAACCCAAGCAGAGGATGGGCATTTTATTTTAAATTGGAATTGTGATGAAGATGCGGCTAGAGCTTGGAAAAGTATATGGACAATGGATGTTTTAAGGGCTTTGCACCATCACGGTTTGATCGATGCCAAAAAGGAGTAGATGAAATGAAAGCACAAATAAACCTTATAACAATAGTTACTGATGACATGGCAGGAATGACTAATTTTTATCGCGATGTTTTATGCTTTACTGTCCAAAGCGAAGCTCCGAGTTATGTTGAATTCAATAACGAGGGGGTAAGATTTTCTATTTGTTCCAGGGGAATTATGTATGATATCACTGACGGACACAGTTCCTTTAAGGAGGGAAAGAAGGGCCAGTCTTTTGAATTGGCTTTCCCTTGTGAAACGCCAGAGGAAGTGGAGCGATCCTATAGAGAAATTATAGAAAAGGGAGCTACCCCGATTAAAGAACCATCAGAAATGCCATGGGGCCAAACAACTGCTTTTTTTGCAGATCCTGATGGGAACATCCATGAAATCTTTTGTTAAAAAGAAGGACTTTACCTTGGTTTAGCCCGTACGAGTTGGTCAAGGTAAAATTGAATTCGCTGTAATTCGTTATTCATCATTTTCCTTTGCCACAAAGTTTGGTAATAACAATTTGGCTGTATTTTCGCTGCAACATATGCAGATTTATATTTATCAGGTTCTGCCGTAACCTGAAGAATTGGTGACGGCTATATTTTCGTTTCATCCCGCCATGAAGAAACATTGTAGATTTTGGAAAAAACTGTTGAAAAAGTAATAATTGAAATCCAAAAGAGTTGGCAGATCTCCAATAAAGTTAGACTTCAACCTGAAACCTGTCTTAGACATAATAGACAAGTAATCCGTCATAAAATGAACGGATAAATATCCATGGTTGAAGGCGGGTGTTCCTATGGTTATAAGATACAAGAATAATTGGATTAATACGAAACCCATTTCCGAATTAGCAAAAACAGAATACGATGTGGTCATTGTAGGAAGTGGTCCTGGAGGAGGTGCTGTTTTACAAAGACTTTGTCAGTTGTGGAAACAGCAAGGCGCAAAAAAGATTGCTATTCTTGAAAAGGGGGGTAAATTATTTCATTCGCACGCACAAAATATCCCTACACAAAATGTAAATACATCACGGGATGTACTTCTTGCTAATAATTCCACTCCGCTTGGTCAGCGCTTACCTCAATTTTCTGGAGCCACCATGGTTTATGCTCTGGGTGGAAGGTCGCTGTTTTGGAATGCGGCAACACCTAGGCCAATTGAAGAAGAGCTAAGAAACTGGCCGATTAACCGCAGGGAACTTGATGTTTACTATCGAATGGCTGAGAATTTATTACATGTCACAACAGATTGGGCAAAAGGTTCATCTTTGCAGGACCAGATGTTAATGAGGCTTCATTCTGGAGGTGTTTTGGAAGCCCAAAATATGCCGCTTGCTCTTGATTTGTTACCTTCCAGGCAAGGAGAAGTTCATTCAAATCCTTGGTACAGTTCGATAAATTCATTGGCAGCGGCCCAGTTAGACCGACCATATGATCTCGCTGTAGATGCTTTTGTCCATAAAGTTAATACGACTGATAATGGAAAACGAGCATCTGGTGTGCAGGTAATTGATACGAATACGAAAACAAATTATACGATTAGGGCAAAGAATGTAGTAATATCAGCAAGCACCTTAGAAACCCCACGTATCTTATTAAATTCTGGTATTCAGGGACAAGCGATAGGACGTTATTTAACAGGACACGTGTCCATGATTGCAATTGGTACAGTCAGTCGAGGGCAGTTTTCTGATCGACTCGGAAATTTATCGATTTTAAAATTCGAAACTGAAGAAGATCCTTTTCAAATCCAGATTCTAGGACCAGACCAATATTGGTCTTACCAACAATTTGAAGATAAAGAGTTGAAAAATGAGTTGATGGTTGTTTTTGCAGCTTTTGGAAGAGTAGAATCCAGACCAGAAAATCGGGTATATCTTGAGTCTAGGCAAGATGAGTATGGAGTACCATTACAACAGGTTCAATACTCTTTAAGTGAAAAAGACCGTCAAACAGCCCAAAAAGTTGAACGAGGGATAAGAGAATCAGCGAGAGCGATGGGAGTCACTTTAGATGAGTCTACTTTAGTTCTCCGTCCACCAGGGGCGGATATGCATGAGTCGTGCACATGTAGAATGGGGCCAAATCCGAATACTTCAGCGACTGATCGTAATGGGCAAATTCATGGCGTTAAGGGTCTATATGTGGCAGATAATAGCGCGCTTCCAACCTTAACCGCAGCAGGACCGGTGCTTTCTAACACTGCTTTAGCGATTCGAGTCGCTGACAATATTGTGCGTCAGCCAAGCTAGAATAATATAGAATAATTAGGGATGGTTCTCGTGCTTCAGACGAAACACGAGAACCATCCCTTTGTATTACTTCTGGAAATAATCTGCCTAATCTAAAAAATGTGAATAGAAGAGATATGTTTAATCTCCCTGTTGAGTCAACCACATTCTCGGATTTAAGAAAATGGACCATAATCTCGAAGAATAGCACTGATTAACCTCACTGAAAACTGCCATCATGACATAATTTTTCACTGAATGACAAATAGTGTATCAAGTAATAACCGACATTTTTCTCTACCAAACTCTTAAGCTAGGACCTATTTTTGAGAACTTATATTTAATAAAAGGATTTCTAGTTATGGTGTAATATAGGTAAGGATGTAAGAAGAAATAAAACCCTGTTGAATTAAAGAAGGGAGCGAGATTATTAAAATGATAAAAGGTTTCGGGGGCATATTTTGGAGGGCTGCAAATCTGGAAGCTACTAAAAAGTGGTACAGTGACGTGTTGAAGGTTGAAATAAATAATTGGAATGGGACTATAATTAAACAACACACAGAAAATGAAACAATTTTTTCTTTTTTTGCTGAAAACGACCCTTACTTCCCAACAGAACAGCAAGTGATGTTAAATTTCGAAGTTTATAATATAGACGAGACTATTAGTCATCTTGAGCAAATCGGTGTACCTCTTGTAAAGGAAAAAGAGGTTAGTGAATTTGGCAAGTTCATTTGGATTAAAGACCCGGATGGCAGACTGGTCGAGCTATGGGAAAAATAACTTTTTAATAATATTAAGTGGATTAAACGGGTACAAAGTACAAGGAGTTGTAGTTGCAACTCCTTTTTTTGTTACACTAAGTGTGCAGGTTAAAGAAAAATCTTTATAAAATGGAGAGGTTTTTATAATGAATCGTTTTTCAAAGTTACAAGAAACATTGAAACAATTTAATCAGTCCCACCTTCTAAACTTTTGGGATGAACTTTCGGATGCTGAACAGGATCAACTGTTGGACGACATAGAGAAGGTCAACTTAACGGAAATCAGCTTAGCAACTGAAAAACTGACTTCTGCTGACAATCCAGAAAGAAAGAGTATCGAACCTGTTCCATACGAAGTATTAGAGAAACTCCCGGAGATAAAGAAACAAGAGTATGAACAAAACGGTTTGGAATTGATCAAAAAAGGAAAGGTAGCGGCTGTTCTCCTTGCAGGAGGACAAGGAACCAGACTTGGACATGATGGACCAAAAGGAACGTATGACATTGGGCTGCCCGGCCATGAATCTTTATTCGAACTTCAGGCAAAACGCTTGCTTCAGCTCTACAAACAAACGGATAATATGATCCCTTGGTATATCATGACAAGCCCCATTAATGATGAGGAAACGAAGGATTTCTTTCATCAGCACAATTACTTTGGATACAATCCAGAGCTCATCAGCTTTTTCATTCAGCCCACAGCACCCACATTAACGCCGGATGGCAAATTGATGTTAAAAACAAAGTCGAGTCTTTCTTTATCGCCGAACGGAAACGGCGGAGTATTTTCGGCTCTGAAATCGAGCGGTGCACTTGGGGACATGGAGAAGCGGGGAGTAAAGTGGATCTTTATGTATAATGTTGACAATGCGATTATAAAAATTGCCGATCCGCTATTTGTCGGCTTTGCCGATGAAAAAGATTCTCCTATAGCCAGTAAATCAGCGGCCAAACGGAACCCGCAAGAGAAAGTAGGAGTATTCTGTCTGATGGACGGAAAACCGTCTGTCATTGAATACTCGGAAATGACCAAAGAGGAAAGTGAAGATCCGGATATGACGAATGCTCATATAAGCATTCATTTATTCAAGCTGGATTTTGTCAAAGAAATAGCGGACAAATCCCTTCCATATCATTTTGCACATAAATCCATACCGACCGTGGATGCCATTGGTAAAGAAATAAAACCAGCAGAACCAAATGGCTACAAACTGGAGCAATTTTATTTCGATTTGTTTCCTGAAGCTGAATCGATTGCCGTCCTGCAGGTCCCAAGAGAAAAGGAATTTGCGCCTGTGAAAAATAAAAGCGGGGAAGACAGCCCTGAATCGGCAAGAAGGATGATTTTACTAAACGAATAATCAAAGTTGTTGATTTTAAAATAACTAAGGCAGCGAATATTAAGCAAGCAAGAAGGGCGAGTTAATCCAGGAAGGATTAATCGCCCTTTCTGTTGAAAAACATTTTTTATCCAATAATCATTTATTTTCGTCAGATTTGATTTCCCGTTCCAACTCCTGAATGAATTGATAATCCAAAGGAGGATTTACTACTTGGTAAATTCGGGTGGATGCGACTACATCCCGTTCAAAAGTAAAAATCTCCAAATTTCCATCTTCATATACGAGGTAAAGTGTAAACTGTTCACTTGGATGATCAGAGCTCCAACCATGTTTATTCGTTAGTTTTACACGATATTGATTAAGGTAGACGAAGAGTTTATTCATTGTTTCTTCATCTGCTATTTTAGGTTTAATTTCTTCATAAAATTTATTTTGAGGAACAATATAAATTTTCTCTACACGGTCTATATCCATTACATCAACTAAATTTTGTTCGCGATAAATATAAAGAAAAAGGGAAGTACCGACAAAAATAATTGATAAAGAAAAATATAGATATTTCTTCATGGCTATACCACTCCCGACTCCCGCATTATTCCTTGGCCAATAAACTACAGCGTGGGCAAAATTTAGGTTTTTCTATTTCTATTTAGTATTAAAAAAAGAAATGCCATAATTAAAATTTGGATTACTGTACCCCAGTTTGTTTCCCAGGTTAAACCCTTCCATTCATTTAGAAAAAAAGCCTGGAATAATACGCAGAACAAGAATTGCCATAAGGGGCAATTTTATCTATTTTAGAAAGTGATCATCATACGTTTCTCTCTACGTTCAAAAATTGTACTTTCTTTCTTCAACCCTTCCATAGTTGAATGATTTCACTTAAATTTTAACATAAATAACCAATATAAAAATGGAATTGTTCACTTATATAAAGAGTTATTGTCCATTAATACAACAACTTCTAAGGATCCTGAGCTAAAAACTGCAAGACGGTGAAAATGACAATGAAGAAGGACCTCAGTTTTAACGTCACGCCAATTAACAGTCTAATAGACCCTTGGGTGGTAAAGCATACTGATGGGTACTATTACTACACCTAAACAACAGGCGGCAGCATCACAATTTGGATATCTATTAGTCTCTCTGACATAGCCTATTATTCTGGGAATTCCTTTAAAAAAACTATTTCGTTTTTGGTTTCCATAGGGTAATCTTATATTCGTTGGAAATTTACATAAGGGGATAGTGTATGAACCAGGAATGGATAAGAACACAAACGGAATCAACGCATCATAAGATGGCAATCTATTTATTGCCTTTAGTTGTTTTTCTTGGATATTTTAATCCAATTTTATATGGTATTGGTATCTTGGCATTTTTTCTAATAACGTCCTTTAAGATGTTAAAATCGATGTTGTTTTGGATGTTAATACTCGGGGTCATTTCTTTCGCTCTGCCTTTTTTGGCACCGATAATTTTTATCGTGATGATCGTTTTGTTTTTCATGAGAATAGGTTATGTTATCGAAAACTGGAGGCCGTTTGTCTCTGGCCTTATCTTATATGGAATATTAGCTGCATCACTGGCTCGTTCTGCCTATTTACATTCGTATTATTACAGCAATCCAGTCGTAGAAGCCGCTGTGGTAAGTATACTAGGATTTATTGGCCTTCGGTTCCTTCTGCGCTGGCTTTATCAATATAATTATACAAGCTATGCAGCGCTTGGAATCATGGGAAGCGTCCCAGTCATTATTATTGCGTTTGTTTTACCCTTTTTAAAACTTCATGTAGGCGGCGACTTTTTCGCTGCTGAAACAAGCGTTGATACTACAGTGGAAACAAAGCCGGTTGGCGGTGAAGCTTATACTGAAACAAAGCTAACAACTGGGGAGCCAATTTCAACCAGGGCTGCGATTCCCTCTGATCAGCCTTTTGTGAAGGTAACGGATCACGTCCGTTCTGCACCTGATGCGACCCTTACCAATAATTTAAGCTATCATGGCTCTGATTCCACTTCAGCAAGTGGTGAAATCGTTCATGTAAAGGAACATTTGCGAACAACCGCAAGCGGGGAAGTTGTCATGGTAAAAGAACATTTCCGGACAGCATCAGATGGGATTATTTCAAATAACATGTCATATGAAGGACCTGGTAGTTCTGCATCAACTGGAGAGCTGGTTCATGTTCAGGAACATTTGCGAACAACACCTAACGGGGAACTCATAAAGGTCAATGAACATCTGAGAACAGTTCCTGATGGTGATCCAACCAACAATTTTTCTTTTAAAAATCAAACTTTCAACGAGGTTGCCGTATCGAAAGAACCGCTCATAAATGAACCCTCACCTAGAGGAATCGTTGAACCAACACCAGGTACTATTGCAGCACAAGCCGCTGTCGACAAATTGCTGAAAGAGTTGAAGAAGAAGGAAGAAAATTAAGGGGAAGAGGCTATCACCTCAGACCCCGAGCATTCAACGGGCGGAGAGACCTTCGGTACGCACGAAAAAAACAACACATTGAGGATGTTTTCTGAAAACGACATAAGAAATGACGTGTGATTGCACACGTCATTTTTCCTGCTTTTTTGGTTTTAGCACATGAAATACGTTCTGGAATATCAATCAAAGCCCTACCCGATAATAAAACTGTAACAGTTCTTTCAATATCTATAATGAGAATAATTATGGTAGCGCTGGTATGGTGGGTATTGCTGCTGTAAATTGTGGTTTTGATTTGGTGGATAATTAAACAGTTGATTCCTATTACAGTCCTTGTATGGTCCTATATAAGTGCTTGGTTTTATCGGTTCAGTTACGTTTTTCCATTGATCTTCATTAAGACAATAAGTATGAGCCATAATATGTGAAGGGGTAAATTTTAAAATGTCAGAACCTAATATGACTTCTGGATTCGGTGCATCAAAAATTGCTAGAAGATGAGTATTATCAACAGTAGCAACTTCATAATGCCACCATCCCTTTGCATTTGCTACTTGACCAGGTGTAATTGGAAAATTTAGCAACTGTTTTGTGAATGGGTTTAGTATCGATACAGTAGCAGCTCCAGAAATACAATAAACTAATTGAGCGGCGTTTTGGTGATAATGTGGTTCTATTACATTACCTACACTAAGAAAGATGTCAAGAAGTGATGTATTTTCCAATGTATTCAATTGTTTTTTACCTAACACATTAATTAAGTTTTGATTATCTTTAACAAACAAATGGCTTTTATTTACATCAAACGTGTACTGTGTTGATGGAGAGGTATACTCAATATCTGTGTTCATAAGTCATATTTGCCTCCTTTGTCATTATGGGCAAGATATGAGGTTTTAATAAAATTGTGATTAATGAGATTTAGGACCATTTCAAAACTATAATGGAATAGGCTTTCTTGAAAATGGTGCTTTGATCATAGAATTATTAAGAGCTAATATAAACACCAAAACTTCGATTGTTATTGAGTTGACACAAAACTAATGAACAGGTTTAATCACAAAAAGATAAGCTGCACCTGCTCTTTTAATTCTCCATAAAAATATCCTCTAGCTTTAGGGCATTTTCTTTGTCTAAAGTTCCGACAGCATTCTTTTCTCTGTCAACAATTGACGCTGACCCACCCGGATAAAACAAGATAAAATATTCATATAACCTTTCTGGCATATCTTTTTCATTGGCGATGAATAAAGTAACTTTGAAGTTTTCTTTTCTCATCATCCCTACCTTCACATTTTGTTCCCAATGAATTCTTCCGATCACTTCTCTAATGGTTTTAAGCTGTTCTTCTTGCATGATGATGGTTTCTTGAGATTTTTGTTCCTCTGTGAACTTTTCGACATCGACTCTAGTTAGTTTGTCCAAATCATACTCCAGGTTCCCCTTGTTAGAGCACCCAATTAGCGTTAAAAGAAAGATGGCAAAAATAATCGACTTTATTCGTATTTTTTTCATTCGTCAGCCCCCAAACTTTTCTTAGTTTAACCTATTCGGCAATAACCAATAAAACCTTTTTAAAATGTAAATGAATTACCAATTTTTTGATTGAAAATGGAAATGTTAGAAAATTCGTACTATAATAAATGACAGCGATTACATATTATACAACTTCCGGTTTTAACAAATGCATAAGGAGGTTTTTTGGGAATGGCAGAAGCAATGAATACTACAGTAGGAAAACTACTCCAGGAAACAGCAGAAAGGCTTCCGAATCAGGATGCTGTCGTCTATCCTGACAGGGGATTGCGCTATACGTACCAACAATTCGAAACACTTTGCCGCGATGCTGCCAAAGGACTGATGAAGCTTGGCATTGAAGCAGGGGAGCATGTAGCCATCTGGTCAACGAACCGTCCAGAATGGGTAACAACTCAATTTGCGACTGGCAAGATGGGGGCGGTCCTTGTCACTGTCAACACCAGCTACCGGACTGCAGAACTCGAGTACCTGCTAAAGCAATCCGATTCCACCACTCTTATCCTTATGGAAAAATTCAAGGATGCTTCCTATATTGAGATGCTTTACGAAATCGTACCAGAACTAAAGACTGCCGAGCCGGGCCGCTTGAAGTCGAAGAAACTCCCTTATTTGAAAAATGTCATTGTCCTTGGCGAGAACCGCTATCCCGGCATGCTGCATTGGGAAGATATCCTTGCCTTGAAGGATGAGGTGTCTGATGAGGAGCTGGACAAGCGGATGGCATCGCTAGACCCTGAGGACCCTATCAATATGCAATACACCTCCGGAACGACCGGATTCCCAAAGGGTGTCATGCTGACCCATAATAATCTCGTCAACAATGGCCTGAATATTGCAGAATGCATGAAGCTGACGGATGAAGACAGGCTTTGCATTCCGGTTCCATTTTTCCATTGCTTCGGCTGCGTCATTGGCACGCTTGCCTGCGTATCCGTTGGTGCAACCATGGTGCCTGTCCAGGAATTTGACCCCAAAAAGGTTCTTGAAGCTGTTGAGAAGGAAAAATGCACAGCGCTGCACGGTGTTCCGACCATGTTCATTGCTGAGTTGAATCATTCTGATTTTGAAAAATATGATTTATCTTCCTTGAGGACTGGCGTAATGGCTGGCTCCAACTGTCCGATTGAAGTCATGAAAGCAGTGATTGAAAAGATGGGGGCAAAAGAGATTACGATATGCTATGGCCAGACTGAAGCGTCCCCGGTAATCACGCAAACCCGGACAGACGACCCGATTGAGCTGAGAGTAGCAACAGTTGGGAAAGCTTTGCCGAATGTCGAAGTCAAAATCATCGATCCGGTAACTAACGAAGAGCTGCCAAATGGCGAGCAGGGTGAACTTTGCACACGTGGCTACCATGTGATGAAAGGCTATTATAAAAATCCCGATGCCACCCGGGAAGCGATTGATAAGGATGGCTGGCTTCATACTGGAGACCTGGCCGTCATGGACGAAAACGGTTACTGCCGAATTACTGGCCGGCTTAAGGACATGATCATTCGGGGCGGTGAAAACATCTATCCGCGCGAAATTGAAGAATTCCTCTATCAGCACCCGGCGGTACTTGACGTACAAATCGTCGGTATCCCGGATGAAAAGTTCGGTAAAGAAGTCATGGCCTGGATCCAATTGAAAGAGGGCCAAACCGCAACCGCTGATGAGATCAGGAATTTCTGCCTTGGTAAAATTGCACGGTTCAAAATCCCGCGTTATATCGAATTCTGTGACTCTTTTCCAACAACCGCATCAGGCAAGATTCAAAAATATAAATTGAGGAAGATGGCAGAAGATGTGGTTTCGTCGAAAAGCGCAACCTTGAAATAGGTGAAAAAATCCTTTAAAGAGAGTGGGGATATTCTAACGGGTTCCGTTACCTATCGCAAACATTAAAACTGCAACGTAAAATGAGTGCCAAATTGTATGCTAATTTGTCACTCATTTTTTATTGATATAAAGCGATTTAAGCAGAAATCACACTGGAATTTGTATATCCTTCCGATACATGAGATTTTTAAGAGTAAAAATGTGGCGCTAATCGATGGAAGCTGTATAAGTGCTTGTGAAACTTATGCGGAGGCTTTTAAGGGTAATCGGCTTGCGACAATGATTGGAGGGCCAACTGCTGGAACAAACGACTCGATCAATCATATAAAACTTCCAGGAAATATGGGCGTCTGGTTTACCGCCATGCAAGCATTGAGTTTAGAAGGGACTCAGCACCATATGATAGGGGTTCAGCCAGATATCATAGTAGAAAGAACGCGAGAGGCAGTACTCGAAGGCAGAGACGAACAACTAGAAGCATCCATCGAATATTTGAGTGAGGAAAATTAGTGGATCACGGGGATTGGTCCCTTGTCTCACCTCCTATAAATGCCTATCTTTTGTGCAGTAAGTTGCTCATTGAAGATAGGCATTTTTTATGTGCAAGAGCATTAAGGATTATCCAATTAGAAGAGTTGTGACTCCAAAGCCAAGCATTCATTTAATAAGTTTGACCTACGTAGGAGACGAGAGAATTGTCCCTTTGGCCTCCCCCTTAGCTATCTCATAAAGACACAATAAAGACAACTTATCGACTTATTATGGACTTGTTACTTAAATTAGATGAACTATATAATTACTTCAAGATTCGGAGTATTCATCTTTGAAAAACCATCAATTCTATTTAAGGGAGGTATGTAAAGTATCATAGAATGAAAGCGCTACCATCCTTGTTTTTAAAAAACGAAGGGAGACATACTATGGGGAAAAAACGTTATCGCAAATTGCTCTCAAGCTTCTTAATTGTCATGTTAATCACTAGTTTTTTTCAATTCAGTGTAAGTGCCGAAACAAATAATGATGAGACTGTGGTTGCAAAGTTGAATGGTCGTGGTTTTAAAGAAGTGCAGAATCTGGGTACTCCTGCTACAGGTGCAGTTGTAACGGATGCCGTATTTGGAAAAGAGAATGGGAGAGATATTGTCTATACAACGGCAAATGGAGGACTATTTAATGTTATTGATGTTAAGAACAATAAGGTTCTCTTTAATGAGCAATTAGGAAAAGTAGGCCAGGTCTGGACTCATATTATTGCTCCGGATGGAACCGTATATATTGCTGGATTAGCAGAAAAGAACGCAGGAGAACTTTGGAGTTATTCACCACAAACAAAATCTGTTAAGAATTTAGGGATTCCGGATCCAAGCCATCAATTCTGGAGCAGCACAACAGATGATCAAGGGAATGTCTATATCGGTACCTACAAGGAAAAAGAAGGTAAAATATTCAAATACGACGTCAATCAGAAAAAATTTATTGACTTGGGAAAAGTGGATGTCGAGGGTGACGCTAGTTATGTGCGATCGTTAACTTACCACGACGGTTACCTCTACGCAGGCTTGGGGGTTACAGGAAGTGTGTATCGAATCAACACTCAGACTTTAGAAAAAGAAAATATCACGAAAAATGCACCTGATATCATTGGGAAAACACTTGTAGAAATGCAATTTGCATATGATATGGAGGTTGCTGGAAACTTCTTATTTGTACGTTTTAGTGGTGTAAGTGCTATCTTGATTTATGATTTAACTGCACAAGAGTGGGAAGATAGAGTAATAGGTGGTATAAAAGGTGATGGTTCTGAGGATGACTTCGGAGCTTTTGGATATTCACAATTAGCTGTGAATGATGGTAAAACATATGTAATTAACGAACGTCATATTTTAGAAGTGGATGTAAACACATTGGAAACAAGGGAAACGGGTATCCGTTATCCTGCAGGATGGCGGGGAAGTGCTTTTGTTGACTTTGGAGAGGACTCCGCAGATTTACGTCTTGTTACGGTAAAAAGGTCCGGAGAAATTATGACAGTGGATTTGGATGCCAATAAAATAATCGATTTACCTTTAGCGATGAATGGGAATTTGCCGTTAGCTTTACATAGTCTTGGACTTGGTCCTGATGGCAACCTCTACATGACTACTTACCCTGGAGGTCCAAAAGGGGCAAGATACAACACGAAAACAGGTGAAATTACCACGTATTCTCAAGGCCAGGCAGAAGGTATGGCTGCTGGTAATGGCTCTGACATGTATTTCGGGATATACTCCGGAGCATCGATTCAAAAGATGAATACAGATACACTAAAAACTGAGACACTTTTCAATTTATATGATGTGTATGAACAAGACCGTCCATATATCATGAAATTTGAGAATGAAAAATTACTAATCGGTACAATTCCATATTATCAAAAATTAGGCGGAACGCTGACAATCTATGACCCTGTTACAGGAGAAAGAGAGACACATAGAAATATTGTCCAAGATCAAAGTATCGTTGGCCTTGCTTATAAGGATGGCAAGATTTACGGGTCTACCACAATCCGTGGAGGGTTGGATATCGAACCAACTGCCAAAAAGGCAAAAATGTTTGTGTGGGATGTGGAAGGCCAAAAGAAAATTACGGAGTTTGAATTAGACTTCTCGGAATTGGATGCGCCTCCAATGATAAGCGGACTGACCTTTGATGAAGATGGTTTATTATGGGGAGCAGTTGATGGGATCTTATTTGCAATGAACCCTGATACGTATGAAATCGTAAAATCTAAGAATTTATATCCAAATATCAAAAATAGAGGGATGTGGAGACCTGTTCATATCCTGTTTGGAGAAGATGGGTTACTATATACGGACATTGGCGGAAAATTAGCAGTAGTAGATCCAAAATCAAAAGATCTCAAACATGTTAGCTTGATTGAGTCGGGACCTGAAGTCTCGTTTATTGAACTCGCATACGATAAGGAAGGCAACCAAAATATTTATTTTATCGACGGTGACTCGCATTATTTAAAAATGATTCCTGTCATTGATGGAGGGAAACTGCCTGTTGTACCTATTTACGAAACGGTTCCTGTACCAGTTGCAAATGCAGGATTTGAAGGAACAGTAGGAGAAAACAATTCTATTCCGGGTTGGTCGTCATTATTTGGTCTTACAAATAATGTTTCGTACGGGATAACCAGCGAAAAGGCTAAAACAGGAAACAATTCAATGAAAATTACCGATAGGGCTCAAAATGAAACAGTGTTTGTCGTATCAAATCCGATTCCGGTTACAGCTGGTGTTGAGTATACAGGTACAGTTGAAATGTATTTAGAGGATGGCAGTGCAAGCTTCTTTATCCGTTATTTTGATGCAGCTGGTAAGCAAGTTGGGAAGGATGTGGATGGTGTCAACATCATTCATGTTAGGGGCGGACATAAACAATGGCAAACGGTACGTGCAACGGTCAAAGCACCTGAAAATGCTGTTTCTGCCAGATTATTTGGAGGGGCTTCTAACTTCTTTACAACAACAGGGGCATATTATGATGACTTCAAATTAACGTATGAAAGAGAAGTTGTAGTAGATAAAGTGACACTCTCCGGAGAAAATACACTACTCCAGGGCGATGAAATAGAAACCAAACTATCAGTCCTTCTTACGAATGGAGATTCAGTCGACCTAGATGAAGTTGATGATGTAGAGTGGATAAATAGTTCACCACAGGTTGCTGCGTTAGAGAACGGAAAAATTACCGGTAAAAATGCAGGAACTACCGAAATTCAAGCAATCGTGACTTATCAAGGTGAAGAATACACATCAAATAAGCTAACCGTGGCAGTTACCGTCACCACAGCTACAGTAGCTAATCAGATTGCAGAGCTTCAAACATCTAAACAAATCGAACATTCACTATCAAATCAACTAACAAACCGTTTAGACCAAGCACAGCATCATTACGATAAAGGCCACTTACTACAAGCAAAAAAACACCTTGAAGACTTTACAAAGCACCTAAATAATAGTAATGCTAACAACGAAATTAAAGCAATGCTCACTAACAACGTAAACGCTATATGGGAATAAGTGGGTCACAGGGACAGGTCCCTTGTCCCACCCCTACAAAAAAGCCTATCTTTCGAGCAACTGTAGCTCTAGAAAGATAGGCTTTTTATTACGCTGTTCTATTTCTTAGCAGGTACATGAAAAATAGAGCTGCACCAATTAAAAGAGTTGTGATTCCAATAGCATGCATGTTATAGAGTGGTCCGAAAATATGTTTATGAAGAAACAAGAATAGGGTTTTTTCCTCGAAAAGGTGTTTAGTGGAACAAACGGGTTAAGAGAGCAGTAGTTCCTTCCACAAAATGGATTTATGATGGAAGTGCGGACTATGAGGAGAGCGTCTATTCCAAGAATAATTCAATTTTTGAGTTTGAATTGGAATGGGAAGTTCAAGAAAAAACAATATGGGAGAACAGTTTTTGAATTAAAGCCGGAATAATTGTGCCATGTCTCAGCACGTTTTCGATAGGAAACGGAACCCGTTAGGGATATTCCACTCCCTTTTATAATACAATATACCTTGTAACACAAAGTATAATGTGTTATATTTCCAGTGTGGAGGTGTAGATTTTGGAAATTCGAAAAGAATGGCTTAAAGGATACATAGATGTAATTATTTTAAGTTTGCTAGTTGACGAAGACCTTTACGGTTATGAAATGAGCAAGAAAATGAAAGAAGTAAGTGGAAATACTTTTGTACTAAAGGAGGGAACCTTGTATCCGGCACTCAAGAGATTGGAAACGAAATTGTTAATCGAAGGGTATTGGACTGATTCAGAGGGTGCAGCGCGAAGGAAATATTACCGAATAACAAGTACCGGCATTGAAGAGTTTAAAAGCAGCCAAAATGAATGGCTTGTCTTGAAGAACATTTTACAGTCTTTTTTGGAGGGGAATGATCATGGAAAGAATTAATCAATTTTTGGATGAATTATATAAGGAATCTTCCTTAAGCCTTCGAGAAAAGGAAGAAATGAAAGAAGAAATGCGGACACACCTGCTTGAGCATATTGAAGAAGCAAAAAGTAAGGGATTGACTGAAGATGAAGCTGTTTCAGAAGCATTAGAGCAATTTGGAGGAGAAGCAGACATATTTGAAGCTGGAACTAAACATAAGAAAAGTAAACTGAAAGACAAATGGTTTATTGCTACATTGGTATTATTTTGTTTATCTTTTATACTGGTTGGTTTTGCTTGGGGAGTAGAGAAAGTTAATGAGCAACAAAGACAGTATTTTTACAATAATATCGAAGGAGCGCTCTTTTTTGGCAATAAGCCAATTGTTGAAACACTCGAGACAGATGTTAATCGAGCGATAGAAAATGGAACGATTAAAAATATAGTCATTACAATAGGAACACATCCATCATCGCATGTTCTTTTTAAAACGATTGGAACAGAGGGATTTCCCCAAGATGATTCTGCTTTTATTGAAACGATAGAAGAGCGAATTCCAATGATACATCCGAACACAGAAGATACGTATCTTGTTACCAGTTCATATAACGTCGTTCGTTTTTATTGGGTCATTCAGCTAGCATCGGTATTCTTTATTAGTTCTTTGATTTTATATAGTTATAGGTTACTTAAAACAAGCAAAGATTGCGATTAAAATTGAACTTGGAGAAGTAGATGTAATTAGCAGCTAAAATAGGCTAGGCTAATCACTACTAACGTAAGAATATAGTTACAGCAAAATCTTTCATATTCATTACGCTCAGAGAACTGAGCGTTTTTTCTTTTTCTGTTACTAAAGCCATATGAATCTTATGTTTTATTGTTTTACATGGTGGGAATAACCTTAAACGAGTCTTTAGACCCACAATAAAATAGGAGTAAACTAACTATTAAATATATTTTGAATATTATATTATTTGAGTGTTGGACCAATTTTACTATTTTAGGAGGAGTTCTATGAAGAAAAAGCCTTTGATTCCCTTTGCTTTAGCAGCAGGTCTCGCATTTAGTACATTTGCAGTGGTTCCGGTCGATGCAAAGCCTGCAGGGTCGCAGCAAGTTCAGTCATTTCACTTAGACAACAAGGTTCTGAACAAAATCAACGTTGATAATATCTACAACAATATCGAGTATTTATCCAGAACACCACGTGTTGCCGGTACAGAGGCCGAACAGAAAGCGATTCAATACGTCAAACAGCAATTCGAGTCCTATGGCTACAAAACAGAACTTCAGGAATTCAGCTTCTATGGATATACCGCTCCACATACTGTCCAGCTCCTAGTGGATGGTTTTTCTAACCTTGAACCTAAATCCTTTACATACGGACTCGACGGGAATGTAACCGGTGAACTGGTGTATGCAGGTTTAGGACAAGCGTCGGAACTAGCAAACCTTGATTTGACTGGAAAAATTGCATTAATCCAGCGCGGCAGTATTTCGTTTGCTGAAAAAGTATTGAATGCTGCAGCCAAGGGGGCAGCTGGTGTTATTATTTATAACAATACAACGGGAGTCGTGAATGGAACACTTGGTGCTCCAAATGATAACTATGTACCTGTAGTATCACTCACACAGGAAGCCGGAGAAGCTCTACTTGCTGCCGTTAATAGCGGAACGAAACCTTCTGCAACAATTAATATTGAAGGGGCAGAGGGTGGAATACGCAAATCCCATAACGTAATCGCTACAAAAGCGCCTACAAATAAAAATAAAGCAGTAAATGAAATTCTTGCCCTTGGCGCACACCATGATTCAGTCCAGGGAGCACCAGGTGCAAACGACGATGCTTCCGGAACCTCAATGGTACTTGAACTGGCTCGAGTTTTAAAGGATCTGCCAACAGACAGGGAAATCCGCTTCATCACGTTTGGCGCTGAAGAACTTGGCTTGATTGGTTCCCGCTATTACGCAAGTCAGCTGACAGCGGATGAAAAAGAACGCTTTACTGGATACTTCAATATGGACATGGTAGGAAGCCGTGATGCAGGCAACCTGGTTATAAACACAGTTGATGGAAAAAGTAATATTGTCTCCGACATGTCACAGGCTTCTAGTACACGATTAAACGGTCAGTCAACACCGATTGAACTGGGTGGAAGCAGCGACCATGTTGCATTCCATGAGGTAGGAATCGCATCAGCATCATTCATCCATCGCCCACTCGAGCCATGGTACCACACTCCGGAAGATACAATTGATAAAATCAGCAAAGAAAAGCTTCAGGATGTAGCTGAAATCATTGGCACAGCGGTTTATGATATTGTCAGTCCGGACAACCAGGGACCAAAAGCCAAAAAAGGCAAAGAACAAAAAGTCCCGCAACAACTCTATCATGAGCAGGCAATTCAATAACATACTATGATAACCAGGAGCTTCCTTTTAGGAGCTCCTGGTTTTTATTTGAACAGACACTTCTATAGGTGAACGGGATTTGAAGCCTCGATCATGAGTTATATTGTCAAAGCAATTGGCAATGATTTAGGAAACGCAGATGAAGTGATTCATTTAAACGGCCGTTTGGTGCTTATACCAGTAATCTGCAATTGAATCCTGGGCAAACGCAACATTATTTCCATTATCTAAAATGTTCATCATATTTCCATTCCCGAGTGGCACATTGATGAAATCAACAAGGCGTTCGACCTGATCACCTATAACGGTGCAAACATTATGAGAGTGAACGATGAGTATGGTATCGAAGCAGGGAAACCAGCTAACTTTATCATTTTAGATGCACATGATGCATATGAAGCAATTCGTGAACGTGCAGAAGTACTTGCTTCCATCCGCAATGGTGAATATCTGTTTAAACGCGAACCACGAAAAAATGACATTGAGACAGATTTCCTAAAACAATCATAAGATTAATATACGAATTTAAATGAAAGAAGCCAGGAGCCCCGAACATACGGACTTCTGGCTATTTATTAATAACCTACTATTGGCAATAATACGGTTTTAAGACCTTCTTCATGTTCTTTTGCTAATCTCCCATAGCCTTCTGATTCTTCACTGCTGAGCAATGTTGCAGTTCCATTATCAACAAACCATATTTGATACTCATATAGCCTTTCAGGCATATTCTTATCCTCTTCATAAAAGAAGGTCATGACATAATCAGCTTTTGAAGCTTGTTTCATTTCCGCATTTGGATTCCATTTTACCTTACCAAAAGATTGCCTAATGTTTTCAAGTTTCCCCTCTTCAAAAATCAGCGCAACATCCTCATATACTCCAGTTTCATTCAACTTTTGGACATCGATTCTGGTTAGTAGTTTTTGTTTTTCTGAACAAGCAGTAAGTAGCAATAGAAAAAATAATAGCAGGGTCAAATTTAATTTATAATTCACTGATATACCTCCTTATTGGTTCACCTCTGTTTTGTTAATAATTAGACGTATAACACCCCTTACCTGCTACAACATTCCCTAAATTAAATATGGATAAAGCCCGGAGCATTAAAGTAATGCCGGGTTTTCATTATGCTTTCCTTTTTTTGATTAATAACTTCAGAGTATACTATAGTAATTAAGGGATGCATAAAGCCAAATATCTAAAAGGGGGGACTTTCATGAGATGCGGTACAAAATGCTTTAAGGTTGAATTGGAAGTCCAAGGAGAGATACTAACGAAAACTATTGCAGCAAGGACTCCAATTGATGCCAGGAAAACGATAAGGATGGAATATGGTGCAGATGCAAAGATTCTCATCGTCAAAGAAGAAAGGAAGCAATAAAACAAAAATGTTGTTTCTTTTAATAGAGCATGCTTACAAGCCAACCTTTCCTTTGTGAAGGGCGTTTTTTTATAGGCAGAAAAGCATGATTCAATAGTAGAGCCTTATGCTCAATCAGAACTTTAAGCAAAGGACTAAATTCCTGTTTATTCCATATTGTTTGACATCTGAATATTCTGAACTTAGAATCGAACTAGTAAAGATCTTTACTTTCATACTTAATCTCTCAATTATAAGCAGGCTGCTTGTACAACTGTATTAGAAAGAATTTATCGGTGAAATAGGAGGTTCTATATGAAAAGGTTCTTTTATGTGGCTTTGATATCGCTATTGACTCTGTCTGCCATTTTCTCGGCAGGCTATGCTGCAAACGCAAAACAGCTTTCTGCACGGGACATCCATTTTAATGCAACAGTGGTAGACAGCCATAACGATACAATGATGAAAGCCGTCAATCCTACCACATGGCTTCCTGAAACCGACATCAGAGGCAACACCGACTTCCACATTGACATTCCAAAGCTGCAAGCGGGAGGGCTGAACGTTCCTTTTTTCGCAGCTTATACATCCGGGTATTATGGAAATAATCCCCGTAGCATCAGCAGGACCTTGGCTCTAATCAATGCTCTTTATTGGACGGAAGAGCGAAATTCGGATGTTCTTGAAATCACTACATCTCTCAAGGAAATTGAAAAGGTAAGGAGAGACGGGAAGATCGCTGCTGTGCCTACAGTAGAAGGCGCCTATTCCCTGGAAGAGCACAATGCCATTGAATTGCTTCACCAATATTATGATCTTGGAATCAGAGCGCTCGGGTTTACCTGGAATTATTCCAACGCGTTAGGGGAAGGTGCCAACAGGGTGTATGGAGATACCACCAGGACACCATCCCCGGCAGGTTTAACAGAGCTTGGAAAAGAAGTAGCGCAGGAAATGAACAAACTGGGGATGCTTATCGATGTATCCCATCTATCAGAAGCTTCATTCTGGGATGTAATTGAGGTTTCAAAAGCACCAATTATGGCAACCCATTCAGGTGCATCCTCATTAAGGGAACACGCACGCAACCTGACAGATGAACAACTGAAAGCTCTTGCTGAGAATGGTGGGGTTGTCGGAGTGGTCTTCTATCCTGATTTCCTGAAATACGGCTATCCAACCGAAAAAGTCTATATTAAGGATTATGTCGACCATATCGAGCATGCAGTAAAAGTGGCCGGAATTGACCATGTAGCCCTCGGATCCGATTTTGACGGCGGACCGCTTCCTACTGACATAAAAGACGCCTCCGAGCTATACAAAGTAACAGAAGAATTAGTCCGTCGCGGTTATTCCCAGCAGGACATTGAAAAATTACTCGGGAAAAACACACTGCGCCTTCTAAAAGATGTCGAAAAGGCAGCAGAGCATACTCCTGCAGAAGCTGGCCAGGGACTGACCATTACACCAGCATTAAAAATGGGTGAGACAGTTCCAAGCAATACACCGCTTTTAACTGCCAAACTGGAAAGAATAAATGGCGCACCGATCGATGCTAGCAGCCTGCGGGTGATTGTGGACGGAATTCCTTACAGTCCAGAATTTAATAAGGAAACATCGACCATCTCCCTCCAGCTAAAAGAACCATTGAAAGAAAAATTCCATGTGGTAACGTTTGAAGCCGCCAATACAGCTGGGAAAATCGAAAAAGAAACGAGAATCTTCTATATTAATCAGTAACGCGACAGAAGTACCCTTCAGCTATTTTTCTCGGAGCTGCCAGGGTACTTTTCTCTTTGCTTCTTTTCAATCATCATGATGGCAGACTGACAGGAGCATACGTAAAAGATGATAAGTTCGTGAAAATCGATAATGAAAAGGACAGAATACTTACAATACATTTAAATGAGACATCGAGAAGATTGTTATATAAAATGCTTTAAGTCACTAAACTTTAAGCATTTTTGCTAATTTACTTACCCGATTACTTGTTAATTCTAATGGGAATTGGTAATCAAAAGTCATTTTAATTATATATATTTGGATAAAAAGGGAAAGCTAGAAGAAACATAAGCCATCTTTAGTGGAGGTAAACACATGGATTCAAATAAAAACAAGTTAACATCGGTAGGAACAGATATTGAGGAAGTAAAACGCCTAAATGCCCAGTCGGGTTTATCCTATAACGAGGTAAAGGAGCTTCTTACACAAACAGGCGGGCAGGGCACGGCGATGTATAGCAATACGGATGTTGAAGAGGTAAGACGGAAAATTGAACAGCAAGGTCAAGAATAATTGAGATGTTAGGTACAACCTATATGTTAGTCCCAATTTGGATAAAGCCAAAGAAATTAAAGGAGCTAAAAAACTTTATAGTAAATTTAGGTGAAGAATATGTATAATTATTGGTAGATAATAAAATGAAATGAGGAGGTTTTATGGTTTTTACTCCTAAAATCCCATCAGAAATTGAACTGAGAGAGTATCAAAAGGAAGCGATTAGAAGTTGGTTTAGGAATGAAGGTAAAGGCTTACTTGAAATGGCGACTGGTACAGGAAAAACAATAACTGCAATTAGTGCTGCCGTAAAATTAGGTGAGGTAACAAATAGGTTAGCAGTTATAATAGTATGTCCATACACTCACTTAGTTGATCAATGGGTCAAAGACCTTAAATGGTTTGGCATGTCTCCAATAGTAGGTTATCAATCCAGATCGCTATGGGAAAATGCATTACATAATGAGGTCGTTGCTTTTAATAGTAAGATTACAGACCATTTTTGTTTAATAAGTACTGTTGCTACGTTTGGTACCGAAACCATGCAGTCATTATTGAGAAGTTTGAGAGGAGAAGTTCTTTTTATAGCTGATGAAGCTCACCATCTTGGCGCACAAAAAAACCGAGAGAAATTAATCGAATCTTTTCCATATCGATTAGCCCTTTCTGCTACACCAAATAGATGGCATGATGAAGAGGGGACAGAAGAACTGCTCTCATATTTTGGTGGAAAAGTAGTATTTGAATTTGGATTAAGAAATGCCATTGGGGAATTCTTAACAGAATATTATTATTATCCTCATTTAGTATATCTTGATGAAGATGAGAGTGAATATTACCACGAAGTGACAAAGAAGATTGCTAGAATGTCTATTTTTCTAGAAAAAAACGATGACAATGAATCAATGCAAACTCTATTAATTGAGAGGGCAAGAATTATTAGTAGGGCTCGAGATAAACTTCGAGTACTTAAAAATCTAATGAGTGAAAGAACAGATTCAAAGTATAACATAGTGTATTGTGGCGATAGTAAAACTGATGGAGAAAGGCAAATTGATGCAGCTATTAAAATGCTTGGTGACGACTTAAACATGAAAGTTCATTCATTTACATCAAGAGAGGATAAACAATCTCGTCTTGAACTTCTTAAAAGGTTTGAATTAGGTGAACTTCAAGCTTTAGTAGCAATCAAATGTTTAGATGAAGGTGTTGATGTCCCTGCAACCCAAACAGCATACATAATTGCAAGCAGTACAAATCCTCGTGAATTTATTCAACGAAGAGGCAGGGTGTTACGTAAACATGAAAATAAAAAATATTCATATATTCACGATTTTATCGTTGTACCACGAAAATTAGAAGAAATTGAATTAGTTGACCCAGCTATTTTTAATATTGAGAGAAGGTTATTAAAGAGGGAATTAGAACGGTTTATAGAATTTGCCGATTTGGCTCTAAATGGACCAACTGCTCACGAAAAAATTAGCCAAATAAAAAAAGCTTATAACCTATTAGATGTTTAAGGAGATAATATAATGAGTGGAGAAAAAGAACAAGTTCAAAGTATATTGGCAAATCTTCCAGAAGATTTTGCTTTTATTCTGAAAGAAATACTTGAGGCAGAAAAGGAAATATTACATAGAAAAAATTTACAAGGTACTAATATTGTCGGAACAATCATGGACATTGTGAAAGACAGGGTGAAGTAAGATGCTATTAGAAAAAATTACTTTAATAAATTTTAGGCAGTATTATAATAAGCAAACAATAGAGTTTTCTAAATCTACAAGTAGAAATGTAACCGTTATCCATGGGGAAAATGGATCAGGAAAAACAGCACTCTTGAATGCATTTAGCTGGTGTTTTTATAATAAAATCGATTTGCCAAATTCAAAGTTCATAATTAATGAACATGCAATTAAACATGCGAAACCCAATCAGGAAATAGAGTGCTCCGTAACTATAGATTTTATAGATCTAGAAAAACACTATTCTCTTACTAGAAAAATTGTTGCTAAAAAATCTTTCGGTGAACAGGTTACTTATGGAGAACCAGAAGTATACTTGGAATTTAAACAAGATGGAAACTCTATAATTATTTCTAATCCAACTAATGAAATAAATAGGATACTTCCAGAGAATCTTAGAACTTACTTCTTTTTCGATGGAGAAAGAATAGACAATTTATCAAAAGAAAACAGTAATAGCGAAATTAAGAACGCTATAAAAAATATAATGGGTTTGGAAATATTGGAGAGGGCAATAAAACACACTAGTGATGCAAGTACTAAATTTAGAAGTGAACTTAAAAATTATGGTGATTCAAAAACAATACATCTTATTGAGGAAATAGAAAAATATGAAATTAATAAAGCAAAACTGGATACACGTAAGGAAGAAATTTTATCAAACCTCGAATTAGTTAAGAATCAGGTTCGGGAAGTTGAAACAAAGTTAAAATTTGTAGAAGGGGCTCAACTGCTTCAAAATGAGAAAATTGAAAAAGAGGGAGAACTAGAAACAACTCGTAGCGAATTAAAAAAATTGTCTAAACAAATTCGCGAATATGTTAGTAAATACGGGTACTTAGCTTTTATTTCTTCTCCAATTAATACTTCAGAAACCATTCTTTCTAATAAAGAAACAGATGGGTTTGGCATGACAGGAATAAGATCATCAGAATTTATTGATGAAATCATTAACCGTGGCATTTGTATTTGTGGTACAGAAATTAAAAACGAGCCAAAGCATGTAAATCACCTTTTAAAAATTAAAGAGCATCTTCCACCTAAAAGTATGGACAGTGCAATAATAAATTTTAAATCGGGGATAAAAATTACTAGGGATGCAAGAACCAAGTTTTATGACGGACTAAGAGATTTAAAACAAAAGGAAAATCGACTTCTAAACACTGAACGAAAATTGACGGAAGAAATTGCAGAAATAAAAATTAAATTGAATGAAAAAGATTCAGAGGAAATTACTGGCCTTATGAATAAGCTTGAAAAACTAGATGAGACCCGTACCCAACTTGATAGAGAACTCGGTGGAATCATTAGAGAAATTAAAGAAACAGAAACTAGATTAACCGAAACAGAAAAAGAACAAAAGAAAATAAACCTTATTGCCGAGAAAGGTCAGTTGGCCAACAGAAGGATTCAAGCATGTCAGACTTTAGTTCAAACCATGGAATCCATATATAAAATACGGGAAAAGTTAGTTAGAGAACAATTACAAGAAAGAATAACAGGAGTGTACCGTCAGTTTTTGAGAAAAGGATACGAAATAAAACTTTCTCCGCAGTACGAGTTAAATGTACTCAATCAGAATAATTCTCGTGTAGGAATGTCTCAAGGAGAACGTCAAATAACAAGTTTATCTTTTATTGGAGCCATTGTTGACCTTGCTCGTGAACAATTTAATAAAAACAATAATAGTACGTTTGAAGAAGGAGGAATATACCCTCTTGTAATGGACTCACCTTTTGGGGCTCTCGATTCAGACCATAGGGAAAGAATTGCTCGCGGGATACCAAAACTATCGGAACAAATAGTAGTAATTGTTTCAACCTCGCAATGGAGAGGTGAGGTGGAATCCCAAATGAAAGAAATTATAGGAAAAGAATATCATTTAAAATACAATGATCCTCGTATTAATAAGGAACAACCATATGAATTCACAGAAGTAATGGAGGTAAAATAATTGTATAGGAGAATAAAACGCCCAAAGGAACAAGAAAAATTTTATTCAGAGCTTACTGACCTTAGTGAATTTGGTATTTTTACTTCCTACAAGGACGTATTTATGGCAGCAGGAGTTCTAGGGTTTTTAGAACGTAAAAAGAAAGAGGTTACAACATCTTTAGAGGGAATACATTGGAATGTTTTTAATCTTGAAACGGATGAGGCTGTAATAAATGCTGTTGCATTAAGTGAAAGTGGAAATCCCAACTTAGTTAATATTGACGAAGATTCTTTTGAAGAAAAAATAACTATCTTTGAAGAGTACGCAGCAGGAGGTTTAGAGATCCTGTATAAAAAAGTAATGGATGATCCAAAAAGGGCATTAAATTTATACATTGAACTGCTTTTTTCATTGGAGGTAGAAACAACTGCTAAAGATAGAAATTTAAAGGATATAGCAGATCTCTTGTTTTAAATTTAGGGGCGGGGTGTATCCCGACCCTGTTTTTATTTTAAAAATTGAGTAAGTGCTTTACTTATTATTCTAGACTTACTTACATCTTCTTCTTCAGCTTTGTCATCAACTAAAATAAGTAGTTCTTTGGGAAGATACACTGAAACCTTGACAATTTCATTCATGTCACCTGTTTTATTTTGATTAAACATCTGCCATTCTTTGATTATTTTCCGTAGGCTTTCAATCTCTTCTGTAGAGAGCTCTTCGGTATATTTCTCAATTATTTCTAGATTTTTTGATTCCGTAATCCCGCTTTTATTCAAATTAATATCAGTTTCATTTTTATTTATAGTTAAATTATAATCCTTAGAGATAATATCCGATGTAGGATTAGGTTTACCTATATTATTGGAATCAGCAATTACTTCTTGCTCATATCTAAAGCCGCTATTTTTCAGCTCTTTTTCAATGATTTTAATATTCAATCCCTTTTTGCGAAGGTCATTTAATGTAGTTTTCCCGGCACAAAGATCACTAGCAAGCTTTTCTAAAATGACTATTCTTTTTTTATTTGTCCATTTAAGAAAGAGTGGATCAAATCTATATTCATATTGTTTTAATAAAAGCCTAAGCGATGCTGCGTCAGTTTTATATTTTTGAACAACATGTTTCATTGATAATCCACTATTTAATTCTTTGACAATTTCTTTAATATTATTTTCATTGATTTTGTACTTCATCTCTATAGGATTATTATCATGTTCCAAAAGCCCACTTGGTAACCACTTTTTTGACTTTTCATTATAACTATACCTATACTGATTAAGAAGCTGTTCTATTTTATTTACAAAATGATATCGATCCTTAAAATTTTTTACAAATAATGATGATATGTCATATAATGTAAAGTTAGAATTTAGATAGTGTTCAACGATGTAGTTTAATATCTCTTCCTCAGTTAATTTAGACCAGCGATTCAAAAACATATAATAGTGGTAGCCGTTTTTTATCAAATCCAAGGAAGAAGTGTCATTGTTTAATAAGAAAAGATCTTCATCCAACTTTATTTTACTCTCAATTGTATTAGTAGTATGCAGAGATTTTGTCCAATTATTTTGAGAAAAAAAGTAATTATTCTTTTTTAAAGTTTTTTCCATATCATTTTCATCAAAGTCATATAGAGATGCTACATGTTGAAAATCATATCCTTTATTCAGTAATGCAATTAATTCTTCGCATAACTTTTCTTCATTGGTTGTTGTTTTTATATAGGAATTTATTTCATTAAGTATATCCATATAAACACCCCCATTTATGTGCTCTCAGTAATTATAATTCAATTAATATGATATTTAAAATTATTAAATAGAAATCTGTATAAAAAAAGAGAGAAAATATCTCTCTTATAACTTGTAGAAAATATTAAGTTCATCTTTATTAATATAACTTGATAAAGAAAATCTTATAGTCGACCTAACTTGATCAATCGTAAAACCTATGGAAGATAAAACGTGAGAGGGTTTACTTGAACTACAAGCTGATCCAGTAGAGGCAGCAATTGTTGGTGCAAGTGCTTTTACTAATAACTCATTATTAACTTCTTTGAATAATACACTAACGATTCCAGGAATTTTATTTAAAGAGTCATTATTAAAAGAAATATTGTCTCCAAATTTCTCTTTTAATATAGAAGTTAGGTACAGTTCAAGTTCAGTAATCTTATCAATGTTCTGTTTTAGATTTTTGATCGATATTTCCGCAGCCTTCCCCATTCCAACAATATTATGAACCGCCAGGGTACCACTTCTAATACCTTGCTCCTGACCGCCGCCATGAAGCAGGGGAGTAATCTTTGTTAATATTCCATATTTGTCTTGGCGAATAAACGTAGCACCAATTCCTTTTGGTCCATGGAACTTATGTGCTGAACAAGATAGGAATGTTACTCCAGGTAAAGAGGAAAGAGAGAAGTCAACTTTCCCAACAATTTGTGTTGCATCAGTATGAAGAAAAACGTTCTTCTCATTACAAACTTCAGCTATTTTCTCCATATCATTTAATGAACCAAGTTCATTATTGCCCCATATAATTGAGACAAGAATAGTACTTTCTTTAATCTCTTTAACTAAAGCTTCAGTACTTATTCTTCCATATTTATCAACATCAAGATATGTAACTTCATATCCTTTTTGTTCTAAGTATTTACAAGTTTCTAGAACAGATGGGTGTTCTACTTTTGAAGTAATAATATGATTCCCTTTATTAGAGTACTCTTCTGCAACGCCCTTAATTATCATATTGTTGCTCTCCGTTGAACCGCTTGTAAAGATAATTTCGGATTCAGAACAACCAAGTAAAAAAGCAAGGTTAACTCTTGCTTCTTTTACTGCTTTTTTAGCATTCTCGGCTACTGAATAGTATTTACTCGATGGGTTGCCAAACTCCTCCATAAGGTAGGGGAGCATAGCATTTTTCACTTCTGGATGGACAGGTGTGGTGGCACTATTGTCTAAATAAAGCATAAAAATCACCTAATCTTCCATTTTAATTAAATTTAGTAATAGCTTTTCATAATTTCCTGCATGTCTATATTCATTTTCGAGTAAAACAATTCCTCTTTCAATATGGGCATTAAAGAGATCAGGAAAATATTCTTCATCAGAAACATGACGTTTAGCATGTTGTCTAATAAGTGCTTTGTAAACATAATCATTTTCACCAGTCATTGCATTCCGATGAATCTCTAAACCACTTTTATCTTCCACCAGCTCAGGAGAAGAAGGGTCACGTAATGATAGCGAAAAAGCTAGCCTGGATAAAATATTCCAGGTTAATCCTGTTGCTGCCTGGAGTGAAACCAACTTTTCACCAGTTTCTTTGGAGGTTTTTAAACGGAAGTTCATAAATTAGCCTCCATTCGTTGAAACGGAAAATAACGATCCATTATAAAAGTCTCTTTCCTTTCAACATTAAAATTAAGGACATATTCTTTGGCAATATGTTCTTTTAATAAATTGTAATGTTGTTCATCAATTTCAGTATCAGTTGAGAGGATGATAGCTTGCCTACCACTATTAGGTATAAATTCTTTTAATACTCCAGCCTTATGAGTTTTATCAAGCCGACCTAAAAGTGTATCGAAAATAAAAGGTACTTTTCGTCCTGAGCACTTAAATATTGCCCATATTAACGAAATAAGAAGTATTTCTTTTTCACCAGCAGAAAGGGTTGTTTTTTCTATGTGTTCTTTTTGTGAATCTAAAAGTATTACGTTATACGTATCACTATCAATTAGAATAGTTGAAACATAATTATGTTTCCTAAAAATCCTTTTAAGCATAGATGTTGCCTCAATTTGAACCTGCTGAAGCTTCTTCTTTAACTGAACCTCTCTAAAGCGTCGGCTAAATGCAATTATTTTTTGAGATTCAAAGAAGGAACTTTTGGTTTTTTCACTTTCCTTCAACAAGCTGTGAATTTTCTCTATTGCTGTTAAAGTATCATTTAACTGTTGGTTGGCGGTTTCTATTTCTGCTTTCAAGTTCTGAATTTGGATATTTAATTCAGATAAAGTTTTTTGATGGGATTCAAGCTTTATCAACATTTCACTAAACTCGGTTGTTGAATCATTGATCTTTATCTTTGTTCTTAACTCCTGAAGTTCTAAAAGAAGTACTTTATTTTCTTCAATTAATCCTAAAATTTTGGTGTAAGACTCATTAGTTAGCATAGAAATAATATTTCCAACGTGACTGCTTTCAGCAGGAGAAGCACCATGAATTTGAATAATTTCATTTTCAGGTTTAACTAAATCTAACATATGAGCTTTTAATTTACTTTTACTAATTTGATCCGTAGCACCTGAAATAGATATTAATACCTGTTCCAATTTAGTATCAGTAAGCTTTGAATCAAGCTGCTTAAATATTAAAAGGGCTTCTTCAGCGTGGATTTGATCCTTTGTTTCATTTAATAGTTTTTTACCCAAAAAGAAGGGGAGAAGATTAGAAATAAACTCCTTAACCTTATCCATATTCTGTTTTCTGGTATTCTCAATTTTATTAATTTTAGTTAAGAGTTCATCTCTCTCTTTTTTAACTAGCCCGCCGTAACTTTCAAAATCATTTTTAATGACAAGAAATTCATCTTCAATTTCTTGTTTTTTTATAGAAAAAGTATCTAGTTTCCTCTTTAATGAAAGCAATATATTTTTTTGTTCTCTTTCCCTTTGATTTAATTCAAACAATTCCTTTTCAGAGGTTTCCATCTTTTTAACATCGAGAGATTGAGACGAATATACTTCAAGGTCGTTCTCCAATGTTTCAAATAAATCTAGGTTAAATACAACTTTAGATAATTTCTTTAGATAATCTGAAAGTAAGTCTTCACTTACAATCCTGGATATTTCTTCACCATCAAAAAGGCATAAATCTAAAAGTTGTGGTGGCATGATTTCCCTCAATCTAGAATTGAACAGTTCCTTATCATAATCTGAAAGATGTTTACCGTTTGATATAACTTCAAAAAATTCTTTAAGATTTTTTGAAGAATTATATTTCCAGTACCTAAAAAGTGTGTATGAAGTCTTCTCAAAATTTTCAACAATCGAGAAATCTAATTTTATTCTAAAATTATTCTCACCGATTCTCTTTGCGTCCATATTAAGAATGCTTTGCACTCTTTTAAAATACTCAGTATTATCATTTTTAAAACCGTAAGCATAAGAACCAAAAAGACCTAGTTTAATAGCGTTTAATAACGTAGTCTTTCCTGATCCATTTTCGCCACCAATTAAGATGACATTTTGTTTTTCATTGGGACGGAAGTCAATAGAGTTATTCCCTCTATATGGACCAATATTTGTTAATTGTATTTCATTAATAATCATTACGAAACCTCTTTTATTTTATAAATGAAGATAATCTTGTTTTAATGCCTTACCAATTTCGTCCATTATTCCTCTTCTAACCTTGTATCCTGAATAGTCTTTCTCAATTGATACAAGTTTTTTTACCACATTAATATCAACTTTAAATTGATCAGCGATTAACTCCAAATCTGAAATCTGTTCCTTATCAAAAAGAGGACGGTCATCCATTTCCCAATTAGCTGAGTAACCCATAATTTGTTCGAAAAGGGAAGGGATCTCATCTTCCCAAACACCATTTTTGAACCAGATTCTCCGGATTGCTTTTAACTCTTCGATACTTATTAATTCGTAGTTGGGATCATCAGGATGTTTTAGGTCTCTTTGAACTTCAAGGAGTTTAATAAGCATTTCTTTACGTGCTTCCATAGTGAAAGGTCCTAATCCAAGTTGGGCGTATTTTGTAGTAACCTGTCCATCAAGGCCTTCTTCATCATATGAAACGAGGATCATGTGTTTTTCCGGAGCACTTAAATCAATATTATGCTTTTCTACATGTTCCTTTAAGTCATCTCTTGGTACTTTTGTGAAATCATCAAATTTTATTCGATTCTTTGCTCTGCCAGATTTCTTCGGAATAATAACCCATTTTACCCCATCAATTTCTTCTATTTTAACTTCCTTAAAATAAATTTGGCCATTCATTCTGTACCGCATTCTTTTAGTACGGTCATCTCGAATACTAGATAACCAATTTCTATAGTCCAATAAAGGTTTCATCCAGTCGTGACCACTTTGAATAAAGCCTGTCAAGGCCTTATCTTCGTTTACAACTGTACACACCCAGCAACCAAATCTGCTGTTACCACAAGAACCAGCACTTTCTTTAATGTTTTTATCAACTACAAGTGGGCATTCACCACTGCTAGAGTCTTGATAAAGCCTATGCAGATCATGGTTGTCATCTCCCCAAGGAGAAGGGTGGTTAAGGAGATAATTCCAAACATCATCAACGGTAAAGTCCCGAATAGGAGCATATACATATGCATTAGATAAAGTCGAGTGTTTCATAAAAATTTTACCATCAACTGTATGAGACCGAATTACATTTCCTCGAGTTGCACTTTCATCTTCTCGAACACCTAAAACCATTATTACTTCACCAAAAGAGGAGACCTTGTCCATGATAAATTGGTTTGCAGGATCAATCTTCAGACGATCTGTACACCATCTAAACTGCTGGTTAGGTGTAGGATAGCCTTTGCCAATGATATTCACCCAGAATGAGTTTTTCACAATAGGTTTAACTTTATGTGTTTCTATCGGTAAATTCCGTTTTAATGCTTCATCTTGTATCCTTCGTAAAGTTTGATTAATAGAATTTATAATTAAAGGAGTTTCAACAAGAGTATCTGAAGAAATAACATAGACCTTTTTATGAAGTTCTTCCTTGTCCATTTCGCTTAATGCTTCAAAAACTAACTGTACAACTACAGTTGAATCTTTTCCACCAGAATACCCTACAACCCAAGGACGGTTGTCCAATTTATAGGCTTTTTTAATTTGCTCTTTTGCATCATCAACAAGAGGTAACTGTTTAGATAATAGATTACTTATTATTCCATCCATCATATTATTTAACTCCTTCAAAAAATTTACCTTCGAGTTCCTGTTCTGATTCAGTTAAAGGTAAACCAATTAATTGTTTGATTCTATTAGAGGTTAGTTGTATTGTATAGGACGTTTTTTGAATTCGTCCGTTTTGGTTAAAAGATCTACCAAGCCAATCTCCGGTATTACTTCTATTCCAATCAATTTTTGATATTTTTTTTATATAATCTTTCCAATTGGTAGGATGATAGTTTCTAAGATAGTTGCCAACCAGCCCAACTGACTCAATAAATACTGCATGACCAACGATATAATTAGCCCTCAAATCCTTAGGGGAGAGTTCTTTATTCAACACCAGGTTCCATTCTACAATAGAATCACACAAAAGTGCCCAAAACTCTCGCAAAAATTCCTCTTCCTCGGTATTTATATCATCACCCTTGGACTTTCCCAATAACTTTAAATTAGTGTTAAAAACATGATTTAATGCTAATATTTTTGGGGAATTTTTGGAAAGTGAGACTCTTTCTTTGTCGGTATATCTACTTAATAAAGGAATAGAAAGAATAATCTCTTTTGTTAAAAGTGCAATCCGATCTCTGTGGTCATATAGAATTCCTATTGAAGACGTTGTATTTACAGCATGTCTATTTAAGTCTGAAAATATCTGTTGTGATTTTTTTAACCCTTCATCGTGGAAAAAGACTACGGATATAGTTTCGTTTCCTAGTTCAGGTGAGATTTTTAATGCTTCCTCAATTGCTGCTCTCCTATGCTGTCCATCATTAATTAGAAACCTGGCATCTAATGCAATTCTTAATTGGCCTAGGTCTCTATAGGAAGGGTCATTATTATAAGGAAGAAACTCAAGTTCACCGTCAACTGAAGCTGTAATCGAAGAAAATACATAGTCATTTTGATTATCTAATATGTAATTCGTAATATCAGGAATTCTTGCTTTATTTAAAATCCTTTGTGCCCTATGTTCTGGAGGAATTTCTTCCTCATCAAATAGAAAGATTTTCGGTATAATTCTCATAGGGCACATTGCGACGAAATAATCTTTACCAGCTTGAATTCCTCTAATTGCAGGGAAATTATAGCTAAATGCTGTGTCCATAGGTTTTTCCTCCGATTACGTACGTATTATAGAGTTATTATATATAATTCAAATCACGTTGACAAGAATATCGAACTGATATTCTCATTTTATTAGCATTATTTTATTGTAATCATTTACAGAGAAGAATTGAAAAAATATATGGTAAAATAGAATTAATGTAAAATTTTTGGAGGGAATTAATTTGACTTTGCACAATGAGTATTTCCTAAGTTTTATAGAGGAAACTTTACCTGCAGCAGCATTAAGTGCAAAAAAGATGGAAGAGCTTATTTTTGATGATCCAAGCAGTTCAATAATAAAGGCAAGGATCTTCGCAGAAGAAATAATAAACGAGGTTTTTAAAATAGAGGAGATTGAAACGCCTTACCAAGCAAAGTTTTATGAGAAAATTAATATTCTTTCTCGTGACGGTTTTATAACACCTGAAATCCAACGTTCATTCGATACAATTCGAATGACAGGTAACAAAGCCGCACATAACGCCGCGTTTAATGATATAACCGATGCGTTTAAACTTCATAAAGAAATGTTTAATATTGGAGTTTGGTTTATGGAGGTTTATTCCTCTGAGCAATTAAAACTTCCTATATACAAAGTTCCCAAGCCACCTAAACAAGAAAATATAGCAGAATTAGTTAACAAACATATTATTGATTTGTTAGGTTCAAATATATTTGATAATTTATCAAAGGGAAAAAATACGGAAGTAAACATTGGTAATACAGGGGAAAAAGAAGAGGATGAACAAGAAGAAAATATAAATATCTCTTCTCCTATTATAACAAAAGACCTTAATTCAGGGGAAAGCTATTTAATTAGAGAATTGAAAAGACTTAAAGAATCATCACAGGAAGCCATCGAAAACGCAAGTCAATTTAGTGATTTTAAAGATTATTTACACGTGGATAGGAAAATTCAAATTGACCTTGAGAATATTTTAGAGAAAAACAAAAATAAGACAGGTCCAAGTTTAATCCTTTTATGTGGCAGTGTAGGGGATGGCAAATCCCACTTATTAGCATATTTAACAAAGAAAAATCCTCAATTAATTGGTGGCTATAAAATTTTTAACGATGCAACAGAGAGCTTTTCACCAAACAAAAATGCATTGGAAACACTAGAAGAAAATTTAAAAGGATTTTCAGACGAATTATTCAATAGCTCAAATGATAAAGTAATTCTGGCAATAAATATGGGGGTATTACATAACTTTATAAATACTGAACATAAACAATATCACTACCAACAGCTTAAGAAATTTGTGGAAGATAGTGAGTTATTTTCACAGAACATTACTACCCATTTTAGTGATAATATTTTTGATCTTTTAAGTTTCGGGGATTATCATTCCTATGAATTAACCGAAAAAGGGACTATATCAACATTTTATTCTGCGTTAATAGAAAAAATCGTTAGTTCAAGTGGAGATAATCCATTTTACCAAGCGTTGTTGGAAGATCAAAACAATAGCGTAGAAACTATGGCGCATCAAAACTACCTATTGCTTCAAAATAAGTTTGTTCAAGAACAAATTGTTCAACTTGTTATACAGACCATTGTAAAAAAGAAACTGGTAATATCAGCAAGAGCGTTCCTGAATTTTATAGCTGACATTTTAATCCCGGATATTTTACATCCAGTTTCTGTTTTAAACGATTTTGATAAATTAAATTATTCATTACCAAATCTTTTATTTAATAGAAAAGAAAGGTCATTTATCTTAGATTCTATTAACAAAATAGATCCTATTCATAAAAGATCTACTATTATCGATGGTTTAATTATTGAATTGAATACTTTGAATGACTGGAATAACCGTTTAGGTGACTATATTAAAGATAAAATTGCTGGTGAATGGCTTCAGCCATTTCTGTCCAAAAGCAATGTAACAGAACATTCATTTACTCTATTTTTTGAATCTTTTATACGTATTACCTATCTTACAAATCAAGATTTTGCAAATAATATTAAAGAAGAAACCTACACAAATTATTTAAAGAATCTATATTATTTTAATTCTGGTGAAAAAAGAAAAATAAAAGCTTTTTATGAGGAAATTAGGTCGGCTCTATTTAAATGGAAGGGAAGTCCTAAAAAGGATTATATTTATTTAGACAAGCCGACGGATAAATATAGACTTGCACAAAAACTTGAACTAAAACCAACTATCGAACATTTAGTTCCTAATATGAATGAAGTTCTAAGTACATTTAAATCTTCTATCCTTTTGGCTTATCACGGTGGAGATTCTAGCGATAAAATCTATTTAGAAATTGATTATCCACTCTACGAGTTACTTGCAAAAGTGCAACAAGGATACCGTCCTAATAAAAAAGATGAAGAGGATGCTATAAAATTTATTGAGTTTATAGAAAAAATTATGAGTTTTGGTGATAAACAGAAAGAACTTCTTATTTATTTTCCTCGTGATAATAGATTCTATACCCTTAAAAGGGACAGCTTTGATGCTTTTGTATTTGAAAGGGAGTAATGGTACATGGTAGAAACTTTAGATACATCATATTTAATTAATCTTTTAAAAGACAAGAATAAACATGATACGGGAAGGGCTATTGATGTATTACCATTCTTATCGAAAAGGACAAAAGCAATAAGAGACCAATTCAATAAAGTCCTAGGTGAGTATATTAGAAATATAAGCCGGATTAAATATGATGAAAAGAAAATAGTTAAGAAGGATTTTTATATAACAGATGGTGAAAATGATTTAAGTGAATTTATTGCCGAAAGTGTGGATTTTAATGAAGATGAACAAGCAACGGCTGATTTTGTCCGTTTTTTAGATCAATATTTATTTAACCAAGACGAGCTTAATCCAATTCACCCGTTTCTATTTAATTATATGAAATTAGATAAGAAATTAAAAAATGAATTTGGAAAGTATGCACAATTTATGAGCGAAGCATTAGTTAAAGATAATGTAGATATTAAAAATATTTTTAATAATAAGGATACTGATGATATACTTACCGAACTCATCTTAGAAAAAATGAGTGTACTTGAAAAAACAGGGGAAGTAAACAATCAACAACAATACCAGCCTTTATTAAAAGGATTTGTTGACCTATACCAGGATGACCTGCTTTTCATAAGTAAATATAAGGACTATTTTTTGTCTGCATTCCCTTTACTAACACATTATTACGTATTTATGTATTCGATTCAGATATTACTTAAATTTGAGCAATTTACCGATACGGATATAGATTCTGTCCAACCACTTTATTTTGCTTTAGAGTGGGAATCATTAACAAAAAGAAGGAAAGCAGCGGGGGATTTAGAAGGATATAAATATATAAAAGAACATTCTATTAACCTATTTCCACATATTCACACGATATCTCATTTAAGCCATAACACACTAAATAAACCAATAAATAGTGATACCAACAAAATCTCATTTATGCCTTATAGCATTCTTGTACGAGAAATTCAAAATGAGGGCTCTCATTTTGAAGAGGAATTCCTTAAAGAACTTAAAGTTTGGATTAGGGAATATCAATTTTGGGCATTTGATAGAATTAAAATTGAAGATAGCTCAACAAATCTTCAAGATGCCTTTAAAATCTTATTTAATTGCTTACGAGAAGGAATGAGTACTGCCGTTTGTGAGAAATATGGGAAAAATATAGACGACCTAGGAGCAAACCAATTTATTAAAAATCGAGGAAGCTTAGGTCCTGTTCTAAATGTAAAACATGACTTTCTGCTCTTAATGACAGCCGTATCTGTGAAAGATAAAAGAATTCCCCTAAATGAACTTTTTAATGAATTAGAAAAGAGGGGTATTAAGTTTGATCGTCATTCAAAAAAAGAAATTATAGCTTTGTTAGATAACTTAAATATTCTAGACAAAAAAAGTGACAGTGGTGATGCTCAGTATGTCAAACCAGTTTTATAATTATATTTCATCCTTATTAGTGGATCACTTTAAAAATAATGGATTAAAAGCGGGAGAGCGTTTTTATTTACAGTTAGATAAAGAAGAGGATACGGTTCTTCTTGTAGAGGCTCTTAGAAGGATTCAAGGATGCCAGGAATTTAAATATCAGCATGAATTAGGTGAAGAGTATAGAACCTTTTCCTTACCTTATGGTTCAATCAATTTAGTAATTGCCCATACTTCAGGTAATGTTAAACCTGATTTTCTAGTAACATTAAGAAACCTAGTTGGGGAACAAAAGCATGTATGGAATAATACTGCATTATTAAGTATAGTGTCTGATCAATTAGATTCCATACAAGGTGGTAGTAGTGATTTACAAAAGGAAGGTATGCCATTACATCCTTCCTCATTGTTTAAAGATCTTAAGAAAGAAATTGAAAATAGTGTATTAAGTAAAGTAGATCAAATTATTTTGTTAGATAATCTTGATAACTTAATGAAAGAACAAACTTTTCAACAAATTTCATTTTTTGAATTTGAGGATATTTTTTCGACTCTACAAAAAGGATCCATTGATGACAATGAATATTATAAGTTTGGTCTGTTTAAAGATCCTGATTTGGATAAATTTAAGGGTAAGGACCAAAAGGAAAGAATTAGGGAAAACAGGGATTTATTTGATTTTGTAAGAAAGGTTCATGATTTTGGTTTAGGACAGGAAGAGCTAGAAAAAAAATTTAAACCTGATGGCGCTAAGGAACTTATTAGTGAGGATTGGAAAGATCAAATTTTTCCTAAAGTATTTAATTCAATAGTTGTCCCCACAAAGAAATCTGTGGAAATTAACACTTTATCAATAGATGGAAAATTAAAGTTTTGGGATAAACCACAAAGTGAATCTGCTGCTGGGAAACGGAAACGAAATATTATAATTTTCAATCCTGATCAAAAAGATGAAATTGAAATTTCTGCTAGCTTTAATCTTAGCAAAGATATAAAAAGCCTTAACTCTGAATATTCGAAGGTGCCAAAGGAATTTGAAAAGAATTTGATAGTTCAAGTTAAGCAAAAAAATATATCAATGAAGATTTCGACTAATCCAGACAAAGCCACTTTTGCCAAGTATGTCTATAAGCATGAAAAGAAGGCATCCCTTGGTATAGAAATGTCTATTGCAGTTTTGCCAATTGAACCTCTATTTTTAGATACTTATAAATCACAATACTTAGTTGATTCTGAGAGAGGGTTTATAGAATTAAGAAATATCGATGAAGCCCTAACCTTTGGATACGGAATTGACAGCAAAAAAGTTGAAATATCTGAAGGGTTACCAATAATTAGATTAGGTGATGATGAGCAACTTTCTATTATTCCTTTGCCGGAAGCTTTTAACGACGACGAAGAATTAGCTATTAAAATTCAATTTGATAAAGTTATTATTCCAATCCTTCTTATTAATGAACTTCCTGATTCTATGCCAATCAATGGACAAAGAATATGGAAACTTATTAGAGAAACTGGTAAAGACATTCAATGGTTAAAAGAAACTAATCGGCTGATTCTCGAAAATAGAGAATTTTACCTTCACCCAGAGTATAAAGAGTTTTTTGAGTGGGAGAATTTTTGGATAGAAGATGGCCTAAAATTCGCAGTAAATGAATCTGATAAGCTTATTCCTCAGGATATTAAATTAAGTGATGAACTAAGAGAAGCCTACAGCCGGTTCATCACATATTTTAAAATTAACAATTCGATTCCGAGCTTATGTACGGTTACTGATGATTTAAAAGTAAGATCTTTAGCTTATATTAATGAATATATAAAGGAAGTTGAAACCTTTAAAGATGGACATCCTGCTGGAACCAAGGGAGTGGACCTGTTTAAATTAGGAATGATTCATTGTAATGGAATCCTATACTTTACTCCGTTTCATCCTTTAATGGTTGCTTTTAAGTTAAAGGTATATGAGTTATTAGATTCAGAGGAAATTGATAATAGTATACTGAATAGGCTAAGTCCTGATGCTTTAATTCCTTTCCTTTATAAAGAAGCTACATTATATAAACCAGATCATCAACAAGCTGCATTCGAATGGTTAACATTTAAACCTGTAAATAAAGTATCTGTATCTGATGCTAATTTATATTTAGCCAAGGTAGTAAATGATAAGCTTACTCAGTTCAAGGAACATTTCTCATATTTATTTATACAAAAGTCACAAGCTCCCCTAAGGGTTAATATTATTAACATTTCTAATGATAAAGAAGTAATTCGAGGGATTTTCCAATGGATGTTAAAAGAAATAGATAAACATGGCATTGAAAATTTAAAGCCAGTAGAAATTACTCTTTATAATGATGGTGAAGACACAGAAAGTTCTTTTGATATATATTCTAGGACAGATTCGTTAGCTGATTTTGAAGAAACATTTAATGTAAAACTTAAGGCTAAAGATATTGACCCCGAAGACATATTAAGAACTATAAGAGAAAAGCTGTTTTTTTACAAACAAAACTCTGACTCTACTTTTAGGTATTCACATATTTCATTTTATAAAATGCATGCCCAAGAACATCACGCTGTACAACCAATGAATGAAATGACTACTGGCATTTCATTAGAAGGAATATATTCAAGCGTACCTTCAATGAAGGATGAAGAGAACTATAAAACTGGTTTTGGTACGAGAGCTTATAGTTTAAATGATAAAAATTATTTAACTAATACAGCATATTTTGTTAATGAATTGGCTGCAAACCTCCGGAATGGTGGCCATGATAGTTATCGATCTGGCGAAGCTATTTTATCCAGGACAACAACTGCAGACGAAGCTACTTTAGAAAAGGTGTTTAGCTCCTCTTACTGGGTAACATTTGTTGATCCAACAGTTGATCTTGAGTTCTTTAATAAGTATGATGGAAATTTAGTAGTCATACATTACAGTGATCAATATTCATCTTCAAGCCGGTATGATGCAATAACAGTTACAAATAAATCAAATCAATATTATGCGGTTATTAAAGAATTTCTTAAACAAAAAGGTGTAGAAGGAACTGACTATAATGTTCTTGAAACCATTCGTGCATTTAATACATTTAATGGAGAATGGTTACTTAGAATTATCGGAAGCAAGGGGCACTTTGACCGAGAGAAATTAAGTATTATTTCTGCGATTAAGTATGCCGTATCCTACTTTGATCATTCCAACATCACATGGGTACCAATATCTCTAGAGGAAATATTAAGGGTTGCAGGTGCAGTAAGTTTAAATAAAACGGATGGCCTCTTCACTGCCAAAAATTTAGGAGTAAAAGGGAGCCATAGTGATGATTTACTATTAATTGGAATAGAGAACAACCAAGAGAATATATCGCTTCATTTCTATCCAGTTGAAGTTAAAATAGGTTTAAATCGTGGAGAAGTACTTGATAAAGCCAGAAAACAAGTTGAAAAAACAAAAGAATTATTTATTAATTCTTTAACTGAGGAAGAAGGCCGAAATTTTACGGCTAGATTCTATCGGAATTTCTTTGTCCAATTATTAATATCTAACGCGGCCAAACTAGAACAGAATGGTTTTTGGACCGAAAAAAATTATCTTCTCTCAGACCAAACCATTGAAAAGCTTTTAAAAGATGAGTTTACAATTTCAAATAGACTAAATGATTATATTGGCCTGGGTGCTATTCTTTCATTCCAGAAAAATGCTTTACATCGAAGTGCTCATTTAGATGACAATGTTCTATTGTTAAATTTAACCGAAATGGACGGTTATGAAGGACTTGTTAAACCAATTGGAGAAATGAGAGATTGGATTCAAGAAAAACCAAATGACTTTATAAAGGAAGACATGCTGTCTTATCGGTATAAAATTAAAGGTGAAATTAATTATCTCTCAAAATCATCTGCCAATAAAGCTATTAATGGGAATAGCAACTCACTTTCAGATGAACCTGAAAAGCTAGATAAACCTAGTTTGGATGAAGATAACGAGGAACAAAAAGGCGGCACCAATGGAAAAACTAATACTATTAACCAAGAAGAGGAAAAGGTTGCTATTCCCCCAGTAAAGAGTGAGACGAAAAAGTTAGATGACAACATTAGAATTAAGATTGGTAAAGCTGATAACTCTAATAGGGAAATTTACTGGGAATATGGAAACAAAGGTCTTGCAAATAGACACTTGTTAATCTCCGGAAAGTCAGGTCAAGGGAAAACTTACTTTATGCAATGCTTACTTTTAGAAAAGTCTAAGTTAGGTATATCAAGCATCGTAATTGATTACACAGAAGGTTTTCTGCCGAATCAACTTGAACCTGAGTTTGTAAAGTTTTTAGGGGATAAACTTAAGCAAAAGATTGTTTATAGTGAACAATTACCAATTAATCCTTTCCAAAAGAATGCAAGGGATATAGGTGGAATTCAACTAGATGAATCCAATACAGATATTGCAGAACGAGTTAAAAGTGTTTTTGCAGCAGTATATAAATCTTTAGGAATTCAGCAGCAAAATTCTATTTATGAGGCCATTCTAAATGGATTAGATCGATACGGTCAAAATATGAACCTTTTGAAGCTTAAAGAAATGCTTGAAGAAGATGGCTCTTCATATGCAAAAACAGCATTATCTCAAATTAGGCCTCTTATTGATCGTAATCCTTTCACTTCTGATAACTTATTTAACTGGAAAGACATTATTGAGAGTAAAGGTGACGTCTATGTAATCCAGTTAACTGGATTCCCAAGAGATGTTCAGTTAGTTATTACTGAATTTATTTTATGGGAGCTTTGGAATTACTCAGTAAGAAATGGTAATAAGAATAATCCAATGCCAGTTATTATGGATGAGGCTCAAAACTTAGACCATACCGAGAAATCACCATCGGCAAGAATATTAACTGAAGGTAGAAAATTTGGGTGGTCCGCTTGGTATGCAACACAGTTCCTTAAGTCCCAATTGTCTGCCGATGAGCTTGCAAGGCTGCAAAACTCTTCTCAGAAGGTATACTTTTCACCACCTGAACAGGAAGTATCCAATATTGCAGCTAGCTTGACAAAAGATAATTCTGAGAAGAAGTACTGGGAAAATGTACTTTCAACATTAAAGAAGGGGCAATGTATTGTCCATGGGCCAGTATTAAAAGATAATGGTGAATTATCTAACCCGACAGTCAGTATTGTAAATATTACTCCTTTGTCTGAAAGAATTTAATTAGTCAATAGAAAACCCCCATTTATTTTAATGGGGGTTTTCATTATAGAACACTAAGTCTAAAATCTTCCAAAGAACTTTTATTATGAAGGTCTGATTTGAGTTTTCTTAGTCCCTTTTCTATAAACAAAATCATATGTTTATGAAGTTCATCCTCAGTTAAGGGTTTTTTCACTTCACTTATTATTAAGTGTTTAAAAAGAAGGTATTCCTTGTCTTTTATAATACCATCAGGAATAGTCCACTTGTTTCCACCTGGAAAATCTTCGTTAACCTGCCCCGTAGAAATAGAAATCCCTTTAGCTAGACCAATTCTCACAGCCATAGGTCTATCAATTTCAAGTGCGTCAGTCAACAAGTCTAAAATTTCTTTCCCTTGTTCTGATAAGGACATTCTTCTATTTGCCATTTGATCACCTTCTTACGAAATCAAAATATCCATCACGTATAACTGTGTACTTCTTTGCCTCATCATAATCCAGCATGTATTGTTTATAAGAATTTGCTTCCATTAACTTAATATAATCAGATGTTATCTCTGTATCAGTTGAGAGGATAATAACCTGTTCACTTAGCTCTTTATAATAGTGATTGATTAAATGGTTCCTATGGTAACTATCAAGCCTTCCGAGTGGAGTATCAATTACCATTGGTAAAGATAAATCGGAGGCTTTAGTTAAAGCCCAAATTAATGCAGAAGAAATCATTTGCATTTCACCCGCTGAACGATCCTGGATACTAATCTCTTGCATTCGGTCATTGTATAGACGAATGGAGTAAGTATTAATATCAAATTCTATTTTCCCAAATTCGTCTTGCTTTCTAAACAAGCGTACTAGCATAGATGAAAACTCTTCCCTAATAAAAGTTGCTTTTAGTGTAGTAACTTCTGAAACATATTGTTCCATTGCATTTATTGATTTCTCTACGTCTTTATATTGTTTTTGAAGTTCTTCTAAGTTTTCGTCTTGACCACTTACCCTACTAAGTTTATTGAGAATATTAGTTTTCTGTTCATTGGCTTCGTTTAACTTTACATTAACAGATCTTAGACGTAGGTTATATTCTCCTACTTTCTTTACAAGCAAGTCAATTTTTTGATTTTCTTCCTCAATATTTACTGATTCTGGAGCATTCCTAATTTCAATTTCTATCGCATTTAAATCTTGATTCATCTTTTCTATATTATTTATCTTTTTTGTTACTTCCTGTTTGTCTCTTATAGGAAGGTTTATTAGGTAAGCATAATCACTATTTGAAATGTCGTGAATCTCTTCGAAATTTTCAGGCACGGTATAACGAATGTGGTTTTCCTTAATCCAGACATTCTCCCCAATTTTCTTGATCTGTTCTAGTTGTTCATTGGAAAGGGGGGGAGTAATGCTTTTGCTTAGCAATTGATCCATAAAGTTATGGTAAGGAGTTAAAGATGCTTTTTGTAAAATCTTCTTATGGCTAATCTCGTTCTCAGCTTTTAATTCTCTCTTTAATTTGGATACTTTGTCCCGGAGAATAATATTAACCATGTTCTGCTTGAGAAGGTCATTCAAATCTTTTTTCGAAAGGTCTAGTTCAGTTTGAAGACGGGATTGTCTTTTAATTATGACTTCTCTTGATTTAGAGTTTTGTAATACTTTGTCATTTCTTATCTGTTTCGTTTGATTAATTAAAGTTTCGTACTTTCTTATTTCATTTAATATTTGCTGTTTCTTCGATTCCAAGGGAGTTATTTTTTCATTAATTTGATCCAATTCAGATTGAAGTTTACTTTTATTAGAATGACTCACTGACCTTGCTAGTTTACCTTCAATATTGCTTTTCAAAGCCCTAAGATCAGAAAGTAACTGCTTGTAAGCTCCAATTCCTGTAATCTTTTGAATGGATTCCTTCATTTCATTACTATTCTGACGCAGAATAATATCTTTAATTTCCTCGCCATCAAAAATAAAGAATGGAGCTGCATGATAAGGTATGATTCTATCAATATACTTATTGAACACTTCAATATTATCAATTCTAGCCTTTTTTGATGTCTTTCCTCCAACTTTCTTTACCTCAAGATCACGTTTCTCATGAGTCATTCTCTTATTCTGATCGAAGTACCATTTAATTTTAAATGTCCATTCCTCATTATAATCGGTTTCAATAGTTAGGGAAACGGAACATTCCCGTCCTCCTTCACTAAAGAAAGTATTATTAATAATGTTTGAAAATAACCTCTTATATTCCGCATCCGAAATCCCTCTTTTTCCAAAAAGGACATATAGGATAGCTTTAAGAATAGTTGTTTTCCCGGCTCCATTTAACCCGCCAAGAAGTATAATGTTTTTTCCACTTTCATCTCTAACATCCTTTGGAATATAAAGGTCTATTGCCTGAAAACCATAATATGTTTTGTAATTATCGAAAACTAACTTTTTTAATAACATGACATCACCTTATTGTATGATCTTTCATATTAATTTTTATTAAATCATTATACTCCGATGTTCTAGTACTTTGACTAACATTCTCATAAGAAAAATCCTTAGCTGATTTTATTAATTGTTTAGCCAGTTTTAAGGGTATACCATTCCTATGACAAATCTTAGCTAGCAGTTCCAATTCTCTTTTTTCAATCTCTTTCAAACTAATTTCCCCCATAGTAAAAATAGACTAGTATACTGAAATTTTAACACATTTAGACAGGGAAAAACGACAATGTTATAATACTTATATTCCCATTATGATTTTAAAGGTGGTTTTCAAGTTGAGTTGGGATCTGCAGGTAGGGGAAATAACAGAAAAATACTTAACTGACGAAGATATTTGGATATCGTTAAATAACTTTTACTTTAAATCTTCGGTAAACATGTCATATAAATATGGCTTTCTCAAATCCATACTTGAAAACTTATATAACTTAAATGAAGAATTGGAATTAAACTATGATAAACTATTTTATTCTTTCACAAAAATTTATTGGAATTTAGTTATTCATCATAATTTATGGCAATCCAGCAGTATAAGTCAACCATCGAAAATACAAAGGATTCTTCAAGATTATGCAGTGAAATATTCAATTCCAAGTGATTTGACCTTTGATAAACTTCAAGATTCTTTACAACTAGATATCATTAAAGAAGTAAAGAAAAACGGAAAAAGATATGTAATTGGAGCTTTTTATTCCGATATAAATGGATATTTTTATGAATTTGATTTAAAGGAGGAGCATCTAAGATTTAATCCACCAGTTTTTAAGTTTTTACAAAAATATCAACGACTAATTACTTATATGACTAACTACCATCTTGCAATATTTCTTGAGAAACATAATCTGGTTCCCCATATAAATTATTTACTTACTAAAGTTGAAAATATATCAAAAAGAAATTCTTTATATGAATATCTGGATTTTTTAATAAGACATGATAATAATATTTGTTTTTATTGTAATAGAGTATTAAGTAAAGAAAGCAGAAAAACTCATGTAGATCATTTTATCCCCTGGAGTTATATACAGAGTGATAATTTATGGAATTTAGTACTATCATGCTCGACCTGTAATAGTAGGAAAAGTGACAAGCTTGCGGATCACTATTACTTGGAGGGTATTATTATTAGAAATGAACAACTTGTAAAAGAAGAGCTAAACGAGACAGTAAACTATTTTGAAAATTATAGGAAGGAAAAGTTAATTCAGCTTTACGATTATTCAAAGCATAACGGAATCTCGGAAATATGGGTTCCTAATTAGGGGAGAAATATGATACAACAAATTAATTCGGGATAACATTCCTGAAATTATTAAAAAAGAAGGAAAGACGTTTTCATATAAACAATTAGGTAATGCTGAATTTATAATTGAACTTCAGAAAAAAGCGAAAGAAGAATGGAATGAGTATTTACACTCATGTAATGATAATGAGGCAGTTGAAGAATTAGCAGATTTACTAGAAGTGGTTTATTGCCTAGCTGCTACTCATGGAATTAGTGAAGAGGATTTAGATGAAACGAGAAGAAGGAAAGCTGAAATTAGAGGATCTTTTAATAATAAAATTTTCTTAATTGATGTAGAAGAGTAAACTTAACTTTAAAAGCCCCTATTCTTTACGAATGGGGCTATATCTTATTTTATCCTCTTAATTACTCCCTTTTTCGAAAGGTTGACAAGTATCCCTTTGTTCTTAAATCTGTTATATGCAATCAACTTATTCAAGTCCTTTAAGGTTAGATTAGCTGGATCTGTAGCTAGAATGTATTCGTTTTTCACTTTGTCCAGAAGTGATAAAGCAAACTCGATTTGTTTGTCAGTTAACGAGTAATCTTCATCTTTTGTATTAGTAGCTGGTGCAGACCTTTCCATAGTTGCTGAATGTTCTTTTATTTTTGCTTCGACAATTGCTTCAATTTCATTTGTACTAATTGTTTTTTCTTTAACCTGCTGTTGTATGGTCGGAGATAAAAGTTTATTAATCAATCCTTTAAGCATACTTTCACATCACTTTCCAATTTATAAAACTTCCTTTACCTCTATTCTAAAATTTCCCCAAGAAATTACAATGAATTTTTCCAAAAATAGCTCTAAAAACCTCATTATAGCATTAATTCTGTAAATATTTAGGTGGATTCTATTAAGATTGTAGTATAATGTAGAAAAATACATATTTTGGAGCGAATACTATGGCGATTACGGTTCCAGAAACGATCCGGAGCAGTGCGACCGCAGGGGAGCGGCTCGTGTTCCGTACGTTGAAAACATACTTGCCTGACGATTATATTGTTTATTTTGAACCAGAGATACATGGACGAAGGCCGGATTTTGTGATAATCGGGCCGGATTTGGGTTTGCTTGTTTTGGAAGTTAAGGATTATACAAAGAATACTTTATATCAGCTTAATCATGAAGAATGGCATATCCTGACTTCTTCAGGTGATCAGGCTGTTATTAAGAGCCCTTTAAAACAGGCGCGGGATAATGTATTTAAAGTAGTTGATGTATTAAAAAAAGATAAAAATCTAATTCAAACAGAAGGGAAGCATCAATTCAATTTGAAGTTTCCATATGGGTATGGAGTTGTATTTACAAGACTTTATGCGAAGGATTTTGTTCAGGAAGGGCTTTACAGTGTTATTGATCCACAGCTATGTTTGAACCGTGATGAGATTGATCCAGATAGAGAGAGTTTTTCTGAAGATGTTTTGATGGAAAAAATCCTGAATATGTTTGTGGTTCCTTATCGGTTAAGAGAGCCTTTGTCTTTTGAAGATATTAATGCAATTCGCTATCATCTTTTCCCAGAAGTGAGGATTAGTGCGGAGTTTAAGCCGCCAGTTCCATACCAGGATCAGCTGCTTTTGTCCCTGCATGATATAACGACGATGGATCTTCATCAGGAAAACCTGGCAAAGCAGCTTGGCGATAAAAACAGATTGATTCGCGGGGTGGCTGGAAGCGGAAAGACAATAATCCTTGCAAGCCGTGCAAAAATGCTTTCTAAACAAAATCCGGATTGGAAGGTATTAATTCTCTGTTATAACATATCCCTTGCCAACTCCATTCAGCAGATGATCAATCATATGCTCAATGAACCAGAGGATTTATTTGATTTTAATTTTGCCGATGGAGATGGAGTTAATCCCGTGAATAATCGGAATATTATTGTTCGGAATTTCCATGCTTGGCTTAAGAAGGATTTAAAGATAAAGGAACAACAAATTCCGTTAATTGTCGAGAAGATAAAAAGAAAGGAAACAATTCTTCCATACTATGACGCTATCCTCATAGATGAGGGCCAGGATTTCGAAGCCGAATGGCTGAACCTGGTGAGCTCCCTTCTTAATGAGAATACACAATCCTTGTTACTAGTTGAGGATCGTGCCCAGGACATCTATAAACGTAAACGGTCATATCTTCAGGATACTGGTCTCAGCTTTCAAGGCAGGTCAAAAATTCTCTCGATTAATTATCGGAACACGGCGCAAATTGTGAAGTTTGCCTGGGATTTTTATCGAAAGCATTCCATGCTCAAGAATAAAGTGGTTAACCGTGAATTGGAAGGCGAGATCATCGCCCCGCAAAGCACAAAGCGGAAAGGGCCAGACCCAGGAATCATCCGTGCTGCTAATTTTTTCGAGGAAATGAAGAAGGTTGCGCGGCAAATTAAAAAACTTCATGAAGAGCGGAAAGTTCCTTATCAGGAAATGCTTGTCCTTTACCGTGTAAAACGAACATCAAAGTATCCCGTCATTGACATCATACAAAGATCATTGAAGGATGCCGGGCTGCCATACTATTGGATAACTGAAAACGAAAACTCTAAGCGTTCTTTTGAAAAAGAAGATGGAAAGATAAAGATCAGTACCATAGATAGTTCCAAAGGACTCGATTTCCGTGCTGTGTTTATTGTTAATACCGATTCCATGCCGTTTCCTTTAGAAGAAGACAAGGAAAGGGAAGTGTCGTTACTTTATATTGGCATGACCAGGGCGAAGGAATATTTGTGTCTTTCGTATTCAGGGCAGTCGGAGTTTACAAAGTACTTAGATCAATTAGTTTTAGAAAGAAGGAATGAAGTTAAAACACTGAATGTTAAATAAAGTGAAATCCACAAATCGTTAAACCTCTATTCTAATTGCTGAAATAGAGGTTTCTTTTCGTCATGTTAAATAAAGGAAAACAAAATAAATATCTTAATTTTTTACAAATACTTGATATAATGTTAATCGTGTAATTTTACTAAACAGGGGGAAACATGTTGGAATTTTGGATTGGTAATAAAGCAACTCTTTCACAACAGGGGACATTTAGAAAGTATAGTTCACTTTTACAAAGAAACCCTATTATGTCAGATGAAAAGGTACTTAAGATTGTCGAAGCAGAATGTGATAAATCTAGCGGGAGAGAACTTGACGGAGTAATCGTCTTAACTTCATCAAACTTTTATTTCATTTCTAAAAAAGAAACAATTAAAATACCTTTTTCTACAATCAATGATATGAGTGTAAAAACGGATGGTAAAGATAAAAATGAATTCCAACTTACACTGAGGGTTGGTTATTCTAATCGTATCTTCGACGACATAAAGAAAAATGATGATACAGACGAGTTTTTTGAAATTTTGGAAGCCAAGATAATTAACCCTAATCAAGATGTTTTAACCACAGTAACGCATAACTTTGAAACTTTTTTACATGCTGATAGATTACAAGAACTTCGTCGTAATGATGTAAAAATTACTTCTTTTCTTATGAAAAGAGACGATATGAGTTTATCGAAAAATGGGGAAAGACTTTTAGAGGAAAAACATCCAAAGGCTTTATACGTTGGGGAGGGTTTCTTCCGGAATAAAAAGAACAAGAAGGAAGGAAACTTTGTTGTTGTAGATAAAACAGTTTGGCTATATGAGTACGATAATAATAAACGAGAAGCTAAAAAGATTATAGTATGGCCAATGAGTTTCCTAGCAGGAGCCTTAATTGATCATTATGCAATCAAGACCGAGATACTGCTTCCTGATAACGAGAAATTAGTTTTAAACTCAGGAGGAAAGAAATTTACTGAAGCATTGGATACGGAAAATATTCCATATGTTATTAAGGTCAGAAAATGGTATCAAAAAATACTTGGGTTTAGGTCAGGTAAAGCTTGGAAGAAAACTATAGCTTCATTGGTGTATTTATTTATATTATTTATAGGAATGTCTATCGCTTTTGGGGATGACCCAGAATCTAAACCTGTAAAAGCTACTGATAGTGCTGTACAAGCTGTTGATGAGGAGTCCAAAGAAGATAAAAAGAAACAGCAAGAAGAAGAAGCTAAACGTATAGCAGCTGCTGAAGAGAAGAAAAAGCAGGAAGCTGAGGCAAAAAGAATAGCTGAAGAGAAGAAGAAACAAGAAGAAGAGGCTGCCCGCAAAGCAGAGGAAGAAAGAATTAAAAAAGAGGAAGCAGCTAAAGCAGCAGCTGCAGAAGAAGAAAGGAAACGAAAGGAAGCAGAGGCGGCAAAAGCAGCTACAGCAAGTGAAGCTGCAAATGAAAGCCAATCAAATGTTTATTACAAAAATTGTACCGCTGTAAGAGCTGCTGGTGCGGATCCCATTAGAAAAGGAGATCCTGGCTATGCTAAACATTTAGACCGAGATGGCGATGGTATAGCTTGTGACCGCTAATATATCTTAAAGGATTAAAGAGGATGATTCTCAGAATCATTCTCTTTATTTTATAGCTGAAAATTTCTTGATCCCCTTCTCCTCTGTTATTGAAAAACTATTAGAATCCACTGAGGGCTCTTGTTTGGAGATAAATTTCTCCCGCTCCGTGAGTTTATATGAAATCCAAATGCTATAAGCCTTTCGATCACGGAGTCTCTTATACTTATCGGGACTGGGCGAGCGCTTTTACAATTTCATCATAGAATTTAAAACTCCATTTAACATAATCTTCCTACTTTTCCAATGGTTTATGATAAAATGATATAGTTAACAAGTTAGTGACAGTTAAAACCTTTTGAGGAGGCCGCTTTCGTGTCACACATACATATTAATCCAGCTCTTGTCAGGAGCACAAATTCCCAAATTAAACGAGAATCAGGGAAACTGGGTGGCGTGGTCAGCCAGACTGTATCTGTGAAAAATTCTTTGAACCATTCTATTCTAAGCCGCCAAAATATTGGGGTACGATTGTCCCAAACCGTCCAATCCATGGATCAGCTCCAATTACGAGTGAATGAACTCTGTCAGTTCATTGACCACGCAATGAACCGGTATACAACCGCGGATGAACACCTTAACAGGAGAGCACACGATCTGGTGGCAAAGTGGAATGCCGTTCAAGCACAGCAGGCTGAGAGAGGCAAAGATGCAAACGAGAGTCTAAAATCCCAGCAGGCTAAAAGTGAGAATCAATCCAAGAATCACTCAGAAGGTCTGTATAAAATTTTCAAATATTTTAACGACCTCAATGAAGAGATCAGCGGCTTCGACAAAGCACTGATTGCTTCCCAGACCGTTTCCGTGTTAGGGTCCCTTTTTTTTGCGCGAAATCTCGGCATCAACTATATAGGCGGGAAGCCGAACTTGTGGAATCGTATAATAGGCGGGTATAAGTTCTCGGTCACTGCCCCTTCGTCATGGACGAGCGCAAGCGGGTACAGCTCGAAAACAGCTCGTTTCCTATATAATACGGCACGTTCGCAAACAAGCAATCCCTTTGGAAAAATGGCGCGGAATTTTCTTGCTACCTATACAAGTCCATCTGCCCTATTGAAACATGCCGCGGGATTCCCGAAGCATGCGACCCACATGAAAGCCACGACGCTCGCGGACTCTTTTCAGAGAAGGATTACGATGGGGGCTAAAGATATGGCTAGCACCCTAGCAGAAGCGAAAGGTTTTGCGAGGCTTGGAAAGGGGATTCCGATTGTTGGAACCCTAATCACAATAGGAGCTGGTGTCGCGGAATATGCTAACCCCAAAAATGGCGATCTTAGCCAGTTTGAAAGAACAGGAAGAGCCTTAGGTGGAATTGGTGCCGATTTGGTAGCGATTGGGGCAGGTGCCAAAGCTGGTGCCTTAATAGGAGGCGCAATCGGAGGCCCAATTGGAGTAATTGTCGGAGGGGCTGCCGGGGGACTTGCGGGGGCTATCTTCAGTCCGAAAGTTGGCGACATCGGTAAAGATCTTGGAGGGGCAATCGGCAAAGGGCTGGAAAATGTCGGAAAAGGGATTGGTAGCGGCTTTAAATCAGTGGTTAGTTGGTTTAACTAGAAAAACATTTTCATAAGGTGGAGAACTTTTGTGAGTATTGAAGGTTTTATTTCTATTTTTTTAGACTTCCTCACCTTGTGGTGGGGCGTCCAGTGGACGTATGCACTGACTGTCCTGTTGCTGGGCAGTGTAATGGTTGACTATTATGATTGGGGAACATGGGAAGATCCCCAAAATATCGTGCAGAAGACCCTAACGTTTATTATGGCGTTTTTAATTGGGGTTGGGCCCTACTTTTATAAAAAATTTAGATTTGAGAAGAAGTACAATTGGTATAAATGGCGACTTGCCTTCCTTGGCCTCCTCATTGGCGGTGGACTCGCAGCTATGCTAGTCTTCCAAATAATTAAAACGATATTGAACTTTCTGTTTTTATAGAAAAAGAATTCTGTTGGGTGAGAACTAGTGTGAGTATAGAAGGAATTGTTACTGTTTTTTTGGACTTTATCATGCTGTGGTGGGCATTTCATTGGGGGATTTTCACTGACTGTCCTGGTACTGGGCAGTGTCATGGTTGATTATTATGATTGGGGTACATGGGAACATCCCCAAAATGTCTTACAAAAGATCATCAATTTTCTCATGGCCTCCATGTGGGGAGCAGGGCCTTACATTTACAAGTTATTTAGATTTAAAAAGAAGTATAACTGGTTTACCTGGCGGCTTGCCTTCCTTAGCTTACTCATTGGGGGCGGAATCGCAGCATTCCTAGTCTTCCAATTGACTGAATCGGTTCTGAAGTTCCTATTTTTATAGAAATTACATTTTTATAAGGTAGAACTAGTGTGAGTGTTGAAGGATTTGTTTCTGTTTTTTTAGATTTTCTGATCTTGTGGTGGGGAGGCCAGTGGGCGTTTGCATTGACTATCCTGGTGCTGGGCAGTGCTATGGTTGAGTATTGTGAATGGGGAACATGGGAAAATCCCAAAAATATCGTGCAAAAGACACTCACTTTTATTATGGTATTTTTAATAAGGGCAGGGCCCTACATTTATAAAAAATTCAGTTTTGAAAAGAAGTACAACTGGTATAAATGGCGACTTGCCTTCCTTGGCGTGCTCATTGGGGGAGGAATCGCAGCGATGCAAGTTTTCCAATTGATTAAAGCAGTTCTGAATTTCCTGTTTTCATAGAATGGAGTGTATAACATGAAACCTGTTCTTTCCTGCACCACTGAAGAGCTTGCCTTGCTGGTCACCCTTTGCGGCCATCCAGGCTTGGCGAAAGGGATTGCGGAAAACTCGATGGGAAAACGAAGCACAAAGGAGTGGGAGGCGATCATGGATGCGACCGCCCATCAGCTGATGTTGAAAGGAATATGGGATGACGAGCGGGATGCGCGTGAGGAAACTCCGCTAAGTGACGAGATGATACAGTTTGTACAGTCCTTTATCGATTCTAAGTATATGATCCGTTGTTCGAATCTTCCGCAGCAGCATCTTCTGATGATTCACCATATCGAAGGCAGAACTTGGCTGTCCAACCTGGTAGTCAAGAATGTCATCCATGAATTTGCCTATATCACTCAGGATGAGATTCCGGGCATGATAAAGGATTATTACCAGTTTACCCACCATGGGACTGGAGAAGAGGCTTCCTTCTCTCTTAGCGACCAGGCATTCGATTGGCTGAGCGATGCGAGGAATGTTAAAAAGGTATTGAAGAAGAGCAGCTTTTCGGAGGATGAAAAGGAGAGTTTCGAACAGTTCCTTGCCGCATTGGATGAGCAACAATGGTCACTGTACAATATTTCGTTTTTCCATCTTCCTGATGTGGATGCGAATCCGCTGCTTGAAAACATCCTGTTTTTCCTGCCATCCCACAATGGCATTTGGACAGCAGAATACACACACCATCCGGAAACGCCAGTTCATATCAAGCTGGAAACCCTTGAGGAGTGGTACAAACTTCTGGATGGTGTAGGCTTTATTGCTGAGAGGGCCGGAGCTCAATAAATTGGCGGTGCGTCATTTCTTGGGACACACTTTCTTTGCAAGGCAGAGATCTTTGTCAATTAATAATAAACCTATGACAGTAGATTTTAAAGAGTGAAGGTGAGCAAATGGGAATCAACGCAGGCTGGTAAGCTGAGGAACCAGTCTGATGAGCTCCTGGATAATAAAAGCTCTCTTTTGTATATGTCAAATGCAGTGTTAACAGCGCCTGGCTGGCAGAGGAAATGTGTACATACAGAGGCCGCTGGACAGCATCAACCGGGAGATCTTTGCCCCGAACTTATATAGGTCTTGCGTATAGTGAAAATTATTTTGTTTTGATTTGCACTATAGAACTACTTCAGGGATTTAGATATCTTTATCTAAATCCCTTTTCTATTTCCAACCGAAACTGAATTTAGAATGAACTTTTAGACGTCTTTATTTTACCTATACTCTTTCTACTTATTTCCCCCTAATTACTTCCTTTCTCTGATAATTCTAATCTTCTTATCCTTCTTTCTTAATGATATTCTCCTACTTTTCTCATTTTCAAAAGGTAATTTAATAGTAACGAAACTAGTATTGGAGGATACAGAGATGAAAATTGTAATTGTACCGTCTGGATTTAAGGAATGTTTGGATGCGGAGGATGTGGCTTTGGCGATGGAACGTGGTGTGAGGAGGTATGATGAATCGATTGAAATGGAAGTTATTCCGATGATCGATGGCGGTGAAGGGTTTGCCAGAACCATCGTTAACTTAAAAGGTGGGGAACTGATATATAAGAACGTCACAGGACCGGTTGGTGAGAAGATTGAAAGTTATTTCGGACTATTTGTAGAGAATGGGAAACGGACTGCTGTTATTGAAATGGCTGCTGTTGCAGGATTGAAGCTGGTACCCCGGGATATAAGAAATCCGTTAAAAACAACCACCTATGGAGTAGGAGAGTTGATTGTTGCCGCGCTTGATATTGGCGTTGATAATATTTTAATTGGCTGTGGTGATTCCGGTACATCAGATGGCGGTGCAGGTATGGCACAAGCGCTTGGAGCCAGGTTTTTTGATAAAGAAAAGCAGCCAGTTACCATAAATGGCGGGGAAGACTTGCTGAAAGTGGGTTCTATTGATGTGTCTTATTTAGATAGAAGATTGCAGAGTGTTTCTATTGATGTCGCATGTAACTGGAAAAACATTTTATGCGGGGAGAAGGGGGTTGCGCGTGTATTTGGACCGCAAAAGGGGGCAACTCCGCAACAAGTTGAAAAACTGTCATTAGCCTTGGAACACTATGCAGATTTAATACAAGAAGCAGTTGGTTTGGATGTCAGAACTATACCAGGCAGCGGGGCGTCCGGGGGATTGGGAGCTGGACTGATTGCCTTCGCAGGTGCGACATTGCATCCACGTTTTGAGATTATCAAGCACTACATAAAAATAACCGAAACAATTTCTTCAGCAGATGTTGTTTTTACAGCAGAAGGCAGTCTCGATTTTCAAACACCAAATGGGAAAATCCCGGCGGAAGTAGCGAGGATTGCTAAAGAAAATAACATCCCAGTTATAGCTATTACTGGGACAATCGGTAAAGGAGCCGAGCTGAATTATCATGCAGGAATCGATGCCTATAGCAGTATCATCCCAAAACCAACTTCCTTGGAAAAGGCAATAAGGAAAGCGCCACAATGGATAGAGGAGACTACAGAATCAGTATTGCGGCAATTAGCGATTGGAATTGGAATTGCTGAAAGGAAGTTGTTTAAAGCGAGTGTCTATCAAAAATGATGACACGAATGGAGAAACATATTAATAAGGATAACCGTTTTGCAGCATGGAAAACTCAGCTTACCAGGAAATCAAAAGTGATTATAGGTATACACATATTTATTTTAATAACTATAGCATTATTAGATGGTCTGGACTATAGTGCGAAAATATCCTTATTTGCTTTTTTATCAGCAATGATATTATGGGTCTCAACGACAATTCCGGCTGGGTTAATCGCGCTTTCCCTAATTGTATTCATCGTACTGGTGAAAGCAGGGGAACCGGATTTATTATACGCTTCGCTTTCTGAGGAAGTGGTTTGGCTGATGATTGGTTCATTTATTATTGGGGAGGCAGTAAAAAGATCCGGATTAGCGGAACGATTGACTCTTTTCATAGTAAGTAAGTCGAATAAAAAAAGCGGGATCCTCCTTGCGTTAAGTTCGGTTATTTTCTCTTCCGCTTTCTTTATTCCTTCAACTTCCGGACGAGCAGCTCTATCCATGCCGATTATAAAACAGTTGGGCCAAAAATTCACTGATAAAGAAAAACGTGTTATAGCGGTTTTGGCACCTGTGATTATCTTAATGAGTACATCAGCAACTTTAATAGGAGCAGGATCTCATTTAATTGGAATCGGTTTATTGGAAAGTACAGCAGGTCAATCGATTTCCTATATCCAGTGGTTCGTATGGGGAGTTCCATTTGCTATAGTTGTTTCACTATTTTCGTTCATTTTAATAGGATGGATTTTATGGCCTAAAGGAGGCCAGAAGGTTGTTGAACGTGTGTCAAGCGAAGAGGAAAACATACTTAGCAAACAGATAAATGACAAAGAAAAAAAGACTATGATCTTAATTTTGGTTTTAATTATTGGATGGATGACAGAATACGTCCATGGTTATGATATAGCATTCATTACAATGGTGGGCGCAATCCTTATCATGCTGCCGAATTATGGTGTGATTAGCTGGAAACAAGGTATCAATTCGGTATCATGGAATTTGATACTCTTTGTTGCTGCAGCAACCGCGCTTGGAAAAGTATTGGTTGATACGGGTATCGTCAAATGGATTGAAAATGAAACTTTGCATGTTCTGAATTTGTTTACAGGTGCGCCGGACTGGGTCATTGTCTTACTGATCTTGCTGGTAACTGTAACGAGTCATTTATATATTACATCGCATACGACTCGGGCCATTGTCTTGATTCCAGGCTTATTGGTATTCGGTCAAGCGATTGGGGTGAATCCTTCGACAGTTGTTTTTTTGAGTCAGATAGGGATGAATTATTGTGTAACTGTTCCTGTAAGCTCGAAAGCTTTGCTTCTCTTTTATGAAGAGGGAGAAATTTCCTATCATGCAAGCGATCTAGTGAAAATCAGCATCATCCTTATGCCGGTTTATATCCTTACCATCATGCTGTTTTATGTTTCATATTGGCACTGGACCGGGATGCAATTGTAGGAGGGCGTGAGTTTTAGAGGGAGTATGAATGCACTTAAGTATTTGTACTCCCTTGTCCATGCATGGCGGCTTCATGTCATTTGTCCCGCAGGCCTAAGCAAGGATAATGAAGGTTGTTGTTTACTGTTTTTATGGGTGCGGACAGTCTCTAAAATAGGTATAAGTTAAGAAAGATTTTTCTTTTTTAGTATAACTTTGTCGAAATGTGTGGTATTATGACGATATAATTTTATATACAGAGGTTCTAGCTACCCTCTTTAAAAAACTAAGAAGAAACAGCACTGCTATCTTAGTTGTGCTGTTTTTTTGTTGGAAAGGGAAGTTTTTATGTTAAAAGATGAAAAAGCGATTGTCGTTTTTAGTGGAGGCCAGGACAGTACTACCTGTCTTTTTTGGGCTATGGAACAATTTGCAAAGGTGACCGCTGTTACATTTGATTACAATCAGAGGCACATCACAGAAATTGAAAGTGCAAAAAATATAACAAAAGAGCTTGGCATTGAGCACCATATCCTTGATATGAGCCTTCTTAACCAGCTCGCCCCGAATGCATTGACCCGCGAAGATATCGCAGTGAAGGATGGGGAAGATGGCGGGCTGCCTTCCACGTTTGTACCGGGAAGGAATTTGCTCTTTATGTCATTCGCAGGTGTTCTGGCAAGTCAAATTGGGGCCAAGCATATCGTAACCGGAGTTTGCGAAACGGATTTCAGCGGGTATCCGGACTGCCGCGATATTTTCGTTAAATCGCTCAACGTAACTCTAAATCTATCAATGGACCAGAATTTTGTCATTCATACCCCATTAATGTGGCTCAATAAAGCTGAAACTTGGAAAATGGCAGATAAGCTTGGCGCGTTTGATTTTGTACGGAAAAAGACACTTACATGCTATAACGGAATCATTGCTGACGGCTGCGGCGAGTGTCCTGCATGCAAACTAAGGAAAAAAGGCCTGGATGATTATCTGGCAGAACGGAATGGGTTGTAAAGATGTATGGATTTAGGATTGTAGATAAATTGCAGAAGATTGATGAAGATATAAAGCGGGATGAACTTAAATACCATTCAAAACGAGTCCTTGTCAGCAAGGAGTTTACGTTTGATGCCGCCCACCATTTACATAACTATGAGGGTAAATGCAAAAATCTTCATGGCCATACGTACAAAGTCATTTTTGGAATTAGCGGGTTTGTGGATGAGCGTGGACTTATGATTGATTTTGGCGATATTAAGGAAATTTGGAAGTCCGAAATTGAAGTGTTCTTAGATCATCGGTACTTGAATGAAACCCTGCCGCCTATGAATACAACAGCGGAGAATATGGTTGTCTGGATTTATGAAAAAATGGCTGAATCTCTTAAAAACCGTGACGAACAGTACATGGGAGCACGGGTTGAATTCGTCCGGCTCTATGAGACTCCAACAAGCTTTGCAGAAGCGAGAAGGGAGTGGATGGAGATTGAGTAAGATTCCAGTTTTGGAGATATTCGGGCCGACCATCCAGGGCGAAGGAATGGTTATGGGACGCAAGAGTATGTTTGTCCGTACTGCCGGGTGTGATTACCGGTGCTCCTGGTGTGACTCGGCTTTTACATGGGACGGATCTGAAAAGGACAAGATTCGAATGATGTCTCCTGCAGAGGTTTTTCAAGAGCTTAAGGAATTAGGCAGAGAAAATTTCAACCATGTGACGGTTACAGGCGGGAATCCGGCTTTGATTGGAGACGCAATGAACGATTTTATTGAGCTTCTTCATCAATCCACTATTGAAGTGGGATTGGAGACGCAGGGAAGCAAGTGGCAGGATTGGTTTTATCTTGTCGACGACTTAACTCTTTCTCCCAAACCACCAAGCAGCGGAATGAAACCAAATCTCGAACTTTTGGATGATATTGTTCTAAAGTTGTGTAACTTTAAGTCCAATTTTTCACTAAAGGTTGTTGTGTTTGACGACATTGATTTTGAATTTGCAAAGATGTTAAATAAGCGGTATTCAAAATATAATATTCCGTTCTTCCTTTCAGTCGGAAATAACAACCCTGGAGAGGCAGGAGATATTTCAGGAAGGTTACTTAATTCGCTGGACTGGCTGTGGGGTAAGGTACTGGGAGATGCTGAGATGAATAATGTTCGCCCGCTACCACAACTCCATGCGTTGGTTTGGTCGAACAAGCGGGGTGTATAAGCTATGAGTTTGTCTTATGAAGAATCCAGAGAGACTAAATTGCATCAACAAGACAATGAAAGTAAAAAAATCTCTATTGCCTATCATTTTGAAAAAATCATGGAGGAATTAGGACTTGACCTGTCGGATCCCTCCCTAAAGGACACTCCGAGGAGAGTGGCAAAGATGCTAGTGGATGAAACCTGTCATGGGCTGTTTTCGGAACCTCCTGCCATCACTACTTTTCCTCTGGACAAAAGCACGAGCAGAGATTTGGTCATTATCCGGAATATCCCATTTAATTCGTTGTGTGAACACCATTTCCAGCCATTCATGGGTACGGCAACAGTAGCCTATCTGCCAAATGATAAAATCATGGGGCTGTCTAAAGCTGCAAGAGTTGTGGATTACTTTTCCTCCCGCCCTCAGATACAAGAGAGACTTACCGGGCAGATTGCTGATTCCCTAATGACAAAATTACACGCTCGTGGGGTGCTGGTCATGGTAAAAGCAGAGCATATGTGCATGGCTGTAAGAGGTGTAAAAAAACACGGTTCAACGACTCTCACAACCGCCATTAGAGGCGATATTGACAAACAAGACGTTATATCTTCCTTGCAATTGGAAGGTAAATAGGGTCGGGTACGGAAGCTAAAATTCTTAATTTCCTGGGTCTGGTCAAATGTTGGAAAATAAAGCTGTATAAATAATTTTTAAAAGCTTGAATCCTTTTATAAAGGACCAAGCTTTTTTTAGATCCCGTTGTGCGTGTTTTAGTTTTTGGGAATTACTTTATTTCAAGGATATTAATACGGTTTAATTTTTTTAGTTATTAGACTTTTATATGTCGCCGACGTCAATGGAAGAAGCTGAACAAAAACTGCAAGAACTGCTGATTTTGTTAGTTGAACTTAGAAAAGCAGCATTCAAATTTATTAACTGAACGCGATTGCTTAATTACCTAGTTTGGACAGAGTATATGACTTGAATCATTGATTGCAAATACTGCTAACCTTTCCGAAAGATTAGTCTAAATCTAAATCTTTTGAGTATTATTTTATTAGATAAGGAGGGGAATCTGGTGAAACCAATTGGAATCTTGGGTGTAGGTCAGGCAGGAGGCAATATTGCTGAGGTAGCATCAGCCTTGGGCTTTCCAACCGCCCTTATCAACACTAACCAACGTGACGGGCTCGTCAATACGAGGGTTGAAAAGAAGTATTTTGTCCCGGGCTACAATGGCGCCGGACAGGACCGGTCCATCGGTATCCGGGCGGTAAATGAACACTACCGTGAAATTGTGGAATTTGTAAGAAACTCATTTAAAAACGTGAGACTCCTGTTGGTGGCGTTTTCTGCCGACGGAGGAACAGGTTCAGGAATGAGTCCGCTGCTGATTGATATCCTGCTGAACAACCTTCCACAACTAAAAGTAGGAGCCATTGCAGTCGTGCCAGAGCGGAATGTCTTGGCTGGCAACCGGATTAATGCAGCAGAATGCCTTGAAGAACTCTCCCGGATAAAAGAAATCTCATCAACTTTCCTGGTCGACAACGACCAACAGCGCCGGACAAATCCTCAATCCAGCAAGCAGCAAATTTATCGGGCGTCGAACCAACAGGTGATGAACGCCATCAACCATATCCTGCAAATCACTCAAAAAAGTTCTTTGTACGGCAACTTTGACGAAACAGATTTAATGAATATCCTTAGTACAAGAGGCGTAACCGTCATCTCAACAAGCACTGTAACAGATGCCAAAACCACTGCGGATGTCTCGCGCGCAATCCAGCAATCGTGGGCCAACTCGGTTTTTTGTCCGGTTGAATCAGCTGGGGTCATCCGTGCCGGGCTTATTTATGAGGGGCCTGAGAATGTTTCAAAGCTGATCAATATCCCATCGATTTTCGAAAGGGTCGGTGAACCGATCGAGCTATTCGAAGGGACCTATATTACTGAAACAGATCCTAGTGTTACCACAATCCTCGCCGGTTTTAGCTTTCCAACACGAAGGCTCCAGGTGATGGAAGATATGCTGACCAAAAACAGGGACCGGCTCCTGGGTCTAGTCCAAAAGGAACATACGCAGAAATATGAGTCCAAAATCGCCTGGGCATCCAATTTAAAAGCCAGAAACAATGACAGGCAGACTCGGCCAGTCAATCCAAAACCGACAAAAACCAAGAATTAATTCCGCACTGGGGCTTCCCAGTGTTTTTTTTTGAAATGAAACGGCAGGATTACCTTACATATATAGAAATGGATAGGGATCTGATTAAAGACGATGATTAAATAAACTATCCGTGGGAATATGATAAATAGAATAAAGGGATGGGAGACGGTGTTATGAACGCTAAATCAGTAAAGGTCGGAAACACGGAAATTTCCTATTTTGATAACGGGAAGGGCAAGCCAATAGTCCTTCTTCACGGGTTCGCCGGAAGTAAGCTCTACTGGGAAAAAGTCATCCCGGAGCTGGCAGCAGGGTATCGAGTGATTGCTCCAGACTTTCATGGCCACGGTGATTCGACGATGGGGCTTGAGAAATTTTCAATCGAAGAAATGGCGGATGCTATAAAGGAACTGCTTGAGTACACAGGCCTTCAGAAAGTCACGATGTTTGGCCATTCAATGGGTGGTTATGTCACATTGGCATTCGCTGAAAAGTATCCGGAAATGCTAGATGGATTTTCACTGGTACACTCCACAGGATCCAGCGATTCTGAAGAGGCAAAAGCGGGCAGGGAATCGAATGCGAAGAAGGTAGTGGAAGAGGGGCTGGACATTCTCATCCACGGGTTGGCCCCTAAACTGTTCTCTCCCGACAACGAGGAGCATTGCAAGGATGAAATTGATCAGGTGAAGAAAATCGGCCTTTCCACGTCAATAAAAGGTACGGTAAGTGCACTTTTGGCAATGAAAGAGCGGAGGGACCGGAACGATGTCCTTGAGAATACTGACCTGCCCGTTCTTCTGGTTGCAGGTGAATATGACCAGGTAATCCCTCCTGAAAAAACCTTTTCAGTGGAAAAGCCAAACATTGAGCACCATCTCATCCATGGTGCGGGGCATATGAGTATGTATGAGGAGCCGGAAGAATTAATAAAGGTCATGAAACAGTTTTTGGAAAAAGTTTAAAAATGGACTACCTGCCTGGAACACTTACCGGGCAGGTTTCTTGCTGTTATGAGTAGCCCCTGTTGGAGGATCAAAATTTCTTTTTTTATAAAACATTTCGAGATGCATATTACATAATCTTTTCGTGTTATTGTGTATGTTTAAAGAAAAAACACCACATTGTTTTTAACGTTATAGGAGGAAACATTATGCTTAGGGACATGTCAATTGAACAAGATGGGTGACGCATTCCCCTTCCAAATCTCTGATTTGGTGGGGGTTAGTCACCCTCTCTTTATTTTTCTGGTTTGCCTTGTTCTTCAATATATTTTTTATGATCTCAACCGTTGCCCCACCCGTGGATAATACCATGTAACTACGACTCCAAAAATAAGGTTTCCAATAGTTTTCCAATAGTAGTGTCACAAATGTTCTCCAAATTGCTTACGGATTAATCGGAGGTTACAGTCTTAAAACTATTAATGATTTTAGAAAGATGGACTTGCGGTGGAGTGTCACATAGGATGTGGATGTGGTCGGGCTCTCCGTTCATTTCAATTAATTCACAATCCCATTTTTCAAATCTTCAATGGTGATTTATTTCACCCTTTCCATCATTGGTTTGGTGATGTAAGGATGACGATACTTTGTGATGATAACAAATGATGAGTAGTTTAAATAATGCGTCTATTCTTCTTGTATGGAGTCATTTTTATCCTCTTCCTCATTTTCGATTAAACTAAATAATGGTATAATATTCCTATGAATACACCTTCAAGAAAGGAGGGTTCTGGGATGAAGCAGGCGAAAACCTTGCGATATAAAATCACCAATCATTCCCGTCTCTTTGATACCACAGTAGAGATTTATAACCAGGCTCTTCGTTTTCTGATTGATGTCATAGACAGGGAGTTTCCTAACTTTGATGGCATCTCGACGAAAAGCATGGTCACTCTTGTCGAAAAGTTTATTCACCGCACCTCGCAGAATCCTCAACCAAAATATCCTGAATTCAACCACGCGTTTTATAAGTTCCCATCTTACTTCCGGCGTTCCGCAATCGCCATGGCTTTTGGAAAAGTAAAAAGCTACCGTTCATTACTTCAAAATTGGCACCAGGAAAAAGAACTGGCTCATCAAGAAGGAAAGACTTTTAAAAAGAATCCGCCCTCCTTAACTCTAGACCACCATGAATTTCCCGTCTTTTATAAAGGAAATATGTTCGAACGGACTGGTGATTGCACAGCCCGTATTAAGGTATTTTATCAAAATGATTGGGTATGGATGGACATTCAGTTTAAAGGACAAGACCTTTACAAGCGGGATGTATGGGATTGGAAGGAATGCAACCCAAAACTGGTCAGGGTGGGTAAAAAATACTTTTTAAGCATCTCGTATGAGAAGGAAATTAAGCTGAATAAAACGAAAACCAAGGACCGAATTGTATGTTCTGTGGACTTAGGGCTTACTAATTCGGCTGTTTGTTCCATCATCGACGCAAACGGAACTGTCCTGGCTCGGAAGTTTATTGACCAAGCCAAAGAAAAAGACCGGTTGTATCGATTGACGAACAAACTAAAAAAGGCACAGCGAAAGTCAGGGAGGATAGGAGCACCGAACTTTTGGAGAAGAATCCGTGGATTGCAAACCCATATCGTTCGTGACACAAGCCATAACATTGTTGAGTTTGCCAAACAACATGATGCGGACGTCATCGTATTTGAGTACCTGCAGAAGATGAAAGTCCCAAAAGGATTCTACGGAGCCAGGCGGCTGCGCTTCAAACTCCACTACTGGCGGAAAACGGCCATTCAAAACAAAGTAACCGAGATGGCTCATTATAACGGGATCCGTATATCCCGTATCAACGCCCGCAATACGAGTGCATTAGCCTTCGATGGAAGCGGATTTGTCTCCCGGAACCAAAAGAAAGACCTGGCCACTTTCACCACAGGCAAAGTCTATCATGCAGACCTTTCTGCTTCCTACAATATCGGTGCAAGGTACTTTATTCGGGAACTCACAAAACCCTTTTCAGAAATGGAAAGGTTGTCCCTTCAGGCAAAAGTCCCTGAATTGGCAAAAAGGACATGGCAGACTTTGGCTTTATTAATTAGTCTTCACTCGGCGTATGAGACAAAAGCTTTGTCTCACAGCTAGGCATAGACTGTATTTAAGTCAAATGAAGCACCTTCCAAGTGCGGAGCATTTGGTGGGTGAGGTTCACCCGGGAACAATCAGATTACAACTTATCCCCCAGCAAATTTATAATGCGAATGTTTACCTCTGCAACAGTGCTCTGTTCCTTGCCGAGGCATCACAAAAAACACTAGAAAAGCTTTCAGGCGACGAGGCGCTTTTGCCGAAATACAGTACATCATCCCTCTATAAAACAATCAATCGAAACAACCATTATCTGCGGGAAACGGCTTATACAATAAGAGAGAATGGATTATCAAGCAGGGTTCGCTAGAGGAGGCCAGATCTTCCTTATTAAAAATAAGACGAGAGCGCCCCGATACGATCATTCTTGATTTAGCTGACAATAACATCATGAATTATTATGGCCAGGAAAAAAGGTTGAACTCAAATCAAGCTAACATGCTACGGTATTTTTTCATCCATAGCAGTAAAAACAGACCGGTTGTAAAAAGAGATTTCAGACCAATATTCTCAAATTCTCAATTAGACGAGATACCCAACAATACGTTTGTACAGCGAATCCGAAGACTGATTAGGATGCTTGAAGACGAAGGCATAAATCCAAATATTATCACGACAATTTCCTGGTATGACCAAACGGCCTATTACTTTGATCAAAGCGTTGATTTCATTATTCTCCAGCGCAGTGACCAGACCTTCATCCTCGACCGATGACAGGGGTGTCATCTCCCACATCATATACTGATGTTACAACCACAAGGGAGATGATGTATATGAAAAACTGGAATCAACTTTTTGTAAGGCATGGGTGGCTGCTTTGGGAAGTAGGAGCAAATAAATTTTCATCGGTAAATGAAACTGAAGGGAATATCAAATTCCTGCTTGAATCTCTTGAAGCAGCGCAAATCTCATTTACCTTTGAAAAAGGAGTCATCTCTGTCCTTTCCAGTCCAGTATCAGAAGATAGTTGGATTGAAATTCTTGATTACCGAGGAAGAGGAAGGGGCGAGGGATTATGGTTCCGGCCAGGTGTGGAAGAACCAAAGGTAAGGGAGCTTGATACGTATATTGCAGGGATTGTCAGGCAGCTATACAGGCTCGGTTTCATCACTACGTATTCATGCGACGGCCATAAAAAACGTTCGGCCTCTATCGGAATCCAAAACAATAAGGAACAATTGCTGGAACTGCTCCTAGCACTAGGCATGAACCGGGTTTTCACCCGGGATACTAGAGACAGCTTTGTACTATCATTACCACTTAAACGCGATGAACTTTTGGACCTTGCCGAGGGGCTAAGCACAATCAAACCAGCCTGGATGGAAAAAGGGTATGAGTTTATCCAAGAACAATTATTCAATAATCTTCTTGAAAAATTATTATCCATCCCTGGCAAAAGCGAAAGGGAAGGTCGCATCCGTGATTTTGTTAAAAAAACGCTGTCTCCGTATGTGGATCGAATCACGGTGGACCACTATGGGAACATCCTTGCTGAAAAAACCTATAAAAACGGGAATGGACCAGTGATTCTCGTCAATAGCCATTTAGATACAGTTGAAGAAATTGAACCAGGCCGGGCAATCATTAAGAAAGACTGCATATGGTCAAGCAGCAAGGGCATCCTTGGCGCGGATGACCGGGCTGGTATTGCAGTCTTGCTTACACTTGCCAAAGAACTGCCAAAAACAAATTTCAACGGCAAGGTTAAATTTATCTTTACTGTTAAGGAGGAAATCGGATCCGAGGAGCCAGCAATGTTGATGAGTATTTTCTGTGGGGAACGGATGCGGCAATCGTGATAGACCGAAGAGGAACGGGAGACATAGTCACTTCCTGTGGCGGACACATTCCTTTCTGTGACGAGCAATACGGCATCCTCTTTGAGAAAGCAGCTGAAGATGCAGGCCTCACAGGCTGGAACTGCACCTCAGGTGGAAGCAGTGACACTAGAATATGGGCTGAAAAAGGCATTCAAAGTGTCAATCTTTCTGCAGGATACAACTATGAACATACCAGCCAGGAAATCCTGGATGTAAAAGCTTGCAGGAATACTCTTAAGTTAGTACTTTCGTTTTTCAATAACAGCAGGGAATTACAGCGGACACTTAGGACTATCAGTATCAAAGAAGGGATAGCTCTTTTAGGATGAGTCAAATTTTACAAGCCTTCGATTGGGAAGGCTTTTTTTTTATATTTCAACGGGTATTTTTCCGGATAGATAGGCTCTCCTTGCTGCAAAACCGCTTGGAAGTGCCAGACAGGCCGTTTTTTTGTAAATGGAAATTACTGTTTTTCTATTAACGATTTTTCTTCTGTATAATGGTTGGTAGATATAATTTTTTTGTAATGAATGAGGAGAGAGAAATGATAACAGCAGAGAAAGAACAACTGGTAGATAACTATTTTAATAAATTATTTATAGAAGCAAGTCCCAACAGGGAAGCGTTTTGGGAGAATCTTAATGGCAAACACCCTGACCTGGCTGCAACACTCCACCATCGAATGGATGAACGGACACGGGAGAATCAGCAGGAAATTTATTTTGCAAAAAATGCGAATCTTGATTTTGGACTGGGTGTCGCAGGATTATTAGCTGATTTCTATAAGAAGTACCTCTCATGGTTTGCACTGTTACAGTACCCGCAGCCCGGGAGGATGCTCGATATTGGCTGTGACAATGGTATTTTAACGTGTTTCTATGCTTCTCTTTATCCAGAAACTGAAGTTATAGGAATAGATATAAATGAAGCGGGGATTAGTTGTGCGAATGCGTTGGCTCAGCGGCTGGATCTGAAAAACGTGAAGTTTATCAAGATGGAATTTGACGAAATAAACGACCACTTCCCGAAGGGTTATTTTGATCTTGTTACCTCGGTCCGTGTCATGCATGAAGTGATGGGAACGATAGCTTCGCCGAAATACTGGTCATTGACAGAATACCTGGAAATGCTGCCTATTAACTCGGATCCGGGGTTTTTGGAAATAATCAGATGGGTACTGTCTGAAGAAGGAAACTATATTTTCTGTGAACGGCTCGAAAACCCGGCAGCTGTCGGTCAGTGGGCTAACCTTTTAAACCTGTCCGGAATGCACTTAAATTGGGACTCATCAGATTTCATCGAGTTTCATGAAACCGGCACTCATAAAAAGGACCCTGTCATGGTCGCTGGCAAAAAAAATATTAAACTCTCAACATTACAGGGACTCCGGGCTTTATATACTAGGGACCTAGAAATGGATTTTAAAAACGGCGGTTCCTACCGAAGTGTTGCCGCTGAACTGATATTTGATGAATTTGAGCCGAAGGAATTCGTTTTAGGTAAATTGCTCGCCTTCGATAGCAACTGGTATAAATTCAGATATGAAATCTGGAGCACAGAAGAATACTATCTTGTTTATGCTTCCGGCAACATGGGCTACAGAAAACTTGAAATCCTGCCGACCAAATCAATGGAAGAAGCCAAGGAAAAGCTGCAGGAGCTGCTAGACATGTATATCCAACATGGTCAGGTATACGACTATTCGTCATTGATTGAACGCGGAATGCTTGAATAATAGTTTTGGAGAGTTTTACATGGTAGGAGTTAAGAATATCAACGGGACTAAAGCTTACAGATTTACATTTAGCAACTTTCCCTTTGAACCTCAGAAGAAATCCTATAAAGCAACCATCAAGTATAAGAATATCGATGTGAACATGTTGATCGTTATGCATATTGATAAAGATCTTTTCGAATCAGTTGGATTCAATATTACTGAGGAAGAACACGATATTCAAATATCCACAAAAGGAAAAAAAGAAAAGGATCAAGCTATCCTTACAATTGAACGTCGACCAGGGAGACATTGATTTTTCTGTTGAAAGAAAAGGATTCTTTAAGCTAAAGTGCAAGCCTCACCGGCAGGCTGGAAGGAGTATTACAAACTAAAAAAAAGTGTGGAGAAAACGGACCTGGAAAAGCTTTCCCAAATGAAAGTGCCAGTCAAGGTTTATCTTGGTGGGGGAGTTTCGACTAAATAATGAATTCTTTTGGGTTTGCGATTTCCCATGTTATCGGCCATGTTGAGGAGTGTGTACTCTTGATACAATTGGAAGAGAAAACGTCTTGGAAGATGCGAAATCCATCGCTCGAAATGAAGCAATGAATACCGATGCAGATCCTCAGTCGCTTGTGATTGTCGATATCGAGGACGTACCGCTAGCCTATTTGCCAGGGAATCCAACACGGGGCTGCGTCAAAGCAGTTGGAGATTTAGCTGCTTTCGAAAAACTCGAATTAGTATAATCATAGAAACAGTCTCCAGGTGAACGGCCTGGTGGCTGTTTCTTTTTTAATTTGCTTTAATGATGCATACAGGCCTGAGTTGAACCCAAGACCATTTATACATTCTCCTGGCATAAAGGGTGCCTGCACTCTTGAACTTCATGTTTGATATGAACGAAACGGGAAGGGATAATAGATCCTGGTCGCAACCGAATTTGACAGCTGGTTAAAAAATAGAACCAAATAAAGTGAGTGAAATATCCTCCTCAATCAGATTTATCGGAAATATCACGACCTCAAAAATACCGTCGCAGGTGAAATTGGAGGCATTAGCAGAGTCAGATGCTTTCGTATATTATCATAAACAAAATAAACAAAAATCTGCTTCAAGTGAAAAACGCAAAATGCGAAAAGAACTTTTCATCGGTGTATTCCCACTATAGTGGAATTTGAGAATATCGAGTTACTTTTTCTTGACTTCATAAACTGCAAATATTAATATTACAGTTATTCCTTTTGAACAGGAAGCAATCAATTTGAAAGTGGCTTTTAATAGTTTAGATTGTTAGGGACATTTACCAGCCCATTGCTTTGTAATGTCTAAACTGTAAACTATCTTATTACAGTACGTTTTATAAAAAACAAACTGTAATTTTTCATCATATTAAAAGGAGGAAATTTTGTTTTTTTCGTAAACATTAAAAAATACTTTTTTAAAATTATAAGAATGAATTGGAGGATATAATAATGGCTATCTCACACGTAACAGATAAAACATTTAGCACTGAAATTAAAGAGGGATTAGTTTTAGTGGATTTTTGGGCACCGTGGTGTGGTCCTTGTAAAATGATTGCACCTGTATTGGAGGAAATCGATGGTGAAATGGGTGACAAAGTTAGCATTATCAAGCTTAATGTAGATGAAAACGCAGGAACAGCAGGAAAATTTGGAGTCATGAGCATTCCAACATTGATTCTTTTCAAAGACGGAGTGGCTGTAGATAAGGTTATCGGGTTCAATCCAAAAGAAGCTTTGACAGAAATAATTTCAAAGCATATGTAATAAAGACTTTTTAAAAAGAGGATGAATCTATATCTGAACATACAAAAAAGTATTTGATATAACATTCTCATTGCTGACCTTTCCCGATTGCACTTTGGAAGTTCTCCAGCTAATGCTTTTCTCAATTCACTGGAACTTGCACAGCTCGCAGAAATTGTTTTAGCTGCAATTGTTAACAGCCACAGGTAAAAATACGAATACATGAAAAAGTGTTATCAAATAATCTTTTTCTTTTTGAGGAGGAAAAAATAATGAGTAAAAAAGCACTCTTAATAATACCGCCAGAACGTTTTAATGAAGATGAGTTATTCAAACCAAAAGAAGAGCTTGAAAATGCAGGAGTCGAAGTAACCATTGCTAGCACCGTGACAGGTGAAATTACTGGTGACTATGATGGGAAAGCAACTTCTTCTGTTATCTTTTCAGACGTATCGCCCACAGAATTTGATGTTGTTTCGGTAATTGGAGGATCTGGTACAAATGATCATCTATGGGGAAATCAAGAATTACAAGACTTTTTGAAGCAAGCTTACAATGAGAAAGTTCTTGTAACAGGAATTTGTGCAGGGGCTGTTACAGTTGCTAAAACTGGTTTGCTTTCTGGAAGAGAAGCAACTTGCTATCCACTAGATGTTCAAAAGAACGAATTGATAGCTGTTAACGTTAAATATGTTGAACAACACGTTGTTGCCTATGGTGATATTATTACTGGCGATGGTCCACAAGGTGCGAAAGAATTTGGAAAAGCCCTTGTTAAAGCATTGCGCTAGTTCTACATTTTAGTTGGATAGAGTGTGGTTCGGAAGTAATTTCGAACCCGCCGCTTTTGTGAGAATAATAAGTTATTGTGATTGAAGGAGGGTTTTTAGTTTGGGCAAAAAAATTGCTGCACTTATCACCAATTTATTTGAGGACGTTGAATTTACAGATCCTGCAGAAGCATTCAAAGAAGCTGGTCATCAAGTAGTTACAATTGATAAACATGCAGGAAATGAAGTAACTGGTAAAAAAGGCGCAACCGTAATAATTGATAAAGCCATAGATGAGGTTAATCCTGCAGACTTTGATGCTTTGCTTATTCCAGGTGGTTTCTCCCCTGATTTACTACGTGAAGATGACCGCTTTGGTCAATTCGCAAAAGAATTTATCCAAGAAGGTAAACCTGTTTTCGCAATTTGCCATGGACCACAAGTATTGATCGATACAGACCTATTAAAAGGTGTCGACATAACTGGTTTCAAATCTATTCGTAATGATTTAAAAAATGCAGGGGCTAACTATAAAGATGAAGAAGTTGTGGTAAGCAAAAATATTGTGACCAGCCGTTTTCCAGATGATATCCCGGCATTCAATCGTGAAGCGCTAAAACTCTTAGCAAAATAATATAATGAAGCGTTGTTTTATATTATTTTGACTAAAAGTAGTATGTAATATTGTTTTCAGATACAACCTAAAAAAGAATTTTTTAAGGAGGATTTATACAATGTCATTAAAAGGAAAACGTGTGGTCGTAATTGGAGGTACTTCTGGTATCGGATTATCCGCAGCAAAGGCATTTCTAGATGAATCTGCTCAAGTCATTATTGCCAGTCGTTCTGATGCAAAACTATCGGAGGCAAAGAATGTACTTGGTGGTAATGTGGAAGCATACAATATTGATTTTCGCAGTGAAGAGAAACTAGCTGACTTTTTTAAAATGGTAGGGAATTTTGATCACCTTGTTGTTACGGCGGGTGAAGGTGCAATGGGTCATTTTAGTGACTTACCTGTTGCGGATGTTAGAGAAGCGTTTGATAGTAAGTTTTGGGGGCAATACTTAACCGTTCGTGCTGCTATTCCGTACTTAAATAATACCAGTTCTATCACATTGACCTCTGGTGTTTATGGAATCCGTCCACCACAAGGGGCAAGTACACTTGCTTCGATCAATTCAGCGATTGATGGATTGGTCAGGGGGCTTTCAGTAGACCTAGCCCCTATACGGGTAAATGTTGTTTCACCTGGTATCGTAGACACCCCGCTCTACGGAGGGATGCCTGACGAGCAAAGACAAAATTTATACAGCAATATTGCGCAGCAACTACCTGTTAATCGCGTGGCACAACCCGAAGACATTGCTGAGGCCTACGTGTACTTAGTGAAAAATGGTTTTACAACTGGTACTTCTCTTCTTATTGATGGCGGGGCTCACTTGGTGTAAGTGAGCATTATAATGTTATTTTTGTGGCTATACTACAACAATGTATAGCCACATTTTTTTTAAAACAATAATCCAATTTTTTAATATATGATAGTGATTGAAGATTTGCAGTTCAAGTAAAACAAGGTGAGATATGAAAGGAATGATGAAAATGAGTTTACGTGACCATGAAAAAATATTGATTAAGCATTCACTTGAAAAACGTGTAGTAACTTTACCCGATGGAACCTTTCTTCCAAGCATTGGTCAAGGAACATGGTACATGGGAGAAAATCCTCAATCGAAAAACAAAGAAATCAAAGCTTTGCAACTTGGAATAGAACTGGGAATGAAGCTAATCGATACGGCTGAAATGTACGGAAATGGCGATTCCGAACGTTTAGTTGGTGAGGTAATCAAGGGGCGTAGAGATAAAGTTTTTTTAGTATCGAAAGTATATCCTCATCATTCCGGGTTAGATTTGATTGAAAGCGCATGTGAAAATAGTCTAAAACGACTAGGAACAGATCACCTTGATTTGTATCTTTTACACTGGAGAGGTCGTGTTCCTTTGGCAGAAACGATTGAAGGAATGGAGAGACTGCGCAGAGATGGTAAAATTGTAAGATGGGGAGTTTCTAATTTTGATACGGATGAAATGAAAGAGTTGTGGGATACCGCTAACGGAAAAAAATGTATGACAAATCAGGTCTTATATCATCTAGGTTCTAGAGGAATTGATTATAATCTCATACCATGGCATCATGTACATAACATGCCAATTATGGCCTATAGTCCCCTGGCCCAGGGAGGGACCTTAAGAAGACAATTACTTAGCGATCCAACCATCATTGAAATTGCAGAAAAATACAATGTGCAGCCATTACAAATTGCTCTTGCGTGGACCATTCGTTCAAACAACGTAATTGCTATCCCAAAAGCTGTTAAGGAAGAACATGTTTTAGCCAATGCTCAAGCTGCTACTATTCAATTGACCATAGAAGATTTGAACAGACTTGACGAGGTATTTCCAAAACCAACAAGAAAAATACCTTTGGATATTATATAAAAATGAATTGTGACAAAGGATTTGTACTCTTTGCCTAGGAGAACCTGTCAATGTCCCTTCTCAAGCTCTGATTTGTCAACAGAGTTCTATAGTACATTTTTTCACATGCTTTCCCCTTTTGGCTCCTCCAATTATATCCAATTGCACGAAGTGTTTTAATATAAACTGATTTGACCTTTTTTAAATATATAAAACAGAAGAAGTCTTCACAATCATGATCAATTCTCCGGGGAATGAGGTTTTTTACAAAGCGGAAATGGAAAAGTGCCCTTTCCTGAGGATTAAAAAAGGGGAGGAATTCCTTGCTGTCAGCGGCTTTCATTTCTATGATACTCATCAAGTGGAAGCAGGGAATATCGTGACCAGGCCAGGCTGCAGGGGAAAGGGACTGCTGGCAAAAAACTGACCAGTAAGATTACTCGCCTTGGAAAGAAGCTTTCCCCGTTTATCTATTTGCCGTCATGGCCGATAACCTGCCTGCTGTACGAGTTATGATAAAAGTTATACCGAAGCAAGAAGGGTATGTAGGGGGATTGTGTAGGATTCTTGTTATTGGGATATTCGGGCCGACCATCCAGGGTAAAGGTGCTTGGGATACGCGCGTATTCCTGCAGAGGATTCCTATATCATTTATTAGTGGGAACTGTTTAAAGTATCGATCTTAAGTTAAAAGAAAATGGCGCTAATTTAATTTCTATCTCCTTAAACCAGAGAGTGGAAAACCCCAATTCCTTACGCGAAAAGGCTGACCCACTTGGATCAACCTTTTTCTTTCCTATGTTTAGGATGTTTTATCGAGAAGAATTATTCTTTGTTGTTTTCGGATTCATCCTTATTTGCTATCCCTGCTCTTTTTTTATACAAATCAATTTCCTCTGCGACTTCCTTTTTAATGCGGTCCATGTCTTCGTTGGCCTTCTCCATTGGATCTTGCTTTTTGTTGTCTGCCATTGGTTATCACTCCATTTCTAATGATTGAATTTTTCCATCTTCATTTTTCCTTTTCCCCCTTTTAGATTCTGTAAAGCCGAAAATACCTTCCTTTATTTAGATATGTTAAGGTTTATTTTTTAGTAAAATCTTTAGGAGGGATTAGGCTGCATTGACAGTTTCCTTTTTGGAAGAAGAAATTTCCAACCGGGAAATGAAATAAGCGTCTTAATGATTCAGGTTTCTCTGGTAAAACAGGATTAATAAGTCTGACTTTAAAAATTTTATCATGGCTCCTCCAATTAATCGTACTTAACAACAGTATGCTTGATGGCTTAGTTCGAGCTAATGATTTCTTAAATATATCTCTACACTTGCTTAAACCATTTATGTAAGAATGTTTCCTAAAGACCTGATACTATTTCCATCCTGTAAGTTTCACTTAATTAAATACCCAGGAGGGAACGTCGAACTGTAGTAACAGAAAAAGTAGAAATACCAAGGAAATTATCCATGATAATAAGGGGTTACCCATATGAAGTTTTAAAACTGAAAACATAACCAGGTTGAAAAGAATTGACCATCCTATATTCCAGCCCCTATGGTGTTCAATTAAATTTAGAAATTCTAAGTTAATAAATTCTATACTGGTATAAATTGCAACCCAAAGTAAAAACCAGCCTATTTTTTTAAAAAGAGAATCGGGGAATTTACCGAGGTAGATAAGCAAGGTTGATGAATAGGCGAAAGTGATAATTAGTAAGTCAATAATCAAGTGTCCGAATAATATTCTGCTGCCAAAAATGGTTTCTTTATAAGTCCAGAAAGAGTAATCATGCAATAGGGCATTTTTAAAAAGTTCACCGCCAACAAAGAATAGCCATGTAGGGTAATACTTTTGCCAATTTTTCCAATCCCCCCATTTAAAAGCTGCTAAAACGAACAAAAAATTTAAAAGGAAATGCATTAAATAAAACCCCTTATCAATTATAACGGTAGGTTTTCCCAAAAATTCTTTACACATACAAATGATATAGGCTCTAATAAATTTTAGTTCTGTTCATTTTGGAGAACTCCTATGGCTGGCTGCTATTGGTGGCTTTTAGGAAATCGAAAGGACGTTGAATTGTCCGAAACGAAATAAAAGCCTAAAGAGGTGCCTAAAGGAAAGAATAGCGGTTACGCTTAGTGACTTGCCAAATTAGTCATGTTCATGTACTGGACTAGTAACTTTTCAGCGTTTTCATGGTCATATAACTATGATTCTGCTAGCTATTTATTACTATTTTTCAAATGAAGGAGTAGTAGGGGTCTGACCCAGACTCGAGGTGTGTGTACAAAGAAAAATTGCATAGCAGTAAATTTGAGGGTGGTTAATAACCACTCTTTTTTCATCCGAAAAATTTCCCAATACGATTTATGAAAAAATGGTCCTAAATACTCAGAATATTATAATTATTTCTGATACAATCTAGGAATATATTACAAAATTTCTAGAAAATTAGGGGGCCGTGTTTTGAAAAGAGGGGTTAAACGTCTAGCATTCTTGTTGTCTGCAATTATCATGGTGATCAGTACATTTTTACCGCCAGCTGCTTCTGCAACAAATGGGGGAGGAAGTTCGGACCAAAATGTCCCAACTGCTTCTGTAAACAAAATCGACAGCAAGGTTTATGAACAGCTCGGAAAAACGGATGAGGGATCCTTTATCGTCACGCTTCGTGACCAGGTTGATACCGCAGCCGTAACGAAGGAAGCGAAGAGAACGGCAAATGGAAAAAGTGCTACTGCTCAGCAAAAAAAGCATATTGTCCGTTCCGAGGTGCTAACAGAACTCAAAGCGAATGCCCATCAAAAGCAAGGCAAGGTTCTCGATGTGCTGGGACAGGAAAAACAAAAGGGCAAGGTTAAAAAATTCAAATCCTACTATATTATTAACGCGGTTACCTTTACTGGTACGAAGGAAGCTGTTGAGAAAATCGCTTCTATGAAAGAAGTAGAAAAAATATATGTAGATGAAGTCAGGCAATTGAATCCTGAAGTAGAGGCTGCTCAAAATGAGGCTGATGCGAATATTGAGTGGAACGTGAACCAGGTCGGTGCTCCGGATGCCTGGAAGGCGGGAATTGACGGAACCGGGACTGTGGTCGCGAGCATTGATTCCGGCGTTCAATGGGATCACCCGGCTTTGAAGGAAAAATATCGAGGCTATAATGCAACCGAGGGAACTGTTGACCATCAATATAGTTTCTTTGATGCCGTAAGTGGACAAGCAGCTGGCTATGATGACAATGGCCACGGCACCCACGTAACCGGAACCATGGTCGGAAGCGAGCCGAATGGAAAGAACCAAATTGGCGTAGCACCGGGAGCAAAATGGATTGCGGCCAAAGCGTTTAACGGACAAGGCCAAGGAGCAGATTCCGATCTATTGGAGGCTGCCCAGTGGATTTTGGCTCCTGGCGGCCGGGTTGACATGGCTCCTGATGTTGTCAACAATTCATGGAGCGGCGGTTCGGGTATTGATGAATGGTTTATCGAAATTGTTCGTACATGGAGAGCCTATGATATTTTCCCGGTTTTTGCTGCGGGAAATGCTTCACTCCTGAGACCGAACGGACCAGGAACGATTGCAAGCCCTGCTAATTATCCAGAGTCTTTTGCCGTCGGGGCAACCGATGATGATAACGAAATGGGTGAATTTTCATTCCAGGGCCCATCTCCATATGGTGAAATTAAGCCGGACGTTACCGCACCGGGAGTGAACATCCGCTCCGCAGTTCCTGGCAGCGGCTATGAAGACGGATGGGATGGAACCTCGATGGCGTCACCGCATGTATCTGCAGCAGCAGCCTTGCTCAGGCAGGCTAATGCAAGCTTGACAGTGGATGAAATCGAGCAAATTTTAATCGAGACAGCAACTCCATTAACTGATGCTACCTATCCTAAATCTCCAAATAACGGATATGGCCACGGACTTCTGAATGTGTTTGATGCGGTTCTGTCCGTTACTGTCGGTATGGGAACAATCAAAGGGAATGTGACGATTGAAGGAGAAGACGCGGAGAATCCGGTATTCGAACATACACCAGTCACTGAGGCTGCTGAAGGAATGCAAATCGATTTGTCCATCCTCGCCAGAGACAATGTCAGTGTTGAGTCCGTAGCCTTAAAGTATAAGATGAACGATGGCGAATGGAAGACGATTCAAGCTGAACGGATTTCAGGAAACTATTTATCTGGAGATTATTTTGCAAGTATACCCGCAGGAGTAACAGAAGCGGGGACATTGACGTATCAATGGGTCATAACTGACTTCGTCGGAAATTCTGTTACAACAGAGGAGTATAACGTAACCGTGTCGGAAGGTCTGACTGTCGGCTACTTTGAAGATTTCGAAAAAGAGCCTGTCGGCTGGGAACTTGTCGCTCAAAGCTCAACAACGAACTGGGAGTGGGGAATCCCTACATCCGGACCGAACAGTGCCGCGTCCGGTCAGAAAGTTTATGCCACTAAATTGGCCGGAAACTATACGAATGGAATGCGTGAAATGATTGTTATGCCTTCGATTGTTGTTCCGGAAGGTAAATCATATTTGCAGTTTAAGCAATGGCACAGCTTTGAAGTTTCTGCTTCTACTGGCACGGCTTATGATTATGGATATGTCATGGCATCTCAAAATGGCCGGGATTGGAAGGCGCTATTAATGGTGAAGGGAAATTCGAATAGCTGGGTGAATGCCGAGGTCGATTTATCGGCTTTTGCAGGACAGGGACTCTATATTGCCTTTTATGCATTCTCCGACTCCAGTACGACGAGGCCGGGTTGGTATATTGACGATGTTGCTTTATCCGCCGATTCGATTATGGCAGGCACCAGCAGCGCTTCCTCGATTGCTTTTGAACTGAAAACGGGTGGGGTTGCTAACACTGAGGAAGAAGAAGTAGATCCTCCAACGTTATTACCGCTTCAGGCTTATGTCAGTGTTGCAGAAACTGGGAGGGCTGCCGCGACAAATCCGCAAAATGGCAGCTATGGCCTTAGCCATCCTGCAGGGGAATACACAGTTGTGGCGGAATCCTATGGCTATCATCCGCAATCAAAGACAGTTCAAGTTTCGGATGATCAGGACACAGTCACTGATTTTACGCTAGAAGAGAAGCAGAATGGCACCATATCCGGTGTCGTTACAAATAAGATGACAGGTGAACCAATCGAAGGAGCAAAAGTTTACCTGGTGGAGGATGCGAATATCGAGCCAGCTGTATCGGGCGCAGATGGATCGTTCGAATTCACAGCTTTCGAAGGCAGCTACACGCTGAAGGTTTCTCATCCGATGCATTACCCTAACGACGCAGCTATTTCATTGGCTCCAAATGGCGAGACTGCGCAAAATCTTTCAATGGATCCGATTTTGGGCTATTCCGAAACGATCGCCTATGATGATGGAACAGCGGAATCATTGAATTATATGCATACTGAAGGCAATGGCTGGGCTGTCAAAATGACGCTTGCTGAAGGTGAAACGAGAGGCGTCTTGACAGGCGGTTTATACAAATTTGACGGTGGCACTCGTCCTGACCCAGGAGGTACGGAATTCCTTGTCGAAGTATATGATGCGACTGGTCCAAATGGGTCTCCAGGCAAAAAACTCGCCGGACCTTTTGAGGCGAAGGCTATCCGTTCTCATACTGAGTGGTCGCATGTGGATTTAAGCGGCGAAGAAGTTGTCGTTCTAGGAGACTTTTACCTGGCGTATGTTCAAAAGAATCCATTCCCGTACATTCCTGCTATTAATAAAGATACGAATGGCGCATGGTCGGGCAGAAGCTACTCCTATATTGATGGAGTCTGGAAACAAACCGTTAAATCTGACGGGAACTATATGATTCGCGCGGTTATATCGTACGATGAGGCCGTACCCGAAATTACCTCTCCATCCACTAACTCGTTTACAGCGAATGGAGCCGTAAAGGTAGAAGGTGAGGCACAGCCTAATACAGCAGTTCATCTATACAATAATGGTGTGGAAGCAGCGGTTGTCACTTCTACGGAGGAGGGGCGGTTTGCTGCAGATGTTCCTTTAACCGACGGAAAAAATAGTCTAACAGCGAAAGCAGTCCAAGGTTCAGGAATGACCAGAGCGTCGAATCCGGTAACGGTCATCGTTGACAAGACTAAACCGGTTGTTTCTGTCGAGTCACCAGCGGACGGAGCCCAATTCAATACAACAACCGTTTCTGTAAAAGGAACGGTGCAGGATCAATACCTTGATTCTGTTACAGTTAATGGGGTTAAAGCGACCGTTATCGATGGAGTCTTTGAAGCTAAACTTACGCTGGAGCAGGGCGACACTATTATTTCGGTTTTAGCGAAAGATTTGGCAGGCAATGAAACAACTGCGAACGTTAATGTAAAAGTAGATTCAATTGCTCCGGATATTATCATTCAATCGCCAATTGAGGGAGAAACGACACACAAGAAATCAGTAACTGTCCTAGGGCAAGTGGCCGATGCAAACCTTGCCTTTGTCAGGGTAAACGGCAAAGAAATCGGTGTGAAGAATGGTGTATTTAGTACAAATGTTACTTTAGAATCCGGTGAAAACATCATCCAGATTTGGTCTAAAGATACGTTTGGAAACGAAACATGGAAACAAGTAAAAGTCATTTATGCAAGCAAAGGCGGCAAATAATAATAGATGCCATTAACAATAGGATTGCCCGGAAAAATGGGGCAGTCCTATTGTTTTGCTTGCTTTAAAGGCTGTTATTATGTTTAATTTTTCGTTTTAGTTCGTAGAAATAAGCTATGAAGAAAATAACAGAAACATAGAAAGGTTCAATAAAAAACATCAAATTATATCAATATGTTATAATAGTATGGTAATATAACTATTATAAATAAACGGAATATTTGAACAACAGAGATCACAAACATGAAAAGAGATGTTTATAAATGAAAAGTAAATTTGCTGATAGAACTCATCTAGTACAACCTACTGAGACGCGAGAAATATTAAAAGTAACAGCAAGACCAGAGGTTATCTCTTTTGCAGGTGGCCTGCCAGCTCCCGAGTTGTTTCCTGTAGATGCTATAAAGGATGTATGTAATGCAGTTTTGATTGAGGAAGGTGCAGCTTCACTACAATATAGTACCACTGAAGGTTACACCCCATTAAGGGATGCTATTGGTCAAAGAATGAAACGTATTGGGATCAACGCTCCTGTTGAAGATATAATAATCACATCAGGGTCCCAGCAAGCCATTGACCTTACTGGAAGATTGTTCATCAATGAGGGAGATATTATTATTTGTGAAAGCCCAACTTATCTCGCGGCAATTAATGCATTCAAGTCATACAATCCCCAATTTGTTGAAGTAGATATGGATGATGAGGGTATGGTCATGGAGGAGCTGGAGAAAAAGCTCCAACAACATCCTAACGCAAAATTTATCTACACGATTCCGGATTTTCATAATCCTACAGGCCGCACATTAAAGCTCGAAAGACGAAAGAAAATGGTTGAGCTGGCCAATCAATATGATGTACTCATTGTAGAGGATAATCCATATGGCGCTATTCGATTTGCAGGAGAGGCACTCCCGCCTGTGAAACACTTTGACACAGAGGGCAGAGTCATTTATTTGAGTACCTTCTCGAAAATTTTTGCTCCGGGTCTTCGACTTGGATGGATTTGTGCGGATGCAACTTTCATTGAACAGTACATTGCCTTTAAGCAAACAGCAGACTTGCATACTGATAGTTTTGCTCAAAGAATCACAGCTAAATATTTGGAGCTTTATGATATTGAAGAACACATAAATAAGATCAAAGCTGTTTATAAAGAAAGATGCACTGCAATGTTAGCTTCTATTGAAGAGTTTTTCCCGAAGAATTTGAATTACAGCAAACCAGAAGGCGGCTTGTTTATTTGGGTTGAGCTTCCAGAGTCTGTAGATGCCAGGGAATTATTCGCTGAATGCTTGGAAAATAATGTAGCGTTTGTTCCCGGTGGGGCATTCTATGCGAATGGAACAAAGAAAAATGCATTACGTTTAAATTACTCGAATATGCCAATAGACAAAATCAATGAAGGAATAAAGCGTATAGGAGAAGTGCTGCATCGTGAATTAGAGGAAGAGAACACTCTTATTCCGGCTGCCAATCTTGCTTGAAGCTGATAAAACACCAAAAAAATTCAATAACTAGCATAGTGTTTGCAATTAATAACAACATTCAACTCCTTATAAACCATGAGAAAAGATGCAAATTCAAAAAACCTGAAGACCCTAACAGGACTTCAGGTTTTCCTTATGTATGGAATTAAATTAACTGGAGCCAATGTTCCACTTGCTTGCCGGCTTCGGGATGGACGGCTTTCAAAGGTTCCACCAGGATTTCTGCTTTCTGATGCTTGAGTTCTCTTGCCAATTCAGGCAAGTTATCGATCAGGCCAAATTCAACGAGGTTCTGCATTGTATTCATCCGGAAAAAATCGGTCTCCCATGTGTTGAAAATAAATGTATCCATCAGCATTTCTACCATGATATCCAACTCGTACTCTCTCAAGATCACAAACTCCCTTCATCCGTATTAGTTGCATTATCCGACAAATTTCGGCTAATGGCAACACAGAACTAATTGTCAGAGATGGGCGTAGTACATTATTACATTATATTCCATACTTTACAGATGTTTATGATAGAATAGGATAGTTAAATATCGACAGTGGAAACCCTTTTTTGAGGAGGTGTTTTCGTGTCTCGAATACATATAAACCCCTGAACAGCTCCATTTACGGCGGTGGAAATGTTGTGATGAGACTGTCCCAAACACATTCCAGGAATGAAGTAAGAGAGAATTCTCTTAGTCTTAGTTGAAAGAAATAAAATTAATTTGATACAGATTATATTGTTCAAGTTAAAAGGCATACTTATCTTAGCGTCAATTGTAGGTTGGATCATTCCCCTGTATTCCATCTATTACTCAATCAAATACCATGAATTTACCGTTTCCAACACGCTTATGTTGCTGTTGGTTTCATTCCTTTTTTGCGTACTAGGGGGATTCATTGTTAACAAGGATCCTGATGTTTTAAGCAACACAGGCAATAATCTTTTGGAATACTTTTGAGTCTTCTATTTGCAATTTGTTTCGGTTTGTTTGCTTGGTTTGTTTCATTTGTAACGTTAAAAAAGATTGATTTGACTGCCGAGAAGAAAGGGATAGAAAGTAAAAACAGGAATCACACTTAATTATCCAAGTCCATGTTCAAACCATTCCTTGAATTCAGAGATTTTTTCGGATTTGTTTGGATTCGTTTTACAAAAAGTGATTATTAAGACATACTCCAAATTATAAAGAGAAAAATTCTAATTAAAGGGTTGTGCTATACAATGAATTTAGAAACTGTTATGCAGGAACTTGAAGCACTTGGTAAAGAACGAATGAAAAAGATGTACATATCCAATGGGGCACATGAGCCGCTTTTTGGCGTGGCTACAGGCGCTATGAAGCCAATCGCCAAAAAAATAAAAATAAATCAACCTTTGGCTGAAGAGCTATATGCAACGGGGAACTACGATGCTATGTATTTTGCGGGTATCATTGCCGATCCAAACGCAATGACTGAGTCTGATTATGATCGATGGATGGATGCGGCGTATTTTTACATGCTTTCCGATTATGTAGTGGCCGTAACTTTGTCAGAGTCAGAAATTGCCCAAGAGGTAGCTGATAAATGGATCGCAAGCGGAGAAGAGTTAAGGATGTCAGCGGGCTGGAGCTGCTACTGCTGGCTTTTAGGGAATCGAAAAGACGTTGAGTTCTCCGAAACGAAGATTTCCTCTATGCTGGATACTGTGAGAAATACGATTCACGATTCGCCGGAAAGAACAAAATCCGCCATGAATAATTTCATATACACGGTGGGAACTTCATATTTACCGCTCCATGAAAAAGCAGTCGAGACCTCATTGGCAGTAGGTATAGTAGAAATAAAGCGTGACAATAAAAAAAGCAGTCACTTAAACGCCTACGAAAATATTCAAAAACAAATCGAGAAAGGAAAGATTGGTTTTAAACGAAAGTATGTAAGATGTTAAAACATATAGGTTTGCGAAACTTCAAAGTGAGTGTGTAATTATTGACCTCGGCGAAAAGCCGAGGTTTTTTGATTTAAGTAAAAATTTGTTGGCTGTTCATCCTCCGTTCATATTGGCTTTGTACACTATGTGTGTAGAAAGAAGATTGGAGGGTTTGTGATGAATCTTGGTTTGAAGGAAATGAGGAAGAATAAGGCGCGGTATTTGATTTTGGGATCGATTGTGTTACTTGTCAGTTTGCTGACATTCATTATATCGGGGTTGGCCAATGGACTCTCCTATGATAATGCCGCCATGGTCAAGAATCTGCCTGACGGGCATTTCTATTTGGATGAGGATGCAGAGGAATCTTATAATCTATCTAAGATTGATTCCCAAGTTCAAAAGGAAGTCATGGAAATGGAGAAAGATGCTGCGGCACTTTCGATACAAATGGGTTTTCTGAATGATCATGCAGACAATCAGTACAGCGTCGCGTTCGTCGCTTCAACTAATTCAGAAATGTTCGAGAATGTTGGGACTGGTGAAGTTATACTCGACAGTTCACTTATAGAAAAAGGGATAAAGAAAGGCGATAGATTGACAAGCGACCTGTATGATGGCGAATTAATTGTAAAGGGCTTTGCTGAGGGTAAGAAATTCAGCCATGCACCTGTCGCGTTTATCCCTGTTGAAGCTTTTCAGGAAATGTACCGGACCGAAACGATGCAAATGCTATTCATTCCAGGTGAAGGAGAGACTATGAATGCAGATACATTAGAGTCGTTTACGAAGGATGAATTCCTGAATACGATTCCCAGTTATAAAGCCGAACAGTTGTCGCTTAATATGATTGTTGTCTTTTTAATCGTGATTAGCGGGATGTTGTTCGCAATTTTCTTCTATATGATGAATGTCCAAAAGCTGGGGTTGTATGGCATCCTGAAGGCAATTGGGGTCAAGACGAGCACCTTGTTCCGGATGATGTGGACGCAGATGATTGTAATTACCGCTGTTTCACTTGGCATTTCAATAACAATCAGCGTTCTCTTTAGTAAAGCAGCTCCAGAAGGCTTGCCGTTCCATTTGCCGGCAAATTCAATCTTCCAGCTGGCAATTGTTTTTGTCGTCATCAGCTTTATCGGTTCTACACTTTCAGGGCTGCAAATCAAGAAAGTTGGACCATTGCAAGCCATCCAGCAAGGAGAGGTGTAAACATTATGGAACTAATAAAATTTGATGAAATTAAGAAAACCTTTACGAATGGCCAAGTGAATGAAGAAATTCTTAAAGGGATCAATCTTTCGCTGAAGGAAGGGGAAGTAACCGCCCTGGTTGGCTCGTCCGGCTCGGGCAAAAGTACTCTTCTCACGATTGCGGCGGGACTTCAATATGCTTCAGATGGCAAGGTTATTTTTGAAGGGAAAGATATGAATAAAATGACTCCCGAGCAAATCCGGTCAATTAGGGCAACACAGTTTGGCTTTGTATTTCAAGCTGCCCATCTTGTTCCATTCCTTACCGTCGAAGAACAGCTGCTGCTGATGCTCGAAGTTGCTGAATCCAGGCTGCCGAAGCTGGTACGGAAACGTGAGGTGGCAGTCATGCTAAAATTGACAGGGATGGAGCACCGAAAAAATTCATATCCATCTTCTTTATCGGGAGGCGAGAAGCAGCGAGTGGCCATCGCCAGGGCGCTGATTCATAAACCAAAGGTGCTGTTTGCCGATGAACCGACGGCAAGCCTCGACTCAAAACGGTCAAAGGATGTGATGGCCCTGATCCGGGATTTGACGAAGACCTTGAATATTACAACCTTTTTTGTTACACATGATGAAGAGATGCTTGTATTTGCCGACCGCATTATTAAGATGGCGGATGGCAAGCTTATCGAATAGAAACCAATCTGGCAGGGAGTCAAACTTATGCCCACACTATTGATCGTTGATGATGATGAGAATATATTGAATCTGCTGCAAATTCATTTATCGGCTGAGGGCTACACGGTCATTCGGGCAAAGGATGGCTTCGAGGCACTGGAAGTTCTTCAGAAAAAGCCTTGCGATCTGGCAGTGGTAGATGTAATGATGCCGTTCATGGATGGCTTTGCACTCACAAAGGAAGTTCGGAAGCGCTTCGAGATTCCGGTTATCCTTTTAACCGCGAAGAACCAGTTAGAGGATAAGGAACAGGGCTTTCTGGCCGGAACGGATGACTATCTTGTAAAGCCGTTTGAGCCGAAGGAATTGAGCTTCCGAATCAAGGCTTTATTAAGGCGTTATGCCAAGTCGTCAGAAGAGGGCACCATTCATCTTGAGCATATGACGATTGATAGAAACAGCTATGAAGTCCGAATAGGAGAGAGGACGCTGCTATTGCCGCTGAAGGAATTTGAGTTATTATATTTCCTTCTTTCAAATCCAAAGCAGGTATTTTCACGGGAGCAGCTTATTGAAACAATCTGGGGTATCGACTACGAAGGTGATGAGCGGACCGTGGATGTGCATATAAAGCGTCTCCGGGAGCGGTTCGCCGGCATGAGCGAAGATTTTGAATTTAAGACGATTCGCGGGATTGGCTATTTGTTGGAGGTCAAGCGGAAATGAGGACGCTTTATGTAAAATTCATCGTTATGACAGCGTCTATCATGGTGATTAGCTTTCTCCTTAGTTTCTTGATTTCAAACGCCTATTATCAGCAAGAGTTAAAACCATCCAATGACGCGAAAAATACGGCGATTGCCAAAAACATAGCTGCCTTTACTGAAAAGCATCCCAGCATGAATCTCGATGAGTATTTTGAGAACATTGCTGCTGTCGGCTACCAGATTTATCTGATTAACAGTGATGGGATTGATGGGAGTGATCAGTTTTATGGTGAGCCTTTCAGGGATAAAAGCCTTCCTTATTCTATAATCAAGGAAGTTCAGAATGGCACTGTTTATCATGGAATTCGAGACTTTCCGCATCAAACATTCGTGACCGGCTTTTTTGCAAATGAATTGAGGAATACGATTGGAGTACCTTTAACGCATAATGGTGAGAATTACGCACTGTTCATTAGGCCGGACATTAAGCTTCTTTTCAACGAGATGCACATCTTATTCGGCTGGATTCTCGCTTTATCGATTGGATTGAGTATGTTGATGGTGATTGTCAGTACGAAATATCTGGTTAAACCGATTACCAGTCTGACGAAGGCCACCCGGCTCTTGGCAAAAGGGGAGTACGATGTCCAGATTGAAACAGCGCCGAAAGATGAATTGGGTGAGCTTTCCCGCAGCTTTTTGAAAATGGTCCGAAAACTGGAGAAATCCGAGAACACGCGGAAGGAATTCATTTCGAATATTTCGCATGATATTCAGTCATCACTCTCTAATATAAAGGGATATACGAACCTTTTGGAAAATGAAAAAGTGAGTGCCGAGGAAAGAAGCCAATATGTTTCGGTTATCCATGAAGAAATTAATCGGCTATCGTCGCTAACAAAACAATTACTACTTTTAGCGTCGCTGGACCGTAACGATGACATTATGAAAAAGGGACTATTCAATGTTGGGCAGCAAATCCAGGTTTTGATTAAAAGCTATCAGTGGGTAATCGGCGAGAAGGAATTGATGCTTGAGTATTCGCTGCCGGATACAACTATTTTTGGAGACGCATCATTGCTTAATACGGTGTGGGATAATCTCCTTTCTAACGCGATTAAATATACAAATCCTGGCGGAAAGATTGAAATAAAACTTACGAAAATCGATAACTCACTTTTCATTACTTTCGAGGATAGCGGTATCGGATTGAAGGACACTGAACAAGAAAGGATTTTCGACCGATTTTACCGGGCAGACCTGTCGAGGAACAGGTCAGTGGAAGGTACCGGATTGGGACTGTCCATCGCAGCAACGATCGTAAAGTTACACGATGGCCGTATTAGTGTGAAAAGTAGAGAAGCAGAGGGGACGACATTCACTGTCGAGCTGCCCTTATAGAAATAGAATATTGGCCCATAAAAAAACAGTGTGATTTCACATTTGAAATCATACTGTTTTTTGCATTTTTTAAAATAAGTCCATTGCATTGAAATGAAAGAAGAAGTGATAGATTTGAAAAATGAATTGGCGGAAGTATTTTTAAGAGAGGTTTTTGGATAAACCAATGGGCTTAATCGTAAAGGGAATCGAAAATAACGTCGATTCCTAACAAGTAGAGGAGAGCCAGTTGGGAAATATTTTTAATATTTGTAATATTCTATAAACCATTTTAGAATAAACACTAAGGTAAGTAGAATCTATTAATATTTTATTGAGGCATCATATTTAACATAGCAAACTTCCGATGCAAGATTGTTTAATTGCAAATTAGAAAATGATAGTGTGTCAATTTTTTATAGGTTGTTGTCCGACTAATGGCTATGGTTTATGGCATTAAGGGGGGTGATTAACCAAGGTAAGGCATTTCGCTATGAATGGAGGCGATAAAGGAGCTAATACGAAAATAGAAATGACAACATAACGTAATCATCAGGGGGAATACGAAAGCTAAAACCTACATATACGAGTGGGTTATTTTCCAAAAGAGAGGAGAATCGCTTTGAAACTTCGAAATAGGATTGCAGCAATAACGACAAGTATATTGCTTGTGATGTCTTCAACAGCCGCGTTTGCTCAGGAACCAGGTCTTGATAAACTGCCTGACCCGATAGATACTCAGTCATGGGTGAATCCAGAAAATATGACATGGAATGATTATAAACAGGTCCCTGGTATTGATTGGAATAATCCAGATATTAAACCGGAAACAGAACTTAAAGGGGCCTTGATTTTGGTTGACTTTCCGGATCAGGATTTTATTTTGACCAAACCTAAAGGTTCAGAGCTTATCGGTAATCCACAAGTCGATGCCGTTCCTCGTGAAAAACTTGGGGAATGGTGGAAGAATTTCTTGAATGTTCCTAGCAAACTCAACAACTATCAGACAATCGATAACTTTTGGAAAGAGAACTCACAAGGAAAATGGGGCGTGTCTCTCGATTCTTATGGGCCATACCGTTTGGATAAAAATGAATTTCAGTATGGGCTTGAAAATAGTATGAATCCGGGCGCCCGGCCAGGTAATTATCCTAATGGAAACCTTTTTACGGATGGAGTAAATGCGGCAGCAGCTGACATAACTGCATCTGGAAAGGAATACGACTTTGCGTTCATTGTTCATGCCGGCTATGATGAATCAACTGTATGGCAGGAACTCGGCGAAATGATGTTTCTGAATCCAGAATCGGTGCCTGATGAATTTGGTCCGCCGGATTTACCCGGATTTGAAAACATGCCAAACTGGGCAAAAACCCGTTATGTGCCGTGGACTTCCTATTATGCAGCCAAAGCTATTTGGTCTGCCGCTTCTAGTGCAACGATAAATGGTAAAAGGATTCGTGTTTCTATTCAAGGTGAGAGTGATGGCATGGGCACATTCGCTCATGAATTTGGCCATCTCCGCGGTCTTGGCGATAACTACAATAATGCCGCTCTTGACCCTAGAACCTATTCGGGTTATTGGGAAACGATGAGCCGCGGATCCTTCAATGGCCCCGGTGGAACTCACACCCGCTGGATGATTCCATCTACACTTGGTGCTTCTTTATCGGCACCACATATGCTTCGTAATAAGATGAAACAGGGATTTGTATCCGATGATGAAGTCCTGCAGCTAAATCGGGATGAATTAAAAGAATCTGGGCCCGCGTTTGCGGATATTGTCGCGCGACAAGCTCCAATTGGCAGTAAATTCGGCCGAACCGGACTCCACGGCATCAACATCAGCATGGACGATTTAACTCCAACAGATTATCTTGCCGGTGACTGGCGTAACGATATTCTAAATAATAGATTGTACAATAACTACACCCTTGAAGTGGTAGACCGCTTTGGTGCAGATTCGTTTGCATCCGACTCGGGGGTATTGATAGCCAAAACGAAAAATGCCGAGACTGGCCCGAACATTTGGGTTGTTGATTCACATCCCGAGGACATTAATCTGAAGGACTTTACAAGACCTGACGGCACAATAGCTATGGTTGGTAAAGGTGACCCTCGTCAAACTCTTGATGCTTTATTCAAAGCTGGGAATGGGACAAGCTTGGTTTCCGGACAATTCGATGGTTCTATTGATAAGGACACTATTGTCAGTGAGTACATCGATCCATACAATAAGCTCCATTTCTACATTTTAGGTAAACACAAGGACAATGACGGCGTGCTTCGCTATCAGGTTGCCGTCCGTAACACGGAGGGCGCAGGCGGCTATAAACGAGGTGTGAATGTAAGCTCTAGCACTGTACAACCTGCCGTACAAGACAAAGTGGCTGTCTATCATTTTAATGTCACGAATACCGGAGAAGCGAAGGATCTTATTCGTGTCAATGCTTCTGCAGGCGAGGATTGGAAAGTACAACTTGATCACAACGTAGTTGCTGTGGAACCTGGAGCAACCGTCTCTGTACCGGTATTCGTTAAAATTCCGAAGGGCAAAACAGCTCCGGCCACCCTTACCTTTATGGCGACTTCAGAAACAGACTCGAATCAAAGCGCTACGGACACCAATATCATGCCAGGCATTCTTAGCGCATCTGGTCTAATTTCTGTTATTGATAGCTTCGCCAAAGAGGGAGCATTCAAAGCAGGTACAGCGCAAGCATTGAAGGCACATTTGAATTCCGTGGGTCAGTTTGAAAAGAAAAAATCTGCGGATAAGGTTGTCAAACATGTTAATGATTTTAAAGAATTTTTGGATCTTAAAAAGGATGCGAATCAGATCTCGGTGAAAGCGTATGACAGTTTGGAAACATATGCCGATGCAATGATTGAGATTTGGCAATAGGTTAGATTCACTGTTCAGAAAATACCTCCTGTGCCGGGGATGACCTGGTACAGGGGGGAACAAACTCAAAATCTTGTAACTTGTGAAGGCGGGAATCAATAAATATCCCCTATCAAACTTTCTTATTTAGCTGACTATCTGAATGCAAACCATAGTCAGATACATCAGCAGCAATGATTTTGAGAATTTGTAAGAGAAGGAGTGAAAGATAATTGAACAATAAAATCACAGTTTTAGCCATTTTATCATTGTTACTTTTGCTTGGTGCCTGTTCGGCTGTAACATCTGGCGAAGAGAGTGAGATGCTTGTTAAAACGGAATATGGAACTATTTCAAAAGATGATTTATATAAAGAAGTGGTAAGTTCTGAGCGCGGCAAAGAATTGATTCAGAAGTTGGTTTATATGCAAATTTTGAAAGCAAAATATGAGGTTTCTGATAAAGAGGTGAACCAAAGGCTGGAAGAGATAAAGGGGCAAGCAGGTGATAAAGAGGGATTTCAAGTGCTCCTGCAACAACAGGGTTTGGAAAACGAAAAGCAATTAAAGGAACAAATAGAACAATCCCTTTATTTTTTTAAAGCTACAACAGATGGTGTAAAAGTCTCAGATAAACAAATACAAGATTATTATGAACAAAATATAGGCCAATACACTGAGGTCAGAACAAGCCATATACTCGTGGATGAGGAGTCAACTGCTAAAGAGATTGAAAAGGATCTAAAGAAAGGAAATGACTTTGCCGAATTAGCAAAAAAACAATCGACTGATAAAGTGTCCGCAGCAGAAGGCGGAGATTTGGGTTTCCTTTCTGGACTCAACCAGGAATTGGATCCAACATTTCTTGCTTCGGCCTTGAAGTTGAAAGAAGGTGAAGTGAGCGAGCCGGTTAAGACAGTATTTGGTTATCATATCATTAAGGTAACAGATAGAAAGGAAACACCATTGAGCAAGGTGAAAGTTCAAATCAAACAATCGCTTATGAGTAAAGACGCAAAACCGATACAGGAGATATTAAACAAACTAAATAAAGAAATTGAGATAAAAGAAGATGCAATTAAAGATGCATTTAAGGATGTAGAACCGAAGCAGGCGAATTAGCCCCCTCTGGTTAAATGTTCAGCCCTAAAATGGTTAGTGATAACCGTTGACACTTCACACTAATTACATAGTTATCTAGTTTAATAACTTATCCCAATTTATACTAACCAACATTTTGGCAATTGACCCGGTGTGCAATTGTGAAGAATTTGGTAGTACAAAACTCCTTCTATAAAATCAAATCTAAGCTTCGGCATAATAGCCGAGGCTTTTGATTTAAATACAAATAAACATTTATGACCTAGGATGCCTTTGAATTCATGGATATCATCAGGATAACCCACCTTTAATTGCAATACTTTTTATTGGTAATACTATAACTAAGTTAAGTATGTAAAGGAAGGAACAAAGATATGCCTAAAAAAAGCGATAAAAACATGGATTCTCCTGAAAACACTGTTGTTCCATTGCCTGGCAGCAAGCAAAACAACGATGAAGTAGTGGAACTGACCCGGATGCTGGCGGCGGTATTGGAGTATATTTCAGACGATACACTTGAAGTGATTGATATTGAATATCTTTTGGATGAAACGGAGGGTTTGAAAGACTGGTGGGAGCATTATCAAGAAAATAATCGAAAATCCCTTGAGGATGAAATAAGGAACTCTTTAAGTGACCTGTCTTTAGATGATCTCCAAAAAATCCGTGAGCAAATAAAGAAAAACAGTTAATAGGGTAGTGCAGCTGCTAAAAGTAGGTTTAAGCTGAAGTTCCTTTCAACTTATTTCTTTTGAACAGTTTGTTTGGCTGCCTGCTTTACCACGTGATATGCTTTTATAAAAGAACTATGAAGGCAGGTGTTAGTTTGACAAAAGAAATTTTGTTAAATGATAAGTTAATCCATGTGGAGAATTATAAGGAAGAAACAGGGAATGGTTTACATAATATAATTATTGACTTCAAAGTGACCAGTGAGGATTATCATGACATTGCAACACTTTTATATGAAGGGATTTTTGATGTAAAAGTTCCGGAAAGAGGCCTGGCGTTTAGAGGGAAAATTAAAGAATATTCCACTTCGATTACGAATTTGTATGAAAAGGGGAATGTTGGCGACTATCATTTATCCCTTATCGAAGTGAGGATGTAGGAAGGGAGATTTGCTATGAAATTAAGCATATTGGATCAATCGCCAATCTCCTCACAACAAACGCCGCAAGATGCTTTGAATGAATCATTGAAGCTGGCGCAAGCAGGGGAGGAGCTGGGATACACCAGGTATTGGATTGCCGAACACCATGATTTGCCCGGGCTTGCCTGCCCCGCACCAGAAGTGATGATTCCTTACATCGGCGCACAAACGAAAAAGATCCGTCTTGGCTCCGGTGCAATATTGCTGCCGCATTATAAACCGTTTAAAGTTGCAGAACTATACAATATGATGGCTACATTGTTTCCTGGCCGGATAGATATCGGGATTGGACGGGCTCCCGGCGGATCAGCAGAGGCAACCAATGCCTTGTCGGATAATTTCCTGCAGCGAGTCTATAAAATGCCAGAGCTGGTAGCAGAACTTCTCCATTTTCTCGAGAACGATTTTCCTGATAATCATGAGTTTTCCAAGGTATCAGCGGCACCGATTCCGGAAGTACCACCTGTGCCATGGTTGCTTGGAACTGGCAAAAAAAGCGCGCTGATGGCCGCGCATAATGGCTTGCCTTTTGCATTCGGCCAGTTCATGAGCGACATTGAAGGTCCGGCAATCATCCAGGAATATGTTAAGGCTTTTCAACCAAAGAAAATCGGACAAGTTCCAAACTCATTGCTAACCGTCTCCGCCATTTGCGCAGAAACGAATGAAAAGGCGGAAGAGATTGCGTTAAGTTCGCTTATTTGGGGGCTGCAGAAAGCGAAAGGCGAAGGGCGATTTGTCCCCTCGATTGAGGAAGCAAAGCAATACCCGCTTGATGAGAAAGAACGGGCTCATCTGAAGAAAGCAAGAGAAACGATGATAATCGGAAATCCGGGGGAAGCAGCCCGCCAGCTTAAACAATTGCAATCGACCTATAACATTGATGAAATTATGATAGTTAGCATTACACACTCCCCGCAGGACCGGATTAACTCTTATAAATTGATAGCTGAAGAACTTATTTTATGAAAATCCCCTTTGAATACAAAGCCGAAAAGACCGTTCGGATTTGGCTATGAATTTTTCGTATGTAGATGTCCCCATAGAGTATCTTGGGGACATTTTCTGTTTATCTAGTAGAGTGCCAGTTACCAGAAAAAACGGTTTCCTAATGCAGCTCCTGCAAATCCTCCTAGAAAGCCTCCTGCAAATCCACCAACAAAGCCTCCCGGTCTGTTACCAAACCGACCATATCCATAAGGAGAACGACCATACCCTGGGCCAAAGCGCCGGCCATACCGCGGGCCGAAACGTGGTCCATAACCATATCGGTAACCCATATTTCTCAACCTCCTTTATATAGTAGTTACGTCGAGACCACATACCAAAAAATAGTGACCTGCATTCATACTATGAAAGTTTGCCAAGCTATGTACAGGACAAACGTTCATAGCAAGGGAAGTATTTTTTCGATAAGGTAATAAAAAACGTTAGGAGAACCGAATTGAGCGCATAAATTTTAGTTTAATAACGGAATTTTTAAAATATAGTTGAACCGATAAATTTACGAACATTATATTTAGTTGACAATAAAACGTTCGTCTATTAAACTAATAATTGTGTTTTTGACATCTAAAATGAAATGGAAATTAACCTGTTTTGTTACTATACGATTCAAAAGGGGAGCTTACTAAATGGATACAGTTTTCGATTATGAAGATATTCAACTTATTCCGGCAAAGTCTATTGTAAAAAGCCGTTCTGAATGTGATACATCTGTAGAGTTTGGCGGCAGAAGGTTTAGATTGCCTGTCGTTCCGGCAAATATGCAAACCATTATTGATGAGAGCTTGGCAATTAAATTGGCAGAGAACAACTACTTCTATATCATGCATCGTTTTCAGCCTGAGAAGCGAATTGATTTTGTAAAAGATATGAGAGCCCGCGGATTATATGCTTCTATTAGCGTCGGGGTAAAAGAAGAAGAATATCGATTCATTGAGCAATTGGCAGAGGAACAATTAACTCCTGAGTACATTACAATCGATATTGCCCACGGCCATTCCGATTCGGTCGTAAATATGATCAAGCATATCAAAAAGCTTCTTCCTGAAAGCTTCGTGATTGCAGGGAATGTTGGAACTCCTGAAGCAGTCCGCGAACTGGAAAATGCGGGTGCGGATGCGACAAAGGTTGGCATTGGACCAGGTAAAGTCTGCATCACGAAAATTAAAACAGGTTTTGGAACCGGCGGCTGGCAGCTTGCTGCGGTAAGATGGTGCGCCAAAGCGGCGAGCAAACCGATTATTGCTGACGGCGGCATCCGGACAAATGGCGATATTGCAAAATCTGTCCGTTTCGGAGCGTCGATGGTGATGATTGGTTCACTTTTTGCCGGCCATGAAGAATCACCTGGCGAGACAATTGAAGTTCACGGGAAGCTATATAAAGAATATTTTGGTTCTGCTTCCGAATTTCAAAAAGGGGAAAAGAGAAACGTTGAAGGCAAGAAGATGCATGTTGAGTATAGGGGCTCGATCAAGGACACTCTCGTAGAAATGGAGCAGGACCTTCAGTCATCCATTTCGTATGCTGGAGGCAACAAGCTATCCGCGATACGGAACGTCGATTATGCGATTGTTAAGAATTCGATTTTTAATGGTGATAGAATATATTAAGTATTAGGCAAGCAGTGGATGAAACGAATCCACTGCTTTTTTCTTTTATTTATTCCTTCACTTGTTTGCACTGTTCACAATCAATCCTGTAAAGTCCTTGTTTCCATTCCTCCTGAAATGGTTTTAGTGAACTTCTCTAAAAAACCTTTATTTTTAAGAATCCTGGTAGTGAAAATTTTAATAATAGGGAGGACAAAAAAAGTGAAAAGGTTTTCAAACAGGGGGGGATGGGATAAAAGCAATACAGGGGGTGAAAAGATGAAAACTAAGGTACTCTTTCATACCAGAGATAAAGCGAACTCGAATTGGACTAATGCCATGCTTACGTTCTATCAACTGCCTGCAGTAGGGGAGTTTGTTTTTCATGGTTCAGAAACTCACAGAGTTGAGAGTGTAATCCAGATTCCAGAAGAAGAAGAGTCCGAGTATATTGCTGAAGTATTTGCAGTGCGGGTTCCCGATTCAGATGTTTATGAAGAAATGGATTATCAATATCGGGTGAAAAAAGAATAGTGCAATTGTTTAGAGAAGAGTTAGTCTGGCAACGGTTTTTTTTGAAAAAGGACGTTTATAGTACAGTTAATACATCTCTAAACACATCTCTTCTAATCGTTGTTTTTAGTTAAAATATACCTATGAAGTTCTTTACACAATGAAGAGGAGAGGCAAATTAGTCTTTTTGAGGTGTAATCAAACATTTTGCAATTAAACGTAGTCCAAGACGGAATCTGTGTTTTAAATAGTTGGAACGACACATACTATCGTTATGATAAATAAGTATTTGGAGGACAGGTATGGATAGCAAGTCTTGTGATTTCTCTCCTTTAAAGAATCAGTTGAAAAATGGCATTGAAAATTTGATTCATTTACTTCAATCAAATTTAAATATCCTTGATAATGAAAACTATTGTGTTCTTGGCAGTTTGGAGGACGTTAGGGAAAGTCTCATTGCAATTGAATCAAAAGCGGCAACCTTCTATTTAAACTGTTACTTGTCTGATTACACCAGTGTCTATGAGCATTTATCGGATACTGTCCAATACCTGTCACAGCAGAGGCATGGGGCATTAATCGTTGTTGAACGGGAGATGCCTATTGATTCATTGATTCAAAAAGGAATAGATATAGGTGCATTAGTCACCCCAAAATTATTGGAATCGATTTTCTATCCAGGTAACCCATTGCATGACGGAGCAGTTTTGATTAGAGGAGACACGGTTGTATCAGCATCGAATGTATTGCCTTTAACAACTACAAATATAGTAGGAAAAAAACGCGGAACACGTCATCGGGCTGCTTTGGGAATTTCAGAAAAAAGTGATGCCTTAGCACTTGTGGTATCTGAAGAAACAGGGAAAATTTCTTTTGCCTTAAATGGGCAACTATATCCAATTAGTACAACTGTTCCAATCAATTTTGACAATTAAGAATAATAAAAACAAACCCGTGAAAGAGAAGTTAGAATTCATCCCAAGAGAACAATGGTCTAAAACTACCTGTTTTTACTACATATACAAATTAAAAGCTGTCCGGGTAGGACAGCTCTATTCTTTTTCTTCCTTAATAAAATTGTATCCTGATGTAAACCGTTTTTCCGGAAACACTCCAAGTTCCTTTGCGACTTCCTCTCTAATCCGGTTGAACTTTTCATTAACTTTTTCCTCGATCTCGCGGTTCTTGTTTTCTGGCATCTTTGTCACTCCCTGGGGTAGATGTGATTTTCCACTTATAGTTTATACTAGTATCCAGTTTTGATTCCTTTACACCAAACCCTCTATCCGTCAGTAAGGAGCCCCAAGAAGAAAAACCATTTAGTAGAAAACTGGTCAGATTACAAAATAAAAAATTTTCTTGAAAATTCAAGGTTGCACAACAAATAATGAAGAAAGTATTCAAAAAACTTCAAAATAAGTGAATAATTACCCAATCTGTCTTCGTCAAAAAATAAATAAGGGGGGTGCCAAATAAATTGTACCAAAAAAGCCAAAAAATTAATCGGGACTTTGACCTAGAACAGCATCTTAATGAGTTGCTTGATCTTTATGGTCAAAGAATTCAAAGATTAATTTATACCTATGTAAAAGATAAATATATTGCAGAGGATTTAACCCAGGAAGTTTTTATTAAAGTATTTCAAAATCTTCACCTCTTTAGAGAGGAGTCATCTATATATACATGGATTTATCGAATAGCGGTAAATAAATCCAAGGATTATTTAAGAACAGCCTGGGTGCGTAAAACAACCAATTTACTGAAAACAATAGTAAAAGATAATTTCACATCAGCCGAAAATACTTATTTGAAAAAGGTTGAAAATGCTTATTTAATCGATACAATCCTTAAGCTGCAGGTTGAGTATAGGGAAGTTATACTGCTGTATTATATTGAAGAACTTACAATTAATGAAATAAATGAGGTTCTTAATTTAAAAGAGTCAACGATAAGAACAAGGCTTAGAAGGGGCAAAGAAAGGTTGAGAAAATTGATGCAAAGGGAGGAAACATTGTGAAACCCCTGGATATTGACTTAGCGAGGAAGGAATTGAATAGCAGAGTTCCATTCACTCCAAGGCAAAAGGCCAAAATTTTGAATGACCTTAACAGAAACCCAAGAAGAAAAGAGAAAACATTAAAACCGAATTTATCGATCAATTGGTTTACCCATTCAATAGTCGTAATGGCAACGATCCTTTTAGTTGGAATTATTTCTACCTCGTATTTCTTTCAGCAAAAAGAGAGTAATACGGCGGCGCCCAAAAGCAGCGGGTTTGAAGAACAAATCAACAAGAACGGGGATGTTCTTACTAAAAATGATGACCCTGTTACAGAAACACCGGCACCTTCAGAGGGATATACCTATGATATTAATGAATTATTAACAAAAAACCCTTATTACCATAAACTATATCAAACATTGGCTAAGGCAATAAATTCAGAAGAGGGTGCTGGAGTTTATATCTTGTATCTGCACGCTCTTAAGCAAGGAGATATTGGAGAAGTCAAAAAGCATTCATTTGCAACTAGGGAGTCTGAAATTGAAGCTCTGATTGAACATTATAATAAAATCAATTATGAAACCATAACCATTGATAAGACCATTCCTAGCAAGGCAGAGCCGAGTTTTGAAGTTCATTTAACTTATCAACTAAGTAGAAGCAATAATAAAAAGAAGAAAACCATTCATATCCATATGAACGATGGAGTTACCATTAATATTTCTGAACCAGAATTATAACTTTGTTTCAGAATTATACACAGTGTTAAATTAACCTAGAGTATGGATACCAAGATTTTCTTTGTAATATAGGGTCAGAGATAGATAGAAGGAGAAGATAACGCTCAATAGCGGCCAAGGGATATTTTGGAATAAAGTGTAGGACATAATAGTAAAATTAATGCCTATATATCAATAAAAATAGACCATCAAATTAAAATACATTTTGATGGTCTATTCACCTTACAAATTAGTATTTTAACAGTTACAGAACCCGTAACGGAGAAGGGGCACTTTTTTCTCGTGTACGTTATCCGGGGGATTGGTTAGTTCAGGACAGATTTTTTTCCTTGGTAAAATTGTATCTTGATGTAAACCGTTTTTCCGGGATTACTCCAAGCTCCTTTGCAACTTCCTCTCTAATTCGGTTGAACTTTTCATTAACTTTTTCCTCAACTTCGCTGTTCTGTTTGCTCGCACCGTTGTCATTTCCTGTTCTGTTTTTCCGCATCCACTGTATGTTCAGTGTGGAAAAAGAAGAACCAAACTTTTTAATCCGCCTGTAAAGTACCCCAATACAAACAGGAGAGCTTTTCCGATTTTTCCGAAGGTAAAACAACCTATGACCAGTGCTTCTTTTGACCAGGGGATGCAGTCTCATTGAAAATGTATTGTCCCGCTGATAGTATTCTACTATGAAGAACCTATCGGCTTTTTAATGGAATGTGAGGTAAGTATATGAAGGACCAATTAACCGATTTTCAAATTTCAATGAAGAATATTCAATTTTTATCTCCGCGAGTGAATCAAGGATTGCAATTTGTTTTTTGTTTAAGCGGAGAATTAACGATAGAAATCGATAGCCGTTTTTATGTTTTAAAGGAACTGGATTTGCTGCTGATTAATCGGAACCAGCTTTTTCAGGCAAAAGGCAATCAAACAAATCGTGTGTTATCGTTAACGATTTCGGATTCATTTATGGAACAGTATTATTCGGACTATCGAAACAGCAGGTTTGATTGTTTTTCCCAAGAGATCGGGATGGGCAGGGAAGTGATGCTCGATAAGATGAGAAAATTGCTTGTTGAATTAATGATTACATATAGCAGAAAAGATGAGAGCTACCAAATCGAAATGCATAGATCCATATGCGAACTATTGCTAATCTTGGTCCGCCGGTTTAAGCAAAAGGGTACTGTCATTGAAAAAATGGATTCCAATGACATGAGACTCAAAAAAATGATTGAGTATTTGGAAAAGAATTATCATCAAGTTATTACTTTAGAAGATATGGCAAGGAAATCTTACTTATCAACTGGTTATTTATCCAGGTATTTTAAGCAAAAGACAGGAATGGGATTTAGCCGGTTTTTAATGAATATCAGGCTAAGGCACAGTGTGAAGGATTTACTTTATACAAAGGATACGATTTCACAAATTTCAATGAAAAATGGGTTTGCTAACACCAAATCGTTTACGAGTCTATTTAAGGAAATGTACGGAGTTACACCTCGTGTGTACCGTGAAAGTCATTCAAAAGAGCAAAATGATTTAGTCCGAAGCTATCATATTGAGGATACTGAAACATTAATCAATTCCCCTGAAATTATCGCTAAATTAGGAACCGTACTCACGAAACATGATCGATCGTATAGCAACACCGAGTCACAATTTGAGGAACTATCTCTGGATGTTTCTCTTCCAATCAATGCACCACTATCTCACCCTTATCAAGTTTTGATTATTGGAGAACTGAAAGAACTGCTAAAACAAGATGTTCAGTCGCAAATCCTGATGGCAAAAGATGAAATGCGTATTCAGTATATAGGGATCCAGCATTTATTAAGGGGAAATACGATTACAGAAGATGTCGAAACAGATGAAGAGATTGCAACAAGTTCACCTTACTTTAATTCCGATATTGCGATGAATTTTTTGATGAAGAATGGACTTTCTCTTTTTATCAAAATTGACTATCAGGAAATCACCGCAAATGAAGAACATTATTTTCAAAAACTGCATGGTTTTATGAAGCATTGTTTACAAATATACGGGCCGTCGTTTTTAAAGAAATGGCGTTTGCTCTTTCATGAACCATATCCTACCTTATCCGAAGCAAGTGAACTTAAACGAGTGTATTTAAGGCTGCATCATTTGTTAAAAAACCTTCTTCCAGACATTCATGTTGGTGTGTATTTGCCGTTCTCCTTCAGAGAGGAGAAGACCAGTGATTCTCATAATTGGCTTCTAACGGAAAGTAATCATATTGATTTTTTAGGCTATCATTCCAACCAAAATGACATCATTGATTTCAAGGAATTGAGTGATGATCGCTTTTTCATGACCAGAGATTATTTGAAAGAAAAAACAGCGAAAATAAAGGCTTATTTAAAAAAGCATCATATCGATAAACCGCTTCATCTCATCTCCTGGAACACATTATCCGGTAACACACGGTTTACGAATGGAACTTTCTTTCGTGCTGCCTTAGTGCTAAGGGGTGTTTTGGATGTTGTGAATGAAGTGGAATCTATCGGGTTTTGGCTAAACACTGCTTTGCATGAAGGCAAAGGCAAAGTTCAGAGGATTCGAATTGAAGGAATGGAACTTTTTCACTATTTCAGTGGAAAACGTCCGGCCTATTTTGCGATGGTGTTTGCCAATAAACTCAATGGGACAATCATTGCTCAAGGCCCGGATTATTTGATGACCCAAAATGATCGGGGATATCAACTGGTGCTGATGAATTCCAATGCGATAAATCCTTATTTTTCTACTGAGGAAGCATTTCTGCAAAAGCTAAACAAAGAAATCCTTGTGAAAATTAATGGCCTGGAAGCAGGGGATTACCAGATTCGGAAACATATCTTTGATAAGGATCACGGTGCTTTATACACAAAGTGGTGGAATTTAAACAGCAGGTACGGGATGGACGAAGAAATTATCAAATATATCAATCGGTCTAGCCATCCGGATTTAGAGATATTTGATGAGACGATCGCTAGTGAATGGTCTTTTTATTCCTACCTAACCATTAATGCGATTCATTTTTTTGATATTAGAAAGGCAATTAATTGAAAAAAGTCATTGCTGCTTTAAGAGGCTGCAATGGCTTTTTTCCGTTAAAGAAATGATCAAGGTAGGAGAAATAGTAATATACCAGTTTTTTTAAACTGCGCTGAATAGTATGGTTTAATCATACAAAAGACAATATGATTATGTTTTACTAATTACTTAGCATTTTTTCTTTTTCAATAACATCTTTAACTACATCGCTTATGGTTACTTTTTCAAGAACATTCTCCAAAGCCGTTTGAGCACTGAAAAAGAGAGGTTCGATTGAAGTTTGAATATTTCGTCCGACGATACAATCAGGATTTGGATTCTCATGCATGCTAAAAAGTTCATTATCCTTAACAACACTAACTGCTTTATAAACATCCAGCAAGGTAATATCAGATAAATCCTTTGCGAGCTTTGCCCCAGCAATACCAGGTTGTACCTTAATTAATCCAGCTTTCTTAAGCATCCCCATTATTTTTCTAATGACGGCCGGGTTCGTGTTCACACTTCTTGCTAATAATTCTGAGGAACTAACTCCACCTTTATTTATTTCAATCAGAGTTAATATATGAATTCCAACGGAAAATCTGCTGCTGATGGACATCTCCAGTCACCTTCCTTTTTTCGGGAAAATGTAATTCATTTGATTACACGTGTATTATAACGTAAAAAGTCAATCGTATTAAAAGAGTTTTGTTTCGTTGACATATAGCCGTGCTGTAACTACAATGATTACATGTAATTAAAATGATTACAACTTAATTTTGTCTTCTAGGAGGTTCCTTAATGAAAATTGGAATTATTGGTGCAAGCGGGAAAGTAGGCAGTCTTATTTTGAAAGAAGCCGTTAGTAGGGGACATCAAGTTACTGCTATTGTAAGGGATAAGTCAAAACTAAAAGAAAAGAATGTTGGGGTGATTGAAAAGAATATTTTTGACCTTACACAAGATGATGTGAGGCAATTCGAGGTAGTTGTTAATGCATTCGGCGCTCCACTTGGTGAAGAGCAAGCACATGTTGATGCTGGCCATGCTTTAATTGAGGCCTTAAAAGGAACAAATACAAGAGCAATCATTGTCGGGGGTGCTGGGAGCCTTTATGTCGATGAAAATAAAACTGTTCAGCTAATTGATACACCTGAGTTTCCGGATTTCGTTAAACCAACAGCAAAAGGGCAAGGCCGAAATTTACAAGAATTGCAGTCGACAACCGATATCACTTGGACATTTATTAGTCCTTCTGCTGTATTTGATCCAGATGGAAAAAGAACTGGTTCTTATAAGTCGGGAAAAAACCATCTACTCGTAAATTCTAAAGGTGAAAGTTACATTAGCTATTCCGATTACGCAATTGCAGTTTTAGATGAAATTGAAGATCCACAGCACATAAATGAGCGATTTACTGTTGTTGGTGAAGCAGAGTAAGTCGAAAGGGACTTGGCAAAATCCTGGTAAGGAAGTCTGTTCTTAAAAGCGTCAATTCATGATACGTAATAAACATAATTTAATCCGGCCTTCTTCTAAGAGAAGGCCGGGTTCTTCATTTCCTGCCACTATAACTGCCTCACGAAATGCTCCTCAAGTTAAACAAATTTACCCTCTGGCCAACTAAAAAGGACTGAATATCCACCTTAATCATAATCATTTAGCCTACCACAGCTATTGATAAACCTTTTTTAGCAAAGTGGTGAAATATTGACCTGCTTTATTTGATTAAAATTACTTCAGGTAAAATTTATCACTTAATATAACCGGAAGATGAGCAAATAACAACTCACTATATTGAGGTGGAAGTTATAAAATTATAAAGTACACAGACAGTTATACTGTTTATCCAGCTGGAGGCACTCACACATATTCCGCCTTTCGTGGGTAATTGTTTTGTTCATTTTTTATGTTTGTAAATGATTAAACAGGAAGACGGAAATACTATCAAACAATATTGCAAAGGTTTTATTTGACTCATCAGGAGGTTTTTTCGTGGAAACAAGTTATAAAGGCACAGATAAAATGATTACAGGAATTGTGTTTGGGGTTATTACATTCTGGCTGTTTGCACAAGCGATCGTCAATGTGGTTCCGGCAGTACAGTCAGATTTGGGAATTCCACTTGAGACAGTTAACATTGCGATCAGTGTGACGGCATTGTTCTCGGGTATGTTTATTGTTGCCGCTGGTGGGCTTGCTGATAAAATTGGCCGGAAAAAAATAGCCAATATCGGCTTTATTTTTAGTATTATCGGTTCTCTATGCCTAGTGTTTGCCCAGGGTGCGGCATTACTGATTATTGGACGGATCATTCAGGGTCTTTCAGCTGCGTTTATTATGCCTTCTACCATCGCTTTAATGAAAGCGTATTTCGAGGGGAAAGATCGCCAGAGAGCACTAAGTTATTGGTCAATCGGTTCATGGGGCGGCTCTGGTGTTGCTTCTTTTGCCGGAGGTGCTATCGCGACCTATTTGGGCTGGAGATGGATTTTTATTTTTTCCATCGTCTTCGCCATTCTTGGTATGTTCCTGCTAAAAGATACGCCAGAGAGCAAACAGGAATCTGCAGGGAAATTCAGATTTGATTATACTGGTTTAGTTATTTTCATTATTACCATGCTAGCGTTGAATGTATTTATTAACTACGGATCTGATTTGGGTTGGACAAGCCCGCCTACACTCGCACTATTAGCCATCACGATTGTAGGTTTGATTGTATTTATTAAAGTGGAAAAGAGTAAAGATGTCGTATTAATCGACTTTGCTGTGTTTAAAAACATGCCATATACTGGTGCAACGATTTCAAATTTCCTGCTGAATGCGATTGCCGGCACACTGGTGGTAGCCAATACGTATGTTCAAATGGGCCGAGGATTTAATTCATTCCAGTCAGGAATGCTGTCACTTGGTTATTTAGTTGCCGTACTTTCAATGATTCGTGTCGGGGAGAAAATTTTACAAAAAGTTGGCGCCAAATCACCTATGATTTGGGGAACCATCATTACAACAGTCGGTGTGGCGATGATGGGCTTGACGTTCTTGCCTGACCTTCCATATACGATCGTCGTCTTCGTCGGTTTCGCGCTGTTCGGGCTTGGACTTGGCATTTATGCGACTCCGTCAACAGATACATCTGTATCCAACGCACCAGCTGATAAAGTCGGTGAAGCAGCCGGGGTATATAAGATGGCAAGCTCTCTTGGAAGTGCGTTCGGTGTCGCGATTTCCGCGGCTGTATACGCTGCAATTGCGGCGAATGGAAGCCTGGAAACTGCTGCAACAACAGGGATTATCGTAAACGTCTTATTCGGTATACTTTCTCTGATATCAATTATCTTCCTGGTCCCTGCAGATGCAGGTAAAACGTCTGATAATACAAATAAAGCGCAAACCGGAAGAAATCGGAAACCTGTTACCGAATAATAGCTGTTCCAATTAAAAACGTCACATTTTGTGGCGTTTATAAAGATAGAGAAAGGATGAGAACATCATGAAAAGTCGTCTAATGGAAATGCTGGAATCCCGTGAGGATGAAATCATTGAGATACGCAGGCATTTACATGAAAATCCCGAGCTTTCTTTTAAAGAAGTAAAAACAGCTCAATATATCCTTGATTTTTATAAGGGCAAGGACGTAGAAGTCCAATCGAATATTGGTAATGGATACGGGATAGTCGTCACCATTAAGGGCGGTAAGCCTGGAAAAAACATTGGCCTGCGCGCTGACTTCGATGCGCTGCCTATCGTTGAAGAAACGGATGTACCTTATAAATCCAAAACTGAAGGCGTCATGCATGCATGCGGCCACGATGGCCATACCGCTTACTTGCTGGTATTGGCGGACTGCCTCATTCAATTAAAGGATGAAATTCCAGGTACGATTAAAATTATTCATCAGCATGCGGAAGAAGTTCCTCCTGGCGGGGCAAAGAGTATTGTTGAGTCAGGTGTACTGGACGACCTGGATCATGTATTCGGCATTCACTTGCTTCCAATGGGGCCAGCAGGTGTTGTTGGCTATCATGCCGGGTATTCATTTAACGGCAGGGCTTATATGAAGTTGAAAATTAACGGAAGGGGCGGGCATGGCTCCTCTCCGCATCTGGCGAATGATGCAATTGTTGCTGGCGCGCACTTTGTTACTGCCGCTCAAACAATTATTAGCCGCCGTTTAAGCCCTTTTGATATTGGTGTTATTACGATAGGTTCTTTTGATGGAAAAGGAACATTCAATGTCATTAAAGATAGCGTCGAGCTTGAAGGCGATATCCGTTATATGACAGTTGAAACAAAGGAAACCATTGAAAAAGAAGTAAAGCGTCTTGTCAGGGGACTTGAAGAAGAATTCGGCGTAACCTGTGATTTGACTTATGAAAATGATTATCCACCTTTATACAATGATCCAGAATTAACAGCGAAGGTTGCCGGATTCCTCCAGAATGCAAATGACAAGGATATTAAAGAAGTGAAAGAATTTCCAGCAATGCCGCCATCCGAGGACTTTGCGTATTATGCTGAAAAATTCCCTTCCTGCTTCTTTTTCATTGCATGTACACCTAAAGGAGTCGAAAAACCTTATTTTAATCATAATCCCAAATTTGATATTGATGAGGATGCCCTACTTGTCGCAGCGAAGGCAGTCGGAGTTGTTGTTTGCGGCTTCTACGGGTTAGAGTAGGAAAGGATTAGTACATGTAGTAAGATGTGGCTCTAGATAGCCACATCTTTTTGATGTTATAGTATAGACTTACAACCATTAGTGAGAGGAGGGTTCGCCATGACATCATGGGATATTCTTAACATTATTGGTACTCTTGCTTTTGCCATAAGCGGTGCTCTTATCGCGAGGGAAGAGGATTATGATATAGTTGGTATTTATGTGTTAGGGTATACAACCGCATTTGGCGGAGGACTCATTCGAAATCTTTTAATCGGGGTTCCAATAGAAGATACCTGGAATCAAGGCAGTTTATTTCAAGTTGCCTTTTTAGCTATTACGATAGTGTTTCTCTTGCCCAATGGTTGGCTGGATCATATCAAAAAGATGATTGTAATCTTTGATGCAATTGGTTTGGCGGCATTTGCGATTCAAGGAGCTAATTATGCTGCTTCAATCGGGGCGCCACTTATTGCGGTCATCATAGCAGCTACGATAACTGGGGCAGGTGGCGGAATGGTCCGTGATGTCTTTGCAGGACGGAAACCGATGATTTTTCATTCCGAGATATATGCTCTATGGGCTGTGCTTGCTGGTTTATTCATTGGTTTAGACCTGGTGCGGGGTCCCTATGTTACGGCATTCCTTTTTATCGCAATCGTTTTTTTAAGAATAGTGTCAGTCCGCTTTAAGTGGAATCTGCCACACTCAGTTCCTTATGATAAAAGTAGTTTGGGTGGCTGAATTTGGATTTCTTTTTAGCGCTCTTCTGATACTAAGGAGCAGCGCTTTTTTTACATAATTTAGTTTATTGCGTCTGTTTACTTTGGGTTTAATTTGGTTAAACGACCTGAAAAATCTGGGAAATGTCCTGCTATCCATTTATTTATATGAAACTTTAACTTGGCAGAATCATGTGTACATGGTTTTGCCATTTTTATCTCAGAGTCGGATGGCACACTTCATTATTTCAATCTTAGAGGGTCGGCAAATCATTGACGACCCTGTAAAGTATTTTTTACTCACAAGGTCGTCAAGTAGCTCTATTGACGACCGGGCACAACATTTTTTTATCCGCAGGGTCGTCAAGAACCTCTATTGACGACCGCGCATTACTTATTTTTACCTACAGGGTCGTCAAGAACCTCTATTGACGACCGCGCACTACTTTTTTTACCCGTGTGGTCGTCAAGAACATTAAGCTGGGCACTCAATAGATTTCTATCTAAGTTCACGGAAAAACTTCCGAAACCGACCCATTTTAAGCTGTTTAAAATCAAATATCCATAAGAGAATGTTTAACAAATACTCGCCATCCGTATGTGTCCGTCCACTGAATTGGTTTGCAACTAAAGGGTTATGCTAAACAAGCGAAGCTAATGGAAATAAAATATCTTTAAATTTGAACTACATAGGTTGGAGGCAAAAAGAATATGTCCATTCTAATTGGGATATTAGGGATTCTGATTTTAATTGGTATTGCCTGGGCGATGTCAAATGACAAGAAAAACATTAATTATCGGGCGATTATCATTATGCTGGCTGTGCAATTATTTATCGCCTGGTTTATGCTTAACACAGCTATAGGTAAAAAGGTTTTGCAAAAAATTATCGACGGCTTTAACAGGGTATTATCATTCGGAAATGAAGGAATTGCTTTTGTTTTTGGAGATCTGTCAACAAAGGGGTACTTTTTTATCAACGTACTCATGATGATCATCTTTGTATCTGCCTTGCTTTCGATTTTGACCTATACGAAAATTCTGCCGTACGCAATAAAATATATCGGTGGGGCAGTGTCGAAGATTACCGGGTTACCAATGGTAGAATCATTCGTTGCGGTAAATTCAATGGTTTTTGGAGATACAACGGCGATATTATCAGTAAAATCTTATTTGCACAAGCTTTCGCCAAACCGGTTGTTCATTGTTGTCACATCATCACTCGTTGCCGTTTCCTGCTCGATACTCGGGGCGTATATGCAAATGATACCTCCTGAGTTTGTCCTGGTCGCATTGCCGATTAACATCTTTTCAGGTTTGATTCTCTCATCAATCGTTGCACCCGTTACAAAAGAAGAAGATGAGGAAATTAATATACAAGAAATGATTCCTGAAAAGTCATTATTCGAAGCAATTGGCAACGGTGCGTTGATTGGCGGGAAAACTGCCTTGATTGTTGGGGCAATGGTTCTCACTTATATAGGATTGCTTGCAATGGTTAACTACGTTCTGGATGCAATAATCGGGATTAACTTTCAGGAGCTTCTCGGCTACGTATTTGCGCCTGTCGCATTTATTATGGGAATCCCGACTTCCGAAATTGTCCAGGCTGGTTCCATCATGGGAACGAAGGTTGCAGCCAATGAATTTGTCGCTATGCTGGATTTCGAGAAAATCATTCCGGACATGACACCAAAGACTGTCGGGATTGTCTCGGCATTCTTGATTTCCTTTGCGAACTTTTCTTCTATTGGAATCGTCCTCGGAACCGTACAAGCCATTGACCAAAAGCAGGCAACCCAGCTGGCAAAGGTCGGATTAAAGGTTCTGTTCGTTGCAACTATGGGATCTGTACTGACAGGAATCATGGTCGGATTATTTTTATAAACAAAGAAATACAACGGCAGTCCAATTTTATGAATTGGGCTGTTTTTATTTTTGAAAATAACCAAGGTGCGACGTCTAAAAAGGTAGAACAAATTTAAGAAGTTGTATACAAATCAATTTTCCTGTTTTCATTTGCTTGCTGTGTGTTCAGAATGCGCAGGGGGCAAATTATTATATTCAAGGGCTCGTTTGCTAGGGACCAAAGAACGTCAGTAAAGAAGCCCAGCCGTACTCGGGATGGAAAAATAGCTAACCACATCCGAATCCCCTTTTAGTGCATTAATCGTGTGTCCTTGGAAAGAGATTTATCCACGAAACCTCTTTTAGTGGATTAATCGTGTGTCATCGGAAGGAGATTAATCCACGAATCCTGATAGTGGATTAATCGTGTGTCCTTGGGGGGAGATGGTGGGAATTATTAAAGAATGGTTAACATGTTACAATCAATTAAAAAGGCTGGGACTTTTCCAGAGTCAAAACTAACAACAGCTAGGAAGGTGCACTATGGATAGAGTAAACATTCTCTTTCGAAAAAGAATCAACTTCCCGCTTGATGAAAAAATCACTTTTGAACATTTAGATAAGGTTCTAAAGGGGATGGCAACGACCATTCCTTTTGAAAATTTGAACATTGTTGAAGGACGGACAAAGGATTTAACGGAGGAACATTTGGCCACTAAGATTTTGGGGCTGAGCGAAGGCGGGCTTTGTTATGAGCTTAATCCGCTTTTGTTCCTTTTTTTAAAAGAAAATGGCTTTAAGGTTTGGATGGTTCGCGGGATTGTGTATAATCATTCCGGGCAGCGGTGGAGCGGTACCGGTATGACGCATGTGGGGATTCTGCTTGCTCATGAGGGGAAGGAATACCTTGTTGATGGAGGCTTTGGCGGGAACCTGGCACTAAAGCCTGTTCCGTTGAGCGGGGAGACGGTGTCGTCGATTACTGGGGAATTTCGGGTTGAACGTGCTGAAACGGAGTTTGGTGATTTTCTTCTCTATATGAAGCTGAAACATAAGGATCAGGAATGGAAGGTTGGCTATGCCTTTAATACAAGAGAGAGGCTGATGGATGTTGGGGATTTGAATGAAGTGCAGAAGGTTATTGTCGAACACCCGGCGTCAGCTTTTAATAAAAAGCCGCTTGTTACCAGGCTTACTGATAGGGGAAATGTGACGTTGACAGAAGGGACGTTCACCGAATGGAACGATGGGAAGGTTCAGAAAAAGGAAATAACTGAAGAGCAATTTAAGGAACTCGCGAAGGACTATTTCAATTTATGAGAAATGAAAACGGGAAGGAAAACCCTCACATTATGTTGAATCTGTAAATACAAACAGATTTTTACTAAAGGGGATTTAGAATTGGCTATAAAAAATGATGTGGGTTATCCTTCTCTGGAAACGGAAAGGCTTGCCCTAAGAATTTTGACACTTGATGATTGCAGTGCGGTTTTTGAGCATTTTTCGGATAGGGATGTTACCAGATTCATGGACATCGAGCCTTGCAAGGACTTAAAAGAAGCCGAGGAAATTATCCAGTTTCATTTGACGCGGGATGCAGGTGGGGGATTTTTGAAAAGGCCAGTAAATGCTTTATTGGAACTGTTGGGTTTCATTATTTGCGCGGTCAAGGCGGAGTTACAAAAGCGGAAGTTGGCTATGACTTATCGAAACGATATTGGGGAAATGGATTTATGGTTGAGGCTATGAAAAAGGCTATTTCATTCGGCTTTCAGCAAATGGAACTCGATGTTATTGATGCGACAGTGGATGAAAATAACCAGAGATCGATTCAACTCCTGAAAAAGTTAGGTTTTTCAGTGGATGAGAAGTATAAAAAAGGAAATGAGTTATACTTTTATTTGGAACGCAATGAAGGATGAACCGTTTTCTGCCTGCATGGATCCAAGAAGGATTCATGCTTTTTTTCTAAAAATGAACGGGATTACAGGAGGGGGAGCTTATTGAAAGGGTTGATTATAGCCTTATGTTTCATGCTAGTTGGCTGCAATGTTTCTGGTTCGGAAGAAAAGGGGGCATTTGATTTAAAAGGCGTAATTACTGAATTAGATCAGACAGGGAATGCGGTCTTAATGGATGATGAAACCAATGGGCTCGTATGGGTTTCAGTGAAAAACCCAAATAACTTGGAGAGATTCCAAGTGGGGCAGGAAATCGCCGTTTGGACCGAGGGTGCGATACGGGAATCCTATCCAGCGCAAGCTACAGCTTTGAATATTGAGATTGTCTCGCAACCACAATCAGAGCTAAATCATCTGATCGCCACTGAAAAAACATTGCCTGACAGCTTTTCAGAACTTGCATTCAAGCGAAAAACCGCACCTTTTCATCAATATTTAGTGAAGAAGGCTGATAACTCTTCTGAATTTAAAGATCTATGGCATCTTTATGGTCTAGAAACAGGCATTCCTGAGATTAATTTTGATGAAGAAGTTGTACTTTTCACTGGGGTCCAGGAGTCTGGAAGTTGTCCTTATACGAATGTGGAAAGTGGCATCTCGGCCGATAAGAAATCATTCGAGGTTACTCTTGTAGAACCAGGTGGTAATTGTACTGCTGATGCAACGCCAAGGACATTTGTATTTAAGGTTGAAAAAGAGCTAGCGGAGAAATTCCAGAGTGTAGCAATTACCCAAACTGGAGTAGAAACACGGATACCGGTGGAAAAATAAACTACCTGGGCAGGGGGTTTTGAATGAAAATTTGGAAAATCATGGTGACAAAGATAGGGGAGTGGTGTAAAATTACACAGTAAGGGCCAATTATTCTTTACATTATTTTTACAGTGAATACATAAAGAATAGATTACCAATGGTTTACAATGGTAATAGGGTACTATTTTTAGAAAGAGGGAGAGAGAATGGCGGGAAAAGCACTAGAAGTGCAATCGTTAACCAAAAAAATTAAAAATAAGCTGATAGTGGACGATGTTAGCTTCTCAGTTGAAAAAGGGGAAATCTTCGGGCTGCTTGGGCCAAATGGAGCGGGCAAGACGACGATTATTCGAATGATCGTTAGCCTGATTGGGCGCACAAAAGGAAATGTTTTAATAAACGGATTTAACCTGGATACCCAGTTTAAGGAATCAATGAGCGAAATGGGTGCGATTGTTGAAAACCCGGAATTCTATAAATATTTAAGTGGCTATAAAAACTTGAAACATTATGCAAATATGGCGAAGGAAAAAATCACCGACGACCAAATTAAAGAGGTAGTCCGCGTTGCTGGTCTTGAAGATGCTATCCATCAGAAGGTTAAAACCTATTCTCTTGGCATGCGGCAGCGTTTAGGAGTCGCCCAAGCTTTGCTGCATTCTCCAAGCCTATTGATTTTGGATGAACCTACAAACGGGCTCGACCCTCAGGGAATCCGCGAATTCAGGGATTATTTGCGCACCCTTGCAAAAGATGGCATTTCGGTGCTCGTTTCTTCGCATTTATTATCTGAAATGGAACTAATGTGTGATCGATTTGCGATTATCGAGCGCGGCAAATTAATACATATTTCTGCAATCAATCAATTAAATGATAAAGATGACCAAAGCATGACGGTTTCATTTGAAGTGAGCGACCTTGAATTGGCCATGAAGGTGCTTAAAGAACAAAGCATTGGCAGCGAATTGAAGACAATCAACAAAGACCTATTCACGATAAGCCTTGATAGGGAAGGTATTGCTACAGCAAATCAATTATTGGTAAAAAATCAAATCAGTGTATATGCGATTAGCCCTGTTGCCACTTCGCTAGAAGATCGGTTCCTTGAATTGACAGGCAAAGAAAAACAGGAGGTACAGTCACGTGTTGTTGCTAATTAAAAATGAATTAATGAAACTATTCGGCAAAAAGTCTAGCTGGATTTATATGTTGATTATCCTCGTCGCGGTGATAGCGGCTGGAATTCTTCAGAATAATTTTACCGGGGAACCCAATGAAAATTGGCGCGGGGAAACACAGGCCACTGTCAGCCAGCTTCAAAAGGATTTAGAAGCGGCGCCTGCGGAAGATAAGGAATGGATTGCTGTCGAGCTTGAACGTCAGCAGACTTATCTTGATGAGAACATCAATCCGACCGCGATGAGCAATTGGCATTTTATGAATCAGACAGTGATTGGCGTATCCATGCTGGTCACATTGTTCGCGGTTATTGTAAGCAGTGCCAGTGTATCAGCGGAATTCGCGGATGGTACGATCAAACAGCTGCTTATCCGGCCGCATGGACGCTGGGCGATTCTATTATCCAAATATATTTCGTTAATCATCTATTCAATTCTATTGTTGGCAACACTTATTGTTTCAGGTTTTCTGGTTGGCACGATTATCTTTGGAAGTGGGGATTTCGGTGCTAAATTTGTTGAAATGACTCTTGAAGGACAAAAGATTGCTGAGCTAGGACCACAATTTTTCTTGAAGGTACTCTATTACTTACCAAGTCTTTTAATTGTCATCACCATCTCATTCATGCTTTCCACTTTGTTCAAAAGCCAGGCATTAGCAGTTGGAATAGGGATATTCGTTTTGTTTGTGTCTTCAACGCTTGGCGGACTGATTGTATTCCTGGCAGAAAAATACACATGGGCTAAATATTTGATTTTCCCACACCTTGATCTAACCGTATATGCCCTTCAGGACGAAATTCTGTCAGGGGTCACTCTTCCAGTATCAATTCTAACGTTGTCGGTGTACTACATTATTTTCATGGTACTGACATTTAGCATTTTCCAAAAAAGGGACATTAGTATATAAAAATGAGTGCAGTGATCCAGTGGGATTGCTGCATTTTTTCTATTAGAGCTTTAGCGTTATATTTGGAAGTTTGAGGAACAATAGAAGAAACGAAATTAGGAGAGTTTTAATGAAAAAGGGTATCTTTCTTTTTTTGATAAGTTTTCTTTTCTTGTTGGTTCCAACACAGACTTCAGCTCAGCAAAAGGTTCCAATATTAATTTATCATTCAATCGATGAATATAAAGGGCATGGCTCAAAGGAGTTATATGTCACGCCGAAAAATTTTGAGAAGCAAATGATTTATTTAAAGGAAAATGGCTTTACCTTATTAACTTTTGAGCCGTGGCAAGATATTGGTAAAGTAAATAAACCAATTTTCCTTACCTTTGATGATGGTTATAAAAACAATCTGACTGTTTATTCGATTTTCCAGAAGCTGAGGGACAATAAATTTACGCCAGCCGCCACTTTTTTTATCCCATCCGACTTTATCGGACGTTCAAATCGGTTATCAGCCGCAGAGTTAAAGATGCTGTCGGAGTCAGGTATGATCTCCATCCAGTCCCATACGGTTACACATCCTGATTTGACGAAAATGAATAATATCGATTATGAATTAAAGTCTTCCCGGGACAAACTCCAGAACATCACCAAAAAACCCGTGACTGCTTTGGCGTATCCATATGGAAATTTCAATAACAAAGTCGTACAGGAGACGAAGAAGTACTACAAGTATGGATTAACAACAACTCCTGGTCCATTTGTGGAAAAGGGCGGGAAAGATGAGTTGTATTTGCTGCCGAGAACCTATGTTAAATACTCCACGACTCTTGAAGAGTTTGCAAAAATTGTGGGAACCGACTGAAAAACAGTTATTGAAGTCCCCTTGGCCATAAAACTCTCTATAATGAGTAAAGGACTCAAGTATTAAAAATAGGCATTTATCAGGTTTAGAAAAAGAATAACTTAAAGTTGCCGGTGCGATGATCCATGAAGGATTAGGCACCTTTTTTGTTGAATTTCTTATTGTACAAACAGGAGGTTAGTAAAAAAATGTAACTTTTTTACAATTAACAATGTCTTATATAAAAAGGGGTGATTAATCTGAGGAGTTATTTGGTATTGTTTTTATTTACATTGAGTTTCTTAGCGGGTTGCACCGAAAAGGAAGAGTTAAGTGAAAATGCGAAAATTGCAAAGAACTATTTAACTGACAGTGGATATGAAGTCATTGAACATGATAAAGACGGAGAGCATACTTTCTCAACGTCTGACATGAAAAGCATTTTTGTTCAACAGGTTTGGGCGGTTCAGGATAAGGACCCAGATGATTATATAAACAAACGAATTGATACTGTGTCTTTTTTCATTAAAAACCATCATTTAGATAATGAATACGATATGGGGAAAACGTACGCAACTGTCTGGTTAAGGGACGGAAATGTTATTGGTGGATGGTCTTTTCCAACTTCTAAAACCAATGATTTGAATGGGGCACCATACACATTAAACGGGAAAACCGCAGAAGAAATAAGGCCGGGTAATCATCTAAAGTGGGTAGAAGATTGGCATAAAAAATATGGCAGG
>NZ_HG964497.1:2426572-2427748 GCF_000613125.1 Bacillus sp. EB01
CGTTCCCTCCTGAGTGGATCCTGAGTACGGCCGGACACGTGAAATCCGGTCGGAATCCGGGAGGACCATCTCCCAAGGCTAAATACTCCCTAGTGACCGATAGTGAACCAGTACCGTGAGGGAAAGGTGAAAAGCACCCCGGAAGGGGAGTGAAAAAGATCCTGAAACCGTGTGCCTACAAGTAGTCAGAGCCCGTTCATGGGTGATGGCGTGCCTTTTGTAGAATGAACCGGCGAGTTACGGTCCCATGCAAGGTTAAGCTGAAAAAGCGGAGCCGCAGCGAAAGCGAGTCTGAATAGGGCGAATGAGTATGTGGCCGTAGACCCGAAACCAGGTGATCTACCCATGTCCAGGGTGAAGGTAGGGTAACACCTACTGGAGGCCCGAACCCACGCACGTTGAAAAGTGCGGGGATGAGGTGTGGGTAGCGGAGAAATTCCAATCGAACTTGGAGATAGCTGGTTCTCTCCGAAATAGCTTTAGGGCTAGCCTCACGTTGTAAGAGTCTTGGAGGTAGAGCACTGTTTGGACTAGGGGCCCCCATCGGGTTACCGAATTCAGACAAACTCCGAATGCCAAAGACTTATCCGTGGGAGTCAGACTGCGAGTGATAAGATCCGTAGTCAAAAGGGAAACAGCCCAGACCACCAGCTAAGGTCCCAAAGTATACGTTAAGTGGAAAAGGATGTGGAGTTGCTTAGACAACCAGGATGTTGGCTTAGAAGCAGCCATCATTTAAAGAGTGCGTAATAGCTCACTGGTCGAGTGACTCTGCGCCGAAAATGTACCGGGGCTAAACGTATCACCGAAGCTGTGGGTGGACACCTTATGGTGTCCGCGGTAGGAGAGCGTTCCAAGGGCGTCGAAGCAAGACCGGAAGGACTTGTGGAGCGCTTGGAAGTGAGAATGCCGGTATGAGTAGCGAAAGATGGGTGAGAATCCCATCCACCGAATGCCTAAGGTTTCCTGAGGAAGGCTCGTCCGCTCAGGGTTAGTCGGGACCTAAGCCGAGGCCGAAAGGCGTAGGCGATGGACAACAGGTTGATATTCCTGTACCACCTCTTCATCGTTTGAGCAATGGGGGGACGCAGGAGGATAGGGTAAGCGCACTATTGGACATGTGCGTCTAAGCAGTTAGGCTGGGAAGCAGGCAAATCCACTTCCCGTGAAGGCTGA
>NZ_HG964497.1:2428049-2600527 GCF_000613125.1 Bacillus sp. EB01
TGAGGCATCTTTTTGTTAAAATCCTTATTGAACAAACGGGGGAGCATTCCTGTAAAGGAAAACTAATTTTTATGTAGAATATTTTTCAGTAACAACTTTAAGAACCACGATTTTGAAAAGGAGTGATGTTATGTATAGGTTATTTGGACTTTTAATAATTAGTTTATCATTACTTACTGCATCAATTTTATTGCAACTTGCTATGTCGGCAGATCAACCTTTGCATCCTGGTTCTGTGTTATTAATTGTATTAATCTTAATCTTAGGCATTTAATGTTATTTCCTAAGAGTAAGAATCAAAGTAAGAATAAAAAAGCAGAAGAAGGATTTGTATCCAACGAAGAAATAGAAGCAGAATTACTATTACTTAATTATAATCATAAAAACGAAAAATAGGTGTACACATCATTCAGTATGGTAAGTGCAGTTTTAGTACCTGTCTAAAGAGGTAGCATTCTTTTTATAAGGCAATCTTTAGAAAGGATTTCCGCCCTTTTTGTTGAATTCCGAATTGAACAAACGGGCATATGAATGGAATAAGTTTAGAGGATACTCTTTATATAAGAAGTGTTCAAAGTTGAGGGTTACAGTATTTTTAAACTCCATTTTAATGTATAAAAGGGCTTGTATGAATAAATAAAAGAACTAAGGAAACCTTTATTTGATAAGGTTTCCTTGGTTCTAATGATTAAACTTCCACTTCACTTATAAAAGCATGGGTATTGCCTTCTGTATCTTTAAAGAAAGTCATCCACGTTTCAACTCCGCCAATTTTGGCCACAACATGAGGTTCGTCAATAAATGCTACTCCATTATTAGTTAATTGTTCGAAGGTTTCTTTAATGTTTACAACCTGAAAGTATATAACAGAGCTTGATTGTGAATACTCAGCTTTTTCAGGCAAACTTAGAAGGATTCGTGTTCCATTACAATCAAAAAATGCCATTGTATCTGTTGAAAAAAGCAGGGGTAGTCCAAGCTCCTTATAAAATGTTATTGCCCTATTTATGTCTTTAACAGGCACCCCGATTTGATTTATCTTTTGAATGAAATTCGTGTTCATAGAATCGCTCTCCTTAAATTTATTTTCCTTTAAAATTCTATGTAAAAAGGTTGTTTGCTTTTATCCAAACTGTATTCAATTCTTTGTCTGAAATTCTTGTGAGTTACCATTTCCAGAGCTTGCTCAATAGGATAAAACCCTACTTCCAAACTTTCTGGGGAAGTCGTTAATTGGCCGCCTATAGGTTTAGCCAAGAACAAGGTATTACAAATTGAGCGGTTCACATTTTGGAATACTCCACAAAATTTCAGCACCTCAATATCAATACCGGATTCCTCTTTCGTTTCCCTTATTGCAGCTTCTTTTAAAGACTCTCCTTCTTCCACTTGTCCGCCTGGCATTTCCCAACCTCTTCTAGGTCCCTTAATTAACAAGATTTCATTTTGTTCATTGATAACAATGGCAGCTGCGGAAATTATATGTTTTGGCGGCGAAAAAATATTCTGTGTGGTTTGAACCAATTCATTCCCTCATTTCTATAAAATTTATAGAGTGTTCTTCCATAAAAGTTATTTATTGGAAAATTATGATAATTTGAGTTTAACATAAGCTGAATCTGCTGACTAGTATCACTAGGTCCTAATGTTAATATTCAACCAACGACTTTTGAACCGCATAAGAATTATTAGGCTAAAAAGAAGGAGTTCCATCTCTTGTAAAGAAATCTATAAGAAATAAAAGGTGGAGAAGGGAACGCATCACAAAACGTTGATCCATGGCTGAAGAAACAATTTGAGGTATAAGAAAATTAACGGGCTAGTATTGAAGTATCCTATTTGGATAGTAGTTCTCAAAGGAGATTACGGATGATTATTAGGCAAGCAAAGCTTAAAGATGCTAAAGGGATCGCTAGAGTTCATCTGGATTGTTGGAGGACGACCTATAAGAATATAGTACCTGACGAGTATTTGGAAAAGCTTTCTTATGAAAAGCGGACAGAGTTATGGAGGAATAATATTTCCAGGTCTGATAACTATGTTTTTGTGGCGGAAACAAAGGAAGGCCAGATTATTGGATTTGCTGATGGCGGAAAAAGAGTGACTAATGAATTAGAATTTGATCATTCCGGGGATGTTACATCAATTTATATTCTGGAACACTATCAGGGGCATGGGATTGGGAGAAGGATGCTTGATCCATTATTTAGAACCTTTGTTAAACTGGGTTATCAAACAGTATTTGTGGAAGTACTTGAAGACAATAAATCCAAGTTTTTTTATGAAAAACTGGGTGCACTACTCTACACGTCAACGCCAATTGAGATTCACGGGAAATCGTTGCAATTGCTTACTTATCAATGGACAGAATTCGATCCGATTTTAAATCATTCTTAGCCATACAAAAATCCATTCAGGAAGGAAAATAATACTTCCTGGATGGACCTCTGTGTACTTACGAGCTAAGCTAAATTTCCTTAGATGATAGTGGCAAGAATAGCTTAACCCCGCGTTTATTGAAGGGCAGTATTTTTAAATCAGCTAACAGGTGGCCTACATAACCAGCTAAACAGGTGTAGAAAACACCTTTGATTCCGAGCGAAACCTCTAAATGGTTAGCTATGATTCCGAAAAAAATTACTCCAAGAATCGAATGAGTATAGCTCCGGTGAGAGGAAAACGAAGCAATTACTATGTAAATTCCCAGCAATATCAACCACAGTTCTTCTAAAGACAGTCCTCCTATCAGAACTGCAATTCCGGTAATCGTCAACATATGTTTTTGCTTAATAAGTGATGCGATTAAAACAATGAAAAGTCCAATTCCTATACCTTGCCACTTTTCGACCGCTGTTTTTTCAAAGAAACTATAAAGCACCATGAGGAAGCCAATAATCATCGCAGAAAAACGTATGACCTTATGAGATAAGGTGATCCTTCCTCGTAGCTTCCCGTCAATATCCAAATCAGGAATTAATCCCGAAACCGCACCCATGCCGACTAATATAAGCGTAGCAGACGGAGAGGCTTGAACTGTATTAGCAACGATAAACCCTGTTGTTGATCCAATTACTGCATGTGATGTCCCATTCAATTTAATACAACTCCTAAAATCATGTTTGTAAGGTTAGAAAGCAATAGTCCTATTCTACAACAAAACATCTGTTCTGTTTAGGCTTTTTTAAAACTTTACTAACATTATAGCTAAATAGAAAAAACTGCCCGGCAGCAATAGGTTTGGATACCTATCAAGTTCTGATTAAATATCGTGGCAGTTGAATAAGCAGGATAATTTATTTGAAAATGGAATTAAATATTTTTACTTATTTTAAGGAGATGACTTTGTGATTAACGTAAAACGGGCAGAATTACATCATATCGAAGGAATTTCAAAAGTCTGTTCTGACGGATATAGAGATACATATAAGGAAACCCATTCATCTGAATATATCGATAGAATAATTAGTGAGTTTTATAATTACGATCGAATCCGTGGAGAAATTAATTATTCTGGGGATGGTTGGGATGGTTGGTTTGTGGCTCTAGAGAATGGAGAAGTTTTGGGGGCTATTGGTGGCGGGATGTTGGATAAAGATAAGGGAGAAGTTTATGTATTATATCTAGATCCCAATCGACGTGGAGAAGGTATCGGCACGCTTCTTTTACAAACCCTTACAGAAGTACAAAAGACCAAAGGAGCAACCGAACAGTGGGTTTCAGTAGGAAAAGGAAATCAAAAGGGTATCCCGTTTTATGAGGCTAGGGGTTTTCAGTTTATAAAAGAGCAAGAGAGCTTTGCAAATAATGAAGATGAGAATTATGTATCGTTAAGATATTGTCGTACACTATAAATTGCTGTTAAAAATCACTTAAACCAGACGGGGCATTGATCAAAGAAGGATTAACCCCCTTATTGTTGAATTCCTAATTAAGAGGAAGGTCTAACGACTAATCTATCAATTTCTTAAGTTAGGAGGGGAATACATATGAATATCACCTTGCAAAAATTTGATTCAACTGATTTTAATAAATACTTCCTGCTTGTCTCGAATGAACAAGTAATGAGTATGATTACTGAGCATTCAATCCCATTAGAAGAAGCACAAGAAAAATTTAAAAAGATAATAAACCGAAATAAAAAGCACGAAACATTCGGCTCTTACAAGGTTTATAATTACACAAAAGAGTTTATCGGACTTGGTAGTTTAATTTTGAATGAAGAAAAGAATGATGAAGCAGAATTAGGATACATGCTGCTCCCAGAGTATTGGGGTAAAGGATACGGTAGAGAGATTGCAGAGGTGCTAATAAATAAAGCCAAAAATACAAATGTAAATCGTTTAACAGCAATTATTGATCCTAATAATATTCCATCAAGAAAAATATTGATTAAAAGTGGATTTCATTCAGAAAAAGTATGTGAAATCGACGGATTATCCGGGGAAATTTTGATAAGAACAATATAATACCTCATCAAGGAGGGGGATGTATGGAAAAAGAAATCCAGTTTAGAATAGCTGCTGAACAAGATTTGGATAGAATTGTTGCTATGCTTGCTGATGATGAATTGGGAAGAATTCGAGAGCGTTATGAACAACCACTTCCAGAAAGCTACTTAAAAGCATTTCAAGCTATCTCCTCTGATCCTAATAATGAGTTGGTAGTAGCTTATCAAGGTAATGAAGTGATTGGTGTACAGCAAATTACATTTACTCCTTATATAACACACCAGGGTGGATGGAGAGCCACTATTGAAGGGGTCAGAACAGCCTCCTCTTTACGTGGTATGGGAGTAGGAACCGAACTTATAGCTTGGGCAATTCAACGAGCAAAAGAACGCGGTTGTCACTTAATTCAACTTACCACAGATAAACAAAGAGCAGATGCCTTACGCTTTTATGAACGGTTAGGTTTTAAATCAACTCACGAAGGGTTAAAAATGAAATTAAAATAGTTAGCTTTATTAACGGGTGTGCAGATCCAGGGAGGATTTACGCCTTTTTTTGTTGATTCTAAGTGAGGCAGTTTAGTTAAATTACGGTTTTTTATGCTAATTATCACATTTTATCCACAGACATATGAGCGGATTGGAAATAAAATGGATTTAAAAGCTATGGATGTGATAGTAAGATGGAAAACCTTCCAGTACTATATCAAGGAAAAGAATACTTATTAATTGTTCAATATGCATCTGGATTTTGTGAAGTGATTGAAAAAGGGGATTCATCCAACAAAGTTGAACTAGTCCATTTTACCGAGCTTCGATTCAATAGCGAAACCGTTAAGTAATTTACGTTGCTCCTAAACAATCTTTTATTGGATTCTTACTATGGCATAAAGTCTTTAGGGATTTATGCCTTTTTTGAATTTCTTATTGAACAAATGAGGGCAGGCTAACAAAAACACGTGCGTTGATCCAGGAAGGATTAACCGAATTTCTTTATTGAACAAAGGGGGCAGGGAGTATAGTTCAACATGGTATTATCGATATCTGATAACGGAATTTAACGTTTAAAAGGCTGTCTTTCTTAAAGACAGCCTTTTAAAGTTTTTCGGTTTTTTGTTTATTTTTTTGCATTTTATGCAACGTGTGCTTCGTTCCCCAATCATGCATTGCCTCTAAAATCGGTTCCAATGTCCTTCCGTAGTCTGTAATGGAATATTCTACTTTGGGAGGTACTTGTGGATATACGTATCGCTCAATAATATCCTCATCTTCTAATTCCCGTAATTGATTGGTCAGCATTTTTTGTGTAATTCCAGGAACACTTCTTTTTAGTTCACTAAATCTTTGAGTACCGTTCTTCAATAAATGCAATAAAATAAGCGGTTTCCACTTTCCAACTAATATACCTAAAGCATCTTCTACCTTACATAGTTCTGGTACTTTTTCCACCTATAACACCTCCAATAGTATCCTTTTGTATACTATACCACTTTAAAGTGCGTACTAACATTTAATGGTCTTACGGTTTATAATGACCTTGCAAACAAAAATTGTCAAGACTTTTTGGAAGGGAGGCAGGCTTTTTGGAAACGTATCGAATTGACCAAACCAAAGGAATGGAACTAGGGCTATACACGTTGGGAGACCTCTTTACGGCTCAATCAACTAAAAAACCAATGACCGAGCACCAGCGAATGAAAGAGATGATTTCCATGGCAAAACTTGCAGAAGAAGCGGGCTTGGATGTATTTGGCGTTGGCGAAAGTCACCAAAAGTATTTCATCGCTTCATCCACTCCAACTATTCTTGGAACAATTGCTGGTGTTACAAAAAAAATTAAATTAATCAGTGCTTCCACTGTATTAAGTACATCCGATCCTGTCCGTGTTTATGAAGACTTTTCCACTTTGGATCTATTATCTGATGGAAGAGCAGAAATTGTTGCAGGCAGGGGATCTCGATACGGACCCTATGAGCTATTTGGCTTTGACCTGAATGACTATGACGAATTATTTGAAGAGAAATTTGACCTACTCGTTAGGTTAAATACCGAACAGCCAATTTCTTGGAAAGGAAAATTTCGCCCTCCTTTAAGGAATGCTGAAATCTTCCCTAAACCCTTAAATGGGAAACTACCTATATGGCGTGCTGTTGGTGAGCACCACGCAAGTGCCATTCAAGCTGGAAGAATGGGTGTACCAATGCACATAGCAGCACTTTACGGAGCATCGAACGTATTCGAAAAGAGAGTTGATGCATATCGCCGTGCCGCAACTGAATCAGGATTTGATCCGAAAAATCTGCCGATAGCTGTGGCGACGATGATGTATCTCGATAAGGATTCTAAAAAAGCATTAAGGGACTACTTTCCTTATCTTAATCATACATTCACGCAGGCAAGGGGCACCCCTTTTCCAAAGGATCGTTACGCTGAAGCAAACAGCATTAAAAATGCCATAATGGTGGGAAGCCCACAACAAATCATTGAAAAAATACTCTACCAGCATGAACTGTATCGACATAACCGATTTATAGTTCAGATTGACCATGGGAACATGCCTTTTAGAAAAGTAATGGAAGTAATCGAGATGTTCGCTACTGAAGTCGCTCCAGCAGTTCGAAAAGCCACAAAAAATTAAACGAACTTATAAAAAGAAAGGTAGTGACATAAATGGAAAAATACAGAATGAATCCAAGCAAAGGAATAGAATTTGGAATTTATACATTGGGAGATCATATCCCGAATCCCCATACAAGAAAGAGGATTTCAGCACAGCAGCGAATTCAAGAAATCATTGAAGCCGCCAAGATGGCAGATCAAGCAGGTATAGACTTTTTTAGTGTAGGTGAAAGCCATCAGGATTATTTTACAACTCAAGCACATTCGGTAGTTTTGTCGGCGATTGCTCAGGCAACCGAAAAAATTAAAATAGGAAGTTCTTCCACAATTATCAGTACCTCCGATCCAGTGAGGGTATATGAAGATTTTTCTACAATCGATTTGATTTCAAATGGACGTACCGAAATTATAGCTGGACGTGCCTCAAGGGTCGGGCTTTTTGAATTACTCGGCTATAACCTTCGGGATTATGAGGAGTTGTTTGAGGAGAAATTTGAGCTGTTATTGAAAATTAATGAGGAAGAGGTTGTGAACTGGAGTGGGCAATTCCGTTCTCCACTAAGAGATGCGAAGGTCATTCCGCGTCCGAAAAATGGGTCACTTCCAATTTGGCGTGCAGTCGGGGGACCTCCTGGAAGTGCGATTAAGGCTGGGATTGCAGGAGTTCCAATGTTCCTTGCTACACTCGGTGGTCCATCAGCTAACTTTAAGGTTTCTGTTGATGCATACCGCGAGGCAGCTAAGCGAAGTGGTTTTGACCCAGAGACGCTTCCAATTGCAACAGCGGGATTTTTCTATACAGCGGAGACATCACAGCAAGCGATGAAGGATTCGTATCCTCATATTAATATTGGGTTGGAATTGATTAATGGGCATAGCTATCCGAAACGTCAATTTGCCCAGGCTGCTGACCCGCGTGATGCTTTAATGGTAGGAAGTCCACAACAGGTGATTGAAAAAATACTTTATCAGCATGAGCTGTTTGGTCATCAACGGTATATCGCTCAAATGGATTTTGGTGGGGTGTCATTCGAATTATGGGCAAAAAATATTGAACTCATTGCCACTGAAATTTTACCAGCCATTAAAAAATACACAGCAAAATAAGGAGGTTTTAAATATGAAAATTGTTGGTATCTCAGGTTCAATTGTCGGATCAAAAACACGGACAGCGATGGATTACACGTTTAAAGCGATAGCTGAGAAGTATCCAGATGCAGAAGCGACTTTAATTGATTTAGCTGAATATAAGGTTCAATTCAGTGATGGTCGAAATTATATGGAATATGAAGGCGATACAGGATATGTTACAAAGACAATTATGGAAGCAGATGCCATTATCATTGGTACTCCTGTTTTCCAGGCTTCTATACCAGGCACTTTAAAGAATATTTTTGATTTGCTGCCTGTAAATGCGTTTCGTGATAAAGTTGTCAGTATGCTTGTGACGGCTGGCACCCCAAAACACTTTTTAATTGTTGAGCAGCAGTTAAAGCCGATCTTGGCATATATGAAAGCCCAAATTGTCCAAACGTATGTATTTATTGAAGAACAGGATTTTCATCGCAAGGAAATAGTAAACGATGATGTTCTCTTCCGATTAGAACGTTTAGTTGAGGACACTGCTATCTTAACAGAAACATATACAACCATCCGTAAAGAAAAAGAGGCTAAATACGATTTTTAAAATGCAACCTTTGGGATCTACCTTATGTATTTTTATCATCAATAGAATAAGGGTGCCTATTAGCTTCTTTTTCTATTGATTTTTTATTTTTGACCTTAAAAGGAAGTGGAATAAATGAAAGTAATTGAAGCTAAATCAGCATTTTTTCAAAGGAAAAATGATGGGGAAATAAGTAGCGAGATACATTCTCTTATTAAAGAGGGGAAAATGGAAGCTATACTAGCCCTGTTGGGAAGACCTTATTTTAATAGCGGTAAAGTTATACATGGTCAAGCCTTAGGCAGAACACTTGGTTTCCCCACGATTAATTTAGATGTCACAGAATCGAATGTATCTCCTAAGCCTGGGGTCTACATTGGTACTGTTGAAATACACCATATAGACGGCGGAAATGAAGTACGGGATGCCCTTATTAGTGCAGGTTACCGTCCCACAGTAAATGGAGAGGATTATTTAATTGAGGCTCATTTAATTGATTTTAATGGGGATCTATATGGGAAAAAGGTTTCAGTCACTTTTATACATTATTTGAGAGAGGAAATAAAGTTCCCTGACCTGAACTCACTTATAAATCAAATGCAGCAAGATAAATTGGATGCTAAGATATTCTTTTACTTTTTAAATTATTTAAAGAAACACTTGAAGGAGTATGATCATGGGTGTAAAAGTTAGTGAGATGCTGCAAAGTGTTAAAGAAAGAGGTTGGGGCACCTTATTTCTTCCTTTTTAAGGTAAAATTAGCGATTTAATTGTACCGTAATTTGCAGACTTACAGAAGCTACTGTTGATTAGCAAATTAATACGCAAATATAAAAAAATAACGTAAAAATAAAATGAATATCGATATACCAATAAAAATAGACCATCAAATTTAAAGACAATTTGATGGTCTTTTTGTCTTACTTTATCTAGTTTTGTGACAACTAACAAAACAGGTTTACCCGGCCGGCTGTTTTTATGCAGATGGGTTTTTATCCCCAAGGCAGGCCAATCTCCATTTTCTTGGCAAGTTCTTTGCTGTTCTTGCGGCGCTTTTTCCTGTTTTCAGCCCGTTCCGCTCCGCTTTCGTATAGCATAATTTCTTCTGGAGTCTCGGGGACTACTTTCGGAACGGAAACGGTCTTGCCATCCTGTGACAAGGCAACGAAGGTCAGGAAGGAGGTTGCGGCTAGTCTTCGTTCTCCGGTTTTTAAGTCCTCCGCAATGATCTTTACGAATACTTCCATGGATGACGTTCCGACCCAGGAAACAAATGATTCGAGGCAAACTGAATCATCCTTCTGAATGGGTGTCAGAAAGTCGACGGAGTCGGTGGAAGCTGTGACGATATCGCACCGTCCATGGCGGGAAGCCGAAATCGATGCACAGTCATCAATCATGCTCATCAGTTTGCCACCGAACAAAGTTCCGTGATTATTCGTATCTGGAGGCAGCACCCTGCTGGTCTTTATTACTTTCGATGCGGAACATGGTTTTGCTTCTATTTTCATGGACAATCCCCACTTACTCTTTTTTTGTCTATTATACGTGTTTCATCATTCTCATCCAAACGTAAATACTGAAATTCCCATCTTTAGTTTATTCTGAAAATACATATTGCTAAGACTTATTGCATATTGGATAATTATGTTAAATGAATTTAAAAATTTATAACGAAAGCAGGGGGATGGATGAAAGGTTTATCTGCTTCAATTTTTGGACTTGGAGTCTGTATTTTGCTGGCTGCCTGGTTTTTGTCAAATGCAATTGAAGATAAAACCGTTGATATACCTAACGAGCTCATTGTTAATCAGCCGGGCGGTGCTGGATCACTTCAATTAGTTGTAAACCAGGGCTGGCTGTATCTTTATGACACTGCGAATGGGCAGATTTGGAAAAAACCAGATGATGAGGAATCACTCTGGGAAGAGGTAAAGCATTATACAAATCAATAATAGCTAGCGGCTTATTTATGAAGGAGAGGTGCAACATGTTATGTATTCTTGGATCTGTAGCTTTTTTAATAATTTCTGTCATCGTATTCAAACATTCAGGAGTCACAAACCCTTTCTCTAAAGGAGTTGGCATTGCGATTGGCATATCGCTGCTTGCTGCTGTCTGTCTTGCCCAAAACTATTCCCACAGTCTAGTTCCAGGGATAGAAGATGGAATTGCAATCTCAAATATGGTCTCCTACTGGATTATCGGCGAGGATGGATGGTCAAAGGTATTGTTCAAACAATGGTTTGAAGGATTTACTATCATTTCGTTACTATTCATCATTTCCTATCCAATTGTTTTAACGTTTGAGTCAAGAATGGGAAGGAAAATTGCATAAGTTGTTTTTCGAGAACTTTACTTAAGTTAGGCGGAGAAAGGAGGCAAAAAAGTGAAATTCTCTAAATATATTCTCATAATTATAAGTCTAGCCTTCTCCGTTGCTATCTTTTATCTTGCTTATTCTACTTCCAATGTCTCAATAGCTATTATGCGGTGGATAGTAGGCCTTGGGTGGAGTGGCGTTGCAATTTTCTTATTTAAAGAAAGAAAGGTCACCCGCAAACAGAAAGTAGAGAAATGGTTTTTAAAAGAAATGCCAAAGGGTTTTCCGAGATACTTAATACGAAAAGGGGCAATAGGGTGGGGAATACCTGTAGGATTTTCCACATGGGCTTTAACAGAGGAGATTGAACTTCTTATTCTTCCAACTGGTTATTTTTTTGTCCATATGGCATTGTATATGGTTTTTGGATTACTTATTGGCTTATTTAATTGGCAAAAATATCTCGAAGATTCCGGATCGATGGGCTTAGTAACCAATAATAGGCTTTAATGTTTTTCTTATAAAAAAGCCCAGAGTCTATTCCCTGGGCCTACATATAGCGATTTAACCTTTATTGTATTTCAGTGATTGGCAGACTGATTTCAAATGAAGTCAAATCTTCATCCGACTGGCAATGGATTGACCCCTTATGTTTTTCGATAATGTTTTTACACACAAAAAGACCGATTCCCGTACCTAATTTTTTCGTCGTATAAAATGGTTCAAAAATGATTTTACGAATTTCCTCACGAATTGGATCACCATTATTTGATATCATTATTTTCACTTCATTTTTTCCTAGTAAGGTTTGAATGGTAATAATTCTTTGTTTGTCTTGTTCAAATACAGCATCAACCGCGTTCATAAGCAGGTTAAGGAAAACTTGTTTCAGCTCATTACGATCCCCATAGACGGTTGTGCTGGCATCAATGTGCGAGTTGACCTGGATATTACCGTCCACAATGCTTGGATATAGAAAATCGATTACTTCAACCAACAAATCTCTAATTGGGATTTCTTCATTTTTATCGTCACTGATAATGTTTTTTTTCGAGGTGTGAAGGAACTGAGTGATCCGAAATTTCAGTTGGTCAAGCTCTATACTAACAACATCCAAATAGGGGAGGTTAGGATAATCGCTTTTTAACAGCCGGATGAATCCCATAACGGAAGTAAGTGGATTGCGGAATTCATGTACAAAGCTTGAAGACATTTGACCGAGAATTGCCAGTCTTTCCTTATGGGTTTGCGAAATATAATGGTTTTGTTCCTGAAGCTTTATGTCCTTTAAGTCTGTATATCTTGTGACGGCAAAATAGGAGAATAAATCAAACTGCCGATTCACCAGGTCAATGACATTCCTTCCGTCTCCCGAGCTAATTCCCGAATTGTAAACCTGCTTAATAATAATACTCCGGCCAAGGTTTACATTGTAGACAAATTCTCCAATGTTGATATTTGCATCAAGGCGTTCTTCGGCGACTCTATATGCCATTGATTTTAATTCGCTATCCCGCACCTTATTTCCTATCGAACTAATGATCAGCCTATACATTAAATATCCATTATTGCGAATAAGATCTCGATCATCTTCCGTCTCATTCACGACAATCTGTTCTTCCCAATCATCTAAAAATGTCTGTTCATTTTCTTGAAGAAAGTCGGCTAACATTTTGTAGCCCTTCAATTCTACGGTTGCTTCCATTAGAATCCTGCTTTCTATTAATTAATTCCCAGAAAACGCGCATCAACCAAAATAGTCACAAAGGAAATATAACACAAAATTTAGAATTAATATACTTTTCAGTATAGGTGTTAAGTTACCAAATGGAGGAAATGAGACAAAAGTATCGAATTAAAAATTAGAGAATTTTTCTAAGTATGTTAAAGAAAATTACGTATCTCCATTATCTGATAAGAAATAAGAGTAGTTTTTCCTAAGTAACCAATAAATTTGAAAGAGTGAGAACATGGACTATCAAAAACATCTTCTAACAGGAGAAGAAATCTTGGACTTTGAATATGACAAGAGAGTTGGATTATTTATTTCAAATCGAAGAGTTTTTAAGAAGGAGGTTGTGCCACACAGGAGGGATAATATCATCTCAATTCCGTTGAGCAAAATAGTGAAGGTTTCTCTTACGGGCAATGGCGGAGAATTGAACATTTGGACTGCATCAGGCAACTTTCAGTACTTATTCAATCATAAACCGTACAAAGGAGATAAAATTATTAATCGGCTTTTGGAATTAATTTGTTGAACCAATTAATCAATATGTTAGGTGAATATTTTATGAGAATTGGGACGATTATTGGCTTTTGCTTTATACTTATCCTGCTTCCAAGCTGCTCCTCAGCGGAATTAAGTGAACAGCATAGAAATTATATTGAAGATTTGGAGTGGACAGTAAGTAAGGCTGAGAAAAAAACACATTACACACTTACAACAAATGAGGAATTTCTTTCTGAACTTAAAGAACAGGAACTCAATGTTAATGAATTAATGGAAAACCCTACAATTTTTAAGCAGATAGTAAGCTTAAAGGAAATTTGCAAGGGAGAGGATTTGTCAGCAATTCTCTATAGTAATGGAAAAGGAGAAATAATTAGTGCCCAAATACAAATTTCGAATGCCAGTCCAGGAGTTTCGAAACTAATTAAAAAAGATGAGTACTTAAAAAGCTGTAAATAAAAGATTTGTTCTTTGAGCAACAGTAGCTCTATTGAGATGATACCAAGGTAGGAATGTACGACAGTATAGGGCATAAATAAGGAAGTTTAGGACCTTCTTGGAGCCGAAGAGATATCAATTGTAGATTATCAATCTATCATTGTCGAAATATATGAAGAACTCATCGGCAAGATACAGGTCAAGTTGGTATGAGTGGGGGCGGAATGGTAGCGTAGGACGAATCAGGGAAAAACAATCACCTCTATTTACTTTATGGCTCTGTTGCAATTTTGGCAGCTGCATGTTTTTATCTAGCACTTAGAAATCAGAAAATGAAAACATCAAAATAAATCTGATTTATGGAAAGCCATCCTTCATGTGGCTCTACTGCGTAACGACCGCGACACGGCATACACTTCTGAAAGATGTAAACGATTGGTTAGCAGGATGAAGAAATTACTTCAATGGAACTGATCTATTGAATAATGGGGGATATAAAATGGAACTGAAAAGTGAATATTATGTTCTGACTTTGCTTGTAATTTCGTTCGTATTTTTCTGGACTTTTGCGACGTTTTTGGAGGGTACCAATGAGGCATATAGAGATTTTTTACTTACAGTCGCTGTAGTTCATTTTGTGATGTCAAAACTAATAACAATAGAGAAGAACACAGGACAAAAAGAAAAATAAATTTATATAAATGGTGAAAGGATTCGGAAAAATTTCTGCACTTTTTTAAAAAAATCCTTATTAAACGAACAGTCAATGGTTGTTTAACAAGGAAGAGGGTGTTCGAATGAAGTTCCTTAGATTCTGAAATTTGTTCTATCAGTGCAGTTTAAGAAATTTCATTACGGGGGAGTCAAATGAAGGAAAATAAAAGCATCGCCTTATATATCAATGTTTTATTAGGAGCTATAGGAACAATCCTTATTGGACTTGCTGCAATGAGTACGCTATCTAACAGAAATCATTCTGTTTATCTAATGCTTTTTGGCGGATTTATTTTGGTTATTACTTACATTAATTATTTAGAGAAAAAAGCGGGACTTGAAAATTCAATCACTTGGGTAAGGTCAATAGGTTCCATTGTACTCTTCTTAGCTTTAGGCTTCCTGTTTTTCTTGTAAATCCTAAAGAAAAACCAAAACAGATACCTTTTTAGCTCTCTTATAATCGTACAATATTGTATTTATTAAATGAGAAGAGTTTAAAGTATATAAATATATTATTACTTAAATATGGTAAAATAAGGATAAAAGTGTTTACGAATTTTAAGGGAGGATGAGAAATGGTAGAGAAGAAGAAAAATGAAACGTATGAATGGATTAAAGCCATAATAGCGGCACTTGTATTAGCAGTCATAATTCGCTCTTTTTTCTTTACGCCGATTGTAGTTGATGGTGAATCAATGAACCCTACACTTCAGGATCAGGAACGCATGATAGTAACAAAAATCGGGGACCCAAAAAGATTTGATATTGTTGTTTTTCACGCCCCGGACGGTGAGGATTATATTAAACGAGTTATCGGCCTTCCAGGCGACAAAATTGAGTATAAAAATGATGTTTTGTATATAAATGAAAAAACATATGATGAACCTTATTTAAATAGTTACAAAGAAAGAATCAGCCAAGGTACATTGACGGACTCTTTTACCTTAAAAGAAACGATAGGCAGTGAAACAGTTCCTGAAGGCCATCTGTTCGTCTTGGGTGATAACAGAAGGGCTAGCAGGGATAGTCGAGATATTGGAGCTATTCCGTTAGAGAAAGTAATTGGTATAACAAACATTGTTTACTATCCACTAGATGAAATTAAAATCATAAAAAACTAATTTTTATTTGCTATCAAGCAATTAAATTGGGATGATATTAAGGGTGCACTGTTCAAAAAGAATGGTGCACCTTTTTTCTGGTTTATAGCTTAGTTCTTGTATTCCTTCATTGCTGATATTGAGAGCAAGTATCTTTACAGCAGAAATGCCCATTTTAGAGAGCCGGCCCTTTGGGTAATTCTTATTATCAAGTCAAAAAAACTGTGAATAATTCAGGTAAGATATTTTTCTAATAGCCAGATTATGCCATAATATAGGGAGTGAAAGGGGGATTTGAGTGGAAGCGAGCTGGTATATGGTCACGGTATTTGGCGTCCTTTTGATTGGGATTGCCTTTAGTATAGGTCTATACATATGGAGTCGGGAATTTTATCTTAAGCATCGTGTCGCTATGAGAAAAATATATTATGGCTTAGTTGTTCTAATCGCCTTTTTCTTATGGGCATTTAATGTATTTCCGAATGTTGGGCAAAAACTAGAGTATTTGATCGCTCTGGTTATTAGTGTGGTTATTATTGATTTGTTTGTTTTTCAGACACCGGACATCACTAAATTTATGACGAATGAGTTACAACAAGAGAGTTTGGTGGAAAGTATAAATAAGAATCGGGGAGCCTTTGTTGAATTAAGTGATAAACTCCTAAAAGTAAATCAAATGATGCCAAAAAGCGAAGAAAAATGGCTGGTGGATGAATTTGAATTTACTCCCGAGAAATATGAAGAATCCGTTCTTTCCCATTTAAAAAACTTTGCATCATCTTTCCATTTAGAAGTCTATTCCTACATGGTTGAGTCATCCGATGACGAAAGTATCTTTCGCCAGAATGTCATTGATGCTTATGAAAAGATCATAGAAGAACATGATTTTACTCTAAAGGGATTGGGAATGCGTAAAAAACAGGCTATCAAGACGCTCTTGGAAGGAGAAAATATCGAAATCATCGAAAAGGAAAGCAACGCTGTGTTATTTCCTTACTATGGTGAGTATTATAACTTGCTTTTTGTTGTAAGTTCCAGGAAAGGTAGTGAAGTAACAGGGGCTGATGCTTCTATTATGTTAAACCTTTTATATGCGTTTGATATGTGGTTAGTATACAACGAAGACGAATTCTTACCTAGTGATGATGAAGATGATATAGATGGCGAAGATGGAAATGAAAAGTAAAACATGGTATTCTTAATAGAAGATGAAAGGAGTGTGGAAGAGATGACAGTTGGATCACCTTTAAAAATTGGACGTAAAGCTCAAACAAAAAGATCTTCCCGACACGGTAGTGTTCCTCCTAGAAACCCCAACAAAAGGCCAACAACCATTAATTTAGACCGTTCGATTGGACGCATGAAAGCTAATGATAGGGATGCAATTAGGCGAGCAGCTGAATAATACAGGGAAAGAGAAGGTAATTGTACCTTCTCTTTTTTTATGTTATTTTTCCGCAAAGTCGCATAACCTATAGAAACAAGCGGAGAAGGTAGTGTTAAATATTATGATATCCATTAAAAAATCATCACCGCCAAGGAATCCTAACAAGCGGCTTTGCGTAGCAAAAAACATCACTCATCCTGTGCAAAAGGAAAATGAGGAATTGCTTCGTTTACTCTCGAAGAGACCTCGATTTATGAACATTGATCATCGCATCCATTAGTTATTACCACACATATTCTAATCCGAATTTATGCGCTTGGAGCATATGATGCTCCAAGCATTTCCTATGCTCATTCACTTATCAAATTACCCGCTGGTTATCCATATTTTGCAGGTTAAAACTGAACCTTTTACCAAAAAGTAGTGGGATTGCATTTTCCCAAGGAAGTAAAGCGCGATTAGAACTCAGAAAGTTGTGGACAGGGGAATAAGTGAAGGAATTACTCTTTATTATTTACTGAATCCTTCTTTTTTTGTGACTGCAGTACGGAAAAGGTGAGTGGCTGTTCTGAGCCGGTCATCAGTTTATAAACATAGGTAGAAGTTAGTGAATAGCCTTCTTCGATCTTTGTGGCCAGGTAATTGGTTCTTTCATATAGGATAGATCGAATGTTATTTAGTTGATGAAACATTTTATCTGTTAAAGCTTCCTGCTTATCAATTCTTTCGAGTACCTCTGAATGGTTTTCCTCATGCTTTATTAATTGGACGGCAATTTCCTTCTGTACCTGAACCTGATCATTCACTCTTTCTGCCAATTGGCGCTGAACAGTCTCGTTTCCAACTAGCCGTTCGGATATTTGCTGATTCGTTTCATGAATAGCAGACACTTGTGCCGACACCGATTTAATAAGACGTTCACTTTCCAGAAGTGATTGGTGGTTTTGGCTGGTTGTTTGGTCAAGAAGATTCACGCGGTCCAGGATTCTCTTCTCAAAGACGTCCCGTTTCTCTCCCTGGATTTCCAGCGTGTTCATTTTTCCTTTGATTTCATTCCACTGGGCTGTTTGTGTTTCCTGCAGTTGATCATACCGGGGCTTAATTTCGGAGATTGATTCGAGAAGCTGCTTGTTCGTTTGCTGCTGCTCAGCAATGAGCTCGTCTAATCGGCTTGTCCTTGCCTCTTCTTGATTTGGACCGGGAACATTCTTTGTGTTTTTAAATAAATTCCGGATGTGTTTATTAACGAATAGACCCATTTACGACAATCCTCCTCAGTAATGGTCTATTATCCTATGCTTGAACTAGAACAGAGGCAACTTCTTGCAAGCATTCTGGGCGAAGGGGGCAGGGTTATGGCAATCTTAACTCTTTCCTAACTGACTTTATAGATATCCTGTACAGGTTAAAAACCATTGGGACCCGTTGAATAATCGCTAAAGAAAAAGAGAATTAATGGAATAAAAGCGTTTTTAAAGAAAAAATCCGATTTTGCTGGTATACTAGTATCCCGTAAGGAAAAATGATTACTAAAATAAGCTAGAAGTAGAAAAGATAAGACAAGATAATCAATTTTCCACGAAATCACCATACGAGGAGACAGATAATGGAAGCAACTCAAACTGCCACAAGTGGAACAAAAGAAAAAAACAACTCAATAATGAACAAAATACTGGACGCCATTGGTGGTGCTTTTGCTCCCATCTTGGGAGTGCTAGCTGGGTCCGGCTTAATTTCAGCATTATTATCCATCTTAAAAACACTGGGCTGGATTTCGCCCGAAAGCGGTACATATGCAATTCTTTCTGCTGCAGGGCATGCAATTTTTTACTTTTTCCCAATCTTCCTTGGGATTACCATGGCCAATAAGCTTGGTGCCAATGGATATGTTGGCGGAGCTATCGGGGCTGCATTATTGGAGCCAAATTATACAAATTTAGTGGCTTCAGAAGCCCAGGATGTTTCATTCATGGGAATACCAGTCATCCTGGCCAGTTATTCATCAACCGTGTTCCCAATCCTGATTGCCGTTTCGATTTATGCAGTTTTGGATAAATTTTTGAAAAAAATTATTTATAAAGATCTGCAGATGTTTATCAATCCATTGATTTCCTTAATGGTGATTGTTCCTTTAACCGTCCTGCTCTTTGGACCTTTTGGTACGTATGTAGGCGAGGGACTTGCAATTATCATAGAATTCTTAAGCTCGAAAAGCGGGGTTTTGACTGGGGCTGTTATGGGTGCGTCATGGTCGTTCCTTACAATCCTTGGCCTTCACTGGGCAGTTATCCCGATTTTTATTGCAAACCTTGCAAAATCGGGCCTTGACCCGCTAATGGCAATGATAGCTGCAGCGCCATTCGCTCAAATGGGTATGGCTATCGGGGTTTTCTTCAAAACAAAAGATAAGGATTTAAAAACTTTAGCTGGATCCGGACTGCTGCCTGGTGCTTTGGCAGGGACAACGGAAATCATAACGTACGGTCTTCTCGTACGATTTAAACGAACGATGCTTATTGTTGCCATTGCAGGGGCAATTGGCGGAGCAATTAATGGTGCTCTTGGTGTTAATGGAACGGCTTTTGCACTCCCAAGCTTTTTGTCCATCCCTGTTTTTACACCGATAGGTCAGTTTCTCATTGGTGTATTAACTTCCCTTGCCATTGCGGCAATTCTTATACTGATATTTGGTTATGAAGGGAAAAATGGTACTGCTTCCGCTAAAACTGTAAAAGAATTTGGCTTAGCCGATGTTAAAAGTGAAACGATTTACAGTCCAATAATTGGCGAAATCCTTCCTTTAAGTGCAATTTCCGACCCACTATTCTCAACCGAAACCGTAGGGAAAGGTGTTGCAATTGAACCGGCCAAAGGTGAGGTGTATTCTCCGGCTGATGGGACAGTGACGACCTTATTCCCAACAGGCCATGCTATTGGGATAACTTCGGAGAATGGCGCAGAAATTCTTATCTATATCGGGGTAAACACCATCAAGCTTAAAGGGCAATATTTCAATGCTAAAATAAAACAAGGGGACCAAGTGAAAAAAGGCGATCTCCTGATTGAATTCGACATTGAAAATATTAAAGCTAATGGCTACGATATAAAGACTCCAGTTGTGATAACCAATACCAACCAATATATTGATGTAGAGCCAATCCAAACTGGTAAAGTCAATGCAACTGAAGAAGAATTGATGAAATTAAAGGCTTAATAACATTAACAAAGCAGGCTAAATGAATGATTTAGCCTGCTTTGTTTTATCAAAAGACTACCTAACACCACTTATTGATTCAGTGAAAATTCTCCCTTTCTATTTCCTTCTTTTTCTTTTACCAACACATCGCATATCCTTGCTAGACCTTCAGTTAGCATAGATTTTGGACATGCCAGATTCAGGCGGATGTAGCCATCTGAATTTGAAACAAACATATTGCCTCCTTCCAGAAGGACCCCAGCTTTGTTGGCAAAATATAATGGTAAGTTTTCTTCGTCAGGCAGATAAGCACTAATATCAACCCAAGCAAGATAAGTTGCTTCGGGAATACGATATACAGTTTCAGGTAAATGCTGTTCTAAATAATTTTTCGTAATAACAAAATTCTCATCAAGATAATCCTTTAATTGGTTTAGCCATTCATGGCCATGCTCATATGCAGCTTGTGTCGCTGCAATGCTCAACGGATTTTCAAAATCGTAATGGCGAGCCTTCCATACTGCCCTAAGATCGTCATTTGGAATAATGATATTGGAGAACATTAATCCAGCCAAATTAAATGTTTTGCTTGCTGACATGCACGTAATGATTCTATCTGTATCCGGAAAAACTTTTGCTAAAGGAGTATGTACCATTCCAGTTCTAAGCAAGTCGCAATGAATCTCATCAGAAATTATTGTGACATTGTTTTCAAGGCAAATGTCGCCGAATCTCTTTAATTCCTCTTGTGTCCAGACACGTCCAGATGGATTATGTGGATTACAGAAAATACTTAAAGTAACTTTTTCATCCTTCGCTTTCGCTTCCAGATCATCGAAATCCATTGTATAATACCCATCCTGGTTCACTAGGTCAGAGGTTACCAGTTCAATATCATTGAATTCTGCCGCATACTTAAAATATGCATAAGATGGTGTCACGATTAAAACTTTCTCACCTGGTTTACAAATATATTCAACCAATTCATACAATGCCGGTATAATCCCATTCGAAAACACCAAATGCTCCGGTTCAAAGTTCCAGTTATAATTTCGCTTTGTCCAATTCGAGAAGGAAAGATAATAATTTGGATCAAATACCTTTGTATAGCCAAAAATCTGTTTATCCGCTCGGTCTTTAATAGCCTGGATAATTTCTGGCGGAGCGGCAAACTCCATATCAGCAACCCACATACGAATAAATTCTTCATCTTTAAATGGAAAGACCATGTCTTTAGATGCTTTAAAAATATATTCCCTAAAGCCATCTGTATTCATTGCGTTGGTGCCTCTACGATCAATAATCTCGTCAAAATTATATTTCATGTTTTTTCACTCCTTCTAACTCTCGGAAAAGTATACTTCAATTAAAACCTACTTAATCGAAATATTCTAATAATTATATCAAAAAAATAAAAGCCCTTAAAGGAAGAATTGTCCTTAAGGGCTTGTTTATCGGGAAAATGGTTTTCTACTATTATTTATTAATTAAGATTTTTAGAATAAAACAGTTCAATACGCTCTGTCTTTTCCTGCTCGAGCAGTTCAACCAGGGACTCGACTGTTTTCATGATTGCTTCATGTGTCACATCACGCCCTAATACAGCACTTGCTCTCTTAATTAATTCTTCTTTATTTATATTCATATAACATTCCTCATCTTTCGTGTAAACCATTCTAGGTGACGGGCAAATAAGCCTGTCATCCTGCAAAGCCAAAAATCAAAGCGACAACTAGTTGAATGTGTGTACTAAACTTTCGCAACCAATTCCCTTTTAGTATATTGACATAGTATTTTTGTTAAATCAATAAGGCGAATAGACTAATTTACAGTATAGAGGATTAATTTGATTCATATAGAAGTAATACAGTATTGGAACGAAAATGTCTTTATGAAGGTGTATGGGTATAGGCTTTCATTACCCCGGTTTGTTGAATTTATAAGGTATCGAATAAAAGTTATTTAATAAGGAGGTAACGATAAACTTGGATTACGGTAAAGGTTTTCAAATAAAAATTGCTTCACAAGACGACAGTCGTGTGATTATTAAAATGTTAAAGCTGATAGCTCAATGGATGAAAGATAACGATATAAATCAATGGAGGTTTCTATTAGAGGGTGGCGATGATGAAGAGATTGAACAAGCCATAATCAATCAAGAAACATACATTGTTTTAAAAGATAAGGATATTGTGGGTACGTTTACACTATTATCCCAACAGAGCGAATGGGATAGACATATTTGGGGAAGTGATCTATCTTCAAAATCGCTTTATCTACATAGACTAGCAATAATTCCTACTTATATGAAGAAAGGTATAGGCAAAAGTATATTGGCATGGATACAAGACAATATGAGTAATAAAGAATATCTTAGGTTAGATTGTGTTACAGATAATAGTAAATTAAATAACTTTTATATGAACAATGGCTTTGAACTAATTGGTGTAAGCGATGGACATAGTAAATATCAAAAAAGTATAAAAAAGAATTAGAAATTCTTCAACAAAATGAGGCATTGTTTCAACACGGTCATTGTCTATTTTTATTTAGACTTTTTAAAAAATACGGAACAGGATTGTTATATTGGAGATTCTTTGATACCAAGATTGTAAATTCATAAATTCTACAAACAAGGGGATGGGGAAATGATAAAGGGGATATATGAAGCACATTTACCTGTAAAAAATTTAGAGAAATCGATTGAATTTTACGGAAAGTTAGATTTGAAGTTAGCTTGGCGTGATGAAGATACCGCATTCTTTTGGATAGAGGAAGGAAAAAGCTGGTTAGGATTGTGGGAAGGAAAGGAGTACCAAACTCCATACCATCCATCTTTAAGACATATTGCTTTTCGAGTCACATTTGAGGATTTAAAAGAAGCTGTAAAATGGCTTGAATCCATCCAAGTTGAACCTGTACCTTTTGGAAGAAGAACATCGATTGAGCCTTTTGTAAGACCAAATCAAGGAAATGCTTCAATTTACTTTAATGATCCAGACGGAAATAGCTTAGAATTAATGTGCTTTGTTAAAGTACCAAATGAATTAAAACATATTACTGAAAAGTTGTCTTTAGAAGACTTTGAGAATATAGTTAGTAGTAAATTGACATAATCCTTTCTATAAGATTGTAGCCTATGTAGTTAAACTGAAAAGTGCGATGTTCCTGGAAGGCTCAGCCGCATTTTTTGATTATTATGTTCATTGGTTAAATAGAAACCTAAACAAAAAGAGGGGACCTCCAAAAATGGCGGTCCCCTCTTTACAGTAAAAAAAATCTTTATTTAGATAATCCTACTTTTAACTCTTTATAGATATCGAAGAATGCAAAGTAGTATTCTTTGTAGACATATTCATCTGTCTTGTGTGCCATTTTTGTTTCGCCCGGACCAAACATCATAAAAGGAAATTTGTCATCTTTACCTCGTAATAGGTTTGAAGCATCCGTCACCCCAGGCGAACCTTTAACAGAAATTTCTAAACCTAAATGTTTTTTACCGAGTTCTTTTGCAAGATCAACCATTTCAGATTGTCCTGAAGTGAAAACACTTGGTAATGACATTGTCACTTCAACATCAATATCAGAGCCTTCTTTATTGTATTTGTTAGCTGTTGTGTTGAATAAGTCAATCACTTCATCGTTATCAAATTCTGGAATAGTCCGCACGTTTATTTCTGCTACTGCTTTTTCTGGAACTGAGTTTACTTGGTTCCCTGCATTAAAAATAGTTGTACTCATAACCAATTTATCTAGAACTTCATTTTTACGCTCGTCGGCATTCAATTTTTTGTCTACTTCTAATAGATATTCCATCAAGGGATTAATCGCGTTATATCCTTGGTCAGGCATAGAACTGTGTGCTGCTTCACCAATTGACGTTACACGGAAGTTTAGTGATCCTTTGTGGGAGTATATAATCGTGTCATGGGAAGGTTCAGCTACCCATAGATAATCTACATCATCCATATAGCCTTCTTCGTATAATTTTTTAGAACCTGCGCCACCGACTTCTTCACCAGTCGTCGCCATAAAACGGACAATGCCATTTTTCAGTTCATTATTTTCTTTGAGTTCAATCATCACTAAAGCAAGGTTTACTAAACCTGCTTTCATGTCATTTGTTCCACGTCCATATAATTTTCCGTCTCTTTCTGTCAATGTGAACGGGTCTGATGTCCATTCGCTTTCATCACCAAGGAGAAACGACATCCATATGACCAGAAACGCCAATGACAGGACTTTCGCTTCCAATTTCGGCCACTAAGTTAACACGGGTGTCGGTAACTGGAACAATTTTAGATTCAATGCCGTATTCAGAAAATAAATCTTTCAAGTAATTTGCCACTTCGATTTCGTTTTCATTAACAGATTTAATCGCAATAATGTCCGATAAAATCTTTATCTTTTCTTCTTCTGTAAAACGTTTCAAACTAAATCCCTCCAACAAGTCAATTCTCATTGAGAATACAACTGTACATTACCCTAAAATCCATGAATATATTAGCCACTTAAGGATTCTCTGGAATTACATACTGCTTTAAATCGCTAAAGGGGCGGCTTAGTTGAATAAGAAGTTGGAAAACAAAGGGATTTTTAACACCTTTATTGAACTACTCATAGAAGAAAATTAAAAAAGGGGAGAGTAATGTGGGTTCAAGAATAATGCACTCGATTATTGGTAATAAAATTGCAGAGGCTTTATCGATGGAAGACAAAACATCATTTTTACTTGGAAGCATTGCCCCGGACGCTGTTTTTTCACACAAAGAAAAAAACTTATCACATTTCTTTATAGGTGAAGTGCATGATTATTCAAGAAGAGTTGATTATAAAGGATTTTTACATAAATATGGTTCACAGGTTGAAAATCCCTATGTATTGGGGTATTGTGCACATTTAATTGCCGATGATATATGGTTAAGAGGGTTTAATCTTTCTTGGTTAAAGAACAGAATGGATGCTGATGAAGGGTTATATAAGTTATACCATAATGATTTCCGATTACTAAATGGAAAGTTATTAGAACACTATGGTTTTACAGATGAATTGAGAAAATCATTTAGTCAATTTCCTACAATCTTAGATTTGGATGAGGTAACTTCCAATGATGTTGAAAAATTTGTTCCTTATGTCTTAGGAGATATGGATTACGGTAAGGAAGTTCTAAACGAAAAACTCAATGTTTTTACTTTTAATCAAATAGTCGGTTATATAGAGACATCAGTTGAACTTGGGTTACAGATTCTAAAACCAATTCTTACAAAACAAATCTTAAACTAATGGCTGCAATGTTCAGGGAAGGAATTCTCCTTTTTTGTTAAATTCCATATTGAAAAAACAGGCCAATTTTGTTGAAGGTGAACAGTTATTTCAAATTCTTATGTGGAAACCTCCCCAATTCTATAAACATATTAATTGAAATCTATTTAGAGTTTAAATTAAACTTAAGATGTCTTGTTTAGAATAATTCTAGAGTTTAGTATTTTCTAAACAATTCGAACCCTTATTGCTGTATATATTTACTAAATTTAGGTATGATGATAGGGGTTACCATTTTTTGAAGGAGGTTTTCATTTTGGCAAGGAACAAAGATAGAAACATTCCGCACGAAAACGATGTGAAGCGCGAGAAATTGACGACTCGCCAGGGCCATCCCGTTCCGGATAACCAAAATATCCGAACAGTTGGCAATCGTGGGCCAGCAACACTTGAGAACTATCATTTCATCGAGAAAATTTCACATTTTGATAGGGAAGAAGTGCCAGAGCGTGTTGTTCATGCACGTGGTACTGGAGCATTTGGCTATTTCGAAACATATGGCAAGGTTGGCGATGAACCGGCAGAAAAGTATACCCGCGCTAAAGTGTTCCAGGGTGCTGGAAAGCGCACCCCGCTTATGGTCCGCTTCTCAACAGTTGCAGGCGCAAAGGATTCACCGGAAACTGCGCGTGACCCGCGCGGCTTTGCTGTAAAAATGTATACCGAAGAAGGAAACTGGGATCTGGTTGGTAACAACCTGAAAATTTTCTTTATTCGCGATGCGATGAAATTTCCTGATATGATTCATGCATTTAAGGCTGATCCGGCGTCAAACGTATCCCATCCGCAAAGGATGTTTGACTTTGTTTCCCGCTCGCCTGAGGCGACACATATGATTACTTTCCTGTTCTCACCATGGGGAATTCCAGCTACATACCGTCACATGCAGGGATCTGGTGTTAACACGTATAAATGGGTTAATGACAAAGGCGAGGCTGTTCTCGTTAAATATCATTGGGAGCCGAAGCAAGGCATCCGCAACTTGACACAGGAAGAAGCGAACGCAATCCAGGCCAAGAATGTCGGACACGCGACCCAGGATCTTTACGAAGCAATTGAACGCGGCGAATATCCGGAATGGGAGCTGTTCGTTCAGATTATGTCTGATGACTACCATCCAGAGCTGGATTTCGATCCGCTTGATGACACAAAGCTTTGGCCAGAAGACAAGTTCCCTTGGCTCCCGGTCGGCCGCATGGTTCTTGACCGCAATCCGGTCGATTTCCACGCTGAAATCGAACAGGCTGCCTTTGGTACTGGCGTCCTAGTCGATGGTATGGATTTCTCTGATGATAAAATGCTGCAAGGCCGTACGTTCTCCTATTCCGATACACAGCGTTATCGTGTAGGCGCAAACTATCTGAAGGTGCCTGTGAACGCGCCAAAGGCACCTGTGCGTACGAACCAGCAGCGAGGACAAATGGATTTCCGTGACCCTAAAGAATCCGGTGAAAATCCACATATCAATTATGAGCCATCCATGATAGGCGGATATGAGGAAACTGGTTTTGAAGAGCGTCCGCAGCACCGTCCATCATACAATGCAGCGGTTATGAGCGAGCCAATCGACCGCCCGAACAACTACGGTCAGGCTGGCGATACTTACCGTGCCTTCGAGGATTGGGAGCGCGATGAGTTGATTAAGAACCTTTCCGAGGCACTTGCTGTTTGCGATAAGCGCATTCAGGAAGCAATGGTCTATCACTTCACACAGGCTGATGAAGACTACGGCCGCCGTGTGCAGGAAGGTATCGAAAAAGTATCAGCTCAGCTTAAAGAACAAGCTGCAGAAAACCAGGTTCCAGGCCGTGAATCCGGCAAGACGAAATATGGCCAGGGATCCATTGATGCAAACGAAGCTGTGAAAGAAGCGAAGGAAAAAGGCCACGAGGCTGACCCTTATTAATATGAACTAAAGAGACTGTCCAGGACACTAGCGATAGCTGGTTTCTGGCAGTCTTTTTTTTCGAAAAAATTCAAACTAGCAAAAGGAGTTCGGCTATGGTTAGCGAATTGTATTTGTTACATTCTAAAAAAAGGGGGGTGGGTAGCAACTAATAGAATTTATATTCAGGAAAGCTAGGGAACTTCTTAGAGAATTTCATTACATAATAGACTTCATTTGTTTATAAAGACGGGAACAGCCGTCAAAATGAGGCTTAACCGTCCTTCATTTGGCTTATGAAGACGGGAACAGCTTTAAAAATAGGGGTTTCCCCACCTTTATAGAAAGCCGCTATAACAATTTTAAACTTTTAAAAATGAAAGTGAGGTAAAAATAATGATTAGTAGAGTTGGTCAAATCATGTTATACGTCAATAACCAGGATGAGGCTGCACGTTTTTGGACAGAGGTTATGGGGTTTACGGTGATTTCTGAAGAAAATGGACAAGGAATGAGATGGATTGAGGTGGCTCCATCATCTGATTCAGAAACAAGTTTTGTTCTCCACGATAAGGAATTCATTGCGAAAATGGAGCCGGACTTAAATCTTGGAACTCCATCGTTAATGCTGTTCACGGATGACCTCGAAAAGCTACATAGCAGCCTGGTTGAAAAGGGAATAACAGTTGGAGAGATTGTTGCCTTGCCATCCGGGAAAGTTTTCAATTTTGCGGATCGGGAAGACAATTATTTTGCTGTTATGGAAAAAACGAAATAAGCTTTCCTTGAAAGCATTTTTATAAACTTGGCTCCGTTATAGCTGAATGTTGATTTCACTCTGTTTGAAAAATAAGGGGAGATATTCCGGTTAAATCGGGAAATACCCATATTTCCCTTAAAATAAGGGGAGTTTTTCCGCTTATCATATCAGAATCATTGGTTTTTGACTTATTTTAAGAAGGTAAGGGGAATTTCTCCGCTTATTTCTGTCTCTTAAGGTGCCCGTGGGTACAATAGACGGAAATTCTCCCCCTAATAAATTCTCATACCTCAACAAAAATCAACAATGAATACTAACAGAGCTAAAAACTTAAGGAGCACAAAAGTGGTGAATAAAAAAATCACTAAAATTACGACAAACCTTTGGTTTAATACCGAAGCTGACGAGGCAGCAAACCATTATACCTCGATTTTCAAGAATTCGAGCATTGGAAAGGTCACCCGTTATGGGAAAGAGCGGCATCCAATAGACGGAATTAATGAAGATACTGTCATGACCGTCCAATTTACTCTCGAAGGGCAGGAATTTGTAGCGTTGAACGGCGGACCCCAATTTAAATTTACTGAAGCGATTTCTTTTATTGTAAATTGCGAGTCTCAAGAGGAAATCGATTATTTTTGGGAAAAGCTTTCCGAAGGCGGGGATGAGAAGGATCAGGTGTGTGGCTGGCTGAAAGATAAGTTTGGAGTATCATGGCAAATTGTTCCCGCCACCTTAACCGAGATGTTAACTGATCCAGATCGTCACAAATCTGAAAGGGTTATGAAAGCACTGCTTCAAATGAAAAAAATAAATATGGATGAATTAAACGAGGTCTATCAAGGATAAACCTTATCTATGGAGTGCATGGAAACAAATTTCATGCACTTCATTTTTTTGTACAGGAAAAAAATCACCTTTCCAGCCGATTAAAGGCTGCCGTCTGGGGAACTTAAGGGATAGTTCCAACCTAATTCCTTTAGGGAGTAATTAGGTACCCAGCACCCAATCCGCGCATATGATAACCCAAACGTCTGTGGAGGGATTATCAATGTACCATGCTCCTAATGGGTATCCATATCAGAATCATTATTACCATCATGTCCCCTATCACAACTATGGCTGGCAGCCTGATCTTCAAAATGGAATCAACTATCACACACCGTATAGAGAAACACAGAAAGATTTCGGTCCTGCACCGTTTGTGGTGAATATCAATGAAGCAGCGAAGCGGAACAATACATTCAGAACTGCGGTATGGACAGGAAGCCATTTGCAGGTTACATTAATGAGCATAAATGTGGGTGAAGACATCGGCCTTGAAAATCATCCGAACCTCGATCAATTCCTGCGGGTTGAACAGGGCAGAGGGACCGTCCGTATGGGCAAAAGCAGGGATAACCTCAATTTTGCTAGGGAGGTATTTGATGATTCGGCAATTATGATTCCCGCGGGCACCTGGCACAATGTCACCAATACCGGGAATACTCCTTTAAAATTATATTCAATTTACGCTCCGCCACAGCACCCAAAGGGAACCGTCCACCAAACGAAAGCGGATGCAATGGCTGCGGAAGAGCATAGGCATTTTTCAATGCCGTCCGCAAATACGTATATTTACTATTAAAAAAACGGTGACTCATCCTTTCTTGGGGAGCCACCCTTTTCTTTGGTATACGGCAGAAGGGCATCCTTCATATCCAGAGTATTTTATGAATCGCTTATGATTGCGTCATTGTTTTTACAAAGTCATTGACAAATTTCTGATAGTTTAATCTGACTCCAATCCTGGTTTTACCTCTCGGGCTTGTTGGCCTGGCATCAATAAAGGAAAGGCCTCTCGCATCTCCCGGAGCATCGACTACCTTAGCGTCATAATAGATGTACTCTGTCAGGGATGGGTCATTGGCGACCATAACTGTTAGCAGGTCGTGGACCGGGGCTCCTTGAACATTGGGAAGGTTCTTTTTATACGCTTCACGATAATACTCATAAATCGGTGTAATTAGAAATGAAAATGGTGATTTTGAATAGCGGATTAAGTACTGAACGATTTCCCTTGTAATGATGGCATTCTGGGTCACATTTAAAGGGGTAATCGTTAAATTGTGTGCTCTTCTTACTACATAATTGCTGGAGGTAGGATCTCCAAAGAAATTTGCCTCTGCCAATGCCGTCACATTACCGGGGACAAAAAATGCCCCGCCCATTACATAAAAAGCTCCCACCTTCTTAATATCCTCATCAAACAGAGTAAAGGCCGTTGCCAACGCTGTTGACCGGCCTGTGTCGACAATGATCAATTCTTTTTCATATTTGTTGATAATTTTTCTGACCTCATCGAAGGGATAGGTTTGAAACACTAGACTGCTTGGAGGACTAATTGGGCCAAGTCCTTCCGCACCATGTATATCCGGATAATAAACATCCTTATCCGGTTCAACCGAGGTTGCCGCTCCGGAAATAACAGGGATATGAGTTTGATTTGCAAGTTGAAGCAAGTAATACGCATTTGCAGTTGCCTGCCGTTTGGTTACATTGCCGTAGCTTGTCACAATGCCAACAAGCTCTATATTGGGATGAAGGAGTGAATAAATAATTGCGATAGAATCATCAATGCCGGGATCGCAGAACAGCAATATTTTTTTCCTCATAAATATCCTCCTTTAAACGACTACTAAACGATATTCACAAAATGGAAATGTATGCTTTTACACCCCATTAAAAACCTGCGTTAATTAAGTTTTAGGACAAAGACGCATTTAGTTTTATGATAAAATTTAGTTATGGCCCTTTTTACCGGAGATGCCGCCATGTTATTTGCAGAAATGGTGATTTACATAAGACCAACGTGGACGGGGAGTCAAAGGTGGATTTCTGGTTTTGATCCTGGGTTTGGGTTATACTTTTTGTTCGTCCGTTGCATCGGAGATCAGGACTGCAAATATAAGCGCTAAGGTGATGGATATGCAAAATAACCAAATAAAAGAAGACAACTACAGAGTGTTTGCTCTGCTTAGTAATTATTTGAATAAAGCACCTGATTACGTTGATAAAGAAGAAATTGAGGAAATCGTAAACAGCGGACTTTCATATGAGTATGCATTTGCCATCATAATGGCGGCTGCGTTTGGCCTTGATATCATTGACAATGAAGCTGATAAAAAAGTATTTAACCTTTACTTTAGAGAAATGTTTCATAAGCTTGATGAAAATGAGTTTTACTCAAACCCCTATTACAAAAATATTAAAATCCCAGCTATGAAAATCGGCAATAGTGAACTGAAGTATGACACCTATAAACCATTTGAAGGCTTTGTCTGTGACGATATCATCCAGACAAAAGAGGGAAGGCAGATACCGCAAATCGGATTTTTCCAAACCGAATTCAAGTTCCCGGCAGTTCTTGAAGATGGACGGATCTGGATGACCATTACTCCTAATGAAATTGAGACGATGAAGGAGCCTGTCGGCCAGGCATTTGGGAATGTCCTTACATACGGTTTGGGGCTTGGTTATTACGCCTACATGGTTTCGGAAAAAGAGAATGTTGAAACCGTGACGATTGTTGACATGAATGAAGATGTTATCAACCTGTTTACCAAACACATATTACCTCAATTCAACCATAGGGATAAGATTAGAATTATTCAATCGGATGCTTTTACCTATGCAAAAAATGAGATGCCAAAAGAGAAGTATGATTTTGTATTCACTGACTTGTGGCATGATGTTTCCGATGGACTGGACATGTATTTAAAAATGAAAGAATTTGAAAAACAAAATCCTGAAACTATTTTTACATATTGGATAGAAAAATCGATTTTGTGTTATTTATGAAGTTGAGGTGGCAAGATGAGCAATACAATTAGTGAAAAAGATAGCAAACGATTAATGAATGCCTTCGCGAAAATGAGAGAGCTGGCAGCCAAAACCGAGCAGAAGAGGGAAGAGAAAAGGTGGAGTGCAATCTCGGTGCCTTTTTTCACAAAAGATGCCCTTTCAAGGCTTTCAAAGGATGATTTGGTCAAAATCAGGCAGCGGCTTGAGATTTCTGGTGTGAGCCAGCTTAAAAAGGGCGAGTTAATTGAGGTTTTAGTAACGGAAATTCCAGTTTCGATCGGTAAGCTCTTTGAAAAATTGGACGAGCAGCGATTCAGGCTTTTAATGAAGATTGTTAAAGGGAATGGGTTATTGGCAGCACCCCAATTAACAGGTCGCCAGCTTGATTATTTTCAGGAGTACGGCATTCTTTTCACAGGAAGTGTTGAGGGGAAAAACATGCTGGCTATGCCTGAGGAGGTTGTTGCGAGTCCGCTTTGGCGGGAGAAGGAGCTGGAGTGGAAGTCGATCGCACGCCGGAATACGGAGTGGATTTCACTCACTCACGGGCTGCTTTTCTACTATGGATCTTTAGGTATTTATGAACTTGTTGATTTGCTTGAAAAGTATTTGGATGAACCATTGAAGTTGCGTGACTACCATTCAGTTATTGAGGAGGCAATTTCTTATTATGGCCAAATCCGGCACGACTCGAATGGCTATTCCACTATGAGGGTCTTTGATTCGGAAAAGGTTCTGCAGGAACACGGTTTGAGGAAGGACCTCGAGTTTTATCCGTTCACGAAGGAACAAATTCTTAGTGCTGGACAGCCCGATTTCCTTGATCGAAATAAAGGCTTTTCTGATTTTGTCACCTTCCTTACTGATAACTATCAAATTACTAAAGAGGGTGCGGAGAGCATTGTCGAGGAATGTGTCTATGCAACGCAGATCGGTGAGTCGCCGAATGAGATTCTACAGTACCTCCAAAGAAGGGTAGAGTTTGATAATCTAGAAACATTGAAGGCTTTTATGGTATACATTGGGAACTTAATGAACAGTACAAGGCAATGGATCCTAAAAGGCTATACTCCAACAGAGTTGTCTCATCGGGAACAACAAGTATCGCATACGTTATCCGAAAACCATAAGATAGGTAGAAATGACCCTTGCCACTGCGGCAGCGGGAAAAAATATAAAAAGTGCTGTGGCAGATAAAGGATTAAAATGGGGAAAAAGAAGAAGAACAATACGGCCAGGAGAAAACGGTATAATCAAAACGCTCGGCTTCAAAATGCCAAAGAGTGGGCTCAGCAATACAGCGGAAAGAATATCGCAAAAGGATATAGTGTGTGGTATGGGGTCGATTTGGTATGTGCGATTGCGGAGCTCGAGATGCTTGGCTACACCTTTAAGGCGTAAAAATTTCCCTCGAGGCAAGGCGTAGTCAGAAGGCTGAAAGGAAGCAAGAGATAGAGCAGAGTCTGGATTTTTAGGATGAGACTTTTTATTATGTCGCTGGCTATACTGTAAATGGCGTTCCGTATGGGGTTACCTGGGAAGAGATGGACCAGGACGCGAACAGCGCTGATGAACTACCAATGTAAAATAACAAATGGGCGTCCCAAAGTTTGTAAAGGGTTCAGTTTTGAAGTCAATATGTGCCGAATGAAAGTCGTTTTGGCATATTATTGATGATATAGTAAAAAGTAAAACTCGCCATTGGCGAGTTTCTTTTTTAGGGATACAAAAACCGAATTTATATAAAACCCCACTTACTTGTGATACGGTTCACCTTAATAAATCTAAATGAGGTTTAAATTCATTAGTGTTTTCGATTTATTATATAAAAAAGATTCATTTTACTAATACATCTTCAAGGCATAGTATGGAGGTATAAATAAATGTTTGAAAGGAGTTAATAAGATGAGAGAAATAAGCGTTTATCATGTGGATGCTTTTACAACAGAAAAATTTGGAGGTAATACAGCAGGTGTTGTGTTAGATGCAGAAAAATTATCGGAAGATGAGATGCAAAGTATCGCTAAAGAATTAAATTTGCCGGAATCCGTATTTTTACTGCCTGCAACTAACGAGGAAAATGATTATAAAGTGAAGTATTTTACTCCTACTGAAGAAATCAACTTCTGCGGCCATGCAACTGTTGGGTTAACCTGGCTTTTGGCAACTGAGTTTGGTCTAGCAGAGAAAAAAGAAGGGATTGCGTTAGAAACCAATATAGGTAAAGTACCGGTTGTATGGCATAAAGAAAATGGAAAAATAATTGATGTTGAAATGACACAAGTTTCTCCAAAAACACAAGATTTCACTATTGACCTGGAAGAGCTTAGTCAGTTAATCGGTGTCAAAACTGAAAGCATCGATCCAACCTATCCAATCAAACTGGCAAATACCGGAAACTGGCATTTGCTTGTACCTATGAAAAATCAAATGGACATTGACAATGCTATGCCAGACTTTGCGGCTTTAGGGAAGCATAATAGAGAACATAATATCAGCACGACACACCTTTATACTTTTTACACCTCGAAAGAATGTGATTTATATACCAGAGATTTCGCACCGGGGATTGGCATACCTGAGGATCCTGTAACGGGGGCAGCAAACGGCGCATTGGCTGGTTTCCTCTATTTAGAAAATATTATTCCTCAAAGTGTGACGACACATCTTAAAATCGCTCAAGGAGATGTGATTCGAAGACCTGGATTGCTTTACGTGACAATCATACCGAATGAATCAGAACCAGTTATCAAAGTAGCAGGAGCAGCAACCATCACTATTCGTGGTACCCTAACTATATAAACATATCAGCTTGAATTAGAGGACATCCTATTCAAGCTGATCCTAATTAAAATGTCCTTTTACGATTTGCATAAACTTCTTTATGGAAGGGGATGCTTGCTTAAAGGATTTTAGGGCAATACCAATTTCACGATACAAATTCGTTTCAAGTGGAATCATTTTCGTGTAAGGAGGAAGGTTTTTCGGTATGACCATTTCCGGAATTATAGTTATCCCTAACCCTTTTTGAACCATAGAAATAATTGTATTGTTATCTTCTATCTCAAAAATAACATTAGGGAATACGTTGTTTTCTCTAAACAGCCTCTTTATTAAAACATCACAACCTGCTTTTGGCATAATAAATAATTCATTATGTATGGATTCTACTTGAACTAGTTTCATTGTGCTCAATCGGTGAGTTTCAGGTACTAAAACAAATAATTCGTCTTTGAGTAATTGAATCGTTGCAAATTCTCTGGCTGGAAGGGTTAAAAAACCAATATCGGCCATTCCTGAGGAAATCCAATCTTTGATATCGTCGTAGCCACCTTCGTATAACTCTATCTGGATACCTGGATATTTATTTATAAAGTTACAAATGAGACCGGGAAGAAATCTAGACGAAAAACTGGGGAAGGTAGCTATTTTAATGCTTCCTACTTCGATCCCTTGAATAAGAGCAGCTTCCTGCTCAAGCAATTTTGCATGATGAATGATCTGACGAATATGTGATAATACTCTCTCGCCTGCATCGGTTAAAGTTATTCCGTTCCGATTACGCCGGAGCAATATGACTCCTAATTCTGTTTCAAGTGTTGAAATGTTATGACTAACCCCTGATTGAGACAGCCCTAGTTTTTCGCCAGCTTTTGTAAAGCTGCCACTTTCAACAACGGTTAAGAAAACTTCATACTGGAAAATAGCCAATACCCTCACCCCTTTCATTCCTATATATTCAACAATTAATGTATAAATTCATTCCCTAACTTTATTAATTTTGTTCGCTGCCATCTAATATGTTACTTAAAATATTTGTAAATAAATAAATTCATATGACTACATTAACTATAGATAAAAAAGCTATCTTGAAAATATTAGATTAGCCTTTTGATTTTTCTCTAAAGGTATTATTTAACCTCATTTACTTATGATACGGTTCACCCTAATGCATCAAAATGAGGGGATAAAACTCACTCTCTTTTATAAAAGATGTCTGCCCTTAATCGAGAAACCAGCGATAGTAAAATAAGCGGAATTTTTCCGGCTAGATAGAGAATAGAGCTCGGTTCAATGTAAATAAGGGGAGATTTTCCGGTTAAGCAGAGTAAAAGCCCCCATTTTCATATGTTTTTAGACAATAAGCGGAATCTCTCCGTCTATTTAAGCTATTTTTAATAATAATTACTAATTAAGAGGAATCCCTCCGTCTATTTTTCAGCTCGGCTGCTTACCTGATCCCCACCCGATAAGTGCGAACCCTCCTGATTCTATAATGGCTTTTTATCGGCGAGCTTATAAAGATCAATAAAATTGGTACTCAAAACGGCACTATAAATTACAGAAGTTTGACCCTCTTTACAATTAATTTGTAAAAATAAAGTTAATTTAGCATGGTCATTCACTATCTTTTTTTACTTGTGTTTCCTCTTTTTCGCATACTGCGACGGTGTTACCGAGGTCAGTTTCTTAAACACCTTGCTAAAGTAATTTAAGTCGTTGAAGCCTACGAGGAAGGCAATTTCTGTAATGGATTGGGTTCCCCTTTGCAAATATAACTTTGCTTCATCAATTCTTTTTCGATTTATGAAATCTGTAATGGTTAATCCTGTGTCTTCCTTAAAGATCCGCGATAGGTGTGAAGGGTTGATATTCAGCTGTTTGGCAATATCTTCGAGTGTTATAGAGTGCCCTAAATTCAGTTGGATGAAATCTGCAGCCCGTTTTACGGTTGGGCTGTAGGAGCCTGTCGAGTACGTCTTCACCAGTTCGCAATATTCGTCACCCATCAGCACCATCAGCTTTTGAAGCTGCGGAATGTTCATGGTCCGTTCGATTAAAATTGCAAACCGTTCGGAAATGGTGTGAAGGTAAACAGGGTGAATACCGCTTCTTTCGGCGGCAATTCTAAACATTGTGTTCATCACAATCGCCATATTCTTCGAGGAGCGGATTGGGCTGCCTGGCACCCGGTCGGAAAACTCCAAAAAGTACGTCTTTGAATTAAGTAACGCCTGGACCTCGGTTTTATTTCCTTTGGCCACTGCCTCCATAATTTTGCCTTGAAGTTCATATCTGGCTTCAATGATATCCTGATTTTCTTCAATACTTACTTTTAATTTATCCGGGTTAAGGGAAGAGGTTGGTGGGACGGAGGACATTTTGTGCGCGCTTTTGATTCCCTGTCCGCACAAATTAACAATCAGTTCACCGAGATGGGTGTATTCCGCTTCACTCAAGACCGGCAGCGACTGATAATATTGTTCCAGCTGTTTCCGTTCGCTTATTGGAAGTTTGTTTTTGGCAATACTATCTTTTATGGTCTGGATAACCGACATGCTTGAAAGAAAAGGCCCGATTATCAGATAGCCGCGGAAAGTTTTTTCACGCCAGACGCCAGTGGCAACATATTCAAGACCGTATGTATTTATATAGAGATAATACAAATTGGGTTGATTTTCATTTAGAACGCTTTTTATTTGAAAAAAATCCTCTTTGCCTGACTGATTCAGTGCGGCGGGTACAGCGAGATTAGCCGAATCGAACAGTGTTGTTCCGTCTTGGTCTACCAGCTGTGCATCTATTTTGGTGACTGAACATACGATTTCAGCTATTTTTATAAAATCTGTATATGTCATGTTCTTTAACATCCTTTCAAGTTAACTTTACAAAGGATAGACAGGAAACGCAAATAATTACGATTTTAGCAAAAATAGTACGAATCTCACTAAGGGGTATCCTCTATAATTAATTTAAACGCTTTCACAAACTATAGAGAAAGAATGGAGGCAAAAATTTATGTTATACCCAATTGCAACAGACAGCCGCGCTTTGATGGATTTAAGCGGCATTTGGAAGTTTATGATTGATAAGGAAGTTGAAACAATTGATGTAGCTCGTCCCTTGCCAACAAAGGAAGTAATTGCTGTACCGGCATCCTTTAATGACCAATCAGTTATGAAGGAAATCCGCGAGCACAGTGGTTATGTATGGTATGAAAGGGAATTTTCCGTTCCGAAGGCACTGCGTAATGAGCGTCTCGTACTGCGCTTTGGCTCTGCTACACACGAAGCATGGGTGTATGTAAACGGCAAAGAAGCTGTCTACCACAAGGGAGGCTTCATGCCGTTTGAAGCGGAAATGAATGAATTTTTAACTGAAGGAACGAACCGCCTGACGGTCCGTATCAGCAATTTGCTTGATTACACAACACTGCCAGTCGGAAATTACAGCGAGAAAAAGGACGAGAATGGACGGACTATTCGGAAGGTGGACGAAAACTTCGACTTCTTCAATTACGCCGGTTTGCATCGCCCTGTTAAAATTTACTCCACGCCGCTTGACTATATTGAGGATATTACCATCGTTCCTACTGTCGATTTAGATGCTGGAACTGCAGATGTTCAGGTTTCTGTAAAAACAGGTGGAAGCTTTGAAGAAGTAAGAGTAACAATCCTCGATGAAGAAGGCCAGGAAGTAGGTAAGGCAACTGGTTCCGATCTTACATTTTCAATTGAAAATGTGCGTCTCTGGCAGCCGCTGAAGGCATATTTGTATAAGGCGAAAGTTGAAGGCGTGAATGGCGGGGAAGTTGTAGACGTTTACGAAGAATCGTTCGGTGTCCGCAAGGTTGAAGTGAAGAGCGGCAAGTTCCTGATCAATGGCGAGCCTTTCTACTTCAAGGGCTTCGGTAAGCACGAAGATACGTATGTTAGCGGCCGCGGCTTGAACGAGGCGTATAATGTCCTGGATATTAATCTGATGAAGGACATGGGTGCGAACTCATTCCGTACATCCCATTATCCATATTCCGAGGAAATGATGCGTCTGTGCGACAGGGAAGGAATCGTTGTCATCGACGAAACACCGGCGGTCGGGTTGTTCTCAATGTTCAATTTTGATGTGTCGGTCCTCGAAAAGGGTGGAGATATCAATGACGGCACCTGGGAAACAATGAAAACGAGTGAAGCCCACCAGCAGGTTATTCGTGAGTTAATCGCCCGTGACAAAAACCATGCCTGTGTCGTAATGTGGTCAATTGCGAATGAAGCGGCTACTTACGCCAATGGTGCTCATGAATATTTTGAACCGTTGTTTAAACTTGCTAGAGAATTGGATCCACAAAAACGGCCTTGCACGCTAGTCTATATCATGATGGCTACTCCGTCAGCAGACAAGTGTTCCGACCTCGTTGATGTAATCGCATTGAACCGTTATTATGGCTGGTATGTCCAGAATGGCGATTTAAAGACAGCCGAGGCTGCAACCCGCAAGGAGCTTCGTGAATGGCAGGAAAAATATCCGGACAAACCAATCATGTACACAGAATATGGCGCCGATACGGTTGCCGGCTTCCACAGTGCATATGGCGAGCCATTCAGTGAAGAGTACCAGGAAGATTACTATCGTATGAACAGCAAGGTATTCGATGAGATTCCGAATTTCGTCGGCGAACAGCTTTGGAACTTCGCTGATTTCCAGACTAAGTTTGGAATCATGCGTGTTCAGGGGAATAAGAAAGGTGTCTTCAACCGGGCAAGAGAACCAAAAATGGTTGTCCGCTATCTGAAAGACCGCTGGACCAACATCCCGGACCTGGGCTATAAAAAATAAGTTTAGTGAAGGTGCAGACCTGCGAATGAGCAGGCTGCATCTTTTTTTGTGGTAAAAGAAGGAAACGCGGTCAGCAGTGGAGAAATAAGGAAGTTGGGGCAGTTGACCGATAAAATAGGGTTTTTGACTGATAAATTTTATATTAGACCGATAAAACTTAGATTGGACCGATAAATGCTCCTGTTTCTTCAATTTAAAGAACGAGGTTCCTATAGTTTAGAGATTAAGAGTTGTAAAGATAGTATCCGATGCTGCAAAGGGAGGGTTTTTGATGAAAAGATTGAAGTTTGAGCGACCGACCGATTATTATGATGAGCGGTTGCTCGAAATAGATGAACAGCTTTGTTCACTTTTGAAACAAAGAAAGGAAATTTCCAGCAATAATCCAGGTTTTCCAGAACTCGAGGTTTTAGCAAAATGGGCTGAAAAGTACAGTCTGTATGAAGAGCTGCTGTATGGCATTTTCGGGTCTCTCCTTAATGACGAGTTTTTAAGGCCAATCGTGGAACCAGTTGATTTTCAAAAGAATATACATGTCCTGAGGTCACTTGAGATCGACCAAATTTTATATACCGTACCATTCATTAAACAATACGCGAACGCAACTGTGGTTCATTTTATGGTAGATAAAGAACTTGAAGAGGATGTTTCTTTCGAAGAACGATACAAGCGGGAAAGTTTTTGGGAGCTTTCTGCAGGAGAAGGGTATGAATGCAGATTGTCAAGAAGTGGCGGGAACGACGGCCACATGAACCATAAATTTGTAGTAACACCACCCCTTCCGGATGATGTTTCTGGACTAAAGCTAGTTTTTATCGAGTGCCAGGCTCCTTTTAAAAAGAATCCAACCGGGCTGGAAGTCGTTTTTCATTTGAAATAGTTCGGGCACCTATCATTTGGCATGGTTTCACTTTAAGAATCAAGGCTGAAGACGGATATGGAAGTATATCTGTTATTAGTTTTTATCTTTACAATTACTTTATTGTTTTATGGAATTAATTTATTTTTCCCCAAAAAAGGAAATTGAAATATTACATATCGCTTGGAATCGGTATAGCTGGGGTTAATGGCTGGGCTTATTTGTGGCTGAGGAATAGCTGGCTGTTGGCAACGGTTTATGGTATGCATCTATTGTGCTGGCAGCCATATCATTTATTCTTGCTATTCTAATAGACTTTGTAGTACAAAACAGAAGAAATTAGATTAAGGAAGGTATCTATGTATTTTTTTGACACAGCTCTTCTCTTCATATTGGCATTATGCTACCTGGCAGTGCGGGGAATTTTTGTTTTCTTGAGAATAAAAAACAAACAACATATTCACTGGGTTAAAGAGGCTACAGGTTTTCTGCTGGCAATGTATTTCTTTATGGTTGTTTCCGTTACATTTTTCCCCTGGGCCGCGGCCGGATTCTCATTCGGTTACCTGAACATGCGGTCAATTAATCTTATACCTTTTGTATCTATTTTCGAAGATATTAGCCAAATTGGCACCGCTTATGGTGGGGATAAGGTATTTATGGCTTCCTTAATCGCGAGAAATGTTGGAGGCAATATTTTGTTATTGATGCCACTGGGGTTCTTGGCGCCGGTTTTATCGAAAAAATATCGTTCTTTTAAAAAAGCTGCATGGTTGGGATTAACTGTTTCATTAACCATTGAGATCCTCCAGCTGTTTCAAAACTTGACCGGTGGATTGGGAAGAATCACGGATATAGATGACGTCATTTGTAATGTGATGGGCACGGCAATTGGTTATTTTCTGTATGCCTTAGTGATTAAAAGCGGTGCTGCTTTTAAAATTGATATGGTGAAAAAATTGAATGCTTAATTCTTTTAACTGTTCGCAAAAAAGGAATAGACAGAAAAGAAAGGATCAAACGGTCCTTTCTTTTTCATTTTTTTGTTTGACATGAAACGCGTTTCATACATTAGAGTTGAATCAGGTAAAAGAAAGCGAGGAGATTTAGATGGTTTCATTAATCATTCTTTGCTCTATCATCTTTGTTTCAGCTTATTATTGTATTGAAGCGTCCGGTCAAAAGGTCGAAGTAAAATCAATTCAAACGGTAAATGATTATTTCATCGAAACAGATGGACACGAACAATGAGATTAACTTATGCCACTAAGACTTTTTTATCACGTTTTATAAACCCAATTTAGTGTAAAAATGCCTTTTCCGTTAAAAGATTAACCGGTCAGCAGAGAAGAGGATAGCACTATTGGAATAAACGTGTTTGGATTTTTTTAAAAATCATAACAATGTTACACTATCTTGGGAAGTGTGATTTGAGAGTGGCAATTAGTGAGAAACGGTTACTAGTTTTCAACCTTGTGTTCAAAATAACCTTCTAAGATTATGACATCTGCCTGATAGTTTTTAACCCTTAAAGGTATCCCCCTAACCTTGCCTTCTTTCAACTGAAAATACTTCACTCCTATTCAGGCAGAAAAATATAAATTTCTAAGAGAACTATTGAAATTAGGTGGCAGTATGGCAAATATAAGGGACCTGGCAAGAATGGCTGGGGTATCCGTAACGACTGTATCGCGAGTATTAAATAACCATCCATATGTTAGCGAAGAAAAAAGGAATGCTGTTTTGGCGGCAATTAAGGCGAGCGATTATCACAAAAATATCAACGCGGTTAATTTAAGCAAAGGAAAAACTCAGCTGATGGGCGTGGTCCTGCCATATTCAGATCATCCGTATTTCGCTTTACTGCTAAAGGGAATCGCGAAACTCGCCATGCAGCATAACTATAAATTGGTGTTGTTTCAGACAGATTACCAGGAAGACCGGGAGCTGGAGGCTCTTGAAATGCTAAAACTGAAACAAATTGATTCGCTGGTCATTTGTTCAAGAGCGTGTGATTTGGAAGTGATTGAGGATCATGTTCAATATGGGCCAATCGTGTTGTGTGAAAAAACCAAAAGTGAGAGGATATCGTCCACTTTTGTTGATCACTATAGCACATTTTATAAGGCGTTATCCTATCTGTATGAAAACAACCATAGGAAAATAGGCTACTGCATCAGTAGAATGTCCGGGGCAAGCAGCAAAGAGCGCGAGGCAGCCTACAGGGATTTTGCTAATCACTATAATCTGGAGTTTAATCCAGATTATATCATTGATGAGTGTATTTATTTCGAGGACGGAGAAAGGGTTGTCGCACGATTAAGAGAAATGGATTCACCTCCGACTGCTTTACTGGTGACGAACGACCAGGTTGCTGCGGGAATCGTGACCTGCTGCCAAAAGCTGAATATTTCCATTCCAGGTGAGCTTGCCATCCTTGGCTTTGATAACCAGCCTATTGCGAAAATGATGGATATAACAACGGTCGAAATCCCTCTTGAAGAAATGGGGATGAATCTATTCCTTCAAGCAATTAGTGAGGATATTTCCAAAAAAGAAATACCCGTTAAGCTAATTGAAAGAAGAACGGTTTAAAGCCTTTGTTGAATACCCTGACTACAAATAAACCCCGTAAATCATGCCGGCACAGACCGGCATGATTTTTTTATGAAAAAACGCCGCGACATCTAATCTTTTTTTTAAAAAAAATGTAAGATTAAGCAAGATGATTCGTCTTATTGTACGAAAGGGGAAGGGATAAGATGGATGCCGGCCGGCAAATAGAGCATTGGTTTAACCAATATGAAAAAGATGTGTTTAATTATCTTGTTTATTATACAGGTACCCGAGATGTCGAGGACCTGGTCCAGGATACATTCCTGCGGGCGATTTATGCCTACGATTCATTCCGAAGTGATGCAAATCCGAAAACCTGGTTAATATCAATCGCACGGAATACCGCGATTGATCATTACAGGAAACGCAATCTTTGGGAAAAAATCAAGGGAACACTTATGGCTTCCCAGGAAGAAACAAATTCAAATTTAACCGATCATCTGTATCTTCGTAAAGAAGAGCATGCCCATTTATATCAATCCATCTCAAGGCTAAAACAAAGCTATCGGGAAGTGATCCTGTTAAAAGGCATAGCTGAACTTTCCGCTGCAGAAGCCGCAAGCGTGTTGGGCTGGAGCGTCTCAAAGGTGAATGTGACCTTTCATAGGGCGGTTAAAAAGCTAAATGAGATGATGAAGGAGGAGATGCCCAATGGAAAAGCTGACAGGCAAAGATCTTCTTGAAAAAATGGGCGAGTTACCAACGTTTGAAATGGATGAGCGGAAGAGACAGGAGACCATTATGAAAATAAGGCAAGCTCAACCGCCAAAGCAAAAATGGGGGATGTTTCCTCAAAAAGCTGGCATATGGGTAGCACTAGCGGCCATGTTTATTATTATTCCGATTTTATATTTTACAGAAATCACACCTCAAAAACAGCAGGGAGCAACAGGAAATATAGATATTGAAGAAAAATTCGGACTTAGTCATTTTGGTCTCCGGGATGGGAAGAATGGTTTGGTTGGCATGCATACAAACTACGGCATTTCCGGAAAGGCAAGTATCATGGGACCAAAGGAGTGGGTTGCCAACGATTATAGGGGGAGCTCCAAGGTATGGGTGTTTATCTGGGGAAAATCCGATGAATTAATCGGGAAAAAGCTAACATTAACCGCGACTCACAAAGAAACTGGAGAGGAATTGACACTTGTAGATCAGCCATTGGCTGGAAAACATTTTGATGCGGACGCACACATGCTCACAAGCTTCCCTGTGTTTCCAACGGATGGTCTTTGGGAGCTGGAGTATACAATAAATGGGGAGCAGTTCGCGAACTATCCAATTTCTGTAAAGGAACCATTTATTGAGTTTGAAGATGCCACTTTACTACTGTCACAATCGGACATTTTTGCTGGTGAATATAAAGATGTATACCTTGAGGTTGATGGTGCTGACCATCCTTCCCAAGTCACAGTAAAGATCCATAACCTTAAAGAAGATTTTAGTCAGGAGTTTAATTTTAAAAAAGAGGATGAATTTATCCGGGCCACAGACGGCAAAGTGTTTACCGGTTACTCCGGAACTGTCACTTTTCTCAAAAGCGGTAACTACGAAATTGAAGTCCTGGGCAATTCGGGCGAATTTGAAGTTAGAATCCCGGGAGAACAGGAATAATATCTAAATAAGTAAAGCTAAAGAAGCGCAGGTGTGCAAGCTCTTAGTTATTGGGTTTACTCACCAAACACGGCGAAAAGACATCCCATTTTCGTCAAGGGAATTGTGGAGAAGAAATATTAAAAAGCTAATGGTTAAATAGTTAGAAACCTGGAGCGATTGTCTAAGTGGTTGCGTTTTGAGGACTAAATAGCAGCATATTTAGTCCTTAATTTTTGCTGTTTAATGGTTTATTCAATTTAGATTATAAAACAGGAGGATTTAAGCCCACTACTAAATTCTGGTAATATGTTGTAGCAAAACTATTACTTTTAACTTTGATGCTTTTATCAGCAAGAAATACCGAAATCTTTATAAACTAACAGCGAAGATTAGTGGAAGAAGCAGGAAATAAATAATGGGCATATAATATATTAATAGGCGGGAATTTTGATGTTTTAGGTAGGTGTGATTATATGTCAAAATATATTAGAATCTTCTTCTTATCTGTAATTGCAAGTGTAATTCTCTTTTTCATATTTAGTTCCGTTTTTATGGGTGGGGGCAATCCAGCAGAGGAAGCCGTTTACACAATAGGAACAATAATTATTATTCTACTTTCATTTATAATTTCACAAATTTTTTATGTAATAAGCTTGATTAATAAGAAAATGTGATAGCTATTTTGACAAACGGAGCATTACTTCAATATGTGATGACATTTTTTTGAAGTAAATAGAAGATTGTTTAAGAAGGAAATCATTAAAGGATAGCAAAAAAATACTCAAAGAATACTTTTCATCGTGAAGAATATATACAGAATAGGAACCTGGATCGTTACTTTCTGGTGAAGGGAGAATTTCATGAGTAACTTAGTAAATGACAATCTATATAAAACGAGAATTAACTTAATAAAGGAGATTATTCCATTAGATTATACTCAACTTAATACTAGGATAGGTATGAATATGTGGAGTATAGCACAAGTTTGTCATCACTTAGTACTAGTGGAACAGGCAACAATAAAGGCAATAGCATGGGGATTAAAAAAGGTTGATACTACACAAACAGAACGTAAAAACGTTCATCTAATATTGGACCGAACGAAAAAGTTTAAAGCTCCCGAAATCGTTGAACCAGATGTTGAACCATTTGAAGTCCGATCTATTATTGATTTGTTAAACGATTCGAGAGAAAAATTACTGACATTCCTTAGTACAATAGAGAATAAATCGATTTTGGCAGAAAAGTCATTTAGGCATCCGGCTTTAGGTGAATTACCACTTGACCAATGGATTGAACAGGTATATTTGCATGAACAACGACACACTGAACAAATAAAAGAGATAAAATTACTTTTAGATGCCAGGCAATAAAGTTTTGATTATCAACAGAACCCTGGTTAAGAGTATGGAAAAAGAGATTTTAACTATGGAACGAGCGCGTTAATCCAGGAAGGATTAACGCATTTTTTGTAGAAATCTATATTCAACCTACGGGGAATTTAACAAAGTGAAGATTACAGAGATTAAAGCTGAATGGACAAGATATTAGTTATGTATTTGAATATGATAGAGAAATCTGAACTGGGTCAATAATTTTTGTTCGAAATTATTTAGAATTCATTTTTGAAGGTGACGAGTATTATAAGTTAAGTTCCTATGTCAATACTTCAATAGTCATAGGCAGCCAGGCATATAGTTCCACTACAGATAGGCTGGAGAAATGCATTGTGCTCTTTGATAAGCAAGATGACATTGAAACAGAGGTCAGTTAGTAATCTCTTTAAAGGAAGAGGATGTTAATTGTAAAGGAAAGGAAGCAGCCCAACTTTCATATAGGGATGAACAGGAGGTTTTTATCCGGCATTCACCTTAATTTCTTTTTTTGATGATCATACACAATATAACAAAAATCGTTATTAAACAAACGGTGCAGGTTAGTGAAAAAACAAAAAACGTGAAACCGTTTTACTCTTTTAATCGTATGAAGAATATAAGTTGTTTTATAAAAGTTGTGTTTGTTAATGTAAGGACAATAGAAAAATACATTTTGGGAAGTTTGTTCGTTAGGGGAAAAGCAAGGAGTTGAAGGGAATGTCAAATTCTTGGAAAAGACCTAAAATTATAATATTTAAAACTAAGAGTGAGTGGATCTGGGATATCATCGGGTATACATTTTATTTAGGCTCGATAATTTTTTTAATCTACAATTGGAATGGGCTTCCTGACGAAGTTCCAGCACATTACAATGCGTTAGGTGAAGTAGATCGTTGGGGTTCAAAGATGGAACTTTTTATATTACCCATAGTAGGTGCATTTATTGCATTATTAATGCAATTGCTTGAAAAATTCCCGGAATTACACAATTATCCAGAACGATTAAGTAAAGAGAATGCTAAAGAGTTCTACTTAATAAGTCGAAAACTGGTAAATCAATTAAAAAATATTTGTCTAATCAGCCTTGCTTTAATCTTGATTGAATCAGTGTCAATTGCATTAGGTATGGGAAACGGATTTGAAGTTTGGTTTCTACCAATAGCAATATTAAGTCCCCTTATCCCGATTGTATTAGGAATAATTAAACAAAAAAAGATAAGATAAATAAAACATTAGTGTAATACAACTCTTTTTAACATTGTTGTGAACAATTACACTTAAAGTAAAGGGTGCTTTGATCCAGGAAGGATTAGCAGCCTTTTTTGTTGAATTCGTTATTGAACAAATGGGGCAGGTTAGTGTAACAAGATTACTCCTATAACCAATGGAGGTTGAAATGTTAGAAAAATATAAATTACTAATGGACAGTTTCATTACGGGAGAGATCTCAGCAGACCAATTTCAGACAGATTATCTACGCAATTTTAAAAAATGGAATGACCGAATGGATAAGAAACAGTTTGAAATCTTAAATGGAGTATTCGAGGCGGCAGATTGTTACTGGTACGAGTGTCTTCCAGGGCAAGAAACTGTCTTTGAAATTTCATAGCAACAAACGAGAAAAGAAGTAAATGAGGCATTAATTCAACTCAATAAAATGGTGGAAAATGAATAGGTTTCTTCGACTAACGGGGCAGGTTAGCTTAATTACCAACATAAAAATGGAGGGGACATACTTGTCAAAGCCGAGTATTTCAAATGTACTGAGTGGTTTAAAAAATAGGCTGGGCGATACAAACTCGCTAACTATTCAATCAAGTGACGGACATCTTTTTGATATGAGTTTTAAATTTAATGCCCCAGTTGATGAAGATGTCATAAACTCATACGAAAAATTACCTGAAGACTATAAAAATTTTCTGCGGCTACATAATGGAGCTGAATTTTTCTCTTGGGATTACGGAACTTTGTTTGGTATACATTCCATAGAAGAAGCGTTATCAATATTAGAAAAGGTAAAAACAGGTGACTATGTGCCAATGGAGTGTAAAGACGATTGGTTCCCAATTGGTTACGTCCAAGATATAGATGGACTATACATCGTTCTTTCATCAGATAAGAATTATTTGATTTTAATGGGAATACCTGTATACGATTTACTTTGCGATTTTCCCACTTGGCTGGATCGGATGATAAGAGTAAATGGAGAAATGTATTGGGAATGGGATAGTAAGGAGATGTAACCAAGACGATTCAATGGCTTGTAAGAGGGATTGTTGAAATCCTTATTGAACAAACGGGGCAGGTTAGTTATATCTAGAAACAAAGAAATTTTCCTAATAAAAGGGTTATTTATTCTATACACTCGTATACTTCAGGAGAGGGGTGAAGGAGTGTGGCGAAACGAAAAAATAAAAAAAAATCTATTAGAGAAAGCAAAATAATGACTGTTTTATCGATTATTGTTGTTGTAATCATTATTTGTATTTGTTTATTGCTTAGAGAGATAGGCATTTCTGAGGATGTTTTTGGTATTTTAGCACTGGTTATCGGCTTTATAGGCTACCGTCACGGAAGGAAAAGAAGAGGTAAACACAAGGAGTCCAACAGAGAAAAAAATAAAATTACCTTTATTTCGATAATTGTTATTGTAATCATTATTTGTATTTGTTTGTTTGTTGGAGAGATAGGTGTTTCTGAGGATGTTGTTTTTTGTATCTTAGGACTTGTTTGTTACGTTCTCGGCTACCATCAAGGAAGGACAGGAAGAGGTAAACACAAAGAGATTCCTTGAAATATGAAGATACCCTTATTCAACTAACGGGTGCTTATGTTGAAAAAGGACAACTGAAAAAAGGATAAAAACCACAAGAAAAAGCAGCAAATAGCTGCCTATTTTTTTTGCGATTTTATATGCTAAATACAATACTATTTTAATGGTCTCCTTAAAACGGAACTCGTTAGTCATTGTCCCAGGTTTATTTTTTTACTAGTTATTTCTTAATGTACAAACTGTAGGACGACTTTCCCCTTTGTATGCCCATTTTCAACATGCCTATGGGCGTCTACAATTTGATCAAAAGGATAGCACTTCTCAATAACGGGTTTTAGCTTCTCTTCCTCCAAAAGCCCTCGTAAGAAGTCCAAATCAATGTCATTTGGGTTCGCAAGATGAATCTTGGCTTTCTTACGGCCAACCAAAGAACTTATTAGCAATTGAATAGGATGATACTTCGGATAGAGTGGGTTTTCTGTAATATAAACACCAGTATCTGTTAGAGAACGCAAACAGCTAAAGAAGCTCCGCTTACCAACTACATCTAGAATCACATCGTACTTTATCCCGTTATTCGAGAAATCTTCCTTTGTATAGTCGATTACGTGATCTGCTCCCAGGTCTTTAACCCACTGGAGATTCGAGGTACTGCAAACAGCGGTTACCTCTGCCTTAAAACATCGGGCAAGTTGAACAGCAAAATGTCCGACGCCGCCAGATGCACCGTATATCAAAACCCTTTGTCCTTGCTTTAACCCGGCTACATTCCTCAAGGCTTGCAGTGCTGTCTGGGCAGCACAGGGGACAGCTGCGGCTTCCTCAAAGGAAATGTTTTTCGGTATAAGACTGAGGACGTTCTGACGGGGACAGACATATTCTGCATGTGATCCGAGACAGCTTCCAAATACTTGATCGCCCACCTTAAATTTATGTACATTACTTCCTATTGCTTCAACTATGCCTGAAACGTCTATGCCCAACAGAGGATTCTTGGGCTTTGTAAGACCATTTTCTAACCTGGTAGGAAAATAACCTTTTCGGAAATGGTAATCATATGGATTGACCGAAGCGTAGTGTACTTTGATCAAAACTCGATCTTCATCCGATATGGATGGGGGTTCAACATTCTCTATCTTCAGCACTTCAGGGGGACCATAGGATTTATAAATAGCTGCTCTCATAGTCTAACCTCCAATTTCATATTAGAACTGAAAAGAAACCCTCGACTTCTTACTTATAACCTTACTCCCCAGCAATCCATTTAGAATGAACTCAGCAGTTGGAGAATATTTCCTGAAACAACATATCCTTTAAGATAATCATATTATAAAAATAGAGTTTTACCTTATAAATATATAAATATTCTGAATATAATTAAATGCATAAATAAACGCCCAGATTTCTGAGCGTTTTCGAGTACTTTATGAATATTTTTAAATCGCTATTCCCTTACTCTTAACCGATTTAATGCATAAGTGAGCCCGGCGTTAAGTGAACCATATGTCCGGATTTCATTTAAATTAATGCCCAGCCCAATGATGGTTTGGGCGATTTCCGGTCTCATTCCGACAATGATGCTTTCAGAACCCAATAATCTTGCGGCCCTTGTCGTACTAATCAGGGTCTGGGCAACAAAAGTATCAATGGTCGGGACACCGCTAATATCCAAAAAGACAATTTCAGCTTTGTGTTTTTCAATTCCTTCAAGAAGATTTTCCATAATTGTCATCGCACGGACTTCGTTTACGCTTCCCACCAGTGGGAGGACAACAATATGTTCAAAAAGCTGGATTACAGGTGCTGACAGCTCCTGAATTTCAGCTTGCTGCTTTGATAAAGCTTCCTCCCAATTATTCGAACAGTCATTCATGATCTGCAATAATATAGGGTCGAACCAGCGGTCGATTTCATTATAAACCGCAATAACATCTTCTTTGGTTAAATCTTGATGGAGCAAGGTTTTTAAGGCTATCCTTCTAAATGCCTGGCATCCATATGTAATGAAATTCAGTGAACCATTCGAATTTATTAGCTTTGAATAAAAGCTGCTTAGTTGGGAAGCAGATTCGGTATTTACTCTTTTCAGACTTTCAAAAATAAAATCGAACAATTCCTCTGCAAAAACTTCCTCGGAATACTCAGATTTTGGGATGCTATCATGTAATTCATTTTTCCAATTAGAAAAAAGCTCATGGCGATTTTCATTTAAAATCTTGATAATTTTAGTCCGCATTTTTTTACCTACCTCAAATACTAATTGATGGTATGTCTTTACCCATGTGGATTAAAAAGTAAGCAGCATGATGAGAGGAAATTCCATCAAAATTATTTCGGAGAGGGGGATCTCTCCTTTTCTAAAGGATTTTTGATTAACTATAATTTCTTGCATTTTTATCGAACAAATGTTCTATAATAGAAGGGAGGCTGAAAGGAGGAGTGATCAGTATGGGAATTCGGGACCGTGGCAAAATGAAATGGCGATCCGCTTTCTTTATGCCTGAACAATCGAAACTGATGAGGGAAGCAAGGCTTGAAGATTCTAAGGTAGCGAAACCAATCCTAGATGAACAGGAATGGGAGGAAATTGAGCAGAACATCCTGCTTGCGATGGAATACGCAAGTCCGGTGCGAATTAAAATTTGGAATGATGGATTTTTTATAGAATACGAAGGAATGCTGCACACAATTGATGAGTTGAAAAAGGTACTTTACCTTGAGACCGCTGATTTAAAGATGAAGCAGATTGGCTTTCTGGAATTAATCGATGTAACAATAGTGGTATAAGAGCTGAAAATTGAAAATAATTTCCTCCTGATAGAAAATAGAGTTGTCTGAAAAATCTTTTAGGAGGGGTTAACATGCAAGAAAAGTATCCTGTTTTAAAAGAAGCCGAGGAATTTTTCTTTCGGGGCAATGAAGTTGGTGTGCTGATTAGCCATGGTTTTACCGGCTCAACACAGAGTATGCGGTTTTTGGGAGAAAAAATTGCCGAGCAGGGATTCACAGTTTACGGGCCAAGGCTGACTGGCCACGGTACCCATCCAGAAGATATGGAACAAGCGTCCTTTGAGGACTGGATCCGTGACGTGGAAACTGGTCTTGAAAAGGTAAAGGAAAATTGCTCAACCGTATTTGTTGCCGGATTGTCCATGGGCGGGACATTAACGTTGTACCTGGCTGAAAATCATCCAGAGCTTGCAGGGGTGATGCCAATCAATGCGGCAATTGATATGCCGGAATTGGCAAAAAACTTTGAACAGCTTAAAAGCAGCGGCGTCCGGTTCATTGAAGGCATTGGCTCAGACATCAAACAGGAAGGCATTAAAGAACTTGCATACCCGCAGACACCAGTGAAGTCAATGGGTGATATCATGGCACTCATGAACATCGTCAGAGGCAATTTACATAAGGTTACAGTGCCAATCCTCGTCCTATCATCGACCGTTGACCATGTTGTTCCGCCAGAAAACTCGAAAGAAATTTATGAAAAAGTATCGTCCCAAGATAAAGAAATTACCTTTCTGGAGAACAGTTACCACGTTGCAACACTCGATAACGACAAAGAGCTGATTGCTGAGGAATGCGTTAGGTTCATAAAGAGACAGCTAGAGAAAAAGTAATTGCGTTGCCTCTAATGTAAAAGGCAGGCTTACGACACGTCTGGATGTTTGAAGCCAACCTTCATGGAGAAAAGAGCAACAAGACTTTGTTAAAATTAGGTGAGTTTTTTGAAAAAATTCATTACTGGGATTGCTGCTTTCATTATGTTCAGCATGTTCGGAGCAATTTTTGTGTACCAATTATCGTTTATGGATACAAAGCCGAACCTAAGCCAGGAGCAGCCAAAACCCCAGACCGAAGAGCAGCCAAAGAAAGAGGAACTGCGCCCCGTTCAAACAAACGAAGCAGTGAGTTACTCTCTTCAAAACAATGAACTGAACCTAACCTTTGATGGCGGGCAAACCTGGGTAATGGTACCGGTTGAAAAGGAACAGCTTTTCGTAGGGGAATACAACGGTAGTCAGCAGGAACTAATCCTAAATAGCTATATCCTTACGGGGAATAGGGCGGTTTTTGTCCATACGAATGGGGGCGATTGGGAAACCGAAGGCGTAATGGTTACCTACTCACTTGACAAGGGGAAAACATGGCAGAATTCAATTGTGACCCAGTCCTATCCAGGTGTTCGTTACCGGAAAGTGGACTTCCTGACTGACAACTTTGGCTATATCATTGTTTCGGGCAGCCGAACCATGTCCCAGGAAGGCTCCAGTGTCTTTTTGACCCACGATGGGGGAAAGACCTGGAGAAAGACGGCAGATTCCGGGCAGACAAGGCTTTTGTATGATGGTGGGTTTACCGATGAAAAAACAGGATTTCTTTCCTACGGAACAATTAATCCTGTTGAGCCAGACCTTCATGTGACCCGGGATGGCGGTATTTCTTGGCAGAAGGCCGAGGTTCGTGTACCGGCAAAGTACAAGGAAATCTTTGTTTCGGCTGAAGTCCCAATTAAAACAGCAAAAGGGTTAGCAATGCTTGTCAATCAGGGACCGAATGGTGATTATCTTGGCGGTAAAGTAAAAGGAAAATTCACATCAAAGGACAATGGCTTGACTTGGGATTTTGTTGTGAAGGTCCGCCCTAATGAATAAGTGAATAATTGCAAACGAGGGATAACCAGCTTGTAAAAAGCAGCGATGCATGACTCTAAGTCGGTGGTGCTTCGAAACAAGCTGATATAAGGGAAAGGATGAGGATCCTTTCCCTTTTACATTAGTCACAGTTGAAAGCGGGATGTAGCCTAGTACTGGCTTTGCAATCTGGAAAAGGCAGATTAATCCAAGAGATCCTGTATCGTGGATTAATCGTAGTCTGGAAAAGGCGGATTAATCCAAGAGAGCCTGTATCGTAGATTAATCGCAGTCTGGAAAAGGTGGATTAATCCAAGAGAGCCTGTTTCAGAGATTAATCTAACCAGGTTGGAGGATTGTCCTATTGTGTTCATGTTCTGCTCCATGCAGAATTGCTGCTTCCGTTGGTACGGTCAATGAAAAGGAAGGAACTTTTTAAAGTTCCATCCTCTATGGGGTTATTCTATATTGGTTACACGGAAGCCCAAATCATTGAGTTCATCAACAATCTTGTTGACGGTATTCCGTGGTGCATCTTTCGGAATCGATAGGTGAATTTGACGGACCGCTTTGTTGCTGCCGAGGGTGAACATCGAGAGAATGCTTGTATGCTTTCCGACAATCGCTGAAATCCGTTCAATTGCATGGCTTTGCTCAAAAAGGCCGATGGTAAGTGAGATGCCATCGCTATATGTATCCTCCAGAAGATTCATAATTTGCGCATGGGTCAGGATACCAACAAACTCATCTGCTCTGTTCACAATCGCCAGGTAAGGAAGTCGCTTTATGTTGGAAAAAATCTTTTTGAACGAATCTTCAGCATGTGCGAATCCATCAGATTCCTTAAGAATCTTCTCGATGCTGTCACTTTGGTCACCTGTGTATTCAAAAATGTCTATTTTTTCAACATTGCCGAGGAATCGTTTCCCAGCATAATCCAAAACCGGAACACGGCGGAACCCCGTTTCATCAAGGAAAGCCAAAGCCTCTTTGATGGTCGCCCTTTCGGTCAGGTACCGCACTTCCTCTCTGTTAACAATAAACTGCTGAAGTTTCATGTATATTTCTCCTCCATCCTAAATGTTCATACCCGATTATATATATTCTACATTTAGGCCGGAATACCCTTTATTTTTTTGAAAACCAAAAAGCCGCCCTGATGGACAGCTTTTTGTTTTGTTCCTGCCGGATGAAGTCGCCTTGTAAGCAAAGTGGGCCATCACTTCGATTTATTGTTGCGTCTAGGTTTGGTGGAAATATTCAGATGGACACCTAATTCCCTGGCGATTTCCTCCTTAAGGCGATTAATGCCCTTGGATCCAGGAATTGTTGGTTTTTTATCCGCCATTCACTTATCACTCCTTACGAAGGATTAAGCACTAATGGATTGCTCAGGCTTATTCTATCCTATTCAAAAATCCTGATTCAGTTATCGGAAAAATTAGGGAAAGAAACTATTTTTACAATAATAATGATGTATTATTATCAATATAGACAGCGGTGATGTTATGCTGCCTGGGGAATAGGGGGAATAAATATGATCATCCGTCCAATCGAACTTACTGATGCAGAAGAATTCCTTGAGCTTAGCAAGAGAATAGAGGAGTCTGGCTTTATGCTGTATGAACCGGGGGAGAAACAAACGACGGTGGAACAGCAGAGAAAAATCCTTGAAAAATTCATGGCGGGGGAAAAATCGATTTTCTTTGTTGCCGAGTCAGAGGGAGCACTCGCCGGGTTTATCGCTGCACTTGGTGGTACCGTTAGGCGAAAGAGCCATTCAGCTTACCTTGTTCTTGGAGTTGATGAAAAATTCCGCGGGCGTAGCGTAGCAAGCCAATTATTCAATCAGGTTTTTGAGTGGGCAAATAAAAAGAACATCACGAGATTAGAGCTTACAGTCATTAAAAACAACGATCGTGCCTTTAATCTATACAGAAAAATGGGCTTCGTCATAGAAGGTGAAAAAGTCCACTCCTTAAAGATAAATGGGGAATATGTAAACGAGTACTATATGTATAAGCTATTATAGGGATTTTTGCAGGAAGGCTGGGTATAGAATAACGAAAACACTATAACCCAAACTGTGAGTGATTTAATTTGGACGACGCTAAACAAGAGACCAAGACACAGACGACTGAATCAAAATATATCCAGCAGCACCTGGCCAACGAGCGGACCTACCTGGCTTGGATTAGGACGGCTATTGCAATTATTGGGGTTGGCTTTCTTGTCACCAATCTGCATTTCACTATGAAGACAAGCCTGACGCCCGCCGGGGATTTGTTTGCGAATCTGATTGGTATTTCATCGGTCCTGCTCGGGATAATTGTGATTGTAATCGCAACTGTGGCTTATATTAGAAAAATTGATGCGATCAATACTCAAACATTCCGGGCACCGAAGAGATCAATCATTGGCCTAGGAGTTTTTATTATCCTGATTACGATATTTTTTGGCGTATATTTTACGATGGTTAACTTCTAAATTGTCACCCTATACAACACCACTGCACTTGCAAAGATTATTGCAGGTGTTTTTTATTGGACAAAGTTACGCTGCTTTAAAAATTTTGGGGATTTTATTAACACTCTTAACTTATCGGATATTTGCATGAAAACATGCAGGAGTTTAAAACGAATATGAAGAAGTGTATAGCGTCGTGCTTTTAGAAAAGAGCATGGTTCTAAGCATGATTAACGGGTCAATACCCCTGTCAGAGGAACTCGATTTAAGGAATTGCCGGTTAGCATACCAACAGACCTACCGTGTTGTCCATAATTCATAGTGGGTGGCGGCGGTAGGGGCAATTGTTTGACCGATAAAATTTCTGTTGGACCGATAAATTATTTTTTGGACCGATAAAAATTATGCTAGACCGATAAACCGGAAAAACGTTCGATAAAAAGGACAAGCGGGAACCCAAATGTGTGGGTTTTGATAAAAAATGTATCAAAAGGCTTTGATTGCCTTATCTCCATCATGCTTGAGATATGTTATATCGTTATCGTTTGGCTGATAGCTTCAGAAAAACGTGTGAACTTTGCTTAAACTGGACTGCGAAAATTAGAAAATTCATCTGCGAGGTGTTATAGGATGGAAGAGTTGAAAAGATTTTTAGACAAGGCCACCCATACTGTTGTTTTCACTGGGGCGGGAATGAGTACAGAAGCAGGACTCCCGGATTTCCGAGGGACCAACGGGATTTGGCACGGTGCTGATCCGATGCAGCTTGCAAGCACCCGGGCAATGAAAGAGAATACAAATGAATTCATACAATTTTATAGACACAGGGTTGAAAATCTTCGAGAGCACAAGCCGCACCAGGGCCATAAAATCCTTGCGAAATGGGAGCGGGAAGGCCGCATTCAATCGATTATTACCCAGAACGTGGATGGTTACCACCACCGCGCCGGCAATAACCAGGTATCTGAGCTACATGGAACCCTAAGGACATGTCACTGCAATGATTGTGGGAGAAGGTATCCAATCGATCTTTTCATGGAGGATGATAAATTCTGTGAAGCATGCGGGGGCTTCCTTCGTCCTTCTGTCGTTTTGTTTGGGGAAATGCTGCCTGAAAAAGCAGTCCAGCATGCTGAACTAGAAGCCCGTCGCGCAGATTTGTTCATTGTCATGGGTTCATCACTCAGTGTGTACCCTGCCAATGTTTTTCCGGAAATCGCGAAGATGGCAGGCGCGAAACTAGTCATCGTCAATTTGGAAGAAACTGAACTCGATAACCGGGCCGATTTGGTCATTCATGATGTGAAAATTGGAGAATTACTTCAGAGGTTAGATCAATCATTCTAAAAGGAGATGGATAACCATCAACGCGAATACGGCCATATGATCGAAAAATTCGTTCCGGATATACCCCTCCAATGGATTTTTCCACTTCTGTCATGCATGAATGCTACCTGTTTGGATTTGTTCAGCATAATAATCCAGAATATAAATAAATAGGCAAATTAGCATGGTTCGGTGTATGGGATCCATATCGTAAAATACTCCTTTATGTAAACTTAATCCGTCCTTGATGGATATACTGTTATAAAATTAGTTTTTCTGCCCGTATCTTTTCCCTGCTGCGTATCGTTATAGAGGCAGAGAGGTTTCAAAGGAGTGAACGAGAATGCTAGCCAGCTCGAACTTGACTGAAAAAAGGGATTCCAGGGAAGAGGATAGTTTTACAGGACTGGGTAAATACTGCAGTTTTTTGACCAAAAATAAATGGGAATCTGACGACTTGTTCCAGAGTACGCTCTTAAAGGCTTTCCAGACTTATGAGCCAGAGCAATTTACCGAGCCGCTTTTGAAAAAGATTGCCTATCATCAATGGATTGATACGGTCAGAAAGAGGAAATTTGAGGTGGTCGGCATACCTGATGAACAGGCTAGCCCTGATACCAGTACATCAACAGAAAGTAAACTTGATGCAGTAAACCATCTTTTACAAAAATTAACTCTCAAGCAGGCTGTTATTTTCACATTGAAGGAGGCTTTCAATTATCAGGCAAAGGAGATAGCGGAAATCGCCGGTACCTCAGAAATGGCGATAAAGTCTATGCTGCATCGCGCCAGAAAACGGTTGGAGTATGAGCATTTCCGTCCTCTTACTGATCAGGTTGAAGCAAGTGAAATTGAGGTATTATCTGGCCTTTTACACGAGTCGCTGAAGCGTGAAGATCCCGCGATTTTAATTAAACATCTTCACCAAATCCCTTCCCTTGCAGATGTTCGAAAGCTGGCCTCTCAAAAGCATTCCAGCAGCACATCTCTCAAACCATATTGCATGGCAGCTTAAAAGGGAGGCGAAATGTATGGGTGCAATACCATATGTGATTGAGCAATCCAGTCGAGGGGAACGTTCGTATGATATTTACTCACGGCTGCTAAAGGACCGAATTGTCATTATTGGAGACGAAATTAATGACCACGTTGCAAATAGTGTAATTGCGCAGCTGTTGTTTTTAGAAGCTGATAATCCCGAGAAGGACATCTCCATTTATATTAACAGCCCGGGCGGCTCAACTACTGCTGGGTTTGCGATCTTTGATACAATGCAGTTGATTAAGCCGGAAATCAGCACCATTTGCATTGGGATGGCCGCTTCATTCGGGGCAATGCTTCTATTGGCAGGCACAAAGGGGAAGCGCTATGCACTGCCAAACAGCGAAATTATGATTCACCAGCCACTGGGAGGAGCAAGGGGCCAGGCCACAGAAATTGAGATTTCGGCAAAAAGGATCCTCAAGCTGCGCGAACATATAAATGGAATCATCTCTGAACGCACTGGTCAGCCAGTTGAAAAAGTTGACAAGGACACAGATCGGGACTATTACATGAGTGCCCAGGAAGCTCTGGACTACGGGATAATAGACAAAATAATAAGTAAGAATTAAGGATGAAAGTTAAAGCCGGCTAGTCTCCCAGCAGGGACTAGCCGGCTTATTTTACTAAGAAATCTAATTAGAGCTTAAAGCGGACTTATCCCTAGGTGAAGCAATGATCGATGAACTACTTTTCGCATATAAAAATGGCGCCGTGCAAATCACACCAGCTACATACAAAAAGAATGCAAAATAAGCAGGCAGCAAATGAAAGAAATCGGTGTACCCAATAATAAAATGGGTCGCAATTCCGGCAATGAATGCCGGAATAGCACCAATTGTGAAGGTCCACCAAACCCAGCGCTCACCTTCGCGGATTCCCCATAACGCGAGCATCAATACGAGCAGGCCCACACTTAGCAATGCACTTCCAAATCCTGCTCTGTCATGGGCAATAACTGGAATCAATTTATTGTTGAATTCGTCCAGCATTTCTGGTGAAAGACAAAGAAATTGAAGATCGCTTGGAACAAAAACATTTGATACGCCAACGGTCGAGATGACCACTCCTCCAACTGCCAACGCTGCACCTAATACTACAAAGCAAAGCTGCCCTATCAATGCCAATTTCCAGGCCTTGGTGTTGAAAAGGTTTGTACTGGCCGGCGATTCTGCTGCGTCTTTCGTTTTCAAAAATGCCATTATAAATAAAGGCAATAGAATCAGCCAGAATAACCCGTGAAGCCAATCGAAATAGCCATATCCAATGAATAAAAGGATGCCAAGGAAACCGATTATTCCCGCGATATTGACTGCTTTTCTTGCCCAATGGAGACCGTATCTGATTCCATGTCTGGCAAGCTGGATATAGAGAATCCCTCCTGAAATCATCGTGCCGGCCAGCGTCATACGGTCATGCGCCATAAAGTAAAGAATCTCAGGGCTAAAACTCAAAATATCTTCACGGAAAATGCCGAGGAATGATTCATCATATGGAAGGATCACATCTGTCATGCTAAAATACAGCGCAACGAACCCGCCAATCAGAATTGCCATCCCGAACAGCCAATACCAGATCCAGCCTTTATTTATTGTTGGTTTTGGGTTGGTCTTATAGCAGTATGCTTCATTAATCCGTTTTGGCAAGCCAGGGCCGGTAAATATGTATTCCTGGCCAAGCATGATAAGCGACGCACCTTTTTCCAGAAGTAGCAGGGCATCGGCAGGTTCATTTACCCCTCCGGAAGTCATAACCGGAATATTATGGCCAAGGTGTTTCTTAACACGTTCTATTGCTACGCCAATTTGTTCGCAAGACTCTCCTTCTATAAGCAGCCCATCAAGTTTATAGCTTTCTAGATTAGTAAGGTTTCTTTCCTTTAAGGTGAGAATGAGCGGTTTGCCTATCCTGTCCCTCAGTTGGCTGAATTCAGCTGGTGAACCTGCATACTCGCTTTCCAGTATAAAAGCATCACCATAGGCCAGAAGCGCTTCGCATAGTTGGTTTAATTCGGTCAAATTTCCCCGTACCCTAATGAAGAAGGGTACTTTTTTCATTTTGAGCGAATGTAACTGGGCTTTCGCAGTTTCGAGTGAGATTGAATGTCCTGTGAGGCCTTTAATCCTGGCATTTTTTTCGTCAAAATGAAGAATGTTATCTATCGGTGTTCCTTCAATAGAAACCGGGCCTATTTCGATAAAACCAAAACCGAGGTTTTGAAAAGCTTTTACCCCTGATAACTCTGGATCGATTGCGCCAGCTATGCCCACCGGAGTCGAAAACTCAGTGTCGAAAAAATGCTTTTGCAAGGTGCGGGAAGGGGCCATATGGCCAAGAAATTCTATGAGTCTTTCTCCAAAAGGATTGGATGAAAGCAGGCTCATCCCACGATGAATAAACTCCCGGCCAACATCAGGAGGAAGCTTCGTCAGTAATGGTTTAAAAAGCGGATGGTACGACCAATCTGGCAATGAAATCACCTCTTAACACTATCTCCGTCAATCTTACCATATGTTAGGATAGGGTGGATGATGATGTTAAGTGTATGGAACAAGATTTGGGTTGAAATTTGTTTGAAGTTGTCCATCTTTGCTGGAGTGAGAGCCAGGTGGTGTAGGAAGTGTGAATAACGTTGATATATTTAAAGATGTGGCAGATAAAATTTGATATAAGTAGAAAAAATCAAACTTGTGGTGGAAATTGTTTGAGTTAAGGTAGAAAAAATCTGGTTTATCACGATTAACCCGGGGCGAGGGAATTGAGCAGGGACTTATCTATAAAGAATAACCAGCTATGGCCACAGAAAATCCACTAAACGCTGTCAGCTTCCTGTGGCGCAGGAGTTGGATGGTCCTCGTTGATTTCCCTAATCAGCACCCATGTTTGTTTGAGAAGTTCCTGAAAGTCGTCAATCAGCGCAAAGGCCGCGTCCATTACTTCAGGGTTGTTCCTGAGGGAATTAAGTTCAGTTTGGACCCGTTCAATAGCTTTATCTGGATTGTCCAGCTGCTCCTCAATTGCCGGCCATGATATAAATAGGAAAACGATAAATGAAATAGTCATAAATAATCGGATCATTGGATACCCTCCGTTCTCTGTACAGTTTTTTCCATATTTATATAGTTGTATACAAAGCTTTGAAGGAAAAATTCACCTCCTGGCGAATATTTAACTGATGCAAAAGGGGGCAATCTCATTGAACGAACAGAGTATACAGAACAAAAGAGCCTGGGAGTACCGGGCATATGAATTTTGGGTGAAAAAATATGGTCTGCCTAAAGAGCTGGCAGCCAAAATAGCAACAAACCCAAGAGGACATTTAAAGAAGCATTCCGGTTATTTTGACGAGGTTGCCGGAAAAAAGATTGCTAATCTTTGCGGATCAAATGGAAGAAAAGCAGTCCCGCTCTCACTTTTAGGCGCTGAAGTTACAGTGTTTGATATTTCACAAGAAAACAAGCGGTATGCACTTGAACTGGCAGAAAGCGCACAAACAAAGATTACCTATATCGTTACAAATATTAATGACATTGACCTAAACAAATATGGAGGGCGATTTGACGTGCTATATTTAGAAGGGGGCATTCTTCACTATTTTCATAATCTCAACCGTTTTATGTATATTCTTCACTCCTTGTTAAAAGAGGGCGGGGAAATGATACTTAGTGATTTTCATCCTTTGAGGAAATGCTTTTTTAAAAACGAGGATCGGTTTGACATCCAGCCTACATATTTTGATGAAGGAATCCGTAGCGGGGATGTTTCCTATAAAAAGTTTTTCGATAAGGCCGAGCAGGTAGATTTCCCCGACGTTTCAGTTAGGTACTTTACATTGAGTGAAATAATCAATTCTGTTTTTCAATCTGGTTTTATATTAACCAGGTTTGACGAACATCCGGGTTGGAAAGGTCAAAATATCCCTTGGGAGTTCACACTTCTGGCTTCGAAAAAATAATGGCTGCAGCTGAAAAAAGTCGATTTTTTTATTTATAGGCACTTTTGGAATACAAAAAGGGGTGTTCCAGCAAAGCTGTTACTACCCCCAATAAATACCATCTCCGAAAACAATTATGTTAATTAACCTTTAATATAATCTTTCCGATATTTTTATTGTTCTCCATATGTTCATGTGCTTGTTGGACTTGTTCAAGTGAGAATACATGGTCAACAACTGGACGAAGCTTGTTATTAGTAAAGAGCTCCATGGTTTTAGCGGAAAGTTCAGATGTTAGTGCTGCCTTGTATTCATCGCTTCTTGGTGTTAGAAGCGTTCCAGTCAATTGAATCCGTTTGACCATCAAGTCCATTAAATTGAATTTTTCTATTTCTGCGCCACCTAATATCCCAATCAATACCCATCGGCCATCTACTTTTATGCTGGCAAGATTTTTTTTCCAATAAGATGCTCCAATGAAATCGAGAATCAAATCTACACCTTTGTTGTTGGTCGCATTAAGGACTTCCTCGTCAAAATTCTGTTCTTTATAATTTATACATACATCCGCACCTAATGACCGGCAAAAATCCAGCTTTTCTTTGGTTCCGGCGGTTGTAATGACATTTGCCTGCCCAATCTGTTTTGCAAGTTGAATCGCCGCTGTTCCAACTCCACTGCCGCCAGCATGAATAAGCACGGTTTCACCAGCACGCAATTGGCCGATCCAAAATAGCGTTTGATACGCGGTCAAAAAAACTTCAGGAATAGCCGCAGCTTCCTCGAATGTTAGGTTGTCCGGAATCACCATCGCTCTTTCAGCCGGCATAACGGCATATTCCGCATAGCCGCCTCCATTCACAAGCCCCATGACGCGCGTGCCGACAGCTATGGTTGCTCCTTTGCCCGCTTGTTCAACAATTCCAGCAACTTCAACACCTAAAATCGGGTTGCCCATATATCCCGATTTGCCTTGTCTGGTTACGATATCTGTTCGATTCACAGCTGCAGCTTTTACTTTGATTAAAACCTCACCGTCTTTTGGGGTGGGTTTATCAAACTCAACAATATGTAATTGTTCTGGACCGCCTGGTTGTTTTACACTGATTGCTATCATTAAAGAGCCTCCTTTCATAGTAATTCTAGCTATTCTCTAGCCTTTCAGCAAAAGGTTTGATTATTCCTCTACCCACATTATTCATTCTTCACTATTGGGTTTTCTGATACGTTTTATCTTAGCGATATAGGAACATATGCTTTTGAACTGGAAGCGTAAGGGAGACGAAAAACGCCAGAGCATCAGCGCTCTGGCATTTATTTTTTCATCAATAAATAAATGAAATATGGCGCCCCGATTAGAGAGGCCATGATTCCTGCTGGTATGCCTTCAGGCTCGGCTAAGTTACGTCCGATCGTGTCCGCAAATAGGAGCAGCCAGCCTCCGATTAGCATGGAAAGCGGCAGAAATAACTGATATCGTGGTCCAATCAAGGCTTTGGCAAGATGCGGCGCCATTAGCCCGATGAAAGCAATTCCGCCAGTAACGGAAACGGACGCCGCTGCAAGTGCAACTGCAGCAAGAAGGAGAGTAAACCGTTCCCGTTCCAGGGAGAGTCCGACACCAATGGCAGCCGGTTCGTTCAGTGTAAGGATGTTCAACCGATTTGCTTTGAACAAGGTAAATGGAATAAGAATGGCGAGCCATGGGAGAAGAGCAAGAACGAATGGCCAGTCGCCTCCCCAGATATTGCCGGCAAGCCAGCGCGAAATGAAATCAACTTTCTGGCGTTCAGCGGACGAAATCACGACGATCATAGCACCTGACAGAGCCATTGAAAACCCAATCCCAACAAGGATCAGCTTGGCAGGATCAAATCCAGTACCGCGATTGTATGAAAGTAGATAAATGAGCAGTGCTGTTACGACTGCCCCGATAAATCCAATAATCGGAATCAGGTAGGCAAACGAATCTGCTTCAATCGGCATGAACAAGAAAAACACTGCAATCCCAATACCGGCACCTGAATTTATTCCAATGATACCTGGGTCGGCAAGGTCATTTCTGGTCAGGCCCTGCAGGATTGATCCGGCAACAGCGAGTCCAACACCTGCTAAAAACGTGACAAAAATGCGGGGCAGGCGAAGTTCCATCAGGACGAACTCTTCTTTAAACGTCCCGTTCCCAAAAAGAGTAGGGAGGATACGGTCATAAGTGACTGACGAATAACCAAGTCCCAGGCTGACAACGATGGTTGTAATGGTCAAAACAATAAGTCCGAGTAGAAGAATACGTTGTTTTTTTAGAATGGAAGGATGGATCATAGCGCGACTTTTCCCCCTTTCTTTACAATGAACAAGAAGAAGGGAAGTCCCAATACCGATACGATTGCATAGAGTGGTGTCTCGTATGGGGCATTGATGACTCGCGCCGCTGTATCAGCCAGCAGCATGAAGGCTGCACCGGCAATTGCGGACATTGGCAAAACATAACGATAATCAGTTCCAACCACGAGCCTGACTATATGCGGAATCATCAACCCGACAAATGCCATGTTTCCTACCAGTGCGACAGAAGCACCTGCCAACAGGACAATCGCAATAACGAGAACGGTTTTAACGAGTGCAGTTTTTTGGCCAAGGCCGACAGCCACTTCCTCACTAAGGCTGAGGATGGTAAGCTGCCTTGACAGAACCAGTGCGAGGACAATGCCGACTAGAATAAATGGAATGATTATTTTCAATTGGCTCCATGACGTACCCATCAGCCCGCCAGATGTCCAAAGTGAAACGTCCTTCGAGATTTTAAAATAAAGTCCGATTCCGTCTGCAACTCCATAAAGAAAAGCTGAGACCGCTGCCCCTGCAAGAACTATCCGAAGAGGGGAGAAGCCTCCTTTTTTAACAGTTCCCATACCCAAAACTAACAGGACTCCAATAGCGGCGCCGATAAAGCAGGCAATTGTGATTCCGAAGTAACCAACAGTTGGCAGGAGAGCAATCGTTACAGCAAGCGCTGTATTAGCACCCGCTGTCAGGCCAAGCAGACCGGGGTCGGCGAGCGGATTACGAGTCAGACCTTGCATGATTGCTCCGGCAACAGAAAATGCGGCACCAACGAAAACCGCGCCGACTTCACGAGGAAAGCGGATTTCACGAAGCATTGTCAGAGTGTCCGATTTCTGAGAGGTAAACAATGCCTGACCGACATCCTTCAGGCTCGTCTCGGCGGCACCGAATAAAAGGGCTATAGTGAATGAAACAATAAACAAAATTAGACCGCCAACAAATTTAATAGGTAATAATGATTTTTTATCAGTCGCCATCTTATCAACTTCATTTCTTATAAATATAATTCTATCTTTGAAGGAATCTACTTAACATGTTAGCACTATGGCATTTTAGGAACAATGCTTAGGGGCACTTTAGTGGTTTGTCGTTTGTTCGTGGACATTTTAATCATTCAACTAAGGTAAATTGTACCCGAAAATGTGTTTCAAGGACATTTTGGATTTCTACCTAAGGCAAATTGTACTTGATAGTATATTTCGAGGACATTTTAGCTAAATGGCTATGACAATATGTCCTCGACAGACTTCGGTCATTTATCCTCTGCGCTTTTTCACAATGGCGTTTTGCTTATGTACTATTGTTCAAAAATTTATATAAAAGAAGAGGAATTCCGGTTGCAGAATTCCTCTTTTTTACGTCTTATTACCCAAATTACTTGCCCAGGAACGCTTTCTTGAAGAATTCGAGCTGATATTCAAGTGTAAGGGGATCATTAAAGTAAAACTCTTTCGCATCAACTTCAAACACACGGTTATTTTTCACTGCTGGAATGTTCTTGTAAGTTTCAGTCTGCTGGAAGGATGTGTCGCCATCTGCATTTTTACTGAAGATGACGTAGTCGCCGGCATAGTCTGAAAGGACTTCAGGGCTGATTGCAAAGAAGCCCGGCTTAAGTGCATCCTGTTTAACTTTTTCAGGCATGTTGAGCTTCATTTCCTGGTAGAGAATTTCTGTACCGCGAGCGAAGTTGTTGCCGAATACGTAAAGCTGCTTTTCTTGGTTTTCGATAACGGAAACTGTCACATCCGCACCGATTTTTGCTTTAATTTCTTCTCCGGCAGCCTGAGCTTGTTTCTTGAAGTTATTAACCCAATCTGTTGCTTCTTTTTCTTTGTTCAAAAGTTTCCCAATTTCGATATGTTGGGTAAGGTAGTCATTTTTGCCATACGTGTAAGTAATCGTTGGCGCGATTTCTTTTAGTCTGTCAACATCTTTGATGGAAGACAAACCTATAATTAGATCTGGCTCTAGCTCAATAATTTTCTCCAAGTTATCTTCGGTTACCACTTCTGCATTCTTCAACCCTTCCTCAAATCGGGGATTGGCTTTTGACCAGGCATCAATTCCTACTATATTACCGCCAAGTGCAAGCACATTACCGGAAAAAGAGAAAGAGAGTACTACAATTCGTTTTGGATTTGCTGGTACTTCAACCGGTCCGTTTTCGGATTGATACGTGATGGTTGTTGGTTCATCTTTCTTCTCAGGCTCTTTGGAAGAGCTGTTGTTGTTAGAGTTGCTGCCGCATGCACTAAGCACCAGTACCAGTGCGAGCAGGGATGGTAGAAGTTTTTTTAGCATGTTTGTTTTCTCCTTTTAGTAGGTTGTAAGTTAAAATCATTGGTTTTTTTGTATAAGGATCAACGCCGATTTCACAATCGATGTTGAATACTTCTCTAAGTACTTTTTTATTGATAACAAAATCGCAAGTTCCAGATTTGACGATTTGCCCGTCTTTCATCGCGATGATGTGGTCAGCAAAGCGCGCAGCCTGGCTAAGGTCGTGGAGAACCATAACGATTGTACGGCCTTGTTCGCGGTTCAGGTCCTGAAGCAATTCAAGGACTTCGAGCTGATGCGCCATGTCAAGGTATGTTGTCGGTTCATCGAGGAAAATAATATCGGTTTCCTGGGCTAATGCCATTGCGATCCAGACGCGCTGGCGCTGACCGCCTGATAGGGCATCAATAGATTGATATTTGTAATCGATTGTTCCGGTTACTTCAAGTGCCCAGTCAATAACTTCAATGTCTTTTTTCGACAAACGGCCAAACCCTTTTTGATATGGGAAGCGGCCATATGAAACAAGTTCACCTACCGTCAAACCAGAAGAGCTTTCAGGTGTTTGGGGAAGGATCGCCATTTTCTTGGCAAGTGTTTTCGTGTCTTCGCGCTGGATGCTAACCCCATCGAGAAGGATGGAGCCGGACTGGTGCGAGATGATTCTCGACATCGCTTTTAAAAGAGTCGATTTTCCGCAGCCGTTCGGGCCGATGATCACGGTTATTTGGTTATCAGGAATCTCAACAGACAAATCTTTCACGATTGAGCGTTCTCCGTAGCCAACCTGCAAGTTTTCAGTATAAAGGCGATTCATGATCATTCCTCCAAAACATTTACTAATTTTTCAATTGATAATGATTATCAGTTTCGCTTACAATTAACACTATAAAGGGATTCGGAAATTCCGTCAATGACAAACCTGTGACAAATAACACATACATCATTAAATATGGCAAAACAAAGGAGAAACCTATGAATAAAGCGGACATTTACGATTGCATTATCATCGGAGGAGGGCCAGGCGGATTATATTCCGCTTTTTACGCAGGCCTCCGGAATATGAAAGTGAAGCTGATTGAGGCCCAGCCTGTACTTGGCGGAAAAATTAATTTGTATCAGGAAAAGCTGATATGGGATGTTGGAGGATTTGCTCCGGTAACCGGCAGGGATTTAATTGGTCATTTGGTTAAACAAGCAATGACGTTTGAACCAGAGGTGGTTTTAAATGAGAAAATCACTTCATTTTCAAGAAATGAAGAGGGAATTTTCGTGCTTGAGGGCGCCTCCGGTGAGGTTCATTTTTCAAAAACTGTCATTGTTGCTATTGGGGCAGGCATCATCACTCCGAAGAAACTTGAGCTGGAAGAGGCATCCCGGTTTGAAGCTGCCAACTTGCACTATTCGGTGGATTCAATTAGACGTTTTAAGGATAAGGTCGTTCTTATTTCCGGTGGTGGAAATTCCGCTATTGATTGGGCAAACTTGCTCGAGCCAGTTGCCAGGAAGGTGTATTTAACCTATCGGAAGGGTGCTTTTGCTGGCCATGAAGCCCAAGTCTCACAGCTGGAGAACAGCGGTGTAGAATGCCTGATGAATACAACAATCAGCCGCCTCGTTCCTATAGGCGGGGAGGAGAGAATTGGCGAAGTTGAGCTTGTATCGAGCGAAACAGGCAGGGAGATAAGTATCGGCGTTGACGAAGTGCTTGTAACACACGGTTTTGACCAGGACGCCTCACTTTTTGCCAATAGTAAGTTAGACATTAAGACGCTTGATAATTTTTATTTGAAAAATACGCCAACCGGGGAAACATCAATACCAGGACTATACGGCGCAGGGGATATAGTGAAATACGATGGCAAGGTTTTCTTGATTGCGGGTGCGTTCCAAGATGCTGCAAATGCCGTGAACAGGGCTAAGAAATTCATTGAGCCTGAAGCAGGTGAAATGGCGATGGTCTCGTCCAATCACGAAGCCTTCAAACAGATGAACAGGGAGTTAGTTTTCAAGATGGTGGAATAGCAGATATAATACAAATTTTGGTTGGATGCATTCAAGATAAATAACACATAAAAATGACGTGGGAAATTGGAACACGTCATTTTTATTATTTATAGGGTCCTTAAGCAAGTTATAAAAAGTACGGTTTCATTAAACAGGACATTATTCCAGAAGGATAACGGCCTTTTTTGTCGAATCTGTTATTCAACGCGGCTGGTTTAATATGGAATTTTAATTTATGTATTTGTTTTTATTCCAAATCAATATATGAGGTGGAAGTTTTGCCTAAAATAGGCCTCTTAACAGTTACTCACGATCCGGATGGAAAAAACATAAGGTTATTCAATGAACTTCAAAGAGAACTAGAAGATATTTATGAAGAATTGTTTTTAACCATCAGTGAAGAATCTTCAATTGAGTACATCAAGGAAATGGAAAATAGCAAGTTTACTTTAAAAATTATTCCTAAAAAAGGCGCGGCCCAGGCAAGACGAGAAGTGGTGGATTTTGGGCTAAACGGAGAAAGTGACTATTACCATTACTGTGATTTTGACAGGCTTTTAACCTGGGGTGCAAATCATTTAAAAGAACTAAGAACGATTGTTTCTGCCATCCCAAATTACGATTATCTCATTTTGGGACGTACTGACAGAGCTATGAATACTCATCCGCCCGAATGGGTGGAGACTGAGAAAATAACAAACAAAATTTGTTCCCTTGAACTAGGTATGGACGTAGACATTACTGCTGGCTCCTGTTCATTTTCAAGAAAAGCCGCTGAATATATTAATAAATATTCGTGCGAAAAAATGACTGATTCTGAATGGGCAATGATCGCTCACAGGATTGCAAAATTGAAGGTAGATTATGCTTCGGTTGAGGGTTTAGAATATCACGAAGATATTAATGGATTAAACAGGGTTCTGAGTAATTCTGAAAAATGGTTAGGGAGATTGAGACTAGCTTTAATCATAAGCGAAACAGCAATTAAGACAGGAAAATAACTTGTTTTTTTGTCCATAAAGTTGGAAAGTGTCATACGTTTGTTTAAAAGGAGAAAGGAGGGATTCTGTTGTTAGTAATAATTGCGGCTTTATTTTTTATTGGGATTGTTTCTATTTCTTACATACACGGAGTATTATCCTTATTTGTATTTCTCGGATTAGTGATATTGTTATTTGCTAATAAAGAGAAACGTTTCGTTACATCCGTACTGTTATCGTTTCTAATTGGTTTTGTCTTGTTTTCGTTATCGAATGAGTTCATTGGAACGATGAACATTTCAAAGGAATTTAAAATTATTTTTAATCGTCTTTCTCTTGTTTTTATTATTTTAGGAATTGTTTTTAACCATTTCTTCTTTAAGAAGAAGGTGTCTTGGTACAATCAAAATGCTGATTGGAAAAATCCTATCGTCTTACCATTTCATAAAGTTGATATGTTTTGGTTTTGGCTAATTGGAATTGTTGTAAATGTAGTTATATATGCGATTTTTATCGTTCAAAAGGATATAGAGTTTACTCAATCTCTAGTTTTGTTTGGTATATTTTTTTCTCTTATTAATGCTGTTTTTGAGGAAGTTATTTGGAGGGGCACGCTGCTTTCGAGTCTTAAAGAATATACATCCACAGGGTATGCTATTGCCGTTACCAGTATTGGTTTTGGACTTCTTCATCTCTCAATTGGTTTTTCACTACCTCTCAGTCTAATAATTTCATTTGCAGGGGTAATATACGCACTAATCACACTTAAAACAAACAGTGTTTATCCAAGTATTTTTTTTCATTTCGTAATTAATATTGGAATGGTGTATAGCGGATTTATCATCTAAAACTCTAATTACTATTTTAATATACGTTGACTCAAAAGCAGTGATTTCGCCTAATGATTATCAGAAATTTACATATTTTCAAACAGGACATTTGAAGTTGAAAATTTGTTAGAGTAGAATAACTTTGTCTAGAAAATATATACATAACGGGGGATGACCATGAAAATAGCAGCACTTGTAGGCAGTGTTAGAAAAGAATCCTTGAATTTGCAGCTGGTTGAAACGCTTCGCGAGCGATACAGCGATACACTAGAAATTTCTGTTGTGGAAATTGCCGGGCTGCCATTTTACGATCAAGATCAGGAACTTGAACCTAGCGACGAAGTTAAACGCTTCAAAAGAGAAATTCTAAATGCCGATGCCGTATTGATTGTTACTCCGGAATACAACTGGTCTGTGCCGGGTGTTCTGAAAAATGCTCTCGACTGGCTATCACGTGTTGATTTTGTATTGAAAAATAAGCCTGTGTTAATTGCCGGTGCAACACCTGGTGTGATGGGTACCATCCGCGCCCAGCTGCATTTGCGACAAATCCTTTCCAGCCCTGGTCTTCAGGCGCGAGTACTGCAGCCTGCAGGCAACGAGATCTTAATAACACAAGCATTTGCGAAGTTTAAGGGTGGCAGGCTGGTTGATGAAGCTACGCTAGGATTCATCGATGAAGTCGTTGAGCGATTCATTGATTTTGCAAAAGCATAGAATGGAAATAATCCTTCAGGACTTCGAACCTGAAGGATTATTATTTTTCTGGAAGAATCTTCGGCGCAATTGCATGGCCTCCAAAAAGGGCCGCGGCCTGCAATAGTCCGAATGGCAGGGAGAAGAGCAGGTCGGAGAACATTAACATGTCCTCTGAAAATAATCGATAAAACAAGTAAAGAAAATATGGGAGTACAAGTAGCGAAGTTCCAGTCCCAAGAGCATACATACTTAAAAATATAGACTGGCCTATATGCATAAATAAGTGCAAGAAAAACAACACAGTGAATCCAATGAACAAGCCAAACATGTTTTGTTCAGCCGCGAGATAACAGGCGGGTATATAGATGACAAGTTGGAATAGAACCGGGATGGAAAATCTAGCCGAGGTGACTGTGGACATACTCTCAAAGGTTTTTAGCATAGATGCGGGAACCCGGGGTCGGACCTTATAGTAATTTTTCTTGAACCACGACTCTACAAAAATGATTTCCTCGAAATCATGAAGCATGAAGATAACCGGAAAAAGCCAAATCAGCGTTATCATACTAATATTCTCATTTATAAAAGATAGCATGTTCTTCCTACCCCACAATCGACTTTTGATTTTTTCGAGGGAACAGGGTGTAGCTATAGGAAATAAGGAAATCGATCGCCAAGACTACACCCCAAAGCGACATCACATTTACGAGCGCTTCGGTTTGCTTGCCTATCCCGATGAGTAGAATCATTGCGCAAAGAATGGCATTCCCAATTACCCATCCAAGTAGATGCCTATTAAACATTTGTCGCTCGTGTTTTGCATGCTCCTTACCGAACTTTGGTTTCAGTACTGGCTTTGGACCATTGGCAAACTTATAGGCAAAGCGCTCGTCGGCCCAATGTATCATTTTCTTTCCAAAAGCAATCGTCATTCCGATATAGTAGGCGGCTAGGCCATGTATGAAGGATGCTTCACTGCCGCTTTGCAGATCAATGGCGGTGGCAACGAGCAGTGCAAAATCAATTATAGGAGTCAATAACAGTAATACTGCACCCAGTTTTTTACGCTTAACTATATACCGAAAGAACAACCCCGCTACGATCATAATCCAAAACAACACTTCACAAGCAATTATCAAAAATCCAACCATTTTTTTCCTCCGTTTTTAAAAATAATATAACACAATCTGAAGGATATTGGACCTATGCAAAAATTCTTTACCAAAAAACAACGGGAAAATGACAAATTGGTCAAGTTGTTTTCTGAATACTCCGCACTTTAAGATATAATTTTAAAACCGCTGAATTACTATAAAAACTGTTCGAATTAATAAAAAAACCGCTGAATTATTTTCTGGACAGAGCAGTCACTCGCTGATTCGAATTGGTTTTTTTAATTGTATAAAAACCATTTAATTTTAAATTCCTATCGGATTAATATAATATAAAACTACTACATAGTTTTTAACCTAGGGGGATGTTGGAATGGAAAAATCGGCTGAGATAAGCAAGGACGGCTCATTCAAAAGACAGGGAAATAGATTTACAACTCCATTTGGCCAGGGGGAGGGGGAGCTGCCAGTTGAAGCGGGGCGGTATCGGTTGCTTTGGTCGGCAGTATGCCCATGGGCGCACCGGTCCGTCATTGTCAGAAGTGTGCTCGGGCTCGAAAATGTGATCAGTCTTGGGACTGCAAGTCCAATGAGGCCCAGGCTTCCGCATGTCGATTGGGAGTTTTCACTGGATGAAGGCGGAGTTGACCCGATTCTGGGCATCAAATATATGAGTGAAATCTATTTGGAAACTGACCAGGATTATTCCGGAAGGCCGACTGTTCCGGTCGTAGTAGATGTCAAAGAACGGAAGGTAGTCAATAATGATTATTTCCGGTTAACGAACTATTTTGAAACTGCCTGGGTACCTTTCCATAAGGAAAACGCACCGGATCTGTATCCAGAGCACCTGCGGGAAGATATTGATTCCCTGAACGATGTTATTTTTCATGAAGTGAACAATGGGGTTTACAAGTGCGGCTTTGCCAAGTCACAGGAGGCATATGAGCAGGCTTATGATACGTTATTTGCCCGGCTGGACGAACTTGAGGAACGATTGAGCTCGCGCCGGTTCCTATTTGGCGACTTCATAACTGATTCCGATGTCCGCCTCTATGCAACGCTGGTGCGTTTTGATGCTGCCTATTATGCCGCTTTTAAAACAAACCGCAACCGGATAGTTGATTTTCCGAATCTTTGGGGATACTTGCGCGACTTGTATCAGACTCCGGGGTTTGGCGATACGACCGATTTCCATGCTATCAAGGTACATTACCATCTTTCTAACCATATTGCGGCTGATGACCAAAAATCGAAAGGCATTTTGCCAAAAGGGCCAGATTTGAGCGGCCTGGTTACGAAGCATGGCCGTGAAGCAATCAGCGGTAAGCGTCAAAAATTTCTGGTACCGGGGAGCGAGGCCTAATGAACATTCGTGACGCGAAAAAAGAAGAATTACCTTTGATTCGTGAACAGCGGCTGGCTTCTTATGAGGAGCATTCTGGTAAAATTCCTGCCGACCATTGGAAGGCACTGAAAAAGGCGATCTCATCTGAAGCGGACCAGCAGCAGGGAGTCGAACTGATAGTCGCTGAGCTCAATGGTGAAATTGCAGGAAGTGTCGCCTTGTTTCCTGCAAAAAGCGATGCATATGAAGGGCAGCTGGATGAACTGGAACACCCGGAAATTCGTGTGCTTGCTGTTGAAAAGGCTTTTCGTGGCAAAGGAGTTGGGAAAGCTCTAGTACTTGAATGCATCGAGCGTGCCAGAGCGAAAGGGCACGGTGCTATCGGCCTGCATACCGGATCATTCATGGGTGATGCGATGAAACTATACGAAGGACTAGGCTTTGAGCGCCAGCCTGAATTCGATTTCGAGCCCGCCGATGACGGGATTATCGTTAAAGCATATCAATTAAAGTTGTAAGGGGAGGCCGGGCATGGAATTCATGTCCGGTTTGCTAGTTGCTGTGGGGTAAGCGGAAGTCTGCCTGCAAGGAGAAGCAATATACCTACCATAAAACGGTACGCGAAATTATTTATCCCCTTGTCACAATTTTATCGGACGGTTTTGGAAATTTATCACCCTCTTTAAAGATTATATCGGACAGTTTTACAATTATATCGGAAGTTTTAACAATCCAGACACATTTACACCCAAGGCACAAACAACAAAAAGGTCGGATACCAGAGAGCTGCCTGCAGGGTAATTTGTCTCACCATTAAACGGTCCGCGAAATTATTTATCCCTCTGTCACAATTTTATAACCCTGTTTCACATTTTTAACGGACGGTTTAACAATTATATCGTCCTGTTTCACAATTTTATCGGACAGTTTCACAATTATATCGCCCGTATTCACAATCCAGACACATTTACACCCAAGCCAAAACCACAAAAAAGCTGCCCAGCCACTATGGCCAGGCAGCTTTTCCTGCAAAGTTCAGCTATAAGAACTATTGTCCCTGCCGATTTCGCATTGCTTGTTCGCCAAGGGCGACGAGACGTTTCGTCATTTCGCCCCCAACCGAACCGTTCGCTCGTGCGGTCGTATCTGCACCAAGTTGTACTCCAAACTCATTGGCGATTTCCTCTTTCATCTGATTCAGCGCGTTCTCCGAACCAGGAACCACTAGTTTGTTTCTAGCCATGATGATCACTCCCCACGAAGGAATTGGGCAAGCCGCGAAAGCTCGCCCAACCTTAGTCTTCCCAGATCAAAGCAACTGATTCCAAACTTAATCCGCATAATAATTCTGCGTAAAATACGGCTGCGACTTCTCGTTAAATGCGACACCGACACCGAGGTACTCGTACTGGCTCTTTAAAATATTGTCTCGGTGCCCTTTGGAATTCATCAGCCCCTCATGGGCAAAAATACTGCTGAACTGGCCGTACGCCAGGTTTTCACCGGCAAGCATAAAACGTAAATTATCTTCTTCCATCCTATCGAAAGGGGATTCTCCATTAAGGTTCGTATGGCTGAAATAATTGTTCTTTGCCATGTCGGCACTATGCTTCCTCGCCGTTTCACGTACATGGTCATCCCACTCCAAGATTGGCAGTTGGTGATTGACACGGGTTGCATTCGTCAAGTCAAACAGCTGATATTCGAAGCCTTCCTTCAATGCACCGCTCGCATGGCCGTATAAATCTGTCTTCTTTTCCTCAATATCCTGTCTGACAAGCTGCAGAGCGGTGACTGTATTGCCCTCATGCTTATCGTAAAAAACAGTCACATACGCGCCGTCCTCAAAATAGATATCATAATCTTCTTGTTGCTGCAGGCGGTAGTGGATTCCGCCTTTTTGGATCGTCCGAAGCGGAGTCCCGAGCTTTTCACGGACAGCATCCTTCGCTGTGCCACGCTCGATCCCGTTTGTTGATGCAATTAAATCCTGGCCGGAATACAACCCAGCAACCCGATCTTCCTTATCATACATAACCATCACAAACTGTTGATATTCCTTATGGTACACATTCCAATTTAAACCGTATTCGTTAAGAGTTGATCGCTTTTCGCTGCCCAGCCGCTTCTCAACATCTGCCTTCACGTCGCCGAGCTCAATATTATAAACGGAAAACAACTGCTCAGGATTCTGCAGGTCAACCTTTTCAGGAGGGGCTGACTGTGTCTCGTCACGAACATCGTCTGTTATTTTTCCAAAAAGAACGCCGGCCTGCTCGATAAACTGCCTGAACGCTTCGGCAAATCTGTCTGCTGCATCACGGATTTCAGGATTTTCCGCAAGAGTTGTTACTTCAGCTTGAACCCGGTTCAAAGAATCTCCAGGGTTCTTAAAGTGGCCCTCGATTGTCGGCCACGAGAAATTTATTAAAAACACAAGCCCAATCAGCATAATCAATCGGCCCATACGCATCAGCCTCCATATCTTTAAAATTCTAACCAGTCCAGGAAGAATCTATAATCATTTCAGTCAATATTCTTTACCCAGTTTTATTCTATGTTACTAACTTATTTAACTAAAAAACCCGTTGTAACGCGAATGAAACAGTCTGTAAATTATCATCCAATTTTTAGCTAGGAAGCCTAAATCAGGGGGATTTACCGGCTCCGGAAAGATTTGGCTGGTTTTTGCAAAATTCCCGCCACAACAGAGCTCAGACGCGCCAACAGCACTTTGGCTAAAATTGGGACATGAAACGGAATGTTACAGCTGATAGCCTAGCCTTTAGAGAGCGAAACTGAAACTACTAGGAGGAAAATGAAAATGAACAAGTTTATCAAACTAGTACTTGCAGCCGGGCTCATCCTTTCGATGTCGGCTTTCACAAACGCTGCGCCAGCTGATGCAGCAGCAAACCACAGAGTACAAAAGGGCGAAACCTACTGGAAAATCGCCACGAAATACGGTGTTCCTATTAAAGAGTTAATGAAAATCAATAACGCTAATAACGCACAGCTTCCTATCGGCAAAAATCTCACAATCCCGAACTCTAGCATTACAGCAGCTGAAAAGGACCTGCTTGCCCGCCTAGTCCATGCCGAAGCAAAAGGCGAGCCTTATGCAGGTAAAGTTGCAGTTGCAACCGTTGTCTTGAACCGTGTCGCAAGCCAAGATTTCCCTGACACGATAAAAGGTGTCATCAATGAAGTCGCCAACGGATATTACGCATTTTCGCCAGTCCAAGACGGCTCCATTAACAAGCCGGCAGATGCTGAAGCAAAGCGCGCCGTCAACGAAGCTCTCGCATTCCAGGGCCAGGGCAATGGCAGCCTGTTCTTCTTCAACCCGGAAACAGCCGTTTCAAAATGGGTCTTCTCCCGCGAAACGACCATTACAATCGGCAACCACCGTTTTGCAAAATAGGAGCCTTTAAGCCTATGCCATCATGAAACTATCACATTAGCTACACCCGAGCGCCATCCTTTTTGGATGGCGCTTTATATTTGCAATTCGAAAAGCTTCGCAGGAAAAAAGGAAGATAATGGCGAAATAAGGAAGTACCCAGCTTGAAGGGAAAGGGAACAGACCATGAAAAAATACCTACTGCCAGCTGTTATTCTCATTATCTCGATTCTACTTCTGAACAATCTAACGGAGCCGCCTGAGAAAGAAAAGGAGGTAATTTCCGAAACAAAACTAGATTTGCTTCCTAGCATTACGACTTCTAGAGGATCGAAGGAAGTTTTGTTAGTGGAAAAGGAAGGCGTGGCACCCCACAGTATATCCAAACAGAAGCTTACCAAGATAATGGAAAAGGCTGAAGCCATCACGGTATCGCCATGGGAACGCCTGTCCATCACCTATCCAATTTATCCGAGTAAAGTGACATTTACAGAATTTGATCCTGAACTGGGGATAATCGACTACGACCAAGAAGGAGACTTGTATATGGTCCCTGGGGATCCAGGGATTAGAGGGCTTATTATTACAGCCGAATGGGCGCAGGGAGGGAAAGCGACTTACTTTGCAAAAATCGATGTAGAGAGGTTGTACTCCTATCAAGAAATGATTTCAGCAAATCCTGAGAGTTTTACGGTCATTGCGTTTTCAGAAGAGGAAACCATGCTGGATATTCCTGAAAGCGAGGATGGCACATACGTCGTCCATACCTTACAAGGTTCTCAGGAGGAATTAGAAAGAAAATTTCCGGAACTAGGACTAGCAGTACTTCCTGCATTTTTTGTCTTCCAAACCTCCAGTATGATTTTGCAAACAGTCGAGTACGACCAATTGATTTCTTTTTTGACCAAGAATGAACTATTCGTTTATGAGGGAGAAACCGAAAATTGGAAGGTAACATTAACAATTGAACAAAAAATCGGTAATGGAACCTTCAAAACGTATCTTACTTACAAAGGGAAAAAAGGGGATGAAATTGGCCAATTTGAAACGACTGTGAATGGTCCATCATGGTCAGTAGGGGAAGGCGGACATCAACTGGATGAGAATAACCAGTCGACCGCCGGTAATATGATTACTTGGCCAATAGAAGAAACAGGAAATGTGAACTATATAGTGAAATGGGATGGAAAGGAAGAAACAATTCCACTGATATTGAAAGAACATCACCCATAAGTACGACTCATTCATAATCGATATACATAATAATGTAAACTGAGACACTCTGACCAATTGAGGGGGAAACAAGGTGAAAAAATACATACTGCCGGCGATTATCATGATTATTTCCATCTTCTTTTTGAATGTGGTAATCGACCAGCCGAAAGAGGAGAAAGCTTCCTCGAAAGAGAAAGAAACTGAGAAAAAAGCTAGTACCGAACCCACCATCCGGCTGTCGTCATCCTCCGATTCCAAGCCCATGGTACTTTTAAAGGAAGGGACAACAGACCCTTCCGGCATCTCCGCTAAAAAGATAAAGAAGGCCATCAAAAAAGCTGAGGCCGTCGATACCAATCCCTTTGATCATCTGCTGCCGTCGTTTCCGGATGCTCCAAATAGTGTTATTTTTTATGAATGGCAGGCTCAGTCAGAGCTAATTAGTCCTCCAATTGGAGCCGAATCACTTCAGTCTCCACGATACCCGGGGGAAAAGGTGTTCATTCTCAGTGCTGAATGGCCTGACGGGAAGAAAGGAATTTACCTGTCAAAGGTCAATGTACTACGGACATCGTCCTACCAGCAGTTGCTTGCTCCCGAAATGGATCGATTAACTGTGCTGGGATTTTTCGAACCAGACTATGACTATGAGATCCCGGCAAGCCCCTATGAAACATATGTAAAACGTGAAGTTAAAGGTACCCCGGGAGAGCTAAAGACTGCATATCCTGATCTCCCGCTCGAGATGCTGCCTGCTTTCTTTGTCTTCAAGAATGATATGATTATGTTTCTGACTAATGATTTCACTGAACTCCAGACATTTTTAACAAAAGAAACGACGAGCGTATATGAGGGCGAGTCAGAAAATTGGCAAGTACAGTTTACAATCAAGGATAGTGTCGGACACACAATGGCCGACGCTATGATTAAGCATAAAGGCAAGAGCACTCCACCAAAAGGTGAATTTGAGATTGACGTTATGTTCAAGGATACTTGGACATGGGGCGCTGGGGGACTTATGCTTAATGACCAAAAAGAAGCTTTAACATCAATAGGAACGTCCGAACAGCTCACGGAACTTAAAGATTTTGAAGTTATAGTACGCTGGGATGGCAAAGAAGAAAAAGTGAAAGTGCAAAAATCAGAATGATAAGAAGGCCTCCTTAACCAGGAGGTTTTTGTATGGTATGATGGTAAAAGAATTTTTCTAAGTGAGGCGTTTATAAATTGAAACATTACCATACTCTGCTTTTCGATGTGGATAACACGCTGCTTGATTTTACAGCAACAGAACAAGAAGCGCTTCGTTCTCTTTTCCAATCGGAGGGCCTGTCATTTACTCCTGAATTGCTGTTTGCTTACAAGCAGCTGAACCAAAGCCTTTGGACCGCATTCGAGCAAGGAACGATTACAAGGGATGAACTTTTCTATACCCGATTCTCGCGCTTTTTCAGCGGATTGGGCAAAGATGTTGATGGTGTCCTGCTTGAATATAAATACCGCAGCCTTCTTGATGAAGGGCACCACTTAATCCCTGGGGCAATGGATCTTATCATGCGTCTCCATGAAAATCACAATCTTTATATCATCACCAACGGCATCTCGCAAACACAACACCGGCGTTTGACCGATTCCGGACTGCTGCCGTTTTTCAAAGACGTTTTCGTTTCCGAGGATACAGGCTACCAGAAGCCTATGAAGAAATATTTTGAGTATGTGATTGAGCGGATTCCCGGTTTTGAACCCGAAAACACACTCATCATCGGCGATTCCCTAACCGCTGACATTAAGGGCGGCAACCTGGCTGGTATTGACACGTGCTGGTTTAATCCTGGAATCGAAGCCAATGAAACTGACATTCTGCCAACCTATGAAATCAGGAGCCTTGACGAACTTCATGATATTCTTGTACCGGACCTGACTGCTGTCCGCTAAAGAACAAAGGCGTAACCCGCTGGTTTCCCTGGCAAAAGAAAAGGCCGGCCTAAGCCAGCCTGTCATCACAATCATCCTTTTAACGACTTGTTTTCAATCGAGACAATCGTATGATCTTTTTCAATTTCGAATACCTGCTTGAAGATATCGGAAACTCGATCTCCAAGGATTTGCTTCGATCTTGGCTTGCTTTCATCATGTTTAATAAACGTAATCACATACTGCGGCATAAGCTGTCCTCCTGGTGTTGTCTGGCTTTCTACCCTTATACCCGCATAAACTCGGGATATAACAGACTTTTGTCGAAAAAACACACATATCAAAAATATGAAAGGGGGCTGTGCGATGAGGATTCGAGGCCTGTCAATGGTTATCATCGGAGCTGCATTCTGGGGAATGACCGGCCCGCTGATGGAGTGGCTTTTAAAAGATACTGGCGTAACTGTTGCCTTTCTGCTATCAATCCGGCTCCTGATTTCGGGTGTGATGTTGTTATCAATTGTTGCGTTTTCCAACAACAAGATTTTTGGTGTCTGGAAAAGCAAGTTCTGGTGGTCCCGTCTCATCCTTTTTAGCATGGTCGGAATGCTTGGGCTTCAGTACTCGTTCGTCGCAGCCATTCATGCAAGTAACGCAATAATGGCAACACTCCTGCAATTCTCGGCCCCAATTTTTATCATCATTTTTGTTTCGGTAACAGCGAGGAAACTTCCTGGCAAGCAGCAGTTGATTGGTGTGGCCGGAACGCTAATCGGATTGTTTTTCCTTTTAACAAATGGCTCTCTTGATACACTTGTTGTTAGCCGGGAGGCACTTATTTGGGGGCTATTGCTGGGTTTAGCCTTCGCATTCTATGCCCTGTATCCGCTGCGCCTGATGAATGAATGGGGAGTCCTGACCATTGTAGGCTGGGCGATGTTTATATCCGGCTGCACACTTTCTTTGGCCACCAGGGTCTGGACCTCGCCTGGCTGGGCCGCAATCGCCAACTGGGAAACGATCGGATTGTTTTTTATCCTGATTTTGTTCGGGACAATGGCCTTCGTCCTGACACTCGGCAGCCTGAAATACATAACACCAGTCGAAAACAGCATCCTTGGAAGTGTCGAGCCGCTAACCGCCATGGTCATTTCGGTCATCTGGTTCGGAACCATCCTCCACGGCCTGCAGCTATTTGGAGCACTCTGTATGCTCACTTTCATCATTTGGCTTTCAGTCTTGAAGGACAAACCTGCTGCAACCGCCGAACTAACCTAAATACTTTTATGCCGCCTGCGAGGCGGTTTTTTGTTGAGCAGAATTTAGGGATAGGGAGTTTAGTTAATTATCCGAGAGGACGGTTTTCGCATCTTTCCAAGACAAATATATCCGAAAACTCTATTGCTTAATCCGAGCCGACATATTTATTCGCCTAACCATGGCACTCTATAAGGTAAAAAAGTTCCGGCATACCCAAAAGTGTTGGAACCAGCGTAAAATAGATTGTAGTTTAGGACATATGTCCTTTTAACAATAAGTAATCATCCTCATAATGGACATATTGAAAGAGGAGGTAACTTATGCGCGGAATAATTTTTGCATTATTGGCCGGAGGTTTCATTACACTCCAGGGCGTTGTAAATTCAAGAATTAGTGGAGATATTGGAACATGGCAGGCAGCCACAGTCACACAATTTACGGGTTTCATTGCAATTTTTTTAGTACTGCTGGTTATGAGGGATAAGGGCTGGAAGGGGTTTAGACAGGTAAAACCCATGTATTTGTCTGGCGGAACCTTTGGGGCAATTGTTGTTTCCACTTCAGTGGCAGCAATCCAGCTAATTGGTGTTACAGTTATGACTGCAACTTTTCTAATATCACAGCTTGCCATTACGTTTGCCATTGATGCCAATGGCTGGTTTGGGGTTAAAAAAGAGCAGGTGAAGCTGCCGCAATTCATTGGAATTGCCCTGATGATTGTTGGAGTGCTGATTTTAAACCTATAGGGGTTGGAGACTATTGAAAGAAGTAAGAGACCGGAAGTTGCTTGATCATTTTATAAAAAAATATCAATTTGCCTCTATTTTTCCTGAATCCTTCCTTGAGTATTTAACTCTATACTCTTTTGAGCGAGGCGAATTGATTTGCAGCCAGGGACAAGCTTCGAGCAATTTGTTCGTGCTTGTAGAGGGGAAATTTAAGGTGTATAGGACTTCACCAGAAGGAAGAACCCTCATTCTTTCGTTCGAGACACCGGTAGCCCTCATCGGAGATATTGAATTTGTACAAAACACAAATATAATAAATACCGTAGCAGCAGTATCGACTGGGTATTTATTCGGAGCCAACTATCAGGTTATAAATAGATACATGGGTAATTTCGCCCCATTCCTTAAATATTTATTAAAGATGATTACAAAGAAGTTTTATGTTGAGGAATATTCCTTTAACTTCAATTTGATGTATCCCGTAGAAGTGCGGCTCGCCAGTTATTTACTTTCCGTATCATTCGAAGAGCCGGAAACAGAATCTGCCCAATCTATCAATATTTCTGATATAGCCAGCTTGATTGGTACAAGTTACCGCCATATGAATCGGGTCCTCACCAAATTTTGCGACGAAGGCCTTGTTGAGCGGAAGAGAGGACTAATCAAGATTAAGAACCGGGACGGGCTTGAGGCTTATGCAAGCCGAAGTATTTATGAACCATAATTAAGATAGCAAGCGATAGAAGGGAGATATCATTATGCTAGCAGGCCTTATAATAGCCATTATTGGCGGTGCATTTGTTGGTATTCAAAACATTTTTAATAGCAGAGTTAATGAAAAAGCCGGAACCATCTCTACGACAACATTGGTATTGGGCCTTGGTTGCTTCGCTTCATTTATCATCGGCATTTTTGTTGAAGGAACTGCAATGTTCAACTTGGAGAATATGGAGACATGGTATTGGTTTGGAGGACTAACAGGCATTGGCGTGGTAGCGTGTATAGTTCAAAGTTTTAAATACTTGCGGCCAACATACGCCATGTCCATCGTCCTTGTCGCACAATTAGCAATAGCCATATTGTTTGACACCCAGGGCTGGCTAGGCCTGGAAAAGCTGGACTTGACACCTAACAAGTTGATAGGAGCGCTTGTCATTGTTGCAGGAATCCTCGTTTTCAAGTTTGCAGGGCAAGACAAGGAATTAGCCAAAGAGTGAAGTTTCTGATGAAGAAAAGTGTTAGTTATATATATCCGATGAATGACAACTCAGGCAGTCCATTGAAGCAAAATGTCATTCATTAAGCTAATGAATGACAACTCGGGCAGCCCATTGAAGCCAAATGTCATTCATTAAGCCGATGAATGACAACTCGAGCAGCCCGCTGAAGCCAAATGTCAGTCATAAAGACGATGAATGACAACTCAGGCAGTCCCAGGAAGACAGATGTCATTCATAAAGACGATGAATGACATCTCGGGTTTGGTGAGGCAGCGAACTGTCATTCATTAACTTCATGGGTGAAAAATAGGGAGTAGATTGAATCAAAGTGAAAAGCCGCTCATACAGACATAGTATGAGCGGCTTGCGAGGAACACTTTTCCCATGCTTTTATCGAAGGGTTTACACATAATTGCAGTCTAATTGGGCCTCCTCACGGAAGAGGTCCATTTTTGTGGTGAAACACAGTCAAAAGGTTCAGCCTATTTTCACCTTTAAACTGCCTCTGTTAGCCCTTGACGCTATGCTAAGTGCATTTTCAAAGTCGATCAGGATATCGTCACAGTCCTCAAGTCCAACCGAGAAGCGGAGCAGTCCGTCGGTGATGCCGCGTTTCTCCCTTTCGTCAGTTGGTATTGCAGCATGTGACATGGTTGCTGGATAGGAGAGGATTGATTCGACGGCTCCAAGGCTGACTGCAAATACAGGTATTTGCAAGTTTTCCACGACCGATCTGGCAATGTCCCGATTTGGAAGGCGGAAGGAAAGGACCGCCCCTGCACCTGTTGCCTGGCTGAAGTGGACAGAATGGCCGGGATGGTCAGAGAGCCCTGGATAAAATACTCCCTCAACCAAAGGGTGCTGCTTCAAATATTTCGCAATCCGCTCAGCTGACCGAGTGGAAGACCCAAGCCGTACACTTAAAGTCTTCATTCCTTTTAGAAGCTCGTAGCAATCCGGCACACCTAAAATAGCTCCAAACGAATTTTGGATAAAATAAAGCTCATTCGCAAGTTCTTCATCCTTGGCAACTGCAAGTCCTGCAACAACATCGCTATGACCGGACAGGAACTTTGTTGCACTGTGGAGAACGAGGTCTGCTCCAAGTTCCAATGGCTTTTGATAAAGAGGCGTCAAAAACGTATTATCTACGTAAAGACGACATCGGTGCAGTTTCGAAAGCTCTGCCACTTTTTTAATATTGGTAATCTGAAGAAGAGGGTTGGACGGTGTTTCTACATAAACAACTTTTGTATTCGGTTTGAATGAGCTGGACACCTCAGTTAAATTTGTCATATCGACAACCGTATGTTCAATCTGGAATTTAGTTAATACTTGGGTCACCAACCTGAAGGTGCCGCCATACACGTCCTTAGAAATCAGCACATGGTCGCCTGCCGATAAAAGCATAAATGCCGATGAAATGGCCGCCATCCCAGATGCAAATGCGAAGCCTTTCACTCCGCCTTCAAGAGCTGCAATTGTTTCTTCAAGCACTTGACGGGTTGGATTTCCGGATCTGCTGTAATCGTAGTCTCCAAACGAATCGAACTTGTTTTGGTGAAAGGTTGATGAATAGTAAAGAGGTGGATTGACCGCTCCGTTTTTCTCTTCCTTGAATGCGTGCTGATTCACGACTTTCGTGTTAAATGAGTACGTTTGCTTTGTCATGTCCTTTTTCCTCCTCAGCTATTTTTATAAAAGCCTGATCCAAGTCCGCTTTCAAGTCATCAATATATTCAACTCCGACTGCAAACCGGAGCAGGCAATTATCAATACCGTTTTTCAAACGAATCTCTTCGGGGATGTCTGCGTGTGTTTGCGTTGCTGGATAGGTAATAAAACTTTCAACGCCTCCAAGGCTTTCAGCAAATGAGATGAGTTTTAAATTCCGCAGAAGAGGGGCAACCCATTCCTCCTTATGAACACGGAACGACACCATGCCGCCTTTGCCAGGATAAAGGACATCCCTTACTTCGTGACGCACCTTTAGGTAGCCCACAATGTCGGATGCATTTTGCTGATGGCGTTCCATCCTTAAACCAAGCGTTTTGAGACCGCGAATTAAAAGCCAGCTATCGAATGGAGATAAAACAGCCCCAATACTGTTGTGATTTGTTGCAAGCCTTTCACAAAGTTCAGCACCCTTGGCAATCACCAATCCCGCAAGCACATCATTATGGCCGCCAATGTATTTTGTGGCACTATGAATGACAATGTCTGCTCCAAGTCCAATTGGTTTTTGCAAAAAAGGAGTGAGGAAGGTGTTGTCAACGATCAGCAAAAGCCCATATTTCCTTGCAACTTTCGATACCTTTTCAATATCAATTTCCTGCATAAGAGGATTGGTTGGTGTTTCGATAAAGATGGCTTTCGTGTTTTCATTTAACACTTTTTCAATTTCCGAGGTTTCATTACAGTTAACATAATGGGGTCTGACCCCGTATAATTCCGAATAGTTAGCGAAGAGACGGAAGGTGCCACCATAAAGATCAGTCGAGGCAATCAGTTCGTCACCAGTTTTAAAGAGGGAGAGGACGAGCTGGACTGCGGCCATTCCGGAACTGCAGGCAAATCCCTGGTCGCCTTTTTCAAGGTGGGCAACATTCTCTTCGAGCAGAGCACGGGTAGGGTTTTTTGTTCTTGTATAATCGTAGCCTGTCGATAAGCCAAGTCCATCATGACGGTAAGCAGTGGAGAGATAGATAGGCGGATTAACAGCTCCAGTAGTGTTTTCACTACGGTTTCCGATTTGGACTAAATCAGTCTGGATATGGTGGTTTTTCACAGTATTTCCTCCTTAATGAGTAGTATGAGGAGAAAGGTTAGAGGACAAAAATAAAAGGACTTCCATAAGAAGAAGTCCCGAAATGTCATCCGTTTCCTCTTATCTGTCAGGCTTTTAACCTGCTGGAGTTAGCACCATCGCTGATAAAAATCAGCCGGTTGCTGAGGCTTCATAGGGCCAGTCCCTCTGCCTCTCTGGATAAGAACAGTTATGAAATTATTTGAAATATTAAAACTACATTAACTTATAAAAAAAGATTTAGCAAGCGAAAACATAATTAAATGCTTAACACTTATAGATTTAAGTCGGTAAAGACTACGCTTAAACATCATTTGAATCAAGGATCTAAGCGTTTAAATTTTATGCATAGAAACCTCACTTAAAATACTGAATAACCGTTCCGCTGCCATTCTCATAACGAACCTCGCCAAAGGCACCATTAATAAACGTTATCTGCGGCGGCATATGTCCGCAGTCAATATCATATACGATTGGCACGCTTAATTCTTCGGCTAAATCGCTGTATACATCCTCGGCAGTATAGCCTTCTACCGGGTGGTTGGCGTCGCTTCTTCCAAACAAAAGCCCGCTGCAATTTTCGAACCAACCGGCAAGCTTCAATTGCACGAGTGACCTGCGCAGGTCGGTTGCAGACAAGTCACAGTTCTCAAAATACCAAATGACCGGTTCACCCGGAATGTAAGTTTCCCTAAAGGCTTTGACGTCCCCGAACGGAGTGCCTGCAGCATGGTGGATTATATCAATACAGCCTCCCAACAGACGTCCAGCCATTCGTTCACTGCCGCCTGAAACAGATTTCCATTCCGTTTGCTCTGTTAAATGGAACAAGCAAGGAGTAGGAGTGTCATGGGACCATTTTAGCTGGAATTTTTTCGATGATGTCTGTGTAACGCTTCCACTGTTTTTGGTTTTTAGGACTGTTTCCCACATCGCTGTCGTTGGATCTGAAAATACGCCACGCAAATCGACGAGATTTGTACCGTGCGCTGTTGCAATGCCTGTTTTCAAGGTGATTGCAAATAGGAGTAGGCTAGTATCTGAATAACCAAGTATCCACTTGGCTGGGATATTTTTATAATCAATCAAATCCAGTATTTCTATTAGAAGCTCGCCACCCCAAGGGGGGATGATGATGTCTACTTCCGGGTCGGCCAACATGCTATTTAATTCATCGGCACGTTGCTTTGCCGGTGCCGATTTGGCCTTATAATCGGTCCAAACAGTTTCTCCAATAGAAATATTATAACCTTTTTCCTCCAGCCGCTTCCTTGCCTGCTTCACAATTCCATGCAATTCTTCCGGGACACCCGATGAAGGTGCAGTCACCCCGATTGTTGCTCTTTCTTTTAAAAGCGGATACCTAATCATCAGCATCATTCCCATCTAACTTTTTACCGATATACTTTTCGCTATAAAAAATAATAATCCTTCTTTTTGCAGACACTAAATGAAAGCAGAAAAGTAAAAGGGGGTGCCGAAATGGCAAAGAACAAAAACAAGGAAAGCAAGCGTGCCATGCCAAAGACCGATGTCGAGTTTGCCAACAATGGGCTGGAACGAATTGCACTAAAAGCGCAGAAAACAAAACAGGACAAGTAAATGTACTAGGTTCGTGGTGGAAAAATCTTGTCCCGTGCCGCTACGATTAATCCACTAAATGTGGTTTCGTGGAAAAATCTTGTCCCGTGCGGCTACGATTAAACCACTAAATGTGGTTTCGTGGAAAAATCTTATCTCGGATCACTACTATTAATCCACTAAATGCGGTTTCGTGGAAAAATCTTGTATCGTATCACTACGATTAATCCACTAAATACAGTTTCGTAGAAAAATCTTGTATCGTATCACTACGATTAATCCACTAAATACGGTTTCATGGAAAAATCTCTTATCATGCCACCAGGATTGATCCAATAAAAATGGAAAGAAGAAGACTGCAGCATTGCAGCCTTCTTTTTTCCTTTCACCCTCTTTAAAGAGTGTTCTTCTTGTTATATTCTGTAAATAAAGGAAACCTAAGGAGGTTTAGGGATGGGTTCTATTGTACGTGTGATTTGGATTATTCTTCTACTTATTTTCGGCGCTTTGTTTTTTGTAAAGGGAATACAACTTTGGAAGAGTATTGCGACAGTCGATGGGAATGGAATTGGACTGACTTTTCTAGGTTTTGAGGTATCCGATTCTGTGAAACTTGATGAGATTCGCTATTATGCGGGAATCTTTATTTCAGGAGGAATTGCTTCCTTTATTCTTGCTGTTTCTCAATATGGGAGGGCCTATATTGCCTACTATAGATAAGGAATCATACATAGTAGAAACGAATCGTTTACGGTTGAGAAAAATGACAAGGGAGGATACCGACCATCTCATGTCCATTTTTTCCGATCCCATTGCCATGCAATTTTACCCATCAACCAAAACGACAGAGGATGCTGAGAAGTGGATTTCCTGGAACTTAGATCTATATCAGAAATACAGTACAGGGCTTTGGATTTGTGAGCGGAAGGAAGACGGGGCTTTTGTAGGCCAATGCGGAATCGTTCCACAAATTGTAGATGGTGTAAATGAGATGGAAATCGGCTATCTATTTGTAAGAAAGAATTGGGGCAAAGGTTATGCAACAGAGGCAGCACTTGCTGTGAAGGATTATGGATTCGATAAGTTAGGATTAAACAGGATTATATCTATGATTTTTTATAAAAATGAGCCTTCGATACGTGTTGCCGAACGGATTGGCATGGTGCTCGAGAAACGAACGATCGTAAAAGGCCGGGAAACGCTGATATATTTTACTACTAGGAGGAATTAAATTTTGGAATTATTGCTTATTCGCCACGGCGAATCAGAGGCTGACCTGTTAGGCGTACATGAAGGGCGAGCGGATTTTCCCCTGACAGAGCTTGGCCATGATCAGGCTGCAAAACTAGCAGGCTATCTTTCTGCAACCCTTAAACCGGACATCATTCTGGCAAGTCCGCTAAAACGCGCGCACCAAACGGCACAAACGCTGCAAGAGGCGGCTGGCTGCGGGCTACTAACGGATGAACTGCTAATGGAGTGGAATAATGGGGTCCTTGCGGGTATTCCTTTTGAAGTTGCCGCCACAAGGTATCCGCTGCCGGAGGGCGGCCGGCCACCTTATGTGGCGATAGAAGGCGGGGAATCTGACCTCGAGTTTCGGTTCCGTGCTGAGGTTTTTCTGCAAAAAGTTATTCATGAATTTGCCGATTTAGACAGGGTTGCTGTTGTTTCACATGGAGGGATGATATCGAACCTGATTCAGGCTTACTTGAAACTTCCAACGGTTAATGAATTTATTTTTCCAACAGGTGATACAGGCTTTCACAGGCTTGAAGACAGGAACGGGACCAAAGTCATCAGAATCCTTAATAGCCAGGTGCATTTGCTCTGAAATAAGATATTGCACATCCGTTACTTGGGATAGATACATTGTGACCACAGGTTATTAGGGCATTGCTCATTTTGGGATATCCATTACCTTTGGTAGATTCTTGAGATTTTTTTCAAACCAAATAAAAGGCCCGGTGCATAACTGCAACCGGGCATCTTGCTATTTCTTGTTCAGTATCGCTTTAACTGCCAGGAAAATCAGATATAGTGAGACTATAAGGATGGCGATAATTGCGATAAAGTCAATGATTGGATTAATAGGATTGAATATAGGCCCAATTAAAGGTAGGCGAAGTAATGAGAAACCGGCTACTATAGTAGCAAGCATCAATAGGATAAGACGATCCATTGAGTTATCCCTCCTCTCATTAACACTATATGTATGATGAAAATAGATGTATAGGTGAATGTCCATATGCTATGCAAGAATAGTGATTTGCCACCTGGGGATACTAAACGACGACAAATATGCAAAAGGAGGGTCTTAATGGCTGCTAAACGAACTGATCGAAATATTGGCACCGATAAAATGAGCGGTGGGCCAGTTGGGAATGAATTTACAAGCGACAATGCATTCAGCGACCACGGACTTGATAACGAGGAACGTCTAAACAAAGCACTTCAAAAAGGCAGGAAAACAAAATAGTCAATTAGAATACCCATGGACGGTACGCACTTTGTACCGTCCTTTTTTTATATTAATTGGAAGATAGCAGGAAACTATGAAGCCAGTACGAAATAAGTAACGTATCGTTTTATTAGGAGGGAATTTAATGAGGAACTGGGAGAAAGCCTTAGTAAAAGTTCAGAAGCTAGTTACGGATGCTGGGTCTGATTTGGAATGGATCCTTGTCGGTTCAGTCGGTTCGGTCCTTCAGGGAGCGGAGATGGAGCCTGGGGATATTGACGTATATGTCAGGCACCAGGAGGACGTAAGCCGTTTTGCCGAGTTGTTTAGATCGTACTCACGGGAATCAAGTACGGAAGGGGAACCTGGTGCCGACTGGTATTCGTCCAGGGACGTTCCGATTTTCACACAAACATTTCCGTCCGGTTTTTCCTGGACAAAAGGCCGCTGGGTAATTGAAGGATGTGAAGTTGAAGCCGTACATATTGGTAATTCGGCAGGCATTTCAGATAACCTCACAGGTGATGGGATATGGGAAGGCGGAAAATACATTTGGGACATGTACAAGGAAGTCGCGTTTCAAGGATATAAGTTTCGTGTTGTGCCGCTAGAAATCCAGCTGGAATCGAATTTGCGGCGCGGCAGGCAAGACAGAGCGGAAGCAATCTTGGATGCCCTGCGAACGAATGGTTATGATTCTGAGCTGCTAAGTAAAGCACTCTCCGCAAAACATCTCGAATCAATTGATTTAATGAAGAAAGTTCAAGGACAATTTGAGGTGTAACGGATAGGAAAATGTTCTCGAAATCGTCTTTGAAGGACAATTTGGTATGTCTACATATTTGAAATGTCCTCGAAACCACATATTGGGTTTCTTGCTTACTGAAAATGTCCTTTGCTACGTAAAAATAGTTAGATTTCTTCATCCTTAAATAGACTTGATTGGAACTGTTTCGAGCTTCCCGGCAGGTCAAAATGTAACCAATAGGCTTGATCGGAACCGTTTTGAGGTGATTTTTTCCACCATTGGTGGGTTCCCGAAATTATTTATCCCCATGTCACAATTTTATAACCCTGTTTCACATTTTTATCGGACGGTTTTGGAAATTTATCACCCTTTTTAAAGATTATATCGGACAGTTTCACAATTATATCGGACGTATTCACAATCTAGACACATTTACACCCAGGCACAAACAACAAAAAGTTAATGTCGGTAATCACCAATTATTCAGAAAATTTTACTCTATAAGATGCATGATGCCTTTTCTTTTTAAAAAAGTATGATAAGATACTTTTTAAAGAAGAGGGGGCTGTGTTAAGGTGTCACTGCAAAGCGTTAAAGAACATTTGAAACAATATAATCGCGACAATGATATTTTGGAGTTTGATACATCGAGTGCAACCGTCGATTTGGCTGCAGAAGCAATCGGGGTTATCCCGGCGCGTATTGCCAAGACGCTTTCCTTCAGAGGGGATGGGGATACAGCAATCCTCATAGTGGCGGCTGGCGATGCAAAGATCGATAACAAAAAATTTCGGCATGCATTCGGATTCAAGGCGCGCATGCTCTCCGCAGAAGAGGTGCTAGAGCAAACCGGTCACGCGGTTGGTGGTGTCTGTCCGTTCGGCCTTAAACATGACCTTGATATTTTCCTTGATGAATCAATGAAGCGTTTCACAACTTTATTTCCGGCATGCGGAAGCTCGAACTCCGCAATTGAGGTTTCCCTCGAGGAGCTGCAGCAGTATTCATCAGCGAAAGGCTGGGTAAATGTTTGTAAAGGATCGCAAGAGGAGCCACAGCAGCAACTTCAGGAAGCAGGGACAAAGTAGGCATCACTAAACGAAAAAGATCAGTCCATTTCACTGGTAAAATGGACTGATCTTAATTTTTTCAGCTCACAAGGTCTATTCTCTTCAAGTTACAAAAGATGATAGTATATAACGGGAATTGTTGAATCTCTTTTTTTAATCTGTCAAACAGTATTCACGCAGGAGCAGTAACTTAATGAAAATATATAAACTAAAGAATCATTTTAAAGGTATTAAGAAGGGAACACACTTCTACTTAATCGCAGAATCAGAATTTATTGGCGTTAAAGAATTTGTTTTACAATCGGAAGATTTATCGTTAAGATTATCTCTGAACGAACAGGAATTTCAAAAAAACTTCCGTTTAATCTTTAAGTAAAATCCAATCCTGTCATTATCATTATTTTCAGTACGGCAGGAACCATTCCCTCTGTTTTTTTTCACCATCAACCTTCTTCGCAATACTCCAAAACTCCTAAAGACTCAATTATTCCTCCCGAAAACCATACATAAAAGGTAAATTGTGGGGCAGATTATATACCGGCAGTTGACCGCCATTTTCTTCGTAAAAGTTGTTGGGTCTAACTCATAATTCGGGATTGTGGAACAAAGGGGAAGGGATTGGAATGTATGCATATTGGCATTGCCCTCTTTACGGTTTTAGCCTCGATAAAATGGGCTGATTGGAAGCGCTGGAGGCAATTCCATGCAAGCATGATTTTCATAGCAGCCGGCGGTTTTCTTTATGAATATATTGTGGGGGATCATACTCTTTGGAAGTTCTATCCCAGTTTACTTTTAAGTGAAAGGATGACAGTTATTCTCTATGCTGTTTTGACGATGCCCATTAGCGTTCTTCTTTTCCTACAGCACTTTCCCGAAACGATTTGGAGGCAGCTACGGTATATCCTTATGTGGTCTTTGATATATATTAGCGGAGAGGCTATTCTTCTTTTTACTAACAGTATAGCTTATGAACACGGATGGCATTTTTGGTATTCACTCATGTTTGATATTGTATTGTTCACCGTTATTGCCATTCATCATACACATCCGGCCAGGGCTTACCTGCTGTCAATCCCAATCATTATCTTCCTGATCCACTACTTTAATGTTCCTTTCGATGCATTCTAATAAAAGCGGGGTACTAAGATGGATTTTTCTAAAGAAATGGCCTTGGAGCTAGAAAATATGGTTCGCAACGATGAGGTGGAGGCAGGGCTTGTAAATGAAATTATTGATGGCCTTCGCAACGGGACAAAGTCACTGGAGGATTTCTATACTGCCAGTGCCCCTCACAGGTTACTCGAAGTTTTGGACGAAGTAAGCGAGAGAATTAAGCGTTAGTTCCTGAACCACTTCGCAAGCCCTCATTGTATCTTGATAGGGGCCTTTATTCATTTAGATATGATATGGTAATGGAAAAGCTCAACGCTGGGAGTGAAGAAAATGGAGAAAAACTTAAGCAAAGTGGCCGAAATCATACAAACTTCAACCAACATCGTCGTATTGACAGGCGCTGGGATAAGTACAGAGTCGGGCATTAAGGACTTCCGGTCACGGACGGGACTTTATCAGGAAGCACCGGAATACATCCTTTCATTGAACTACTTTTTTGACCAGCCCCGCAAATTTTATCAATTTGCACTCGAAAACCTGTACCATCCTGATGCAAGGCCAAATCAGGGACATGAGATCCTCGCAAAGTGGGAGAGTGAGGGACGGGTAGCCCATATCATTACACAAAATATCGATGGCCTTCACCAAAAAGCCGGGAGTCACAATGTAATCGAATTTCACGGGACAATGAATACGGCAGCGTGCGTAAACTGCGGAGCAAGTTATTCTGCTGAGGAAATGTTTCACCGATATAATACTATAGAAGATTTTTATGTGTGCGGCCAATGTGAAACGAGAAAAGAACGGGACAGATACATCAAGCCTGACGTTGTTCTGTTCGGAGATGCAGGCGAATGGTTCACACCAGATGGCTTCCAGACTATCCTCGGTCATATCGGGACAGCGGATTGCATACTCGTACTTGGTTCCAGCCTAAAGGTTGTTCCGTTTGCGTCATTTCCTCAATACCGGGGAAGGGATGTCCCGTTCGTCATCATCAACCTGGACCAAACCCCATACGACCGGGAGAAGGACACATTTCCCATCTATGATTCAATCGGCAAGACTTTAAAGAAAATTGATCAAATGCTTTAGTTTTTTTAAAAAAGAACTAATTTTTTTAAAAAAACTCGTCTATTTATGACATTTGTCATATTCGTCACATGACAGGTGCTACTGCACAACACTTTTCATTTCTAATATAATCAAAGTACTAAGATTGGAATGAAAGGGGCCTTTTACAAACATGTCTGTTAAAATCCAGCAAAAAGAGCTCAAGAAACAAGTTGCTCCTTATGAAAAATCAGAGACAACCAAGAGTATTATCCAACTTGCAAATACCATCATCCCTTATTTTGTGACATGGTATCTTGCCTACAAGGCACTATCATTTAGTTATCTGCTTTCTCTCGTTTTATGTATTATTACAGCAGGGTTCATGATTCGTACGTTCATCATTTTCCATGATTGTACCCATCACTCCTTTTTCAAGAGCAGGAAGTGGAACAAGATTGTTGGTACTTTCACCGGTATCCTGACGATGTTCCCTTATGCACAATGGGGACGCGACCACAATATCCACCATGCTTCCAGCGGTAACTTGGACAAGCGTGGAACAGGTGATATTTGGGTGATGACTGTTGAAGAATATGCAAAAGCTTCCTCTTTAGATAAGTTTAAATACAGAATGTATCGTAACCCGCTCGTTATGTTCGGTTTAGGGCCAATCTGGCTTGTTATTATTAAAAGCCGTTTCAATCGCAAAGGGGCAAGGATGCCAGAAAAAATGAACACTTGGATCACAAATGCAGGAATCATTGCGATTAGTGCTTTATTGATTTGGGCCATTGGCTGGAAGGCGTTCGTGATGATCGAATTCCCAATCCTGTTCATTGCAGGCTCACTTGGAATCTGGCTATTTTATATCCAGCATACGTTCGAGGATTCGTATTTCGAGCATGATAAAGAATGGGAATACGTACAAGCTGCTGTTGAAGGAAGCTCGTTTTATAAGCTGCCAAAAATCCTCCAGTGGGTTACTGGCAATATTGGTTTCCACCACGTTCACCATTTGGCGCCACGGGTGCCGAACTATAAGCTTGAAGAAGTGCACAAAAACACAAAACCGCTTCAGCATGTACCAACCGTCACGCTATCTACAAGCCTTGAGTCCTTGAAGTTCCGCCTTTGGGACGAAGAGAAGAAGCGCTTTGTTGGCTATTCAGAAGCTAAGAAATTTCTTAAAGAACGTTCTGGTGTCTCAATGAACCCGAAAACAGAGTAGCAAACAAACTCCCCTTCAATTAAGAAGGGGAGTCTTCTATTTCTCTATGGTAAACTAATGGTAGGAAAACAGGCAGAATGGGGTCGGTATATGTTTAAACGTTATTGGTCTTTATTGGGAAGGACGGGCATATCTCCATATATATGGACGATTCTTGGGATATTGCCATTTTATTTTATTTCCTTATCTCCTTCAACGGTGAGGATTGTTGAAGGTGTCATTTTGATTCTTTCATTTTTTGCGATTTATCGCCTCGCTTTCCTGTCAAAAGGGTGGACAGTTTACTTATGGGCATTACTGCTCATCGGCATCTCGATCGCGCTGACAAGTCTTTATAGCTACGTATATTTTGCCTTTTTTATCGCCTACTTTATTGGAAATATAAAAACAAAAATACCTTTTTTGACACTTTATATAATCCATCTTGTTGGAATGGTCATAGCTGTTACGACAAAAATCATTCTCCAGGATGCGTTTTTGCTGAAGCAGCTGCCGCTTGTAGCGATTGTGATTATAAGTTTGATTCTCCTGCCATTCAGTCTCAGGCACCGGAACGAGAAAGAGAAATTGGAAGAAAAGCTGGAGGTGGCAAACCAGCGGATTGCGGAATTGATCAAGATAGAAGAACGACAGAGGATTGCCCGCGACCTTCATGATACATTAGGACAAAAACTATCATTAATTGGCCTAAAAAGTGACCTGGCCAGAAGGCTGATCCTTAAGGACAGTGATCGGGCAATCACGGAAATGAGGGACGTCCAGCAAACTGCGCGGACAGCACTGAATGAGGTCAGGAATATGGTAACACAAATGCGCGGGATTCGCTTGAATGAAGAAATTGTCCGTGTAAAAGAAATGCTGAAGGCAGCCGAAATTGAATTTACAGGCAGCAGCACCTGGTCGCTGCCGAATGTACCGCTCCTTGTCGAGAATATCTTAAGTATGTGCCTGAAGGAAGCAGTCACTAATGTTGTCCGGCATAGCAAGGCAACCCACTGTGACATTAGACTGGCATACACGGCAAAGGATATTACCCTCATTGTCAGTGATAACGGGACAGGAAACGTTAGCGAGAACAATTTTTCAAAAGGGAGCGGCCTTGCTGGTATGAAGGAGCGCCTGGATTTCCTGAACGGGACACTCGAAATTCTGAATGGGGAAGGAACGAAACTGGTTATGAAAGTGCCAAAAGTTGAGATTGTAAAGGAGGAAGGGTTGCGATGATCCGCATCGTTATTGCTGAAGACCAGCGGATGCTTTTAGGTGCATTCGGGTCGCTCTTGAATCTTGAGGACGATATGGAAGTGGTCGGGATGGCGGCAAATGGGGAGGAAGCTGTACAGCTCGTCCGGAAACACACGCCGGATGTGTGCATTATGGATATTGAAATGCCGGGAAAAACCGGTCTGGAAGCGGCTGAAGAATTAAAGGATTCCGGCTGCAAGATGATGATCCTGACAACCTTTGCCCGTCCTGGATACTTCAAGCGGGCCCTGAAAGCCGGGGTTAGCGCGTATTTATTGAAGGATAGCCCAAGCGAAGAGCTCGCAAGCTCAATTCGGAGTGTTGTGTCCGGCAAACGAATTTACGCACCTGAGCTTATGGATGATTTGTACAGCGAGGACAATCCTCTTACAGAACGGGAAATGGACGTATTGGGCTTGATCGCCGACGGCAAGAACACAAAGGAAATTGCCAGCGAGCTGACTCTGTCCCACGGCACGGTACGAAACTACATCTCGGCAATTCTTGACAAGCTGCATGTCACTAACCGGATTGAAGCGATCACCCAGTCGAAGGAGAAGGGCTGGTTTAAATAATAACAAAGCTGCCCTGAATTTTAAGGGGCAGCTTTTTTTCGGGAAATAGCAGGTTTTAATCGAGGGGGTTTAAAGAAATGGTCTGACTTTCTACAAAACATTTTATTCTTCCCGGTTTAGGTAAGAGTAACACGATGCCTCGTATAGTAGGTAGCATACCGATAATAAATGCTGCATCGAATTGTATAATTATGATGCTTGGCTATATAAACTGTTTCATGTGGGGTGCATTGTTTTTCAAAAGAAACGGAATGCTGATTTGCCGCGCCCTCGAGGTAAGGCTCCAGTTCCCCTTTTTTTAAGGGAGTTGGGGTGGAGGAATGACTGTGCGGATTTAATTGTTTTTGCTTAATTAACATGTTTAGACATTCAATAATTTCTTCTTCTTTATTCTCATCATTATTCATCTAGTGGGGACCCAGCCTTTCTTCAATGAGACTGAACCAAAAATAAAAAGCCAGAAAAAGAGAAGCCTAAAAGCATCCCTCTTTCTGACTTATGTTTGGCGCTAGTCCATTCATTGCTATCAGAATTATATAAATGTATTCGAATCGTTCATAGTTTATAAGGTGGTTATGATTTTTGTCATAACCTTCATTCATTATACCATTGGAAAGGACAAAAATTCAATAAAAATTCACATATACCGTTTATCCAAGGTAAAAAAGGGTATATCCTATATCGTTTTGATAATCCCAATCCACAAAATAGTCTTTTATATGGGCTTCCAATAATGATTCAATTTTTGGCATATGCTTTTCCAAAGCCTTTTTTTCCAGGCTCCTCTTCGATATACGCAGCGTTTCCTCAAAGTCAAAGAGAACCAATTCTTTTTCTATCGGTACCAGAATACCAGCCCTTGCAATGAGAAGGGTAGTTGGAGATAGCATTTGGGAATAAACCTTATCGGGGTTTCTTTGAACTTCAGCGCTAAATAGACTTATTTCGGTGTGAAGTTTTTCTTTATTCCGATACTCCTTGGAAAGCAAGGTATGATCAAAAGGAGAAAGCAGGAAGAGAAATGCTCCCGATTGTGTTTCTAAGTTCCAATCATAATAAAAATCATGAACAGGTTTTCCAAAGTACTGTTCAATATATAAATTCATATCAATCATTAACTTTTCCATTAGAAGATCACGTGTTTTTTGAACGTAAACAGCATGATCTCTTTCCATCAATGATTTTTCCATTGGCGACATGAAATTAGTAATATGAACAACGATTAAAGTGTCAGCGATAACGCACTGAACCGAGCCAGGGCCACGGCCAAAATTTTCCCGAAGCAAACGTCCGATAAAGCCGCCCATCTCTTTTTCCATTGACAAAGTTTCCATTAATATCCACTCCAAACAGTATTTACCCAGTTATTTTTCCGTTAAAGTGATTTTTTAAACCCTTAAGATATTCCGGTTAACAAGGATCCCCACTTTCTTGTAAGATAGATACCCTTTTTCCGGTAAAAATCAACACCTACACACCTCCGCCTGAACACCACTTCCAGACGAATGGAAACCAAATACCGCCGCACCTCTTATAAGGGTGCAGCGTCATTTGGTTATTTTCATTAGCTATACAATTAAACAATCAAAGCATAGCCACTGAAATGCATTCCTGCACAATTCAGCCAGAGTGACTCAAAGTTTTATAGTATTATAGCTTCCAAGCACTTCAACTTCATGGCCAAATGCACGCAGGATTGTCAGTGCTTTGGATGTACGGGTTGGATCAAAACCAGTTTCAGCCTCAACAAAAAAGTGATAGGTTCCCAATTTCTTTTTGGTCGGGCGGGATTCAATCCACGTAAGGTTGATAGAGAGAGCAGAAAAAACGTTCAATATTGCCGATAGGACACCAGATTGTTCTAGTGATGGTTCAATAAGAAGCATCATCTTTGACTTCAGATGGCAATCCGGAGCGGGAAGTTCATCCTTTTTCCGAACAACTATAAACCGGGTGTGGTTTTCAAGGTGATCTTGAACCGTGTCCAGGCTGGCATTCAACCCAAATAAGTTCGCTGCAGATCTTGATGCTATTGCTGCGACATCAGTCCTTCCACTTTCTTTAACCGCTTTGGCAGCTGAAGACGTGCTGTCAAAATCCCTCGTTTTAACTTTTGTTTCTCTTATGTATTTTTTACATTGGGCAAGCGCAGGGGGGATGGACCAAACTTCACGAATATCGGAGGATAACGTGCCCTTATTGGTTAGTAAATGCAAGGAAACCGGAAAAATGATTTCCGATTCTATAAACAAACCGTTTGAAAGAAGTCCGTCTGCTGTAATATTAATCGTTCCTTCTATCGAATTTTCAATGGGGACAAAGCCCCTGTCTACTTCCTTGTCCCCGACTGCTTCAAGCACTTCTAAAATTGAACTGCATAAATGCCAATCTACATCACTTTGGCCGAAGGTTTGCAATGCTGCTTCTTCTGAAAAACTGCCATGTGGCCCTAAATACGCTGCTTTCATCTTGCACACTCCTTTTCAATGCTACTAGTATACACGTTTAACCCATAAGGTGTAATATATTTTGATTTTTCAGAAGTGTAGATTGTTAAAAGCCCGTAAAACTGAACTTCAAAAAAATAATAAAAGCATGGCCTGGACCATGCAGTAAAAGCTTAGAAACCTCGGTTATTCGAGTATTACTCCGTGCTGGTAGCCTGCCATAAAACTGCCGAGCGCTTCTTCAAGCCCATCATTCGCTTCCGGAACCTGGACAATTAATTCATTCCGCCTATCGACAGCAGTAATTTGGACATCACGGTACCGGTTGACATCCAGTTGAAGACGCAAGGCTTCAGCAATTTCTTCTGCTTCGAATTCATCATTTATTAAGTAACGCACATTTCTCACTGTTTATCACCCTCCAAAAAACTCATATTCGACATTAGTCTCTGCGGGTACTTACTAATTTAACCCTCTAAGCTGTGCAATTTCTTCCTCATGAGAAATGCCAAATTCATGCGGTGTCTCTAACACGAAAGGCACATCCTTAAAGGCATCCATCAAATCTTCAAGATGTGTGGGCCTGATATAGCCACCCTTGTAAATATTGGCATGGCGATCTTTGCGGGAACCATATGGGTGCATGGAATTATTTAGATGTATGGCAACAAGGTGTTCCCGATAACCTAGTTCTTTCGCTTTTTTCACCAAAATCTCGGTATCATTGCCGTTCCATAACCCGCTTGCAAATGCATGGCAGGTGTCGAGGCAAAAACCGATTTTTTCCGGGTAGTCAGATAGATTACGTATTTGTACAAGTTCCTCAAGGGTTGTTCCTAATGCAGCCTGTTTACCCGCATTATTTTCGAGCAAAATTTTACAGGCACCATCCCATTGGGACAGAACTTGGTTAAGCATTTCAAGCATCAGGTGGTAGCTTGCGAGCGGGTCCGTCTCGCTTATTTTGTTCCCGAAATGAACAACGACTCCCGCCGACCCGCATGTATCGGCTATCAGAAGGTCATTAAGAAGGGAAGAGATGGTCATATCCTTTTTATCATCGTGAGGTGTGATACTTGTTGGGTAAGGAGTATGCGCGATAGTAAAAAGTCCATTTTCCTCGCAAAAGTGTTTGCATTGTTCTGCATCAGCCCTGTCAAACTCTTTGACCGATAGGCTGCGCGGATTTTTAGGGAAAAATTGAAATGCATCGGCGCCAATAGCCAAGGCGTGTTTTGCCGCTGCTAAATAGCCTCCCCTGATGCTGACATGACAGCCGAATTTCTTCATAAAAAAACCCCTCGGTGTTTTCATTTAGGGTTCGTATCCGTACGATTTCCTATTCGTCCTGGGAATAACGCCTTAGATGAACGGACAAAATACGGTGGGACTCAAACTGATAAAGGAGTGGATAGCATGAAGGAAGTTCTGCAACAGGTAAAAGATGAATTAGAAAAGGCATTTGATCATCCGGAACGCCATAACTTGGATGAAAGCATTGCGAAACTCCACGCTGCACTTGAACAATATGGCGACAAAGGTACGATGGTTAAGGATTGCATCACCGCTCTTGAACAAGCAAGGAATTCGGTACCAGAGCTTGAGCACGCGGGTACAGTTTCCTCAGCAGGTGCTTTCGGGGAAGCGTTTAATGCACTTGATCAAGCAATCGAATCCTACGTGGATCCTAATAATGACCCCTATCAGTAAAAAGGCGCAAACGCCTTATTAATCACTTCCTTGTACAGGGATAAATGAACTGTCATGAACAGGTGTAACGATGACCGGTTCGGATACCTATTGCTAAAAGATAGATTGCAGAATGCATACGTTATTGGATTTAATAATGCGAATTAATTTTCAGGGCCAAATTGCTAAGAAAGCGATTTGGCCCTTTTGATTACCGACCTTCTTTGTGGAATTTCCTTATTAAACAAATGGGAAGTTGAAGAAAAGAAATAACAGGGGAACTCTTTACTAAAAGCAAGACGTTTAAAAGTGTCCTACATAAGGTATTTTGCGAACCCATAAAAATGTGTAGCCGAATAATTTTAATGTGAAGAAGAAAGCTAATTGTTAAAAAGGAGCCTTCTATAATGATTGGACTAATTATTGCAATTGTCCTTTTTAACCTGATTGCATTTATAACGAATAAGCGACTGACAAAAAATCAAATAGTTCATATCTGGACGTTTACAATTGCTTTTCAGGCAGTTGCGGAGACTTTTATAGACTTTAAATATCATGGTTACTCGTACTTTTATAAAGAAATTAACTGGGGAGTACTTCCCGCTCTAACAATATTGATTCCTCCCGTTAATGTGATGTTTCTAAATTGGTACCCGTTTGAACAACGGTTTTATAAACGATTATTGTATATTGCTATATGGGTTTTAGCCATTACTTTATATGAAGTAGTCACCTTATTACCCGAACCTTGGGGGTATTTTAATCATGGATGGTGGGAGCTATGGTATTCAGCAATCGTTAACCCATTCTTACTCAGCTTTGTATTATTGTATTATAAGTGGATTTGCAAAATTGAGAAGTTATCCACAAGTAGACTTGGGTGATGTAACAATCTTCTGGTGACTGGCAGTTTTAATCAGAAGTTGTATTTTGCCGGTGCTGTCTTGAATGGTACAAAAGTAGGTTAAATGAACTAAATGTAATGAATGATTATTCCTAATTGAACTATCAGGGCAGGTTAGCTTTTAAAATATCAAATTTGATTTTACAGAATTACCCAAAGTGGGTTATTATTAATTTTATATATGGAATAAAGTGGGTGTAAAAATGGATTTACTAATTGGATTCTTAGTATTTGAGGGGATTTGCGGTTTATGATGCTTTAAGAAAAGTGAATAATAATATCTTGTACCAAACTGAAAACATAAAAAGATTACGTAAAGAATTAACCAAAGGTACTACAAACTAGAATATCCTCTCAACGAAATTACTTAACGATAGGGTTAAGCGATTTTTATCCGTTTTTTAATTTTGTAAGCTAAACTGCTGGCTAAAATACACCTTAATTTGAAGAAAAAAAGCGATTGAAAGGGGCTGCCAAATGGCAACAATTCAATTACTAAATTCTGATCCTTTGAAAAAAGGGGCAGTCGTAGAAGAACAAAAATATAAAATTGCAAAAGAAACCATCCTGTCGATTGTTGAGGAACAGGGGACTATTGGTTTCAAGGATTTGCTGTCAGAGGTTGTCGGAAGGCTAAAAGAAAGTTTTGATGGTTCTCCATCCTGGTATTGTACTGCAGTAAAGCTGGATCTTGAATCGAGAGGAATTCTGGAGCGGATGGGAGGCAGGGGGCCGCAGCAATTCCGATTAAAAAGGTGAGCAGCATATGAGAACTAACCTTTATTTTTCTATTCCTACGATAACAGATGAACACTCAACCTCCATAATGCCTTATACTCTAAAGTACGATTACTGGCAGCCACTAGTAAATTTTTTTATACCCAAAGCAGATACTATTGAAATTCATTGCTGGAATGAAGAAGAACAAATCCTGACCAAGCTAAAGAATTTTTTTCTTGATGGCAAGATTGAGTACCAGGAGAATTTAACGATATTTAAGGGGAATCTCGACCCCGGGCTGGAAGAATTAGTGGTCAACCACTTTTCAGGAACTGATTCTACTTTAAAATGGTTCACTCTGAATCTATTACACAGTGAGACTTTAGTTTTTCATTCTGGCCATTGGGCGACGGAATTTTTCGTATCTGAGGCAAATGATAAAGATATGGAACCGCTTGTACGAATTATGCCAAAAGGAACAGATTGGCTTCGGTAACAATCAATCGCTTGCCCCATAAATAAAGAAAAGGACTCCAGTAATCTGGGGTCCTTTTTTAGAGTTTGTTAAAAATATAGCACATAGATGAGTCCCGCCAAGACAATTCGATAAATGGCGAACGGGACGAGTTTGATTCGATTAATCAGTTTCAGGAAAAACCGAATCGAAATCAACGCAACAATGAAAGCCGCGATGAAACCGGTAGCCATAAACGGAAGAACATCAACGCTGAAGTATTCCCAGTTCTTTAAGAGTGAGAGGCCGCTAGCTCCGGCCATTATCGGAATAGCCATAATAAACGTAAAGTCGGAAGCAGCACGGTGGCTCATGCCAAGCAGGACACCGCCGGCAATTGTCGAACCAGACCGGGAGAATCCTGGCCATAAACCAAGGCATTGAAAAGATCCAATTGCTAAAGCCTGAAGGTATGTGATTTCATCAACAGTATTAACTTTTGGCGTTTTAGGACGCATATAGTCAGCCACAATCATCAGGATAGCTCCAAGTACAAGGCCAATGACAACCGTATTGACTGAGAAAAGATATTCATCAATATAATCCTCAAACAGCACGCCGAGCAACCCCGCAGGTAAAATACCGACAAACAGCTTTTTTAAGCCAAGCTGGTCTTTTGCCTCAGTGGTGCCAATATCTTTCTTGGTTAGCCCAAGCAAGTTGAGAATCCGGTCCTTAAACACAATGACGACAGCAAGGATGGAACCAAGCTGGATGACAACCTTGAATGTGTTGGCAACAGGTTCATTGAAAAGTTCCTTGGACTGCAAAAGCAAATCATCGACTATAATCATGTGCCCGGTGGACGAGACAGGGGCAAACTCGGTCAAACCTTCAACAATCCCAAGTATAAGCGCGACAAAAAATTCCCATAAACTCATTTCAAAACTCCAATTCTAGCTGTTTTTGTTCAAATGTATATGATATATGAAAATAGTGAATGTAACAAGTATTATAATTGTTTACATAACATAACTATCGTAAACAAAATCGAATTTCTGAAAATAAAGGTTAATTTTCCCACATGCTTATGGTACATTTTATTTAAAGAGAGAGTTAATTTTTAGGAGGATAGTTTTATGCTTCTTTGGTATGTTGCTTTGTTATTTATTGCATTTATTCTAGGTTATTTTGATGTTTCTGTACTGGTGTCGTTTCTTGTAGTGTCGGCTTATATTGTACTTACATTTCCATTGGCTATGCCTCTTTTTTGGAGCAAGAATACAAACAGGATGATGAATTACCTAAAGAAATCCCATAACGCTTATTATAGGTTCCTTTATAGGTTTTTAAATGGCGAACAGGAAGAAGCCGAAAAGATCGTTGGGGATATGCGAAAGGGGAAAATCAAGAATCTTGCAAAGGTCATGCTGTTAATCAAGCAGGAGCATTACAGCGAAGCACGCAAACTTCTCGAGACGATACGAAATGGTTCATTTAAGGACTATTATCTCGCAGCTGCAGCACATGGCGAAGGCAAGATTGAAGACTATCATACATATAAAGATAAAGTGAAGGATGCTGATTTTAAAAAATGGCTGGAAATTGAGGAATTGGTTCACGCGGGAAGAAAGGCAGAGGCAAGAGAATTGCTGGATGAGCAAATTGGCAGGCTTCGGGGCGTGAAACTGCTTTCGGCAGTCCATTATCGACAAGAAATGGAAAATCGTTAAGGAGGGAATAACACATGGGTGGCTTTGAACAGGAAATGGGTGGCTTTGAACAGGAATTTGTCATGTTCGATATGTTGTCAGTTATCGTTCCACTATTCTTTGTATTAGTATTCGGTATTATCATATTCTCATTTGTTAAAGGGGCCAAAGAATGGTCGGATAATAACAAACAGCCGCGGCTGATTGTGCCGGCAAAGGTTGTATCCAAACGGACTCAGGTGCGCGGTGGCCACAATGATACCTCTGCCCACACGTCTTATTTTGTAACCTTTGAAGTTGAAAGTGGCGACCGGATGGAAATGCACATCAATGGTAATGAATTCGGATTGCTGGCGGAGGGGGATTACGGCGAGTTGAGCTTCCAGGGCACCCGTTATCTTGGATTTTCGAGGAGTACATCTTTCACTCAAACAATATGAAAAAGAACCAAGCCCCGCACATTAAGGGCTTGGTTTTTACTTTTATTCAGATAGTCCGATTAGCATGTTGGTAATGTGACTTTAGCAGGGATTATCGTTTTGAGCGGGTAGAGCACGATTCTGTCAACATGTAAATTGCCTTGCCATTTAGTCTTCAACATTAAACAATTTCCTTGCAACCCTCATGTAATCGCTGCGGACCTTTTCCTCGTCGATTGTCTGGATGACCCTGTCTTTCATGACCCAGTTTCCGTCTACCATGACGTGGTGGACTAGGCTGTCCTTGCCGTGCATGAGCAAATTGTGGGCATAGGTGGAGAAGGTGCCGGTGTTAATCAGCGGGTGTAGGCCAGGGTCTTTTTTTACAAAAATAAGGTCTGCTTTAAAGCCATCTGCGATCGTGCCGATTTCACCTTCAAGCTGGTAAGCTTTGGCGCCGTTGACGGTTGCCATTTTGAATATATCTTCCGCAGAAAATTGGCCGACTCCTGCGTTCAGCTTGAGGAGCAGGTAGGCTGTTCTCATGTCTTCCCAAATGTCGGTACTCCCAAAGTCGGTGCCGATGCATACGTTCACTCCAGCTTGAAGCATTCCCGAAATATTCGCGGCTCCGGCTCCGCTCCATAGGTTTGAGACCGGGCAGTGGACGACTGAAGCTCCGCTATTAGCAATTAGGTCGATGTCGCGGTCGGAGAGATGGACACCGTGATAGAGGACGGTCTTGTTGTCGAGGAGTCCTTTTTCCTCATAGAGTTCTACGCTGGATTTGTCATAAGCTTGATGAATGAGATCATGACGCCATTGGTTTTCCATGCAATGCGTCATCATCAGCGGATCAAAATTGGTTTTCATCTGGACGCATTGTTGCAGTGTCTCATCGTTGATGTCTTCCTCCTCAAGCAGGTGGGTAGCAAAGCTGAAATTGCCTACACGTCGTTCGTAATAGTCTGGATAGTCCGCATATGCATCTATGACACCACGCATTCCAAGCCGTCCCACAGTATCGGCAAAGCTTTTGGGTGAATCACTGGGATCAGCTTCGCTGACAAAGGTGATGCCTTGCTTAATCATTTCTACATAACTATAAAGTGCTATTGAAAGGAAATCCTCTTCAGTAATGATGTTGTCCGGATTTTCAAAAAAAATCGCAATCAGCCGTCCCCGTTCTGACTCATCAAGCCATTCCTGGATTGGGACTTCATTGACAAGTCCTTTGGCCAAGGGAGAATAACTATGAAAGTGGCTGTTCATCAAACCCGGTAGGACAATATACCCGCCTGCATCAAATACATCATGGCCTGAAGGAATGAAATTAGGATCTGTAATCGAAATTCTTCCATCCTCTACCACTATGCCGCCCTGGCAAAATTGCATCTGATTGTTTAAATACGTTGCATCTTTTATATACATATATCCCCATCCCCATATTGAAAAATTATACATCTCACCCAATCATATCAAATACAGGAAATTAGGCCTAGTTTTGATAGGAAAGCCGTTTATTAATTTTTGCTGGACTATAGATAAAAGACCCTTTTTATAGTATGCTGAATAGTAAGAATATTGGAAAATGCAGTGGTTTATCCAAGGTGAATTAAAACTTTGTCATCATGGAAAGATAGGAAAAGCGAGAGCACCCGATCCCGCCATATTCAGCAGGATTTCAAGGGTGTAATAGTATCCGAAATAGGAGGAACTCACCATGGAACAACAAAAACCTTTACACTTTGACGGGAGCGTACACCCGGAAGCTGCATCTGATGACATAACACTTTCTCAGCCTATTTTGACTGAGGATGCCAGGCTAAACATTGGCAAAAACCCTTATGCTCTTGACCAAGGGAGTAAATTGAATTTCTGACAAGTTAGAAGAGGGCGACCAAATTATAATGGTGGTTTTGCGGGAGGTAGATGTGGATGGAGAAGCATGAAGTAACAAGAATTCTTGTGCTGATTGAATCTGTTTATCCTGATTTTAAGATTAGGAATGAGACAGTCGACAACTGGTTTGCCGTTTGCCGTGAGCTTGATTATCATTTGGTCATGAAAAATCTGACCGATCATATCAGGAGAAGCCCATACCCGCCGCTCATGGCCGAACTCGCCGCTTATTCCATGAAAGAAGAGCCGAATTACCGGTATGGCATCCAGGCTGATGAGGAGGGCTGGGTACAAATCCATCATGACAGCCTGCTGCCAAAGCGCTCGAATTCATTGCCGTGGCAAACGGAGTATTTGGCATAAACCGATATATGTGTTTTTTAGCTTTTTAAAAGAATCGATTACAAAAAAAGCTCCTTTTACCATTGAGGAGCTTTTTCATATGGGAAGGCGGGGGCAGCATGGACCGAGTAGTCGTGACGGATGATTATCGTAACTGGGGAAGGGTTGAGGCGCTTTATAAAGCGGCTTTTGGCTCGTCAGCAAAGCCTGCGTGGGTTATTGAGAATATGTTTAAGAAACAGATGTGCAGCCTTTACATTCTTGAAGAAGACAGAGAAGCTCTGGCTGCAGGAAGGTTGGGGGAGAATAAGCTTTTGCTGATTGATTATCTGGCAGTCGATCCCCTATCGCAAGGGAAGGGACTCGGATATAAGCTGACTCAGTTTATTATGGCGGAAGCCAAAAAGGATAATGAACTGGAAGGGGTTGTACTCGAAGCAGCCGCCGATGATGAAGGGGCCATTTCCTTTTGGCAAAAATACAGTTTCACGAGGACAAGCTATGTTCATCAATATAAATGGGTTCCAGAACCATACATTGCTTTAGTTCACAAATTCAAATCCGGTATCTTATCTGAGGTAAGTCCACAGTTCCTCTTCGAATTGATAAGCAAATTCCATGCCAATTCGTTCAAAAGACAGAAGAAGTGACAGTATATTGTTTCCTTTTACAGCATTTTTCAGATAAAATAAAATGAACCTTCCATCAGTGGGGTTGTTTTCCCCAACTTATGGTTAGCGCACTACGACCGATTAAGGGCTAATGCCAAAGACACAATCGGACCTATTATGGGCAGTAGATTCCCACTAAAATTCCTCGTACCCTCTAAAATTTGAAGTGGGGTCTTACTGCCCGGTAGAGTGGGATAAACGAAATGGAAACAAGTGGGGGAACGCATATGAATTTGAACCAGGAATTGTATGATTTTTTTATGAAACAGACATGGCAGCTCTCCGAGGATTGGTACTCCCTCGTAAACGATCAAGACCCTTCATCTGTCTACTCAACCAAAAATCCAGAAATAATCGCCGAACTAAAAAGGCAAAACCAGGATTACTTCCTTCATTTTTACAAGGCATTTATCGAAGACGATACATATATTCAAGGAGAGTTCAAAAGATGGTCTGTGGAGATCGCCAAGGATTCGAAGCATCTTGATACACCTATGCACTATGTAGTTAGGGAATTCATGAATTCCCAGAAGGTTGCGTTGAAATACATAAGTAAATTCATCACTGAGAACGAACGCAATGTTAGCCTTGAGCAGGCCGGTGCATGGTATGAGAAGACAATCGAAATTTTCAACCTGTCGATTTCTTCTTTTGTTGAAGCTTATCATACTAACACAATGATCCGGCTCCGTTCGCAAAATGAATTAATCAATGAGCTTAGCTCACCGGTCATCAAGCTTCAGGGAGATTCCGCGCTGCTGCCGCTTATTGGTGACATTGACACGGCTCGCGCAAAAATCATTCTTGAAAATACACTTGCTCAATGTGCGGAACAGGGAGTCTCGACGCTATGCATCGACCTCTCCGGTGTAGCCATCATCGATACGATGGTCGCGAATGAACTATTCGGCCTGATTAAGGCGTTACGCCTGATTGGAGTTAAATCGACACTGTCCGGAATCCGTCCGGAAATCGCCCAGACAGCCGTACAGCTTGGCTTGAACTTTGACGGAGTCGCCATTCTGCCGTCACTTTCCCAGGCTTTGGATACGATTAAAACATATTAAGCGGAAATTTTCTTGAACGGCTGGGCATCGTTTAACGTCCGTCCTAAAGAGAATGAAGGTCTCAGGCGAGGGCAGGAGCCGGCACACGATCAATTGTAAATGAGGAACCGAACCCGTATTTTCAATTCTAATATCCGTTCCCTAACGCAAAAGCAGCCACTTTACATTTTGGTAAAAGTGGCTGCTTTTTCGCATTTTTAGTCTTCTGAAGTTCTAGATTCGCCAGTTAATAATCAACCGGCTCGATTTCTTCAAATCCCTTGGTTTTCTTAAATTTCATATGATGGGGGAAGTTAACGAGCGCATCAGAAGGATCTAGCATTTCAAAGTTAAGTCTCTCAGCCATGCCCCGGTCATAGCGGACAGACAAAATCAACAGTCTTTCCTTGTGGCCGGTTGCTGGATTTAGCTGCTCTTCATATGCATGCACATATACATACTTGACAGGCAGCAGGGCGAACATGTCGCGGGCGATTCTCAGCGCGCAGCTGCAAACATAATCCTGACAGAGATCAAAAAACATTGTTTTCGTCATTTGTTTTTGAGAAAGTTTTCCAGTCTTTGTTAGTGAAAGCTGCTTGTCAGGGATGACTTTTTCGGCATTCACATCAAATGAAACATGAATCTCCTCAGGGCTGTCTGTCCCAAATTCAAATCCGCTACCAAATTCAACAAGATCATCAAGCGGCGCAAAGTCATCAATTACCTCAAAGTACGCATCAATGTCACCCTGCAGCATCCGCTTTGCGACCGTATTCATCCTCGCCCAATCATGGTATAGTTCCTCATCCTGTTCCCTGGCAGAATCGACGTTAGCAGCAAGCACGGCTCGTTTCTTTTCAGCACGGCCAAACAGCCTATCGAAAAAGCCAGGCTGGAAATTGCCGAGAATCCTGGCAGCTTCAAACTCATTCGGGCCAACCGCGCCTTTTTGAAATGGAGGCTCTCTCCTGGACACTTCCTCCCAATCAATATGATCATCACTTTCATGGTGAATTGATTTCAACAGCAACAGCTTGTTTTCATAAAGGTCAACCTGATAACGGGCAAAATCTAGTTCTTCCAGTTTACGCTGTTGGCGTTCCATTTTAGCGAGCTCACTCCGCCTACGGTAAGCATCCGATTTATACTGCTTTCCTCCACTGGTCGTTGAATATGATAGTCCGCTTCCCGGAATTCCAATTGTTGATGTCCTGCGGCCGCTGCTATGCACCGAATAGCGAAGGCCTTTCCCGCCAACACTGACCCCAACCCCTTTTTTACCAACCGTCATCCGTACACCAGGCGCAATCTTAAAGCTCTTCCGAAACCGCAAAGCCATGATTCCCATCCTTTCAAAAAGTGTTAACTACAAAATTAAATAATTCCACTATGTACTTTCTTACCAGAAATAATACGAAGCATGTATTCTTTCATTACTAAATTTGTTCCGGTCGAAATGACTTAGTCTATTGGATACGTTTCATCCCAGGTTACGACTCAAAATGTCCCCAATAGAGTTTATTGAACATGTTTCAACCTAAAATTCACCTCAAAATGTCTCCAATACCGTTCATTGGATACGTTTCAGCCCAAGCTGCACATCAAAACGTGACCAATGTGATTCAATGGACACGTTTCATCCCAGGTTGCACCACAAAACGCGTCCAATGTGATTCAATGGACACGTTTCATCCCAGGTTGCGGGTGAAATGTTACCGATAGACTGAACTCCTTTTTTTCTTGATTGAACGCAAAAAACGCTCAAAGCGATAAATCTATTAAAACTATTATCACATTCACCTAAATCATTTACAATGAACAAAGGGGGCAGAGCATGAAGACATTCTATAGGAAACTCATTTACATAGCACTTTTTGCATACCTAGCTGTATTATTTTATTTGCTGTTTTTCTCCTCTTACCGGAATGGAGTCAGGGGCATAATCGACTATAACCTTATTCCATTTACAACAATCGGGAGATACTTCAGCAACTATCATGGCATGTCCGCCACCGACCAGTTTGCCGGAAACATCCTAGCATTTGTCCCTTTAGGGATTTTTATCACACTTCTTTTTGAAAAATGGGTCGACACGCTTCGGGTCGCAGCTCTATCATTCAGCCTGTCCATGCTCGCAGAACTCGCACAATTTACCTTCCGCGTCGGAGCCTTTGACGTAGACGACCTAATCCTTAACACGCTTGGCGGCATCCTCGGATGTCTGATCGCAAAAATGCTTTTCCGCCGAAAAAGGGGTCAGACCCTTACCCCCGGGGGGTAAGGGTCTGACCCCTAAAAACGAATCCATTAAAAAACTAATAAATGCTTTACTTTTGTTTTCATTAGTTGTAGAGTATCTATATACCTAATAAACCTAGGTAGGTGATGATGATGTTTAATCGTGAGCTTGTAAAGGGAAGTACGTCTTTGCTTTTGCTTCAGCTGCTGGATGACCGGGATATGTACGGGTATGAGCTGGTAAAGGAACTCGAGGCGCGGAGCGGGAATGGCTTTACCGTTAAAGAAGGCACTCTTTATCCGGCTCTCCATAAGCTTGAAAAGCAGGAATATATCGAATTCTATTGGCAGGAGCAGGAAAAGGGGCCAGCCCGTAAATATTACCGGATCACTGAAGCCGGCCGCGAATTGCTGCTAGAAAAGACCCGTGAATGGCAAAGCTTTGTCAAAGTCATGAACAAGATGATTGGAACTGCAGAAGACTAAGATAAACTTTCAACAGTGGGGCTCCCACGCTGGGGATTGTCCCGCGATGCCCAAGTGATTCGAAGAAATTTTTAATTCACATATCGTACCTTTAGGGGGACAATGGCTGCATTGTTGGCATTCCCCTATAGGTAAGATAAAATGACTTATTTTCAGGAGACGGACGAATGGAACGGTTAAAGGATGACAGAAGTGTCCGTGAACAAAATGATACATATTTGGCGCGTCTTAAGAAGGATTTTTTGTCTGAACTGTCGCACCGGCTTGGTACCATACCAGAAAAGGATGCTATCCTCGCCGACTATGAAAGCCACCTTGATGACATGCTTATTGAGATGATGGACACCGCTGAGGCCAAAGTGAAAGAAGCCATTTATTCGAGACTGGGATCACCCGAAGAAATTGCGGAGATGTGGAGAGACGAGGTAACCGTCACTCCAAGCAAAATGAAATGGCTGTTTGTGCTCCTGAATGTACTCTTATTCATCGGAGGCGCAATGTTAACAGCAGCCCACAACCTGTTTGAATGGGGCTGGCTTCGAACGATCTGGGGGTATCTCACTTCAATCCCAGTTGTTATTTCATTCGTATACATGTTTTTTTGGGCGCTGCTTGGTTATGAAATCGGCCGCAGCTTCGGTCATAAAGGGAAGAGACTTGTCCGGAAAACCTTCCTGTTGGCATTGATACCGAACCTGACGATGATGGTGCTGACGGTGTTTGGAATTATCCCGCATGAATGGTTTGAACCGCTGTTGACGAATCAATTCATTACAGCTTGCATCGCCTTTACAGCCCTGCTTTACCCGGTTTCAATACTAGGCTACTACTGGGGTAAACGCGCCTCTGTATGAGCTTTTTTTTGCACAACTACCTAGAATTTCTATATAGATAGAAAAGGGAGGATGATAAACATGCAACTACGAATGAGGAAAGAGGATTGGCTGTTTTTGTTGCTTTGCCTGGGACTGGGAATTCTAGCAGAGGAAGCGTTCTTATGGTCCCAGCTTGGGATATCGCATTTCATTTTTATTGGTGCATTTTACAGTTTGTTTTTCTGGAGATTCAGAGGCTTCCCATTCCGGAATCAACGCCTCGGCTGGCTCGTGCTCGGTGCAATCTGGATTCTTTCGGCCAGCTATTTCCTATACGATATAGACGTTTTTTACGCCTTAAATCTGCTGGCAATCCCGGCACTGGTAGTTTTCCATATTTCACTCATAACCGGGCCAAAACAGGCCGACTGGGCAAAACCCGCATTCCTAATCCATATCATTAAGCGGCTCTTTGATAGCATCGCCTATAATGTTGGATTTGCCCGCCTGCTTGGCCGGATAGCTCAGCACAGGGCGAAGGGAAAGAATACCGCTGTGGCAACAAAAATACTGATTGGAATCGGAATTTCCATCCCGGTATTATTTGTGGTCTTAAACCTGCTCATTTCCGCCGACAGCCAGTTCGAACGCATAATCACAACCGTTCCCGACTGGTTCAGCTTTGATGGCGAAATACTCTTCCGTATCATCGCCATCTTAATCTTTACGTTCTCATTCTTTGGTTTTATGCAAGTTCATTTGAAAAATAGAGCGGAAATTAAAACAATCCAAATCGGCGAACAGGCCTGGGGGTTCGACCCAGTCATTATACTCACGGTCTTGTTGCTGTTGGACGCGGTCTATATGCTGTTTGTCGGCGTGCAGTTTACTTATTTCTTCAGTGGAACGCTTGGAGAAGGCTACACTTATGCTGAATATGCGCGACGGGGCTTCTTTGAATTAGTTTTCGTATCGCTAATCAATTTAACGGCAACCGTAACCTTCCTTTCTATTTTGAAAAAAAGAGAAGGGGGGCTGTGGAAGGCAATTCAGTTGGGCCTTTCTGTACTGGTTCTTTCATCCGGCGTCATTCTCGCATCAGCATTCATGAGGATGATGATGTACGAGGAGGCGTACGGGTTTACGATTTTAAGGGTGCTCGTGCATTCCTTCATGGTATTCCTGCTTATCATTTTCGCCTACACGCTTTTGAAAGTTTGGCTTAACCGTCTGTCGCTGATTCATTTTTATTTCATCGCCGCACTTGTGTATTATACTGTCCTGAATGTCATTGGCATTGACAGGATTGTAGCTGATCGGAACCTTGAACGATTTGAACAAACGGGGAAAATTGATGTTGCCTACCTTGGTTATATGTCGGATACGGGGCTTCTGACGCTAATCGATTTGTATAAGATTCAACCAAATCTCCCAGGTCTAAAGGAAGAATTGAAGAATCATTTGGCTGAAGCCGAAACGAGGGAGGAGCACTGGCAGGCGTATAACCTTACCCGTGAACGCGCCAGGGAAAAACTCATGGAGCTCGATTTAAAGTGATTAAATACTAACGGCCTCCCGAAAAGGAGGCCGTTTTGTTTTATATGCTCATAGTTGACTCATGGCGATGTTGGATAAGGCTCTGATAAAAAGAAGCCATTGTTGCAGTAAAGTATGGAACAAGCCAGATAAAACCAATTCCGAGAGTCAAAACTGACAGGAAAGCCCAGCCTAAAAAGCTAAGCGTCATCAAGAAATACTTGCCTTTGTAGCCGTCCATCAGCTTACGGCTTTCAGTAATCGCATCGTTGACGACCATATCCGGGTTGTCCTTCAGAATGAAATAAGCCTGGGAATATGCGATTCCTTTTATAATTCCCGGCACAATCAAAAGAAGCATCCAAAGGAAAGTATAGATAAGCGTCAGCAAGTACAGGCCCAATGTTTTAAAATAGATGCCGGCCTTTGAAACTGTGCTGAACAAACTTCCAATACTGACAGGGTTGCCTCTCCGTATGTCAAGAAATGCCCAGTAGTAGCTGTAAAGAATTGGGCTAAGAGCTATTGTTGCAATCCAGGATAAAGTAGACGCTTCGGCGGACGGCACATCGGCATTGTACCACGCCTCAAAACCACCACTTCCCAAAATTTCAATAAACATAGGAATAAAATTAAACAGTCCAAATGTAATGATGGACAGTACAATCGCCGTTCCCCATCTGCCTTTCAGGGCAGCAAGCGCATCCCTCTTAATCTCTTTAATTATCAAACTCGATTCCCCCTAACTTTTTCTCTTTGTAAAGTATATATCAAAAGTTCCGGGTCTACCTCTATAAAATTTATGGAAAAAACAGGTGGTTGTTAAATGTGAAGCTTATTAAAAAATGATTTGGAACCCAGGCTTTGGGATGAGTGGAAGCAGCATTTTTAGTAAATAAATCATCCTCCCAAGAAGTTTGGGAGGATGCAAGTGCTAGTCATTCAATTCCTTCATGATCATGGCAGCATACTCGAATGATTTAAGGCGCTCGTCGTGGTCAAAGATTTGTGCGTTGATGATGACCTCATCCGCTGAGGTTTCTTCAAGGAATTCCTGCAAACGGGTTTTAACGATTTCCTTAGTTCCTGTAAAGGTAGAATTGGTGCGGCCCTCAAGCAGCAGCAGTTCGTAATCACTCGCCAGGTGTTTCAAACTTTCCACAGGCGGCTGAAGCTTGCCAGGGCGGTTTCTTATTAGCTGAAGGAATTGCTGCTGCATCGAAGTAGCCAGCCAGTTTGCCTTTTCCTCTGTATCAGAGGCGATAATATTTACGCCCACCATTGCGTATGGCTCATCCAGTACGTCTGATGGCCGGAAAGATTGCCGGTAAATATTCAAAGCGGCAAGAGTATTTTCCGGTGCAAAATGGCTTGCAAATGCAAAAGGCAGGCCCAGCTTTCCTGCAAGTTCGGCACTGAAGCCGCTTGAACCGAGCAGCCAGACTGGTACATTCAGCCCTTCACCCGGGATGGCACGAACATGGATGACGCCTTCCCGCCTCGAAGGATCAAAATAAGCCCGCAGTTCCTCTACCTGATTCGGGAAATCTTCAGCACCTGTTCGCCAGTCACGTCTCAGTGCCGAAGCGGTTAGCTGGTCGGTACCGGGGGCCCGTCCAAGACCTAAGTCAATTCTGCCTGGAAAAAGCGATTCCAATGTCCCGAATTGCTCAGCGATAACAAGCGGGGAGTGGTTCGGCAACATAATCCCACCGGACCCAACACGGATAGAAGCCGTATGGGCGGCCACTTGCCCGATAACGACTGCAGTCGCTGAACTCGCAATCCCCGGCATATTGTGGTGCTCGGCAAGCCAAAAGCGATGATAGCCCCACTTTTCGGCATGCTGTGCAAGGTCAACTGTGTTTTTCAACGACTCCGCCGGTGTGCTTCCCTGTGTTACCGGGGACAAATCCAGAACCGAGTAACGGACACTTTTTTTATCTATAGACACATCAATCACTTCTTTCTAAAGACTTCTTCACTCGGATTGTATCAATTTAACACGTGTTCTCAAAATAGATTGACTTAATTATACCTGGTTTTGCGGGCACCGGAACAGGTCTTAGAGGGATATTTAAAAGGTACTACGATACGGTGCAATTCTTTATAACTATTAGGTGGGGTTTCATAGTTATTTTTCTCTAGTGATACTCGAAAGATTCACTAGTCAAGTATATAGCCGAATTCTGAACTGCACTTGAAGCTATCATATTTAGAAGTTCCCCTTTTGAAAATAAATTGTTCAACGAGTAATCCGATACCAGTTTCTTGCAACTTCGTCCTTGAATCAATAATATGGAGAAAAAAGCAGAGGAAGGATGAGCAACTTGACCAACGTATTGCCACCAGGCCAATTTGAAACAGGAAAATGGGCGATCCTCCATCAAGGCGAAGTATACAAATTTAATGAAGAAACTTGGCGGTTCCGCCTTTTTGGAGAGGTTGAACAACAACAGACTCTTACCTACAAACAGGTGATGGAGCTGCCAAAAACCACCTCGACGATTGATATGCATTGTGTAACAACCTGGTCGAAGTTCGCAACTACATTTGAAGGAGTTTCCCTTAGGGATCTCTTAAAGCTAGTGAAAGTAAAGGAAGATGCAAAGTACATAAAAATATATGGTTATTTAGACGGCGATCCGGAAGGTTATTCTGCGAATTTGCCGCTTGCCCCACTGATGGGGGATGATTCACTTTTCGTTTATCGCTGGAAGGATGAGCATCATGGCTGGCAGGACGTCGATCCGAAACATGGGTATCCTCTGAGATTTATTCCACCTGCAACCTTTTATCTTTGGAAAGGGACAAAATGGGCAACAGGAATTGAATTTTTAAAAGAAGACGAAGCTGGATTTTGGGAACAGCTCGGTTACTCCATGTCTGCCAATCCATTCAAAGAGGAACGTTATCGCTGATAATAAGAGCTCCGGACAGCTATGAAACCGAATTACGCGGCTAAATTGTTGGTTCCGAATCTCTTGAAACCAGATTATGACAAGCTAGCAATGATTCCGAATTCCTCGGAACCTAGTTACGAGGCCAAATTTTTGGTTCCGAATTTCTCGGAACCAGGTTATGACATCCAAGCAAATGATTCTGAATTCTTCGGAACCAAGTTGCGGGGCCAATTGTTGATTCCGAATTGCTCGAAACCCAGTTATGCCAAGCTAGCATATGATTCCGAAATCTTCGAAACCGAGTTGCTTGGCCAATTGTTGGCTCCGAATTCCTCGAAATCAGGTTAGGGCAATCTAGCATATGGTAAAGAATCATAACTGGCATCCGGTTACCTGCAATGAAAAGCTTGCCCTTGGCAGGTTCCGAACGATTCGGAACCTGACTTCGAACTAGACCAATTACTGAATAGGGGAAAACTATGAACACTTATGAAGCACTTGTACAAAAACAAAGAGTTTTTTTTGCAACGGGAAAAACGAAGGATGTCGGATTCCGAAAGCAGGCATTGGTAAAGCTGAGACAAATTATTCAGGAAAATGAAAAAAGGTTTCTTGAGGCACTCAAACAGGATTTAAATAAGAGTGAATTTGAATCGTATTTAACAGAAGTGGGTATTGTCCTAAGTGAGCTTAAGTTTACTGAAAAAAATGTAGGGAAATGGGCCAAGCCTCGGAAAGTGAAAGGAACCATGGTTCTAGCTGGCTCGAAAAGCTATATCTATCCGGAGCCCTATGGGGTTTCCTTGATAATCTCTCCTTGGAATTATCCGTTTCAGTTAGCTTTCGCCCCATTAATTGGATCAATAGCTGCTGGAAATTGTGCCATTTTAAAACCTTCAGAGCTTACTCCAGCCACATCAACGCTTTTGGGAGAAGTGGTAAAAAATGCTTTTCCTGAAGAATATATAGCCGTTGTAGAAGGTGGCGTCGAGGCAAGCCAGGGTTTATTGAAAGCAAAGGTCGACTACATCTTTTTTACCGGAAGCGTTCCGGTTGGCCGGATCATTATGGAAGCAGCTGCAAAAAATCTTACACCGGTCACTTTGGAGCTTGGTGGGAAAAGTCCATGCATCGTGCACAGCGATGCGAATCTGAAGCTTGCCGCCAAGCGGATTGCCTGGGGGAAATTCATTAATGCAGGCCAGACATGCGTAGCACCGGATTATTTGTATATCCATAAGTCAGTAAAAGGCGAGTTCTTAAATCTTTTAAAAGACGCTGTCACCGAAATTTATGGAGTATCTCCGCATGAAAGCGGTACTTTTACAAGAGTTGTAAGCAAACGGCATTTTGACAGGCTTGCTGCGTTTTTACAAGATGGGGAAATTGTATTCGGAGGACAGACAAATCCGGAAAAACTGTCAGTTGAACCGACTGTACTTGAAGGCGTGAGTTGGGAGTCACCGGTTATGCAGGATGAAATATTCGGGCCAATTCTGCCGGTTTTGGTGTTCGATGATGTATCAGAGGTTGTAGAAGAAGTAACTGCCCGACCTAAACCGCTGGCTCTGTATGTTTTTTCCGAAAGTAAAAATTTCCAGGAAGACATTCTTGGTAAAATCTCTTTCGGCGGCGGCTGTGTCAATGATACAGTCATGCATTTGGCATCTCCATACCTTCCATTTGGCGGAGTAGGGGAGAGTGGGATGGGCGCCTATCACGGAAAAGGAAGTTTTGATGTATTTTCACATGAAAAGAGTATCATGAAGCAGTCCACCAAATTCGATTTGCCTTTCCGTTACCAGAATACAAAGGACGGCCTGAAGAAAATAAAGATGTTCTTAAAATAGATAGCCTGGGTGCAAGTGCACCCAGGTGTTTTTGCTGTTTAGGAAGCTAAAGAGTTCTCAACAGTGGATTAACCGCGCTTCCGCTTTTGTTCCGTCTAGCTACAGCGCCTAGCGCCTAGCGTACTTCGGTCCCCTCGTTACGATAAGTCAACATCGATTCGCATTCGCTCATCGTGTTTCCTTTATCCCACACTTAAGGCTCAGTAAGTCTCCATGGGAGACAACTGAGCCTAAAGGTCCGATTCGTTCAACTAACCATCAGCAAAGAACGCTGATGGAAGTTTCACTTTATCTCCTTCGAGGCCCTGCAGTCCATACGGCGCTGGTCAAGGCGCTTCCGCTTTTGCTTCTAAAATCCAAAAAACAGTGTGAAAAAATTCCGCTTCTTTTTTCTTTTAACCGGCACGCCTGTATCAAATACGAGAGGTGCATCTTTTATTGAAGAATCCTTTTTAGTCTGAGCCTGGCTTTGAAGAGTGGTAATGGTTGCGGCAAGCTCTGCAACTGTTTTTTGTAATTCCTCTATTTCCCGGCGGTGCTGGAGAAGCTGATAGGAGGTTACCGAGTCCGCTTTCCCGTCAAGGCGGCGTTCCATGTCATTAAATTTCATTAGCAATTCCTCAACATCCGGGTGGATCTCTACTGCTTTTACAGTTCCTTTGCGCGGGCTTGGGTCTTTAAATGGTGCAATATCCTGGAGTAATGCGCCACTCTGGATCTTGTCCCGGATTTCCTCCAGGAGAGGGAGATCGGCTTCCTTGAAAGTGTAATGGCCGCGCTCATTTCGTTCCATAGGCAAATTCAGCTGTTTAACCCAGCGCTGTACTGTGCTTGTCGACACTCCTAGATGTTTGGCAACTTCGCTTGAATTCATTTCAATTCCCCCTAAATAATTTTTCCATAGCGGGCAATCCTCTTGTTTTACTACCTTTAGTCAAGGAATAGAGGCTGCTTGGCGATCACCCCCAAAATTTCCACCATTTTTTCTCTTTGGCTGCGGCTGCATCGCGGAAGCTTGTGACGATTTCTTGCAGCAGCTCTTCACGGCGGTCCATTTCCTGGCTATGGATCATTCGCTCCATATGCAGAGTTTCCATGTAAAATTCGCGGTCCTTAATAAGCGTATCGTTAAAGCTTTCAACCACATTCTCAGTCACTACATTTGAATCGGACATCGATTTTATCAAGGCTTTCAATTCCTTTGATGAACGTTCGGAAGACTGGGCCATCCTCTTGTTCAAGGAAGAAATTTGTTCGGAGGTGCTTTTTGAAACGTTCGAAATGCTGCTTGAAAGGAAGCGTGCAGTTTCGGAGGCTTGTTCTGAAGACTTCGAAACTACCTCGGTGAGTTCGGCTACTTCAGCTAGAGTTCGTTCTCCGGACTTATAAATTGAATCTGACAGGGATTTTACAGTGTGAAACGAACCTTTCGAAACTTCCTTTTTAACCTCTTCAATCACTTCCTTTTTCATTGTTGTCCGGATTTCCTCTCGGACGCCAGCGAGAAAATCCTGTTTATATGCTTCCATTGCGGCGAAAAAGGCTTCGGAATCAAAAGCAGGCACTAAAGGGGCTTCGGAAGGTACAGCCACTTCCTGTTTCACTGGCACTGGCTTCATTTCCTTGACTACTTTCACAGTGGTTCCGATAGATTCGGAAGCAGCCTCCGAGCTTTGCCGGAAGTGTTGCTGGATAAGCTCTCTAATCATTTCTTTCCCTAAATTTTTTTCGCGCATTTGCTTGATTTTCACTAGGAGCGCAATTTCCGTATCTGTATAAAAACGAGATCCCTGCCTGGTGCGCGGTATTACCACAAGGCCGCTAAAATCCCGTTCCCACTGACGAATTGTCCCCTGTGGAACACTAATCATTTTTGATACTTCCTGAATCGTATAAGCTTTCATTACTTGTCCGTCTTTCATTTGGATGCATCCTTTCTGCTCAGAAAATTTCTGCATTGGAGTTTTTTTCTAACGGTACTATCTATGTTTTTGCCGCGGAGGGAGCTTTTTCCTGCACCATGACAAAAGCTATCAAAACTAGTGGTTTTACGTTGAATAAAAACAATTTACGATAGTTTACCGGCTGAATTTTCCAGGCAAAGGGGCGAATGAGGGAGAATGATTAGCCGGCTTTAGGAGAATAGGGTGGACGTGTCGATATCTGTTTAGTATCCTGGGAAAAATCTGCTAAAAAGAGAGAAAGCTAGCATCCAATTAAAGATTCGAAGGAAGGAGGAAGCGGGCTGAAGTTTGAATCATTTGGTGAAACAAGGCTTTAAACAATTGCCATTGAGATTTGAAGGGATGCTTTGATCCTAAGTTTTGGAACAGTGAAGATTTCGGTGCAGAAAGAATGAATGGTACGAATCCTAGTGAACCCATTGGAAAGAATCAAGCATTTAAATTACCAGGCAACAGGCCAGCCTATCGAGAATATGCTGTGAAAAAGGCGTGAGTCCAATGATTCATATAGTTAAAAAAGGCGAAACGCTTGCCATCATCGCAGTGAATTACAGGGTAAGCCTCTCACGGTTAATGAGGGCAAACCCGGGTATCGGGGAGAGGATTCAAGTTGGGCAAAGGATTACAGTTCCTGGATTGCCTAATCCGGCCACGATTCCGTATAGAATAGATGTATCGGTGAAAGGCAGGAAGCTTACGTTATTTAGAAACGGCCGGGTAGAAAAAACTTATCCGATTGCAGTGGGAAAGATGCTTACAACTACCCCGCTCGGAGAATATGTCATAGTTAATCGAGAACCGAATCCAGGTGGCCCGTACGGTGTAATGTGGCTTTCCTTATCCAGGGCGGGGTATGGCATACATGGCACGAATAATCCCTCCTCGATAGGCAAGGCAGTTTCCAGGGGATGTATCAGAATGTATAATCGCGATGTGCTGGAGCTTGCCGCCAAGGTTCCTAATGGAACTCGCGTCGTAATTCATAATTGACTTCAAAACAGGCAGCAGCGGCTGCCTGTTTTCTATAAAAAACTTTTTTATCAGCAAAAAATGGGTAATGAGAAAAGCATCAGCACTACAAAACCTATACGGAACACCGTAAAGTATTTCTGCCGACAACAAACTACTAACAATTTAATCAACAATTCCCCACTTTTATTAAAAAACGAAGAAAGATATCAAAGTTTGCAGGAATAAAGCTGGAAATGTCGAATTACAGACAATATACTTCAAGCAGACGGGGTGTCCCATGAAAATAACAGGTCAAGTGACACTTTTGGCTTTATCTCTAATTTATTTAATTATTGAATTTATATATTACGGAGAAAAGGCTCTTACATTTGAAACAGTTCTGCCAGTCTTATTGGCTTTGGTGGTTGGCTGGCAATATGACAGCTACCGTTATTACATAAAAGTATCCCGTGAAAATGAACAGAGCTACCGGTCTTTAATTGATTCGCTGCCTGAGTCAGTCATTATTCACCATAATAATGAAATCCTTTATGTAAATGATGCAGCAGTTACTATGATGCACGCAAAGGATAGGGATGAACTTTTAGGTCACGACATCTTTGAATTTATCGATCCTGAATATTATGAGAGAACAATTGAAAGAATGCGTATCGCAAAGTCCAAGGGGAAAGCGCTTCCAAATCTGGAGCATAAAATTTTTCGTGTTGATGGCGTTCCTATTTTTTTTGAAGTATCGACAATGTGTATTTCTTATGGGGGTAAAAAGTGCCTTCTGACAATTGGCAAGGATATTACGAACCGCAGGGAAGAAACAGAAAGGCTGCTTCAAAAATCGGATAAGCTTGCATTACTAGGCCAAATGGCTGCAGGAATTGCCCACGAGATACGAAATCCACTAACCTCTATTAAAGGCTTCGTTCAACTATTCAAGGCCGATAATGATAAAAAAGAATACTATGACATTGTTTTATCGGAGCTCGAACGAATCAATACTATTGTCAGCGAGTTCCTTGTCTTGGCAAAGCCTTCTGCGGTTGTTTTCAAGGAAAAAGAAATTACTGGAGTTCTCAATGATGTCGTAACACTGATCAACACCCAGTCAATCCTAAACAATGTTGAGATTGTTACCGACTTCGAACCTAAGATGCCCACTATTATTTGTGAAGAAAATCAGTTGAAACAGGTCTTTATTAACCTGCTTAAAAATTCCATTGAGGCCATGCCCGATGGAGGAAAAATCCATATTAGTTCACGTAATGTCAAAGACGGTGAAATCATGGTAAAAATAACTGATGAAGGAGTCGGCATACCCGAGGAACGCATGGAAACCCTTGGTGAACCTTTTTATACAACAAAGGAAAAAGGAACAGGCCTTGGCCTGATGACCTGTTTCAAAATCATTGAAGGCCATAACGGCAAACTCATCATTTCGAGTCATGTAGGAGAAGGGACTTCCATTGTCATTTTATTGCCATCGCTGCAGTAAGTCCTTTAAAAATAGGAGATCACTTATTTTTTCGCCAAAAGGCTGTCCGAAAAGTCATTAAGAATGGCTTCCTGGGGCAGCTATTTTTTATAAGAAGCTTTTGCGGTATACCTGAGGATTGGTTACGTAAACATCCTTAAATACCAGGAGGGTGGTGGATTAACTTATGTACGAGGATGAGGCGGTGCTTGAACTAAAGTCAGTTAGATTATTTTTCTTACGCAAGCTTCGGCCGCACCACAAAGTTACCTAGAGCCTCTATTTAGTTACCTTTTGCTAACCTTGGTCGGACACAAAGTCACTTTGACCTTTAATTTAGCGCAAAAAAACCCCGTCTAAAGAAAGCCCGGGGGAGTTGGGCTTTGCATTTTAAAACGGGGTTTTTAAAAGTATTGCCAAAGTGCTTTATGTTTATGCAACATGTTCAGCATTGATTTTATTTTTGAAAAGGTTTTTACGTATCCACGGAATTATCCAGCGGTCAAGTCCATATCGCATGCATTGTATCCTGCGAACAATATGAGCGTTCCGAAGAAAATATCTGTCGGGTTATGTGGTAGAGCACTCCTTTATGTTTTAAGAACAAAAGTGCATCCCTTGGCTGGCTCGACACTCAATAGCTGCTGTTGTATTATTCGATACCCATACTCACCTAACGAAAACCTTTTTTGACAAAAAGCTGTTTCATTGCCGAATAGGACACATTCCTATTCATTTGTTAAAATAAGTGAAGATAGTAGAAATGTGGTGATACAACCAATGCTTTTAAATTGGATGAAGAAATTCGTTCTTATCTTTTCAATAACTTTTTTATTAACAGGCTGTACAGCATTAACTGACTCGAATCAAAGCAAGAATGGCCTGCTGCCTGCGGAAATTGTCAAAAACATTGACGGGGATACGGTTACGGTGAAGGTGAGAGGGAAGGAAGAAACAATCCGGCTTTTACTGGTTGATACACCTGAAACTCAGCATCCTCGGCTGGGAGTCCAGCCCTTTGGACCGGAAGCTTCAGATTTTGCCAAAGAAATCCTATACCCGGGAAGGAAAGTAGAAATTGAGCCGGGTATCAACTATGGTAGGGATAAATACGGAAGGCTTCTCGCTTATATTTATGTTGATGGAGAAATGTTCAATGAACGCCTGCTTGAAGAAGGACTGGCAAGGGTTGCATACGTATACCCGCCGAACACTAAATATGTTGACGTTTTTTATGACATTCAGGACGAAGCGAAGAAAAAGGAAAAGGGCATTTGGTCCATAGAGAATTACTCAACAGACGAAGGCTTTCAATCTGACAAAGCTGCTCAGTCAGGGTATAAATCGGGTATAGAAGGCGGGGAAGCAGCCTGTAGAGGAAAAATAAAGGGCAACAAGAATTCCATGATTTATCACGTTCCCGAAGGTTCCTATTATAACAGTGATATAAAAAAGATAGAATGGTTCTGTACGGAAAAAGAAGCAAAGGAAGCAGGCTACCGAAAAGCAAAGCGTTAATCTTATTTCTTTTAAAAAAAGTAAGCTGTCCTTTTCGCAGCTTACTTTTTCCTCATTCATCATCGGTTTTTTCTTGTAATTCTCGCAGCCTTTTAACAATGGAGCTGTCATCCTGAAGGAGTTGGACAAGGTCTCCAATTCGGTCAATGGCGTTCCAGCTGAGGTGGTGCTCTATTCCTTCAACATCCTTATAGATGTTGTCGTTTTCCACCCCAATCAAAGCAAGAAATTGTTCGAGGAGGTCGTGCCTTTCAACAAGGCGTTTTCCTATTTTTTTACCTTTAGATGTAAGGACAAGGCCCCTGTATTTTTCATAAACAAGATAATTATCCTTATCAAGCTTTTGAACCATTTTTGTAACAGAAGAAGGCTGGACAGACAGGTTGTCCGCAATATCCGAGACCCGTGCATAGCCTTTTTGCTCTATAAGCAGATAAATTTGTTCTATGTAATCTTCCATACTAGGTGTTGGCATCTTTTTCCCACTTTCCCGGCATTCTCGCTTCTAATTATATAAAACAAGCCCGCTGGTTACAAGGAAAGGGCAGGGGGCTTTTTCTCTATGATAAAAAATAAACCGGGATCCCTAGAAGGGTTTCCCGGTTCTGTTAGCTTCCTATTTTTGTGAACTGTTAGAGTTATAGAAGAACTTTGCAGTAATTGAACCGTCTGCGTTCTCTTTAATATCGGTTACATGGATTCCAGAGTCTGCTGGAGTAGCGCTTTGGCCCTGCCAGAAATAGTAAGAACCGGTATGAACATTGCCGGAAACTGGAGTCAGTTTGGAACCTGTCTTAAAGAAGTCACCAGCATCACCGCGATTTACATACTTTTCAAGGTCGTACTTGCCATCAGCCTGGACAACCGAAAGGCCGTAGTGAGTAATTTTGGTGTCCCCGACCATTCTGAATTGATTGTATTGGAATCTTTTATTCATCCAGTTGGCAACATTGTTTGGAGTCCGATAGGTTTTAAGGACATTTTCATCAACATGCCATGCAACAAGGCCATGAGCATCCTCGCCTTGACGGATAAGCCCTTTGTTAAAGCCATCCTGCTGAACATTTTCAAATAGGAAGTATTCAGATCCCTTTGAACCTGGGACTTCCATCTTAACGAACGCTTTGTCTCCATCAGCTTTGTTTACAGGCTGGAGCGTAATTTCTTTAACCCCATCTTCTGGTGTTACTACAATCGGAGATGCCCAGCCCATTAACATTTTTGAATAAGGGTCAAAATGGGTTGGTGAATTTCCGGCATATTGTGCAGCATTAGGATAGCGCATCCAGGAACCGCCGGACATCATCGAGTAGTTTCCTACACCTTCAGAATTATAAGCAGTATCATAGTAGTCAGGCAACCCTATCGCATGGCCAAATTCATGGGCGAATACTCCTGCTGTTCCAGGGAATGGACCAGTTTTGGAAGCTTCGTCATAACCGCCAGTTGCTAAGTTGAAGCCGGCAACGTTACCGCCGATTTCAGGCTGAACGTTATAGTTGTTTACCAAAACTCCATCTAGAGTATGGTTATTGATAAACTCAGCATACCAGGTATTCCATTCTTCATCTGTTTCAACACCATCACGGTTGACATCGGAAGAAGGGAAGCCTGTTTCATAATACTTGCCGTAGTAATTAGCACTTAAGGCATTCCATTTATGAGACCAAATCTGTGCCGGGTCGCGGCTGTACTCAGCGCCAGTTCCTTCATGGACGATAAACACGTTATCTACTGTACCTTTAACTGCATACTTGGAAAAATCAACTACACCATCAGCGGCTTTAAAAACGTCTGAAACAAATTCACCCATATGAGCATCGCCGTTGACGTTACCATTAACATATTTACCGTTTTCAGCATATTCGCCTTCCTGGTCAAGGTAATAGGAAGCACCTTTAGGAAGTTCAACCCATACCAAATCTGTATTCTCTTTTTTAACTAGGTTTACTTTGCCGTAACTGGACTCTTTATAGATATTTTGCATGGTGCTGTCAGTAGGAGCCTTGACACCGTTATGTTCAGCATATTTCTTGAAATCTTCAATCTCATACGGATTATACGTATTTCCGAAAATTAGATCCTCGTAGTAATGTGCTGGGACTTGTCCAGGACGGTCACCTTTAGGTTCGTCACCTTCTTTGAACTTTGCCAGGATAACAAGGACTGGCACATCGCCAACTGCCGGTTTTGGAGTAACCCGGAGGCCAGCAGGTTCTTCAAATTTCGCGCCATTCTGATTGGCAATTTTCTCTGCAGGATCTGCTTTGGATACGTTAACACCCAATTCCTTTGCTTTGTTTGCTAGTTCGGGAGTAGCACTTACATAATTGGCCAATGGTAAGTTATATGTAGTTTTCATTGTTGCCGTAGGGGCTTCCTGAGACTGAACACCAGTAAAACCTATACTGCCTGCTAAAACAATGGCCAGTCCCGCTTTTGATAATACCTTTAACAAGAGCAACACTCCTTATTTTTGATATTTCGAATATATCAGAATAATTCGCAAACGAACAACAGGGCAATATTCCTGTATCAGAACTCCTATATTCCACGTTTTTAAGAATTTTCATCTAATTTACAGTACATTTATCACTTGAAAAAGAATAATTTTGGAAATTATTAAGTTAGTTGATGGGCCAATAAACCCAATCAACTATTAGTGTTTGTCGAAATAAGTCGAAAAGTTTATTAGTCTCCCGAAACATTAATATCAACCTACCGCTTCTATTAGGCAAACGAAACAGAATGATACCAATCTGCCGCTCCTTTCAAAATAAGCCCACATGAACCAGTGCAGGACGGGAAGGGTTTTTCCTCCAAAAAACTTCAATAATGACCAGGTACATTTATGTTGTTTTTGAAAGTTTAAGAGATTGTTCTTTTTCCAAATGGGGTAAACTAACTTGATGGTTGTTAATTTAATTTCAGTAAGAAAAAAAATAAATTGAGCTTCATATACTAAACCATGCCAAAAGACTTAAGAAATCAGTTGGTTGAGTGGGTTTCCTATGGTAATATGGTAATCCGGAATAGAACGGTAAATATTTTCACGTCGAATGAGCAAATGGAGTGAGTCGGATGGATAAAGAACTACAAACAGAGCAAAGGCGAGTTAATGATGTTATCCAGGAAATTGATTGCCAGGCCAAAAAGCTCATCAAAGAAAGCGGCTATGTGGGGGAGGAAGTACTTAATCTCAGGCAAACCTTCTGGGAGGATGTAACCGTAAACCTCGATGAACCCGATGATGTTATTGAAACGGCGGCAAGCTTAAGGCAGCAGGCGGAACTTCTTGGTGAACGCGAGCGGACCAGAGGACAAATGACCCGCCAGATGAAAATTCTTGACCGGCTTCGCTATTCGCCGTATTTCGGAAGAATTGATTTTCATGAAAAAGGGGAAAGCACCACTGATAATATTTACATAGGAATAGCCTCTTTAATGGATGAAAAAAAGGAGAATTTTCTTATATATGACTGGCGGGCACCAATTTCAAGTGTGTATTATGATTATTCGCCAGGGCCAGCGGCATACGAGACACCAGAAGGGGAAATCACTGGGGAGCTCGAGCTCAAACGGCAGTATTTAATCAGGGGCGGGAAAATCTCTGGCATGTTTGACACAGGCGTGACCATTGGTGACGATATGCTGAAGGAAGTACTCGGCAGCCAGGCAAGCACCCAGATGAAAAGTATTGTAGCAACAATCCAAAGTGACCAAAATAAAATAATCCGCAATGAAAAGAGCCAGTATTTAATTGTCCAGGGTGTTGCTGGCAGCGGCAAGACTTCAGCAGCGCTTCAGCGTGTCGCTTACCTTCTATATCGTTATAGAGGAACTATTTCATCCGAAAACATAATGCTGTTCTCGCCAAACCCGCTTTTTAACAGCTATGTCGCTACGGTCCTTCCTGAGTTGGGAGAGGAGAATATGCGCCAGGCGACCTTTATGGAATACCTTAATAACCGGATTGGAACAGCTTACAGCCTTGAGGATAATTTTGACCAGATGGAATATTTGCTGTCCAATGAGGACAGCCCTGCGTACAAAGCAAGGATTGCCGGGATCCGCTACAAATCGTCCCTCTCCTTTAAGCACCAAATCGATAAATTTACGGATCAGCTTTCAGAAAACGGGATCGCATTTAAAGATATTCGTTTTAGGAAAAGGGTTCTTGTGTCCAAAGATGAAATTAGCCGTTACTTTTATTCGCTTGCGCGGGATATTTCTATCCCAAATCGAATGCAGGAAGTAAAGAATTGGCTTTTCAAACAATTGCGGAAAGAGATGAAAGCCGAGCAAACGAAGCCATGGGTAGAAGAGCAAATTCAGTTCCTCGATAAGGAAGATTATATCCTGGCATTCAAGAATCTTGAAGAAAAAGACCAATTCCGGGAAAGTACGTTTGATGATTTTGACAGGGAACAAAAATTTCTTGCGGAAATGGTTGTAAAAGACAAGTTCAAGCCTTTGTTCAATGGGATTAAAAATCTCAGATTTATCGACAGAATGAAAAACTATAAGCAATTGTTCCAGACCCAAAAATCCGATGCGACACTTCCGCCGGAATGGGTCCAAATATGCAAACAAACATTGAAGAAGCTTGAGAATAACAGCATTCAATGGGAAGATGCAGCGCCGTTTGTATACCTCCAGGATCTAATTGAAGGCCGGGCTTCCGGGACAGGAGTAAAGCATATTTTCATTGATGAAGCCCAGGATTATACACCTTTTCAATTCGAGTTTTTAAACATGCTGTTCCCATATAGCAAAATGACCTTGCTGGGTGACTTTAACCAGGCGATTTTTTCCGGAGCGACCGGTTCACTGACGGTTTTGACAGGAGACCTTGAAGAAGAAGGAATCGAGCGGATTACACTGAACCGGACATATAGATCGACAAAAGAGATTGTTGAATTTACCAGAGAACTGCTGGAGGACGGCCAGGACATTGAACCTTTTGCCAGGCAGGGGGAGAAGCCTTCAGTTACACTTCTTGAAGGAACGGGACAGCTGCGGGTAAGTATTCTTGCTGCTATTGATGATCTTCAGAAGGAAGGTCACCGAACAATCGCAGTTATTTGCCGGACAGCCAAGGAAAGCATGGAAGCCTATTCGTTGCTGAAATCGATACAAGTTAGACTCATTGAAAAAGGAAGCGTATCGTTTGAACCAGGCATTCTCGTCATTCCTGCTTATTTGGCAAAAGGAATTGAATTTGATGCGGTTATCATGTTTGATGCTTCCCAATACAAGCATGAACGTGAACGGAAGCTTTTCTACACGGCCTGTACACGAGCCATGCACAAACTGCTGCTTTTTTGCACAGATGGGATTAGCCCGTTAATGGAAAAAGTACCTAAAACCGTCTATACTAAGGTGGAAGGCTTGAATAAGACAGATTAAAAAACTGAAACCTTTTTAAAATCAAAACGTACAACATAACACTCAACCAATATGACCCTTACTGGCAATTGAACCCTCACCTTAACTATTGAGACTAGCTGCCTTTAAGGAAGTAATAAAAATGGGGGACACATATGAAGAAAACCACAAAGCTGATGGCAGCCGTTTCCTCAACCGCTCTGGCGCTTGGCCTCGTTGGCTGCAGTACGTCTGGTTCCGACGATTGGGAGTCTTCAGCCGGGCAATCAGGTGACATTCCGCCGATGCCTGAAAACACGGACTGCGGGCAATGGGATTGGGACGAAGATGATGGTGTCTGGGAATGCGACGACCGTAATTCAAGCTATTTCGGACATTTGTTTTTCGCCGGTATGTTCTTTTCCAACAGGTCAGCCCTTTATAAAAACAGAGACTTTGTTAATTACCGGAACAGTCCTACCTTCAAAGGAAAAACCGGTACCGGAGATTCTATCCGTAACGGAAGTTCTGGTTTTGGAAGGGGTTCAACGAGTACTGGCGGTTAATAGTATTTAGGGGGTAAATTGATGGAATTATATGCAAATTTCTTTGCATATCTTGGTGTGGGGCTGGCGCTCCTCACCACGGGTATCATATTGTTCGTTTGGAGCACACCGAAAATTAAAGAATTTAGCCTTATAAGCCAGAAAAACCTGACAGCGGCCATGTCGCTCGGAGGAAAAATCATCGGACTTGCGCTCGTCCTCGGGGCTGCTGCGGAATTTTCCGTATCGCTTTTAGATATGGCCATTTGGGGAACAATTGGAATTCTTGCACAGATAGCAGCATTCAATCTCGCTGAAATCATTACAATCCGCTATTCGATTAGCAAAGCGATTGAAGAAGACAATCGGGCAGTAGGGGCCATGCTGTTTTCTCTCTCTATTTCGATAGGCTGGATTGTATCAAAATGTCTCTCTTATTAAGAGGTGAACCATGTTAAAAAAACTAACCTATTATATTGACCAGGGAAATGGAACATACAAACCTTTCTACGAATACAAGGCCCCGGATGTCGGGATAGACGAGTTTTATGCCCGTCAGCTTTGTACATATTTCATCATGAGGGGGACGCAATATGAACTTCTCGCGAATGAAATGGAAGGAGACGAGGACGTTCTTGTTTTAAAAGAAGTCGGCAGGAACTATCCCGCACTGGATGAAGAGAACTTTCACGGAAAAGGCTTGTATATCGAGTTCCGAAGCCACGATGAACGTGAAAATTATAAAAAGCTCGTTTTACTTGCAGTCAATACACATTTTGAGATTATCAGGTATTTACTGAAGGATATCGTCGATGTTCCAGGCCAAGGGTTGATGGAAACAACCTCAACCGAAATAGATGAAGACCGTTCAGTCTACGTCATTTATGTGAAACCATTGGAGGAGGATGTGGCATGACATCCTCTTTTTCTAATGAAAAAAGAAACTCCTTCTACAGCGGGGTAGAAAGCTTTTGGCCAGACCTTTACGGGGAGGAATATGCGCTCTACGATATTGCACTTGAGGATAAGTCAGAATTCGAGGAGATAAGGGAAGCGAGCAGCAACATTGGCGAAATTCTTTTCAAGACGAATGAATTGCTGCGTAACCTCGATGATGAAAACCTTGCGGAAATGGGATTCCCAAAGGAAACAATCCCATTCCTCCGGATAAAATCAAATCTCCGCGAAACAACCATCGCCCGCCTGGATCTCGCGAGGACTGCTTCGGGGTATAAATGCCTTGAAATTAATGCAGACACGCCGACCTTTATAAAAGAATGCTTCTTCGTCAATGAAAGAGTATGTACTGAATTTGGAGTGAAGGACCCGAATTCCGGGTTAGAAGCAAAGCTCGCATTTGCTGTTAGAAATAGCGTTCAAGCTGCAGCAGCCTCTGTTTCTGCTATTAACCCATTTGTCATTTTTACAGCCCACGGAGACAATATTGAGGACCGGGAAACGAGCATTTATTTAAAGGAAATTTCCGGACTTCCTTCTAAATTTATCCCGCTGGATCAATTATCAATTCAGCGGGGAGTAGGATTGTTTGATGATCAAGGCGTAAAAATAGATGTACTTTACCGACAGACGTATCCTATTGAAAATCTGGTTAAAGAGCAAGATGATCAAGGCAATCCGATTGGTGTTTGGCTTCTCGAACTTGTCCTTGATGGCAAACTGGCAATTATAAACCCAATGTCGGCTTTTCTTTTACAAAATAAAGCGGTACTGGCAATCGTCTGGAACCTTCATGAAGAAGGGAGCCCGTTTTATACTAAACTCGAACATGCCTGGATAAATAAGTATTTTCTGCCGTCATACCTCGAACCCGATACATTTCTTCAGCAAGGAAAAAAATTCGTCAAGAAGCCCGTGTTCGGCAGGGAGGGAGATACGGTAGAAATCTTTTCAAGTGAAGGCAGCCTCGAACTTGCCGATGAGCAAACCTCCTATACCGAACACGTTTCTCTTTACCAGGAGTTTGCGGAACTGCCGGTTAAGCGCATTCAAACTGAAAAAGGCGAGCAGCATGGCCATATCCTGACCGGTTGCTTCCTGATAGGGGGGAAGCCTGCCGCAGTCGGTTTCAGAGCTGGCGGGCTAATCACCAATAACTTATCTTATTACTTGCCAGTTGGGCTAAAGTGATACGGTTATCATTTCCAGTCACCCAGCTGATATGATGCGATGGTTGTGTAAAGAAAATCGGGGGGTGCCTGGCACTGTTTGGCTATTTATTTAGCCAATGAATGACACTTGGCTACGTTTTTCGTTCAAAATGTCATTCATAATGAAAAAAGGTGCAAACCGATTGGTCTGCACCTTTTTTCTGTCCCGTAAAAACAGGACCATTCCCTTTGCCCTAAAAAGTTTAGGACGTAGACTTACTAAAAGCAGCTAGGGTAACGATTTGCACGGGGTCGAATCGATCTTAAATATATCGATTATGGACAAGCGTGCCTTTCGACAGCTCTGCAAATGTCCCTTCACCACTTGCAAGCCCAAACACTAACCTTTGAGTCGCTGTTTCTCGTGCGTATTGCATTTTGAACCAGTCCCTCCTGTTTTGTTTTGGTCTTGCCTTATCTATATACCTCGCATTGTCCATACATAAACAAAAAAACCAGGTTTTTATACTGGTAAAATGCACCTCCGCAACCAACCGTATCCACATAAAATTATATCAGTTATTAGTACCTGGTGATAAATATCACTTATTTATTCTGAATATAAGTATACAATAACCGTATCAGCTAAAGAAAAGAGGAACCCAAAGTGAAGCTTCCACAATTAAAGATTGGCCATATGGAATCCGAGTATCCGATTATCCAGGGAGGCATGGGTGTAGGAATCTCCCTGAGCGGCCTTGCTTCCGCCGTTGCACGAGCAGGCGGAATAGGCATTATATCCGGGACGGGCATAACAACTGATGAATTACGCTATCATATCCGCAAGGCACGTGAGCTTTCAGAGGGTAAAGGATATATCGGGGTTAACGTTTTATTCGCCGTGAAAGATTTTGCTGAAAAAATGAAGACAGCTATAGAAGAAAAAGTTGATTTCATCATTTCTGGAGCTGGGATTTCCAGGGATATGTATGCCTGGGGCAGAGAAGCAGGAATACCTGTTCTATCGATTGTCTCAACACCGAAACTGGCAAACCTCTCCGAACGACTAGGGGCATCAGCGGTAGTTGTTGAGGGCTTTGAAGCAGGCGGGCACCTTGGTACCGACCGGCCAATGTTTGATATTTTGCCGGAAGTAATCGAAGCTGTTAAAATCCCGGTTATTGCTGCGGGAGGAATATTAACCGGAGCCGATATTGCCAAAGCAATTCAAATGGGCGCCTCAGGCGTGCAAATGGGCACCAGGTTCGTTGCAAGCAAAGAATGTGACGCTCCGCTATCTTTTAAACAAAAGTATGTTGAAGCTAAAGAGGAAGATTTGATGCTCGTTAAAACGACTGTTGGCTTACATGGCAGAGCAATTCGGAATACATTTGCTGATATTATCAAGGATAACGGCAAATACAAAGTGGCGAAATGCAATGACTGCCTGAAAAGCTGTACTTATCGATTCTGCACGATGGATTCACTACTTAGATCGTTGAATGGTGATGTGGACATGGGCCTAGTTTTCGCGGGAGCAAGGGTCGGCGAAATTGACAAAATTCTGCCGGTCAAAACAATCATTGAAACGATTGCTGCAGAATATGATTTTGTAACCCAACAAGCAGTTTAACTCTAAATGGATTCGGTCTATTATTTCTGGTCCGGCAGCACTTCAAATTGTACTCGAGAAACTTTATAAAATTTCAAGAATCAAACCTCTTTTACCGGGTCTCAAAAGGCTCGGTTTTTTGTTTTCAAAAATGTGCCAGTTCACATTCTGCTGCCTAAGAGCATACTAATCGAGAATACAAAAGAAGGGAAGATTGCAAATGTCAATGGAATGGTTTGACCGAGTCAGTGCTGAACTGCAGGACCACTTGGAATCAATTTGCGAAAAATATGATCAGGCCGGCCAGATGGCAATTGAACGTGGCTCCAGGCATCCAAGAATCGAGTTTTTTGTTGATACCGAGCAGGATTGTGATACCGATGGCCGTGATTATTTCTGTACGTTGTTCTTTGACCCCCACAACGAGGAATTCTATATGGAGACGATCGATGCAGACCTCGAGCAGCCAGCCAGGACAATTTTGCCAGATATTGACAATATTATCGATGCCGTCCATGAAAGCTTCCACGAATACATGGATGGAGACGACGAACTGGATGAATATGTTGATATCCTGGACGAAGACACCCTGGATTATGCTGATGCTGATGATGACGTTACTGTTATTGCATATTCCGATGATGAAGTTTATGAGGAAATCGATGTAGAATGGGAAACTCCTGAAGTCACTGCTTTCCTTAAAGAAGACGAAGTTGAGGTGACGTATCAGTTTGGAGTTGTACCAGAAACCGGAGACGGCGTCCTGCGGCGTATCAACCGACTTTGGACAGAAGATGATGAACTGATCAAAGATGAAACTAACTTTATATTTACAAAAGAAGAGGCGAGCACAATTATCGCCATGATAGCAAGCAATATGGATTCAATGACCGGATACGAACTTGATTAACAAAAGCGCAGGCGCCTTCGTGACAGGCAAAAACCGCCTGTCCCTGCGGTGATTATTCTCAGGAGCTTCCCTTAGTGGTCATCGCCGTACAAAATGGAGGGGCTTCGACTGAGATAAAGTGAAACTTCCATCAGCGATTTTTGCTGATGGTTAGTTGAACGAATCGGACCTTTAGGATCAGTTGCCGACGTAGGAGGCTTACTGAGCCTTAAGAGTGGGATAAAGGAATCACGAAGAGCGACAGCGATTCGATGATGACTTATCGTAGGGAGGAGACCTGAAGTTTGCGCACGCGTAGGCGCTGGAGCTGGAGCTGGATATAAAAATAGACGGAATCATTTCCGTATCTGCTTTTTAAAGCGGAAATGCTCCGTCTATCGTAAATTTACTTCCCCAAGGGTTAGTGTCATTCTATAATCCCCACTGTTTCTTGACTTGCTCAAGTGCGAGCTGCATAATTTCTTCTTCACTTGCATGAGGATTTGCAATCACATTCGTCAAGTAGTTGCGGCCAAGGTACTCAACTTTTACATTTACCTGTACCATATTTACCATCCTTCCATTATTATATTAGTATAACAATACTTTAGTTTCCCGCATTTTCGCTGACTAAACCTGCCGATATAAAAATCGTATTCACAGCAGGACAATGCATGCTTTTTTTTAAAAATAAAAGCCGCTGAAGTCAAGGCAAAGGAGACCAAGCAAAAGTTACCAGTCCTTAATTATACCACAAATTGGGCATCAAGAAACACTAATAAAAACCGGTTATATCTTTAGTCGTTAGTTTTACTCTAAAGGTTACAGCATTAAATAAAAAAACTCCCAAGTACGGGAGTAGTAGTTATGCTTCAACCAGCAGATGTTCTTCAACGAAACGCTGAATATCATCTTTATTGGCTTTTTGCTTTTTCACGATTGCTTCGGCCGCCTCCAAGAGATGGAGCATCCCGGCCTCTTTCCGCAATTCATGCAAAGAAGTTTCTCCATTTAATAAATCAAGTGCTTTCGACCGTACGTCAGGATCCTCTGATGAGTGGTAAAGAATAAATGAAATATGCGTAACCTTATCCATTCCTTTATCCCCCTAACATTGTCTTTTTCTCCATACCCTTACATTTCGTCAAAATACCGTAAAATCCTGCACCTTTTTACAAAATTCCTGAATAAAATTATTATTTAGACTCGAGTACGATTTGATATCGGGGATGCCTGAAATGTCCTTGAAATTTGATTTCGAGTACATTTCGATGCCGCTCTTCAGCTAAAATGTACTTGAACCGAAACTAAACTAGCAGAAGACAATCCAGCAGCGTTTTGAAAGGATAGAGCTGGTCAAGAAAAGTTTCACCCTTGACCATGGTAAAGCTAGAAGAGAAGGATGAGGACTCGAAACTATCTTCTTTCAAATATTCGAAGTAATTATTGAACGGATTCATATTGAAGTATTAAATTCCTGTCTCTAAAAAGAGAACAATTTCCAGTGATTAAAACATAAAGCAACTGGGTACTAATTATCGAATGCAACTTAAGTCATCTGTCGGAGGATTATATGGAAAGTGTATTTATTGGCAGTCTTATCTCGGCATTGGCGACGGGTGTCGGAGCTTTGCCCATTCTTTTTGTAAAAGGAATCTCAAACAAATTCAGGTACAATTTGCTGGCACTTGCTTCAGGCATTATGCTGGCCGCTTCAGCCTTCAGTTTGATCCCGGAAGCACTGAAAACCTCAAACCTCTGGATTTTAGGTTTCGGCCTGCTTGCAGGGACCTTTTTATTAAACCTGCTTGACCAATTTTTCTGTAAGCTGGACTTCGATAACTCTCGTCTAAATATCAACATTTCAAAAAGCACATTCGTAGTGCTCTGTGCAATGACAGTCCATAACATTCCAGAAGGCCTATCTGTTGGTGTAAGTTATGGTTCCGATAATGCTTCACTCGGAGGTTTGATTGCTTTTGCCATAGGGCTGCAAAACGCACCTGAAGGATTTCTCGTCGCACTTTATTTAATTAAAGAAAAAATATCCAAGTGGTGGGCATTATTAATTGCTACAGGGACAGGCCTCGTTGAATTTCTATCCTCGCTGATTGGATACGGCCTTGCCTCCAAAATAGATGGTATTGTCCCGTTCGGCCTAAGTATAGCTGCAGGTGCCATGCTGTTCATTATTTACAAAGAGCTTATACCGGAAAGCCAGGAAGGGGAAAGTGTCCATTTTCCAACCTACTCCTTCATTATCGGTCTAATTCTTATGCTATTTATGGTTGAAAACCTCGGATAAACACAGCCGCAAAATTCGGCTGTGTTTTGTTTTTTATTTGATAGGGGTTTCCACTGATTAGTAAAAATCCGATTGATTCTGCCAAAGTCATCCACGAGTAGAGGGAGTTAACTACTAGTGGCTCAAATCGTTTAGTGGTGGCTAGTTCACCGCGGAGAACACACCTCAGTTGTTTCAATTGTAGAAATAAACTATCAAATTTACTTCGATACCCCCAAGCTGTTATTGTAGAAAAAGAATGTTTTCGGTTAGGGGGAGTTCTTGATGCAGCTACTAGCTATCGCAGTCGGATCCATAATCATTGCAGCTGCGTTTAATTTGTTTTTGATCCCTCATGAAGTGCTATCAAGCGGCTTGAGTGGAATTTCGATGATTTTTGGGATACTTACCCCGATCGACACGGGGCTTGCTAATTTTCTGCTGAATTTTCCCCTGCTTGTTCTTGGCTATAAGAAACTTGGTAGAAAATTCATTACCAACACAATGGTTTCGGTTGTCATCATTTCTTTAGGGCTATCTGTTATACCGGTATATGAATTTGCCCACAACACCATTTTGTCCTCGATATTTGGCGGTGCTTTGGCTGGACTCGGAATTGGACTGATCTTGCGAGAATCTGCCTCTTCCGGCGGCCTCGATATCATTGCCATGCTTGTTTCCCGAAAAAAGGACTTCCCAATTGGGACACTTTTATCAGCAATGAATGGTGTTATCATCGCTTTTAGCGGCTTTTTATTTAACTGGGACACAGCACTAAATACGCTTGTTTCAATTTTTGTAACCGGGAAAGTCATTGATGGAGTCTACACTCACCATGTGAAGCTTACCTTAATGATCATAACCACAAAGGGAGACGAAATGAGGGAGCAGCTCGTGGAAAATGTATACCGTGGCCTCACTGTGCTTGATGCTATGGGCGGTTATTCCAGTCAGCAGCGCAATATCCTGATGACAGTCATTACCCGCTATGAGTTGGCAGAAGTAAAATCTTTGATTAAGCAGGTTGATCCGCAAGCCTTCGTGAATATCACAAAGACAGTCGAAGTGGTCGGGCTATTCCATAGACCCACCACGTGAACCAAGGCCGGTACCCTCATAAAGGTACCGGCTTTATTTTTATAAAAAAAGGGTTTTAATCATCCGTGGAGAATAAACTGAAATACATAATGTGAAATTGGAATTAACTGATAGTGGAAACTGTTTGCCGGCTCGTACTGGCCGTGGGTAAGCACACTTGTTTGAGGCTGTTCCCGCCTTCATAGACCGAATGAAGGACGGTACGTACTCTTTTTTCTGGCTGTTCCCACCTTCATAAGCGAAATGAAGTACGGCATGCACTCTTTTTACCGGCTGTTCCCACCTTCAAAACTCAATTAAAGATATAAAGGAGAAATTACTATGCTATTGAAATTTTCAAAGGATCAGAAGGACCAGCTTATTTATGAAATTCAACGATTCTATACAAAAGAGCGAGAAGAGGAGATAGGCAACTTAGAGGCCGAGCAGCTTCTGGAGTTTTTCAAGGAAAAGTTAGGACCTCATTACTTCAATGAGGGAGTAAACCAATCGCGAAAAACGGCATTGGAAAGAATGCTGCAGCTGGAAGAGGATTTATATTCGCTCGAGAGACCTGTTAAGTAGGTGGGACAAGAATGAAACCAATTGTACTTGGAATTGCCTCAGCATTCTTTTTTGCGTTTACCTTCATTTTGAACCGTTCAATGGACTTGTCGGGAGGCCACTGGATTTGGAGTGCCTCGCTTCGTTATTTCTTTATGGTCCCGTTTTTAGTCGTGCTCGTAGCGGCCAGGAAAAATCTCCGGCCTCTTTTAAATGAAATGCGCAGACATCCGTTTTCCTGGCTCGTATGGAGCACGGTAGGTTTTGGGCTTTTTTATGCTCCGATTTGCCTTGCTGCCGCTTATTCGCCTGGATGGCTGATTGCGGGGACATGGTCGGTAACAATCATTTCCGGCTCTTTGCTGGCGCCGCTTTTTTTTGAAACAATAGAAGGGAAGACTATGAGAGGAAAGATTCCCTTTAAAGGACTGTCCATGTCTGTCATCATTCTAATGGGTATTGCCCTTATGCAGTTAGAGCACGCCGAGGGACTCTCGCGCACTGATATGTTAATGGGGATCATTCCCGTTATCATTGCCTCATTTGCCTATCCGCTTGGGAACAGGAAGATGATGGAGAAGACCGGAGGCAGGATTGATACCTATCAGCGCGTACTCGGAATGACACTGGCAAGTCTGCCGTTTTGGTTTATTCTTTCAATATATGGAATGCTGACACAAGAGCTTCCTTCAAGAGGGCAGATTGCTCAATCGGCTGCAGTTGCGATAACTTCAGGTGTAATTGCGACCATCCTTTTCTTTATGGCTACAGACCTGGTCAGGGGAAATATGAAGAAACTGGCCGCGGTAGAAGCCACACAGTCAGTTGAAATTCTGTTCGCATTGGCGGGGGAAATCATGTTCCTTGCAGCGCCGTTCCCGTCAACACTGTCCACTGCAGGAATTTTCCTTGTAATTATTGGAATGACCCTGCATAGCATGGCTTCAGCAAAAGTCTTCCCCAAAAGAAAAATTGCTTCACCTCATCGTCATGGCAAAAACGTTTCAAATAATTCTTAAATATTCATTAAATTTCCACCATAATACTGTTGATAATAGTGCTCATATGATAGGATAAGGACAATTCTAGTTAAAGTGAGGACGGTTTCATGCTTAAAACCCACATCGGCCGGTTTCGTGTCATAGCATTCCTGGAAGGCCTTTCATACTTGTTTCTCTTATTCATTGCCATGCCCCTAAAATATATCGCGGATTTCCCAATTTACGTCCGTATTTCAGGTTCGGTTCACGGGGCATTATTCGTTCTGTTCACCTTCTTCCTGTTCCTAGCCTGGATGAACCGCAAATGGAGCATCAAATTTGCTGCCGCAGCGTTCATTTCTTCATTCATTCCATTCGGTATGTTTTGGCTTGAAGGAAAACTTAAAAGGGAAGATCCAGGCAAAACAACGGAACTTCAATCAAATTTCAAGCTCCTGTAAAGGGGCTTTTCTTATTTTTAAAAATGAAGCCACTTGCTGTGCTATCAGCAAGTGATTCTTTATACTAAAAGAAAAAGAATAAGGAAGTGGTCGCCATGAATTGGACCAAGAAAAACATCCCTGACCAATCAGGAAAAACTGTCATTATTACAGGCGGGAACAGCGGAATCGGATTTGAAGCAGCCAAAGCACTAGCGGAAAGAGGCGCTGAAGTTATCCTTGCAGTCCGAAACCTTGAAAAAGGCGAATCAGCTATCAAAAAAATCAAGTCTGTACATCCTGCCGCAACAATCCGACAAATGAAAATAGATTTAAGCGACCTTGCTTCCGTAAGACAGTTCGCTGAGGAATTTAAAGCCGCCTATCCAAAGCTCGACATCCTGATTAATAATGCCGGGATTATGATGCCGCCGCTATCCCAAACAAAAGACGGAATTGAAGCACAGTTTGGAAGCAATCATTTAGGCCACTTTGCACTGACTGGACTGCTTTTGGACAAGCTGAAAACCACGTCTGGTTCAAGGGTCGTCACTATCAGCAGCCTCGCTGCCCATAAAGCTTCAATAGACTTTGACAACCTTGACGGTTCGAAAGGTTACAAGCCGTACAAGTTTTATGGCCAGAGCAAGCTTTCGAATATGCTGTTCGGAAGGGAACTGAACAACCGCTTTTTGGAAAATGGGGTCGATGCGAAAAGCTTTATCTGCCATCCTGGCATATCAAACACGAATCTTTCATCACGCAACTCCGGAAAGCCGGCGAATAAGCTAGTAGTATTTATCTCCAATTACCTCCTGCAAACAGCCGAGATGGGGGCACTCCCAACTCTTTATGCCGCGACAGAACCGGCTTTGGAGGGCGGCGAGTACATTGGGCCGGATGGGAAGAAGGGCCGTAAAGGCTATCCGAAGAAGGAAGCAATCATTGATTCTCTTTTTCAAAAAGAGACATCGCGAAAATTATGGGATTTGTCTGAAGGAGTGACCGGTGTTACCTACAATTTCAAATAACTTCGGACTCTTGTCAACACGGTTTGACTTTTAGCGGCAAAATTGAAATACTTGAACCTGAATTCATCTTTTTTAGAAAGCCGGTGCAAGTGCCATGAAAGTAAAAGAATTTATGATTCAGAATGTGATTTCCGTAACTCCCGAGATGACTCTGGCGGAGGTCATGACATTATTTGTTGAAAAGAAGATCGGTGGTGTCCCGGTATGCGGCGAAGACAAAAAGCTGTTGGGCATGGTAACCGATGGGGATATTTTAAGGGCTATCCAGCCAATTGACCGCCAAATTTATAATTTTATCATGTATTTGGATTTTGTTGATGAAGTGAATGTTATAAAAAGGATTGAAGATACAGCAAGCGCCAATATCTTATCGATATCGAAGACGAAAAACCTGGTAACAGTTTCACCTGATGATGAAATGGACGTTGCCGTTAAGCTGCTGGCCAAGCACCATTTTAAGAAACTTCCTGTTGTCGACAGCGAAAACAGGGTTGTTGGTGTTATAAGCCGCGGGGATGTTATCCGCAAAATCCAGGCGACTATTCTTAAGGCACAATGACAGCAAAGAAAGATATCATTTCCGACAAAGACAGGCTGATCGGCGACTTTCCGTATCTTCCAAAACAGGAAAGAGCCCGTGCCAAACGAGATGCTTTGCTGGCGAGCGGCCGTAAGCTTTTTTATGAAAACGGCTATGAGCAGACCTCTATCAAAGAAATTGCTTCAGTAGCGGGTGTCGCCACAGGTACCTTCTATCGATATTTTCACGACAAGCGCCAGCTTTTGCTTTCGCTGCTCGAAGATAGAATTGACAAATTTCTTCCGCCTGAGCCGGATTGGAGTAAAGTCGATCCTGTGGACTATTTAGCAAAAAACTTGTCTGCCCATTTCGAGCAAATGGAAAAGGCTGGCGTTTATCACGCACTGCCTGAATTGCTCCTCCATGATGAGGAACTTGCCGAATTAGTAAAAAAAGCCCGAAAACAACTTTACCAGCGGATACTTGACGGGGTTTTACTTGCCAGACAGAACGGGGATTCATGGAATGACCTGGATCCCGAAATAGTTGCTTCGTCAATTTTATTGTTGGTTGAACAAGCCCATACAGTGAATGGCGGCAATAGGGATTACAGGGCTTTTGCACAGGTGATTTACCGGCTTGTCGCACCACCTTCATGCGGGCGCAGCAAACTATAGTATGAATGACATTCGATTAACGTATGAATCCTAATTTTGAAAGACATCCATTCTATTTTGTCATTCACTACAAATCTGATATTTGAAAAGGAAATAGACTTACATGAATTTCACTACAGTTCTTGCAATTCTGGCCGCCATACTTGTATACGGCCTGATTTGCTTCTATATCGGTTATAACGGCTGGGCCTGGTTAAGGAGATTCCCGCGCCTTGCCAAGTTTAAGTATGTTTATTTTGCATTGATTGTGTTCCTCTCAATTTCAATGTTAGCTGGCAGATTCATTCCGATTCCGCTTCTGAATATGATTGGCGGATATTGGATGGTTATTATAGGGTACAGCCTTTTGCTATTGCCAATCCTCAACCTTATTCATTTTATAAATAAGAAAAGAGGCCTGAAGTGGATTGGGAGTGGTGTGCTGATTTTTTATGTTGTAATATTCACATACGGAACTTTCAATGCCTGGAACCCAGTTATCCGAAATTATCATGTTGATATAAATAAACAATCTAAAAGCGACCACGTAAAAATATTGATGGCTTCAGATTTTCATCTCGGCTCAATTGTAGGGGTGAACCACCTTGAGCGGTTTATCGCCATTTCTGAAAAAGTAAAGCCGGATATCATTATGATTCCAGGTGATTTGATCGATGACTACATCGAACCTTTTATGGAAGAAGATATGGGTAAAAGTTTAAAAAAATTAAACGCTCCTCTCGGTGTGTATGCGGTTCTCGGAAACCACGATTATTATGGCGGGGATAAGCAGGAGATCGTCAAGGAAATGGAGAAGGCCGGGATAACGGTCCTGGAGGATGAAGTGCTGACAGTTCAGAATCAGTTGACGATTGCTGGACGGAAGGATCCAACAGACCATACAAGAGCTTCCCTTACTGAATTCTTTGGCGGGACAGACTTGTCACTACCAGTTATTCTGATGGACCATCAGCCGATTGCACTTGATGAAGCGGAAAAAGCAGGGATTGATGTGCTGCTCTCCGGGCATACGCACCGCGGACAGGTCGCACCCGCACAATTAATAACAGACCGCATTTACGAAAACGATTATGGCTTTTTGAAAAAAGGAAACCTTTCCTCGATTGTTTCTTCCGGGTTTGGTACATGGGGACCACCGCTTAGAATTGGAACCCGTTCGGAGGCAGTTGTTATTGATGTGAATTTTAAATGATACGAGAAAGGAGCTGACCACTGGGGCAGCTCCTTTTTCTAGATTAAACATTTTCTATTTCTCTTTCAGTTTGATATACTTTTACCAACATAATAAATTGAGATTAGGGGTACATACGTTGTCCAAATCAAAACTTCAGTATTGGCTTGTTCAAATTTTACTTATTTTAACTATCATCTTTGTATCGACAAAACTTTCATTCCTATTCCAACCTGTGGGAATATTTTTTTCAACCATTTTCTTTCCAATCTTGATAACGGGTTTCCTTTATTTCCTTTTAAACCCCGTAGTGAACTTCCTTGAACGGCATAAAGTGAAACGAGTTTTGGCAATCCTGATTATTTACTTGGCGTTTGCCGGCTTGATGGTACTGGCAATAGGCAACCTTGTACCAGCAGTTTCAAAGCAGGTTTCAGACCTTGCCAATGAGGTGCCTCGATATGCGAATATGACGATGGACTTCTTTGACGATGTGGTGAAATCATCGGAGTTCAAGAATTTCAGGGAAGAACAGTCTGATATGATTGAAAAGGTCAAGAACGGCCTAATGGATTATGCTAACACCCTGCCGAATAAACTAACGGGCGGAATTATTGGATTTCTCGGCGTCATAACAAATGTAGCTGTTATATTTGTTACTGTCCCATTCTTACTATTCTACATGTTAAAGGATGGCAAGAAATTCCCTGTAGCTGTCTCAAAATTTATTCCTGCAGATTACCGGGATGAAGGCTTAAAGATGCTCAAGGAAACGGGCGAAACTTTATCAGCCTATATACAAGGCCAGGTTATGGTCGCCTTGGCTGTCGGCACCCTGACATTCATCGGTTATCTGATTATCGACCTGCCGTTTGCACTAGTAATGGCACTAATTGTTGCGTTTACAAACATCATTCCGTATGTGGGCCCAATAATAGGAGGGGCGCCAGCAGTCCTGGTTGCCTTGTTCCAATCTCCGATGCTCGCCTTGCTCACAGTAATTGTCATTCTAGTTGCCCAACAGATCGAAGGGAACTTACTATCCCCAATGATTCTCGGACGGAGTCTTGATACACACCCGGCAACGATCATTATCATTTTACTGGCAGCCGGAAACCTTGCAGGGGTGCTTGGAATGGTACTCGCAGTTCCAACCTACGCTGTTACAAAAACAATTGTTTTAAATTTGGTTAAATTCCTCAAAGCAAGAAAGAGGACCAATATAACCGTGGACGGGGCCTAAGCACCCCGGTCCACATTAAAATTTTTTCTAAAAAACTTTCCAAATTCGTTTGACCTTTTCGCCGTAACCCGTTATAATAATTTTTGTGCCATAATAATAGTGATTAACTTGAAACACTATTTGGTCACTTGTTCCGCTAGCTCAGCACGCTCTAATAACACTTTAGCGTACTGGCCGAGCAGCTTCCTGCTTCACTTCTTGAGGCCAGGACGGGATATCGCAACAAAGTACGTATCTTGAAACCAAATTATATTTTTATACTTGTCCCGATAGCTCAGCAGGATAGAGCAACAGTTTCCTAAACTGTAGGTCGGAGGTTCGAATCCTCTTCGGGACGCTAACCAATAGCACTGATATCAACTTACCAAACGGTAGGCTGATATCAGTGCTTTTTCGTATATGAATAATGATTGTTAATTAATCATCCAGAAACTTTGCCTATCTTGATTGCATAGGATATACAGTATGATTCAAAAATGGGAGGAGGAGGTTCTTTGTTTCATTATCCCAACAATTGCAGCCATGGATATTATCAATCACATGGCCCATCACCTTATTATAATTATCCATGGAATGCACCACCACAAAGGCAATTTCCGGATGTGAATATATCTCAACTTAATGTATCACTGCGCAAATTCCAGGAACTTATGAATCAGGCAAATATCCTTATAAATAAGATGGCCACTGATTCAAACTTTACAAAAATGCTTATGACAGCTGCCCAGAAATCTGATAAAAATAGAGTAAATCAGTTAATTCGTTCAACAGGTATAACGATTAAGGCCGAAACTACTTATACACCAACGGGAATCCGGATTGTCTTAGATAATTCTGGTCCCGAAGGCGGTTGCTGCGATTTGCTTATTGCTTTAGGATGGTAATCTTTCCTGTCGTGTGAAATTTTTGCGAAGCTTTCCTTAAGTATCTTGTCCGAGACATGCGGGGTATAAAAGTGTCCTCAGCAGGCAAAAGAATTATAATTTCTAAACATCAGCAATTGGAAAACTATCTGTAATCGCAAAAAACGCTGCAAACCATAGTGGAAGCAGCGTTTTTCATTTCAAATCTTCATTCATTTTGTTTAGAAATAGTTTTTATATACTTCAGTGTTCTGGCCACAAACGGCGCAGTGGTATTCAATTTCAAGTGCGTCTTCGAGGGCAAGATGCTCTGTTTCCTGCTGGCAGTTCTCGCAGTACCTAACTTGCTTTTGGGTCTCCATGCTCCCGCCTCCTTTAATGAAATACCTACACTTATTGTTATGACCCATTTCGTTAATTCTAAACCTTAAGTTACACTGATAGGATTCCTACAAAAAAAAAGCGATGTAAAGTTATCTCCAAACTTGAAAATTATGTTTTTCCGCCTTGGTAAAAAAATTAAGAAAATAGCATTTTTTCAAGGAATTGGATGGATTTCTACGGTATAATGGGTATAGAGACATTAAATAGGAGGTACATGAATGGCAGAATTGGCAGAATTGGCACAAACAAAATTCGAGCATAAACGCCTCCCAAAGACGCAAATTCTTAAGCGGGCTGTAGCGATCTTTGTGGGGGCAGTCCTTATGGCAGTGGGGTTGGAAATTTTTCTCGTTCCAAACAATGTAATAGATGGCGGGATAGTCGGCATTTCCATCATGCTGTCTCATTTAACAGGCATCGGCCTCGGAATTTTTATATTTATCCTCAATATTCCATTCTTTTATTTAGGGTACAAACAGATAGGAAAAACCTTCGCCATATCCACGCTATTTGGCATCGCGGTCCTTTCCATATTTACATCCCTCTTTCACCCCGTACCAGCATTTACGGATGATATTCTGCTTGCCACAGTATTTGGCGGCATGGTATTGGGAATTGGTGTCGGCCTTGTAATTAGGTACGGCGGAGCACTGGATGGAACTGAAATCCTTGCAATTCTCATTACCAAAAAGGTTCCTTTTTCTGTCGGGGAAATCATTATGATCTTCAATATTTTTATCCTGGGTGCTGCCGGCTTTGTTTTTAGCTGGGACAGAGCTATGTATTCAATCCTTGCCTATGTGATTGCATTTAAATCCATAGATGTTGTGGTTGAAGGTCTGGAAGAATCCCGCTCTGCCTGGATTATTAGTGATAATTATCAGGAAATTGGAGATGCGATCCTGAGCCGCCTTGGACGCGGAGTCACGTATATAGAAGGGGAAGGAGCGTTCTCCGGAAACAGCAAGAAGGTTATTTTTTGCGTCATTACCCGGCTTGAAGAAGCGAAGTTAAAAGACATTGTTGCTGGTTATGACGAGAAGGCGTTCCTCGCACTTGCCGACATTTCGGAAGTGAGAGGCGGACGCTTCAAGAAAAAGGATATTCATTAATTCATGGCTCGCTGAATCCGGCGGGCTTTTTTGTTTTTACTTGGCATGATGCTGGGGAAAATTGGGTAGAGGGAAGAACAAAACTCACTTAAAAAGGTGTGCTGCAATGAATTTACCCCTGGCAATTGGCTTGTTTCTGCTCATTTTGTTCAGTGTTGGCATTATTGGCTTAAAAATGTTTAAAATTCCCGATATCTTATTGTTTATTCTATTAGGCATCGGGCTTTCCCCCTTTTTTGGAGATGAACAGGTCATTAAAATAGCCGGGGAAATCGGCTTGGTCCTTTTATTCTTTTTACTTGGAATGAAGTTTTCGATTGGAAGGCTGGCGGCTAATAGCAAGAAAGTGTGGAAAGCTGGTTTTCTCGATGTATTTCTTGGCATTGTGGTTACCATGGGAATTTCGATGATGTTCGGCCTTAACTGGGTAGATAGTTTGCTGGTTGGGGGAATCGTTTATGCTACGTCTTCTTCAATAACGGCTAAGTTGATTGAAGACAAAAACCGATCTGACCATAATGAATCTGAATTTATTCTCTTGGTTCTAATTTTTGAGGATTTAATTGCGCCTATTCTTCTGACGGTCTTGATTGGTCTCCAGGGAGAAGGCTTTACGGCAGTGGATTTTGTGCTGATTTTTATAAAAATTATGATGCTTGCTAGCGTGGCTATTTTCTTCAGCAAAGTATTTTTCAAAAAAATTGAGCATCTTCTCGAATCTATTAAACACGATGATTCGTTTATCGTCCTTGTCGTCGGCATCGCTTTGACGTACGGAGGGATTGCGATCATGCTCGGACTTTCTGAGGTAATTGGTGCATTTCTGGCAGGGATGATGATGTCGGATGTTGGAATGAAAGAGAAGATTACAAGACTTGCATTGCCAGTCAGGAATATCTTTCTCCCATTTTTCTTTCTGAACTTCGGAATGCATATCAAATTAACCCCAGATATCCCATTCCTTGGTTTACTCATTGTCCTCATTTTCTGGTCGTTGATTCACAAAATAGCTGTTGGGTATTTTGGGGGACGGTGGTATGGCCTGACGAAGCGGGAGGCGATGAAAGCTGGGCTTTCGCTTACACAACGAGGTGAGTTCTCTGTCATTATGGCCGGGATCGCAACCGGATCGCTAAAAATTTTTGCAGGAATTTATATTCTCCTTATCGCTCTAATCGGAACCATCCTTTTCCAGGCTGCACCGAAACTCAATACGTATATTTTCTCAAAAATCAGCGGCAGGAGGGGGCCTAATTTCTAATCCAGCTGACTCTATTTTCGCTTAGGTCCCACATGATATGATATACCCTTATTCAAAAAGCCATTCCTTAACCCAAGGAATGGCTTACTTTAGTTATATCGTGACTGCAGCTGCAGCCATTTTCTTCGCTGCAATACGGGCGCGGTTTTGGGCGTCTTCAATCATTTCAGGCCATTTTTTCGGGAATACATCAAAGCCTTCAGTGATGACAGAATCAATGAGGTCAATACCCAGGAAGCGGAGTGCGATTTTTAAATACCGATCTCCCGATTCAAGCTCCTCCATTGGAGTTCCTGTGTAAATTCCGCCTCTTGTTTGTATGTGAATAGCTGTTTTGCCATTTAACAGTCCTTTAGGTCCATTTGGAGTATGCGCAAAAGTTTTTCCGGAAATGAACAGGTTATCAATGAAATTTTTCAAAACAGCAGGAGAGCTCAAGTTCCAGAGAGGTGTAACAAAGACATAGTAATCATATTGTACAAACTCATTTGCAAGCGAATGCATTTTTTGAATTTTAGCCCGCTCGCCGTCTTCGAGTTCATCCATTTTAAAACCATAGCCAGCAAGCTTGCCGCGTGCGGATACCAATTCAGCGTCCATCCAAGCCATATCAAAGTCAAAAAGGTCAATTCTCCGTACTTCCGTATCAGGGCTTTCCGCTGAGAAAGTTTCGAGGAATGCCTCGCCAATCTTTAAACCTTTTGATTTTTCAATGCCCTTGGGATTTGCAGTTATATATAATAATTTCGACATACTCATCCATCCAATCTAAAATTGTTATCCTCCTTTTCATTATAAAGAAATAAACTATGTTCAGGAGTGAACAAATGGTGAATAATATTACACTTTAAAACTTGTTTACTGCCCACGAGCAGGGGAAAAGGAGAGTAGGAGGGATGTTGAAATGGATAAAAAAACACCTGACAAAAAAAGTTTAATTGAAACTGAAAGAGAATTTCAAAAGGGATCAATTAACCCAGAGGCTAAGAACTCGAACGGAAGAATCCCTGATCAGCAGCACCATATGAAAGACCAGGAAAATTTACGGAAATAATGCTTTAGCCCCTCGGGAAAAACCGGGGGGCTAACTTTATCTTTTTAATGCTTTTATCCATTCTGGTTCCCAAATATATATATTTAACTCAAGGAGAACTACGTTCATAAAACGTATACTTTGCACATACTGAAACATTTACTGAACGGGCGTTGACCAGCTGCTGTTCTAAGGCTAAGCAGTCGAAGACGGTTTGTGTTACTATGGTAAGAAAAAGAGCGGAGAATCGTCATAGCCAGCATGTGCCTAAAGGTTGTTAACTATCGGTGTGAAGGAATGAACCCCTTTACAACGGCCAAGTAGAGGTGTAAAGCGAGCTTATAGGACAACTGGCAATTTAAAAGGATGACTGGATTCTGGCAAATACATAGAGGTGACTGTAGATGGCTGAGAAGCTATATTATCAAGATCAATATTTGCAAACCTTCAACACAGAGCTCGTGGAAGAGAAGCAGGACGAGACCGGTCAATGGTATGCGATTTTAAAAGAAACCGCGTTTTATCCAGAAGGTGGCGGACAGCCCTTTGACACAGGAACACTAAATGGGGTAAAAGTTGTAAATGTAGTGGAAACGGATGGGGAAATCCGCCATTATCTTGAAAGACCTCTTTCTTTAAGTGACGCAAATGTTGAAGGAAAAATTGACTGGGAAAGGCGATTTGACCACATGCAGCAGCACGCAGCCCAGCATATTTTATCAGCCGCATTTGATAACTTGTTTGGATTTAAAACAGTCAGCTTCCATCTAGGACGGGAAGAGTCGACAATTGATCTGGATACCACTCCCCTCCAAGAAAATCACATCCATGACGCTGAGGAACTTTCGAACAGGATTGTCATGGAAAATCGCCAAATTGAGACTAGATGGGTAACACCTGAGGAAGCTGCTGCACTTCCACTCAGGAAGGCACTTTCAGTAGAAGATAACATCCGGCTCGTAATCATCCCTGATTATGACTACAATGGCTGTGGCGGAACTCATCCTGCTTCCACGAATGAGGTAGGCATGATAAAAGTTTTGGGAATCGAGAAGGAGAAGAAAAAAGTCCGCGTAAGTTTTGCTGCAGGAAAAAGGGCCTACAGCCATTTTGATAAGAAACAGAAGGTGCTAGAAAAGCTCTCACCACTTTTGAATGCTCCGCAGGAAAATATGGAATCCGCTGTATTGAAGCTCCTTCAAACAAAGACACAGCTTGAAAAAGAGCTAACTGATACAAAGGATATGCTTATTGGGTTTGAAGCCCGTGAGTTATTATCCAGGCATACGGATACCGAAAAACCTCTAACTGCGTTGTATACCGGCAGGACCATTCAGGAATTGCAAAGATTAGGACGGGCTATTGTTTCGGAAAAGGAAGATAGCGTAGCGGTGCTTATTTCCGAAACTGATGGAAAGATTCAGATCGTTTGCGCGAAGGGGGTAATTGCTGCAGGTAATATGAAGGAGCTTTTATCAGGGGTACTTCCGCTAGTAAACGGCAAGGGTGGCGGAAATGAGCTGTTTGCCCAGGGCGGCGGCCAGGGAGATATTAGTGCAGAAGATCTTCAAGAAAAGGTTCTGGAAATATGGCTTTCCAGGTAGCTTTTAAAAGAAAAGCTCTGTTATAGTTGTATGATGATTTCACTCTGTTTGAAAAATAAGGGGAGAGTTTCCGGTTAAATCGGGAAATACCTATACTTCCCTTAAATTAAGGGGAGTTTTTCCACTTATCAAACCAGAATCATTGGTTTTTAACTTATTTTAAGAAGTTAAGGGGAATTTCTCCGCTTATTTCTGTCTCTTAAGGTGGCCGTGGGTACAATAGCCGGAAATTCTCCCCCTAATAAATTCTCATACCTTAACAAAAATCAACAATGAATACTAACAGAGCCAAAAGTAAAAAAAGAAAGGCGCCTATCCGAGGATAGGCGCCTTTCTGCGTATTGAGGCGGGTAACCATGCGCCACATCGCATGTTCCCAAAAGGGAGTGTTCCCGACTTACACAATTCAGCTCATCGCTAAATCATCTTAACATGGATCAGCAGGGAAAACAATACCCAATTTCAGGATTAATCCCCATCAAACATATTGAAAAGTCCGCGCGCGATGCTTCCTTCATCTTTCGTACCGCCGCCAGCAGGCATCGCAGCAAAAACTCTGCTGGCAAGCCTGCTGAACGGAAGCGACTGAATCCAGACTGTGCCTGGTCCCCTTAATGTAGCAAAGAAGAGACCCTCACCGCCGAACAATGCAGTCTTGACTCCCTTAACCATTTCAATGTTATAATCGACACCGCTCGTCATCGCAACAAGGCAGCCAGTGTCAACTCTCAAAACTTCCCCAGACTGGAGTTCTTTTTTATGTATGGTTCCGCCTGCATGGACAAACGCCATTCCGTCACCTTCAAGCTTTTGCATGATAAAGCCCTCGCCACCGAAGAAACCGGCCCCGATTTTACGCTGGAATTCAATACCGACCGTAACACCTTTAGCAGCAGCTAGAAACGAATCTTTTTGGCAAATGATTCTGCCGCCCAATTCGCTTAGGTCCATAGGGATTATCTTTCCTGGATAGGGTGATGCGAAAGATACGTGGCGCTTGCCTGTACCTGAATTTGTGAAGGTAGTCATGAACAAGCTTTCTCCGGTAAGAACTCGTTTGCCTGCAGAGAAGAGTTTGCCCATAAAGCCACCGCCGCCCCCCGAGCCATCACCAAAAATCGTTTCCATTGAGATGCCGTCTTCCATCATCATCAAGCCGCCAGCTTCGGCAATTACCGTTTCTTTTGGATCCAGCTCGACTTCAACAAATTGCATGTCATCGCCATAAATTTTGTAGTCAATTTCATGATTATTCATCGTTTTTCCTCCTCAAACTAAATTTCCCTCCAATCAAGTATACTTCAAAATAAACTGATTTTCCTTTTTTTGTCCACCTTATGGGGAGTAAAATCCCAACCTTTATAAATCTCATAGAGTGTGCATAAAACTCAAAAATTCTTGATAAAACGAAGAAAGTGTATCATAAAAGCCATAAATTCTTCATAAAACGCAAAAAGTGTGCCATAAAACTCAGAATTTCTGCTAAACACCTAGCATCTTGCTAGCGTTCTCTATTCCAGGTCCGAATCTTCAACTGAGTACACTTCTGGCTTTCCACTTTCCGTGTTCATAAGCCTGAACTGCTCGGGGGTAATTTTTAAAATGACGTAGTCTGGATCATCAGGACCCTTAAACCAGCCTTCAAAATCAGAATTCCAAAGCTTTTGTTTCATTTCTTCCGAATCATGAATGATTACCCTACCTTCAATTTCAACGAAACTATCCTTCAGGCCCTTTCCCTGATATCCAAGCAGGACATGAACATAAGGATTTTCCTCAAGGTCTCCTACCTTATGGGTATCCCGGTTTGATGCACAGTAGAGTGTAAGCCCTTCGTGGTAAAAATCCATATAACGAGAATAAGGTTTCCCGTTCCTTACAGTCGCAAGTGTTCCGGTTTTTTGGCTATCCAAAATGGACATTATTCTTTGCTTCAATGTTTCACTCAAAAAAATCCGCCTCCTTTATTGGTTCTCATTTAGTATCCCTATATCATTAAAAACAAAACCGAATATATGTGATATGAAGCTGTTAAAAGGGTATTATGGTAGGATAGTTGTATAAAGAATCTTACGAATGAACATAGAGGAGAAGCGCTATGAATAGAAAAATCAGAACCGGATTGCTTGCTGATACTGAAACAACAGGTCTGAAGCCGGGAAGCGATGAAATTATTGAACTTGGTATGATTTTGTTTTCCTATGACGACGAAACTGGGGAAATTGTCGATATCCTAGAAGAAGCTGAATTCCTTCGGGAGCCTCTGTCACAATCAGCGATTAGGAATTATCCCGGCGCATTCAGGGTACATGGCATACCGTTTGCCGATGTTAAGGGAAAGGTTTTTGATGATGAAAAGGTTATGAAGCTGTTCGGGCATTCCGATACAATTTTAGCTCATAATGCAACATTTGACCGAAGCTTTTTGTATCATATGTACCCTGAAGTCAACGAGCTGAAATGGTACTGCACGATGCGGAATATCCCGTGGAAGAAGTATGGCTTCCAGAGCGGCAGCCTTCTGTCACTTTTAAAAGCCCATGGAATCTCAGGGTCTCAGTCTCACAGAGCCATGGATGATATTGTTCAGCTAATGGCATTGTTGAAGGAGCCAAATCTGGATGGTTATCCATATTTAAAGGAAGTTTTATCGAAAAAACCTATGCGAAAATATGAACCCGCAGCATCAAAGTCAGGTTATCGGAATTGGCGTTCAACTAACAGGGGGACATCCTCTACCAACACCTGGGGTAATTAGAAGGGTTGGAGTATTTACATATCATCATTATTTTTCAAAGTAATTGGAGTGACTCTGATGGACTTTCGAACAACAAACTCATCTGAAGGAAGGCAAGTGCTTGCGGAACAACTTGCAAGACTATTTCATGAGCGTGCAGATGAAGTCGACAAACAAGGAAAATTTCCTTTTGAGAATTTTAATATTCTCAAGGAATCTGGATATACAACCCTAACTGTTCCTAAGGAATATGGCGGAATGGATATCTCTTTATTGGAACTGATTCAGCTTCAGGAAATTCTTGCTGAAGGCGATGGCTCGACAGCTTTAGCCGTTGGCTGGCATATGGGTATCATTAAGAATCTTTCTGAAAAAAGGCCATGGAAGGAAGAAGTTTTCCGCAAGGTATGTGAACACACCTTAATACACGGTTCACTTATAAATAGTGCTGCATCGGAGAAATCAACAGGAAGCCCGACCCGCGGCGGCAAACCACAGACGGCGGCAGTAAAAACCGGCGAGGTGTGGCGGCTGACCGGAAGAAAAATCTTTACCACCCTGTCTCCTGTACTGGATTTTGTACTTGTTTCCGCAAGCCTAGAGGGAAGGGATGAGGCGGGAATCTTCCTTATTCCAATGAATACTCCAGGTGTTTCGATTGAAGAAACATGGGACAGCATCTCAATGAGAGGCACAGGCAGCCATGATCTCGTGCTTCAGGATGTAGAAGTGAATGATGAACAACTAGTAGAAACAGCTTCGGGTAATAAAGCTCCCAACGGCTGGCTTCTTCATATCCCTGCATGCTATTTAGGAATTGCTTCGGCGGCCCAAACATATGCTATTTCGTTTGCAAAGAGTTATTCACCGAATAGCATTAATGGAACAATAAGTGAAATTCCAACAGTAAGGCAGCGAATTGGCGAAATGGAACTACTGCTTATGCAGTCAAGGCATTTCCTATATAGTGTGGCAAGGAAATGGGATGAATCTGATGAAGAGACTAGAAGTGGCATGCTCCCTGAACTGAATGCAGCCAAGATGTCCGTCGTTAATACAGCACAGAAAATTGTCGATCTCGCTATGCGTGTTATCGGGGCGAGCAGCTTGTCACAATCTAACCCGCTTCAAAGATACTACCGGGATGTCAGGGCTGGTCTGCACAACCCACCTATGGACGATATGACGATACAGGTGCTTGCAGCATCTGCATTGAACTCAAAAGGCAGCTAGTCTCGGATAAAGTGAACCTTCCATCAGTGGGGGTTTTGTTCCCCCCCACTGATGGTTAGTAGCGCAGAGCCCGATTGATTTTTCTAAGGGCTAAAGCCCCAAGAAAAATCTTAGTTTACCAATCGGACCTTTACGGGCATTTGAACCCCCACCTTTTCTTTTCGGCTATACTGGGAATCTTGAGGAAGGGGTTTTACTGCCCGTTAAGAGTGGGATAAATGCTCCTATCTTTGACAAGCTAAAGGGGAAAGGAGTGTTGACCTTGCCGAGAGGAAAAGAACTTCAACAGCTGCCAATGAGCAATATTGCTCCTGGGGCAGGCCAGGACCGAGGTCCATACGAACGCAGTTCTCTTAAGAGTATTACCAAGGACACCCAGCCACAGCCATCGTCGATTAGGGATGAACAGCTGGAAAAAAGCTGAGACACGTTATATAAAAATAACAAGCCCGCCAAGTGCGGGCTTGTTATTTTTACTCCTCTTTAAGTTCCTTTATTTCAATGACTGTTCTTTCTTCAAGCGGTCCCCTAAGATGAACGGTTGCTGTTTCCCCGTCATCATGTAATTCGTCTATCCAAACCTCTGCTCCATTGTATGTAACGTTAATATCCGCAGAAGAAGAAAGAATTTGTTTTACCCGATTTACATCCACCATAAATCATCCTTTCAAAATTAGATACCTATAGCATTAGCATCAAAACTGAAATTATCCAACAACATAGGCGGAAACACATTTCAGTACAAGCGGGTTCTTGTCCAATCGCGTACAAGTCCTTTTCATATGCTGTTATAAACAGAAGGAAGGAGGGGATTTACATGGGCAAACGAAGAAATAATAGAAGAAATAATAATAGAAATAATAACAGAAACAATAATAAAGTACGAGATGTTGAAGTCCTGTCAGATCGAGTGGTTATTCGGGCAGATCAATTAGTGGTCCTTGGCTCAGAAGATAATCGGAACCTTAACGATGATAGAGTCAGAGGAATTTTTGATCGAAATGATCGGAATGATCGAAATAGAAGGAACGGTAATGTAGCAGGCGAATTTAATAGAAATCGCCGGAACAACCGTAACGTGGGTGATGCCAGAGATAGAAACAACAGAGGATATAATCGCTGTGGTTGTTCAGAAGGCAGATATAACTCAAATTATGGTAATGTAGCAGGCACTGAAGACCGGAAACGTTGTGGACGTTGTACTGGCAGAGGAAATAATCGGGATTCCTATGATGTTGGCGGCAGCCAAGACATTTATCATAACAACTGCAGAGGACGCAGTTGGGAAAATTTCTGGTTCTAAATTTCCAGTTCGAAAATAAATATAATTACTCAGGAAATGGCCAAACCATTTCCTGTTTTTATTACCTAGTTTCTTCTATATAATATACGCTTTGACTGCGCTTTCATTTTTATTAAAAATGCCGGCTTGTGTCTTAAATCTTATAACGCCAATTTGAATAAGAGGTTTAGCGACTTAGGTCAAACCTGTATCGATGAGAGAAGACGACGAGTAGTTGATGCTGCAACGTGTTCTTTTTCACATGACTTCGAAAGTCAGTATTACTAATAATAATCAAAAAAAATCTTCAAAAATGATTATTGCCTAAATAGGATGCCGGGTTTATGATATCTAAGGAAGTCAGCAAAAGAAATTTTCCCAATAAGGAAGTCTTAAAGTGATCCCCAATCATAAGCCGGAAATTGTTAAACTAAATGAAACCTATAGTAAAAAGAATGGAATCGCTTCAACAATCGCCTTAAATCTTACAAATAACTATTTTTCCCTGTTTGCCCTTGGAGTATTAGGGGCTTCAAATTATCAAATCGGACTTATTAGTTCATTGCCTCAATTCGTTGGCATGTTTGCCATGTTTATCGGGTCGATTGCAATGGGCAGACTGTCTGAAAAGAAATTTTTTACAGCTTATTCAACCTTTTTCACAAGGCTGTTCCTGCTTGGCATGTTCTTTGTCGTCTATGTGCCAGCTGAATACAGGAGCTGGATATTCGTCCTATTGGTAGGTCTGATGAATCTTCCTGGTTCGTTTGCAACACTTAGCTGGCAATCGCTTATTGGCGACCTTGTACCTGATCACCGCCGAAACGGTTTTTTCAGTGAACGAAACAGGGTGTTGACGATTGTTGGAATGATCACGACTTTTACAATTGGAATCATTCTTCAGCAATTTGATAAGAACAATCCTGTTCCTTACCAGGCACTCTTCATAACCGCGTTTTTCGTAAGCCTTATTGAAGTTTACTATTTGATAAAGCATAAGGAAGAAAAAACCGGGACAAGCAAGAAATCGATATCACTTAAGCCTGATTTATCCATTTTTACATATAAGCCCTATTTATATTTCCTCATTTGCGGGTTGTATTTCAACTTTGGCTGGCAGATGGCTTGGCCATTGTTCAGTATTTACCAAATTTCCTATGCACATGCAGATGGTTTTTGGATTAGTATATTAACTGTAACAAATCAGCTTGCACAAATCATAAGCTTTAATTGGTGGGGCAGGATGGCAGACAAGCACGGAAATGCAAAAATGCTTATACTTGTAGCATTGGGCATGTCAATAGCACCGGTTTCATTTATCGTTTCAACGAATCTCGTCTACATCACCATTGCCAATGGCCTCTCGGGTTTCTTTGTATCCGGGACCGTCCTTATACTCTTCAACCAGCTACTGGAAGTGACTAAGGATGATAATCGGCACGCTTATATCGCAAACTATAATGTATTACTTGCAATAATTGGTTTCATTGCTCCACAGTTCGGGGTATTTCTTTTAGAAACATTAACTATTCATTTATCTATGTACATTTCCACTGCTATCCGTGCTTCGAGCGCGATTTTCTTCTTATTGTTTTTCCTTTATATAAAAAAGAGCAAGGCAGGGCAGTTAAAACAGGCTGGTTAACAAACAAAAGAGAAAGCGCATTCGCGCATGACTTATCGCAGGGAGTTAGCGCATTCGCCGCGATTATTGTTACGCTATCGCGTAATTTCGTGCGTTGTATTTTCAGGGAAGCTTTCCTTGGGGATCTGGACATACAAACTAACATAAAAGGAATGAGATTTTAATGGGGAATTGCAAGCTTGACCACACTTCAGAAGATGTCCAAAAAAAATATGAAACCCAAAGCCACTTACTTCCGTCTAATATACGTGACACCTTTTTGGACTGGCTAGACACAAACCCAACTCAGCTGGAGCTAAATGAAGTCTTTCATCTTTTAAAAAAATATGACCTTATCACCGATGAAGAACGTGGTGAGCGAGACCTCGAACTAGCACAAATCCTGTTGAAAAAAGAGGAAACGGGCCGATAAATATTGGCTGCACCAGGAAGAAACAAGCAGTATTATTAATTCCACTTTTTCCTATAATGTGTTATAGTAATTGAGGTTTGTTTACCTGTGTTGCTTTCGGTAAGTGAGAGGAGAATTAACATGCCACACCAACATTTAAAACAAATAGGGGATTGGAAAAACAGGCAATATTCCTTTTTCATTCTTGCCGTCGTCCTCTTTTGGCTAAAAACCTACAGTGCTTATCTTATTGAATTTAATCTTGGAATTGATAATGGACTCCAAAAATTCCTGCTGTTCCTAAACCCGCTTAGCTCAGCCTTATTTTTCTTTGGTATAGCTTTGCTCTTTCGCAAGAAAGTCCAATTCTGGGTGATAACAGTAACCAACTTGATTTTATCTTTTCTGCTCTACGCAAATATTGTGTATTACAGGTTCTTCGATGACTTCATCACATTGCCCGTGCTCATGCAAGCAAAAGTCAATGCAGGCCAGCTCGGTGATAGTGCTGCATCGCTGATGGGCCCATTGGATATTTTTTATTTTACGGATACAATTATCCTGGCAGTTCTTGCCTATAAGGCAATTGGACGGTTCAGGGAACCAGGCAAGCGCGCCTTCCGGATTGCAATGCTGTTTGCTGTTACTACATTCCTTTTCAATTTGGGTCTCGCTGAAAAGGATCGTCCACAGCTATTGACAAGGTCTTTTGACCGCGCATACCTCGTAAAATATCTCGGTACGTATAACTTTACCATTTACGATGCGATTCAAAACATACGCTCTTCCAGTGAGCGCGCACTCGCTGACAGTAACGATATTACCGAAATCGAGAACTACAGAAAAGCGAACTATTCAGAACCAGACCCTAAGCTTTTTGGTAAAGCTGAAGGTATGAATGTCGTCTATATCGCGCTTGAATCATTGCAAAGCTTCATTATTGATTACAAGCTAGAAGGCCAGGAAGTAACACCATTCCTGAATTCCCTTGCTAAGGATGATAACACGTTCTACTTCTCGAATGTGTACCACCAGACCAGCCAGGGGAAAACATCCGATGCTGAATTTCTAATGGAAAACTCGCTTTACCCTATGACTCAGGGTGCCGTTTTCATTAACAAAGCTCAAAACACATTCCATGCCATGCCGGCCATCCTTAAGAACCAGGGTTATACATCCGCGGTTTTCCATGGAAACTATAAAACATTCTGGAACCGGAATGTCATGTACAAGGCCTTGGGCTATGATGAGTTTTACGATGCCGAATATTACACCATGAAAGACGAAGAAGTGAAGAACTATGGATTGAAAGATAAGCCTTTCTTCAAGGAATCGATCCCGATGCTGGCAGGGATGAAGCAGCCTTTCTATACTAAATTCATTACGTTGTCTAACCATTTCCCATTTGAAATGGATCCGGGTGATACGGACTTCCCGTTAGGTACCACAGGGGATGATGTTGTTGATAATTATTTCACTTCGGCAAACTATATGGACCAGGCAATAGAACAATTCTTCAACGATTTGAAGTTAAATGGACTGTATGAAAATACAATGTTTGTGTTATACGGAGACCATTACGGTATTTCCGAAAACCATAATGAAGCAATGGCACAGGTGATTGGTGAAGAAGTGACTCCATTAAAGAATATGGAGTTGCAAAAGGTTCCTGTTATGATTCATATTCCTGGAGTTAAAGGCAAGCAGATAGAGAAGTTTGGCGGCCAAATCGATGTGCGCCCAACTGTCCTGCATTTGCTCGGCATTGACTCGAAAGATTACATGGAGCTTGGATCAGACCTTTTATCACCTAACCATCATGAAGTTGTTGGATTCAGGAATGGTGACTTCACCTCACCTGAAATCACTCAAATTAGTGATAAGTGCTATAACACTTCAACAGGTGAACTGATCGAAGAAGAATCAGAACTGTGCCTGGAGTATTCCGAAAAGGTTAAAACAGAGCTTCAAATGTCAGACGAATTGGTCTTGAAGGACTTGCTAAGATTCTATACGCCTAATGGATTCAAGCCAATAAATCCTGAGGATTATGAGTATATCAAGGAAGACGGACCAGTTAGCGATACAGAAGAATAATATTAAGAGCGAAAGGGATATCCCTTTCGCTCTTTTTTATTGGTTTAGCTTCTTCACTGTTATCTTGCTTTTCCTAGGCGATTTCTACCACATTTTTTGCTTTTTCTACCTGAGTCTCCGAATAATTCAACGTTATTCAATTCCTAAACCACTTTCCAGCCGGTACTGTAACGAAGGCACCTCAACGCTGCTGCCTGGTTCTTTATTTTCCCGGAGTAAAATGTATGGTACGATAAAAGAACATATATTCCCCAGAAAGGGGTGACAATGATGGAGGCTATCAATATATCTGCAAGGGCACTTGCTGAGTATGTTTATAGAAGTGGTAGCATTGAATTTGGGATTCGCCCGCAGACGGCAATGATAGAAGGGACAAGAGCTCACCAACTGATCCAGAAAGGCTATCATGAGGAAGATCAGAAAGAGGTGCCGCTTCGATTTAACATTTCTGCTGAAGGACTGGATTTTATCGTTGAAGGACGCTGTGACGGATTGCTTGTCAGGGATGGCTATCTGGTTATTGATGAAATTAAATCAACGGCAGGCAGCCTGAAATGGATTGAAGCTGATTCATATCCTGTCCATTGGGCACAGGCGAAGTGCTATGCCTATGCTATTGCCTTAGAACACGACCTTGAGGAAATTGACATCCAATTGACCTATGTACAAAGGGGTACAAACGATACAAAGATTTTCATCTCTACTTTTTCAATAGTGGAGCTTGAAGAGTTCCTCCATTTTGCGTTAAAGGTTTACGCTCCTTTTGCAAAAATGAAGCTTTCACATTTTGAGAAAAAGATAGGGTCCGCTAAACGTCTCGAATTTCCACACTCAGCCTACAGGCAAGGCCAGCGTCTTCTCGCAGGTACCGTTTACCGGAGCATTAAGGAAGGGAATACCTTATTCGCCAACGCTCCTACTGGTATCGGAAAAACGATATCTACGCTTTTCCCAAGTATAAAAGCAATCGGCGAAGGGGTCATAGACCATATCTTTTACATAACTGCGCGCACAACAACCAGGCATGCCGCCGAAGAAGCTCTATCGTTAATGGCTGCCAATGGGCTGCATTTAACTTCGGTCACAATTACGGCAAAGGATAAAATCTGTTTCAGGGAAGATGAAGGATGTCCGGGAGAAGGCTGTCCATTTACAGAAGGCTACTATGATCGAATAAACGAAGCAATTCTTGATATCTATGAACATGAAACGAGGATAAATCGTACGGTCCTGGAACATTACGCGAGAAAACATCAATTGTGCCCATTTGAATTTTCATTGGATGTAGCTTATCACGCCGATGCGGTTATTTGTGATTATAACTATATTTATGACCCCCGTGTTTCCTTAAAAAGGCTTTTTGATGAGAAGAAAAAGCGTACAGCACTTCTTGTTGATGAGGCACATAACCTACCGGATAGAGCGCGGGAGATGTTCTCAGCCGTCCTAGAAAAGCAAGGCTATCTCGCCGTTAAAAGAGACTATAAAAAATCAAACTCCGGATTGTCAAAATCTGCTGGCAAAATCAATCAGTATTTTGTGGATAGAAAGAAAGAACTTGAAGGCAGGCATGCGTTTTTGCTGGAAGGTGTTCCAGAGGATTTGCTCGAAGCCATTGAGGAGTTTGCTGATGAAGCCGAAGCAGAGTTGGTAAAAGGCCAGGAAGTTTCCGAGGAATTACTTGATGCGTTCTTTTCGGCACAAAATTTTATCCGGACTGCCGGATTTTATAATGAGAAGTATTGCGCATATTTTTCACACGAACGAAATGAAACGTCAGTAAAGCTGCTTTGCCTTGATCCTTCAGAGCTGGTAAAGAAGGCGGGCAAAGCGTTCAGGAGTAAAATATTCTTTTCGGCTACTCTCGTACCAGGAGACTATTTTAAGGAAATGCTCGGAGCGGAAGAGGAAGATGAGGTTATTTCCATACCATCGCCGTTTAGCAGAGAGCAGGTTGACGTATTTATTAGCCCGTTGTCAACGCGCTACAAAGTAAGGGATGCATCTTATTCGCCGATCGCCGAAATGGTTGAGATGCTGGTTAAAGAAAGGCCGGGTAACTATTTTTGCTTTTTTCCTTCATATCTCTATCTGAAGGAAGTATCTGAACGGTTTAATCCAGGGGAAGAAATAGATGTTCTCATCCAGCAATCACAAATGACCGAGGAGGAACGTGATCAGTTTCTAAGCAACTTTGAAGCGGGCCGCGCAAGGAGTCTCGTTGCTTTTGCGGTAATGGGAGGCATTTTTTCAGAGGGTGTCGATCTTCCTGGTGACAAACTGAATGGGGTTATTATTACTGGTGTCGGGCTTCCTCAGCTGTCCTTTGAGCGGGATATTTTGAAACACTATTATACCTCCATTGGGAAAAATGGCTATGATTATTCATATACCTTCCCGGGACTCGTCAAGGTTCTCCAGGCAGGCGGCCGCTTGATTCGCTCGGAGGAGGATACCGGGACAATCTTGCTAATTGATGACCGCTTTTTGCAAAAAAAGTATCTTAACCTATTTCCGAATGAATGGAAAGAGTTCACGATATTAAATTAGTATTCATAAAAAAGGGTGTCCGAGCCATTAGGTCGGGACACCCTTATTCATATTTATCTTTTACTAAAACCTTCCTCAGCCATATACTCCAGTACTTCACGATAATCGCCGAAGCTTTCTTCGAGATTGGCACCAAAATACACATTCCATAGCTCATCTTCGTTGATGACGATCAGTTTTTGATTTTCTTTATTTACCCATGATTCTTCCAAGGAGCCATTCGGTTGTTCAGAGCTTTCTTCTTCCTCGCCGGACATCAGGGCAATCGTTTTGGAAATCAGTTCCCGGAGCTCTTTTTCTGTGAAATCCCTGATATTGACGAGTCCCTTTTGTTCAATCTGATAGCCAGGCTGTCCTGCTGCATAAACGTAGCCATTCCCATTTGGATGCAGATGATAGATTACATTCTTTTTTTCGGTGGCACTTTCTTCAAATTGGAAATTGACACGGCCTAACGAAACATCTTTACGTGTTAATTCCGGAAAAGATTCTATGATTGCAAGTTTTTGTTCAAACGTTAACATATAGCCTCCAGCAAGTTGAATTTTCATTCAGTATAACAATCATTGAGGGTTGCCGCAAATGCATGCTCTCTGAATGAAAATAAGGAAAGCGGGGAATAAGTCAAAAGAGCGAATTAAAAGGAGGCAGTATTATGGAGAACGAATACGAGAAGAAAATTATCCCTATGACAAGCATTAATTCTGGAATTGGTGAACAAGTGACGGATGATTTATACTATTTTCCGATCCAGATTGTCAATGTTGTGTTTTATGGCCAGCCTGGTGAAGGCAACGATTGGGTCCTGATTGATGCAGGAATGCCCAGATCAGCGGATACTATTATAAACGAAGCTGAGGAGCGGTTTGGGATAGACACCCCTCCGAAGGCGCTAATTTTGACACATGGCCACTTTGACCATGTCGGGGCAATTGTTGATCTCATTGAAAAATGGAATATGCCTGTGTTCGCCCATCCTCTTGAGCAGCCTTTTTTGACTGGCCAACAGGACTACCCGGAACCAGATCCAACTGTAGAGGGAGGCATGCTGGCAAAAATCTCACCTTACTATCCAAATGAAGCAATCGTGTTGGATCGTAATCTAGAACTGCTTCCCGGCGATGGGACCGTTCCCTTTATGGAAGGCTGGAAATGGATTCATACTCCTGGGCATACTGAGGGACATGTGTCTTTGTTCAGAGAATCGGACCGTTCACTTATTGCGGGAGATGCCTTCGTTACCGTCAGGCAGGACTCTCTCTATAAGGTTTTCACTCAAGAAATGGAAATCACAGGGCCGCCTCGCTACCTGACAACCGATTGGGCAACCGCGAAAGCTTCTGTTCAGGCATTGGAGGCACTGAAGCCGAAAGTAGCGATCACTGGGCACGGCCGTCCTGTCAATGGTGAGGAGCTTCTAGTTGGACTCCGGAATCTTGCGGATCAATTTGATTCAATAGCTGTTCCCGACTACGGTAAGTATGTGGATGGGGAGAAATAAAATAGTTTTTCAAGGACATTTTGACTTTCTGGAGAAGCCTATTGTCCCTGAAATTGACTTTCGAGGACATTTTCACTTGATGAGTGACCCATATTGTACTTGAAACAGTATTTCAAGGACATTTCCACTTGGTCAGGTACCTATTTTGTCCTTGATATAAGGAAAATAAAGCAAGCCATTTGTACCTAATCCCCATAAAACAGGGCATCCGCTCCAAATCGCGGATGCCCTTATCTTATCGTTTTAGAACATCAGTCAGTTTAAACAAATAGCTTCCTATGACCTCTAGTCCTTTGTCGAAGTTTTCCAGATTGAAATGCTCGTTCGGTGCATGGAAGTTCTCATCAGCCAGCCCGAAGCCCATTAAAACAACCGGAATCTGAAGAATTCCACTGAAGTCGGCAACGATTGGGATGGAGCCGCCTCCACGGATATAAGCTGTTGGAACACCATAAACTTCTTCGTAAGCCTGGCCTGCTGCCTGGATTACAGGATGATCAAAAGGAGTGATGAATGCAGCTCCCTTGTCAAATTGTGAAACTGAAACAGTCACACCTTTTGGAGCGACTTTTTTCACATGAGCTTCAAGCAGGTCGGCAATTTCTTGTGGGTCCTGGTCGGGAACAAGCCGGCAGGTTATTTTTGCATAGGCTTCTGAAGGAATGACTGTTTTAATTCCGTCGCCCTGGAAACCTCCGTAAATTCCATTTACCTCAAGAGTCGGCCGTGCATAAATACGCTCTAGCGCTGTAAAGCCTTCTTCGCCGAAAAGCTCGGGGACACCGAGCTGGCCGCGCAAAGCTTCTTCACTCTGGTTTAAGCTTTCGAATTCAGCACGCTCTTCATCCGAAAGCTGACGGACCTTATCATAAAATCCATCCACACTAATTACACCATTTGAACCTCGAAGCGAGGAAAGGATTTCTACAAGTGCATGGAGCGGGTTTTGGACGGCGCCGCCATACAGCCCCGAATGAAGATCCCCCGCGGCACCTTTCACATCAATCTGTATTCCAGCCAGTCCGCGTAATCCATAAACAATCGCAGGCTTCCCGCGTTCAAGCATAGTAGTATCTGAAATAACCAATACATCCGCAGCAAGAAGCTCTTTATTTTCTTCGACAAAAGAAGGGAGAGTCGGGCTTCCGATTTCTTCTTCACCTTCAATAAGGAACTTAATATTTACAGGCAGCTTGCCAACTGTTTGAAATATTGCCTCAACAGCCTTCATGTGCATGAAAATCTGGCCTTTGTCATCACTGGAACCACGTGCATATAACTTGCCTTCACGTATCGTCGCCTCGAAAGGAGGGCTATCCCAAAGTTCCACCGGGTCAACCGGCTGTACATCATAATGCCCATACACTAGTACGGTCGGTGCGCCCTCAGCCTGAATCCATTCCCCATAAACAATTGGATGGCCTTTACCAGTAAACACCTCTGCCCGGCTGAGCCCAACTTCCTTTAGCATCGCAGCCGTCCAATTAGCCGCGTTAAGCATTTCCTCACGGTAAGAGGGGAGGGCTGAGATACTTGGGATGGCTAGGTACTCGGTTAGCTCTGCTAAATGCTTATCACAATTATGTAGAAAATAGTCCTTTAGTTTTTGATTCAATTGAATTCCTCCTTTGCTTTCATTTTAAACTTCTATACCCGAAAGAAAAACACCTTTTAATTATACATTTTTTAAAAAAAGATTGAAAATTGAGTTTAGATGTGTAAAATTACACTTAAGGAGTAATTTTTGGATAACCTACCAAGTTTTTCAGGGGGATGAATATGGAGTCTAATCAGAGAGAAGAAGAGAGGCAGCTTTTTAGAAAAGTATTATTTGATATGAGAAACAAAGGATATATCGAGCCTGAAATTGCCAATAACGTTGGCAAAGCACATCTGCAGTATCATCTCGACCTTTTGGAGGAGGCTGCATTGCAAGAGACTGACCAGATTAGTTCTCAACCCAAGACTCCTGTTCAGCTGTATCCAAAACCTACCGTCAAGAAAACAGCAGAGCCTTCTGCTGGAAAAGTCGAACTCCCTGCAACGCCCAAATACGTGCCAAAACCTAAAAAGGTACTTACATCTGAACAAATCCGTGAGCGCAATATTAGCTGGCTGTTAAACATCGGCGTTATATTCCTTTTAATTGGCGGCTTGTTTGTTGCAACAAGCAATTGGGAGTCAATGAGCTCACTTATGAAGAGCAGTTCCATCGCTCTTGTCTCTCTGGTATTCTTTGGGTTTGCTTATCTTTCGGAAAAAGTGCTGAAAATTGAAAGGACAGCGTTCGCATTTATCATCCTCGGCAGTTTGTTTTTACCAATTTTTGTCCTATCCCTTGGATGGTTTGGTCTGCTAGGTTCTTATTTATCAGTTGATGGGGAAGGAAAGTTCTTTCTTGGTTTTTTAGGCAGCTTTTTCCCAGCACTTGTTTATATTGCTTTTGCAAAAAAGAAATCATCCAGGCTTTTCGTCTGGTTCTCATTCGTTGCGTTTTCTTTCGCTGCGGGTTTCCTGCTGGCAGCATTAAAGCTAGGAATTGACTATTTTTATCTGGGAATTATGCTTTATAATGCATTGTTCATTTTTGTATATTTCACATACCGTAATCGCGAGTCACTTAAGATTTTTGCAAAAGAATTCCCGGTCTACATTCAGGCCAATTTGATTCTTTCAACTTTGTTAATGCTCTTCTTTTATGATAATGAACTTTTCTATAGCTTCAATTTGATTCTGACAGCTTTTGTCTATCTGTCGATGATGTTTGTCAGTGGCAAAAAGGAATATCATTTCATATTCAGCGCGATGATTGTTTATGGTGCGTACCAGCTAATAGAACATTCGGTTTTTGAAACAGTTGATGCGATTTTTTATGCGCTGCTTGCATTTGGATTTGTTTTTGTACCAAAAGCATTAAAAGGAGCCTTCTTGCTAGAACGTGCGTTCAGATATACAAGTGCCGCAGTTTCCATTCTCGCCTTTTTGTATATTACAATTGAAGGCTTCCTGGTAAGGGGGGGAGAAGCATCAATCGTCCTCCTAATTGCCTATTTGATTATTGCGGGAAATTTCTTATTCCTATTCTCTATTGAAAAAAAACGATTGTTTCCATATTTAAGTGCCGCCTTCCTTGGTTCTGCTTTTTTTGAAGCTTCGGGGCTGTTCGATACCTATGTGCTTGAAGTAAGCTTTCAGTCAGCTATTTTTACAGCTGGGTTACTGCTGTTTGGGCTAATTGGCTGGCTTGGTACGAAAAAGCCTATTAATATGCTAAGGCAACCAGCGAGGGAACTTGGCCTAACAGCAATGCTGTTTTCTATAATTCTCGCCCAGGGGTTTCAGGAATGGCTGGAACTTGGGATTATGCTATTGTTTTTTGGTGCTGCCGTGCTTGGGCTGCGGAAACTGGATGACAGAGCGGTGGTTAAGCACGTGGCAGCCTGGGCAGCACCTCTTTCTTTCGGATTGTCGGTTATAGCCTTTTGGCAAAGGGCAGGGATTCAAAATGCATTTATAGATATAGACCTTGGATCCCCTGTTTATTTTGGAATCTCAGGTGCAATCCTGCTCCTAGTATCCATTATTGTTTTGAAAACACGTGACAGTGAACTTGAAAAGACCTTCTTTTATACAGGGCAGGGGATGTATACACTAGGCATTTTGTTGCTGAGCAGCGGTGGCAGCGATCCTGATTGGGTCCGTCCCGGACTTATGCTTGGAGGAATTCTATGCTATTGGATTCTGTTCAAACGGCAAACGCAACAGTGGTCTTCAATTTTGCTGGGTGTTGTTGTCCTAAGTTTTTATTTTTCGGCAGCAGCATCGGCTAATGGTCAGCTTCAGCTTTCAAATTCAATAAACTCGATTATCATACCTGGCGGGGCAGTGTTCTTGCTGCTGCTTTCACTTGGTTTTAGGAATAGGAATCGACTTCTTTATTGGGGATTTGCATGGCTTGGCCATCTAGTATTGCCCTTCACTTTGGCGCTGTCCTGGGCGGTCGATTCTGATTGGTCTTTACTCAGTTTCCTTTTGGCAATAGCAATTTACACAATCAGCAGCCTTCTGACCGAAGACTTTAGGAAAAAAATTATTTTCTTGTATACTGCTTATATCACAGTATTTATATCCGTATACAAGGTCCTCGATTTTTCTATTGACGGATATTACGGGAACTATGAATACCCGATTGCCAGCATGATATTTATATTGAGTTGGATGTTTTTAAAAGGAAAAGTAAAGGAATGGGCAGCCTATTATATTTCCGGGTTTTCAATGTTAGGTATTGGGTTTATGTGCTTTACCTATCCATTTACACAGCTAGCGTTCACCGTAACAGTTCTTTACGGAATTGGAACTCTGTTATTCCTTCACAAAAACAAACTGGATGTACTTGGATTTGTTCCACTGCTGCTAATATTTTTTGCCTCAATAGAATTTGCCGCTGGTTCGTCTTTTTCAGACACATTAATCTTCATTGCGGCAGGTGCCGCAGGCCTGGTCCATGTGGCAGCAGGTAAGTATGTCTATTCAAAACTTTATCAGGGAATTGGGGATTTTAAAAAGCTTGAAATTGACTCGTATACAATAGTTTCATTCCTTTACTTCACCTATATGTATCAGTTTGCAGATAAGGCACTCTGGATGGCTCCGTTGCCTGGATTGTTCATCGCTATTACCGTATGGCTGCAAAAGAGCCGTGTTGACAAAGCTATTGGCTTCTTCGTACCTGCCGTAACAGGAGTGATCCTGCTTCAGCCATATTATGAGTTCATTGGCCGCTTTGATATACCAGCCCTTTTCGAAAGAGAAGCTTGGGTACTGCCAATCGTTGCATTGGCAATTTTCCTTCGAAAGGCAATGAAGGGACGATACCTCAATGTGACCAGCAACCTTCAGTGGGCAGCGCTGCTGATTTCGGCGATTTTGCTTATCCAGGATGGGCTTGCGAGTTCCACTGTTTATGATGCGCTTATTCTGGGAACACTTTCGCTTGTTTCATTGCTTGCAGGTATGTTCCTAAGGATAAAATCCTACTTCTTTATAGGAGCCGGTGTACTGTTGTTGAATGTTTTCCTTCAAACCCGTCCGTTCTGGGGGAATCTGCCTTGGTGGGGTTATTTGTTAGTAGCAGGCACTTTGTTAATCGGAATTGCCTCCTTCAATGAGTGGAATAAACAAAGGGGAGAAAGTGGCGGAGAACCCATTGGCCAGAAATTAAAACGAAAGGTTACAAATGCCCTAAAAGGCTGGAACTAACCACAAAAGCGCAAGCGCCTTCGTGACAGCCAAAGTGCCGCCTGTCCCTGCGATGACTATTCTGGGAGCTTTCCTTAGTGGTCATCGCCGTACAAAATGGAGGGGCTTCGACTGAGATAAAGGAATCACGAAGAGCGTTAGCGCATTCGTGCATGACTTATCGTAGGGAGGAGCCCTGAAGTTTGCGCACGCGTAGGTGCTCCTCATTACGCTATCGCGTAATTTCGTGCGATGCTTATGCTGCCGAAGCCTTCCTTGTGGAGCTAGACGTAGACGAGCTAGATAAAAAAGTTATTCCAGTCGCGAAATCTAAAGTTTCCTTAACATGAACAAAAAGGGAAATTTAAGTAATTTCTCTTGACGGAAAAAGCTTCGAAATCTAAAATAAATAACATAGTCCTTAAAGGGGAGTAGCTAAGACAGCAAAGTCGTCATGACGGGTGTACCCCGGCTTTGCTGGCAACCGCCAGTTGTAAGCGAGACCTTTACCGCATACCGGTAAGGGTCTTTTTGTTTGCAAAAACAGTAACATCTTTTCTTTGTTAATTGGCCGTTTCAACGCCAAGCTTGTATTCATTCTCCTTTTTAATAAGCAAAGCCAGCGTTACCCGGTGGCGCACTGGAAAAATATGCAGTGTTATCTGTTTTTAATATAGGGAAATAGTACATAGGATTTCTTTTCAATGGGGTGTTTAAATGAGAAAGGTTTGGAAAAGAATCAGACTAGTTTTCAAAGTAAGGAAGTTTGGTCCCTTTTTAATGGACTTCTTCAGATCCGGCCATGTTTCCTTTAAAAAGAAGCTGCTGTCGGCAGGGCTGATCATAGGCTATTTTTTATTGCCTATCGATTTGATTCCTGACTTTTTAACAATGTTTGGGTTGATTGATGATGTTGGAATTTTATTATTTGTATTTCAGCAAATCATCCAGCTGGCACCAGATTCTTTAAGGCAAAAGCATGGGATGGAGATTGAATGATTTTCAGTTTCAATGTAAACATTAAGTTCATGGAGTGATTTGTGTATGGAATTATTTTCACCTGAGTTTTGGGCAGCATTGGGTTCGCTAATTATTATTGACCTTGTTCTGGCAGGGGATAACGCAATCGTAATTGGCCTTGCCGCACGAAACCTTCCAAAAAAACAACAAAAACAAGCAATTATCTGGGGAACAGTTGGAGCGATTGTCATACGGGCAACCGCAACCATCCTTGTCGTTTATTTGTTGGAGATTCCTGGCCTTCGTCTAATTGGCGGATTATTATTGCTCGTAATAGCCTATAAATTGCTGACCGAGGAAAGCGGGCACGAGGTAAAGGCTCAAACAACATTTTGGGGAGCCATTTGGACAATCATTGTAGCTGATGCACTAATGGGCCTTGATAATGTATTGGCAGTAGCCGGTGCCGCGGATGGACACCCACTGCTTGTCATTCTCGGATTGCTGATTTCAATTCCAATTGTTGTATGGGGAAGTACAATTATATTGAAATGGATGGAGCGCTTTCCTATCATTATTACAATTGGGGCAGCCGTCCTCGCTTACACAGCAGCAAAA
>NZ_HG964497.1:2600828-2623293 GCF_000613125.1 Bacillus sp. EB01
GCCCGCCCATCCCGTCACAGATAACGGCGAGGACAACCTTACCGAGTGACGTATCCGCGATTTTCACGCATAAACTGTCCTGGTTGGTCTCCTTTTTAATTCCTACATCGGTATACGCTGCTGTTAAAACGTCCATTTCGCAACCTTCCTTGCTTTAAAGAAAAAATTCCTTCTATTATATATATCTCTCTCGCTTATCTCTCTCGCTGTGCTCTATGTTCAACCTGCCTGTGAATGTCCGATACACACCTAATGTAATAACAGGTACCATCTATCCCCACTGTGAAACAATCTGTGTAACAAGAAAATTCGGGGAGTAACAGGCACCTCATCACCCTACAGGTAAAACACAAACTCCTCGTTCGCGAGCCTTAACCTAGTACCGGAAAAAATCTCGATTTCCTCTTTAACAGGGATGGCCCGGCCGTCGACATATGTTTTATTGGTTGAGTTGTGGTCGACGATGTAATAGCGGCTATCCCTGGTGATGATGTCGGCATGGCTGCGGCTGATTGCGTTATTATCGGAAACAAAATAATCGCAAAAGCTTTTCTCCTTGCCAATCCGGTACGAAGGCTTATTGAGAATGATTTTTTCCTGAGTCTTCTCCCTGACCAAATAAGGATAAACTGGTTCGCTGGGCAATTCCGCTCCTAGCACGGTTGTTCCGCTCGCCTCGCCGGCACCGAGTATCGTTGTTTCGCTGATGAACCCTGTGTCTTTTTTTCCAAAAACGCCATTAACATGGTTGTAAGCGGGCTGCTTGCTTGTTAAAGCAGTTCCGCAGGCCGGGCAGAAATTGGCGGTTTCAGGGGTTGGGCCACCGCAGCCAGGACAGGTCTTACCCTGATTGCCAAGTGGATTATAGGCAATCGCAGATGAGCTTAAGTTCTTTGCCTTGTCAGAAAATCCGCCTGTTTCACCGGTGCCGCCTGTCGGCAAGAATGATTTGGATTCCTGCTTCTTTCCCAGCACCCCAAGAATAACCTTTTCAAAACTATTGATTGAAAATGGCGGTACATTCTTAAAATAATTCAAATATTCCTTGATGTAGGAATGGTCTTCGTGTTTGGTGAACACGATGCCAAACGGAAGCTCCTTAAAAAACTTGGTTGCAGAGGCAGGGGCATGGTTGTTGACAATCGGCAGGTAGATGCACTTCACCTTCTTGGTCCTCGGGTCGATAAAGATCTGGTCGCCATTGAGCATGAGATTGGCGGCATTCATGGACCTTGTTTCGCACTCCTTCACAATTGAGACAATCTGGGTAACCGTATCAAGGAACATCTTTTTGCTGACGATTCTCGTAAAATAGGTCTTCAGGGTGATCATATCGGTGACGGCAGTGGTGATGATGACCGCTCCCTTTTTTCCAGTTTTCGTACTGACCGGGATAAGGGTGTCCATCAAGCCCCTGGCAATCGCCTGCATTTCGCGCTCGTTGATTGCTTCAACGGAGTTTAATGTTTTTTCTACTTTAATTGTGTTTTGGTTCTGATCAATCGTTTTCCTGCCCATACATACTCTCCCTGGATACTTCTTGAATTGCCTTTTCTAATAAAAAAAGTGGCCGTTGGCTTTGACCGTTTTTAGAATTTAGGTTATATAATCTTCTCTGTTACGCTTCTAAGGTGCGGCTGCCCTTATTCGTCACTGATAAGCCTTCTCTGTTACCTTTTTGAGCTGAGACAGCTTCGTTCGGGCACTGATAAACTCTCATTTCATTTAATGAGAAAATTTCTACCATTGCCCAAAGCGGCCTTGCCACAAAATTTCTGGCAACCTTATAAACTATTCGCTTTTTGAATTGCTTTGGATTGGGCCTCTTTATACTGGGCGGCTGAGTAGCGCAGCACCTCGGCATATGACTCGAGCGATTTCATAAATGCATAGGTGGTGGAATCGCTGTCGTCGAGTTTGTTCCACTTCAACAGGAAGCTCTGGTAATCTTCCCCCTTCCAAGCAGCCCCCATTGAATGTACTTCATGAGAAGCGAGTGACATGTTCTTTTTTTGCCTGGATATATAGGAATCTATTGTATTTGCGGCGCGTTCGAATTCGTTGTAGTTTACTTTAATATAGGAACTCACAGAATTGTCTCCCCTTTATTTAAATGCATCCGCGAGCGAAACGTTTTTGCTCTCGGTTTCGGTGTAGCCTGCGGAAATCTGGGCCATGAGGAATTTGCTGTAATCGTCCATGACCTGGAAGCGCTGATCAAAGTATGCATTTTTAATAGAAGAAAAGTGGTTGATGACGGCGCCGGCCGCTTCGCTATTCCAGCTCGAATTCAAGCTGCGGATTGCCTGTTCGACATCCTGAAAATCGGAGCGAATCGTTTTATTAATAGTCGCAATGTTTTTCGCTGTGGCCGTGACCCGGTTGACATCGACTTCAATTCGATTAGCCATTCTTTTGTCCTCCTCTAGGATTTCGCTTTCTCTTTTACATAATCAGGATGAACATTGTCCGGGTTAACGTTATTCAGACTGTGAAGCGCCCGCTCGCATTGATCGGCGTATTGGCGGACCTTTGCAGCAGCGACTTCACTGCCTATCCCTTCAAAATCGCCTCCAAGACCAGCGGCGATATCCTCCAGCTCGCGAATAATGCTTCTCAGCTCACTTCTCATTGCACCAAGACTCGCCATCGGGGATCCCTCCTTTAGTGGGCTAATGCATTATTAGTTTTTGAACTATACAGCTACTAGTTTTACCACGCTGATATTGTTTGGTTAAGTTAAACATAGACAGGTTCTATGTTACCTTTCTGAGCATCACAGCATCGGTTTGGGCACATAGAGAGGTTCTATGTTACTTTTCTAAGCACCGCAGCCATCTGTTCGGGGACATAAGCAAGTTTCCGTGACTTTACAAGTTTTCTAGAATATTAGAATGTCTAAAATTGCTCTCCATTTAAACCGACGCCATAATATTCCGTTCAGCGCGTTCGAATGCTTCAGCAGTATCCTCTAAATAATTGATGCACTTGTTCATTTTATAGCTGCTTGGAAGGCTGTTTGCCCGAAGAATCGACAAGATATCCAGCAATCCCGCAGTCAAATAGAGAGAGTTCATGTCCCCATCCAAATCGCGGATCCGGGCCCTGACGCGATTAAGGCGAGCCGCGTAATGGCGCAGTTTGTAGGTATTTACTTCGATGTACGGGGTTGCAACCGCAGCGCCAGATGAAAATAGGCTGCGAAGTCCATCCATCATCCCGCGGAATGCACCAGCCATCGTATTCATAAATTCCTTAATTTGTTCTCCTGCCCACCTGAAGGCAGTACCCACCGCCTCAGAGATTTGCTGAATCATTGCAGGGACAAACTCTGTAATTAAATAATCTGTAAACGCCACAACCGCATCAGCAAGGTCCGAAATATACTCGTAGACTATGACACTTGCAACGAAAAGAAGGACATATCCGAGCACCTTTGCAGCCATTACAGCAACCGCGGTAACCAGTGCAACTGGCCCCATGACGATAGCAGCAGTGACAAGGCCGACAACCAGTCCGGTCACAAGTAGTCCCCCAGCAACGGTTAATTTGCCATTCGGACCAATTATCGCATCCTTGATCGGCTTTACTTTTGATGTCAAGGCGATCAATCCGGTAACAAGTGCAGATCCCGCTCTTTCCCCAAGCATTCTGTCGATTCCCTGGGTAAACGGTGTGACAATATGGGAAAGTATTGTCCGGCCATTTTCCTTCCTAACAATATTGCCGTTGGCATCAAAGACAACGTTCTCAGTACCATGCTGGACTAGTCCCTTTCCACCCAATTCGGCAAAAAAGTAAGATATTCCCGGAACCTGCTGCAAAATACCGCCGACCAGCGATTGCTCAACATGATACATATCGACGGTGGAAGTTGCCTCTGAGATATATTGTTTGTTTCTATCCAAGTACTCCTGGGCAAACCCTGGACCATCGTAGCTAATCGTCTGGTCTATTCTGTCAACCACTCCCAATTTTGCAGCCGTAAAAGTTGCATGCTCGGCAAGGTTTCCGCCAAGTGAGTGCCCGGCAAACGTGATGTTATCGTATTTTTCAAAAAATCCTTCGTCCTTAAGCTCTTGCAGGAAAACTTCTACTTCTCTCTGCTGGGCTGTCAGGTCCCCAGAAATCAGGGCGGCATCAGCACCTATCCAGTCCTGTTCAACATTCTGCAGTTCTGAAAATGCTTCACTTCCGCGGAAAGAAACAATCATTCCCTTAGGAGTTTCGATAACGGTCGCATATAAACCAGACTCTCCTACCCTGTTATCGTCATAACTCTTAATAATTTTCCAATCCAGTACATCACTCGGAAGGCTGTTGATTTTCCCGGCATCCAGGCTGACAATGCTGTCGTTATTTTTCACCGCTTTATCTGCACCAATTTGGTTAAAATGAGATTGATCTTTAGTAGACTGTCCCGTTGGTGGAAGTTGCAGGAGATCTCGGATTCGGTCACTCCCTCCTTTTTCAGCAGTAACGGAACCCGGTATCGATTCCAGCCCGTGTTCCTTCAGCATTTCCAGATCGAGGTAGGCAATGTCCGTTGCATATTTCAATTCCTGTTCAGTCAGGCTCGATGACAAGGCTATTCACCATCCCTCGCGTCTTTTTCCATATAATTAAAACCATTTGCATCTACAACCGCAACAATGTTCCTGACCACGTTGTAGTCTCTGAACCAGGAGTCTGTAATATCAGGCTGCTTTCTGAAATCCCGCAACGCCTTTTCATACTCATCCTCAGCGATGACTCTAATTTTCACTTGGAAAACCGTCTGGTTACCTGCATCGTAGACTTCACGCATCACTTCTTCAAATTGTTCAGATGTCAATCCAGCTTTCTCTTTCACAATCATATGGCCCGAAAAATGTTTGGGTTTGTAGGATTGGACATATTCTTCGATTGTAATTTTTGTATTGGACTCCCCGGCACTGTTGGAACCCATGGCTACCGTATTTGTCTCACTTTCGATTCCCTGCGTTTTCAGTCCGTTTTTTAGTATGCCGTTGATGGAGTCACTAATCAGCCTCGGAATATAGGTATCTGCAATTAGTTCTCGATCCTTGTTCATAACAGCCTCAAAAACGAGTTCCTCTTTACCTTTTGGATGAAGAATGGTCGTAACCGTATCATTATTCGCGGTACCATACCTCTCTCCAATCGCCGTCGCAACAAACTCCTGGTTATACTTTTTTTCCAGCAGTTCTTCCACTGCCGCTGCCTGGCTCTTATCAATTGCGTTGCAGCCTATCAAACTAAAAATCGACATTAACATCATGATTGACACGCTCACCCTTTTACGTAAATTTTTTAACAATATGATCCCTGCCTTTATCAAAAGAAGATTAATCTATAGTCACCGTAAAGGAATTGTTTTCGATAGTTAGTTTGCCCCTTTGCCAAGACAGCTGCCCTGGCAAAGAGGCTAAGTATTGGTTATTTAAATGCGTCAGCGAGATTAGTATTAGTTGTTTCTGTTTCGAAGTAACCCTGGTCAACGTTCATGCGCAAGAATTTAGCATAGCTATCAAGGATATCGTAATATGTTTGGAAGTATTTAGCTGCGAACTCTTCATAGGCTTGAACGGTTGCCTGTGCAGCTTCCCCTTCCCATGTATTGGTTAGGTTTTTGATTGTTGCCTGGCTTGTTTTCAGTTCATCAGAAAGTTTTGTATTCAGGTTCTCGATTGTGTTGGCTATGTCGGCAACCTGGGCGGTATTAACTTTAATAATGCCTGCCATTTCATTCACTCCTTTAGTTAAAAAATAATTGCATTACTCCTGAAAACGGGGTGGCCGCAGCTTCCCGAATCATTAGTTCGACAGTTTGCGGACTTGGGCGACGTTGGATTCCTGGCGGGCAACATAGTTGGCACGCTGGTTTTCAAGGCCCTGGCTGGCTGTGCGCAGTTTGTCACTCATCATCTTCAGGTCATCATTGAATCCGTTGATTTGATCGACGAATGCAAGATTGTCCTCACCTTCCCACGCTTCACCCATTGTGCTCGCAACCTGCATCAGCTGGGTGTAAATCCCTGTGTACGTGTCTGAAAGCTCAGCCATTTTCTTCGAAGCTGTTTCAAGCTCCTGCGGGGTTACCCTAATTCTTTTTCCCATCATCTTTCTCCTTTCAAAATGTACTTTATATCAGCATGAGTTTCGAGCCGTTCTTGATGCCCAGCTCCGAAACAAACATGTTAATATTGAAAATAATTCCAGAGGCGGCATCACATAGCACCGCATCCCTGCTTGCCTTGAACTTCCCGTCCGACAGCTCGCTAAGGAGCGTTGATACCATCTGGAGCACTTCACTCATCCGGCTGTCCAAAGGAACAAACACATCAAAACTTTGGCCTGTGGCAGGCAGGAAAATTTCAACAAGCACTTTATTCATCACTGCCACCCTCCCCGGTTAGGAGTTTCACCTTGACACTCTTTCCTTTCTGTAATGAGAAGCCGAATTCGGCAGTCATATCTTCGCGCATTTCCCCAGTTGTCTTGGCAGGCTTGAGCTGGAATTGCTCGGTGATACCATTGCCTACCCAGATTCCATCACTTCCGGAAATATGGCGTTTATACCACTTATCAAAGGTTATCCCGGACAGGTTCCGGGACTCTTCACCAATGATGAAGGAAATATTGTATTTTGCTTCGCCCTTTTCAAGAATCAGGCCAAGCTTTTCGGCACTTTCGCTAGACAGCAAGCCTTTCAGCGCCGCGACCGAATTGATGACAATCACCTTTTGATCAAAATGCTCAGGCTCAATTCCTTTTTCGAGTGACTCCTTATAGCTGTTATTCCGGTACACAACCAGGTCAAACAGCGCAGAAATCGCATTTTCACATTCTTTCAAGGCGTTGTAATAAGTGGTCTCGCCATGAATCAGGCCGCTATAACTTTGCTGGGCGTCAATAACCGTGACATCGTGCCCGGCTTCGTGCGCCATAAGCAGCGACAGCTCATGCAGGAACGGCTGGTATTCATCGCCTGCTGCAAGCACCAACGTAATATAGGAAGCGCCGAATGGAAAGACAAGGACATTCAGCGAATTTTTCTCGACACCGATTGGAATCGCCATAGAATTGCCAGACGCCCCAATGTATTCAGCTAGGAATGTTCTGTCGACCACCGCCGGCAGGATCGGGATTTTTTTAGCATAAGGTCCTTGCCACGCGGCCTGCAGTTTCGAACATTCTTCTGCGATGAACTGGTATGGCACCGAGGCTTCCGTCACATGCGCAATCTGGAATTCGTATATCTCATCCCGCTTCACAAGCCCGCGTCCCTTGAATTTAGATGGGTACAAGCCATCCGTTTTTCCAACAACCGATGAATAATCAGTTTCATCATTAAGTTGAAGCGTAATCAGCTGCTTGAAATTCTGCAGCAGGCGGAAACGGACAACTCCCGTTCCAAGCGCAGTCAGGACAAAATAAATTCCATATTTCGTTCCTTCACGCGACAGGTAGGACACAGCCTCTTCCTTCTCTTCGTATATCTCACTAAAAGCAGCAAAATTATTGATAGCCACCACAATCGATGGAATGCTTTGACCGGATGCTTCAACGTACGAACGATGGTCGCCGCCATAATCGGCAAAAAGTTTTTTCCGTTTATCGATTTCGGTGATCAGCATCTTAAACAGGTTGCTGACCTTCTCCGCCTCGTAGGAAAGAATCACATCGCCGACATGCGGCGCTTTCGCGAATGCCCTTAAGGTTTCGGAGGCAAAGTCGAGCAAGTAAATGTTGACTTCTTCCGGTGTATGCTCATGAAGCATCGAGTACACCATCGTATTGAGGAATGTGGTCTTCCCGCTGCCAGCAACCCCGTATACGACGACGTTTCCTTCCTCTGTAAGCGGAAGCGTGAGCAGGCACTGGCGCTGTCTTGCCGGATCGTCATATTCACCGATGACCGGGTTGAGGACAAGTGAACTAGTATTGGCAGGAGACTGTACCAGCGTTCCCGTGCCACCAGAAGCCTGAACTAGCGAACCAGTTGACGCAGCAGGCTCGACAAGCGAATCCGCGGTGGCAGCAGTTGTGCTCTGAATGAGGCTAGCAGCAGATTGAATGCCTGGCATTTCTGCAAGGGTTTCCCGCAGCGTATTTGGGTTCTGCTCGGTAAAGGCCGATGAAAGCGTTCCTTTCAACTGGTTGACAACATCGTTCATTTCAACGGAAGCCGCTATTTCCACCTGTCCTGTAAGCAGGGCAGCCGAAACAGCTTCGTCCGCCGGCTTATATTTACGCTTTGCCTGGACTCCATATTTCGACCTGATTTCATCAAGCAAAATCATTGCCGGAATCGGCTCGAGCCAGAGCGGCTTGACCCTGATCTTTTCTTCCTTGGCAATTTGGCTCAAATAGTCAGTAATAACATCCATTTGTTTTTTCGGATTAGCCATCGCACTTTTCTTCTTATCAATCTTCGCCTGTCTGATTGGGCGGCCGTTCCGATCAATCACAACAACACTAGTGTCCTTCTCGGCAACCACTTTATCGGAAGGATAATACGGCGCCCCGGCCCAGGCGGATTGGCCCATTTCAAACAATTCATTATAGCCAACTTGCAAGTAAAAACGGCCGGTGTCAGTCAGCTCCGCGGCATCCGGGCGCTTTAGCATATCCATACTATCGGCGCGGTCCTGGACCTTGAGGCTGACACGGAATTTACTGTTCGCCCAAATCTGGTCGTCGACAACACCGCTCGGCTTTTGTGTAGCGAGGATCAAGTGAACGCCGAGGCTTCGGCCAATCCGCGCGGCGGAGACGAGCTTCGCCATGAATTCCGGCTGCTGTGTTTTTAGCTCGGCAAATTCATCCGAAATAATGAACAAATGCTGAAGCGGTTCGGCTACGACGCCCTCGCGGTACAGTTTCTGGTATTTATAAATATCAATATTGCTTTCGCCGACTTTCTTGCTCGCTTCTGCAAAAACAGACTGGCGCCGCTTCAGTTCGCTTTCAATCGAAACGAGGGAGCGCTTGATGGCAGCCCCATCGAGGTTGGTAATGATGCCTGCTGTATGAGGCAATTTCTCAAATGACTTTGCCATCCCGCCGCCTTTGTAGTCGATCAGGATGAAGGCAACTTCATGTGGATGATAGTTCACCGCAAGTGACAGGATATAGGAAATAATGAACTCACTCTTCCCTGAACCGGTCATCCCGGCGACAAGTCCATGCGGACCATGGAATTTTTCATGAAGGTCAAGCTTGAAAACTTCCCCAAGAGTGTCAACACCAACTGGCGCCTCGAGCGACTTCGTGGGATCATTGTCCTTCCAGCGGGTCAGCGCATTCAGGTGCTCAACCTTGCCTACACTGAACATCTCCAGGAACGTCAGCATCTTAGGCAGGTTGAACGAGCCGGCAAGTGAATCAAGCTGGACATTGGCCAGCTTCACACTTAAATCTACCGGATTAGCATTTAAGTAAATATCCGGAGTGAACGATACCGTTTGGCCGGTAATATCATTTTTATCGAACAGCTTGCCGCCCGCACTTTCAATTTCCACAACCGTCGTACATTCTTTAGGAAGGTTTTTCAGCTCATCATAGAACGTTACAACACTGATATGGAGATTCTCTTTCTTTGAAAAAATTTGCTTTAGCATCTCGGCCCGTATTGCGAGCTGCCTGCTTAGTGCAAAGATGATGTAGTATGGCTTTACGTCTTCGAGCTCACTGTCATTGACCGCAGAGCGGTGTTCGATCTCTTTTTCAATGTAGGCGGAAACTTCCTTGACCTCGGTGTTATTGGCAGCAATGAATCGGAATTTGTTGTCATTGCTCCAGACATGCGGCAGCCATTTTGTAAACCCGAATTTAGCTTCCTCAGCCTCATCGTAAATAAATACCATTTTTACTTCGTCATAGCTATAAAGGGCAGCCAGTTGAAAAATGAGCCCTTTTGCAAACTCGACTGTCTTCTTCCGGCTTCCGATTACGCCGGATATATGATTTTCATAGAGAGAAAGTGTAATAGGTATGTTCTTTAAAACCTTCGGTGCTTCGAGAAGGGTATAAAGCTCTTCCTGCAGATTATCGTCGTCTATTGCAAATTTTTTCTCGGAGTATGTAATGTCTGCAGATAAAAGGCCGTTTCCTGTACCTGCCCTTATTTTCAAAAAGTCATTCTGGCCTGGCGCGCGCTCCCAAAGGTTGCGGTCGACCTGCTCAATCCTAGCCACACATTCCTCTATCGGCACGTGGTTTTCGCGAAGGATTTCCTCCTGCTTTTCGGCTTCCTCGGTGAACATGACGGCAACTCTGTCGAGATAGGCTTTATACTTCTTTTGGCGTATTTTTTCCTTTTTCCGGCGGCGCCGCTTGTCGAATTGTTTGGTCAGGATGGGCCAAAGCACCGTCCCGAGCAGCATACTTGCCGACATAACGATTGACGGAATCGCCTTCGTTATATCACCGGTAACCATTGCGTTATTGACCGCGAAAATTGCCATTGTCATCGAGCCCATCCCCATTGTCATCGACGGGCCGATCACAAGCATCATCGGCGTTTCGTCACCAATGGCATTTGGGGGCGGTGAATCGATCTTGAACTGGGCACGTTCGACATCACGTTTGAAACGAGGCGACCTGTAAAAGTAATCCTGTGCCGGCAGCTCGAATTCAAATTCCTCTTCTTCAGGTATCTCGGCTTCCTGGCTGACGAACGGCTTCAGGGTTTGCTTGCGGATTTGCACCGTCCCGCCCGGATTGTTAAAAGCGAGAAAATGGTTTCCTACAATAATTTTAAAACCCATAATGTAAATCGTATCGCCAAATTTCAGGTCCCGTTTTTTTATGCGAATGCCGTCAACAAATGTCCCATTGGTGCTGTCATCCTCAATCCGCCACTCGCCCTGTACAAACGAAAGCCTGGCATGCTGGGCGGACACAAATTGATTGGCAAGAACAATATCATTGTGTTCCGATCTGCCAATCGTGATTTCCATATCACGGTCAATAAGAAACTTTGTGTAGGTCTGTCGGTCTTCTGTATTCGGCTCAGTGAACACGAGGGCTTTTTGGCTGTCCTGGGCAGGTTCGGCTTGGTGATTGAAGCTTGTGTAGGTGTTGTTGCTGGTTACCCCGGTATGTTGTGAGGCATGCAGGTTAGAGTCCTTGTTGTGGGATGCTTGGGTATTGATGTTGCCCGGATATTTTTGAGTGCTGCGAGTTATACTGGTCTCGGTATCTTTGCCGCTATTCTGAAAACCCTCGCTGGTGTGGTGGCTCTGTTGAGCGGCCTCCTCCAGAGCAAGATGATAAATGCTTAGCGGCTTCAGGATGGTGTTTCGGATTGGCTTTCCGGAAAGATTCTTAACCTTCACGTCTTTATTGGACTTCAGTATCCATTCGCCATTCACTCCCTCAATCCCAATCAGTTTCTTCGAAGAATTGCCAATGGATTGATGAATCCAATATTGCCCGGTGACTTTTTCCGGGAGCGTAATCGAATTAAGCCTTTCCTTATTTATCAACGTAACAATCATTAGTTAACTCCCCTTATGTCACCATGGTACTGTAATTTAAATCTATGCGGTTATTCCTATTTATGTAGTGTTTTCGTTAAGAAACATTTTACCATTTCCTATGGAAATTTCACTTCTGAACCCTAGAATTTTACAGTCATTTTACAATTATGACGAAAAATGAATCGAAGGTCCCGTGTCGAATTTTGTCGAAATTTCCATTTATAGGTATAAGGTATTAGATGCTTTTTTAAAATAGGGAACTTGGTGTGCTTTTTGAAACAGACATTTTGGTGGATGAGGAAATGAAGTTCGAGTTTGGCAGAGGTGGTTAGGGATGGCAGGATTGTCGGATGAGATCTCACCCGTACGTATTCTTGGTGAAGATACTGGCAAGGCTTCGTAGTAAGAAAAGCGCAAGCGGCTTCGCGGTAGACAAAGGAACCCCTCGTGACAGCCAAAGGACTTCTGGCTCTGCGATGTCCATTCCGGGGAACTTTCCTTGTGCTGCCGCTTTTTCTTCGTGCGATGCTTATGCTGCCGAAGCATTCCTTGTGGTGCTAGACAGTTCTCAAAAAAGAATAGACCCGGAACCAGCTCCAGCTGGTGGAGGCTTGTCCGAGTCATATGGGTATTAGTTATTAGGAACCCAGAAAAATAAACGGTTGGAGCAAACTTAGGTTAATCGCTTATTTTTTCATAGGGCTTGATTTGCAACTCTATTAAGCTCCCTTCAACAAGTTCAGCATAGCCTTCCGCCATTAATATAGAAGGAATATGATGTTTAAGTATTCTAGGGTGATTGTTTGCCAGAAGCGAATTTCTAAGGTAGGTCAAATCATTCTCTTCTTTTGGAGGATTTCCCAGTAGGATGTTCTGCCCTGAAAAGGTTTTTAGCAGCTCCTGATATAATTCCTTAGAAGCCTTTACCCTTGAGCCGCTACCATACATAATGGATGTCCCTTTTTCGACAGACCCCTCATATGAAAAACTGCTTCCGCCAATCGTTTCGAGGCTAATGCCAGCAGGCTTTGGCTTTTCCCAATTATGAAAGTGGTTTCGTTCCCATTTAGGGTAAGATTCACGCTCATCATCATAATCGCTGTAATCATCAACTTCATCAAGGAAAGTTTTTTCAAAGGAAGGTACAAAGCCAGTAGAGGGTGATTCAGTGGGGATATCAAGCTTGGTGAATACATCCATTATCAGGTCGGGGGTTCGTTTGCTCCTCTCAAAATAATCTATCACTCCCCTCCATTTCCAAAACAAGCGGGCTTCCTCGCCTTCTAAACTTAAACCGTGACGAAACTCAAAACTATCGTTCATACTATCTCCTCCTTTTATTTATCTATAGACACAAAACGGAATCATTTTGAAGCTGCCACACAGTACGAAATTCAGTGTCTCATTATATTCACCCCTGTCATTTACGACGTTAGAAGGATTAGAAAGAAGCATTAAAATCCTATATTTCAAGTCTAATACTATTTACCTAGAAGGTATATCAAAATTGGAATTGTTGTTTGAAAATTCTCGATTTTTCTTTAGACATAGTGGCCAGATGGGGTTAAACGAAATTTGTTCGACGCAAAAATGACAAACTTTTTCATTTACATTAAGGTTGGGCATTTGTGTTAAGATAGCAATATATCAAAATTGTATACGGTTACATTATGAGAAGAGGTATCTCCAATGAAAGTAAGAGACTTTATGATTACACGAGTTTTTACTATAAAACCTTCGAATTCAGTTAGGGAATTGCTAACTGTCCTCGATTCAAACCGCATTGGCGGTGTACCGGTTGTTGATGATCGCGAGAATTTGGTTGGGATGGTTTCAGATGGAGACATTCTCCGTTATCTTGCTCCAAAGCGACTGGGCATTGCCGGATTCGTTTATGTCGGGGAAGATGGCGAGATTGAAGATGTGCTCGAAGCAAAGCTGGATACCGAGGTAAAGGAGATCATGACGAAACGAAATATCCTCACAGTATCTCCTGATGACGATTTTGAGACAACTATCCGCCTGCTGTCCAAGCATCATTATAAGAAACTGCCTGTCATCAATGGAGCAGGCCGGGTCATTGGCGTACTGAGCAGAGGCGACCTCATTAATAATATATCGAAAAAGGTTATTTCCTAAGCTTCATTTGAAGCAGGCAGTTACCAATAAAAATATTAATAGAAAAAAACCATTCGCAAGACTCAGCTTGCGAATGGTTTTATAGTATTTTAAACAATTTAGTCATTGAACTTCCTAGTAATTTCTGGAACTCTTAAAGTCACTCTGGTGTACGGATAACCAGGACATCACATTTCGCTGAACGAACGATTGCTTCGGATACGGAACCAATCAGGAAACGTTCAACCGCATTATGGCCAGTAGCACCACAAATGATGAGGTCTGCTTCGGCAACTTCCGCAAGCTCTTTCGTAATGATCGTTCTTGGTGAGCCATACTCGATTACCGTTTTTACATTTACAATGCCTTCGGCTTCAGCTTGAGCTTTGTATCCATTTAAAAGCTGTTCGGATTGCTTCTCGGCACGCCCAATAGATGTCTGCTCATAAGGCCCGAACGACCGGGTATCGACTACATTTACGATAGTCAATACCGAACCCTTGTTTCTTCTGGCAACATCAATTGACTTGCGGAATGCGTATTCTGCTTCAGTTGAGCCGTCGACAGCGACAACAATGCTTTTATAATGATTCGCCATATGAAATCTACCCCTCTTTATTATCTCACAACTCGCTAAACTACCTGCGAACAGGCTCTGTTGCTTTTACCATAGATGGAGACTTTGCCTTGATTTCGCTTGGCTTTTTCATAAACAAAGAACAGATTAACGCAAATCCAGATATACCTGTAATAAAGTAGAAAGCATACTTGACGCCGGCAGCCAGTACTTCGCCCTGGGAAGCGGATGGTGCATCCAGCACGAAGCTGGTTTGGCCAGCTGTAAACAGTGAAATCGCGATTGCTGTACCAGCTGCACCGGCAACCTGATTCAATGTATTCATAGCTGCAGATCCATCAGCATAAAATTGGCGCGGCAATGTATTGAGTGCATTTGTTTGGGAAGGCATTGTTACCAATGTTAGCCCGGCAAATAAAACCATGAATGCTACAACGATTTGCCATACAGGTGTTGTTGCCGAAATAGAAACCATAAAGATGATATTCCCAATTAAGACGATGATTGAACCAGTGATTACAAATGCACGCGGTCCGAATTTATCGAATAGCGTCCCAACGATAGGGGACAAAATGACGTTGACAGCATTACCAGGCAGCAATAGTAACCCAGCGACTGCTGCGCTAACTAATAAAGCTCCTTTTAAATAAAGTGGCAAAAGGATTGCCGTGGATAAAATGACTAAAATGCTTAGGAACATCATCAGTGTTCCTAATGTAAACATCGGATATTTAAACACACGCAAATTGATCATCGGCTGTGCCATGTTCATTTGGCGGACTCCAAACAATACAAGCGCAACAATTCCGGCAAGCAGCGGCGCCCATACTTTAGCGGATGAAATCGGTTCTTCAGCCATTGTACTAAGTGCGAAAATTAATCCGCCAAAGCCGATGGTTGATAAAAGAATTGATGAAACATCAATTTTTGGTTTCGTGATTTCAGAGACATTTACAACTTGCACTGCTGCAAACACAGTCAATAACACATAAACAACTGCACTAATCCAGAAGATATACTCCCAGCCCATCGTACTGATGATAACGCCCGAAAGAGTTGGTCCTAAAGCTGGGCCCAAGGTAATGACAAGCCCCATAATTCCCATAACAACCCCACGCTTGTGAATCGGGAATATTAGCAAAAGCACATTTGTCATAACCGGTATTAATATACCTGTACCGACAGCCTGCACAAGACGGCCTGCCAATAATACCTCAAAGCTTGGAGACAGTGCTGCTAAAATGGCTCCCACAAGCGAGATAATAAGTCCTCCGACAACTAGTTGCCTTGTCGAGAACCATTTAATTAAAAGTGCTGAAATTGGAACCAATATTGCTAATACCAATAAATAACCTGTCGTCAGCCATTGCGCAATTGCCGGTTTGACTGAAAATTGTTCCATAACATTTGTTAAGGCCATATTTAAAGCTGTTTCAGCAAATAAACCTAAGAAAGCCCCGAACATCAAAATAAACGCCATTGTTTGTGGATTTTTAACCTTAATCTGTGTACTCATGAAAATCTCCTTTTATTTCAATTGTATTTAAACCGATTATTCCTACCTGTTTACTGGTGTTTGTCGCAGAAAAAATGCCTGTTTTTAATTAACAACATTATTAAAAATACTTCCTTCCCCAATCTCAGAAGGAAAATTTCTTGGCCTAAATACCTGCGCGTCTCCCTAAACCCATTGTACCCCCCACATATCAACCGGGCATTTTGTAACTATATCAATACAAAATCAAAAAAAACAAGCTTTTTTTTAAAATCTTTTTGGGGTCAGACCCCTCTCGTGGACACTTCGCCTCTCAAACCCGCATTCTTAGGGGAGCTGTCTTTTCCACGTGGACTTCCTGAAAATAAGAACATAAGAAAAACCGCAGGGAGTTTACTCCTGGCGGTTCCTTATCGCGGGCTGGCCGACATGTTGCCTAGCAACGCAAAATCATTACCTTGTTAATCAATCATTTTGCTTATACCTTTAAAGAATCTAGTAATAATCCAAAAGAGGCCCTCACCCAAAACCAGGAAGATATCGAATATAGTTTCATAGAAAGTACGCCATTTGTTTTCCTTAAACTCATGCCTTCTGATTCGCTGCTTCCTTTCCTCTCTGCGCTTTGCTAAACTCTTTATCCGGACCACCCTCCTATATTATTTCCATTGTCTTTCCTACGTATTAAATATATATCGGTTTCAATTTGGATTTTCTCCAATACACAGTAAATCAGTATTGATTCTTCTAGAGGAAAAATTTACTTCCACTCCAAGCATTCTTTTTCCGACAGGTTTTTTATCTCTGCAACTTGTTTAGTTATTTGATTGCATTTCAAATATTTAACATTCTATTGAGGATTTTTATTTTTTACTATATTATTAAATGTGAAATTATGTTAATAATTTGATTAATTAGTAATAGTGATTTTAGAATTACTAACAAAAGATCTAAGAAAATAGTCTCTGATAACTTCCAATTTACTACTATAATTTTTTTCGCTTTCATATTAATTTGCTTTTAGGGGGAACAGAATGGAGGTCTTTGTCGCAAGACAACCTATATTCAAAAAAAACAAAGATTTATTTGCATATGAATTACTCTATCGAAATAATCATATGAATAGATTTCCTGAAATAAATGGTGAACTGGCAACCACAGATGTCATAATAAATAGCTTTTTGAACATAGGCATCGAGGAACTTTCTAATGGTAAACCGTGTTTTGTCAATTTCACTGAAAAGCTGCTTCAATTAAAACTACCAAGCTATTTTAAACCAAATGAAATAATTATAGAAATATTGGAGTCTATCGAAATAAACCAGGAATTGTTGAATCATTGCAGGGAACTAAAAAGCAAAGGATATCAGATTGCGTTAGATGACTTTATTTTAAACGCAAAAAATCCTTTATCATTTCATCTATTAGATCTTGTTGATATTATTAAGGTGGATTTCAGAGCAACAAACGCACATGTCAGGCGGATAATTGAAAAAATGCCTCAAAAATATAATGTAAAGCTTCTTGCTGAAAAAATTGAAACTAAACAGGAATTTGAATCAGCCGTCCAAAATGGCTATGAATATTTTCAAGGTTATTATTTTGCAAAGCCGGTTATTATTTCAACACACGATGTTCCTGAGTATTTCCAAAACTATATTGTCATTATCAATCAATTATCGAGTAAGGATCCAAATCTTGACTCTATTACCGAATTGATTGAACAGGATCTGTCATTATCCTATAAACTATTAAAATTAATTAACTCTCCAAAATACCTGCCCACAAATAAAATAAACTCAATTAAACAAGCGATTGTCCGGCTTGGATTTAATGAGTTAACAAAGTGGTTATGGATCCTTGCAATTAGATCAACATTGACAAATAAAAGCGAATGGTCAAAGGAAATTTTCATTAATAGTCTTATCAGAGCGAGAATGTGTGAACTGATCGCTTTGCATAAACAGAAACGAAGAGATGCCCCCTCCTTTTTCCTGACAGGTATGTTTTCGCTTATGGACTCGCTGCTTGGGATGGAGATGGATAAAGTATTAAAATTAATGCCGCTCCAGGAAAATATTAATCAAGCCTTGATTGGGCAGTCCAATCTGTTAAAAGAGATACTCGATTTTGTTACCTCCATAGAAAAAGGCAACTGGGAAGAAGTTTCTACATGGTATCAAAAATTGCAAATCGAAGATAGAATTGCCCTTGGCTACTATAATGAGGCATTAAAATGGGCAAACCATATTATGAAATAACTATAGAAAACCGGGCAAAAACCGCCCGGTCTTTTTTATTTTATTCAATAGTTTACTTAATAAAAAACCCCGAATTAGATTTATCCACATGTCCTTCCCACGCGGAAAAAGTCTCGAAAAAGTCCATGGCAGGGGTCTGACCCCTATTTTACACCTGCTATTCGTAATCGGCTGGATTTACGAAGAGGCTGTATGCCAGGTAGATTATCAGGCAGATGGCGGTGGTGATGTAGCCCCAGCCGAGGATGACTTGGTCGATGATGAGGTAGCTGTTGCAGAGGTTGTCGGGGGCCATGATGTAGATCCAGCCCATTAGTATGAACAGCGCGGTGAAGAAGCTGATGGCGATTTTACGCCCGCATTTGTTCAGTTTTCCCCAGCTATCGCGGAGCGGCACACCGGCGAGGAACGGCAGGCTGACAAACTTCCACATCTCAACCGTCCATTCGGTTAGCGCCTCGTCCATTGCGCGGGGAAGCATCCAATACACCATGATAATCGCAAACAACAATATCCCCGGGACGCCATTCCCATTCCACTTGTCAAAAACCTTTGGGAACTGCAACTGAAAGAACTTACCGATCAAGAATCCCGAAATCACCAGCAGCGGCATCTGCATATGCATATGGATAATCATGACCGACTCCAGGAAATTCGCGACTGGAGGGATAGCAAGTACCACTAGCAATACCAATCCGTATAACGCCTGTTTCATGGCTGCTTTCCCTCCTCCAACTTCCGCTCAACCATCACGGCAGCTTTATCGGTTTTTGTATAATCCATTACATCTTCAAGGTGTCCGTCCTTACCAACCAGGTAAAACGCCGAATTGTGGGCAAAGTTTCCATCATCGTCCGGAATGACAATCACACCAAACTCATCAAGCAAGGCATCAAGCTCCTGCTTATCGTTGATCCGCGCCATCCGCCACGTTTCACCGTCGCTGCCGAACATATCTTTATAAACATCCAGCCGTTTCGGATCATCGCGTTCAGGATCGAAGCTTATGCTCAGGAACACAATATCCTCACCGATGTACTGCTTCGGAAGCTTTTCATACACCTTAGCCATGTTCATCTCAAGTTCAGGGCATACCGTCCCGCAGCTTGTATAGAGAAAGGTAATGAACACATACTTTCCTTCAAACTCGGATATCCCATACGTCCTGCCCTTGCTATCCTCAAGCGTCACTTCCGGAAATTTTGGCTGTTCCGCCTTAAGCTTTTCCACCCTGGCCGCCTCAGCTGTAAACGCGGTGAATCCATCGGTTCCTACATAAAACAGCCCAAGGCCAAACAGCAATACAAGTATACTTGCCCACCTATTGGGCCCCAGCTTTTTCATTGCAATCACTTCCTAGTTGTTGAATTTCGATATCTCCGAGAGAGGCTGATGTCTTAACTTATTAATTTTGATGCTTTTGCCAGAAACGACACTTACCGGTACAAATCTGCCAATTCCAAGACAACCTCGGTCATTTTATGAAAAACACTTTGTTACAGCCGGAACCCGAAATGTTATTCATCGCCTTTATGAGTGACATTTTGCTTGTGCCACGAACCCGAAATGTCATTCATTGCCTTTATGAGTGACATTTTGCTTGTGCCGCGAACCCGAAATGTCATTCATCCCCTTTATGAGTGACATTTTGCTTGTGCCGGGAACCCGAAATGTCATTCATCCCCTTTATGAGTGACATTTTGCTTGTGCCGGGAACCCGAAATGTCATTCATCCCCTTTATGAATGACACTTTGCTTGTGCCAGGACCTCGAAATGTCATTCATCACCTTGTTGAAAGTATAGGTTCTCATTCAAAGGCTCCATGTTTTGGGACTGGTTCAGCAGCTCCTTACGCCAGCTTGGTTCAAATGGGCCATCCCAGTAGCTTAACCAAAACTTCTGTCTTTTTTTAAAAAAATAAGAGATAGCCGTACAGTGCAGCTATCTCTTCTTCTTCCACCTTACCAGGTCTTGTACGGAGGCGATCCTGGAGGTGCGTTAACGATAAATTCAGTTATAGGGATGACATAGGCCATCGCGACGAGAAGCAGCATGGCGATGATCCAGATGCCCCAGCGTTCAGTCCAGTAAGGAGTTCTTGATGCATCTTCTTCTACGTCGGCGACAGGGAACTCGGTCAAGCCTTTCGGCGCGAAGAACATCATATTTACAACTGCGTATACTTGTAAAATTACCCCGACGATTAGGAGCGTTCCGCCAATTGCGAGCAGTGCTAGATAAGGGTCCCAGCCCAGTGCGGTTGCATGGTCACCGTATGTGGAGTAGGAAGTACGGCGAGGCGATCCTAACAGCCCGACTGCATGCATTGCAAATGCCATCGTTGTCATGCCGATTGTCCATACCCAAGTCTGGACAAGGCCTATTTTATTGATAGTCGGAGTCAGCGCGCGGCCTGAGATATACGGGATAAGCCAGTAGCTGACGCCAAAGAATGTCATAATTACAGTCATGCCAAGTGTCAAGTGGAAATGGCCGGCTACCCACATTGTGTTGTGGACAACCTGGTTCAATTGGTTTGTGCTCTGGACGATACCGCCTGCGCCGGCAGGAATGAATGCTACCATTGCGATAAACGGAGCAAGGAAGCGGACATCTTTCCAAGGCATTTTTTTGTACCAGCCGACAAGTCCTTTGCCACCGTTTCTTCTTGCAGTTTTTTCAAAAGTAGCGAATAGTGCGTAAGCCGTCATCAAGGACGGGAATCCGATTGCAAGGCTCATGAATACGTGCATGTATTTGACAGCTTCAGAGATGCCAGGGTCAACGATCTGGTGGTGGAAACCGCCAGTAATGTTCATAACCACGAGGGAAATGATGACAACACGGGTTAGTGTATCACTCCAACGTTTGCCGCCCATCAACTTCGGAATGACGACATACCAGGCAGAAGTTGCTGTTAAATACCAGATGTTAACGAGTGTGTGTCCAAATGCCCAGAACAGTGTACGGGCGAGCATGACATTGATGGTTTCAATCCAGCCGAATGCCCATGGGATAATCATGAAGACTTCGATTGCCACAGGGATGGAGCTGAAGAACAAGAGTACAAAGACGCCGGTTCCGAAGTACGACATGATTGGTACGTGCTGGCCTTTATTTTGCTTTCTCCAAGTCGCAACCTGGATGAAGGCACCGAACGCTGCCACCCAGACGCCAACTACGATGAAGACGAGCCCGATGTAGAACCAAGGTGATGCCGCCATCGGAGGATAGAATGTGAACAAGACGGATGCTTTGTTTAGCAGGATTGGAATGACTGTCATCACAAAACCGAAAATTTTCAATCCGTATGCGACCCAGCCCATTTTCCTTACCTTCGGAAGCAGTCCGCCGAAGTCATTGGACATTGCCGAGTAGAAATAGCCGATTGTGAAAAATGCTGTCATGACAAGGATTAATATAAGACCGTGTGCGGTAAGCACCTGATAATAGTTGAACCAGGATGGCAATTGGAGAACTCCTGCCCGGTTAAGTCCTTGCAGCAATCCGAGTAATCCGCCGATCAATAGTGATGCAAACGAGACTGCCATATATGATTTAGCGAGGACCGCATCCTTCGGGTTCATTGCAAATACTTTTGATGCCTTATCCTTGATGTTTTCTTTTAAAATTGCATTCATGGTTGATTCCCTCCCTTACTTCACCGTAATCGTTGTGCTCATGACCTGGTGGCCGGCACCGCAATATTCATTACAAAGGACCAGGTAGCTTCCAGGTTTATCGAATACTTGAGTGATGCGTTGGATATGGCCCGGGACAACCATTGTGTTCAGGTTCGTACCGGCCACTTCAAATCCATGGACAACGTCTTTTGATGTAAGAATGAAGGTTACCTTTGCGCCTTGAGGAACTTCAATGTTCATCGGCGTAAAACTGAATGCTTGAAGCGTCATGACCACTTCGTATTCGTTGTCGCCAACTTGCTTAAGGCCTGGTTTGTTAAATGGAGCAATTTGGTCGACCTTTTGCGGATCGATTGTTTCTTTTGCGCTCGGAGGTCCAAGTTCCAATGCGAACGTTTGATACCCAGTGATTAACATAAAAATCATAATGATTCCGAAGCTTAATGATAGCCATACTTTTTCTGAACGATGCATGTGAGATCCCTCCTATAACCTGGCCATAAACAGGCCGAATAGTACAAAATACGTTATGACAATGACAGCTAACAATCCGCCCAACGAAATGAACGTTCCCATCATAGATGTTTCTTTTTCCTTGCTTGCCTTTTTGATACTGTTTAGCTTTGGCATTCAAATCAGCCCCTTTTCTTTTCTTACCTTCATGATAAATGGGAATGATTTTCAATAGTGTGAGGAATCTCACACCAGCAAAAAAAGACAAAAATTTCTATTTGGATTTTTTTAAAAACGACTAAAACCCCCGTCGATATTGGGGGTTGCATATTTTACAATGTGTAAATAGTGGTTACTTGAGATAGTTTTTCGTGAGCATAATCATGACAAAATGGTGACGATTACAATGATGGGGGATGGGGGGGGG
>NZ_HG964497.1:2623594-2650887 GCF_000613125.1 Bacillus sp. EB01
AAAGGCTATGGCTTCAAGTGACCCCGCCTCTTCCAAGTGAATACCTCCCTTAATCAATACGCCATTCCGTGCGGCATTCCCTATGGCGGTTACAATCGAAACTGGGGTTGAAATAACAAGAGCACAAGGACAGCCAACAACAAGAACGGAAAGTCCCTGGTAAACCCACGTATTCCAATCAGCACCAAACAACATCGGCGGAACAACAGCAACGAGAGCCGCAACAAGCATGATAGCCGGGGTATAGTATTTTGCAAACCTATCGACAAACGCCTGTGAGGGAGCCTTTTCTGCCTGCGCCTCTTCAACAAGGTGAATGATTTTTGCTATCGTTGTATCGTCGACAAGACGCGTTACCTTTACCTCAAGCAAGCCCTCGCCATTTAATGTCCCGGCAAAAACCTCATCCTCCCGCTTCTTTTCGACAGGGACAGATTCTCCAGTGATGGCGGCCTGATTAATGGATGAATGGCCTTTGACTACTATTCCATCCATTGCCAGCTTTTGTCCCGGTTTGACAATCATAATGTCGCCAATTCTGATCTCTTCTACCTCAATCAGCCTATCGGTGCCATTCCGACGAACCAATGCTTCTTTTGGGGCAATATCCATTAGTGACCTGATTGAAGCACGTGCTTTATCCATCGAGTATTTCTCGAGCTCCTCACTAATGGCAAACAGGATGACGACAATTGCCCCTTCGCTCCATTCACCTATCAATGCCGCGCCAATAATCGCGATTGTCATGAGAGTTCTCATATCAAATTCAAGCCTTGCCAGGTTTTTAAACCCTGTCCTGAACAACGGATAACCGCCTATCAAAATCGCTATAGCAAAAAGAGCAATCGTTACGGGTGATTCCTCACCACTTAGAAATAGCGAAACATATCCTCCGGCAATAATTAGCAAGGATAGCAAGACTCGCCGGTATTTTATCCAAGATGAGAGTTTTTCTTCAGGTTCCCGTTTAGCTTTTTCAGGTATGACTTGAAGATTTTCAAACGCTCCTGCACGTTCCAATTCCTGAATTGTCGCCTCCCCATAAACAGTAAGCTTGGAGGCGCCAAAATTAACTGCTGCTTCTGAAACACCATCCAGGTGTTTAACGTTCTTCTCGAACTTTGCGGCACAGCTTGCTCAGGAAAGTCCTTCAATCCGGTATACTTGTTTCTGCGGTTCAGACACGGCTGGCCACCTCCTCCTGGTGGGCAAAGGCTATCTCCACCAGCTGCTTCACATGCTCATCATCAAGGGAGTAATAAACCATTTTCCCTTCTTTCCGGTATTTCGCTATGCCTAAATTTTTCAGGGTGCGCAAATGATGGGAAGCTGTTGCGACCGAGGAACCGACAATGTTGGCTACATCGCATACGCAAAGCTCATCTTCTGAGGCTAGTGCATAGGTAATTTTCACTCTATTTTCATCTGATAACGCTTTGAATATTTTTGCCACATCGCCAGAACTTTTTTGTTCCAGGGCGTTCTTCACACGGCTAACCTTTGGCTCATCGACACAAGTCACTTCACAAACATCATGTTCCTTCATCCGGCCACCTCATTCAAATATACGTTTGATTATATGATATTCAAATACACGTTTGATTGTCAAACAAGTTAGTTATTTATTTTAAGGAATATACTCAGAAGTAAAAATCCCTTCTCGACGGGCGAGAAGGGATTTTTATCAGTTTCAACAACTTCCTTGATTGCCTAAAAGGATAAACCTTCTTCCATTTTGATCATAATCGATTGTTACCCTTGTGGTGTAGCTCTCGATTGAGGAATCAATTGCTACTCTAATGCCATTAATTGCAGTAATATTGTCTTCTAATTCTGGCTCATCCAGAGCCAGTCCAAACCGCGGGCCGCCTCAACCAAGGCCTGCAAAGTAAATCCTGATCCCCGTTGCACCTTCATTGGTTATAACTTCCCTAAGGAAATCACTGGCCTTATCAGTGATGTTCATTTAAAACACCTCACTAGTACCTTTTCTATTAATATACCCATCAGGAAATTATCATAACTTTATGTACTCCTGGCAGCTCAATTGTTTCCCTCAGGAAAATTTCTTTCTCGTCACTTATAGAGTTCCTCAACCGCAAAAAGGTTGCCCTAGACCCACCCGATTATCAGATGGTATTGTAGTAAAGGTTGGTTTTTAGGGAGGGTTCAATTACATATGGATGAGCAAAAATACCAAAATCTTAAGCTAGGCGAACGCGGGGCCCTATTGAGCATCGTAGCCTACATACTCCTTTCTGCTTTAAAGCTTACAGTGGGATATATAAGTGATTCAGCCGCTTTAAAGGCAGATGGACTAAATAATACAACCGATATTATCGCCTCTGTTGCGGTTCTCATTGGTTTAAAGATTTCCCAGCGACCTCCCGACAAGGACCATGGATACGGGCATTGGAAAAGTGAAACGATTGCCTCCATGGTCGCTTCATTTGTGATGATTGCCGTTGGCATACAGGTGTTAGCGGATGCTCTTGGATCAATCTTTCAGGAAGGCAAGCAGGCGCCAGACATGATTGCCGCCTATACAGGTCTTTTCTCTGCATTTGCCATGTACCTTGTCTACCTTTATAACAAAAGGCTAGCAAACAAAATCCAAAGCAAATCTGTAATGGCTGCTGCCAAGGATAATCGTTCCGATGCCTGGGTTAGTATTGGAACCGCGATTGGAATATTCGGTTCCCAATTGAACATGCCATGGCTTGACACAGTGACTGCTTTTATCGTTGGTTTATTGATTTGCAAAACCGCCTGGGACATTTTCAAGGAGGCTTCCCACGAACTTTCGGATGGATTTGATGAAGAGAAAATCCAACTATATAAAGATGTCATTTTAAAAGTGGATGGTGTCAAAGGCATAAAGGAAATTAAGGGAAGAAACTATGGAAATAATGAAGTCATTGATTGCGTCATCCTAGTCAACTCAACGCTTGATATAAGAGCAGCTCATGATATTGCCACACACGTTGAGAAAATTATGATGGAGGAGCATGGTGTTTACGATGTCCATGTTCACGTGGAACCAAACTAGAGAAGAAGTTAACAGATTTGTTAACTTCTTTTTTCATAGCATCAGGACGCTTTCGGTTTTGAATTTGACGGCTGACCAATTTACCTTTCTTTTGTCATTGGGCATGTTTCTCATGCCTTCGCAACTCGAAATGATGCCAATACGGCTCATTGGACACATTTTGTATGTCTCCAAAACCTGAAATGTTGCCAATACGACTTATTGGGCACGTTTCGCATGTCTCCTCAACCTGAAATGTTGCCAATACGACTTAAGCATTCTATTATCCCTCTAAAACTTTTCCGCGATGATTTTAAAGTAGTGTATTGACTTTTTGAACTGGCGGGAGTAAATTCATTATATTATATTCAAAAAATCAAATATATAAATATTCAAATGAGGAGTGTTAATGTGCGTCGGCAGGAGCTATTTTTTACAGGGAGATATAAAGACTACTCCCTTCAGTCATTCCGGAAGGATCTTATTTCCGGAATTGTAGTTGGTGTAATCGCCATACCTCTTGGAATGGCATTCGCAATCGCCTCTGGCGTAAAGCCGGAATACGGAATTTACACCACAATCATTGCCGGTATTCTTATCTCACTTCTTGGCGGCTCCAAGTTTCAAATTGGCGGTCCGACCGGTGCTTTCATTCCGATTTTGTTTGGAATTGTCTCCGTCTATGGTTTCGAGAACCTGCTAATTGCCGGCTTTATGGCTGGAATCATGCTTTTCCTGATGGGTGCCCTCAAACTCGGTTCGTTAATTAAATTTATTCCTAAGCCAGTTACTATCGGATTTACAGCAGGGATTGCGGTTATAATTTTCACTGGCCAAATTCCGAATTTCCTTGGCTTGAGCAGTGTGGAAAAGCATGAATACTTCTTTAGCAATATTAAAGAAATCTTTATCCATATCGAGACATTGAGTTTTTTAAGCATATTGACAGCAGCGATCTGCCTTGGCGCTGTGCTGCTCACACCGAAACTTTTTCCGAAGATTCCCGGCCCGCTGATTGGGTTAATTGTATCGACACTGGCCGCTACATTTTTCTTTCCTGGCCAGGTTGCGACAATCGGTTCGACATACGGCGAAATACCGAATTCCCTTCCGGAGTTTCACTTGCCTGAAATCAGCATGGAAAAAATTCAATACCTTATCAAACCAGCATTCATTATTGCGATCCTTGGAGCAATTGAATCACTGTTGTCAGCGGTTGTGGCAGATGGCATGTCGGGGACCAGGCATAATAGCAACCGGGAGTTGATGGGTCAGGGTATTGCCAACATGATTACACCGTTTTTCGGGGGAATTCCAGCGACTGGTGCACTTGCTCGTACAGCTACCAATATTAAAAGCGGTGCTGTTTCACCACTATCAGGAATTATCCATGGATTTGTAGTATTGCTCGTCCTGGTTCTGTTTGCACCTTTTGCCTCAAAAATCCCGTTGGCAAGCATGGCGCCGATTCTGATGGTCGTTGCCTGGAATATGAGTGAAAGACATGTATTCCAACATATAGTAAAAACAAAAACCCAGGATTCTCTAATTCTGCTAGTAACATTTTTTTTAACAGTGTTTGTTAATTTGACTGTCGCCGTAGAGGTCGGTCTTGTACTTGCGGTTATTGCTTTTATTAAACAAATGAGCGAAGCCCTTGTCACCGCAAAGGTCCTTCCCGATCCAAACCATAAACATCATAAAGTAGACAGCCAGGTTGTTACGAATTCGCATGATTGTCCGCAAATAAGTATTTTCAGCGTTGAAGGCCCTCTTTTCTTTGGCGCAGCCCAGACATTCGAACAAACCATTCTGAATACCATCAATTTAAGACCAAAGGTACTGCTCTTAAGGCTGGGAAAAGTACCTTATATGGATACTACTGGTGAAGCTCATCTAGCGAGCATCGTGAAGGACTTTTCCAATCATGGTATTGTCCTTATTAGCGGAATCAGGCAAGAGCCAAAGGAATTGTTGATTAAAACCGGACTTTATGATGTGATAGGTAAGGAACACTTTTTCGAACATACTGGGGATGCAATTGAATATGCAATGTCGCACCTGAACAAGAATGCTTGTCTTGGGTGCAGGCATCTAGCCTTTAGAGAATGTGCATCTCTATCAAGTATAAAGGAACCAGTAGGGAGCAAAAGGCAAATCGCCGCAACATAGCTCTGTTGTTAGGAGGTTATTAGTTGAATCTTGAAATGCAGCAATTTAAGGCAGATTTCTTCAAAGCACTAGCCCACCCACTCAGAATAAGGGTCCTTGAACTTCTTGCAGACGGGGACAAAAGCGTTAATGAGCTCCAAAGCCTTTCCGGCACAGAAGGATCAGCTATTTCCCAGCAGTTGATGATCCTCCGGGCTAAAAATATCGTCACTGGGACAAAGGACGGCAACCGGGTCATTTATTCACTCCGCGATCCTTTGATTGTTGACCTTCTGGCAGTTGCCCGGCAAATTTTCAACAACCACCTTGTGGATGCCAAAAACCTGCTCGATAAGCTGAACGATATTAATGAGAATTCGTAATACTGAAGCACTAAAAAAAAAGGCAGCTGACGCTGCCTTTTTTTTAGTAGCCGTACTCTCCTAAAGATTAAACATGCTTAATTATTCTCTTTCTCTTGCCCTATGTGTATCCCTAATATTCTTTTGTACCGTGATGGCTGCAAATAGACTAAGCACATACGCCATACCGTAAAATCCCTTTTCGCTTAAAACAATACTTCCCGCATTGTATAAACCGATGGCCATTAAAGAAATAGCCACAATAACTGCGAACCAGCTAATCCCATAATATATATTTGTGACAGGTATTCCCTCTTCTTTATCCCTTACAGCCTTTTGCAAGGAAACGGCAGAGTAAAGACCAAATACCAAAACTGCAAAGTAATAACCTTTCTCGTTCAGTTGCATCCCTGCGTTATATAGCCCTATGAGATAAGCCGTTACACCCACTAACAATGCGGCCCAGGAAGCACCTACGAAAGCTGAAGTTGGTTCCCCTTCTCTCCGTTCTGCTTTCCTTTTGGTGACAACTTGTTTTTCTTTATCTAATAGCACCTCTTGTTCATTAGCCATCGAATGTTTCCCCCATCCTATTTTCTAAATATTATTATATAGGAATTTTTTACAAAGGGTAGATGGTTTTTCCTTAAATTCCGAATAAATAAAGCAATAGTTGTCACCATTATAAAAAGAGCTAACTGGAAGCAGGTTCCGGTTAGCTCTTAGAAAATCTCTTATATTATTAAACTGCTACTGCAGATAATTTTTTTGCAGCTTCTTTAACTTTTTCCATTCCTTCAGCAATGATTTTATCAGCTTGGTCAGGTGCAGAAGCATGTCCTTCAATGACAACCTCATCAATGATTTGCATACCGAATACGCCGCCGGCAATATTCTTAATATAGTTAACCGCCATTTCCATTCCAGCTGCTGGGCCTTCGGAATAGATACCACCACGAGCGCTAAGAATGATTGCTTTTTTATCAGTCATAAGCTGGACTGCCTGGCCGTTTTCGTCATATTTGAAAGTAAAACCTGCCTCATATACATAATCAATAAATGATTGAAGCTTTGCAGGGATTGTCATGTTCCATAGTGGGAACGCAAATACAACGACATCTGCTGCTGTTAAAGCATCCTTTGCTTTTTGTTTTGCTGCCAAAATTCGTTTTTCAACATCTGTAAGTTCTTCGCCAGATTGAAGCTTGCCAAATGCATTGAAAAGATCCTGTCCAAAGTACGGCATATCTTCAGCAAAAACATCAAAAGTTGTTACATTAACACCTTCAAGATTTTCGATGAAAGTCTCATACATCTTGCTTGATACAGCTTCAGAAGCCGGTCTGTTATTTGCTTTAACTACTAATACGTTCATTTATTTTTTGTCTCCTCTTTTATAAGTAATTAAGATATATTTGTATTATATATCTCGATTTAAAAATATATTAAAATAGCATTAAAGTCAACTAAAATAAACTCTCCTTATTATTCCACATAGTTTACATCTCTATCCTGAAGTAATAGTACCGGTGGTTTATTTGGTTTTTATCTACATGGAAAAATGCGCCTCATTTTTTATCTTCCTCCAGAATACGCATCTCCACAGACGGCAGAATTTCTTTCAGCTCTTGCCGCTTTGATTCAAACCATGTTGGAAGCATCAATTTTCTTCCAAGTTCATCATTTGGTTCATCGACCGTAAAACCAGGCTGGTCGGTAGCTATTTCAAAAAGAATCCCGCCTCCTTCATGGAAATAGATAGCTTTAAAGTAATTGCGGTCCCTAATTTCTGTTGGATTGTATCCCATATCCTCAAGAAGTGACCTCCATCGGTTATGGTCTTCTTCATCACTTGCTCTCCAGGCTATATGGTGTACAGTCCCGGCACCCATCAGCCCTCGAACTGATGGAGTAAGCTTTATATCAATTGTATTGCCAATGTCGGCATCAGCCTTAAACCGAAGGAATGAATCCTCTTGGCCAATTAATTGAAGTCCAAGGACATGTTCAAGTACATCAGCCGTTTTATTTGGCTGTGCCGAAATCAATGTAGCGCCGCCAAATCCTTTAATAGCAACGTCAGGACGAATTTCGCCAAAACTCCAATTATTAACTGGTCCTTCGGTTCTTTCTACTAATTCAATTTCAAGGCCATCAGGATCCTGAAAGCTTAAATATTTTTCACCAAATCGAATAGACGTATATGTCTTTATCCTGAATTTCTTGATGCGAGCTTCCCAAAAGGATAGTGAATCTTTTGGGATGATATAACTTGTTGAGCCTACCTGACCAGTACCAATACGGCCCTTCAACTGTTTTTCCCACGGAAAGAAGGTGATAACAGTTCCCGGTGCACCCGATTCATTTCCAAAGTATAAATGATACACTTCCGGGCGGTCGAAATTGATTGTCTTTTTTATTAGCCTCAATCCAAGTACGCCAGAGTAAAAATCAATCGTTCTTTGTGCATCATTCACCATTGCGGTAATATGATGAATACCAGCTGTTTTTTGCATAACTGCTCCCCTCCAAGTTAAATTTAGTACTATTTATTATTAGCAAGGACGAGTGAACTAGATTCTTTGTCTAAATTTCTTATTTCGATAGGAATGACAGACCTTTCTATTTTATCCCGATATGGCTCATACTGTTCTGGAAGCATCAATTGCTGCCCCATCGTCTCATAAGATTCGTCATGAGCAAATCCTGGAGGGTCAGTTGCAATTTCAAAAAGTATTTTTCCATGCTCCCTAAAATAAATCGCGTTAAAGTAATTACGGTCCCGAACTTCTGTGACCCTAAACCCGTGGCCTTCTACATAATCCTGCCATTCAAGCTGATCCCGGTCATCAATAGCCCGCCAAGCAATGTGGTGGACGGTTCCTACTCCCATTTGGCCGCGGCCAACAGGGGTTAATTTCAAATCAATGATGTTCCCAATATCTGCAGTAGAACGGAAACGGACCATATCGCTTTCCTCGGCAATTCGTTCTAATCCCATTACCGTTTCCAGCAGCTCAGCTGTCTTTTTTGGCTGAGCCGAGAGTAAGGTTGCTCCTCCAAATCCTTTAATGGCAACTTCAGGCGTTATATTTTCAACCGACCAGGTGTTAACCTCTCCTTCTTCTCTTTCAACTAATGCGAGACGCAACCCATGCGGGTCATCAAATTCCAAAGATAACTCCCCAAAGCGAACCATTTTTATAAACGGTATATTAAACTTTTCCAGCCTTTCCTCCCAAAACTCAAGGGCTCCCTTAGGAACGACATAGGATGTGATGCTTACCTGCCCATCTCCTATCTTTCCTTGAGATGCACCGACCCATGGAAAAAACGTAATGATTGTTCCTGGTTTTCCACCTTCATTGCCAAAATACAGATGATAAGTACCTGGATCATCAAAATTCACAGTTTTTTTAACTAACCGCAATCCTAAAACCCCTGCATAAAAATCCGCGTTTTCTTGTGGATGGCCTACAATCGCAGTTATATGGTGTATACCCATTGTTTTCTTACTCACTTAAAGCACTCCTTTTTACTATTTTAAAGATTCTAGAATTCAAGATATTTTCCAAAAACATATTATTCAATTTTGGCATTAACTTTCTTTAAAAGTTTTAAGAATGTCTCTGCCTCTTCAGGAGTCAAAACTCCACACAGGTCATCAACCATTTCCAGATACTTCGGCATGATCGTATCCATCAGGTTAAGCCCATCATCAGTTAATGAAACATGTATCGCCCTGCGGTCATTAGGGCAATCACTTCTTTTTAACAGGTCCCGCTTTTCTAATTTGTCTATCACATACGTCATCGAGCCGCTTGAAATTAAGACATTCTGGCAAATTTGCTGGATTGTCAATGTACCTTTTTGGTAAAGGACTTCCAACACTGAAAACTCTGTTACAGTTAATTTGCTCTTCAGCATTTCTTCTCTTACTTTCTCTTGAATTCCTTTTGCAGTTTTCATCAAAACAATAAACGGTTGATTTGGATATCTTCTTTCCACTTCACTCACAACCTATCCTATTAATAGTTTCTATGCACATGATCTTCCGTTGGCTTAGGGTCATCATAAATGAAGGTCTTGAGCTTTCGAGGCAGGAATCTGCGTATTTCTTCTTCGTTAAAGCCTACATTCAATCTTTTTTCATCCTTGATAATTGGCCGTCTTAACACAGATGGGTTTTCCTCTATAATTTTATATAACTCATGCAGTTTAAGGGATTCCACATCTATGTCAAGCTTCCTGAATGCTTCAGATTTTATCGATATAATTTCATCAGTTCCTTCTTCAGTTAGGCGAAGGATTTCTCTTATTTCTTCTATACTCAGCGGTTCCTTGGTAATATTTCGCTCAACATAATCAATATGATGCTCCTCCAGCCACGCTTTTGCTCTACGGCAGGAAGTACAACTTGTAGAAGTATATAAATTCACCATGTATTACCACACTCCTTAGAAATTCATATATCTCAATTAAATATATCTTTAATTCGAGATAATTATATGACTTATTGGAAATAAAGTCAATCTTTTAAGTTGAATTTTTATAGGCGTTAAATCTTCCTACTGATTGACACTCCAGGCCTACATACAAACTACTTAGGAATATCCGAGGAGTCTCGAAACTACCATTTTCATCTTAGTAAAAACATACTATTCTTGTTTAAATAAAATTCCCAAGTGATTGGCTTAATTCGGATAAATTAATTGTTTTTTTGGAGTACATGAAACAACTGGAACCAGTGAATCCCCTATCCTGAGGCTTAAGTATCACTACTAAAAATAACTGTCACTTCCAACTATCCTCCGTAGGTGAGTAATATTAGTTGGAATAGAAAAAGAGACTGCCGTAAGTTGATTTATACCAACCTTACTCCAGTCTCTTTCTATTATACCTGTAAATAAAAACTATCTTTAAAACCTTTTAGTAATTGGTTTTTTGATAACTGCCTAATATTTAAAAGATTGCCCACCATCAATTGGCACAACAGCCGCATTAACAAATCCTGCTTGATCAGACAAAAGAAAGGCAGTTAGGTAACCTACTTCCTCCGGTTTACCAAAACGTTTCATTGGGTTTGGCTCAACAAACGATTTCCCTACTTCTTCCCAGCCTTCTTCACCGCCAATTTGTTTTAATGACCCTTCAACCATAGGTGTCATAATTGCCCCTGGTGCTATTGCATTAATTGTAATACCGTATTGACCGTATTCAATTGCAGAGTTACGGGTTAATCCTACTACACCATGCTTACTTGCCGCATAACCTGATTGGTTGCCAACACCTCGAATACCACCAACTGAAGCAGTATTGACAATGTGGCCACTCCCATTTTCTTTCATCACTTTAAGAACATATTTCAACCCATAAAATACGCCATTCAAGTTAATTTCAACAACTTTACGGAATTCATCAGACCCGAAATCTTCTGTTAGATTTTGTTTTCCCTCAATCCCGGCATTATTGAAGAAACCATCAATAGTACCAAATGTTTGTACTGTTTTGTCTACATAGTTTTTTACTTCCTCTTCGTTAGCCACGTTTGCCTTTACTAGAAGAACTTCCGCATTAGGTGCTACACTTTTAACCTCACTTTTTGTTTCTTCTAACCCCTTTTCATTTAAATCAACCAAAGATAGCTTTGCCCCCTCTTTAGCTACCTGTAAAGCAACAGCACGACCTAAACCAGATCCTGCTCCAGTAATAAGTACAACTTTCTCTTCAAATCTTTCCATGTATGTCATCCCTCTCTGCTGTATTTTCGAATCCATATACCTTTAATTAAATTATAATTAATTAATATATATTTAATTCGAGATAAATATAACTTATTACAGTCTCTCAATCAACTTATTTGCTTGTTCAAATGCGAAAATTAATTGCAATCCTTGTTATAGGTGCTTAATCTGGTCTCTTATTAAACCAATATTCTAAAACATAGCATACCCTTATCAATAAAAAAGAACCGCAAAAAGCGGTCCTGTTTGGATGAAAGAAGCAAATTATAAATGCACTTCAATTTTTAAAATTTAATTATGCAGCAGCCTTATTGCCAGTCTTTTCAGGCTTTCTTGAGAATATCTGATCAATCGATAGAAGACTGCTTCCGTTGATTGCAAGGAATATCGCCATTGCAAGGAAAGCCAAATCCAATTCATATCCAGCCATTTGCCCGTTCCCTAAAAACCCAACCGCAAATTTAACTTTGACTATTGCACCAACGAGTACAAGAGATAAAAGGGCAGATACAATCTTGGTTCCCAATCCAATTACCAACAGAATTCCGCCAACCAACTCGATTGTTGCGACTGCATATGCAACAAATCCTGGAATTCCAATGCTGTCAAACCAGCCAACAGTGTTTTCGATTCCTCCCTGGAACTTTGATAGCCCGTGTATAAAGAAGCTTATCCCAAGAACTACTCGTAATATCAATGTACCTACTTCAATTCGATTTTCCATTTTCTTTTCCCCCTACTATTTTTTCTTTATTTATCCAAATTGCCACACGCTATGGCTCAAGTTCCCATAACGGTAGCTGCGGTGTAACAATTTTGCAGTTTGATGATTGTCCGCTGCTCCCATTGCATAAAAAATTGGGATAAAATGTTCATTCCCATATGGCGGTACTGCTAGGTTAGCCGCCGGTGCAAGTGTTTCGTATTGGAACAAGGATTCCAGGTCCCAATTCTCGATGTGATTGGCAAGCCACTGATCAAAGGCATAAGCCCACTCATCTTGTTCCCCATGGTCCTTGGCCCAGTTTAACGCTCTAAGGTTGTGGACTGTTCCTCCGCTTGCAATGATGAGGATGTCTTTCTCCCGAAAATGTGCCAAAGACTTTCCAATCTTATATTGCTCCTCGGGCGAAAGATGCCTATTGACAGACATTGAAATGACAGAAACATCTGCATTTGGGTAAAGCATTCTTAGAACCACCCAGGCGCCATGGTCAAGCCCGCGCTTCGAATCTATATGAAAAGGAATTCCTTCGCTTAGAAACAGAGCTTCAATCTCGCCTGAAACATCGCTGTTTCCCTTTGCAGGATACTGAATGCGGTAGAGCTCTTCAGAAAATCCGCGGAAATCATAAATGGTACTATATTCTTTCACATTGCTTACTTCCTGCACATTGGACTCCCAATGGGCGGAAAACAATACAATTGCTTTTGGGCGCGGCAAGGCTTGTCCAAGGGTTTTCAGGAACTGGGTATACTCATTATTTTCAATTGCCAGCATTGGTGAACCATGAGCTATAAACAATGACGGAAGCATAGGGTCATCTCCTCAATATGTTTAATCTATCGATTCCAGAATCCACTTAACATAATCGTGGTAATTTGCCTTGGATACAGTATGGCCCTCGGGATAAACCTTAAAGGTTACGTTTGCTCCCATATTCTCCAAGTATTCTTTGTTGGCAACTCCCCATTCCAGTGGAAAAACACGATCATGTTCCCCGTGAGAAATAAACGCGGATAATTGACTTACAGACTGAACAGAATACTCTTCCTTCACAAATTGAGGGATATATCCATTTAACGCCACAATTCCCTTTATCCGGCTTCCCAGAGTCAGGGCAAGAGTCATTGAGAGAATTGCCCCCTGGCTAAAACCAAGCAAATACAGGCGGCTTTCATCAATTGGGTATTGGCTGCTAGCATAATCAATAAAGTCCGAAAGTCTGGCTGCTGCTTCATCAAATACAGGTCTAAGGGGTTTCCCGTATCCTTCAATGGTGAAGTAGGCAAAACCTGGCGGCTGCTCCAAATGACCACGAATGCTGAAAATAATAAAGTTCTCTTTTAATCCCTCTACTAGGGACAGCATATTTTGTTCATTCGACCCAATCCCATGCATTACAAAAAGAGCAGGGTACGACTTATTGGGATCAACCTCTTTAGGTCGTTGAACGTTATATATCATTGAAGAGTTCATGGCTTCCTTCCTTTCACAATGCCTTGAATTGTGTCTTTATCTTTTCCCCTATGCAGCATAAGTATTAAAATCCTCATAGAAATAAATTGTTCATATTTGAAAACGAGTATCCAAAAATAAAACCCCAGGCCCGGGATAAGTTTTTAAATATGAATAAATTTCTTCTATAAGATAACAAGCGTACAGTAGATTGTCAATATATTTTTTGCTAATATAGAATTAAGTATTTTATTATGAAACCTTTTGAGGTGAATTATTTGGATTTAGGAACAAAAATTCGTTCGATTCGGAATAGAAAAAAAATAACTATTGCCCAAATGAGTGAGGGAACAGGACTATCCAAGGGGTTTATCAGCAATGTGGAAAACAACAATACATCTCCGTCCATTAATACGCTGCAGGCCATCTCCAACTTTCTTGATGTACCGATGCCTTACCTATTGTTAGAGAAAGAACAGCATATGCGGGTGGTTAGAAAAAATGAGAGAACGCATTCCACCTTTAACAACCTGAAAATTGAGCATTTGACGACCAAAGGCGGTATGAGGATGATGATCGTTGAATTTCCCCCGGGTGGCTCTATGGGAGAAGCAAATGCTCATGAGGGAGAGGAATGCCATTTAGTCTTAAAGGGGAAAATTCTTGCTGAACAAGGAGAAGACTCCTTTGTTCTTGAGAAAGGTGACTCTTTTAGCTGGAACGCGAGTGTACCTCATTTTGTTAAAAACATAACCGATGAGACAGCGATTGTTTTGATATCACTTCATTCGGATACCGGACTTGCCGATATTTTTTAATTTAACCTTTTGCCCATTTTTTACAAAGAATTATGTATTTCCCGGTGCGAGCTGATCGACGCCTCTGACATGGTGTCTGTGCCCGTCCTCTTCAGTGGTATAGAAAATCATAATAATGAACATGCATTCCATTTCCCACTGGAATAGCAGGACCAGAGTATGCCTTGTAATGATGTGTATGCCCATCTTCAAAAATAACATATCCTTCTGTTGCATGGATATGGCTTCCATCCTGAGTCATTATCGGTGGAGAAGTAACGTCCAAACACTGATGAACATGGCCTGCCTCAACACCTGTATTATCAACTGATCCATGATTATGACGAGGCACAAACCCATTCACGAATGCATCCTTACTCTGTCTCGTCATTTTTTGCTCCTTTAGGCTGTTCTTGAACTTGTAAGTACACTCAACAAGTAATTGGTTGGTTCGTTTGGCTCTGGTTCTGCAGCAAGTACTCGGGAGTTTTTAGTCTTGGGACTATATGATTCATACATACATGTCATAGAATCAAATGTCGATTATGTACTCTCCCCCTCCAAATTACATTTATTCAATAATAAAAGTATGAATTTTCCCGCATGCATATGTGAAAAAAAGTATGTTTTTATTGGAAGTTAATCTTAGGAGGCTGTGACGAAATCCAAGTTCACTAACCCCTTCCCTCTTCAGAAGCAAAATAAAAGACACCAACTAGTCAGTGTTGGCGTCTTTGCTTGTGATTTTTAGTTATTAACAGGTATAGGAAAGAACTTTAATATCCTCTAATCCCTTCCCCTCCTTTATATTCCTTGGCTATCTACAAATACTTCCTGTGCACCGCTTTCCCGTCATAGCTGAACAGCATTGGCCTATCCTCGATCATCGTCTCGATGTGAACCGTTCTCCCCCATAACTGGCGGACGTATGGCAGTACCTTCTCGAGGTATTTCACATCAAGCTCAATTCCTTCGTACCAGTGCTTCAGGTAAAGTTCGCCATTTCTAAGGTAATCGCCATCATTGACTGTTATATAGGGGAAACCGCCATTGACGCGCATGCCGACAAGCCTGTCACGGACATGCTCCCATTCCTTGTCGACAATCTTATAATCCTTGCCCTGTTTTTGGAACAGGTACATGTCTTCTCTCATCACCAGATCCTTGGTTAAGTAGTTCCTCAGGAAAGAGATATCGGAATCCATCTCCCGAACCTCAAACATTTTCTCTCGGCCAGACCCTGGCTTGACACCGCGGCGCTTCATGTCCTCGGTTGGGTTGTTGTACCGTTCCTCGATATCCTCAAAAATTTTGATGCCCAGGTAGTAAGGATTAATCCCAGTTTTCGATGGCTGGACAACACCTGCATTCAGTTTGGCAAACTCAATGGCTTCCCCGCTTGTCAGGTCCATTTCCCTAATAATTCGTTGATGCCAATACGACGCCCAGCCTTCGTTCATGATTTTCGTTTCCAGCTGCGGCCAGAAATAGAGCATTTCTTCTCTCATCATTGTAAGGATATCTCTTTGCCACGGCTCTAGCTCCCGGCTGTAGGATTCAATGAATAGCAGTATGTCTTTTTCAGGCTGAGGCGGGAACTTTTTCGTCCTTTCCTTTTTAGGCTTCGGCTTCTCATCCAGCTTCCATAAGTCATCATATGGCGATGGAGCTGGGCCCGGGCTTTCTTCCTCAAACGCATCCTCCATTGACCAGGAGAGTTTCGGACGCATCAGTGAAGGATCTATGTGTTCATCAATGGCCAAGACAGCATCCAGGAAAGTTTCGACTTCCTTTTTTCCATACTTGATTTCATAGCTGCGCACCCTGTCTGCTGTCGCAGCCATACTTTCTACCATATCTCGTTTTGTATTTTGGAAACGAACGTTATTTTTGAAAAAATCGCAGTGGGCAAGGACATGAGCCACAATAAGTTTGTTCTGGATCAAGCTATTGCTATCGAGCAGGAATGCATAACAAGGATTGGAGTTAATGACGAGTTCATAAATCTTGCTCAGTCCCAGATCATATTGAAGTTTCATTTTGTAAAATTGCTTACCAAAGCTCCAATGTGAAAAACGGGTCGGCATCCCATAAGCACCAAATGTATAAATGATGTCGGCAGGGCAGATTTCATACCGCATCGGATAAAAATCAAGGCCAAAGCCGCTTGCAATTTCGGTAATTTCACCGATTGCGCGCTCAAGCTCCTTCCTGTCTTCCAGGTTCATGGCTATTCCCCCTTTTCCTCTTACAACAATGTATGAGGAAAACGGGGGAATGATGAAAGACCTTCATACGTTTTATACCCCATTGTGTATTTAAAAGGTTAAAATAGCATTAATTACCCCCATGGGTATAATAATGTGAAAAATAAAAGAGGGTCTCAACCCTTTTATTTTTATCTGCTCTTCACCAACAGATTTACAGCATCCTGGATTAATTCCTCAGTGCTTCTTTCTTTTTGTTCATCAGCTTTCTGAACACAATTCACTAAGTTGGAGCTAACAATAACCCCAATGGTACGGTCGATGGCGGTACGAGTCGCGGATAATTGAGTGACAACATCCCTGCAGTCCTTATTTTCTTCCATCATTTTCAATATACCTCTTAATTGGCCTTCAATACGTTTGACCCGATTTTTCATTTGATCATTATAATCCATGATTCATAGCCTCCTTAACAAACCCTTAATTTTTTCTCCTTTAATATTACATTATCTGGATTCAAATTTACATACCCCAACTATTCGGTAACCCTTTTTCCTTAAATACCTTGTTCGGCCGACTTGATACAATAAATATTAAATCTTTATCACCAGGAATTTCGGTGCTATACCTTTTTAGATAGGCAAACGGAATGTTTATTAACCTTTAACAGATCTTTATGTGATTCATTAAAATGTCTAATATGTATTACATCTATTCTACTCAAAATCAGAGCTATGGAATTGACACATGAAACGAGGAAACTGAAAAATATCGATTATGCAAGGCCAATGAAACACTCAGTAAGAGTATAATTTTGGGAACCATTAGAGCCCTCCAAATATGAATCACACCCCCTACACTATACCCCACAGGGTATTTAATCAAATATTAAATAATTTGAATTGAAAAAGACCGCAAAAACAATGCGGCCAATTTAGTTATATTCCTTTTTCATATTAGCTATTATCGATCTTCTTTATCCTTTGTAAATCTCTGCATCATTTCATTGTCGATCTAGGCATACAACTTTGTATTCCTTTGGTCTTCATTAACAACGATTTTACACAGCATATCCTGCCCATTGAGTTTTGTTAAATACCCTAAAGAAGATTGCACTTTAAGGACTTTAATCTCCGTTGGAAATCAAACACTTATCACAATGCATGGAGAGGGGGGAAAATAAATGAACCTTACTGGTTTTCAGGTATTACCTTTAGTGTGACTGCCTTTTCTTCAGTTAAATTATGCTGGACAATAACTTGAACATAATACGTCTTGCCCTTTTCCTCGACTTGGAATCGGAACGTATCAGCGACATCTGTTTCATTGACATTTTTCCTGCCCATATATTCATATTCCTTGATAGGATCACCCGGATAATCCAAAGCCACGATTTGAACAGCCATTTTTCCATACTTTTCATAATCCGGTTTCTGTCTTTCCGCCTGGGTTTCATGCCCCTGGAATGTCAGCAAAACAAATACAGCAACAGCTATAAGCCATTTTTTCAATGACGGAGCCTCCCTTTTTCATAAAGAAACACCGTTAGTTTTTCACTTGTTCCCATTCTTATGCATTGCACCAAGGGATGCATGATTATACTGCCATATGTTTGAAAGCCCTTTGTACAAGCATCTCCAACATTTTCAGCGAAACTTTATCGGTGAACTCCACAAACTAATTTCAACTCCTGACAGGGAGGTAACAAAATGAATAAAATGGATTACGACAGGGCGCTTTACTATACGTACCGCTCTCAATGGGATAATCTGCTGATTTTGATGGTCCGGACCCGTGACCAATTTTTAGCGAAGAAAATTGAGCATTTTCTTCACGCATATCATTACGAGCATGATTATGCGGTAGTTGAGAAAAATCTATACTCCCTCTTGCGTTACATCGACCATGTGCAAGAGAACCCTGAATTAGCAAGTGACGATATTCCAGCTTACCTTGTATGAATTCCACCACCAAAAATTTAAGCACAGCCAATACTGGCTGTGCTCTTTTTGATTATTTCTCCAGGTTATTTTCAACAGCATACAGTGCTGCCTGGGTTCTATCGTCTAGCCCTAGCTTTGCAAGGATATTTGAAACATGTGTCTTCACCGTTTTTACTGTAATAAAAAGAACCGAAGAGATTTCCTTATTACTCTTACCACTGGCAATTTCCCTTATTACCTCCCTTTCCCTCTTAGTCAGTCCATCTACCTGCTTAACGGACTTGGAGCCACTTTGCAAGTATGGTGCAGGTTTAGCGGGTGGCAATATCTCACTTGCAACCAGCCTTCTAATCGAAGCAGCCAACTCACCTGGTTTTATATTCATTAACTGACAATCTGAAGCCCCTGCTTTGATTACCTGATAGACATAGTTCTGATTGGAGAAATTTGTCAAGACCATGACTCTGCTTGAAGAATCAAGGTCTTTTATTTTCGACGTTGCCACAATCCCGTCCATAATCGGCATGTCCGGATTCATCAAGACAATATCCGGTTTCAATTCTTCCGCGAGTTTGGCTGCTTCCTCTCCGTTAGCAGCTTCTCCGACAATTTCAAAGTCCTCCTGAGTTTTTAAGAATACAGCAAGTCCCCTTCTGACCACAGGGAGACTTTCTGCAATTACAATCCGAATCGTCATTATATCTCCCCCTCTTTAGTGGAAACTCGACAGGAAACTTTGTTCCTTAAAATGTTTCCCCAGCGCATCTCACTTTCTCCATTAAGGGTACAGTCGGGCTATATCGCATTGGCATCATAGTCAAACAGGACCTCTCAGCTCTGGCAAAATTATATTCCTCTTTGGCAAGAAGCTCTGCATTTTTTTTATGTAGCGAGCCTGTCCATCCATCCCTTTTCTTTGATTATACAGCTTAAAATCCTTCTTTAAATACAATTTCAGGAATATTCTGCACCCTTTTTTGTCAAATCAATGACTTAAGCATTACCTAGACAAAAAAACCGGCAGCCATTTGGCTGCCGGGCGATTATTAAGCGTTCCCAACCTTCGTATTAACCACATTCATAAAGGCTGATTCAATTTCAGACAGCTTTTCCTTGCTCTCGTCGTAAGTCTCACCATTGACACCAAAATAAAACTTGATCTTCGGTTCTGTCCCTGATGGACGCAGGCAAACCCAAGAGCCATCCTCCAGGTAAAACTTGAGGACATTTGATTTTGGCAAGTCGATTGCTTCTTTTCCGTCAGCAGAGGACCGTAAGCTTTCAAGATAATCCTCGGATGACGTTACCGGAAATCCAGCCAACGATGCAGGAGGATCATTGCGGAAGCTTGACATTATGTTTGCGATTGCTTCTGCTCCGTCCTTTCCTTTCATCGTCATAGAGCGAAGTCCCTCAAGAAAGTACCCATATTTTTTGAAAACTTGCATTAAGCCTTCATATAAACTCATGCCTTTTTTCTTATAATAAGCACAGACTTCAGCAGCCAAAAGCGCGGCCTGGACCGCATCCTTGTCACGGGCAAAATCGCCGATCAGGTATCCATAGCTTTCCTCGTATCCGAATAGGAATGTATGTGCACCAGTCTTTTCGTATTGCTTCATTTTTTCAGCAATAAATTTAAAGCCTGTGAGGACATCAATCGTTTCCAACCCGTAGGCTTCTGCAATTTTCCTGCCAAGCTCGGACGTTACGATCGTTTTCAGGACAACGCCATTTTCAGGAAGCGTCCCTTTTTCTTTTTTCTGGCCCAAAATATAATCAAGCAACAATGCACCGGTCTGGTTACCAGTCAGTACAACGTATTCACCTTCATGGTTTTTCACTGCAATGCCAAGCCTGTCCGCATCAGGATCTGTTGCAATAAGGATATCCGCATCAACTTTCCTGCCGTCCCGAATCGCAAGCTCAAATGCTGCATGCTCCTCTGGGTTCGGGCTTTTGACCGTCGAGAAATTCGCATCCGGCAGCTCCTGTTCGCTGACAACATGCACTTTCTCGTACCCGAGCTCGGCAAGTGCTGCCCTAACCGGTTTATTGGCAGTACCATGCAATGGTGTAAACACGATTTCAATTGGGGATTCGTTAGCAATGGATGGATTTTCTGAAATGGTTGCAAGCTTATCGGTATAAGCGGTGTCAATTTCAGAACCAATTGTTTCAATAAGACCTGAAGCCCTTAATACATCCTCGCTGTCTACCTCAATCCGCAATTCACTTTCAATTTCATTTACTTTATCGATAACCAGATCGGCTTCCCTCGGCGGCAATTGCGCTCCATCATTCCCATATACCTTGAATCCGTTATACTCAGGGGGATTATGGCTTGCAGTAATAACAATCCCGGCAGCGGCATTCAAATACCGTACAGCAAATGACAATTCGGGAGTCGGCCTTAATTCATCGAATACATAAGCCTTGATTCCCCTTGTTGCCAAAGTTTTTGCGGCTTCCATTGCAAACTCGGGAGATTTGTGCCTGGAATCATAAGCAATTGCCACGCCGCTCTTCTTTGCTTCTTCACCTTGCTCTTCAATAAATGAAGCTAAACCGGCTGATGCTTTGCGAATGGTATACATGTTCATCCGGTTTGTCCCCGGGCCAATCTCACCTCTCATGCCACCCGTGCCAAATTCAAGGTCCTTATAAAATGAGTCCTCAAGCAGCTTTTCGTTTCCCTTCAGCTTGTCCAGCTCTGCACGCAATTCGGTGTCGAGTTGTTCGAATTGTATCCATTTTTCTGCTTTTAATCTCCAATCCATAGTCAATTACCTCCGATATAAAAATAAGCTCGCCATATGTCCCTTTTATTTTATCGGTTTGCCGGTATTTTTTCCACATCCATCCCATTAGTGGCCATACCAATTTATTGTGCAAAAAAACGTTTTCCCTTAAGATATGAAAAAGGGGTGATATTTTGAAAAAGGATAGCAGGGAGAACATTTTATTTTTTGCCTGGGCAGCTTCTGTCCTAGCCATGTTCGGAAGCCTTTATTTCTCGGAAATCCGAAAGTATGAGCCATGTGAGCTTTGCTGGTACCAGCGAATCCTCATGTATCCAATGGTCCTTTTGCTTGGAATTGCGATCGTCAAGAAGGATTACCACATCTCTTTATACAGCCTATGGCTGTCGGGAATCGGCATTCTAATCTCGTCCTATCATTATTCTTTGCAAAAAATTTCGTTTATGGCTGATGCGGCTCCTGCATGCGGACGGATACCTTGTACCGGGCAATACATAAACTGGCTTGGCTTTATCACCATTCCATTCCTGGCATTGACGGCTTTTGCTATTATCTTTATATGTAGCCTAATTCTTGTAAGGAAAAACAAGGGGGAACAAACTTAGTGAAGAAAGTACTTATTTTTCTTGGAATCATTATTATTTTATTTGCCGGAACCGCGTACCTTACCAGTTTGAGCAATAAAGAAAAGGTTGATGAAAAAAACCCTTATGGCAAAGATAACCTTCATCCTGAAACAGTTGCCCAGCTTAAAGATCCGAATTATCAAAATATCATCAAACTGGACGGCTTACAGGAAAAACTGGATAACGGAGAAGACGCCACCGTGTATTTTTATAGTCCAACTTGTCCGCATTGCAAAGTTGCCACACCTATTTTAATGCCGCTGGCCGATGACATGGATATAAACATTGATCAGTTGAATGTCCTGGAGTATGAAAGTGCCTGGGATGAATTTGCCATCGAAGGAACCCCGACATTGATTCGTTTTGAAGACGGCAAAGAAGTCGCAAGGGTCACAGGCGGACAGGATAAAGCACAATACCAGCAATGGCTGGAGGACAATGTAAAATAAAAAACAAAAACGCCCGCAAATTACATGCAGGCGTTTTTGTTTCACACGGGCAACTGATTGGCAGCAGGTGAATACAGGCTAAAATATGTATCAGTTTCCTTACTGCCAGGAAGGAAGGAATCATAATCAAAAGGAAAATAAAGGCCATATTGACGCACATTCTCAGCATTCCTTTGAAAAAGTGACCGGTGGTAATCTCCAGGGACAGGGGCCTCAAGGATAAAAATGAGAGTCTGGAGGCTAGCCATTACATAGAAGGCATCCTTCAATGTCTCGTATGAAGCGCTTTCCAAATGAAGGACAGACAGCCGTTCAAACTCCAAAATTTCCTTGTCAGTAAAATACATGGGTAAAATGCTTGAATAAAAATAATGAATGAGTCCGCTGATTTCTTCTTCCTGACCGGGTGTCGATGCGAAAACAATCCTCACTAAAAGCCCACCTTTGTTACATTTGTAATCTTAGCGTAATATACAAATAGAATAGCATATTCTGAACTGTAAAAATCCTGGTAATTTAAACCACGATTGTTCAGGAGGAAAGGAAGCACAAATGCTGACTACAAAAATGCGTGGAAATACAATGGAAATAATAATACCTTATGCTTGGGAAGGGATTTCAATCTCACAACTTTTCAAGGAGAAATGGAAGGCACCAAAAAAACAAGCTCACTACTTCCGTATGGACGGAAAAGTAACCTTACAGGGAGAAAAAATTGGATGGGAAATTCCGTTAGCAGCTGGAACCAGACTTCACCTCGACCTTTCTGATGTTCCATCCTCAGAAATAGAACCCTATTACCTGGACCTATCCATCTTGTATGAGGATGAACATGTATTGGTCATCAATAAACCAGCGTTCATAAATACTCATCCAAATACACCTGAAGATACCACCACACTGCTTAACGCTGTTGCATGCCACCTCCAATCAGCAGGAGAGGGGGCTTCCGCCCAGCAAATCCATCGGCTTGACCGTGACACAACCGGAGCCATACTTTTTGCCAAACATCCACTGGCAGGCGGGATCCTTGATGGGATGCTGGAACGCAGATTGATTAAAAGAACATATGTCGCTGCTGTTTGTGGTACCGGTTTAAAGAAAAAAGATAGTATCAACCAGCCAATCGGGCGAGATAGACATCATCCGGTAAGAAGAAGAGTTTCGGATACCGGGCAGCCAGCAGTGACTCATTACAAAGTACTAAACGTTGATCGTGCAAAAAAACTGACCTTTGTGGCGTGCTGGCTAGAAACAGGTCGGACACATCAAATACGTGTTCACTTTAGCCACCTCGGCTATCCGCTGGCAGGCGATGAACTATATGGCGGCCAACCGCTTTACAATAGGCAAGCGCTGCATTCAGCAAAGCTTGAATTTATACATCCCATCAGCCTTGAACCAATCACAGTCCTTGCGCCATTTATAGACAATTCTCCAATTTTCCAGGATATTAACCTTGATAGCCTATAAGCTTTCTATTTGAATAAGCCAGGCAAAGCCTGGCCAGGTCCACACGAAAAGGCCTCCCATTTGGGAGGCCTTCAGTTTGGGTTAGTGATTTGATTTTCTGAATGCTTTCATAATCATGCTAAGCAGGAATACTAGGATAACTGCTCCAATAATCGCAGGGATTATTGCAAATCCACCGACTACAGGACCCCAATCACCTAAGATTGCTGTACCTAACCATGCACCAACAAAACCTGCAATAATATTACCAATAATTCCGCCCGGGATATCTCTTCCAACGACCATACCTGCTAACCAACCAATAATACCGCCTACTATTAATGCCCATAGAAATTCCATGTGGTTTTCACTCCTTGTAATATGTTTGTTTTATCTTCTGCTGCAGCAGTAAACAGTTATGAAACTAAATCCGGAAGCTTTGTTCCTTCTTGGTTTTCCTAACTGCTTGTACCTTTAAAATACCCGCATTCATTTAAAATAAACACGAAAAAAATCTGGCACCAACCTTTTCTTATTATTACCATATTGTTGATGTCTTATTAAATAAGCTATGTTAAAAGACTCAGTTGATTTCCTTTCAACTAAGCAAGGTAACTTCAAAGGGTACCGCTTCATCCAAAAACCCTAATTGCTTTGAAAGAATCGCCATATAGTATATAGAACAGAAGCAGCAGGATCTTACTGCTCATCAATGAAGCAATAAAATAAAAAGCTGTCCAAATCAGGACAGCTTCTTTGGACGCCTCTTATAAGTTCTTAGCAGGATTAAAAGTCAACATTGTCGGGATCTGGCCCAAAGCGGGTATTTGCATCCAATCCATCAATAAGGTTCATTTCTTCAGCAGATAATTCAAAATCAAAAATAGCCGCGTTTTCCTGTAGCCTTGCCGGGGTGACCGATTTAGGAATAACCGCTACCCTATTTTGCAAGTGCCATCTAAGGACGATTTGCGCCGGTGTTTTCCCATGTTTTCCTGCTAGCGATGTCAAGAGTGGATCTGCCAATATTCTGCCTCGGGCTAGCGGAGACCAGGCTTGAACTAGAATCCCATGTGCAGCGCAAAATTCTCGAAGTTCTTTTTGTACTAAAACGGGGTGAAGTTCTACTTGGTTGGCCATGGGCTTTATACTGTTTTGGGCCATTAAATCTTTGAGGTGATCGATAGTAAAATTACTAACACCAATAGCCCGTACTTTCCCACTTGCATAAAGTTCTTCTAGGGCTTTCCATGTTTCTTTATATTTCTCCTTTACAGGCCAATGAATAAGATAAAGGTCAATATAGTCGAGACCAAGCTTTTGCAAGCTAGTTTCAAAAGCCCTCAGGGTGTTTTCATACCCCTGTTCGCTGTTCCAGACTTTCGTTGTAATAAAAATGTCTTCGCGTGGAATGCCGCTATTTCGTACAGCACGCCCCACACCCTCTTCATTTTGATAGAGTGCTGCGGTGTCAATCAAACGATACCCCAACCGAAGCGCCTCGGCAATGGTTGCCTCTACCTCTTGTCCATCTTCCACCTTATAAACACCTAGCCCAAAATAAGGTATTTCCATACCATTATGAAAGAGAAATTTATCATTAAGCGACAACAAGAAAAACCCTCCTTTTTCTTCTTCCATTTAATTCTACATGTTTCCCCTACTGCATGCACAAAATATAATTCAAGATTTTTTTGAATACTTGGTTTCATGACGGCAGAATAAAGGAATTGTAAAAACAAAATGAATTCTTTGTAAATTCAATAATGCAAAATCAAGTTATTTCAGCTTTTTCAATGTTAAGTTTTTGTAAATTCAACGTAAACTACTTTTCAATTTCGACATTTTTCTTATACAATTAGAAAGCTTGTGCAACCATTATGGAAAATAAACGGAGGTTTTCTCATGGCTTTCAAAAAAAATGATAAATTCACTACCTTGCTTGCCGAAATTGCTGCAAATCTAAAGGAAAGTGCTAACTATTTTACAGACTATAAGCTGAAGAATGTCAGTGATTTAAAAATCTTTTCAGAGAGCATGAAGGATTTTGAATCGAAAGGAGATACATATGTTCATTCCGTCATCAAGGAGTTGAACGATGCTTTTATTACTCCAATTGAAAGAGAAGATATTCTTCATCTCTCAAACAGTATGGATGATGTCCTCGACGGGCTAGAACATTGTGCTGCCCTATTCGAAATGTATTCGATTACAGAGGCAGACGATTATATGAAGCAATTCACAGTTGCCATTCAGAGCAGTGTTCTTGAAATTGAGAAAGCTGTAACTTTGTTAGCAACGAAGAAACTTTTACAAATCCGTGAGCATGCAATCTCGATAAAGGATTTCGAATCCAAATGTGATGGCATCCTAAGGCAGTCCATCAAGAACCTTTTCACTGTTGAAAAAGATCCAATTCGAATCATCCAGTACAAGGAAATTTATGAAACACTCGAGGATATTGCAGATAGCTGCCAGGGTGTTGCCAATACACTTGAAACAATCATTATGAAAAACGCATAAGGAGCGGACATATGGATTCAGTATTTATTCTGACAGTTGCAATTGTCATCTTCGCTCTTGCGTTCGACTTTATTAACGGATTCCATGATACGGCGAATGCAATAGCTACGGCAGTTTCAACAAAAGCTCTAAAGCCTCGGCATGCCATCCTTTTGGCTGCTATAATGAATTTTGTCGGCGCAATGACATTCACTGGAGTTGCCAAAACAATTACAAAAGATATTGTCGATCCTTTTACACTGACTAATGGGACTGTCGTCATCCTTGCAGCTCTTTGTTCTGCAATCACCTGGAACTTGCTTACCTGGTATTATGGAATTCCGAGCAGTTCATCCCATACATTGATTGGATCGATTGCAGGTGCGGCGATTGCTGCCTCAGGGTTCGCTGCTTTGAATTACACTGGTTTCCTTAAAATTCTTCAAGCATTGATTATTTCGCCAATCTTGGCCTTCGTGGTCGGTTTTATTGTTTACGGCATTTTTAAATTCGTATTTAGGGATGCAAATCTGACCAAAACAAATCGTAATTTTAGGTTTATCCAAATCGGGACTGCCGCGCTACAGTCCTATACACATGGAACAAACGATGCCCAAAAAGCAATGGGTATTATCACGATGGCACTTATCGCCAACAACTATGTTGATTCGACTGATATACCATTCTGGGTCCAATTCTCCTGTGCGGTTGCAATGGGGTTAGGTACTTCTGTTGGCGGCTGGAAAATCATTAAAACAGTTGGCGGTAAAATCATGAAGATCCGTCCAATCAATGGCGTTGCCGCTGACTTGACTGGTGCTATGATCATCTTTGGCGCTACCTATATCCATTTACCGGTCAGTACAACTCATGTTATTTCTTCCGGTATTCTTGGTGTCGGTGCTTCCCACCGCCTAAAGGGCGTAAAATGGGGAACAGCGAAAACCATGCTAATTACCTGGCTGATTACTCTTCCAATTTCAGCCACAATTGCTGCACTTTTCTATTACTTTTTGAATTTGTTCTTTTAAATTGTAAACAAGCTGTCCCAAGAGTCATTGATCATGACGTTCAGGGGGCAGCTTTTTTTT
>NZ_HG964497.1:2651188-2868669 GCF_000613125.1 Bacillus sp. EB01
AACCTGAATAAACTGCGGATCCCTTAAATGTTTTTGTGCAAGCTTTCGCACTTCAGGGGGCATAGTAGCAGAGAAAAGCATAGTTTGCCTAGTTGGTGGAGTTTCTTGAATGATCGCTTCAACTTCATCCAAAAAACCGATATGGAGCATCTGATCGGCTTCATCCAGGACGAGGGTGTAAAGTTCATCTAACCTAATTGTTCCCCTCCGGATATGGTCAAGCAGCCTGCCAGGTGTTCCAACAACGATATGGACACCCTTATCCAGTTTTTTCAGTTGCTTGTCTACATCTTGACCCCCATAAGCTGCTAACACTCTAACATCATGGAGTTCTTTAACAATTCTCTCAAGCTCAGCAGTAATTTGGATGGCAAGCTCACGAGTCGGCGTTACAATGAGGGCTTGAATATGGGCTGCATCGAGCTCAAGCCTTTCGAGGATTGGCAATAGAAAAGCGAAAGTCTTTCCTGTTCCCGTTTGCGCCTGTGCAATGATATCCTTTCCTTCAAGTGCAAGGGGAATGACTTTCTCCTGGATTGGAGTCGGAACGGCTATCCCGTTTGAAGCCATTATATTTGTAACTTTTTTAGATATACCCAGTTTTATAAATTCTGACATTTAGATTCTCCTGTTTTCAACAATTTCACTTTCTTGATTGTGCTTGTTTTCTTTATAAAAAGCAAATACAAAAAAACAAAAGCGGCAGCTCCCTTATGACAGCTTAGGAACAACTTTCCCTCCCAGAGTATTCTGGAAAGCTTTCTAGTGGGTATCGCCGTACAAACTGACAGGCCCTCTTCCAACTTATATAGAAGGATCATCTTTTTTGAGATGGACAAGTAAATTCTCTATCTTATAACAAAAGAAAGACCCGGCATATTCATTATGCCGGGCCTTGCTTAATGAACAAGTTTTTTCAAATAATCCAGGTGGCGCCTATCGGTATCAATAATGCTTTCAACCATGTTCTTGCTTTCGGGATCCAGATCACCTTTTACAATTTCCTCCGATAATTGGATACCGTACAAATCCTCACCTTTGATCGCCATATTGATGATATTTTCTGTGCTTTCAGGCATCATGATTTGACTAATGAATCCCTGGATTTTCCCTGTCAGTCCCTCGTTGTTTACTGGTACCCCTCCAAGAGTTTGGATTCTCTCGGAAATCATGGCAGCATGAAGGCGGTGGTCTTGCTGCATCGTTTGGAACTCCTTTTTGATCTCAGGATCCTCAAGCTTCGCAATCAGATGTTCATATGCCCTTATTCCCATGTACTGCCCTTGGAGGAATGCATTTAATTCCTTGATCACAATATCCTTTTCATTTTGCATCCAAAAACCTCCTTTTACGCATAGGTTTAGGAAAAAGGCAAGAATTATTCATACCTGGCATTCGGGTCCAAAGTATGAAATGCTGCCCTATGGACACAGGGAGAAAATAACCCGGCTTTTGAGGGGAATCGAAGTCAGTGTTGAAAACTTCATTGGTTCTCAACGTAAATCGATGTTTTTAGATGTCACTATTTTGAATATCTTTCAGTCGTTCAAGGATTCTTCTTTTTTTATAGAGCATCCGCCCTGTCTCCGCAAGGTCTGCAATTGCCGATCTATTGGTAAATGCGCCGAAAATAATTCCCGCTACAGGAACCATTTGAAAAAGCTTTTTCCAGCCAAAGCTGTCCCTATAGGCATACACAACTTCGCGCCAGCCCTGAATCTCCGACATGACTTCACCCTGACGCTCATTTGCGGACAGGCTGTTTAGTATAGCCTGTTTTCCGACAATATCAGCAGATGTAAATTGCAGGCATTTTACTATGAAGATCCGCTCACTTTTTACCTTTGGATCATATCCATATATAAGGGCAATCTCTTGTAATGTTTTTAGTGAAATGGCTAACAGCGCCGGAATGTCTGCGGCGAGAGTAAAAATACCGCCAATCCCAGTACTGGCGCCTTGAAAGGCAGCGACCTTTTTTCTTTGATTTGTTAGTTCTGCACTCGCTTGATCCATAGCAGAAAGCGGCAATTGGGCAGCATCGCCTAAAGACTCAACTGGTTTTCCAGCACTTGCCTCAAGGCGTTTGAACGCAGCTTTTTCATTTATTAGATACCTTCCCCCAGTTTGGACGTAACTGCCCAGTTCATCGAGGAGCACGCCGATTTTTTCATGAATAAACTTCGGTGTAATTTTGTCCAATAGCTTATAAGGGAGCCGGCCAATCCGGTCCCATATCATCATTCCGTTTTGATCCTTTTCCCACCTCTTGATTGCCTCCAGTTCTTTATTGAGCCATTCATTCGTTTCCAAAAAGCTTCACCTCTTCAGTTTATTTTCCTTGATTAAAAGCATTATGTAAAACCTATTGGTCATAAGCCATACGAAAATTCTTCTTTAAGGTTTCACTTCAGCTCCTTGTTAATAAGTCCTGATACATAAATTTCAATTTAACTCTTTCCAAAAATCTTCCAGAATGCTATTCTAAAAATATCTATTTTTTCGATACCTTCTATCGTTTTTATAAATAAGGGGGCGAAACCCGTGGACTTCCATCAATTAGTTGTATTTACAAAAGTAGTCGAGCATAAGAGTTTTTCCAAAGCTGCTGAGGAAATTTTCCTTAGCCAATCAACCGTTTCTTCCCATATCCAATCTTTAGAGAAAATGCTGAACGTCAAACTATTTGACCGAGTTGGACGTGAGAATATCCTCACTCCCCATGGGGAAAGACTTTACCATTGGGCTCAAAAGCTATTGCTGATGAAAGACGAAGCCCTGCTTGACCTGAACCAGGGAATGACAGAATTCCGTGGCGTTATCAGAATGGCGGCAAGCTCAGTTCCCTCCCAGTTCATACTCCCTAAAATGGTGAAGCAATTTCGGAATGAATATCCAGCTGCCATGTTCAATATATCTCAATTCCCTTCAAGGTCTGTGGCAGATAAGGTTTTAAACGGATCTGTCGATTTCGGTGTACTTGGTGAAAAATATGAAAATGAGAAACTCGAATACTTCCCACTTTTAAAAGAAAAGTTAGTACTTGTTACCCCATTAGAGTTAAAACTGAAGGAAAAGGTACAGATTCAGGATGTGGTCTCATATCCATTTGTTATGAGGCATTCCGATTCTGGAACCAATTCTATTTTTGAACGGTTCTTGAAAAAAAACGGTCTGCCTAAGGACCATTTAAATATCATTACCTATACGGATTCGGGTCAGAGCTTAATCCAATTTGTCAGGCAGGGAATCGGAATTTCAGTCATGTCGGAAATTGCAGCAAGGGATTATGCAGATCAAAACCTTGTAAATCTCTATTCTATAGAAGGCTTTGAGGAGGACCGCTATTTTTACTTGGTTTACAACCTGCAAAAGACATTACCGCTTATCTCCAGGTTATTTGTCAATTTTGTCACAGGGAATAAAGGATTCCACCTTGTGGACAAAGAATAATGTAAAGGGTTATTTTTCAAAGATAGAATTGGCTGCGGCCTCTTTTTCGAGGGGGATTCATATTGGTACTAACTGTAAACCAGCTAAAGGAAATAAAACAATTGCAACAAGTATGCGAACAAGAAGGCAACTTTGGCCTAAAACTGAATTGGGAGATGCTCTCCGCACGCATGGAAGGCAGAAAAGATGATTTTCTTCATTATGAGGATGGGAATCTTGTCGGATTTCTTGGCATTTACGGCTTCGGAAATAAGACTGAAATTTGCGGGATGGTGCATCCAAATTATAGGCGCAGAGGGATTTTTACAAAGCTCCTTAAGGAAGGGATAATTGAATCGAAACTCAGGGGCACCAGACAAATCCTTTTGAATGCACCAGCTGGATCATCTTCTGCAAAAGAATTTTTAACTAAGATACCGAACCATCATCATATGACCGAATACCAAATGAAATGGGAGGGAAAACTGCCGCAATCGAATCCCGCAATCCTGCTCCGCCCTTCAACAGAAGAAGACACTGCCCTAAAAATCCGGCTCGAAATCGAATGCTTTGGTTTCACCCCGCAAGAGGCGGAAGAATTTTACAAAGAATATAGAACTTCCAGTAATGAAGATTCTTATATTATTGAAGCAGAAAGAAGCCCGGTAGGAAAAATGCGTGTAGATCACCATGATGGAGAGGCTTGGATATATGGATTTGCTATTCTTCCCGAGCACCAGGGTAAGGGAATTGGCCGCAACGCTCTTGCCTGGATTATAGAAAAAGAACATAGGAGTGGATTTCCCGTGTTCCTTGAGGTCGAGGCGAAGAATACCCATGCCCTTGGGTTGTATGAATCTGTCGGTTTCAAGTCCTATCATGCCCAGGATTACTATGAATACACAGGCTAAACAAAAGAGCCTCTGCCGGACCGGGCAAAGGCTCTTTATTCATTTCCAATAATTTTCCATTAATTCTGTCGACCAGGAAGGCTGCCTGATTTCATCTTTTGGTAAAAATTCTTTCATCACTGGCTTAATGTCAATCACCGGTGTGCCATCTATCGCATCAAGACCTGCTACGGTAAGCTTAGTTCCTTCCCTCTTCAAAAGACGTACAATAGTAGAGCCGATCCGGTTCGGCCGGTTCTTTCCCCTTTGCGCAAAGATTCCTGTCATTGGCCAATCAGGATTGTCTCTCGGCCTTCTCGCACACGTTTCAATACTGTCTTCACTGACAAGATGGAACAAAAATAGAATCTCCAGATGCGAAAAATCATCGATTCCTTCCAGACAATTACCATCGAGGATTTCGTTCATTTCAATAACGGATGTGACTTCTCCCCAATGATCATCCTCTGGTGTTTTGCGAGAATTGAGCACCCTTCCGACTGGCTTAACCATAAACATGATGATTCCTCCATATAAGATGATTTTGCTTCTTCCATTATAACCATTTAGTGGATTTGGTTTTCAAACAATGCGTTTCGCTGATTGATTTTGGAAATACATTTAACAGGACTATATTTGTCACTTTCAATAGTTACCGGTTAGGAATAGATCGTATTAGAGGAGGCAGCGTCCTCACCCAATTCAACAACCCTTGAAGGTGCTTCCTTGATAGAAAAACTGACATTCCCTCACTATCAGTCCCGGTAATTTGTTTATATACATTCCTTACCTGGATAATAACCACAATATCCCCCCTTCTAAACTTGTTCCAGCCATCTTTATCTTAATCTACCCCTTTGGAAAAATCGATACACGAATTCCAGTAATATCCTTTTTCTACTTACATATAAAAAGTGTACTTCTTGAAGGCACCTCCACGCTTACCGGTAGTGGAACAAAACACTGTGGAACAAGAAAAACCGAGGAGTGACAGTCACCCCCATTAAAAAAACGGGACCACTCAGGTCCCGTTGCAATTGATTAAATATGCCCTTCCAATTCCTTTTCAGGGTCCTTTTTTTCCTTTGACAAGAACCAACCTGCGAGCGCAATTATTACGAGTACGAAGTAAAATGTTAGTTTCCATCCAGTTGAAGTTGCAAAGCCTTCTGGCAGTATCCCTAGTGCCGGATGAGATAGTGTGTAAACGGAAAGCTTGACACCAACCCAGCCCACAATCGCGAAAGCAGCAATTTCCAAACCAGGTCTTGTTTGAAGCAATTTAACAAAGAAGTTTGCTGCAAAACGCATGATAATGAGTCCTATTAGCCCGCCCGCAAAAATGACGAGGAACTGGGCACCATCAAGGCCGCCTATTTGTGGCAAATTGGTATTGGGGAGGCTGACAGCCAGGGCCACAGCAGCAAGTATTGAGTCGACAGCAAAGGCGATGTCAGCCAATTCAACCTTAAATACGGTTCCCCAAAACCCGGATTTTTTCTTCGGCTTTGTTTCCTTTTCCTTTTCTTTTTTAAAGACCAGTTTTCGCAGAATGTGATTGGCAGCAATAAATAGGAGGTATAAGGCGCCAATTGCCTGAACCTGCCATACATCAACAAGGAAGGAGATAATAAACAGGGAAGCAAAACGGAAAACGAATGCTCCTGCAAGACCATAAAAGAGCGCCTTTCTTCTTTCTTCTTCCGGCAAATGTTTAACCATGATAGCCAGGACTAGCGCGTTGTCGGCTGCGAGAAGTCCTTCAATGGCAATTAATAATAGCAATACCCAGCCATACTCAAGTAAAATTGAAAATTCCATTATGATACCTCCAGGTTAGGTGAAATTATAGTAATATAATCATAATCCGTTGTTTCGATCCCTTTATTAAAGGACAGGGTGGTTTTAAAACAAATCTTTTTGCCTTTAGCATTACTTTCTAGTGACTCAGGTATACGGAATGAAAAAGGTATGTTTTTTGTAGTATTGGGAGGAATTACTTTACTTGTAAGAATGGTTATGGAATCAAGGACTTCTTCCATTCCCCCCGTATTCCCATCTATTTTTACGTCACAATCAATCCGCTTAAGTTTACGTTCAACAATGCCGCCTTTTATTAAGTAGAAACCATCTACTACATCTCCCGGCTTGCACTCAGCCTTTCCAAGAACTAAATCAATAGAAGCTGAACCAATGCCTGCATACGCTAAATATTTTCTAAGCAACAAACTTCATTCTCCTTATTGTTTGATGATTTCACTTTAGGCCATGCGATTCAATATTTGCTAATTTCTCTTCGACTCTTTTTTCTATTTCATCAAGCTGTTCCTTATTCTCCAGTAACTCATCTTTATTTGCTTCTACAAGATCTAAAAATGATACCTTGATTGGCTTTCTCACTTTGTATCCTCCCTGCCATCATAAATTGCGTATAATCAATTGACCAAGCCTTCCTTTTGCCCCTCGTTTCCCTTACAAGAAAACAAAAAAAGCCTTTACCATATTAATTGGCAAAGGCTTTCCAAAGAAAAAATAAAGACCCTTACCAGTCAGGTAAAGGTCTTGCTAACAACACTAATGCTGCCAACATGGCCGAAGGCGAATGCCCCGTAATGACGACCATATTGTAAAAGCTACTCCCCTTTAGGAGAAAAGAAATATTCAACTTGTTACCAATACTATATGAGATTTACGACAGTTTCGTCAATTGATTTACATGAATTTACGAATTCTTAACAAATAAGTTCGCACTTGATACTAATTTTTTTTCTTCACAATTTGTTATTATTATGATATATTAATTGTGCTGCTTTTTTCTTTTGCGGGTGTGGCGGAATCGGCAGACGCGCTAGATTCAGGTTCTAGTGGGGGCAACCCCGTGGAGGTTCAAGTCCTCTCATCCGCATCGTTATTTTTTATTGATTTGCTGACTGCTAGGAGTCACAGGTTCAAATCCTGTCTTCCCGACCATTTATATGTATAGTCTACCTGCGGGTGTAGTTTAATGGTAGAACTCCAGCTTCCCAAGCTGATGGCGGGGGTTCGATTCCCCTCACCCGCTCCAATATTTGGAGAAGTACCCAAGTGGTTCAAGGGGGCGCACTCGAAATGCGCTAGGGCGGGCAACCGTCGCGTGAGTTCGAATCTCATCTTCTCCTTATCGTAACCGGCCTAATTGGCCGTTTTTTTTTGCACAAATTTAAACACAGATAACTCTTCCTTTCTTTCTCCATATATTTTATCGCATTACTTGTTTTCCCACTTGCCCGTTTACATAAAAAGACCCTGTGCAGTTAACGGGTTCGGATACCTATCACAAAAAGTTAATTTACAATGTAAAATGTAATGTTTGTTGTATTCAAATATGTTATTGGTTTTGTGGACCAAATTGCTATGCCGGCGATTTGGTCCTTTTATTTATTGAGCACATATAAACATTATTACATTGGAGGATTTACGCCCCTTTTTATCGAATTTCTTATTACACTAACGTGGCAGGTTAGCACAAGAAGGAGATGACGAGTCAAAACGTAGAACTTATTATCAATATGTTCTAGGAATGGGGTAATTTTAAATGACAGGAAAGAAACGTACCCGAATCAAAATTGGGGATGTATATGCTATACCTTTACCTAATGGCAAATATGCTTTCGGTAGAATATTTAAAGATGCTGGTATAGGAATTTATAAATACATCGGAGAAAATATTGAAGACATTCCAAAGGATGAGGAGTACCAATTTATTGTTGGTGTATATAAATATGTTCTAAAGTCAGGAGATTGGACGGTTGTAGAAAATCGCCCTTTTAAAAGTGATGATGAAGCATTTCCGCCTCCTTCTTGTATCATTGATAGTATTTCAGGTGAATATTCCATTTACCATAAAGGTGAAATTCGAAGTGCAACAAAATCGGAATGTGAAAAATTAGAAGTAGCGGCAGCTTGGGCGGATAATCACATCATTGATAGGATTATGGGCGATGATAAATGGCACAAAGATGATAAAATTTAATTTTCCCTTATCCCACTATAGGGTGCTTTGATCCAAGAAGGATTAAGGCACCTTTTTGTTGAATTCCTTATTAAGCTAAAGGAGCAGTTTAGTTTAAGAAACATATATGGTAAAATTAGGTATTGGAGTCAGTGAGAAAGGGGTGGAATAAGTTGGTGTTAATAAATGGCAGTCTGTTTGTAGCTGCGGGAATGCTAATCTATCTTATAGTTCGATCCATTTTTATTGTAAGAAGGTACAGAAACCAAAAAACAATATACTGGTTTAAGGAAATTATTAACTTATTATTTAGTATCTACATATGCTTGGTTGTTTCTGTTACTTTATTTCCTATACCAATAGGTTTTGAAATGGACTACAAAAATTTTTTCCGCTCAATAAATATTGTGCCCCTTGTATCAATTATTAGGAATATCAGTCAGGTAGGAACTGCTTATGATGGTGATGTTTTCTTTATGATTTCACTTATTGTTAGAAATGTTGTTGGAAATATTTTATTATTAATGCCTTTTGGATTTTTACTGCCAATTGTAAGTAATAAGATTAGAGGTTTAAAATCAGTTGCAATTCTAGGTTTAGCTGTGTCGGTAACTATTGAACTTATTCAGTTGTTAGAATCCTTTGGTGGTGGATGGGGACGAATTACTGATATAGATGATGTTATTTGTAATCTATTAGGTGTGGTTATCGGGTACCTAATTTATGTTGTTATTTTTAAAACTGGTCAGAAATTTAAAATAAGATTAATTACCAATTTAAATACGTAGTTTAGGCTACTCTATCGAGTGCGTTAATCACAAGAGGATTAATGCATTTTTTGCTTTTTGAACAAACGGGGCAGTATTGTCCAATAAGGATTTGAATAAAAAGTTTCAAATGGGATATAAGGATTTCAGAAAATATTCTTAAACTTGTATTCATTATAGGTTCTAAGGGTGTTAAAATGTACTTATCCATTTATTGTAAACAGAAGGAGTGGTAAGATGAAAAATCGTATACTTTCACTTTTAATTTTTTCCTTTTTGATTGGGTTGTCTGCTTGTTCAGGTACAGATAATACTGCCCCTAAAGAAAATTCAAAAAAAGCCGAAGAAGTAACAAAAAGAGATGTCCGAGAGTCTGTGTGGAATCAGCTAAGTGTTTCAAATAAAGATAGAATAGATGGGTCTTGGAAAGATGCAAAAGTTAGTAAACTAACCTTAAAACCAGGTATGGGTAAGATTGATAAAGGAGAATACATCGGGAAGGAAGTGTATATTGTTGACTTCCCTATAAAAAGCACTACAAGCAATAATAATATGCTTTTCTATGCAAGCATTGAAAACCAAGAACTTATCGGACAGGGATATACGGATTAACAATATATGTACGTTAACCCTAAGGATTCAAGGGCTTACTAAGTAACTCTTGCTGTATTCCTCCTTCCAAAATAGTTAAATTTGTGAAAAAATGTACTTAAACTAACGGGTGCTTTAGTTGAAGAAGGCCATATGTAAATAAAGATAAATCGCTTAACGGTCCCGTTAAGCGATTTATCTTTTGTATATAATATCCTCCCAAGTATATACCTTATCCGATATACCAAGGCGTTGAGCTGGAGTCTGTAAAGTGTTGCCGGATTTTATTGGTTTACAGAAGTTATAAAAGGTCCTTAATATTGTCACGGCCATCTGTGCATACTTGGGGTTAAAGTTTGAATAAATGTGAGATACCCCGTCCCCTCTAGAGGTAACTAGCGGTCTTTCAAGAAATGATAAACTTCGCCTAATTTCCTGAAGGAAAGCATTTACTGAATTATCATTAGCTCTGACAATCAATCGTGCTAAATGTTCATCGGTAAGCATAGATGTATCTGTGATAACATCTATAAAACGATTGCCCCTGTCAGCCATCGCTAAAGGATGTTCTATCTTGTTAGACTTATGAACTACATAAGGTGTACCGTTAGGTGCCATCTTTTCCTCAAAAAACTTATGCGTTGACAGCCTTCTCGTCATATACTCAACCGCTTTGTCATAAAACGAGGATTCCTCAAATCCATTTGTTGCTGCCCACTCGTTTAAATACTTATTAGACTCTATATATTCACTATAAGCATCTTCTCTGGAAAGCGTTTTATCAAAAGTGTTGACGAAATAGTGCAGCTCCCCGGCTTTTATTTCATCTGAAAAAATCTTCTTCACTGCGGATTTCAAGACCATATCATCATCGCTTACGACTCTCCATTTATCCGTATTAATCATTTGTTTGATTAGAAAAAGTTGGGCCATAACTGTATAAGTGTGATTGACGTGTAATCCGTCAACGTACTTACTTCTACGTATAAACTCTGCCAATTCATTATTATAATCATCCATAGTTTGTGTGTCGGTTGCTATTGGTTTCATTGGATAATAGGAAAACTTAGTGTATTTGGCGAACTTACGTAATTCAACCGGTAAGTGATCATCTTTATACAGCTCTGTTTGTGATTGTATATTTGAAAAGTCAATATTCCAGTCATAAGCTAAATCTGCTCGAAATACATATCGTGAGATTAAATCCGTGGTTATGACAATTTGTGTTTGAATCTGTTTCTCTCGAATTTCACCCGGTAGTCTTTTTTGCCCTTTCTTCCTAACGTTATTGAGGTAATAAGCCATCATATCTGTGTTCAACCATATGCGTGGATATGTTTTTTTGCTCAATTTTTTGGTTTCTCTAGTTTCCAGGAATTCAATGCAGCACCGATATAACCACTCTAACTTCTCATAAAAAGTTCCTTTTCCAATGTTCAATATATCGCAAGTACTCGAAACTGGAACTCGATTAATCAAATGTTTTGCAAACTGTAAGAGAATGTCGTTTCTCTTTTGATTATAAGAAGTAGTTCTGGTTTTATCGGGCAATAGATTCGTGTATTTTTTACACGTTTTGCATTGAATTTTCTGTGCTTTAGATGAAGCTATCCCACGCTTATAAAAAGCCTTCGAATTGTCAAAATATGAATCCGTGTTATCACAATCGTCTTTATGGAAGTTGTATTCCGGCTCCAATGGAACAACAGAGTTAATTCGAATTAACCTCTCTATTTCGGTTGCTAGAGACCAATTGGAAAAGGTTTTTGTTAAACACCCTAAAGTCGGTATTCCCTCTGGGTCGGTTGGATCAGGCGTGCATCTTAATACACGTTCATTTTTCCCGCTTAATCCATATCGATGACTCTTCCCCACTTCATATTTGGTCTGAGGCTCATTATGATTTTTACAAAAAGGGTTAGAGCAATAATTTAACTGAATGACAAAATCTTGTTTCTTCCAGTGGAGGTGTACCGGCCGATATATGCTTTTGATATACTTGGTTTTCATCTTCTTATCAGAAAGAATGCAGTAATCAAGCTGCCGATTCCTAACTTCTTCAGGAGATATGCCGGGATCAATGCTAATAATGGAATCATCCATAGTAGCGAGCCGTTTAATTTTAACCATTCACTAACCCCAACTCACGTTTCATCCTCAGGTTACTCCGTTTACTTTCCACAAATTCGATAAAGTCTTCATCACCTAATAATTCCGGAACCATTTCCTCTAAGATCTGTGCAGGGGTTAACCCTGTATATTCAGAATAGTGTTCTAATATTTTTCTTGTTTTTAGTGTCAGTTTAAATGTGGTTTCTTCTGTACTGGTGTACCTCGGCTTAATCTTCACTAATTTTCTACTCCCTTAATTTATTTGTGAGGTAAATTAACTGTTAAAATGTATGGCAATTTGCATACTTACAGAAGTTTCTGTAAGTCTACATTTTGATATGCAAATTCTATAACAAAAAATAAGGTAATAGTAAAATTAATGCCCATATATCAATAAAAATAGACCAACAAATTAAAATACAATTTGCTGGTCTATTTGCCTTACATATTATACTTTTGTGACAGGTAACTGAACCCGTTACTGTGCAGTGGTCCTTTTTAAGGTCACTTTACAGGGTCCAATAAAATTTTATTATTTACCTAGGAAAGAGTTCAGCATCCATACATGCTTTTCAAGGCTTGCATGAATTGCTAGCAGCATGTCCCCAGTAGTTTCGTCACCAGTTTCGGCTGCGAGATCCATTCCCTCTTTCAACTCACCAATCAAAACGGAAAAGTCATTTACGACTGACATGACCATGTCAGTAGCACTCTCTCCTCCATCCGCTTCCTTTACCGAAGACAATTCGAGGATTTCCTTCATTGTAGCAACTGGTTTGTCCCCTAATGCAAGGAGCCTTTCTGCCAATTCATCGATATGAAGATTTGCCTCATTGTATAGCTCTTCGAATTTTGCATGCAGAGTAAAGAATTCCGGTCCATTCACATACCAATGATAATTATGGAGTTTAATATATAAAACGCTCCAGTTTGCTACTTGCTTATTGACAATTGCTGTAAGATTATTAGCCATTTTAATCCTCCTATTTTAATTAGTCTGCCCATATCATTATAGTCCAACAATTTCCTTTAGCCTAAGCTAAAGGAGAATTGTTCACAATGATGTAATATTTGGCCACTTATAATATACCCTTTAACACTGAAATGAATCATTCTGTATTTCCTTTTTCACTTTTAAAAATTTCCTAAATAAAATTATTAAAAAGAATTGACAGTTATCATAAACCCTAATATAATTAATTTTAGTTAAGTTATCTCAAATTAAAGATTTTTTAATTAAACGAAAAATTGGAGGAGAAACAAATGACAAAAGTAAAATGGGCAATTGATCCGGCACACAGCAGCGTAGACTTTTCTGTAAGACACATGATGATTGCAAACGTTAAGGGTACATTCCAATCCTTTGATGCTAAAGTGGTTGCTGATCCAGCTGATTTGACTACAGCCGAACTCGCTTTTACTGTGGATGCAGCAAGTATCGACACTCGTAATGCAGATCGTGACAACCATCTTCGTTCCGGCGATTTCTTTGATGTAGAAAACAACCCGAAAATTACGTTCACCGCAACAAGCATTTCAAAAACAGACGAAGGCGAATATGATGTAACTGGCGACTTGACGATCCGTGGTGTAACAAGACCAGAAACTTTTGCAGTTGTATATGAAGGAACTGGAAAAGATCCATGGGGCAACCAAAAGGTTGGCTTCAGCGGTACAGGTGCAATTAACCGTGCAGACTATGGACTAACATGGAATTCCGCATTAGAAACTGGCGGAGTCCTTGTAGGCGATAAAATTAAAATTTCGTTTGAAATCCAAGCTACTCAAGCTGCTGAATAAGACTATTTTCACATGAAGTGCGGGCATTCCCCGCACTTTTTTTGTTTACTTCACATTAACTATAGGAGGAAATTCTCAATTTTCTCTAAAAACTAGCTTTTTTAAAAAAGTTTGATAGATTGGTATAAAGGGAATAAAATTTTGTTAATTATTGAAGCATTTTGTCGAGGAGGTCAGGAATGAAAAAAATTTGGAAATTGGGCGTTGCATTAGCATGTATTTCTGTTGTTGTAGTAGCCGCATTTGATAATCCATATAAGGAAGAAGCCTCCTCCGCTCCACCTGAACAACTAGTAACATATACGGAAGCACCAGAAGCAGAACGAACATTGTCTTTAAAAGAGGTTCCAATTTCCCTACCTGATAAAATGATTCTCGATGTACCATTATTTAAACAGATGGCAGCTCCGAGGCTATATAATGGTTGTGAAGTAACAAGCCTGGCAATGATATTAACCTTTCAAGGAATCGATGTATCCAAAAATGAATTAGCTGAATCGATTGAGAATGTTCCCCTAAACTACGGGAACGGTAAAAAGGGAAATCCGAATGCCGGCTTTGTTGGCGATATGGAAAATGGGCCTGGTTTGGGTGTTTATCATAAACCTATTTTTAACCTGGCAAAAAAGTATGCAGGGGAACGAGTAGAAAATCTCACTGGCCAATCTTTTGATAGAGTAATTGAAAAGCTTTCCGAAAGTAAACCTGTCTGGGTAATTATCAATACAATTTACGCCCCTCTTGGAGAAGGTAATTTCGAAACATGGGAAACACCCGATGGGCCCGTACAAATTACTTTTAATATGCACAGCGTTGCAATAACTGGTTATGATGAAAGCCATATTTACGTAAACGACCCGTATGGGACAAAGAATCTTAAAGTTGATAAAACTAACTTCATAGAGGCTTGGGAGCAAATGGGCAGCCAAGCGATTGTTATTAATTGAGAAACAGCGGACCTAGAAGGACCGCTGTTTTTATTTTTTCATTAGCTACTAAAATGATTTTTTATGGAAGCCGCGAAGACTCCTTCATAGATCATCGTTATTCTCAATGTTGCTTTTCCCAACTTACTCCGCTGCAGTTTACGAAACTTTACAGTGGTGGTTTGAAAATCAATTACATGTTTATTAATACCTTTTTATTCCCGCTTTTCTTTATCTCGAAAATTTTATTTGTATTTTTAGTTAAAAAAATTGACGATAGAAAGAATCCTAAATTATAATAATTATAAAATGATAGTTGTTTTTAATTAATATCATTTTTACTATGATTACATTTGTTAGGGAGGCTGTAAAATGGAAAACAGAAAAAACCTTACGACTAGCTGGGGTGCACCAGTTGGAGATAACCAAAACTCAATTACTGCGGCACATCGCGGACCTACTTTGATCCAGGATGTTCATTTACTTGAAAAACTGGCCCACTTTAACCGGGAACGTGTTCCTGAGCGTGTCGTGCATGCCAAGGGCGCAGGAGCGCATGGCTATTTTGAAGTAACGAAGGACGTATCCCAATTTACAAAAGCTAACTTCCTTTCCGAAGTAGGCAAACGGACTCCGATGTTTATCCGTTTCTCAACAGTGGCTGGTGAGCTCGGCTCTGCTGACACAGTACGCGATCCTCGCGGTTTCGCAGTAAAGTTCTATACCGAGGAAGGCAACTATGACCTGGTAGGCAACAATACTCCGGTATTCTTCATCCGCGATGCAATCAAGTTCCCTGATTTCATACATACACAAAAGCGGGATCCTAAGACTCACTTGAAAAATCCTAATGCAGTTTGGGATTTCTGGTCTCTCTCGCCAGAATCACTTCACCAGGTAACCATCCTAATGTCTGACCGCGGCATTCCTGCGACTTTCCGCCATATGCACGGTTTTGGCAGCCATACCTTCAAATGGGTCAATGCAAAAGGTGAAGCATTCTGGGTTAAATACCACTTCAAGACAGAACAGGGCATTGCCAATCTAGCACCTGAAACTGCAGCTGAAATTGCTGGCATAAACCCTGATTATCATATTGAAGACCTGCACAACTCAATCGAAAAAGGCGACTATCCTGCATGGACCCTATATGTTCAAATCATGCCTCTAGAGGATGCTGACACATATCGTTTCGATCCATTCGATGTTACTAAGGTTTGGTCCCAAAAGGATTATCCTCTTCAGGAAGTTGGCCGAATGGTTCTTAACAAAAATCCTGAAAACTATTTTGCCGAAGTTGAGCAGGCTACCTTCTCACCTGGCAGCTTTGTGCCTGGTATTGAAGCTTCACCTGATAAAATGCTTCAGGGGCGTTTATTTGCATACTCGGATGCACATCGCTATCGCGTAGGAGCAAATCATAACCTTCTTCCTATCAACCGTCCACGTGTGGAAGTGAACAACTATCAGCGCGACGGCCAAATGAGGTTCGACAATAATGGAGGCGGCTCCGTATACTACGAACCAAACAGCTTCAGCGGTCCCGTTGAAACACCGCAGAACAAAATTGCTCCATTCGCTGTTTCCGGTGAGGCACAATCTGTAGCTTACGACCGTAACGACCATTATACTCAAGCTGGCGACCTTTACCGGTTGATGAGCGAAGAAGAAAGAAATCGCCTTGTTGCCAACATCGTTGCTGCAATGAAGCCGGTTGAGTACGAAGAAATCAAGCTTCGTCAAATCCAGCACTTCCTGAAGGCTGATAAAGAATATGGAACCCGTGTAGCTGAAGGCCTTGGCATCCAGCTTACTGTTGAGGCATAATTTACTTTATAAAGAAAAACAAACATCCGTGGGGTTACTGCCCCACGGATGTTTGTTTTGTATACAAAGGCTAATTCTTGTACGGTAGTTCCGCTTTTTACTGCATGTGAAACAATAAATCCGGGTGGTGCCAGGTACCCCCACAAAAAAGACCACATAAGTGGCCCCTATTTTCTAGCTTAGGAATGTCTCAATTTTGTATTCTTTTTTTGCATCTTCCAGCCATGTCGGATACTCAGTTTGGAATTTCTGCTGGAAGATCTGTTCCTTTACATCTTCCTTGCTCTCTTCGTAAACTGCCTCTTTTGCAGCCTGCTTGTCGGTAACTTTAATAATATGGTAGCCATACTCGGTTTTAACTGGTTCACTTATTTGGTTAACATCCAACTTAAAGGCTACATCCTCAAATTCCGTTACCATGTCACCCTTGCCAAAAAAGCCAAGTTCCCCGCCGCTTTCCGCATTTCCCGTGTCTGTGGAATACTCCTTAGCAAGCGCAGCAAAGTCCTCTCCTTTATCAAGTTTGTCCTTCACTTCCTTGGCTGTTTTTTCGTCCTTCACAAGAATATGGCTTGCCTCCACCTGCTCTTCTGTATTAAAGCTTGCTTTATTTTCCTTAAAAAATGTTTTCATTTCGTCATCAGTAATCTTTATCTTTTCCCTCATTAGCTTGTCCGCCAATAAATAATCCCCAATATCCTGTTTCAATATTTCTTTGGAGACACCATTTTGCTCAAGCGCCGCATCCATAGCCTCGTCTCCGCCATAAGCCTCAACAAGTTTATCAAACTCAGCGTCAATTTCCTTTTGGGTAACAGCCACATTTTCCTTTTTGGCCTCAAGTTCGACAACCTTGTTATTGATCATCGTTTCAAGCATAGTGTTCCCATATGCTTGACTTAGCTTCGTATTCAGTTCATCCCTGGTGATTTTTTCACCATCAATTGTAGCAGCTGCTTTCGGTCCTGAAATTGCAGAAACGAGAACAAATACTGCAATAATAACAATTCCGCCTACTATCGTTAGTACTTTCTTGTTCATAAACTTTTTCATATATTTTCCCCCTGGATTTCACTTTATTTTTATATGTGATATTTCATCAAAACGAAGAGCTGTTTGCGTCTATGAAACAGCTCTTCCAAAGATCATTTTCGAAATTCATCCTGCATTAACAGCCTCAGTAACATCAGGATTAATGAACAATACTATCTCCAGTCAGTATCACATCTGCTGTTTCTTTTTTTCCATCACGGTAAAACGTGAGTGTTATTTTTTCGCCCGCCTCTGCATTCGAGTACAAATATTTGCGTAGCGCAGATGAATTTTCAACTTTTTCGCCATTAATTTCAACAATCACATCCTGCTGCTTTATGCCAGCTTTATCGGCACCAAATCCAGGCTGGACATATGTGACCATGGTTCCTGCTTTTACCCCATCAGGGAGATTCTCAAGATAGGAAGCATGGATTTCCTCGAGGTCAGCAAGGCTTACTCCTAGATATGGGCGTTCAACCTTCCCTTTTTCAATCAATTCATTAACAATTGGAACGACATCATTACTTGGAATGGCAAAACCTAAACCCTCAACTCCACTATTAGATATCTTTAGAGAGTTGATACCAATAACCTGGCCTGCTGTATTAATTAATGCACCACCAGAATTCCCTGGATTTATGGCTGCATCTGTTTGAATAACATCCAATTCCCATTGACCTGCTGAAGTTGATACGTCAATACTGCGGTCTATCGCACTGACAATTCCCTGGGTAACAGTCCTTGAGAGGTCCAAGCCCAGCGGATTTCCAATTGCAAATACCTCATCCCCAGGTCTTAGGGTAGATGAATCTGCAAAGTCGAGAGTTTGTGAAGCATATTTTGCATCAACTTTTATTACTGCAAGGTCGGTCAATGCATCTGCTCCGACAACTTGAGCAGTTGCCTTCTCTCCATCGAAGAAGGAGACCTCTACCTTTGTTGCATTCTCAATGACGTGGTTATTGGTCACGATGTAGGCAAAATCTCCTGATTTCTTAAAAACTACACCCGAACCTGAACCACTTTCTACACTTCCACGATTTCCAGTGAACGGGTTGCTATTTTCCTGAATATTGACAATCCCAACAATTGCCTTGGATGCTTTCTCTACCATATCTGCAATCGAACCCGCTTCTCCATTGCTAGTAGTAGCAGCCGGTACAAGATTAGCTGATGCGTTGGAGATAGACTCCGTTTCGGCTGCTTTTATCCCTTGGTCGGAACCAGAAGGATTGAAATCTGTATAGTAAACTGCCCCCAAAGTAACAGCAGACCCAATGATCCCTGCAGAAACAGTCGAAAGGAAACGTTTGAATTTACTTGGTTTCTTTTCTGTCTTCTGTTCTTGGCGTTGCTCAGGCTGATGCTGAGGTTCTGGAAGGAATGGTCCATAGTTTTTATTAAAATCATCCATCATGTATACCTCCCGCTTCTTTTTTATTTATCTTAAGGATAGACCGGAGATATGAACAAATTATTAACAAACTGAGGCAAGGCTTTTAAATTTGTAATAAGAAATGGGGATAGGAGAAATAATAGTTGCTGCGGGAATTTTGGAAAGTGAAGCAGCTCATGCCAGGTAAATTTCGACCTATCCGTGCCCAGGATATTCCTAGAAACTTACCTTTGTCTCACTTCGATGATGATTTTTGGAAGCTTCCCTTTGCGAAGCGAAATCAACAGCTAACTTCATTACATAAGTTCATTTTATAAAGCCGAAAAAAATACTGCAGGGTTTTTCCCTGCAGCAGAATCAATAACCTTTTGGCATTGGGATCACAATTGTAAATTTCGTTCCTTTTCCTTTTTGACTCTCTACACGGATGTCACCGTCATGGAGCTGCACCAGCCTTTTTACAATCGAAAGCCCGAGACCGAAAGCACCATACGGATTGTTCCTTCTCGATGTATCAGCTTTGTAAAAACGGCGCCATATTTTCTCAATTTCGGAAGCGTCAATTCCAATACCAGAATCCTCAATTTCAATAAAGCTGTAGCCTTCTTTTTCATAACCGGTAAGGCTGATCTTTCCATCTGTAGTAAACTGAATACTATTTTTGGTAATGTTAATTAAAATTTGTAGGAGCCGGTCATAATCCGCAAAAATCATAATATCCTCACTAACATTGAGCTCGATTTTATTACCGCGCTCCTCCGCCTGCATGTCGAGCTGCTCCTTGATAATTTCAAAAGCTTCTGCAAGCTGAATTTCTTCCTTATTCAATATGACCTGGTTGGAACGGATTTTCTCGTAGTCCAGGTTCTCATTAACAAGCCTGATCAACCGTTTCGTTTCTTTGCTCACCAAGTTTATGCCCTTTTCTTTTTCCTGCTCCGGTATCATATCATTCCTGAGCCCTTCAATAATCCCGCTAATTGTAGTAAGCGGAGTCCGCATTTCATGGGAGACGTCCGCCATGAATTGCCTTCGCCTGTTTTCAAGGCTGTCGATTTCCTCCATGGACTGACTAATCTTATCAACCATATGGTTAAAATCATTTGAAAGCTCTCCGATTTCATCATCGAAATGTGAAGAAGGCACATGGACACTATAATCTCCTGCGGCTACCGCAGAAGCAGCCTTTTGAATACGCTTGATGCGGATTACGTGAATTCTAGATAGTAGCCAGCTGAGAAGGAAGGAAACGCCGAGTGCAATCAAGACTGTGTACAGCAAATATTCATTGATACCGCTAATCATTTCCCTAGGACCTTTAACTGGGGAAATTAACAGAACACCACCAACGAATCCACCACTCGTAATGTAAGGTACGGTTACAATCGATACATTTTGATTATAGCGTTTCAAGTCTGACTTGATTACTACTGGACTTCCAGAACGAAGCTGTTCCCAGTCATTCTGAGTCAAAACAATTGCTGGGCCACGCCAGTCAATTGGATTCAGCAAATCAACACGATTTTCATTTACCTCAAATACACTGAATTGAATATCCCTTCCAAACAGCACCCTTGCATATTGATTGATGACCGTCTCAACTGCTCTTGGGTTTTGCCCGCTGCGCCCCAGGTCGATGAGAATATTTCGTCCGTATTCAAGCAGCTCGTCTGTTTTATTTTGAAATACAACTTTTTCAACATAACTGGTGAACAGCAGACTGAGGACGAGGAATGCTGCAATCAGTACCCCGATATGGCTGAATAACTGCTGATAAAAGTACTTAATTTTCATTTATGTCTACCGTTTCATCGAATTTATAGCCTACCCCCCATACGGTATGGAAAAAAGGCTGTGCGCTTGTGCCAACTTTTTTCCTGAGGCGTTTAATATGGACGTCGACCGTTCGTTCATCCCCATAAAACTGGTAGCCCCAAACCCTTTCAAGCAGTTGGTCTCTAGTAAAAACCTGCCTTGGATTGGTTGCCAGGAAGGATAGTAGGTCAAATTCCTTTGGTGTCAAGTTTGTTATCGTTTTTCCATCCAAATTGACTTCCCTTGTATCTTTATCAATAACAAAATGCTTTGTTGAAATGACATTCCTTGGTTCTTGCGTGCCTTCAGCCGTATTTTGATAGCGGCGGGCAACAGCTCTGATTCTGGCCATTAGTGTTAAAGGGCTGAATGGCTTCGTTACATAATCATCCGCGCCCATCTCAAGCCCCAGCACTTGATCCGATTCACTATCCTTTGCAGTAAGCATAATAATTGGCACTGAACTGTTTTCTTGCCGGATTTTCCGGCAAAGCGTCACACCATCCATGCCTGGCAACATCCAGTCGACAATCAGTAAATCCCATCCGCCCGCTTTATAGCGGTTATATCCCTCAAGCCCATTATGGACAAACTGGCCTTCTATTCCTTCCTTTAGGAAAAACATCCCGATCATTTCACATACACTTTCATTATCCTCTATGACAAGAATTCTCATAAAATCTCCTCCAAAATAAAACCCTTACTTCAAAGTTAAAACTAATTTGGCCGTGAATCAACTTGTTTGCTGTTTGTTACAGATTAATTAATTGTTTGGAAATAGTTTGTTCATTTTTCAAAAGGTGTGTTAAAACAAATTTGTTGATTTCCGCTACTGGCGTTGCAAATCAAATTTGTAAATAAACTTTCTCCTATAACACAGCTTTTCCATTAAAAATTTCTTTTATAGATTGTAGTACTATCCCTGTCTTGCCATTTATTTTACATAAAAATAACGGAGACTTAACACTATCTTGGCTGAATATTATTAAGGGAATGGTAATGTAAATATATCCTTTTATCTGAGCTTTTAATTTAATGTCACTTTGTTCCTGGCTAATGCAGAAAAACGAATATAACTTTTGGAGGTAGTGTATGGCTATTTTAGTTACCGGTGGCGCAGGATTTATTGGGTCTCATACGTGTGTGGAACTTCTAAATGCAGGTTATGACATTGTCTCAATTGATAACTTTACAAATAGCAATCCTGAGGCTTTAGAAAGAATAAGACAAATAACAGGTAAAGATTTTCCTTTTTATGAAGCTGACTTATTGGACAAGAGCACCCTTGAAACAGTATTTACCGAGAATAAGATAGAGGCTGTCATTCATTTTGCCGGACTAAAAGCTGTAGGAGAATCGGTAACGGATCCACTTCGCTATTATCATAATAATGTGGGTGGCACCTTAATCCTTTGTGATGTTATGAAAAAATTCGAGGTAAAGAAAATGGTATTCAGTTCCTCGGCAACTGTGTATGGAGTTCCTAAAGCAGTTCCTATCCCGGAAGATCTTCCCCTGGGGTCGACGAACCCGTACGGCCGATCCAAGCTATTCATTGAGGAAATCTTAAAAGATCTTTATATTTCAGATCCGGAGTGGAGCATATCCTGTCTTCGATACTTCAATCCAATCGGGGCGCATCAAAGCGGCCTTCTCGGGGAAGACCCCAATGGAATTCCAAATAACCTGATGCCATATATCACCCAGGTAGCAGCCGGGAAATTAAGAGAGCTGAAGGTTTTTGGATCTGATTATCCAACAAAAGATGGTACGGGTGTAAGAGATTATATCCATGTTGTTGACTTGGCCCTTGGACATTTAAAAGCATTAGAAAAAGTACAATCAGAAACAGGATTCAATGCATACAACTTGGGCACCGGAAAAGGTTATAGTGTCCTCGAGGTGATCCGGGCTTTTGAGAAAGCAACCGGAAAAACGATCCGTTATAAAATAACCGAACGCAGGCCAGGTGATATTGCCGAATGCTTTGCTAATCCAGAGAAAGCGAAAAATGAGCTTGGGTGGTACGCCGCAAAAGAAATTGAAGAAATGTGTACGGATTCATGGAGATGGCAGTTGAATAATCTTAATGGTTATGTAAAAAGCAACCCTGTTGAGAAGCAGCCGGTTTAGAAAAAGTCTAACTACATGACGAAAAAGAACATCGGAGCCTAATTCCGGTGTTTTTTTTCGTCAAGGGGTGTTTTCGATTCCGAATGACCGCCCTGTCACCAAGTTGCACACCTTTAAACATTAATGATGAAAAAGAAATGGTTTACTTATTTATTTCTTCAAAGTACCAATCAGAAAGGTTACCTTTATGACAAAAATGTAACACTTTGTGATTGGTCAGTCCCCTTTTCCTTCTATTATATATCCTCCACTTTTCCTTTCTTAAATTTACACAGGCGTAAAAAAGCTTACAAGAAATCAAATTTTTAGAAAAATCTTAACAATCCTTACAAAGTATTAGTAAAGACTCAATATCTTCTTCACGAATTAGGGCTAAACTCTATATGTCAGTTACAAAATGTGGCTTGGGTGGTGTGTTTGTGAGTACAGAAAAGGCCTACAATTTCTATCACGATTATGCAAGAGTCAAAGAAATCTCCAATCTATCACTTTCAAGAGATGCATATCAATACCTCTATTTAAAGAGAATTATTGATATTGTAATTGGTGGCTTCGGCATTGTGCTGTCTCTTCCCGTCATCTTATTTTTTGCTCTGCTAATCATTTTGGAGACCCCTGGTTCTCCTTTCTATTTTCAGGAGAGAGTTGGCCAGAATGGCAGAACCTTTAAAATCATTAAACTCAGGTCGATGAGAATGGATGCAGAAAAGCAAGGTGCTAGATGGGCGGCGAAATGCGATCCCCGTGTTACCAGGGTGGGTGCATTTATTCGAAAAACACGGATTGATGAACTGCCGCAACTGCTATTGGTTTTAAAGGGAGACATGTCAATTGTTGGGCCAAGACCTGAACGGCCCGTTTTTGTAAAGAAGTTCAATCAGGAGATTGCAGGATTTGAAAAACGCCTGCTCGTTAAACCAGGACTGACAGGGCTTGCCCAGGTAAACGGCGGCTATGATATTACACCTGAAGAAAAGCTTCAATATGATTTGGAGTACATTCAGAAACTAGCGTTCAAGTTTGAAATGAAAATTATGATGAAGACATTCAAGATTCTTTTTACTGGTGAGGGAGCGCGTTGATTTCGAACGCAAGTAGAACTAAAAGCAAAAATGAACCAATAGCAAGCAAATCAATCGTGGTGTGAAATGGATTGAACATTTCCACTATCTTGATAAGTACTACTCCTTTACAAATGTTATCCGCAGTTTATCTCATTAGTCATGAAGCGGACAGGAGGCCGGCCAACTATGAAGGTTTTATGGATAACAAGTGTATATCCAAGCCCCGAACAGCCCGGGAGCGGAGTTTTTCATGAAACACAAGTACAGGCGCTCGCCAGGCTAGGTATTGAAGTTACTGTCATCTGCCCGGTACCAAGAAACCCGGTGGTAATCCGTTATATGAAAAAAAAGTACCGGGTCTTGGATAACATGCCACTCAGGTATGTACGTAAAGGTATTACAGTTTATCGGCCTCCTTATACGGCATTTCCGGGGCAGCTTAGGTGGGTTCAGCCTGACCAAAGAATAGCTGCCGTTGTATTAAAGACGATAATCGAATTCAACATCGAGTCCGACTTGATTCATGCACACTTTGCCATGCCCTCTGGAGGAGCTGCTAGGCTTGTCGCTCAAGCAACAAGCCTTCCCTGGCTATTAACCTTGCATGGCAGTGATGTAAATGTCTATCCACACTATAGCAATAGTGCGATGAAAGCATTTCTCCAGTCTGTCAAAGGAGCAACCCATGTCGTGTCAGTGGGCAGAAATTTGCAAGTAACAGCGAAAGCAATGAGCGGAAGAGATAGCTCCTTTCTTCCAATCGGGGTTGATTTATCCCGCTTTAAAGAACCAAAGCAATTTAAGCTGGAAATTCGTAAGCAGCTGGCACTTCCGCTTGATAAAAAACTTGTCTTATTTATCGGGAGATTAACAGAGACAAAGGGAGTTTTCGAACTTGCCAAGGCGCTTGAGGAACTGCCAGCAGAGGTTGCTGCTGTCTATGTCGGGGATGGGCCAGCTTATGGAAAGTTAAAATCGCATCCGGAATTAAATAAACGGCTATTCCTAATCGGACAGGTAGAAAATGAAAGGGTAAAAGATTACTTGGCTGCCAGCGATATATTCGTACTTCCCTCCTACCGGGAAGGCATGCCAACGGTTGTGATAGAGGCACTTGCCTTAAAGGTGCCAGTTATTTGTACCAGAGTTGGCGATGTCCCGGAGTTGTTTGGGGAGCATGGCCAGCTTTTAATTGAACCCCAATCCGTTGAAGACCTTGTCGCGGGAATTCAGGAGTATCTGTATGGAAACGTAAACCTTAAAAAGATTGGGTATGAGCTGCGTTCCCGTGTACAAGAACACTATGATGCCAGAAAGAATGCTGATGAACTCGTTGCGTTGTATCAAAAAGTACTTAAAGGAGACCAACTTTTGAGCAAGAGTAAATAAATGTACAAAAGGGGACGATCATTGTGAAGAAGATAACGGTAATCGGGACTGGATATGTGGGCCTTGTATCTGGAACTTGTTTTGCAGAGGCAGGCAATCACGTGACATGCGCTGACATAAATCAAAGCAAAATATCGAGCCTCTTACAAGGGATTATGCCCATATATGAGCCAGGATTAGAGGAGCTCGTGGAGAGAAACGTGGAAAAAAAGCAACTTGATTTCACTACGGATATTGAACAGGCGATCAGACAGGCTGAAGTAATTTTTATTGCGGTCGGTACCCCGATGTCAGCAAATGGAGAAGCAGATTTGACTTATGTCAAACAGGTTGCAGAAACCATCGGCAAAAATCTGAATAGCTATAAGGTGGTTGTCACGAAAAGTACTGTACCAGTTGGGACAGGCAAGCTTGTAGAGACGATTATCCGAAGCCATGCTCCTAAGAACCAACAGTTTGATATTGCATCAAACCCCGAATTCTTGCGTGAAGGAACAGCTATTAAAGACTGCATGAATATGGATCGTGCCGTGATTGGCACTACAAGCGAAAAAGCCTATGAAATCCTGGCTGAGCTTCATAAGCCGTTTACATCAACGATAGTTAAGGCCACGGTAGAAAGTGCAGAGCTAATAAAATATGCAGCAAATGCCTTTTTGGCGACAAAGATATCATTTATTAACGACATTGCCAACATATGTGAGCGTGTGGGCGCCGATGTATGCAAAGTATCCGAAGGAATTGGACTGGACAAAAGGATTGGCAATAAGTTTTTACAGGCTGGGGTTGGATTTGGAGGCTCTTGTTTTCCAAAGGATACAGCAGCCCTTTTGCATATAGCAAGTGATTGCGGATATGATTTTCAGCTGATTAAAGCGGTCATGGAAACAAACGAACATCAGAGGAACCAGGTTGTAGAAAAGCTGATCGATTCCTTAGGATCTTTAAAAGGAAAAACCATCAGTGTTCTTGGTCTTGCCTTTAAGCCTAATACGGATGATGTCCGATATTCCCCTGCGCTCGATATTATCCCACAGTTGAAAAAACTTGGCTCCTATGTAAAAGCTTTCGATCCAATTGCAATCGATGAGGCGAAAAAACATCTTGGGAATCAGTGTGATTATTCAACAGATATGTATGAAACGTTAAAATATGCAGATGCATGTGTGATCCTTACTGACTGGACGGAAGTGAAACAGCTTGATTTAACCAAGGCAAAGCGCCTTTTGAAACGGCCTATTATGATTGATGGACGGAATATATTTGATCTCGGCCTTATGCATAAGCTTGGGTATACTTACATTTCAACAGGACGCCCTGCAGTATATAGCGAAAACACGCTTGTGTCCCATGTAATTTAACAGGGAAGTGAACACTCCCCCGGATGGGGAATAGTAGGGTGGCCATTTAGAGCCTTGGTAAAAAGGAGAAGGGAAAGTATGGAGAGAAAAATCAACATTAAACATGCAACAATAACATCCGCTTTCCTATTTATTGGCCTGATGACAATCTGTTACTTCGCCGGTGTGATGGGTCAATTTCTAGCCTTTTCTGGAGTTTGGGCTTTATTAATCCTGGCGGCATTTATAAAACCGAATGTAAGCTTCAGGCAACTATCTGTTGCCACTATGTATCTGCTTGTAGCTTCTACTTTTCTCAACCAATCGTTTCTAAGCATCGAAGTTGGTTTCTTTACTTTATTTCTTTACAGGCTGCTTCTAATTGCTGCCGTGTGCATTTTCCTGGTTCATATTGCGCGGGACCGGATGCTGCCTCGCTATTGGAGTGAAGTGCAGGTTAAAGGCGTAATGTTATTTCTCTTGTTTTGGCTCGCATACGCCTGCGTATCATTGCTTTGGGCAAAATCGGTGATAGATGGAATAAAATACATATTTCTTCTTGGTATTGGAATCTTGTTTGTGTTCTTGGCAGTTTTTACGTTTAAAAGTCTTACAAAGCTGTGGATGGTGTATACCCTTTGGATGCTGATGAGCATTCCATTGATGATCGTCGGCCTGATGAATCATTTTCTTCACAGACAGTTGCCCTCCTCCACCCTATACGGAGGACCAGAATACAAGCTGGGATATCCAACATCGGTATTTTATAACCAAAATGATTTTGCCACTTTTTTAACCATCTCATTTTTCTTTTATCTAGTTGCTGCTAAGAACTGTGCAAATGGTACATTAAAAACGATCATGACACTGCTTGCCCTTCTTTCCGGTTATCTTATTTATTTAACTGAATCAAGGGCCAGCCTACTTGCCCTGTTTGCCGGGCTTTCACTTTATCTCTTTTTATACCTGCCTAAGGTTCTGAAGAAGTTAGCAATATATCTTGCTGCAGCTGCAGTAGTTGTCGTGGCATTTCTAATGTTTAGCCAGTTTGAAAAACTTTTCAGCCTCTTGTTCCAGTCTTCAGGCTATCAACCGAAATACGAGGCACTGGCCTCCAATGTATCACGTATAAATCTATTGAAAAATACATTGCATTACCTGGGAGATTCACTCGGCTTTGGTGTCGGCGCAGGCAATATCTCATACTATTTGAAAAACAACCCTCTCTTTCATACTAATTATGTCGTGGAAGTCCATAACTGGTTGGCGGAAATACTAGGGAACTTTGGAATCATCGTGTTTTTAGGTTATGTCCTAATGTATGGCTATCTCTTTTTTAGCCTTTACAAGCTATATGGATCGGGAGAAGGAAAAGTTAAAGTTCTTCTTGAAGCCTGCCTGCTGGCTATGGCGGCTTTCCTCGTTTCCAGCATTAGCCCAAGTACAATGATTAACCTTTATTTCCATTGGGTCTTTCTGGGCTTTGTTATTTCGGTTGTTTCTGTTATGAAATCTTTACCCGCTCGGGAATTATCCTTCTCACCAGGAAATAAAGAATCTTCCCTATCCAAAATAATAGTTTAAGGAGCCGTTGGCATGGAACTTGTCGCTGCTAGATTGATTGAAAGAACGAAGAAGTATTTCATTTTACTAATTGTTTTCCCTGTTTTCCTTGGTGCCCTCGGCTGGTTTCTTCCAGTTGGTTCATCTGAATCTGATATACCTGCTCATGCCGAAATCTCTTTAGGAAGCTATGAAAATCCCAATTTAAACAAAACAAAGCAAGTGATTGTTTTATTATCTAATTTACCTTTTTACAAAGAAAATCTTCCTGATATCTACGAAGAATATAAGGAAGATATTCTTAACGATTTGAGTGTGACACCTGTGTCTGAAACAAATATCAGGATTTCCTTTAAGAATCACTCCCAAGAGGATTCCATTCAGGTAGTCAACAAAATCGCGGAGGCGTTTTTAAAACTTGATCAATCCCACTATGAACAAAAACAGGACATTATGAAAAAGTCGATTGATCAATTGAGAAATGAAACTGTCGGGCCAGACGCCAAGGTTGATCAACAGCGCTTTTTATATGAACTGCAATCAGCACACCTTACGATGAAGCCAGCTGTGCTTCTAAAAGCAGCTGACCAACAAGAAATCGGAGCAAACGCAGTTTCATCAAAAGCTCGTGCTGTACTGGGAGTGTTGATAGGGTTGACCCTAGCCTTATTATGGATAGTTATACCGGAACTTGTTCGTGAGCAAAAACAGTAGGAGGTTGACAAAGGTGAATAAGAAGCTGCCTCTTGTTTCAATTATTACACCCTCATATAATGCCAGCGAGTTTATAGGAGAAACGATTGAATCTGTGCAAAACCAAACCTTTAGAGACTGGGAAATGATTATTGTTGATGATTGCTCGACCGACGAAACATTTCTGCAGCTAAAAAAGTATGCACAGGCTGACGAGAGGATACGGGTAATCTCCCTAAGTGAAAACGGTGGTGCTGCAGTTGCCAGAAATACTGCGATTGGACTAGCAGCAGGAAGGTACATCGCTTTTTTGGATAGCGATGATAGATGGAAGCCGGAAAAACTTGAGAAACAGCTGCAATTTATGCAGCAACATCATCATGCATTTACTTTCACAGCGTACGAAATGATTAATTCAGATGGAAAACCTGTAAATAAGCACGTATTGGCTCCAGAACAAATTTCTTATGATCATTTGCTAAAAAACACCATTGTCGGAACGCTAACTGTCATGATTGACAAGCATCAAACCGGGGCATTCAAAATGCCGAATATAAGGACAAGACAGGATCTTGCCACATGGCTGTCTATCCTGAAAAAAGGGTTTACTGCTTATGGCTTAAATGAAATCCTTGCTGAATACCGAGTCGGGAATTCGTCGATCTCAAAAAACAAATGGAAAGCCGCGAAGATGAACTGGTTCGTCTATCGCAAGGTAGAAAAGCTAAATGTAGTAAAGGCATTCTGGTGCTTCTCGCATTATGCCTTTAATGCGGTAGTAAAAAGAATTTAAGGGGTGGAGCAAATGAAAAACATTCATATTATTGTTGCAACAGGTGAATGGGGCCAGGATAGCTTAAGGTATCGAAGGCACAGATTAGCCGAGTATCTCCATGGCCTGCCGGAAACTCAAGATGTAATCTGGCTATGCCCAACCCCTACTAAAAACGATACTTCCATTGTCACTCTGCCAAATGGTATTAGACAGTGGGCAATTCAGGATTTGCTTCCGCAAAAAGTGTTCCGCTTTGGCAGATACATAGATCGCTTTTATAAAATTAAAATGAACCCTTTCCTTGAGTCCCTTAAACAATCTGGGGATCAATGTAAGTTGATTCTGTGGTACACGTTTCCGGGATACCCCCTTCTGGCTGACCTTTACTCATGGGACAAGGTTATCTATGACTGCAGTGATTTTTGGTCTTCCCCATTAAGCGGCTCCCCCTCTATGGCTGCTGCTTTAAGAAAAAACGTAATTTCTGCCGCAGAAGAACGGATTATAAAACGAGCGGACCTTATCTTCTGCACATCCGATTACTTGCGTGATCAAATCGTCAGGAAGCTCGGAGCTTCAGCAGCTTCTCACGTTTACACCTTTGAAAATGGTGTGGAATATTCTTTATTTGCAAACGAGAATAGGACTGCTGACGTTGTACCAGGATTTGAAGGAACCATCTTAGGGTTCATTGGCGGCATCAAACCGAAGCTCGATTTCTCCCTAATTACAAAGGCGGCACGCCAAAAACGAGAATGGCTATTTCTGTTTGTCGGCCCCGACGGAACAGGGGGAAATCTCGAATTTAAAGAGATGCTGGAAGAGCCAAATGTCATCTGGACAGGAAGTATACCTCCAGAAAACGTTCCAAAATATATGAATTTAGTGGATATTGGAATGATGCCTTACAAACCGTCACCTTATAATAATGCCGTTTTCCCTTTAAAGCTGTATGAATTTTTGGCAGCAGGAAAGCCAGCCGTAGGAGTCCATCTTCCCTCCACAAAGAAGTATGCAGAAGACATGATTTACGAGTATGCCGAGGATGGGAACAGCTTTATCCAAGCTTGTGAAAAGGTTGAAGGAACAGTTGGGATTCAGTCTTATATAAACAGGCGAAAAGAATTGGCCAAAACAAAAGACTGGGGTTCCATTTTTGAGGAGATGATGGATCTTGTTTCTGAAAAGGCTGGATTAATGGATAAGGTTGTTTTATAAACAGCGTTGATTGCAGCGGAAGGCGCGAAGACTCGTTCGAAAATGCAGAAAACGCATTTTCTCCTGCGATGCTGTCCTTGGGAGCTTACTCAACGTCCTACGGGAGAAAAGGTCAGTGGGAGACCCCACAGGCGCTCGCGCCGAGGAGAAAGAAATGCGGAGGCGACTGACCAGCTCCGACAAGCGCTGGAGGGACTGAAGCAGAAGTCGTTTTTTGACTTCAGCCGAAGGACCGAAGCGACCTCGAGGAGCTAGGAGCCGTAGCAAGACAGGCTCCCAGGCCGCCCGTGGAAAGCGAAGCGCCTGTAGCGGAAATCAACAATCTTGTTTAACACAGGTTGTGAAAATGGAGTAAATTGCCATATAGTGCTGGTTAATCCGAAATCATGTAAGCACTTAGTCGTATCCTTTACAAATCAACACAATATTTACATTCTAACCAGATCCTAACAAAACCTTTACACCCCGGTAACCATACCTTTTCAAGCAAAGTTTACACTTAGGTTGTAGGAAGTTACATGCGTCTTCAAAAACCAGTAATACCAGTTTCCCAGATTCCTGGTAGGAGGTAAAAGATGGCTCACATACTTAATATCCTGTTCCTGATCTTTGTTTCGGCGTGTTTTGGAGTCATATTCTATTATTCTTTTTTTGTCCCGAAGGAGAGGCGAAATCCAAAGCCCTCCCATTCGGAGAGGACAACACTTTTCAAAATCATTCTGAAGGGATTTGGTGTTAGTGAAAAAAGTGCGTAAGGCGATAATACCTGCCGCGGGGCTGGGAACACGATTCCTTCCGGTAACGAAGGCAATGCCTAAAGAGATGCTGCCCATCGTCGATAAGCCAACTATTCAATATATTGTGGAGGAAGCGGTTCAGGCCGGAATTGAAGACATCATTATCGTAACGGGAAAAGGAAAACGAGCCATTGAAGATCATTTTGACAGAAATGTAGACCTTGAACAAAACCTTTTGCATAAAGAAAAGTACGAATTGCTAGAAAAGGTCCAGGCAGCTTCGAATTTCGATATCCATTATATCCGGCAAAAGGAACCAAAGGGGCTTGGCCATGCGGTTTGGTGCGCCAGAAATTTTATTGGCGATGAACCATTTGCTGTCTTGCTTGGAGATGACATTGTTAAAAGTGAAGTTCCTTGTTTAAAGCAGCTCACGAATGTATATGATGAAACACGAAGCTCAGTCATCGGTGTTCAGCGAGTTGCGGAAAGTGAAACTCAGCGCTACGGAATTGTGGAGCCGATTGACCAGAACGGACGGCGTTATCAGGTTGCCAACTTTGTTGAAAAGCCGAAGCCTGGAACCTCCCCTTCCAATATAGCCATCATGGGAAGGTACATATTGACACCTGAGATATTCATGTTTCTGGATTCTCAAGAAATGGGTGCTGGTGGTGAAATACAGCTGACAGATGCCATACAAAAGCTTAACCAAATTCAGCGTGTATTCGCATATGAATTTGAGGGCAAACGTTACGACGTCGGTGAAAAAGCCGGGTTTATTAAAACCTCAATTGAATTCGCCATGGATGATCCTGACTTGAAGTCTGAAATACTGCCGCTGATGCGAGAACTTCTTGAAGCGGAACATGTTGTGAAATCATAACGAAAGCCGGACACTAAAGGGTGCCCGGCTCTTTGCGCGTTGAATTTCTATCTATTTTCCACCAGAAATTTCGCCTTTGCCTCTTGGCGTCTTCTGTGAAGGATAGGCTCCGTATAGCCGCTAGGCTGCTCGTATCCCTGTAACACCAGGTCGAGGGCTGCCTGGAAGGCAACAGACCCTTCATAATCCGTGGACATTGGCCTGTAAAACGGGTCTAGTTCATTTTGCTTATCAACCACTTTTGCCATCCGCTTGAAGGTTTCAAGAACCTGCGCTTCGCTGCAGATTCCATGGTGAAGCCAGTTGGCCATATGCTGGCTGGAAATACGAAGTGTTGCACGGTCCTCCATGAGACCAATGTTGTTGATATCAGGAACTTTGGAGCAACCTATACCCTGCTCTACCCAGCGGACCACATAACCAAGGATGCCCTGTGCATTGTTATCGAGTTCTTCCTGAATTTCCTCAGGACTCCAGTCTTTATTTTCGGCAACTGGTATCTGAAGGATTTCATCCCGTAAATCTTGTGCTTCAGCCTTTAATATATCCTGGATTTCCTTAATATTGACCTGATGATAATGAAGCGTATGCAGGACAGCAGCAGTCGGGGACGGTACCCATGCTGTATTCGCGCCAGACTTCGGATGGCCTATTTTCTGCTTGAGCATAGCTGCCATCAAGTCAGGCATAGCCCACATTCCTTTGCCAACTTGGGCACGGCCCTGAAAGCCTACTGAAAGGCCAGTGAACACATTGGACTTTTCGTAGCCAGCAAGCCACTTGGAAGACTTCATATCGTTTTTGCGAATCATTGGCCCAGCTTCCATTGACGTGTGGATTTCATCTCCAGTCCTGTCTAGGAAACCAGTATTGATAAACACAATCCGGTCCTTGACTTCCCGAATGCACGCTTTAAGATTGAGTGTGGTTCTTCTTTCTTCGTCCATAACACCAATCTTCAATGTATGGCGGTTCACTCCGATGAGGTCTTCAATCCTATTAAACAACTCATTGGCAAATGCAACCTCTTCAGCGCCATGCATTTTGGGCTTGACGATATAGATTGAACCCTTTTTCGTATTTTGGTAGTTTCCATTGCCAAGCAGCGTATGCTTTGCAATAAGGCTTGTAAAGACACCATCCATGATTCCTTCCGGGACTTCATTCCCCTCGGAATCAAGAATTGCATTCGATGTCATCAAGTGCCCGACGTTTCGGATGAACATAAGCGAGCGCCCGTTCAAGGAAAACTCATCGCCATTCGGTGAAAGATAGGTACGGTCAGCGTTCATGCTCCTGGTCATTTCACGGCCGCCCTTAGTGAACTTCGCAGTCAGGTCTCCCCTCATCAATCCAAGCCAATTCCTGTACACACGAACCTTATCTTCTGCATCAACAGCAGCTACCGAATCCTCGCAGTCCATTATTGTCGAAATTGCCGCTTCAATTAGGATGTCCTTTACACCGGCCTTATCGGTCTTTCCAATAGAATGGGAAGGGTCAATCTGAATTTCAAAATGCAATCCATTGTTTTTTAAAAGTATAGCTGTCGGTTCTTCAGCTCTGCCATTATAGCCAGCAAATTTTTCTTGCTCCTTTAGATAAGCTTTCTTGCCGCCCTCAAGTAATCCAGCGATGTATCCATCCTCAATGATATAATTTACAACATCTTTATGGGATGCCCCGTCAAGAGGTGCTGCATTGTCAAGAAAATTCCTTCCGAACTCAATAACACTGGCTCCTCGAACAGGATTATAGCCGATTCCCTTTTCAGCCCCACCTTCTTCTGGTATGGCATCTGTTCCATACAGAGCATCGTACAGGCTTCCCCAGCGGGCATTCGCTGCATTCAATGCATAACGGGCATTGTCAACTGGAACAACTAGCTGTGGACCAGCCTGAAGGGCAACCTCGTTATCGACTGCTTCGGTACCAATTTTGAAGTCTTCCGGTTCCTGCTCAAGATAGCCAATCTCTTCAAGGTACGCTTTGTATTCCTCAAAATTGAACGCTTCGCCTTGTTCGCGGTGCCATCTGTTCAGTTTTTCCTGAAACTCATCACGCTTGGCCAGCAATTCCCGGTTCTTTGGGGCCAAATCCTTTACCAGCTTGCCAAAGCCGTCCCAGAACCCCTTGCTTTCTACTTGTGTACCAGGCAGAACTTCCTTTTGAATGAACTTGTACAGTTCACTTGATACCTGCAAAACTCCTGCCTTCTCATAATTCCCCAACTTTCCTACCTCCCTTTTTTCGCTGCCTGTTCCGAACCATTAGCGTAGCAAATAATTTAAAAATATTAAACTTTATGAAAATAATATCATGGAACTAAATCCAAGAACAATTGTTAGGGGTACTTTTTCCAATAGAAGAAATAAATAGAAGGACATAAGATTTACTTATGGTAACAAAAGCGAAAGCGCCTTGCCCAGCGCCGTATGGACTGGAGGGCCTCGAAGGAGATAAAGGAAACACGATGAGCGCTAGCGAATCGATGTTGACTTATCGTAACGAGGGGACCGAAGTACACTAGGCGCTAGGCGCTCCTCATTCCGCTATCGCGTAATTTCGTGCGATGCATTTCGAGGAAGCTTTCCTTGTGGAGCTAGACGGAACAAATGCGCAAGCGCCTTGATCAGCGCCGTACAAAATGGAGGGACTACGAAGAGCGATAGCGAATCGATGATGACTTATCGTAGGGAGGAGGCCTGAAGTTTGCTAGGCGCTAGGCGCTCCTCCAGTTAGCTATCGCGTAATTTCGTGCGATGCATTTCGAGGAAGCTTTCCTTGTAGAGCTAGACAGAACAAAAGCGCAAGCGCTATTGTTTCGCTGCTATGTATAAAAATGGAATCTTTCCTGTTGGAGATTGGCGCATAAAAAAACATTCCAGCCGTAAGCTGGAATGCTCAATAATCACCATGTTTCTGCATATAGTTTATTTCCTTCCCGGTATACCCGGAAGTATTCTGCTTCGTTTTCGAACGGAGAGCCAGATTTAACAACATTCTCTACATCCTTTAACGTAATTGGAAAACCTCTTGAGGAAAGAAGGTCTGCCAAGAGACTAGCCTGGCTTATATCTGTGGTGATGGAGCCAGAACTTAAGGTAAGGATTGACTTCTTGTTTTTAACAATCAAGCCAACATCGGATCCAGGCAAGTAGTAAAGTGCTGCACCATGCTTTTTGGCAACTTTCCAATCTGAATTGGTGCCAAGCCCATCGCTCAATATGAACATTGTGCCATCAGAAGCAGTAAAGTTTTTTGCTTCCAGTGCTTCTGCCTTTTTCTTTTCTTCTTCCTTTATCTTTTCCTCTTTCTTTTTCTCTTCCTTACGCCTTGTATCCATTGAACCAAAAGACTTAACCGCATTATTAAGCTTACTAGTTAGCTTTTCTTTGACTGAGTCATTGGCAAGCTCGTCAATTAACTTCTTTGCTTCCTCAACCTTAGTATCAAAATCAGCTTTTTCTATCCTAATATCGGTGGACATGTCTATAACAATTTGGACCGCCTGCTCGGCTGTCACAAACACGGTCATTATTTTCTCAAGCCTTTCAATTTTTTCAACATATTTATTCAAGAACAGGCTTGAAAAAGGATCTTTTAGCTCTTTGAATCGTTCATTTTCTCTCTTAACAGTTTCTTTTAGTAATGGGAGATTTGCTATCAATTCAGGCGATAGTGGATTTTCCGCAGCCATCTTTTCAGCATCATCTATCCTCTCATACAGCAATAGGGAAATTTCCGCCCCTTTGTTGTATTCCTTAACCTGTTCAATTCTCGGGGATATAGATTCAGCAAGCTTCTTCCCATATTTCTGAATCACATCTTTTGAAGCTTCCTCCAAGTCTGTCCTGGCAACAATGGTCAAAGCTTCGGCTTGGAGAATCTTCTCTTTATCAATTTTTATAAACTTGCCGCTCTCTTTACCTTCATTTATTCGGGTTTGCATTTCCTTATATAATTCAGCAACCGAGGCACTTGCCTCATCCACTGATTTTTCAGCCTTTTTATCTTTATTCATTCCATAGGCAGCATATCCACCTGCTGTAACAGCCATAAACAAAACAGCAAGCAAACTGATCCAAATTCTCTTTTTCAATACTCCCCCTCCTTACTTAAAATATTTTGTCATACAAAAGGCCTTAAATCTAGATACAAAATATCTATATTCGATGGTAAACAATCAAAAATTCGACAAAAATTGCTACTTTTTTCACATACTATTCATATTGACTTGATAATAATTATTACGGATGCATTCCAAAATGGAATAAATAAATAAAAAAAGTGTGCGGCTCTTTAAATTTGGGCCACACACTTTTTCTAACCAAACATCTTTTGAAGCGGGCTTTGCTCGGAAATAATATCCTGAATACTATAACGTGAATCTTCCATCAGTGGGGGTTTTCCTCTTTCCCCCACTGATGGTTAGATGAACCAATCGGACCTTTACGGGCAGTTGATCCCCACCTATCTTCTTCGATTCCTCTTAATCTTGAGGTGGGGTCTTACCGTTAAGAGTGGGATAAATGGATATTGGAAAATAGGGAAATCCATAAGCATATGGAGCAAGATCATACAGCTGGAAAAAGAGAACTATAGCTTTGTCTGCAATATAATAGTCCTGATTTGGTTTGATACCCGTAAAAGGTTCAAGTGTCATGATGCTGCGTTCCTTAATTTGTGCTGCTACCATTTCAGAAAGCACTTTTACATAATTGCTTTCTGGTTTGAATAATTGGTCCAGTCTGTACAGCCGGCCTGTTGAACTGTCCCAAGTAAGTCCATTGATATACGTAATGCCATGAGCACCGCCTGCATAGGAATGCTGCTCAAGTGTGAGACTTAAAACACCCCGCTCGTTTGTCTTTAGATCGAAAACGCCTGTGATTTCAGTTTTCTGATTTTCATAGTAGCCAGATTTCTGAATAAGCTGCCTTGTTACACGGAGAATATCATTATTGATTGCTTTCTCTGCTTTATTGTTCGCTAACCCCTATACATATGGTATGGATATGGCGAGATTGGGCTGCCGAATCTGGTTGACTCCAATATAAACCGGTAAGTGAAAAGGCAATTTCCTCACTGCTCCTTTTAATTTACATACCTATTTCTATTCAGTAGTAAAGTATCCTAAAACAAACTCGCTCACCTTATTACCAGTTGTTCCCTACTTAATTCCTATACATTTTTTGGTATAATGAAGATAGTCCGGGTGGGGAAAGCGCCATGCGGAACTTTTCGCGACTCTATGAAAGGAGCATCGATGGTCATAAAAACATTTATCATTGTTGCGGTAGTCATAGTCCTTGGTATTGCTGGATGGCTCTATTATCCTCAATATCAAATTCAGCAAATGAAGAAACAGTCATTGGAGGCTTCGAAGAATGAAAGCATTCCAACTTATATAGATTATTTTTCGAGTTCAGACAAGAATTCACTGTACCACCTTGCTATTGGGGATTCAGTCATTAGCGGATATGGGGTTGGCCAAAATCAAAACCTTGTCAGTGAGTTTTCGACTGAACTCGAAATGCAGACGGGTAAAAAGGTTTCTTTTCAGAATGAAGGAATCAATGGGATCACTAGTACGGAATTGAAGCAGCTTGTTAATTCAGGAAAGTATGATGTGTATATTAAAAAATCCGATATTGTTACTGTAAATGTAGGCGGGAATGATGTATTGAGGGCCGCTCGGAAGCAGCATGATATCCAGTCAGCCTTCAAGGCTTTTGATACTCTTCAGGCTGACTTTTCGGAGAACCTTAAGGATATAACAAGCAGGATCACCGAGGTTAACCCAAAAGCAACGATCGTTTACCTTGAACTTTATAATCCAGTTAACCCCGATATGGCTTATTACACCCTCGCTGAGAAGCTTTTGCCAAAGTGGAACATCAATATTTATAAAACAGCCAAAGCAGTTCCGGGATCAATTGTTGTTGAAACCTCAAAGGTCATTAATGGAGAAAACCTGGAGAACCTGTCTCCTGACGGCATTCATCCAAGCCAGCTTGGTTATAAAGCAATCGCTTCACTTATTATCGAAACATTTAGGACAAGTCCAAAGAAAGCGGCAGTTTAACACTATCTGGGACTTATTTACATTGAATAATTTAGCTAAACATTGTATGATACTACTATCAAAGCTGCGTTGTTCGTATTCATACTAAAGTTTTAACCTTTAAGCTGTAACAGGGAGTTTTTGAACGGAGCTGAAATGACATGCCTCTGCCTATACGGCAAGGAGGACAAGCAGGAACGCTTCTGGAGACACCCACTTTGAGGAGTGGTGGTTTAAAACTTTCTTATTTCCTACGGCAAATGCGGCTTTCCCTTTTTAACAAAATGACCGGTTCCCATATGGGAGCCGGTTTTTGTTTTATCTGGGTAGTTTAGTGGATTTACTTAATTGGGGGGCAAGCTCTTTTTTGTGGAGTAATCTTTGTTTCTGCTCTGTTGAAGTTATTATAGTACTATTCATTTTGGGGTGATTGCCTAGTGAGTCTCGGAGTACCACTAGTGAAAGTTAACTATTCGCGAAACTCAACTAGCAATAAAGTATTGTCCAAGAAGATAGTCATTTTTAGTACTACAGAGTATTACTAGTTTTTTTAGCCGATTGCCTAGTGAGTCTCGGAGTACCACTAGTGAAAGTTAACTATTCCAGAAGCTCAACTAGCAATAAAGTATAGTTCAGGAAGGTAGTCATTTTTAGTACTACTCAGAGTATTACTAGTTTTTTTTAACTGATTGCCTAGTCAGTCTCTGAGTATTGCTAGTGAAACTTAACTAATCCCGAAACTCAACTGGCAATAAAGTATAGTTCAGGAAGGTAGTCATTTTTAGTACTACTCGGAGTATTACTAGTTTTTTTAGCTGTTTGCCTAGTAAGCGTCCAAGTACTGCTAGTGAAAGTAAACTTTCCCGGAAGCTCAACTAGCAAAAAAGTGATACTCTAAAAGGGTTTAGCTCCTCATCTTATAGCGAAATAAAAAAGGACCCGGCCCGTCCAGCCGGATCTAATAGGAAAATCTAAAACCTACCCGATTTTAAAATAGAATAGAGTATCCATAAAAACATGAGGAAGGCAACAGCAAATCCAATTTCCAGTGCATGGATGCTTGTAAGGAATGTGTCTGTCCCAAACGTCGCACCCACAATTAACCCTAGAACAACAATACTGAATGCAAGCAGAGTCAGGCTAAACGATACCTGATTTGAAATCCGGTCGATTTTGTTAAAAATCGAATCAATTTGCGATAGGCTAATTTTTAGCTTCAAGTCGCCTTCTGCTGCTTGTTCAAGTACATCATCCACCCGGGTTGGAATTTTGGCTACCTTTTCAGCGAATTCTTCCCCGTTTTCAAGCAATCTTTTACCCATTTTAATGGGATTGTAGCGTTCAATCACCAACTCTTCCGCATATGGCCGCGCAAGCTGAAGAAGATTCAGTTTCGGGTCAATTCCTGAAATGATTCCTTCGACCGTAATCAAGGTCTTCCCCAGCATCGTTAATTCCGTAGGCACGATAATACGGTGCTGCTGTGCTGTTGAAAGCAAATCCTGGACAGTCATCCCGAGATCCAACTCCCCGAAAGGAACCCGGCTCACGGTTTTACTGATTCGTTCAACATCAGCATAAAAGTCACTTTCATCAACATCTGACGGTACATCGGACATACGGTAAATTGATTTAACAATCATCTCGGTGTCTTCCTGCATGAGTCCAATCATCATTGATGTCGTATCATACCTCATTTTGGCCGAAAGCCTGCCAATTTGCCCGAAGTCAATGAATGCAAGCTGGCAAGTCTCCTTAATGTACAGCATATTCCCAGGATGCGGATCCCCATGGAAAAAACCTTCCCGTAATATTTGGGTCACAAAGGATTGAACGAGGAGGTCTGCAACTTCACGCTTTTTTTCTTCATCGGTTTCTACTTTATTAATTTCAGATATCTTGATTCCGTTTATTTTTTCCATCGTCAGAACTTGGGAGGTTGTGTAGTCCCAGTAAATTTCCGGAACCTTGATTTTATCGGTATCTTCAAACTGCATTGCGATCATTTCAGTATTGCGGGCTTCCTGGAGATAGTCCAATTCTTTACGGATCGATTCAGAAAGTTCCTCAGATATTTCGGTTACTTTGTTCTGCTCTGCCCACTCATAGTGCTGTTCAAGAAGCCTCGATAAATCTATCAGAATATCAAGATCGGTATATATCTTGCTTTTAATATCAGGTCGTTGCACTTTAATCATGACTTCCTCGCCGGTCCAAAGCCTTGCTTCATACACCTGCCCAATGGATGCGGCTGCTACATAGTCCTCATTGAAATACTGGAATAATTCATCCGGCGGCTTGCCAAGCTCAATTTCCAGACGTTCTTTAATTTGCTCAAGCGGAACTGGTGGCACATTATCCTGTAAAGTCTCAAGCTCCCGGATGATATCGGCCGGAAGAAGATCGCTTCTTATACTCAGCAGCTGGCCAAGCTTAATGAACGTTGGACCTAATTCTTCAAGAAGCCCGCGTATCCGGATACCAAGTTCCTGTGTATTTTCCTTTTGGAAATCTGTTTTAATCCGATCCTTGAAAGAAAGAAGCTGGCTAAGGCCAACTTCTTCAATTAAATAGCCGAAGCCGTATTTCCCGAATAGGGAAATGATTTCTCTGTATCTACCCAAACGCCGCAATTTACCCGTCAACATTCCATCACCAACTATTAATCTGTAACAATATCAGTTTTCGGAGGGATGCTTGTACCATTGGAATCAGTCAAATTCCCGGAAAATCCAGCTTCCTTATTGATATCGGTAATTATCGTCCCGTCCGCTGACACTGATTCTGTTCCTGATTTAGAATCTGTATTTGTTTTGTTCCGGAGAACAGCAATTTCCTGTTGCAAAAGAACAATCTGCGCCTGAAGTGTATCAACCTGGTCCTTGGTGACAAAGCCTAGTTCCTTAAGCTGATCCGTAACGGAGGTTCTGATGTCATTGTTCCAGCTTTCGCTTTTTTCGGCACCTTTTTTAACTAAATCGTTAAATAGTGTGTCCGCTTCATTTTTTGACACCATTCCCTGATTCACCATTTTCAAGATTGTATCTTCAAGCTTTTCCTTTCCAGCTACCGCAGCTCCTAATCCAAGCAGAATACCCCTGCTGAATAAATCACTCATCCTCTTCTCAGCCTCCTTATTGTTCTATCAATTTCTAATACCCATAAATAAGAAAATGTACCCATCTCGATTTAGAAAAATAATCTAAATCGTAAATTGCTAACAATAAAAGGAATCGGCCAAAACGGCAGATTCCTTTTATTCGATGCTCGAGTTCCCACTTATTCCACTAGCATCATCTTTATTTTTTTGATTTTCGACAGTTTCAGTCCACATCCCTTATTCAAGTATGTTTCGATCGTGCCGTAATCTTTCCGAATCTGGCCAATAACGAAATCAAGATGCTTTCGGTCAACAGCCAACATTGGCTTGAATTTTTCGGAAGGTATCCGGTAAAGGCTCAGCAGCCTCAAATATCTTTCGGTCTTCTTCATCTTTCCAGCAATTCGTTCATTTGAGAGCAGGTACTGGCTTACAACTGTCTCATATTCAACCCCCGCCAAAAGCTGGAACAAAGCAGCGATATAACCGGTCCGATCCTTGCCGCCTGTGCAATGAATGAGTGCAGGTATGTTATCCTCTTCATCGACCAGCTCGAATATTTGCCTGACTTGTTCCTTCCGCTCCTCAACAAGACAACGGTAGAAGTCATGAATGATTTTTGCGAAATCCAAGCTGTCAGTGTTGCCATTAAGGGTTCTAAAAAGATCGAACGTGCTCATGTCCTGGCTCCCGTGATGAATGGGAACATGAATCTCTTTTATTTCCCAATGTGGCGGGATTCGGTCTGGCCTAGATTTCCGCTCATTCACTGTTCTTAAATCGCAAACCATTTTCAAATCGAGTTCTTCCAGAACGGTCAGGTCATTCTTGCTAATAGCCGACAACTCATCGGATCTATACAAAATCCCTGCCTTCATCCTTCGCCCGTCCCTCGTGGGCAATCCGCCGATATCCCTTAAATTATGTATTTTTTCAAACACTAAATTACGCGCAGCAGTTAGCATGTTCTAACTCCTTCCGTAGAATCCCTATTTATTAGACGATTCAAAATCAAAAATGATTCATAAATTGGAAAATAAATTGAAATTTTCACACTATTAAGGTAAAGCGAGAAATAGATGGAGAGATTCAGAAGTAAACCAAACCAAAACCGCCAGCATTTCGCTGGCGGCTTCTTTAATTGTTAAAGAAATTATAAATTTCGCGACTGTGGTTAACTTTCTTATCAAGTTTGTCTACGTCTAGCTCCACAAGGAAGGCTTCCCCGAAATTGCATCGCACGAAATTACGCAATTAGCGTTATGAGGAGAGCCTACGCGTGCGCAAACTTCAGGCCTCCTCCCTACGATAAGTCAATGGGCTATTGCTCTTCGTGATTCCTTTATCTCAGTCGAAGTCCCTCCATTTTGTACGGCGATGACCACTAAGGAAAGCTTCTGAGAGTAATCATCGCAGGGATAGGCGCTTTTTGCCTGTCACGAAGGCGCTTGCGCTTTTGTTCTCTCTAATTATCCTTTACTGCCTTTAAGCATGACGAGTGCAGCCTTCCCTTTTTCTATTTTCTGTGTACTTTGCTTTTTGTATGCCAGCCAGTAGGCAAGTCCAATAAATACAACCCCTCCTGTTGCATTTCCCAAAAAAACAGGCACAAAGTTAGTTATGTATTGAGTCCAGGTGAAATGCCCTTCAAATATAGCAGCCGGGATGACAAACATGTTTGCAACCACGTGCTGAAATCCTATTGCAACGAATGTCATGGTCGGGAACCAGATGCCTGCTATTTTGCCAATAACATCTTTGGCCCCATAGCAAAGCCACACTGCGGCTGCTACTAGCCAGTTGCATCCGATACCAGATACAAATGCTTCCAGGAAGTTTGCTTCGAGTTTATGCTCTGCTATGCTTACAGTTTTTTCGAGGAAAACTCCTTCGGAAGTCAATCCAGCCAGATGACCAAACATATAGGCAACAAAAATGGCGCCAATGAAATTGAAGAAGCTAATAATCGCCCAGTTTTGCAGAATGCTCCGAATTCTAATCTTTTTAGCAAAACCAGCCAATGGCACTGCCATCATATTGCCTGTAAGGAGCTCCCCGCCGGCAAGCAAGGTTAAAATAAGACCAATCGGAAAGACGCTTGCCCCTAGGAAAGTTCCGAGGCCGGCTATGTCACCTGTAAGCGGAGCGGTAATCCTGATATAAAGCAAATACCCTAATGCAATGAACGCTCCAGCCTGGAAACCAAGGATGGCTGAGGTTTTAGAAGAGTATTTTGTTTTTTTTACTCCGTTTTCTATTGTTATATCCAGTATTTCGTCAGGTTTATAATACGCGGATGACATAAGGACCTACTCCTTCTTTTGTGAATCATTTCACATCTGATGATACCACCCTTCTTCCTTCTATAACGGTATACACTGTGAACAATTTTTATCATTTTAACTACTCCGCCAGTGTTATACATCAGATTTTTCTGTATTAAAAAGGGAACAGTGCTGAACTGTTCCCTAACCAAATCTGATATATAGTATAAACTCATTCCAATAATCCATATTTTCGCTTAAATCGCCCAAGGCTCTTCACCCAGCCATTCGCAAATAGAAGCAGGAAAAAGACGTTTGAAGCGGCATGCATAAAGTCAAAAAGCGAGCTGGCTGCAAAATAGGCAAGCAAGGAAGAAACCGAAATCTCCCCCCCAGTTTGAACAAATCCGAGATACCCCCACAGATTCATAATCCAGCCAAATAGAAAGCCCCAAACAAAACCGAAAACAAGCTTTCCCGTCAGCGAACTCATAAAGCTCGTCCGGCGAAGCAGCCCAGCCGTTAAACCGACAAGTCCCCAGGCGGCCATTTGCCAAGGCGTCCATGGTCCCTGCCCAAGAATCATATTGGATGCGAGTGCTGCAACTGCACCAATCAGAAAGCCACTTTCAGCGCCAAATACGAGCCCAGACATCATAATAACAAAAGTTGTCGGCTGGACACCCGGAATACTGGCAAATGGTATCCGGCCAACAGCAGCGATTGAAGCGAGTACAGCAATAAGGACAAGCTCCCTTGGTTCAACCTGTCTATTTTCAAAACGGAACAGGAGAAAAGCGAATGATAGTCCTGCGATGGCTGTGCTGGACCACATAAAGCTCTCCGGATGGATAGATGAATAGACAAGCAATATGATAATGAAAGAAATAAGCAGAATAGAAATAAGTAATTGTTTGCCCTTCATCACACCATCCCTCTCTTTAATAACAAACAGTTTAATTTCGGAACAACCGCTGAATCATAGTGCTATAAAAAAAGTTTCCGCTAAAGAATTCTTCTGGAGTAGCCTCGGATGTAATTTCACCCTGGAACAGCATACCGCATCGGGTTGCATGATTGGCAGCGAACTCAATATCGTGAGTCGAAATTACAATTGCCTTCCCGTTCTCTTTCTGTTTTTGCAATACCTGTGCTAGGGCTGCCTTTGAAACCGGGTCAAGCCCTTTCGTAGGTTCATCCAGCAATAGCACTTCTGGTTTCCTTAGGAGCAAACAAACAAATGCAGCTTTTTGGAGTTCGCCGCCGCTAAGGTCATACGGATGCGATTGAAGCAAGTTGCTAAGTGAGAATTGCTCAATCAAAATGTCTGCCTCCTGGGCAGGTGTTCCCCATTGGTTGCAAACTGCCGAAATTTCACTGCCGACCGTATCATGAAGAAAAAACAATTTAGGATTTTGTGGCAAATAGCCAATTCTGCGGGCTAAATCAATCTCCTTTAGCTTTTTAAAAGGAATACCCTCGAGTGTTAGCTTTCCTGTTTCAGGCTTCATGACATTACTCAACAACTTTAGCAGCGTTGATTTGCCAGAGCCATTACCGCCAAGAAGAGCATATATTTCACCTATCTTTAAGTCGAAATTCAGTTCATCAAGGACGGGGCTGTTGTTTTTTTCATACCTGAAACCAAGATTTTTCGCCTTGAGTACAGGCTTTTCTATAGTTTGCTCTGTCCCAATGCTGCTTTCCTTTTTTCCATCAAGCTTTCTCTCGGGAATTAGATGCAGGAGTGTTCTGCCTTCCTTGACCGAAAGCGGCAGTGTCTTTATGTCACTTCGCTTTACTGTTTCAGACTCTGTTAAGCTGAGGGCCTCAAGGAAAAAGGATGGGATGCCAGGAACGAACGCCCTTTCCCCTTCTTTCCAAAGCTGCTCCATCACTGACCTTGGGTCGCTGTCATAGACGATCCTTCCCTTGTCCATCATGGCCATCCTGTCTGCAAGAATGATGCAATCATCAAGACGGTGCTCGGCAAGGATGATGGTCATCCCGAATTCTTCATTTAGCCTCTTCAGCATGTCGAGCAGTTCACGGGTACTGACAGGATCAAGCTGGGAGGTTGGTTCGTCAAGGACTAAAATGTCCGGCTGCATTAACAAGACGGAGGCAAGATTCATTTGCTGCTTTTTCCCGCCCGATAGCTCGTGCATTTTTTTATGCAAAATCGGCTCCGCGCCAAAGAATGAAACGATTTCCGCAACACGGTTCCTCATTTCATTCGACGGAAGACCCTGGTTTTCAAGCCCGAATACCATTTCATGAAGAGGATCATCGGCAACTACCTGGTTTTCGGGATCTTGAAAGACGAAGCCGATACTGCTCGAATCGGCCCCTTTTAGCAAAATAGAGCCTCGAAGCTCTCCATACGGGCGGATTTCTTCCTTCAATAAGCGAAGCAAGGTGCTTTTTCCAGAACCTGAAGGGCCAAAGAGGACAACAAATTCTCCCTTCTGAACTGACAGGTTTATCGAGTCAAGTGCAGGGACAAGGGCTTCAGGATAGGTAAAGCTTACGTTGTTCAATTCGATGTACGCCATCCAAATGCCCCCTTCAGTTCGATGATGATTGGATATCCGATAAACAGCAGGAAGGCTGTAAAGGTAATTCTGTCTTGAATGGAAAGGCCAAATGGTTCCATAACCGGGTAGACGGCCAGAAGTCCCCAGCCGTTCATCCTGCCATAAAATGCGATCCCCAGGAGCACAACAAAGAGCAGCAGCGTCACTCGGTCGAGAGATTTAAAACGGAAATGGTGGTAAGCAGAACGCCTGCCTGTCCCATAGGCTCGAGCCTTCATTGAGTCAGCCGTTTGAATCGCTTCCTCTAGTGCAAAAACAAGCAAGGTCTGGATGAAGCTCATCCCATTTTTTGCCCGTTCCCATATGGTTCCGGACTTTAATGAAATCCCCTTGCTTGCCTGGACGGAAGAGATTTCTTCAAGGCGCCGCCGCATCAGCGGGATGAACCGGAGTGTCAACATGAGTAATACCGCAAACTGCGGTGCCACCCGGGCGAACAAAAATAGCAGCTTGTTTGGTGTCATGATTTCGTTATACGAGACGAATATGGCGATAATCCCCATAATCGACAGGGCCGACATCGCTCCGAGCGTGGCGGCTTCCAGGGTGATTCGATGAGTGCCAATTTCAAACAGGACGTGGCGGCCGCGTTCATTGAATAAAGGATTAATGAAAAGGATGAGCAGTCCTGACGTTAATAGAAATACAAGCCAGCGCCGCAGCCCTCTGAAGCAATCCTGGACATAATTCAAAGTCAAAACACCAACAAATCCGGCCAGGAGAAAGGCCGGATGCTGGAATAGTATGAGCAAGGCAAGTGCTCCGGCATAGTAAACAAATGCCGTTAATGGATGGAGCCTATTCATTCTTTTTTCAGGAAGTCTTCAGTATAAATCCACTCAATCCTGTCACCTTTAGAAACCTTAGTTGAGCCGGCTCCTTTTTCAAGGGTTACTCCGTTCTTTTTGCAAATCCATCCGCTTCTTTGGCCGTAATCAAACTCGTAAACATTGTCGATTCCAGCGACGTATGCGGTTGCCCCGCTGCCAGAATAATCAACAAAGATATCTTCTTCTTTAGCTGTACGGAGCAGAATATCAATAATCCTGTCACCCTCTTTAATCTCAACCTTTTTGGCACCCATAATCATGCCGACATCATCAGGCCCTTTGATTGAGATTGTTGCGGTTTCAACAGGAACCGTCTCGGGTTTTGTCTTGGTTGGAGCGGTTTTCTTTGGTGCAGGTTTGGAGGCTGGTTGAGTGCTCTCCTTAGAGCTTGCAGTACCGGTTCCTTTCGAAGCGGATGCTGTCTCTGTTGTGGCTTTCGGTTTTGGTTGAGATTCGGTGCTGGCCTTATTTCCGGAATCAGAGGAGGAATCATTCGTTCCACTAAAAGGCTTGGCCGATTTTTCTGATGACGTTGCTGTTTCCTTGGAAATTGATTTTTCTTCGTCTTTGCCATTTGAAACAGAAGTGTTGGGATCCTCAATCGCTTCTGCAGATTCATCAAGAGACTTTTCCTCTTGCATAATAGCCTGCTTACTGGCGGCATCTTCCGTAAGGGCAATATCTGCTTTTTCATTGTCAGAGTGTTGCTGTGATGATTCAGCGGCCGTTCCACAACCGGCTAGTGCAAGGGCTGCAAGCAATGAAAAAATAAGCAGCCATCTCTTTTTTATACAGTTTCCCATTGCTAGAACCTCCTTATCTTAAGCTTGTTTACGCCTTCTGATTGAATACAGGGTGTTTCCAGCAATAAGCAGAATTGCACCGAGTGCTAACAGAGAATAACTGTCGGTTGCAGTGTCCGGCAGTCTATGCCCCTGACTTTCAGCAACTGTACCGTTTTCCGGTGATTCTGTCCTCGGAGCTTCAGAATTTGGCGCTGCTGGTGCTGCTGGTTGAGCTGGTTGAGCTGGTGTTCCTGGCGTTGCTGGCACTTCAGATTCCTGTTCTTCGTCTTCAGGCAGGTTCGGCTCTACTGGCGTCTCGGATAATTGCAGAGTATATAATGATCCTTTTCCATCCTTGTAAAGCTGGTATGCAACCAAGCCTTGAAGTCCCTGTGTTGTAGATACCACATCAGACTTATCGCCTGATTTCCAGGCAAAACCGCCGTCATTTGTTTGGAAGGCTGATAGATAAGCTAAAAGAGTTTTACCATCAACAGTTATGGTATCGCTATTTGCGTCGATTCCCAGCGCTGACAGAGCGATTACAGCCTGTGCTGCAGCCGGGCTGTTATCCACCTTGGATGCCGCGAACAGACCTTTGAGATACTGTAATCCATTGTCAATGGCTGTCTTGACCTGATCGTCATTTTTATATGGAGCAAGTGCTGTTAATACCATTGATGTTGTATCGGGATCGCTGCCAGCTTCCTTATCAAAGCCCCAACCGCCATCATTTCCTTGGTTTGCAAGCAGATAGGTTACTAGTTTCTCCTGATTCCATTTCGCATTATCTGGAATATCAAAGTTTGCACTATCCAGTGCAATCAACGCATAGGCTGCCCCGTTTAGTCCCTGTTTGGAAAAATCACCATTGTAGATTCCTTCTACTAGGTTGTAGCCGGCAAAGTCTGCTGGATTCCCTCCGGCTGCCAGAATGCCAAGTGTATAACGTTCATATTCAGTAATCGTACGGAACTTTCCTTCTCTCTCAATCACACGCTTAGCTACACCATCGAGGTATCCGGAAGGAATCGGCTTGCCTGCCTGCTTCAAAGCAATTGCTTCCCACTCACCGATTTGATTGTTTGATTGAATATAGGAAAAAGTATTATTCACAGCTTTTGAAAGGTTTGCTGCCGGATATGGTTCTGCCCCAGGTGCTGGATTTTCCTCTCCGGGAGCTGGATTTTCCTCACCAGGCTCGGTGTCACCTGGCTCTTCGACGGGAGGTGTGAAGGTTTCATATTTAAACTGAATTGTTTTTCCATCCTGTAATGGATAGTCCTCCGCACCGATCATCTGCATTTCATCATTTACATAAAAGCTCCAAAAGCTAGTATCATCAGATTTTAGACCGAAAATAGAAGAAATCATTTTTCCAAAACTGTACTGGTCATACGTGACATTCTCGGCTCCTGCCATGGCTATGAGCAGTTGGAAGGCATTTGGCTCATTTATGTATGAAATTCCCTCGTACAATTTAGTTGTCGATTTGTCGTTACCGATAATTTCAAGGTTGACCTTTTCAGCTGCAGCACCATTGTCATAAAGGAATGTCAGTGTGTCCCCTGACTGAGGTTTGAAAGTATCAGCACCTGTCCAGGATGAAATTCCATTTGTATAAAATCCCCAGTAATAATTATCTTTTGCTTCTAGTCCTTTTATGGAATTGATCATTTTGCCAAAAGAATACTCTATGACTCCAACCTGGTCCGCGCCAACTGTTTTTATCAGGGCGTCGTAGGCCGTTTCACCTTCCTCCAGTACCGCCTCTCCAGAAGCTAAAACCGCATCCTGTTCACCAATGACCTTAACGGTAACTGTTGAAGCTGCTGCGTTAGCATGTTGAGGAAATACACCGGCAAATAGCGAAAACACAAGCATTAAAACAACAAATAATTTTGGATACCGATTTACTGCCATCTTTCTTCTCCCCATTCCTAAATTTTAACCATAAAAAAAATCCCCCTGTTTAAGGAGGTGGTCTAACGTTAAGCAGGTATTGGAAAAAGCCTGTCTTAACACCCTCCCATCCGCGTAGGCTTCGGTGCATTATACAGGCAGGTCTCCTGGCTCATGGTCATCGCTTCCTATGCCTTCCCGCCAATTGCTGGCAGTGGCAAAGTGTAGGTTGCTCGCATTTACAGTGGCGGGACCGCGTCGGAATTTAACCAACTTCCCTTTTAAGCTGATATTTCAACAATTTCAGCACCTGTTATAAAAGATATTTTTATTGTCTTCTTAAGTATAACGATATTCACAATATTTTGTATAGCGAAAATTCGACAATTAGAGAAATTATTGATTTTTTAAAGCTAACTAAGTTTTTTTTTGCCTAAAAAAGAGAATAATCCTTTTATCAAATAGGGTAATGCAAAGAAGATAAAGAAAAGCCGGAATAACTGGTAGCCTGCAATGATTGATAAATCGGCGCCAGTTTCATGGCCGATGATGCTCATTTGATCCATTCCGCCTGGAGCCATACTAAGGTAGCTAGTGATGAAGTCCATACGATAGGCTGCCTTTAACAGAAATGCCAATGCTGTTGCCCCCGCAAGCAGCAATACTCCCGAGACCAAAGCCCATGCTAACCGTACCCCTTGAGCCGCAAAGCTTTCTTTTTTAAACATGAGCCCAAGATGGGCACCAATTAAAAATTGAGACAAATCAAGCACAAAACCAGGTAAAGCTGGGCCTTCAATTCCCGTTGCTGTAAGTGCAGCGGTAATCAAAAGAGGACCAGTCAAGAATGCAGTAGGCAGTTTTACTTTTTTACCAAGAAAAGCAAATAAAACAGCAAGTGGCCCGAATACGAAAATCCACGGAAACATGTCTGCCGCCAAACTTTCGGATATGTTTGGCCCTCCATTGAAACTTGGAGCTGATTTTACGGCAATGAACGGAACAATGAAAATAATTAACAGAAGCCGGGTCACCTGGAAAATCGTAACGACCGAGCTGTCGGTTTCTTTGATTTCCTCCGACAGTGTAATCATCTGGGAGAGCCCACCCGGGATGCTGCCTAGCAGTACCGTCTGATAATCAACGCCGGAGAGTTTCGATACAATGACAGCCATCAAAGAACAATAGCCAATCAACAGGATTGTCATCAACATGATGGAGAGGAAATGGCTTGAAATTTGTCCAACTGCTTCACCCGTAAACGAAAGACCTAGGGTGTAGCCAAGGATAATCAGCGCTGTGTCCCTAAGCTTAGATGGCCAGTAAAGGTGGAGTCCAAGCATGGAGCCTGTAAGCGTGGCAGCCATAGGGCCGAGCAGCCACGGTACAGGCAGGCCGCCGCTACTAAAAACAATCCCGCCAAGCAAAGCGAGCATCAATGTAAATAAGATGGTTTTTAAAATTCTGAAGTGTCGTTTCATGCCTTTCCAATTCTCCAAGCTGAATTTGCTATTAATAAAATTCATTAAACTGCAGGATCCTTCCCAGCCTCTTTAGACAATAAGAAAAAGTAAAAAAGCATGCAACAAAGGACTGAGCCTGCAGAAGTCCAATAAATGCTTGAGTAGCCAAAGCTATGGCCGATTTGTCCGAATAGAAGCGAACCAACGCCAATTCCAAGGTCAAAGAACGAGAAGAACGTCGCATTCGCCATTCCCCGGCGGTTTTTCGGAGCTTTTTCAATTGCCCATGCTTGTAAGCCTGGCTGAATGGTGCCGAATCCCAGGCCATAGAGGATGGCAGCCGCAAAAAGGGAAATTTGGTTCGGAAGCCAGGCGAGCAGAACCATGGCTAAAAGGATTAAGAAGGTTCCGGGAATAATTACAGCCCTATGCCCCTTCTTATCATAAATTTGACCAGCGAACGCGCGAGTCAGCATTAGTGCGAGCGCATAAATCAAAAAATACAATTCAATCCCGCCGATATTCTTCTGTGCTGTATACAACGGTAAGAAAGCTGCGATGCCTCCAAACGTCACGGTAATGAAAAACATCAGGATTGCTGGCTGTATAGCGCTTTTTTCATAAAAGTCCCACTTAAGGGCGGTCGTTCTGGCATTTTTCTCGACACGTTTGTAACGGATTGTTGAAGCGAGCAGCAACGCGGCCAGTCCTAAACCCGAACAAATTAGGAATAGGGTTTTAAACGGAATAAACCCAGCAAGGATAAGCCCAAGGGATGGACCTGCTGCCAACGCTAGATTCCCCGATAACCCGTAATAGCCCATTCCTTCACCTCTGCGGGCAGGCGGTATCAGGTCGGTCGCAATCGTCCCGGATGCTGTTGTTGAAAAGCCCCATCCCGCTCCCTGAATGAAACGTAACAGAAACAGGAATACAAATCCTGTCGCAAAGCCAAATGAACCAACAGAAAAAACAAAGATTAAAAGCCCGGTTAAAAAGACGAACCGCCTTCCCTTTGTTTCAAGAAATTGGCCTGCGAAAGGGCGAATAATAAGTGCGGAAAAGGTGAACGCACCAACAACAAAGCCAATCATCTGGTCGTTCCCGCCGAGATGCTCGACAAATAGCGGAATCGTTGGAAGCGTCATTTGAAAGCCGAGAAAAACAAAGAAGTTTGCAATACAAATTAAAATAAAATCCCTTGTCCAAATTTTAGCTGAACTCGTATGATCGGTTTGTTGGTTTTCCTGCCCCATTTGCATGCCAGGTGTCCTCCCATTATGTATAATTGTATGATGAAAGGTTTTTGATATTTTATATGGTTCTTATTTTACCTCAATAGTTATAAAAGAAAGAATATAATCCTTCAGATATCGAAATATTTTTACAAGGGGGAGTACTATGTACTTAACGATAAAAGAAACTGCCGAGTATTTGTCTATGACAGAAGCACAGGTAAAATCGCTTGTCAGTCTAAAGAAAATCCGCGCAGTCTTTGATGGTGAGCAATATCTTATTAATCGCGACCAATTTAAAAATCATTGGGACCATCTTGAACAAGTGAAACAGCTAATAGAGGAATGGCGGAGTGAGCCAATTCCAGAAGATCCAGACATCAAAGATGAAGATTAAAAGAAAAGCGCAAGCGCCTGGTCAGCGCCGTACGGACTGGAGGGCCTCGAAGGAGATAAAGGAAACACGATGAGCGCAAGCAAATCGATGTTGACTTATCGTAACGAGGGGACCGAAGTACACTAGGCGCTAGGCGCTCCTCATTACGCTATCGCGTCATTTCGTGCGATACAATTTCGGGGAAGCTTTCCTTGTGGAGCTAGACAGAACAAAAGCGGAAGCGCCTTGATCAGCGCGGTATGGAATCCTCGAAAATCCTCATTACACTATCGCGTAATTTCGTGCGATGTATTTCGGGGGTGCTTTCCTTGTGCTATCACTTTTTCTTCGTGCGATGTTGATGCTGCCGAAGCCTTCCTTGTGGGGGGCCTCGAAGGAGATCAATGAACCTACCATCAGTGCTTTTTGCTGATGGTATTTGTGTTAGGGGAAAGGTAGCGAATAATGCCAGTAACGCATCGAAGTACTGGTTTGAAAACGAAGTTTGTGTCAGACTGACTAATGATTTTGAGATAAAGGAGCCATGTGAACCTTTACATTTACTTTTGTTGTAAAGGATTCCTTCAAATTAGGTACTTGCCTTAGTACAATAGCACACCTACTCTCATACGCTAATACTGTAACAAAAAACCTAATGAGAGGGGAAATTAGAATGTTTTGTCCAAGACCAACGCAGGTATTGCCTGCAATCGTCCATCCTACAAAGTGCTGCTATACTCATTCTTACAATAACGTTCTGCAGCCGCATGTGCATCCAACTCATACGACACATGTAAACCATACAAATATCCAGAATGCACATTTCTTCCCGCAGTCACAGTCCTTCCAGAACGTGACATCAATGTCAGACATCGGCCCTCAGCCTGGCCTTCCGCCTGGTCCTTCCGTTGCTGGTGCTTATGCTCCCGGACCTGGAATGGCTCCAGGAATGGCTCCTGGCATGATGCCTGGTATGATGGGACCTGGTATGATGGGACCTGGCACTGGCGTAGCCGGTGCTTATCAGCCTGGACCAGGAATGGGACCAGGAACAGGTGTAGCCGGCGCGTATTCCGGCAAGCATATGGGCAAAGGCTGCGGCTGCCGTTAAGGCTTGCTTTAGCACGGGGCAGGGAAATCCTGCCCCTTTTGCTTTTTAGTATTTGTACTTCATACATGTACACTCTTCCTCATTTTTTGACCTAGAGTTTTTCCGGTTTAATCTTACTTTCAAGCGGGAATACGGGGAAAAAGAAGGAGACATTATATGAAATTTTCCATATATAAAGCCAAGCAGAAACACACTTCTTCTATCAGCTTGTTTGGAACAATCGAGGCCTCATCTATAGAAGTTGCTTCAGACCTTCTTTTTAAAAAACTGCGGAGCCACTCTCACCCAAAAGACGGGGATATCTTCCTGATTGTCCAGGATAACGGGAAACCTCTTCCAGATAACCTTGTAAAAGATGGCACCCGTTTCAGGCTCCTCCATTATCGCGAAATTGACTAGAATCCCATCCAGAAGGGTTATGGATGGGATTTTAAATTTTTATTGCTAATTTTTTCAAAAAAATTGCCCCTGGCCGTTTTCGGACAGAGGCTGATTTGATTAGGAAATAATACGTTCCGGGTGGGTATACACATTCATGGAGCCATTTCTTATAAATCCGATGGTGGTAATGCCAAGCTGTTCAGCAAGCTTTAGTGCAAGTTCTGTAGGCGCGGATTTAGAAAGCACAATAGGCTGCACACCATCGTGACAAATTCTTGGCCATTGACCTTAATGGTGACGGTGTATTCGGTAACAATTGTATCCTCAAGGATCATGGGCCCGTCTTCACTGAACCGGATGATTTCCCGCTTGACCTCGACTGGTTCCATTACGGCCTCCCCCTTGTTTTTTAAAAAACTGTTTTAAGTTTTAATAAGGACTGTTGGTTCTGCAGCAAATCTAGTAGATATATCGCTGCCTGCATCTATCAGCCTTTGTTTGCCATCGAATGTAATTCCTGTTCCTCCGGAAGCTGAGTGTTTCGTTCAAGCTTTGTGGTATCTTCACCCATCCCCTTCAGGAACTCGAACAATAGGGAGACAGCGTTGTTGACTTCAGGATCCTTCAGTGACCGGACAATGTCGAAATAGCCGATTTCTTCCTGGTTGTCCCGATTGGCAGCAACACGGGCAATTCCGGAATTCAGTTTTAGAAGAAGAGGTTCGAGCTGCTTAACGTTTAATGTACCAAGCACTCCCACCATCAGCAGGAGGTTTTTCAACGTGTTCGTCGCCTCCGGCTTGTCTGCTGACTTAACAAAAATATTTAAAACTTTATCACCCTGTCCAAAGAGGGCGGAGGCGAGGCTAAGGACACCTCGCTCCTTCATATGGCCAAGTACCTGAAGGGTTTCGAGAATGGCATCCTTATTTGTTAATAGAGCATCCTCGACTTCCCTTAGATCTTGCTGACGCTTTTGCTCTTCAGTAAGTTCAATTCGCTCAATTTTCGTAATTGGCTTAGCCATGGTGTCTCTGCCCCTTTCTAAAGGCATCGCCTGGGAAGACGTAATCTGGGCGTGCCCATTTTTTCTGGACTTGAACTCCGATTTGCGGCTGTGGGCTTCCATTTCGATGATTTATAGACGGCAACGGATTACTTCCTCCCGTTTGCAGGATTTCAAGTTTCGCCATTGTTTCTTTATAGGCAGGTGTATCCGTTACATAGTCTGCATGGCTGCTAGTCAAAAGGTTAATAGCTGCATCGCCCGTATCATTCATTGGCAGATAAACCTCTTTCCCCTTTACTCTGTCGGTAATGACACATTTGACTTTGACATTTCCATATGGTGAGGTAAGCCTGACCAATGTTCCGTCCTGAATGCCTCTTTCCTCGGCAAGCTCTGGAGATACCTCCAGGAAAACGCTAGGGGTTTTAGACGTAATGCCCTTTGACCTGTACGTGAGGTTTCCTTCATGGAAGTGCTCCAACAAGCGTCCGTTATTGACATGGATGTCATATTCCTCTCCGAATTCAATTGGCACTGACCATTTCACCGGGAAAAGCCTTGCTCTTCCATCAGGGAATGGGAATGATTCTGTATAAAGGAGAGGCGTATCTGTTCCATCCGGAGCAACGGGCCATTGAAGACTTTTGTATCCTTCAAGTCTTTCATACGTAACTCCAGCGTAAAGTGGAGTTAACATTGCAATCTCATTCATAATTTCAGACGGATGAGTGTAATTCCAGTTTGCCCCAAGGCGGTTTGCAACTAGCTGTATTATCTCCCAGTCAGGCTTGGATTCTCCCAGCGGTTCAAGTACTTTGTATAGGCGCTGTATCCGGCGTTCAGTATTGGTAAATGTACCTTCCTTTTCAAAACTAGGGCTTGCCGGGAGCACAACATCCGCAAATTGGGCTGTCCTGCTGAAGAAAACATCTTGGACAACGAAGAAGTCGAGCTTTTCAAAAGCTGCATGAACGTGGTTGATATTAGAGTCTACCAGTCCCATTTCTTCACCTTTAATGTACATGGCTTTTACTTCACCATGGTGGATTGCTTCAATCATGTCATGGTTATTGATACCTGCGTTTGGATTAAGTTTAACTCCCCAGGCTTTTTCAAACTTTGCACGGACATGTTGATCGTCTACCTGCTGATAGCCAGGGTAAACGTTTGGAGCGGCTCCCATATCGCCTGCGCCCTGTACATTATTATGGCCGCGGAGAGGATAAGCGCCGGCACCTGGTTTCATATAATTGCCTGTCACTAGCAGAAGGTTGGAAATGGCAGTACTAGTATCACTTCCGCCAACATGCTGGGTAACACCCATAGCCCAGAGGATGCAAGCTGTTTTTGCCTCAGCAAACATTCCAGCAACTTGAATTAACGTTTCCTTTGGAACTCCGGTTACTTCTTCAGCATAGCCGAGGGTATAAGGCTTTAAGCTTTCGTAAAATTCCTGGACATTATTGACGTGATTTTTCAAAAACTCCTCGTCTGCCCAGTCCATATCAAAAATATATTTAGTTACCGCCGACAGCCATACAAGGTCTGTTCCGGCTTTTGGCCTAAAAAAAAGATCTGCCCTGTCAGCCATTTCATGTTTACGAAGATCGGCAACTATCAATTTCTGGCCCTTCAGTTTGTGGGCACGCTTTACTCTTGTCGAAAGTACAGGATGTGCCTCGGATGTATTTGACCCCACGATAAGAACCAGCTCAGACATGCCTATATCAGTAATGGAGCCTGCATCACCGCCATATCCGACTGTTCTGAATAATCCTGCTGTTGCAGGAGTTTGGCAATAACGCGAACAGTTATCAACGTTATTGGTACCAATAACTTGCCTTGCAAGCTTTTGCATAACGTATGATTCTTCATTCGTACACTTAGATGAAGTAATGAATCCCATACTATCAGGTCCAAATTCATTCCTGATTTCAGTGAATTTCTTTGCTATCAAATTAAGAGCCTCGTCCCACTCTGCCTCGCGGAACGTTTCTCCTTCCCGGATTAATGGCTTTGTCAGGCGATCCTCGCTATTGACGAAATCCCAGCCGAATTTCCCTTTCACACACGTCGAGATTCCATTTGCCGGTGCTTCAACCTGCGGCTCAACCTTGAGGATTTTGCGGTCCTTCGTCCATACATCAAAGCTGCAGCCAACTCCGCAATATGTACAGACAGTTTTTGTCTTTTTAATACGTTCATCACGCATTACCGATTCCATATCGGAAATGGCCAGGATAGAACCATATCCTGTTTCAACACCTTTGGTTATTTCTATCATCGGCCTGAGCGTTTGCTTGGCAATTCCGGTCAGGAACCCCGCCTCGCCAACCATTCCTTTTTCCATCATTGCATTACAAGGGCAGACCGTCGAACAATGGCCGCAGGAAACGCATGAGGATTCGTTAATTGGCACATCATTATCCCATATGACGCGAGGGCGGTCGCGATCCCAGGCAATTCTCAGCGTCTCTGTGACTTGGACATCCTGGCATGCTTCAACACATCGTCCGCACAGAATGCACTGGTCAGGATCATAGCGGTAAAAGGGATGGGAATTATCCTCTTCATACGGTTTTTGGTCCAACCGAATACTCTGATGGTTAATTTTCATTTCTTTTACAGTATTATGGATTTCACACCCGCCGTTGTTATAGTCACAAACCGTACAATACAACTCATGATTAGAAAGAATATTGTCCATCGCCATTGTCTGGGCCTTTTTTACATCCGGGGCTACCGTATTGATGACATCACCCTTATTTATAGGTGTGGAACATGAACGGACCAATTCACCGTTTACTTCGACAATACACGTATCACATGTCTCAATTGCACCCAGGCTCGGATGGTAACATACTTGCGGGATGTCTATTGAACTGGTATTCAAAAAGTCCAGCACCGACTGCCCACCTTCAGCCTCAGCACTTACCCCGTTTATGTTCACTCTTATCTTTTCTTGCAAGCCAATCCCACCCTTTCCCATATGTAAATCAACTAATGCATTGTTCAGGCAGCAGGTTCCTCAGTCCTGCTGATTGATAAGGAAACCAATTTGGGTAAATTACTCTCTTTCTACCACTACCCTTTCTGGTTTAAAACTAAAACAATATGATTTTTAGGTTATGTACTGACCTGGATTAGTTTGGGGTTTGATTTGGATAGATTACTTTCAGTGACCGTACGAGTATGTTAGATGGGGATAGAGAAGCTAGATGATTACTATGTGGCCGAAGCGAGTCACTGATTTGGAAACAGCGACCGAACCATTGCCTCATCGTGAAAAAGATATCTGAGGGGTATATATTAGGGACCATTCAAATCGGATGATGAAATTATAAAGCAGCCTGGCATATTAGACAGGCTGCTTGGTAACCTATGTTCTTATTGCATACCAATCGCTTTCCTTGCCAGAGTCACATCGTTTTGGAGCAGCCTGCCAAGATCGTAGGAAGGATACAAACCTTTAGAATACATATAGTTATAAATCCGCTCATGGCCTTTGACAGCTTTTATCATATGGTTTTGGAATGTGCGCCTCAGCTGGGGAGTTGCAACTTCGGTAATGGCAATTCCATAATTCCTGACCAATGTTTTGGACATTGCGAGGAGGTCGCCAGCATAAAAAGTTGTATCCTCTCTCAAATCATCCTCATCCCGGCCGCCATAACCTGGGGCGGAAGGATAATACTGAAGCAGCTCAGTCAGGTTTTCTTCAAGGTCACGGATAGTTCGGCGATAAATCTCGCGTAGTTCTGCATCTGCGATCTTTTTTATGCCTATTTTCATTTTCATAACTCCAATGGACTGGAAGGCTACAAGTTCGTGCATCTCAAGTGTTTCATGCCAGGCAAGTGTCCTGCGTTCTTCTTCATTCATCTCTCATACCTCCGTTTTCTAAAACATCACTTTACGATATTCCAGAGGCAGGAGATTGGTTAAATGTCCCAATCATTTTTTCGGAGCGATTTATTAACCTAGCGCTTGTTCGAGGTCTTCAATGATCCTCTCGCAGCTTCCCAGGCCAACCGCCAAACGAATCGTGCCTGGATTAATCCGCTCATTAACTAGCTGTTGTTCATTTTGCCCGGTATTGGGAGAGAGAGCCAGGCTTTCAAATGATCCCCAGGATACACCGATTTTAACATTCTTAAAATTGTCCAGGACGCGTTTTACCCCTTGATAGCCTCCCTCCACCTCAAAGCCCATCAGTCCGCTATACCCGGTAAAATATTTTTCTCCACGTTTATATTCCGGATGGGAAGACAGCCCCGGATAATGGACAGTCTGGACTTTTGGGTGCTGTTCAAGATAGGCTGCTACTTTCATTGCATTTTTTTGATGTTCCAACATCCTGTATGGAAAAGATCGTAATCCCCTTAGCAGCAAGGTTGCTTCATACGGCGATAATGTACTACCAAGCAGGAGAAATTCTTTTTGAAAAAGAGTATCGATAATGCTTTTGCTAGCAATGGCAGCACCGCCTATTAGATCGCTGTGACCACCGAGATATTTGGAGAGCGAATGGACAACAATATCGACACCGTGTAAAAGAGGTTTTTGAAATAGCGGAGTAGCCCATGTATTATCAATGATGGTCCGAATGCCACGGGCCCTCGCCAGTGAGGTAATGCCATTTAGGTCCGCAATTCGGAAAGTCATATAGGATGGACTCTCCATAAATATAACCGTTGTATTGGGCTGGATATAGGCTTCTATCGAATCTGCGTCGGTTTCATAGCAGACTGAGTAACTAATCCCGAATTTAGCCAAATATTTTATTAGGTCCATTGACGAGAAATACAAATTACTTACACAAAGAATATGGTCACCGCTTTTGACAGAATGAAGGAGTGCGGCACTAATTGCGGCCATCCCCGAAGAAAAACAGCGACACTTTTCTCCTCTCTCGAGAGCTGCCATCTTAAGTTCGGCAGTTTCGACAGTAGGGTTCGTACCTCTTGTATACACATAGTTGCCCTGCTCATTCAGAACGGCTTCTGAAAGTTTATCCGTAGTATCATAAACAAATAAAGTGCCTCCAAAAGTGGGGGGCACAACAGCCCCGCCAAATTCCTTGCGTCTATCCCCCAATTCCAGACAGATTTCCAAATCGCGGGTCCATTGCTCATCCATAATCCAATCCATCCTTATCCAATTTTCATTAGCTTTTGCATAAAGTGAAACTTCAATCAGTGGATGGTTTTTCCACCGATTATAAGTTGAACCAATCGGACCTTTAGGGAAGTAGAAGAAAAATAGAAAAAACGGCAAAAAAACAGGCTCCCCAGAGGGAGCCTGTTTGTATGGAGCAAAAACTAATTAGTTTTTGCGAACGTTTGCTGCTTGAGGTCCGCGAGCGCCTTGCTCAACGTCAAAAGTTACTTCTTGGCCTTCTTCAAGAGTTTTGAAGCCTTCGCCTTGGATAGCTGAGAAGTGAACGAATACATCGTCTCCGCCTTCGCGTTCGATGAAACCGAAGCCCTTTTCTGCATTAAACCATTTAACTTTACCGTTTTCCATGTTTGTTGCCTCCTCGTGTGGTTCGCACACAATTGTATTACTATTCTTGCTCAAACGTATCCAGGCGATGTCGCATGTTACCGAACAAAAATAATTCTTGATAAGAATAACATGGATAAATAAAAAAGGCAAGTCTTGGGGGTAAAAGAATTCATCCTAATTTTGCCATAATCGAAAAAAAGCTTGTCCCTTAAATGTTTAAGACGTTAAAAATTCTTTCCTTCATCACGTGTCTGACATTCTTACACCCAGTTTAGTCCAAATGTATCTTCTTCATGATAACAGTCGAGGAAAAACGGTGCCCAAGACTTGCTGCCGTAGTAGTCTGATTCTTCCCGGTATAGAAGCCTGCCCTAATACAGTTTCAACGAAGCTCGGGATTTTAATGTAATTAACTTCATGTTAATGCTGCTTAATTATGATATCTTTCTTACCAATTGCACGATAACCTCCTGTATAATATATAGGGACTTCCAGGGATCTGTTCAACCACAGCGGGATACATTGAAACTTTTATTAAATTTCCTGCCCCAAAAAGTACCTCTGCACACAAAATAAGGTACACTAATTAAGTGGCATCCTTACACTAATTTTTTTTACCTGAAGCCTTAGGGAAAAATATATTCATCCTCGGGCATTCTGGAACCAAATGTGTTTCATAGCCTTAGGGGTCGGTTTAAAGCTAGATTGCGAGAGTCTAAGAGAAGTCGTTTTTTGACTTCACCTGAAGGTATGGCAGGCCTCGAGCAATTGAAAACTGCTTGTCCCTGCAAGGATTTACTCTTGGATTTTCTCTTAGTCATATGGAATTCAACAGAGCTGTTTAATATTGCCTTTTTTTAATAACACTTGAAAACAAAAATGCTAAAGATATTTTTACATATCCTTAGTGAATAAAATCTGTTAGCTGCCTTACGAAATATTAGAGTAATCGGAGAATGTAAATGGATAAATCACAACGAAGTTACTTTGATGTCACTTTAGTGTTCATCATATTCCTATTTATGATTATAAGCTGTATTTCTATATACAGTGCACAAAAGTATTCACCCTATGATGTCAACTTTGCACTCAGGCAGGTTGTCTGGTTTTTTGTAGCAATAGGCTTTTCATCCTTTGTCTACCTGTTTGATTTTGAACAGATTAAGAGGATTTCACCTTATATTTACGGGTTTGGCGTTTTGCTCCTGCTCGTGCTGTTTCTTGCTCCGGAATCCATTGCTCCAGAGACGAAGGGCGCCAAAGCATGGTTTGAGATTCCTGGCTTTGGATCACTGCAGCCTTCCGAATTTATGAAGGTATTTCTGATCATTTTCCTGGCCAGGGTTATTGTGAACCATAATGAAGTCCACTTAAATAGGACGTTGCAAACCGACTTTCTTCTGCTTTGTAAAATTGGCCTGACTGCCGCCTTTCCGCTCGGTTTTATCCTTTTACAGCCCGATGCGGGAACTGCTATGGCAATGACTGCAATTGTCATAGGGATGACCTTTATTTCGGGGATTAACTGGAGAATTATCGCGACACTTGGATTGATTGCTGCTGCTGTACTCGGAGGGCTTGTGTATATGTATATAACCAACCCGGATTGGTTCCTGAATTTCATGGACCAGTATCAGCTCAACAGGATTCATTCCTGGCTGGAACCATTTGAGGACCGCGGAAATACTTCATACCAGCTGGCAAATTCGATTCTGGCTATCGGCTCCGGGACAATGTACGGCAAAGGCTTTAACTTGGCCCAGGTTAATGTACCAGAAGCTCATTCCGATTTTATTTTTACGATTATCGGAGAGGAATTTGGATTCTTCGGTGCAAGCATTGTCATATCCTTGTATTTTATGCTGATTTATCGAATTATCGTCATCGCCCTCCAGAACAAGGGTTATTATGAAAGTCTTATTGCAACTGGCGTCATTTCAGTACTCACTTTTCATATTTTTGAAAATATCGGAATGGTTATCGGACTTGTACCAATTACAGGTATCCCACTGCCGCTATTGAGCTACGGCGGAAGTTCTCTTCTTGGAACCATGCTTTCACTGGCGCTTGTCCTGAACATTTCCGCTAAAACGAAGAAATACATGTTTGGGGAAAATAGTGACTGATTTTGATTCCATTACAAAAGGCGCACTCCTTAATGGATGCGCCTTTCGCTGTATTCGGTTTTCTAGAGTTTATAGCGGTGGGTGAATTGGATGCGCAGTCGTATAACTCTCTACAGAAAGCGGTGGGTGGATCGGATGCGCTGCGGCTGTATCCTCGATCGTTAACGGCGGGTGAATTGGGTGTGCTGATGCAGGTGCAGCACCTACTGCGAATAAACCAAGGGCAAATGCCGAACTAAGGATGATAATTGCTTTTTTCATTGTACTCCTCCTCAATTAATTTTATTTAAATAAATGACTGCCTGTTCGAACTTGCCCCCCTGGGTGTAATGTTCGGCAAGCAATTTATAGAAATGGGCAAGATCATCTTTGTGCTCTTTCCCATCTTCCAACAAAGGAATAACTTTTGCCTGTAAATACTCGTATGCTTTTGGCTCGGAGGAATCCAGCATCAGGTAGAAAGACGCAAGATTCTTGTATTTTTTACTGCCCAGCTCGTTCGCTAGGGCAAGGACATCCTCGAAGTATGCCTTTGCTACTTCGGTTTCGAATATAGAATGCTTCGTCTCACCAATGGTATACAGAGTGACAAGGTAATCTATCCCTTTTTCCTTTTTCATGGACAGGCTTTTTTCGAAAAAGTGGATTGCTTGATTTGGCTTTTGCATTTTTTTCTGCAAGAAACCCATATTGTGATAAATCATTGGCAGCAATGCCTGCTCGTTCAAAAGCTCAGCATTGCGGATTAAATGCACAAAGCATGACGACGCTTCTTCATAAATTTTGGAGTGGGTGTAGTTGATGCCAAGCAGCATTAGTACATGAAGGATTCGCCTGAAATTATGCTGCTCCATAAAATGCTGAAGGGCTTTTTTACCAAAGTGGATGGCATGGCCTGGCTCCAGCATGTGGCTCTTGGCAAATGCCCGGTGATAAAGGAACTCACCGATACTCAAATTTCCCATAAATTGGCCGTCCAGTCTTTCCAGGATAAGATCGGCTTGATGGTACTTTGCCTTGGACATTAAATGAATGCTGATAAAATAATCAAAAAGGTTTCTCTCCTGCCGGGAAAAATTATTCGACTGCTTCCTAAGCAAATCATTCTGGCTTTCTGCATCGCTTGCATACCCCTTAAACAAAAGATATCTATATTTATAGAGTTCATATGTATACATATACGATGAGAAATGAATGAGACTGCCTAAACCTGATAGTCTTTCAAATAGTAAGTCGGCTTCGGTCCGAATTTGGAAATTCATCGCTGCATCAAAATCCTCTAGCAGCTGCTTGATCTCCCCATCTTTTCCTTCAATATCCTCGACCTCTATTCCCAGCCTTTCAAGCAGGAGTGCAATGGTTTCCCTATTCCCTTCCTTGGAGTTGTGCTCAATCTTACTGAGATGAGGAATGGAGCATATTCCTTCTGCAAGCTCCTTTTGCGTCATCCCCCTTTGAGTCCTGTAGTACTTAATTAACGGTCCTACTTCCATAAAACCTCACCAACTGTTTTCTTTTTACTCTATCATAAATAAGTAAAATGAAACGAGATTATTCTTAATAATTCGAATTTTATTTTACTATAATACCAGTAAATACCCAAAACCATCCAGCAATAAGGCCGGATGGCATGGGATTCAATCGTGTTGTGTCGTATAGTGGATTTGATGTGTACCCCTTATTTTACGCGCGGGAATCCAAAGCCTGATGCATAGTCATCGCCTGTAGCAGCACCTGTACCACCTTTAATGTCGTATAATTTTGCGCGATTTTGAAGCTCAGTACGAAGCTGGACATTGGAGAGTGATTTGTTTTCAGCCCAGATTTTCGCTGCAAGCCCAGAAATATGAGGGGTTGCCATTGAAGTGCCGCTCATAGTTGTGTATCCACCACTTGTAGCAGTCGAATATACTGCCCCACCCGGTGCAGAAAGTTCAACATCGCGTTCCTGGATTACATAATCTCCATCTGTATTTGGGTTGCCCCTTGATGAGAAGTCGGATACTTTATGCGTTCCATTTACAAACGTGTTATCTAGGGATGCAACAGCTATTGCATTTACCAATGCGCCAGGGTAGCCAATTGTATTGGCGCTAGGACCGCTGTTTCCTGCCGCAGCCACCACAAGGACTCCTTTTCCGTAAGCATAATCAACAGCACTTGCAATCAGTGAATCTTTAGAGCTTGATCCAAGTGACATGGAAACAACTGTCTTTGCACCAGAGCTACTCGCTTGATCAGCTGCATGACGGATTGCTGCAGCAATATCATCGGAATAGCCTGATCCACGGTCGTTCAGGACTTTGTAAGCCCAAAGCTCTGCTTGAGGAGCAACACCATAAATTCCGGTTCCGTTTCCTCCGTTAGCAAGGACTGTTCCGGAAACATGAGTTCCATGGCCATTTTTATCGTTACACACTCCATTAACAAGTGGAGATGTGCGCTGTGTGAAGTCCTTACACTGCTCAACATTTGCAACGAGGTCAGTGTGCGCCTTGTTTACGCCTGTATCCAGGACAGCTACCTTGATACCATCGCCGCCGAATGTAGATTGAATAGTAGAATCATTATAAATGGCTTCAATTCCCCATGGTGTTTGGTCAGTTGGCGCAGCTTGAGTTGTCACATCCCCTGGTTTTGCATCGAGGGTAACTTCCTCAACCAAGCTTACATTAAGATTTTTATTTTTCAATAAAGCCTTATATTGGCTTTCATTGACTGTCGTAGTGAATCCTTGAACGCCAAAATCGTGGCGCTTTCCATAGTTTTGCTTTGCCGTTGCTTTTTCTGAACTGCTTCCATTAATCAATACCCGGTAGGAATCCTTCGCTGCCTGTTCAGGTGCTTGCCCGAATGCAGCTGTAGCAAAAACGGAAACTCCCAATACTAAATTCAAAACAGCCGATCCTATTTTGGTTCTCTTCTTCATTTGCTTGCTCCTCTCGAGTCTGAAAATCTGCAGCAATGTGTGCTGCTTATTATTAGTATATTTAAACAATTCAGATACTAGCAATCTCAAACTCATCTTTGATTATTGGGAAAATTATCGCGTAAGAGCTCACAATTTATTCACTTCTTCTGCAAAAATTCTGCGCATAACTGCCTAGTAGAATATATTTATCACGTATTAGGAGGAGATAAAAATGAAAAAATTCGCGGTTACACTTTTCGGAGCGGCTATTTTATTAGGTGCAAGCTCGGCTGGTGCTTTAGCAGAGGAAACTGGTAAAGGAATTGATATAAACTTCGGGAAAATGAAAGAGCATATCCAGCAAATGCACCCTGAAATGAATGAAAAAGAGCTAAAGGAAATGTATAAAAACTGTCATGGAACTGGCGGTGCTGAAGCATCCAAAAACTTTAACATGATGGATTCAAACCACTTTTAAGTTGGGAAAAAAATAAAAAACAGGTCCCTAAAATTTTTGAGCCTGTTTTTTGAATTGGCCTTTGTGTATAAAATTACAAAATTTTGTATATTTTTCCGAAATAGTAATGAATGTTTATCTGTTAAATCTTGATTGATGGCCCAAGGCAATAACCCATAAGTTGTTTTCGGAACCCTCAAAACATGGTAACCTCGCGCAATCTTTTAGAACATCTCCTCCCGCCCACCTAATGTCAGTCCAACCCTCTTCCTCTCGATTCTCCCATTGCGAGAACTCGGAACTATTCCGAATTAAGCTAACCCCGCTACCCTTTTAAAGTTTTACCTTTAAGAACAAGGATACCGCCATTACTGCCACATTTATAAAGTGGTACATACCGTCTGCAAATTTTTACTTTTTTTGTATCCTTTTACCTATCCGAATGCTATTCTACAAGTTGAAAATAGGGATTGGAGTGAAAGTTATGAGAAAAATTACTCTGGCTAATGGAGAAACAGTGGAAGTACAATGCTTGAGCTGCGCCATAACAAGCGGGCTTATTGAACCTGAAGGCGGCACCGTAATCGAATCGGAATATTTCCATGCACACCAGGATGTTGCCTATCCAATCGAAGGGCTTGTCATTCTTGCATCAAAGCGCCATTTCTCCTGCCTGGATGAAATTTACGATGAGGAGGCCGCTGACCTGATAGGCATACTCAGGAAAATCCGGGCCGCACAGCGTGAAGCGCTTGGTATTGACTATGTTTATTATTTTTATAATGAAGACACAACCCACCATTTTCATATATGGATGGTTCCCCGCTACCCGTGGATGGAGGCGTTTGGCCGTTCTGTCGAATCTGTCCGCCCAGTCCTCCTCCATGCAAGACATAAACTTAACACTGAAGAAAACCGGAAGAATGTCCATGACGCCCTAAAAAAATTAAGGCGAAACTTGCAGGGAATCTAACAGGTTTAATGCTGAAGACCTTCTTAGCTGCGTTTCTTTTCCAACAATTTTTTTAAAAATGAAGCTTTTACTAAATTACCATCGTCTAAAGGGAAACAAGGAAGTCACATTAGGGGGATAGATGATGCCGAATGATTTAGCGGAAAGGCGGATTAATCAGGCGCACGATAATGAAGCAAAGCTGGAAGCGTTGATGGACGCCTACGGCGACAGTGTAAAAGGGTTGATTTACTCGTATGTTCGGGATTGGGGAATCGCCAGCGACCTCGTACAGGATGTGTTTGTTGCTGTTTATTTAAAATTAGACAGCTTTTCAGGCCGTTCGTCATATAAAACCTGGCTTTATGCAATTGCGATAAACCGTTCCAGGGACTATGTAAAGAGCTGGCATCATCGTCACATCTCTACTGCCGAAAAGATATTTTCTTTTTTGAAAGACAAAGGGCATACACCAGAGGAGGAGGCACTGACAAAGGATTCAAATCGTCAGCTTTTAAAGGCAGTCTGGTCACTTCCTCTAAAATACAGGGAAGTTCTTCTCCTTCACTACTACCAGGACCTCTCCATTGTAGAAATAAGTGAAACTCTAAATCTTTCACCCAGTACCGTGAAGACAAGGCTGTACCGGGCTCAGGATAAATTGAGGAAAACCTATACTCCGACTGAAAGAGGTGGCAATTGTGAATCAGTTTAGTGAGGAGCTGAAAAGTGCCATGCACGGAAGTGTTCCGGCAGAAGCGCGTTTAACCGATAATGAAAAAGAGCAAATCATGAACCGGATTCAGTCGCTAAAAGGAAAAAAGCCGCGAAGTAAGCGCGATATTCTACCTAAAGCACTGACAGCTATTGCAGCTGCAGGATTTATCTTTTTAGCTGGCGCTATTGCTGCAACCGAATCAGGATACTTGGAAGGCATAACGGGTTCCACACCAAATCCTCAGTCCAGCCGCCTCCCATTTTATGAACATATCGAGAAGGGTGATATCCTGAAGGGTTGGGAGCTTGTTAGAAAAACACCTAATTACGGGCAATCCGATTTAATCGGAGCAACGTTTGAAGGAGTTGCTGTATTGTCAGGTATCCTAATTTATCAAGATGAAAAAGGCGGCGAATTTGCCAACAAGATTGTTTTTATCCCTGATGCCCATTCTGCAAAGTTGCTGCCTACAGCCCACGGCGATGTTCGCGAGTTGGTCTTTAATGACATCGACATGAAAACTGTTGAGAAAATATATCAAATTAATCCTGGCAGTGTAGCGGAAAATGTGAAAATTGAAATCACTTCCTATACAGCCCTCCAGCATCGTGACAAAGATGTTGCAGATGTCATTAATTTCAGGCGTGAGGTTATGGAGGATGATCCATCCCGAACATATACCTCCAGAAAGATTTCTGTTGATTCGGCTGGCAGGATTATCCTAAATACAGAGTTAAATGCGATATACGAAAAGTATTCAACGAGCCATGATGATAAGTTACTTAATGGACTTGATCCATTCTCCGTATTCCTGTTATATTTCCATGCGGATGAAAAAGAAGACTATGCTGCGCAATATGCACTGTACAATAACAGTCCCGATGTGTATGCACCGTTTGCTTCACTCGAAGAATATATTAAGGAGTCGGAAAAGCAAAACAATGAGGACGTCATAGATTTATTAACTATTGTAAAAAGTTCCGGGGTGGTAAAAGAAGAGCTACGCGGTGATGGTACAGCAATCATCCACATTTCGGATTTTGATGGCCTGGGTTTTCAGCTTACAAAAACCAAGGAAGGTATCTGGAAAGTAAACTGGCTGCCCATTCAATAAGAACAGAGTTTTCGCCGCCGCTTTGATAGAGGCGGCGAATGTTTTTTACATTTCGGGCTCCTGTCCGTCTACTTCCTGTTTAACCATTTCCTCTTCTTCCTCAACCGTTATCCTGGTAATTGTGTCCTGAAGGCTATGAAATGCCTCATCGAGATTTCTTCTTGACGGCAATGGCAGCTCTTGTTCGTTTTCCTTCATGAAATCTCCTCCTTTTACTTTACTTTTCTCCAATATAGGTTATTAGAAACATGGTTGGGTATTAAAAATGAGTAAAGCATTTTTTTTTGCGAAAAATAACGTAGAAACGAGAACAGCTAGAAAGGATGAGTGAAATGAGCAAAGATAATAAAACTGACTCAACAAAAATTGCCGGAAAGATTTACGATGTCTCCGATTATCAAAAGGATAATGAATTATCCTCTGGTTTGGCCGAAACACATGAGCAAGCAATGGATAGCTATATGGAAGGTGAAATCGGCGGTAAAATCGAGCGCCCGGATGGCAGTGAAGAAGACCTGCCAAGGGGTAAATAAGAAATTTATCTTATACGAGAAAATAATTAGGCTTTCGATTTAAGTTATCTAAAAGATTATAGTTAAACTGTGTCCTTGAGGGTTTCTCAGGGACACTTTTTTAATTGTTATCCCCGCCATTTTCGCTGCCTTCTTGATGCTCATTTGTATTGATTATCTTTATGAATGACATTTGCTTCTGTTGGGACACCGAGTTGTCATTCATCGCCTTTATGAATGACATTTCGCTTCTGTTCGGACACCGAGTTGTTATTCACGGCCTTTATGAATGACACTTGGCTTCTGTTCGGACACCCAGTTGTCATTCATGGCCTTTGATACAGGACAATAACTAAAAAAGGAACAGGCTTAGCGCCCGTCCCCGTCCCCATGCCGGTCTTGCAGGCCGTCAGCAGGATCATCATCAACGTATGGATCATGCTCATAAGCCGGCAAGTCTCCAAATGCTGTCATCGTCCCTGCCTCATCAAGCTCCTGCTCATATTTCCGATGCTGTCCATTGGGAAAGACAGTGATATTCTTTCCATACATGTCGACACCTACAAAGTTTTCATAGTCCTCGACATATCCAACTGGATCTTCAGACTCGATGTAATCATCATTATAGTGGTCTTTTTCATCAGTAAAGGCAAAATCGGATGGTGTTTCCGATGTTCCATATGAAGCGACTTCCTGCCAGGCATCCTCTGCATCATAGGAAACGCTTTCGTCCTCTTCATCCTTGTCAAATTTTCCGAACGGCGGCATTAGAACGCCCTCTTCAACAGGTCGGGTGTGAGAAGTTACCTGATCCGGGCTGTGCTCCTTGCAGTAGGTTGTATCCGGAAGTGCTTCAAGTCGCTCATATGGAATCTCCATACCGCAAACCTGACACTTTCCATAGGTCCCATTATTCATTGCTTCGAGCGCCCTGTTTATATTGTCAATTTGTTGATTGTAATGTTCGTTTAGGGCAATGTCCTTTTCCCGTTCATATAATTCGGTCGCGTCATCGGCCGGATGGTTATCATAGCTGGAGAGCTCCCCCAGTGATTCATGGTCGTGCCCACGCCGCAGTCCAAATTCATCGTTTTGTGAAAAATGCCCATCCAGGTCCGCCTTTTCCTTAATCAAGCGAGACCGCAGTTCTTCCATTTGGCTTGAAGATAACATATGCTGGCCCCTTTCCTAATAATCCGCACACATTATGCGCGGTTGCAATCTTCCTTTAGTTTCAAATAAACAGCCTGTTATTATGCAGAAATTTGTTCGGATAAGGCTGAGCCGAAGTTGCAAGCTAAAGGTATAAGGAGGGAAAAACAATGCCGAATCGTGATAAAGGGAAATTCCAGCATATCCAGGAAAAACACCAAGGAGAATACATTGGCTCTGACCGTAACCAGCCGGCGGGTAAGAAAAACGGAGCTTATGACTATAATGGCCAGGGCAATACCGATAAATCGCCGGGTGCTACAGGAAGAACGGTATAAAAAAGGTCGACCCTTACCCTCAAGGGTAAGGGTCTGACCCCTATAAGCGCTACCATGCGAGTACGGCTTTGATGCCTTGCCAGCCGAAGTAGATGCCAAAGCCAATTAGGGAGAGTCCAGATAGTATGGAGATTCCGGTAAGAAAGGCTGATGTTAAGAAGCGTTTTGCTGCGCTTGCAAGTGTTGCCATAGAAATGTCCCATATCAACAGTCCGGTGAATATGGCGAGGCTGTAGAGTACCAATTGCCCCTGACCGTAGGAAGCAGCGGTTTTGGCCAGAACAGATCCATAAATCCCCAGCCAAAATAATATCGTTAAAGGGTTGGATAAGCTCATGAAAAAACCGGACATGAACGATCTAATAAGCGGTTCGTTTTTTTGGCCCCGGTCAATGGTGAGCCCTTTTACTCCAATTAGACTTTCAACACCACTGTAGATAAGAACGAAGGCACCAAAAAGCCACAGGAAGGTTTGAACCAATGGAGCATCAATGAATTTAACAACACCTACATAGACAATGAGCATATATATTCCATCTGCCACAGCAGCACCAACACCGGTTAGCCAGGAATGCCAGAAGCCGTAGCGGATCCCGCGGTCCAGCTGAGCTGCATTAATTGGCCCGATTGGCGCGGCAAGTGATAAACCTAACAGTATGTAACTTAAATAAATACTCATGCAATGAAGTCCCCCCCAAAAAAGCCTGTCTACAAATTGTATTCAGGCAAGGGGGCCTGTACGACTATAAAATGAAAAACCTCTATCCCTATGCACTATTTAAAGACGAACAATTTTTGCCCAAAGTAATTGCTGATTGTATATATGGCACTTCCGATAAGGACCGCCGCATCGTTGTGGAGGCCCGCTGGAAGAAAGCCTGCAATACCAAGCGCTACAACCTTGCCGCTTATCCAGTAGGAGAAAATATAACAAACTAAGATAACGAGTACGAATCTTGGAGCACCCCTGGTGAAACGAACCTTGCTACGGAAAGTGAAGGTTCGATTAAGGTAGAAGCTTAGTACAGCCCCAGCTGTGTTGCCAATGAAGGTAGAAATCCAGTAGGAAGCATTGAATAGATTTAATAATGAAAGCATGATAAATAGGCCGGCAATCGTATTGGCGACACCGACCATTGCAAAGCGAATGAATAAATTAGTTGGTTTCAGGTATTTTACTTCGATCAAGTTTCATTCGCTCCAGTTCAGATTCTTGCTTGCTATTGCGCAGGAATGGGAGATTGTACATATCAACGTCGACGATGAATTTTGGCCTTTGTTTTGTTTCCTTATAAATTTTACCGATATATTCTCCGATGAGGCCAATTGCCACTAGCTGAAGGCCCCCGATTAGCCATATCGACACAATGAGTGAAGTCCAGCCTGTCTCTGTTTCCCCGAAAAACTTCAGGAAAAGGAAATATAGCCCAAACAAAATGCTTATTAGGGAAGACGTAAGGCCCAGGGTAAGTACGAAACGGATTGGTGTAACAGAAAACGATGTTATGCCATCGAAGGCAAAACCCAGCATTTTCTTCAGCGGATATTTCGATTCACCAGCCTGGCGCTCCTGCCTGTCATAATACACTTCTGCAGTATTGAAACCGAGCAGAGGAACTACCCCTCTTAGGAACATATTAACCTCCCTGAAACGTTCAAGCTCCGCGACTGCCCTTTTACCAAGAAGGCGGAAGTCTGCATGATTGTAGACAAGCTTTACCCCAAGCCTGGCCATCACCTTATAAAAACTCTGCGCAGTAAATCGCTTAAACCACGTATCCGTGTCCCTCTTTCTTCTTACCCCGTACACCACCTCATTGCCTTCATGGTATTTCTTGACGAACTGGGGTATAACCTCGATGTCGTCCTGCAAGTCAGCGTCAATAGACAGGATACAGTCGGATGCGTCTTTGGCCGCATAGATTCCGGCGAGTAGTGCATTTTGGTGTCCAGCGTTCCGGGCAAGCTTCACACCTTTTACAAGGTCATTTGCAAAGCCTGTCTTGTAAATAATCTCCCACGTTCTATCCCGGCTTCCGTCATCAACGAAAAGAAGTCGGCTTCGGGGCGAAACTAGCCTGTCTTTAATCATTTGGCTAAGCAAATCACTCAAGCGTGTCATAGTCAACGGCAATACTTCTTCCTCGTTATAGCATGGAACAACAATGGTTAAGACTGGTTCAGTCATAATAGGTACCTCCAGTGTGACAACGTTCTGATCACTTTTATTTAATGGATCTTTTCAAAGTAAAAAGCCCCTGCCTTATTCGTGAAGCTCGGTATGCGAAAATTATCAGGACAAAGCACAATTAAACAGCCTTGTATAGATAGATCCGCCATGCCGACTCATCTGAATCGAATACTTTTTCAAGCAACAGGCCGTTTTCATCCGCATTCAATATGGGCACGCTAGAAAAAATGTAGCTCCCACCCATTCGCTTAAATTGGCCAATATTAAGCTCCAGGTTTTTCAGGAATGCGTTAGAGTCTTTTTTGAACATATACCTTTTCCCGAGCTCGGCTGTGAACAGATAACAGCGTCCGCCCCATTCATCGAAATAGGTACGAATTTTTTTATTCTTGGCCAGTTCCTTTTCAATGATTTTGCGAAATTCGTATTTATAAGAAAGCGGGTAAAAATTGTTGTACGTATCAAGCGTGTAAAAACCGTTGTATTGGGCGATTGCCGGGTGAAGGCCAATACTTGCCACTCGATAAGACTCCTTCGGCTCCCCGATATGCTCAGCAATTTCCCCAAACTGCTCTTTTGCATAAAACTCACCAACGGTTGGCTTATTTCGGTAAATAATTTCATCATTAAAACCTAGTAAGAGTACGAGCTGGCCAGCTGCAAGGACAATACCCGCCCTTTTCCATGCAATCCCTGTATCAGCAAGAATCCTAAGAGCAAGCGCAAATCCGATATAAATAATCATTGGCCTAATAAAATGAAAACGCGCAAAGTTAAACGTGTCCAGGAAGTGAAAGCGTTCTGTAAGAGGCAGCCAGCCCCTGTAAAACCAGAATGCATACCAAACTGATAACAGCACGTTCACCCCAAGCAGCACGAGGAACTGCCACTCCTCTCTCCAGACTTTTTTTGAAAAAACAAACCATAGCGCGATGAAAGTCGCAGCCATAATAAAAAGTCCATGTACGGTCATGACATGTGTGTGTCCAAGGAAAAAATTTTTAACCGATAACCTGATTGCCTGCCAAAAGGAGAGCCTCGCATGAAAGTATTCATCACGGCTGTTTGGCTCATCATCAAACAAAAAGGAATAGACCAGCCGGTATTCGACTAAGAGGAATGCGGCTGTCATCATGGCAATCGCCATTAAATATCGCAAATTCAGCTTTCTTTGTTTCAGTGAATCAATTAACCAGAATCCCCCCATAGATGCAAGAAAGAAAAAGAAACCAAGTACAAAACTTGAATAAAGCGGCAACAACAATAGTACAATCCAGCTGCTTATTCTCCTATCACCTGACCGGATGTTCAGCAAGGCCCAAAACGATAGAGGCATTCCGAGAGTGCTCAACATTCCCGAAGGCCAAAATGGAGTCAAAGCGAATGCTAGTGCTGTAATAACGACAATCCAGTGGCGACGGGATTCTGTAATAAAGTGGCCTTTCAAAAGGAGGTACATCCCTATAAAAGCAAGAATTCTTGTTAACGCCTGGCTAATTGAATAGGCAGCCATAGTGGGCAAGATTGCATGCAACCAGACAATTCCGCTAAGCTCGGGGCCAAATGCATTTCTTGATAGATTGCCATTGATTATTTGCGGAATAATTGCTTCAACTGAACCAAAGGTCTGTCCACTTTCCGCCAGAACCTTGTACCAGGCCAAATTGGAATCGAGATTGTCATGAACCCGAATATGAGCCCCTTCCCCAAGGAAGAAAAGCGGCATTAAATAAGCTGCCAGAACGGCCATGGCTGCTGCGATTTGTTTTCGCTCGGATGACTGCAGCAGGGTTGTTAGCCCGGTTTGTTTTCGTTCAGTTTGTGTATCCATAAGCCGGCCACCTCCAATTTGCATTCGACCGGTTATAGTATTCGCCTAAATTAAGGATTTTATTCCTTTTTTGATTAACTGAAAGGTTATTGATTTTATAGAAAGAAAGATTGTTATAGTAAAAATCCAACAAATTAGGCTATCCCAATAAAGTCAATGGAAAAAGTCGCCTAAAGCAATCTTTATCCTGTTTATTTTTGAATTTTTTGTGACAATTTAGTTGATAATTCTAATTTTTTCCTTTACCTTTAAAGTACAATGTTATACCGATATCATTTCCAACATGAGGATAGGGGAATTAGAATGAAGAAATTCTTTCTTATCGTTTTCTTTTTTGGTGCAATTGTTGCCTCCCAGCCAAATCTGCCTTTCGCGGTGGCGAAAGGCATTTTGAACGAGGCCGGCACACTAAGAAATAAAGATCATGGACTTGCCACCGTGCTATCCTATCATGTTACAAAAACGATTGCCGGAAACCCATTTCTTTTACCGAGTTCAGTTGTTCAAAGTGATAATCCGCAAGTTATCCAGCTTGCTAAGGAGATTATTAAGGAGAAGAAAACAGATCATGAGAAGTCGGCAGCAATATACGTTTGGGTAACCGAAAATCTTGAATACGACGCTGAAACATATTTCGCAACCTTAAGGGGACAAAGCTTCACATTTAAGTCTGCAATGGAAGCCCTGGAATCGAGGAAGGCAATGTTCATGGGATTTTCACACCTGTCCGCTGCATTGCACCGGGCAGCTGGTATTGAAGCCAGGGTGGTTTACGGTAAAGACCACGCCTGGAATGAAATTAAGCTCGAAGGCATGTGGGTGCCTCAGGATACAACACGCGGTGCCGGTTATATTGATTTACAGACGGAAACCTTTGTCCATATTCCGAACATGGAATATGTATCAAAGTCCGACATTAAAAAAGAAGGAGATTATCTTTGGTAGAAATTAAAGTGTTAACACACCTCCTTTTTTGGAGGTGTTTTTTGTGGACGGAATATTGATAAATTCAAACCAGGCACTTATGGGATTTTCTTACCTTGACCATACTGATAGTCTAAAAAGGAATTAGAGTAAATTGTTACTATGGGGGAGGACTCTATGCCCAATCGGTGGTATATTCAATTTTTGCGGTTACCTGTTCTCGTTAGGATAACTTTGCTGACACTATTAGTTTTCATGTCTTTCGGAATTGCAATTACTGTCCTTGAACCGGATACGTTTCCAACCATCTATGATGGCATCTGGTGGGCTATCATTACCGCCACAACTGTCGGCTATGGAGATTATGTTCCACATTCCCTTGCCGGTAGAATAGCTGCAACCATCCTGATTTTATTCGGGGCTGGACTTGTCTCCTTCTATTTGGTTTCGCTTGCCACTGCTGCCGTTACGCGGCAAAATGCCTATTCTGAAGGGAAGCTTCCATATAAGGGTACAAGTCATGTGGCAATTATCGGCTGGAATGAACGGTCTCGTGAGGTCATCACCAAGCTATCCGGCTCGGGAAGCGGACTTGAGATTGTCCTGATAGACGAAACCCTTACGGAAAACCCGCTTCCAGGAAAACCTGTCCACTTCATTCAAGGAAAACCCCATGTAGATAGTACGATACTAAAAGGCAATATCCCCAAAGCGGAAATGGTGCTGATAACGGCAGACCATAGCCCTGAGGAGCTTCAGGCAGATATGAATTCGATTTTGACGCTGTTGACGATTAAAGGGCTCTGCCCCGAGGTGCCCTGCATTGTGGAAATCCTGACACCTGAGCAGGTGATCAACGCAAAGCGTGCAGGCGCTGATCAGATTTTGCAATCAAATAAGCTAGCGAGCATTTTCATGTTAAGCAGCCTTCATTCACGGGGGGCAGGCCTGCTGTTAAAAATGATGGGAGAGTTGCAGGAGAGCCGTCTTGCTTCCTGTGCAGCTGAGGAAAAATTGGTTGGAAAAAGCTTTGCAGAAGCAAAAGAGGCATGGGCAAAGAAAGAAATGCTTTTACTGGGAATAAAAAAAGGGGAGGATTTGTATATCAATCCGCCCCTCTCATATACAATTGAATCCACCGATCAATTTATTGCGATAAGGTGAATCTTCCATCAGTGGCTTTTACACTGATGGTTAGATGGGCCAATCACGACCTTCGCGGCCGATTGGTTCCACTTTATTCTACCTTAAACCTTAAACTATCCGAGGCGGGTCTTACCGCCCGGATAAAATAATAATTACAGAAGCACACTTTCTAGCTTGGAAACGAGATTCGACGCAAGATTAACATACTCCGAATCAATTGGAGCATCTTTTTCCTCCGGTGACTGGAACTGGTTGACCGATCCTGAGAAAGTCCCAATATTCCCCTCATCATCGACACCGTCTTCGTACTGGTGGGCCAGCAAAAACGGAGTCCCAATTCTTACTCGCGGGTTTCCACCGTCAATCTGGCCATCGACAGCTTGGAATGGCACCCTGAAAAAATGATAGGTTCCTTCATCATCGATTTTATAATCAAAATAACCATGATCATAATCCCAATTGCCGCCGATGCTATAGCCAAGTGGTCTTAATGCATCTTCAAGTTCCCTGAGTGAAAAATCCTTTCCTTCAACACTGCTTTTAATCGGTATCATTGCCGCACCTCTTCCTTAGCATGTTAGGGTGGAAAAGCGCTGCTTAATCTAGCACCGCGTTTTTCTTTCATGAACTCCTCTGCCACACATCCGGATTCCTGCCGATTTCTTCAATCCCAGCCCTGCGTCTCTGTACTTGTTGGTTCAGGCTTATTTCAAGCGTTTTTCCAACTCCGCTTTTTTCTCTTCGAACCCTGGTTTGCCAAGCAATGCGAACATATTAACTTTATATGCCTCAACACCCGGCTGGTCAAACGGATTGACCCCAAGCAGATAGCCGCTCATTGCACAGGCCTTTTCAAAGAAGTAAACCATATAACCAAATGTGTACTCGTCCATTTCTGGAATTGAAACGATCAAGTTCGGGACGCCTCCGTCAGTGTGCGCAAGCATCGTTCCTTCAAATGCCTTGTTATTAACAAAATCAACTGTCTTACCGGCCAAGTAATTCAGACCATCTAGATCATTAGCCTCTTCCTCAATCGTTAACTCATACCGTGGTTTTTCCACTTTAATAATTGTTTCAAACATATCACGGCGGCCTTCCTGGATATATTGGCCAAGGGAATGCAAATCAGTCGAGAAGTTTGCGGATGATGGGTAAATCCCTTTTTGGTCTTTTCCTTCACTTTCGCCAAACAGCTGCTTCCACCACTCAGAAAAATATTGGAGACCTGGCTCATAGTTGACAAGCAATTCAATTGTCTTCCCTTTGTTGTAGAGAATATTCCGTACTGCCGCATATTGATAAGCAGGATTCTCCTCCAGCTCAGAACCGCTGTAATCATTCATCGCCTGGGCTGCGCCCTTCATCATTTTCTCGATATCTGCACCGCTAACTGCAATTGGCAGTAGGCCTACCGCAGTAAGTACCGAGTAGCGGCCGCCAACGTCATCGGGAATCACGAATGTTTCATAGCCTACTTCATCGGAGAGTGTTTTTAATGCGCCGCGCTCCTTGTCCGTGGTCGCGTAGATTCGCTTCTTCGCTTCCTCTTCCCCGTATTTTTCAATAAGAAGCTTCCGGAACAGCCTGAAAGCCAGCGCCGGTTCAGTTGTAGTACCGGACTTGGAGATTACGTTAATTGAAAAATCCTTGCCTTCAAGAAGCTGGGCAACATCGTGCATGTAAGTTGAAGAAATGTTGTTTCCGACAAACAGAATTTGCGGTGTGCCGCGCTTTTCAGCAGGCATTGCATTGTAGAAGCTGTTGCCGAGCATTTCAAGAGCTGCGCGCGCACCAAGGTAAGAACCGCCAATACCGATGACGATGAGGACGTCGGAATCAGATTTGATTTTCTCTGCCGCTTTTTGGATACGGGAGAATTCTTCTTTGTCATAGTTCTCCGGCAGGTCAATCCAGCCTAGGTAGTCGCTTCCCGCGCCGGTTTTTTCATGCAGGGAATGATGGGCAACTTTTACTGCGTCACGCAAATACGTAAGTTCGTGCTCGCCGAAGAAGCTAAGTGCCTTCGTGTAATCAAAACGGATATGTGTCATTTTGGAACCTCCGTGTTTTATGGTTTCTCGGAGAACCGCAAGCTGCTTTTTCAAAATATGTATGCAGCTTGTAGGCCGTGCCGATTGGTTTAGCCAGGCATAATACAGAGTTAATGGATGATGCCTAACCTTATCATTACCCACTTTACCCAATGCTTTTCGGATAATCAAGGAACAGCCATTTTTGAAAGCGGGTTCATTTTTAGACAATTGGTGACAAGAGGGATTTTAAGTAGAGGGTTATTTTATAACCGCCTCATGAACCTGACTAAATCATGGCTAGTTGAGATTATTAAAAATAAAAAGACTGCCCCATAAGGACAGCCCGATTCTATTAGAGTGATGCTTTCAGGATTGCGAGTACATCTTCGCGATTCAGTTTAACATAGCCGCCAAATTCGCCATTGACCATGGCTTTGTCAGCCATAAGTTCCACATTGCTATCGTCGATGTTATAATCGGCCAGGCGTGAAGGCGCACCAATGCCTGTCCAGAATTCACGAAGCTTTTCGATGCCTTCCAGCGCTGTTTCTTCGTCTGACTTTCCACTTGGATCAACATCGAAAACACGGACAGCCATTTTTGCAAAACGGGCTGGGTCATGCTTCAAGTTATGCTTCATCCAATTCGGGAATAGGATGGCTAGTCCGCCACCATGAGGGATATCGTAAACAGCCGATACCGCATGCTCAATGTTATGTGTGGCCCAGTCGCCGCGGAAGCCCATATTGATCATTCCGTTCAGCCCCATTGTTCCGCAATACAGCAAGGTTGCACGGTGGTCATAATTTTCAAGGTCTTCCAAGGCCTTAGGAGCAGTTTCAATAACTGTTTTAAGGAGGCCTTCACACATCCGGTCCTGGAACTCAGTGTTTGCTGCGGTATGGAAATAATGCTCGAATGTATGTGACATCGTGTCAACAATCCCGTAGATTGTCTGGTCGCGCGGTACTGTGAACGTATTGACTGGGTCAAGGATGGAGAACTTCGGCATTGTCAAAGCACCGGCACCCCAGCCATACTTTTCTTTTGTTTCCCAATTTGTAATAACCGATCCTGCATTCATTTCTGAGCCAGTAGCGGCAAGTGTCAATACAGTTCCGAATGGAAGCGCATCCTGGACTTGAGCTTTTTTAATAACAATATCCCAGGCATCTCCATCATATTTTGCTCCAGCCGCTATCAGTTTTGTACAATCAATAACACTGCCGCCGCCAACAGCAAGCAACAGGTCAATTCCTTCAGTTTTGCAGATATCGATCCCTTTCCGGGCAGTTGAAACACGCGGATTCGGCTCAACGCCAGCAAGTTCGAAAACTTCTGCGCCGATTTCATTAAGCAGGGATATTACTTGATCATAAAGACCGCTGCGTTTAATGCTGCCCCCTCCATATACAAGCAAAACTTTCTTGCCATAACGAGGAACTTCATTTTTCAGCTGGTCGAGCTGGCCTTTTCCGAAGATTAATTTAACAGGGTTGTAAAATGTAAAGTTCTCCATGTAATCTCCTCCTTCTCACATACACTATTATTTATTATTCCAAAAATAAATGCAAAAAGTACGCCGTTTTCCTTTTTGCTGTTTAGTTTGGAAATGCCGCTCTGGTAAAATAATTTCTAAATGTATAGTACACCTTAATATGGGAATATTACTAACGTTTACATTCCATTTTAAGGAGGATAAAGATGAGCACAATTCAAAGGCTGGCACTGATCCTTACTATCATCGGCGCAATTAACTGGGGCCTTGTCGGCTTCTTCCAATTTGATTTAGTTGCCTCTATCTTCGGCGGCCAGGATTCTGCTATTTCACGGATTATCTATGGACTGGTAGGTCTTGCTGGATTAATCAATCTTGGCTTACTGTTTGCTCCTAGCCAAGAACGTGAAGAAGCGTCACAAACAAACCCAACCAGATAGAAAGCAGAATCGAAAAAAAAATCCCCGCAGCTGGGGATTTTTTTCGTTTTTTATAAGAGACCTCGATAGTGGGCAGCCTCTGCCATTCTGCGGACTCCTACCATATATGCCGCCAGCCTCATATCGACTTTCCAGTCACTAGCCAAATCATAAATGTTGTTAAAAGCAGCGGTTATTTTTTCTCGGAGCCGTTCTTCCGCTTCCTCTTCAGACCAATATAATCCCTGTTTATTCTGCACCCATTCAAAATACGAGGCTGTGATCGCTCCGGAACCTGCCAGTACATCCGGGACGAGCAGAATTCCACGGTCATTGAGTATGCGCGAGGCTTCTATTGTAGTAGGTCCATTTGCAGCCTCCACCACTATAGATGCTTTTATATTGCGGGCATTATTGACTGTGATTTGTCTGGAAACAGCAGCAGGAACCAGGATATCGCAATCATGCTCAAGTAACTCTTCATTTGAAATCGTACCCTCAAATAAGGATGTAACCGTTCCAAAGCTATCGCGCCTTCCAAGCAAATAGGCAACATTCAGCCCATCAGGATCGTAAAGCGCTCCGTAGGCATCGGAAATTCCCGTGACAATCGCACCTGCGTCCACCATAAGCTTTGCTAGGTGGCTTCCCGCATTCCCGAACCCCTGAATGATGATACTTGCTCCCTGTAGCCGTATACCTTTTTTCCTCGCGGCCTCCTCGATACAGATGGCAATCCCAATAGCACCAGCCTGTTCCCGAATTTGCGAGCCACCAAGGACAAGCGGCTTGCCGGAAATAAAACTCGCTGAATCATATTTTTTCAGCTTGTTATATTCGTCCATCATCCATGCCATGACCTGTGAATTCGTAAAAAGATCCGGCCCTAGTATATCTTTGGCAGGCCCGACAATTTGGGATATTGCCCGGACGTATCCCCGGCTGAGCCGCTCAAGCTCACCAAGGCTTAGCCGGCGCGGGTCACAGACGACACCGCCCTTTCCGCCTCCGAAAGGAAGCCCGGTAACTCCACATTGAAGCCCTGCCCATACCGAGAGAGCTTTAACAATATCCACAGTTAGATCAGGATGGTAGCGGACACCGCCCTTGATGAGGCCAATAGCATCGGAATGGTGGGCCCGGTATCCGGTATAAACCTTAACCGAGCCATCATCCATCCTTACCGGAAAGCGTACTTCGAGCATTCGTTCCGGCTCCTTCAATAGCTCGTACACGCCATCATCATAGCCAAGCTTCCTGATAGCCTCTTTGATTATGACTTGCGTTGATTCCAGCATGTTCGGGCTCCCCTTAGCTTTTACATATCGCCTGAATGGCGCCTGTACTCAAATTTACCAGGCCGGGATGTTTAGTGGTCTCCCGGCCCAGGTGACATCTATTCCAATACTTTTTTAATCCGTTCAATTGCCCAATCAAGTTCTTCCTTAGTAATGACAAGCGGCGGCGCGAAGCGGATCACTGTATCGTGCGTTTCTTTGCAAAGCAGCCCTTCTTCTTTCAGCAGCTCGCAGTATTTACGTGCAGGCTCGGTAAGCTCCACACCGATAAACAGGCCTCGGCCCCGCACTTCCTTGATTCGCGGGTTTGTAATTTCCTTTAATTTACTCATAAAATACTCACCCAGCTCAAGCGACCTGTCTGCAAGCTTCTCATCCACAAGTACATCAAGAGCTGCAATTGACACCGCACATGCCATTGGATTGCCGCCAAACGTTGAACCATGAGAGCCGGGATTAAATACCTCGAGTATATCCTTGTTCGCTACAACACAGGAAATAGGGAATACACCGCCACCAAGCGCTTTGCCAAGGATGTACATATCAGGCTCAAACCCTTCCCATTCACATGCAAACATTTTACCAGATCTGGCTAGGCCAGCTTGGATTTCGTCAGCAATAAACAGGACATTGTTTTCCTTACATAGCTCATACGCTTTTTTCATGAAACCTTCCGGTGGTATGATAATGCCTGCTTCTCCCTGAATCGGTTCAATGATAAATGCAGCGGTATGTGGGGTGATCGCTTCCTTCAATGCATCAAGGCTTCCATATGGAATCAGTTTAATACCAGGCAGCATTGGTCCAAAGCCTTTTTTGTATTCCTCTTCAGAAGACAGGGAAACAGCCGTCATTGTACGTCCGTGGAAGTTCCCGGTGCAGCCGATGATTTCAGCCTTGTTTTCCTCTACCCCTTTTATAAAATAAGCCCATCGCCTCGCTGCCTTGATAGCAGTCTCGACTGCTTCGGCACCAGTGTTCATAGGCAATACCATTTCTTTATTTGCTAATTTTGAAACCTTTTCGTACCATGGTCCCAGCTGGTCATTGTGGAATGCCCTTGATGTCAGAGTAACTCTGTCAGCTTGATCTTTTAAAGCCTGGATGATTTTCGGATGGCGATGGCCTTGGTTGACCGCCGAATAGGCACTCAGCATGTCCATGTATTTAGTGCCTTCCGGGTCTTCAACCCATACACCTTCAGCTTTTGAAATCACGATCGGCAGCGGATTATAATTGGGTGCTCCGAACTTTTCTGTTTGTTCAATAATTTCGTGGGTGTTTGTAGTATGTACCATTCCTATCCCTCCGTTTTGCGGACAAGTCACCGTCCGTCCATTTACAAAACTTTGCTATTATCATTGTACCTAACAGAACAGAAATTTTGTAGTGATTGTATAACAGATTCTGTGAATAATAAGCCTGAAAAAGTAAAACCGTAAAAAATCAGCAAAGCTTTAAACCATTTTGTCTTTAATCTCAGAGCCGAAGGTTGGGATTCTGCCAGCAAACCAACTTTAGTGGATTAATCTCATAGGTACGGGGACGGATTCTTCCAGCAAACCAACTTAGTGGATTAATCTCATAGGCACATGGACGGATTCTTCCAGCAAACCCCAATCTAACGCTGAATCAGATATGTTCCAAGTAACGAAAAAGGTCCGCACCCTTTGAGGTACAGACCCTTTTTTCTTACTTATTAGTTTCTTGCTGGGATTGGTCGATCCATTCCTGCAGCTTTTCCTTCAGTGTGTTGAAGCCTTCCTGCTGTTGAGCTTCTGGCATAATTGCTGCTGCCTGGCGCTTCGGACGCGGCTTTTTCGCGCGAGGCTGCTGGGCAGGAGCTTCTTCTGTAGCCCTGATAGAAAGGCTAACTTTACCTGCTGACTCATCTACAGATAGAACCTTAACTTTCACTTCATCGCCGACCTTCAAAAATTCATTGACATCCTTTACATATCCGTGAGTTATTTCTGAAATATGGACGAGGCCCTGAGTATTTCCATCAAGCGCTACAAACGCTCCATAAGGCTGAATTCCCGTTACTTTTCCAGTTAGGACACTGCCTGTTTCAATTTTTTCTGACATACTAACACTCCTAGGTTTGACTTAATTTTATCCCATTTATACGCAATATAAAATTATATCACAACAGGCTTACTTAATCAAAGCCCATAGAATGCCTTCCCTACCCGTATTCCACTGAGAAGAGCAATATAAACGCACCTTTTTACGTAAAAACTGCAGAATGGTAACACTTTGTTCAGATTTTCAACAAAAACTATCTCTTGAAAAATGATACAATAATATCAAGAATATCTTGCCTATCCTTAAACTTTCTTCAGTTTTCAATGTCATAAAGATACTACTTACTTTTACCAGGGAGGTAATAGAAATGAGCATGATAGGGAAAAAAATTCAAGAAGCCCGTGAAATGCAGAATATGACTAGACAGGATCTTGCAAGAAAAGCCCGAATTGGCGTACAGACACTCGAGAACTATGAAGCTGGCGCAAAAATTCCAGAGGTCCAAACCGTATTAAAAATCAGTACAGTCCTGGATATTGCTCCTTCCGATTTATTGGGAACAACCTACCATGTAAAGCATTCTGTTCTAGACCAGGAAATCGACCTGCTCATTAATGAACTCGGCAAAGAAAATGCCAGACAGATTCTCCAAAAGGCTATCGATCAAAAAGCCATTAAATCCTAATTCAAAATCACAAAAAACCGGCATGCCCTGGACGGGCCTGCCGGTTTGTTTTTTATCGTCCTTTCCTAATCCCAATTATTGAACACAACCTCACCAACAGTGCTTGGCTTCCAATACGCTATTTGTTGTTGATCGTTTTGATGAAGGGTGTTTTCATTTGCAATGACGAACTTTTTTCCTATATTGGTAAATCGTAAAGGCACATATAATTTTTCTGGACCAAGTATATGATAATGCTCCCCAAGCATGCCGGCCAAATCCAATCCCTCAATGAATTCAAGAGAATCTATTTTTGAAAAAGCTAGAAAAGGGTAATGCGCATTTAACAAAATACGAATCTTATCCTCTTCGGTGATGACCGTGCACATATGATAATTCCTTCCCGGAGTAGATGGGGAAAAATCAACTACCCTTGAACGATATATGCTCTTCATAGTTTTTTTGAAATCACCGCTGCCAACCGAAGGAGCAGGCTCAAACCCAGTAACTCCTGCACACAAAATTTGCACGCTCCTTCCTCCTCACCGTCACTTTTACATGACACCTAAAAAGCAAGCAAAGCTTAAATGATTTAAGGGTATGCTAAGAAGGTATATACTTATTAAAAACCATAAAAGGAGGCCGGGCATGTCTCAAATTGCTGACGCGAACATAAAAAAGATAAATGGAATTGATATGTATTACGAATGGCATCCCTGCCGCCCTGAAGCGAAGACTGTTGTACTCATCCATGGCTTTCTGGCCTCGACTTTCTGCTTTCGGAAACTCGTACCGCTTTTAAAAAAGGACTACAACATACTGACAGTCGACGTCCCTCCTTTTGGAAAAAGCGGCAAAGCAAAAAGCTTCCTGTTTACATACAAAAACATCGCTGCCACTCTGATTGCGCTTCTCAAAGAGCTGGATATAAAAAAACCAATCCTTGCCGGACATTCAATGGGCGGCCAATATTCACTCAATATGGTAGCTCTTGAGCCCGGCATCGCCGAGAAAGTTGTCTTGTTATGCAGTTCGGGCTACCTAAAGCCGCCGGGCCGCCTTCTATCAATAGGGAGTAAACTGCCCTTATTCCATCTGGCCGTCAAGCGCTGGCTCGTCCGCTCAGGAGGCGTTAAAGACAATCTCAAACTCGTCGTCCATGACCAATCCCTCATTGACGAGGACATGCTCAGAGGCTATATGCTGCCTTTTTTAAACAAGGACATGTTCCATGGATTAGGGAAGTTCATCCATGACCGGGAAGGCGACCTTCCTCCAGAAGCGCTCCAGCAGCTCGACATCCCTTGCCTGCTCATCTGGGGAGAACACGACCGCGTCACACCCGTCGCAGTCGGTAAACGGCTCACACGCGACCTGAAGAACTCCGAAATGATTGTCCTTGAAAACACTGGCCACCTCATCATGGAAGAAGAGCCCGAAAAAGTATATCAGCTGATGCATGATTTTATCGGCTAAGGCCTTTTTCTTTTTTAGAAAAATGCTTTGCGCCTACGCCCTTAAAACATAACGCATTGCGGCCGCGAGAAGTCTAGATCTCACAGGAACTATCAGTTTTCAGCACAAGCATCCTGCTGGCAGCTTTACGGCATTCATCGAGCGGAAGTTTTTCCTCGAATGAAAATTCAAAGATATCCTGGATTCGCCTTGCAAGCTCAGCTACACTATCCAACTCGTGGACAGCAGCAACAATATCAGCAATTTCCGTATCATAAAATCCGCCACCAAGGCGGAAAGGGTCCCAATCATTCACTTCATCTGCAAGCAGCAGATTCAATGTAGCTGTTTCCATGCTTTCACCTGCATTCTTGTTATTTTCCTGATTATCTTACCATAGCTCCGGGCTAGTTAAAATGTATATAGAGAGGGAATGAAGTATGAACTTTGATAAGAAAATAGATCGTTTTAATACAGGTTCCGTCAAATGGGAAATGACGAAGGAGATTTACGGGACTTCTGATGTCCTGCCGATGTGGGTTGCGGATATGGATTTCTATCCTCCACAGCAGGTGCTCGATGCAATTAAAACCAGGGTGGACCACGGTGTCTTCGGATACAGCTTTGTGCCTCCCATTGTAAATGGAGCGATCAGCAGCTGGCTTGAACGGAGGCATGGCTGGACTATTCGCCCTTCATGGATTTTATTTTCTCCCGGTGTTGTTCCGTCAATCAGTATGGCGATTCAATCATTTTCCGATCCGGGTGACAGAATCCTTGTTCAGCCGCCAATTTACACGCCCTTTTTTGATATGACCGAACTTAACGGCCGAGTCATCGAGGCATCTCCTCTCGTTTTGAAGGATGGCCGGTATGAAATTGATTTTGACAGCTTTGAAGCATCGCTGAAAAAAGGCTGCAAGCTATTTCTACTCTGCAATCCTCACAATCCAGGCGGACGGGTTTGGACGAGGGAAGAACTTACGAGGATCGCTGAGCTTTGCATTCAGTATGACTGCCTGATTCTATCCGACGAAATACATTCGGATATTGTGTTTAGCAGCCACAAGCATATCCCGATTGCTAGCCTGGGAGACGAAATCGCGGCAAAGACCATCACCTGTGTAGCACCGAGCAAAACCTTCAATCTCGCTGGGCTTCAGACTTCCGCTGTCATTATCCCTAACGATGACTTGAGGGAGAAATTCCAGGCATTCCAAAAGCGCCAGGGCTTCTTCACCTTGAACGCCATCGGGATTAAAGCGATGGAAGCCGCCTATCTGCATGGCTGGGACTGGCTTGAAGCATTGACCGCTTACCTAGAAGAAAATGTAGGGGTTGCGCGGGAATTTATAAGCCGGGAACTGCCTGCTGTCAAATTGATCGAACCTGATGCGTCTTATTTAATCTGGCTTGATCTCCGTAACCTTGGATTGCCAGATGAGGAACTACAGAGAAGGCTGGTTGAAATCGGCAAACTCGGCCTTGAGCCTGGACCGAAATACGGCACCGGCGGCGAAGGCTTTGTCCGCATGAACATCGGCTGTCCCCGCGACATTCTTTTAGACGGACTGCAGAGACTGAAAAAGGCACTCGGCTAATGGGGACAGTTCTCGTTTGCCGTCCTTTTTTTATCGGACAGTTTTTTTGATAATCAGGACAAGATTTTCGTTAATCAGGACATTCTCTGAAAGAATTAAGACAGATTTTAAACGAATCGGGACAGTTTTTCATTTATTCAGGACAAACTGGGATTTCCCACAAAAATGCCGCCCCTGGCCAAAGCCCGGGACGGCATTTTTCTTTAATTATTGATTGCGCTTTTGGAATGTTTCTGTCAGAACCGGAACGATTTGCTTTTTCCGTGACACGACGCCTTTCAGTACAGCGGTGTTATCAACAAGAGCAACATTATAAGCCTGCTCGACCGCGGAAGCTTCACGTCCGATTGCAAGGCCAACGGAATCATTTGTCAGGATATCCGTGACAACGAACAGGAACAAATCAAGTCCCTTCTCGTTAACAACAGCTGTGATAGCATCCTCCAGCTCAGCCTTCTTGCTCATCACATCGTTTGTATCGACTGCATTCACTTGTGCAATTTCAACCTTGCTTGAACCCATTTGGAATTCTTTCGCATCAAGTGAAATCAATTGGGCAATCGTTTTGTCGCTAAGGTCTGCTCCTGCTTTCAGCATGGCAAGCCCGTATTCGTTAGCGTCAACCCCGGCAATCTCTGCAAGCTCGGCAGCCGCATCAATATCTTCCTGGGTACAAGTTGGTGATTTAAAAAGAAGTGAATCGGAAATGATCGCGGACAGCATCAGTCCGGCAGTTGCCTTCTCAATCTCAATTCCTTTTTCCTTATAAATCTTGTTCAGGATCGTTGCTGTGCAGCCTACAGGCTCTGCCCGATAATAGAGCGGGTCACTTGTTTCAAAGTTTGCGATCCGGTGATGGTCGATCACTTCAAGAATGCTAACTTCGTTTATATCATCCGCACTCTGCTGCCTTTCATTGTGGTCAACAAGAATGACACCTGCTGCCTCACCAGCAACTTTTTCAACAAGGCGTGGTGCCTCTGCGCCAAAAGTTTTGAGCGCATGTGCAGTTTCGCCATTAATATCTCCCAGCCGGACAGCTTCTGCATTAACGCCAAGCTTCCGTTTTAACTCCGCATAAGCAATAGCGGAACAAATCGTATCCGTATCAGGATTTTTGTGGCCGAATACAAGAATCTTATTCATACAACAATTCTCTCCTTGAAACATAAAGTGTAGTTTGCGTTTATCCCACTCTTAACGGACAGTAAGGTCCCCACTGATGGAAGATTCACTTTTTCATTTTATCAGTTATTGTTCTTATTTTCTAATCTCCCAGTTAAAAAACAGGAAATTACCGAATTACAACAGCTTTTCCTGCGAAAAATAAGATATCACCAATAGAAAGGTTGATTAAAATGGTCTACAGGAACCTGTCTCAATACCGCGTCCGTAAAGGAAATAAGGCCAAAAACTCCGGAGTGGAAGCCTCATACGAATTCACAACCGGCAACGAAATAGGCCGGGAGGAAAAGTCGACACGCAAAGAACAAAACCCGGACAGCCACTAATTTTAGGACAAGTCCTTTCATTGGATTACCTCTCAAGGAAAAAATTGGTAAGTGATTGAACCATAAATGTCCTTCAATTTAATCTTCAAGGACATTTTAATAGGCAACCGAGCTCAAATTGTACTCGAAATGAGTTTTCATGGACATTTCGTCAGACAGACAAACTCAAAATGTCCTCGAAATAGGTTTTCAAGGACATTTTGTCGAGCAGACAAACCCAAATTGTACTCGAAATAGGTTTTCAAGGACATTTCGTCAGGCAGACAAACCCAAATTGTACTCGGTACAACAATTGAGCTGAACAGTATCATAATGCTGATTGATTATTCGTTTCTTCTCCATGGTAATATGAAGGCCAATCAATTAATGAAGCTCCAAACAGACTACTACAAAATAAAAAGGAAACAGCGTTTTATCTGTTTCCTTCCGATTGTTCTTGTTTAAGCAGCTTTTCCTCAAGCTCTTTCGCCTTGCTTGCTTCCTTTTTCGAAATGCGTAGAATCAGCCAGAATGTGGCGACGCAGGCGAGAAAGAAAAAGAAAAACGAGATGGCTGCTGGAATGTATTCGGTTTTATCTTCCGGAAAATAGAGAAATAGCGACAGTACCAGGGATTCCATTATGATTACTTCCTCTCGGCAAAATACATTTGTAGTATATCATACCCGTTTGGAAATAAGCCTTTTAAAACGCTTCACAAAAAGTTGTTGTTAAAGCAGATTATTTTACTATTTTAATATCTTTGATGACCACGTCTTTGGCAGGTTTGTCCGCTTCACCTGTTTCAACATTAGCAATCTTGTCGACTACATCCATTCCTTCAATAACCTGTCCAAAAACGGCGTGCCTAAAGTCGAGCGTCGGTGTACCGCCCTTCTCATAGCCCTTGATTGCTTCATCCGGGTAGCCGGCACTCTTCAATTGTTCTGCCAGGCCTTCGTCTAGCTTGTCATTTTGGACAATAAAGAACTGGCTTCCGTTTGTGTTCGGGCCTGAATTCGCCATCGATAGCGCACCGCGGAAATGCATAAGGCTCTGGCTAAACTCATCTTCGAATGGTCCCCCGAACGCACTCTCTCCTCCGCGCCCAGTGCCTTCCGGATCGCCGCCCTGAATCATGAAGTCCTTTATCACCCTGTGAAATATAACGCCATCATAATAATTCTTTTCACTCAGTTTAATGAAGTTGTCAACCGTTTTTGGTGCAAGGTCGGGGAACAGTTTAATTTTGATTGTTCCCATCGAGGTCACCATCTCGACAAGCCGCTCATTTTCAGCAACTTCTGTCGATAGCTGTGGATAACCGCCTTCAGGAGCCTTTGCTTGTTCCTGGGCCTTTTCCTGTGGTGCTTCTTCGCTCGTATTGCCACCGTTACCATTGTTGTTTTTCTTATCGGCATTGTTCTCGGATGTCCCGCAAGCAGATAGAATAAGCATAGCGCCGAATATAGACGCGAGAAGTTTCTTTTTCATATTAACATCCCTCCATTGTTCTAATTTACCTGATTTGTTGATGTTTTGCACTTTGTTTTTGAATAATCTTCCTTCATAATAATAGCAAATGCAAATTGCGAAATGGAGTTGATCCACTTGTCCGGATTCAATCAAGGAGAAATAGTAACGGGGATATACAAGACTGGAAAATACATAACGGAATTCGTAGAGGAAAGGCCCGCTGGGATGTTGGTCCGGGTATTGGCCGTTTTAAAGCACCCTCTGCAGGGCGATCTCCATCACCCAAAGGATGCAGAAGTTGGCTTTTTCCATGAGAGGCGAGCACTCTCATACCGGGAAGGCGCAGTCATCCCAAAACAAATGGTTAAGAAATATGAAGGCGAAGTTCCGGAATATAAAGTCTCCTTAAAGGAGGCACTTGGGAAAATGAAGGCCGAACTCGAAGGTGACGATAGCGCATTTGCCGAGATGAGCCTTCGGAATATTGAAGCTCTCGAGCAAGACTACTTTAAATAAATACAAAGGCCAAATCACATGATAGTGATTTGGCCTTTTATGCGAATTCGTTTAATAGCTTTGAAAAGTCAACCCTGTCGCCAATTGTCGTCGGCTTTGGCTTTCCAAGGTAACGCTTATCTTTTTCAACAAGCTTAAAGATATTGTAAGTAGTGAGCGCATCATCAAGGGCGCGGTGATGCTTCCCTGTCCCTTCCTTTCCATATTCCTGGACAGCCTTCCAAAGCCCTGTCTGGTTTTGGTCCCCAAAAAACCGTTTGTACTCCATAGAAAGATCAATTTCATGTCCCTTTAGCGGGAATGGCAGCCCTGAGGCAGTGCAATTTTGCCGAAGGACCTTCATGTCCATGTTTCCCCATGTAACGATTGTGTTGTCGTATCCCCGGCCCAGTTCTTCAAAGTGCTTGACCAACTCGGAAAATGGAATCCCTGTGTTAATTTGCTGCTGGGAAATATGTAAGAATGATTTGCAACGTTCTGATAGGATTGGGAACCGCGCTGGCACAACATAGGCGGAAAACTGGGAATGAATTTTGTTATCTACAACAGCCACAATGCCTGCTTCAATAATCTCGGGATAAAACTCCCTGGACCTTACATTCCTCTCTGGCATGGTAAATTCAAAATCAATAAACAAATACTGCTTTTTCGCTGTCACTTCGTCCCTCCTTCCCTACACGCCTTGTACTACATTATATAAAGGAACCTGTACAAATAATTGTGCGTGTGCTCTATATTAAAAAATAATTAATTATATTATAGCACGGAAGAAGACGAAATTTTTAAATTTTTTAACAATAAGCCTGAACAAAAAGCACAAAAACAGGGCAGCATCCTCGGCTGCCCTGTTTCTTATTTTTTAAGCTTGAGAACCGCCATCGTACACCTGGAAACACAAATCAACTTATCCTGTTCATCCGTTATTTTGATATCCCACACCTGCGTTGTCCTGCCCTGATGCAAGACCGTTGCTACAGCTTTGACGACGCCTTCCGATTTGCCACGAATATGGTTTGCATTAATTTCGAGGCCAGCGACTCCTTCATATTCTTTGTCGACCAATTCGTACGCACCGATACTGGCCACCGTTTCCGCAAGAGCCACGGATGCCCCGCCATGCAATAAACCGAAAGGCTGGCGTGTCCTTCCATCGACAGGCATCGTTGCTTCAACCCTGCCTTTTTCAAGCAAGGTAATTTCTATGCCAAGCGCTTCAATCATGGTATCCTTCAATTCCATCCAAACCCCTACTTTCCATATAAGATATTCTATTTTATAAAAAAACGAACTGCTAATGCTATGTACGTCCGAAACATAAAGTGTGGTCGGACAAAAATTCGAATGAGGTGAGCGCGTATGGTGAGGAACAGAGAAGATCTTGTCCCAACAATACTTGGAACAGCTGTTACTGCGGCTGGCTACGCGATGTCCCGAAACAATGGGGTTAATAAAACCTTATCCAACACGGTTATGGGATTCGGCCTTGCCCATGTTGTACTGGGAGCTATCGACCTTTTCGAACACAGAAATGAAATCAAGGACAGAGGAAGCAGGGACCATGCTCTGCTTCCTATTCCGGTTTTTGAAGTGCTGGAACTGTTACTCGAACAATTGGTTGATCCAAGTCATCACCAGAGGGCTTCCTTTTGCGGTGGCGCTTAACGGTGGCAATGATAATAGCTGCAAGGATTAATATCACGAGCCCTATTTCCCCGGCATATGCTGCTGCCACGTCTATATGATCCCCGAAAAGGTAACCCGCTGTGAACATAATAAATACCCACAACGTTGCACCGCTGTACGCATATAAAGCGAACTTCCGAAAAGATAGCTTACTGAACCCATATAGGAACGGGATGATACTGCGTGCTCCAGGCAGGAAGTAACTGAATGAAAGGGAATATGCATGGTATTTTTCCATAAGTCGCTGTGAGGATGAAAGCTTCTTGGCAAAACGTTCATTTCTTAGCAAGAACTGAAGGAGCGGGTGTCCAATAAGCCTCCCAAGCAAATAGCTACCGCTGACAGCCGACAGAACACCAGCAATGGTAGTTAGAAAAATTGGACCTGCATGAGATGGAGTCTGTGAGGCAGCAAGGCCAATTGTCATCATAATAAGTTCGTTAGGAACAGGCAGTGTGGAGGCACCAAGCAGTATCCATAAAAACAGACCGGTATAGCCGCTTTCCTTAAGCATTGTAACTAAGAATTCCATTTCCATCTTTGTCCCCCCCTAGCCTAAACATTTTTAATACAATGGCTGTGTTAATGGATCATGTTATTTTAGAGCTGATATCTGTAAGATCGTCTACGACCGCAATTCTATTTCTTAGCCAGCACTATAAATGCGTATTTTCATCCAACCGTATAGCCGTTTAATTCATTCATAATATCCATTATAGGCGGATTCTGACAGAAAAGACTTGATAACTAACGATTAGTGGAAAAACCTTAACCCACCATCTTCCCCAAGGAAGAAAATTTGAAAAAAATACATGCACAAGTAACTTCATCTTTTATTAAAATTGAATATTTGAACTATGCAGAGGCAAAGTGTTAGTTTTGTGGTGAACGGAATTGGTGGAGGTAGGCTAGTAAGCTTCGGCGATTGTAATAGCAAGCAAGTACTGAAGTCGTAGTAGTAAGCTTAATCTGGAATTTAGTCGTTTTCTATGTCCTTCCATTTTACCACACCAGCAACATGTATAGAAAGCAAACCACCCTTCCAAATTCTCCTCACTTCCATTCTGTACCCTGCATTTTATTATTTGAAAACTGAAAATAATAAAAAAGGCTGCTCCTTTTGGAGGCAGCCCTCTCGGATCAATATGGGTAATATGGGTAGCCAAACGGCGGCCTATACATGTAAGGCGAACCATAGCCGTATGGAGGAAATACTGGTGCTCCGAAGCCTGGGGCTCCGAAGCCACCCCCATACCCATAGGGCCTTGGAGTTATCGCACTGCCTAACAAGCCTCCAAGGAAACCTCCTACAAGCGGTGCCACAAATATCCGCTGGTCATTTCCATGATGGTAATAATTGAGTGGTTGATTCATCTGGGAACCTCCTTCTGTTTAACTCTTATCTCTCTTTATTACATATGCGGGAGCGGAGCAGAAGGAGTGGGCGGGCTTGGAAGCTAGTATTTATTTGAGGGTCTCTAGTCGATGGTATTTAAGTGTTTTAACTGAACCAATCGAGAAAGCATTGCCGAACACGTATTTCGAGTACATTTAGTGGTTATTTGGACGCCGAAATGTCCTTGAAAATGGGTTTCATGGACATTTTGAGGCCGACGGAACGGCGAAATGTCCTTGAATATGGGTTTCATGGACATTTTGAGGCCGACGGAACGGCGAAATGTCCTTGAATATGGGTTTCGAGTACATTTTGAGCCGCCGGAACTCCCTAAATGCCCTTGAAAGGAAATTGGGTACTGGACTTTTTCTACTCGACAAAAAAAACCCCGGATTTTCCGGGGATTTCCACTTACCTGTTATTTTTCCAAAGGCTCAAACCGCTCAACGAACAATGCAAGCGTCCTGGTCATGACGCCTGTCGCGCCAGATGGCCCTAAGTCATTCCCACTCTTCGTTGTTGCAGTTCCAGCAATATCAAGATGAACCCATGGTGTGCCTTCAGCAAACTCACCGACAAACGCGCCGCCCATGACTGCATGCCCTTCTGAGCCTGGCGAGTTGTTCAAATCGGCAATTTTCGATCCCCTTACCCGCTCCAGGTCTTTTTCAAAAATCGGCAGCTGCCACATTTGTTCGCCAGCCTCAAACGAAGCTTCCAGCACCTGCTCGTACAGCGCTTCATTGTTTGTCATCGCGCCAGTCGTATGAAGGCCTAAAGCCGTGATGACCCCGCCAGTCAACGTCGCAACGTCTACAAGGTAGCCCGCCCCATGCTGTTTCGCATAAGTGACCGCATCAGCCAGGACTAGCCGGCCTTCAGCATCTGTGTTTAGAACCTCAATTGTTTTCCCGCTTAAAGACGTAATCACATCATCCGGCTTAAATGCATTTCCGCTAATCATGTTATCAGTTGAAGGGATGACCGCCACGACATTTTGTTCAGGCTTCAGCTCACCGATGATTTCCATCGCACCAAGGACTGCCGCTGCACCGCCCATATCGGTTTTCATGCCGACAATCCCTGCTTTCGTTTTAATCGAATAGCCGCCGGTGTCAAAGGTGATTCCTTTCCCAACAAGGCCAATCGCATCTTCCCATGTTTCCTTGCCCTGGTACTTCAGGACAATCATTCTTGGTTCCTCAGTGGAACCCTGGTTGACCGCTAGCAACGCACCCATACCGAGCCGCTTGATTTCCTCAAGGCCAAGGATTTCTGTCTCAAAGCCATACTTTTCACCAAGAGCCCGGGCATACTCAGCTAAATCAGTAGCCTTTAGCATATTCCCTGGCAAATTCACCAAGGTGCGTGCGGAATTCGTTCCCTGGCCATAGGCATGCCCCACTGCCAAAGAAGCTCTAATCGCTTCTTCATCGGCGTTCGTTGTATAAACCGTTACGCGTTCAAGCTTCTTCTCCCGTTCGTTTGGCTTTTGCTTATAGCCGTCAAATTTGTATGTAGAAAGGGTTAACGCTTCAGCTACCGCGTATGCAGCATCATCCGCTTCAATTTCACTTGTGACAAAAGAATCAAGCAGTACAGCCGTTTCCTCCTGCTTCGCACTATTCAGCGCCTTAAACGCGCGCCCAAGAGCCTCACGCAGCTTATCAAACGTAACTTCCTTCTCACGCCCAAGCCCAACAAACCAAAGCTTCTTTGCTCCAGCCTTGCCGAAGCTATGTACTTTCCCAACTTCCTTCAGCTTTGCTGAAAGATCGCCATCCTTTGCGAGCTCATTAAGCTGTCCTTCAAACAACTCATCCAGGCTGCTCAGCACACCATCAAATTTCACCGGCCGATCATAAAGCCCAATCAGTAAATTTTCATGGCTTGCCTGAAAATCCACTTCCAATTTTACAGTAAACATATCCTAACCTCCTTAAGTCCCTATCCTTCAATTATAGCGAATCTTTCAAAAAACACACAGCCGCGGCTCTGGCCTAATCCTCCAAATATAAATAGAGCTGCGGAAGGACGGGCAGCAAACCGATTTTTTCAAAAGGAACCCGGTCGACGCCATCCGGGATTCGCTTCTGGCACTCTTCAATGAACGCAATTACGTTTTCCAAATCCAGCCCCCAATGACGCGGACGATACCCCTGGAGATAATCATGAGCAGCCCGCATCATCAGCCGGGCCCCCTTTACATTCCCATATTCATAATGGTAAATCGCCACGCTCATCTGCAATAATCCCTTGAAGAACAAATTGCCCTTCTCCTCCATCCACATCTCCTCAAGAAGGTCATGGCATGTATAATAATCGCCCTCGTTAAATTTTATAAAAAACTCATAATACTCTGGCGGATACATAATTGCCTCCCTCCTTTGCAGCTGGCAATTCTGAAGGATGGTTATTAAAAGTTTTGCACTTTAAACACCGATTACTTTTTCATACTGCGTTTTATATTTATCATACCTTCCTTTACCGCAATCTACAAAAAAGGGAACTTGCTTTACAACCTATGCAACTAGCAACACAAAAAATAGCTGGCATAAAATTTGCCAGCCTTAAAAATAGTATTATTTCTTCTCAGATTTAATATATTGCTGCCTGAATACCTGCAGCGACTCGGTTGCATTCATTTTTGCAAGTTCTTTTTCTGTTATTTTCCCTTTGCCCATTTTAACAATATACACTTCAAGTGTTCGCTTGCCCCAATCATCATACACTTCCTCAACTGTATCGTAATACAGGTCCAACTTATGTCCTTTAATTGCGCTGCCCGTGTCGGCCACTACTCCATAGCCGTAATTCGGAATGAACAGGACAGTCCCAATTGGAAAAACCTTAGGGTCAGCTGCAATCGTTGAAAATAAATCCCGTTTTACTTTTACACCAGAATATGTAATTCCATAGGCTGGGTGGCTTTTGTCCTTGCCAGTTGATTCGACCCCGGCGGTGTAGCCTGTTGCTATAACCTTTTTCTTTTTGTATTTGCTCCAGTCGATTGCTTCCTCCAGGCTTGGAGGCGTTCCCGCCACCGCTGTACTCGATGAGATAAGATGCTCTGGCATGGCTGCATGTCCGAGGCTTTTTAATGTTAATCCAATTTCTTTAAATTTATGGGCAAATAAAGTTTTAAAACTATAATCTTTTTCCTGGGCAACTTGTCCTGGTCCGGAATAGGCAATAAGCATCTTTGCTTCTACCCCCGAGATGGACTGAAACGTGGTTGTTAGCGCCATTACAAACAAAATTGTCATGGTCAACCGCTTTGCCCATACTGTAAGTAGGTTCATTAAATTTTCACTCCTCCCACACACAATCTTTCCCAAGATTCAGGAAAATAATCATAAAAGGAGGAAAAAAGTCATTTTAAGCAGGAAAATTTGCCTAGACGGACATAAAAAAAACCTTTTTCACGAAGAAAAAGGCTAGAACATCCGATATCCATTTTTACGCAAAAGCTTGATTGCAGCTCCTGCTGCCAGAGCCCCCGCCATACCGCTTGTAAGAATTATAATATCAGCGGAAGCGAGTGAGACTAGCCTTTCCACCAGATCTGTAAAAGCAGCTCTTGAATTTGTAAAGTATTCGATAAACCTGACTTTATCAACGATCATAAATACAACGATTGGATAAATAATTGCCATGACCCATGACATCCGCAACAGCATATTCAGGATAAACCCGATGCCGAAAAATAAAACAAAAAATAATAATATTGAAATAGTTAATTCAACGATTCCCATGTATATCCCCCCAGACACTCAAGTCTAGTTTACTTAACCTCAGGGGGAACAGTCAACCAGGTTTGATGCGTTTACTATTCGTTTATATTATTTTCCTTTCTTGCCTGATCCGCCGCAGCAGGTACATGTTTCAGATCCGCCAAGCAGCAGCTGGAAATAGCCATGCCCTCCGCAATAATCACATTTCTTCGTATCGGCCTTCGCTGTCGCCATAATCCAATCGCTCCTTTTCAAATAACTTAATTTTCTGATAATATAACAGGATTATATGAAAAGGAAAAGCAGGATATACCTCCAAAATCGCCTATGTAAACGCATACAAGCACGTCTAGCTTTTAAATGCTTTCTATTTCTTAAATATACTGAATTTTTAAAAAATATGCCTTTTTTATCTAATAATTAGAAAAACAGCTTATAGGTTGTGTAACCAAAAAGGTTTCCGGGATCCAGCCCTTCCTTGCCAGGAAGGTTCTGCAGCTTTCCCAGGCCGATTAAATAGTGAATAAGCACAGAGGCATCCTCATCTTCCATCAATTCGGCTGGCGACAGATAGGCAGCTTCCACAATTTCACGTTCCTGAATTGATAACAGCCCTTCTCCCTTTACTTCCAGTAAAAATAAGAGCAGATTATCACTGGTCACATCTTCAATTACACCAGTCCGGAGCCCAATCAAGCCCTTGACCTCACAATCAAGCCCGGTCTCTTCCTTAACCTCGCGTACTGCAGCCTCGTCAGCTGTTTCACCTTCATCGACGAACCCGGCCGGGATGGACCACTTACCTTTTAGCCCTCCATAACTCTTTTTAACAACAAGCCACTTGCCTTCCTTGGAAATTACCAGGCCAGCAGCAGCCAGCCAGACTTTCCCCCGTTTATTTGAAGCCATAAACCGATTCCTCCCAGTAAGAAATACACATTTATAGTATCAAGAAAGCCTGCGAATTAGCGAGCAAGCCGCAAATCTCTACATCAGTTTTATCGAAAGGTTCGGTTTGGTTACATTTTAATCTCTTTTTTCATCTAAAATGATTCCAATAACCCTTATTGGTTACATTTCAAGCTTTGTACACCCTAAAATGTCACTAATAGCTGTTGTTGGTTACATTTCAATCACTTTTTTTACCTTAAATGGTACCAATAACACTTTAAGTGGTGGTGTTCATGTGAATGCAAAAGAGGACAGATTGCTCTGCCCTCTTTCTTATTATAGAAAATTAAATTTGCCTTTTTTCAGGACGAGGCCTGCGCCGCCAATCATGAACAGCGAACGGTTGTCGATGACCTTCTTCATGAAGGATGCTTTCGCGCCGGTCAGCTTTCTGCCGTACACAACCCCAATTGCGTCATCTTCACCCAGTGAGCAGACAGTCCCTTTAATATCAGGAACGAATGCTTCTAGCTCGCTTTTACCGCGAATCAAACCAGCTAGGCTTTTAGCCACATGCTCGCCCTGCTGGATGGCGATTTGCGCTGTAGGCGGATAAGGGCGGTTGGTTTCTTCATTAATAACCAGTGAGCAGTCACCGATTATGAAAATATCTTCATAGCCTGGTACTCGAAGATCTGGCTGAACTTTCACGCGTGCCCTCATTGCCTCGAATCCGGACTTATCAATGACGGCATGGCCGCGGACACCAGCAGCCCATACTACAGTACCGGCCTTGATTTCCACTAGCTCTTCACCCTTTGCAACCATGATGCCTTCAGGTGTTGCTTCCTTAATGGCAGTTCCAATCATGAATTCGACGCCACGCTTTTGGAGTGTGGTAACTGCATAATCAACTAGTTCCGGATCAAAGCCAGGAAGCACTGTTGGGGCAGCCTCTACACAGATAACACGGACTTTTTGGAAGTCTACATCGTATTCATGGCAAAGCTCGGGAATCCTGTTGGAGAGCTCGCCAAGAAATTCAATTCCAGTAAATCCGGCGCCGCCAACAACAATAGTCAGACGTTCATCTTTCTTTTCTTCTTCCGTGCTATAAGTCGCGAATTGATATTCAATGTGCTCACGGATTTGCCGAGCTCCGTTTACATTAGTGATTCCAAACGCATATTCCTTCAATCCTTTAATTCCGAACGTTTCCGGTTCTGCTCCAAGAGCTACAACCAGATAATCATACTCGAGCTCGCCTTTTTCAAGAATGACTTTCTTCTCATCTTTTTTGATTTCGAGAACGATGTCTTCCTTGAATTCAACCTTATGGCGATCGATGACACTGCTTATGTCATAACGGACCTTGTCATGATGAAGCGTCCCAGCGGATGCCTCATGCAGCCAAGTTGTTTCATAATGGTAATCATGCTTATTGACGAGAACAATGTCCGCCTCGTTATCGCCAGTTAATTTTTGCAGCCTGACTGCTGTAATAAGCCCGCCATATCCTGCACCGAGAATCACTATTTTTGGCTTTTTCAATGCAATCACTTCCACCTTTACGAAAAAATTATAATTACTATTAGCTTTTGCTCTATTAGCTATTTTTAGCTAATGAAAAATAGTTTGTTCCTTATGGTAAACCGAAAGAAAGAAAATAAAAAATGAGTTTGTGAGAGTTTTCACGATTGAACTTAAAAAAATGTACTTTTTTTGTCACAAAATAGTAACAATATATCCACACTTCATAATATGCCTTTTCAAAGTTGTTTTCAAGGAATTAATTTAACAATGTTACCGCTTTCTAAATATTCTACTATTCAGTATATTTCCTTTTCCCTAAATTGGAAGTAATAAACAAATAATTACCCTTTTCCACGTTAATAAAGCTATATTCACACTCAGAAACGTGGTGAACTATGGCTTGTTATCCACCTGTTGTGGTATGATAATGTGTGGACTACCTTTACTACTTTGTTGGGGGGATATGGAGTGCAAGAAGAACAAAAGGTTTATGATATTACAATCATTGGAGGAGGCCCAGTTGGCCTATTTACTGCCTTTTATGGCGGGATGCGCCAGGCTTCGGTCAAAATCATTGAAAGCCTTCCTCAATTGGGCGGCCAGCTATCCGCGCTTTATCCTGAAAAATACATATACGATGTTGCAGGTTTCCCAAAAGTCCGTGCCCAGGAACTGGTTAATAACCTGAAAGAACAAATGGCGAAGTTTAATCCTGACGTCGCCCTGGAACAATCGGTTGAGAAAGTTGAAAAGCAGGCTGACGGAGTGTTCAAGCTGACAACAAACAGCGAAACTCATTTTTCAAAAACTGTCGTCATTACTGCAGGCAACGGTGCATTCCAGCCCCGCCGGCTTGAGTTGGAAAGCGCAGTACAATACGAAAAAACAAATTTGCATTATTTCATCGATGACTTGAACCATTTTGCCGGTAAAAAGGTTGTTGTGTTTGGTGGTGGAGACTCCGCTGTTGACTGGGCACTAATGCTTGAGCCAATTGCAGAAAAGGTGACAATTGTTCACCGCCGTGATAAATTCCGCGCGCACGAACATAGTGTTGAAAACCTGTTTAATTCAAAGGTTGAAGTGAAAACTCCTTTCGTTCCGGATGAATTAATCGGCGCTGACGGCGAAGTCAAGCAAGTGGTCATTGCAACTGCCGATGGTGAAACGAAGGAAGTTATCGATGTGGATGCCGTCATCGTCAATTATGGATTCGTTTCTTCACTAGGACCAATCAAGGAATGGGGCCTTAACATCGAAAAGAACTCCATCGTGGTCAACTCAAGAATGGAAACAAATGTCCCAGGCATCTATGCAGCCGGCGACATTTGCACGTACGATGGCAAGGTGAAGCTTATTGCCAGCGGTTTTGGCGAAGCACCTACAGCAGTCAACAATGCGAAAGCTTACATTGATCCAAAAGCAAAAGTTCAGCCACTCCATAGCTCATCCATGTTTAAATAGACTTATTTAACACACCAGTCCGGTCGGCTGGTGTGTTTATTTTTGTAACTATATATATATTAGGAAGCAAATCTTCCCCTTTAATAAAAAAAACCCCCAGAGATCTTTGCTCGTCTGGGAGGCTTTATTTAAACGAATGAATGTCGGTTTAGCATTCCTCTGGTGTGCCAGTCTTGGTTGCTGTACGGAATGAAGATCCGCAGCCGCAGGAAGCGATAGCGTTTGGATTGTCGATGGTGAATCCGCCGCCCATCAGGGATTGTTTGAAATCAATTTTTGTGCCATTCAGGATTGGTCCGTCTTCTTTATTCACAAGAATTTGGATTCCATGCTGCTCAAGCAGAATATCGCTTTCGCTAATTTCCTGATCAAAGCCCATGCCATAGGATAGACCGCTGCATCCGCCGCCTTTTACGCCTACGCGGAGGAATGAGCCTTCTTCTTCGTTTTGCTTCATCATATCTTTAATCTGCAACGCAGCTGCTTCAGTTATATTCACTACTTGGCTTTCCATCCAAGTCCCTCCTTCAAAAAATTACCTTAGTAATAGTATATTCTGTTGGGAGCAATTCCTCAACTAGTCTGCTTCGTGTAGCATATAAAGCGGAAGCGTCCTGGTAAGCGCCTTATGGCCTCCTCGAAAAAGCTATCGCTTTTCCTTCGTGCGATGCCTATGCTTCCGAAGCTTCCTTGTGGAGTTTCTCCAACTGAGATAAAGGAAACACGAAGAGCCAAAGGCGTGTTCGTGCTTGACTTATCGTAGGGCGGTGAGCGAAGGACACTAGACGCTAGGCGCTGGAGCTGGATTTCACTCAATTATTTCACCTAAGGGCATCGGCCCATTTTTCCAAAAAAGCATTAAAAAATGGGGTTGTCCTCCAAATGGTGATAGATGTTCTGGACTAATTTGCTGGGGGTGTCGCCCTGGATGGGTTTGCCGTTGACGAGGGCGTAGAAGGAGGCTGCGCATTTGCCGCAGTAGCCAAGGCATCCCTTTTCGATAATGTCGAGGTTGGGGTCTTGCCCGAGCTTGGCACGGGCAGCATGTGAACCGCTTGCAAGGTTGTCGACACAAAATTCGATGCGTGGTTTAATCATTGGGCTTCACCTCATTTATACGTATCATCGTACCGTTTTTTTAAGATTCAGTCAATTATCACATTTAGTGGTTGGAGTCACTATGTAAACGCTTTTTGTTGAGATATCGACACAACTCGGCTATACTTTATCTGTGCAAATTTACTGAAAATATATTATGCTGAAAAAATTTCCACCTGCAAGACATCATATTTTTTGCGACAGAAAAAGGGGTAATTTTAAATGAAGAATCTTGTAATCCTTGGCGGAGGCTATGGCGGCTTGAAGCTAATTGATGAGCTGCTTCCGGATCATCTTCCGGAAGATGTTGAGATTACGCTCGTTGACCGTGTACCATATCACGGTTTGAAGACTGAATACTATGCGCTTGCTGCCGGGACGGTGTCTGACCGGGAGCTTCGTGTTGACTTTCCGAAGCATGAGCGTTTGACGGTTCGCTATGGGGATGTGGCGAATATTGATCTCGAAGGAAAAGCTGTGGAGTTTGCTGATGGCACGAAGCTGGGCTATGACAGTCTGGTGGTTGGGCTGGGCTGTGAGGATAAGTACCATAATGTCCCCGGCGCAGACACTTATACACTAAGCATTCAGAGCATCGGCAAAGCACGCGAGACGTATCAGGTGTTAAGCAATCTTGCCCCTGGTTCGACGGTCGGGATTGTCGGAGCCGGCCTTAGCGGGGTTGAGCTTGCCAGCGAATTAAGTGAAAGCCGCACGGATTTGCGTGTGAAGCTGTTTGACCGAGGCAAGCACATTCTTTCGGACTTTCCCGACAGGCTTAGTGAATATGTGGAAAACTGGTTCATTGAACACAATGTTGAGATTGTCAATAATTCTAATATTACTAGAGTTGAAGAAGGGCTGCTTTTTAACCATACTGAGCAGGTTCCATGCGATGCAATTGTCTGGACTGCTGGTATTCAAGCAAGCGCGGTAGTCAGGAGCCTCGATGTGGAAAAGGATTCGCTGGGCAGGCTGAAGATTACCGCCCATCACCATCTACCAGACTATAAGGATGTGTTTGCGGTCGGGGATTGCGCGAGCCTTCCTCATGCGCCAAGCGCCCAACTGGCGGAGGGCCAGGCTGAGCAGATTGCTGAGGTACTGAAGAAACGCTGGAATGGCGAGGCGCTGCCAGAGACATTCCCTCCGATCAAGCTGAAGGGTGTTCTGGGATCACTTGGGAAGAAAGAAGGCTTTGGGATGATGGCGGAACGGGCGATCACCGGCAGAGTCGCGCGGCTAATCAAATCCGGTGTACTTTGGTTATACAAATATCATAAAGGATGATTATTTTGAACCGGGCTTCGGGAGGCCTGGTTTTTTCATTTTGACTGGGTAAGTTTTTTTAAAAAGTTTTGGGGAAATTTTGGTTTTCAAAGTTGCGTTCTTCCCTTCGCCAGAAGAGGCTGAATAGATGCAAAATGCCTTCCTCTTAGTGAGGAAGGCCAATTTTGTAAAAGATTTTTTTGACATCTTCATGCCTCGAACAACCCGAGTTGTCATTCATCACCTTTATGAATGACATCTTGATGCCTCAAATACCTCGAGTTGTCATTCATCACCTTTATGAATGACATCTTGATGCCTCAAATACCCCGAGTTGTCATTCATCGTCTTTATGAATGACATTTTGATGCCTCGAACACCTCGAGTTGTCATTCATCGTCTTTATGAATGTCATCTTCATGCCTCGAACACCCCGAGTTGTCATTCATCACCTTTATGAATGACATCTTGATGCCTCGATCCCCCGAGTTGTCATTCATCGCTCTTATGATTGGTAGTCGCTGTCTTCGTTTTATCATTCTTTCGTTTATTCTCAAAAAAGATTGCCCGCTGGACTGGTTCATCCCGCCTGGTAGCCATAACTTTCGAGTTCCGCGAAGATGGTTTTTAGGCGTGGATTGCCCTCACCGACGACTTTGTCACCAATCAAGACGACGGGATAAAACATGTCTTCGTCAATGACGCGTTCTGCAAAGTCTCGTTTGGCAGGATCTGCAGGCGGATTATAAATATCCACGTATGTAATCCCAAACGGCTGGTTTGGAAACTTTCTTGCCACAGCGGCTTCAAGCCATTCGTATGTTTCTTTTGATGATGGGAGGTTTACACAGCTTGGACAAAGCTGCTCCGCCCCGTAGACAATAATTTCAACTTTTGATTCAGCCATTTCGATCCCCCCTAAAGCAAATTTTACAACATTAAGAACATAAAAAGATAATTTATGATACAAAAATAAGATTTCCTAATTTAGAGAATGGATTTTTAACCCTTCTCCGATTATAATAGATACTATGAAAGGAGTCGATTTTCATGACCGAACAAGAAATGTTTTCACAGGTCCAGGATGTACTAGATAAATTGCGTCCATTTCTTCTCCGCGACGGCGGTGATTGTGAATTAGTTGATGTCGAGGACGGCATTGTAAAACTCCGTTTACTTGGTGCTTGCGGCAGCTGCCCTAGTTCGACAATCACATTAAAGGCCGGCATTGAGCGCGCCCTTCTTGAAGAAGTTCCTGGAGTAGTTGAAGTAGAACAAGTATTTTAATCTTTCCTAAAATAAGCGATTGCCCATGTGGCAATCGCTTTTTGCTGTTCTACGCCTGCTTCCAATCCTTATTGACAAGTGTTTTCGGCTCCTTGCCAGACAGGACACGGTCAATATTTTCGGCGCAAATTTCGATCATCGCTGTACGAGTCTCAACGCTTGCACTGCCAATGTGCGGAATCGCCGTTACATTTTTCAATTTCAGGAGCGGATGGCTTGCGCTGATTGGCTCTTTTTCAAAAACATCCAGGCCGGCACCGGCTATGTCTCCTTCAACGAGTGCATCATACAAGGCCTGTTCATCAATGACCGGGCCGCGTGATACATTGATAAAGATAGCTGATTTCTTCATTCTTCTAAAAACATCTCTTGTAAACATATTCCGGGTCTGCTCTGTAAGCGGAGTAAGGCAGACAATGAAATCGGACTCGGCAACAAGTTCCTCGAAGGATACGTATTGGGCACCGATCGCTTCTTCCACCTGCATATTTCTCGATCTGTTATGGTAAAGGATATTCATATCAAAACCAGTGGCACGCTTTGCGACCGCAGCTCCGATTTTCCCCATGCCGACGATGCCAATCGTTTTATGATGGATATCACGTCCTGCCATAAGAAAGGGGCTCCAGCTTGTCCATTTGTCTTCCTTAATTAAATCGGAAGCCTCAACAATCCTGCGCGCCGAAGCCATCAAAAGTGCAAAGCTAAAATCAGCCGTTGTATCGGTCAGAACATCCGGTGTATTCGTGACTGCAATTCCATTGCTGCTTGCAGACGCAAGGTCGATATTGTCATATCCAACAGCGAGATTAGACACAACCTTAAGGCAATCCCCAGCTGACAGAACTTCTTCATCAATAGAATCGGAAAGGACGGTAAGGAGTCCATCTGCTTTTCTAGCTTCTTCAAGAAGCTTTTCTCTCGGAACAGGGACATCATCCTTCTCCCACATAGCAACCTCATATTTTTCTGTTAACAAGGAAACAGTCTCTTCTGGAACTTGTCTTGTTATGTATACATAGGGTTTCATAGTTGACCTCCAAGATTGTCTGATATATCCATATATTAGCATAATTTTTAGATAAGAAAACTAATTTGTTCGGGAATCTAAATTTCCGTTAAAATAAAATGAAAAACTTTGCGCATTAAGTGGCTTATGGGCTGAATGCGCCCGCTGGCTGCTACTCTAGCTACATTATCACCTTTCACAGTATAAACTTCCAGAATAACTAAAAAAACTGGCCGCTTTTTTAACGGCGCAGTTAGATTGTTTAGGGTGCAAGGGAATAGTACATGCAGTTTAATGTTTATTTGGCCATAAGCCATTCGGGCCTCGGAAGCTTTGAGGCAACAGGTGCATGAGCAAGGGCAAAGAAACCGGCGAGAAATTGTTCATAATCATCACTCTTCCTGATAATCGCAGCAAGCCTTTCTTCAGAGGCACGTCTGTCTGATTCCCGAGATGCACTGTAATATGTTTCGATTGTTTCCAGGTAATGCACCGGAAACAAAAGCCGGGCAACGAGAAGCCGCCATGAAAACGGCGATAATGGAGCTACTTCCTGATAATTGGCAAGAAACGCGGTTATTTCCGGCCCGCACGTCCGGCTATTGTGAAAATAACGCCCTCTCGCCCACTCGGCAAGGTCTCTGCTGCGATGGTCAAATACCCAATCCATCGGGTTTTTTATTATATAGCGCTTGCCCCAAGTGTACTCGGAAAAACGTTCATGGCAAACTGTACCACTGTCACTGTCCAGGGGGTCATCATCAATTTCTGTATCAACAAGGTATTGAACCGCATTTTCCGCTAAACCAAGGTAATAAGGAAAGGATTCAATAAAAAGTTTTTCAAATTGTTCATCAGATGGTTGAAATATTTTTTCGGACCATACCTTTTCCATTTGATCCATCCTTGCTTCCCACAACTGCTTCCAATTTCCAATTCGCGAACTCTTCTGAACCTGAAAGGGAACAAACCTCCCCCTTTCATGGAATTTAGCCAGCCTCCTTCCAAGCCTTTGGTTCGCTTTTCGCTCCGATAGCTGACAGGTTAAAAGACAAAACCTTTTATTTTCCCACTGTGCAAGCAGGGTTCCGCTTTGTGTTGGCAGGAGAGCTGGAACATTCGTATCGCCGTACGCTGCCAAATGGGCTGCAAGCTTTTGGAGTTCCTCTATTTCTTCTTCATCCTTTGGGCCAGGGTCAGCAACAAAGTAATAATTCCCATTGCCCCGAAACGCATTAAATGATTCCACTTGCATATATTCTTCGCTTTTTATCCCATAAACTTGTTCAAGCATTTTCTCAAGCATCCCGACACCCACTTTCATTTGTTTCCTATTGAAATGTATATGTCTGCTTTCCCTCTGTTAGCATTTTCGTTTGAGGGATTGGTGTGGAGCCAACACTAATTGTTGAGAAATTTCCAAAGGCGGCATGAACACCCGGCATTTGAGCAGAATAGAAAAGAATGCCAGCCAAAATTTGAGCCTTTTGTCTCGGTCATGCATAATGTAAAGAAAAAGGGTATATAGATAGTGAATATTCAAGGAAAAGGTGATTAGCAAATGGGAGAAATGAAAAAAGCAGATTTGACAGAAACGACTGCCCGCAGATGGCTTAAAGAGCGAGGAGTCGAGGTTCAGGATATCGCTGACCTCGTTTATTTTTTACAGCAAAATTATCATGACGACCTGAAAATTGAAGACTGCCTTCATAACGTGGAGCGGGTCCTTTCCAAGCGTGAGGTCCAGAACGCAATCATTACAGGAATACAGCTTGATATGCTTGCCGAGAAGGGGCTTCTTGAAGAACCGCTCCAATCCATTATAAAAACAGATGAAGGGCTTTATGGAGTAGATGAAGTTCTTGCGTTTTCGATTGTGAACGTGTATGGCTCAATTGGGTTCACAAACTATGGATATATTGATAAACAAAAACCAGGGATCCTCCGCCAGTTAAACGACAAGACTTCGGGCGAGGTCCATACATTCCTTGATGACATCGTCGGTGCCGTCGCAGCTGCCGCATCAAGCCGGCTTGCCCATAGAGCTGAAAACGTGGAATAGGGCATTATAGAAAGGCGCCTCTAAACAAATGAATATCCTGGCCATAATCAATAAAAGAAGCAGCCCTCAGTAAAGGGCAGCTTCTTTTTGAGTTAAACTGCTGTTGACTGTGTAAAAAAGATTCTTTGAATGCCCCCGATTACCGTGAACAATAAACCAAGGAAAGCAGTAAACCAGGGGTAAATTAGCGGATACATAAAGGTTGTATAAAACGCAACTTCATCGGTTGTATACCCCAGCCACGTAGGTGCTACATTGGCTTCATTAATAAAAGCAGTCCGATATGGAGCAGCTTTTCTTTCTCTATTATCAAAAGTTTCAACTTTAGTTTGTCCTTCTTTTGAGACCAAGAGGATTTTCCAGTGGCTATTCTTCACTGACCAGCTTTCATCTTCACCAAAATGTTTAATGATTGCTAAAGATTCCTGGCTTGTAGATTTGTTTTGTACCAGTAACAGTCCTAGTCCATTGTTATATCTATCTCCGCCAAATTCACTCGGCCGAAATTGGATAGGCTTTGAATCCTCGAAGGAACGTCCGTTTATGATTACCTCAATAGGAGATGTCGCACTTACAGGAAAATAGTGAAGAGGGTCGGAATATTCTCCTAAGGGAAACTGATCTCTTATTGTTATCATTTGATCATGATACAGAAAGGTTTGTTCAAAAAAACCCATATCGTCGATTTTTTCGAGTGAAGCGTCAGCTAAGTGAATTTCGCTTGGAACTCTGAATTGATTACCAACCAGTATAGATGCATTTCCAATAGTTTCAATTCCTATATCGCCATTATCTTCGATGAAGTAATGGATATCTGAAAAAAAGACAGGTGTAATCTCATATTCTTCATGTAAGTTTTTGTTAATAAACGTTTCTCGAATGGCTGAAAAAATCAACGGGAATGACATAACAAGCAAACCTATTCCTATAACGAACGCCACTATTCCACTTCGCATTGAATCCCCCTCTTCCATAATAAACCAATATATGGAGATAAGGAAGGGCTTTGAATCCATAGTTTCCTAAGTGGAAGGCAGCAATCATTAAATTATACAAGTACAACTTCAGGATGGCTTAAGTTCTAAAGTGGGTGCTTTTTTATACTTCCCATTCGTCAAGCGAATCGACTGCATACGTTGGCTTTGTTTCGTAGCCTTCAGCCATCTGCCTTGTCGTTACCCCTGTATGGACGAGCAGGGTATCCATTCCGGCATTGATTCCCGCCATAATGTCAGTATCATAATAATCCCCAACCATCAGGGTGTCCTCTTTTGCCACACCAAGCACTTTTAAGGCTTGTTCCATGATGATTGGCTCAGGCTTTCCAATGAATATCGGTGTCGTTTGTGTTGAAACAGCGATTACTGAAGTCAGTGAGCCGTTTCCAGGCATCATACCGCGCTCCGTCGGAATGGCAATATCGCCATTTGTTGATATGAAGATAGCTCCGTTCCGGACTGCAAGGCAGCCAACAGCAAGCTTTTCATAGGTGATTTCGCGGTCAAGCCCTGAAACAACATAATCGGCATCCTCACCCGCAAATCGAATTCCTTTTTCCTTGAAAGCGGTAATCAGGCCCTCCTCGCCAATTACATAAACAGATGCATCCTGTTTTTGGTTATAAATATAATTTGCGGTTGCCTGGCTGGTTGTAAAAACCTGCGCCTCCTCCGCCGGTATATCAAAGCTTCTAAGCTTTTCGGCAACCTGAGCCGGTGTGCGCGTTGAGTTATTTGTTACAAAAAGATAAGGAATCCCCTTTGCCTGAAGCCGTTGAATAAACCCGGAGGCAGCCTCAATCCTCTCTGAGCCTTTATACATTGTTCCATCAAGATCTATCAGATAACCTTTATACGTTTTCAATAAAATCACTCCTGTAAACTAGTCAAATCCTATCATGCCCTAAAAGAATCCATTTGAAAAGGGATACGCCCCTGCAGGATTTCTGGTGATTCCTCGCTTTAGAATTGGCTAACGACGGACTTTAGCGGCTGTTCCCGTCTTCATTAGCCATATGAAGGTGCTTCCCTACAAATGATTTTTCCTTTATATAGCTCTTCGAGTACATTTCGGTACTGACCCCCAGATGAAATGTCCTTCAAATTGGTGTTCGAGTACATTTTGGTGTTGCCTGACAGGTGAAATGTCCTTGAAATCGGGTTTCGAGTACATTTTGGTACTTGCCCACACGCAAAATGTCCTTGCACCCGTATTCAAGTAAAGAGACCGCTTATTAGGCGGCCTCTCATTCGATCAATATTCCCAACTTAGTTTACGAAAGCAGATACGGGTCCTGTTTTCTCGGCGAGGTATTTCCTAACCTTTGCAGGGAAGGCTTCAATTTCACCGAGAACTCTGGTAAGGTCCGCGGCCATGGTCTCGTGGTCGATGGCTGTGTAAAACTGGACAAGCTGCTTTCTATGGCTAATTAGCACTTTCATGCTTTCAGCTATAGTACTGTCGATAACTTCTTCATCCAGAAGGATGTCGATAATATCTTCGTAGCTGCCAGGGTCACGCATGATGAAACCATCAATAATAGCATTACCAACGTCTAGGACCGACTCGGCAAGCATGTGTGTAATCCGTTCAAGCGCGGCTTGTTCAAGCTCGGTTTCCCACTTTTCCCGGCTTCGGAAAAGTGTTGTTTGGCGTTCGATAAATTGGAGTTTTTGTTCCATTAATCCACGGTCTACAAAATACATAATCATTCCACTTCCTATGTTGCGATTTTTTTAGGCAGCATAGCTGGCTTGGCGTAAAAGAAACCTTGGGCGAGATCAACATTATTGCGGGATAGGACGGAAGCTTCTTCCGCATTTTCGATACCTTCCGCAACAACAAGCGAGCCGGCCTCTTTCGCTACAAGCAGCAGCCCCTTCAACATTGATTCCTTTACGGCATTCTTATCGATATTTTGAATGACGGAACGATCGATTTTAATAATATCAGGCATTACTTCGCTAATCGTGTTCAAGCTTGCATAGCCGGAGCCTGTATCGTCAACAGCAATCCGGATGCCCATGAGGCGCAGGACTTTGATGTTATAGATAAAGTCCCGCATCCCTTCAATCGAATCCCGTTCAGTTATTTCAAAAGTAATTTGTTTCGGTGATATCGTCTTATGGTTTTGGAACAGTCTTTTTACATCACGGATAAAGCGGCTGTTCCCCATTGTCAGCGGGGTAAAATTAATGAAGACATCATCCTTGCAGCCAATTGATGCAATTTGGTTTAGTGCTTTTTCAAAAACGACCATTTCAAGTTCATACAGCTTTCCGGTCTGCCTTGCTACTGAAAATAGTGTTAAAGGATTTTCGAGCATGGTTCCAGCCGGGCCACGCGTTAGCATCTCCCAGGCACGTATTTCTTTTGTTGCGACATCAATTATGGGCTGGGCAAGCAGGAAAATTTCCTTTTGTGAAACAATTTTTCCCATCACAAAAACCATTTCATTAAATTCTGAGTCAACTCTCTTTTCCGCCATGGCAACTGCCTGATGATGGGACTTCTGGACAGCCTCGTGAATGGAAAAAGAGTTCTTCTCAATAAACATATAACCATTCTCAAGTACCATGCTGACACCTTCAAACTCGGAATGCAGAGCTTTTCTGGCTTCCTTTGCGACTGTACCCATAATGGTTTCGATTGAGGAAATTCCATGATCCTGGCTTACCTTTAAGTAGAGAGAAATGCCGTCCACAAAAAAGTCATGCAGGGTTATAATATCGTCTTTATCTACCTCAAGCTCGATTGCCTGCCTGAAGATTTGTTTAAAGCGCAACATAAACTTCGGAAACTGTATAGGTCCAAGATATTCAGCGATGTCTCGGATGTTTTTTATATTAAAAACAATAACTGCTGCTTCGTTTCCATCTTTAAAGGCTAGTTTAACCCCCTGGACAACCGGGTTCCGAAGAACGAATTGTGGAGGATAGAACTTTATTGATGAAAGGGGCAAAACAATTTTTCCCCATTGCAAAAGCTGTTTGGCTTTTGCCGCATAAAAACGGACCATTCATTTCATTCCTCTCCGGTGTACCTACCTAAGTATTGTATCACAATTTTGCAAAAACCGTGATTTTTCGAGGGCAAATTTTTACAGAATTTGTCGGCTTGACCTTATAGATCTTCCAATGGCATTTTCGTGTAAATCACTATCATGTTTTGGTAAGATGAAGAGAGAAAACATTTTTTGAAGGAGTATACCCATGGCAGAGCGTTTTTACTTATATGATGATATCGAGCAGACAAGAACAAGGTTTGTCAGCTTCGTTGGCGACAACACCCGATTCGACCTGGCTTTAATTCAGTCCGACAGGCACTTCGGCAAGACGCTGGTTCTTGATATGCAAGGGAGCAGGTTTGCAATTATCGGAGACGATGATTTGAAAGAGGAAGGCTACCTTGAATTCGCCTTTCAGCTATCGGAAGAAGATGCGGAAGAGTTGAGGTCCTTTCTGTCCGAGTTTATTTAATCTTTTCCTTAAAAAATAGGGACAGCCCCTAGACCGGGCTCTCCCTATTTACTTTCACATTTTACGCCGGTTACCTAAAAAATAAAACCCCACATGATGTTTATTTCTTCACTTTTTTCACAACGAAGTAGGCACAGCCGAAGTTACAGAATTCGTATAAGTACTCGGTCAATGTACTAATTTTTGTATCAAAAGTAGCTTTCTGGTTCTGGTCATCGAAAAAGCCCCGCAAGCGAAGCTGTCCATACCCCCAGTCACCAACAATGTAATCATATCTTGCCAGGATTTCACTGTACCTTTCCTTGAACGCATCCTCGTTGAATCCATCCCTGAAATCCTCAACGACTTCGTAAGCTGTATTATTGACTACGACCATTCTATCACCTCATTTACGGGCAAATCTTTATCCCACTCTTAACGTGCAGTAAGACCCCCACCTCGGGTTTTCAAAGGTTAACGAAGGTATAGGTGGGGACCAACTGCCCGTAAAGGTCCGATTGGTTCACCTAACCACAAGTGGGATGGACCACCCACTTATGGAAGGTTCACTTTATTCCATTATAACCGATTCCCATCCTTTTACTAATAGAAAAAGTCCTCCGTTGGGCAATACTTCTGGTAGGAGGTGCGTTGCCATGAAAAAGCAGCTGTATGCACTTTCCCTTTGCGGCCTATTGCTTGCTGGCTGTGGGGGAGAAAATGCCGGTGCTGACCGCTACGGGAACAACACACATATGTATACAAACAATCGCCGTGCCGAAGTATTGGACCAGGGCGAAGAGAAGAAGGCGGATAAAAGCCAGCGTTTTGGATTTGTACGCCATTATAAAAGCCCAATTATGGGAGACCGTTCAGCGAAAAACGATCATGAAGCGCCGCTTGATCGCCAGGAATTGGCCGGACACATCAGCAGGATAAGTACCGACTTGCCAAATGTCAATGAAGTTGTAACCCTCGTTACCGATGAAGAAGTCCTTATTGCATATGAAACCGATACAAACAATCGTGAATTAACAGCAGATCAGGTAAAAAGGACCGCCATGTCGTTTGTACCCCGCTTTTTCCACGTTTATGTATCGGACAACAAAATGCTAATGAATGATATCGAAACCCTGTCCAGTTTAAATACATCAAGTAAAAATTCGGATGCAGCTATCGCGGCTGTTATTAAGGAGATGAAAAAATCTCCGCAAGGCAAGCGGATGAATGAATCCGAAAATGAAAACGGGGAGACTCCAGACGATAAAGAAGAACTTCGCCGTATGGGACAATAAGGAGAATTAGTTGAAAGGCGTCTGGTGTTTGCCAGATGCCTCTTTGGCTATGTCGACCGATTTGGTGAAAAATAAATGGCACCCGAGTCGCGGATGCCATAACATTTAACTTATGCTTCAAGTACTTCTTTATTTGCTTCGGACGCTGCAAGAGCAGCCTTCGCCTTTGTGGCTGAGTTAACCTGCTCGTCCGCATGATAGGAAGACCGGACCATAGGGCCTGACTCACAGTGGCTGAAGCCTTTTGAAAGGGCAATCTCTTTAAGCTGGTTGAATTCATCAGGAGTATAATATTTTGCAACCTTAAGATGTTTCCTGGTTGGCTGCAGATATTGCCCGATTGTCATAATATCAACGTTATTTGCGCGAAGGTCATCCATTGTCTCAAGAATTTCTTCCCATATTTCGCCGACACCAATCATCAGGCTGGATTTAGTCGGAATGTCTGGCTGCATTTCTTTCGCCCTGCGCAAGAACTCGAGTGATCGATTGTAAGTTGCGCGTGCGCGGACTTTCGGAGTCATCCTTCTGACTGTTTCAATATTATGGTTCAAGATATCTGGGCGTGCATCCATAAGCATTCTCAGATTTTCTTCAACCCCACCCATATCGGATGGAAGAACTTCAATGCTAGTAAACGGATTTTTGCGGCGGATCGCTCTAACGGTTTCGGCAAAAACAGCTGCGCCTCCGTCACGCAAATCATCTCGCGCTACCGCGGTAATGACAGCGTGTTTCAAGTTCATTTGAAATACAGAATCAGCAACTCGTTCTGGTTCCTGTAAATCCAGTTCTGTAGGAAGGCCTGTCTTAACTGCGCAGAAGCGGCAGGCACGAGTGCAAACATCCCCAAGAATCATGAAAGTAGCTGTACGTCTGACAGCCCAGCATTCATGGATATTCGGGCAGCGCGCTTCCTCGCAAACTGTATGGAGGTTTTTGCTGCGCATCATTTTTTTAAGCCCAGTATAATTTTCATTTGTATTCAATTTTATCTTCAGCCATTCCGGCTTGCGTGTATATTCATTGCCTGTAGTCAATTCATACCACCCCAATTTCTATGTATAAATATTGGTGCTCTTTTGGTACTGTAACACAATAAAGCCGTTCCATTCAAGAAAAGAACTTGTCTTTCCATTATGAAACCCTTATCATTACTAGTTTTTCCATTTAATCCTCCTAAAAATAGTCTTTCATTCTTATGTCCTTTTTATAATCATCTGGCAATTATTGACGTTATGAACACTGCCTTCTGGCGACAAACTATCGTATAGGAAGAGAACAAAAGCGGAAGCGCCTTGGTTATCGCCGTACAAACTGGATGGGCTTCGACTGAGATAAAGTGAAACTTCCATCAGCGATTTTTGCTGATGGTTAGTTGAACGAATCGGACCTTTAGGATCAGTTGCCGACATAGGAGGCTTACTGAGCCTTAAGAGTGGGATAAAGGAATCACGAAGAGCGACAAGCGATTCGATGATGACTTATCGTAGGAAGAAGACCTGAAGTTTGCTAGGCGATAGGCGCTGGAGCTAGACGAATTAAAGGAGGACGCCCTGTGAGGGTACTATTATTGCTGGCACTATCCTTTGCTTTGGCTGGAAATGCCCTTGCCGCCCCACAAGAGGCAGAGCTTGCTGATCTATATAAAAAGCGGATAGAGCTTTATAAAAAAAACGAAGCAGTCACCCAGATTCCTTGGTTTTACATTGCAGCGGTTGACCAATATGAACGGAATATCAGGGTAGCCAGAAAAGATCTGCCTGATCCTGAAGGGGCCGTCGCCATTTATTTCAGCCCTGAAAAATGGGCCGGACTTGCTAATCCGAATCCACAGGATAAAAAGCCAGGCTCGATTGCCTTTTTTGGCGGAGTGGGGGTTGATGCCAATGGCAATCGGAAAGCAAGCCCAACTGAAGACGAAGATGTCCTTCAAGCCTTTTCTAATCATGTACTGCAATATGGATATGACAACGATAATTTCCGGATAGCACTCTGGGAATATTATCACAGGGATAAAGCGGTAGGGATTATCATGGGGATAGCGAAAATTTACAAAAAGTATGGCCGGATCGATCTTGAGGGAAATGCATTCCCAGTGCCTTATAGAATGAACCACAGCTACAAAAATACATGGGGTGATGCCCGCGGCTGGGGTGGACGGCGAATGCATGAAGGTACTGACATATTTGCCGGTTACGGAGTTCCCGTACGGGCGACTAGCTATGGCATAATCGAAATGAAAGGCTGGAATCGGTTCGGCGGCTGGAGAATCGGGATCCGCGACCTTAAAAATAATTATCACTACTTTGCCCATTTGAGCGGCTTCGCGAAGGATTTGAAGATAGGTGACATCGTTGAACCTGGGATGCTAATTGGCGGAGTCGGAAGCTCGGGTTACGGACCGCCTGGAACCTCTGGCAAGTTCCCTCCCCACTTGCACTACGGGATGTACAAAGATAACGGCTATACCGAATGGTCGTTTGATCCATATCCCCGTCTCAGGATGTGGGAGCGGATGGATAAAAAGAAAAACAGGAAGAAGTAAAAGAAGGGGTCTGACTCTTACCCCCTGGGGGTAAGGGTCAGACCCCTTCAGCATTTATTTAGCTCTTTTAGATTTTATGACGGCGTTTGCGAGGCTGGCTGCGAGGCCGCCCCAGAGAATGACCATTCCGATGATCATCATGGCGATTGCATCACCTGACATATTAGGACACCTCCCTTTCAGATTCTGAATTCAAGGTGTTCTTTTCCCAGCGAAGGAAAGACAGGAAGATTCCTGCGACGAGGGCAAGCAGCGCAACACCCCAGCCCGCTACGAGCAAGAATGAGGTTGGGTATCCCTCGTAATTTTCCTGTATGTTGGTGATGAAGTTTTGGACTGTCATGTAACCAAGGACAATTGGTGTAATGAACCCTAGGGATATTTTCCACCAGCCACCGATGCGCAAGTCAGAAATGGCATTGGCGTGATTTTGGAGTTCGCCGAGTTTCTTAGCAACCCAGACAACAAGGACAACTTCTACAAGTCCTGCGATTACGATACCAAATGTGTTGATGAAAGCATCAACAGAATCAAGGAAGTAAAGCCCGCCATTTGTTGCATAAAGAATTGAAATAAGCGCGGATAATCCTCCTCCGATTGCAACTGCTTTTGTTCTGCTGACTTTGAATTTATCCTGCAAGCCAGCGACATATGTTTCAATTATCGAGATTGATGAAGTAAGCCCGGCCATGAAGAGACAGCCAAAGAACAAGAATCCGAAGAATCCGTTAAAAGCAGGGAATTCATTGATGATTTGCGGGAAGACGACAAATGCAAGGCCAATCCCTGATTCGACTACCTTATCAATTGCAACCCCCTGCTGGTTGGCCATGAAGCCGAGTGCTGCAAAGACACCAATTCCTGCAAGTAATTCAAATCCGGAGTTTGCAAAGCCGGTTATAAATGCATTGTTAGTAATATCCGTTTTCTTCGGTAAATAACTTGCATAGGTCAGCATGATGGCGAAGCCGACTGATAAACTGAAGAAGATTTGTCCATAAGCAGCAACCCAAACTTTAGGATTGGCTATATCGCTCCAATTCGGCTTGAAGAATGCGTTCAATCCGTCAAGAGCACCATCAAGTGTCACTGCACGAATGACAATGATTAGGAACATAATGACCAATGTCGGCAGCATAAATTTGTTCGCAATTTCAATTCCTTTTTTAACTCCCCTGAACATAATTCCGAAAGTTAGTGCCCAGACGATTAGAAGCGCAATGAATACTCCGGGTACGATTCCGCCGACGTCTCCAGGGCTTTCCGCTACTTTAAGAAAATCCCCCATCAGGAAGTCACCTGGCTTGTCCCCCCAGGAAAGATTGAAAGAAAAGACTGCATAAGATAGTGCCCATGCGATAATGATTGGATAATAGGTCGAAATGACGAAGGAGATAGCGACTTGCCACCAGCCAAGCCATTCATATTTCTTATTCAGCCTTGCAAATGATAATGGTGATGAGCCTTTATACTTATGGCCTAACGTAAATTCAAGGATCAGCAGCGGTATTCCTGCGGTCAGGAGTGCGAAAAGATACGGCAAGAAAAATGCCCCTCCCCCATTTTCATATGCCACTGCAGGGAATCTCCATATATTCCCCAATCCAACTGCAGACCCGATTGCGGCCAGTACAAATCCGGCCCTTGTTCCCCATTGCGGTCGATTTTCCATTATTGACTCCTCCTAAGACGTAAAGAAAAAATGCAAGATTAAAAGTTTTCTGATTATTTGCATAGTCCCTATTATAAAAAGGTTCAGGAGGTATGTCAAGATATATTTATTATTTTAAAATATGGTTAAATCAAACTTTTTTAAGTATCCGCTTACATTTTTGCTCAAATTTTTGGGTTTTTTTGTTATTTCAAAAAAATAGGGCATCCCCCTCAGGATGCCCTTCTTTTATACCATTTTCATGAGTGCGTCCCTGCCGATCATTCCTCTGCGGATGCCACGCTTTTCCGCTTCAAAGGTAACGGATTCCAGCGGCGCATCTAGGAGCTGATCGATGGTTCTTACGCCAACCGCCCTGCCAGCAAGGATTCTTCTGTCTCTTAGCTTTGCATTGAGCAAACCGACATCGAGTGCCCCGCACATAATATAGCCCAGATCGCTTGTTACGGCGAGAAGGGTTGTCTTTGGCAGCTTGACGGTTATCCCCAGAAATGTTTTTCCTTGAATTTCAATTGGTGTCACTTCAATCATCCGCCCCACTCCTTTCCCGTCCCTATACCATATGCGGGTATTGGAAAAGAATGAACTTGTCCGGGGCCTGGAACCTGATGGTTGAAAATACCAGTACTGAGCTATTGACTGCAAAAAAGTCTCTCATCGCAACAACATTGTATTTTTTCATGGGAAGTTATTCACTTTCTAGCCGGTTCAGCTTCCACTCCATTACATCGCGGAGAAATTCAGGCATAAAGTATTTCTTCTCCTTTGCACGGATGATTTCCGGAAACAGTCTTCCAAACGTATACATATCAGGGATGGCAACAGAATAATTTTGCTCTGCATTGATTCGCCTTCCGTTCACGAGGAAATCAAGCCCCTCGTCTGCCACTTCGATATTAGTGTACACGAATCTTCCCATGACGGTCCCCCGGAAGCCGAGTCCCATAACCTGAAGATGGTGAAGGTCTTCATCGAGCGTCATCCGCAGAACTTCCTTAAGTTCGTTACCATTCAAGGTAACGAGACACGGGTTGATTGGATGCGGGCAGATGGATAGAAGGTCGAACTTGGTTACAGTTCCTTGAAGCGAACCAAGAATCAGCCCCGCATTTAAAAACGCGCATTCGGCTCCGCACCATTCGCGAAGTGCTTCACATAAAAGCTGTGGCAGGTCAGATTCTTCAAAGAAGTCCGCCGTTAGCTCGCCCTCAAGTTCAGCGGCTTGTTCCTGAAGCAGGGTTTTTCCAGTTTCGTAAAGTTTGGTTGATACTTCTACCTCCCAGGGCTCCCGGGAAACCTGTCCGATTGGATACAGGAGAGCTTTTTTGGTTACCGGCCGATGATTGTCTACCTCAAGGATAACATGTCCGGCAAAATTTCCATGTTTCCCGGCGGCTGCCAATAGAGTCCCATTCACTATTTTTCCATTTTGAAGAATGTGGTGGGTATGGCCCCCGAGGATAACATCGATCTCTGGAAACAACTCTGCAATCCGTTCATCATCGTGAATGCCAAGGTGGGAAAGCAGGACGATAATATCAGCCTGATCCCTCACAAGCTCAATCTGTTTTTTAAGCTCCTCAAGCGGATCGCTAATCTCCCAGCCGAGCATTTTGTAGAACAACTGGAAATAAGCGGTCAGGCCGATTGCCGCCATCCGGGTTCCTTCCGCTGTTGTATACAGTTTATAAGGCTCTGCCCACTCAGGGCGGGAACCGTCCTTGTTGTAAAGATTTGCAATGAGGACGTCAAAGTTCTTTTTGAGAAAAAGAGAATCCAGCCCTTCATGGGACAGGGTAATCCCCTCGTTATTGCCGATTGTCGCCGCGGTATAGCCAGTTTCATTCAGCAGCAATGTATTGCCTTTTCCCATCGTTCCATCCGTATAGGGATGCCAGCGGTCAACATGGTCGCCAATGTCAAAAACAAAGACTGGATCGCCTTGTTCCTGATGGTGTTTGACCCGGTCGCGAATAATGCGGCTAATTTTCGGCCAGTGCTCAAAATGGCTATGCAAATCATTGGTATGATAAATATGTATTGTTTCCATGGTGATCGCTTCCTTTTTCCCACTTCGGCTTAAGCAGCCGTTAAATCGGATTATCCATCAAGAGGATACCCCTCTAATGGTTGGACAGTTTACTTCCTTTTGTGCACCACTATACTGGCACTGAAAAGCCTTCTCTGTTACCTTTTCAAGCTCGGACGACACTGTTCGGGCTGATGGGCCTTCTCTGTTACCTTTTTGAACGCATTCCTTTCAAGACCTTGACGTTTTCGTCTGACAAAAATTACTGATATTCCTTGGAGGATGAATCATAAATGGCAACAAGCCCCTCTTCATTATAATGGATGCTCCAGCCATAAGATTTTACAAGCGGTGAAGCCCTGAAACACGCCCTTGATTTGTTGAAAAATTGCTCGCGGAGCTCTTTAAGGTTTGAGCTGTTTTCCAGGTTATTTTTAATTACATACGTTTTGAATTGTACTTCTTCCTGAGTAAATTCATATGGTCTAGACGAAATAAGTTTGTACTCAATTGATGCATTTGTTGCTTTCTCGTTCCTTGGTACAGGAATGACCGCTTCCTCAAGCCCGCAATCATCGGATTTTACGATAAAGTGAATCTTCCATCAGTGGGGGTTTTCCTCATCCCCCACTGATGGTTAGATGAACCAATCGGACCTTTACGTGCAGTTGATCCCCCCACCTATCTTCTTCAAGTCTTCGGAATCTTGAGGTGGGGGTCTTACTGCCCGTTAAGAGTGGGATAAAAGTATTCCGATAGCACACTGCTTTACCCCTCTCTTATCCTGCTATGCCTTGAAAAATTAACCGAACTCCAATAATGATTAAGACAATACGCAAAACAAGCACTATGGTTCTGCTCTTTAGCCTTTGATTCAAGTATACCCCAATCCTGGCACCGATCCACGCACCCGGTACGAGCAGGGCTGCGTATAGCCAGTCGATGTTTCCAAGTGATATATGCGTGACTGAGCTGACAATCGAAGATAGAAAAATCATGAACATGGAGGTTGCTACAGCCACATGCGGCGGAAAGTTAAAAAAGATAATCATTGCCGGCACCATTAGTGAGCCGCCGCCAACTCCGAATATCCCGGAAATAAAGCCAATTATGAGTGAGATTGCTACACCGGATATAGGATTGAAGCCATACTCATACAAATTCCCGGATGGATCGGTAAATGTCCGGACGTACCCTTTCTCTCTATTAAAGGGCAGCGGCTTAATCTTATTGCGAATTACCATTACAAGTGAAACAAATAAAATAAATGTACCGAAATAGATATTGAAAGCTTGTACATCTAGCAATTTTACGAGATAGGCACCAGCAATACCGCCTGGAGCACTCCCAATTAGAAATAGGAGCCCGCTTTTATAATCAATTGTTTTGTGTTTAATGTAGCCAATTGTTGAGGACATCCCGGTAAAAATCATTGTAAAAAGTGACGTACCGACCGCGGCCTGAGGGGAAACATCCGTAAAGCCGAGTGTCCCGATAAAAAGCAGTGCAGGGACGACGATAATGCCGCCGCCAAGTCCAATCAGTGATCCGAGCGCGCTTGCGGCTAGCCCGATCAAGATTATTAACAGCCATTCCATTGGCCTAACTCCCTTAGCCCAGCCATTCTATTTTTGATTTCAACGAAAAATACTTAGATAGCTAGTTGCGTTTCTTCTTAAAAATATTTTTAGATAACTAGTTAACGTTTGCATTGAACACATGTTTCATTTGTAACCAGCACTTATTCGGCTTAGGATTACACATTTGCTTAGTAACGCGCAATTCATTGGAAACGTTTTGCCCAGCTTTAGAACTTGAAATGATTCCAATACAGATCATTGGGTACATTTTGCCTCGCTGTAAAGGGTGAAATAGTTCCAATACGGTTCATTAGGTACATTTTGCCTTGCTTAAAGAGGTGAAATGGTTCCAATACCGCTTATTGGGGACATTTCGTCGTGCTGCAAAGGGTGAAATAGTTCCAATGCTGTTTCAATATTTTCAAAATAAATCCAGCTGCCTTGGTGCAAGAAAATCATACTCAATACCGAGAATCTCCATCATTTCCTTTGCATTCCCTGCAGCGTCACCGCCCGAATTGTTATTGAACAAGACATATATATCCTTGCTTTTTTCTTGCAGCTGCTGGAGAAACTCTGCCCACTCGGTGAGTTCCTGTTGATTGTACTTATACAAATAGCGAACTTCGCGCCAATTTTTCGCATTTTTCTTCTGCCAGCCGTGCACATTTCTGCCGTGAAAACGGACAAGTGTTTTTGATGAATCTGTCGCTTCAAGGACGATAGGGATTGACCCGCTGCCTGACTGAGGCTCATCGCAGACTGAATGAATCCACTTTTGTTCTGTTAAAAATTGAAGCGTCCCTTCGCGAAATTCGGGCTCGTACCAGGATTGATGCCTAAACTCGATTGCGCATGGAGTATCCTCCATTTGTTCCTTGCAAAACCGCAAATACTCAACATTTTCCTTTTTGCAATCGAACCATGGCGGAAACTGAAACAGCGCCATCGCCAGTTTGTTGCGTTTCATGTAAGGCTCAAGCGAATCCTTGAACGCTGTGAACATTTCTTCTTCCGATTCAAATGGCGTGTCACCACGCTGATGCCCTGTCATGCCTTGATAAGCTTTGACGATGAACTTGAATGACTCCGGTGTCTGATCAACCCACCTCTCCGCGTTCTTTTTAGGCTGAATCGCATAAAAAGCCGCATCCACTTCAACGATTGGAAAGTGGGCAGCGTATTCACTTAACTTCTCCCTGGCAGGTATCCCCGGCCTATATAAGCTATCATGGTCACCCCAGCCTGTTACCCCAATATAGATCATACTATCCCTCCAGTCACATCATAGCACAAACGTCCCAAATTTCTCTTGTAGATGTTTTCCCCGGCGTGGGGAAAGTAAACTAGAAACCGTTTAGTGTCCATTCCTGCTTCCCCGCCTCAGTTCGGGTACATAAATGCGATTCACTTTTAGTCCCCGATATAACATAAACCATAGAACAATCCTCTAATCAGCAAACTTAAGTCGTTCCCTATACACAAAAAACCCGGCCAGGGAGTCCCAGCCAGGTTCAGATACACTACTATTAACCGATCGATCCTTCCATCTCGAACTTGATCAAGCGATTCATTTCAACGGCATATTCCATTGGAAGTTCCTTTGTGAATGGCTCGATGAAGCCCATGACGATCATTTCGGTTGCTTCTTGTTCGGAAACACCGCGGCTCATCAGGTAGAAGAGCTGCTCCTCGGAAACCTTTGAAACCTTCGCTTCGTGCTCGAGCGAAATGTTGTCGTTCAAGATTTCGTTGTAAGGAATTGTATCCGAAGTCGATTTATTATCCATAATCAACGTGTCACACTCGATGTTTGAGCGGGCGCCATCTGCTTTGCGGCCAAAGTGGACGATACCGCGGTAGGTTACCTTCCCGCCATGCTTCGAGATTGACTTGGACACGATTGTTGAAGATGTGTTCGGTGCAAGGTGAATCATTTTTGCACCTGCATCCTGGTGCTGGCCTTTACCTGCCATTGCAATCGACAGTGTTAAGCCGCGCGCGCCTTCACCCTTCAGGATAACTGCAGGGTATTTCATTGTAAGCTTGGAACCGATGTTGCCGTCAATCCATTCCATAGTAGCATTCGCCTCACAAACCGCACGCTTTGTAACGAGGTTGTAGACGTTGTTTGCCCAGTTCTGGATTGTTGTATAGCGGCAATACGCATCTTTCTTGATAATGATTTCAACGACCGCACTATGAAGTGAATTCGTTGTGTAGACAGGTGCGGTACAGCCCTCAACATAATGGACAGAAGCCCCTTCATCAACAATAATCAAAGTACGTTCAAACTGTCCCATATTTTCAGAGTTGATGCGGAAGTACGCTTGAAGTGGAGTGTCCACTTTCACGCCTGGAGGAACATAAATGAATGAACCGCCGGACCAAACTGCAGAGTTAAGCGCTGCAAATTTGTTGTCTGTTGGAGGGATGACTGTTGCCCAGTGCTTGCGGAAAATATCTTCATTTTCCTTCAGCGCCGAGTCAGTATCCTTAAAGACGATTCCCAACTTTTCAAGATCTTCCTGCATATTGTGGTAAACAACTTCTGATTCATACTGCGCAGATACACCAGCAAGGTACTTTTGCTCAGCTTCTGGAATACCTAATTTATCAAAGGTTGCTTTGATTTCTTCAGGTACCTCATCCCAGGACCGCTCAGTTTTTTCGGAAGGCTTGACATAATACGTGATTTCATCGAAATTCAATGTATTCAGGTCGCCGCCCCACTGAGGCATTGGTCTCGCATAGAATTGCTCGAGCGATTTCAGGCGGAAATCGAGCATCCATTGCGGCTCTTCTTTCATTTTCGAGATTTCCTCAACGATCTCGCGCGTCAGGCCGCGCTTAGACCGGAAGATGGAAACGTCACGGTCTGCAAAGCCATATTTGTAATCGCCGATTTCTGGCGCTTTTTTAGCCATCTCCATATTCCTCCATTCATAGGCGCCAGGCAGTTTTTGAAAATTTACCAATATAGCATGAGGCAATTTCTCAAAATTTTGCTGCCGTTTTAGCCCAATGTAGTAAAGCCTCGTAAAACAAGCTTTATTCTGAAAACCGGAAAGGGCCAATCAGCCCTCAAGCGGAACCTACTCTTTCTTTTGATCCCCTAGACCCTTCTCCATAGCCTTCCATGCAAGCGTGGCACATTTAATCCGAGCCGGGAACTTCGAAACGCCCGAGAGCGCCTCAATGTCGCCAAGATCAATCGAATCATCATAATCCTTGCCTTGCATCATATCGGAAAAAATGGTTGAAAGCTTTAGGGCATCTTCAATTGGCTTCCCTTTGATCGCCTGTGTCATCATTGAAGCAGAAGACATTGAGATTGAGCAGCCTTCCCCTTCAAATTTCGATTCGGTCACAATACCGTCTTCAACGTTCATTGTAAGCTGGATCCGGTCGCCGCATGTTGGGTTGTTCATATTGACCGTCAGGCTTCCATCTTCAATTACCCCTTTATTGCGAGGGTTCTTGTAGTGGTCCATGATGACCCGGCGGTATAACTGATCCAAGTTATTAGAAGACATCGCTGAAATACTCCTTTGTTTTGACAAGGCCTTCAACAAGCCTGTCAATATCTTCTTCGGTGTTATAAAGGTACATACTTGCCCTTGCAGTCGCGCTTGCCTTTAGCCACCTCATCAGTACCTGGGCACAATGATGGCCTGCCCTGACAGCAATGCCTTCGGCGTCAAGAACTGTTGCGACATCATGCGGATGGACATCTTCAATGTTAAAGGTGACAATCCCTGTCCGCTTGGAGATATCGGATGGACCATAAATCGTAATGCCTTCGATTTCAGACATTTTATCCAAGGCGTAGGCTCCGAGCTTGCGGTCATGGGCATCGATGTTCTCAAGTCCCACTTCCTGCAAAAAGTCAATCGCGGCTCCTAGACCAATCGCGCCTGCAATGATTGGTGTGCCAGCCTCGAACTTCCATGGAAGCTCTTTCCAGGTTGACTCGTAATCATGGACAAAATCAATCATTTCGCCGCCGAATTCTATCGGCTCCATATTTTCCAAAAGATGCTTTTTACCGTACAATACCCCAATTCCGGTCGGTCCGCACATTTTATGGGCAGAAAAAGCGAAGAAATCGCAATCTAAATCCTGGACATCCACTTTCAGGTGTGGGGCGCTTTGTGCGCCATCAACGACCATAATTGCACCATTTTCATGAGCAATCTTCGCGATTTCCTTAACTGGGTTTACAACACCAAGCACGTTCGAGATATGCATGATCGAGACGATTTTCGTATTCGATGTCACAGTATTTCGGACATCTTCAAGCGAAATCGTGCCGTCCTCCTGGAGAGGTAAATATTTCAGTGTGGCGCCGGTCCTTTTTGCGGCCTGCTGCCACGGAATGATATTGCTGTGGTGCTCCATTGGGGAAATGACAATTTCGTCTCCCTCGCCAAGGTTCGCCGTCGCATAGCTGTGGGCGACAGTATTCAAGCCAGTCGTCGTCCCGCGTGTAAAAATAACTTCCTGTATTGACTTTGCATTAATAAATTTTCGAACCTTCTCGCGCGCGCCTTCATACGCATCGGTCGCTCTTGTCCCGAGCGTATGGACACCACGGTGAACATTGGAATTATACTCGCGATAGTAGGTGTTAAGCGCCTCGATGACCTGTACAGGCTTTTGTGAAGTGGCGCCGCTGTCAAGGTAGACAAGTGGACGGCCATTCACTTCCTGGTTCAGAATCGGAAACAGCTCGCGCAATTCGGCTGAATTAATCATCTTACTTTCCTCTCAATCACTTCGGACAGCTGCTTTTTAACACCCTCGATAGCGAGAGAATCAACAACCGGAGCGAGGAAGCCATGAATGATTAAGCGCTCAGCCTCAGTCTTGGAAATCCCGCGGCTCATCAAATAATAAAGTTGCAGCGGGTCAACACGGCCAACAGATGCTGCGTGGCCGGCCACGACATCGTCTTCATCAATCAACAGAATCGGATTCGCATCTCCGCGAGCTTTTTCACTCAGCATCAATACGCGGGATTCCTGCTGGGCATTCGATTTAGACGCGCCATGTTCAATCTTGCCGATACCATTGAAGATTGAAGAAGCACTATCCTTCATAACGCCATGCTTCAGGATGAAGCCTTCAGTATTTTTACCAAAATGAACTACTTTGGACGTGAAGTTCTGGATTTGTTCCCCACGGCCGACAACGACTGTTTTCAGGTGGCTTTGTGAGCCATCGCCGATTAAGTTTGTTACATTATCGGAAATTGTATTGCCATCATTCATTAAGCCAAGTGCCCATTCAAGGTGGGCATCACGGCCGGTAATTCCTCTGCGGTTCACATAGGTTGTAATTCCTTTTGCAAGATTATCAACCGCGCCGTAGCGAACCCGGACATTCGTGCCAAGGATAACTTCGCTGACGATATTGAATACACCATTGCCTTCAACTGTTGAAATATAGTTTTCAACATAAGTGACTGAGCTGTTATCATCAGCAGCGATGATCACATGGTTGAACAAGCTCAATTTCTCGTCATCATGAATATAAACAGCCTGGATAGGTTCAGCAATCTCAACGTTTTTTGGAACGTAGAGGAAAGCACCGCCGTTCATAAGTGCAGCATGAAGGGCAGTCAGGCGATGTTCATCTACCTGGACAGCCTGGTTCATGAAATACTTGCGCAACAAGTCGCCATGTTCCCTGGCCGCTGTCAAAATATCCGTAAAGATTACACCTTGATCCTTCAATTCCTGTGAAAGGGAAAGGAATGCTGGCGTATTATTGCGCTGGACATATAGATTCTTTTGCCCTTCGGCATCAACAAGGGATTTAACCTCTTCAGGCAATTCCGCAAGCGTTGCATATGGAGCACTTTCTACAGTCAAATAATCGAACTTTGTAAAGTTCCACTTATCTATTTTAGTTTTATCAGGCCGCGGCATTGAAAGCTCTTCCGCACGAGCCAGCGCTTTGACGCGCAGCTCGGTCAGCCATTCTGGCTCAGCCTTCCCTTTTGAAAAAGAGCTGACGAACTCCTGGTCAAAAGGAAGTAAAGTTTCAATTGTCATGAAATAATCCCCCTAAGATTTAAGCTTCTTGCTCGACAGTTTCATCTTCAATGCCAAGCTCTTGCTTGATCCAGTCATAGCCTTCAGCTTCCAGGCGCTGCGCCAGTTCAGGGCCGCCAGACTTAACGATGCGGCCTTGCATCATAACATGCACATGATCCGGAGTGATATAGTTTAGAAGGCGCTGATAGTGGGTAATAATCAGGCAGCCAAACTCCTCGCCGCGCATTTGATTGATTCCCTTTGAAACAACCTTAAGCGCGTCGATATCAAGACCGGAGTCGATCTCATCGAGGATCGCAATCTTAGGCTCGATCATCATAAGCTGCAGGATTTCATTGCGCTTCTTCTCACCGCCTGAGAAACCTTCATTCAGGTAACGCTGCGCCATATCCTGGTCCATTTCCAGAAAATCCATCTGTTTATCCATCTGGCGGATGAATTTCATCAAGGAGATTTCATTGCCTTCGCCTCTGCGGCTGTTGATTGCAGAGCGTAAAAAATCGGCATTTGTAACGCCGCTGATTTCGCTAGGATATTGCATGGCAAGGAACAGGCCTGCGCGAGCACGCTCGTCCACTTCCATTTCCAGAACGTCCTCACCATCAAAAGTGATTGAACCGCTCGTTACTTCATATTTTGGGTGGCCCATAATAGCCGAGGAAAGAGTCGATTTCCCAGTACCGTTCGGTCCCATAATCGCGTGAATTTCCCCGCCTTTTACTTCAAGGTTTACCCCTTTAAGAATTTCTTTGCCGTCAATCGCGACGTGCAGGTCTTTGATCGTTAAAGTTGATCCGGCCATTTCCATACCTCCGCAGAAAGTTAGAAGCCTTCCATTTTGCCATAAAGGCTGCAGGCTTCCATTCTCATTTTATTCTCATTACAATCTTATAACAAATTTAATTGGTTAGCAACCCTTTAAACCGATTGAAAAAGGTGCCAACCATTTTCAATGAACTATACTCCAGTGAGAATAAGCCGCGCCTACTTCTCAAGCTATTTTCCCCCTGCCTTAGAGGGTTCATGTATCATACGTACTTACAATAGCTTAAAAAAAGCCGAAATGCCAGTGAAAAGGTCCACTGGCATCCCGGCTTTCTTCCTATTATATACAGTTTCATCCAAGGGGAAAATTCTTCGATAAAGTGAAACTTCAATCAGTGGGGGGTTCTTCATCCCCCACTGATTGTTAGTTGAACCAATCGGGCTTTTACGGGCTGTTATCCCCCCCACCTACACTTCATCGGTTTCCCGGCATTAGGTGGGGGGCTTACAGCCCGTTAATGCGGGAAAAACTAAAACACTTTCCGTTCCAGATCAGCAACAATCCTCCGGCTCTTCACATACTCTTCCTCGCGGCGCTGCTCAACTTCCATCCTCGTTTCATGCTTAAGATTATACTCCTCATAGCCAACCCCATGAGACTGCTGCATCGCTTTTTCCATCTCCGACGTATACTTCAAATCAAGTTTATTATCCAATTTACTCTTCCTTTCTGAGTGTGTCTCGCTGTTTTTTTGCAAAAATTGGCCGACAACCACCGTTCGGTTCAGTCATACAGCCCATCTTTGCTCCGAATTTTGCGGCATTGTTCTTCCTCACCAGGTTAAGCTGCTGACATACGGAATAACCACCGCACCTTTTTTGTTTACCCTTACTGAAAAGGAATTAACGGCATTCGGGAAATGCAATGGTGGAAAATGATTCCAACAGCTAATCCTTTCAGGTTTAAGAGGATCATTTCTCATTATCCAAGAGTTGGCGTGGGCTTTGCTGGATTAATTGTTGTATTTGAAGTGGTGATTAATCCACGAAGTTCTGTTTGCTGGATTAATATATGGGATAAGAAGGAGTTTAATCCACAAAATGCTGTTTACTGGATTAATTCGCGCCGCTGCCGAGGAGATAAATCCACCAAATGCGTTTTACTGGATTAATCCATGGTGCTGGTTAGAAGATTAATCCACGAAACGCGGTATACACCAAAAGCAGCACCATTTCGGAGTAGCCAGCACTCAATTCAAACCCCTTTTGAGGTGCGATTTCACATAAAAAAGGTGGCCACTATCTATAGGCCACCTTCCATTTTTATTGTTTTAATTGATTCAATTCATCCATCGCTTCCTGAACAAGAGTTACCCCCTGGCTCATGGCGGCTCCTCCGCCAAAAGCTGCAGTGACTCCCACAGCCTCCAGAATCTCTTGTTCAGATGCTCCCTGGTCGAGGCAGCCTTTCAGGTGATAAATGATACAATACTCATCCTGCGAATTGAGCGCAACACCCAATGCAATTAACTGTTTCTGCTTTTGGGAAAGAGCCCCCTCCTTAAAGCATGCTTCCGTAAAAGCATTATAATGGCGGGCAATATCCGGCATTTTTTGCGTAAACAAACCTAGGCCAGCTTTGTAATCATATAACGCTGCTTCTGTTGAATTTTGCGGTTCATGAAAATGTTCCATTTATTCCACTCCTCACGTTTGTCATCACAAAGATTAGTATGCAATAACCAAAGGGAGAGTATTCGCTTGAAACAATACCTGGGCCTGAATTCCCGGTACAAATAGATAGTCGAGTTGCTGAAATTCTGCCTAAACCATGGGTTCGTATTTTGAATAAGGACAGATTTTTAAAGAATCAGGACAGTTTTTTCGATTTACAAGACAATTCCCGAAGAATACAGGACATTTCCCGTACGATACAAGACAGATTTTTAATTTTTCGGGACACACCAAGTAACCGAGACTCCATCCACATAATCCTTCGAACAAAAAAACAGGCCCCCAACCGGGAGCCTGCCGCTAAATCAATTATTCGGTTTTTACTGGTACGACAGAACCGCCGTATTCCTTCAGGATCCAATCCTGGATTTCTTTTGAACGAAGGACTTCCACTAGAGTTTTGATTTCCTCTTTATTTTCATCGCCTTTTTTGACTGCGATGATGTTTACGTATGGAGAGTCAGATTCTTCGATTGCAATAGAATCTTTTACTGGGTTTAAGCCAGCATCAAGAGCATAGTTGGAATTGATTAGGACAGCATCGCCTTCACCGTTGTTGTAGATTTGCGGAAGTAATGCCGCTTCGTATTTGGCATCAAAATTTAGGTTCTTAGGGTTTTCAACAATGTCTTTTGCAGTTGCAGTAGTTTTGTCAATACCCTCTTTTAATTTAATAAGGCCTTTTGCTTCAAGCATTGTCAGGATACGGCCATGGTCAGCTACAGAAGAGCTTACAATGATATGCGCGCCCTCAGGCAATTCTTCAAGGCTCTTATATTTCTTAGAGTACACGCCAATCGGCTCGATATGGATGCCGCCTGCATTTTCAAACTCATAACCGTTTTCCGCAATTTGAGACTCGAAGTAAGGAATGTGCTGGAAATAGTTTGCATCCAGGTCGCCAGAATCAAGAGATTTATTTGGCAGGATGTAGTCAGTGAAAGTTTCGATTTCTAGCTCAATGCCTTTTTCCTCAAGAAGCGGCTTTGCCTGTTCGAGAATTTCAGCATGTGGAACGTTTGATGCACCAACAACTAGTTCCTTCTTTTCTTCCTTGCTGCCGCTAGCTTTATCCTCAGAGCTTCCGCAAGCCGCCAGCGCCAATGTCAGTGCTAATGTTAAAAGTAAGCCAAACCATTTTTTCATTTGTTTCCTCTCCTTTTATATGGGTGAAAGTTTTTTTATGAACCGGCCACAATATGGCCGAAGGAATCATCTCTTATCAAGCTTTTTAGTAAATGTGTCTCCAATAATCTGAATGATAAAAACAATAATTAAGATGACAATTGTTGCAACGAGAGTCACATCCGGCCTTGAGCGCTGGAAGCCTTCAAGATAGGCAAGGTTTCCAAGACCCCCTGCACCAATCGCCCCAGCCATTGCCGTATAACTGACAAGTGCAATTGCTGTAACTGTGATACCAGATACAAGTGCCGGCATCGATTCAGGGAGCAGTACCTTCCAGATAATCGTCCAGGTCGAAGCGCCCATGGATCTAGCGGCTTCAATTACACCTTTATCAATTTCACGGAGTCCGATTTCAACCATCCTTGCATAAAACGGCGCCGATCCAATAATCAAAGCTGGTAATGCCGCTTCCTCACCAATCATTGAGCCAACCAGCCAAATCGTAAATGGAATCAGCAGTACTATCAGAATGATGAAGGGGATGGAACGGAACACGTTAACAAAAGCAGCGATAATTTTATTTATAAAAGCATTTTCCCAAAGGTTTCCTTTGCCTGTCAGGAAAAGCAGCAATCCAAGAATAATTCCAAGAATAAAGGTAATGACAACCGAAATGCTTGTCATATAAAGCGTTTCAATTGTTGCCTCCCAGATGTCTTCCCAGTCGACGTTCGGAAAAAGTTCCTCAAGCATTCGCAATCACCTCCACGCCAATCTGCTGGGATTGAATATACTCAAGCGCCTTTCCGATTTCCTCATCCGTGCCATCAAGATGGACGAACAAAGTCCCATATGAGCCACTCTGGGTTTTAGAAATTTTCCCTTGAAGGATATTGATTGTAACACCGTATTGCCTGATCAAGTTGGTGATCAATGGCTGCTCGGTCGATTCTCCTACGAAAGTTAGCTGGATCACTTGCCCGGAATGATATTGCTCCAGGAGATGCTCAATTGTCTCCTTTGTCTCCTCCGGCTCAGTGACCTGCTGGACAAATCGTTTCGTAATTGGCTGTTGAGGATTTCTAAATACATCAAGTACTCGGCCAAGTTCAACAATTTTGCCGCTTTCCATAACAGCAACCCGATGGCAAATTTTCCTGATAACATGCATTTCGTGTGTAATCAGAACAATTGTCAGCCCAAGACGCTTGTTAATATCGACCAACAGATCCAGGATTGAATCGGTCGTTTGCGGATCAAGTGCCGAGGTCGCTTCATCACAGAGCAGCACCTTCGGATTATTGGCAAGTGCCCTGGCAATGCCAACACGCTGTTTCTGTCCTCCGGAGAGCTGTGAAGGATAAGCATTCTCCCTTCCCTCTAGGCCAACCAGTTTAATCAGTTCATCAACCCGTTTTTTTCGGGCAGCCCCTGATACACCGGCAATTTCTAGCGGGAATGCAATGTTTTCCCGGACAGTTCGTGACCAGAGCAGGTTGAAGTGCTGAAAAATCATTGCGATTTCCATGCGGGCCTTCCGGAGCTCTTTTCCCTTTATCTTTGAGATCTCTCGTTCATCGATTGTTATGGTACCCTCTGTTGGTGTTTCCAGCCTGTTCAGCATTCGAATTAATGTACTTTTTCCGGCGCCGCTGTAGCCTATCACACCAAAGATTTCGCCTTCCTTTATTTCAAGATTCACATCTTCAACAGCTTTGAGCGCTCCCTGCTTCGAAGGGAACAGCTTGCTGACATTTTTTATCGAAATCATCCTATCACCCTCTTTACTCCCATTTACTTACCCGTCAATCTCGACTCTATACTTTTCTATCGTTTGAAAGTTTTACTTTAATATTCTTAGGAATAGAAAATGCCTTTCTGCACGCGGGCAGAAAGGCATAGTCAAATATATCCTTTCTCCCATCTCCCAAAGCAAACGCTTTGCGTGAATTGGCACCATTTCATCTGGATACTATCCAGTGACGGTTGCCGGGCTTCATCGGGCACTTCCCTCCACCTCTCTTGATAAGAGCAACATTTATTATTCAGTTAATTATGTGTGCAATCGTAACATGGTTAAAAAATCATGTCAATAAAGAGCTTTTGGAAATTTTTTAATGTGAAAATTGTTTTTCTAAAAAATAAAAATCCACTCCAAGAAGAGGGGATGTCTCTCCTTATCTCTGCAGAGCATACGCCCTGCTGGAATTAGCACCGTGTATAAACCGGTTGCCGGGCTTCATAGGGCCAGTCCCTCCACCTCTCTGGATAAGCAATATTAATTTTTTTAAAATATCGAGCTAGGGTTTGAACTTATTTTATCTTACACTTTTTTTCACGTCAATCATTTATTTTAATTTTATTATTATTTCGATAAAAGAAATATCGACTCGAGCAAAAGCACCGTCCGAAAAGAGCCTTTTACAATTAAAAAACCTTGAGCTGCCATCACCCGCAAGCCCGTTTTTCCATAAAGTAACTCTTTAAGAGCTTCTGGCGATCCTTTAACGATTATAAAATCAGCTTCAGCTTTGGGAAGTTCGCGCGAAAGGTGCGCAGATTGCCCGGAAATTTCCAGAAACCATTCCCCCAAATCCACAATCAAAGGCCGCTTGGACCTAAATAGTCCTGCTATATGCTTCTTTTGATTATAGCTTTCAGTGAATCTCTGCAGTTCGGCAATCATATCGTATCCCTCCCCCTACTACATTCCATACCTCCGGTAAAATATCCTTTACATTTCGTTCGACAACTTTCTCAACTCTTCGAAAATTAACAGGCCTTTTTAAATAATAGCTTTGAGAACAAAATATTTTTTTCGATAGCAAAAGACCTGCTGATGTCAGCAGGCCTAGCGGATTAACCAGTCTTTTGTGCGGCAAAAGACGGCTTCTTGATTTGATTTCTTCCAAACACCATAAGAAAGTATACGGAACCAATTAAGTAAAGAATGGCTGTGATGGAAAAGACATATGCATAACCCCAGTAGTTGCCATACTGGACGACAATCCCGGTCGAGACAGGCCCCATAAGCGCCCATCCAAGGTTGAAGACTGTCTGGTTGATTGAATTCGCAAGTCCCTTCATTCCATCGTCGACTTTCGACATGATTAGTGAACTTTGAATTGGGTTTCCTGCATTCATCAACGCCTGCCTGAATAAAAATCCGACCGCCGCAAGGAATAAATGTTCGGTGTAGGCAGTCAGTATTAAAAATGGCAATGATGACAATTGCAGGTACACAACCGCCCTGACCTCACCCACCCGCTTTACGACCTGGGGACCGATAAACATTGCAAACGCAGTTGCAGCCTGTCCAAGCGATATAATGAAACTAGTTGTTGAAGCGGATGCCGAGAACCTGCCGGCAAAATAAAGATTTAAATAAGGGATAACAAGCCCCGCTCCAAAACCAATCAGCATCTGGGAAAAGGCAAAGAGTGCGATGATTTTAAAACCAGATTTGCTAAAGCTGCTTTTTTTACCAGGAGAGCCTGCCGGCAATGGCGAAGCTTCTGTTCGTTTCATTGGCGCCTGGAACTTGAATGCTGGAATTACCCCGGTTATATAAATTCCAGCCCCAATCAATAAAGTCAGTCTAATGCTTGAAAGCTCTGGCATAAATAAACTGAAGAAATCAGTAAGCAAACCACCAAGCAGGTTTCCAATAACACTCGCGGCTGTCATTAACGCTGCCTGCAGGGCAAACAGGTTCACCCGCTCCGAAGGATCGGAGTTTTCAGCAAGCCAAGGAATTCCTGATACCTGAAGGAAGGCGCCCGCAAGCCCCGCGGCAAAGGCAAGGTAAACGAGGGTTGTCCCATCGGTCGCAACCGCCCTTGAAAAAAGGAGCAATCCAGATACAAAAATGCCTGCCAAAATTACACGTTTTCTCCCGAACCGGTCACCTATCATTCCTGCTGGAACAAGAATGATTGCCGTAGCGAGTGAGGCCATCGAAATAATCTGGCCATTCACTGCCTCCGTATAACCAAGCTCGCGGACATAAAAATTATAAATGACAATGAAAATACCCAGGCCAACCTGGGTAATCATATTAGCCGCCATGCTAAGACGGATATTCTTGTTATATGTACGGTACTGCACGGCCCACTGTCTGTAAAAAGCCATCCGTTTCTCCCCTTGCTGGCAGTTATTATTTCGCTTCCCTAAATATTCTAAACTGCCAGGAACTTTTTGTAAACAGCGGAACACGCTGGGAAAACAGAATTTTATTTCCTGGGATAATGTTCTCTTTGTATATTGTTATCTCTAGGTCTCTCCGCCACGTCTATTAGTTACTTTACGCGTTCTCCAGTGCATATAAAGTCACTTAGAAATAACACAAAAAGCAGATGCTGGAGAGCATCTGCTTATTTTATAACGGTATTGATTTTTTCCAGCAGGTAAGGGACAGATTGGAACGCGTAGATGGACTCGGCAACCTTGCCTTCTTTAACTAAGAAAAGACAAGGGACACTCATAATTTCATATGTCTCAGCAATGTCTGGGGCATAGTTCAGGTCTGTTTTGCCGATTTCCAGATCGGGGAATAGTGAAGAAACGACCTCAAGCATTCTTGAAGCTACCTGGCAGGTGCCGCACAAAGGTGTGTAAAAGTATGCCAAACCGGTTCCACCGCCTTCGAGAAAAGCAGCAAACTCGTCGCTTGTCCAGTTTTTCATGGTGCGGTGCGGCCTATGTCCAAAAATTCGGCATGAACATCAATATTGGCGCTAAGCAGTACCATCGCCAAGTGATGGTAAGGCGCGGTTGCGACCTCACGATAGGTTCGGTCAATATATAAATGCTCAGCCTCCGGGTACTCCCGCCGGAATTGGCGGCGGAGTTTCTCACCAGCCTCATCGGCATCGGCCAAAATAAACACTTCCCGGTCCCCGAATGAATCGATCATTTCATCAAGCTTCGAAAGCGATATTGTACCATTTGTACAAATCACTTCTACACGATCCTTGATAATGCTCATTACTTTCTTCTTATCCGATTTGCCCTCGACAATTAAAATCTTGTCTGCGTATTCTTCGCTCATTAACATCACCTGCAGGAAAGTTGTTAGTAATAGCTTATTCGTATTGTTTCGTTTTGTGTTGCCTCCTACCTTATTTTCACTATATCATGTTGCCTATTTTGCAAATAGAAATATGCCTAGTAGCCCTGGATTGCCTGGCAATTTCCTGAGCCTTTTCAACACCAGCCAAGCTGGTCGCAGTCTGTGTATTTTTCATCAGGGTCACTAAGCATGGTTACGTTCTGGTATATCCGCTGCTGAGCTACTTCGAAACGCTTGTCGAGTTCAAACTCCGCCATGCCATTTAAAGAAATCCGGCCGATTTCCTCGTTTTCCAGATACAGCTTTATTTCCCCATTATTTAGTTTTCCAACCACCCTGTCCGTAATATCGAGTTTCTGCTCCTGTAAAGCCAAAATAATCACCCTTTTTGTTTTTCCATTAGCTTGCCCGCTGTTCACGAAAGAATGGATGGGAATCTAAGGGCAAAGGCCCACTTTGAAAATTAGCTGAACGCGTGCCCATTTTGAATGACAGCTTCCTATCATCGAGGTCTGTCTTTCCCCTCTTGTTTCCACTTTACAGTCAGCGAGGTATAACCAATAGTATTGGCGACGTTTCAGCACCTGAAGCCATTTGAAATGTAACCAATAAGACCCATTGGTAACGTTTTGGCTTCTGAAAACATGCGAAATGTAACCAATAAAACCCATTGGTAACGTTTTGGCTTCTGAAAACATGCGCAATGTAACCAATAAGACTCATTGGTAACGTTTCGGCTTCTGAAAACATGCGAAATGTAACCAATAAGACCCATTGGGAACGTTTCAGCTTCTGAAAACATGCGAAATGTAACCAATAACGTATTGGCAACGGTTAGCTTCAGGAAATATACAAAATGTTTCCAATAAGATGAATTCAAGAACAAAAGCGCAAGCGCCTTGGTCATCGCCGTATAAACTGGAGGGACTTCGACTGAGATAAAGGAATCACGAAGAGCGCTAGCGATTCGATGATGACTTATCGTAGGAAGGAGACCTGAAGTTTGTGCACGCGTAGGCGCTTGAGCTAGACGTAGTTCCGCTCAGTAATAAAAGTTATCCACAGTTGCGAAATCTATAATTTCCTTAAACATAAGAAAAGGTGCCCCAAATTAACCTTGGGACACCCTTTATCATTTATTCATTGATCATTGCATCGTATTTTTCAGCGTCCATCAGCTTGTCGACTTCGCCAAGGTCGGTTGGCTCAACGACGACCATCCATGCTTTTTCGTATGGGGACTCGTTGACGAATTCAGGGCTGTCTGCCAGGTCTTCGTTTACTTCGACGACCTTGCCGCTGATTGGCGCGTATAGCTCGGAGACGGTCTTGACGGATTCGACGCTGCCGAATGGCTCGTCCGCTTTAAGTTCGTCGCCTACTTCAGGAAGCTCTACGAATACGATGTCACCCAGCTCGGACTGTGCGAAATGTGTGATACCGATGCGTACTTTTCCATCTTCAACCTTTACCCACTCATGTTCTTCTGAATACCGCAAATCCTTCGGTGTGCTCATTGCAATCCCTCCAAATGAATTCTTTATCTGTATCGACTTGAAAAATCGATAGGCCATTAACGCCGGTCTCCGGCAGAGGCTTTATAGCCAGGTTTCTTTATACTGGTCTTCCTTGAAGCCAACGGTCACTTTTTTGCCGTCGGTGAGGATTGGCCGCTTGATCAGCATGCCATCGGTTGAAAGAATCTCGAGCAGCTCGTCCTCAGAGGCTGTCTTCACCTTATCTTTCAGGCCGAGTTCCTTGTATTTTTGGCCAGTCACGTTAAAAAATCTCTTTAGCTCAAGTCCGCTTTTTTCGTGAAGCTCCTTTAAGGTCTCACGTGATGGCGGTTCCTCGGCAATATGTACTGCATCATAGGCCAGTCCATGCTCATCCAGCCATTTCTTTGCGTTCCGGCACGTTCCGCATTTCGGGTACCAGTAAAATGTCAATGCCACACTATTTCACCCCTATACCATATTCCCATGAAATCGTAACATAACTCAAGGGAAAATCATAATCATCACATTTACGTGAAGCGCACCATAAATAGTATTCGTCATTGTAACGGGAAATCCTGCCGTGTTACGGCTAATTCTAACAGATTTTTTGAGAGCCCTACATTTTTTGCTGCTTTGCTGAGCCTCGCTGGCCCATGCTTCCTTTTGGAAAAATAACGACTGTCAGCATTCCCGCAATAAAACCTGCAGCATCATATCCGATGTCCAATAGCCGGCCTGATCTTCCGGTGTAAAGCTGGAGAAACTCAGTAATGATGGCAAGTGCCAGGCAAAAGCGGACAGCTTGCCCACTTTTCATTTGGATTCGAGCTACCAGTAAAAGCATAAAAAACACGAGTATATGGCCAATTTTTTGCTGAATATAGCCGGAAGTGAAGGTTTCCGGCACATCAAATAACTGGATATAATCAGGGCCAGCGATGAAGTTAAAATGCACTCTACTTTCATTTATAAGGGCAGCTGGGTCTGAGACTAAAGTTAACATCAGGATAAAGGCAGCCCAGGCAAAACGAAACAACATATGGTTCTCCCCTTTCACCGCATAAGTATGGGCAAGCAGGAGAGATGGTAAACAGGCATAAAATGTTGACACATTTCTAAAAACAAAAAAACCAGTCGCACGCAAAGTACGACTGGTTTTCAATTCATATGAAATTGGTTTACAGTAGGCCAACCATCTTTAACCCGTGCAGAATGCCGCCGTCATTGACGTGAATGGTTTCGTATTTTGCGGCTTCTTTTGCTTTCGGGTGGGCGTTGCCCATGGCGACGCTGTTGGGAACTGCTGCAAGCATTTCAACATCATTGAGGCCATCCCCGAATGCGTAGGCATTGTCCATCGACAGCCCGAGAGCGTCGACCAGTTTTTCAATACCATGGGCTTTGGAGCCGCCGGCAGGCAAAACATCGACGGAAAGCGGATGCCAGCGGATGAAGTCGAATTCCTTAAAGGCCTGTTCATATGCCTTTTCCTCATCCTTCTGGCAGAATAACAGCGTCTGGTAGATTTCACGGCTGCGGAAGTATTCTGGATCAAGTGATGCTTCCCTTGAGAGTTTGAGCGTACCCATACTTTCTGATACCCATTCGTGCTCAGGCACGGATGTTTTCATGTCGTCGGCATCCATGTAGACAAGCGGATGATTCTTGTTGGCTGCGGTATCTGTAAGTTGTTCAAGTGCGCGAAAGTCCAGGCAATTTGTATAGATTGGCTTGCCCTGGAGAACGACATATTGACCGTTAAAGGATACATATGTATGAATATCGAGTTCTTCGCGGAGGTCATCAAACATGAATGGCGCGCGCCCGGTGGCGATTGCAACCTCATTGCCAAGCTCTTTCAGCTTCTGGACTGCTTCCTTTGTCGAGGCAGGAAGACGCTTGTTGTCATCGTATAAAGTTCCATCAATATCAAAAAAGATAATATTCTTTGCCATGTCCAACACCTTTCTTTTTTAAAAAAACATTAGCCGGGTTTCTGGCTTCATTCCTCACATTGTATAGAAGTTTGCGCAATTAATCCATTATCCGAAACTTCCAAATGGGTGGCCGTTCTCCTGGGTAGTATGGTTTCGGGGTAAATGTCAATATGCTCATAATGGTGTGGAAAGTTTCATAATGAGTCTTATATCTGCTGTCAGTTGTCTATTATTTTGTCTAGCTATGGAGACCATGATGGTACTAGTCCAGGTACATGAGCATGACTATCAGCCATCTAGCCCGGGCCAGACCCTTACTACTTCTTAAGATGAAATATAGTGAAAAAGAGTCATCTCGGATTTAGCTATATGACTAAGCAAGACCATGATGTACTAGTCCAGGTACATGACTATCAGCCATCTAGTACGGGTCAGGCCCTCACTACTTCTTATGATAAAAAATAGTGAAAAAGAGTTATCTTGGGTATAGCTATGTGACTAAGCAAAACCATGATGGTACTAGTCCAGGTACATGAGCATGGCCATCAGCAATCTAGTACGGGCCAGGCGCTTACTACTTCTTAAGATGAAAAATAGTAGTGATTCCGCTTTGTTTCCTTTATAATTTACAAAACAGCTTGTGGAGGAATCGTATGGAAGAAAACCTTGACACAACAGCTAGTCCGAAGACTAAGTCCAAAACTTTAATCCGAATTGGCGCTGCCCTTATTATAGTATCCTGCATTTTTTATTTGGCGATTCTGCTTGTTCCGATGACAGATTTTTCAACGGGAACAAAGGTTGCAATTACAGGCGGGCTGGTTGTAGCAGGGGAAGCGACGTTCTGGATTGGCGGTATCATTATTGGCAAGGAAGCGCTCACCCGTTATCGAAAAAATTTAAACCCGTTGAGCTGGCTAAAACGGGAAAAGTAAAAACCGGCCCATGTGCGTTAGCACATGCAGGCCGGTTTTATTTTAACAGCATGAGTAATCCTGTCCCTTAGAGTGGATTCTCCTGCTGATTGAAGGTAATCCTTACAAGACGAAATTGGCAAATACATACAGGATTACAATACTCACCAGGATTGTAATGTTCGAAATCGTGGCGACCAGCCTTTTTGCGGTATCGCTGTAATTGAATTCAACCGCAAACGTTAAAGCGGAAGCAGCTGCAGGGAGCAGCAAACCGATTAGGACAGTATATCTGAACATCTCGTTGAACGGCAGGACAAAATACAAAGTTAACCCGAATACTAGCCCCAAACTGTATCGGTAAGCCAAAAATTTGAGCATCGGCCGAATGAATTGCTTATCGAAATTAAAGTTCAGATAAATTCCCAGCAGCAACAATGAGAGTGGGATGTTCGCACCGGATATCAGGCTTGCCACTTCTATGACTGCGTCGGGCAGTTTGATATGGGCAAGATTTAAAATACTTGAAATCAGGTAGGCCATCAACGGAATTGAGGAAGCAAGCCGCTTTAAAATTTCAAGCGGGTTCAGCTTAAGACCTTCCTCCGAAAAATAGCTTCCTAAAATATATGCGATTCCAAAAACGATCAATGAGGTTCCGACATCGAACATGCTAAAGTAGGATAGTCCCCCCATGCCCCAAATTGCGTATACGAGTGGAAACGCAAATAAACCGACATTAAAACCGGAGGCCAGCATTAAAAATGCGCCTTTCAGCTCCCGGTCTTCGTTCTTAAAAATAAGCGGGCCGACAATCGCATTCACAATCCCATAGACCAACACAATAACTGGCAGCAAGATTAGCGAAGTGTCAATTTTAACAGAATCAAATGTTACGATAACCAAAGCTGGAAGAGTTATTTTAAAAATAAGCTTGGAGATGGTTTCTCCGTCTTTTTCCTGCAGAATATTTAGCTTTTTTAATATATACCCGAGGGCAATCAGTATAATGATATATAGAAATTCCTGGTTCACATGTGCTCTCCTCAATGTGTTAGAAGTAATACGCTTCATTATACAGCAATTGCCCGGCTAGTGGTATACAAGCTCTCTTAGCCTCCTATATCTGCTTCCGGACAATCTTAGACCAGGCACGGACGCGGTCGGCGGCACCCTTTCGTTCGCCTACAAGATAAACTTCGGAAATAGTCATCGCCCAGTCACGGAAAACAGGTCTATGAAGGGACTTCTTTACAACATTCGCCTGCCCTTCTGCGTAGAAGGAGACTTTTTTCCTGATTTCACTCACAGGAAGCTGCTGGTCATAAGCCTGGCAAAATACCTCCTGGAACTTTGCCATCGCTTCTTCTGTGAATTGAGCTGGATGCTGGATATTGTAACACGCTACAGTCCAGAAATGCTGGCTGAGCAGTTCCGGATCATCATACTCCCAAGCAAGAATCTCGCCAAGCTGCCCAAAGCAGTCAAGACCGTTCGCCTCGGGTGCCCCGCATTCCGGACATCTTTTAGAATAATCAATGGCTCTGTTCATACCCTGCACCTCCAGACGTTTTATACCTATTAATTCTTGATGGATACAGGTTTACCCTCTTTCTTCATACAATTCTGAAAGTTTTTCGGAAAGCTCATCCAGTTCATCTTTATTTAAAAGACAGCTTGTGTATTCTTGAGGAAGTGCATGATATCCGCATGCAAGACCAGCCAATCCGCCCGCAATGGCGGCAACAGTATCGGTATCATACCCTTCATTAGCGGCACCGATAACGGCCTCTGCGAATGAATTGGAGACAAAAAGCCAGTGAAGCACCCATTCCATAGTGTCAATGACAAAACCGCTCTGCTCGCATCGGGGCGCATCACCATCTACTACACTCTTGTACCGTGTGCCTTTGACTTCAGTTTTGATGGCGTCCTTAAGTTCTTCTCCCTTCAAGACCCTCCAGGCGATCCGGTTGTATATAACGCAAGCCTCGTCTGCCAAATCATCGTAATGAGTCATTTTTGACTGGGCCTTTGTCACCTTCTCGACAGTTTCCAGATCCCTGTAGGCCAGCGCAACGGGCAGGCAGCGCATCAAGGTTCCATTCCCGGCGGATTTTTTCCCAAGATAGCAATAGTGCGCAGTTCGGGCGGCTTCCTCCCAATTTCCATCATAAATCGAAAAGACGGTAGCGATAATGTTTCCAATATCTTTTGGATTCGTCCTTTTCCAGGCAAGGAACTCTTCTCCGATAACTTCAACGGGATCCTTGGGATTATCGAGTATCCCCCTTGCAACCGCAAGAGTCATCGCGGTGTCGTCCGTCGTCTCGCCTTTTTCAAGCTTCCAGACACCACCGCCAACAATATGAATTAACCTTCCATGCCGGCTGGCGATTTGCTCTTTTGTTAAAAATTCCGTCGTCCCGCCCAGGGCATCCCCAATGGCCAATCCGTATAGCGCGCCTTTCAGTTTGTCCCGCATCTCTTTTCCCCCTGTAAAAGTAGTTGGCATCTTCAATTCCAATTTAATTGTCGAAACAAGTCCCTTCTGTTTCAGAATGAATGTATAATAGAAGTAAGCCTATATCTTTAATTTCTAGAATACAAAACAACAAGCAGTTTCTATCTCAGGGAGATGATTGCCATTCTTACGCCAAATGAATTTTTTTGGACAGCAGTGAAAAAGGGGCGAAAAGAAACCATATTGACTCAGCTGCCGCATGTCACCCTCACTGACCAAGAAGCGTGCGACCTGCTGGCAAGGAACGGCTATTTGAAAATCGATTCCCTCTATTCACTGGTTTTTGGCCGTTATTCATTAGCAAGCCAAATGCTGAACCGCCTTCTGCATGGAGCAATCTTGAATCAGTATGAATATGGTGTCAAAGTTCTCCTTCAGCAAGGCGCCGAGGTAAATAATCCGAACCACTTTGGCATTCAGCCTATTAATAACATCATACCGTATTCGAGGCATCGCCCGGAAATTATTCAAACACTTCTAGAGTATGGCGCCGATCCAAATGTCCTGGATAGAAATCAATCCAATCCGGTCCAGAAGGCCTTGACATATGGGAGGACGGATATTCTTGAGATTTTAAAGGCATATGGTGCTATAGTCGGCCGCGAAGACCTGAAAAAGGCGCTCTCCTATGCCGCACAGAGTGGCGACAGGGAAAGGGTTGACTTGCTGCTAAAAATCGGCGCCCCTATTACCCATCATGCGTATTTTTGGTGCTGCATGGCCAATCAATATGATATGGCCGAATATTTGTTATCAAAAGATGACTCTTTTTCCCTATATACGGACGAAAAGCTGAATACCATTCCGATTACCGCCTATCATGGACAGCTTGATTTGTTGAAGGAGTTTTTGAAGCGGGGCCGCTCCAATACTTCACCGGAGAACACCCGAACAATCTTGTCCATCGCGCTTTATTCGGCCATTGAAGCAGGATTGGGGCACATAGTGAAATATCTTGTTGAACAGGGCGCGGATATTAATTATGTTGATGAGGAAGAAACGCCTTATGACTATGCGGTTTCTACCGGCCAGCATTTTTTGGCGAATACAATCCGGCATCTCGGCGGGAAACGCTACCACTCCACACGTAAAGTAATCAAACTTCATTAAACCCTTGGTATAAGCAGCTTGATAAGTACAGAATTAAAAGGTTCTTCCGCAAGATTAAATAACTGGAATTATCCCCGTTCACAAAAAGAAATGGACCTCTAACTCGGAGGTCCATTTCTTTCTTCGCAACTATTTTAGAAAACTATACTGTTTCTGTTTTGAACAGTTTGTGTAAAATCAATACCACTGCTCCTAATGCCATACCTGTTTTCCCTAATTCCGAACAAACTACAGAAATATGCTCATGGGGACTTTTAAATGTATATTTCTCTATCATTTTTTTTAATGGAGCCACGACAAAATCACCTTGTTCAAATATATATCCTTCTAGAATCAGCTTTGAAGGCTTGAGAAGATTAACCATATTCGCTATCGCCAGGCCGAGTGAATTCCCGGTTTCTTCTAAAATGGAAATAGCAAAAGTGTCGCCTTTCCTGGCTGCATTAAATACCATTTCTAATGAAAGTTCCGTTTTCCCAACTGTTAACCATTCGTGAATGATAGACCCGGGATGATCATTTACACCCCTTTTTGCCTTTTTAAGAATGGCAGATTCTGATGCATATGCTTCCAGACAACCATTATTCCCGCATTGGCATTTTTCTCCATTCAATTTTACGATGGTATGGCCAATTTCTCCTGCAGTATTAAATGAACTTCTATAAATTTCATCATTTATAAAGATACCGGAGCCTATACCTCGCCCTACACTTAGGCAAATGAAATCCGAGACATTCTGGCCTTGTCCAAACCAGCTTTCAGCGATGGCCAGTGACCGTACATCATTTTCAACTAAAACAGGAAGATTGAATTCTCTTTCCAGCGTTTCTTTTAGAGGTATATCCTCAAGATGCAAGTGCGGGGAAAAGATGGCGACACCTTGAACCGGATCAACCAACCCGTGCATGGCAAAACCGATTCCAAGAATTAAAGACCGTTCAATCTTCGAATGATGGATGACATAATCTATTTTTTCAATGACCATCTCCAAAAATTCATCTTTTGTTGGAAGTTCGGATATTTCCTGGCTGAAACTATTAATGATTTTTCCATCCATGGTACTCAATATGACCCGGATTACTTCAGCTGCTGCATAAACACCGATTATATAATAAGCTGAGTAATTAATACTAAGCAGGATTGGTTTTCTGCCGCCAGCAATAGTCGAAGTAGCTGCCTCTTCCTCTGTTATCAGGTCCTGTTCGATTAATTCACTGACTAATGAACTGACAGTTGGTTTTGTCAGCTTTGTCAATTTGGCAATATCCGCCCTCGAGATTGGTTCTTTTATGCGAATCGTGTTTAAAACCGTTGATTGATTATGCTGCTTCATTCTTTCGAAACTTCCGGTTCTAATATCGTTAATCATTTATATCACCTCTTTTCCAGTAATCGGGTTTATCTACTAGATCTCATGCAAAAACCACCGTAACCCTAGTGATACTGGATTTATCATTTTTGGTTATATAAAAATCCTTTCTTAAAAGTACGCTTAAACCTGAAATAGCGACATTTAAGAAAGGATTTTCCTTAAATTTATTTTTTCACAATACCAGAAATCCACATATCGTTGATTTCCCTGATTTTTGCTAGTTCACATTTTGGTTCTCGGTTATACGATAATAGTCCATTGATTTCTTGTTCCACATCCGTTAACTGGGTATAACAAAAGCCATGCAGCGCTTTTGAAGCATAAACTGCTTCCATGACCCTGCGATAATCTGCGACAAACTCCTGCTCATTTTTTACAGATGTATAGCCCCAGCCTTGGTCGTCACCGACTTTAAAACCAATGCCTCCAAATTCTGTCAGCAAAATAGGTTCGCCTTTATGCTCAAATCCATCAGCATAGATTCCACGTCTGGCTGGTTTGGATTCAAGGAGATTTTCTTTTGTGGAAAGGGAATCCTTAAATTCTTCGTATTTGGCCTTTTCATCACTGGAACCGTGAGCATAATTATGAATCGCACAAATATCCGTTTCGGTCTGCTCCCAGCCATCATTTGAAATCACTAAACGGGTTTGATCCAGAGAATGAACAAGGTGGTACATCGCTAAAGAATGGTGTTGCTGCTGTTTATTTGCCTTGATGAATGGGACTCCCCAGCTTTCGTTCACTGGAACCCAAGCTACGATTGACGGATGGTTATAATCCCGTTCAATAATTTCAATCCATTCTTTCGTCAGTCTGGCAGCTGCGTCTTCACTATAGGATGGCGATGCGGCACATTCCCCCCAGACAAGGAAACCAAGCTTATCAGCCCAATAAAGAAAACGCGGATCCTCTACTTTTTGATGTTTTCTACATCCATTAAAACCCATTTCCAAAGCGAGTACAATATCTTTTTTGAGATCCTCGTCTGTAGGAGCTGTTAATAACCCTTCAGGCCAATAGCCTTGGTCAAGGACTAATTTTTGATAGTATGGTTTGTTATTTAGGTAGACCATTCCATTTTCAGCATGAACTTTTCTCATACCAAAATAAGAGCCAATCTCGTCAAGAATTGTTTCTTTATCTTTTAGCGTGAGTTTTATATCAAATAAGTTTGGATTTTCAGGTGTCCAGTTCCAGCCGTCATGATGGAAAGCTGTTCTGAAAACTTTGCGATTATACAGATTAATTGCGCGTTTATTATATGCCTCTAAAATTTCAATTGAATCATTGGTAACTCTTTCACCCTTAAAGGTGATTTCTATTTCTACTTGCTTATTCGTACTTTCACCATCAACCTCGAACTCTACAATAATATCCCCACGATCGATATCTGGCGTAAACCTTAGTTTTGAAATACTAGCTGAGCTAACTGGCTCCAGCCAAACGGTTTGCCAGATACCAGTAGTACGGGTATACCAAATGGAATCCGACTTTTCAATCCAGAACTGCTTTCCTCTAGGAATAGTTTCGTCTGTGGAAGGATCCTCCACTCTCACCACTACATTTTCATTACCCCATGTTAAATAATCGGTAATATCAAAGGAGAAACCTACGTGGCCTCCTTCATGAAAACCAGCGTACTGGCCATTGACATAAACCCACGCCCGGTAGTCTACCGCTCCAAAATGCAACATGACCCTCTGATGATCCCAACTTTTTGGAACTGTAAATTCACGGCGGTACCATACCTGATCATGAAACCTAGAATCATTTATGCCGCTTAATTTTGTTTGGTAAGCAAATGGAACCGTAATTTTCCTATCAAATGCATTTTCTTTTTGAAACCACTTTTCCTTTATACCGATGTTATTATCATCAAAAGCGAAATCCCATTCGCCATTTAAATTCATCCACTTTTTTCTAACGAATTGCGGTCTCGGATATTCATTACGAGGTATTAGCATGATGTATTCTCATTCCTTTCATGTTAATCAATCTATTTATTTAATACCGGTCTGATTTACTCCTTTAATAAACGAGCGCTGGCCAATGATAAACAATAGAACAGCTGGAATGGTTGCTATCGATGTTAACGCCATCAACCTTCCTGGTGAAGACACAAAGCTGCCTTGCTGCATGATGGCAATCCCTGTTGTGATGGTTCTCATTTCCGGAGAGTTGGTTGTGACGAGCGGCCATAGAAAGTCATTATAGATTGACATAAAGGTAAAGATAGCTAGTGTCCAAATAACTGGTTTTGCGGAGGGCAGAACCACTTTTACGAATACTTGCCACTTATTAGCTCCGTCCAGGAAAGCGGCCTCTTCCAATTCTTTAGGAAAGCCCCGGAAATATTGGTAAAGCAAGAATACACCAAAGGCGTTTGCGGAATATGGAAGAATCAGCACCGCATATGTGTCCAAAAGGCCAAGTGCGTTGAATTCCATGTACAACGGTAAGAACGTTATTACCCAGGGAATGGTCAAGGATCCAATAAAAATGCTAATCAGTGTCTTTTTAAACGGTACATTAAGGCGTGCTAGTCCGTATGCTGCCAAAGTATCGACCGTAAGCACGATTAAAGTGCCGATAAGACCCACAAATAGAGAGTTCCCCATCCATTTCAATACAGGCGTATCGGTATTTCCTGCTAACGTATACTGATAATTCTCCAGTGTAAATACTTCCGGCAACCATTTGATGCCTGCCGTGAATGCTTCCTGATCCGTTTTAAAAGAAGTAGCCAGCATCCATAAAATCGGAACAATAAATACTAAGCCTACAATTATAGCTACGATTACAATGAGAATCTTGAACAATTTTCTATGCAAGCCGATCTACTCCTTTCGATTGGTTAATTTGAATTGGACGATCGATATAACAATCATAATTAAAGCCATCAAAATGGACATTGCTGCGGCATTGCCCAATTGCCGCTGTTCGAAAGCTTCATCAACAATGTTCATTAACAGAACCTTAGTCTCCGTTCCCGGACCGCCCCGCGTCATGAGGAATGGCTGTCCATAAATATTAAATGAAGCAATCGTTGATGTAATTGTGACAAACAGCATCGTCGGTCTAATGCTTGGCAGCGTGATATGAATAAAGCGCTGCCAGCGGCTTGCACCATCAAGCGACCCAGCTTCGTAGAGTTCCTCTGATACATCATTTAATGCGTTAATAAAAATGACCATATTAAACCCAATCGTCCACCACAGTGTTGCAATTACGAGCGAAACCCAAGCCCATGGAAGTTCTGTAAGCCACGGAATGATTGGCATGCCCAATTTAAGTAAGTACTGATTGATTAACCCGCTATTCGTATCGAGAATCCACAACCAAATGATTGCTACTACTGACACAGAAACTGCATAGGGAATAAAATAAACGGTGCGGAAAAATCCTCTTATTTTTCCTGGCAAGGCATTCACTAACAATGCCAGCCCCAATCCAACGATAATCAATAACGGCACACTAAAGACAACAAATTGGAGAGTATTTTTTAACCCTTCAAAAAATAAACCATTTAAATACGAGTCACCATCAAAGATATTCATAAAGTTTTTCAATCCAACAAATTCATGTTCCGGATTCAATAAATCCCAGTTTGTAAGACTCATATAGGCACCATAACCTATTGGGATTAATAGAAACATAACAAACAATAATAAGTAAGGAAGTACAAACAGACTTGAAGTCAATTGTGATTTCCAACTTGATTTATTCATATCCCTTCCTCCTTTCGATTTCTAATCATTTTAAAAAGGCTGCGCTAAACAAAACTGTTGATTTCCGCTCCAGGCGCTTCGCTTTCCACGGGCGGCCTGGGAGCCTCCTCAGCGCGAGCGCCTGCGGGGACTCCCACTGACCTTTTCTCCCGTAGGAGTCTTCGCGCCTTCCGCTACTTCAACTCTGATTAAAAAACAATATTATCCTTTAACACAGCCTTATAAAAAGAGAGGCGTGCAGGTGAGTTCATCCACCCGTCCGCCTCCAACCATCATTACTTATTCAATATTTGTTCAGCCTTTTTATTTGCATCCTCCAATGCTTTTTTCGGATCCTTTTGGCCAAGTAGCGCAAGGTTCACTTCCGCCCATAATGGTTCAGACAATTGACCCCAGTTCGCAACGAGAGGTGCAAATTTAGCATATTCAAATTCTGATGCTACAATTGGCTGCTGCTTCATTTGCTTGAACTCTTCGTTTTCCTCATAAATCTCCTTTGAAGCAGGTGCTTGTCCAGATTTAGCCCATTCCATTGTGTTACCGGCAACGTATTTTAGGAAATCAGCAATACCCTCTAATTTTTCTGTATCCTTTACAGTGGCAGGAATAACAAAGTTATGTCCGTTTGCGTAAACAGCTTGTTGTTTTGTTCCAAGCTGCGGGACTTCAGCTACACCATAGTTAATACCAGCTTTATCCCATTGTTCCATCATCCAAGGCCCATTTAGATGCATCGCATTTTTGCCTTGCAAGAATAGGGTAACTTCACCATCTTGCTGGACATTTTTAGGTGAAACCTTTTCTTTATGAATCAAATCACTATAAAACGTTAACGCTTCAACCGCTTCCGGACTGTTGTAGTTTGGCTTGCCATCCTTCATTAATTCGCCGCCATTCTGGAATAAAATCGTCGGGAAAATGAATTGGTTTGGCCATAGTGTTGGTACGACAAATCCGTATTGGTTCTTTGATGAATCAGTCAGCTTTTTAGCTGCCCCAACGAATTCTTCACGATTGGTTGGCGGATTCTCCGGGTCTAAACCCGCTGCTTCAAATAAGTCCTTGTTATAATACATAACCAAAGGATGGATATCTAAAGGAATGGAATATTGTTTTCCATCAATATTTCCAGCATTCCAGGCAGTTTCCGAATAATCTTCTGCTTTCAAACCAGTCTTTTCAATTGTATCGCCTAAGTCTTTCAATAAATTTTTATCAGCATAATTCTTCATTTGATCTGTATGCACGATTAACACATCAGGTCCACTTTTTTGACCTGATAAAGAGAGGTCAACTGTTTTATAATAATCAGACTGAGGAACAACTTGAAAATCCACTTCGTATTTATCCTGCGACTTATTATAGTTTTCAACAATTGTCTTCATTCGCGGGCCATCAGCGCCAGAGAAAGGAGCCCAGTACGTAATTTTATCGCCATTGCCTCCACCAGAATTACTAGTTTCTTCTTTGGTCCCGGAACAAGCTGCTAGAGATCCAAGTGTTAGAACTGCAGTTAACGTGATACCTAACCATTTCTTTTTCAAAATTGTCTCCCCCTTAAAGGTTAGTTAAATTAATTTACCAACTATACTCATATTAATATTGTAAGCGCTTTTTGTCAAACAATTTAAACCTATATTAAATCGATAAAAAGATATATTATTTGGTCCTAACTATAGAAATGGTTAAGCATTCCTGATAATTTTCCTTTAACAGTGTAAGCCACTCTTTATTCATATGGTTTCTGACTCTTTAGTGTAAAAAAATGAAGAAATCATACCACTAAAAAATACCAAATGCAGAAAAGGATTTTCTAGATATAAACCCGTTACAGTATTTTTTTGAAACCTCTTCCTCACTACTCCCCTCCTTTTGACTATTTTCTCCATGTTTGTCTCTCTCTTACTCTATTATTTCACAAAAATTTAAGTATTTTTGTAAACTAGCAGAAATATTTGTAACATAATAGAAATATATTTCGTTTATTAAAGTGATTGCGAAATTTACGAACAAATGGGAAAGGAAATGAGGAAAAAATGCTTAGCAACATGAGGCTGAGGGCTATTTTGGCATGCATCTTTTTAGTACCCCTGGTTTATGGATTAATTCTCGCTGGTTTTTCACTAACGTCAACTGCAAAAACAAAGGAGCCGATAGTTCACGGCGAACCGGCTGGAGGAAAACTTGCACCAGCAGCGAAACTTGAACTTGCTGCGGAAATTCCCAATTATGGAACCAGATTGCTTCCAAAAAAGAACATCGCATCTTTATCCGAACCTACAGAAGCAAAGAAACCTGAGGCAGCCAGGCCACCAAAACCTGAAAGAGAAAACAAACCCCAGCCAACAAAACCAGTTAACCAGCAGAAGCCAAAAGAGCAAACAGCCACTTCACCAAAGAAAGCAGCCAATACTCCTGTTAAACAACAGCCAGCAGTAACACCTGCTCCAGTAAAAAAAACAGCTCCAGTCAAAGTGACAGCACCGGGAAAACCGCGCCCTGTCTATTTGACCTTTGATGATGGGCCGCATCGTGTTTCCGGACAAATTTTAGACCTGCTAGATAAATACAATTCAAAGGCAACCTTTTTCTTGCTCGATCCGAATATGAAGCAATACCCAGAAGCCGTTAAACGGATGGCCTCCTCTGGCCATGCACTTGGACTGCATGGTGTGACGCATGACAAAAAATTATTCTATAAATCTTCTAATTCGGTAATCTCTGAAATGAATCAGGCTAGAGCAACGGTAAAGAAGCTGACTGGGGAGGATACAACTTTAATCAGGACTCCATTTGGAAGCTCTCCTCACATGACACCTGCTTATAAAGAAGCAGTCAAAACAAATGGTTACAGGATGTGGGACTGGACGGTCGACAGCAGGGATTGGCAATACCGCAGCAACCGCTATGTTGATGTTGTCATTGAGCAGGTTGAGAAGCAAAAAGCCGGCAGCGGGGCAATCGTCATTTTGCTGCATGAGCGTCCTGAAACACTCGCACATCTGCCAAAGCTTATGGATTACTTGAAAAAACAGAACTTTATCCTACAACCGTTAACGGAAGATATGCAGCCTGTGCAATTTAAATAAAAATAACTTTTATAGAAGCGGGCAGGTCTATCCTGTCTGCTTTTTTTCGTTGTAAGGATGGTTGAGGAGTTGAACGAATGGTAAAGTAAAGGGAGGAAAGGGAGGCTTTTCATGAAAGTGAAATATATCTTATCAGGATACATTGTATCTATCTTACTGATTATATTTCTGATTGCCAGAGCGTTTATTCCCGCTGCCCTCTTACTGGCAGCATTTTTGGTTGAACGGATAATCAGAAAAAGAAAGGAAGCCCTCTCACTTCAGTTGAGTGCTTCCATCTATACGAACATTACCAATCGTTCTCTCATTTTTGTACCCCACGGTTTTGATAAGGATGGGGTACGTACAGATATTAACAAGCCTATTATTCTAAAAGAACCTTATACTTCCGAGGATGTTGGCGTTGCATTAAGAAAATGCTTTGGCATTTCCAGTAATGGCCGATACACAATAAAAGACTTGAAAGGCCATCCCGCTTTAGAAGCAGCTGGCTATAAAAATGGCAAAAAGTTTATTATGGACCATAAAATGCAAACTGTCTTCTTTCAAAGAATTGAAGGCTACGAGTTTATTGCTGCCGATAGAGCGGAAAATTGGCGCGGCTATATAAGAAAAAACACTTTTACGCCTACTTTGCCAAAAAAAGCATCAGACACTGAATTGGGAGAAGCGATCCATAAGGTATTTAACGAATGTAACTAAAACAGATAACGCCATTATAAATCCAGGCTAATCAAGTTGCATTTATGCAAGGAATACCACATTCGCTCAACTCCAGGGTTATGGGCCACTCTCCTTGCAAGTTCCTAAAAGAAAGGGATTCTTGTGGAGTCTGGAATTCTCACAATAGTATATGCCTTAAAAATAAATAAACTGTCCGGAAGAATCCGGACAGTTGTGGTAGTTCACTCAAACTTTGTTGTTAATCCAGTTGCTTTCGCCCAATGGTAGTAGGCTCTTGTGGATAGTTCTGCTTTTAATTCATCGCAAATTGCATCATTGACTAATTGCTGATTATGATTATGTAAAAACAGATGGAAATAATATCTAGCTTTTAGAATAATTTTCACACAATTACCCCCTTATTAATGTTTGTTTATAGGGCCATAGCGGCAACTGGCTGGCATAACTACAAAGTAGTATTAGCCCCTTTAGCTTTGCGTCCCCGTTTTTCAACGGGTTTGCCTTTGTCACATAAATTATGTGCTGATACTATAAATCCACAAACACCCGTAGCCCATTTCAAACCATCAGATTGGCATATTATATTATTTGACCGTATTTATTTATATACAAACTTTTACCTCAATTATTCCGGAATAAACTACACTTTATAAATTTTTTCGTTTTGTTTACTCTTTTTATGTCCGTTGGAATAAATGGGTCTTGTCTTTTATTACTTCTTACGTCTCAATATTACCCACTATAATTTAGCTATATACCGCAGTCAGGCCCCATTTGTTCAACATAAAATAAACCTGCAGCGGCCAATGGCCAATGCAGGCTAAACTTTACATGCTATCCCTCTACTCCTTCGCCATCCTCTTTAATCCAGAGTGGATTTTCTTCATTATCACTAACTTGCAATCCCTTTTTGGGTTCCATGAACAAAGTTAGTGGAGTGTTTGTATTTTTTATAATAATTTCCCTTAGGTACTCAGCCTTTTGGCGCTTCTGATTGAAAAAGGCTTCCTTCATATTGATTTCGTACGTATGGTTATAGCTCAAATGAATCAACGTTTTTTTTAGCCCTGTTCTCTGCGTCCCCTTGATATGTGTGAGCGAGAACCATACACATGTGGGCTGTTCAAACGATTTTGAAGGGAACAGCCAAATTCCCTGGCTAGTACTGATGGTAATTGGATGCATACGGATATCTCCCAGCAAAGCCTTTGAGCTATGCCTCGCACCATCAAAGCTGGATCCCAGCCTAAGCAGTGTGCGATTAATAACCTGCACCGGAGACAATTTTACAAAAATCAATTTATCTTCTTCGAGTATTTTCGAATAAAGCTTTCCATGCGGGTTGTAAACGCCCGTAATAAGGATCGTTTTTTCATTGATAGAGTAATCGTTAACAATCGTAACCATTAAGTGTCCCCCTGATTTCTAAAATTAGTCCCACCGATAAAATTTGCTATTTTCTATAATAGGGGTATACTAACAATGTTGGTATACCCAACGACCGAGACCCCTGGAAAGATGTCCGCTACGACTGTTTCCCGGGGTTTTGCTGTTTACCGGCAAAAGGCCTTCCCTTCCTTTGTGCCCGAAAAGCTACTACAGCCTACTATAATTCACTCCTCCTTTCTATTTTTGCGAGGCCACTGATCATGTTGGCCGAATCGTTTTTGCAGATCATGTGAGTATGGAATTGGAGATGGCCGATTGCCAATGGCATGCATGGTGGCAGTCTGATGAGTTTCAAAGAGGCGCAAAGCAGCGAAATGACTGAAAGTATATGGGTAATCCACCACGAGGACTTGAATGAGAGTTAAGGAAAATCCTGTCGCATCATGTCACAGCTTATTGACTTAATTATACGTATAAATTCTAGATATTGTAAATTGTTATTATTGCAAGGAATTTCCCGAATATTCCATCTAATAGCGGATTTTACATTTTATTACACACGTGATTGAATCCTGTTTTTGTTACTGGTATAATATTGAACTAGTTACAACTTTTTCCCCATTGTTTTCCCCTTTGCTTTTTTAAAACCTTAAATTATCAACTTTTCACTAAATGCACACTATAAACAGGTTATCCCAAAAAGAAAAATACCCTCTTAAACCCTTCACAAAATAGTCAGAAATATAGTACATAAGAACCGCAATCATTCGTGTTACAGCACATCTCTGAGATGGCAGCTGAAGCTGATTTATTACAACTTCCGTTTTGACTTATCCATAGTTCTATACAATTTAAAAAATTAAAAAGAGCGGAAATCAATTGTTTCCGCTCTTCTTACCGTTATAACGCTGCAGTAAACCGCCTAAATGCAACGATTCCTGCTTCTGTTTGTTTGTATACTCCAGCATCCTCAAGAACGCGGACAAACTTCGCGCCAACATTCATTCTGACAATCTCAGAGACATTTTCATGGTTCAGTTCATGAGCGTACTTTTCTTTCAATTCCCTAGCCCATGCCTGATGATATTCTTTCACGTCGGCATCATAGCCTAACAAATAGCTTTCAATTTCTTTAAGCTCCGTTTCAAGCCTCGCCGGCAGTACGGCAAGCCCCATTACTTCAATCAGTCCGATGTTCTCTTTTTTAATATGCTGGACGTCTTTATGGGGATGGAATATTCCCAGTGGGTGCTCTTCGCTTGTACGGTTATTCCTAAGAACAAGATCCAGCTCAAACCTTCCGTCACGAACCCTTGCAATCGGAGTGATGGTGTTGTGGCGTTCATTGCCGGTATGGGAAAGAATGCCTGCTTCTGGATCGCTGTAGCCTATCCAGGATTCGAGGATTTCTTGGGCGGCATCAGCAAGTTCTCCCTGGTCAGTACCTTTAAGGCGAATAACCGACAATGGCCAATTGAGTGTAACTGCTTCAATATCCGGGTAATTTGTCAGCTTGAATGAATATATTTCCTCTGCCCGTGCCATCGCAAATTCATAGCTTCCTCCCTGGTAATGGTCATGAGTCAAAATCGAGCCGCCGACAATAGGCAGGTCAGCATTTGATCCAAGGAAATAGTTTGGGAACTTGCCAACAAACTCGAGAAGGCGGGCAAACGCACTTCTATCGATTTTCATATCACGATGCTCTGCACTTAAGACTATGCAATGCTCATTGTAATACACGTAAGGTGAATATTGGAGAAACCATGGTTCTCCGGTCAATTCAACAGGGATGATCCGATGGTTTGACCGGGCCGGATGATTGATTCTTCCGGCATAACCTTCATTTTCTATACACAACAAGCACTTCGGATAATTAGAAGAAGAAGGCTGCATTTGCTTTTCAAGGGCAATCTGCTTTGGATCCTTCTCCGGCTTTGAGAGATTAATGGTAATATCCATCGTTCCGTAGCCCGACTTAAATTGATAGCTTATGTTTCTCGCAATTTGCTTTGTTTGAATATAATTGCTGTTCCGACTCAAATTATAGAAATAATCTGTGGCCTCTTTTGGGTTCCTCTTATATTTTTCATAAAATGTCCTATTCAAATCAGAAGGCCTTTGAATCAAAACATTCATGATTTTTGCAGAAAAAATGTCTCTCTTGCTTGTCAGGTCCTCAATGATTCCCTGTTTAACCGCATAATTTGTTAAAACCTCAAGCAAGTCCGGGATACCAAGTTCTCCATCTGCTTTTAATCCTGCCGGGAAGTTGTCGAGCCCCAGCAGGGAGAGGATCTGGTTGCGGGAATAAATCTCATCCTCAGCGGTAATCAATTCTGCGCCTAAAGCCCGGCTGAGTAAGGATTGTAGTGCCTGATACACATCCATAACAATTCCTCCTTCAATCCTGGTAGCCTTCCGGGTTATTCCTGTGCCACTGCCAGGCATCTTCAAAGATTTTCTGAATCGATGTTTTCTTCGGATTCCAGCCAAGTACCGCTTTTGCCTTTTCAGAAGAAGCAATCAGCCGGCTTGGGTCGCCCGCTCTTCTTGGTGCGACTCTTGCGGGAATTTCATGGTTGGTAACCTTTCGTGCCGCCTCAATCATTTCTTTTACAGAAAAGCCCTCGCCGCTGCCCAGGTTGATGATGTTGCTCTCGCCGCCATTTTGCAGATAGGAAAGTGCTAGGATATGAGCGTCAATCAAGTCCTCAACATGGATATAATCACGAATGCATGTGCCATCCTCAGTATCATAATCATCACCGAAAATGGAAATGTACTCCCTCTGGCCAAGCGGCACCTGAAGGATAAGCGGGATCAAGTGAGTCTCAGGTTGATGATCCTCGCCAATTTCACCAGTTGAGCGAGCGCCGGCGACATTGAAATAGCGGAGCGATACATATTTCATTCCATAGGCGATCTCACACCACTTCATGATTTTCTCCATTGTGAGTTTTGTTTCGCCATAGGCGTTTGTTGGATTTGTCTCCATATCCTCCGTAATCGGCATCACCTTTTGCTCGCCGTAGGTAGCCGCAGTTGAAGAAAAGACGATATTCTTAATGCTAAACTCGGTCATCGTTTCAAGGAGCACCTGAGTACCGTATACATTGTTGTTAAAATACTCGAGCGGCTTTTCCATTGATTCACCAACTAGAGAATTAGCGGCAAAGTGGATGACCCCGTCAATTTGCTCCCGTTCAAACACACCGCGAAGGAATTCCTTATCACGAATATCTCCTTTATAAAACTTCGCCTTCGGGTGAATAGCCTTTTCGTGTCCTGTCTGCAGGTTGTCGATAACTACCACATCATAATTTTGGTCAATAAGTTGATATACGGCATGGGAACCAATATAGCCGGCTCCGCCCAACACCAATACGCTCATCTTTATACCCCCGCTCTAGATTTCTTTCGTTCCGTCTCCTATGCTTGCAACATAGAAGGTCGCTTCATAGCCGATTTTATCCTTATAAGCCCTGCCGACTTCTTCTATGAATCTATCAGCATGTTCTTTTTCAACAAGCGCAATCGCACAGCCGCCAAATCCTGCACCAGTCATTCTTGCGCCAAGGACACCTTCCTGTTCCCAGGCTGCTTCTGCCAGTGTATCGAGCTCGATTCCCGTCACCTCATAGTCTTCCTTAAGTGAAACATGGGAGTCATTCACCAGCTTTCCAAAGCTTTCCAGGTTACCTTTCTTAAGCTCCTCAAGTGCTTTGGCAGTGCGCTGGTTTTCATACACCGCATGCTTCGCTCTTTTTTGTAAAATGCCAGTCGGAATAAGGTGCTTATGCGCTTCGAATTCCTGTTCACTTAAAGCTCCAAGTGACGTAACGTCAAGTTCTTTTTGCAAGTAGGAAAGGGCTGTTTCACATTCGCTGCGGCGCTCGTTATACTTCGAATCAGCCAGCTCTCTGCGTTTGTTCGTATTCATAATGATAATCTGGTGGTTTTCGAGATTAAGAGGCGCATATTCATAGTCAAGAGTTTCGCAATCCAAAAGGATGCCACAGTTTTCCTTGCCCATCCCAACAGCGAACTGATCCATGATGCCGCTGTTGACACCGATGAATTGATTCTCTACCTTTTTGCCAAGCTGCACAAGGACAATCCTTTCGATGCCAAGGCCGAATACTTCATTCGCCATGACACCAATCAGCATTTCCAGTGATGCAGAGGATGAGAGGCCGGCTCCGTTCGGGATATTTCCATTAATTAAAATGTCCAGCCCGGCAGAAATATCATGTCCTGCTTCTTTAATATAGCGGATCATCCCTTTAGGGAAGTTGCCCCAGCCATGTGCAGCATCATAATCCAGCTCATCAAGACTGAACTCAATCAAGCCTGCTTCCGGAAAGTTCATTGAATAAAGCCTGATTTGGCGGTCTTCGCGTTTTTTAACAATTCCGTACGTCCCATATGTGATCGCAGCAGGAAAGACACGCCCCCCGTTGTAATCGGTATGTTCACCAATCAGATTAATCCGCCCAGGCGAAAAAAATTTTCGAATTCCTTCATTCGATTCATATCCAAATTTATTTCCAAATTCAGCTGTTAAAAGTTGAAGATTCATAAGCCAGTCTCCTTATGGTTTAGTTGAACATTTTTGTGATGAAACGGAGATTAAAAGCTGCTATCACGCTTAATCAGTTCGGTTCCGAGAATGATTTTTTTGGGGACTTTCCGGCCGGCAATCCGCTCGAGCAATGTATCAAGTGCCGTTTCACCCATAAGCTCGGTATCAACTTTCAATGTTGTCAAGGATGGGAAAATATATTTCGATACACTAATATCGTTAATACCGATTACATTCACCCGGCCCGGGACAGGGATGCTGGCTTCATGCAGCGCCCTCAGGCAGCCGATCGCAATCAAATCGTTCGCTGCGAAAATGGCTGTCGGCAGCTCGTCCCCAAGTTCCTTTATCGCTTTCCTCATGAGATCGTATCCGCTAGAGACACTGAAGGAGCCGATAAAGATATGCTTTTCATTTAAGTGACCCCTGGATGCCATATACGATTTAAAGGTCGTTTCCCTTTTGTCCTCCAGTTCAGCCGATAGGTCCTTGAACATCTCCCGTCCCCCGATAAAGCCTATTTGATTATGTCCTTTTTCAAGCAGATAATTGAGAATCTTCTTCGTGGCCTGCTCAAAATCGGTTACAACCGAATCATATTCACCCTCGGGAGTATAGTCTGCAAACACAATATTCTCTGAAATAGCCGATAGCTCCGCAACCTGAGCAGGACTGAACTTCCCAATTGCAATAATCCCCTGCAGATTATCAGGTTTTCCATCAAGGAACTCGTTGTAATAATAATTTACGAATTGCATGCCTAGCTGCTGGCTTCTTAGCTCAATCCCATAACGAATTGACATGTAATAAAGGTCCTCCAGCTCTTCTTTTTCCGTATACCAGTGGATGACAGCTATTTTCGAGGCAGGCGTCTTTTTGGCTGCCTTCTTTTTATACGAAAGCTCCTCAGCCACTTCCATAATTCGCTTTCTCGTATCATCTGAAACAGACAATGTTGCATCATAATTCAAGACACGGGAAACCGTTGCGATTGAAACCCCCGCTTTTTCTGCAATGTCCTTTATCGTTGCCATATATGCCCTCCCTTCTGAAGGCCCTTACATTTTTCTTTATATGTTCATTATAAACCTTTAAGTAAAAAACTCAAATAATTTTACTAATAATTTTAGTTAAATTTTACTAAGCCGTTTTGGAGTTTCTCCAAAGCTAATTTTATTTACAACATTGCCTTGTAATACCTAATTCACCAATTGTCGAACCCGCAAAAAGGCCAAGGTAAGTCCTTGGCCCGGAATCATGCATATAGATTTGTTCCACACTCAATTACCATTCTGCTATACTTCCATCTTTATGTCTCCATACAGGGTTGCGCCAGTTATGGCCAGCCTCGGATAGCTTCCTGACATGTTCCTCATCAAGATCAATGCCAAGACCTGGCCCCTTCGGTATTTTTACATAACCATCCTTATATTCAAACACGTTGCGGTCGAGAATATAATCAAGTAAGTCACTTCCGACATTATAATGTATACCAAGGCTTTGCTCCTGGATAAAGGCATTGTGTGAAGTGGCATCAACCTGCAAGCAGGCTGCCAAGGCAATCGGACCTAGCGGACAATGAGGGGCTGCCGCCACATCAAATGCTTCAGCCATCGACAGGATTTTTTTGCATTCAGTAATCCCGCCAGCATGGGACAAATCAGGCTGAATAATATCTACATATCCATCCATTAAAAGCTTTTTGTAGTCCCATCTAGAGAACATTCTCTCCCCTGTGGCAATAGGGATGGACGTACAGCGCGCAATTTCACGCAGCGCTTCGTTGTTTTCAGGAAGAACTGGTTCCTCGATGAACATTGGACGGAAAGGTTCAAGTTCCTTTGCAAGGATTTTTGCCATTGGCTTATGGACACGACCGTGAAAATCGATACCAATGCCAATGTTAGGCCCGACTGCTTCCCTAACAGCGGCAATTCTGGCAACCGCCTGATCAATCTTTTCGTAGGAATCAACATACTGAAGTTCTTCTGTACCGTTCATCTTGACAGCTGTAAAACCTGCCTCTACAACAGCTTTAGCCGACAGCCCCACATCGGTCGGGCGGTCTCCGCCTATCCATGAGTATACCCGCATCGATTCCCGAGCTGCCCCTCCCATTAATTCATAAATCGGGGCGTTATAGAATTTCCCTTTTATATCCCAGAGAGCCTGGTCGATACCGGCAATTGCACTCATAAGGATTGGACCGCCGCGGTAAAATCCCGAACGGTACATAAGGTTCCAGTGATCCTCAATTCTTGAAGGATCCTTTCCAATTAAGTACTCCATTAATTCCTTAACAGCGGCTTTAACAGTATCAGCCCGCCCTTCTATGACTGGCTCACCCCAGCCTGAAATTCCCTCGTCTGTTTCTATTTTTAGGAACAGCCAGCGAGGAGGCACCTGGAATAGCTCATATCCAGTAATTTTCATACTATTCTCCCCTATCTGCTTGCTTTACTTTTGCTATAAAGTTGCGCGCTTTTTCAGTAAGACTGCTTAAATAGTCTCTAGTTACTTCGTGCTTAAAATTGACAAGTGATCCACCCAAACCAACTCCAACCACACCAGCCGCTATAAAATCTGCTATATTGTCCAAACCGATTCCGCCTGTTGGCAACAGTGGGATTTGCGGCAGCGGCCCGTGCATATCCTTCACATAGCCTGGCCCTAGAGTTGTTGCCGGGAACACCTTAATGATATCCCCTCCAAATTCGTAAGCCTTCAGTATTTCCGTCGGAGTAAAGGCCCCTGGAATACTCACTGCACCATACCGTTTTGTCATTTGAATCGTGGCTTTATCAACGGTTGGGGATAAAATAAACTCTGCTCCTGCCAGAAGTGCTGCTCTCGCTGTTTCGGGATCCAGGACTGTACCCGCCCCAACAATTGATTTCCCTTTCATTTCTCTCGACACCTGCTCAATGGCAAAAAGCGCCTGTGGAGAATTCATCGTAATCTCCAGAACAGTAATACCCCCTTCCCATAATGCATAGGCAATGGGAAGGACATCCTCGGGCTTCGAACCGCGGATAATCGCAATTATTTTTGTTTCATGCAAAGACGTACGTAAATCCAAATCAACCCCTCCTTTATCGGGCAACATCTTCCGCGGAATCGAGGAAGCCAAAAAGCAATTCCCTGTCCGGCAATCCTTCAATATCGCCATTGACAGTTGTCACAATTGCTCCAATCGCATTTGCTCTTCGTACTGAATCTTCCAGACCGGCTCCATCAAGGAGAGCAGAAAGAAATCCCGCTGCAAATCCATCACCCGCTCCGACCGGATCTATCAATCTGTCAATCTTGGAGCCTGGTACAACCCCACTCTCAATGCCAGCAGAATAGTAGGCCCCTTTTGCACCCAGCTTGACCACTACAAGTTCAGCGCCACGATCATGGAAGCAGGAGGCAATTTCTTCATGGTTGCTTGTTCCAAACAGGAACTCTCCCTCGCTGATGCCCGGCAGGACAATGTCGGCCTGCAGAGCAATATCGAGCAACGTTTTCCGGGCTTTTTCTTCACTCCAAAGCTTTTTTCTTAAATTCGGGTCGAACACCACTTTTACGCCATGCTGTTTTGCAAGGCTAATACTATAAAAAACAGTTTTCTCACAGGACTCGCTTAACGCTGGAGTAATGCCCGTAATATAAAGATAGCGGGCTCTTTTAATATAATCTTCGCTAATATCATCCGGGGTTAGCCTGCTGGCGGCTGAGCCCCTCCGGTAGTAGTGAATCCTGGTTGCCGATTCATTGACCAGTTCTTTAAAGTAAATTCCTGTTGGCGCTTCCTTGTCCCTGACTACCTCAGTGGTGTCGATGCCTTCCCCCCTGACAGCAGACAAAATCTTTTCTCCGAATTCATCCTGTCCAAGCCGGCTAATCCAGCCAGTTCGGTGGCCGAGCCTTGCCAACCCAGTTAGTGTATTCGTCTCAGCACCTGCTATTTTGGAAGAAAAGCTTTTGGCATATCTCATTAACCCATTTGTTTCAGGTGTAAAAAGGACCATTGATTCGCCCAAGCTAATGACGTCCATCAGTTCGCCTCCAGACTATTTTTAACAGGAAGGTTTTGCTTTGCCAGTTTTTCAATGAAATGATTCAATATATGCAAGGCAAGAGGATTGTTCTTCAACTGGCCGGCAAGCTTCCAGGTAACCGTAAGAATTAGGCCATCTCCATGATCCTGCAAAATGACCGAACCACCATTTTGCCCAAGCCACCCCTGGAAGTAACCCGAGATTACTTCTGCATGCTCTGCTAGAGCAGGATTCCCAAACAAATTAACCGTCCGCTTTTGTCCAACCTTTTTGTAGTCCTTGAACGGAATAACGTAGTCAGGGAAAAGGAATTCAAATTCCCAGCCCATTTCTGGATGGATAGGAAGCCCGTCCAACCAATCTGTATTGATGTAATTCATGGAAGAGGAGCGTGCCCAGCTTTCACCGCGGTCGAGTTCCCGGAATGTATAATCTCCTTTTTCTGGTATTGCATCTCCAGCTTCAGCCAAAAAAATTACTTTGCCCCCATCTCTTGCGTAGTCGAGTGTTTCCCTGTCCAGTACAGAGCTAACAACTACTTCGGCATCAGCCCTATCTTCTGTACAATTCAGGAACTCCTTTAGTCCTGGTGCAGGGAAATGCGTATAAACACGAACAACAGGACTAGTTTGAGGACTTAGCGTTAACTCCTCTTTATTAACGGCAACCTTCCTTCCATCAATCCACAGTTCGAAGGAAAAAGAAGCAAATATTGGACAATTTACTGCAGGTATTTCAAGCCTCACAGCTTCCGGCAAATGAACGAAAGCATCGAGGTCAACGAGTACATTTCCATGCACTAGCACTTCTGATTCCGTTTCAAGCTTCCACTTTATCTGTGCCTTGCCCTTCAAATTTTCAGATGCGACGTAAAATCCCCAGGAAACATTCTCTCCTGCCATGTAATTATGTTTGTTCAACCCTGCCACAACAACCGTTTCGCCATTAAAATCGACAAGCTTCTCGAAACCTTCTTTAGGATTTCTCATAAAGTCAAGCCATCCATTTGTTTCCCATTCAATATCTGTAAATTCGGTTACAACATATCCAGCTAATTCCGGCCGTTTCCTCATTTCCTCAATTAACGATTTCACTGCCCTTACCATCCTTTTTTGAGAATGGACAGCCAATGTCGAGGTCGTATCAAACGCTTTTGAAATCCCATAACGGCTAAAATTTTCAAAAAGTGTGGTTGGCCTTTTATAATCATCCTGGTGAGTGGCTTCACCTTGATTGATAAACCACCAAGGTTCGTTTCCATTATAAAATTTCTTTAGCTTCTCCACATCAGGAAGGCCCCATACTCCAAATTCTGAGATAATAATTGGCTGGTCACCGGCACCAAAGCCTGATACGAAGTTCTTGTCCTTTTGACCTAGGACAAAATGATCCAGGTCTTCCCTCCAGCCTTCAATTTGATCAGGGACAGCATAATACCGATGGTGATCATTTATATCTGTATTAATATGGGTCCAGCCACTGTTATCGCAGATTAATCTACTTGAATCCCATTGCTTCACTTGGGAAAACAATTCAGCAACATGGGTCTGTTTTTCTGGATCAAATTCTAAATCCCACTCAAGACCCCACTCTTCATTGTAGATAGACCAAATAATAATTGAAGGATGGTTATAATCCCGTTCTAACATTTGTCTAAGAGTACTGACAAACCGGTTGCGCGCCATTTCAGTCCATTTCACATAATTTGGCGGCTCCGCCCATATAAGCATCCCCATCCGGTCGGCCCAATAAAGATATTCTGGGAGTTCGACTTTAATATGCTTCCTTAGCAAGTTGAAGCCCATTTTCTTTGCCAGTTTAATTTCCTTTTTTATATATTCCTCTGACGGCGCAGTATAGATAGTATCTGGATAAAAAGCCTGATCAAGCGCTCCCCTAATATATACTGGTTCATGGTTGAGATGGACTTTCCCATTTTTATATTCAACACTTCGGCACCCAAAGTAAGTCTGATAACGGTCAGTTTGCCCACTAGCCTCAGCGATGATTTCAAGTTCATACAAATAAGGTTCCGACGGGGACCAAAGCATCATATCAGGCATGTCTGCCAATGTCTTCAGACATTCTGGCACAAATCTACCCGAATAAGCTGTGCCATCCACCCAGCTGTCTTCACCTAAGCTATGCGGACGAATTATGTATTGGATTGAATCAGCATGGCCTTTTAGGGACACAGAAATTTCAACTTGTTTTGAATCGATATCAGGCGAGACAAATACATTTTCCACAAACGTTTCTGGCCTTTCTTCTAGATAAACAGACTGCCAGATGCCGCTTACCCTTGTGTACCAGCTACCCTGTTTTCCAATCGGAATTTCAGCGTTATCAGGAAAGTCATACACACGGACTGTGATTTGATTTCTGCCCTCAATCAGCTTATTTGGGATTTGAAACTGAAAAGGTGTAAATCCCCCTTCATGGAAACCGATATACTCCCCATTCCACCAAATATCACATTGATAATCTACTGCCATAAAGCAAAGATGCCAATTCTTTCCCGGGGATATTCCAATGTCCCCTGTGTCAAATTGATACCATGCTGCCCCGCTATACTGGACGAGGTCCCCGCCATCCCTTTGCCAAATATGCGGAACCTGGACACTCCAGCTATCTGCTAAATTTTCCATATACCACGCTTCTTTTATACCCAAATTAGATGGGTCTGTTTTAAACATCCACTCTCCATTAAAATCTAGTTTAGTTCTCATTTGATATCTCCTAACTGCACAATGCATGATGAGTGCTGAGCCGAAAAGCCAGATCTACATCCAGCTTAAAAACGTTGAAAGTCCCCGCTTTAGCCTGTATGCCTTATTTAATCCCTGTCATCGTAATACCTTTAATGATATGGCGCTGGAATAAAATAAACACAATGATAGCCGGAAAACTTGCAAGCATGTTTGCAGCCATCGGGATCATTAATTCAGCTGTATAGGCACTCTGGAATGTCGGAATTGCGACAGGCAGTGTGAACATTTTCTCTTCGTTAACAGCCAGGAAAGGCCATAGGAAGTTATTCCAAGAGGTAACAAATGTAAAGATACCAAGCGCTGCCATTGAGGAGCGAGAAAGCGGAAGGAATATACTCCAGTAAATCCTAAACCAATTTGCACCATCGATCCGTGCCGCTTCAATAAGGTCATTAGGAATAGCATCGTAAAACTGCTTAAGCATGAATACACCCAATGGAGCTGCTAGCCCAGGCAAAATTATCGAACTATACGAGTTGATTAGGCCGAAATCGACCATAATTTGAAACAAAGGTACGATTTTTGCCTCAACCGGCACCATCAGTCCTGCAATGATTAACCAGAAAATAATTTTGCGCCCTTTAAAATGCAGCCTGGAAAGGGCAAATGCTGCCAAAGATGTGAGAACAAGCGTCAATACTGTTGTCACAATCGCGATATAGAGGCTATTCCATGTCCATCTCCATATGGAAGCGTTTGTCATAACATACTCATAATTGCTTAATGTAAACGGCGGCTTGAAAAGCTCCGACAAGATAGTAACCGCGGTTCCGCCCGGTTTTAGTGAGGTAATAAGCATCCAGATAATCGGGATAACCCAGATTAGGACCAGCAAGTAGCTGAAAATATATAAAAGCTTACGGCCGAACGTTGTTTTCTTTTTACGAGGCACTTTCGGTTCCTCCTTTTGCCAGGATTGGATTAATCTTTACTTTGGAAAAACTTGAACTGAATTAACGCGAACACGATTGTGATTCCAAACAGTACGTAAGACATAGAAGATGCCACTCCCATTTGCTGCTCGATGAACGCTTTTTCATAAATATATTGGACGAGCGGACGTGTCGATGTTCCCGGGCCGCCACCTGTCATTAAATATGGCTGACCAAAAAGCTTGAAGGAGTTAATGGTTTGAAGAACAACCGTCAGCAGGATAACACCCTTCAAGGAAGGCAGTGTAATCGAAATGAACTGTCTGAACGAGCCAGCGCCATCCATTTTGGCAGCCTCATAGTATTCGTCAGGGATTTCCTGAAGCCCTGATAAAAACAAAATCATATTGAAGCCCACAGTCCACCAGATAGTTGCGATTAATATTGAAACCCAGGCGAGATTCTGATCGTTAAGCCAAAAGATTTCTCCTTCATAACCGAAATTGTGGAGTATGGTAGTGATTAATCCGGTATATGGCTGGAGGATGAACACCCAAATACTAGCGATAACTGAAATTGATAGTATATAGGGAAGGAAAAAGGCAGACCGAAGAAAAACAGTGCCCTTTAGCTTTGAATTGACCACCAGCGCAAGTAGCAGACCAATAATGATTAGTGCTGGGGTTGAGATAAATACGAACAGAACTGTGTTCCAAAGCGCCTCCCAAAACAACTTATCTGCAAACATCGTTTTGTAATTTTCCAAGCCGACAAATGTCGGCTCAAGGCCAAGGACCCAATCATTCAAACTGATGATGAAACCCTTAATGATTGGATACAACATGAACAAACCATAAATAATCAAGAAAGGTGCGAGGAATAGGTACGCGGTTAGCGTTTCTCCTTTACCGCCTTTTAACTTCATTAAGAGTACCTCCTAAAAGAAATGGTGCCCTCACTAGAAACTTCATTGGGCACCATTCCGGATTTCTATTTAAGCAAAGCGTTAACTTCCTCTTCAGCATTTTTCAAAGTTGCTTTAGCATCTACCTGGCCTGTCATAAAGTTATTCAAATGTTTCTTAATCACATCATTGATTGCCGTAATCTTAGGAGAATTCGGCATATAGCTTACATAGTCAGCTATTTCCGCATAATTGCTCCTATAAGGAAGATCTTTGAATTCTTGTGATTCTACAACAGATGTCTTGGCAGGAACATGTCCAGCTTTCGCCCATGAAGCTGAATGCTCGGCAACCCAGTCAGCAAATTTCAAACTGGCTTCTTTCTTTGCTTCAGTTTGTCCGTCTTTATTTGGAAGGACGAATGTATGGGAATCTCCCCAAGTCGCTTGGTCACCGAAAATTTGAGGGAATGGAATAGCAGTAAATTTCAAATCTTTATTTTGTTCAAGCGCACCTGTCATCCAAACACCATTGAAATGAATGGCTGCTGTTTTTGCAGTGAATACTTCCCCGCCATTGCGGATATTCCGTGGCCAAAGGTCTTCTTCCATCAGTTCCCCAACATATTCCAGTGCTTTCAAGCCCTGTTCATTATTAAATACTGCTTCTTTGCCATCTTCGCTAAGCAGCTTGCCTCCCTGCTGGGAATAAAGAGTCCACCAGATTCTGAGTGGCGAATCCCCGCTTGATGTTGCTGATAGAGGGAAGGTTCCTTTTGGAGACTTACCTTTAACCTCTTTAAGGAAGGAAATGAATTCATCTTCACCAGTTCCTAGTTTAGGCGCACCGTTCTCGAGCAGACCTGCCTTTTCAAGAAGATCAGTGTTTGCAAACATGATTAGAGCATGAGTGTCGAGCGGAACAGCGTAATGTTTACCATCAATGATAGTAGAATCCAAAATGTTTTGACTGTAAGTATCCCATTTTAACCCCGCCTTTTCGGCAGCCGCTTGGATATCTACAATCTGCTTTGAATCAATTAATTCTGCAAGCTTTGTCGTATGAGCAATTGCCACGTCTGGTGCCTGTTTAGAAACGACTGCTGTACGCATCTTGGTGTAATATTCTTCAGCTTTTAAATTTAGGACTGTAACTTTGACATCTTTATTTTCTTTATTAAAGTCATCAACTAATGCTTTAATGAAATCACCGTCGCCGCCGCTGAATGGTGCCCAGAAAGTTAATTCAGTTACACCTTCCTTACCGCCAGAAGAATCCTTTTCTCCGTTTGATCCATTGCTGGAACAAGCGGCCAAAGAGAACATTAAAATTAGAGTAATCATGAATGCGCTTACCTTTTTCATTACAATCCCCCTATATAGTTATTCTTACAGGATTATTATTACACGTTTAATTGTAATATATCAAGTATTTTCGTAACAAAAAAGCATGGATTTTTTCTCCATGCTTTTCTTTATTTATCGGTATTTACCAGTCAGTACGATACCCTGCTCATAATTTCCAAATTTTTCACCAAATAAATTCATTCCGCCCTTATTATGCGCATCACCTTTTATACCAATTTTTATAGAAATAAAGGGCCTGACGTCTATCTTTAAATCTACAAGTTTAACCTCAGAGATTTTTAGTCCATCTATAAAGCTACCCTCTTCGTTTACTTTCCAATTCTTCAAAAGCCCAAATTGTGTATTATTCGTTCCCCACCAGGCAGGCGTCAAAAAGCCACGTTCTCCCCCAAAATCACTGGGTGAAGTCCAGGTGCCTATTTCAATCCCATTCACCCACAGGGTTACATCCGACGGCCAATCATCCTTATAATATGGGGCTTCCGAGCAAATTTCAGCCGATAAATTCAATTCTTCCATGGATTTACCGTAGGGTACCCTGTTAGGAAAATGGTATTCAACAAATCCGCTCCTAAACCATAGGAGCTGTGCTTGCTTTCTTTCCTGCTCGTAAAAGGCACGGGGATCATCTTGCATGTTAATAATCCCTGTTTCACTCAACAGACCGCATGTCGGTTCGACTTCGCAATTGACGAATTCCCCAATCGGCATGTCAATTCTAAACGTATTATCACCAGTCCTTTTTTTATCAGTAAGGTTAATGACAATGCGATCATATCTGTTAGTATTTACCTTCTGGTTTCCCCTGCCAGGGACAATTTCAGTGGAGATTAACCTTGAATCTTCAAGCTTTTTTACGTTAGCTGCAGCGGTGGAAAAAGGTACACCAAGTTTCTCCGACAGTTCATTTACATTCTGAGGCCCATCAGTCAATATCCTGATGATTTGCATTCTATGCTCATTTCCCAGCGCTTTACAAATCTCAATTGCTTCCTCCAACGTTAAATCCAACGTTCTCATTAGTTTCAATCCTTTATTACGAAATATTTTGTAATAAAATTATTGAATACTTATTGGCATAAAGTCAAGTGAATCCTCCCATTACCCTTCATATAACTCAATCGGAAGGCCATCGGGGTCTTTTAGGAATGTATATTTTTTATTCATAACTGGATCGATCCGGATTTCTTCGACCTCTACTCCATTTTCTTTTATTTCTTCAGCAGCTTGTTCAACACTTTCTACTTCAAACGCCAGATGGCGCAGACCGGCAGCTTCCGGATAACTAGGCCGCTTCGGCGGGCTTGGAAAAGAAAACAGTTCGATTTGATAGGCGCCGCCAACCTCCAGGTCAAGCTTATATGAATTTCTTTCCTCCCGGTACACTTCGTTAATTGGTTTCAAGCCCAATATTCGGGTGTAAAAATCTTTTGACTTGCTGTAATCTGAGCAAATGACTGCCACATGGTGTAGTTTACTTATTTGCATGGTGAAAAACCTTCTTTCGTTTGTTGTTGAATTGCTTTTTGGATGTGGTAACGAAGGAATACTGCTATGCTGTGTCGAAAAATAGTGGTTGCGACAGCAAAATTATAAATCAATAATGGACTTAGTAACTAGGAGAATAGGAGTCGGCCTCTCTATGAATACGAAACTTATCCTTGTCGAGGGTTTGCCTGGATCGGGCAAGTCTACGACAGCAAAACTTGTCCATGAAATCCTCACCGAGAGAAAGATTAACACAGAATTGTTTTTTGAAGGAAACCTTGACCACCCTGCTGATTATGATGGCGTTGCCTGTCTTGCCACCTCTCAATGGGAGCATCTGCTCTCAACAAGTAGTGATAATAAAGAGGTGCTGCTGGAAAACGTCATAGAAAAAAACGGCAGCTATCTCATACCTTATCAAAAAATTAGTAAAAAGCTTTCGGAAAAACTCATCCATACTCTTTCCAAATTGGATATTTATGAATTGCCGCTAGAGCGGAACATTGAACTTATCACTGAAAGATGGGCTGAATTTGCCAAAGCAGCCGCTGCCGAACAAAAAACGTATATCTTTGAATGCTGTTTTATCCAAAATCCGGTAACCATGGGCATGGTTAAATACAACGCATCGAAGGAACAAACAATCGAGTACGTTCAAAAATTAGCGGCAAGTGTTAAGCAGCTGAACCCCATCTTGATTTATGTCGATCAGGATACTATTGATTATTCGTTTCGGAAAGCTGTGATGGAGCGGCCGGAGGACTGGTCCAAAGGCTTTATCTCCTACTACACTGAACAAGGATATGGCAAAGACCATAACCTTGCCGGGCTTGAAGGAACCCTTCAAGTGTTAAAAGCGAGACAAACCCTGGAAAAAGAAATCTTCGACGTGTTACAAATGAAGAAGGTCCTCGTCAGCAACTCCAGCTTTGACCTTGATAACTATAAGCTTAAGCTTCAATCGGTGGTTTATTAGTTAAAACTAATTAGGACAAATTCTGATAGAGTGACACTAAAATTCTGGAATCTAATTTTATTAAATCATAGTGAAAGAAGGGCCTCAGAAAAGAGCCCTTCTTTTATTAAAGAAATATTAATCCTTTGATCGAGTCAGGTGGAAGACAAGCGATTGAAAATCGCCGCCACGTTTGGCGTTACGTCCATTGACGCCATTGAATTCGGTTGGCAGAATAAGGCCGACTTGCAGTAATTCATCACCGTAATAGCTTCTTCCATCAACGGTATAGCAGAATTCTTCATTCAAACCGCGCAATTTAAGATTCTGGTGCTTCGGTCCGTTCGGGGTTGCCAGAACCTTGTAATAACCGATTAACGCCTCCGTTTTGTCCTGACTCACAACCATCCAGGCGGTTTCGTTGTTCTCAAACGGATTCAGTAACCGATAAAATACGCCGTCACGGATCAGATTGCGATGCTGTTTATAAAAGACAACCTGCTTTTTTACTTCTTCACGCTCTTCTTCTGTCATTTTCAATGGGTCGAGTTCATAGCCAAATGTCCCGAAGTAGGCGGTATTCGCCCTAGTTGAAAGCGGTGTGCTTCGGAGCGTTTGATGGTTCGGAACTGCCGATACATGGGAACCAATGCTGTAGATTGGATAAGCAAACGATGTCCCGTATTGGATTTTCAAGCGTTCAATCGCGTCCGTGTCGTCACTTGCCCAGGCTTGAGGCGCATAGTACATCATGCCCGGATCAAAGCGCCCGCCTCCGCCTGCGCACGATTCAAACAGGACGTCTGGGAACCTCTTTGTCAGCCTCTCATACAAGTCATAAACTCCTAAGATATAGCGATGGAAAAACTCGCCCTGCCTATTCGGTGCAAGTTTTGACGAGAATGGTTCGGTAATATTCCGGTTCATGTCCCACTTAATATAAGCAAGTCCTGTCTGTTCAATGATTGCAGATATTTTTCCAAAAATATAATCAACAATGTCCCGCCGGGTAAAATCGAGAACAAGCTGGTTGCGGCCAAGCGTGCGGTGCTGCCCCTCTAGACCGACAGCCCATTCAGGATTTTCCCGGAACAGATCGCTGGCAGGCGAGATCATTTCCGGTTCAAACCAGAGCCCGAACTTCATGCCGGTTTCGTTAATCTTTTTAGCAAGACTTTCGATACCATTCGGGAGCTTGTTCACGTCAACATGCCAATCACCCAATGAGGTTGTATCATCATTCCTTTTTCCGAACCATCCATCATCGAGCACAAACAGCTCAATGCCCAACTCATGCGCAGAAGTTGCAATGTTTACAAGCTTTTGCTCATCAAAATCAAAATAGGTTGCTTCCCAGTTATTAATGAGAATAGGCCGGGTTTCGGTCCTCCATTTGCTTGGGATAAGGTGGCTGCGGTATAGCTCATGGAATGCCTGGCTCATCCCGTTCAGTCCTTCTGCGGAATAGACCATCACGACTTCTGGTGCCTGAAAAGTTTCACCTGGCGCAAGGCTCCACTCGAAGCCGAACGGATGGATTCCCGCTGTCAGCCTCGAAGTTCCATAGTGGTCCACCTCAACCTGCATAAGGAAGTTAGAGCTGTATACAAAGTTGAAACCATACACCTCACCATGCTGCTCCGTCGCATCACTCCTCTTCAAGGCCAGGAATGGATTGTGATGGTGTGAGCTTGCCCCGCGGATACTTGAAATCGACTGAATGCCAACTTCAAGCTGTCTTTCCTTAACATGCCGCTCACGAGACCATGTTCCACCCAGGTGAACCATGCTGAAATCCTTGTCAGGAAAATCTATCGATGCACTCATCAGGCGATCAATTGCCAGCAGGTTCCCGCCGCCATTCGTCAACGAAGCGCTCCTAGTAATGACCGGAAGATCGGCAAATATCGTATAGTTCAACCTTAGCTCCGCATCGAGTCCCGCATCTTTCAAAACAATCTCAAGAGTCATGGCATCGGCTGAATTATTAACATACATTGCAGGCAGCCCATCAAGATCAGGTTTTCCTTCTATCAAGGTATACGTTTCATAACGGAAATTTGGGATAAAGTTATCATCAGGCTTGCTGAGAGAAAGTGCCGGCTCCCTGAAATCGGAGCTGCCGTATACAGGATATTCCTGCCTAAGAGTTTCCAGGCTGAACGCCGGATCGTCAGCATATGGATGACAGCTTGCCGCAGTCGGGACATCATACGTTTGCAGATGGGAAAAATCACTGCGATGCCTGAGTGCCTTTCCGTAATATAGATGTCCGAGCTGGCCATTTTTCATGACATGAAAAATGTAACTTACTTTTCCGTTTGTTAAGTGAAACTGATTGGTTTCTTGATTAACATGTATATTCACAAAACATCACCTTTTCAGATCAATTTGGCGCTCTTTTGAGCTGAATAATATTAGCTTTAATAACCTTTTTGGAAGTCCCTCATTTCAAGGACATTTTGAACTCGGCTGCATATCGAATTGTCCTTGAAATCCCATTTCGTGGACATTTTGAGCTACGCTGCATATCGAATTGTCCTTGAAAGCTCGTTTCGTGGACATTTTGAGCTCCGCTGAATATCGAATTGTCCTTGAAAACTCATTTCGTGGACATTTTGAGCTTGGTTGCATACCGAATTGTCCTTGAAAAATCATTTCGTGGTGTTTTTGAGGTTGGCTGCACAACGAATCTTGAAAACTTATTTCTTGAAGATTCTATGAAACTTCTATTAAGATAAACTCCTTTTTGAAGAAAGAGTCCCCAAAGAAGTTCAGGGACTCTATCACAACTATTAGATTCGCTGAATCTTAAATTCGAATTCTAGGTTCTCATTCGCATGGATTAGATGTTCATCATAAACCGGTGCGCCCCATGAATCATCGCCGCCAACACCCATTTGCCTGCCAGCCACGGTGATCACTGTATAGTGGACGTCTGGAAGCTCGTAATGATGCTGGGCATTTTCAAGTTCGAATGCGGTATACGGCGAGAAATTGCACTCAAGCGGCTCGGTAACAGATGAGATCTTGATACCATTGCCATTGCCATTTTTGACTTCCACCCAGCGGACCCCAGTCCGGTTGCCGGATTCCTGTGGCATCAGGTAGGCGGACAAGTTATCCTGGACAGTATTTTCAAAAATGCCTAGGCGGGCACCATTTACCCGGTCCGAATAATTCTCTTCAGGACCCATTGCATACCACTTTAGCTGGTCATAATCGGCTGGAACCTTGAAGGATAACCCGAACAAAGGCATTTGCGGCAGGCCGGCAGCTCCATTGTACGAATGCTTCACACCGACACTTCCATCGCCAAAAACGGTATAGGCAGTTTTCACTTCAATTTCTTGATTTATTGAGAATTTGTAGGTAAAAGCAACTTCTACACGATCCTTGCCTTCTACCAGTTCAACCGCTGTAGCCATGCGGGCAAGGCTGGCCGCGAACCAGGCGCCAGAATGGAAACTCTGGCCAAAACCGCGGTCGTTATCTGTTGTAGCACGCCAAAACAATGGATATGGCGGGAATGAAATCATTTCCCGTCCGGCAAAATTCATTGACACAAGCGAACCCGCCTGCTTAGAGAACAAGATTGTGAAGTCGCTCCCATGGACACCGATGTTGACATCGCCTTTTACAACGCGGAGTTCTCCTTGAGGTACATCAGGTTCCCTGCCCTCAACTTCGAATACAAACTGTCCGAAAGCAGCTTCAAAGCCTGCTTCTGCCCAGAGAGTACCTTCCTTTAGTTTCAGTGCTGCCTGGATGGAATACTCTCCAGCAGTTGCGGCTTCAGGATGCTGGTGCTCAATGAATGCTTCACTTTGAGGAGCAATGGAGACTTCAAATTGCTGCCTCTCAAATTCAATTCCTTCACGCAATAGAGTTACTTCAAGGAAGTATTCCTCTCCGTTCGAGAACAGACTCTCATTCTTAATCCGTGTTCCGCCGTTTTCAGGGAAGAGCTTGAAGTTCTGGTAAAGGAACTTTACTTCTTGCATCTTCGGCGATTCCTCACGGGTTGCATAAACTATTCCGTTCGTGCAGAAACCGTAGTCGGTCGGCCTGTCGTCAAAATCACCGCCATATGCCAAAAACTCATTGCCGTAGCGATCCTTTTTGACAAGCGACTGGTCAATATAATCCCAGATAAAGCCGCCCTGGTACATTGGGTATTTGTTTTCCAACTCAGTATATTTGTACATCCCACCGACTGAGTTACCCATCGCGTGCATATATTCACAGGAAATGTAGGGCTTCTGAGGGTCTCCTTTTAGATACTCTTCAATATCGGCTGGCTTGGCATACATTCGGCTTTCCATATCGCTTGTCTCATCGTAATCACGGGCATGGAAGACGCCTTCATAGTGGACAAGGCGGCTTGAATCCTTCGATTTGAAATACTTCGAAGCATTCAGGATGACCTCTCCTGCATAGGACTCGTTTCCGCAGGACCAGATCAAGATGGAAGGGTGGTTCTTGTCTCGTTCATACATTGAAACCGCTCGATCCAATACGATATCCTGCCATTCCGGCTTGTTGCCCGGGATGTTCCAGGACGGTTCAACAGCGCCCATCTTCTGCCATGACCCATGCGTTTCAAGGTTCATTTCATCGATTACATAAATCCCGTATTCATCGCATAGCTCGTACCAGTAGCTCTGGTTCGGGTAGTGTGACGTTCGGACTGCGTTGATGTTGTTGCGCTTTAGTGTTTTGATGTCCCAAAGCATGTCTTCCTTTGTAACAGAGCGGCCGGTGCGGTAATTCCACTCATGGCGGTTGACTCCCTTGAAAACAATCCGTTCACCATTCAGGTGCATGATTTTATCGATAAGCTCGAAACGTCTGAAGCCGACCTTCTGGGGTACAACTTCAACGAGGTCGCCATTGGCATTGTAAACCTTGAAGAACACCTTATAGAGATATGGGTTTTCTGCGCTCCATAACGTGGGCTCTTCGACATCGATTGTCAGCGAAACTTTATCGCCGTCCAACTGCATATCAGCTGAATCTATGAGAGTGCCATCTGCGTCAACAAGTTCCGCAGTAATTCTACCTTCAGATGGGCCCAACAGTGTAAGATTGGCAGACAATGTGCCCTTTTCCAAAGAAGCATCAAGCTCTGGTCGGACGTCGGCATCAAAGATGTGAAGTTCGGGAACTTTGTACAGGTAGACGTCCCGGAATATTCCCGAGAAACGCCAGAAGTCCTGGTCCTCAAGCCAGCTGCCGGTTGAGCGCTGGTAAACCTCGACTGCAAGCTTGTTTTCTCCTTCGGTCAAAAATGGTGTGAGTTCAAAGTTGGCCGGGGTGAATGAGTCCTCGCTGTAGCCGATGAACTGTCCATTTAGCCAGACGTAGAATGCCGATTCGACTCCCTGGAAGGAGATGAACAGCGGCTTATTCTGAAGACCTGCAGGGACTGTAAAGAATTTAACATAGCTGCCGACAGGGTTTTTGTCCTGCGGAATTTCCGGCGGACGGATGTCATTTAGGCCGTCCCATGGATACATGGTGTTGACATATTGCGGCTGGCCGTAGCCCTGAAGCTGGATATGGCCCGGGACTGTGATGCTGCCCCAGCCGCCGCAGTTGAAATCGGGTTTATAAAAATCGGCCGGACGGTTTTCCGGATTGACTGAGTAAGTAAACTTCCAGTCGCCGTTTAGGCTGTGCCGCATCGACATTGGAATTCCGGCTTGCGCTTCTTCCATTGTTGCGTAATAAGAATGGTCGGAATGGGCAGGCAAACGGTTGACCTTGAACGTGGTCAAGTCCGTAAGCCAGCTTGTGGTCGGATTTACTGGCATGTTCTAACCCCTTTTCTAGTGCGTTCGTTATTTGACAGATCCCATCATACCTGCGACAAAATGCTTCTGCATGAAGAAGAAGAGGAGTGCAGTTGGGAGTGTTGCGATGACAATAGCCGTAAAGATAACGCCGTAGTCAGGTGCATAGCTTGAACCAAGGTTTGATATCAATAGCGGAATCGTCATGTTTTCAGGCGACTGCAGGACAACGAGCGGCCAAAGATAGCTGTTCCAGCTCGACATGAACGTGATGATCGCCGCAGCTGCATACGTTGTTTTCATGGTCGGGATATAAATCCTGAAGAAAATGCCAAGCTCGGTCAGGCCATCGATTCGCCCGGCTTCCAGGATTTCCTTCGGGAACATTTTTGTGTTCTGCCTGAAAAAGAAAATCAGGAACGCTGTCGTAACGGTTGGCAAGATGACAGCTGTAGTCGTATCAATCCCGATTGCCGGGAAGATTTGAGAAAGGTCAGCGAACATCCTGAATAATGGAACCATCAATGCCGCAAATGGAATCATCATCGACAGAAGCAGGATCGTGAACAGGATGTCTTTCGACTTGCTTCTGAAAATTTCAAATCCGTAACCTGCTAGCGAAGCGATCAGCATCGCGAGAATCGTTGTCAGGATTGAGATTTTCGCTGAATTGACCAGTGCCGGTACAAGGTCGATTGTTTCAAGCAGATTTTTGAAGTTTTCGACCAGGTGGCTGCCGGGCAGTAATTTCCCTTGTGTGACATCGGATGATTTATTCGTCGAACTGACAACCATCCATAAAAATGGGAAAATCGAGACGATGGATGCAATGGTCAGTACTGTATAGGCGGATATCTTTTTAATCATTTTTATCACCTGCCACTTTGAACTGGATGATTGAGAAGACGACGATCATGGCAACAATTGCATAAGAAACGGTCGCGGCGTACCCGAAGTCAGGTGTGTATTTGAACGACAGGTTGTAAATATACTGGGAAATCGTCATTGTCGCATTCCCAGGCCCGCCGGCCGTGATATTCATAACTTCGTCAAACAGCTGAAGCGTACCGATTGTTGATGTGATTGATGTAAACAGAATGATTGGCTTCAGAAGCGGCACTGTAATTTTTGTGAATTGCTGGAACGCCGAAGCTCCATCGATTTTGGCTGCTTCGTATATGGACTGGTCAATGTTCTGCAGGGAGGACAGATAGAAAATCATGTTATAGCCTGTCCAGCGCCATGTGATCGCTAGGATGATGGTAACCTTTGCCCAGAACGGATCGGTCAGCCACTGGATTGGTTCACTGATCAACGAAATTTTCATCAGCATGATGTTGATTAGGCCATCCTGGCCGAACATGTATTTAAAAATGACCGAGTAAGCGACAAGTGATGTAACAGCCGGCAGGAAGATTGCCGTCCTGAAAAGTCCTTTGAATTTGATTGTCTTGCTGTTTAGAATTACCGACAAGATAAGGGCAAGGACAATCATCAGTGGAACCTGGATGATTAAGTAAATGACTGTGTTTTTAACGGTGGTGATAAACACAGGGTCCTTTAGAAGCCTTGCGTAGTTTTCAAGGCCAACCCAGCTCAGATTTCTCCCGGTGCCGGATTGAAATGACAACAGCAGTGCCTGAAACATCGGGTAAAAATAAAATATAAATATCATGACAGCGGCCAGAATGACAAAGGACCAGCCGATCATTTTATTCTTAAAACGAAGATTCAGGCCGCGCTTAGGTTTGGGTGGCTTTTGGGGCTTTGCGGTGCCAAGTTCCTGGCCAGTATTTTCTAGCATCACGTTCATTCATCCCCTTTGTGGTAGCTTGCCTGTGGTGAACTGGGGCAAGCTATGGTAAAAAGCTGATTATAGTCAAAATTGGAAAGCTGCATAAGTTAAATCGGTATCAGTACGGCCGATTGGTTACATTTTGGTTAGTTCCTGAGCCTAAAACGGTGCCAATACATTCCATTCGTTACATTTTGGGTAGCTTCCGAGCTTGAAAAGTTACCAATACAACGCATTGGTTACATTTTGGGTAGCTTCCGAGCTTGAAACGTTATCAATACAGCTCATTGGTTACATTTTGGGTAGCTTCCGGGCTTGAAACGTTACCAATACAACTAGAAGAGCCTGCTGACAAGCACAATGCGCCTCGTGACAGACAAAGGGCGTGTGTCCCTGCGGTGATGATTCACTGGATCTTTTCTAAGTGGAGTGGAAATCTAGAATAACCTTAAGTTTCATATTTAAATTGATAGCCTAGGCTACATTATTTTCGAGTTTAGTAGTTTTATTCCGGTCATGAACCGGTCGTGTTTTTCAAAGGTTTAAAGAAAAGCCTTGGGTCCGCCTGCCAACCAGTCAGGTTAGTGTAACCAACAGGATCAGCCGGCGTATTCCCAAGGCTTGGTTTATTTTTTCAAAATCACTTACTTGATTTGGGTTTCAGCTTGAGCCTGGGCATCTTCTAGTGCTTTATCAATGTCTTTGCCCTTCACATAGTTCTGCAATTCAACTGCAAGGATATCTTCAATTGCATATGTGTGTAGGCCGTAGTTTACTTGCGGGATTTGCTCTGTCCAAGCAGCAAAGTCGGAAACGAGTGCCTGGCCGCCGAAGAATTCGTCAGTAGCTTTGTACTGTTCTCCTTCTGAAGCTGGCTTGTAAGTGCCGATTGCACCGATTTCTTTATTCAATGTCTGGTAAAAGTCAGAACTTGAACCAAAGGTTTCTTTAAGGAATTCTGCAGCTTTTTCTTTACCATCAATGTTGAGGACATACCAGGAGCTGCCGCCCAGGTTGGATGCATTTACCGAATCAGGCTGGTTTTGGCGCGGCATCGCAACAACTGTCCATTTGCCTGCCTGTGATGCTTCAGCTTTAATGGATGGTGTGAACCAGTTTCCTGTTGGAACTGTCGCAACAGCACCACTGTTAGGAGCGCCTACGAATTGGCTCCAGTCAGATACTGGCTTAATCAAGTCTGCATCAAGGATTGCCTTATACGTTTCGAACGCTTCTTTCAACGCAGGATTGCCGGCAAGGTCAGGAGTCTTGCCATCTTCCTTCAGATACCAGGAGCCGCTAGTCTGAATCATCATTCGAATCAGGCCAAGGTCTTTAGGATCCTGTGTCAGCATATGCTTTCCAGTCGTTTCTTTAATCTTTTTGCCTATTTCAATGTATTTGTTCCAATCGATATCTTTAATATCGTCAACTGTATAACCCGCTTCTTTCAGGTAGTCTGTCCGGAAGTAAAGGCCTGCTACACCTGTGTCGAAAGGAACGCCGTAGTTTTTGCCATCCACACTTGTTGGAGGGATTTTATAATCCGCAAAATCGTCTGCTTTAATCACATCTGTCAGTTCGTAGAACATGTCAGGATATGCCTGCAGGAAGCTTTGTGCGCGGTAATCTTCAATCAGGACAATGTTTGGAAGTCCCTTTGTTGTACCTGAGCTCAGGCTTGTGTTCAATTTTTGGATAATGTCAGCTTGAGCATTTTCAACAATTTTCACGTTGAGCTCGGAGTCAACCGACTTATATTCTTCTTTTGCCAATTCAAGGGCTTTAATATTGAAGTTTGGATCCCATGCCCAAATTGTAATATCTTTCGTATCCTTACTGCCGGAAGACTCTTTTGAACCTGTTCCGGAAGAACATGCTGAAAGCACAAGGATACTTACAAGGAACAATGCAAGCATCTTTTTCATAAAATTTCCCCCCAGTAAATTTGTATTTTGTAAGCGCTAACACCTTACACCTTTATGTTAGCATTCCGAATGCGCACGACGTTAGAACGATATTTTTATGAATTTGTACTATTTTTTGAAGGTTGTATCCGCTTACACGTCTGACCTACGATTATTTTTGGGTTTTTGGACTTTTTTTAGATTAGGTAAAATAATAATGTGATTTCCGCTCCAAGTGCCTCAATCAATTCTTTTTAATAGAACATATCCTATAACCCATCCTGTAAAAATACCGAAAGCCAGCCTGCCGGTACCAATAAAGCACTCGGAAGACTGGCTTTCTGTTTACCAATATTTAACCTGTGGCGGATCTGGCATCCTCATCACTTTCGGCAGGCATGGTAATCCTGATTTTCGTTCCTTCCCCAAGCTTGCTAGTGATCGAAACTCCATAGTTTTCGCCGTAAATCAGCTGAATCCGTTCATGGACGTTTTTAACACCGATCCCTGAGAAAAGCTGCTGTTTCCTTTTGGTAGCGGGAAGATTTCCGCCGGGTGCAACCTCCATACCATCACCATTGTCGACCACTTCGCAAATTAAGGTCCCCTCTTCCTTCCAGCCCATCACATGAATATTTCCCCCAGGCTTATGATTGAATCCATGGAAAAACGAATTCTCGATAAATGGCTGCAGGACCAGCTTTGGAATTTTACAGGAAGCAGCATCCGGGCTGACAAAATAATTTACTTTGATTCGGTCGCCATACCGTTTCTGGTTGATTAGTACATAGTGTTTAAGGTTCTCAATTTCCTGGGAAACCGTAATCGTCTCGCTGACAGTGCCAAGCGTATTTTGCAGAAGCGAGATGAAGGCATTCATTGTCTTTTCGGTTTCCTCGACATCCCCCTGCCTGACCATAAATTTAATCGAGGTCAGCGTATTGTACAGAAAATGAGGATTAATTTGCTGCTGAAGCGCGGCCAGTTCAGCAGTCCGCCGCTGCTTCTGTGCATCAATGAGCTGATCGACATACTCATGCAATTCCTCGAACATCGCATTGAATGCCTTTGCGAGCTTCCTCGTCTCCTGTGTGCCGCTTACCTCAATCGATTTATGGAATTCATGCTTTGGCGCATTCGAAATCTGATCAACAAGCTTTGTCAGGGAATTTGTCATTTCCTTTGTTCCCAAAATAACCACAATGAGGGCAATGAGGAAGATCGCCCCACTTATCAGGATGATCGCCTTTTTATCAATAACATTATCGACTGCAGTCTTTTTATCGAGAATATTGAACAAATACATATCAAATGAAGGCAGATACTCCATCAGGACAATCTGCTCCTTGCCCATGAATTTCTCGACAAGGTAACCCTTTTCCGACTGGCCAAGATTTTTAACAAAGGAAGGAAAGGCTGGCTCTGTTTTGCCGATCATGTCAGAATGATTGCTTGAGATGATCTTCCCGGCTCTGTCAACGATAAATATGTTGCTGCCTTTAGTCGTGTAAGGCGCATACATATCACGGAACTCCTGCTCATTCAAGCCAAAATACATTGCCCCGTATATTTCTCCATTGATTCGGTCCATCAAAGCGAGTGATGCAACGACATAATTATCCACGGTACCGTCTTCGCCCGTTCTCTTATCGGCATGATAGATAAGCCGCCGCGGATGCTTTAAAGTTTTATCCGTAATGTGACTGTCGAAAAGTTCTTTATCAGTGACCGGCCAATACGTCCTTTCTGTTGTATGGCCAATGCCGTTCCTTCCCATAACGAAAATGCTCACATCAAAATTATCGAGATTGCCTCGGACCCTTTTAAGCTGCTGGGACATATTGAAGTATGTGCTCATCTTCTCATAATTTGTCTGCTCTCCTGTCAGGCCTTCCTTGATGGTCCCACTTAGCAGCAAATTTTGTGAAGCATTGACAATATCACTGTTAAAACCCTCGAAACTCTCCCTCATCTGGGCAATCACTCTCGAATTGGTAATGCTGAATTTTTCTATAAAAAAGTCCTCGGACATTTTAATGGTTGTCCATGTAATCGCACTTGAAACGGTTACAATCATTACAAACGTGAATAGAAAAAGCTTGGTGAACATCCCCTGTTTCTCGAACCATTCCGGAATGAATTTCATGTTGGATCATCCCTCACCTGACAAGGTATTTCCGCTTATATTGGCTCGGTGAAACACCTTTTAGTTTTTTGAATACCTTGCAAAAATAGCTATGGTCGGAATACCCCACTCTTGCGCTGATTTCTGATATCGGCTCGCTGCCAGCAGTCAGCAGCTTGGCCGCTTCTTCAATCCGGATTTTGTTCAAGTATTCAGTGAAACTTTCATCGTTATTTGCTGAAAAATAGCTTGATAAATAGGAAGGATTGAAATGGAAGTGAGCCGCCACATCTGTGAGCGTCAATGGCTCCTGATAATGCTCGACGATATACTGGCGAATGCTTTTCATATTCAGCGATGAAGAGGCATGCGGAGTCAACTCGATACTTGCGCTGACTACTTCCAGAAATCGGTTAAGCAGGCCGAGAACTTCCCCAGCTGTCTGAGCCTGGTCAATCAATCTTAAATACTGATATTTAGCCTGATCGAGCCCCTTTATGTCAAAGCCCATATTTCCGAGGATGATTGCCATATTAAATATCGTATTGCTGAAAAAAGACTTGAATTCGAAGATATCCATCGTAAAACATTCGGTTAATGCAACTGCATGTTGTTTAAGAGACATAAACGCGGCATCAAAATTTCGCTGCCGTAATTCTGCTGTGAAAACGTCCACACTGAATTCGGGCGGCTGCGGTGCTTCTTTTTCGAAAATCGCCGGTGTCAAAATGCCTGCATCGGAAAAATAAAAATGGAAGTTAAGCAGCCTGTCTAATTCATCACGCTGGATACCGCCAAGGTTTGCAAGGTTGGTAAAATAACTTCCCACCACAGCGTAAAGACTGCGCTTCTCACCTTGAGGTTCACCAGCGGTACTCGATGGGTCTCCGATCTCTAACTTTATTGACATGACAGCTGCTTCAACAGAGTGCAAAATTGTATTCCAGTCAAAATCAGTATGAATTAAAAAGTTCACTGCATCCTTGCCTTCAGGAAAACGGAAAACTATACAATTGCCAAGCGCAGTTTTCAACGATGCCTCTAGCTCCTGAACGAACAGGGCATGGTTACTCCTATCACCAGCTTTGAACCCGGCAAGACAATAACCCTTAAACGGAAAAAAGAAAGAAACTGCTGGATCATCAAGATCCACCTTGTATCCAGAAAAGATTTTATTGATGACTTCTCCAATTGAAGTCTTCCCATCATCAGGACGCTCTTTCATTTTACCGGACGACTGAATCCTGTCAGCGGTCTTCTCCAGTACCCCAATAAGGACAGGCCCATCCAGCTTTGGTTTTAATATATAATCAACCGCCCCATGCTGGAAGGCGGCGCGGACATAATCAAAGTCGCCAAAACTGCTAAGGATGATCACTTCAATTTCCGGATGATGCTGCTTGACGATTTTTGTCAGCTCCTCACCATCCATAATCGGCATAACAATATCAGTAAGGATGATTTGCGGCCTGGCCGTCTCCAGCAAATCGAGCGCTTCACGGCCATTAGCCGCTTCTGCAACAATTTCAAATCCTTCTTGCTCCCAATCTATATAATGCTTGATTCCCTCTCGAATCAGCATCTCATCATCGACAATCATGACTCGGTAAAGTCCATCTTTCCCCATAAAAATCCCCCTTCCGGTATCGATAGACATACTATTATTGTAAACTAGTGCGCCATCATTCTCTATTAGCAATTATCGCAACAACTGCCAGATTATGAAAACGCTTCACTATAATTGGAATGTTTTTCTTGAAAATATTTCAGTATAAGTTTGTTGACATACATGTAATACACTAGTAAAGTAAATGTCAGGCAATTTAGAAAAGCAAATAATCTTACCTTCTTATCCAGAGAGGTTGAGGGACTGGCCCTATGATACCTCGGCAGCGGACAAACAAGTCTGTGCTAATTCCAGCAAGCGTAACAGCTTGAAAGATAAGAAGAGGCGAATTTAGTATTTACAGTCCTCTTCTATCTGAAGGGGACTTTTATTTTTTCGAAAAATTAAATATGCGATTTTCTTATCCAGAGAGGTTGAGGGACTGGCCCTATGACACCTCGGCAGCGGACAAATAAGTCTGTGCTAATTCCAGCAAGCGTAACAGCTTGGAAGATAAGAAGAGACGCTGCTTGCCTTTAAGCTTGCTTGCCCTCTTCTGTTTTCCAGAAGAGGTTTTTTATTTGAATCAGTAAAATTCGAGTCGGTTATAGGAGGACTACAATGATTGAATTTCAACAGGTTAAAAAAGTGTATGGCAGCGGTCCGAACGAAGTCACCGCGCTGAACGGCATCGACTTGAAGGTTGATAAAGGTGAAATTTTCGGTGTGATCGGCTTCAGCGGGGCCGGGAAGAGCTCCCTGATCCGCTGCGTGAATCTTCTGGAGCGGCCGTCATCCGGTCATGTAATTGTCGATGGCCAGGACCTGACAACTCTTTCGGCGAAAGAGGTCCGTGAAGTCAAAAGAAATATCGGGATGGTCTTCCAGCATTTCAATCTATTAAATTCAAAAACTGTCTTTGCAAATGTAGCGATGCCACTTATTCTGGCTAAGCAGCCGAAGGAACAAATCAAAAAGCGTGTCCATGAGCTCCTTGAATTTGTCGGGCTCGCTGACAAGGCTGACAGCTATCCAGATCAGCTTTCCGGCGGCCAAAAGCAGCGGATTGGCATTGCAAGGGCGCTGGCGACCCAGCCGAAAATTCTGTTATGTGATGAGGCAACCTCTGCCCTCGATCCGCAAACAACCAGCTCAATCCTTCAGCTTTTAAAAAAAATCAACAAGGAATACAACATCACGATTCTGATTATTACCCACGAGATGGGAGTCATCAGGGAAATTTGCGACAAGGTCGCTGTAATCGAAGGAGGAAAGATCATCGAGGAAGGTTCAGTGTTTGACGTCTTCTCCGCACCGAAAACACAGACCGCACGCAATTTTGTCTCATCCGTGATGAATGACAAACTGCCTGAATCCGTCACCAGCCTCATCGAAGATCATGCTGGCCTCCAGAAAATTTACCGTATCAATTTCGTCGGTAATTCGGCCGGGCAGCCCCTGCTCTCCCAGCTTGCTAAAAAGTTCGACATCGATGTTAATGTGCTATTCGGGAATATCACCGAGCTCCAGGGCACACCGTTCGGAAATCTGATAGTCGAGTTCCAGGGAAATGACAAGGAAATTCTAAAGGCACTGCAATTTATTCATCAACAGAATGTCAGCATTAAGGAAGTGAAAGCACATGCTAGTTAACTCCGAACAAATTATTGAAGCATTGATTGAAACCATACAAATGGTAAGCTTTTCGCTATTATTTTCAGTTCTTCTTGGGCTGCCGCTCGGTATCCTGCTCGTTGTGACACGAAAAGGCCATTTACTTGAAAACGTGCCGTTTTTTAATATCCTTAGCGGCATTATTAATGTGTTTAGGTCAGTTCCGTTCATTATTCTTTTAGTCGCGATCATTCCGATTACAAGGCTAATCGTCGGCACATCAATCGGTACTGCTGCAGCAATCGTCCCAATGGTTTTCTATGCAGGCCCCTATATTGCAAGGCTTGTAGAGAACTCGCTCCTTGAAGTCGATCCGGGGGTGGTCGAAGCGGCGGAAGCAATGGGTGCAACGCCTTCCCAGATTATTTTTAAATTCCTAATCCCTGAGGCCCTAAGCTCTCTTGTTCTCGCCATCACCATTGCAACAATCGGCCTTGTTGGTGCATCAGCAATGGCAGGTGCAGTCGGCGGCGGCGGAATTGGCGACCTGGCCATCACGTATGGCTACCAGCGCTTCGACACAACGACAATGCTGATCACAGTTGCTATCCTCGTTGTCATGGTCCAGGGACTACAAACATTAGGAAATGTTTTAGCGAAGAAAATAAGGCGGAGATAACAGGTTATAGCCTGGCATGAATTTTATTAAAAAAAGAAGTTAACTCAGGAGGAAAACATCATGAAAAAAGTAATTCTAACATTTCTCGTATTGGTATTAACGGTTTTCAGTGCAGCATGCTCAAACTCATCATCAGCATCGGACGACACTGTCAAAGTAAAAGTCGGTGTCAGCGGCACAGACACCCGCGTTTGGGACTTTATTGCTAAAAAGGCTGAAAAAGAAGGCATTGAAATTGAAGTCATTACGTTCTCGGATTATGTTGCACCAAACACTGCTCTTGCTGAAGGCGAAGTTGATATTAACGCATTCCAGACAGTTGCTTATTTTGACACATTCATTGAAGAACACAACGTTGACCTTGTACCAATTGCAACTACCGTACTTGCGCCAATGGGCCTATACTCAGAAAAATATAAGGACATAAAAGAAATTCCGGAAGGTTCAACAATCGCGATTCCAAACGATCCATCCAACTCCGGCCGTGCATTGCTGCTTCTTCAAGAAGCTGGCCTAATCACACTGCCTGAAAACTATGATGGTATCGCCGGTCCTGAAGTGATTGTCGAAAACCCTAAAAACCTGAAAATTGAACAAATGGTTGCTGCACAAACTCCAAGGGTATTGCCTGACGTTGCCGCTTCTATCATCAACAACGGTATCGCGGTAGATGCTGGCTTCTCACCGACCAAGGATTCGATTTTTCACGAAAGCGCAACAGCCCTGCCATATCTGAACATTATTGCAACACGTGCGGAAGACAAAGACAACAAAACTTACAAGAAAGTCGCTGAGCTTTACCAATCTGATGACACAGCCGAGTTTATTGAAAAAGAATACAAAGGCAACATGATCCCAACATTCGTACCGCTTAGTGAAATCGGCTGGTAAGAACCCCTCTTTGGAAAAACTGGCCGACACTATTAGCTAGAGCTGCAATGCGGCTAAGTTTCAAACAGCCTTGGGATAAGGTTTTAATCTACTTTTAATGAGGAGGGGCATTCCCTTCCTCATCAACTTAAGGAGGAGAAAAAGATGGCAGCACCAGTACAAACAGACCTTAGAAATGTAATCATTGAAAACATTGATAGTAAGCGGGAGCTATATCTTTCCACTAGCCATGCAATCCACGCCCGGCCGGAAATTGGCAACCAGGAGTTCTTTGCTTCCGCCCAGCATATCAAGCTTTTGGAAGATGAGGGATTTCAGGTCGAGAAGGCTGTTGCCGGACATGAAACCTCCTTTGTTGCACGAAAGAAATCAACGAAGCCTGGCCCTTCAATCGCCTTCCTTGCTGAATACGATGCTCTCCCTGGAATCGGCCATGCATGCGGGCACAACATCATCGGTACAACAAGTGTCGCAGCTGGGATTGCCTTAAGCAAAGTCATTGAGGAAACAGGCGGTGCGGCAGTCGTGTTTGGGACTCCTGCTGAAGAAGGCGGTCCAAACGGCAGTGCCAAAGGAAGCTTTGTCAAACACGGTTTAGTTGAAGGAATTGACGCCGCCCTCATGATTCATCCATCTGGAAAAACAGCCTTGACGTCTCCTTCACTGGCAGTTGACCCGCTAGATTTTGAATACATCGGCAAACCTGCACATGCGGCCGGTTCACCTCATGAAGGAATCAATGCACTTGATGCCGTCATCCAGCTGTTCAACGGAATTAACGCCTTAAGGCAGCAGCTTACTGACGATGTCCGCATTCACGGGATTATCACCCATGGCGGAGACGCGCCGAATATCATTCCCGAATATGCGAAGGCTCGCTTCTTTATCCGTGCAGCAACCCGGAGCGGCTTAAACGAAGTAACCCGACGCGTCAAGGCTGTCGCAGAAGGCGCTGCTCTCGCGACCGGAGCAAAGCTGAATGTCATTGCCTTCCAAAATGAAGTCGACAATCTTCTATTAAATAGAACGTTTGATTCGCTGTTTAAAGAGGTGATCGAGGAACTTGGTGAACCGGTCTTTACCGGAGAGCGTGACGGAATCGGTTCGACCGATGCAGGTAACATCAGCCAGGTTGTCCCAACCATTCACCCGTATATCTCGATTGGCCAGGCTGACCTCGTCGCCCACACCGTCCCATTCCGTGAGGCAGCCGCCTCCCCTAAAGGTGACCAGGCGCTCATCACCGGTGCAAAAGCACTCGCACTGACTGCACTCCGGCTCATCACAGACGCCGACGCACTATCCGCAGTCAAACAAGAATTCGCCGACCGCAAAGCAGCCGAAGCAAACTAAGCAACGTAAAAGCAGGGGTCAGACCCCTACCCCCAGGGGGTAAGGGTCTGACCCCTCTTTTTTATATGTATTACACTTTATTACTACTATTGTGTATTAATCATAGTACTATTCACTAGCCAGTCTCTGAGTAGTACTAGTAAATCCGCGATGAAAAATGATACTACTCAGAGTAGTACTAGAAATGACTATGTATCCGCACCACTCTTAATTACCAGCGGTGTGTACTTTTTATAGTACTGTTCACTAGCCGGTCTCTGAGTAGTACTAGTAAACTCGCGATGAAAAATGATACTACTCAGAGTAGTACTAGAAATGACTACGACCCGCACCACTCTTTCTTACCAGCCACTTTAAACACTTATGGCACTTTCACTAGCAATCTGCTCTTTAATCACTAGTAAACTCATCAAAAGCTAGTAATCAATACAACTTAAAAGATTAGCACTCAATACAAAACAAGCCTGCGCCAAAATCAGCGCAGGCCTTTTCTTTCTACCCCATTGGATGTAAAACAGATTCCTTTGTTTGAATGATGTCGTTGATGACTTCCTTTAGCTCTGTAACAAGATGGATATTGTTAAATGACGGGCTTAATTCAACGAGCCGGACACTATGGTCCTCATAGTAATCGGAGGCACCGCTTGAGAGTCTTTTCGGATACAATGCCCACACTTCGGGCACCGGCCGCAGCCTTTTTCTCAAATAGTCGTTCACCCGGTTCCCATACAGATGGCTCGAGCTGAAGTTGGAGGCATAGCTGACGAGCTGCTTCATTGTAGTCGTCTGGGCATTCGTTGAGATAAGGTCTTCTTTCCAAATGGATCCCTTCGGACGGTACTTGAAATCGAAAACGAGACTTCCGATATAGATGCCGTCCTCATATAAATCCAGGCGTCCATCAGGCCGGTTGTTTGTGCCACGTGTGTACAGCGGCGTTTTTTCCATATTGGTTTCGGTACTCTGCGACGGAATCCTTCCATCGTATACAAGCGAAGCCGTTAAATGTTCCTTGCTAAATGTAATTTTCGTGCCCGGCGGAATGGTCGGGATGATAATATCCTCGATTAAATTATCCATCTCATACAGCCAGCCGCCTGTCGGAACAAAGCCAAGCTCCTCATGCTGGAGCAGCTTAACGAATTGCAGGAAACCCCAGATTTCATAGATTTTGTCGGTCCGCTTCCACTGGTACATATACTCCTGGTCAAAAGAAATGTTTATCGTTTCATTATTTAATTCACGCTGTACCTGGTATAAGGTCCTGTAGCGGACATCAGTCGTCATCACATGCGGAATTCGCGCCTCCATCCGCTGATTCACTTCACCGTACCATGGGGCGGTCCTGAACCAATTCAAAGCGCCGCGCATTTTGGTTGATTTGTCGAGGTACACACCCAAATCCTTCAGAATAAGCCGTTTTCTGCTGATCGTACTGGTTGTGTTAAAACGCTCTTGTTCAAGTGCCTCGATTTCCGCTGCAAGTTCCTTCTGATAATTTTCCACAGAGACGATGAACTTGCTGAGAGTAGCGATAAGTGACTTAACAATCTTCTTTGCCAGCCGGTTTTCAGGCAAATCATAGTTGATTTTCTTAATAGGGGTTAACAGCCATTCATCAGATTCGGGATGCTGGACCCGGTGCCGGATGGTAATTTCATCGACAACCTTTGCCTTTTCCTCAGGCATAAGCTGATATTCTTTTTTTATCGCAAAGTTAATTTTCTTGTACAGGTCAGTAATCGATGCCATGATGGCAGGGAATCTGTGCTCAATAATCCGGAATTGCCTGAGAATATCCGGAGACAGTTTGATATCGGCGTCCTTCGGGAGTCCGTAGCTTTTTCGGATGAGATCCTGCGCAAGCCCGCGGAGCTCTGCCTCAACTTCATCGCGCATCGTTTCCCATTGGTCGGCATTGATTTGCTTCGGGGTGATCCTTAGCCATGAAAAATATGACTTACTCCCTAAAACGACCATAATCCTGTACAGACCCGGTATATAGGGATAATACTCATCCCCATTATGCTGGAACAAAACGAGCGGTGATTGGGAAGGCTTCAAGAAAATCTCGCCGCCATCCCCTTCCTGCTCAAGCAATCCAACAGGCAAAGCATCAAGCCCATCCATGAACATTCTGGCTGTTGAATCAACGGACGTGAATGTTACATTCAATGGAATATTCTCCGGTATTTCAAGTACAGCTGAATCGGCGTGGTCGAACAGCTCCTGCTCTGTTTGATAGAATGACTCTACCTGCCTGTCAGCACTTCCTGCCAGGAATCCAAGCGTAAAGGTTATCGTAAATGGCATTTCACTATAATGTATAGCCATTCAATTTCAACTCTCTTGCTTTATGAATCACCGATTGGCGTGTTTGTTCGAAATCCGATACATCACTATATTCTTCTAACAGGTTCCAGAAGAAGCTTTTCGCAAGAGTATCGGAATTCCTGTCATAAGTTCCAAGGAACGAATGAAGCTGGTCCTCGGAGCCTCTAATTTTTGTCAAAATCCGCTGGACAATCTGCACATCAAATGCGTCGTTCCTTGACAGCACATCTTGGACAGGAAGGTTTTTCAAATAAGAATCAATCTGACGGACAATCCTCTGCCCAATCCCGCTCTGCCTGTTGACATTTTGCAGGCCGCTATGAAGCTTCCAGAGGAATTCAAGTTCACGGCTCGTCAGATTCAAAGCAGTATTGTTATTTTTAAACGAATCATAATCCTCATAATTTAGCACCTGATCACGGGAATGGAAAACCTTCTTCTTATCGCCGAGCTCCTTCAGCTGCTCATAAGGAAGCACCTCAAGCTGAATGACATTGGCACGGTCAAGCACCTTGTCGGAAAAATGATACGTCGATTCATCGAGGTTGACCGTTCCAACGAACATGACATTGTCCTTAATTGAGATGGTCGGCGGATATTGAGCCGAGTTGTATAGTCGAGTCGCTAGCTCATCATTGTAAAGGCGAAGCTCGCGTCGGCCTGAATCCATCTCAAGAATCGATAGGAATTGCGAGAAATAATGCTCGACACGGGCAAGGTTCATCTCATCAAAGCAGATGATGAACAGCTTGTCCTTTTCTTTCTCAGCCTGCTTAAGGACATTAATTAGCCCGGAATCGCCAGGCCTGTATACCATATGAAGCGTGTCGGCATACCCGATCAGGTCGGCGTCATCAGTCCAGGAAGGACGGACAGATATATACGTGAACTGGTCGGAGTACAAGCCAAGCGCGCGGCTGTATGCCTGAACAAGCTTCGATTTACCCGTTCCACTCATCCCCGCAAGAATGACCAGGTTGGATGACTTCATCGCGGTATGGAAATTGACTAGATCCTTTTCTGAATAAAGCAGCCCCATCTCCTGTGTAGTGGCGATGAAATAATCAAGGAAGCGCGATTCTGATGTTTCTTCTTTTGTTTGAGGCTGAGCGCTTGACGGTATTGCCGGTTGTGCTTGCTGAGCTGCGAAAGCCTGAGCGTGCTGACCGGCTGACGATGGAGAACCAGAACTCAGTGTGCCTGCAGAAGCTGCTGGCTGAATGCCAATACCGGTTGCCTGCGGTACCGTCCTTTCTTTTTCCTGCTGAGAAGCTTCAGAAATAGGCTCAGATTTCACAGTAGTTACCGGTTTTTCTTTTTCAGGTGCGGCAACAGAAGCGGCAGCTTCCTGAAGGGCATTCGATAAATCGAGGCTATCAGCAGCTTCGATTGCACCGGTCAGGTATTGATACGTGTCAATCGTTACATACATTACATTCGGGATGTTAAGTGGATCAATATATGAATCATCTAGCCAATCTTTTTCAAAAGGAGTGCTCTTTAGCTCGCCTCTGATTGAAAAACTGAAGCCTCCATGGGCATATTGATGCTTATCAAATTCCCCAAAAGCCACATACTCATTTTCAGCATTTTTCCAAAGGATGATTGATGGTGTATCATTTGCTTCTGTCGAAATGCCATCAATCCTTCCAAGGAATTTCCGCTTGGATACCTTTTCAAGAAACTCTTCAAAGGTGATGCCATGTGCCTCACATGAGAATATTGGCACCGGGAACAAGGCCACACGATCGTGGTAGCTTTCCGCCTTCGGAATCAGCCTGATATTCTTTGCCTGGTAAACCTCATTATGGTTATAAAGAATCTTCCGCTCAGCTACGAACACTAGCAGGCTGTCATTGAGCCAATCGCGTAAATTCTGCTGGCGCTCTTCATCCGTTGTATATGGGTCATCCTCAAAACCCCATTTGACCAAGTCAGTTGCGAATCCGGTGATATATTTAACATTCGGAAAACTGTCAGGCGGCTGTGAGATAAGCTTGATTTGGAATTGCAGCAAATCCTGGCTATTGACAAACACAGCCTCCCGGAAGGTATTTTCTATGTACGTATCTTCGGCGACAACACCAATTAAATCTGTTGCCCAAACTTTGTTATGCATTAAGAATTCCCTCTTTCAATCAAATTGCGTAAATCTATGAATGTATTAACAATTTTTACTGGCCGTTCCAGCCGAGATTGAATGAATGCCTGTTTTGTAGCCGGCACTTTGTATTTAAGAAGCCAAATCTCCTTGAACTCGTCCCAATCAGCGGTTTCAAAAATCTCCTCGATTTCTGATGTTTCAAAAATAGCCAATTCATATTGTTTGTTTTTCATAATTGATTTGTTTTTTGGGTTTCCGAGCAGGGCTATTTTCTTTTTGGAAGATTCACCCGTTTGCTCCTGTTCAGAATCATTAGCCTCAACTGCCATATCTTTACCCGCCCTGCCGCTGTTCAGGAGACGTGCATTTAAATGAGAGATTGTTGCATTCCGTTCTGCCAGCAAAGCATCTTTTTCAGCCAGCTGCTTCAGATGATTCTCCGATTCTTTTTCTAGCCTCTGAAGCTGTTCATTTGCCTTGGAAAGCTCCTGGCCGGATAGGGATAGTTTTCGATTCAATTCTTTCTTTTCTTCTTTTAACTTTTCTTTTGCATCATTCAGGTTTTTTTCAAGCTTCGTAATTTTAGAGGATTGCTCTGCATTTTTTTGTTCCCCCTTTTTTAATTTTCTTTCAAGGTCAGAAATGATTTTTCTTAGTTCAGCTTCATTTGAGGCTGTCTGCGGAGGGGCTGAGACTTCTTCTTTAGGGTCTTGGGCCGGTTTTTCTGCCAGCTTTTCTTCAAGCTCGCTTGCCAGTTTGTGCTTTTCTTCATCCTCGCTTGAATAGAGGGAAGAAAGAATTTCATACAACTTCGCACCATTTTTAACTGCTTCAGAAAGTTCCTCAAGATTCATCGACCGATATCGTTTGTCTTCATCTTCTTTTTCCTCAGCTTCCGCCCGTTTATTTAGGACATTACTAACTGCGGTGAGTTTTTTAGGTTTAATTGCTTCATTAATTAATAGTTTCCTGGCACCTTTAATATTGTTGGCGTTAATTTGCCGGAATCCCTGAACCTTCAAGCCCGAGACCGCCGAAAGCATAATCAGGTCCTGGTCATCGAACGATTCAAGAACCCTTTTCCACGTTTCCTTGTTCAAAATATCTGCCTCCCCTTTAGTAGAAAAGCGCAAGCGCCTTGCCCAGCGCCGTATTGAACTGGATGGCCTCGAAGGAGATAAAGGAAACACGATGAGCGAAAGCGAATCGATGTTGACTTATCGTAACGAGGGGACCGAAGTACATTAGGCGCTAGGCGCTGGAGCTAGACAGTTTTCAAAGTAAAGATAAACTTTCAATAAATGACTCTTTCTTGTCGCGTGTAAGTACAAGTCCGATTTCCCAACTAGTACCTTTTTATAATAAAGGATTTTCAGTCTATAAAATAGTTCGGAAGTCTAAAAATGTAGAAAATTGTTGATTCTTTTTTTATCATTCGGGAAGCCGGCATATCGTTAATTTTCTCCTATCAGTTTGCTACGGTTCTCCACGAAGAAATCTTCTATCAACACCTGCAATTTATCATCTAAATTATAGTAAGCAGCATCGGCTTTATGGATAATCTCATAAAACCGCTCTTCTCCTTTTCCGCTGTTCTCAAGCGCCAGATGCAATTCCCACATGTCCTTACCGTATCTATAAAGAATTTCTGCATAGCTATCTGCGCCGATTTTTTTCAAGATATCGGTCAGTTCATTAAGATAATTGTCTATACCGGCGTGCGCGATGTCTTCGCTAAGCCAGTTCAGCCATGCCTCATGCCCGCCGCTCTCAAGCTCCGCATAATAGTAAAATAGAATGGAAGATTCCCTTAATGTCGGATTACCCTCCAAATCTTCCGCAGTGGTAAGAGTTGCTAGTACAGTGTTCCATATCTCGTCGCGATTCGGCACATCATTCCTGTTCGCTTTGTTTTTCATCGTTGGTTCCCCCTCTAATCTCTGGATTAAGGATAATTATACCACCTATACATATTGGAAAAAGCAGATAGCTAGTCGACACTGAAACAAGAAGCGATTTTCTCAAACTATGCTGTGCTCGCCAATCTTGCCGGGAATACAGGTTACACTTTGGAACTTAGTAAGCCCTGTGTAATTCATCAGTCAAACTGTGTGACTTTTCACATATCCAGGAAAATTAGGTTGTGATATTTTTAATGGTAATAAGGATAATAAAAGGAGAGTTGCAGCATGAGTTGTGGTTGTTCAAGTCTTGAAGATGGCAAGGCAATTGTTGATCATGTGAAAAGTAAAGGAAAACAATTTAATCCGCCATTGGTTGCCCATGAATTGCATTGTGAGTGCGGCGAGGCTTTCACGCTTGAAACAGTGATTATGGACTGTCCTAGCTGCGGAATGACATACGCAGTCACACCTTGCAGTTCCGCCGATATTGAAAACATCAAACCTGCAGGAATCCGATACGCTTAAATCATAGATAGTAAAAAAACATAGACCAGTCAAAAACCCGGTCCATGTTTTTTTGCATCTATTAAATTTCACTATCGCGCTGCTTCCTGTGATAAATCCTCAAACTTACTCCTAGTAGAAGAAGTGGGACTGCGAAGGCAGCATAGTTGAGATTGGTGAAGCAGTAGCAGGCAGGCAGTTGCCGCCGGAATCGTTATCCGATTTTGGCAGCCCTGTGTCTGGTCCCTGAAAAGGAAACAGCGCTTATGGCGGATGCTGTTTTTTTGTGCCTAAGATTCAAGGTTACTAATTTTTTCTTCAATGACCTTGAGTGCCGCTTTGATATCCTGGACGTTTATGTCAACTTTGAAATTTGCTTTAAAGTTTATTCCTACTGTATATCCTGCTTCTTTAAACATAGGGATGTCGTTTTCCCCATCACCAATCGCGACTACATCTTCCCTGGACCAGCCTTCCCTGTCCAGGAGTGATTTGATTGCATTGCCCTTATTGATGTCCTTTGGGGCAATGTCAATGGAATCAGAATGCTGATAAAAAACCAACTCGGCGGCAATATCATATCTGCTGAATAAAATCTCGACAATTTGGCGAAGCTCGGGCATATCCTTAATATCCCTTGGAAAAGCTGTGACACTTAGAGCATTGGGCTGGAACCAGACTCGTTCTTTAAAATGGAAGTCAATTTCCTTATGGATTTCTTTTAGTAACTCCCGTGATTTTTCTTTCACATCTGCATCTATGATCACTCGCGGCGGAACAGCACAGCCATAGTAAATATTTAAGCCGTTTTCCCCAATAACAATCGCTTCCCTTAAACCGACCTGACGTACCATTCCAGAAATATATATAGCAGGCTTACCTGATACAAATGCAATCCGAATACCTTTTTTTTCTAATAACAGCAATTTTTCAACTGTTTCTTTGAGGATCGGCTTATTAATTCCAGCTAGTGTATTATCTATGTCGAATGCCAATAACTTTGCCATTATCCTCACCTCTTTCTCACTCTGCATCACATATTATGTATGCCGTATAGTCAGAATACCAATTCTCCATGATTAACTCAAATTGAACCATGAACCGACCATATGAAAAACTCCCTTAATAAATCCTTTAAAAAGGCCCACATTATCCTGGAATTTATTAAGATCAAATGCGAAGAGAGCAATTAAAAATGCTGCAAAGGCAAGAATATAATTTGTCTGTGATACTTTAGCAAGATTCTTATCAAGTGTACGTCCGCCCATCGTATCAAGGATGTGTTGCCATAGGTGTACCAGCTTCTCCTCCTCAATACATACCTCATCAATTTCGATTTGTCTCTTTTGCTTTCCATTTTTCAGTTTTGGCTTTGCGAGTTTGTTGATTTCCTGCTCTTTCCTTTTCCTGCTTTTCGCTTCCTTAATTTTATAAAGGCAATAATGATAGATGGAATTCGTCATTGCTTTTAGGAAATCGTCGCTAACTCCCGCTCGGGTATAAATGATCGTCGAAGGAATACTTATCCGGATATTGTATTTACGCCCAACCATCCAATATTTCCTCGGTTCATTTATATCAAATGCCATGGTTGTTGTATCATCTGAAAAAATTGGGTCTTCCTTTTTCAAAAAAAACTGAAGCCCCTCATGCAGAATAAGCAGTTGATAAATGCTTTTATCAATAAACCCCTTATCTAAATTAGGTTTTATTATTGAATTATCTATGGTGTTTTTCACAAACTTTTCAAGTATTGCTCTGATATCCCGTATTTTAGGGACTATATCTCCCTCCAGGATGAACTTAAAAATAACCCGATGATGGTAATAACCCATTTCCGCATGGCTGCATTGAAGGGAGAAAGGAAATAATTTTGTAATGTCTTGACAATCAAGATGATACGTTTCCCATTTGCCCTTTGAGGTTTTCATATTATATTTTAAATGCCTCATTATACTTTGGTTGATGTCTTTTAATTCTCCAGAATTAAAGATAATATTTTTCTTGTCCTCATTTTCAAAAGAAAAAAGGCCCAGCACATACACCTCTGTAATCATGTACAATCCCCCCTTAGTCAATCAAAATAAACCAGCTTTAAATTTCTATAAAGACTTGTTAATCTCTTTTTTTACAAGTAAATGGCCAATCCAGTAAAGCGGATTGACCATCTACCTTCATTATTACTGCACAACCTTTTTCGCTGCGGTGCTTAGGTTGCCAGCGCGGTCTTTTGCTGTCACATAAAGGGTTATATTACGCTTTTGCGCGGGGATAGAAACCTTGAATTTACCATATTTATCTGTAGTTGCGGTTCCGATCACCTTTGTCCCAGCCTTCACTGTAATAACAGTGTAGGCTTCCGCTGTCCCAACCACAGTCCGGTGAGTGCTTTTAACAGTATTCACTTTTGGCGCCCCTGGCTTGGTCTTGTCAATTGTAAATTTTACTGTTGTTTTATTTCCTGCGGAATCTGTAACAACCAAAGTATAAGCCTTTGCAGTTGTAACGAGAGTCCCACTCTTGAAGGCAGCGCCGTTCAGGGTAGCTTTACCTTCATTAAAATAAACCCGGACGTCTTTATTGTAATATTTTCCGTTCGCAACACCGGTTACCTTTGGGGCTGTCTTGTCGATTGTGAACTTAACTGTTGTGGCATTCCCCGCCATGTCGGTTACAACTAACGTGTAAACTTTGGCTGCAGAGATAAGTGTACCACTTACATAGGCAGCTCCATTCAAAGTAGCACTTTTTACTTTATTGCCATCTGTAAAATAAGCCCTGACATCTTTATTGTAATACTTATTCTTTGCAACTCCGGTTACCCCGGGTCCTGTTTTATCAATGATGAAGGAAACTTCAGTCACATTTCCGGCCGCATCCTTCACGATAAGCTTGTGGAGGCCTTCCTTAGAGATAACCGACCCTTTGTTAAAAGCAATGCCATCAAGAGTGGCTGTACCTTCATTGAAGCTGACCGTAACATCCTTGTTATAAAGCCCATTCACTGAGACACCAGTTACCACAGGCTTAATTTTATCAATCTTAAAGACTACCGTTCTTTTATTACCTGCTTTGTCCCGGACGATAAATTCATAGCTGCCCTGCGTCTTAATTGTTGAAGCATTTGCAATCGGCTTGCCGTTCAATGTTGCAGAGCCAAGATTTGGGTCTGCGTAATAAAGCGTGACATCTGTATTGTATGCTGTTCCAGTGGTCACCCCGAATACCTCAGGAATGGACTTGTCGATAGTGAATGACAAGTCTGCGGTGCCATTCTCTCCTGTCACAACGAGGTTATAGGTTCCCTCATCAGTTACAGCTCTTCCGCTTGTAAATTCACTTCCATTTAGAGTTGCCGTTCCCAAAAATGTTATCACGACATCATGATTGTAAAAGCCGCCATTTGCCACACCATTTACCATCGGGTCAAATGGTTGTGCTTTTACCGTAATATATACAGGCGCGCTTACATTATTAATCCGGTCTGAAGCAGTCACGGCCAGAACAGTCCCTGCTTTTTGGACTGGAATCCTAACAGTGAATGTACCATACACTGTGGCGGTTGCCCTCCCGATTTCAATTCCGCCTGCCTTGACTATAATGATTGAGCCTGCTTCCCCTGTTCCAGTTACCTCTTCATCCTTATCAGATACTTCATTCACGATTGGAACGGATGGTGCTGTTTTGTCTTGGACAGTTACTGCAGTTGACTGGCTGATGTTCCCAGCTGCATCTTCTGCATAGACATAAACTGTTGTTCCTGGACGCTGTTTTGCAATTGCAATTGTAAATTGGCCATCGTTGCCTGCGTAGGACCTGCCAATTTCAGTACCGCCAACTTTTGCAAAAACAGCTGAATTGGGCTCAGCCACTCCAGTTAATTTTGTATCACTATCTCCAACTGGATAGACAAAAGGTTTGGCAGGAGCGACGGTATCACTGCTCTCCCCTTCCTTAAAGTAGGTGTAAGTGATATTTGCGCCCTTCGATACAGGCTCAATAAATCCTTCACTTGAATCGTAACGGACAGTAATTGCTCCCCCGCCGCGCAGATTTGCTGAGTTTCCGTTATACGCCCTTACATTAAGAGAATTAAAAAAACTGTTACCCTTGAATCCATAGTAGCCAAAAGGCTCTTTCAGCAACAAAGCAGCGCGGAAATTTGTCATTACTTTTCCGATTGTAAGACTTGGATTTATATACTTTTTCACTGCATTCTCAACAGCTTTATAATCGTTGTTTGAATCGGTAAGAATTTCCTTGAAAATCGCATTGCCACGGTTGGTCTGGATTTTCAGGTATTGACCGAACAGATAAGACAGCGAATAGTTGGCAAGAGTATCACCTTCATAGTCCCAGTATAGAAGGGAATGCCCATTGGCAGTTGACTGGGAAGCATTATAATAGTCTAATCGGTCAGTCAGGCCCCGGCCTAAATATATTTCCTCTGCTGCCATTGCGAAGGCTTCATCGAGCCATACAGGCATATCAGAACCGCCTTCGACAAGTACATTTTGGTTGAAGTTGACCATATGCTGGAACTCATGGGCAAGCGTTTCGTATGCTGCAGTTACATCATCAGAATAGGAACCCATAAGCGGGTACGTATCGACATAAAAGATTTCCGATTTATTGGAGTAGGCATCATTGTACAAATCTCCTGAATAGAAATACCCTGCCACAAAACCACCGCTTCCGCTAAAACCATCCTGGATATCATACGCAAGGATATCGATTTTTCCATCGCCATTCACATCGGATTCTTTCCCAAAATTGGATGTAACGGAAGGATAAATCCTTGATTCAAATTCCCTGCCAAGCTGTTCGGCTTGAGAATCGCTGATGTCATACGCATTCACCCAGATATTCGCTTTCGTCCCACTGTAGGCGAGAGTAGCCCTAGTTGAATTGTATTGTCCGGTCTCAAGATTTGCGGTCCAAAAATATTTGCTATCGCCTTTTACATAGGATGGAAGGATGGACTGGGAGTTTTTCTTGACGAGTCCTCCTTTTGATGATTCCGGATCAAATGGCTTAATATAATCAAGCTTATATGCCCCCTGCTTTAACTCTTTTGAAAACGAATAATTATTATTATTGATACTGAAGGTTCCTGTTGGCTGGGTTACTTCAGCGTTTAACGACTCGTTGCTGATCAGCGCAAACGAATCCCCGCCAGTTTCATCGCCTCCGCCGCCAGTGTAAAAAGGATTGGCGACTTTAAAGTTGACAACATCAACCCAGTAGTCTGCATCATAAGTGTCAGTGACGCCAGCCCTCATATATAGATAAGGCTGATTCAAAAAAACAGACTTTGGAAGCTGGGCATACAAATAAAGCGCATCGGAACCAGTTGTATCATAATCAACACTGCCGACAAACGTTAAGTTGCCTTGGCTTTCTGTATAAAATTCAATCCAGAAATACGGGTCCTTGGAGTACGTATAGTCAGAGTAATACTCAATTGTCAACTCCATTTGGTCCGAGCTGTACTCAGCTAAATTCTTAAAGAAAAAATACTGGCTTCCCCCATACGTATCAGTAAGGTCTCCTATACGTCCACCTTTGCTTATCAGCGGATAGCTGGTAGGATCTGTGAAATCTAACTGCTCCTGCATTTTCCTGGGATTTTGTCCACTAACTGTGTTTAATGAAGAGTTTAATTTATTGCCAGTTGAAGGACTAATATTCTCTTCACTTACAGTTTGGCTTGTCTGCTGATTCTCTGCCGGCTTTGCATCACCTTCTTCTGCAGCCGTTGTAAGCGGTAATACCAATAATTGCAGCACCAGCAGGAAAGCTACTAATCTCCTCTTTTTTCTCACGTTTTTCCCCTCTCCCTGTCAGTATAGCCAGGTCTATAATTCTTTGTCAGCACTTAGTTTGCATATAGATTTGTAGTGTACTTGATTCCATCATAATAATAGGTAACTCTAATGTTAGAGATATTATAGAGAGACTTCCCCGGATCAAAATAATAGTCACTATAATAACCTGCATACGTAGTCCAGTTTGGACTTTCACTGTAAACTACCCGCCCATTTTCTATAACCTCAAACTTCGTAACTTTAAGGCTGAAGCGGCCGCTATTATAAACCCTAATTGCTCCAACATCGTAACTATAATCATAAACCCATATCATGTAATAGCTTGGAGATTCTCGAATATCAAGGGTAAGTGTCTTCGATTTTACAGTAGAAGTTCCCCTCACCTTTACATCAACGGTCACTGTGTATTTTCCTTTTGCCGGCGGTGTAAAACTGAACGTCTTACTTGAAGAGTAATTCTTTTTAACAACACCATTGACTCTGAATCTGTATTCAAGATATTTGCCGGATGAGTTAGCTGTAAAAGTAAACGCGGTATCCTCTTTTTGAAGAAGTCCCTTATTCGCCTTCAAAGTCGGTGCCGAAAAATTAGCAGGTGTAAAGGCCGTATAACTAACAGCCTTGGAAGCAGTTTTTCCTGATGCCTTGCTACGGACAGTTACCTTTACCTGGTATGATCCGGCTGAAGTCGGTTTCCAAGAATAATAGTTTTTAGAAGAGTAACTTTGTACAGTTCTCCAAGTTCCGCTTTTATAAACAGCGAAGCTATATTCCAGCTGAATCCCCTTGGCTGCCGCTGTCCATTTAATTGTTGAATTCACTGGATATGGGGAAGCCGCACTGGGTTTCAGTGATGTAATATAAACATTCGGATCCTTAATTTCATAGGTAGCCGATTTGCTGACAATCCGATTTGGATACTGAGACCGGCGTACTTCAACTTTAATCGTATACTTGCCAATTGCAGTCGGTTTCCAGGCATAAGTTGTTTTTGAACCAAAGGCCTGGACAACCTTACCGTTTACTGAAAACTGATACTGGAGCCCGGTTTTATTGGCAACTGCAGTATACGTGATAATTTTGTTCGGCACATATGGTGAAGCAATATTTGGTGTTAAAGACGTAATGGTGAAGTCAGGAACATAAGCCTTGATTGAATAGGCAATTTCCTTTTCGGCAGTCACTTCTTTATGTATTGGATCTCTCACAGCCACCTTGACTATGTAATCTCCCGGCGTTGTCGGTGTCCATGTATAGGTATTTGAAGTACTGAAGTCCCTGACAACTTTTCCATCAATGGAATATTGGTACTGAAGTCCAGGTTTATTTGCGGAAGACTTGAAAGTAATGGCCTTTCGCTCTATTTGCGGCGATGCAAAGTCAGGCGTTATTCCGGTAACTTCTAAACCAGAAACAAAGTCTGCCTCACTAAAGAGAATGTAATCTGTATTTTTAAGTTCGGGCCCATCACCATTCCTGGATTTAACAGCGATATAATAGGACCCTTTCTGCAGGCTTGCTTCTATAAATTCATAGTAAAGATTGCCTCTGTCATCCGAGATGGTCTTATTGCTGCTAACTGCCAACTCGTTTCCACTTGCATCGTACAGGCCCAACTCATGCCGCTTCAAGTATAAGTAATGAGTATCTAAATCTTTTCCAAGAACAGAATAAAATCTGAAGGTTCCGGAATAAGGCAGGTCAATTTTATAAAAATCGGCATCGTACTTATCCTGGAGGATGCCTTCAACTCCATCCTTTACCGCAATAGAACTCGCATGTTCAATTGCGTCGTTTGGCTCAAATTCAATTCCTGTTAACTTGGCAGGCTTGTTAATCAAGTCTGTCGGCAAGCCTGTCTCTCCCTCTGCAGCAGCAGGGCTAATCCCAGCTGAAAACGCCAACAAAAAAGCCAACGCGTAAAGTACAATTTTTCTCATTTCCGACCCCTCTATTTCAAATTGGTATATAGGAACATTATACCATTTAGGTGGAAGAATATAACTTTGTAGAAATATATATTTAAAATTTAGTAGTTCTTAGCACCCAATAAAATCAGCTAATTAGCTAGCGGTTTACGTGATTGCTAAGTGGATTTGGTTTGGCTGACAAAACGAAGTTGATGTAATTGTCTTGTTTTGGATAGGGAAAGTAGGATAAAAGCCGGCTTGTAGTAACAGATGAGTTTTTGTCATCGAGGGCATAGGCTCTGAAACTGCTCCACGGATATTTGTCAAGGTTATCTGTCAAGCCTGCCCTGAGCGGGTTCAAATGGATGTACCTGCTCAATTCCAGCTCGTATCTTCTTGACTTGATGATTTTCGCCCGATATCGTTTCTCAAAAACGGAACCGGTATAGTGATATTTCCTATTAAAATACATTGCATAGCTGGAATGAATCGCTTGCATGATTTTGGATGGTGGATGGTCAATGGTCTCGATTTGGAGATGGATGTGGTTTGGCATGAGGCAAAAAGAATGAAGGTGAAAGGGGTAACGATTTTTTATCATGAACAGTATTTGAAGATACATGTTTCTGTCCTCATCGTCATGAAAGAGAGATGTTCTTCGTATGCCTCTAGCCATAATATGGAACTGTGCAGATGGAAACCAGATTCGTTTCGGTGAAGGCAAATTAGCCACTCCTTTAAAGGGATTTTGATTATGTGGGTTTTATTTGGAGGCTTACGCGATGTGGTAATGGTGAAGTGTGGGATATTGTTAGTATTCTACATTTCGATTTGGTCTCCTGCTTTTAATTCACTAGTAGCTTTTAGTTAATTTTAAAATTTCTTCCTAGTCATTTCTTAGTTACGAATCACTATTATTGTTCCAAGCTTAGTAAAAAAGTGTGAAAGGGATAACTAGTAAACCTTCAAGCCCTACTAGTTATATTTTTCTATCAGAAGATAAATTAGCCCCTTTTCACTAGCAAAGCAATCGGGATACTAGTAAAGGGTAGCTATTTCTTTAGCAAAAAATCACTAGGTAACGCTCCCCGAACAACGCACTTTCCAGGATTGAGGATAAAAAGCAACAATCAGGAAGGCTTTCCTGGTTCAATTTTAAAAAAGCAAAAAGATCCAGCTTTATCAGCCAGATCTCCTCACCAATCACTACTACACTATTAATACGGCCTTGCACTCTTAATGACTGTCCAGCCGCTGTACACTCTTTTCGTACCAACCATCTTGTATGCCCTGACTTTGAAGTAATACGTTTTTCCTGTTGTCAGCTGCGTTCTGATGGCCGAAGTGTTTGTTGTCGTTCTTATATGTGTGTACGTCCCTGTTTGGGATGTTGCCATGTGAATTTCATAGCCATTCGCACCGGATACCGCGCCCCAGCTCATTTTTACGCTTGTCGGGCTGTATCGGTATGCTTTAAAATCAGTCGGGACGGACAGGCTTGGTGTTGCATTCTTAATAGCAGTCCAGCCGCTGTACACTCTTTTTGTACCGACCAGCTTGTATGCCCTCACTTTAAAGTAATACCTTGTGCCTGTTGTCAGCTGGGTATTGATTGCCGATGTTTTATCGGTTGTCCTAATATGCGAATAGGTCCCTGAATAAGAGGTTGCCCGGTGGATTTCGTAACCAGTTGCCCCCGATACAGCACCCCAGCTCATTTTCACGCTGGTCGGGCTATACCTGTACGCTTTAAAATCGGTTGGAACGGACAGGCTTGGTGTAGCGCTCTTCACCACGGTCCAGTTGCCGTACACCTTTGCAGTACCAACCATCTTGTATGCCCTAACCTTAAAGTAATATGGTTTTCCTGTCGTCAGCTGTGTTCTGATGGCCGAAGTGTTTGTTGTCGTTCTTATATGTGTATACGCTCCTGTCTGTGATGTTGCCATGTGAATTTCATAGCCATTTGCACCGGACACAGCGTTCCAGCTCATTTTTACACTCGTCGGGCTGTATCTGTACGCTTTAAAGTTCTGCGGTGCGGCCGGAACCGGTTTTGCAGAAACGATTGGGCTATACTTCCCATAAATAATACCTCTGTATCCGGTATCAAAGAATGTCCTAATTTTGTAATAATAGGTTGTTCCAGTCTTCAGGCCAGAATCGGTTATGGATGTGCCAGCAACAGCACCAAGTTTTGTGTATGGCCCATTCTTCGAAGTAGATCTGAAAATCTCATATCCATCTATTTCACCATTCGCAGCGGTCCAGCTCAATTTGATGCTTGTCTCAGAAGCGCTTGTGGCCTTGGAATAAAGCACTGGCTCCAGATAGTTAGGATCTGTCGAAAACCATTTATAGGTAACGGCTCCAGTTGTTTTGTTGATACCCGTCCCAATTTTTATCAATGGAAAGCCAACTGACTTCTTCAGCTTGATTCCATACCATACCTCGGAATACCGGCCGGGTGCCACAATTACGTCTTTTTCCCCATAACCAGCCAGGTCCCCTTTAAAAGTGGATACAGCTAGCGGAGTTATTTTTTGCCCTGAGGATGTATAGAAGTCCTGAGTACTTGAAATAAAATCAGAAGCTTTTAAGTTATCTTGCCCCGAAAGGTAGTCTAAATCGAATCCTAACAAAATCCACTGCTCATCCGAAGCCGGTGGAGAATAATTAGAGCTATCCTGTTTCAATATGTAATTTGCATTTTCCCCTGAGTAATGTGCAAATTCCCCGAATTCCAATGTCCTTGGTTTTTGTGCAGCAGATTCCTGGAAGGTAATTTTATGATAATCCAGCGCGCTGTGAGGAGTACTCAAGTCCCCTGATGCAGCTGATGCTGTTATATCCTGGACAAACATTGCGATAAATAGGGCCATGGCTGCCAGTAAAAAATAAATGCCGCTCTTTCTCATACTGTCTCCTTTCTTAAAACGATAGATGGGTAACGATTAACTCGTAACCTATCATACCAATAGAGGGATATTTATCCAAAGTTTCTCACTATGAATATATTAAAAACAGTTCTAAAGTAATAGAAAAAACTAGCTCATAAAGCAGGCAACGACTGTAACAGTTGTTCTGTACGCCGCCTCTTGGGAACGGCATAATTTATTCGTTACAAACCCTACCGCCCTGTTTCACAATGCGGGCAAACTGTCCGTGTTGAATCGTACTGCCCTCCGCAATTCCTGCAAAAAACAACTCCGGCTTCAATCGCAGCGGCTGCCTCAGCCGATTGGGCTTTCGATTTTTTGGATACAGTCGCAGACGAATTGCCGCCCACCTTTTTCCGCAAAGAAATCACCATTCCGAGCGTAATGAAATTAACCAGCAAGCTTACGCCTACAAGAATCAAAAGCAATAATGTTTCGTCCATAAACAATCCCCCCCTACCTTAAAAACTGCAAAAAGACTAGTTTTCAAATGTGGTTAAAAGAAACTTCGAAGGTGCACCGACACACCTTCGAAGTCTCGAAGTTTAGCTTACTTTTTCATCAATTGTGTTTTCGTTGACAGTTTTCTTCCTTCTAAACAGGAGCAAGGCTGCCAGGGCGACACCGATGATTCCGAGGCCGCTAAGTGAACCGATGAACACTGGCTTGTCGTTGTACCAGCGGACAATCGGGTTAGTGGAGATGAGCAGGTCATCCACTTCCTTCGTCAGCTCATTGCCAGCAGCATCGACCGCAGTGATTTTAACTTTTTGCTTCTGGTTGGAGCTTGGAATCTCGAACGTATAGTTTTCGCCATTTGCCTTGAAGGCTACTTCAACATCATTAAGGAAGATGGAAGCGTCCTGAAGGACAAGATTGTCCTTAATCGAAATCGTCACTGGTTTGTTTTCTAACGGGTATTGCTCTCCGCTCTCAATATCGATTGGCACAATGACTGGCGCTGTTTTATCGATACCGAAGGAGATTTCGGCTTTTTTCGTTTCATCAATGTTTTCATTAATGTTTCCAGCGGCGTCTTCTGAATAAAGCGTTACGGTATATTTTCCGTCAGATGCGAACAGCGACTTGCCAATCACATATTTGTATTGGCTCCAGGTTCCGCCGCCTCCAGACTCAGTTACGGTATAATCCGTCCCCAACGCAAGGTCGACAGGTGTACCGTTCTTGGTCATCTTGACCTTAATGGAATCCTTTTTCAGGCTGTCGACATTTGTTTCTGTTAAAACAACATCCTGTTCGTTTTGGACATATTTGCCCTCGATTGCCTGCAGAGACTCATCGAACGCATACACCGACCCAAACCGGTTCACTGAGAACTGGATGGTTTGCGTTGACTGATTACCTGCAAAGTCGATTAAAGTGGCCGATAGTGTATACAGGTCATCATTTTCTTTTGTCTTTTTAAAATCATTGAATGTAAACACCTGGCCGTTCGGAATATCGGCGAACTTTCCATCAAGCGCGACGGCTTTACGGTTTGCACCAGACAATTTAATCGAGACGGCCTTCCTGTCAAAATTCGTATCAGAGAAACGGACAACCGGGATAACAGCACCCTTATTTGCTGATTTATCCTTCACACCAGCGATTTCCAGCTTTGGCGCGGTGTTGTCGATAATGAATTTCTCAGTCTGGTAATCAGCCATTACGTTGCCAGCTTTATCTGTGTAATCAATGTCAAAGCTATATTCTGCGTCCGCTGCATACGTTACCGTCGCGGTATGGACATCGCCCCTGGCGCTCCAGCCGCTTATTCCCGGGAAGGCTGCCGGCTTGCCATTATCGGTTGCCGAACCAGTCACCCGGATCCTGCTTGCATCAAAGTTATGCTCCGTAATCGAAATTGTTGCCGTCCTTGGAGCATTGTAATAGTTGCCGTTCGCGCTGGCATTATTGCTGTAGGACACAGTGATTTTCGGTTCTGTTTTATCAATCGTGAACTTGCTTTGCGGAACCGGCGGTGCTGCATGGCCTGCACGGTCTTTGAATTTGATGTCAAACGTGTATTCACCGTCGGCCGTGTAGCTAACTGTTGCCGTATGTGTCGTTTGATCAGGATTTCCCGCATTCGTGCGTGTCGTCCAGCCACTTAAGCCCGGAATCGCTCCGTCCTTGTTTGTAATCAGGTGCTCAACATCTTCTTTGTTAAAATTGCGCTCAGTGATGACAATCGTTGCTGTCCGGTTTGCCTTATAAAAATCAGGGAAATCCGGATCCGGCGAGTTATTGTCATAGGTCATCTCGATTGCCGGAGCAGTCTTGTCAATACTAAACTCAATCTTTTCCTCGGATGAGTTGCCGGCTCGGTCGGTCATTTTAACCTTAACAACAATGTTATTGCTGTTATTGGCAACCTTCAAGGTCCTGGTCATTTGCGTGACAAGGTTCTTTTCAGTCCTTGTTTGTTTCCAGCCTGCTGCATCGCTGCCTTTCGCATACGACTTATCATTGTTGATGACAATTTTACCGCTCTGGTTGTTATCTTTATCATTCGGTGCCACAACAGACCATTCAATCTCGCTCAATCCGGAATACGTATCAGTAACTGTCAGCTTTACATCAACATTTTGCGGATAAAGCTCGAGATTATCCTTATCTTTAAAGCTAGCTTCTGGCTTTTCAAATTCGATATGCTTTTCCTTCGCATGCTGCTGTGTATTCTCAATAACCGTACCATCTGGTGTTTCAAATGCGCCCTCGTTGTTGACATGGTCAGCCGCTTTTGCAAAAATCTGTCCTTTAAAAGCAGCCGGAACATCGAAGGTCAGCTTGCCGGTTGTTGGAATTGGAACAAGATTTCCAACGTCCTTTGCAGAAATTACCTTAAGCGAGCCATTTCCAAGCACCGCATAGGTTTTGCCGTTGTTCTGGTCCTTCAAGTACACAGACATCGATTTCACTTTACTTGTAAATTCGTTGGCTACTTTCGGGTCTTCAGCCGTTACAGTGACCTTTGTTTTCTTTTTAAAATAAAAGCCATACTGAGTCAGTTCGACAGAGCTCTTCAGCTGGTTAGTCTCTTCGACTTTCTCAAACTTCCCATTTCCTGCCTGGACTGAAAAGGAATAATCGAGGATTTCCGGGCTTGTTGCATCCTTATACGTCTTCGTCTCTGTCTTGAATGTATTGCCTGCATTATCAATCACATATACCGAAATCACATAAGAGCCATCTTCGTTAATTTTAATTTTCGGATCACCCGTATCGATTGTATAGCTGACCGGCCCGGTTACCTTTTCATCCTTGTCAGAATACTCTCCTCCGGCTTTCGTGCCATTAATATCAATAACAACCGTATTGACACCGGAATCCGCATCCTCAGCTGTGACTTCGAACTTTACATCACCGTTGTACTGATTGCCTCCGTTAGAAGAAACACCCTGATTTGGCTTGACGGTTATTTTTCCAACAGGAGCGGTTTTCTCAATCATGACGACGCCGCTATTGTCTGCAGTAATATTTGAGTTGTCCTTCGTCACTAGAATCTGGTTCGTATTTTTCACATTGTCTGTTACATCTACAGTAAATGCACCTTCAAAGCTATTGCTATCAAGCGTAAACACCGCCTCAGCTGTCAGGCCATCAGATTCATAGCTTTTCTGGACAGGCACTGCTTCCTTGTCACTAGTTGTTACGGCAATTCCCTTAACTCCCGATGCTTCATCCTGAACCTTCACAGTAATCTCAATTTCCTTATTGAAGAACGTTCCAAATGAAAGGAAGTTGAGTGTTTTTGCAAAAACACCATCGTTTTTCTGTTTGAAGGTTACTGCATCTTTACCTTCAGCCAGCAATGGTTTGGTTTTATCAATGTTCAGGGAGAATTCCTGTACATCAGATACGTTCCCGGCTAAATCTTCTGCCCAAATTCGGTACGTACCCTGATAATCCTCATCCACTGTTTCAAAGGTATAGGTGTTGGTTCCCTTGTTAAAACCAGCCTCCAGCATTTCGCTGGAAGTATGCGGCTCTTTGCTGTAATACACCTTCGCAATTTCGGTTGAATATTCCATACCGGCAAACTCTTGCGGTACATTTGTCAGTTTGCCGGTTACGGTACCTTTTCCGCTGAACCAGACAGTTCCATCAATCTCCGCCTCATTTGCTCCGGTCACGGCCGGCTTGTCAAGGACAGGACTGGCTGTGTCAAAAACCAGGATCACTTTGCCTGGCAGTTTAATTTCCTTTGTTCCCTTCCAGCCTCTTTCTTTTACAAAAAGGCGCTCAATCGAAGTTGGCTTATTTAGTGTAAAATCACGGCTCCAATTCCTGAAGTAGTCCGAGTCCGCATAGCTGAGCCTTGTATATGGATCAACTGGCGCAAGCTTAATGACAGCGTCCTTAGAAAAGACGAGGATTTCATCGGTGCCAGCCTTATAGCTTGTTATCAGACTGCCTTTCTCAGGTGTAACAGACACATACGTCTTCCAATCACCATCAAGAGCAGGCACCGGTACGAATTTGGCGGATATCTCGGTATCCTTGGTCACTCCGGTAACCGTGTAGGAGTAGGTACCTTCATCGTTATTATCATCCACAATCTCAGCAGTCTTATTTTCTCCATTCACAAGCAGCTCGGCTACTTCATAGGAGTTATTCAATGGCTTCATGGTAACAACGACGTTACCACTATGCTTAACTTCTGCCTTATCTGTCGAAATGGAACCATAACCCTCCGCTACAAAAGAATCGACCTTATACGTATTGATTTCAAAAATCACTTCGACCTCGTGATTCTCTGTAACACTCTTGAAGGTATATGTATAGACATCGCCTTCCTTCAGCCTATCAAGATTCCAATATCTTTCTCCATCGATCCGAAGCTCCTTCAGATGATGCCCCTCTGCCGGGTCAATTGTAAACGTACTGTTTTCGCCGTGATTCACCGTAACAGTGCCGCCTTCAGAGGAAATCACCTCACCAGCTTCATTCTTCAATGCACCATCACCGTTGCTGTTGAACGTAATAGTGTATGTTTTTACCGCGAACTCAACGTTGATGGTTGTATCCGCAGAAAGATTCTTAATCTCTGTTTTGAACTGTTGATTATCTGAAACTTTCTCCTCTTTGCCGTCAATTTCGACCTTTTTAATGAGAGAATTTTTTTCAGGAATGATATTTACAGGGACATCTGTTTTCTTTTTAAACTCAGTTGCTCCTTTATATTCCTTTCCATCCAGGAATACTTTACCCTCACCAGTCTGGGTCACCGTTACCGTATAATGGGTCGGTCCCGGCGGCTCTGGTGCCACAACCGGTTCTTCGGTCACCTCACCTGTTGTCATATCAAAAATGAGGTGCTCAATCTTCCCCTCGATTAGCGTTCTTTCAAAAGATTGTTCACCGACAACAAAAGTAAAGTTTTCTCCAAAAACTGTTTTAGCGAATTCAGGAAACTCTGCGACACCTAACTCATCTGTCGTTGCTGTGAAGTTCACTTCTTCGCTTCCGTTATGTACAACAATCTCCTGGCCAGCAACCGGATCACCTTTATCGACTACCTTTACAGTATAGTTTTCATCGGCCGCAGGTGGTTCTGGTTCAGTTTCGGCTATCGCACTGTATGGCAGACTATACGCGACAAGCATAATCGAAAGCATAACTGCCATCGCACGAGTGAACCTCGATTTCTTCCTGGCCCGAATATACTTCTCTTTCCTGCTCACTCTCATTTCCAACCCCTCCTTCACAAAACTTCATTTGTATGAATGATGACAATATTTTTTACTAACTTGAACTCAATAGGCTGCTTCTCTGTCTCCTCGGTCTCCAGCAGTGTCGTTCCCGCCAGCACAGTCGTTCCTTCAGATAAAACCTGCGTATCCGGGAACTCACCACCGCTTATCGTACTGCTAACGGCCCCATTCGAAGCCGCCATAGCCACAGTCGGAACAGCTTCAACACCGCCAGCGAGGACTTCTGTACCCGATGCCATTTCGCCAAGGACTTCCGTTCCTTCTGAGAGCACTTCGGTTCCCGCTGCAACGTCTTCTATTTCCGGGGAAAGAATTTCTGCTCCATCCGGCAAGACCTCATGCCCAAACCCAAACCCTTCTTCTTTTTGAAAAAGAACTTCAGTTTCCGCTGCCGACGTGGCATGGCCCTCCTGTAAAAGGACAGTGGTTTCTGCGCCGCTACTCACTTCATTCATAAGTACTGTGGTTTCTGCGCTGCCACCCACTCCATTTATAAGTACTGGGGTTTCTGCGCTGCCACTTTGTACAATTGGAAGTACAGTGGTCTCCGCACCCCCGTTTTGCACACCTGCAAGGACAGTGGTTTCCGCAGTGTCACTCAGTTCATTCACAAGTACTGTGGTTTCTGCGCTGCCATTCTGCAGATCTGATAGAACTGTAGTTTCCGAATTACCGCTCTGGTAACCAGCAAGAACTGTGGTTTCGCGAGTCCATCCCGATTCTCCCTTTATAGTGGCAGCATCTTCTGTTTGGTGTTCTCCCCACTGGAAGGTGCTATCCCTTTGGATCGATCCTTCATCAGTTGAAAAGAGGACAACTGTGCCATCGCTGCCATATATTGGCGCAGCGGCTGCCGGTTGGACATTTCGGCCGCTGACACTATTTTGCGGAAGGACATCCGTCGGAATGCTGACCACTGTAGGATGGGAGGCCTCTACAGTTTGGCCTTTTTTATCCAGCCTTTTTGAGCCTGTTCTTTGCGTTAGGGCTTTTCGCAATCTGCTAGACTTTGATTCTACCTTCGATGTTAGCTCGCCGCGCTCGAGATTGAAGGCATCTGGCTGAAAGACCTTTCGTCCTGAATTGGAGTTCTGCTCGCGAATCTCCCTGATTTGCTTTGCTGCCGTTCGGCCGCTCAAGTCGCCATAAATCGCGGGGATATTCAGTTTAAAAAACATGAAAACGGCTGCCACAAACATCAATCCTGCCAGCGAATATCCGGCGATAGATATGATTTGCCAAATGTAAGCATCCATCTGAATCCCCCTTTACTCCCGATAGGCATTATCAATTGCCTTATCTGTAATCTCAAAACGGCTGATAATGCTCTTTTTAATCTCTTCTGTCTTTTCTGCGGTGACCGCGACATTGCTGGTCGAGTGCTTAACCCCATTCGCTACAGAGCGAATATCTTCCTCACTGATGCCATCGAGCTTAAACTTACGGGCATATGTCTCGATTGAATACATTGCCAATTTATACAGCTCTAGCTTAACGATTTCACTTTCATTTGGCTTCCCGTCAATCAGCTCAATCAGCTTCTTGAGATGTTCCCAGTATGGCTTATACTTGCCCTGGTCGGACGCTTCTTCGATTTGAAGCATAATGTCCTGGTTGAACTTCCCGATATCACGGTATATAACAGCCATTTCATAATAATCCTTGTCGGCGGAGCCATATTCGACCGCATCCTCAAACCACTCAATCGAGCTCTTCATCCTTGTTACCTGATTATCTGTGGATTCGCTTTTTCCATAATCATAGTAATACCAGTAGGCCTTTCCAACCTCGAAGGCAAGGTCGGCATATTCGGGATTCTCACGGAACTCGATCAAGTTCGGATTGAGCTTTTTCTTAAAAATTTCCTCTTCCTCGATTGTAAAACTGGCATCTGCCTTGAACGTATTAAGCAGGCCAATATAGGCGCTGTTTTCCGTCGGCTTGATTTCAATCGCATTAAAATAGTAGTCTACTTTTTTGGAAGATGCCGAGGCTTTTTTCGCCAACTCGATGTTCCGGCTGTAATCCGCATTGTCAGCCTTCACGTTCATAACCTGGCCGAAAATCCCAATCATTAAAAACAGAAGCGAGGAGCCTGCGACAACAGAGAAATTGCGCAGCTTCTTCTTTTGCCTCTCCCTGTACACGTCGTCAAATTCCTCATAATGATGGAGTGCATAGAGAAGCTCGGCACATGATTGATAGCGGTCATCCGGATTAAGCTGCGTGCATTTTTCGATAATCCGTTCAAGTCCTCCTGACAGGTGCGGATTCCAGTAACGGATTGGATAAAGCTCATACGGAGGCTCGCTTGGGTTATGCCCGGTCACAAGATGATAAAGTGTGACCCCCAGGCAATACACATCGGTCCGCGGGTCGGTTTGGCCCTTGCCGCCAAACTGCTCTGGAGCGGCATACCCTTTTGTCCCGAGGCTGACTGTATCGGCGAGATTTTGCTCCTTGTATTCACGGGCAATTCCGAAGTCGATCAACTTCAGATTTCCATCCGGCTTAAGCATTACGTTGGCGGGCTTCATATCTCTGTAGATAATGGTTGGATTTCGTGTATGTAAATAATCAAGAACCTCGCAAAGCTGTTTGGCCCACTCAATGACCAGTTCCTGAGGCTGTGCGCCGTATTCGTCAAGAATCTTGTCGAGCGGCTCGCCTTCAATATAGTCCATAATGACAAATATCCTGTCGCGGTTATCAATGATATCAACAATCCGCGGCAAAGCCGGGTGGTCGAGGCGCTTAATCATATTCGCTTCGGCAAGCGCGCTCTGGTATATGATTTCGTTGTTCTTATCACGCGCCCGCTTTTCGATTTCCTTTACAGCCCATTGCTTATTGAGGCGCTTATCCATGGCTAGGTACACCTTTGACATGCCGCCCTGGCCAATGAGCTTTAGTATTTCATACTTTCCTTCTAAAACAGATCCGATCACGGCCATAAAAAATCGCCATCCTTACTGAATTTTAACAAGCAGAACCGAGATATTATCTGTTTCCTGCCTTTGCTTGTTTAACTCAACCATTCCTTTTGACCGCCGGATCATCTCGGTTTCCCCGTGCAGCTCATCAGGCTTAAACGCCCGGTAGATTTCATCCGCGGTTATAGTGTGGCGGAAGCCGTCCGAACACATGAGATACACCTCGCCAGGAACAGGCCGGCCGAAAATATATTGGGGCTCGACTAGTTTTGACGCTCCTATGCATTGCAAAAGAACATTCCGCCTCGGATCACGCCTAGCCTGCTCGGGTGTCATATTGCCTCGCCTCACTTCCCTGCCGACAACTGTCTGGTCTTCGGTAAGGATTTGCAGTTTTTCATTAATCCGGTACACCCTGGAATCCCCAACATGCGCGACCAGCATGAATTGGTCATCAATGAGGAGCAATGCTGTAAGCGTTGTACCGAGCTGAATCCTCTCCCGCCTTCCATACTCGCCAATCCGGTGGTTCTGCTCTTTGATGATTCGCTCCCAGCGGTAACGAATATCTTCCCAGTTTCCCACCTTAAGCTGCTCCGGCAGTTCCTCTTCAAACCAGGTGGAAAACGCCTTGACAACACTGGCGCTCGCTAGCTCCCCCTTGGCAAGCCCGCCCATCCCG
>NZ_HG964497.1:2868970-3264342 GCF_000613125.1 Bacillus sp. EB01
CCCGGGTTGCAATGAAGCCGGCCTGCCCGCCGCTATAATTCATGTGCATGCCAAGCGGCTGCAAATCGCCGCATACGATGTCGGCTCCGTAGTGGCTAGGTGGCGCAAGCACTCCAAGAGATATAGGGTCAACACCCACAACCAGAAGTGATCCGTTTCTTTTTAATAAAGATGAAATCTCTTCACCCTGTTCCTCGATAAACCCAAGATAGGAGGGATTCTCAAAATAGACTGCAGCAACATCTTCTGTTAATTTTGCTTTTAAATCTTCCAAATCTATTGCGCCTGACTTAATGTCAAAGCTAATAAATTCGAATTCTAGTTGCGGAGTCCCATAATTAATGATAATTTTGCTCCGCTCAGGGCCTACCGTCCTTGCCAGCAAAACCTTATTCCTTCCGGTAATCCTTCCAGCCATCCTGATTGCTGTAGCTGCAGCTTGTCCCCAGTCAAATGTAGGTACATTAACAACATCCATGTCCACCAGTTCAGCAACCAAGCTTTGATATTCAAAAAGTGCCTGAAAACGCCCATGATCCTCGTAAGGTTCTCCAGCATATGCTGTTAAAAATTCCGAACGCTGATTGATTTCATCACAAACAGCCGGGATAAAATGCTGCCAACAGCCAGCTCCAAGAAAATTGATAAATTCCTTAGTGCTTGTGTTTTTATTAAGTACTCCTTCTATATGGCGTCTTAGCTCATACTCTGTTAATGCCGGCGGCAAGTTTAGCGTTTCCTTTAGCTGGAGCTCTTGTGGAATGCCTGCATATAAATCCATGATTGATTCCGCTCCAATTACCTTCAACATTTCAGCTTGAACTTCAGGTACCATGTTTGGTATGTAAGGATGAACCTTCTGTCCCATCTTCAATTCCTCCTAACAATTTAGTGGTTTTGATTACTTTGAAACTAGCTAAGCAAGCCCGCCTCCATCGACTATTAAATCTGACCCACTTACCCATGTTGATAAATCACTTGCCAGGAACAAAACTCCATTGGCAATATCTCTTGGGGTCCCAAGCCTTTCTAATGGCCGCCCTTTTGCAGACGATACAAGGAAAGCTTTTTCTTCCTTGTTTAGTTGTCTCGCTTCATCCCTTAATAGGGGAGTATCCGTATCTCCCGGGCAGATGCAATTTACCCGGATATTTTGCGGGCCATGGTCAATAGCCATTGCTTTACTCAAATTCACGACACCCGCTTTCGCTGCGCAATAGGCAGCCGCTTGATCTCCGCCCTTTATCCCCCAGCCTGAGCCAGTGTTAATAATGCTTCCACCCCCGCCGCTGGCCATTAGCGGAATTAAATATTTTGATAGGAGGTAAATTCCTTTAAGCGATACGTCAATGACCAAATTCCAATCTGATTCATCCAAATCTACTACTGATTTCCTTCTGATCACACCTGCATTGTTAAAAAGAACATCTACTCGTCCATAGTTTTCTTCAAGGTAATTTCTGACTGATATGCAATCGGAAGCTTTTGTCACATCACAACGGAAGAAATCAACTTTATAGTTTTTCATTTGCAGGTCCGCCGCTGCCTTTTGTCCTTTGTCTTCGTTAATATCCAATAAAACAACTTTTGCTCCAACTTCAGCCAGAAGTGTGCCTGTTGCCAGTCCAATTCCTGAAGCTCCCCCTGTCACTACACAAACCTTATTTTGCAAGCCAAAGTAATCCACCATATTGATTCCGCCCCTTCAAAATGATTACTATAAATTGAAAATAATTTTCTAAATGGTCTGTTGATTTCCGTTACAGGCGCTTCGCTTTCCGCGGGGCGTGCGGTGAGCCTCCTCGATGCCCTTGGCGACTGTGGGGTCTCACCTGTCACGCAGCTCCCGCAGGACGTTGAATAATCCTCCCCGAAGAAGCACCGCAGGAGAAAATGCGCTTTTTGCATTTTCGAACGAGTCTTCGCGCCTTCCACTTCAATCAACAGAACTGCACAAAACGATTTTTTCAAGTTGAATATATTGTTTGAAAATACTTATAACCTACTGTTATTTAATGTAAATCTCTGAATCTTTTACTGCCTTATTCAGGAGCGTCTCAGCATCCTGCTCTAGCATAATTGCATTGATGGCTGAAGAAAGATTTCGATTGATTTCATCCCAATTTTTATTAAGATGGAATGCAGGGGTATCGTTTGATCTTTCTAGCATTTTGTAGAATGGCTTAATCAATGGATCTTCCTCGGTCTTTATATCTTTTACAACACTTATGCGGACCGGCAGATCGGCGGTTCTCCTTTTAATCGCTTCTGCTGAGGAATAGAATTTTACGAATTCCCAGGCCAGTTCCTTGTTTTTTGAATCCTCTGCTATTGAAACCGCGGAGGATGCAATGACTCCTTTCACAGATTTCCCTGAAAAAGCAGGCATTTCCACTGTTCCAAAGTTTACTTTTGCTTCTTTAAACTCTTCCAATGGCCAAATACCGGTTTCCCACATCGCTATTTTGCCTTCTTTAAAAAACTCTTCCCCACTTTGCTGATTTTTACCGCCAACCAGAACTGCACTCTTATCCTTTAGCATGTCAGCAAAGAAGTTAATTGCTTCAATCGTTTCAGGGCTATTCATATAACCTTCAACTTCTTTTCCATCTTCACTTATAAAGCTTGACCCATTACTCCAGATAAAACCTTGCAAGTCATACGTATCCGGTTCCGGCCTTATTCCGAATCCATACTGTTTTTTCGATGGAACGGTCAGTTTTTCCGCAACCGCTTGGAAATCATCCCATGTCCAGCCTTCCTCAGGATAAGGCATGCCGGCAATGTCGAATAAATCCTTGTTAAAATAAACTACCCTCGTCGTAAAACCCGCTGGGATTCCATACAACTTTCCATACATACTTGAATAATTGAACAAGCCTTGGTAAAAATCGTTCAAATCTAGTTCAGAATCGTTTTTTACAAACTGGTCTAGCGGTTCCAGCGACTGAAAATAGGCTGGGAAGTTCCACATATAAACGACATCCGGAGGATTTTTTGTACCAAAGGACGTAGCCAGCTTTTGATCAAATTCATCACCATATGCTTCAACCTGGACCTTTACATTTGGGTTTATCTCCTCAAATCTTTTAGCAATATCCTCCTGGATTTTCAGCGCTTCCCCTGAATCCCATGTTGCAAAACGAAGAACTGTTTTACCTCTTTCTTCTTTCGTCTCCTCATTCGCTTTGGGGCCGATCGTTTCTCTGTTTGAACATGCACTGGCAAAAAAGATAAACAGGAGTGCTAGCAAAAGCATCGTTAATTTCTTCATCCAAGTCTCCCTTTTTTCCTAATTAAATTGGAAACCGCTTTCATTTTAACGTGAATGAAAGCGGTCTTGAACCTAATCCTATCTTATTCTTTTTGTATTATTGTTTGAATTTTTAAAATATAAGGAGGAAATTTGTTAGATAAAATTCACCTTTTTGTTTTGCCGATAATCAGACGGTGTTTTACCTGTACATTTTTTAAACCATTTGCTGAAATACTTTCCATCCTGTATACCTATTTTTTCACTAATCTCCTGCTGAGTAAGTGATGTATTCTCTAGGAGATCGCATGCAGTGTTTATTCTCATTCTTTCAGTAAATTCAATAAAGCTCTCTCCAACCGTTTTTTTGAACATCGTGCTAAAATGGCTCCTGCTCAAACCTACTTTAGCTGCTATATCGCTTGATGATAGAGGCTGCTCTAAATGCTCAATCATCATTTTTGTTGCCTGCTGAATTGGTAATGGCCATTCCTCGGTCGAGAATTTAAACTGCTTCTCAATTTTTAATAGTTTATAAAGATATAAAACACCTTCCATCCATTCTTCAGAACCTTTAAAAGGGCCTCCCACTCTCCAGTTAACCGCTGAGTTTTCACTCTTTTCCTTAATTAAACACTTTTCCAACGTTTCTTTTGTTTCCGCCGGTATGAAGATAAATGCCTGTTCCTCGCCGCATGGAATTTTAGCAAATCGTTTTTGCTCGGAAAATAGTTGAATATGCTCATCGCAATCCATTCCACTTAGTAAAAAAATATAATAAGGTTCCTTCTTCCAATTCCAGTCAGCAACAAAAAGGTTCTGGAGCATTTTTGGAAAGGAGTTGGTAAAACCGCAAAGCCATGCATAAAATTCCTTTCTTAGTAGAGCAGAATCTTCCTGCCCCTGTCCTTTTGAGTGAGACAATTCTTTTTGGAACCTCTCCAAATAGTCTTCAAATTCCTGGTCTTGAAACGCAGTTTTCAAAATATAACCTGAAGCCCCAATATTCAAGCCTTCTTGTGCGTACTCGAAATCACGATGGCAGCTAAGTAATAATATTTTTGCAGAAGGAGAATGCTGTTTAACTTTTCTAGCCAGTTCAATTCCATTCATCTCCGGCATGACGATATCCGTAATTATTATTTCTGGAGAATGTTCCAAAAATAGTTCCCATGCCCTTTGTCCGTTGGAAGCATCACCAATGACTTCCATACCGAATTTATTCCAATCAATGGTTGCGATTAACCCTTTTCTAACGATTCTCTCATCATCAGAAATTAGAACTTTTATCATCAGAAAGCCTCCTTTTTGGCCATATAATAGTAAAAACCGTCTTCTTACCCACAACAGATTTAATAGATAACCCAAACTCTGTCCCAAAATGAAGCTTTACGCGCTGATCTACGTTATATACGCCGATTCCGCCCCTTCCTTTTTCTTTTGGATTCATCGGATTAAGATGATTTTTAATTGTATTTTCATCCATCCCTTTTCCATTATCCTCAAGGGTGAGTTCCAAAATGCCGCCCTTTGCAATAAGCTTGAGTTCAATTCTTCCTATTCCATCTTCAAATGCATGGAAAAAAATATTTTCAAATAATGGCTGAAGCGTCATTCGAGGGATTAAATAGCTCAGGCAATTTTCCTGTATATTTTCTATATATTCGAAGGTTTTCCCGTAACGGGCCTCCTGTACCTTCAAATAATGCTGAATAGTTTGCAATTCCTTTTCCAACGTTATTAACTCATCAGAAAAATTAAGGTTTTCATGAAGCACCTCAGTCAAATGGTATATCATTTGCTGGACTTCTTTTGCTCCGGAGAGCCTGGCTTTCCATTGTATCGAATTTAATGTATTGAATAATAAGTGGGGATTGATTTGATAATGAAATGCCCTTAATTCGGCTTGTCTTTTTAATCTCTCTGTATAGCTAATCTGTTCAATTAATCCTTTAATTCGATTAACCATTTCGTTAAAGCTTTGTGCCAAAACTCCCAATTCATCCTTTGAAGTAACTTCCACTTGAGTATCCAGGTTTCCTTTACTGACCAATTCCATTGAAGATTTAAGGCCTGTAATCCGTTTTGTAAGCGGGATAGATAAGAAAGCTGCTAAAAGAGTAACTAGCACAATTGAAAAAATAATGCCCATTATTGTATATCGGTAGATGACATTTGAGGATTGATAATAATATTCAACAGGGATCCGGATATGAATGTCCCAGCCAAACCCATCAAAATGGTTATTCCAGACAATATCAGTTTCCTCTTCCTTTGGGGCATTCCCCGTCTTATAAACGACTTGATTCGCTCCATTTTTAAGAGTAATTGAAGCATGAAGCTTATTTTCGAGGAAATTTATATAAGAAAACAGTTCCTCGGCATTAGTTTCGATTAATAATTTGCTTCCTTTTAAGACGCCAAACTGGCTATCTATCGGAAAAACCATCCCCATCACTTTTTCAGTCTTTTCACTATTATAATAATGGTCTGTATTGTAGAAACCGATCCAAAGCTCCCCTTCCTTCAAGCTATTTACTTGTTTCCAAAACGGTTTTTGAAAGAGCTTATGGATATTAAGGCGGCTGTTTCCATAATAATAGCCTGTATTTGTAATTAAATAGATTCCTTTTGTATTATAGGTTTTATGGGCTTCGAGGTATCTTTCAAAGTTTTTATTTTCGATGAAATCTGTATAGGAATGGGGAATTTCTTCTTTTAAAATAACCAGTGTCGGGTCGGATAAGTAATGATTAATATCGCTCGATATAACAAACATTTGTTCAAACGTGTTTTCAAGTTGTTTATTAAGCTGGGATACAGCAAATTCCTCATATTCATTGTATTGATCATTAATGATTTCAGAGGATTTTTCATAGGAAAGCACACCAAACAATAGTAATGGAATTAAGGCGACCATGAGGAAAAAAAGAATCATTTTGGTCCGAATACTGCCGAAAGGAAGGTTTTTCATTTTTATGGATAACTCTTTAAGTAAATTCATATGATAACCACCGATTTAGGAGTAATAAGATAACATCATCATATCAAATTTTTTAAAATAGTAAGAATATTATTTTAAAAAAGAAAATAATTTCTATTTTTGTAGTCATATTTCCTGCCTCTCCTAGGAAAATAATGGTTACTTATTGTTTTAAAACTATTTATAATACCTGTTAAAAGAAAACACAAAAAAACAGACCCTTTTACAGGGTCTGTTTTGGTCATTTAAGAGTATTAAGCTTTTTGAACGTTTGCAGCTTGAGGTCCACGTGCACCTTGCTCAACGTCGAAAGTTACTTTTTGACCTTCGTCTAATGATTTGAAACCTTCAGATTGGATTGCAGAGAAATGAACGAATACATCTTCTCCACCTTCGCGCTCGATGAATCCAAAACCTTTTTCTGCGTTAAACCATTTAACTGTACCTTGTTCCATGTTTGTTGCCTCCTAGTGCTAAAGCACATTGTATTACTATCCCTGCCCAAAGTGATCATTAAGACGAAAAGACGAAAAGTCGAACTTTTTGCATCCTTTACACCGAACAAAAATAATTCTTATTTAGAATAACATATATTAGAAAAAATAGCAAATCGGTTTAGAAAATAGTTAGCAAATCGATGAGGGATTACCGTAACGAGAGGACCGAAGCACACTAGGCGCTAGGCGCTCCTCTAATGTGCTGCAATTTTGGTGAAGCTTTTTTCTCGGCTATGCTTATGCTGCCAAGCATTCCTTATGGAGCTAGACGAATGAAAGGACGGTTCCCATCAGCCGGATGAGAACCGTCCCTTTTAATCAATTTGTATTTTCTCTTGGAGAGGTGTACATTTGTCTTTCTTTTTTCTGTGGCAGATTTTTTACTTGGGCTGGAACTTTACTGTAGTATTTGCCCTTCGTATAAACCGCTACGACCACCGTGAGGATTGAGGCTAATATAGCACCAAAGAAAGTCGCAGTGTTTTGCAGGAACGTACCCATGTATCCTAGTGCAGCGATGGTTCCGATTACACTTGAGATAAGCAGCGGAACAACCCCAGCTGGATTCCATTTATATAATTTTTCTTGTCTTGCTTCATATTCTTTCGGTACGATCTTTAACATTTTTTTCACGACTAATGCATCTGTGACTAAAATTGCAGCCCATGCCATCAGGAGAACTCCCTGGAACGTCATTGCGCTAGTTAAATGTTCTAAAATTCCGCCAAGCATCAGCGCCATTGAAACGACAGCTGAGACAACGATCCAGAAACGACGTTTGGGTTTGAAATGAAATACATTCTCAAAGAAATTGGACAGTGATAGGGAAGCACTATAAATATTTGTAATGTTAATACGCAATTGTGTTAACATCGTAAATACTACTCCACCCAACCCAAGAAGTGTGACAATGTAAACACCCGGATTCGATTCACCCAATCGGACACCAAACCAGATTCCAAGTACTCCCATAACACCAAAACAGAAAATTTGGGGAATAAATCCAATCATAATTGAACCAAGTTTAATATCCTTTGGTTTAAGGAATCGCGCATAATCTGATGCAATTAAAGCTGTAAGTCCCATAATTCCGTGCTGCATTCCGATACATAAAAGCAACGCTGTTCCGCCGATCTGAACACCATCCGGCAGATACGTCCAAAATTGACCATCGAATTTAGATGATGTATTGAACGCGACAATGATTGTGGTAATTAAGAAGATACCAAAGATGGGTAATGACCATTTTTGTAATTTATCCAATTGTTTAATTCCGAACCAGTTGAGCGGAATAACAATTGATCCAAATACTACAATTAGTAGCCATAATGGAATTGCGGGGAAAAATGCATGTACGGCCGTAACGAGGATCATACCTTCGAATGCACAATACATGATGAAATTGGATGCGTAAATTAAGGAGGTTAACGAAGCACCAATATATCCAAAACCCTGTCTAGACATTAGATTTACGTTCATCCCTGATTTCGCGGATAAATAGGCAATGACTGTACCTAAAAGTCCTGCAATCACGATGGCATAAATGGCTGAAATAATGGCGTTCATTGCGCCAAACTGAAGTGCCATAACACTACCTGTTTGAAAATAAAAAATTGCGGTGGCGATACCAAACGTTATATTGGTTACACTAAACCACCCCATATTCCGTTTTTCTACCGGAACCTGTTCAAATGAATAATCGTCTTTTTCTTCTTTAATCTCCAATGTCTGATTCAAACTCATGTAATCATCCTTTCATGATGTTCTACACAGACTGTATCCTTCCCGCGATTAACGTTCCACATTCAATATCCCTTCCAAGAATAATTGCTGCTTTTGAAGGATAACAGAATGTGCATTTATTAACATACTTATGGAAGATAAACTATTTAACCTCCCTTCTTCCGTAAAATATTTTTCCACAATAATACTAGTATAACATAAAAACAACTTGGGGACAGTGTTAACCACGAAAAATGATGATTATCCTCATTTATCTTGCTCAAAACAACCTATTGTATGGAACATTCCCAGGAATTTCATCATAAATGATACAGTATGAGAATCCGGGCTTCCACTCCCTCCTCCTATACTATCGGCATCATTGCCAGGTTGAATTGATGCCTTATACTCAAAGGTCCTTTCCAGACCGTTGTGGCTGTTAAGAAAAAGATCAGAATAAAAGCTAAAAGTTGTTGTTTGGGATAAGTTAGTTTTACTCATATAATAAAAGAAAAGTATGCCGTTCTTATGGATTGTTTGGTTTGGCCATTAAACAATACCACAAGGTGCATACTCTTCTTTTTATTGTTTTTTATGAGGGAACTGTCTTAAAACCATCGTGCAGCGAAAGCTTGCCTTCAGCAAACGAAAATTATCTCCGCTATCTTTGTTTTGGTTTTATATGGTCTCTTAGAATATCAATGATTTCTCTTGTTTCGTCCAGATGTTTTACTGTCTGGGCGTATGCCTGCGATGCCACACACATAAATAAGATATCAATCACATGAAGCTGGGCAATACGCGAGGATGTGGCCCCGCTTCTGAATGTGGGCTCCCTTGTTGCAGATGTATACAGCTTAATATCCGCCTGTTCAGTGACTAAAGACGAGCCATACTTCGTCAAGCTAATGGTATGGGCACCCTTTTTATGTGCCAGCTCAAGAATTTTTGCTACCTCAAAGGTTTTTCCTGAAAAAGAAATCCCGACAACAACATCATTTTCTTTCGCATTGGCCACTAGCGTTGCGGCCATATGGAAATCCTGGAAAGCCGTTGCTTTTTTGTCAATTCGTAAAAACTTTTGCTGGGCATCCTGAGCAATGATGCTCGATGCTCCTACACCAAAAAAATGGATAGTTTCAGCATTTTGGCACAGTTTTACAGCTCGTTCAAGTTCTTCGTGATCCAGTAATTCCGCAGTTTCCCGTATCGTTTGAATACTGTTGCTCGTCATTTTCTCAATGATCGATACAGCATTTTCATTGGGTTCAATATCACGAAACCCAACAGCCCTATTTTTCTGCAGGTCCCCGGCAATCCGGAGTTTCAGTTCCTGGAACCCTTTTAATCCAAGTGACTTACATAGCCGGATTACTGCAGCACTGCTGGTTGAACTTCTTTTCCCAAGCTCATTTGCAGTTAAAGATACCGCTGTTTGAGGATTTTCGAGAATATATAACGCTATTTTTTCTTCAGAAGGAGGAAGTGTCGAATGCATTTCTGACAGCATTACGAGCCCTCCTGTCATATATGACATATGGCATCAACTCTCTTAACAGATTCGTTTTATTCTATATAGATTTCTTCATCACATGAAATCGGCGTGTGATTTCAAATCCACTATTTTTATAAAGATGGCCGGCAGCACTTTTTTCACCGGTCCAAAGGAACCAGGCGCCATGAAGGCCCAAGGAACGCATATTTTTCAAGCATTCATGCAACAGAATCTTCCCAAGGCCCTTTCCTTGTTCTTCAGAATCTATACCAAACGGCCCAAAACGGTCAGGGATTCCTTCATAGCCGCCATGAAGGCAAAATCCAACCAGTTTGCTGGCGTTTCTTGCAATCAACACCTGATTGAGCGGAAGCCCCTGCAGCAGCCCTTCCCGAATCGCCCGGCCCCAGTCCGGGTTAAACTCGTTGTTGGCAAATTGTATCACTTCATATATGTCTTTGTCTTGGGCAATCACAAAGGAATATCCTTCTTGCTCACGTTGTTTCTTCAATTGAAGCACCGGTTCCGGATACGTATAACCAACCAGCGTTTTGTCCATGGCAACTGGTGAATACTGTTTTTCAAACCCCTGCCACAAAAGAAAAGCGTATCCCTCCGGATAGGCAGCCTCATCTATTCCAGGCAAAATGTAATTGGGAGCATACGATGCGAAAAATACATTTTTCCGCCCTTCTGCTGCAAGAAAGTTGTTGGCTGCCTCCATTAACACATTTCCGACACCCGAACGGCGGAAATCCTGATGAACAAAAAAGAACGGAATCCAGCCATTTTCCGGTTCCAAGTCCGTACCGAACATTGGCAGCAGTCTTCTTACTGCATAAACACAGCCAATTACTTTGTCATCTTCCACTGCCAGCTGAAGGCCTTTCGGATCGAAATTGGCATCCAGTAAAACAAGGTTGCGGAATCTCCTGGAAGTAATCGGGTCAAGCGGAAGGCTTTTGTTCCAAAGCTCGACGATTTGCTGTTCATCGCCAGGTTCATAACAACGGTATGATATCACAAACACACGCCCTTTCCTAAGTCCGTCTCAAATACAAATGGGTTTATTTATAAAGAAGATATGGCTTTCTTTGTGTTTTAAAAGCTTCTGTTTGCTGTTCACACTGTTCCAAGAAATCCTTTACTTGCCCATTCAGGATTATATTCCGTAAACGGTCCGTGCCAGCCAGCAAATCAAACATGTATCTCTGATTTTCACCATACTGCACAAACGTAAAGTCATTTGGATACAACTCAGCAATAATTTCGAGCAAAGCCAAGCCAGTCTTTAAGGAATGAAGCTCCTTCCTGTTCACTACATGAAGCTGTACACCCTCGCAAGCTTCTTCCTTGTGTTTCTGGTAGGTTGGAATAAATGAAACCGGGCGTGCCAAAACACCAGGCAGCTGCTTAGCATTGAACGCTCTTGCCAAATGGTAGCCATCAATATAAGGAGCTCCGACATATTCGAATGGACGCGTTGTCCCCCTGCCCTCAGAAAGGTTCGTACCCTCCACTAAACATGTCCCTGGATACAAGGTAGCCATATCGATGCCAGTTGTATTGGGTGTAGGCGGAATCCAAAACAATTCTGTCTCGTCATAATAAAGCTCGCGGTTCCAGCCCTCCATAGGAATTACGGTAAGATCACAGTTAATCCCAAATTCATGCTTGTACAGCAGGGCAATTTCCCCGACTGTCATGCCGTGTCTGTTCGGAATCGGATACAGGCCAACGAAAGACCGAAACTTTTCTTCCACTAAATTGCCTTCGACAGTGATTCCTGAAATCGGATTGGGGCGGTCAAGGACCACAAAGTGTTTTCCGCTTTCGGCACAAGCCTCCATCATATACGCCATCGTATAAATAAACGTGTAATACCTTGCCCCAATATCCTGTAAATCAAAGAATACAACATCAACTGACTCCAACATTTCTTTACTCGGCTTTTTCGATGCTCCGTATAAACTATAAACCGTCAATCCTGTATAGGGATCAATTGCCGACTGAACCTTTTCTCCCTCTTTGGCACTGCCGCGTATCCCGTGTTCCGGTGCATACAGTGCTGTCAAATGAAGGTCCGGATGCCCATGAAATAGGTCAATCGTCGGGACAAGCCTTTGATTTACTCCTGTCATATTCGTGACAAGACCGAGTCTTTTTCCTGGAAACTTCCCAACATATTTTTCAAAAAAAACATCAAGGCCAATTCTCACATTTGTACCTACTTTCACAAGAAGTAAGAAAGAGAGCTTAGAGAACCTAAACTTAGGTGAAAGGTATCATATTCCACATGATGATTAGAATCCAATCGGGACTTCAAACAGTTAATCCCCGCCTTTTTCCACAAAAATTCGAATGGCAGGCAGGGGTCTAACTGTATATGAATAACTCTCTTTTTACTGTCTTTATTCTTTTACGCCGCCAAGAGTCAGGCCTTTTACAAAATGGCGCTGGAATAAGATGAAAACAATAATCATTGGAACAGATGCAATTGCCGCCCCGCTCATCAGCAGCTTAAAGCTTGCCAGGTTCGCATCTTGCAACGTCTTCAATCCTACAGGGAGCGTATACAGGTTTGCATCGTTCAATACAATAATCGGCCATAGGAAGGAATTCCACACATTCATAAAGGTGAAAATACCCAATGCGGCCAAACCCGGCCTTGCCAGGGGCAAAACGATTTTCCAGAACGTTTTCCATTCGCCTGCTCCATCAATTTTTGCAGCGTCCAAAAGCTCATCTGGAATGGAGTACATAAACTGCCTCATTAGAAACACACCAAACACCATTGATAAGTCAGGAAATATCAGCGCCCAATGCGTGTCCATAATCCCCAGATTTTTAACCATCATAAACATTGGGACCAATGTTACTTGCCCTGGAATCATCATTGTTCCGACGATGGCATAGAAAATGAGGTTTCTCCCTGGAAATTGCTTTTTGGCGAGCACATACCCGGCCATTGAGTCGAACAGCAAAATCCCCACCGTTACTACTACTGCGATATAAATACTGTTTAAGAACCAGCGGCCAATGTTATTTTTACTAAACAATGCGGTAAATCCGGAAAAAGTATCATCCACTATCTGGTCCATGATTTCGCGGTGATACACTTCAGCCTTCTCATCCCCGGCCTTGTCGGCATCACGGGCTTTGCCCCAGTGCTCAAAATACTCGGGGATACCCATTGGATACATTTTTGGCGGATTTGAATCCACGTATGAAACAGGTTTTGTTAATTCTTCATCCTGATATTTGCTTAATTGCATGGAAGTACTGAACACCCAATACAACGGCAGAAGGGAAACGATAGAAAAGACTAGCAGAAGTGCATAAGTGACCGCTTTATTTAATTTCATCATCTTGTTTCCCCTCCTAATCATCATTCCGAAGGACTCGGAATTGAATTATCGAAAATACTAAAATAATAAAGAACAAAACGATTGATTGCGCGGCAGCATAACCAAATTCAAAATCCCTGAATCCTGTTTTATAAATGAGATGGACGAGCGTTTCCGTGGACGTTCCGGGCCCACCGCCAGTCATCATAATAATCTGAGTGAAAACCTGGAAGGAACCAATCGTACTTAACAAAACCAAATACAGAGTAGTCGGTTTCAGCAACGGAATCGTAATTTGAAGCCATTTCTGAAGACTGCCCGCACCATCTATGGTTGCAGCTTCATATAACGAGTGCGAAATGGATCCCATCGCTGCCAGGTATAAAATAATCCCAACCCCAAATGGAATTAAACATTGCATTATAATCAGTGACCATAATGCTGTTGAAGTTTGTCCTAGCCAGTTAATCGGTTCTACTCCGAACCAGCTAAGCACGTAGTTGAATAAACCGAAATCATTGTTATACATCCAGCGCCACACCATTGCCACGATAACCATCGAAGTAACGGTTGGCAGATAAAAAGCTCCCCTGAAGAAGCTCTGTGACCATTTGCCAAGCGGATGAATAAGAGAAGCGATGATGAGTGCGCTAATGACGTTGAATGGTACAGTTACTACCGTAAAGAGAAACGTGTTTCCTAAAGCATCGAAAAATGCTTCGCTTTTAAAAACCTTTACATAATTGTCCAATCCTGCCCATTCACTTCCAAAAATTTTATATTCCTGGAAGGATAAAACAAAAGCCCATATCACGGGAATCACTATAAACGCTGTAAACAGAATTAATTTTGGAAGTAAAAAAAGGTAGGCGGTATAATTCTTTTTGATTTGAGTCAAAAGGGATGTTTGTTTAGTGGCAACTTTAACATCAGCGGCTGTGTGTGCCTGGTGAACGGGTTTCAAGTTAACTCCCCCAATCTTGATAAAACTTGGGCTGCCTCACAAAGGGTCTGATCCCTTATGAGACAGCACCAAGCCAGTAACTACTTATTCTAGCAGCTCATCCACTTTCTTTTGAGCATCGTCCATTGCTTGCTTGGCGGTTTTTTCGCCATTGAATACAAGCTGAAGCTCTGTCTGGATGGCTTCATCAATCTTTTTCCATTCAGGATGGCGTGGAAGCATCACAACTTGTGAAGACATTTCCTGTGCACGCGCCATTTGTGGATTATCTTTATATGGATCTTTATCAGCTGTGCTGATTCGTGCAGGGAACGTTCCATATTTCTGTGCCATTGTGAACTGTTCGTCTGTTGTATTGATAAACTTCATAAATTCGCCAACCATTGCTTTCTTGCCTTTATCTTCTTGATGGAACATAGTCCAGCCGCCTACACCGCCAATTGTAACTGGTTTGCCGGATTTTCCAGTTGGGTAGTTAGCAACTGCGAAATTAGTAGGGAATTTGCCTTGTGCTGCACCAATTGCCCATGTTGCCCAAGCCTGCATAGCAACTGTTCTTTGCTGTTCATTTGCCCACGCTTGGAACGTGCCGCCTACGTCAGCTCCACCTGATGATTCAGGAGAAACTTTATCCTTCAGTTTCAAGTCAGCCAGGCGTTGAATCGCTTCAACTGCTTCAGGACTATTGAAAGTAAATTTCTTCATATCATCACTTAAAGGGCTGCCGCCATCAATATAGAAGAAAGGCCATGCTTCATAATATCCAGGCAAAATGTAAGTAGAAAATCCGTAAACGTCTGTTTTGCCATCGCCATCGCGGTCAAATGTCAATTTTTCCGCAGCGTCCATGAATTCATCCCAAGTCCATTCGCCATTTGCAGGTGGCTCAACGCCGCGCTCTTTAAACAGGTCAAGATTCAATAGCATAGTGTGGACCGTCATAGAGTTCGGAATGCCGTATAACTTGCCATCATACTTGTATGCATCAAGAGCGTTCGGATAGAAATCCTTCAGTTCATCTTTTGAATAAAGATCATCAACCGATTCAATAACACCCTGGTCAATTTGATCGATGCTGACAGCACTTCCGCTAATGTCTACCGGAGCAATATCAGGCCATGATTTCCCTGCAATCGAAACACCAAGTTTATTTGGCAGTTCTGCCCAAGGAACTTGGACAAGCTCCACTTTGACACCTTCATGCTCTGCTTCAAATTGCTTGATTTTTTCTTCCATCCAGTGATATTTGTTATCTTTGTCATCCGGCCAGCGCGGGCCGTCCCATACGGTGATGGTTCCCTTCCAATCTTTGCCGCTGTCGGAACCCTTTGTACTGTCACTGCTGCATGCTGCCAAAGCTCCAATACTTAAACTAGCCGCAAGAAATAAGTTAAGCATTTTCTTCATTGGATTTCCCCCTAAATTTTTTTAAAAATAAAATGTCCTTATGAGATTCAGCAAGATTGTCACCGATTATTTCCGGCCCTCGCCTCCTTTCCGTATCAATTGCCTATCCTACCAGGCGATTTTCCCCATAATAACTTCACTTCTCGCCCCTGTAGCTGATGGCAGATTGTTGTATCGTTTCATCAAACACTGGTAACCCAGCAGAGCAAATACGACAGCTTCTTTCGCATCGCCTGGAATACCAAGCTCTTCGGTGCTGCCTATCTTTATCGCATTAGGAAGCTGGATTTGCAGCCGTTCTATTAAAGTACGGTTATGCCATCCTCCGCCGCTGACAAATACTTCTTTGATTTTGTGGCTTTCTATATATCTTGTAATATCCGAAGCTAGCGTCCTTGCTGTTAACTCTGTGACGGTGGCCAGTTTATCAGCTGCAGACAAGCTGGATTCTTCCCAGCATTTTCTCGCATACTCAATGCCAAACAGTTCCCTGCCCGTACTTTTCGGGGGTGTTTGTTTGTAGTATTCATGGGCTAAAAGTTTGTTGAGCCAATCTTCATCTGCCTTGCCGCCTGCCGCAATCGAGCCATTTTCATCAAAGCTCTGCTTTCCATTAGTAGCCCAGCCGGCAAAGGCATCGATGATCATATTGCCTGGACCGGTATCAAATGCAAGGATGCTTTCTTCGCTGATTTCAGGCGGCAAAACTGTGATGTTGGCAATCCCGCCGATGTTCACCAATACACGGCCGTGCCCTTTTTCCCGAAACAACAATTGATCGGCATAAGGTACCAAAGGTGCCCCTTGTCCTCCAGCGGCCATGTCTCTTGTTCGGAAGTCACCGACCGTTGTAACGCCGGTGCGTTCAGCAATAAGGCCAATATCTCCGATTTGCAGCGTCGAGGAAATTGAATATCCAGCAATTTCAGCGTGTTCCGGCTGGTGAAATATCGTTTGGCCATGTGAACTTATGAGATCAATTTCATCCATCGTCTTGTTTGCCTCAGTTACGACCTTTTTGGCAGCATCAGCAAACAGTTCGCCAAGCAGCATGTTCATCGCCGATATATCCTCTATACGCGCCTTGTCAGGGTCGCATAGCCGCAAAATCGTTTCGCGTACCATCTCTGAATATGGCAGTGTCGTAAAATGCAAAAGATTTAATTGGATGTCTTCTTTTTCCTCTTTAATGGATACCAATGCTGCATCAATTCCATCCAGGGAAGTTCCCGACATGAGGCCGATAACTATCTTTTCAGTTTTGTCCTTATTCACGTTCCAACCTCCCTTCAGTTTTTACGCGCCACCTTAGTTTGGTATGGTGACTGGCAGTTTGCCTGTTACCTGTACCTTTCCGTAAATCGCCTGGACGGCTATTCTAAGCGCAGGATACGGGAATTCATATGTGCAAATATAAGCATGGACATCAGGCAAATAGGCTAAATCATACGGGCTCCTCATTGCGATAACCACTACCGGCACGCCTGTACCGTACAGCCCTTCCACAAGCCCAACTTGTGAATCGCCTGGCTTGGCGGTTAATGTGCCAATGATAATGACATCAAAATCCTTTGCCAGCTCAGCGGCTTTATTGATTTCTTCAGCTGTTGCCGGATTGGATAACTGCAATATATGTGTGCCGGGATCATTTTCCTTAACAGCCTCGCCAAGGTGCATGGACGAATAACGCTTATCTTCCACTTGCATCGTATAGTTATTTTCCGAATAAACTACAAGGACTTTTTGGCTGCCCACTTGATCGAGCGGCAAAATATTATTATTTTTCACAACAGTGATGCCCTGCTTATAAATCACATCAGCCAATTGCTCATGCTCCGCGCAGCCGACGATGGAAGGAACTGGCGCATCGGTTCCAAAATCCAAATCATCCCAACGAACATATTTATCTTTCAATCTTTGAATCCGCCCTACCGCAGCATCAATGGCTGCCTCTTCGATCTTACCAGCATCAACTGCCGCAACAATTGAATCGATGGTGTCTTTCTGGAGGTTGTGGAGATGGGAAACCATTACCAGATCCACCCCTGCTTTAATGGCGGCCACACCACCGGCAGCGGTACCGATCGTATTGGCAATCGCGTTCATTTCCATGCAATCGGTCGTAATGACACCATCAAACCCGAGCTGCTCCCGGAGAAGTCCGGTAATGACTTTTTTGGATAAAGTCGCTGGAACACCAGGTGAATCCTCGATGGCTGGAAAATACACATGTGCGGACATGATCGTATCGGCACCTTGTTTTATATTTTCGATAAATGGCTTTAATTCAATTTCATAAAGCCTTTCCAAGCTATGGGAGATAACCGGAAGATCCAGGTGTGAATCGACATTCGTATCTCCATGTCCCGGGAAATGCTTCAATGTAGTAATGACACCGGCATCCTGCATGCCTTTCATAGCGTTTTGGCCGAATAAGCCAACCTTGTCGGCCGATTCGCCATAGGAACGCACTCCGATAACAGGATTATCGGAATTATTGTTGACATCAAGCACGGGTGCGAGATTCCAGTTGATCCCGAGAGCCTTGAGTTCTTTTCCGGTAGCAAGGCCAACCTGATAGGCATTTTCCGGGTTCCCGGTTGCTCCTAACAGCATGGCACCGGGGAAGATGGTCGCCCCTTCGCCAAGGCGGCGGACAACTCCATTCTCCTGGTCGATGCAAATCAGAAGCGGCTGTTCATGTCCGGCCTCTTTCGCTTCTTTTTGAAGCTCGTTCGTCAGATTTAAAATGTCTTGAGGAGTCCCGATGTTCCGCCCAAAGAGAATGATTCCTCCCACATGATGCTCCCTGATTAGTTCTTTTATTTCTTCGGATGCGGTTGTTCCTTTAAAACCAACGACCAACAGCTGTCCGACTTTTTTGCGCAGTTCACTGCTTTTCAAGATTTTGCGCCTCCTTTAAAGATCAAAACCTGGAATGCTTGGACCTCTCCTGATATTCGCCCCAACAGGGAACTTTAATGTTTGAGCATAGGCAGTCCGGTTCAGGCATCCTCTCATCGTTCCAAGTGCCTTATAGTAATCGTAATAGCGAAAATCCTTTGAGTTCATGACGAACCAATATTGGCTGAGCGCCTCAAGATATGTATCAAACTCATCGCTGACATCCACATAGATATCCGGAATGTACCCTTCCATGTCCTCCCAATTCTCACTATGGAACATCCGTGTTAAGGAGTGCGGCGGAAGCCCCTCCAAATCAAAACCCGGAAGCGCAGCTCTTAACCATGCGGCTTGAACAATTTTTGGACAAAGGGCATGATCGGGATGCATACTATTCTCCCAATGGGTGATAACGACATTCGGGTTTAATTTTCTGAACAGGGTGGCTACATGGGATATGGTTGCATCGTCATCCTTTAATTCAGCATCTTTATAATCAAGGGTAATGCTCTCGGCGCCTAATACAGCGGCAGCCTTTTCGGCCTCATTTATTTTTTGCTGGCGATACTCCTCCACAGTCACTCCCGCCGGTGTCCCTTTCTCACCTGCAGTTAAATGCAATAATGTGACTCTATGGCCAGCTTTTGCATATTTATGGGCGATCGCGCCGGCTTGAAGTTCTACATCGCCGCAATGAGCCCCGACAAGCATAAGGTGAATTTTCTTTTCCACATTACTTCCCCCTGATCAATTGAAATGTGAGCGAATGATATTGTGCAGCCTAGGCCTCAACCGAAGGATTGGATCGTTCCTGCCAAAGTGGACCCGATTTGTCAGCAAGATGACATGCAGCTTGATCTCCGGATCAAACCATATACTCGTTCCGGTAAAGCCGGTATGGCCATAGGAGGAAGCAGAGAAAAGGTCGCCGCAGCTTGATTGGAGCGGACTTTTCATGACCCAGCCCAGGCCCCTGAATTCATCGCTGAACGGCGAGTAATTCATCCTGGCAATCTGCAATGATTGTTTTGATAAAATACGATTCCCTTTGAAAACGCCATCATTTTCAACCATACTAGCATAATTTGCTAGGTCGTGGATGGTCGAGAATAAGCCCGCATGGCCGCTAATCCCGCCCATGCTATCGGTATTGTCATCATGAACAATTCCCTGCTTATATCCGTTTAATTTTTCGCTGTATTCTGTTGCAGCGTAACGAGACTTTCCGAAACTCGGGAGAAACCCTGTGTCTTTCATATCTAGCTTGTCGAACAATTCTCGTTTCACATAAGCTTCAAATCGTTCACCAGTTACGGTTTCGATTAATCTATACAGTGTAATGAACCCGAGGTCGCTATAAATCACTTTTTCGCCAATGCCAGCCACCAGCTTCTCATCATAAATCCGTTCCAAAATTTGTTCAGTGTTCAAATTTTCGCGGAAATATTCATAATGAGCGGCCAAGCATGACGTGTGGGTTAATAGGTTTTTTAACGTAATGTCCGCTTTTCCGTGTTTTCCGAAATCCGGCAGGAAATGGGCAACTTTATCATCGAGCCGCCATACCCCCTCTTCGATAAGCTTCAGAACCATCGGCAATGTCGCAACCACTTTTGTTAACGACGCCAAATCAAAAACAGTATCGAGCTGCATTGGCTGTTTCTCTGGATAAATCACCCGGGAGCCAATCGCTTCTTGCAGGATCGTTTCGCCTTGGCAGGAAATATGGATCACAGCCCCAGGGATATGTTCCTGGTTTATTTCATCTTGAAGGAAGTCGAGAATTCGCCTTTTCATTTATGACTGCTGCCCTTCTTTGGCAAGTTCGATTGCCTTTCGGGTAAAACCATTTGCCAACTCAATCACTTCATTTGCCTTCTCAACCGAAACCCCGCCCATCAGCATCACAATAGCCGGCTTTACTTTTTGATTGGTTTCTTTCAGAGATTTTTCGGCTTGTTCATACGAAGCGCCTGTAATTTCCATAACTATTTGTTTGGCTCTCTCGACTAACTTTAAATTGCTTGCGTTTAAATCGACCATAAGATTGTCGTATATTTTGCCAAGCTTAATCATCGTGGTCGTCGACAGCATATTTAAGATCATCTTTTGGGCAGTTGCCGCCTTTAAGCGTGTTGAGCCTGATAGGATTTCCGGCCCGACTACCACTTCAATTTGATGATCGGCATATTTGCTTATTTCTGCATTTTCATTGCAAGCCAGCGAAACCGTTGCCGCTCCAATTTTTCGTGCATACTGAAGGGCACCAATCACATAAGGTGTCCGTCCGCTTGCCGCAATACCTACGACAACATCGTTTTTGTTGAAGCCCCTGTTCTCCAGATCCTTTGCACCTTCCTCCGGATAATCCTCGGCACCTTCAACTGCAGTAAACATCGCCGATTCTCCCCCAGCGATTAAGGCCTGGACCAGTTCAGGCGGTGTACAAAAGGTCGGTGGACATTCCGCCGCATCCAGCACGCCAAGCCTGCCGCTAGTACCGGCACCGACATAAAACAACCGTCCATTATTTTTGAGGGTATGATAAATCACTTCGATTGCCGCTTCAATTTGCGGCAGCACCTCTTGAATTGCTTCGGCAACGCTGCTATCTTCTTTATTCATTAGGGTTATGATTTCATGGGTTGAAAGCTGGTCTATATTTCGCGACCGTTCATTCCGCTGCTCGGTGGTTAATCCAGTTAAGTTAACATTCACATTGGACACGCCTTTCCAACTTGCTGATTTAGAAAAATTATGAAACTACTCATGGATAGATTAATTCACTCCGGCCCACCCTCATCCGTGAGAAGCTTGTAAAACACTGTATAACTATAATGCTTTGTAAAATTGCTGATATTCTTTCCAAGTTCTGAAGCCGAGCTTGCCGTAAAACTTGGTTAATCCGGTCCAATCAATGACGATTCTATCTATCCCTCTATCTCTTAAAAAGGAGACGGCCGCTTGGACAATCGCTAAACCATATCCATTATTTCTTTCTGTCCGCTCAATTCCCAATGGCCCAATTCCACCCAATGGTTCCTTAAACAGTGGAGCCCAATAAACATTCTGGGCAATAAAAGGTGAATCGGGGTCGTTGATCCTGCAGAAGCCAATAATGTTCCCATTCTTTTTTAATAGGACAAATTCTCTTCCAATTCCGCCTTTCCTGAAATAGTGATGGGCTTCATATTCCCATCTCCCAGGAAAACAGCGATGCAGGAAAGAAAGCAGCTGTTCCTTTTCATTTTCTTGAAGAAGTGTAAATTGAATATCCTTAAACTCCGGCCTGGCTATTTTATCAGTGGTTTGATAATGCTGAATTAAATCCGCTTCAACACCACCAGCCTGATAACCTTTTAGTTCAAACCACTTTTTAGTATTAACATCATCCTTAGGAATGCCAGGAAAGTAATGATACGGATCACGGCCCAACAACACTTTCTTGCAGTTATTATCTCTGAATGCTTTCTCGCTCTTCTCCAGTAAAGCGCTTCCAATTCCGCTATGGCGGTTAGAAGTTCGAACAATTAATACCTGAACCCAGCCTGTTTTTTTATCTATCGGTATAGCAATTTTCTCTCTCCATATCTTTGAAACTATGAACCCTGCTATCTGACCGTCGTCATCAATCGCCATCCACGATCCTTGTGGCAGGATGTTTTCATCATCAAAGCTGTTTTGTTTAAAAAGCTCCCTGGTCATTGGAAAGTGGGATCCAATTTCCGAATTCCACAAATCGACCAACTGTGATAACCTACTTATATCCCATGGTATGTATCTCACTCAGGGCAGCCCCTCTTCCTCACTGCATTTCGTCCAACTGATTTAGATAACCCCATTATATCAGGGTGCTCCAAAATGTGAAATAAAAATTCAAGACATATTAATATTTTTGTATTTTTATTTCAAACCCCATTCATATTTTCTACAAAACTTGTATCTAGTTGTTGATCACTGCTTGCCAATCCTGCTATTACTGCTCCACCTACAGGTGCAATTGCTGGCTTAATCAACTGAACCTCTATATTCAGTTTTTCCAGTTTTTCATGGATGATTGGCTTCAGCAGATCTTCTCGATGAAAGACCCCGCCAGCCATTACAACTGGAATCGGTCCAGTATAATCCTTAAAGAGTTTCTTCTTTAAACATCCAATGGCTTCCGCGAATTTGGAGCCGGCATCATGAATAATTTGCCGGGCTACTTCATCATGTTGAGCCGCCGCATCTGTAACGTATTTACTAAGCGGTGCGATGGCGCTTCTTGATTTTCCGGTTTCATAAACAAAGCGGATAAGGTCCGGTACGTCCCCAACCCCGAAATGCCCTAGAACCGAGTCTGTCAAAATCGTAGCTGGCCCTCTTCCATCGTACGCTTTAAAAACCGAATTCAATGCTGCCCTGCCGATGTCGTAACCGCTGCCTTCATCGTCAATTAAATAGCCCCAGCCGCCGACTCTTTGCCGATCCCCTTCAGCATTTATCCCAAATGTAATCGACCCAGTTCCAGCTATTTGTACGATTCCAGGAACACCTAACGTCCCGGAGTACAGTGCATTCACTGCATCATTATCAACAATAATCCTGACATCGGCGGGCACGAAGTTTGCAAGCAGCTTCTCCATTGCCGCCCTCGCTTCAGGCCGATCAACACCTGACATACCTGCAAATACAGTGTGGACCATTGAAAATGACTTTTCGTCCTGGCTCTTTAAAGAACTAAATAATACTGCCAGTTCTCTTTCCACAACCTTTAGATCCACACCGTTATGATTGGTTGCGCCAACCGTTTCACTTGCATATACTTTTCCAAACCGATCGGCAATAACTCCCTTTGTTTTTGTTCCACCGCCATCAATCCCAAGTACATACATGAAATATTTAGCCCCCAAGATTCATTCTTTTTTACAACTTTATTATAACTTTTTAAAATATAATTTCAATTAGTTTATTTAAATTTTAAAATATAATTTTAAATTTTGGTGAAACAAAATTTCAGAATAATTTTAAAAAATATGAAATTATATGTTGACTATATCTGTTCTTGGTCCCTATAATTTAAGTGTCATAGAAAGATAGTTTGCTAGAGGAGGGATGGTCCGGAAAACTAGAAGATTCTTCGCAGCACTTGAAAGCGCTATCATTTAAATTCAAGGAGGATAAAATGCTAACAAAACAAGTAAGAAAATTCATCAGTGTGTTGTCCATTGTATTTATTGTCTCCGGTCTCTTTTTTAGCCTCTTCTCCGGCAACTCAACTGCTTCCGCCGCAAAACCTCAAATGACTTTTACAGAAAAGATAATGGCCAAGGATACGGCTAATCGAACCTTGGAACTGGAATATCAGGGTAAACTTAAGCTAGCTGAAGAATACAAAGTCTCTCAATGGGTAGATGGAAAACAATATATAAAATCTCTGCGCGATGTTCGAGTTGGAGCAGAAAATATTGCCGTTAAGGTAAATGGAGAGCGTGAAATTATTCAGATTACGATAGATGGGGTTACGCCTGTGGAAAACATGAGAGTTGGTATTATGACAACCAACTTCACCACGATGGATCATAATGAAATCAAATTAAGCTCGCCTAGTGGTCTACAGATTGTGGACAAGCTGGCGGATGCAACTTTTGAGTCTGCCTCTAATGAGATTGTCACATTTAAATCGGTTGATGGCACTGTTTCGGTTGTGAAGGAAGATGGTTCTGAAGCATTCTCTACGAAAAATAGAATTTATATTTCTACCGATGAAGCAAGCAAAATTAAAGTAGAGACAATTAAAAGAGGAAGCCCGCTATATACCCCTGCTTACAGAGGCACTTTTGAAATCACTTCTGTAAAGGGAAATAAGCTTCAGTTAATTAACGAAGTTGGATTAGAGGAGTACCTGTACCAGGTAGTTCCTAGTGAAATGCCTTCAAGCTTTGGCCTGAATGCGTTGAAAGCCCAAGCTGTAGCAGCCAGAACGTATGCATTGGGTGATTACCTGAGTGACCGCTTTGCAAAAGATGGTTATTTTGTCCTTGATAGTGTCATGAGCCAGGTGTATAACAACTCACCTGAAAATGCTCTAACGACACAGGCTGTTCAGGAAACTGCAGGAAAAATTATGTATGGTGCTGATGGCAGTCTCGTAGATGCGAGATATTATTCAACCTCCGGCGGATTCGGTGCTTCAAAACATCAGGTTTGGGCAGATGCCGATGGCTCCTTCCCTGGACAAGTTGTTCCATACCTATTGGCACAAAGCTATACATTTGATCCCAATGATTCAACAAAGATGCTGAACATTGATACACAAAACGAGCAGGAAGTTCTTAATTTTTACAAAAACCTTTCTTACAAAGGCTATGACGACACTTCCCTGTATTTTAGATGGAAAATAACTCTAACCAAAACTGAACTTCAAAACACAATCAATAAAAATTTAGCCCCACGGTATGCTGCCGATCCAAAATTCGTTTTAACAAAAAATGAAGGCGGCGAGTTCGTAAGCAAACCGATTCCAGCAGCGGGAATCGGTGAATTCAGGGATATGTATGTTACGAAGCGCGGTGACGGCGGAAATATTATGGAGCTCGTTATCGAAGGATCAACAGGAACATACAAGATCTTGAAAGAATACAATATTCGCTTTACGATTCGTCCTAATAAAGCTGATACAGGCAGTGCACAAGATATCATTATCTATCGCGCCGCTGGCGGCAGCACAGACTATACAAATACAACATTAAAAAATGGTTCGATTCTCAATTCTGCATTTTTCAGCTTTGAAAAAGATGACGAAAAAGTTGTCTTCTATGGCGGCGGAAATGGCCATGGTGCCGGAATGAGCCAATATGGTGCTTCCCAGCTTGGCTTGGCTGGAGTAAGTTATGACAAGATCCTGACTTCCTACTATCCGAATATGAATCTTACAGATGTATCGGTCGTTGGTGCTCCCGATCCTAAAGGGCAGGAATAAATAATTTAGTGGTGAAAGAGAAGGAAGCAAAATTGCTCCCTTCTCTTTTTTGTTGGCTGGAAATTTAATCAGATTAATAGATGCTTGGGCGATCAGCGAATGAGATTATTTAGCTAGTCCCAGTTTGGCTGCTTTCTTCATTCTTCTACTGATAATCCGTCATACACCGTCAGCGGCTGATTTGCTGGTTTGTCCTGAATATCTGAAAATCTGTCCTGAATCGTTTGGGAAATGTCCTGAATCATCCGGGAAATGTCCTGAATTTCAAAAAATGTGTCCTGAATAATTGAAAAGTTGTCCTGAATTTTTTAGCGACCTGCAGTGCCGGTCGTTGATGCAACCTATCAAGGTCATTTCGGTATTACAAAATGTGAAAATGCACTTGAACTGTTCCTACATTGGCTAAAATTGATTTCCCAGATAGGAAAGAATACAATCCACGCGATTCGGAAAGGATTACTAATATTCCAAGCTAGTTTTTTTGTAGATTAACTTGGTAGTCTCAACTGAAAAGCAAGACAAAATTTACTTTTTACTAAAAACTATTTTTTCCGGAAATACTAAGTAAGCAGTTTCTTTGAATTGTTATAATATTAGAATTATAATAAAAAAGTATACTAGCATACCAACCGGTTGAGTAATAGTATTTTAAAAAGTAAGGAGGAATTGTACATTATGGCACAAAAAACAGCAGTTATTACAGGTTCCGGCCAAGGAATCGGAAAAGCATTGGCTGAACGTCTAGCAAGCGAAGGCTTTGCAATTGTCTTAAGTGATCTTAATGAAAAAACAGTAACAGAAACTGCGGCAGAACTTAAAGACAAAGGATTTAACGTCACATCTTTTGTTGGGAATGTGACAAATCTTGAAGATCAAAAAGCACTCGTTCAACACGCTGTCGATACTTTCGGAAGTGTAGATGTTTTTATCAATAATGCTGGTGTGGAAGGCCAAGTCGCACCTCTTACTAAAGTAGAACCTAAATCAGTTGATTTTGCTTTAGATGTTAACGTTAAAGGTGTCATCTATGGTATTCAGGCAGCTGCGAACCAAATGATCAAACAAGGTACTGGCGGTAAAATCATCAATGCTTGTTCAATCGCAGGCCAGGAAGGTTTTGAAATGCTGGGAGTATATTCCGCTACAAAATTTGCAGTTAAAGGTTTAACTCAAACCGCTGCGAAGGAACTGGCACAGCATAAAATTACCGTTAACTCCTACTGCCCAGGTATCGTCGGAACCAGCATGTGGGAACGCTTGGATGAAAAAATGATGGAACATATGGGCACGAAAAAAGGCGAAGCATTTGAGAAATTCACTCAAGGCATCGCACTTGGCCGCGCTCAAACTCCGGAAGATGTGGCAAATCTGGTTTCATTCCTGGCTTCATCAAACTCCGATTACATCACAGGCCAAAATATCCTGACTGATGGCGGTATGGTATTCAATTAATATATAAATCTGTGCTTATCTGCAGATAAGAAAAGGCCTGATTTCCCGTTTATACAATCGAGGAATCAGGCTTTTTTTACTCCATTGGATTAAACCGCCATTCCACTTTCAAGATGTTCAGGCAATCCTCTCAAAAATCTATCTTATGGCTTCTGTCCTAGGAAATTTGTCCAGCTAACTTTCATAGGACTTGCTATTTTGCCTAGACATTTTCTTTTGGATTCGTATGATGAATACTCCAATAAACGCCAGAATGCCAACGAGTGTTCCAGGAAGCAAAACAAGAAAATTACGCTTTTCTTCCTTTGATGATTTTGGAGGAGGATTCTCCTTGGCCGTCTCCTTAATAGTTTCTTTTTTGAAGTTCTCTAATTTGATTGACGTAATGAGATGCTTATCTTCACCGAATATTTCTAATGTTCCCTCGGCATTCATTTTCATGGTCACCGTCTGGTTAGCTGGCTGTGTAAAGTAAACGTCCCTTGTGGTCTTATATTCCCCATTATCCATAGGGATGATGGTTCCCTCGGGAATAAAATCCGTCTTAAAATTCCCGAATGCATAATCGAGCAAAGCAACCGTGTCATTGTAAGCGTCTTTACGCGCAGCGCCTTTCAACGTTACAACAATAATACTTGTCCCAGCTCTCTCTGCAGCTGTTACCAACGTATGGCCTGCTTCGTCAATATATCCTGTTTTTCCGCCGATAATTCCCTCGTAAGGTCTTTCTCTCAGTAATTTATGATGTGTAAATAATGTGGTTTTCCACGACTGGCCCTGCCACTTTAGCTGTTTCGTACCAAAGATCCTTCTGAACTCTTCATTTTTCAGCGCATGTTGTGTAATTACCGCCAAATCCCTCGCCGATGTTTGATGATTGGGGGCAAACAGGCCGTGTGGATTTTGAAAAGTGGTTTCCTCCGCCCCAATTTCCTTTAAATATTCATTTAATTTTTGGGAAAACTGTTCAATTGAACCATCAAGATGCTCGGCTATAGCGACCCCGGCATCATTCCCGGAATTAATCAAAAGTCCTTCAATGAGTTTTCTTAGCGAAACCTGTTCCCCTGCTTCAAGATAAACACGTGAGCCTTCAGTTTCTCTGGCGGTCTGGCTGACGGTTACTGTATCATCGAGGTTCCCTTTTTCAATCGCATAAATCGCCGTGGCTACCTTAGTCAAACTAGCCGGGTACTTCCTTTCCCTTGAGTTTTTTTCAAAAAGAATTTCGCCGCTCTTTGCATCCAATACAATAGCGGCACCGCTTTTAATAACTGGAACTTGATCAGCATGGACTCTAGGGACGAAAAGAAAGATAAACACAATAAATAGCACCTTTTTCATACTTCACCTGCCATATCAACATAAAAACCTTTAAAACAATAGTACTATTTACTCATGCGGATGAAAATAGGAAAATTATGAATAACCTTTTACATCTTATTTACTTAAAGTTTAAGTATGTCTGCCAACAAAAAAAATCCCCAAAGCTTCCTTAGGAGATTAATTGTACAGCCGGGGTACATATAAATACGGTTTTATCATATTTAAACATAATATAAGTTTCCTCGGTTTACTCCTGAAACTTTGAGGTGAGGACTAACCGTCCCTATAGAGGAAACTCCGCCAATAGAAAAAGAGGAGGCTACCGCCCCCTCTTAATAGATTTTACTTCTTCAACCGGTAAACCCTTGCCTCATAAGGCTTCAGGCGCAATTGTTCAATTGGCTGATTTGTATCCACTTCATAGTTTGAAATCAGCAGCTCTTTAGTAGAGTATGAAATGCTCTCAGGCAATACAAAGTCAGGTGTTTCCTTACTGAAGTTGCAAATGACCAAAAGTTGTTCATTTTCGAGAGTCCTTGTGAAAGCATAAATCTGTTCATCGTCTTCAAAGATGATATCATATGTTCCATAAACAATAATTTCATTCTGTTTCCTAAGCTGAATCAATTTTTGATAATAATAGAAAATCGAGTCTTTGTCTTCTAGAGCCGCTTCCACATTAATATCTTTATAATTCGGATTCACCTTGATCCAAGGCGTTCCTTCAGTAAACCCGGCATTCGTGCTGTTATCCCATTGGACCGGAGTCCTTGAATTATCCCGGCTTCTTTCATGGATTCCCTTGAAAATTTCATCATGTGACAGGAATGTTGGAGTCAAATCACGATACGCGTTCAATGTCTCAATATCCCGGTAATCTTCAATAGAATCGAATTTTACGTTCGTCATTCCAATTTCTTCGCCCTGATAAATATAAGGAGAACCTTGCATCATATGAAGGCAGGTGGCGATCATTTTACCGGAAATTACCCGATATTCCTCCGAATCGTTACCCCATCGGGAAATGGCCCGCGGCTGATCGTGGTTGCTCCAATACAAGCTATTCCATCCATTGTTTTCGAGGCCCTTTTGCCATTTTGTAAAAATCTTTTTCAAATCGGTTAGTTTCCATTCCTTTGGATCCCATTTGCCATACTTACCATCGCCAATGCCAACATGCTCGAAATGGAAAACCATATTCAGTTCTTTTCTTGATTCACCTGTATAGAGTTTTCCTTGCTCAACAGATACCCCGGGCATTTCACCTACCGTGATGGTGTCGTATCCGCTTAAAGCCTCGCGATTCATCTCCTGGAGAAATTCGTGAATTCTTGGCCCGTTCATGTAATACTTGCTTCCGTTCCCATAAGGCAATCCATATTCAACTTCACCTTCTGGGTAATCAGTATCCTTGGAAATGAAATTGATCACATCCATTCGGAAGCCATCTACACCCTTATCAAGCCAAAAGCGCATCATATCATACACTTCCTGCCTGAGGACAGGATTTTCCCAATTTAAGTCAGGCTGTTTTTTGCTAAAAAGATGCAAGTAGTACTCGTCTGTCTGTTCGTCATATTCCCAGACACTTCCACCGAATGCAGCGCCCCAATTGGTTGGCGGCTGCCCATCTTTTCCTTTTTTCCAAATATAATAATCCCGGTAAGGGTTATTCTTGGACGTTCTGGAGTGCTTAAACCATTCGTGTTCATCGCTTGAGTGATTCACAACAAGGTCCATCATAATTTTGATGCCATTTTTATGGGCTTCTTCAAGCATTCTATCAAAGTCAGCCATTGTGCCAAACTCATCCATGATATTCCGGTAGTCCGAAATATCATATCCGTTATCATCATTCGGGGATTTGTAAACAGGAGAAAGCCAGATAACATCAATGCCCAATTCTCTCAAGTACGGTAATTTCTCGGTAATTCCGTTCAAATCACCTACTCCGTCTCCATTCGAATCATTGAAACTTCTAGGATAAATTTGATAAATAACACTTTCTTTCCACCAATTCTTTTCCAAAAGAATTCACTCCGTTCATATCAGTTTTCCATCTTGTCCTACTATTTAATTGAACCTTTCATTACACCGCTAATAATCCACTTTTGGGCAAAAATATACACAATAATCATTGGGGCAAGTGCCATTAAATAGGATGCGAATGCCAGATTATAGTCAGTACTGAACTGGGATTGGAAGACGTACTGAACCAAAGGAAGTGTAGCCATTTCCCGGTCACTAAGCAGAACAAGCGGCAGCATAAAGTCATTCCAGGCGCCAAGTGCAGTGATAATTGCTACTGTTGCATTCATTGGGGCAAGCAAAGGGAAAATAACCTTCCAAAATACCTTCCATGAACTTGCTCCATCCATGATCGCAGCTTCTTCCAACTCGAGTGGAATGGAACGAATAAAACCAATGTAAATGAAAATATTGAAGGATAGATTAAAGACAATGTATAAAATAATCAAACCGCCCAGATTATCCATACCCCATGCACTTGTTTGTTTAACAAGCGGGAGCATAATAATTGGGAAAGGTATAAACATCGCGCTCAAAAAATAATAGTACAAAGATTTAAAGAACCTTTTGTGCATGTTCCTTGCGATAGCATAAGCAACCAGAGAGTTTGTCAGTACGGTGAAAAATGTGACAACCACGGTTACAACTGCACTATTTTTTAATGCATTGAAAAAGTTCGTCATCTCGATAGCCCTAGTGAAATTATCGAATGACCATGATTTGGGAAGAGCCAACAGGTTTCCTGCCATTTCAGGCGGAGTTTTAAAAGCTATGGTAACCGTTAGATACAATGGAAAAAGAATCACTAATGAGCCTAAGATTAAAAGAATCGTGACGGTCCAGTTTGTCCTTTTTTGAATCATTCGTACTTAGCCTCCCTCTTGTTCAACACTTTGAGTTGGAAGAGCGATATGGCGACAATCACGATAAAGTATATAACAGCATTCGCTGATTGATAAGCGAATTCCCCGCCTTCAAATCCACCTCGATAAATGAGCAGCGAAATCGATTCTGTCGATCTTCCCGGACCTCCTCCAGTCAGTGCGACAATCTGGTCAAACACTTGAAGGAAACCTTTCATAGATAAAACCATATTAATCGTGAAAAATGCAGCGATCATCGGAAACGTGATACTCCAGAACTTTCTCCAGGCACCAGCACCGTCAATACTAGCAGCTTCGTACAAATCCTCAGGAATCGTAACAAGCCCTGCCAAGTAAAGAATGGTACTAAACGCAACAGACTGCCAGACTGCAACCAGAACAATTCCCAGCCAGGCAAGGTCTGGGTCTCCCAGTATATTCCTCGATAGCCAATCCCAGCCGAGAGACTCACCAATTTGTGGCAGCATATGTGCGAAAATAAAGTTAAAGATAAACCCTACAATCAAAATACTTAATATATATGGAAGAAAATAAACAGCCCTCAATGATTTTTGGAATTTAATCTTCGAGTTAAGGCCCATCGCAATCAACAGGCTAATAATATTTACAAGAATCGTTGTAACAATTGCAAATTGGAACGTAAACAGGTAAGCATCCCCTGCCCGGTCATCCTTAAATACATTTAAATAGTTTTTAAGTCCAACAAAGTTCCAGTTTCCGTAACCCTTCCAATCTGTAAAACTATAAAAGATTCCCTGTAAAGCAGGATAAGTATGAAAGATAAAGAAAAGTACACAGGCGGGTACAGCAATTAACAAGTAAAAGTTGCTTTTCTTCATTAAGGTAAACCTCCTTTTTTAAACAAGTGCAGGCGCCTTGGTTATCGCCGTACAAAATGGATGGGCTTCGACTGAGATAAAGGAATCACGAAGAGCGTAAGCGTGTTCGTGCATGACTTATCGTAGGGAGGAGACCTGAAGTTTGCTAGACGATAGGCGCTGGAGCTAGAGGTAGAGAAGGAACAGGGCACCATCACCTACCGATGCCCCGTCTTTCAAATTAACGATTTTGAACCTTTTCCCACTCAGTATCCAATTTCTTCAAGAACTTTTCCTTGTCCTTTTTAGAAACGAATTCCTGAAGGTAGCCGTCCGCTCCCATTCCTGCAGGGTAATAGTGGTCAGGGAAACTTGTAAGCGCGCCTGTTTCAAAGTTTGCTTTAATTCCTTCAAAGACTGGATCTTCCTGGTAAACATCTTGAATGGCAGAGAACGCTTTCTGTTCGTCCGTATACTTCTTCGCTGTTTCTTTATTCATCATGAATTCAATAAATTTAGTCGCTTCTTCTTTGTGTTCAGTGTCCTTATTCATTGTCAGGACAACGTCAACGCCAGATACAAGTTTATTTTGTGCCGGATCGTTTGTGACAGGCATTGGGAATACGCCAAGCTGAATATCAGGATTTGCTTTTTTAATTTCAGGAATAGCCCAGTTCCCTTGAAGGTATAAGACCCCTTTTCCGCTTGCAAACGCATTGTTGCCATCGCCATATGCTACTCCCATGTTATCTTTGTGGCCATAGCTTGTAAGTGTCAACATCTTGTCCGCAACTTCATCATAGCTTTCTACAAAACTAGCATTGCCATTGTTTTTCTTTTCTGCAAATTCTTCTCCGGCAATATTAGCGCCAAGAGAGTTCCAGGCAATCATTCCAGTCCAGGCATCTTTTAATGTAAAGTAAATTGGAATTTCACCAGCTTGCTTAGCTTTATCCAATGCTGCAACAAATTCATCCCAGGTTTTTGGAACTTCAAGGCCAAGCGCATCAAACTTCTCTTTGTTGTAGATGACCGCATTTGCATTCGTAGCATATGGCAATCCATAGGTTCCTTTTTCATCCGGGCCAACCAATCTGCCAATCATATCCACATAGGAAGGCTGGACAGTTTTGAGCAGCTCGGAATCGGAGAAGTCCTCTAGAACCCCTGCCCTTCCCAGTTCTCCATAAGTGGCGTTCCCGCCGATTGCCATCACGTCAGGAAGGTCATTTTTCGTTAAACGGGTTTTAAGAACTGTTTCAGCTTCAGGAGGTGCATCGAGTTTAATTTTAATATCCGGATTTTGTTCTTCGAATTCTTTAATGAAACCTTTATAGGTATTAATGTTTTCAACTTTGTTCGAAAACAATTCAAGAGTAACCTTTCCATCGCTGCTTGCTCCGTCCCCAGAAGAGCAGCCTGCCAAAATGGTTGCGCCGAGTGCAACACTCATAAAACCCATTGCGATTTTGTTCTTTAACATTGTATGTGCCTCCTAATGTTTGGTAGAGTAAACGTTTACGTATACCAGTAAAAAAAACAATTTAAATAAAGAACGTGTCCTCAGTCTAAAGTAAACGTTTACGTAAATGCCCATAAGAAAGAGTAAGCGTTTACGTAAAACGGTATGTAAAGGAAAGGAATCACAGTTCCTTTACACTATTTCGTTCAATAATCGTATGTTCAATAATTTTGCTATCAGGAACCTGGTCTGTTTCCATCATGTCCAGCAGCATCTTTCCGGCAAGCTCACCCATTTTAATGAATGGCTGGTGAATCGTAGTTAGCGGTGGAACTGACATGCTTGCGAGATTAATATCATCGTACCCGATAATTGAAATGTCTTCCGGTACTTTTTTTCCAAGAATATTGGCTATTGAAATTGCTCCAATTGCGATCTCATCACTTGCAGCAAAAATGGCTGTGACATCAGGTACCTGATTTAACATATCCCGCATCCCGGTTATCCCCCTGTCAAATCCAAAGCCGCCTGTATTAACGATATGATTTTCATCAAAAGGAATATGATTGTCCTTCATGGCTTGAATAAAACCTTCAATCCTTGGTTTACCTGCGATGATATCTTCACTGTTGCCGCTGATCATTCCGATGTTTCTATGTCCTTTTTGAATCAAATACTCTGTTGCTGAATAAGCTGCTTGGAAATCATCAACCTTAACATAGGGAACCGGTAATGAATCAGATTTAGTCGATAGCAGCACAAGTGGTACATTCATTTTTTCGATAACCTGATAGTATTCCTTAAGTAAAACTTCGCTTGTGAAAATAATTCCGTCTACACGCTTTTCCCCTAATAGCCGGAGATACTTCATCGTCTTCTCGGCATCGGATTCTGTGTGGCATACAATGACACTCGATCCTTGGTCACTGGCTGCCTTTTCAATTCCTCTTAACAAGTCTGTCACCAAGGAGCCTCCCAAGGATGGAAATAAAACTCCGATTGTATGAGTCTTGTTATTGATTAAGCCTCTAGCAACAGCATTCGGTTGATATCCAAGATCTTCAATCACTTGAAGGACCTTTTGCTTTGTTTTCGCAGAATAACCAGGCTGGCCATTCAATATTCGGGAGACGGTTGCAATAGATACATTTGCCTTTTTTGCCACATCTTTAATTGTATAAGCCATAAAGGCCATTTCCCACCTTCTTCATTCTAGTACGCTCTAACGAAAACGTTTACGTAATTAAAATACCATACAATGAAAACCTTTTCAATAGTTAAAAATTATGGGAAATTTTTCACCCAAATACTTTTCCTTACAATAAACCTCGTATTTTAAATGTATTTCGTTCAGTCTTCTTTCAACTCACTAAAGTAATTTCCAGCGAATTTCCATGGTTTATGAACATCCTGATTGACCTCCCATCTTTCGTTTGGACCTCCTTCACCATTTATTATTGAGTGGTCCCCCCTATCTTTTCTTAGGCCAATTCACACAGTATTTGTCGATTTAGAAGATTATGTATTTTGCGGGATTCGGTAGATAAATAGTCAAATGTCTAAAAAACCTATCAATCTCAGTGATATCTTTCCTGCCCACATAAAGATTGGTTATGTCTGCTGTTATGACAGTATTTGTCGAAATTCCCTCTGCAATAAAAGTATAAATAAAAATGCCTTTCACTTCCCTTCTCCAGATAAAACCATAGATGCATCTTCATACCTCCGTATTTAAATTTTATTATTTGCTAGATTACAATAGTATTTCCATGTTGGGAAAATCTTACCAATAATGGATTAGGTTGTATTTTTATAGATTGTTTATGCATTAAGATTCCGATACGCTAAAGAGGAAAGGAGGACAGTCTAGAACTATATACATTTTATTGGATATTGTATTCACTAATTTAAGAGGGAGTTGGAATGTATTGGTCAAAAGTAAACGATTGCGGAAATGGGTTTCACTATGCCTAATATTCATTCTTACACTAACACTCACTGCCCCTGCCTTTGCTACAGGAAGTACTTCCAAAAATCAAGTTGATATGAAAACAAACGCCCCCCAATTAGCCGCTGACAAAATTGCTTCTAAACTAGCAAAACAATTTGAAGATGATGAATACGTCACCTACCTCATTAAGATGAAAGATCAAGCGGATGTGAATGCTGTTTCGAAAAAAGCCCACCAAGCCTCGGCAAAGAAAAAAGAAACTCCAGCCGCTGCCAAGCTATCCATGCGTAATGCTGTTGTTTCGTCACTTCGGGAAACAGCATCCCGTACACAATATGGTTTGGATAAATACTTAGAAAACATGAAATCCAAAGGAGAAGTAAAAAGCTACGAAAGCTTCTTTATCGTAAACGCAATGGCTGTTACGAGTACAAAAGAAGTAATGGAGAAGATTGCTTTACGTGCTGAGGTAGAAAAACTTCTGCCCAACGAAGAGCGCTTCCTTAATAAAGCAGAAAAATCACCGGAAGGCGCGATGTTAGAAGCAGATATCCAGCCTAATAATATTGAGTGGAACATCAATAAGGTCGATGCTCCTGGAGCCTGGGAGATGGGAATCGATGGAACTGGCATAGTCGTTGCAAATCTTGATTCAGGTGTCGAACTGAATCACCCTGCTCTGCAGCGCAAATGGCGCGGCTACGACGCGAACGGCAATGTCGTCGATCCAGAACTCAGCTGGTACGACCCACACAGTGGCGCCTCAATGCCAGCCGATACGGATGGCCACGGAACACATACAATGGGCACAATGGTTGGTTCAGAAGCAAACGGTTCGAACCAAATTGGAGTTGCACCTGGCGCGAAATGGATTGCAGTCCGGATTTTCAATCCATCCACGACTGATAACATTATTTTGCGCGGCGCTCAATGGCTGATTGCTCCGGTTGATAGCGAAGGCAATCTCCACCCGGAAATGGCACCAGACGTTGTGAACAACTCATGGGGCGGCGGCCCTGGCCTTGACGAGTGGTTCCGCCCAATGGTTCAGGCATGGCGTGCTGCACAAATTTTCCCTGAGTTTTCAGCAGGAAACGTTCGCACCGGTAACCCAGGTGGTCCTGGCTCTGTAGCGAATCCTGCCAACTATCCGGAATCCTTTGCAACAGGAGCAACAGATATCAACAATCAATTGGCTTCCTTCTCACTCGAGGGCCCGTCTCCTTATGGTGAAATTAAGCCTGAAGTAGCGGCACCAGGAGTAAATGTCCGCTCTTCTGTACCAGGCGGGGGCTATGAAGGCGGATGGAACGGGACATCGATGGCGGGTCCGCATACGACGGCACTTGCCGCTTTGCTCCTTCAAGTAAACTCGTCTCTCACGGTTGACCAACTGGAAGAAATAATCCAATCAACATCAATACCATTAACAGATGCTGAGTATCCGACAAGCCCGAACAACGGGTACGGAAGTGGTTTAATCAATGCCGCTGATGCAGTCGGTTCCATTCTGAGCGGACTTGGTTCAGTATCCGGCCGGGTCGCAACCGCCGGCGATGACTTTGAAAAGCCGGTTCTCGAGCACACACCTGTAACACAGGCCTACACAGGATTGGATATTCCAATTTCTGCCCGTGTATCGGATAATATCGGCGTCGTTACAGTAGAAGCGTATGCCCGGGTAAAAGGCAGTACCCACTGGACGTTCATTCCTATGGAACGGAAATCTGGTGATTACAAAAACGGTGTGTACGAAGGAAATATTCCGTACTTCCTTGTTGATACTCAAGGTACGGAATACTACATCCGTGTAAACGACTACGGCAATAACGGTTTTGAAACAAATAAATATTCAATTGAAGTTTCCAACGGCGTGAAGCCAGGTTACACGCAGGACTTCGAAACGAACATTCTCGGCTTTACAACGGGTGGAACGAATAACACCTGGGAATGGGGTGTTCCTGTCGGCGGCCCTGGTTCCGCAGCTTCCGGTGAAAAGCTGATTGCAACCAACGTAGACGGACCGTATTCTAACAATTCCAACTCCTACATGATGATGCCTCCAATTGATCTTTTGGACAGTAATGAGGGTGCTCTTCTCTCCTTCAAGCACTGGTTCAACCTGGAGACCAATTTTGACAGAGGCGTTGTGTATGCAGCGGCAGAATCCACTAATTATCAATTTGTCCCACTAGCCCAGTTCACAGGGGCAAGCAATGGCTGGAAAAATCAAATGGTTGACCTTACCCAATTTGCAGGGGAACAAGTATATGTCATTTTCAACCTGCATAGTGATGGGTCTCAAGCACGGGATGGTTGGTATATCGACGATGTGTCACTTATTGGTGCGGATGATGTTGCACCTGCTGTTCCTGCCAACTTAACTGCGCAAGCAAATTCACTTGGAATTGTATCGCTTAACTGGTCAGCAACAGCTGATGCCGATTTGAAAGAATACATGGTTTATCGCTCATCCGTTTCCGGTGAAGGCTATGAGCAAATCGGAACGACTACAGCTAACAGCTTTACAGATTCCAACACCGCTAATGATGAAACCTATTACTATGTCGTCACCGCAAAAGATTACTTTGGAAACGTAAGTGGACACTCTAACGAAGCGTCTGTAACTGTTACTGCTCCAGTAACGGTGTACAGCGATAACTTTGATGGAGAAACCGATAATGGCTGGACGCATTCTGGTACGCGTGATGAATGGGAGCGCGGCACTCCTTCCGGAACCGTTGCACCTATCCCTCCATCCGCTCCAAATGTATGGGGAACAGATCTAGACGGAAATTATGAGAGCAGCAGCAATTTCTCACTCGTCTCTCCAGTCATCGACCTAACGCAAACAACAAACGCAACACTTGCCTTCGCTCACTGGTATGAGCTTGAGACAAACTACGATAAAGGCTTCGTCGAAATTACCAAGGATGGCGGAACAACCTGGACCCAGCTCGGGCTCTTCAGCCACTCAACAAACGGCAAAAACTGGTCTACCGTGACGTATGATTTAGGAGCTTACGCCGGCCATGAGGTCCAAGTACGATACCGCGTTACGTCTGATGGAAGTGTCGTAAAGCTAGGCTGGTATATCGATAACTTTGCTGTATTGGCAGCGGCTTCACCGCAAGGTTCTGCAAAAGCAGATGACATTCAGGAAGTAGAAAAACCGAAAGCAGTTTATGGTGAACCAGCAGTAAAACTGTCCAGGACAGAAAAGGATGCTATGCCAAATACAAAGGAAACTCAAGGCGGAGTTGGGCTGCAAAGCTTGCCTGCCAATGCGACAGTGACTGTTCTGGAAACCGGTCGTTCTACTAGAACCGACGCCAGCAACGGAAATTTCAGCATGATCCATGTAGCCGGTGACTATACGCTTCGTGCAGAAGCATACGGATTTTATCCACAAACCCGTGCAATCACAATTGTTGATGGCAGAGATACATCGGCCAACTTTACACTTGAACCGATCCCACATGGTACGATTACGGGCGTGGTGACAGACGAAAGATCACATGCACCAATCGCAGGCGCGACTGTAATGGTATTGGAAGATGCCCGGATTACACCAGTCACAACTGATGAAAACGGCGCATTCTCGCTTGAGGTATTGGAAGGCACCTATACTTTAGCGGTTTCCGCCGATCAATACTACAATAAAAATTCAATTGTCACCGTTAAAGGGAATGGTTCAGCTGAAGCAAATGTAGCGTTGAAACCATTTATCGGATTTGAAGGAACCATCGGCTATGACGACGGTACAGCGGAAAATGCCCGTGCCTGGAACGCAGCAGGAAATGCGTGGGCTGTTAAGATGACGCCTGAAAATGGAGCGGCGCAAGTAACCGGCGCAATGTTCCGCTTCTGGGATACAGAATGGCCAGTACCAGGGGGCACAGCATTCCAATATGCGATTTATGATGCGACTGGTGCAAATGGTGCACCTGGCCGATTACTGGCGGGACCGCTAAACGGCACGGCCAAGCGTGATGGCACCTGGACATCAGTGAGCTTCCAGGAACCTGTTATGGTCGAAGGTGATTTCTACGTTGTCTATATCCAGTCATTCGCGAATCCTAACACACCGGGATTAGCAACTGATGAAGACGGCAAGAACGCTCTGCGCAGCTGGCAACGAGTCAGCGGTGCCTGGAGCCAGTCTCCTGCTGCCGAGGGCAACTACATGATTCGCGCGGTTGTTCAATACCCTGTTACCGCACCTGTTATTACGTCTCCTGCAGACGGCTCCTTCACAAAGGATGAAACGGTGACGGTAAAAGGAACTTCTCAAGCAAACGGTGCTACTGTAAAGCTGTACAATGGTACAGAAGAAGTTGGCACTGGAACAGTTGAAAACGGAAAGTTCAGTATCGAAACAACATTAAATACAGGAGCAAATGCATTAACCGCTGAAGCTGTTGTAAACGGAAAGATCACAGACCGCTCTGAGCCAGTCAACGTGACCCTGGATCAAACTGCGCCTGTTCTCAACGTCACAGCACCAGTTCAGGATCATAAAACAAATGTTGAAATGGTATATGTAAAAGGGACTACAAGTGATGAGAATCTTGCAACCTTAACAGTGAACGGGCAATCCGTAAACGTTAATTCTGATGGAAGCTTCTCGCACAAAATACTCTTAGATGGCGGTGCAAATACAATTACGATAGTTTCTACTGACCGTGCGGGCAATGCAACGACAATTACCCGTAATGTAGTAGTCGACATTAGCGCCCCTGAAATTACAAACATCACACCAGCCAGCGATGTTCGCATTAAACCGGGTGAAAACGTAAATGTGTCCTTCGACAGTGAAGAAGGACTCAACGCTTCCTTCCGTATCGAATTGCCATTAATGGTTTCTGGCGGAAACAATGAAATAACCATGACCGAAACGTCTCCGGGCCATTATGAAGGAACGTATAAGACTCCTGACACGCTTAAAATTGAAGGCGGCGTGATTGTCATCAAGGCATCCGATCAGGCCGGCAACAAGGTCGAAGCTGCAGCGCCAGGAAAGCTTTACGTAGTCCAACCTCCGGCAGAAAACAAAGCACCAATCGCTGTCATCAGCGGTGATGCTACAGCTAAGCAGAAGAAGGTTACAACATTTGACGGTTCGGGGTCCAGTGATCCGGATGGAAAAATCGTTAAGTATGAGTGGAACTTCGGCGATGGTACAACCGGTTCCGGTGCAACTGTCCAGCACAAATTTAATGCTAGAGGAACCTACACGGTAACGTTAACTGTTACTGACGACAAAGGCGCAACCAATTCAACAACGCACACGATTAAAGTAAATTAATTAAAAGTTTACTCCATCGGGCTCCCTGAGAAATCAGGGGGCTTGTTTTAGATTAAATAACTCCAATTCCGATATTCCAATCTGGAGAGAACAATCAATAGGAGTACTTCAAATATGGCAAGCCTGTTAGAATATCAAATAATTAATATCATTTAAATACAATGAAAAGACCAACAGTAAACTGTGTTGGTCTTGTTTTGCAATTCTATTCAACTTTACATTGGGTGTACCTGAGCAAAATCGGTCTTACCTGTTTTGTTTAAAGTACAGCTGTTCACAAACTTAGGAAGGATGCTTGCTGCCACGTTTGTTCAATAGGAAATGTAAAAAAGCGTTAATTCTTTTTGTATCAAAATAAGAAAAGCCACTTTAAGTGGCAAAATGGATCTTTAAGTAAAGTTCTCATTGCGTTTGTTTCATATACTCAATCGTCTGCCTTAGACCTTCACGATAGGAGGTACGAGGGATTGGACCAATAAAATTTTCATACTTTTCACCATTTAGTACAATTGGTTCTTCATTCAAGTAAAACATCTCAACCACTTCACGCATTTGGCGATTAAAAAGGCCCAAAAATCGAATCATATTCTTCGAAACAGTAGATACGCCTTTTTGATACCCAGTTATTTCTCGGACCGTTTCGACTATTTCATCTCCCGAAATGGTGCCAAAGCCAGGTATATTCCAACTTTGTCCGTATGCCTTCTCTTGAAGGGACAAACTAACTATTGCCTTGGCGCCGTCTGGTGTATAGATAAATTCCCTGGAAATGCTTTGGTTACCCACAAATCTGGAATTTTTATCTTTCACTATATTTAACAGGGTATAATTCAAAATCGTGTTTTCTGCATTGGGTCCATAAAAATCAGGAAAATGTGCAATTAGTGCAGGAACCTTTGATTTCTTGACCAAGTTTTCAACTTCCAGGCGAATGCGTCCTTTTTTCGTATGCGGATTTTTAACTGTTGTTTCACTCGTTTTTTCCCCTACGCTCCTTCCGTAGGCATAAATATTATCAACGATCGCCAGCTTGGAGGAATGCTTCTCGGCGGTTTGAAGAATATTAGACATCATTATCGGAAGTTTCTCCTCCCATTCAACATAAGGAATGTTGGCAGATTGAAAAATAGTGTCCACGCCATTAGCCGCCCCGTCTAAATCGTCTATACGAAATACATCTCCTGTATATATTGTTATATTGGCATCGTCCGCAAACAGTTTTTCCAATTTTTCACGAGTACGTGCGAACGCTGTTACCATTATTCCTTTACTCGATAATTCCTTAACAATGGAATAACCCATACCTCCTGAAGCCCCTAATACCAAAGCTTTTTGCATAACTATTCCCTCCCTTTATTAACCACTGGTCAAATTATTTTAAAAAAATTAATCAACTAATCGCATCAAAAATTTCGCATGAGAATCGGCCAAATCTTTTACCTCTTCATAGGTAGTAACATGGCGGCAATAATGTGTGACAAAGCCATGCAGCGATAAAAAAATGCTGTATATATTTTGAAGAGAAATGTTTTTATCACATAAATCGAAAATGCATTGTGCAAATTTCTCATAGCTTTTATTTGGACCTTGATTGATAAAATTTCTTACTTCCTCATCTTTTATCAAGAACATAATTTCATAATGGCTTTGGTGTGTAAGGCCAAATTTAATGAAGCCTAGAAGGATATTCCTTAGTTTTTCCTTATTTTCAATCTCTTGATGCATGACTTCATCCAGTATTTGATCCAGCATGGAAAAATGGTCTTCCACTAATGCAAAAAACAACTCAGCTTTATTTTTAAAATGATAATAAAGTGCACCATGACTGTAATCTAATTCTTTTGCTATTTGTCTCATAGATACATGCTGATATCCTCTTTCCACAAATAGGTCTCTTGCAGCTTCCATAATCATTTCTCTTGTTAGTTCTTGTTGGACAGTCTTTCTTGGCGACATGATTACCTCCTTATTGACCACTGTTCAATTTAAAGTATATTTCATAAATTTTCCATTGTCAACTATAAAAAAGTATTACTTCAATCTCGGTTCTGTGCCCTTTTATTCAACAATCTAGACCGATTGTTAAATAAAAGGACAGATCGCCCCATTTGTTGAATAAGCGGGAATACCTAAAAAGGATAAAAATCCCCTGTATCAAGACAAATTTTATATTCCATTGGAAAACTTATTTGTTCCACCATTTGTCCGTCTGTAATTTTTCTGGTATTTCTTGCTCGAAAGGGTTGTTATAACCTAACTCTTCAAGAGTATCGAACCACAAATCTCTTTTTGACAACGGGAGCTTCTTGCCACACCATGGACAGTAAGAAATTACTATTAATGAGGATCCTCCATCATGTATGATTACTCCATATTCATCAAACTTGGCACTATAATGGATTAAATGATCAGGACATTGAAAAGGATCTTCATGAAATTCGCAAGCAAAATTTGCCCAATAAGTCATATCTCCGCAGCAATGTTTAACCATAAAGTATCCCCTTTTCTTTAGGAATCCCGCTTCTATTCTTCAACCTGTCCCTTTAGCTGAATGGACAATAATTTATCTGCAACTTCTTTTGGTCTCACTTCTATTATTCGGAGTTTATTAATATCCACCCAAATCGGCTGATAGGTACCTAGTTCCATGCTTGCATTAGAGTATTCTTCCCCTTGCCCATTACCTATGGTGCCATCAATAATATCGCATAAGAAGAAATATTGTGTACCGTTATACACAACCTCGGCAAAGCATTCCTTAACTTCTATATTTACACCTAATTCTTCAAGAGCTTCCCTTTTTGTTGCCTCTTCAGGCGTTTCCCCTTCTTCAATTCCGCCGCCAGGAAAAACGAAATAAGTAAGTTCTCCCCTAACCCTCTTAATCAACACAACTTGATTGTCTTTTACCAAGATGGCAGATCCCCTGTTTCTCATAAAAACTCCTTTGTATATGTATTCTTTATTTTCTAACCTCACGTTTGTTCAATAATGAAAGTTAGTTCCTTTTTAAACTAAGCCTGTCCACGGAAACTCATTAAAGATTTCTGCAAAAAGGTACTATACTCCTTTTTGAAAACAAACTCCGTTATAAAAAGTCTTAATGACACAAAAAAAGACAGCGGATAGCTGCCTTTACTAATGAGATTTGATTACAAATTTTTAATACATTACTATTCCTTTAAAAGTGAACCCTCTACGCCCAATATCCAATCGCTAATGTTTGAACGTAGAGGGCTTAAATCTTTAATTATCTCGGTCAAAAGAGGACCCCATCGAAGGGAACATTTCATTTGATTCCTGGGAAACATAAATGGTACGGGTAGGAAAGGCAACTGCCACTCCCTCTTCCTCTAATATCCCCATGATCGCCAGGTTGACTTCGTGTTTAATTTTGACATGTTCTCCCCAATCCGTTGTCGTTGTGAAGAAATAGATCAGTATATCAAGACCGCTATCCCCATAATGGTCAAAAGCCACCATAATCGTATCCGGGTGGATATCGTCACGATTGTTCAATAGCTGGTCAATCTTTTTAACTACCTTTTGAATTTGGTCCTTGTTGGTCAAATAATTGAGTCCTAAATTAAAATTAACTCGTCTTTTTCCCATCCGGCTCCAATTTGTAATCGCCTCGTTTGCCAGTGTTGCATTCGGTACCGTAACCAGCGCCTGGCTGAACGTACGAACTTTCGTGCTTCGGAAATTAATATCTTCTACCGTCCCTTCAACACTTGGCGTATAAATCCAATCCCCTATTGAAAAAGGTTTTTCCGTAACGATGACGACCCCGCCGATAATATTTCCTACCGCTTCTTTTGCGGCCAAAGCAAATGCCAGCCCGCCTAATCCAAGCCCGGCGACCAGCCCGTTTACGTCATAATCGAATTCCTGTCCAATAATGCTGATGCTGATTGCAACCAGGATAACGCGGATCGTTCTCGATAGAAACGGCAGAAGAATCAAATCAATTCGATTGTTCATCCTCTGATTCAAACTGATTAAAATACCTGTAGTAGGAGACGACAAATTAAAAAATCCCCATGTTATTAAAACTATCACCATCGAACGCAGAAACTTCAAAAACAACTCATTATGCTGTTCGATGAACGGAAAATAATCCATGGAGACATACAAACCAACAATAATAAACGCCCAGCTTAAAGGCTTCTCAAAGCTTAAGCAGATTTGAGTTAAGAATTCAGTCGGCGTTTTTTTGGTCAATTTTATAATTAACTGAAATACATACTTCGTAAACAGGTTTCGAAATAGAATAAATGCAACCAATATCCCTATTGAAATCCCTAGGTCTTTTAAAATATTTTCATCCAGACCCATGAATGAAAAAGCCATAGCAAATGATGAAATAAACGACATGTTGTGTACCCTTCTTTCTTGATGCGTATACTTTACTAGCAATCTTACTTTAGATTGAGAAGTTCCAATGAAAATACAGCCCACAAATTTCATCTTATGAACCGATACATCCTCATATGATAACATTTGGACAAGATTTTTAAATAGAACGATAGTCGCGGGTTTTAGGTAGTTATTGGATCTACTGAAAGCATATAACATTATATTAAAATAATGCTAGCGATTCTTTAGGGAGGTTATATCATAGTATAGGAGTAAAATAATACAAAAAAAAAACTCCCCTTTAAGTAAACAGTTTATTTTTTGATCTGCCTACTTAAAGGGGAACATATTATTTTTAGGCTCGGAACATTTAAACTACTATGATATAATCATAAAAATTATTATTTAGCTGGTCGTTATCAATAGAGAAAGGAAGAATCAGATGGATAGCTTGCTAACATACATATTAATTGTTGCTATGATGGTTATTATACCAGGCGCAGACACTATGCTCCTGGTGAAAAATACACTTAGTTATGGTCCGAAGGCTGGACGTTATACAGTTCTTGGAATGGCAGCGGGACTATCTTTTTGGACAATTATTGCTATCCTTGGGTTAGCTGTTGTTGTTGCAAAGTCCATGATCCTTTTCAATACCATCAAGTATTTGGGTGCCGCATACTTAATTTATTTAGGAGTCAAAAGTTTTTTTGCTAAAAGCACATTCTCTTTAGAAGAGATTAAAGCTCATGCAAATACACCTATAGATAATTCAGAAAGGCATAATAAAAGTTCATTTATGCAGGCGTTACTTAGTAATATTCTTAATCCTAAGACTGTTTTAGTTTATATAACAATCATGCCGCAATTTATCAATTTAAATGAAAATGTAAACCAGCAATTGATTGTATTAGCTCTAATCCTAACTCTACTCGCTGTCTTGTGGTTTTTATTTCTTGTTAATCTAATTGATTACGCAAAAAAATGGTTGAATAACTCCAGATTCCAGAAGGCGTTCCAAAAATCAACTGGATTAATATTAGTAGGTTTTGGCATAAAAACTGGAATCTAATTTAATTTCTAAACACCGTTCAGAATGTTGAACGGTGTTTTCTATTGAGCATACGTTTATTTCTGGCGGTCTAATAATTTCCTTGTTCAATTGCCCTTTAGCACCAAGTACCGTCTTAATATTTAATACGATTACCATAATGGACGTGCCAATGCATATGTTTGTTGCTTTGGTACTCACCTATATTGGTGGATACGGTACAGGCACCGTATTTGTCGTTTACTTGTTTTGATACCTTCTGGATTACGGAAAATAGATCGTTAAAGATATCTTTATCTTCTGGTTTAACATCAATTAGTGAAGGAATGTGTTTCTTCGGGATTACAACGATATGCACATCATAAAAAGGACGAGTATGGTAAAAAGCAAGAGTATCGTCAGTTTCCCAAACTTTTTCAACTGCTGTCTTACCACTCAAGACTTCATCGCAATAAAAATCCTCAACACCGTTAGCCATACGAAACAACCCCCATGTTTAAAAGCTAATTTACTTATACGACAACTTCGCCCTAATTCCTTCCTACAACAATATCTAAAAATAATATTTGGAAATTTACTCCTTTTTGTTTCAGTCATCCAATCTTTTCTACTATTATAGAAAAAAGGATATTTTTTGTAAGATAAAAAATACAAATTAAAGGAGGATAACGATGGACGAAATCGTTTCAGCATTTCAAGACCTTCCCACAACATGCATTTCTGACACAATGGACGGGTTAAATAATATGGATCCGTTAATTAAACCGTTAAAAGAGGAATACAGGATTGCAGGGCGTGCCTATACGGTAAAAATGCCTGTTGGGGATAATCAATGCGTTTTACGCGCAATTCGCGAGGCGAAACCAGGAGATATTATTGTTGTCGATGCCAAAGGCGATACCTACCGGACTATCGCAGGGGATTTCATCCTCGGGCTTGCGCAAACATTAGGTATTAAGGGTATTGTAACCGATGGTGTAATCCGTGACATTATCGGAGTCAAAAAGCTTAATTTTCCAGTATTCTGCAAAGGTACAACCGTTGCAGCAAGCGCTAAAGGCGGCTGGGGTGAAGTAAACGTGCCAATATCTTGTGGCGGAACCGCTGTTACCCCAGGAGACATCGTTGTCGCAGATGCTGATGGAGTTGTCGTAGTTCCAAAGGCAATTGAAGAAGAAGTTTTAAGAAAAGCGAAACTAAAACTGGTAAAGGACCAAGAAAGAGAAGAACAAGTATCCGGTAAGCCTGAAGAAGTAATTCGTTATTTAGATCATATGTTAAATAAATAATCAATTTCCAAAAAGAAGAATGAATTCATTTAGTTCTCTTTTTGTTTTATCCATCCTAATGAGAACGATAAAAATGCCCTGTCAGCAATTCAGTGACAGGGCCTTCTATAATCTTAATACTTTCCAATTTCATTTTCGTTCAAATCAATCTCGTTTCGGGCGACAGCTGCTTGGGCCAAAGCATTTCCAACTTCTTGCTGTGGCAGATGCCCTATACTCTTTTGCTCAGGGCCTAACTTATTTATTGTGTTTTTCAGCTTAAACTGCCCTACTTTGCTTCTCAGTGCTTCTGCCTGATTGGACAACTGCTCACTTGCAACCGCACCCTGTTCCGATGTGGCAGAGTTGGACTGAATAACCTGTGACACCTGCATGATCCCCTGGTTAATTTGTGAGATGCCAATCGATTGTTCATTCGAAGCAACGGAGATATCATGAATATGTGTTGCCACCTTGGCTATATCTTCTAGAATCTTCTCAAGTGCCGTTGCCGTCTCGTCGGCAATCTTCATCCCACCATCCGCCTTCCGGATTGAGCCTTCTATCAATTCTGACGTTTCTTTAGCCGCTTTAGCTGATCTTGCGGCAAGGCTTCGTACTTCATCAGCAACTACAGCAAAGCCTTTTCCATGCTGCCCGGCCCTTGCCGCTTCAACTGCTGCATTTAGAGCGAGTATATTTGTCTGAAAGGCAATTTCATCGATCACTTTAATGATTTTAAAAATGCTTTCGGAAGATTCATGGATATCGTCCATTGCCTTTAGCATTTCATTCATACGGGTATTACCCTCTTCGGCACTCTGCCTGGTTATTTCCGCTAACCTGTTAGCCTCGCTGGCATGGTCAGCATTATGTTTTGTCTGAGCAGAGATTTCTTCAACGGTAGCCGACAATTGTTCAACTGAACTTGCTTGTTCGGTCGCGCCTTGCGATAAAGAAATGCTTGATTCTGATATTTGTCTGGAACCAGATGCAACCTGGTCAGCGGCGGTTTGGATTTCTAACATAGTCTGATTCAGGTTATTGGACATTTTACGAAAAGCACTTGCCAAGGCGCCAATCTCATCTTTAGTATTAATCGAGATTTGTACATCCAAGTTGCCTTCCGCAATCTGTTCAGCTGTTTCAACCATTTTTTCAATAGGCTTCCTGATGTTGCGTATAATGAAAATTGCCATAATAACACCGAGCAAAAAGGCAATAACTGCAGCCGAAATAATATAAATAACAATTTGGCCTGTTTGCGCTCTTAACTCATTTGTTAGCTTTTTACCCTCTTCACTTTTTAATTGTAACGCTACATCGAAATAGTGGCCTATTTCATTCGCGGCCTGGATTCCCTCGGTATTATTCAAATCACGTGCTTCATTGTTCTTGTTCTCTAAAACGAGGCCAACCACTTCAATTCTGATCATATCGTAATCTTTGAAAGTTTCAGTCAGTGAATTAAACGTATCACTCATTTCCTCGCCTTCAATGCTGCTTCCAACTGCTGTTAAGTTACGATCTATCTCTTCGCTTAAATCTTGAATTCTTGCGATTGTTTTTTCTTTCTCTTGTTTATCTTCTGTTATAAACAATTCCATAACTGCAGCTTTCAAATCATTGAAATTGTTATTTGCGCGCCCCATATCCGCAGTTGCGATTCCGTAAGCATCGTATAGATGATTATAATCAGATTCCGAGTGTTTAAGACTAATAACGCCAATTGCACTCACAACAACCGTAAAGAAATAAAGTGTCACGAAAGCCCAGATTAACTTCCAGCGAATTTTCAAATTCAAATACCATTTCATCATATTTCCCCTTACTTTACATTTGTTTTTAACAACTTCCCATTTTAATATCCGTTACATGGTCCATATATTATCTTTATTTTTCAAATATCGGATATCTCCAAAGAAAGTTTAAAATGTGGATAAAACGGGGAGGATTCTCATATACCGTGTTTCAGATTCAATAGAACTGGCAGACACGTGGAATAATGTTTTGGAAGACTATTAACCCCATAAAATTCAAAATAAAATTCTAGTGAGCTTAGTGGTGAGAAATAAGCTAAAAGCCGGTTTTCCTAAACGAAGAACCGGCTTTCTTTTTATGCTGCCTGATAATAATAAAACATCAAAAGCAATCGTAATAAATAAATGGACGTGAAGCTGTAAGATTTATAGCTCTCCTCCCTTATTATCTCATGTGTTCAACCTTCTTTTTATGGTTAAGATATTTGTGGATTTTCCACCCAAAAAACATAAGTAATATGACTCCAACTCCGTAAAGAAACATAGTTTGATATTTGGTGATCATAGTAACTATAGTTTTTATATCTCCTTCGTAAATATGACCAATACTCAAGAAGATAAAAGTAGAAGGAGCCATTCCCAGCATGGTAAGTCCAGTATAAAGAGGAAGTTTTATATTAGACATTCCCGCTAAAAAAGGAATTACATTTCCTAAATGAAGTGGACTTAAAATCGCAATACTCCAAACACCACGTCTACTTATACTTTCTTTCACCTTAGCTATCTTTCCTCTTTGAGTCTCACTTAATTTGTATTCCAAGGACTTACCCAATTTATTGCCAATTAAACACCTTTTCTTCGTAATTAGTAGTTATACGGTTTTTTTGATGTTAAACTCCTTTATTGCTATAATAGTAGTAATTAAACTATATATTATTCTCCGAAGGGGAGTAGCTTTAATAACAAGGTCGTCATTTCAGGATGAAAGTCCTCGGCTTTGTTAGCAATGTCAATTGTTAGCCAGACCTTTACCAGTATATTTGGTAGAGGTCTATTTATTTTTAAAGACCTCTACTACTTATAGTAAAGGTCTTTCCTCTTTTATGGAGTCTATTTGTTTTTTCATTAGAGAGGAGTGTTTTTATATTGTTTCGTACACGTAGAGAGTGTGGGTCTTTCCCCTCTCAAGTTGCAGTTTGGGGAATTATGGGTTTGTTTTTTTCTATTGCTTGTGTATACGTATTTATTCTTTTATCAAGTGAATTAATGGAAAAAAGGCCTTTTCTCTTTGATCAGAAAATTATTGATACTATCGGATTTTATGCTTCCCCATTAATGGATAGACTTATGCTGTTAATTACGGAAATGGGATCCAAATTAATGCTCGGCCTTCTTCTCGTGATTAGTATGATTTGGCTTTTCATAAAACACAAAAATGTATGGGGAATACTATCTTACTTCATGGCTGTAGCAGGAGGAGGCCTAGTAAATCTTTGGTTAAAGAGCTTCTTTGAAAGAGAGCGCCCCACCGTCAATCGAATCATCGAGGCGGATGGGTTTAGTTTTCCTAGTGGTCACTCCATGGGTAGTATGACTTATTACGGATTTTTAGGCTATTCAGTGATAAGAAGTAAGTACAAACCTCTTTTAAAGGTAGGCTGGATATTTTTGTTCAGTTTAATTATTTTATTGATAGGTATCAGTCGTATTTACTTGGGGGTGCATTACCCTTCTGATGTACTAGCAGGCTACATGGCCGGAGGTGTTTGGCTAGTTTTGTGTATAGGTTTACTAGAAATTATATATTTCTATAAAGAATATAAATTTCAATCTACAAAAGGTATACAAGAGAAAAAGAAGGTAGCTTAGTGAGAAGTAATATAAAACATCTGAAGTTGTAACTGAACCTATCAGAACAACAATAAACTTTTAAAAAGGAGATGTGGCTAATGAGAAAGGAGTGGATAGTTGCTGAAAAACACTTATCTAAAATTTCGGTTTCGTCAAATCCAAACAACGAACCTGTATCAATCCATGGAAACTCTAATCATTTAAAGTGTATTGGTATAGGAACTGACGCAGCTGTTTTTCAATCCATTGATCTTCCAGCTTATGTATTTAAACTATACGCGGATGATAAAATCCAAAAAGCTCAAATAGAGGCGGAAGTCTATGAAGTATTAGGAGACTCACCCTATTTTTCAACATGTTTTGGTAATAAGGATAATTATCTGGTTCTAAATTTTGAGGGTGGAGTCACTTTATACGATTGTTTGCTTCAAGGTATTTCTATTCCCAAACAGGTAATTGAAGATGTCGATCAGGCAAGGAAATATGTTCGTGAAAAAGGATTAAACCCTCGAGACATCCACCTGAAAAATATACTATTACAAAATGGCAGAGCAAAAATAATTGATGTATCTGAATATGTCCAGCCGGGAAATGATATGAGATGGGAGCATTTGAAAAAGGCATATGATCAATATTACCATTTAATTAATGGGAAACCTGTTCCCCTCCTATTAATAGAAACGATTCGAAAAGGATATAATCACCGGAAAAATTATTCTACCACCTTTGAAGAGTTTATGGATAATACCATCGGATTCCTAGCAACATTTTGGAAGTAAGAGGATTAATACTTTTAGCAGTTAAATTTACTTTATATAAAATAAAACCCTGTTGTATCTTTTTATAGTAAACAACAGGGTTTTAAACTGCATTTTATTAAAAGTAAAACTTATGATATAGATTTACGTCCTAAACGATAGCCCTTACCCACACTGTTTGAATCTGCTGAGAATTACCTGAGTCTTCCTCAATTTTCACCCTTAGGCAATTAATATGAACCAGGACAGTTGCATTGTCCTTCATCATGTTCCCCAAATCCGTTCGTATATGTATTTTTGCTGAATACCTGATCTGTATTTGTCACTATGAACAGTAAAAGTTCATATTCCTTATTTTTCAGTTTTACAAAAAGATGGAGTATAGGCTAAATGAATTAATTATAGATAAGGAAGTTAGGACTAAAGTTTTAATTTTCCCAAAATTTCATATTTTCAATTAACTTCAATCCGTTTCTGCATTAAAATAATTGTTGAGCAAACCTAAAGTTTCGTCTTACATAAGAATCGCCGCTCAAATAATAATCAGGAGGTTTTTTTATGAAGAAGTGGACTAAAGCAGTCATCCCAGCAACACTCGCCTTAGCAATGGTTGCATCAACCCCTGTTTTCGCTGACCCTCAGTCAAGGCCGAACGGTCCGTACATCGAAAATGAACAAAATGTTTCATTGTCGAGTTACATGTCAAACCCCGAATTATACAAGGCTCTGCAAAAGCTTGAAGCTGCGTCTAAAGGGAAAATGAAACTTGAGATTGCCGGCTATTCTAACCTTTCTCCTGACGGCTATCAGACAGAAGCAGATAAAGGAGAGCCTCTGTATGTAGTCAAATTCGGTGAAGCGGATCCGACTAAAAAACGGATTCTAATCACAACACAAATCCATGGGAATGAACAAATCGGCACAGAAGCTGCACTGGACATTATTCAAAAATTATCTTCTAACTCCGCAGAAGTGGACAAGATTCTGAAAAACGTTTCAATTTGGATCATGCCTAGGATCAATCCTGAGGGATCCGACAATCTCTATCAGGAAAAATGGTATCCAACTCGTTATACTCACCAGACCTGGCTCCCATCGAACATCCAGCTTCCTGCTGATACAAAAGCCCCTTGGTACTACAATAGCGATGGCAGCGAAAGGGCGCAAAATAACAACGGCCGCGTCGTTTATGGAATCCCTGGATATGACCAGAACCGGGACTACAATCCCAACCTCGATTTCAGAATTGAAAACGAAGATAAGGGAAAAATTGCAAACTTCCTAAATAACCGTACTACCAATAACAGCAACTACGGCGGTTTCTTCGTTACCGCTGAGTCCAGGACCGTATCCAGTGTGTTCAAGCAATTCAAGCCTGATGTTTATGTAGACGTCCATCACCGCGGCTTCAATACAGTTTCTGACGAGGATAACCGCTCAGTCCCAATGCAGCTGGCGGCTGTAGTGGCCGATCCTTACACAGATCCGTTCACTGGAAAACAGTATGAGGTCGATGCGGATGTCCTTAAGCTTGGCAAGCAGGTCAATGCACTTGCTGCCCAAACCCTGCAAAGAGGCTTCTCGCACTTTGGCGCGGTACAGAAATATCCTGATGTAAACCTTCCAGGCACAGCCCTTGGGGCGTTTGCCTTGAATGACGCCGCAATCATGCTAATGGAAATCAAAGGCCAAAGCCAGACCCTGGGGCAAAAACAGGCCGGTATGCTAAAAGAAACAGTCAAAGCTCCACTTTATGATTTATTCAGCGCATTGGCCGACGGGTCGATCCACAATGTCGACCCTGCCGTTTACGATGCAATCCCTGAATCCTCAAACAGAATTGAAGATCCAACCACCAGGGAGAATGAAAGAGATTTTTAGGAGGAAAAGGCATCCTCTTTACCTACCAATCTACTTATGAAATAGGAGAATTTTTTAAACTCTAAAAAACGCAAACAAAAAGGCAGATTCTTTTCTGCCTTTTTGTTGCGTTATATGCCTAACTAGCTTAGTAAAGCAAGGGCCGGTAACTTCATGGCCCCTGCTCCTACTTTGGCTTTTAACTTCTTTTATAGACATTGTTGTAGTATCGGTCGATCTCGTTTACAACTGCGCCAATTTCTCCAGGCACCTCGTACTCAATAGTGTAACGCACTACTCCCAATGTTGTTATATTTTTGTTTAAAGAATTTGTTTCCACAAAATCCTTTAACCTGTCCAGCTGCTCAAGCATCGCAGTTAGTACGAAGTCGTTTGCATAATCATGCTTCTCAATTTCGTTCTTGGCTTTGGTGATCAAGACTATAAAATCTTTGTCCGCACCCATGCTGTCCTCCTCATTATTTAATTAACCACGAGTTGGGTACCTCGTTTAGCCAATACTGAATTCCCCCACCTGGCCGATATTCCCCCGTGCCATATTGCTCGGCTGCAGGTCCTTTGAGCATCTTCTGACCATTTGGAACCGAAATCCTGAATTCGCCTGTAAGCGGATTACCCCATTCTTCTAAAATGGCCAAGTCGTTTCTTGCTTCTTCAATTGTCCTATATTTATCGCCCCAGAACTTACCTAACGCTCTGTCAGGTTCTCCAGGATAACCTCTCCTGAATAATTCTTCCCCTGTACTTTCTACGATTTCCAAATCGAAGTTTTTAAAGCTTTTGACAATATGTGGAGCCATGCTGTCAAAGCCATATTTTATCAATGCTTCCGTCTTCATTCCAACTGTTTCAAGTGAACGGATAAGTCTGGTAGCATCCCCTGTATTAAGGCTTTTTAAGTTTACATCTTTAAATTTATTCCAATCATCTATTGTTTTCGTTATCTCCCCAGAGGATCTAATATCATATTTTGAGATGATTGAAGGAGATAATCCAGAATCTACTAATCTAGAAAGGTCACCTAGAGTTAAATTCCTTTCGGTTAGTGATTCAAATAATTCCCTAACATCCGTCCCATTCCTAATTCCGTATTTCGCATAATCATCAGGGAGGATATTTTTCTCCGCCAGTCTAATTGCATCGGCTAGGTTGATTCCGTTATCAAGAATCTTGCTAATCTGGCTTGGACTAAGGCCAAGGTCAATAAGCTTTTGCAGATTCTCCAAGCCCTCGGCTCCCTCGTTTTTTCCGATGCGTTCAATGATATCTTTGCTTACCCCTGAATCTGTCAGTTGTTTTACAAGGTTTTCAACCTTCGGAAGACTGTCTGTACCAGATTTTTTTACTACTTCATTGACGAAATCCTTAGAAAATTGATTCGCCAGCCTATCGGCTGCTGCCCGATTAGCCAATCTCGTGGCGATGGCATTGTAGATGTCATCGATTGTACTCTTGATTCCAGGGAAAAACTTGACAAGAAGGCTGCCACCCAGTGCAGCTACTATGCTAATAATAGCTTGGGTAATAATTGCCCCCCCTACAGAGGTATCCCCCAACACATAATATTGATACATCAAATCAAACAGTTGGACCAGGAATGCAATAGCCAGGATGACAAGTACCAATCCTAAGAATACCCCAATAATCGTCCCTGATGCCAGCAGGGATATTGCCGAGATAAGTGCAATGAATCCGTCGATTAGGGCAATCAAGGAAGCAATATCAACCGGCAGGCTCGTTGATCCTCCAGCGGTTCCCCCACTGATCATATAGCCCGCCGCGCCACTCTTAGGATCCATAGCAATATAGCCGGTTCCGTGCCAGTCATAATACTGGATTTCCTCTTCTGGAATAGTCACGATGCGGCCTTTGTTCACCGAATTGGTAATGTCATTTTTAACGGTACTGCTAATCTTTAACTTCGGCAGGACTTTACTTATGTTTTGTTTCGTTACGGTGTAAATAGGAATACCCCGCTTGTTGGCCTCCTCCAGCACCTTAATGGTTGATACGGAAGGAAGTCCGAGGAACTGTTCGTAAATGCCATGTTCCATTGCCGATTCCAGGGAACCTGTTGCAAGCATGAACGATAGTTCGTCTTGTTTCTTGCCTTTTTTGCTGACAACGGAAGCAATATTCCGGTCGACATCGATATACATGCCTCCAGGCGCTATCTTTGCAGGAGCCATGAACATATAGCCGACATTTAGCTGATAACCGGTCATTGCTCCGCTCAGAAGCCGGTTTGCTGAAACGTCATATTGCTGTGAAATAAGCTGTCTGGCAACATCGAGCTGTCCAAAGTAGGATTTTACAACCCCGTTTAAAATTTCTCCGAGGGCTTCATCTGTATACATGGTGTCTGGATTAACTTTGTTCTTCAAAGCTTCGACATTTACTTTGATTTGATCCAGTTCTCCGGAAGCAATTTTCCCAAAATCAAGTCCTACCGCGTAGAACGCTCCAGCTGTTACAGGGTTTTTCACTTCTTCTTCACCCATGCCTGGTGCGCTGAAGCCCATAACAAATTCCTGGGTATAGGCGAGCCCGACCGGCTTGCCCTCTGCTACGGTATTACCATCCACTTTTAATAGCGGAGTTACTTCAACCATGTAGGTTGGAGTCTTGAAAATACCACCATATTCGGAAATGATGTTTGCGTCCTCTTCGGTGGCAGGTGCCCATGAGAGTGTAATTCTTTTTCCGTACAAGTCCACTGCCTTCGCTTTATGCTTGAAGGCATCCTCACCTGAAAAGTTGAATCCAAACGGGCTTCCGCCGCGGATACTGAAACTGACCCACTCATTCATCTCGTTCGGCAACGATGTTAATTCTTTGGTGATAGCAACCGTTTTATAAGGTAGTGTGAGTGGAAGGATCCCGAGCTTTTGCTCTTTTACTTCCCAACTGCCAATTACATCATTCAATTGAGCATTTTCAAGTCCTTGCTCGTGGATATATGCCTCAAGCTTGGACATTGCTCCCGAAAGATGGCCTTGGATAGCGTTCATGTCAAGATTGGTAACCGTCTCCTCATCGCCTGATTGGTCACCTGAGTTTTGCGCTGCGTCAAGCAGCACTTCTTTATTCAATCCAGTCAATTCCTCAAACTTCAAGCCTTCTTTGTAGACGTTTTGCTTGAAGCTTGGGTCGAGTGGAACCCAGGCAGTTTCACCTTTTTGCGCGCCTGCACCGCGGTAGTCTTCATACGGAACTTTCGCTTCTACCCACGTATGTTCCATTTGGACAGCCACGATTTTGCCCTGCCCATGGACGGCCTTAAGCGGAATTCCGAGCGCTCCAAGAGTCCTGACTGCCTGTTGCGGGTTGGTGACGCCGACCCAATTTTTTACCTGTTCAATCGGAATTTCTACCGTCCCGGTTACATAACGTGCAGGTATCCCTTTATAACGAAGCAGCGAGATTAAGAGCGAAGCCTGATCAACATCATTTCCAGCCAATTGCTGAAGAGTTCCTGTTGCACCTTTTCGCGAACCGAGGTACGGTTCGAATTTGACCTTATTCCTGACATAGTCATAAAGCGACAGGGCTGATCCATCCAGGGAATCGGCCAGTTTTTTGATGTCATCGGTTGCTTTTGTTTCAGCAGTTTCCGCTAGATCCTCCGGTGTCTGGACAAGGTTCTGGCTTTCTTCAGAGCCCAGGTAGGCCGGGGTGACTTCGTTTTCAGTTGCCAGTTCGTGCGCCTTTAGCTCCATGTCCCGGTTTGGCAGCGTATTGCCTGTTGGAAAATGCGGGGCCTCAGGTGATAGCTGTTGGTGGAGTTCGCCGAGCTTTTCTTTTACCTTCTTAAACTCGGAGTCTTTTAAGTTCTTGCTACCTAACATGGACTCTAGCTCTGTAAGCTCCCTCTTAACACCTTCAAGCTTCTTGTTGAACTCAGCTTGATACCCTTCAAGTCGTTCAATTGCTTTAGGATACTTTTTAGCTTTCCCTTTTTGCTTGCTGAACTCTTTTTTGATATCAGCCTCTGATGACTTGATTAATTGTTTTGTATCTTTTACAGCTGCCTGTATCATCTTGATGTTTTTCTTCTCTAGGTTTTCGTCCATTTCCCCAAAGGTTTCGCTTATACCCGCGGACAATTTTTCAAGCTCCGTTTTCGGAAGGCTTGATGCAGCCTGGGCATTAACTGCCCCAAGCTGCAAAAACTTATCCTTCGCCTGATAGGTCATGACGACATTCATGGTCGGGAACCCGAATGAGAAGTAGACGGTGAAAAGCAGGATGATGGATATGAATTTTATCCTTGTTTTTATTGATTTCATGACCCTTTTCTACCTCCGGTATACCAGTTCGATTGGTATAGGCTCAGCACTCGCTCCAGTTTCAACCTTAGCGTGTCCTGGTCACTTTCATTCGCCAAAACATGAAGCCCCTTTTTGACTTCTTCAATTGCAAGTTCCAGTTCTTCATTTGTTTTTGGCTGATACACTAAATATCCTCTTAGCGTATTGGACAGGTTTTTCAGCAGTCCTTTGCCTTTGGTACTTGAGATGCTGGCAGATTTCAGGGAGCCCACAGCCTCAAGTAGAAGGGTTTCTTCACTCTGGGTGAATTCGAGTTGAAGTTCCTTGCTTTCAAAATTGAAGAATTCCCCTTGATCCCAAATACCATTTTCGGTAACCAGCGAATAGTGCCCGCTTACCATTGGGTTGGCAATCAGATAATGAAGGGTTATTTCCTCATCTGGTTCCATTGTTTTTTTCCAATTATAATTGTTTTCTTGAGCCGTGAAATCCAAATCCATCGGATCTATCACGCGGATCCCTTCAGGGACGACTTCAGTTAACTGGACGTCAATCGGGCCGCCATTTGATTTCACCTTTATTTCAACCATTTGTACGTCTCCAGGTGTGGAGGATGGTTCCTTCGGTGTGATTTGTTTGATCATAGCGCCTTCAAGCTGTTCAGATGTCAGTCCCTGTAGTTGGCGGCTGTCGAAGCCTACATGCACGGCCATTCCGTTCCCGTATTCATTTGCTACGATTGCAGGGTGGCTGCCAAGGGTTGCCCACGTCTCACCAGTAGTTAGGTCGTATTTTTGCAAAGCCCCCTCAAAAGTGCCAGTAAAGCTTGAAAATGCCTTAGAGGAAAGGCTGCTTTTAGTGATTGTCTGAGTTCCAATCAGTTTGGCGCCAAAAGGATTAAAGGTCTGGAAGTTTGCCAGATTGGCATTCGCCGTTGCAATCAAACGATGGCCATTATGGATTTTTGCAAGCAGTTCCTGATCGTCAAGCCCTGTCAGCGGCTGTTGTGTATCAGTCACAAGGTACACATTATATTTGTTGGACCTGAGTTCTTTCATGAAGTCCTGGGCAGTTGTCACCACAGTGGCATAATCCGATTCCTTCACCAATTTTTCAATCCATGTGTTGGCTTCGGGCTTTTCGGTCCAGACAAGGATTCTGGATCCCTCTTTTACCGATTTGCTGACTTCAATTGAGACATCCACTGAGAACGAACCGCTATCGAGCGCTATAATTTCGCCATTCTGCAGGGTTGTTCTTAAAACGGCAAGGTAGTTCCCGATTTTTAAGCCCTTTGTATTGTAGGAGTAGCTTTTTGTAATGGTTCCATTGATGGCCAGTTCGGTCTGATCTTCAAACGTTTTGACCACTTGCCCGGTTTCCGGTTGTATGACCAGTACTTCTGTTTTGGCATCCTTTACGGTGCTGTTTCCCGTATTAGTGACAGTGTAGTTCAGGTCAACCGGTTTGCCGCTAATGACCTTCTTGTCTCCCACTGTCAATGTGCCTTCCAAGCCATAGCCGAGGTCAGCCGTTGGTAAGATTGTCATTACTGTTTCATCAGAGGCTACTAGGACATCTCCGTCCCATATCTCCGTTTTCACCGTATACTTACCTGGCAGGGCCTGGCCGCTCTTCCACGTTAGGGAGCGATCCGCACTCACTTGTGCAGACAGGTAAGGCAGTACCATTTCGTCTTCAAATTGGGACTGGTTATCCGAATTTATGACGGTTGTTTTGATTGCAAGATTTGCAAAGTCTTTATTTGTTGCACCGTTTTCAATACGATGCTTGATGACCACGTCCTGTCCCGACTGATACTCAGCCTGGTCTGTAGTGGTCTCGGCCTCAACACTACCCTGGGCAATAATCATAAAAGGCGCAGTTGCCTCGGATACCTTTTGGCCGTCGTTCTGAACAAGAGTTACCTTTACTGCATAGTCGCCTGTATATGTATTACCAGTATTCCAGACGAGGTCTTGGGCATGTATTTCTTTTGCTGCGAGCTGGTCAATCGGATACGTTCCGACCTCTGACACCACACCGCCGCTATTATCCACAATTTCAACAACTGCTTGTAAATCAGCAGCCTGATCAGAGTTGTTTTCAACTTCAATATGGATTTCAGCGTTTTCATTTGCGGTAAAGTCGGAATCATTTAACTGAATCCGCGTTTGCAGGGAATCGTTTACCTTCACTTGCATGTTCGGCAATGGAACCGCGATTTGCTCACCGCTTTTTGCCGTATAAGTCAGTTTTGTGTTAGTTGTGATGTCCTCTGTTTCTCCTGGGGAGAAGGAAGTTCCCGTCATGGCGAGTGTGATTGGCTGTGTCTGGTTCATGACGATGATGTCATAATTCCATTCAACCGTTTTCGTTCCATTCGCGTTGTTAACAATTTTAGGTGCAGGAGTAGACTTTGTCTGATCGACCGTTATGCCACTTGGCAGGGTTGTGGTAAGGACGACATTTTTGCCGGCAAGATTAAAGACCTCTCCGCCGATTCCATTCATCATTTCCTCAAGCTCCCCGGCACTTGGGCTAAAGCGGTACGTTCCCTCAGTAGCGATCGCAATTTGCTCCATCAGATACTTATCTACACCGGAACCAAGGCCAATGGTGTGGATGGTAATCCCTTCTACGTTTGCTGCATTTGCTTGATTTAAGGCAGAACTTCTTGTAGATTGCCCATCCGATAATAAGACAATGACTTTCTCCCGTTCACTATTGCTTTCTTTCTTGAATAAGCTTCTCGCTGAGTTAATGCCAGAATCAATCGATGTTCCTCCCCAGGCATCCGCTTTATCGGCAGCCTTTTTCAAAAGATTGATATCCGTTGTGAGATTCTGGATGACATCTGCCCAGTAATGGAAAAAGATGACTCCGCCCCGGTCCCCTGGCTGTATCAGCTCCATCAGTTTCTTCGTTGCTTCCTTTGTTTGTGTTACAGAGCCATCCATGCTGCCGGATGTATCGATGACAAAAATCATATCAAGTGGTTTTCTTTCCGGCTCGGTTGGGGCTCCAAGCCCTTTTAATATAAACTCAGCATTCACAGTATCCGAACCCGGATTTACGATTTCCTTGTTTAAGGCTTGCTCTGCGTCAATCCTTGTCGGAGGTGGCGGTGGCAGCACTTCGAAATTCTTTTCCGTCTCGGTTACAGCCTTGCCATCCTTGTAAACGTAGCCCTTTATCGTATACGTTGTCTCTTGTCCGACTTCCGGTGTGAACTTAAGCATATTTGTATTGATGTTCGGTTCTGCTGGGTTAGTGGAAACTACTTTTTCCTGAGAAGCAACCAGTTCACCAGATTTTGAATATACTTCGACTTTCTGTGTTGCTTCGCCATTCACATTGCTGGAATGGAAGAGTGAGAGTTGGACATTCACTTCCTTGGATTGTCCAACAGACGTTTTATCTGGTGAGGTTAGGATTGTCGCACTATCGATTCTATTACTTGGAATAATTTTGAAAGCCTTCTGGCTGGTTGCAGCGATTTTCCCGGTTTGTTTATTTTTTATTTGGACAACTGCGGTGTAATCGCCCGGTGTACGGTTTTGGGTATTCCAGATTAAACCTTCCTCTGCTTGGACGGTTTCGTACTTCCCGGCTGGCGTTTTAATAAAGGCTTGTACCTGTAATTGCTCAGTAGAAGATTCATAGATTGGGTTTATTTCCAGTATTTCGTATGCTTCAAACAGGTCGCTCTGAACCTTTTCTGATTGTGTTACCTTGTATAATTCAATTGCGGAAATAGCGACACTTGTTGACTCCAGGTGACAATTGAGTGCTTTGAGCGCCCATAACGTAATGTATGGATCGTTCGCCCAGCTTCCGTTTTCCTCTTGAAGCTGAAGGATTGCATCATGTACTAGGCCTACTGGCTGGAGCCCATTCGTTTCCAAAACGGCTTGATACGCCATGAGGGTTTTTAGTAGTGTGCCTTCTTCAAGTCCCCATGTTTGGTTTTCCTGCTGCAATGATAGGATAAAGTCACCGGCTTGAATCAGAGAGGACAATACTTCACTAGAGGTTGAATCCGTTTTAAGGATAAACTCATTTAATAAGAGGATAATCTGTGCTGTAACAAATACACTGTCTTGCTGGCGGTCGTGGTAGCCCCAACTGCCGTTTTCCTTTTGCTGCTTAATCAGATACGCAATTCCTTTTTGAATGATGTCTTTATTGGAAGGATCTTTTTCCAACAGAGCTCCTAGGATTAAGGCGGTGTCAAAAACATCGCTGTCATAACCTTCAGCAAGGCCCCATCCCCCATCCGTGCTTTGGGCACCCAAAAGAGTTTGAAGTTCCTTGCTGCCTTTTTGGGATAGGGTTCTCGCCATAAAATCAAAATTAGCAGTTTCCTGATTCTTTAACCATTCTGATGATTTTAGAAGTGAGGCATCATTTGGCAGGCTCTCAGTCAGGTACTTCGTGATTTCCGAAGTATTCCTCATCTTTTCAGCAAAATGAGTTCCCCAGCTGCCATCCTGGTTTTGGCTGCCTGTGAGCCAGCTTTGCCCAGTCGAAATGCTTTGCTCAATCTCTGCCTTTGTAGCAGTTGGAACAGCATTTTCCGCCAACCCATTTGCCGGCATTACAGAAAATGCTGTGAAGAAAATGACAAGTGTCAAAATCAACGATTTTCTGCATCCCGAATGGTTAGTGTTTAACCATTTCATTCGCTTTCCTCCTTTTAAAAATATAAACAACATATTAATAGTATCAATTAAGACTGGAAATTTTTGTCGAAGTATGGCATTATTGGTAATTTTTATGTAAAAAAAGAGACGGTTCTCATCTGTTGCAATGAAAACTGTCCCCTATTTACTATTAAGCAAAAAACGCGTCATCGGAAGTTTCATCTACTTCAAACTTCCTTCCCCGCGGCTTCAATACGGGTTCTTACGAGGATAACCGCTAGGTCCTAATGCAGCTGGCGACTGTTGTGGCCAATCCATACACAGACTCGTTCTCCGGAAAAAGGATGAGGTTGACGCGGATGTCGTTCAATTCTACATCCCCTGCCTGAATGAATTATTTTCTAGTTCCTCCAATAATATTTTCAATATTATGGTAAAATCAAAGAACACTAGGGACGACTAAAATCTATTCGGGGGTTAGAAATGGCATCCATAACCTACACAGTTATTTTATTAGGCAGTTTCTTTTATTTAGTGAGAAAAAGCGAAGAGCCAGAGCCTAATTTTCCTTTGAAAATGATAGGATACTTTGTACTAGGTTCATTTGCTTTCCACTTTAATCTCATTTCAATACCGCTTGGATTTATTGTGTACCTGCTGCTTTTTCGCCCGAAGCTGAATGTAAATATTAAGCGAACCGCCTCTGTTTTTGGTTTCCTTACATTCATCGTCGTTCAGTGGCTTTTGCCTTTTGCGAATCTGGAATGGCAAGGCCGTGCTGTATCCATCGAACATAAGCTAGGGTCGGTTTATACGATAAACTTCCAAGAGGAATATGAACGAATCCGGCACGAATTAGACTTGGAGAATAACAGTTTGAGTCTCCAGGATTTTGTAGTTGAATATAATAAAAAGGGCACAATCAGAGATCTACATTTGGAACTGATCAGCTCAGAGGACAAGGGCTTAAAACATTATACAATACAATATGATAGTGAAAAAAACAGATATCGGGTTGTTCACAGTCAGCTTGATAACTGGCTTCAATACGACCGGTTAGTTGACGCTGACCTTTTCTTTAAAAATCTCGGTGTCCTTGATATTCAAGATATTACAAGATCCAAAGGCGACTTTTCTTATTATGTTATAAGAAGTTCAGGAGAATGGATGGAATATGATACAGATAATCAAGGTGGTTTTATTGTAAACAATGGAAAAATACAAGAAGTTGATCAAGACCAGTTACCTGTAGAGGGTTACTCTGTTGCAACTTATGCAATGAAAAAAACGCACGAAGAAAAAAATGAACATGGAAACATTATTGAAGAGGCCTATGAAAGTACCGAATCAACTTCTTATCTATTTGAAGTAAATTCTATCGAAGACTAAAAGAAATTTAGGGACGGTTTTCATCTGCTACAGATGAGAAACGTCCCTATACACGTTATAGGTGTCCTTTTTCCTAAAAGAACAAATTTTCTGGGAACTACATACCATTTTTGTTAATAATCTATTAAATTATTTGTTATTTCGACTTTATTCCCATAAAATTGGTTACGTTCACAATCTTACTCTAGGAGGAGGAAACGTAATGAAGAAATTTATCGTTTCATTTTTGTCGTTTGCTTTCTTGTTGGTAGGTTATTCGAATGCAGCTTTTGCTGAGGCGGACAGGGATTGTGGTGAATTTTCTAGTAACGAAGAAGTTATGAGCTTCTGGCATTCCAACGGGTACAGTGCAACTAATGACCCTCATGATTTGGACAGGGACAATGACGGGCTGCCTTGTGAGGTTTCTCAATCTGAATATGATAATTTCGTAGCAACACAAACGTCAAGCAATGATGATAATTCCAATGATAATTCTAATGATACCTCAGGTTCAACAGATTCGACCACTGAAGGTGAAGCATTGCCAGAAACAGCTTCCAATTCGATTACTATGATTGGGCTGGGGGCAGGCTTAGCATTACTTGGCTATCTTCTTGTTTTCCGTAAAAAGCAGACAAGCTAAGATTCGCAACACAGGGAAAACGGCAAAACCTCATTGCCGTTTTTCCATTGAGGTGACTATTATGAGTAGGGTTGTACTAGGATATTTTCTTATTATAACTGGAGTTCTATTGGGTTCTTATCATTTATTCGAATGGCACATAGGCCGGTCAGCTGCTGAGGAAATGACAAGAGAAGAGCTTTCCGCTATAAAACGGGAAACTGCACCTCCCCTGAACTTAAAGGCTGAAGAAGAGGTTATCCCGGATACTATGAATATGAAGCCAAAGGCCAGCGGACCTAAAGCAACTCCACAATCGGCTGCCAATTTTTCGAAAGGTGAAAAGGTCGCTTATCTGATGATTCCAAAGCTTAATCGGAAATATTCAGTTTACTGGGGAACGGATGAAAGAACTTTAAAAAAGGGAGTTGGTATGTTTTCCAGCAAACTCACCACTCCGCCTGATGGTGGTGGACATACCGTATTAAGCGGCCACAGGGACACTGTTTTTTACGGGCTGGATGAATTAAAGGATGGAGACCTATTGACTATTTCTTTTAACAACTCTATCTATACGTACAAAATAAACAAGATTTTCATCACCGATCCTGATGATCGAAGCGTCATTGTAAAAAAAGACAGCCCAACCCTAACATTGACAACATGCTATCCCTTTAATTATGTCGGCAGTGCTCCCGAACGTTACATCATTCAGGCTGAACTGCTTAACTAAATAGGGACGTTTCTCACCTGCGGCGCATGAGAAACGTCCCTTCTTCATCTTTTATTTATAAACTTTTAATTGCCTCCTCGATTTGCGTTTCCCCTGAAACTAAATCAAAAGCCTTATTATATGCATTTTCATGATCAATAACTGCCAGAATCGTCTTTGCTACATCCTCCCTCGGAATCGAACCTCGCTCCAGGTTTTCCGCTAAAGTTACCTTGCCTGTTCCCGGTTCATTCAGTAGACCTCCCGGGCGAATAATCGTGTAGTTGAGCCCGCTTTGAACGAGCATCCGATCCGCATAGTGCTTTGCGACGTAATAAGGCTTAATTTGCTCATTCCAATTTTCCCGGTTATGAGCCTGAAGCGCACTTACCATGATGAATCGCCCTACTCCTGCCCTTTCAGCAGCTTCCATCATTTTCACCGCTCCATCTAGATCAATCAGCAGCGTTTTATCCAGTCCCGTATGCCCGCCTGAACCGGCCGAAAACACAACTGCGTCACAGCCTTTCACTGTCTCCCCAAGTTCCTCAACTGTTCCCTCAAGATTGCCTAATACCGCTTCTATACCGGATTGTTCATACTTCCTTGCTTGCTCTTCTTTCCGTACAAATGCCTTGACGGTGTGCTTGCTGCTATCATGTAACAGATTCACTAATTGCTTTCCGATTTGGCCGTTTGCCCCGACTACTAAAACTTTCAAAATAGGAACCCCTTTCCGATTCTTTCATTCTTTTCGTATCTTTATTAAACTACCCTTTTTGCACTGCTATAAAATCTAAAATGCTCATTCAGATATCTACCTTAATAAATGAATCTAATTTTCCGTCACCAACGAGTAATGAATTAGACTTAAAATTATTTTATTATATGAACTCTTACAATAAAATTAGGGACGGTTCCATCCCACAGATAAGAACTGTCCCCTAATTTACACTAAAAAGAATATTTTCCAATAATTAATAAACAATAGTTTTATTGATATACTAAACATGCCTCTAACACCACAATACACTCCCTCACACTTCAGGCAAAAACCCCTTCGGAAAGCAGGTTGAAAACAGTATGAAAAAAAGGCCACTATGCAGCTGCGGCAGCGGATTAGCGGCGGAACATTGCTGCGAAAAATTCCAGATCCATTCCTTTACTATCCCCTTCACCAAGTCCCAAACCCGCGAAAAGATACTTAAAAAACTCCAGATTGGTTCAAAATTTCAAATGAGAAACCGCGCACTTGCCTTCTTCTATGGAGACGACCTTATTGCCTACAAACTTGGCAAACCAAAAGACCCCAACCGAAATGAATTTCTCTTTCACCTCTCCTACTATCTCACTGATTATCTTGAAGATTTAAGTCCCTCATCCTGGCAGGAATGCACTCCACTTTTTTGGGAAGAATTCATCTCTACCTACTTCCCAGGCAGAATTTTAATTTCAAAGACCGCCGATAAAACTGAAGAATTTTTTACAGAACTTCGGAAATTTGTCCGTTGGCTTGATCGCAAAACTGGAACTGCCTGGTTCAAAACTGTTGAGGATTTTATACGTATGAATAAGGATGATATAAAAACAGGGGAAGCAGCACTGAATTCCCTTGTCCTCCATCATTTCCCTCATATCCATGATCACGATTTTGATATTCAAAAAGATTTTGAAGCAGATCAACAGCGCTTGGGTACACTGATCCATTCTGCTGATGGATTATTTGAAGTACAGACAGTCATAGATGATGTGTTTGTCCTTAACAATTTCGAAGACGGTAAGACCTATCACACTAAAGGTCTGCCCAACTGCATTTTGCCCGGAATCTTGTTAAAAGGAGCAATTGGCAAAAGGAAACATGATTTCTTCTGGAGATGGTGCGCTACAGGCGCAGTATTTCCAAAGAGCTCAAAAAAGTTTATGCGAACCGAAAAAACAGTAATAATTTTATAAAAAGTCATAAATAAAGGGCCGTCCTCCCGAGCTTTTGCTGGAGTCAGGCCCTTATGATTCACCTACACAATAAAACTATCTTTTAAGGTACTCATCTTAAGCGGTTGCACTTCTACAACCACCTTACACGTTCACATTTTCAATTTCCCTAATTTTATTCGCGACAGTCAGCGTCAATTCTTCAGTGGTTTTGGGGACGAAATTCTTCAGAACGCTATTGGCCATAGAAGCCGTTGCCCCACGCGCCGTAATATTCAGGCAGCCAGTCATCCTAGTGAAATTGCCGTCCAGCCTTTTCGCTTCAAAATATCCATTTCCAGCAAACTTATCCGAAAGTCCTGTCAGGTCAAACGTGACACGGTTAGGCTCCTCCCACTTTGTAATGTCCACTTTCAATTTAATTGTTTTCTTTATGAAACCAAGATCGCCCTTAAAGGCCCAGGTCGATTCCATATCACTTATGATTTCGTGTTCAATATACCCTGGAACAAGTGGTGCCCAATTATTAATCGAACTTACAAAGCCCCAAACTTTTTCAATTGGTACAGACAAGTCTACGCTGTGTACTCCGCTTGGCATGATATACCTCCTGCTCTTGTATTATTTCACCGCTTCCAACCCTCCTATGTTACGTTGGTTAGCAGCTGTACTACCGGACTGGTACCCCATTTCATACCTGGTTTAATCGCGGGTAGGTCCTCTCCCCGAAATGGTCATCATTAGTTGATTATCTTTGGATTGCTATCTAAAACTAACCATGGTGGGGATTTATCCGGATACTTTGCGTTACTTCATACTATTCAAGAAACTTCCTTTGCATGTGTTTATATGGAGAACCTCCTTCACAAAGCGTTTTCCACTTTTCTAATTTCTATGGGCACCTTCCTGAGTTCTATGGGCACTTCGGTGGAATTACACAATCTTTGTCCCCACAAAAAAGCCCGTCACTCCCAGGACGTCGATTCAGTAGCACTCGACGTCACATGGGCCGTGACAGGCATTCAGGCAAATTAGGGACAACTCCCATATGCCGTTTTAATGTAAAATTTCACTATTGTGGAGTTTAAAACTGGTGTCTCAGCAGAACAACAGCTCCGGTTCTTGTTGCTTCCCTTTCACTGATGACATCTTTACTTTTCCATTTTCAATATAGACAATACGGTCCGCCATGGCTTTTGCATCATCCTTGTCATGAGTTACGAATATGGACGTTATACCAGTCTGTTTAATCAAGTCCCTGAGCTCGCCTCTAATTTTTTTCTGCAAGTCCGCATCAAGATTGCTGAAGGGCTCATCGAGAATTAATAAAGATGGCTCAGGAGCCAGCGCTCTTGCCAGTGCCACCCGCTGTTGTTGTCCACCGCTTAACTCATGAGGGTAACGGTCTGCATAGTCACTAAGATTTACAAGGTTCAGCATTTCCTCAAGACGTGCATGCTTATCTTTCCTGCTCTTCTTTTTCAACCCGAACAAAATATTTTTTTCCACGGTCATATGCGGGAAAAGAGCATAATCCTGGAATACAAACCCGATTCCACGTTTTTCAGGCTGGACGAAAGTGCGATGATCACAAACGGTTTCGCCGCCAATGGTAATTGTTCCGTTTCCGGGAGTTTCAAGGCCGGCAATCAACCTAAGAATCGTACTTTTTCCGCTTCCGCTCGCGCCAAGAATCGCAACAATTTCACCTTTTTCTATATCCAGGTTAAAGTCCTTGATGACAGCTTCCTTTGCATTTCTATACGTATACTGTAGGTTACTGATATTTACAAACATTAGCTGCTCTCCTTATCTGCAAGTTTATGGAAAAAGAAAATGAAAATCGCACTAAATAGGATGATTATTAACGAGGCCAATGACGCTTCCTGTACTCTTTCATCGTTTGCATACTTGAACGCCTGCGTGGCTAAGGTTGAAAAATTGAAGGGCTGTAAAAATAACGTCAATGGCAGCTCTTTCAGAATATCGACAAACACTAGAATAAAGCCACTAAGCACAGCTCCCTTTACCAGCGGAAGGTCGACCTTGAAAAACGTCTTCATAGTGGAAGCACCCAACATCCGGGATGCTTCTGTAAAACTGTTCCCAACCTTTTCAAACCCTGATTCAATCGAATTATATCCTATTGCCAAAAAGCGGATAATATAGGCTGAAATCAGCATGGCCAAGGTAGTTCGCCAGACAATCGTCGGCACCAGGCCAATTTTTAACAACAGATGTTTATTCGTCGTATCCAGCCAGAGAAAAATTGTAATAAACGCTATGGCAATCGCCGCTCCAGGGATCGAATAACCCAAAGTCGTCACCCTGGAAACCAATTTCGCTGCAATCCCCGAGTTCATCCTGGTAAAGTTGGCAATCACAAGCCCGATAATCACGATAATGATACTTGCGATTGCAGCTACATAAATCGAGTTATAAGCAAGTATCAGGAAATCCTTATTCAGCACTTTCTCATATGTCATGAACGCCCATCTAACCAGCTGAAGAAAGGGAATGATAAAAGCAATTGAAAAGATTCCAAAAGTATAGGCACATACAAGCCATGCCTTCATGCCCTTTAGCTTTTTCGGCTGTACAGGCCGAACCTTCGTAGTTGAAAAGCTATATCGTTTTCTTCCCTGCAAAACCTTCTCAAGAACGAGGACAATGATGACCAAGAGCATCAGTGAACCGGCAAGCTTGAGCGCAGAATCAAGATCTTTCATCCCGTACCATGTCCGGAATATTGAAGTACTAAAAGTCTGGATCCCAAAGTAGCTGACAACCCCATAATCATTGAGGACTTCCAAAATGACTAGCGTTACACTTCCAACAATGGATGCTTTGGAAATCGGCAATGCAACTCGAAAAAATATTCTTAATGGGCCTCCCCCGAGAAGGCGGGCATTTTCAATCATGGACGAAGATTGATTTTGAAAAAAACTTTTTGTAATCGTATATACGTAGGGAAACAGAGTCACGGTGAAAATAAAAACTGCCCCCTGAATATTCATTATGTTAAAGTACTGCTGGTTAACTGTGATATCAAATGAATTCCTAAGGGTAGTTTGAATAACCCCGGTGTAGTTAACGATTCCGTGGTACGTATAGGCAGCGATATACGGTGGAATGGCCAAGGGCAAAATCAACGCCCACTTCAGGAATTTCTTGAGTGGGAAATCATACATGGCCACAAGCCATGCGAGACTTGTTCCTACTATGGTTGTTGCAATCGCGGTGAAAAAAATTATCACCAGCGTATTCCGAATATAATCCTTTAATAAATATTCCTTAATATGCTCCCAGTTTTCATTCGGCTCGGTAAAAAGCTGAACTCCAATAATGAGGTTCGGTATGATGATGATTGTAACGAAGGCCAGGCTAAGCAAGGACCAAATATTTAATTGTTGTTTTACAAGCCTCCTCAATCTCAACACCGACACTCCCTATAAATAAACACTATTGGGAGGATGCTTAAAGTAACATCCCCCCTAAATATAACGAATTTCATTCTCATTTAGATACTGAATTTATTGTGAACAATGCAGTGAAGGTTGCTTCAGATTATTTCCAGCCTACCTCGTTGAAAATCTTGATTGCCTGCTGTTGATGTTCACCAAGAACGGAAAGTTTAATATCCTGTTCTTTGAAATCACCCCATGCTTTTAAGAACTCAGATGGCTCAACGTTAGGGTTTGCCGGATACTCGAAGTTAACTTCAGCAAACTTACCCTGTGCTTCTTCGCTTGATAAGAACTCCATGAATTTAATCGCGTTTTCTTTGTTCTTGGCATGCTTCGTCACCGCAATCGCACTTACGTTGATGTGGGTTCCAGTTGTTTCCTGGTTCGGGAAGAATACGCCTACTTGTTCAGCTACTTTCTTTTCCTCAGGGTCTTCCGAAACTGACATAAGTCCTACATAGTAAGTATTCATTAGTGCTACATCCGCTTCACCGGCTACAACTGCCTTTGCCTGGTCGCGGTCATTTCCTTGTGGGTCTCTTGCCATATTTCCAGCAAATCCTTTAGCCCATTTCTTTGCTTCCTCTTCACCCATTACTTCAATGAAAGAAGAAAGAAGTGAAATGTTATACATATTGTCAGCAGGACGCGCAACAACTTTTCCTTTCCATTCAGGTGTTGCCATTGCTTCATAAGTGGACAGGTCCTCAGGCTTTACACGATCTTTCGCATACACAAGGACACGTGCTCTTTTTGCCATTCCAAACCAATAGTTTTCATCGTCACGAAGATTTTCAGGAATGTTTTTGGTAAGAACTTCACTTTCAACCGGCTGCAGCAAATCAGATTCTTTTGCTATATGAAGGTTACCGGCATCAGCTGTAAAATATAAGTCCGCTTCAGTTGCGTCCCCTTCAACCTTCAAGCGCTCCATTAGTTCGTCGCCTTTTCCTTCAACTACGTTTACTTTGATTCCGGTCTTTTCTTCAAAAATTTTATATAGTTCGTTATCAGACTCATAATGCCTGCTTGTATAAAGATTTACTACGCCAGGCTCTTTCTTTTCTTCGGCTTCTTTTTTATCAGCGGGCTGTTTTTCTGAAGTTTTGTTTGCACTCGTACAGCCGGCCAAAGCGCCTAAAACTAGCAATAAAACCAAACTCAGAACGGTTACCTTCTTCTTCATAATTTGCACCTCGTGAATGTTTTTGTAATTGAGAATCATTTTCAACTCTCTACATTTTCTAATATATAATGATAATCATTATCAGTCAATCAATTTAAAAAATATATTTTACTAGTTTTCTAACTATTTACATTTTTTCGCCATATATGGTAACCAACCTTAGGAGTTGTGCCCCCATTTTCAGTAGCAACGTATCAATATCTTTATAAGCAATTACTTTTATCACAGTTCATTATTTGCTTAGGCACATCAAAAAGGGGCGATTTCTACTTCAATAGATGATGAAGAAACGCCCCTGATTAATATTCTTTTATACTCGTCAATGACAAGTTCAGTAACTTTGAAAGATGCTCCAATTCTATTATTCCATTGGGCTATTGTTCGTTTAGCTTATGATAATAAAGGAATTCTATTCTGGTATCTCTCAACCAGCGTGTTGTTGTGAGAATCCGCTCCATCGATATTACCACTTAAGAAGATCGGTGGTACAAAACCTCTTTCAGCCATGATTTTTATTGCCTCAGCAAGAACCGCATTCAGGATAGCAGCGCCGATGACGGTCGATGTCGGTGAAAAAGGCACTTTCACTTGTTCGTGACTGAGAATTGCATCTCCAGGCACCGAGTGATTATTGATGACAAGGTCAACCGAGTTGAATAAATGCTTGCCGCTTGTATGCCGAGATGGCTGGCTCTGGGAATATTCAAGCGATGTCAGCCCGATTGTGAACGCCCCATTTTCCTTAGCCTTCTGTGCGACATCTACCGGCACTGGATTACGCCCGGAGGTAGACAGCACAAACACGATATCATTTGGACGGATGTCCTGTCCCTTCATGAATTCTTCTGCATAGCCGTTCTCTCTTTCAAGCTGTGATGATCTAAGGGCCCCTTCATGAAGCATCAATGGTTCAACAAAAATCGGCTTGATTGGCACTAGGCCGCCCGCGCGATAAAAAACTTCTTCGGTCAAAATGTGGGAGTGCCCACAGCCGAACAGCTGGATGATCCCGCCATCCATTATTGCATCCGCAACTTTTCCGGCCGCCTTTTCCATTACATTCCGCTCTGTTTTCAGCACATTTTCTAGAACCTGCTGAATTTTTCTAAAATAAGTGTCTAGCATTTAAACTACCTCCTTACAGTTTCTACAATCTTAGCTACTTCCTCTGGAATCGTCTTTCCTGTTTCTTTGTCAATCGTCGAACCAAAAATATGCGGCATGAAGACCGAAATGCCTGTATCCCTCACCGCATCCACGATTCCCTGGATATTTTCGGCGGAGATTCCGCCTGCAGGCTCTATCGATGCGATGCCCTTCTTTGCAGCTTCCCTGCACAAATAAACCAATTCATCAAGATGCTGAAGGCCTTTTAGCGGCATGAATTTGATGGAGTCGATTCCCATTGCAAGGGCAAGCTCCAGCAAATCCTCGACAGTAACTTCCAGGCCGGTAGCAAGCTTGACTTTCCCAACTTTGCCGCTGGGTGAAACGAGTCCATTCACTGCCTGGTCCTGTCCCAAAGCCTTCAAGTACCCTTTTGAATAGCTAGATTTGTCAAAAGGCTGGTTAATATGGCCAGGGTTGGAACCTGCCGCTATCGCAAGCACCCGGTCCCAATTCGCGGGATTGCCATTGTCGCCAAGCCCGATGGAAACGACTTCAGCCACTTCCTTCAATTCTCCTACTTTGGCGATTCCGTCTTCAGTTTTTTCGAAATCAGAAGCCACAATGCCAGGCACGACATAGCCTTCCCCTGCTTTGATGATTTCCTCTGCATTTTCTTTGTCCTTTGCCAAAAAATTGAACAGAAGGAAATTGTCCAATTTAGTCAATTCACTTAATCCCATTTTTCGCACCTTCAATCAGCTTGATCATATTCTCAATTGCTACTTCAATGATTTTCTCACCTTTTTCCGCAGTAGCAGCCCTTGCATCACCAAGAACTGCGGTCTTGGTGAATTCCTCCCATGGAGTCGGCATGATGTCTGCACTTGGCGGAATGTTTGGTATATCGGTGATTGCACGTGCCATATCCACATATTCCGGAGCAAGATATAACATATAGGACGTTTCGATTTCACACGCATGAAAGTAAGTAGCATGGGCAGATTTTACCTCACGGACTTCTTCAGTAACCTGCTTAACGCCGGGGTAAAACAAATACAACACCCGAAAATCAGGATAAGTGCTATACAATTTACGAGCAGCTTCCTTCATGGCGACGGCATTGCCGAGATGGCCATTAATTATCACGAACATCTTAAATCCCTGCTCGTAAAGGCTTATACCAATATCAAACAGTAAGCTGATCAATGACTCATTGCTGACGTTGATGCTTCCCGGAAAGTTTTTCAGACTCCAGACCTGGCCATAAGGAAGCGTAGGCAGAATGAATGCTCCTGTCCTTTCGGCAACACGCTCTGACAGGCGCTCTGCCAGATAATTATCTGTCCCAATCGGCAGGTGGGGGCCATGAGCCTCCACCGCGCCAATCGGCAGGATGGCAATCTGGAATTTTTGGATCTTTTCTTTTACTTCAAAGGAGTTTTCGTTTTGGAAAATCAATACTGTACCCTCCAATCCATGATTTTAGGACCGGTTCTGGTCAATGAACTATCGAGCCGGGTCTTGCTATAAATTACTTCTTAAATGTAAAGCATCGGGCAGGATTTTCGACAAAGAACTTATGGATCAATGCTTTGCCATCAAAACCTTGACGGTTCGCATCATCGATGAACCTAGGTACCCATTTGGCGATGATATATTCGAGCCCAAGTCCGTAATCATAATGTTTATAGTAGGTTTTGCGGGCGGTGTCACCACTGACAAGTATCTGATCTTCATACCCTTTTTTGACAAGTTCAAGAATGCAGGCTATCCTCGTGCTTTCCGGTGCATACTTGATTTTGGCAATACCGTCAAAGCTTAGGTACGCGCCAGTCGAGGCAATTTGCTCGTGATAATAAGGATCCGGATTCCGGTCCATATGCCCAAAGCTCATATAATTCAAATCAACACCTTCGGATTTCAAAAGTTCGATTTGCTCAAGTCCCATCGTTCCTGCTTCAGTGTGGGAATGCAGAGGTGCTTTCGTTTCATGATGGGCACGTGCCACAGCACGGAGTGTCTTTTCCTCAAGCGGTATGATGCGGTTATAGCCTGTACCGAATTTCACCTGTCCGGCTTTAAAAGGTGTTCCCTCCAGACCCTCTTCGACCTCCCTGATGACCACATCAGTAAGCTGGTTAATGGTTACACGGTCAATCCATTCGTAATACGTCTTATAATCACCAATGATTGGTTTCAGTTCCTCTTTTATTTTCGCATCCCACAGAAAGCTTTTGTTGAAGCCGGCAGTCCCGACAATATGAATATCGAGTTCATCAGAAATCTCTTTGACGGCCTGGACGTCGCGGCCATAATCAATCGCTGTCGCATCTACAATCGATTTGCCGCCATGGCGTTTAAAGTCTTCTACATCTTTTTTTGATTTTTCTTTGTCGTCCAGAAGAAGATCGTCTGCTCCTCTCTCCTCCCAATAAGCAGGACGGCAGACGATATGTTCATGGGAATAAGTGAATCCCAATTCGGATGGGGCGATGTCCCCGCGCAAAGTACGAATGAAGCTCATGTTGATTCCCTCCGTTAATGAAAAATGGAATAGATAAAGGGCATATTGGATGCCCTTTATCTTGAATAAATTTAGTTATTAAAACAGTAGCTGTGCCAGGAAGCGGACGATCGGGCCAAGGATGAACATATCAGAGTCCGCTGCCCACATCGCTGTATCAGGTACTGTGCTATCGATAAGCATTTTTACCATGATGAATTGTCCCCATGCTACAACGGTTGAAGTGATGAACCCTCCAAGCAACGCGCCGCGGACACCGCCTGTTGCGTTACCGAATACGCCTGCAGTCGCACCGTGGAAGAAGAGCACAATCATAGTCGGAACGAAGACATAGCTTACGGTGTTACCGAGAACAACAAGCCAGATTAGTGCTCCGACAAATGCTCCAAGGAATCCAAGAATAACGGCGTTTGGTGCATACGGGTACACAATTGGGCTGTCAAGTGCAGGTTTTGCACCAGGTACAAGTTTGGTCGCAATACCGTTGAAGGCAGGAACGATCTCACCAATGAACATCCTTACACCAAGAAGCACAACCGCAATACCTGCAGCAAAGGTGAATGATTGGATGATAGAGTAGATGATAAAATTCTGGTCGCCAGCTTGTGCAATCAAGTCAGCCGCGCCCTTTGTATCCTTTGTAGAAAGAATAATGGCGCCGACCAAGAACAAGAGGCCCATTGTCAATGCTGTAATAACGTTTGAATCACGAAGGAACTCGAGTCCCTTAGGAAGCTTGATTTTTTCAGAATCGTTTTCTTTGTTTCCTGCAATTTTACCAACCAAGGCAGCAAGAAGGGCAACAGATGCGGATGTATGGCCGAGTGCAATATTGTCATTGCCAGTAATTTTCCGCATAAATGGCTGTGTCAAAGCAGGCTGCAACGTCCAGTAAATCCCCATAATGACAGCAAGGAAAAGGACTAACTTAATGAACGAAACATCTCCGACTGCATCAATGACAATCCCCGCAAAAATAGTCGTTGTCCAGAACATCATGTGGCCTGTCAGATAGATGTACTTGAATTTGGTAAAGCGGGCCAGGAGCACGTTAACCAGGAATCCGAGTGTCATAGCAAGGGTGACGGCGCTTCCGTATTTGGAGTTAAACGCTTCCTGCCCCATGAACTCACCAAGGGATTCACCCTGAAGATTGAATACTTCTTTCCACATTGGTTCAAACACAGTAAGTGCACCAACAATGACACCTGCACCAGCATTGATAATAAGGAATCCAATTATTGCTTTAAAGGTGCCGCTGATGACCTGGCTTGAGCTTTTCTTCTGCAGTAAAAGCCCCAATAGGACAATGAACCCAAGAAGAATAGCAGGTGTCCCGAAAAAGTTTGTGGCCAACCATTGAATGATTTCCATTCGTTTTTCCCCCTAAATATAATTTGTTACTGTAACTGTTCCTGTAAAGCCGTCTTGATTTCGTTCATGTCAAAGTAGTTATTAACGATAATCACCTTTGAGGCTGTACCTTGAAGGGTCTGTGCCAGTTCATTGCTAGTAACAATATAATCTGATGAAACACTGGAAGCAGTTGAAACATCCGTATGTTCAACATCTGCAGAGATACCAAGATCACGCAAAACTGTTTCTACATTCATTCGCAGGATAAGGCTAGTTCCCTGGCCAAGTCCGCATACACATAAAATTTTCATCATACATTACCTCCGATTAGTAGTTTGATATCGTTATAGGTTGTTGCCTTAGCCAATTTTTCCACATTGCCCTGATCCCCAAGAAGAACGATCAGTTTTTGAAGGATTTGCAGATGCTGCTCACTGGAAGATGCACCAAGAGCAAAGACAAAGGATACAGGATCATTAGCCGCATTGCCAAAGACCACAGGCTCTCTCAGCCGGATGAAGGATACCGACGCCTCCTTTACCCCATCCTCCGGCCTAGCGTGCGGCAAGGCGATTTGGGGGGCAAGGACAAAATACGGCCCATTTTTATGATACGATTCAACCATCGCATCAACATACTTCGCCTCGGCCACCTCCGCTTCTACTAAAAGGTTACCCGCCGCCCGGATTGCTTCATCCGGAGTTCCTGCATCTACATCAAGGGCTACGAGATTCATATCTAAAAACTTCATTTTGAAAACCCTTTCAATAAAATTTTAGTTTTATTCTTAAAATCTAGACCTGTCCGGCAGACAGCATTTCAACAATTTGTTCAGGCGTTTTTGCCGCCATGATTTTCCTAATGGTTGATTGGTCTCCCAATAAGTTTGTCAGTTCACCCATTGCCTTTAAATGGGATTCCCCGTCTGTGGCAGCAAGGATGAGTATTAGATTGACAGGATGACTGCCTGCCCCGGAAAATTCCACGCTTCTGTCGAGTTTCATAAGACTCATGCCAAGCTTATTGACCCCTTCTTCAGGCCGGGCATGTGGTATTGCAAAATACGGTGCTATCACAACGTAAGGTCCCATTTTTACCAGGGAATCGATCATTGCCTGTACATATTTCTCCGTGATCATGCCTTTGTTTAGAAGAGGTTCGGAAGCCAATTTGATAGCTTCCTTCCAATCGCCTGCTTCTTTTCTAATCAAAATGTTTTCAATTGGAAGAAGATCGGATAACGACGGTTTCTCTATACCTGCCTCAATTTTTGGTGATGACAAAAGGAATTTCTTCAGCCCAATTTCCAATGCTTCACGATTATGAATATCTGCATATTGTCCAATTAAATTGAGCAATGCCTCGGTTGAATTCCTTTGTTGCTGCGGACCCGAGTTCATGAGTGCATTTACTTTTTTCAGGAGGCCGGCTTTTTCGGCATCTGACAGAATCGGCGATACTACAAAGATTGGTTTGTCCGTTTTCTCAAGCGGGATGGTTGAAATAATGAAATCGGCGTCATTTTTTCCGTTTCGGTATTCCCGTAGCGAGACGCTTCCAAGGATATCGACTGTCGAAAACAAGCCTTCCAACTGATGCTGCAATAGTTTTGAAGTCCCAAGCCCCAGCGTACAAACAAGCAAAGCCTTCTTTCGCTCGGGAGCCTTTGCCCCGGCTCTTCTCATCCATCCGCCAAAGTGGGTCGCGATCAAAGCCACTTCATTGTCATTTGCCCGATTTCCCGCCGCATCCTCCAGGTAATGGACTACTTTCCTTGTCAGTTGAAAAATATCTTGATATTTTTCTTTGATCATATCCGCTGTATCACTTTGATCTTCCAGGCAGTATTTCAGCCTGTAGTATGCAGGCTTGATATGAAGGAGAAGATTTTTCTTTATCTCATGAACATCCTTAAAAAATACGCAAGCATATTTCTGGAAGTCGGTCACCATGGAATCAACAACCTTCTCAAGCAAAGGCGAAACATTCTCATCATGTAATTCTGAAAACTGGACTCTTGAACTGAGCAGATGCTTGGTTAGGTAGAATATTTCATCCTCCGGAAAATCGACTTCGAAAAGTTTTGATAGTTTGGCTGCTGTTTCTTTTGCTGCCTTGTATTCCCGTGCATCCCTAAGGATTTCTTTTTCAACCGAATCAATTTCAATCCGTTTCCCCTGAGCAAGCCTGCGTCCAAATAGCACTAGCCGCAGTGTGAGGTTTTGCATGAAATCGTCCGTAAAAATGACATTCAGTTCTTTTTCGGTTTCTGTCAGAATGCCCTGAACCGCTTTCATTTTTTCAAAATCAAAAATAGTGGGTCGCTCACGGTTTTGATTGATAAGAAAAGGAATTTGACTGAAGAATGACTGGAGCTTTTGGTCGGACAATACTTGTTGGAGATAAAAAACAAGTGCCTTTCTCTTATCATCCTCATCCCCAAGGATTAAGTAACCTGACTTGCGCCTGGAAACAAGCTCGAGCTCGAATTTGGATAGCTCATGTTTTAGACTTTTCACATCTTCTAGTGTTGTGTTCCGGCTTACCCTTGTTTCTTCCATTAAATCCTCAAGGAAAAGAGGTGCCTCTCTGGCCATTAAAAAGATTGCAATTAATGCCTTTCGCTCATCAGCAGAATACTCATACTGCCACGAAGGCGTTGTACCAAGCAATGCAGGAACTTCGCTTCTTGCTTCCTCTTCAAGATGGAAGCCTGCAGACCTAACATATTTGACCTCCGGAAGCTTCCGCTCTGACAGCCATCCATTGATTTTTTCAACATCGTAGTAAACCGTCCGCCGCGATATATTGAATTGTTCGGTTAATTCCTTAATAGGAACATACGAATCCGACCGGGACAAATATGCCAATAAAGCACTGCTTCGTTGATCCAATGACATTCTTCTCGCCTCCTTTGCCCCGTTAGTATAACTTTAGTCTGATTTCCGCACTATTACTTTGTGCAAAACAGGACTTTGTCATACTGAAGCAAGTGCAAAGATGTGCTTACTTGCGGGATGGCAGCTAGATTGTGAATATCCCGCCATTCTTAGTGAAAACCTTATTATTAATGGTTTCCCTGCCGCTTGTCTATACTATACTGCGAATAGCGTGCAAAAAGTAGACCAAATATCGCCCGGTTTATTTGTGCAAAATCAGACTCTTTAATTTAAGATGATTGTTTTCGGTATAAGGAGAAGCAGCGAAGATTCTCTTCAAAGGAAGACCCCTATTTGACCTGTCTAAAACTCGCAAAAATGTTATTATAATAAATATATTTTAGAAACGGAGGACCCCATGAAGAAAACTGTAAAAGTAGTAGCGGCTATCATTGAAAATGAACAAAACGAGATTCTGTGTGCACTTCGGTCTCCAGAAATGTCGATTCCGAATATGTGGGAGTTTCCAGGCGGGAAAGTAGAGCCGGATGAGGATATATTTACTGCACTTACGAGGGAGATTAAAGAGGAACTGCATTGCGAGGTTAAACCTTCAGATATACATAACGACATCATCCAAGAATATGAAACATTCATCATTAATTTGATTGCGATTAAATGCAAGATCGTTAGCGGTACGCCAATCCCTACTGAGCATTCAAAACTAATCTGGCTAAAACGCGAAAACCTGAACTCCCTAGTATGGGCACCGGCAGACATTCCAGCAGTCGAAAAGTTGATAAACGAAAAAGTATAGTCCAGGTGACTATACTTTTTTCGTAAATTCAATGAATAGATTGTATGGAAGCTCATGTTCAAGTTCCATTTGGACCGTGATTGGTTTGTTGCCTTCAAAGCTGGTCGTGTTGCCTTTACCAATATAAATAAACGGTTCATTCTTGCCATCGATAACTTTGTATTTCCTGATAAACAAGTGCAGATGTATTCCCCTGGCCCTGTTGTAGATGATATTTTGTCCAGTATTTGTATGCTGAGAAGTTGTATGAGGCGTTTGCCATTGGAAATGCCGTGTGTCGATTATTTCATCCTTATAGGCAAGCTTTTCCTCAACGTCTGCGTCCTTATGCAAATCAATATACAAGAAGTAGTCATTTCCATGGGTAAGCAGGCCTGATCCTCTAAATGAACTATGGATTTTTCTAAAATTGGACAGCAAGGCTGCATCATTCATTTTATACTGTTCGTACAATTTGAAATGCGGTACACCATAGTACTCGTTCTTGAATTCTTTTTCATACCGGAAAATGCCATACATCACAATGTCTTCTAAATACTTCCTGTACTCCTCATTTCGGAGAACTTTTTCAAAAACGGGTGTCCGCACTAAAATTCCATCCTGCAAATCAAACAGCTTCAAATTCCGGCTCAATTCCCCACTGTCGTAAAAGTCCTGATTCAAGGTTTGCAGCGCATGAAGAACACTATCATCATCGACAAACTGGATCCACTTCAAGATTTCATTCTTTGCCACCGCGGACGAGATATGGTCATGGTCAAGCAGATACTTGATCACAACAAACTCATACACCCGCTTTAGCGGTAATTTACCTGAAAGTTCCTTTAGTGCTTTTTCAAAAACATCGTCGCTCAATAACGCTTTCAACCGCTCCGTCTTCTCCACTTTAGCGACAAACTGCAAATACGTTTTCTCTTTGTCGATGAACTTCACCGGGTCGGGTGCCCCGTCATATTTCAGATAATCCAATAAGAAGTAGGGAATTCGTCCCTGGTTAAGCTTTTTAAACTCAAAGTACTCTTCCTTCAGATACTTCATTGAATTAAAGTTTTCCTGATCAATCTGCTCGAGGATTCGTTCCTGGGAGATCTTGTCCATTTGGATATGAGTACAGCCGGGAATATTCGCAAAACCCGTTGCTATTGCCACCTTCAGGCTTTCCTTGTCATAATAGCGGCTGCCATTAAGCGCCAGGGCAATCAAGAATGTTTTATTATGATTCCCGATGAAATCGAGCACCGTCAGGAAGCTCTTGTTAGCATACTTACGTAAACCGCGCCCAAGCTGCTGGATAAAAATAATCGGTGAGTTGGTCGGCCTTAACATAAGAACTGTGTTCACCGAAGGAATGTCCACACCTTCGTTAAAAATATCGACTGTAAAAATAAACTCCAGTTCATCCTGGTCATTTTCCAAACGGTTAATGGTTCGTTCACGAATGTCAGCGGAGTCTCCTCCAGTCAGGCATGCACTCTTATAGCCTCTGTGGTTAAACTCTGCAGCCATGTACTCGGCATGCTCGATACTCGCACAAAAGCCAAGACACTTGCGCTTATCTCCATCGTGTCCGTAGAATTCCATCTTCTCTATGATAAAATCTACCCGCTCATTCACCTTGAGGCGCTTTGTCACTTCGGCAATGTCATCAATCGAAACATCGCTTAAATCAATTCCCTCTATATCGGTAATACCAAAGTAGTGGAACGGAATAACCAGCTCATCATCCAGCGCCTCGTGCAGCCGTACCTCAAGTGCGACATTATTATCAAAAAGGTCAAACACATTGTACCCGTCGCTCCGTTCCGGTGTCGCAGTCATCCCAAGTGTGAACTTCGGAGTAAAATAGTTCAAAACATCTTGATAGGTTGGACTGGTTGCATGGTGAGCTTCATCAATGATAAGGTAATCAAACTCACTCTGTTTAAACTCTTGGTAGGTCTTTGACAGAGTTTGAATTGTTGCAAACACAAAATCCGCATTCTTCTCTTTATGATTTCCTGTCAACAAACCAAATGTAAGGTTTTCATTCGGTAGCAGCTTTTCAAACGTTTCCTTCGCTTTTCTGAGAATCTCTTCCCTATGTACAACAAAAATCAGCCTCTTGGGCCGAAAGCTTTTCACATCAAACGCGGACATATACGTTTTCCCTGTTCCTGTTGCAGCAATTACAAGCGCCTTCTTTTCCCCAAACCCACGGAGTCGGGCAAGATTATCAATCGCACGCCGCTGCATCCGGTTCGGAGTGATATATTCCGGTTTTTCAAAAATTAATCGCTGCTGGGATTGGGCTCCCTTTAGAGTCTTTAAGAATTCCTCGTATTCCGCAATCAGCTTTTCGTCTGCAACTTGGGACCTTTCCCATAGAGCATCATACTCTTTCAAGACCTCTTTTATAAAAAAAGCATCGCTCTTTGAAATGACCTCCACGTTCCATTCAACATTACTTTTCAGCGCGCTCTGCGTAATATTGGATGAACCGATGATGACTTTATATGAATCTATATATTCAAAAATATAAGCCTTCGTATGGAAGCCGATCTCCTTATCAGTCACAAACACCTTTAAATCCACGTTGCTAAACTCTCTAATTTTCTCCAATGCTTTCGCATCTGTAAAATTAAGATACGTAGAAGTAATAATCTTTCCAGTAATACCTTTTTTCTCTGCCTCACGCAGCGGATCAAGCAACAGCTGAAGTCCGCTGAAGTTAATAAAGGCAACACTAAAATAAAATCTCTTGCACTCATTCATTGAATCTACCAATTCCTGAAGCAAATTCCCTTTATCCGAATTAACAATCAACCGCTTTTCAACCTGCATGATTACCCCTGTCGAAATTTCATTGTTGCTAAAATTTTACTATACTATTAGAGAAGAAGGAAGATCTTAGCTCCTTTCCTAAAAAAAGCTAGAATGAAAATAAGGAGGGACATATGAATAGAAAGTTCGCTATATCAGATATTCACGGCCAGTTTGAACCTTTGAAAGCCTTGTTGGCCGAGGCAAAATTCAATCCGGAACAGGATACGCTTGTTGTTGTCGGTGATATGATTGACCGGGGCCCGCAATCAGCGAAGGTCGTCCGTTTCTTAAAGAGGATGCAGGAACAGCATCCGGAAAACATTTTTGTTACACTCGGAAATCATGAAATTATGATGCGGCGCTATGCCTTTGAGGGGAAAAGCCATATGTGGCTGTATCATGGGGGAACTGAAGTAATTAAAGAGTTAAATACAGAGTTTGTAACAATAACGGAACGGAACGAGCACCTAGTCTGGCTTGCCAACCTCCCCCTCTATGTTAAGGATGAAGAACATTTCTTTACCCATGCTGGGATCGATTCGTTCGAACCACTCACAAACCAAAAAGAAGATGTAACCTTCATGCAACTAAGGCAGTTGTACCTTCAGCCGGCAAACCCCATGACAAAACGGATTGGCAACAGAAAAATTGTCCACGGACACACGCCTTATCCGTTTGTGTATCAAACAGAAAGGTTTGTATCATGCGATACGGGAGCAAGCATCTTTAAAGAAGGAAAACTTTCCCTAGCCGACTTGACGAACAATGTTTATTTCTCCTGTGAAACAGAAACACTTCACATCACAAAACAGGGCATCCGGTTGCTTACAGAATTAGAAAGACTAAAAGGGTAGAGAAAGCCTGTCATAGCCCGAAAATTTTCTGTTCTACAAACGCGGGTCGTGACAGGCTTAAACAAATTCGATTTTGAACTGGGAGTCTTTTGTATAATCAAGTGCCTCCTGAATGATTTTTTGCTTCAACTCGCTGTCAATTGTCTCTTTTTCATGCGGAGGTTCCCAATTTTTCATCGTGTCGGTATAAGCAGCGAAACCATTCACTAGCAGCTCTCCCTGCACTTTCACCACTTTATTGTCTACTTCTATTAATATATAAGAAGATGTACCTGTTATTTTCACTTGGTTTCCTCACTCATCTGTTTAGTTACTAGTGACTTTTCGTGCTAGCATGGTAAATTAGCTATGTCACTAATAGCAATTTTTCACTATTTTTCCTCCAGTGATGTAGTAAGAGTCTGGCCCGGGTCATTAGAGTGCATAGTCATGCTCATGTACCTAACTAGTGACTGTTGGTGATAACATGGTTAACTAGCTATGCCGCTGATAGTAACTTTTCACTATTTTTCAAGCGGCAATATAGTAAGGGTCTGGCCCGGGTCATTAGGGTGCATAGTCATGCTCACGTACCCTGACTAGTGACTGTCTTGATTACATGGTTAATTAGCAACACTTCTAATGGGTTTTCCGTTATTTGCTACCATTAAATTTGATTTTCAAGGAAAGCAAAAGAAAATCGGAGTATTCCTCTCGCAAAAAATTCCGGGCAAGGTGATCATTCAATTGCTTTCCGTTCTTCTAGTCGGAATTGGATTTCGGATGTTTTTTTACTAGGAATCTAGTTGCCAAATCCTGCTCACTTAAAACAATAGACGAAAACGGGAGGGCTACTCCCGTTTTTCTTTTATAACCGCCTGAATCTATAGGTTATTTTCCAGTTTAACCCACCAAGGAGCCCAAGTTAAAGGGCAGTGCAGCATCCTCAATTTCAATTTGTCCTGTTTCTTTAAAAATCTGTCCTGAATCCATCGAAATCTGCCCTGAAAAGTTTAAAATGTGTCCTGTATTTTTTGGGAAATGTCCTATAAACTTGGGAAATTGTCCTGAACCACCCAAAACACGTTCTAATCGACGTCACCATATTCCTATAATCAACCCTACACAAAGGGACGGCCCTCCATTTCCATTAAAAAGTGGAGTACCGTCCCTATTTACTATTCTTTTACAACTAGCTTCAGCGGTGCCGGAATGTTTTCCTCCACCTTCTTACCTTGAATTACATCAATACCGGCTTCGACAGCAAGTTTTCCGATCAGCTCTGGCTGCTGGGCAACCGTGGCTTCCATTTTCCCCGCTTTAATCGCATTTAGCGCATCATCATTTCCGTCAAAGCCAAGGACCATGATGTCTTTCCCTGAGCTGCTTATCGCTTCAATAGCGCCAAGTGCCATCTCATCATTATGCGCGAAGACTGCTTGGATATCAGGGTTTGCCTGAAGCAGGTTTTCCATTACGGTTAACCCCTTGGTACGGTCGAAATCAGCCGATTGTTTTGCGACAATATCTAACTTCTCATCGGCAATATTATGGAACCCTTTCCCTCTTTCACGGGTTGCGGAGGCACCTGGTACACCTTCAAGCTCTGCTACCTTGGCATTTTCTCCGAGTTTCTCGACAATATATTCGGCTGCCATTTCGCCGCCTTTAATGTTATCGGATGCAACCAGCGTTTCAACCTTTCCTTTTTCTGCGGAACGGTCTAGAGTAACAACAGGGATTCCAATTGTATTCGCCGATTCGACAGCGGTTGAAATGGCTGCGGAATCGGTTGGGTTGATGAGAAGAAGATCGACACCCTGCTGGATTAAGTCTTCAACATCGTTAATTTGTTTTGCTGAGTCATTTTGGGCATCGACAATCTTTACTTCCACGCCGAGTGCCTTTGCCTCTTTTTCAACACCATTTTTCAAGGAAACAAAGAACGGGTTATTTAAGGTGGAAACAGAAAGTCCAATCTTCAAATCCTTTATATCATCCTTTTTTGCAGGCTTAGCCCATTCAGGCGGCTGCATCGAACATGCTCCTAAAAGCAAGACTGACATTGATATGATAAGTAAGGCCAATTTTTTCATAAAAATTCCGCTCCTTATGCTTATTTCTTTCGGTCAAGTAATACAGCAATGGCAATAACAATCCCTTTTACGACCATTTGATAGAATGAAGAAACGCCGAGAAGGTTCAAGCCATTATTTAAAATCCCAATGATCAGCGCACCAATCAGTGTTCCAACAATACGTCCCTTCCCGCCGGATAGGCTTGTACCGCCCAATACTACCGCTGCAATGGCATCCAGTTCGTAGGAAGTACCTGCTGTTGGCTGGGCAGAATTCAATCGGGATGTCAAAATCGCACCTGCCAGGGCAGCCATTAAACCAGACAGAGCGTAAATCATTACCTTCACATTTGGAACCTTAATCCCGGAAATGAGCGCCGCTTTTTCATTCCCGCCAATAGCATAGGTTTTCCTACCAAATGGCGTTTTGTGAAGAAGAATATATAACAGTACAAACGTAACAATCATCGTAATAGCAGGAACAGGTATTCCAAGGAAATAGCCTCGGCCAAATAGTTGGAACAAGATATTATCTCCGAGTCCGGTAATTGGATTACCGTCTTTATAGACAAGTGTCAATCCTCTGAAGATCGTCATTGTTGCCAGAGTGGCAATGAACGGAGCCATTTTGCCTTTTGTAATCAGCAGGCCATTCACAGTCCCCATGACAGCGCCAAGAATACAGCCGATCACGATTGCGAAAATAGGGTCGATACCAGAAACAATCATCCCAGCCGTTAACGCACTTGATAATGCCAGAATCGCACCGACAGATAAATCAATTCCCCCTGTTAAAATAACAAACGTCATCCCAAATGCAATCAGGGCATTAATAGCCACCTGGCGCAGCAAGTTTAATATATTCAAAGGTTCAAGAAAACTAGGGTTGAGTACAGAAACGATTGCAATCAGAATGATAAGTCCTAGCAGCGGCCCAAGTTTTTGGGTTACCGTATTAACATAGTTCCCTTTTGCGTTTTTTACTGGTAAATTGGTTGCATTCATCTCACTGACCTCCTGTTGCCAATGTCATAATAGTTTCCTGAGTAGCTTGATCACGTGTCAATTCTCCACTAATTTTCCCTTCATGAACGACAAGGATCCGGTCGCTCATTCCCAGCACTTCAGGCAGTTCCGAGGAAACCATAATGATTGCCACGCCCCGGTCTGTCAATTCATTCATCAGCTGATAAATTTCCCGTTTAGCACCGACGTCCACGCCTCTTGTCGGTTCATCGAGAATCAGCACTTTCGGGCCAATTCCAATCCATTTGGCGATAACGACTTTTTGCTGATTGCCCCCTGACAGATTCCCAACTGCAATCTCCCGGGATTCTGTTTTAACGGTCAGGCGTTTGATTAGCAGATCCACAAAATCATTTTCGCTTTTTTCGTTGATAATGCCTTTCGGTGCAAAACTGAATAAAGAAGGCAGCACAATATTGTCCTTAATCGAAAAATCGAGAATTAAGCCTTCGTCTTTCCGGTCCTCTGTAATAAAACCAATCCCGGCTCTTACAGCCCGATCAGCAGATTTAATGACCGTTTTCTTCCCGTTCAGCCAAATTTCACCGCTGTCAAAATTATCAAGCCCAAAGATGGCCCGCATGATTTCTGTTCTGCCTGCACCCATCAGCCCGGATACGCCAACAATTTCTCCCGACCGAACTGAGAAGCTAACATCTTCAAACCCACCGCGTTTTGTTAATCCTTTCACTTCCAGGACCACTTCCCCCGGATTGGAAGACCGTTTTGGAAATCGGTCCGTTAATTCCCGGCCGACCATTTTCCTTACTACTTCATCGAAATTCGTCTCGGAAACTGCTTTTGTATCGACTGTCTTTCCATCCCTCATGACGGTAATCCGGTCACAGATGGCAAAAATCTCTTCCATTCGGTGTGAAATATACACAATCGAAACGCCTTCCTTTTTAAGGGAAGAGATAATGTCGAAAAGTTTGCTGATTTCCCTTTCAGTTAAAGCGGCAGTCGGCTCGTCCATGATGATGACCTTGGCATCCGTCATCAGTGCCTTGGCGATTTCAATCATCTGCTGTTCACCAACCGAGCAAAGGCCTGCTTCTTTATCCAAAGGAATCGTGACGTTCAACCGTTCAAACTGCTTCCTTGCGAGGGTTTTCATTTCTTTTGTATTAAGAAGACCAAACGAGGTCTTCAATTCTTTTCCGATAAACAAGTTCTCGAGCACCGTCATATCAGGCCAAATATTCAGTTCCTGATGGATAAATGTAATTCCGTTTTGCTCAGCTTCTTTCGGGTTTTTAAAATAGGTCTCTTTCCCATCAATGAGAATCGTACCTGTATCACGTGCATGAAGCCCTGTCAGGACGTTCATCATCGTCGATTTCCCGGCGCCGTTTTCTCCCATCAAAGCGTGAACTTCTCCATCGAGCATTTCAAAATTCACACCCGTCAAGACTTGATTGGCCCCAAACGCTTTATGAATGTTCTGCATAGTAACTTGCATGTTTTTCACCCCTTTTTTTAAAAAAACACACCTGATTGTAAAATACAGTTTGCATATGGAGTTATTTCGCCTGTGCGAATGACCGCCTTGGCATTTTTCGTTAACTGTTTAAAATCTTCATGTGTAACCCGTTCCACATCAATGTCAGCAAATTTCCCGATAAGATAATCTTTTACTTTGGGATTATTCGCTTCAATTTCAGAAGCGATTACACATTTTTCAATGACCATATCGTCTGCGACCGCTTCGACCACTTCCTGAAAAGAAGGCTTTCCCGGAAGGAGAGCCAAATCAATTTTGGTCACTCCCTCCGGTATTGGCAATCCAGCATCGGCAATCACTATAAAATCAGTATGGCCAAGGTCAGTTAGCACTTTGGCAATATGACTGTTCAATATACCATGGCGTTTCATGTCTACAACCTCTCCTCTACTTCTTTCCGGCTAGGCATGCCGCCCTGCGCACCAAACTTTGTAACTGAAAGTGAAGCAGCCCGGTTTGCAAATTTCAGGCCTTCCTCAAAGCTTTTCCCTTCAGCAAGAGCAACCGCAAATGCCGCATTGAATGTATCCCCCGCACCTGTTGTATCAACAGCTTCTACTTTATAAGAAGGAACAACAATCTCCTTCTCTCCATCATGGAAACGGACGCCATTTTTGCCCTCAGTGATAAATACTTTGTTTGGATATGCCAATAAAGCCTCGTGCAAATCCTTTCCATCGAACAGGATTGATGCTTCCAATTCATTCGGTGTGATGAATGCAGCTTTTTCGATAACATTCTTGCTAATCCGGCGGGCTGGTGCAGGATTTAATAGAAGTGGAACACCGAATTCCCGGCATTTTTCACTAACATACTCAACAGTTTCTTCAGGGATTTCCTGCTGGATCAGGACAATGTCCGAGTCACGAATCACATCCAGGGCTTTTTCTACGAAGCCAGGAGTGACATAATCATTCGCTCCTTTTACAACAATGATGCTGTTGTCACCTTCGGTAAGAGTAATATGAGCCGTCCCACTCTCTATTCCTGTAACCGGTTCCACATACATCGTATTAACATTATTCTTTTTAAAATTGTCGAGGATTTCTTTTCCGAATGCATCGTCCCCCACACAGCCAACCATATATACCTCTGCCCCTAACCGGGCCGCTGCAACCGCCTGGTTTGCTCCTTTGCCGCCCGGTACAGTCTTGAAGGATTCACCCAAAATGGTTTCACCTTTGTCCGGTCTTTTCGAAGCGGTTACTACCAAATCCATCGAGGAACTTCCGATCACTGTTATTTTAGCCATTGTCCTCCACCTTTCTAGTCGTCTGTCTTTCCACAAATGTAACTGACAACTGAATATTCTTTTCTTCCACATTTCCTTCTTCAAGAAGTTGAATCAACAGTTTTGCCGCCTCTCTTCCCATATCATAGGCAGGCTGCCTAATCGTCGATAACGGCGGGAATAGCAAACTGCTGAGCGGTATATCATCATACCCAATAATTTGCAGATCATCAGGAATCGATATACCCCTTCTTAATGCCTCATGCAAAATCGCTGCGGCACCAAGGTCATTCCCGGCAATCACTCCATCTGTCTCGGGAAATTTATGAAATAATTCCTTAGCTGTCTTTTCGGCATCGGCAAAAGTAAACGAACCCGTACTCATCACATTAAAATCGACATTGGAATCGGCAAGTTCGTCCAAAGCTCCTTTGAATCGATCCTGCGCGGTCCTCATTTCAACCGGTCCCCTAAGCAGCGTAATCCGCTTGCTTCCCCTTTTAATGATTTCTCTCGCTGCCATCTTACCGCCAGTTATCCCATCTGCATAAACCGAAGGATGCATGGTGCTTGTCCGGTCGAGAAAAACCACTGGGATGGATAAATTTTCGTAGGAATCTGTTTCGTTCCGGTTCGTGGCCGAAATGATACCGATTACATTATTTTGTTTAAATGTCTGGATGTAGTCACTTTCTTTAGCTGGCTGTTCATCAGCATTTCCAATAATCAGACGGAAATCACGCTCCTGCATTTCATCCTCAACACCACGGGCGAGTTCAGGAAAAAATGGGTTCCTTATATCCGGAAGCAGCAAACCGATTAACCTTGATTTCTTTTTATATAACGATCTTGCTACTTCATTTGGTTTGTAATTCAGTTCATCAATCGCATTGTTTACTAGTTTCCTAGTATCCTCATGCACATAGCCTTTGTCATTCAAAGCTCTGGAAACGGTCGCGACCGATACTCCAGCTCTTTTGGCAACATCCCGGATGGTAACCAATTCTTTCACCTCTAATGTGTAACCGTTTACACATTGAGAGTATCATAGAATATTTTTTTATGCAAACAGAAAACCCTCGCCGGTCCAATGCCAATATCAGGGAGTTAGGGGACATACTGCTAGATTCAGTTAAAACTAAACCTAGAATTGCGACATAGGAGTCATTTATGAATAGTGTCAATGCTGCAAAAATTCAATGAAGCGAGGGCTCTCAAGTATTGGTGAGTGGTTTATCACCCATTGATTAATCAGCGGGGAATGAAGAACCCACACCGATTGAATTTTCACTTTATCGCCCTGAATGAACTTTTTTTATCCCTGAATAAAAATTTTATAACCCTCAATTACAATTTTATAACCCTGAACAAATAATATATCGCCTCTATTCACAAGTCAGACACAACCGCCCACCCGTTAACACTACCAAGAGAACGAAAACTGATTACTCCACTTGCTCAAAATATAAAAAGAGCTTGCCCGATAAGAGCAAACTCTTCTTGGAAACTATCTTTTAATGCATCGCTGATATATTAATAATCCGTCCTTCTGCTTCGTAAGCGATTGGAGATGTGAAGCTCTTTACAAAATCAACGGTTGCCTGAAGGTCTTCCGGGCCTTGGGCAGGATTTTCGCCGTACTCACGGAGCTTATACTTGTCAGAGTAATGGTCATACATATAATTGTTGACAGTCAGTGTATACGTTGCATTCTGATCAATAGGAGTTCCATCGGCCAGGGTTATTTCAGTCACTTTGCTGGTTGCGCTGTCCCATTTATAGCGGAAGCCGCCAATGGATGCATCTGGGCCGTAAGATGAAATTTGTGCATTCACAATTTCATCCATTTCCGATCCCAGTACTTCGACTGTGACCAATGTGTTGCCAAATGGCTGGATATTGTACAGTTCTTCCCAGGTAATTTCGCCTGCATTCAGGTTGGCACGTATTCCTCCGCCATTCATCATGGCAAAGTCACTTCCCATTGCTGCATTCATTCCGTCTGCAATCAAATTCCCAAGAGCATTGTCGCCAAAATAATCTTTTGTTATATAACCACCTTGTAAAAAGACGCTTGCCTGCCCGATGACTTCATTCAATTTAGGCGCGATAGCGGTTGAGTATTTTTCCAAAATAGCGGATACCTCAGGGTCAGGAGTGACTCCCTGTTGGATGACATCTACGATCTCTGCTTCTTTTTTAACAATATCCCCTGTCACTCGATCAATTTCAAGATCGATATCAGCAAAGGCTTTTCCATATTCCCCGGCTTGAACAATCAGCTTATTGTCGACTACGGCATCTACCTTTTGATGGTTGTGAGCGGCAACAATGACATCAACCTTATCACTGATTTCGGTGGCCATTTGCTCAATTTCTCCATTTGCAGATTCACCGGCCTGACTTCCAGGAACGTGGGCAAGGACGACAATTGCTTCCGCGCCGCGCTTGGTCAGTTCTGGAATATACTTGTTGATTGCTTCTGCTTCATCAGTAAATTCAATAGTTGTGATTCCTTTTGCAACCACATTGTTTGGTGTTTCGGTTGTTGCAACACCAATAAAGCCAATTTTTTGTCCTTTTACATTCTTTATGTAATATGGTGGTAGTACCAGTTCTCCACTGTCCTTATAGACTACATTGGCCGCGACCATTGGAAAATTGGTGCCGTCAAAGTTAGGTGTTCCATCAGGATGGTCTCCACCGTAAGTTAAACGAAGAAGTTCGTCAACACCTTCGTCAAATTCGTGGTTTCCAACAGTTCCTACATCAAATCCAATCGATTCCATAATTTCAACAGTTGGCTCATCTTGAAACAGGGCTGATACAGGCGGGCTTCCTCCCACCATGTCTCCGGAATGGACGATTAATGTGTTTTCATTGGTTTGTTCACGATCACGAAGATATGTAGCAAGGTAAGCAGCGTTTCCATATGTATTTGGGTCATTATTGAGCTGTTCGCTTACATTGATTTTGCCATGAAGATCGTTTACACTCAACAATTGAACTTTAACATTTTCTTTCTTCGCAAGACCTGGTGGAACTTTATGTTCTTTAGCTGAAACTGAACTTCCAATCATTCCAGTCATTAATAGACTAATAGACATGGAAGCTGCCAATACTTTGTTGCTTAACCGCGCCATGAATTTTCCCCCTTTAATAATCGAGTACAAGGTGATTATAAAGAGGATTTGTTAAGTGTATGCCAGGAGTATTTTAAGGTTTTGTAAAGCGGGTTGTTATAGTGGGAAAATGATTAATTCGGCTTATTCATAAGCTAATAGACTCTAGTTCTTTTAGGCTACAATATTGCAAGTTTCCTATTTTTCCTATCCGCTCGCTCTTGTTGCTATTTCATTTGGCAAAGTAGAATCGTCCCCATCTGCGCCAGCAGGAAGGAACAAAAAAAGGGTCCGTCTTTCTATTATTTACGAATGAGAACCTCCCCTCTTGGCAGCCTAAATAAAATATCGGCCGTTTCTAAAAATTTATCGCGTTGAATGAACTTTTTTATCCCTTATTCACAATTATTTCACCCACAACGAAGCATATATCCCCACTATTCATAATTCTGACACACGCAGCCACATGTAACACTATCCAATCAATAATAAAAAGGACGGCCCTCCTTTCATTTCGCAAAGGAGAACCGCCCTTATTAACTATGAATTTCTTGTTCTTAGGTATGTTTTCCAGAACTGTTTGGCAATTGCTTCGTATCCTTCTAGGCTAATATGGATATCGGCATGGTTTGGAATGTATTCTTTTTCGTATTTTTTAATCAAGTCGGCTGTCGGTACAAAAACATCACCGTTTGCCAATGCCACCCTTTCAATCATTTGATTAAAGCTAGACAGCAAAGGTAATAAAACAGCTAGCTTGGTTAGTCCGATGCGGGTATGGATTGTAATAGCCCATTACATAAACCTTTGTATTATCATTAAAACTATCAATCTGGCTGAGAATTAAGTGCAAGTTCCCACCAATTGTTTGTAGGACACTCGTGGCAAGTGAAGGGTTTTTCTGTATGTCTTCTAATTTAGCAAGCAAATCATTTGCCCCTATATCAATTGTTACCAGCTCAGCGTCCTTTATAGAAGCCCTTAATGAATTATACTTTGGATTGGCTTGGTTAGTCAGTTCATTTAATATATTTGTAGTCCTATATCCCGAAACCCCATAATTGTCCAACTCAATTTTATATTGTGACTGTACAAATCTGTCAGACAGGTAGTCTACATATCCATCTTTATGTTCCCCGTAAGGCGTTCTCCCTGCTGCAAGCGAATCCCCCAATGCAACATAATCAAAATCCTTTTTAACAGCATTCTTCGCCGAGGCAGCAAAAGGCAGTGACAAAATCAGAGAGCTAATTATTAAACTGCTAGAAATTAATCTATTAAGCTTCATTTCAATCCCCTCCTTTTGTCCTAATTATATTCTTTATTAAGAACTTATACCATCTTTAAAACGAAAAAGGAAACGTTAAAAAACTCCCTGGGAACTTACCTTTCATCCCAAGGAGTTTGCTTATTAATATATTGCCTTTACATTAAAACGGTGCCTCTTCTTTTTGCTGTATTACATACTCAAGAATTCGCAACTGAAGCTCCTCGAGGTTTCCATTCAAATGAACTTTCCCCGCTTCGTCTTTTGCGACAAAGTCCTTCAACTCGTTATTGAGCAGATGCTCAAGGCCGGAAAAAGCGTATCTCTCGGCTTCCTGGGTCAGCTGCTTATAGGTTCCAAGACTTCCATTCTTGTTAAAGTACAAGGAACGCAACGAAATCCAGTCGTGATCGGTGAGCGTTAGTGCCCTGCACAGCTCCTGTTTTTTCGGTATATCTTCCTGTTCGTTCAGACGGCGTCCGACAAATGTACAAAGGATAAAGAATTCACTGTTTTGTGAGAATAACGTTTTTCCTAGTTCATGGTAAACTGGAAAGTGCTTTTCCGCTACGTAAATCCTCAGCTGTCCAATTTCATCCATTCATTCTCACCCCTTTGGCAAGCTCCATTGTGTTCGCCTCTTCAATGACTGTGACACCTGGCTCAAGCGATGTTAATTTATAATATCTGCCAATCACATTTGATTCAGAGAACAATGCCTGCTCCTCCGGTCCGAATTCGCGGTCGGTGACTAGCAGTACCCATTGCGAACAAATCTGAGGCAAGTATTCAATCAAACCTTGCTGGTGAACAGAGGACAATCGGCCAAATGGCGTGTCCATCAATAGCGGCATTTCAAGAGTGGAATTCCCTCCTGCCACCTGGGCAAGTGCAGTTATAAAGCTGATTGATAAAACCTGACGCTGTCCCTGTGAAATGTTGGCTAGGAACGGTTGGTTGAAGGCATTCAAAACCTCAATCGAATAATCTGGCTTTATCTTCACTTTTTTAATCATCGCACGGCCTGCATCATCAAGCAGATAGTGCAGGTTTTGCTCTGTTGCCCTTTCCAGTTCTTCAATGACTTCCTTCTCAAAGGCTGCGATGAGCGAAGTCATGGAAGCGATCGACCTTTTTAAGACGTCGTGCTTCTGAAGGAGCTGCTCGCGGATGCCAGATTTACGTTTAAGTTCCTGGACCTCCTGTTCCTTGCGTATTAGCTCCTTCTTTAATTCTTCCTGTTCCTCTTCAAGCTTTTTCGAATCGAAATCCATCTGCACAAGTGATTGGGAAAGTTGTGTCCGCTCTTCGTTCAAAGACGTAATTTCATCCTCTCCAACTGAACGGAGACGGCCGTTAATTTGTTCAAGCTTCCATCTTACCTCTTCCTGCTGTGTATGGAGTTGTCTAACTTCATTTAAAATCACCGCACATGTATCAGCCCTGCCCTCAAGAAAGGACAATAGCTTCTCAATTGCCTGGTACAAATCATGGAGTGTTTTGTTCTTTTCGTAGGCCTCGACGGATTCCTTTAGTGAGACGAGTTGCTGCTGTGCATGCCGTTCATGATGGAGGTCATTCCCGCAAATACATCTCATGTCCTCAAGGAGCTGGGAAATGAACGATGATTCAATGCCGATAGTAGCCGAGTAATCAATTTCCCCTCGGAGTCTAGCTAGTGTTGCATGGTAGCTGTCCTCACCCAAAAGCAGCGGCAAGTATTTATTCATCATCCTGGCCTGGTCCATTTTTGCAGAAACTGAGTTCTGGATTTGGAGTGCTTCCCTCTCAAGACCTTCCCGTTCTAAAAATAAGCCCTTTATGCTTTCAAAATTCTTCAGCAGCCCGTCAACTTCCTGGAGCCTGTCTTCTGAAGCAATCCTGCTTGACATAAGTTCTTTTTGCTGTTCGGCCAAGCTCGCATCTTTTTGTTCCATTTCCGAAAGCTCTAAAAGTGCTCGTTTGTATTCACCTTTTGAATGCTGTTCAAGCTCTTTTTTAACTTTTGAAAAGAGTTTTTTCAATACTTCCCTGGACTTCATCACATGGTCAATCTTCAGCAGATTTTTTACCCCGATGGCAATCTCTTCGCGCTGTTGAAGGGCAACGCGGGTCAGCCGCTCAATCCTCTCTCCATCGAAAAAGAAGTAATGCTTAACACGTTCATCGACCATCTTTTGAATGAGCGGCTGGATGTCTTTTTCAGACGTCCATGATTCATTGGTTGTCTCATTTTCAAGGACAATACTGAACGGTTGTTCCTTTATCGTTCCGTCCTCGGCCTTCAAAGCGAAAAAGGACCGGGTTAACCGGAAGGAATGCTGTTGATTCATGAACCGGACAGTAACAGCAGATTGTACCCCTTTTGGATTTTCCTCGAGCGCCTTCAGATTAGTCAGGATGATATTTGCTTCAGAGGAATCTTGGTCAAGCTTCGTATCTCCAAATAACGCAAGCATAATTGCCCGGTAAATTCCGGTTTTGCCTCTTCCGTTTTCTCCGAGCACAACTGTGACAATCTGTTCTCCGTTTGAAGCAGCAAATTGGATGGCCTGCTGGCCGTAATATTGGCGGAAGTTCTCCATCTCAAGAGAATGAATAATCATTTACCACCACCTCCCATCTGCATTAGCTTTCTGTCCAGTACCCGTTCAAGTTTTTTTGCATGTGCCTCGACCGATAGCTGGCTTTCCTCTACCTGTTTGACGGTATCAATGATAAGCTCCAGCACCAGCGGGTCTTCTTCCTCCAATAAGGAGGATAAGCGGGCGATCAATACATTATCCATTCCCTTTTGTTCCTCCCAAAATTAAACTTTTTAACATGATTTCATCACCGTCTACCATAAATGGCGCTTCCCCATTCTTGAGTGCCTCTTCAACTGCAAACAGCATCTTGCCGGAAGAATAGCGAATATCTGTTAAGAACCGGAGCAGTTCATTTACTTTTGCCGCCCCATTGAAATGGTGCGATAAAATATATTCAACAAAATCGACTTCGTTTTTAATCGGTGAATCCAGCGGCAAAATAACCTCGTTATAGGAACCGAGAACCGTCCACTTACCAGATTTCTTAATAACATCCTCCAGTAAATCCGATGTCCAGAATATCCCTTTATCTAATTCAGGGAGCATTGTCTCATCGAAAATATCGCTGACAAGCGCATAATCCCTACCCTTTGCTGCCATTACTTCAGGAAGTCGTTTCTTAATGGCCTGATGAAGGATTTCTTCTTTTTCTTGGGTTAGACCAATTGTTTGCTTGTGGACATATTCTCCAAATTGTCCTTTGGCATAGTAAAGAATCTCCGGCACCTTGCTCAACGTAATATCAAGAATTCTTTCGTCCCCGCCGAAGACGGTTTCAACCCACTCCATGACTTCCTCGCGGGCAACAATATCGTCCCTTTCCAGGATAAATTGTTCAATGTAGCGCGTTCCCGATAATGAATCAATCTTATGTCCAGGTTTTAGAATATAAGGATATTGGGCAAAAATCGCATGGGGTACACCCCGGTTTCTCAGGATTGCATATAAGATTTGCTTCGACTCAATCCCCATGCTCTTCAAAACAACCTCATGCTCCATGAAAACAGAATGAATCGAGATTAATGGAGACTCCTCAAGATTGTTATGGATAGCCTGAACAACAAACGGAATTTGGTCTAGCTGAATATGATCGAATAATGACAGCAATGTATAATGACCATATTTGTACTGAACGAACTGCTCGTTTGACGACAGATTAAGTTCAAGCGTAAACCGTTTCCAGCCCCGTTTTTCAACAAATAGCTCATAAAGTTCATCAAACTGAACAGAACCACCTTTATCGCGGATAAATTGTTCAATATAGTCTGCATTTGCCCGTCTAACAGAGCCTTCAGGCTGAATGTACGGAAATTTGGTCATTGTCACAAGACCCGTCGAATATTTCCTGAGTAATGTATAAAGAGCGTATTCATTCGGTACTTTTCGCTTCTCTGCCTCTTCAATGACAGCATCATAGAGCTTACGGACGTGAATAAACTCTTCGGACTCCAGCATTGTGTGTGCAAGCCGTTCTACACTCTGAACCCATTCTGAGTCGGTCGTAACAAATGAGGAATGAATATATACACCCCGTCCCCATAACAAAATACGGTCCGAAACATCCGCCCTGGTGGCAATGGCATAAAAGTCACGTTCCCCCGTAAATTCCCCGGGCATAAGATCATTGGCTTTTTCAAGCAGCTCTTCCTCACGTTTATACACTTCAACCCCGTTCGGATATTGAAGCATGACCATTTCAACTGCCTGGAATTTGCGCATCCCCTTTAAAAGCCCCTGGTCGGCATTCAGCCAGTTGACATGTTGTTCAGCTGTTTTCTCAATAAATTCTGGATTTACGCCATCCTCTTTCCCCTTATCCTGACAAAAGTCCATAAAGTCTGTTGGCGTTATAACATGTAGAGAGAAGACTTCTTCCAGTTCCTTCTTTATCCCAATTTTGTAATCTTCAATTTTCTCTTTATCAAGAAGGGACAGGAACATTGAGTCATTCACGCTGACAATGGAGAGGCCTGCTTCCTCAAGTGTCACGGTTAGAATATAGTGAGAGAAAAGGCCACGATCCAGGAATGAAGCAGAGAAAAATTGAGCCGATTCCTCAACTAACTGCTTAATGATTGCAATCAATCCACGAATTCTCCGGGCAACACGAATATCACCTTTTTGAAGAATTTGACGAATCCGTTCCCTGGTTACACCTTCCTGTTCACCTAGTACCTCAAGTGTCAAATGAGTACCAGACAGCATTGCATTGTAACGCCTTTGCATAAGATCCAAGTAGCGCGGAGATATCTTCTCCGCCTTTAAGAAATCCTCATCTTCCATTAGCCTTGTCATCCAGTTCTCATAGGAAGCAAGTTCAAGAGCCAGCCTTTCGTTCAAAGGGAGCTGTTGAAGTTGATAGTGCTGGTTCGCCAATTCAATTAGCGAGGTCAACTTGTCAAAAATCATCTGAACTCGTTTCTTACCGGCGCCTTCAACATTACCGATCTCCTCAAATTGAGTCGGCAGCTCCCCGACTTTTTCCATCCCGTTTGCAGCCATACCGTCAACCGCTTTTTCTGCAAAAGGAAAATCTTCTTTTCGAATAGGAAAATCCATTAAATACTTTGGTATGACAAGTGTTTTACTATAAAAGTAAACCAGTTTATTTCCTTCCGAATCGAAAGCTGGCAGTTCCGGTACATTCTCTTGTCCATTCTTTTCTCCTACCTGATCCCAGAACTTCCTGATCGTTCGTTCACCAACACTTATCAATCTAAGGTGCAGTCCATCGAGAGAATGTGGAAAATCACGTAAGGAAATCATGCCCAACCCGATTAACTGACGAATCATATTATTACATCCAAGAATACCAAGCTCGTCGATTCTCATTCTGGCCAGATCACTGCGAACAGTCATCTTTTCACCTTGAAAACTTAACTCCAAGGTGCCTTCTTGGTAAGGTTCTTCCAAATGTGGCGCATTCTTGGTATTGACAATTCTTGATTCAGAATGTGGATGTTCGTGAACCTTTGAAGTTTCCTGATCATAATTTTTTCCTGATTGCAATCCACCCTCAATTTGCGCGACTACCTTCTCCGCTTCCATCTTTGTCAGCCATTTAATCGATTGGCCTAGATAGCCATGTAAATCTATTAATTTGTTTATTTGTTTATCTAGGAATTTCTTGGCCAATAGAGGTGAAAGAAGCTGCCGGATGTCTTCTTCGCCATGTCCAGCAACCACAATTTGATGTTCAACAGCGGTGGCAGAGAGCGGCTGAAACGAAGCCAGCCTCCCGTCAAAGCGGAAGCCAAGCCAGAATAAATCCTCAAGCACAGCATGAAAATCATCCCGAGATGACTTATAAATGTCTCGCAAATGCTCTTCTGTTAAATCGCCAAGCTTTTGGATGGAAGTATGCTGCTGCAGACGTTTTAATCCATCAAGCGGAAATTCACTAATATCTTTAGTAAACAATGTTGTAGGTATAAGGAGCTGTCCAGCCTTCCTCCAAAAACCAGCTGCCACTTTTTCAAGTTGAATGGCCGTGATTGGTTCAGGTTTTACAGGATGCTCTTCCACCCCATTAGGCACATCATATTTAGTTTCTACTTCATTCACGCCTGCCACTTTTTCTACTTTAGGGTCATTAAGGTTTTTATTCAGTAAAAACCAGCCAGGCTTGTAATTAGTCGCCCTTCCTCCCTTTTTCATAAAACGGAAGTAAATTCGGTTTTCTTTCAGCGGAAACAGCTTCTCGTTCAGCTCCCAACCGCCTATGACCCAAAGTGCGCCATTCTTAGTCCGGTTATCAATATAGGGAATCTGTTTCTCCTCCAGATAATTGAGCAGCGAGAAACTGACGACTTCTTTTTCCACTTCAGTTTCTTCTATTGTGCTAGAAATCGCGTTATCCTTTATCCGTTTCAGTTCATCCAGTTCCCGCTGGATTTCCTTCTTCATTTCATCCATCTGTTTGAAGCTTTGTTCCAGGTACGGTTTAATGAGCACGCTCAATTCCTGTTCCGAAAGGGCGCCACTTCCTTTTTCCGGGACAGGCAGCTTGTAGATCGGCGCTTCAAAATCATAGCTCACATAAACCTGCATATACCAAACACTAATATCAAACAGGTATTTATGGGCCTTTAAACCATCTTCAATACTAACGGCAGACACATCGTGGGCAGCCTTATTCCCTTTTTTCCGAATCCATTCCAGCTTTATATATAAATCTTCCTCAATCGCGTTCTGCCGGTAAAGTTTATGTATACGTTCAGCATGCTTTAAAGGATATACATTCTCAATTCCTTCTTCCTTACTGACAAGCTTGACCAGCTGCTCAGTATAAAGCCGAGCCTGCATAAGGACAGTCTGAGGCTGTGTAAATAATGCTTCCTCTAGTTGAACAATTAACGTCAATAGCTCATTTGAAAAACTCCCGACAAACTCAAAAGCTCCTTGACGATATCCCATTGCACGACCTCCTATCGTCTTTTTCTACAATTTTAATTACAACACAAATCCAATATCATTTAAATAGTTTTTTACTATAAATTCACGAATTTTCGTATATTTTTTCGATGGTAATAAAAATCGGTTTTTCTGGCAGCGAAAAAGGGCAAAAACCATTGCAAGAAGAGCTTTTATTAAAAAACAGAATTCAGGTAAGCAGCCTTACCTTATTTATTGGGAACTTCTTGGCTGGTCGCTTTCATTTATTTTCAGCGATAGTCATGGACGTAAAATAGGACGGTCCCCATTCATTAAGCGAATGAGAACCGTCCCTCTTTGCGTAAAACTTACTTCCTTTTCCCCTTTAAATCGATACCAATTGCGGCGCCATTTCGGCTGGAGTCCGCAACTCCTTTGAAGATTCCTTTTTCATGGTCAATGAGGATGCTCTGGACATTGCCAATTGTAGTTGGAGCAGGTCCAAATTTATGCCCCATTCCATTCAGCCTCGAAATGATATCTTGGCCAATTCCCTCTTCGAAACGGTACGAATTTAGGTTATTTGTGTAAATCCGTGGCTGCTCGACAGCCGCTTTGAGCTCCATGTCATATTCGATTGCATGGATAATTGTTTGGAGGACAGAAGTGATAATTGTCGGACCACCCGGTGAACCAACAGTCAATACCGGCTTGCCATCCTCATACACAATTGTCGGCGTCATACTGCTCAATGGCCGTTTGTTCGGCTGGACTTCGTTCGCACCGCCAGGAACGGCATCAAAATCGGTTAATTCATTGTTCAGCATAACTCCGTAGCCCGGAACCATGATGCCTGTCCCGAAAAGCTGCTCGATTGTCGTTGTATACGAAACGACATTCCCCCACCTGTCGGCTACAGTAAAGTGGGTAGTCTCCCCATATTTACGGTCATTCGGCTGGCTTGTTGCCTTATAATTTGCAGAGCCATTTTCATATTTCCAAGGATCGCCTGCTGTTACGTTCTTGTTCACACTGTTCAGGCTGATTAGTGCCTGGCGCTCTTTAATATAATTTGGATGCAGCAATCCGTTAACAGGCACTTTGACAAACTCAGGATCACCGGCAAATGCAGCACGGTCGGCATAGGCCAGATGCATCGTTTCCGCAAGCAAATGATACTTCTCTACAGAATTTACATCGTATTGGGACAAATCAAAACCATCAAGAATCTTTAGCATTTGCAGAAGAAATACTCCGCCAGAACTTGGAGGCGGCATGCTGGCAATCTGGTATCCCTGGTAGTCTCCCCAGATTGGTTTGTCGATCCTGACATCATATTTCTGCAGGTCACTGACCTTCATCGAACCGCCGAAATCCTGGACAACATCCGCAATCGCTTCAGCTACTTCTCCTTTATAGAAGGCATCTGTCCCTTTTGAGCGGATTAGCTTAAAAGTTTTAGCCAGATCTTCCTGTACGAGGATATCTCCTTCCTGAAGGGGTTTACCACCCGGAAGGAAGACGTCTTTAGCAGCTGTACGCGAGAGCATTGCCTGATTGTCGGCAATCGCTTCGGCAAGGACAGAATCAATCGGGAACCCTTTGTGAGCAAGCTTAACGGCAGGTCCGATCAATTCCTGCATATTTCTCGTTCCCCACATCTCAAGTGCCGTTTCAAGCCCCTTTAATGTTCCGGGAACGCCAACAGCTTTCCCGCCAGTTGAACGAGTAGCAAAAGGAATTGGATTGCCATTTTCATCGAGGAACATATCAGGTGTAGCGCCAGCTGGGGCACGTTCACGGCTGTTCACAATTGTTGTTTCCTTTGTCTTGCCATCATACACCATCATGAAACCGCCGCCGCCAATCCCTGACATCATCGGTTCAACAACATTAAGGGCAAACTGGATTGCTACAGCAGCATCAATCGCATTGCCCCCTTTTTTGAGCACGTCCGCTCCAATTTCAGAGGCGAGCGGATGGGCAGTTGCCACCATTCCGTCCTTGCCAACGTCAACTTGACTGTAACCGTCATAACTGAACTTTGGCTTTTTAGCCTGCCCGTTGAGCGGTAGTGTCCCAACCAATAATAGAATAGATAGTAATGCAAACAAACCGACTCTCCAAACTTTCTTCATACAAACCCCTCCTCTTCATTCATTCACTTATATGGTAAGGAAAAGAATAGAAGGTTAGCAAATATTTGACTGAATATTATAAATTTTGAATATATAGTCCTAGCTGTTTTTGAAAAATAGGGTAAAAAGACACGATTTACCTTGGCATATAGCTGTCGTTTAGATAATGAAAGACCCACCCTTTTGGCATAAAATAATCCCTATCATTCTCGTAATTCTGCCCGTTATACAATTAGATAACATTCGACAAAATCCCAGGGAGTGACAGGCACCTAGAAACCGTTATCTTTGAACAATTTTTTTAGTAGAGTTACACTAATCTCGAAAACAATATATTTTAAAATATTAATTACTTTTGGAATGGTTGATAAATATACATAGTTTGCAACTATCAAAATCCAATGTGATGTCCTTCTTTTACTAACGAAGCGGGTTTGTGGAACTAGCAATTGATATACTACACAATCTTCCTGTTACAAATTAGCTCTTAAGTTAATTTGGAGCGTTTGAATATAATTAAAAGGAGAGGTAAACATGGCGAAATTAGATAACAAAGTTGCGTTTATTACAGGTGCAGGATCTGGAATGGGTAAAGCTCAAGCTAGCCTTTTTGCAAAAGAAGGGGCAAAAGTTATAGCCGCTGATATCAATCTTAATGGGGTACAAAAAGTTGTAGAACAAATTAATGCTGAAGGAGGCGATGCACTGGCAGTAGAAATAGATGTGTCAATTAAAGCCAGTGTAGAAGCTGCCGTAAACAAAGGATTAGAGCAGTATGGAAGAATTGATATTTTAAGTAATACAGCCGGGATTCTGGATGGATACGCTCCTACCCTGGAAACCTCAGAAGAACTTTGGGACAGAACTATTAACATCAACCTGAAAGGTGTTTACTACGTAACGAATGCCGTTCTTCCACAAATGATTGAAAACGGTCAAGGTGTCGTTATTAATATTGCTTCCATTGCTGCATTTGTAGCTGGAGGCGGTGGTGCAGCATATACAGCATCTAAACATGCTATTGCCGGGTATACCAAACAGCTGTCTTTTGATTACGGTCAAAAAGGAATAAGAGCAAATGCTATTGCCCCTGGAGCAGTTGAAACTGGTATGACAAAACAAATTTTTGAAGAAGGTTCAGCAGCCGTAATGGAAGCTGTAAACTCTGTTCCTGCAGGCAGATACGGCCAAGCAGAGGAAATTGCTGATGTTGCATTATTCCTGGCAAGCGAAGATGCTTCCTTTATGCACGGGGCAATTGTACCAGTTGACGGTGGCTGGATAGTAAAATAAACATATAATAGTTTAACAGAGCCAATATAAAAGAAACGCTCAAATGTTACTACTTCAACATTTGTGCGTTTTTTTCTTTTGGGTATTTACCTACAAAAACCAATCCGTATACTTTTCATTATTCGAAATTCCATAAGACGGATACATTCTTACATACACTTGCAGGCCTTCAGTTGTTAGAAACCTGGCAGCTTGCTTAGAGGTAATGCCACCTTATAACCCACCGCAGTTTGGAGGATTATCTTTATCTCCCTCGGCGAAATCATTGCCTTTTGCCACTGATTCAAGTCCATAATCTATATTATTTATCTCGTGTACAGATTCATTTTGAATGTTGGATTGAGTATTCTGATGCTTTTCTTTGTTGTCTCTCATTGCTTTCCCTCCAGAGTTTTTTAATAGCTTACTCTTAGAGGGATCAATTAATTCGCTTTAACGTTACATACTACTCGGTAATTCTACGGCTGTTGGAATATGATCTAGAATACTTATTACTGGACGAATCCCCTTCTTCCTAATGGAGTATCGTCTAGAAAACCCTATTTACTCGACGAATCTATATCTGCCTACTGAAGTTTCGTCTAGAAAACCCTATTTACTCGACGAATCTCCATCTGCTTACTGAAGTTTCGTCTAGAAAATCCTATTTACTCGACGAATCCCCTTTTCCCTATTGGAGTTCCGTCGAGAAAACCCAATTACTTGTCACGCCACTCCAACCGTTCTCTTCTATCTGTTTCTCAAATGTCATCCCAGCGTCCGAGCCAAGTATTCCAGACACGCGCATAATAGGTATCCTGTTCTTTGTTGTACAATTGAAAATCCAGGCACGGGAGGTATTCGACTTTCTGTTACTTAAAGCTATTCACGGCGGACACCACTGTTTGAAAGCTGTCTTCGTCCACTCGGTTTTCTCTTTCAGCGAGAAATTGCAAGATCAGCTCTAAACTGGCCACACTCTGATTATATGCATACCGATAAAGAAGCAGTTCTTCGTCCGATTCAGGCAAAGGCTCATTCATCTCTAGCCAAATCTCATCGTGGAGCGGGCTGTATGAAAGTACGGTCAACTCTTCTTCCAGTTCCTCTTCCATGATTCTGGTCTTTAGCTGGTCCTGCCCTTTCGATGTCAGTTTGTAAGTTCCATTTTCCAAACGGATCAAGCCCATACGCTGCATTTTCTTCAATAAATCCTCAATGAACAGTTCCTCTACCAATAGGAACTCGGACAAATTGGCTGCGCGTCGGATTTGGGATTGTTCGAACGTGAGGAGTATCATCTTCATGAGAATGTCCATTTTCAACCCGTTACCCGGCCAAACGCCCAGGCTCACCTCTTCAAGGATTCGCAGGCCATCGTGTTTTTTTACAGATTCCAATACGTGAGAATACATTTGTCTAGCACCCGAATGTTTTGTTGGCTTTGAAACATCTGTGTACTGCCAATCATCACAAGCAGCTCCCTTTCCCTCGACAGAGCGACATTCAGCCTGCGGTAGCCTTTGGTAAAGCCGATATCGTCATGCTAAGAATCGTGATTGCACAACATACTTAACAAAATCAAATCCATCTCCATCCCCTGGAATCGGTCCACTGTCCCCGTGCGGATCGTTAAGTGAGGCAAGCGCAATTCCTGCATAAGCATCCGGTCAATCCTTTTCACCTGCTCTCAGTAAAAACTGATGACGCCAATGCTTTTTTTCTCATCTGCTTCCATTCTTCCAGCCTGCTTTGCCTCTCCGGTCGCCGCCTCCAACTTCCCCAGCAATACACCACTCCTCTTCAATTCTGCCGGGTTGTACAAGCTCTTTCCGCCTTTCATTCTTTCAAAAAATGCAGGCTTGTCCAGCCATAGGAGATATCTTCGGTGTTAGCTGTGAGGTAAAAATGACCGCATAATACGGCGGCTCCGGAGCCTCTTTTCGTATTCCTAATTCCTTTAATTTAACAGGTTACAGAAAGATGTAATGGGAATTTATGTAAAGAAACGGTAAACTGCATTATTATGGATAGGTTGCAGCTCCCCTGAAAGATCATAAACCCAGGTTTAACTCTCTTTCATAAATTAGTTTTTTATTTACAATTAGCATGAATTACACTGGGCGTCTCCGCATTGACGGGGGCGCTTTTCCGATGTGGAAATGGATAAGAAAAGGCGGAATGAGCATAATAAAGTCTGGAAAGAAAGGGAGTTTTTACAGAACTTATTAAGGATTTCAGGTGAGAAAATATATGTTTTGGAAAAAGAAGAGCAAACCAATCCGTTATGAAAATAAGGACGGCAACCAGCTTTTTCAAAAAAATAATGATTTATCTATAGCTGCTGTCAAGGCCCTGATTTCAAATATGGATGATGGAGAAATGATAGAACACAGTATTAATAAAGACCGGAATATAACTCTTATTTTCATCCGAACATTGATTGACGTGGAAAGGTTAAATGAATCAATCATTCAGCCGTTAAAAAATTGTTCTGAAGATATGATCCATACCTGCATTGCCTCAGTAAAAGCGGCTGCTCTGACCAGCCTTGATGAAGCACAGCGGCTGATGATGTTGGGACATGTGCTCCTTGATGACGGCAAGGGACGCTGGTGGGCTGTTCCATTTGAAAATCCTTTAGGGAGAAGCATTGAATCATCGGAAACAGAAACTATATTATACGGTCCTAAGGACAGCTTCACCGAACAGATTGACCAAAATATCACTTTGCTTCGAAGAAGGCTTCCTCTGACTGAACTTAAAACGGAAAAGTTTTCTGCCGGGTACCTGACTAAAGCGAAGGTTGTATTACTGTATGTAGAGGGAATCGCCAATCCAGATATTGTAGATATCGCCCGCAAAAAAATTACCAAAATAAATTTTGATATGGTGATTGAACAGTCGAATCTGGTAGCGTTTATGGAGGATCACATCCATTCGGTCTTTCCGCAGTTTCAGCAGACAGATCGTCCCGATCAATGTGCCTATTCTCTTGGACTTGGAAAAATCGTCATTCTTGTGGCAAATACACCGTTTGCGTTAGTTGCTCCTATCACCTTTTTTCATCTCTTTCAATCACCAGAGGACTATATCCACAAATGGATGGTTGCCAGTTTCCTGCGATGCCTTCGGTATGTAAGCTACTTGGCGTCTATTACATTAATCCCTATGTATGTTGCGTTAACCGCCCATCACTATCAGATCATTCCGCTGCAGATTCTGTTTGTTTTATTAGAATCCAGGAGTAAACTGCCATTTAGCCCCTTCTGGGAAGCGCTATTAATGCTTCTGATTCTGGAAATTATTAAAGAAGCCAGTTTGAGGATGCCAACAAAAACAAGCACAACTCTGGGTACAATCGGTGGTATTGTTATTGGCCAGGCAGCAGTGGAAGCAGGATTTGTAAGCAAGGTGTTGATTGTTTTAGTGGGTGTAGCTGCAATTGCGTCTTTTTTAGTTCCAAATTATCTGTTAAGTAAGACTAACACACTCATACAATTTGTATTTTTAATTTTAGCATCGTTACTGGGAATTCCAGGAATTGTGTTAGGAATGGTCTATATGCTCGCACACCTTAATGGACTTACAAGCTTGAAGCAGCCATATTTTGCTCCGGTTGCGCCCCTCTATTGGAGAGATTGGATGGATTTCTTCATTCGGGCTCCTATTCCATGGATGAAAAAGCGTCCAGCACATTTACATCCTCTCTTTAGATGGAGATATAACCGAGGAGATGATCACTAAATGGGGGATTTTATATTATTTGATAAGACTGCTCAACTTGGAAAAGGATATATTATTGCATTCGCTAACCGTTCACAAATGCTTTATTTTATATTATTTTTGCCAAAGTTTTTAGAGATGCCGTATTTATTATTAGGGATACTGGCAGTAGGAATCCTATCTCAGATTAACCTGTTTATTTTATCAAAGTGCCTGTCTTCTAAATATACGCAGCAGGGGTATCATGGATTCGCTGATCTTTTAGGCCGGAGGACGCTTCGTATGATAGCCTTTGCCGGGATTGCGTTCATTTTTATAAAGATGAGTATGATTATTCTGGGATATGCTGAAATCGTCCATCAATTTATTTTTCCTGCTATGCAGCGACCTTGGATTATCCTGTTAATTTTACTAATAAGCACCTATATTGCCAGTCAGGGGATGGAAAAAACACTGCGCTTTGGCATTATTGCTTTCCTATGTACCTTTTGGATCATACTGCTTTATATTCCATATTTCTTTCCTCCTGCAGCTGAGCTGCATGATCTATATCCTTTGATCCCAACAGATTGGTCACATAAACCCTGGAAAGGCATATTAATGGTCTGGTCCTCTTTATCAGGACCGGAGTACTTAATTCTGTTGCTGCCTTGGATAAATTCCAAGCAAAAGATGCTTAGATATTTATCGATTGCAAATGCGATTTCTATTTTAGAGTATTTGCTGCTTTTCTTGGCATGTCTGTTCTTTTTCGGAACCACTTACCTGGGGAAAATAGGTTTTCCGGTAGTTAATATGATCAGGTACCTTCAGTCTCCTGTTTTTGAGAGAGTGGAAATTATCATGATTTCCCTGCATATGTTTCACTATGTTTTCTTTATATCCGTTTTGCTGCTTTGTTTATATGGTGCTATACGCATTTCTGCAGGAACTCAGTATAAAGAAACTACACGTAAAGGTTTTTTCGCTGTGTGCTTACTTGTCCTGGCAGGTGTGTTTTTAATTCAGCTGTTCTATTGGAGAGAAGGAAAAGAACTAAACCGCTGGGCAAACGTGCAATTATGGTCTGGTGCCTTTACTTATTTACTAATTCCATCTCTCCTCCTGGCTGCCACTAAAATAAAGGGGAGGCGTTCCAGTCTATGAGGGCACTCACTTCATTTATGTATATATTAAGCAGTATATGTCTTTTAACTGGCTGTTCTCCTCTTACAAATGACAACACAGTTGAAGAAATTGCGCCTGTGACCTTTTTGTCCGTTGAACCGGGAGGAGAAAAAGGTAAATTAAAAGTCTCTACATTGGTTCCTCCCGTCATGAAGGAAGATAAACAATTTTTTTCCACCAATGTCACATTATTAGATCAGGGAAAGAGGAGCTTTAATTTGAAATATTACCGGGAAATTAAGCTCGGGCAGCTCCGTATGCTGTTTATTGATGAAAAGGTTGCCAGAAATGGAATTGTATCATTGATTGACACGCTATTAGCCGATCCAGATGTATCTCCGCGGCTTTATCTCGTAGTATTGAAAGGTGATTTCGAAGCCTTTATCAAGAATCGTATGGAGCAGCAAAAAGATTTGGATTACTATCTATACAGGATGTTTAAGCATTACGAAAAGGGTCAAAAGGGAGAAATTACAGTTACAAATATTCATGAGTTTATGGAAAAAGTGTATTCTCCTTATTCAGATCCGTTCATTCCGGTATTTAAGGTGGATAAAGACGATTTTAGCTATGAGGGCACTGGATTTTTTAGGAATGGAAAGTTAAAAGGGGGTTCTGATAAGAATCAAGACCAATTTTTTCAGCTTCTTAACAACTATCATTTTCTTAATAACATGATCATTACACCATTGGACGTCTCTCTGGGGGAAGTCCGTTCACGTGTTACGACACATGTAAATCTACATGACCATACGGTTTCATTTAAGATTCATTATAGAGGCAGAATCGATGAATACCGAGGCACCAAAGACCTGGACAGGCAGGACAGCATTTACGAATTAGCCGACGAGCTCGAGGACTATATGGAAGAGGGCACCGTTTCACTGCTGAAAAAATTCCAGGAATTGAAAGTGGATCCCCTTGAAATAGGCGGACAGACAATGGGACCCGCTTCAAAGCCCATGTCAGAAGAAGAATGGATAAAATTCTGGGAGAGTGCAAAAATAAAAGTGGACTGTTATTTCGAACTTGAACCTTTATCCATTTAATAGAGAGTACAAGTAAGGCTGCGATACACTTCGCAGCCTGTTCTTTTAAATCTTGACGATCATTCTGCTGTCAGTGAAGGTAGTTAACAATATTGCCTGGAGAAGATAAATTGAACCGCACTGCAGTTGGTAGACAACCCATTTTCGTCCCTATAATTGAGTACGTTTAGATTATATTCTAATGTAAATGCTGTATAGCTCTTCTTTAGTGCTTCCAACCCGTGTAATTTATATTTTTTTATCAAAAAATAAACCTTTACTGTATTAGAAATTCCTAAAGATTAGGCAATAGAATTAAGACTTTCTCCTCCGTTTTCGTATCGAAAAACGGCATCTAGTTTTTGTTCAACAGTAAATCTCGCCATAAAAAACACACCTCCAATTATTAACTCCTTGTGTAACAATTGGGATGCAGTTCAATGAGATTAGCGCTCTTATTTATTGTAAAAGGGCTGGTTCATTTACAGTTCAAAAAAAATCTTTTATTAGACAAAACTCCTCCTGCAGACCCTCGATTCTTTTATTTAACAACGTTTTATCAGACGAAACTCCGCTTGGAGAACACCGGTTCTTCTATTAAAAAGAAACCCTCATGCAGGAACAGGTTTTCAGCTTGAATATTCTCTAACATTCACGATGGACAAGGTAATCGAGCAATTGTTTTAAGTTTTGACCGGCATCTTCTCCATTGCTGCACAGTAATGATTCACATCAGTTTTTTGGCCCCACGCCAAGGATGGAGACAAAGGTTGATTTGTTAGCTTATTTTTCAAGACAATCTCCTCTCTTAACCCAGATAAATGATCTAATCATTGCATTTCTTTTATTCAAGGAGATTGATAGAGTAATTTTTGAAAATATTGCGCTGCCTTCAACATTGTTAAACTTCCATGCTGTTTTCTTACTAAAGTCTTTTTAGACTATCTATAAAAAATATTTACCAAAAGATCGTAACCTGTAAAAGAATAAACCTGTGCAAAGTCAATTCTACACAGGCTCATTCGTAAGTGCGTCACCTTGTTAAGCCTTCCCTTAATAAACAAAAACCTATTGCTGTGCCAGGTTTGTTGCTGTTTGTGATGCAGTTAAATCAACCTGCAGCTGCTCACTTAGATTATACGGATGATAGTATCCTTTTGACATCATATAGCTGCTGATATTTTCATGAGTTTGAATAGCAGCCTGTAAATGTTCTCTTAATACTGTTCTTAATTCCGGGGTAGCCGCTTCTGTTATTGCAATTGTGTAATTTCTTATTCCTGCTTTAGCAGACATTAAGAAATCAGTTGCGATAACCTGGTCAGTCATACCGCCCATTCCTACCATGTTTTGGATAAATTCATTCATTGGTTGGCCCCCCGATTTGTTAAAAATTGCTGCAAATGCTGAATTTGCTGCTGTCCTGCAGAAACATCATTTGAAAGAATTGTTTTTAATTCTTCATCCTGTGCCAAAGGACCCATTGTTGTTGATTTGGTTAAACACAGGTTTTTAAAGGTTAACAATTCGTGTACTTCCAGAGTCTCATGCAATCCTAGATATTTGACCATCATTTTCACTCCCATTAAAGTTTTTTACCTTCTTATTTATTTGAATGACATGAATGGAATATTCATGTCAGAAAATATATTCTCCCTTTGATTGTGAATAAAAAGAAAACCTCATTGGGAAAATACTTTTGAATATAAAAAAGGAGAGGTGAAGAATTGATGGAGCAGCAAAAGTTGGCTCTACACGAAACTTTGGAGACACATGAAATCATCAATATGAAAACTGTATGTTTACTTAGGTCAAAATTAATGCAAGGGATTTGCTTTAATAATGAGTTGAAACAGTTAATGCAAAAAGATGTTCAACAATCAACAGATGCTATAAATGAGCTACTGCCTTTTTATAAACAAAGTGAAATTCTTCATTAACCAGGAGGTGGAATCATGAAAGACTATCTAGACCCGAGAAACGCGGAAGGCATGCCGAATCTGGCTGATTCTGCATTTGCAATGGATTTCTTGCTTTCTGTAAAAAATGGTATTCGTAATTATGGCTTTGCCATTGCAGAAGTTGCGAATCCGGAACTTAAAAGAGTATTAACTAAACAATTGATGCAAGCAATTGATTTACACGGAGAAATTTCCGACTTAATGATCGAGAGAAAATGGCTTCACCCCTATAATTTTAAGGAGCAGTATCCAGTTGATTTAAAAGGAGCAGAGACAGCCGTTCAAATTGGACAAATGACTCTCTTCCATAATGACACCGACCGGGGCGGAATGTTCGCTACTCCAAATGAATAAAAGGAGAGAAATACTTAGATGAAAGCTGTTACCTATCAAGGGATTAAAAATGTAGAAGTAAGAGAAGTGAAAGATCCCACAATTAAGAATTCCGATGATATTATCGTTAAAATAACAAGTTCCGCAATTTGTGGGTCGGACCTTCATTTAATTCATGGTATGATTCCAAGCATGCCTACTGACTTTGTCATTGGGCATGAGCCGATGGGGATTGTTGAGGAAATCGGGCCAGATGTAAGGAATTTAAAAAAAGGTGACCGGGTCATTATCCCTTTCAACGTGAGTTGCGGCTCGTGCTGGTATTGTAATCATGATCTAACCAGCCAATGTGATAATTCCAATCCCCATGGTGACATGGGCGGATTCTTCGGCTACTCTGAACTCACTGGCGGCTATGCTGGCGGGCAAGCTGAGTATATGCGTGTCCCTTACGGAAACTTTACGCCTTTTAAAATTCCTGAAGCTTGCGAAGTTGAAGATGAAAAGCTTTGTTTGCTTGCCGATGCAGCTTCAACCGCCTACTGGACGGTTGACCATGCCGGCGTCAAAGAGGGAGATACAGTCATAGTGCTTGGTTGCGGCCCGGTTGGACTGCTTGCCCAAAAGTTCGCCTGGTACAAAGGAGCAAAAAGGGTTATTGCTGTAGATTACATTGACTACCGGCTGCAGCATGCTAAGAGACACAACAAGGTTGAGATTGTGAATTTTGAACAGCATGAAAACACCGGACAGTACCTAAAGGAAATTACAAAGGGCGGAGCAGATATAGTCATCGATGCTGTCGGTATGGATGGAAAGTGGACCGAAATGGAATTCCTTGCAAGCGGACTGAAGCTTCAGGGCGGAGCGATGGGGGCGATCGTAATTGCCAGCCAGGCGGTTAGAAAAGGCGGCACTATCCAAATAACAGGCGTTTATGGAGGACGATACAATGCTTTTCCGCTTGGAGACTTGTTCCAGAGAAATATTGATCTAAAAATGGGACAGGCACCAGTTATTCCGTATATGCCTTTCCTATATGACTTGTTCAATTCCGGAAAAGTAGATCCTAGCGATGTTATTACACACGTCCTCCCGCTCGACCAGGCTAAGCATGGATATGAGGTTTTTGACACCAAAACAGAAGATTGCATTAAAGTTGTATTAAAACCATAAAAACAGCCAGCCCAGTGAGTTTAAGACTGGGTTTTTTGTTTACCACCGCAAAAGTAATGATTTCTCCTCGTGTTTGCAGAAATGAGTTACACTATAATAAAGGAGTTAACCATATGCAAATTCAGCAAAGAGAAATTAGTGCCAAGAAAATCCTAACTGAAGCTACCGGGTATTTGGATGTAGGTTTTACCCATTCCTTAAATCCATATAGCGGATGCAGTTTTTCATGTCGATACTGTTATGTCAGGGAAATGCCTATTCAAAAATTCAGGGATGTCCCCTGGGGAGAGTGGCTGGACATTAAAAAGAATGCCGCAGAAAATTATCGGGATGAACTGTTGAAACTTCGAAGGAAAGGCAAGCCCAGTAACATCTTTATGTCTTCTGCAACCGACCCCTATCAGCCAATTGAACGGAAAACAGCAATAACCAGGTCTATTTTGGAGGAAATGGTCCAACATCCCCCGGATTTTCTGCAAATCCAAACACGCGGGCCGTTAATTACAAGAGATATCGATCTGCTAGTTAAGTTAAAAGATAAATGCAGGCTTCTTGTATCGATGACTGTCGAAACAGATAGAGAAGAAATCAAGCGTTTATTCGCCCCCCTTGCACCAGGCATAAAACTGCGGTTGAAAGCTCTTAAACAACTCCATGATGCGGGTATTTTTACCCAGGCTGCTATTTCGCCTGTTTTGCCGTTTACGCCTGATTTTCCGGAAAGACTAAGTGGAATTGCAGATGCGATTTGGATTGATACACTGTCGATAGGCGATGGTTCTTTTGGAAAACGTTCAGAGAGGCTTGGTATGCCGGAACTATTTGAAGAACAGGGTTTGTCCAAATGGTACCGTAACGATATCCATGAAAGTGTGGCCAAGTATTTTAAAAAGCATTTGCCTGGTGTCATCATAAGGGTATCTAAAGAAGAAGCCTTCCCACTTTTAAAACATACATTAACATAAAAACCGGCCATTTCTATTTAAGATAGGCCGGTTGAATTTTGTTTGTTTATTTTGTCTGGGAAATTTCATTAACAATTTCAGTTAATGCCTCTTTGACCGGTGTAGCTGGACGTCCCAGAACCTTTTCGAAATCATTGCTTTCAACTTCCAGAGAGCCATTGCGAATGCTTTCCTGAATGCCGACCAGGAGCGGGATGACGAAATCAGGGAGACCTGCATCTTTCATGATAGCCGCATAGGCAGTGTCATCCACCTGCTGCACATTGACATCTTTACCCAGGACATTTCCCAGTTCGGAAACAAGTTCTTCCTGGGTCAATAACTTCCCTGACAGTTCGTAGATTGTGTTTTCATGGCCATTACCGGAAAGGACTGCAGCAGCAGCTTCTGCATAATCCTGCTGTGTTGCCCAGCCTACCTTACCATTACCAGCTGATGTAACCCATGGTGCCCCTGCCATGACAGCCTGGATGGTTGGAATTTCATTCTCGAGGTACCAATTATTGCGAAGGAATGAATAAGGAATACCTGTTTTCTTGATGGCTGCTTCAGTAGCAACATGAGGCGGAGCCATTAGATTAGTGCTTTCTGGAGCATTAGCTATACTTGTATAAGCAATAAATTTAACACCGGCGCGCTCCGCTGCAGCGACCGCGTTTGTATGCTGGCGGATTCTTGTTTCATTGTCCCCATCAGCAGAAATGATTAACAAGCGGTCGATTCCGGCAAATGCTGTATCCAATGTTTCCGGGCTGTCAAAATCACCCTGCCGGACGTCTACTCCGCGGGCTTGTAATCCTGCAGCTTTTTCAGGGTTGCGGACACTGACAGCCACTTGCTCAGCTGGAACAGTGTTTAATAATGTATCCACGATTTTTGTTCCAAGTTTTCCAGTTGCGCCTGTAACTAACAATTTCATAAAAAAGTCCCTCCTAGATTCATTTTTGGTTGTAACTCATTCAGTGAAAAAACTGCCTGTCACTCCCCAACTTTACCAGCAATTTTAGGAAGTCACTGGCACACAGCTTTCATACACGGGAATACGTTACCTAACAGAATCAACAAGCTGTTTCATGGAGTTTATCTGAGAAGATAATTCAATAAACCATTCCTCATCTCCTGTAGAAAGCGCCAAGTCAATCAGAAAACGAATTTGTTCTTTGTTTGACACTTTGGAATCCGGCAATTTCTTAACATCTTTGTTCTGCATAAGAATAGTTTTTCCAACGGTCAACTCATTATCAGATGTAATGACCGTTACTTTCAGTGCCCCATCCTGGATAGCAAGTGATTCAATATAACCTATTAGCAGCTCTCCATCCATTGACTTTCCCTTAATCCAATCACCTGTTTTTAAGATTGAATCTTTATTTGCACTCATATTTATTCACCTCTTTAAAATTTTTGGCGAAATCATGAAGGAACTGTAATTTATTCCATTACATTTATAATAAAAAGAAGGCTTTGCCTCCGTTTGTACTACTTATTCATTTCTTGTGATTGATAAGATCGACAACGTCTTTAATGGTATAGTGCTTTAAATATTCCCCGAGATGTTCTTCTGCACCCAGGAAAATGTTAAAGAGAACTTTTTGCATATTTGCGCCCACAATACATTTTTCATTTGAGTCAGGACATTTAGGCTGCAATGAACCTTCGGATGTGATCATATATATATCCCATAGATTCACTTCATTTAAATCAAGGACAAATATAAATCCACCGCCAGTTCCTTCCTTCGATTTTATGAATCCATGCTTTTTTAACAAACTAAGCACTTTGCGAATTCGTACTGGATGGACGCAGGCACTTTCCGATATAGCATCGCTTGTAGACATGCGGTCCGGCTGCAGCGCTAGATAAGTTAAACTATGAATGGCTAGAGTGAAATCACTATTCATGGGCAGCCTCCTAAGCATCGTTAACAATTTCTTTTAATATAGCAAGAAGTACTGTAATAATAAGTGTTACAGATTTCTTTGTCAAGTAAGGTACTGTCATTTTCCCTATTAATTGGCTACATTATACGATTGCATATATCTGAATGTACGCAGCCTGCGCGGAAGGAAGCTTGTAATTTCTTCTGCATTGAATCCAACCTGTAATCTTTTTTCATCCTGAATAATCGGCCTCTTCAGCATTTTGGGATTATCCATGATCAAGTTATATAATTCTTTCAGCGGAAGAGATTCAATATTAACGTCTAATTCCTGAAATGCATTTGAACTAGTTGAGATAATCTCATCCGTGCCATTTTCCGTCATGCGAAGAATGGATTTAATCTCGTCGAGTGTAATAGGTTCTGTTAAAATATTTCTTTCAATATAATCGATTTGATGTTCTTCAAGCCATGCTTTTGCTTTGCGGCAGGAAGAACAACTTGATGTTACATACAGCGTAACCATATTTTCCACACCCTTTATAATTATTTTTAGTAACTTTTTTATCGAGCCAGCCGTGCATGTAGTCTAAGTGATTAAACGTTTGGCCAGATCGAAATGTAAAATAAAAAATTACAGTTTTATCAAAAAAAATACAACAACCCTTTCAACCTTACTGTAACTATAATATTTACAGTTTGGAAAGTCAACTATAAATTAAGAGCAAAAAAAGGCCTGCCTTCCATTTCAATGAAAGCAGCCCTTTTACTGTTACACAATTTTCACCTGTGCTAGGCACGCCATTCAACAATGAAAAAGGTGCCTGGCACTCCCCCTCATGTTATCGAATTAATTCATTCAACAAAAAAGAGGAATAACGAGCCTCAAAATCTTTTCTGAATAATTTATTTTACAAACGTACTAGGCATTTACAACCGCAACAACGTCTCCGCGGGCCCAGAGAATATCATTGGCAAACACCTCTGTATGAACTTTCCATCTTTTAGGATGGATTTCTTCAACAGTTCCAATTGCTTTTAGTGGCACATCCTGCGGAGTTGGTTTAAGAAATTTTACATTGAGGCTAGCAGTAACAAACCTTGGTGGCTCTGAACCATCTCCTATTTCGTTTCCATTCTTATGGTGAAGTGCAAGTGATGCAGACCCCGAGGGAGAAGTACTGAAACCAGCAGGAGTTAAAATAACATCTAAAAGGCCTACTACCGTGAAGGAAGTAGGCCATTACTATTAAAAGGCAGGAGCAGGTAATTCGCCAATTTTCATACGAAGTAAACTATAAGGCTTTTCTCGTAAATCTCTTCCATAATGAAATCTGGCCTGCCGATGTAATTGGTTTACAATCACATATAAGTATCCATCAGGGCCAATTGAAAAAGTATCCGGCCATAGTATTCTTGGATCATGTGCAATGGTTTCCATTGTGCCATCCGGCAAAATCCTGCGAATGCTATTATTTTCATAGTCTCCGGCATAAACAATTCCTTTTGCATCGGTGATCATTCCATCAGATGCACCTTTTTCTCCCCGATACTGTACACGATAAATTAAATCTGCATCCGGTATGGATTGGTCTCTTAGGGCCTCTGTTGAAATAGAAAACAGATGACGACTGGTAAGTGGGCAAAAAAATAATACCTTGCCATCTGGAGAAATTGCAATTCCGTCGGACGCCAATCTAAATGGGGAAGTTGAACCATCTCTGTTTCGATTCATCAGAATTTCCCCTTCTACTTTCGGCAAAAAATAGGGATCGGGAGAAGTTGAATTTGCCCCGCTTAATCGTCGAAACGCAGTTCCACTTGCTAAATCTACCACGATAATAGCTCCTGGTCCTCTAGATGAGGAATCGGTAATATATGCATATCCGGCTCTACCAACACGAAAATCAAACCGGACATCATTTAAATAAGTTGTTGGCAGGACGACATCCTGTGAAAAGGTATATACCCTTCGAATTGTATTGGTCGCTAAATCAACTGCAACTAATTTTGCCTCACCTATAATCGGTTCTGAAAAATTTGGTGCCGCAGTATCTAATACCCAAAGCGTTCCCCTTCCATCAGCAACTACACTTTGGACACTAATGAAAGAAATGGTGTTATTCCCGGGCTTAACCAAATTGGTTTCTAAATTTGGGTAAGGCTCCAATTCATCCCCAACAATTTCCGCCACCGTAAATTTCACTTCGTCTCCCCATTTCGGAAAGCATACGAAAATACGGCCTGTTTCTGAAACACTAACACCCGTGGGCATTGCCCCAAAAAATGTATAAACAAGTTCTAACTGACCGAAATATTTTTCCATAGGTAACATAGGATTCATGATATCCTCCTCATTATGTTCGAAAGGGATATCATCTATATATGATTCTAATTTGTGACTAATGCCTGGTCCTTAAGAGTTTTTCTACATTGCATACCTAGTGTTGAAAACTATTATAGAATCTTGAACATCTTCATATCTTCTATTTTTTCGAGCTGCACACAACTCCGGTGTCCCTGGAGTATCTTGGCCGAATCTATTTTCATTTTATTTATGCATGTTCAAATCCCAAAGCTTTTCTATTTCTGCTAAGATAAAAATCTATCCTTCATTTTTCTTCTCCATAATTGTACACGTTTCCCGCCAGTCCAAGCGTTCCTTCTCTTCTATCTGCCTTTCGAACGTTTCATCCCAGCGTCCGAGCCAAGTATTCCAGACACGCGCGTAAAATGTGTCCTGTTCTTTGTTGTATAGTTGAAATTCGAGGCATGGGATCTGTTCAACGTTTTGCTCGCTAAAGCTATTTACTGAAGTCACGACGGTTTGAAATCCGTCTTCTTCCACACCGTTCTCCCTCTCGGCGAGAACCTCCAAGATTCTCTCCTTATCAATAACACTTTGATTATCTGCATACCGATAAAGAGGCAGTTCTTCGTCCGTTTCAGGTAAAGGCTCATTCATCTCAGACCAAATCTCATCATGGAGCGGGCTATATGTAATCACGGACGACTCTTCTTCCAATTCCTCTTCCATGATTCCAGTTTTTAGCTGCTCATTCCCTTTTGACGTCAGCTTGTAGCTTCCATTTTCCAAACAGATCAAGCCCATTCGCTGCATTTTTTTCAATAAATCTTCAATGAACAGCTCCTCTACGAGCAACAACTCGGACAAATTGGCCGCGCGACGAATTTGGGTTTGCTCCAACGTGAGGAGCATCATTTTCATGAGAATGTCCATTTTCGACCGCTTCACCCGACTGAACAAAACTGAATACGTAGCCACAGGCAACTGCCACACCAGCGATTTCTTGATTTGAACAGCCGGATTTTTAAGTAATTCCGCACGTAATTTCTTCTTTAATTTATCCACGCAGACTCACCTCTTCCATGACCCGCAGTCCATCATGTTTTTTTACAGAGTCCAACACATGGGTATACATTTGTCTCGCACCGCTATGTTTTGCTCGTTCAGTAAACATCTTTGTACTGCCAATCATTACAAGCAGCTCCCTTGCTCTCGACAACGCGACATTCAGCCTGCGATAATCCCTTGCAAAGCCGATATCATCATGCTTATTATCGTGATTGCGCACCATGCTTAACAGAATCACATCCATTTCCATCCCCTGGAATCTATCGACTGTCCCGGTTCGGATTGTTAAGTGTGGCAAATGCAGCTCCTGTTGAAGCATGCGATCGATCCGTTTCACTTGTTCACCGTAAAAACTAATGACGCCAATGCTTTTTTTCTCATCGGCTCCCATTCGTCCAGCCATTTTCGCCTCTGCTGCTGCCTCATTCAATTCCTTCAGCAACTCGCCAATCCTCTTCAATTCAGCCGGGTTATACAAACTTTTCCCGCCTTTCATTCTTTCTTCAAAAAATGCAGGCTCGTTCGGCATATCCAGCCAGAGGAGATGATTGTTCCGCTGAAGGAGCGGGGATTCGAGCTTGTGGTCCCGATCTCGATCCGAGTCGATTAAGCCGCATTGCAGCTTTTCGTTTTCATCCATGTAAAATGGCGTTATCGTTTCCATGATGTTTTGATGCATCCGATATTGAATCGCGAGCATCGTTTTATTGCTTTTCGGGAGATTTTTAAACAAGCGTTCAAACAGCGACTCATGCAACAGCTTCTTAAGCTCAGCTTTCCCTTCAAAGTCATCACTTTCTTCCGCCATTGCCTGCAAGGTTTCCTCAAGGGTATCGTCTCCCAATAAAGGCGGCAGCTGATGGTGGTCACCAACCAGAATAATCTTTTTCCCCTTCAGCATTGGCAAGAGCAGCTCCGGCGGGGTTGCCTTGGATACTTCATCAATGATGACAACGTCAAACACCGGGTAGCTTTCGATGAAATCCTTGCGGGCGGATGCTACACAGGTTGTTCCGATGACATTGGCATGCTTTACATATAGCTTACGGATTTCATTCAGGTCATGGTCATTGGCTTCTTCCAGCAAGGACTTCCACATACCCTGGACCGACTGGAACAGCGGCAGCTTCTGCTTTTCCTGCTTCAACGACTCTCTTGAAAAAGAAATACTGGCAAGCTGCTTTAATACTTCTTCATGCTCCCGTTCCGGGTCAGAAGCCAGGATATCACTCAATGGCGTCAGTTCAGCTTCCTTTTCTTTGAGGATGCTGGAGAGTTTTTCAAGGCGGGCAACGATTTCAGTAAGGTTCTGCTCGGCTTCATGCAGCTGAACAGATTCTTGTTCCTGTTTCCGGAGATTGTTTTCGACCCGATGCTTTGTTTGGCTATACTGCTCTTTCTTGCCTTGCAGTTCCAGCAACTGCGATTCTTTTAAAAGAAGCAATTCCTTCGCATTCGGAATGAATTGTGAGGATCCAGCCATTTCCTTTTGCCTGCTTTGTAAAAAAGAAAGTTTGGCGTTCTGCTCATCCAGCTGTCTCTGATATCTTTGATGGATCTGCTTATATTCATCCTGGACTGGCTTTAGCTGAATGATTAATTCCTGCTTCAACTTCAAAATCGCTTCCTGTGCCATTCGCTTATCGCTGTCATTCAGTTTCAACTTATGCGCTCTAAGCCAGATATTCTGTCGCCTGCCATATAGCCCTTCCAGAAATCCTGCAAGTCGATGGATGGTTGATTTTCCTTTTAATTCGCTTCTTAGCTTATCTAAAAACTGGTCAATTTCAAGTGACGTGGTCGATATCGGAGACGTGTTTTTCAATTGTCCCGGCTGGTTCCCCAACAACTGTTCAAGGTATCTGATTGCAGCGGTCAGTTTATCGTTATAGCCCTGCAGCTTATCGAGCTGGCTTTTACGTTCACGAAGAGAATCGAGCTTTGCAATCGATGACATCACTTGCAAAGTCCTCGTGAAATTTTGTTCGAGCATAATCCATTTTAGAGAGTCAAATTTCTTAGCAGCTGTTATTCTTTCCGCCAGTGCATCCTTCTGTCCCCTAACCTCTTCCCATTTCACGCATTCAGCGGAACTTTCATCTATCGCTTGTTTCACAGCATTTATCTCATCTTCAAGCTCTTGAAGCACTACACTGTTCTTTAGCCGTTCAATTTCTTGCTCAATGTTTTCCAACTCATTTTGGATCGCATCAATGTCAGGCTCTTCTTCAAGAAACTTCTCGTCCTTTTCAATCATGTCCTTCAATACACGAAGTGACTGTTCAATTTTCACCAAAAGCCCCTGAACTTTTTGCTTTTCCTGTTCAGCTTCCTGTATGTCTTTTTTATACTGAGCAATAATGGACTGAATTTCGTCAGCCTTCTGCTTGGCATTCTTTTTCGTTTCAAGCTCGGCCTTCACTCGTTCAAGCTCTTGCTGAAGCCGTTCTTGTTCCTTTTCATTGGCCGCCCATTCCGCTTCAATTTCCGTTTGACGCTGTTTTCGTGTTTCGTATTGACTGGAAACTTCCTGATACGTATGGTCCTTCCAATACTGCCCGACATTTTCCTCAATGAATTTCTTGCCTTCTTCTTCAATGCTTTCCGTACGGCCGACGCGGAGGATTCGGATATCCTTATGGGCAAGCAGCCGGCCCAACGCATTGTCGACCGCCAAATTCGACTGTGATGCTACAAGAGTACGCAGCCCCGCCTTAGCATTTTGCAGGCAGATTTCAGAAATAACGGTCGTCTTCCCCGTTCCCGGCGGCCCCTGAATAACGTACAAGTCTTCAGCAGACATTGCTCCTGTGACAGCTGCCCGCTGGAACTCATTTAACCGATTGTGGAACTGCAGCGGAACCTGTTCTTTCACCTTTTTAACAGGCGGTTTATTTTCAAATAAAAGACGCTCCAGCTCAGGGTTCGCAGCCAGGCCGTTTTCCAATTGCTTAAACCCCTGGCGCAGTCTTTTCACCTGGCTTAACGTGGCGAAATTGCTAAAAATGACTTCCCTCGGATGCTGATCAAGCCGCTGGCTGCGTGCCTGTTCTTCCATATATCCGGGCAGTTCCACTTCAACTGTAGAGGCCGAGCGATTCGCTTTCAGGACTTTGCCGATATCCTTGTCAATTCCCTTCAGCTTGACGCTCATGTCCTTGAGTGACTTCCACTCCTTCTCACTCATCTGGCAGCCGGTTATTTTTACCCGGCTAAAATCATCATTGAAGATCAACGAGGAATAGCGGGATGTAATATCAGGAATATCCGCAGACTGCTCCTGAATTTTCAAATAGCCTTCCCAGCTGGCAATCCGCTTCTTCACGTACATGGAACTTTCCTGGGCGACCGGCATCGTGTGAATCAGTTTCAACAACTCAATCGGCACCGGCCCGCCGCTCTGAACATTAGTGTCAAACTCAAGACTTGCCGAGATGCGCCAATTTGAACTTAACGGAATATGCACCGGCCTCGTCGTTACATTCGTTACAACAAACCGGTCGGGTTTCACCAAGCAATGCAGGACTATTACAAACTTGCTGTACTTGTCCGCAAGCCTATCGTTTCTTTCGGGATCAAAAAATAAGGCAGCCGAAACAAGTCCATCTGCCGATTGGGGATATTTTTCTATATAAATATGAAAAGATTTTTCCAATAAAAAAAACGATCGCTCATCCAACTCAAGCTCTCGCATTTTATCCTTAGCCTTTTTGGTCAAAGAAATCGGACATCGATATGTAGTTTTTTGTGTCATGATCATACGTGTCCACCCGCTTTACTAACAACCAAAAGGTTCTTTTATAAAAAATAGCAACTTAGCAATTATAGCACATTCTGACGCCCTTGGTTAAGCTGCCTGGCAGTATTCAAACAATGCTGCCGACACTCCTCATAATAATTGCTAACGGGGCAGGTTGTTTAAGGAAAGACATAATAGGAAAGATAAATGTATACATGAATTGAACCATTAGCTTTGCTTTCCTTTGGTTCCAACTGTTGATTTCAGAAACTGCTCCAATGGCAGAACATCCGTATTAACAGAAGACATTTCTTCTGCCCTTGTATTAGTTCCTGGATCCAAATGCTAATAAACGCTTTAGAGCTTTAAACTATGTTAGACTATATGTTCAAAAAAAGAAAAGAGGTAAACAATGTTTAAAAAAATCCTGAAACAAATTAAGCAGCTTTCACAAGGCAGCAGTGAACGAAGACATGGCCATTATCGAAGAGGAAGCAGCAGTGGACGAGGGTTTTATCCTCGAGGAAGCAGCAGCAGCAAACGATATAAGCGTTCTCCAATGGGTGGAAGCAGTTACTACAAACGGAAGGGTCGAAACAGCAGTTAAGCTTCCTTCCTTCAATTAAGTAACTTTTTGCTTCGCTTTAAGTGCGGCAAAAAGATCGTTCGAAATTTCACTACTATTTAAGTAAGGTTCGTTAATTTCCAGTAGTCTTTTTAGCAAATAAACAGTTTCCTTTTCTAAAGAAAGCTCTTCTGTCCAAGGGAGAGCTTTTTTGTTTTTAGAAGAGTACGTCGTATAAAGCAAATATAAAAGGATTTCTCCTAAGTCATAGTAGTCCTGTTGTTTCAGCTCCAGGATATTTTTTTGATTGTTAGGTGATGGATGGAATGGGTCAACAGCTGCTTCATGCTTTGTCAAACCAAAATCGATTAAAAAAAGCTCGGTGTTCTTTACTAAGATATTTGGAATACGTAAATCCTGGTGGTAAATGTCTTCTTTGTGAAGATAATCTACTAATTCTAGTAATTGAGTAAGAACCTGTAACGACTCTTCCTCATTAAAGATTTTTTTGCTAAAAAAAATCTGTTCTTCCAGATTATCCCCTTCAATGAAGCTCATGATATAAAAGAAGTGTCCGTTAGTTGTAAAGGCTTCAAATAGTCTCGGTATATTTTTGTGGTTAACCATGCGCAAAACAGAGATTTCATTTTCAAACAATGCTATCTCTTTTTTGTTGCGGCGCTTACTTGGACGAAGCTGTTTTAATACTCTAGTCTCGTTTGTTTTTAACTCTTTGCACAGATAAACAAGACCATAACTTCCAGCCCCGATAACGTTCACTATTTCATAACGTTCGTTTAGAACTGTTCCCTTTTTAATCGGTTTGTCCACAAAAAACTGGTAAGCTTTCCTGATCGAACGAAAAATTGAAACTTTCCTCTCCTCCATTCAAGATATTGGTTGATATAATTCAATTAATAAAGAGGTTATCTGACTTTATTACTGTTATTAAGAAGTACTCAAACTTTCGGGTTTATTATAACAAGATATCATAAGAACCCAAGGGTAGTCATGAAGTACCTTGACTGTAGAGGTGCTTAGAAGTACAAAAAAAACTTGGCATTATACCAAGTTAGTCTTCTTTGTATATTTATTTTTAAGTATTCGTTCTGTAATAAATCCGATGATTACTCCAACTATAATAGGAACAAATGATACCCCTGCCTCAAAAGTAAACCCCTCAGATGAATTCTCTTTATCAAAATTCCAACTCAAAAGTGAAATTTCAAATACGGATCCGATTGCATATAAAACCACCATTGATAGTAAGGCAGCTAACAAAGGAATCCATAATAATTTCTTTTTCATGGATACCAGCTCCTTCTTTAATTTTAATAGTAAATTTAATAAAATAATCAATTCCTGTCTGTATAGTGGCAAAGTTTGCGGTAACATAGCTCACTTTATGGCGGCCTTCCTGCTTATTTTGCAAGGGAGACCCATCTCCCTTGACTTATCGGACTTCATCAATCGATTTTGCTACTGTGTGGGCGATTGGCTTCCATTCAACATCCTTAAACAGGGCAACAATCGAAATAGGTATGTAGGTGAACATAAAAATTGGAAATGTGATGAGATAGGTGATTTTTTTCCAGCCTGGTGAGTGGATTTTCTTCCATTCTGTTATCGTTGTGATCAAACCCGTAACAAAAAGGATTCCATATGACCAGCCAAGCGATTGTAAAAATTGCAGTGTCATAGTGTCAATGTCGATACTCTCAATAAGTCCAAATAAGACTGCCAAATAACTCAATCCATTTATTAAAATACTGAAACCTGTTACGACGACGATTAGCATAATGGTCATCGCCATATCGTAATAGGAGAGTTTGTTTCTTTTTTCCAGAAAAAACTTGCTTATCAGTTTCCCGCCATATTTAGCAAACACCTGATAAAATCCCTTTGCCCACCGCATGCGCTGATGCCAGGATTGTTTAAACGTTATTGGCTGCTCGTCAAAGAAAATCGCATCCCTGCAATAACCGATTTTCTCCCCTTTAAGAATTTGAGCTACTGAAAACTCAATGTCTTCTGTAAGAAGATGATATGTCCATCCACCATTCTCCTTCATCAACCCTGCATCTACAAGAAAGCCTGTTCCGGAAACAGCACAGCTTGAGTTGAGCGCCATCCGTGGCAGGTTTAGAAATTCAGCTTCATGCAGGAACCAAAGCGCATACCCTGCAGAAATCCAATTCTGGCCAAAGTTCTTTGAATTTCGATAACTCGTGACGATTCGATATCCCTTATTAAACGTTTTGTTCATTTCGGCAATATAATTTTCACTCAGGAGATTATCGGCATCGAAGACAAGATAAGCATCGTATTCATTGGCAGAGTACTCCCGTTCAATGACTTTTATCATAAAATCAAGTGCATATCCCTTCCCAATCTGGATCTTATTAAATCGCTCCCTGACAACCGCTCCTGCTTGCCTTGCCAATTGGGCAGTCTTGTCACTGCAGTTATCTGCCACTACGAATATATCAATCAATTCTTTTGGATACTTCTGTTTTTTAATACTGTTAATCAGCTGTCCAATAACAACCTCTTCATTCCGGGCTGCAATGATGACTGCATATTTGTGGAGATGCACATCCTCCACAAGCGGCTTGTAAGTTTTCTTGGCCTTAAAGGCAACCAACATGTAAACCAAATGGTATGAATACAGCAAAGCAAACAGAACGAAAAAGCTCAAATTGAAATAATGAATAAAGTCATTAATAGACAAATCCAAATCCATACCTCCACGACGATACCTTAATATTTTGTTACTCCTGTTTAGCCGCCAGTTACTACATCAAACCAAGGATCTTTGCAGACCATCCAAGCGGCCATTCAGACTCATTCTTTCAAAGCATATAACACATATACAAAGGTCCCATTAATATCCCGTAAACAAAGCGTAAATTTTTTAAAAATTTTGTTATTAAAAAAGAATCCAAGTTATGCAAATAAGGTTACATCCTTGCCCACGGGCTTTCCTCGTGCAAGCTAAGCGTTTTACAAAAATAAACAGGTTTAGACAATATGTTTTTAAGGAATAGTAAGTGTTGATGTATTAGTGACCTCCAGCCCCAGGGTTTAGCATTGTTTTTTTGCAATTTTACTAGATTACTTGTTACAATGTTACTTTTCCTCGTTACGTGATGAAGAAGTATTCTTACATAAGTATTTTTAATAAGGAGCGATGAAGATGGAAGTTAATAACGCGAGGGCGTTAAGTTTAGATGGTGTCAACACATGGTCATTGAATGCAAATACCATTAAAGTAATTGCTATTATTGCAATGATTGTCGACCATACTGCTATATGGCTGGTTCCTGAGGGGACTGTATTGGACCAGATCGTCCATGCTTTTGGGCGAATCGCCGCCCCAATAATGTGTTACTTGATTGCCGAAGGGTATTTTCATACGTCGAATATCAACAAATACATAAAGCGGCTTTTTATTTTTGCAGTCATTTCGCACTTTCCTTTTGTGATGTATCTCGATCTGGAATGGTGGCAAGCAACTAGCGTCATCTGGTCATTGCTGATGGGTCTGGTGGCATTGAAGGTCAGCCAACAAACAGAACTGCACCTATTATTGAAAGTAATACTTATTGGTTTATGCTGTCTTCTCGCCTGGACGGCTGACTGGAATTACATAGCCGTGTTATGGGTACTTTTCTTTGGCCTATTTAGAGGACAATTCAATAAGCAGATGTTGAGTTTCGCTCTTATAGGAACTATTTTTTACATCATTCCTGGAATCATTTCAGAGGGGACGGATACTATTTTCCGTTTAGGTATTTTTTTACTCATACCTATTATGGCTCTATATAATGGTCAGAGGGGCAAAAAATCCAATCTTATCAAATGGGGTTTTTATGTTTTCTATCCGGGCCACCTGATAATTTTATATTTATTAAGACACGTCATTTTTGGCTAGTCTGACTATCGAGGAGAAGATTCATGTTAAGAGGCAATAAATATAAATGGAAGACAATCATGGCTATTGCGATGATCATGATCGTTATACTAACGGCTTGTGTAAATAAGCCTAACGACGATGACTCCGGCAGTAATCAGCCATCTTCCACTGAGATTGAAAAGGAAAAGAAGGAAAATCCCACACCAGATGGTACGAAAGTAGATGAACCAAAAGAAAGTAAAGTGTATGAAGGTGAATTAGAATTACCCGTGAACGGGGCTACAGGGTATGCATCAGTAAAGTTAAATCTGAAGGCTTCCGCTCATCCAAATTCTAAAACCCTCGAAACAATCAATGCTGGTTCAGGTTTTGAAATTCTTCGGGAAGAAGGAGATTGGTGGTTTATTAAAAAAGATGGTTCATCTGGCTGGCTGCCACATCAATATTGCTTTATCAACCTTCCTGATGTTATTCCGTCGATTATTTATGACAACACCAATACTTATTCATCAAAATTTATTTCGTCTGGCAAGGCAATCCCTGAAATTTCAAACAAAGCATTGTATTCGTCAAAGTCATTTAATGAGCGGCTTGGGAAAGAAGAGTATATCATCCCTGTTCTTTATTCAATGTCCAAAAAAATTCATCTCGCCCAACAGCTTGCCCTTTCCAAGGGTGACTCTCTAAAAATATACGAAGGATTCCGACCTTACTCTGTGCAAATTGCGGTAGTACAAGGTTTATCGAAATTAGCAAGCAAGGATCAGGAGGTAATGAGGGGAATTAACACTCCTCCATGGGGAATCGCCTGGTTTATCACAAATGGGGTTTCTAATCATCAGAAGGGGTATGCGATTGATGTCAGTTTAGTCAAAATAACCTCCAAAAAAGATATATCAATTGGCGGTTATAAAGCGACCGCGATTACGGATTACACTGAATACACTATGCCGACCCCGATTCATGAATTGAGCGGAGCATCAGCTATATTTACTGCTCCTGTTACATCAATATCTCCAACAGCCTGGAAGGATGCGACATATTCAGATTCAATGAATGAAGCTGCAATGAAATTACAGACGTACTGTACGACTGCTGGACTTACTCCTTTGGCTTCGGAATGGTGGCATTTCAATGATTTGGAAGCCATGAACGAAACCGCCAATAACAAAGGCAGCGGACAATTTGTACTGACAGATGTTTATAGTTCCGTTCCAAATTAATACAACCATAAAACCCTTCGCTTTGTGCGAAGGGGTTTTTAGTGTTTAAAAGAGCGAATTAATTATCTATATAAATTAATCTAAAGTTCTTCTGTGTTTTACGCAATTCTATGAAGGCTCCTCTCTTTAGCAACTCAGTTGTTTAACTCATATAGACGGAGAAATTCCGTCTAATGAGTAAATACCATCAAAAATAGTTTAAATAGACGGAGATATTCCGCCTATTAACTCAAAACCTATGAAAATAGGTGCTTTTGCTTTTGATAAGCGGAAACTTTCCCTTTATTTATCCCGAAATGAACTTCATTCTGAAAATAACAGGAAAACCTCCGCTTATTTTTGCTGGCTACCTTATGAAGAACGGGGAATCCCGGGCCTAGCCCGGGTTTTCGTTCGAAACAAAAAAACAGTCCATTTCAGATGTAAATTGGACTGTCAATTCGTATGTGAATTTAGTATGTGCATTTGAAAACCGAACCAGTTTCTGTCTAAAAAGCATATTCCAATCAGTATCTTCCAGCCTTTTGAAAATGAAGTACTTCCTTCATTTGCCCAACTGTAGTTGGACCCTTACTCGTTATCCCATAAATGCTTTCTGTAATGTCAAAAGATCAAATTTCTTCATAGTAAGAAATGCTTTCGTTACTCGCTCACGCTGCTCTGATGTGCCCTTGCTCGCATCTGATCCATCTCGCTAGGCACAATCTGCCAGGATATGCCATACTTATCTTTCAGCCAGCCGCATTGCTCAGCTTCAGGAACTGCAGAAAGCCTCTCCCAGTAATAATCAATCTCTTCTTGCGTGTCGCAGTACACCATAAATGAAATTGCCTCGTTAAAATTGAATTTGTGCTCGTGTGCGCTATCCATTGCGGTAAACCACTGACTTTCAAGCATGAAATCAGAGAACATGATGGTTCCTTCTTTATCAGGTTCCATGCCTTTGGGATAGCGGGCGATAAGTCCCTGCTTTGCGTTCTTAAATACTGATAAATAAAAATTAATAGCCTCTTCCGCACTGCCGCAGTTATCACCGACAAACAAAAGTGATGGCATTATTGCAGGCCGTTCTTCACCTTCTGGATTGGTAAGTATTAACTGCCAGGACAAACCATACTTATCCTGAATCCAGCCATATTTCTCACTAAACGGATACCTATCAAGTGACATTAACACCTTGCCACCTTCGGACAATTTGTTCCAAACCTCAGTTATTTTTTCGCTCGCGTTTTTTTCTCGCGATGGGTCAAAATTAACCATGAAAGACACCGACGGATTTAACTTGAAAATAGGCCCTGCGCTAATTGCCATGAACTTCTGCCCCCAAAGCTCAAAAGAGACTATATCGGAGTCTCCTGATGGTGTGTCGTGGATTGTTGTTACATTCGTAATCTTTGAGTCCGGAAATATGGAAGCGTAAAACTCGGCTGCTTCTTTCGCTTCCTTGTCATACCATAAATGCGGAACGATTTTTGGATTTGTTTTTGACATAGTTACTTCCTCCTTATCTTTTTACATACTTCAAAGCCAAGAAATTATTGATTCCAATTTTCTTGGCTACCTTCTCCGGGATAGGCTTTCTTTTGTATTCTTCAAAACCCAGTTTCTTATACAATCTCATTGCCGGTGTATTCGTATCTGCAACTTCTTCAATGACATAATCATTGTACGGTGTATTTTCAATGATATGTTGGATGATTTGAGATGCTACACCCTGTCCACGGAATTTCTGCGCTGTTCCAACAAATTCAACTGATCCTGTATTTGGAGGGAAGTTTTCATAAGGAGCTTCAAATTCCTTTTTTAAAAAGATGCCTGCCATGGTTCCCTTGAAGAAGCCTAAGTACTTTCTCAACTCTTTTTTATTTAATCTTACCGATCTTTTTTTTCCATCTGTACATGCCGTAACTCCAGCAATTTCGCCATTTGCTATAGCTACATAAAATTGCTCTAAAATAAACATATGAGCAAAAGCCTTTGCAATAACGTTTTTATCTTTGGAAAAAAAGATAAGCCATTGTGTAAAGCCTTCTGCAAAAATTTCAGCCATCATTTTTCTTACATCTAAATCTATTTTATCAGCTTTGACTATTGTAAACTTATAATCCACAGTTGTAACCTCCTATAAGTCGGACAACATTGTGAGGGTTTCTTTCATGGACTAATCTGTTACGTATAAGCACTGGATGTAGATTATTGCTTATAATATCCTTTTTGAGCATGTTTGTTTTTAATCCGATGCTGGAACGCCAGAGTCGCGTTTTATAAATTGCTCTGCACTTAGTGTATCGCTGCCTGTTGTCGAATGTCCGTCTCCTACTAATGTAACATCCAAACCACTAATAGTGGCTGTTCTTACTGCACTATCCTATCTACCTCCTCTATGAACTCATTAACTTCTTTGCTCATTTCCTTATAACGAGTCCAATGTAGATAATGATGCCCCTGTAATGCAACTATCTTACTAGCAGGGTTATTAGTTAACTGCGTTTCTTGAACTACCCCCACCTATTAGCTGCCGCTGAATGAGGAAGGGGATTCCTAAGTAAAGAAACCTATCAGTTTCTAGTTGATTAGGCTATCCCTGTCGTCCCGACAGTTAGGAGACGAATGGCTTCGTTCCGGAGATTTCTTCCTGCGTTAATATCCCTATCATGTTCCATGCCACATTCCGGACACACCCACTTGCGAAGGTTGAGATTCTTAACGTCTTTGTGTTGGTGGCCGCAATTCGAGCAGAGTTGGCTGGAGGCAAAGGTCTTTGAAACCGCCACAATTTTCTTTCCATACCATTTTGCCTTGTACTCCAGCATGGTGCGGAATTGGAACCAGGATACTTCACTGATGGATTTGGCAAGTTTGCGATTTTTGAGAAGATGGTTAACCTGCAGATCCTCAATACCGATGACATCGTGGTTATTGATGATTTGGGTAGAGATTTTCTGCAGGTAGTCTGTCCTCGCATTCACGATTTGTTCATGTAGCCTCGCGACTTCCCGTTTCTGTTTTTGGTAGTTCTTGGCTTCATTCAAAGGTTTCTTGTTCTTTATAGCCTGTTCCTGTCTTCGGGAGAGGATGCGTTGTGCTTTTATTAATTTCTTTTCCATGGTCCGGAAGAATTTCGGATTTTTGTATGAGGTGCCATCGGAGAGTATGGCAAAATCCTTCAATCCCAAATCGACCCCGACCACTGAACCCGTTTTTACCTTAGGCTGGACTTCCTGTTCAGCCAGGATTGAAACAAAGTACTTACCCGAGGGGCTGCAGCGGATCGTGGCGTTTACTATTCTGCCTTCAACTTCCCTGCTTTTGGCAAATGTGACAAGCCCAAGTTTTGGCAGTTTCAGCTTATTGCCCACAATAGCGATATTCCCGTTTGTGTGCTTGGAGGTATAGGATTGGAGTTTGTTTTTCTTTGATTTGAATCGCGGGGCTTTTGTCTGTTTTTTAAAAAACCTTTCGAACGAATCGGAAAGATGCTGGAGGGATGTCTGTACGGCCGTACTGTCCACTTCCTTTAACCAGGGAAATTCCTTTTTCAGGACAGGAAGCTGGGAGGAACACTTGTTGTAGGACAGTCCTTTGCCCTCTTCCTTATAGGAAGTATTCCATTTTTCAAGAAAGAGATTAAAGACGAACCGGGCGCATCCAATTGTCTTTTTAATCAGGATTTCTTGTTTTTGATTTGGATAGATTCGAAATTTATACGCTTTTTTAATCACACAAACACTCCCTTTTCACCGGAACGTTTGTTCTAATTATATCATAGAAAGGAAAACCTTGGCTATCGCCAACCGGCATTCATCTCCCCTTATTGTTGGACTTTGCCCTGCACACAATTGAAGAGGGAATCTTCTGCCGGATGATGAAAAAATTTTTCTTAAAAAAATCATATATCTCAGTTTCTTTTTCGCTTTCATGATTTTCACTACTTCCTATTTCTGCCAGATTGATTCTTATCTTAACGTGTTAACAAATTCATTGTAATGAACCAAAGACATATTTTTATCTCGGTCTTGAGGCTTATTAAACTAGTTTGTACAATAAAAAAAGGTGGTTAATCCTAGTGGATCAACTCACCTGTTTCCTTCACCATCTGCTAAACAGCCCTTTACAACTCTATCATTTACCCACTGAATTCAACTAGTTACTCTTTATCTTATTTCGTTACTGTTATGTCCCCATTTATGGTTATTAACTTTATCAAGTTTTCTCCATTTCCAAACACAGAATCTCGAGTGGAATCTCCCAATATATCAACTTTTCCGTTGGTAATTTCAACATCGATGGTAGCATTTGTTGGTTCTTTTTTGGTTTGAATTTCGATTTTACCGTTCATGGTATCAAAATTCATGTTGCGATCTAAATGATCTGTTACAAAAGAGATACTCCCATTTATTACACTCCCGGATATATCACCTTCAATGTCTTCAAGGACTATTTTTCCGTTATTAGACCTGGCGGTAATTGTAGAAGTTTTCAAATCTTTTAGATCAATTGTTCCATTAATGGTGTTTACAGTTGCGTCTTTTATGTCTATTCCTTCAGCTTTAACACTGCCATTGCGAACATCTAACCGCAATGTGTTGTACAATTTTTTTGGTAGATAAACCTTTATAGCCAGTGCTGAATCAGAAAAGCCAAAGTTGTAGAATTTAAGCTGCTTTTCATCTAAATTTACAGAGAGTGTATTTTTCTGGATATCAGCATCAAAGGTATATTCTCTATCCTTTTTGGCATCCCCTACTAACTCTACTCTCGTTGTTGAATTGTTTGCAGGAATAATTTCTACTCCAGCGTTATCTCCCTTAATCTCAATATTGGTGTAATTTTCATCGTTAAATATTCGTTCTTCTTTAATCGACTCAGATTGGCTCTTTCCATTAACTGTTAATAGACTCCCAGTAATCCCAACTAATAAAAGAACTAAGGCAACAATAGATATCTTTTTAATGTTGAACATGTTTCATGCCACCTTTCACAACTCGTACATTGTATTTTAAATATCGGACAAATCCATTTGTTAGTGAACGGGTTGCAAAGAACATTCCGATTGCAATAAACAAACCGAGACCAGCAAGGCCAATGGAAAAGAACAAGTCGTAAAGCTCAAAAATTTGCGGATATATGGCTACATTTATTAAGACCAATATCGGGGAAGCAACAAATGAGACTCCCACTAACCAACCAGCAATTATTATCCCTACTAAAGCAACAAACGGCCCTAACACAATAACAAGGTTAAAAAATCCTAATCCAATGACAGCCCATACTGCTCGAAAAATATTACCAGCTGTGGCAGTTTCCTCAACTTTTTCAACCCGATACGTTGCTACCAGCTCTTTAGCAATTTGCTGGGGGGAACCTAGTGAAGCTGCTAGTTGTTCCTCAGTCTTTCCTTCACCTAAGCCAATTTCAAAATACTCCTCTATATCTTGTAAAATATCCTGTCTTTCGTCGGAAGGAAGTCTCTTCAAAGAAGCATTCAATATAGTTAGAAATTGTTTTTTAGTCACCATTTACACCTTCCTTTATTAATTGATTTACTCCATTTGCGAAATCTTTCCATTCTTGGAGCAGGTCATTAAGATACGTTCTTCCGTTATCTGTTAACTTATAATACTTCCTTGGCGGCCCTTCCGTGGATTCTTTTAAGTACGTCGTAAAGTACCCTTCTTTTGTTAATCGTCTTAATAGCGGATACGCAGATCCTTCAGAGATATCAATCTGTTCGGATATCTTTTGAACAAGTTCATAACCATACCGATCCTTTTTATTCAGTAAAACGAGAACACATAATTCTAATACACCTTTTTTAAATTGTACGTTCACTGTTGAGTTTCACCTCTCTCTTTAACTTTTCAACTACTATTCATTATACAGTACTGGCGTTTACAGGGTACCTTCATGCAAAATATATCATACAGTACTGTTCAATGCAAGGTACTGTATGATATATTTTTTTAATCATTAAAATTAAAAAGCCTGCCCTAAAAAATTTATGAGCCTTTTTACCATACTTATGAGCCTCATATGAGCCGATTCCGTATCGATATGAGCATTTAGACATTTACTGGGAATTTTTCTATTTTCAACTACACTTCCTCTACCCAACTATGAATCGAAAACCCGGCGATTCACCACAACCTTAAGCACAGGCAATTCTTTGGCCTGTACATCAATTCACTTTTCTAGCAGCTTGACACGCCTACATACATGGATGCATAATTAATAAAATACTTAATTAAGGAGATGCTTAATTGACTAAAAAGGACACACTTAGCCTCATATTCACTGCACTCGCCGATCCGACGCGCCGAAAAATTTTGACCAGATTGGCTCAGAGTGAGGCGACAGTTAAAGAGGTCTCCGAGCCCTTCGAGATAAGCGCACCCGCGATATCCCAGCACATCAAAGTGCTTGAGCGAGCAGGGTTGGTCGAACGCACATCAAAAGGACAGTGGCGGACCCTGACGATACGTACCGAGCCTCTAAATGAGGCATCTGCCTGGGTAGAGAAACACCGTAGCGAGTGGAACCAGCGCTTCGACACACTGGAAGAGCACCTCAATACCATGACCAAAAAGGAGGAACAATGAACATGAATACATCCGCACCGGAGTTTACTATCACCCGAATTTTAAATGCCCGCCGCGATCTCGTGTGGCGCGCCTGGACTGAGGAGAAGCAACTTGCTGCCTGGTTACCTTCGACACCCTTGGAGTCAATCACCTTCGACGTCTGCAAAGGTGGACTCTATCGCTACACAATGGTTAACACCGAAACTGGTGAGGAGTTTCATACCGGAGGTACGTTTCTCGACGTCGTACCTTTCGAACGGCTCGTCTTCACCTGGGGTTACCCCGATGCACCCATTGAGAACTCCCCGGTTGTGACCCTAACACTAACTGAACTTGGCGACCGCACCAAGATGATCTTTCACCTGCGCGGATTCGCTGGTCATCCTGGCGATCAGTACGTGTACGACGGCTGGTCTGATGCGTTTGACGATTTAACAAAGAACCTGCATGACCAGAAGTGGTAAATGTTGTTTTATTCATTCAAATTATTTAAATTAAAAAGACTGTCAACATCCGCTGTTGACAGTCTTTTACTACCAGCAATTATCTTTCTGCTTCTTTGTTAAGTAATTCAGCCATTTCCAGCCTGCGTTCTTTGTCCAGCAAATATTCTTCTTCGGCTATGATCTTTAACAATTGCCGTTTGCGTTCAGAATCTATTACTTTTGCAAGGATTTTCGTCCTGCATTCATCTAGGAATTCGAGATAGTTTATGTACTGATCGTCATACTTTTCTTCCAATTCTTTGCGAATTTTCTTCGCAAGAGTCGGGCTTGCCCCGGAAGTGGACACAGCCAGGTTCAGCTTTCCCCTTCTGACTACGGAAGGTACGTGAAAATCGGAGGCAGCCGGATTATCCGCGATCGTGACAAGCTGATGCGGACCGGCAGCTTCTTTCACTTCAAGGTTTGTTTCCCTGTCATTGGTGGCAGCAATTATCAGAAGTGCCCCTTCCACATCCTCAGGGGAAAAGGACTTTTTTCTCCACTGAATTTTCCCATTCTCAGCCATCGTCACCAACTCTGAAGTTAATTCAGGACTGACTACGGTCACAATCGCACCTGCCTCTACCAGGCCTGCCGTCTTTCGAGCTGACACCTTGCCGCCGCCCACCACAACCGTGTTTCGGCCTTTTAATTCAAGAAAAATTGGATATAGCAAACAGGTCACCCCTTTATTTGCTGGCTTCTTTTAGCTTCGTCAAGCCGTTCATTAAGCACGAGCATTAGCCGATCATCAAATCCCGTCGGCTCACAAAAGATAACCTCACTGCCTGGGTATAAAGATGCAGCTAACGAAGCTCTTTCTTCTATTTTATCAGTAAATCTTCCTGTAAAAAGTAGAAAAGGAACAAGATATATTTTAGTACGGCTTTTTTTCAATATACCCTGCATTTTAACGTTAAAATATGGCTCTGACACAATAAAGCCTGTATCTACCGTTGAAGCAATCCTGCTGCCAAGCTGTTCGGCGATGCGGTCAAATTCCGCAGCTGCTTCCTTGTCACGGCTCCCATGTCCGATTAGAAGGACAGTTTCCTCCTTATTGTTGGTGAATCCTTTTTCTTCGAGCCTATCGATCGGGATTTCAGTGATTTTTTCATGAGCACCGATTGGCTTTCCGTATTTTATCTTTATGTGCGGATAGGCTTTTTTCACTTCAGAAAGCTCGGCAGGTATATCAATATTGGCATGAATTCCTGGTAAAAGCAGAACCGGAACGACGGTCAAGCAGTCGGCTCCCTGTTGAATGCAATTTTCAGCCGCTTCAAAAATGGAAGGTCTGGCATTTTCCAGAAATCCATATTCTTTTATCGGTTCATCGGCCAGTTTCATCGTATCCTTGATAAACGAAGCAAACTTTTCATTGCCCTGTTGAGTACGGCTGCCGTGGCCAATATAAAGGATTGCTTCCATATAGGTTCCTCCCTTCGATAAAACAGAAGGAAGCACAGCGATTGTGCTTCCCGAAGCATCGGGATTCTATATCCCATTCACGCTATTCCGAAGGCTTTCCACTAAAGCAGATTTCGTCGGTTCGGCTGGCACCACATTAGGTTTTAGTCCATATTCCTTCAGTGCACCTGTCGTTTTTTCACCAAGCACCACAAGTTCAGCTCTATGGAGTAGGTCCGCTGGGATCACGCCAATCTCGATTCCGTGTTCCATTACAACCCGTACTGAAGCTGCAGAAGGAAAGATGACTGTATTAACCTCTGCTTCGTCTATCATTCTCGTAAAAATTTGCATATGGTTCCAATCTATTTCCTTTTTGCTTGTGATGAACTGATCGCCATCTTTGTATTCCGGACGGCCCATAATTGAACTGTCCCCCACAACCAGGAGACGGCCGGATGTACTCATCTTGGACTCAAGTTCGGCGATAAATCCCCGCTTATTCAGTGCGGCTAACGACTTCATTGAACACCCGAACAGTTCTGCTTTTAACCGCCGAATATCAATCTTTTCTCCTATTAAAATCTCAAAGAACTCACTAACACTTTCCGGGGAAGTGAACAAAATCCGCTCATAGTCGGAAATAGAACCCAGAATGTCTTTGTCCGGCTCCACTCGGCTTCGCTTCCACTTCGGAAATTCGATAACATCGGCACCATTGCTGGAAAGTTCTTTTGCCAGTGCACTTTCCTCTGTCCCTGTTCGCGCCAATAGTACTTGCCTACCGAATATAGGTTTCTTCTCAAACCAATTCAGTTTTTTTCTAAGCGAGACGATCTCTCCAACCAATGTGATTGCGGGATTGGAAAATTTCTCAGCACTTGCCTTTTCGGCAATATCGGACAACGTTCCCTCGAGAGTCTTCTGGCGCCCGAACGTTCCCCACTGGATCAGGATGACCGGGGTTGCCGCTGATTTCCCGTGCTTCACGAGGTTTTCACATATGAATGGAAGGTTTGAGATTCCCATATAAAAGGCGATTGTATCAATACCGGAGGCGAGACTCTTCCAATCAAGGTCTGGATGGCCGTCCTTTGATTTGTCATGCGCCGTCACGACTGCAAAAGACTCCCCGAATTCCCGGTGGGTGACAGGTATGCCTGCATAAACCGGTGCAGCAATACCGGATGAGATTCCAGGTACGATGTCATAGGAAATGCCATGCTCAGCCAGGGCTTCTGCTTCCTCGCCGACCCTGGCGAACACTCCGGGATCACCGCCCTTGAGGCGGATAACCGTTTTGCCTTCAAGCGCTTTTTCCACAAGCAGGCTGTTGATTATTTCCTGGCGGAGCACATGGCGATCGGGCAATTTGCCGCAATAAATGAGTTCACAGTCTGCCGGAGCGAACTCGAGAAGCTTGGGGTTTGCCAGCCTATCATAAAGGATAACCTCTGCTCCTTTAATTGCTTCAAGTCCCTTGACTGTAATTAGCCCCGTGTCGCCAGGTCCTGCTCCCACTAAAAACACTTTTCCTTTCTTCATCATACCGTCATCCCTCCGGGTGCTGTTTAAATGCACCTATAAATCTATATATACCTGTTCTCGGTCTCTTACAATCGTAAACGTTTTTACCTGGCCCTCGTCAGGTGCCTGAACTTTTCCGTCGACAAGCGAGATTTTCCAGTCGTATACCGGGCAAAAAACAAACTCACCGCTAACCAGGCCATCCGCAAGAGTGCCGCCTTTTGGGTGCGGGCTGCGGTTCTCAACTGCCCTGACTTCTCCGTTTGATAACCGGAATAACACGATTTCTTCCCCGTCTATTTTGAATACCTGGCCAATCCTTTCAGGCAGGCTTGTATAATCTGCAACTTTAACCTTCGCCATGTTTGCATCTCCTTTCATGAATGCCGGCCGCAGGATCATCCGCATTCCCGCGGCCTTGCTCTATTGTCTACACCTCTACTGGAACAGATCGCTTCTGATAGTAATTTTCCTGAATTTCGTTTGATTCGATTGCTTCCTGCCAAGGTTCGTTGTAGCGTTCAAGCGTTTTGTCGAGACGCTCGTTAAGGGCTTTTCTAGTCGCTTCATCTGCTAGTACTTCCTTGATGTGATCCAGTCCGACGCGCTCCACCCACTTCGAAGTCCTTTCAAGGTAAACCGCTGTTTCACGGTAATACTGCATGAATGCCCCGATCAATTCGATTACTTCTTCTTTTGTTTTTACGGTATCAAGTAAGTCGCCCGCGCGCAGGTCTGTACCTCCATTGCCGCCAACATAAATTTCCCAGCCGCCATCGATTCCGACAATTCCGAAGTCCTTAATTCCTGCTTCAGCACAGTTCCTTGGACAAGCGGATACACCCATTTTCGTTTTATGAGGAGTATCGAGTCTCTCAAACTTCTTCTCAAGCTCGATGCCGAGTCCCATTGAATCCTGTGTTCCGTAGCGGCAGAATTTCGCGCCAACACATGTCTTTACGGTACGAAGCGTTTTTCCGTACGCATAACCCGAAGGCATTCCGAGCTCTTCCCATACTGCAGGTAAATCCTCTTTATTCAATCCGAACAACCCAATCCGCTGTCCGCCAGTCAGCTTCACGAGCGGAACATCGTACTTTTCGGCAACTTCGGCAATCTTCTTCAAATCCTGTGCTGTCGTTACGCCGCCATACATCCTTGGAACAACGGAGTAAGTGCCGTCTTTCTGGATGTTGGCGTGCATTTTTTCGTTCACAAGGCGGGAATTGCGGTCATCTTTGTACTGCTCCTGATTGATCATTCCAAGATAATAGTTCAGAGCCGGACGGCATTTTGAGCAGCCTTCTTCAGCTTTCCAGTCAAGGACATTCATGACTTCCCTGACACTTGTCAAACCTTTTCCCCTGATTTCAGCGACAACTTCATCGCGGCTCAAAGTGGTGCAAGTGCACATACCGGATTTTTTCGCTGTTTTGTCATACTGGTCACCAAGTGTATAGGCAAGGATTTCAGAAATAAGTCCTTTGCATCGTCCACAGGAACGGCCGGCATTAGTACAGCCGCCAACTTCGTCAACAGTCGTCAGGCTATTTTCCTTTATTGCGCCAACGATTGTTCCTTTTGTTACACCGTTACAGCCGCAGACAAGTTCATCGTCAGCCATTGCCGCAACATCACTTCCTGCTCCAGCACCGCCACCGCAGCAGCCTGATTCAAGGATATTTACACTCGTCATGCCGCTGACATCTTCTTTTTTCAGCATCATTCGGAACAGCCTTGAGCTATCTTTTGTATCACCATAAAGTACAATCCCGGCAACACGGTTGTCGCGGATGACAATTTTTTTATAAACACCATCAAATTCATTGTGGACTTTGATTGCTTTTAGTCCCGGTCCATCCTCTATCTCGCCTGCCGAAAACAGGTCAACACCTGAGACTTTCAAACCTGTTCCGACAACTGATCCTTCATACGGCTTCGTGTCTGAACCACAAATATCTGCAGCGAGAACTTTCGCCTGTTCATAAAGCGGTGCCACTAGTCCGTAGACAATCTCACGGTGCTCGGCACATTCGCCGACGGCACGGATGGATGGAATACTCGTCTGCATGAAATCATCGACAACAATCCCGCGGTTCACGTAAATTCCTGCTTCTTTTGCCAGCTGTACATTCGGCTTGATGCCAACAGCCATAACGACAAGATCAGCATCTATCTCGGAGCCATCCTTGAACCGAAGACCTGTAACGCGCTCATCACCAAGAATCTCGGATGTTGCTTTTTCCATCAGGAAGTTCATGCCCTGTGCTTCAAGCTCTGCCCTTAGCATGTCAGATGACGCAGGATCCAACTGCCTTTCCATAAGGTGCGGCATGAGATGGATGACACCCACTTCCATCCCTAGGTTCAAGAGTCCCCTTGCAGCTTCAAGTCCAAGGAGCCCGCCGCCAATGACAGCAGCTTTGCGGTATGTTCCCGCTGCTTTAATCATGGTTTCGGTATCCTGGGGATATCACGGAACCCGGTTACACCTTGCTTGTCGGATCCCGGTATTGGCAGGATAAAAGAACTGGAGCCGGTCGCGATGATAAGTTCGTCGTATTCACCTGTACGCCCCTTCTCGGATACAACAGTTTTTTTATCTGAATCTATTTTTACAATCGCTTCGCCTGTAAAAAGTTCGATGTTGTTATGTTTATACCAGTCCCAGCTGTTCATAATGATATCGTCAACCGTTGTATCACCCTGGAGCACAGTCGACAGCTGGATACGGTTATAGTTAGGGTGTGGCTCATTGCCAAATATAATGATGTCAAATTGTGCAGGGTTCAGTTTAAGAATCTCTTCAATTGTCCTGACACCGGCCATTCCATTTCCGATCATGACTAATTTTTTCTTGTCCATGTTTAGGGACCTCCTATTCTTGCAAAGCGAGTTTTTCTCACAGTTGAGTTTTCATTGTTTTCTCTATGGTTATATTGTAAATGCGTATTTCCATTAAATTTGAGGCCTATTTTACAAATCTATGAATTTCGTAACCTATTTCACAGATATGTCAAAAGTTAATGCCCCCTCCCAAACTTCAGCAAAAAGTTCGATGTTGTTTTGTTTATACCTGTTCCAGCTGTACCTGATGATATCGTCATTGGATATCTATGAGCACATTTTCCACTTCTATGGGCACTATTCGAATTTCTATGAGCACTTTTTGCATTCTATGGGCACATATTGAAAATCTATGAGTAACTGAAACCGGCCGTTCCACTTCCGATCATGACTATTTTTTTGTCCATGTTTAGGGACCTCCTATTCCTTGATACCAGGTTTTTAAAGCCGCTAAGTTTAAATTGTTTTCCTTATGTTTATATTGTAATTTCATTTTAAAAATAAGTTTGTGACTTATTTCACAAATTAATAAAGTTTGTTAAAGTTTTCACAATTAAGGTCTAGTTTTAATTTAAAATCTCAACAAAAAAGTATAATCGACAAATAGTGACTAGATTCTGTAATATATAAGAAAAAAGTATATACCTTTGGAAAGGAGTGAAAGGCCATGTCCGAATGTCATCCGCTCTTTGGCAAACATTTAGATACTACTGAATATGATCCAGATAAATTATTAGATTTATTTCTAACTAGTACAGTTGACGGTGTTGCCATAGTGGACATGGAAGGCCGGTTCTTACGAGTAAATCCTATGTATTCATCGATCTTTGGCTACAGTCAGGATGAATTATTGGGGCGAAAGTATGAAGAGTTCAGTAACTTGGAAAAGGTTAGATACTTTGTGGAACAGGTTAAGGCTGGGAACACCTTCTCTAATTTGAACCTTCAATATTATCATAAACACGGAAAAACCCTTGATATAGCAGTCTCTTATTCCCCCTTTCGGAACACTGAGGGAGAAATCATTGCAATGATTGGTATTTTCCGGGATATTACGCAGCATAAGAATTTGGAAAGGGAATTGAAGAAGAGCCGGGAGCTTTATAGGCTTATTACAGAAAATACAACTGATTTAATTAATATTGTATCTAATACAAAAGACAGGACGATTATTTACGCGTCGCCCTCCCATGAGAAGATATTTGGGCTGTCTCCTTCCGATATAATCGGAAGAAGTATATCAGAATTTATTTCAGAAAAAGAATCAAAAATGTTAATAAGGAAAATAGTTCAGTGGAAAATTACCGGTAAGCCAATCCTTTTTGCAAGGGAAATAAACTCGCCAGAAGGTGAAACACTATACTTTGAATATAATATCTCACCTATTTTTAATGAGCGGGGTGATATTGATTCGTACATAACAGTTGCTCGTGATATTACTGAACGTGTTAAAAATGAGTCCGCTATTCGTAATCTGGATAGGCTTTCGATCATTGGCCAGTTGGCAGCGGGAGTAGCTCATGAAATCAGGAACCCCCTTACCTCGCTGAAGGGTTTTTCAAAACTGCTGTCCAAAAACACAGACATGGAGAAACAGGGGCAGTATCTTGACATTATTCGTGGCGAACTCGACCGGATTGATATGATTGTCAATGAATTCATGTCGCTGGCTAAACCGCAGGCTGTACAATACGTTAAGGCAGGAATCACATCAATAATACAAAGTACGATAAACATTCTGCTGCCGCAGGCTATTCTTCATAACGTCGAAATAAAGACAAAATTCCCATCCAGGGATATTGAACTTCTTTGCAGCCCGAACCAGCTTAAGCAGGTTTTTGTTAATTTCCTAAAAAATGCAATAGAGGCAATGCCCAACGGAGGCAATGTTTATATAGAGGTAGAGTATCTAAAACCCTCGTTGGTCAAAATAACATTCACAGATGAAGGCATAGGGATTGATCCGGAAATTGTCGGCTATCTTGGCACGCCATTTTACACAACAAAAGATAAAGGAATTGGGCTCGGTCTGACAGTAAGCAATAAAATTATCCAGGAACACAATGGAGAGATGAAAATTGAAAGCCAAGCTGGCATTGGGACAACCATCAGCATAGAACTGGAATGCCTGGAAAAAAATTAGGCGCATGGAGAACCATGCGCCTAGTGGTTTTGAGTTCCGTCAATGAGGTAGTCTTTATTCAACAACCCGCTCCGTAAGTGGAATTAGAAAACATATTATTGACAGCTTGACACTACATTGTAATGGTCAAAACCTATTGTCCATTATATATGTCGTTTATTAATAAAGGCCCGAATGCGGAACACTTCAGAAAAATCATCCCCTCTTTTTCGGGGATCATGGACACATAAACTGGAACACAAAAAGAGCCTGCCGACATTGCAGCAGACTCTTGATTATTAGTCAGCTTGACTGGGTTTTCCCTTTAGAAAAGCTTCTTTTCCCCTGCAGAAAGTTAATTGTACTTCCAGATTTTCATCTACAATAACAAAATCGGCGTCCTTGCCGGGGGCAATGCTACCTTTCCGATGGAAGATATTTAACTGCCTGGCTGGATTTTCACTGGCCATTTTTACAGCTTCCTGAAGAGTAACACCAGAGAATTCAATTACATTCTTAAGGGAATGATTCATTCTTAAGATGCTCCCTGCGAGTGTGCCGTTTGACAAAAGCGCTCTCCCATCCTCAACGAAGACTTCCTGGCCGCCAAGATCGTATTGTCCGTCCTTCAAACATTTCGCGCGCATTGCGTCTGTTATCAAAATGGTACCGTCTACGCCTTTAGCCCTAATGGCAAGCTTTACCGACTCAGGTGCTGAGTGGACACCATCCACAATCATTTCCATCTTTAATTGTTCTAGCAAAAGTGCTGCCCCGACAACCCCCGGCTCCCGATGATGCAAACCTCGCATCCCGTTGTAAAGGTGGGTAACATGTCTAGCCCCTGCCTCAACAGCTTCCATGCATTTACTGTAGGTCGCATCCGAGTGTCCTATCGAAGCGACAACCCCTTGATCAGCAAGATGCCGGATTAACTCAAGTCCCCCTTTTTGTTCCGGGGCCAAGGTAACCAGCCTTATGGAATGTCCGGAACCTTTCTGCCATTCCTCGAACAATTCAATAGTAGGCTGAACTATGTATTTTTCCGGCTGAGCACCCTTTGTAACTGGATTGATAAAGGGCCCCTCAAGATGGATTCCTAAAATCTCTGCTTTGCCAGGTGTATTGTACGTTTCCATATAGGCAGCAGCATTCTGAAGTGCGTGGCAGATTTCCCCTTTTTCTTGAGTAATGGTTGTTGCTAGGAAGCTGGTCGTACCTTCGGCAGGAAGAATACCCGCAATGGTTTCCAACGCCTGGAGTGTTCCGTCCATCGTGTCGGCCCCACCAGCGCCATGGATGTGGAGATCAATAAATCCGGGAAGCACGGCGTGTCCGCTTTTAAGTTCAATGACACTTGTATCCGGGTCAACTTGAGGCAAATCATCTGCATTTCCAACGGACGCAATAAGTCCGTCTTGAATCAAAATATAGCCATCCGGGATGATTGTATCCTCAACCACTACTTTCCCATGAAGCAGCAGGACTTTATCACTCATCTTTCACTTCCCCTTCCTTCCTGAATGCTTTTAGAACTTGAATGTTATGTATCGAATACGACCTGTCTGCTGAATAAACAAGGCAACTGTATTACTGCATTTTCAAATAAATCATAGCATAAAGACGCTGGAAGAAATACATGGCTCCAGCGTCTTTACTATTTCGGTACTTTTAGAACATTTTAATCAGTTGCCAATCGCAGTTACCCTGTTCACAAGGGTAGAAGGGTCAATTTCCTTTTGGCTCTTTAGATATGACAGGAATGCCCAATGATCTACTTCTGTTCTGACAGGGTTGGCATATCCTTTAAATGTTGGGTATCCATCGTTACCTCGAATTAAGTAGGCAAGAGCGGCAACGCGGTAAGATTTATCAGGATCCAATACTTTGCCATTGATGATGATACTTCCTGTTTCCACCCGCTGGCCTACCGGTTTTGAAGCATCAAACGTGTATCGGACGTTATGGGATACTGCAAGCGGCGAGAACTTGACCGTCCCATTCGCCTGTGTAACCCACTGTTCTTCAAGGATCTGGTCAATCTGGCGTCCAGTCAGCGTTACAACGACAACCGGATTAGCATAGCCATGTGCGTTCCATTGTTCACTGAATAGTACTTTTCCATCACTGTCTACTTCATTGCTGCCTTTTTTGTACCAAAGGTCTCCTCTATTCGGGCTGCTAGCCGTCAATGCAAATTCAGCTGGCTGGGCAGCCTTCTTTCCTGCGGCATAATGTGCATCTGCCGCCAGATTCGCCAGGGTGCTTTCACCATTCGCATTGCGTGCGCGGGTAATATCTCCGGTTATGTTTACCACATGCTCTGCTGCCCTTTGCTTTCCGCGCTCTACCCAATAGGATACCATACGTGCGATATCCGCATCAGGTTCAATATCCCTTGTAACAGGATGGTTGGTTGAAGTTGTTTTTTCCCTGACAGCTTCTTTTGTTTCTGGATCGATATAAAGATTAAATTCACTTATCAATCTGCCATGATTACTTCCTTCAATCACAGGACGCGGGTTGCCATCAGGATCGTCTATGAAGCAATTAAATGCCGCATGCCAATGGCCAGTAAAAATTGCATCGATTTCAGATGACGCGGCTTTCGCAAAATCGATGACAGGCCCCCTAGGATTCAAACATGTGTTGTAATTTCCTGCACCGTCCTGGGTGCCGCCTTCATGGATAACCGCAACTATCGTTTCAACACCCTGTGCTTTTAGTTCTGCTGTATATGTTTCTGCTGCTTCAACAAGAGGATCGGCTATCAATGCGCCTTCTTGATAGGAGGTTGTACCAAGAATTGTTTCCACCGTAGTTAGTCCGATAAAGCCGACCGGGAGATTTCCGCCTTTTCCGTCAGGAATATATTTGATTGTATATGGCTTCATGATTAGTTGGCCCGATTTGGCATCGCGGATGTTCGCACTGAGATGATCGAATGCCGCCCCAGCGAATTGATTGCCATCGGAGTCCTCGAAACAGCTATCGACTCCACGCTTACCGAAGCATTTACCCCTTGAAATATACTTGGTAAGATAATCGGCTGTTTCATCCAATTCATGATTTCCGGCAGCAGTCATTTCAATTCCAAGCTTATTCAGCAATTCTATCGTAGGTTCATCCCTGAAGGCCGCCACTTCAAACGGCCAGCCGCTGAAATTGTCCCCTACAGAGAGCCGGATGGAATTGCTGTGCCCTTTTTCAAGTTTGTTTAAATGGGCTGCCATATAGGCAGCTCCGCCTACTGTCAATCTCCCATCAGGTGAAGGTATCGTTCCGTTACTAGTATCATTCAGTGCCTGTATGTACCCATGGAAGTCGGTAATTCCCAGCAACTGAAGATTCACAAGACCGTCTGGATTTTCTCCTTCAGCTTTGGCAGAAGGCCCCTGCAGCGGCACAAAAATGGAAATCAGCAAAATGGCAGTCAGGCATACGTATTTAACTCTTGATAAAGTAGTCTTCAAACATACTCCTCCTTGGAATTGAAAGTTTGCTCTCATCCTTTTCCTTTGTCCAATGCCATCCCTACAGTACAATGGTTTCAAAACGTTTATTTTCCGCAGATTCCTTAGCCTTTAGACACATCAGGGCGCTAAGGATCCCTGACTCAAGTGGCGCAATCGACTCAGCACGGTTTTCCATCATATGAATAAAATTTCGGGCAAGCCTGGCATCACCTCCAAAATGATTTGTATTTCCTGTATCGATTTCGTGGGTTTCGATCCGGTTCGTGTGATGCATGAATACCTTGATGATGCTTGTATAAAAATCGAATTCGATTGTCCCACTGTACCCAATCAATCTGGCACCACGGGCTTTCGCACCTTTTCGCGCATAAAAATTTTGTGAATATACAGCATGCATCCCTGTTTCATATTGAATCAAGGCACTTGCTGAATCATGGTTGCCAGTGTCTGTGGCAAAACAGCAATATTCACCGTGAACTTCCTCATTATTGAGTCTTTTCAAAACCGAACTTTCCTCACAAACGAGCTGTTCCTCACAATTGATGCACATCAGCCCGGCTTGTTTATCCCCTTTAAAAACCTGTTTGGATTCCATTGCTGAAATAGTAACCGGCATCGAGCCAGCCAAAAAATTAAGATAATCAAAATCATGGGTAGCTTTCTGCAGAAAAAGCCCGCCAGTTTCCGCTTCATCCCTGTACCAGTTCTGATAATAGACCCCGCCATAGGGCACATTATTTATCGCCTGGATATGTTCGACCGTTCCAATTTGGCCTGAGTCAATGATTGCCTTCACTTGCTGGACAATATCCGTGAACCTTAACGGAAACGAGACGATAACGGGCGAAGCAGAATTATTGTAGCCTTTTTTTAACCGCAACAAGTCTTCCATATTCATCGCAACCGGCTTTTCAAGAAAGAGTGGTATGGCCGTCGGGAACACTTTTAATGCCATCTCGGTGTGAAGAGAACACCTCGTTCCAATAACAATTCCATCCAGATGTTCCTTACCAAGCATTTCTTCCACGGTTTCATAGAAATTCACCCGGCTGCCACTCTCTTCCAGCTGTTTCTTGATTGTTTCATGATTGGGATCCGCAATTGCCTTGATTTGGCAGGATGGTTCGGCTTTTATTAGTTCTCTGACAACATGGCTGGCACGCAGCCCGTAGCCGATTATTCCGAGTTTCATATAATCCTCCTGTAAAAAAGCCAAATTCTAAAGCTATGGCTGAAGATTTTCCTCCAGGCTCCGCAATACTGTGCAGGCGGCGCCAAAAAGGCCAGATTTGTTTTTTAAGAGGCTTGGTTCCAGCCTTTCGTGCCAATCCTGGTGAAGAGCATGATGGCACAGTGAAATATAATGCTTTTTTACTAATTCGTAAAAATTGGGCTGGTTGTTTATGACACCGCCGCCCAAAACAATCCTTGCCGGATCAAGGAGGGCAGAAACATGAAAAATCGCATTGGCAATCTCAGATGCTTTTTTATCAAAATAAGCATCTAAACAGCTGTCACCTTGGTTCCATTGTTCAAAAGCATCTTGTAAAGATTTACAGCCATATTCTTTAGCAGTTTCTCTCTCCATGGCCGATCCTGAAGCCGAAGTTTCAAGGGTCCCCCCATTAACCGGGAAAAAGCCTATTTCTCCTGCCATCCCGCATCCCTTGAGGGGTTTCCCGTCCAACAGTATGGAAGCACCTATGCCTGTGCTGACAGTAACATATACAAACAGCCCTGTATGGAAGTTCCGGATTTCAGCTTCACCAACAGCTGCCGCCCTAACGTCATGTTCAAAACCAACCACAGCAGTGGGAAATTCATTTTTCAACAAATCACCTAAATAAAAATTTCGCCAGGGTAAATTGTTCGAGTAAATGGCAATCCCCTCTGTCATATCAACCTGTCCCGGGATAGCAACGCCCATGTTGTCTAACTGATTTTTCATAAGCCCCGATTTGTTTAGAACTTGATAAATGGATGCGAGCAAAGATGAGTACATTGTCTCTTCCGTGGCACAGTTGCTCTTTTCAACATGCTCGGCAACCCACATCTTGTTTTCATTCAGTATTCCAGTGGCAATTTTCGTTCCGCCAATATCAACCGACAGTGTATATCCCACCTGATCCCCTCCACTTTGTTTACAGCTGGATTTGTACAACCTGGGTAAGATTTCTCGGCTTGTCAGGATCCAGTCCAAGGGCGAGAGCTTTGTAGTAGGCAAGGAGCTGGAGTTGCGGCATGAAGGCTGCTGCCAAGTCATCCGATGGTTCCAATGAAGGGATTGGGACGTTGATATCTCCCGCCAGGCCAGTACCTTCTTTGCCAAGAACTACAACTGTCCCTCCTTTTCCTTGTATATCAGCAATAAGGCTCTCATCATATTCCAAGGTAGAATCGGAACTCAGGAGTACAGCTACAGTCACGTTGTCAACAATCGATATCGGGCCATGACGAAACTCAAGGTTCGAATAGCTTTCGCATTCTGTTTGGGTCATTTCCTTAAGCTTCAAGGTTGCTTCCTTTGCCAGACCGTTAAACACACCAGCCCCGAGGAAGATGAACCTTTTAAACTTATCATTTTCAGCAAGGAGACGCAGTTGGTCCTTATCAGCAAGAACACTGCCAGCCAATGCAGGCATGCTTCCCAGTATGGACATCTTTTCCTTACTACCGGAAACCAAAGCGGCATATAGTTGCAAAGAAAAAAGCATATTAGAGAACGATTGCGTCATAACAACACTTTTTTCATTAATAAAATCCAGTTCAATCGCTGCTTCTGCGAAAGCGGTTATCTGGCTCCCTTTATTGCACGTTACGGCCAAGGTTTTAATGTTCTCGCTTCCATTTACATGCTTGAGAGCTTTGACAACCTCGGATGTGGTACCTGAGCGGGAAATCGCGACCAGCCTGTAGAAAGAGTCCTTAGAAAATACCGTATCAGGATCCATAAATATTTCTGAAGCCGGAACTGCCATAGCTGTTTTTCCTGTGACTTTTTGAAAGTATTTTGCAGCCGCATGTGCAAGGTAAAAGGAAGTACCGCACCCTGTAAAAACGTGGATTTCGTTATCCTTCATCACTTGCGGGGTAAATTTCTCCATTAACTCATAAGTTTTTAGTAAAGCTTCGCCCTGGCTAGTAATTTCTTTCCATGTATAATTACTCATGACCTCACCTCTGCTAATTTTTGTGTTTCTACACTTGCTGCAAAAACCATGTAATCGTCCAGATCAATACGTCCAGCCCTTTGCTGCAGTGCATTGGCCATTCCCGCTGCCATTCCACTCCTAAGGCATTGCTCCGTATTGCCATTCCGGGCCAGATTATAACCAATCCCTGCAAAAGTGGCATCGCCGCTGCCCACAGTGTTCAATGGGATTATCGGAGGAAGCTTCGCCCGGAAAACACCCTCACAGGAAACACCAATTGCTCCTTCCTTTCCCAAAGAAACAAAAACATGGTTTATCCCGCTTTTGTATAACTTTACAGCCTCATGGATGATTTCATCTTCATCCTTAAGCACCTTTCCACAAAACTCATTCAGCTCCGCAATATTTGGTTTAATGAAACTCGGCTTGCTCTTCAGGCCTTCTTTGAAAGCCAAGCCGCTCGTATCAAGACCAACTGTTTTTCCTTGAGCTTTAATCACCTCTACCAAATCCCGATATGAACCATGCTCCAATCCTGCAGGCAGGCTTCCGGATATAAGAACCATTTCGCACTCTGAAACAAGCGTTTTAAAGCCGGAGAGGAAATTAGCCCACTCTTCCCTGCTTACTTCAATCCCCTGTTCCAAAATCTCTGTTTCCCGATTTGACTCTTCATCAATGATATTCAGGCAGGTGCGTGTTTCTCCATCAATTTCAAACCATCTCTGGCCAATATTGAATCCACCAAGAAGCCTCTGCAGTTCCTTGCCTGTATCGCCACCTACAAACCCGGTGACATTCACCTCTTTGCCAAGGGACGAAAGGACTTTTGCCACATTTACACCCTTACCTCCAGGCTCGGCTGCCTGCTTCAATACCCTGTTCGTACCGCCAAGACTAAATCCAGGGATCCAGTAGGTTTTATCGATAGCGGCATTAAGTGTTACAGTCAGGATCATTTCACGGCAACCCTTGATGAAGAGCCTAGCAATTCAATCTTCTTCTCGACAATGTCGGCTACAGCCTCCATTGCTGGAACGAAATACTTGCGAGGGTCACTTTCGTTCGGATGTACGTCAAAGAATCCTTTTAACGCAGTGGCAAAAGCCACCTTCAATTCAGTGGAAAAATTGACTTTCGCAACACCATAAGACAATGCTTTGATAACATCATGTTCTGGAACGCCGGAAGCACCATGCATGACAATTGGCAAAGAGACAAGCTCTTTGATTTCCCCAAGCAAGCCAAAGTTCAACTCGGGGTCTTTTTTATATAGCCCGTGCGCTGTACCGAAAGCTGGGGCGAAAAAGTCAATTCCGGTCTGTTCCGCAAAGATTTTTGCTGACTGTGGATCCGTCATCATAGCATTGGCCTCATCTACATCGAGGTCATCCTCAACCCCGCCAATTGTACCAAGCTCCGCTTCCACCGGGACTCCCATTGGACGGGCCGCGTTGACAACACTTCTTACGAGATTGATATTTTCTTCGAATGGAAGATGGGAGCCATCAATCATAATGGACGTATATCCTGCCCGGAGGCACTTCATTGCTGTTTCAAAAGAATCACCATGATCAAGATGAAGCGCGACCGGAATAGCCACTTTTTCAGCAGTTGCTTTAACCATGCTAACGGTTCTTTCTAATCCAAGATAGTTGATTGTGCCTGGTGTGGTTTGAATAATAATCGGCGCGCCCAACCGGTTTGCCCTATCACAGACAGCTTTTAAGATTTCAAGGTTGTGTGCCGCAAAAGCCCCAACCGCATAATTGTTCTGATACGCGTCGTAAATAATTTCCCTGCTTGATACTAAAGCCATGTTTTTCCCCGCCTCTTAAAAAAAGTGTTGTTGGGTTGATGGGTCAAGTACACTTGAAACAGAGCTTAAATCAGCTCTGTGTAAAACCTGCAGCGGTCACCGCGGACAATTGATTTACAATATTCCACCGGCTGACCTTTTTCATTGTATGCAATCCTTTCGAGCAATAATGCCGGATTGCCTTCTTTCACTCCTAGTTGAATCGCTTCATAATCCAGTATCAGTACAGGCTCGAACGTTTCTTTCGCCGATGTTACCTGGACGCCGAAATCTGCTGTCAGGACGTCGTATAAAGGAACGCTGCCTACCTTTTTTATTTTTGATAAATCATCTACAATCGCCTTTGGAAGAAAAGAAGATTCAAGAATGATTGGTTCATCATTAGCACAGCGAAGCCTTTTTAATAAAACAACAGGCTCGTCTTTATTAATTTTTAGCGCGTTGGCAATTTTCTGGCTTGCCTTACCCTCGCTTATTTCAAGGATAATATCCTTCGGTTTCAGGCCTTTCTCTTTCAATACCTGGCTAAAGCTGTAAAACCCTGACAAGGATTGTTCGATTTTCGGTTTATTAACAAAGGTCCCGGTCCCTTGTACACGATACAGCACGCCTTCTTTCACCAAATCGTCGATTGCCCTTATCACTGTATTGCGGCTGACATTATATTGGTCCACCAGCTGATGCTCTGAAGGGATTTTATCCCCCGGTTTCCAGGTGTGGTTTTCAATGTTTTCCAAAATAATTTCCTTTAACTGATGATAAAGCGGCACAAAGCTGCTTGAATCCAACATCTTCATGTTCCTCTTCCTTTCCAAAGCCTAAAAAACTATCCATTAACTTTATAGTAATACTATTGGCTCTCTGCCGCTATTTTATTGTTGAACATAACTCCAATTATTCGGTTGAGTTCTTCCCTTTTGATTAGAATCCAGTCATTCTCCCTCGGAAATTCTGAAAAGGTTAATGGTTTTTCTAACCCTTCTTCAATAAATCGAATGACTTCTTCCCTGCCTATTACCGATTCAAGCAGTTGAAGAGCACGCAAGTCCTGAAGCGCCTCATAAAGCACTTCCATCCTGACCGATTCAATCGGACCAGTTTCCCCAGGATAGACAAGAAAGGCATCCCCAGATGGAAAGCTATAACCTGCGTCCGTGTTCCTGAATGGGTCAATTTTAGCTTTTGATAATTTCGTGAACCAGAAATTATAACCCCAGTGAAGAAAGCCGGCAATACCGAACTTATAAAGCTGAAAACCGATGATTCTATTCCTTGATGAAGGGAAGTTAAAGAACCGGTTGGAAACATCCTTTGTTTGCAAGCAGCAATAATACGTCCACAAATTTGGCACTTCATTCATAATGAACGGGTCAATATGGTCATTCGAAGGAATCGGGTTTTGGACGAGACCTTTCTCATAAAATTGATAATCTGAAAGCGCATCAATAACCGGATATTCGTTTACATACTGATTTACGAGTTGGCTTGCCTTTGAATAAGATTCCAGGTGCTCCAAACTCGGTTCATCTGACACATGGAAATAAACGCATTCTTCCAACCCGCGACTTTTGATATACTTTTTCAATTCAGGGAAAAACTGCGCCAGGAAGGCTTTGTATTCATTCCCTGCAGCATCAGTTTCCCATCCGAAAATCCTTTTTTGTTCACCATTTTCAGTGGCAATAATTTTTGGTGCGCTTTTTGCTCCCCACTGAGTAAAAAAATGGGCAAATTCAAAGTACTTAATCCCTTTTCTTTTGCAAAGCTCAACCCAGCGATCGACTTTTTCAAAAGAAAAGGAATAGTTCTCCCCTTCCTTTCGTACATCCACAAGCTGCACAGTCGGACGTTCAGACCCCACTGCCGTATCAAGCGGCGGTGTGAACAAAGGGGTCAAAATCATGTTTATTCCATGCCGTCCAGCAGTCTCCACGTAACTTTCGATCAATTCCCAATGTTCTTCACTGAACACATTGACATTGTACTGAAGCGCAAGGCAATCTGTGTGGAACCATTCTGTATGAATCAGCTTCTGTTCAGGAAGTAGCTGAGGAAAAATCGTCAGCTTAAATTCCTCCGTCCCGAGCACCTCGCCTTCCTGATTTACGAATCGTACCGTTATCGGGTGGAGGCCAGCAACTGATTTCCCTTCAAGATGAATAGTTATCCATACCGACCGCCATTGGTTTGGGAATGCTATTACCCCTTCTTCAGTTAACGGAAGAAGCGGGTCTGGGTAGAGTCCGGGTGTCGATCTGAGAATCCACTCATCCGGGTCTTCATAACAAGGAAGTTCCGACGGCACCAGGCCAACTACCCTCCGTTCCAAGCTGTCTAGTAGTTGTGTTTCAATCTCAATACCAATATCCTTGATCATTTTTCCTTTCGCTCGGTATGCAACCTGAAAGGAAAAGGTTTCATTTGATAAGGCTGAACCCTTTTTATAAGGTGTAGCTCTAAGGTCCTGATCAGGAAACACTTTAATTAAAGAATGTATGCACCTAGTTTCAATCACCCATGAATCCATTCAGTCTCCTCCAACCGTAGAAAATACCTGTTGTTCGCTTCTGCAATTAGCCCTTTGATCCGGAGAAGGATAAACCTTCAATAAAGTGCTTCTGCAGGATGATAAATATGACGATGACAGGCAATAAGGCCAGAACAGCTCCAGCCATCAGGATTGGATAGTCAGTCGTATGCTGGCCCCTTAAAAAAGCCAACCCTGCTGACAATGGCATTTTCTCGAGCGAGTTATTTACTATCAACGGCCACATCAACGATTTCCAACTGAATAAAATGGACGTAATGGAAAGTGCAATCAATCCTGGCTTTGCAAGCGGAAGCATAATCTTCCAGTATGTCTGAAAAGGATTGCAGCCGTCTATTCTCGCCGCTTCTTCAAGTTCCTTTGGCAGACTCATAAAAAATTGCCTCATTAAAAATGTTCCAAATGCACTGAACACCCCTGGGACAATCAATACATGCAGGCTATCGAGCCAGCCCAGCTTTTCCATCAGGAGGAACTGTGGGATTAGGAAGGCTTGGGACGGGATCATCAGGACTGATAAAAATAAGACAAATAACACATCCCTTCCAGGAAATTCAATCCTGGCAAAAGCATATCCCGCCATAGAACAAAAAATGAGCTGTCCAATCACAATACCCGCAGTCATCAAAAGGGTATTAACATAGAATTGGGCGAAAGGCAATGAAGAGAAAATGTCGCTATAATTGCTCCACTGCATTTCATTTGGAAAAATCACCGGTGGAACTCTTGTTGACTCTGACATTGTCTTGAAAGAAGTGAGAACCATCCATATAAATGGTGCCATCATCACTAAAGCGCCAAATGACAAGAGAAGGTGGATTGATACTTTTTTCAATCTAGTGTAGGCCGCGGTTTTAGCATTCATCCAAATCATACTCCCTTCTTCTTATTCATAATGGACCCATTTTTTCTGCAGTTTGACCTGGATCAGGGTTATGATAAAGATAATCAAGAAAATGAAGCATGCAATGGCCGATGCGTATCCTTTGTTGTTCGCCTCGAATGCCTGCTCAAAAAACAGGACAACCAACGTCCGAGTCTGCCCTTGCACCGGGCTCGTCGGCTCGATCATCATGAAGACGAGGTCGAACACCTGCAGCGCATCAATGAGTGATATGATAGCAACAAAAAATATCGTCGGCGTTAATAGCGGAAGTGTAATTTTAAAGAACTTCCGGAATACTCCCGCGCCATCAATAGAAGCTGCCTCATATAGAGTTTGCGGTATCCCCTGCAGTCCTGAAAGAAAAAAGATGGTGTAATACCCGACATGCATCCAGACACTTACGACAACAATTGAAAATAAAGCTGTATCCGGATTTGTAAGCCAGTTTGTGCCATCAATCGAGAACAAGCCAAGGATATAATTTATTAAGCCGTACTTGTCTGCATATAGCCATTTCCAAACCATCGCGATTGCAGCTGGTATTGTCACGACTGGCAAAAAATAAATCGTCCGGTAAAAGGAGAGTCCTTTAATTTTTTGATTAAGGAACACAGCAATAACAATGGCAATCGAAATACTGACTGGCACAGAAACAACTGTATAGGTAAAGGTGTTTTTTAACGTGTTAAGTAACTCAGCGTCCTGAAGCATTCTCTCATAATTGGCCAATCCATCCCATTCGTAGTTACCAAACGCTTGCCATTTTGTAAAACTTAAATAAAACGTGTGGAAGCTGGGCCAAATGTAGAGAGCTAATAGGCCAATTAAGGTAGGGGCAATCATGAAATATCCCCATATCCAATCATTTCGCTTGAGTTTGCTCTTTTTTTGGACGAATGTATTGACCGGAAGACTGGTTGAAGGTACTTTCATTGGTCCATTAATGTTCAATCCCTACCACCTCAAAAGGAAATCGGGTCCCCCTCAATTGAATAGGGGGCCCGTTAATTTAATGAGAAAGCCGAGGCTTACTCTTCGGCCAATACCTCGTTCATTTTATCCGCTAAAGCCTTTGCCGCTGTTGCTACATCCTGTTCACCTGTCCATGCTTTAGAGAGATAATCTCCCTCAACACCCTGCCATGCAGGTGTATTTTTGGAAGAAGGATAAGGGACCGCATATTCCAGGCTATCGATAAATACTTGCAGGTTCATTTCCGGGATGGATTTCACCCACGCTTCTTCTGTTCCTACATAGGCTGGAGTGAAGGCACCACTTTCAGAGAATAGTTGGTTGGCTTCCTCCGTCCCAAGGTATTCAAGGAACTTCCACGCTTCTTCCTTATGCTTTGTATTTGCTGAGATAGCATGGGACAAGCCGTGTACAATTGTTGCGCGCTGTTTTCCCTGAGGTAGTTCTGCAACATCAACGTTCCCTTTAAGCGTTTCGTTTGCCGCAAACGGACCCGCCATCCAGGAACCGTCCCAAAGCATCGCGACTTTCTCTGATTCAAACAGGGAACGCGGCTCATTGTCCGTCATGGTTTCCAAAGTCGGTGATACTTTATGAACATGAATTAAATCTGTCCAGAATTTCAGCCCTTCAATTGTTCCAGCATCATCAAAATGAGATTTCTTCAAATCATCGGAAATGACTTTTCCGCCTGCCTGATAGATCGTATTGTAGTAATTTGATTGGTTATTAAGCTTCGCTGCGATTCCATATACATCCTTATCCACGTTCGTCAGCTTCTTTGCAGCTTCAATCATGTCGTTCCAATCCCATGTATTATCGGGATATTTTACGCCCGCTGCATCAAAGAGCTTTTTGTTATAAAAAAGAGCTGTAGTTGCAATATCCTTAGGAATTCCGTACTGTTTTCCATCATAGTTGTACAGTGTATTCATTGATTCAGGGAAATTATTGAGATCGACTTTACTATCTTTAATCAAATCATCAAGCGGCAAAAGGATGCCATTTGAAGCGTATTTAACGAAGTTCGGGCCGTTCATCCAGAATACATCCGGAAGAACACTCCCTGTGGCTGCTGTTTCAAGTTTTGTCCAGTATTGATCCCAAGGAGTCACCTGCATTTTTACTTTAATGTTTGGATTGGCTTCCTGGAACTTTTTAATAACAGGTTCATACGATTTGGCCTGAGCATCATCCCAAAGCCCGACGGTTATTTCAACCTTTCCATCTTTTCCTTTTTTCCCACTGGCTGTGTCCGAACCTGTAGATGAACATGCAGTCATGACTAATACAAAGAGCGCAACAAAAATAGCAAGTACTTTTCTCATCCAAATCCCCCTATTTAGTAGATTGACAGAGTTCTAAACTAAAAGTATGTAACTTCTCTCCTGATTGGAAAGTTATTACATAGTTAAGCGCTTACAAATAGAATAATACCATTGACAGGTTGATGGGTCAACTGGATTTTCTGAATTATATTAAGCTTTTTTTCGACATGGACGAATTTGATTGATACTACTCCTCCAATTTCACTCATGGTAATTACTAATAGATCGGATAAATTACATATTAAAAAAAGAGCCTGCCGGGAATACCCAGCAGGCTCTTAATTATTAATAATAAACTTTAATCTTTACTGTCTTCTTTCCCCACTGAAGAGCTTTTTTCTTATCAGATATGAAGACATCAATTTTGTTTCCGCGCATTGCAGATCCTTTATCGCCCGCAATGGCTTCGCCGTATCCTGGTACATATACTTTTGAACCGAGAGGGATTATCTTAGGGTCAACCGAAATTACTTTCGCTTTCGGATTCTTCTTCAGATTAATGCCTGTGTAAGTAATGCCGCTGCAGCCTTTGCAGCTGGCTGTGTAGGCTGTTGCCTTTACAGTAATTTCTTTAAATCGCTTATGTGACGAAGCTGGTTTGGCAGCTGGCTTTTTCGCAGCCGGCTTTTTTACTGCTGGCTTTTTCGCTGCTGCTTTTGTGCCTGTTAGTTTTAATACCTGATTCGGGTGGATTATGTCTGATTTTAATTTGTTCCAAGATTTTAATTGATTGACAGTTACCTTTTTTTTCTTGGCGATACCCCAAAGGCTGTCACCTTTTTGCACCTTATATGTAGTTCCAGCGGCTAAAGAAGCATTCGAAAAACTGAAAAGTACTACAATGGCTGTAACAATACTAATTATCGTCTTTTTCAAGTTCTAGTCCCCTTTTCCTACTTTTGCTAAAAACATCATAGCAACTCAATGTAACAGCCAGATTACAACAGGAAGCTATTTCTATTACAAAAGAAAAGAGAAATATTTCAAGACTGTAATATTTTAATAGTAATAGACTACTAAATTTTATTATAAAAAATTCCTGCTTATTGAATGTCGGTTTTCTATAAACAGTCTCTCCTCCGCTATCGGGCCCCTCTATTAACGACTGTACACTCTATTTTTTAACCGCAGGGTCGTCAACAACCTTTATTGACGACCGCGTACTCCTTTTTTTTATCTGCAGGGTCGTCAAGAACTCTATTGAAGACTGTGCACTCCATTTTTCACCCTCCTTTACAAACAACACCATTTTTCTTATAAGGTTCGATTCTTTTTGATTAAGCAGTTAGGCCTTATTTAGGAATTACGGCCTATTTTTGCAATTCAAAGGCTTGAGATTGGAAAAATATTCATATAACAGGTATAAATGAAATGGTATTTACTATCGGGATGGTGATATTTTTGCAAAAGAATCTACTGGCAGGTTTCCTGTGTTTGATTTTTATCATGTCAGGCTGTTCGAACGCTGACAATGATAAAAAGAACACAGCTCCGGCCGATGCCAAAGAAAAGAAAACGGAAGCCGCCGTCAATAAAGAAAACGAACCAGAACAAAATACAGAAACTGACGAAGAGCTTTTGTGGCCTGAGGCATTTAAGCCGGAAGCGGGAAAAAGTATCACACTTCCTACTTCGATGAGTGAAGCAGAAAACCATCAGGAAGGCGTCTGGTGGACGAAATTGAAGAATGAGCAGTTAACTGCACAAGAAAAGGATGCAGTCGCGGAAAAGTTGCGATCAATTGCAGCCTCTTCCTTAAGCAATGAAGAAAAAGGCAGCCAAATCAAGCAATTCTTGGCTGGAACATATTTTCCCGACCTGCCCGGACTTTCGACTTTTGAACCTAGAGGAAAAATCAACCTTGAGGAAGTCGAAGCAGAATCGAACATTAAGTTAAATGGCAGGGAAATGAAGGAACAAATCAATGTAGCGATCATCCTAGATGCATCAGGGTCGATGAAACAGGTGAATGGCGGCAAAACCCTAATGGAAATGGCCAAGGACTCGATCAGTGAATTCAGCTCAGGCCTCCCTGAAAACGCCAATGTATCATTGACCGTCTATGGGCATAAGGGAACCGGCGCGGACAGTGATAAGACCCTTTCCTGCACGAGCATTGAGGAAATCTATCCTCTTTCCGCCTATAACGCAGAATCGTTCAACTCAGCATTGAATTCCGTTTCGCCAAGCGGCTGGACCTCAATGGCCAGATCGCTCAAGCTGACTGGCGAAAAACTCGGGAACAATCCCAATGCAACAAATGTAGTCTATCTAGTATCGGACGGTAAAGAAACGTGTGACGGCAACCCAGCCGAAGAAGCGAAAGCCCTGGCGAAATCAAACATAAACCCGATCATCAACGTGATTGGCTTATCCGTAAACGGCGAAGATGCCGCGCAGCTAAAGCAGATTGCCGATAGTGCCGGTGGACGTTACATCGATGCAAAGAACAAACATGAACTCGACAGGGAGTTCCAAACATCAACCGATACACTCAGCCAATGGTCCGACTGGTATAAGCAAAACATCTCCAAAGTGAGCGACCAACTGACGGAGGACAAAAAACGGCTTGGTGACCTCAATGATGAGACAGTAAGAAATATGCAACTGTTCCACCGAACTAGCCTTGAAGCACTGAGCAACCTATATATGGAAGGCAATCTGGACGCTGACATCCAAAGTGACGTACATGACGCCCTCGTAGATTTTTATGGTGCAATGTACAAAGAAAAAGATCAATTATTCAACACGAAATACAAGCAAATTGAAGAGACTTTTAACAAATCACAGAGTGAAATGAGTGACAAGTTAAATAAAAAATAAGAGCCAGGGCCCTTTTGAGAGGTTTGGCTCTTCGTCCAAGAAATAAAAGTCCCCAACACACCAAATAGGGACACAGCAGTTCAGCTATAAGAATTTTATTAGATTAAGTAGCAGTATGGACAAGGCAATTAATCCAAAAAAGTATATATATTAGATTAATTGAGCAAGCTAAAGGGCAAATAATCTAAAATAGGTTGTTTATTAGATTAATAGCTGTGTCGGCGGAGGTATTTAATCTAATAAACTTGGGTTTCCTTGGCCGCTCCCCTTTTTTCAAAATGTCCAATAAATTTATTCGACAAAAAGCAGGTAGTGACACAGGCACTATATTCTTAAGCAGAGGTCTTTCTTCACATTTCGAATATTTCCATCTATAATGGATATATAAATAAAGAGAGAAGTGCTGGTAACACTTCTCCCTGCAACCTCTACCGTCAGAGTGGTGGTTGTCATTAGGTTTTATGCTTTTGAGAACCACCCTTTTGCTTGTGACGGCGCGGGGTGGTTTTCTCGTTTTCAAGTACGTTCTTCCGAATGTAATATGCGGTTAGCTCCCGCACTATTCCCTTCAGAATCTCACGTATGAATTCAAGACATGTTTCCATGGTTATCACCTCCCTTCCAAAACGGAAAGAAGAAAGAGACAACCAACCACCCTCACAATATTCGGCTGCAACTCTATGGTACCATATCCCCTCTCAAAAAAATGAATCAACCTTCGACAAAATTTGAGGAGTGAAAGGCATAATATTCTAAAGGGATCTGAAGGCCAGGCAAATAGGCTATCCAGTATCGGACAGCCTATTTAAATCAAACTCGCTCTAGTACACTCGCTTCAAGCTTCTCTTGTAAGAGAGCTCTCTCCTTTGGCGTAAAGGAATTTAACCCCATAATTAAGTCGGGAATTTCACGAGGGGAACTTTGATTCACAAAGTCATAAACACCATAGTAAAGTTGAATCTCCGAATCTTCTAAATCAACCTGCTGGTTATTGACAAAATCAAGAATGAATTCATCAAGGTTAAAATAATACGAATACCAGAGAAGTTTAACGAAACACTCATTGTTTAATTGACTTTCGAAAAACTCCCACTCCACGAATAATCTTGTCATAATCGTGGACACAGTTTCACTTAGTTCATAGGCCCAGTAAACCTGAATTATTTTTAGCAAAAGTGGTAATTCATTAATCTCAAAGGCAACCTCAATTAAATAATCAGCATTTTCATCCAAAAACGTTCCAAAGGGTCCATTAGCTTTACTTTCATCGAGATCACCCAATAAGGCAAAAAATGCAAAGTATAGCAGGTCAATCTCTTCTAAATCCAATGCGAAATCCAACAAGTAACGAGAATAGATATCTAGCAGGAACTTGATGCTATCCATCGAGGGGTTGTGACCCGCCTGCAATAGGCCGCACAATGATTCCATTACAATCAGTGCATCATTATAGTTATCTGTCGAAAGGAACTTTTCCAGAGTAACGAGCTGAACATTCATTCTTGTTCCTTTATCCAAATCAACAAGGGATTCCAGATAGGCAGAAACTTGATTCGGTTTTCCTTTGGCAAAAACAAAACTGAACAAAGCTTCCATCTGGGTTTCGAAAAATGAATTTGTTAAGCCCATCGCTGTTTCCCTTTTCGGCAATAATTCATCATCATCAGGCTCAACTAGTGCCTGTTCTTCCACCTGTCTAGTCTGCAGTTCCCTTATTTGTGCCTCTAGTTTTGAAATATTCTGCTTCAGCTTTATTACCTCTTCTACGTGGGAAGCCATAACTTTAGCAAACTCAGTTTCTACAACTTTTAGAAAATCTGAAGCGTGGTCAACTTGCTCCTTGCTAGCCAGCTCATGAAGGTCTCGTTCCTCTTTTAGCCTTATCTCTTCAAGTCTCCGCTCCTCTTCCAGACGCTGTTGTTCCTTAAGCTTTCTTTCCTCCTCAAGCCTGCGTTGTTTTAACTCTTCCCTGACAGCTTCCGCTTTTTTGGGATTCAGCACATCAAGGAGAGGAAGCGCAAGGGTTTGGTGATGAAAGACTTTCACCTCATGTAAAGCCCTTGTAACAGCAACATACAGAAGCTTTCTGTTATAATCATCATCCTTGTACCGCTCCATCGAGGCATCCGCCAGAATGACTGCGTCGTATTCTATCCCTTTCGTCAAAAATACCGGAACGATAATCACACCGCCCTCATACTCACTGGATGATTTGGTAATCAATCCGATATCCGGAATCTTCTTCTGAAGTGTGCCATGTAAACTTTTGGCTTCCTCCCATCCTCTTGTAATGACAGCTATGTTACTGTATCCCTTATCACGGTACTGACTAATTGCCATTTCAATGTTTCCAAACAGATCTTTTCTATTCAAGGCCTCTTTTATGATCGGTTCGGTTCCATCCCGTCCAATTGGCTCTGAAAGGGTATAGCGCCCTTGCGCATAAGGCCGGATTACTTTATTGGCAAATTGAACAATCTGGACCGTAGAACGATAGATTTTGGACAGTTCAAGATGGGTATAGTCATCTTTGCCTTCTAGATTCAATGCTGGCAGCACTTCTTCCCAGCTATTAATTCCCCTAAAATCATAAATACTCTGCCCTAGGTCACCTAGCAGCATGATGCGACCAGGGAGAACAAGAGAATTGATGACTGCAAATTGGTAAGGGCTATAATCCTGTGCTTCATCGACCAGGACATAGTGGAATTTCTTATTGGTCAGCTCAGTCCTGTTATGTGAATCATAGGCACCGATCCTCCCTGTCAGCCATTTCTCAACTTCCAGTAACGGAGGAAGATCGTCAACCGTAATTACCTTCCTAGCAAAATTCGCCTGGTTTCCTTGAACAAACTCATCCAGATGCTCCACTTCGGCAAAGAAATCCTGTAACAGCTCGGGGCTGCATGAAAACTCTTGATACAGGTCAAACGCAGTCGGCAGCTGCCATGCGCCTGCATATTCATTAACTTTTGAGGACAGCTTTCTTCTTATTTTAGCTGTTAGCTTCCTGCTTCCTTCTGTCTCCCAATTGACAGAACCGTTAAAACGGCTAGCTTCCGCCTTCAGCATTTCAATGACGCGAGTTCTTGAAGCTTCAGGTGTGCTGATTTCCAGTGATGTCATAAACATTGCGCGTATTTTCTTACTATCGAAAGTGAAATCCCCCAATTCTGTTGGGACAAACAGACCGTTAACAGGAACAAGAGTTTCTTTCCTTGATTCAAGAAACTCATTCAATTTCTTTTGGTAAAATAAAGACCCTTTCACCTTACTAGACAGTTTCTCACTTTCCGGCAACCCTTTTTGAATAGGGGTGTTGGAACTGAGCAGCCTGAATCCATATTCTGCTGCTGGAATTCTCTCCAGTGCAAATTTCTGGAATGTAGTCTGGGTAATGTCGCCGATATTAAGATGAGGCATTGCTTCCTGGATGTATTTGATATACATCATACTAGGTCCAAAAATGACAATCTTCTGTTCTTCAAGAATTTCTTTGTAATTGTATAAAAGATAAGACAATCTATGCAGAGCGATAATAGTCTTACCGCTGCCTGCCGACCCCTGGACTATGATAGGATTCGTAATTGGCTGACGGACAACTGAATCCTGCTCTCCCTGGATTGTTTCCCAAATTTCATTCATTTTCGTCTTAGCATTATCATTCAGCCTGTCCATTAGAATTGGATCGATATAGCCTGTGGCTTCCGCCCACTCTTTATCTGTAATTTTACCAATCTTCCCATTGGCATTATCAATCTGTCTAAGCAGTGTAACTTCAATATTTCCAACACCTTTGATAAATTGCTTGCCTATAAGCTTTTGGGCAAAAATGCTCCCCAAATAGGACTGTGCTTCATAAACTCGCTCACCCATACCTTTGGAACCAAGGTAATACGAAATGGTGTCTCCATTTTCATGTTTAATATCAAGCCTTCCAAAATAAGGCTTCTTAGCTTGCTCCTCGATGATTGGAATGAGCCTTGACTCTCGCTCTGCCAATATTTCATTCGTCCTTCTATCAGCGCCACCAAGTTCCCCGCCCCTGACTCTACTACGAATTCCTTTAATTTCATTATGGAGTAATTCAATGGTATCTTTGTAATATTGCCTTTCAAACAACTGATCTCGGGAGTAAGCGAGATACTCCAGATGAGCATTCATCGTGCTCATCCCGCTTTGATATGCAAAATACTTTTTCTTTTTAGTAGATTTGGAACTCTTTCTTACTTTGTATGTACTGAATAATTTTATAAAATCCACATAGTTGTCCCGTTTTGCCAGCTCAAGTGGGGATACACCAAATGCATTCTTTTGGTACGGATCTGCACCGGCATTAAGAAGCAACAAGGCTATATCTTTTTTGTTATAGACAACTGAGATACTAAGAACATTGCTGCCATTCACTTCAGAATTCGGATCTGCTCCGTCTGTCAGCAGCCTTTTCACATCTAGAAGCTTACCCGCTTTTACGGCACTAAATAACTCACGGGCACTATCATGCTGTTCCGGCTTCAATTTTTACCACTCCATCTCTTCGTAAATCTAAAGCGCTTTCCTCTATTTTACTAGGATATGGAAGTGAATGGGAAGGAATTTTTACGTAAGTCAGATTATTTGGGTAATGCGATACTAGAGTGAGGAGAATAAAAAGTAGTAGTTATTATTGTAACCGAGGACAAACTTGGGCATGGCTTCATTGTGTAATACTTTTAAAAAATAGGGTGGTGCCTTGCACCAAATAAAAAACTGCCGCGGACCTGTTCCGCAGCAGCTTTTCCAACTTATTTATCCTTTAGCTCCTTAAGCTCGTTCATCAACTGGTCAGTACGCTTCGCATTGCCTTCCGCGAAGTTTTCGAGCCGATTCTTAAGCTCGGCATCATCATGGATATTGTCGGCTGTGATTAAATATGTCCGCATCAAGTCCTCTTCCACTTCAAGCGAATGTGACAGGACTTCCTCAAGCTTTTTCTTATCATCATTCAATGCTACCGCCTCCTTTTACCAGTATCGTTCTCTTTTCATATTCCCCTTATCCGTCCGGCAGAAACAGCAAAAGGCGCCCGGACGATGGACATCCTCTGCTATGCACTATAAAAAAAGACCAGTGCAATTGCACTGGCTCACTTTAAACCTGCTTAAAGAACGTGTATGGATCCACTGTAACAAAGCTGCCATCCGGGATAAGCGGATTTTTTCTTAGATGGAATGCTAACTCCTCAAGTAGTGGGGCTAAAACTGATCGTTCTATTTCGTCAATCGAGAATTCTATCCCATATTGGTGAATGTTGGACTTCATTTCCCTCATCCATACAACAGACCCAACCATTTTAATTGTGCTGCCCAATATCTCAGTTTCAAATTCCAAGATGATATCGCGATGAACGGGCAATCTTATATTTGACAGGAACCGTAAACCTCCCAGTCCAATATTTTGGATCAACACATTTGTCTTTCCAAGTTCCACGTTTCTGCCATGAATTCGTATTAAGGCCATCGATGCACTTAAAGGAAAGTCAAGATTAACTCTAGGGTACTTTCGTTTCTTCTCAATAACAGGTTTTTCCTTATCACTATAGTGAAGTTCTATTTTTCCCTTCTTTAATAGAGCGGCAAACTCATCCGCAGCGACTGGTTTGGAAAATAAATACCCCTGGATTATATTGCAGTTGTATTCTTTCAATATTTCCAGTTGTTCCACTGTTTCTACACCTTCAGCGACCACATCCATTTCGAGATGGTGCGCCAATTCGATGATGGTTTTGGTGAAAAAATTCGAGCTGTCTATGTCTGTCCGGCTTAAATCGTTAATAAAGGAGCGATCAATCTTTAACGTATCAATTTTTCCTTTAAACTTTTTAAGGGAAGAAAGCGACGAATAACCTGTACCAAAGTCATCCATGAGAACTTTAATCCCCAACTTCCTTAATTCATCCAGCATTGAGAAAACGACTTTCTCATTTTCCAGGAGAGAGGTTTCGACTATTTCAACTTGAAGATAGCGTGGATTCAGTTGGGTTTTTGCTAATGTTTCTTTAATATTTTCAAGTAATTCCTTTTGTAAAAAGCGATGGGCCGAGAGATTGATTGATACAGGAACCGCTGGCAAACCAGCATCCTGCCATGCTTTATTTTGGGTGCATGCCGTTTCTTTAACCCACTTTCCTATCTCCAGAATAAGCCCGGTTTCTTCTGCGATTGGAATAAATTCACCAGGAGAGACGATCCCCCATTCTGGGTGATTCCAGCGAATTAGCGCTTCGGCACCAATAATTTCATGAGTGGCCGCAGATATTTTCGGCTGATAATATAACTCCAACTGATTCATTTCCAATGCTTTTCGAAGGTCGGATTCCAGCGTAAATAGTTTATAAGCTTCTGTATTCAAGGCAGAGTTGAAGATTTGATAGGTATTCCTGCCTTTATCTTTTGCTTTATACAGAGCAGAGTTGGCATGCTTCATGAGGGCTTCAGTGTCCTCTCCATCTTGTGGGAAAGTGCTGATCCCAATACTTGCTGTAATAAAAAGTTCATATTGTTCAATATCGAAAGGCTGCTCCAAGGATTCTATCATTGTTTTTGCATATTCTATAACGCGATCGATATCGCCTGTATTTGGCAATAAAACAACAAATTCGTCTCCACCCATCCGGGCAAGGACGCCATCATCCCCAATACACAGGCTTAATCTTTCGGAAACTTTTTTGAGTAATTCGTTTCCTATCGTATGGCCCGGTGTATCGTTAATATACTTGAATCGATCCAAATCCAGCACCATGACGGTCAATGGCTGCCGGGATGTTTGTCTGTTGATTAATTCTTGTTCCAATTTTTTATAAAATAACCTGATGTTCGGGAGACCGGTCAAAAAATCATGATAAGCCAAATGTTCACTCAATGCTGCTGCCTTTTTGCGTTCTGTTATGTCCTGAAGTGAAGCTACTATAAATGGCTTTTCTTGAAGATAAATCTTTTTGGAATGGGACTCGATATCCAGAATCGCACCATCGTTCCTGATGATCCTGAAAGTATGAGTCCTGCCGCTTTCACCATTGATTAACTCTTTACCGAGAGAGATTAAATCAGACAGATCGTCTGGATGAACATAATCATGAAAAATTACCTTGGTTCTTCCTTCTGCTATACCTAAAATTTCGTAAAATCTCTTATTTCCATATGAGACATTTCCGTCTTCTGAAACAATATAAATTCCAGCAAGGGCTTCCTCTACAATACTGCTAAATTTCAATTCAGATTCTGCAAGCACCCTTGCAGATTCCTGTATATCGGTAATATCCTTTGCTATTCCAAAAATACCAATCACTTTTTCTTCAGATTTTACAGGAATGATAGTTAAAAGAATCAAAACAGACTGCCCATTTTTATGTACTAACGTCGTGTAAGCAGTTTGTTTTTCTCCAGTAAGAGACTTTCTAATAAGCTCTTTATAATTTGACATTTCATTTAATGAAACAAATTGCTTAAACGGCTTTAATACCATTTCCTTTTGAGTATATCCGAGCGTTTCAGAAAATAAGTCATTCATTTTCGCAATGACTCCTAGATTATCTAAAAAGAAGATCATATCAGGGTTATCTTCAAATAATGATCGATAAAACCTATCGTCTGTTATAGTAGTTTTAGAGTGGACATTCGCAGAATTTTCCATTGAAGTATTTCCCATGATCCTCCTCCTCGAATATCAATTTATAATTGATTTTCAATAGTTTTTCTTTGAGGTGATTATACCACAATTTACCTAAGGTGAAGGGGTTCTATCTACAATTCTCCGATTATACCAATACCATCTAGTGTGTGTTTTATGGTGTCCCGGAAATAAAGTAAAAGGCGCCCAATTCATGGACGCCCTCTTGTATTGTGCGATATAAAAAGACCAGTGCTATCTTTTCCCTTGCACAGGCCTTATCCTTTATTTCCTCGAATCCCAGCAATTGCAGGATCATCTATCTGTATTTTTGACGGTATACCCTGGGCATCCAGCAGTTCGATAACCGTCTCGAGCTCCTTCTTCTCAGTAATCACCACATAATCTCCCGGGCTAAGCCGGCCATTAAAGTGGAAACTGACCTTAAATCCATTATTGGCCCGTGAGTCGAGCCCATATAAAGCATGCCAGCGGACGATCCTTTCAACAGAGTATTCCTTTATATCCGAAAAAGCTATGAATTTGCTGTCCAGAATGATTCCATTGGGCACAACGAAAAAATTACCGGGGTGCTTGATTGTGTTTAGAATAAAATAGAACAAATACGCAGAACTGAAGAGAGATGAAGATAACCAATCGATATAAATGACAAGTACCATCAATACTCCCAAAATAATCAGGGCGACAATTGTTCCCCATTTAACAAGTTGATAGGATCTTGTCTGTTTCGAAAGCCTCGACGCCGTTTTCCATTCTGGAACGATGAGGACACTCGAAAACCCCTCCTCTGTCACAGGGAACATAGCATTTCCAGCCAGGTCAATTGCCTTCTTAAGGTTGAAAAATTTCCGAATCAAATAATAAATACCGACTATAAAAATGATTACAAAAAATATAGTGGACAACAAGACACCTCCATTTGTCCTCTTAGAGCTCTTGAATTTCATCTTAACTAAACGGCTAAAATTGCAGTAAATTAACCCTGATTCAATTATAGCATGGGGAAAGGATAAATTCTCCAGCTTCGGGATTAATTAGATTGTTGCCCACTAGACATTCACCCATCTCATCTTATCACCATAAAATAGGTAAAAACCAATAGGAGGGTATTTTCATGGGGAATGGACAACAGCCTGAACCGCAAGGCCAAAATCCCAGATTGAAATGGCATTTTTTCGAACTGGTTGGAATCGTTTTAGTGGTATCGTCTTTATTGATCCTGTTATTTAAGCCTAATTCACTCTCAAGTCTTTTTGACACTATAATTAAAGAGGTAAAACCCATCGTTGTGGATGTTTTCCTTACAAGTGAAATTGGCGTTGCAATTGTTATTAGTGTGATTGTTGGCCGAATCTTGGAACGGCTGGGATTCACGGATGGCTTAATCCGAATTTTTGTGCCAATTATGAAGTGGTTTAGAATCAATCCATCCGTCATTATTCCAAGTGTGTACAACATCCTCGGTGATATCAACGCTGCCGGAAAAATTGCCGGTCCAATCCTCGTAAAAGCTGGTGCCACCAAGGCCGAGCAAAAGATCGCTGTTGCAACAATGATTCAATCACCTCAGTCTTTTGCGACATTCGTTTTGGGGCTTATCGCTTTATCTGCCTTCGGAATAAATGCTTTTCCACTGGTAATCATCTCAATTATTTTGCCAATTATTATTGTCCCATTTCTTCTATCCAAGACTATTTACCGCGATATAAGAAAAGTTGAATTGACTGAACTGCCAAGGTTTACACCGCAAACCAAGTTTCTACAGACGATTTTTGGATCGGCAAAAGAAGGTGTGGAGCTTCTTTTTCTTATTATCATTCCAGCAGTTGCGGCAGTTTTCTTCTTAATTGGTGCACTTAAATACCTCGGTGTTTGGAGTTTCATTGAGTCTAGTCTTTCTTCCATCTTAACTGTTATGAGCATTGAGCCTTCCACTGGAATTGTTTCTATCCTTGCAGCACCTACCCTCGCTGTTGCCCAATTGGCTGAACTAAGTGCCACTGTAGACCCACGCCTAATTGTCGGTTCCTTTGTACTGGCCAATTCAGGCTTGCCTCTATCCGTCATTTTTGGCCAGATACCTGTCACATGGGCAGAATCCTCTGGCTTGAATGAACGGGAAGCATTACTGGCCGCCATCATTGGGATGGTTCTTCGATTTGTGACTGCACTGGCACTCGGAATCTTTCTGACTCCATTCCTGGTGTGATGCGTTATGGATCAACCCTATTTAGTGCGCGGAAAAAAGATTGTGACTGTCAGCCATGCGGGAACCATCCACGATGGAGCGATGGCCATCATGGACGGAAAAATTCTAGAGGTCGGCAACTGGAATGAAATCAGAAAACGTTACCCTACATTGCCGGTTCGGGATTATTCTGATTTTGTGATAACCCCTTCTCTTGTGGATTGCCATACGCATTTATTGGAATTTGCCCCAAGCTCACTGTATCCAGTAACTCAGGTAACTCATTTCATGGCGGGAAAAGCAATCCTGTTAAAAGCATTATCATCGGGCATAACAGCATTAGGGGAACAGGTTTGTGGACATCCGCTATGTAACTTTTCTATAACTGATTACAAAAATGCCATCAAAGGTCTACCCCTTGATGTTACATTTGCGGCAACTAGCATCTCAATTGGGTTTGAACAAATGGCTCATTTCACATTCGTCACACAGTCCCGGCCGGTTGATCAACGGACTTTATCGGATCCCGACCTAGTAAAAAGGATTGCAGCAGAAAGTGAGTATCCAGGTGAGAATATCTTCATTAATGCAACTCCCGCCAATTTCACTGCCGATCAAGTCCCGAGGGCAGGAGAAATCATTTATACTGTTGAAGAATTAAAATCAATTACAGATATCTACCAGCAGGCTGGGAAAAGGATTGGAGCGCACGTAGCCGGAGAAGAAGGAATCAGTATGGCTTTGGATGTGGGCATAGATGTTCTTCACCATGCACATGGCATCACATATGAACTAATTGAAAAAGCCGCAACTCAGAACGTTTCCGTTGTTGCCACACCTATGGGCGGCACTCATTTGGAACCTAACTCTCCGGAAAACATTTTGTCACTTGTTAAAAACAATATTCCAGTTTCCATTTCAACAGACGCATATCTGCCCCCTTATCCAGGAACCACATGGCTCCCTTTTCATGATAGTAAAATGCAGGGCCCTGACACCTTAATGCTGATCGCTCATCCAGCTATGAGATTACTTGAAGAAAATAATTATACGGAAAATGAAATTCTAGCACTATTAACAGTCAATCCAGCGAAAATACTAGGGAAAGAAAGCAAATACGGAAGTCTGGAAACAGGAAAAGACGCCAACTTCCTCGTAGCAGAAGGCATTCCCGGACTCCAGATAACAGATGTGGAAAAGATTAAAAGGGTGTTTTTTAAAGGTGTAATGGTCATTGAAAGAAAATAGAGGTACAAACGGATTGTAAAATTAAAAGAGCCTGCTGGCACAATGTAAAGGGTTCCGTTTTGAGGTGCTTTTCTAAAAATAAGCACCAAAGTGACAGTCCTTTTGACATCTCAATTGGCATATAAAAAAGCAAAACTCACCCCCAAAAAACTGTACTCTGCTGCAAAACAAAAAAGGTATAATTCTCTAAATATCAGAGAAGATTATACCTTTTTGCTGTTTTATGTTTTTTATCAACTTCTCTATGGTTACTTTACTTATTAACGGGTAATCGCAAACATTTATTCCAATGTACTAACCAAAGGATTTTTCTGTTTTATTTCTTGTATGGATAGATATAAACTATAGTTCCCATGATCGAGAAGGCTATTAAGGAAAAGATTCAATTGATCTTGATATTTCACTTTAATTTTTAAATGGTAACAGCCTTCCCCTGATACTCGATGAGCTTCAACTACCTCTTTTCGATCCTTAATAAAACGGATAAAAGTATCATGATCAGGTGTTTTCATATAGATAATGACAAACGCTGTAAAAATGAGTCCTAATTTCATTTCATCTACTAGTAGAGAGTACGCCTTAATGACACCACTCTCCTCAAGTTTCTTAATCCGATTCCCTACTGCCTGTCCCGTCATATGAATTTGTTTTCCTAAGTCCTTCCATTGAATACGAGAATTTTCCGATAATAACTTGAGGATCTGAAAATCAATTTGATCAATATGCATAATAAACTCCTTTCACCGTGAAATCATTTGATATAAAAGTCTTTCATCAATGTATCGATATAAACCAAGAAATTATTTATCATTGTACTATACTAAATATTTTAATGAGGTGAAAGAAAATGAGCACAGCTTTAATTATCGTTGATATACAAAATGACTATTTTCCAAATGGAAAGATGGAGTTAAGCAACCCCGAAAAAGCAGCCACAAACGCTGCTAAAGTTCTTGATTGGTTTAGACATAATAACAAAGGTAATATTTTCCATGTTCAGCATATCGCAAGTAGTCCAGAGTTAGGCTTCTTTTTTCCAAATACAGAGGGGGCTGAAATACATGAAGTTGTTCTGCCATTAGAGCACGAGAACATTATTGTAAAAAATTTCGCTAACAGCTTTCTGAAAACAGATTTAGAAAGTAAATTAAGAGAAAAAGGTGTAACCAAGGTGGTTGTTGTTGGTATGATGACTCATATGTGTATTGATGCAACCGTTAGAGCGGCAGTGGATCTAGGCTTTGAAACGACACTAATTGAAGATGCGTGTGCGACAAGAGAGTTATCTTATCAAGATAAGAAAGTCCCAGCTGACCAGGTTCATTATGCGTTTATCAGCGCACTTAACGGTATGTATGCCAATGTCATTTCGACCGAGGATTTCCTTCAACAAAACAACTAATTAAATAAAAAAGAGAGATTGTTTTAAAAACAATCTCCTTTTTTGCTGTTGTGTATAAAGTCAATTTCAAGTGGGGGGTTATTTATACCCAACTTTCTTATAAATGAAGTGAGTCTTTCTTATTATGTTTGAGAATTCTCAACTTTACCTAATCTGCCATATAGAGAAATGGCGCTATACTTTTTAAGATAAGCACCTAATTGTTCACAAACTTATTAATTAAATAGTTACATCTATTTTTTTTCAATCGCCATACGCAAGTTCGAGATAACTCCAATAAGCAATACTAACGAACAAACCATTTTTTCAAAAGGTGTTCCAAACAATTGTTGTATAAATCCAAAAGACCAAAGTACAACAAAAAACCAACATATAACGGTTATTCCTCTTTTGTATTTATATAGTTTAATTCTACCAACAATCAACGTAAAAACTACTCCAATAATAGAAATAACGATATTTATAACAGATATTGGTAGCTGTTCAGCGAATGATTCAGACCTTCCACCATTAACCCATGTGAATGGAATACTTTTGCTTATAATAAGAAAGTGGATTAAGATAGTCAAAGAGTAAAAAATAATTCCCATAAATACAGCAGTTTTCATATTAATTTTCCTGAGTTTTTCTAAAATAAAATCACCTCATTTTTCTTCCTGTTTCAATTTTATTAATCCAGTAATATACTATTCCTATATCTCTTACCATCTGACAGGTAACTGAAAGTAAGATTTCGAAGAGTTATCAAAAATCACCATTATTCTTAAACAGAGCCAAAAACATCGGCTAGGTATTCTTGTTGAACTAAACTGCTCCGTTACTTGAAAAAGAAAAAGGCTTCACTCCAAATTGAAGTAAAGCACCTCGTTACTTATAAGAAGGTAAATTATTTTATATCCCCAAATTGACCAGATGCGTAAAATGATCCGACCATCTGCCGTCAGGTTTCTGCAAGAGAACGACTCACAAATCAAAATTACACTTCTTCCACTGTGTCCTTGCTCGAATTGTTCCTTCTTTACTTATTAGCGTAGTACTTGTTATACACTCTCATCTCACAATCATCGTTATCTATGCATAACCAAAGTTTTATCTTTTTTTCGTTTCCGTCACCTTCGTCAGTAGTTACCGTCTTATACTCAATCTCTTCCTCGTTTGTGTTCCCGCACTCATAACATTCTCTAGCCATTTCATTCATCCTCCTATTCTTTTACTTTAATAGTCTTTCTTTAAGAATAATGAAATTGTTCCTTTAAACATATTACAATTGCAATGCTTAATAAAGCAATCATATTTAGAGATAGAAGTACAACTGTTGAAAACAATGTCTTTAGCAAAATACACATAATTTAGAACCCCTAAAATACCAAAATCAAAGGCAAGAAATTTATGAAAAACTTCATTTTATCCCCCAATATCTCTTTTTATAATAACATAATTATCCAAATTCCATTTAATCCTTCTTAAACTAACCTGCCCCGTTAGTGCAATAAGAAACAAAAATCCAACAAAAATAGCGTTAATCCTTCCTTGATTAACGCATCTATTTATTATAAATTTCCAATGTGTTTAGCGAAATATAAGAAGCCAATTTTCTTAACAAGATAATTACTTAATTCTCCTTGAGTTGCTCTTTCGATTGGGGGGTTTGTTAACGTATATGCTTTCGCATTCAACTTAGCATATTCCTCTTTATTAGTTTCATTATGAAATTGGTCGTCAGTAATTTCTGTTGAAATAGCTTTTATTGGATAACCCATAAAGAAAACCTTAGTCCTTAAAGCCGTATTTGGATTTGAATGCAAAAGAAGGAATGCGGCAATTAAAATTGTAAAAAACAACATTATCCCTTTTTTCTTCATATATTTTTCCCTCCCTGAAAAAAATTCTTCCCTTGTTTGAGTATACATCACTTAATTAAATGTGGAAATAAATTCCTTGTTAGACTAACCTGCCCCGTTTGTACAATAAAGAATTCAACAAAAAAGGCCGTTAATCCTGCTGGATCAACGCACCCGTTAGTTGAATAAGAACTTTTAATTCATTATTTGGTTTAGAACATCTCCTTCACCATTCTCGTCCACATAAGATTCCAAAACTATTTTGTTTTGACCGTTCAAGAAGTAATAGTATGTATTGGAATGTCCCTTAATCGTAACAGAAACCATCCAATTTTTATCACCTGATAAATTTGCTATAAAGGGATGTGTTGTAATGGTTTCCTCTGGAAGTTTTTTGTTAACCGTTAAATATTCAAAAACTGCCTTTTCGGTAGAAATAAACTTATATTGAACATAGCCAATAACGATAACTATCACACCTACTAAACCCAATAGAATTGTTAGGAATTGTCTCAATTTATCACCCCTAAATGAATTTATAGTGTAATTTTACACCTTATATACCTTTTTGTCACCGTAATTTTCCAATAAAATTGCAAAAAAGCAGCTCAGTTTATAGTTTTTGAGCTGCTCTATATATAATTTGTCTCTAACATTATATTCAACTAAACTGCCACGTTGACTTAATAGTATATTTATCACTCACTCGGTTCCTCTAACAATGGCTCATACATCATAATAGCGTGGTTTTCAGTAATGAATTCATTATCAATTAAATCATTATTTTTATTAAATATTTTCCGATGTATTTCAACCGCCCCAATACTCAAAAGTAATACGGTGATTTTTTTCATAAACTTCGTAAGTATTAAGTGGTGAGCTGTCTGTTCGCCATTCTCCAACTAGGTGTGTCTCCGTTAAGTAAAGAACTAGCTGGTATAAGGTGGTTCCAGACACCGGAATTTATACTGCCTAAAAGTGGGATAAAATGAACCCCCTAAATGGACAATTTTACCTATATAACCTAGTATTTCATTACCTTCCTCTTATATACAATATAAATATAGATTGATATATTCTAATTATTCTAATAAATGAAAGGGGTTTCAAATGGGAAAGTGGCATAACAAATTTATATTTTTCTTCACTGCTCTAGTAATGGCTTTGGGGACTTACGCAGCTCCAGCAGGTGCTGTTTCTAATTCAGCGAGCTCCGTCGCTGAAAGAGCTTTATCTGTTGAAATTGAGGAAGCGACGATATTTGAATTGCAGCATGCTATGCAGAGTAGTATGTTAACCTCTGAGGAATTGGTTGAATTCTATCTCAATCGAATTGAGGAGTACGATGATAGCATTAACTCTATCATTACGGTTGACGAAAATGTAGTAGAAGAAGCGAAACAACTAGATAAAGAGCGCAAAGCAGGAAAAGTTCGCGGTCCCTTGCATGGAATTCCGGTTATTTTAAAAGACAACTATGATACATACGATATGGAAACTACTGCAGGATCTCTGTCACTTGAAGGTTCCATCCCTCTAAAGGATGCCTATCAAACAAAAAGATTAAGAGATGAAGGGGCAATCATCTTAGGGAAAGCAAACCTGCATGAATTTGCTTTCGGATTCCAAACAATTAGTTCCCTTGGTGGACAAACCTATAATCCATATGATTTAACCAGATATCCAGGCGGTTCAAGCGGTGGAACGGCAGCAGCGGTTGCTTCCAACTTTGCCACTGTCGGATTAGGGACAGACACTGGTGGGTCCATCCGAATACCTTCGTCCTTTAATAACTTGGTTGGACTTCGCCCTACTATGGGACTTGCCAGCCGTGATGGAATCATTCCACTTGCACTATCACAGGATGTCGGCGGACCGATAGGACGCACGGTTGAAGATGTGGCTGTCGTTCTCGATGCAATTGCTGGCTATGACCCTGCAGATCCAGTTACTGAAGCCAGTATCGGAAAAGTCCCAAAAACCTATACTCATTATCTTAAGAAAAATGGATTAAAGAAAGCTCGGATAGGCGTTATTCGCGACCTGTTTGGGAATGATCCTCAAGTCAATAAAGTGATGGATCAAGTGATTGCGGACATGGAAGTACTTGGAGCAGAAGTGTTCGAGGTAACAGTTCCCAATCTTAGTCAAATTCTTTCTTATCCAAGCTTAAGCGGATACGAATTTAAATTTCAGTTAAATGATTATTTGGCTAGCCTTGGGCCGAATGCACCTGTAAGAACCTTATCAGATATTATCGAAAGCGGGAAATTCCATCCAAGTTTGGAAAGCGGATTAAAATCGCGGAATGAAAGAGAATCATTAGAAAATGATACAGAATACCAAAACATTATTACCAATCGTCCTAAAATGGCAAGGGAAAGCTTAATGGTAACATTTAATGAACATGACCTTGATGCACTACTCTATCCAACTTCGAGTGCTTTACCGGCACAAGTGGGCAAAAGCCAAGGTGCAGGAAATGCTAATCGCTTAAGTCCTTATTCAGGTTTCCCTGCAATCTCGGTTCCTGCTGGCTTCAGTGACAACGGCCTTCCAGTAGGGCTCGAGCTGCTAGGAAAAGAATTCGACGAGCCAACATTGATTAAACTAGCCTATGCTTATCAAGAAGGAACTAACCATCGAAAAGCGCCTGAACTAGAATAGGAACCTTCATAGAAAATGAGGTCTGTCTTATTAGCCTTGCAAGTCTTGAGAAAAAAAAACATGTTTTACTAATGAAAGTACATCATTTTTGCAAAAAGCTATGTTAAATAATATTTTTGATAAATGACCATAAAACAAGGACCCGGTTAGAGTCCTCGTTTTAAAACCTTATTGAAGATTAGCACCCGTTAGTCCCTTTTTCTTCTTTAACTAACCTGCCCCATTAGTCTAAGTACAGCTCTTCCAAAAACTACATCTCAAAGTCTTTCCAAAAATGGAACAACATACAGAGGGGAAGTGACCGAAAATGGTCACTTTTCTTTTTGGTAAAATCGTCGTGCTTTGGCACGATTTCCGCAATCGGCCATTGAACACCAGCGGCGGCTCCGGTTCCGGCTCGTATCGAAGAATAACCATCCACAAGGATCTCCCTCACATTGTTTGACTCGTTCCAGGTCGTTTTTGGAAACGAGTAAATCAACAGCAGATTGCAAAATCGGAGGGAGCATAGTATCCAAGTTTTGCTCGGTATGCTTGAACACCAAAGTGTAATGATCATTTTCATGGATTACTTGCAAAGTTTGATAGAAATGGCTTACAAATTCATTGAAACGTTCCAAGTCTGGCCCGTGTGGCGTTGTTTCCTTTGAAATGGACTTGAAGATTCGATACATGACTTCCCGCATTTCAATTGCCTTCTTCAGAACACCTCCCGCTTCAGACGGTTTCTCCTGCGCTTTTAAAAGAAGGTCATTTGCTTGTTGTCCAGTCAAGACCTCAGCATGGATGCACCAGTCGACCAATTTGGCGTAACCCGTAAACCATTCCCGCCTTTTCTCACTACTTTCCCGCCAACTGACGGTATTGATGAAATTTATACACAAACGTTCTCCGACCATCATATAAGGGTTCGTTTCCGGCATAATCAAAACTCCTTTACCATAACCATCATAATACATATTGACAGTTAGAAACAACTCGATTAAACTATAACCATCTAAAGTGTTTTTGGTGGTTAAAAACAACTTCAGGAGGTACTGATATGGACAATCCGATGTTGGTAGCTGTTAGAACATTGTTGAAGGAAACATTTGATGGACCTGAAGAAAACGCAAGCTGGTACACAGAAGCGAAACCCGGTAGTGGATTATTCGGAACGCTTGAAAAATTATCGGCAGAAGATGCTTCGATACCTGTCAATGGTACGACAATCGCCGCACAAACGGATCATACCCGCTATTACTTATGGGTTGCGAATTCCTATTTAAATGGAGAAGAACCCAGTAAGGACTGGGAAGCATCCTGGAAAATCACAAACGTTGATAAAATCACATGGCCACAATTTAATGACGAACTTCAACAAGAATACACAACACTACTTAAAAAGATTGATTCACTAGACTCCTTAGATGAACAGATATCGAATGGTCTGTTGGGAGCGATTGCTCACTCCGCCTACCACCTCGGTTCGATACGACAGATGATCAAAACAATCAAAGTCCCAAGCTAAACATATGTATTAAAAAGCTCCCAGGAATTATTCCTTGGAGCTTTAAGATTGTAGAGAACCCTTGTTATTGCAGTGGATAAAAAGGTGCATAAATCCTTCCCGGATCATGCACCATATTTTTCGCTTCTTTAACTAAACTGCCCCGTTAGTTGAATAAGAAAAACATATTGCCGGCAGCGCAAGTGACATTGATTTTAACAGTCATTTTGACACTACATTTTAATGGTACAATGCTTATATAATGTCAATTGCTATGTCAAAAGCGATTAAAGAAGCTAAAGAACCTTAATAAATAAGGAAAATGACGTGTGCCAATTCACGTCATTCTTTATGCCATTTATTAATAAAGCACCCGAAAACAGAACCCTTTAGGCACAAAGGAACAGGCTCTTGATTATTTGTAATAAGTTTATTCGTAATAGTCTTCGTTCCCCACTGCATTCGCTTCGTTTTGATCAATAACGAAAACAACCTTTACGACCATTGCGGATCCCTTACCTACTTCCTTTTTCCGCTTCTATTCTCTTGTTCAACTCTTCTAAAAATAAATCGTCATCAAAGGGCAATTCGAATCCCTTGCAAAACCAATCTTTTCGTTTTCCTATCTAATACTTCCGCTTTCTAAACCATAGAAAGCTCCCGTCATAATTTTAAAAATAGTTTGACGTTTTTGTGAGATAATGATATAAAAGCTAATAACAAAGATGGCTACAACTAAGAGGTGGAGGGTATGGAGATGAAAAATAACTGTAAAATTTTGGATTGTACAATTCGAGATGGAGGTCTAGTCAACAATTGGGACTTCAGCGTCGAATTTGTTCAAGACTTGTATAATGGCCTAAGTGAAGCAGGCGTTGAATATATGGAGATTGGATACAAAAATTCTCCTAAACTCTTAAACGCGACTGAGCCCAACCCATGGAGATTTCTTGACGATAACTTCCTGAAAGAAATTATCCCTGAGAAAAAATTCACGAAACTATCGGCACTCGTGGATATTGGGAGAGTCGACCCAAATGACATCCTGCCGCGCGAAGAAAGCTTATTAGATATGATTCGGGTTGCCTGCTATATTCGCGAAGTGGACAAGGGCCTCGAGCTTGTGCAAATGTTCCATGATTTGGGGTATGAGACTTCACTCAACATCATGGCTTTATCAAGCGTCCCAGAGAATCAACTTATTAAAGCATTCGAATTGGTGAAAGCAAGCCCTGTGGATGTGGTCTATATCGTCGACTCATTCGGCAGCCTTGATCCTGCAGACATTGAGCATCAGGTGAACAAGTTCAAAGCCATGCTTCCAAACAAACAGCTTGGAATTCATACCCATAACAACATGCAGCTCGCATTCGCCAATACGCTGTCTGCCTTACGCAATGGGGTAACCTTCCTCGATTCATCCGTCTATGGAATGGGCCGAGCCGCCGGTAACTGTCATACAGAACTACTCGTCAGCTATATACAAAAAACAAGCTATGAGCTTAAGCCTGTCCTTGGCGTGATTGAAAAGCATATGCTCGACATGCGCCAAAGGTGGGAATGGGGCTACATCATCCCCTACATGATTTCCGGTGTCCTGAACGAGCATCCCCGCGTCGCCATGTCCTACCGTGACAGTGCCAACCGGGATAAATTTGTCGATTTCTATGACAAAGTAACGACGCCTGAAGCCTCAATAGCACCAGTTCCGTACTGATACTCCCATGGCTGAACCCGCGGGGTCTAAATCCATACCAATCTTCCTAGCCGGCAGGCCACAGCCGCATCTTTATACGCTCGGCATTTAGAGACAGGATACATAAGCGAAGCCATAGGGACGTTTCCCTATGGCTTTTTTATAAAAGTAGAAAAGCTGCTGTCACTCACAAATACCCGGAAGGTGATTATAAAATACAAAAGCAAACAAGGTCAAAGTCCGCCGCTCTTCCCAAGAAGTATTGGCGAAATTGAGTTCTTCGGGTTCAATGCTGGAAACATCTTCACCACAAATTCGGTTTCACGACCATGAACCAGAGCATCGACATCAATAAAATGATGTAGGTCCAGATCGTGCGCTCCAATTTTGCGGTGAGTGCTATTTTATTTGCGCCTTCTTCGGAAAATTCCCGAAGTGTTGGAGAGAATGCCCGTGCCAGGAAAAAGAGGGAGGCGAACAGCAGTGCCAGGGTTCCGACAATCCACGGCGTTTTCCATGTCCATGGTCCGAGGATGACGAGCAGCACTCCTGTTCCAATCAGCACATGGCCGGCGTGTTTTGACAGCCGCACGACTGACTTCAGCAAAGCCAAATGGGCATCCAGCTCTTTCTCCACAGCATCAGGCAGATTTTTCACAATGGGCATCAAAATGAAGAAGGGCCCAATTGACGCAATCACGCTTGCGACGTGAAGATAAATAATGATTCTGTACAATAAATCCATTACTTATTCTTTAACAGGACTAAATTCATGCACCCAGACGCGCATTTTCGGAAGCCATGGCATTCCCGGGTGATACGAGAGGATCGACTGCTTGTACGCTTCAACATTTTCGAAGCCCTCGCGCTGAGCATCTGCATCAGTCAATTCTCCAAGTGATTGGGAATAGACACTGTCCACGACGAATTTCTTTCCTTTTAACTCCATGATTTCGCCTACATCGGCATAACGGCCGTTACGGCGCGTAGCAGTTTTCTTGCCTGCCAACACTTTATTGACGTCGTCTTCCATTGTGACAAGACGCTCAACCTCACATGTTTTTGGCGGCAAAGCATTGTTCTGTTCTGTCATTGAAAAAATCTCCCTTCCTTTTGCTCATCTATAATATCATATATCGAAAAAAAGAACGCCAATGCATACAATGGTACCCATGTCAGGGACACAATCAAAAAAAAAGAGAGATTAAGCAGATATACCAAAAAGCCAATTTCCAGCCTGCGGGAGACTTTTCTCAATTTGCCGTGATCCGCAACTAGCTTCATTTTGTAAAAGTAGCAGGCATTACAACCGCAACGACCTCGCCACGGGCACAAAGAACATCATTTGCAAATACTTCTATATGTACTTTCCATCTTTTAGGATGAATTTCTTCAACAGTTCCAATTGCTTTTAATGGAACGTCTTGCGGAGTTGGTTTAAGGAATTCCACATTGAGGCTGGCAGTTACAAATCTAGGAGGCTCTACGCCATCTCCTATTTCGTTTCCATTCTTGCGGTGCAGTGCAAGTGAGGCAGAACCCGTTCCGTGGCAATCAATTAGCGAAGCGATCATCCCGCCATATATAAACCCGGGAATTCCCATGTACTTGGGTTGGGGCGTATAGATTGTAACCGTCTGATCGCCTTGCCAGCCAGTGCGAAGATGATGGCCATCTTTATTCAATCGGCCACACCCATAACACCAGGCGAAATCTTCAGGATAGATATCCTGTATTGCTTTTTCGATTGTTTCTCCCATCTTCATTCCACCTTATTTGCAATTTTTCAAAGATAGTAGTTTTTGACCAGGTTGTACTTTAACTATATAAAAGTCTCACCTAAATGACCAAGAATACGAAATAACAAAGACAAATTGATTTTAAACCAGCACCTTAAGCCACCGGAACCGTCCCGGTGGCATTTTTACATAAAACGTATTGAGGATCATTTCAGTTCCATATCATGTTCTGCCAGTAAATCACTAAGCGCATCCTGATAGTCACGAAAGAGTTTCCTGGCATCCGCCAGCTGCTCATTGGCCAATTGAACTCCTTGATAATCCTGATTCTGTATGGCGTCCAAAATGCCAACAAATGCTTTCTGCTGTGTATTGACAGCCTCGATATAAATATCGTGGACCTCACGAATCTCTTTGGACTTTGGTCTGATGGCTTCCACATCTGTGATGAATTCATTGTACATAGGAACCAGTTCGTTCATTGTTTCGAATGTGGTTAAATCATCCGTATAGTTTGCGCCAGTAACGCTTTGGTACATTTCTAGTGCTTCAAGTTCTACTGAGGAAAGGGATTTTATATCCTCATTGACATATTGTTCGAGTTCTTTCGATACTTCATCCCCACAAGCAGAAAGTAAGAATAGCAAAGAAAAAAGCAGGGTAGTAAATGGTGTATTCTTCATGATTGTTTTCCCCCTATATTTTTGTTATCTAAACCAGGGTTGCCCTGGGTTAAACCTCAATCATTCCCAATGCACCAACAATCCAATCCCAATATCCAAGACGGGTATACCGATTCCTAATTTCTTTTTACCATTCACTTCCATGATTAGTTTAAAGTCTCTTACATCATACGCTGTTATAAAACTGGCAATGATCATTTTCTTATTTTATTATCCATATAAAACCATGACTTCCTAAGTGTATTTACCAATTCGCAAACCTAGGGGCTTTTCTGTTAAAAAAAAATGACCCTGCCTATAATTTTAGGCGTGGCCATTATTGGTTGTATTAATGTCTGGCAAACGCCCTTTCAGACAGTTCATATAGTTTCAAGCCCATGTTAATAATGAAATCCTTCAGTTCAATTCTGCTCGCCCATTCTTTTGGAACACCTTGCATTCCGTAACACGCACCAAGGATATTGCCACATATAGAGCCGGTAGAATCACTATCTCCATCGTGATTAACAGCCATGATTAAAGCTTTCCTAAAATCGGTTTCTTTTAAAGCGCAGTATAAGGCAATCGCCAATGCCTCCTCAGCAATCCAGCCTTCACCAAGCTTTGAAATTGCTTTTTCTACGGTTAGATGGCTAGTTGATAATTCTACTGCCTTCTCGATTGCCGCAAGGGTTTCCTGATGGTTAGGATTTCCCTTTAATATATGCATGGCAGTTTCAGCGCTGTTGATGATACTCTTCCCATTTATAAGCTCTGCAATAATCGCCGAAAGGGCTCCCGCTGAAAGGTATCCTGTTGGATGGCCATGTGTGATTGCCGCAAACTCAGCCCCTACCCTGAATGCATGATCCGGTTCTCGATGGAGAAACAAACCGACTGGAGCAACTCGCATCACTCCTCCACAACCTTTACTGTTATTGATCGGCTGTTCAATTTGCCCCATTTTGCCACTTTCAAGTGCTGACAGGCAGGTATTTCCTGGCGCTCTCTGAAAAAACAATTCTTTATAAGTTAAAATACTCTCACTTTCTTCATGAGGCTGCCTTTCAAGCAACCACTCAGCCCCGTCATTAGGCAGCTTTCTTGTCTGCGTATAATACCATCGAAGATACGATTGGTAAGTGCCGCTACCTGCATAGGAACCGATACCTCTTTCGCTCATTCGCTTATAAGACCATAAGATCCCGTCCGCAGTAAATAAAGTCATCTGCGTGTCATCGGATATGATCGCCCTGCCTGTTCGTTTATCAATATCCAAATCAGTTATGCCCTGTACTCCAAACCTGGATTTGATTTCATTAAGCGTCATAAACTCAACCGAATAGCCAAGCCCATCTCCAACAGCACCACCAAGCAATGAAGCTATAAAGAAATCTTTTTTAGTCTTCATTGCCTGTTCCAAAATATCTTTATTTTTGTTGAAGAAGCCGAATGATTTACCACCAACTGCCACTCCCCCTTTATCCAGCAATCGGTATCGTCCAGGAGCCACACGCTCGATTACTTGATATTCCTCCCTTACATTAGAGGAATTATTACCACCATTCTGTCTCGGAACCATATCAGCAAGAGCAGTTCCCGCGGTTTTCCAAGAGTTCGGGTATTTATTTCCTATCCAATTATCAACTTCTCTTATGGTTGCCTCTCCACCTATTGCAGTCAACGCTTCAATAATAGCTTCGTAGTGGTTCATTTGTCCCTCCCATGGTGCTTTATTCTCCGAAATAACTACTAAATGAAACCCCATCTATAATTATTAATTCATCACCACAGGACCTGCATTCACTGGTTCCCTTCGGTATAGGTGCATTACAAGGAGGACATAGATTACTAGAAAGCGTGGTGTCGGTACCTTTTTTTTGTAAATACTATGATATGAAAATTGACCTATCTTGAATTTGTCACTGCCACATTCTGAACAAAACCTTGCTGAATTGCTATGTACGCTGTTACACTCTACACATTTCTTTCCCATAACATTCATGCATATCTTCCTCCTATGGTAATCCTCCGATATTCTTTACTAATCTTATTCTCCAGTAATTTAACATCTCCTTCCAAATGTTATGAAGAATATAGTAGAATCGAATTACATAAAAACAATTCTTCTAGAGTATAAAAATACAGGGAGGAATTCAAATGTTAAAAAGCACAAAATATTGTAATCTACTTGCTCAAGGCAGATCCCAAGAGGGAGAACATATTGCTACGGTTGAGAAAATTTACATCAAAGACATAAAACGGAATGAAATTAGATTTGCCTGGTATAAAGTAAAGGATGGTGTGGAGAAGTTTCAGCTGCGTCCGCTAGATTTAACGGAAGAGGAACTTTTAATCGTTCTTAAGGATGGAATTTCAAAAGGAGTTTTCTCGGATGAGTTCAGGGAAAATCTAAAAAAAGTATTATAGGTTAGATAAAAAGAAAGCCCCTCATTCTAAAGAGGGAGTGTCAAAGAGACCTCCGCTCATCCAGCACTGTTCCGCGATACAGGCAGCCAGGCAGCGCCTTTAACCAAATCGTGATTTGCCTCTCCTTTCCACAATGTTCCGTATACAAAAACGTCCACCATACTTACTCACTCCTTTTGTTTTGATAAAGTGAGTATAAATAAAAAAGGTTGGGGAGCCCCCAACCTTTCTTCAGTCAAATTTGTCTATAACATTCAAAGGAACAGGACATTCCCATTTGTAGCCAACGCCACACTTATTTACATTGATGTCTTCATAATACTGCCGGCATACAGGTTTTTATCTTTCTTCTGATTTTTGAAATATATGCTTTAATTGTTACTGGGCCAGGCACCTGGTTTTCTCCCATATATCCTGCAATGTTTCCATACTGACATATTGGTTTTTCCGTTCTCCTAGATATTCCAGGATTTCCGCCTCTCTTTTTTCTGCCCTTTTGGTGTTTGTAACGCCAGTGAACTCGTACCAAGGTGAGTACACTTGCATATCCAGGATTGCTCTTTCATCCACTTCGCCTTTTAATTCAACAACTTCTTCATTTTGCTGAACAAACTGAAGCAATCAATTGAATCTCTATCGGTGCATTACCCGGCAATGATGCAACACCTATCGCAGCTCGGCTCCCTATACCTGCATGGCCCAATTCTTCAAAAAGGTATTCAGAAGCAAAGTCTGCCAGACTGGAGTGCGCTTGGAATGTGTCTTCTGCATTAATGTAGACAGTGAGCGCAAGGATCTGCTCCAGCCGTTCTTGTTCATTAATCATGTTCTTAGCTGCAGTAAGTGCATTGGCCGCTGCTTGCCTGACTGCTGCATTATAGGTGCCAACCGGGAGCCCTGCGCTGACTTTTCCCTCTTGAATCAGTACGCCATTATTCCTCGGAGTCATCCCAGCGGTATAGATAAGGTTTTCATATCGTGATGCCGGGACATATTTTCCCTGTGGAATAGGATTAGCTTCTCCCCTTAGCCCACTCATTTACGATACTGCTCCACTACCTTAATGACACGCTCAATGGCAGAAACTGCCGCTTGATGATCTTGTGAAAAGTTGATGCGGAAGCTATCAGTGAACTGTGGACCAAATTCTGTTCCAGGTGTCACTGTGACATCAGCTTGGAGACGAAGAATCTTCACGAATTCTTCTATTGAAACTTCTAATTCAGGTAGTCTTGGGAAAAGATAGCTGCCTGCTTCTGTGGCCCTCACCTTAAAACCCTCAGCTGCTTGCAGCGTGCCAATCAGGTCATCACGGATAGCCTGGTGCTGTGCTATCCTCCCCTCCATCCATCCTTCCGGTTCGGCAAACCAAGATTTCAATACGGCTTGGCTATAGCCGCCTGCACGCAGGGACACAATAGCCTGCAGCTTTTCCATACGGTCAATAATTTTAGCTGATCCGAATGCTACCCCTAGCCTGTATCCGCTTAGCGACTCTGTTTTAGATGGACCCATGATGGTAATTACATTCTCGGGATCCAAAATATTTTGCGCGCATAGGTGCGTATAAGTCCGTTCCTCAAAAATCTGACGCGAGTACAGTTCATCAACGATAACTGTTGCCCCATACTGCTGGGCTAGATCCGCAATCCCGCGAATTTCATCCGGTGAATAAACGACACCTGTAGGATTATTAGGATTAGAGAACAAAAAGAGTTTTACCCCGGATTTAAAAGCGTCCTCTAGCTGAGTTAAATCCAGGCCTGCGCCTGTGTTTGTTTCTAAATAGTCCATCTGGATAGGAACGACGATACCGTCAAAAAATTCGACGAGTTTCCGGTTGGCAAAATAGTCTGGCACAACAATAGCAACCTTGTCACCTCTAGCAATAGTAGCTCCCATCGCAAGGAAAAGTGCCCCTTGTGTTCCTGGTGTGATGATTAAATTTCGGTCTGCATTAATCGTTGTACCTGTAAAACCAGAAAGCTTTTCGGCTACATTCTCCCTGATTGTTTTACTTCCACGGTACTCGGTGTAGGCCTGCCTGCCGCCAAGATGAACACCTTCGACGAAGTCATCTAGAGTACCTGGAATTGGTTCAAAAGCATCAACATCACCATGGGAAAAGTCAACCGGCGTACCAGGAATTTTCTCCCCACGCAGGTTAACTTCCTCCGTGTTTTGCCGTACTTCTTGTCCAGGTGCGAATTCAGCACCAAGTTTTATAAACTTTTCTTCTATTAAATTCATTATTCTCCCTCTCTTCCTTATTAAGTATTGATTTTTTATACTATACGAATCTATTATTCTATTCGGGAAAAGCAGAGGAATTTTATCCCCTGCTTTACGAAAATTTAAGTTTTAACCAAGCAATTGACAAGGTTTCTACCTTTTTAGAATTTCCCCTGGTGCATATCATTGTTTGTCACCAATACTGGATTATTAAACGCTTCAACATCCATCTCATCATCGCGGGCTGCTATTACTGAAACGCCAACTAAATCACCAACTACATTAACAGTAGTATGTCCAATATCGATCAGTGGCCAAATAGCTGCCAATATAGGAATCAACTCTAAAGGTAAACCCATTGTTGATAACAGTGTTGCCGATAATACGATTCCTGCCCCCTTCACTCCTGCGGCTCCGGCAGATAAGAGAAGCCCCAAAAACACAAACTGGAACAATAGAGGCAGTGTTAGAGGCACTCCATAAATATTACATGCAAATATAGCGATTACTCCTATAGCTACGGCCATACCATTTGTATTTACTGTAGCTCCTATAGTTAGGCCGAACCCATATATCTTTTCCGGTATCTTCAGGTTCTTGTCAGCAACCCTTAAATTTACTGGTAATGTAGCTGCGGAAGAAGTCGTACTCGCCGCTATCATGATAGCAGGTGATATGGCTTTGAAGAATGGCAATGTTTTTATTTTTGCCAAAAATTTCAGCTGCAATGGATAAACGATAAGCAAAACAATAATTAAAGCTATATAATCAGCGATAATAAATTTGCCTACTTCCGCTAAAGTTGAAATACTTAAACTGTTTACCATTTGAACTACTAAAGCTAAAATACCATAAGGTGAAAACTTCATAACGATATCCGTAATTTTTATCGTGGCATCAGCGCCTTGACGCATTACAGCTGTCAGCGTTTTGACTTTGTCACCTAACAGTAATAACACGATGCCGAAGAATATTGAAAAGAAAAGAATTTGTAAAACATTCCCTTCAACTAAAGCTTGAAAAGGATTAGTGGGTACATAACTAACTAAGGAATCGATAAAATTAAATTTTGCTATTTCTTCAGTTGGTTTGTCTGCTTCGGAAAAGGTCATTCCTTGATTACCTGGTTGAATGATCCATCCGATTCCCAAACCAATAATTACTGCTAATACAGAAGTAGATAAATAATACAGTAATAATTTCCCACCTATAGATCTTAAAGATTTAACACTATCCATTGTCGTAATGCCACTAACTATAGTAAAAAATATGACTGGCGCGATTAACATTTTTAATAACCTTAGAAATACTTCGCCTATCGGATTAAGAACCACATCTAACGCATTTCCCATTGTCAATCCAATGATAACGCCAAGAATAATTCCGATTAAAATTTTAACGTATAATTCTCTGCTAAACCACCATCTCATATCATACGCTCTCCCTCTCTAAACTAATGTTTTTTTAAAATACTTCTGTTTTATGAAATATTCAAAAATTATAAAAATTAACGGCAAAAGAGAAATGCTTAGAATTTAATTAAAATAAATAGATAGTAAGAGGTTTGGAAATAGAGTACTATTTCTTTTTGTAGAATAGTAATTTTCCCTTATGGACGCACGTGAATCTCTCCACATGACTCATCGCGGGGTACTCTCCCATGTCTCATAGAGTACATGCTCCTACAATACTTGGTTCAATCCACCTATTTGTCGGATGTCAGAATACTACCTCTTGATAGCCCGCCATGCTATTTATGAACTTGCCAATTCTCTTGTGACAGATAATTCTTTTGTTACAAGTAAAAATTTATCGATATCATCCACTGTATGACAATGAAAAGGTGAAACTCTGATAGTGCCTGTTAAGCCAATAGCTTCTAGTATACGTTTGGAATAAACACTAGTATTCACACGTTCAAATACTGTAACTCCTCTATCCTGATAATCTTTTCTAAGTTGTTCATAATCTTTACCTTCAATTCCTATTGCAACAATGAGATCCCTTTTCGTTAAATCCGGGTAATCCGCAAAAACTTTTACGTTATCCATGTGCCTCAATCCTTCAATTTTTTCACTACCTTCAAGGAGCCTATGCAGGAGTGCCCTTTCATGTAAAACAATTTTTTCCATACCGTTAAGGTACAAATCTCTTCTAGACATGTCTCCTATACTGTCAGACGAACCTAACCAGCATACATAATCGATAACGGCCGACATGGATGCAAATAAAGCAGGTGCAGGGGAGCCAAGTTCCCAAACACTGTCATCCTTTGCAATTAGTTTTTGATGTGGAAGTTTTGATAATCTGTCAGAAACATAGGCAAAACCAATTCCTCTTGAGGCCATAAATTTATATGGTGCAAAGTTTGCTCCATCTATGCCCAGTTTTTCTACATCAAGAGTCCCATGTGGCATATGCTGCACGGCATCGACAATGATATATAAATCCGGGTTTTTGGCTCTAGCCAGCTTTATAATATTCTCGAGATCCATAATATTTCCCGATATATTACTCGATGCTATTACGCTTAACAAAATAGTATTCTTATCAATTTGTTCGGCGATCGATTCAGGGTCAACAAACCCTGTATGAACATTTGCTTCAGCAACCCTAAATTCTTTATTGTTCTTTTCACAATAGAATTTTACTGCGTCATAAGCAGAAGGATGTTCGATATTAGTAGTCACAGCATTGGTTCCTTCAACATTCTCAATAACAGTTGAAACCATTTTAAACATTACTTGGGATGCAGTTAAATCGGTGATGAGGGAACCGGTCTTTGCCCCGAACATTACATTTACTACATCATTAGTACATCTGTCCCTGAGGCTATTAAAATCTATTGCTCTTTGATGATACCTTTCAGGACAATCTGGCAATAAATCATTTTTTTCCTTTACCTTGATAGCCTCTTTTAATCTTAAAGAACCACCTGAATTATCAAAAAACAGTCTTTCTCCATAGTCTGGATCGTGGTCAAGAAAAGCAAATTTGTCACGTAGTGTGTCTAATAGTTCCTGATCCATGAGTTTTCCAACTTTGTACCCCTTCAATTTTCAGCCTCCTCCATAATTTAAAAGCGCTTTCATTTCTTCATAAAAAAAAATAAATGAAGATTTTTCTTCATTTTTATTTTATCAAATCAATTTACTGATTACAATAAGAAAAATAAATATTCAGATAAATTAATTAAAAATACAAATTCTTTATGTAAAGCTTGTTTTTTGTTGGAAGTGATAACAATTTATCAGTCCAAGTGACAGGTTTTTGTTAATAAATTAGAACGCGATTGTATGCGTATTGGACAAAATAAGGGATTGGTTGGCTGGCTTTATTAATCTGCTATGTTTGTAATTGGAGGAATAAGCAATTATTTAGGAGCTTTAGGCCTGTTAATTAAATCTAGATAATGATCCGAGACTAAGGAGGTAAAGGATAAAACGCCAAGGTAAAAATAAAAAAGGATTGGCGGGACTTCGATTTACCACCTGCAGCAGTCATTATGCCGCAGCATCATGCCTGGAACTATTCTAATTACGTTTACAATAGCCTGACTAATGTAACCGTTCCTTATGCTTTACAAATTACGAATAAAGGTGGATTAGAAGCAAATTCTGAAAATGAAGATTTGAAACGTGGTCAACATAGCGAAGGGGGAAATTACCTGTGAAGTGTTGCAAAAGATCTAGATACATTGAAGGTGCTCTTAAAAAGAAATGAACGAAATTGTGGATAAATGGGCTGGCCAGAAAGTCGTAAGTTATATCGACTTTCTGAAGTCCCTTTTATTAGTACATTCCAAACTGGGTGATATGTTTATTAATTCTTTCTAATTTTTCTTCACTTTGAATAACTGAAGTCCTACTTACATGTGTAAGTATCAATTCAGCTAAAAATAATACGGGAGTGTATGAATTGAAGAAAGCATTACTATCAACTGAAACTAAAAGTAGTACATCAGCAAAATGTGCTATGGGTGCTGTAGCTTTATCAGTAATGATGACAACTTTTGCATTAGCCTCATTTGCCATTTTGGCTGCTGCAATGTCTACTTCAGAGTATCTTGGAAAAGAAAAAATAATGACACAATCATCCTTGCTACAGGAAACCAAGGTATCAAACGGTGTAAATGAATTAGTACTATTAACAACTACATTATCAATAATTTGGTTAAGGAATAATCCCATTATCTCCGTCAAAGGAACTCTAGCTCTACTACCTAAAACAAATACTCTTCTGGCATCAATGATATAATTTATTGCCTTATTGAATTCTTCAGATGAGTTTTTCTCTGATATAGAGAAAATATTTTTTTCAAGTATTTTCAAATTATCATTTAATAAATCTGATTGTTTAACTTTATCATAACTCAGCTTCAATCTTTCAGAAGGTATGGTAACATCATCAGATATTGCCAGACTTCCTTCATAACACTGTTCTCTTAAATACTTTTGAAAATCACTATAACCAGAAAAACCCAACTTTTTAGAGAATCGGATAATCGTTGCATTGCTAACATGTAATCGATTCGCCAATTCTATTGACGTTACAAGACACGCATTTGTTAAATTATTTAATATATATTCAGCTATTTCTTCTTCTTTTTTTGTTAGCTTGGAATTACTTATTATTGATTTTAAGGACTTTTGTGATGAACTCATTCATATACCCCCAAGTACCTCTATTCCCTTATTATATAGGAAATTACAATTATTTAAAATTGGAAGCATTTTTAGATTATTTTACTCAGACGAAGTAGTTAGAATCTCAAGTCTATTTTTACCGAAATAATAAAACTAACTGACTAGTACTACTTCTGAAGCAGCCCGACTGGAACTGTCTGAAGGCCTTCGTGATCTTATTGATACAGGAGTAAGGGTACAAGAACTAATTGATATTAAAGTCTGTCATGTAATCTAGATTCGCCGACAGGAAAAGCCACCGGGACGGTCCCGGTGACTTTCCGAATGCGGGTGTTTGGTTAATGATTGGCATTTTCTACAATAAGGAGAATACGCCAAATCTCTATGGTTCCCCCAGTAAATAACAGAAAGACCTGTCCCAAGCAGCATGGGCAGGCCGTCCAAATAGTTAAACGTGACATTTACCGTATAACCAATATTCTTAAAAAATTCCTTTAACACTTTTTCTGCATTTTTCTCTGCAGTATCTAGTAAACCAATAGAGATGGCTTCTTTACGAATTTTATCTAGTGCCTCAGCGGCCTTCTCAAACCCCTCATCCATTTTAATATCAGTATTGATACATCCTTTTTCATTGATGGCAAGAATGATCGGTTGTCACTCAGGCGCCCATGCTTTTGTTTTTTTTAGGATAGCCTCATTATCTTAGACCAAGTGTTCCTATATTTCTGTAGGATTTCAGATCATGGCTTGTTATCTTGCCCGGGGACAGTGCGTACATCGTATTGCCGATATACAGGAGACGCTTGATTGCTGGATCATATTCTTCATAAATGGATGGTTGTCCGTTGGTGTTATGGTTGATTTTCGACTTAAGTTCAAACCCCTTATCGGGATCGATGCTGTATACATATGCCCCCTGGAACTCAAAGATTTGATCATATTCGTTTTCCTTGCTGTTTTGATAAACGGAAATCGGGAAGGCAAATACATCCTTATCTTTGTTGAATAACAGTGCTTTATGGTCATCATTCAACGGTGAATACGTCCCTCTGCCGCCGATGATTTCTGTAAATTTCTCTTTTGGATTGTGCATGTCACTGACATCGAACAGTGATATTTTGACTCCATCGGTTAAGATGCGCGGCTGTGCGCCCGCTTCTTTCTCCGCAACAATTTTTGTATCATGCCCGAATCCAATCAGATGGTTCTCATCATAAGGATGCAAGTAATTGCTAAACCCCGGAATCTTCAATTCACCCAGCACCTTTGGTTTTGCCGGATTGCTAGCTTCAATGACAAACAGAGGATCCGTTTCTTTGAAGGTGACCATGTAGATGCGATCGCCCATGAATCTCGCTGAATAAATTCGCTCTCCCCGCGCCAGCGATTCAAGCTTTCCGGTCGGTTTCAGATTTTTATCCAGTATATAGAGCGCATTGGAGGATGGCCTGCTTTCATCCCAGGCATATCCCTTTGTCGTCACGACCCGGAAATGACCATCATGCTCATCCATGGAAAACTGATTCAGCACGGTGCCCTGCACTAACGCAGACCCCTGGAAGTCCACATCCATCCCTTTAATCGAAAACTTGTGGATCGTTGTATCCGGTGCTGGCATCTCTGTCCAATTCCCGCGCGGGTGCCCAGTCCAATTCGCAATTGCGAGATAGAGGTTTTCCTTCGACATGTACATTTGCTCCCCGCTGCCCAGATAGGTGGTGACAGCGGCCTTTTTCCCTGGCTGATTGAGGTCGAACGCCGCAATCATTGTATAATTGGGCTCCTTCGATTCGGGGAAATATTTGATTTCATCATAACTGACTATTTTTTCGCCAGTATCGGATGCTGTATCCGAATACTTTGGACGGATATCGAGTGCTTCGTTTTCCCGGAGCAGCCAATACTCCGGGTGATGCATGGTGACCAGATAGACCATGCTTTCCACTTTCCGCGCTGACATATAGCCTCCCTCCAGCTCAACCTCCCGGATCATCACAGGTTTGGCTGGATTTTTCACATCATATATAACAGCCTTCGTTGACATCATCATAGGTAAAATCTTCGAATCCTTCTCCATTTGTTCATACGGTTTTGAATTATAGTGATACTGATTGCCGATGACAGCCAATTTTCCTTCGTGTAAAAAAAGCTGGTTGGGCGTAAACTCTCCGGGATAAGAAATCTTGGACAAAAGTTTCATACCATCCTCCGGCATAGCCTTAATGATTCGGATTTCATTCTCTTCTGCCTGGAAAATATGCTTCCCGTCCGTTTTGACGATGTCCGCCTCATCTACTCCCTGAACCTGATTATTTGTTTGGGAGTATTCAGCATTGGCAGCTTTATCTGCGGAGGATTTTTCCTCGCTCATGCCCGACTCACTGGTATCACTTGAAAACCAGCCGCCTGATGAAGTTCTTTCTTCTTCTTTTAATAGATTTTTATAATAACCATTCAATTTTTCCTTCGAGCCTATGACAGGAAGGTCTTCTTTTACAACAAACTTCCAGGATTTATCCCTTCCCAAGTTTCTCCCGACGGTAGATTCAAGATAATGTTTAAAATGGAGGGTGTAAAATTTTGCGTCAAGTTGATACCCTTCTTTTGGAGGGTCAATATAAACGGTTTTTTGATCATCACTAAGGGAAAGCGCAGTTTTAATTTTCTTTCCTTGATCATCCAAAACAAAGATTGAATCAGAACGAAGACTTTCTGTCGAGATTTTTTCGGTAAACTGAATATTCCACACTTTATTGGCCATAACAATGGCTTCTTCGTTCCCTTCCCAGGCATTGACCAGCTTGAACTGCGTTAAGAAGTAATAAGAAAGCCCGGCTATAAATAATAACGAAACCCCGCCTAAAATTATCCACTTTTTCATCTTTATCCCCCCTGAAAGATTAGACGGGAATACTACCGGCCATGTGTCATGATAGGAACTTCTTTTTTCAGGTTTGATAAAAAATATAAAAAGGAAGCTAGAACTATAAATTAAGAAAGAAAAGGCGATGAAGGATAGTACTGCATTTACACCGATCCCGAGCCGCCGGTAGCTGTCATACAGATCTACTCGTCAGCTATATACAAAAATAAGCTATGAGATTAAGCCTGTCCTTGGCTAATTGAAAAGCATATACTCGACATGCGCCAAAGGTGGGAATGGGGCTACATCATCCCCTACATGATTTCCGGTATCCTGAACGAACATCCCCGCGGGGTCTGAATCCATAGCCATCTTCCTAGCCGGGCAGGATACAGACGCACCTTTATACGCTCGGCATTTAGGGAAAGGATACATAGGTGAAGCCATAGGGACGTTCCCTATGGCTTTTTTATAAAAGTAGAGAAGCTGCTTCGTGTGATGGTTTTACTCTCTTCCGATGAGGATACGATTAGCAAAAGAAAAACGTATAATAAAACCTTGCTCTACCCAAGTAATGCTCGAATAGGAGCCATTCGACAAACACGGGCAGTGCCAGTCATCATACTTATTTTAGAAAAGTAGCGGGCATTACAACCCCAATGACCTCGCCACGAGCACAAAGAACATCATTTGCAAGTTTCAAACACATAAATTACGAATAAAATTGGATAGTGCCTTGCACCCAAAACAAAACCGGCCCTGGAATGTCCAGACCGGTTCTGTATATTTCAGCTTTTATTGCCCAGTAACTCCTTCAACCTTTGTCTAAGTTTCGATTCCTCACCACTGCCAGTTGTCTTCATTCTAATAATCGGTATCCCATACTTCTCCAAAATGCTGTCCTTAAGTTCATCGCGTTTTAATTGGACTGGGTTGTTCGCATGATAGGCATGCCCATCCACTTCTACCACCAGCAATGGCATTTTATCGAGCATGTTAAATATCACGAAATCAGTATGGGTCAGAATATTCATCGCATATTGGTTTTCTTCTTCATTAAGTAGAACAGTGTCTTTTATAAGCATTCGTAATGGTTGGTGAAGGACATGATCCAGAATTTGAAACTCAGGTTCCTTAAGGATTTTCTCAATAACAGCATTCATAATATTTTCTGATTTATGTGAAGAAACCACTTTGCCGCTTCTGACAACATCAAGCAACTTTTCTGAATAGCTGGTATAAAGAAAATCAAAAACTGAGTATATCTGGCTTTCTATAACTTCAAAGTTGTTATATTTAATATATCTAACCAAATCTCCAATGTTTGTCCCTTTCCAGTCCTCTGCCCCTTCAGCAGCAACGACTATTAACTGGTCCACCGCACGAGAAACAGCTACATTTATGAGATTGGAGGTATCAGCGAAATCATTTACTTTGATTTCGTTGGCTACAGTTGAAAGGATAATAACATCTCTTTCCCTACCCTGGTATTTATGCACTGTGTCTGCTTCAAGGTTTCGTTGGCCAATTGTTTGCTGAAGTGCATTTGCCTGCAGGCGGAAGGGAGTAATAATGCCCACCGAATTATTTTCTTCATCAATCTTTTGTTCAAGTAAAATCTCATTGAATATCATGTCCCGCTGTCGTTCATTCTGCCTTCCTCTTGCATGATTTCCTTTTGCTGTTTTATAAAGAACGAGCGGTTGGGGTTCCTTTTTATCTTCACTGGTCAATATAATAAGCTCATTATTATAAAATTTCTGGTTGCAGAATTCAATGATTTTTGGATGGCAACGATAGTGTTCCTTCAAGAGTGTTTTTGGAAGATCTTTGTATAAGGCAAGAATCGAAGAGAGCAGGCTATGCTCAGCGTAATTATAAGCATCTCTCAACCCTGAGTTCTTAAAGATTTTATTCGCTATTTCTTTGTCTTCCTCAGGAATGACATTTGGAAGCTGTTTCGTATCACCAACAATCACAACCTTTTTTGCACAGGATAACGCAAGGGCACCTGTAACTAAATCAACCTGGGATGCCTCATCAATTAATACATAATCGAATAAGTAATTTTTTGCTGCACAGTTCCGCAAAGAATGAGTTGTGCTCAAAACGACTGGGTATTCTCTTATAAATTCTTCAAATTCTTGTTCCTTCCATAATGCTTCGTCGGTAATTCCTTTCTGGAAGCGTTCGTGTACCTCTTGGCCAAATTTGCTTTGAATAATTTCATAGATTTCTCCGAAAAGTCCTCCATCGCTTTTTCAAAATTATACGCACTAAGCCTTCCAGACAACTCACTGACTTTAGCCTGAAGGTCACTAATTTTAACCTCATAATAAGCTTGCTGTAAAAAAGAGATAACAGAATCCGACGGATATTTGTAAAGCTTAAAATTGTATATCCTGTATGCAAACATATTGTATAGTTTTTTTCTGAACGATAGTTTTCCCTCTTTACTGGAGATCTTATATTCTAAAATTAATTTCATTATCTTATCAGCTTTAAGCCGCCTCTTCCACTTTATATCAATTGGAGTATAGTTCGACTCACTTAAATACTGCTTGAAATATTCATGTTCAGTTTGATATTGGGACAGTTCCCGCTTTATCTCTGCCTGTTCATTTTTATACTTTAACATTTCGTTAAGTTTCTTCTGTGATTCACTAAGTGCCTCCGCCGTTGATCTTAATACTGATTCTAGAGAGTTCCAAGAGGTCATATCAGGGTAATCTTTAAGTTGATTTATGAAAAAGTTCCCTCTGTTTTCCTTGTTTCCTAGATAGGCAGCTATAAAGTCAACTTCATACTTTTGCATTTTTTCAAGAACATTAGCTGTTGCAGAGTTATTATTAGACACCACCGCAACTGTTTGGCCATTCAGTACTGCATTGGCAATGATATTCAAAATTGTTTGAGTCTTCCCAGTTCCCGGTGGTCCCTCAATAACACTTACCTGCTCAGTCAGTGCCTTTTCTGCAGCAGTCTTTTGACTTAAATTAAACCCAAAAGGAAAAAAAACCTGCCTTTGCATTTTTGCCTTTTCAAATGGAGCCCCTTCCAGATAAGAGGATAAAACACTACGGGGACTTATAGCAGTTAGATTTTCAAATTGCCTGCTTAAAAAACTTTGCTCCTTTTCATCTATCACACTTACCAAGGACGCCACTCTTTTGAAATAATCGAAACAGTTAGAAACTGGGGTCCTGGTAAGGGATGTTTCTTCAATAATTAGACTCGATCGCTTGTAAACTCTTTTATAGCCGGATTTAAAAATCAATCTAACATATTCACCAAACACTATTATTTCAACAACACCCGATATGGGCCGGTTCTGTTCATACACCACATGCGTATCAGGATTTTTACGCTCAGGATTCTCCAATTTTACAACATTCAAATAGTTGTAAGAAAAGGCCCTTTGTGAATTTATAAACTTTATAACCCATATCCGATTTCCATATTTCATCCAGTCGATTTGATCAGTTTTATCCTCGCCTTTGACAAGGATAAGATATCTTTTTATATCCACACCTAAATCCACCTCAATAGTTGAACCAAACTTTTCCTTTAATTTCTATTAAATTTTACCATTATTAATGCTTTCTGTTTGGGTAATTTAGGATTTTTATTGGAGCTATACAACTGAAAGTTATTATTCATAACTTATTTCAGTTCCAGTTTAATCATCTTATTGATTTTGATAAATTACTGCTTCCCACACCACCACTGTAGTTAGAATGCAGAATAGCCATTGGAACCGTCCCGGTGTTTAAAATAATGACCTTAACCCTTGTCCCGACCATCGTTACCTCTATCGTAACCTCAGGTAAGAACTAGGTTATTTATAGTAAAATTATGGTATCTCTGATAGAATTATAAATGTCAAAGGCCAAAAGATTGAACCTTGTTCCATTAAGGAGGATGAGTATTTTGGATAGTTTTATTGAGCAGATAAAAACACTTTCAGCTAGAGCACAGAAGGTAAGGAATTCAATTGCTACTGAAGAAGCTACTAAAACATCATTAGTTATGCCATTCTTTCAAGTATTAGGATATGACATTTTTAATCCCGATGAGTTTACACCAGAGTTTGTTGCGGATGTTGGCATAAAAAAGGGAGAAAAAGTGGATTATGCCATCATGGCAGATAGTAAGCCTGTAATTTTAATTGAGGCAAAATCGGTAAGCGAGCAACTCCAAAAACATGATTCTCAGCTATTCCGGTATTTTGGCACTACTGCCGCAAAGTTTGGTATTTTGACAAACGGCTTGATCTATAGATTTTATACAGACCTTGAAGAACAAAATAAGATGGATGCTTCCCCTTTCTTCGAATTCAATCTTTTGGATATTAAAGATAGCTCATTGAGCGAGTTGGCTAAGTTCAGAAAAGATAGTTTCGACCTGGAGAGTATCTTTACAACAGCATCAGAACTCAAATACCTAAGTAAGCTAAAAGTCTTCTTAAATGAGCAAAGGGAAAACCCTTCAGAAGACTATGTACGGTTTCTTATTTCCCAGATTTATGATGGTATTAAGACTAAGAGTACTATTGAAAAATTCGAACCCTTAATTAAAAAAGGGTACAAGCAATTCATAAACGAATTGGTAAATGACAAATTAAATGCTGCATTGAAAAACACTAATAAAGAGGATGTTCCTTCTCAAGAGTTGTCCGCCGAAATAGAACCTGTTGAAACCAAAGTTGAGCCGCAAATTGTCACAACCGAGGAAGAATTAGAAAGTTATGTAACAGTGAAGTTCCTGTTAAATGAAACAGTTCCTGCAGACAGGATATCGTATAGAGACAATTTAAGTTATTTTAATATCCTGATAGACAACAACATTAGAAAATGGGTCTGCCGGTTAGGCTTTAATAACTCTAATAAATATATCCAGTTCAATGATGAAACCAGATCTTCAGAGAAACTGGAGAAAGTAGCAGACATTGCTTTTTATAAAGACAGACTTATTGAAGTTGCTAAGAAGTATGTTTGAAGACCCTAAATCAAATTCTTAATTTAAAGAAATCCTAAAGCCTCGGCAGCTTTAGGATTTTTCATGGGAACTCTTTAAACATGCACATTTTCTTTACAGAAAATTCACCAAGGTCAGTCTGCACCAATTACTTTACAAGGGTACGAGAAATCAATAAGAATCACTTCACTTCCACAAACCCCTTGGTATCCTCAGAAATGATTCCTTTCTTCATTTTAAACTTGATCGCCTCTTGAACGAACTTTTCTCCTTGCGTGCTGGTCCGGCTGTAGCCCAGTTGTTTTAACACCTCTCGAACCAAATCTGCCTTAGGGATTCGAAGAGCTGCATTCATGATTTTCACAACGCCGTTTCCGTATTCTTCTTTACTGATATCTTGCAATGCCCTTCGATCCTCAGCACATAATCTGAATTCCTGGTAGTCCTTATATTGAGTTTTGTCTTTCCATAAAAATCTACCTTTAGAATCTGTGGATTGAAAGATTTTCATCTTTGTAATGACTGCATCTATAATATTCTCGATCTTGGCACCGCTTCTTGTGAAACCCCATGCCGATGTGATTAATCTAGTCAAATGCGAGAAACTTACAGGTGCTTCAATTTCAATAATCTGTTTAATTTGTTGCTGAATAATCTTCCTTCCTTCTATTGTATAGAAAAATTCGCTCTGGAGATTAACAGGTTCCAGCATAACCGTTTTATAATAAGTTACTTTATCTTTATTGTTTTCTACAGGTATGACCAGCTGGCTTATTTTTTGTTGGAACGTTGGTTGAGTTTTAACAATGTTGTCAGTTCGTAATTCTTCTTTTCGGTTTGGGTTATTCTGAATTTCCTTTAGCTGTGCTAAAATATTATCTATTTGTTTTGGTTCGTTATGCCACCATTCAATGGACCAAACCTTAATGATTTTCCAACCTAATCTTTCTAAAATAAGATCGCTCAATTTATTCCGATCTCGTGCAGACTTGCGATTTGAGTATCGTGGACCATCGATCTGTATAGCTGCAATATACTTTTCATTTGAATTCTTATCTACTACCGCCAGATCGATTTTAAACTCACTGCTTCCAACATTCAGTTTCGTTTCATAGCCATGTATTTCCAGGGCCTTTTGAAGCTTCGGAATAATAGCTTTAGAATTGCTGCTTATTTCTGATCTCCGATTCTCCAGCAGCAGTGGTTCATTCCCTCGCTTCGCAAATTCCATAAATGCTCGTAAAGCATGAACACCTTCAGCTTTTGTTCGAGATAAGTTAATTTGATCAGGTTCCATGGAAGCAAAAATCATCATCTCTTTCTTCGCACGTGAGACAGCCACGTTCAGGCGTCGCCAGCCTCCATCCCGATTTAGCGGACCAAAATTCAATGTCATACTACCTGTCTCATCTGGTCCATAACCTACTGAGAATAAAATGGTATCACGCTCATCCCCCTGAACATTTTCAAGGTTTTTAACAAAGACAGGTTCATGCACTTCATCGGTAAAGTATTTTTCCAAACCTGTGTCTTCTTTTAACCTTTCATCAATCATGTCTTCTATCAATGTTTGTTGAGCCTGATTAAATGTTACAACACCGATGCTTTCGTGTTGTTGCTTAGGATTACTCAATCTTAAAAAGATTTCGTCAACAACTGCTTTTGCTTCAACTTGATTGTTCTTTAATTTTCCTCTGTCGTAGATACCGTTTACTTTTTGAAAAGAAACACGGGATTTAACATCATCAACTGAGGGAAAGGTAATTAGTTTATTTTCATAAAAATGATTGTTGGAAAATGAAATTAGGCTTTCGTGCTCGCTGCGATAATGCCATCTAAGATGTTTTTGTGGCAATCTAACTGATAAGCAATCATCAAGAACACTTTCCAAATCTTGAATATCAAAGTTTTCCTCTGTTTGCTGTGCACTAAAGAAACTCGCCGGCGGCAATTGTTTCGGGTCTCCTACGACGATAACATTTTTCCCCCTGGCCATCGCTCCTATAGCTTCACTTGTTGGCAATTGAGAAGCTTCATCAAATATGACAAGATCGAATTTTGGTGATGCAGGATCCAAATACTGTGCTACTGACAGCGGGCTCATCAGCATGCACGGCTTTAGTTTGGGCAATAAGTTGGGAATCCGCTCGAATAACTGCCTAATCGCAATACCTCTTCCTTTACTTTTTATTGCTTTTAAAAGTATTCCCGGTTCAGAATTTTGAATCACGTTCGAATATAAATCTGGGACTTGTTTCATGAGTTTTAAATACACTTCGAGCTTCGTCAGTTCACTGATCTCATCATCCAGGCTTTTAAATTTCTCTAGCTTGTTCTCAAACTCTGCTTTCGTAAAATGGGATAAAGTACTGCTGCTCGTAATTGCTTCATCTATTCTGATACGATAAAATCCATACAAATAAGCTGAAAGCAGTTCCATATGCTTTAGTTGTCCGCTAAGATACGGCTTCGTGACATTATCCAGCCCAAATGATTCAGCTTCGGAAATCGCTCGTGCCAGTTGGCAATTGTCTTTCAGTAGTGATAAAGTGCCGATTAGTGTCGAAGCTTTATTTTTCACAGAAGTTAGCCAGTCCGGATTGGCAGGTTCATGGAATTTATAAATAAGCAACTCATCCTGAATCCTTGTTATCCGTTCCAACAAGTCTTCATAACTTGTTTGATAATTGCTCATCATTTCCGTCATGGTTTGCGAGGTGAATGATTGTTTGTTATTCTGCAAGGCCTTAGCGGTTTCCATAAAGTAGCCTTTTGTTTCTGTAAACTCTTCAAGGTATGACCGTACTGATGTCATCCATTGTATGGCCTCTTCCATCTCAGTCCACTTACCATTGGTATCATTCCACAAATCAGGGAAATAGAGTTTCATAGTTATTTCAGAACGATTTAATTCTTCCTGATTTCTTCTTAACTCCTGGACGGAAAGAAGAATTTCTTCAAGTTCCCCGGAATTGATCTTGTTTTTTGTTTTAAGGTATTTTTTCAACTCATTTGCCACTTTGTTCTTTCCGAGGATTTTCTTTAGAAACCAGCTATTTTCTGCAAGTCTTAATTCCTGCAACAATGGTTCTGTTTCAATTTTTAAAATCGCTAAGTCGAAACGTTCTTTTATTTTTGCAGTCCCTTCATCGCGTTTTTTGCCGGTCAATATGATATTTGTTAATTGTGATGTCAGTTGTTCAAAATTGTCTTCCCCTATTAAACTAAAGTTTGCCGCAGGCTGATTTTGCAAATAAGGAATAAGATTATGGATCAGACTATACCATTTAAAAGTTTGCTTTGTATCCTGGAACCCAATTTCCAGCAACTGCTCCTCCAACTGTTTCAGCGCTGGAATAGCAGCCTCAATAGCTGATAATTCCTCTCTTAAAGTGTCTTGGAGCTGCAAGGAAAAGTTGGTCTGTTTAATACCAGCCCATGGGTTATTTGCCATATCACCACAGGTCTCCCCGACCACTGCAATACTTTCAAGAAGCTGTTTTGCTTGTTTGAAAGCTCCTTCGTCCATTTTCTTCACTTTGTCTCTGTTAAAATTTATAACACTGTTATTTAATTCCAGTCTGGTATATTCTTCGATCATTTCATAGATACTCTGGCCAACTGATGTTGGTGAATGGAGTTCTTTGACATACTTATTTAGCTCTTTTTTTAATATACTGATTTCCTCTAATTTTTCCTTCCAGTTAGTACCGAGTGTTTTATACTGGGCGTTAATGGAAGTATCCAACTGATTGAGAATGTCCTTTTTCTGTCCCTTATTTGAATAAATCTCAAGACAGAAGTTTCCTAAGCCGATATCTGATAGCCTTTTTTGCACAACACTTAATGCTGCCATTTTTTCAGCAACAAATAATACTGTTTTGCCGTTACCAAGAGCATGAGAAATCATATTTGTAATTGTTTGGGACTTTCCTGAACCCGGAGGTCCATGCAGTACGAAGCTATTATTTGTATCGGTTGCCAGAATCGCCTCTTTTTGAGTACCATCAAAACTAAGTGGAGCATAAATTGTCTCATTTTCATCGGCTTCAGCAGAAACAGGATCATGAATTGTTCCCGTGGTTTCACTTGAGTAATTGCCTTCCATGAGACTATTTACAACTTTATTTTTCTTTAATTCTTTCGTGTTGTTTACAAGGTCATTCCACATAACGAATTTCGAAAAAGAAAATAACCCGATACTGGCTGTCTCAAAAACATCCCAGTTTTTCATTTGCATAATAAGCCGCCGCATCATCGTTAATACTTTTTTTACATCGGCACCATGTTCATCTTTTGGTATTTGATAAAGCTTCGAAGCATCCACACCGAATTTCTGTTTTAAAAACTCAATTAGTGAGATGTTAATTTGAATTTCTTCATCGCGTACACGAATAAAATAACCTTTTTTCGCAGACATCCTTATCAGATCTACTGGCAACAATAAGAGAGGTGCATAACGTTCTTTTGTATACGACTTTTCTTCAAACCATTTCAAAAATCCCAGCGCTACAAAAAGTGAATTTGCACCACTTTCTTCTAATGTGTTTTTTGCTTTCCGGTAAAGTTTCACCAGTTCTCTATCGAGGTTCACATCGGACAACATTGAGCGCAAACGGTTATTTTCTATATCAGCCTGTAAGATTTTTGATTGCAATAGTTCTTTTTGCTCTCTAAAATCACGCGCCTTATTTTTCCACTCGACCGGCAGAGGATTAATGAATACTTTATTGCCCATGGCCAATATGTCTTCAGTTTTTGATAAGTCTGAGGTTATTAATGGAATCCCTTGAGTATGTAAACGATAATTCAACAGATTGTTACGCAGGCTCATATCAATAAGTTTATTTTGCCAATAGATAATCTTGCTCTCCTGATGGTTTTGCTGATTACCTTCTTCAGTCTCCGCGATGACTTCGACCCGGTCAAAAACCATTCCCGGGGTCATTTTTAACGCTTCTTCCGATTCGACTTCTACTGCGATATCTCCACTTACCTTCTTTAAGGCTATCGGCTTGATCTGGCCAATTCTGCTTCTTTGGACGTCTATAAAAAAATGAAACTGATTCAGTTTATCAACACTTGCTTCCGCCGATCTTATAGCTTCAGTAAATGTGGCCATTTTACTCGTAAGAAATGTAGATTCTACAACTACCAATTCATTAATGCCATTTGCTATGTGTTTCGTTAAAATGCTTCTATCGTCTTGAAAACTTTCAGAAGCTGTCTGCTCCTTCAACCAAAATGCAGGAAGAGCATGGCCTTTAAGAAACACAACCAGCGGAAAAATTCCTACTGCTTCTGCACATGCCGCATAAAGCAACGTTAAATCAAGGCAAGTACCTAATTTAAACTCCTTTATTAAATCAGGAAAACGAATTTTCTGGCCCTCGTCTTCAAAGCTCGCAGGTGGATTTGCATAAGCAATACCGTGTGATTGGATAGCTGAAAAAATGGCTGACAGCTGGGCAAGAACACGGTTTGGGTCACCACTTTGATAACCATCCATGGCATTTGATCCCGTGCTATTTTCCATAATTGAAGCTGCATGCCTGACAATTTCATTAATAAATGGACGATTAGGCGTTATGAAACTAGAAATAATCTCTGGGAGTACAGAAGAACCTGGCCAAGAATCATATGACATAACATCAATGGAGCATGTTTCTTTATAAAGTTCCCGTTCTTCATCTGTAATTTTAACTTGAAGAGTCCCAGCTATGCTTTCATCAAGAACACTGAGGAATTGAGAGGATAGTTGCAGGTCAGGGCGGATTTCTAAGAGTTCATCCGTTTCCAACTTTTCAATATTTAATGAATAAGGTTCGGTAAAATCCGGAATTGCATTGATTTCAATCTTTATTTTGGTTAAAGAATGGCCAGTGGTGTTTTTTATAGAAAGAAACTTTATAACGGGGACATGATTCTGTTGAAGAGCAAAACTAACTTTCTTATCATATTCATAGTGGCATTCTATAGCAGGGTTCAACAAAATTCCCTCCTTACTTTTGTCTTTTTTGATGTTATATTGCCAATAGTATAACAATTATTAGGATAAATTGGGTGAAAATGGAGAAATTATTTCACTAATGCCTATTCCCTCCCCAAGGAGATGCAGGCAATATGAAAAGCTTTCGTTCATTAGCACTTTCCACTAGTAAGCAAGTTAAAAAACTAGTGATTGCTCATTACCAAGGAAAGACGTTAATTAATGTATATCATTTTTTTCCTGCTTTATGATTTTCTCATCTATAGATTGACTATCTGGCCGATCTGATAACTTATCAAGATTAGCCCAATCAAAGCTCAATTTGTCGGGTTTGAGTTTTTTAAAAATCCTTTAGAACCATTGGGACTTTCTCTGTTGAAACACAAACTCCGAGTACCACTTATGCCAGCCGAAAAAACCACAAGATCTGTCCCCCTGGCCCACTAATCATGCCATTATAATCAATAGGTCATTGTACTGGAGGTCATGATGAAGAAGACAGTTAAGGTTGTAACAGCAATAATTGACAATGAACAAAACGAAGTTCTCTGTGCTCTGAGGTCTCCGGAGATGTCTATTCCTAATATGTGGGAGTTTCTGGGCACTAAGCAGGGAAATTGAGGAAGAGTTGCACTGTAGGAAACCTTTGGAAATACAAAATGATATTATCCATGAATACGAACCGTTCATTATAAATCTGATTGCTATTAAGTGCCGAATTATTGAGGGGATCCCAACTCCTACCGAGCACTCGAAATTAATCTGGTTAAAGCGCGAGAATCTCAATTCGCTCGTGTGGGCGACTGCGGATGTACCAGCTGTGGAAAATCTGCTCAAGGAACAGTAAAGATTTTAAATATAAAAAAGAGAAAACATTCCCCAAGCCACTTGCCGATCAAGTGACTGGACAGGAATGTTTTCTTTTACAGCTTTTCAGCCTGTATATACTGATACAGTTTATACTCTATTGGCTGTTCCATAATTAGGTTCATATGAACAACAGGAAGCTCCTTGCCATTTTTATCTTTCATAATGTCCTGTTCGATATGATTATGATCTGGGGTTGCCTTTCCGAGATAATAAAAATCGGTCCCTTCGTCATCATCTTTTTTAACAAAGACATGAAGGTCAATCTCGTTTTCTTTCGCATGGATAATCGTTTTTACTTCCTCAGATTGCAGAGTACGGTTACTCCTGGTCGACCATTTTAATACTTCCTGGCTGATAAATCCTTCTGAATAGTTCGTGCTTGCTTCAATATCATCTCGTTTATGATACGTCACAAATATTGGACACGTTCCATTCTTTGTTTTATAGCCATAAATCGTGGAACTTTCATCGTTCATCCAATTTAAAAGTCTGCAGGCATCCTTCCTCGTATATTTTTCATACAAGGTCAACGGTTTTTCGCAGCTATATTTGTTACTTTTGGCAAGGGCAGTTTGGATTAAGTCTTCAATCAATCTTTTAAAATATGGGTTCGTTTCGAGACTTGTCAGGATTCTGGAATTAAATTCCACACTATCCCCAAAATGAACAATCGGCAGCCCTCCATATTTCTTCTGATTGCTTTGGGTAAAAAAAGACAAATCAAACATTCTCTGAAGGGATGATAATGTTGCTTCGTCTGTCGTGCAATCCGCTTCCTCCAAAGCACGAAGGAAGTCTTCCCGTTCAACTCTGCCTTGTCTCAACAGCTTATCCAACAAAACAATCTCATGCTTTCGCTTACCATTCAAAAACTCCAATGAAAACATCGTTAATACGCTATTTTCATAAATACTAAGCGTCGGAACATCCTCTTTCAGTTTCAGCAGGAACTGATGGTAGTTGGAATGCTCCTCCGCAATAACGACTGGATCAATCGAATGGTTGACGATGAAGTCATAAAGGTACGGCACTCTTCCTATCCTGTTTTTCAGTTCGATATACGCTTCCCTTAACAATTTTAATGCTGTCAAATTACTTGCAGAGATCGACTTGAAGATCAGTTTTTTCGCAACTTCCTCGAAATTAATTGTGGAAACACCTTGGAAATAACTTGTATCTTTTGTATGTCTCCGGATATTATCTTTATTTTGTGTTTTATCACCAGACAAAGCCACTGGAATGAGATAATTGTTTTTATAATTGCCTATAAAATCAATGATCGTGACATACTCCTTTGACTCATGCTTCCTAAGTCCGCGTCCTAATTGTTGAATAAAAATAATGCTCGATTGCGTTTGTCTCAGCATGATGACTTGATTGATACAGGGGATATCAATGCCTTCATTAAAGATTTCCACCGTTATAATATAGTCCAGCAAGCCTTCTTCAAGCTGAGTAACGCGGCGCTCCCTCTCCTCCTGGGAATCATCCCCCGTCAGGGCAACAGTCCGGTATCCGCGAAGATTAAGTTGGACTGATAGAGCTTTCGCCTCTTCCTTCCGGCTGCAAAAAATCAAGCCTTTCACTTCTTTACCAGAATGGCCGTAGTAGGCCATTTTCTTGTTGATATGGTCGACCCGTTCATCGGTAATCAGCTTGTTTAAAACCGTGGCATCCTCGATTAACTCGCCGTTATATTCAAGATCGGTAACCCCAAAGTAATGGAAAGGACAAAGCATATCCTCCTCCAATGCTTCCTGCAGCCTGATTTCGTAGGCAATATTATAATCAAACAATGCAAAAATATTAAAATCGTCAGTACGCTCCGGTGTTGCCGTCATGCCCATTAGAAACTTTGGCCGAAAATAATTGATTACCTTCTGATAGGTGTTCGCTCCAGCCTTATGTACCTCATCTATTAAAATATAATCAAATTCCTCCGACGCAAATTGCTGCAAATAGTCATCCTTTGAAAGGGTCTGGATCGTGGCAAATAAATATTTCACATTCTTTTGCTTCGAAGAACTTGAGAGAATCCCAAAATCAGAATCAGGACCGCCAAGCAGCCTTTGAAAATCAGATTTTGCTTTTTTCAAAATCTGCTCCCGGTGAACAACAAACAACATTCGAGTCGGGCCATATCGGCGCACATCGAATGCAGATAAATAGGTTTTCCCTGTTCCAGTTGCCGATATAACCAGGCCCTTTGTGTTCCCGGCATCGCGGACTGCCTGAATTTGTTTCAACGCCTGCAGTTGCATTTTATTTGGCTCAATTTTCAGCGCTTCTTCTATTGAATTCAATCGATAGTTATCAGGAAGTTCAACAACCTGCTCCAGCATCCTTGTTTGGAGACTATCGGTGTAGTTTTTTTCGTAATCCTCTATCCACGTTTCTGAAAGGGGCTGGGAATCATTCCATACATCCTCAAACTGATTTTTAAAATGATGGACAATTTCCCCGTTTTCATGCGAAGTCAACTTCACGTTCCACTCATAATTGACCTTTAATGCATGCGCAGTCAGATTCGAACTCCCAACAATCAAGGAATAATGCGTATCATGACTGAAAATATAGCCTTTTGAATGGAAGCCTTTTAAATCAGAGAGCCGCACTTCAACATTGCGAATTTTCAACAGTTCCCTGAAAACCTTTGGCTGATTAAAATTCAGGAATGTCGACGTTAAAATCCGCCCTTTAATCCCCTTCTCTTCCAGGTCGAGAAAATGAGACTTAAGCGTCGCCAGCCCACTTTCAGTAATGAACGCAACAGAAAACAAAAAGCTGCTGCAAAGGTCAAGCTCCTCGATAAGTGCATTTAACACATTCTCTTTATTTTTGGAGTTATTAACCAGCAGCTTAGGTTTATAGCTCTCAGACTTCATCAGCTTCTGATCAATAAACCCTTTATAAAGCGACTCCTCTAAACTCTTAACAAAACTCGACATTCGATCACCATTTATTGTTAATTTTAGGTTAATTGTATAGGGGAGGTGTTGGGAATGCAATGATTATTAGATCTGAACTCAGGTGCCGGACTGTGAGCTGAGAACACTTTAGAAAACACTTCATGCCCCCCCTGCTTCTCCGTTTATTTACCCCAAGTAAATATTCTCATTGTGCCATTCCAAATAATATGGATCTGGCAGCTGGTCCCGCCTCTCGGGCAAAATGAGTAATTTACTTCCATGGTGAGCGTAATATTCTTTTCCATTTCCGAAATCTTCTTTTATCCGGTGGCTGACCTCTACATGGTAGTCTTTATCAATTGTTAAGTAACCTCTATCGAACAAGGTATGGAAGTCGCGTCTTAGCAAGAGGCCATTCTTAATTTCGTGCGGACCATTTAAGCTATAAGGTTTGATATGGGCAGCCTCTAATACAGGCAATGTCTTCTCTCCTGTAATTGCACATCTCCTGTGGTAAGCATCCGTAATTAACACTTTAAAAGTTCCCTGTCCTACTCTCGGCTTTATTATTTGCTCTCCATATTGGTTCATATAGGTTTCTTCCATGGCTTTAAAATGTTTGAAATTTTGCATTTCCATCCTGTTTTGGACCTGTTCATAAAGTTCCCTACCAAAAGAATCCTCAGTTTTATAAGTTTTACCTTGGACAATGTTCATGCTCCAGTTTGAAGGCACAGGTATCCAATCTTCTTCCTCAAAATAAAAAGGCATGGATAGAATAATGCACCCTATATAGGGATCAGGATCTGATGACCTATCACTCTTCTTATACTTATAAACCCGAGTTTTCAATTCAAGAAGACTATTAGCTCCATTACCGATACCGAATGCTTCCCATGCAAGGGAAGATGGCAATATAGAAAACTTTAAAAATATGCCGCCACCAACAATATAATCCCTTGGACTATGCAACTTGAAAAGAAACAAATCACCCTCATTTAATGCCCTAAAATTTGCTTTACCACCAGGTTTCCAAAAGTTAACTTCTTCGCAATTGTTTTGCTTTAATGTCTTAAACCAGTCATAGTCAGTTATCCCCACATACATTTTCATAGAATCACCTGAACAAATGTAAATTTCTTCTATTCTACTTACATTCGACATAATTTGAGATTTTCCTCTTCTCATCCAAGTTTAGAAATAAAGTAATGTGATGTATTAAAGTTATGTATTTTACACAAAACCGGTCCAGATCCAGGAAATGAGTCTCAATAAATTCACAAAACGCCATTTTTACCTAAGTCCAATGGAATGTGAAAAAGATATATTATTAATCTTTTCCGGTCAGCTCTTACATTCCAAAGCCATATGCTTCAATAATTCGTCCTATCCTCAGCAACCCTAATCTCCCATTTTGGTGATAAATCATTATGGGAATTTGTCCTGTAGAGGCGGTCTTTAAAGTAATTATACAAATCCGGATCCGTACAAAATATAAAACATCCTTTTTGTCCTCGTGTCATTAGTGTCCGGTAAGTGTTCCGGATAATTTGATCTGCAATTTTATGTGCCTCTTCAGGACTTTCCTGAGCCATTTTTTTAATACCTTTTAAAGATTGGTCTGATTTCGCTCTTTTCGTATAGTCTGTGATGACTTGCCCATTTTCGCAGCGCAGATCGTCGCCGATAATCACACCGACATAATCAAACTCTAACCCTTGGGCAGTATGAATACATCCCGCTTCGCTTACTGAGTCTTCGTCAATGGCCCAAATGCTGTCCGATAGATTCCAGCTTATTGCGAAATCATGCTCAGGAATGACAATGTCCTTATACATCGTATTGCTCCGCTCTTTCGTTGGCCATTCCCAGCAATATCCTGCTAGCATGCGAGATTTATTGTTTTTCCTATTTAATTTTTCAATTTTGCGGAGCATTTTATGGGGATTATTATACACACGAAAATCATAATCAACCCCATAATAATGGCTGTTAGCCGTTTCCCGAATCTGAAGGACATCGTCTAGCCAGGCAATATAGGCATCTGATCCATCACAGCGAAATTGGGAAACCAATTGACCTGAAATCACTTCTGCCTCAAACTCTTCAGCATACCTTTTAATTAAATCTATACTTCCGATATCCTTTAGGGTAACTTTTTGATTTTCGTCAATGAAAAAGATTGTAAATTTTGCTGCCTTAATTAGCTCCTTTACTTGATTCTCTCCCTGGTTGCTGTAAAAACCTGATTTTTCGTTAAGCCTATGTGCCTCATCAACAACAATTACATCGAACTCATTTAATTCTGACTCAGTAAAACTTCCAGACCCTTTAAATAAATTATCGATTGTCGTCTTTCGGACGGTGCCTTTTAATTTAGATGCATAAACCTCTCTAGGTGCTGAATTTTTGGATACATATAGGGTCATTAGTCCCTTATTTATCAAATTGACTAAGAGATTCACAGCCATGACTGATTTTCCAGTTCCAGGCCCGCCTTCAATAATCATTACTTGTTTTTTGTTGTGTTTGACACACTCTAAGGCTAGATGAAAAGCTTCCTCATAAAACACCTTTTGTTCGTCAATCATGATGAATTCCTGATTACCCTTTAACATATTTGTCAGGGAATCCTGCAGTGATTTTGACGGGCGAATTTTCCCGTGTTCTATTTGATAAATCAAATTATTGTTATCACCTTGTCGAACGTACTTTTTAATAAAGTCCCTTAACTTTTGTATTTCCCCTTTTGTAAAAACAGGCGCTTTCACTAAATGTTCCTTGTAATGTTCATCTACTAAAGGGTCATTGTCTGTTTTCCTATAATTATGTAAGTAAGCGCATGGCTGAAGTACTATTTGTTGATCCTGTACGCTTTTATTAAAATCCTTTATTAAGGCTGCATATGTCCATGCTTGATAGGATGGATGTGTATGCGGACGCAGACCCCCGCCGACATATGTTTTTACCAGTGCGTCCTTGGTCGTTATTTTCTCAACCTCAGACCATTGCTTTAGCTCAACAATAACAACATGGTCATTCCTTCCATCATTACCAGTGACAATAAAATCCACTCTTTTAGATGTGTTTGGAATTTTAAATTCAATGGCGACACCCGCATCATTTGGAATGTCCCTGTCTTGCATCACATTGGACATTCGTTGGAGCGAGTTCTCCCATGATATAATTTCCTGTTTAGAAGTCCGTCCTATTTTTTCCTGATAGGAATGGTACAATCGTTCGACCAGTAATTCATTTGTTACGTCCGAAACAAATTCTGATTTTGTTGCTTCATAAATAATCAATGGAATTCACCTTCTCCCTTTTCATTTTCTCTTATCTACAGCTCTGTATATTTCTTGTTTGATCCCAATGCCTTTTCTACCGGGTACTTCTTTGCGTTCTTTTGAACCTTATTATGTATGATTTTCGAAACATCCAAATCCAGATCATGGGCAAGCATTAGGGAATATATGAGAACATCGGCCAGTTCATCTTTAATATTATCCATGTTTTCCTTGAGTGCCTCTTGACTGTCTTTCCATTGAAAATTTTCGAGCAGCTCGCTTGCCTCAAGGGAGATGGAGATAGCAAGATCCTTTGGATTGTGGAATTGCTCCCAATCCCTTTCTTTTCTGAAGCTTAGTATTTCTTCTAGTACCTTTTCCACTATATTCACCACTTTTATTTTGATTGGAATTATTTTACCATAAGAGAAGCCTGGATAATCAGATAATCCATTAAACAATTCCCGGTAAAATAATTATTTTGGGTCATGTTCCGATATTGGGTAGTGTTTTCGGAATAGTATCCACGCTATCCTCGGCATTAGGCACTGCCACCCTTTTTTACAAACGTGAATTAAACCTCCATCCTCCACCCAGACACTGCGAGCCAGCGCTCATGCTGTTCATATTCCGGCATGATTTTACCGACAAGCCGCCAAAATGAACGGTCATGATTCATATGCATCATATGGCACATTTCATGGACGACCACATAATCAATCACTTCCATTGGTGCCATGGACAGCTTCCAATTGAATGTCAAATTCCTCATGGAATCGCATGTGCCCCAGTTCGTCTTACTGTCCGTGATTCGAATGGAACGCGGCTTTGTTTTGAATTCGCTTTGATAAAATTTATCCCGTTTCTCGACCAAAGACTTGCATTGCTGATAGTAGAACCGTTTTAAAGCCTGTTTGATGCTCTCATCATTTTGTTCTTTCACGTATACGTGCAGCTTATCTCCCTCGAACACTGCATTGTCTTTCCCAATATCTGCATCCTGGGAAATCAAAATCGGATAGGGCCCACCCTGACCGTACTCTTTTTCCATGCTGCCTGCGGCCCGCTCTTTCATTTCCTTCGCCCTTTGCAGGATGAGGTCCCATCTGTCTTCTATTATTAGAAGCACACTTGCATCAGAAGTCCCCTTTGGAGCCTGTACTTCGATATTTCCATACAGATCGATATAAATGCCGATCGTGGATCGTTTCTTATAAATCACATCAAACCGAATTGTTTCCCCCGAAAAAGTATGAAGCATGTCATCACCTGCATTTTAATCTATAAATACGCCCCATCCATCAGCATGGCCGCCGTAAGGCTTGCTTATTTTATCCAGCTTTTCCTGCACCTTTTTTAATTCGCTATGGTTAAGGAGCATTCTTTTCGAGCAGCTGCAAGCCCACTCATCTGTTTCATCATCCTGCTCAAGTAAGCCATGAAAGCCTTCTTCCTTCAAAACGGGCAGAAGCTTTTCGCCGGTCTTCTGATCAGGTACCGTGATAAAAAACTCGACTGCCTGCGGCTTTTTAAAACTCACACCTTCATTGAACAAACTGCGCAATGCTTCTCCATCCGCGTCGTTTGGAAATTTCATCATCCATTCCTCCATTTGTGTCCTTCTATGTTGTCATTATCATGCACTTGCTAAATTTTGGTTAATCATTTAATTATGAATTTGTTGTGTTATAATGTAAATAACCTTTTAGCTTTAAATTTTTTTCTTTACCGGTTCCATTACCCTGCTCGTTCGTTGAGCAGGGTTTTTTATTGCACTTTTTTTGAAAATAAAAAAACAGACTCTTTTGGAGTCTGTTTCGGTATGTTAGTCAAAATTAAGCTTTTTGAACGTTTGCAGCTTGAGGTCCGCGTGCGCCTTGCTCAACGTCAAAAGTTACTTTTTGACCTTCGTCTAAAGATTTGAAGCCATCAGATTGGATTGCGGAGAAATGTACGAATACGTCTTCTCCACCTTCGCGCTCGATGAATCCGAAGCCTTTTTCTGCGTTAAACCATTTCACTGTACCTTGTTCCATGTGTGTTGCCTCCTCGTGCTAATGCACATTGTTTGTTACTATCCCTGCCCAAAGTGATCATTAGAACGAAAAGTCGATCTTTACACCGGTCAAAAATAATTCTTCCTTATCATAACTCCGAACAGGAGAAATTGCAAGGGACCTTAGTAGGACGTCTTCCTCCTTAATCATGTATAAGTTTGAGTTGAACGGAGAACGTTGTAGATCAAGAGAAAATCAGGGCTCAATTTTTGTATACCTGCCTAAACATAAGTTTTGGCCCATATCCTATCCATCCTACAAAAAAATCTCCTCCCCCATCTCTATTTCCTTCGCCTTCTCAAATACCCCCTTCGCCACAGCCAAATCAAAATGAGCCGCCCCTACCGATTTAAAAATAGTAATATCAAAAATTCCACGTTTGACTGGATTCACGTGAAGTTCTGCTAATGTACCGGAAAGCTGATCAAAGGACCATTTCCCTTTTTGGGCTGCATCGATGAATTCTCCAGCCTCCGCTTTCATCCCTTCAATATCATCAGCATAAATCAAAGCTGCTTGTTCAATTCCCCTAACGGGATTTCACGCATTTCCGGTAAATAACTTCCTACGCCAATGATATGTGTTCCTTCTTTTAAATAATATGGATCAAACACTTCTTCAGTTGAACGAGTTGCACAACAAATGACATCAGACTGGGAGACGGCTTCGTTCCGGTCAACACCGGTGTGAATCATAGCGGTCACACCGGCCTCTTTGAGTTTATCACTGAATGTATATGTCTTATAGGTGGAATGATTGATTAAATAGATGTCTTGAATCGGCAGTACGTTCACTATTCCTAGTACTTGCTCAAAAGCCATTCCACCTGTACCATTGACGGTCAACACGTGACTGTCAGGCCTGGCGAGATGGCGTGCTGAAATTGCACTAAGTGCGCCAGTTCTCAATCGTGTCAGATAAGAAGCTGACAGTAAGCTAATATGTCTTCCTGTTTCGAGTTCTGTGCAAAACTCATTATAAAGTTCTTTCAAGATGCAGAAATCACCACATCAACTACGGATTGTTTGAAGGCAGGAGCATGGCTATCCAGGCAACCTGGTTGAAGGCGCCAATAACGCTGGATCTTTAAAAGTAGCTAATGCCATGGTGGCACAGAGAGAAATTTAATAAAAAACATAAAGGGTGATTGCTTACAAAAAAGCAATCACCCTTTTTTAGATTTAAACTTTTGGTCGGTTCGCCATACCTCAGAAAGGTGTGATTTTACAGGTTTCTGCTAATAGCATAACGCGCCAGAAATTACTTGATTGTGGATTCTATGGTGATATTTATATTTTCATTTTCTTCCTTCTTTTTTCGATAGGAATATAAAGCATATAATAGTATAAACCATGCAGGTGTCAGTAATAATGCCGGCCTTGTTTCATCGGCAATCAGCATAATAATGAGGACTACAGCAAACAACGCTAGTACCGCGTAATTAATAAATGGCGTCAGTGGTGCCTTGAATTTTGATTTTGCATGTAATTCAGGACGTGTCTTCTTATATTTTAAATGAGAAAGCAGAATGACACTCCAGACCCAAATGAAACAAATTGCACTAATGGAAGTCACAAGCCCAAAAGCCTGTTCCGGCAGGAGCTTACTCAAAAGGGCCCCTATTGATACGACAAGTGTAGATACCCATAACCCGTTGGCTGGTACATGATTTTTATTCAATTTTGAAAAACTGGATGGTGCCTGGTTATTCTTGCTTAAGTTATATAGCATTCGGCTTGTTGAAAACATCCCGCTGTTGCCAGCAGAAGCGGCTGATGTTAATACGACAAAGTTAATAATCCCTGCGGCAATTGGAATTCCGACTAAACTGAACGTTTTAACAAAAGGGCTTTCCGATGCATTAAGTTCCGTCCAAGGGTTAACGGAAAGAAGGATGATAAGTGCCCCAACGTAGAAAAAAAGAATTCTTAAAGGAATTTTATTAATGGCCGATGGTATGTTTTTTTCCGGGTTGGATGTTTCCGCTGCAGATACACCGACCAATTCCATTCCAACAAAGGCGAATACAACCAATTGGAATGAAAGTAGGAAACCAGAAATACCGTTTGGAAACATCCCTCCATGTTCCCAAAGATTTTTAACTGTAACCGTCCCTGCATTTGTATCGAATCCTATCACCAGCAAGATAACTCCCATGACAATTAAACCGAGAATTGTAATGACCTTTATTAAAGCAAACCAAAACTCCAATTCTCCAAAAAGCTTCACAGTTAATAGATTAAGTCCTAATAAAATGATCAAACAGATGATGGCAGGCACCCATTGAGGGATATCAAACCAATAGCGCACATAGACACCGACGGCAATAATATCAGCCATCGCGGTCACAATCCAGCAAAACCAATATGTCCATCCGGTTACGAAGGCTGCCCTTGGTCCAAGATAATCCTGGGCAATGTCTGTAAACGATTGATAACCTGCTTTGGACAACAGCAGCTCCCCCAATGCCCTCATAACAAAAAACAGGGCAATTCCCACGAGTAAATAGGCAAGGATGATGGATGGGCCTGCCAGTTGTATCGCTTTACCAGATCCCAAGAATAATCCAGTACCAATGGTGCCACCAATTGCTATGAGTTGAACATGCCGATTTGCTAAGTCTCTCTTTAATTCTTGTTGCGCCAATCCTAACTCCTCCTTACAAAATAATTAACCAATAAAAAAAGAGATTGGATGTCCTCCAATCTCTTAGTTAAAAGAATAAGAATAATTTTGATATAAAAATAATAAGAATTATCAATATAACAAATATACTATTCTGTACTCTTCTGTCCTTTTGCCTGAGATTGTGAACCCTTCGGCGCCGCGCAATTCCCGCGGTCTCTCCAGAAGCTGCTCCTGCCATAGTTGTGATTCCATGACATTCATAGCTGCTTTTTATTAAATTTTTTAAATCTTCAATGTTATCTTTGAATAATTGTTAATTTTAGTAGGAGTTAAATGTTTTGTCAACTATTTTAAACAATTCATTAAGTTGTCGTAGAAAAAGAATAAACATGCTATACCAATAAGAAAAATCGGGGCAGACTGGTCTTGCCCCTGTCAAGGCAAACTAAAATTCGTGAAAGGGACCCCCATGCCCTATCCATCCTACAAAAAAATTTCCTCACCTACATTCAGTTCCTTCGCCTTGTCGAAAACGCCCTTCGCCACAGCGAGGTCAAAATGAGCTGCCCCTACAGATTTGAAGATCGTGATATCCTTAAAATTTCGTTCAACCTTATTCACGTGAAGTTCAGCTAATGTACCGGAAAGCTGATCAAAGGACCATTTCCCTCTTTGGGCTGCATCTATGAATTCTCCAGCCTCCGCTTTCATCCCCTCATGATCATCAGCATAAATAAAGGCTGCCTGTTCAATAGCCCCTAACGGGATTTCGCGCATTTCAGGTAAGTAACTTCCTACGCCGATGATATGAGTTCCTGCTTTTAAATAATGTGGATCAAACACTTCTTCAGTTGACCGAGTTGCACAACAAATGACATCAGACTGGGCGACGGCTTCGTTCCGGTCGACACCGGTATGAATCGTTGCGGTCACACCGGCCTCTTTGAGCTTTTCGCTGAATGTATATGTCTTATCGGTGGAACGATTGATCAAATAGATGTCTTGGATCGGCAGCACGTTCACTATTCCCAGTACTTGCTCAAAAGCCATTCCACCTGTACCAATGACGGTCAACACGTGACTGTCGGGCCTCGCGAGATGGCGTGCTGATATTGCACTTAATGCGCCAGTTCTCAATCGTGTCAGATAAGAAGCGGCCACTAAGCTTATATGTCTTCCTGTTTGGAGTTCTGTTAGTAAAATGGCTCCTTGTGTGGTTGGAAGATCCGCTGAGCTGTTTTCAGGAAAGATGGATACAATTTTGGTAGCTGCCATTTCCGCTCCATCTGAACTTGGCATATAGAGCACAGAGCCGTTGCGTTCTGGGACATTTAGTACCGTCCGATGAGGATTTTCAGCACGTCCTTCATGAATAGCCACTAACATGGCTTCGACATCCCGAATGGCATCTTCCATTTTATAAATGGATTGAATCAGTTGTTCGTTAAGTATAAGCATGGAATCTCTCCTTTTTATGTAAAAACTCGGCCAAAACATCTGGCCGAGTGATTGTTAAGCTGAAATCGAAGTTTGTTTTTGTTCAACACGGCTTTTCACTGCCCAAATGGCAATCAGTGATACAACAGACGTAAATATAATGTAGAGTGCAACTGGTACGTAGGAATTGTCAAATGATGCGAGCAGCGCTGTGGCAACGAGAGGCGCTGTACCACCCGCGACTGCGGCACCAATTTGGTAACCTAGTGAGACACCGGTATACCGAACCTTGGCATCAAAGATTTCGGAGAACATTGTTCCAAGAACAGCCGTAATCGGAGCCCAAATAATCCCCAGGCCGATAATCGTCGCCAAAACCAACATGACTACACTGCCTTGATGAATCATCCAGAAATATGGGAAAGCGAACGCCATCATCGCGAATGTACCGACGATATACATTTTTTTACGACCAACGCGGTCCGATAAACTTCCCATGAAAGGAATAAGAATGGTTGTAATAACCGTTGAAACCATAACAGCGCCTAATACAGCAGAGCGGCTGAATCCAAGATTGCTTGTCCCATACGAAACAATGAACGTACTGAAAATATAGAATGGAGCTGTCTCAACCACTTTCGCGCCAATTGTAATCAGCACTTCTTTCCAGTAATAGCGAAGTGTCTCGACGATTGGCAGCTTTGGAATCTCACCTTTTTGCTGGACTTCCTTGAATTCCGGTGTTTCATCGATTCCTTTTCGGATCCATAAACCAAAGACTACGAGTAATGCACTGAAGATGAATGGCACACGCCAGCCCCACGTCATGAATTGTTGCTCAGGCAATAAGCTCATAATCCAAAGTGCGAGTGTACCCATCACCATTCCGATCGTAACACCCATTTGTGGAATAGAACCGAAGAATCCTCTGCGTTCTGGCGGAGCATATTCAGTTGCAAGCAATAAAGCTCCTCCCCATTCCCCGCCGATTCCAAGACCCTGGATTAGACGAAGTGTAATCAAAATGACCGGTGCAGCTACACCAATAGCTTGATATGTAGGCAGAATCCCCATTGCAAATGTTGCCGCACCCATTAAACTTAATGTTAATACGAGTGTTTTTTTCCGGCCGATTCTATCCCCGATATGACTAAAAATAATTCCTCCAAATGGCCGGATAAAGAACGAAAGTGCAAACGATGCATACGCAAGTAACAAACCTACTGTTGGGTCCTCGTTGACAAAGAATAGTTGGTTAAATACAAGTGCGGCCATTGTTCCATATAAGAAATAGTCAAACCATTCTATAGAACTGCCAACAAGGCTGGCAATCAAAACACGCCAAGTCGTTTTTTTATCCAATTGTTGCATTTTCTCTTCATCCCCTTTTAAAATTGAAGTGGCACTTCAATTAGATTTTAGACAATGGTTAATATTCTGTCAAATATGATTAATTTGCTATAATCTTTATTAATGAGAAAAATGGTAATAGGAAGGTTGGATACTATGATTGGTGTGCGGCTTAAAGAAATTCGAAAGGAGAAAAAAATGACTTTAAAAGAACTTGCAGAAGGAGCCGATGTTTCCATCAGTTTTCTATCACAAGTCGAACGTGGAAAGTCCAGTGTCACATTAGAGTCACTCCGAAAAATCTCTGAAGTCCTAGGCGTCAATCCAAGTGTTTTTTTCTCCAGTAACAACGAGCGCATGAGTGAACCTTCATTTCATTATCAAGACCTGACACAACAAGTCCCAAATCCGGACTTTCATCCAATACTCGTCACACTCCCAGCAAACCAAAGCGACGGACAACCGTTTTCACACAGCGGACATGAATTCATATATGTAATAGAAGGAACCCTAACACTCCAAATAGAAACAAAGATGATCGAACTGCAGCAAGGAAACTCCTGGTTTTTTTCAGCCAGCGAAACACATTATTGGTACAACCATACAGATCAAACAATCCGATTCCTAGTTGTGTCTTCCAGATAAGATGGTTCAGTGGACACTATTTAACTGGCATCACACGAACTTTCTCGAATGGTTTGATTTATTTATCCATCCAATGCTCATGAATGGCATATAAATCACCTCAATTAGTAAATCCATTTTTCTATTTTTTTCAATTATTTCAGATAACTTGTCTTTGTACAATAAGGTAAAGCCTATTGCTTTTGTAAAGCAAAATTGGAAAACAAAAAAATGAAGGACTGCTTAGCAGCCCTTCAACATGTAAATTTTTTTACCTCTTTTTTTTACGACTTTAAAATATCCCTGCAATATAAACCTTATGGGTTGATTATATATCCGGTTACTTTCATTTGTGTTTATAATGTGTTGAAGTTGTATGGTACTGAACTTTAATAGTCATGCAAAACCCTCCAAAGTGAAGATTTGGAGGGTTTTGGCTTGTACCTACAATACATTTAAATGATGGACTTATTAATCCTTCATACTGAAAGAAGGTTTTTTGCACAACTTCCAACCTCATTAAGTGAGTGGCTGGCTACCTCTTTTTCAGTATCTTATCAGACCTTTATCAGATATTTATCCAATTCACGTACTTGATCATATGCCTTTACTAGATTTTCAGGTACAAGTGTTCTTCCAAACTTCCAGGAATCCTCTTCGATTTCTGCTAAAAGCTCTACCTTTTCATCTTCTCCACCATAAATGAGAATTCTTAAAACTTGTGGATTTTTCCTAAACGCCAAATAATAACCGAGCTCACGATATAGAATAATTTTCACAAAGTTTTCATCTGTCTCTTTAATTTTAAAATTTATTTTAGCGTTATATCCGTTAATTTGTATGTAGTTAAACTTAATCGTATTGGACGATGCGTTATAACTTATTGGTGCGGTGAGTTTATTACTGAATTCAACATTTATATTTAGTCTGTGTTCTTGTAATGTTTCATAAATTATCTTCTCGATATCCCATATATAAAGCATTTTTCTTTTCCCTTCCTAAACGTTAATTTGGCTCAATAAAATAGCTGAGTCTAATTGTATTAACTTTATAATATACCCACAGTAGTAACAAGAGCCATATATCATTTGTTATTTAACTAATTCAGTTGCTAAATTTTTGAGAAAACCATGAATCACAGCAAAATAAAAGGACTAACGGGCGCACCCATTTAGTCCTCTAAAAATATTATTCTGTTTTTAATCGATTGACTTATGCGGGTAACCCTTTCGGTACTATCTCAACTTCCGCTGGCATTGCCCACTTTTTCTTTAGATAAAACTTGTTTAAACTGTTCAATCAGGATTGGAACGATCTCAAATGCATCACCGACGATGCCATAATGGCAGTTCTGGAAAATGGGTGCTTCTTTGTCCTTATTAATAGCAATGATTAGACCGGAATTTTTCATTCCGACAACATGTTGAATTGCCCCAGAAATACCAATCGCAAAATAAATTTTCGGTGTGACCGTTACCCCAGTCTGACCCACTTGATGGGGGTGGCCGATCCAGCCAGCTTCAACCACGTCCCTGCTCGCACCAACTGCTCCTCCAAGGGTTTCAGCCAAGTGGTGAATCAACTGGAATCCCTCGAAGCTGCCCATTCCTTTTCCGCCGGCAACAATGATGTCTGCCTCGTCGATTCTGACTTTCTTTACGGTTTCCTTTACTATTTCCAAGACTTTCGTTCGGACATCTTCTTCCCTCAGGGAAATTGTTTCCTCAACTACCTTTCCTGTTCTCCCAGGCTCCGGCTCGAGGGCCTTCATGACTTTGGCTCGTACTGTCGCCATTTGCGGCCTGTATTTTTTACACAGGATGGTGGCCATGATATTTCCGCCAAAAGCGGGCCTGCTCGCCAATAGTAGTCCTGTCTCTTCTTCAACATCAAGTTCGGTCGTATCGGCCGTCAGCCCTGTCGGCAAATCAGTCGCAACCGCGCTGGCCAGGTCTTTCCCGGTTGAAGTTGCCCCAAACAGGATAATTTCCGGTTTGTGTTTAGCGGCGCAGTCGAGCAGCGCCTTCATGTAGGTTTCCGTCCGGTAATGCTTAAATATCGGCTGGTCATATACATACACGATATCGGCCCCATATTCAAACGCGTCCTGCGCTAAATGCTTCACATTTTCCCCAACCAAAAAACCGGCCAATTCCACCCCCCGTTTGTCCGCCAGCTTCCTTCCGGCACCAAGAAGTTCAAGGGAAACTTGTGCAACCTGTCCGTCATTTTCTTCAATGAACACCCATACGCCTTTATAGTCCTGAAAATCCAATTAGACTTCCTCCTTTGCCGCGAACAGTTCCTTTTTTTCAAGCAGGAGAGAGAGTATTTGCTCTGCTTGTGACACTGGGCTTCCCTCAAGGAATGTTCCACCGGCCGGTTTCGGCGGCGCCCACACTTTTGATACGATTGTTGGTGATCCTTTCAATCCAAGCTGTTTAATATCCACCCCTTCCAGGTCATCAACAGACCAGACATGGGGTTTGTATCTGGCAGCTTTTATCACGTTGGGAAGCGGGGAATACGGCACTTCATTGATCGTTTTTTCAACTGAAAACAAACACGGCAAAGCGGACCGGACGACTTCATATCCGTCCTCCAGTTTGCGATGGACAATGGCATATCCCTCTTCCTGATTAATCTCCACGACTTTGTTCACAGAGGTCAGAGGCGGGATATCAAGCCTTCTTGCGATGCCCGGTCCGACTTGTCCGGTATCTCCATCGATAGACATTTTCCCGCAAATGATCAAGTCGACTGGTTTATCTTTAGCGATTTTTTCAAGCGCCTTTGCCAACGCATAGCTTGTTGCCAATGTATCTGCGCCTGCAAATCGCCGGTCTGTGATTAAATACCCCTCATCAGCGCCTATTTCAATGCACTTTTTAATCGCATTGACCGCTGGAGGAGGCCCCATCGTTAAAACGGACACAGTCCCTCCATACCTCTTTTTCAGCCGAACCGCCTCTTCCACTGCATGTTCATCATACGGATTCAATATTGCAGGCGCCGTCCTGCGGTCCATCGTATTTGTTTTCGGATTCATCTTGATGATTTTGGTGTCAGGCACTTGCTTAATGCAAGCTACAATATGCATAAAACCCCTCCCTCTTTTTCAATAAAAGCATATCCATCCGTTTACTTTTACTATATTAAGAGACAGGCTCATACATTCTATTTCTCCTACAAACACGTTGGTAAGTGTTCAAAATGAGGTATATAAAAAAACCCCCTTATCGATGAATTAACGGGGCTAGGTTTGGCTTATATATTTGCTTGAGAAAATCGGGATGGGGCACAAAGGCTATGTGACGCTGCCGGGAGATACCGAAGAGTTAAAGTTGTATGCCATTGAACTTAGCGGGATAACAAAACACTCCAAGACACCGAAACTTGGGGTGTTTATTCATTGAGCCGTTCAATTTCAGGTCGTCGCGGAAGGCGCGATGACTCGTGGGCAAATTCAATGATGCCTTCATTGTCCTGCATGCCTCGCGGAAAGCGAAGCGCATAAAGCGAAAATCAACATACTTGGTACAGGCTAAAATAAAAAGGATAGACAAGCAGCATCCTGGATGCTCTGTCTATCCTTTTTTATTATCGTCTTGTTTCATCCCAGCCGATGGTATATGGACGTTCTTCACCAACGGTGACTTTGATAAGCGACCAGCCCTCTTCGAGATAGTGGTTTAATTCATCCTTATGAATGTGTTTTCGTTTGGTAATGTTATGGCAGTTGTTCTGCTCATCCAGCATCGTTCATACTCCTTCATGTTGGTGATTGCTACTAGTTTGGCCTGATGAGCAACAATCATTCAAATAAAAAAAGGGCACTCAAACGAGTGACCCATGTAAATAATTTTTTTACTATCAAGCCTTCCGCTCCGCTACCAAAACCGGCTCCTGGGCTTTTGTTTTCCTTACCATGATGGAATAACATACGAAAGCCAAAACGCTAGCACCAAAAATGACCGCGGCCATCGGAACTCCTGTGTAGGCTCCGCCAATCCCTACAAGCGGGGCAGATAGAGAGCCCATGACAAAGGGCAATACCCCCAATAAGGCAGAACCGCTGCCTGCCATATGTCCTTGTGACTGAATGGCCAGGGTGAAGGACGTCGTTCCAATCATACTGATCGAAGTTAAGAAAAAGAAAACCGGGATTGCGACCCCGATGAGCGGGGCATTTAATAATAGTGCAATCAATAACCAAAGACCTGACACATTCGCAAGGGTGAGGCCTATTTGCAAGAAAGTCCGTTCTGAAATGGTGTCTGTCATGCGGCCAACCAACTGGCTTCCAATGATTAAAGCCAGCCCATTGACGCCAAATAGAAGACTAAATTGTTGAGGGCTCACTCCGTAAACATTCTGATAGACAAACGGAATACCAGAAACATAGGCAAAAATACCGGCAGTGATGAACCCTGAAGTTAATGCGTAACCCATGAACTCCTTATTTTTAAATAATGTACCGAAATTGCCCAGTACATAAGGCAAATTGCTTGGGACCCGCTTTTCCGTTGGCAGCGTCTCTTCCAACTTAAGTGAAACAGTGAAGACTAGGATGATTCCAAGAATGGCCAGTGCGATAAAAACCCAATGCCATTCATTAAAAGCAAGGATCGCTCCTCCGGCAATCGGGGCGATGATCGGGCCGAGGTTCCCTACCAACACCATTAAAGAAAAGAACTTTGTCAGTTCCTTTCCACTATAGAGATCCCGTACGATTGCCCTTGATATGACGATTCCACCCGACGCTGCGAAACCTTGCACAAATCGGCTTGCAATAAGGAAATATATATTTGGTGAAAATGAGCATGCAATGGATGCCAGGATGTATAAGAACAGGAAGACCAACAACGGGTTCCTTCGCCCCTTCACATCACTTAAAGGGCCAATCACCAATTGCCCTAACCCAAGACCCAATAAGCAGGAAGTCAAACTAATCTGGACAAGTGAAGCCGTTGTATCAAAATCCTTCACAATGGTCGGAAAGGACGGCAAATACGTATCAATTGTAAAAGGACCCAAAATTCCAAGTGATCCCAATAGTACCGCAAGCTGCAGGCGTTTCTTTGCAACACTTGGATTCAAGTCGCTCTCCCCTTTCCTTTAATTTTCTTATGCTAAATACCTAAAACACTAAAGTTTCGAGTATCGAAATTTAACATCGTTCATTATACCCCGAACCAAGCTTATTGGTAAACAATTAAATACGTGTCGCTGTAACGACTACGAGTGACAAGTGAAAAACGATATTTCTGAGGACATGCTTCGTAAATAATTTCAGTTGGCTGAGCCCCTTCGTCTTTGCAAATTCGACATAGAGTTTTTCGTACTCCTCTTCAGATACGGTAATCATGATTCGGAGCAACATAAAAAACGGCACGAGCATTAAACAAATGAGCGGCATGATATATACTTCGGTGTTAAAACTGTATAGCTGTAATATCTTCAGGCCCGTCTTTTTGTACAAATAAATAACTGCGAATTGAAAGATAATGATGAAAAGGTCGGGCAGCGTCTCAAGGATAGAAACAAGCTTTCTTACTCTCCTCCTTACTCCAAGCGGGAGCCAAAGGTAGAGGTAAACCAGCAGGGTTCTGAATTTGATTACTATGCTATGATGTCCCTAGTTGAAAAGATAGTAGCTCTTTCAATACATAAAGTCTTCTCATGGTGAATTCAAATACAAAAAAAGGCGGCCTAGAATATAGACCACCTTTACGTTGCAATGTTTGTATGAACGCAGACTCCAGTATCTCTTAAACTTCTATTAGATTAAGAACACTTTATGATACGTTACCACTAATCCCTTTTGGAATTGGATATTTATTTGTTAATATAATCCCTTTTGCCTGTTCAACAGCCATTATAGCGAGTAATTGTGTGGGGTTTATTTTGACAATATCAGTCTTTAAATAAGGAAATAAAAGAGGGATTTCTGTACAGCCTCCAATACAGGCTACTATCCCTTCCTCTATTTCGTATCGATTTAAAATTGTACTGAGTTGCTGAATATAATCATTGGTTTCAGCGTGACCTGCCTTTACATTTTTAATAGCTAGATCAATAACTTCTTGATCTTGCTCTCTTGGCAAACTCAAATGAAGGCCTAAGGAATAAAAATCCTTTTGATATAAATTTGTTTGGATCGTAGCGCTGGAGGCCAGGAGTATCATTTTACCAGAAAAATAGGAATAATGTCTTTGGATGTATGTTGCTGTATATTTAATCATACTGTAGATAGGGACTTTTACAGTCTTTTGTAGTTGGTCTAACCAAAAATGAGCTGTGTTACAAGCAATAATAATAAAATCAGCTCCCGCCGCTTCCAATCGTTGCGCAGATTCAACCAACATTGGTAATGGGCTTTCAGTTCCTTGCAAAATGGCTGGAACCCTAGGTGGTATTTGCGGATAATTATCTACAATAATATGAATATGCTCTTGATCAGTTTTAGCAGGGGTATTTCTCACAATTTCAGCAAATAAATCGGCTGTTGCCATTGGACCCATGCCACCTAGAATGCCAATTTTTTTACTCATTTAAAAGCTCTCCTTATCAAAATCGTGAGGCATTAACTTTATCACTCTCTTTGATACGATGGGTACTATAAACGGACCTTCCTACACACTAACGGCACTTGGTTCATCCACTGTTTCAGCAAGGTTCTTGCCACCCACTTTATAGAGTAATACAGCGGCAATCGTATTCCCGAAAACATTGACAGCCGTCCGACCCATGTCCATAAATCGGTCAACTCCTGTTATTAAAGCGATGGCTTCTAATGGTAGATTAAGTGATGTTAGAATAACTGACAAAACTACCAATGAAGCTGCCGGTACATTTGCTGTTCCTTTGTTAGCGATTAAGGTTGTTACAAGAATCGTTAATATAGTCGGCAAACTCAAATGCATACCATATGCTTCCGCTATAAAACAAACGGCGAGAGACTGATAAAGTGCAGCACCATCAAGGTTGAAACTGTAACCTAGTGGGAGGACGAAAGAAACAACCTTGTTTGGTATACCCGCCTTTTCGAGAATTTTCATGTGTACAGGTAAAGTTACTTCAGAGGAGGTCGTAGTAAAGCCTAAAAGCAATGGTTCCATTACCTTTTTAGTATATGAGAAAGGATTGATCTTAAGTGAGGCGAGGATAATCCAGAATAATACCATAATAACGAGCAAGCCAATATACATGACACCAATCAATTTTGCCAATCCTAAAATAACGCTTCCGCCTTGAGTAGCAAAGACCCATGCCATGATAGCTGCTACAGCAATTGGAGCCGTTGCTACAACTCCTTGAGTCAGTTTGAACATAGCATCAAGAATGCCTTCTAGAAAGTTAACGACAGCCTTGGCTTTATCACCAATAGAAGATAATGCTAGACCGAAACAGATAGCAAAAAAGAGCGTCGGAATAATTTTTTGCTCGGCCATTGCATTCACAATATTGTCGGGAATAAGATCCGTTATAAATTTAACCCAATCAATTGATGTTGCAAGATTTTCTGGAATTGCGCCTGTTGCCTGTAAGGTCACTCCCGCTGCCGGATGAAAAATAGCGTTTAGTGTGATACCTAAAATAATACAAAACCCAGTAGCTAAATAAAACCAGACAAAAGCAAGTCCCCCAAGACGCCCTAACTCTTTCCGATTAGAGCCCATCTTGTAGATTCCTAAAGTAACAGCTGAAAACACAAGCGGTATAACAATCATTTTAATGGCTTTAATAAATAGAGTCCCAATAGGTTGGAGGTTTTCCCCAACATTAGGCCATAATAAACCAATAATCGTACCTAAGATTAATCCAATTATAATCAGAGCCCATAGTGGTAACCTTTTATATAATGATTTTTTCTTTTCTGCCATTAAGTAAGCCTCCTTTAAATTTTTTCTATCACCGTTCTAATTCATGTCTAAAAAAGTCCTATTTAGATAGATAAGATTGCTTTTGATGACTTAGCGAAAAAAATAGAATCATATGCATATAACGCTGGTGAACCGCCAGTATGAAGAAAAAGAACCCGATCTTCCTTTTTAAAAAATCCATTTCGTATCAGATCAATCAAACCACTGGCCACTTTACCTGTATAGACGGGATCAAGCAAAATGCCTTCATGCTCAGCAAATAACCTTACTGCTTCAATCATCCCAGTTGTAGGAAGCGAATAGCCCTGGCCAACATATTGATCAAAACAATTAACGAGTTCTTTAGGGACATCACTTGTTATGCCAACATACTTAGCAGTTTTTTGGACTAAGCGATAAACCAGTTCCTCTTGCTCGTCCTTTTTTCGGCTGACATTAATACCTAAAATTTGAGTAGGCGTATTTGTGCCATAAAACCCTGTCACAAGGCCAGCGTGTGTTCCTGCACTTCCGCTGGCGGTAACAATATAATTTAAATTAAGCCCCATATCTAATGTCTGTGTTAACAACTCCTGTGCACAAGCTACATAGCCTGTTGCACCAACCTCATTTGATCCACCTCCCGGGATTATATAGGCTTTTCTTCCTTCCTCAGCTAACTTACTTTTCACCTCCTCCATCGCTTGCATCATATTGGTTCCACCCGGAACTACGCTAATCCCTTCAGCTCCTAATAATTTAAATAAAAAATTATTGCCATTCGCTTCTGGTGAATAGCTATTAGGGACTCGTTCTTCAAGAACAAGGTGACACTTGAGCTGCTCTTTAACAGCCGCACCAAGAGTAAGTCTGCAATGATTGGATTGTACAGCACCACATGTAATTAACGTGTCCGCTCCCTGCTTAATGGCATCGGCAACAAGAAACTCCAATTTCCTTGTTTTATTACCCCCAGCGGCTAATCCAAGTAAATCATCTCTTTTTACATAAATAGTTGGACCATTCAAGGCATTTGAAAGATTAGACAACTTTTCAATCGGAGTAACGTATTCGGTATAGCGTCTTCGTGGAAAGCGAGTTAAATCCATTTTAGAAAACCCCCTTTTAACATTTGTAAGAATATTACTAATATTCATAATAATATGCTAAACTTAGTTAGTAAATCGATTATTTTTAATAGCGATTATAAGTTTTTCTAATGGTAAGGGGGTGAGTTGACGGTGGACCATCGGCTAAACATCTTTTTAACCGTTGCTGAACAACATAGCTTTTCTAAAACTGCCGATAAACTATACATCACGCAATCAGCTGTTAGCCAGGCGATAAAATCCTTAGAAAAAGAGTATGGAATGGAGCTTTTGGAGCGAAGCAACAAATATATTGGGTTAACGAAAGCAGGAAAAATTTTATATTATCACGGCAAAGAAATTATGGAGCAATATGCACTTGTGGACAAATTCATTGAAGATATACATACGACAGCAAGTGGTGCATTATGGATTGGGGCAAGCTACACGTTCGGTGAATACTCACTTCCAAAAATTATGAGTGAGTTTAAAACCAATTATCCAAATATCAAACCAAAAATAACGATTAAGAATACACACCGTATTATTGAACAACTACTTCGACGCGAATTAGACATCGGGATCATTAATGGCCGAATTCAACATCCTAACTTACTAATCAAACCTTTTGCCCTTGACGAAATGGTGGTGATTGTCCCAATTAATCATCGGTTGGGATGTGAGAAATTAGTCACTACAGAAGAATTGAAATCTGAAACATGGGTAATTCGCGAATCTGGCTCTGGTACAAGAGAATTAACAGAACATATGTTTCAGCAGACAGGTATTAGTCCTAAAGAAATAATGGAATTTGGCAGCCTCCAAATTATTAAGGAGTCTGTAGAAGTTGGCCTAGGGATTTCCTATATTTCTAAAGGTGCGATTAGAAAGGAATTAGCACTAGGAACGCTTTGCGCATTAAACATTAAGGGATTTGATTCAACTCAACAGTTCTTCTACGCGACTAGGGATACACAAATTCAAACTAAAGCTGCTGAATTATTTATTAAATTCCTCGAAAAAACACATGCAGAATTTCAAGCACTTTTCAATTTATCAGAGAGAGCTATTTATGGGATAGAAAATTAAATCAATAGATTTAGAGGTGTTCTAAATGGAGAGTATTTTTCAGGTAGGCAATTTGAAGTCTAACGGCCATTATGCATTAGCAACAATTCATAATGATATTGTTTACGTTTCTGGCCAATTTGCCATTGACCCGATAACACAACAAAAGAAGTTTGGCACAATTGAAGAAGAAACGCTACAAGCACTGAAAAATATTGAGTTTATTTTAAATGAGGCAGGCAGCCAAAAGAATCAAATTTTACGAATGACACTTTATATCCCAGATATACAATTATGGGATCGTGTTGACCGTGTCTATAAAGAATTCTTCGAAAACCATAAACCAGCACGATCAGTTGTACCAACGAATGAGCTGCATTTTGGTTTTAAAATAGAAATTGAAGCCATTGCATTTATTTAAATTAAATTGTGAATCTATTAATCCCAAAGTTAAACATATAATAATGTCAAAAAAGGAGTGAGAGAAATTAAGGAACAATATGTATGTTATTCATGTGCAACTACATATGATGTGACAGAAAAGATTTGGAAGTGCAAATGTGGAGGTTTGTTGGATTTAGTAAAAGATAAGACAACCTTTGATATTTCGAGGCTGCAAGAAGGGCCTCCAACAATGTGGCGGTACATAGATGCTTTGCCATTTAAAAAGAGCTCAACGACTTGGCAGGAGATTACAATGGGTGAAGGATACACTCCGTTAATCAAATTAGACCATACGGAGCCGAATACCTTTGTCAAAGTAGACTATATGATGCCTACATTATCTTTTAAAGATCGTGGTGCAGCAGTATTAATTGCTAAAGCAAAAGAAATTGGTGTTACGAAAGTCATTGCAGATAGTAGCGGGAACGCGGGAACATCGATTGCGGCATATGCTGCACGTGCTGCTATAGCTTGTGATATTTTCCTCAGAGAAGGAACGTCACCGAAAAAAATCGCACAGGTTAAAGCTCATGGTGCTAACGTTCGGTCAATTAAAGGTACACGGGAAGATGTAGCTAAAGCTGCGCAAACAGCTGTAAATGAAGAGAATATATTTTATGCAAGTCATGTTTATAACCCGTTTTTTTATGAGGGAACAAAAACATATGCTTATGAAATTTGGGAACAGATGAAATGTGCACCAGATGCCCTTATTATTCCTGTTGGAAACGGTACATTATTGTTAGGCGCCTATTATGGATTTAAGGAATTACTAGAGAGTGGACTTATAAAGAAAATGCCGAAGTTAATTGCGATTCAAGCAGAAAATTGTGCCCCTTTAGCGAAAGGCTTTATGAGCCAGGGTCCGTTTGAACCTGTCGAAAATAAAGGCACAATCGCGGAAGGAATCGCAATAGCGGCACCAGCTCGAGCCGCTCAAATTTTAGAAAAAATTCGTGCTACGGATGGGAAAATAATTACAACAACTGAAGAAGAAATTATCCAAGCGCGTATCACGCTGGCTGGGAAAGGTTTTTATGTAGAACCGACAACGGCTGCGAACTACGCTGGATACTTAAAATACAAACACTCATCTTCTGAAAAGATTATTATTCCTTTATGTGGGGCGGGAATTAAGTCAAATTAACGGAACATTCGGTTAAATGCGAGTCTCTAGCTTTGCTACTATAATCCAATAAAGCTATAACACTATAAAGGAGAGAAACAAATGAACTATTTCGAGTTAGAAACACCAGCACTTTTAGTTGATAGAAACATAATGATGGATAATCTTTATTCGATGCAACATTATGCTGACAAATACAAAGTGAATTTACGGCCGCATACCAAAACTCATAAAATGCCGAAGCTAGCCCAATTACAAGAGGAGTTAGGCGCTGTAGGTATTACGGTAGCAAAAGTCGGCGAAGCCGAGGTGATGGCTGAAAATGGTTTAAAGGACATTTTTATTGCCAATGAGATTGTCGGTAAATCAAAAATTGAACGAATTAGAAAACTATCAGAGCACATTGATATCTCTTTTGGCATTGATAGTATCTACCAAGTAACTGAAATTGAAGAAGTTTTCGAAGGAGCAAAGAAAAAAGCTCAAGTGCTAGTAGAAATTGAGGTAGGAGAGGAACGCTCCGGGATTATAGAAGAAAGTGATTTTCGCACTTTATTGAAAGCGGTAAAGTCATGTAAAAATGTTGAATTTAAAGGTGTTTTTTCCCATGATGGACATACATATAAGGCAGAAAGTATAGATGAATGCCGAGAGCTATATGTTGAAAGTGTAAAAAGGACACTGCATTTTGCGAAAATAGCAGAAGAGATGGATCTCAAACCACAAGTCGTAAGTATCGGTTCTACCCCCCCTTTCATGTTAAAATTTGAAATACCAGATGGTATAACAGAAATCAGGCCTGGGACTTATATTTTTATGGATTCCTCACAGGCAAATGTAATCGGTACATATGATCGCTGTGCAGCATCAGTTCTTACGACCATCATTAGTAAACCTACTAAGGAGCGGGTTATTACAGACGTAGGGGCGAAAGGAATTACAGCCCAAACTAGAACTAAAGGTCTTACAAAAACAAAAGGACTTGGTCGTATTAAAGAATTTGACGATGTCTATTTATTTGGTGTTTTCGACGAACATGCTATCATCTACAATGAGGATTTCAGCAATCAGGTGAATGTAGGGGATAAAGTGCAAATCATCCCTAATCATATTTGCCCTGTTTGTAATTTACATGAGAAAGCCTTTTTAATCTCAGAAGGCGAAATCGTGGAAGAACTATTAGTAGAGTGCAGAGGAAAATTGCAATGAATCACTCATTTTCATAAGTTATAAGGTAATTAAAGTCACAACCAGCGCGATTGAACCGCTAGTTGTGTCTTTTTACTTGTAAAACTTTCGATAGTCCCCTTGTCCCCTGTTACCTATAAACTTAATCAGTTATGAAAATATCTAATAAATCACTTTATACATTCGAAATAATGTTGATAAGAATTTATGTTAACGTAGAGTCAAATGAGTTGAGTGGAGTGAAGCTGATGGGCGCTGAAAGAATTCAGGAATTAGAGTTGATTGAACCGAAAAAAAGGCCAGATTATAAAGGATATGGATTTGGAATTCTTTTAACATTAATCTTTGCATTGGTAGCTGGACAGATTGCCAGGCTGCCATTTTTTTCGATTATGGGGATTATGATCATTTCGATTTTACTTGGGGCAATATGGAGAAATTCGGTTTCAATGCCCACTACAGTAAATGTAAGTTTAGGTACAAATTTCAGCAGTAAATTCCTTCTGCGTGCGGGGATTATCCTTCTAGGTTTCAGATTAAGTTTTGCTGATATAAGTAACGCTGGGCCCTCCATATTCATCATTGATGCACTCGTTATCCTCTTCACGATGATTTTTATCCTATATTTAGGAAAAGCTTTTCGCATTAATAATAAGTTAACCATTCTGCTCGCTGCTGGGACAGCTATTTGTGGTGCTGCTGCCATTGTTGCTGTTGCTCCCATCATTAACAATAAGAAGGAACATACAGCGATTGCGGTCTCGTGCATAGCCGTTTTTGGAACAATAGGAGCCCTTTTTTATATCTTCCTTTTTCCTTATTTACCATTAAACGAAAGTCAGTTTGGGATAGTAGTTGGAGCAACTCTTCATGAACTGGCTCATGTCGTCGCGGCATCGGTTCCTGGCGGAGATGTAGCCAGTGATATGGCGATACTTGTTAAACTTGGAAGAGTCCTATTACTCATTCCGGTTGCATTAATCATCAGCTTCTTTATGACTAAGGGGTCTCAAAAAGATAAAAAAAGTGATAAGACCTTACCTATTCCATGGTTCATCTTTGGATTCCTTTTTATCAGCATCATCAACACATTCCAATTGATTCCCGAGAAACTCATCAGCTATCTGCTCGTTCTCAGTACGTACTTTCTGGCAATGGGAATGGTTGGGCTTGGGATGAATATTAAATGGGCTGATTTTGTAAAAGTAGGCATAAAACCAATTGCAGTTGCAGGAATTGGGTTTCTTGGCGTGCTCGCGTTAACTCCTATTCTCTTATTAATCTATCACCACTTTTCCTAAGGAAATTCATCCCCCCTTTTGGTACAATAGCAGAAGACAGGTACTAGGAGGAAGGCAATGAATCTTGATTATTTAAAGGTATTTTATGTAGCAGCTAACAATAAAAGTTTCTCTCAAACAGCAAAGGACCTCCACCTCTCTCAATCTTCTGTCAGTCTGCAAATTAAGTATCTTGAGGAAAAATGGGACTGCAAATTATTTGAACGAACCACAAAAAAAGTCTCCCTGACTCCTGCCGGGGAGATTCTATATATTCAAGTAAAAAAAATACTTACACTAATGAACGAAACGACTAATGCGTTGGAAGAGCTAAAAGGAATTGTCCACGGAGACTTAAAGGTTGGCGCCAGTTTAACGATTGGAGAGCACATCCTTCCCTTTATTTTAGCTGATTTTAGTAAACTGTACCCGTTGGTAAATATCCAATTTAATATTTTTAATTCAGATCAAATAGTGGATAAGTTAAATAATCAGGAAATTAATTTAGGATTTATTGAATCTATGCTCTCTTATCCGGTTGTAAAACAAAAGCCCTTTGCTGAAGATGAGCTGATTGTTGTTGCATCCCCTGACTACTACTTGGTTGATACAGAAACGATCACCATTGATCAGCTGCTTACCTTTCCTTTTATTATTAGGGAAAAAGGCTCTGGAACTAGACAAGTTATGGAGGATACTCTGCGAAAAAATCATATTAATCCATCTAAACTTAAGGTTGTTATCGAGCTAAATCACACCGAAGCAATCAAATCTGCCGTCGAAGCAGGCCTGGGAATCTCGATCTTATCCAAATCAGCTGTAAAAAAAGAGCTGGAATTAAACACATTAAAACAAATCGAAATCAAGGACATTCGCATGCTCCGGAGTTTCTATATGGTATATGATCAAGAACTGCTGCAACTGCCGAGCAAAAAGCTGATTGAACTCATTGAAGGGAAATACAATTCTTTATGATGGGAAATAAAACAGGCGGACACAAGCCGCCTGCCGGTTTTGTTATTAATAAAATTTTAAAGGTTAAAAGAATGTTTGGCCTATCCTACATTGTGGAGGCCTGTGCTAAATATGGTGTAAGACTCTTAACGGTTTAAAGTTGCGGTAAGAAAGGCGTAAATCCTTCTTATTTTTCGCCTTTGAATTTCCATCCTCTTTTCTTTTTGTCTTCCATTATCAAATTCTTAAGCTGTTCAGGACCTTCGTATTTCATCCACTCTTCTTTTGGTGTATTTAATCTATCTTTGCACTTATCGAATAATTCTTTTTCTTCTTTGCTTTGGTTCATACTATCACCCTTTCATTTTCTTTCTTATTTATATATAGATACATTTTCTTCAATCAAAGCAACAATCTATACGAAAACAGTGTGACTTTATCGTTGATCTTCAACCCGGTTTGCCAGTATCTTGATGATGATTAAAAAACTGACGGTGACTAACAAAGGGCCGAAAAAGATCCAAGGTGCCCTAATGAATTCATCAATACCGGAACCAATCAAGCCTGCCCATTCTCCGGATCTTGATAAAAACTTCGGGACTACCTCTCCATCTCCCGCAATGTTTCCCGGTTTTCTTCCTCCAATATAGTATTGAAAAACGCCAAGTTGGATGAGAAGCAGCATATTGATAGACAGTTGCTGCAGGAATACCACAATCAGCCTGTTTTTTAAAACGGGAAGAATTTGTTTCGTATAGATATGCCAGCTGCTTGCACCCAGCTGCCGGGAAGCTATGATATATTCATTGTTTAATATATACCGGGATTCTTTTACTAGAAGGGTAGATAAAATCGGTATTCCTATTAATACAAACAGAATGAATTGAAACAGGACCAGCTGCCAAATGCTATTTTGGTAAGACAAGGGATGCAAATCCGGCGATAGCAGCAACACCAAAATCATGCCCGGAATATACCGGAAGGGAGTAAATACGGTTTCAACCCATTCACTTATCCTTCTCAAAGGAAAAACTAGAAGATATGCGAGAATCATGCTTATCAGTATTCTCAGTAAAGATACACTGGTAATAAAAACGAGTGTAAACTTGGCGCCTTCAACCATTCTTAGTGCAAGGTCATTCCCTACCTCATCTGTTCCCAGTGGATGCGAAAGCGATGGCGGAAATGGCGCTTTCTCAATAATTTCGCCTTTGTCATTATAGATAAAGCGCTCTGGTTCTTTATCTGTTTTAAAAAAAGAAGAATAGACAATACTTACAGCCAACAAGAAAAGAAGCAAACCAGCGACCAATAGCAATGTTTTTCTAAAATTATTCATCATGCTGCACTCCTATTACGAAGAAGAAGCTTTACCGCAAGTAGAATGAAGCCATAAGGAAGCAGAATCAAGCCGACTCCAAGAATAAAAATTTCCCCTGACACAAATCGATATAGCATAAAAGTAAAACCATTAATCAAAGAAAGGTATTCTACTAAAATCAAACTCGTAATCATCATCCAATAAATGACTCCGAGATATTGAGTAAAAGAGTACACGATATTTCTGAGGACATGCTTCGTAAATACTTCCAGTCGGCTGAGCCCCTTCGCCTTTGCAAATTCCACATAGAGTTTTTCATATTCCTCTTCAAATACAGTAATCATGATTCGGAGCAGCATAAAAAACGGCACGAGCATTAAACAAATGATCGGCATGATATATACTTCCGTGTCCAAACTGTATAGCTGCAATATCTTCAGACCCGTCTGTTTATACAAATAAATAACTGCAAATTGAAAGCTCATAATGATGAAAAGATCCGGCAGCGTCTCAAGGATCGAAACAAGCTTTCTTACCCGCCTCCTTACCCCGAGCGGTAGCCAAAGGTAGAGATACAGAAAAATGAAAGCCAATCCTACACCAAGAAATAAAGCACCGAACAATAATGTAAGCGAGTAGCGATAGGCGTTTGGCAAATAAGTAAGGATGGGCACAGGGTCAAATGTATAAGGAAGCATGATCGATCCATTTTTTAATCCATATAAATTTTTAACCGTCGCTGCAACGGCCTGGACAAACTCAGACGGGTAAAATCCGAAAGAATTTTCCTTAAGGAATAAGAATTTCAGGCAAGCCAGAATAAGCACACTAAAAAAAAGCAGTAGAGCTTTTAAGCAAATTTTAAGGGCTTTTGACAATATGTACGTGTTAAATTTGAGTGGGAAATTTATCATTCTGTCTCCTTTCAATAAAATGCGAAAAGCCTAGAAGATAGGAAATATTATGGAAGTTGCAGACTCCTTCATTATAGACGAAAAAAGTTGTATTGAGTTTCCATTTTTCTTCATTTTGGTACTCGTAAGGTAAATCCAGCAAGGGACTGAATCGATCACTTTCTTTCTGGCCGGCAGCCACAGTCCTCATTTTCATACAAGAAGCGGAGAGAGGCTCTCTATCAAATTCGTACGGAAGATGACACATCATTTGTTAGGTAAGAGGAAATTTTTAAATAAAAAAAGCCCTAATACAATAAGTATCAGGACTAGTTATGATTCCGACTGGGTTCGAACCAGCGACCCCTACCCTGTCAAGGTAGTGCTCTCCCAGCTGAGCTACGGAATCGTTATTTTGTTATGCCTCTTGATGAGGACATTTATTACTATACTAGGATTTTATATAACAGTCAAGAGGAATATGAGATTTTTAAAAAATCTCATACCCCTCTCTTACATTTCACATATTATGTATTTAAACGTGTCTCATTTCTGATATCAGATTAATTCGCATCTCTGCAGAGTTAAATAAGTGTAAGTTGAAATTAAGTCTGCACTATCCTTTTTGAGTACGCTTACGTAGGGCTGTCGCCTATCAATATAATCCCATACATTATGCGGTACATGCCGCTCACACACGAGAATGATTTCCGCTCTTCCAACCCGTCCTTTTAATAATTCAAATCCGTCTTCATAGGGATTGTGAACTTGAACCAAACAACCATGCTTTTCAAGACGAGACATGTAATTATTCATCAGTCTGGATCCAACAATTAAAATTTTGAAGTTGCCAAATGTTTTATATTCCTTTTGCTTTGAAGCTTTTCTACTAACTTTTTGTACATTACTGGTTGGATTAAATTCAAACCAGGAGTAAAGGCGGGTTATTTCCGCTACGCCTTCCTGTACCCTGGCCCTTGCAGGTAAATCTGTTGAATCAGAGGGAATAACTGAACTATCCTTAACCGGGAAAGAGTTAATTTCTGCGGTGGTGGTTAAATCCGTGAACATCCACTCCCCGTCTTCAAAGGCAAGATAGCCGAGGCGTTCACTTTCTTGGAAATACTTTGGATTCCTTAGTATATAAGGACTTGCTCGCTTTTTTGATAAATGGCCTAGTAACCCAACTCTCCTCATAAAGGTATAAAAAACATTCTGACCCTCAAGGTAAAAATACTTTAGATTCTCCTTGGAAATGTACTGCTCCAGCAATAGTAATAATTGAGGTAAGTACTTGGCACCAAACCGCCCCTGGAAATAACTAATTAGCAATTCAGGATTGCTTCTAAGGTTATTTTCAAAAACTTTGTATGTATCAAGTTCTCTTTGTAACTTTGCTAGCTCCTCCCTTAAGTCGCCGTGTTCCTGGATAACGATTGAATCAAAATTGTCCAACTTTTGTTTTAAAGCCGTATTTTGTTCTCGCAGCTGCTTCACCTGATTGGCCAAATTTTTTTGTTTATCAGAGACTCGTTTTCTACGTTTTTCCTTTTTGAGCAGGTCGAGCTGCAACTCCAGTTCTTTTGTCTGTTTTATTTCTTTTTGCAGAGATGTATGTAACTCCATGGTTTTTATTTCAAGCCGCTTGGTTTCCAGATTCAACTCCTTTTGCAACTCCCACTTTTCCCTTTTCAATGACTCATTCTTTTGTTTTTCTAGCCTGTTCTCTTCTCTTAATTCATGGATAAGTTTCTTTTGGGCTTCAATCTCTTTTTGTGCCTTTTTCAACTTTTTATGGATTTCTTTTATTTGCTTTAGATCCTCTGATTTATCGTTTAGTTTTATCGCTTTATCTTTTATTTGAACGCGAGTTAGAAACTTTTCATTAAGAGCTTCTTTTTTCCTCTTATTTATTTCTATGTTCTTTTTTACATTTCCTTGGCGACGGGTATCTCTGAACATTTTTGGCATGGTACCACTCTCCAAAGCGAACACAAGTTCTTTTTACCTATAATATACCATATAAAGGGAACTTTCTAAAGCAATAGACTTAGATAATTTATTTACCTTATCCTTCCGCAAATAAAATAATCACACAAATTCTCCATAAAACTTATACCATGATTGAGAATATTGTCATCCGACTGCACCACTCTAACCGTTCTTTTCACCACGGAATATCATAATATGCACTACCAAAAAACATAAAATACACCAGACCGATATATAAACCTGACGGAATCATGAATATCGTCAGGTTTTTTCTGCATTCTAGCCCTTGTTAAATAAACTAATTTAAGCAAACATAAAGATATTTTATTATTTTGTATAAGTTTACTTTACTTTTATAAAAGATAAGTTTATAGTTTTATTCAAGAGGTGAAGGTCATGAAGAAAGATTTTGGTGATTCGATATCAAATAAGGTTTATGAACATCGTGTACTTGCTAGAATGTCTCAGCAAGAATTAGCAGAAAAAGTTGGGGTTTCCAAACAAACTATCTTCGTAATGGAAAAAGGAAATTATGTTCCCACTCTGCTGCTGGCTTTTCGCATTGCCGATTTTTTTAATGTTGATGTAAACGAGATATTTACTTATGAGAAAGGAAATGATCAAAATGATAACTAATTTTTTCTCAGATATCCATAACGCAATTTTTCACCCTTTAAAGTCCTGGGCTGAACAATCTACGGGAAACTGGAATATTCTCATTGGAGTTGGTTTTTTACTCCTTATGGGTAGTGTGATTTTCACCTATATTTTTCATAAGAAGATTGGGCCAGCAGATGAACGGACAAATATTATCTATTTGAAAAGCGCTTACTGTGTGTTGTTGGCAATTCTTCTATGTGACATGATTTTTCCCAAAGACTATATGTGGACCATCTTTTTCTTGTTCAAATATGCGTTAGCAATTTTAGCAGGTGGATTATACTTGGCCATCCAATATAAAAAGGATTTATCGTAAGGAAAGTTCGCAGAGAGAGGGCTGGCTATCGAATTGTGCCTGTAGCATCAAAGTCATTTTTTTATTGGAGGCATACGTTTCTAAACTCTCATAGACGTATGTAGTAATGTATGAAAGCAGAAAAAAGTTTGCTATACTTCTCCGGCTTCTAACAGTTTTAGTTCCATTCGGGATACTGGAGAATCAGTTGGAGTATTATCGGAAGAGTTATTGATCATATGGAGTTTAATAGGAATAAGCATGCTCAGAGTTAGCATGCTTTTTCATTAAAGAGTAGAGTTGATTGTGAGATGAATAGGACAATAGTAAGAAACTCATCAGGATTGGTATCAAACCATTCTTTTCCTAAAGCAGTGTCTAAATTTTTCTTTCTATAAGTAAGGATATTGTGAATAGCCAGCTCCAAAGCATGTGCGTTGTCTGTTTTTATTATGATTGCTACTTTAGGTTTTTCGGGCAAAGCTGTTGAAGCTTGAGAACTTATTCTTTGCATTGGATCCTTATCCGTTTTCCCGATTTTACATTCCCATGTATCCTTAACCCTATTTTTCTTGTAACTAGGAAAATAATATAAATAAACTGCACTTGGACCCCTTCCCAAAATAATATCCGCTTCATCATCATCTTTTGTTTTTTCTGGTTGATGTTCTCTTTCATCAGGAGTTGGCACAATGTCAATAATGTCACTTTTGTTTTCGTTATTTATTTGCCAATATCCCAGTGAACGTTTTGTGGCGTACCCTTCCTTCACTAAACGTTCTAACGCCTTTTTCACCATTCTGGGCCTATCTTTCGCTCTGGGTTCTTTTCCACCTCTCTCTATATGGATTTTTATAATTTCTTGAATTATTGTTTTTCTCTCTACTGTGCTTCTATTAAATATTTCTAGAATAAGATCTCTACTTATAGTAGGAGTAAGATGAATATTTTTATATTTATATTCCCAATTTTCCATGTAACCTCCCCCAACCTTCATCATTTATATTTAACATTATTTATCAATTTTGTTTCTTCATCTCTTTTGAAGTTCAATACCGTAGATTAAGACCAACCCCTCCTCACCCAAACCTACCCACTTCCATCATGAATGCCAATTCAACTGTCCCGATTGGTCCGTTCCGCTGCTTGGCGACGATCACCTCAATTACCTGGCTTTCTGCCGGTTGTCCCTTGGTGTGTTTGAGTTTCCTTCATAGCTCTCTCTTCTTCTTTTTTCTCGTAATATCCCTCGCGATACAGAAACGCAATCACATCTGCATCCTGTTCAATCTGTCCGCTCTCTCGCAGATCCGATAACATTGGCCGTTTGTCCTGACGGTTTTCTACTCCTCGACTCAGCTGGGATAGCGCAATGACCACTGCATTCGTTTCCCTGGCCATTTGTTTGAGTAATCGGCTGATTTCGCTGACTTCTGCCTGGCGATTTGCTTGATGTCTGGGGTTGCCGGTAATCAGTTGGAGATAATCAATTACCACTAGAATCCTTTTTTCTTCACCAAATTCCTTTCTCAACTGCCTGACCTTTGTCCAAATATAGCTAATGTCCATTCCTGCTTGGTCGAATATTCTCATGTTTAATCTCGAAAGGATACTTATGGCATACTGGAAGTTATTCCATTCCTCTTGATTAAAGGTTTGCTTTGGGTTTCTCATCTTAATGCTGCTGATGTTGCCGATAGAGCTTGCGGCCCTTCGCAGCAATTGTCTTTTTGGCATTTCTAAAGAAAAAATAGCTGTCACATCCTCTTTAGCTGCATTCAATGCAATGTTCAGTGCAAAGGCTGTCTTCCCCATACTTGGGCGTGCACCAACGACCACTAGGTCTGACTCCTGAAAACCGCCGGTCAGCTTGTCCAGTTTGTAAAATCCTGAAGGAACTCCGGTGATTTCCCCTATGTCCTTTTCACAGTCGATATACAAGTCCACGAGCCCAGTTCTGATGTCCCCAGCATCATCGGTTCCTTGCACCTCTTCAATCAGCCTTAGTTGTTTGATGCCTTCGTTAAGGACATCCTTGATATCTCCATCCCGTGCCCTATCCCTAATTTTTCCGGCAATTTCAATTGTTTTTCTTTTTTGGTGATATTCCATGACTGTGTTTTGATAGAATTGAAAATTTTCGGTGGTTGGAACACTGATTGCGATATCGGTGAGATAGCCAATACCTCCAAGGCTCTCAAGCTCCTGAATGCCAGCTTCCTCTGCAACCGTGATGATGTCAATCGGCTTACCTTTTTCATACAGCCGGCAAATAACTGAGAATAGACTTCTTAATTTATAGGTATACAGTTGAATCGGCTGGACTGTGCATTCTTGCATCAGCGTTCCATCTAGAAAGAACGACCCGACAAATGCCTCTTCAGCCTCATAGTTTACCAGCCGTCCATCACCCTCTTTATAGCTCATTGCTACAACAGACATTATGAATTCCTCCTTTCGATCCCAAGAATTTCCCTGATTTTAGCCATATGTGCCTCGGCTACCTCCGCACTTGCTGGCCTTTCCCGCTGAAAAAGAACATAGTTTGTCTCATTGCAGTTAGGTATCGCTCTCCCTACAGCAGCCGGTTTAGAAGCAAAATCACAAATTCTAGGCGGGTAGGGAGAAACAGCGGCATGGGCTAAAAGCCGCTGCTTACACTGTTCAAAGGAGGATTCTTTCAAAAGCTTGTGCCAATTGTCGACCTTCTCCTGGTCAACCACAAAATGCTCATAATAAGTCGTGATCATCTTTAATAGTAAAAACACTTCACGTTTCGTCATCAAAGCGGAAATCCTCCTCACGCAGCTTTGTTTTGGCAGTCTTCTGGTTTAAATATGATTCAAACTTTGGACCAAAAAGCGTCTCTGGCCTCAGGTATCGGCTCCACTTCGGATGTTCGAGCCACTCATCCGCTTTTTTATCAATGACAGTCATGAAATCAGACAGCCTGAATCCTTCCTTCCACCGGGAAGTGATTAGCTTCCGGGTCTTCCCTGTCCCAACCTTATAGGACGAGTTGGTTTTTTCATTCAAGTACTCCACCACTTCAGCAACCGGAATCTCCTCAATTGATTCCAGTTTCTCTGGAATCTCAGACTCCGGCAGAATTTCTTCTGTAATGGTTTCCCTTTCATCAAGCTCCTTCAATTTTTCATAATCAATTGTGTACCACTTAGTCTGATCCAGTTTGGATCTGTTGAAATTGCCCGATAGAACATAGCCCAGGTCCTCCAGTGTTTTAAACACTCGCTTGATTGTACTCTCCGACCAAAACGGGAGCTGCTGGTTCCACTCCTTATAGGTGTTATACACCCAGCTTCTCCCCTCAATCACATGAAGCTTCTTTTTCAGCCAATAATGGATTTGCTGCAGCACAATCGCTTCATTCAAGCCAATCTTCACTGCCAAAGCCGGGATCACCATCATCGGCCGTTCATTAATCAACAAATTGCTCATACAAAAACCTCCGTTTCTAGTAGTCACCACTGCATCGCGTCAAACAATATCACTCCAGCCTCTCACCCTTTATATATAGATGAGCCCCCCAAAAAGGACATGGTCAAATATGAACAATTTTTGACACAAAAAATAACCCGGCTGCGATAGCAACCGGGGATGTATATATCTTTGTTGTAATCTATGAAGTACTCTATGGTATGAGCGGGTCAGGTTGAATGCAACCAATTGTTGAAAGTGCTACATTGGACAACTCAATTTGGGCTTGGCAGGGAATCCTAACGGTGGTGTATTAAGAGATGTAAATCCCAAACTAATTAGTATAGGGATTTACTTTGGAATTTAAAATATAATATTATTTCAACTATAAGGAATAAAGATAAGTCTTTTTCTTGGTTTTTCAAACTTCAGTGTATCTATTTGGAGTAATGGAGTAGTGGTAAATTTCTATATCAGGATCAATAAACCTTCTTCTTTGGGCAGCCTTAAGGGTATGATACATGTTATCACGGCCAACGCCATTATCGGTATGCAGGTATATCTTATTGGTCCGCAATCCCTTTTCACAAAAATATTTCACTAAATCATAGCCAGTCGGTAATAGATTTCCTTTTTCATCTTCTCCTATATCGTGATCAAGTAATAGTATATAATTGCAAAATTCTAGATATAAAGTATGGCCTCATCCGTGTTTCTCGCGGTTAATTTAACAGTGTTATAAATCCTATCCTTTATCCTATTTTAATTTTCGAATTATAATTTCTTATTACCCAATATTACTTTTATAATTTTGAATGGTAGGGACAAACTATATGTTATTGGAAACATACTTTATTAAAGTGTAGTAAGCATAAAATTTAATACGTTAATACAAGATATACAAATAAAACGCTGCCAATTGGACAACGTCTTAATAAATTTTTATAAAGCAGTTCAAATAGATTTATTTAATCCGAACTCCTTTACAATATCCCTAGTTAATTTGGCTAGAGGCCTTTTGTGTATATCATCGGATTTAATGTAATTTCCATAAATTAGTCTCCCCATATCATCATCGTCAAAGATACTCGGGAAATTAGTGACAATAGATTTTATTAAGGTCTCATCATATATTTTTGATTTAATTATTAACTCCGAGACATAATCTTTGTGAAAGTTGTATAATTCATTAATTTTAAAAGTTTTTGCATTTCTAGCAATCTTCCTTAAGGTTGAATAATCCATCTTTATATCTTTATTAATTTTCAACTTAATATCGAATACATCTATTGAACCATCCCAGAGTTTAACATAGTCAATTTTATCGTGGCTCTTTCTGAACTGAACCGAAAACCTTACATTATCCCCGAAATCTTCAATATAAGGATTAATATGAGTGCCTAATGAAAATTTCTTGGTTCGCTTTAAACTACTGTTACAAATATAGCAACAAGGTATCAGATTATAAAAGGACAATGCTAAATATGGATAAGTAGCTTTATCAAAAAAATGGTCAAAATGCGGGCGGGTTCTACCGTCTTCAGTGTTTAAAGTGTGAATATAATTTCTATTACAATAGGGACAAACTGAAATCTTTACGTTTTCAGCTAAAGCATATGCCCCCCACTTTGAGGAATCATACGTATTAACAAAATTGTTGTAATTGAAAATATCTGTAAGTTTTTTATGTATTGTTTTTTTATTTTTTATATCCTCGGAAATATCAGGAAACTCTCTTTCAATTTCATATATAATATCTTGAAGTATTTTAGGGTTCCCTACAAGTATTTTTGTTAAATTATTAATAATGTAGTCAAAAAACTTTTTCTGCTCTTTTCTTATTCTTTTCTGCAATATTCCTTGTATTTTTCTGGAAATTTTTGGTTGAAAATAATCATAATGACGTATACTTAAGCTGTCTAGCCCATGGTTTAATATATTATTTAGCCCTATCATTTTGATTTCCTTAATTCGTCAATTTGTTTTTCCAACATACCTATTTTTTCATCAATATTCATCATATTAACACTCATCTTTTCATTTAAAATACTTAACAACTTATTTTTTATAATTGGTTCTCCAATTATATTAATTGTTTTTTCAATATCTTCTTTATATCTATATATTTCTGCTGCTTTACTATTCATTAATAAATCAATTATTTTGTTTATTTTATATTTGGCAAAGTCACCTATAAGACCATCCCCCATAAAAAAAGAATGAGATAATAAATTATGAATATTTGCTGCAAAAGTGTGATGTTGTTCTTCTAAGCCACTAATTATTTTGCTAGAATCCTCTGTTCTTTTTAAAAAAATGATACTAGAACTTGGTAGATCGGAAATTATAAATGGCGAATTAGAAGTAATGATAATTTGGATGTTTTTATTCTTGAAAAGTGATGTAAGAAATTGAATTAAATTATAAACTAATCGTCTTTGCCATTCAGGATGTAAGTAAATTTCACCTTCATCAATCAAGACAATTATATTATCCTCTATAATTTGTTTCTTTACTGAATAAAATCTTGAATATATATTTAATAAGGCTTTTTCTCCCGAACTCAGATCTCGCCACCCATACGATAAATATTCATGCACATCAATTGTGTCAATATATAACGAGTTTAGTTCTTTAAATAAAGCGTTATCATTTACACTAAATTCAAAAGTCATCCGCTTCACATTAATAACATTGTTCATCCCATTTTCAATAATAAATTCAAAAAAAGAAACCAAGTTCTTTGCTAAATTAATTTTGTTAACTTCACTATTTTGAAATTTTTCTGACGCTTTATCCAATAATGTAGTGACTTTTTCTTTAAAAGTACCTTTTTGATTTAGATAATGATCCATAAATAACTTATAAACGTCAAAACCTGAATTCTGGTAGTGCATTTCTATTAAATAATGATATATTAAGCATAATAATATATTTAATTCAAAAATCTCTAACCTATTTCTCGTCTTCTGTTTATCTCGGTCCTTCTGAAATTCATCCATCATGTCTAAGATTTCCGACGTGAAATCCTCTTGGTTCTCTAAGTCTGTATTTAAGAAAGATACCTTTACATATTTAGGTAATGAAAAAGGAATTTTTAATAATTCATTTTTTTCTTCATTAATCATTTTTAACTGTCGATCCATTTCTCTAAATCGATGAACCGAAATTTCATTTTGATTTAAATATCCCGATTGTTTAACTGCTGTTTCTAACAAATAATTAGTTGAGATATTTAGCAATTTACTATGTTGTATTTCTCTCATTTTTAAGTCAAATATATTTGAAAAAAATATAAAATTTGTGTTTTCTAATCCTTCTAATGGTGTAGGTTTAAACTTTGATCCAATTTTTATTGGTATTATATTATAGTCTATATCCTTCGAATGTATTTCTAATTCCATATTTTCTGGCTTGTATATCTTTAATATGCTTTGATCATAAAATGCTATTATTACATTACTTTTAAACTTCCCCCTACTTAAGTGCTCTTTTATAAAATCTAATAATGTTGATTTGCCCGATCCGTTTTCCCCAACAATGGCAGTAATATTACTTATTTTTGTATTATCAGTCTCGCTTTCTAATGAATAAAAGTTATTAATATAATTGGGGTTTTTTGTGATAAATAATCTTACAGGAATATTGCCTTCGGTAGGTTTATTGTAACGGAAATTAAATTTACCGCTAAAATTAAAACCTTGTTCAATTATAAAATTGTTATATTCCTGAATAAATATATACTGAAGTTCCATATTTTCCCCCTCTTTGATATATCTGAATTGACTGATTCCCTTTGAAGTAACCCGCTTGACTTTTTTTAGCCCTATTTTTATCATGCATTTATTTTATTATAATCATCTTTATATTATCTAACTACGTATTTTTATCTTATTTGCCAAGATTTTCATATTTTCTTTGTCGATTATTGTATGATAGAAGATAAATATGGAAAATAAAATTGCACTAGGAGGGCATAGCATATAAGAATAAGAAGATATATTACTTGTTTTATTACTAAAGTATTAATACTAGGGAATTAATGCTCTAGAAAATACTGAATAAATTAATATAATTTTATGAGAGTTGGTATAGGATGAATTTCAGAGGCAATCAATGGTATAAATGTGATTTACATTTACATACACCTGAAAGCAAATGTTTCTCAAGTAAGGAAGTGACTCCAGAGGAATGGGTTCAATCATGTATAGCTAAGGGATTAGAAGTAGTAGCCGTTACGGATCATAATAGTGGTAATTATATTGATAGAATTATTGAAGCTGCCAAAGGTACAAAATTAACTGTTTTTCCGGGTGTAGAAATTACTTGTGATACATCTAAAGTACACTTATTAATTTTATTTGATATAGACAAGCGAACAAGTGATATTAATGGATTTCTTCATTATTGTGGAATTCAGGACCATAAGTTCGCAGAACAAGATGCGACCACCGAGGAAACAGAAACTATATTTTCAATTGCAGAAAAGGCAGTTAGCCGTGGTGCAGTTGTAATTCCAGCACATATTGATGAGTATAATGGTATTTGTGAAACCAGTTACCAAACAATGCAAAATTTCATGGATAAACCATATATTACTGGTGTTCAAGTGGTTAATAGAGAAATTTATTACCAAGAGAGTTTCTCTTCTCAAGAACGTCTTGATGCACTAATCGAAAGATATCCGAGGATAAATGAAGACCTTGTAAGAAAATGGAGCAATGCAGTAAAGCTTGCCAAAAAGAGAGATAAGGCGATGCTTACATTTTCTGACAATCCTAGTGCTCACGGAAAAACAACACACGGTCTTTGGGGGATAGGAAACAGATATACTTGGATTAAAATGGAGGAAGATATATCCTTGGAGAGTCTGAGACACGCTTTATTAATGCCCTCTCAGAAAATAAGGAATGACTTTGATTGTCCATCTTCTCCATACACTAAACCAAATCTACTTATTAAAGGTTTAGTCGTGAAAAATACTGTTTTAAATCCTCGAGATACTATCAAAATACAATTAAGCCCTCAATTAAATACCATTATTGGGGGGCGTGGAACCGGCAAATCTGCGATTCATAGGATTATAAGAGGACTTTTAGAAAATAACTCTGACATAAGTGATTTTGGTGAGTTACTTCAAGAACAAAAAAATTTCTTTAAACAATGCGATACTAGGTCCGAAGAAGAAAAAAAGGGAATCCTAACAAATGATACAGTTATAGAATTATATATAGAAAGATTAGGACATACTTACAAGATAATTTACACCAATTTTCATGGAGAACAATTCTCTAAAACTTTTTATAAAATGAATGAAAACGGTATATACCAAGAGACTCCAGATCCTATTTTAGACTTGTTTAGTGCAGAAATATACTCCCAGAAGCAAATTTATCAAATAGCTACTCGTCCAAATGCTCTAAGAGAGAAGATAGACCAATCTATCATTAATTTGGATGACAAGTTAAAAGAACTAAAAGATACTCAAAATACTTATTTTGTTACGTCAGTACAAATAAGATCCATACGAGATCGAATTAGAAAAAAATCTAGACTTGAATTTGAAATAAAAGATGTTCAAGAAAGGCTATTGGAGTTTAAAGAAAAAGGCTATCAAAATATTTTAAAGAAACAGCAAGAATTTGAAGCCGATAATGCTAATCTTCAAAAAGTTACTAAGGATTTTGAGGATAAAGAAAGTAAACTCAGTGATATGATAGATACCTTTTGTTATCCGGACTTTGATAAATTCGAATTCTTACAAGATGGTGAGGAAGAGTTAAGAATGATATTAGCTAGGAATTCTACAGAATTCCACGCAGTTATTACAAAACTAACAGATTCCAGAAAAGTTTTAACCGAAGCAAAGGCATCTTTAATTCAGGCAATTAGGGAATCTACTTGGAATCAACATTTCCAAAAGGCAATATTTGAATTTCAAACCTTACAAGACGAGTTAACTCCAGATGAATTAAAAGATTTAGATAATATAGAGGCGCTTTCAACTGAGTTAAATCGCAAAGGAACGGAGCTTGAAGATATTGCAAAAGATGAAGATAAATTAAACACTCTATCGGATGAATTAAAAGGAATTTCAGATTCCTATTTGGAAATAAGAAAACATATCACTACACTTCGAAGAGATTTTTTAGGATCAGTACTTGCTGATACTCCAAATATAAAAATTGAAGTAAAGCCATTTCGTGATTCCGAAAATTTTGAAGCTGAACTAAGAAAAATTCTTCAAAGACCTGATACATTTACAGATGATTTTCAGGTCATTAATTCTTTAGTTTTTAATGGTCCAGTAGAGCGAAATATTACGGAGTTACGTGATATGATAACAACTATTAAAGATACTGGCCAAAATAATGGAAGGTTTACTGGCAGATTCAATACCTTAATAAAGGGTCTTAATGATGAACAAATGGATAAGATTAGACTATTATATCCAGAAGATAAAATTGAAGTTCAATATAAAGCAAATGCTGCCTCTGGGTTTAAATCTATATCTAATGCTTCAGCTGGCCAAAAAACATCAGCCATCCTCACCTTCCTTTTATCTTATGGAGATTCTCCACTTTTATTGGACCAACCTGAGGATGATTTAGATAACCAACTTATTTATGAATTAATTGTAGACCGCTTATGCCATTCCAAAAATACTCGCCAAATAATAGCTGTTACCCATAATGCTAACATCCCTGTTAATGGGGACTCTGAGTGGGTAATAGCAATGAATTCGGAAAGTAAGAATATAGAAGTTCTATGTGAGGGTTCTATTGAGAAACAGGGTATAAAAGAAGCCATATGCAATATTATGGAAGGTGGAAAAGAAGCCTTTACACTTCGGGCAAAACGATACAAGTTAGAAGTTTAGACATTTTCCAGTTCGTATTTATATTTTCATTATTTTTGAACCGATAGGGGTTCAAACATCCCTTTTAAGCAAATTCTTTTCCTCCTTATCCTAAAGAAGGTGCCCTAATAACTTAGGCTAAGGCTTATATGTCGCACCCTACCAACTCTTATTGGAATAGGAAGGGGTATGGATATAATGCCATTGATAAAATCAAGGTTAAGGTACATTAACGGGGAATTTGGTTATTCTACCTAAGAACAAATAGAGCAGGAATTTATTTTCGTCTCTATTTGTTCTTATTCAAAAAAAATCTCCATTCTCAAAAATTCATTCTAGATTGACTACCATTCACATTCATAATGACCCCAACAATCAGATGGTTTTTGGGAGGCCAAAAATACTGCAACATTCGGAATCTATTCAGGGGTACCGAAGCACAGGCTGGTATTTCCCTCTTTACGAAATCCTTATTGCCTTCCGGGTCCGCTTTTTCCAATTACCTGTTCCGTACAGTATACTTCCAAGTGGGATGCTATTAACCCTGAATCCATTCGATATCACCTCGTCTGCCAATGACTTCGTGAAACTGAACAGGGGAGATTTTTCATTGTTATAGGTAACGTTCCCCCCTGCTTTCTCTACTGAAAATGTATAGAATAATCGAACCTGACTGTTGGTTTTTCATATGCTCTACAGATAATTTGCTCAAATAAACAGCAGAAAAACAACTCCATTTCCTCGTAGTATAATTCCATGCTAGCTTCTGTTGCTTTCCCACATTGCTTACACCCTTCATTATTGATAAGATATGTGGTACCCTTTCCTTACAAAAATTTATGCGCACAAATGGCTTTCACCAAAAAAATGAGTGTCAATTTCATATGCAAATTGGCACTCATTTAGAATTATTTTTATAATGTTTACGAAAGTGAACGGAACCAGTTATTATATGCGAATCCCTTTTATAAACATTTATTATTGTTTTAAATAGGTATCCAGAAACTCAAGTACAGCCCCATATCCTTTTATCCGGTTTTCTTTTTTCATAAATCCGTGCCCTTCATCCGGAAAGACGATATACTCAACCGGAATATTGTTCTTTTTGAGGGCCTCGACGATTTCGTCGGATTCCACTTGGAGGACACGCGGGTCATTGGCTCCCTGAAGGACAATGAGCGGCTTGTTAATCTTATTGGCATGGAACAATGGTGAGATGCTCCGGATGTAGTCTGTTTGGGTGTATGGATTTCCGAGTTTTTTATACAGTGCATCACGGGAGCTTTCCCACCAGGCTGGAATGCTCTTTAGTGTGCGTTCCCAGTTGGATACTCCAAAAATGTCTACCCCTACATTAAACTCGTCTGGTCTGAAGGCCAATGCGGCCAGGACCATATATCCGCCATAACTTCCCCCGATGATGCCGATTTTTTCGCCATCGATTTCTTCTTGTTCCTTCAAGAAGGTTTTTGCCTGGATGCAATCCTCCAGATCAATTTCGCCATGTTTCAGGTCAGCAGCGCTAAAAAATGTTTTCCCATATCCGGAGCTGCCGCGGTTATTCACTGCCAGGACAGCATATCCATGATTGGCGAGATATTGGAATAGCGGGTTATAATCGGTTCTTGATTGCCCTCCAGGACCGCCGTGAACATAAACTAGGGCTGGGGCTTTCTCACCAGCTTTTACACTTGGCTTGTAATAGATAGCTGGAATGTCCAGCCCGTCAAAGGATGGATATCGAATCACCTTCGCATCCGTTAAATCAGCCTGGCTGATTTCTGGATTAAGGGTCTCTGTGAGCTTTTTCAGTTCAGCTGTCTCAAGAGTATAGGTATATAAATTGGTTGGTGAAGTCGGGCTGCTAAACAAGAAAGAGATCAGTTCCTCATTTGCCGAAAACTTTAAATCAATGATTTGCCCTTCAGGCAGTTCAGGAAAGTCCAAGTACCGGCCGGAGTTCACATTCAAGACCTTAACCACTGTTCTTGCATCAGCATTCACGCTATAAACCAGATAGTTACCCTGTTTCGAGATGTGGGAGGCAACGATATCCCATTTCTCCTTGAGAAATTCCTCAGCAGTTTCAGATTCAATATGATACTTTTTCAAATAAAGGAACTCGTCATTTTCATCCGTTAAGTAATAAAGGCTCTCGGAGTTTCCGCTAAACCTTTGAGGAATGTTCTGGACGTCTCCATCATGCGGGGTGACATGAATGAAGTTCTCTGTTTCGCGGTCAAAAATGTATACATTTGCATCATTTGCATTGGTTAATTTCCCAAGTGAAATAAAGCGTTTGTTAGGAGAAACCGACCCGAATTCATACCCTTCATCATTTGTAAAAATACACGTTGATTCAAAGCTGGCAATATCCAATTCATACACATCCATAAACCCTGGATTCCGTTTATTGGAACCGTAGAAGAAGCTCTTTCCATCCTTGCTCCAATGATAAAACTCTGCCCGCTCCTGCTCCCCTGGAGTCAGGTCAACCGTTTCCCCGTTTTCATTTTGCATATAGATATGTAAGATTTCATTCCCGCCTTTATCACTTAAAAATAGAAAGCGGTCATCTTCCGGAAAGAAGGACACTACTTGCACTGCATCTTCTTCGGAATGGGTAAACTGAGTCCGTGTTCCGTCTTCAGTCGAAACAGAATAAGCATTATAGATGCCCGTTTTATCCCCTGAAAACAATATCTTTTTTCCGTCAAAAGAAATAAAATTGCCCGCTATCGATTCGGAACCATAAAACTGTTCAAGCGTATACCGTCTAATTTCAGTTGTCTTGCTCTCATTTGTCATAGCCACATTCCTCCCCTTTGTGTTTATTAATTCTATAATTTTGCTGGAAACCCTTTAATGCCAAGAAATTAAACATCTAATCAGATTCTATTGTTCATAAACATACTTTATGAACCTTTCTAATTAGGAGGAAATTATGGACCGTTCAAACAAGCCTAAAGTGAAGCCCTATTTACTGACACGTAGTTTGTTCCCGGAAAACCAGGAGACGCCGATTCAATTTATAAATACTGACATTATCCCTGCTAAGTTATTTTATAGGCGGAATCACTTTTCTTATCCAGCTCTTTCATACTCGAATTATTGGCTTCCGATCAACGGGAGTGTAACAAAGCCAACAGTTTTTTCCATGCAAGATCTTCTTCAAATGCCTTCAAAAACATTACACGTTGTCCTTGAATGTTCAGGCGACAAACGAAGCTTTTTCGAACCTAAAGTATTTGGAGAACAAATGGAAAAGGGAGCGATAAGTCAGGGTATTTGGAAGGGCGTACCATTACGCTTCCTGCTTGAACGTTCTGGAATAAGAGAAGGAGCGAGAGAAGTTGTTTTTGAAGGTCATGATTTTGGGGAAAGAACTGATTTAGATGAGGTTTTCCCCTATGCCAGAAGTTTGCCTATAGAGAAGGCGCTCCATCCTGACACGATCATTGCATATGAATACAATAACAAGCCGATTCCGTTTAAGCACGGTTATCCACTGAGATTGATTGTGCCACAGTGGTATGGAATGGCCTCCGTAAAATGGATCAAACAGATTCGGGTGATCGATTCTAATTTTACAGGTCCCTTTCAAGTAATCGATTATATGTATTACCCTAATAAAGAAAATAATAAAGATGCCTTTCCTGTTACGGAAATCAATGTAAACTCGACTATTCAAAAGCCTCTGGATAAGCAAATCTTAAATACTGGGAAACATTTGATTAAAGGGATTGCCTGGACAGGTAACGGGTCTATTTCTCAGGTAGAAATAAGTGTAGACGGCGGGAGCAGCTGGCTGACTGCAACATTAGAGCCTGCTAAAAATGAAGGTTATGGCTGGCAATCCTGGTCTTATGAATGGGATTTAGCGAAAAAAGGTGAATATGTGATTCTGTCAAAAGCAACCGATTCATCAGGACGTACCCAGCCAACCACCCCTTTTTGGAACCGGAAGGGCTATGGGTATAATGCCATTGATAAAATTAAGGTTAAAGTAGAATAGCCTTCTCTTGCAGAAACAATTGGCTTTGTCGAAGGGCATAAAGGAAATCTTTGAGCTTACATTACCTATTATTTATGATGAAAGTAACGTTTTTGATTCCCCATTTGCATGCTATGAATCTAATACAGCTTAGACGCTTACAGTAGATACATGAGGTATCAGACCTCATGTATCTACCTTGTTACGTATTGTAAGGGGAACAACGTAATTCAATGGTTCCAATTTATTTGTTTGCCCCAGGTACATCTCTTTTTTTTTCAATAATATCCATTTGTCTCAACACGAATTCGGGATAGTCATTAGCCTCCTTTAAATTCAACCGATAAATAAGATAATACCTACTACAGCAAAAAATAAAGAAAGTAAATAAGCCCAGTCTTTTGTTACCACTCTAGTAGTTTGATAATAAGTTCTATCCCTTCCACCCGTAAATCCTCGTACTTCCATCGCAATAGCAATTCGTTCTGATTTTCGTATTCCTTGCGTAAACAGTGGTAATGAGTACCTTATGAAAGCTTTCCAACTATTCTTTTGCTTGTAGCCTCTCACCTTATGGGCGATTTTCATTTGGTTAAATTCAGTTTGGAATAACGGGATGAAACGAAACCCTGCTAATAGACCGTACGCCCACTTTGGCGAAAGTTTGCATTGATGAATAAAGCTCATAATAAGTAAGGTTAAGTCTGTTGTTGAGGTAAATAATAAACCATATGTAACAAACCCCAGCATCCTTAATGCAATCGTTAAGCCATGATTCATACTCTCCACAGTAATATGAAACCAGGCCCATCTCCAAATGGTTTTTTCCCCTTCCCCAAAAGCTGCCATCATCCAAAATACAAAGATAAAAAATCCCAAGTACGGAAGCAGCCTTGTTAAAATGAATGTCATTTTCCATCCTCCAAACACAACTCCAATCAATATGCCGAGTACCCAAATCCAAAAAGTTACTAGTGGATTTGTTGTGGTCATCAACAGAAACATAACTAACAAATGAGAGAGAAATTTAATAGTTGGATTTAGGTAAGCCAGGAAGGAATCGTTTGATTTCATACAAGTACACGCTCCCCTCTTGCATGAGCTAGCTGGTAATGAAGTGGCGGAATGATCTCCGTCTCACTTAAAATAGTTTGATTAGAAAATAACCCGTATGGTGTCCCTTGATAGGCAACTCTTCCTTTATTTAAGAGAATGACTTGATCGGAATAAGTATCAACCAACTCCATATCGTGAGTAACCATCACAATGGTGGTTCCCTTTTCCTGTCTCTCCTTTAATCGCTTAATAAGTTCATTTGCTGTTTTTTCATCTTGACCGTAGGTTGGTTCATCAAGCAATAATAAAGGTTGATCAAACAATAACATGGTTGCAACACTTAACCGCCGTTTTTGTCCCATACTGAGAGTAAAAGGGTGAGAATTGTAAAGCGACTCCAATTTAAACTCCCTTAATAGTTGAACAGTTTTGGCATGAATCTGCTCTTCTTGCCAATTTCGTTGTCGGCCACCAAAAGCAATTTCGTCAAATACTGTATCTGTTATAAATTGAAGCTCGGGATTTTGAAAAACAAAACCTGCTTTTTCATATAATTCTTTATCCGGCCATTTTTCAATTTCCTTATTTTGAAAATGAATACTGCCATTTTTTATTGGCGCTAAACGGATCAAACTTTTTAAGAAAGTGCTTTTTCCACTTCCATTCGCTCCAACGATCGAAATCCACTCACCTTTATGAATATCTATATTAATGTTCTTCACGATGGTCTTCTTTCCATACCAAAATTCAACATGTTCTGTTCTAATCAAAGTATCCGCATAGACCCTTGCTTGATGGTTGGTTTTAAGCTTGTTTGTCAATTTGATAGATAGAGGGTGTGAGGTATTTTCGACAACATCCATCCACTTATAAGGGAATAGTTTAGGGCGCCAAATTCCTGCTTCTTCCATCTCATGATTATAATTCCGAAAAATCTCTTCCGGCTCCCCATCCGCGATAATGCTTCCGCTCTCATTAATCATAATGACCCGATCCATCCAATCAATGCATCCATCTAGCACATGTTCGACAATAACCATCGTTTTATTTGTAGTTTGTGATAACTGTTTCAATAAATCAAATATCTCCATCCTGCCTGCTGGGTCTAATTGGGCTGTTGGTTCATCAAAAAACAATACTTCAGGTTCTAATCCTAGCAAACAGGCTAATGCCAGCCTTTGTTTCATTCCCCCCGACAGTGTTTCAATGGAAGTTTTTCTATCAACCTTTAATCCTACTTTATTCATTAAATCTAAAATGATTGGTTCCATTTCACTTCGAGGAATCGATTGATTTTCGAGACTAAACGCAATTTCTTCATCAACACGAAGCATACAAAATTGAGAGTCAGGGTCTTGAAGCATGACACCGGCGCGACTTCTTAGAAATACTTCACCGCTTACTTCTGCTTCAACATGCTCAGGAATGATACCTGCAAGAGCAGAAATCAATGTTGATTTTCCACTCCCGCTCGGACCAAGTATTAATACCTTCTCTCCCTTATTTATCGACAAACTAATATTATTAAGGATACTAGTAGAACGATTATAGAAACGAATGGAAAGATTTCTACAGCCCAGAAACATGAATCTCACCTGTTTTTCTTTTTTCCTTTATCAATTCATATTGGTCTAAAACACCAGTCTTAGCTAGTGCATCCGCTACTACCTTCGCCAGCCATCCTCCAAGAATGATTCCGCTAATTATATGAATTGCTAACGTGGTAAAAAATACTTCTGTCGTGTAAAATCCAAAACCATTAGCCAATACGTTATAGACCATGCCCATTATTGCAGCCAGAGCACCCGATAGCATCAACGTACCGAGGCGGTAGCGCTTGTATCTAACTATTGCGAAAGCCATCTCAGCCCCAATCCCTTGAAACACTCCTACTAACAACGCAGAAAGACCGAAATGGCTTCCCGTTAAGAGTTCCACAGCCGCTGCCGTAACCTCCGCAATAAAAGCCGCACCTGGTTTTCGAATGATATATGCAACTAGTGGACTGGCAATCACCCATATCCCAAACATAAAGCCTGCACCAACTGGCCCCACGATAGCCGAAACCGGAATCCATAGAGTTGACCATCCCAAATAAATAACTCCACAAGTAACAGAGAGAATGACTGTAAGGACTACCTCCTTCATTTTCCAATTCATCTGTTTACCGCCTCCATTTTCACTGGCCATTCCTCAAGTTTATAGGCCATATCCCAAAACATATATTCAAGCTGGCAGCTGATTAAGAAGTGTTCTTTCATTTTTGCTTTTTCTTTCTCTGTTGTTTCCTTTGCCCATTGATCTATCCGTGCACAAAATTTTGGGGTAATCGAATCCGTCCGATTCCCATAAAAATGAATCCAGTCATAATAGGGGTGTGAGGAATCCGGTTCAACCTCATTTAACAACCTTTTTCCAATTTCCCAATATGTCCATGGACATGGCAATAAAACAGCCAAAATTTCACCTAATGTTCCTTCATGAGCAACTGTAAGCATATGACGTATGTAATGAAGTGCAGACGGTGATAAAGGAAATCCTTGCAGTTCCTCATATTGAACACCTGCTACCTGACAAAAGTTTTGATGCGGATGTATTTCGCTGTTTAATATGAAGGATATTTGCCTATTGAACATCTCCATATCTTCACGATCCTCACATTTCATAATCGCTGCCGCATAGACTCTGATAAAGGAATTCAAATACTCAAAATCTTGTTTGACATAATGGATAAGCTGTTCCTTTTTTAATTCACCACTGGCAATGCCTCGTACAAAAGGATGTTCAAAGATAGCCTCGAAAATCGGATTTGCCTCTTTTCTCAATTCAGCCGAAAAACTCATGTTATTTCCTCCTTTAGTTTTAATAGGAAGACTTAAAATGGGGTCATTATGGAGCAGAAATGAAAAAAACCGCTCCAAAAATGGAGCGGCCGAATATATATGACACTATATCCTTGCACGAACTCCACTTTCCTACGCTAGTATGAACTAGATCAGGTTCAAAGGGTCCAGATCAACTCTGTCTCAGCCAGTAATGGCTCCCCTAGTGGTCTTCCTATTAATATGATAATCTTTACATTACACACGCTTTTTAATAAAGTCAATCAAATTGAAAATTTAACTTAGATGAATTGCTAAAGCCCGTATCAAGCCATACCAGCTAATCGAGCCTTTTAACACTGGGTTTTCTTAATCGAGATGATTTGTTGCTGCTAACTACCATTCCGCAACCCAACCCGGATATTTATCATCCGCAAATCCATATAATAAAAGCCAAGCCCCGCATTCTCTGCTGCCATAGCACAGTTTTGCGCTCCACATCATAAACTCTTGATGGATCAAGCGCAAGCTATTTTTTACATCCTGTTAAAATTGGCACAAAATAGAGCTGCTTTAATACAAAATTTATCATTAATTGCACTAAGCAAGAATTAACCACCTTTTTGGCCAATCGTTACACAAGTTACACCTGGCAGCCATTGTGGCTGTGAACCCTACTGATTATACAAAGTTCGGTACGGGGAAACTAACGGTTGAAGCCAGACCGAAAAGCCCTGTTAATAACATAACTAAATAGAATCCGGGACTTTATCGCAGCACCTTTCAAGACGCTCGCGTAACATGCCACTTCCCACAACGACCAATTCTGCTTAATTCTTCTAATAAACTAAGGAACGATTCTGTAATCCTAATTTTAATATTGCGATGAAACTTGCGAAAACCCACTTTCCTTTCCCCCTTACAAAAGAACCCTCTGCGCATCCCCATACTACAGAGCCGCTGCGCTAGAAATACGTTATACACATGATCCAGTTTGTCCTCCACACGATAGAGTAAAACCAAAGTAAAAAAGGTGTTGATCAGTTAGAACCCCCAATCAACACCTTTAACCTTTATAGGTAACCTTATATTTTGCCTATATACTCTTGCTTCACGTAATTAACATCTATTCAATTTCAAATACACCAAATCTACTAATATAGTCTGTTTCGACAGTTATTTTCCCGTCCTTGTACTCCCCACCAATGACCTCCCATTTCTTCGTTGTTTCGCTGTAATAGGAGACCTTCACATTCTCTGGATTTTTCACAAGTGTAGAATCTATATTAAATGTTAATGTGACTTTCCCACTAAACTTATGATTAGCTCTTGATTTGATTGTAAAGTCATATCCAACTAAAGCGGATTTATCTTTTACTTGTTCTTCATTAACTTTAAATTCTGTTTCACTGTCAGGCATGGCGGATGCTGGGAATTGAAGCTCTACTACTCCGTTTGAAATAACTAAAGTTGCATTTGCTTCTTTCAATTTTGAAATTGCTTCTGCAGTTAGGACGATTTTGGCATTTTTTTGTTCAGCAATCTCGACAACTACAGTTGCATCTTTGTCTAATTCATCAAATGCATTTGCATTCACGGTATATTTGTTACCCTTCCGCTCCGGTTTAACCACGACCGTAGCAGGTTGAAATTCCAACCCGTTTATACCTAATTGAAGAGCTTCAATCGCTGCCTGTAGTTGTTCCTCGGTTTCTACTTTTACAAGTGCTGTTTCTGCCGCCACGATTGAATCCTGTAAAGTATTAAATGACACTTCGGTATATTTTCCGTCATCATTTGAATAATTTTTAGCTTCTTCTATTAAACTTCTCAGTTCAGTTAGGTCTAATGGTGGTTTAGGTTCTACGGTTAATTTTACAGTTTTTCGAGTCACTTTAGCAGAAAGATCCATATTGAGATCTACATTTTTAGGAAAAGCACTATAATGAATGTTGTATTGACCAGCAGGAAGCTCCGAAATTTTCTCCATTTCATGTTTACCTTTAACCAATAGCTTAACATTTGTGTTGCCACCTGTTGAAGAAAACATATATTCATCTTCAATCGAAAAGTCTATTTCGTTATTCTCCTCTGTATTTAATCCTGCTAATAAATCAATACTTTCACCTTGTTTAATTGTAACATCCTTAATACCATCAAGCGTTGGGGCAGTTGCGTAATATTTTATCGCATCTTCTTCTTGTTCAGCAGTTCTCATATATTTCACATAATCAATCTCAAATTTGGTTCCTGCTAAGTCTGGCCCAACTGGACCTGGCCAAGCTCCCCCCATTGCTAAATTAAGTTGAATATAATGGGGCTTATTAAAGACTGCCATTGCTAATGGATCATCTGAGTAATTAACCACTCTTACAACTCTTTCATCTACGTACCATTTGATTATTCCCTCTGACCATTCGATACCAAAAATATGAAAATCATCGTTGAAGTTACCTGCAGGAATTGTGTATCCTGTTCCATTACCTGCATATTTACCGTTATTATCTGTACCTGCACCATAATGAATGGTCTGCCAAACAGTACGGTTATTCCAGGAACCGTCTGCAGCTGAGCCGATTAACTCCATAATATCGATTTCACCCGTTCTTGGCCAACCACGCCCTTGCAACGGATTAATTTTGCCATCAAGTGTAAAATCTGCTCCTAAGGTCCAGAAAGCAGGAAACACACCTTGGCCCTTTGGGATTTTAGCACGAATTTCAATTTTTCCATATAAGTATTCACGCTTACCGTGTGTACGAATACTCCCCGAGTTATAGATAACTTTTCTATCAGGATTACGAGGGTTATTATATTGATCTTCTACTGGTCGATCAGTTGCTTGTAGAATTAGTTTCCCGTCATTCAGATACACATTTTCCTGATTATTAACATAATGCTGCTGTTCCCAACCACGAATAGATCCAAGCTCATAACCCCAATCTTCCATATTTAATTCATCTTGATTGAAGTTGTCTTCCCAAACCAAATTATATTCAAGACTTTCATCATCTCCAGAATTTCCATCAAGCTTGACCATTGTCACATTATCGATATAAAGATTTGCACTTTTTGTAGCTTGTTGATCAGACCATTTTACTAATTGGATTAAAACTTGCGTATGATTTCCAGAGTTGAATTCATAGGAAACTTCTTCCCAATCCAAACTGGTAATTGCTTGATCGACGACAGTTCCACCTTGGTTTTGGTCTATTCCTTCTTTAGTAATAACAGAACCCTGAGTACCATTATTCCACCATCTACCCGTGAAAATTCCTATTGCACCTTCAATGTCTACTTTACCCTTGGCAGTTACACGATATGTCGTGTTAGGTTCTACGTTCACGATTTGTCCAATATAACCACTGCCAAAACTCCCTGATAGCGCCGTTTTCGGCACACTACCTGATCTATTTCCATCTCCATAGCTTACGCCTGTAGCAATAACACCTTGATTTCGACTATTCCAGCTATTGTCCTCCAATTCAAAGTCACCATTTTTTATCAAGTTAACATTTTCTTCCGCAGATACCGCAATTGAAAATATGCAACTGAATAAAACGAGAGTAAATAGAGTGGCAAGAAATCTACTATTCTTCAAGAAAAGCACCTCCATAGTTTTTTATAAATTCGTACGGACTTGTCTAATTCAAAAATGATTAAATGAAACTAATGAAACCGTAATTGCCCACCAGTTTCTCGATATAAACCTCGAAAAGATTCATTGGAATACTTTTTTCAATTTCCCAACTGATTATTCGCTGGCTCCCATTATCTTTTAATCAAAAAACAAGATGTTCAAATTCCCTACATAGTGACCAGCTCTTGTATTTTCTGTTTTAAAAAAACAAAAAACGGTGCCTGCATTTTTCATGCTTAGCAAGCTTCCCATCGGCAACCCAATGAGTCTATTTAAATTTAAGCGCATACAATTCAATCATTTCTGTAACTAAAAGCGTAATCGTATCTAGATTCATCAGCTGATCTTCCGCATGCATAAATATTAGCGAGAACTCTAGCTTTTCTCCACTAGCCTCTTTTTGAATGAGTGAAGCATGCGTTTTATGACCTTCTATAAAAAACTGTTTGGATTCGGTCAATTTTTCCTCAGCTAATTCAAATTTGCCTTCTTTTGCTGCATAAAGCGCCTCCATCACTAGGCTTTTTGCCATTCCTACGTTACTAATTATTTGAAACGACACTTCATAATAATCGTTTTTATCTTTTGTCATGATATCTATCTCCCCATATCTTATATGGTTTAAATTCTAAAACTTATTTACTTTCAATTATTTGTAATGCTTGTTCAAGAACTTTTTGACCGTTCATCATACCGTAGTCCTGCATATTAATTGCTGCAAGAGGAATATTCTTACCTATTAATTTCTCTTCAATTTGTTTTTTCATGTATCTTACTTGGGGTCCTAGTAATAAAACATCTACATTATTTTGTTCGAGAGCAAATTCAATTTCTTGCGCTGATCTGGCGAAGATATTAGCTTTAATGCCTTGGTCTTCAGCTGCCTTTTGCATCTTTGTAACTAGTAAACTCGTACTCATTCCCGCCACACATACTAACATTATCGTTTTCATAATATACTCCCCCTTTGAAGTAAGAGTGAGACAGCAGCCGAATCGCTCTATCTTATGTCTCACTCGTTATGATATTTTCTGCCTTATTTTTCAAACAGTCATTTAACTATAATTGACTAATTTGAATCCTGTACGTTTTTTATTGTTATTCAGTGTATTTATCGCTGCCAATAAACTGGCTAGATATATTATCTATTAATCGAGCGAGATACCATAGAGACGGTATGCCGAATGCCACGGATTGCTTTGCTCATCGCAAAAATATTTTCTACAGGCGCAAGTCCGGAGTACCCTGCATCACCAATATGTTGAATATCTACCCCACAAATTTTATTTCGAATTGCCATTTGCTTAATCGTATCTTCATCGGAACTTTCTTGGCTCGTACCAATGGCAGATAAAACCAAAGCACCATGTAGATGAGCTTTTTTTACAATTTTTTTCAATTCCTCTTCATCAAAACCTGGGACAGTCCCCACTGCAGGAACTAAAATGATATCTGCACCGGCCTCAATAAATCCTTCTACCACATCTGCATCCGCAACGGGTTCATCTACTCCTGCTCCATGCATTTTTCCGGCGATAATCAGTCCAGTATAATGTTTCTTTGTAAGTTGGATAGTCCTTTGAATTTGCTCATTTGTTACACCAGTACCAGGGTTCCCCGTTAAACACACAAAATCAAGACCCAATCTTTCAACTTCTTGAATGGTTTCTAAATTGGCTTGGCGACCTTTTGAAATGATTAGTCTTTCTTCCTCCATATTTGCTGCATTATCCACTGGCTCTAAATTTATACCAATCGGACGACCGACCAACCGGCGAAGTTCCTCTACGAAAGAGTCTTCTTCCATTTCTAGTCCTGCAATCTGCGGAGAAAACACATCAACCCCATTCAATAGAATCAAGTCTGCACCAAACGCACGAGCGATTTCTGCATTGGTAATATCTCCAATATATGATTCACGGACAGCAACATTTTCAGACATAATAACGCGTCCCGCACTTGCTTTGATACTTTGCTTCAATTCTGCTGCCGTCATTTCTAATATTTCTGATGTATTAGCACTAATCAATCGTTTTACCAACTTTAATTCATATCCCTTCACTTGCTTATTATAGTTATCTCGGGTCCAATTTATCTTTTAGTTCAATCAATAATGTTCTATTTAGATAGAACTAACAAAGATAATAATGATGATTTAACCAATCCATCTTAGGAGTTTTTCTATAGAGGTTGTTATTAGGAATTTTTCTATAAGGATTGTTGCTTATTTTAAAAGAACTAATTTGATTAAAGTAAAAGCTGGCGATTTCTTAAAAAACTGCCTCACCTTAAGATACATTTTTTTCTGTTAATGCGTCTTTTCGTTCTAGTGCTTTATAGCGTTTTTCAATCGCTAGTACAAATGGCAAGTAAAGTAAGATATCCAAAATAATTAATACAATTTGTAATATTGAACCACTTATACTACCTGTAATTAAAAAGCCACTAATGATTGGCGGCATTGTCCAAGAGGCTGCGGCTTTAGTTAATGGTACAAGTCCCATCGCTAGTGCTGAATATGCAACAATAACGTTTACGATCGGAGCTAGAATAAATGGAACAACTAACATAACGTTTAAAACAACCGGAACACCGAACATGGTTGGTTCATTAATGTTAAACAAGCCAGGTGTAACAGTAATCGGTGCTAACGCTTTTGTTTGTTTGCTTGTATGCTTTTTACGAGCTAGATATCCTAAAACCAGAACTAAACCAATCGTCGCACCACCACCGCCAATATAGACGAAGTTATCCATGAAGGACACAGTAATAATATGTTGTAATTCCTGGCCTGCTTGATAAGCCAAACGGTTAGCATCTAAGTTAGCGATCCAAACTGGCTGCATCACAGAGTTGACAACATTTCCTCCATGAATTCCCACAAACCAGAATAAACTGTTCAGACCAACCACGATAATTGTTCCGAAAACATTATTTCCCAATAGTCCTAATGGTTTACCTAGGATTACTTGTGCAATATCATGAACGTTAGGTAGATTTAATGAGGTTAAAACTCCGTAAATCGTTAACCACATTGTAATAATTACTGCACCCGGAATAATTGCACTAAAACTTCTTGAAACGGCTTGTGGAACACTTTCAGGTAGTTTAATTTGAATATTTTTATTAATAAACCACTGAAAAATATAGCCATTAATCAAACCCATAATGATTGCAATAAACAAACCTTTAGCTCCCATATAAGCAACAGGCATTCCTGCGCCAGCATCAGAGGAAATAAATGGGGTTGCAATGATAAAAGCTGATATAGATATAATACCTGAACCAATCCCATCTACTTTAAACTGCCTTGTTAAACTATAAGCAATACCGAAACTGGCGACTAAACCAATTAATCCGAAGCTACTATCCGTTCCTTTCCATAAATAATCCGCAACACCAATTTCACCTAACCATGCTTCCCAACTTGCAACCGGAAAACTAGCTATAATCATAAAAAGAGAGCCAATAATAATTAACGGCATGGCTAGCGTAATTCCATCCCGGATTGCAATTAGAAACTTGTTGTTACCTACTTTAGAAGCAACTGGCATCAATTTTTCTTCCAAAAACTCATTCACTCTACTCACTTTTCTTCCCCCTCAATTTGTTTGAAAGTAAATTATCATTGCGATGACTCAATTAAATAATGCCCTTTCATTTCTAATTGTTTACTATTTTTTGTATTCACGATCCCTATTCTAAATCGATAGAACCGCAACCATTACAGAGTGAAAATTCATAAAATACGGAGCCAGTCTTGTTGCGAGAAGAATCAATCTATCAAAAACAATGGATACTCTTCGGCTAGGCCTCCTTATTATTATTTATTATTATTTATTATTAAAAATAAAGTAAATACCCTTATAATCACTTTAATTAATAATAATTTATAATTAAACAATAGTTTATGTAAGCGCTTTTGTCAATACGAATATTTTTGAATTTTATAAATATTTATTTCGCTTATTGCCTGCTCACTTAATATCAGGGCTCTTCAATCCTTAGAGCAAAATGAATTGTTTTCGATTACCATTAATATGGATTGATTTGTACTCATTATATTATTATAATTTATAATTAATAGGATAAAATCTCTTTATTAGGTTGGGAAGGAGTAAGACCACTGTGCAATTAACAAACAAACAAATGATATTACTTTCGAAAATTTTAGATACAATTTATGTAAAAGGACCTATTTCACGTATAGAAATTTCCAAACAAACAGGCATAACTCCTGCCACCGTTAGCGAACTTACCGGACATTTATTAGAAGATAAGTTGATTTACGAACTTGGAGAAGACTCTTCTGATCACAAAGGATCAGGACGCAAGAGGATTTTCTTAGATATATCAAAAGATCACAGTTTTTATATTGGATGTGAATTATCTGAAAAATATTTATCCTTCTGTTTAAGTGACAATACTGGAAAAATCCATGAAAAAAAAATTATAAAATTGGATGCTGGAAACCATAGTGATTTGTTAACAGAGGAATATTTTATAAATGAATTAAAACAGTTTATTCTTATTTATAACTCCTACCAGCCCAGAGCTATAGGTATAGCGTTACCAGGACATTTCAATGAAAAAGCTAAAACGATATACAGTAACAAAGCACTTTGGAAGAAGTTCAATCTAGGTGCTGTGTTGAACAGTTTTGATTTACCGATTTATTTTCAAAATAATGTTCATTGTATGGCCAATTCAGAGAGAATATTTGGCGGGAATTATAAAGATCATAACTTTATTTTCTTTCATGTTGGTAGAGGGATGTTTTGTTCTTATATGTACGAAGGAAACACTTATGGAAAAGGCAATTTTTTAGTGGGAGAAGTCGGTCATACGGTTGTTCAACCGGGCGGAGAATTATGTGAGTGTGGAAAAATGGGCTGCTTGCAAACTTACGCAAGTGAAGCATGGATTATAAAAAAATCTCGGATCCTTTTTGAAAATTCGAATACAACTTTCTTACGCCAATTGTCACCGGACAAACATTGCATCACAATTGAAACGATTTTAAGAGCTTATAAAATGGGAGACGAAGGCGTTATCAACATTCTTAATAACGCCATTAAATATCTCTCGATTACAATTAATAATTTACCAATGGTGATTGATACAAATAAAATTATTTTACATGGAGAGTTATTTAGTGAACCTGAATTGACAAATATCCTCAGCACTTATTTAATACAAAATAAAATTCTCCTTCCCATCGATAACAAATGGGACATTGTATTTAAAAAATATAATGATATAAATGGAGCTCTAGCAGCATGCAGTCTCGCTGTTTCAAACTTTTTATTACAGCATTAATAATAATACAGATGGCAGAAATACCTTGTGAAAGAAGAAAATATTTAGAGCCTGACCCCCAGTACGGTAATGCTTTAATGCACTAGTGATCAGGCCCTATCATTTAATACTACTATCCATGTATATGTGTAATTCATTTTCTCCCCCTTTCATTGTTTTTTATTATGTAAAGGTCTTACATTTTTATATTGATTAAAAAAGCAGAGAAAGATTTTTCTGCCTAATTTTATAAAGACTTCATTCATGTAAAATGAATTCAACTCTATGTTAGTGGTCAATTCTTTACCCAACACATTCCAATAAAATAATGAAATTGGTAAACTAGGAGTAAAAAATAGAAAAGCCGGATAACACCCGTCAGGTGGAAAAAGATACACTTTCATAAATTACAAAAAAGACTACAATCAATCTCTTTTAAAAAAAAGAGAAACTGTAGTCTTTTGTTATTCAATAAAATTATTAATTCTTCCACCTTATAGATCCAAACCCAGCGTGCGGATGCTCGCTATATTGCGTTTTAAAATATTCGTATTCTAATTCTGACAATGTTAATTCATAAAGATGTTTTTTATTTTTTTTATAGTTGTCTAAGCCTATAAGTTTACTAATTAACTCACTTCTTTTTTGCTCAACCATATCCTTTAATTTACCCAAAATAAAAACCCTCCTTTTTTAACTTTGTTCAAATGGGATACCATTTTAAACGATAAGAAGAGGAGGATTTATTCAATAGGATGCCTCAACTTATCTTCCAAGCACATGACTTGCAGGATTTAGCACAGTAGTTTGAAACTGTTGCTGAGGTTTCTTCGGGCCAGTCCCTCCACCTCTCTGGATAAGTAATATAGTTATTTGGATAATAATTACACTTTCAGTTTAAACCAATTATTCCGACCGGTCAACTGTAATTTATTGCTGTTTTTATAAAATAGTACTGAACTTATCCTGCATTCATGTACAATTCGTTTGATACATATAATGAAATCCACTATTATACCTCGACATTATGGCACTTGTTTTTTTATATAAAAATAGCACTCTTGCTTTTGCACTTCTGGATGGCTCGATTTGTTCGCTGTGGCCAAACAAAAACAGCACCTCCGATTTGAAAGGTGCTGTTTTTTAATACGAAATATAAAACCTATAAACAATGGAGTAATTAGTACACCTTAATACTCCTAGTCGTACTTATAAGCCCTTTGGAATCTTTCGCGTTCACATAGATGGTTGTGCCTTTTCGTTGTTTTGGAATTTTGATTGAGAAGTTTCCATAGGCATTTGCCTTGGCTGAATAGGTTCTGCTGCCGATTTTCGCCGTGACGGTTGCGTTCTTTTCGGTTTTTCCTGTGACGGTGGTTGAGTAATATCGCACTGAGTTGACAGTCGGGATATTCGGAGCAACCCTCAACACAGTCGCTTTACCCGGGTAACTAATTCTTCCCGAGCGGTCTTTGGCTGTTATTGAAAGCACGGTGCCATAATTCGAAACCGGTATCGACACTTTGAAGCTTCCCTTTGAATTTGCTTTGCTTGAGTAGGTCTTTGAACCGATTTTTACATAAATCGTGGCATAGGCTTCCGTCTTCCCTATGACGGCATTTGATTTGTTGGTCACTGTATTGGTCACCGGGACATTCGGAGCGATCTTTGTGACACTTATGGTTCTAGCCGGACTAATGTTCCCTGCTACATCCTTAGCGGAAACCGCAATTTTAGTTCCTGCATTTTGGACAGGAATTATAATTTTATAATTTCCGTATGTGTCGGATTTGGAGGTATACGTTTTTGTCCCGATTTTCGTTGATACGGTAATCGACTTTTCGGTTTTTCCCGTGATGAGTGTCGCCTTGTTGGTGACTGCGTTGACAACGGGAACAGCTGGAGGGATGACATCTTTAACCGTAATAGTTGCAGGGAAGCTAACGTTTCCGCGAATGTCCATTGCCGTTACAGTAATCTTCGTTCCTGCGGGCTGAAGCGGAATGCTCATCAGAAAAAATCCATTTTCATCGGCACTGATTTGCTGTGTACCCGTTGTTCCTATTTTAATCTTGACGACTGCAAAAGGTTCTGTCACCCCGCCTATAGCCTTGCTGCGATTTGTAACATCATAGATTAGAGGTTTTGCAGGTGGACTCTTGTCATCAATGACTTCCACATTATGGGTAGTAGTCTGGTGAATATTATTATCCGCATTGTCATACATGTGAATAGTTACTGTGTACATCCCAGGTTTTATATAAGCATCAATCCAAAAAGTCACTTCCCATAAACCTGTACTGCCATTTTTCTGCAAATTCCATGTGTAGCAATTATATTTTTCATCACAAAGCCGTAAAGCAGCTGATTTTACGCCAGTTTTGTTGTCTGTTATTTTAGCGGTTAGGTGTATGTTCTCGCCGTATGTTGCGGATTGTTTGCTTAGCGTGATTTGATCGGCTGCCGGCGGAATAATGTCGTATTCCGAATTGACTAATTCGAACTCCTTCATCACCGTTAGCTCATTGGTGGCACGGTCTTTGACCCTTATCTGGACCTTCCACTCGCCTGGCTCCATATTTTTCTCAAATAAATAGGAAGCCGTCCATTCGCCGCGGACATTGTCATACGTTAATTGCTTACCAACCCGTGTAGATCCATCCAATCTCACAAAATCTACTCTTGCTGTTTTAATTCCATACTGATCGGTTGCTTTTACGGATATGGTGAAAGCTTTACCCGCCTCGATCGTCTGTGGGTCAAGTCCAATAAAGGTCACCTCTGGGAGCACGCGGTCTTCATTTGGGTTAATGACACTTACAAACTGCAGGGTATCATGTTTCCACCAGGAATATTCACCATGAAGGCGAAAATTGAGATACCAATTTCCTTGATGGTCATATTCCTGTATTTGGTATGTACCAATCCATGTACCCGTGTTGCTGTTATAGGCCAGCTCAATTTCATGATTATAAAGGAATGCTTCGACTCTGTTAATCTTATAATCCGGTGAATCAACTGTAGCTGTTATCGTGACCGTATCCCCAACCCGAGCAGTAGAATGGCTGATAATCGTACTTGAGATGGTTGGCCTTTTTGGTTCATCCTCCCCGCTGGCAGTTGTGTTGCTATTTGGCGCTACCTGCCCAATCTGATTTTCGAGATTCCCTGCCCCTATATTGGTTTCAATCATCTCTAGTCCATTTACGATTGTCACATTGTTGTTTGTTGTGGTTGTAGTGGCCAATCCAACACCAGGCAGACATAGCATCATACATAGACATAAAAGACCTAGTTTTTTGCCCAACGTTTTCCCCCGCTATCCTATCATTTCTAGTTATTTTCTTAGTTTTATTATATACCAAGGAATGGAACTAGTGGAAATAAAATACCATATTCGTGTTAGAAAACATTTTAGAAAGCTTTCAAAAAAAACAGCACCTTTCCACTTTTCGAAAGGTGCTGTCCTTGCCATCTTTGGTGTCTTTTTCGCTCAAGTATATGTCGCGTTTTTTTTTCATTACAATTTCACAATCGTCCTGCCTTTAATTTGTCCCTTTAGGATGGTGGATAATACTTCAGGCAGTTCATCGATGCTAACTTCCTGGCCGATGGTTTCGAGCAAGCCCTCGGGCTTCCATTCGGCGGCAATTTTGTTCCAAACCTGCAGGCGCAGGTCCATCGGGCAATACACGGAATCAACACCGAGGAGAGAAACACCGCGAAGGATGAATGGAAAGACAGTTGTCGGGAGGTCTGTCCCGCCGGTTAAACCGCTTGCTGCTACAGAACCGCCATATTGGGTTGTGCTAAGGCAATAGGCCAGCGTTTTTCCGCCAACCGAATCGACCACGGCCGCCCAGCGTTGCTTGTCCATTGGCCTGATTTTTTCCGGTGTGAGCTCTTCCCTAGCGAGGATTTCTTTTGCGCCCAAATCCAGCAAATATTGATGCTCGTCGGCTTTGCCGGTGCTGGCGATAACGTGATAACCCTTTTTCGCAAGCATTGCGACTGCCATGCTGCCGACCCCGCCGGTCGCTCCGGTAACAAGGACAAGCCCCTGTTCAGGCGTTAAGCCATTTGCTTCTAATTTATGGATGGATAAGGCGGCTGTAAAACCTGCTGTTCCAACTGCCATTGCTTCCTTTACAGTAAAGCCGTCAGGAAGCGGTACGATCCAGTCGCCGGGAACCCGTGCATATTGGCTGAAGCCGCCAAAATGCGAAACACCGAGCTCATAGCTTGTTACAATAACCTCCTGACCTTCCTTGAACCGGTCATCCTTTGAATCGACAACTACACCTGACAGGTCAATTCCCGGGATGAACGGATAGTTTGTTACAATCCCGCCCTTTGGAATGGATGCTAGTCCATCTTTATAATTGACACTCGAGTAACTAACCTTAATGGTTACATCCCCTTCAGGAAGATCGTCAAAAGTGATTTCCTTTATTTCGACTGAAAAATCTTCCTCTGTCTTGTTTACTGTTAACGCATGAAAGTTATCCGGCATGTTCATTCTCCTTAAGTATGTTAATTACCACAAAGTTTAAGAAATCGAAGCCCTCTAATTTATGATACTGTTACAAAAAGCGCTAGTTAGATTGAAAAGCGGTAATCACAATTATTTAAACCACGAAGCAATCGCATCCACAATGGCTTTCAAGAAATCGCCAAGCTTTTCAAAAAAATTCTTTCCTTCTTCACTTTCTGCGAAGCTATCCCATTTTTCTTTTGCTTTCGTGAGTTGATCGCCTACGGCATTCCAGTTCATATCAAGGTTTTGCCACTTTTCGATCAAAGACACGAACAGGTTGATGTCCTGATCTGTGAGAGTAATATTAATTTGCTTTGCGGCTTCCTCTACAAGGGCTCTACGCTCTTCGTCGTTCTTTGGTTCAGTCCCGGCGAGCTTATCTTTGATGACAGTGACAAGTTCTCCCGCCTTTTCCTGGCCGACCTTTTCACCTAGTTCTGCTGTTGCTACCATTTCTTCGTTGGCAACTTGTTTCTGCTCCTCGGGGATTTTTTCACCGGAGGCTTTTTCATATACTTTGATAAGCCCGGTCAAAGCACCTGTTCCCGAAACAGTGAAAGGCGCTGTTACATACACACTGGCATCTTTTACACCGGCAGTAGTCAATGCATTCATGTACATTTCGTTTGATACATAATTGATGTTTTTCGACTCTACCTCAATTCCGGAGTCTTTGGCACCGATTGTAATCTTTGCGGAGGAGATGGCTCTTGTGCCAATTTGTGCTTTTGGCATATACGAACCGAGGTATTTGTGTTCCTCCTCGTTTGTTACTTCTACTATCATGGCACTCTTTTCATCCACTTTCATTTCGGCCAGTAAGTCCTCTTTTTGTTTTGGTGTCAGATTTGCCCCGAGGGTGACGAGTACATCACCTTCTGCAGCATCGGCAAACGTCATAATTGGCATTGTCAGGATAAGACTCAGTATCATTATAGTAGATAGTATACGTTTCATTTGTTTCTCCCCTTTATAATGAAATCTCACTTACTATACTTTGCCATTATAGCATTGGTTTCTTTTTTTATATCAAAATATCAATCTTGCTTTACCCAATCTATAGATATGCAACTCTTCTTCTTCGGGATATTATAAAGGAAAAAGGTTGGCGCCGATCAGCTTGGATTGGCGCCAAACAGAGTCCTATACAGTTGTTGCTTGCCCTCTTTCTTCAATAACCTGGCTTGTTTTCGTCCTTTGGTCTAAGGCAGGAAGGATCCAATACAGGATCGCAACTCCCGATAGTCCAATCCCCGTTATAAAAATCGTCGTTGCGAAGCTTGATAGGAACGCTCCAACTGTAACAGTAACCGAGCAGATGAGCATGGTAATATTATACGACATGCCTGACACAGCCATATATGAGCTTCTTGCGTTCTCGGGCGGCAATTCGGCCATGTATTGCTGCTGAACGGGTACCCTCATCACTTCTGCAATGGTTGCAATGACCATCGCAATTAACAGAACCCAAACATTGTTTGAATAGGATATAAAGGCATACCCAATGACAAACACAATGCAGCTGCCAAGCAGGACAGCTTGATCTTTGAAGCGTTCTGCGAACTTTGCAGCAAATAGTGCCAATACAACAACGAGTATCGTGTTCTCGGTGCGCAGGAAACCCAGCATTTCAATTCCGCCAAATGACCAGCCGAACCATTCGGTAATAGGCATCTCTTTTGCCAGGCGGATAGAAATATAGTTGGTCAGCTGAAACTCCATCGAGAGGACCAAAATTCCTGCCAGTACATAAAGGATAAACAGCTTGTCAGCAAGAACCTGCTTGTAGCCGAAAACCATTGTTCTTCCATGGGAAGCCAATGATTTTCCCTGTTGATCGGCAGGAAAATAGGTTTCTTCAATAAAGAAAGTAATCATTACCCAAGTAAATAATGCTGCCACAGACAAGGCCACCAGAAGTTCAAAGAGGTATTCTTTGAATAAGAACCCGCCTAACAGTCCCCCGAGAGCAATGGATAAATTGTTCGCCCAATACATGATAGTGAACATTTCCTTACGTTCTTCAGGCTTACTGACATCAATGAGCATTGCTTGCCCAGCTGGGCCCGCCAGACCCCAACAAATACTGTTTATCGTCATCATCAAGAATGTAATTTCCGGTGATGTAAACCATGGTGAATTACTTACCATCATCAAACTAAATGCAATAAATCGCATGAACTCTGCCGCAACCATCACCTTTTTCCGGCCAAAGGCATCGGAAAAATACCCGCCAAAAAAGTTGATCGCCAATCCAATCCCAACGTTGACAAGCAAGAGAATTCCAGCCGTCTTGGTCCCAAAATGCTGAGCCAGATAGATCGCTGCAAATGGGAAAATCATTCCCCCTATCAATGAACTAAGGAACGATTCTGTAATTCTAATTTTAATATTGCGATGAAACTTGCGAAAACCCACTTTCCTTTCCCCCTTACAAAAGAACCCTCTGCGCATCCCCATACTACAGAGCAGCTAACTATTCATTTACCGGAAGTTCTTTTTTCCATATTTGTAGAATAATAGGTTCCAATTGTACCATTTATTCCCTCTTCATCAAAGGGATAGACGGAAGAATCCGATAATTGTTTCAATGCTTCTGCTTAAATATAGGCATTAGCGGCATACCAATTATTTAAAGAGATTTTTAAGAACAAAAACAATTCCCTCCAAAAAAAATACCCACTCCCCTTCATCGCCGAAGAGAGTGGGTTTTACGCATAACGGATTGCGTCAACAAAGGGTAACCCCCATATAATAACCGCGATGTGTGAAGCTGCCTGGGCTGTCTCAAAATGCAAGAAACGTTGGCTAGCAACTAAATTTTGGTCAACCGCCTCAAAACGAGGAAAGAAAAAAGCACTGTTGCGATGTCGCATCGAATGCTTCGGTTCATTTACTCAATGTTAATACACATAGTATGTTTATTTATCTTCAATTTGTATGGAATAAATATCATTCCTTTACTGTGTTCCTATTGGTTGTTCTATTCCTTTTTCTAAAAGCCATTTTTGCTGAACCAAGAACTTATTTAGATTTAAAGTAAATTATCTCAGGGTCTCCTTCATCTAAATTTTCAATAAATCCACTTTGTATGAATCCATTTGCTTTAAAAACTTCTTGCATTCTTTCATTTGATTTATTGGTTGAAGAGAAAATTTTCTTTGTTGGCGAAATATTTATAAAACACTTAATAAGCGATGTTGCGTATCCTTTTCTTCTTTCAGTGTGCCTTACGATTATGAGTGAAATGAAGCTACAATCAAAGAAATGAGTATCATAAATTAAAAAACCAACGATAAGATTATTATCATTAGCAACAATACATCGCTCTTCTTCAATGGCTTTCAAAATGTATTCACGTCTGCTATTGTTACCGATAACTTCTTCATCTATCTTCATTATCTCATCTAAATAAATTATTTGAGCCATTTCTAAGGGCTTCAAAACTATAGCATCCTTAACTTTTAAAATTACAAAATCCGCTACGGAATAAAACAAATCCTTTTTACACTTCCCTGCCCTGTTTGTTGATTAAAGAATTCAAAAAGAATGCGGTTAACCCTTTTTGAATGAACGCACCTAATAATTAAGGATCCATATTTTCGCAAACTTAGTTTTATACATGATTGGTGCCCTGTTTATCAAATAAAAAAGATTTCACTTTGTTTAGCAGCTGATCTTTTAGTTAATTAACCTTGTCACTTACTGCAAATTTTCACCCACCGCACTTTTTATGGTTCTTTTATCTATCTCCGACGTATATATAAAACTAACGACAGGAGCTGAAAAAATGGAGTTAATTTTATGGATTACAATTTTGTCAGGTACTTTTATCGCAATTTTCGCCGCTAAGAGCAAAAAGAAAAAATGAAACTCCAAAAAAGAATCTACAAACCTCTTTCTTTAATTAACCTGCCAGTTAGCTTATTAACACTTGAGATTTAAATATTGGAAAAAGGGGTGATGGGAAAGAAAGTACCCATCACCCCTTTTGTTTAATATTTCTGTCCCCATTTCGTATCCATTCTTAAAATAGTAATATTCGATAATGTCTAAACCATTTTGAATGAAAGCTTTGATTTAAAACAGATTTAGCTTATCAATTCTATGCACTGCTTCTTTAAGCCGATCCTCATCAACCAGCAATCCAACGCGAACATATCCTTCGCCATATTCACCAAAGCCGTTTCCTGCTGCCACTGCTACGTCGGCTTTTTCGAGTAGCAGATCGGCAAATTCCTCACTAGTGAATCCTTCCGGCACTGGAAGCCAGGCAAAAAACGAGCCCTGGGGTGCTTTAACATCCCAGCCTATTTCACGGCATGCGGAAATGAATGTATCACGGCGTCTTTCATAGCGTTGAACAAGTTCGTCTACAGATGTTTGATCTCCCGTTAAGGCTGCAACTGCCGCTTTTTGGACAGCAGGAAAAAGGCTGCAATATAAATGATCCTGGATGAGATTAATCGCTTCAATGATTTCTGCATTTCCAACTGCAAATCCAACGCGCCAGCCCGCCATATTGTACGTTTTTGACAGAGTGTACATCTCAATGCCAACATCCTTCGCTCCCTCTATTTCAAGGAAACTAACCGGTTTTTTTCCATTATAGCCAATTGCACCGTAGGCAAAGTCATGTACAACTGTAATCTGATTTTCTTTTGCAAACTGCACTGTTTTTTCAAAAAAGGCATGATCTGCAGTTGCACCAGTTGGATTGTTCGGATAGTTTAAGTACATTAACTTCGCTTTTTCCTTTTGGTCAGGGGTGAACTCCTCATAATCTGGCAAGAATTGATCTTCCGCCTTCAGAGGGAATGTTTCATATTCAACATTGGCAAGAGCCACGCCTGATAAATAATCTGGATAACCTGGATCCGGTAATAACATCGTGTCTCCGTCATTTAATAAACATAATGGCAATTCTACTAATCCGGCTTTTGTTCCAAATAAAATCGCCACTTCTGTTTCGGGATCCAATTTGACACCGTATTGTTTTTCGTAATACTCTACTGCAGCTTCCTTTAATTCCGGAATGCCTCGAAAAGGCGAATATTTATGGGTTCCTGGATCTTCTGCAGCCACCTGCAGTGCTTTTACAATATGGGGAGGTGTGGGCTGGTCAGGATTTCCTTGCCCTAAATTGATAATATCTCTTCCCTCGGCTACTGCTTTGTTGACTTTATTGACAAGAGAAGCAAAAAATTGCTGCGGCAGCTTCTTCAATCTCTGTGAATATCGCATGATAATCCTCTCTTCTTGCACTTATTTATAAAACATAAATATTGCGAATTTAGTTTAAATTCTATAAGTTTAATATAAACTATTCTAGCGGGTGAGAGAATGAAAATTGCTTGTGTGCAGATGAATATTGAATTTGGAGATATTGAACAGAACTTTGCCAGTGTTGAGAACTATATAAAAAAAACTGCTGCAGAAAAAGCAGATATCATCGTTTTTCCTGAGATGTGGAATACAGGGTACGCACTGAACCAACTGGATCAGTTAGCCGACGAAAACGGGCAGAGAACACAGAAATTACTTAGTGAACTTGCTTCGAAATTCAATGTGAATATTGTTGGCGGATCTGTTGCAACGAAACGGGACGGAAGTTTTTATAATACGATGTATGTTGCCAATCGAAGCGGAGAAATCGTGGCCCAATATGATAAGGCCCATCTTTTTAAACTGATGGATGAGCATCATTTTTTAAATGCAGGCGATAAGATGAATACGTTTGAACTGGATGGCATCACTTGCGGCGGCGTGATCTGCTATGATATCCGTTTCCCGGAATGGATTCTTGCCCATGTCCTACTAGGTGCAAAGATTATGTTTGTACCAGCTGAATGGCCTTCAACAAGAATTGATCATTGGCAAATCCTGCTCCAGGCGCGCGCCATTGAGAACCAGTGCTTCATTGTCGCTGTAAACCGCGTCGGATCGGATCCCAACAATCAATTTAACGGTCATTCAATGGTCATTGCCCCATGGGGAGAACTGCTCCTCAGCCGAAAAACAGAAGAAGGAATCTATTATGTCGATATAGATTTGCAAGAAGTCGATCGGGTTCGAAAAACAATCCCTGTTTTCCAGGATCGGAGAGCGGATTTATATGCAAACAGATAAAGAATTCATAATTACAAAAAAATTAAAACAATACCATTGACAAATGTTACGAAGATTTATACTATTCTAATATGATAATTGAATAGATTACTTATCAAGAGTGACCGAGGGAAAGGCCCTATGACGTCCGGCAACCTCCTTAAAGGGAAGGTGCTAATTCCTTCAGAATGATTTTCATTCTGGAAGATAAGTCGAATATAGTCTTCGATGCTTCTTTCAGTTTGAGAGAAGCATTTTTTATTTTTTGGCGGTTAATTATAACTGAATGCATTGGCTGAAAAATAAACGGAGAAATTCCCTCTAAATCGGGAAATAGCCATATTTCCCGAAAAATAAGGGGAGTTTTTCCTGTTATTTGATTCAAACCATTGAATTTTGGCCGTATTGAGAGTAGTTAAGGGGAATATCTCCTCTTATACCTGCTTCATAAGCTGCCTCTATTTACATTAGGGGGAATTTCTCCGCTTATGTATTCCACGGAAATCAACAATACTTTTTTCAAGAAAAATAGAAACAAGCCGGTCATGAACAGTCATCAGTTTCACCCTGTTCACTGATTCACTAAATCCGGTTAATTGGAGAGAAGCTTGCATGATTACTATTCGTAATTTAACGAAAACGTACCAGACAAAAAGCGGACCTGTAAAAGGTGTCGATGATGTGTCCCTTACGATTGAAAAGGGCGAAATCTATGGAATTGTCGGTTATTCCGGGGCCGGAAAAAGCTCACTGCTTCGCTGTATCAATTTATTGGAGCGTCCTTCTTCTGGCGAAATCACGGTAAACGGAACAAATTTAACTTCATTAAACAGTGAACAACTCAGGCAGGCCCGCCTGAAAATAGGGATGATATTCCAGCACTTCTACTTAATCAGCCAGAAAACAGTCTATGAGAATATCATTTTTTCCTTAAAGGCAGCCAATACGCCAGCTAAACAGATTCCCTCCCGGGTAGAAGAATTGCTCGACATGGTCGGCCTTTCAGATAAACGGGATGTGTATCCAGCACAGTTGAGCGGCGGGCAAAAGCAGCGGGTCGGCATTGCAAGGGCATTGGCCAATAATCCAAGTGTTCTGCTTTGCGATGAGGCGACTTCGGCATTGGATCCAACAACAACACGTTCGATTCTCAGTCTATTAAAAAAAATCAATGAAGAACTGAATATCACGATTGTTTTGATTACCCATGAGATGAATGTCGTAAAGGAAATTTGCGACCGAATGGCGATTATGCAGGACGGGAAAATCATCGAGGAAGGCTCTGTATATGATGTCTTCTCCGACCCGCAAACCGATCTCGCCAAAGAATTTATCAGCAGCGTTGTTTCGTACGATGTTCCTGAAGCAATTTTACAAAAATGTGAAGGAACCATTATAAAGGTCATGTTTAAAGGCCATGTGGCTGGCGAAGGCGTCATTTCTGAAACGCTAAAGACATATAACGCTAAAGGAAATTTCCTTCATGGGTCGATTGAATATATCGGCGGCTCCCCGCTGGGTGTCTTTGTGATGGAACTCAGCGGCCAAAAAGAGGAAATAAAACAGGCGATTCAATTTATTGAGAATCGTACATCCCATGTGGAGGTGGTGCGAGATGGGCTTTGATATCCCCCATTTAATTGAGATGATTCCAGATATCAATAAGGCGTTTGTCCAAACCATTTACATGATCGCCATCTCGCTATTTGTAGCTGTTGTGGTTGGCTTGCCAGTCGGAATTATTTTATATGTAACTGACAAAGGTTTATTTATGGAAAATAAATTCATCCAGAACATACTGGGTTTTGTCGTAAATATGGTCCGATCGATTCCATTTATCATCCTGTTAGTTGCCTTGATTCCCTTGACAAAAGCGATAGTTGGGACATTGATAGGCCCAACTGCAGCTAGTGTTTCCTTGTCAGTAGCAGCTATCCCCTTCTTTGCTCGGATTGTCGAGAACGCACTTCGCGAAATTGATAAAGGTGTGATTGAAGCTGCTATTGCAGCAGGGGCTACTCCATGGATGATCATAAAAGATGTTCTTTTATTGGAAGCAAAGTCAGGAATTATCTCTGGCATTACACTTACAATCATTAGTTTAATTGGTTTTTCCGCTATGGCTGGAACAGTAGGCGGCGGTGGTATTGGAGATTTAGCAATTCGCTTTGGATATTATCGCTATGACGACACAATCATGATCGCAACAGTTATCATCCTGATTGTATTAGTTCAAGTGGTCCAGCTTCTTGGTGATTTCCTCTCCAAAGCAGTTGATAAAAGATAAGCAGATTCCTAATGGGTTCAACTAAAATACTATAAATGAAAGCAGGTTCACAACATGAAGAAATGGCTAGTCAGTTTGATTTTACTTATTGCAGTGGCAGCTCTTGCTGCTTGCGGTGCAGACAAAGCAAGTGAAGAAAGCGGCAAAGCAGGAGAAACAAAAGAAGTTAAATTCGGTGCAACAGCTGGCCCATACAGCGATATGGTAACAAAGGCAATCAAACCAGCACTGGAGGAAAAAGGTTATAAAGTAGAATTAGTAGAATTCAGTGACTATATTCAACCGAATAATGCCCTTGATAGCGGCGACATTGATGCAAACCTATTCCAACACACGATTTATCTTGAAAACTTTGCAAAAGAAAACAATATGGACCTGACGGCTTTGATTTCAGTTCCAACGGCTCCTATGGGCATTTACTCTAATACTTATAAGTCATTGGATGATGTGAAAGACGGTGCTACAGTAGCGATTCCGAATGATCCGACCAATGCTGCCCGTGCCTTCAATACTCTTCAAGAAGAAGGTTTGATTCAAGTTAGCGAGGATGCAGATCCGCTAAAAGTATCTGAAAAAGATATTACAGAAAACAAGAAAAACCTGAAATTCCAGCCAATTGAAGCAGGCCAGCTCCCTCGTGCGGTTGAAAGTGCCGATTTGTCTGCAGTTCCTGGAAACTTTGCTTTAGCTGCAAAAATGAATTTACTAAGTGCATTAGCTTTAGAAAATATGCTCGATCCATACCGTAATATTGTTGCAGTCAAAACGGATAATGCTGATTCCCAACTTGCTAAAGATATTAAAGAAGTAGTTGAATCAGAGGAATTTGAAAAAGTGATTGATGAAGAATTCAAGGGATTTGGAAAGCCTGAATGGATGAAAAAATAGTGTAATTAGGCTGACCTTTTATGGGTCAGCTTCATTACTATCCAGAGTATTTTTATTTAATTGGAGGAGAATCAAAAATGGAAACGATATCTGTACATGGAGCACCGAGTGAATATATTTTACAGGAGGGAATTTTAGACCAGCTTGAAGCAAAATTATTGGAGCGCGGTATCAAAAAAGTTCTCATTGTCCATGGTGAGGAATCGTGGCAGGCAGCAGCCCCCTTCTGGCCAGAACTCACAGAAGTTGAGTATAAACACTTTCAGTATCATGGAGAAAATTCGCTGTCTGAAATCCAGGCCATTTCAACGATTGTAACCAACGGACATTTTGATGCCGTGATTGGTGTTGGCGGCGGAAAAGTATTGGACCTGGCAAAATCCGTCTGCCATGTGACCCATACACAGGCTGTGCTAATTCCTACCCTTCCATCCAACTGTTCACCCTGGACTCCTGTCAGCGTTGTGTATGATGATAAAGGTACATTTATTCGCTTTGATGTCTACCCTGTCGGCCCTAGCCTTGTCCTGGTAGAACCAAAAATCTTACTTCATGCACCGGTGAATATGTTGATTGCCGGCATTGCTGATACCCTTGCCAAATGGTATGAAGCGGATGTTCAACTGGCAGGCATCACAAACAAATCTCTTCCTCTTGAAATTTGTTATTACACAGCTAAGCGTTGCAAAGATGTATTACTTCAGCATTCCGAAGGAGCAATACAAGCAGCAAAAAGTGGCGTTCTCAATGATGATTTTATTAAAGTTACAGAAACCATCATCATGCTTGCCGGAATGGTGGGCGGATTTGGCGATCATTATGGAAGAGTCGCAGGCGCACATTCAATTCATAACGGGCTGACTGTTCTTAAGGAAACCCATCATGCTTTACATGGAGAAAAAGTTGCTTATGGCATTCTTGTTCAACTTGTTTTAGAGAATAAGTGGGAAGAAATAAAAGAACTTATCGGCTTTTATCAAAAACTCCAATTGCCTTTGTCACTGTCGGATTTAGGAGTTCAAGATATAAATGAAGAAACCATCTCCTCTGTAGCTGAAAAATCGGTTGTTCCAGGAGAATCCATTCATGTAATGGCTGGTGAAATGACTGCAGATGCAGTGGCTAAGGCAATAACAGAATTGGAAACCTACATACAAACCCAGTATTTATATAATTGAAGGAAGGTTTGTGGTTAAATAAAATATAGATTAAAAGTTATATTTTTATTGGATTTTTCTCCAGGTGCTTCAATCCAATAGAAATCCTTTAATTTAAATGCATGTTTAATAATTTTGTTGATAAATGACAATAAAACAAGGACCTTTGATTGGGCCCTTGTTTTAAATTTTTATTGAAGATAAGCACCCTTTAGTTGAAGAAGGCCAATTCAATTTAATGGATTTAGACCAATTGTTAGAAGTTGATATATTTTATCTTTAATTTATTTGAATGGTATTTCTTCCTTAATGGCCTTCCTGAATTTTTCAATAAGTTTTACCCTTTCTTCCTCTGTATTTATTTTGATATCCCCATAAACAGGTACTAAGGTATTCCAATTTTCTTCTTTCAAATGTTTGGTGACAAATAAATATTGTTTCCCTTCTTGAAGCAGTTGGTCATTTTCAACCAATATTAATTGATCTTCACTGTAACCACCTTGTTGATTTACAATAACCGTTTCGTCTAGGCTTCCCTTGATATTTTCGGATACTTCCACTTTAAACTGTGTTTCTGGAATTCCATCTATTGATTTAGTTCCTGACTGCTTTATCACTTTCCCAATAAATACATTATCAGCCCAACCAACAAGTTTGCGGGTATCAGATACATCAAAAGCGTGACTATATTCAATCGTACTAATAAGAGGGTTTTCCGGGGTATTTTCATTAAAAAACTTAGGTCCAAATATCCCCAAAACCAACGAAGCTGCTAGGATTGGTCCTATAATATAAGACCTCCTACGCCCTGTATTCTTCATTTCTGCTTTCGCTTTTAAAACACCAATTTTACTTCTTTCACTTAATTCCTTTGGTATTTCAATGTTAATTATCTCTTGTCTAATCTTACTGCTCACAAACACCCTCTCCTTTCAAATTTTTACGGAGTTTGCCCAAAGCTCTATATAAAGTCGTCTTTGTCGTGCCCAAGGGGATATTAAGTGCTTCTGCAACTTCTTTAATGGTCAAACCTTCGTAAAACCTTAAAATAACTACACTTTTCTCATCTTCGTTTAGTCGTTCAATTAGCTCTCTAATTGTTATTTCTAAATCAATGTCTTCGTTGACATCCACGGGAATAAAATCCACATATTCCGGTTTCAATTGAACAACATTTTTTTTCTTTCGAAGTAAATCAATAGCACAACTAATAGCAATTCTTATTAACCAAGTTTTAAAATATTTAGGTTCCTTGAGGTTCTTAATTGATTTAAATGAACGATATGCTGTCTCTTGAACAACATCAAGTGCATCGCTTTGATTTTTCACATATACAAATGCTGTTCGATAAATATCTTGTTCATATTGCTGAAATAAGGTCAAAAATGCTTTATCATTTCCTTTTTGTGCTTTTTTGATTAAATTTAACAATCGGCCACCTCCTTAACTTTCTTTCATCTATTAGACGGACAATAATATCGTTTGGCTTTCATTACTTAAAAAAATCATCCTGTAATTTTACAGAATGATTCCCACAAAGTTATATCTTTCCTTTTGTTCTTCCTTCTTCAACTAACCTGCCCCGTTAGCACTATAAGGACCTCCCAATAAGGGTGTAAATGCTTCCTGGTTCAACATAACAATCGTTCCAGCAGTATTTCTATCTGTTATCTAGGGAATTCACGCAATCCTCTTCCAGATGTTTTGATGGGTTATTTTTATCAAAATAATCAATCATACTGTGATTCGTTGGTCCGTCCCAATGTCTTTCACAAAACTGCACCACTTTTTTCCCTTTTTTTGACACTCCATAATAATAATACATAAATGGTTCATCCTTGAAAACAACAGAATAATGACCGTGATAATAATCATTGTTTATTCGATGTTTTGGTTCTATGTAATGGGCATCACTAATTTCAACATCACCATATCCTTGTTTATTTAAATATTCAGGAACATATCTTTTTGCAATATATTCATAAATCGGATTAACATAGTTCAAGATATAAAATCCTGCCAGAGGAGCCAATACAAAAAAACCAGTTACAATTCCAACAATAATTGTTTTCTTTAACAACTAAACCAACTCCCTTTTAGTGTAATTTTACACCTCCTCCATCTCTTTGTCACCATTAATTTCCATAGTTTCAAAAAATGTCAACCTATTCTCTTGGCTCTAAGAATTTTTATTATTTTCCTTGCTGAATTTCAAACCTTTCTTCAACTAACCTGCCCCGTTAGCTTAATAAGGAATTCAACAAAAAGGTGCCTTGATCCTTCCTGAATCAAGGCACCCGTTCGTTTTTTTATTGATTGTTATCTTTTACATCAATTTTTGAATCGTCTACAAATTGTTTAATTTGATTAAATGCTTCCGGCCCTTGACTATTAGCAATTTTATATTTCCTTTTTTCGAGGGTGTAGACTATTAAATAGCCATTTTCATTCACCTCAATTTTAAAATACCCAATTTCATCTGTGTTTGTCCTATAAAAAACAGTTAAGCCAATAAATTGATAGGGATTTAATATATCAACCGATTTTGGGATTCTTGTGTATTCGACCTCATTAAGTATGTCCGAAAGCCTTTTAAGTTCATTAGAATCCTTTATTGCGGTATTTTCATATGAATAATACTCGCCATCATCTCCTCTTAAACCATCAATATAAATTTTTTCTATGTTTTTTGCATCTGGAAAAACCTTCTCAGCAGAAAGTGAATTAAAGAAATATACTATAACAACACAAACAACTAAAAGAACAACAATCAGTAAAATGTAATACTTTTTCATTACTTCCCCCTAAATTCCAAGTATTTCATTATAACTTCTTCCACTAACCTGCCCCGTTAGTTTAATAAGAAATTCAACAAAAAGTAGCGTAAATCCTCAAAGCAATAATGTTTATATATGTCTTACAAAACCAAAGGACCAAATCGCCGACATAGCAATTTGGTCCAAAAACCAATACCAAGGAGGAAAACGTTCTTTCGTTTATTTGTTTTTCCTCAAAGCTCTAGGGGCTTACTCACCTACCAAACCATCATTATCACGGTCGTCCATATATGGGTAGTCAAGTGAAATAGTTGATATTAAAAGGACCGCACATGTTAGATATGTCTAAAATGTGCGGTCTTAATTTATTACTACCTAAACTATCGCACCCGTTAGCTTAATAATGTTTGTTTTTTCTTTGCAAAGAACTTAAATTAATTTAGGAAAAGGTGAAGTGCGATTAAGGTAGACATTTTGGTTACTCAACAATTATCTACTTCAATTATTGGTCCTCCAATTCTACATCCTGTAATAATATGTTCATCCACTAGAAGAGTGATACACATTTCGTTTGTCGAATCATCTAGTGATAACTGTAAAGTGGCACTAGTAGGGGTTAGATAAAAATCGTCCCTGATATTTCCTGTTAGAGTTCCTTGAGCTTCTACATTCAGTGAATTACCACCCTCACATTCAGGAAAACCAACTTCTCCAAGTGTTGAATTGAATGTAAAATTAACATTCGAGCCATCTACACTCGTATACTCAATCAATATTGAACTACTGTTCGGATTACAGATTGGACAAATATTAATATTTGTTATCATATTTCCATTTGATGTTTGACCATCAACTAAAAGTTCTGTACCAAAGCTACCGGTTGCTGTACCTCGACATCCACAACGTATTCCCATAAAAATCTCCTTTCATATACCATTCTAATATTGATATATGAAAATAAATTTTACATTGCTTGGACTTATTAAACTATCCTGCCCCGTTTGTTCAATAAGGAATTCAATAAAAAAGGCATTAATCCTGCTGGACCAATGTATCCATTAGTGGAACAAAAAAGTATCAAATCAATTTTTAGAAGTACAATAAATTAATTTAAAGTTCAATTACTTACTAAATTTCAATTCAAATTCTTCAATCTTATCATTCCACTCGATTTTAAATGGGACAACCGTCTGTTTATCAATAGAAGTGGTATAATTCCTTTCGTTGTCTACATATACAATAGCTTTGTTTGTAGGCAACCCCTCTGGTGTATTCTCAGAACGTTTTATTTCTTCTGTACCGTATTTATAATTGTAACTTATTTGACGTACATCTTTTAAATCTTCTAAATCACCTTTGTACTCAATGCTCAAAGTGAAATCTAATCCATCTGAGCCTTGTAAAATTTCATTAACTATCGTGGCTTTCCAGTATTCTGCCTCACCAGAAAAGGTTATCCTTTCGGTGTTAGAAATCTTCTTTTCATTGTTTTGCTGACAACCAAATATACCGACTAAAATATACATAAAAAACAAAATTAAAATAATTTTTTTCATTTATTATCACTCCCCCTATATAATTAAATTTCATTATCAATGCAATTATTTCCTTCAGTCATTCTTGGACTAACCAGCCACGTTAGTGCGATAAAGATGTTATTGCATCAAAAGAGCGGCTTAATCCTGTTATATTCTTAAATCACCAATCTTATTTAAAACTTCTCTACATTTAATCTTGCTCTTATTATATCTATTCCTTACCCTGAAATAGAAATAAGGAAGTCGAAATAATGGATAAGCACATTTTTAATTTAATGGATATATTATACAAGAAATTTAGAAACCTCTGAATAATTTAAAATGAAAGGGTTTGTGGGAAAAGGAGGGAAGGTCGTGAAAGTTTCCAAAGGAAAATGGAAGAAATACAATATTATGAAGAAAGATGAAGAGATTTCCAAACATTTACCAGATACTAGAATTCTAACGGATAAATCATTATGGAAAATGATAGAGCGGTATCGTTGTGTCGTTTTAAAGCCTTCCCGTGGATCTCTCGGGCGTGGAGTAATCAAGGTTTCCTTATTGGTGAAGAAGTCGTACGAAATCCACTTTGAAAATCAAATCAAGGTTTTCCCTAATAAAGAGCAAGCTCTAGAGTATATTAATAAAATTCGCCTTCCAAAGAAAAGGTATATTGTTCAACAATGGATCCCTCATGCAACAACGACTAAATGGGAAAGACCTTTTGAATTGCGAATTATGGTTCAACGTATGGAGGAAAGTCCAAATTGGGTAATAACAGGACATTTGGCAAAAGTAGCAGCTGTCGGATATTTTATTACGAACGTCGCAACCGTTGCCCCCATTCAAGAAGCAATAGATGATTCTCCTGTCAAAAGCAATATTACTTCCACTCTACTACTTGATATAGAACGGCTAGCGTTAAGGGTTGCTTCTCGGCTAGAGAAATACTATCCAAAGTATCGAAATATAGGTCTAGATATTGCCCTCGATCAAAATGGGCATATTGGGATAATTGAAGCGAATCTCACACCTAGTATTAAAATTTTCCAATATCTAAAAAACAAAGAAATGTATGATACCGTTAAACTGTACAGAAAAGGGAGAGTGGATTGATTTTATCTATTCAACCCAAGGCACCACTATACAGTTTCGTTCATATCAAAGGAAAGGAATTAACATACCTTTATTTTCAATTTTACAAAACCATTCCCTCTAAACTCTTTCTTCTTCAACTATCCTGCCCCGTTAGCTTAACAAACCTTTTCCTAAGTCTTTGCTTCTAGAAAACAGGCAATAATTCCTCTTGAAAGCTAATTAATGGGAGGAATTTATATGTTACTACTTTCTGAAGCGTGGAAGGCATATGAAACAGATAAACGAATTGAGGGCTTTTCACCGTATACAATAAAAGCATATGGTATTCAAGCTAAGTTGCTTGTTCTGTATTTCAAGGATGCGGAAATAGCTACCCTTAACACAGAAAATTTGAAGGAATACCTTAATACTTCAGCGGCGGCCCTAAAGCCAGCCAGTATGGCACACAGGATACGGTTTATGGAATCCCTATTCCGCTGGTGCCACGAAGAAGGTCATATACACCATAACCCTGCATCAAAGATAAAGGAACCCAGGGTCAGAAAACGCATACCTAAGTTCTTAACCGAAATGGAAATAGAACTCCTTCGAGAGGCGTGCAAAAGTCCGATGGAAAAAGCTTTGTTTGAATTTATGTTCTCAACTGGATGCAGGATCGGCGAAATTGTTTCTCTTGAACGTAACTGTATTAATTGGTCCAACCGCTCAGCAATTGTTAAGGGAAAAGGGGATAAGGAACGTGAGGTATACTTTAATATTAGAGCGGAAATCTGGCTTAAGCGATATATCGATGGTCGCCAGGATACTGACCCTGCTATATTTGTAACAGAGCGGCTGCCACATAGGATGAGTATTGCCCAAATGAGATATGTCATAAAACGAATCTCAGCTCGTGCCACCATCAATAAGGAAATTTACCCTCATCAACTCAGACACAGTTATGCAACCCATTTGTTGAATAACGGAGCCCCTGTTGAAGTCATACAAAGTCTTTTGGGTCACGAGAAGAGTGAGACCACTCGAATATATGCCCAGCTAAGCGGTAGGCTAAGGCAGGAATTTTATCAAAAATATTTCTAAGCAAAGAGCAACGTCCCTCAAGCGTTGCTCATATACACTCGCACCCATTAGTTTAAGTGCATTTGTTCACAAACTTCTTTCAGGAATGTTGCACGTATCTTCAATAAGGGGTAGCGTCAGGAAAATGCGGATTTACAACGATAAGGAAATTCCAAATTAAAAAGCCCAACTTCTCTGCAAAACAAAATAGAGAAAGTGAGCTTTTCAGTTACTTGATTATTTTTATTTGAACTAATATAAAACTGCCAAGTTGATTTTTTAGCTCAGCTATTTATTGAATTCATTAACTGGAAGTAGTATTCAGGTTTATGAGTCTTATTTAGGTTATACCATGAATGTAATGTATCTGGTGCAAATACATCTAATTTTTTCAGTACTTCCATCGCAAATTCCAGAGGAGCTATTCCTGATGCAGTAACTAAATTCGCATCAGATACCGCAGATCCCACCTCATAGAACTTTTCTCCTTTATAGTTAGGACATACCATTTTAGTGTATTCTAAATTATTACTTGTATGCTTTCTAGTATCTAAGTATCCCATATTCGCAAGGGCCTCAGTTGCACCACAAATTGCAGCAACAATAGTGCCAAGCTTTAAAGTTTGGCCAATTCTTCCCAAGATAGGTTGATGAATTTCTTCACTCCAAGTAGTCCCTCCTGGTAAAATTAAAAGATCTTTACTCTCAAGAGTACATTCATCAAGTGAAATATCTGGTTTTATGCTCAGTCCTCCCATAGTAGTAATCATTTCTTTATTAGCTCCTACTGTAGTTACTTTTAAAGGTGCTAAATCTTTTTTGAAATATCTTCCTGAGTTTAGTTCAGCAATTAAATATCCATATTCCCAGTCCGACATTGTATTAAATACATATAGAAAAACTTTTTTTGTTTGCATCCAATAACACTCCCAATCACAATTTATATAGCAATTATAAGATAACTTCCCTGACAGTTAACGTCAGGGAAGTTATCATACTTGATAAAATTTTATTAATTCCGACAGAACTTCAATAAGTCTTTTCTTAAGACTTATTGGCTCAATAACTTTAATAGATTTATTGTACGGTAAAAGTAAATAAGGTACATATGTATGTATCATATCTTTTTCAAGAAGAAAAACTGCTTGATTTGAAGTCCGTTCTTGTAAATAATGTCCTAAAAACCAATGTTGGCAAATATCAGCCAATACACTTTTATCCCCATTAATAACCAAAGAAATAATCCCTTCCTTATCTTCTATAGTTGGAAGAAGACTTTTTATAAAAAAGTCACGTGCTGAAAAATTTTCTGGCAGGTTAAACTTATTTTCGGTTAGCATTAGACTTTCAATTCGATCTACTCTAAAACTACGGATATCATTCCTAAGATGACAAAATCCAATCACATACCACTTATGATTCCAATAGATAATTCTGTACGGATCGACCAATCTATAATTTAATTGCTTTTCGCCACTTTTATGGTAAAGAATTTTTACTGAGTACCCGTCAGCTACGGCCTGCTCCAACTCCTTCAAAAAAGGTTCCATAGAGAGTGAACTTAATCGACTTATTACTTCAAGACTAGTTAAATGTTGGTTTATCTTTGTTTCCTGCTCTTGATTTGAGTATTTACTTAGTTTTGAAATGGCCCTATTTAGTGCTTCACCTCCATAATATCCAGCTTCTTCTGCAAAAACAGCAGCGTGAAATAGTGAAGTTTGCTCCTCAAAATCAAAAAAAAGAGGAGCCTCAATAAAATTGTTCAATAAAGTGTATCCACCGTTATGTCCTGGTTCTGAAATTATAGGTACGCCACTTGTTGAAATTGTATCAATATAACGATACACAGTCCTAATATTCATCTCTAACTTTTCTGAAATTTGTTTTGCAGTAATTTTTTTACCTGAACGAAGCATCCATAGAATTGCTAACATATTGTCAATCTTAGGCATATAATTCCACCTCTATATGAAATTTATTTTCTATTATATATTTCCGATTTTTGGTATAACTCATCAACTGTTCCTTTCCGATAGCTTTCTTTAAAAATAGGATCTCCAACTATATCATCTTGCCCGATAACTAACCAAGTTTCATTCCATTCTCCGTTATTAGAGCCAACTAGTGATTGCTCTTCAATATCAACTCTGTAACCTGATTGTTCATTCTCTAGTTGTGAATTTGCAAAGATGGTAAAACCATTGTATCCAATGGAAATCTCTCTTTTTATTAATAAGTCTAACAACTTATACAATTCATTCATAAGGTCCTCCGACAGTTTGCACCTATCCAGAAAAGAAAAACTTCTTTAACTATCCTGCACCTTTAGCACAATAAGGAATTCAACAAAAGAGTACCTTAATCCTTCTTGGATCAAAACCCCCGTTCAATAAGAACCATCCATTAATCTATTCAATTTCAAAAATTTTAAAAATTAAAGTGTATATAATTTTAAAGCGTGCTACATTCGAAATGTAGTAAAGATACTTAGATAAGAAGAAAGGAAGTTAAAACTAATGAAATTTAAAGTCGAAACATTTCCAAATTATCGTATTGCTTATATCCGACGAGTTGGTCAATATGGTCCTGCCAATATTGAAGTAATGGAGAAGGTAAAAAAATGGGCTAAGGAGAAAAATCTTCTTGAATCTGCAATTCTATTTGCAATTCCACAAGATAACCCAGAATCAACGCTTCCTGACAACTGTAGATTTGATGCTTGCATTGTAATTCCAAATGATTATCAAGTTGATGATTTAGTTCTTGAAGGGGAACTTTCTGGTGGAAAGTATCTTATTTACGAAGTTAAACATACACCAGATGATATTCAAAAAGCATATTCTGATGTATTTCAATCACTACAACATAATGGATATAAAATAGATAACAAGCCCATTATGGAAAAATACATTGGTGATATGATTAGCAATCCTTATTGCGAAATATGTGTTCCTGTTAAACCATAATAGCCTTAAATTGTTTGATGGATTATTTATTAACAAAATAGATTGAGAAGAACAAGTTGCTTTAGATGGCTAGCCTCTTGCTCTTCTCTTATTAACTTGTTCATATAGAAAAAACGTAACAGTTATTGAAGAAACCTGCCCCTTTAGTTAAATTAGAGAAGCTGCCATTTGGCAGCTCATATGTTATTACTGAACCCATTATAATTTTTTATTTTAAACGATTTTATTATCAGACCAACTAAACGCTAATCTCACCTTTAATCCAGCCTTTAATAAAATGTTTTAAAGAAGCCGCTACCCAAGTCCGACTATCATCTTCATGATTCCAAACATATATATCGTTTTTTTCAATTGTCCCTTTTTTCGTTATCGAGTAGCAAAATAAATCTCCATTACCTGCATCTGAGAAAAAGAAAAGATTATCAAACGGCATATATATATCTTCATAATCTTCATAGTTTCTAAAAAATAGGTTGTCCTTTACGATTTGAGAAGTTGACCAAATTAAGGGGCAATTCCAATTGTCGAATACACCATTTGTTTCACTAAATAAATCGGCTAATTCTTTGGGTAATTCAACATTTAATTCTTTAATTATTTGATCAATTTCAAATTTGGTTGCTGGTTCTTTAAGTTGATATTCTTTAGAAATAGAAGTGACAAATTCTTTCCACATAAAATGATTTCTCCCTTTGGTATTAAATGAATATGTTTTTATATATTCATCTACTAGTCAAGAAACTCCTTCTTCTTCAACAAACCTGCCCCGTTTGTATAATTAAGAATTCTAGAAAAAGGTGCCTCAATCCTTCTTGGATCAACGCACCCCATAGTTTAAGTACAACTATTCACAAACACTCATAAAATAAGTAGTTTAATACTATCTTGATTATTGACCAAATACCTTTGAAGTGATTAAAGTGATAAAAAGATACTTTTTCTTTATTGGTAGTTAGCAAGGATTTTAAATACAGCTATAAATCCAATAGGATAAAGCCAAGGTAAAAAACAGTATTGCTCTGTGTTTATTTTTAGGGAGAGAATCCAAATGAATTATCATTCGGAAGAAGCAATATATTGTATTTTTTTGGATGCATCGAATATTAATGTCAGCAAGTCTTAAAATCCCCTCCGTTAATTGCAATTAAAATGAAGGTCAATCACTCCTTGAGTAATATCTAAATTATAGCTTATTCTTCTTCAACTAACCTGCCCCGTTTGTTTAATAAGGAATTCAACAAAAAAGTACGGTAACCTTGTATATACCGCCCCTAACCAATCATTTTAGCTGAATAGATTTTACTTAATCGTGTCTAACAACTCTACATCTACTTTTTCGGTATCCTTCCAATCATAAAACCTTTCTATATGCCATTTATTTTTTAGCCTTACATAGTTGTTATCTTCAATCCACTTGTGCAAGTCATTATATGCATCCATTATTTTATAATTTGAACCTTTATGTCTCATAACAGCATATCTTTGAGGTGGTATGGTTAGAGTTACCATATCAGTTGGAATATCCTCGTACTCTTTTACTTCAACACAAACCCAATAGCCATCTTCATCAGAAGTTTCATTTTCCACAACAAATGCACCAAATTGTTCAATTGGATTAACAACCTGTTTAATTTCGCTTATACGCTCGCTCAATCTTAATGACGCTTTTGGTATTTCAATTAAATATTGTTTACCAGAACACAAAACTCGAAAACCTACTAACCTTAATTCATCAAGTTCTTTAATAGTCTTATTTTGCATTGTTTTTTCTGACACTCTAATTCCCCCTCCTATAAAATAATTTATATTTTCTACAAATAATTCATAAACACCTCTTCAACAATCCTGCCCCATTAGCTTAATGAGGAATTCAACATCAAGGTTCCTTAATCCGTTTTGGAACAAAGCACCCGATTTCTGAGATAAACTTATATAAATTTGCTTTTATTCTAGTGGCTTTAGTAAGTCCCCATTTAATTTGTTTGATATGCTTATTGCTTCTTTTCTAGTTGTTGCTGGTCCGGATATTAATAGCCCGCCTTCAGGATCCCACTCGTAAGTAGCATTATCGCTTCCAGATTCAACAAGATCATAAACGATAATAGTTAGTTCGCTAAAATCATTATTTATATAGAGATTGCCATAGGTGTTACGATCAGTTGGGTGGGAATAATCCCTGAAGGATAATGTACCGTTGTTTCCCAAAAAAACAACTTCAACTTCCTTATTATCAATTATTATATCTTTTGGCACATCACCTTTTATATCAATGGTTCCTTTAAAACGGTCTTGGTTAAATATTTTTTTATGGTAACTCCCTTTAATTGTTATTGTAACCTTTTCATTTATTTGATTGCTTTTCCCTCCAACTCCGTACACGAATCCATCAAATTCCTGATTGATACCTTTTGGAATGGAATACCAAGCTGCTAAGCCAACTATTCCTACAAGACATATGAATGCTATAAACAATTTCTTTGGATTTATTGGAACGCACCTCCCTAATTATTTTACTAACCTGCCCCGTTTGTTTAATAAGGAAATCAACAAAAAAGGCGGTCAATCCTTCTGGATAAACCCACCCGTAGAAAGCCTTTTTAAACTAAAAATTCTAATAAGAATAGATGGTAAACTAAAGAAAATAAGATAACCACAAAACCAATTACTTTCCATTTAAATTGTAAAAGGTATCCTACAAGTGCAACTATGGGTGTAATAAATACCCATAATCTTTGCGGACTTAAATCCTCTGGAATTGAAATACTAATATATAAACCAAAAGATAAGATTATTAAAAATAAAGGAAATAATACTATAAAGCCTAAATTTAGAAACTTCAATAACATTATATCCACTCCCTTTTAGATAATTAATAATCCAAATCTGCATATATTTTAATAACATATTCGACCAAAAAATAACAATTCCTTCTTCAACTAACCTGCCCCGTTTGTTTAATAAAGATAGGTCTTTTACTGTGTTTTATTCGTTCATTAATTTCGTCCCCTTTAGAAAAATATGTAGTGAAAGAATGCAGACCTATCCCTGCATAATGCCGCGTCTGAATACCTCTAATTGCTTGCGGGATGCAGAATTCTTTCTCCAATGGAATATGGAACATTTGCTGGTAAAAAGAAACTGTATCTTCCTGAAACTGTGGCAGAACAGATGACTGGAGCCGAAGCATTTTATGTAGATTTTCCTAAATAGGGAAAATCGACAGTTTAACGGAATGAAGGAATTTTCAAAAAGAAAGAAGAATACTATTAATGGTATTGCTTCGTAAAACGATAGCTAGAAAGGAGGATCAATATGTCGAATGAAACTGCAGTAAAAAAATTACCTGCAAGAAGCGAGGTTCCGGTTGAGGAAACGTGGCGCCTTGAAGATCTCTTTGCGTCCGATGATGACTGGGAGAAGGAATTCCAGGAAGTGAAAGAGCTTATTCCAGGAGTAAGCGCCCATCGCGGAAAACTCGGTGAAAGCGCAGATAGCCTTTACACCGCTTTGCAGGAACACGACCAGCTCCTTGATCGGATTGGCAGTTTGTATACGTATTCCCACCTGAGGTACGACCAAGATACCGGAAATTCCTTTTATCAAGGAATGGATGGCAGAATGAAGGCATTTTATTCCCAGGCGGCAAGCCAGCTTGCTTTTATCGTGCCGGAAATTCTTTCAATTGATGAGCAAAAAATCAAAGGATTTTTGGAGGAAAAACCTGAGCTTAAGCTGTACGAGCATGCCCTAGAAGAAATCAACCTCCAACGCCCGCATATTTTATCCGCTGAAAAGGAGGCGCTCCTGGCTGAAGCCGGTGAAGTGATGGCTGCGTCATCAAACACGTTCGGTATGCTGAATAACGCGGACCTGGAGTTCCCACCAATTAAGGATGAAAACGGGGAAGAGGTCGAAGTGACCCATGGCCGCTACTCTAGATTCCTTGAGAGCGCGGATGCAAGGGTGCGCCATGACGCGTTCAAGTCAGTTTTTGATACGTACGGAAATTTCAGGAACACATTTGCGAGCACACTTAGCGGCCAGGTGAAGAAGGACAACTTCAATGCCCGTGTCCGCAACTACGATTCTGCCCGTCAAGCCGCGCTGGCCGCGAACAATATCCCGGAAACCGTCTATGACAATCTTGTTCATTCAATCAGTAACAATTTGCATTTGCTGCACCGTTATGTAAAGCTTCGCAAAAAAGTGCTTGGCGTCAACGAGCTTCATATGTATGATTTGTATACTCCGCTTGTGAAGGATGTCAAGATGGAGATTTCGTACGATGAAGCCCGCGACCTCGTGTTGAAGGGCCTTGCACCGCTTGGTGAGGAGTATCAGAACATCCTGAAAGAGGGCTTTGATAACCGATGGGTCGACGTCCACGAAAACAGAGGGAAGCGGAGCGGGGCGTATTCTTCGGGTGCTTACCGTACGAATCCGTATATCCTGATGAACTGGCAAAACAATGTGCACAACCTGTTTACGCTTGCCCATGAATTCGGACACTCGGTCCATAGATATTATACAAATAAAACCCAGCCATATCCGTATGCCAATTTCAGCGTTTTCGTTGCCGAAGTCGCATCAACCTGCAATGAAGCGCTTTTGAATGATTACCTGCTAAAAACAATTGATGACGAGCAAAAGCGTCTGTACTTGCTCAATCACTTCCTTGAAGGATTCAGGGCGACTGTATTCCGCCAGACGATGTTCGCGGAGTTCGAGCACCAAATCCACAAGAAGTCCCAGAACAACGAAACACTTACGGCAGATTCTTTGACCAAGGATTATTATGAGCTGAACAAAAAATACTTCGGCGGCCAGGATATTACCATTGATGAAGAAATCGGCCTCGAGTGGTCAAGAATTCCGCATTTCTATCACAACTACTATGTTTACCAATATGCGACAGGCTACAGCGCAGCAACCGCATTAAGCAGGCAAATCCTTGAAGAAGGACAGCCGGCAGTCAACCGCTACATCGACTTTCTGAAAGCCGGTAGCTCCGACTACCCAATTGAGGTACTCAAAAAAGCCGGCGTCGACATGACCAGTCCGGAACCAGTCGACAATGCCTGCAAAGCCTTCGAACAAGCACTAAACGAAATCGAACAAATCCTAAGCTAATGATTAGGGGCCAGGCGCCATCTCCAATAGGAGGGTGCCTGGCCTCTTTTTAATCGTTAACGTAAATTCCTTGACCCGTATAGTATTGATATCAGGGAGTTGTTACACTATTTTCATTAACTTGTAGAACCTCTCCCTCAAATCTTCATATTTTCTCCTTTATGATTAATTGACTTATTAATTTAATTCGATAAATGTAAGTTTATTCCTTCTTCAACTAATCTGCCCCGTTTGTTTAATAAGGAATTCAACAAAAAGTGCCTTAATCCATTCTAGATCAAAGCACTGTTAGTTTAATTTACAAAACTTTAAATGACATCTGTTGCTCTAATTCCTTTATTCTCATCTCTAATTGTTCGATTTCTTTGGGTAGAGAATCTATAAGCTGATAATAAAGCATTCCACCATAGTTTAGTCCTGGATAAAGAATGTTTAATGCTTCAACACCAAGTTCGTTGAGAAGGTTTAAACGTTCCTTGGTTTGCTCTAAAGAGGCTTTAAGATTTCCCAACAAATTAGCCATAGGGCTGCCTCCTAATAGATGCTTAAGTTAGTGTCCAACCACTTGCATTAAATTCTTATACCCAAATTAAGTTTCGCTGAAACCACTTTTGACCAAGAATTTATATTGTAGGAACAAACTTTGTTAAACTAACCTGCCCCGTTTGTTTAATAAGGAATTCAACAAAAAGGTGCTTTAATGCTTATTTGGAACAAAGCACCCCCTAAGTACAATAAGAACTTGAATAATTACATAACACTTTTTCTTGAGTAATAGGCGAGAAGAAAAGAAATCAGAGGTAAAAAAGCAAGTATCCTAAACCAATTTTCTGCACCTAAGAAATAGAGTGAGGGTAGTATTAGTACAATTCCACTAACAAATAATGATTTCCAAGATTTTTTCTTTAAACCCCATAAAAATAATAGCATTGAAGCTCCAATCAATAACCAAAAAATAAAACCAACCCAATAGAAGTCCATATTTGCCCTCCTTTAATTCTTCTCCTATAACCATTATATGAATATATACTTTAATGCCAATCCTTTAACTTCCTTCTTAAATAAACCTGCCCCTTTAGCACAAGAAGGAATTCAACAAAAAGGTGCCTTAATCCTTCCTGGATCAAAGCACCCGTTTGTCGAGAAAAAAATTTAAAATTTAAAACTCATTCTGTGTTCAACTTTTTATAAAAAATATCAGAGAGAATACCTAATAAACCAATCATTAAAATGAGCATACCATAAAGCTCGAAACCACCAAAAAATGTATGATAAACACCAATTCCTGTTGTCAAATGAGCAATAGAAGCAATTATTAATCTTCTCATTTTTAACACCTCTCCTATATACTTTTTACCATAAAGACCAATAATTTTATAAAACTATCCTGCCCCGTTTGTTAAATAAAGAGTTCAAAAAAAGAGGCATTAATCCCTATTAGATTAAATGCCTATAATAAGATTTCTATTAAAAATGGTATCAGGAGCAAACGTAAATTACTTAACGGTTCTGCCATTATATCTAAGCTCGGTAAAATGGACTAGTTCAACTTTGTTGGATAAATCCCCTTTTTCAATCACTTCACAAAATCCAGATGCGTATTGAACGACTAAAAAGTATTCTTTTCCTTGATATATTACAGGAAGGTTTTCCATCATATTATCACATCCATCGCTTTTAAAACCATTTTATTTCCAATACAGTGATATGTCTGTGGATAAAATGTGATAATTATCATAAAAACCCTTATTACCTTTTCTCCCCAGGTTAATACAATAACTTCAAAAATATGTTAGTTAATCCTCCTGAATTAATTTACCGCTACCACCTAAAAGGAAAAATTTGCCGAAAATTAAAAATTGCCTTGTTATTTTAGGATCTATCTTGTTGCAATGACTTATTTCCAGGTGCAAACCATCCGATTAAGGCAATACCGACTAATACTCCATAAAAGATCAGAGTCCAGGCGGTACTGTGAGGAAAATAATGATTTAAAACACCAATATCTTCATGAGCAAGGGTAACTACAGCCAATTTGACACCGACCCAGGCAACAATGGCATAGGCTGTTGTTTCCAATGCTGGACGTTTTTGAAGAAGCTGCACAAACCAGGTTGCTGCAAACTTAATCAAGACAAGGCCAGCAATACCTCCAAGTAGAACAACAATAAACTGCCCTCCATCCATACCACCGAAATTGTCTAGCGGTGAATCTGGAAGACCAAGGGCAATAGCAACTGCCGCTAGAATCGAATCAATGGCAAAAGCGAGGTCCGCTAATGCAATCTTCCCTACAGTAGGCCAAAAACCTTTCCCAGCGGCTTCCTTTTCATCGTCCTTATGAATATTCTTATTGTCTTTCCCGAACTTTGCCTTAATGACATGCTTTAATCCAAGGTAAAGAAGATAAGCCGCTCCTATCGCTTGAATCTGCCAGACGTTCGCAATAAATGAAATGACAAAAAGTGCAGCAAATCTGAAAGCAAAGGCCATAATGATTCCGTAAGTTATAGCTCTTCTTTTCTGTTCTTCGGGTAAATGCTTGGCCATAACTGCTAATACAAGGGCATTGTCAGCCGATAACAACCCTTCCAATCCAATTAGAATTAACAATGCCCAAGCATATTCTAGCCATATTGACTCCATCTATTTCTCCCCTATCTATAACTAATATGTCATGTGAAAGTTTCGTTTCTCTAACGATAGAATTCCCTATTAAGCAACAGGTAATCCTAGAGAATAATGCTAAAATTATTTATTCAGTTACTTCTCAGCACTCTATATTCCTTCTTCCAATAACCTGCCCTGTTTGTTCAATAAGGATTTTCAAAAATGGCGGCTAATCCTTCTTGGGACCAACGAACCGTCTTAGTAAATGATTTACTACAAAAAAATCGAATACGTTGGAGTTGATGTACATGTACGTACACGAATTGTTAATGAAGATAATATGATTTCTGACCCTTTTAAAAACCTTTTGATTCATAAGTAAATTAAGGGACGCGAATTGTTCCTCTTAATGTGAAAAGATTATGGGGGAGTTAACTATATCATTATTAAGTGAACTAATGACTGATTATTACGTTGGCTTATTAAGAGGTCTTATTATGTGTATATTCACTTAAATGAAGGTAACTATAAAGTTGAAGAGCGAGGTTTGGTGTATTGTTATTATCGTCTCCTTTTGGTGCAACACAAACCCTGCTCTCACTGATTCCTTCCTCAACTAATCTGCCCCTTTTGTTAAATAAGGCATTCAACAAAATCAGCCTCAATCCTGCTGAATCAACGCACCCGTTAGCTTAATAATTAAACTTTTTTTACCATTCGTACTTGTTTTAAGATATGTCCATCGAACTCTAAATCAGACTCTTTAACTATTTCGAACCCTTTAGCTTCATAAAAGTTCATACCAATCTTATTATCTTTTTCGACGTTTATATAAATTTCTTTTATACCTTTTAATTCTTTAACCGCTTGTTGTATCAAAGCAGTACCTATCCCTTTACCTTGGAAATCTGGATAAAGATAAATAGCCGCCAATTCCACCTTTCCACCATTCCTTACTGTGGAATAGTTTGCAAAACCGACAACTTTCCCCTCAACTTCTGCAACATAAACAATAGAACGTTCTATACGTTGTTTCATACTTTCATCACTGTAATTTGATTTTAAGAAGTTATTTTGTACTTCTAAGGGAATTATGCCCTCATATGTTGCATTCCAAGTTGTTTTCGCTATGGTTTGAACTTGTTTTGTATCTTCGTAGTGCATCTTACGAATGGTAATATTCATATAAAGCCCTCCTTTTAATACGTCTGTATAAAATAATTAGACTAAAAGTATAAATTCCTTTTTCAACTCTATTGCCCCTTTAGCTTAATAAGGAATTCAAAAAAAGGTGCCTTAACCCTTCTCGAATCAAAGCACTCTTTCATTCAATTAACCATAAAATCCAATTAAATTTAATAATGTCACCCCGAAAATAGTTACAAAAACCCCCACTGCCATAGCTAAGGTTGTAGTTCTAACTTTTTTAGTATCTATCCAAACAGTAATTCCAATAATGACTGTAAATATGATACCAAAAAATAATGAAGCGAAAGGATTAGTAGGTGTAATCCAATCATACCAACCTAGAAAATCCATTATTCTCATCTCCAATTCCATTATTAAATTCATTTTTAAAAACCAATCCCTTTATTAAAGATTACTGCCCCGTTTGTTTAATAAGGAATTCAACAAAAAGGGCCTTAATCCTTCTTGGATCAAAGCACCCGATAGTTTAAGTAAAATATTTCACAATCTAATAATTGTCCGAGAGGCATTAATCCCTTCTTGAATTAAAGCAACTCTATGTTAAAAGGGTAATCACGCCTTATCAATCAATATTTGCGAATTCCTTTAGATCTCTTTTTGTTCCCAACAACACCAATAAATCGTCACCATATATTATTTGCTCTGGAGATGGAGAAATTATAATATCTCCGTCCCGAACAATAGCTATGGCACTCAAATTGAATTTTGCCCGTAAATCCATGTCACGAAGACTCTTACCATACATAGTGGTAGGAATTTTTATTTCTTCAATGCTGTATTTCTGTGAAAGTTCAATAAAGTTTAGAACATTTGGTGAGAGTAACTGGTGTGCTACACGCTCACCCATGTCCCTTTCTGGGTATATGATCCAATCGGCACCAATCTTTTCAAGTACACGACCATGATTGTTATTTAAGGCTTTGGCAATTACTTTCTTAATCCCAACTTCCTTTAAAATCAAAGTAGTCAAAATACTCGCCTCCATATCGTCACCAATGGCTACAATAGCACAATCGACATTTCTAATTCCCACCGAATCTAATGCTTGTTTATCTGTTGAATCCGCCACAACGGCATGAGTTAAGTTACCTTCAGCCTCTTCTACTACCTCTTCATCAATATCGAGACCAAGAACTTCTTGGTCAGCAGCATGCAATCTTTTGGCAATACTCATTCCAAATCGTCCAAGACCAATGACAGCATAAGTTTGTTTTGGCATTTTATATACACTCCATTAATATTAATATTAATATTAACCAATCATAATTTTTCCTTTTGGATAACGGAAAGGATCAGGCTTTCTCTTCATTGTAATAGCAAACGCTACCGTTAATGGGCCAACCCTCCCTGCAAACATAGTAAAAATAATTAATATACGGCCTAAAGGAGATAATTCTGGCGTTAGCCCCATTGAAAGTCCTACCGTAGCAAAAGCAGAAGTTGCTTCAAATAAATAGATAATAAAATCGTGGCCGCCTTCCGTTATCGTCAGCAGCATAGTAATGGAGATAACAAGGAACAATCCGCTTACTGTAACTGTAAGGGCTTTTAGTATCGTTTCAAGTAGAATACGCCTTTCAAAAAATACAACATCATCCTTCCCTTTTACCTGGGACCATACTGAACCCATTAAGGTGGCAAATGTTGTTGTTTTAATACCACCACCAGTAGACCCTGGAGATGCACCAATAAACATTAAGATAATAATCAAAATTAAAGTGGACTGTGTTAAGTCAGGAATGTTTAATGTATTTGCTCCTGCCGTTCTAGGGGTGACCGCCTGGAAAAGAGATGCCAGTACTTTGCCCGTATATGATAGAGGCTGCAATGTCTTTTCATTATTAAATTCAAGTAAAAAGATTAGGATAGTCCCGCCCACTGTTAGGATAAGACTAGTCACTAATACAACTTTTGTATGCATTGATAACCGTCGTGTGGATCGGTATTCATATAGTTCATTCAGGACAATAAACCCGATGCCGCCAAGTGTAATAAGTGCACAGACAGTTAGAGTAACAATAGGATCATCAACATATGGAGTTAAACTCCTGAATTCGCCCATCAAGTCGAAGCCGGCATTGTTGAAATTTGATATTGAATGAAAAATCCCATAATAAATGGCTTTTGCTAAAGGCATATCAAATGTAAACCGAAATGATAATAGAAGAGCACCAATTCCTTCTATGACCATCGTGAAAATCAGTACCCTTCGGACTAATCTAACAATTCCTTCAATTGACACGTTATTTAAAGACTCCTTCAGCAGTAACCGTTCCTTTAGTGAAATTCTTTTTCCCAGTAGAAAGAAGAAAAAGGTAGCGAATGTCATAAAGCCAAGGCCGCCTACTTGAATTAGGCTTAATATGACGATTTGTCCAAACCTTGTAAAAGTAGTCCCTGTATCAACAACCACAAGTCCTGTTACACAAGTAGCCGAGGTAGCAGTGAACAAAGCTTCAAGAAAAGGAAGACCTTCTCTATTTACAGTTGCTATTGGCAGTGTAAGTAATATAGTCCCGATAAGAATGACTACTGCAAAACCAAGTACCAGTATTCTTGGTGGGTTAAGATAGTAATTGTTCTTTTTCATACTCTCCTCCATTTATCCTTTTCAAATTTTCACATTAGAAATCGTGCGTATATATAAACAGTAGAAATAATTATCGAAACAATCTTTATTGGAATCCAACAACAAGATATTTGCAAAAGATATAGGGTGTCCCTCTTTCTCGACCAGCTACAATTAAGTTTGCAGCTTCAGAATTCATAGAGTAACCTCCTGTATTATTTTTCCCTTTTAGTATCCACGGTTGAATTAGTTACATCCCTCTAGCCCAATAAAAAAAGACCAATGAACACTTGTCCCTAATGAAGCCGTAGCAAATAGAACTCCTTGATTTGTTAAACAACAATTACAAGGACAATGCTATAACTTCCATGTTGGAAAAGTACTCATTGGTCTACTTAATGCCCAGCAAGCCAAAGGGCTCCCTTTGCATTCTGTCCACCAGATGATTTTCATTTATACGCATATAAAAAAGACCTGCGTATTTCAGGCTGTTTCTTTGCTGTTAAACAACAAAAAAACCTCCATAATAAAGGCGGTCTTTGACCTCCTTCGCATAGCCGACGAAGTTAGCTGACGGGTAGGATGGCGAAAGAGAATTCATCCCTCCTGAAATGCAGGATTAACCCCAAATAGATTGGTTCCTCCGTTCTCACACTTTCATGAGATTAGGCAAATATTCGATTAATTTCAAAAGTTATTCTACTCCCGTTTTCTTTAATTGTAAAGTGTTAAAAAAATATTATTGTAATTAGTTTGTAAAATGCTATAAACTCGTTGACATCACTAAAAACCAAATTTATGATAAGTTCCATAATTGCTAAGGTTCAATGGAGGAAATATGCCTAATACAAAAAAGAAGATGGAGGCTGACATAAGTGCTGCGTTTATCAAATTTCAGCGTGAACTTATTGGCAGGGGGCCACAAGAGGCAAAAACATACATTGTAAGTGATATGGTTATTTCACGATTTAAAGGTGTATTGACTGTGGAAGAAAAACATCTTGTCGCTTGTAAAGCAGGTAAAAGTCTGGTGAAAGAAATGCGGCAACTGCTTAGGGAGATGTACAGCGAAGAATATGAAAAAATAGTGGAGGAATTCACTGGCTGCAAAGTTCTTTCGTCTCATAGTGATATAAGTACCAAAACAGGGGAAAGAATTGAAGTATTTATTTTAGATAGGGATTTGGAGAAATTATAATACAATCAATATATAGGAAAAATACTTTGTAAGGAGTTGTGGAATTAATTTCTTCCACAACTCGTTCACTTTTTACTAAAACCCTAAAAATACTACATAAATCCTTATTAAACAAACCTGCCCCGTTTGTTCAATAAGGGAATTCAAAAAAGGCCGTTAATCCTGCTGGATCAACACACCCGATAGTTGAATAAGATTGGTTTGCCACCTTAATCTCCTATAGCCTCAATAACGTTGTTTTGCTCCAATGCTAGTTCACAAAGCTCCATTAACTTTTTACTGAATTTCCTTACCCTGTTTTCATACCAATCGTCTTTATTGTATTTGATCATCAGCGAAACACATATATTTATTAATTCATTTATTTCTTGAACAGTAAATAACCTATTTCCATACGGGTCTAATCCTAGTAACAGGTCATATCCGTTCCCTTGATTGTTCAGCCTTTTTGAAAGATAAGAGTGTAATTTCTCTTCAAGTTTTACACCTCGCTTAGTCGAATCAACAATGATGAAGTCAATTCCTACCAATCGTCTCACCCTCTTATAATAAAGTAGCAAATTTACAATTTTAAAAGTTATTCCTCTTCAACTAACCTGCCCCGTTTGTTCATTAAGGAATTCAGCAAAAAAGGTGCGAAATCCTTCCTAATTCATCGCATCCGTTCCTTTAAGTAAATCTTTTGAAATCTGATTCCTTTTGAATTTATACTTTTTTAATACTTCGAACGAACCCTTTTCGCTAAAGTGATTGCTATGAACTGAGGAATTAGATTCAATAGACTAACTACTACTATTAGTTGAGAAGAGGAAAATGGTTTAAAGTATCCACCCTCCCACATTTCTGTATCTAACATACCTCCATTAAAATAAAATGAAATCATCATTGATAACATATTTCCGATGATAATTGGAATGAAATTGCAATAATATATCGCAAGGAATGCAAGCAGGGAAGTTACCACAATCATTATCAGATACCCCATCATAGAACGGTTAGCAAAATCCTGTTTCATCGAAAAGTGTACAAACGGAAAACAGTATAAAATAACTAAAAAGATGCCAATGCCTATTTTTTTCAAATTGAATCCCCCTACGTTCCAAAAACTCATATTGTGTAAATTTACACTAATTATAACATAAGGGTGATTTATTTAATACAAATATTTCCGAATTCTAATTCAACTATGTTTAATAAAGAATTCTATAAAAAAGTGCGGATACCTTCCTGGATCTTGCACTCTTAGGTTGAAGAAGAGTCGTCCAAAATTTGGTGGTAAGTTCAAGAGGTCAAATTTCTGTTAAAGGTAAATAAGAAATAGAAAGCGAATGAAGTTTGTATAAAGTTATTTTGAGGAGTGTAATGTGAAATGGACAATAGTTTTAAAGGAATCTATGGTTCATATGAGATACCTGAAGAAATTTATAAGCTTTATGAACTTGAAAGAGAGCTTAACGACATAGATTTGTCACTAAATATAATAGGGCTTCAACCTTGCCTTGATGATTATTTCGACCAAATTTCGCCTCCAGATCTAATCCCTTTTGCAACCACTGGAGGTGATGGTATTTATTTTGGTTTTTTGACTGATTTTGGGCAAGTACCTAGCATAAAAGAAGCATCCATAGTCTGTGTAAGCCCCACTAACGATCCACCAATTAGATATATAGCAAATAACATAAAGGATTTCTTGAATTTAGTATCTTCTGTTCCACATGCTGAAATGTTAGAGAGTTTTTGGGCAAATCCTGATGAGAGCCAAATCCAGCAAGTTATCACAGAGTTTGTTAAAGATACCCCCTCTGCTTGGAAAGAAAAGCGCAGGAAGGTTACAGAACGTTTTAAGGAGAAATACGCAACACAAAACATAGAAATCGGATCTTACTTACAGTGGGTACAGGAAAAACGGGCTCATTTCATATTCACTACTACATTGGATGGGTTGGGAATAGTAGGAGGTAAGGAACAGACTAATAGCTGCACAAACTATCAATTTGATTTTAATAAACCATTAGATGATCACGAATTAAACAGAATGAAAGATTATTTAAATGAGAGTAACAGCATTGTAAAGCTTGCATTTATCCGTGATGTAATTTATGTGGTTAGAACAGACTTTGAAGAGAATATGTTTAACCTAATCATTGATTTAATGGAATCCATGAACCTAAATGATGAAGTACATAGGTTTTCGAGAGGTATAATATGATATAGCCTGATTTATCCTTTACGAACGGGTGTAGCTCTTTCGTAGGTATATTGTAGATTTACGTTGAAAAAGATACATACAAGAACTTATACATAGACGCTGTGACCGCAATCTTTTGATGTTATTCTGAGGGTGAGTTGCACCGAACACTTTGGTTATCCGTTTAGCTACTCTCAAAAATATGCCCCCTAAGGTTGGACATAAAACACCAACTGTAGGGGGCATATCATTTAATGCGGTTTTCATTAATTAAGCTTATACTATTTGTCCCAAATTTATGATTACAAGTCTATCGGTTTGCCGCCTGTCACCCCATAAATCTGGCCGGTGATATAACTTGCTTCATCGGAGGCCAGAAGAACATACACAGGTGCAAGCTCTACTGGCTGTCCTGCACGGCCTAGTGGATAGTTTTGGCCAAACTCAGGGATTTGTCCATCCAGTTTTCCGTTATCCAACTGCAACGGCGTCCAAATTGGCCCCGGCGCGACACCATTTACACGCACACCCTTCGAAGCAAAGTACGAGGACAAGGCAACCGTAAAGTTGCTTATCGCACCTTTTGTAGCGGCATAATCCGCTAAAGATTCGGATGGATTGAAAGACTGAACCGATGTCGTGGTGATAATCGCGCTTCCTGGTTCCAAATGTTTTTCGGCCGCTTTTACTGACTCAAACATGCTGATGATGTTTACTTTGAAGGTGTCATGCACTTGCTTCATTGTTAATTCACTTAGGGATGGCTGCGCGATTTGCTGCGCGGCATTCAATACCAGCGTGTCCAATCCGCCAAAAGCTTCCACTGTTTTTGCAACAATCTCCGTCGCTGCACCATCTTCCCGCAAGTCATACGGCAGCAGCAATGCTTTTCTGCCTGCTTCTTCAATTAAATCTTTAACTTCGTTGGCATCTTCCTCTTCACCAGGGAAGAATTGAATGGCCACATTGGCGCCTTCTCGGGCATAGGCAATGGCGGCGGCACGGCCAATCCCGGAATCGCCACCGGTAATCAGGGCATTGCGTCCTTCCAGGCGATTGTATCCTTTATATGATTCTTCTCCGCAGTCAGGTTTGGGGCTCATTTTATTTTGTAACGCTGGAGTATCCTGTTCTTGATCCGGGAACTTTTCCGTGTAAAATTTCTTGCGTGGATCGGTTAAATGTGGGTTTCCCATCAAAAATCATCTCCTATCTTGGTTAATTCTTCATTGTTAAGGTGCAAAAAAAAAGGCCGAATGGCTATTAAAACACTTTGCACGGTTGCATTACCTGCACCCTGTTATATTTTTTGAATACCCTTTGAGCATCTTTTTAAACGGCTCCAGACCTATTACCCTCTTTAAACCCACTAATTCTCGAATTCTATCTAATTGCAGATTCCATCAAAGTAAAGTCAAAGTGGGCTAATAATTTCAAATTTCTCTTAACATACACTTTTTATTTTGGATAAAAATGAACAAAGGTTAAGTTCAATTTAGAGGTGTTAAAATATGAGTATGGTGATTTTGAGCTTATATAATGTTTCAAAAGAAAATGAACATAAGAGGTACTGTGATTAACACCCTACCAAACTCAAACGGATATCCGCATTCCCATTAAAAAGGAATTATTCAAAATGTCTCCTCACTTATTCAACTAACTCCCCCGTTTGTTTAATAACGTATTCATCAATAAAGCGATTTTCTTCCTGTATCACCGCTCCGTTAGTTCTCAGTCTTACAATTTAAAGACTAGAATAGTAATGTTTAATGGTTCGATACTAGGTTTAGTAACTAAACTGTAAACTGATTGTTAAGTAAACACATTGTTGATGAAATCTTCATTGTATACAATTAATACTTGTTAAGGAGTGATGGAAGATGAAAAGCATTACAGTCGATAAGTTAAAATTCAAGAAACAATTGTCGATGATTGAACAAATCACACTGAAAGATTTTCTGTATACCTGGGTTGGGGGCTTAAGCAAAGGATTGGAGAATGACTTTTTCCACCTTGAATACACTGTAGATGTATTTGCCAAAATGGAAAAAACGACAAATGAAACCGATTTGTTGATTTCTGATGAATTTTATTTCAGATACATAACTATCACCGAAGATAATCAAATTGTCATAGGTATTTTGGATAGGAATTCAGAATTAAAACATAAAATCATTTCACTACAAGAAATTAAATAGTTCTTAACCATACAAAAAGAGGCAGCATGTTACATGGCCTATCGCAAAACGTGAATTTACAGCTAAATATGTAAAGCAAAGTAGTTCAATTTGCACCGTATTTACGGTGCTTTTTGTATGCGAAAAAATAACCCAGATTCAATTAAACTTAAGCTAAACAACGTAGAGATGCTTATTGAACTAAAGCACCGTTTGTTTAAGTACAATTATTCACAAAGTGATTATAGGAATGCTGCCTGTTTCCTTAATAAGAAAACAATTAGTAATTTTGTATTCGTTTTGGATTATCAGTTATTTATATTTATGGTATAAGTTTAAATGCGGTTACAGACAATACTCCTATAAGAAATTAGGGGGTTATAAAATGGAAGAAGCAAACACAAGTAATAATGGAATGAGTACATCTAATAAACTAAACCTTTCAGGTCTTGGTTTGGGAGCAATTGTACTAACCACTGTTTATACGGCAATTTTGGCTTCACAGTTAATGGCTACCAAACACAAAGTCGATTACCTTTATTACAAAGAAATAACACATAATAAGTAGCTAAATATTGACGATGCTTTTTTCACCGTCTTTTATTATGTATAAAATAGCAATTTAAACTAACCTGCCCCTTTAGTTTAAGAGCCTATTAATTGGCCTTAATAAATAACCACCTAAAAGTATATTGTTTTTTTGCTTTTGATTTTGGTGTAGAAATCAATTTCGCTTTAGCTATCCGAATTTTGAATTTTACATTATTCAACCAATCTATAATTGCCAATGCATGGTAATTCGGGCAATACTTCTCTCCTTTTTCATACGTCCAATACTTTTTATTTTTGTTTTCATCAAAAATCAAGTCTCTTTGAATTTTATTGATCTTTCTACCCACCTTAGAAGAACAAGAAATATATTGGACATAATCATCACCAAAAACGCATTTAATAACCACCTAATCTCGGAATTCAACAAAAAGTGCCTTAATCCATTCTAGATCAAAGCACTGTTAGTTTAATTCACAAAACTTTAAATGACATCGGGGAGCTCATTCGTTTTCTTTATCTGTTGCTCTAATTCCTTTATTCTCATCTCTAATTGTTCGATTTCTTTGGGTAGAGAATCTAAAAGCTGATAATAAAGCATTCCACCATAGTTTAGTCCTGGATAAAGAATGTTTAATGCTTCAATACCCAGTCCGTTGAGAAGGTTTAAACGTTCCTTGGTTTGCTCTAAAGAGGCTTTAAGATTTCCCAACAAATTAGCCATAGGGCTGCCTCCTAATAGATGCTTAAGTTAGTGTCCAACCACTTGCATTAAATTCTTATACCCAAATTAAGTTTCGCTGAAACCACTTTTGACCAAGAATTTATATTGTAGGAACAAACTTTGTTAAACTAACCTGCCCCGTTAGCTGAATAGTATATATATTACTCGCTGGGTTCTTCCAACAATGGCTCATACATCATAATAGCGTGGTTTTCAGTAATGAATTCATCATCAATTAAATCATTATTTTTATTAAATATTTTCCGATGTATTTCATTGTGTCTTACATAACCGCCCCAATACTCAAAAGTAATACGATGATTTTTTTCATAAACTTCGTAAGTATTAAGTGGTGAGATATCTGTTCGCCATTCTCCAACTAGGTGTGTCTCCGTTAAGTAAAGAACTAGCTGGTATATATCGTTAGTTTCGTTTTTTATTTGCAAATCTAAGTAGTTATACGCACACGTTGCACCGCTTCCAAAAGGTTGGCTCCTTTTGCTATCTGGAAAAACATCATAACTATGGCGGTATCTCTCGGAAACGGTTAATGGAGTATGCAAAGTCATCCAGTATATTAAATTAGATAATTGGCATAAGCCGCCACCAATTCCTGTCGTAACCTTACCATAATGCAACACCATTCCCTCGACATATCCCTTTCTTCGGGTCGTGTTTCCTAAAAGACGCCAGTAAGAAAATGTTTCCCCAGGTCGAATTATTATTTTATTTAATCTATTTAATGCTATTTTTAAATTAATTACTTTATTATGCTGTAACCACATATCCACGTCTTTTAATTCTCTAAGAAGCAAAGTTCTATGTGAAAAGACCAAATTATTTAATACAGTCTTTTCCCTTTTTAAGCTATATGTCTTTTTACCGAAAATCCACTCAAAGTATCTCTGTGTACGGTAATATTTTTTACCAAAATATATTCTGATAGGGCTTCTTTTTATAGGTTTTAAATGGTTCATAGGTTTCATCCCCTCTTTTTACCATTATACAAAAGTTCCTTTGATAAAATTAAAATTTTGGAACTTTTTTCAGAATTATAAGTTTATCTACCCCTTTTAAAAAGAAAGCCGCCAAAGGCAGCTAATTTTGCTGGTATCAGATTTAAATAATCTCCTTATAACGAAGATAATTAACCAGTCATAAGAGAGGTACTTGAAGAAACAGGTATTATCATTGAACTTGATGGTATCACAGGCGTTTATTATAATGCGACCAAGCAGATTTTATCAGTTGTTTTTAAAGCCAGATGTATTAGTACAGAAATTAAAATCCCGCCTGAAGAGATAAATGAAGCGAAATTTGTAAAGTTGAATGCAAATAATATTGACCAATATATTACCCGTCCTCATATGAAATCTAGGACATTGGATGCTATGAACGCGGATAATATTATTACTTATGAAACTTGGGAAGTAAATCCTTATAACTTACTCGGAAGGCTATTTTAGGTCTTCTTCAACAAACGGGGAGGTTAACTGCTAGGGAGAAAGAGTTAATAAGGAAGATGAATGGGAAAAGACGTAAAAAAGGTATTAACCGATAAAAAAAACACACATTTTTGAACTAACAGGAAGTTGAACCAAAAAGGGCTAACTAGTAATGTGGTTATTGAACCAAACGGGGCAGTATAGCATTCTTATAGAGTGTAAATTTTGAGCTATAATAAAATAGGACTCTTTAGTAAGATATTAGTAAGTCACGACTTTAACTCAACCTTAGCATTTTAAACTTCATAGTAAGAGTTCCTCCATCTCTTTGTAGAACAAAGCCACCCATTTTTGGGTGGCTTAGCGACATTATTTTTAAAAATTGCATAAACTAGTTTATTGTATTCCATAGTCCTTAGCGAAGAGCATTTTTGTTTCCACCAGGACATCCTTATGATTTTCATCTAGGTTGAATACACGTGCACCTCGCAGCCTGTTGTTTTCCTCGCCGCCAAGGCCATAGGCTCCAAACCCAACGTTTCCTGCGTAGCCTAATTTGATACCGTAATAGTCTCCAACATATGTATTGATATGGTCATGGCCTGAGAACACACCTTTCACATCGCCTCTCTCCAGCATAGCCGCAAACATTCCGCTGTTAAAAGGACCAGTGCATACACATTCATTCTTCTCACCTATGATATTATGTTTTTCAACTGCTCTCTGATGACTTTCTTCTGTTCTTTCAGATGGACTTGCGTACCACATATATTCAAATTCCGGGAGAGGAATATGCATGAATGCTAGCGATGGAACTTTACGACCGGTTGTTTGCTCCAATTTTTCCGAAGTTTCATTATACCACTGGACTTGATCATGGCGGAGCCAATCCCATGTTTGGTATCCTTCAAAATCCTGTCCAGCGATTTTTTCTGGTGCATATCTTCCACTATCAAATAGCCAAATGTTAAATGCCGGCTTTGTATTTTTAGAGTTATTGATAACCAGGTTTGTGTTTCCGGTTCCAGTAATGCCCTTAGGGCCTCGTTTGTTTACATTGTGCTCAAAGGACATATAAACTTCTAGCATATCTTCTTCATTCATACCAGTCTTTGGTGTATGGTCTTCATCGTGATTGCCAAAAGTGACTGCCCAGTGGATGCCTCTATCTTCCATAGGTTGTGCAATGTTTTCTATTGCTTGTCTAACCTCTTCCGCTGTATCCATGTCGGCATTAAGCATGTCACCATTTAAAATGGCTAAATCTGGTTTCTCCTCATCAAGTATTGTATTCATCAGTTCTATCGTTCGGGGATCGATATCCTCATCATCCTGAATATCGTTAAACTGTACAATTTTATACTTGCCATCAGAGTTGAACTGCAGCTTTTCATTCTCATTGGTCTTACCTTGCACCGATGTGCTGGTGAAGCTAGTTGTAAAAATTACAGCAAAAGCAATGGCAATCATGGTTAATGATTTCAATTTCATAAAATTACCCCTTTCAAAAGTATGTAGTGAAATTTTTTGACACACTTGCTTCTGTTTTCATCATCACCCTCTTTCATTAAGCAAGCGGACTTTATTATTGTAGGATAACTTTATCAATTCATCGTTAATATAATATAAAGAATTGTAAATAAATTCGCTATTCTAGTGGCAAGCTCTACTCCAATTTTATCTCGTACACTTGATTCTAAAAATCATTCAACTTTATTCCTTATATAACCCGGCGAATAAAAATACTCTCACAAGTGAATTTATTACTAATTACAACAATGCCTATACGGAACCCACAGAAAATAACTCCAGTATCACGATTAAGAAAGACAAAATTAGAAAACATGGAACGAGAAATTATCCTTTCTGTTTTAATTGAATATAGATGGAACAGACAAGAAGCAGCAGAAAAATTAGGTATATCAAGAAGTACACTATGGAGAACGCTTAATAATCAGTAAACATAAAAAGTATCCTTCAGGAAATTCCCAAAAGGATACTTTTTTAGTTGCTCTATACACAAACTATAAACAATCTTTACATTAACTGTATGAAAGAACATGCTTATTCCTAATATAATGAAGTGGAATTTCCTTATTAATTGAGGAGTGATGATATGGATACGAGTTCTCACATCATAATGGGGTTTGGTGTAGCTGCCTTGGCTCAGCTTGATCCAGTGGTCGCTGGCCATTCTGCCCTGTCACAGGCCGTTATGCTCGGTACGGTAATTGGTTCGAATGCCCCCGATTTTGATTTTCTTTATCGTATTAAAGGTAAGAATAGCTATGTCCGTAATCACCGAGGTATTTCTCATTCACTTCCAGCCTTGCCTTTATGGAGTATCGCAGTTTCAGGTGGTATTTATTATTTCTTTCCTGGCATATCGTTTTCCCATTTGTTCTTTTGGACATTTCTTGCAGTCATTCTGCATGTTTTTTTCGATTTATTCAATGTCCATGGGACTCAAGTTCTGCTTCCCTTTTCGAAAAAGTGGATGGCGTTTGATTCAATTCCTTTAGTGGATCCCCTTATTCTTTTTGTACATGTGCTGGGCTTTAGCCTTCTTCCATTTTATGAACCCGGAAAAACGTTTCTTGTCATTTATATGTTCATTTTTCTTTACCTTGCTGTCCGGGCCCTTTCACAAATCGCAGCAAAGAGAACGTTAAGCCTGCATTTCCGAAAAGCCCTCGATATTAAACTGATTCCGCGGATTTCCTTGTTTACATGGCACGTCGTCATTGAGACGAAAGAAGACTTTTTATTTGGCAATTTCTCTGGCCGCAACAGTTTAACCATAGAACATTCTTTTTCAAAAAAAATAGACTTTCCGGAGCTGGTTACTGACAGTAAGAGCCACCCTTCCGTTTCAGCTTTTCTTGCTGGCACTCATTATGCTTACCCATTTGTTCGTTCAAGCAAAAATGGCTATTTAATCTTTTGGAAGGACCTTCGTTTCCGTGTAAATAAGTTTTTCCCCGCTCTTGCCATTCTGGTTGTATCGTCTGATTTCCAAATCCAGAATTGTTTTATCGGCAGAGTACACTCCTTAAAACAATACAAGCAGGTAATAAGACAATTAAAAAACACCCCGGCTTTACTTGAAAAACGCCAGCATGAGAAAAAAGTTTCGGTCATTCCGTGATGCTGCTGCACAGTAAAAGTAAACAAAGTCTTTATTCCATAAAAGGGGCTGATTGTATGGTAAAGAAATTATTGATTATTTCATCCGATATTACAGGGCATGGGCATAAGAGTATAACAGAATCACTATGCGAGAAAGTCGAAACCTATAAAGGAGTAGAAATTCATGTGGTAGATGGGTTTTCGCTTGGAAAACGATTGCTCTTAACTATCGGAAAATCATATGGGCCGATCACAAGAAATTCAGAAAATCTTTGGAAGATGATTTGGAAGCTTTCTGCTTTAAAGCCCCATTTAGTGGACAATTTTATCGAATTGCTAATAACGGATAACTTCCTAAAATTAGTGGACGATGTGAAGCCGGATTTCATTTTATCAGTTCATCCAAATTTTAATGGCTCAATCTTGAACATTTTGGAAAAGAATAATCTCGTTATCCCATTCTTCACCCTGATTGCCGACCTGGTAAATATCTATCCCCTTTGGGCGGATAAGAGAGCTGATTGCATTATCAGCCCTACCCTGGCTGCCCAAAACAAGTGTATTGAATTTGGCATCCCCGATGAGAAAATAAAGGTTTCCGGATTTCCTGTCCGATCCCGGTTTTTCCAAAATAATCATTATCAACCAAAAACCTATACTAAGGAGCAATCATTAACATGCCTGGTCATGAGCGGCGGTGAAGGTGTAGGGAACATGAAGAAAATCGCCGAAAACTTGCTGGATCATTTTGATTGCAACGTAAAAATTGTTGCTGGAAAGAATGTAAAACTCAAAACAAAGCTGGAGATGTCCCTAAAGGCCAACTATGGGGATAGAGTGGAAGTCTATGGTTTCACTCCGAATATCCAAGATTTGATGCTGACTTCTGATATCGCTTTTACCAGGGCGAGCCCGAATGTGATGTTCGAGGCATTCGCTACCAATACACCACTCATCCTTACTGGAGCCTTGCCTGGCCAGGAGGAAGATAATCCAGCCTTTGCGGAGGCTTTCAACTTGGCCGTGGTATGCAGGAATCCAAATGGCATTAAGGAAACAGTAACCGAATTACTTAACAATGACGGCGAAAAACTGAACGGCATCATAAAAAGCCAACAAGATTTTATTAATACAAATGCAGCAGAGGACATTCTGCAGTTCATCCTGGAAGTTGCGGAGCCATACTATGAAGAAGCAAAAGTAAAACTTTCCTGATTCCAATTTTTAAACTGGCTTGCTAATGGTTCTTACAGGAACATTTAACCCCGTTTTTTCGTCCTATCCAACGTTCAGATGGTATGCATCACTATATTTTGAAAAACAAGATCTGGTCGTTCTTCCGTAATTAAATGGCCTGTTTTTTCAACCGTAATCAACTGTGCATCTGGCAAATCCCGAACAAGCCGTTTACCGACTTCTACAGGAACGACCCGGTCTTCCTCCCCCCAGATCAATAATGTCGGGACTTTGATTTCATTAAGCTGCTGAGGAAGCAAATCACCCTCGCGATGACGGAGCAGCCGAATCAAAGCTTGATAAAACCCTTTTTCCGCCAACGGTTTTCCAAATTCCTGAATCAGTTCATCATTGATTAATGTTTGATCGAAAAACACATTGCTTAAATGATGTTTAACATCCTTTCTTCGAACATAATAATGAACGAATTTTTCAAAGAACGGTAAGTAGGAGCAATAAATGAGAGGCTTTCTTGCCGGCTTCAAATAACCTGAGCTGCAGAGCAAAATCAATTTATTTATTTTTTCCGGGGCAATCAGCGCCATATTCAAGGCAATTTGGCCTCCCATTGAATGAGCGACGATGGACGTGCTGGAAAACCCAAACTTGCGAAGGCATTCTAATAGCAACCCCGCATAATTTTGAAAGCTATAGATATACGCAGTTGGCTTTTCGCTTTTCCCAAAGCCGGGAAGATCGACGGCAAGAATTGAATAATGCTTTTGCAAAAGAGGAATGATCCTCCGGAATGTATAAGTCGAAGATGCAAAACCATGGATTAGAAGAAGTGGTGGTTTATCATTTAAATCGTATTCGCAGTATAAATTGATATTATCTACTTTCATGTAAGTTTGATTGAGTCCATTGAAAGTCAATGCCTTCCCCTCCTCCACTAACGATAATGGTTCTATTTTTCACCAATTTGACATGGAGGATACCCATATTTTCTCCGAATGAAACGCTTTCCGAAAACGATAACCTTTTTGGCCTGCCTCGGACAGAATGCGATGACGTATTCAACGATATTCAATAATCTTACAGTTTTTTTACATACCTTTTACACCACCTCAAGATACTATCGATATTCATCCCATAAAATGAAAGTAAGCAAGTCTAACTTATGGGAGGGACTGAATGAAAATTACTGTTGCTGGAACTGGGTATGTAGGACTGGTAAATGGAGTTTGCCTTGCGGAAATGGGATACGAAGTCGTTTGCATTGATACAGACGAAACAAAAATCAACACATTGCAAAAAGGGATTTCGACGATTTATGAACCTGGCCTTGAAGGACTTCTCAAGAAAAACAGCAAATCCGGCAGCCTCCGCTTTACACTAAACCCGCGGGAAGCCTATTCCGATGCCGACGTCATCATCATTGCTGTCGGTACACCTGAGAACAGTGATGGATCAGTAAATTTGGAATATATTTTTTCAGCCTCTTATACAATTGCAGCACATATGGAGAAGGATGCAGTCATTTGTACAAGGAGTACTGTCCCAGTCGGCACGAATGCACAAATCGAGGAAATCATTGCTCGATTAACACCTCCACCCCTTCGCGCACATGTAGTTTCACTGCCAGAGTTTCTTCGTGAAGGCTCTGCAATCTTTGACTTCTTTAATGGTGACCGAGTTATCATTGGTGCGGCTAATGAGAAAGCTGCTGACGTGATTGAAGGACTTTTTCTTCCATTAAACATTCCTATTGCAAAAACAGACCGAAATAGTGCCGAAATGATTAAGTATGCAGCGAACGCGTTTCTTGCGACAAAGATTAGTTTCATTAATGAGATTGCGGCACTGTGCGAAAAAGTCGAAGCCGATATTGACGAAGTAGCCAACGGAATTGGAATGGATGGCAGAATTGGGCCACACTTCCTACGGGCGGGAATCGGATATGGCGGTTCCTGCTTCCCTAAAGACACCAAAGCCCTGCTTAAACTCGCCGGAAATATGGAACACCCTTTCATGCTTCTTCAATCCGTTATTGAAGTTAACAACAAACAGCATTCACTTCCTGTCGCAAAAGCAAAAAAGGCAGCCGGATCACTTGCCGGAAAAAAGGTTGCCGTACTTGGCTTATCTTACAAGCCTGATACAGATGACATAAGAGAGTCCGCTTCAATCAGGATTATCCAGGAGCTGCTGGATGAAGGCGCAAAAGTGATAGCCTATGATCCTTCAGCAGTCCCAAATGCCAAAAGGTTGTTCGGGGATGCAATCGATTATACCCTTGATATCCGTAAGGCATTATCTGATGCTGAAACAGCGATCATCGCGACGGACTGGGACCAAATCAGGCATCTTCAGCCATCCGTATTTGCTTCTTATATGAAAGAGCCCATCCTTATCGATGGCCGTAATTGCTTTTCGCCTGAAAGAATGAGACTTGAACCCATTACGTATATATCAATTGGCAGGCCGGCACTGCTCAAGGAAAAATCAAGCGCTTCTTTTAACTGATTTTATCCTGTATTTTCACACCCAGACCCTGCTTGAAGGCACCAATGTATTGCTTGGATTTAGGATGTCCTAATTCGATTGATGCCAGGAGGTCAGTATGAAAATTGCTATTTTTACGGACACGTATCATCCGGATATGAATGGGGTTGCGCGGACACTGAAGCGTCTTTCCGATTATTTGGAGGGCCAAAATATTACATGTAAAATTTTCGCTCCAAAAAGTCCATCTGAATATGTGGCAGACAATCTTCATCAGTTCGCCAGCCTTTCTTTATTTCTTTATCCGGAGTGCCGGCTGGCATTCCCCAATCTTATCAATGTAAAGACAGAACTCGAGCGTTTTTCACCAGACTTGATCCATGTTGCCACACCATTCAATATTGGGTTCTGCGGCGCTTATTTTTCAAAAAAAATGAATATCCCTTTGGTTGGTTCGTATCATACCGACTTTGACCAGTATTTAAACTATTACAATCTTGAATTCTTATCAAACTATTTATGGAGGTATATGGCCTGGTTCCACAAACCCTTCCAGAAACTATATGTCCCTTCATTAGAAACATTGAACCAGTTGCAGCAGCGCGGTTTCTCTAATCTGGAACTTTGGGGAAGGGGCGTTGATTGCAGCCTCTTCCATCCAAACTATAACAAATTGTCGGGGCGTATGCGATATCACGCAGGCAATAAAGTCATTTTCAGCTATGCCGGACGGCTGGCGCCTGAGAAAGATCTCAATACGCTCATGAGTGTTGCCACCTCCCTGCCCAAGGCGATTCAGGAGAAAATCCAGTGGATCATTGTAGGCGACGGCCCGGAGCGGGAGGAGTTAGAAGCACAGGCTCCCCGAAATATGCTTTTTACCGGTTATTTAAAAGGGGAAAAGCTGGCTGAGGTATATTCGATATCAGATGTGTTTGTTTTCCCTTCTCCGACAGAAACATTCGGAAATGTCGTCCTTGAGGCACTAGCAAGCGGGACCCCGGTTGTATGCGCGAATTCAGGTGGAGTGAAACACCTCGTCAAAGACGGGATAAGCGGATTTCTATGCGAGCCCGGCAATCCTGAAAGTTTCAAGAAAGCACTATTAACATTGATGAACAACCCTTCCCTCCTTCGCTCGATGGGACAGCAAGGAAGAAACTTTGCCCTCACCCAAAAGTGGGACACGATACTCGCTTCCCTTGTATGGTCCTATCGGGATGTCATTGAAGCCAAGGTTGAAAGAAAATATGCGTAATAAACCCGAATCATGAAGAATACATTCAGTTGAACTTATTCCATATACTCGAAAGCCCTATCTGCCTTGTTACGGATAGGGCTTATTTGTGATTCAGTATTGGGAACATAGTCTTATTACCGATTGCCAGGATGGGATTTTTGGATTCGGATTTCATTGAAAATAAACCCGGCTGCAATGGCAGCCGGGTTGAGTACGAGTGATTTATTTTACTACCTTAATGTAAAAGTATATATCCTGCCCGTATTTCTCGGGTTCTGCCATGAGCTGATAGCCGTGCTTGACGGCTTCTTCAGGAACACTGCGGAATGATTGCGGACAGTCTGCGATGACTTGCAGCACTTCTCCGATTTTCATAGTTTTTAGCGCATCCAGCGCATAAATGACGGGGTACGGTCAAGGCTCGCCCCGAATGTCGAGTGTATAGTTAACATCAATTATTTGTGACACGGTTTATGCCTCCTTTGTAACGTGAGTAAGCTTCTGGGACTTCTGAAGCTTGATGCCTGAGCCGTAACGGAATCGTTTTTCCCACCAGGAGGATAGGAGGAACCAGGCAACAAGCATGGCAATGGTTCCGAATAGCGCGCCCATTGGCCCCCACTCTTCGATTAGATTTACTTTCGGATAATTTTCCACAAGGGCATTGTAAATGCCAAGATGGTCCCAGCCATATGCAAGTGCGGTTGCACCGATGATATTGCCTGCGAACACTACCCAGTATAACAGCTGGCCTTCCATTGCCCGGTACATCATGCCTGTCTCACAGCCTCCTGCAAGGACGATCCCGAAACCGAACAGCAATCCGCCGATCGCTGTACTTGGCGCAGCTACTTTAATCAGGGCAAGTGAGCCGCTTTGAATATAGAAGAATGTCACGATAACACTGATCAGCATCCCAACGGCAATTGCTTTAGACATCATCGCGCGGCCGCTGATCCACATGTCGCGGAAAGCGGATGTGAAACAAATTTGCCCGCGTTCAATCAGGATTCCGAACAAAGCGCCTGCGATACAGGCTACTCCAAGCATGGTTTTCCCCGCCGCAAAGAAATAAATGATAAGTGCGAGATAAAGCAACGCGACAATCAGACCGATGACAGGCTGAACCTTTTCGTTTTGTGCTTTTGGTTTTGAAGGTTTCATCGGCCCTTTCATTAAGGACGGTTTCCCGAGCCACCATTTGGTGTTGACGACTTTCACACCAAAGTAAGTTCCGATGGCAGTGGTCACCATAAAAATCCAGGAATGAAACGAGAATTGAGGAACTCCTGTGAAAAAGGCAGCAAGATTACAGCCAAGTGCAAGCCGGGCTCCAAATCCAGCAATGATTCCGCCAGTAAATCCTTGAACGAGGCGACGCTTTTGTTTCGGTACACGAATCTTGAAACTGTTGCTGAGCAAAATCGTAATCGCCGCGCCAACCAGCATCCCGATGACAATCCAGCCGTCGGTCCGGCTTATCGGAGTCCCTTCTAGACCGACCAGGCCGAAATACGCCCAATCGGAAACATCCGCTCCGAACCATTCGAGCATATGGCCGCCAAACCTGGTAAATTCCCCGGTAACCGCCCAAACCGTCCCGGTAATCCCAAAGTACAAAGCACTGACCAAACCCGCAATGCTGATTGCAATGTAAGGATTCCAGTAATTCTTAAATATTTTTTGATAAAGACTCATGAATTGAACCTCCAACATAGGTTTCTTTGATGAAGTAGAAAGCAATTTATTAAATGTACAAACAATACCAATCCAACTTTACTAGCTATTTTTCGGAGGAGCAATTTGAATTATCAATACATTAGATGATTATCAATCGAAACAACCAATAAATATTTTTGCGACAAAAAAAAACAGCACCTTCACATTGGAAAGGTGCTGTTCCTAGAAGTTATTGTCTTCAAAAAAAGGCAACTGCTTGCTTTCTTAATCCCACCAGAAGTACCAAACAGAAGAATTGATAAGTGTGCCTGCCAAAGACATGACGGATCCAGTAATCTAATTTTTACAAGACTGACTCACATTTGAATGACTTTCCTTTAATCTTCTTCTTGTAACCTCATCAATTAGATAAAAAATTATAGAACATATAGTTGGTAATATAAAAACGCTCGGGTTTAGGTAGTCAACTAGGCTAAAAATAGCAGTAAAAAGACCAAAACCAATATGAATTAGTCCCGAAACCAAAGCACGGTATTCAAGGTATCTTTTAGAAACAAGCTCTGCGATGATGGAAGCGGGTATTCCATAGCAAAATACACCTATAGAACTAAAGAATAAAATAAGTAGAAATCCTGCAATATTGGCAATATCAAAAGAAGGTAACGCTGCAATAATTGACACTACAGTAAATCCAAGAGAGAAAATAAAGGATGTATAAAATGCGACTTTAACTTTTCTTAGTCTATTTTCGTACATTATCTCTCTCGCATTAGGTATTAGAAATGAGACAGAAAATATGGCAAGTAACAATTTTATATATGTAGGTATAGTAGAGACATATATTATTAATAAGACCAGAATAACACAGAAATTAGGAATTATGTTTTTGGCTTTTAGCATTCAAATTCAACCTTTCACTTTTAGGAAGTTAACTAACACCTCTATAGTTGATTAACAAGTTAACTACCTGCTGAACAATTAGGGCTAATATTGCTGTAATTACTATGCCTATTACTATTATTCAATGATTATTTTGGATAATCCTTCTTCAACTAAACTGCCCCGTTTGTTTAATAAGGAAATATAGTAAAAAACAGGTTAATCCCTCTTGAAACAATATCCATTATGTGAGTTAAAGGTATTTATAATTTAAGCACTTCTATATTCTTGCAACGAATTATTAATGTATCAGAAGCAAGCAATATTTCGTGACAGAGGTATTCACTATCATAAGATGTTACTTCATAAGATATCCAATCATCTAAACCTCTTTTACCTTCAAATACTATTTCATTGCTATCAGCACAAGTATTTCTTTGTATATCATAATCCATTAGAAATTTATTTACACCGACCCACTTAACTAGGTACTTATCTCCGCTATTGTGCAATAAATGAACTTCAATTATAGTAGGGTCATCCTCATCGTTTCCTACATCTGGGTTAAATATATTCTTAACCTTTAGAGAAAAAATGTGGGAATCGTGAAAGGAATCATTAGAAAAAAACGTATATGCTTCATTATTTAAGCGTGGCTTTAACAGCTTTAATTGGTCTAAATATCCGTCTATATCACTAAAATCATCGGTGAAAAATTTCATTTTTGCCCCTCCATTTTCCGTCTTTATATGTATTTAATCTTTATTCGATAGAATGGCTTCAGTTCCTTGTTCAACTAACCTGCCCCGTTAGTCCAATAACGAGTAACCACCCAAGCTTTGGGCAATTCACTTTATAATAAACTTGAATCACTTACTTATCTGATCGACTAATTTGATCAAGCACTCATTTCGCAGGTTTATATGATGGATTACGGTCTAATAGTCTTATTAGTATTTCTTTGGCCCTCATTTCCACTCATAATCAAGGCTTCCGAATATTGCAAGGACGCCTTGTCGCTATTAGGGTTTAACTCATATGCTTTTTTCATATAGGTTACTGCTTCGTTTTGCTTCCCCAATTTAGCAAGACACTCACCAATCCTGGCATAAGTTTTAAAATGCTCGTTTAGTTCACAAGATTTTAGGAAGCAATTTAAAGATGTCTGATAATCACCATTTTCAAAACGAACCATTCCCTCACCATGAAAGTGATAAGACTCTTCATATCTATCCATAAACGAATTTTTCCCCTCTTATATGTGTTCCTATAGACCTCAAAGATTTTCAATTCTGGGTTTTCTTGAGAAAAGTAGTAAATTAGTATCCAAAATGATAAATATCCATCTTCCTCAGCCTCATTCAAAATTTGGTAGTCAACTAAATCAATATTACCCACTGGCTTTATCTCCTTCTAATAATTTCAATAGAGTTTTGATTCTTATTGAACAAACCTGCCCCGTTTGTTTAATAAGGAATTCAATAAAAAAGGCGGTTAATCCTTCCTGGATTAACACACCCGATAGTTCAATAAGGGAAGGGCGACAACTATTACTTTAGCTGTCGCCCTTTTTATCAGCAATTACATGTTCGACTTTAACTTTTAATTTCATCTGCAATCGTGGGTTCTACAAGATCTTTTCTTCGATAAACATTTAAAATGAGTCCTAGAACAGCAGCATAAAAGAGTATTGCACTGCCTCCATAACTAATAAAAGGCAGAGAAACCCCCATTATAGGCACGACACCAAAGCTCATCAAGATGTTCCAGGTAGTAGGAACCGCAAACAATGTAGCACCACCAATTACGATCAATCTCCCATAGAGGTCCTTTGTTTTAAACGCATTTTTTGAGATCCTTAAAATAAATATCAGTAGGATCAAACATAGAACTAATCCGAAAGCCCAGCCAAGAGAATAGACGAGGAAGGGAAAAGCAAAATCTGTATGTGCTTCTGGTAACAATTGATAATCCAACTCGTTGGAAAGTCCGTTACCGAACCATCCCGCTTCTGATAGGACATTCCTAACCGCCTTATACATATATCCTGCTCCATTTGAATCGGCAGCAGGGTTTATAAAAGCAGATAATCTAGTTAACAAATAACTTTGACGTGAGGTCATGTAGAACATAATAATGAAAATGATACCAGCCAATAGATTTGTTATGGCCAGATTTACAGCTAATTTCTTATGGATTCGAGCGAAAGCAAACATCCCAAGTATGCAGAAGAAGTAAATAATACTAACCATAAAGTCTGGCACCATCATGTAGAGCGAGATGGGAATCCAAAATAAAACAAAAAGGAAACCTTGTTTCTTCCAACTTTGAAACTCATTAATCTTGTTAAAAATACCAACCCAAGCAAGAAAAAAGAAAAATAAGCTCATCATGGTTCCATCGACCGTCAGGCCTGGGAGGGAAACCCACTTCTTTGCTCCGTTGGTCATAATTCCAAAAAGATGAAGATATATATGGATCAATAGGCCTATCGCATAAAAGTATATCCATCCGTTCTTTAATTTTTGGTAATCAAAGAAAAGTAATCCAATGATTACAAGAATAGCCAGGGTGTACCAAATCGCCTGTCTCCCCATAAAATAGGTACCTGATAGGGAAAATTCAGGAATCCCATCAACTAACGGGAGAAAACTAATACCAGCAAAAAGAACAAATAAAACAATTAGAACCCAATCCATTTTCGGCTTATGTAGGGGATTTAATCTCTCCCCAATGGTAAATGGATTTCCCATTTCTTGAATCGCCTTTTCCTCTGCATCCTCTTTAGAAAACCCTCTCTTTTTGTAAGATTGACTTAACTCTTGCAGATGATGAATAAGCTCTTTTTTTATCATGTTGTGGGCATCCTTAGATTTCACTTTGGACGTTACTTTACTTAAAAATTCTTCAAATTTGGGAGAACTCATAAGGACGCCTCCTCTAGTAAGTGTTTAAGGGATAACTCTTGTTTTGATTTATCTTGTTTATAGGTAGCTAAGTATTTTTCCCCTTTGGAATTTAAGGAGTAATATTTCTTTTTGTTTATCCATTTTGAAGTAAGAATTTCTTTATTTTCTAGTAGATGTAGAAGTGAATAAAGCTGCCCTTCATTTTTTTGGAAAGTACGTTCATTTTTTTGAAAAAGTTGGGTAGAAATATTGTAGCCATCCTTTGATTCATGCTGAACCGATTCTAATATAGCTGTGATGGTTTCTATCTTCCAAGAATGAAATTGTGATTGAGATTGTCTCATACGAATGGATTCTTTCACCGCATTTTTTCTTTCATTGGAAAAAGAAAAATCCTTGAAAATTGATTTTTTCATCGAACTCTTCAGGTTAGTAAATGGATCATTCATCTCCTAAACCTCCTCGATCATCTTGTCTTTTAATAATTCTTTCGCACGCTTTAATCTAGTTTTTATTGTATTTATATTTACTGTCGTAATCTTACTTATTTCGGCTAAAGATAGTTCTTCATAATAATGCAGAAATACTACTTCTCTGTACTTTAGAGGTAAATTCATGACAGCATTTGTTAAGATGGTTTCTTCACTATTCGCGATAATCTCTTCTTCAACCAGTTTTGATTTCGAAGGTATATAATCCAAAATTTTATCGCTAAGCGTTATTTTGCGATAATGCCAGCTTCTTAAGTAGTCCTTACAATGATTACTAGCAATACGATATACCCATGTTTTTAGTGTTGCCTGCTGATTAAACTGATTTAACTTTTCATAACATTTTAAAAATATCTCCTGCGTTAAATCTTCTGCTGTCGTTCGATTTTTAACATATGTATATACGAGATGCAGGATATCATCGCTATATTCTTGCATTAATTGATCAATTATTTCCTCTCTCTCAAGCAACATACTTTCATCTGTCACCGCCAGTTGTTTTAGTCCATTCATCTTGTTATCACCCTCTCACATATAATAGACGTAGCTAACCTTCATCTGGTTTGAAAAAATATTGGATTTTTATGACCTTCTATAATCTAAGGTATAAATGGAAAAAGGAACAACCTCTTATCGGATTGTTCCAGAATGTTGTATGTAGGTTAGATGGCTTATAATACTACTTATTCGATTAATAATACCTTACTTCTCAGAAGGAACTGCAAGTACAACAGCTCCTAAATTCAGAATTATTTATCGGCGTAAATCTGCGTTTTCCTGACGCTACCCCTTTTTTAACTATCCTGCCCCGTTTGTTTAATAAAGAGTTCAACAAAAAAAGCGTTAATCCTCCTGGATCAACGCACCCGTTAGCTGAATAAGGAAAAAGTCTAATGGCTCCAGGTCAGTATCTTGGGCATAATACGGTTTATATACATTAGAGTGGGGGTATAGTATGAGGCTAAGAAATGGAGATTTTTATACAAATGTTTTTACCAATAAGTTATATAGGTTAAATGAAGATAACGATAGCAGCTGGTACTTAAGTTTGCGTGATGAAGAAGGTTATCATGAAACAGAAAAAATATCAGGGCGTGATATGATTAGATTGGTGGAAGGTAGTTATAAAAAAAGCTAATAAAAAAGCTACCCCATTCCTGTCATAGTACCTGTAATCAGATTGTTTAGCGGAAAGGAGATAATACTAGAAACAATCATAAGATTTTCCAAGGAAAAAGTCGCCTTTATGTCGAATATAGGAGATAAAGGGGATGATCCAATGAATAAAGTTGAGTTATTAAAAAAATTACTAAATAGCAGTCGGGGTAATATGTTTTCATTAGAAATTCCTACTACAAAAGAAAATCAAAAAAAGATTCAAGAGTTGATTAGAGTATTAGAAACAGAAGTAAGAATTAAATTAAGAGAATATGTACAGAGAGAATACTCCGTTTATTTACATGGAATAATTAAGTATGCATCTGAATAATCGGATGCTTTTTTATTGGGGTGAATCACCATCGGGATCTTCAAATTATACAGTAAGCCAAGATGGGCATAATATTTTTATGAGATTTAGAAATTATGAACCGTCATAACCCACAAAGCCAAAAATCCCTTGGGCCTCTATTTTCCTAAATTAACCAGATCGTAATAAAACTAATTCTATATATAAAATACAAATTCCTTTTTAAAGTAAATGACCCTTAGTTAAATAAGGAAGTTCACATCAATTATAGAGCCTTTATAATAAGTAGGTTTATGTTATATTTACTTTAAGTCTAAACGACTTGGGGAGGAAGTGAATCGATATGAACGATCAACAATCCGAAGAAATGATTAAGCAATTAGGAAGGATTGCGGATGCTTTAGAACGTATTTCACCGCCACAGCCAATAGACCCTGTTACAAAAAATTCGCAGAAATAAAAATATAATTCGCTTCTTAAAGCGGCTTTTTTATCCCTTGGTACGCAATAATGTTGATAATCCATCAAAAAAACAACTCCTATACGAGCTCTTTTTATAGCGGTATCTTCTTCAACTTAAGCACCCAGTTGAATAAGAACAAGTGTATTTCATTGCCCGTTTGTGAATAGCATTTTCCTCATCTCCAAAGTCATTAGTTACTCCAACAACCTTTTATTATTGTTCAACAAACCTGCCCCGTTTGTTTAATAAAGAGTTCAACAAAAAAAGCGTTAATCCTCCTGGATCAACGCACCCTTTAGTTCAATATGTTTCTATTACGGTAAGGTTAAGTAAAAATCAAAATCACTAAATTCACTGTAGGGAAACCCCTAAAACGAAATAAAAGCAAACACTTAGTAGAAAGTTCCCTTGTTATATTCAGTTACTCACTTTGTACAAGAAAAAGCTAATACTACTGGGATTCTTAGTCTTCTTGCGAACTCTTCATCATTGCTAAAATGTTCACGTATAGGTGTCCCTTCACGTAATTCAACTACTGAAAAACCACATTTAGTAAGAGCCTTAAAATAATGTTCAGTTGTCCGATGATATTTCACTACTATTTGTTCAATCCAAGGTTCTTTTCTTTCTCCCTCGATAAAATAATCATCAACTATCCAGTTACCACGTTTATTTCCTGATTGTTTGCTTATAAAGGACGAAGTAGTAAGTGGATGTTGGACACTAAACACAAACTTTCCATTATCTTTTAATGTATTATGCACCTTTTGAAACAGTAAGTTAATATCTGAGACGTAATGTATTGCAAAGCGAGAAGTAACAATATCAAAACTATTTGTTGGATAACTGTATGATTCCATTGTCTCGTGATGAATAGTACCGTTATCTTTAGTCAAATTATGATTTGCATAAGCTATCATTTGTTTAGAACCCTCTATTCCAGTGTAAAAGCCTGCACCTTGGTTTAGCAATTCCTTTCCAAATGATGCATCACCGCAACCTAAGTCTAAGATACTTTTATCTTTAATGTCACCGATAAGTTCAAAAATGATAGGATTCTCTATAGCATTGTTGGGACTATCCTTTCTTCCCCTTCTCTTCATATAATTTGAAAAGAAATCTTTTTGGTCGTACACGCTTGCTCCCCTATATTCCATATATAGCTTTCCCCTTCCTTATTTCTCCCCTAGATGTAAAAATTAATCGAGTTAAAGCCTTTGAATTTTTCCAATAGGAAAATTTCTTCAACTATTCTGCCCCGTTAGCTTAATAAACTTTTCTCATTTACATCTATTATGTTTACTAATTCATCTAAGGTTCCAATGCACTTATTGATTTCAGGCAATTGATAAAAAGTACTTGTTGTTTCAAGGTTATCTACTTCATTATTCGATGAATAAAGATAGATTTTCTTACTATTCCCAATAGCAATACCAAGTTCAACGTGGCTGCCTTTTCCTGCTGGTAATAACACTACAACAAAATCAGCTTCTATTACGGCATTTGTCTCCTTTTGACCTATCCCCTTTAGTTCTTCTAAGGTTGTAACGTTTTCATTTAGAGTCCAATCATATGTATGGATGAATCCTTTTTCTTTCAACATTTCACTAACATACCTAACCTTATCTATATTCTTAAAACTAGATGCAATATAAAATTTCAACTTTTCTCCCCCTTTTTAATCATAAATATTAACATTTCTTATTCAACTAAACTGCCCCGAATGTTCAATAAGGAATTTAACAAAAAAACACGGTAACTTCATATGCACCGTACTTAAAACGTTATTATTGTTTTCTATTGTATTTTTCGTATGCAAAATACCAATGTGGCTTATTGTTTCTAATTAGTCCTATTGCTTCGCTATAAGCTGGTTTCTCAAGGCTCTTGAGAGCTTCAAAATCAATTTTATCAATTTTGAGCCATATAGAAGCTATTGATTCCCCGCAACTAGCCCGTATCATTTCTTCACCGTTTAAATTATTTGCAACCTTAATAAGTGCTGCAATAACATCCTCTTCTGGAAAATTCGAAAGGTCTATGGCACAGTCATCTCTGGTTGCATCGTCAATGTTTTCATCAAGTAAATACTCAATTAATTTTTCTTTGTCCATAATGCCTCCAGTATTACTTTCCTCAACGCACCTGTTAACTGAAATTATTAATAAACTTCCTCTTCTAATTTTTCAATTCTGTCTCTCAACTTTTTATTCTCTTTTTTTACTTCATAGGAGTTATAAAACGCCCCTGCGGCAAGCGAAAACGCAAACCAGGCCCATAACCAATCCATTCAAAATCCCCCTCTATACTCTCCCTAATAATTCATTACCTTATTGGACTAACCTGCCCCGTTTGTTTAATAAGGAATTCAACAAAAAGGGCCTTAATCCTTCTTGGATCAAAGCACCCGTTACTTTAAGTACAATACTTCACCATCTCCGAAGAATCCCTTTAATTATGGGTTCAAGTAAGAATCTCCTTCTAACGTTTTTATATTTATTATATTTATCGAACTGGATAACTACTTAAAACTGAAAAAGAATGTGCCAATATTTTTTAAACAAGACAGTCCATAAAAAACCTCCCTTAAAACAAGAGGAGGTTAGCATAATCGACATTGTCGGAGTACATATTTTTCCTTGTAGCATCTCTTGCTCATAGTGAATATTATATAGGACTAGGACGAGTAGATATGTGTATTTACGAAGGGAGATAGAGTAGATTTCATGAATAATCAATCTAAAGAAATCCTCGGTTCATGGATAGCAGCAATCGGAACAATTAGCTCGGCTATCGGAAGTACACCATCACATTTCATAAATAGTGATTTGCGAAAAAATCTAGATTTATGGGGGAATGTTTTGCAAGCAACCGGAAATGCTCTAGAAGCGGATGGACAAGGGGCAGTTTCTCTCGAAAAGCTTGGAAATGAAATACAATCAATTGGAAATGTTACTGTAATTTCTGGGCTAATTAGTAACTTTGAAAAAGAAATCGAACAGAAGTTGATAATTTCTGGAAACTTGATACAAGCTTTAGGTGGACTTGTTTCACTAGCAGATGAATTAGAGGATCCTACAGCTTCAGGTCAATTATATAACATTATAGGTAATCTGTTACAATCTATAGGTAATTCATTACAGGCTATAGCAGGAACTTATGAATTAAAAAATGAGCAAAAAGGCTATAAAATACATAAAAATCCTGAATCATTAGAAGTTAGTGGCAGTTGGATACAAGCAATTGGTTCTGTAATTTCATTGATTGGACAAATAAAAGAAGAGGATAATGAAATTGACGTATCAGAAAGGTAAACATCGGATTAACATTAGCTTTGTTTACTTTTTCTGATATTGGGAGCAAGGGATTTAAGTAAAACTAAGTATGTTTTCCGTCATCTTGGTTTACATAAACATTATAAAACGGTTCTATGCAATCTCTTTTTCAACTATTCTGCCCCGTTACTTGAATATAGAAAAAGCGATCCCTCATTATTGAAGAATCGCACCTGTTAGCGGAATAACTAATGTTAAGAGTCCACCTTACTTTGCCAAAGAACAAAATTGATTTTTTCCATAGTTATTTTTCGTAGATATTTAAGGCAATACCTTATACGGTCTCATCATTTCATTACCTGCATGTTCAAGAATATGGCAATGCCATACATATCCAGGACCAAGGCTAGGATCAAATTGATACGGTCTGCCATCCTGGGATGCAAACCGAACTCTTATAGTCGTTACTTCTCCTGGATTCATTTGTATAGTATCCTTCCAGCCTTTCTCATTGAGTGGAGGAGGAATAGGCTGACCTTGCAAATATGGGCTGATCGGCAGAATCTTGGGCTTAGTAAAATATGGCGGGGTGCCCGGAGGTGTCGTTTGATTTAGTTTCTTCCATTCTCTTAAATAATCGTCTGATCGGACTTTGTGGCGGCTAACGAGCTGGTACTGAACAAGATGAAGATGGATTGGATGAGTATCATCGGTAAGATTTACAACTTGCCAATCTTCTGTCGTTCCTGCCCGTGGAAGCTCAGAAACGGGATTTCGCATCATTTGTCCATCTAACGTAACTGCCAACGGGCCATTAGGACCCTCGAATTCGAATAAAGTTAAAGTTCTGGTTATCGTTGGCTTTAATTGCGGCATATTGTTGAGAATAGGTGGTAATTTCTTTGGCGGTAGGACGGTTTCATTAGTGACTGTAAATTGCATAATTTGACCAACTGTTTGTGGATCGGCTGGTGTTCCACCCGGGAAAGGGGCATTTGCAGTGTTCATTAAAATAACGGTCGTACCCGGAGCCAGAGTAGAGAAATCAATAAGGATATCTGCTCGTTCTGCCGGTGAAATCAAAAGTGAGGACAGTTCTACAGGTTGAGGTAAGTAACCTCCATCGCTGCCAATCTGGATAAATTTTTGTTGATTTGATAGCTTTAAATCATAAAAACGTGCGTTTGAGCCATTTACAATACGGAAACGGTATTGTTGAGGCTTGACATTAAGGTTCGGCCAGACCTTTCCATTCACCGTTATTGTGTTTCCAAAAAACTCTGGTACCCAATAAGGATGAATACTTGGGTTAACCCCCACTTGCTCATAGAAAAGAGAACCATCTGTATTAAAAGATCGGTCCTGAATGATGAGCGGAATCTCATTTTCTCTACCAGGAAGAAACGAGGCATTTGGGTCATTCATATCACGAAGCATATAACCCCCTGCAAGTCCAGCGTATAAAGTCAAACGATTTATTCCCATGGTATGGTCATGGTACCAAAGGGTTGTAGGATGCTGTAAATTTAGGTAGGTGTACTTATCAGTTGTAAATGCCATACCTGTCCTTCCATCTGCTGTAAACCAAGCATTAGGATGACCATCAAAATAAGATGGAGTTTCTCCACCGTGCAAATGAGTGACAATAGGTACAGGTTTCTGTGCTAGGGGGAATCCTGGTGGAAATGATGGAAATGGTGGTCGGGGAATTGCCAGGGAATTTGGATTTGCCCAAACGATTGTCGGATCCACCGGGAGAAAAAGGGGGCTAGTAAGGTTGTTTATCCATTGAACATGTACAGGAATTCCTCGAATAGCTTCAAATGTAGGGCCTGGAGTGCTTCTAAAGTAAACCGCTCTTCCTGTGTTTGAGTCCTGTATCATACCGCCGTAACCATAAACTTTCGTTGTACCGAATCCAGGTGGTAAGAGTTGTTGCTGGAACTCACTAACATTAATTTTATATTCATGGCCAATAACCTGACCAGTGTTAGGTTGTCTTAGAATCGTAGGCATATATACCGGTGGGATGAACAGTTGATTTATATATTTAGGAATACTTTTTGGATCTAAAGGTTTTACCATAATCTCCGTCCTTTCCTCTCCATATCACTACGGTATATGAAGGAAAGGAGAATTTTATGCCCAGCTATTTCCACCTTTTATAATAACCTTGATAAAAACCAGCTGACTAAAAAATTTACGTTATTAAACTAACCTGCCCCGTTTGTTCAGTAAGGAATTTAAAAAAAGATGGAAATCCTTCTTGGGTCGCACTTGTTAGTAAAAAGTATCCACTTTGGTTTACTAAACACCAAACTGTATTAAATGAAGTCAAGGTGCTTGTAATTCCCCTTTCCCCATTGCTCAGATGTAAGTTTACCGAAAAAAGGCTGTGGATGATTTTCTATAAACCTGCCCTTTTAGCTTAATAAGAAAATTAACAAAAAGGCGCCTAATTGTTTTGAAAATTTTGCTGGATATTAATGGTGTATCCAAATAACCGCTGGTCTATTGATTCTGCTACTAAAATTTTTAGTGAGGAATGGATATTTGATGACGAGTTTTTTGTCACCGGATCTGAAATTTATGGGAAAATATACTTTATCATAAATTGGAAAAAGAACTTCGAATAAAAAAAACATAGGGAGATTTTAGTCTTCCTATGTTTTCATTCATATTATTTATCTGTTTGTTTTTGCTTCTTTTTCAAATACTCTGCACGCAATTTTTCAAGTTGCTGCTTTTTATCAAATTTGTCAGGAGTCTGTTTTTCATGAAATTTTGTCACAGCTACCTTACCTTTGGTATCCAATTGATATTTTCCCACTTTGTTCACCTACTTTTCTTGTCCTTAAAGAGAATCTATCCAACAAATATAATATACCTTATTTTACTGAAGTAAACCTTATTACTTTATTAGTGTACTGCTAACCTTGCATATATAAGCAAGTAAAAACATTAAAAACAAAGTAAAATAATTCATCGCCAAACGGTATTCATTTCATTGCTATAATCAAAATAATATGCCTAGACACTCTGCATAAGCCTCAATAATTCTTTGAACTACCCCCACCTATGAACTGAAGAATATTCTGAATACTCTAGTTATAATGTTGATTATATTGTAATGAATTGGAAGATGGAACCAATTTTAAATCATGAATTTTTTGGTTTTCATTATACTCCTTTATTTGCTGATTACGTACGTACCCACTGTGGGCGTTGCTCGACTGGTTGTTGGATGCTTATTGGGGCGTCGACCGCCAGCCGGAAGGGCTGGCTTTTTCCAAAAGAGAGGTTGAAGGTTGAAGTAATACACTTCGTCGGAAAATCATTGATGCGGTATTTTCTTTTTCGGTTACAATGGATTTAATCCCTGGCCGTGATCTCTGTTCCTTTTAGCTTTATTCTCAGGGTAAAGATTCTTTCTAAAAACACTGTCCCATAAATTTACATTTACTGATTTTTTCGATAAAATGTTAACTAACTAACTATCTTTTATTTGTAACTTTTAAGAAAGCAGGTGCTGATTTGAGTTTGAATGTAAGTGCGGCCAGGCAGCAGGCGCGGGCTCTGGGCAATAATGCTGATGAAGTAAAGGCGATTTCCAATCAATTGGAGTCTTTCCAATACAATTTAAATAGCCACTGGCAGGCTGAGGAAATGACCTATGTTAATCGGGCTTTCAACCGAATCCAGCAGGAGTTGTCTTCTATAGCCGTTACGCTAAATCAGTTGGAGACGTCTATCATAGATGCGGCTGAAGCGATTAGGAGAGAAGAAGAATTAGAGGAAAAGAGGAAACAGGAAGAAGAAGAGAGGAAACAAGAGGAATTGGAAGCAAAGATGAAACTAAGTGGTGGTATGAGATGAACAAGTTAATGGTAGACGTTGCACAGTTGGAAAAAGCAGCATCCAAACTTAATCAGCAAGCAAAGGATTGCGAAGCTATTTATAACCAATTGATTACTCTAACTGGAAGTACGGGAACCGCCTGGGAAGGTGAAGATAGTCTTGCCTTCGTTGCCCAAATAAAAGGCCCCCTCGATGACCTTCACAAAATGCAATCTACAATGAAGGAGTATGCCGAGTTTTTACAGTATAGTTCCAAAACGTATCGCGATGCTCAGCAAGATATCATCGCTGCAGCTAAAAGTTTATAGAATCACTCAAAAAGCCCATGGTCCGGAGTGGATTTCATGGGCTCTACATTTATTCTATTTCTTTTAAAAATTTTGCCGGGACTCCTGCAACTACTGTATTAGCTGGGACATCCTTCGTAACAACTGCTCCCGCCGCCACAACTGAATTGTCACCAATCGTTACACCAGGCAGGATGGTTGCATTTGATCCAATCCAGACGTTCTTGCCAATGTTAACGGGAAAGGGGTATGTTGTGTTTCTTGTTTCTAGAGGCAATCCATGGTTAAGTGTAGCAATCGTAACATTCATACCGATCATTGAACCGTCACCGATTGTAATACCACCTCTGTCTTGGAATGAACACCCTGTGTTGAAAAATACGTTTTTTCCGATCGTGATATTTTTACCAAAGTCAGTATGAAATGGCGGGAAACACATAAAAGAAGAGTCGACTTTGGTGCCAGTCAGTTCACTGAATATCTTTACTATTTCTTCCTTTGAATGAAAGGAACTATTCAATTCCATTGTGATCCTTTGGGCTTCATAACTGCATTGAGTTAATAACCCATGTAATTCTTTATCCTCACCTGAAATTGGGTTGCCTTTCCTGCAAAAATCCAGAAACTCTTCCATGTTCATTTTTCATACCCACCTTTCTTTGCAAAGAGGTACGAGTCCCCAGAAGGACCATACCAAGTACATTCCATTTGCTAAAAAAGGTGAGACTGAAAGCATTGCCCGTCAATCTCACCATACTTATTCAGTTTATTGTTTTTTAGATTTCATTATTTAATACTTGAACTATATGGTGCTGATATCGATGACGAACCGGTACTTCACATCGGAGGCCAATACGCGTTTATAGGCTTCATCAATTTGGTCTGCCGTAACAATCTCGATTTTAGGAACAATAGAATGCTCTGCACAGAAATTGAGCATTTCCTGGGTTTCGCGGATTCCTCCAATCATGGACCCGGCAAATGAACGGCGATGGCCAATTAGTGACATCACGTGCAGTGACAACGGCTCTGCGGGCGCACCGACGTTTACTAAGGTTCCATCCAACGTTAGCAGTGATAAATAAGCATTCAGGTCAATTTTAGCACTAACCGTGTTAATGATTAAATCAAAGGATCTTGCCAGTTTTTCGAACGTTTCTGAATTGCTTGTGGCATAGTAATGCTTTGCTCCGAATTGCAGGCCGTCTTCTTTTTTATTTAGTGATTGGGATAATACAGTCACTTCAGCACCCATTGCACTTGCGATTTTGACTGCCATATGGCCAAGGCCGCCCATGCCGACAACGGCTACTTTCTTGCCAGGGCCGGCTCCCCAATGTTTTAGCGGCGAATAGGTAGTAATGCCTGCGCAAAGCAATGGCGCTGCGGCGTCAAGCTCAATGTTATCAGGAATACGAACGACGAAATTCTCCGTAACGACAATGTGGGTTGAATAGCCGCCCTGGGTAGGCTCGCCGTATTTGTCAACGCCTGCATAGGTAGGGACATTTCCTTTGAGACAGTACTGTTCTTCCCCTTTACGGCAGTTCTCGCATTCCCCGCATGAATCGACCATACAACCGACTCCTACCCTATCACCAACCTTGTACTTTGTCACTTCGGGGCCAACCTGCGTGACAATTCCGGCAATCTCATGACCAGGTACGAGCGGATAATTGACCGGACCCCACTCCCCATGAGCAGTATGGATATCCGAATGGCAAATGCCTGCATATTTAATTTCAATTAGAACATCATGCAAATCAAGGTCGCGCCTTTTAATTTCAGCAGCCCGGAAAGGCTTGTCAGGACCATCGACGGCACGCGCTTTAACAGTTATCATAAAAAAACCTCCAATAAACTTTATTTTTTCAAGAGAATGAGCATATACGATTATGAAATAAACCCTCCAGCTCTCTCTTGCAAAAACAATCGTATTCCTTAGAGTTAACTCTAAGTCAAGCACTGGATTAAGATTTTTATTAAGTGTCCATCTTTTCCTTAAGTTGCTTTGACATCATTAAAATACGGTGTTAGTATTTCACATACCTAGAGTTAACTCGAAGTCTATGAAGTCAGAAAGGGAGATAATAAAAGATGAAGTCCTATTCGATTAGTGAAGTTGCGAAAGAATTGAATCTTACACCATATACGTTGCGTTACTACGACAAGGAGGGACTTTTGCCTTTTGTAGAAAGGACACCGAGTGGAATACGCTTGTTTAAAGAATCTGATATCGAGGCTTTAAAGGTGATTGAATGTTTGAAAGCCACCGGAATGCCAATTAAGGAAATTAAACATTTTATTGATTGGTGCTTAGAAGGGGATGCAACACTGCAGCAGAGATTTGACATGTTCATGGAACGGAAAGCCAGTGTAGAAGCTCAGATGGAAGAATTAAAAAAGACAATGGAACTTATCGACCATAAATGCTATTACTATAAAACTGCATTGGAAGCCGGTACAGAAGATATTCACAAAAATGATAAAGTTGAGATATATGCCAACAATTAAAAGACCCACCTGTATTTCATAAGTGTTTATATGAAATACAGGTGGGTTTGTTTAGGTTCTCCTCCTTTTTTCGCAAAAAAGAACACCCTCAAATACGACGGGTGTTTCTTTGGCCTTAATCATTTATATAGACTTACCCCTGATTCACGAACTTCTTTTCAAGTACAAAATGCGAATTAACAATGCAAGTCGCATAGTAATGCGCACTAGCATTAGATTGTGGATACATAGACATAAATATATTTGTGGTTAAAAATCCACTCTTGTCCAGTTCAATCAAATTATGTTTCTCATATCTTGCTAATAACTATAAATAGGTGGTGAGACCATGAGCTATTCAATGCAATGTGGGGGAGGAATGGGCACTAGCTTTGCCCTGCTTGTTGTTCTATTTATCCTTTTAATCATTATTGGTGCTTCATTTATGGGCGGAGGCTATTAAACTCCTAGCAATGTACCACCAAGTTCATTATCCTGTTTGGAGGCACTAGATTAGGTGCTTCCTTACTTTGTTAGGAAATGGTAGTCATTCAAATAAGCACTTCCCTTCACAACTTTATAAACGATCACTTAGGACGCTTTTCCCAAGGCTGAATTTGACCAATAGTCAGCAATTTCTTTTTCTGCTTAATAGCTTCGATTACACCTTCAGAAATTTCGTTATTTGTTAACCATCTTGACTGGGAACCTTCAGATATAAACCCTAGTTGAACTTGATAATATCCACAACTGGAGGGTGCTGGAATCTTATTTTTAATATCCTCTAAGTCTGAACTGCTCCCCAATATATGAAATAATTGCCAATGATACTTACCTTTCGAAACCTCATTCACAATAATTGGGAGAGCCTTTTCTGCAGTTGAATGGATCCATGCAACAACAATATCAATTTCTCCATTTTGCTTAATTGTTAAATTTATTTTCTCCTTTAATTGGTCATTATTTCTATAATCAACTAATAATGGAGTTATATTACTATACGAACTGGTCTTTTCTATTAATTGCTTCATTCGTTCGGCACTTCTTGCAATAATTGACACATGATAGCCGTTCTCTACTAACCAAAGTGACACTCTTGATAACATACCAGTACCACCCACAACTAGTGCGTGTTTCATTATTATCCCCTCCAATCCTAATAAGTGACAACGAAGGCATATTCAACTAACTTCCCTTAATAGTTGATAAGCAGATTTTTTTAAAAACATATGCAATCTTTAAGCTGCACCTAGTGAAGTTCTATAAATCACCATGCTTGTAGATATTACAACCCCACCTAAGTGGTCACTGCTGATGAAGCAGCTGCCTGGTCAGCCTTCACACAATCAATTGCGACAACGAGGGCAATTATGACGGCTTCCATTTCTTCATTCACGATCTGGACCTTGTAGCTATCACCCCAGGTAAACCACTCTTTGCTTACTTGGCCGACGACCTCGCCATGCTGAATGATTTGAAAATCCATATCCCACCAATTACCATCAACTTCAATTCCTGCTGCATCAATCGTATAGCGTGCCTTAAAGAAAGAAAACTCCTTCCTTATTGTTAACACCTCTCGGCCATTCACTTCGACAAGAAACTGAGGCAAAAAGCTGAACATCTTTTTTGTAATAAGTGCAACTTCATCTCTTGCGGTATTCATTATGGAGAAAGTCTTGGGTATTTTCATAAAACTGCCCTCTACATAATACACATCCCTCTCCTGCTGATCTTTTACAGTAAATTTGCCGCTTAGGCTGAATACCTTCTGCTTTATAAAAAGCTGCTTCATCTCTACCCCTCCTTGGTATTAAGACACATCTGTTTCAGCTTTCTTATTTACCTTTTTGGCTTTAAGTGCTTTTCGCTCTGCTCTTGATAATTTCCGCCGGCCTTTTGGAAGCTCTTCTGCTGCTTCAAATTGTACTGGGTGAAAGAAAACAGGCAATATGAATGTGATTAGCAGCCCAAGTAAATACATAGCAGTTGGTAGATAAATCGCTTTAACTTTATTATCCATTAGCCGCATAATCAGTCCTTCCGTTGGACGTGCATCACCAGGGATCGCAAAGAAAACAATGATCACGGCTGCAATTAAAAACGCTTTTCCGATCCACGATTCTGCTGGATTATGGATACCTTCCGCAATGACTTTTGTTTTTGTGAAAAGGAATACTAAAAGTATTAAGTAAATGGCTAATGAAATATAAAAGAAGATCGTACCAAAGGTAAAGAAAAATAATGGCATTACGGCATGAAGCCCAAAGTTAAATAACATGAAAAACCCCATCACTCGCTGGTGGGATTGCCTATCCACTCCGCTTCGCCAACTACGCCAGCCAGCGAATAACTCCATGAAAAGAAGAATAGTAAAAAAAATAAAAAGCAATGCTGAGGATACTATTAAACTAACCATAGGAGTTATGATTAGATACATAGTGATAGGGCCGATAACATTACCATAATTCAGGTAGTTCTTAAATGTCCTCTCTACCTCTTGAATTTCACGCAAACCTACAGTCCTCCTTCCTATAGGAAAATAACTGAATTTCTTCCATTATATCTTATTACGCATTTTGATTAGAGAAGATTCAGTTTTTTCTTTTCTTTAGCTAATCTGCACATTCAATAGGCATGTCCCTTTTAATTTCAAACTTTTTATATCCCCAGTTATAAAGAGTCCAATGGTTTCAACTCTGACAAAATAAGCACCCCCTTTTACACCTCTTTACCAAAAGAGAGAAATATTCACAAAATATCGAATATTGTGTTAAAATGATGGTAAAAGTTAACTTATTTAGGGGTTTTGGTAAATGTACAGTGCAGGCATACTTGGTATTGGAGTAAACATCCCAGAAATAGTCATAACAAATGAAGTGTTAGCACAGCGGTTCGGTATTACGGAAGAAGGGATTTTTATGAAGACAGGCATTTTGGAGAGACGCTACGAATCTCCTTTTGCTTCTCTTACGGATATGTGTGAAATCGCGGGTATGCGTGCGATACAAGATGCTGGTGTCGACTCTAGTGAAATAGACATGGTTATTATCGGGACAAACACTCATGACACCCATATCACGGCTGCGTTAGTGCAGGATAGAATTGGGGCAACACAATGCGCAGGTCTAGACCTTCATTCGGGATGTTCTAGCTTTATCACAGCCTTGGTGACAGGGGCGCAGTTCGTCCAGACAGGGTTATACAAAAATGTGTTAGTAATTGCCGTCGACAAATGCTCTTCCCTCTTAAACCCAATGGACAAAAAGACAGCCCTTTTGTTTGCTGATGGTGCTGCGGCTGTTGTCCTAGGACGAGTAGGAAAAGACAGAGGTATCCTCGGCATTAATATGCAGATGGACGGAAGCGGAGGAAAATACCTACACCTTGATGAAAATAAGTACATTAAGATGGACGGAAGAGCCGTTTATGAATTTGCTGTCGATAGATTTCCAAAAGCGGTGTATAAAGTGTTGGAAGTATCAGGTCTCAGTCTGTCAGATATAAATTTTATAGTGCCGCACCAATCCAATCTACGTATCATCGAAAAGGGCATTGAGTAACTAGGGTACCCAATGGAAAACGTACACACCAAAACCATTCAATATTACGGAAACTCCTCAGCACCCACCATAGCAATCGGACTATATGAGGAAGTAAAGGAAGGTAAGATAAAAGACGGGGATTTAGTTGTTCTTGTAGGTTATGGGGCAGGCCTCGGTTGGGGATCAGTGGTTCTTCGTTGGGGAAAATAATCATTCAAAACTACCTTCAAGCGTTCTCTTAGTGAAAACCTTGGAATTAGCCGCACCCCATTAAAATTGGCTTTGCAGCAGCTGGAACTGGAAGGCTGGATTCAATCTGTACCAAGAAAAGGAATTGTCGTCAAATCGATTAATAAACACGATGTCGATGAAGTTTTTCAACTGCGAAAGGCAAATGATGTTCTGGCCATTGAACTACTCATTCCTCTTCTCGATGATGAAACGATCAATAAAATTGAGAACGTAAATAAACAGTTATTGGACATTAAGGAAGACCCCATACAATTTATGTATGCTGATTCATCCTTTCACTTATTTCTTGCAGAGTTAAGCCAAAACTATCGCCTGCATCAATTAATCCAAAACCTCACAGACCATGTTAATTGGTATGGCCTCGTTGCACTAAAATCCGGCGTAGACTTAGATGAGGTTTATGCCGAACATAAATTCATAATTGAGGGGCTTAAAGCAAGGAATTTACACCAAACAACGGATGCTGTTTTAAACCATCTTGAACACGCGCATCGTGCAATCATAGCAAATCTTGTGGATTGAAAAGAATTATCTATCATTTTATTAGAAAGAAGGGAAAATTAGTTCCAAATAGAGGGACAACAAAACATGAAAATTCTTGCGATTGTTTTACAAATTGGTATTTTATATCTGTTTTCCTTCATCGGGACTTTTATCCAGAACATGTTTAACCTGGTCATTCCGGGGAGTATTATAGGGCTTTTATTGCTATTTATTTTCCTATGTTTAAAAATTGTACCAGTGAAGTGGATTGAAAATGGATCAGTCTTTTTACTTGGTATATTAATGTTTTTATTTATTCCAACAACCGTTGGTCTCATGAACTATCCTTCGTTACTTTCCATTCATGGCGCATTACTCGTTGTAGCCATATTAGTAAGTACAATCATTTCAATTGCCATTGCAGGAACAGCAATTCAATTTTTTGAGAAAAAAGCACAAAAAAGAAAGGATGATAAAGGATGCAGCAAGCCCTTCTCGCATTCTTCATGATGTTCCTAACCGTTGTTGTTTATTTTGCAATGGCCAAATTATATAAGCGGTATTCCTATTTTTATTTACTTCCGATTGTAACAACGACACTCCTGCTGATCGTCATCCTTTTATTCTTTGATATTCCATATAAACAGTATATGGCTGGCGGGAAATGGGTTAATTCCCTTTTAGGGCCGGCGGTTGTAGCACTTGCTTATCCTTTGTATAAACAACGCTACTTTTTAAAAAATCATTTATTCACCATTTTAAGCGGGGTTCTAATTGCGACGATTTCAGGAATGGTCAGTATTGGCCTCCTCGCTAAGATACTGGGGATAAATCACACATTAATTCTGTCGATCATTCCCAAGTCCCTTACTACACCTGTTGCCATGGAGGTCGCTGAAGGATTGGGAGGCAATGCCTCAATAGCCATTTTTAGTGTTATCATGGCAGGGATACTTGGTGCAATAGCAGCCCCTGCTATCTTTAAATTTATGCGAGTGCATAGCCCTATTGGCAGAGGAATCGCTCTTGGCAGTGCCTCACATGCAATGGGAACATCTAAAGCTGCCGAATACAGTGAACTCACTTTTTCAATGAGTTCCGTTGCAATGGCATTATGTGCAATCATCGGTACTTTTATAGGACCAATTGTTGTGTGGGCTTTTCATTTTTAAGAAACTGTCTCACATAAAATATATATTTAAGAAGTCCAGTTTCCTTTTTATGCTCTTTGGAAATTGGACTTTTAATTTGGCAAAAGTGGACACAGCTAATGCTTATATCATTGAAAGAATCGGTTTTTCTTCAGGTCGCCAACAAGATTTGAAAGGAACCATCCTATTTCGATATTCATATTATGGCGAATAAATGGTTGAAGCAGGTGGTTCTAATTGGGGCTTCCAAGTATTTAGATTTTCTGTCCAAATTTGGTGTAAGTGGTGCACATCCAGGTGGTATTGAGCTAACGAAGAAAATTTTCGAGTATGAAAAGATTGACAAATTTTCCCAGGTGTTAGATGTAGGATGTGGTACCGGCCAAACCGCCGCCTACTTAGCGGCACATTATGGGGCAAAAATTACAGGGTTGGATGTTAATCCGATCATGGTGGAAAAAGCCAAAAACAGAATGAAAAAATCTCGATTACCAGTGAAAATCATTCAGGGCTCTATCGAGAAATTTCCGATTAAGGGCATTAAATATGACTTTATACTTTCCGAATCTGTTTTGTCTTTTGTCAACATGCCTAAGGCACTTAAGGAAATAATTAGATTATTAAAGAATGACGGGCGGTTTATTGCAAATGAGCTTTCCCTTAGCAGGAGAATTGGGAGGCATTCCGAAGAGGAAATTAAACAATTTTATGGGTTTGATTCTATTCATACCGAAAAGGAATGGATAACCTTATTTAAACAGACTGGGTTTAAAAAAATAGAAACTTTCTTAAAAGCACCCCCTCTCCTTGAAAACCAGTCAATGCCCGAATTTCAATACTCAAAGAATATTGAACGTGAACTCTATGAGATTATGCACCAGCATATGAACTTAACAGCAAAATATCTGGGGGTTTTAGATTATAAAGTATTTTTATGTACTAAATAATATCTAAACTTACATCTCGGAAACACATGATTTTTGCCACCTTCTCTTTTTATAGAAAGCTGTGTTAATGGATATTGTTGATTTATTAGTATTGTTGATTGGAGCGGAAGGCGCGAAGACTCCTACGGGAGAAAAGGTCAGTGGGAGACCCCGCAGGAGCTTGCGCCGAGGAGGCTCCCAGGCCGCCCGTGGAAAGCGAAGCGCCTGGAGCGGAAATCAACAACATTGTTGTTTAACGTAACCTTGTAGAAAAGGCCTGTAGGGAACATATCCACTACAAGCCTTTTTGCATTGATTATTAAATAAAGAATGGGAAAAATGGTCCGAATCGGCGGATTTCAAAATAAAAAAGTGCTTCCCCTGATGATCTGGGGGAAGCACTTTTTTCAAGCTATTATTTAGACATATTTAATGCGTTTTGGGATACATAAAAATCTTTCCCGTTGTATACAGTTACACCGTCAAGTGTCTTGGTGAACGTTTTTTTGTTTTGGGTTACATTGGCAATGTTTTTGTTAACAGGGATTTCAATCTTTTTATTTTGTTTTTCTGCAATGAATACAGGGTTATTTTTATCAGTTACATCAATGCGAGTTGTGTAGCCTTTATTCTCAAATGATTCCCTAGCATTGACAAAGAGCTTATCGGTTGTTTTTTTCAGGTCAAAGCCCATGAATTTAGCCATTGTTTTCGCGATGTCTGTGTTGTCAATCAATCCATATGGTTTTGATGGACCGTAAGCGTAAAGGAAGACATCCTCACCAGTATGGCCGCCGGTAGTGAAACCAATATTTGCACGGTTAGCCAGCATTTTAACCATATCCGCTTGCAAAGTTTTTGATGCTTTTAAAGCTTCAATTTCTGCAGCTGTCAGGTTATCCAGACCATATAATTCTGCTACTTCTTTCATATTCGAGCGGTCAGCTTTTAGTTGCTTCAATGCACCTTCAACTGTCATTGATGCTTTCTTCAATGGGTCAATGTAACTTGAAACTGGAATTTCAGGATAGTTGCTATTCGTGTTCTGGTTACCCATTGTTATTCCGCTGTTTCCGTGGTCACTGACCGCAATAACCATTGTGTTTCCATCTTTTTTAGCAAATTCCAATGCTTCTTTTACCGCGTCATCAAAAGCCAATACATCACTGATCATACCGATTGTATCATTTGCGTGAGCAGCCCAGTCAACTTTACTTCCTTCCACAAATAGGAAGAAGCCATCCTCATCCTTGGATAGTGTATTGATTGCTTTATTGGTCATTTCAGCAAGGGATGGTTCGCTATTGTTTGCTTTCTTACGATCGAAGTCGTATGCAAGTGCGGAAGGAGCAAACGAACCCCAAATTTTATCAGAATTTGAATTTAATAATTGGTCCCTTGTCTCTACCAAATCATATCCATTTTGATTTAACACGTTTACTAGATTTTCTCCATCAACACGTGCATTCTTGGTTGTTCCAGGTACGAGCGATTCTTTTCCTCCTCCGAGGACAACATCAATTCCCTGGTAAACTTGCTGCTCAGCAATGTCCTGGTAATTGCTGCGGTGGGATGCGTGAGCTGAAAATCCTGCAGGTGTAGCATGCTGGATTTCTGAAGTAGAAATGATTCCAGTTGCCTTATCCTCTAATTTTGCGCCCTCTAAAACGTTAGCAACCGGTCTTAATGCATCTTCTGGGTCGACTGGATCCACACCAGGTGTATTCACAATCCGAGGGAGAAGCCCAACAATTTTATCGTTGCTCTTATTACCTGTTGCTAATGCTGTACCAGCTGGTGCAGAATCGGTAATCGCAGATTCTGCAGAATGGGTACGTACTCCGCCAATGACGATTTCATCCATTGCCAGGTTTTCGCCTTTGTACCACCTTGCCAGAGAAGTAGCACCAGCACTTGTTCCATCCATAACCATCATAATGACGTTGGTCGGTTGTTTCTTTGTGTCCTTTGCTTCAGTTAAATTGTTGTAACCAGCAAAACCTAAAGATGAAACAGCGACGGCAGCGGCCACTGAGATTCCAGCTAATTTCTTTTTCAAATTGCGATTCATGTCCAAATCTTCCCCCTCGGATATAAGTAGTTGTAAGACATTTTTATAATAGAGTGATCATATTAATTTTCCATGAGGTTAAAGTAAAAGGTTTGTAAAACCTTTCATTCAAAAAGAAAGCAGGATAAAGTCTATCCTATTTCACCGAGGCTGCAAATGCGTTTAGCTACGAGCTGGTCAAGCAATTTTTTCGATGTTCACAAACTTTGTTTCATTGGAGTTTCTATGATTCCTGGGAACAAAGGATTGACACACACTCCTTGGCGTCCGAAAGTTATTGTTGCCACTTTGGAAATGACTCGCACTGCCTCTTTGGATGCTCAAACCAAGGCAGAGCCTATTTTTTTACAAATAACGATAGTTGATTTGCACACCTTTATTACTTCATGTAAACATGATTAAAAAAAACGAGAATACGATAGATATGAATGCAAATGAAAAGTCGTGTAGGAATGGGGGATTGTATGATCCAACTATCAGGGGTCCCGTTTCAACAGAAGGAAAATTGGCAGCTTGGGAGTATTGAAAAAACAATTATTCAACAGATGCAGAGTGCTCCCGTCTTGTATTCTTATAATTCCGAGTATGAATTATTGTTTGAACTTAAAGTGCGGAAGAACATTATCCAAAGTGCGGAAAAAATGAACAATAGTCAAGCAGAGTTTACCTACTTTGAATATGCCCGCTGCAACCCCAGGTACTGGCAATTAACTAGGGCAGGCGGGTTCTTTTTAAGACCCGATGTGCAACCGGCTGATGCAATTCTCGATATTTATCGGAACAGTTCACTCTATGCATTTGAATGTGCAACAGCTATTCCAATCATCTATTACCATGCCATATTGAATAGTATTGGCAGCAATTTATTTAATTCACTGTTTCAAAATCTATATCTTTACAGCTGGCATACGGATACAGACGTAGGTATCATTACCTTTTATTCCAATCATTTTATACCCGGAGATGTTTTGTACTTTAATAATCCTGACTTTGATCGAAAAAAGCCACAGTACAGAGGCATTAATGCTGTTGTCCTTCATGATGGCCGATTGTTTGGACATGGATTTGATATACGGACATCACAAGAAATGATTCAAATTCTAAATGAAAAAAGAAACCCGAACAGCCAGCAATCAGCTTATCTAACAAAATTGGTGACAAGGCCTTCTTTTAAGTATTTATTCAGAGTGGCAAGCTGGTCTAGAAACGGCAGAGCATACAAACCGCAGCGTCCGATCGTGCACCATAACAAAAATTCCATTTCATATGCTCACTATCTTTATTATTCACTGTAATATCTGGTCATTTCACACCCCATGACATTTACCCATTTTTTAATAGACGGGCTCAAAACACATCTCCCAGAGTACTATATAGAGAAATTCCTTACATGAAGGGAAGTGTGATAATGTATCCAAACCTTAACGCACCACCGACTCTTGGTGCTAATGTCGCTCCAAATATTGGTCCGAATGTTGCTCCAAATGTCGCCCCAAATATTGCCCCTATTGCTGCCCCAATGCCTACCTATACAGCTCCTGTTTATGATTATGGATGTGCAGCTCCTGCTTATAGTTATGGCTGTCCTACTTATCATAATGATTTTGTTCTAATTGTAGTATTGTTTATTTTACTAATCATTATAGGTGCAAGTTGTTACGGCTATAGCAAATGCTAACTTCAATGCTTCGAAGTGTTTAGCATCTTTAAAAATAAAAAACAATCTAAGGGCTTGGGGAACTTTCCTCAAGCCATATTTTTTAAAAAAACTTAGAGGTTTTTGTGCTTATAATGCGAATTCCGTAACTTTTTCTGCTTCTTTAATCAATTTATAATCTTTATCTTGTAAAGGTCTTACTTTTAACACGATAATGCCCCCTCCTTGTGTTGGATAAGTCCTTCTTCCACTTTAACATAAATATCCAATTAGCTCTTATAAAAATTGGAACACGAATTATCATACTAATTCACCTTTACTACGATAAAAACTTTATCAACAAAAAGAAGCAGCCCAATGTGAATTGGACTGCTACTTGTTCTACGTTATAACCCTAAAGATAGTAGAAATGTTTACTCGTTTATACTTCCCTTCAGTCAACAACTACTGTAGCTTCGAACGGTGTATCTTCGCTGGAGGTGCCAAGGTATACCTTGTATTCGCCTGGCTTTACTACAAAGTCATGTTCGTAGTAGTCCCACACACTCATTGGATGATTCGTGGCACCCGGATCGATTGTGATGGTAACTTCTTTTGATTGCCCAGGCTCAAGGAATACCTTTTGGAATCCGACGAGGCGTTTAGGCGGCTGACCTTTGACAGGAATACCAAGATAAACTTGGACGACCTCTGCACCTGCAACTTTCCCTGTGTTGGTTACGGTCACTTTTGCCAAGATCGGAGCCTTGCCGTCTGACTGGGACGGTGTTACCGAGAAGCCGGAAAGCTCAAACGTTGTATAAGACAGGCCGAAACCGAACGGGAATAGCGGCTTTTTTCCTTGCGACTGGTACCAGCGGTAACCCATGTTAAGGCCCTCGGAATAACGGATAACCGGGAAGCCTTCACCTTCGTCGATTCCAGGATAGCGCTCAGGGTTGCCAGCGTACAAAAGATCTTCCTCTGATGCCGTGTAGGTTGTAGGCACTTTGCCGGAAGGATTGACAACACCAAAGAGCAAATCTGCAACAACATGGCCATCTTCTGTTCCCTGGTTCCACGCTTCCAGTACTGCGTGTGCCTTGTTAATCCACGGCATCAAGACTGGGCTGCTATTTTTCAAAACGACAACTGTGTCCGGATTGACATCGAGTAGTTCGTCAACCATCCGGTCCTGGTCATTCAGCATGTTTGGAGTTGGTAAATCCGCACCCTCGGATGCGACCAAACCAGCCATCAAGATGACAAGATTTGCACCGGCAGCTGCAGACTTGGCCTCTTCCAGGTTCGACAAGTCTTTGGCTACGGTAACCTTGCTTACCTTTGCGTCAGATCCAAGTCCTTGCAGGACATCCTGCATCCCCTCTACCGGCGGTACTGTATAAAGCGGGTCGACCTTGGAAGAGCCTCCACCGCCATTGCACGCATCATCGACGTATTCTGACTGGCCGATAATCACGATGGATTTATAAGCATTGGGGTCAAGCGGCAGGATACCGCCATCATTTTTCAGAAGAACGGCTGTCTGGGCGCCAATTTTTCGAGAAATATCTCCATGGGCCTTCGCATCAATGACACCTGGGTTGTAAGGACGCTCGAATTGTTCGAAACGGAACATCTGGGTGAAACGGCGGACAAGGGCGCGATCTACAGTTTGGATTTCAAGACTCGTGTCCTCGAGTGCATTCTTGACGTTCGTTTCGTTTAACCACTTAGCGTCCGGCATTTCATGATCTAAGCCTGCATTCAGCGACGGAGCAGCAGAGCGCGTTGACCAGAAATCGGATTGCACATAACCTTCGAAACCCCACTCTTTGCGGAGAACGTCATTAAGAAGATAGCGGTTCTCAGTTGCATAAACGCCGCGGACTCGGTTGTAGGCGCTCATGATTGCAGCAATCTTAGCGTCTTTAACCAGCATTTCAAACGGCATCAGGTACAATTCCCGAAGAACGTGCTCATCCACCTCTACACTGGTGCGGAAGCGCTCATATTCCTGATCGTTAACCACAAAATGCTTACCCATGGCAATCACATTATGTGCCTGAATCGCCTTCGTTACTTCGACACCCATGACCCCGGAAAGGTACGGATCTTCAGAGAAGTACTCGAAGTTACGGCCGGCAATCGGAGTCCTGTGCAAGCAAACTCCTGGACCTTCCAGTACGTGCTGGCCGAGTGTGGCTGTTTCAGACCCAATAATGTCGCCGTAGTCATGCGCTAGCTCTGGATCAAATCCGGCAGCGAGGGCAATGGTCATTGGCAATGCGGTAGCAGGCGGACTCGGATGTCCATCGCCCATACCGACACCAACAGGGCCGTTGGTGATTCGGAAACGCGGGATACCCAGCTCTTCAATACCCTTCACATGGCGCTGTACTTGAAGCTGAGCCATTAGTTTTTCTTGTTCCTCCGCATCCATTGCATTCATTTCATCAGCAGTCGGTAAGGCATAGATATTGATTGTCTCCATTGCGCCGTGAAGCTGGGCAATCTTCTGTTCCAGAGTCATCGCAGCTACGAGCTTTTCAGCACGTTCACGCGGCGACAATGATTGATCCATCCATGGGAACGAATTTGTATCCGACTCTTTCAGTTCTGAGTCTAGCTGTTCTTTAGTCATGGTCGAAGTCTCCTCTTAACTTTTTATTTTTTAGGTATACTAGTATACTAACATACAATGTAAACGTTTTTCTACTAAAGTGAAATCGTTGTCATTTAGCTACCTATTAAAAATATAAAATTTAGTCTGGCTTCGGCTTTTTGAATGAAAAGTGACTTTGATTAGAAAAATTAATCCATAAAAACTTGATTCTGTCATTCTGTCATCGAGATGAGTGAATCCCCACCTGAAACACGCAGGTAGCTAAACCATTCAGGACAACTTTTTCTATATACAGGACACCTTTTTAGATTTTCATGACATTTCCCGGATTTTTCAGGACATTTCCCAAACGATACAGGACAGACTTTCAGATATTCAGGACAAACCAGTCCGCCGGCAGTGTTCATTCAAGTAAGCTATGTTATTCTGAAACTATAAAGCTATGGGTTTTTAAATTAGTATTTCCACTTTGTATACCTTTTATGATAAAAGGATTTTGGGGAGGTAGTTTGATTGAAAAAGTTCTATCTTTTTCTATTAATTTTAAGTTTTTCTATTATTACCATTGCTTGTTCAGGTAAAACATTAAGCGATATTGAGGCAGAAAAAAAAGGAATACTATCTCAGGATGAAGCGGAAGTAATGATTTGGGATACCCTTAGCAAAGAGGAAAAAGAAAAATATACGGTCGATTACGAGAAAGAATCTGGCACCAAATATTATCTTAGAATTTATGAGACGGTTGATGGAGAAATTAAAGTAAGAGCTAGGTATACTATTGATTTTAATACTAAAGAAATTAAAAAGTTAAGCACTAACTAATTTTCGAGAATTAGATTGGACATCTAATAAACAAGCTTGCCTTGCCTGGATTATAAAAAAGAACCCGCTCCTTTCTCTCACCGAGATGGGTGCGGGTTTTAATTTGTTTATTGCTTTTCTCAATTTAGTACTATTTCGTTCTCATGCTCCTTGATATCCCAAATATCCACCAAGATTTGGTCTAAAGACAGCTTTTTTGAAGACATTTCTTTACCTATAGTTTTTGATGATCTCAATAAACAATTGGATGGCGTCTGGAAAAACCTCTTCATCAATTTCGAATTTGGGATGATGATGAGGATACATACTCTTCTTTCCATTCATGCCTACATAAATAAAAGCCCCAGGTTTTTCTTTCAGATAATAGGAAAAGTCCTCCGAACCCATTACTGGCTCGACTAACTCAAATACGTCATTGCCAAATGTTCTTCTAATAATCGATTCAACAAATTCGGATTCTTTAGGATCATTAACTAGCGGAGGCGTTCCAATTATAAAATCGACTTTGGCTGTCGCGCCGAATGCCTTGCAAATGCCTTCCGTCAATTGAACCATTTGACTTTGAATGGTCCGAACAGCGTCCGGTGATAACGTCCTAATAGTACCTATGATCTTAGCAGAATCAGGTATAATATTATAAGTTGTTCCTGATTCTATTTTTCCAACTGAAATAACACTTGGATCCATTGGATTCACTTTGCGGCTTATGATGCTTTGTAAGGATTGAATAACATGTGTTGCTACATAAATTGGGTCGACTGTTTCATGAGGCATGGATCCATGGCCCCCATACCCTTGTATTGTTATTTCAAAGTCATCAACCGAAGCCATCATCGGACCAGGTTTTAAACCGATTTTCCCCTTATCCATTCCTTGCCATAGGTGAATACCGAAAATTGCATCGACATTTTTCAAAACCCCTTGTTGTACAAGTTTATCAGCTCCACTCGGTGAAATTTCTTCAGCTGATTGAAAAATAAGTACAATATTCGGTTCGATGTCTTTTGTGTTTTTTGCTATCCATTCTGATACAGCTAAAAGAATAGCCGTATGGCCATCATGTCCACACATATGTGCAACACCAGGATTTTTCGAACTAAACGGCTTATCGCCTTCTTCCATAATTGGGAGAGCATCAATATCGGCCCGTAAGGCAATTGTCTTGTCTCCTTTTGTTCCTTTGACAAAACCAACTAGACTTGGCGGCTGGAAATCCAAGATTTCAATATTTAACGCTTCCAGGCGGCTGCGTATAAATTTACACGTTTCATATTCTTCCCCGGATAACTCTGGATGCTGGTGAAGATAACGGCGGTCTTCTATTGCTTGTTTTACTAATAGTTCATTCACGATGTAAAATCCCCTTCTTTTTTAAAACGGTTCATATTAAAATAGCTACTATAAACACATACAAATTGCTTTTTGACGCATGGTCATAATGGCATCTATTAAGCGTGCTGTATTGAATATCACCAAAATCCCTTGTGGAAAACCACTAATCATGGCTCCAACAAGTAAATCTTAAGCTGATTTAAAAGCGAACACCACTATACGAAATACTTCATATTAATAAACTTATTTTTATAATTATACAATAGCAACATACTAGTTTTTAATAGAAAAATAAACCATATCGTTTAACAGAACCTTTTCATTTCATTAGTTGGGACATTTTTGAGTAGATAGGACCTCCACTTTTAAAATGAAGAGGTCCGGAGAAATGTAAAAATCCTGTTTTGCCAACTCTTTGTGAGTTTAATGTGGAATTCAATAAAAAAGGCGGTTAATCCTTTTGGATCAAAGCACCCGCATGAATAACAACATTATCTCTTATTTTTAAGTAACGAATAAACATATGTATCAAAAGCCTGTCCATTTTGGTACATATAATCCCTTAGAACGCCTTCTTTTTGAAATCCCATTTTGGAGAGCAAATTAGTAGAAGCTTCATTATCTATAAAAACGACGGCTCCTATACGAGTAAGTCCCAAGTCACCAAAACCATACTGAATTACCTTTAATACTGCCTCAGAAGTATAACCCTTTCTCCAATATTCGGGATGGATTTCATATCCTATTTCTGCTCGTTTATGTTTTGGAGACCAAGCATTAAAACCAATGGTTCCAATTATCCCCTGAGTTCCTTTCCTTTCAATACCCCAACGTATTCCCCTTTTCTCCTTATAACTGTTTGCAAAGAAATCAACAAATCCTTCTGCTTGTTCTATACTTTTTAAAGTTTCTTGGCCATAATATCTCGTTACATTTTCATTAGAAAAACAAGCAAATATTCCCTTAGCATCATCTTTGGATATTTCTCTTAAAACCAACCTATCTGTTTCTAATGTTGGAAACAACTTTTCTCCTCATTTCTTTATAATCCGTAGGATCTTATTCAACAAACCTGCACCGCTAGCTATGTAGCAGAACTCACCACAGAGAATCAAAGTTAATTACATTCCTACTTCGTTGTGCATAAACTCCGTTAAATATTGCAAAAAGAGTGACCATTATTCTCTAATACAATTCTTGCCTTTTCAATTGATTGACTTTTAACGAGTAGGTAATCCGTATTAAAAGTGGAAATAGCAAAGATACTAATTTTATTTTCTGCTAATGTAGTAGCTAACGAAGATAATATTCCAGTTAAGCTAAAGTCTAAAACGCCCTCTACTTTTATACATTTCCAATCATTTTCAACTTCCTTAAGCTGATCACTACTCGGTAAACATTCGGAAGGACATACGACTGAAAGTTCCTCATCGGTGCGAGTAATAGAAAACACCTCGCAGTTCAATGCCCATAATGGTATTGTTTCTGCTGGAGGAAATTTCACAACGGAAAAAGTTGAATCTATAATTTTTAATTTCATATATTCTCCACTCCCTTTTGAAGTTATTTTACGATCTTTATTTTTTCACTAACATCATAACTAAAAGCATAGCATATGTATTTGCACTATTATAATAACTTCTACCATTTTGGCAAAATAGGTGCGAATTCAAGTCGCACATACACTTGTTAACTGAACGAAAACAAAAAATGAAGCAGGGGCATCCCCTGCTTCTTCTTACCTTCACGCTCTTTCCTTCTCCCTGATAGCATCGACTTTCTCAGGCGTGAGGATAATGTCTCCCACCGAAGCTACCCTGCCCCATTCGTCTTTAAAGACGAGGTGCTTCCGCTCAAATTTAACAGGGGAATCAATGCCCGCCGCGGCTGCAAGATTGAACAGGCCTTCGCGCAGTGAAATGACATAGTTGGCCACCCGGTACATTTTTTCCTCAATCACCAGGCCGTCCTGAAGCTTCGGATCAGTCGTTGCGACTCCCGCCGGGCAGGCGTTTGTGTGGCATTTGCCCGCCATAATGCAGCCGACGCTAATCATGAAGCCGCGTGCGATGTTGACAAGGTCCGCGCCCATCGCGAGTGCAATTGCGATCTTGTCCGGTGTAATCAGTTTCCCGGAGGCAATCAGCTTCACCCTGTCCCGCACACCATACTTTTTCAGCATTTCATCAACGACCGGCAGCGCCGATTGAATTGGAAGCCCGACTGCATCGGCAAGTTCCTGGTAGGTGGCGCCGGTTCCGCCTTCCCCGCCATCAACGCTTATAAAATCAGGCCCCATTCCAGTATCCTTTATAATTGAAGCCATCTCTTCAAGCGAATCAAGGTCGCCGACAACGATTTTGATCCCGACTGGCTTTCCACCCAGGTCCCTCATTTTCTCCACAAACTCAAACAATTCATGGTAGTCGTTGAATTCATAGAATCTGTTCGGGCTGTTGATCGTTTTCCCTGGTTCGACGAGGCGGATTCGCGCGATTTCCTCGGTTACCTTATCGCCTTCAAGGTGGCCGCCGCGGATTTTCGCGCCTTGGGCAAGTTTAAGTTCAAACGCTTTTACCTGTTTAATTTCACTCTTCCGCTTGAACTCTTCCCAGGAAAATTCCCCACCCGGTGTCCGTACTCCAAACAACCCCGGTCCAATCTGCATGATAATATCGGGATTCCCTGCCAAATGATAATCAGACAGCCCGCCCTCCCCTGTATTCATCCATGTACCGCCTGCCAGGGCAAGCCCTTTAGATAAGGCGGTAATCGCATTTTTCCCGAGCGCGCCGTAGCTCATCGCCGACTGCCCGACTAACCCCTTTACCTTGAACGGTTTCCTGCATGAATCAGCGCCAATCACAACAGCATCCTCATCTGTCAGGAAAAAAGGATCTACCTGTCTTTCTTCCCGGTGCTCCTTCCGGGTTACCAGGCCTTCTTCATCGACTTTATAAACCATTGTATTGATTTTCTGGCTGTTATCGATTCGCAGTTCTTCCCGCTGTTTCGGGAACATGCTATTCCGAATATAATAGCCGCTTTTTGAAAAATCGCGTTCCGATCCGAAGCCAATCAAACGCTCCTTATATTTGCCCGCCTTGACGATATCCTCGAATTCCTTTCTTGGGAAAGGCGTGCCTTCAAGATTACTCTGGAACAAATACTGCCGGAGCTCGGGGCCGATTTGCTCGGTCATATAGCGGATTCTGCCAAGAAGCGGGAAATTCCTGAGAATTGAATGCTGCTTTTGTGTGTCGTCCTTCCGATAGAGATACGTCGCTGCCGCTGCTGCTCCCAGTACGGCCGTTCCTTTTAAAAATGCCGGAAGAAACTTTTTCTTCTCTGCCATCGTATCACCCTTCGTTTATTTTCTATGATTCTATAATTCTGTCAGCGCCTGGCCGATTGGTGTTTCACCCTCTGTCACGGTGATCGTTTTACCAATCGTTTTTTCCACTTCCAGCGCTTGGACAAGTACCGATGCGAGATCTTCTTTTGGAATTTCACCTTCTTCAGTGGTGAGTGTTTCCGAAACGGCCACTTTCCCCTTCCCCGGCTTGTCCACAGGCGTGCTCGGCCTAATAATCGTATAGGCAAGGTCTTCCTGCCTCAATAGTTCTTCCGGCATTTGTTTCGCTCCGATTGTACCAGTTCCGCTCGTGTCACTTTCCTCGCCCTTTAATGCACTAAGCAGCACAAAGCGCTCAACCCCGTGCTTCACAGCTGACTGAATCGAACCAACAACAAGTTGATGGTCAATCAATATCGGCTTGCTCTCCCCGGTCCTCGGGCTTGCCCCTCCTAAATAGATGACAGCTTGGCAGCTTGAGAAAGCGCCAGAAATCTCCTTCTCATCTATTAGGACAACCTCTGTCGCACCAAGCCGCTTCAATTCTTCGGCCCGGTTTTCAGAGCTTGCCATCACAACTGCCTCATGCTGCTTTTCAGCAAGAAGCTTAACAACGTGTTCCCCTGCCAAATCATCCGTTCCGATTACAAGCACTCTCATCCTATTCCTCCTAACTATGTTTGTTGCTTACACCTTATTCACTTAACCAAGACACCTTGATTCCGCATCCTCTTTAAAAAAATACTAAAAATTCAAACTTTCTATCCCTCATTGCAATATTCCACCTTTACCCGCTTATAAACGAAAAAGCATCGTTTTACTTCAATGGCTCTGTTTCACCCCTTAAAAAAGGTGATGGTGTTGTAAAAAATAGTTTCGCTCTTCCTTTTAAAGAAGGCTCTGTTATAGCTGAATGTTGATTAAAAAATAAGGGGAGAAATTCCGATTAAGTCGGGAAATACCCATATTCCCCGTAAACCTAAGGGGAGTTTTTCCGCTTATCATCCCGGAATCTATAAATTTTGACTTATTTTGAGAAGTTAAGGGGAATTTATCCGCTTATTTCTTCTTATTCAGGTGCCCATGCGTACAATAGCCGGAAATTCTCCCCCTAATTATTCTCATACCTCAACAAAAATCAACAATAAATACTAACAGAGCCTTAAAGAAAAATAAATGTAAGTAAATGTCCTGTTTAACTCGGTCTTCAGTTTTATCTTAGTAATACAAATAAATTGAGATAAAACCATATGGGAAGTCCGGTTATAAGATTTGACGAAATTGATTGGAATGACGCGTACAAATGAGGTCCTTTTAGGTTCTGCTTTATACAACTGAGGGTGGATGGGGCTAAAATTAAAATTGATTGCACAGCTAAAAAGGCCGTTAATAAGCGCGGCCTGAAATAAAAAGGTGTAAAGGGACATCCTTTACACCTTTTATGGCGTTTTTGATAGGGAGTCAAGCACTTGGTTCGTTGTAACGATTGTAGCAAATTCCTTATGCAGGGCAGCCAATTCCAATTCATGCACCACTTCTGGCATGTGCCGTTTATTTTTGTGGTCAGTGATTTCAAAGGCAGCTGTCGCATCAGACACGAGGAAATTTGAATAACCAAGATTGCCTGCCATTCGTACTGTCGTCGAGACGCAGTGCTGTGTTGATAAGCCCGTGATAATCAGCGATTTTACCTGTTTTTCTTTTAAAAAGCTTTCAAGCGGGGTGCCTATGAATGCTGAGTTTACGTTCTTGGTGAACACTTCCTCGCCTTCTTTTGGACTAACTACATCCTTGATTCGAACTTTTTTGGCGTCTTTATAATTTAATGGAGAATGCGGCAGCAGCGATAAATGCTGAGAATAGATGATAATTCCTTTTCGCTTTCTCCATTCTGTCAGCAGGCGGTAAATGTTTTCCTCTGCCTGAGGGTTGTTCCGCTCCCCCCAATAAGTGTCATCAAACCCGTTTTGGACGTCTAAAATCAGCAATGCTGGCAGGTTAATCAATTGTATCAAACTTACCCCTCCATCCAGATTATTTCCTTATTTTTCCCACAGTTCACTCGTTTATCCGTATAAAATTAACCTTCGATCAGGTGGGAGTTTGGTATTTTAATTGAGCATTAACCCAAATTGATTCTAAGATTGAAGCGTAAAGAAAATCTTATTTCACCAGACGTTTACTGACCCTTAAGAGTAAAAAAAGCATGCCGGATTAGGCATGCTTTTTTACTCATTTTTACTTGTTTTTTTCAGATAGTGATGAAAAGGACATTTGGAGATGGTTGTTTCATCATCTCTTAGAAAATATTGCTTCCATTCATAATTGTCTTCTTTTCCATACATATTTAAATCTGGGTGAATCGGGGCCTTGTCATAATTGGCAAGGCGTTCCCGAATGGATGATTTGATTTTTGCCGCCCTGTCCGGTGATTTATTGAACTCTACCAGCACCGACCTCGGGGTTATAGCCAGCATAAGATATGGAAAATATCTGCTCTGCCGGTTTTTATGTGCCGGAGTACCGCAATAGACGAAATACTGTTCTCCGTGAAAACAGAATTCCCATAACGTATTTTCTGGTTCAGCAGGAATAGGCTCGGGCCAATCCAGCTTATCAAGAAGACTGCTTCGGCTTAGTTGCTCCCAAAAAATCTGCTCATACTCCTCAACCGTAAGAGAATCCTTTCCCGTTTTTTTATAAAAAAGGACAAGGGATGTATACCTCCCCAGTTCCCTATAGTGAGTTGAATACTCTTCCAATGCACGGGCAAGTTCAGACGCTGCCGAAACGTCGAAGGGATCAGGAAGGAAGCCGTATTGGAAATGGTCAAGCTGATGGCCCAGGGTCGCCGGGATGCAGGGGAAAGGTTTTGTCCGGTCCTGCATTTTTGCAGAGAATAGGGCGACAGCATCTTTTTTCCATGTATCAACTCCAGATTGAAGCACGGAATCCTTTGTAAAAAGGGTCATACATGGGTCCTCCTCTCTCCATTTAACGTATTCCGGGGAGAACCCAAGTGACACTATTCATTTAAACCTGCTAGATTCATAGTAAGATGATTTGGTTAGAAATTCATTCTGGATTGTCCGCCATCTACATTTATACTGGCACCAACAATCCAGGATGCTTTTTCGGAGGCGAGAAATACGGCAACATTTGCGATTTCTTCAGGGGTGCCGAAGCGTCCGGCTGGTATCTCCTTCTTTACAAAGTCCTTTATGCCTTCCGGGTCAGCCTCTAGACGCTTTTTCCAATTACCTGTTTCGTGAAGTATACTTCCGGGTGCGATGCTATTGACTCGAATTCCACTTGAAATGACCTCATCAGCCAGTGACTTGGTGAAACTGATCAAGGCGGATTTTGCATTGTTATAGGTAACCTTTCCTCCGCTTTCTCTGCCGAAAATGGAGGTGATATTAATAATCGAACCTGACTGTTGCTTTTTCATATGCTCAACAGCCAATTTACTTAAATGGACAGCTGAAAAGTAATTCAACTCCATCGCCTCGTAATATAAATCCATTTCTGTTTCTGTTGCGTTCCCGCCATTGCTTCCGCCTGCATTATTAATGAGCACATCAATGGTTCCATATTTTTCAACAAAGGACATGATCAGTTTCTCTCGTTCTTCCGGGTTGGTGATATCTGCTTGAAAAATGGTGGCTTTGCCCTCTAGTTCTTCATTTGTTTTTTCCAGTGCATCCATCCCCCTGGCCGAAATGGCAACATTCGCCCCTTCCGCCACAAACGCCGCAGCAATCGCCTTTCCAATTCCCTTTGAGCCGCCAGTAATGAGTATATTTTTCCCTTGTAAAAGCAAATCCATTGTACTTACTTCCTTTCAACTATAACTAGGTTCATGATACCGTCTTCGAGTACAACAACTTGTATCGGAGTCCAACGTTCTGCAACAAACCACAGACAGCAGTGCCTAAAAGTATTTCTTCCCGGATTTTGTCATCATATCAGTCTCAATCCTGCTCATGAATTCCTCTGCTGCACTGTATCCCTGCTGCTTTAAAAACCAGTTATTTGCTGCTGCCTCTATTAACCCTGCAACATCACGCCCAGGCTGGAGTTGAATCTCAATGGAAGGTACTTTTACTCCCATATAATCCGTATAGTGAAATTCCTGTTCTAAATCATTATACAAAGCATCCTTTTCCCATTTCGTTAAATGGATATCCAGGGTAATTCTTGTTTCTTCTTGAAAAGCCTTGCGGCCGTATAAGCGGACCACATTCAACAAGCCAATGCTGCGCAGAGCCAAAAACTCTTTATTTTTTCCTTCATGGGTCCCGAGAATGGTTTGGTGACTAAGTTTCTTTAGAACAACAATATCATCCGAAACAAGCCGGTGACCCCTGCGAATTAAAGTGTGCGCCGTTTCGCTTTTCCCTACTCCGGAAGCTCCGCGAAGTAAAATTCCAATGCCTGATACATTCATACAAACTCCGTGCAGCGTCATTTCTGGTGCTAATTCTTTCACTAAATATGTATCCAATTTGGTGATAAACTCTGAAGTCGTCTCAGGTACATTTGCGACTAACAGAGGAATGCCCTGCTCTGTACAATGGTGAATCAAGTAAGTAAGTCCTTGTTCACCAGCTGTTACGATAAAGCATGGAGGATGATAGTGGACAATATTTCCGATACGGATTTTACGTTCTTCTTCACTTAATTTATGTAAATAGGTAATTTCTTTTCTTCCTAATATTTGAACTCGTTCTGTTGGAAAAAAGTCAAAGTGGCCAACGAATTCCAGCCCCGGACGATGTACCCGTGATTGGGTAATCTTTTTTTGTAACTGGCCTTCACCAGCCAGCACTTTAAGTGAGAATTTTTTAGCCAAATCTTCAACCGTAATTTTTTTCAACTTATCATTCACGTCCTATTAGCCATTTTTACCAATTATACTTAAGATTTTTTAAATCGCCCAGCGAATTACTGGTTGTATTTTTGCATCAATGACTTCTTTTGATTGTAAGGCAAGTTCATGATTCCATAAAGATTCCCAACTGTATAAATAATTAAACGGGACTCTGCCTTAGAATATCAGCCAAAACAAAAAGGCCCGAAGAACAGGACCTCGTACCCTTACTCGTTGTGCAATTCCTCATTCAAACTCACTGCTTCTTGAATTAGTGCTACTATCGCTTCTGGTTGAATTTCTTCCATCTTTTTCACTCTAATGTATCTCAATGCTTTACCCGAACCCTGTAATAACTTATTAGTATCTTTTTCCTGGAGTATATTACCTCTATGAAAGCCAAGATTAACATGGCTTTTGGCAGTTTGGATATAACATACTAATCCGTTATAAGAATAATTAGGCATAGACCATTTAAACTCTTCTTGAAGTTCTCCCGAAGAATTGAGGATTATTTTTCTTAAAGCAGATGCAATGTTTTGAATGTCTTCAGGTAATTCCAAAATAAATTGATTAACCTCTTCATTCTCTCTTCTCTTATCAGCCATAACTTATCTCCATTCCGTAATTGCTTAATATAATTCTACCTAACTAAATGAAACCATTCAATATATCTTGTTTCCCAAGCCTAACCCATTCTCCCTAAATGGAACCTACCAAAACATCATACGTATCACCTGTTTAAAAAAATAAAGCGCAAAATAAGCATATTCGCCCGCTGCAAAACGGTCCATCAGAGAACGCAAAGAAGCAGCCCAGAATAATTGGGCTGCTTCACTGCCATTTTCATTTACACTGTAAGAAGTTTTACATCATGTTAAGTCAATGGATACAGGACTTATATTTTGTACTTGTTTTTTTGCCTTTCGGAAATGGAACAATTCATAGAATGTTGGAATCACAATCAGTGTCAGGAAAGTAGATACAAGCAGACCGAAAATAACCACGACCGCAAGCCCCTTGCCCACAAGATTCAAGCTCATCGCGGATTCGTGCGCAAATAGGAGCGGAACCATTGCAAAAACGGTGGCAAGCGCGGTCATCAAGATTGGCCTTAAGCGAACGGTTCCCGCTTCCATTATTGCTTCCCTGATGTTCATCGTCTTTTCATTGTGGCGTATGCGGTCGACAAGCACGATTGCATTGGTTACAACGATTCCCACAAGCATCAGCATTCCAATTCCGGATGAAATATCAATGCTTGATTTTGATACAACAAGCCCTAAAAGCGAACCAATCGCCGCAAGTGGCAGAGTCAATAAAATCGCAACACTCGCCCGGAATGATTTCAAAGTGATAAGTAGGATCATGAACACAATTCCGATCGAGAATAGAGCGAGTTTCCCGAGCTCCATTAAATCATCGGATGACTGCATGGCGGATCCGGTGATTTCAGCAGTGGTATCGGCGCCAAACGAGTTGTCTTTTTTCCAGACAGCCAAATGCTTATTGATTTCTGCCGCTACATCGACCATTTTCTTTGCATCGACAACAGCGTTGACTTGAAGGTAATGGTGCCCATCTTTTGAAAAGATGGTTCCCGGTTCGTCGGACGCACTTATTGTTGCGATGCTTGACAAGACAACCGGTCCTTCGGGTGTCATCAATTGAAGATCCTTCAAATCGTCTGCCGTGTTGACTTCTTGGAGCGCGCCAAGCTGCACCATTGTGGTACGGCCGTCGATTTCCACACTGCCGATCATAGCAGGCCTGATCATTCCACGGATTGACTGGGATATTTCCTGAGCATTTGCGATGGTTGGGTTTACAGTTACCGTCACTGTCGGCTTTTGATTTTCTTCATTTGTTTCTACTTTTTGGACACCATCAATACCTTCGAACGTTTTCTTGATTTCATCCGCTGCTTGTTGTATGTCCCCCTCATTATTGCCGATGACATCAACAGATACGGTTGTTTTATTCTCTCCCATTAGTCCGGATGTATTGGCGGTTAGTTCCGCCCCAGGGAATTGGTCTTTTTCGTCCCTCAGTTTCTGAACTATTTTAACAGAATCGGCTCCTTCTTTCACGAATGCCATGAACTGGACTTGATTTGGATCCTGAAGCTCTCCAAACTGCGCTGCTTCGGCATTATTCCCGACTTGGACAATATGGTTGACAACGTCTTCCTGTTCAGAAAGAATGTCTTCCATCCTTTTAATCCCGTTTTCAATATCCTCGAATTGCGTTCCACTTTCATAGCGCAGCCAAATAGAAAGATATGCGCTGTCCTTTTGGTCGACTGAACCTTTTGGCATCGTCACAAACAGCACAATCGAGCCAACAATTACCATAACGGATATCAGGATGGGAAGCCATTTATGATTCAAGGACCAGCTCAGTACTTTCGGATAAAACGATCCATTTTTATGCTTTTTCACCTTCACTTTTTTCATCATACGCTGGCTGAGCATCGGTACAACGGTCAGAGATACTAACAGGGATGCAAGCAGTGAACAGGTAATGGTAATTGCAAACGGCCCGATTAAATCTCTTAAACCACCGGAAGCAAGCAGCATTGGAAGAAATACTGCGACAGTCGTTAGTGTGGATGAGGTAATCGCTGCCGAGACTTCTTTAACTGCTTCGACAATAAAAGCAGGAGTGAGTTCCTTTTCCCTTTTTCTCCGGTAAATGTTCTCAACAACCACTATGCTATCATCTACAAGCCTTCCGACCGATACCGCGATTCCGCCTAATGTGAGAATGTTTAGCGTTACCCCAAAAAAGGAAAGTAAAATCATCGTTATGCACAGCGAAAGGGGAATGCTGACAATCGTGATCAGGGTCATACGGAAGCTTTTTAGGAACAGCCAGATAATCAAGGCGGCAAATAAAGCACCAGTAAGTACTTCTCTTGTCATTGCATTGATAGAATCAAGTATGGTATCTGCCAAATTAATGAATACCGTAGCTTCCAGTGTTCCTTTATAGTCCTCGTTAATCTTCTTGGCTACTTCCTCTACCTGTTTACCCATTGTGACCGCATTACTCGTTGAATCTTTCTGCACAATGAGTTGAATGAAATTCTTTCCATTCATGTGCGTAATGCTCTTTGTATCCTTCTCCATTGTTACTTGAGCCACGTCCTTCAGTTTAATGGAAGAGTTTAACTGAAGGTTTTTCATTTCTTCAATGCTCTGTATTTTTCCGGTTACAATGAGGCTCGTTGCCTCGTTATCCAGGGTCTGTTCTCCTACAGCGACCGTTGCATTTTTCCCCTGAAGGAGCGTATACATTTTTTCAAGTGAGATCCCAGCAGCAGCAAGTTTTGCCGGATCGACCTTTATCATGACCTGCTGGTTTTTTGCTCCGTAAGCCATGACATTTCCAACACCCTTGATAGACTTTAGCTTCGGGAGAATCTCGTTTTCTACGAGATTTACTTCTTTGTTCTCAATTTCCTTATCAAAGGTAAGCCCAAGATAGACAACCGGGATCTGTGAGGTATTTAGCAGTACCACGTACGGTTTCATGACTCCAGGCGGTAAATTGACCATCGAGAGGTTTTCTTGAATCTGTTGCTTTGCTTCTCTTAAATCTGTGTCGGATTCAAACGTGATGGTCATCTGAGTAAAATTATTCCCTGTTTCAGCGACCACATTGCGTTTCCCTTTAATGCCGGTTAATGCTTTTTCAATAGGCTGTGTTACCTGTTCATCCATCGTGACGGCGTCCAAGCCATTGCCCACTGCTGATACCGTTATGTATGGTTGATCTGCTGACGGCATAAGCTCCATCGGAATAGTGGTATAGCTAAAAACACCGAAAAGCATCGAGACAATTACGGAAAAAACAACCGCCGCCCTATTCCGCAATGCCCATTTTGTGAACCATGTCATAAACATCCCCCTAATTCATTTTCCTTCCAGTCCAGGAAGATTATACCTAATCACCCATGACTTTAGAACTATAAAACGTAAATGATACCAAAACTTAACAAATGTTTTATTTTTGCAAAAAAAAAGGCCCAGCTGGCAGCTGGACTTAATTGAAAGTGATGAAATAAGATTAACAATGGGTAACTATTTGCATATAAAAAAGGCATGAAGATCTGTTGTGCGTTACTTTACTAGCTATGCCATTCCTCATTTAATCTCATGGCTTTCTTGAATCAGTGTCTCAAAAATTCATCCTAGATTATCCGCCATCAATATATATGCTGTACCTACAATCCATGATGATTTTTCGGAGTTTCATGGGTTTTACCTTTGCTGAGAACCCCTTATGAGTTAAATCCTTATTTATGATACGATTCACCGTCATGTATCTAAATGAGGTAATTCCTATGATCCCAATATAGCGACATACTGATTCTGCAAAACAAACCTATTATCCAACCATGCCAAAGTATTTAAAACAAACCCTAATGAATCAGCATTATATCTCCCCGCAATTTTCTGATAGGCCAATAACTCATACCGCTTATTTAAATCAAAATCTACAGGATATAAGCCACTAAGAGGATTAACAAAACCAGTAATGGCAGTCTTCAGTTTGCCGTTTGCATCATATATTTCATTTAGATAATCGATGCCTTTTGTAGAAATGTCGATAATATACTTTTTACTATTTACCATGCTGACAACTTCCACTTTGTAAAAATCTTGATAAGTAACCTCATATTGGTACTGCTCATTATATACATTAAAATCAAATAATAATTGTGCTGTATTATTCATAAAGGAATAAATATAATGATACATAATTCCGCCACTGCCACCTGTAGCAATACTTATAAAAATATCATCTGCTCCATTCCCAGTAAAATCCCCCAATAATATAGTAGGATTGTAGCCTGAATTTTCACGAATTGGGATACTTGTTAACTCTCCAGTTCTTCCATCTTGAACGAGCAGGGTAATATTTTGGATAAATGGACTCGCAGAAGTCATTGTTCCGGTTAAATAGACATTATCAGGTACTTTATCCCCTGTAACATCCCCCTGTGCAAAGGAAACAATTCTTGGCTGATTCATAGTAGTCATAGAATAATAATTATACATTACATACTCCTTTTCACGTTGACTATCTATCATTTCCTTACGTTAAAATAGAATTATTCCTGTTTTTAAATTAGCTATTTATAAAGTAATATCAATTCGTTTAATACATAAAATTTATAAGTCTAACTGAAATTTATTAGACATTGTAAAGCTTCTACACCACAGTTGATAAAGAATTCAATTTAAATAATAGTTAACTAAAATGGAGGGGACGAAATGAAAAAATTCAGTTCTTTTTATGGTACGGTTACCATGATACAAGATTATTCAGTAGGTTCTGATGAGGAATTAAATGGGTGTTTTAAATTAATGTCCTTATTAATAGGAGATGGTTCGATAGTAAATTTCGTTATTAGTCCAACAACTTATTTTCTTGACCATGTGACGGTTTCAATCGGAGACCGAGTAACTGGTTTTTATGATATTAATGTACCTGTTATTCTTATTTACCCTCCACAATATCAAGCTCTCATTATCTCAAAAGAGAATCCTTATCAAAATGTAAAAGTAGACTATTTTGACAGTCAACTGGTGAGCAGCGATAATCAGTTACAATTAAATCTTTCCAATTTTACCCCGATATTTTTACCGAACGATCAACCCTTCAACTTAAATCCTGCAAACCGAAATTTACTTGTTGTATATGGCCCTACCACAATGAGCATACCAGCCCAAACCACTCCCTATAAAATTATTGTTATGTGTTGAAAAAATCACGCACCATAAATGTATTGTATGGCTCCATAAAGTTATGTCTTATTGATTCGTAACAATTGTATTTCGTTCATAAGAAGAAAAGACCGCGCTTCTATAATCATTTGCTTAAATTTCTTATTTTAAGCCCTTTGCCCAACCCCAACAGGCTGTTTTGCATATCCCTTAGTTTATAAAAAAAGGGATTTGCCTTGAATAATGCATTTAGTCAGGAAATAATTGGTGTCAATGATCAACGAATACCGCACTATTAACCCCAAGTCTGGGATATGGAGCATTATTAACCAACATATCCATATCCATACTCATAATATCCAAATTATAACATTCCGTACTCTCCTTACTAAAATGTAATTATAGAACATGAACAAAAAACGGAGCGCCAATTCTTTGGCACTCCGTTTTCATTTAACTGATTGTATTTTGAATAGTAAGACTTCGCCTATGTCATAAATTCGGCAATAACCGGGGAGTGAAGGCACCTATACAGACCTAACTTCTTTCCCTTCCACAAGAGAAATTACCTCGCCATTATGGGTAATGGCCAAATCTTCCCCTTCTAAAATCTGATGAGTGACAGCATCCTTTTCAATATGTACACGAAGGACTCTGTTCTGGTATTGAAGTTGGAACTGGAGCGAAGTCCATTCCTCAGGAAGAGATGGAGAAAGCGACAAACCGCTTTCCTTCACTCTCTAACCAGCAAATCCAAATACAATCGCCATCCACGTTCCACCCATATTTGCCAGGTGGAGACCATCTATTGTATTTCCATGAGTATTATCTAAATCTAGGCGGGACGTTTCATTAAAATAACGATAGGCTTTCTCTTTATAGCCGTCACCGCCTGCGGCTCCGTTCACTGTAGTAAGTTATTTTAAGTGATATTGTTTTAAAATTTCTTCCAGGTCTAATTGAGTAGTATCGCTCACTAAATAATCAGCAGCCGACAAATGTTCCTTGTCTCCAATCCCTACCGAAAACATACCTGCCTGATTTATAGCTTGAATCCCGGCAGCTGCATCTTCCAGACCAACACATTCATCATAAGGAATGTTAAGATAATCGGCAGCGGTTGTAAATGTTTCCGGGTCTGGTTTCCCTTTCTTTACCTTCGCAGCATCCACAATATAATCAATGTAATCGGTGAGACCAAGCTGTTCCACTACCACTGGGGCATTCTTGCTGGCCGACCCGATGGCAATTTTAATATGATTTTCCTTCAGTTTATTAAAGAGTTCTTCAATACCCGGTAAAACGTCCTCTGGTTTAATCAGCTTAATCAAATTCTTATAATGTTCATTCTTTTGATCCGCGAGTTTTTCTTTTTCTTCCTGAGGCATATCGTTTAAAGCTGGATTTAATGCCAGGATCCGTTCTAAGGAATCCATCCGGCTAATCCCTTTAAGCTGCTCATTAAACTCTCTATCGATCGTTATGCCAAGTTGTTCGGCAAGCTTTTTCCATGCCAAATAATGAAATTCAGCAGTATCTGTGATAACCCCATCTAAATCAAATATGAAAGCTTTCGGATTTTGTTTCATTGTCGTTTCCTTTCTTTTCAAAGAGATTTCTTAATAAAAGGCTTATTAAAAAAGTATGTCGATTTCCGCTGCACAAAGGGGAGCTCCTGAGAATTAACATCGCAGAGACAGGCGCATTTTGCCTGTCGCGAGGCGCTCTTTGCCTGTCGCGAGGCGCTCTTTGCCTGTCACGAGGCGCTTCGCTTTCCACCGTTTTAGTTTTGCGACAAAAAAATTAAAAAGTTGTTTTTATATAATTCTCGAAAATGTTTTAGTTTTTATAAAGCGTTTACATATTAAATTTAATCCTATCAATATAAAAGTCAAGTTTCCGGTTCCTATTGTCTTCATCCAAAGTGATAAATCAAGTAATAAATCATTATAAAAAGGGATGCCTTCTATATAACAAGGCATCCCTTTTACTTTTCAAAAATAACTACTTATCCTATTACCACTTCTTCTTTTCTATTGAATTCTTCACTTTCCAAGTTTACTTTCTCAGGTTTAACAACGAAAATACTAATTAAAGTCGCAATCGTGAACAAGCCCATAATGACATATAACACCATGTCATAGGATTGTGTCTTTTCCAGGACAAGTGCACTTAGCTGATTCCCTGTCAGCCCTGCCCATGCCCAGGCAGATAAAGCTAATCCATGCACTGTTGAAATACTATTTATACCAAAGCGGTCAGATAATAATGGCGGTAAAGAGGAAAATCCGCCGCCGTAACCTGCATTAACGATACAAAGCATTGCGATAATCAAGATGGCGATAGAATTATTAATACCATCAAACACAACGGTTAATAGAATGGCTGTAATTGATGATATAAATATCATTTTATAGATTGAGTTACGATCTTTTAAACGGTCTCCCCATGAAGAGAAAACGATCCGCCCGCCTGCATTGAAAACAGCTGTTAACGAACTGACTATACCAATCGCCCCAAATCCGATGAATGCCAAAATCCCTTTTTCTTGTGAAATTAAAGCCAATCCACATGTAATATTAATATAGAACATGAACCAAATACCGATAAATGTTTTATTTGTTAACACTTTTCTATAACTAAAGCTCTTGTTTTGTACACTTTCTTCTTCATAACCAGCTGGTTTTTTCAAAAATAAATGCCCCACAACCATCATTACTAAATATATGCCTGCTAAAATATAAAACATTGTATATATATTTGCGGCATTTACTAAATTTCCTTCACTGGTTCTTTCTCCGAGCAGCTCCTCCATTAAAGGACTCGCAATTACCTTCGCTAAGCCAAAGCCTGCAACAGCGAGGCCTGTCGCTAACCCTTTTTGCTCCTTAAACCAAAGCATTAATGTTTTCACCGGTGTTAAATAACCGATTCCGAGTCCAATGCCCATTACAATTCCATAAGAAAAGTAAATACCGATCAATGACTTTTGATAAATAAAGAAACCTGTTCCTGCCATCCCGGCTACAAAAAATATCGCTGCAAGCAGGGACGACTTATGTATATCCTTTTCGACAAATTTACCACCGAATGCTGCAGACATACCAAGAACAAAAATGGCTATACTAAATGCCCATTCCACTTCCCCTACTGGTTTCCCAATGTAAGAGGCAATATCGCCCTTAAACAATGACCAGCAGTAAACCGTCCCAATACTGCAGTGAATCAATAAAGCTGGAAGTACAGCACGAATCCATTTATTTTCAAACTTGTTCATCTATTTACTCCCTCCAATATCACTAACCTAAAACACGAACATTTAACCAATAATTAAAAGGTAAGTTCGAATTTGATTTAATAAAACTATTATTTTTATTAAATACTAGGTTAATTTTTTGTTATTTACGAACGATTATATCTCATCTTCAAAAAGAAATAAACAGTAATTGTTATATTTAAATAATTTAAATCTCGCCGTTCCCTATAAAACCAAATAAATTAACCTCAATTTCCTTTACAACAGCAATAAAAAAACAGCCTAATCACACTAATTAGACTGTTTCCAAGTAGAAAATAAATGACCTTATTCACTTATGAGATCTCAACAAGCGTTTTTAGAACTTTTTATAGAAGGCCTGCTCAAATTCCATAGTTTAATTTAGATTGAGCCTGCTAATCAATATTTAGCTCATTCGTGATTCGTTCGAGTAAATTCCAATCTAGTTCCCCATCTAATTTATACGTTAGCTCTTCTATTAGTTGAAAAGCCTTTTGATCCATGCCACCATCATACCCATAATTAGCAAAGTAATGATTTTTAAAATAAACAAACCAATAGTACTGGCTGTATAGTACCTGTTCGTTGGTAAAAGAGGAACCGGCTACTATCTCATCCTTGTATTCCTGTAAGAATAGAAAATAATGAAGCACCTTTTCTATTTCTTTATCGTCAACGGTGATAATAGCAGATAAATCCAGTTTAGGATTCACTGTGTTAAACAAATTTTCAAGTTGTTCTTTCGTGATAATATTCATTTGACCACCTTATTCAGGATAGAATTTTACTGTAATAGGAAGCCCTTCACTTTGGAATTACCTCGTCAATTGTTCAACGGCTTTCTGGTCTGAAACTAACCACTCTATTTTATATTCAGCTGCTCTGGCAGCCTCCGTTTGGCGGCGTGCCTCTTTAGGAATAATTTCTTTTCAACATGATAAATAGATCTTTGGCTTATCACCAATCTTCCCTCCCCTTTTGTTATACTTTAATAATGTTAGACAAAAGAAGACAAAGACTGTGATTTCTATTATTAAGTTTATACATATGCAAAAATGGGGGAAAGCTCTGTGCGCCAGCTAATTTTTTTGTTCATAATTTACACCTCGTTTATAAGTTTAGGACTACCTGATTCTCTTTTAGGAGTGGCATGGCCGAAGATGGTGGGAGAATTTCATGTTGCACACAGTGCGGCTGGGATCATTTCAATGACCATTGCTATTTGTACAGTTATTGCTAGCTTGCAGACTGTACGATTTACAAAAAAATTTGGGACAGGCAAACTCGTTTTAGGCAGTGTATTGCTTACTGCAAGTGGCTTGATCGGATTTGCATTTACACAAAATTTCTTTTTATTAATTGTTGCGGCTCTCCCTTTAGGTCTAGGAGCTGGTGCTATTGATACCTCTTTAAATGACTACGTGTCTGTCAACCTCAAGGCACACCATATGAATTGGCTACATGCTTTTTGGGGAGTAGGAGCAACGCTTGGACCCATTATTATGGGGATTGTTTTAAATAATGATGTTTCGTGGAGAAACGGTTATTTGATAATTGGCGGCATTCAATTGATGCTAGCTATGATACTGTTCCTTTCTCTCCCCCTTTGGAGGCAAAGCGAACAAAAAGTATCCACTGAAACTGAAGAAACCACAGCCCCTTTTGTGGAAGTATTGAAACAACGAGGAGTGGTCTTTTCTCTTTTATCCTTTGTGTTTTATGTTGGATTAGAAGGAATTATTTTTCTGTGGGGGAGTAGCTACTTAATTGAAGTAAAATCCTTATCCGTAGCAACTGCAAGTTTTATCATATCGATGTTTTTTGCAAGTTTAACGATGGGAAGGATTGTATCCGGATTTATCACATTTTGGCTTTCGAATCAAAAGCTGCTGTTGTATAGCGAAATTACCCTACTATTAGGGATTCTTACAGTTGCTTTTGGAAAAGGCAGCGTTATGTATGTCGGATTTACACTCGTGGGCCTCGGGTGCGCTGCAATTTTTCCAACGATGATTCACGAAACCCCAAGAAGGTTTGGAAAGCGCAATTCGAGAGCAATAATTGGGCTTCAAGTGGCTTTCGGTTATGTTGGAATAACCGTCTTACCTCCGTTAGCAGGAGTACTGTTTCAAGGTTTCAGCATGAATCTATTTCCACCATTTTTAGTCATTTTCGCCCTCATCCTGCTTGGAGCAACCATTGTAATTGAAAAGCTGAAAATGCAAAGAAATATGGGTAGCTAAAACAGGTGATTATATACAGTACTATAATAAGAAGCTCAGACAAAGGTTTGAGCTTTTTATGTGCCTGTTTTAGCTGCTGCTAAAGGGCCTGCTAAAAGGTGCAATACATTTAAGCCCCACCTGTTCTGCCGCTGTTCTCGCAATATGCTGCAAGGTTCAAAAGCCGCCATCAACCCATACTCCTGCATCGAAACCGAAATTGAACTGATCCTCGATCATAGTTAAGCAACCTTGCTACAATTCCCAAATTATATTGATTTCACCGGCCATAAAGCAAAGAATCAAACCTATGGAAACCACTTTAATTATTTGCTTTGGAGACTGATATAAAACAAAAATTGTTGCTATCCAGAGTAATATTTCCAAATTATATTTTATGTAAAAATACCAAACTCCAAATGCAAAAGCCTGTCTTGAAATTACTATAAATATAATTGTTGAAATAGAAAGTGCAATTATTCCCTTCCCCTTTGCATACCAGCATACAAATGCCAAAAATGGAGATATAACAGTCATAATAATCCAAATCATCATATATGATCTAGGGAAAAAACCAGCTGCCACAACAGTATAAAGATAATAGCTACTTACCATTCCTATAAAAAATAAAAAAACATTTATGGCAGACCTAACCGGTGTTTTACTATAAACAGAAATTAGCACCGCAAAGAAAACCCAAACTCCAATCCGAGAAAAGAAGTTCCTTAAATCCAATACTTCAACAAAGTATGGCAATATATTGCTGGGAGTTTCATCAAATACCTTGGAAGTTACCCCTAAAAAAACCCCTGCGATAAAAATTAAAGTAGAATATAGAAGTTTATTTGATAATGACATTTTTATTGGCCTACGAATATCATCCAAATATTTTACCATCTTTCCCCTCCGAAACTTTTTCATTTGACCTGGTCAAGTTAATAGAAATTCACTAAAACGAGTGGCAATTCCTTCAAAGTAGTAAAGTGATTTATTTAGTCCGGTTTGTATTTTTTGAACCCATTGTGGAAAGAGGGAGGTTTTATAGTGTTACCACTATTTTTCCCTAACCGAATGCTTAAGTATTTTGAGATACCCTCTGTTTTGTCGGAGCTGACTTTTTTGTTTTTATGGTTATAATAATCAACTTCCACATCAATTGGATTAGGATCTTTATCAGGTCCTATATAAGTCTAACTTCCACCACCATAACTATAGGAGGAGCCATCTGGCATATAGTACACTTCATATCCAATTTGAAGTTTTTCCATTTAAAACAAGAAAAGCATATTGAGTTTCATCCGTCTTTTTTAGCCACAAGAAAGACAGTGTGATTAAATTTGTAAGGACTAAAACCACAATTACCAACATCATATTTTTCTTATAAATATAAACTTCCCCTATTCAATTCGTTCCTTATCTATATATTTATTGTTTTATTTATTTTTTTCATTAGAAATTGCGTCCAATTTAGCCTCTATCCGATTTAATTGCTCTCTGTTTCTTTTTACAGAGCGGGATACGGAAAATATCAACAATATAAAGATAATTGCAATCAGTAAGGTTAACAGTTGAAAAATAATATCGCCAAAATTGACGTCCATTTTCATTACCCCTTTTAATTATATAGTTCCATATATTGTCATTATACTGTATTGTGTGTCAAAACGAATATGACTTCTTAACTTTAATCCTACTTTTCATTTAATAACCAACTGGCGGTTTCGCTTAATAGGATTACACAAATAGATACCTATTCCGTGCCCTTTGCATTAAGAGCTTTCTTCGCAGACATTTGCGTTTTTCTTTCATAAAAAGAAAGAAGAAACCGCGACCATAAATTTACATATATACCATATTGGGGATTGTTGATAAAATATTTACAGAAAGGGGGCTCACCTAAGTAAATGAAGAATAAAAGGAAGAGTTATTACATTGGGACGTTTGCTGCCATTGTCATTTCAGCCTTATTTTTATTATGGTATTTTAAGCTCCCTTTATCTGCTGAAAGTGTATTAAAAGGAATGGACAGTGTGGAAAAAGTTAATTACGGTGAGTATATAGATGAGAAATGGGATAATATCTACAATTATGAAATTGAAGATACGACAGAAATAAACAAACTATTGGATGCAGTCTCCAAAAATGAATATACCAGGGTCTCACATAAAAATATAAGAAATGAAGGCAGATATTTATCATTTCGAATCTTTTATGATGGGTTGCAACACTATAGAGTGGGTGTCAATGAACTGGGCTATTTAGTTATTGAAGATGCTGACACCTATAAATTCACCAATAATCAAACCGAAATTTTCAATGAGCTTTATACTTTACTGGTCCTTGGGAAAGAACCGCTTTATGAAAACGATAAAACCCGATAAAAAAAATAGTCTAAAAAAGCGTGTTGGAACTATTAACTCCGGCACGCTTTTATTTATCTATTTTCGCTAACCTGTATTGGCTGAAACTAGAGAGTTCCCTTGTGCCCTTGATTCGTTTTTCCTTTTACCTTCCCCTGCGGTATTCGTTATTGAAACATCACAACAATTCGCTTACTAAAACTTTTTTATTAATATAAGTGTTCTTCTTAGCGCTACAAAAATATATAGTATTACCGAATATACTATTACACTGACTATGTAATATATTGCGTGTTGTTTTGGTTTAGTGGACAATTCTTCCACACCATGAGCTTGATTATACCATTCAAGTTGTGAGTGATAATACCAGATATAAATTAAAGTGATTATCAACATTATTAGAGCAAGAATAGCTTTTTTATGCTTGATAATTTTAATTAAACTATCTTTAAAAACGTTTATGAATGCTAGTTTAGTATCTTTTTGAGATTCAAAAATCATCATGCTTTTAAACGGTGTTAAGAAGTAAATCAATAATACACCCCAAACAATCCCGAAAATCACAATCTCTGTAACCAAGAAACCGCCCCCCTTTCGATCAATCTAACTGTGGAACAACCCGTTTGTTTTGATGTTATTTATTTTTTTCTACAAGGATAAGATATCCTTCTTACACCCTCTGCCCAACTGATCATAATGCCCTAAATCGTGAGCAATTGTAACAATGATGACTGTAAAAGCCTCGTCCCCCCATCCGCTTCAAGAAGTCTCAGTAATCACCAGGGGGCTTTTCCACAAAAGGTACCCCAATACGGACCTTTACTTTAATTAGTATTCCTACATACATAAAAGAGAATTAGCTTGCTATTCCCAATTTTAACATAATTTTGTATAATTGTATAAAGGAGGGTTGGTAACGTGAAAATAGTACGATTTAGCATCCTTACCGTTATGACAAATGCCTTTCTACTGGGAATCAGTTACCTTTTATCAATAAAGTACGAATTACCACTGATTGATGTAATGTTTTTTGTTGGAGTATTTTCAACCTTATTATCTGTGTATTTTTTTAGCAATCTCAAACACTTTATAATCTATCTTGAGCCCTATACCATGGAATCAGTACAAGTCAACTTTTTTAATGCAGGATCCAGCTTGTTTTTACTGACAGTATTTTTGTACGCATTTCTCCACTAAAAGTAGTCGGTTGTTCTTTACAACGCTACAGAGAAACATGCTCCTTAACCACCCTGTATGATTGCTAAATAAGGAGTGTACTCATCCTTTCTGGTCAACTCATCCATTAAACACCCACACATGCAGATCAAAAACGGCTTTCACTTCAGAACCTTTCTATATTGTAAATTCATACAAACTGCTCTTCTTTTCGATTAGGCTCTTTTACGGAAATCACTATTAAAATTTGGAGGTGTACTTATATGATGTGGTTATTACTATTATCACCGCTTATTATTTTAATTCCTGTCGTTATATATTTAGACAAAAAGAAAGGTGCCGGCGACCCTAAATTAGATACAGATAACTATCGTATTGAGCAAGACTTAGCAAAAACTGACACATATTTTACCACTCCCGGCGGAGATGGTCCTGGAAGCGGCCAATCGTAGTTGCAAATAATATGGACGGGGGCTACTTTCAGCTGGGCGGGTTTCCACTATGGGGAGTTATCCTTATTCAGGTGGTCACCGCTACAAATGCTAAAAGGAAGCACTACTTCTGGGCTAGGATATGACAGCAACTATGAAGTCACTGAAAAAGCTCGGATCTACTCCGAGCTTTTAGCATACCTAAGATTAACATAAGAGTCCGTTAGTTGATTAATATTGTTCTCCACGATGACCGCCATAGCCCCCATGACCCATACCGTAGCCATGATGTCCGCCATAGCCTCCATGGCCCATACCATAGCCATGATGACCGCCATAACCTCCATGGCCCATACCGTAACCTGGATAACCGCCATAGCCTCCATGGCCCATACCGTAACCTGGGTAACCGCCATAACCGCCATGGCCCATGCCATAACCTGGATAACCGCCATAGCCTCCATAACCCATGCCATAACCTGGATAACCGCCATAGCCTCCATGGCCCATACCGTAACCTGGATAACCGCCATAACCCATACCACTTCCAAAGAATTGTCTATCCATTTTAAGTTCCCTCCTCAAATCATTACAAAGACAGTGTATGTGTCCATGTTGGAAGGGGAATAGGCGTCTGCCTATGTGTCTAGGCTGTTATTGGGGAAAGGGGTATGTTTCCTTTTTGTACTGCTGTTTTAAAAAATTGATACAGTCTCCTTTTTATTGGGTTTATATCCTTTACCAAGAAGATGACTGGAGCTTATGCAGTTTAGCCCAAAAGTACCTCCAAGTAGTTGCTCCATTATCCTGGAACGATGCCAATCAAATACAATCCTCACCAATTCTCCATAAAGTTCTGCTTCTCAAGGTAGTTCAGCACTGTCTGGGAGAATTCCGTATGGAATTCTTTCGTATACTTGGCGATTGTATAGATTTGCGCCAGGTTTTTTAATCCCAATTGCTCGGTCATTTCCTTTAGCCTAGGGTTGGCCATATAGCGGTCCCATCCTTTTTCGTTTCGGTCTTTATAGATTTCGAGGATATCTTCATCTGAGTAATCATGGTACTGGTCGTAGTGAACCAGTCCATGCCGTGGCAGCCGATCACGTGGTGACGGGTTTTCGGCTGGATATCCTAATGAATATCCCACAACTGGCACGACGTTGGGCGGCAGATTTAGCAGCTCGCCGATTTGATCACAGTTTGCTAGCGTTGAGCCCATGTAACAGATGCCAAGCCCCGCATTTTCCGCTGCCAAGGCACAGTTTTGCGCTGCCAGCGTTGCATCAATCGCACCTATCATAAAGCTCATGAAGTTATCAAAATGGATAGGCGCATCATTAAGCTCAAGCCATCTCCTCATCCGATTAAAATCAGCACAAAATGTTAGTAACACAGGTGCATCGACAACCATCGACTGCTCCATATGTGCGGTGTATAATTTTTCCCTAAGTTCTTTGTCTCTCGTGACGATGATCGAATATGTCTGCATATTGCCGCTTGATGAGGCGCGAATGCCCGCATCCAGTATTTGATCCAGCAGCTCCTGGCTAACTTCCCTGTCCTCATATTCGCGTATTGATCTATGTCCGTGGATAACATCATTGAATTCCAAATCCATCACTCCTTATAAAAAAACTATATCATTTGATGAGAATATTCTGAAATAATTTTATACCATCTTAGGAAAGGTTTTTTAATTTGTGAAAAAGGAAAACTAGAGGATATTCTATAGGTGGTTGACATGAAACCATTTGGTTTCGTATACTGAAAAAGTGAAACTAAAAGGTGTTATTTTTAAAAGGAAAACAGGGATTTTTTATGGAAAACAGATTGCAGGATATTAAACAAACCGTTGTCTTTAATGCACCGATTCAAAAAGTCTGGGATCATGTGTCAACTGCAGAGGGCATCTCAGAATGGTTTATGCCTAATGATTTTAAACCAGAAGTAGGATATGAATTTACCATACAGTCACCCTTTGGTCCGTCGCCATGTAAGGTTACCGAATATGAACCACCCCACCGTCTTTCATTTGATTGGGACACTGACGGGTGGTATTTAACCTTTGAATTAAAGGAACTCGGCGATCAGACCGAATTCACCTTAATCCATGGCGGTTGGAAGCAGGCAGATGAAATTATTGGTAAGGCTGGCGAAAAATCCTCCGTTATTCGCGACAGAATGTCTCATGGTTGGACTGGCATTGTAGAAAATCTACGCGGTATTGTGGAGAAGTAAGGTGTCATCCTCTGCTCAAAAGCATGATGTTTTTCAGGCCATAGCCGATCCAACACGTAGAGAGGTTCTACGATTACTGGCAGAAAAGGAACGTCCAATTTCCGAAATTACCTCCCACTTTCCAATGAGCAGAACTGCGATTGCTAAACACCTCCAAGTTCTTTCAGAGGCAGAGTTAGTCAGCGGCCGGAAAGTTGGCAGGGAAAAGATTTACCAGCTTCGCCCGGAGCCTTTGACAGAGCTGAAGCAATGGCTGTCCTTTTACGAAAGGTTTTGGGAAAACAGGCTTTCTGTTCTTAAGCATATTGTGGAAAATGGTGAACAAGGGATTAAGACAGTTGATAAAGAAGAGTCGACCGACAATGTCTAGTTGTCGGTTTTTTCTATTTTAAGCTTACAGGTGCCCACTACCAGCCAGTAGTGAGCGAATTTTATTTAACAACTTTAGTCTGAGGCCATATGTAATGCCAAAGAATGCCCCTACCCAGGGTTTTTTTATTTTTTGAGTAAAAGCATTATCTGGACTTTACTACATCTTTGTCTAGTCCTCATTTACTTGTGCCCTTCCCAATTTTTCAGTTTCACATACTCTGTTATTAAGTGCACCGAAGGAGGGGTTGATATGTCTGGTGATGGAGCAGGTTATGGTGGCGGATTTGCTTTAGTCGTAGTCTTGTTTATCTTATTGATCATTATAGGATCTTCATTTGTTGGCAGCAGGTATTAAGAGTAAATAATTTTTCTTTGAATGGAGGTGTTTCTATGGGCTTTTTCGGTGGATATGGCGGTTACGGCGGCGGTTTCGCTTTAATCGTTGTCTTGTTCATTCTTTTAATCATTATCGGCGCAGTTTGCTTTAATGGTTATTAATCGGAAGCGCTGCGAATAATCGTTTTCATAACGAAGTCTGTCTTGGACAGTTCGCGGCTAAAAACGTGATAAAATTACAAGCTAATCTATACAATAAACAGTACCGGAAACAGCTCGGAGATTTACAAACTCCGAGCTTTCAGTTTAAAGGAATATTGTACATAAGGAGCCTTTTAGTTGATTTCTCTTCAACGGCGCCCCATCCCATTCCGGAACCTATAACCGCATCGCCGCAAGTGCGTGTCACTACCCAATTTTTTAAGAAACTCTTTTATCTATTTGAAGAGATTTTTGCAAGTGTATAATCTCATTCTGTATACTTGGGAACTCTTCAATTTCAGGGACGTTTTTTATTGAGGGTGACTGTTGTCGATCGGCCGCATTAGCCATCGTTTCACAAACATAAAGCAATTGCGAAAGGGCTGCATCTGATAAAATAGGTCGATTTTCAATTTTAGAGCAATTTTCCAGCAAATATCCTAAATTCTCTATAGAAAATATGACTGGCCAGTAATATTCAAGTGCTTTTTTATCGACTGGGATCTCACCTGCAGCTGTATCATATAGTGTTTTTAAATTATTTAAATTTGTTCGCATTTTCATTCTTTCTCTGCTTGTTCTCGCATTAAAACCATTCCCTTTGTCAGAGAAAAGAACCAATAAAAATTGCGCCTGACTTCGGATTGTTTTAGTTGTTAAATGCGGTATTCGACTAGAGGCCGACCGTCTTCCTACGAAGAATACTCCTATCAGGCCAATGACACTGCCGATTAAAATATCAATTATTCTGGCGGATGCAAAATAAGTAAAGGTAAAGCTTCCATGACTCGTACTTTCGGCCATAAGCAAAGCACTCGGTGTAAAGAACAACGCAGCAAGACCATAATTTTTTACAATAAACAGCTCTGTAATAAAGGTCAAAAGCAGAATAAAGACAGCGATGATGAATCCATTAGGTTGAGCCATAAGAATTACACTTGCTATCAATATACCGAGAATTGTACCAATTGCTCTTTGAATCGCACGATGATAGGTAGCGACAATCGTAAAGCCTGACATAACTGCTACACACGATAACGGTACCCAAAAGGGCCGTATGAAGTCAAACTGATACGCTATAATAGCAGCAATAATGGTAAAAATACCGAATCGTACAGAAGTAATAAACACAATGGAGTTTTTATCAAAAGCCCCCAAAAAAATAGTCTTGAGTGATGGTTTGGAAATGTGAATCACTTGATTAATCTTTGAAGTTGGTTCATTCATGATGGCATCCGCATCGGTAATTATTTTGAATAACTTTAGAACTGATTCATCCATTTCTTCCGGCAGAAGGATTTTTTCAGAAACACTTTCCTTCCTATTTTTCTGATCAAGCGAATTTGCAATTTCCCGGATACTTTCCCCTAGTACTGGCGGCAATTTTACGTTAATCTTTGAAAAATTTTCAACTACATACAAAAATATCGTGTTTGCATGATCGTTTATGATGACTAATCGATTAAATCTGTCCGTGTTTCTCCAAGGTATATAACCTGCTGCCAGTGTTCCATCTGCTTCCCTCAAGCCTGACATGACTCTGTGTCTTGCCTCATTAAATTTCTCTGTACCCACTGAATCAAGAAACTTAGCCAATTCTAAATATACATTTTTTACAACACCTGTTTCCGGGCCATGGGGATTAAAAAACCACCCAATCATGGCAATCACCCACGATAGTGCCCCTCCTACAAATACAAGACCCGCACGAAGCCAGACAAGTTCTGGTTGAACAGGCATACCAGTTGTCATAGCAAAAACTAAAACAAAAAAGATCGCTGATGGCCCCTTAATTTTTAAAGCTCCAAAAATAAAAATAGCTGCAGCTCCAATAATCCCCATCAAAATAGCTACCGCAAGTGGGTAAGGGGCAGCAAGAGTCCCTAAAGCAGAGGCCAAAGTCATCCCAAGGACGACAAAAAATATCTTTTTAGCTCTTTGAGCATAGGGGATATTGAATACATAAAGATAAGCAAAGCCCCCCATACCAGATATCAGTCCATATTCCAGACTCCCAAATAATAATCCAATAAAGACTGGCAAAAATGCTGCCAATCCTGCAGAAAACGCCTTTACCCACGGAAAAGGCCTCCTATTAACAGTTAATGCCTGTTTTATAATGGATGGGAATTTGGGAGAGACAGAGTTAGGTGTTTGTCTCATACACTGAATGCTCCTTTTCCAGTAACCATTTAGTTGATTTCCATTTGGTACACAATCGGAATTTCAATAGAATTGATTATTATCGTATCAAAACAAAATCGCTAAAGCGATTCTTATGATGTCCCGAAGGCAGGCAAATCATTTGGGCTTTCTTATTAAGTTATTTATCTTTTCATTCTTCTAGTGCTTCCTTCCACACACGTTCAACGCCGCTAAAATAATCAGGCAGCTATAACAAAAAAGAAAAGCATTCTGTTCAACACAGAACACTTTTCATTAGATAGTTTGGATATATTGCACTATTGGATATATTGCACTATATTGTATAATTTAAGCTTTTGGTTTCTCTTTTCCCATAGAGTTAAACAATTGTGTAGATGATAGGGCATTAAATGGCATAGATACATTATGTTTAATCCCTTGGTTGTAAGTTGCGATTAGGTCTTTAAGTAGAACGGATAGAGCAGTTTCTGCTGTCCACTCAGAAACATCGCTCCAGTTTCTAACTACCCAGCTATCACCAGTACTTACTTTCAACAGGTTTAATATCTCTTCTTCAGGTAAGTAATAGTGTTTTCCTAATTTAAGTCCTTCAGCCACCGCGTTCATGTTAACACCTAGAATCATGTTATTAACCAATTTTGCTACTTGGCTGTTGCCTGGCTCCGCGCCATAGTAGAATACATTTGATCCAATCGCATCAAAGTATGGTTGGAATGATTTCACGATTTCTTCTGAACCAGATGTCATGATTGACAATGTTCCAGCTTGAGCACCTGAAGCACCACCACTTACCGCAGCGCTAATTAATCTCAAATCACTTTCTTCTTCAACTTTTTTGCCTAATCCATTCATTGTTTCAGGGTCAAGTGTACTCATAACAATAATGGTTTTATTTTTAGGTTGTGCACTTAATAAACCATCCTCACCAAAAATAACGTCAACATTTTGAGCATAGTCACGAACCATTGAGATAATTGCTTCGTCAGCTTGTTCCGCCACTTCTTTTTGGGTATCTACCATTGTGATTCCAGCAGCTGCTGCCTTTTCATAAACACCTTTAAAGGCATCATAGCCGATTACTTCAAAACCAGCTTTCTTTAAATTGACAGCCATTGGGAAACCCATTGTTCCTAGACCTATAAATCCAATTTTTTTACTCACAATGAATTCCTCCTATATATAATTTTGGTGCGAGTCGGTCAAACCAGTGAGCTATTACGCACTCTTTAAATGGTGGCTGCTTCCAAGCCAACATCCTAGTTTTAAGCAACCCGACATCCTTTTACTAAACGTATACTTTGTTATTTTTTATTATTTAATGAATGTTAAGCTAAATCTAATAGAGCCATAACAACGATTACGGCCATTGCGAGCCAGTGGGTAACACTTATACTGATAAAACCATTTTTGAAGGTATCCTTCATCGTTAATCCTGTTAAATTGTTAAATATAATTAAGAATCCAGAGTAAGGAACAATTGATAGAGCTCCAGATCCAATTGCGATTGCGCGGTGAACCGTTTCAGGATTTAGTCCCATTTCCAAATAAATTGGGGCAAAATTCGCAACTGAAATGCCAATTGCTCCAACAGCTGATGCAGTAATACCGCCAATCAGACCTGTACCAACCATTAATGAGAGTACGGGAGGTCCAGGAATGGATTGAATCAATTGAAATACACCCTTAAACGCAGGAACACCTGTTGCAATGCTACCAAATGCAATTGTACTGCCAGTTGTGATTGTTGATATTAACGATTCGTTAGCACCTTGATTCAATACCTCTTTTTGCTGTGCAATTTGTTTACGGAATAACAAAGCACTCAAAAGAATAGCAACTATTAAAGCTACAATAATGATGTTACTTACAGAACTAAATAGCAGGATTATGGCTAATAACACGATGATAGGCAGTAAACTGATTATGAATGATGGGAGTTCAAGTTTTGAAGTCGCATCACTACTTTCAACCTTTTCATTCACATTAAACGTCTCGTTTTTACGCAAGCTTTTGGACAATGAGAATTTCATAAATACTAGTATGAAGACAATTGCTGCGATGGAAGTGACAATCCCGATTAACGGAGCAGCAGTTAATGTCGTTCCCAAAGCCGTTGATGGCACAACATTGTGTAATGAAGGTGCCCCTGGCAACATCGTCATCGTGAACGTTGAAGTACCACCAAACACAGGAATGGTAACTAATTTCCACGAAATATTAAGTTGTCTGAAGATCGGTTTAGCCATCGGAATTAATGCGAATATGATGACGAATACATTAATACCACCGTAAGTAAGAATGGCTGAAATAATAAATAGTGCAACTAATGCGTTGTACGGGTTCTTGGTTCCTACTACCGACAGTACTTTGTTTGCTATTGAAACCGTTGCCCCGCTTTTATCCATGTATTTCGCGAGTACAGAACCTAATAAGAAGATTGCGAAATTGGAAGCAACGAATCCGGCAAGCGCCGTCATATAAGAATTTTCTTTGCCAAATACGGTTTCTAGTATAGGTACATCGTTAAACAGCAGCACGACAATCGTCGCGATTGGTGCAGCTATGATGATATTGAACTTTTTAATAATAAAGAGAATGATTGTTAGGATACCTAACAATATCCCGACTATTCCTAATATATCCATTTTGATCCTACCCCTTATTCTCTAGTTGTTAAGTATATTAAGTAGGCAACTTTTATCCTGGATAATTCATACTTCCTTAGAACCTTCTCGTTTAGCAATCCATACTAAACAATATATATCTCACTGAAACACTAATTTTTGAATCCAAGATATAATGAATACACCAGCATCCTAAATTTATTTTTATATATTATTAATTAATAAATTTTTAATTAATTTGTCTCGAATTAATGATATATAATAAAAAAATAATCCTTTCACCCGCTACTACGTAATCACTGTTTCTAAAACTTTGTATTTTGATTTCACTCCTTCCTTTTATTTTTAGTTCACAATTTGTTCACATTTAGAGTATACTACCATTCTCAAAATGAGTAAAATGAATAATAAGAATTTAAAGTATGTATTTTTTTCATAGATTGGAGAGTACATTCATGGATATACGTCACCTCACTTATTTTATAGAAGTAGCGAAATACAAAAGTTTTACAAAAGCTTCCGAGTCTCTCCACCTGTCACAACCTACACTGAGTAAAGCAGTCAAGAGCTTGGAAGAAGGATTAAATGTAGAATTGATTGACCGTTCCGCAAAGAAAATTGATTTAACCGAAGCTGGTGAAATCGTTTTGGCTGAAGGGGAAATGATTATGGAATCGTTAAATGATTTATCCCTCAACCTATATGATTTATTGAACTTAAAAAAAGGAAAAATAAAAATCGGCATACCGCCGATCATTGGGTTTTTATTTTTTCCAAAAATCATTAAAGGGTTCAATAATCTGTATCCGGATATAAAAATTACGATCTCCGAAGATGATTCAAATAAAGTTAAACAACAAGTCAAAGACGGATTATTGGATTTTGGTGTGGTTATGCAACCGGTGGATGAAAAGGAGTTTGATGTTATTCCCTTTGTTTATGAAGAACTTGCGGTGTTCGTCCATCATACCCATCCATTTGCAGAAAGGGAAAAAGTTGAATTGATAGAGTTGGAAAACGAAAACTTTATTCTATTTAAGCAAGAACTGATTCATGACCTCATTATCCAAGAATGCCTACGAGCTGGTTTTCGTCCGAACACTGCTTATGAAATTTCTGAGTGGGGTTTTATTAGTGAAATGATTGGCGAAAACATTGGGATATCAATTTGTCCACAACCGATTGCTAAAAAAATGGATCAAGATTTAATCAAGGTCATTTCCATCGATAATCCAAGCCTTCCCTGGAATTTAGGAATGATATCAAAAAAGAGGAAACATGCTTCACCAGCAGTTCGAGAATTTATTCAGTACATTTCAGCACAATTGCCTATCAAATTATGAAAAATAGGAATACATTTCATGAGTTATATGTATTTTACGAATAGTAAAAGCTGCGTTATAGTTATTCCTAAATGACTTTTTAGGAGGAAAACAAACATGGAAACAAATCGATACCAAAGAGGTTTGGATATTATCAAAAAGTATTCTTTAGAAGGAAATGATGAAATCTCATCAGTACAACAAATACGAGACGCATATAGAGATCTTGCACCAGATTTAGAAGAACTTGTTGTTTCATTTGGCTTTGGGGATATTTATTCACGTGAAGGGTTATCGGATAAAGAACGTACCCTTGTCACACTTTCTGGTCTTACAACTCTAGGTACAGAACCGCAATTGGAATTGCATATCAACAATGGACTTAATATTGGATTGACTTCAAAACAAATTGTTGGAGCTGTTATGCACATGCTTCCATATGCAGGCTTCCCTCGTGTTTTGAACGCTCTTGCCGTTGTTAAAAGAGTTTTTGCTCAACGAAATGTAACAGTGCAGGATTACGAAATGGTGTCAAAGGCTTAACTTTGTTTAAGCAAAAGAACTCTTCAGACTGTTGACAAACTCAAAAGAAAATGAGTTTGCCAGCAGTCTTTTTAAGAAAAAGATTCCCGCATCCAAGAATTTAATCCAGCAACTCCTGCTTACTTAACTATCCATATTTACCCATATTGATTTAGGTGGGAAGTTAACATCTTTGAATTCCAATCTTCATCCCTAATAAAAATTACTTCCCCACTTATTAAGAAAGTATAGTATTAATAGCCAACTAAACTACCTTCCTGGCAGAGAGAATTAGACCCAATCTCCTTTTTGTATGAGCAAAGACATCCCCTTTTAAAAGGAGCTGCTGCAGCTTAATGTTATTTTACAGCCAATGCTCGTTTTCCCATTGCATTGTAAATGCTTATAAACTTCGATTTTTCCATTTTTATATTCTTTTTTACAGCTTCACTGTCGTTAAAGTATACATACTTTCCATCTACACCTGTAACAACGATGCAGTGAAGCGGAGTTGGGGCTGATATTGTTTTTCCGGTAGGAGTCTTCCATGTGCGCTTATTCGGCATTTCATGGTTAATTGTAAACCAGACAAGCACCGGTGCCCCGTTTTTGACGTGCGCTTCAACCTGAGAAAAATCCTTGCCGTGAAGGTTCACTCCTCCCGGACGGTACTGATCGAGGAGTTTCTTCAGTGGACCCGGGTTAATCGTATGCCCGTTGCCATATGGTGTGCCGACATATCCAACATCCGGATCCCCCCACGTCTTGATCGAGCCGTTTGAGTTCCTTGTAAGAGGCGTTTTATCATACGGCATTTTATCTGCGAGGGTTGTTTTGCTTACGTTTACGCCATGATAATTGAGCGCCATCGCCAGGGCTGTTACTTCACAGCCGGCCGGAAGCACAGGGCGCTGGGCGATCAATGGAACATTGAGGATAGTGGCTGTTCCGGCTGCAACGTACTGGCCGGCAACATAGGCGGTCCTTCCGTTATATGTAATCCGGTACCAGCCATTGCTTTCCTTCTTGACTACATTCACTGTCGCGCCATTCTTTAGCAGGCCGATTCTCGCGTATTTTGTGCTCGGCCCAGTCCTAACGTTTAAAGCTGTAGCTGTGACCCGATATGTACTTTTCACTGAAGTGCCGTTGACTGCTACATACTGCCCTGAAATATAGCCAGTTTTGCCATTGTAGTTAATTTTGAACCAGCCATTACTTTCCTTCTTGACTACATTCACCGTGGCTCCGTTCTTTAGAAGGCCGATTCTCGCGTATTTTGTGCTCGGCCCAGTCCTTACGTTTAAAGCTGTAGCTGTGACCCGATATGTACTTTTCACTGAAGGGCCGTTGACTGCTACATATTGCCCTGCAACATAGCCAGTTTTGCCATTATACTTAATTTTGTACCAGCCGTTGCTTACTTTCTCAATGACGTTAATGCTGCTGCCCCTCGGCAATCCGCCAATCCTGGCATATTCGGTACCTGGGCCTGACCTGACGTTTAAGCTCGACGCATTAACTGTATAGGCTGGAGCCGCCGCTTCTGCAACAGGTGGACTGCTAAATGGAACACCAGTTGAAGCCAAAGAACTGGCAAAGATGGCAGACGCAATAACCCCTTTGGATACAATCCCTAGTACCGGTCTTTTTTTTATCTCATTCCTTCTCTTATTTACCATATTCTTCTCCCTCCAAAGCAAGATTTTTGCAAGCATTTGTCGAATCTTGCAACTACTATCAAAATAGGAAACTAGCTTGCTAAAGTCTAACCATATCCATTGAAATAGTGAGAAATGAATAAAAAGGCATAGATTCCCATCTTGAACCGGGACCTTGGTGTGGTGACCAAACTAGTTGTTTTGGAGTGCGAAATGGGAGGGTTTGGAAGTCAACAATTCCTTTGTTTTCAATAAAAATAGCCCAGCTCCGTGAGGAACTAAGCTAGTTTTATTTTGGTGTCTAAATTTTTATATCCAATTAATGTATTTAAGTCCATATACAGAGCCAACTGTCATTAGAATCGACCAAATGACTAAACTGGCTCCCATCCAAGTAATTACTTTAACTTTAGATGACCCTAGCAATAGAGCGGTTAATGCAGCTATATCTGTTCCTAGTAACGAGGGTGAAAGCAATGCAAATACCGGAAGACCATACTTCTCCCAAATATGTCTTGCTCTGGTTTCTCTTTTTGAAGCCTTTAATTTACCCTTTTTTTCTCTCCGTTTGTTTCTCCATTCGGAAATTTGTTTAAAGAACAGTGCAAAGACTAATACCATAATAAAATTTCCTAAGAAAGCAATTATTCCAACAGCTACAGGTGACATCTCCAACACAATACCAACTGGAATAATATAAAAAACATCCAATAATGGCAATATTGATATTAAAAATAAGGTAATGTATTGCCAAATCCCATTTGCTTGTTGAACCCATTCAATCATTCCTACGCCCCCTTGCAAAATAACAAAAATTTCTCTCTTAATCTATTTTGTATGTAATCATAACTCTATGATTTTCTTTTATTATTCAAAAGTAACATTTTTTGCGAAAAGAGCCGAAGATTTATCTATTAAATTGTGGGTTAAATTGCAGGGGTACAACAGCCATTGTACCCTTGCAACTTGGAAATGCATTTCAAATTCAAATTTTAATCGCTATTATCGAAGCCTGTTACCATATTTTAGAAACATTATACTATTCCAGGTTTATGCCGTTTCTAAAGAATCAGTTCATTGAATATGGTCAGTTCACTATTCTATTTAGATTTTCTTTCGATTTAATTAAATTTTGCCGGTGTGCTTTTTTCCTTCCCAGGCTGGACATAAAGTTCATTTACAGAAACGGTCCCGCTTACCTCATTGCCTACTAAAATAAGCGGGCGTTTTGTTGGACTGTCTTTCGCATCAATAAACTCAATGCCTTCTGGCGAAACATCACCTGCAATTGCCTGTGAGAAGTCTCTGCTGTTAAAGTAGTTGGCAAATTGGGCATTTTCGGGATTTGTAATGTTATAGGTCATCACGCCGCCAATTCTCTCGAGTCCGACAAAGGCAAAAACTTCGCCGCCGACTATGCCGATTTTCACATCTTCTGGCTCAGGTCCTTTTTTCGCGCTGCGTTTTTCGAATTCGTCATCATCATTTGACCAGTTGAACACATCTGGCAGCCGTTGAGCAGTAATGGTTTCGAAGTCGCTGCCGCTGTCGTAGACAAGCTCCATTGTATCGGCCTTCCAAATTGAGAAGGAACGTCCTCCTAATGTGTAAATTGCATCGTTGCCGCGATCGGTTAGTACTTCGAGTTTCTTATACGCATCAGAATTTTTCATTTTATCAAAGGCTGCTTGTGCTTCTTCAGCTGTCATACCTTTAATTCGGTCCGGATTTAGTCTAATGGTATTCTTTATATCTTTAAAATCAGCTACGTTTATAAATGCAGGATCCTCTTCAGGCCACTCAGTGGCATCCCCTTCATTTGCAGTGACAAGATATTCATCACCCTTAATTTTCACATAGGCAACAGAGTCCGGCATATATGCCCCCAGAATCGGAAGGCGTTCGAGTTCAATTTTTCCATTTCTCGCTGCATCCAGTTCGTTTCCAGGTAAAGAATGATCTTTATAGCCAAGAGATTTTACAGAAAGAATCTTTCCATTTTTAATATCAATTGTTGCAATTGCATTATTCTCCTGCAGGGTAACAAATGCCTTTTTCCCATCAGCTGAAACCGCAATATATTCAGGTTCAAAGTCTTTAACAGCATCCGCTTTGGTTCCGTGGTTGCGAATATGAACATCGTCAGCAATTGCGTTCTGGTCATTAAATAGCACACGAGTGGTTTTTCCTGATTTCGCTTCGATAATTGTTACTGAACCTTGAGGGTCCTCGCCATCAAAACCGGCCCTAGGCTCCCCTTCATCAGCGGATAAAATATACTTTCCGTCTTCTGTTAGTTTTACCATATCAGGCTGTACACCTGCGTCGTATGTTTTGAGGATTTTGCCATCGTAATTCATTACGACGATTTTGCCGTTTTTTGTATAATCAGCTTCTTGAACCGCTGCAACAATGACATCCCTTTTTCTATCAATTTCAATGCTGGTTACGTCTCCGTATGTAAAGGTATCCGAATTTACTGCTTCTGCAATTTGAATCGATTTTTCCTTTTGAAGTTGCTGTTGTTCTTTTGAGGACTTTTTCAGGTTTTTGAGACTTACGATATCGATTGTTTGCCCATACCCGTTAATTACGTAAAACTTCTTATTGTCCGCGTTGTATTTAACGATTTCTGCGACTCCGCCATCTTCATTGCTCAAGCCCATGCTATATCCGGCAATTTTCTTGACGTCAAATGAATTTGGAATGGCAGTTTCCGCACTGACAGTATGTACGTTGGCTGGGGTGCCTAGAAGCAGGATACTCCCCGCCATAAATGCTTTACTAAACAGGCTATACTTACTTTTCTTGTTCAACTAAATTCCCCCTACTCTCTATTTGTTACCTTTACCATAGCGAAGAACTACATTCGGGATATTAATTTTTGGTAAAATTTCTATGTTGGTTTTGCTAATAGTAGGTAAATGGTTTGAGAGCGGGGCAATTCGGATAATCTCAAAAAGGCTGCCTGAAATAAAATTCAGGCAGCACGGAATAGAATAATTATGTGTAAGTCCGAAACTCTTTGTCTGGCAACGAGAACCTTCCCTGATTTGCCATTGTGTCAGTAGATTGGATTGTCCGTGGTATAACATTCTGGGCAGTATTTAAAAATTACTTATACGAATTATGGGTCGGAAGAAACAGGTCTTCCTCTGCCTTCCTGACAATTGAAAAATGGTCAACATTGTAATGTCCATGAAGAGTTTCATTATGATGGTTTATAATCTGTTCCGCGGTTAAACTATCATTGTCCGTGGTTGAATGTCCATCACCGACTAATGTGACATCAAATCCACTGATCGTTGCTGTTCTGACTGCACTATCTATACAGTGCTGGGTTTTACAGCCCATAATAACAACATGCTCGATTTCTTGGGTTTTTAAAAAATTCAGAAGTCCAGTCCCATGAAAGGAATTAGTTGCAGCTTTATCAAAAATCTTAGCATCCTTCGGGACATTAATTTCTTCGTGAACTTCAAAGCCTTTTCCCTTACCTTCAGCTACATCCAAATCTCTAACAAAGACAATTGGAACTTTAGCTTTTGCCGCTTTTTCAATTGCGATATTGATATTCATAATCAGTTGTTGTTTATTAAAGACTTTACTTTCTTCTTGGTTCCCATCAATTAATTCTTGTTGGGCATCAATGATTAATAATGTTTGATTCATGTTTTTCCCCTTTCAAAAGTGGGGAACGCTTTATGAAAATTTATTTAGGCGTATTCCCCTTTGAATTTTTGGTACCTTCGTATTTTTTGTTAATCATGCTATCTACCTCCCAAATAAATATTGCCTGCAAATTATATTGCAATTTTTAGACAATTTAACCTTAACACAGTTTCTTTTTATATGTCACTCTTATAAGAAAGGTTGATAGGTCTATTGGTGTTTCACTAAACTCCCGAGCACGCAATTTTTTTCCTAGTTTGCGTTCATCTTATCGATGCCTTTTAGATAGGTTTTGATGATGACGTTTAGGCTAAGGTCTGTGTCCAAGTCAAGTCCAAAGCCGCCTTTTTGTTCGAGCGAGGAAAATCCATGAAGGATACTGCGGAGCCCCCGGACAGCATGAATTGCACTTTCCCCCTCCATGCCATATGCTTTAAGGACACGTTTAGTAAGGTCAACTATGTTGTTCCCAACCTCGTGAAATTCTTCGTTCATTACGTTTGGTGTTGAAATTGTTGCCTCATATAAACCTGGATGCCTTCGGACAAAATCAACATACGCTTTTGCTAAATTCATTACCGCTTCTTCCCCGGCAAGGCCTACAGCTTCATTTACAAGGGAGTTATATAGCTGCTTGATCCCGTACAATGCTATATTTTCATGCAGCCCTGATAACCCATCAAAATGATTGTATAAAGATGGAGGGCGGATATTCAGTTCTTTGGCGAGGTTGGCAAGGGTGACTTCAGTCAGCCCTGATTCATCTGCAATTTTTGCGGCTGTTTCTAGAATGGTTTTTAGCTCCAGCGCTTGTTTCGGTCTGGGTGACATACGATCTCTCCTACATACTATTTTCGAATCTCCGAATAACTTCTTCCATCCGCTCCACGGGGTTTTTTATCATTTCTCCATGGCCGGTGGCAAGGATTGACGGTTTTAGTTCGGCTAACTTTTTTGCGCTTTTTAAAGCCGTTGCCTTGCTCCAGGTTCCAAAGGCTGGGAATGGAAATAGCAATCTTTTGTCGCCAGCTACCGCCAGGCCGGCTCTTGTTTGAAATGCATCGCCAGCAATTAATGCATTGCTGCGGGTGTCCAAAAATGACATTGAGCCTGGTGTGTGTCCCGGTGACTCTACAGCAAGCAGCGAACCAATCCTGTCTCCTTCTTTCAAACGTACATCCGCCCTAGTCTTGAGACTTTTGGGAATACCGCCTTTGATTGGGGTTTGCTCTTCATGCACATCAAGTGATCGGTCCCCTTCCATGATCCTTGAGTCTCTCTCGGATACATGGACCAATGCATCGGGAAACGCAGCTTTGATACTATCCAGCGCCCCAACATGATCTTCATGGGCATGAGTAAGAACGATGCTTGTGATCGGCTTACCGATGGTTTCTGCAGCTTTTATTATTCCCTTTGCGGAAAATGGCATTGCGGCATCAACCAGTGTCAGCCCGTTTTTTTCTTCTACAAGGTAACAATTGACTGGAAAAACTCTTGGCATTGTCGTTAATTGATACAACTCGCCCTCATGAATTATTCTCATTTCCACGCCCCCTAAAACTAATATCATTAGTTTTATTTTAACTAACATCATTAGTTTTAGCAACTATTAAATTTGGGACATTCAACTAAGGAAAATTTCGCCTCTCCTAGACACTGATTATTGTATTAGACCGGCTCTCTTGGATTATTCCGCTACTCCCAAACTCTGATTAATCTGTGAAACCGGCTCTCTCAGATTAATCCGCCACTCCCGAACTCTGATTAATCTGTGAGACTGGCTCTCTTGGATTATTCCGCCTCTCCTGAACTCTGATTAATCTGTGAGACTGGCTCTCTTGGATTATTCCGCCTCTCCTGAACTCTGATTAATCTGTGAGACTGGCTCTCTTGGATT
>NZ_HG964497.1:3264643-3307750 GCF_000613125.1 Bacillus sp. EB01
GCTCATAAAGTTACGTTGGCTGATGGCCGAAGCCATCAAAATATTATTGTTTGTTGACGCTTGTTTGTTTAGTTTTCAAAGAACAATTTGCCGAAATGACAACTATACTAATATACCATTTCGTCGTTTCTAAGTCAACAACTTTCTTTTAAAAATAATTCATTTAAAAGCACGTGTTGGCAAAACAACTTTTCTAATATAACATCAATGCGCCTGGACGTCAACTACCAAATTAAATAATTATAACTTCTTGATAGCGATAACCATTCGCAACTGGTGTTTCACAATGATAGCATCTACAGTGACTTATCGTCAACAAGTTTCCACTATCTTTTTATTTCCACTTTGTTCCATTATGTAGAATTAAAAACAGGCCTCTTTCCATAAGAGGCCTGTTTGTTTCCTATTACTTCTTAATAATAATGATCCCCTCATCACCTTGATTCACAGAACCAAGTTTTTCAATCGCAATGCTTTCCCCCTCCTGGAGGTTAGTAAAGACGATTGGAGTGATAACCGAAGTTGCATTACTTCTTATATATTCAAGATCGAATTTCAAAAGAGGCTGGCCTTTTTTAACAACAGCATTCTCCTCCACCAGCGTTTCAAAACCTTGGCCTTTTAAATTCACAGTATCAATACCAACATGAATCAGAATCTCCCGCCCTGCATCAGACAATATCCCGATTGCATGCTTTGTCGGAAAAAGATTAATGATTTTGCCATCAACTGGAGAAACCACAATCCCTTCAGTCGGTTCGATTGCAAATCCATCTCCCATCATTTTTCCGGCAAATACTTGGTCTGGCACATCAGTTATTGGCTTTAGTTCCCCATTTAATGGAGAAACTATTCCGGTGTCAACGGCTGCATCACAGTTTTCAGATGCTTTAGGTGCTTCAGACTGACTTGCACTTTGAGCCGGACGCGGCCTCTTTCCGCTCATTATGTCCTTCATCTGTCCCTTGATTGTTTCTGACCTAGGGCCAAAGATAGCCTGAATATTGTTCCCTACCTCAAGGACACCAGCTGCACCTAGCTGCTTCAATCGATCTTTATCAACATTTCCAACATCATTTACTGAAACGCGGAGACGTGTAATACATGCATCAAGATGCGAAATATTCTCCTGCCCGCCCATTGCTTCAAGGATGTTATAAGGAAGGTCTCCACCGTTTCCTTTGCCATTTTCCCGCTGTCCTTCTTCTTCTTTTTCACGGCCAGGAGTCATTAAATTAAACTTACGGATGGCAAACCTAAAGCCAAAATAATAAATAACGGCGAATACTAGTCCGACAGGAATGACAAGCCACGCATTTGTTTGAGGATTGATCAATCCAAACAGAATATAGTCAATCAGTCCCCCTGAGAAGGTCATCCCGATTTTCACATCCAGAAGATGCATGGTCATAAATGAAAGACCAGCAAAGATTGCGTGAATACCGAATAGGACGGGAGCAACAAACAAGAATGAAAATTCGATTGGCTCGGTGATACCAGTTAGGAAGGCTGTTAAACCAGCAGAAAGCATCAAACCGCCAACTACCGCTTTCCTCTCCGGCCGAGCTTCCTGATAAATCGCAAGTGCGGCGGCAGGCAGGCCGAACATCATGAACGGGAACTTCCCTGTCATGAACGTTCCAGCTTCAAGATCTTGAACCCTGTCGGCAATTTGTGCCATGAAAATTCTCTGGTCACCACGGACGACTTCTCCCGCCAAGTTTGTATATTGGCCAAACTCATACCAAAATGGGGAGTAAAAAATATGGTGAAGTCCGAATGGAATCAACGATCGTTCAATTACACCGAATACAAATGCAGACAAGGTCAAATTGGCATGGACCATGTTTTGCGAGAATGCATTCAGGCCGTTCTGTATTGGCGGCCAAACAATAAGCATCGCCAAACCGAGCAAGACAGCAGTAGCTGCTGTAATAATTGGGACAAAACGTTTTCCAGCAAAGAAACCAAGATAAGCCGGCAGTTCAATTTCATAGAATTTGTTATATAAGGCAGCTGCAATTATACCAACGATAATTCCCCCAAACACACCAGTTTGAAGAGTTGCAACTCCAAGTACATTTGCATAATTCAAGCCATTTACATCTTCAGAAGTAAGACCTAGGACTGTACCCATCGTAACATTCATAATGAGATAGCCGATTATTGCTGCCAGCCCTGCGGTACCCTCTCCACCTGCCAGACCGACTGCTACGCCGACCGCAAATAGAAGCGGAAGGTTACTAAAGATAATGTCACCTGCTTTTTGCATAACAGCCGCAACCATTTCTACCGCATTGTTATCTAAAAACGGTGCGATATCCAGCAGGACAGGGTTTTGCAGTGCCGCACCTAGCGCCAACAGAATACCAGCGGCGGGAAGAAGCGCGACAGGAAGCATCAGTGCTTTACCGACTTTTTGTAAAACACCAAAGATTTTTTTAAACATCGTATGATTCCTCCTAAACTCAATTTTGGATCCTCACATAAGTCAACAAACGCAAAAAAGGCATGAGTTCAGAAAACAATTGCAACAGAGAAAGGGCTGGAATTAATTTACCCCAAAAAGGGCAAATCATCCCGTTTCCTAACTCCATGGCAACTATCTTCTTTACTCATGCCTGATCGAATCAGTAACACGTAAAAAGATGATTGCTATTTTATTTTCTTCTGCAGTCTTTGCAAGTGCATAGTCAGGTAAACTGCCTCCGCTTCAAAGACTGGCTGTTTCAGCGTCTGTTGCATTACCTTGATGAGCTTCCAAGATAAATTGTAGCATATTGGATATAATTCTTTCAATAGTTGAGATATTGTTTCAGGCTCTTCCACTTTCTCACCATTTTTCACTCGTTCGATTGCAAAACGCAGGTGACGCACTAATCTCATGTAGTCAACGCTTTCCTTGTCGATAGTCATATCAAGTTGTTCTTCAATCATTTGTACCAAATTTGTCACTAGTTGCGAATGCTTGTTTACATCGGATAACTCTTTGTTGGTCAAAGCACTATGGATGTGAAGAGCAATAAATCCGGCTTCCCCTTCAGGCAAGTGAATTCCTGCCCTTTCCTCAAAAACTTGCATCACAGACTTGGAAATACTATATTCTGTCGGATAAAGGGCTTTTGTTTCGATTAAGAAAGGATTTCGGATTTCCATGCCGTTAGTTACCCTGCTGACAGTAAACATTAAGTGGTCCGTAAGTGCAACATGAATATGCTCATTTAATGTTCCAGGTACTTTCTCTTTAATTAATTCAATTGCAGAAATAATATGCCTCTGTAAACCCTCCTCCAGAAACGGGAGAAGCTGGATATAGCTTTTTTGTTCTTTCTCGCTTTTTAAGACAAAGACCTTTTCTGCTATCCCGGGATCAAGTACCTCTTTAGGTTTACGATTAAAGCCAATCCCTTTTCCTATCAAAACAACCTCGCCATAGTCTGGATGGTCTGCAATAAGTACATTATTATTTAGAATCTTGTTAATAGACAAGCTTGCCATGTAGCCCGCACCTGCTTTTCCTACAATAGGGTTGTACTATTAACTCTAAAAGAGACGTATAGGATAGTCAAATGTTTGTACCTTCATAGTAGAACGGAAAAAGAACCAGCCAATACGGCCGGTTCTTTGATAAATCTATTCTGTTAGGAAGATAAAATAAAGCAGGAATATAGCAAAGAACAAATACATGATCGGATGAATCTCTTTCTTTTTCCCTGCAACAAGCATCGTGATCGGGTAGAAAATGAAGCCTGCCGCAATCCCGGTTGCAATGCTCGAGGAAAGTGGCATTGTGATAATTGTCAAAAAGGATGGAACTGCAATCTCAAAACGGTTCCACTCTATTTTACCCAGATTCGAAACCATCAGGACCCCGACAATAACTAATGCCGGTGCCGTGACTGGTGATGTTACCACCGATAGAAGCGGGAAGAAAAATAGTGACAGAATGAAGCAAGCCGCTGTGACAAGAGCCGCTAGACCCGATCTTGCACCCGCTGCAACCCCAGCGGTTGATTCAACATATGAAGTTGTTGTTGATGTCCCAAAGACCGAACCGACCAATGAAGCAATTGAATCCGCGAAAAGCGCGCGGCCAGCACGAGGCAATTTGTTTTCTTTCATTAATCCCGCCTGGTTTGCAACAGCCACCAATGTTCCCGCATTATCAAAGAAATCAACAAACAAGAATGTCAAGATGATGCCAAGCATTGTAGAAGTATAAAATGAAGCGTCATTAAAAGATGAGAACAACGCACCAAAGGTTGGCTCAATGCTAGGAACCGGACCAACCACTCCTGTAGGCATTTTAATAAGATTAAAAATAATGCCTACAATAACAGTAATGACAATTCCATAAAATACAGCACCGCTTATTTTCCTAGTCATCATAATGACAGTAATCAGCAAGCCAAAAATTGCAAGCAGTGTATTACCCGAGGTCAAGTCACCCAATCCTACAAGGGTCGCATCGTTATTAACAATTATCCCCGCATTTTTCAATCCAATAAACGTAATGAACAATCCTATTCCAGCACCGACTGCATACTTTAATTCCACAGGGATCGCATCGATTAGTTTTTCACGCCAGCCTGAAATCGTTAAAAGCAGAAAGAACACACTGGATATAAATACCGCTGCCAAGGCATGCTGCCATGGCGCGCCGTGTGCAAGCACGACTGAATAAGCAAAGAAAGCGTTCAAGCCCATCCCTGGAGCTAACGCAATCGGATATTTTCCAATCAGCCCCATAATAATGGAACCAACCGCAGCTGCCAATGCTGTCGCTACAAAGACTGCCCCATGATCCATTCGCATTGCATCAGGCAAACCATCAACATCTGCAAGCGTCAAGGTTAGCGGATTGACGATCAATATATATGCCATGGCAAGAAAAGTAGTAATACCGCCAATAATTTCGCGACGGTAATTGGTTCCAAGCTCCTCAAACATGAAGTACTTCTTCATATTAATATCCCCCTAATTGAAATTATGGGCGTGTTCTTCCCATTTTTAAAAAACAAAAAGCGCCCCGGTACAAAACCGCCGGGACGCTGACAAAGGCAAATATAAACTGTTAGCCAAAGAGAGGCAAACCAATCTATATTACCTCGTAGTCAAGCTATTTACGGCAGCCTGGTAGAGACTTCCGGGCCATATCCCCGGCATTATACGAAGCAAACATATGAAATTGATAAGTACTTTGTCATTTTATCAGGTGAAATGGTTGGCGTCAATAAAAATACGAACGATTTTTAATATCAATTAAAAATCGTTCGTATCGTTGTTATTCCCATTCAATTGTAGCAGGCGGCTTGCTTGTGATATCGTAAACAACCCGGTTAACATGCGATACTTCATTAACAATTCGAGTTGAAATCGTTTCAAGGACATCCCAAGGTATCCTTGCCCAATCAGAGGTCATTCCATCAATACTGGTAACTGCCCGGATGCCAATTGTGTGATCATAGGTTCTGGCATCTCCCATAACCCCGACACTCCGTATATCCGGAAGCACAGTAAAGTATTGCCAGATTTCTCGTTCTAACCCGGCTTTTCTAACTTCTTCGCGCAAAATAGCATCAGATTCGCGAACAATTTCAAGCTTATCCTCGGTAATTTCTCCTAGAACACGGATACCAAGTCCCGGGCCGGGGAATGGCTGCCTCCAAACAATTTCATCCGGAATGCCGAGCTCACTACCAAGTGCGCGTACTTCATCTTTAAACAATGTGTTAAGCGGCTCAATTAATTGGAATTGCATATCTTCAGGCAGCCCGCCGACATTATGATGTGATTTTATTGTCTGGGCAGTTGCTGTCCCGCTCTCAATAATATCGGTATATAGCGTCCCCTGAGCCAGATAGTCGATTCCTTCAAGCTTACTGGCCTCATCGTCAAAAACATAAATAAACTCATTGCCGATAATCTTTCGCTTTTGCTCAGGGTCGGATACTCCCCGGAGCTTATCCATAAAGCGATCGCGGGCATCAACTTTGATGACATTCATATTAAAACCATCAGCAAATGTCTTCACTACCTGCTCGGCTTCCCCTTTGCGTAAAAGCCCATGGTCAACGAAAATGCATGTAAGCTGGTCGCCAATTGCCTTATGAATTAGAACAGCAACAACAGAGGAATCAACCCCGCCACTAAGGGCGCATAATACCTTTTTATCCCCAACGGTCTGTCGGATTTTTTCCATTTCAAATTCTATGAAATTCTCCATCGACCAAGTACCGCTACAGCCGCAAATTCCCATAACAAAATTTTGAAGCAGCTCATTTCCGTGCACAGAATGACGTACCTCAGGATGAAATTGTACGCCATACAGCTTCCGATCCTCATCACTCATGGATGAAATCGGACAGGACGGACTATCTGCATCCGCAGTAAAACCTGGAGGAACCTCAGTAACTAGGTCGCCGTGACTCATCCAGACAACCTGGTTTTCAGGCAATCCGCTAAATAGCCGGCTCTCTCGCCCGACAGAAATTGCTGCCTTTCCATATTCACGGTTTTTAGCTTTTTCAACCTTTCCGCCAAAATGAACAGCCATCAGTTGCATGCCATAGCATATCCCTAGTACCGGAAGCCCCAATTCAAAAATTCCTTCATCACAACGAAATGAATTTTCATCATATACACTATTCGGCCCGCCGGAAAGAATAATACCTTTAGGATTCAGCGCTTTAATTTCTTCAGCCGTCATCGTATGAGGGTGAAGCTCGCTGTAAACTCCAAATTCCCTAATCCGTCTAGTGATAAGTTGATTGTACTGACTGCCAAAATCGAGGACCACGACCATTTCCTGGTCCAAATTCCCACTAATCATATTCATATTTTCCACCTCAGCTTTAGTATGTACACAAAGCAGGAAACACACCTCTTCAACAAATAAAAAAACCGGAATCCTGCCACTTTTTAAAAACAAAAAGAAGGCAGAATTCCGGCAAAGGCACTGAAATTACTGCCTTCATAGTCAGGCCATTTACGGCGGCCCGGTAGAGACTTTCGATCCATATCATCGAGGATATATGAAGGGTTGAGTATGATTCAATTATTTTATCATTTTAGCCATTCATCTGCATTCGGTCAAGAGATTGTCTTTTTAATTAATTTTTCCCACAATTTTTTATTATCCTGCCAGGTTCCTTTAGGCAATTCATGTTTGTATAGATAGTGTTCATAAAAGGATGTAAGCTTGCCCATTTCCCTCGAAGAGAAGAAGTGATCGATGTAGCCTGCATAGTTCCTGAGCGTCTGTCCTTCTTTTCTCCTTAAGCCATATCGGCCCAGCTGTTTTAACAAGGCAAGGTATGCTTTGGCGAATTGATCGTCATTATTGGCAAACTTGAACCTGAGAACCAAATAATAAGGGAGCCAACTCCCCCGCTTTCTGTATATTAAAAAAGCTGCCGCAAGAACTGCCATTATGCCCGCCACTATCCACTTCCACTTATTCTTAACGAACTGTCTTGCTTCTTCCATAGCACTCAGTCCTGCAATCTCCTGCTGGGTTACAGGATCAACCTCCTCCAATGGATCGATTTGGTTGCGAGGATTGGAATCACTTGGACTCGGAGAGGAATCGGGAGTAGCACCGGATGAATTTTGATCTATACTACGGTCAATTTGAATGCTATTAGAAAAACCTATAGTCGGCTCCAATGGGATCCACCCAAGGTTTGGAAGATATACCTCGACCCATGAGTGGGCATTGTTATTTGTAACTTCAAAGAGGCGCTCTCGAGATCCTTCTTTACCAACCGTTTTTAGTTCTCCTTCTGTGTAACCTTTAACCCAGCGTGCCGGAATCCCAATGCTTCTTAACATTACAGTCATCGAGGTGGAGAAATTATCACAATACCCTTGTTTTGTATCAAACAGAAATTGGTCAACGTAATCCTCATTATCACCAGGAACAGCTACCTCCTTCTGATCATAGGTAAAACCATTGCTATCGAAATAGTTCTCAATCGACTTCGCCTTGTCATACCAGTTATCCGCCCCGCCCGCAATCTCCTCGGCAAGCTCTTTTACCCTTTCTGGGAGCTCCTCTGGCAGTTGGGTATAGCGTTCAATAAATGCTTCGCTCATCTTCTCATTATTCGACCCATCCGCCCATCTCAAGTCTTCCATTTTGAAGGCTGGAACCTCATATTGAAAGGAAAATTTATCAAGCTTAACCGGACGGCCATTGTCAACAGTAAGTATTTTCTCTGAAACAGGGTCCATTGTATAGGTCACACCGGGATCAGATTGAATCTGTTTGACAGTTGTTGGGTAGGCGATGTGCGGGTACTTCAACAACATAAATATATTAGCCTTTTCTTCTTCCATCTTTACACTTGCAGGATATCCTTCGAGCGGGACTGTATCCTCTTGTGTGAATTCCAGGGAGTCAGCACCGCGGTCAGATACGACCCAGCCTTTTCCGGTGTAAACATCCTTCGTTTCTACCCTCCAGTATTGCCGGCTTTCAGCTTTTGCCCTAAACACAATTGTGTCATCCGGTAAAAACGGCCCGCCAAGCCTGGAATCATTTGTTCCATAACCAATTCGGGAAACCCCGCCACTGCCGGAGCCGCTGTTATCATTAAATGATTTCAAAAATGGAACAGGATCCGGCCATACCGGGTCAGCCTTTGGTGCCGCGTAACCAACTGCTGTACTGAAGAAAATCATAATAGCAAGAGGGACCATCCATTTGCGGGCAAGTGCGGAACTTCCGCTAAGCTTTCCCTCAGCCAATAGGCGGGAATAAGTCAATATTCCCATTACTAAAAATCCCGCAACGACCGCCCTTACAATTGATGCGTTTCCGTTATAGTTCGTAAATGTGTCGATGACAGTGATATAAATTATAGTCATAAGAAAAAAGACAAATATACGGCGCCGGTTTAAAAGCCAATATTGAATCAGATATACCATGAGCCAAAGAAGGAGGAAGAACATAATTGTCCTGAAACTATTGGAAAGCTGCTGGAAATCCAAATTAATGATTAAGCTAAGATTTACTTTAATATCCACAAAAAAACGCTTCCACCATTCAAGCTTAAAAAAGCCGCCAGTAAAATAAAGCCTATAGATGGCATAGCACATGTAAAACGTATTAATAAAAAACTGCATTGCCGCCGGCAGCTTAAATATTGGCCCTGCAAACGAAATCAGCAGGAAAATCAAAAAGACTTCTATTTGTTCGGTATCCGTCAGTTCCTGAACCGGCCTCAGCCATTCCCATATGAGCAAGAAGCCCAGTCCGTAAAGGATTAGCGAAGTAGTATCTCTCTTCGTAGCATGTGTGTTCATCTCAGGGTCACCTCCGAAAAGGCTGTTTCAAATTGGTGCTCATGAACCATGATCACCCTGACACCCCTCGCATTCCCCATCGTTTTCAGAGACAATTCTTCATTAGATGGAGACTCTTTCTCATTTTTTAAAAGAAAAATTGTCACCATACCCTTCTTTTGTCCGAGAAAGCTTGCTTTTTCAATTAACTGCTTCGTAAGTGTTGAAGTCACGATCATCATTGTTACATTTTGTCCGGTATAAAACATTTCCGCTTCAAGAACTTTATCAACTGATACTGCGCAAACTGGCTGAACCTTGGCAAGATGATAAAAAGTTTGCTGAAGATGGGATTCTCCACCCCGGATTGGAAATGATGCTCTCTCCCTTGTGACGGTGAGAAGTCCAACTTGAGCTCCTTTTTTCAAAATAGCCCTTGTGACGGATGCTGTGAATGAAACATTCGCCTCAAAACGGTGCTCTGGCGCGCAATCCAAAACAACCATCACATCATGCGATTGCCTTTGCTCAAATTCCTTTGTCATAATTTCATTACGCTTTGCGGTTGCCTTCCAGTTAATCCACGAAAAACGATCACCAGGCTGATAATCCCTGATGCCAATTGCCATAGTTGTATCTCGCTGAACCCTCTCCCTTGAAGCAGTCATACCCTGGTCGTAGTGATTTTCAAATGGCCGGTAAAGCATTTCTGTAAAGGATGGATAGACAATAATTTTACTCTCGGATTTTGCTTCTCGTTCTTTTTCAATCATTCCAAGCAAGTCTCCCGTTTTAAGTTTAACGGAATGAAAGAAATGTTCCCCACGTGGCAAATCATCGATTGAATAGTCAAAGATTATTTCCTTTTTGAAGCCCGGAAATAATAATGCCTTTTTTCCAGGAGTTTTCAACGTTTCGCATAAAAGATCTTCAACAAAAATATAAAACAGCGGAAAAGAATTGGTACGCCTAAGAATCATTTGGACCTTGAGCGGTTCACCTGCATTAAATTCGTGCTTTGGCAAATGCCGCTCAATTTGAACATCCATTATTGGATAGAGGGAAACAGCAATTGAGTAGATTGCAAAAGGCAGGAAACTGTAAAACAAAAACCAACTGACAAACCCGCCTTGGAACATCGCATAGCAAAAAGCCAAAACCACAAGAACAAGTAAGACAATGAACTTCCAAGTATGCTTAATTGCCGCCAGCTTTTCCTTCATTATTTCACGAGCCTTTGAACCGGTACCGGCACTCTCGCGACGATGCGGTTAATGATTTCCTCTGCGGTAATTCCTTCGAACTTGGCCTCGGATTTCAAAATCAATCGGTGTGAAAGGACAAATGGGGCAAGGTATTGAATATCATCCGGAAGTACATAGTCCCGTCCATAGATGAATGCATATGCCTGGGCTGCTTTCATCAAACCAATCGAACCACGCGGACTGGCACCTAAATAAACATTTTCATGAACTCTTGTCCTGTTAGAGATATCAACTATGTACCGTTTAACCGTCTCATCGACAAACACATGCTTAATTTCCTTTTGGAGATCTCTTAGTTCTTGCAATGTGACAACGGGTTCGAGTTCCTCGATTGGAGGCGTGTTTTGAGCACGGTTGAGTACTTCCATTTCCTCCGCAATTTCCGGATAGCCCATCTTCATTTTAAGCAAGAAGCGGTCAAGCTGGGCTTCTGGCAGAGGATATGTCCCCTCATACTCTATTGGGTTTTGTGTAGCCATAACAAAGAAAGGCTTTTCAAGTCGGCGTGTAACTCCATCTATTGTTACACTTTGTTCCTCCATTGCTTCTAGGAGGGCGGATTGTGTTTTCGGGGAGGTCCGGTTTATTTCGTCCGCCAGAATGATGTTGCCCATAATAGGGCCTGGGCGAAACTGAAATTCCAGTTCCTTCGGGTTGTATATGGAAATCCCCGTCACGTCAGAAGGAAGAAGATCTGGGGTGAACTGAATTCTTCTGAAAGTTGCGCCAACAGACTTTGACAGAGAGCGGACCATCATTGTTTTCCCTACACCTGGAACATCCTCCAGCAGCACATGTCCTTCGGCTAATAATGCCACCAGGCTTAGTTCCGCTACATTACGCTTGCCTGTCATTACCTTCTCAATATTCATCAAAATTTTGTTGATGTTAAGATTCATCGTTTCACGCGCCATCTTATTCCTCCCGCTTTCTATGATTGATAATCCCATATTCTTATAGTAAGTTTAACATACATAAGATAATTCTATAAATTCTGTAAAATTCCTGTTGTCATAAAAAAACTAATAAAACCGATTATTAATTGACGATTTACACATGGTAAAAGTTTCAATTTTTTTTGAATTAATATTAAAAGGATGGCTTTTGGATGCAGCTTGATACAGTGAATATGAATGAACAGTTTGCTTATGAAATTTTATATTGGCACTATGAACCCCCTTATGACTTTTATAATAGCGATCCTTCCCCAGAAGGAATGAAAGAGCTCTTTGAAAATACTTATGTTGTTCTAGTAGATGAGAATGGGAACTTGGTAGGGTTTTATTGCAAGGGGCCTGCCGCACAAGTACCTGCTGGAAGGGAATTTAAAGCCTATCCAGAGGGTTTTATTGATGTTGGCCTTGGAATGAATCCTAAACTTACAGGAAGAGGCTTTGGAAAAGAGTTTTTCTCATTCATACTTAATGATATAAGTTTGGAACATCCAGGCTGTACATTCCGGCTTACCGTCGCGGCTTTTAATTTGCGGGCAATAACCTTATATCGTAAGGAGGGATTTAAGGAAATCTGCCGCTTTCAAAGCGGTTTTATTGAATATATCGTCATGACAAAGATATCTTCTAGTTCGATGTCCAAAAAATATAAAGATTAGGTGAAACTAAACCTATAACCAATACGTAAACTAAATACGAAAAGAAAGGGGACGGAAATATGAATAATGTATCAACAACCCTTAAGTGGGTTTCAGGAGGCCTTGAGGCTTTGCTGGGAATCCCTGTACTCGGCGGACTAATCATTATTTCTACAGCTTGGACGCCGCTATTTTTAATGGCCATCCTTCATATTGTTACAATTGTATTTGCGGTTAAGGAAAATGAGCCGAAAGCGGGCAACATCCTCGGCCTGGTCACCTCTTTACTCGGCTGGATTCCTGTATTGGGCATGATTATGCATATGATTTCCGCGGTCGTTATACTGATCGATGCGTACCGTTCACAAAACAGGACAGCCCGCCAAAGCTGGTAGGACAAAAGCGGAAGCACCTTACCCAGCGCCGTATGGACTGGAAGGCCTCGTAGGAGATAAAGTGAAACTTCCATCAGCGTTTTTTGCTGATGGTTAGTCGCGCAGAGCCCGATTGATTTTTCTAAGGGCTGAAGCCCTAAGAAAAATCTTATTTCACGAATCGGACCTTTAGGCTCAGTTGTCTCCCAAGGAGACTTACTGAGCCTTAAGTGTGGGATAAAGGAAACACGAAGAGCGATAGTCATTCAATAATGACTTATCGTAGGGAGGAGACCTTTGTTTGCGCACGCGTAGGCGCTGCAGCTAGATGTAGATACGCTAGATTAAACTCCTCAATTTATTTCCATACAAAAGGGCAGCTGACCAAAGTCAGCTGCCCTTTATTACATTTGCTTTAACCATTTATAGGCTCAAAGGCCATTTCTTCAGAAATCAAATGAAGAATAGTATCCCTGTCGCTTTTGGTTTTATATGCATATTCTTCCTGGTAAGGCTCCGGCCCTTTCCCGGTTATGATGAGGCCATCACCTTTCTCTAAAGAGTTTATGACAAAAGCTATTGCTTCGGTACGATCTTCTATGATGGTAATATTCTGATAAGGTTTGCTTAATTCCTTTAACTCCTCTATCATCTGTTCTTTTTCCACTCCATTTAAATCATCAAGAGTCAAATAGACATGGCTGCAAATAGCTTGGCTGATATCAACCATTTCACGGCGTTTGGATGAATCCCGCTTTCCCCTGAAACCAAATATATGATAGAGATCCTTTTCAACACAATGGCTTGCTGTTTCTAAAGCGTGGCGCAGCCCATCCGGAGTATGGGCATAATCGATAATCGCTTTTGAGCCAGTAGGAAGTTCGATTTGCTCAAATCTTCCCGGCACCCCTTGAAAACATTGCAAAGCAGTGATGACTTGTTCGGGTGTAAACCCTATATCCCTTGCACATATATAGCTTCCCAAAGCGTTGTATACATTATGTTTTCCTGGGATTTTCATATTAATTGTATATTCTTTTCCGTTATCTTCAATGATCAGGGACAGGTGTGGAGCTGAAATAAACGATTTAATCTTGATTGTTTCCTTTTTCCCTCTATACCCAAAAGATATAGCAGGGACCCGCTCCTGTGCCAATTCCTCATCCATTTTTTCACCCCATGGAGTATACGCTCCAACAATCCCTTTTCCTCCAGGCTTCAGACACTGAAATATCATTTTTTTCGCCTTAAAATATTCCTCAATATCTGAATGATAATCAAGGTGCTCGTGGCTAAGATTGGTGAAAATAGCATAGTCTAGCATCGGGCCAGCAACCCGGTACTGGTCTAGTCCATGTGAGGACACTTCCATTACAACAAATTCATCCTTGCTTTCATGAATCATTTTTTGAAACGAAATAGCATCAGGTGTTGTTAATGTTGATTTATGCCGTTCCCCATTTAAAAAATACTCCACTGTTCCTAGCAAAGATGATGTCTTCCCATTGTAAGTTAGGATGTGGTGTAAGAGATATGCTGTGGTTGTTTTTCCATTTGTACCGGTAATACCAATCATTTTATGTTTGTTTTGAGGCTGCCCATAAAAAGAGTTTGCCAATGCCCAAACCAAATACCTCGAATTGGGCACTTTGAAATAAGGAGTTGGCAGAACATCTTCAATTTCGCGCTCACCTATTATGGCAGCTGCTCCATTCTTAATCGCTTGCCTAATAAACTCATGTCCATCAGAATCATGTCCAGAGATTGCCACGAATAGATTACCTTGTTTAATTTTTCTTGAATCGGACTCAATCCCGGTAATAATACTATCATTATTGCAGGAGATTCCAACCTTGCGAAGCAATTCCGTTAAAGTAATCTGCATTTTAAATTCCTCATTGTTATTCTTATGAACCTTAGTATTTTTCGAAATTTGACGGATTATATACATAAAAATACTATACACAAAAAATGTTGGATGAATAAACATTCGGTACCTGCATTTATCAAAATAGTCTGAAAGGCCCTCTGACCATCCAAATTATGCAAGTATCCATGAATCCCTTATTCCTAAATATGAAACTTTGGTCCAAGTCAGATAAAGTCGCTGTTGTCAAAAGAAAAAGGCCTAACCTCAAAAGGTTAGGCCTCTATCCCCAAAGTCTAACCAACTGTCCAGACTCATTTTCTTAATTCAGTCGAACCGTTGGATCTAACCCCTTAGAAACACTAAAAACCATTTGCTTGAAGTTCCACGTTATATCTATCTCTTCCCTTTGTCATATATTTCACCCAATGCTCTTGGAGCGCGATTTGATTTAGAGAAAAAGATTAATAACAATAACGTCAATACATACGGTAAAATCATGAACAAATCGGTGAAACTGCTCGGCAATGCCATTGACTGGGCAATAAACGTTCCCCCGGATTTTGCAAACCCGAATAAAAGACAAGCGCCTAAAGTAGGGAGAATCCTCCAATTCCCAAAAATTAAGGCAGCGATCGCCAAGAATCCATATCCCATATAAATATTTGATGAAAAGTTAGCTGATATGGAATAGGCAAAACACATGCCGCCCAGACCTGCTAGCAGACCCGATATAAGGACTGCGGAATATCTAATTTTTGATACATTTACACCTGCAGCATCAACTGCATGAGGATTTTCTCCGCTCGCTCTTAAACGAATGCCAAATTTTGTTTTATATAAAAGATACCAGGCAAAAATGGCTATCATGATGATAATTACTTCGAACGGATACACATTCGTAAAAACCGCACCAATCACAGGTATAGCGGACAAACCCTCAATCGTAAACCGCTCGGATACACCCAAACGAAACTTGTCAGAAGCCGATCCAAATACAAGGGCATTTATTTGAGTCGTTAAAAAGGTCGTTAGTGCTAATGCCAATATATTTATAACAACACCACTGATCACTTGGTCTGCCTTAAACTTAATGCTTAGTACAGCATGAATAATCGAAAAACCCATCCCGCCAATCATCGAAAAAAGTAACGCGACGTAAACAAGATCTTGAATATCTCTTCCAGAAGCATTTGCGATTAGTACAGCTGAAAGTGCCCCGATGAATGCCCCGAAACCTTGAAAGCCTTCGAGTGCTAAATTGGTAATGCCGCTTTTTTCACTATATATGCCGCCTATTGCGATAATAAAAAGAGGCAGAGCAAAGGATAATCCATCAATAATTACTGTATCCATTATGATTCATTCTCCTTTCGTTCTACTTCTTTTTCCTTCAAGCGGCTGGCTTTATGTTTCAAGTATCCGCCACATGCACTAAACAATAGGATTAACCCGATGATAACAGAAGAAATTTCTTGTCTGATTCCAGCCTGTGAACTCATGTATGTGCTTCCCTGATCAATAATCGATACTAAAAATGATGAAAAAATGACGCCAATTGGATGAGAGTTTCCTAATAGTGATACAGCAATCGAGTCAAAACCGATACTCGATAAAACCTTTGGCTGGATGGAAGAAAAATAACCTAAATAATATGTCACACCTGCCAGGCCAGCTAAACCACCTGACATAACCATTGCCAGGACCGTATTTTTTCCTACATTAATTCCTGCATACTTAGCTGCATTGCGGTTGGAACCTACCGCTTTAATTTCAAAACCAACCACAGTTTTATCCATAACAAATTTAATTAAAATAGCGGTAATAATAGCTAAAATAAAGCCCAGTGGAATATCCATTTTCAGGTTGGCTATCTCGACATTAACTAAAGTCAACCTTGCTGCTTCTCCAATATACTTGGATTGTCTTGAAACAGGATCAATATAATACATGTGAATAAAAAAGCTTATCACATATTGAGCAATATAATTTAACATGATAGTTGATACGACTTCATTAATATTAAATCTATATTTTAGCCACCCTACTAATCCCCCCATTAATCCCCCAGCGACAAGTCCGATTATCAGTACAAGCGGCTTGGCGAGTATCGCATCCAAACCACTGTAGCCAACGATAATCGTCGCTAAAAAACCAGAGACGAGCATTTGACCGGAAATCCCAATATTAAATAGGCCCGCCCTAAATGCAACAGCAACTGCCAAACTTGCAAACACAAGCGGCGTCATCGCGTTTAGCAAACTCAAAAAATCAGTCAACATGCTCTTATATCCAGCATAAGAAGGCTTAGGCAAGATTCCTGCCCCTTGGAGCAGATTGAAAAATGCCTGCAAGGGATTTTTGCCAATCAATAGGATAACAATGGCCGCTGCAATAAAACTTATTAGGATGGAGACGAATGGAATGGAGATAGGCTGCCATTTCTCATTGCTTATTGGCTGAAGAAGACTATAACGTAAGCTTTTTCTTTTACTATCTTTATTCATGCTTTGCCCCCATCATATATTCGCCAACTTCATTAGTTGTTAACGATTCACTGCTGGCGATTTTTTGAAATTGGCCATTATAAATAACTCCAATGGTATCCGCTATATTCATAATTTCATCCAGTTCCAATGAAACGAGCAAGATTGCTTTTCCTTTATCCCGTTCTTGAATAATCATTCTATGAATATTTTCAATCGCACCAATATCTACTCCTCTTGTCGGCTGGACGAAAATCATCAGCGGCGATTGCAATTCAATCTCACGGGCAATAATGGCCTTTTGCTGATTACCGCCGCTCATTGAGCGAACTTGCGTCTTAATACCTTGGCCACTTCGAATATCATATTTATCAATCAATTTGCTGCCAAATTGGTCAATTTCATCTTTATTCAGGATTCCCTTACTGCAAAAAGGCTCCTGATAGTACTGCTTTAATGCTAAGTTAGTAGATAAATCAAAATCCAATACAAGTCCAAATCTTTGTCGATCTTCAGGTATATACGATATCCCAATTTCTGTTCTGTTTCTTATACTTTCAGTCGTAATGTCCTTACCTTGGAGGAACACTTTTCCGCTATTAACACTTGTTAATCCGGCAATGGCATCTGCTATTTCAACTTGTCCATTATCTGCGACTCCCGCGATAGCAAAAATTTCGCCGCCATGGATGGTGAACGATACATCCTTAACTACTTCAAAACCATCATCATTTTTAATGGTTAAGTTTTCTACCTTCAATACTTCCTCTTTCATTACAGCTGGGGCTTTATTAGATTCAAAATTTACTTCCCGTCCGACCATGAGCCGTGCCATTTCCCCTGTAGACGTTTCCTTTACATCCAACATGCCAACTAATTTTCCTTTATTCAAAACAGCACATCGATCGGCAACTTTCTTAATTTCTTCCAGCTTATGTGTAATTAAAATGATTGTTTTTCCACCGTTTCGCAGACCTTCGATAATACCGAGCAAGAAATCAATTTCTTGTGGCGTCAAGACTGCAGTTGGTTCATCGAAAATAAGGATTTCCGCTTCACGATAAAGCACCTTCAAAATTTCCACTCGTTGCTGCATGGAAACAGTCAGGTCGTCTATTTTTTTTGCAGCATCCACTTCTAAGCCGAAGTTTTTAGACAGTTCTTCAATTTTGCGATTGGCATTTCGAATGTCTACGTATGGAAAAAGACCTGCCAATTTTTTAATTGGCTCAACTCCCAAAATAATATTCTCTGTAATCGTATAATCGGAGACGAGCTTAAAGTGCTGATGGACCATGCCTATGTTAAGCTTTGCAGCATGATTGGGTGAGCTAATTTGCACTTTCTCACCCCGAAGGAAAATTTCTCCTTCATCCGGTTCGTACATACCGCCAAGCATACTCATTAGCGTTGATTTACCCGCGCCATTTTCCCCAAGCAAGGCAAAGATTTCCCCTTTTTTAATGCCAATGGACACATCATCATTTGCCACTATTCCAGGAAATCGTTTGGTTATATGTTTCATTTCTACAATATAATCAGACATCTTTCTGCTCCTTTATTAGGAAAAATAAGAAGTTTATCATCCCCCAGAGATTAGGGAATGATAAACTTCTGCTGGTCATTTCATAATTTACTAGTTACTGTTATAAACCAGGGAACTTTTCTGGAGTATGGCCATTAAAGTTAGATGCAGGTACGATTGTACCGTCTTGTACTAACTTGTAAGCTTCATTCAATTTAGTAAGTGTATCATCTGATAATTGATGGCGGCCTTCTTCTTTTATGAAACCAGTTGAATCTGTATCTGCATGAAGAACGACGTTTCCACCTTTAAAGCTTCCATCAACAACAGAATTTAATGCCTTATCAATATTCATGCTCATGAATTTTACTGCAGATGTTAATACGATATTTTCAGAGCCGTTTTTACCGTCATCAAATTGGTCAACATCGACACCAATTACTTTTACATCGTCTTTGGCTTCCTTAACTGCTGTGAATACACCATTCCCAGTCCCGCCTGCTGCAACAAAGATGATATCTGCGCCTTCTTTAATCAAGGTATTTCCAATCACTTTTCCAGTTGCTTCATCCGCGAACGAACCTGCATAGTTACCTCCAACATCAGTACCTTCTACATCTGTCCCTGCATAACCTGATAATTCAACAAGTTCAACGTTTTTACCAAAAACCGAATTCACATAATTTACACCTGATTCAAAGCCAAATTGATAGTTTACATTTGAAGGATATGCAATACCATTTACTACGGCTACTTTATTTGATTTTGTTTCAAGTGCTGCAGCCATTCCTGCAAAAAAACCACTTTCTTGTTCAGCAAAATTCATCGCATAGATATTATCAAATTTTGTTTGGTCACCTACTGGTGCAGGTTCAGAGTCATTTAAAATAAATTTTTTATCAGGATTTTCTACAGCAATGCTAGAAACCCCAGCAAATTGAAACCCAGGTGTTACGATTACATCATAATCTGCCACAATATCAGCAACAGCTTGTACAGCTGCGGCAGGATCACCTGTTTCTTCTTTAATTGCCTTCACTGTTGCATTTGGATGCTTTTCAATAAAACTCAAAATACCGTTATAGTTATCTTCATTAAAGCTGCCATCATCAACGCCTGAAGGACTTGTTACAATGGCAATTTTCAACCCGTCTTTATCGGTTCCAGCCTTAGCTTCATTTTTCTTATCTGCGTTATTGCCGCACGCTGCCATAACAAGAGTTAGTAAAGCAATGAATAATACCATTGCTAGTTTCTTTGTACCTTTAGTCATTAAAATGACCCTCCTCTGATAGTCTTGTTGAATTGTCGCTCATGTAAAAATTAAAAAAAGCACCGAGTAAAATACCGGTGCTTGACTTCAGGAAGGTAGATGATGGACATAAAAATAAATATATCTCCATACAAAATATACACAACCTCGTAGTCAAGCTATTTACGGCAGCTTGGTAGAAACTTTCGGGCCATATCCCCAATATTATACGAGAATAATATTTAATTTTTACTAACACATCGTAACACCGAGAATTATAACTGTCAATAAAAGACGAATGATTTCAAATAAATACCAACTATTATTCGTTAATTGAGTGATTTATTATGACAATGGCAGGCTTAATATTACAAGATGTTATTAAATCTTTCCCGTCAGTTTGATAGTAAAATATGTTGAAACTGGTTTCACTCAGACAATGTTACTCAAGAAATGAAAAAAAGAAGCTCCCCAAAAGTTTTCTCATCTTAAGGAAAGCCTCTGTTAACTTATTTAAATACTTTCATCTTACTTAAAAACTCAGTCATATCAGAGGTTAATTGGCGGTAGCACATCTTGCCGCTATCCTCCAACTTACGCTTCAACAGGCGCTTTTACCCACTGATTTTCAACCGATTTCCCGCATCTTTAATTGTCCTAAAGACATGGTAGTGCAAATTAACGGCAGCGGCTTCATTTGACTTAAATACAGTCTACGCCTAGCTGTGAGACAACGCTTTTGTCTCGGGTACCGAGTGAAGACTAATTAATGAAGCCAATGTCTGCAAAGTCCTTTTTGCCAATTCAGGACTTTTGCCTGAATGGACAACCTATTCATTTCTGAAAAGGGTTTTGTTAGTTCTCGGATAAAGATCTTGCTCCGATATTGTAGGAAGCAGAAAGGTCTGCATGATATTCTTTGCCAGTGGTGAACGTAGCAAGGTCTTTCTTTGGGTTTGGAGACAAATCCGCTTCCATCAAAGGCTAACGGACTAGTATTCGAGCGCTGATACAGGAAATGCACACCCCGTTATAATAGCCAGGTGAACCAATAGGCCTGATAATCACCTATTTATCGCCCTTTATGCTGTAGAACTATCCCCTTCTCGGACAAAATTGAATATATTGAAATCAGTTAGGAAGGAGGGGATTAACCATGGTGAAAAAAGCAATTATCCCTGCAGCTGGGTATGGCACGCGAAATTTACCGATTACAAAAGTATTACCGAAGGAAATGATGCCTATCTGTGGGCGCCCCGCCATCGACTATGTTGTTGATGAGGCCATAAAATCAGGGATAAAAGAGATTCTAATCGTTGTTTCACGCTCTAAAAATATGATTCTCGATTATTACGACCGTTGTCCAGAATTAGAGAATCATTTAGCATCAAGCGGGAAACACCATTTATTAGAGAAACTTGAACTTCCTAAAGTTCATATTCAATATGTAAGACAACCATATGCAAGAGGTTTGGGAGATGCCATCCTTCTAGGCAAACAGTTTATTGGAAACGAACCTTTTGCCGTAATGCTGCCAGATGAAATCATTCTTTCCGATGCAAAACCGGCTTTACTGCAGCTGATTGATTTATATAATCTCCATCAAAGCAATATTCTTGGATTAAATAAGGTAGACAAGAAATTCCTCCACAAATATGGGGTTGTCGAACCAGAAGGGCGGCAAGACGGTATTATTAAGATTTCCAATATTATCGAAAAACCCGATCGTTCGCCGCCGTCTGATTTAGCTGTGATTGGGCGGTATGTGTTAGAACCTTCAATTTTTCAGTCTCTAGAGAAAATCCCTCCCGGCAAAGGAGGAGAAATCCAGTTAACGGATGCTATTAAACTGATGTTACATGATGCCCGTTGTTATGGGGTGAAAATACTCGGGTCCAGATATGATATTGCGACCGTTTCGGACTATGTAAAGCTTATTAATAAAATTTGCGGTCTATCTTCTGCTGCCGATGATTAACAACTTAGAATAACTGGAGGATGATGATGAAAATCTTAATTATTGGTACAGGGTACGTCGGGACAACCACTGGGCTTGTTTTTTGTGAAATGGGCCACAATGTAACCGGACTGGACCTTGATGAACGAAAGGTAAATTCTCTGCAATCCGGAAAACTCCATTTCTACGAACCTGGTTTAAATGATCTTCTTTCAAAGCATCTCCACCTTAAAAATATCACCTTTACCACGGATACACAGCAAGCCATTAAACAAAACGATGTTATTTTTTTATGCGTCGGTACCCCGCAAAGTCCAAATGGAAGCGCTGATTTGCAGTATGTCAAAAATGCAGCAAGCTCAATTGGAACTCATATGAATCGGTATAAAGTAGTGGTTAACAAAAGTACGGTCCCCGTTGGAACAGCGGAGCTCGTTTCAAACATCATAAAAGAAAATCAAACCTCGGAAGTCCCCTTTGATGTGGTTTCCAACCCCGAATTTCTAAGAGAAGGGTCTGCCTTGAGTGATGCCTTGCACCCTGACCGAGTTGTCATTGGGTCAACAAGCAGAAAGGCAGCTCAAATAATGAAGGAACTGTACAAAGAGGTTTCTTGTCCCATTATCGAAACCAACCCAACATCGGCTGAACTGATTAAATACGCAGCCAATTCCTTTTTGGCATTAAAAATTTCCTTTATGAACGAGCTGGCGAGATTATGTGATGTACTTGGAATAAACGTTAAAGAAGTTTCAAAAGGGATCGGCCTAGATCATAGGATCGGTTCTCATTTCCTTCAAGCAGGCATTGGTTATGGGGGATCATGTTTTCCGAAGGATGTGCAGGCCTTGCTTCATACTTCACGCCAAAAAGGAATCAATCTATCCATCCTTGAACGCGCAACTGAAGTGAACAGAACCCAGGCAGTCTATTTTCTGGAAAAAATAAAGGATACACTTGGAGACCTAAGCGGAAAAACCATTGCCGTGTTTGGATTAGCCTTTAAAGCCAACACGGATGATACTAGGGAATCTCCTAGTCTGGCTGTCGTTGATTATTTGGTGAACCATAAAAGCAATGTAAAAGTTCATGATCCAATCGTTAAACTCAAACCTGACAAATTTACTCAGTGTTCATCCTTTGAGGAAGCAGCTACTGGTGCAGATGCAGTTATCATCTGTACTGATTGGGAAGAATATCGGAATCTGGATTGGGACCAATTGAAAGGTTTAATGAAGCAGTATTATATTTTTGATGGGAGGAATATAGTGGACAAAAATAGAGTAGTTGATTTGGGTTATCATTACGTGGGAATAGCGAATGGTTAGATTTCATCATTTAAAAAATGAACTTAAAAGTCACCTTTTAAGTTCATTTTTTCCACAGTATAATATGTGCTTAGATTAGAAATGTTTAACATTAAGATAAGGATTAGGGACCATTAACAACTAAACCTCTTCCCATATAAAGGTGAAGTAGATTTTAATAGAAAAACATAGTTTCGAGGTGATAGTAAATGATACTCGTAACTGGTGGTGCAGGGTATATCGGCAGCCATGTTACCAAAGATCTCCTAGACATTGGACATAAGGTGGCAATTTTAGACAATTTGTCAACTGGGCATTTAAAGGCTGTTGATAAACGGGCACATTTTATCTTTGGTGATATGGGAGATGAAAAATTATTAGATAAAATCTTCAGTACTTTACCGATAAAAGCAGTAATGCATTTTTCTGCAAATTGTTTGGTAGGTGAATCTGTTAAAAATCCATTAAAATATTATGAAAATAATGTGAGTAAAACCCTTGTTTTACTTAAAACAATGACACAATTTAATATTAACAAGATTATTTTTTCTTCAACCTGTGCTACTTATGGATTACCAACCACTGAAGTTCTTTCAGAGGACCATCCAACAAATCCTATTAATCCATATGGTCATTCTAAACTGATGATAGAAACAATTTTAAAAGATCTTTACACTAGTACTGGATTAAATTTTGTGGTATTAAGATACTTTAACGCTGGCGGTGCTCACTTTTCAGGGGAAATTGGAGAAGATCATGAACCAGAAACTCATTTGATTCCCAATGTTTTAAAACACCTACAAGGAAAAACAGATTCTATAGAAATTTTTGGTACAGACTACAATACTCCAGATGGTACATGTATTAGGGATTATATCCATGTTTCTGACCTATCCAATGCTCATATCTTGGCACTTGAATATTTGATTAGCAAACATAAGTGTTCAGAAACTTTTAACCTTGGCAATGGTATGGGATATTCAGTTATGGATGTTATTAAAACATGCGAGGCGGTAACAAATAAACGGGCTGTTATTCAATTTCTGGGACGCAGGAGTGGCGATCCCCCGAAGTTAGTAGCTTCCTCTGAGAAAGTCAAAAAGGTTCTAGGATGGAGTCCAAAATACTGCCTAGACCAAATCATTCAATCTGCATGGTCTTGGCATAAAAAGTACCCGGAGGGGTTTAAATAGCCAAGTCAATTTAAATTAAAAAGCCATGCTCGACCACCGGTATAACTCGAGCATGGCTTTTTTAAATTTATGACTCAACAAAAATTAATTGGACAAGTTTATTTTCTCTTTAAACTTCTCAATGGTTACTTTCAATCCCTCTTCAATAGAAACTTTAGGTTCCCAGGACAATATTCTTTTTGCCTTTGCAATATCTGGTCGTCTCATTTTTGGATCATCATGGGGAAGTGGATGGAATGTAATATTACTTTTTGATTCAGTTAATAACTTTATTTTGGTTGCAAGGTCAAGAATGGTTAACTCTACTGGATTTCCAATATTTATAATTTCCCCATTAGCTTCTTTTTTTTCCATAAGGAGTCTCAATCCGCGGATGGTATCAGAAACATAGCAAAACGACCTAGTTTGTTTTCCATCACCATAAACTGTAATATCTTTCCCTGTTAAAGCTTGTGTGACAAAATTCGAAATGACCCGGCCATCATCATTAGCTAAATCTGCAGAATAAGTATTAAAGATCCTTGCAACCTTCACTTTTACTCCATAAAGAGAATAATAAAGGTAGCATAAAACTTCACCTAATCTTTTTGATTCATCATAACATGCCCTTGGTCCCCATGTGTTCACATTTCCACGATAGTCTTCAATTTGGGGGTGAACTTCTGGATCCCCATAAGCTTCACTTGTACTGGAAAATACTATTCCTGCCCCGTTTTGTTTAGCAATTTCAAGCATATTCTTTGTTCCTAATGTATTTACATTAATGGTCTCGAATGGATACCTTTGATAATATTTTGGTGATGCTGGAGAGGCCAAATGAAAAATCTCGTCCACACCGGTTAGCCTAGGATCATGTAGTAATTCATCGGAGCAAATATTTGTTCGGATAAAGAAAAAGCGGTCATTGTTTATTTCCCTGATATTCTCCAATTTCCCCGAGACGATATTATCTATTCCTATGACTGTATCGCCTTCTTCTACTAGTTCCTTTGCCAACTGTGAACCGAGGAAACCTGCTACACCTGTTATAATAATTTTCTTCAAATTATAACCCTCCACAATTTAATCACTTTTCTCAGACATAATATGCAAGAAAGTTCTAATTGTTTAGGAATCTTTAACAATGCAAGAGAGTCTAAGAAAAGTGCAGAAAGGGTCGGTGCTTAGGAGACAGTAAAAACACTAATTATTTTCCCAGTCATAAAAACCTGGCATTATAGAAGGAATATCTGCATAAATGCTCCTTCTTTTTAATAAAAAGTCATTCACATCCGAATGATGGTGAGTTGGCTGATTATATCTCATATATACATAATGCTCCTTAGATAGCGAATACATTTTCATACCCTGCTGAAAGCATTCTCGTTGAAATCCACTGTCCTCCCCTCGATTCAAATCTGGAAAACTCACACTTTTAAAAATATCCTTTTTAAAGACAAGTGTGGCACCACTAAAAAAATAAGAGGATCTGTATTGATCGTTTCCGTTATTTAAAATCCACCTGTTTTCATGGTTAGGGTTGTATAATCGTAATTCTTGATCCCTTTTGAAGTAAACATAAAAACTACTTTTCCCAACAATATCTGCTTTTGTATGATCTAAAGTCTCACGTGCTTCTAATAAAAATTGGGAGCCATAGAAGTCATCATCATCCATCTTTGCTATATATTTACTGGAGGCAATGTCCACTCCTTTATTTAGACAATTCCCCAAACTCATTTCCTCAGGGAATTGCCTTAATTGGAATTTAATCTTATTCCTTGGTAACTTTTTGTATATCTCCTCTAAATTTACTCTCATAGAATTAACAATTAAGATGAGTTCTTTCTCCTTTAATGATTGTCTTTGAAAATTGTAGAGGATGTTGGGTAAGAAGCTCTCCCTATTTGTACAAACAACTACTGAAGTCAAGAATCTCCCCTTCTTTCCAAAATAACCTCTTCGAAATTTTCTGTTAAGCCAATTTTTATACACTCTTTTTGAAAGGTTTGGTTGTCAATCTTCCAAGAGTGTTGATGATGATCTTCATATCGTATCAATACGTAATCGTAATATTTGCCTGAATATAAAGATATTTTTTGATCAAAACAATCCTTTTGAAATTGTACATCCTCACCAGTATTTAATTCCTGAAATTGTACCTTCTCCATTACCTGCCTTTTTAAAACTAATGTACCTCCTGCCAGGAGTACCCTTTTATTCTTTAAAAATAAGTCATTCATTCTTGGCCGATATAATGATAACAACTTATCCTTTTTAAAATAAACAAATATGGATGCCTTCCCTATAACACTTGCACCTGTGTCTGCAAGCAATTTAAGTGAATTACTTAAATAATATGGGGAATAGTAGTCATCATCATCAAATTTAGCAATTACATCATATTGTGCTTTACTAATACCATAATTTAGGCACTCCCCTAATGTTTTAGCCTCATCTAGATGGAATACTTTAATATTCGGTGATGTGCTCTTGTGGATTTTTATTCCATTTTTATTCAAAATAATAATTAGCTCTTTTTTCTCCACATTTTGCCTTTTAAAGTTATCGATTACTCGATCTAACATATTTGGTCTCATTGTACTGGTTACAACAGAAATCAATATTTTACCTCCTATATTCATTTATACATATTTATGTCTCTAAGATATAAAATATTGAGGTCAAACTATGGAAAAAGATAAGTATCATGTCAAAAGCATACAGGTTGCTGTCTTTGTCTTTACTCATAATAAAAAGTGTTATGTCAGGCAAAAGTCAACATAACACTTTTTTATTCTTTTTTACTATTTATTTTTTACTATATCGAGATATATTTGCTGATAGCTATAGGCCTCTTCTGCAACGGTAAAATTCGCATATCTATCCAGCTTTTTCTTTATTGAATTAAGAATCGTTGGGTTGGTAATTATTTTTTGTAAAGTATTTCTCAAATTCGAAACGTTACCTAATTTAAATGTAAATCCATTATAGCCATTGGTGATGATATCTGTAATCCCCCCCACATCCGAGGCAATAACAGGTAAGTTACAAGATAATGCCTCATTTATTACTTGCGGCCTATTTTCATGCCAAGTTGAAGGGACGATTAGCGCATCTATTTGATTAAAAATATCTCCTAATTGAGTTTCATCATAGACCCCACAATATTCTATATTTTCACTATCCCTACATAGTTGGATAAGTCCCTCGTCTCCCAAACCGTACATTTTTAATAATGGACTGTTTGAATTTGATTTTAAATTTTTAAAGGCATCTAATAATAATGGGACTCCTTTATGTTGTTCAATACTTCCTGCATATCCAAAAGTAAGTTTATCCTCTTTTTTATAAAATTTTTTGTTCACTTTAAGGTGTTCCACATCTACTCCGTAGTTAATGACTTCCAGATTAAGTCCAGAATACTCTTGCTTAAATAGACTTCCTAAGAATTTAGAAGGAGCAACGACAGTCTTTGCACCGTATAGAATGTCTTTAGACTTATTGTATCTATGCCCTATCCACTCCTGCTCAAATTCTGGGCATGACTTCAAACATGCCCTTGTTTGATTGGCACCAAAACATAAATCGCCATTCGATTTTTTTAGAATTGCATAAGGACACATGAGATAAAAATCTGTCAGAGTTAAGATATAGGGTATATTAAGCTCTTGAATTGCTTCGACAAATTCGGCCACTCTAATGGTGTGGCTAACGTGAACAAGGTCAGGTGCTTCTTTTATGAGCAATTCCTTCGCAAGCTCTCGAAGGTCTTTTTCGCTGGTTAATTGTTTCCAATCTCGTTCTGGCCTCTTTAAAGCAATAATCTCAACTTCTTTATATGAAAATTCTCTATATAGGATCTCATTAAAAGATTGGTCATAAAAAGTTTCTTCATAAAAGCTCATTGTAATGACCTTAATCTCATGCCCTAATACCTTCATTTGCTTTGCAAGGTTTAACACAAACTTTTCTGTTCCACGGTAATGTTCAGGTACAAATTGATGGACTAAATAAATAATTTTCATACACACTCTCCCTTCAAATGAGAATATACATAGCCGTAGCCTGAATTAGATGCCCACTGTATTCTGCTCGTTATTTTTCTCTTCTTGCTAACACCCTGTTTGAGTATTTAAAGGGAAAGGGAAATTTATCTTGTAATTTTTGATTGTGGCGGTAATAAATTTTTGTGCGAGGTTTGATCTGTTCACCACTTGTAAAATAATTATAACTCCACGCGATATCCTTTAGTTCCCGATATTTCATCTCAGTAATTTCATCTAAATATTCATCTCTTAAGAGAGAAAAGAAATTAGTTTTATCGGGTAAATAAATATTTTCTAATCCGGAGAAATGAACAAAGCGGACTGGCTCTCCATTTACAACGTATTGTCCATTTGAGCCTTTATTGATGTTTCGTTTTGTAAAATTCCAATTAGCAATATTATATCCTGGATGAAGTAAAAGGTGGGAGTTGGGGAAAAAACATGGAACAAATTCTAACCACTTTTGATCTAAAAATAAACCATTTTTATAATCGATATAACAATGAAAACGGCATCTTTCAGCCCACCAATAAAGAAAATCCTTGGCTTCTTTGGACCTATTAATGGCAATAAACCCACCATTAATCACTCCATCTCGTAATCTTGAAAACTCCTCGTGATAATTGATTTCAACCGGTTCTGTATTGTGAGGGGTAACCATAATAGACTTTGATTGCAGCAATTCCCTAACCTCTTCTAACGGGCTATACACCTTCATGTCCGAGTCCAAATAGATAAACTCATTAATATGCTTATATTCATTCACTAGATATGACAACAAATAAGGCTTAACTGCACATGCGGCTTCGTATTGGTTATATTTAAACACAAATTTGTCAAAATCTGGTATCCCAATATCTTTTGCAAGAACGATACGATCAAAGTATGGAAAGTCCTTTACAATTGGATGAATCTCTTCTTCAACAAGGCATAAAACTAGCTCACTAAATGGATGATGCTGTTTTGCGGATTTTGCCATATTTAAAGACAGTGGAAGGTGATTGTTACAGCAAACAGTACATATAATCAACATTTTCACTCCTTAACAAATATAGCCCCTATTTTAAAATGCAAATGGGAAGACACTTATTAACCAGCCTCCTACATAATATGGGATAAGCGAAAGCATTGTATGGGTAATAATCTAGAAAGGTTGCTTTACTTTTTATTTGGCATAAACCTTAAAAATGTTTGGAGGGAAAAACTTGGAGCAATTATTGCCACCGATAGGAATTTATAACTCACTAAAGGATTGGTTTTCATATACGGACCCCAATGAAAGCGAATATCATCAAATATATCCTGCCACCTCCTTTAAAAGAACAATTAAACACCCGCCTTCTCGGTATCCCATAGTATTAGAGGGGGGAGATATTGGAATTATACCTCATGGTGGAATATGGGGATTAAATGGCGCCATTATTACTGCTAATAATCACCTAATTTGGGATGTTTCAAAAGAAATGGTTGAAACTCCGTATAAACATTCAATTTTCAAACAAAAGTCTTTACCTCCTGTATCCCACTATTACAAAAGCGCAGCAGACTTAACACATGTGTTTAGTGAAAATTACTATCACTGGTTATATGAGGTGCTTCCTCGAATTCATTTACTCGAACAAAGAGGCATAAAACCCGAATATTATATCTGTAAATACAACGCTTTACCTTTTCAATCTGAAACGTTAAGCCAATTAGGATTTTTGGAAAAAATAGTAATAACCAACCACGATACCCATTTACAAGCTGAAGAGTTAATTGTACCTTCACAGCCATCCTACGCAACGAAATGGGGTTTTGACTTTTTAAGAAGATCATTTTTAAAGGAAAATTCCTTAAAGCCATCAAAAAGGATTTATATACGCAGGAAGGGCTACCGGAGAATTACAAACCAAGGGGATATAGACGAGTTACTCTTTAAGTATAAATTTTTACAGGTTGAACTTGAAACCCTTTCCTTTTTTGAGCAAGTGCAGCTATTTTCTTCAGCTGAAATTATTATCGCCGCACATGGAGCGGGTTTAGCAAATCTGACCTTTTGTACCCCCGGTACACAGGTACTTGAAATTTTCTCACCTACCTATATAACTCCTCTTTATTGGACCATTAGCAATTTCGGTAATCTAAATTACCATTATTACATTGGACAATTAAGTGAACAGGATAAGTACAAATCAGACCAAGGGTGGCATGGTACAGATAATATAGTAATTAATCTCTCCAAACTCAGCTCCTTTCTAAAAAAATTAAGATTATAAAAAAAACAATCCATTTAATTTATTAGTGGATTGTTTTTTCATACCAAATAAATGAGTCCCTAGGAGCATTATATATATAGAAGCTTTACTCCTAATTATCAAGTAAATCTAAAGAAAAACTCTCAACATCTTTACAACGTATAACCGTTAACCTTGACTCAACAAAAGGTGTAATCATACCAGGCTCAATAATTTTTATGCAACAATCCTTCGTTACATTCTCCAATTCACCCTCAATAATATCACCTGATTTTGTCTTAATTGTCACCTCTTGAAATCTAAATTTCTTGAGAATTTGACAAAGACAATCCTTTTTACATGAATGTCTCTCATTACAGCAGCAATGTTTGTCTTTTTTTACTCCCAACTTGCCCATCTCCTTCTATTTTATTCGCTCTCCTTCATACATTATTCTTTTTAAAGCAAGTTGTAAGGGCGCCTAACCTTCTGTTTGTGCCTATTTTTAATATATTGGAAATATAGGTTCATACATCCTCTTCAAAACTTCACATACGTTTAAACTACAGTAAGCCCCGCCAATGATTTGGCATACAACAACGGTGTACTGACAATCTTTTCATAAATTTCCATATCAACCTCAACTGCATCCAGGATCATTTTATGTGCGTGAAATTTATTGGCCTCTAATACCCATGGTTTTAACTCTTTATCGATGATGACATCCAAACCTAAATCACCATAAACCCCAAAAACCGACTCCAATTGAAGACAAACCTCTTTACAAACTGAGATGACTTCATTTTGTTTTTTAATCGCGGCGTTGTGTTTCAATTGAAATACTGTTTCAAGGGCCTCTATCCCGCTTACAAGTGAACCTGCATCATTCGTAATAATGTGTTTTGGCTTTCCATACCTGGCAATGACCGTCGTGCATTTCCATTCTTTTGTCTCGTCTTTTTGCATGATGACCCTGAAATCGACATTCTTGTTTTGGTTTTTTGAGGTAACGGCTTTTTGGATTAGATATTTTTTTCGGCTAAGCATTTTTTCACAAAAATGCTCCATTCCCTTCTTCTTAGCTAGTTGTTTTTGTCCTTTGACGAATATCACTTCATAATGGCTGCGGAGGTTGACGACTTTAAAAATCCCGTTTCCTAGCGAGCCTTTCACCGGTTTTAAGTATATCTCATGATGAGTATTTAACATTTCGAATAAGTTGTGGGGGTCAGTGTATTGGCAGGTTGGCAAAAGGTAGGTACTTGTTTCATCTGATTTCATTAGGGCATCGTGAAATTCCAATTTGTTAAACATATACGAGTTGAACATCTTTCCTTTATATTTTTCGCTCAACTGTTCCTCGAGCTCGTTAGGCGGATTTTTTCGTTTATAGATGACTTCTGGCAATGGAAACGTACCACTCACCCAGTTTGGTTCCCCTTGAGAATCTGGCGAATAACAATATCCTTTGACCGTTTGGGTTTTCCAGTCAAAATCTGACCAACGTGCTAGATAAGCTAAACCATTGACACTTTCATATTGTTTAAAGTAAGGCTTCAAGCTTTCCACCCTTTTAGGCGTTAGTTTCTTGTTTGTTAGAATCATCGCAATGACTGGTCCTATGTGAATTCCGTTATCATCAACCGAGATCTCATAGCTTAAATCAGGCAGTTCAAAAGGAAAATCTATTTGCTTACTCACCCCTATGGACTGATCCTCCAAACCTTCAGCCTCTTTAATCTTCATCTTTTTCGACCATTTTCCAATATGGAGCCAATACCAATCCTTATTTAATTGATACTCCACAATCTGTCTGTTCGGCAACAACATAACGTCAGGCTCAGTTTTTACAAAATGAATTTTCAAGCTTGCACATCCTCTCAGGTACATTAAATACAGGGGATCTGTTTTCATTATATTCTCCGGTGCAGTCTAATGTTGGTGGTCGACTAAAAATGGGCCTTCGCCTATCCGCAACAGTACTCTGGCAAAAAAAAAAGCCTCTATTATAAAATAGAAAGCATTATTATTATAATTTTTCTAAATGTAATTCCCATCTAAAGTTTGGACAAATTTTTTTGATAACCCCACATATGTTTTCTGTTTTTCCTAACCAAATAAATGACGGGTTACCAAAACCCTATATAATCCAAATAACAATTTTGAAGGCTATCAGCTACCTACTCCCAAAACAAAGGAATCCGTCCGAATAGCAAAGATTGATTATATCTGGTCAATTTACTTAAAAAGTATCGTGTAAAGCAAAATAAGATTAAACTCAAAAACAGACTCATTTATAAAGACAGTGGGTTTATATTTGCCCGGGATGATGGACATCCGCAATTAAGAAAAGTAATTGAAACAAGGCTTAAACGATTGCAGAATAAATCAGGATAGAAAAAAATATCCTCGCACATTCGTTCAGACATACTCATACTTCTTTATTAATCCAAGCCCGGGTGGGATTAAAGAAATTCAGCAGCGGTTAGGTGATACCGATAACAATATAACATGAACATTTACGCCCATATAACTGCAAAAATGGAAGAAAAGGCCTCCCAACAGTTTAGCAAACTGATGAAAGACCTTCTCCTTTAGTTAACTTTTTTGTCCTAGGTTGCCTTGTTTTTTGTAAAACGAGGACAAGAAAAGCATATATTCATTTTAAACGTTGGTATAACAAGGTTCTAAAACCTTAATTACATCATGCCGCCCATTCCGCCCATTCCACCCATGTCAGGCATTCCGCCGCCTGCACCAGCTGGTTCTGGCTTGTCAGCAACAACCGCTTCAGTTGTCAGGAACATCGCCGCAACAGATGCAGCGTTTTGAAGCGCTGAACGTGTCACCTTAGTTGGATCAACAATACCAGCTTCAATCATGTTTACCCATTGGCCGTTAGCAGCGTTGAAACCAATGCCGATTTCTTCACGCTTCAGGCGATCAACGATAACAGAACCTTCAAGGCCTGCATTGTGGGCAATTGTTCGTACTGGCTCTTCCATTGCGCGAAGAACAATGTTCACTCCAGTTGCTTCATCGCCTTCAGCCTGGATTTCAGCTACTTTGCTATATACGTTAAGAAGGGCAACGCCACCACCGGAAACGATACCTTCTTCAACTGCAGCACGAGTTGAGTTCAGGGCGTCTTCGATGCGAAGCTTGCGCTCTTTCAATTCAGTTTCAGTTGCAGCACCAACTTTGATAACAGCTACGCCGCCAGCTAGTTTTGCAAGGCGCTCTTGAAGCTTTTCCCGATCGAACTCGGAAGTTGTTTCTTCAAGCTGAACGCGGATCTGGTTTACACGGCCTGCGATAGCTGCAGAGTCTCCAGCACCTTCAACAATTGTAGTGTTTTCTTTTGTTACAACAACCTTGGACGCGCGGCCAAGTGATTGGATGGTTGCAGATTTGAGGTCACGGCCGAGTTCTTCAGTAATGACTTCTGCACCGGTAAGAGCAGCGATATCTTCAAGCATGGCTTTACGACGGTCACCGAAACCAGGAGCTTTAACAGCAACAGCGTTGAATGTGCCACGGAGCTTGTTGACTACCAATGTAGCAAGAGCTTCGCCTTCAACATCTTCAGCAATCATCAAGAGCGGCTTTCCCTGTTGAACAACCTGCTCAAGAACAGGAAGGATTTCTTGGATATTAGAGATCTTCTTATCAGTAATCAAGATAAATGGATTGTCGAGGACAGCTTCCATTTTATCAGTGTTTGTTACCATGTAAGGAGAAGCATAACCGCGATCAAATTGCATACCTTCAACTACATCAAGCTCTGTAGTGAAGCCTTTGGATTCTTCGATTGTAATAACGCCGTCATTTCCAACGCGTTCCATTGCTTCTGCAATCAATTGGCCTACTTCATCATTGTCAGCCGATATCGCAGCAACCTGTGCAATCGATTCTTTTCCTTCAATTGGCTTGGAAATTGCCTTTAACTCCTCAACAGCAACCTTCGTTGCTTTTTCAATCCCTCTGCGAAGAACCATTGGGTTGGCACCCGCTGTAACGTTCTTCAATCCTTCGCGGATCATCGCTTGCGCCAGAACAGTTGCAGTAGTGGTACCGTCACCAGCAACGTCATTTGTTTTGCTTGCAACTTCAGCAACAAGCTTGGCACCCATGTTTTCAAAAGCATCTTCAAGCTCGATTTCTTTCGCAATGGTTACACCGTCGTTTGTAATAAGCGGAGAACCGAATTTCTTTTCAAGAACAACGTTTCGCCCTTTAGGTCCAAGTGTAACTTTAACAGCATTTGCAAGTGCATCTACACCGCGAAGCATCGAGCGGCGTGCATCTTCACTGAACAAAATGTCTTTTGCCATTGTTCAAAACCTCCATGTATTTATTCATAATTCGTCCTGCTAAATTAGCCGATGATAGCAAGGATATCACTTTCACGAAGAATCAAATACTCTGCGCCTTGGTACTTAACTTCTGTACCAGCGTATTTTGAGAAGATAATACGGTCGCCTTCTGAAACCTCAAGAGCAACTTTTTCACCGTTATCGAGGACGCGGCCAGTGCCAACTGCCACAACCTTGCCTTCTTGCGGCTTTTCTTTAGCTGTATCCGGCAGAACGATTCCGCTTGCAGTCGTTTCTTCCGACTCAACAAGCTCAATGATAATGCGATCACCAAGTGGTTTTAACATTCGAACAACCTCCTCAAAGCATATGTAGAATTTTTATTAGCACTCTATCAACTCGAGTGCTAACACAATTATTATAATAATGAATCCTTATTTCTTTTGCAAGCGTGAAGTCAATTTTTTATGAAAAAAATCACCATAAAAGTATTTCCTTTCCCTTAAAAGATATGCGCGAAGCTTTCTTGATTGAAATACACTTTGCTTTATGAAAGAATTAAGGATAGTGCAAAGGCAGGAGATAGAAAGAACCACGCTTAATCCCTGGAATTGAAAGTACTAAGCATTCAAACTAAAGATAAGGGTACTTTATTTATAAAAAGGAGTATTTGACTTGAAACGTGAGTATGGATTTGTCTTAATTGTTTATATTGCAATGCAGCTTTCAAGCCTTGTTGGTGTTCCGCTCCTCGCGTTTTTGATTGCCGGGAATGGGGAAAGCTTAGAATCAGCCCGGATTAACGCCATGAATTATTGGATTTTGATCAGCTTTATAAGTGCACTTCTCATCATCCTTTTTATCCTTCGCAAGGAAATGAGGGAATCTCTAAATTCGATGCAAGGCAAAGATGTCAGGGAAATCTTAAAATGGGGAATCGGCGGTATTTTTCTTGCCTACTTCGCACAATATGTTGCGATCATCATCGAGCAAATGCTTGGAATAAAACCTGGATCGGAAAATACTCAAGGTATTATGGAGATGATTTTTGGTTTCCCTGCCGTTATGCTTGTCACTTCGATAGTAGGACCAATACTGGAGGAACTTGTTTTCAGGAAAATTATCTTTGGCAGCCTTCATCACCGCTTTAACTTTTTTATTTCCGCACTTCTCAGCTCTATTATTTTTGCTGCTGCACATATGGAATTTGAGCATATCCTTTTATATTCCGCCATGGGCTTTACCTTTGCATACCTTTATGTTAAAACCAAAAGAATTATCGTACCGATTTTTGCCCACGTTGCCATGAATACGATGGTTGTTATTATTCAGATCGTCTTTAAAGATGATATTGAAAAAATAATGCGTGAAGCAGAAAAAATGCAAAACTTCATCGGAGGGTTCCTATGAGACCAACACCATTGTTTTCAGCCTTCATTTATATTCTGTTAGGCGTATTATTTACTTATTTTGCTATAGAGAATGTCAAACAAGAAGGATGGGGATTCTTTTCCTGGCTCCTCGTTATTTTGGCAACCTTTGATTTGGGAGCTGGAATTAGGATCATTATGTTATATTATAAAATTAAAAGAGCACAGACTGACAAAAAAAAGTGAGCCCATTTAAAGTGGACTCACTTTTTTTCTTCCTCGGTTTCTTCTGAAAGATCTACCGTAGGATAATTTTTTAAGAAATAAATTAATGATTGCAATTCAACCGCTAAATCAATATGATGTACCCTAATGAACGGCGGTACATTCAATCGTGCTGGAGTAAAATTTAAAATCCCTTTTACATTAGCTTCAACAAGTTTATCCGTAATCGGTTGGGCTGCTGAAGCAGGTACAGTTAAAATTGCAACTGAAATGGGGTCTTCATTTAAGCGGCTTTCCAATTCATCCATATGATAAATTGGCACATTGCTAATGCTAGTCCCAACTTTTGATGAATCGACATCAAACGCCATCTCAAACCTTGTATTGTTATTTTTTAAAAAGTTATAGTTTAAAAAAGCTGTTCCCAAATTACCTACACCAATAAGTGCAACCTTTGTCAATTCATCTTGATCCAGTGTCTTTCGAAAAAACCCGAGCAAATAATTGACATTGTACCCATAACCCTTTTTACCAAGCGCCCCAAAATAAGAAAAGTCCCTGCGGATTGTAGCTGAATCAACCTTGACCGCCTCGCTCAGCTCAGCTGATGAAACCCGTTGCTTTCCAGACGAATGGAGATTCTTCAAAAACCTGTAATAAAGTGGCAGGCGTTTTGCTGTGGCCTGCGGTATTTTCATTGTTTCACTCATCCCTTATCCCCCAATTCTCTTCCATGCCAAGGTAATGTGACTTATTACTTTAGCCCAATTCAGAATCTCGTTTAAAATCCCCATTTTTCCCGCCTGTCTTTTCCATAAGATAAGTTGGGCCAATAACCATTCCCTTATCAATTGCCTTGCACATATCATAAACGGTTAATGCGCATGCGGAGGCTGCCGTTAGCGCTTCCATCTCCACACCCGTATTCCCTTTTGTTTTCACGCCAGCGGCTATTTTCAGCCTATGTCCCTCTTTTTCTTCTTCCCATAGGAACGTGATGTCCACACCCGTCAGAGGAATGGGATGGCACATTGGAATAATTTCAGACGTCTTCTTTGCAGCCATAATTGCTGCCACCTGGGCTACCGCAAGAACATCTCCCTTTTTCATTTGATTGTTGGTAATTCGTTCGTATATTTCGTTATTCACTAATATGCTCGAATAGGCAACTGCGGTTCTAACTGTTTCAGGCTTATTGCTGACATCTACCATCCTTGCCCGGCCTTCTTCGTTAAAATGGGTGAATTCAGCCATTGCTATACTCCTCTCGAGTGCGGTTCCCTGTATTTAACCGTTCAGTTATCCATAGTATGGATGTTATTATTAGTTTCTTATTGAATAATACACTATTTTCCGCAAATTGTGTATGGGCTATGTTTTTTGATTCACAAGTTCAAGGCAGCAAAAATTCTTGTCAGGTACGGTTATTGCCGTTAAACGGGGGATACGTTACACTTTAATAGTAATGAGGTGATTACTTATGATCTTGCTTCAAGTAAACCAGGTTGCAAAATACTTTGGTGCTGATCTTATTTTATCTAATATAAAGCTAGAACTGCAAACCCGGGACCGGGTTGCGCTTGTCGGAAGGAATGGAGCTGGAAAATCCACGCTCTTAAAAATCATTGCTGGCCAAATTAGCCACGATGGTGGAGAAATTATCAAGCCAAAAGATGTCACTATCGGTTACCTTGCTCAAAATACAGGTCTTGAATCAAGTCTCTCAATTTGGGATGAAATGCTGAAAGTATTTGAGGAGGTACGCAAGCTGGAGGCCTCGTTGCGCTTACTTGAAAACGAGATGGCAAACCCGGCAGTTTTTGAAGATGTGGTTAAGTATGAGAGGATACTTAAAGAATACGATGGCCTTCAAGTCCGCTATAAGGAACAAGGTGGATATCAATACGAGGCAGACATACGTTCAGTCTTACACGGTCTGAACTTTCAGAGCTATGATTATTCAACCAATATTTCAAGCTTGAGCGGCGGCCAAAAAACTCGGCTTGCTTTAGGAAAACTGCTCCTTCGTAAACCGGACATCCTGATTTTGGACGAGCCAACCAACCATCTTGATATTGAAACACTTTCCTGGCTTGAGCAATATTTGCAAGGTTATGACGGTGCAATTTTAATTGTATCTCATGACAGATACTTTCTTGATAAGGTTGTTAACCAGGTTTACGAACTATCCCGAATGCAAATTCAGAAATTCACCGGGAATTATAGTTCATATTTAGTTCAAAAAGCCGAAAATTATGAGCGTGAGTTAAAGCTTTTTGAAAAGCAGCAAGATGAGGTTGCAAAACTCCAAGATTTTATTCAGCGAAATTTAGCCAGGGCATCCACGACAAAACGGGCCCAAAGCAGGCGAAAAAAGCTTGAAAAAATCGAATTAATGGAGCGGCCATCTGGGGATGAAAAATCTGCAGTATTCTCCTTTGAAATTGAACGGCAAAGCGGCAATGATGTTCTCGAGGCTGACGCACTTTCGATAGGCTATGAGCAAGCAGTATCTAAAAATGTTACTTTCAGCATTACAAAAGGAGACAGCATTGCCCTAGTTGGGCCAAATGGGATTGGCAAATCAACATTACTTAAAACCATCGTCAAGCAATTGCCTGCTATTTCGGGTTCAATCCGGTATGGTACTAACGTCATGATAGGTTATTATGATCAGGAACAAGCAAACTTAAAATCCAATAAGCGCGTCCTGAATGAACTTTGGGATGATTATCCACTAAAGCCTGAAAAGGAAATCAGGACGATTCTGGGAAACTTCCTATTCTCTGGTGATGATGTTCTTAAGCCAGTTTCTGCATTGAGCGGCGGGGAAAAGGCAAGGCTCTCCCTGGCGAAACTTATGCTGGAAAGATCAAACTTTCTAATACTTGACGAACCAACCAACCACCTTGATCTTGATAGCAAGGAAGTATTGGAAAATGCTTTAATTGATTATCCTGGAACCCTCTTGTTTGTTTCCCATGACCGTTATTTTATCAATCGAATTGCCACAAAGGTTATTGAATTAAATAAGGCAGGTTGTAACGAGTACCTTGGTGATTATGATTATTTCCTGGAGAAAAAGCAGGAAATGCTTGAAATTGCTGAACTGGAAAAAAAGGCTCAAATAGATAGTGAAACTAGTACAGATACAGCGAAGTCTACTTTTCAAAAGGACAAGGAATCAAAGAAACTTGATAGACAGCGGAAACGAAGACTCGAGGAAATTGAAAACCGCATTGAGGAATTGGAAGGAAAAATTGATAAAAATGAGACTCTCCTTTGTGACCCTGAGGTTTATCAGGATCATGAATGGGTACTGGCTATTAATCAGCAAAATGAACAGGCACGGTCCGAGCTTGACAGCCTTCTCGAAGAATGGGCCGAATTAGCAGAATAAAGCGCAGGTTATCCTGCGCTTTTCTACACTTTTATCCACATTTTTGTCCACATGAGATTCCTTTATAAATGGGTTATCAACTGACTTATCCACTTTGTCCACAGAGTTCAATAAAATCATCCACATTATCAACAGGAACACACGTGCTTATCCACAATTTTTTCAAAATGAAGATTATTATGTTTTTGGTTATCCACAAAAAAGAAGCACCGGGAAATTCCGATGCTTCTTTTAAATAGTATGACTCTATTCGTTATATTTTTCAATTGCCAAGCCAGGGTTTGCATTCAGCGTCATGTCTGCTCTAATTCCTTTGTCGAACATAATACTACCTATAGCAGCAATCATAGCCGCATTGTCTGTACAAAGAGAAAGAGGCGGGATAATCAGTTCTAAGCCTTCCTTGTCTCTAAATGCCTCTTTAAGCGCACTTCTTAATCCCTTATTGGCCGCAACACCACCAGCAAGCAGGACCTGCCTTACATTGTATTCCTCAGCGGCCCGCAGAGTCTTAGTGACAAGTACCTCTATGACACTCTCCTGGAAGCTTGCAGCAAGTTCGGCAGGAATTATACTCTCACCACGTTGCTGCGCATTATGGACGGTATTAATAACAGCCGATTTCAGTCCACTGAAACTAAAGTCATAGGACCCCTCCTCCAGCCAGGCGCGGGGCAGTGGGATAGTAGCAGCCCCCTCTTGGGCAAGCCTATCGATGTGAGGGCCGCCAGGGTATGGCATCTCCAATACCCTCGCTACTTTATCGTAAGCCTCTCCGGCTGCATCATCACGCGTTTCTCCAATTACTTCAAAATGGCCATGTTCTTTCATATAAACCAATTCCGTGTGCCCACCCGAAACGACCAGAGCCAGCAAGGGAAATTTCATTTCAGTTACAATCCTATTAGCATAAATATGGCCAGCAATATGATGTACTGGGACAAGTGGTTTTTGATGTGTAAAAGCAAGTGCCTTCGCTGCGTTCACACCTATTAAAAGCGCTCCAACCAAACCTGGGCCCTCAGTTACGGCAATCGCACTAATATCATCCATCGTGGCCTCTGCCTGCTTCAAAGCTTCTTCTAGTACCATTGTCATCTCCTCAACATGGTGGCGTGAAGCGATTTCTGGTACAACTCCTCCAAAGCGTTTGTGGCTTTCAATTTGGGAGGCCACAACATTTGCCGCAATTTCCCTTCCATTCTTTATTATGGCTACAGCCGTTTCGTCGCAGCTCGTTTCAATTCCTAAAATCAATTGATTTTTCATCCTAATTTCACCCACATTACAATCCCATCTTCACCATTGTCCGTGTAATAGTTTTTTCTTATTCCGCCATCCTGAAAGCCCAGCTTCCTATAAAGATTTCTTGCAGGAAGATTGGAAACTCTTACTTCGAGGGTCATGCTTGTTGCTCCCATTTGCTTTGATGTTTCCATCACTTTTCTCAACAATGCTTCACCAAGCCTTCTACCCCTGTACTGCGGAAGGATAGCAATATTTGTTATATGTGCCTCATCTACAACGATCCATACTCCACAATAACCTATAGGTTCTCCTTTTTCCTCCAAGATTATATAGACGGCGTACTGGTTATGATGAAGTTCATTATAAAATGCTTCCCTGCTCCAGGGAAGTGTAAAAGATTCTTTCTCAATTATCATAATTCGATCCAGGTCTTCCTCTTTCATATATCTGAACGACAAGGTTTCATGAATATCATTCATGTCCATTTCCCCTTGTTTCAAGCCACTTTGCTTCCGCTTCGGCAAGACGGATATAATTTGGCACGAAGGAATGAGTATCTGCAGCCTCCAATTCTTTTCCCAGAAAAGCAAGCTCTGAGGGCCTTGGATTCATTTCGGCAGGACTTGCAAAAAATGCCTTTCCTCCTAGTGAAGCCTGTATCACGGTTTGATGAAGGCTTGAGTCATTGCCTATAAATAATACCTTTTCCCCAAGCTCCGCCAAATAATTAGACCAATCATCCATCAGAACCAGACGATCTGATACAACAGCATCAACCAATCCACTTTTTGCTTTGTAAAGTCCTGTATAAGCCTGTCCACGTCTTGCGTCAAATAGAGGTGCAATGCAGCCATCAAAATAACGTCCGTTCATGGCTAGTACATGAAGGCTCGATACACCCACCAGCGGAATATTTAAGGACCAGGCCATTGTTTTGGCAACAGTTACTCCAATTCGAACCCCTGTATAAGAACCAGGTCCTTCCGCGACAACTATACGGTCCAAATCAGCAGGCTTAAGACCTGCTTCATGTAGCGTAAGTTCGATAGCGGGCATAATTCTGATGGAATGGTTTTTCTTCAAGTTGGTACTATATTCTGCAACTACTTTATCCCCATCCGTAACTGCCACACCGAGCGGGTAATTTGATGTATCAATAGCAAGTATTTTCATGAAAAGAACTCCTTACATAATTGCTCATGCCGGCTTCCTTTTGGATTAAAAAGAAGCTTCCTCTTATTGTCTGGCTCATGGCTTATTCTTATATCTAGTCTATCCAGGGGAAGCTGATCGCCAATCAGATGTGCCCATTCAACGACTGTTACGCCTTCCCCTTCAAAGTACTCGTCAAAGCCAAGGTCCTCATACTCATCTGTTACTCTGTATACATCCATGTGATATAAGGGCAAACGGCCATAATATTCCTTAATAATTGTAAAGGTCGGACTACTAACCATTTTTTCAATGCCCAGTCCTTTTGCCAATCCCTTTGTAAATGTTGTTTTTCCTGCACCGAGGTCTCCCTCAAGAGTTAGTACATCACCTGGCTGAAGATAACCGGCGAGCTTTTCAGAAAGGCTCATTGTTTCCTCAGTACTTGATGAAATATATTCAAATACGTTCATGTCATCACCTTTATTCAGGGAACTTTAGATACACCTGTTGGTTATGGCTGCAAAAAAACCTTAGGAAGTAAGTTCCTAAGGATAATACGCCTATATGTAGTTTACATGATTTTATGAAAATGGGCAAAAAGGCCAGAAGTAATGGAGAAATTCTCTAGAAATAAAAAAAGACGAAACCAATGTTTCGTTTTCCTTTATCAGTCTATGAAACTGAAATGGCGGTCTGGACGGGACTCGAACCCGCGACCTCCTGCGTGACAGGCAGGCATTCTAACCAACTGAACTACCAGACCAATATAATTGCGGGGGCAGGATTTGAACCTGCGACCTTCGGGTTATGAGCCCGACGAGCTGCCAGACTGCTCCACCCCGCGACGATAAAAATGATTCTGTTTTCACCATGCTCTTAGCGAGCAATGACTTTTCCCTTAAATATTCTATGCACTAACTACACTTCATGTTACAGCGCAAAAATAAAATTGGGATAGCCCGGCAGCGTCCTACTCTCACAGGGGCTTACGCCCCAACTACCATCGGCGCTGAGAAGCTTAACTTCCGTGTTCGGGATGGGAAC
>NZ_HG964497.1:3308051-3411851 GCF_000613125.1 Bacillus sp. EB01
ATGCCAGCTGGCGGAAACCTTACCATACGAGTAGAGCAGCCAAATCCCCTGGAAGTTCAAATCGATTTTATAGATGAAGGTGTTGGGATTCCAGAAGACATGCTCGAAAAGATAGGACAGCCTTTTTTTACATCAAAAACCGGAGGTCATGGCCTGGGCTTGATGATGTCCCGCCGTATCGTAGAGCAGCACAACGGCAAAATGGAAATTAAAAGCAAGCTCGGCGCCGGAACAACTTTTTCCTTAATTTTTCCAACAGGATCCCATGGAAAAGCGGCTCAGCAAGAAAACAAAGAGGTAATCGCAAAATAAGCAAAGGGTATCCCAGTACAAATTCGGGATACCCCTTTAATGCTTCAGGGATAGGAAAATGTCTTAGTAATGGGCTTACAAATTAGATGCTTTGGGATTAGCGGAAAATTCATTATAAAATTTAAAGAGCTGCTCCAAAAAGTCGTTATTCAACGATCTTCTGAAACAGCCTGGTAGTTAAGTTATTCCAGGTGAAATTCCTGAATAAGCTTGTTTTTTTCATTGGTAAACTCTTTATACTTTCCGTTTGTATAGCTTCCGATGACTTTTCTCCAAAAGGCTTGTGCCGGTTTGTTTTCATGGATTTGCGTAATCCGCCATGGACCCCGAAACTCTTCAAATAGTTTATGTGCCGCAACCTTTCCGTAGCCGCGCCCGGTATATTTTCGGATGATGTGAAACTCATCCACCTGGTTAGGGTTGCCATCATGCTCAGAGGAGACGAGTGCAAACCCGATTAATTCATCATCTTTTTTGATAAAAAAAGGATGTTTGTGAGAATTGGACCAATACTCCTTCAGATTAAAGTGTTTATACATTCCCGTTGCTTCAAGCTTGATTTCTGGCTTAAAGAATGCAAATTCATAAATATAGAATTGCATTAAATGGTGCAGAATCTCTTCCTCTAGTTTATCTACTAGTTTAATAGTTATCATTAAAATCCCCCCTCATAACTAGTTCTCTTTTTTCCATAAAACTCCTCTTGGTTTTAGCACGTGGTTTGACAAACGTAAAATCTGGCTAAGTATAGTATCAAACAGATAGTACAACATTCTGCTTCATACAAAGAGAGGAGACTTCCATATGAAAATAGTATATGGATTAATGGCAGACACAGGAAGCGGCAATGAACTCCTGCATGATTTAGGGGTCTGGGAAACTGAGGAAGCCGCAAGCGACTACTTAGCCAATTCATTGCCACATTCCACTGGGATCTGGGTTGAAAGAATAGAAATAAATGATGCATCCCCCGAGCAGATTGTACCGCTCACGGATGAAATGGTTGAATGCAGCCAGTGTGGGATTGAATACAGTTCCGATGACATTGTGATTATTGATGATGTCGAAGTTTGCCTTGAGTGTGAGCCAGTTTACAGGCAAAATTTGACTGGTTGAGGGAAAAAACGAAAAGGATGGCAAAGCGCCATCCTTTTTACATTTATGGATATAACGTTTTTTATTCTTCAAGAGGCTTCAACATATGAAGTGGAGGCGGGACCAGCCAGCCTTTGTCCTTGTTGAGCCTTAAGAAACGTCCGGCAAGCTGCATTTTGGAAGCGTGGAATTCGGCAAACATCATAGCGATATCTTCACGAATCGAGTTTCCTATCATTCCGCTGCAAGCTACAAGTCCAGCAGCGAGGTCGGCAGATGAAGCCATCGCAATTTCATTGTCCATCAAACGCGCGCCTGGAGGAATGGTTTCCAAATCGGCAAGCGGCCTTTCCGGCGGGGTTGGCGGCAGGGCGACACCATGCTCCTTAAGAATTTCTTCAACGCGTTTTTCATGCTGCTTGCAGGACTCAATATTTTCTTGCACCAGCTTCTTTAAATCCTCGTCCCCAATATGGTTGAGGAATGTTTGGTATCCAGCTGTCATAGCCTTGCTGCCAGCAACAAACGACCACATTCCATATACTTCTCCGTAGTGAAGCGGCTCTTTTTGCGGATTTCCACTTAAGATACCCATCTCGAATGTACACTTCCTTTTTAGTTTGTTTACACCAAGTATAGAATCCCTCAATTGGAAAAAATTATTCTTTGTATTGATGAGCCCTATAGAAAAAAACGCTGGAGGAAGGCTCCGGCGTTTAAGGGTTATTTGAATCAATAAAACTGATTAACTCTTCAAGGTTTGCTGATTGGAATACAGGCCCTTTCTGGTCAAACAGGATATAGCTAGGATCCGATTTTAAGTCGAGCTCAGGATAAATCAGCTTTACTTGTTTCACGGTTGGAAGGCTAAGAATCTCATTTACGTGTTGAATAATTTTTTTATTGTTTTCAAGCGGCGCTTTTTCATCCTGTGGGCCAACCGCCAGCATGGAGTAAGTATGGCGCTCTTGAGGGAGGAGTTGTGGATAAGCAAAGTCGGTGACAACTTCTTCAATTTCAACAGCACTGACTTTGAATACATAATCAGCATTTCCATTCTGGAAGTTCGCTTTTACGACAACTATATGTTCTCCTTCGGGCAATGCGGGAACGGCCAGCACACCTTCTGTTAATTCCTGTAGCTCTGTCTTGCCGGAAGCTTCATCAACAAATCCTGCCTTGAGGGACGTCGGCTCTTTGCTAAAAGTTAATTTAATGGAATCAGCCTCTGCGACCTCGACCGTTTTGCTTTTTTTCGCAAGTTCGGCCGGTTTTCCCTTATCGGCCTGATCTGTGTCGCCATCCTCCGCCCATGTATAGGTGCCTGTCACAGCATCAATCTGTAAGCTTCCTACAGAAAATTTGGCCTTTGGAAGGTTTTTTTCAAGGTTTGCATCCTGGCATCCAACTAGTAATGCTAGTGTTAAGCTTAGGATTATGGTCGTTTTTTTCATGGTTGTCTTCCCTTTTGTCATAGAGTGTGTTTGCTACTTTCCTTCACAATAGCATAAAAGTAGCACCGGATTCTGTCTTGTTTATGGAAGAATCGTGACATATACAGCAAAGATTTAACAGGCAGCAAGCAAAATCCTATATAATAATTGGAATGGAAGAAGTGTACGGAGGGGAAATCATGGATAAATTGATAGGCATTGATGCTGGAGGTACTTTGGTAAAAATTGTTTTTGATGAAGGGGGCCGCTTCCACTACCGAAAATCTGGCTATGAAGACGCTGAGTCTGTATTTCAGTGGCTAAAGCTTATGTCGCCAGGTGCCCGGATAGCTGTGACTGGAGGAAGGGGAGAATGGGTGAAGAAGAATTTCTTCCCTGAAGCTGAGATTATTTCGGAATTCCATGCTGTCAGCGAGGGAGCAGGCCATCTTTTCTCGCTGAAAAATAGCGAGGCACTTGGAACATTTTTATTAGTTAACGTGGGAACCGGTACATCCATTTTCCTCTCAGGTGATGGAAAGTGTGACCGCCTTGGCGGAACCGGTTTAGGCGGCGGCACTCTTGTCGGGCTTGGCCGGCTTCTTACTGGCAGTGCCGTTTTTTCTGAACTTGCCGAACTTGGCCTGGCGGGGGATAGAACAAATGCTGACGTGCTTGTTAAAGATATATACGGCGATGGCAATGAACCGCTGCTTGGTGAGATGACAGCTTCCAATTTTGCGAAAAATAATTCTGCCAGCAAGGAAGATCATGTCGCGGCTCTTTTCAACATGGTTGCAGAAAACATTTATCTGCTCGTTTCCCAGTTTGCGGCCGTCCATAAGATAAGAAAGGTTGTTTTTGCAGGGGGTGCTTTATCTGCAAATAGCCTGCTCAAAGAAAATCTCGGGCTGTATTTGGATATGGCCGGACTACAACCTGTTTTCCTGGAAAAAGGGGGATATTGTGGGGCAGTGGGAGCGATGTTGCTAAGCGAAAGATGAAGTCCAGCTTTTCGCCTTGAAGAAAACAGAAGTTTCATTCACAATAATAGATAGAACGATTGAAGAAGGTGCTGTTTTGGATAAAAGATTTTTCACAATTGGTATGGCCGGACACATCGACCATGGAAAAACATCGCTAACAAAGGCATTGACGAATGTCGATACCGATAGGCTAAAGGAAGAAAAAGAACGGCAAATTTCAATTGAATTGGGATTTGCACCGTTATATGAAGATAAAGAAATACAAATTTCCGTTATTGACGTCCCTGGCCACGAGCGGTTCATACGCCAGATGATTGCCGGTGTTGCCGGCATCGACCTTGTCGTGCTCGTAGTCGCAGCCGATGAGGGCGTTATGCCACAGACCAGGGAGCATCTCGATATCCTCGGATTTTTAGGAATCAGAAACGGAATCGTTGCGATTACAAAAATAGACCGCGTCGAAGAAGAATTCATCGATTTGGTCAAGGACGATATTCTTGGTGAACTTGAAGGAACTGTTTTTGAGGAAGCGCCGTTTGTTCTGGTTGACAGCCTTTCGAAAAAAGGCATCGAAGAGTTGAAACAGCTAGTCATAACAACCTTGAAAGAACAGGAAATGCGCGACGCCAGGGGAGCGTTCCGCTTGCCAATCGACCAGGTATTTACCGTAAAGGGCCAAGGTACAGTTGTGCGCGGCACCGTCTATGAAGGGACGGTTGAAGAAGGACAGGCCTTGAAAATCATGCCGAAGGGAACTGAGGTCAGGGCGAGGCAAATGCAAGTCCACCACAAACAGGCAGCCAAAGCCTATGCTGGACAACGCGTCGCCATCAATCTTTCAAACGTTGCAAAAGATGATTTGGAACGCGGCGATGTCCTCGTATCTTCCGAACACTTTATCGTCTCAAAGACGCTTGATGTGGCACTCAAGGTCGTCGAGGACCTCGACTACCTCGTCAAGCAGCGTATGCCGATTAAGCTTCATATCGGAACGGCCGAGGTAATGGGCCGAATCGTCTTTTTCGACAGAAACGAGCTGAAGGAAGAATCGGATGAAATCTTATGCCAGCTTCGGCTTGAAGAAGAAGTATTGACCAAACGCGGCGACCGCTTTATTCTAAGGCGCCCCAGCCCGCAGGAAACAATCGGCGGCGGCTGGGTCATCGATCCGCGCGGCAATAAGTACCGCTTTGGCAATGAAACGATCGATGAGCTTGAGAAGAAGAAGGTCGGCAATCCGAAAGAGCGTATTACTGCTGCACTCTATGAAGCGAAAAGCCTCGATTTTAACGAGTTGGTTAAGCAGACCGCTCTTGACGATGAAACACTGTCTGAGGAGTTGAAGGATGAGGCCTTCCTGCTCTTCAACGGCAAGGAATATACAATGCGGACCATCATCCATTCAATTGAAGAGGATATGTATGACCGCCTCCAGAGCTATCACGCCGAGCATTCCATGAAACAGGGACTGAATAAGGCCGAGCTTCTGCAGACGATGATTCGCTCCTTCCCTCGAAACTTACTAGACTTTACCGTAGAACTCGGAATCAAACAGGGAACGTTTGCGAGAAAGGGCCAATTTGTTTCACTATCCGGTTTCGAGCCGCACGTGCCGAAAAGCTGGCAGAAGCGCGCAGAGTCCATCGTGGAGAATATGAAAAAAGACGGCCTGCAGTCACGTTATCTGGCAGACTATTTTTCAAGCGCTGGCATTCCAGACACTCTCTCCGCCGATCTGAAGCGGTTCCTGGAAGAAACAGGACAAATTGTTCCGCTGGACGATCAGTATTACTACCATGGCGAGGTCTTCAAAAATGCGGTAAGTACACTTAAGTCGGAAACAGGCTCCGAGTTTGAAGTCGGTGACGCCAAAACCGCACTTGGCCTATCGCGGAAGTACATGATACCGTTTTTGGAAAGACTCGATTCAATCGGCTTGACCAAACGGGTAGAAAACAAACGAATCTGGCAAAAATAGCATTAAGCCCGTCCTGGATTTTTTGGACGGGCTTTTTATAGTAGCTGGAATTAGTTGTTTTTGGATTTGGATCGCCTCTATGTGCCCGAAAGGAATCGAGAAACGATAAATAGGTAACATAGGAGCATCTCTATGTGCCCGAACCGAGTTGAGAAGCGATAAACAGGTAACATAGGAGCATCTCTATGTGCTCGAACCAAGTCTAGAAACGATAAAAGGGTAACATAGAGCCGTTCTCAGTGTCCGAACTGAGTTCGGAATTAATAACAAACTATTTTTTTCACGTCCAGGTTACCTAGATGGCCTTTTTGATTTTCTTCAGGTTGAAGAATTCCCTTATATTGTTGAAAGTTACTTTGACCACTGCGAAAACAGGAATGGCGATCAGGATGCCGATAAATCCATAGACGGAACCGGCAATTAGCAGTACGAATATGACTGTGAGCGGATGTAGATCAAGTTTTTTGCCCATTACTTTAGGTGTTATCAGGTTACCTTCCAGCTGCTGGACGACGAACATGACCAGAAGGACCTTGACTACCATTGAGGGGCTGTCCATCAGAGCAATGAAAACAGCTGGGATGATGCCGAGTATTGGGCCAATAAACGGGACGACGGCGACGCTCATTGCAAAAAGTGCGAGAAGGAGAGCGTTGCCCAGGCCAATCATCAAATAGCCAGCGTAAAGCAGGATGCCATCAGCAACTGCAATGATAAATTGGCCGACAATGTAGGATGAAAGGGTATTGTCGATGTCCTTGAGAATTGTCCTGCCCTCTTCCTGACGGTCATTAGGAATAATCCGCAGCAAAGCTGGCTGTAGGCGCTCCCCGTCCCTAAGGAGGTAAAAGACGATAAATGGCACGACAGCAAGGACAGTAACAATTCCGGTCAGGGAAGCGACTACCTTGCCAATATTCTTTTCGGCAGCCTTGAAAAACATCCCGGAAAAGCTATCTGCCTGGCTTTTGATTTTGTCGACAGATTCTTTCGCTTTCGGGCTGTCTTCAACCATTTTCTTTGATTCGTCGGTCAGCTCTTGGACTTTTGATGGGAAGTTACTGCTTATCTGCTTAACCTGTCCGGCGATGGATGGCCCTGCAAAGTGGACAAATGCGTATCCCAGCCCAAAAAGAATCAGAAACACTGCCAAAATGCTTGGAGTTCTCGGCATATATCTGGACAGCAGGCGGACGGATGGACGGAGAATATAGTAAAGAAAACCTGAAAGCAGAAGCGGGAAAAAGACACTGGCGATAAGTTTTTGGAAGGGCCAGACGAAATAATCGATTTTCCCTAAAAGCAAGATGATGATTAATAAAAGAATTATGGCTGTTGCATATCTAAAAAATGGTTTATTGATCCACATTGGCAATCCTCCGGAATTTCTTTCTTACCTGAATGTTCCCTCTTTCAATCCATCTGTAAACAATAAAAGCTGCCCCTTTAAAAAGAGGCAGCGTTGTTGTGCTTTTAAACTTCGGTGTTTCCAGAGTGGCCAGTTGTAAGGTGCCCTTCTTTAGCAAGCCACTTATGATAAAACCATTCACCGGCTGCGACAATCAGGGAAGCAAGAAATGCCTCGCCAGCCGCTTCGTTATATCCCAACAGGGCAAGTCCAGCCCAGACAACAAGAAAGCTGATGACAAAGTCACCAATTGTTGCTGCAACATTTCCCATTCTCGGGAGGACGACCATATCGCCAGTAAAGTAAGCTATTAAGGTTAGTACGATTGCAATTAGCGTAGAATCCAGGAACGAAACATCGTTCAACATTGATAATACAATCCACATGACGGCGAGAATCATTGCTGCCTTGATTGCAAGTGCTTTAGCGTGATTCACATTTTCCACTGCTGTTTCCTCCTTTGAAGTTTAGTCCTAGTTAATTTATCCATTTATCGGAAACTTAAACCGGACCCCGTTTTGAAGTCTGTTAATGGGAGGTTTTGTCGAATTAATTTTGGGTACATAATCCATTAATTAACAGTTAAGGCAGGGGATACAAGGAATGTTGACTCTGATAAAAAATGGGCTTGTCTATGCTCCCGATTTTTTAGGGAAGAAAGATATATTGGTTGTTCGAGATAAGATTGGTTTCATAGATGAAGAGATAGCGGTACCTGAAGGCTTTGTTGAAATTGACGTAGTAGATGCTGCGGGAAAATATATATTTCCAGGTTTCATAGATTCACATGTACATATCATGGGTGCCGGCGGGGAAGGGGGCTTCAGGCTAAGAACTCCTGAATTAATGGTCACTGATGCTACAGTTGCGGGAATAACGACTGTCGTTGGGGTTATCGGCGATGATTCAACCACGCGGTCAATGGCCAGCCTGCTTGGCAAAGCAAATGCGCTGGAGGAAGAAGGACTGAGCACCTACATTCATACAGGATCCTATCAGGTTCCGGTGCGGACTCTGATGGGGAAAATTGAAGATGACATCATTCTGGTAGCGAAAATCATTGGAGTTGGGGAAATAGCGATTGCGGATGAACGGTCATCCCAGCCTACTGTAGAGGATATTTCGAAAATTGCAGCAGCAGCAATGACTGGCGGAAAGATGATTGGCAAGGCGGGAATTTTGAATATCCATGTTGGCACTGGTCCGGATAAACTATCTTTGATTAACCAGGTAATCGACAAAACCAATATCCCAATCACCCAGTTTCAGGTTACCCATGTTAACCGAAACCGTGAGCTTTTTGAGGAAGCAAAGGACTACGCCCGTAAAGGCGGTTATATTGATTTTACAACGAGCACGGATTATAAATCTCTCAAAACGACTGAAATTAAATGTTCTAAGGGGCTGAAGGAGGTAGTAGATGAAGGAGTCCCTCTCGAAAACGTTACATTCACTTCGGACGGCATGATTTCGCTGCCCACTTATGATGAGGAAGGCAACCAGAATGGGTATAAGCTCGGACTTCAAAAGTATCTGTATGAGGAAGTGAAGGATGCGATTCTCGAGGAAGATGTACCAATCGAGAAAGCACTCCGGGTTATTACAGCCAATCCAGCTGACATCCTTCAGCTGAAAACGAAGGGATACATCGAGAAGGGGCGTGATGCGGACCTTGTTATTGTGGACCCGCATACACTCGAGATTCAAGATGTCTTCGCAAAAGGACGGAAGATGATGGAGAAAGGCAAACCGATTGTTTTTAGCACGTTCGAAAGAGAACGAATGAATAAGAAGTTTTAACAAACAAGCTGTCCCCGTTGGGCAGCTTTTTGTTTTTAAAAAATTCTTTTTTGCCAGATTGACATTTTTGGGCTGAGTGAATATAGTTATACAGGTGAATAGTTAAACAGTTTAACTACTTTTAAAGGAGGTGCTTCCAATTGGATCAAAAAGCGCTTAAGGAACTGATTGACCGCTATATCGCAGTTTCGTTTTCAGTTAGTAAGAAGGCTGAAATGATGATAAAGAGTGAAATTGGCAGTGACCTGACACAGGATCAGCATTATACACTTAGATACATCCGCCAAAGAGGCGAATGCACTTCTTCTGAGCTTGCCGAAATCTTTGGTGTTAACAAAAGTGCAATCACGGCAATTATCACTCGGCTTACTGATAAAGGACTTGTAAAGCGGACCCGCAATGAAGAGGACAGAAGGGTAATTTATCTTACCTTGACTGAAGAAGGTGTTAAGCTTTTTGAAGAAACTGAGCAGCGTATTTACAGTCTCGTTGAATCGTTCATAACTAAATTCGATCGGGAAGAAATTCGGGCATTTATTAATACGTATGAAAAATTATCCGGGATATTGACAGAGATGGAAAGTAATCACCTGGGGGAGTAATAACATGAAACATATACTTAAATTTAAATGGCTGGTCATGGCAGCATGGGTTGCGATTATTGCTGTTCTTGTTATGGTTGCACCGAACATGGAGGAACTTGTCCGTGAAAAAGGGCAGATATCCGTTCCAGATGGATATTCCTCCACACTGGCACAAGAGATTTTAAGCGAAGCCCAGAAAGAGGATTCAGCAGGTAATGAATCTCAGGTAGCGCTTGTTTTCCATAGTGATAAAAAGCTTACAGACAGTGATTTTGCTGAAGCCGAGAAGGGTGTAAACGCACTCGAGGCACAAAAGGAAAAGCTTGGGATTACAGAAGTAATGTCCCACTTCAATGAAAGTTCTCTTAAGGACCAGCTCGTTTCCAAGGATGGCATGACCATTCTTGTCTCAGTCAAGGTTGATATGGCTGGCCGCGAAGCAAAAGAGGTTACAAATGGCCTTTATGAAGCACTTGATGGTGTGAAATTGGATCACTATTATACGTCAAGCTGGATGGTTGCCGATGACCTGGTCACGAATTCACAGGAAGGCTTGAAAAAGACAGAGGGGATTACAGTTGTGTTCATCCTGGTCGTGTTATTACTTGTTTTCCGTTCAGTGATGGCACCGGTCATTCCGCTAATTGCGGTAGGATTAAGTTATCTCACCTCTCAATCGATTGTTGCGATTCTTGTAGATAAGGTGGATTTCCCGCTGTCGACATTTACGCAGATATTTCTAGTCGCCGTCCTGTTCGGGATTGGTACTGACTATTGCATTTTACTGATGAGCCGTTTTAAAGAAGAAATGCAGAATCACGAATCTATTGGGGACGCCGTTGTTGCAACGTATCGAACAGCAGGGAAAACTGTATTCTTCAGTGCACTTGCCGTTATGGTAGGGTTTGCTTCTATCGGTTTCTCTGAATTTGTTTTGTACCAGTCTGCTGCTGCAGTAGCGGTCGGTGTCGGTGTACTGATGCTCGCGCTTGTGACAGTCGTTCCGTTTTTCATGGCGGTATTTGGACGTAAGCTGTTCTGGCCTGCTAAAGGTACGCTCGAACATAAGGATAGCGGGCTTTGGAAGGTTGTCGGTTCGTTCGCGCTGGCACGTCCATTGATTGCGCTGCTGATTGTTTTGGCCGTATCACTTCCGTTTTTGTTCACGTATGAAGGGGAGCTTTCCTTCAATTCTCTAGAGGAAATTGGCGACGAGTTCAATTCGATCAAAGCATTCGATATCATTTCCGATGGTTTTGGCCCTGGCGAATCGATGCCATCCCAAATTGTCATTAAGAATGATGAACCGCTTGATAAGCCCGAATATTTGGCGGTAGCTGAAAAAATCAGTGAAGAAATTGCCAAGGTTGACAATGTAAAAACGGTACGCTCGGTCACGCGCCCGACTGGTGAACCCATTGATGAGTTGTACGTTTCTGGCCAGGCCAAGACACTGAGTGAAGGCCTAGGCGAAGGAAATGACGGCATCAAGCAAATCAGCGGCGGTTTGTCTGAGGCAGAAGAAAAGCTTTCTGCTTCAGCACCGAAGCTTAAAGAGACTTCAGATGGTATCTCTGAACTGATTAAGGGTACGAATGAATTAAAGAGCAATATGGGAGTGGTCCAGACTAATCTTGCGAAAATTGAAGATGGGATCAGGGCGGGGTCGGCTGGATCTGAGCAGATCCGCAGCGGCCTTGCTGAAGCGAAGGCAAGCTCTGAAAAAATGCTGGCTGAATATAAGAGATTGCTAGAGGGATATAAGTCCCTTTCGTCAGGCGTTGGGGAGCTGCATAAGGGCTACCAGGGGGTCGCTGGAGGCCTGCAGGATGTTGAGGGCTTACTAGTTGCTGCAAACAATAATATGTCTGAGCTTGAGAAAAACCCGGCTGCAATGGGGGCACTGGCTGATAAGAACTATGCTGATTTGAAAACCAATGTACTGACCGCATTAGGTTATATAAATGATCCAGAACGCGGCTTGAAATCAGGATTGAACCAATTGAACAGTGAGTTTGCAAAGGTCCAGGGTGGAATCTCTGAGGCGAATGCTGGCCTCATACAGCTGATTGACGGTGAAGAAAAACTTATTGGCGGCATGGAGCAGCTGATTGAAGGCATTTCCAAGCAGCAGGCTGGACTCGATCAACTGGCAAATGGCCAGGGACAAATTGTCGGAAACCTTCCGAAATTTACTGGCGGATTGACCAGCATTAACAATGGACAGCAGCAGCTTTTGAACGGTTTTGAACAAATCGGTGGCCAGCTTGGCGAACTGACAGATGGCTTGGAACAGGGGACCGATGGTTTAAATCAGGTTGCCGACGGGCTTGAGGATGCACAGGGATATTTGAATGAGGTTGCAGCCAACGAGCGGAATGGCTTCTATGTACCTGAGGAAGCACTTGCTAGCGGCGAGTTTGACGAAGCATTGGATGCCTATATGAATTCAGACCGCAAAGTGATGACGATGGATGTTGTCTTTGAGATTAATCCATATTCCAATGACGCTATTAATTCTGTTGAACCATTGGAACAAGCGGTAGAGCGCGCGGTTAAGGACACCGGCCTTGAGAATGCCGATGTTGCTATAGGCGGCGTAACGAGTATGCATAATGATTTGAATATAATCTCCGCACAGGATTATTCCCGAACTGTAATCTTTATGCTAAGCGGCATTTTCCTGATCCTGATGATTTTGTTCCGATCAATCATCATGCCGATCTATTTGATTGGTTCACTGATTTTGACCTATTACACATCAATGGCAATTTCCGAATCCATCTTCGTTAACGTGCTTGGATACTCCGGTATCAGCTGGGCGGTTCCGTTCTTCGCATTCGTTATTCTGATTGCGCTTGGAATCGACTACAGCATCTTCCTGATGGACCGTTTTAATGAGTTCAAGGCCATGCGCGTTGAAGACGCAATTTTGGAGGCAATGAAAAAGATGGGGACAGTCATCATTTCCGCTGCCGTCATCCTGGGCGGAACCTTTGCCGCGATGATGCCATCGGGAGTTCTTTCTCTGCTTCAGATTGCGACAATCCTTTTAATTGGCTTGATTCTATATGCACTGTTTATATTGCCTTTGTTTGTACCGGTAATGGTCAAAATGTTTGGCAAAGCCAACTGGTGGCCGTTTATGGGCAAAGAGAATTAATAGAGTAGAAGTTTTTGCCGCCGCGCCAGGTACTGGGTGCGGCGGTTTTTGATAGGGTGGGGTTACGTCCACTTGGTGGTTTGTTGTGGTTGGTTCTAGTTGTGTCGGACTTTGTGGTAATTTCCGATATATCGGTGGGAAGGGGATAAATAATTGTGAACAAGGGATATAAAAGTGAAAAACCAGGGGATAAAGGTGCGACAGTAACCGATATAAAAATTGGGACTACGTCGTAACGCTATTACGGATCCGGAGAGCGGGAATTTGCTTATAACCGGCTTTTCATTCACTTGGTAGTGGTAATGGGTTCGGGATATGTGTCGGATTTGTGGTAATTTCCTATATATCGGTGGGAAAGGGATAAATAATTGTGAACAAGGGATAAAAACGTGAAAAACCAGGGGATAAAGTTGTGACAGTGACCGATATAAATATTGGTCTAAGTCGAAACGCTAGTACGGATCCGGAGAGCGGGGATTTGCTTTTTATAACCGGCTTTTCATTCACTTGGTAGTGGTAATGGGATCGGGATATGTGTCGGATTTGTGGTAATTTCCGATATATCGGTGAGAAGGGGATAAAAAATTGTGAACAAGGGATAAAAACGTGAATAACCAGGGGATAAAGTTGTGACAGTGACCGATATAATTTTAATCCCTAAAAAATATGTCTAATTTTGTAACAATTCAAGCTAATTGTGGCAGGTGTTTGGGCTGTCAATATAGAAATTAATCTTCAAAAAAGGAGGTGTGAATATGGTTGTTCTGGAAAGAGCGGTTCCAATGATTGTGTTAATGTTAACAGCTTTATTAAGAAGAATTTCACCTACGCACCATAAGAGAAGTGAGATTGAAGAGGCTCTTAGAACACATTTGGCAGGTTATAATGGGGAGAAAGCAGTAGACTTTTTCCTTAATTATCTCAAAGAAGGGAGGTATATCATTAAGGGATTAGATTAAAAGTGAATGGGGTTTATTTTCAAATTGATACTCTCCTCGTGAGTCCTTACTTCGCTTTAAACCTTGAAATAAAGAATTGGGCAGGAGAAATTTCATTTAAAAAAAATTTCTGCCAAGTTACTCAAGAGAAAGATGGTAAAATAAATACCTATGCCAACCCGATATCTCAAGCCAAGCTTCAAGTTATTCAGTTGAAGGAATGGTGTAAACAAAACCATTTTGTACATATTCCAATTGATTTTCTTGTAGTAATGAGCAATTCGAATACAAGACTTAAATCTGACCCTGGCTACACTGAAGCCTTTCAAAAGGTAATTCATTCAATTCGTTTAAACGAAAAAGTTGAAGAGATTGAGAAAAGGTACAAGCAGCTTGTTTTTGATGAGTTTAACTTAAAGAAACTGAAAGAAAAAGTGCTTGCTGAACATACTCCACAATGGCCGAATGTCCTCAAAATGTTTTCGCTCACTCATCAAGATATACCATCTGGTGTACAATGCCCGTTTTGTAATCATATCCCCATGAACAAATGCCATCGAAAATGGTTTTGCAATTCATGTAAAAACTTTTCAAAAGAAGCCTACAAGCAGGCAGTAGAAGATTACTTCCTACTTATTTCTGCGCAAATTACTAATCAACAGGCAAGAAAATTTCTGCAAGTCCGAGATAACAAAATGATGTATTTAATTCTCAATGCCATGAACCTCCCATTCATCGGCACCAAGAAAGGCCGCATCTACCAACATCCCTCTTACATCCCACTTACACTCCCTGACAAAAACCAATCTGTAATGCCCCAAAAAGGTTAGAAATCCCAACATAGTGGTAAATGTACATCATAGAAGAAGTGGAATAGGAGCTGAGAGAATGCTGGACAAGCAAATGTTTTTTGTCGATATTAAAACAGGAGAGATTACAAAAGAGCCGACCGCAGAAAATACGTTCACGATAATGGCAAATGAGGACGAGATCCAGGATTTGAGAGAACTGTTTGAGGAGAATTACAAGGCGGACTTAAAAGGGTATGCAAGAACGCATAAACCTGCTCAGGAATACCATACCTTCTCGGAAAACGAAAATGCCGAATACGATTCTACGATGGAGACGATTTACGCAATGATCTACCGGTTTGGCGATGCCGAAGCACGCCAGCACATCAGGGAAATGGGAATCCTGAAAGAGCAGGATTACGACAACGAGAATTTTCAGTAATTAACATACAGCACCATATTCGAAAAAACGAAACCCACTACCACACCACGAAAACGGGCTGCCTATTGATGGCAGCCCGTTTTTCGGCTTTCTTGATATTGTTCATTCATTCAAATCAAAGGGCTGCCCAACGAACTGGACAGCCCACCATTAAACTTACCACCCACGGCTGGCACCGCCTCCACCGGACGAGCCTCCACCGCCGCCAATCGAGCCGCCGCCTCCACCGCCTCCACGTCCGATCATCGACAGGATTAGGAAGGTGAAGGTGCCTCGGAAAAACACCATATCAAGGATAATTAAACCAGCAACGATCAAAATGAACAGCCAGTTAGGAATGCCAGTATCCTGGCCCTGACCGACAGCATTTGGCTGCGGTATCGGATTACCGCTCGCATCAAAGCCGCTCATTACTTCATTGCCGAGCGCCTGATACGTATTAATCACCGCTTCATTGGGGCGGCCAGCCTGAAGGGAAGGAATCGCATACGAATTCAGGATTCTTCCGGCTTTCCCATCCGGAATGATTCCTTCAAGGCCGTAACCAACCTCGATCCGAATTCGCTTTTCCTGTAAAGCGAGCACCAGCAGGACACCATTATCCTCGCCAGCCTGGCCAAGCTTGTATGTTCTGAACGCCTCGTTCGCATATCCTTCAATATCGCGGTCGCCAATTGTATCGACTGTCAGGACCGCAACTTGGGCTCCAGCCGCACCACTTTGAATTTGCCTGCCCCAGCCGCGAATCTGCTGCTCTTCGGCCTGGCTGAGGATTTCGGCAAAATCCTGGACATAAATATCTCCACGTGGTGACGGAATATCCCCAGCAGCTGCAAACACATTCGCGCTTCCAACCAGGAGAAGGACTAGCAGCGCAAAAACGCTTGCGGCCTTCCAGCGTTTCATTATCCGTTGCCTCCGAAGTCAACCTCAGGTGCTTCCTGGGAACGAGGGTCGGCGCGGAAATATTCCTTCTCATCAAAACCGGTAATTCCGGCGACAATTGCACCAGGGAACTGCTTTACCTTTTTATTGTAAACAGCAACCACGTCATTGTAATCCTTTCTGGCAACCGCAATCCTGTTCTCGGTTCCAGCCAACTCATCCATCAGCTGCCGGAACTGAGCGTCCGCCTTCAGGTTCGGATAATTTTCCACAACAACGAGGAGGCGGCTAAGTGCACCCGAAAGCTCGGCGTTCGCTGTCGCTTCTTCCTCTGGGCTGCGAGCTCCCGCCAGCCTCGCACGGGCATCAGAAATTGCTTGGATTGTTTCCTTCTCATGAGCCGCATAACCTTTAACCGTATTTACCAAATTCGGTATTAAATCCAGTCGCCGCTGCAGCTGGTTCTCGATTTGTGCATAGGATTGGTCAACATTTTCCTCAGCATTGACAAACCCGTTGTAACTCGATGCGAGCATAATGCCAAGTACGACAATGATGCCGATGATGACCAGCCCAACTCCCATAAATCCTTTTTTCATTCATGCCACTCCTAACACAGTTGGTATATACGTCTATCTTCCCTCTGAAACTGGTGAATTAAACACACACCTGACGCTTCTTGTTGCCAATGCCAACTTTCACGCCTATACTGGCAATGCCGAGCATATAATGTACAAGTTAGTCCTGTCCATCTTACCACCAGCAAGAAATTTTTTCCATTGCCAAATAAACAACCGAACACTATAGTTGAACTGTTGTCCTAAAGACAAAATTGTCTAATTTTGGAGGGGGAAAGGACTTGTGCAGCACGCAGTATCTTTCATGAATGAATACGGCTATATGTTCCTATTCATTTCAATGGCACTAGGAATGATTATCCTGCCTGTTCCTTTAGAAGCCCTTCTCGGTTATTCCGGCTATTTATCCTATACAGGGGAACTTCAGTGGCTGGCAACCATCGCAATCGCCACTATCGGGACATTCACCGGAATGATCGCAAATTACTGGATCGGAAAAAAGCTTGGCTATGAATTCATAGCTAAATACGGCCATTATGTATACATTAAAATCTCAACCATTGAAAAAATCGCAAAATGGTTTAACAAATACGGAAACAAACTATTAATCTTGATTTTCTTTATACCCGGAGCAAGGCATGCCATCGGCTTCTTCGCCGGCATTACCAAATTCCCGCCCAAGCTTTATTGCATATGCACCGCTACCGGCGCATTCATATGGTCATCAGCCTACATTTTAATAGGCAACCTCGCCGGCCCAGGCTGGGAACTCTATAATGAAGAAATTAAGAAATTTATGCTCAGCACCAGCATAGTCTTGCTAATCCTGTTGGCCGCAGCATACCTCGCAGGTAAATCAAGCACCCGAATCTCCGGATGGGGCTGGAGACTGCGACGCAAATTAATGAACCTAATAAGATAGAAACGGCTTCCGAAACTTCGGAAAGCCTTTTTTTTTGAAAAATTGGCCGACGAGGCAAAAAAACCATCTCAAACCAATCGCCACCAAGCTTCCGCAGTTTGAATCACCTTCCTTCTATGGTTAAATTAAAATAGGAAGTTTTTAGAAAGGAATGGTTTTCTTGGGAAAACGGACGGTATGGATTTGGACTGTAGCTTCAGCACTATTTCTGGTGCTATGGTTCGGCGGTCTCGTATGGGCAGTTGCCGATTATTATGGAGCCAGCGGAAAGTCATTGGTTCAGGAACCAACAGAAAAAGCCCCTGCGAAGGATGTGGACGGGCTTCAGGTCGTGGCAATGGGTGACTCTCTAACGAGGGGGACTGGAGATGCAGCAGGAAGAGGCTATGTTGGATATTTAATTGACAGTTTGAATGAGCGCTCGGATAAGGATGTAAAGCTTGTAAACCTTGGAATCAATGGCCAGCGCTCAAAACAGCTTGCCGAGCAGGTAAAGCAGGCTGAAGTCCAGCGGCAGCTGTCACAGGCCGATATTGTCCTGATTACAATTGGCGGCAATGATTTGTTTCGAGGCGGACAGGGTCTTGTGGATTTTGATTCGGGGAACCCTGAAAAAATCCAGAAGGACTACCTGGCCAATGTAAAATCAATTCTCACGCAAATTAGAACGGCAAATAAGGATGCGACCGTCTTTTTTATCGGACTGTACAATCCGTTTATAGAGTTTGAGGAAGGCAAGCAAATGTCAGCGATTGTCCGGGGCTGGAACTTTGCAACTGCCGAGCTTGCAGCGCAGTTTGATAAGGTTGTTTTTGTGCCAACTTTTGACTTGTTTGAATTAAATGTAAATGATTATTTGTATACTGATAAATTCCACCCGAACACAGAAGGATATAAGCTGATTGCCGAGCGTGTTGCGGCGCTAGTCACGTGGGAGGGGGAAAAATGATGGATACAGTGACACTTTCAGTCAAAGATTTGAAAAAGAGAATCGGTAAAAAGGAAATCATAAAGGGAATTTCATTTGAACTGCACAAAGGGGAAGTTTTCGGTTTTCTCGGCCCGAATGGAGCCGGGAAAACAACCACAATCCGGATGCTTGTTGGTCTGATTAAGCCGACATCGGGTGCTATTTCGGTATGCGGCTATGATATCCAGAAGGATTTTTCAAAGGCAATGCGTAATTTGGGCTGTATCGTCGAAAATCCCGAGCTTTACTCGTATCTTTCCGGTTATGATAATCTTGCCCATTTTGCAAGAATGCTCGATGGAATCGGTGAAAAAAGGATAGCTGAGGTTACCGAGCTTGTCGGTCTTAAAGAACGGATTTATGACAAGGTTAAAACTTACTCACTTGGAATGCGCCAGCGGTTAGGGATTGCACAGGCACTTCTCGGAAGTCCAAGTGTACTCATATTGGACGAGCCGACGAATGGCCTTGATCCTGCGGGAATCCGCGAGATGCGGCAATTTATTCGCTTTCTAGCAGAACAGGAAGGATTGAGTGTCCTTGTCTCAAGCCATCTATTGAGTGAAATTCAGTTGCTCTGTGACCGTGTCGCCATCATTTCCAAAGGCTCAGTTATCAAGACCGATTCAGTTGATGTCCTGCTTGGAAACCGTGAACGGATTGTCTGGAGGCTTTCACCGCTTGAGGAAGGGAAAAGAATCCTTGGCGGCTTAACGGAAATCGAGATTCGGGATGATGGAGCTATTTTAACCGAATATAGTGCTGAAAAAGCAGCGGATTGGAATCGGAAGCTTGTCCAGTCTGGTGTTGAGGTTTCGGAAATGAACCGGAAAATGCCTGTGCTTGAGGACCTGTTCCTTGAGCTGACCGGGGGTGACACAATTGATTGAGCTTGTCTATAACGAAATGCTCAAGCTTCTTGCCAAGAGAAGGCTGCTGATAATTGCCGCCATCATCGGAATCCTCGTCGCAATGTTCACCTATGCCCAGATGAAAGAGGTTGAAACACAGCGCGAACGGATGGGGACGACAGACTGGAAGACCATCCTTCAGCAGCAAATTATAGATATTCAAAACAGGCTGTCCTCAAACCGATTAAGCGAGGAATGGAAAAGTGAGCTGCAAATCAGGCTTCAGCAGCAGCAATACTATCTTGACCATGATATCAATCCGTCCGAACCGGGTGCTCCAACCTTCATGAGGATGTTCATTGAAAACTCAATTGACTTGTTTCTGCCGCTGATGGTCATGGTCATCGCCAGCGACCTTGTTTCTTCTGAACATAGCCAGGGCTCGATTAAGCTGCTGCTGACAAGGCCGGTACGGCGATGGCGTGTGCTGCTCAGCAAGTACATCACCCTTTGCCTATCAGTGTCAATGATTGTAGCGTTCATGGGTATCCTGTCATATGTTATTTCCGGCACTGTATTCGGTTTCGGCGGCTGGAAGGCACCGGTCCTGACTGGTTTTACGGCATCGGGCTCGACGCTTGATACATCGGGTGTAAAGCTTATTGATCAATGGCAATATTTATTAATGGAGTTTGGCCTTGTCTGGTTTGTGGCAATCGTGGTCGGGACGCTTTCTTTCATGCTGTCAGTGCTGATCAGAAGCACTGCTGCCGGAATGGGTATCATGCTGGCAGCCCTAATTTCCGGAGCGATTTTGAGCAATATGGTTTCTTCATGGGAATCGGCCAAGTACTTTTTTATGGTGAATCTGCGCCTGACTGATTATATGAATGGGACAGCCCCGCCGATAGAAGGAATGACGCTATCGTTCTCGCTTGGTGTTTTGCTTGCATGGTGGGCCGCCGCTCTATTTGTATCGTTTTATGTGTTTATGAATAAGGATGTGTATTGAATCTCCTACCATTCAATGTTTATCATTCAAAATTTGAGGAATGATAACCAGGTCAGAACTTATTTGAAGGGTAGGTATAGCAAATGGCACAGGTTTTATACATCACGGCACATCCACATGACGATACCGTATCATACAGTATGGCGGTCGGAAAAGCATTCATCGAACAGTACAGAGAAGCGAATCCTAATGATGAAGTGATTTATCTCGACTTGTATAAGGAAGACATTCCGCAAATCGATGTAGACGTATTCAGCGGCTGGGGTAAACTTCAATCAGGTTCGTCATTTGACGAATTGTCTGAAGAAGAAAAACGAAAAGTCACAAGGCTCGGTGAACTATCTGATCAGTTTGTCGCAGCAGACAAATATGTATTTGTCACACCACTCTGGAACTTCTCTTTCCCGCCTGTCATGAAGGCGTATATTGATTCTATTTGCGTAGCAGGCAAAACGTTCAAATACACCGAACAAGGACCAATCGGGCTCCTTGGCGATAAAAAGGCACTGCATATCCAGGCCCGGGGCGGAGTGTATTCCGAAGGACCTGCTGCGGCTCTGGAAATGGGACACCGCTACATTGGGATCATCATGCAATTCTTTGGAATCAATAACTTTGAAGGTTTATTTGTCGAAGGACACAACCAATATCCTGACAGGGCAGAAGAAATTAAACAAGACGCTATCAACCGTGCGAAAGACCTGGCAAGGACATTTTAAGCGTTTAAATTAAAACCCATCCCCATCTGTTGCAGAAGGGGATGGATTTTTATATGGTCGATTTTTTTCACTACAGAAAGCTTAATTCAATCACCCCTTACGTGAACGAAAGCTTAGGACACGTTTTAAAAAATACAGGACAGATTTAACGAAATACAGGACATTTCCCGAAAAATACAGGTCATTTCCCAAACTTTTCAGGACAGTTTTTCAATTTTTCAGGACAAACTCTATTTCACCTCACTAAACCGAGTACACCCGACCGAGCAGACTTAATAAAAGTCGTACAATTTTACAGTCCGTGAATCAGGACACATTTTAAAAAATACAGGACAGATTTTATGAAATAAAGGACATTTCCCGAATAATACAGGACATTTCCCAAACGATTCAGGACAGTTTTTTAGTTTTTCAGGACAAACTCTATTCCTCCCCGATAAACTGAGTACACCCAAGAGAAGAGAGCAACTATTCAAAAGCTTAATTACTAGTAAGAGGGTTCGGCAGTCCAACCACGCTGCAAACTCGATTAAATTAACCTACTCCTCTTGAAAGATGGAACTAGTTATAAATATAAGATAGTTCTATCGTCCTTTCCAAAACCACTCTGTATTAATATGGTATAATTTTTTCAAAATAGTGTTGCATTGGGAGTTGGTAGGAGTGGCGGATGAACTGCTCGTTCCGCAAGTGATTCTGGACGGGAAAATATTAAAACAAGCGGGCAACACAAAGCGTGTCCCGTGGTCATTATCTTCAGATACCATTACATACTCAGTAAAAAAAGAAGTGGAATGTCTGTCACTACTTAATCAAAAGTCAGGTACAATCGTTGTCTGGCAGGAAATCGACAGCCGCTTTTCGCAGTTTGAAATGTATCAAATTCAGCAGGAGCTGGAAAAGTTGATCCATCCATTTTTTCCGGATGAATGGGAAGTTGAGGCTGTTACGCCAAGGGCAGGCATAAACGGAACGGATCCGAGTGATGTAAGCAGAATCGTGCATACCATTTCCAAGCGATATCCGTTCGAGATAGTCGCACAACTACCCGGAATTGGGCATGGAAAACTGTATGACTTGGTCTTCCGGGAAGGGATTAGGCAGTCTGAAAACCGTTATGCCGCAGTATTTTTTGCAAACGGGGAAGCTGTGGTGGAAAAAGCTGAAATCGTTCCGCTTGCTTCCGATTGGCTGGGAGAATTTCAGTCATTCATTATGGATCATGACTATATGGCTGCATATGAGCTTCTTGATGAATTGGAGGATTCGGTTGAAAAACAGGCGGCGGCATCCCTGTTAAGGCTGATGATTCATCGGATGAATTTCGATTTTGAGGACGCACGCATCGCGCTGGATGAGGCGAGGTCGATTGCAGGCGAAACTGAGCTTTTTATTGAAACAGACGTTATATTAAAAAATTTGCTATCCAAAGATGCAGCGATTCGTGATTTGGCGAGAATTATGGAGTTGTATCGCCATCTGGAAATGTATCTGGACCTTGATGATATGGTTTCGTTCCTGATTCGATTTTATCGGGCGCGTGAGGCGATACTTCTATATTTAATTGAGCATAAACAGATAGAGGGCTTAGGCTTCAAGAAGGAGACCTATTCATCCATTTACCAGTTGATCGAAAAAATTGAAGAAATGTATGATAAGCGGGAAATTAATAGCCATTTCGGGGCTTATTTTTACTTGAAGAGCTTGAATGTCGCAAAACTTCTGCAGGGGAGAAATCAGAGTTTCATTGGCCATGGCAGGAGCGGCATTGACAATGATGTTGCCTGGCAGTCGTATTTCGGGACATCGAGGACAACCCTTTCCCGGGCCAAGAAGAGGTTCTTGATGGATTCAAACATCATGCTAAGGGAATTCGGGCTTGAAATGGATAATAATGTAGAAAAGATTAATTTGGCTTTGCTGCAGTTAAGCGAGAAATTGACCGGGAAGGGTGCTGTTTCGCTATGAAAAATTTACGAATCGTTTTAAGTGATCATCCAAATCCCAGGCTTCCTTCCGCAGCGAGCAACACGGAAACATGGTTACTGCAGCCAGCGGAGATAAAAGCTGGCACGACTGGCAGAATTCCTATTCCCAAATTCAAATCGGTCCACGAGGCACGGCACTGGACTGAAAACTTTGCTGATTTGATAACAACTAATTTTGAAACTATTGAGATACATACTGACTTTTATTCCGACAAGGTTCTTGCCTATATGCTCACGTTAAAGGTAGTGCAGAGGTTTCCAAACAGAACAGCATTGAATCCTTCTTTTTCAAAAAAGAAAGATGGTAACGCAGCGAAAGAGATGAACGTTTATCACCATTTACATCAGCTAGTTGAATCAGGAAATTTCCGGGCAGCCAAAAAACTTGCGTCAAACCGGTTCCAAAACCGTAAAATTGTCCAGTTGCTTGACTTGGCACAGGGATTGCGTCAGTTTGATTTTACATCCCATGAGCTGAAAACAGAAAGCTACTGGAATAATCTCAGCGAAACTCTTGCTGAAATAGATCCCAAAGAAGCAAAAAGCGAAACTGCTTTTATAACAGAGTTCAGGAAGGTGGCAAGAAGGGACCAGCGTGCATTTATTGCCTTTCTCCACAACTATGCGGAACTGCTTTATAAGGATAATAACTTAATAGATTTTGTGGTTCTATATTACCGGCTTGCAGAGGAGACGCTCCTGTATGCACTGGGATGGGATATTAATTGGGCGGTATACGAAGATCACAAGCAGTTCATAATCCGAAAAGGGGCCACCTATTTTCTTAAGATACCAGCAAATGAAAGGCTTTCAAAACATTTTCATCGGTATATGAGGGTACTAGAGAATGAAATTTACCGTCTTAATGGCCGCCCCGGAGTCATGATTCGCCCTGGCGCCTCCATTGGTATCGAAAAGCTTACTGGAAGGGATGAATTTTTTGCGAGGGTATATCTTTTCTTTAAAGATCCAGCCTTTAGCAAGTTCCTCGACCTTCGTCACCAAGGGGTCAGCGGTCATGGTTTTGTAGATTTTAACAAAGCTGACTTTGAAGCAATTCTAGGACAGGCACCTCTTGAAAAAATGAATCCAATTCTTGTGGAGCTCAACCTTATGCCGGGCTACTCAATTTTTGAGCTGATTTCAAAAGCAGCTCTCGCTTTGGCATCTGAGGAAGTTGGGCAGCGGGTACCATGATCGTATGAAGTGCAGTCCAGGCAATGGGCTGCACATTTTTTTAAAAATAATAGTTTGCTTGTAACCTTTTTGGTTCTCGTTTGTCTGTAGTCGTTGAGAGGGGAGAAAAGGATGGCGGATCCGTTAGAGGAGCTCTATGAACAATACAAAAAGCCGGTATACACTTTCCTTTGCGCGTTGTGCCATAACCGTTCAGTCGCCGAAGAATTGACCCATGATACGTTCATTAAGGCTTTCAAGGGCTTGAAGAGTTATCGGGGGGATGCCTCGCTTAAAACATGGCTGTTCAGGATAGCCCGCAATACATATTTAAACAATGCGAAAAAAGCTTCTACGAGATACGAGCGGTCATTTGCTGAACCTGAACTTGAAGCAGCAGGCAGGTATGAAAACGCCGATGCGCAAATGGCGGTTAGGGAAACGCTCCTCCAGCTGTCCGAGCAGGAGAGATCACTCCTGACACTCCGGTCTCACGGGTTTTCGGTGGCCGAGATTGCTGTGGTTCTTGGCATGACAGAAGGGAGCATCAAGGTAGGACTTCACCGGGCAAAAAAGAAATTCAGGAAGTTATATTATGATGGGGAGGTGACTTGATTGAAATTAGATTGCGCGGTAGTTGAGGACCTTTATCCTTTATTTATGGAAAATGAAGTTAAGCAGGAAACCCGGGTTGCCATCAAAAAGCATCTCGAAAGTTGTCCTAACTGCAGCAGGATTTATGAAGAGGGAGCAGGTTTTACCGGTGAATTTGCGGGAGGTGGCTATCAGGAAGAGAACGTACCCGATTCACTCGATGACAAAATCCGCCTGAAAATCAAGCTCATTTGGATGCGAATAGTGGCTGTCGGCCTTGTGTTAATCATCCTCGTATCGGCCATTAATAACTATATTGACAATAGGCGGTTAATAGCGGACCGCTTTAATGACGTATACCGGTATAGTGAAGACCTAACTTTCCTAGCTCAACATCCACAAGAGATGAATGCTTTCACATCCTATCAGCTAAGCTATTCACAGGAAAAACTGAATGATTTTACTGAAAACTTGAATTGGCTGGAGAAGAGGAAGCTTCAGAACAGCTGGCTAAATGTAGAAAGCGGCGGTCTTGAGAAAATGATCAATACTCTCGTGAAAAGGCAGGAGCTTGGCCTGCAGGATGAAACGGATAGGCAGGCATTGGCAGAGCTTAAAACAAATCTTGATAGTCTTCATAAAGAGATTCAAGCTCAGTATCGCCTTTTCCACCACGGTTATAGTTCATATCTTGAATTGGTGGATGTGGAAAAATTTGCAAACGAGATAGCAAAAATCAATAAAACCATATATTTTTATACCCGGCATCACCTGACTTCAGCAGAAGCTGAGTTGCTAAGCGAGGACGAACTTGAAAAAAGGATTAGAGATGTTCTTGGTTTTAACAATGGAAAACTTGAACTTAAACAAAAGATAGACCAGCCTGTCATGTACGGTTTCAAACTGGAGAATAAGGGTCTTACAATCAATGGGGAAATTAACAGTTTTACAGGGTATATCATTGATGCTTCTTCACATAGTGAAACTGTACAGGAAAATTTGGATAGTATCGATTATAATGAGTTGGAAGAAAATGCGAGGGACATTTTGGAGCGGCAATATGGTGAGGATGCAGATTTCCAACTTGATTACCGGGAGGGATTTAATGGCATTCAGGATCAAAGCTATTTTGACTTTATTCCTGTCGTGGATGGGTACGAATTCTTTTTTCAATATGACCTGAAGAATACGGTTGTATTGAATCATAAAACTGGGGAATTTTCCGAGTTAAGGGCAAGTTCAATCCCGGTAGGGCCCGAATTTTTCTCATTTAAGCCTGAGGAGAAAATAAAGAAGGATAAGGCGGAACAAATTGCTACAAAGGACGCCGGAAAACAGGTTAAATATAAAGCAACCCAAGTGATTTATTCCCCACTTGCTGGCGGATACGTCCTGGCACATATATTTGAGGGCGATGGGGAAGAAATCTTTATCGATGCAAATAGCGGAATGGTCGTAGACGCGTATTACATGTAGAAAGGTTGAAATCGATGACGAAGGAAAAAGCTCTTCTATTCGCAAGTAAGGCCCATGAAGGCCAGACGAGGAAAGGAACTGGGTATCCCTATATTATGCATCCTGTTGCTGTAGGACACATTCTTGACGAATCGGGCTTTTCCGATGAAGTGGTGATGGTCGGCTACCTGCACGACACAGTTGAAGATACGGCGGTTACTAGGGAGGAACTCCTTTCTGAATTTGGTCCGGATGTCACTGATCTGGTTATGGCGAATACAGAAAACAAGCTGTTAAGCTGGGAGGAAAGGAAGCAGCATACCATAGACTTCGTTGCCGAAGCCCCGCTCAATGTCAGGGCTGTGATTGTGGCAGATAAGCTGGATAACCTAAAAGCACTCATTCGGGACCATGAAACATTTGGGGATGAGGTATGGTCCTTTTTTAAAAGGGGAAAGGAAAAGCAGCGATGGTATTATACAAGCATTGCCACGAACGTATTTGTCGGTCTTGAGCCGGATGAAGTTCCTGAGCTTTTCCACATTTTCAAAGCTGAAGTAGATATGTTCTTTAACAATAAGCTTTCCTTATAGTCTTAAATAAACAAATGGTAATTTCCTTATGAGTCTTTTCAAACTATACTTGGTTTTGAAGGGGTGGCGATGAGAGTGGCATATGAATTTAAGGCAATTGACCATATACAGCTGGCAGCACCTAAAGGCAGCGAGCAGGAAGCGCGCAAGTTTTATAGTGAGATTCTCGGGTTTTCAGAAGTAGATAAACCGCCTGTGCTAAAAAAGAGAGGCGGCGCCTGGTTTCAATCAGGCAGTATTCAGCTGCATATCGGAGTAGAAGAACCTTTTGTCCCGGCAAAGAAAGCCCATCCTGCATTTGAAGTCGGTAAGTTGGAAGAATTGAAGGAGCACTTGAAAAGGCGGGGCATCGAAGTGATAGAAGACGACAATCTTCCCGGGGCCAACCGGTTTTTCGTAAGTGACCCGTTCGGTAACCGGCTCGAGTTTTTAGAATGGATGAAGTGATAGAAACACTATTACTTTTGCAAAAGACATATACTACTAAAAAAAGCCAGTAGAGGATATGTTCCTCTAACTGGCTTTTTTACTATTTATATAACTTCAACTGTTTTCTGCTTCCGCTCGAATTTAAGGGCTACAAGCAGGAATGAACAGCCTGCAATCAGGCGGATAACTGAGCAAATTGCCATCGCAGAAAACATGCCAACCTGGCCCAGCAAATACACACCGAACTGTGGAGCGATAAACCCGATAATAGACAGCATGAATTGATAATTTGCCAAATAGCCAGCTCGGTTAACTTCCGGTGTTGCTTTAAGCAGCTGATTGAAGAGCAGTAAGTTTGTCCCGGAAACAAAGAGGCCAATCCAAAAATTAAGTGCAGTAAGATAAAACAAGTTCGTTGACAGCATGGTTAAGATTGGCGCGGTTGCCATACCAGCAGCAGCGATAAACAAAATCATTGTATTTCCATGCTTGTCGGCAGCCTTTGCCCACCACTTCACACTAATAATTTGGGCAAGCTGATTTGTTACCGAAAAGAAACTGAACCAAAGGGCTGTGGCACCTGCATCCCTGATATGGTAAATGCTGAAGAGGGACCAGGCCATTTGAGCGCCAATATTGAAGAGCACCGCACAAACCAAAAATGACAGGAAGGGTTTATGGCGAAATACATCCATCGAAAATTTCCGTTTTTGCAGCGGATTCTCTGTCTTAGTCACGACTGAAGGTGAATCCTGATGTTTGTATAAATAATAGACTTCAACTAAAGCGAACAGAAATCCAATGACGAATAGAACCTGATAGGGGAATGCGTCATCCTTGGCAAATTGCTGAAGGAAAAAGCCGGTTCCGAACGTGACTGCCATCGCGGCAATTGTAATCCAGCGGTTGCGAGTGCTAAAGAAATCGCCGCGCCGTTTCTCAGGAATCAAATCGCCAATAAGAGTTTGCCAGGATAAACCTGAAAGTGCCCCGGGAAAGTTTAACGCGGCTATTAAAAACACAAGCAGCCATGCGGCATAGGGTTGATCAACAAACGGGATGAACAGGATCAGCATAAACATTAATCGGGTTGCAAGTGTTGATATAACCGAAAAATTCTTTTTGCTTTTGGCTTTGTTTAGCCAAAGGGCTCCAGGGATAAGCGCTAGCATCGCGACAATGGATGGCAGGGAAGTAATCAGCCCCATTTGTTCGTTGCTCGCACCAAGCACACTTATAGCAAATAACGGAATGTATCCATTCACTGCTGTGGTTGAAACAGTTGATGCCAGTCCGTGATATATACTTAGTTTTTCATTGTTACTAACGTTCAAATAAGTCGTCTCCATTCATGTTTAAAATCACACGAATTGGATTGTAATACGCTTTATGAAGCATTACAAGATAAGCAGGCAAAAACAGTTAATTTTTCATGGCTTCTCCATCAAGAACGTATGCTAATCTGCTCAATGATAAAGAACAATCAAAAAATTGCAAGGGGTTCCAGCAATCCAAACGAAAAACCCTTCCATGGCCAGGAAGGGTAAGGGAGTTTGATACAGCATGGCATAAGGGAAGGTTTCGGGGGGAATGCCATGCTGCCCATTTAATAAGATATATAACAAGGAGGGAGGAATTGGGGGATTCCCGTCTCCTGTTGTTAATAATTTTGTTTTACAGTCTTTTTAATTGGCTCCTGGTTAAGGAAAAAGATTTGTTTAATGACAAGCGCAGGGCCGCCAAGTACAAACAAGTAGCGGTTTTCGATTACACGCTTCATGATGGCTGCAAACCAGCCGGAAATTTTTAATGGGCCAACTTTACCGACAGCTGCAAAATCGCCAATTGATGCGACAGATCCTTTGTGGTGATACTCAAAAGCTTTCAATTCTCCACCACGGATAGCCGCCAGAATATTTTCTCCGCAGACATCAGCCTGCTGCATTGCGACTTGCGCAGTTGGAGGAAGAGCTGTTTTTTCGTCCTTCATGAATAGGGCACAGTCGCCAACACAAAAGATATTTTTATAGCCTTTTACACGGAGGTCCTTCTCGACAGGCAATTTGCCCCGTTCAAGCGGGAGGCTGAACTTCTCTAGGATGGTATTGGCTTTAACTCCGCAAGACCATACAAGCGTCCGGGTAGGAATTTCCCTGCCGTCTTCAAGAATTACTTTCTCTTCCGTCAGGGCAGTAATCTTTGTTGAAGTCAGGATTTCAATATCGTGTTTTTCCATTACCTTGTAAGTGAATTCTACAAGTTCCTTGCCAAAGAAAGGAATAAGGGAATCAGCCGCTTCAATTCCAATAATTTTAACTTTATCAAAAGGAACTTCATGCTCCATGCAAAGCTTCGGCAATCCTTCACCAAGTTCACCCATCATTTCAATGCCAGTGAAACCGCCGCCTGCAACAACAAATGTCAACCTAGATGGATCCTGATCTTCTTTATACAGCTTCATTTGCTTAATAATTTGGTAATAAATCGCTTTAGAGCTGCGGAAGCTCCGAATTTCAAAAGCATGCTCCTTGATTCCAGGAATTCCGAACGTTGCAACTTCAAAGCCGAGAGCAACAACCAGATAATCGTAGGAAATAACTTCACCAGTTTCAAGGCATACCTTCTGACTTGAAGGGTCAACAGAAGATACGGTACCGGTCATGAAACGAGTTTTTTCGGGATTGATTAGCTCAGGAATGGATAGTGCGAGTTTACGGTCACGCGCGGTACCAACACCGGCTTTATGCAGCTGTGTCGTAATATAATGGTACTCATGCTTGTTGATCAGCGTAACATTTGCTTCACCCGTGCGGAGAAGTTTCTCAATTTTTTTATCTGTGATAAGGCCGCCATAGCCGCCTCCTAAAATAACGATATGTGGTTTTTGCATCCGAAGTCCGCTCCTGTCCAAAGGAAAATGTGGTTGTGAAATTATTCACAAATAAAAATTAAAAAAAATAGCAATATCTTTGATGTATTAGTATTGTGAAACATTTCACATGTTTTATGATATTTCTAGATTAATACAATTCATAAAATTACACAATACCTTTTTAAAAAAAGATGTGAATTTTTCATAATTTTTTTCTGAAATGGAAATAGTAACCGAGTAGAATTGATTTTGACATAGGAGATGATTGAATGCGTTTGGCAGCTGGAACTATTGCCCTGATGCTGCTTCTGCCATCGGTAGCAGCAGCGAACACAATGATTCAAAGTCCACCTCAGGAACAGGGAACTGAAGCTCATGAAGGCAAAATGGGATCGCAAGGGAAGCATAGGATGCCATTTGAGGTGAAAGAAGTCGAATTGCAGTCCTGGGCGGAAAAGTACACACCTGAGAAGGCTGAGGAATGGAAAACAGTTCTCGCCGAAAGAAAGCAGCTTCATGATAAATGGATGAGTCCCGAGATGGCACCAAAACGTGAAGCTTTTGAGAAAGAGAGACAAGCTAAAATCGAAGAAATCAAAGCACTCAGGCAGCAGTTTGAAGCAGGCAAACTTACAAGGGAAGAATTCCTGAAAAGAGCACACGAGAAAATGCAGCACAATGGCGCCACTACTATGAAAGGCCATGCAGTGTACCCTCGCCTCCATGCAGCTGTTGAAAAAGGTGATACAAAAGAGGCCGGACTTCTGTTAAATGAATTGCTGGCTTTCTTCAAGAGTCATAACGAGAGACTAGCGGACAGGATGAAATAATTAAAGGGCGCCAATTTGGGCGCCCGCTTTTGTTTTTATAACTGTTCTAACGGTTGCTTGTAAATAATTCCCGCTCCCTGCTTATAAGAGTAGCTATCCCGTTCGTAACCGCCACTTGCAGGCTCACAGACAACCTTGTTTGAATAACGTGAATGATCGAATGATGAGTAGCCAATGCCAGTGGAATACCGTTGGACGCTGTGGCTATTGCTGCTTCTGATAGAATAGAACCGTTTAATGAGTCATTCCTCCTCTCCGGCCCATTGGCAGGCCAGTATTTCTCACATGGCTAACATCCTTAAACATCTTATCTTATTCCCGATTTCCAAAGAAAAAAACCGGAATATTTAAAAAATACCCGGTTTTTTAAGTATTAATTTTATTGACAGGTAGACGGTTGACCTTTAATAGACTCCAGAGCTTTTATGATTGCAGCGGCAGCTTGATCAGGGTTATCGAAGTGAGAGATTTGACCTAAGTCGAGCAGCCGAACCTGAAATTGTTCCGTTTCCTTCGAATATTGTAACGTTAATACTTCTTTTTCACCTGATGAAAAAATATGAGTCACATTGGATTGAACATATGGATTTTCTTTTAGTTCCTCAGCTAAATGATGCAGAACAGCGTAATCCATCCTTACCAGCCCCTTTAAATTGGATATCCTTTTCCCCTGGCATATAGAGATGGTTGAAATAGGTTGTTTTACTAAGTGTAGCAGACAAAACCAATCATAAGCCGTTATTAACACGATATTAAGGAGAACTTAATATGTTTGAAATAATAAGAAATGTGGATCTCTAGCTCTCATTCTGATAGAAAGAGGAAGTTCATGCTCAAGTATAAGACTTTCGTGCATTTTCATATTCTGCTACGTCCAAGAGGATATAGTCACAGTAATATACAATAACGACAGTACCTTCATCCAGCTGTTCAAGTTTTTTTACGACATCCTGGTTCCTGCAAAATAGAGGGACATTTACTTGACCATTAAAAAAGACAATATAGGAAAACGAATCAGGAAAAGGGGAGTCTTGAGAACGGATACCAACAAACTTTCCGGAAAAGGAAGAAAGCTCAGCTCTTGTTTTTGTTTCTAACTCCCTTGCCTCCTTTAACAGCTTAGATCTTGTTTCGACCAAACATTCTTGCAAAAAGAAAAGAAAGGCAACAAAGCCCATCAGAATCATGGTAATCTCCAGTGTTTTACTAGGGGGTGGTACTAGCAATCCTATCGTCCAAAATAACAGTGCAGCTGCAAGATGGTAAAACATTTTTATCACCTTCTTGTGCTTGATGGAGACAAAAAGGCCGCCAATCTAGTATCCAGGCAGCCGAGTCAATGAGGTCGTTTTTTTTTTGTAAAAGATGCTTACCTTCAATCTAAGCATATATCAAAGACAACTATTTAGTAAACAGAAATTTCAGTTAATTCAAATAATAATTCATCTATAGTTTAATTGATTGCGATTAGCCGATTTGGGTATAAAACAGTGTAATCAAAGAGAAGCACTAGGGGGAACATCTATGAAATGGACAAAAGGAATCATCATAATAGCAGTATTGGCAGCCGCAGGGCTGGCAGCCTATATCTCATTTGCGGATAATGGGGATGCCGGGAAAGGGGAGACTGTCATAATGGCCTTTGGCGATTCGCTAACCTATGGCCAGGGAGACAGGGACGAACAGGGGTATGTAGAAAAGCTTGAAAAAGAATTGAATAATCGCTACCCAGGTGAAACCTTCAAAATCGAGAACTATGGTGTAAAAGGGCGCGAATCGGGCGGGGTCTTAACAGAGATTGCCAATCCAAAAACTGCAGCGAACCTTAAAAACGCCGATTACTTTATTCTGTTTATAGGAACAAATGATTTTATTAACAGCAATGGAGGAAATCTAAATCAACTGCATCCTGACAAGATTCAGGAAGACCACAAAACCTACATGCGGAATTTAGAAATGATCATTGACATCCTTAAGAAAGCAAATAAAGATGCTCCGATGCTCGTACTTGGACTTTACAATCCCTATCCTGAAGGCGGGGATCAAATTGAGCAAATCATCGATGAATGGAACAAAGCCACGATAAAACTTGTCAACACAAAGGACGAGGTTGCCTACGTTCCGACTAATGACCTTTTTAAAGGAAAAGAAAAAGAAGCGTTTTTTAGTGATGAACTTCACTTAAATGAAAAAGGGTACCAATTGCTCGAGCAAAGAATCCTCGAAGAATATCAATTCGACAAGCATAAGTGATGGAATCTCTCGGTTAAAAGGGTAAAATGGTAAAATGGTATCAAGACAACATAGATTGCCTTTTGGAGAGAGTAAATGAAAAATTCTAGAAGAAAACGAAAAAACAGAAGAACAAAAAATCTCATCTTCCTTTTCCTTGTAGCCGGCGTTCTGTTCCTCGTCTGGAGGTCAATAGGATACCCAGGACTTTATTATCCTGGAAAAAATGCGCCAATGCCATCAGCACTTCACCCTGAGGTAAAACAGAAAGCGGACACGCTCGTTAGCCGGGCAGCCGAAAAAGGCATTACTATTCAAATTTATGAAGGCTTTCGCAGCAATCAGGAGCAGGAAGAGCTATACGCGCAAGGACGAACTGAAAAAGGAAACATTGTCACACACGCCCGTGCCGGCGAGTCTTATCATAATTTTGGACTGGCTGTTGATTTTGCACTCCTTACAAAGGATGAACGGCTCATATGGGACATGGAATATGACATGAACGGCAACGGCCGAAGTGATTGGAACGAGGTTGTTGCAATCGCTAAGGAGCTAGGTTTTGAGTGGGGCGGCGATTGGCCAAACTTTAAGGATTATCCCCACCTTCAAATGACCTTCGGATTATCGATAAGGGAGCTCCAGTGGGGGAAGAGGCCGCCGGGAAGCAATATTGCGGAAAAATAGGATTCATATGAAAAACGGCGGGCCATCGGGACCCGCCGTTTTATGTATGAAAGGGATCAGCTTTCGTCGCAAGTTTTTAAGTTAACATTGACCTGACATCTCAAGCTGTTCAAGAGTGGCCAACAGGCCATTGAAATCGGGTTTTTGGATAAATCCCTTTGCCCCTTGCTCCAGTGATTGGGTTACCAGGCAGTCATCCTTGAATGTAGACATCATAAAGACCGAAGCGTTCGGATTGATCCTAACAATTTCCCTCAATGTTTCGTATCCGTTCATTTGAGGCATGAGAAATTCAAGCATGACGATATCAGGATTTATGGCCAAAAATTTTTGGACTGCCTGCTTCCCATCTTCGGCCTCTCCAGTGATTTTGTACTGGGTTCTGTGAAGCTTTTGTTTAAGTACGCTTCGGATAAAGAGAGAACGATCAGCAACTAATATTGATTTCATGTGCAAGAACCCCTTCGCCATTTTAAAAGGCAAATCAGGTAAAGATCATTTTATTTGTATATGTACCTGCAACCCGGCTGCCATGACAATGTCTTGTTTTAGGCCCGTGGCTTTGCGTCTTTTACTTTCGTAAAATTTGCCCTTTCTCACATACTAGCACGAGTAACTAGTTAAACAATAGGACTTTTGTCATAATTATTTCGACAAAGCGAACGCGCATTCTTAACGGGAATTAGCGGAAAACCCTGTAATAATAAGAAATATGAGGAATTTAATGAGTGTGATGGAGATGAGTGGATAGGGTTGGGAAAATTTCCTCATTGTGCATTCGGACAGCGGCTATGGGTTAGCTGAAGGGCGCTTTGTGCCAGTTCAAGAATGGACTGTTCCTCTCTTTACCGAACATCGTACCAGTCCGATAAGTGAAATTTGTGTCTGGATTGTGAATAACGTTGATATATTCAAAGATGTGGTAGAGAAAAATTGAGATGAAATGACTTGCCACAAGGTTTTTAACAACGGCCGGCGGCCCCGGATTCAACCTTGACATATCGTAGTGAGGGGGAAAATGGATAAGGATTCTTGATATTCATAGATGTTTTGGAGGGAAGTACAATTTTCGTTTCGTGATATATATATGCCACCACTACTTGAAGCAAGGCACCGATTAAGCGGATATAGCAATAATCCAAACAGGTGAATCTAACGAAAAAGCCGCCCAACGTTCAAAGATGGGCGGCTTTCTTACGATATTAAAAGGAACTAAAGGTTATCTCATTCTATCTGCATGGTCATTGAATTTACTAGCGAGTTTTTCCTTGGCATGGCCTAGCTTTTCCTCTGCATGGCCCTTGCCCTTGTCAAAATTTCCTTCTGCTTCTAGTGATTCATTTCCAGAAAGTTTTCCAAGAGTCCTTTTCGTTTCACCTTCTAGCTTGTCGAATGCACCTTTCGATTCATGTTTGTTCATAGTTGTTTGCCTCCTTTGTTTGTTGCTCTACTCTTTCTATACCCTGAGTGGAGGTGGACCAAACAATGGAGGCCTATCATCGCGGTATACTAATATATAAAAAAGCACATTTTTAACGTTCTTGATAGTTTATGATGCGGCTTTAGGAGCAAGGGAGTTCTTTAGCCAATCCCTGCCTTCAACTAGGCGTGCAACAAGCATGGCACAAACAGTATTGCCAGTTGAGTTCAGCAGTGTGGCAGGTGCATCAATGATTGTTGAAATTACCGCGATAATTGGCAGTACTTCTGGTGGAAAGCCAAATACACTGATAATCAGCATTTCACCAATCATCCCGCCTCCCGGAATGGCGCCCATCACGGCCCCCACGAGAAACGCCACGGCAAGAATGCTTGCTATACTAGAAACGCTGGTCATCTCTTTTCCAAACAATCCAAACAGGAAGACAATTTTTAGGACACCGCCAAAAACAGATCCATCCTTATGGGTGTTGGCGCCTAACGGGATGACAGTTTCAGCAATATCCTTGGGCACACCCATCTTTTTTGCGGCCTCAAGATTGATTGGGATACTGGCGGCACTTGAACATGTTGCAATAGCGGTGACAGAAGGAGCCAGCGCATTTTTCCAGAATGTACGAACGCCTTCCTGGCCTGCTGCCAAGAATGCATATAATGTGTAAAAACCAAAATAATAGATGACGGTTAACCCTAGATAGAGTATGAACGTCCGCAGGTAGCCTTCGAGTATTTGCGGGCCAAGTTCTCCGATGACTGCAGCAAAATATGCTCCCAAGCCAATCGGTGCATAGTACATAACTATCTTGACCACTTTCATCATAACTTCAGTAGCAGATGATAGAAACAAAGCCACAGGCTTGCCTTTTTCACCTGTCATTGCGGTTGCCAGTCCAAATAGGACAGAGAATACAATCAATTGCAGCATATTGCTTTTTGAAAAAAGGTTTACGAAATCAGGGACTGTAACCGTAGCAACAAGCTGGTCAGCCAGCGAAATGTCCTGTGCTTCAGCTGGATCGGCTTTATCCATCATTTTTTCGATTGCTGCAACATCAGTGTTTTCAAGCGGATTAATAAGCGAAGTTCCAATAAATCCGATTACCGCAGATAAGGCGGCAGTAAGGAAAAACACAAGGAAAATGCTTCCCATTATCCTGCCTAGCCGTTTCATTCCTTCCATATTTGCAATTGAGGATGAAATACTGAAGAATACTAATGGAACGATAATCATAAATAATAGATTTAAGAATAAGTCCCCAAGCGGCTTTACAATAGCGGCATCCGTTCCGAAAACAACTCCGACAATACCCCCGATAACCAGTGCTGCAAGCAGGATGACGGAAGATGCGTAGGTTTTAAGAATCGAAGTCATACATTTACCTTCTTCCTGGTACTGTAATGTGTGTAGTAAGTATATTTTTTGTAAAAAGAATTATGAAAAGAGAGAGGGGACTGTCACAGATTTGTGCCATCCCCTTTTATGTTTAAACCATTTCCGACTGAACATATTCAACTAGAAGGGAGAAGGTATGTTCAAGTGAAGAACGATGTGTCCTCTCATATGCATGTGATGAGTCGATTCCAGGACCTACTAGTCCGTGGACGATGTCATGCCCGGATTTGATTGCTGCTGATGCGTCAGAACCGTAATATGGGTAAATATCAAGTTTGTATGGAATCCCGTTTTCTTCAGCGAGTTGGACCAGTTTTTTTCGTAATCCATAATGATATGGACCACTTGCATCTTTCACACAAATGGATACAGTGTATTCATCTGTCTGCTGGCCATCACCCATTGCACCCATGTCGACAGCAAGGTACTCGACAGTCTCAGGAGTAATATTTGAATTGCCGCCATACCCAATTTCTTCGTTATTTGAAAAAAGGAAATGAGTGGTATAAGGAAGTTCAATTCCTTCTGTTTTCACCTTTTTAATTAACTCAAGGAGGATTGCTACACTAGCTTTATCATCCAGATGGCGGGATTTCACATAGCCGGATTCTGTAACCTGAACCCGTGGATCAAACGAGACAAAATCCCCAACTTCAATTCCAAGTGCGCGTACTTCCTCGGCGCTATGTACCTTTTCATCAATCCTGATTTCAATATTAGCCTGATTGCGTTCTGCTTTGCCGGCATCTTTGTAGACATGGACGGATTGCTGGTGCATAAGGATTGTTCCTGTATATGTTTTTCCTGAGCTTGTTTCAATTGTACAGTATTCGCCCTCGATTGAATTGAAAGTGAAGCCGCCGATCAAATCAATCTTCAGACGGCCGCTTGGCTTGATCTCCTTAACCATCGCTCCTAGTGTATCAAGGTGGGCGGTCAGCATTCGATGCCTGCTGTCGTCTTTTCCTTTGAGACTTGCAATTAACCCGCCTTTTCTATTCCTGTTAGTTTCCAAACCAAGATCTCCGAGGAACTTTTCCACAAAAGCTATTGCTTTGTCTGTATTGCCTGTTGGGCTCGGAATAGAAACTAGTTCCGTCAAAACCGTTACAATTTCATCCGTATGTCCTTTTTCCATCAAAACCGCCTCTTTCTCTGTCTAATATTTCCTTACAATTATACATCCACAGTAAGGCAGTGTGAAATAATTTCATATTCTTCATGTCAGCCGTGAATTTTTTAAAGGGGAAGGCATACGGTAAAAGGTGGCAGATTTTTTCCAAAAGTTGATTAAATCTATTCCAGGAGGGGTAATAATGTGAATACAGAATGGGTACAGCTTTTGCCTATTCAAATTAAAAAGATAGTGGGGGAGACAAAGTGACCAGGTACGAAATGAACCATATACAACCTAAAAAAACGAATTTGTACAAGTGGATTGCGACATTTGCTTTCTTGCTACTCTGTATAGGGCTCATGTTAGGATTCAGCAAATATGCGCAAAGCACAATAAAAATAGAGGCGCCACAAATAGATAACGGGCGAAAAGTCATCGTCTATCTTCCAAATGGAAAAGAAGTTTTTACCTATGAAAATCTCATTGTTAAAGAAGGCGACAAGCTTTTATATAAAGGTGAACGAAACACTCTCGACCTGACCGGCGGGAAAGTTGAATATAAAGACTGGTAAAAACAAAAGCGCAAGCGCCTTCGTGACAGGCTAAGAACGCCTGTCCCTGCGATGATTATTCTAAGGAGCTTTCCTTAGTGGTCATCGCCGTACAAAATGGAGGGACTTCGACTGAGATAAAGGAATCACGAAGAGCGATAGCGATTCGATGATGACTTATCGTAGGGAGGAGGCCTGAAGTTTGCGCACGCGTAAGCGCTGGAGCTGGATGCACTAAAAGAGGGCTGCACCCGAGTATGGGGGCAGCCCTTTCTATATGTAAATACATAAAATTGGGGTTATGGAAAAGAGAACGACCCATATAACGATGGTGGATTAATCTTGACCTGCGGGAAGGGATTAATCCACCAAATCCTTTTTGGTGGATTAATCCTGTGCCTTCGGGAAGAGATTAATCCACGAAATCCCTTTTGGTGGATTAATCGTGTGACTTTGGAAAGAGATTTGTCCACGAAACCTCTTTTGGTGGATTAATCGTAAAGCTGAGGGAGGAGTTTAATCCACGAAAATATTTAAGGGAACCCGTGGTTAGTTAAAGGAGTTGATTAGAGCTATTTAAACCAGCCCTTCCTCCAGAAAAACAGGAACATGGACAAGCCGATCAAACCCATAACCCCTAATGATGCAAAATATCCATACTTCCATGCAGTTTCAGGCATATACTCGAAATTCATACCATAAATACCGGCAATAAAAGTCAGTGGCATGAAAATGGTTGTGATTACGGTTAAAACCTTCATCACCCGGTTAGTTTCATGTGAATTCATCGACAGCACGCTATCTCTAATATCTTTTGTCAATTCCCGATTGGAGTCCACTAAATCCGTCAGTTTCAGCAGGTGGTCATGAATATCAGAGAAATAGGCAGACTTGAGCTGAAGCTCGGTAAGCTTTTGAGAGTTGAGCATCCTGTATACCAAGTCCCTTGTGGGAGCAACAGTATGACGCAGCACTAGCAAGTCTTTCCGGATATCAAAAACTTCCTTTAACAAGTCTTCAGTAGAACCTCCTGTATAAGCCTCATCCATATCATTCAAATGGTCTTCAATCCTGTAAAGGGGCGGAAAATAATTATCAACCAATTGGTCCAGAATGTGATAAAGAACGAGGGACGGGCTATAGGTATCCTGGTTTTTTGATGTAAGAACCCTCCGCCATATCTCACTAATTTCCGGTGATGGATGATTATGAAAGGTTACAATATAATTTTCAGCAAGGAAAATGTTGACTTCCTCTTTTTCAAGAGTTACCTGGTTAATCGAATGGGCGACGAAAAAGGTGTAGCCTTCATAATAATCCAGCTTCGGTCGCTGCTTTCTGTGCAGGCAGTCCTCAATTGCAAGGGGATGGAAATTAAGCGGGCTGGCAAGCCTGGTGACTTCATCGTCCGTTGGGTTATTAAAATCAATCCAGTACCAAGATTTCTTATTTAATAAAGCTTTTATTGGAGCATTTTCTTGTAAAATGCCGTTTTCTCCAAAGGAAATTGTCCGTATCATAAGTAAGTAATTCTCCTACATGCTTTTATAACATCATAGCAAAGTTTACGAGTTAGTGAAAAACTTGATTCATGTATTCTTGTTTTCTGAATATTCCGCGGTTTAATAATTATTTTTAAAATCGATGAATTAATTTTAAAACTGTTAGAAATAATTAAAATACTGTTAGAATTAATTCGAAACTCACTTAATTATTTTCCCATGAGTTTTGGGTATAAACTAATTTAATGACTGCCAACGGAATTTTTGTAAAAGGAAAGACGGCAAGAAAAAATTTCCGTTCAAAATTTGACTTTGCATATTGGGATTTTATATAATTTTGTAAAATTAACAAAAGAAACTGTGATGGGGAATAGTAAAATGGATATGCACCTTTCCAGAGAGGAAGCCGATTGCTGAGAGGTTTCCAGGCTGCACATTTGAACCTGCCCCGGAGTTCTGTATCGGGCATATTAGCGAAGATACGGCGGAATGTTCCGTTATACGATAAGTGCGCAGGGAGTTCCTTGCGAATTAGGGTGGTACCGCCAGGCCATGGTCCCTTTTTATGGGATTATGGCCTTTTTTGTATGGAATCGGAAACGGCCGCAGCCACTTAAAAAGGAGAGATATAACATGAAAAAAGAATTTGTCCAAAGTATTACTTCAATGGATGTTGATTTTGCCCAATGGTATACCGATGTTGTCACAAAAGCCGACCTGATTGATTATTCATCAGTTAGAGGATCGATGATTATTCGCCCATACGGGTATGCCCTTTGGGAAAACATCAGGGATGCACTGGATGCACGCATTAAAGCCACAGGGCATGAAAATGTATATATGCCTCTTTTTATACCAGAGAGTCTGCTTCAAAAGGAAAAGGACCATGTCGAGGGCTTTGCACCTGAAGTGGCCTGGGTGACACACGGCGGTTCTGAACAATTGGCTGAACGTCTTGTTGTAAGGCCGACTTCCGAAGTTCTTTTTTGCGAGCATTACAAAAATATCATTCATTCCTACCGGGATTTGCCTAAGCTGTATAATCAGTGGGCTAACGTGGTAAGGTGGGAAAAAACAACCCGACCGTTCCTGCGTACACTGGAGTTCCTATGGCAAGAGGGGCACACCGCGCATGAAACCGATGAGGATGCGCATGAAGAAACAAAGAAGATGCTTGATGTGTATGCGGATGTACTTGAAAATATCCTGGCAATTCCAGTTATAAAAGGACAAAAGACCGAGAAGGAAAAGTTTGCTGGCGCTAAATTCACATATACTGTAGAAAGTCTTATGCATGATGGAAAGGCACTGCAATCAGCGACATCCCATCATCTAGGTAATGGTTTTGCAAAGGCTTTTGGCATTCAATTTTTAGATAGAGAAGGGAAGCTGCAGCATGTCCATCAAACATCTTGGGGCTTTACCACCAGAGTAATCGGGGCGCTGATCATGGTTCATGGTGATGACAGGGGACTTGTTATTCCCCCTAAAGCGGCGCCAACCCAAATTATGATCGTGCCAGTTGCGCAACATAAGGAGGGTGTCTTGGATTTTGCTTACACTCTTAAGGATAAATTATCTACTTCTTTCAGGGTTGGTATTGATGCGAGTGATAAACAACCTGGCTGGAAGTTCAATGAATATGAAATGAAGGGCGTTCCTATCCGGCTGGAAGCAGGTCCCCGTGATATAGAAAAAAATCAGGTGGTCCTTGTGAGAAGGGATACTGGCGAAAAAATTGTCACTCCGCTCGATGGTCTGGCTGAAAAGCTAACATCATTGCTTGATGAAATTCAGAACAACCTATTTACAAGGGCGAAGGATTTGCTCGAAAAGAAAACATCTACTGCAACAACCATGGATGAATTCAAAGCACGTCTTGAGGACAATCCAGGCATGATTAAGGCAATGTGGTGCGGAAAGCAAGAGTGCGAGGACAAAATCAAGGAAGAAACAGGAGCTACTTCAAGGTGCATGCCATTTGATCAGGAAAAAGTCTCTGAGAACTGTGTTTGCTGCCGTGACAAGGCTGAACACCTGGTAGTCTGGGCAAAGGCTTATTAAAAATCAAAAAATCCCGTTCCTCTTAAGCAAGGTACGGGATTTTTTTGTGAAGCTACACAAAGTTACTTATTAATCATCTTTCGTCTTCTCATCAGAGCTGCTTTTGTTTTCTGATATAATTTTTTCGATTTTCTTTGTATCACCTTTAGCATTGATAATGCTGACCAAATCTGTCATGTTTTCGGCAATTTGCTCATCATCGAGGCGGTCGCTGTCTGTTAATGCTTTCTCGTCTTTATTCATTATTTCACCCCTTGAAATGGCTTATTCTTCAAATTCTTCCCGATCCTGTTTTTCGGGATCTGTGTAAGGGCTATTTTCACCTGAATTATTAGTCGGACGGTCACTTTGCTTGTTGCCTTCTTCATCGACTACAGGCGGCGCTGGATCTTCGGCATTACCGCAGCCAGCAACACTAAAAATAAGGAATAGTGCGGCAATGCCTGCTTTTCCAATTTTAAGCATGGGCTACCTCCATCTTTGCTGTTTTAGTATTTATATACCCATAAATCGGGATATTTAACAGGAAAAAGGAAACTGTCTAATAGGAGAGAAAAAATACAATGAATTTTTTATGGGATTTTGATGGAACAATCTTTGATACATATCCTTCTTATACAAAATTGTTTAGTGAAATTACCGGAAATCGTATTTCAGAGGAGGAGGCGTTTGCCCAGCTTAAGGTTTCGTTTGGTCATGCCTTTTCTCATTTCGAGCTGTCAAATGAGGAGAGCACCCGAATGAGAAGGGAAGTCAGGCTGATTGGCATAGATAAGTTCAAGCCTTTTCCTGGAGTGAAAGAAGTCTTAAAGAAGGCTGAAATAAACGTCATCATGACTCATAAGGAAAAAGAGGATGTCGGCAAAGTCCTGGAGTATTACGGACTTAGCGGCTACTTTACGGAAATTGTCGGACAAGAAGATGGTTTTCCGAGGAAGCCGGATCCTGCCGCATACCGATATCTTCACAACAAATATCACATTGATCTAGCAATTGGTGATAGGGCGCTTGACCTTGAACCAGCGCGAATTCTTGGTATCCGGACACTTTCATTTCAGAATAGGGCTGCTGAAGCGGACTTTTACCTTGATGACTATCGTGACTTTTCTGAAAAAATAGTGCCTCAGCTCTGATGGTAATTAACCTAAAACGGTGACCTGATGCTTATTCGGTAACAGTGAGGGTTCTCTGTGCCAAAACTGAGGCACCAGGACTGCAAAAGGTAAAAGACGAACTCTATCAGTGCCCGAACGGAGGCACTGCAAAAGGTAACAGAGGAGCTCTATCTGTGCCCGAATGACGGCCCAAGGATTGTAAAAGGTAACAGAGAAGCTCTATCAGTGCCCAAACTGAGGCCCGAAAAAATAGAGTACATGTACACCGAACACACAAGATTCAAGAAGGATTTACCCAAACCAAAGTAGCCCTAGCCATAATGAAAAAAGACAGCCTATTTTGAAGGCTGTCTTTCTCATGTTGATTAATTAAACTGTTACTGCTTCTTTGCCGCGCATTGCTTTTGGAATGTATACGCAATATGGTTCGCTTTCCATATAGTCACCTGTGACTGCATATGTCCTCGAGCGGGAGCCGCCGCAAATTTTATTGAACTCACAAACCCCGCATTTCCCTTTGTATTTATCAGGCTGGCGAAGGTTTTTCAATACTTCGGATTCTCGATAAATAGTCGCAAGCGGCTGCTCACGGACGTTTCCAACTACAATTGGCAGAAGTCCGCTTGGCAATACATCCCCGATATGGTCGACGAAAATAAAGCCATTTCCATCATTTACGCCTTGAGGAGCACGCTTCAGTCCGTCGATGATGCCTTCCTGGTCCATGGTCATTGTATCTTCATAGCGAATTTCGCCGCGGTCAATTACATGATCGCGGGCTTTTTCCTGAAGAACTACCCTGCGGTAGTGCTGGGCTGCAGTCGTTTTAATATCATATGGTGCAGTTTTGCTAAGCTGATACAGCCAGCGGAACACTTTTTCATGCTCAGCAGGAGTAATACACTTGTCTTCCTGGCCGCGTCCAGTTGGTACAAGAAGGAAGATGTACCACATAACTGCGCCCAATTCAGCGACCAGCTTTGACATTTCTTCTAGATGGTCATAATTATAACGGGAAATAACTGTATTGATTTGCAATGGCATTTCAAGCTCGTTCAAGTATTTAATTTTTTCAATCGTCATGTCGAATGAGCCAGGAACTCCCCTGAAAGCATCATGAATTTCAGCGTTTGGCGCATCAAGGCTAAAGCCCCAGCGCGAAAGTCCTACATCTTTTGCCTGTTTCATTTTTTCCTTTGTAACATTGTCAGTAGCACTTGGTACCATTGAAACTCGCATACCTTTTTTGACAGCGTAATCCGCAAGCTCCATCAGATCCTCGCGCATCATACAATCCCCGCCGCTGAAAACGAGCATAGGGTTGCCCATGTTATAAATCTGGTCAATCAGATTAATTCCTTCTTCATGATTCAGTTCACGTGGATCCTTCGTTAATTGAGCATCAGCGCGGCAATGCACGCATTTCAGCTGGCAAGCCCTTGTAACTTCCCAGATTACGATAAATGGGTTTTCATTATAGTCCATTTTCGGTCCTAGGCCCATATTCCCATGCGGATGTCCGCCTGGATGTCCCATTCTATGTGGGTGGCCGCCTGGATGCCCCATTTTTTGTGGATGTCCCATACCTTGCATTATCATCACCATGCTTCTCTGAATTTTAGTCATGCATCTGTTCTAGTAACCAACATAAACATGATGTTCTATACGTTAATTATAAAAGTTAAAAACAAGGAAAAAGGAACTGGATTGTTACGATATTTCTACATTACTGTGCCAAAAAATAAAACAGTATAGCAGAATACAATATTTATATATTACATTTCGGTTACAGAAATATTTCAAGAGAGTGATAGATTTAGCAGGGAAATCCAGTTTTAATGGGGATTTGAGGAAATTCTTCCATGTAAAATAAGGGGATATATTTTCCTGTAGAGGGCTTTTTTGTCTATGTGACCATATTTTAGAGGTGTTATTGGTGTTTAAAATTCCTTTAAGATGGAAATACAAACAAATTTAGGAGATGACACCATGAAAAAACAACTTACAACTTCAGCCATTGCGGCCGGAATTCTTTTTAGTACATTTAGTGGACAAGCTAGCGCTTCTGAAATATATAAAGTGAAATCTGGCGACAGCCTTTGGAAAATCTCGAAAAATTATAATCTGACAATCTCTCAATTAAAACAGTGGAATTCACTATCGGGTGACACAATCTATGTAAATCAATCACTTAAAGTATCAGCCCCCGAATCAACTACTGTAAAAGCCTCTCCAGCTACTTATACAGTTAAATCTGGTGATACATTATGGGAAATTTCGAGAGACTATAACACAACTGTCAGCAAGTTAAAATCTCTAAATGGCCTTTCCGGTGACACAATCTATGTTGGCCAGGTATTAAAAGTTGAAGGTACAGCTTCAGTTGCTTCAGCACAGACAGTTACAAGCACTTCAACATCAACATCAACGTATACAGTAAAATCAGGCGATACATTGTCAGAGATCGCGGTAGATTTTAAAACGACTGTATCCGCAATTAAATCTCTCAACAACCTTACGAGTGATATCATTTATGTTGGGCAAACTTTGAAGGTTTCTGGAACAGCATCATATACTCCAGTTAGAACAGCAACTGTACAAACTTCATCCACTGTTGATGCATTGATCGCGGAAGCGAAAAAACATCTTGGCTCACCATATCTTTGGGGCGGAAATACTCCTGCTGGATTTGACTGCAGCGGCTATCTGAAATATGTGTTCGCAAAGGTTGGCGTTACAATTCCGCGTACAGTTGCAACAATTTGGGATGCAACAAAACCAGTATCTTCTTTAAAAGCGGGAGATCTCGTGTTCTACACAACCTATAAGGCAGGCCCTTCCCATGCTGGCATTTATCTAGGAAATAATAAATTCATTCATGCTTCATCCTCAGGTGTAATGATTACTGATATGTCTAACTCCTATTGGAAGCCTCGTTATTTGGGTGCAAGAACTGCTTTTTAAAAAAAAAAGGGCATAGGCCTGATAGTTTTCCATACCCAAACATATAAAAATTAAAACACCGGCGAATATTTGCCGGTGTTTTAATTTATTCATTACCCGCCCATTTTACAAGCATATGTGCAAGCATATGGCGTTCTTCTTCATTCCCGGCGTTCCAAAGCTCCAATAACAGTGCTTCTTCACGGTTTTGCGGCTGGGCATTATCTGCAAGATAATTTGCGACCTTTTGGGCCCCAACGGCTAACTGCTCCTCATCCATCCCGAGCCGCTTGCCAAGCTCGACACGTTTGCCAAGATAGTTTTTAAATTCGTTAAAATCTTGAAGTTTATCATACATTTGATCCTGATCGATGCGGTCTACGACTTCATCTACTTTTGAGGCATCAAAATCGCCATCTTTGTGCATTGCATGGTCCTTTTCCATATGAAATCCCTCCTAGCATTTGTGTATCCCTCCTCTTTTATCCAAAAGGAAATCCTGTCAAACATGCTATCCAAGGTTGTCGTGGATAGAAGGGATGTAAACATCTTGCAGAAAAACAACTTCTTTGAAAAAGCTTTTAATTAGCAGCCATCTAGCAGGATAGGTTTTTATAAAATCTTCAGCACACACATTTGAATAGATTAAAAGCATGTTGACGTGTTTTGAATGTTTCCTAAGGTCAAAAAGCAGGGCATGGAAATTCGTATAATGGATATATAGCTGACAGGGGTTTAATTTAACTGTCTTAAGACCTTTTATCCTTAGGAAATCGTAAAGTGATTGCTTTTGTTGGATTGAGCCAATCAAGCAATCTTCATTAACAAATACTATTGCATCCATTTAATTCTCCCAGTATCATTGATATAAACAGTTATTGTCAGAAAGTTATAAAAATATTCATATATTGACCAATGACTTCAAATTTTTCATTGCAGGCTATTCATGATACTGTGGATTTAAAACCAACAATAGTAGGAGCGAAAAAATGCCCATGAAACTAAGTGAGCTCAAACAGCATTTTAGCGATAAAATCGAAGAGAATAATGAATCGCTCACCGAAACATTAATGAAAGAAATGTCCCGATTCTATAATTATGAATTTGTAAATGAGGAAGCAAAAGAACGTACCACACGATACTTCTATGATTTAGTCAGGATGGTTTCCGAAGGGCTGAAAGATGAAGATGTAAAGGAGCAGGCGTTTAAATGGGGAGAAGGGATAGGCTTTTATTCTGTTGAAAATAATGGTGACCTGGGCAACACCATTAAAGGCGCTACAGTTTATAAAAATGTAATATGGTTGTTTATTTTTGAGGAAGGCAAGAAGATTAACGCTGAACCTGACGACATGCTCCATGTAATCAGTGAGATAGACCATATTTTTAATATGATGGTTCATGGCTTTAGCACTGCTTTTACAAGCAATGCGGAAAAATTGTTAAAAGAATCCCGGGATCTTTATCTAAAAATTTCGGTACCCATTGTTCCTATTACACAAAAGCTGGCTGTCTTGCCGCTGATTGGTGAAATAAATGAAATGCGCTCGGAAACCCTGATCGTTGATACTCTGGATACATGTGTTAAAAAAAGGCTGGAAACATTGGTTATCGATTTATCCGGAGTAGTGGAGGTAGACCTGATTGGAATCGAAGTGTTATTCAAATTGCTCCGTTCCCTAAACTTGCTGGGTGTCAAACCGGTCATTACAGGGATGAGGGGAGAAATCAGTAAAACCTTCGTAAACCTCGGAATCAACCTTGAAAATATCGCAATCCATAGCAATCTGGAGCAAGCATTAAAGGAATTGGATTTTTTTTAAACACAATAAAGGCTTCCGTCATTTTTGACGGGAGCCTATTTTTTTACTCTTTATGAAGTTTTCTTTGTTCCATATCAAGCGGGAGGGTGTTATGGACATTTGGCGGTGCAGGAGATAGCTCCGGCTTCACTCCTTCCGGCTTTGGCTCACTCACATACTGATACTCGCCCTGGCCGTCCAGACTTGGCCCCTGGGCCCAGCGCCCTGTGGCACTTTGTTCACCTGCAGAGAAGTTATAAAGATTGTAGGCGACATCAAGCCGCTCCTTCTCGCGTGGGAATGTGCTTGGTGTCAATTTGCCTTCTATCTCCTCAAGCTCGGCAATGGCTGCCATCCATTGATTTTGATGATAGGCATCGCGGGCAATCAATACAGACAGGAGATCCTTTACACCACGATCATCGGTCATTTCATACAATCTTACTGCCTGAAGCCGGCCTTGAGATTCTGCATGAAGATTTGAACGGAAGTCGGCAAGAAGGTTTCCGCTTGATGTAATGTAACTTCCCATCCATGGATTGCCGACACTGTCACTAGGTCGTGCACCAAGTCCTGATACTATAACATGCTGCGGATTCATTCCGCCCATAACGGCACCAATCAGCGGATCTTTCGCGGCATCTTCCTGTGCGGTTACAGGAGCTTTATCCAGGAGTCTGGCCACCAGGGTAGCTAGCATTTCCACGTGGCCGATTTCCTCAGTCCCAATGTCGAGAAGAAGGTCTTTGTACTTTTCATTTCCTCGAGTACTCCAGCCTTGGAATAGGTACTGCATGGCAACAGTCATTTCACCAAACTGACCGCCTATGAGTTCCTGAACCTTTTTTGCGAATAACGGATCAGGCCTGTCCGGTTTTGCCTCAAATTGGAGTTCTTTAATGTGATAAAACATATTTATTCCTCCTTTCAATGGTAAAGCACAAGGATTGCTATCAATGCACAAGAATCTATTACCCTCATGAGAAGACTAAAAACGGGAAATTGTACCAAAGTTGATTGGGAAATGTTGGTCTGGTTGGCCCCCGATACCCAGTTCAATTTGGGTTTATGCCCTTGGTAATCCGGCAATAATGGCAGTATGAAAAAGGAAGGAGGCAGCTCTAATGAAATCATTTTGGGGACCGTTTCTATTTGGAATTGGCATCATCGGTATGCTAGATGGAATTATTCTCCACCAGCTCTTACAATGGCACAGTATATATATGCATACAAACCGTGAAGGCCAGATTTTCAGTGATGGACTATTTCATTTATTTGTAACGGTTGTCATCTTAATTGCCGGTGTATTAATGTGGCAGGATAATACCTCAGGGAGAAAGGGAAGCCTATATACATTTTGGGGCAGTTTTTTGTTAGGTGCCGGAGGCTTCAACCTGGTTGAAGGAATTGTAAATCATCATTTGCTCCGTATTCACCACGTAAGGCCATATAGCCCCTACTCGGTTATTTATGATTTAAGTTTTGACGGCATTGCAATTCTGATGCTTGGAATTGGCTGGTTCTTATATAAAAAAGGGAAACGGCCAGCCCAGTCTTCCTAGAAGCTTTACAAGGCTTAAAGATTTAAAACTTCCTCTTACTAATTCGTGTCACTGGAACTTAATTCTTTTATAATAGAAGTAAGCTGGGGAAGGGGGAACTATGAATGAAGAAGGCATTAGTTTTAGGAGGAACGCGGTTTTTTGGCGTGCATTTAGTGGAGTCGTTGCTGGAGAATGATTTTGCAGTTACAGTGGCGACAAGGGGTAACACGACACCGCGCTTTTCTAAAAAAGTTGATTCGATCGTTGTGGACCGTACAAAACCAGAAAGCGTCAAGCATGCTTTTAATGATACAAAATGGGATATAGTTTTCGATCAAATTTGCTATACACCTAATGAAGCTCTTCTAGCAATAGAGACTTTCGGAGGAAAAACTAAAAAGTATGTTTTCACTTCAACTAAATCTGTTTATGACAGTCTAGAGCCGAAGCCATCTTATGTGGAATCAGACTTTGACCCATATACATATAACTTTGCAGTGGACAGCAATAATGAACTTGAATATGGGGAAGGAAAGCGTCAAGCAGAGGCAGTGTTCTTCCAAAGGGCCCCGTTTGATGTGGCTGCAGTCAGAATACCAATTGTTATGGGAGCGGAGGATTATACTGGCCGGCTTGATTTCCATATTAAAAAGGTTCTGGCAGGAGAAGATATCTTTTTCCCGGATATAGAAGCAGAAATGGATTATATCCTGTCAAAAGAAGCTGGTCACTTTATTGCCTGGGCGGGTATATCCGATGTTACTGGCCCGATCAATGGAAGTTCCAATGGAACGGTAAAAATGAAAGAAATTATTACTTTAATTGAAGTTGCCACTGGAAAAAAGGCACATCTTGCAAAGCAAGCAACCGACGAAAATCACTCTCCATATGGAGTTAGAGCCTCCTGGATAATGAGCAATGAAAAAGCGAAGGAAAGAGGATATAAATTTTCCGACGTTCACCAGTGGCTGCCAGATTTAATTAAGAAATCTGCCGAAAAGCTTGATAATAAAGGATAAATTCAGCGGATTATCAAACTGCTATCACTTTGAAAGCGATTGATAGCAAAGTGATTAATATTAAAAACACCATAACCGTGGGTAAAGAGTTGAATCTTGAGCAAGAGAACTTAATCCAACTAACTCTGCATATAAAAGTCCAATTCGCAACAGGATTGGACTATTTCTTTATGATTGAAAGAAGGAGTATTGGTAATCCAGAAGGAATAGTAATTGTAGGGTATATATAGTAAGAGGTGTCTGGATGTCTTTGTTCCTATCTATTGTTTTAAGTGCAATCCTAGGGTTCTTTTTATTTACTATTGGTCCTCCAGAAATCGCTGGTATCATTGCCTTTGGAATTATTGTAGGCAGTATTTTTAGAGGACTATACCTTCTAAACGATATTCATAAAAGAATTTCTTTAGCTTATCTAGCTAAAGATAAAGTACAACAAGCCTATGAAGATTATAAGAAAGCAAAAAATACTGGTTCAATATAGTTTTGATAATCCTCAATAAAAAATTGTTATAAAAAAATGCTTGGAGCTGCTCCAAGCATTTTTCTTCGCTCATTTTTTTGAATTGCCTAGTAAGTTTCTTGTGCTAAATGGAAAGACCACTATTTCTTAAATTTAAACTTTAAAACCAGACAGTGGCCACGGGTTTTAATATGCAGGTCCTCTAGACTTCTTTTTTTGGGATGCTTTTGACAGCGGTTTGATTTTAACCAGTTTCTTAAAGGTATTGAGGGTTCTTTTACCAGCATCTGTTGTGAATTGAATTGCTTCTTTTTTATAGTCGATATCTTCCTTGATCTCCTGCTGGCTTTCAGTTAAATACGTAGTTTCGACTCTTATCGTATCAACTTTGCGTTGAATCCTGGCAATCGTTTCATTCAATTGGTTAATGGCTGGCTTTGATGCTTTCAGTGTTTTAAATGCAGAAAACCCTAGATAACAAATTGCAGCCAGAAAAATAGCAATACTTACATAAACGATGAACATAGATGTTTGCCTCCTTGTCTCTATTTCCTTTATTTTTACCCCAAATTAACTAATAGGTAACGTTAATCAGGAATTTCCATAGGTAAACTTATGAAACCTCAACCATTAAATTCAAAAATCAACTTCTTCCTTAAAGAATTACAGAAAATTGAAATTATACTGTAAGTTGTGGTTTAATTAATCCACAACAGCATGAAAAAGACAAAAAGAATGCTGGTTGAGCACAAAGGGGGATTTCATACATATGGAACAGAACGTGGCGAGTGTTTCACTTCAGGAAACGATTCAGCACTTTAAAGCTCTGGACGAAAAGATTTCTCATTTTTCAAGTATTGCCGGCCTGACTGATTGGGATCAGAAGGTCATGGCTCCGAAGAAAGGGCGTGCCAGGTTCGCAAAAGCGATTGGGACTCTCAGGACTGAGGCATTTAAGCTTTCCATTTCAGAAGAAATGGGACGATTGTTGGAGGAGCTGACCAGTGAAAAGGCACAAATGGCACTGGACGAGGTTACAGCTGCCCAGGTGCGTGAACGGAATGACTTTTATCAACGTTCAAAAGCTATACCTGAGGAGATGTTCAAAGAATATTCCATCTTGACTGCCGAGGCAAATGACGCCTGGGAGTTTGCCAGAGAAAATAATGATTTTGCACATTTTGCACCATATCTTGAGCAAATCGTTGCATTCAAACGGAAATTTGCTGAAATCTATGGATATGAAAAGCATCCATACGATGCACTGCTTGACGAATATGAGCCTGGATTTACGGTCGAAAAACTTGATTCACTGTTCTCAGCCTTGAGGCAATCGAGTGTTGAATTGCTGAATCGGATCAAGGAGTCGCCAACACAAACACCAGCACATATTTTTGATCAAAGGTTCGATATTGAAAAACAAAAGGAATTCAATCGATATATTCTACCCATTATTGGGTACGACTTGGAAGCAGGGAGGCTCGATGAAACAGTCCACCCTTTCGCTCTTGCAATCAATACAGGTGATGTCAGAATCACAACAAGATATCTTGAAGAAAACGTCCTAAGTGCGCTTTTCGGAACCATCCATGAAGCGGGCCATGGTAAATATGAGCAAAATATTGATAAAAAGTTCGAAGACACCGTTCTTGCCAGTGGAACTTCATTTGGTATTCATGAATCACAATCAAGGTTTTTAGAGAACATGCTGGGCCGAAGCAGGGAGTTCTGGAATTATTTCTATCCACGACTAGTTGAAATGTTCCCGGAACAGCTTCGGGATGTTATGGAAGAAGATTTCTACCAGGCTGTTAATACTGTTAAGCCATCGCTGATCCGGATAGAAGCGGATGAATTGACCTATAATCTCCACATTATGGTACGCTACGAAATTGAGAAGGCGTTGATTGGTGGAGAGCTTGAGGTCGCTGATCTTCCACAAGTATGGAATAACAAGATGGAGGAGTATCTTGGTGTTGTTCCAGCATCAGATAGTGAGGGGGTTCTGCAAGATGTACATTGGTCCTTCGGCGGATTTGGTTACTTTCCGTCTTATTCGCTTGGAAACCTGTATGCTGCCCAAATCCTGAAAGCTATTAAGAAGGATGTCCCTAAATTTGAAGCGGCTATTTCAAAGGGCGACTTTGCATCAGTGGATGCCTGGCTAAAGGAAAAAATCCATCAATATGGTGCACTCTATCGTCCAAGCGAACTAATCGTCAGCGCTACTGGCGAAGAGTTGAATGCCGGCTATTTGATTGAATACCTGGAAGACAAGTACACAAACGTTTACAAATTATAATTTTGTTAGTAAAGGGGGCCTAGTGCCCTCTTTTTATTATCGGAAAATTTAGCCAGAAGGTATTGCGCTCCCCCTCACCTTTAGTGTAAAATTACACCAAAGAAACTGTTTGGGGGCGGAAAATTGAAAAGGAAAACGGTTTTAGTGTTAATGTTCTTTGTTGTTGCACCACTTGTACTTTCATTTGGTTCACTTGGAATTATGATGGTACGGAACAAAGAGATTGGATACCCTGTGCTTTTGTTGTATATTGCAGGGGCTGTTTTTGCCGCGCATCAGTTTGCGAAAAACGATAAAGCATCCATATCGCAGGCTGCAAGGTATATACCGGTCGCCATCCCTGCTTTTTTGGCAGCAATCCTGGCTGCTTTGTTAATGATTATTACAAAAGGATTTTTAGGAGCTGATTTGTGGGGAGTCTATGTTTTTGGATTCTTTCCTTTCTTGCCAAACAGTTTTATTACCTTTTTAACCGGCCAGCATATAGCGGGATTGTTGGCGCCATTCCTCTATTATTCCACTTTCCTGGTAAGCTATATGATCTTTTTAAGGAAAAGCCCTATAAGGGTGGATGCTATCTTTTCTGGTACTACGGCCTTTATAGTCTGTTTTTCGGTGATAGGCATAGTCCACTGGCAAAGGAGCCAGGAAGTTCTCCCATCATACGGCTTTGAATATGGCAATGGCTATTCAAGTGTTGACCTGGAACCCTATTACGTAAATTATCCAGACAACAAGCTTCCGAGGCTTGATGCACCAGCTACATTTAAAATTGAGAAAAAAGAAGATATGCCCGTCCTCGACGGGGCGGAGGCAGCATTCCCAGTCTATTCAGCCTTTGCAAATGAAGTGTATTCAGGTATCAGCGCTGAAAATTATGATAAAAAACGGCAAGTAGAAATTGTCAGCTTTTATAACACGATTTATGCGTTCGAACGGCTGGTGAATGGAGAAGTAGATGTGTTCTTTGGTGCTCAGCCATCCCAGGCACAAAAAGAGTTGGCAGAGCGATTTGATAAGGAGCTGGTAACGACTCCAATCGGCAAGGAAGCATTTGTCTTTTTTGTAAATAGCAAAAATCCTGTAAATAACCTGACAATCGATCAAATCAAAGATATTTATTCCGGAAAAATAACAAACTGGAGCAAAGCGGGCGGAAATGATGATAAAATTAGAGCCTTTCAGCGTCCAGAAGATTCAGGATCGCAAACGGTCATGCAGATGGTCATGGGTGATACGCCTTTAATGAATCCGCTGAAGGAAGAAGTAATGGGGATGGGGGACCTGATAGAGGAAGTGGCAAACTACCGCAATTATAAAAATTCGCTTGGATATTCGTTCCGTTTTTTCGCAACCGGCATGAATCCAAGTAAGGAGATTAAACTGATATCTGTTGACGGAATTGAACCGAGTGAGGAAAACATCCGTTCAGGGAAGTACCCGTTTGTTGTAAACCTTTACGCTGTCACTTTAAAAGACAATCCAAATAAGAACATAAAGCCTTTCCTCGAATGGATGCAAGGTCCGGAGGGTCAGTACATTGTTGGTGAAATTGGCTATGTTCCACTTAAATAGAGGTTAAGGGGAGGAATGGAAGGATGTTAGATACCGTGTTTTTTTTCAGTGCGCTCACATTATTTTTTGTAGCAGGCATCGTTTTCTCATTCATTCGCATTAAAAACAAAAACGTAAAGAATGGGATATTTTTTACCGGAATGAATACAATCCTGTTTTTGTTATGTTCCTATCTGTGGTTCTTCGAAATTGCAATAGACGGAATTAGCCAGGTGTTCGGAGTACTCCTGTTTGGAATTGCTGCAGCCCTCCTCACCGTGGCCGAGATACTGTTTTGCCATTATAGAACGAAAGAGCATTAAGAGGGGGTAAGACCCCTCTTTTTTTAGTTCTAAAATAACAGGGAGCCTTTAATAAACTTTGGTTATCTACTTATTACTAAATCTTTGAAAATTTTATTATCAAAAATGAAAATAATGAGTAGATTTTTTGTAAACTCTTGATATACTTATTTTAGATTAGGTGAAAAGTCACGAATAGGGGGATGTTTTATGGAAGCTTTAGAAGGAATTAGCTGGGGTTTGCTGCTTCCGGTGCTGTTGATTTCACTACTGTTGCTAGTGGTGGCGTTGGTTGATCTGATTCGTATAGAGAGGACGAATGGTCCTAAATGGGTTTGGGCAATTGTTATAGTGGTTATTACCACATTCGGACCGATTCTTTATTTTGTTTTTGGAAGGAGAAATTACTGATGCCTCTTGTCCAAATTGATGGGCTGAGGAAAAACTTCAAGGGTAGTGAAGTCATCAAGGGCCTTGATTTTGTTTTAAAAAAAGGAAAATGTACGGCTTTGCTTGGTCCAAACGGGGCCGGAAAGACAACAACACTGCGGATGCTGTCTGGATTAATGGAACCTTCTTCTGGAACGATTGTGTTCACCGATGCTCAAAAAGGCGAGGATATCCGAAAGTTTATTGGGTATCTGCCACAATATCCAGTATTTTATGACTGGATGACAGGTTCAGAGTTTCTTAGTTATGCAGGGAGGCTTGCAGGTCTCTCGACGAAAGAAGCGAAACAGCGGACGAGTGAATTATTGGAATTGGTAGGGATAGCAGACGCCAGCCGAAGGGCAGTAGGCAAATATTCCGGGGGCATGAAACAGAGATTGGGCATAGCACAGGCACTTATCCATCGCCCAAAGCTGATCATGCTTGATGAACCTGTTTCAGCCCTGGATCCATTTGGACGGAGGGAAGTCCTTGAACTATTGGAAAAACTGAAAAGAGAAACAACGATCCTTTTTTCCACTCATATATTGAATGATGCCGAAGAGGTTTGTGACGAGTTGCTTTTTTTACATAATGGGCAAATCGTCGAATCAGGAACAATGGATGATTTGAGGAAGCGCCACAGCGAGTCCAAAATTGAGCTGCAATTCAAAGATAATGCAGAAATTTTTGCCTCATCCTTTACTTCGTATCCATTTGTCCACAATTCTAATTTCCTCGGCAGCCAGCTTAATGTTTACGTGAGCGATATTGATCTGGCCAGGAGAGTTTTTTTAAAGGAGGCTGCAGAACAGGAACTGCCGCTTACAAAGTTCGAAACGAGCAGTATGACATTAGAGGACATTTTCATGAAGGTGGTGGCAAAATGAAACAGTGGCTGACACTTTTTGAAAAGGAAATCCTCGAGATGTGGAGAAACTTCAAGTGGATTTGGGTTCCAATAACGTTCATCCTGCTCGGAGTCCAAGAACCATTAGTCAGTTATTATATGCAAGATATTCTGAATGCCGTTGGCGGTTTGCCAGAGGGGGCAGAAATAAGTATCCCGAAACCTAGTCCTCCAGAAGTACTAATTGCAAGTATGTCCCAATTTAACACACTTGGAATACTCATTGTCGTCCTTATAACGATGTCACTAGTCGCTGGGGAACGAAAGAGCGGAACAGCAGCTATGATACTTGTAAAACCCGTTTCACATACGTCGTTTATCGCTGCAAAATGGGCAGGAGTGCTGCTGCTTGTGTGGGTGTCGTTTTTCATAGGGTTTATAGCTTCCTGGTATTATACCGGACTATTGTTCGACTGGGTTAATATGGGCAACTTTTTTGGCGCCTTTTTCCTTGAAGGTTTATGGCTGACATTTGTTGTGACTGTGGCAATCTTCTTCAGCTCCATTTTCTTTGTTTCCGGAGCAGCTGGCTTTGCGGCGCTTGGTTCTGTCATTTTACTTACAATTGTCAGCAGTACTCTTTCCCATGTGCTAGAATGGAGCCCGGCGCAGCTATCCGACTATGCTGGAACTTTTGTTGTTGAAGGCAGCTTTCCGCAACATTCAGTAATGGCAGCAATACTCGCGGCAATTGTTATTGTAATTTTACTTATTCTTTCAATCATTGTTTTTCGAAGGAAGGAGCTTGCTGCCTAATAAAACGCCATCCCAGCTTCATTGAAGCGGATGGTGTTTTTAAATGTTTTTTTCGCAAAAGATTATGCTTTAAAACAAAGACGCTTTGCTGTAAAGTATAAGTATTTAGAATAGCGAAATAATAATTGTTGGAGGAGATTCATATATGGGTACAAATGCAACGATAAATTTAAATCAGCTGGCAGAAAGCACTACAGGCCAGGTCATTGAATGGAGAAGGTATTTACATAGCAATCCTGAGTTATCTTTTCAGGAAGAAAAAACCGCTCAGTTTGTTTATGAAACTTTGGAGTCTTTTGGGGGACTGGAATTATCCCGTCCGACTAAAACAAGTGTAATGGCCAGGCTGATTGGCAGCCAGCCAGGCAAGGTGCTTGCAATTCGTGCTGATATGGATGCACTGCCAATTACGGAAGAGAACGATTTTGACTTTGCTTCCAAATCTCCTGGTGTCATGCATGCCTGCGGACATGATGGACATACAGCAATGCTGCTGGGAGCCGCCAAAGTTTTGAGCGGCCTTAAGGAAAATATAAAAGGTGAAGTCCGCTTCCTTTTCCAGCACGCTGAAGAAGTTGGCCCTGGTGGTGCAGAGGAAATGGTTGAGGCCGGAGTCATGAACGGGGTTGATCTTGTTATCGGAACCCATCTATGGTCACCATTGCCATTTGGAAAAGTAGGTGTTGTCTATGGACCGATGATGGCTTCACCGGATGCCTTTTGGATTACGGTAAAGGGTAGAGGCGGCCATGCTGCATTGCCGCAGCAGACGATTGATTCGATTGCCATTGCTGCACAAGTCGTGACCAACCTGCAGCATATCGTTTCCCGGAACACGGATCCACTTGATAATCTTGTCTTGTCTGTTACCCAGTTCACTGGCGGGACATCCCACAACGTCATACCGGGGTCAGTTGAAATGTGTGGAACAGTGCGCAGTTTTGATCCTAAGCTTCGCGAAACAGTTCCTGCAACAATGGAACGGGTGATAAAAGGGATTACTGAAGCGCACGGTGCGACATATGAGTTCAAGTATGAATTCGGTTATCGCCCGGTTATCAATGATGCGGAAGTCACAAGGGTTATCGAGGAAACAGTTCGCGAAGTATTTGGTGAACAGGCACTTGATTTGATGAGGCCAAATATGGGCGGTGAGGATTTCTCAGCGTTTCAGCAAAAGGCTCCTGGCGCGTTTTTCTATGTTGGGGCAGGAAATGAAGAAAAAGGTATTACCTATCCACACCATCATGCGCGTTTCACCATTGATGAAGATGCGCTTGAGATTGGTGTTAAGATGTTCCTGAATGCAACATTTAAGTTTTTAGTGTAAAGCACAGGTTTATGCCATAACCAGTTTCATAAATGAACATAACGATAAAACGAGGGACGATTCTTTCCAGCCACGATTGGCAGGGGTCATCGGTTCTAGAGGAATTACACAAAAGCCGTACAGCACACATGCGCGTACGGTTATTTGTTTTGGAAATACGATAGAATTCAGGCACTAAAAAAGTTGTTCAAAGTAAAACTTTGTAATTGCTTTCATGGAAGTGGAGTGGCATGATAAAAATGTTTAGCGGAACAAAGTAGTCCGCTGGTACATACATAGAAAGCTTGGGAGGAATAGCAGATGACAGCAACACATTTGCACGATACTGTCGCACTTCATAATGGTGTTGAGATGCCTTGGTTTGGGCTCGGCGTTTTCAAGGTGAAGGAAGGCCAGGAAGTTATCCATTCTGTTAAGGCAGCGATCCGCAATGGCTATCGGAGCATCGATACGGCAGCTGTTTACAAAAACGAAGAAGGCGTTGGCCAGGCATTGCGTGAAGCACTTGAGGAAAATGGATTAAAAAGAGAAGATATATTCGTAACTTCAAAGGTATGGAACGCCGATCAGGGATACGAGACAACTTTGGAAGCATACGAAGCAAGCTTGCATCGTCTTGGGATTGAGTATCTCGATTTGTATCTGATTCACTGGCCGGTGAAAGGGCAGTACAAGGAAACCTGGCGCGCGCTTGAGACTTTATATAAAGAAGGTAAGGTCCGGGCAATCGGGGTCAGCAATTTCCATGTTCACCATTTGAAAGATATCCTTGAGGATGCAGAGATTAAGCCAATGGTTAATCAGGTCGAATTTCACCCCCATTTGGCACAGGTCGAGCTTCGTGAATTCTGCAAAGAGCAGGGGATCCAGTTTGAGGCATGGTCTCCGCTTGCTCAAGGCCAGCTATTGGATAATGAAACCTTGAAAGAAATAGCGGAGAAGTACAACAAATCAGTTGCTCAAGTAATTCTTCGCTGGGATCTTCAGCATGGCGTTATAACCATTCCAAAGTCCATTAAGGAAACGCGGATTATTGAAAATGCCTCTATTTTCGACTTTGAACTTTCAAGTGAGGATATGGCAAAAATCGATGCATTAAACAAAAATCAACGTGTCGGTTCCGATCCGGATAATTTTAACTTTTAAAAGTATGCATTAATGCCTGTGAGTAAACAAAAAGGTGGTTTCCTAAAATAGGAGACCACCTTTTTGTTAATAGGCACTGACACCGTCCAAAGAATTCATTGCTTCGCGGAGCGTTATTTCGGCAGGTTCAACATACAGAGTGTCAAAGTGTTCCTTCATTAATCCTTCAAGCGGCTCTGAAATTTTGCTGATTCGCTCCAGGTTCCGTTTGAAATCATCCAAACGGGAAATCAGGGCTAAATCGGACTCGCCTTCAGAAAGTAGATTGACGATTTCTTCGGTTGATTTTTCCATTGATAAGGCTTCCATTCTAAGGCTTTCGTATGCATCTGCTTGATCGAGGGAATCCTTCACTAGTTCTAGCCTGGCTTGTAATTCGTCTGAATGTTCCTGTTTCTTGACTATTTTTACTTCTGCAAGTGCCTGTTCATACGCTTCCCTTGCTTCAAGGAGTACTTGCCGGTCGATTGCTGAAAAAGCATTTCCGCCGTATGTTTCAAACCGTTTCTCATAATCGGTCTCATTTTGAAGCAGGATGCTCTTTTTCTCTGCCAGCTGGACTAGCTCCCCGGCTGTCTCGAAGCTGCATCCTGCCAACATCATTCCCAAAATAACCGTCACAACAAACCATCTTAACCTGCTCGTCTGCATAGCGAAATCCCGCTTTCATTGGAAAAATAAGGTGCCTTTCACTTTACATTATACAGGTTTGAAGAGTGGGGTGAATGGCCGTATTTGGCGGATTTTTTACACTTAAATTAAAAGGGTTGGCTTTAAAACCCGGTGAACGTCTCAAAAATTCACGATATAATTTGGACTATACTTCAAACTGATTTGGTGACTGCTCTAAACTAGGCGTGTTTATCCCCTGATGGCATCGTCCATTTTTCACAAAAGGGCCCAGACGGAGAGGCTGCCAGGGTTTACTGTGAAAGTTGCCCAGCCGTCTTCTTCAATGGTGATTTCATCCTGACTGTGCCCGGTAAGATCACGCCAATTTTCCCCTGCGCGGTGCTCGCCGACATACATTCGTTTTTCTCCAGCGTCTCCATTTGAAATGAGTACTGCGCAACCGGATTTTTCGATTTCATCAGTGCCTTTGCGGACCCAGCCGATTGTATTGGGATGATCGAAATAATCGTCCTGATCGCCATATGCTTTTGTTTTTCTTGCTTTGAGCAAGGCGTTGAGGCAATCTTTTATGCCTGGCTTTGGCTCTGGCCCGCCGATTCCAAAGTAATCTCCGTAAAATACGCACGGATACCCGTCCTGCCGGAGTAAAATGAGGGCATAGGCACTTGGTTTGAACCAATCTTCAACCCAGGATTCAAGCGCTTCATGAGGCTGGGAATCGTGATTGTCGACAAATGTGACAGCATGGCTGCCATGTGAATTGACAAGCGTATCGTGGAATATGGTGGTTAGATCGAATTCCCGTCCAGCTTTTGATGCAGCGTGCAATTTATAATGAAGTGAAACGTCGAATAGGTCAATGTTGAAGTCGACGATATCAAGGTATTGCTGGCATGCCTCGAGGTCTGGTTTCCAGAATTCCCCGACAAAGTAGAAGTCTTCGCCTCGGTGTTCTATCAATGTATGAACAAAGTCGTTAATGAATTTATGGTTAATGTGCTTAATGGCATCAAGCCTGTATCCATCGCAATTTGTTATGTCAGCAAGCCATTTGCCCCAGCTGATCATTTCATCATGGACGTCTTGATGGTCATAATCATAGTTAGCGAACATCAAATAATCATAATTTCCAAATTCATCATCAACATGATCGCTCCAGGATTTATTTTCACCGAGGATTCGGAAAATGCCGGTTCGTCCTGTTTTTTCATCATAATCTGTGCCGTTGAAATGAGTGTAGTTCCACTTGAAGGTGGAGTATTTGTCGGCCCTGTCCTGAAAATCGAAGCGCGTCCAGCCATGTATTTCGAACGGTTCAGAGATGACTTCGTTCCGATTCAGTTGGTCGACTTCTACGACTTTGAATTTTTCCATCGCATCGGCACCTGCTTTATGGTTCATGACAACATCAATGTAAACTTCCACACCGTGGTCATGGCAGGCCTTGATTGCTTCGAGGAGCTCATCCTTGGTTCCGTATTTTGTCCGGACCGAGCCCTTTTGATCAAATTCACCAAGGTCGTATAGGTCATAGGGGGCGTAGCCATTATCTTGAGGTGTGGTTGCCTTGGTTACTGGAGGAATCCAGACCGCATCAATCCCCATATGGGTGAGAGCTGGGGCCATTTCTTTAAGGCGCTTCCAATGGCCTCCATCCGCATCCAAATGCCATTCAAAAAACTGCATCATTGTCTTATTTTTTTTCATCATGCAAATCCTTCCCCATTATAAGCTATACATATTGTTAACAATGTCTTTTACCCGAATAAAACCAAACTCAACCCTTTGAAAGCGGTTACCTAAAAATTTTGACAAATTGGTCAAAAATCGTTTGCATTCCTGACATAAATCGCATAAGGCTGACGTCTGTTTACAGCTTATAATGAAGATACACAGTACATGGGATGTTAGAAAAGAGAAAACAGGGTCCATGAGGAGGAGACCGAAATGTTAGTAAAAAAGTGGAAATTTTTAGTTGTGGCTCTAATCGTAATTGCCGCCATCCTGGTTTACTATCAGGCTACGCACATTACCCTGTTGGATTTTTCAGGGAGTTATTAACAACAAAAGCGGAAGCGTCTCTGTCATCTCCGTTATGGGTGGCTTAGAAATAAAGTAAGAGAACCCGAAGTCCAGGTCTGCCCAAAATTTCTTTTTGTAATGAAAGGGCTTAGGGGGACATTGGCCACTAAAATATTAAAGATCCTTATAAACTGCCAGGCAGAAGCTGCCGGGCGGTTTTTCGTTTAAGGAGAAGGTTTGCTTATGTGTTTTAAAGGTTAAAATCAGGTAGGACGTAATGAATGAGGAGGGTCAAGATGATTGGAGATGTGGAGCATGTTATAGACGCAAAGGCTGTGCTAGGTGAGGGGCCGAGCTGGGATAAAAAATACGGTGAATTGTATTGGGTTGATATTGAAGGAAAGATGATTCATATCTTCAGCCTAGAAAGCGGGGAGCGCCGGACCATTGAAGCAGGACAGCGTATTGGCGCTATTGTTCCGAGGGAATCCGGAGGTGCTGTCGCCGCGCTTGAAAACGGCTTGTATTTTGTTGATCTCGAACTGGGAAGCTTTGATTTAATTATCAATCCAGAGGGCGATAACCCGGATATTCGTTTTAACGATGGGAAATGCGATCCGATGGGAAGGTTGTGGGTTGGAACGATGAGCATGAGCGGCAAGGAGGGGCAGGGGTCACTTTATTGCCTTGAAACCGACGGTATTCTTACTAAGAAGCTTGATGGACTTGGAATATCAAACGGCCTCGCATGGTCGCCTGATCATAGCTTTATGTATTTCATCGATACGCCGACACGAAATGTGGTTCGGTTTGAATATGACCTTGAAACCGGCAGCATTCGAAATCCTGAGATTGCTGTTACCATACCTGAAGGGGACGGTTTTCCGGATGGCATGACGATTGACAGCGAGGGACACCTATGGATTGCCCATTGGGGAGGGGGAAAGGTATCGCGCTGGAACCCGGCAACCGGCAATTTGGTCACTGAGGTTGAAATTCCTGCTTTAAATGTGACATCTTGTGCATTTGGCGGGGAAGACCTTTTGGATTTGTATGTGACAACTGCCCGCGATGGAATGTCTGAAGAAGAATTGAAGAAGTACCCAAATGCCGGAGGAGTTTTCAAAGTCAGGACAGCTACAAAAGGGCTGCCTAGTTTTCAATATATGGGTTAAGTTGATTGTTTTGTTTTTGGGCGTGATTATTTTTTAAAAAGGCTAGTTTAAGGATATTGTTGAATTTATAGCAGTGTTGATTGGAGTGGAAGGAGCAAAGCGATGAGGAGGCTCACCGCCCGCCCCACGGAAAGCGAAGCGCCGGTAGCGGAAATCAACAGACTTGTTTAACACAGCCTATAAAAAAGAAATTATATCCCCATTTATCAGTTTAATTTTTCCAATCAGAGGTAAAGGGAAAGGTAGGAACATAAACTGCTAAAAAGGGGATGTGTCTATGGAGTGGGCGGCTGTTGCAATAGGAGTGTTGCTCGTATTGATCCTGATTGAAGAAGCAGGACAATATCTTTGGAAAAATCGGCTTTACGATAAATGGATCAGCCAGGAAGACACATCTGAGATTGAGACAACTGTTGTTGAAACCGAAAAGGTTCAGAAACCGAACTTCCTTTATAGATTAGCTCAGGGAGCGATCCGAACGTTCTTTTACCTTCTGCTTGTTTTGGTAAAAATGTTGAAAATCGATAAAGCTTATCAATTTATTAATGCAAAACTTGTGGCCCTGAAGATCAGAACAAAGAAACCCGGAATCAGGAAATATTCATTCAAGCAGCCTGTCGAAGGGCTAAAGCATATCGCAACTTCAATTAAACGGCACAAAAAAAGCTCGTCCCATTAAGGGATGAGCTTTTTTAGTATTCAAAATCACTAAATCATTTCTATTGAAGCTCCTTGACTTTATCGGCCAGCCTCCCGAAGCCATCGACGACTGCGTCAACGCCGCGTCCGATTGCTTCTCCCCATTCAGGGGCTTTTTCCTTAATTGTTTCTTCCGCAGTTTCAGCGGTTTTGCTGACTTCTTCTCTAAACTTTTCTGTTTTTTTGAGAAGATCTTCAGTCGATATCAGAGGATCACCTTTTTCTCCAGCAGTATTTATACCGAAAGATTCTTCTGCCAAAAATGGCTTTGCCTCTTTCATTATGGCTCCGAAGAGAGGAGCTGCCCCTTGTGAGGAACTTGTAGTCAAGTAATGTTCACGGTCGGTACGGTCATAACCAAGCCAGATGGCACCGGCCACTTCAGGTGTATAACCTGCAAACCACTGGTCCTTTGTACCATTAATATCGGCATACGGCAGCTGGGTAGAACCAGTTTTTCCAGCGATATCTAGGCCCTGTACACGTGCAGAACGGCCAGTTCCTTTTTCAACCACTCGAAGCAGCATTGAGGTCATCTCACGAGCTGTTCCTCTTGAGGTTACTTTTACTGACTTCTCATCATGGCTGGCAATTTCGTTACCAGTCGGACCGACGATTTTCGTAATAAAATGGCTTTCATTTCGCTCTCCGCCATTCGCAAGTGCAGAATAGGCTGATGCAAGCTGGAGAGGAGAGATGCCATGGTGCATGCCGCCAAGCGCGAGTGCAAGGTTTCTGTCTTCCTTTTGAATTGGAATACCGAATTTCTCCGCTGTTTCCGCACCCCTGGAAACCCCAATTTCGTTCAGAAGCCAAACAGTTGGCACATTGAGCGACTTTTCAACCACTTCATACAGCGGAACCTTGCCTAGAAAGGTTCTAGTAGCATTTTCCGGTTTGTAGTCCCCGAATGTCATCGGTTCATCCATAAGTTCAGAATCTGCCGAGTAGCCTTCCTCCAGAGCGGGGGTGTAGACCGCGAGAGGTTTCATCGTTGAACCTGGCTGTGCTTTCAATTGGGTTGCGCGATTGAAACCGCGGAAAACATGCTCGCCCCGTCCGCCGACAACAGCCAGAACTCCGCCTGTTTTTGGCGAAACTAGAACCGCCCCGCTCTGGACAATCTCGCCTCCGCGCCCGCGCGGGAACAGCCAGTCGCGTTTATAGACATTTTCTAGTGCGGTTTGCAAGTCTGGATTCAATTGAGTATAAATTCGATAGCCTCTTGTTAAAATTTCATCCTGTGTAAGGCCGTATTTTTTGACAGCCTCGTCAAGGACTGCGTCAACATAATAAGGGAACTTCCGTTCAACTGGTGTTCCTCCGCCATCATTTAAGTTAATTTTTTCGGAAACTGCCTGCTTGTGTTCCGCATTCGAAATCTTTTTTAGTTCCTTCATCTTCCCAAGAACAATATTTCGGCGTTCCAAGGCTCGGTCGTAATTCCTGAACGGGTCATAGGCGGAAGGTGCCTTTAGCAGGCCAGCCAATACAGCCCCTTCGCTGATTGTTACTTCGCTAATATCCTTATTGAAGTATTTCTTGGCTGCCGAGCCGATTCCGTAGGCGCCGCTCCCAAAATAAACCTGGTTCAGATACATTTCAAGGATTTCATCTTTTTTATAGGCATCCTCAAGCTCAGCTGCCAGGAAGAGTTCTTCAGCCTTCCTTCTATACGTCTGTTCAGGTGAGAGGAGTGCGTTCTTAGCCAGCTGCTGGGTAATCGTGCTGCCGCCGCCCGTTATTTGGCCTGCGAATAGGTTTCCAAAGAACGCACGCGCTATTCCTTTTATATCAAACCCGTTATGCTGATAAAACCGTTCATCTTCAATCGAAAGAACAGCATCCTTTACATGCTGGGGGATTTCCTCAATTTTAGTACCCCCAACCCGGTTTGCGGTAATTTGCGCCGCTTTCTTCCCATTTCCGTCGTAAATGACGGTCGACTGGCTCAAACCTTCCTTAAGCGATTCAACATTCGCGCGGCTGGCCAGGAAGGCAAAGAACAAAATAGTTAGTAATATTGTTATGAGTCCAATAAGGAGAAGAATCTGTGTTAAATGCTTCCTTTTCCAGAACCGCTTTATCCAATCCCAAATGGCAATCAATTTTTCTTTTATCATAAAAAATCTACCTTCATTCACTAAAGTTGTATAGCAGAAGGATACCAAAACGAGCGAAGAAACACAAAAGTGTGGATAGAAAAGGCGTTAATAACATGCTGGTTTTTTGGTGATCAATCCTTATACAGAAGGGGATGCAGCTGGATTATATACACTATATCAGGGTTAACAACTATTAAGAGAGTTATCGAAATATATAGAACGTTAGCGTGAAGCCTAAAAAAGAAGCGGCACCCCCTGAAGGATGCCGCTCTTTCGTTTCACCTGCCCAGTGATTACCAGCGATGCGCTTTGGCGTTGCTCCGCAGGATAATCTCTGTTTGAGACATGCGCGTTTCTCCGTTAAGCTGCGATTTGGTGTGCTTCCGGCGTGCAGTTGTGTGGTGAAAAAGCCCTGAACGTGGGTCTAGCATGTTCCTGTAGCTCATTCGATTCACCTCGGGTGCAGGATTTGTGAAACGAAGGCATCATCGATAGCCTTTAGGTTATCTTTTGTTAAATGGGTGGAAATTAAACCTTGGTTGTAGGCATGAGCTACTTACTCTAGGGCAACGGCCAATTTTTCAAAAAAAGCATTAGCGTAATATGTCTTCAATTCTAGCTGCGATTTCTGGATCGAGCTTGACGCCGCTGGCTTTGACATTTTCTTCAACTTGCTCGGGGCGGCTTGCTCCAATTAGGGCGCTTGATACACCGGGCTGGCGCAAAACCCAGGCTAGGGCGAGTTGGGACAGTGTTAAATCTTGTTCGTTCGCAACTGACTTTAGCTGATCGACTTTGTTAAGGTTTTCGGAAGTTAATAGGCCGAACAGAGACTCGTATCCCTCCACGGAAGCACGGCTGCCGGGAGGTGCAATTTGTCCGTGCTGGTATTTGCCGGTCAGGACACCCTGAGCAAGCGGGGAAAAGACTACCTGCCCAATGCCGTGTTTTTCGCTTACAGGCAGGATGCTTTCTTCGATATAGCGCTGAAGCATACTGTAGCGTGGCTGGTTGACAACGATTCTGTCAAGAAGCTTTTTATCGGCAAGGTGTACGGCGTCGGTGATTTGCTCGGCTGTCCATTCACTAACGCCGATATAAAGAACCTTTCCCTGGCGCACGAGGTCATCGAGCGCGCGCAACGTTTCCTCAAGCGGTGTTTCAGGGTCGTAGCGGTGGCAGTAATAGAGGTCAACATAGTCGGTGCCGAGCCGCTTAAGGCTTGCATTTGCTTGTTCGGTAATATGCTTCCGGGAGAGGCCTTTGTCGTTTGGGCCTTCGCCCATTTTGCCGAAAACTTTTGTGGCAAGCACATAAGATTCACGCGGGTATTTGCTGAGCGCCTTGCCGACGACGATTTCAGCTTCGCCTTTTATGTATACATTGGCTGTGTCAAAGAAATTAATGCCAAGCTCGTAGGCTTTATCGATTGAGGCTTCAGCCTTTTGGCCCTCAACATAGCCTCCGTATGTGAGCCAGCTGCCGAGCGAGATTTCGCTAACCTTTAAACCGGTTTTCCCTAATCTGCGATACTGCATCGTATTTCCTCCTGAAAATAGATTGGGTTTCGAACTAAATGTACAACATTTCGACTTACAGGGGCAATTTTGGTTAGCATAAAAAGAGGCTTTTACCAGGGGGGATTAAAGGCATAATATTCGGAATGGTAAATTTATTATAAAATACGAAAATATACAGACGGGAAGGTTTCGTGGTATAGTAATAAGAAAATTTATAGAAATGTGTTGGGAAGGTGAGTCAATGGCAACGAATGACAGCATGTTTCCGCTTAGGCGGGATGTGAAAATGCTAGGTAATATCCTGGGGGAAATCCTTACATTCAATGGAGGAGAGGCACTTTTTCAAACGGTTGAAAAACTCAGGTTGATGTGCAAGGACCTCCGTGAAGATTTTGATAAAAGCATATACGATGAACTTAAACAGGAAATCGCAAACCTGGATCCAAACCTTAGGAAACAAGTGATCCGGGCATTTGCGACCTATTTCCATTTAATCAATGCGGCCGAGCAAAACCACCGGATCCGCAGGCGCCGCGAGTATCAGTTAAAAGAGGATGCTGATAAGCAGCCGGGTTCAATTGACCGGGCAATCCTTTCTTTAAAGGAAAATGAGATTAATCCTGAAATCATCCGTAATGTGCTTGCTGAATTGTCGCTTGAACTCGTCATCACAGCGCATCCCACCGAGGCGACGAAGCGCTCTGTGCTTGAACTTCAGAAGCGGATTGCTGATTTGTTAAAAAGTTTCGATAATCCTCTTTTATCAAAAAAAGAACGCACTAAAATCGAAGAGAGCCTTTTTAATGAAGTAGCTGCTCTTTGGCAGACAGATGAACTGCGTGACAGGAAACCGACGGTCATCGATGAAGTGCGGAATGGCCTTTATTACTTTGATCAAACTTTATTTGATGTACTGCCTGATATTCACCAAGAGGTTGAGGAGTGCCTTGTCCACTATTATCCTGGTGAAAAGTGGAAGGTGCCGACATTCCTTAGGTTTGGATCTTGGATTGGCGGCGACCGGGATGGGAATCCTCATGTGACTGCGGAAGTGACATGGGAAACCTTGATACGCCAGCGCAAGCTTGTTTTGAAAAAATATCGGAATGTCCTTGTGGAACTGATGAGACGGTTCAGTCATGCTACATCAAGAGCAGAAATCAGTGATGAAATGATTGAGTCAGTCAAGCGGGACGAGCAGTTATTTTTGCCGGAAGAAAAGCGATGGACTGTGGAAGAGGAACAATACCGCCGCAAATTCGCTGTTATGATTGAGCGCGTAAAGCAGGTAGGGCAAAGTGAGGTCGGTTACAATGGACCTGAGGAACTCCTCGAGGATCTCGAAATCGTCCGCCGTAGTGTATATACCCACCATCCGGCAAACCGCGAACTGAAGATGCTTGAAAAATTAATCCGTCAGGTTAAGCTGTTTGGATTTCATCTTGCGACCCTGGACATCAGGAATCATAGCGGCGAGCACGAGGCCGCAATAACTGAGATTTTGCGCAAGGTCCGGATTGCCGAGGATTATCGAAGCCTGTCAGAGGAGGAAAAGCAGGAAATCCTTTTGAATTTGCTCCAGGACCCAAGGCCGGTGCTCCTTCTTCACGAAGATTATTCACCTGAAACACAGGAAATGATTCGTGTTTTCCAGCTAATCCGTGAAGCTCATCAGGAGTTCGGCAGGCAGTCAATTTCAGTTTATTTAATCAGTATGACAGAGTCTGTCAGCGACCTGCTTGAAGTACTGCTTTTAGCAAAAGAAGCAGGTATTTACAGGCTGCATGCAGATGGGTCGGTTGAATCGGATTTGAATGTAGCACCGCTTCTTGAAACAATTGATGACCTGACAGCAGGACCAAAAATCATGGAAACTCTGTTCAACATACCTTTATATCGGGAGCATTTGAGCAGATTAGGCGACCGCCAGGAAATTATGCTTGGTTACTCAGACGGAAGCAAGGACGGCGGCACCATGACGGCGAACTGGAAGCTGTACAAAGCACAGTTGGAAATTCATGAGATGGCGAAGAAGTACGATGTCGGTCTTAAGTTCTTCCACGGGCGCGGCGGTTCGCTAGGGCGCGGCGGCGGTCCATTGAATCGGAGCCTCTTGTCGCAGCCGGCGGAAACGTTTGGTGATGGCATTAAAATTACAGAGCAGGGTGAAGTTCTTTCATCCCGCTATCTCCTTGAGGATATCGCTTACCGAAGCCTTGAACAGGCAACTTCAACAATGCTGCAGGTGGCTACTCATGTATCGAAAGAGTCTGAACAGGATTTCCGGGACCCGCGTTTTGTCGCGGCAATCGAGGAAATATCCGCGGCATCACTCGCGAAGTACCAGTCACTGGTATTCGAGGATCAAGACTTCCTGACTTATTTTAACCAGGCAACGCCTTTAAATGAGATAGGTGAACTGAATATTGGTTCAAGGCCGATGGCAAGGAAGAATTCGCAGAAATTCGAAAATCTTCGTGCGATTCCGTGGGTATTCGCCTGGACTCAAAGCAGGCAGCTTCTGCCAGGGTGGTATGCTGCAGGCACCGGACTCGAAAGCTTTGCTGAGGCAGGCGAGGAGAATATGGCGCTGCTTCAGGAAATGTACGAAAAGTGGCCATTCTTCCGTTCGACCATCGACAATCTGCAAATGGCGCTGACAAAGGCCGATATCACGACAGCAAGGGAATATGCGGCACTCGTCGATGATAAGGAAGCAGGGGATCGGATTTTCAGGAATATTAAAGACGAATACAAACGGACACGAAGAATTCTGCTTCAAATTTCCGGAGATTCGGAACTGCTTGATCACTCACCAAACATCAAGGCATCTGTACGCAGACGTAATCCTTATATCGACCCGCTTAACTTCCTCCAGGTAGAGCTGATTAAGCTATTGAGAGCGAAGGATCATAATGATGATGAGTTGATGAATGAAATTCTGTTAACTATTAGCGGCATTGCTGCAGGACTTAGGAATACTGGCTGATAATTGGGCTCCCTTCTTTAGAAGGGGGCCTTAATTGTCTTGGACGGTAGTAAGCTGTTACTAGTAGCGGAGTCGCTAAAAATGAATTACATAAAAATAAAACAAGAATACTTGAAATAGATAAGTGCCCATAGAAATCGAGAAAGTGCCCATAGAGATTAAAAAAGTGCGCATAAAAGGCGAGGGATATGCCGGCTATTGGAGAGGTGGACCAAATCAAATCAAAAAGCCCGGCATCAGCCGGACTTTCGATTAAATCTATTCCTGGAAGTTAAGCTCCCATGTAATTCCGAATTCATCGCGGACTTTAGCGTAGGTCGCTCCCCAGAATGTTTTTTGCAGTTCCATGTAGACTGTTCCGTTATCAGAAAGCTTTTCATAGGCATTCCTGATTTCTTCCTCACTTTCAAATTCCAGAACAAGTGAAACATTGCTTCCTATGGTAACTTCATGTCCTGCAGCTGCATCTGAAACCATGATTGTCAGATCACCTTTGCGGAACCGGCCATGAATCAGAAGGTCGTCGGCTCCAGGCGGTGTCGGGTAATCAGCTTCCCCGTATGTTTGCAGACCCTCAAGTTCTCCTCCGAAAACGTTTTGATATTTTTCCAGAGCTGCGCGGGCATTCCCGTTAAAACTAAGATATGGTGTAATCTGCTGCTTCATTTAAACAACCCCTTTCTAGTCATAGAAAATAGTATTCTCCCTTACAAAGTGAAAATCCTCTATTCTTGAAATTTTTGACGGCATGATAAGCAAACCCTATAATTTTATTAAGTGGACTAAATTTTCTGAAAGGTTGGTTTTTGTGGACAATACATATGAATATGCAAAAGAACTTGACCGGAAAGACCCACTTGGCAGGTTCAGGAATGAATTTTATATAAACAAAGGGATGGTTTACTTGGACGGCAATTCTCTGGGGCTTCTTTCGAAAAGGGCAGAGGCATCCTTACTTCAACTTCTGGAATCGTGGAAAACGCTTGGAATTGATGGATGGACTTCCGGGGACAATCCCTGGTATTACCTCGCCGAATCTCTCGGAGCAAAGATGTCTCCGCTAGTTGGAGCAGCTGCCGAAGAAGTGATTGTAACCGGGTCTACCACGGCGAACCTTCACCAGCTTGCTGCAACATTTTACAAACCATCTGGAAAAAGAACAAAGATTCTCGCGGACGAACTCAATTTTCCCAGCGATATTTATGCCCTGCAAAGCCAGCTCCACTTAAAAGGTTTTGACCCGGATGAGCATCTAATACGAGTAAAAAGCCGCGACGGCCATACACTGCGAGAGGAAGACATCATCGGTGCCATGTCGGAGGATATTGCCTTGATTGTTTTGCCTGGTGTGTTGTACAGGAGTGGTCAAGTCCTTGATATCGAACTTTTAACAAAAGAAGCGCACAAACGTGGTATCCCTATCGGTTTCGACCTTTGCCATTCGATTGGGGCGATTCCTCATGAGCTTAGCAGCTGGGATGTCGACTTCGCGTTTTGGTGCACATACAAACATTTAAACGGAGGACCGGGAGCCTCTGGCGGCCTATACGTAAACAGCCGCCATTTCGGAACAGTTCCAGGTCTTGCCGGCTGGTTCAGCTCTAACAAGGAAAAGCAATTCGATATGGAACACACGCTGACTCCAGCGGATGATGCTGGAGCATTTCAGATTGGCACGCCAAACGTTCTCAGCATGGCTCCACTAATCAGTTCTCTGGAAATGTTCAATGAGGCAGGCATGGCAGAAATCCGAAAAAAATCACTGGGATTAACAAACTATCTGATGCGCTTGATAGAAAGTGAATTGAAAAACCATGGATTGATAATACGAAATCCTCTTGATGATTTAACGCGCGGAGGGCATATCTTCCTGGAGCATCCGGAAGCAGCGAGGATTTGCAAGGCACTGAAGGCGGATGGAGTCATCCCGGATTTTCGCTCGCCGAATGGAATCCGGCTTGCACCGGTAGCCCTCTACAATACATTCGAGGACGTCTGGAATACCGTCCAAATTCTAAAAGCAATTATGATCGATGAAAAATACAAGCAGTTCGAAAACAAACGCGGAGTTGTGGCATGAGAAAATGGATCGATATTTCACAACCACTAGATGATACAATTGGCCATTGGCCGGGAGACACGCCATTTAGCTATGAGACTGCTTTTACAAAAGAACAAACAGGTTCTGTCAACATCGGCCGTATCACCACAAGCCTTCACACAGGAACCCATGTTGACGCGCCGTTTCATTTTGATAATAATGGCGCGAAAATCCTCGACCTTGATATTGAGGTGTTTATTGGGGCTGCCCGGGTGATAGACGTTTCTTCTTTTTCCAGGATTGATAGAAATGCTCTAAGTAGTTTCAACCTAGACGGAGTGAAGCGGCTGTTATTGAAAACATCCATCCCGAATAACCCGCGGCTATTTCCTGAAAAGATTCCGGTCATTGAAGCAGACATTGCTGATTATCTTGGTGAAAAGGGCGTCATCTTAATCGGAGTCGATGTCCCGTCCGTTGACCCGCTCGACAGCAAGAACATGGAAACGCACCATGCCCTTCATCAGCATCGTATTCATATTTTGGAAAACATTATGCTTGATAGGGTGGAAGATGGTGAGTATGAGCTGATTGCACTGCCGCTTCCGCTAAAAGATGCCGACGGAAGCCCCGTCCGTGCAGTGCTTAGAAGATTGGAAGGGGGATCTGCATGAGCAACGAAGAAATCCATGCAACGGCGTCCGAGTCAACGATCCATACCGATTTTTCGAAAAATATGACCTACGGTGAATACTTGCAGCTGGATAAAATTCTATCAGCACAAAGTCGCTTGACCGGCCATCATGATGAAATGTTATTTATTATCATCCACCAGGTGAACGAGCTATGGATGAAACTGATTCTCCATGAAGTTCAAGCGGCAATTGTTTCTATAAAAAAAGGCGACCTGGCTTCTGCTCAAAAAAAGCTGGCCCGTGTCTCAAAGACCCAATCACAAATTATTCAGGCCTGGGATGTCCTTTCGACACTGACGCCTTCTGAATATATGGAGTTCCGCGATTCCCTTGGCCAGGCTTCAGGGTTCCAATCATTTCAATACAGAATGCTGGAATTCGCGCTTGGTTACAAAACACCTCACATCCTGAAAATCTATCAAAAGGATTCCGAGTTATTGGAGGTGCTCCAAAAAGCGTACGAAGCTCCCGGGCTCTATGATGTGGCAATCGATGCGCTTCATAGGGCGGGGATACCAGTGGATGAAGAGGTTCTACAACGGGATTTTACAAAGGCATACAAGGAGAACGAGTCTGTCAAAGCTGCTTGGATGATAGTCTACAAAAACCCGAAAGTTTATTGGGAACTATACGAGCTCGCTGAAAAGTTGGTTGATATAGAAGACTGGCTCCAGCAATGGCGCTTCCGCCATATGAAGACGGTTGAAAGAATCATAGGCTTCAAGAAGGGGACCGGCGGCTCATCTGGAGTAGGCTACCTGAAAAAGGTACTCGACCAACGATTCTTTCCGGAGCTATGGGCAATCAGGACGGAGCTTTAAGATAGTGGCGAGAAAGTCATATACTCAATGGTAAAAGATGGATTTCCCTTTCGGAAAATAGTTAATCAAAGAAACAAGGGGGCCAGTTTAGTTGCTGGTTCCCTTGTTTTTTTTATGTTTAAGGAAATTATAGAATTCGCGACTGTGAAAATAACTTTTATTACTGAGCGTATCTACGTCTAGCTCCAGCCCCTACGCGTGCGCAAACTTCAGGCCACCCCCCTACGATAAGTCATGCACGAATGCGCTATCGCTCTTCGTGATTCCTTTATCCCACACTTAAGGCTCAGTAAGTCTCCATTGGAGACAACTGAGCCTAAAGGTCCAATTCGTTCAACTAACCATCAGCAAAAGACGCTAATGGAAGTTTCACTTTATCTCAGTCGAAGTCCCTCCAGTTTGTACGGCGATGACCACTAAGGAAAGCTCCTTAGAATAATCATCGCAGGGACAGGCGTTCTTTGCCTGTCACGAAGGCGCTTGCGCTTTTGTTCCATAAAACACTAGCAATTCTACAAATTCTGAAAAATTGTATGGTAAAAGTAACCTATTGTCGATAAAATGGAAATATATAGATGCTAGGATGTGAAGAGTTTGAAGCAAAAGAAAAAGAAAAAGCGATATGTACCTCTCAGGTTAAACCTGCTGTTCCTAGGTGTATTTGTATTGTTTTCCATGTTGATTGTTCGGCTAGGCATAGTCCAAATAGTATATGGTAATGATTTTAAGAGAGAAGTAGAACGGACTGAGGATGTTACTGTAAAATATCCTGTTCCCAGGGGGAAGATGTATGACCGGAACAAAAATATTATCGTGGATAATACTCCTTTAAATGCAATTATCTATACGAAATACCAGAACACCAAACCAGAAGAAATGCTTGAAACTGCTAGGAAACTGGCAAAACTGATTGATAAAAGGCCAGGAAAAATACCCGAATGGGAATTAATAGATTACTGGCTTCTGAATAACAAGATAGAGGCTAATGCTAAGATAACCAAAAAAGAATGGGATTTATATGATGAAAAGAAATTGAAAGACAAGGATATTTACCGGCTTCAAGTAGAACGGGTGACAAAAGCCGAACTTGAAAGCATCACGAGCGACAAGGCTGAAATGGAAGTGCTCGCTATTTATCGAAAGTTTAAAGCAGGCTATGCACAGTCTCCGCAAATTGTTAAAAGCGGCAGAAACCAGAAAAGCCCTGAAGATGATAATGATGCTGAAATCGTAACCGATAAGGAGTTCGCTGCGGTAAGTGAGAACCTTGAAGATCTTCCCGGAGTAGATACCACGACTGATTGGAAACGCAAGCATGTATTCGGGGACACCCTCAGATCGATTCTCGGTAATGTATCTGATGATGAAAAGGGGCTTCCGAAACAAAGGCTCGACTACTATATGTCGAGGGGATACAGCAGGAACGACAGAGTTGGTACAAGCTATATCGAACAGCAATATGAGGATATCCTCCGCGGCCAGAAGGCTCAGGTCAAAAACGAAACAGATAAAAAAGGGACAATTATTGAGACGAAGCTTGTGTCAGAGGGAAAGCGGGGAAAGGATATTGTCCTAACCATTGATATGGACCTGCAGAGAGTTGTTGAGAAAATAATTGAAGACGAACTATGGGCTGGAAAAAGAAGCGGCAGTTCACCTCTTCTTGATCGGGCGTTTGTTGTCCTTACCAATCCACATACCGGTGAGATCCTGACCATGGCCGGGAAAAAAATCGAACGTAATAAGGATACAGGAAAGTATGAAATGGGCGATTATGCCTTAGGTACCTTTACCACATCCTATAATGTTGGCTCCGCTGTAAAAGGGGCAACCATTTATACAGGCTTTAAAGAGGGCGTCATAAAACCCGGCAGCTCATTTTATGATGCACCTATGCTAATTAAAGGAACGGATGAAAAATCTTCTTGGAGAGCAGGAATTGGCTGGACTGATAATATCAGGGCTCTTGAGCTTTCCTCCAACGTCTATATGTTTCAAGTAGCAATCAAAGTCGGAGGAGGCTATTATGAGCCTAATCAGCCTTTGAGTATAAATTTGGATGGTTTTAATAAAATGAGATCATCATTCGGCCAGTTGGGGCTAGGAACGAGGACAGGCATTGACCTTCCTGGAGAGTCGGCGGGATTCCCGGGTCCATTGGAAGGGGGGAAGCTGCTCGACTTGGCGATTGGCCAGTATGATACGTATACCCCGATGCAGCTGGCGCAATATGTTTCCACGATTGCCAACGGCGGGAAAAGAGTGCAGCTACATATTTTAAAAGAAATACGCGAGCCAGAGTTGGATAATAAAGAACTTGGCCCCTTGATCAAGGAGTTTCAGCCGAAGGTCCTAAACAAACTCGATGGCAGCCAGGTTTGGATTGATCAAATCCATAAAGGGTTCTGGCGCGTCATGCATGGTTCTGAAGGAACAGCAACTCGAACATTTTCCAAAGCAGCATACAATCCAGCTGGAAAAACCGGAACTGCTGAATCTTTTTATGATGGCTTTGAGAGGAAAAACTTCGGGAAAATTCCACCTGCTGTAATGAATCTCAGCCTGGTCAGTTATGCTCCGGCTGATAAACCGGAAGTGGCAATGGCGGTCGTTGTGCCATGGGCTTATTCCGGAAGCCGCGGCCCCGGTTATAATAGCACAATTGGAAAAAAAGTGCTCGATGCGTATTTTGAGCATAAAGAAAAGCGGCAAAAAGAAAACGAGCCAGTTGAAAATAGCGCTACAACCCCTTAAAAGTTGAATGAAAACCATTAAGCAACAGGACCCTAAAAGAGGCCTGTTGCTTTTAGTTTTTTCAAGTCCAAAACGATTGAGAGGCCTCTTGTTTTAAATACTTCTTTTATCATGCTAGTATTTATAGAAGAGAAACTAAACAAGCCATGGAGTGTGAAGCATGAATAAAGACAAGCTAGACATTAAACTGATTGCATTGGATATGGATGGAACATTGCTGAATGAAGAGCACAAGGTTTCAGAGGCAAATCGTGAGGCTATTAGGCAGGCGGAGGCTAAAGGTGTAAAGGTTGTCCTTAGTACAGGGCGGAGCCTGGCCACTTGTAAGGAATATGCAGTTTCCCTACAATTATCTTCATACCTCGTGACCGTAAATGGTGCGGAAGTTTGGGGGCCGGATGGAGAGCTCGTTGCCCGAAACCCTGTCAGCATTCCATTAATGAAGTGGATGCACGATCTATCTACTGAACATAAAACTAAGTTCTGGGCAATCAGCACAAACGGGGTTTTCAGAGAGAAGATGCCGGACGACTTCGATCAGCGTGAATGGCTGAAGTTTGGTTTTGATATACCAAACGATGAAATCAGGGCGGCAATTTTAGCGTTGCTCAAGGAAAAAGGCGAGCTCGAAGTCAGCAACTCAAGCCCGACCAATATCGAGGTTAATTCTGTCGGCATCAATAAGGCCGCAGCGTTGAATCGGGTGTGCGATCTGCTTTCGTTCAAAATGGACAACGTGATGGCAGTAGGTGACAGCCTGAATGACATACTTATGATAAAAGAAGCAGGGCTTGGAATCGCGATGGGCAATGCCCAGGACGTAGTCAAGGAGGCAGCGGACTGGGTCACCGCACCGAACACAGAAGATGGAGTTGCAAAAGCAATCCAAAAATGGGTGCTTTAAAGGTAAGGCAATCTTGGAGAGACAAAGAAGGCAAGTTTCGTTAAAGTATGTTATAATTTGTCGGTATGAGTAGTTATACCTATATAATTTTATTACAGAAGGGGATGGGTACGAATGAGCAATGGAATTTTCAAAATCCCGACACCTACAAATGAGCCTGGTAACACATATGCACCAGGTACAAAAGAACGGGAAACCTTAAAAGCTGAATTAAAACGACAATCTGAAACTAAAGTTGAGATCCCTGTCATTATTAATGGCCAGGATGTAAAAACAGATACAATCAAGCAAGTTGTTATGCCGCATGACCATCAGCATGTTCTTGCCAACTACTCCCAAGCAGGAGAAAAAGAACTGCGCGATGCAATTGAAGCAGCAATGGCCGCAAAAGAAGAATGGGCAAATATGGCATGGGAACACCGTGCAGCTATTTTCCTTAAAGCAGCTGACCTAATCTCTGGTCCATACCGTGATGTCATGAATGCTGCAACTATGCTTGGCCAATCCAAAACAGCTTACCAGGCAGAAATCGATTCTGCACAGGAATTGATAGACTTCCTGCGTTTTGGTGTAGATTACGCAAATCAAATCTATCAAATCCAGCCTGCAAGCATGAAGAATATTTGGAATCGTACAGATTACCGTCCATTAGATGGCTTTGTATTGGCGATTTCTCCATTCAACTTCACAGCTATCGGCGGTAACCTGCCTGCAGCACCTGCGATGATGGGTAACGTAGTTGTTTGGAAGCCAGCATCAACTTCAATTCTGGCAAACTACTACTTTATGCGAATCCTTGAAGAAGCAGGATTGCCAAAAGGCGTTATCAACTTCGTTCCATCACGCGGTTCACAAGTATCAGAAGTGGTACTGACAGACCCTCGTATGTCCGGATTCCACTTCACTGGATCAACAAGCACGTTCCAGACGATTTGGAAAACAGTTGGTGAAAATATCCATAGATATCACTCATATCCTCGTCTAATTGGCGAAACAGGCGGTAAAGACTTTGTCTTTGCCCATGAAAGTGCGCAAGCAGATAAAGTCGTAGCCAACCTTGTCCGCGGTGCATTCGAATACCAGGGCCAAAAATGTTCTGCTGCTTCCCGCGCTTACATTCCTGCAAGCATGTGGGAAGAAGTAAAAGCTGGTTTGCTGGAAGAAACTGCGAAGATTAAAGTCGGTGATGTCCGCGACTTCCGAAACTTCATGGGTGCGGTAATTGACAAACCTGCGTTTGATTCAATTGTTAGCTTTATCGAAACTGCGAAGGCTTCTGAAGATGCAGAAATCATAGCTGGCGGTACGTATGATGATTCTAAAGGATATTTCATCCAGCCGACCATCATTCTGACGAAGAATCCAAACTTCAAAACGTTGTGTGAAGAGATTTTCGGACCAGTCCTCACCATCTACGTTTATGAGAATGACAAACTGGAAGAAACATTGGATGCAGTGGATTCAGCTTCCATGTATGCACTAACTGGTTCTATCTTTGCTCAGGACCGCCAGGCAATCGTGCACCTAGAACGCCGCTTGTCCGGAGCAGCCGGTAACTTCTACATCAATGATAAGCCAACAGGCGCAATGATTAACCAGCAGCCATTCGGCGGTTCACGTGGATCAGGTACAAACGATAAAGCAGGTTCTGTATTCAACATGATTCGTTGGACCAGCCCTCGCGTTATCAAAGAAAACTTTGCACCAACAACAGATATAACTTATCCATTTATGGATGAAGAATAATAGTAAATAATGAAGAGAGGTTGAAACGATTTCGTTTCAGCCTCTTTTTTAAAAAAATTTCATTCAACAAATCCGAATCCTATAATTTGATGACTATCATGGTCTGCATATACAATGATGTTTTCCGGTTTCAAGACGTTTTTCTTTGGAAATAGCAGCTGATAGACTTCAGCGCCTTCGCTTTCTCCTAATTTGATGATGGATACCTTTGCATTTTCCCACTTACCATTAATCTGCTCTTTCTGGATTCTTGTTAACTGCTTCCAGACTGCCTCTTTGATATCCATTTGTTCAAAGGAAAGTTTTTGAGTCCTTACTGACCTTTCTGCTGGCTGTTCACAGCCGACGAGGATAAAAACCAAAAGGGCAACTAGCAGTTTACTTCGCATCAAATCACCCCATTATAATACTCATATAAATATATTCTGTTATCTGGTGATACATTCTGCCTAGTTACCCAGTCGAGTGGTAGAAGTCCAAATTAACTAAACTTTGCCGGGAACTGCTTAATAATCGCACCGGATATAGCGTCTGCCATCATCAGGATATGGCGGTTTCCCCGGTCAGTGGCCAGGATATCTGCATCCCAATTCTTTTGGATGCGGGCGACTACCATGTCCGTCAAGAGCCTTAAATGTGTATAGAACATTTCCTTAAACTGGACTTTGTTCAAATTCGGATTAGCGTTAGTAAGAAAATCAGTTACTTGGTCAGCATTGCGGAACCACTCGGCGTTTGCCCTGTTGAGTGCTTCGGTATTACCGGCCTTGGCTGCCTCGACGACTTTAACCGCAATCGTAATATGCTCCTTTAGGAGATTTGTGAGCGTGTTCCCAGCTGCTTCACCGTAAACAGGCTTGATGGCATTGCCAAGGTCTTCCTGGTTTTTCAATAGTCGTGCTAGAACTGGACCTGTGTCATCAAGACCCGCAACCGAGCTTTTTACAAGATCTCTTGTCCAAAACACATGGTCAGTCCAAAGAGTTCGATAATTCATTTTGAATTGCTCGGAGGAGCTTTTAACTGTCACAACAGGATTCCGGCCGTCCTTTTTCGCGGCATTCCCTTGAGGGGCGATAGCTGTGATAGCCAGCATTAGAAGAAGAAAGACTGAAAGAAACTTTTTCAAATGGTACATCTCCTTTTATTGGGATACGTATGTAGTATGCGGAATTTGTCATAAGGGTTATTCGCTTCCCGGTTTGCCCTGCCTAAATTGATGATGTTAAAATAAATTCATCTTGGCAAAGGGGGAGCAATTCAATGAACGAAGTGCAAACAATAGGAAAAGACATATTCCTTGAGCAGCTGGCCGCGGTTTATGATGCATCGGGATGGTTTACAGGACTGAAGGATGCGCTAAATGGTGTCACGTTCGAACAGGCGGTATGGCAGGCGAATGAAAGTTCCAACTCAATCTGGGGCAACCTTCGCCACCTTGCGTATTGGAGCGAATTCTTTTTGGAAAAATATAAGCCCGGTACAGTTGGAGAGATTGCCCATCTTGAAAATGCGCGTACTTTCGATGTACCGGAACAGGAAAAAACCGAAGAGAATTGGAAGAGGGAAGTTGTACGCCTCGAACAAGCAATCGAAGGCTGGCGTATTGCCATGAATGAAAACCCCGGTAAACTTAATGAAGAATACTGGACGAAGCTCATTGCTGGATACCTTCTTCATACTGCATACCATATCGGTCAAATTGTAACAATCCGCAAGCAGCAGGAAAGCTGGACTGCTTCGGGGCTTTAAAGCTTTTTTTTGAAAAAAAGACACAGGTTGCGTTATCTAGCGTTCTGAAAGGGGATTGCAATGGGTATAGTCGGCAGCTCGATGTTTTCTACATATAAAGAGAGGATTCTTTCCTTGCAAGCCCCTTTAATACAAGAAAATCTTAGGGGACCAGAATTCCTGTTAGACGGCGACGAGGCTCGGAAGTTGGAAATTTATTATACGCCATTTGACTACATTAATTCGGAAGCGAAAATCCTGATTGCCGGCATTACACCTGGCATGCATCAAATGCAGATTGCGTTTCAAACAGTATGGGAATTGGGGAATGAACGGTGGAAGGATGAGGCTATTCTCCACGAAGTAAAAAAGCGCGCGAGCTTTGAAGGCCCGATGCGCCGGAATTTGGTGGCGATGCTCGATGAATTGGGGCTTGCAGACTGGCTTGGCATGAACACCTCAATGGAGTTATTTGGTGATGCAAACCACCTGGTACATACGGCATCAGTGCTTCCTCATGCCGTTTTTTTCAATGGGAAAAATTATAATGGCTCCCGGCCGGACATTTGGAAAACAGATTTGCTGCAAAGGCATGTGTGTACGTATTTCGCCAAGGATCACAGTGTACTTCGCTCACCATTGATTATTCCTCTTGGAGTTAATTTTCAAAAAGTACTTGTTGAGCTGGGGAAGAAGGGATTCCTTGACACTGAACATTTGCTGCATGGTTTTCCGCATCCTTCCGGCAGCAATGGACACCGTCACCGGCAATTCGCAGAGCACAGGGACCAGATGAAATCGAAGATAGGCAGGTTTTTCAATTAGTGAGTGATGGTTACGAAAAATCTAAGAATCAGGAATTTGAATAAGTTTTATCGAGTATCTTGACATAACTATTTTATAGTTAACAATCAACCCGACATCCTCATCAATCGTTGGGTTGTCATATCGGCTAGCAGCTGATTATTTAATGTTCGCGCCATAGAATGGGTCAGGTCGAGGACTTTTTTTATTCCTTCCTTATACCCACGCTTAATGGCAAGTTCGTCGCAGCGTATTTCAGATTCAACATTGTGTTGGTTTTTTTCAACCGGGTGCTCGATATGGCCAAGTTCATGCCATATAATTGCTTCCTTCATTTCGGCATCAGAGCAAAATTGCTTATAATCATACACAACGATGAACCAATCAACGCCAGGTATCAGAGACTTATAAAACATTGTTAAAAGCCTCGTGTCAATACCGGCAAGTTCAAGGTAATGGCCACTTTTCAATCCGTACACATTAAGAATCGTTTCCTTGCCCTCGAGAATGACAATTTTGTCCGTAATCCCATACTTCTCTCTATCCAATTCCTCGCAGAAACAAATCATTTCATATTACCCCCATTTGCACGTTTTCTCTGTTAGTATTGTTAAATATATATTCAACTTTTAAACAATCTGAATGGACGACTGGAAAATTTATTTTTGCAAGTATACTATAGTGGAAACGTTTTCGAGAAGTTTTAATTTTGTGAATATTGAAATAAATAACTTGACATCAGGGGAGTGGCCTTACCCATGTTGATCCGCTGGTTTTTAACGAATGCACTTATCGTTGCGATTATTCTAGTTATTTCTTTTTATCGGGGTTATGATTCGAGTGGAATTCTGCTCGGAAAAAAGTGGCTGCACAGGTTGCGTTTATTTTGTTTTTAGTGAATACCAACATGTATTTTGTTTTTCTCATGATTAGGAAAAGCCGGGTAAGGGATGTGAAGGTGACACTGGCCCGGATTTCAAAAAAGATGATGAAATACCACATCCCTTTTGCTATTACAGCGACATTTTTAATTTTTGCCCATGGATTAATCATGGGATATTCTCATTTGGAAAACGTGATCCAGATAAAAATTCTTTTCGGAATCACTGCAATGGCAATTCTGCCTCTCCTGTTGTACAGTGGATATCGGCGGCATAAAAAAGCGACCAGCAAGCGGAGAAAATATCATTACACGATGGCTTTTGTTTTTTTAAGCTTCGCGGTTATCCATATTTTTATATAAAAAGGGGGTTTTTAAATGGGAGGCGAGTACAAACTTAGCGTTGAGACCAATCCTGACGGAGCACTTTTTATCAGGGAAAGTCTTGTCCAATATAATAAAGAATATATATCGGAGGCCTACACCTCTCCATCTGAAGACGTACATATCTTCCTTCGGGATCAAAATGAAGCAATAGTAGGCGGCCTGACCGGCTCTATCAAGCTCAAATGCTTATATGTCGACATCTTTTGGCTTGACGAAAAGTTTAGAGGCATGGGGAAGGGGAGTGAAATCCTCGCATTTGCCGAAAAGTATGCAAAGGAAAAAGGCTGCACTCTTGTAAAGCTTGATACCTTCAGCTTTCAAGCGCCTGAATTCTATAAAAAGCAGGGCTACGAGATCTATGGCGAACTCGAAAACTTCCCTGAAGATGGAATTACACATTATTATCTTTTTAAAAGGCTTGGAGGAAAGTAAAGTGGAAGACAAAATCATTGTCTATACAACCAATGACTGCATTGAGTGCACGATGGTTAAAAAAGTACTTGGTGAAGAGGGAATTCCGTTCGAAGTGAGAGACATTTCGGTGAACCCTGCCTTCAAAGAGGAAGTTGAAAAATTCGGCTACCTTGGCGTCCCCGTTACAGTGTATGGCGGAAAAGCAGTAAAGGGTTTCACAAACGAACTGAAAGAAATTATTGAAATGGCAAAATAGGATAGAGTATTACGATTACGGGCGCTACACAACAACTGGTTGCGTGAAGGCTATTTTAGGAGCTCTGAAACCTTATTATGAGCAGTGTAACCTTAGAGAACTAGTTAGGTATTGAACAAATGTTTCGAATCTAATCAGCACTTCTTGAGGATATTGGTACACACTTAATTAGCCAACCAGCAAGACATTGGAGACATTTTGTAGTTACTTTGATCGTGGAATGGTTCCAATACAGCTTATTGGGCACATTTTGACCTGGTACAACGGGTGAAATGATTACAATATAGCTTATTGGCTACATTTTGCCTTGCTGCGGAGTCCAAAATGATTCCAATACAGCTCGTTGGGCACATTTTTTGTGATACCGGGAGAGACATTAAATGTACTTGAAAATACAGTTCAAGGACATTTCTTGATTGCAGTAGCTTCAAATTGTACTTGAAAACGAATTTCGAGGACATTTCACGTTTTTAGAGAGTAAAAATGTCCTTGAAAATCCATTTCAAGGACATTTCAGCACACCAGCAGCTTTAATTTGTACTCGAAACTTTTTCAACCAAATTCATATTAAGGGAGACTCAGTCTCTAAAGAAGGAATACTATTATTGATTTAGATCGGGAGTTTTGACATGTATCAAACGTTCACAATGAAAGAAAAAATGAAACAGATCTTTATAATGCTAATCCCAATCCTGATAACCCAGCTTGGGATGTTTTCAATGGTATTTTTCAATACGGTTATGACGGGACGTTACAATGCTTCCGAACTTGCCGGTGTCGCAATTGGATCGTCAATTTGGAATCCTGTTTTCATCGGTTTAAGCGGAATTCTGCTTGCTGTATCACCGATTGCTGCACAGCGTATAGGAGAGAAGAAGGATAAAGAAGTTGCTTCAACCCTTTCACATGGGATTTACCTGGGACTTATTATTGCAATTATTGTTTTGATTATCGGGGCTATTGTGTTGAATCCGCTGCTCGATTTTATGAATCTAGAGCCACGCGTACAGGACACAGCCCATGCATACCTCGTTGGTTTAAGTTTTGGAATCATTCCGCTATTTATTTTTAATGTATTGCGCTCATTCATTTATGCACTCGGTAATACAAGGGTAGTCATGGTCATTCTGCTTTCATCGCTGCCGTTCAGCTTGTTTTTGAATTATGTCCTAATTTATGGCTATCTGGGCTTTCCGGAAATGGGCGGAGCGGGAGCGGGTTACGCTACGTCGCTTACTTACTGGATCATTTGTGGAATTACCTTTTTTATTATTAAAACAAAAGTACCATTTTCGGTGTACTTTTCACTAACAAACTTCAAGAAAGTTGTCGGCAAAGAACTCTCCGAGATTCTAAAAATCGGCGTTCCAATGGGCTTGTCGGCATTTTTTGAAACAAGCATGTTTGCACTTGTCACGATCTTGATTTCAAAATTCAGCATTACTACAATTGCTGCATATCAGTCTGCATTGAACATTGCTTCGTTCATATATATGATCCCATTGTCGATTTCGATGGCGCTCACTGTCCTAGTAGGGTTCGAGGTCGGTTCTAAGAGGAACCATGATGCAAAAGTGTACAGCTGGCTCGGTATTGGCGTATCCGTCATTATAGCCTTGGTCACCGGTATACTGGTTGTGTTATTCAGGTACCAGGTTGCCAGCCTGTATTCCAACGACCCCGCCGTTATTGCACTCACCGCCGCATTCTTGATCTACGCATTATTCTTCCAACTTGCTGATGCAATACAGGCGACTGCACTAGCAGCACTGCGCGGCTACAAAGATGTGAACCTGGCATTTGTAATGACCCTGATTGCCTACTGGCTCATTTGCCTGCCATCGGGTTATGCACTTGCGCACTTTACCAGCCTAGGTGCGACGGGGTATTGGATTGGCTTGACGTTCGGGCTATTTGCAGCCGGTGTCGCTCTATCAGCAAGGTTGATTTACATTCAGAAAAAGAAATTCCCGAGCGGCAAAGCGATAAAAGAAAGCCTCTTATCCTAATGGATTGGAGGCTTTTAGTATTCGTTTTTTTCGGAACGTATAGCGCTTTGTAAATTCTTTTTACTATACGAAAGCAGAACGCTTGTTTAAAATGGGTGATAGGTTAGCACGTGAATTTTTTACCAAAAAGGAGAAAAAATGTATACCTCAAAACCCATTAACTTCAACAGGACAACGATTGTCAGCTTACTGCTAGCAGCCTCATTTGTTTCGTTATTGAACCAAACCTTATTGATTGTGGCAATTCCGCCAATCATGGCCGAATTTGGCATTGAGCCAAACGAGGCGCAATGGGTCACGACAGCGTTCATGCTGATGAATGGGATTATGATTCCAATCACAGCTTTTTTAATAGAAAAATTCGGTACGAAAAGCCTGTTGATTTTTGCAATGAGTGTGTTCAGTTTCGGTACACTCCTTGGAGCAATTTCAACAACCTTTATGGTCCTTTTAATTGCAAGGGTCCTGCAGGCGATTGGGGCTGGAATTCTCATGCCATTAATGCAAACTGTCCTGCTTACGCTTTATCCGCCGGAAAAACGGGGCGCTGCCATGGGGATGAGTGGGTTAGTCATCGGCTTTGCACCGGCAATCGGACCGACTTTGTCAGGCTGGATCATAGACCATTTCACATGGAGATACTTGTTTTATACAGTTCTGCCAATTTCCTTGATTGTATTGGTTTTAGCTGTCTTCTTGATGAAAAATGTCACTGAGAAGAAGCAAGTACGTGTGGATGTTCATTCAATTATTCTTTCCTCATTTGGATGGGGAGGACTGCTTTACGGCTTCAGTATGGTGGGGTCAATGGGCTGGCTTGCCCCAACGGTTATAGGCTCGATCATTCTAGGAATAGCTGCCCTGGTTTTCTTTATCAAGAGGCAGAACCGACTTGAAAGCCCTATCCTGAACTTCAGTGTATTCAAGTATAGGGAATTTACAGTCACAACATTTTTATCCGTACTCATGTTTGCGTTGTTGATTGGAATAGAAACGCTGCTTCCGCTATACGTGCAAAATGTGAGAGGCGGCACGGCCCTTGAATCCGGTATGTTGCTCTTGCCGGGCGCTATATTAACAGGCGCGATGGCACCAATCTCTGGAAGGCTTTTCGATAAATTTGGTGCCCGAGGGATGGCGATTTTGGGCTTTGTGTTTATTTTTCTATCCACCTTGCTGTATATGACAATTGGAATGGAAACGCCTTTTCAATATATTGCAGTACTTTTTTCGCTTCAAATGTTTGGTGTTTCACTGCTGATGACTCCTTTAATGACGTCGGGAATCAATGCATTGCCATTTCAACTGATTCCACATGGGACTGCAATGTCCAATACCATCCGTATGGTTGGCGGTTCAATCGGGACCTCGTTAATTTTCTCGGTCATGAGTGTTTTTGCCAGAACGTCTTCCGAATCATTGCCACCACTCGCACTTCTTGACGGGATGCGGGTTGCGTTTATGGTGGCGGGTGTAATGGCACTGGCGGGCTTGCTCTTTGCCTTTACACTTGCTAAAGGAAAATTGGTGCGGCTTAAAGGGTAGGCTAAATTTGTCTTTGTGAATAACATTGGTATCCTCCAGTCCAAAGGGATTGGGGGATATTCTTATTTGGGGTGGGTAAAACAGGCAGAGGAGCAAAGCTGTTACCTGGAGATACTACCTTTAGAGGTGGTTCAAATGATTAAAAAGATAGTCGCATGCTTTCTCATTCTTGGATTATTAACCAACAATTTCGTTTTCGCCGAAACGAATGTAGGAATAGAAATTTTTGATATTACTCAAGAAAAAGTGGTTAAGACCGCGCCTGTTACCCCTGATACTCATCAGGAAGCGGCAAAGTACCTTAAAGGAATAAATGGACTTTATCCAAAAATAAATCCAATTCCAAAACAGGGCTTTATGGTTAGAATTCCACTCGATCCAAAAATCCAGGTGGAAAATCAATGGTTTAACCAGCTTGTAGATCAAGTAATCGTGATATTCCCAGATAACGAAGACCCATTTCTGCTTTTGTTTGATGGTCAAAATAAAGCTTTGTTTTTCACTTTTAAAGGGGATACAGCTCAATTATTGAATAAGTTAAACTTTAAACGATAAAGGACAATTTGAGTAATAATATATAGTTTTCAACTTTGCTGCTAAGTTCATGGCGGCATTTTTTGGTCCGGGGTTTAATTGGTTGTACGTAAAAGTGTTATGAATGAGTACGAGCTCGTGATATAATAAAGAACTTAAGGACTTAATCGGATGCCAAAAAGCCTCCGCTTGTTAAAAAATGGAGGTGTAAGAATGAATAAACGATGGACCATCGGTAAAATTAAAGAATTTGTTGAGAAAAATTCAGATAGTAAGTTGTTATCGACTGAATATCACGGTTTTTCGCAAAAACTACTTTTCAAATGCTCGTGTGGAAGCAATTACGAAAAAACCTTTACCAAATTTAAGAATAATCACCAGCGTAAGTGTGACGTATGCCAGCCGCCAAAGGAATCGCGTTGACGAGTTATCAAAGCAAGTGTAGCTCTTTTTTATAAGGATTGCAGCAAAAATTTAAAAGTAAGTAGGCGATTTGATGATAGAAGTAAAAACATCTCCACTTAGCGATGGGGAATTTAATAGAGGGGTATTTGCAACCCGTGATTTCAAAAAAGGCGAGCTTATCCATGAAGCTCCTGTCATTTCCTATCCTAATGAACAGCATGAGCATATTGAGAAAACCCTGCTGGCTGATTATGCCTTTGAGTATGGGAAAAACCACACAGCCATCCTTCTTGGGTACGGCATGCTGTTTAACCATTCTTATGAACCAAATGCTTTTTATGAGATCAACTTTGATAACCATACTTTTGAGTTCTATGCACACACCGATATAAAAGCAGGCGATGAAATTCTTATCAATTATAATGGCGATGTTGATGATAATGATCCCCTATGGTTTAATCAGGAATAATCCATCCTTTTTTAATCGCCGAATTAATTCCAAAATCGCCGAATTAGTTTTCCCCAACTCTAAACGAGGATAAAAAGCTTACTCATTGAGTAAGCTCATCCTCCGGTATAGACACTTTCACATGTTCCTGCAATTGGCTCATAGTAACAATGATTCTTGTACTGGCCGGCGAAAGGCTGGTCGTACCATGTTGGCGGGCAAGGGCCAAATGGATTGAAATACCATAGTGAGTATTTCGCTGGGTGTTCTCGCCAATAATCCAAATTCATCTTTGCCAGCCTTCTTTCAACAGGGCGTGCCCGTTGATAAAACATATTTCCTTTTTGGACTGCTTCAAAAGAATAATTTCCACCTTGTACTTGAAAAATAACTTGGGGAATTGTCCTTACTTTTTTAAAATCAGTGCAATCTGCTTTCACCCTGTTAACAATAACATTCCCAACATATAACATCCCTTGTTTTCCTTCGCCTTCAGCTTCAGCTCTCATCATCCTGGCCATCAAGTCAACGTCTGAATCGCGGTATTTTACTCTCGGCATTATGTCACCCCCACATATACTATGTATATACGCCTACAATGTTGTTGGTTTTTTCAGATTAAATATACTTAGAATCTTCCTGTATAGATTAAACCAAAGTACTTCTGTAATTTCCGCTCCTATCTTTTAAGTAGGAAATCTCTTCATAAATTAATTAGTTTTACTCATATAGCCGGAAAAATTCCGTTTAATGAGTTAGTACCATAAAAAATAGCTTGTAGCAGACAGAACTAACTGTTATTTACCAAACAATTTTCCGAAAAGGAGTTTCCTATGTTTGAAATAAAGACATTGTTACAGTTGCCTTCATTTAAACCGACTGACCCCAATGTTTTGAATATCCCGATGAACAGTTCATATCAATAGATAATGAATTAAAACTGAGAGATTATTTTAATCATCCTAAATTCACTCCTGAACACATTCAAATGCTTATCACAATAAGGTACCAGAACAATATAGTGATTGGGGAGCATTGTCCATCAGGCTTGGATTTGTGGAACGATTATGTCCAAGCGATAAAGATATTTTTTGAAGAGGGAAGTGTTGAACTTGATTATGGGATTGAACCTATCTTGATGAAAATGAACACCATAAATAACAATTTCATAAATTTTGAACTTATAGATGAATGGGAGCCAAATGAGGTGTATACGAAAGCCGACCTTCCTAAAAAGGATTTTCTCGAAGCTCTATTAGACGGCGCGATACATTTTTGGACTACATTACATATCTGCCAAGTATTTGAAAAAAGGGCATATAGAATAAGCACACCTAAAGATTACCCACAACTAAAGTTGAACGAAATCGATATATTGAAAGAACAGGTCAAAAACTTAAAATGCTAATTGTGGAAATAAAACAAGCCCCAGACATATCGTCCGGGGCATTATAGCTTAACAGTACAATTCCACAAAGTGCTGCGGATTCAGCTTTTCACCTGTTACAAGGCGTATTTTTTCGTTCCACTCATACAGTGCCCCAGGCTTGAAAAACTCTTCAACCAGCAGGTTCCCTGTTTCTTTGGTGAAAAACTCCTCGGAAATGGTACGCTCGACATGTCGCTGCAGCTGGGCGGCGGTCAATTCACCAAGCAGGTAATTCTGATAGTAAACCGGCGCAAGGGTAAAATGGATTTTCGCTGCCCAATCAGGATTGCTTCTGTCATCCGGCGGAGTGACCAGCTGAATTTCCTCAACGGTTTTCCACCAGAGGCTGTTCAAGTCCTGGTCCGGATTTTCATTCAACTCGCGCTCAAAAAAGACAAACGTAATAATCCAGCGAGCAGAAATCAGCATTTGCAGCTGTTGATATTTCTCCAGTTCAGGAGCAAGACCGGCAAGAGTTTCCGAATCAACCTGCAAAAACTTGCTGAGCCAACGTGAATCTTTGCCCATTTTTCCAAAAAGCATCGCAATAGCTTCCGTTGTTAGCGTATGGGCTGGCGAACGGAGGCTGAACGGCAGGGCAGGATCCGTGTATTTGAAATAGGCGGCATGGCCGAATTCATGCAGATTTGTTTCCATCCAATACGAGCTTGGTGTCAGATTACATAGGACACGGACATCTCCTTTCCGGTCCATATCGGTGCAGAACGCAGTCGGATTCTTGCCCGGGCGCGGGTACAGGTCGCTTTTCTCGTACAAGTGTGTTATATCTATGCCGATATCGTTAAAGGTATCGGTTGTAAGCTTTACAAGGTCCTTTCCTGAAAAGAACCGGTCAAGATTGGCAGCTTGGGATGGAGGAGCTTCCTGGAAGAACGGATCAACATAATGCCATGGCCGGATATCGGAAGGTTGGATACCAAACTTTGCAGCAAGACGCTCATCCAGCTCTTTCTTCAATCTGCGGTAGGTTGGGTCTGATTGCTCAATCAGCTCCCGGAAGATGCGGAACACTTCATCGCGGTCGAGTTCCTGATGCTTGAATGATATCTCGTGGTGGTTTGAAAAACCAAGCAGGCGTGCTGCCTCATTCCGTTTTTTAACGAGCCCGATCAAATCCTTCTCGACGACTTTTCCGACCTCTTTGCTGGCAAACCAAACCTTTTTCCGAAGCTCCTGGTCTTCGGAGTTAATCAAAACCTCGCGTATATCGTTGGCCGAGTACTCTTTACAATCGACAGACGGTGTATATGTATTAAACCTGAGGTTCAATTCAGACGACCGTTTTGAAAGGTCAGCGAGTATGTCTTCAGGAAGCTGATTTCCCTCCATGCTTGTAAGAAAAGCCTCGAATTCCCGTTTCTGCTCATGGGTCAAACCTTCTTGTTTGGAAAGCCGCTTCGCAAGTTCGTATGTATCTTTATCCGAGAAGAACAAGTTGAATTTAGTACTAGCATCGCTTAGCCGGGAAGCCCATTCAGCGTCACCGGTTGTCTGCGCCATCCAGCTTGCTTCGGTCACACCCTTCAATAATACTTCCATTTTCTCATTCATCTTTTTTAAAAAATTTACTGCAGTTGTCATTGTCTTTCCTGCCTTCCTGGCTTAAAATTGTCACTATATTTAAAATTCTATACCAATTAGGTAAAAAGTACCATGATTTTGTGAAATGAGGGAGCACAATGGAAATTAGAACACTAAAAGCGGGAGATGCGAGTGAATATCAGAAGTTGAGGCTCGGGTCGTTAAAGCTGCATCCAGAGGCATATTCATCAAGCTATGAAGAGGAAGTTGCACGGACAGTTGAATTTTTTGAAAAAAGGCTCTCAGGATTAGAATCAGTGACGCTTGGAGCTTTTGTTAATGGCCAATTGGCTGGCACCGTGACGATCTTTCCTGAAACAAAGAATAAGCTTAAACACCGTGTTAATCTTGTTGCGATGTATGTTGCACCCCAATACAGGAAGTCGGGAACAGGAAAAGCCCTGGTCCAGGCGGCACTGGAGAAGGCCAAACTTATTCCAGGTGCTTCCCACATATATCTTGCCGTCACTTCTACGAATATTCCTGCAAAAAATCTCTATCTGTCATGCGGTTTTAAAACCTTTGGTGTAGATGCACAGGCATTGAATATAGAGGGCAAATTTTATAGTGAAGATTTAATGGCCTTGAAACTGTAAAGCGAATAATAATTCTTTGGCTCTGTTAGTATTCATTATTGATTTTCTTGAGGGTGAAAATTATTAGGAGGAGAATTTCCGGCTATTGTACGCACGGGCACCTGAAGTAGCAGAAATAAGCGGATAAATTCCCCTTAACTTCTCAAAATAAGTCAAAATTCATAGATTCCGGGATGATAAGCGGAAAAACTCCCCTTATTATAAGGGAAATATGGGTATTTCCCGACTTAATCGGAATTTCTCCCCTTATTTTTAATCAACATTCAGCTATAACAGAGCCAATTATTTAGGACTCCCAGATAAAAATGGCTAAGAGATAGAGGATTAATGTTTTTAACATAGTTGATTGGAGCGGAAATCCGCGGGTTCAACAGAGTAGGTTAATACAGGCAATCCCATATCACCGCATCACAGCATATTGTAGTTAAAAAAGCAGTGGTGAGGATATGAAAGACAAAGAAATTGTTCTGCCTAAAGATACCGGCCCGCATACTAATTCGAATGTGGAATGGTGGTATTATTTTGCCTTCCTCCAGGGTGACAGGGGCGGGAGGTATGCAGTAATGGGGTCGTTTTTCGAGGTTGGCGAGACGAGTCTGTTTAAAGCGCACTATATGATTCATTCATTGATTGATTTAACAAATAACGTACACAGACATTACTCGCTTGCCGACTCTTCGTTAAAAAAACAGATGGCGCTTTTTTATATGCCACTGTATCTATTGCTGAACCCAGGAGATACGCAAATGTGGCGGCTCCAGAAGCAGCTTTTAAAGGGCAGGCTGCCAAAGCCGCACCGAGAAATCCCGCATGCCAAAATAACCACTAATCCAGTTAAGCTTTCGTATGGAAAAAATAAGCTGGAGTTCCTTGGAAGCAGCCAGTCAGGATTTTCCGCCAATATAACTGAAAAAGAATTCGAGGCAGATCTACAGTTCTCACCAGAAAAGCCGATTGCCTTGATAGGCGGACAAGGAAAGCCGGATGACCTCTACTATTACTCTTTTACCAGGAACAAAGTGAATGGCCAAATTGTAACTGATCGGGGAACGGAAACAGTATATGGGCAAGGCTGGTTCGATCATCAGTGGGGCAGGGATTATGGTCTCGCTAAAGGAAAGGGCTGGGACTGGTTTGGGATCCAGCTTGATGATGGGCGTGAACTGCTTCTGAACCAAATGACTTCAGATAAGAAGGAATCTGGTCCTAAGATGGCCAACTTGATTGGCAGGGATGGTTCACTTCAGTTCAGCAGGCAGGTTTCTTTTTCAAAAGAAAAGCATTGGAAAAGCTTTGAAACGAATGCGAGGTATCCAATCTCCTGGTCAATAACTATCCCTGAATTTAGGATGGAGCTCCGTGTCGAGGCCGCGTTTCCAAAGCAGGAGATGATTATGCTGGGCCCGCTCAAAGGAATTTGGGAGGGAGCAGTGAAAGTGACCGGCCACGAAATAATGGCTAACGGACAGAGGAAGCCTCTTGCAGGTAAGGGGTTTATGGAACTGGTAGGCTATACTTGAGCGAGGAGTAAGCATTCTCGCTCTTTATAATGAATCGGGGATTTGATTTGTTGTATTAATGGTTGAAAATTCTTTTTTAAAATAAAGTGGGATACAGGCTGAAATGAGACGTGCTGGAAATAAATAATATATTTGTGTAGCCTCAAGGGTTAAAAACCTAAGAATATTTGCCTCAGTCTCGGTTATATTCCGTAATAGTGTTCGTGAGGAAGGAGTAAAGGAGAATTAAATGAATCTGCCCAGTGAATTTGTTGAAAAAATAACAGGTGCTTTCGGTTCGGATGGGACAAGGTGGCTTGGGAATCTTGAGGAACTTGTCGCGAAATACGCAGAAAAGTGGGGCTTGACTATTGAAGGACCGGCAGGCAATCTGACGTACAATTATGTTGTGAAAGCCTGTGATAAAGAAGGCACACCAGTCATCCTAAAACTTGGGGTGCCGAATTATGATTTTATAAATGAAGCCCGGACTGTCCGTCATTACAATGGGGAGGCTTGCGCCAGGCTGCTAGCTGAAGATGCAACAAATGGAGCCATGCTTCTTGAACAGCTCATTCCGGGACAAAATCTTTCCGTTCTTGATGACGAAGAGCAGGCTGCAAGGGAATACATACAGGTTTGGAAAAAAATCCGCAGGCAGCTGCCGAACGATTTTACCCCGCCATCCATTTTGGATTGGGCAGAAGGGTTTACCAGGTACAAAAGGCAGTTTCCGGACGGAGGAGAGCCGATTCCTTTTGAAGCAATTGAACGTGCTTCAGCCTATATGAAAGAGCTCTATGACCCTGACCAAATCGAGCTGCTCCACGGCGATCTCCATCATGAAAATATCCTGCTTTCCGAAAGAGGCTGGCTGGCGATTGATCCTAAAGGCGTCTCAGGCAATCCCTATTATGACATCATGTCCTTCCTGATTAATCATCTCCACAATAAAAAACATCCACGCGAACTGCTTAAGAACCGGATAAACTGGATTTGCGAGGGGCTAGGACTTGATAAAACAAGGCTTTTAAAAGCTTCTTATGCGCTTGGAACCCTTTACGCCTGCTGGGGAATAGAAGATCATGGAGAGTGGAAGGAGACATATCAGTGTGTCGAGTGGATTGCGGAATTCCTCGCTGAATAGGACAAATTGGAGAAGGTAAATTAGTTTTTGTCAAAGCTTTGTTCAAAATTCGCAGTAAATGAATATAAATTACTACTATGGTAGTAGTGTAAAGCCTTCTATAGTTCTATTTAAATACAGATTTTATCCTTATATAATGAAAGTATACTCAGGAAATGGGGGAATGGGCGATGGTAGAAGCGAAGAAAGAGTTGAGCCTTATCGAATATTGTAAATATGCGACCCCAACAGAGGTGCTTAAAGCTGCCACAAACGGCAATGTCCGCGGACTGGATATGTTAGCATTAAGGATGGTTATGGCAAGGAACAAACTGCCTGTTGAAGTTGTTAATGTCATGATTGTTTATTTTTTCAAAACCTTCGCGAATACCGTTTATGATAGGAATGACCTTTTGAAAATTTATGACCACTGGCTAAAACATAACGTCCAAACCTTCGTCCAAGCGAAGCAGATGACAGCCACTGATATCCACACCATACTGAAAAAAACCGATCCAGCCTGATGGTCCTCCGTCAGGCTTTGGCTTTGCTTGATAAAATTAACCAGTTTTACAGGTTGTCCTTCCGGGAATCACTTAACTAGAGGATAGGAGGGATTTTCTAATGAATATCAAAGATGTTATGACAAGAGAAGTTGAAACGTGTCCACCCGATGCTTCGATTTATGATGTTGCAAAGAAAATGAGGGAACTGGATGTCGGTGTCATTCCAATTTGTGATGGGGATCAATTGGTAGGGCTTGCGACAGACCGTGATCTGGTTATCCACGGCCTCGCTAACAACCTGTCTACGGATACCGCTGTTTCTGAGGTAATGACGAAGGATCCAGTTAGGGGAACAGTCGAAATGAGTGCCGAGGAAGCTGCGGACTTGATGGCCGATGTCCAAATTCGCCGCCTGCCGATTGTGGAGCAAGGCAGATTGATAGGCATTGTGTCGCTTGGTGACCTCGCCGTCGATGAACAGCTTTCGGATGATGCCGGACAGGCGCTCGAAGAAATTTCAAACCCTGCCGAGCCTGAAAAGTAAACAAATAATGTTGAGAAGCCCGCAGAAAATTTCTGCGGGCTTTTTAAATAAATGATTGTTGTTTTACTGGAAACAGTAGTGAAATTAACTGTAGAGCCTTATCGGGAGTAGGGAGGGGAGTTGGGATGGAGAAAAAGGTAATAAAGGAAATTGGCAATCTTGCAAAGGGCCATCTTTTTTATAACACATCCAATACCGATCAATACATAAACAATTTAATTTCGTTCATTGAAGGCGGCCTTAGACAGGAACATTTTTGCCTAATTATTGAAAGCGATAGACTGTGGCTTAAGATTAAAAAGAGATTAACAGACATCTTTTCTGCAAAACAGCTTGAGCGCGTCATCCACATGAAAAATTTTGATTTTTATTTTTCAACAGGTGAGTTCCATGTTGAAGCAATTGTTAACTATTTTTCAAAAACGCTTTCACCCTTTCTTAGCAATAACCTGGGAATCAGGACATGGGCGCATGTGGAGTGGGGAAATGGTATGGACATGACGGGTAAAATTAAACAATTCGAACAAAAAGCCGATGAACATGATTAAAAATGGCTCACCTATGCCCAGTTACCAGGTTTTTCTAGAACAGGCAAAGGTGAGCCATTCATTTTTCAATGCACATAAGGGGAAATCAGCCACCAAAGAACAAATCAATAATATTGGATGCATTGCTGCTCCGTTTGTTGTAAAACTCTGAATACCCACATCTTTTACAAAAAACGACCGTAAAAGTGTTGTGCTGGATGTCGAACATCTTTGACAGACCTGTACCTGTCATTGCTACATCTTTTGTACCCGCTTCATTGCCTCCACATTTTATGCAGCCTTTCATCTCCATACAGACCACTCCTTATCGGATCATTCATTCAAATAAACGATTATTTCATAAAAAGGTTACATTGATTCTGCTTTATTTTAGAAAACGCTTTCAAAAAAGGTTTTTTAATAGAAAAGTCGAATTAACATTATGGGAGAAACTTCACATAGACTAGTTTTTTTGGAGGATGAACGAATGATTAAAAAAGTAACTGTGATTGGTTCAGGAGTTATGGGACATGGAATTGCTCAGGTATACGCCCTTGCAGGATACCCGGTCAGAATGTACGATTTAAAAGAGGAATTTTTACAAAAGGCGATGGAGCTTGTAAGATCTAATCTTTCTTTGCTCGTTCAGGAAAGTGTCATTACTGAACAACAGAAAGCGGCCGCACTAGAGCTGATTGTTCCGACAACTGATTTGGAGGAAGCCGTTCAGGATTCCGATTTCATAACCGAAGCGATCCCGGAGATACTCGAATTAAAATGGGAGCTGTTCAGCAACCTTGAGAAATTTGCAAAGCCAGAAGCCATCATTGCATCCAACACCTCAACTTTTCCAATTTCCCGGCTTATCGAAAAAGCTACTACACCTGAACGGATGCTGATTACCCACTTCTTCAATCCAGCCCAGCTCGTGCCGTTGGTCGAAATCGTAAAGCACGACAATGTCGCAGATGAAACCGTGCAAGTTACAAAGGATCTAATGTCCGAAATCGGCAAAACGCCGGTTGCGTTAAATAAGGATGTCCCTGGGTTCATTGCCAACCGGCTGCAGGCTGCCATTGTTCGTGAGGCGTTTTATTTGTTAAAAGAAGGTGTCGCCGATGCCCGTGACATTGATAGGGCGATAACCGATGGCCCGGGCTTCCGCTGGTCGTTTATAGGCCCGATCGAAACGGCGGATTTTGGAGGACTTGATGTGTGGAAGCGTGTTGTCGAAAACCTCGCTCCTGAACTTGATGAAAGCAAAGGAGCACCGGAAGTCATTGAAGAACTCTTTGCCCAGGGCAAACTCGGCACCAAAACAGGTGAGGGAATCTACAAGTACGACAATGTCTCAGTCCGGGATAAAATACGCGAACGCGATGAGAACTTTATTAGGTTGGCAAAGATTAAGAATAAATTATAATAGGAAATCTCAGAATCCAGCCCAAAGCAACCCCATTTAGTGATTTGAAAATATTCCGTCTTATGAGTGTATTCAAGAAAATCCGATACAAATTATAATAGTCACCGGTATTAATTTTAAAAACTAAATAAATTACCAGCTAGCAGTCCAATTTGCACTTGAATTGGACTGCTGCTGTTTGTAGAGAGAGTGTTTTTTAAAAAAAAATGCGGAGCAAGTTGATTAACAACTATTGCCTATATATAGTAACTTCTATGCCATAATGTAATGTCATTTTTAATAAAAGGGTGTGTTGGTCCAGCATGGATTAACCGCCCTTTTTGTTTAATTATTTAAAGTTCTGTTTCTTATGTGTGTGAATTGCGAGAAATACATTTTTAAAGAGTAAGTATTATTTTACCTAATCAAGCGAGCTTTTTATTAAACAGGTATGTTAGTTGAATGAAAAGGAAGAAAAATCCAATGACATCATATATAATTAAAAACAGGGAGGGGATAAAAAAGACTGTAATGTTACTCCTTTTCGACCATTTTACTAACTGCTTGTTCAGAACCCAAATTGATGAAATTCGCTGGTGAAAGTGAAAATTGGCAAGTTATTTATGAGGTCAATATTCTAGATCAAGATAGCGAATCTACAAATCTCATAGTAAAATATATCGGCGCAAAGCCAATTCCTCAAAAGATAAAGTATGTTGTTGAAGGATTATCAGGAAAATCAGCAGGTGAAGATTCACTTAATAATGGAGTGTTAAAAATAGGTGGACATTCTTGTAATGGTTGTGCCGTTACCCAAGAAAACGAAGAAAAGAAGGCCACCATAACTTGGAATGATAAATCAGACATCATAATTTTAAAAAATCAGTAACGAGAAGGCTTACTGGGTTAAAATTTTTGTCATGTTTCAGCTGGGCAGAAAAGTTTAAAAGACATTTTATTCTTATTTTAATTTATAAAAAGGGCTGGAATTTTTATGACTGAGAAAACTCATATAAATAGTAATTCTGTGATTTCTTTAACTGTTGGCATTCTTTCAATATTACTCCCTATCATTGGCTTAGTACTTGGCGTTATTGAGGTTGTTACCTCAAGGAAAGCTGTAAAAGAAATAGAAAGAACGGTTGACGGTGGTAGAGGGTTAGCAACTGCGGGTTTAATTTGCAGTTCTGTTGGAATTATCATTCAATTATTTGGGGTGTTAGGGATGATAGCTTATTACTCCGTATCTACTGTAGGATAAAAGTTTTTACTATACTAAAGTGAGAATTGATACAGGGTTCTTATGGAAGTTCTTATTTGACTTATAGTACAGGTGAATTAATAAAGGAACTTGGTAAAGGGGGATTTAATGAACCTGAAAGCATTTTTACTCACTTTTGTTGTTGTTTATTTATTAATCAGTATTCCTTCGATATTAGGGATAGGCTATGTTATTGATTGGGCCCCAGAAGCAACATTATTGCAAAAGATTAAAGGATATGTAATTAGCGGACTTCTTAATAATTTTGTTATAAAAACTGTAATAGCGGTTATTGTCGGATTTATAATTAATTCCCCTATTTTTAGAAGGCAAAAGTCAAAATGAAATACAAAGATTTTTTTATAAATATATCTATAGGGTTGAATGAGTAAAAGGGCGGTGCTGTCATTGGACGATTTGTTTAGTAGGTATGGGTTTATATTTGGGGGATAATGATGTTTGTTAAAGTTTATCAGTATCATATACAAAAAGATAAAATAGACGAATATTTAGCTATTCAAGAAAAAGCATCAAAAATTTACGAGAGATATTTAGATTTTCATACAATGTATCTGAATAGCAAGGTGGATGCAACGAAATGGATTGAAATATCAATATATAAAAATGAAAATGAGTACCAATTGAGTATGGATTTGATCAATCAACAGGAAGAAATACAAGAGCTGTTTAAAGTATTTCAATCTCTCTTAGTTACAGACTAGAGTGAAATAAGTGAAGAAGACTTTATTGAATTCACTATTTAAGAAGCTGAAGCGGGATAGTTTAAGGGTCAAATACGCTTAGGTGGTAATTTGGTGGAGGGATGTTTTTGTTAACGTTTTTACAAATAATTCTATCAATAACTGTTATTTCACTTGCAGCATATGAATTGATTACTGAGGATTTTAAGTTTCAACCATATACGATATTGTTATTAGGATTAACAATGTTGGTAATGGGATTGAGAGAATTTCAAAAGGGCCAAAAAGGTTATGGCTGGCTAAGTATAGTTGTATTTTTATTATTTTATTTGCCTCAATCAAAAGTTTCTTATTGAAGTAACATACTCTTCGGGTTATAGCTTCTAATAACCGCCAGAGTATTTTTTGGAGGTGACCATATGAGAAATTTCTTATTCCTTTTTTTATTGATGAGCAATCTTTTTATACTTTCTGCTTGTGCTGATCCGGAAACACAAACACAAACTTTAGAAAAATTTTATAAAGACGAACATATTGAAATTGTTGATAAAGTAATCATTCAAGATGGTTCAACAGGAAATTCAGAAGTTATTACTGAGCAAGAGCAAATTAATGAATTTCTATCTCAAATTAAAAATATCGAATTTACACCGGAGGATAATCAAGAAAAACGTGATGGATGGCGATATGGTATTACACTTTTTGATGGCAAAAAAGAATTTAAATTTACATTAAGTAAAATTGGTGATACTTATTACAATTCAACACCAGATATTTTTCCAATTGTAGATAACTACTACAAACAGCTCAACAAAGGAAATTAGTAATTTTTTTGAACAACTAAGTTTGTTGTAGTTGGTATCCCTTCTTCAACTAAGGGTACTTTAATCTCGAGGGATAAAGGCACCTTTTTATTGAACTTTTTTGAAAAGGGCTGGTTAGCTGAAATTAGTTTCGGAATACAAATCAGAGGTGTTTTTATGGAGGCGTTTTTATATTATTTACTTGCATTCTTAGGTGTTTTACTGATGTTTATTAGTCTCATTAATTTGGGGATTATAGATGCGAAAAACAAAAAAAGTGGAGAAAAGAAAAGTAAGACAAAACAAATAAAGTTGCTAATTGTTGGGGGAATTATATTTATCCTTTCCCGTGTTTTACATGGACAAATTTTTTAAATGATGAAGCATTTTATATTGGGGGCAGGAACTCCACTTTAATAGAAGGGCTCTAATGGACTAAACCTCGTTTCGGCGACCACGATGAATCAAGCTGTTAAACATAACAGCATTTGTTTTTCGATTAACGTGGAGTTAATTAACTAACATAATAGGAGCAGTGGAAGGAAGAAATAATGTCTCAATTAAGAGATTTTATTGGGTTGAGGCTGAGGCTCGCCGGAAGGGCTTCAAACCTTTTTTGGTTAGGATTTGGGGACATAATCACACTAACTAGAAGAGGAGAATCGCAAAATACAGCAGAATTTGCATTGCATATTGAATGTTCTTGGAGGATTACAATAGGCAATAAAATATTTATAGCTTCAAGAGATTTCTATGTTCCTAGCTCAAGTTATGATGGAGTAATAGAAGATTTCGATTGGGACATACAGGGAAACAACAGATTTGATGAACGAATTAAAAACTTTATGAAGGAAAAGGAAAATTTAACTGTCCTTAAAATTGATTCTGATCATATTGGCGGATTAAATATTCTTTTATCTGAAGGGTATAAGCTCGATGTATTTCCGGACAGCTCAGATGATGACGAGAATAGTGAACATTGGAGATTTTTTAATCGAAAAGGGGAAACTCCTCATTTTATTGTTACTGGTAGCGGAATAGATAAGGTATGATTCATAACAGACTCTTGTACATACTACAAAAAATAATAATTTCCTCCTCCTTCAACTGAGGTGAGAAAATCATAGATTATGCTATTTCAGATAGTTCATTTTTAAAAATTCACCAAGAAAGATACACTTCATTGATAGGTTCTTGTCTTTAATAAAAAGATGTAAATATTGATAATAGGAACAGAATGCTGTCATTAAGAGTGATTATGGTAAAACTTAGTTAGTCTGGTATGTGGGGAGGTATCATATGAGGGTCTTATTGGAATTATTAAGAATTATTGTCTTATTTGTTATTATTGGTGGGATTCTTGGTTCCATACTCGATAATGTATACTCAGCCATTGGTACCGACATAAAAAAGTACGGGTGGATCGGTTTTATTGCTATTATTATTCTGTTCTTTATCTTATATAGAAATAAATTGCAGTTTGGTGGATGGTATAAAGGAAAAGGAAGAGAAAAGCTTCCGAAAAACGTATTTCAAATACTTATTTTCAGTGGAATTTTACTATTATTATTACCGCCAATTTTAAGTTTTTTCTGAATTAATGGAAGTTTGACTTAGATTTAGAACGTAGTTGTACGTTGATCCAGGGGGGATTATAGCACTTTTTTTGAATTCCTTATATTGCATAAGGTAGTTTAATGAAAACTTTCTGGAGGTCGGTTCATAATACACAAACCGGGACGGGAAAGCAGAAGAAGATGAAATTTTAATACCTTTAATATTCAAATTCATTAAGTAAGTATATTAGGAGGGGAAAGGTGAAAGTTAGTAGGGCACGGGGCTTACTTACAAAACAGTTAGGTATTAAAAAGGCTTGGAGACATAGGTCCAAGCCTTATTTGCTAATTAAATTTTCAATTTAATGCAAAGCAAACGACACTGTTATCCGAGGTTTGTACTTCAAAATTAAGTCCGTCCCGTAAAAAAGTAACGGGTTCGGATTAGGAGTACAAAAACTCATTTAGAGCATCAATTTTTGGTCCAAATCGCATATGATTTGGACCTCTTATTTTTGTTGATATAATAAGCTTTTTTACATTTTGACGTAACAATTAGCACTGAATTTAGCACGCTTTTTAACAGGATAACAACAGCTAATGTCACACGTCTGAAACGTAGCCAAAATAAGTGCCAATTTTATTACTAATTATATTTCGAATTTTAAGCTTAATAGCAACTTATGTCAAAACGACCTGAAAGAGGATTTTTTTTATTTAGGAAATACACTTTTATGTTAGTATGAGAATAGGAATTTTCTTACAAAGGGGAACGAATATGAATATCAGTCGAACAAACGATTTTGAATTAGTGGCTAAATTGAATAAATATGTTCACGATTTACACGCAAATTTATACCCTGAGTATTTCAAAGAATATAATTTTGAGGAAATTAAGACTTTCTTTCAAAAGATTATTGATAAAGAGGAATTCTATTTCCTTCTGTTGGAGGACGATGACCAATCTTTAGGTTATGCTTGGATTGAGTTAAGAAATTATCCCGATAATGCCTTTAAAAAATCTTATAAATCGGTATATGTGCATCAAATAAGTATCGCAGAGAGCCAAAGAAAAAAAGGATACGGTTCTGAATTGATGAACGAAATTACGGATATTGCAAAAGAAAACGGCATTAATAAGATTGAATTAGACTATTGGTTCAATAACGAAATAGCAAAGAATTTTTATAAGAAGAATGAATTTGTGAAATATCGAGAGTTTGTTTACAAAGACATTTAATTCTAATGCTAATTCATTTGTTAAATGATAAATAAAGGAGGTGCGAATTGCACCTCTTTTTTTATTGCTAATTAAAGTTTTGTACTTCAAAA
>NZ_HG964497.1:3412152-3540735 GCF_000613125.1 Bacillus sp. EB01
AAATCTCTGACGGCGCCGCCCAATACACTGCTATGTGCTATGAAAATGGCGGGACGATAGATGATTTGCTTATTTATAAAAAAGGCAATGATGACTATCTGCTTGTGGTGAATGCTTCGAATATTGAAAAGGACTACAGCTGGCTCGAAGACCATCTGGAAGGGAAGGTAACCATCGAGAACCTTTCGGACAGAACTGCGCAATTGGCAATTCAGGGCCCATTGGCTGAGCAGATACTTCAAAAGCTTGCCGGTCAGGATAATCTTTCCGAAATAGGCTTTTTCAAATTTAGGGATGGGGTAGATCTGAATGGCTCCAAAGCGCTAGTATCCAGGACAGGTTATACCGGTGAGGATGGCTTCGAGATATATTGCAAACCTGAGGATGTTGTAAAGCTATGGAAGGAAATCCTTGAGGCAGGTAAAGAGGAAGGTGTTCTGCCATGCGGGCTTGGAGCGCGTGATACACTTCGTTTTGAAGCGAATCTAGCACTTTACGGCCAAGAGCTTTCTCCGGAAATATCCCCATTGGAGGCTGGGATTGGATTTGCTGTAAAGCTGAACAAAGAAAGTAATTTTATTGGTAAAGAAGTTCTAAAGCTGCAAAAAGAAAATGGCATACCAAGAAAGCTTGCCGGAATTGAAATGATTGACAGAGGTATTCCGCGCCATGGCTACCCAGTTTATTCCGGGGATACCAAAATAGGCGAGGTAACTACTGGAACGCAGTCACCAACTTTGAAACGTAATATTGGCCTCGTGTTGATAGAAGCCGATTACGCAGAACTTAATAAAGAGCTGCTAGTTGAAATTCGCGGTAAAAAAATTAAGGCTAAGATTGTTCCCGTTCCATTTTACAAACGGGCAAAGAAATAGTAGGGGGAATCAAGATGAAGCACCGCTATTTACCTATGACGGAACAAGACAAAGCAGCTATGCTGGAAACAATAGGTGTCGACTCCGTAGAAGAGTTATTCAATGACATCCCGGAACGAGTACGTTTCCAGGGAGAATATAACATTAAGCAAGCCAAGTCGGAAACCCAGCTAATGAAAGAACTAGCAGGCCTTGCTTCTAAAAATGCAGATTTTAAAAGCCATGCTTCGTTCCTTGGCGCGGGGGTTTACGACCACTATATGCCTGTTATCGTTGACCATGTTCTTTCCAGGTCGGAGTTCTATACCGCTTATACCCCATATCAGCCTGAAATCTCACAGGGGGAGCTGCAGGCCATCTTTGAATTTCAGTCAATGATTTGCGAACTCACAGGCATGGATGTTGCGAACTCTTCTATGTATGACGGGGGTACAGCTTTGGGAGAGGCAGCCATGCTGAGCGTGGGACAGACTCGGAGGAAAAAGATTCTTATTTCGGAAACTGTCCATCCGGAATCTCGTGAAGTTGTTAAGGCCTACGCAAAGGGTCAGTATATCGAAGTAGTCGAAGTCCCGGCGGCAGAAGGCATTACGGACCTTGATGCCTTGAAAGAATTGGTTTCTTCCGATATTGCGGCAGTGATCGTTCAATATCCGAACTTTTTCGGAAGGATCGAACCTTTAAAGGAAATTGAAGAAATCGCGCATTCAGAAAAATCAATGTTTGTTGTATCAAGCAATCCACTTTCATTGGGAGTCTTAACACCTCCTGGAAAATTCGGTGCTGACATCGTTGTAGGTGATGCACAACCATTTGGAATTCCTGCTGCTTTCGGCGGCCCACACTGCGGATATTTTGCCGTAACAGAAAAGCTGATGAGGAAGGTTCCGGGCAGGCTTGTTGGTCAAACCCATGATGATCAGGGACGCCGCGGTTTTGTCCTTACCCTGCAGGCCCGTGAACAGCATATCCGCCGTGATAAGGCCACCTCGAACATTTGCTCAAACCAGGCACTAAACGCACTGGCTGCATCTGTTGCGATGACAGCTCTTGGTAAAAAAGGAGTCCGGGAAATGGCAGCAGCCAACATCCAGAAAGCCCATTATGCCAAGAAGGCCTTGCGTGAAAATGGAATTGAAATTGCTATGGATGGACCTTCCTTTAATGAATTCGTTGTTAAATTGGGCAAGTCGGTTAAGGAAGTAAACCAGGCACTCCTTCAAAAAGGTTTCATCGGCGGTTATGATCTTGGCCGGGATTATAAGGAACTTGATGGCCATATGCTAATTGCTGTTACTGAACTAAGGACAAAGGAAGAGATTGATACATTTGCAAAGGAATTGGGGGATATACATGCATAACGAGGATCAGTCGCTAATTTTCGAAATAAGCAAACCTGGCCGCATCGGCTACAGCCTGCCGGAAATGGATGTCCCTGAACTTGATTTGAATGGCCTCCTTCCAGTCGGCTATGTACGGGAAGAGGAACCAAATCTTCCTGAGGTTTCCGAATTGGATATTATGCGCCATTACACAGCATTATCCAAGAGAAACCACGGCGTCGATTCAGGATTTTATCCGCTAGGTTCGTGTACAATGAAATACAATCCAAAAATCAATGAAAATGTCGCTAGATACAGCGGCTTTGCCCATATCCACCCTCTGCAGGATGAGAGCTCTGTCCAGGGTGCGCTTGAATTGCTTTATGATTTGCAGGAGCATTTAAAAGAAATAACCGGGATGGACGAAGTTACCCTGCAGCCTGCTGCGGGAGCACATGGCGAGTGGACAGGCTTAATGATGATTCGTGCATACCATGAAGCAAACGGAGATACAAAACGTACAAAGGTTGTTGTACCTGACTCTGCACACGGGACCAACCCCGCATCGGCAACTGTAGCCGGTTTTGAAACGATTACTGTTAAATCGAATGAACATGGATTAGTTGACCTGGATGACCTTCGCAGAGTAGTAGGCGAGGATACAGCCGCTCTGATGCTGACAAATCCGAATACACTTGGGCTTTTTGAGGAAAACATCCTTGAGATGGCCGAAATCGTCCATGGTGCTGGAGGAAAGCTTTATTATGATGGAGCGAACCTAAACGCAGTACTTTCCAAAGCACGGCCTGGAGACATGGGATTTGACGTGGTCCACCTTAATCTTCATAAGACATTTACTGGCCCGCACGGTGGCGGCGGACCGGGTTCAGGACCTGTAGGTGTTAAATCTGACTTGATTCCATATCTTCCAAAACCGGTCATCACGAAGAGGGAAGAGAAGTATGTGTTTGATTATGACAGACCGCAATCGATCGGCCGTGTTAAACCGTACTATGGAAACTTCGGGATTAATGTCCGCGCCTATACGTATATCCGCTCAATGGGCCCTGATGGTTTGAAGGCCGTAACTGAGTATGCAGTGCTGAACGCAAACTATATGATGAGAAGATTACAACCTTATTATGACCTTCCATTCGATAGGCACTGCAAGCACGAATTCGTACTGAGCGGCCGCAGGCAGAAGAAGCTTGGTGTAAGGACACTCGATATTGCAAAAAGGCTGCTTGATTTCGGTTATCATCCGCCAACCATCTATTTCCCGCTTAACGTTGAGGAATGTATCATGATTGAGCCAACTGAAACCGAGTCAAAAGAAACGCTGGATGGGTTTATCGATACAATGATCCAAATCGCGAAAGAAGCTGAGGAAAACCCGGAAATCGTCCAGGAAGCGCCTCATACGACGGTGGTTGGACGGCTAGATGAAACAACTGCAGCAAGAAAACCGGTATTAAGATATAAACAGGCATAAATATGAAACGCCCGTACTGCATAGTGCGGGCGTTTTTATTCAGAGGGAATTTCACATAAATGTGGTTTTGAAAAAAGATCTTGTATGTATTTACAAAAAACGCACTGTCGATTAAGGATTGACAGTGCGTTTTTCTCTTTATTTTTTTGCTTTTATTTTTCCAGACCACTTCTTAAAGCCGCCTTGGAGCTGAACAAGGTTGCGATAACCTCTTCTGTATAGAAATTGTGCCGCACGTCCGCTTCTCATTCCGCTTTGGCAATAAAGGTAGACAGGCTGGTCCGGACGAATTTCCTTGATCCGTGTCTTCATTTGGGAAAGAGGGATGTTCCTTGCACCAAGGATATGGCCAGCATTGTATTCGTTTGGTTCACGCACATCAATGAGCTGGGCTTTCCTGTAGCCTGCCCGGAATTCTTCTTCCGACAATGTTTTTACAATCCTGCGCTGGATCAGCCAGGCTATGATTGAATAGACAAGAAAACCAGCGAGCAGTACGAGTAAGAAATATAGTGTTTCCAAAATGTAAAGAGCCCCTTTCAAGCTATGCTACAACAACATGTTTAATTATATAAGCCAAATGTCGAATCAGTAAAGGGAATTTGTCAAAATTCTTTTATTGGAAAAGGATATCCGGTTCGTCTGGCTTTGAAATCGACTCTCTTTTTGCTAGACTTAACATCGTGTCACATAATGTAAAAGCGAAGCAGGGAGTTATTTTTATGAAAGAACAATGGTATTTTATAGATTCGGGAAACTGTTCCCCTTCATTTAACATGGCGCTGGATGAGGCCCTTCTTAGTTGGCACAGTGCCGGCGAAATCCCTCCGGTGGTGAGGTTTTACGGATGGGATCCAGCCACACTGTCTATCGGGTACTTCCAGAAGGTTGAAAAAGAAATCAAGATGGAAGCAGTCAAACAACACGGCTTAGGTTTTGTTAGAAGACCTACAGGAGGCCGCGGTGTCCTTCATGAACATGAATTAACCTATAGTGTCATTGTCTCCGAACAACATCCAAAAATGCCTCACACGGTTACTGAAGCATATAGAGTTATTTCGGAAGGAATTCTACAGGGCTTCCGAAATCTCGGCCTTGATGCTTATTTTGCCGTTCCAAGAACCGATGAGGAAAAAAGCGCGCTGAAAAATCCGCGATCCTCGGTATGCTTTGATGCGCCTAGCTGGTATGAGCTTGTCGTTGAGGGACGCAAGGTTGCAGGAAGCGCCCAGACACGCCAGAAAGGTGTCATTCTCCAGCATGGTTCCATCCTATTGGATCTTGATGAGGATAAGCTTTTCAGCCTGTTCAATTATTCAAGTGAGCGTCTGAAGGAAAGAATGAAGGCTGCATTCAAGGACAAGGCCGTCCCAATCAATGACATCAGTCCTCGCAAGATTGGAATTGACGAAGCGAAGTCAGCATTTTTTGACGGATTCGAAAAAGGACTGGAAATTGAACTAATTTCCTATCAGCTGACAGATGTGCAAATGGAATTTGTGGAAAAATTGGCAGCGGACGTTTATGAGAACGACGAATGGAACTTTAAACGATAAAGAGCGGAGCTCCCGCTCTTTTCTTGATTATTGGAAAAAATCACCTGTTCTTTATAGAATTATATCGTTTTGAGGCAACCTTCGAAATTTGTCAAAATTAATGGTCTGATGTAGAAATTCCTGCGAAATCTCTCATTTACTCTAGTTTTTATGTGATTCTATTTTTGACAAAATTTTATTCTTTTGCCTTAAACACAATATATAGTGTTGTCGAAAAATTAATAAGCACTATATGTTGATTTTGATGGTTTCACTATGATAGGTTAAGGGTATCCAAAAAACAACTAGATATCTAGCAAAACATCACAGAGTTCGACATAGTGGATTTGGATCAAAGGAAAAGGAGATGTGCTCATGTCTGTTGCGTTAAGGAAAAAACTAAATATTGATTTTGATAGGCTTAATGAAGATATCCGATTGTTTCCTCAGGTTCATCCTGTCACACCGGATATGCACATTACACACAAAGGGGTATCCCGCCTGGTCATGCTCGACCGATATACATTCAAGGATACCGAAAAAATCACGTTAACCAAAGGTGATTTTGTCGTCCTGACCGTTAAGGAGGACCCTAAGTTCCCTGCCAGGGGGCTTGGCTACATCCTCGAGATTGACTGGGAAAAGAAAGTTGCCCAGGTACAGGTTGATGAGGAATTCAGGGGCGTGCTGGATACGGCGGAAGAAGTTCAAACAGGAGTGATTATCCGTTCCCTTGATGTGATTGAAAAGCCGCTTGAGATCTTCTACGAGCAGATTGCCATGAGGAATGCAACAGGCCTTGCACAAGCGGAGAAAACCGAGGAGAAAAGGCTTGAGTGGTTCAATAAGTTCTACGAAGAGCTTGTGAACATGAACTTTATTCCTGCGGGCCGCGTGCTGTATGGTGCTGGGGCAGGAACGGATGTAACGTTCTTTAACTGCTATGTTATGCCATTTGTCCAGGATTCCCGTGAAGGAATTTCCGACCACCGCAAAAAGGTAATGGAAATCATGAGCCGCGGCGGAGGGGTAGGAACAAACGGTTCAACACTTCGTCCTCGCGCTGCACTGGCGAGGGGCGTAAACGGTAAATCTTCCGGTTCGGTATCGTGGCTGGATGACATCGCCAAGCTGACACATTTGGTTGAGCAGGGCGGGTCAAGACGTGGTAAATGAGTGCCTCGTCTTTAAAAAAACCTCGTGAATTGCTGGGAACTCTTTACATGACTTGCTGGCTACAACGTAACTGGAAACAGTAAGCGTGAATGCTTGAAAACAGCAAGTGGATAAAGACAATCAGCAGCCAAGCTCCTTTCATATGGAGAAGGTTCAACGGCCATCGAAAGCATACCTAGGTAGAAGCGAGTAGAGTAGGATTCAAGCGGATCCGAAGTGCGAGGGCACTCTTTGTAGTGCAAGATATGGTCTGAACTCTAAGGCGACTTAGAGAGCTGAAGTAGCGACTCAGCGAAACATACTTGGCCCAAATGATCATGCTGGCGGACTGGCATCCTGATATTATCGAATTCATTGTTTCAAAAATGCAGAATCCTCGGATTCTCAGGTTTCTCATTGAGAATACAAATGATGAATGGATTAAAAAGCAGGCAAAGAGCAAGCTGAAATTTACACCGCTCACCGAGCAGGAGAAGGCCATGTACCAGGGAATCATTAATTACAAGCATATCCCTGGGTACGGCGGATTCAGCGAAAAGATATTCGAAGATGTGGATGAAAAGCTTGAAACCGGCGGTACATATACCGTCCATAACCCTGATTTCCTAACAGGGGCGAATATTTCAGTTACCCTGACAAAGGAATTCATGGAAGCAGTAGAAAATGACGAAGAGTATGAACTTCGCTTCCCTGCGACCGAAAGTTATGATGAAGAAATGATGAAGATTTACAATGAAGAATGGCATAAAGTCGGCGATGTCCGTGAATGGGAAAGAATGGGATACAAGGTTCGCACATACCGAAAAATTAAGGCAAAAGAACTTTGGAATCTCATCAATATATGTGCTACCTACTCGGCTGAGCCGGGCATCTTCTTTATCGATAATGCAAATGACATGACAAACGCCCAAGCGTACGGTCAGAAAGTGGTTGCAACCAACCCGTGTGGTAAAGTGGCTTAAATTGCCTCACGTTAAAAACCGCGGAATTAAGCGGGAACCCTGAGACATAGCTTTTGAACCGAAGTAAATATTGACGAACCGAATATCTAAGGTTCAAATAGCTTGGGAATCCGAACCGAAGGCTGTTCTTAAAAGTTCAGTCAGGGGCAACGCATAGATGGTGAAACTCTTATGAGAATATAATCCATCCACGAGGCCGCGGCATTACACACTTGTAATGAAAAGATATGCTGAGCTAACGGAAAATGAACCGTTAGAACCAGGGGATAAAAAGCCTCTGGGATAACAAATAACTGGAGCAGCCGCTCGCACCATTTTCAGTGTGTAATCTTGCAGCGGTGAACTTAGCTGAAATGGTTGATAAAGAAACAAAAACAGTGAACTTCGAAAAGTTAAAGCAAACAGTCGAAGTTGGTATTCGTATGCAAGATAACGTAATCGATGCGACACCATACTTCTTAGAAGAAAATAAAAAACAAGCACTTGGTGAGCGTCGTGTTGGATTAGGTGTTATGGGACTACATGACTTACTCATCTACTGTGAGACAGAATACGGCTCTGAAGAAGGAAATAAGCTTGTTGATCAAGTATTTGAAACAATTGCAACAACTGCCTATCGTACATCTGTTGAACTTGGAAAAGAAAAGGGATGCTTCCCATTCTTAACAGGTAAAACACAAGAAGAAACCAATCGTCTTCGCGAAGCGTTCATTAACACTGGTTATATGGAAAAAATGCCTGAAGACATTAGACAATCAATCTTAAAGCATGGAATTCGCAACTCACACCTACTAACTGTTGCACCTAAATAATTTGGGCTTTTATGTGGTGACACATAATCGAAACCTCTTTAATTGCTGGGACACCCTAAAGCTGTTTCAACCACAACGTAATTGGTGACAATAAGCGTGATGGTTTGAAAATGAAACAGATATTACAATGGGCAATCAGCAGGCAAGTTATCTTATTTAGCAGTAATAAGATAAAAGCTTCAACGACTAGAGCGGCAGCTCGTACCGCGCAAGCTATTGGCGTGGGAAATAGGAGGGCACTCACCCGAGTGTTTGATATAGTCTATCCTTGTGTGAAAGCACAAGCAGCTTATAAAGCGGTATAAAGAGTAGCGTCTTTATATGAATAAAAGAGACAGGATCCACAGGTACGATGGTAGGTGTATCAACAGGACTTGAACCATACTTCTCGTTCTCATATTTTAGAAGTGGACGTTTAGGGAAGTTTATTGAAGTAAAAGCAGATATTGTTCAAGAGTATTTAAATCAAAATCCTGAAGCAGATCCAGAAAATCTACCACATTGGTTTGTAACAGCAATGGAATTAAAACCAGAAGCTCATGCAGATACACAATGTGTCATTCAACGCTGGATTGATAGCTCAATCAGTAAGACGGTTAATGCACCAAAAGGCTATAGTGTAGAACAAGTAGAAAAAGTATACGAGCGTCTTTACAAAGGTGGAGCAAAGGGTGGTACTGTCTATGTAGACGGTTCGCGTGAAACCCAAGTTCTAACTTTAAAAGCTGAAGAAAATCGCGCGGACGATGTATATGACCAAAAACATACACATACGCAGACAACGGAGAAGCCACATGTAGTTTTACTAGATACCATTAATGATTTACGCTCGACTTCTGTTACAATCGGTTCAGAAGTAGGTGACATATGCCCGGTGTGTCGTAAAGGGACAGTCGAAGAAATTGGTGGATGTAATACTTGTACAAACTGTAACGCTCAATTGAAATGCGGGCTTTAACTTTTCGAAAGATAAGAAGGTATGGCTTTAAAAAAGTTTCGATGTTAATAAAAAAGATCGATTAAAATAGTCGTCTTGTATAGTGAGGAATGTTGTTAATTCAGCATTCCTTATTTTTTTGAATAATTTTTTCTTACAATATTCTCTATTGTAATTATTTGGCGAACATGTGTTTTTATCTTATAATAATATTAAACAACCTTAAGAGTTTGAATTTACTTTTAATTTACTAATATAACAACTGAACAGTAAATAAAGAAATTAATAAATCTATTAAATATGTATTTGATTTTATATAGAACCAATAAATTTCGAGGGATAAATAATGAGTAATAATAAAGAGGAAAACAACTCTATGTTTAGTATTAGAAGTTATCCCCATTATAAGGAGTTTGAATATTATGAATGCATAATTTGCCAACGTGAGTTTCCTTCGCCCTTAAGGTACTCCAAAAAGAGATTATTTACTTGTAGTAAATATTGTGAAAACGTAAGAAATGGACTTTTAAAAATTAAAGGATTTTATCGTCTTTGCAAAGTTTGTGATAAACCGATTTGGGTTATGTCCTGTCATTCTAAGACAAAATTCTTTTGCTCACAACTTTGTAAAAGTCTGAGCCAAACATTCTGTCTTTCGTTAATTTCTGATGGTTTAAAGACAGGTGCTAAAAAATATTACGGTCCCAATTGGATACAACAGAGGAAAAGGGCAAGAAAACGTGATAGTTATACATGTCAAAATCCAAATTGTAGAATAACAGAAAAAGAATACGGGCAGGAATTATCAGTTCATCATAAAAAACCATTTGTATTTTTTAAAGATTATTTTGAAGCGAATAAATTAGAAAATCTTATTTCTTTATGTGAACCATGTCATCGAAAAGAACATGTTGGAGAACAACATCCTTTAAAATTTGATACGGAAAAGATTGTTTTTGAGAATGCCTTGAATAGGGTAGGAGCAAAACAGTTGGAAGTCGCAAAAAAGGTTATTGATTTATTACTAAACACGGACAAATCCTTAAAGAACATTTCTGAGGAAACAGGATTATCGTATATTAGAGTTCGCTCCATTTACATTGGAGAAAGGTGGAAACAATTATATTCTAAACCGCCTAGAGAGATAAGGCCGAGAACTATGAGCCTAGCTAAAGATCCGGAAACATCGAGGGAAAAAATAAAAAAAGCCGTTTACTTACTACTAAATACTGATTTAAAAATAGAGGAAATAGTCGAAAAAACAGGAGTATCGAAGACAAATCTGTACAGAATTTATAATGGAAAAACAAATCAGGATCTTTATGAAATTGCACCTCGTTTAATTAGACCTAGAGGTAAGGTTAAATAATGAATAATGGATACCTAATTCCATATCCAAATATCAAAATTTCATTATCCTTCATTTCAACTCTAGGATTAAAGATATTAACTCAAGTTTCGGAGTGAAAAAACCCACTTAAATTCGTATCCGGTTTAAACCGAAATATTTATTAAGAATTAATAATATTTAGGGAAAGGATGTTGTATAGTTTTTGTTGCTACTGTTATTCCGTGAATACACAAGAAGTTGACTTTACGCAACAAGTAATCAGGATTTCTGAATTTGATTATAACTTATTAATTAGCCTAACTGGAATTTGTAGCATCTCAACAGTTCCACAATCGAGAGCGATTGTGGAAAAAACGTAATCACACTTCTTAAAGTAATGGGGGCTTTAGTTTAGATCAATCATAGAAAATGATCAATCTGTTTACAAATATTGCTCAATGTTTCACTCCGCATTTCTTTCTCCTCGGCGCGAGCGCCTGCGGGATCCCACTGACCTTTTCTCCTGTAGGAGTCTTAGCGCCATCCGCTTCAATCAATAAATTTTCTGTATTGCAGTAATTCTTTAGTTTAACTTATATAGCTGATTTTATTGAAAGTATTGATGCCTACAGGTTTTCACAAAAACTGCAATAGGAATAATTTGCTTTCCTGTTTTTCTGTTCAATCCTCCTTTTTTGCTGATACTACTAGCAAGACTTTTTGCAAAAAGAGGGATGAACTTATGAAGCCATTTATGCCGCAATTGGTTTATATTGAGCCACAGGCTCTTGAATACCCGCTTGGCCGAGAACTTAAGGAAAAGTTCGAAGGCATGGGACTTGAAATCAGGGAGACCACCTCACATAACCAGGTTAGGAATATTCCGGGGGAAAACGAACTACAGAAGTACCGGAACGCTAAATCGACATTGGTGGTCGGTGTGCGGAGGACACTGAAATTCGACACTTCCAAGCCATCTGCCGAATACGCAATTCCACTTGCAACTGGATGTATGGGCCATTGCCATTACTGCTATCTTCAAACAACATTAGGGAGCAAACCGTATATCAGGACGTATGTGAATCTAGATGAAATATTTGAACAGGCACAAAAATACATGGATGAGAGAGCACCGGAAATCACCCGTTTTGAGGCAGCGTGTACCTCGGATATCGTCGGCATCGACCATCTTACCCATTCATTAAAAAGAGCGATTGAGTTCATTGGGCAGTCGGAGTTTGGCCAATTGAGATTTGTGACAAAGTATCATCACGTCGATCATCTATTGGATGCAAAGCACAACGGAAAAACAAGGTTCAGATTCAGTGTGAATTCCCGTTATGTGATTAAAAATTTTGAGCCTGGGACTTCATCCTTTGATGAAAGACTGGAAGCAGCTCGCAAGGTTGCGGGAGCTGGGTATCCGCTGGGCTTCATTGTCGCGCCAATTTACATGCATGAGGACTGGGAAGAGGGATACCATGAGTTATTCGAAAGATTGAAGGTGTCACTTGATGGGGTCGAAATCAAAGATCTATCCTTTGAGATGATTCAGCATCGTTACACCAAGCCAGCTAAGAATGTAATCATGAAACGATATCCCAAAACCAAGCTTGAAATGAATGAAGAAAAACGTAAGTACAAATGGGGCAGGTACGGAATCGGTAAATATGTTTATCCAACCGAGGAAGCAGCGCGACTCGAGTCCACCATTCGAGGATATATTAGCGAATACTTTCCCAATGCTGAAATACAGTATTTCACCTAAGATGGTTTAATTTAAATTTTCAATTTGTCCACCGTACTATTTTGCAGTAAAGCCGCTTAAAGATGTAGGAGTGAATAACATCGATGGGAGTGGCTTCCATGCTGATAGACGGTGTTTTTTCCGGTGGAGGAATAAAAGGCTTCGCTCTAATCGGTGCATATGAGGCGGTTGAAAGGCGCGGCTTCAGGTTCTGCCGGGTTGCGGGGACAAGTGCAGGGTCCATTGTTGCAAGCCTTGTCGCAGCGGGGTATACAAGCGTTGAAATGCGTGGCCTCCTTGATGAATTGAATTTGGAAAAGCTGCTTGATTCACGCAAATTGCTATTACCTTCTCCTTTAACAAAATGGCTGCTTCTTTATTGGAAAATGGGATTGTATAAAGGGGACGCACTGGAAGCATGGATTGCTGAAAAACTCGCTTTAAAAGGATTAAGAACATTTGGTGACTTGCCGCCTGAAACATTAAGGATCGTTGCCTCTGACCTCTCAAACGGGAGGATGGTTATTCTACCGGACGACCTTCCAAAATACGGTCTGTCCCCTGCTTCGTTTCCGATAGCAAAGGCTGTCAGAATGAGCTGCAGCATTCCCTACTTTTTTGAGCCTGTTAAGCTAACGGATGCCAGCGGGACTAACATCCTGGTTGACGGCGGTGTCCTGAGCAATTTCCCAATGTGGCTGTTTGATCGGGAGAATGTAAAGAAAGTAAGGCCGGTTCTCGGCATTAAGCTAAGCCACGATCCCGAAAATCATCCTAAGCACAAAATAAAAAATGCCATTCAATTGTTTGAGGCACTTTTTGAAACAATGAAGGATGCCCATGATGCGAGATACATTGCCCGTAAGCATGCCAGGAATATTATCTTTATTCCCACAGCCGGTGTTTTGGCGACAGAATTTGAATTGACAGAGGAAAAAAAGGACCTGTTGATAAAACATGGCAGGGATTGTGCCGAATTCTTTTTCCGAAAGTGGAGCTATTGACAAAGATAAGCGCGAGCGCCTTTGTGAAAGGCAAAGAACGCCTCGCAACGGGAAAAAAGCCGTCTGTCTCTGCGATGTTAAATCACAGATGCTTTCCTTTGTGCTCAGCGCTGGAGCTAGACAGTTCTCATAATAAAAAATACTTTCTTAATTATAAACAAAAGACCGGATTTCCTTTAAAAGGAGGCCCGGTCTTTTTTCTTTCCTTTTTTTCCTTCAATGACTGTTAAATGTGCCTGTGTTTTCTTCTTTGGTCTTTTTAAAGATGCAAGTGTTCCGTGGAAAGAGTTTTTTGCCTGTGGTTGGCTGTTCTTATTTCCATTTCGTTTCTTTGATTTTCTGGCAGCTTTGAGGAAAGCCCGTTGCTCTTTTTTGGCAGGATTGGCTGCAGTGATACGGCGGTAAATGTAATAAATAACCAAACCGATCAGGGCGGCAATGGCGATTTTTTGTATGAAATCGGAAGGATCATCTAAAAAGCTCCCCAATAAGCCAATGACCGCAAAAAAGATAAGAACACCTATAAAGAAACCGGATTTTCTTTTATTCAAGATAGCCACCTCCCTAAGAGCATCATAAGCAAATTTCCTCAATTTTAAACTTACTTTACACTTCTTTATACAATTTCGTCCTGAAGTTTTGCCGCTTCAGTTTCTTTCTCCATTTTCAAGAGTTCATTAAATGAAAGAATCGCAACTTCGACTTGGCTATCGTCCGGCTCTTTAGTCGTTAAAAGCTGAAGCCACAAGCCAGGATAACCAAGGTAACGGAGGACCGGGATGTCCCTAAGCTTATTTGTGAATTGAAGGACCTCGAAAGAAATACCAAGAACAACCGGTATAAGCGCCAGCCTGTTCAGGACACGTACCCAAAGCGGATCAGTCGGGACGAATAAATAAATGAAGACGCCAACTACTACTGTAAATAGCATAAAGCTGGAACCGCAGCGGTAATGTAATCGGGAGCTTGCTTGGACGTTCTCGACGGTCAGTTCCTTGCCGCTCTCAAAGCAGTTAATTACCTTATGTTCTGCTCCATGATATTGAAATACCCTTTTTATGAGAGGAGTAAGCGATACAAAATATATATATGCGAGCAAAAGCAATAGCTTGAAAAGACCTTCGATTAGCACCTGTGCCGTGTCGCCCGGAAAGATTGGCTTAACCATTTCAGCCAGGAAGACAGGGATAAGAGTGAACAGGAATTTCCCGAATAAAAACGAGATAACACCAATCGCGGCAACGCCAAGCCATAGAGCAAGCTTCGAGGTTTCCTGCTCGGCAATAGTATCGTCATCATTTGGATCAATATCGTAGCGTTCCGTTGAAAAATTAAGGTGCTTGGAACCATTCGCGCTGGCTTCAATAATTGCTGCGATGCCCCGGATGAATGGGATTTTTTTCAGGAAAGTTACAAATGGTTGGGATGTGCGTGGCAGTCTTAAGTAATCAATCGAATTATCTTTGCGTCTGACAGCTGTCACATAGTGATGTCTTCCGCCAAACATGACACCTTCTACGACTGCCTGGCCCCCATATATGGGCTTGTTTTCTTTCGTTGTCATTCTTATCTACACCAACCTACTAATAAAGTTGCACCCGCAGTGGAGACTGCCTGTACTTTCCTTTATTCTACTAGAAAAATACAAAAACCTCTATACATTGTGATTGAACATTTTTGCTGGAAGGAGAAGGCCTCGGATGTACATACTAAAACAGACCTTAAAATTAAAGGAGATGCAAAAATGGAACCATCCAAGAATAATGAAAATAAAATGAGTGAATTTCGTATGTTAATCATATTAACCGGTTTCTGGGGCGGGCTTTTTTGGAGCTTTTTAGGCCAGGTAGGTTACTACTTCAATTTTACGAAAATTTCTCCAAGAGTAATCCTTGAGCCATGGGCATTAGGTAATTGGAAAACAAGCTGGCTAGGCACGCTTATTTCTATGATTTTGATTGCGGTGATTTCGATAGGAGTTGCGTTCGTTTATTCGGTTTTATTGAAAAAAGCCAAAGGGCTCATTCCTGGTGCAGCTTTTGGCCTTGGTGTTTTCTTGATCATATTTCTGCTGCTGAATCCTATTTTTCCTGGCATTTCACCTTTTAGAGATTTGGATAAAAATACGTTTGTGACATCTGTATGCCTCTTCCTTCTATACGGCGTATTTATAGGGTATTCTATCTCGTGGGAATTCTCGAATATTCAAAATAACAAGGAGATATCCGAGTAGGAGAAATACTTTTGATATGGTAGAATGATTTAGGTAAATAGTGCTGGCATTAGAGATTATAAAGATTTGGGGAATATCGATGACAAAAAAAATCATGCTGTTGAATGGCCCGAATTTGAATATGCTCGGTAAACGTGAACCTGGCATTTATGGAGCGGAGACACTTGGTTCTATTGAAGATTCAATTAAAAAGCTTGGATTGGATAGGGGTTACGAAGTCGATTGCAGACAGTCCAATCATGAAGGAGCCTTAATTGACTGGTTACAGGAAGCAAATGAAGAACGCTTCAATGGAATTATCTTCAATCCCGGTGCGTATACACATTACAGTTATGCAATCCGTGACGCAATTGCAGGAATCAGTGTACCGGTTATCGAAGTCCATATATCGAATATTCATGCGCGGGAAAGCTTCAGGCATAATTCGGTTACGGCCCCAGTATGCAGGGGACAAATTAGCGGCTTGGGCACGAAAGGGTATGAACTGGCTTTTTACGCCCTAATGGACAGCGAAAAGGAGAGGAAGCAGGAATGAGCAAAGTAGATAAATTAAGAAATGAGTTCTCAAAACTGGGCATTGACGGCATGCTGATAACAAGTGATTTCAACCGCCGATATATGTCCAATTTTACTGGAACCTCTGGAACAGTCCTCATCACTGCGGATAAGGCGCTTTTTATTACGGATTTCAGGTATACAGAACAAGCAGCCAAGCAATGCGCAGGTTTCGAAATTATCTTGCGTAAAGGTACGATGGAGGAAGAAGTTGTTCTTCAAGCCAAGCAGCTGGGTATCCAAAAACTTGGTTTTGAGAAGAATCATGTTACATATGGCTTATATAAAACCTATCAGGCTGGAATTGAAGGCGAGCTTGTACCAGTTGACGGTGCAGTAGAAAAGTTGCGCTTGATTAAGACCGATGCAGAGATTAAGATATTAAAGGAAGCTGCGGCTATTGCTGATGCGGCCTTTACACATATCCTGGAATTCATCCGCCCGGGCAGAACGGAATTAGAGGTTTCGAATGAACTTGAATTCTTTATGCGTAAAGCGGGGGCAACATCTTCTTCTTTTGATACGATTGTTGCTTCAGGATACCGTTCTGCATTACCCCACGGAGTGGCAAGTGAAAAAGTAATTGAATCAGGTGATTTTGTTACACTGGATTACGGTGCGTATTATAACGGGTATGTATCCGATATAACCCGGACTATTGCAGTAGGCGCTCCCGACCAGAAACTAAAGGAAATTTATGATATTGTTCTGGAAGCTCAGCTAAGGGGACTTGCTGGCATCAAGCCAGGAATGACCGGTAAGGAAGCAGATGCCCTCACCCGGAATTTCATTACCGAAAAAGGATACGGGGAGTATTTTGGCCATTCCACAGGTCATGGAATTGGTCTAGAAATTCATGAAGCCCCAGGGTTATCGGTTCATTCTGATGTAATCCTTGAGCCAGGCATGGTTGTGACGGTCGAGCCGGGCATTTATATTCCTGGGCTTGGCGGAGTCCGGATTGAAGATGATACTGTGATTACGCTTGATAAAAATGAAAAGCTTACCCACTCATCTAAGGAACTGATTATTCTTTAAAGGAATTAGGAGGAACACACATGATTTCAGTAAACGACTTCCGTACAGGACTTACAATTGAAGTTGACGGCGGAATTTGGCGCGTTATGGATTTTCAGCACGTGAAGCCAGGTAAAGGAGCTGCTTTCGTCCGCTCCAAACTGCGTAACCTTCGTACAGGAGCAGTAAATGAAAAAACTTTCCGTGCTGGTGAAAAGGTTGGCAAGGCTCAAATCGATAACCGCAGGATGCAATATTTATATGCTAGCGGTGATCAGCACATCTTCATGGATAACGAATCGTATGAGCAAATAGAACTTCCTGCAAACACAATTGAGTATGAGTTGAAATTCCTTAAGGAAAACATGGAAGTTTCAATTATGATGTATCAAGGAGAAACACTGGGTGTTGAACTTCCAAATACAGTTGAACTTGAAGTAACTGAAACCGAACCTGGCATCAAAGGTGATACTGCATCCGGAGGCTCCAAGCCTGCTACGCTTGAAACTGGACTTGTTGTACACGTCCCATTCTTTGTTAACCAGGGAGACCGCCTAATCATCAATACAACTGATTCTTCTTACGTTTCCCGCGCCTAGTCCTGCCAGACATGGTCCGATTTAGAATGAATACTAATAAGCAGGATTTACGTAAGAAATTAGCAAGCACTTTAACATGGTACACAAAAAGTTCAGAGCCTCATACATTGAGGCCTGAGCTTTTTTATATCAGCAATAGTTTAGGTAATACAAGGTATCTGATTGAAATACCTCCGTTATGTAGGAAATAAGAAAATCTTTATCTTCAGGGTAGGTTAAATCTAAAGCCTTTATTTCGTCTATGGTTTTCCAGGCAATATCATAAATAAGATTATCAGGGTCTTGAAATTTTCTCTCTCCCCCCACGATTTTTACTAAAAAATAATGGACCTCAGCCGATAAGTTTAGATGTTCATAAATCCTGATTTTGACCTTAATTTCCTCAATAATTTCTGCTGAATATCCAGTTTCTTCCTCAATCTCCCTGGCACAACACTCTTCGAATGTCTCATTGTGCTCTTTTCCCCCTGATGGAATAGACCAGGTTTTTTTCTCTTCAGGTGTTCCTTGTAAAACCATAAGCAAATGGCCATTCTCATTCATACATAAGCCTGCAGAACCAAACCATCTTTGCACTTTATGCGCCTCCTTTATAACTGTACTAAACTAAAAGAGTTCTACCTATTAGATGAAGTCCTTCTCTAACTCCGCGCTGATTGAATCAGGAAATTCAAATCAAATGTTCGTTTATTATCCATTGAACAGCTTCTTTAAAATCCTCTGCAACAAAATCGGGTTTTACTTGGGCCCAACGGCCAAAATATTCATTGTTTACGTATTTTATGAAGGCAGCTTTCCCATTTCCTGTTTTCACTAAAATTTTATGGCATCCAACTTCATCGGCAGCTAATAAATCTGTCCAGCGATCTCCAATCACTATACAACTCTCTAAATCCAGCTTATTATCATGTGCTGCTTTTTTTAACATTCCAGGAGAAGGTTTTCTGCATTCACAACCTTCATTATGTAAATGGGGACAAAGATAAATTCTGTCAAAACCAAAATCTATCAGTTCCTTTTCAAAACTTTGAAGAGAAGCCTCTCCTTTTGAAATCCCAGGCTGATTTGTGAATGAACAAATTAACATATCATACCTTTTCAATTGCTCTAACGACTCTGCCACATTAGGAAAAAGTTTAAATTCTCCAGGATAAATAACATTATCGCTTCCCCCGATAGTTCCATCTCTATCTATAAAGACAGCTTGTACCTGCATTCATTTGCTCCCCCATCTTATTGATTAAAAATATGTTTTTTTCTACAGCAAAATGGCGATAATCACTATTTATTTTAACATTATTATCCAGATAATGAGTATCTTTGAAATCCCATTTAGTTCTAGTACTCGATAACTGAACTCTTTTTTGCCAAGCAACGCAGAGGTTTATGTTAACAATTTCTCCATTATTTCTGCTTAGATTCTGCACATTTATTTTTTAAATTATAGTTAACCCATTACAAAGGAGCAAAACACAATGAATATGACGCATTATATGGAATTGTTGGCAAGCAATCAGCCGTGGAACCTCATTATCTTTATGGCGGTGGTTGTAATAGCTGCTGAAACCATTGCAATCACCGAACTGAGTATTCTATTCACAAGGAATTTTAACGGAAAACTGAGGAAAATAAATAAGATTACCAGCATTTTTGCAGGAGTATATTTTACCGGAATTTTCATTTATTTAATGCAGACAGCCTGGATTCCATTAACCTTGTCAGGCGGCTGGCACGGATGGGTCGACTTTACTGCGGTGACCTTCTATTTGTTGGGAATAGTACCTCTTCTGGGAATGGCCCTAATCGATATGGGGCTGGTTATGAAAAATAAACCAGACCAGCAAAAAATGAAAGTTCATGTCTTTTATGTCGGATTATTCCTTATAGTTGCACACGTTGCCATGATTTTCGGAATGGTTGACCCAACTTTGGGCGGCAACATGCATGATATGAGCAATATGTAATGAATTATAGCTGCCATGAAATTTGGCAGCTATTTTCCTGTTTTTTTAGTTATAAGCACAAACTTATGAAGAAATTGTGAAGATTGCCAACCCTAAATTTGAACGTTTTATAAACATCCTCCCAGATAACTAGTCAGTAGGATATGAGGGGACTAAAATATAACTAATCAATAGTAATTTAGTGGGATATTTATCTCACATTACTATATTAGAAGCCTACGACGGTCAAAACCGCCTCGCGGGTTAGGGGAGGCAAATAGCCTGATGGAGAAAATAAAAGTATTAATAGTCGACGATCATTATATGTTCCTGAAAGGACTAGAAAGTATTATCAATGATGATAGTTCTCTTGAAGTAGTAGGAGAGGCGCATAATGGCAAAGAAGCTGTGGAACTGGCTTTGGAAATAAAGCCAGATGTAATCTTGATGGATGTAGACATGCCGACAGTCGGAGGAATAGACGCACTGAAGAAAATAATGAAGGACCTTCCCGAATTGAATGTGTTAATGATGACAAACGATGATAGTGAAGAAAGCCTAATGGAAGCAATTAGGTATGGTGCCAAAGGTTATCTGACAAAACATCTCCTCCCGAACGAGTTGCTTGTTTTCATTCATATGGCCTATCGAGGAGAATATATCATCTCGAGCCCGTTGGCCAAGAAAGTAATGGAGGCAAATACTTGTGGAGGTCTTAGTGCGGCCGAAAATGAAGAGGTTGCCGAGAAGAAGGAAAATGTACTGACACGGAGAGAGAAGGAAATTCTTAGCCATGTCATTAAAGGTATGACCAACCGTCAAATCGCAAATGCACTTTTTATTTCTGAAAACACCGTTAAGAATCACATTAGAAATATCATGGAGAAACTCCAGATGAATAACCGCCTTTCAGCTGCCAATTATGCAAAAAAGGAAGGCTGGCTGCAGCTTGTTTAATCTGAGCTTCGCTACTAATAGTTTGGCTTTCAGTAAAAGGAGCCCAATGCCATACAGTAATCAGAAAAAATAAGGACTTTTGCTAAATGAGTCCAAAGCAAGGGTGCAGATAATGAAGAAAAAATTATTAATCGGCAGCTACATTCTTGTCGTCATAATTGGAATATCGGTATTTGTTGGCACAAATGGATTTAAAGGCAAGAATTATGAATCGGTCCAGGCCGGCGAGAAGATCTATAAGGCTGAATGTGCACTTTGCCATGGCGATACTGGCAAAGGTGAAGGATCAAAAGTAGGAACTGCACTTAATAGCCAAGTCTATTTAAGCTACTCTTCAGATGAGGATTTGTACAACAGTGTAAAATATGGCCGTCCCGCTGCTGCAATGCCCGCATATGGAGAGAGAATGTCTGAAGAACAATTGCAGAATGTCGTTGATTTTATGAGAAGCTGGCAAAAGGATGAGATCAATTTCGAAGTTCCTGAAAAAATTGAAGGAGATCCAGTTGCCGGGGAGAAAATATACAACCGTTCTTGCCTGACATGCCATGGTGAAAAGGGTGCTGGCAAGAAGAGTATGGGAACGGTTCTTGCTAATCCGGAGCACTTGAAATACACATCGGATAGACAGATCTGGATCGGAGTTGCCTACGGCCGGGAAGAAACCCGGATGGCTCCGTCCCTTAAAGGGCTAGATGGTGTCCGTCAATTGAGCAAGCAGGAAATCTCGGATGTTGTCGTGTTTATCCGTGCCCTGGAAAAAGAAAAATAGACGATGAAATCCTGGTACCGATAGATGTAATTGGGTGAAATTTCTAACTTAATAAATCATTTTGCAGCCCGATTCGCAACTGGATTGGACTGCTTCTTTTTGTAAAAAGCTTTATCTAAGCCTAGCATTATGGTTGAAGCAGGAAATTTCCATTTTTTAAAGAATTTTTTTAAAAAGGCTCTGTAAAACTTAGCTGTTGATTTACGCTCCACAAAGGAAAGCTCCTCAGAATAGTCATCGCAGAGACGGGCGCCCTTTGCCTGTCACGAGTCGCACGCTTTCCGCGGGCGGGTCCGGGAGCTGGTCTTGCTTCAGTGCCTAGCCCCTCGAGGTCGCTTCGGTCCCTCAGGTGAAGTCAAAAAGCGACTTCTCCTTCAGGCCCACCACAAGAGTATGCTTCGGAAGCATAAACATCGCACGAAGAAAATGCGTTTTTTGCATTTTCGAGGAGCGCTTGTCGGGGCTGACCAAGGCACATACACATTTCATTCTCCTCGGCGCAAGCGCCTGTGGGGTCTCCCGCTGACCCGCTTCTCCCGCAGGACGTGGAATAATCATCCCTAAAAAAGCACCGCAGGAGAAAATGCGCTTTTTGCATTTTCGAACGAGTCGGCACCTTCCGCTCCAATCAACACTGATCAAAAATCAACATTCACCTTTAACACAGCCTTAAAAAAAGAAACAAGGGGTTGGAAACTTGAACAATTTATTTACAATTGACTGTGGAGAAATTTTACTGCGGGAATTTATCATAGGAGATGTAGATGCTATTTACGAAATTACCTCTCAACCTAAAGTTTATGAATACTTGCCTGATTGGAGATCAACAAGAGAACAACGTTTAGACTGGGTAACAAATTATGAAATACCGTCCAACAAAAGATTTTTAACTGCAGTGCCAAATATCGAAAAGCAAAAACTATTTGAAATTAGGAATTATCCTAAAGGAAACTGGCCAGTTTATCGGTTTTTGCAGCACGGGAATAAAAGAGGAACTTCCTTCGCCAAATAGAGAGATTGCTTATGCTATATCAAAGCATTTTAGAAATAGAGGTTTTACAACAAAAGCAGTTAAAGGATTAATTACCTATTTATTTGAAAAAACAACTGTCGAACTTTTAAATACTATTGTTCTCGCGCAAAATATAAGTTCGAATAGAGTGATTCAAAAAACTGGGTTCAAGTATGTCGGGGACATTGAAATTGAAAATCACAATTATAAACATTTCACTCTTCAAAAAAGTGAATGGCAAAGTAGTAAATAGTCTCACAGATACGTAAGTACAATGAAAATTAAGTGCCTTTATATATGAGATAAACAGCTTGGAGCCATTAGGCCCCAAGCTGTTTTTTTACTAAATTACTTAAAAATAGCTTCCCTGGGACGAAAATCAAAATTCACTAGTTATTACTATATATTAGCCAGGTTTAACAAAACGTTCATATCTGGAATAACTGGTAAAAAAGGATAGGCATTATAGTAAATATAGGAAATAAGAATTAGTGATTTTACTAAATACATAGTAATCATTTTTAGAAATAAGGAAATGGGGGATTCGGATTCACCACCAAACATTCATATGTTAAAAACTTCACAAGGTAGAAAATTAACAGAATCACTAGTAAATTCTTTGAATTCTTTTCGTTGAAGTTCGTTAAAAAACAAGTGGAAGCCAAATGTGAACATTTTATGTTCTTTTGATGTCAAAAACCCAACGTTTCTTTCCCTTTAACAAAATGTTCAAGAGTGAATAACCCACGAAGTAGTACTGTCGATTATATTTATTTCAAAGAGGACTATAGTGGAAAATAGTACTAACTAGTCAAGGGTTTTCCACAAGCCAAGGAGGATTAACATGTTCAATAAAATTTTGTCGGTAGTGCTAGGGGCCGCAATTGCTTTATCGGTAGACGGTACCGTGGCCAATGCTGAAGGAAGTTTTCCTATTGATAAATTTCCCTATCAGGAAATGCAGATCCAAGTCATGCCTGAGTTTGATTATCCGGAAAATTGGCCGAAAGAGGAACCATCCTTATTAGTGGGCCTGTACGGAACAATTACCAATAAAAGCGGCCAAGATTACACGGGTAAAATTGAAGTCCCAGTGCCGGTTAAAGAAAAAGATTTCCAGATATATCTGGTTGCCGAATTTCCAAGTCCTGAAGAACCGGAAGTACAGCGTCCTTACGAAGTGGATAAAGAACGGGGGGTTGTAACATTTCAGCCTCAGAAGCCCATTAAAAAAGATGCTGCCTATAGCTTCGTGGTCGAGTACTATTCCAACCCAATTGCTGTAAAAGATTCGCAGAAAAATTTTACTTATGAATACAAGGCTCCATCAGCAGTTGAAACAATCGACGTCATTGTGTATGCACCACTAAAGTCGACTGACATCGTAATGGATCCAAAGCCTTCCAGCACCCAGAAGAGCGAGTATGGAGAGCAGATTGCTTTTTATCAGCAAAAGGGTGTCATACAGGGGGATGCCCTAAAGTACGCAGTTTCTTATAAAAAGAAAGGAAATGCTTCTACTCTATCGATGGTAGAAACATCGAAGGCTCCAAATGACGAAAACCATAGTGGCCAAACTGCAACTGACCAGGTTACCGGTGCAGCCAACAACGGAAGTGGCGGAAACGGTGGAAATGGGGGCCGCCCGATAATCGGGGCTGCAGGTGGAACGATCATTGGAGTATCTATCATCATTGCTGGCATGTTCGTGTTCTTTGGTTTTAAAAATAAAGCCGACAACCGAAACAACCCAACTCCTCAGAAAAAGACAAAAGAGAAAAAACCTGCTGGTAAACAAGTAAAAAAGAACGTATCAAACGCAGATGAAATAAAAGAGCTTCGAAAAAAGCTGTTGAATGGAAAGATTGATCAGGAAGCTTACGAAGAGCAAGTCAAAAAATTGATTTAGGGGGATGTAAGGTATGAAAAAGAACACAATTGTCATGCTGGGTGGATTTATCATTGCTGGAGCAATTATCTTTTTGCTTATGGCTGCTACACCAGGTTCAAGTGGCGTTGAATTGACCATGAAGGATTTGCTTGCTAACCAGGAAAAGCATAAAGACGATTTCGTTACGGTTGAAGGCCTGCTAATTGAAGAATCAATCAAATGGAATGCAGACAAGATTGAACTGAGATTTGATCTTAAAGACAATGAAGGCAATTTGATGCACGTCGTCCACAATGGTGTGAAGCCTGATAACTTCTCGGAAGGTGTCATTGTCATCCTCCAAGGTGCACCGACTAAGAAAGATACTTTCCAGGCGGAAACGGTTAAGACTCGCTGCCCTTCCAAGTATGAAGGTGAAGATATTGAAAACTACGATCCGGAAGCACATAAAAGCAAGTTGAACAAGCCTTCCAGCGAAGAATAGAAGCCAAATTAAAGAAGGTGACGATATGTATTTATTCTCAAATGCGACAATCTATGTAGGCCTTGCATTGGCAATCTATTCATTACTAGTGACAACCTACGGGATTGTGACAAAGAATCAAAAATTAGTAAACAGCGGTAAAGGAGCGGCGCTTGGCCTGTTCATAAGCGCTTCGCTCGCAATGCTTTCGTTATTTTACCTATTAGCAACCTCCCAATTCCAATATGAATATGTCAATGACTATACAAGCAGTGAACTTCCGATTGTTTATAAACTCACTGCATTGTGGGCAGGGAACGCGGGCTCATTGCTTCTGTGGACTTTCTTCCTCACACTTTATATTGTCATGATTGTTTTTTCGCGGAAGATGAAAGGCAATCCGATGGTTCCGTACATCATGTCCATCCTGATGGCCAATGGCGTGTTCTTCTTCCTTGTACTTGCGTTTGTTGCAAATCCATTCAATATACTGCCTGAAGTTCCGGTTGAAGGAAAAGGGCTTAACCCGATGCTTCAGAACCCTGGCATGATCATCCATCCTGTTACTCTGTACCTTGGTTATGTTGGTCTGGCTGTTCCATTCGCATTCGCAATGGCTGCCTTGATCCTGAAGAATATGGATGACTTCTGGATCAAGATGACGAGAAGATGGACGATTATCGCCTGGCTATTCTTGAGTCTTGGCAATATCTTCGGCGGCCAGTGGGCGTATGTTGAGCTCGGCTGGGGCGGTTACTGGGCATGGGATCCTGTTGAGAACGCATCCTTTATGCCTTGGCTTACAGCTACAGCATTCCTGCACTCTGTCATGATTCAGGAACGTAAGAATATGTTAAAGGTTTGGAATATTAGCTTAATCATTATCTCGTATGCTCTTACTCTATTTGGTACATTCCTGGTCCGAAGTGGTGTATTGACATCGGTTCACGCTTTTGCAAACTCCAATCTTGGATTATACTTCCTGATTTTCATGGGAGTAGCCGTAATTGGGGCAATGTATGTCCTTATGAGCCGCTACAATCTAATCAAACGGAGTGCGGGGGAATTCAATTCCTATGTCTCTAAAGAAAGCAGTTTCCTAATTAATAACCTTTTGCTTGTAGGTTCTGCCTTCGCAGTCTTCTGGGGAACTATTTTCCCACTTGTTTCTGAAGCAGTCCGCGGTACCAAGGTTACGGTCGGAATCCCATTCTTTAATGCAACACAGGCACCAATTTTACTAGCGATGATGTTCGTTATGGCGGTTTGTCCTCTGCTTGCATGGCAAAGATCATCCCTTAAAAATCTGAAAAAGAATTTCCTTATTCCAGCCATTATCGCGGTTGTGGCAATGGCCATGATGGTTATCCTTGGAATCTCAAAGGCATGGGCTGTCATTGGATATGGTGTCATCTCGCTTCTGCTATGCACTCACTATCTAGAGTTTCATAGAGGTGTCAGGGCACGCCGGAAAATGACTCATGAAAGCATTCCTGTTGCTCTTTACCGCCTGATGACAAAGAACCGCCGCCGTTATGGAGGCTACATCGTCCATTTAGGTATCGCCTTTATTGCTGTCGGAATTATCGGCTCTCAGAATTATGACCATGAAACAATGAAAACTGTTGAAGTTGGTGGTTCTATTGAAATTGATGATTACAGGATCAATTATGACAAGCTGGACCAAAGGTCTGAAGGCATCAATGATATCGTTTACGCAGATTTGACAGTATTTAAAAATGGTGAAAGATTAGGCAATTACGAGGTGGAAAAAGTATTCTACGGCAACTGGGATCAGCCATCCTCGGAAGTAGCACTGATTTCAAACGCAGTTGAGGATTTATATATTATCCTCAGCGCCTGGGAAGATGATGGAAGGGCAACCTTCATCGTAAAAGTAATTCCGATGATGACCGCTATGTGGGTCGGATCATTCCTGATTGTAATAGGTTCGGTGTTTGCGGTATGGAACGGCAGATATCAAAATGTTACCCCTAGATATACTGGTACAACCAGGGAGGTGGTTTAAATGCTGAAAAAGCTTTATGCAGGGCTGCTGATTGCACTGGTCCTGTTCCAGGCAGCAATAGCACCTGCCGAAGCTAAGGATAAGGAATTTGACTATAAGTCCCCGGAATTTAAGGCAGTTGCATCCCAGTTTGCCTGTACATGTGGCTGCGGGCAGGACCACTATGAATGTGATCCGAACACCTGTAACCTGACTGTGGAATTCAAGGCAGACCTCGTGGGAATGATGAACAAGGGCATGGATAAGGATGAAATCCGTAAATACTATATCGGCATTTATGGGGAAGAAATCCTGACAGCTCCTGAAAAAGAAGGTTTCAGCCTGACTGCCTGGGTCTTTCCATTTGTTGCACTGGGCGGAGCGGGGACCGCGGTATTCTTTGTCATTAGGAAATGGGTAAAGAGAAAAGGGCCTCAAACCTCAATTGAAGAAGAAATTGTCGGAACTGACGAAGTAGAGGGTGAAATCCTTTCTTCAATCATTGACGAGGAACGAAAAAAGTATCTTTAGGATGTGAACAGAATGGATTTAGTATTTATGTTCCTTACCGCTGTGTTTCTGCTCTGCTGCCTTTACCTCGTGCTAATGCCGTTGTTTAAAGAAGACACCTTCCTTGACCATACAAGAAAGAGCCAGACGAATGCAGCGACCAAGGAAGCATTGCTGACAACATTAAATGAAATTGAATTTGAATACAAAATGGATAAATTGTCCGAAAGTGATTATCGACAGCTGAAAAAGCAGTACGAAATCCAGGTTACTAAAATTATGAAGGACGAAGAAGCTTCTGCGGACAAACAAGTTGATCTTGATCTATTAGCTGAAGTTGAAAGAGAAATTGAGGAATCCATGAAAAAGAATCGGAAAAAGGGGGAAGGAAAGTGATTAAAAGAATCACGATTTTCCTTCTCGGCCTAATGCTCCTCGCCCCATTAACCGGGGCGAGTGCAGCCGAATCGAAAATCACCATAGATATGCTTTATTTAGTCGTTAGTCCGGCTGAAGACGGGTCTACTAATATGATGTATATGGTGAATTACACCAATACCGATTCCGCGGAATATAAAGGTGATGGCAGAAGTGAGGCTGTGCTCAATGTAACTTTGCCAGAGGGTGCAACAAATTTAGCTTTCATGGATGCGAAGATTACCTCTAAACAAACTGATACAGGTTTTATTACCACAGATCCAATACCAGGGAATCAAACAGTTGTCCTGCCATATAGCTACAGAATGCCGGCTGGCAAGGATATTAATCTTGCATTTGATTATCCGACCCAATTGATGCAGGTGCTAGTACCTGAAGGCATGGGGAGTATTGAATTTAAGGGAATCAAGGCCACTAACCAGGGATCTTTTGATTTTGAAGATCAAAAGTATGTTGGCTATAGTGTAGAAGGCATTCAGGCAAACCAAAAGCTGACGATGAACTATAACAAGGATGTACAGCCAAGCCCAAGCGAAACAGCTCAGACTGGAGGAAATAGTACAGATTCTGTCGTTTCAAAACAATCGCCTGCATTCCATAATCCGGGCCACCTGCGGATGTGGTACCAGTCTCCATTGAAAAGCTTCGATCCACACATATTAATGATTATACTGGCTGCTATTTTAATAGCCGGTATAAGCTATTACTCTTATTTCAGGGTCAAAAATAGGGCAGAAGCAGAAAAGCTTGAGAACGATTCAGATGAGAAAGCATTCAAGCTGCTTATGGCAAAGCAAAAGACCATTATGGATAAAATTATTGAACTCGAAGAAAATCTTGGCAATGGGGAGCTCTCCGAGGACGAATATAATGCGAAGCTTGAGGCTTACAAGCAGCACCTGGTCAAAGTAAAGCTTGGGCTCAGGAGATTTGTAGAGTAAGAGCACGCAAGGAGGGTCTCTTATGATAGAAGTAAAAAAGCTTACCAAGCAGGCTGATAGTAAACTGATTTTGAGAGGTATTAATCTCACCATCAACAAGGGAGAAACAATCGGGATATTGGGGCCGAACGGGGCGGGAAAAAGCACACTCCTGAAGGTCCTAGCCACACTGATCAAGCCATCGACGGGTGAGGTGACAATAGGAGGGTACAACCTTCGAAAAGAGCAGTCAGAGATAAAGAAGCTGTTTGGTTATCTTCCTCACTCTAGTTTGCTCTATGACCACTATTCTCCTCGTGAAAATCTTGTATTCTTTGGAAACCTATATGGTATAAAGAATCCGGAACAAAGAGCCGTTGAGTTAGTCAAAGAGGTAGGTTTATCATTTTTTCTTAATGAACCAGTCAAAAACTTTTCACGCGGCATGATCCAACGTATAGCGATTGCTCGGGCAATCGTCCATGATCCAGAAATCCTTTTTCTTGACGAACCACATACCGGGCTGGACCAGGGAGCAATTTCAATCCTGAACAACGTCATCCTGAGGATGAAGGAAAAGGGTGCAACTACCTTAATGGTAACGCATGACTTTAAACAAGCAGCCGAGATATGTGATCGGATTATCATCATTAAAAATGGAAAAATAGCGGATGACTTTATCCTGGAGGATAAAATGATTGACCTATTATCCGAAAAATACAACGACCAGGTGGAGGGAGTTTCATGAACTATTTAAAACCCGCTCTCCTTCTGGCAAAAAAAGATTTATACTCTGAATTTAAAACAAAACAAGTCTTGGTGACAATGGCCATTTTTGCTGGGCTTGTCATCCTGATTTTCAGCTTTGCATTTGATCCCGCGAACAACACAACCAAGGCAGTGATTCCTGGAGTCATCTGGGTCATAATCGTGTTTTCAGGAATTCTAGGACTGAACAGGTCTATCATTTCCGAACAGCGAAACGATACAATGCAAAGCTTGTTAATCGCACCGATGGACAAGTCGAGTATCTTTTTAGGGAAAATGCTGGCAAACCTTGCCATGATGCTGATTGTTGAGATAGTCGCCCTGCCATTTTTATTCTTGTTATTCGACTTTAAAATTACAGGCAGCTTTGGTTACTTCATTCTCGTTTTATTTATTGGAACATTTGGCTTTATCTCAATAGGGACGTTTCTTGCAGTGCTGGCATCCAACTCAAAGAGCAGTGAAATGCTCCTGCCGCTCCTGCTATTCCCAATAACCAGCCCGATATTGATTGGTGCTGTGCAAGCAACTAAAATCATACTCACCAACATTGAAAAACTCCCAAGTGCAATTGCCTGGATACAACTTATCGGTGCGTATGATGTAATATTTTTCGTCCTTTGCTTTTTATTAATAGAATATGTGTTGGAGGTATAGGAGATGGATCTAAATCTCAATAAAGACAGTGCCGTGCTCCATCTTAAAGCTGATAAAGCTTTTGGAAACCCATTGGTCTCTAAGGTTTTGTTTGGTGGAACCATTATAACAATGCTGGTCTCAATTTATTTGATATTCATGTATGCGAACATTGAAAAATTTATGGGTGTCGTCCAAAAAATATTTTATATCCACGTTTCGACAGCCTGGATTGCATTTCTTGCCTTCTTTGTAACATTTGTTTTCAGTATTCTATTTCTCTGGAAACGGGAACGGATTTATGACACATATGCTTACATTTCTGCTGAGATTGGCGTTTTGTTTACAACAGTCGTTTTGACGACCGGTCCAATCTGGGCAAAATCCTCCTGGAATGTCTGGTGGGCTTGGGAACCGCGTCTGACTACTACTCTGATTTTATGGTTTATCTATATCGCTTATATCATGATTCGCCAGATGGATGGCGCGTGGGATAAAAAAGCTCGCCTTTGTGCAGTATTCGGTATCATAGGGTTCGCGGATGTTCCAATCGTTTGGTTCGCAATCCGCTGGTGGAATACGAAATTCCACCCAGTCGTTTTCGGTGAAGGAAAAGACCAATCTGGGGGCGGAATCGATGATACGATGCTTGTAGCGCTTCTTGCTTCCATTACTGCAATGACATTCCTCTATGCATTCCTGCTGCATAAGGGTGTCATAATTGAAAATATGAAAATCAAAGTTACTCAGTACAAAGAAAAAATTCGCGAAGCAATCGAAAACTAGGAGGAAACTAAAATGGAATTCATGTATGGAGCATATTCAGTAGCTTGGATTTTAATCTTCGGATATATTGCGGTTCTCGGCAAACGTCAGACAAATCTCAAGAAGGAAATCGAATTCTTGAAGCAATTGGAAAAATAACTTTACATTGCAGGACCTGAAAATGTCAGGTCCTGCAATGTGGTATCTCCGTCAAGGCGGTACAGGCGGAATATCAATAATCTGTATCAGGAGGAAATACCATGAATCAGGAAGAGATCAATGGTACTGAAGAAAATCCCTCTGTTGAAGAGCAGCCGAAAACAACGTCCATGAAACAAAAAATCATCAGGATGACAATCATCGTTGTCGTGCTCGGACTGTTCGGCGTTATCGGCATGAGCATGGCAAAAAAAGCAGATATTTCAACAATTGGCGACCCGGCTCCGGCCTTTGAGCTTGAAGATATCGATGGGAAGATGAGGACGCTTTCGGAATATAATCAAGACCAGGTAGTTGTGATTAACTATTTTGCAACCTGGTGCGGGCCATGTGTGGATGAAGCACCTGAACTGGAAGCCTTTGAACAGGAATATGGTGACCGTTATAAGCTTCTGATTCTCGATCTTGGGGAAACCAGGGATCGTGTTAAGAAGTTTATGGAAAAGCATAATACAACTTCCACCTATTTATTCGACTATAATTCCAAGACAGCAAAACTTTACGGAGTAACCGGCCAGCCGGAAACCTTTGTTATTGATAAAAAAGGCGTAATCCGTGAACATATTAAAGGCCCGATTACAAAGATGGAATTATACAATCTCGTCAGCAAATATGAGTAGAAAAGTGTAAGCTGGGCAAGAAACTTTGTTCCATTTATCGTAATGGTATATACGCTATAAGAAAGAGTGTCCCAAGAGAATGTATGGGACACTCTTTTTGTGTTATCTAAGATTTCAGCTCAACAAAGGAAAGTTTCAGTGAATAACCATTGTAAGAAATTAAGCGATAGCTTACTAGAGGATGATTATACTTTAGAGAGTTTGGATTTTCGAACGATTTTCGCGCCTTCTGTTTCAATTAAATCAGGTTCTAATCAACCCTCTTTCTTAAAAAGGCTGTGTTATAGGATATAGTCGTTTAACATAATTTTTAAAAAAGAATTTAGCATTCAAGCTAAATCCTTTTGTATTTTCATGCTTTCCGCTTAAAGGTATAGATGGCTGTTACGGTCGCCTCAATAAGCAGCTGGCCTGGCTGGATTGGGGTGCTGGTTGCCCCTTTAACCATCGGAACCTGATATTCCATCAGTGGCCTTGCAATCCGATTTTCTTCGGTAACTTGAACAGGAACAGAGTCAAGGGCAACATTTATAGCACCTGCTATTGTTTTCGCCTTATTAAAAGAATTTCTAACGGCCAATTCCAGGGCTTCATTATAAAGCCCCTCCTTCCTTTTGGCTGTAAAAGCTATATCTGAAATGTAATTGGCCCCATTTTGAACAGCTGTGTCCACTACTGTGCCTACCTTTTCCAAATCGGAGATGGTTACCTGTAAAAGATGAGTAATCTTGTAGCCGCGAAATGTCTGAACACCGTCCTTATAATCATAAACTGATTCAATACGATAATCGAGTGTCTTAATATTTTCAGCTGGAATCCCGGTTTGCTGAATGGATTGGATAACTGCTGCTACAGCCCTGGCATTTTGCTGCTGTCCTTGTACGAGGTCCTGGACTTCTGTTGAAACACCCACAGTAACTGTTGCTGTATCCGGACTGGCGGCAACGGAACCCTCACCCTGCACTTGAATGATATCCTTCTTTAAGTTGGATTGCCTTTCAAAAGTTTCAGCCATATTTTTTCCTCCTTTCAATCTTCCTTTCTATATGAATTGTACTCCTTTGTTTTTTATACATACCATCTGTTATTGATTCTATTTGATTAAAGCTAACAGTCATATTGGGCATGTACAGGCATACATTTTAACTATGGTAGGTGCAGAAAGGGAGGAGTATGCCAATGGACAACATCGTAAAATTTTTGCCAAAAACAATCACTGACGCTTTAGAAGAAATCCCCTCTCTATCAAAAGAAGATGTAGAAGAAATCAGGATTCGGATCAACAGGCCGATTGAGGTTACGGTTAGAGGAGCACCAGTATTTCTCCGCTATATTGCCAAGCCAGAAGATGCAGTCCTTCTCTTGCAAAAAATCAGTAAACACTCAATCTATGCAATGGATGAGGAGTTAATGAGAGGTTATATAACCGTTTCTGGTGGACACAGAGTAGGCCTCGCTGGAAAAGTAATTCTTGAACAAGGAAAGGTCAGGGCAATCAGGGATGTTTCTTCTTTCAATATCCGAATTGCCAGAGAGAAAATCGGCATTTCAAGACAATTGATTCCTTTTATTTATAAAAAAGGATGGCTGCACACGATGATAATCGGCCCTCCACAAACCGGGAAGACAACCCTTTTAAGAGATATGGCAAGGCTAATTTCACTCGGGGACTTAGAACACCAGATCAGGCCATCAAAAGCGGGTATTGTCGATGAACGCTCTGAAATCGCGGGGTGTGTGAACGGGATACCACAGCTCACCTTCGGCCCAAGAGTCGACATCCTTGACGCTTGTCCTAAGGCAGAAGGGATTATGATGCTGATTCGTTCGATGAGTCCCGATGTCATAATAGCGGATGAAATTGGCAGAAAAGAAGATTCGGAGGCAATCCTGGAAGCGGTCCATGCCGGGATCAAGATTATGACAACAGTACATGGAGGTTCCCTGGATGAAGTGAGGAATAGGCCGTCCTTAACGATGCTAATTAACTCGCATATTTTTGAACGGTTTATTGTCCTTGGAAGGTCGAGTGGCCCTGGGACAATTGTCACGATACTTGACAGGGATGGGAATCCTGTAAACGGGATGGTGGGGGTGACATAAATGATCAAATTAATTGGCGCCATCTTTATTCTCATATCAACAACCTGGGCTGGTTTTGAATTGGCCAGGCACCTGAGTGAACGGCCCAGGCAGCTTCGTCAGCTCAAATCGGCACTTCAATCCCTTGAAGCCGAAATCATGTATGGCCATACTCCTCTTCATGAAGCATCAAGAAGGCTGGCCGCCCAGCTTTCACGTCCTTTATCGTGGCTTTTTGAATCATTCGGGAACAGGCTTGCGACAACGGAAACGACTGTTAAGGAAGCTTGGGATGAGAGTTTGCGGGAAGTATGGAAGCTGACTGCATTGAAGCAGGGCGAATTTGAGATTATGAGCCAATTTGGGGAAACTCTTGGCCGTCATGATCGTGTATCCCAGCAAAAACAAATCCAGCTTACACTTAATCACCTTGAAAGAGAAGAAGCCGAGGCAAGGGATAAACAATCAAAATATGAAAAAATGATGAAGAGCCTCGGTTTCTTCTCAGGCCTGCTTCTCATTATTGTCATGATATAGGAGGGAATTGGAATGGGGTTGGATGTCGATATTATTTTTAAAATTGCCGGCGTAGGAATTGTTGTCGCGTTTTTGCACACAGTCTTAGATCAGGTCGGAAAGAAGGAATATGCCCAATGGGTAACTCTTTTTGGCTTCATCTACATCCTGTTCCAGGTAGCCACAATTGTAGACGGGCTATTCCAAAAAATAAAATCAGTCTTTCTGTTTCAGTAGAGGGGAGGACTTTAAAATTGAGATTCTAAAAATAGTTGGAGTTTCATTGATCGCTACGTTTCTAGCGATGATTATCAAGGAACAAAAGCCAAACTTCGCCTTTCTGCTCGTCTTGTTCACTGGGTGTGTGATCTTTCTTTTTCTGATTGATCAAATTCATCAAATCATTTCAATGATAGAACGGATAGCTGCCAACGCACATGTGAACCTTGTGTACGTGGAAACCATCTTAAAGATTATTGGAATTGCATATATTGCGGAGTTTGCTTCTCAAGTAACAAAGGATGCGGGGCAGGGAGCGATTGCCTCGAAAATTGAATTGGGCGGGAAAATCCTGATTCTAACGATGGCCATTCCAATCCTGACAGTGCTTATAGAAACCATCATTAAATTAATACCAAGCTAAGCAGGGACCGTGAACAACTGTGAACTTTGCCTCTACAACAGTCTTACGGTCCCTTAAGGTGGGATAAAGTGAACCTTCCATCAGCTAGCTGATGGTTAGGTGAACCAATCGGACCTTTAGAGACAGTTGCCCTTTAGGGCTTACGGTCCCTTAAGGTGGGAAAAACTGAGGTGAAAATATGAAGTTTAGATTATGCATAATTCCAACACTTATTCTATTTTTCTTGTTTTTAATACCTATTCCAGCCCTTGCCTCAGCAGAAACAGTTTCCAAGGGAACTGAAGAGCTTGTAAATGCCCAGCTTGAACGGATGGAATTATCCGAAGTAATGGAATATTGGGAGAACCTATCGGAGGAATACGGGGGATTCCTCCCCGAAAGCCAAAAGGGAAGTCTTTATGAATTCCTGAAAGGGGACAAACAGTTTTCACTTGAAGAGTGGGCAAAAGGTTTCATGAAATTTGCGTTCCATGAGTTCATTTCAAATGGAAAGCTGATGGGATCAATTATATTATTAACGATTTTCAGCATGTTCCTCCAATCCCTGCAAAATGCGTTTGAGAAAAGCACCATCAGCAAAGTAGCCTATTCAATTGTATTTATGGTTTTAGTAATTTTAGCCCTGAATAGTTTTCATATTGTTATCGATTATACAAATGAGGCAATCAGGACAATGTCGACCTTCATCCTTGCATTAATACCACTGCTGCTGGGATTGATTGCTGCTTCCGGCGGGGTTGTATCTGCAGCCTTCTTCCATCCTGTTGTTCTGTTTCTGATGAATGTAAGTGGATTCCTCGTAGAAACTGTCGTTTTGCCTTTACTGTTCCTGTCTACACTGCTCAGCATTGTCAGTACAATGTCAGAACATTATAAAGTCACCCAGCTTGCCAGTATGCTTAAAAACTGGAGTATCGGTCTTCTTGGTATATTTCTTACTGTGTTTCTTGGTGTCCTTTCCGTTCAGGGTGCTACCTCGGCGGTTTCGGATGGGATTGCGATTAGAACGGCAAAGTTTCTTACCGGGAATTTTGTTCCAGTTATTGGGAGGGTGTTCACGGACGCAGCGGATACTGTAATAGGGGCTTCAGTCCTTCTGAAGAATTCAGTAGGAATATTCGGGGTTGTGCTGCTGCTGCTCATTGCGGCTTTTCCAGCAATTAAAATTCTTATGATTGCCTTTATATATAAACTCGCTGCAGCGATCCTTCAGCCGCTTGGCGGCGGCCCAATCATTTCATGCCTTGATATGATAGGCAAGAATATTATTTATGTATTTGCTTCGCTGGGAATTGTTTCGCTTATGTTCTTTTTGTGTATTGCTGTCATTGTTGCATCTGGAAATATAACAATGATGATGAGGTAAGGAGGGGAATGGAATGGATTTTCTAATAGAATGGGTTACCAATATCATTTTGTTCATCCTCTTAGCAACTATCATTGATATGCTCATGCCAAGCTCAGCCATGCAAAAATATGCGAAAATCGTAACAGGGCTCCTTCTTATTGCTATCATTCTAAGTCCAATCCTGAAGCTGATTTCTAACGATTTTGAAGAGACATTAGCTTCAATTCCAGCACTTGAGGCTTACAGTAACGGTGAAAATAGCAAAAGTTTACTAGAATCGCAGAAAAAAGAAATACAGGAGACACAACATGCATATATTTTAGAACAAATGGCTGTCCAACTTAAGAAGGACGCGGAAGAGGAGTTGATGAAGCAGTTCGGGTACCAGATTGCAGGGATATCGGTTGCTGCAGAAAAAGCGGACGGGCAGAGCCTTCCGGAGCATATTGACGAAGTATCCTTACAATTGGCCGAGCCGGAAGAGGAAGCCCAGGCGATCAAAACAGTTGAAGTAATTAATATTCAGACAACCAGATCCTCACAAGAAAAACCAGCTAATAAGCAAGTTGATGAGGTTCGGGCATTCCTGGCGAGTAAATGGCAGGTACCTGCAGAAAAAATTGTAATCGCCATCGAGGGAGGGATGAACAAGGGTGGGCAATAATCATGGTGGCCCGTTCTCCTGGCTTAAGAAAAAGCTGAATGGAGATGGGCAAAACGATAAAAAACAGATGAAATACCAGTATATGGCACTTGTCCTTTGTATTGGCGCGGCATTTATGCTGGTAGGCAATGTCTTCCTCTCCAACAATCAGGCACTAGAAGCAACAGCCGGAGTAGATCAAACAGGCCAGGAAGAAGAAATGGCCGTATTCGGGCAAAAGAAAACAAAGAAAGAAACAGCTACGGATTATGAGCGGGCCTATGAGACTCAATTAAAGGATGCACTTGAGGACATGCTTGGGGTCGATGATGTAACGGTTGTTGTGAATCTGGAATCTACTGAATCCCGAGTTCTTGAAAAAAATACGGTCACCAAAAGGCAGACAACCGATGAAACCGATCGTGAAGGCGGTAAACGGCAGGTTGAGGATGCTTCTGTAGACGAGCAGCTCGTCATAATCCGGAATGGAGAAAAAGAGGAGCCTATTGTTGTAGAAACCAAAAAACCCGAAATTCGCGGGGTTCTTGTAGTGGCCCGCGGAGCGGATAATATAGAAGTTAAAAAATGGATTATAGAGGCGGTTACAAGGGCCTTGGGGGTTCCAAGCCATCGGGTCGCTGTCATGCCTAAAAAAAATAAGGGGGATTCCTGATTATGTTATTAAAAAAACAAACGGTTTGGCTGCTGACAATGCTAAGTTTAGTTATCGTTCTTTCGGTTTATTATGTCACATCTGACCCGCAAAGCGGCAAGGATTTGGCTTCAATAAGCGAGGAGACAAAGGAGAAGGCTGATGCAGGCAAGGAAACTGCCACATCCCAATCTGAAGATGGGAAAACAATCGTAACCGAAACAACAAATGATGAAGCATTTGAAACGATTCGACTTGAGCTTACGGACCAGCGCAATCAAATGAAAGAGGAATATGAAACGATGATTGGCTCCTCCGACCTTCCAGCAGAAAAAAAGAGCGAGGCAGCTGATAAAATCGAGGCAATCAATGAGCTTGGACGCACGGAAGCTATGCTTGAAACCCTCCTTAAGACCACCATGGGCTATGAAGATGCACTGGTACGTGCGGATGGAGAGAATGTACGAGTGACAGTTAAATCAAAAAAAGAGCACTCTCCACAGGCTGCAAATCAAATCATTCAGCTTGTCCGCAATGAGGTCGGTTCGATGAAAATTACTGCGGTCGAATTCCAGCCATCCAAATAAGACGAAAGCCGGGCCTAGTGGCCTGGCTTTTTCTATAGGATAAGATAGCTTGCTGTGGGAGAACCCGTGAAATGCTAATCTGAAACCTATTCTAATAGACGGAAAACATACGGCATTATTTTAAAAGATTCCCTTTCTGTCCCTGCTAAGAGCTTCTTTTAATGAAACAGGACCCAAATTCGAAGATGAATCAATAAATATAACATTTGGCAATAATTACATAGAGCACAGTTGAAAATTTCTTTTTTCTATTAAAAGATTTACAATTAAGTAAGGGATGGATATAAATTCTTTTCATATTGAACTTAGACAAGGTATTATCGTATAGTATTAGTAGTTAGTCTTAAATTTGAAGGAGTGCTGAAAGGTGTTAAAAGTACAAGAAATTCGTGAATTAATAAAATTAATTGATCAATCCAGCATTGATGAATTTGTTTTTGAAAATGAAGGTTCAAAAATTAAGATGAAGAAGCATGGCCAGCAAATGGCTGTAGCGGTGCAGCCACAGCCTGTCGTGCAAACGCCACAAGCAGCTGTCCAGGCTCTATCCGCACCGGCACCACAGGCAGTAAATGCTCCTGCAGCTGTTCAGGAAGCACCAAGCCAGCCGGAAGCGGCAACAAAAGAGGAGCAAACTGATTTACATAAAATCGTTTCACCAATGGTTGGAACATTCTATCAGTCCCCTTCCCCTGATACTGATGCATATGTAAAGCCCGGTTCACAGATTACACCGGATACAGTTGTGTGTATTGTGGAAGCGATGAAGCTTTTCAATGAAATTGAAGCGGAAGTAAGCGGCGAAATCGTTGAGATACTCGTTAAGGATGGCCAACTTGTTGAGTACGGACAGCCGTTGTTCCTTGTAAAAACGCAAGGGGAGCGTTAATTAATGATTAAGAAGTTATTAATTGCAAACAGGGGAGAAATTGCGGTTAGGATCATTCGTGCCTGCCGTGACATGGGCATCGATTCAGTGGCCGTTTTTTCCGAAGCGGACCGTGAATCGCTTCATGTCCAGCTTGCAGATGAAGCTTACTGCATTGGCCCTAAATCCTCTAAAGACAGCTATTTGAATTTCACAAACATTATTAGTGTTGCAAAGCTTACCGGCTGTGATGCCATCCATCCTGGCTACGGCTTTTTGGCAGAGAATGCAGCATTTGCAGAATTGTGCAGGGAATGTAACATTACATTTGTCGGACCAAGTCCGGAAGCGATAAACAAAATGGGAACAAAGGATATCGCCCGTCAGACAATGAAAGAAGCAGGTGTGCCGATTGTTCCTGGCTCGGAAGGTATTATTAAAGATAACGATGAGGCAATTGCGCTGGCAGAAACGATCGGCTATCCAGTAATCATTAAGGCTACTGCAGGCGGCGGCGGGAAAGGTATCCGGATTGCCAGAGACGAGCAGGATTTAATCAAGGGAATTAATATTACACAGCAGGAAGCAATGACCGCATTCGGAAATCCAGGGGTATATATTGAAAAGTATATTGAAGATTTCCGCCATGTAGAGATTCAGGTACTTGCCGATACTTACGGAAATACGATTCATTTAGGCGAAAGGGATTGTTCCATTCAAAGGCGCCTTCAAAAACTTCTTGAAGAAACTCCATCTCCTGCCCTGGATTCTGAAATGAGGGCTGAAATGGGTTCGGCTGCGGTAAAAGCAGCAAAAGCGGTTGATTATACAGGCGCAGGTACTGTAGAATTTATATATGATTACCGCAATCGCAAGTTCTACTTCATGGAAATGAACACAAGGATCCAGGTTGAGCATCCCGTTACCGAAATGGTTACCGGAGTAGATCTAATTAAAGAACAAATCAAGGTTGCATCCGGTGAGGAATTGCCATTAAGCCAGGAAGAAGTCACTTTTACAGGCTGGGCAATCGAATGCCGGATTAATGCCGAAAATCCTGAAAAGAACTTCATGCCTTCAGCCGGGAAAATAAAAATGTATTTGCCGCCTGGCGGGATTGGGGTTAGGGTTGATTCTGCGGCCTACCCGGGCTATACAATTCCTCCTTATTATGATTCAATGATTGCGAAGGTTATCACATATGGCAGTACCCGGGAAGAAGCGATTGCAAGGATGAAAAGGGCCCTTTCTGAATTTGCTGTGGAAGGGATCCATACAACAATACCATTCCATTTAAGGCTTCTTGAGCACAAGCAATTCGTGGAAGGGGAATTCAACACCAAGTTCCTGGAGCTGTATGATGTGATGAAATCCTAGAGATACGCGGAGGTGTCTGGAATGAATGAAAACAGTATTTTGGAAATGAGCGAAGGCATGAGTGGCCATGGCAAGGTGGAAATCGCACCTGAAGTTATTGAAGTCATTGCAGGGATTGCTGCTTCAGAGGTTGAAGGAGTTGCATCGATGAGAGGCAATTTTGCCACTGGAGTTGTTGAAAAGCTTGGTAAAAAGAATCACGGAAAAGGAATCAAGGTTGAACTGACTGAATCCGGAATCAAGGTAGATGTTTTCTGCATGATGAAATTTGGAGTATCGATTCCTTCTGTTGCACAAAAAGTACAGGATAATATCCGCCAGACATTGATGAACATGACAGCTCTCACAGCCGAAGAAGTCAATGTCCATATCGTTGGTATCCAATTCGAAACCGTTAAGCAGGAAATGCCTGAAGTAGAACAAGAAATGTAGGCTTTAGCTTACTTTCTTGATGAACGGGAAAAATAGAAAATGGGGGCCGAGGCTAAATGCTTCTGCCCTTTTTTTAATTGGGTAGGAGAAGATGTATATGGTTCTGCGTTTGTCAGTCTGTTTTCCCCTTTTGGTCTCCTTTATGGAATACCAGGATGCCTTTTTTCGCATTTGGTGAAACTATCGGCAGAGTTTTCATCCATTGCAGTGCATTCATCTTTTCTGTATGCTATTATTTTCAAGGGGATAGCAAAATAAGCATCCAATTTATGACTATTTGCGCAATTTACTGATTTGCGATTAATTTATAAAGGAGCTAATTGTATAATGAAAAGAAGGACAGCCAGGGAAAAGGCACTTCAGGCGCTTTTTCAAATCGACGTAAGTGATGCGGAACCAACTGCCGCAATAGAACATGTACTTGAGGAAGAACAGGGAGATTCGTACCTGTCAAGACTTGTAAATGGGACGGTCGAACATAAGCAGGAAATTGATGGCTTGATTACAAGGAACTTGGAGAAGTGGTCTTTGGAAAGGCTCGCTGGTGTTGATAGAAACCTGCTCCGCCTAGGAGTTTTTGAATTAAAGTATTGCTCTGAAGAAGTGCCTGCAAATGTTGTATTGGATGAGGCAATTGAAATTGCAAAGCTTTATGGAGACGATCAATCAAGTAAATTCATCAATGGCGTCCTATCAAAGGTTAAGCAGCAATTGATTTAAAGATGAATAATGATTGGCGGCTCCTACAAAAAGGGAGGAATCGGGATGGCAGCTAAATTGATTGATGGGAAAGAAATTGCCAAGAAGAAACGGCAGGAGATTGCCCAAAAGGTTAAGGAATTAAAAGAGAGGGACATCCATCCTGGACTAGCTGTAATTCTAGTCGGAGATAACCATGCTTCTCGGACCTATGTCAAAAACAAGGAAAAGGCCTGCAATGAAGCTGGTATCAATTCGTTCATGTTTGAACTTCCCGCATCTATCTCGCAGGAGCAGCTTTTGGAAAAAATATCTCAACTTAATCATGATGATAAAGTTCATGGCATTCTTGTACAGCTTCCGCTTCCTGCTCATATAGAGGAAAAAACAGTAATTGAGGCAATTGCCCCAAATAAGGATGTCGATGGCTTCCACCCGATAAATATTGGACGAATGATGACCGGACAGGATGCCTTCCTACCATGCACACCATATGGTATCCTCGTTTTGCTGGAGGAAATCGGTCTTGAAATAACCGGAAAGCATGTAGTTATAGTCGGCAGGAGCAATATTGTCGGAAAACCTGCGGGACAGCTTTTCCTGAATCAAAATGCTACTGTTACATATTGCCATTCAAGGACCAAGGATCTTGAATTCCACACTCGCCAGGCAGATATCCTCGTTTCAGCAATTGGAAAACCAAACTTTATCCGCGCAAGCCACATCAAGGAAGGCGCAGCAGTCATTGATGTTGGAATTAACAGAAATGAAACAGGTAAACTTTGCGGGGACGTGCATTTTGAAGAGGTTGCTGAAAAGGCAGGCTATATAACCCCTGTTCCTGGAGGAGTAGGGCCAATGACCATTACAATGCTTTTATTTAATACTTTGAAAGCTGCGAGCCAATCAAAGTCTGTGCTTACAAAGGCATAAATGTAAATATTCCATCAATGGTGACCTTTCACTGTTGGTCAGTCTTGCAAAGCCGAATACTGAACCAAGGGGACATCTTGATACAGCAATCGGATCTTTAGGGACACTTGGCCTTTAAGGTGAAAAGTCCTAAAGACCAGGATAAAGAAAGTAAAAGCCTCTTGCCTAAGGGTTGCATTTCTTATTCGTGACGAATGAGAAATGTAACCTTATAATGGAAGGGGCTGTTTTTTTAAAGGTTGTTTTAATAAACTGGTTGGGATGGGGAGCATTGGATTGAATTCTGCTCCATAAAACCAGCAATCTTTAAGAAGGATTCTATTCGACAGCCAAAACTGAGTGGAAATTAACAGGCTTGTTTAACATAGTCTAAAAAATTTTAGATTTTTTTGAAAGCATGACCATTTAATGAGGAGTACATTCCCATGCAGGATAATAACCGATATTTAACTATTACTGCTCTGACAAAGTACATAAAGAGGAAATTTGATGCGGATCCGCATTTGCAGGATATTTTTATCAAAGGTGAAATTTCCAACCTAAAGCAGCATTCCAGCGGGCATATGTATTTTACCCTGAAGGACGAGCGCTCCAGAATTCTTGCTGTCATGTTTGCCAGCAATTCCCGAAGCTTGAAATTTGCGCCGGAAAATGGGATGAAAATCATTGCCAGGGGAGAAGTTTCCGTTTACGAGGCGAGTGGCCAGTATCAAATTTATATAAAAGAAATGAAGCCGGATGGCATCGGCGAATTGTTCCTTGCTTATGAACAGTTAAAAAAGAAGCTTGATGCTGAGGGGTTGTTCCGGACAGACAGGAAAAGGCGGCTTCCTTTGTTCCCTAAAACAATTGGGATAATCACATCTCCTACTGGTGCTGCAATCAGGGATATCATCACAACGATTAAGCGGCGTTACCCCATTGCAAGGCTGCTTGTTTATCCGGCGCTTGTTCAGGGGGAGTATGCTGCAAAATCGGTTGCTGACGCCATTATCAGGTCCAATCAGGATGGAGAGGCAGATGTCCTTATAGTCGGCAGGGGTGGAGGTTCCATTGAAGAGCTTTGGGCCTTTAATGAGGAAGTAGTAGCCAGGGCAATCTACTCTTCCACCGTTCCTGTTATCTCTGCGGTCGGACACGAAACTGATTACACAATTGCTGACTACGTAGCTGACCTTAGGGCGCCAACCCCGACAGGAGCGGCGGAATTGGCAGTTCCCCATATTGATGAACTCCTCGAACGGGTTCTTCAGCGGCAAGGAAGGCTTATCCGGGCCATGAAGGAAAAATTCAGCTTTCAAAAAACCCGGCTTGATCGGATTCAACGCTCCTATGCGTTCCGTTATCCAAGGAGATTATATGAGCAAAAGCTTGAACAATTGGACAGGCTTACGGAAAATCTAAATCGGGGTACATACCGCCTGGCAACTCTAAAAAGAGATACACATGCCCAGGTTACACGAAGGCTTGAAAGAAATAATCCACGCCAGCTTCTTACAGAAGCCAGCAGCCGGCATGGAAGGTCTGAAAGGGAACTGATAAGGGCGATGAATGTTATTCTTGCCAGCAAAAAAGCGGAATTTGGTAAAACTGTTGCCTCACTAGGGGCACTTAGTCCGTTAAAAATCATGGAACGCGGTTACAGCCTTGCCTATACCGAGGACAATCGTTTAATTAAGACAATACAACAAGCAGATATAGATGATAGGGTAACAATCAAACTTACAGACGGAAGCCTGCTTTGCAGGGTTCAGGAGAAAGTGGAGGAGCCTAAAAATGAGTGAAGAAAAAGAATTGACATTTGAACAGGCGATGGAGCAGCTCGAGCTCATCGTTTCAAAGCTTGAAGAAGGGGATGTACCACTGGAGGAAGCAATCAGCTTTTACAAAAAAGGAATGGAATTGTCGAAACTATGCCATGATAAATTAAAAAATGTTGAGGAACAGCTGACGCAAATTATTACAGAAGATGGACGGAGAGAAAGCTTTACCATACAGGGGGAGGAATAATACATTGGACAACCATAGTTTTGAAGCTTTTTCAAAAAAATATAAACAGCTTCTTGAAGACGAGCTAAGGAATGCAGTCCATGCATTAGAGGCTCCGCCATCTTTAAAGGAGTCCATGAGTTATTCCCTGAATGCCGGAGGTAAACGGATTCGCCCGATGCTCACTTTTGCAACCATGGATGCGTTTGGCAAAAATCCTGAAGACGGTGTGAAAGCGGCAGCTGCAATTGAGATGGTTCACACGTATTCCCTTATTCACGACGACCTCCCAAGCATGGATGATGATGACATGAGACGGGGAAAGCCGACAAACCATAAAGTGTTTGGAGAAGCAATCGCAATCCTTGCCGGTGATGCACTGTTAACCCAAAGCTTTGAGTTAATTGGTAACTTGCCATTTGCGTCACCGGAAGTAAAGGTTAGGCTCATGACAGGTCTCTCCAAGGCTTCGGGAGCAGAAGGCATGGTAGGCGGGCAGGTTGCTGATATGGAAGGAGAGCGGCGGGATTTAATTCTTGAGGAACTGGAATCAATCCATATTAGAAAAACAGGCAGGCTGCTGGAATTCAGTATTTTTGCTGGTGCTGTTCTTTCGGGAGCCACCGAGGAACAGCTTAAGAGCTTGTCAGCTTTTGCCCATCATCTCGGCCTCGCCTTCCAAATTCGGGATGATATCTTGGACGTGATCGGGGACGAAGCGACAATTGGCAAACGAGTTGGAAGTGATACCCTGAATGAAAAGAGTACCTACCCAAAATTATTGACACTTGAAGGGGCCAAACAGGCTCTTGAAAAACAAAGCACTTTGGCAAATGAGCATTTGACAGCTGCCGGGCTGGACACAGCAATGCTCAGGGAAATTGCTTCATTGGTTGCCAGCAGGAACAATTAATCTTGGTTAATTGAGGCTGAAAGGCAAGTATGATAGAATTATGAACACAATGATTATGCCGTTAACACGCTTGTGGTAGCGGCTAGTTTTTTAATAAAATATGTGATAGTTTTGTCACGATTTTAGGGATATACGAAGCAAAATTGTCGAGATTTTCTTGAGGAATCTGCCCATTCCTATATAATAAAAGAGTTAAGAAACTTCGGGCAGAATAAGCATGAAAGCGAGTGATCCTATTTGGATCTAACATCTATAAAAGATCCTTCCTTTTTAAAAAGGATGACCAATCCACAACTAGAGAAGTTAAGTAAAGAAATCCGCCAGTTTCTGATTGAGAAATTATCAGTAACGGGTGGCCATATCGGCCCAAACCTTGGTGTAGTAGAACTGACAATTGCTCTCCATAAATGCTTCGACAGCCCTAAGGATAAAATTCTTTGGGATGTCGGACATCAGTCTTATGTTCATAAAATTTTAACAGGGCGTGCATGCGACTTTGATACGCTGCGCCAATTTAAGGGAATGTGCGGTTTTCCAAAGCGTTCCGAAAGCGAGCATGATGTTTGGGAAACAGGCCACAGTTCAACATCCCTGTCTGCCGCAATGGGAATGGCGATAGCACGGGATTTAAAGAAAGAGGACAGCTTTATTCTTCCTGTTATCGGCGATGGCGCACTTACTGGCGGAATGGCTCTTGAAGCCTTAAACCATATTGGGCATGAAAAGAAAAACATGATTGTCATTCTGAATGACAACGAAATGTCAATCGCCCCGAATGTAGGCGCGCTCCACAATGTGTTGGGCCGCTTGCGCACTTCTGGGAAGTATAATGGGGTAAAAGATGAGCTGGAACTTTTGATTAAAAAGATACCCGCTGTTGGAGGCGTCCTGGCTGCAACTGCAGAGAGGGTAAAAGACAGCCTGAAGTATATGCTGGTCTCCGGCATGTTTTTTGAAGAGATGGGCTTTACCTATTTAGGGCCGGTCGATGGCCATAATTTTGACGATCTGTTTGAAAATCTTGCTTATGCAAAAAAAACAGAAGGTCCTGTCATTATCCACGTTATTACCAAGAAGGGGAAAGGTTATTATCCAGCTGAATCGGATAAAATCGGTACCTGGCATGGAACCGGTCCTTACAAGATGGAGACGGGTGATTTTGTAAAACCTGCTTTTTCTCCGCCATCCTGGAGTGGATTGGTCGCTGAGACTGTACGAAAAATTGCCAGGGAGGACGAGAGGGTTGTAGCGATTACACCAGCTATGCCTGTCGGTTCGAAGCTTGAAGGCTTCGCGTCGGAATTCCCTGACAGAATGTTTGATGTAGGGATAGCCGAACAGCACGCAACGACTGTTGCAGCTGGGCTGGCTACCCAAAATATGAAACCGTTTTTGGCGATATATTCAACTTTCCTCCAGCGGGCTTATGATCAGGTTGTCCATGATATCTGCAGACAAAATTTGAATGTCTTTATCGGAATCGACCGTGCCGGCCTCGTTGGTGCTGACGGTGAAACCCACCAGGGAGTATTCGATATTGCCTTCCTAAGGCATGTTCCTAATCTTGTACTTATGATGCCAAAGGATGAGAATGAAGGGCAGCATATGGTCAATACGGCGCTTAAGTACGACGATGGTCCAATCGCAATGAGGTTTCCGCGCGGTAATGGAATCGGTGTGCCGATGGATGAAGAGTTGAAACAAATTCCAATTGGCTCATGGGAGGTCCTGAAAGAAGGTGAAGATGCTGCAATCCTAACGTTCGGTACGACTGTACCTATGGCTTTGGAAGCAGCTGCAGCTCTGGAAAAACGCGGGGTATCGGCTAAGGTAGTGAATGCACGGTTTATTAAACCGCTTGATGAAGCAATGCTGACTGAAATACTTGGAAAAGGCATGCCGATATTAACAATTGAAGAAGCAGTCCTTCAAGGTGGATTTGGCAGCAGTGTGCTTGAGTTTGCGCATGATCATGGATTTTTCAAGGCTGTCATTGATCGGATGGGGATACCGGATCAATTTATTGAACATGGCAGCGTTGATCTCCTGCTTGAAGAAATAGATTTTACAGTTGATTCGGCAATCAGCCGGCTGTCCGTATTGGCTGCAAAAAAGCAGCAAAGGGCGTAATCGTATGAAGGCAAAAAAGGAAAGGCTTGATGTTCTGCTGGTTGAGAGGGGCCTTGCAGAAACTCGCGAAAAAGCTAAACGGTCAATCATGGCAGGCCTGGTATACACAAATGAAGAACGGCTTGACAAGCCCGGTGAAAAGATTAGTACTGACCTTCCGTTGACTATAAAAGGGAACCAGCTTCCTTATGTCAGCAGAGGAGGCCTGAAGCTAGAAAAGGCCTTGAAGGTTTTCAATGTAGAAGTCAAAGGTAAAACGATGCTCGATATCGGCTCCTCTACAGGTGGGTTCACGGATTGTGCTCTGCAAAATGGGGCAAAAATGTCCTACGCCCTTGATGTAGGTTATAATCAGCTGGCATGGAAGCTTCGTCAGGATGAACGTGTTGTCGTAATGGAACGGACAAATTTCAGGTATGTGACACCTGCCGATTTGGAAAGGGGCATGCCTGAATTTGCGACAATCGATGTTTCGTTTATTTCGCTTTCACTTATCTTTCCTGTTCTTGCAACGCTTCTAGTGCCTGGCAGTGATGTAATCGCGCTTGTTAAGCCGCAATTTGAGGCTGGCCGGGAACAGGTTGGGAAGAAAGGAATTGTTCGAGACGAAAAAGTCCATCTGATGGTTCTGGAGAAAACAATTGGGCTTGCGCTAGGGGAAGGCTTCAATGTTGCGGGCCTCTCGTATTCTCCTATAACAGGTGGGGATGGAAATATCGAATTTTTGCTTCACCTGAAATGGGACGGAAAAGATGATGGAGGAAAAAACCTCTTGAATATCACTCCGGAACAAGTTGTAAAAGAAGCACACGCTATCCTCAAAACAAAGAAAACCGATGAAGAAGCTGCACCATGAGGCCGTTTGATAACGGCCCCTTGGGACAGCTTTTTTGCATTAGCTTATTAATACGCCTTTTAAGTTTATGAGGCAGATTTATACGAGATAATATTAGTATTGCCTTTCTGGCTAGGAAGTCGGGAAACTCTCCATAAATGGATTGCAACCAAAGTTCGAGCAGTTATGTTTTTTTGATAAGCTGTGTTAATGGATATTGTTGATATATTAGCATTGTTGATTGGAGCGGAAGGCGCGAAGACTCGTTCGAAAATGCAAAAAGCGCATTTTCTCCTGCGATGCTTTTTCAGGGAAGCTTATTCAACGTCCTACGGGAGAAAAGGTCAGTGGGAGACCCCACAGGCGCTCGCGCCGAGGAGATAGAAAAGCGAGGCGACTGCCCAGCTCCGACTGCGCTCCTCGAAAATGCAAAAAACGCATTTTCTTCGTGGATGTCTATGCTTCCGAAGCATACTCTTGTGGGGGGCCTGAAGCAGAAGTCGCTATTTGACTTCAGCTGAGGGACCGAAGCGACCTCGAGCTGTAACAATCATCGCTTTTCCAAAGCCATGATTGTTACAAGATACTCAGGATGCTTAGTCAAGAAGAAAACTAGCTAGGAGCCGCAGCTAGACAGGCTCCGAGGCCGCCCGTGGAAAGCGAAGCGCCTCGTGACAGGCAAAGAACGCCTCGCGACAGGCAAAATGCGCCTGTCTCTGCGATGTTAATTCTCAGGAGCTTTCCTTTGTGTCCCTGCGAAGGTTATTCTTTGAAGCTTCCCTTTGTGCAGCGGAAATCAACAACGTTGTTTAACATAGCTTTTGATAAAAAACTTTAAAAAAGTCGGTCCAAACTATATTATTCAGATAAATACCTTAATTTTTCACATGAATGATTGCACAACTGCGCCAAAATCAGCTAACATATGGGTAGAACCGACAAAATGTATAAACATACAAAATGTTTTGATTGTCTGATGGGGTGAAATAGAATGAACAAAGGCCAGCGGCATATTAAAATCAGGGAAATTATAACGAGCAGTGACATTGAAACCCAGGACGACCTGGTGGATGAACTAAGAATTGCCGGATTTAACGTTACACAGGCAACTGTTTCAAGGGACATTAAGGAGCTGCATCTGGTCAAGGTACCGCTCCAGGATGGCAGATATAAATACAGCTTGCCTGCTGACCAGAGATTTAACCCGCTTCAAAAACTGAAACGAACGATGATGGATGCATTTGTACGCATTGATTCGGCTGGCCATCTACTCGTCATGAAGACACTTCCCGGAAATGCAATGGCCATTGGCGCACTCATAGATAATCTTGATTGGGAAGAAATTTTAGGTACGATTTGCGGAGATGATACAATCTTGATCATTTGCAGGACGACCGAGGATACCGAGGCGATTACTGACAAATTCCTGGAAATGCTTTAGCTTGGGGGAATGCTTTTTGTTAACCGAATTATCAATAAAGAACTTTGCTATTATAGAAGCCCTTTCTGTTTCATTTGAGAAGGGGCTAACTGTTTTGACAGGGGAAACCGGTGCGGGAAAATCGATTATCATCGATGCGATCCATTTGCTGGTCGGTGGCAGAGGTTCATCAGAATTTGTACGCCATGGCGAGGAAAAGGCAGAAATTGAAGGTCTTTTCCTACTTGATGACCAAAACCACCCATGTATAGAGAAAGCTGAAGAGTTCGGTATTGAAATTGAGGATTCAATGGTTGTCATCCGGCGCGATATATTTTTAAGCGGGAAGAGCGTTTGCCGTGTCAACGGAAAATTAGTTACTTTATCCGTTTTGAGGGAGATAGGCGGTACACTTGTCGATATCCACGGGCAGCATGAGCACCAGGAACTGATGAATGATGCGTTGCACCTGCCGCTGCTGGACCAATTTGGCTCAAATGATATTCAACCTGCACTTGACGCATATCAGTCAATTTATCGGCAATATGAAGAAACACTATCAAAGCTGCGAAAGCTTAGCGAAAATGAACAGCAAATGGCCCATCGCCTGGATTTAATACAATTCCAGCTAGAGGAAATAAATAATGCCGGCCTTAAGGAAAACGAAGACGAAGAGTTGGCTGAAGAAAAACACCGCCTTGGAAATTTTGAAAAGATATATGAGGCGATTCAAGCTGCGTATACTGCCTTGAAAGGTGATTCCCGGGCGCTTGACTGGGCTGGTGAAGCGATGGGCAGCCTGGAGGATGCAGCAGCTCTCGATACGGAATATAAAGAAATGGCGGAATCGGTTTCCAACAGTTACTACGCACTTGAAGATGCTGCCTCCACGCTCCGTAATAGTCTCGACACACTCGAATATGATCCTCAGCGTCTGAGTGAAATAGAAGACAGGCTAACTGAGATTAACCAGCTTAAACGAAAATACGGCAGGACCATTGAAGAAATTCTTGCCTATCAAGAAAAAATCAAAGTTGAGATTGATGCCCTTCAGAACAAGGAAACCCATATTGGCAAACTTGAAAAAGAACTTTCAAAGCTAAATGGCCAATTGACTAGTGAAGCGGCAAAGCTCACCAGTTTAAGAAAAAGATGGGCGGACAGGCTGACCAAACTGATCCATAAAGAACTGAAAGACCTTTATATGGCAAAAACGGTCTTTGAAATCCGTTTTGGACGGGAGTCCCAGAATTTTACCCGCAGCGGCGTTGACAAGGTTGGATTTTTTATTTCCACCAATCCCGGCGAACCTTTGAAGCCACTTTCAAAGGTCGCTTCAGGAGGCGAACTTTCCCGTATTATGCTTGCTCTAAAAAGCATCTTTTCAAAGCACCAGGGAGTTACGTCAATTATATTTGATGAAGTGGATACTGGAGTCAGCGGAAGGGTGGCACAGTCAATCGCCGAAAAAATTTCTCGAGTTGCAAGCGGATCCCAGGTTCTTTGTATATCCCACTTGCCTCAAGTAGCTGCCATGGCTGATACACATCTTTTTATTTCCAAGATTACAAAAGGCGGAAGAACGAAAACATCGGTTGTGCCTCTAAATGAACAACAGAAAGTCGAAGAAATTAGCAGGATGATATCTGGTGTCGAAATTACTGACTTGACAAAGGAACATGCCAGAGAACTCCTTACATTAGCCTCACAAATAAAGAATTCATGAAATGCTATCCATTTAGGGTAGCTTTTTTATTTCTCACATGGTTATAAATGAATCAGAACCCGGCAAAATTATAGTTGTAGCCATTTTTAAAGAAAAGAAGCAACAAGCATTAGAAGCGAGGAGAGTGATGAATTTGAATTTAGGATTAATTAGAAAAATAATCGGTGGAATTCTCCTTGTTTCAATTATTGCTTTAACTAGCTGGAAACCATTCCAAAGCTATCTCCAAATACCAAATGAGATAACTGTTTTTCAGGGACAGGAGTTCTCGTTTGATAAAGCATTACCTGTAACCGCTTCGGTTGTCTCGAAATCGGATAACATTGTCCTGAACCAGACCGACCAACAGGTTTCCTTATCTGCAAAGGATTCAGGCGCAAGCTCAGTTGTCCTCGACCTCGCAGGCATTCCAATCAAAAAAGTCGATGTAAAGGTGCTCAAAGGATTTAAGGTGTATCCGGGTGGCCAATCTATTGGTGTAAAACTGAATTCTGTTGGGGTCCTGGTTGTGGGGCATCATCAGGTTGAGACCTCAAACGGGCGTAAATCACCTGGTGAACTTTCCGGGATCAAAGTCGGAGATATCATTACTGAAATCAATGGCCAGCGAATTGAGAAAATGGCTGACGTAGCACCATTGGTTCAGGAAGCAGGCAAGACTGGAAAAGCGCTCAAGCTTTCGATTACCAGGGAAAATGGAAAGGTTAAAGCCAATCTAATGCCATTAAAAGAAAAAGGTGCGGATAACTATAAGCTCGGCCTATATATCAGGGATTCAGCGGCAGGTATTGGGACTATGACCTTTTACCACCCTGATTCAAAGAAATATGGAGCCCTGGGACATGTCATCTCAGATATGGATACCAAGAAGCCAATTGTAGTGGAAAACGGCCAAGTTTTACGCTCAACTGTCACTTCGATAGAAAAAGGATCTAATGGAAACCCTGGCGAAAAGCTTGCAAGGTTTTCTGATGATAAGCAAATTATCGGAAATATAAAGCGAAACAGCCCATTCGGGATTTTTGGCAAATTGCATAGGGATATCGATAACGGCATCATGGATAAGCCGATGCCAATCGCCTTATCTCACCAAGTAAAAGAAGGGCCAGCGCAAATTCTTACTGTTGTTGATAATGACAAAGTGGAGACGTTCAACATTGAAATTGTAAGCACGATTCCGCAAAAATTCCCTGCAACAAAGGGAATGGTCATTAAGGTGACCGATCCGAAGCTTCTCCAAAAGACTGGCGGCATTGTACAGGGGATGAGTGGCAGTCCCATTATCCAGGACGGGAAACTAATTGGTGCGGTAACGCATGTATTTGTAAACGATCCTACCTCTGGTTATGGGGTGCACATCGAATGGATGCTTTCGGAAGCGGGAATTGACATATATGAAAAGCCGGAATCAAAAGCAAGCTGAGTGATTTGGTTGGATTAGAGGCCCATAAGCGGGCCTTTTTTCTTTTTGGATAATGTAGAAATTTTACCATTGTTGATTGAAGTGAAAGGTGCGATGACTCGTTCGAAAATCCTCATGATCCTTAATTATGTTAACGCATACTATCGTCTGAGGATTATTCCTGGAAGCTTTCCTTGTGTAATTGCATAAGGTCATGAGATGTTAATTAATGGGAGCTTATTCAATCTCCTAACGGGAAAAGAATCAATGATGCTCTATTGACGACCGTGCGCTTCATTTCTAACTCTCAGGGTCGTTAAGAACCTTTATTGACGACCGTGCCCTTCATTTCTAAGCAATCCGGGTCGTCAAGGGCCTTTATTGACGACCGTGCCCTTTATTTCTCAGCTATCCGGGTCGTCAAGAATCTTTATTGACGACCGCACCCTTGCATTTCTTAACCATCATAATCGTCAAGACTTTTAGTAACGACCGTTTTCTCCCTTACTTGCTCTTCCCCAACAAAAGGTAGAGCCTACAGGCATTAATAGCGACGAGAGGTATGTTAATGCGGAAGCGACTTTGTTAGCCCCTGTAAGTGCTTCTCGAAAATCCTGTAAGCTAGGGGTTGGGAACTCCTCTGTGATGATACCAAAAATACTTTTCGACAAATTCGCAGATTAAAGCGAAAAGAGTCGAAATAAAGAGAATTAACGAGATAAATAAAGAAAATCGTAATTTTTATGAGTTTTTTGAGAAAATTTTACTTCCGTGCAGGAATTATAGTTGCATTGTCGAATTTGTCCTTTAGAATAGAAAATAGATTGGTCATGAGATTACTTGGAACTTGAGGAGGTAACTGGGAGTGAAGAAAATTAAAGTTTGCGTCGTTGACGATAACCGTGAATTGGTAGGGTTACTGGATGATTATATATCGTCTCAGGATGACATGGAGGTAGCTGGCGTTGCGCATAATGGTCAAGAATGCCTGGAAATGTTGGAAGAAATAAATCCAGACGTACTTGTTTTGGATATTATTATGCCTCATCTTGACGGGCTTGCTGTTCTTGAAAGGATGCGCGAGATTAAAAATGGACCAATGCCGCATGTCATTATGCTGACTGCTTTCGGCCAGGAAGATGTGACCAAAAAGGCTGTGGAGCTGGGAGCGTCCTATTTTATTTTGAAACCGTTTGATATGGAAATGCTCGGCAATCACATTCGCACTGTAAATGGTAAATCAAGTTCTGTTACGAGGAAAGGCCAATCCTCAAGCTTCCGTTCCCATTCCGAGCAAAAGCCAAGGAATCTGGATGCGAGCATCACCACCATCATTCATGAGATTGGTGTTCCGGCGCATATTAAAGGGTACCTATACCTCCGTGAAGCAATTTCAATGGTTTACAATGACATCGAGTTGCTTGGATCCATTACAAAAGTTTTATATCCGGATATTGCCAAAAAATACAACACGACTGCCAGCCGTGTCGAGAGAGCAATCCGCCATGCGATTGAAGTAGCCTGGAGCCGCGGGAATATTGACTCAATCTCCTCCTTGTTCGGCTACACGGTCAGCATGACCAAAGCAAAACCGACTAATTCTGAATTTATTGCAATGGTAGCAGACAAACTGAGGCTTGAACATAAAGCTTCTTAATTCAGCGATTCCTCTAATTTATCCAAAAATCCCTCTTTAGCTCTGTGCTAAAGAGGGATTTTTTGGAGTATAACATATAATGAAAAAGGGTAGAGGTTAAGGCATAGATAATTTATAGCAATAGGGGGAATTGAAATGACTTTGATATTTGCTCATCGCGGATACAAGTCATTGTATTCGGAAAATACAATGACTGCTTTTATTGAAGCTGAAAAGGCTGGTGCTGAAGGGCTGGAGCTGGATGTTCAATTAACGAAAGATGGGGTTCCGGTCATTATACATGACGAAAAGGTAGACAGGACGACGGGAAATGCAGGTTTTGTAAAAGATTTTACATATGCGGAAATCAAAAAGTTGAATGCCGATTTTAAAAAGATGTCCCCAAAAGGGTCTGAACCAATCCCAACACTTGAGGAAGTGCTGGAATGGCTAAAGGACACAAAACTTAACTGCAATATTGAATTTAAAAACGGGATATTTCCGTATGCTGGTATGGAAGAAAAGTCAATTAACCTTGTCAGGAAGTATGGGCTGGAAAAACGTGTGATTCTTTCTTCCTTTAATCATTACAGTGTTGTCCAGTGCTTAAGAATTGATCCTGAAATAGAAACAGCGCCACTTTTTGCGGAACTTGTCTATAAACCATGGGTATATGCGAAAGCTTTAGGAGCCAAGGGCATTCATCCGAAATATATATATGCTTCTGACGACATTATTAGGGAATCAGAATCTAATGGCGTTGCGGTAAGGCCTTATACAGTAAATCGGGAAAAGGACATGGAAAGGTTATATAAAGCTGGCTGTACGGCTCTTATAACCGATAATCCAGCGCTTGCACTCGAGATAAGAAACAAAAAAGGAAAGAGGCATTAAAATTCTGCCCTTTCCTTTTATTTGTTTTTAAAGCGGTCCTGGACTTTATTGCGTTTTCGATCTCGATAAAGCACAAAGCCGGCCACAAAGCCAAGCCCTGTTACAAAGAGGATGAAACCAGTCAAGAATTGCAGCCATAGGAGCCCAAAGGGTTCCAATAGTTTGCCAAAGAGCATATCCCGCATTAATTTTACTCCATAGGCTGCCAGAAACCCTGGGACCAACATAACAAGAAGAGCAGCCAAACGTTTCATCTATTCATTCCCCAATCAAAGTTATTCCTTAAAAAAATCATAAGCTAAGATAAAAATTTGTCAAGAAAGTTTAGAACCGTTAGAATTAATATGAAAAAGGTTGCAGGTTCATGGCGCTTACTCCATGAAATTGTTTGCGGAGTCAATCAAATTTCTGCAAAGGGAGGCATCAAGTTTGCCTAGTGTGATGATCATTGGTGCGGGTAAAGGCGGTACTGCGATACTTAAAATGCTTAAGGAAGCAGAAATCTTTGATGTGAAGGCTGTAATAGACAGGAACAAGGATGCCCCCGGCATACTGCTTGCAAAGAGTGAAGGTATTTCCACGGGAGTGGATTGGAAGCCATTTATGGCCGTAAATCATGATATCATTATTGAGGTTACAGGAGATCCTACCGTTTTTCCCGAATTAAAAAAGGCTGCATCCGATGCAATTCTGATACCGGGGAGCGTAGCATTCTTGATCGCTACCTTGATGGAATTAAAGGAAGATTTAATCGAGCGGCTAAAAAATGAGTCGTATAAACAGGAATTGATTTTTAGTTCCGCAAGCGATGGCATGATTGTCATTGACCAAAAAGGGATAATCACTCTTTTTAACAGCAGAGCATCAGAAATGGTAGGAGTCAGCAGAGAGCTTGCCCTAGGCAGCCACATCCATGAAATCATCCCTTCAAGCAGGCTGCCCCTGATTCTTAGCTCTAGAAGGATTGAGGCCAATCAGGAAATGGTCCTGGTTAATGGTGTGAAAATTATTACGACGAGGATCCCAATCATTGATGAACAAGGAATTCTTTTAGGTGCCTTTGCAGTATTTAAAGATATTTCTGAGGTACTCAGCCTTGCGGAAGAAATAACAAATCTCAAGGAAATACAAACAATGCTTGAAGCAATTATCCAATCCAGCGATGATGCTATTTCCGTTGTTGATGAAGAAGGAAGGGGCATTCTTGTAAATCCTGCTTATAACAGGATAACTGGACTGACGCGGGAGCAAGTGATTGGCAAGCCCGCCACTGCAGATATTTCCGAAGGGGAAAGCATGCATTTTAAGGTGCTTAAAACAAGGCGTGCGGTCCGTGGTGTTCCGATGAGGGTTGGCCCAAACAAGAAGGAAGTAATTGTCAATGTAGCACCAATTATTGTTGAAGGAAAATTAAAAGGCAGTGTTGGCGTTATTCACGACATGTCGGAAATCCAGACACTGAACCGTGAGCTTTCACGTGCCAGGCAGATTATCCGGACACTTGAGGCAAAATATTCTTTTGATGACATTATCGGAAAATCAGAGGAAATGCTCCTTGCCACCGAACAGGCGAAACTGGCGGCAAAAACACCAGCGACCGTTCTTCTTAGGGGAGAATCCGGTACTGGTAAAGAGTTGTTTGCCCACGCAATACATAATGCAAGCGATAGGAAGTTCAATAAGTTTATTCGGGTCAATTGTGCAGCGTTGTCCGAAACGCTTTTGGAGAGCGAGTTGTTCGGCTATGAGGAGGGTGCTTTTTCCGGGGCAAAAAGAGGCGGAAGGCGTGGCTTGTTTGAAGAGGCGAATAACGGAAGCATTTTCCTGGATGAAATAGGCGAATTATCGGCTAATACCCAGGCGAAATTATTAAGGGTGCTTCAGGAAAGGGAAATTATCCGGGTAGGCGGCACCAAAGCCATTCCAATTAATGTCCGGATCATCGCGGCAACGAATGTCAATCTAGAAAAAGGGATTGCAAGCAGTACGTTTAGAGAAGACCTTTACTATAGAATCAATCGTCTTCCTATCCAAATCCCTCCGCTTAGGAATCGGCTGGAGGAAGTGCCGTTGTTATGCGAGAGGCTCATCCAAAAAATCAATCAGGATTATGGCCGCAATGTTGAGGGTGTAACAGAGGCGGCAATGCTTCATTTAATGGAATATGATTGGCCGGGGAATGTTAGAGAGCTGGAGAATATACTGGGCAGGGCAATTATTTTCATGGGATACAATGAAACGATTATTGATGTTAATCATCTTCCAGACCTTAAGAAACGTACCTCTTCAAGCAGGGTTGCCTTACCAGGACTATCAGCTACTGAATCAATGCCTCTTGCAGAGATGGTTGAAAAATATGAAGCTGCAATCATTAGCCGGACTCTTGCACAGACAAATGGAAATAAGACAAAAACGGCCAAGCTTTTGGGGCTGTCAATTAGGAATCTGTATTATAAGCTTGAAAAGTATAACCTTGAAAATACGAGCATGCAATAATTTGCATGGTCTGCAATTTAATTCGTAAAAATAACGTTTTTTATTTTTCTATCATTATAAAAAGCAGGAGTTTCGTTTTGGCACGGTTCTTGCATTTTTGTTTTTCGGGGGAATAACCCTGGCAAAGGGGATGATTGCAAAGTGTTTCTTGATGCTCTTCTAGAAAGATCAGTGCAAGGTACGAAAAGAACAGTGGCAGTTGCCGCGGCAGCCGACGAAGAGGTTCTCGAATCAGTTGCTGAAGCCATCCGCCATGGAATGGCTAAGTTTATCCTGTTCGGTAATAGCGAGCATATAGAAACCATTCTTGAACAAATCCAGCCTGGACTTGCAAGGAATACTTCCATTATCATAAGGGACGTTCAGGAAATAAATGAATCGGCAATTGAAGCAGTAAAAGCAGTCAGTTCAGGAACAGCACAAGTCTTGATGAAGGGCGATATTCAAACTTCATTGATATTAAGAGCTGTTTTAAATAAGGAGTATGGGCTTAGATCAACCGGTATCTTGTCCCACACCGCAGCATTTAATATTCCTGGATTCGAAAGGCCGATTTTTGTAACAGACGCCGCGATGAATATAGCTCCCAATCTGGAGGAAAAAGCGAAAATTATCCAGAATGCGGTTGCGCTTGCGACTGCTTCAGGAATTAAATATCCAAAAGTTGCTCCAGTTTGTGCTGTTGAAATCGTTAACCCTTCCATGCAGGCTACACTTGATGCTGCAGAGCTTGCTGCAATGAATCAAAAAGGCGTAATAGAGGGCTGTATTATTGAAGGTCCCCTGGCACTTGATAATGCAATTTCACCCCTTGCTGCCGAACACAAGGGCATCATAGGGGATGTGGCTGGAAGAGCAGATATTTTACTCATGCCTTCGATTGAGGCAGGTAATATCCTGTATAAATCTCTTGTTTATTTTGCCAATGCAAAAGTCGGTGGTGTCGTATGTGGGGCCAAGGCCCCAATTGTCCTCACTTCACGCTCCGATTCTTCGGAAAGCAAGCTTTATTCACTTGCTTTGGCGCTATGCTCGTCTTCAAGTGCAATTTGAAATTAGAGGAGGAACAACAAATGGAAATCTTCAAGTATATGGAAAAGTATGATTATGAGCAATTGGTATTCTGTCAGGACAAGCAATCCGGTTTAAAGGCAATCATTGCCATTCATGATACAACGTTAGGACCAGCACTTGGCGGAACCAGGATGTGGACATACGACTCCGAGGAAGCAGCTATTGAAGACGCACTAAGGCTTGCACGTGGAATGACCTACAAAAATGCTGCAGCCGGCCTGAATCTCGGCGGGGGAAAAACAGTTATTATCGGTGACCCGCGCAAGGATAAAAATGAAGAAATGTTCCGTGCATTTGGCCGGTATATTCAAGGTTTGAACGGAAGATACATCACCGCGGAAGATGTAGGCACAACAGTTGCAGACATGGATTTGATTCATGAGGAAACCGACTATGTGACAGGAATTTCTCCAGCGTTCGGCTCATCCGGCAATCCATCACCGGTTACAGCCTATGGCGTATATAGGGGAATGAAAGCTGCAGCAAAAGAAGCGTTTGGTTCCGACTCGCTTGAGGGCAAAACAATTGCGATTCAAGGTGTGGGGAATGTAGCCTATAACCTGTGCAAGCATCTTCATGAAGAAGGAGCCAATCTGATTGTTACTGACATCAATAAGGAAGCTGTTCAGCGGGCAGTTGAAGAATTTGGTGCCAAAGCAGTTGATCCTGACGAAATTTATAGTGTTGAATGCGATATTTACGCACCTTGCGCACTAGGGGCAGTCATCAATGATGATACAATTCCTCAGCTTCGCGCCAAAGTCATTGCAGGAGCCGCAAACAACCAGCTGAAGGATACCCGCCACGGGGATACCATTCATGAGATGGGTATTGTCTACGCGCCAGACTATGTCATTAATGCTGGCGGTGTCATTAACGTAGCTGATGAGCTTCACGGCTATAACAGGGAGCGCGCTATGAAGAGGGTCGAGCAAATCTATACCAATATTGAGAAGGTAATGGAAATAAGCAAACGCGATGGTATACCAACTTATGTATCAGCAGACCGTATGGTCGAAGAACGGATCAGTAAACTTCGCAATTCAAGAAATCAATTTTTGCAAAATGGCCACCATATTCTGAGCAGACGATAATCAATAATATTACGTCAAAAATTGGCCACGCTTAGCCGCATGTGCTTTATTGGCATGCGGCTTTACCTTAAATGCAGGGTTTGCCCATTGGGGAATATGAACTGAGGGTGACCGGCCATAACATCAGTTTTTTTGGAGGTCTTGTATGAAGCAAAGCAAAAACTATCGCATCCTCGTCATTAATCCCGGCTCTACCTCAACAAAAATCGGCATCTATGACAACGAGCGTCCGGTAATGGAAAAGACAATCCGACATGAATCTGAGGATATTGCTTCTTATGAGAGCATCATTGACCAATACGAATTCCGTAAACAGACTATTTTGGAAACACTCCATGAAGAAGGTATCAATATCTCAAAGCTGAGTGCTGTATGCGGAAGGGGAGGGCTGCTCCGCCCTATCGAAGGTGGTACATATTCAGTAAACGGGACAATGCTTGCCGATCTTCGAGCAGGATATGCAGGGCAGCATGCATCCAATCTGGGAGGCATTCTTGCTTATGAGATTGCATCTGGTTTAAACATCCCGGCCTATATTGTTGACCCTGTCGTTGTAGACGAGTTACAGGATATTGCCAGAATTTCGGGTGTGTCATTAATTCAGCGTAAAAGCATTTTTCATGCACTCAATCAAAAAGCGGTGGCAAGAAGAGTCGCAAGGGATCTAGGCAAGAGCTATGAAAGCTTGAATTTGATTGTGACACATATGGGCGGCGGCATTACTGTGGGCGTCCATAAAGGCGGCCGGGTTATTGATGTAAATAACGGCCTTCATGGTGAAGGTCCATTTAGTCCAGAACGGGCAGGTACTGTTCCTGTCGGCGATCTCGTCAGCCTTTGCTTTTCCGGCGAGTACTACCGTGATGAAGTTATGAAAAAACTAGTCGGACAGGGTGGTCTTTTCAGCTATCTCGGCACGAGTGACGCAGTAAAAGTAGAGAAAATGATAGAAAAAGGTGACGAAAAGGCAAGGCTGGTATATGAAGCTATGGCCTATCAGGTTGCCAAGGAAATTGGTTCCGCAAGTGCAGTACTTGCCGGAAAAGTGGATGCTATCATTCTTACTGGCGGGCTTGCTTATGGCAAGGAATTCGTCAAATTGATCACAGACCGGATTGACTGGATTTCCGATTGTTTCATCCACCCCGGCGAAAATGAGCTGCAGGCATTGGCTGAAGGTGCGCTTCGCGTGCTTCGCGGTGAGGAAAGTGTGAAGGAATATCCAAATAAAATCCGCTATTAAATAGCAGGAGGATAAAGCATGGCTCAGGAATATGATTTGGTCATTTTGGGCGGAGGAACAGGCGGTTATGTGGCCGCAATCCGCGCCTCTCAGTTAGGCTTGAAAACTGCAATTGTCGAGAAGGGGAAGCTTGGGGGAACTTGCCTTCATAACGGATGTATCCCTTCCAAGGCATTGCTAAGAAGCGCCGAAGTTTATGTTACAGCTAAAAAGAGCGAGGAGTATGGCATTATTGCGCCAGATGTCACTTTTGATTTTGGGAAGGTTCAGGAGAGAAAAAATCAGATTGTCTCCCAACTGCATAAAGGTGTCCAACACCTAATGAAACAGGGGAAAATCGATGTTTTTGAAGGGACCGGCCGAATTCTTGGGCCATCCATTTTCTCGCCGATGCCTGGTACAATTTCCGTTGAAATGAATGATGGCACCGAGAACGAAATGCTCATTCCCAAAAATGTCATTGTTGCAACTGGCTCCAGGCCCCGTTCACTGCCGGGCCTGGACATTGACGGTACATATGTCCTCTCTTCGGATGAGGCACTGAGACTTGAAGCCTTGCCGCAATCAATTGTGATTGTAGGCGGGGGAGTTATTGGGATTGAATGGGCATCAATGCTATCCGATTTTGGCGTTGAGATAACCGTCCTTGAGTATGCTCCGAGGATTATACCAACCGAGGATCACGAAATCTCAAAGGAAATGCAGCGGCTTTTGAAAAAGCGCGGCGTAAAAATTGTAACAAGTGCAAAAGTCCTTCCTGAGACTCTAACTATAGAAGAGGGTGTCTCTATTTCTGCTGAAGTCAAAGGCCAGCTCAAGGAATATAAGGCAGAAAAAATCCTTGTATCAGTAGGCAGGCAAGCCAATGTCGAAGGAATCGGCATCGAGAATACTGATATTCAGATAGAAAAAGGGTTCGTTGCAACAAACGAATATTATCAAACAAAAGAATCCCACATATATGCAATTGGCGATGTAATTGGCGGTTTGCAGCTTGCACATGTTGCTTCTCACGAGGGCATTACTGCAGTTGAACATATTGCTGGAAACCATCCAAACCCAATTGATTACACGCTTATTTCCAAATGTATTTACAGCCATCCTGAAGCTGCGAGCGTTGGATTGACCGAAGATGAGGCAAGAGAAAAAGGCTACAATGTCAAGACTGGAAAGTTCTCCTTCAGGGCAATAGGCAAAGCGCTTGTGTTTGGAGAATCAGATGGGTTTGTTAAAATCATTGCTGACGCAGACACAGATGATTTGCTTGGTGTCCATATGATCGGACCACACGTAACAGACATGATTTCCGAAGCCGGGCTTGCAAAAGTGCTGGATGCAACTCCTTGGGAAATTGCCCATACGATTCATCCGCATCCAACATTGTCAGAGGCTATAGGGGAAGCCGCGCTGGCAGTCGATGGCATGGCGATTCACTCTTAAAGAACTGACTTTAGCTTCTAAACGAATAAATCAATACGAACACATGGGAGGTACTTGATATATGGTTGAAAACCGCCACCACGCTTTGGGCCTGAGCGATGAAAAGGTTCTTGAAATGTATGAAACAATGCTTCTTTCCCGGCGTCTGGATGAACGGATGTGGCTTTTAAACCGTTCCGGAAAGATTCCCTTCGTCATTTCATGCCAGGGACAGGAAGCTGCACAAATCGGGGCAGCATTTGCACTCGATAAGGAAAAAGACTATGTCCTTCCATATTACAGGGATTTAGGAGTTGTTTTGACTTTTGGAATGACACCAAGGGAATTGATGTTATCTGCCTTTGCAAAAGCAGAAGATCCAAACTCCGGAGGCCGTCAGATGCCAAGCCACTTTGGCCAAAAGAAAAATCGGATTGTTACAGGTTCATCACCTGTAACAACACAAGTCCCACATGCAGTCGGGATTGCTCTGGCCGGAAAAATGGAAGGGAAAGATCTTGTTGCGTTTGTCACGTTTGGTGAAGGCTCATCAAACCAGGGTGATTTCCACGAAGGCGCCAACTTTGCCGGAGTTCATAAATTGCCTGTCATTTTAATGTGCGAAAACAACAAGTACGCTATTTCTGTTCCAATTGAAAAGCAGCTTGCCTGTGAGAATGTGTCAGACAGGGCAATTGGCTATGGAATGCCTGGCTATACGATAGATGGGAATGACCCGCTTGAAGTCTATAGGGTTGTCAAGGAAGCAGCCGACCGCGGTCGGCGCGGAGAAGGTCCGACACTTGTTGAAACGATTTCCTATAGACTTACTCCACATTCTTCCGATGATGATGACAGGGCTTACCGCGCACCGGATGAAGTTGCCGAAGCAAAGACTAAGGATCCGATTATTACATTTGGCGCTTATTTAAAGGAAACGGGCGTTATGGATGATGAATTGGAGAAGAAAATCAATGAGCGCGTCATGAAGCAGGTCAACGAAGCAACAGAGTATGCAGAGAATGCTCCTTATGCAAAGCCTGAGGACGCCCTCAACTATGTCTACGCTGATGACAAGGGGGATGCATAATGGCTGTTATTTCTTATATTGATGCTGTAACAATGGCAATCCGTGAAGAGATGGAGAGAGACTCTAAAGTTTTTGTCCTTGGTGAGGATGTTGGCCGCAAAGGCGGGGTTTTTAAAGCAACCGTTGGGCTGTACGATAAGTTTGGGGAAGAACGTGTGATTGACACCCCGCTTGCTGAATCTGCGATTGCCGGTGTCGGAATTGGAGCTGCCATGTATGGCATGAGGCCAATTGCTGAAATGCAATTCGCCGATTTCATCATGCCAGCAGTCAACCAGATTATTTCCGAAGCAGCGCGCATCCGCTATCGCTCCAATAATGACTGGAACTGCCCGATCGTTATCCGTGCTCCTTATGGAGGAGGTGTCCATGGGGCGTTGTACCACTCGCAATCAGTTGAAGCTATTTTTGCAAACCAGCCTGGTTTGAAAATTGTTATGCCTTCGACTCCTTATGATGTAAAAGGTCTGCTAAAGGCAGCAATCCGTGATGATGACCCGGTCCTTTTCTTTGAACATAAACGGGCTTACCGCCTAATCAAGGGTGAAGTTCCTGATACGGATTATACGCTTCCGATTGGTAAGGCTGATGTGAAACGTGAAGGCGAAGATATTACCGTCATTACCTATGGCCTTTGTGTCCACTTTGCTTTGCAGGCTGCCGAGAAGCTTGCAAAGGATGGCATTTCTGCGCACATCCTCGATCTTCGGACAGTATATCCGCTTGATAAGGAAGCCATTATCGAAGCTGCTTCCAAAACCGGGAAGGTCCTGCTTGTTACAGAGGATAATAAAGAAGGCAGCATTTTGGGAGAGGTATCAGCAATTATTGCTGAAAACTGCCTGTTCGATCTTGATGCTCCCATAAAAAGGCTTGCCGGACCGGATATACCGGCCATGCCATATGCCCCGACAATGGAGAAATTCTTCATGATGAATCCGGAAAAAGTAGAGAAGGCCATGCGGGAGCTTGCGGAATTTTAAAAGCCGTTCCCTTTAATATGTATGAAGGAGTGACTTCATTTTGGCAATTGAACAAATTAAAATGCCGCAGCTGGGAGAGAGTGTTACGGAAGGTACCATTAGTAAATGGCTCGTTTCCCCTGGCGATAAAGTTAACAAATACGATCCGCTCGCAGAGGTTATGACGGACAAAGTGAATGCAGAGGTACCATCCTCCTTCACCGGGACCATCAAGGAATTGATTGCCGGTGAAGGGGATACCCTTGCTGTTGGAGAAGTTATCTGCACAATAGATGTTGGTGGAGAGGAAGCTGTTGTGCCTGCTGAAACAGTTGAGACAGTCGAAGCGGGAACTTCCATAGCGTCTGTTGAACAGAACCAGCCTGCCGCAACCGCGGTTAAGGAATCCGGAGAAGGATCGGGCAAGGCTCGGTATTCACCGGCAGTTTTAAAACTTAGCCAGGAACACGGTATTGACCTGAACCAGGTCTCCGGGTCAGGTGCGGCAGGGCGAATCACTCGCAAGGACTTGCTTAAGCTTATCGAATCAGGCACTATTCCTCAAGCGGGAGCAGCAGCATCAAAAGCTGCGGAAACCCTTACAGAATCGGCAACACCAGCCGGTACCCAACAGCCTGCTGCGAAACCTGCCCAGGAGAAGGCTCCTATTTCGATTCCGACACTGCCTGGTGATATAGAAATACCTGTGACTGGCGTCCGCAAGGCGATTGCAGCGAACATGCTGCGCTCAAAACATGAAGCACCACATGCCTGGACAATGGTCGAAGTCGATGCGACATCCCTTGTTGAGTATCGGAATTCACTCAAGGATGAGTTCAAAAAGAAGGAAGGTTTCAACCTGACATTCTTCGCCTTCTTTGTAAAAGCAGTCGCACAGGCTCTAAAAGAATTTCCACATATGAATTCAATGTGGGCAGGAGACAAGATCATCCAGAAAAAAGACATCAATATTTCGATTGCAGTCGCAACCGATGATGCGCTTTTTGTCCCTGTCATTAAAAATGCGGATGAGAAAACGATTAAAGGCATTGCCCGTGAAATCTCAGAGCTTGCTGTCAAGGTACGTGATGGGAAGCTTACAATGGACGAAATGCAAGGCGGTACATTCACAGTGAATAATACCGGCTCATTTGGCTCAGTCCAGTCGATGGGCATTATTAATTATCCTCAGGCTGCCATCCTGCAAGTCGAATCTATCGTCAAACGTCCGGTTGTCATGAACAATGGCATGATCGCTGTCCGTGACATGGTGAATCTTTGCCTTTCGCTCGACCACCGTGTCCTTGATGGCCTTGTTTGCGGCCGGTTCCTGCAGAGGGTCAAGGCAATTATTGAGAACATGTCTAAGGAAAACACGTCAATTTATTAATAACCCTTTAGGCTGACCAAAGTATTGAATTTGGTCAGCCTTCTTTATTGGTGAGGTCAAGTTGATGGTTAATATTCTATGTCTGTTAGTGCTTCGCGACCTCGGGTTTGTTACATAGCCAGGTTCTATCTTTCCTTTATGGGTTTCGAGACCTCTAGTCGGTAACATAACAAGTTTAAAACCAGAACTATTGCTTTGTATGCATAAAGAATTCTTCTTCATTGCCTGGAATAGCCCGCTATACTACAATTAGAGCGAGAAGTTTTTAGAATCTTTGAACAAGAGCTGAAAAGGGGTGAGCTGCCTTATTGGCAGGGCATATGGGGATAGGGAAACTAATGGACTATCAATTTAATAACTATACCGTTGATGACTGGAAAGAAAAAGCAGAACAAGCCTTGAAGGGAAAAACGGTAGAATCACTTTGCAGCAGCACATATGAAGAGATTGTTTTGAAACCGCTTTATTCAGCAGATGATAAAAAAAATCCTGGATTCGCTGGAAAGCCTGACTACCGCAGGGGAATTTACCAAAATGGCTATCAAGATGAGCCATGGCGGATTGCACAAAAAATTGTCGCCATATCTCCTGAAGAATTAAGGGAGAAGCTTGAGGATGCGACGGCAAATGGACAAACCGCGATTGCTCTTGAGGTTAGTCCTGAATTTACCGCAGCACATGCAGAGGTGCTCGCATATTTTGCTAAAAGCCATCCTTTTGCGATTAAAACAAGCACTGGGATTGATGCAGTACTTGGAGAGCTTGAAAAGAAAGATGGCCAGGGAGGCCTCTCCGGTTACATAGCCTTTGACCCAATATCTGCTTATGAAAAAGAAGTCAATCTTGAACACTGGGCTGAATCTATTAAGACTGCGGCTGTACGGGAGCCAGCGCTTAGAACAGTAATGGTTGATACAGGTGTGTACCATGTGAGGGGTGCCAATGCAGTACAGGAGCTAGCGGCAGCCGCCGCAACAGGAGTTTCCTATATTGAAAGCATGCTTGATGCTGGTATGGACATTGATGATATAGTGGACAAGTTTGTTTTCAACTTTCAGATTGGTTCGGAATTTTTTATGGAAGTTGCCAAGCTAAGGGCAGCCCGGATCATTTGGGATAAGATAGCCGAAGTATATGGGGCTAGTGAAGCGAAGCGGAAGATGGTCATAGCCGCTGAAACCTCCAAATTTACCCTTACGCTTTTTGATTCTCATGTCAATTTATTGCGAACAGGAAATGAAGCCTTTGCTGCTGTCCTTGGGGGAGCCCAGTATTTACATGTTGATCCATATGATAGTTTGACAGGCGCAACTCCTAAATCAGAACGGATTGCCAGGAATATTCAGCTTATCCTAAAGGAAGAAGCGCACCTTGATAAGGTGGCGGACCCTGCGGGAGGCTCGTGGTTCATCGAAGAGCTTACCGAACAGCTCGCAGAAAAGGCTTGGGAGCTTTTTTGTAAAATCGACCATCACGGAGGCATGGTGGCTTCGCTTCAATCTGGCTGGATCCAAAGTGAGATTGAAAGAACACTTAATAACAGACTTATTGATAGTAAAAATAGAAAGCGCAGTATTATTGGCACAAACGTTTATGCCAATCTTGCAGAAGAAACGCCAAAAGGGATGCCAGTTTCAAACATACCTATACCGACCAGGCTATCGGTACCATTCGAGGAGCTGAGGATAAAGGCTATAGAGCTTGAAACTGCAGGGGTAAACACCGAATTTGGCCTGATTTGTCTTGGGGACATCAGGGACCATAAACCCCGGGCTGATTTTGTGGAAGGCTTCCTTTCCCCAGGCGGTATCCGTACAGTTCGAAGTGAACCCAATTTCACAATTGAAGGCACATTAGCCTTTGTTGAAAAAAAAGGCCTCACCAATTTTTGTATCTGCTCTAGTAATGAGTTATACGAAGAGGTTGGACTCGAAATTGCCAGCCAGTTGAAGAAAAAGCATCCCGATATTAGATTGTATCTGGCGGGACAACCGGGAAACAGCCAGGAATGGGAAGCGGCTGGCATACATGATTTCATTCATGCCAAAAGCAATTGTTATCAATTTATTAACAGCATCCTAAATGGATTGGAGGTGCCAGGAAATGCGCAATAAACCAGATTTTAAGACAATCTCGCTTTTTAATAATGAGCAGCATGAGCATGGAGCAATAAAATCTGAGCCTTTGCTGAAGGAAAACAGTAACTCTGTTTTTGAAACGAATGAAGGAATTGCCTTGAAATCAGTGTACAATGAAGCCGATTTTAACGGTTTGGAGCATCTTGATGACAAACCAGGACTGCCTCCATTTACAAGAGGACCCTATCCGACCATGTATGTTAATCGGCCGTGGACTGTCCGTCAATATGCCGGATTTTCGACTGCGGAGGAAAGCAATGCGTTTTATAGGCGAAATCTTGCAATGGGACAAAAGGGCTTGTCAGTTGCCTTTGACCTGGCTACCCATCGCGGGTATGACTCTGAGCATGAAAGAGTTGTCGGCGATGTAGGCAAGGCGGGGGTGGCCATCGATTCGATACTTGATATGAAGACTTTATTCGATGGAATTCCTCTTGACCAGATGTCAGTTTCAATGACAATGAATGGAGCTGTCCTGCCGGTGCTGGCCTTTTATATAGTCACTGCCGAGGAGCAGGGTGTGACAAAGGATAAGCTTTCTGGAACAATCCAAAACGATATTTTGAAGGAGTATATGGTCCGAAATACATATATATATCCTCCTGAAATGTCGATGAGGATTATTGCCGACATTTTTGCCTATACATCACAGTTTATGCCGAAGTTTAACTCAATCAGTATTTCGGGATATCATATGCAGGAGGCAGGAGCGCCAGCGGATATTGAGCTTGCCTATACGCTTGCAGATGGACTTGAGTATGTCAGGACCGGGCTTAAAGCTGGGATTGAAATTGATTCCTTTGCACCAAGGCTTAGTTTCTTCTGGGGAATAGGCATGAATTATTTCATGGAAGTAGCAAAAATGAGGGCAGCCCGGTTCATTTGGGCAAAAATGATGAAGAATTTCAACCCAAAGAGTGAAAAGTCGCTCGCTTTGAGAACCCACTCACAAACTTCTGGCTGGAGCTTGACCGAGCAGGATCCTTTCAATAATGTGATGAGAACTTTAATTGAAGCACATGCCGCGGCAATGGGGCATACCCAGTCGCTTCATACAAACGCTCTTGATGAGGCAATTGCCCTTCCAACCGATTTTTCAGCGCGAATCGCCCGAAATACTCAGCTTTTCCTACAGGAGGAAACAGGAATTACAAAAGTAATTGATCCATGGGCTGGGTCCTATTATGTTGAGGCATTAACAAATGATTTGATTAAACGGGCTACTGTCCATATCGATGAAATTGAACAATTAGGCGGGATGGCAAAGGCGATTGAAACCGGTCTGCCGAAGATGAAAATTGAGGAAGCCGCAGCCAGAAGGCAGGCGTTGATCGATTCAGGAAAGGAAATAATTGTCGGAGTAAACAAATATAAAGCAAACGAAGAAGAACCTCTCGATATCCTGGATATTGATAATACCGCGGTCAGGCATCGCCAAATTGAAAAATTAAATGAATTAAAAGCAAACAGGGATAGCCAGGCTGTTGCTGAAGCTCTAGCTCAATTGGAGGAAGCAGCAAAGAGCGGCAAAGGCAATTTGCTGGAGTTCGCAGTTGAAGCAGCAAGGGCAAGGGCGACACTTGGGGAAATTTCTGAAGCAGTTGAAAAGGCTGCCGGGCGCCATAAAGCTTCCATCCGCTCCATTAGCGGGGTTTACAGTTCAACTTTCTCGAAGGAAGAAGAAATTGAACTGGTTCAGCAAATGGCTGAGGAATTCCTGGAAAACGAGGGAAGACGGCCAAGGATTTTGATTGCAAAAATGGGACAGGATGGACACGACCGCGGGGCGAAGGTCATATCCACAGCTTTTGCGGACCTTGGCTTCGATGTCGATATCGGCCCGCTCTTCCAGACACCTGCCGAAACCGCGATGCAGGCTGTGGAAAATGATGTCCATGTCGTTGGCTTTAGTTCACTGGCTGCCGGCCATAAGACGTTGCTTCCAGAGCTTGTAAAGGAACTAAGGAAGCTAGGACGGCCTGATATTCTCGTTGTAGTTGGCGGGGTCATTCCCTCCAAGGATTATCAGTTTTTATATGAAAATGGTGCTTCCGCTATTTTCGGACCCGGAACAGTCATTCCAGTTGCCGCCCAGGATATTATCAAACAGATCTACAAATCGCTTGGGTACGAGGAAGTGTAAATGGGCAAAAAGGATGATAACACCATGAAGGAGAACAAGCCAGTATTTAAAAAGCAAAGCAGAAAGGAATTTGAGGCAGCTGAATTTGCAAAACAAATTCAGGAGGGGAGCAGAAGCGCGCTTGCCAGAGGAATCACTCTCATTGAAAGCAATGCTTCTCACCATTTTAAAGATGCACAGACTCTTTTGCAAAAATTGCTGCCTTTCACCGGTCATTCCATCAGGATTGGAATAACTGGTGTTCCAGGTGCAGGCAAAAGCACCTTTATCGAGGCTTTCGGCCTGTATCTTTGCGAAATGGGCCATAAGGTAGCCGTGCTTGCGGTAGATCCCAGTTCCTCAGTAACTGGAGGCAGCATACTCGGGGATAAGACTCGGATGGAACAGCTTTCCCGGCATCCATCAGCCTTCATCAGGCCATCCCCCTCTGCAGGAAGACTTGGGGGTGTACATAGGAAAACTCGTGAATCAATGTTGCTATGTGAGGCTTCTGGTTATGATGTAATCCTTGTCGAAACCGTTGGAGTAGGCCAAAGTGAAGTTTCAGTCAGGGAGATGGTGGATTTTTTTCTGCTGCTCACCCTGACCGGAGCTGGAGACGAGCTTCAAGGAATGAAAAAAGGCATTATGGAGCTTGCGGATGCAATTATTGTCAACAAGGCAGATGGAGAAAACCAAAGTCTTGCTGAGAAAACGGCTCATGAATATAGAAAAATTCTCCACTTCCTTCAGCCGGCAACTGTTGGCTGGGAAACGAAGGCACTCGCCTGTTCAGCGATTACCAAGAAGGGCATCCCGGAAATCTGGGACACAATAGTGGAATTCGCCAAAATTGGAGAGAAATCAGGAACATGGGATGATAGGCGTAGAAAACAGCTCCAAGATTGGTTTCATAACGTTATTTCCGATCAACTTCATTACAGTTTCTATCAAAATGATAAAGTAAAATCCATGCTTCCTCCTATCGAAAAAGAAATTCTTGAAGGCGGGATTACTCCTGCGCGTGCCGCAGAAATCCTTCTTGGTCAGTTTTATGAAAATAGTAATTAATTTTGCATAATTTTGTGCGTTTAGATTATTTTTTGTGAATAAAAAATGCATATCTATACATCCGTATACAAAAAAAAGGGGATAGCACAAAGTGCTATCCAATAAATTAGGGAGTTTAGGGGTATGGATCTAGCTGTATTCTTTACTTTCCCATTATGGAAAAGGTGTAAACCTCTTCCATAAATTTTTCTCTTTAATTGAAAAAAGTTTATTTTCCCTGTTATGATAGAATATAAGTTGTATATTGATATGAGGGAGTGAAACCATTGACGATGAATTTCAATTTGTTCATGAACGATGTTGTCCGCCAGGCACGGGATGAAATTTCTGCAGCCGGCTATACAGAATTAAAGACACCTGAAGAGGTTGAACAAGCTTTTGATAAAGAAGGAACAACTTTGGTCATGATTAATTCTGTATGCGGGTGCGCAGGCGGGATTGCAAGACCGGCTGCAGCCCACGCGCTTCACTATGATAAGCGCCCGGATCATTTAGTAACTGTTTTTGCCGGACAGGACAAGGAAGCAACCGAAAAAGCACGCAGTTTTTTTACAGGATATCCACCATCCTCTCCATCTTTTGCCCTGCTAAAGGACGGAAAAATCTGCACCATGCTTGAGAGACATGATATTGAAGGCCATGAACCAATGGCTGTCATTCAAAAGCTTCAAGACGCATTCGATAAACACTGCGAAGAATTATAAAAAGCATAAATCAACTTACTCGTCACGCTTTTTGCGTGGCGGGTTTTTTTATGTAATATTAAGAAAGAACTCTTTTTTGAGGGATGTCTAGCACCACAAGGAAAGCATTCCAGAAATTGGGTCGCACGAAATTACACGATTGCGTAATGAGGAGCGTCTAGCGCCTGGTTTACTTAGGTCCCTGGTTACGATAAGTCCACAACGAATTGCTTGCGATTTTCTTGTCAGCAGACCGCTGGAAAAAATCAGAAAATTAATTTTTAAAAATAGTATTGAATAATTATTAAAACGTGTTAAAATTCATTAATGTGAATAAAAATGAGTCCATTCTTACTTGATTGGAAAGGATTCGGGCTTGTCTGTAATGGGTAAAAGTTTATCGATTATTCTGAAAAATAAAGGGAGGAAATTATAATGAAAAAAGGTTTAGTTTTATTTTTGGCTATGGCCCTTGTTATCAGCATTATAGCGGCATGTGGTTCCAGTGAAGATAACACAAATGGAGGCGGAGCAGAGGAAAAGAAAACACTTACGATGGCTACCTCAGCTGATTACCCGCCATTTGAATATATCGATACGAAAAAAAGTGATGAAATTATCGGTTTTGACGTTGATTTGGCAAAAGCACTTGGTGAAAAGCTTGGCTATGAAATCGAGGTAAAAGATATGGACTTCAATAGTCTTGTCCAGGCGCTAAAATCAGGACAAGCAGACCTTGTCCTTGCAGGTATGACACCAACTGAAAAACGGAAGAAGAATGTTGATTTTTCTGATATCTACTATACCGCTTCCCATTTGATTGTGACTAAGGATAGCAGCATTACAAAACTTGAAGATCTTGAAGGCAAGACTGTTGGTGTCCAGCTCGGTTCTATTCAGAGCGATAAAGCAAAGGAACTCCAAAAAGAAGTAGACTTCAAAATCGAAGACCGTAATAGAATCCCAGATTTAATCCAAGAAATTAAATCTGGAAGGTTTGACGCAGCAATTATTGAAGATACAGTCGCTAAAGGTTTCATTGAAAACGAAGAAGGTTTCTCAGGATTTACAATTTCCGAAAACCCGGAAGAAGCAGGTTCTGCGATTGCATTTGCGAAGGACAGCGAACTGACTGATAAGTTCAATGCCGAACTGAAAAAAATGAAGGAAAACGGCGAACTCGATAAATTGGTTGTTAAATGGTTTGGCGGGGAAGAATAGAGGGGAAAATTGAAACGTTCAGAAGGCGTTGCCTTTCTGGACGTTTTTACAGTTGATATAGAGAGGAATGAATTTTAAGTGGGACTGGATTTCGCACAAATCGTCCCTTCCTTGCCATATATACTGGAAGGGATTTGGGTAACATTAGGTATCGTTCTTGTTGCAGGTATTTTGGGATTTATCCTTGGTATTATTCTTTCAATATTCAAAATCAGTAAGTTTAAGCCGCTTAACTGGTTTGCGGATGCTTATACAAGTGTGTTCAGGGGAACGCCACTTGTGCTGCAGCTGATGATTATTTATTTCGGCTCTCCGCAATTACTGGGCTATCAAATTGATATGCACGTTGCTGCGATCCTGTCTTTCGGATTGAACTCAGGTGCTTACATTTCCGAAATTATCAGGGCCGGCATTCTTGCGGTTGACAAAGGGCAGAGGGAAGCCGCTATGGCACTTGGCGTTCCATCCCGTCCAATGATGCTTGACATCATCCTGCCGCAGGCTATGAAAAATATACTCCCAGCTCTAATGAATGAATTCATTTCGCTGACAAAAGAATCAGCCATTGTCACCACCATTGGCGTCGCAGATATCATGCGGAGGTCTTACCAGGTAGGGGCCGAATATTACGCCTATCTTGAACCGCTTCTTTTTGCCGGCTTAATTTATTATCTGATGGTCATTACATTGACCTTCCTTGGAAAGGGTCTTGAAAGGAGGATGAGGCGCAGTGATTAAAGTTAGTGAATTGCATAAAAACTTTGGAAAGCTCGAAGTATTGAAGGGAATCACAACTACAATTGCAGAGGGAGAGGTAGTTGCGATCATTGGCCCATCAGGTTCGGGTAAGTCAACATTCCTTCGCTGCATGAACATGCTTGAAACTCCAACAAGCGGCCGCATCTGGATTGGTGAAAATGAAATTACAGATAAGAAAACAAATATTATGAAAGTACGTGAGAATGTCGGAATGGTTTTTCAACACTTTCACCTTTTTCCGCATAAAACTGTCCTTCAAAATTTGACGTATGCACCAATGAAGGTGAAGGGTCTTTCAAAAGCAGAGGCAGAAAAAATCGGATATGAGCTATTAGAAAGAGTTGGATTATCCGATAAGGCTAGCGAATTTCCAGGCAGACTGTCAGGCGGGCAAAAGCAGCGAGTAGCGATTGCAAGGGCACTTGCGATGCAGCCAAATGTGATGCTGTTCGATGAACCGACGTCTGCCCTTGACCCAGAGATGGTCAAGGAGGTTCTCGATGTTATGAAATCGCTCGCCCACACCGGGATGACGATGGCGATTGTTACACACGAGATGGGATTTGCGCGCGAAGTAGCGGACCGGGTCTTGTTTTTGGATGGTGGGGTCCTTGTCGAGGATGCACCGCCAGAACAATTCTTTTCGAATCCAAAAAGCAGCCGCGCCCGGGAGTTTTTGCAAAAAATGCTTTAATAGAGTTATTATGGAAAAGATGGTCGGATGATCATCTTTTCTTTGTTTTTGTAGAGTCGGAGCTCCGTGATTACGTATGCCATAGTAAAAGCTGAAATGTCATTCATTCTGTTCATCAATGATATTTTTAGGAAAAGAAGAGGTTAAAATTAATTCATAACACTTATAATTATTCCATCTTTATTGTAATCAAGTGGATTTACATATTTGCTATAGGAAATGGAATTTGGCAAGGCTTTATGATTGAAGACCCATGGAGTGTGAATGTATGAGATATAGAATTGGTTATAGGACCATAAAGACTGCGGTCGGTACTGCGGCCGCGATTATTATAGCCCAGATGCTGGGGGTAGCGAATTATTCTTCTGCTGGGATCCTCACAATCCTTTGCATTAAACCTACAAAGAGGAAGTCTCTCAGAGCGTCATGGGATCGATTCCTTGCCTGCGTACTTGCAATGCCATTTTCAGCTCTATTTTTTGAACTAATTGCCTATCATCCATTAGTAATTGGGCTTATGCTGTTCTTTTTTATTCCAACCGTTGTAATGCTTAAAGCAAAGGATGGAATTGTGACTTCGTCCGTTATCATCATGCATATATACGCAGCAGGTGAAGTTTCTAAAGAGATCTTCCTAAATGAACTTATTATTATTATTGTCGGAATAGGTGTGGCCTTATTGATGAATTGGTATATGCCAAGCCTTGAGACTAAGCTTTATGAGTATAGTAGTAAAATTGAAGATAATTTCAGAACGATTTTTCTGGAAATGGCAAAATACTTAAGGACAAACGAAACAATCTGGGATGGACATGAAGTGACTGCTACCTCAAAGCTTCTTAATGAAGCAAAATCACTTGCCTTTCGTGATGTCGAGAATCATTTGGCCAGAGAAGAAAATTTATATTATCATTATTTCACTATGAGGGAAAAACAGTTTGAAATTATCGAGAGGATTATGCCTATTGCCGCTTCCCTGCCGAAGAATGTTCAACAGGCAAGGATTATGGCTGATTTTATTGAGGAGCTGTGTGAAAATATTCATCCAGGGAATACTGCATATATTTATCTTGATAAATTGAGGCTTATGAGACGAGATTTTGAGGAAATGGAACTCCCTAGGACCCGTGATGAATTTGAAGCCAGGGCCAGCTTGTTCCAAATGCTCAATGAGTTGGAACAGTATCTCTTGATAAAGAGTTCGTTCAAAGGCTTGAAGCAACCAAGAAAGAAAGTATTGCCACAGTAGGTTTGGCACAAACTAGGGGAAAAAGTAAAGGGTGGTATGAATGGCACAAATGCTTGCTGCGTTGCTTACCGTTCTTTTCGTTTCCCCTATTTGGCCTTTAGGGCCAAATCCGCTTCCTGGGGATACATTTATTATTATTAATAAAAAAACAAACGAGATGGCGTTTATTGATGAGAACAGGGTTCAAACTGTCCTATCCGTGGCAACCGGCAAAAGCGAGGATCTGACTCCGGAGGGTGTTTTTACCGTTACAGTAAAAGCAGCGCAGCCTTATTACAGAAAAAAGAATATACCCGGCGGCCATGCTGAAAATCCATTAGGTTCTAGATGGATCGGCTTTGATGCCAAGGCGACCGATGGCCGGGTATACGGGCTGCATGGAACCAATGATCCGGCTTCTATTGGGAAATATGTGTCAAACGGATGTATCCGGCTGCAAAACGAAGGAATTGAATCGCTTTATCCTTTCATCCCACTTGGTACGAAGGTTTTAATCACTTCATCCGACCGGCCGTTCACTGAACTGGGTATCGAATACGGGGCGATACAATAACAAAAGCACAAATTTCTCTTTGAGAGGAAAATAGTGCAAAATCTAGTTTTCAATACAACAAGAAAAGGGACTGTCCAAATTTTGCGGACAGTCCCTTTGCTATAGTAGCACCTTATAGGAAAGTAGACAATCCCATTAGGAGTGTTGAGGCCAGCATGGCAAAAAGCATTAAATAAACAATGACCTTCCTCGTTTTACGACTATTCATCTTGGTTTCCTCCCTTTAATGTGTATGGGATAATTCTATTTTAACGTGAATCCGGACAACTAACAACCTTTCAAATTAGGAAGGATTTATGACACTTTGTAGAGAATACAGTAATTGTCGAATTTTTGGGAGGAATTCAGTTTCGCTTATTAGTGGAACTGGCAGTTTATACAAGGGGGGATATTCATGATTGAAAAAGTGGACCATATTGGGATCGCCGTTAAATCACTCGAACAGGCACTTCCATTTTATACGAATACCTTAAAGCTCCCTCTCCTTGGAATTGAGGAAGTGGAAAGCCAAAAGGTGATTGTCGCATTTCTTGATGCGGGAGGGACAAAGCTGGAACTGCTTGAACCAACGTCCGAGGACAGCCCTATTGCAAAACATATCGAAAAGCGGGGAGAAGGAATCCATCATGTCGCACTGGGGGTTACATCGATTCAGGATAGGATTAACGATATGAAGGAAGCCGGTATCAGGATGCTTAATGAGGAGCCGAAGCTGGGAGCACATGGAGCGATGGTTGCGTTCATGCACCCAAAAGATTCCGGTGGGATATTATACGAGTTTTGCGAGAAGAAGGGGATGGAGAAGTAACATGCCGGATATATTTGAAAAGATTAATGAATTGTATGATAAGCGCCGTGAAATCGAAATGGGCGGCGGTGATGAAAAAATTGCGCGGCAGCATGCAAAGGGGAAACTGACAGCACGTGAGAGAATTGCTATTCTTGTAGACGAAGGTACATTTGTTGAATTGAATCCTTTTATTGAGCACAGGATTACATACTTTGGTATGGACCAGCAGAAAGGGCCAGGTGACGGGGTTGTAACCGGATATGGCAAAATAAATGGCCGGGCAGTCTATGTTTTTTCGCAGGACTTCACTGTGTTCGGTGGTGCTCTTGGGGAAATGCACGCCCATAAAATTGCCAAACTGATGGACATGGCTGCCAATAGCGGCGCACCGGTTATTGGGTTGAACGACTCCGGCGGGGCAAGAATTCAAGAGGGCGTCGTGTCACTGGATGGCTACGGACAAATCTTTTATCGAAACGCCATCTATTCAGGCGTTATTCCGCAAATTTCAGTCATTATGGGGCCGTGTGCCGGGGGCGCTGTCTATTCACCCGCTATTACGGATTTTGTGTTCATGGTAGAGGGTACGAGCCAAATGTTTATTACAGGACCAAAAGTGATTGAGACGGTGACCGGTGAAAAAATTTCTTCTGATGATCTTGGCGGTGCCAAGGTTCATAATACGATCTCCGGCAATGCCCATTTTAGAGGAGAGACGGAAGAAGAAGTTCTGGCTTCAGTGAGAAGGCTATTAAGCTATCTCCCGCAAAATTCAAAAGAACGGCCTCCGGTAGTAACTGTCGCCGATGAAGACGATTATAGGGCTGACCTGGTGGATTGTATTCCCTTTGATCCTATCAGGCCATACGATGTGCGGATTGTAATCGAGCAGGTTGTTGACAATAATAGTTTTATGGAGATTCACAAGGATTTTGCAAGGAATATTGTAGTTGGCCTTGCAAGAATAAAAGGTGAACCGGTAGGGCTGGTTGCCAATCAGCCAAAGGTGATGGCCGGCAGCCTTGATATTGATTCTTCCGACAAAGCCTCCCGTTTTATTCGTTTCTGTGATTCTTTTAATATACCGATCATAACATTCGAAGATGTAACCGGTTTCTTTCCGGGGATTAAACAGGAACATGGCGGGATTATCCGCCATGGTGCTAAAATACTTTATGCTTATTCTGAAGCGACCGTACCGAAGTTGACCGTTATTTTACGAAAGGCATACGGCGGTGCATACGTGGCGCTGAACAGTAAATCAATTGGCGCCGATCTTGTTTTTTCATGGCCCAACGCAGAGATTGCCGTAATGGGACCGCAGGGAGCAGCGAATATCATTTTTGCTAAAGAAATCCAAAGTTCGCCTGAACCAGAGAAGGTCCGTCAGCAGAAGATTGAGGAATACCGCCAGCAGTTTGCCAACCCTTATGTGGCTGCAGCCCGGGGAATGGTCGATGATGTCATCGATCCGCGGGAAACCAGGATAAAGCTTATCCAGGCATTGGATATGCTAAGGAATAAACAAGAGGAACGGCCACATAAAAAGCATGGAAATATTCCGCTCTAACCCCATTGGTTGAAGCTCGAGTTTGACAAGAGTATACTGAAATGGTGAGTACATAACCAGACGGAGGTTTTACGGATGATTAACCATGAGCGCTTATTGAATGAGTTCCTTGAACTTGTTCAAATCGATTCAGAAACAAAATTTGAAGCAAAAATTGCAGAAGTCCTAAAGAAAAAATTCACCGAGCTCGGTCTCGATGTTTTTGAAGATGATACTACAGCCGTTACAGGGCATGGTGCAGGCAATCTGATTTGTACGCTTCCTGCAACGAAGGATGGGGTTGATTCAATTTACTTCACTAGCCATATGGACACAGTGACTCCTGGGAATGGCGTGAAGCCTTCCATCAAGGATGGGTATGTTGTTACAGATGGCACAACCATTCTCGGTGCAGACGACAAGGCTGGACTTGCAGCGATGTTTGAATTGATTCGTGTCCTGAAGGAGCAGAATCTCCCGCGTGGGCAAATACAATTCATTATTACAGTTGGGGAAGAGTCTGGCCTTATGGGTGCCAAAGCTTTAGATCCTTCAAAGATCACTGCTAAATACGGTTACGCACTTGATAGCGATGGCCTCGTCGGCAATGTTGTTGTTGCCGCTCCTACTCAGGCCCGGATTGAAGCAGTTGTTTATGGAAAGACTGCACATGCAGGTGTAGCGCCTGAAAAGGGAGTTTCCGCAATTACAATTGCTGCGAAAGCAATTGCCAGGATGCCTTTGGGCAGGATTGACAGTGAAACCACAGCCAATATCGGGCGGTTTGCCGGCGGCCAGGCTACGAACATTGTTGCTGACCGTGTTGATATTTTGGCTGAAGCACGATCCCTTGTGGCAGATAAAATGGAAGCACAGGCAGCGAAAATGAAAGAAGCCTTTGAATCGGCTGCATCAGAAATGGGCGGCAGAGCCGAAGTGAATGTGACGGTCATGTATCCTGGCTTCAAATTTGGTGAAGGTGACCATGTTGTCGAAGTAGCCAGGAAAGCAGCAGCGAAAATTGGCCGCAGCTGTGAGCTCCAGCAAAGCGGCGGGGGCAGCGATGCCAACGTGATAGCAGGATTCGGAATACCGACTGTCAACCTGGCAGTTGGGTATGAGGATATCCATACAACAAACGAACGGATGCCGGTTGAAGAGCTTGGCAAACTGGCTGAGATGACCCTTGCCATCGTTGAGGAAGTTGCGAAGTAAGATACACTTTTAAATTGAGGTCGCCTAAAAGGTTGTCGAATTGACTTTTTAAAAAATAATGAAACGATAAAGGGAGCCCAAGCGGGTTCCCTTTCCTTTATCTTTAAGGCAGGTTTTCAATCTTTTCAAGTTCAGTCGTTACACTCATTTCATTCCCAGTTGAGTCCTTTAAATATAACGTCTTTTTTACAATCCCAAGCCGGGGTGCCCAGTAATTCTCGACAATGCTTCCATCTGTCCCGATCTTCTCAAGCACGATGACCTTGCTAATCTTTCCATATGGAACAGAAATGGTTGCATCAATTTCCTTAACGACCCATCCGTCAAAGCTTTGTTTCAGTTTGATTGGATTTGGCAAAACAAGCTGTTCTTTAAATGCTGCTTTGTAATTTTCAATTGAGGGGGCATCCTCCGAATAATATTCTGGCTCCTCGTAAACAATCGAAATTCCCTTCTTACCAAGGTTGTATATCCTAAGCATCCTTGTCCCGCCATTATCAGTTATGGTAGCAATGTATTTTCCCTCCTTGGTGAAAACATGCTCCACTTCAGAAGCAAATTCATTTCCAGTTCCTTTGAAGGTTTTGATCTTATTGCCTTCAGGAAAGTAACTTCCAGTCTCAATTGGCCTGTCATTTTCTCCGTTTGCACCCTCGCCTGTGGGTTTGCCACCAGAGCTCCCATCTGTACCAGTTCCGGGTTTACCTCCTGGTCCATTACCGGAATTATTGCTAACAGGTTTATCTTTTTCTCCATCAATTTCTTCCTTATCCCCTGACGTTTCCGTTCCTCCGTCTGTCTGTTCTGTTGGTTTTTGGACTCCTCCTGATTCATTGTTCGGCTTGGAACTATTCCAAAAACTGCAGCCTGCTAAAAGAAAAATAGTGAGTATGACTAAATAAATCTTTCTCATATGCCTATCCACTTCCTTATTGAAATATGAAGCTATCTTTAATTAGACGTGGTCCACAATACCAAGTTGCATAAATGAAACTAAATGGGCTCCGGGTCACACCCATTAGGTGACTCGTGCAGGTGTTCGCTTTTTTTGCTAAACTAATAGGTAATTGGAGGTGTTGGCAGTGAGGGAAATGTACCCGAAAAAGGGGCGGGTTATTTTACATGTTGATATGAATAGCTTTTATGCATCGGTTGAAATGGCGCATGATCCGGCCTTGAAGGGGAAGCCGCTTGCCATCGCTGGAAATCCTGAAGAAAGGCGAGGCATTATTGTCACCTGCAGCTATGAGGCTAGGAAAATGGGAATCAAGACAACAATGCCACTCTGGGAAGCCAAAAAGATTTGCCCGCAATTGATTGTGATGAGACCGAATTTTGACCGATACAGGACTGCATCGACTGCCATGTTCGAGATACTTGCCCAATTCACCGAGCTGGTTGAACCTGTCTCAATTGATGAAGGGTATTTGGATATTACAGGAAGCCACGAGCTGGGCAGCCCACTCGAAATAGCACACAGCATCCAGAAACGGATCATGGCACAGCTTGATCTGCCATGCAGCATCGGGATAGCGCCAAATAAATTCCTTGCCAAAACAGCTTCCGATATGAAAAAACCTCTTGGGATTACAGTTCTTAGAAAGCGGGATATTCCTGCCGTTCTGTGGCATCGCCCTGTAGGGGACATGCACGGTATTGGAGCAAAAACTGCAGAGAAATTGAACGGGATTGGCATACAAACCATTGGGAATCTCGCTGGCGGTAATGACATACAATTGAAGATGCTGCTTGGAATAAATGGGACCAGACTAAAGGAAAGAGCCAATGGAATTGATGCTCGCCCGGTTGACCCGGATTCTGTTTCGGATTTTAAAAGTATAGGGAATTCCACAACCCTTCCGAGGGATATGACCAACCAGCACGAGTTGTTCAAGGTATTTGAAGGTCTTTCCGATAAAGTGGCAACCCGACTAAAACGAAAGAAGGTTGTTGCTAATTCTTTGGCAATCACGATTCGGTACAAGGACCGCAAAACGATAAATCGCGGCCGTAAACTAAGGAATCCTGTCAGCTCTAAGGAAGATATCCTGCAGCTGGCCAAGCAGCTTTTTATGAGCAATTGGAACGGTAACCCGGTCAGGCTGCTAGGGATTACAGGTTCAGATTTGGCAGATATTGATAGAATTGCAACCCAACTGGATTTATTTTCCTATGAAAAAGAAGCAAGGAAGGAGCCATTATTCAAGACTCTTTCTGAATTGAAGGACAAGTATGGCAAAAACATAATTACCAATGCCGGAAGCAAAGCCGAGCTCGATGCCAACAAGGGGACTCAAACAAGTTTTAATAAAGATTTTCTTCGCGGTTTTAAGCCTGGACAGGATGATAATAAATCAAAATAAATGCCGCCCTGAAATTCAGAGCGGCATTTAGTATGCTGATTTGGAAAACTCTATTGTGCGAGCTTTTATGCGTATTTTTCGCGTTTTATAAAGACTTTCTGAGTTTTATGCGATCACTTTTTACTATTTACGGAACATTTTTTAAGGTTTATGCGCACCTTCCCGGTTTTCCTCCACGCTAACATTTATCAACTTGTAAGTCACGGACACGCCACCATGAAAATCCATCTTTTTCAAGCAGTTCTTCGGCAGCCTTTGGTCCCCTCGAGCCGGATTCGTAATTCGGGAAGCTTTCATCTTTCGTCTTTTCCCAAACTTCCGATATCTTATCGACAAAGGCCCAAGAGAGGGCAACTTCATCCCAATGAGTGAAGTTAGTTGCATCTCCGCGCAGGCAATCGTACAAGAGAAGCTCATATGCTTCAGGTGTATTTATTTCGTTCACACCATTGTTGGCAAAACTCAATTTTACTTCTGTTGCATCCATGCCCTGGCCTGCCTTCTTGGCGTTCAAGTGAAGGGTAATTCCTTCTTCAGGCTGGATGTGGATAACAAGCAGATTTGGGTTGAGAGGCTTGTCCGGCTGGTAATAAAGGTTCATTGGAATATCTTTGAACTGGATGACAATCTTCGTTGACTTGGCGCCGAGCCTTTTACCTGTTCGAATGTAAAAAGGAACTCCTGCCCAGCGGAAGTTATCTATCATTAGCTTGCCTGCTACATACGTTTCCGTATTAGATTGTTTGTCGACCATCGGCTCGTCCCTGTAAGCAGGAACTTTTTCATCATTGATGAAGCCGGCATCATATTGGCCACGGACAAAGTAATTCTGGATTTCATCGCCTTCTATTGTTCTTAGCGACCGGAAGACCCGGATTTTCTCTGAGCGGATTTCATCTGTCGTCAGTTTGATAGGCGGCTCCATTGCCAGCAGCGCAACCATCTGAAGCATATGGTTTTGTACCATATCCCTAAGAGCTCCGCTTGTTTCGTAATAGCGCCCGCGTTCTTCGACACCAAGTGTTTCACTGGATGTAATCTGGATATTTGAAATATAACGATTGTTCCAGAGCGGTTCGAACATTGCGTTGGCAAACCGGATTACTTCGATGTTCTGAACCATTTGCTTTCCGAGATAATGGTCAATCCGGTAAACTTCGTGCTCATCGAATGCAGTACGGATTTGCTCATTCAATTCAATTGCAGATTGAAGGTCATGGCCAAACGGCTTTTCGATAACAAGCCGTTTAAAGCCTGAAACATCTGTCAAGCCATCCGATTTTAGATGGAGTGCAATTGGACCGAAAAATTCAGGTGCCATTGCCAGATAAAAGATTCGGTTGCCGGCGAGTCCGTACTTGCTGTCCATTTCTTCTGCCAGTTGCTTAAGAACGGCATATGACCCAGAATCAGTTACATCGTGAGAATGGTATGTAAAATGAGATGCAAATTCGTCCAGATTATCGCTGGCTTCCATTGCTTCGCTGACCGAATACTTCACGTTTTCCTGAAACTGTTCATTTGTCAAAGGCCTTCTGGCAACACCTATAACTGCAAACCTTTCGGAAAGCAGCCCTTTTTTAAAAAGCCTGTAGAGCGAAGGAAATAGCTTGCGCTTTGCAAGGTCCCCGGTTGCCCCGAATATCATAATTAAGGATGCTTGTTCTTTGTTTTCTGCCAAGGATAAGGACTCCTTTTCGTGAAAAATTTCCATAGATGATGAATTGTCTTTACAAATATTTAAGTTTAGCTGTTTCTTCTAGATTTCGCAAATGTAATGCAATCCATGTACCAGGTTTAAAAAAGCTGGAAAAGACTGATAGGCGACCTCCTGTATTTTTAGTGCTTGTAATCAAACCAGTTGGTATGATGAAGGCAGGAAGCGTTAAGTATGGTATAGTAAAGTAAATTTTATTTCAATCATAATGCGTTTAAAGCATTTTTTGAAGAGAGGTTTTTACGTTGGATTTGTTGTTTCTTGGAACTGGCGCAGGACTGCCGGCAAAGCTCAGAAACGTCACTGCGGTGGCTCTCAAACTTCTGGAAGAGAGGGGCTCTGTTTGGCTGTTTGACTGTGGTGAAGCTACCCAGCATCAGATTCTTCATACTTCCCTTAAACCGCGCCGGATTGAAAAGATATTCATCACCCATCTGCATGGTGATCATATCTATGGCCTGCCAGGTCTATTGTCCAGCCGTTCTTTCCAGGGCGGCGATTCCGAGGTTGAGGTGATCGGCCCAAAAGGAATTGACACTTTTATCAGGACAAGCCTGAGAATTAGCGGGACGTACTTGAAGTATCCTTTGAAAATTACTGAGCTAGAAGAGGGAAACGTTTTTGAAGACCAGCAATTCAGGGTAGAAGCGCGGCTTCTTGACCACGGGATTGCTTCATATGGATACAGGATTTCGGAAGCTGACAGGCCAGGGACTTTGCTCGCTGATAAACTTGCTGCCGCCGGAATTCCTCCAGGCCCTTTATATAAAAAAATAAAAGCAGGGGAGCAAGTCATTTTAGAGGATGGAACAGTGTTGGACCCATCCCGCTTTGTTGGCTCGCCGCAGAAAGGAAGAATTGTGACAATCCTGGGCGATACCCGGCGTTGTGAAAATGCTGTGGAACTGGCAAGGGATGCAGACCTCCTTATTCATGAGGCAACCTATGCAGCCGGTGAGGAAGGCATGGCGCATGATTATTTCCACTCGACCACTGCCCAGGCTGCTGATGTGGCAGTGAAAGCGAATGCGAAGAAACTATGCATTACACATATTAGTTCGCGCTACGATCGCCATGCGGCCCAAGAGCTCTTAAAAGAGACACAAAGTTACTTTGCAAATACCGAAATTGCTGAGGATTTTAAAGAAATTCATATACCTCTCCCATAGTAAGTATCCGGCATCCAAATTGGAAAAGCCGGGTTTTTTGTTTTTTAGAAAACATTTGGCTTCCTGCCTGTGAATTGTTCTTTTACCCGAGCAATCTACCGTCTGGCTTTAACGTTTATTTTCGCGGTAGGCCCGCCAGGATGTCTTTATGGAAGCATAACTGCCTATGGCTGCATAACCGTAAAACGAACCCATGAAAATAGCAGCAATAAAGCTATGCTTGTGGCATACGAGAATGGATAACGCCAGTCCGATACAAAGTGCGATTGTTGGAACAATGAACTTTGGTATCCCAAAATATATTTTTAGGGTTTGAGTAATGATCATGACTGCGGGAACAGCAAAGACTGCATCCCACATATTTGTATATATAATAGGGAAGTTCATGTATTTGAGCGATCCCTCCCATGGAGAAATGTAATGACTTATTTATTTTTATCCGAAATCTGGGAACTACTCATTTTATTTAGCTTGGGCTGAAATATCGACTATTCATTCCGGATTTTATATTTTTACTACTTTTTCGGAATAATTGTTTTCAGGTAGGGTAGTAGTATTTTATACATACTACAGGGGGATTCAAAATGGAAGCAATTATCATTATGGGTGTTTATTGTTTAATTATGGGGTCGATTGTCCTTTTTGCCAGCGGTTTGGTAAGTTATTTCTTTCCTAAAATACATGTTATATTCATTTTGGCAGCTAGCGCGCTTGCCGGAGTATTAGCCAGTTTTGTGTTTGATGTAGGCACTTTATTTGCTATAATCTTTAATATTATTTTCTCGGGTATGGCCGTCGCGCTTGGTCGTTTCGGGCGCTATTTGAAAAATAAAACAGAAGTTGAACCAGAGAGTATACTTCATTAAACAAAAGGGCGTATTCCCGCGGGAATGCGCCCTTTTTGCTGTTAAGATAAATAGATCTCGCGACTGTGGATAACTTTTTTTATCGAGGATGTTTACGTCTAGCACCAGCGCCTACGCGTGCGCAAACTTCAGGTCTCCTCCCTACGATAAGTCATCATCCAATCGCCTCGCTCTTCGTGATTCCTTTATCTCAGTCAAAGCCCCTCCAGTTTGTACGGCGATGACCACTAAGGAAAGCTTCCAAGAATAATCATCGCAGGGACAGGCGGTTTTTGCCTGTCACGAAGGCGCTTGCGCTTTTGTATTTAGTATTTCCATCCGCGAATATATTGTTCCGGCATCGGGATTTCTTCCCCTAGTTCTCTTGCGGCAGTGCGCGGCCAGTAGGGGTCACGCAATAATTCACGTGCAAGGAAAACAAGGTCGGCTCGTTCATTCTGGAGAATTTCCTCAGCTTGTTTTCCAGTTGTGATTAACCCAACCGCACCAGTAGCAACTTCTGCTCCTTTTCGGATTGTCTCGGAAAAAGGAACCTGATACCCGGGGTATACATTGATATGAGCTGGTACAACTCCGCCCGAGCTTGTGTCAATTAAATCAACACCTTGCTCCTTCATCCATTCTGCCAGCTGGATATAATCCTCAGGCACCAACCCTTCTTCTTGATAGTCCTTTGCAGAAATCCTGACAAACAAAGGGCCATCCCAAACGGTATTGACTGCATCAATTACTTCACGAAGTAAGCGGTAACGGTTTTCTGCCGAGCCTCCGTATTCGTCTTTGCGTTTATTTGTGAGTGGGGACAGGAACTCGTTAATCAAGTATCCGTGCGCAGCATGCAGTTCGATCACATCAAATCCTGCTTGTTTTGCCCGCTCCGCACCTTTTTTAAATGCTTCAACGGTTTCCTTAATATCGTTTTTAGTCATTTCTTTTGGTGTTTTATATTTTTCATTAAATGCGAGTGCTGATGGCGCGTATATATCTTCTTCCAGAACGGCTTTCCTGCCTGCATGCGCAAGCTGAATTCCCATTGCCGCACCGTGAGCCTTCGCCATAGAGGTCAATTCTCTTAACCCTTCAATATGCTGATCGCTCCAGATTCCCAGGTCGTTCGGGGATATTCTTCCTTGAGACTGCACAGCTGTCGCTTCAATAATAATTAAACCGACCTGTCCTACAGCCCTGCTAGTATAATGGGTCCGGTGCCAGTCTGTAACGATTCCATCTTCTAACTCGCATGAGTACATGCACATTGGCGCCATAACAATCCTGTTTTTCAGAGTAACTCCTTTAATTGTAAACGGAGTGAATAATCTTGCTGCCACGATTTTTAGCCTCCCTTTCTAACTCTTTCCAATTTTAGTATAGCAAAGTCTGTTTATTTTAGAAAAATGATTGCTTGGACATTTCAGACATATTCCTTGCCTGTAGAGGCGAAAATAATGACAAGGTTTTCCTGAATCGGTAAACTAAGACGTATGATATTTGAAAATAATGTTGTGAGGGACTTTTATGGCAGAGTGGAAAAATCAAATAGCAAAAATTACACTCCCAACACCATTTGCGGTTGGCGATGTAAATATTTACTTAATAAAAGGTGATAGGCTGACACTAGTTGATGCCGGACCGAAAACAGAAGAGGCCTGGGAATCTCTTAAATTTCAATTGGCAGGGCTAGGTCTTACTCCAGAGGATATTGAGCAGGTTATCCTCACTCATGATCATCCGGACCATGCCGGACTTCTTGATTATTTTCCTGATTCTCTGGAAGTTTTCGGCCATTATTTGAATGAACGATGGATAAATCGGACTGAAGAGTTTTTGGAGGAGCACGATCGATTTTACTTGGGGCTGTTTACGGAATTTGGTATCCCGCAACAGTATTTGCGGATGGCGGGACAGCTGAAGAAATCATTGAAATATTCCTGCCATCGGTCATTGACAGGAACTCTTTCAGAAGGAGACAGGCTTCCGGGACTTGCGGGCTGGAGGGTAATTGAAACTCCCGGACATGCCCAGAGTCATATATCCTTATTCCGTGAAGAAGATGGAGTACTGCTCGCCGGTGACCATATCCTGGCCCATATTTCCCCGAATCCCTTACTTGAGCCTCCGCTCATAGCGGGTGGAGAACGGCCGAAGCCACAACTGCAGTACAATGTTTCACTAAAAAAGCTTCGTGATTATCCAATTGACCTTGTTTATACTGGGCATGGGGCGGAAGTCAGGAAGCTTCCACAGTTGATTGACCGGAGGCTTGAGCGCCAGCATGATCGTGCCATGCATGTGAAAGAAATGCTTAATGAGAGGCCAAAAACAGTATTTGAGTTATGCCGCGAGCTTTTTCCAAAAGCATTTGAACGTGAGTTGGGATTGACTCTCTCAGAAACAGTCGGCCAGTTGGATTATCTGCTTTCATTAGACGAAATTGAATCGTATACTGACGGGAATGTTATGTGTTATCGAAGCAAACGGGGTGTCGGCCATGGATAGCTTGTCCGGAAAAAATATTGTTATAACAGGTGCCTCGGGCGGGATAGGGGCTCAAATAGCAAGGATGGCAGCAGAAAGAGGGGCAAACCTTGCCCTGCTTGCGAGGAGTATCGACAAGCTTGAAGCCCTAAAGGCAGAGCTCGAATCAACTTACAAGAACAAAGTATTTGTCTATAAGCTCGACGTTGCTGATACCGGGCGCATCGCTGAGGTCTTTGACCAAGTACATAATGAGTTTGGCCATATTGATATTCTCGTCAATAATGCCGGATTTGGCGTGTTCCGTCATGCTCATGAAGCCCCTATTGATGAGGTCAAGGCCATGTTTGATGTTAACGTTGTCGGCTTGATTGCCTGTACTGGCGCTGTTTTGAATAAAATGCGGAAGAGAAGAGAAGGGCAGATCATTAATATTGCCTCCCAGGCAGGAAAGATCGCCACTCCAAAATCAAGTGTTTACTCGGCTACAAAACATGCGGTTCTGGGCTACTCGAATAGCTTGCGTATGGAGCTTTCTGACTATAATGTTCACGTCACCACTGTCAACCCCGGTCCGATTGAAACAAATTTCTTCAACATCGCCGATGAAAGTGGTACGTATGTAAAAAACGTAAAACGATGGATGCTGAAGCCGGAATACGTCGCGCGTAAGGTAGTTGATGCGATGGAGTCGCCTGTCCGTGAAATTAACCTCCCGGGCTGGATGAATCTGGGCAGCACTTTTTATACCTTGTTTCCTCGTCTGTTTGAGAAGGTTGGAAAAAAGGCTTTCAACAAGAAATAATCATCTTGTAAAAACACTCGGGAATGAAGAGACCCCGAGTGTTTGCTGTTTTAGGTTAATTTCCAGCTAAACCATCTTCCATGCCCATCCGTTTCGGCAACGAGTTTATGGTCGTTGATACCCCCAACAAAGGAATCAAGGCGGAGATATGAATCCCGAATATTGTTGTAAAGATGAAAGATGTCTCTCTTTGCTGCAATTGTTTTTATCGTTTCAAGCAGTTTTGTTTTCGTTTCATAAGGCATCTGGTTGGCTACATGGGTATGAAAGACAACGATAGTAAACTCCTCCGGGATTCCCCCCGTAATAGCGGGCAGCAGGTCTACACCATCACCTTCTATGAATGTGATTTTTCCCTGATTCTGCTGCATGCACTGCTCTGCTTTATCAAATAATTCTCTTCGGGTCTGGTGTTCCGGCCAAATCAGCGCCTTCATCCAAAGCGAGTCTTCCTCATTTCTCATATCATTAATATGCAGATCTATGCCATATCGGGCTGGGACTGGAGGAAGACTATACGGAAATAAAGGCTTTCCCTTCCCTTTAACCTCAGTCTGAATAACCAACTCCGACTCGCTGCTTCCGTAAATTGTACCCTTGTTATAGGAATAAGAATAGTGATCCCAGAGAAGTTGAAAGCCGGCACTCGTGCCAATTTCAATCAATGCAAGAGGCTTGTTTGTTTTTGTATATATATAATTGAAAGTGGGGAAGAGATAGCCGCATCTTCTAACTTCGTTGGTTTGAACAAGTTTGGTTTGTAACAGTTCAATAATCTTCTCCCGATGGGCTGCGCAAAAATTTTTAAAGTGAGGAAATGCTGCTTCAGGAGACTGCGGCTTGCTATCAATACTTGCGTAAAACCTTGCCAGAGGATGGTCTTTTCCCTTTAGGAGAAGGTAATGGACTGCACCATAGAGCAGGTTTGGAACGGGCTGGCCTAGTGGGGCATAGGCGCATAGTTCAAGAACGTATGGGTCTTCTGCTAGTTTCAAAGAAATACTTTCATACAACTTACTTGACCCCTTGCATTCTCTTTCTGCAAAAGCTTTAAACGTTTCAGGCAGCTTTGTTGATAGCATGGTTTCCCCCCGAAAAATTATTTTTTATCCTGCTAAATATATACATAGGCGCTGGGAAATCTGCTGCATTTTATCAAATTGGTGTGCGCGGTCGTAAAAGAGGTTCTTGAAGACCCTGCGAGTAAAAAATGATCAGCGCGGTCGTCAATAAAGGTTCTTGAAGACCATCTTTTATTCACCAGTCATGTATCCTCCCAATAAATCCTATTTAACAAATCCTATGTAAAAAGGGCACTGGCCGAGGCCGGCGCCTCTTTAGTTATTTCTCTGTTCTTCCAGCAAGAAATTCTTTCACAACCTGCCTGTATTCTTCTGGCTGCTCCCGATAAGGTGAATGGGCGCTTTTCTCAAAGATATGCAGCTTTGCTCCAGGAACGAGGCTTGAAAAATAGCTGGTCGATTCCGGTGTGGCCTCATCATAGCGGCCGCAAAGGAACAGGGAAGGCACATCCAACTCATGGAGCCTCGGGGTACAGTCAAATTCCTTAAGATTGCCGGTTACACAAAATTCGGATGGTCCCCACATTGTATTGTATATCTCACGATTGGCGAGTTGTGAAACGGCTTCACGTTCCTCTTTACTTACTTCAATCCGGCAAACAAAGTTTTTCGCAAACACATCCATTGCTTGCTTATATTCTTCAGAGTCTGTCGTGCCGTCCGCCTCGCATCGGGCGATTGCCTCCTGCGTTTCTTCTGGAAGCTGTTTCAACAGCCGCTCCTGATCCTTTGCCCATTGCGGCGCGCTTAGGCAGGGGCTTGAAAAAATCGCACTTTTGACGCCTGGAGGCTTGGTAAGCAAATACGCCGCAAGCAAAGTGGTTCCCCAAGAATGACCTAGAATATGTACTTCTTCCAATCCCAGTTGCTCGCGTACCTGGCCAAGTTCTTTCACATAGCGGTCGAGGTTCCACAATGACTTGTCAGTCGGTCCTTGTGACCGTCCCGCCCCGAGCTGGTCATAATAAACAATTGTCCTGCCATCTGCTCCTTCGGTAAGCTCGTCCAGCCTTTGAAGCGGGTAGGTTGTAGAACCTGGACCCCCATGCAGTACCAGTAATGGAGCCGCATCCCGCTCGCCTTTCGCAATTCGATACCATACCCTGCCGCCAGTTACTCCAACAAAACCTTCTTCAACCTTCAACATTTTCTCCTCCTTTAATAAATAACTATCTCATCTCCTGCTTTAATTCCGCTGTCATTTCTTCGACAAGCTCTGGACGCCCGTGGAACTGCGCCGGTGTATTCTGGAATAACTCAATTTTCCATATACCTGTATCCCTTTTTGCTACCATCGTTTGATGGGCATTGAGTTCAGGTTTGAGGTCATCTCCCCCAGTCGGCACCATTCCAGCAATCGCCCGGAGGATAGCCGTATCGGCTCCCAAAATATTGGTTTCCTTTATTTTTACAGTAAAGGGTGGAGTGGGATGGTGTTCAAAAATCGGACCTGTATGGGAAAGAATCTCTCTAGGTCCCAAAGCTAGGCTTCCATCGAAACCAATCATGGTGCCGCCGTCTGCGAATAGCACTGCCATACCTTTCGCATCGCGTTTGTTCCATGCCTCAATTAATTTCCTGTACAAGGATTGAATTTCAGCTGAAGTTTCCATTTTAAACCTCCCAACATTCTTCTACGCAGTTAAAAAATCATAGACAACGTCATTGACGATATCATGCAGACGAGCCTCGGGATCTGCGTCTTTTTGCCTATGAATTTGTTCGCATAAGCGAGCAATATCGAGTTCACCAAGTGGCTGAGCCTCATCGGTATAATATTGTTTGCAGGCAATTTTTAATCATTTTTCTTACCAGTTTTTCCTCCATTCAAAGCACCTCAAATCCTATTATAGCTCTTTTCTGTAACACATCGAAATGGAAACGCACCCTATTTTTATGCAACCTGCCGGAAAATTTCCATTGAATGCGAACGCATATTCGCTTATGATATGGGTATAATGATACGGAACGGATGTTCTTATTTTTCTGTAGGAGGTTAAATGCAATGGTTGATTACAGCACGATGCCGCAGCATAAAATTCTTTGCGTTGACATGAAAAGCTTTTACGCCAGCTGTGCTGCAGTTGTGGAAGGGCTCGATCCCCTCGGCTGCTACCTTGCTGTAGTCGGCGATAAAGAGCGTGAAGGAAGTGTTGTCCTCGCTGCTTCCCCACTTTTAAAAAAGGAATTTGGAATAAAAACGGGTTCCCGTAAATTTGAGATTCCGAATGACCCAAGAATTCTGGTAGTTGAGCCTAAAATGGGTCTGTTTCTAAGAATTTCAACCGAAATTACCCGCGTCTTCCACCGCTACGTGCCGAAGGAAGCCATCCATGTCTACAGCGTTGATGAAAGCTTTATCAAAGTGGACGGGGCGGCAAAGCTCTGGGGCGATGCCCAAACAATCGCCCGGAAAATCAAGGATGACATCGAGCGCGAATTTCAGCTTCCGTGCGCAATTGGTATTGGGCCGAATATGCTCATGGCCAAGCTTTGCCTTGACCTTGATGCAAAACAGCATGGAATTGCCGAATGGACCTATGACGATGTCCAAACCAAACTATGGAACGTTTCGCCACTCCGGGAAATGTGGGGGATCGGCAGGCGTGTTGAAAAAACACTAAACGGGATGGGGATATTCACAGTCGGCCAGCTGGCCCGGTATGACCTCGAACTGCTCGAGAAAAAATTCGGCATTATGGGCAACCAGCTGTATTACCACGCCTGGGGTGTTGACCTTTCCGATATGGGCGCTCCGATAATGGAGGGACAGATCAGTTTTGGCAAAGGCCAAATTCTTCTTCGGGATTATAAGGATGAGGAAGAAATCAAGCATGTCATCCTTGAAATGTGCGAGGAGGTTGCACGCAGAGCGCGGACGCACCGAAAAGCCGGCAGAACAATCACACTTGGCATCGGCTACAGCCAGGACGAATTCGGAGGCGGTTTCCAGCGGGCAAGGACGGTCTCCGAACCGACGAACGTCACAATGGATATATACCGTGTTTGCCTGGAACTGTTTGGCGAGAATTATTCCGGCAAGACGGTCCGCCAGATTAACATCACACTTGGGAATATCGTCGATGATACCGAACTCCAGATGAGCCTTTTTGACATGGGCGCAAGCAAAAGACGGGATCTTGGCTATGTGGTTGACCGGATTCGGAACAGGTACGGATCCGGGGCACTGCTGCGGGCTGTCTCCTATACGTCCGCAGGAACTGCTAAGCACCGGGCCACGCTGCTTGGGGGACATAAATCATAAGAACAACAATATTTGATCAGCGCCCGCTAGTCCAACCAAGAAAGAGGGGAAGAACATGATTCGCGACCGCGGCAGGATAAAATGGACTTCAATGATGCTCCCTGAGCACGTAAAGATGCTCCGCGACTGGGTGAAAGAAGATTCGTATAAGCAAAAAACCGAACTGGATGAGCAGCAGCTTGAAATGATGAATGAAGTGCTTGGGGAAGCAATGGAATTTAACCAGGCTGTTGTGATCACACATTATCGCCGCCACAATTATGAAATCTGCATTGGGCACGTCCATTATTGGGATGAGCTTACACAAAAACTCCACATTATCGATTCCTTCGGGGATGCACACCTCATTTCAATTACGGCAATTGCCGACGTAAGGCTGGCTGATTGATAATTGGCCGCCTTCTTCATTTGACCAGATAACACCGAAAAAGGTTGTCTGGGCTGTTTCCACAGATTTAATAGAAATTTCAAAAAGGGCTAAATAAATAGTGTCACTTTCCATTCTTTTGGTGTAAAATTACACCAAAAGAATTGTGAGAAAGGTGATGGAAATGAAAAAGAAAGTTATGGTGTTACTGATGTCACTGCTGTTGCTTGCAGTGGGCTTATTTTTCTATGGTAATCCTGTCGAACGTGCAGAGAGCAAAAGAATTGCTGAAAAATACCTCCGGGAAAAGCATCCAGAACAGTCTTTAAAAATAAGTAATGTCAGTTACTATCCGGGGGAAGGAACATATATAGTCAATTACAGCATAAATAAAGGGGAGCAAGAAGGAAATCTTGATATAAGGAAAGGGAAAGTAATTGAAATTGGTAATGAATAACAAAAACCTCCTAGTAAAATTCAGAAAAGTTTGATAGGATATGAAAAAGAATTGGACATGGAGGAATTAAGGGTGGAAATTGAGCAAATATATGGGGACTTGCCGATACTTGAAACAGAGAGACTGCTCCTAAGAAAAATAACGCCAGCAGATGCAGAAGACATGTTTGAATACGGATCAAATGAGGAAGTCGCGCAGTATGTAACTTGGGATACACACCGTAAACTTTCGGATACCCAAACGTTCATCGATTATGTCCTCAATCAATACAGCAACAAAAAGGTGGCCCCGTGGGGAATTGAACTCAAGGGAACAGGCCGTCTGATTGGAACGATCGATTTTGTCTGGTGGCAGCCAAACCATAGAAGCGCGGAAATCGGCTATGTGGTAGCACCTGAATATTGGGGAAAAGGCATATGTACGGAGGCTGCGAAGGCGATCATTAAATTTGGTTTCGAGCAGATGGAGCTTATTAGGATCCAGGCAAGATGCTTTGTTGACAATACAGGATCAGCAAGGGTGATGGAAAAGGCCGGGATGAGCTTTGAGGGCATTAACCGAAAGGCGATGTTCATTAAGGGGAGGCATCGAGACTTAAAGGTGTATTCAATCCTTCAGGAAGAGTTTGTTAACTTGCAGAAAAAAGTAACCACTACAGGAGATTATCTTGATTAAAGAAATTAATATTACAAGAAAAGATATAGCCCAAGAAGTGCTGGATATTCAGTTGCCAGCGTATATGACAGAAGCAAAGCTGATTGATTTTTATGAGATTCCTACCTTGAATGATACGGTTGAAACACTGCGCCAGTGTGGTGAGAGATTTTGTGGCTACTATGAAAATGGCAGCCTTTGCGGGGCGATCTCGTATAAGCTAATCAGCGAAACGGTCGATATCCACCGCCTGATGGTTCATCCTGACTATTTCCGGAAAGGCATCGCCAATCAGCTTCTCGCTTACCTTGAGGAAAGGAATCCAGATGCAGATTCGCTGGTTGTTTCGACTGGATCCGGGAATACACCCGCGATTCGATTTTATGAAAAGCATGGTTTTCAAAGAATAGGGGAGAGGAAGGTTGCTGATAACTTAAAGATCGCCTTGTTCAGGAAGGATATCGCTAAGGCTGACAGGAACACTCCGGTAATCGAAAAAACAAGAAAGGACAGATAAAGCCATTCGCTTTTTTCTGTCCATTTTATTTAGATAGCAGCTTTTTTAGCTAGAGACCTATTTCTTAACATATAGGAAATTCCCCAGGCAAGAAGACCGATTATCACAGAAGTGTACCACGGAAAATCGATAGACGGGCCAAAATCGGGAATAAAGAGACCAGCAGCCAAGTAAAGTGCCATTAAAACGGCCGCCGAAACTCCAAGGATAATCATGTTTTTAACATGAGAGGCATTTTTGACAAAGAGCGTTTTTTGAATCAGATTAAAAAATAGCCAGATGAGAAAAAAGATTGAAATCACAGAACCTATGAAAATAGGAACACCCTTTAATGGATAAAGAGTATTTATACCCTCATTTAAAATAAGTCCAAAAATACCATGAATAACGAGCATATAGCTCAGCAGTTGAAGAACGAGTGAGGAGATGAACACAAAGGCATTTCTTTTACTCTCCTTTGGAATGTCGGCAATCAGTTCATCTGCGAATCTCTTTGGGTCATCCCCGAATAGTGAGTGTGCAGACTTTCCATCCTTTTGGGCATCAAGCAAATGGTCAAGAATTTCCATAAGGACCTCTTCTGATTGCTGTTCGGATAAGGTAAGCTGCAGCCTGATATAAATAAGAAAATCGGAGTAGATTTTCTCGTTTTCCGGTGAAAGTTCTGTTTGTTTCTGATTGTTCAGTTCAATTAATTGTTTCGCATTCATTCCATCCCGCTCCCTTTTTTTAGAATCCTGTCTACAGGCTGTGCGATTTGCTCCCATTCCTCCTTGATGAGAGCGAGGGCAGCATGTCCCTCTTTCGTTAAATGATAGTACTTCCGGTTTGGCCCTGAAGGCGACGGTTCCATCTTGCCCTCAATCAGCCCATTTTTCTGAAGGCGAAGCAAGACCGGGTAGATTGTCCCTTCACTCACTTCCATCAACCCCTCATCCTGGAGCTTTTGGGAAAGCTCATAGCCGTATACCGGTTCAATTGAAATAATGGAGAGCACGCAGCCGTCCAAAATTCCTTTTAATAGCTGGCTTCGAATTGACATAAGTGATACCTGCCTTTAGGTACTTGGTAAAACAAGATAGCTGTTCAAAGGTTAACTACCTTGTTTTGCAAAGTAGTTATGTATAGCATAAGCGGAGAGGAAACTTATGTCAATACTAATATCCATCAAAAAGAAAAAACCCGCCGATTGGCGAGTCAGTCATAGTTAGTAAAGAGGATTAATTCTGATCTTCCGGTACACGAACCTGTGATTCGAAATTTCCCTTATGCGTTCCATCGCAAAATGGCTTGTTTGATGACAAACCGCAGCGGCAAAGAGAAAATGCAGGTTTTGTTTGATACACATTCCCCTGGCCATCAAGCAGTTCAACTTCGCCGGTAATCCTGATTGATCCGTTATCGTTTATCTTAATTTGAACTTTGGACATTCCGATTCCTCCTCAATATTTCTTTATTTCGTTTACTCTCCCAGGTGAAATAGTGAAATCTGGTTGTTAAGACATATGCGATTGTTGAGCAGTAGATGATTTTTGGGCAAAATCCGCAGTTTTGCGCGCTGGAACCATCCCTATACTTAACAGGAAATCGTCAATCGCAAGCTCATATTGTTCACGGTTTTCGTTAAATGATTGGGCATGGATGCCATTTTCGGCCATAAAGAGCATTTTTGGTCCATTCTTTTTTTCATAAAGAGCTTCTGTCATCGAAGGAAGGATAAAATCATCCTTTGCACTATGAATGAATAAAACGGGATTCTTGATATTGTCAATCACCGTAATAGGAGAAACTTCACGAAGCGAATATTTATCGCGGAAACGGAGGAACAGTTCAGCGAGCGGGACCAGGACACCCGCTGGAAGACGGACCTCTTCTTTTACACGATAGGCAAGCTGTTCACGGAAATCAGAGAACGGGCAATCAGCAATATAAAAGTCTGCGCCATCCTCGAGCATCCCTGCATATAGGAGCATAGTGGCCGCCCCCATGGATTCGCCATGGATGCCTAGCTTGATATGAGGGCCCTTTTCGTTTTTCAACCAATCCACAACTGATTTCAGGTCGAATTTTTCATAATGGCCGTAGGAAGTCGTTTTCCCTCCGGATTCCCCATGACGGCGATGATCGAAAATCAAGGCATTAAAGCCGCGCTCCAGAAATAGGTTCATATATTTGATAGAATTGAACTTGTTCTCGGTCACACCGTGGCTAATAATCATAAAATAGTTGGTGTCATGAGGCTCGGCCAAAACACCTTTAATCTCGTAGCCGAATGGGGAGGGAATGGATACATCCCTTTTTTTCAAAGAATCGTACTCTTCATCGATGATTCTCCCTGCTTCACGTTCACGACTCAGAATAAATTCATCTTCTTTCTTTTTCATGAACATCAGCCTGTTTGTAAAATAAACCCCAACGGCTGTAATGGCGGCAAGTATTGATAACAAAACCCGAAATGCTCTTCTCAAAAAAATCCCTCCGGCTACAATATGCGTTCCCTTCATTATTTTACCATTCGAGGCTGTTTCAAACCCACTATCGTGGCAAAAAAGAATACCGCCCTGAACAGGCGGTGATTGAAACTTATTTGGGAGCATTTTGCCTATTTGTAGGATGAATTTCCTTTTCCAAATCCTCTACTGCTATTTGAGGCTTAATATCCTTTGCCGACGGCTGGCCCTTTTGGCTAAATCCTTTGTCGCGTTTCTGGCTCATCGTTTACGTCTCCCTTCATTTCTTTACTATTAAGATGAGCCCAAGGGGGATAGGTTATGCACCTGATGAAGCTTGCAGTTTATAGATCACACTATCAATTGGGCGGCTAAGGTGAGGCCGGACAATTTCGACAGCTTCGATAATTTTTTCAGGGGAAATACCGGTTTCAATCCCCATTCGCTCGAGCATATACACAACATCCTCTGTAGCGACATTTCCTGTCGCACCAGGCGCAAATGGGCAGCCGCCTAGTCCGCCCGCGGAAGTATCGAAACGGTCAATTCCAGCTTGCATGGAAGCAAGTATGTTCGCTAATGCCAGCTTCCGCGTGTCGTGAAAATGGCCGGTCAGGAGGATGTTAGGCAGGATTTCCTTTAGTTTTTTAAAAAGTGAATAGGCTTCATTTGGCACAGTCATCCCGATAGTATCCGCGACACTAAGCTCATCCACCCCAGCTTCGGCAAATTCCTGGCACAGCTTGATTGTGTCATCTTCAGAAATCTTGCCTTCAAAGGGGCAATGCCATGCAGTGGATATGCAAGCCCTTACAAAAAAGCCGTCAGTTTTTAAGTTGGCGATGAGCGGACGCAATTCAAACATGCTTTCTGCAGTGGTTTTGTTAATGTTCTTTTTATTAAAGGTGTTGCTGACTCCAACAAATACAGCAACCGCTTTGCAGCCAGTTTCTTTGACACGGTCAATTCCCTTCTGGTTAGGTGCGAGGACAATGGAACGCGTTTTGCCATCAAGGCATCCATCTACAATTTCCGCCGCATCGGCCATTTGGGGTACCCATTTTGGTGAGACAAACGAGGTTAGTTCCATTTCAGTAATTCCAGCGAGGCGAAGGGCATGGATGAATTCCTTCTTAGCTTCCGTTGGTACAAATCCTTTTTCATTTTGAAGCCCATCCCTTGGTCCAACTTCAATAACCGTCACATTGCGTGGCAGCTGCATGCCATACTCCCCCTTAAGTTGCATTTTCTCCATTGTAATTTGACTATTTTGATTTATGCAAGTTTATGGATAATTTAATGCTATTAGGGTAAGAAGGTATTGAGAATTACTAGTTTGAAAGGGGAATAGGAATGAATCACAATGATATCGTAATTGTCGCTGCTGCAAGGACTGCAATTGGAAACTTTAATGGAAGCTTGAAAAGTGTTCCCGCGACTGAGCTGGGTGCAACAGTAATCAAGGCTGCACTTGAACAGGCCGGACTCCAGCCGGATCAAGTAGATGAGGTTATCCTGGGGAACGTCCTCCAGGCTGGGCTGGGGCAAAACCCCGCCCGCCAGGCAGCGATTAAAGCAGGTATCCCTAATGCCGCTTCATCCATGACAATCAATAAAGTTTGCGGTTCCGGGCTAAAGGCGGTCCATCTTGCAGCACAGGCCATCTTCGCCGGAGACGCGGAGGTTGTTGTGGCAGGCGGAATGGAGAACATGAGCCAGGCGCCATACCTATTAAAAAATGCGCGCGAGGGATTCCGAATGGGCGACCAGAAGGTAATCGACAGCATGATATATGATGGACTATGGGACGCATTTAACAATTATCATATGGGGGTCACCGCTGAAAATCTCGTTGAGAAATATGAAATTACAAGGCAGGATCAGGATGCTCTGGCGGTCGCTAGCCAGGAAAAGGCAGTACGGGCAATTGAAGAAGGAAAGTTCAAGGACGAAATAGTCCCGGTAACCATACCCCAGCGCAAAGGCGATCCAATTGTGTTTAATACAGATGAATATCCGAAGAAAGGGACATCTCCTGAAACACTTGCCAAGCTGCGCGCGGCCTTCAAAGCGGATGGAAGCGTAACAGCCGGCAATGCGTCAGGTATTAACGACGGCGCTGCTGTAGTAATTGTGATGAGCCGTAAAAAAGCTGAAGAATTAGGTGTAAAGCCGCTCGTCGTGTTAAAAGGGAACGGAAGCGCTGGAGTCGACCCGGCTATCATGGGCATAGGACCGGTAGAGGCAGTCAGGAAAGCGTTAAGGAAAGCTGGGGAATCGATTGAAAGCTTAGACCTCATTGAGGCGAACGAAGCTTTTGCCGCACAATCCCTCGCAGTTGCCAAGGATTTGGGCTTTGATATGAATAAAGTAAACGTCAACGGCGGCGCGATAGCACTTGGCCACCCAATCGGAGCAAGCGGCGCAAGAATCCTCGTCACACTCATTCATGAAATGAAAAGAAGGAACGCAAAAAAAGGCCTCGCCACACTTTGTATCGGCGGGGGACAGGGAGTCGCCTCCGTAGTTGAACTAGCAGAATAGCGGGATTACGAAAAATCCAATGAAAGAACGGAAGCTGGATGCTTCCGTTTTTATTTGTGATTAAATTTTACAAACAATAGTATTGATAGCAGAGTTTTCATGAAAAATGAATAGTAGAGACAAGTTTCAAGAACAAATATGCACACTTCCAAAGATTTATGCGCACTTCCCGGAATTTATGAACACTTCCAAAGATTTATGCTCACTTCCCGGAATTTATGAACACTTCCCAGGATTTATGAACACTTTTCAAGATTTATGCACACTTTCAATTCTGGCGGCCAATGTGAAAGATCCTTTAGTACCCCAGTACCCCCGAAGAATCCCCTTAACCCAAGCAAAGATACGTTCGTTCCTCCATTTAAAAAGATGAAGTATAATAGTCTTATATTTAAAAAAGGAGCGGCGGGCTATGGCAAAGAAAAAGCAAGCGAAAAGACAAAATCAGCAATCAAAAAAGACCGAAACACCACTTACACTGGGAGATATGATAAATCAGGATATATTCACCCAACTAAAGAATCGTCAGCACGAACTGAAAGAGGAAGAAAAACGAAAAGTGGAAGAAGAAGAAAACCGCAAACGCGAGGAGCGCCGCTTAAAAGAAAAGAATAAAAGCTTTGAAGAGCTTTTAAACGAAAGCGGCATGAATTGGAAGGAGTTTAAGTAATGGTCCCACGGAAAGTAGAGGTGGCACCTTATTCGGCCGATTGGCCAAAACGGTTTGAGGCGGAAAAAGATAATATTCTAAAGGAATTGAGAACAGACAGGGTTATTCTTCATCATATCGGCAGTACATCTGTACCAGGCCTTAGCGCGAAACCAATTATTGATATACTGGCAGAGGTGGAGTCTCTGGAGATTTTTGATAGGAATGAACGCAGTCTGATGAATGCAGGCTACATTGGGAGGGGAGAAAACGGGATTGCGGGCCGGCGATATTATATAAAAGTAAATCCGAACGGAGAACGGCTCGTCCATCTCCATGCGTTTGAAAAGGGAAGTCCTCATATCAACAGGCATCTCTATTTCCGCGACTATCTTATTAGCCATTTTGATAGAGCTAATGCATACGGAAAAATAAAGGAAGAGGCCGCATCCAAATTCCCTAATGACATCACCGCATATATAGCATATAAAGAAAAAATAGTTTTAGATATCGAACGAGAAGCGATAAATTGGGCGAAAACACAGAAATAGGGCAGCCGCTTCAAATGATGGCTGCCCTATTTATTTATCGATGCGCACTATACTTATTAACTTTTGTAAGCTCACGAATGACTGCTATTTCTTCGTCTGTAAGCGGGTTGGCTCGTGCTGCCCTCGCATTCTGCACAATCTGTTCAGCACTGCTTGCACCCGCAACAACTGAAGCGATTGCAGGATGTGATAGGTTGTATTGAAGGGCAGCCTCGGCTAGAGAGCGGGAACCCAGTTTTTCTTTTAACAAAGGCAATAGCCTTTCAAGTTCCTCGTAGCTGTAATCCAGGTAGCCTTCAGAAGAGGCTTTTTCGAGCATTTTTTCACTAAGCAGGCCTTTTGCAACCGGACCTCTTGTGACTGCGGATACACCATTGGCCTTTAACAAAGGCAAGATTTCCTCCTCTGGCCGCCGGTCAAGCATGCTGTACTGGACCATCACAGATACGAGCGAAGATTTATCCACATATTCTCTTACAACATTCGGCCGGATTGATGAAATGCCATAATAGCGGATTAACCCTTCGGATTTCATTTCCTCGAATGCCTCAATCGTTTCATCAATTGGATCATCGACCGTGCCGCCATGCAGCTGATACAAATCTATGTAATCTGTCCGAAGACGTTTTAGACTGTCCTTAACTGCATTCTTAACATGTTCCTTTGAAGGGTCCCACGTCCAGCCAGATTTGTCCTGCTTCCAGCGATTTCCCGCCTTCGTGGCAATGATCACCTTGTCCCGCCGGCCTTTCAGGGTTTCACCTAGAATCTTTTCATTCTGGCCGAAATCATAGAGGTCGGCAGTATCAAAGTAGTTAATTCCTTCATCCAGCGCGGCATCAATGATTGAACGGACCTTGTCCACATCAGTTCCAAGCGACATGCAGCCAAGCCCGAGAACGCTAACCTCCAACTCGGAATTGCCAAGTGTATTCTTTTTCATAGCCATCACTCCTTATTGCCATTGTACCCTCATGAGTGAATTAGCGGCAACTTGACTGCCTCTTGGCTTCAAATTGAAGCAGTTCAGAAACTGTAAGGTGGACAGAACCCAATTCACGGAGTAAATATTTGATTTCCCAGGCCTTTCCGGTCATAGTGAAGCCCTTCTTGTGTACATACGCTTTCATGGTTAATTTCCCCCAATTAAAGTATGATAGAATGTATGAACAGATAGTCAGGAATAGAACAGGAGTGGCAATGGATGGGAAATTTAGAGGAAAAAACTATCGGAAGCAAGGAAATTTTCAGCGGAAGAATTATTACCGTTAAGCTCGATGAAGTTGAGCTTCCAAATGGAAAGACGTCCACCAGGGAAATTGTGAAACATCCAGGTGCAGTAGCTGTGCTAGCTGTTACCGATGATAATAAAATAGTCATGGTTGAACAATACAGGAAACCAATGGAGAAGATCCTAGTGGAAATACCGGCAGGAAAGCTTGAAAAAGGGGAAGACCCTGCAGTCTGCGCCCGCCGGGAATTGGAAGAGGAGACAGGCTACGAGTGCCAGGAAATGGAGCTCTTGATTTCTTTCTACACCTCTCCGGGATTTGCGGATGAAATCGTCCACCTGTATATTGCTAAAGGCCTTTCTCAAAAGGAAGATGCTGCAGGACTAGATGAGGATGAATTCGTCAATGTTATGGAACTTACGCTGGAAGAAGCATTAACTTTAATAGAAGAAAAAAGAATATATGATGCGAAAACTGCTTATGCTGTCCAATATGTACAGCTGCAGGAGGCGCTTTCGAAATAATGAAAAAGTTCTACACGGATTTGCATATCCACATTGGCCGGACTAAGACAGGAAAGCCAGTCAAAATAACCGGGGCAAAATCACTGACATTCACCAATATCATTGAACATGCCCGCAATAAAAAAGGTCTTCATATGATTGGTATAATTGATTGCCATTCACCGGAAGTCATCGTCGAGATGGAGGAACTAATGCTTGCGGGTGAGATGTCTGAACTATCAGGCGGTGGATTGGAATTTGGAGGGATGGCTGTCATTCCAGGTTCAGAGCTGGAGATTTATGATCCGGGAACTAAGGGACCAATCCATGTCCTTGTATTTATGCCCAACATGAAAACGATGAAGGAGTTTTCCGCTTGGCTTTCAGGGAAAATGAAAAACGTAAATCTTAGCTCACAGCGGATTTACGCTACTGGCCGGGAGCTTCAAATCAAAGTGAAGGAACTTGGCGGTCTGTTCATTCCCGCCCACGTATTCACACCTTTTAAAAGCCTATACGGAAAAGGTGTCAATAAATCTCTCGAGGAAGTTTTTGACCCACAGCTTATAGATGGCATTGAGCTTGGATTAAGCTCAGATACTAATATGGCAGATGGATTGGAGGAACTGCATAGCTATCCTTTTTTAACAAATTCAGATGCCCATTCACTTGCAAAAATAGCCCGGGAATACCAGGCGATTTTAATGGAAGAAGCGTCTTTTACGAATCTCGCCCTGGGATTAAGGGGAGAAGGGGGATGCGGGATCCTGGCTAATTATGGTTTGGATCCATTGCTTGGCAAATACCATAGGACGGTTTGTACAGACTGTTTGCAGCCAAATAATAAAACGGGAGAACCTTGCAGCAACTGCGGTTCAATGAAGATTACTAGAGGAGTCGCGGACAGGATAGCAGAGTTGTCGAGTGCTGCACAACGCCCGAACTGGCGGCCCCCGTATATCCACCAGGTTCCCTTAGAGTTTATCCCGGGGCTTGGCCCAAAGCTTTTTGAAAAATTATTGTGGCATTTCGGGACGGAAATGGCCATCCTTCATGATGTTCCAAGTGAAGCAATTGAGCAGGTAATACCGGAGCGAATTGCCAAGCTCATTATCGAGGCAAGAGAAGGCAGATTACGTTTAACTGCCGGCGGTGGAGGTAAATATGGGAAGGTAGACTTCTCATAGAGATAATCATTTAATAGTAGGAAATGGAGAGAGACAGTAATATCAAGATAGGATTGGCATACAATGGTAGAAACACGAACCGTTTAGGGGGAAATGCCATGAAAAAACGTATGAACCAGTCCATCGTATCAGCATATTTAGGCGAGCACTCCTCAATCTTCCTGTTTGTTTCCATCCTGTTCATGATGGGAGTCATTTTTGGGGCTATTATCGTAAACAGCATGAGCCTTGGTCAAAAGGAAGATTTATTCTATTATTTATCTCAATTTTTCGGACAGATAGCCAGTGGTGAAACAGAATCTGCCAGGAACTTATTTATCCAAAGCCTTTTGCATAATAGCAAATTCATTTCCCTGATGTGGATTCTTGGAATTTCCATCATTGGACTTCCGGTTATTTTAATTCTGCTGTTTATTAAAGGAATGGTCATCGGATTTACAGTTGGCTTCCTAGTCAGCCAAATGGGCTGGGATGGCTTTGTTTTTGCTTTTGTTTCAATTCTGCCGCAAAATGTGATAATCATACCTGTCTTTATCATTATGGCAGCAGTGTCGATAGTATTTTCTCTGAAAATGATCCGGAGGCAGTTTTTCAAAAAGGTCGGCCAACCGATAGCGCCATTATTCGGAAGGTATTTGATTTTTCTTGCTGCCGCACTGTTTTTATTAGTGGTTGGATCGGGTATTGAGGCATATCTTTCGCCAGGTTTCATGAAGGCAGTCGCAGGTTCCCTTTAGTGATAATCAATTTCAGTTAATAATCATTTTAAACTGTTGTTTATAATAATTTTAGTTTTCATCTTAATTTCTATCTGCTATAATGGGAGGGACAGTTGCGAGGGAGGTCAACCCCATGGAAACAAGGATTGAAAGAATAAAAAAACAGTTGCATTCGTCAAGCTATAAGCTTACTCCGCAACGCGAAGCAACCGTTCGGGTTTTGCTGGAAAACGAAGAGGATCATCTCAGTGCAGAAGATGTCTATCTGCTTGTTAAAGAGAAATCACCCGAAATCGGCCTGGCAACTGTTTACCGAACATTGGAATTGCTGACTGAATTGAAAATAGTTGATAAGATTAATTTTGGAGACGGAGTCTCGAGATACGACCTTCGCCAGGAAGGTGCCGCCCATTTCCATCATCATCTTGTTTGTATCGAGTGCGGCGCTGTGGATGAAATTCAAGAAGACCTGTTGGAAGACGTTGAAGAAATCGTGGAACGCCGCTGGAATTTTAAAATTAAGGATCACCGGCTCACCTTCCATGGAATTTGCCATCGCTGCCAGGGGAAAAGTGAAACTGCCGAATTGGAAGCAGAATTTACAAATAAATAACATACAAGAACCTGCCAAATTGGCAGGTTCTTTTTTTCTGCAGGGCGATCCCCAGGTATAATATCGTGCAATTTTGGCATACCTTGTACTAAAACCAGAAACCTTGGGGGAAAAGAACATGTTGTCATTTTGCAGGGCTGTTTATCATACATTGAAGGTATTTATCCTGTTTGTAACCTGCACGGTACTATTTTATTATGGTATGATGTGGTTACACGAAGAGTATCAGAACTATCACCGGTACGATGAGCCGAAGGGAACTGCAGTGAAAGTGTCCAGCACATCACAGGCTAGTAATCCCGAATGGCTGGACCGGTTGTTGCTGTTCTATTTGAGCGGGGAGTAATTTGCATGATGGAAGATCACTTGAAAGATTTCATCCATTTCCTACTAGTGGAAAAAGGATTGTCACAAAATACTGTTGTAGCATATGAACGTGACTTAAAGGCTTATTTGAAACATGTGAAAAACAAAAGCGGGTTAACATCAGTCAATGAGATTCAAAGGACGCATATCCTGCACTTTCTTGGAAAATTGAAGGAAGATGGGAAGTCGTCAAAAACTATTGCCAGACACGTGGCGTCAATTCGTTCCTTCCACCAGTTTTTATTGAGGGACAAAGCATCTGAACACGATCCTTCTGTCCATATTGAAACGCCGCAGCTTGAGAGGAACCTTCCAAAGGTCTTAAGCATGGAGGAAGTTGAGACCTTGCTGGAAGCTCCGACAGAGGATGGCCCATTTGGGCTTAGAGACAAAGCAATGCTCGAAATCCTTTATGCAACGGGCATACGGGTAAGTGAACTAATAGGCTTGAATATCGGAGACCTTCATTTACAAATGGGCTTTGTCCGCTGCATAGGGAAGGGAAACAAGGAACGGATCATTCCGATCGGCCGGACCGCGTCTGAGACACTGGAAAGATATCTTTCTGACGGCAGGCCTCAGCTCGTAGCCAAAACCGGGCGTGAAGATGCCTTATTCCTTAACCATCTTGGACATAGGCTGACTAGGCAGGGGTTCTGGAAAATCTTGAAGAAGCTTGCCGAGGAAGCGGGAATTGAGAGACCATTGACCCCGCACACACTAAGGCACTCATTTGCAACGCATTTGTTAGAGAATGGGGCGGACTTACGGGCTGTTCAGGAAATGCTAGGGCACGCAGACATTTCAACTACTCAAATTTACACACATGTCACGAAGGTAAGGCTGCGTGATGTATACAGTAAATTCCATCCAAGAGCTTAAGAGTTTACTAGAAAGGCCAGCGAAGTGATAGCTGGTCTTTTTTGGTGTTGATGGTGCGTGCGCTTTTTATATTCACGGAAAAGATTGGTCTTGAGAGCGGTTTCTTGCTTGTATTTTCTCTGTGGTTTAGTACAATATAGATGTCAGACTTCTGACTTTCTTATACCTCTCACTTGAACATTTATCGACTGGAAAATTTCAGTTTACTCCTGAGGTAGTTCATCAATGAATCGCAATCTTCGTGATTCCATTATCTCGGTTGAAGCAACTTCACTTTTGTATGGCGATAAACAAGGTGCATGCGCCGTGATTCTGGTGAGTAATCATAGTTGAAAAGGGTAGAATAGCAACGAGGTTTGATGAAAATATTCTACTTAAAGACAAATTATAGAGGTGAACAGCTGAGAACAGCTTTTACCTTAAAAGGAGGGTTTTGAATGGGCCAGGGTGGAACATTCAAACGGATTTTTTTAATTGTTATGGATTCTGTCGGGATTGGTGAGGCTCCTGATGCTGAAAAATTTGGAGATAAAGGTTCAGACACGCTTGGGCATATTGGTGAGGCAATGGGCGGCCTAAAAATGCCTGTCATGGGCCAACTGGGTCTTAGCAATATTAAGGAAATTAAGGGTATTGAAAAACAGGAGAAGCCCCTTGCTTTTTATACTAAAATGCAGGAAGCTTCGAACGGAAAAGATACAATGACTGGACACTGGGAAATCATGGGCCTTAATATTCAGACTCCGTTCCGTGTATTTCCTGAAGGCTTCCCGGATGAACTTCTATCCGAGCTTGAAGCTCGTACAGGCAGGAAAATCATTGGGAACAAGCCGGCAAGCGGTACGGAAATTCTTGTGGAACTTGGGCAGGAGCATATGGAGACAGGTGCGCTTATTGTGTACACATCTGCCGATTCAGTGCTTCAAATTGCAGCCCATGAAGATATTGTTCCACTTGATGAATTGTACCGTATCTGCAAAATTGCCAGGGAATTAACACTTGATGAGAAATATATGGTCGGAAGAGTAATAGCCAGGCCATTTGTTGGCGAGCCAGGAAACTTCAAACGCACTGCGAACCGTCATGATTATGCTTTGAAGCCATTTGGCCGGACAGTTATGAACGAATTGAAGGATGCGGGCCTAGATGTAATTGCAATAGGCAAGATTTCCGACATTTATGATGGCGAAGGGGTGACAAAATCGCTCCGCACCGCTTCTAATATGGATGGAATGGATAAATTAAATGAAACGCTCGATATGGATTTTACAGGACTAAGCTTCCTCAACCTTGTTGATTTCGATGCTCTTTTCGGCCATCGCCGTGATCCAAAAGGGTACGGGAAGGCTCTTGAGGAATATGACGCCCGTCTTCCAGAAGTGCTTGAAAAGCTGCAAGAAGACGATTTGCTAATTATCACCGCAGATCACGGGAACGATCCGGTTCACCCTGGAACTGACCATACACGGGAATATGTTCCTCTTCTCGTTTATTCTAAAGGACTTACTGGCGGCAGTGAGCTTCCTATCCGTGAAACGTTCGCCGACATTGGTGCAACAGTTGCAGAAAACTTCAACGTAACCATGCCGCAACATGGGAAGAGTTTTCTTGGCGAACTGAAGTAACCGTCAAACTAATATCCCTAAACAGACAATTAGTGGAAAGCCATTCTGTTGGAAGATGCTTTTTTTCATTATTAGCGGGCAGGTAACATGGATGTACAACTTTAACCAATCGTGATGATAATGGATTGTTTAACAAGATCAACTAAATAACTTTAATTAGTACGGAAGGCGCGGGACTCGTTCGAAAATGCAAAAAGCGCATTTTCTCCTGCGATGCATTTTTCAGGGAAGCTTATTCAACGTCCTGTGGGAGAAAAGGGACAGTGGGAGACCCCACAGGCGCTTTAGCGCCGAGGAGAATGAAATGCGTAAGTGCCTTGGGTTGCCCCGACAAGCGCTGGAGGGCCTGAAGGAGAAGTCGCTCTTTGACTTCACCTGAGGGACCGAAGCGACCTCGAGGGACTAGGCACTGAAGCGAGACAGGCTCCCCGCCCGCCCACGGAAAGCGAAGCGCCTGGAGTGGAAATTTTTAGTTAAGTAAATGCTTTTCAAAAAATGAAAAGGTAGTGATGATTACGATGAGAATGGTAGACATAATTGAAAAGAAACGTGATGGGCTAGAGCTGACATCCGAGGAGATCAATTTCTTTATTCAAGGGTATACCTCTGGTTCTATTCCTGATTATCAAATGAGCGCGCTTACTATGGCTATCTTTTTTAAAGGAATGACAGAATCTGAACGTGCCGAGTTAACTATGGCAATGGTTAAGTCTGGGGATCAGATAGATCTTAAAGGAATTGAAGGCGTGAAAGTGGATAAGCACTCAACTGGAGGTGTAGGAGATACTACAACTCTTGTACTTGGCCCTTTGGTTGCATCGGTGGGAGTGCCTGTTGCAAAAATGTCTGGCCGCGGGCTTGGACATACCGGTGGTACCATTGACAAATTGGAAGCAGTTGAGGGATTTCATGTTGAAATTAGCAATGAAGAATTCCTCGAGCTTGTTAATAAAAATAAAATAGCTGTTATCGGGCAAAGCGGGAACCTGACACCGGCTGATAAGAAATTGTACGCACTTCGCGATGTAACTGCTACGGTGGACAGTATCCCGCTAATTGCAAGCTCTATTATGAGCAAAAAAATAGCTGCGGGTGCTGACGCAATTGTACTTGATGTCAAAACTGGAGCCGGCGCATTTATGAAAACCTTGGATGATTCCCGGGAGCTGGCAAAAGCAATGGTTAGAATCGGGAATAATGTTGGCCGGAAAACGATGGCCGTCATTTCCGACATGAGCCAGCCGCTTGGCTTTGCAATTGGGAATGCTCTGGAGGTAAAGGAAGCGATTGATACGCTTAAAGGGGAAGGCCCTGAGGATTTGGCTGAATTGAGTTTGACACTTGGCAGCTATATGGTGTTCTTGGCAGGAAAAGCGGAATCACTAGCTGATGCTCGCCTATTGCTTGAAGCGGCAATAGCTGACGGCTCTGCGCTTGAAAAAATGAAAGTGTTCCTTAGCTCTCAGGGTGGGGATGCCTCTGTTGTGGAAGATCCTTCCAGGCTCCCTCAGGCTAAATTTATTATGCCTCTTGAAGCAAAGACAAGTGGCTACGTTTCTGAAATTATCGCCGACGAGGTAGGTACAGCCGCGATGCTCCTAGGTGCAGGGAGAGCGACTAAGGAATCCGAAATCGATCTCGCTGTTGGGCTGGTCTTGAAAAAGAAAATTGGCGATAAGGTTGAAGCCGGAGAATCGCTTGCTGAAATTCACAGCAATAGCGAGGAAGTTGAAGAAGTAAGGAAAAGGCTTTATAACAGCATTAAAATTACCAGTGAACAAGTCGACGCACCGACTTTAATCTATGGCGAAATAACCGAATAAAATCACTGAAATTATAAAGACAGTGGCTAAACTGCTGAAGCAGTTGTGGCCACTGTCTTTTTTGCGGTTAAATTTGTATAGAAAAACCATTTTTGGAAAAAATGGAGGCTATAAAGAATGGAGGGTTATGTACATGAAACGATTAGGTTCACTAATGCTGGCAACATTGCTTTCTTTTACACTAGTTTTACCCGGTACAGTTTCTGCTAAAGAAGATAACTCCACTGATTTGGCAAAGGATGTAAAATCGGCCATCCTGATAGAAAGGGACACTGGTACTGTTCTCTATGAGAAAAATAGCAATGAGCAGCTTCCGCCTGCGAGCATGACAAAAATCATGACGATGCTTCTCATCATGGAAGCATTAGATAATGGTAAGCTCGATGTTAATGAAAAGATTCGTGCAAGTGAATATGCCGCTTCCATGGGAGGTTCCCAGATTTTCCTCGAACCTGGTGAGGAAATGACAACAAAAGAACTTTTAAAGGGAATAGCAATAGGCTCGGGAAATGATGCATCGGTTGCGATGGCAGAACGGATTGGCGGCTCTGAAGAAGCCTTCGTAGACATGATGAATAAAAAAGCCAGGGAGCTTGGCCTGAAGAATACCGTTTTCAAAAATACAACAGGCTTGCCTGCTGAAGGCCATATCAGCACTGCCAGTGATATGGCAAAGATGGCGAAAGAACTGCTGAAATACGAAGATATAACAAAGTATACAGGATTGTATGAAGCATATCTGCGTGAAGATACCGATAAAAAGTTCTGGCTTGTAAATACAAACAAGCTGGTCAGATTTTATCCTGGTGTTGATGGATTAAAAACAGGCTTTACTGCTGAAGCGAAATATTGCCTTACCGCAACAGCGCAAAAGGATGGAATGAGGGTAATCGCTGTTGTCTTTGGAGCGCCTACCTCAAAGGCTAGAAATGCACAGGTGACGAGGATGCTTGATTATGCTTTCAGCCAGTATGAAACACATCCTCTTTTCCAAAGAAATGTTGCAGTAGGCACAGTGGAAGTAAGCAAAGGCAATTCAAAGAAGCTGCAGGCAGTTACAAGTGAACCAATTTCTCTTTTAACGAAAAAAGGAGAAAAGATTTCAGATGTCAAAAAAGTGGTCAACCTAAAGAAGGACATCCACGCTCCTATCGGAAAAGGAGATACGATTGGAACGCTTAAAATTGTAAAAGACGGAAAAGTGCTGCAGGAAAGTCCGCTTATGGCAAGCAAAAATGTTGGAGAAGCTGGATGGTGGACTATGTATAAACGTGCTCTGGGCATGTTTACGAAGTCCGGCGAGTAGTTGTCGAAACGGAAAATAATTGCACTACCTTTAGCGAAATGCCACTAGTTTTGTCCGTGTTGAAGGATTTGAACTACCCTGTCTCGAATTGAACCTTTGTAAGGCGGCCAGACTGCATCCGCAGTGGGCTAATATTGGCACAGAAGTTGCCAAATGCCGAGTATACAATAGGAGGCCGGAGATAGTGAGTCTGAACATCGGAATGGAAGTTAGAAGTGAAGTGCTATGCATCCGTTTAAGCGGCGAACTTGACCATCACACCGCAGACAGGCTTCGTTCGCAAGCCACACAAGCAATCGAGGAATATGGAATCCGCCACATTATTTTGAACCTTGAAGGGTTATCCTTTATGGATAGTTCTGGGCTGGGCGTTATTCTTGGACGGTATAAACAATTGAAGCAGCTTCATGGAGAGATGGTTGTTTGCTCGGTTTCACCAGCGATTGAACGCCTGTTTGATTTGTCTGGGCTTTTTAAAATCGTGAAAATGGAACCGACTGAAGAATTTGCCTTTCAAAGATTGGGGGTTGCATGATGAGAAACGAAATGAACCTCCAATTTCGGGCACTAAGCCAAAATGAATCGTTTGCCAGGGTTACGGTTGCTGCATTCATTTCTCAGCTGGATCCGACTATGGACCAGTTAACTGAAATTAAGACCGTGGTGTCGGAGGCCGTCACGAATGCAATTATTCACGGTTATGAGAATGATCCCGAAGGAATTGTCCATATCCACGTGGCGATTGAAGGGGAGCTTGTTGATATTGTCATTAAGGATACAGGAAACGGGATTGCCGATATAGATGAAGCACGGCAGCCTTTGTTTACAACAAAACCAGACCTTGAGCGATCCGGGATGGGCTTTACCATCATGGAAAACTTTATGGATGAGGTCGAGGTCTTGTCCGAGCAAGGTAGCGGTACCGAGGTCAGGTTGCGGAAGAATCTATCCCGAAGCAAAATGCTTTGCAATTAAGGAGAGGGCCTATGGATGTGGAGGTCAAAAAAGAGAGTGCGCAGCCGTTTCTAAAGGACCATGAAGTGAAGGAATTGATTAAGAGAAGCCATAACGGGGACCAGGATGCACGGGACCTTATTGTTGAGAAGAATATGAGGCTTGTCTGGTCTGTCGTACAGCGATTTTTAAATCGCGGCTATGACCCGGACGACTTATTTCAAATCGGCTGTATCGGCCTTCTAAAATCAGTCGATAAATTTGACCTTTCGTATGATGTCAAATTTTCAACATACGCAGTACCAATGATCATAGGGGAAATCCAACGATTCATCAGGGATGATGGAACCGTCAAAGTAAGCAGATCCCTGAAGGAAACGGGAAATAAAATCCGGCGGGCAAAGGATGAAATGTCCAAAACACTTGGGCGTGTACCGACAGTAAAGGAATTGTCCGAGTATTTAGGCCTCGAACCCGAGGAAATTGTCCTTGCACAGGAAGCAAGCCGTACGCCTGCATCCATCCATGAAACCGTTTATGAAAATGATGGTGATCCAATAACGCTTCTGGATCAAATTGATGATGGAAATGATGGGAAATGGTTTGATAAAATCGCCCTTAAAGAAGCCATTGGTGAACTGGATGAACGGGAAAAGCTGATTGTCTATCTTCGCTATTATAAGGATCAGACGCAATCAGAGGTCGCCCAGAGGCTTGGTATATCCCAGGTACAGGTTTCACGGCTAGAAAAAAAGATCCTGCAGCAAATGAAAAACCATATGGACCTCTGAGTCCATATGGTTTTTTTTGCGGAAAATTAATTATCGATTAATTCCCCCTATTTTAGCCTCATCATAATCGTATCTGAGGCAATTATTGCCTTTCATGAAGAATTCCCGTTTTATCCATACTAGCAATACAAGGAAATCAATGATGGAAGTGAGTGTCTTGGAAAAAACGGTCTACATCCGAATGAGGAACAGGATATTGGTCCAGCCCAATCAGGAAATTATCTTAAAAGATGTTGCCCAAGTGCTTGCGCCGGATGGGATGGATCAACGGATCAAAACGATTCCAATTTACAAGGTTACCTCCCGTGATAGCAATTTTATTGTCATGGATGCCATGAAAATAATACGGCATATTACGAACGCTATACCTGGCGCAGATGTTCAGACGGTTGGCCCTGCCCAAACACTGATTGAAGTTATTTTAAAGAAAAAAGGGCTCTCCCTTCCCTTATTCATTTTAATCTGGTTTTTGCTTTTTTTCGGTTCAGCCATGGCAATCATGAATTTCCATGATGATGTCAGTATGCAAAGTGTGCAGGAAAAGCTCTATACCATCATTACAGGTAAGGAGTCCCATCAGCCCCTTCTTTTCCAAATACCATATTCAATTGGACTGGGGGCAGGAATGGTCATATTTTTTAACCATATTTTCAAAAAACGAATTAACGAAGAGCCTAGCCCGCTCGAAGTAGAAATGTTCAACTACCAGCAAGATCTTGACAACTATGTCATGATACACGAAAACAAGGAGAGCATGAAGCGCCTTGATGATCATTAAAGGGCTCGCAATAGTGTTCATTGCTTTGAGCGGAGGGCTAGCAGTTGGGTCTGGCTTTGTTGCTTTCCTGACAGTATTAGGAATTATCCCGCGACTGGCTCAAATTTCTAAAACTGTTGATAAGGTAGTGTGGTACGAGGCGGCAATCATTCTCGGAACAATCGCAGGAATTTATGGAAGTTTACGGGACCCCATTCTTGGTCTTCCAGCCTTTTTTCTTATATTACTTGGGCTTGCAGGCGGCATTTTTGTCGGGATGATTGCTGGTGCACTAGCGGAAGTTTTAAATGTGATTCCAATTCTTGCTAAAAGGCTGAATATGGATGGTGAGATTATCATTTTACTTATGGCTGTAGTACTGGGGAAAATTGCTGGATCCTTATTTCAATGGCTTTACTTTATCCATCAATAAGAAGAGTTGGGGGGTGGTTGCTGAATGCGAAGAAGGGTCATACTCATTACAGATGGTGATGAATATGCAAGGAAGGCAGTAGAGTGTGTCGCAGCGGAAGTTGGGGGGCGAAGCATTTCTCTATCATCTGGCAACCCCTCTACACTAAGCGGGCCTGAAATTGTAGCCTTAATTAAACTCGCTACACATGATCCAGTTCTCGTCATGTTTGATGATAGCGGACTAGTTGGGGAAGGGTCAGGCGAGACTGCGTTAAAGTATGTTGCCTCCCATCCGGACATCGAGGTCCTGGGCATCATCGCTGTTGCCTCCAAAACCCACCAGGCAGAGTGGACGAAGGTTGACATATGCATTGATCGTGACGGGGAATTGACCCCTTATGGTGTAGACAAGCACGGAGTTCAGGAAATGGATATTGGAAGAATATATGGGGATACCGTATATTGCCTTGATGGGCTTAATGTGCCAATCATTGTGGGAATCGGGGATATAGGAAAAATGGCTAGAAGAGATCATTTTTCCTCAGGTTCCCCCATTACAAGGAAGGCTGTCGAGCTTATTCTTGAAAGGAGCGGTTATGATGTTGGGCAAGAAAACAGAGCAGGGGCTCCTACCCAAGTCACTGAATGAAATAGAGTCGTACATGAAGGAAAATGCGGGACTTGGAAAAAGTTTCGATCTCGGGGTTCGCAAGCTCCGGGTCCTTCGCAAAGATGTGCATTTTTATTATGTAAATGGCTTGTGCGACACCTCTTATATTATGGAAATCATGGAAGAACTGATTGAAGGTGACTCTAAAGGGAAATTATCTTCGGGTATTTTTCCATTCATTGAACAACATCTCGTACATCAGGCAGTCAATAAGGTTCGTACACTAGAGGAATTTGTGACAGCAGTCCTTTCAGGTATGATTGTTTTCGTCATTGAAGGGGAAGGAGTGGGGCTGTCTGTAGATACAAGGGGATATCCAGGCAGACAGCCACAGGAGCCGGATACGGAAAAGGTTGTCAGGGGTTCTCGGGACGGCTTTGTTGAAAACATTATTTTGAATACTGCTCTTACCAGAAGAAGAATCCGTGATGAACGCCTCCGATTTGAAATCCTCCATGTAGGGGACCGCTCCAAAACAGATATTGCAATCGGATATATCGAGAATGTTGCAGACCCGCGCCTTGTTGAAAAGATTAGAAAGGAAATAGAAAAAATTAAGGTTGATGGGCTGCCGATGGCTGACAAGACAGTGGAGGAGTTCATAGTCAATCAGGGATTCAATCCATATCCACTTGTCAGGTATACGGAGAGGGCTGATGTAGCTTCTGCCCATTTGCTTGAGGGGCATGTGCTGATATATGTTGACACATCGCCTAGTGTCATTATTGCACCCGCAACATATTTCCATCATGTCCAGCACGCGGAGGAATACAGGCAATCTCCTGCCGTTGGTACTTTTGTAAGATGGGCCAGGTTCCTTGGTATTTTCTCATCGATTTTCCTTCTGCCGCTCTGGTTTTTGTTTGTAATTGAACCCAGTCTCCTCCCAGAGAATCTATCCTATATAGGTCCAAATGATAAAAGCAGTATACCGATCATCGTGCAGTTGCTTCTGGCCGACCTGGGAATTGAATTCTTAAGAATTGCAGCCATACATACCCCAACACCACTATCAACTGCCATGGGCCTCGTTGCGGCTGTCTTAATCGGTCAAATTGCAGTGGATGTCGGGCTTTTTGTGTCGGAAGTTATTTTATATGTGGCGGTATCAGGTATTGGGACCTTTACAACACCAAGTTATGAGCTGAGCGTCGCCAATAAAATAGCAAGATTCTTCTTGCTAATTATCACAGCGTTCTTCCATTTACCCGGTTTTGTGATTGGCATGACAGTATATTTCTTGTTCCTAATCAGGATCAAGTCATTTGAGATACCGTATTTTTGGCCGTTTATACCGTTTGAGCCAAGGGCAGCCTTACAGATTATAATACGGCGCTCAGTCCCGGGAGCGTTCCTCAGGCCAAGAATCATTCATGCGGGTAACCGCCAGCGGCAGTCTTCAAAATGAACCGTTGCAGGATGGACTTTATTATGCTAAAGTAATCACTATCGATGTTCAAGAGGGCGCTGCCCCTTTGGCTCTACACAGGTAATATGGTGAAGTATACAAAAATTTATCGGACAGTACCTGCTGCAGGCCTGTCTTTTTCTTTATTAGCCCGTTTTTAGAAATACGAATGAAGCAATGAACAGGGAGATGGGACTTATGCATTTTTATGGGACAATTGCAGTGAATCAGGCCGGGAATCTCGAAATTGGCGGGGTTGATGCTATTGAATTGGTCAATACGTACGGTACGCCTCTTTATGTGTATGATGTAGCATTAATCAGGGAGCGGGCCCGAGGCTTTAAACGCGAGTTTATTACACAGGGTGTTAAGGCGCAGGTGGCGTACGCCAGCAAAGCTTTCTCAACAATTGCAATGATCCAGCTTGCGGAAGAAGAAGGACTATCGCTTGATGTTGTATCAGGGGGAGAGCTTTATACAGCAATGGCTGCGGGATTTCCGGTTGAAAAAATCCATTTCCATGGGAATAACAAGAGCCGTGAAGAACTGGAACTTGCTATAGAATTAGGGATTGGATGTATAGTCGTAGATAATTTTTATGAACTTGAATTACTAAAGGATATTTGTTCGGAACGAAATACTAACGTGAAGATTCTGCTTCGGGTTACTCCAGGGATTGAGGCCCATACCCATGATTATATTCTAACAGGCCAAGAAGACTCAAAGTTTGGCTTTGGCCTGCAAAACGGCCAGGCGGAAGAAGCAGTCCGTGAAGCTAGCAGTTTTGAATTATTTGATGTTTTGGGTGTTCATTGCCATATCGGTTCGCAAATTTTTGAGACGACAGGCTTTATTCTCGCTGCTAAAAAAATCTTTGAAAAATTGGCAGACTGGCAACGTACCTTTGGTTATAAGACAAAGGTTCTTAACCTCGGAGGCGGTTTTGGGATCCGTTATACGAAAGACGACAATCCGTTACCACCTTCCCATTATGTACGGGAAATAATTTCTGAAGTTAAAAATCAGGCTGCCCTGCATGAAATGGATATGCCGGAGATATGGATAGAGCCTGGCCGGTCACTGGTGGGGGATGCGGGCATTACTTTATATAAAACGGGGTCACGCAAAGAGGTTCCCGGTGTACGCAACTATCTCGCTGTTGATGGTGGAATGAGCGACAATATCCGACCTGCTCTTTATCAGGCAAAATATGAGGCCGTTCTGGCAAGCAGGCCACTGGCTGAGCCGAAAGAGACAGTATCTGTTGCCGGCAAGTGCTGTGAATCCGGAGATATGCTGATCTGGGACTTGCCTCTGCCAGAAGTTGGCCAGGAGGAAGTTCTTGCTGTATTCTGTACAGGGGCGTATGGATATTCAATGGCTAATAATTATAACAGAATACCAAGGCCGGCAGTTGTGTTTGCAGAAAATGGACAAGCTTCTCTAGTTGTAAAAAGGGAAACATATGAAGACTTGATCCGCCATGATTTGCCATTTATCCATTCCGGAAGCAAAGAAACCGCAAAAAAGTAGCGGATATCCGCATTGGTCTTCATTCGAGATGGTGCAATGGATAAATTTTTTATAATAGTGTAAAATGGTGGACATTGGGTATTTACCTCACCTTAAGGGCCAGCTAGCCTCCCTCCTGAGGCTGCTGACCCGAGAGGTCCGATTGGTGAAATAATACTTTTCTAGGGGCCTCAGAAAATTAATCGGACTGTGCGTAACAAATAAACAAAGGAAAATGCTTTAGCTTGGAGGCGTGGACGATGGGGGATAAGTCAAATCGTGTTTTGTTTGTGGTTCTTCTCCTTTTGGCGGTCGTTTGGGGCCTGATATATTGGTTTTTCATCGCTTGATTGGCGGCGCGCAATCAAACAGCTGTTTGTTTCCGATGGACTTCGATTTGGTATGATGAAATGTGGCGCAACCTGAAAGTATTATTACATATACTAATTCTAACCCGGTGGCGTACCGGATTAGGATTTATAATTTAATGAGGGATCATACATGTTAATCCGATACAAAAAACAATTCGAAAAAATTGCCATGGGCCTCTTGTCATTTATGCCTGGCGAGAAGGATATCAAAAAGCTTCAGCACACAATGAAACAGTATGAATCTGCCGAAGGATGGCAGTTGTTTCTTTGGAAAGATGGGGAAGATATTATCGGGCTGATTGGCGTCTTTCATACCAGTGATGTGACAGCTGAAATCCATCATATTTCAGTCAATCCATCCCATCGTTACCAGGGGATTGGCCATAATATGGTGAAGGCTTTAGGTGATCTTTTCCCTAACAAAACGATCACTTCCAACGAGGTGACGGCTTCCTTTTATGAAAAATGTAAAGACGGCCTAAGCGCAGATTGTGAGAATTAATCACTTTCTGCGCTCTTTTTCTTTTCTAAGCATTAAGGCTTGTTCCCTTTCAAGTATGACGGATGTACGGTCTCGTGTAATATGCCGGTCAATTATTGCCTTTGGCGGGATGTAGCCTGCATTTTCCGTTTGATGACCTTTCCTTAAACATTCCATTTTCCAAAGATTACGTAGTTGTTCATCCTCTATAGGAATGGAAAATCCTTTGAAAGATTTACCGGAGCATGCTTCTTCTATTAAATTTTCAATATTGGTGAAAAGTATTTGGCTGTCTATCCCGAAGGAAGGAAGGAGTTCTTCCCTGCTTTTAAAGATGGTTAAGGATTTTTTCAAAATCCTGGCTGCTCCTTTTGCGTTTCCTCTGCGAAAATGGTAACAGCCAACAGAGAGCTGAATGAAAGCCACCCAAATGGATTCTTTGTTTCCAAAATCTACTTCCTTCCAATATTCCTCCAATATTTCATGACATTCAAAAAAGTCCTGGTCACCATGAAAATGGGCAAGGTATTCTATATATGGATCCGGGTACATTCATTTCCCTCCTGCTGCATTGAATGGGTATGTATAGTTTAGCATAATGCACGGGCCAATCCCGCTAAATCGCCATTAAGAAGTGTTTGATAAGAATTTTTTGTTGGATAAGCCCGTTTTATCCTCTATACTAAGTAATATATGTTTTCCTAATCTATCCTTGCTTCTGTATGAGCAGGATTATTAAATTTGCAGAGCTTGGTGAAAAAATGATGCATTATAATGTGAAAATCGATTCCTTTGAAGGGCCGCTTGATTTGCTGCTCCACTTGATTAATACCCTCGAAATAGATATTTATGACATTCCTGTTGCGCAAATAACGGAGCAGTATCTTATTTATATCCATACAATGAAGGAACTGAAGCTTGACCTTGCGAGTGAATATCTGGTAATGGCTGCTACACTTCTTGCAATAAAAAGCAAGATGCTCCTGCCTAAACATGAAGAAGAACTATTCGATGATGAAATGGAACCACTTGAGGAAGACCCTCGGACAGAGTTGGTGGAAAGACTTATTGAATATCGAAAATATAAGGAAGCAGCAGTAGAATTAAAGGAAATGGAAGAAGAGCGGAGCCTTATTTATTCAAAGGCTCCTAGTGACCTGACTGATTTTGCCAAAGAAGCTATACAACAAAAGGCGTCTGCTCCTTCTGCATCCATTTATGATATGCTTGGAGCCTATCAAAAACTTATGAGACGAAAAAAACTCCAAAAGCCTGTGAGCACTAAAATAGCACGCCAGGAAATATCTATCGAGAAAAGAATGGATGAGGTTATGGAATCCCTTAAAGGGAAGCCGTTGGGAATTGATTTCTTCGAGCTGTTTCCATCTCCCGAGAAAGAATATATTGTGGTAACCTTCCTGGCCATTCTCGAACTAATGAAAAGAGACGAACTCTTTGCGGAACAAACAGAAAACTTTGGAGACATCAAGATTATTCCCGCAAGGAAAGGAGCAGTAGCAGTTGGGTATAATTAACTATCATAGCATCCTTGAAAGCCTCTTATTTGCCGCGGGGGATGAAGGATTGTCTATAAAGCAAATTGCAAGTGTATTGGAGGTAGATGAACAGCAGGCATCCAATCTTGTCGATGAGATGAAAGAAAAATTGGAAGCGGATGAGAATAGGGGCTTAATTGTTATTTTACTAGCCGGGACTGTACAGCTTGGTACAAAAAAAGAGAATGCAGCCTATTTGAAAAAGCTCGTAGAGTCGCCTGGTACATCGACTCTATCGCAAGCCGCCCTTGAAACACTGGCCATCATAGCCTATAAACAGCCTATTACTCGTGCAGAAGTAGAAGATATTCGTGGTGTTAAAACTGAGCGTCCTCTGCATACATTGATGTCAAAAGCTCTTATTAAAGAAATGGGAAGGGCGGAAGGGTCCGGCCGTGCAATCCTTTATGGTACAACCAAGGAATTTTTAGATTACTTTGGCCTAAAAAGCCTTGAGGAGCTGCCTCCGCTTCCTGACAAAGGTGAAGAGGATTTTGAGCAGGAGGAAGCTGATTTATTTTTTGGAAAGTTCCAGGAGCTTTAATTTTCATATTTGTTGTATAGTATGGATAATAAGTTCAAAAGGAGAGGGAAACCAAATGTTGATTAAACAAAGCAGCGGTTATGAACTGGAAAAAGAGAAATCGAATACCTCGGAGGATTTCTTCAATCGGAGCGAATTAACGTATGTTGAGGACGGTGAAGAAAGGACGCTGCATGTCCTCTACCTTCGCTATTTCGATGAAAAATTCACCGATTTTGTACCTTTTGAAAATGATCCTTTATTTACTGTAAGTGGCAAGGACATTTATTTCAAAGATATAGTCGCCCTCGTCTGTATGATAAAGAATCCAGGCCTTCGTAACAGAAAACGTCTCTATCTTCATACCCAAAAGGAATTCGCGGCCAATTTCCAGGGGATAAATTATGAAAAACTGCCAGATATATTCGAGGCCCTCATTGCAAAAGGAAGTTTTGAAATGAATTCCCCTCTCGAATTTGTTCAGGCTTCTTAATGGTTTAGTAGAATAAAAGGGACTGCTTCCGTATAAATTTGAATACATAATTTAATACTTTGGAGGGGCAAAAATGGCGAATACATTAGTTGAATCGCAACTGAGGGAAGTCAAGGCATTTCTTAAAGATTCAAATAAACGGATTGAACATTTCCTCAACGAGACAACACTTTCAGCGCTTGTACAAGAGGATGAGGATAAATCTTCCTATTACCAGACAATCCTTTCCCAGCTTAGAAAGCTGTTAGTTTATAGCGAAGAAAGCCTGGATACATGCGCAGTCCTGCTTCAGGGCACCCCTTTCCAAAAGAGTGCAGCCGAAAGAACGCTGTATCGAATTTATCATCAGTGCATTGATGAATTCTTTTCGCCGAAAAATGGTGCCTGGTACGAGGATAGCCGAAGTGCCTATACAGGCAGGAATTCAATCAAGTTCCACAAGCCAGTACCTGATTCCGTATCCAGTGTATTACGTGGGCTTGAAGCGGGGTTCCAGCAAATGCGTGAAGATCTTGAATATTACGAAACTGATTACCGTACGAAAATGATGCAGTCTAAATAATAGATAAAAAAAAGCTGGCCCAAAGTTTTTTTGGAGCCAGCTTTTTTGTATACGGCCGGAGCTGTGTGATGGAGTTGGTTTTGCGTACACCCAATATCGTGAATTAAAAATACAAACTTTTGTTTTTCTCCGCTCCACCGCCTTTCTATTAATGCAGGATATCATTGTTTTTATAAATTAATTTTTTACAAGGTTGATAGTTCCAACTCCTTGTCCGCCTTTTTGGTCATATTGGCCATGTCCTGGCATAAACTTGTACAAATTCTTATTTTTTGAGAAGGGGACGGAGTCCGTAATGAAAAAAATAAAACCTTTTCTATGCCTCCTCATTTCTGTACTGGTTATTAGCGGCCTTTTACCTTCTTATGTTGCTGCATCTATTTCGGTAAGCGCAAGGGCAGCTATTCTGATAGAGCAGGAGTCCGGCCGTGTATTATTTGAAAAAGAAGCCTATACACCAATGCGAATCGCCAGTATTACAAAAATTATGACTGCAATTCTTGCAATCGAGTCAGGGAAAATGGATGAATTTGCAACGGTAAGTGAAAAAGCAGTAAGGACTGAGGGGTCATCTATCTACTTGAAGCCGGGAGAGAAAATAAAGCTGGAGGACCTTGTTTATGGCCTGATGCTCCGGTCGGGAAATGATGCGGCTGCGGCGATTGCCGAATTTGTTGGAGGCAGTGAGGAAGGTTTTGCTTTTCTTATGAACCAAAAAGCTGAGGAAATTGGGATGGAAAACACTGTATTCTCCAATCCTCATGGTCTTGACAACAAAGAAAAGCACTTTTCCACAGCCTTTGATATGGCCATTTTAACGAGGTATGCCATGAAGAATAAAGTGTACGAGAAAATTTCAGCTACAGAAGTACATAGGGCGGCAAATCCTGGCGAACGATGGGATCGAGTCTGGAAAAACAAAAACCGGCTTCTATCTATGTATAAATATAGCACCGGAGGGAAAACGGGGTATACCAAACGTGCTAAACGGACACTGGTTTCCACGGCCAAAAAGGGCGATTTGGAATTGATTGCCGTAACACTGAATGCCCCGGATGATTGGAACGACCATATGAATATGTTTGAATCTGGCTTTGCAAGCTTTGATTTAGCAGAAGTCATTCCAAAAGGCGAAATTTCATTGGAAAAAAAGCCTTATAAAAATGGTCAGATTTTTACAAAGAAAAGAGCGGTTTATCCAGCAACTGAAGAAGAGCTCGAAAAGTTTGAGGTTAAATATAAATTGCTACATCCGGAATCAGGTAAATTTCCCGGTGTATACAAAGGAAATTCAGCGTTAGCCGGGAAGGCGGTTATTTACTTGGATGGAAGGGCAGTGAGAAGTGTACCGATATATTTCAAGCCGTCAAAGGGTGAGGAAAGTGGTTATATGGATAACTTCAAATGGTTTTTTAGTTTGGCAGTAGGCATTCGGGACAATGGTTAATTATATCTGGGTCTTAATAACAGTTGTCGGGATTGTATTTGCAATATTCAATGGAACAATGCAGGAAGTAAACCAGGCTGTATTTCAGGGAGCAAAGGACGCAGTCACATTATGTATTGGCCTTATCAGTATTCTTGTCTTTTGGCTAGGGATGATGAGGATTGCCGAGGAGGCGGGTTTACTGAAAGCGATGGCCAAACTATTTAAACCGATAGTAAAGCCTCTGTTTCCGGAGGTGCCAGCAAATCATCCGGCAATGGGCTATATCCTTTCAAATATTATCGCCAATATGTTCGGTCTTGGAAATGCGGCTACCCCTCTAGGGTTAAAAGCAATGGAACAACTACAGGAATTGAATGACCAAAGGGATCATGCAAGCCGTTCGATGATTACTTTTCTTGCTATTAATACAGCTAGCGTTACAATATTGCCGACAACAGTCATTGCAATCCGAATGAATTATAACTCAGCATCCCCGGCTGAAATTGTTGTACCAACACTCATTACAACAGTATTGTCTGCCATTGGGGCACTATTGATAGACCGATATTATTACTGGCGGCGCAGCCGAAGAAGGTGATAGCTTGCAAACATTGGCGGCAGTTTCACTCTGGTTCATCCCGTTAATTATTGCTTCCATCCTAATTACGGGAACAATCAAGAAAGTTCCGACTTATGAAAGCTTTGTTGAAGGCGGGAAGGAAGGTATTAAGATTGCGGTTTCAATCATACCGTTCCTTGTGGGAATGCTCGTTTCTGTTTCAATTTTCAGAGCTTCCGGAGCGCTGGATGCAATGACAGGCTGGGTACGGCCCTGGTTGAATGACGCAGGGATTCCAGCGGAAATAGTACCACTTGCTCTTATACGGCCGATTTCAGGCACAGCGGCACTGGGAATGACGACTGATTTAATCGCAACTTACGGACCGGACTCTTTTCCAGGGAGGCTGGCTTCAATCTTGCAAGGAAGCACGGATACGACGTTTTATGTGTTAACCGTATATTTTGGATCAGTGGGAATCAAAAAAATGGGGGATGCATTAAAGGTAGGCTTGCTAGCGGACGTTGTCGGAATCGCGGCAGCCATCTTTGTTGCTATTCTTGTATTTTAAACAAGCCTGGGCACAATGCCCGGGTTTTTTGTTTTTTTTAAAAGATCCCCCGGTTAAAGTTGCAGTCCTTAATATAATTTTGCTTAAAAAGAAAATTTGTAAGGCCTCACCCTCTTATGTTGCTGCCAAATGGGTTTTCAAGCTTTGAATTCGGACAAAATTATGTCATAATTCATTAGAATACAATTGCACGATAATAATGCTAGAAATAACAGAGGTGGCATATATGGAACGTTTGCAAAAGATTATTGCCAGAGCAGGTGTGGCTTCCAGAAGGAAAGCAGAAGAGCTTATAAAGGAAGGAAGAGTCAAGGTGAACGGCAAGGTCGTTAAAGAACTTGGTGTAAAGGTTACCCCTTCCGATAGGGTTGAAGTGAATGAAGTTCAAATTGAAAGGGAAGAGCCTGTTTACTTTCTTTTTTATAAGCCGCGCGGAGTTATTTCTACAGTCAAGGATGACAAGGGGAGAAAGGCTGTTACTGACTTTTTCCCGGAATTAAAGGAAAGGATTTATCCAATCGGCAGGCTTGACTACGACACATCGGGCCTTCTCTTGCTAACGAATGATGGGGACTTTGCAAATCTGCTTATGCATCCCCGTAGTGAAATCGAGAAGGTGTACGTTGCCAAAACCGAGGGCATTCCGTTAAGAGAAAAAATTAGGAAGCTTGAAAAAGGCATCAAACTAGAGGATGGAATGACAGCACCCGCAAAGGTTAAAATGATTTCCGTTGACAAAAAGAAGCAAACATCGATCATTGAAATTTCAATCCATGAAGGACGAAATAGACAAGTAAGAAGGATGTTTGAAGCTATCGGGCATAAAGTAATGAAATTAAAGCGAGAACGGTATGGTTTTTTAACATTGGCAGGCTTGAAGGCAGGGGAAGCGCGGGAGCTGACTCCGCACGAAATTAAGCAGATGCGGGCATTAGGAATGCAGATGGATAAGAAAAATTCATAATCCTGTCACAATTAGGAAAGCGATAACACTGTCTGCATGGTGAAAAATGTTATAATTTAGACACAATTAAAAAACATGCAAGAATTTTGGGGGATGCGCAATGAAGAAAAGGCGGTTGGCAATCAGGTCGGTGATCTTGGTGCTTTTGGCTGCGGCCGTTGTATACACACTCTATGCGAACTTCACGAAGGAGGATCGTGTCAGGGTTACACCAGGTGACATGGCACCGAATTTTGTCCTTACTGACCTTGATGGAAAAAAGCATAAGCTATCAGATTACAAAGGACAAGGTGTGTTCCTTAATTTCTGGGGAACATGGTGCAAACCGTGCGAAAAGGAAATGCCTTATATTAATAACCAATACGCCCAGTTTAAGGATAAAGGGGTTACGGTGCTGGCCGTAAATATCGGTGAATCCAATTTGGCAGTCGGAAATTTCGCGGAAAAGTACAACCTGGATTTTCCGGTCGTACTCGACAAAAGCAGGCAGGTTATGAATGCTTACGGGGTCGACCCCCTTCCAGCAACATTCCTGATTGATAAGGAAGGGAAAGTTGTCCGCTATCATACGGGCCAATTGACTGAAGAGACTGTCAAGCAGTATATGGAAAGCATAGAACCTTAAGCGTATAGGGAGTTTTTATGATGAATCAAATTAAATGTGAATGTGGGCATGTTAATCCACATGGCACAGTCCTTTGTGAGGCATGCGGGCGTGCTTTGTCCAACGTTGCCAAACAGGAAAAATTGCATGATATGCGTTACGAGGGCAGTTCCCGCCGTTCGCAAACGTATAACAAAACGTTCGTAGATAAAATTTGGAACTTCTTCTCGTCTGTAAAAGTCGGTGTATGGCTCATCGTCATAACCTTGGTGGCATCAGCGGTTGGAACTATTTTCCCACAGGAGATGTATATCCCGAACGTAGTGACACCTGAGCAATATTATGAGGACGAATATGGGTGGATGGGGAAGCTTTATTTTCTGCTTGGTTTCCATAATTTATACAGTTCCTGGTGGTATTTGATACTAATTGCAATGATTGGAGTTTCTCTGGTCATATGCAGCCTGGACAGAGTTATTCCGCTTCACCGCGCATTAAAGGCGCAACGAGTGATTCGGAATGATGGTTTTTTGAAAAAGCAAAGGCTGTTCGGGATTACAGAAGGCGCAGCTACTGATGACGAAATTGCAAATGTAGCGGCAAAGCTTAAAGCACGCCGCTACAATGTTCGGGAAGATAACGGAAACCTTTTGGCCGAAAAAGGCAGGTTTTCCAGATGGGGCCCTTATGTAAACCATGTTGGTCTTATTATCTTCCTTATAGGCGGAATGCTTAGGTTTGTCCCTGGCATGTATATTGATAGGGTGCTTTGGATTCGCGAAGGTGAAACATTGGAGATACCAGGTACTGAAAGCCAATATTTTTTGACTAACAATCAATTCATCCTTGAAGTATATGACAAGGAGAATGAGGACGAAGTATTCAGTGAAGCGCTTGACCGGGCTGGTACTGTGGCAAAGACATACCAATCAAATGTAGTTTTATACAAAAAATCTGCAGATTCTCTCCCTGGGGAAGATCCTGAGCTTGACAAACTGAAAGAATCCGAGATTAGAGTCAATGAACCTCTTAAATTTGATGACTATGCGCTTTACCAGGTTGATTATAAGCTGAATGAACTGAGTTCAATGACGTTCGCTCTTACAGATAAAAACTCCGGGAAGCAATTTGGGGATGTTAAGGTTGACCTTTATGAGCCTAAGAAGACATATGACTTGGGAGAGGGCTATTCTGTAAAACTTCTTGGTTATTATCCTGACTTTGAATTCGGCGATAATGGGGAGCCTATTACAAAATCACGGGTACCAAATAATCCTGCATTTGTTTTTGATATGATTACACCGGATAAACCTGAAGGCGAGGTTAGTTTTGCTGCTATCCAGCAGACAATTGAGCCTGAAGGCGATAACAAATATAAGATGGAATTTAAAAATGTAGAGACTAAAAATGTTTCAGCATTAACTGTCCGAAAAGACCATACACTTTGGGTGCTTGCTCTCGGTGGTTTAATCTTCATGATTGGTGTCGTTCAGGGTGCATACTGGAATCATCGCAGGATTTGGATCCAAAAACGGGACGGGGATATTTGGATAGCAGCACATACGAATAAAAACTGGCACGGCATAAAGCGGGAAATCGGGCAGATTATAGAAAATACTAATCTACAGATGCCTGATGACCAGGTACAGGACGAAAAGCCAGAAGGAGGGGTGGACCTTGGCGGAGTTAAGCAGTAATTTATTATTTATAGCATTTATTTTA
>NZ_HG964497.1:3541036-3861636 GCF_000613125.1 Bacillus sp. EB01
TCCGCCTCTCCTGAACTCTGATTAATCTGTGAGACCGGCTCTCTTGGATTAATCCGCATCTCCTGAACTCTTTTTAATCTGTGAGACTGGCTCTCTCGGATTAATCCGCCTCTCCTGAACTCTGATTAATCTGTGAGACCGACTCTCTTGGATTAATCCGCTACTCCTGAACTCTGATAATTTTTTTGAGGGTAGCCGTTGGGCGTAGCGAATGTGATGCGTTCCCAGAGCGTTGATGCCGGCGAAGGCCGGCTTTTTCCATAAAGAGCCGTTAGGTACAAATTCCCAATTTTGTTAGTTTTCGTTGCTATTGTTTGAAGGATTAACTCTAATTTTACTATGATTAGTGTGCATACATGTTGAAGGGGTGGAAGGATGAAGAAGGTAATGCTTTTTGCACTCGGTCTGTTTGCTATAGCGGGCTTGACGGCTTGCGGTGCGGCAGACAAGGCAGTGGAGGCAGATACGTACAAGCAGCCGAAAATTGAGGCTGTTGAGGTTTCGAAAGAAGAGTATCCAAAGAAAATCGGCGAGCTGCATCAGAAGTTGAATGATGGTTTTAGGGAGATGCAGTATATTGGGACCGAAAAAGATTCAGAGGAGCGTAACAAAAAAGTTGCCGGCCAGATTGATGCGATTCAGGAGGTTGTAAATGGTTATAAGGCCATTAAGGCGCCCGCTGAGTATGCTGACATCCATACGATGTATCTTGATGCTGCTAAAAGTTATGATGAGGGATTGAGTTTTCTCCGCAAAGGGCTGGCGAATCAGGACAATGAAACGTGGCGAAAGGCGGATACGCATTTTGCGGATGCCAGCGCAGTATGGAATGAGGCTTTTGCCAAGCTTTCCGAAAAGACATCAGTCCCTCTTGGTGACGGTACGATTACCTCTGAAGACTTGAAGAATCTTGATAAGTCTGCCGGTATTGACCGTGACGCTGTCCGGAAGAATATTTCCGAGAATGGCCATGAGCTCGTTGGCAAATGGGGCTTTAAAGGTGCGAAGCCTTCGATTGTTCTCTATGATGATGGTCGATATGAAGGTTACGGAAAAGATGCTTACCCTTCCAAGGACAATGCGTTTATCGGAAAATGGGAATGGGACAACAATCGAAAAGTGATTGTGTTTACCAATGAAAAACTGTTCAAGGATGGCAAGGAAACGAAGATGAATCGTCCGACGATGACGATGGAAGTCTTGAATTTCAGCGATGGCCAGCTGTTCCTGAGAGATGTTGAAGCACTGAATGAATATAGGTACGTGAAAATGGACGGAGAGTAATGTTCTGTAATTTGGCCCGGTTCCTTTTTGGGGAACTGGTTTTTTTGTGGTTATTTAGATTGTATGGCATTGATCATTTTGGCTATTTGGCGAAGGCTGGTTGTGTCAGAATGAAAATAACGTTGATATAGTTCAAGATGTGGTAGATAAATTTGCTAATAAGGTGGATATACGGGAAAGGAGTGAAACAGGAATATATATTTTGAAATCGGGGGGATAAATTTGTGACAACGATCCGATGTTGGCTGCTGATAAACTTAAAGGTTGCCTGATTAACTTTTTAGGCAACCTTTTTATGATTACGATTGAATTCCACATTGATTATTAACATCCAACTTTTTTACATAAAGTCAGACATTGAGGATATAATTAACATTATCAATTTATTGACTAAAAGGTTGTTGAGCTGCTGTGGATAGTATTAATGAGGTTTTGGGTCATTTACGGAATAACTACCTTCTTATAAGTATTGCAGCCGGTTTATTTTTCCTGGCAAAAGCAATAACTGGCTACATTACGTATCTGCATTTTGAAAGAAGATTTAAAAGGATTGAAAAGAAACTTGATAAGATACTTCAAAAATAAGGGATGGAGTTTCGTGCGCCTACTATCCATCCTTAACCAGAAAGAACGGCTCTTTTATCAAACAATCTCCTCATCCTTTGCTTCCGAGACCGCCTGGACCCGGTCTTTTTCATACAGTTTATGAAAAAGGCTGGAAATGTAGTTTTTTACGGACTATGTATAAATTTCTGCTAATGTAAGCCTGTTCTTGACAACTTATATTGTATACAAGAATAGAGGTGTATCCGTTTCTGAAGGAGTCGAACCGAAACCTAACAAATCAGTTAAGCATGTCGTTTAACTTCCTCTTTAAGATGGGGGGAGTTTTTTTATTATGCTGCCAGTAGATGCAATTCTCAATTTTTACTCGTACACTTAAAAATAACAAATAGAAACGGATACAGTAATCACTTCAAAAAAACTCTTTTAGTTTTAATTTTCTTTTTACATTAACATTATACAAACTGGTTGAATATCCTAGGAATTATAGAGAGGAGGGATATGTTACATGCAAATAAATCCTTATCAAGGCCAAAGTGGATACCAGAATGACCAAATGATGCAGTTATGCAGAAATTATATGAACTATCATGTTGTGGGACAGATGACTGACGGTTCACAAGTTGAGGGTATACTCGATGACATGGATCAGGAAGGTGTGACCATGTTAGTTCCCGAGGATGTTGATGCAGGACAACAAACTAGACAATTTGGAGGGTATTACAATAATTACGGGGATGACTATGACGGCGGCCGCAGGAGAAGATATCGCCGATACCGTAGACGTCGTTTCCCATACCCAGTTATTAGAGTAGTGTACCCTTATCCGTATTATTACCCACCATACCCACCATACCCACCTTATCCTTATGGGTATGACTACGGATATTAGACAACAAGTGTTTAGTATTTATAAAGGTTGGCTCCTTGCCATGAAAGCATTAAAAACTTAATAGTATTTCTGATTTAAAAAAACAATGCTGTCTATTTCAAGGCAGCATTGTTTTATTTTACACACGTTCCACCAAATAATGATACTCGTCTCGTATGAAACGGGAATGTAAAAAATCAAAGGGTTTCCCCTTCGATTTTTTACAATTGCTGCTGTTGCTTCCCAAGTTTTAAGTCTTTATCGGCGTTGCTTTGGAAGAACTTTTGATACGCATATATAGCGACCATCAGCACGAAGCCGATAATCGATGTCGTTAACTCCGGTATAACGAGCATGATACCCGCCGCGACAAGGACCATCCGCAGGAGGATGTTTAATGGTTTGACCCAATAGCCGATCATTCCCGCTCCGACTCCTATCATCCCAATCGTTGAACTTATCATAATTCCAATTGCTCCCGTCCACTCGGTGTCGATGAGCAGCATTTGCGGCTGGAACACAAATATATAAGGGATAATAAACGCTGCAATCGCCAGCCGGGTCGATTCGAATCCAGTCTTTAGCGGGTCACTCTTGCCAATTCCCGAGGCGGCAAAAGCAGCCAATGCAACTGGCGGAGTAATGTCAGCCAATATGCCGAAATAAAATACAAACATGTGCGCAGCCAATAGCGGGAATCCGAGCTCGACCAGCACAGGCGCGGCAATCATTGACGTAATGACATAGTTCGCCGTCGTCGGGACGCCCATTCCCAGAATCAAACTTGCCACCATCGTCATTACCAATGTGATGAACAAGTTTCCTCCAGCAAGGTCAATCAGTCCGTTGGCAAACTTCAAGCCGATTCCAGTCAAGACAATTACTCCAACAATCATACCCGCAGCGGCACAGGCAATCGCTACGCCAAGTGCGGCCCGGGCGCCCGTTTCAAGAGCTTCGAACAAGCCTTTAATCGTCAGCCTTTTTTCACCTGGCTGAATGAACCCGGTGACAACAGCGATGAACAGGGCATACAGCGCCGCACGCATAGGGCTCATTCCAGTACTCAAGAAATAGATGATGGCGACGATTGGCACAAGCAAATATAATCTTGAAAGAACATATTTGCCGGAAGGCAGTTCTTCCTTTGTCAAACCTCTCAGGCCAAGCCTTTTTGCTTCATAGTGAGTCATAATCCAAATGCCGACAAAGTAAAGGATTGCGGGAATCGCAGCTGCCTTGACGATTGTCCAATAAGGTATCCCCGTAAATTCCGCCATTAGGAACGCGGCCGCTCCCATTACCGGGGGCATGATTTGTCCTCCGGTAGATGAAGCCGCTTCAACGCCTCCAGCAAACTCCTTACGGTAGCCAAGTTTCTTCATCAGCGGGATTGTAAAGGCACCCGATGTAACGACATTCGCAACCGAACTTCCGCTGATTGTTCCTTGAAGCGCACTGGAAAAAATCGTTACTTTTGCTGGTCCCCCGCTCGCCCTTCCGGCAACGACAAGTGCAAGATCATTAAAATAATCCCCGACACCTGTTTTATCAAGAATCGCCCCAAAGAGTACGAACAAGAAAATGAACGTCGCTGATACTGCCAGCGGTGTTCCCAAGATTCCCTCAGTCGTGAAATACATATGGGAAAACATCCGTTCAAAGGAAATTCCGCCATGCCTTAAAAACGATGGGAAGTATTGCCCAAACAATGCATAAACAAGGAATACAGATACAATGATCGTAATCGGCAAGCCGACGACTCTTCGGCATCCTTCAAGAACCAGGATTATTGCCAGTGCTCCAATGGTGAGATCAAGGGGGGTATTCATTCCAACCCGACTAACGATATCATCAAAGAACAAAAGCCAATACAGGCCGACAAATGCTCCTATTGCCGCCAGGAGTATATCATAAATCGGGATTTTCGCTTCGCCGATTTTCTTTTTCGTATATGGAAATAAAAGAAATATTAAACACAGGACAAACGCAAGATGGATCGACCGCTGGAGCTGTGAGCCAAGCCCGCCAATATATGCAGTGTAAATATGGAAAATGGAAAACGAAATAGCCAGCAGCACGACAAATTTATGCGCCAGCCCTTCTAACCTTCTTGTCCCTGCTTCCGGATCGTATTCCGCCAGCAGGTCCTGGAGGTCTTTTTCAGTGAGAGTAGTTTGATCCTGTAGCCCTTTATTCAAATTGCAACAACCTCCTAAAAAATGACTGTACTCGGCTTTCGTCTGTAACAGAGAAGCGCACTGATGTACCAGGTTCACTCAGAGTTTTCAAGGGGATTTCTTCTCCCTCGATAATCAAAGTATGGTTCGCAATAACCTGTCCGATAAACAAATCCATGAACGGAATTTCGCGATTGATGTTCTCAATGGTGACCTTTCCGTCCTCAGTCTTCATTATCTGTCCTTCTTCAATATCAAAGGGCAAACCAGCCCCGAAAGATTCATAGATTGTAGAATCAATCACCAGATTACCATCGCCAATCCGGATAACTTCATCCACTTCGGTTCTTTCCACTGAGTGGGTAAACCTGATCGTAAACAAATCTCCCTGTTCGACAGGCTTGCTCCACAAAATTTCATTTGTTTTATTTGATGTGATGGCCAGCTCCGGGGTTTGGTTCGCTTGCAGCGACCAAAATAAGAGCGTTAAACCGGCGAGGATTGCGGCGTACTTCTTCATAAAATGATGCAAGGGAGCCTGAATAGCTCCCTTGCATGTGCCCCCTTACTGCTTGATGCCCTTCTCATCAAAGTACTTCTTTGCACCCGGGTGCAGAGGAATGGTCAGTCCTTCAAGAGCTGCTTCTGCCTTGACTTCCTTTCCTTTTGCATGCTTTGCACCTAATTTATCAAGATTTTCATAAATTGCTTTTGTAAGGTCATAAACAAAGTCTTCGCTTAAATCGCTGCTGACTGTCAAAGCAGCGAGTACAGCAACAGTTTTTGCATCTTGGTCCTGCCCTTCGTATGATCCCGCCGGTACAACTTCATCGATGAAGAATGGATAGTCCGATTTCAGCTTGGAGATGATGTCATCGCCAAGGCTTACAACACGGACTTTCTTTGAGACGGCAATGTCCGACACCGAAGAGTTTGGAACTCCGGATGTAACAAACATTGCATCAATCAAGCCATCTTTAAAGCTGTCGGCTGAATCCGCATAGGATTTCAGTTCTTCATCAATATCGTCATAGTCGAGGCCAGCAGCTGCAAGAATCTGCTTGCTGTTTGCTTCGTTTCCGCTTCCTGGTGCCCCGACGGATACTTTCTTCCCTTTCAGGTCTTCAATTGTTTGAATATCGCTGTCCGCAGCAACAACGAGCTGAATGATTTCTGGATATAGGGTCGAGATTGCGCTGATTCCTTTGAGCTTGTCTTTAAAAACCTCTTTGCCATTCACCGCATAATCGGCAATATCGTTTTGTGTGAACGATACTTGCACATCTCCTTTGGAAAGCAACTGCATGTTTTCAACAGAAGCTCCAGTCACCTGTGCGGTTGCCGTAATGTCCATTTCACCTTCCAAGATCTCAGCTATTCCGCCACCAAGCGGATAATAAACCCCGCCTGTTCCCCCTGTTGCGATTGTAATCGCTTTCGGATCGGAATCCCCTCCAGAAGAGCTTGAAGAAGAACATCCGGCAACAATTAGAAAAAATACTGACATTAACGCAAATAATCCTTTTTTCATCTTTATCCCCCTTGTGACTTTTCTAAATATTCCATCATTAACAGTTTAACCACGGCAGTAGCTGGGTGTCAAACCAGATGTTAGGAGAAGCTAAGAAAAATAAATTTTGGCCAGCATTGGGACAATAAAAAGAGACCGGGAATTTCTTCGGTCTCCTGCAACAAAAGACTTTCTAGTAGGCCTTTCTTTTCAGCTATGTGCTAATTTTTATGTTCAAACTTAAGTTTAACCTATATACCGTATTGCAACCTGACTGGTTTGTATGATACCAATCAGCTTTTTGTTTTTTTATAAAATAACTTTCGTACCCTACTGCCATAAATTATTGATATAAAGCGAAGAGTATTTATGGGGTTATAATTCGAAAAACACAATGATTCCTTGTATAATAAAAACTTGTGAATCTATATACAACTTAAGAAGGAGGTATGATTAATGGAATGGACATTAGCCGGATTATTTGTGGTATCCGCATTACTACTCATTGTTTCTATTCTACGATCAACTCGTGCAGCAAAAGATGAAATCAACCGAATCGATCAGGTTCATATTTCTACTATGGTAGAAATCCATGCTCTTCAAAATTCAATTAGAAACCTTGAGCTTGACCAGGAAGTATTTATTAAGGCAGCTGGAATCCGGCAGTCTTCAGAGGAATTACTTCTGATGCGTGAAGTTCTTGACTTATATTATCGTAATTATTCAATTGATAGTATTGCAGAAATGAAAAAGGTTTCTCCTGGTACAATTCAAAACATACTCGCTCCTTATCAGAAAGTGCAGGATGAAGGGAGAAAAGTTGCCAATGAGAATTAACTTATTGAGCAGTTTTGCTGCCGCAATGTTTTTAACAACAGCTATTTGCGCAGTTGTTTACTTCACTGTTGACACACCTAAGGCTTCATCAAAGACTGAAAAAGTTGAAAAAGTCGTATTGTCCGAAGGCGAAATGAAAGGTGAGCTCGAAACGAAAGGCTATGTCGTGCAAACCAAAGAGGAATACGACAAGACTATAAACGATGCCAAGGCTGCGGCCACAAAACAAACAAAGCCGGCAGAAGCCCCGTCAAACGCCAAACCTGTAACCAAAGTAGTTATTAATGTTTCGGATGGTATGACAAGTATCAATGTAGGAAGAGCGTTAGAACAAGCCGGTATAGTCAAGGATGCTTTTGCTTTTTCAAAGGACATTGAGAAAAAAGGGCTGATGAAAAAGCTGCGTCCTGGAGTATATATGGTAGATAGTTCCATGACATATGACCAGGTTATTTCTACTATTTTTCGATAGGTAAATTGAAACATACATAATACTGCAGCAATTGCTGCAGTATTTTTTTTCCCCTGATAATTTCTTCATAAACAAAATCCAAGTTGCTGGATTAACCCTCTCGAATGTATCTTCGAAGCAAATAAGTTAACACATGCTGTTTATCTTGTTCGAATAATCTTTTTCGATTAAACAACACTATAAGAAGAGGGTAAATCTTACATCTCCTTCTCCTATACGATTTCTTGATCAAACTTTTAAGGGATGGGTGACAGTGACTAAAGAAAAAATGAACATCATTCACATTTTTCTACTCTTGTTTGTTAGCTCAGTTTTTATTTGGTCGATGATTAAGCCAATTGGAGGATATGGCTTAATGGCTGTAGAGGCAGGTCCTGCTGTAATCGGGGTGTTGATTGTCGTACTTACATACAAACGGTTTCGACTGACAACCCTGTCTTATATTATCATTGCAGCCCTGGCAATCCTGATGTTCATCGGCGGCCATTACACATACTCAAGGGTTCCTCTATTTAATTGGATAAAAGACATTTTTGATTTACACCGAAATCACTATGATCGCTTTGGTCATTTGTTAAAGGGATTGGGTGTAATAGTTATAAGGGAAGTTTTATTAAGACGAACACCATTAATTCGAGGCCCATGGTTGATTTTTATCATTATGAGTATTTCTCTGGCAATCGGTGCCCTTTATGAAATCATTGAATGGTTATTTTTCCTACTAACACATGGTGGAAAAGAATCAAAAAATTTTTTAGGTACACAAGGAAGTATGTGGGATGCACAATGGGATATGTCGTTAACCCTAATTGGATCAGTTTTCGCACTACTTTTTTTGTCAAAATTTCATAACAGGCAACTACCAAGCAACCATAACGAGGAAAATTAATAATTATATTTATACTTCATTACTCAATATGTTTTCTCGATACTGAACCATCTGTAGATACCGACTTAATTACTTTTTCCGGCAGAGCACAAAGCAACCGTTTCAGAACAAACGAACAGGCTTCTGCTGCCATCCATGTATATAAAAAGCAGCATACCGCTACGAGAAATAATGGAAGAAAGTGAAAAGATGTTCCAACACCTGGTCCTAACACGGGAAAGTGAAAGATAAATAGAAGTGCAAATATTCCCATAAATAAGGTAGCACCTGCCAAGGAAACAACTAAAAATCTTATTTTTAACTTACGGAAGCAAAAGCCGATTGCCCATCCCAGTATCCCCGTTGTGAACGTAAAAATAAGCAGTTCACTAGGCTGGATAACCAATAGTAGCAGGATTGTTACCAAATAGGAAAGGAAACCCTGGCGGACAGAAACAACCGTTGTTAAAAATAAAGGTAAAGTTGCCATTGCGCTCACAAAAAAGCCGATGCCTGGCATATATCCCCCTGCAGATTGGAATATCGCTGCAATCGAGCTTAGCACTGCAGTAAGGATTAGTTTCATGGCAGGTGATAATTCCCATAAACCTAATTTATTTTCATACAAAGAATTGCGCCAATACCGTATGGCTTTACTTCTCCCCTTCTTCACACTCTCATCTCCAACTTTTACATTCTGGTTTATAACACTTTATGTTTATTCGTCTTTACAATCGGTTTATGACCGAGGCTATTGCTTTAACGCTGATTCGAAACTCATGTCTTTAATCCTGATTTGGCATGAATACTATAGCTCTATTCATATTGTTATAAAAAGAAGACAAATATGAAGGGGTTGGGAAACGTGAAGGTTCGTTTACATCCGATTGTAAGTGGGATCAATTTGCCCACAGTAATAAAAACAACAGTACTTCCGGGTGAGTCAGTCGAACGATTATTTATTGCGACCCAGGTTGGAGAAATTTTTTACATAGCAAACGGAAGCTTAAGACCTTTTTTGGATATTCGCACGCGAATTATTAAACTTGGTTTTTCTGGTGGCTATGATGAACGGGGATTGCTTGGGTTAGCCTTCCACCCCTACTTTAATACCAACGGTCTTTTTTATCTTCATTATTCAGTAGCCGGAACACAAGGCCCTGGTGCTCTAGAATCTTATACGCCTAACCCGTGTGATCCAAGTACTTTAAACCTTAAGTGGGAAAATCGAGATACAAACTTTGATCATATTGATACAGTTGAAGAATGGGCATTACAACCGAGTGGCCAGCCTCAAAAGCGGCGGACATTATTATCCTTAAGAAGACCATTTTTTAATCATAATGGGGTAAACAGCTTAAACTTTTCACCTGAAACAGGAAGGCTTGTTTTTACAAATGGAGATGGCGGTTCTGGCTATGATCCCTTTAATTTAGCCCAGGATGATATCGAAATTGCAGGAAAAATAATTGAAATTGATGTTAGTAAAAATACATTTATCCCTAATCCTCCAGTTGTCACACGGTTTAATGAACTTCCCGCCGGGATTCAAGAGATACTCTCGGTCATTGCCAAAGGGGTTCGCAATATACCAGGCATATCTTTTCAAAGGTATTACAATCAAACTATTAAATATGTAGGAAATGTTGGACAGGATTTCGCGGAGGCGATTTTTTCTTTCGTCCAGTATAAACCAATACCGGTTACCAAGTTGGTTCAAGCTTTTATAGCGAATACCACTCTAATTCAAGAAGGAGTTGTTAACTTAGGCTGGCGAGGATGGGAAGGTGCTTTCCCTACGCAAATTATAAGGAGCTGCCCTGCAAATCCGACAACTGATGAAAAAACAGTCGCTTTTTATAATGATGCAGTGAATACCTCAACGAAGCGTCTTCCGCCATTAACGACTTATTTTCATAAAGATTCCCGGCCTGGTAAATTTGCAGGAACCGCTCTTACAGGAGTCCAAGGCTATATGGGGAATGCCATCCCGGAATTAACCGGAAGTGTTATATTTACCGATTTTGTCAGAAAGCATGAATCTCAAGCAGCTGCTAGAGGGGTTTTAGCTTATACGAGGATACGAACTGACAGTAAATTAAATGATTATAGTGTTATAGAAACCGATTATAATTTCGGGTCTCAATCAGCTTATTATGTTAGCTTGGGAACGAATCTCAATCAAACCACACTCTATTTAGGGATTTATGGCTCATCGAGAGTAACTGATTATAGCCATGGTACTGTTTTTGAAATAATTGCGTGATACAAAAAAATATATGCTTATCAAAAATTGCCTTTCATACAACGAGGATTAATCTCCTATTGGATTAATCCTCCTGCATCACCTTGCGAATGGCTGACAATAGATCAAATTCCTATTTCCAACATTTTCGCTGTCACCGCTTCGACTCTGGAATCAATATCCGTGCCGTTAAATTTAGGAAGCTTCAATTCTTTTACAATTTTTCCGTCCTGCATAAACAGAATACGTTCGGTCCGCGCTGCAACTTTCGCATCGTGAGTTACAAGCATAATCGCAGTACCATCCGCATTGATTTCGGAAAAAATGTCCATTATTTCATGAGCGGATTTTGAGTTGAGGGCACCTGTTGGCTCGTCACCGAAGATGATTTTGGGATTGCTCATCAATGCTCTGCATATCCCTGCACGCTGAAGCTGCCCTCCCGAAACCTGGGTAATATCTCGAGTTTCAAGCTCTGCAATGCCTACCCTTTTTAGAAGTACTCTTGCCTTCTCTGAAATTTTCGCTGTGTTTTTTCTGTTTTCCCGCATTGATGGAAGTATAATATTGTCGATGATATTCAGGTTTTTTAGCATAGTTGGCTGCTGAAAAATAAATCCCATTTTTGTTCTGCGCATATCTGCAAGCCCATCCTCCCCGACTGCAGATAAATCTTTGCCGTCAAAAACAACCTTTCCACCATCTATACGGTCAATTCCACTTAGAGCAAACATAAGCGTCGATTTTCCCGATCCAGAAGGACCCATCACTGAAACGAACTCTCCTTCATTTATTTCTACAGATACACCCTCGAGAACGTTGCGCCGTTCATCACCCTCACCAAACGCTTTTACTATTTGATCACCGATAATAATCTTCTCCATCTCTCTACTCCCACCTACTATTTTATATTTTCGGAAATTTTTATTTGTCCCGCGTTCGATGTGCCAATCATAGTTGCAATTACCACTGTCACTATCATCATCAACGGACTTAGCAGATACGACGTAAGAGGATTTACCGTGAAATTAAACGTCGATGCTCCAAACGAAGAGATAAGCGCGCCCGCAAGGACTTCTCCAAGAGTGTTGGCGAGTAGCGTACCTAGAATGATTCCAATAATCAGGACGAACACTGAACGAGTAACATACTGCGCCCTAATATCAGAGTTTGTAAAACCAAGCGCCTTCATTACGGCAATGGAATATCTGTCCTTTGCCACAAGCATTTTCATGAACAACAGTGTAACTAGTATCGTAATAATAAGCGCAACAGCAACTGCAGCGTATGAAGCTATTTCAACGGAACTAATTGTCGAGCCGAGGGTCTGAGAAACAAATTCATCGATGTCTGAAGTCTTTGCAAAATCAAATCGATCTGAGTACTCAGTGACCTTCTTTTCAACTAGAGATCTATCCATTAGTTCAACACACACAATGGTCCATATGACGCTAGCCGACTTGTCAGTGAATACAGCCTTTGCGGTTTTGCCGCCATTCGTAACGTCGGAGTATAACCCGGTAACCGTGAGATCTTTCTCCTTGCCCTCAATCACTAGCGTAATCACATCGTCTACCTTTTTGCCCAGCTCATCAGCATTTATAACCGAAAGCGCTATTTCATCATCACGAACTGGTGCTCTGCCCTTTGAATACTCAATTGGAAAGGCCGAATGGTCACCAAGTTCAACTTTAATATTTTCTTCTGACCCGTTACTTGTTCTTGTTTTGAAAGTCTTTGTTGTCAGAACAGCATACTTGGAAACAGCACTGTCACTTTCTATCGCCCTTTCGATTTCAGCGGTTTTTTCAGATGTAGTAGTCTGAATGCGCAAATCATAGTTTCCAATCCCCATATACTGAATAAAGCTTTTTGAAGAGATGGTGTTGTACAGGTTCTGAGGAACAATAATGATGAATGCCGAAATCACCAGAACCGATAAGCTAGTGGCATAAAGCCTTTTTCTTGCGAGAACATCCTTAATTCCTAGAAAAACATTCGTGCTTAACAGCCTGTTTGTCAGTAAGGAAAACCGCTTGGCGCTCGTCTTCTTCTCCTGGGAAGTACCGAAGCGGATAGCTTCTGCAGCGGATATTTTCCGGAAGCGTTTCAGCACACCATTTACATAGGCAATAATTGCGAGGAAAACGAGAAGGATACCGATCATCCCAAAAGCGATAGCATATGAAGCATTTTCGCTTTCACCCATAAAAAGCCGTATATTATCTAGAAGTACACCTTGGAACATAACCGAGAGAATAAATCCAAGAATACTGCCTATCGCTGCAACACTTAAGTATTTCACTAGATAGATTTGCTTTATGTCGGAGATACGCATCCCTATTGCCTTCATTACACCAATTTCACGGTAGTCGTCCTCTATTTTCGCAAGGAGTGTAAAGCGGATGCACATAAAAGCAACAGTAACGACAAGTGCGCTAACGAGAAGGATAACCGCGATCATCATCCCGTCTGAAATGGCGTTCATCGTTTTAAAAAGCGTATAGGTAACGGTAGGCCCATTCGCTTCAAGCCCAGCGGAAGCATAGGCCGTTTCAAATTCACCTATTTCCGAAAAATCCTTTAATCTAAACTCAATCAGATATTCAATACTTCCTTGGTCTTTTAATTCAGCAAAATCATTGTTGCTCACAAGAAATCGCTTTGACGCAGAGAGCGAGGAATTCATGGTCGAATCACGGAGAAATCCCGCAACGGTAAATTCCTTCCCGCTGATTATAGCCTTTTCACCGACCTTAACTGTGTTGTCCTTCATATAAGCTACTGGCACATAAAGCTCGCCATCACTTACATTTCTGATGATGTTGCCGTTAAGGTCAAGAAGATAATCGAATTTTTCATTCTGTAAGCTCAAACCGTTATCCTGCACACTATTCGCAAGTGAATTTTCGCCCAATAGAATCTGCGCGCCGTCAATGCCAAGAAACTCAACTACCTGATGTTCTTCAACATTGTCATTTTGCTCTGCAAACTCTTTAAGTCTAGCAGTATCAATATCTCCTGAATGCATTTGCATAAAATGTGGAGTTTGAGATTTTGTCATTAGCGTATCAAGCGCACCAGTAAGATTGACAACAAGTATTGCTGCGAGTGATACAAGCATAGAAGCCGCAGCAACAAACACAACTGTTGTGAAGGTTATTGCCTTGCTCTTTAAAATATCATTGCGGATTATCCTGAAAAACATAAGACACCTCTTTTTTAAACAAAACAGAAGAAATCTCTTGGATTTTTTTCCGAATCATTCATTATTTACTTTTTCTTCGCTGCCAAACATTTGAATAACATTCTTCAGGCTTCCGCTTTTTGCACCGAGCAGCCTTTCTCCGTTGAAGATAAATGCTTGTACCCGTGATGTGCGCTCTTCATCGGTCATCTCTACCATATCATCATCAAAAATGGTATTTGCGTATGTAACAATCATTTCCATACATTCATACGGGTATGGCGTGCTAAACAGCTCCTGTTCAATCCCCTCTTGGATGATTCCAGTTAGTATTGGCGTAATGCCATTGATGATGACTTTTTGTATTTTCTGATGCATTAGCGCGTTTTGTGGCTTGTGAATGTGTTCCATAATTTCCTGGCCGCTTCCTTCACTTAAATTCATGGATAAAACAACCCGGATAATCCTTTCGAATACAGGAATACTCTTCTCTGTTGCAATTTCCAGTGCTGCACCTAAAAGATGGTCACTATATCGGTCAATTAGTGCGTCCATAATATCTTCCTTCGACTTGAAGTGATAATAAAGTGTTCCCCGTGCAATACCGACTTTTTCAAGAATATCGTTCGTACTCGTTCCATCAAAGCCCTTTTGAGCAAATAGCTCATCAGCCGCATTAAGAATTTCGTTTCTACGTTCTTCTGCTTCTTTTCTCATCGTTACCCCCTTAATCGACCGACAGTCTGTCGGTAATATACTAACATAATACTTTTAATATTCAATTGCTTTTGTGTAAATTTTGTAAAGACTTTCAAATGGTGGCATTATAAGGATTCCGATACCTATTTATATAAATGGACTAAATTTAGCAAAAAGGTCCGTTAATCCATCTTGGATCAACGCGCCTTATCATTTACCTGCAATAATTCAAATAAGAAAGAACTGCCACCGCAGCCCTTTAGTAGACCATATTATTTAACTATTACTTGACCAACCATTCCCATTTGATAGTGGTACCGACATATCAATTCATATGTACCTGGCATCTTAGGCGTCACAGTAATCGTTTTTTCATTTCCCGGCTGGACTTCGGCGTCAACTCCGAGCTTTTCCACTGTAAAGGTGTGCTCTTTCTTACCAGTGTTTTTTAATTTAATCGTTGTCGTTTTTCCATTCGGAATCGTAATAACTTTTGGATTAAAATAATCATCATTTAACTCGACTTCAATCGCATTCACTTGCTCGATAGGCTGTGTGACGACGCCGGACTCCGCCATTGCACCAGCATTGATTGGGCCTGTAGTTGTCACAGCTGCTATCATAGCAAATAAAACAATCAATCCAGTTAACCTTTTTATCAATGACATACGCACTCCCTCCTTTCCTAAGAGTATTTTTTTCTAATTTATAAGAAATTATTATTATTTTTCTTATTCGCTAAAATTTAATTTAGGAGCTACCTTCCCAACTCAACATGTAGAGGTTATTTTACTTCCCAACTATCAATATAAAAAGGGATAAACACAACATCTTTCCGGCCGTCAAGTTGATTAAAATCTATTACCTTATAGCCTAAGCCTGTATAGACTCTTGTTCCCCCATCTTTATAAATTTCTTTAAGGATGGAAAAAGCGGGTGGTTTATCTGCTTTTGCCAGGTGGTAGTCTTTAGTACCCATCATTATAGCTGCCAATATCAAAAGTGTAGTGATTATACCTTTCTTACTTCTCATCCTCATCCACCTCATTGTTAAAGTATTCTATTCCGTTGAGGAACTCTTTTTTAAGTACACTCATCACTAAGTCGGTCAACATACTGGCTAGAGACACAGGCGGCTTTGATGCAAAGCGCAACGTAACAGCATCCGGTGACTTCATGGTCTCCTAGCACGACGCAAACAATGAAAATCCCGCATGGGCGTTAATTTTTGAGGCACCTCTGCTTGCTTGCGAGGTTTTTAATCGTGTTGTGGCGGGAAGGGCTGTGGTTTGACCGATAAAAATTTTCCTGGACCGATAAATTATTTATTAGACCGATAAACCAGAAGATTGTTCTATTAAAAGAACAATTGGACACCCCAAACGTGTCAAATTTGGTAAAACCCGTATGTACACGGCCTGTTTCCAGCGGTAAAAACAATTTCCTGTAGAGAATATAATCAATAATGATTAAATTAATCCTCCTTTTTACCACAATCAGGGTTAGATGCCCCGTAACACCACATAGAAAAGGCTATTATCCATGTACTGGATAGATAGCCTTTTTAGGTTAGTATTCTCAGCGCTCACACGCATAGTTGTCTTTGTCGCGATCCATTTTTGCCTGGTAGGCTGAATGGCTGGACGGGACTCCATTTGGATAAACTTTGCGGAGTTCTGTACAGTTTTTGAAATTTTCCTGTCCACCAGACGATGTTGCTGGCTGCTTGGCAGGTGCAGGTTGTTTAGCAGGCGCTGGTTGCTTGGAGGCAGCTGGTTTGCTCGAAGACGATTTAGTTGAATCAAGATCACCTTTTGTCGTTCCTTCCGCTCCATATGCCCATAGGCCTTTCCCAGACTGGCGTGCTTCACGTGCAAACTTTACAAAATAATCACTGTATTTTACATCGGGTGGATACGTTGATGGCTCAGCATATCCATTCAATACTAAATCTGCGTTGAACATTTTTGAGCGGATTTCTTTTTCACTCATGTCATTCGAAGGCACTGAAAGCCAAATCAACCGTAAGGAGCGTCCATAGCGGTCTGTGTCGCTCACATCTTTTTGAATGTAGACGGTTTTGCCATTTAGCTTTGACTTCGTGTAGTTGCTTGCTTCTTTTCCGTATGTTTCATTCCTGTTTGTTGATTCTGGTGTGTTGACACCAACAAGACGAATTTTTCTTCCGTCGGTAAGTTCGACTGTATCTCCGTCGACTACTCGGCCGATGGTGACTTTTTCAAGAGCCATGGCGGCAATAGCTGCTTCGCTTGCCTTTTTCTCTGCCTTCGCTTTGGCCTCCGCATTGGCTTTCGCTTCAGCCTCAGCTTTTGCTTTTGCTTCCGCTGCGGCTTTTGCTTTTGCCTCCGCTTCCTGTTTTTCTTTAGCTTTCGCTTCTGCTTGCGCCTTTGCTTCTTCTTCCGCTTTCGCTTTTTCCTCTACTTCTTTCTTCGCCTCGGCTGCAGCAAGCTTTTCTTCTTCTCTATCTGCTTTCTTTTCTTCTACTTTCGGTTTTGCGGATGCTTCCTCAGAAACTGGTTCCGCAAAGCTTCCTATCATAATGAACGTGGTAATTACGCCAGCCGTTATTAAAAGCCATGGCCGTTTAAAAAAGGCCTTGTTTTTCCCCTTCTGGATGCTGGCCCATGCACCCATCGCATAAATAAGTACTCCGATGAAAGCCATCGGAACCGCGATGGCCATTAGCAACAAGAACAGCAGGACCACTATCATGATGATGGTCTTAAACGTTTTCAATCCGTTCTCCTCCTTAAATTTCCCTTTTACAATTATAACAATTATTACAAACATGTTAAAAGGAAAAATCCTCCTGCGTCAATAGTGTGGAAGGAGATGGATTGTATTCAAGCCAAAATTGTGTCGTAAAGGATAGTGACTAAATTTTAGATGCGGATAAAGTCGATTTGAATTGGACTGTTTCATTATTTCAGGCTGGACTCAAAAAACTAAGGAAATTTCTTCCCACAATAAAAAACGATCAGAGAACCGACTCTGATCGCTTACTTATTGACTAATATACGAAGTCGTTAGTTTTAGGTCTGCCCTACATACTATTCCAAGCTACTTGATGTAAAAACCAAGTTTTTTATAAACTATGGCGTATTGGCTGCGGGTTTGCCTTTTGTGACATACAGAATTCCTGGCAATAAAATAACTGATACAACGATTAATATGATGGTCATCCAATTTTGGTTAGTATCGTTAACTCCAGTTGCAAACATCACGCCAAATAAGCTGGAAGCGAGGATATTACCCAGAAATCTCGAGGTCATGAACAGACCTGACACCGTTCCAGTTTCCGCTACAGAAACAAACGAGTAGAGTAACGTTTGTAAACCTATATTCAAAATACCATTACTCACTCCAATCATCGACAACACGAAAAATATCCAGTAAAGCGGGGAGTCTTGATTGACTGTCAATAAGAGGATAACCCCCGCTATACCGATAATCCCCCCAGTAAGCAGGGGAATTCTCCATCCTGCCTTTTCAATAAAACGTGTTGCTATAGGTGTGATGATTATCCCAAATATTGAAATGGAGAGCATCATGATGCCTGTTTGTTTGGAGTCGAGCAATAATACTGACTGCAAATAGATCGGCATAGATAGCAGCATTGCAAAAAATATCAAGGTAGATAAAATATACTGAACATACACAAATGTAACGTTGAGATTTTTCTTTAAGAAAACTACATCGATAAAAGGTTCAGCTTTCTTTTTTTCAAAGAAGTAAAATAATAAAGTTAACGCTATTGAACCAATTAATACCCATAGGTTTAAGCCGCTGTCCAATGTTTGGAAGAAATACATCCATAAAGTGATTAAAAAACTGAATAAAAGAATCCCAATCCCATCCAATCGGAATGTTCCAGCTGTTCTTTTTTCATCTTTTGGGATAAAAAGGACAGCTAGAATAGCTGAAATAATGATAATGGGAAAGTTTATATAAAAAATCACATGCCAGCCGCCCTGCTGAATTAACAGACCGCTGATTGTCGGTCCAAACGCTGCCGTGGTGGTTGCAAAAACCGAAAGTGTAGCGATTACTCTATTTTGATTTTTTTCAATATAAGACCGCACAATTCCAATTCCAGCAGGATACAGAGCCGATGTACCGATTGCTTGTATCGCTCTCATTGCTAACAGAAACGGCATATTCGGCGATAACGGAGCTGTAAATGAAGAAATACCTACCAATAAAAGTCCAAGCAGGAAGATATTTTTCCTTCCAAAAACGTCACTTAGTTTACCTATAAGAGGCAGGAAAATAGCACTTATAATAAAGTAGGAAGCAATTAACCATGTAATATCTTTTGATGAGAGCATAAATTCATTTTTAATCTCTGGCAACGCAACTGTTATCATCGTCGTATTTAATGGGTTTAAGATTACACCTAAAGCAATAGCGACGATTAAAAAATTGCGATTTTTAGCGAGAGAAAGATTCTTTGTTACTGACATGAAACACACATTCTCCTCTTGGTGAATTCAATTTTATCAATTGTTAAGTTTTTCAAAGGCATTCCAACTCTTTTTTTAATAATTCCGCCTGATTATTAAACTTCATTTGTTGGTGCCGAGATATAAGTAATTCCGGATTGTCTTCGATAAGTTCATTATATAATAATCCAAGTGAATAGATTCTCTCTTTAAATTGGTCCTCTTTCGCTCCCCATTGCTTTCTATAAAAGCTCGAAATAAACTTACTATCCGGCAAAGACAAAGGTTTATCATTGTTTACTATATCTGTATATAAATCAATAACGGCCAGGGCAACATCTTGAAAACTGTCATCTTTCTTAATCTTTTTAGTTCCAGGAGAGTGTTTAATGTGATCATACATAAGGGATATAACGAATATTACAAACGCCATGATATAAAAAATAATTCCTTTTGCGAAAGCTGGTATAAAGCTAGGAAAAACGACATTCCCTACCTCTCCAATATTTAGTATAAAAAACAAAGGAATCATTAGGAGAAGGAATACAGGGTTCTTTTGTTTTGCTGAGAAAATAAGGATTAATACTATTCCTAACATTAGGGCTGTTTTAGAGAACTGATTTTCAATCAATATTACCAATGCTCCGATACTTAGCCAAGCTAACAGATCTCGCAACCAACTTGTTTTCTCCCCAGCACTGTGTTTTACACTTCTTTTCAATAACGGTTGTTCTTCCATTACACTTCCCCTATCTGCTAAAAAGAACTTTTCCGACAAAAAAGGGCTTCGTATTTCCTTGATTAACGTACCCGTGCCCTTTTCTTTTTCTTGGATCTTCTTTTTGGTTTTGGCTTTATCCAGAAGAGATAACGGTCATAGTCTCTTTTTTGCAAGACGACTATCCAAACAAAAGCGAATATCTCCCAAAGAACTGTAAAAACAAGAAATGCCAAACTAATGTAAGCTATCCATTTTAGAAAGAATTCAATAGGGTCCCCCAGATAATAGTCCTCCTTATGACCGGATTCCAACCTGCCGATAGCATGATAAAAATGGCTCTAATTTCGTTTGGATATTCACTCAGTCTTCTGCCTTCTAATTTTATGCCTTCTTAAACTCCTGTTTGTTAGAAATTCAACAAAAAAGGCCGTTATCCTTCTGGAACAACGCCTCCTGTGCTTACCTGCATGTACTCACATACTCATCTTCAGAATACTGTCCTAATCGGTTTAAACAAAAAGAATCACTAACAAGTGCGCTTATCTTTCTAGACCCTCGACATAAAACCAATTTCACTGGACTGATCAATGAAAAACTTTTTTCATTTCGTCTCTTGAAGTTTCATAATATGTTTCAACCCAGTATGAGCATCACTAAATGTAGAAATATTATTTAACTCCTGGATACTCACTGCTAATTTAGGTTTAATCCCAACAACTATACATTCAACCCCGAGCAGCCTTAAACAATCATGTAATTTTTGTATCGTTTGCCTCACGCTGTCATCAAAATGGTTTACGCCTCTGAGGCTAACCATAACATATTCTATTCCTTTAGAGGCACATTCCTCCAACACACTGGATATAATCGTTTCTCCCCTATCCAGATCATATTCACCAACTAAGGTTATGGCGATTGTATTGTCCCAAATATTTAGGATCGGTGCGGATAACTCCCTGATTCTTTTCTCCATTTTATTTTGTTCTTCTGCTTGCGTCGTCACATCCATAAGCATGACCATATACCCCTCAACGATTCCACCGTCGTCTGTCATGTTTCTAATTGGAGTGACCACAATATCAGCTATAAATTTACCTTTAATATTAATCCTGGCTCTATGTCCATCGTTCAAGCCAGCCATTACATTCCGCTGGTGTGGCGGTTTCTTGTGAAAATAATCCATGTTTAATCCAATAAAGTCATCCACATTAGCAATTCCATACAAAGGAGCAAGCAATGCAAGAGTTTGCCTCGCCTTTAAGTTTAGCCAAATAATTGTATACTCCGTATCAGCTATAATAATATTTTCACCAATGCTATTTAGAGCGTCTGTACCAGTTATATTAATAGGTAATTTGCTATTCAAGATTTTCCCGCCTTTTTGTAATCATTTATGCTATTTACACGAGCCAACCTTTGTACCCGTATAGACTTTAACCTTATTGGGTTAGTCCATATTTTACACTTAAATGAAAAAGGGCATTCTTTGAAGTTACATGAGTTTGTAATTCAAAGATTTCGCATTTTGATTGTTGTTTATATTGTTCTGGGCGAGTCCCTGTAAAAATTGAGGAATCACTTCTTTTTGTAAGGGGGTCTCCAATAATAATTTGAATAATTGCTAGTTTAACACAAGTGGTACTGACATTTCCTCTAAAGCGAATAGGCTTATGATTCAAAGATTACTTTTTAATACCCACCAAAAGGCTTTGACTTATTATTAAATCCTTCATACTCGTAAAACCTATTCTTCCTATGGTAATATTTTTATAATCAAACAGGACCGAATTTTTACTTTTAGGGGGAAAAGATGAAGAAGCAATTAACAATTTTGGGAGAAACCATTATTAATAAAAAGTATGACATCGCCAAAGAAGTTCATGATACAAGATTCTCAGGATTGGACCTTACCCCAGAACAAAAAAGGGAATTTCAAAAGATTGAACAGCAAATTATGGATATAAGGGCTGACTTTATTGAGATTTTTGGAAAAGCCCTCATTGATTACAATGATGAACAATTATCTATTGATCGTGTAAAAAAATGGGGAGAATCTTCGGGTGGTTTCGTTTTTAATCTAGGGGTACCTTTAGATGAGGCATTGAAAGACACAAATTATTATAGAAAAGTTATTTGGAAGGTTATAGAAGAGCTAAGTGTAGAGTTGAACTTGTCCGCAAATTATATTTTTAAAATCATTTCAATAATAGACCCACTACTTGACCAAGCTGTATATTACTTTAGCCTAACCTTCGTCGATTTTTACCAACAATCCTTAAACAACGCCAAGAATGCCTTTATGGAGTTATCAGTTCCAATTGTACCGCTTATACCAGGTGTAGGTGTTCTTCCTTTGATAGGCAACATCGATACCGAAAGAGCAGCGATGTTAATGGAAAAAACACTAGAACAGTCTAGCAAATTAAATTTGAGCCATTTAATATTGGATGTGTCAGGGGTCCTGGTTATTGACACGATGGTTGCCAATCAATTGCTAAAAGTAATAAGTGCTTTATCACTAATTGGCGTGAAAACCATCTTTACCGGAATACGGCCAGAGGTTGCCCAAACGATTGTAAGCCTTGGATTAGATCTTCGCCGATTAACAATCAAATCCAACCTCCATCAAGCATTTACAGAAATACAATTGATGAGGCAGTAACTCGGGGAAAAATGGGTTCCCTTAATTTCCGCTCCGTAAAAGCTTTTTAAATCTTTTGTTGAACTTAAAGAGACCATCAAATTTAACTGCATTTGTTGGTCTCTTTTATTGAGGCATTTACTTTTGCTTATGAATTTGAATGAACTTAGGTGCTTCCGGTAAGCCTGTTAGCTTAACTTTAAAGATCTATAAAGTGACTTGAGTTTGGATAAAAACTCCCCTTTGAAAATCCAATCGAAGTATAAAACTTATCAGCCTGTTCGGTATCTGTATGAAGAACCAAAACTTTATAATATCTTTTTGCTTCTACAATTATCCTATTTACTAAAAGGTTTCCTATACCGCTTCTCCTATACCCTTTATTGACATAAAACCTTCTTAACCTGCCAATATATTGGTCATTTGAAAATGGGTCTTTATTTAATCCGCCAATCGCAACAAGGACTCCCTCTTCATTAAACACACCAAATAAACCTTCTCCAAAACGATTGAAAGTATTACTGCCATCTTTATAATCATTTATTAATCTCTCTATAAAACGAAAACCTTCTTCTTTGCTTTGAGTCGCTAAATGATCAAAATCAACGTTCATCAGATTATTTATACGCTTAACTTTGTATTTTTCCATTCTGTCTCCTCTAACTGCGTAATTCTGCACGGTTAGTTAAATCAGGAAATCCAACAAGCTAAACAAATTCTTAACTTTCCTTATTTCCCTTTGAAATGCTGATTATTACAAATAAATTAATGTATCGAGTCGTTCGACAATGGGGCCTCTTCTTTACTGACCTGCTTGATAGTAAGATTCTTAAATCACTTCCTTAAAAAATAAAAAGGCGTTAAACTTGGATTAACGCTCTCGTTATATAAATAACCTTCTTACTTATTCGCCTTCATTAAACTTACCCATAAAAAATCTTCTCCGAAAACAGAATTTGGTTGCGGGATTTTTTTCATTTCCCTAAATTCAAGGATCGTAAAATAATTTGCAAATACTCTTTTCAATCGCTCTTCGGAATACCCTATTCCCCTTTTTAAACTGCCTTCTTTATAGACTTCCCAATCCGATGTATCTAAAGCACCCTTTGAATTGAAGCAAACAATGCCGAAATGTCCATTCTTCTTCAATGCTTTCTTTATCACTTCGATATATGTTAATCGTCGATGAGGGGCTAAATGGTGAAACAACCCGCAATCGTATATAAAATCATATGTATGTGGCTCAAATTCAAAATCAAAGAGAGATTGACAATGGAAATCTATTTGTACTCCCTCTTCACTTGCCCTTTCTTTTGCCCATTGAATTGCATTGTCGGCAATATCCAACGCATCTACCTTGCAGCCTTTTTTAGCCATATAAACTGCATTTCTCCCTGGTCCACATCCCACTTCCAATACTCGATTCGGAGCAAGGCCGTTATTAAAGTACTCTACTAAATTTTCATCTGGTCCTTTGACCTTAAAGAAAGGGATGTCTTTAGTTTTATCAATGTAAAAACTCTCCCAGAATTCCTTTGGCTCTCTTAAAAAATCATCTAACATTACTAGCAAATCATCGTAGTTTACTATTTCTTTATCCAACTAACTTCCCCCTAAGAAGATTTGTTTGCCTTAATAATAATAGTTGTCGGAAACTTCCTGGCCTTGTATAAGGAATAGTAGCGATCAGATATCGCCTCGCTTACTTCATCAAATTGAGATGAGACTTCACTTTCAATAACAGCTTCAATTTTAAACCCTGCTTTTATTAACTCATTTATATACGTTGCCATCTTTCTTTTAGGAATAACAACTGGAGCTTCTTCACCCTTGAAATTCGGATACTTTGTTACCCCCTCATTCTGATATGAGCCGTTAAGGTAGATTTGACCTTTCTCACTTTTCAAATGTGCGTAAAGCGGATGATCCCAACTGAATACAAAGGAACCACCAGGCTTTAAGTATGAATGGATTAGTTCAAACGTGGCTGCAAGATTTGTCGTCCAACCAATTGCATATATTGAATAAACCACATCGAAATACTGCTTGGGTATTCCACTATCAACCTCCATTGGTGAACAGAATAAATTGGCTTTTAGATTCTGAAGAGTCTCTTTTGCGGCTTTAATTTGAGCCTCGGACAAATCAATTCCCCATAATTCTTTTGCCCCTTTATCTGCCATATATCTCAAAGAATGCCCGCTTCCACAGCCAACATCCAGGACAGTTTTATTAGTTATTTCACCAAGCAGTCCTAACTCATCTTCGGTTTGTGCAAATGGCCCGTAACTAGGCAATGCATCCACGCCATTAAAATGATGGGCTACTTTATCCCAGCTTTTTTGGTTTTGTTTAATAATATCGGTGAACAAAATATTTCCCCCATTATAAGTTAAGTCTGTTTGCACCCACACCCCAAGTGTTAGCGAAATCTCATTTAACAAGAGACAAATCTCCTATTTAAGCTTATACGCCTCTCCTTTTTCATCAAATGCCTGCTTAAAGTCAAATGCAAAAGGAGTGGATCCATGCTGAAGATAATAGTTGTATCTCTTGAAAGCCTCATCCCACGATACTTCCTTAACATTTTCTATCCACCACACTACGTATGGAAAATGCTTCTCTTGATATGGCTCCACCCATCTGCTCCTATTTCGCAGCGCTTGACTGTGTTTACCTGAATATGTAAAGCGATATAAGGCATCAAGGTTTTCCCATACTGTCAGTGTCAATACAGGGTAACCTTTAGTTTCTTCAGGGAAAGATACTCCATCGGATGAAAATTCCTCAATAAGATATCCTGAAACATATGCCTGACGCATTACTTTATATCCCATTTCATAAAAATCGCGAGATGCAGGATGATCATAGGGGTGATTCAGCTTGCCATAAGTAAAAATTGAAATTAAAGCCATGAACAGTCCTCCAGTTAAAGTCTATACCTAGATATATTCCACTAAGATGAGACTTAAGACTTCTAGTTGGCATGTACAAAATCGGCAAGCGCGTTGAGTTTATTGGTTATATTATTGGATAGTTAAAAAAAGCCGATTACAATCCAATGGCTTTCTGCTTTCAGAGCTCATAGGGATTTATATATATTCTCCTCCTAATGTTTCTTTTCCTTCAAAGTATTCTATTAACCTCACATTCATTAACGGGGAGTAAGTATTATCGTTTCACTACAGAAAGACAAGTATTTCAGCTTTACAATAACGGAAGCAGTTTAGTCGGTTATGGACTCCATAATCTGTCTATTACATCGCAAATAGGTAAAGGTCAAAAAACGTACCGACAATTTACGTAGTTCAATTTATAAGACCAATTATATATAATAAAATATAAAATTATCCCATTAAATAGAGAGGTGAAAATATAATGGAAAACTTCTATCTGTTTGTCCTAATGTGCATTTTTCTAATTATTTTACCGGGACCCGATACTGCCATTGCCACAAAGAACACTGTAGCAGCAGGGAAAGTTGGAGGTTTTAAAACAGCCTTAGGTACGTGCTGCGCCCTTCTTATCCATACATCAGCTGCTGTATTAGGTCTTTCAGCCATTATTGTGAAATCAGCTTTATTGTTTTCTATCTTCAAATACGTGGGTGCTGTTTACTTAGTTTATTTAGGTGTTAAGACATTGTTGTCGTTGAAGGCAAAGAAAGAAATATCAGACAGTGAATTGAACACAAAAAGCCGGTTGGCAAATACATCTTGTTTTAAACAAGGATTCCTTACAAATATCCTAAATCCCAAAGTTGCTGTGTTTTTCTTAACCTTTCTGCCTCAGTTTGTTGACTCTGGAAGCAATACCTTATTACCGTTTCTTATAATGGGAATCACTTATACTCTATTGACTGCCGTTTGGTTTTTCCTTTATATTTACTTAATTCACCAGATTAGTGCCTTTATGAAAAAACCTAAAACCCAGGCTATTATTGAAGGAATCACAGGTACAATCCTGATAGGGTTTGGTTTGAAACTAGCTTTTGAAAAAACGCAAAATTAGCTTATTATTTGACCCTGGATTATCATTAATCGAAGGGTCTTATTTTTTTCTGCATAAAGAAATCTTTTTAAAATACCATACGTTTTCTGACAAATTTTTCATATAATTCTTATAAATCAATGTTATGCTTGAATCAGCAGTAGATGAATAGAGTATGATGCCCTGTTGTACCACTTCTTCACAAAGTAACTTAGGGAGTTACTGGTTTAGGATGAAGAAATATGCTGAGTAGAATGGGGTGCTGTGTTGGAAAAAACACATTTTAAAATAACAAATCACCTTAAAAACCTTACCGAGGGACATATCTTATATATTTTCGAGGACATAGAGGATTATATAAGACATATAGAGGACTTTGTTATGTGTGGTCTAGAACAGAATCAATATTCCATAATTATCGAAAATGATCGGATCAATCTGCTATTGAAAAAAAGTCTTGCAGCGATTTTGAGCAAAAGCCAATTAAATAAAGTAATCATTATCAACAACTTTGATTTTTATTATGCAAAGGGAGATTTCCAATGTAATTCAATCTTCGACCATCTGCCAAAATTAATTGAAGGTTATTCAGATGAGGTTGTCGTGCGAACTTGGGCTCACGTTGAATGGGGAGATGAGCGTGACGTGCATAAAAAATTATCAATCTCTGAAAAAGAAGCGGATGTGATTGTTAGTGATAAAAAACTTCTTTCCGTTTGTGCCTACGACGCCAATAGGGTCAATAATGAACTTAAAGAAAACCTTATAAATCGGCATAACTTTCTTTTAAAGGATCTGGAAAATAATGAAGAAAGAATGCAGCAGCTGCTAGATAGAAGAGCTTTTAGAGAAAAATATTATAAAACACTTGCTAAGAAGTGGCATTAAAGGAGGATACCTAATGGTTTCCTCCTTTATTTCATTTGTGAATAATAAAAATCCAATTATGCGATTGATACATTGAAACCCTTTTTTACCACACGTTGTTTAAAAAGGGACAAAAAACATGCCTTCCTTGTTTGAACATCATTATTGCTTTTATTTATTGCCATTTCAGTTGACCTTCAGTATGCTCATTCCAAACTCCAAATCCTTCCGAATACTTTTTATCAAAGAACATTGGCAATCTATCTCTCATGCCTTCTGCAAGATTTAGTTTCAATAACTCATCTTTATCTACCCAGGATATCCTGCCTTCGTCTGTATTATCTAGCAGATTCCCGCTAAAATTGTTCGTTCTATAATTAAATACGAAGAATTTCTCTCCTGTTTCATTATTGAACCAATAAATAACTCCGCATGGTTCTAGATTAGAAACTGTTAATCCTGTTTCCTCTTTTACTTCTCTAATTGTTGAATCTATTAAGCTTTCTCCATCCTCCACATGTCCGCCAGGAAATGAAATGCCTTGCCAAGATTTAATTCTATCTTGAACTAGAACTTTATTTTTCTCTTTATCGTAAATCATACACATGTTTGTTAGTGTGACCTTTGCCATTACTTAAATCCTCCCCCTAATGTTTTCGGAAAAATCTACTTTACCCCATCGCCTCTTCTATTTAAAAACTTGCAACAAATTTTAACATATATATCCAATTTCGTTACCAATCTTGACTGCCAATTCAACTCTTTTCCTCATCTAAATTTAGATGTATCGTACTTAAATTCAAAACCATTTGTTTATGGAAGGTTAAATCGGTTAAAAGAATTTTCTTTTAAAAAATTATAAGGACCTAAAGCGTTAGCGAACTTAGAAATCGGCTCGGAGTAATAAACTCTCCGGACTTTTCTATAATGGCTTCTGGTTGGAAGTGCAAAGTCGAATTAACAGTGCTTTTCGCATAGTGTTTCGCATTCGAATTTACAAGCAATTCGGGAAGTGAATTTACACAATAAAGATCGTCTTTTAATTTCATAACCTTGTTCTACACGAATATTTATTTCACTTTTATCAAAATACCGATATTAAGTAAGAAGCTAAACATCCATTAGAACTTCCAGTAGCTGCATCTTCTGGAATACCAAAATAATCTGCAAAGTCACGGACGTTTAAATGATTTTCTACACTATATGTTTCAGGGGAGAAGACCATAATTGCTTTTGCATCAGTATGCTCGATTAATTCAAAGTAATTTTCTTTATTTATTCTAACTTTTTTAATTGCTTCTAAAGATTTTAAAGGGACAACAATCACGGGAAGTCCTGTTGAAACCTCCTGGATAGGAAATCTATCATCTATGTAATCTTTATTTGCATTTAAAACAGCAGAAACCTTATTTATATCTAAAATCTAAATACTCTTTATTTGTAGAAATCGAAAATCCTTTATTAGTCCATATATCCAATTTAATTCCCTCAAATTTTTCACATGTTCTGTAATCAATTTAAACTTTTAATTAAGAGTTATTCAACAAAACTCCCGTTTGTTCAATAAGAAATTCAACAAAAAGGTGCGTAATCCTTACTGGATTACGCACACGTAAATTGAATAAAATTACTGAAACAACCTTACTATCCAAACAATCAGATACATGGGAGCAGCAACAATAATCATCCCCGCCAGTAAATAACTAATTGACCTTATGATAAACTTAAAGACATCATATATAGCTCCCGCCAAGTCATCAACAAACTTCTCCATTAATTAAACCTCCAAACGGCTAAAACTTGTTAGCTTAATTTTACCATCGATTCCCTTGGAAAAATCAAAATATTGAATATCTTTAATGGCCTTCTTAAACGCTACTCCCCCTTTAGCGCAAAAAGGTGCTTTAATCCTTCTTGGATTAAAGCACCATTAGTTATTAAGATGATTTAAAGTTCATTTATAACATTAATCTCTTTGGAAACAGGTAACCCGAAATATTTGTACTTTATCGTAATGAATTCAATTGGTTCCTTAAAGTTCTTAATTCTAATGCCGTATTGAATAGGAGTGTTTTCTTTTTTATTGAGGGCATCTATTACCTGATCACTTGAGAGTCTGGGATTAACAAATTCTTCCCCTAAATCAACAAATTTTATCGACTCGTTATCGGTTCCACTTTGTACAATATCTGAAGTGTCATAACTAATCCCTAAGTCCACCTTGCCAACTTGGTTATTAATTCGTACTTCTTTTATTAGCACCTTATTAATTCCTTCGTTATCTAAATGAAATACAATCTCTATGTTTTCGTTCGTATCTTCATAAGTTGAACTTCCGTTTATAACAATTGGATTACTAAGGTAAATGAAACCAAGAAACGCAACGAGTGTGCCAGTTAAAATAATTGATAGCACAGTAAAACTTTTTTTCAAAAGCTTTTCCCCCTAAAGCTTAATATACAAAATTCTTCCTCAACTGCCCCGTTTCATAAAGATTTAACAATAAGGCCGTTATTCCTCTGAATCAACACTCCTTTTAGTTACAAAAGTGTTATTCAACTATCTCATTAAGTTTAAAGGCTGTATTAATTAAGTGTTTATTTGTAACCACATTTCCTGAGTGACTAAAAACTCTCACCTCATAAACTTTGCTCTAAACTTCAAAGATCATTCTTCCATCTGGCCCTTGTTCAAACGAAATATCGGAGAGTTTCTCTTTAGGGGATGAATTAATTCTATCTATGATTTGGTTTATAACATTTTTATTAGTAATTACAACTGGCCCCTCTTTACCCCAATCCTTATAAAGTGTTATTTTATTGTATTCATCGTCTTTGATTAATTTCTCTCCAAAAACTTCATATGCACTCACCAGTCCAATAAGCAAAAGAATCGTTCCTAATAATAAAGTTTCTTCATTACCCCCCCCCATTATTTTAAGCGGATGGTTTTACCAAAGGTTCTTTTATTATTAGACGATGCTTTAAATATAATTATTATATTCTTGGTAAACTTACCTGCACAGTTATACAACTTTTATTAAAAACTATATATGAACCAAAAAAGCAGCCTAATTCATATACGAATCGACTGCTAATTGATGTTCTGATTTAGTTTTTGTACTCGAAAATAGCCATTAGTATTTAACAGGTGCCCATTTGTTCATATCACATGGATGTCATATCTTTTAAGTTGGTGTTACTCCACCGTTTTGTTTGTTAACTGAGATGGAAGCAAGCGCATGTTCATTAAACCCCTTGGAGATTAGCCATACCGCGAGAATCATTTCATTTGCTGCTACTGGCAGTGCCAAAATGCCGCCCCAAACAGAAATTTGCTCAATGACGCCGAACATGACCAGTAAGGAACATAGAAATACAGAGATTGCACCTGTCATACCAAGGATGGATAGCGGCCTCGGAACGAGCCTGGTTTTATAAAATATATAGCTGTACATGATGGTGTTTATTCCTAGCATGAAGAGAGGACCAAGCATGAAGGTCCAGTCGTGAATTGCTTTTAACAAAATTCCTGAACTTTGGTAGGACACGATATCCGGGGCTCCTGCCGCTGCAAATTCACGGCTTAAGGTTAGAAGGGAAAGAACACTAATTACGCCAACTGTGATCACAATTGCTTCGAGAAACCGGAAGCAAACATGCCACAGTGCGATTGTTTCGTTGTATTTTCTTAATATCGGGAACATGATTGTTGCAGTCCCGATCGCTGAAACGACAAGCATGAGTTCCATAACTGCCCCAAGTACAATCCTGTTGGCATGTTTAGCACCATTCACCAGATAATCGGGACCTATTAGGATTGGATCGTACAATTTCAGCCCGATAACTGCCGTGACCGCAGCGAGAATAAACAATACCCCTACACGTTTTGCCGCTTTTCTGTTTGAATTCATTCCATCCCCTACTTTCATAAATTCAAGCTTACTCTCTTGGATCGTTCCCATAAAAGAATACTTCTTCTAACGGCAAGTTAAAGGCGAGGGCGATGCGGAAGGCCAGTTCCAATGATGGGGAGTAATTTCCCTTCTCTAATGCTACGATTGTTTGTCTTGTTACACCCACCTTGTCAGCGAGCTGCTGCTGTGTCATTTCATCATGGTTGAAGCGTAGTTTGCGAATATGGTTGCCGACAAGATTCTTACTCACGGCTATACTCCTTTCCGATAGTGATAAAGTTTTGTGATTGAGCCAGCCAGATCCGAGATGAATCCTGCCAGGATCAGGATCATGAACATCGCCTGGGACGGCTGATAAAAGACCAGCGAGCCCATTGCGAAAAGGAAGCCGCTAACAAACAGAAAGAATGAATTACGGAATGCTTTCAATCCGATTAATTCATCGAGCTCATCCTCGAAACTTGGTTCCTTTTCTCTCGTCGTTATCCGATAGTAGATGTTAAAAATAATGCTGATTATAATATGTGCGACTACGGAGAATAAAGTCAGGATGAGGACGAAGGAACCCCAGTAATGAAAGGTTGCTGCGGATTCGAGGCCTCCTCCTGGATGCCTCGGGTACATGTACATGCAATAACCAATAAAAATGAGGATTGTGCTGAACAAAGAAACAATGCTTTTCTTTTCTTGATACGTCAAATTTGCACCTCCTGTATGCTTTGTTTTACAAGAGTAAAGTTTTATATACTTAATGTAAAGTAAACTATACATAAAGTCAATAATAATTTACAGAAAATTAAGCCTATTTTATGAAGTTAGCTCCAATAGCCATTCTTGTTGGTATTCTTTGGTGATAAAAGCTGGGCGAAGTTAATGAGATGGAAGCTTTTGTCGTAGGTGCCGGCGGAGGCCGGCTTTTTCCAAAAAGAAGGTTTTTGTGAAAAAAGCTATGGTAAAATGAAAGGAATATTTGGTTGGTTATTGGGGTGAAGGGTTTGGGAGAGGACGATAAATCGTTTAAGGAAGAGTCGTTTGGTACAAAGGTAATTATTATCATTGCAGTTGCAGTACTCATTATCGGTGCTGTTGGTTTTGCTTTCGGAGTTTACTATTTTGGGCTTTTGGGGATTTTCAACTTGTTGGGAGTTCAATATGATTCTTTGTTTTCTTTGTTTTTATTTGTTGTGCTGTTTTTCCTTTTAGGAATTCCGGGAGAACTTGTTGTTAAGGTTTTTGAGGTCTTGCTGTCGTTTCTTTCTGCAAATAACGTTGCGACAGGGTTTTTAATAAACGGGTTGGTTAATTGGTCGATTTTATCGTTGGCGGACTTTTTTATGGATTCTATTTATATCAGCCAGCCGACTTTGCTTGCTGTTGCTTGTATTATCGCGACCATTGAAACAGTCCTGGATAAGGATGAGAAACGGGGATCGCAGGCGGAAAGACAGTAATGACAAAGCGGCTTGGCCCCATGAACAGGCTACAGCCGCTTACCATTTTTATGGTCATTTATTGTTAAGCTTTACAGTTCAATCTCCTTAATGATTCTTGCCGGGTTCCCGCCTACTACTACATTATCTTGTACATCTTTGGTCACGACGGCACCTGAGGCAATCACAACATTGTCTCCTATCGTTACTCCTGGGTTAATTATTGCACTTCCGCCAATCCAGACATTGTTTCCAAACGTAATTGGTTTTGCATATTCTATACCTGAATTGCGTTCGGCTGGGTGGATTGGGTGTGTTGCAGTATAGATTTGTACTCCTGGTGCGAGCATGCAGTTATCTCCAAACCGCACTTCACAAACATCTAAAATCGTACAGTCAAAGTTTGCATAAAAGTTTTCGCCAACGTATGTGTTGTATCCATAGTCAAAGCGGATATTTGGCTCAATATAAATGTTTTCACCAGTGGAACCGAGTAGTTCCTTCAGTAACTGGGTTCTCAGTTCACCTTCAGTTTCCAAGGTTTGATTATAGACCCTGACCTTGCGCCTCGCTTCTTCGCGATCCTTTACCAATACCGGGTCAGCGGGATTATACATTTCTCCGGCCAGCATTTTTTCTTTTTCGGTTTTCATAGTATGACCTACTTTCAATGGATTTGAAGAATATCCAAACTGATAAACCCTCTTTGTGTTTCTCAGTGAATGGATCATTTTTTTCTAACAGCTACTATACAAATTCTGCAAACCTACTCTATGTATTTATCCTATTGATCATAAGTTCAAGTCCAAGGCTTTGTAAACCAACTAAATAATCTTGCTGCTAATTTTCTCAACTATAACCGGCAGTAAAAACTGGCCTTGAGGTATCCTTTTACATCAAGCTTTCGAAACTGCTCATAACCTGGTATATAAATAATCTGGTCGGAAAAGGATGTCGATTTTTAAGTTCGCTCAGTTTATTGTCCGCAAATGAATTAAGCGGCTTCCAGGATAGTTTAATACTCTCGCCATTATCCTCCATCCCTATGAAAGTTGATTTTTCATAGAATGATTTATCAACAAATTCAGCGTCATACACAAAAACTATTTCATGCCCCAGGTCACCGTTATAGGTAAAAATATTTTCAATTGTCCCTAAGTGTTTTATGTTAATGATGTTCGCGCCGATTTCTTCCAGCACTTCTCTTTCCAATGCCGCTGAGCTTGTTTCTCCATATTCGATTCCTCCGCCAATGGGACGATAATAATAATCTTGCTTTATTTGGTCAAAACCTTCACAGACCAAGATTGTATCGTCTATTCTAAAAACACAGATTGATATAGCCCGAATTTGTCCTTTTCTCATCTTCTTCCTCCATACCCTTTTCCATTGCATATAGCACCCAGTGGATGAATACCCTCTTTAGAGAATAGCATGATAGGTTTCAAAGTACATTCTTAGTTATATTTTTGGAAAAGAACAGCATTCCGATTATCATAAATACCAATTGTGATTTCCTATTAGAATTTGTCACTTCAGCTTTTGGTTCTTCCATCATACACATTTTACTCGACGAAACTCATGCCTCTAACCTCAGTTTCGTCGAGTAAACATACTTTTCTAGACGAAACTCAATCCCACTTCCTCAGTTTCGTCGAGTAAATACACTTTTCTAGACAAATCTCACCCTCACAAAATTAGTTTCGTCGAGTAAACATGCTGGGTTGAAGAATCTCATATCTCCGCTCAACGATCCTTTTCTTAAGACAATGTTACAACTAAAATTTCATTAAGCAGTTCCTTCTTTAGCCGTATAAGTTCAAATAAAAAAAACGAACCGGGAAACCTTCCCCGATTCGCAATTTTTTATTGGTTACTTTTTTTAATCATTTCTGCTACTGATACTGTACGTTTTGCCTGATGTTTTACTGCTGCTTCTGCTTGTGGCATGTCCTTCATTTTGCCATCTTCACCTACAGTAACGCTGGTTCCGTATGGGTTGCCGCCAGCTCCAAACAATACTGGATCAGTATAGCCCGGTGGTACGATGATAGCGCCCCAGTGCATCATGGATGTGTATAGTGCCAAAATTGTTGCTTCCTGCCCACCGTGCGGATTCTGCGCTGAGGTCATTGCACTGACGACTTTATTGACTGTTTTGCCGGATGCCCACAGGCCGCCCTGAGTATCCAGGAACTGCTTCATTTGGGATGCAACGTTTCCAAATCTCGTTGGAGTACTGAAGATAATTGCATCAGCCCACTCCAGGTCATCAGATGAAACGACTGGAATATCCTTCATTGCTTCTGTTGTGTTTTTCCATACTTCATTTCCTTGAACAACGGATTCAGGAGCCAGCTCCTCGACTTTCAGTACCCTTACTTCTGCACCGGCTTCACGTGCACCCTCTTCAGCCCATTTTGCCAGCTGCAGATTCGTTCCACCCATACTGTAAAATACAACTGCCAGATTTACGTTTGCCATTTGCTTCATCTCCTTTTTCGTTGACCTTCCAAATAATCTGGAAAAGAAACCCACAAGGATTCACCACCAATATATTGATACCTTTCCTTCAATACCCTTAAACAGGATTATTATGGCTTTAACCTCTTTCCTTTATACAAAAGACTCTTTTGCTCAAGTGGATTGACGGGAATTTTCCTTTTCGCCCACATTTTTTAGCCTGTTTTAGATATTGACCACAATTAGATTGTCCTTTTATCCCTGAAGCCGAGGGGTGCGTATTTATCGTTAATTACAATTACCAATACTTTGCCTTTTACCTTCGGTCCTGAATGATCCTGATGAAGTAGGGTTGAGCAGGTTGTAATTACAGAGAATACAGCTGGTGCAATTATTAAACCGAAACTTCTATCTGCAAACCTTCTCATTACCAACTAAACCACCATTTTATCGTTCTGCTTTAGCAACGTTAGTTATTCATTTCTGTATAAAAAGAGCCCTTTCCGATAATTGGAAAGGACTCTTGATATCAATCTATTAAAATAGTTTCCTTTTTTAAGTTATGGAAGAAACGCATTTTTTCCGCCGACAATAGGCAGGGTTATTTCGCTGCGTGTTGGGGTTACCGTGATTTTAGTTCCTGCTTTAGGACGAAGGGTGTAGTCGTGATCGCTGGCGATTAGCACAATGCCGATTTTGTGCCCGGCTTTAAAAATATAATCCTTCGGCTCCATTGCCCACTCAAACGAATAATCTCTTCCTGGGACAAGTGATTCTGAGCGATCCGCCGAATGAAGATTTTGCGGATCAACCCAGCCGCGTGAAACGATAACAGGAGCCCCACTACTATAATCGACGAGCAATGCTGTTAAGTTCGCAGCCGGGCGGTCAATGCTGGCACGGACACTGACTTTAGGTGTTCCGCTGATGCGTACTTCACCGGTCAATTCCTGTGTTACATAGGCTAAGCGGTTCGGAGAATTAAGGTCAGGGTTAGCTATTAAATCCTTTGCGTTCGTCATCGGGTCATCAATTAACGTTTGCTTATTGTGCGGCTGATTTGGAACCGGATTTAAAACCATAGCCCCCAAATCATTTTCCGAACTAGTTAAATGAAGTTTTGTGGAAACAGAACCAGGTGCCGGCCAGCTGGCTTCTTTCTTCCAGGTTTTGTCTTCGCGCTGAATATCTACGGCTGGTTCATTCATCACTCCGTTTTCAATTCCATAAAGATAATAGTCAAACCACTTGTTCCGTAATTGCGGCCAGTTATTCCCGGACGGGCTTGAATGTCCGCCCTGATGCAGCCACAATCTGCGCGGTACATTATTTTCTCCTAATGCTTTCCACCACTGGGCAAATTGCTTTGTCTTGACGTTCCAGTCATTCAATCCGTGAACAACGAGAACACTCGCCTTGACTTTATCCGCATCCTTGACATAATCGCGATGCTCCCAGAACTCGCTGTAATCTCCTGTTTCGCGGTCTTGATCACGTTTAAGCTCGGCAATAACTTCTATACAAACCTCTGGATTTTTTCGCGTTAATACTGCTTCCGCGAGGTTGTCAGCATCTTCACCTTGATAACCGCCTGGGGCGATAACGGCTCCGTTAGCACGATAATAATCATACCAACTGCTGATGGCTGCCACTGGAATAATCGTCTTCAAACCATCGACACCGGTTGCTGCTACGGCATTCGGCAATGTTCCATTGTAGGAAGTACCCGTCATCCCGACATTCCCAGTCGACCAATCGGCCTTGACCTCTTTTCCATCCTCGGTGAAGGCATTCGAACGGCCGTTCAGCCAATCAATGACAGCCTTCGTTCCAAGAATTTCCCGCTCATCGCCAGTTGTTGGACAGCCCTCGGATTTCCCTGTCCCGATACTTTCAGCAAGAATGACACCGTACCCGCGGGGAACATAGTAATTTCCTAAAGAACCAAGATTGGCAGCCTGTCCTTGTGGATTTGCATACGGCTTACCCCCGCGTCCGTAGCCATTGCCGGGGTGTGAGATCGGTATTAAGTCGACATCTACGTTATACACAGGCACATTTAGAATACCGGAGCGATACGGACTCATTTCATAAATGACAGGTACCTTAACCCCCGGATCCGTTTTTGGACGGTAGATTGTGATGGAAACCCGATCGCGGTTACCGTCTCGATCACTATCTATTTCTGTTTCAACAAATAATTTTTCTGTGATTGCATCATCGGTGGAGTAAATCGGTTTCGTCATGCCATTTTCCAGTTCAATTTTTGTAGCGTCTGAGGCTGTTTCCGGAATTAACCCATTCAGCGGGATTCCCTTCCACTCCATACCCTTACCATTGACATAGGTTTGGACCGCCTGATTCTTCTTACTTTCGGCATTTACCATCCACGGATTTGCGCTTGCCAATAGTGATAGCGAAAGAACAGAGCACAAACCGGCGGATAAGACCTTTTTCCTCACGATTTTTCCTCCTTGTTTCTACTAATTTGGTTTGCACCAATCTCTAGTATATAATTAAATATTCAAAATTTTAAGTAAATTATATCTAATAGGAAGAAGTATTATTAAAATAGTAAAATAGACGGAGGGATTCCCTAAACAAATGATATAGTCCAGGACCTTTAGAGCAGTAGGAGATTCTTTGACCACTGCATATGATTTCTAAGTAATGATAGCGATGGGAAGATGAAGTCTTTAAGAGACAATAAAGAAATGCCGCTGATTATCCAAAACGGTAGAACGGGCCTACAAAAAAAGCCCCCAAGGCTGGGGGCTAGTATAAATATTATTATTGTGCTGTATATCCGCCGTCGATAACAACAGCTTGGCCAGTCACACTCTTCGCTTTATCGCTTGCCAGGAATAGGGCATAATCGGCAATTTCGCTTACATCAAGCAGACGTTTTTGCGGAACAAGCGGCAGAAGTACTTCAGCCAAAACATCTTCTAGAGGTACATTGCGAGTTTTTGCCAGGTCAGCCATTTGCCCGCGGACAAGCGGTGTGTCAACATATCCTGGTGCAATCGCGTTTACTGTAATACCATGTTCAGCGCCTTCAAGTGCAGCCACTTTGGTTAGACCGATGACACCATGCTTGGCACTATTGTATGCCGCTTTGCCAGCGAATCCGATCAGGCCATTGATCGATGCGATATTAAGAATACGCCCGAACTTTTGCTCTTTCATAATCGGGAATACATGCTTGGTCATGATGAATGGTGCAACAAGCATGATTTTTTGCATCAATTCGAACTTAGCTGTTGGGAAATCTTCGATAGGCGATACATGCTGCAAACCAGCGTTATTGATGACGATGTCAACAGTGCCGTAAGTTTCTTTTGCAACTTTGATCAAATTGATTATTTCTTCTTCACTAGTTACATCGGCTTTAACCCCGATTGCTTCATATCCTTCTTTTTTAAGGGATTCAGCTGCTTCCTTTACTTGTTCCTCGTTGATATCCGAAAGAACAACTTTTGCACCTGCTGCTGCAAAGTGTTTGCCAATTTCAAAACCAATCCCGCGTGCTGAACCTGTAATAATCGTTACTTTGTTTTCAACCATTATAAATCCCTCCAAAATGTTTTTTTATATTAAACCAATCCGATAGCGCCCATGATAATCCCAACAATCATCGCTATTGTGGGAATCAGCAAGGCTACTATAAATACATACTTATAGGTCTCCCGATGAGTCAATCCTGTTACCGCTAGCAGCGTTAATAATGCGCCATTGTTAGGAAGAATGGATGCTCCAGACGCTACAGCAGCCATCCTGTGGAAGACTTCCGGGCTGATTCCTGTCGTTTGTGACAATTGAGCAAAAGATTCACCCAGAGTAGAAAGAGCAATCCCCATCCCACCCGAAGCGGAACCTGTAATCATCGCCATAATTTGAACTGCCAATGATTCTGCGACCAATGGGTTATCGGAAAGATTAAATAACCAGGTAGTTATATCATCAAATGCAGGCACAACGGCTATAACCGCTCCAAAACCTACAGCTGCACTTGTATTCAAAATGGCCATTACCGACCCTTTTCCACCCTCATTAATTGAGTGGACAAACTTTTTGCGATCCTTGAGATTAAGAATCATAATGCTGAGCACCCCAATGATTAGTGCATAAAGGGCCTCAATTTTAACAACGTTTAGTAAGATAACCACTACAATTAAAGGTATTATAGAAAGAATCCAGTTTGGAACATCATTTTCATCCTTCTCCGAGGATGTTGGACCTTTAGCTGGCTCAGTAAATACATCGCCACTTGCTGTAAGCTTTCTTTGGCTATAGGCAAGAAAAAGATAACCGCCAACTGCCATTATGAGTGTCGTCACAATCCCGATTACAGGACCCGCCATAGGAGTCGTATTAAAGTAATCCATTGGAATCAAGTTTTGAATTTGCGGTGTTCCAGGAACGGATGTCATTGTGAACGTAAACGCCCCTAGCGCAAAAGTTGGAACAAGTAATTTACGGGAGATATTAGCTTCCCTGAACAATTCCAGTGCAATTGGATATATCGCAAATACGACTACAAACAAACTTACTCCGCCATATGTTAAAACGGCCGCGGCAATAAGCACTCCAAGGAGAGCTCTTTTCTTGCCAATCAGTTCCGTAATTTTTTTAGCTACTGACCTCGCTGCCCCTGTCTCTTCCATCAGCTTTCCGAAGATAGCGCCTAATAGGAAGATTGGGAACCAGCTTTTAACAAATCCAACCAAGCCATCCATATACGTTTGTGTATAGGTTTCAAATACATTTAATCCACTTAGTAACGCTACAACCCCGGCTGCCAGTGGTGCAACCCAGATAATCGACCAGCCAAGATAAGCTAACCCGACTAATAAAAGTAAACCAACAATAATACTTAGCACCGGAGATCACCCCTTTTCATTATGAATTTCTTTCGTGCTGCCATCCCTTTTCGATCCAGTGCTCTTTTAACTTATTTGAGTATATCAACCCCTTGTGTTCATTTCGAAACCAAAAGAATTATGAATTTAAACTTTATAAAATTATAAATCTCAGCTTCGAGACATAACATTAAACCTCGCTTTATCTCTTGTCAATTTATCTGTTTTTCTTTTTTTGAAATAGCTTGCTAACTACTTCTTTACCATTCACTTAACTAGTTCCACTGTATAAGGAAAATAAACCTCTTATGGCTTTTACTATATTTTTAGTAGGAAAACAGAAAAGTTGACACAAAATCGTCACAAGTTTAAAGTTATCTCGAATTAAAGATTAAGTGATTAATATTATCTTGAAAAATCTTCTACTAACTAACAAAGGGGGAATTGTAATGGATTTAGTGATTATTCTTTTAGCACTGGGATTGTTGATGTTTGCAGCTTATCGGGGTTTCTCGGTTATCCTGTTTGCTCCCATAGCTGCCTTACTTGCAGTCTTACTCATCGAGCCAGCTAATTTATTTCCATTCTATTCAGGGGTATTCATGGAGAAGATGGCTGGCTTCATAAAGGATTACTTCCCTGTCTTCTTGCTCGGGGCTATTTTTGGAAAAATAATTGAAATGTCAGGAATAGCAGAATCGATTGCAAAAACGATTGTAAAGCTGATTGGCGCAAAACAGGCCATGCTTACAATTGTCCTTCTCGGAGCTATTCTGACTTATAGCGGTGTCAGTTTATTCGTAGCTGTTTTTGCTATCTATCCATTTGCTGTTCAATTGTTTAAACAAGCGGATATACCTAAAAGGCTGATGCCTGCTACAATTGCGCTTGGTGCTTTTACATTTACAATGGATGCCTTGCCGGGTACACCGCAAATCCAGAATGTTATACCCACTACTTTTTTCGGAACTGATATTTATGCAGCACCAGTACTTGGGATCCTTGGGGCACTTGTCGTATTAGGTCTCGGAATGGCTTACCTTGAAATGCGAAAGAGGAAGGCGAAGCAAGCTGGGGAAGGCTATTATGGATTTAAAGCTAGAAGTGAAGTTACCGAAGAAGAGGAAACTTCTGTTTCGTTGGATACAAAAGAATCCGTGTTCAAACAAATACTAGCATTCGTCCCTCTCATCCTTGTTGCTTTGATGAATAGTTATTTAACGCAAGCTATTCCGGCCTGGTATCCAAATGGATTCGACTTTGCGGAGCTGGGCCTTGGCCAATATACAGTTGATGTAGCAAAATCCGCCTCGATTTGGGCGGTTGAAGCCGCATTGGTTGCAGGGATTGTCACTGCGATAGCGTTTAACTGGAAGAGAACGATGCAAAACTTCAAGGAAGGGATAAACAAGAGCATTAGCGGTTCGCTGCTCGCTGTCATGAACACAGGTTCTGAATACGGCTTTGGCGGAATTATCGCGGCTCTTCCCGGCTTTTCAAAAATAAGTGACGGGATTTCCGGGGTCTTTTCAAACCCTCTCGTCAACGGCGCCGTCACGACAAGTACCCTAGCGGGAATTACCGGGTCTGCCTCCGGTGGCATGGGAATCGCGTTAAGCGCAATGGCCGATCAATATAACAAAGCTATCGAAGCAGCCAATATTCCTCCAGAGGTCATGCACCGGGTCGTCGCCATGGCATCAGGGGGTATGGATACTCTCCCGCATAACGGAGCGGTGATTACCTTGCTTGCTGTTACAGGCTTGACCCATAAACAATCGTATAAGGATATTTTTATGATTACGATTATTAAAACGGTAGCTGTTTTTGTCATCATTGCTTTGTATACCTGGTTTGGACTTGTTTAAAGCCAGCGGCAACACCCTTTCGCGGGTGTTGCCGTTTTTTCTCTATAGCAGTATTATCCATTCCAAAAACTTAGGCTCTGAACCGGTAAAAGTGCAGATGGAGTGCGGGATGGGATGACTCCGGCCCTTTCTTCATGTTAAGTCGCATTCATTTCTAAGAATGCCTTAAAGTAGCTCTTGCCAAGTCCTCATTTGGAATTAATCAACCTGCATTTTCTGCTTCATTGTTTTGGTCAAGAAAATGAGCCTTCAGCCAGTTTTCAATTTTTCCAAGGGCGTCCGGATGAAGCGGGCGTCTTAGAATTTCTTTGAATCTCTTACTCACTTTTAAAATGCTGAGATCTTCTGTCTGGATCCGGAGTCCGTGTTCCATGTCCTTTATAATCGCAATTTCAGCTTCTCCCTGGACCAGTGCCGGCAACTCGGAAAGAACATCCTTGTCGGCCAGAGCGTCTTTATCACCGATTACAGCGAGGACAGGACAGCTAAAGGATTGTAAAGCCTTCCGCGTATGGAATTGGTCATGCTCTCTGAACCATTTTGCAGGCTGTTTAAAAAACAACTGAATTTTTACAATGTCTTCATTTGCCTGTTTGAATTTCTCCATTATTTTGGCAGCCTGCTTTTCACTTTTTTCTTCTACCTTCATCAGCTTAAGCAACTTGCCGAGAACCGGTTTTTCAAGTAACTCTTTATTTCCTAGCTCACGCTGCTTCCGAAGTGCTTCAGACATATTGTCGACCCCGCCGGATAGGAAGATCACTCCGGCAAGTGGCATTGCCGCACCCAAAGCAGTCGCAATAATCGTTCCTTCACTATGACCTGCCACAATCACTCTTTCACTATCCACATTTGGATGAGCCTGAAGGTATTCTGTGGCTATACGGGCGTCCTCCATGAGGTCGGATAGACCCGCAGCCAACCAGTCACCGCTCCGCTTTCCCGTCCCACGCTTGTCATAGCGGAGCGTCACAAATCCGAGTCCCGTCAAGAAATCAGCAAGTTCCTTATAGAGATTTGTAGTCGGTTTACCTTTTGGACCGTTCCCATCTCGGTCGAGCGGCCCTGAACCTGCTAAAAGTAAAATTGCTGGGTGTACCCCTTCACCCTCCGGCATTGCCAATGTTCCATAGATCCGATTTTTCTCTCCAAATATTACTTCTTTTTCCATCCCATACCCCTCCATTTACCTACACTATTGATTTTCCGGAATGATAATTGTCGCAAAATTGCGCGGTCTCCGTTCAGCGGAGGGCTCATTCATCATAGCCTCGCCTATCAAGCCGCCCATCTTTTGAATCAATTCCATAAATTCTTTATCCGTCAAATGCATTCTTGCTACACGGAATGAAACCCCGTCCCGAACCAAGTCGTAATCTTCACTCGAAAGATATTGCTCATAGCTCCCCATCAGTTGTGTCAAAAACGTAAAAAACAACTCCAAATGCTGTTCTTTGCTTATTGTTTCAAGCGGTGCTTGAGGGATTTGTTTTAAGGCATAGACCTTCTCGACTGTCCCCCTAATTTGATTCTCCTGAACCACTTCAATGAATCCAGCTTCGAGCAGTTTGTTCAAATGGCGATATAATGTTGCCTGGGGAACATCCTTAAGATGGTCAAGCAACTTAAAGGCTGTGAGCTTTCTGCCGTTTACCAGCGCCTGGAGAATTTTCATGCGGACTGGGTGTAAGATAAGTTTAGTACGATCAAAATCCATATGATTAACACTCCTAAGATGATTTTATTATCAAAGTTGAGAACAATACCACAAAAAAATATCGTTTATTATTTTCACTTTTGATAATAATCCCTTGAAGTGAGAATGTCAACTCCTTAATAACCAATAAATAAAGAAAACCACTTGCTCTAGTTCGGCAAGTGGCTTCGTAAAGTATTTTAGCTTGTTAAAAATATAAGCCAACAAGCGATTGTAACCAATATCAGTTTCAACTGTCGGCTACACCCCTTTTTTTACAAGCTCTTTAAATTTACTTGCGGTCCTAATTTCCACAGTCAAGGATCCTTTTTTCATGACAGTTTTCACCAGAAACGGTGCCCCGCTTGTGTTTAGAAACCGAAAATCAAGTCCTCCATAGGATACGGTTGCGTCTCTTCCCTTCGGAACATAGCCGACCCCAAGGGAATGATGGTGCCACTCAACATACTCGACTCCCAGTTGGTCCACTGCATTGAAAAGGGTAGAGGATGTTTGGCAAATGCCTCCTCCGATTCCCATGACCAGCTTTTTGTTGACGATTTCCTGTGCCGGCTGGTAACCGTGCGCCTCGTCACTAGGCCCAACCTGGGTATTGAACGAAAAATGATCTCCAGCACCGACAATCACATTGTCGATCGCTTTTGCCGATAGCTCGATATTTTTGTTCCTGCCCTTGACACTCGGATCAAAGTAAGTCGTATAAGATGCAACTAATTGTTCACTCAAGTGCGCTGCGTCCTCAGCCATATAGCTATTTACTGATGAAACTAACGGAAGGATGACATCCCCGCCTGTTGCTGAAGCCTTGAGGATCATTTCCACCAATTGTGCCTCTTCTAAAATCACCCGTGGCTCTCCCTTAATAATTTTTCCACCGGGTCCAAGCTTGTCGAGGTAGCCACGCTTGTCGTAACCGGGTTTTTTATCGGTTCCTGAAGCAAGTTCCCTTGCCCACTTTTCAAGCTTCTTCTTGTATTCCTCGTTGTTTTTACCATATCCCATTTCTTTAGGGATAAAAGTTTGGATAGCATTGCTCAGAGCTGGATCCTTTATATTAACGACTACAGGCTGTGGCACGGTTTCCTTTACAGGTTCAACCGGCTTCTGTTTGGTTTGTTTGTCTGCAGCCTTTGCTGTTTTCGTTTCTGCTTGTTTGCTCACTTCCACTCCATCAGTACATCCTGCCAAGCCTATGAAACTGCAAATCAACAACACTGATATTCCTTTTGTTAGCTTCAACATAATCCCCCATATATTTTTTCTAGGCTCATTTGTTTTACGCAAAAAGCCGCTTAGCTATTATATTCCGTTCTTGATAAAGTTTTCCTCTTTCTTTATATAAAACAAATTCCGACAAGAAAAGCGCAAGCGCCTCGGTCAGCGCTGTAGCTAGACAGGTACAAAAAACCGTCTTCCTTATAGGGAAACGGTTTTTACACTGCAAATTTATATAGTTTCGGTCACTACAAGTATATTTATTTTTCTAGTATTGGTATTGGAAAATGCAAAACGAAAGTAGTTCCTTGGCCTGGTTTGCTTTCAATAAAGACCTTCCCATTCATAGAATTTATAATGCTATAAACGACCATCATTCCTAGACCCGTTCCGTTTTTTCCTTTTAATGAAAAATAGGGCTCTCCAAGTCTCTCAATTTGTTCACTGTTCATCCCAATCCCAGTATCAGAAATGTAAATTTCACTATTCTCTCCCTTACCTTGAGTCATTACAGTTAAGGTACCACCGTTTTCCTCCATTGCTTCTATAGCGTTTTTAACAATATTTAGGATGCATTGATGAAATAAATGGCGTTCACCTTTCACCTTCACTTCATTACGTAAGTCAATATTTATTATTACCGAATTCATATTTGCGAAAGGATGAATTAACTCTAAGATGTGAAGCATTTCTTTACTTACATCCAACACTTCCAATTTATCCGAGGCAGGTTTAGCAAACGTCAGATAATCGGTAATGATTCTTTCTGCGCGTTCAAGTTCGGTTTTCGCCAATGAGATGAATTCTCTCTTTTTATCCACTGGATAATCGTCGCTCTCTAGTATCTGCAGAAACCCTTTCGTTACCGTCATTACGGATTTCATGGGAGATTGAAGCAGCAAGATGGCTAACAATTTCAAGTTTTTCAGAACGTCGAATTTTCTTTTTGATAACAATTGAATTCCGTACCCATTCAAGAGCGTATATTAAGATGAGGATACTTACCCCATAAAAAGATACAATTAAAAAATCATAACCCGTTGTGAAGTTAAAGATATAGTGTATTAGTTTCATCCCGGAATATCCTACTACAATGACAGTGCTGAATATAAGTGCTAGTTTCTTACGAAGCCGCCATTTGTAATAGTGTTTAGATAGAATATAAATCATACTGGTTTCAATTATGACCATAATTGTATTTGCCATGGCTTCCTCCGGTGAATAAACCATGATATACCCAATTGCACATACCGATAAAAATGGCAAGGTCAAACTGCCCCCATATAGCCCACCGATCAGAATCACGGTATGACGCAAATCCATCATAAACTCCCCATTAATTTGTACGGTGAAAATAAAATTTACGAATAATGCCAAAGCAAATGACAGTGTATAAATAATATTCCTCCACGTTTTTGAGTATTCCTTAGTATCCAGTAACATCTCCGTAAACACAGTTATCAGTAAAATAAAAAGAAGGTCAATCATCAGAATTTCGAATGTATTAAACATGAAGGGGTCCCCTACTGCAAATTATTTTCTCCTTTTATTATATTGCCTATTTGGATATCCAGAAAGTGGCAATATGAACATTTGGGCAAAAAATAACCAATTCTCCATTTCGAGTTTTCTTACAGAAGAACCATATTCAAAATTAATAGTAGAAATTGAGCCCTGTTGCTTTCGTAAAACGCTTGGACTGTTTGCTTTAGCAGATGGGAATCGTCCGACCCCCAGCAATAAAAAAACATCTTTCCGGAGAAAGATGCATCATTACTTGTCTATGTTATTGTTTCTTTTCCTCTATGACCTGGACCAGCTGCTCAATAATGTCGTTAAGCCTCATACTGCTTGTGTTTCTGCCCAAAATTGCCGACGTCTTTTCAACTAAAACTTTTTCTTGCTCTGTCATGTTACCCTCCAAAATAATAAAGCTGTCTTACAAAGCAATATTTTCCCATAAATTATTGATTCTGTATAGAGGCTTTTGTCGTTTTTTGTAGAAAAAATTATTTTTCTTGGTTTATGCTGCATAAAAGTTGGGAAAAGTAATAAGTCTGTTATTTTAATGCAGGAAAATTTTCAACAAAATCTCTCATGTCCATATTTTCAAAGACACGCTATAATATTTTTAGAATTTGAATAAATTGTAAAGGTGGTTAAATGTGAAATCAACATTTGAAGTATGTCTTCAAGAGATAGTCGATGAAGTTACAAGCCAAAAAGAAAACCTCGCACAACAAAGATTTGAAGTCGATGTAAATACCTATTCCCCATATGTGAATTCAGCGTTAAGAGACTGGCGGGAGAACTTAATTTCAATCTTTGCTCAATCGATAGTCGATAATTTGGAAAATACTTTCAGCGAACTGAGGTCCTGGGGTTCTGAGAGCGTCAACCTTCTAGTCAACCTTGAACTGCCATTGGATCTCGCTGTTGAAGAAGTCCGTTTTTACCGTAATACGATTGGTGAGATTATTAAGAATGAAGCGATCAAAAATGAGTTTTCGATATCGGAATTTTATGACATAATTTCACGGTTCGATTCCGTTGTTGACCGAGCCGTTCATTGGCTTAGTCTGTCTTATTCCGAGACATACGCCGCCCGTATTACCGCGGCTGAGCTAACTGCATTGGAGCTTTCAATCCCGATTGTTCGTATAACCGAAAGAATTGGTATCCTGCCTTTGGTTGGTGATATCGATACAAAGCGTTCCCAAGAGCTAATGGAAAAAGCGCTTAAACATGGGACAAACCTCGGACTGAGCCATATTATAATTGATTTGTCCGGTGTCCCGATCATTGATACAATGGTTGCCAACCATCTTTTCAAGGTGATCGATGCTCTTAAATTGGTTGGTATAGAATCCATTCTGACCGGGATTCGCCCTGAAATCGCCCAGACGATGATTAACCTTGGCATAAAGATCAGCGGCATCTCCACATTTGCAAGTCTTCATAACGCAGTCAAATACCTACAGCCAAACATTGAGTAAGCCAGTACATTCCCACGAATGTACTTTTATTTTTTATTTCGACAAATTCAGCAATGTATGTATGATATACTTGCTTGAAATACAGGGATACCTGAATTTTCTTGGTCCTCCCTCAAGGAGGTAATACTAGTTGGAAAAAATAAGTGTATTTCTTGATGATTATCGTCAGCCACCCACCGGATATGTACTAGTAAAAACAATCGATGAATGCATCGAGTTATTGGAGAGATATCCTATTCACCATCTGTCGCTTGACCACGATTTGACTGATAAGAGAAGAAATGGTTTGATGCTCGTCCAGCATATGGTAAAAAAAGGCTTGTTTGCCGGGCGCATTACCATCCACTCGGCCAATTCAGTCGGCGGTAAAGCCATGTACAATCATTTGAAAAGCGCCCAGGCAAACTTTTCCTGGCCCTCCCATGTCGTCCTTTCCATGAGACCCCTACCCCTTGAATCCTACCCGCTACGGACACTCAAGTATTATGTGGAAACCTACCAATAAGAATATTCATAACAGAAGGATTAAAAGACAGGTCTGGCGTAGTTGCCAGGCTGTTTATTTTTCTTGAAATAGGTATGCAATTCATACGAAAAAAATTAACAGGGCCACTTAATCTCGCCCGGTTAAAAGGGCAGTCCTTTAGCTTGGAGATTTTCTTATTAAGTTCATTTATTTCCTTCTCGACATCGTAGAGATTTTTCTGGATCCGATCCCTTCTCGCTGTTAGTACGCTAAGCTGCTGCTTAAGTTCTTCTTTCTTTTCAGCCATTAACATGTCCTCCATTGGTGGTCCTTTTTTAAGAAATCCTTCTTTATTTTGCATTTCATGGTCTATTTTTATAAACAGCCTATGTGTTTTTTAGATGGGATTTTCCCAAAAAATAAAGTGTTAATCATATTCCGATTAACACAGGCAAATCGTTTTATTAATGAATATCACGCTTTCGGAAATTTCCTCCCTTTACTTCCGCAACATCGTATACTGTCACAAAAGCCTGTGGATCAATTTCATTAATTATATCCTTCATTTTACTATCTTCGAGACGATTGATGACACATGTAATTTCCTTAAACTTCTCATTCGAATATCCGCCTTCTACTACGTTCAAGGTTGAGCCGCGCCCGAGGCGGTCACGGATTGTTTCGACTATTTCCTCCGGCTTATTGGTAATAACTTTAAAGGTTTTCGCTCCACTTAAACCTTCTTCAACAATATGAATGACTTTAGATGCAATGTAATAGGCAATACCGGATAAAAATGCACCCTTCAGGCCAAATACTGTTGAAACAATAATGAAGACAAACAGATTTAAGAATAAAATGAAGTCGCTCGTTCCAAATGGCAGCCTTCTGGCAAGAAGGACGGCCAGCATATCAATACCATCGAGAGCTCCCCCATTACGCAATGCCAAACCCATCCCAAAACCAATGATGATTCCACCCACCACTGTTATTAATAGCGTATCTCCCTGGATAATGGTCGGAATGTGGTGCATGACACTGGTCCCCACTGCAAGAGAGGCAATGCCAATTACCGATTTTATAGCAAAACTTTTGCCAATTTGTTTATACCCTAAATAGACGAACGGGATATTTAATAGTGCAATTAATACCCCTAGCTGAATTCCCGTTAGTTGTGAACCAACAATGCTAATTCCGGTCACCCCGCCATCAGACACATTATTCGGGATTAATACAGCTTCCAGTCCGTACGCTGTAATGAAGCCGCCAATTATAATCATTAATATCCGTACTATCTTTAGTAATTTTCTTGATTGTTGCATCGTTTCCGAACTCAATTTTCTTTCCTCCCACCTGTAGTCCTGCATACTTTTTATGTACATAATTCTCTTAAAAGACTACCAATAATACGGTTTTCGTTCAACACTCGGGAAGAAAAATACAAAGAACCCAAGAGACCTAAACTTGATAATAGGAAAACTGTTTCGATCTAATTGTAAGATGATTTACCGAATATACAGTCACCCTTTTAAGTAACTGGTTCGAAATGTTGAAGTACTAATAGTTGCTAGGAATTGCAAAGAATATCAGCACGATGGAAGCTTAGGGCTTATATGCGCTCTGAGCTTTCTTTGTGTTCTATTTTAAGCACATTCATTTAAAAGAACTCGTAACATGTGGTTCCCCTAAAGAGGATAATGCTTGTTACCACAATGGTAAAGGTTGCTAGTCCCCCGGCACTTCTTTAATATAAATATTAAGTTAGTATTTAAAAGGAGGCAAAAAAAATGAAACTAGGTGCATTTTCTATAAGTTTAAACGTAAAAGACATTAATATTTCAAAGGCATTTTACGAAAAACTAGGATTTCAATCTTTTGGTGGTGACATTACTCAAAATTGGCTCATTATGAAGAATGAAAATTGTATAATTGGCCTATTCCAAGGAATGTTTGAAAAGAACATTCTTACCTTTAATCCAGGATGGAATGAAAATGCCGAAAATCTTGAATCATTTACCGATATTCGCGATATTCAAAAACAACTTAAGGCAGAAGGAATAACCATGCTCTCTGAAGCAGATGACGCAACTACTGGACCAGCACACTTTATCATTGAAGATCCAGACGGCAATCAGATCCTTGTTGATCAACATCGATAGTTAACGGAATCACTTATAACCTTTTAGCCAGAAAGATACTTATCAGAAATTCCCTTTATAAAGCCTTTCTCCAATGATTAGTACATAACTAAATTGGGCGAAAGGCTTTTAGTTAAGGGCCCCGATCCCTAGTTGTTAAACAAGAGATATTGGAATTACTCCTTTTCTGCTTTATTTTTCAAATTCATTATGAAATAATAATTTCCTAATAAACTGAGATATAAAAGTGGATACACTATGGCAGAATACAATAGATTCCAGTCACTATAATAAAAAAGATCTGTCTTTACTGCGATCCATTCATAAAAAACAGCTAAGGCAGAACATATAACTATATACAAACCCTTTTTCAAAAGAGTTTGATGAAAAGGGTATAAGTTAAGAAACATGAGATTTACAGCTGGATATATCCCAAAGGTAACACCTAACATCTCCCAATTTACAACCTTCGGGTCAAAATATCCGTATAACCCATATTTCACGTCCAAAAACATATCAACTAGTAAATGAAATCCTATGGCAAATAAGGATGTAGTGTACATATCTACTTTCAAAAGTCTCTTCGGAATAAAGTAAACGATGCTGTTGAATATTATTATCGTGATAATCATAAGTAACATAAAAGGCTTTCCGCCCTTCGGGATAGTTTATGTAATAGTATGTTTTCCTCAAATTCATATAGTATTAATACTATCCTTAAATCTTTAATCGATATCCCCCCTTCAGCTTAATAATAATTTTTCACCGAACCTGCCTCTGTCAGTTTTAACCCTTCATTAAATTGGACATTTATAGTTGATCTGAAACAGATACTAAAGTACCGGGTACAATTGTAAAAATTTCTGTGGATAAACTCCTACATTTATTCACACATTTTTCTTCATCCCTCTACATCTGCTTAATAGGGGATTTACATCTCTCTTTTATACTGGTCATGTAAGCAAATAAGGGTTGAAGGAGATGAAGATGAGGATGAAGAAGTTGATTAAACCATTGGTTGGGTTAGGACTTGGCTTGACGCTATTTTTACAGGTAAATCAGGGAGCTTATGCAGCTGAAACAATTGGGGATTTACGGAAGGTAGATAATGTTGCCCACCGTGGAGCGTCCGGCTATGCGCCTGAAAACACGATTGCGGCGTTTGACAAGGCTGTTGACATGAAGGCGGACTACATAGAAATTGATGTCCAAATGAGTAAGGACGGCGAACTTGTGATTATTCACGATACCACTGTCGACCGGACAACAGATGGTACCGGCAAGGTTAAGGATTTAACATTTGAAGAACTTAGGAGCCTTGATGCCGGCAGCTGGAAGTCACCAGAATTTAGTGGCGAGCAAATCCCTACTTTTGATGAAATTCTTGACCGCTACCGCGGGAAAATTGGTGTTTTAATAGAATTGAAAGCCCCTGAGCTTTACCCTGGAATCGAAGAAAAAGTGGCAATCGAACTTATTGAAAGAAACTTGAACAAGCCGCAAAATGAAAAAATCATCATCCAATCCTTTAACTTTGAATCAATGAAAAAAATGGATAAATTACTTCCTACAATACCAATTGGTGTTCTAACGTCTTCAGCGAAACACACGACCGAGCAGGCATTGCAGGAATTCGCCCAATATGCAGAGTACTTCAACCCTAGCTACGGACTCGTTTCCAAGGAATTAGTATCCAATGTCCATGACCTTGATATGAAGATTGGTTCCTGGACAGTCAGGAGCCAACAAGCAGCTGACTTCCTGCTTGAGATGAATGTTGATGCCATCATCACAGACTTCCCTGATTATGTGGATCCGAGAAATTAATGATCAAAAGAAAGGCCCGGCGCTTTTAAGAGGCACCGGGCCTTTGACCCGTGTTTTTCCTCTAATTCTGTTCGGCTTTCGCCCTCAATGTGTTTCCCATTCCTGCATTACATAAAAACGGAATTCAGTTTACCCCCTTGAGATAGATTGCTCGAAAGACAATTGAAGTTTTGATGCAAAATGTTTTTTTGCAGATACTAATCTAGACGGGATTGGCCTTTCAACAATTTAGTTCGCTCTGTTTGGAACGGGCTGCTTCCAAAGCATCGTGATACCTACTCCAATAAAAATTACCACAGTCGCAAAGTAGTATGGGTAGTTAATATCGATATCAAATAACATCCCTCCTAGAATCGGACCGGTAATGTTAGCCAAGCTGGTAAACATTGAGTTCATCCCGCCAACAAACCCTTGTTCATTCCCTGCAATATTCGAAAGATAGGACGTAATTGCCGGACGGAATAAGTCGAATCCCACAAAAACAATAAAGGTTACAAGTAAAATCGAGAAGTAAGAGTGAACAACGGTCATTAAAAAGACGAGGATACCTGATACGATAAGACTATAGCGGATCACTTTTATTTCACCCCAAATACGGGTTAACTTATCAAATAAAATAACTTGCGCGATAGCACCAAAAATGGCGCCGCCGGTAATGACTATGGCTATATCAGCAGGTGTAAACTGAAATTTATGATCAACATACAAACTAAAAAACGACTCAAATGCTGCCAAACCAAAGGAAGCTATGAAAATCAAGATAAAGGCAAAGAAATAGTTGGGTTCAAGAATTAGTTTGAATCCGCCTTTTCTTTTACCAGTTTGTTCAGTAGTACCTTCCGGACGTTTTGGCTCAGTTAATACTATAAGGGAAAGGACAGCAGCGAATGTGCCAAGGGCACCCGCAAAGAAGAATGGTACCCGCACTCCAATCTCAGCTAAAAAGCCTCCAATCCCCGGACCAATAATAAACCCCGTACTGATGGCTGCAGACATATAACCAAGGGCTTTTGGCCGTGTTGCCGGGGTCGTAATATCTGCTATGAAGGCTGTTACTGCCGGCATAATCAGGGCAGCACTTATTCCTCCCATTATTCGCGAAATAAATAGCACTTCTATCTCCCGCCCTAATCCGAATAAAAATTCAGATAAGCCGAAAATAAATAAGCCGATTACGATTATGATTTTCCTACCAAACCTATCCACGGCTTTCCCTGCAATTGGAGAAACAATAAGCTGGGCAATGGCAAAGGCTGCTGTTAAATATCCTATTGTAGTACCGGTAATGCCCAACTCATTCATAAGGGTTGGCATTACCGGAATAATAAGTCCAATTCCTAAAAATGCAATAAATAAATTGAGAAGTAATAATCCCAAGGTGAATTTACTATTTTTCATTCTTCCACATGCTCCTTCAATCCAACTGCGTTTTACAGCAACTTTATATAGCTACTATACAGTTAAGAATGAAGCTAAACAAATGAATAAGAATTTGATTTCTATTAAAATCAACCCACTTTGCCAACACCGCAAGCTATCAACTTGCTAACAAGGAACTGATATCCAATGTCCATACTCTTATGAAAATTTGTTTTATACGGTCAGGAGCCAAGAGGTGGCCAGCTTTCTGCTTGAAAAAAGGAAAATACTGATTGCCAGAACAACTTTAACTGCAGGAACATAATCGCCACTGTTTCATAAAATAAACCAAAACTTTGCCAGGGGTTGTGGACCATGATGAACCAGCTACCAGCTAACAATGAGAAAAGTGCAGAGATCCTGCGGCTTGAAAAAGAAGTGGCCCTGGGGTTATGGGTTCAGGTAGTCGGCCACATTATTGAAATAAAAGGCTTAACCGGGCTCCTTCAATTGGAGAAAGATGAGAGTCTGACAGGTGAACAACAAATACTGACTGGTGTCTGGATTAAAACAATCGGACACATACTGGAGGCTATTTCAGTTACGAGGCAAATATATGAAACAGACATTTTGAAACTGATACAGGAACAAAAAGTTGCGATTACCGGAGACATTCTCACGGCAATTGGATCAGTAGTTGAAGCAGATGGGGGAATTCAGGTGCTTAATGAAGAAAACACAGAAGTTGCCCGGATTATTCCTTAGTCACCATTAAGAAGAGCTCGTTGAATTGAAGCGACAAGTTTTTTACCTTTTTTACAATAAATTCCACTACTTTGTAGGATAACCTACCCTTTAAAAAGAACAATACAACGTAGTAGGTCATGCAAAATTTAAGGGGGTATGGGAATGTGGCCTTTTAAGAAAAGACAAAAGGTGTCGGGGTCTGGGGCACCGGCATATAAGTACGAATCGAAGGAAACGAAATTCGAAGGGGTAAAGGATTATGATTTCGAGGCTAAGGAAAAATTAGAACAGCATATTGAGACATACATAGGAAAAATCAATGGCGTTTTTCATGAGATTGTTTCAAATCTAGTCCATCTTGATGGCTATCATGTTGCACCGACCCCTGAAAAGCCATTTCACACACTGGTGACTCACCGAATGAGTGACTTGGCAATGAATGTTCCTCCAGGTGCTGAGGACTGGAGGTAGGCTGAATTGGTCTGCTTTTTGCCGAAGGAATATGATATATCGGATGATAGCTTCAAGGATGACCGCAATTATTGGCCGATTGGGAACATGAAGTTTTTAGCAAGATTTCCCCATGAGTACAATACATGGCTTGCCTATGGCCATACCCTTCAGAACGGCAACCCGATCCAGCCGTTCATTAGCGGGACACAGTTGTGTGCGTCTCTCTTGATTCCGCCGACCATTGTTGATGGCAAGTTTTTTTCATTAAAAGTTAGAGGTGACAAGAACATCTTCATCTACAATGTCATGCCGATTTACAAGGAAGAGATGGACTACAAGATGGAACATGGCATCGATAATCTATGCGAGCGATTCGACTTGTTTGGGGTGAATGATATTTATAATTTAAACAGGGTGAATACGTGTAAATAGCATGACGGAGTGAAGACAAACGGGCCTGGAACTTTTAAATGGTGCCAGGCCTGTTTGGTTTTTCGGATGAAAACGTGCTATCTAATCCACTTAGTCACGTTCTGAAACGGGTTCCTCTTCCCCTCAGGAAGAGTCCGTTTCGGATAGCCAATATAAAGAAATCCGAGGACCTCACCTTTCTCTGACAGACCAAAAAATTCTTTCATTAACAGGTCATACGTTGGTGCACCTGTCCGCCAGTACCCCGCCAAGCCCAGGCTATGTGCGGCAAGAAGCATATTTTGAATACAGGCATAAACCGCTCCGTATTCTTCGAGTTGAATTACTCTCGGATCCGTTGCCGGTTCAACTGCCACTGCGATAACGACTGGGGCCCGATAAGTCTTTTTTAATTCCTTATCGAGTTTGGCTGGATCAGTCTCCCCGTTCTTTTCTACAATTTTCACAAAGACTTCTGCCAGCTGTTTTCTCCCATCTTCCACCAGGACAAAGAAGCGCCAAGGCTCTGTCCTGAAATGGCTTGGAGCCCAAGTTCCGGCTTCAAGGATTTTTTCAATAACTGATTCCGGTACCGGCTCATCCTTCACAAGCCCGAAACTTCTCCTTGTTTTAATTGCTTCCAGAACATCCATCCGTTTCTCCTCCCTCTATCATAGTCGTTCGGGGTCTAATACAAGTGTATTTTTAATAGGTAAAAAATTATTCTTTCGTCACTCTAAAAAACTATCAATATTCCCCACGAAAAAAGCTTGGTACTTATCAAAAGCACCAAGCCTGATTTTTTGATTTCCCTCTTGTTCCAGCAAACAAGAACCGTCCCTACAGCACTTTCCCAAGGAAGGCTTTGGTTCGTTCGTGCTGGGGGTTCCCGAAGAGGTCTTCGGGTTTTCCCTGTTCGACGATGTAGCCGCCATCCATGAAGACGACGCGGTCGGCGACTTCGCGTGCGAAGCCCATTTCGTGGGTCACGACCACCATCGTCATTCCTTCCTTTGCAAGCTGCCGCATAACGTCGAGCACTTCTTTAACCATTTCCGGGTCGAGGGCGGAAGTCGGTTCGTCAAACAGCATGATTTTCGGCTTCATCGCAAGCGCCCTGGCGATGGCGACACGCTGCTGCTGGCCGCCTGATAGCTGTTCAGGATAGTTGTCTGCTTTCTCAAGCACGCCAACCTTCTCAAGCAGGTCAAGTGCGAGTTTCTCCGCTTCCTTTTTTGGCGTTTTTCGGATAAGCATTGGCGCCATCGTAACGTTCTCGAGTATCGTCATATGCGGGAACAAGTTGAATTGTTGAAATACCATCCCAACCTCAGTCCGGATGTCATTGATATCCGTATCCGGGTCGTTTACTTTCATCCCTTCCACATAAATACTGCCATCGGTGATTTCCTCAAGCAAATTGATGCAGCGCAGGAAGGTACTTTTTCCAGATCCTGAAGGACCAATTACACAGACAACTTCCTTTTCATGGACATGGTAATCAATGCCCTTCAATACTTCCAATTTACCAAAATATTTATGCAGGTTTTCCACTTTGATCATTCGCCAAAACCTGCCTTTCTGTTTTTTTACGAGGGTTATAGTGATTGCTTGTACGCTTCTCCACATAAGCAACCAATTTTGTAACGAGATAGGTAAGCATCAGGTAAAGTGCTGCCGCGACCAGGTATGGCTCCCAGAAGCGCTGGTATGCCCCCGCGACAATCTTGCTGGCATAGAGAATATCATTTGCTGCAATTACCGTTACCAGTGAAGAATCCTTCAGCAAGGCAATAAATTCATTGCCAAGCGGCGGAATCATCCGGCGGAACGCCTGAGGCAATATAATTTTCCGCATCGCTTGGTTATGGGTCAGCCCTAAGGAACGGGCCGCCTCCATTTGCCCTTTGTCAATCGACTGGATACCGGCGCGGATGATTTCAGCGTTATATGCGGCACAATTAAGGACAAGAGCCGTAATCCCTGATACCATATATCCGAACGATTGTCCGAAAATCGCCGGGATGACCGCGAGATGGATAATTAAAATTTGCACGAGCATTGGGGTGCCCCGGAATAGGTCGACATAAAGCTTAGACGGCCAGTAAATTAGCTTTCGTTTCGATGTCTCGCCAAGGCCGATTAGTACACCTAATACAATGCCCCCAATATAACCGCTAACTGTTAAGACAATCGTAACCCAGATACCACGTATGAAAAAGTCACGGTAGTTCCAGATCATGTCCCAGCGAAAATCAAGGATGTCCAACTGAAACACGCTCCCGCCTATTCAAGTTTTTGTCCAGTAATTTCTTCTAGCTTTCCGTTTTCCTTGATTTTCTTAAGGCCTTCATTTAAAAGATCCAATACTTCCTTGTTGCCTTTCTTAACCATGATGCCGTAGAATTCTTTTTCGAAACTAGGATCTTCAATAACCTTCAGTTTCGCATTTTTATTGTTTTTCAAATATTCATAGACAACCGCGTTGTCACCGATAGCGGCTTCCGTTGAACCGTTAATGACCTCCTGCATTGCTGCCGGCTGGCTTTCATAGGCAAGAATGTCCGGGTTGCTTCTACCGAGTGCCTTCTGTGCGGCTTTGTGTCCTGTTGTATTGATTTGTACGGAAACCTTCTTACCTTTAAGGTCTGCGACTGATTGAACGGCAGAATCCTCTTTAACAACAATGACAAGGTTAGCCTGATAGTATGGCTCCGTAAAATCATACGTTTCTTTCCGTTCGTCTGTAATCGTAATACCTGAAACACCAAAGTCGAGCTCACCATTGGTGATTTGCTGGAATAGCGGCTCCCAGCCAACATTGTTCAATTCGTACTCAAAACCCGCCTCTTCGGCAATAGCCTTAAGCACGTCCACATCGATTCCAACGATTTCCCCTTTGTCATTCATCGATTCAAATGGTGCGAAAGCGGCTTCTGTTCCACCAGCCAGCTTCTTTTTACCGCCAGACCCGGATGTAGCTGACTCCTTGGTCCCACATGCAGCCAAAATCAGTGATATTGCCAGCAAGATGGTTAACAGTATACCTTTCTTTTTGGACATGAAAATCCCCCTCGTTTTCGTATTGTTTAAGTTTATGAGTCTTTTATGCTAGTTAGAATTATACAAATTTCAGAATATTATTTCAATGTATAGTATTCGCAATTATTAAATTATTTTAAAAATATTTTGGTATTGAAGCAACCCCCTGGTTGTTAGTTGATTTCTTTTGATTTTTTCCGTAAACTATCATTCTGTCCGAATGTATAGAATAAACCTAAATTTGGGGACAACATAGTTGTCTTTGTTTGGAATAGAGTTGGTTGATTCCTTTATTAGCTCTGTTAGTATTCATTGTTGATTTTTTGTTGAGATATGAGAATTATTAGGAGGAGAATTTCCGCCTATTGTACGCACGGGTACCTGAAGAAGCGAAAATAAGCGGATAAATTCCCCTTAACTTCTCAAAATAAGTCAAAATTCATAGATTCCGGGATGATAAGCGGAAAAACTCCCCTTATTATAAGTGGAATATGGGTATTTCCCGACTTAATCGGAATTTCTCCCCTTATTTTTAATCAACATTAAGCTATAACTGAGCCTAAAAATAATGGAGGTAAAGATCTTGATACTTGATAAACTGTCTAATGCGAAAATGTATGATCATTTACATCCCGGATTAAAAAAAGGACTTCATTTTCTGCTTGAAAATGATTTAACATCCCTTGAAGTTGGTACATATCCGATTGAAGAAAACAAAGTGTTTGTGATGATCCAAGAATATGAGACCCAATTACCAGATGTATGCCGATTTGAAGCACATTATCGTTACGCGGATATTCAATATGTCATTCGGGGACAGGAAAAAATGGAGTACACTCACATTGGTGAAACCAAGGTGATTGAAGCTGACAAAGAGAAAGATTTAATGTTCCTGGAAGCAGAAGGAGAAACTTTCCTGATCAAAGAAGGCTATTTTGCATTTTTCACACCAGAAGATGCACACAGGCCAGGCATGTGCGCGGTCCAGCCGGAGCCAATTAGAAAAGCAGTTGTGAAGGTATTGTGGGAATAGTCGAACAGGGCCTGTCACTCCTCGCTTTTTCTTGTTTCACAACCAACAGTCGATAAAAAAGACAGGAGGTTTTTCCTGTCTTTTTTCAATTTCCTTTTTAAACACCCTGGTTGTGTTTGACTGTCTTTTTTTCGTAAGAATTCTGCCTACTGCTCTGGATACGTTTCTTTTAAAAACTTTACAGATTCAGTAATTAGTTCTTTTAACACATCCGTGTTTATATCAGCGACTTTGTTGATGTACACGCAGGCCTTCCCGGATGTATGTTTACCGAATTTTCCAAGCAGTTCATCACGCTTCGTTTCACCAGGCGCGAAATAGAGGCTGATTTTTGCTTTACGCGGCGAGAAGCCGACGAGTGGTGCATCGCCTTCATGACCAGTTGCGTATTTATAATGATACCTCCCATAGCCAATAATGCTCGGCCCCCACATTTTCGCCTCATGCCCAGTCGTTTCTGTGAAAATGTCAAGAAGCCTGTAGGCATCCTCACGCTTTTTCAGGCTGTCTACAGATTCAATAAATTCAATGACACTGCTGTCCGTTTCTTTCGTTTTAAGCTCGTACATGTGTCCAACCTCCTTTTATTCTTCTCTTTTCAGATGTATATAGGGATCTATTCCTTCGAAGTAGTTTGATAATACATTTCTTCGACTATTTTAATTATCGATATCGGTCTTTCCTACTGGATGACCTCCCATTTTTAATTTGAACTGGATAATATGGAACACGATTTTTACTCAACTAACCAATGAATGAAGTATTCAAATAGAAAATGGACACTCTAAACTTAAAACATGTTAAAGGAGAAAACAAATTGAAAAAGAAATATGAACTGCACCTTCCTTAAAACACTGATTGTGTTGGGGATAGCTTCTTTTTTCAACATTTTAAGGAAACCGCCAATAAAAGATTGGCTGATTGTATTCTTCCTAAAAGGATATATTTCCTCATTCCTGGACGTAATTGTCGTAAAGAAAGGCTATGTGAGCTATTTAAGGCCTTTAACATAAGCGCTGTTTTCGGCTACCTTCTCTATCCTGTTATTTGCGTGTATTTTATCAAGGCAACCAAACAGTCGAATATTTTAGTTGTTCTCTTTAAAAATGTACTGTTCACAACCCCAATGGTCCTAGCGGAAACATGGCTCGAAAAACACACAAATCTGATCAAATACAAAAAGGGCTGGAACTGGCGGCATTCATACGCATCCATATTCGGCACTTTCCTAGCCGTACGGACAATTGCCTACATCATAAACACGATTGCTCGCAAAAAGATTTAGGGGTCTGACCCCTACCCCAAGGGGTATCTTATTCATGAAGCCATGTTTCTGCTTTTTGTTTGATTTTGTCTTGGAGGTTTGCGGAATGCATGACGTCATTGCTGGCGAGCCTTACGTAGGCGGGTGGAAAGAGTTTTTTCAAGGATGAGTAGTAATAGCTCCCGTCCTCTGGTTCTTTGTAATCCGTTACACTATACTTGTTTCCCTGTTTTTTCAGCTTGATTAATGCGGGCAGGGAATGGCCAGCCTGTCCTTCGCTGCCTGTCGCTTTGTTAAAGCCTTCGTACAGCGACCACATATAGACATGTGTGATTCCGGCAACTTCCCTTGTACCATATATTTTATGGACCTCAAATTGTTTTTCGGTATCCAAATAGACAGAAGCGTATTTATTTACGATATACTCCGATATCGCTTCATGCATTTCTTCCGTAACGTATGCATCGCCGTTAATAATAACCCCTTTACTACTGCCGGTAAGAATTAAAAAGGAAAAGATAATAACTAACACTTTTATGGTTATTGCTCTCATAATAACCCATCTCCTAAGGATTCTTTCGGGTCGGTTCATGTTGGTTGTTTATGTTTAATCATGACATGGCGGGGGTCGCCATTCTGGTCAGCTTCATTGCGAAGGATCTCATACCCGTTCTTCAGGTAAAATGTAACTGCCTCGTAATTCATTCCGCTAGCCTGGAGAACAAAAAATCCAGGTGCATCCAGGCCTTGTTCAAAGTGGTCAAGGAGCAACTTGCCATATCCGTTTCCGCGCAACTCTTTGGCAACGTACATTTGCGACAAATAAGCACTGGATTCCTTGTACTGGGCAAGGTAAAAACCGGATACTCCCCCCTCTTCGAGAAGGACATACGACCTCCACTCCGGATTGAACAAAGCTTCCTCATACCACGACAGGATAATATCGAAAAATTCTTTATCAAAAACCATATTCCTGAAATTCATTCTGTAAAGTTCTTTTTGGGCCTGGAGGATTTTCGGTAAGTATGAGATGTCCAATGGTGCAATCATTTTGGGGATCTCCTTTAACTATGAAGTTTCGTTGTTTGTATGAACCTGGAGTCTGTACGTTTTTACATTACAACAGGCTGAGTCTCCTCTGCAGCTTTTTTAACACGTTCAACAAATTCGACAACAACCTTATCACTGGAAAATAACAAGAAGAGCTTGACATACCACTTGAGCGGATTATTCGTGGTTGTGTATGTAAACGAAGTCCGGTTCCCATTGAGTTTTTTCAATTCATAAGCTGCGGTGATATCAAACATGTTTCCAAGGTTAAAACCAACCTTTAGCCTTTTGTGGTCTGCCCCATTCTTGTATTCCAGGGTCGCCACGTCGTATTCCATGACCCGGTTTCCTTCCTTATACTTTTGGCGGTAAATGCTCCCTACACCTTCTTCAGTGACCTTAATTGGCGTATTCTCGACCACTTGGGGCATAATTTTTTGCATATCTTCCAGGGATCCGTTCAGGAATGACCATATTTGCTCAATTGGTGCATTGATTTCGATAGATTTCGTCCAGCTTTTCATTTCCATCACCTCTTCTAAAAGTATGTTACCATTGGATACAGCTTGTAAATGTAATTATAATATATATGTACATTCTGGGAGGGAATTTTAATGATAAAACAAATTGCAACAGTTGCTGTGTACGTTGAAGACCAGCAGAGGGCTAAAGCATTTTGGTCTGAAAAGGCCGGCTTTGATATCATTGCCGAACATCCAATGGGGCCAAACGCATTCTGGCTTGAGGTTGCCCCAAAGGGTGCCGAATCCCGCCTGGTTATTTATCCAAAATCGATGATGAAGGGTTCAGAATCCATGAAAGCATCGATTGTCTTCCAATGCGACGATATCACATCCACCTATGAAACAATGAAAGCGAACGGCGTCGAGTTTCTTGGCGAGCCCCAAACGATGCAATGGGGCACCTTCGTATCCTTCAAGGACGAAGACGATAACGAATATTTATTAAGACAATAACCACTAACTAAGCAGCAGGTTCCTGAATGGGCCTGCTGTTTAGTTCTAGTTGTTTTCTATTATTGTGACAGTTTGCATAGTTTGCCTATTCTTGCACACGCTATTGACGTGGAGGTGATTGAGATGACAAACGGACAAAATCGCCAGGGCGGCGGACAAGGCAATGGCAACAACGAACAAAATGGCGGACTTATGGATAAGATGCGCCAGGGATTTGAAAATGTCGTCGATGCAATTACAGGTAACGATGAAAACAAAGGCGGCGGACAAAAGAACCGCAACAACAACCAAAACCGCTAACCGTTTATACAAAAACGCCACTGGGTGGCGTTTTTTGTTGGAATAAAAAAACGGAACTTACACAACCTACCAGTATTAGGAGGTGAAGGTATGGCGAACCAACAGAACAGAGGAAATCAGGACAATCAGATTTCTGAAGGAATCAAAAATACAGCTGGGGCTGCTTTCCACGCTGCTCACAGTGCACTTGAAACAACCGAGGATGCAGCAATGAATGCAGTTGATGCTACAGCCAATGCAGTGAACAATACTGCCGAGAACGCACGTAACATGATGAGAAACAACAACGAACAGTAAAAGACGCCTTTTAAAGGCGTTTTTTTATTTGTCTAGGTCAGCTAATTTTTCACCGGTGAGGATTTCGTAAAGCTCAGTTGAATCACTTGCAGGCAGGTGAACGTACTTGCTTGAATCGGTTGTCAGTTCTAGCCTATCATTGCCAGGGCTGATCCAAACCATATAGGCTTGCACTTTCGCATCTGCGTTATCATATTCGAAGGCAAACATGTAGTCAGCAGGGCGGACCATGTTGACTTTGGCGTTCTTCCAATCTGCTTCATCAAGTATTTCCCTCACCCTTTTTACTTTTTCGCTTTCAGATTCTTCTCTAAAGTTCTCATAGGCAGAGTCAATCTCTCCATCTGCGTGCTTAAGAACATCAATCCTTTTCTCTTCCAGGAAGGCTTCCCTGAGGCAGCCGCCAAGTATTAATAGGAGTACTGTTACGATAGCAGTTTTTCCATATTTCATTATCATCTCTCCTGCTTTATGGACGTGGTCATATATGCCGCCTGGTCGTTTCTTTTTTATAAAAATAAGGCCCGTGCCACCCGGTTTCATGGGTTTTTACATATGTCCACCTGAAATTCTCATCGGCTACATAGACGTCGTATTCGTTTTTCAGGTCGTCAGCGCTGAAACGCTTTGCATTTTTTAAAATCAATGCATCCTCCGAGTCCTGATTAAATACAAAGCAGGCATATTTCCGCTCAGCATTGAAGGCTTCCTCGGCTGCACGGCCTTCCAGGCAAGCTTGTTTTCCATAGCTAAAAACGTGCCAGAGAAAGCCGCTTGAATTGCCTTTGTCGTACAAATGAATCGAGCGTTTTTCCTGAAAGCTTAAATGTCCGGCAAACTGTTCCTCCCACCGCCTCCTCAGCGGATTCCCCATGTCTTCAGCTTCCTCAACTTCAACATCCTTATAAATTAATCTCGTTAACAATTCCATCTAAGTATGCCCCCATTCTGCTTTCCCGAGATGGACCGTGGTTTGCTGCCTATCGATATAAGACGTCAGTTTACTAACCTATACATGAGGACGTCATCTACATAAGTGGTTTCATCCATCATGTATTCTTTGATTTTTCGTCCTTCCTCAATAAAGCCCATGCTTTTGTAGAGGGAGATAGCCTGGTGATTTGTTGAAAAAACCGCTAAACTAACTTTTTCAATCATTGGGTTCTGTTCGGCCCAGTCGAGCAGCTCTTTGACGAGCAGCTTACCTATGCCAAGATTTCGGTAGCCGTCCTGAATCACAATTCCCATATAGCCGGTATGTGCCATGCGCTTCCTTTCATGGGCATAAAAGACCACCCAGCCTACCACCTCACCAGCGGCCTCGGCAACAAACATAATTTCCCGGTCACTGGCAAGGAGATTCTTCAGACTATCCCGCTGCTCTTCCACCGTTCTTGTAAACTCTTCGGAAGCAGGCGTCAGATAAAGTCCTTCTGCAATAACGGATTTATGTATGTTAAGGACTGTTTCAGCATCCCCTAGTTTGGCAGGACGGATGAGGATGATTGGTTCCATCAAATACTCCTCCTAGAAACTCATTTGGAATTTTAAGTATTAAGCTCCCTCTTTCTTGATTTTCGTATCCTTTCTGATGCTATGGACTAGGAGACGGATGTCGCGGAGATCTTTTTTTAAAATGTCAATCATGTAAATCATTACAGTTAAAATCAATGCGAGTAGCAAGATGACGATAATACCAATAAAAACAATGCCACTTCCCTCTCCTTCAACTCCTGCACTGCTAAACGCCGCACCAATAAAGAGGGAGAACATGAAAATCCCCATTAGAATGCCAAAATAAAAAGCTATGTATTTCCTCATTCGAAATCCCTCCTAATAATTGTTATTAGTTCAACCTTTGTCCAAAGTGCCAGTCCAAACGGTACAACTGCAATAACGCCATAAACCTGAAGCAATTCTTGGTACCTTTAAATATAGCCATGGAACATCACCCATACCCCGACTACAGAAAAAGCAAGCGATGACCACTACGGTAGAGCTGGTATGGAGATAGCGAATCAACCTCAAAAATGAGTCCCGTCTATCCTATTCTGAAAATACTGAACCTTCTTCCAAGATACCACGAATTGGATTATAATGGAATATGATGCAGAAATGTTTTGCTTCCCGGGGGAGGAACGTGATGGATAAGAACGTAAGCAAATACATAGGGATGATTGTGGTTGCTGCCCTTTTTGCAGCAGGGATGATGTTTTTAAATAAGGATTCCGAAGAAGTTTCCGGGAAGCCCGTAAAAAGCCGGCAGCTCGAAAATATCGAAGCATTTGGGAGGCTGTATGGCGCTGTCCGCTTTTTCCATCCCAGCGATGAAGCAGTGGAGATTGATTGGACCCGATTTGCAATATATGGTGTAGGAAAAGTGAAGGTTGCCGGAAACGAAACGCAGCTGAAGGAAGTACTTGAGGAACTGTTCTTGCCAATTGCGCCGACCCTTGTTATCTATGAAAAAGGTGAAAAGCCCAAGCATACCAAAATAAAGAAATCACTCCAGATCCTTGCCTGGCAGCATTATGGCCCGCCAGGTCTTGACACCACGCATTTTTCGAGTATGCGTGTACCTGCCGTAATTTCTGAAGGCGAACCTGTGACAGGCGATAACAAGCTGTTTGGAGAATACCCGCCCGTCAACAAGAAAATTGACCGCCGTATGAGTGAAGGGCTGCGGTACTCGCTGCCCGTCGTCCTTTATCAGAAGGATGGCAAGACAGTCGGAAGTACGACCAAGAGCAGGCAGGGTTTCAAGAACTTGAAGAATAAAATCAATGATTTGGACCCAAACATGACAAGTGCTGATGAGGATGTCCGCTTGGCCGGGGTAGTTGTTACTTGGAATCAGCTTAGTTACTTCCATCCGCACGTTGGAAGAGCTGCTGGAAATCTCGAGGATTTCGGCATATCCCTAAAGGACGCCTTTGACGACAAGACACGGGAGGACTATATCACAACGTTAGCCCAGTTGATGGAACTGACTGAGGATGGTCACGCGATGTCTTCTCTTGTCCAGTCCAGGATTGTCGGTTCACGGATTCCTTTGGAATTAGAAATTGTAGAGGGGAAACTTACGATTACTGCCGCCAGTGAAGGTATTGACTTAAAAGCTGGGGACATTGTTGAAACAGTCAATGGCCATGAGGCAATCCCCTTTATCGAAAAAGAAGCTGCCAAATTACCAGGTTCCCCTCAGTTCAAGCAATGGATGGCGATGGACTCCCTCTTGTTCCTTGAAGAGCTTAAAATAACCGTTAACCGTAATGGGACAATCCATGAAACGGCTGTCAGCTCAGGAAATGGCGGTTTTGTCGATGAATACGGGCACAATCCCTTTCAGGAAATCGAGCCTGGTATCTTTTATATTCACCTTGCGGGCAATGTTTTCCATGAAATTGAGCAGAACCTGGATAAATTGAGCAAAGCAAAAGGCATTGTATTTGATGCGCGCGAAGGAATTTTCCTAGAAGATAAATTGAAGGATCTTATTGGCCACCTTACAAGAAAAACTGCTCGAGGCCCACAGTGGAAGATTCGCCAAACGACCGTCCCCGGTGAGAATATGGCAACATTTGATGGTGGCCATGATACCACCCAGCCGTTGGAGCCATATTTCCAAGGAAAACTCATCTTCCTTGCATCAAAGAAATCCTACGGTCCCACAGAGCAACTGCTTTCTTTTGTAAAAAATAACAGGCTTGCTAAAATTGTTGGGGAGCCAACTGCCGGGATGCCTGGCGAAGTGCAAACTTATCCTATCCCCGGAAATATTAAAGGAATTATGACTGGAGTTGAAATCAGCCAGGCCGACGGGACACCGATTTATGGGGTCGGGATTAAAGAAGACATCACGGTCATCCGGACTTTGGAAGGCGTCAAGGCGGGAACCGATGAATATTTGCAAAAAGCGCTGGAGTTGATTCGATGAATACGATTGTCGTAGCTGTAAAAGGTGTCATTGTCCATGAGGGCAAGGTGCTGATTGTCCAGCGTTCAGCATATGACGAGGCAGGCGCGGGGACGTGGGAATGCCCGGGTGGTAAGCTCGATTTTGGGGAGGAACTGGAGTCGGCCTTGCAACGCGAAATCCATGAAGAAACCGGCATGGCCGTTTCTGTTGAAAAATTGCTCTATGCGGCCACTTTCAAAACGAATTCAACCCGTCAAGTAGTCATTCTCACCTATTTGTGCAGAAGCACGACGGGCGAGGTCTTCCTTTCCGGGGAGCACAGCAACTTTCTTTGGGCGGAAAAGAATGATTTAGTAGGATTGCTCTCGCCTGGCATTCTAAATGATTTTTATAAGAATAATGTTTTTGATGTAATTTGGAGGAGCGATATATATGCAGTATAAAACGTCATCGGAGGAAATCAGTCGGGACATGATCGGCGGATTTTTCGTCGGCTGGCCTAATCCGCCGGCAGTGCCGACTTTTTTAAAATTGCTTGAGAACAGCTACCGGGTTGTCGTGGCAATCGATGAGGGCCAAGTGGTCGGGTTCATCACCGCCATTAGCGATGGGGTTTTATCAGCCTATATTCCATTACTTGAAGTTTTGCCTGATTACCAGGGACAGGGCGTTGGAAAGGAATTAGTCAAGCATATGCTGGAGGAGCTTGGTGAGATTTATATGATTGATTTGCTGTGTGATCCGGAACTACAGCCATTTTATGAATCGGCTGGAATGAGGCCTGCAACCGGGATGATGGTACGAAATTACAATAGGCAGTCCGGAGTATAGTGTTCGAACCCAGCTACTTTTTGGCCGTTGATTTTTGAGGCACCGCTACTTGCTAGCGGTGCTTTTTAATTGTGTGGCTGTGGTTTGACCGATAAATTTCTAATTAGACCGAAAAAATTTTTCTGGACCGATAAATTTTTTATTAGACCGATAAACCAGAAAATCGTTCTATTAAAAGAACAATTAGAACCTCCTCCATGATTTGCTGAAACGGTTTACGAATGAAATCAAAGCCGAAATGAGGTACTGAGGCAACCGGCTTTAAGAATTGAGAAGATTGTTGGGGACTCGAGTACAGTTGCCCGCTATGGAGGCGAGGAATTCGACATCCTGCTGCCAGACGGAACAAACCAGGCTCTCCTATACTGTTATCTCCCAAAATTCCCGATCCTCGAGTACCAAATCATAAGGGTCCTTTATATCTGTCCAGCGAACGGATCTTCTTTTCTCTAACGGCTTATTCTCCCTCCCATTCAGGGATGTGAAATATTCCAGAGTGCCGCTTGTTTGAATTGCTTCTTCCATATAATCATACAGAATCCTCAGGCACTTCTCTTCGCCGGGCGTCCCCTTAAGCCGATACTTGAATGGAATACAGCTTGCATAGGCGGACACTTGATAGTCATAGGAAAAGTGCTGGCTGTATGAAAACTTTTGCTTCAGTCTGGGGTCATAATTGTTTTCAAAGGCTAAATGGATGAAATCCAGTTCTGTTTTAAAGATAATAGGATTTCCCGGATAAACTGGATCTTGACCATAGGAACCCCGGGGCAGCTTTACCGGTGAGGCTAAATAAATGTATTGAGTCATGAACCGCCACTCCTTTCAAGAAAAGCGCAAGCGCCTGGTTAGCGCAGTATGGACTCCTCGAAAAGCTAACACTTTTTCTTCGTGCGATGCTGATGCTGCCGAAGCCTTCCTTGTGGAGGGCCTCGAAGGAGATAAAGGAAACACGATGAGCGCAAGCGAATCGATGTTGACTTATCGTAACGAGGGGACCGAAGTACACTAGGCGCTAGGCGCTGGAGCTAGACAATTTTAAAAAAATATTCCCCTACCTCTTTTGAATCCTTTACGACAAATACCTTTTCTTTATATCTGGCATATTTGGTGAAAAAGTTCGGTTTTCCAACCTCGTCGAAGTGTTTGTTCCATTTAAACATTTTAAAAAAGATTTCCCATGTCGGTGTGTAGTGAAATTGTTCCAGCCTAAGCTTTTGCCGGGCGAATCTTTTGGTTATTCTCCATTTTCTAACCATGTTGGGAGGGTCTAAAAAGATAATCACTTCCGCCCGTTCGAAACTCTCAGATACCCAGTCCTCATTATGGACACCTTCAACTATCCATGTATCGTGTTGTTGGATGTCTCCTAGAATATCTTTTGCTTCTGCTGCAGAACGCCTTCGGTCACCAGCTGCGCTCCTCTCGCGTACTACATTATCAAGTTCATAGAATGGAATGTTTAACTGCCGGGATAACTTTTTAGCTAAAGTCGTTTTTCCGCTCCCCACCGAACCGATAATATGAATCTTTCGCGGGACCTCTTTCATGGCGAACCCTCCGCAACTATTTTAATTTTGCGTCAATTATACTAAACTAGAAATAATATGGAAACGTCCAGGAGGAAAAAATGAAACAAGTGTTTCGCGCTCTCGTTTGGTCAGCAGTTTTACATCTGCTATTTTTTGTATGGGTAATTGCCATCGGTTACCTAAAAACAATATCCTATCAACCTGACATTGCGGCCAAGTATGATGATGTAGTATTTTTACAAAATAAAATCGCCTTTGGCAGCACCATCTCTCCGCTGTTTTTCCTGGCCAGCTATATCTCCCTGGCGGCCGCACTCGCGGTTCTTCTTTATATAAGAAAAAGGTTAATGGATTCCGTTTTCTATCGTAATCATTAACATTGCATTTAAAAACGGGACTTTATAAGAGGTGAGCTGCTTGAATTTACATTATCAAGAGTATGGCGATAAGAACGCTCCATTACTAGTATTTTTGCACGGTGGCGGAGTATCTAGCTGGATGTGGGATAAACAAATTCACTATTTCAGTCATTTTCATTGCATTACAATAGACTTGCCAGAACAAGGGAAAAGCAATTTAACTGAACACTTTTCTATTCAAATAAGTGCACAACGAATAATTGAATTAATTGAAAAAATAGCTAACGGTAAAACTGTAACTGTAATTGGATTTTCATTGGGTGCGCAAGTCACAATTCAAATGTTAAGTTTGAATCCGAATTTGGTTGATTACGCAGTAATAAACAGTGCATTAGTCAGACCAAATTCCTTTTTTAAAAAAATGATCAGACTATCTATAAAATTAACTTTTCCATTAATTAAAAATAAATCTTTTTCAAAACTTCAAGCTAAAACACTCTACATTGATGAAGAAAACTTTGAAACTTATTACCAGGAAAGTTCTCAAATGAAACCAGATACACTTATTAGAATTTTAGAGGAAAACATGTCATTTGAAATACCAAAAGATTTTAATAAGGCAACCGGCAAGATATTAGTGACAGTCGGTGAAAAAGAAAAAGCAGTCATGAAACAATCAGCAAAAGATATAGTTTCCAGTAATCCGAATTGTACAGGAATCATAATCCCTAAGGTTGGTCACGGAATATCCCTCGTGAACCCTGCTTTTTTTAATCAAATGATAGAAAAGTGGATACTGGAAGGCGCTTTGCCACACGAAGTAATAGCACAGTGTGATTAAAATAAAGGCCTCGTTATCGTAAACAATGGCATCAATATTTGATTTTTCACTCTTAAAATTTCTTATTATATTTTTATATTTTTTTCAAAAATATGGTTTGAAAATTGGCTGAGGAGGGAAAATAGGTAATGTAGCGACGCAGGACAGGGATAGCCGGGAATGTGATGGTTAATGATAGCAATACATTGACAACGGTTATCTAATGTTGTTGCGATCGTTTACTTTGGAGAAAGATTTGCTTTTCTCGGGCGCAGGGTTAGTTGTTCGCCCGGCGGACGAAGTTGGGTCCGCCTAAGGTATATTTAGCGGTGGCTGCTAAATAAGGGCAGGGTATGACTGCTGAATAGGGCAAGTCTACTCCTCAAATTCCCGGTTAGGACGGGGATGGAGAAAGCCTGCACCAGGCCGGTACGGGCTTTTTTCATGCAAGAATATTATGATGAATGGGCTGCATTCCTTCATGGATGCTGCTTTTTTTGTGTTTTTGTTTTTATTATTAACACTATCTGAGCATGTTTTCACATCTTAGACAAGAAGCTTTGACAGTTTTTTGAATAGACTGCTAAAGCCCTATTCACATGGTGTTTACCGGAGTATATTTACAGTGTAAACAACGTATTTAAAAACAAAAGGAAATGGGGAATCATTCATGTTTAACACATTCTTAAGGGAAAACAATATTGTTGCTGCTCTACTCGCTGTGCTTCGTGTGTATCTCGGTTACGCCTGGTTCACTGCTGGTCTTGGTAAAGTAACTGGAGGATTCGATGCCAGCGGATTCATCAAAGGTGCAATCGCCAATCCGGTAAAAGGCCCTGATGGCGGTGTCGTGTACGGCTGGTACGTTGACTTCCTACAAAGTGTAGCTCTTCCTAACATCGATCTGTTCAACGTTCTCGTTCCTTGGGGCGAACTGCTAGTAGGACTTGGCCTCATGCTTGGCTGCTTGACTACTGCGGCAATGTTCTTCGGTCTCGTAATGAACTTCGCGTTCTTCTTTGCCGGAACAGTCAGCCATAACCCAACAGACATCCTGTTTGGATTCATCCTGCTTGCAGCTGGTGCAAACGCTGGTAAATACGGCCTTGACCGCTGGGTGCTTCCTTACATCAACAAAGCTGTTTTCAAAAAACCACAACCTCAAGAATAAAGAGGAGTCCTCCCCCTTCTCCCCTTTAACAACCCTTCAAAAATGGAGGGTTGTTTTTGTAGCCAAATTTGGTTTCTTTCACCACCTCTACACTTCTTTTTAGAAAAGTTCCTTCATATTGAAAAAACTCATAGAAAAAGCGTCGGTATTATTGACCAACGCTTTCTGATGTATGGGCAAACTGAAGCACTAGTTCTTCATTTTCGGGTCAAGGGCATCCCTTAATCCGTCACCCATTAAATTAAACCCGAGTACGGTGAGCATGATGGCAATCCCCGGAAAGAATAAGGTCCATGGGGCTTGCATCAAATAATTTTTCGAATCGGCGAGCATTTTTCCCCATTCGGGTGTTGGGGCCTGTGCGCCCATTCCCAAAAACCCAAGGGCTGCCGCTTCGATAATCGCAGTTGCAATCGCCAATGTCGCTTGGACGATTACCGGAGAGATGCTGTTTGGCAACACATGTTTTAAAAGAATTCGGGAATCCTTCATCCCAATCGCCCGGGCTGCAATGATATACTCTTCCTGTTTGACACTAAGTACCCTGGAGCGCACAATCCGTCCAAAGTTTGGGATATTGATGAGCGCAATCGCAATTAGGGCGTTTTGTAAAGACGGCCCTAAAATTGCGACGACGGCAATAGCCAATAATATGCTTGGAAAAGCAAGCATGATATCAAATACCCGTGAAATAATCGTGTCCACCCAGCGTCCATAGTAGCCGGATACAATCCCGAGCAGTGTACCAATGACTACAGAACCCAATACCGAGGAAAATCCCACCCATAGAGAGATTCTTGCCCCATAGATGACCCTAGAAAAAATATCACGGCCAAAGTCATCGGTTCCAAACCAGTGCTTACTAGACGGCGCTTGCATTCGCTCCGCTAACACTTGATCCTTAAAGCTATACGGCGCAATTACAGGCGCAAGGACAGCAATAAGAATAAAAAATACAACAATGCTTAAGCCGATGATAGCCAATTTATTTTTATAAAAGGATTGCCAGGCTTCCTTCCATGGAGGTACCAACTTATCCTCCTCGGCGATCTTTGGGATGTCAGCTATATTTTTTGCCAATTCTGCCATAGTGGAAACCTCCTTTATTATGTATATTTAATTCTTGGATCAATAAAGACATATAATAAATCCACTATTAAATTGATGAAAACAAAAATCGCGGCAATAATTAAGATGCCTGACTGAATTACCGGATAATCACGGTAGCCGATGGCGTCATACAAGTACCGGCCAATTCCCGGCCAGCCGAAAATCGTTTCTGTTAATATCGCTCCTCCCAGCAAAAGGCCAGCCTGGAGGCCAATTACGGTTAACACGGGTATAATCGCGTTCTTCAACGAATGCTTATACACAACCCAAAACATTCCAAGCCCTTTTGCTCTTGCAGTCCGAATATAATCCGATTTCATGACTTCAAGCATTGTTGCGCGAGTCATTCTCGCAATGATGGCCATTGGAATCGTGGCCAGCGCCATGCTCGGCAAGATAAGATGCTGAATCACTGTCCCGAATTGGTCGGTTCTGCCTTGAAGCAATGTATCAATTAAATAAAGGCCTGTAATCGCTGTTACAGGGTCTCTGACATTCTCCCTCCCGGTTGTTGGCAGCCAACCAAGTTCAATTGAAAATGCCCACTGTTCCATTAAACCGAGCCAAAAAATCGGCATCGATACCCCGATTAAAGCCAGTACCATAGCAACATAATCAAACCATGACTTTGAAAACCAGGCACTGATAATGCCGGCATTGACGCCAATCAAGACTGCAATCAGCATTGCCACAATTGTCAATTCCAGTGTTGCAGTCAAGAATGGCCAAATTTCTTCGTTGATGGCCCCCCTTGTCCTTAGAGAAGTACCTAAATCCCCATGCAGCAAGGAATTAAGATAATCGACGTATTGTTCGTACCATGGCCTGTCCAACCCCAATTGTTTGGTTACTTCAGCAATTGCCTCCTTTGTTGCTCTTTGGCCAAGAATCACCTGGGCAGGGTTTCCAGGAATGGCATGGATGATTGCAAAAACAACAAGGGTCATTCCAAATAAAACCGGAAATAACGCTAAAATACGCTTGGCAGTATAAGCTAGCACCCTTTTCACCCCTTATCCTTTTATTAAACGAAAGGAGAGGCAAAGCTCCTCCCCTTTCAAGTTTCGTTATTTAAATTCAACTTTCGTGACAGCTTCTGAACCTGTCGGATGCGGCAGGTAGTTCACTACATCTTTACTTGCGGCAAGAAGCGGCACTGAGTGGACAAGCGGTACCCACGGAGCATCATCTTTGATAATCTCTTGGGCTTTTTTGTATAGTTCGTTCCGCTTCTCCTGATCTGGCTCGGTTTGGGCCTGAATCAAGATGTCATGAAGTTCATCATTGCTATAATGGGCATAGTTGTTGCTGCCGATGCTGTCCTTATCCAAAAGGGTATATAAGAAGTTATCAGCATCCCCGTTGTCGCCTGTCCAGCCGAGCATGAACATATCAAACTCGCCTTTGGCCGCCTTCTCCAGATACGTCGCCCATTCGACGGATTGGATATTGGCTTTTACTCCAATTTTACTTAAGCTGTCCTGAATTACCTCTGCAACCTTCTGTGCCTCAGGCATGTAAGGGCGGGCTACAGGCATGGCCCATAAGTCAATCTCGAAGCCTTTTTCATATCCGGCCTCTTTCAATAATGCTTTAGCTTTTTCTAAATCAAATGGATAATCACTGATTTGGTCGTTATACCCTTCAAGTGATGGCGGCATCGGGTTGATAGCAGGTTCTGCTTTTCCGCCATAGAACGCGTCGATAATCGCCTTTTTGTCAATCGCATGATTGATGGCCTGGCGTACCAGTTTATTATCGAATGGCTTGCGGGTATTTGTCATGCCAATGTAACCAACGTTATTGGACGGGCGCTCAATGACTTGCAATTTGTCATTTGCTGCAACTGTTGCTTCATCAGAGTTGTTCAATCCATCCATAATATCGATTTCGCCATTTGCGAGCGCATTTAAGCGGGCGGTATTTTCAGGAATGACACGGAAAATAACTTTATTTAATTTCGGAAGTCCTGCTTGCCAATAGTCTGGGTTCTTTTCAAGTGTGATTGTGTCGTTTTGCTTCCACTCTACGAACTTAAATGGACCTGTTCCAACAGGATTGTTCCGGAAATCGTCCCCAAACTTTTCAACAGCTGCAGGACTGGCTATTGAAAACGGAGACATTGCCAGGTTTTTCAGGAATGGCGCCTGAGACCTCTTCAAGACAAATTGTACGGTATGTTCATCTACTGCTTTAACTTCCTTGATGACATGGCCCTCATCGTTTTTATAGCCGCCAAACATCGAATAGTAAGGGAATTTTTCATCGTCGCCGTTCATCCAGCGGTTAAAGTTGAATACGACCGCTTCGGCATTGAAATCTGTACCGTCATGGAATTTAACCCCCTGGCGAAGATTGAACGTGTATGTTAAACCATCGTCACTCACTTCCCATTTTTCAGCAAGGCCAGGGTTAATGGTGGTATCCTGGTCGCCATACTGGACCAGTGTTTCAAAAATATTTTCGGTTACGCGGAACGCTTCCCCTTCTGTAGTGGTAATCGGGTCGAGTGATGTGGAATCACCGCCACGGCCATAAACAAGCGTGTCTTTTTTAGGTTCTCCTTCATTCCCGCTTGCAGGCTTCTTAGTACCACCACCTTCATTGCTACTGTTGCAGCCTGCCAAGAACATAAAAATGGCCAACAGTCCAATCAAAAGCAGTTTAATTGACCTTTTCTTCATAATCATTTTCTCCCCCCATTTGTTTTGTTGATTATCATAAATGCTCCCGCTCACTTGTTATATAAGTGGCAGGCAACAACATGACCATTCATATTGATTTCTTCTGGCCTGACCGTTTTGCAGACATCCATGCATTGTGAGCATCTTGTATGAAATGCACAGCCTGAAGGCGGATTTGATGGGCTTGGCAGTTCACCTTCAATCAGATTCGTCTGCTTTTTCAAATCCGGATCTGGTATTGGAACGGCCGACAATAATGCTTGTGTATATGGATGCAGCGGATTTTCATACAGTTCCTCGCTGTCTGCCAACTCTATTAATCTCCCCAAATACATGACACCGACCCGATCACTGATATGGCGCACTACTCCGAGATCATGGGCAATAAATATGTAAGTGAGCTGAAACTCTTTTTGGATTTCCTTCATTAAATTAAGAACTTGTGCCTGGATGGAAACATCCAAAGCGGACACAGGTTCATCTGCAATAACCAATTTCGGTTTGGTCATCAACGCCCGGGCAATTCCAATTCGCTGGCGCTGGCCGCCGCTGAATTGGTGCGGATAGCGTTTCGCATGATAGCTGCTTAGCCCGACAACCTCAAGCATTTCCTTGACGCGTTTTTTCCGCTCTTCTTTTGTGCCGATTCCGTGGACTATCAATGGCTCCTCCAAAATTTGTTCCACTGAATTCCTAGGGTTTAAGGATGCATACGGATCTTGGAAAACCATTTGGATATCTCTTCGAATTTTTCTGAGTTCGCTTTTCGACATCCTCGTAATCTCTTTGTCTTCAAAGGTAACCCTTCCGTCGCTCGCTTCTATTAAGCGCATTAGCAATCTTCCTGTTGTCGATTTGCCGCAGCCGCTTTCCCCGACAATCCCTAACGTTTCTCCTTTTTTAACATAAAATGAAACATCATCGACTGCTTTGACCTCTCCACGCTTTCTGCCAAATAGTCCGCCGGTAATCGGGAAGTATTTTTTCAGGCCCTGGACTTCAAGAAGTAACTCCGACATGGTTTTCAATCCCCCCCTTCACTTTATGCAGGAAACAGCGAACTTCATGTCCATCTTTTTCAGACTGGTATAGTTCAGGCACCGCGTCCCGGCAAGGCCCAAATGCTTCTGAACACCTGTCAGCAAAGCGGCAGCCCTTTACAATAGTTCCCGGCGCCGGTACGGAACCAGGAATACTATAAAGCCAGTCCTTTTTCTCCCGTATATTTGGAACTGATTTTAACAGCCCCTTCGTATATGGATGCTGTGGGTCCTTTAATATTTTTCTGACATCGCCTTGCTCAACAATTTGACCCGCATACATGACAATCACCCGCTCACAAACCTCGGCAACAACGCCCAAGTCATGAGTAATTAGAATGATCGTTGTTTCGGTTTTTTGGTTTAAGTCCTTCATCAAGGCAAGAATTTGGGCCTGAATGGTTACATCAAGCGCTGTTGTCGGTTCGTCAGCAATCAGGACTCTGGGGTTGCAGGCCATCGCCATCGCAATCATTACCCGCTGCCTCATTCCGCCTGATAACTGATGGGGATATTCTTTTAAAATCCCTTCCGCCCTTGGAATCCCGACCAGTTTCAATAATTCTAAACTTCTGACTCTTGCTTCCTTTTTGGGTAGTTTTGTATGTAAGCGTATCGCTTCCATTAACTGGTTGCCAATTGTAAACAACGGATTCAGGGAAGTCATCGGTTCTTGAAAAATCATCGAAATTTGATTACCGCGGATTTGCCGCCATTGTTTTTCCGTAAGATTCGTTAAATTTTTTCCTTCAAAAACGATTTCACCACTCTCGATTTTACCGGGTGGCGAAGGAATCAAGCCCATGGCTGCCAGGGAAGTCACACTCTTCCCGCTCCCCGATTCTCCTACAATCCCAAGAATCTCACCTGGCCTCAAATCAAAACTTACACCATCGACGGCAGGGACAACCTTTTTATCCGTTTGAAAGGAAACCCTTAAATCCTTTATCCGCAAAATTGGTTCTGTCATACGTCTCACCTGCTTTGTTTTACTATTAGATTAATAAAGCCACACTTATGATATTGGAATATATCGAATAGTAAGAATATTATAGCAAAAACAAAAATTAATGTATATCTTAAAGTGGTAAACAAGTAATTAATTGGAATATCAAAATAGTAAGGCCCTATTTTTATCACTATAAAGTTAATACTAGCCGGTATGAAAACATGTCCGATTACTTTATTTTTCACTACAGAACATTGGATTAATTTATGCAAAAAAAAGACCCTTTAGGCCTTTTATCAAATCGGAATTAACTGTAACGTTTCTTCCTCAGTATTCTTGCGATTTAACCGCAACACAAAAAGGTTGAGGGCTTTCATGAATTATTCTTTCGTTTTCCCCTGATGGCCGCAGCCTTTAGCATCTCCCTCCTCAACCTGCCCGCCAGGCTCTCCCAGCCACGCTTTGTCCCCTTGATTAGCAAAATTTCTCGGTGATCCTTTAAAACGTGGCTGCTGCTTGTACTTTGGATCTTTTCTGCCATGCAATTCACATCTTAGACAAGAAGCTTTGACAGCTTTTTGAATGGTGCTTAAAAGCCCTATTCACATGGTGTTTACCGGAGTATATTTACAGTGTAAACAACGTATTTAAAAACATTAGGAAATGGGGAATCATTCATGTTTAACAAATTCTTAAGGGAAAACAATATTGTTGCTGCTCTGCTCGCTGTGCTTCGTGTGTATCTCGGTTATGCCTGGTTCACTGCAGGCCTTGGTAAAATTCAGGGCGGATTCGACGCCAGCGGCTTTATCCAGGGTGCGATTGCCAATCCAGTAAAGGGTCCAGACGGCAGTGTCGTGTACGGCTGGTACGTTGACTTCCTGCAAAGTGTAGCTCTTCCTAACATCGACCTGTTCAACGTTCTTGTTCCTTGGGGCGAACTGCTTGTAGGTCTTGGCCTAATGCTTGGCTGCCTGACAACTGCGGCAATGTTCTTCGGTCTTATAATGAACTTCGCGTTCTTCTTTGCCGGAACAGTCAGCCACAACCCAACTGATATCCTGTTCGGATTCATCCTGCTTGCAGCTGGCGCAAACGCTGGTAAATACGGTCTTGATCGCTGGGTGCTTCCTTACATCAACAAAGCTGTTTTCAAAAAGCCACAACCTCAAGAGTAAAGAGGAGTCCCCCTTTATCATAAATTCTGCCCCTCAATGAGTTTGAGGGGTTTTTTATATAAAGAAGAAAATTGTGTTCCTATTGTAGTGCACTCCTTTACTATGATCGCTACTGGGATGTGGGACAACTAAGTCATCCGTAATTACATAAAAAATAACTAGTAAAATAAATAAAATTTCTTACTTGAATAGCAAAAAAGTGTGATGCATATGGAATAGTCATTTGTAGTAAACCTTCAAGCCTTACTACCTTCCTAAGCAGCTTCACTAGTAGGTGCCTGTGAATGGCTAGTGGAAATTTACTAAATTTATTTTAGGATTGGCAAAAAAGTGTGATGCAAAAAGAATAGTTATCAGTAGTAAACCTTCAAGCCTCACTACCTTTCCTAAGCATCTTCACTAGTAGGCGCCTGAGAATGGCTAGTGAAAATTCACTACATTTATTATAGCGTTAGCAAAAAGAATAGTTATCAGTAGTAAACCTTCAAGCCTTACTACCTTTCCTAAGCATCTTCACTAATAGGTGCCTGAGAATGGCTAGTGAAAATTAACCATACATTTCAATGGCAGTTAATAAACCTAACTCTTCAGGACACACTATGACCAACGCCTTATTTTAGGATGTGATGGTTATGCGAAGGTACAAGAATCTTATCATTTTGCTGGCAGTCCTTCCGTGGATTTCTGTTCCGTTTTTAGGCAACAAAACATTAAAACGATTTCTTCCCGGGACTTTGTTTATTACTGTATATGTGACAATTGAAGGATGGCTGGCGGAGAAAAATAAATGGTGGTGGTTCTTCCATAAAAAGAACCCTAACATGCTGGGGGAAGTGCCGCTTATTCTAGGCCCATTTGTGGTCGGAACGTTTTGGACACTAAAGTTGACATACGGGAATTTTAGAAAATATTTCATTAGTAACCTTATTGTTGATTCCTTTTTCACTTATGTTATGGTCTATATTTTTAAAAAGATGGGGTATGCCTCTTTAGTCAGGCTGAATAGGTTCAGACTGTCGCTCCTATTTTTAATAAAATCTCTTTCTCTTTACGGATTCCAATATGGGTATGAATTGTATAAAGAAAAGCGGACTCCTTCCAAGTAATTATGGATTGAGTCTGCTTCATTCATTCAGACTTAATTCTTACTGACCCGTTTGTCCCCTAGCGATCGCCCCACATTATGAAATTTTTTCGAAGATTGGTAAAAGAGAGATGGTTCCAAAATGGTTGCCACAAGCAAAGCCGCTCAGGATCATAATCCCGAGCGGCTTTTTTTTATGACAGTTGCCTCTTCCCTTAAGAATGCCCAGTTCTGTGGTGCGGGGAGGCCAATATGCCAAAAGGTAGTTCCAGCCAATTGGTAGGAATCAATTAGCCGATATTTCTCCGTATAGCTTCGGATATCCTCAAACCAAACAATATGTTCCACCGTGCCAGACCAATAACGGTACCACGGGGATTGAAACGTTCGATCATATTGAATATCCGAACCAAACGATAGGGCATTGTTCTGGGCGGTAAGGACGGATATGCCCCGGGTTGTTTTCGTCGCAGCTACACTGTCATAACCGTATAAAGCCATTGCCATTACCAGTTTCCTCGCATCGACCAAACTTCGCGCATACTTAATCACTTGTTCCACCCAGTTAATTGGTGAAATTGGATCGGGCGGCCCGCCGGGATAGCCATAATCAATTGTCATGACCGCCATATAATCAACAATTGCTCCAATCGCAGCATAATCATATGCCCCGACAATTCGATTTGTTGGCAAATCTTCTGTTTTGGCGTGGACGTTAACATGCAATTGCAAATCGCCTAATTGCCGCTTTAAGGCCTGAAGGAACAGGGTAAAATCATTTCGGTTTGCCGGGGGAATAAATTCAAAATCAAGACTTACACCCTCGAATCCTCTACTCCTTGCCAGATTGACAATACTCGCTATTAAATTCTGCCGGTATGTTGCATTTCCCAGTACCGTGCCTGCCAGCCCCGCATCAAATCCGCTTGAAGCGAAGTTTCGAATCATTAGTAATGGAGAAATATTCAGCTGTCTGGATCTTGTAATAATCGCAGAATCGTCAAATTGGGCATAAGCCCATCCCTGCGCCGTAAATGAATAGTTTACTATCGCTATATAAGTTAGTTGATTTGCTAAGGAATCTAGTGTTGAGAAATTTGTTGATGCGCCTGAGGGAATAAAAAAACCTACAGTGCGCAAGGCCATCTTTATCGGTGAGGGAATGGTAATAACTTGGCCAATTCGAAGTTTACTAACATCAATGCCTGGATTTGCAGCAATGATTGAACTAACAGTTGTGTTAAACTGCTGCGCCACCCGCCAAAGCATATCACCTGGTTTTATCTGGTAGCTTCTGGTGTGCTGGTTATTGTCTGGAATATAAAGAGCAAGGCCAGGCACTAGCTTTGTTGAAGTTAATCCGTTAACTGAAATAACAGTGGCAATTGGGACAGCATACAGGTTCGAAATGAACCAGAGATTTTCACCAGAACGTACAATGTGAACAGTCATTCTCTCACCCCTTTACTACATCATATTAACGAGTGGAGATTCTATACTGTTCTGCTTAAATCGAAATCCAATTATTACTGAATTATGAAGATTAAATCTGCTGGAAACCTAATGCGCTTATACTAGACTCTGTGTCCATCCTTCCTTGACTGTATATATCCATAATAGGTACAGGTCCCATTTTCGGATAAATCCCTCACTTCAAAACCGCACTTTTTGTAAAAACTAAAATTGTTTGCAGAGGTATGCGCGAACCAATCGCCATGGGGAAGCTTTTGTACGCAGAGCTCAACCAGCTTTTGGCCAATCCCTTTTCCACGATAGTCAGTTAGCACAACCAAATCCATAATGTTCGCTGCCATGATTTGGTCTGAAATGACTCTCACCATTCCGACTATCTTTTCGTTATCCCAAACAGTGAAGGCCCATGTTGAGTTTGAGAATATTAGTGTGAATTTTTCCTTTTGCCACTCAGGCGTATTTCGTACCCATCCAGCATCCTTGAAAAGAACTTCAACTTGTTCAGCTGGAACACCTTCTGTCCCCTCGCGGATAACCAGTCCATTGAAATACTGATACATGTTTTACCTCCTCTCGTTTATTGGGACATATAAATCGACTTTGCATTTCCCGTCCGGATCTTCTGCTGGATTATTCCTGCTGAACTCAAGATTGAATCGATCAAAATCAGCCTCATATTCACTGTTCCTCAACCATGTTCCGTACAAAAATTGGTAAGCTTCATTCAGCTTTTCTGGGCTATCATAGAACGAATACAAGGCATACAATCCGCCCTTCAATGTTTTATAATCAATTTCCTGATGGCTTTCCTTATAAAAGCCTTTTGGAATCGTAACACAGGCATCATGCCGGCATTCATCCGCCCCAACAAGGTCAGGATTATCCAATGATATTCCTATAAACTCATGTTTAGGTGGAAATAAGCCGTTATCTGCAGCCCACTCCATCAATTTGCCCCAGTGTTCCTGTGGTCCAAAATAGCTTCCAACCCGCCGGATATATGCCACTTCTAAATCCGGCAGTGTTCTTACTTGAATCTTCATATATTCAACTCCTAAAAATGGTCATTATTTCCTTTTATTCGCTAAATCTAAGTGAAATCCTTCTTTTGAACAAACGGCACAGGAGCCAGGTTAACAACATGCCTCGCGCAAGATCATTGAACCGTTCATCAGCAGCTAACTCCTGCGTGGAAAACAATAAAAGCGCCTTAATCCTAACAGGACCAAGGCGCAATTCTATTTTATTTCATACACAACCCATTTCGAAATCTCTCCGCCCATTTTTTTATAAAGCGCTTGGGCTGCAACATTGTCCTTTGCTGTTTCCCATGTCATTCCCGCAAAGTTATGCTTCCGGATATAGTCCAGACATGTTTTGAAAAGAGTTTCTCCAACCTTTTTACCACGAACATCTCTGTGGACAAATAAATCATTTAGGATTGCCTGCCTCTTAACCTTGAGTGTGCTAAAGGTAAAATACAAGGTGGCAAATCCAATCAGCTTTCCATTTTCTTCAGCTACAAATTGTACACCGCTTGAAGGGTTCTCAAGAAGATGACGAATCAAGCCCTTTAACTCCTCCTCGGAAGGTTCAGGCTGGTTGTAGAAATCTACTATGTATTCCCTCATAAGGCCGTATAGTTGAGTACTATCTCTACTGTCTGCTTGTCTTACCTGAATCGTGCTTTGCATTGTTTTACTCCCAATCTTTTATTTTTTTATAAAAAATGCTTAAAATAGATTTATTAAAGAAAGGACTCTTTAAAATGCCTGAATCCAATGATTTCCCAAAAACTTCAAAGCCGGCTGAAAGAGCCTTGGCTGGTGCAGGTTTCACACAGCTCGAACAGTTAACAACAATTTCTGAAACAGATCTCCTCAACTTGCATGGCATTGGGCCAAAAGCAGTAAGGATACTAAAAGAGGCTCTTGCAGAAAAGGGCCTGGATTTTGCAAAAGATGCTTGAAGGATGAATTAATTCCCATCCTTCTCTTTTTAATGAACAAGCGATGCCCTTAAATCCGAAATTCCGTGCTCCAGGTACGCCTTCAGGCAAGTAAGCATGTAGATCCAGCCGCCGGTTTGTCCCATCATTTTCTGAACAAGATACGGATCGTCTTCCTTCAATCCAGCTTCAATCACTTCAACAATCGTCGACTCATCTTCCTCTAAAAAGTTCATGGTCACTGTCGTCTCTGCTTCGGGCTCACCCCAATTGAAGACGATTTTCTTGGCTGTCTCCAGCTCAAGGACATGCACTTTTCCTTCAGCACCGTATTCCTCATATCTCCAGGTAACGGTTTGGCCTTCTTCCAATCTCCCCGTCCCTGTTGAGAACCAGTAATTCCCCATTTTTTCGGGATTCACAATCGCTTCAAACACTTCGCTAGCTGGCTTTCGAATTTTCATTTTAGCTGTTACTTTCGTGTCCATTGCCCTCACTCATTTCATTAGTAGTCAACTTAAAATTTTCCATTACATACATTCTGTGCCGTTTGTCACATCTTCGTCAAGAAACTTTGACAGCTTTTTGAATAAGCCATGTATCCCCTATCCGTACCGTAAGTAAAGGATTATATTAACAGTGTAATCATTTTCTTTTACAAAACAACTTAAAAAAGAAGAGGGGAATCATTCATGTTTAACAAATTCTTAAGGGAAAACAATATTGTTTCTGCACTACTTGCTGTTCTCCGTGTCTATCTTGGTTATGCCTGGTTCAGTGCAGGTCTTGGTAAAATTCAGAGCGGTGCATTCGATGCATCCGGGTTCATCAAAGGTGCTATCGCTAACCCGGTTAAAGGTCCAGACGGCGGTGTCGTGTACGGCTGGTACGTTGACTTCCTGCAAAGTGTAGCTCTTCCTAACATCGACCTGTTTAACGTTCTTGTTCCTTGGGGCGAACTTCTAGTAGGTCTTGGCCTCATGCTTGGCTGCCTGACAACTGCTGCTATGTTCTTCGGTCTAGTAATGAACTTCGCGTTCTTCTTTGCTGGAACAGTCAGCCACAACCCAACTGACATCCTGTTCGGATTCATCCTGCTTGCAGCCGGTGCAAATGCTGGTAAATACGGCCTTGACCGCTGGGTGCTTCCATACATCAACAAAGCAGTCTTCAAAAAGGCACAAACTCAACAATAATAAACTCGGCAGCCCCCTTCCGAGTTTATAGATGAAAAGCCACCCGCCAAGGTGGCTTTTTCTTATTTTAAAAAAAAGGCCGGAATATCCAATTTCAAATTTCCACCGTGTAATGAATGATGGTCTCCCCAATTTTGAAGCCATGCTTTTGATATAATGGGATTGCGCCTGTTGGATTGCAGGCGTCAACCGTAAGACGAATCGTTTTCACTCCAGCTAGCTTCATCCGCAGAATCAACTCTTGCAAAAGCGCTTTTCCAATGCCTTTTCCTTGTGAGTCCGTGTTTACAGCAATTGTAGAGATGACTCCTGCATTTTCTCCTTCTCTATGCCCTGAAATATATCCGATTGCCTTTCCCAAAAGGTTCAGGCACGCAATGTTGAACTCCGCCTCAAAATCTCGATTGTTCATTTCATAAAGTATCCCTTTGGCGGTTAATCCGGATGTGTTCGGATGCCAGGAAAAGGCAGTATTATATAGTGAAGCCAATGTACTTGCAAACTCCTTCCTAAAGGGAGAAAATGTGAATTCTGCTGGCAATCGAGGGCTATCCGCCTTTTTGATGTCCATATAATAGTTATTTAACCTGGTCAAAATTTGATAGTTGAACTTTTCTGCCAGCTCATATTCCTGGCCGGAAGGAACACGAACAAGGTGATTATATATAACGTTTGGGAACTCTTTTTTTAAGTGTGTAAGTGACTTAAGCGATTGCCTGATTAGCTCTGACCCCACGCCTTTTCTTCGCCAGGCATGATGGACCTGCCCATATGCGTACACATTTAATTTTTCAGGTCTTTTTAAGAGGCATAAGGCTTGGTAGCCAATGATTTTTCCCTCGGCAAGTGACACGAAAGTATTTTCCTTTATATCTTCTTCAGGGTCGTTAAACCATTCATTTAGCTGTTCAACATTTGTTTTACTTCCCTTGCTAAAAAACTCACTATTTTCATTAATTAACTCTTCTAACCCTACAATATCCGAAACTGCAAATCTTCTGTAAACAATCACCATACCAGCTCCTAGCGAGGTACCTTGTATCCATTTCTCAGCATATTCAAAGCCATTTTCAGATCAACATCCTCTTTTGTATGTTCCGGTGTCCAGGGAATATAGATATCAGGTGCAATCCCTTTACCGGAGGTGCCATTTCCTTTATCAATACTATCCATTCTGGAGGTCGGATACCATAGTTCGAACAATCCTTTCCACTCCTGGATAACCAGATTTGCATAGTCATTCACACCCGCTGTTGGTCTGCCGATGACTGTGACCTTTGAAGACATTTTACAAAGGTCCACAAACATTTCGCCCGCGCTTGCGGTGTAGGTATCCGATAGAACAATGACGTTTTTCGGATAATTCTTGCCTGAAAATGTAATCGCCGGCAGTTCCCCATTCATGTCAACAAAACCATTGCCTCTATTTTTACTAAAGGCTATCATGAAATCACTAAACTTCTGTTTTAGCCGTTCGTCCCTCACTTCTTGCAGGAACCCATTCATAAACTGGGATGTAAGGTTATAGTTCCGCCCGGTACAATTATATTTCATCCTGTAACTGTCTAGCTCAATTGTAATCCCGCCCTCCTCAAAGAGGTATGGTACCAGTTCAGCAAACGCACTATCGCTTCCTCCGCTATTCTTGCGGACATCAATTAGTAAGTTTGGAATAGCCGCCAGCTGTGCTTCGTGCTGATGAATCAGCTTCCCTACCGCGTGAAGGTCGCTGAAGTCTGGCAGCGTAATCAATACTGTATCCTTATCAAGTACCTTAACTGAAAATTGGTGCTTTGAAGGCTGTACCTCGTACCGATGGAGTTCCACTTCCTTCAGTCGGCCAAATGTATCTAGAACGTGGCAAATCGAGTAGTTTTTTATAACCTGCCTCCAATGCTCCCGCTCAGCAACGTCTGTCATCAGCTCCCGTTTATGCTTTCCAACAAGATGAGGGACCTGCATTCCGTCCAATGTGATAATCGCATCGCCAACCTCGAATCCACCCTCTGCCCATACCTCGGTGACATACAGCCTGTCCCGGTATCTCCTGACTCGGAATCCATTGTCATAAACCTTGTTTTCTTTACTATGTATAAGCTTGAAATACATATGGGAATCCTTGAAGTCTAGCAAATAATCCGAGACGAGGTCCGCAAACCTCTCTGGAACAAGCTCATTTCGCTCCTCTAGAGCCGAGAGGATATTTCTGTATGAATCAGGATTATCCCAACCTTTCTTATCAAGACAGCCGGCATAATCATTGTTGGTTATTGAAACTATTTCTTCGAAAATAGTACGATACATTCCGTTTTCCCCCTCATCAGCCTATCTGATTTACTTAAATTCCTTCCGCAGCAATTCTTCGTTATATTTTCCCAATACAATGATTTCGTACGTTTCCCCTTCTTTTAAAAACGAAGGCAATTGAAGTGATTCTATTACATCAGCTGCCCGATCAGCCAACTTCAGCGCTGCCTCCTCCGCTGCGGGATCTGTATCTTCTATATTCGTTTTAATCAAATACTTAAAAGGCTTTGGATTCTTATCTACCGCAATTCCTCTATAATGCTCACTAGTCTTTTTAAACTCTTGATCAATAGCAGATGCACCCTGGAACCATTTCAATTCAGGGTTTTCCCCCTTGAAATTGGTATTCGTGCCTATTAAATTATCCGGTAAAAAATACAATCCAATTACAACAAGCGCAAAAATGACAAACGCTGCTTCCAATGTGTGTTTCTTATTTTCCCTCTTTTGTTGAAGCGACTTACGATAGTTATTTTGGATTTCTCGCTTTTTCAAGTCAGATTTCATAGGGATCTCCCATTTGGAAAATTCTTGATATGAATGTATTCAACAAAGAATGCCATGAATCCTGCCAACATATTGCTGTTTACCCGGTGACAGCTTCCAAACAAATTCCTTCCTCCAATTGGGTTGAAGTTGTGCTGACTTCCTCATATACCGCCATGCAGTGATTTTTGTCACAGGTCTGACACTAAGCTTTGTCAGCTTTATGAACATGCACCAAAACCACTATTTTAATAGTGTAAAATCGAATATATTTACAGTGTAAACAACGTATTTAAAAACATTAGGAAATGGGGAATCATTCATGTTTAACACATTCTTAAGGGAAAATAAAATTGTTGCTGCTCTGCTTGCTGCTCTACGTGTATATCTTGGCTATGCCTGGTTCAGTGCAGGCCTTGGAAAAATTCAAGGCGGATTCGACGCCAGCGGATTCATTAAAGGCTCAATCGCCAATCCGGTAAAAGGCCCGGACGGCGGTGTCGTCTACGGCTGGTACGTCGACTTCCTGCAAAACGTTGCCCTTCCAAACATCGATCTATTCAACGTTCTTGTCCCTTGGGGAGAACTTCTTGTAGGTCTTGGACTTATGCTAGGCTGCTTGACTACTGCGGCAATTTTCTTCGGTCTTGTAATGAACTTCGCGTTCTTCTTTGCTGGAACAGTCAGCCATAACCCAACAGACATCCTGTTCGGCTTCATCATCCTTGTAGCTGGTGCAAACGCTGGTAAATACGGCCTTGACCACTATGTGCTTCCTTATATCAACAAAGCAATTTTCAAAAAAGCTCAAACTCAAAACTAGGGTGGAGCCTTCCTCCTCTCCCCTTTTACTATAAAGAATGGCCCTTCAAATCGAAGGGCCATCTTCTTTTAAGCAATTTTTTGTTTATGAATAACAATTTGCAGCTTCGAAATGCCAGTTTTGCCATCAGCGGATGGATAATTATTGAAACCGTTTCACGCTTTTCGGTAGGTCAAAATGTAACCAATAGGCTTGATTGGTACCGTTTCAAGCTCTCAGGCAGGTCAAAATGTAACCAATAGACTTGATTGGTACCGTTTTACGCTCTCCACCCGGTCAAAATGTAACCAATAGGCTTGATTGGTACCGTTTCATCCTCTTCTGCAGGTCAAAATGTAACCAATAGACTTGATTGAAACCGTCATTCATTTTTCAGGTCGTCACTTTATCTCCAACTATAACCAACTCTTTTTTATCAATGAGGTTATAATCCGTGTGAGCTTTTTAGGCAATTCATCCAGCAGGAAAAACTTTGCATCAATCGATTCCACTCCATCTGGCCCAAGCCTTCCACCCTTGATATCATCTGTCCTATACACAACCGTGACAGCATAATACTGGTCCCCATTTGGGAGGTGAACAAAGTATTCGTTGCCTGATAGTACTGTGACCAAGTCAAGGTCACCGATTTCCAGTCCTGTTTCCTCTAGTATTTCACGGCGGGCGGTGTCCTCAGCCGACTCGCCAAGCTCCATCAAGCCCCCTGGCACACCCCATTGTCCGTCCGGCCTTTTTTGCAAAAGAAGCTCGCCTTTTTCATTAAAAACAGCCACCGCTGATCCAACAAGAATGAGCGGACGCTGTCCGGTTACTTCTCTCAGTTCTTCTATGTATCCCATATCTCACCTTTTACTCGTTAAGCAGTTCCTCAACTAGCCGAACAGCCTTTTCGAGCCTTTCCTGATAGTTGCCACTGATGGTTTGATACGAAATCGCATGTTCATCTAGCAAGCCTTTGAGAATCATATGATTCCGCTCCCGAACTTCCTGCTCGCCAAATGAACGGGTGCCATCATCGACCCACTCTACATCCGGCTCAAGCAGCAGCCATAAATCGTAGGTTTGTGTTCTTGCGATTTCATCGAGAATCGCCTGCCTTTTTCCCTGATAAGCAATTGAGAAGTATTGGGTGACAATAGCTTCCGTATCGACAAACAACACTTTATTGGCTTGTTGAAGCTTTTCCTCTTCCCGGCATTTATGCCCAAAAGCAATTTGCGAAAAATCTTCATCGAGCGTTATTCCTTCACAGCCACCTACTTTTTCATAAAAAGTCCGTCCATATTCTTCTACAAACGCAGTATTGTATAATGCAGCCAGATTCCGGACGAGAGTTGATTTGCCGCAGCTTTCCGTACCGACAACGACAACCTTTTTAGCAAAGTACGGTTTCACACAGTCGGGGAGCCACTGCCAATGCTTTATGGCTCCTTCAGTACGAAGCATTGTCCCGGAAATAGAATAAGCCCGCCGCTCTGAATCAATTACAACATGCTGGGCTCCCGGGTACAATTTTTCAAAATAAGCACCGTATGAAGGCTCCGAGCTAAATACTGTATCGATTTCCTTCCCGACAGCAGCATTGATCAGTTCAGCTCCACGCTCCCAATCTGAAAACTGGCCGGTTTGGATTTCCTCTACAGCATGCACAAAAACATGCGGCAACTCCTTTGTCAGCTCTGTCCACCAGCGAAGCCGGATTTGGTAGGGAATGTGCGGGATCCTGGCATTTTTCAGAATAACATTTCGCTCATAACTGTCATCATACGAAACAATCACATGCAATTCATCGACCATAGTACTTGCCTTGATCATCGCGTATACATGGCCCATATGGACGGGATAGAATTTCCCGCCGAACATGCCGATTTTGCCTGTGGTCATGCCTGGACCACTCCCTGATTCTTGGACATTTTAATCCAATTAATGTATCCATAAATACTATTAATTAAAAACGCGCTCCACATCACAAGCATGTTGTAGTCATTTCCACCTGTCTGGAACAAGGTAATTGCCCAAAGTAAAATCGAGAGCACATTGACCATGATCCACAGCGCCCATTGTTCGGCAAACCGCTTTACCATCAGGATTTGCGCGATTATCGACAATACAACTGCCACCGAATCGATACGAACCTGCTGGCCGCCAATCAAGTGAAGGATTTCCGCATAGACTGCCGAGGAGATGACCATGATGACAATCAGCCAAATCCATTGCTTCCTTGTCAGCCTCTTTACAGCAACATCCTCACCGATAGTTCCCTGGCCGACTTGGTTCTTTTTCCAATAATAAATTCCGATGAACTGCAGCGGAAAATAAAACAATGCGTTCAACATCGCTTCCCCATACAAGCCATACGTGTATGAGATGTACGCATATGTACCTGTCTGGATAATCCCAAAATAGTAATTGCTGATTTTCCCCTTTGCGACCAACACGACACACAGCATCCCAGTAATTGAACTAATCAACCCGATCAACGTGTCATCCCATGCAAAAAACAGAAAAATGTTGATTGCCGTGAATGCCAGCAGCCATACTTTTTCAAATACTGTCCAATCCTTTAACACTCTTTCTCCCCCTTTTAACTGTTCCCAGATTAGTATTGTTCTGCACTGAAGTCACGGATTCCTGCTTCGTTATGGCTGCGGACTATTCCTACATGACATCGCCTTTCATTTATAACGTTTAAAAAACCAAGCTGGAAAAAGCTTTTTATAACAATGGATGATCTAGCAAAATGTCCACGATAGAGATAATTTGTGTTTCGATAATTAATGGCCATATTGGGAATAGTATTTTTGATAGGAGGATGTTGTCATGGAAGATCATCATAGCCATGTAAAACTTACATCTGCTGAATTGGCCTATTTATGGACAACGTATTTATCAGATGGAATGTCGGCTTGCATGTTGAAACATTTTCTAAAACATGTCGAGGATGAGGCAATCCAATCAGTTGCTGCTCATGCCCTCAAATTATCAGAACAGCATATTGACTTTATAGAGACATTATTTACGGGAGAGAACATTCAAATCCCGGTTGGTTATACGCATTCTGATGTGAATTTAAATGCTGCGCCGTTATTTTCAAATTCATTTTACCTATATTATATCCGGAACATGTCAAAAGGTGGTTTGGTTACATACGGCAGGATTCTTCAAAATGTTTATCGCGAGGATATCCGCGCTTTTTATAATGAATGCCTGACCGATACTATCGAGCTGGATACATCAGCTGTAAGCCTTTTGCTGAAAAAAGGACTTGCCGTCAGGCCGCCTTCCATTCCTTACCCTGATCAGGTTGAGTTTGTACATAAACAGTCGTTTATCCTGGAGGGCTTGGGCAGACGGGAAACTCTAACCGGTACAGAAGTAACCAATTTATCAGCAAACATTGCCACTAATTATTTTGGAAGCTGTTTGGCCACCGCCTTTGCCCAGGTTGCCCAATCTTATAAGGTAAGGGATTATCTTTTACGAGGAAAGGAAATTGCTCTTAAGCACATAAACGTATTAGGCAGTTACTTGAAAATGGCCTCTTTGCCGGTTCCAATGTCTTATGACCATGAAGTTACGAAATCGACCGATGTAACGTTCTCGGATAAATTGCTTATGTTTCATTTCAGCCTGATGATTTATGCCGGCATAGGCAATTACGGGTTATCCATATCAGAAACACAGCGTTCAGATTTAATTAATGATTATGCCCGCCTTACCGCGGAAATTCTTAAATTCTCAGAGGATGGGGCTAATATCATGATTGCTAACCAATGGCTTGAGCAACCTCCACTATCAGCAAATCGCAGGGATTTGGCAAAAGAATAAGCTCGTTAAGCAGCCTTCATTGGCTGTCTTTTTTAGGTTTTCAATACTGTCTGTTGCGTTCGTCACACTTTTGCCAATATGCTGTGACACATTTTTGAACAGTCGCTTAATCCCCTATTCGCACGGTGTTTACCGGAGTATATTTAAAGTGTAAACAACGTATTTAAAACATTAGGAAATGGGGAATTATTCATGTTTAACAAATTCTTAAGGGAAAACAATATTGTTGCTGCTCTGCTTGCTGTGCTTCGTGTGTATCTCGGTTATGCCTGGTTCAGTGCAGGTCTTGGCAAAATTCAGAGCGGGGCATTCGATGCCAGCGGATTCATCCAGGGTGCGATTGCAAATCCAGTAAAGGGTCCAGACGGCGGTGTCGTCTACGGCTGGTACGTCGACTTCCTGCAAAGTGTAGCACTTCCTAACATTGACCTGTTCAACGTTCTTGTTCCTTGGGGCGAACTGCTTGTAGGCCTTGGCCTTATGCTCGGCTGCCTGACAACTGCTGCAATGTTCTTTGGTCTAGTAATGAACTTCGCGTTCTTCTTTGCCGGAACAGTCAGCCACAACCCAACTGATATCCTGTTTGGATTCATCCTGCTGGCAGCTGGTGCAAACGCTGGTAAATACGGTCTTGATCGCTGGGTACTTCCTTACATCAACAAAGCAGTCTTCAAAAAAGAACAGCTTCAAAACTAATATAAAAGGAGAGTCCTCCCCCTTCTCCGCTTTAATATAGAATGAACCCCTCATGTGAAATGAGGGTTTTTTTCAATAACCACGTTGCCGCTTGGCAGGTTTCCATCCTTTATTGGGATTAGCATGGTTGGGAATGGAACTGCAGGTTCAAATTTTGTCAGTCTCAATCCCCGCTTAACTTTAAAAGCGAAAAAAACAGGAGCACTTTTAGCACTCCTGCACGCTACTATTATTATTCTATTTCACCTGGTGAGTTTGAGTTATTCTTTTGCAAAACCTTCAACCCTGATCCAATATCGGACGCGAGGACATAATTACGGTCTACAAACACTCCCCAGATATTCGATTTGCTTGGGATGTAGACACCAGTTTCAACTGGTGAAGATGGGTCCGTGATATCAACAGTCCGTACTCCGCCTGAGTAATGGGACAGATACAACGTGTTTCCATGGACTTTAGGGTCATGGACCGTTGCACCACCAGGAATTTTGTCAGTAAAATCTGTCCTGAAAGTGCTCAAGAGCTTCGGCTTCGTTTTATCCTTAATGTCATAGATCATCGTATAGCCATAAGCCGATTCAAAGCCATCGCGTGTTGGCCCAAAAACCTCCCTTGTTTCAACAAGGACTGTGCCACCTTTTGCTAAATCCATGGAATGGGCTGCTCCTTGAACATTGTTCGCGAAATCCGTCCTTCCCAAGTAAACAGGGTTAGCTGCATCACTGATATCCAAGATAATTGTTCCTAAATCCCAATAAGAAAGGAAAGCAGTTTTTCCGGTACCATCGGTTTTTACACTATGGGCAAAAGCAGTCCGTTTCACTCCAGACTCATCCGTCCAATTGTAGCCATCATAGTTTGAGTCACTGATTTCTGCAATATGATCGCGCGGATCAAACTCAAAAACTGTATTCGGTTTAGCAGGATTGGTTATATCGACAATGTTTACATCCATTTTTTCACCATGGGAGTAGAGGTCCGCATAGCAATTCGCTGTCAATACATAGACGTTATTTCCTTGAACCGTTAAATAAAGCTCATGTGTACCGCGTGAGCCTGAAGTGTCTTCCCAAAAACCGAGCTCCTTTGGGTTCCGCGGGTTTGTGACATCATACAGGACAAAGCCGCCTTTTGCATTCGGGTTATTGCGGTCTAGCTTCTGTACACTTACGGCAGCAAGGTCCCCTTTAAAGTTTGGTGTGTTGACAGATTTGACAATCACTTTTTCCTGCCAGGTCCCCGGAATTGCCGCAAAGTGGGAAACTTCAACCGGATTTGACGGATCTTTCATATCAAACACGCGGACACCGCCCCCGCCGCCGTTGGCTGAGTGTGTTCCAAGATAGGCAAAGCCTTTATAGGCGTAGACATCCCCTGTTGTATTTTTGACCCCTTCACGAATCTGTTTTAATCCAACAGCTGCCACTTCTTTAAGCGCACCTACATTTTTGCTGCCTTCAAGCAGCGGGACAGTCAGTTCCACTCCTGCCAGGTTTTCTCCCTTTTCTACTCCGCCCCCAAACTCATCGTGGGCAAATACCGATGTACCTCCGGCTGAAAAAACCAATACTCCAGCCAAGGCGGTGTTAATCAGAATCCTTTTCCTCATTTTACATTCCTCCCTCTCGTCAACTTTTTCATGCGATTATGTATAACGTGCTGGGTATCACATTAAACCGATAAAGAGTTTATATATGATGTTCAAATTATAATGAATATTCCGTCTCTTTAAATGACCAATATGTACTGTTTTTTTATTCATTCCATATAGTTCTATTTGTCTAAAAATGGCAGTTCCATTTAAACAAAAGAGTCTATGGGAGGATTATCTCGGTCTTGAATATTTCCCAATACGAATGATGTTTTTTTGATTTGTAAAAATCTCATTTTCATTACTAGTAATCCCTTTCGTCCACTATGCTATAATAAAATGGTTTTTCTAAAAGGAGGTACCTATGTTAACTACAAAGCCCAAGATTACCCCTGACTATGACCCATGGGAAGCGTATATGGACATTGAACAGTATGGAATGCCGAAGCTTACCAACATTGAATTCACAACAACGACTCTATGCAATATGCGCTGCGAACATTGTGCGGTAGGCTATACGCTTCAGCCAAAGGACCCGAACGCTTTGCCGCTTGAGCTTCTTTTGCAAAGGCTTGAGGAGATTCCTGCACTCCGATCGCTGAGCATTACCGGCGGGGAGCCGATGCTTTCCCTTTCGTCTGTCAAAAATTACGTCGTGCCGATATTAAAATACGCACATGAACGTGGCGTACGCACACAGATTAATTCGAATTTGACGCTTGACCTGGCCCGCTACGAGCTAATTGTCCCGTATCTGGATGTTCTACATATCTCTCATAATTGGGGGACGGTTGATGATTTTGTTGAGGGCGGCTTTGCCCGGATGGACAGGAAACCGGATTACAAGCAGCGAGAGAACTATTTTAAAAGAATGATAGAAAATAGCAGGGCACTGGTGAAAGCTGGGGTCATGGTATCTGCAGAGACAATGCTAAACAAGCGGACACTGCCGCATCTTGAACGCATCCACAAGCAGATTGTTGAGGAGATGCTCTGCCAGAGGCATGAGGTGCATCCTATGTACCCTAGCGATTTCGCAAGCAATCTCGAGGTATTGTCGCTTGATGAAATCCGTTCATCCATCCATCATCTGCTTGATATCCGCAATGAAAATGTTTGGATGCTGTTTGGGACACTGCCCTTCTATGCGTGCAGCAGAAATCAGGATGACCTTGACCTCTTACAACGCATATATAAGAGCAAAAATGTAACGGTCCGGAATGACCCTGATGGCCGTTCAAGACTGAATGTGAATATTTTTAATGGCGATATTATCGTGACAGATTTCGGCGATACTCCGCCGCTTGGCAATATCCAGACTGACAGCCTTCCTGCTGCCTTTGAAAAATGGCAGACAACCAACCTGGCTAAGAGCCTTAGCTGCCACTGCCCGGCTGTTTCGTGCCTCGGACCGAATATATTAGTCAAGAATAGCTATTATCAGGACAATGATTTTAGCAAGCTTCGCAACAACATAAGTAAATGAACATAAACAGGCTGCCGGATAGGCAGCCTTATTTTTTACTAGCCTCCCATGTGGTTTTAACAAAAAAGTGCTAAACCCAACAGGGCTCAGCACTAAAAAATTCATCTTCACACAATAAAAATTATAATTCCACAGTTTCCAATTGAAAGCCTTCAACGACCGCCGCTTCGTCAATTTCAAGCAACAGGCAGCGCTTTCCATTAATGGTGACATAGCGGACATTTTTTAGATCCTCCGGATTGACTGTAACAGTGGCAACCTTGGTCTCTATTTTTACCGTTTTCGGCACAAGGCTTGTGGCTTTGATTTCCTTTTGCTCGTTATCAAGGACGTTTTTGAAAGCGAATTCGACTTTCTCGGTTGTGACATCCTTCACGCCGCTTTCATCTAGAATCCGCTCCACATCGTGGTAATCCAGCATAGGCGCTTCGGAGTCCTCGGCTTCCTCGACGACTTTGTTAATTTCACTGTAAATGTTTGCAAGCACGTCTGTTTCGACCTTTTCACCAATTAAAGACTGAAGCACTTGTTCGAAGTTGTCCTTTTCTTCCTTTGCGGTATGGATTGGTTCACAGGTCAAGACCTCTTCAATGAACCGGTCACTAGGCTGATTTGCTTTCCCGGCAGAATAAAGGATATGGTTCACATCAGCTGCACCTTGATTGAATGTTGGAAAAAGGAAGCCGAACATAGGCGCCGTTAAATTGATAATCGGGTCTACAGCAGTATTCGCTTTGAATTCCTTCTCAATGTAATCAAATACGAGCGAGGATTTGGGCTGGTCCGTCCGGTTCAGGCTGCAAAGGATGAAGCGGTGTGAAAACATTTCATCATCTCCGCCTTCTTCCGTTTCCTCGTTGCGTGCCCTGGTCGCCACTTTGAATTCTCCACGGATAAATGTGACCACTGTATCCATTTCGTAGACAAGGCCATCAAACATTTTTTCAACAATCGAAAGCATGTTTTGCATCCACGTTTCAACGTCTTCTGTTTTAAGGTTATCATAAAGGATTGTTTGCGTACTGCCTTCTTCCCCGCGCTTAAACTTCAAATCAAACAGCTTGGCATCAAGCTGCCCTGCAAGCACTTTTCTGAAATTATCCATAAACAACTCCTGCTGGAACTGTTCAAGCATCCCAAATGGCTGGCTTTGCCAATGATAAATTTCAGAAGTTTCCTTTTGGACATATACATTGAAAATATCCGTGATTTCTAGCTTGTCGTTATCGGTCTTAAATTGCTTCCGAACTGTGCTTACATCCTTTTTGTTCACGTGAATTCTCCTCTCATACTCCAGACATATGATTCTATCATTGATTTTTCATATTTTTCAAGGTGATATTTTCCTCAGTTCTCTTAACAAAAATAAAAAAGGACAGCTGCCAGCGCTAATGGCTCCATCCCTTTTCAGAAAACTTACAGGCTGTTTTTCTTCACAAGCTCATATCCATTTTCCCCGATGGCAAACTCTACCCCTTGCTGCAGGCTCAAAAATGATTGGATACCCTTCAATTGTACGTTTGAATGGATCATTTGGCCTGCCAGTTCCGAAGTAACACCCACAATATAACATTCGCTTCCTAAAAGGCGAATGGCCTTGATCAGTTTTTGCAATCCGAAAATCGTATATTCATTGATTTGTGTCATTCCCGTAACATCTATCAGAATGTAATTCGCTTTGCGGGTGGATAACTCGAATAAGGCCCTTTCAACAAGATCAGATAGCCTTTCCTCATTAAAGGTTCCAATCAGCGGAATAACCAATATTCCCTCGAGCACAGGAATCACTGGAGATGACAGTTCTTTTACTAGAGCAGATAGTTCTTCTGTCCTTCCCTTAACTTTTTCCTCCAATTCAGAAATGCTTTCCAGCTCCTTCTGTCTGGCCAGATTGTGGATATTTTTGCTGAAAGTAATGTTAGATTGGAACAGCTCTATCTCATCATAGTCGTAGCCGTCCCTTTGGCTGCTTTTAACTTCATACCACATATCCTCTTGAAAAAGCCCGCCAAATATTCCTGCCCAATGGCTAGGCATTAAAACATTGGCATGTTTATTTTTGCCTTCTTTAAAAATCCTGTGCTCCCAGCCATTGAAAAGTTGCACCACTACCCGCTTTTCTTCAAGTGAGAGGTATGTAATTTTGAAGTCACCCCATCCGGAACTTTTATATATATTCCTGTATTCAGCAAGGATTTGTTCAATATCATTTCGACCCTCATAATACGTTTTCACGATTTGGCCCATCCGATAACCAGTTGCCTCATATACCGCTTTTGAAACATTCTTTCCGGATACTTCTTCTATCGTATTTAAGAACAACTCGATTGCATTGTCCCAGAATACTAGTGCTGGAGCGCCATCGAACGTGAGCAAACCATTTGTTTCATCCCAGATTAACTCATTGGTATTAACGTGTATGGTGGATTTGGTCATTGCTGGTCTCCTTATAAATTTTGTTTTTCATTGGCTGCACTTAAAGGCAGTTTCGTTTAAGTCAGGGCCGTTTCGTTCAAAAAACATTAAAGGCAGTACTTACTACATAGTTCTACCATTAATCCTAAAATCCTTTATCCAGCAAAAAAACTATTAATAGGTTTTCACTATTTGTATGTGTTTTCACATCTTAGACAAGAAGCTTTGACAGCTTTTTGAATAGACCGCTAAAGCCCTATTCACACGGTGTTTACCGGAGTATATTTACAGTGTAAACAACGTATTTAAAAACATTAGGAAATGGGGAATCATTCATGTTTAACAATTTTTTAAGGGAAAACAATATTGTTGCTGCTCTGCTCGCTGTGCTTCGTGTGTATCTCGGTTATGCCTGGTTCACTGCTGGCCTTGGTAAAGTAACTGGAGGATTCGACGCTAGCGGCTTCATCAAAGGCGCGATCGCCAATCCGGTAAAAGGACCAGACGGCGGTGTCGTGTACGGCTGGTACGTTGACTTCCTGCAAAGTGTAGCACTTCCTAACATCGACCTGTTCAACGTTCTTGTTCCTTGGGGCGAACTGCTTGTCGGTCTTGGCCTAATGCTTGGCTGCCTGACAACTGCTGCTATGTTCTTCGGTCTTGTAATGAACTTTGCGTTCTTCTTTGCTGGAACAATCAGCCATAACCCAACAGACATCCTGTTCGGATTCATTATCCTGGCAGCTGGTGCGAACGCTGGTAAATACGGCCTTGACCGCTGGGTACTTCCTTACATCAACAAAGCCGTGTTCAAAAAAGAACAGCCGCAAAACTAAAGTAAAGGCGGAGTCCTCCCCCCTTCTCCCCTTTCAAATATTGAGCCTTTCAGCTTCCTGGAGGGCTCTTTACTTTTTTAGAAGACCTCATGACAGCTTAACATTCTATGGTATACTTACCAAAAAAGGTGGATTAGTTTTTGATGAATAACGCATTTACGTTTCTTCCAATTCTGGCGTTAATTTTTTATATTGTTCCAATTGTTTTTATCATTTGGTACATGTTAAAATTCCTTAAAGTACAGCAGGAACGAAACTCAATTCTTAAAACCATATCAGAAAAGCTGGACCGGAAACTTTAGAAGACAGGGCACCTGTCTTTTTTATTTTTGACAAGCGATATCCTGCGAAATTCATAGGGCCTGGCTCTTTCGTTATGTCTTCGTAGTCTGGGCGTTTCTCAAGCACTGTTATAGATCGAAATTCCCATACCATTCTCCTTGCAAAGCATCCACAAAATCCCTGTGGAAACATTTTCCCTTGTTCCTGCATGCCAGTTTGTGCTATATTGAACATTTCCACTACCCCACAGGAGCCTGAGTCAGGCTTATATTTTTTCTAATAGTAGAGTAAGTTATTAAATGGCACAAATGTTTATTCATAATTTGGTCATAATTTTTGTATAGGATTATGTGCAGTAAAAGGAAGGTGTAAACAGAATGAATAAATTCACTTTGGGAGCCCGTCGCATTTTTGATAAGTATAGTGGCTTTTTCTTATTAGCAGTCGTTTTACTTTGGATAAAAACCTATGTAGTTCAATTCACCCAGTTCGATCTGGGTATAGACAATGCCCTGCAACAGTTTCTATTGTTTTTTAATCCTTTAGGATCTTCCCTGGCTTTTCTGGGACTAGCTTTCTTTTTTAAAGGAAAAAAGAAGTATACGGTGCTGTTGAGCATCTACTTCATCCTGTCTTTCCTTCTATATGCCAATGTTTTGTACTATCGTTTTTTTAATGATTTTATAACACTGCCGACAATTTTTCAGACAGAAAACTTTGGTGATGTGAGCAGCAGTATCAGCTCCCTTTTAAGGCCATATGATGTTTTATTCTTTATTGACATTGCATTATTAATCGCACTATATGCGTTCAAGATTGTTAAAATCGAAGTTGGGAATATGGGCCGCAAAAAAATAGCTGCACTTTTCACTTTTGCATTACTCGTCTCAGGAATAAATTTGGCTTTAGCAGAAATGGACCGTCCGCAATTACTGACCAGGGGATTTGACCTAAACTACATCGTGAAGTACCTGGGAATGTACAATTACACGATTTATGATGCTGTTCAAAGTTCAAAATCCTCCGCCCAAAGGGTATTGGCTGACAGCGATGAAATAACCGAGGTTATCAACTTTACAAAGTCGAATCATGCTGAACCAAATCCGCAGTACTTCGGGGCCGGGAAAGGTATGAACGTAATTTATTTGCATCTTGAATCGATCCAAAACTTCTTGATTAATTACAAGCTGCATGGTGAAGAGGTTACACCATTCCTTAATTCCTTGGTGAATGAAAAGCACACCCTTTACTTTGATAACTTCTTCCATCAAACTGCACAGGGCAAGACAGCTGACGCGGAGTTTATCATTGAGAATTCCTTGTATGGATTGCCTCAGGGTTCTGCTTTTACAACGAAGGGCAAGAATACGTACCAGTCCGCACCCGGTATATTAGGCCAACAAGGCTATACATCGGCAGTCTTCCATGGTAATGGCGGCTCGTTCTGGAACCGGAATGAAATTTATAAATCATTTGGCTATGACAAATTTTTTGATGATCGTTTTTATGAAATCAAACCGGAAGACAAGGCAGATTATGGACTTGAGGACAAACCATTCTACGAGCAGTCAATCCCGCTCCTGGAAACATTACCTCAGCCATTTTATGCAAAGTTCATTCCTGTTTCACATCATTATCCGTATACAATGGACCAGGAAGAGGCTTCAATTGCGCCGCATACTACTGGCGACAAATCAGTTGATAACTACTTCCAGACCGCTCGTTACGCTGATGAGGCATTAAAGGAGTTCTTTGATTATCTGAAAGAATCCGGCCTATATGATAATTCAATCATAATCATGTATGGTGACCATTATGGAATTTCGAAGAATCATAACAAGGCAATGGAACAGGTACTTGGAAAAGAAATTACACCATTTGAAAACACCGGGTTACAGCGATTGCCATTATTCATTCGAGTTCCTGGTATTGAAGGTGGAATAAATCACGAATACGGTGGCCAAATCGACCTGATGCCTACATTGCTCCACCTATTGGGCATCAATACAAAAGACTATGTACAGTTTGGTACGGACTTGTTATCCAAAGATCATGATGAATTGATTCCTTTCCGGAATGGTGACTTTGTAAGCCCGGACATTACAGCCATTGATGGCAAGTACTACGACTCAAGGACCGGCATGAAATTGGATGAGGTTCGGCTGGAAGAGGCCAAAGCTTTACGAGAGAACGCAATTCATAAATTGAAGCTATCAGATAAAGTGGTAAACGGGGATTTGCTTCGTTTTTATAAACCTAAAGGCTTTACCCCAATCGATCCATCCCAATACGACTATTCATTGCCCGGAGATACCCAAGTAAATAAATAATGAAAAGGCTGCTTAAGAGACTATTCTTAAGCAGTCTTTTTTGTGTCTATATGTATATGGATATAAAAAAAATGGTCTCCTTCCTAACGGTTTTCACTAAATGTGAATAAGTTCACATATTAGACAAGAATCTTTGACAGCTTTTTGAACAGTCTTCATAACCACTATTCATACAGTGTTATCCGGAGTATATTTACTGTGTAGACAAGTTAATTAACTTTATAAAAACTAAATTGAAACGGGGAATCATTCATGTTTAATAAATTCTTACGAGAAAATAATATTGTTTCTGCACTTCTTGCTGTTCTTCGTGTGTATCTCGGTTATGCATGGTTCAGTGCAGGTCTTGGTAAAATTCAGAGCGGAGCGTTCGATGCATCTGGCTTCATCAAAGGTGCAATCGCCAATCCGGTTAAAGGTCCAGACGGCGGTGTAGTCTACGGCTGGTACGTTGACTTCCTGCAAAGTGTAGCACTTCCTAACATTGACCTGTTCAACGTTCTTGTTCCTTGGGGCGAACTGCTTGTCGGTCTTGGCCTAATGCTTGGCTGCCTAACTTCTGCAGCAATGTTCTTCGGTTTAGTTTTGAACTTCTCATTCTTCTTTGCCGGAACAGTCAGCCACAACCCATCTGACATCCTGTTCGGATTCATCATCCTTGCAGCTGGTGCAAACGCTGGGAAATACGGCCTTGATCGCTGGGTACTTCCATACATCAACAAAGCTGTCTTCAAAAAAGAACAGCTTCAAAACTAATATAAAGGCGGAGTCCTCCCCCTTCTCCCCTTTAATAACGGGCCCTCCACAATGGAGGGCTTTTTTATTTGATTTATATTGCGAGGCTTACTCAACAAACCCGTATTTTATTTCTCCAAATGAAGTGGTTATCTGCTGCGGGGATCGATAAAATTGATTGCCACAAAATGGATTTGTATTCGTCTATTTAGTAAATAATCGCCAATTTACTATAAGGATGGGATTCTGAATGAGGAAGATTGCCGTTGCTATAGTGTTATATAGTTTATTTATACTTGGCTTCCCCTTAACTGGCTATGCATGCAAATGTGCGTATCCTCCGACAGTCCAGAAAGAATTACAATCATCTAAAGCCGTTTTTGCCGGAATTGGCGTAAAGGATCATGAAAAACAGTATGGAAAAAAAGTCCTCTTTGAGGTTACAAAAACGTGGAAAGGTTTAAATGAATCACAGGTTATACTTGATACTGGCCAGGGTAGCGGGGATTGCGGATTCACTTTCCATGAAGGAACGGAATACCTGGTCTATGCAAGCGAGAACTTTGGGAAGATCTATGGCGATGGTTCCTTTATGGTGACTACCATTTGTGACAGAACAAAAGAAGCCGCTTCAGCAGAGGATGATATGAAATTACTGGGCAATCCTACTTTACCTGAAAGAAAATCGACCTAACTAAAAACTTTAAGGATGATCGCAACTCATCTTCTACTACAGCTTTCTCTTTATCTGTTATAGGAATAGGATTCCTGGGAGCATTTTTAGTTTGGAATATAAAGAAGACGAATACTAAGAAATAACAAAACGAAGGCCGTTTCCAAACAAGTTGGGAATGGCCTTTATGCATACGTAACACGCCAGCGAGGCATGAATAGCTTACCTGCCCACCCTAAGCAAAAACCACCTGTTTAGGTTTTAATCTTATTTATCTCCCTCTTGGTTTCCACTATGTGTGTATGGTTTCACACCTTAGACAAAAAGCTTTGACAGCTTTTTGAATAGTCTGCTTACCCTCTATTCGGCAAGTGTTTTCCATCGTATATTTATAGTGTAAACAAGTTAATTAACTTACTTTAAAAATAAAGCAAAACGAAAAGGGGTATTATTCATGTTTAACACTTTCTTACGTGAAAACAAAGTTGTTGCTGCTCTCCTCGCTGTACTTCGTGTCTACCTCGGTTATGCCTGGTTCAGCGCAGGCCTTGGAAAAATTCAGGGCGGATTCGACGCAAGCGGCTTTATCAAAGGTGCGATTGCAAATCCAGTAAAAGGCCCAGACGGCGGCGTCGTGTACCAATGGTATGTAGACTTCCTGCAGAACGTAGCACTTCCAAATATCGATTTGTTCAACGTTCTTGTTCCTTGGGGCGAACTTCTTGTAGGTCTTGGACTTATGCTAGGCTGCTTGACTACTGCTGCAATGTTCTTCGGTTTAGTAATGAACTTCGCGTTCTTCTTTGCCGGAACAGTCAGCCACAACCCAACTGACATCTTGTTTGGATTCATCATTCTTGCAGCTGGTGCAAACGCTGGTAAATACGGCCTTGATCACTATGTGCTTCCTTACATCCACAAACTGACTATCAAAAAAACTCAAACTCAGAACTAGGGTGGAGCCCTCCTCCTCCGAGAAAAGCGGAAGCGCCTTCGTGACAGGCAAAAATCGCCTGTCCCTGCGATGATTAATCTAAGGAGCTTTCCTTAGTGCCCCAGCGCCGTATGGACTCCTCGAAAATCCTCATTACGCTATCGCGTAATTTCGTGCGATGTAATTTCGGGGGCGCTTTCCTTGTGCTATCACTCTTCTTCGTGCGATGCTGATGCTGCCGAAGCCTTCCTTGTGGAGGGCCTCGAAGGAGATAAAGGAAACACGATGAGTGCAAGCGAATCGATGTTGACTTATCGTAACGAGGGGACCCAAGTACACTAGGCGCTAGGCGCTGAAGCTAGACAGTTCTTAAAGAAAAGATATACTTTCTGATACTATAAAGATGGCCCTTCTAACAAGAAGGGCTTTTTTTTCTACACTATTGCCCAGTACTTTGTTATTGATTGTTCACTTTTAGGGGCAATCCATTTTGCTATAATAAAGGTGTGATTATCCGACAATTAAAGACTTACTGGAGGTGATAAAATGACCTTACTATCTGTGTTGTTTGCCTTTATTTTGTTTTTGTCCGTGGTTATTATGCTCTTCTTCTTCCTCTATGGAAAAACTGACCAAGTTTCATCCAATAAACGATACAATACCCTGTTAGAGAGTTTTTCAGGTATTGGGCTTATTGTCTCGATTATCGGGCTATATTTTTATCCATTCTTTTAGTAAACTGGCTGCCAATTCGGCAGCTTTTATTTTTTCCTCTAATTTCCTCCATTAATTATCCCCTCCCAAATCCACCCTAATCTTATAGATGAAATACGGGGTGACGTGTCTTGGTAAACAAATATGTTATTGTTAGCGGGATTGTTGCTGTCGGGCTTTTTGCTGCCGGGGCTTTTTATCTGGATGACGGTGAGCCTAATCGGAATGAACAATCTCGTGTTCAGCAGACGACTGATGGCTTGCAGCTCTTAGGGGAACGAGATGGCCATCAACTCAGAATAACAGAGCTTGATAATGTTTGGAATGGCGGGCAGACGCGGATTCTACTTGAAAAGGATCCGGAAGTTGCGATGATCTACCATAATGAGAAAGATGCGAGCCATTATGTGCATGATGAGGTGGTCGTTGATTTCTTAACTGAGCCTACACAACAGACAATTACTGCCATCAACAAGGGAATTAATGGAACTATGCTGAAAAAGCTTGGCTCAACCTACATTTTTAAATCAGCTTCCATGGAAACCAGCCAGCTTCTTGCTTATTTTTCAGCAAGGAAGGATGTTGAGTTTGCTGAACCGAAATATTTCCTCATGCAAAATGACGTCCCAGTTCCGAATGATGTGTTCTACCGGGAGCAATATCAATGGAATTTGCCGGTGATTGGAGCTGAATCCGGCTGGTCCATTTCCCGTGGTTCGGAGGATATTACGATTGCCTTTATAGATACTGGTGTGGATCTCAACCACCCGGATCTCAGGAATCGTTTAGTCAAGGGGTATAATGTACTTGCCGAAAACAGGGATCCTGATGATGACAATGGTCATGGTACGCATGTGGCAGGCATCATCGCCTCTGAGACCAATAACGGTCAAGGCGTTGCAGGTATCACTTGGTATAATAAAATTATGCCTATTAAGGCAATGGGGAAAGAAGGCTATGGAACCACATTTGATATTGCCAAGGGAATTTATTGGGCGGTTGATCATGGTGCCCAAGTTATTAATATGAGCCTTGGCAACTATCAGCCCTCCAGGGTATTGAAGGAAGCGATTGATTATGCGTACAAAAAGGATGTTATTCTTGTAGCTGCCGCGGGAAATGACAATTCCCGCCAATCAACCTACCCTGCTTCCTACCCCGAGGTTTTGGCTGTTTCCGCGGTTGACCATGAAGGGGCTTTAGCGGAGTTTTCAAATTACGGCCCTTATGTAGATATTGCTGCTCCTGGTGTTTACATCCCAAGCACATATTTCCTTAATCGTTACGCCGCCTTGTCCGGGACTTCCATGGCCGCCCCCCATGTCGCAGGGCTGGCAGGCTTAATCCGTTCCGAGAATCCGAAGCTTTCAAATCGTGAGGTCATCAGGATTATGCAGCGTTCTGCTATCGATCTTGGCTCTAAGGGAAAGGATACCCAGTTTGGCAGTGGGATGATTGATATTAAAAAATCTCTTAAGCTAACTCAGGAAAGCAAACAGGACAAACGCCGTGAACGTCCCACTCGAAGCCTGTTAGATTGGCTCGTAAGATAAGACTTATCCTCCCCTCCCTTTAGCATCGATTATGTACCAGGCAAAACTATAAAAGAGTCCCGCTCAAAGCAGCGGGACTTTTTTCATCATTACCTTTTACCCATACATATACTTAAAACGTTTTCAGTATATTTATACTGTGACAAAGTTTCGAAAAATTTTTAAGGGGGTTGGGAAATGAGACTGGGAGCACTTTTTTTAAAGGTTGCATCTGTATATTTTTTAGTCGGGGTCGTTATGGGAGTGGGTATGGAAATAGCCGGCGATCACAGGCTGATGGGAGCACACGCACATATTAACCTGGTTGGCTGGGCTTCAATGGGGTTATTCGGTCTTATTTATGTTCTTTTTCCAAGGGCTGGTGAAACACTTTTAGCAAAACTGCATTTCTGGCTTTATAACATTTCATTGCCATTATTCATGCTGGGCCTATCGTTTTTACTTCTGGGGAATGAATCCCTCATGTTTTTATTGATGATATTCCCGAATGTGTTGGTCCTGTCTGTTCTCTTCTTTGTCATCAACGTTTTGAAAAATGTCAGTGTAAAGGATGTTCGCACTCTTTCTAATAAAGGTTAGTATCATAGTTGGGAGGCCCTTTTACAGGTGCCTCCCTTCTACTTTATAATCGTCAATCAGCCACGGCACTGCTCGTTTTTTCCCGAAAAAAATTCGCCCTGGACGGCCTGATGATTGCTAATAACAATACACTCGAGATTAATCCTCCTGCTACAGCAAACGAAACAGTAACCAGTTGGACGGAAATTGCCTCTGCTAAAAAGCCGACTAGTAACGTCAGACCGATCTGGATTATACCCTGCACCATATCTGCCAGGCTGGCGAATCTGCCCATAAGTTCAACCGGTACATGATTTTGAAAGAAAGTTGCATAGCCTGTTGTCGCAAAAGCCATGAAAAAGCCCAAAAATACAAATGCAACGGTTGCGGTTATGAAGTTAAACGACGAATAAAACGTAACATAACCAATTGACGTAAGAATCATTCCGCCGCCAAGGTAAAGCTTCAATGGAACTTTTTTTGTAACAAGCGCCGCAGTAAAAGACCCTGCCAGTGCACCAGCACCGGTAATACTGACTATAAGGCCATAATCCCGTGTCGATAAATTCAAGGTTTCTTTAATAAAGGTAACCTCTTGTGGATCCAGTGCAAAGCCTATTAAAGTGGCTGTCTGGTATAAGATATAAACCAGTATAAAAAATTTTGCTGTTTTAACAAATGCATTAACGGCTTTCCAATCTGTAATGAGTGTTTTCAAACTGATTGGCTCACGAATCTCGGCTGTCTTTTCATCAACATCAGGTAAAAAATAAATTAGCAATGCACAAACGAAGAAAGAAATCGCATTAATAAAAATACATAAGTCGGTGCCCCAATTCATAATTAAAAAACCTGCGATTGCCGGTCCAAGCAAGAATGCGCCCGAACTTGCCATCGTCATAATCGAATTGAAGCGTTTTCTGTTTTCTTCAGGAACCAGCTTAGTAATATACACAGATGAAGATGGGCCAAAAAATGCACCTGCAATATGGGTCAGAAGTAAGAGAAAATATATAAACCACAAAGAGTCTGTAAAAGGAAGGAGCAGAACAAGAAATCCCCTGACAACATCGACCAGTATCATAAGTTTCCGCTTATTTGCCCGGTCAATGATGCTTCCTGACCATGTATTTGTTAATAATGAAGCGATCGGCCGCATGATGTAAAGCCCTGCCACCGCTGCCGCTGATCCCGTAATATCCAGGATTGATATGTTTAGTGCAATTAAGTAAATCCAGCTGCCTAGAAACGAGATCCCTATTCCCGATAACAAAAGTATCGGATTTTTCCATGCCTTCATTGTTTCATCCTTTCACCAATATTTCCCTAATTATACCATCCCTTTGCACAATTATCTGAAACTTTAATGGCGAATTCCGGGATTAAATATTGGGAAAATTTCACCCTGCATGAACTGGCATTCACCAAGACTATGATTGTCATTTTGACAGCAAAGCGGACTCGAGTTGTCATTCATCATGGCTATGAATGACATTTCGGAAGCAAACCACACTCGAGTTGTCATTCATCATGGTTATGAATGACATTTTGATAGCAAACCACACTCGAGTTGTCATTCATCATGGTTATGAACGACATTTTGATAGCAAACCACACTCGAGTTGTCATTCATCATGGTTATGAATGACATTTTGATAGCAAACCACACTAGAGTTGTCATTCATCGACCCTAGTCTTCCAAACACAAAATAGGCTGCCCCATCACATGACGGGGCAGCCACTTTTATATATTTACTCATTTTTGTACGTCTAGCTTCAGCACCTAACACCTAGTGTCCTTCGCTCTCCGCCCTACGATAAGTCAACATCGAATCGCCTCCGGCTCTTCGTGTTTCCTTTATCTCAGTTGGAGAGGCTCCAGGCCATACGGTGATGACCAGGCGCTTGCGCTTTTGTTCTTAGCGTACAGTTTTAAGAGCTTTGCTCCAAGCATTTACTTGGTCTAGCATTAGGTTAACGTTGTCAAGGTGCATGTCTTGTGGCTTGAATTCTGCACCGTTTACGAAATCAGTGAACAGGGACAATGTTGGATGTGTGCGAACGTCCGCAATCATCAATTCACCCATGATTCCACGAAGGTGCTCAGCTGCACGTGCACCGCCAGTAGAGCCGTAGCTTACGATACCAGCTGCTTTGTTGTTCCAAGCTTCACGAGCAAGGTCAAGAGCATTTTTCAAAGCGCCAGTGATGCTGTGGTTATATTCCTGAACGATGAATACAAAGCCATCAAGGCTTGCAAGCTTTTCGTTCCATTGTGCGATTCCAGGTGCATCCGCTTCGCCAAGGAATGGCAATTTGAAGTCTGCGATATCTACGATTTCATAGTTTGCATCTCCGCGCTTATCAGCGATTTCTTTCACCCATGCGCCAACCTGCGGGCTAACGCGGCCTTCACGAGTACTTCCAAGAATAATACCAATGTTGAGTTTTTCTGTTGTCATTGATGTTTCCTCCTTTGGCTGTTTGCCGAATAATTTGTCAAAAAGACCCATACCTACACCACCTATTTTAGTAACGATGTATTTCTAACCACAATGCAAAATAAAGTGTTTTAAATAGGCATTTGCATAAATGTGGTTCGATATTTAACATCGCAAGTAAGTTACTTTATGTAAGTAATTATATTTATAATACTTATGTATGTCAAGTAATTTAATTTCAAATAAATATTTAATTATTATTAGATTGGGGGTATAATATATAGAAAGGAGTGGTGACATGGACCCAAAACAAGTTTGCCCAAGATTTGAAAAAGCAATGAGTTTGTTGAGCCAAAGGTGGACAGGATTGGTTATCTACCAGCTTCTGAACGGGCCGCAACGCTTCTGTAATATAGAATCTACAATCGGTATTAGTGGCAGGGTTCTTTCCGAGAGGCTGAAAGACCTGGAGTCAGAAGGAATTGTTAAACGCGAAGTATTTCCGGAAACACCAGTCCGCATTGAATATTCGTTGACAGAAAAAGGGCGCTCACTCCAGCCTTTAATGAAAGAAATAGAAAAATGGTCGGAAGAGTGGATAGAAGCACATAATGCTTAAAAAATAATTGAAGGCTGTAATTGCTCTAATTAAATTAAAGCGATTACAGCCTTTTTGTTTTTATATTCTGAAGCTTTTTTGTTCTAAATGCAAAAGGATCATAATGTTTCCATCCTTATTTGTTACGCGTAATTTTTATTCAGGTAGTTCTTCATACGCTATTTTTTCAATAATGTCCTTATGCTGCGGATAGTCCCTGAGCAGTTCGGCTTGGGTGAATAACTCAAATTCTTCATACTCAAAGCCTGGAGAGACCATGCAGCCAACTAGTGCAAAGCCATCCTCTTCAAGAAGGGATGATCCAAAAATTGTGTGTCTCGGAACTGCAACCTGTGGAACTTCCCCCTTTTCAGCATTCAGGCCTAGCCTTGCTTCCTCATACTCGCCATTTTCATGAATCATATGGACGGATAACGCGTTTCCCGCGTGGAAGTACCATAGTTCGTCCGACTTCAAGCGGTGCAAATGCGAAATATCACCCGCCTTGAGCAGAAAATAAATACTTGTATATAGTGCTTTTTCTGTTCCTTCCAACACTTGATCCGATTTGAAGGTTTGCTTGAAATATCCGCCTTCTGGATGTGGCTCCAGTTCAAGCTTTTTTATCCAATACTCCGCATTATTCATCTAACTTCCTCCTTGACTACAAACATTCTTCCCAAGTATAAGCGTTGTTGCTCGTGGCCGCAAAGCATCGAAAGGTAAATCCATTTGCACAAGACAAAAAGCCTGGCGGCAATTTGATGCCTCCAGGCTTTTTCACAAGCTTATTTTGTAAAAATTGCATTTGAAAGGAGTCTAAATAGATAATCGGTGTGATCCCGGAATCCTGCTTCAAGTCCAATTAAGGTTACATCCTTATTTTCTTCCTTCAGGACAACTGGCTGGCCTGACACATCGGGACGATTCCTCCAGTGCCCTGCTAAGAAGAAGTCCTGATTATTGTCAAAGGTTGCCGCAACTTCATCATTGCCTGAAACTGTATACCAGGCTGGGCGGTAAACAAAGCCAATATCGTCCTGGCTGTACCCGGCTGTCAATCCAGTTCCATCATAATCAACTTTTACAATACCGTTACTGTTGCCCCCGCCTGTATTGATAGTGTTATCAGTTAATCCAAGCGTCTTTGTTGCTCTTGATGCACCTGCACCAACCGCGATGTACTTTCCGCCATTGGAAAGGAAGTTGTTTAGATTTGCTTTAAAGGTTTCCAACTGTTCAGCATTTTCAAAGCCAAATTCTTTATTTGCCGCACTTAGATTTGTAGAAATCAAGCTTTCCGTGCCGCTGTAGACAAAAACATCAAATCCGGATAAACCTGTTTTGGCAACTTCGACTGGTGTTAACTCGGTTACGCCAAAGCCAAGACGCTTCAACGCTAGTTTAGTACCGGAATGTGATTGTGCTTTACCCATTCCGCCATCCTTAAGGATTGCTACATTCAGATTTTCGATTGTTTCTGCATCAGCAGGGAAACTGGCTGAACTGACTTGAAACCCTGATTCCTTGACTGCAGCTGAAATCGTGTTTGCTGAAGCATCCGTATAAAAATTGCCTTCTGCATCACGCTTAATCTCAACACCTTGCTTCAACAAGTCATTAACAAGTTTTACCGCCTTCACTGAGCTATTCGGAATTAAGAAAGGCCCTTTTCCAGAAACCGCTCCCTGGCTTGCAACTTGGTTGACCTTCGAAGAAACAACCTTAACCTCTTCATGAACCGGGTCGGCTGTAAAGCCCCATAGCTCCGGAAGGCTCCATGCTGAAATATCGTACATGGCTGGTGTGTCGTTAGAGATATCTTCTCCATCCCAAAGCATCGTATTTGCAAGGCCCGCTTTTGCCTGATCCATCTGGACGATGTACGTTCCTTTTTGATAGGACTTGCCGCCTGCCGTAAATGGCTTCGAAGCTTTTACAACTTCAATGTCGTTGTTAATCAAGTGCTGGACTGCTTTTTCTGTTACCGTCGGATCTTTTTCATCGACCGGCAGGATGTAGGCATTAGGGAAATGACCTTCTTCGTGATAAGGATGGTCGAAGTTGATGCCACGCTTAAACATTTCGATTTGGTCTGCAATCATTTCCTGTTTATTTTCAGTGGCAAATTCCAAAGCACCCATGATTGCATCGTACATCCAACGGACGCCGTCTTCATCATTGGTTGGTGCTTCAAGTGTATGTCCATAAGCACCATGATACATCGCATACATTGGCGTAAAAACTGGCGGATAATCATCCCAGCCGGCAGCATCATCGCGCTGCGGGATATACGCGCCTTCCATACTCTTGTATAGATTGCCGCTGTACTCCGATTTATTGGAGAGGATTTCGGCCTCCATTGCCTCGGCTTGTCCAAATGCCCATTTTTGATATAAGTCATATTCATAGTTTGGATTATGCGGAGGCGTACAAGGTTCAATCAGGCCTTGCAGGTTAGGCCCATAATTTTTCACATAGCCATGGGTATCAAGGAACACCATCGGGTTCCATTCTTTCAGCAGGGCGACGGTTTCCTTCGTTTCTGGCTGCGACTGAGTAATGAAATCGCGGTTTAAGTCAATGCCTTCACCGTTAAACCGGGTTGCATCTACCCTGCCGTCCGGATTCTGGACAACGTTGAAGATTAAAATGTTGGTGGCCAGAATATCTTTTGTTACCGAATCATTTTCGGTTGCGAACCGTTCAATCAGCTGCATGACTGCATCGGTGCCGACAAACTCTGTTCCGTGAATCGATCCATTTATCATTACAGGAACCTTAAAGTCAGGATTTGCAGCAATCCAATCCTGTGCCTTTTGGGGATTCTTGAACATTTGCTTCCTCAGAGACTGGATTTTCCCAAACTTCCCCTGCGCTTGTGGGTCTGCAATCGTAACTACATACAATGGATAGCCTTTAGAAGATACGCCCTTTACTTCGACCTTTACACGATTTGACAGCTTTGAAATTTCATCGAGCTTTTTGCCAACCTCAGAGAACTTCATAAAATCATAGTTTTCGTTGTTAAATTTGCTCCCGTCCTGCTCCTCATTTACATTAACATTCACCCATTTGACCGGGCTAGCAAGCGGTGCGCTAATAGGCACTGCTGCAAGCAAACTTGCAGTCAGTAAACTGGCCACAACCGTTTTCTTTTTCATGTCCTTACCTCCCCGTTTTGTATAACCAATCAAAACTATGTATTTTTATACTTCATTTAGTATTTTAATAACTTAGAAAACTTATCACAATAGGGGGAATTTCCTATTCTCCACCCAAAATCATGCATAGTTTCATACTTATTACCTATACAGAGACAAAAAAGCCACCTTCATCTAGGCAGCTTGATGTTTATTTTTTGCATTAAAAATGCTTAATGTATACCCATATATCCCATGACCCACCAGCCAATAAAAAATAGCCTGGAAATCTAACAGTCCTGGTGTTCGGTCTGACAATAGTGTGGTTGGATATAAGACAATTCCAATCACCATTCCAGCAATAATGTAAAACTCTTTACTTCGACGCCTCGATCCAAGAGCCGTGCTGACTATGATGGATATAAGCAAATGAATCCCAAACTCCACTGCCTCAGGGAGGACTAAACGATTAAGAAAAGGAACATAGTCAACGTTTAAAAGGAGAATATACACCTTTGCCCCAGTGAATGCCTCTGCTGCTTTAAGGAATAGCCCCAGAACGAATCCCGATATCAGCCCTGCAACAATTTGCTTTGTCCGGCTGCTGCTTTTCACAATCCTCACCTCACCTCATCCATACCCATTATATAAGCCAATCAGTCCGTTTATCCTAATCGCTCAACAAGGCTGTTTGAATCCCCCTGAACTAGGCAATGCTAGTGTAAGCATCATAGTGGAGGATGTGCTTGTTATGGAATTTTTGCATGGCCAGGAAACTCTTACGGCTTTCCAATGGGTGCTTCGGGCAGTAATTGGTTTCCTCTTTTTAATTATTATCGCAAAGGTTTTGGGCCAGCGTGCCATCTCCCAACTAAGGCTGCTTGACTTTGTCATTGCGCTAGTCATTGGCGATATCATTGCCCATCCCCTCTCCGACCCAGGTCTTGGCATGAAAGGGGCTGTAGTTACAACAATTGTCCTAGTCATTCTTTACGTTATGGGAATTTACGGGATCCTCAAGTCCCCTCGATTTCGGAAAATGATCAACAATGCTCCAATTACCATTGTAGAGAACGGCGAAATTATTTATTCCGGTATGAAGAAAGCCAGAATTTCCTTGGATGTACTGCTTGAGGAAATGCGCGAGCGTCAAATCGACTCTATCAAGAAAGTTGCATTGTCGATTTGGGAGGCTGATGGGAAGATATCTTTTTTTGTTGACCCACACTATCAGCCACTTACCCCTGCTCATTACAAAATGGAATTAGATCCCTTCGACCTTCCACGAACAATTATTATGGAGGGACGTTTCAATAATGAAGAACTTCAGCAAGCATCAAGGGATAAGGACTGGGTTGTTGACAGGCTTAAACAGCTTTATGGAGTTAACGTGAATGACGTTCTTCTCGCAACTCTTGATAAAAAAGGAGACCTAAACATCTTTTTGTATAAAAATAATTAAAAGGAGTGCCACCGCACTCCTTTCGATTATTCATCATCCACTTCGCCATCACCGATTTCGTCTTCTTCCTCGACGTCTTCAATTTTTTCGCCTTCCTCCGGCCGTTCATCATTGCCACAGCCTGTGATTGAAAACAATAAAAAAGCCAGTGTAAAGATCAAGAAAAACTTTTTCACCTTCAAACCTCCTTTTTTTTTTAGCTTCTCCAATAAGATGGCTGATATGTGTTTCAATAATGTTGCTTTAATCGACTATTTGGGCCAAACACACTTGAATTGGCAACTGGCTACAGAAGGGGTCATTAAATTTATATGTTGAAAAAAATTCATTTTTTCAAGCAAAATGAATGAATATAGAACGTTTGTTCGCGTATAATAGGAATAGAAAGAAGGTGTGTGATATGAATGGAATGCTTCTCCGTTCGATGAAAGAAAATATGCCTCTTGAAGTCATTTACTTGTCAAAGAAAAATGAGCTGACACAGCGGAAAATGATTATCCGCGGGGTCAAAGGCAATGATGTCTACGCTTTTTGCCTGCTGCGAAGGAAAATGCGAACATTTAAACTTGAAAATATCCTTTCTGCCATGCCGGAAAAACCAAGACGCGTCAGTTGAGATATTGGATAATCATCCCTTGCCGGAAGTGGCGGGGGATTATCTTTTTTTTAATAAGTAGGATTTGCCTTGATCCAACCTATGGTGATAACGTTAACTTGTAAGGAAAATAGGGTACGTTATAGGAGAGAAAGGAGCTGTTTGCAATGGCTGAAGTCAAATCAGGAAATAATGAGTTTTACATTGAAGAAGGCGGCGAGAAAGTCGCAACGATTGAATATGTTCCGCAGGAGAACGGTGTCATCACTGTCACTCATACAAATGTAAATGAGTCGCATAACGGCAAGGGCCTAGGCAAGGAACTGGTTAACCGGATTGCCGAGTTTGCACGGACGGAAAATAAACGCATAGATGCTCAATGCTCCTATGCAAAGCATGTCCTTGGCAAAGGTGAACATAAGGACCTATTGGTTTAATTGAACAGAAGCGGAAGCGCCTTGGGGAGAAAAGCTAGGCGTAAAAAAGGACAGAGCTAAGAAGTTACGCTCTGTCCTTTTATCATTCAAATTTATCTTTCTTTAAATCAACCAGTGCCTGCTGCACAGTAGAATATGTCCTGATAGAATTGAAATTAATGCCTCTTGAAATGATGTCCCTCGCCAGCTGGGGCCTCAGTCCAGTAATGATCGCTTTTATGCCTAGCAATTCAAGGACCTTATGGATATTAAAAACATGCTCCGCCGCATCCACATCAATATTTGCAACACCGGAAAAGTCGAGAATCAGTTCATTTACTCTAAGCTGCGGAAATTTAGGAATGACATTTTTCATTAAATGCTCCGCGCGCTCAGAATCGATCGTCCCTATCAGCGGCAAAACCGCGAGTCCATTTTGGACAGGTACAATTGGTGCGGACAGCTCGAGAAATTCCTTCCGGTTTTTTGTAGCTATCTCGGTTCGATATTCCTCATAAAATATGATGGATTCTGTCAGGCTTATATCAAAAGCATAATTCATCCTTGATATGATGAGTTTGAACTCTTCTAGCGATACCCCATGATTCCCGCTGATTTCATACATGATTTCTGTAAAAAGACGTCTGATCTCAGGGTATGGTTTGATAAGACTCGAAACTTTGTCCAAAAGCACCGTTTCTTCGCGCTGTGCATGTGCTTCGTTCCAATCAATGAATCCCTTCGCTACTTCTTCTTCATTTTTATAGGTGATTGCCTGCGATAGGAATACAAGAAAGTCCTCTTGATAGGAAATTGATTTGGTTACAATTTCCTCGGGCACTTCAAAATCAAGTTTTTCGAGATTAAACTCAACTATCCTGTTGGCCAAGTCTTTTGCATTTTCATGAATATAACGGGAAACTTCAGTCAGCTTGTCCATGTCCGTATTGGTATCCCCTATCTTTTTTACATTAATAGTAATAATATGGCTTTAATTGGACTATAGTGTATTTTTTATTCAACTGCAACCATTTTGAAGAACAACTTTAGCCCCAGAAGCCATGGGACTTTCTTAAACGATTAATTCAACCTCAGCCAGTTCCTCAAGGGCCTCTTCCTGGTCGCGCTTATGGTGAGCTAGCCTCGATGCCGCAGTTGCTGCAATGGAGGCTACGATGTCATCAAGGAACGTATGTACACCCGTGCCATTCTTGGTGTCAAGCTCCTTGATAATGCCAATTTTGTTCTTATCCAGGTGGCCAAACGTTGTGACAGCAATACTTCCATATCCTAACGCAGCACCAAAGGCAATCGTCTCATCAATTCCGAAAAGGCCTTCATCATTCTCAATAATTGACTGTAACGGTTGAGACAGTTTTTTCTGCTCCGCAAGCATATCCAGTTCAACACCTACTAGGATGGCGTGCTGAATTTCCCGTTTTAACAGTACCTTTTCAACACTATCAATACACTCGGCAATCGTCAGGCCTTCATGGTAAGGAATCTGCATTTCATATACAATCGTTGCTATTGCTTCGATAGAAACACCGCGGTCACACAAAGAATTTCGTGCTGCAGCGGTTACAATTTTGCTATTTACTCTAGTCAAATTCAAGTCTCCTCCGTTCTCACAATAACACTATTATAACATTGCTAATCCTGTTTCACTGTGAAACCTTTTTGAACTGCTTTTTTATACATCATATGGTAAAATGCGAGTGTTATAGGCTAGCCTGGACTAAATGACGCCGTCTGAACGGTTAGCCGATGCTACTAAGAAGACGGAGGAAAATCCCATGGAATACCCACGCGGAACAGTTCAGGAGGTGCTTATTGAAAGCGCCGCATTAAACGAGGAAGTGAAGCTGCTTATTCATTTGCCAGCCACCTTCTCACACCTCTACAAATATTCATTGCTAATTGTCCAGGATGGCCATGATTATTTCAGGCTCGGCAGGATTGGGAAAATAACAGATGAACTTTTAGCAAAAAAAGAAATTGAAAATCTTATTATTATTGGCATTCCGTATAAAGATGTGGAAGATCGCCGCAGCAAGTATCACCCGGAAGGCGAAAAGCATCGTGCTTACATACGCTTCCTTGCCCATGAGCTTGCTCCATACCTTGACAGGGAATTCCCGACCTTGCAAATGGGTTCGACCAGGGCACTCGGGGGTGATTCGCTCGCTGGCACGGTATCTCTAATGGCGGCACTGGCTTATCCGAACACGTTCGGCAAGGTGCTTCTGCAATCTCCTTATGTAAATGAAAGTGTCCTTAAGACAGCCGGGGATTTTAATAACAATCTCACTCTGGACATCTATCATACCATCGGCAAGGAAGAAGATGCCGCTGAGCTTCCGAATGGAAAAATTGCTGATTTTCTAACTCCAAACCGCGAATTGAAAGCTGCCCTGTCTGGAAAGTCCATCAACCATATGTATAAGGAAATCGACGGCGGACACACATGGAAGTACTGGCAGCCGGGGCTTCACGATGGGCTGAAATCTTTATTCTAACAATTGATTTTTACGGAAAAGAATAGATAGACGGAACAGCACTTTAGAAAAAAATGAGAAAAAATGATTTTATTAAGACTTCATTATAGGTAACTTTACCTTACGTTGTGGATAGTTTGTGCTTGTGCGAGTAAAACGGATGGATTAAACCTATAGATGTAGAATGGAATTGCAAACGATAAATGAACATAAAAGCCGATTTTCCAAAATCTTAGGGAAAATCGGCTTTAATTATTTGCGATTTATCCAACATCATCTAAATAATATGGTGGGACACGGCTGGACAGCTATCTCAATAAATATTCTTTCAACTCTTGGTCAATATCCCACTTTTCGATATGTTCTTTTAGTTTGTCTAGATGACGCTTTGTTTTGTCCAGTTCACCTTTTTGTTCAAAGTGTCGAGCTTGCTTGATTTGGTTGGTTGCTTGTTTATATTGGCTATTTTCAAGTAAATTGTTGTTATTCATGGCTTCAATTTTTGCCTCTATTTTATCTAGTTCAATACCTTTATTGTTGCTGGTTACTTCGATTTTAAATAACTTTGTACGATTTTCAATAGGGGCATAGTAAATGTTCCCGTCTTTTCCTAGTGTAAATGTAATTGTGTTTGTAATATGTTTAAATGCTAATGTAATTGGATCAATAACGAATAATTTGTTACCAGCATTGGCATATAAGTATCCATCTTCTGACCATTCTAGATGTACGTTATTCCAGGCACCAATTGCAGGGTTAGGATCCAAATTGACACTTTTTACGACTTCAAGTGTTTCAGGATCCAATGCAAAAACAAAACCTGAGGAAGCTCCCCAAATATAGTCATCATAATATCCCACTTTCAATTGTCCGATGTGTGTTGGCTTATCCAGACCGTCAATATTGAGTGAAACCTCTTTTGTCTTTTGTTCAGTCTCTACATCAAAGACAAATAATTTTGCTTCTTCTGCAGTCGGAGTACTTCCTAAACCACCAGTAATGGAAGTAGATCCATAGACTTTTCCGTCTTTAAATACAATATCGTTTACACTCTGGTCTTGAACAATATTCCTAAAAACTTTATGAGTTTTCCCATCAAAGACAGTGAGAGCTCCGCCTAATTTACCATATGTTGGGATACTGCCAACAAATAGTTTACCATTTCCAGATGTCATCGAATGGAGTCTTTCCTGTTCTTCACCAATTACAAATAGTTTGGTAGGTGCTTGATATGGATTTACCTCTGGATCAATAACTTGCACGCTGCCTTCAGGATATAGACCAAAATACATTTTTCCATCCATTTCGTGCATAACATCAGCTTGACCTAAAGAAATATTCTTAATTTCATTTGTTAGCGGGTTATATACGGCACCTACAGCTCCCGTCATACCACTCATATAGATTTTATCCTCTGAATAGGCGAAAAATTTATTTGTGACATTTGCTGTTGGGGGAACCATTTTTGGATAATTTACAACCTTTTCTGTCTCGATATTAAAAAATACGACATCACCAGAAAACGTGATCGTGGCAAGACTTTTTCCTGGAAGATTCGGGTCACCTTTTATTTCTACCCAGTCTGCACCGCGAAGGCCACTTCCATATCCCATTTTTGTTTCATGAACTTGTAATGTTTCAAGATTTACATATTTTAGCTTACTGTCAGCTACAAAATAAACATTGCTTTCAAGCGAATCAGCCACGTGTAAACCTGTAACATTTGTTAATACGACATCTAACCATTTTTCTTGTTGGATATCGTAGACATACATATTCTTTGAAACAGAGTATCTAGCAAAAATATATCGGTTATCTACGATATTTAAGTCATAAACAAAACCGGTTTCATTTAATTCATCGGCAATGTCTACTTTTTCACCTGTTTCGACGTTCAGTTTCATAAGCTTGTCATGACCCGTACCAGCATAAATAAAACCATTATGATAATCCATGGAACGAACATATTCCTGACTTATTTCGCCGATCATTTTTCCATAGTCATGTAATTGTCCGGTAGCTTTCTCATATTTGAATACCTTCCCATTAGGGTAGGTGCCAATATAAGCATTATTATCTTCATCAACTGCTAAAGCCCACAAGGAGGCTTCAGGGATTTTAGCAAGAGAAGTAATTTCTTTCGTTTCTGGTGAATATCCCCAAAGATATGGACCACCTGCTACATACACGGTTCCATCAGGTGCAACTTCATGATGCCAAGAGTCATTCGCCCCTTCCATTAAGAGCGTACGTACCGTTTCCTTGGTCTCGAGATCAATTACACTAAACTGAGCTGGAATACCTTTCGATGTTGTGTACATGACATAATGTCCATCTTCAATCCCAACAGCACCATCATAAATCGTTGTACCACCACTTAAGGGAAAACCAATTTCCTCTGGTTGTGAATATACAGGAAATAGAAAATCATTACCTGCGGCCTGATTCAAAGGAGCAAATACCAATACGAATAACGTAAAAGCTAGTATAAATTTTAGGGAAAAGCGTTTTGTTCCACGCATTCCTAATCCACCTCCAATGTATTTTACAAACATCAAATTCCATTCTTGCAATAAGCTATGCTGAATTAACAGTTAAAATAGGAAATTCAATGTATGCGCTTTCAATAAGTTGTGTTCACCTCCACTAAAAACAAAATAAGCCGCTTGAGAGAAAATTCAGAATTCACTACCACATATATTTTAATCATTAAAACAGTGATTGTAAGGACGAGAAAGTGACTCTAAAGACGATAAAATGTCCAAATATACCATTTAGGTCTTTCGGTTTATAGGAGATTGCGAAAATAGAAAAGGGAGAGGCGGTGGCAAAAATATGCTTTTTACCAACGGATGAAAAACACTTATGATGCAATGAAAACAGTTATATGTTGGGAAAATTATTTAACTTTTGTAAAAAGCTGCTTGAAATTATATTTTCCATGGTACATTTGCTATAATATTCAGAAAGACAAATACCATGGGCTAAATGAAGCTTCATGGATCTTGGAGGTAGGTCGTATGAGATTCGGAGTTGTACTTTTTCCATCTAAAAAGCTTCAGGATTGGGTAAATCAATACCGCAAGCGGTATGACCCTCATTATGCCTTGATTGCCCCACACCTTACACTGGTCGATGCGTTCGAGGCTTCAGAAGAAGAGGCGGATTCACTGGCTGTAAATCTTCGCGATACTTCACGGCAGCACAACCCGTTCACAATCAGGACATCCAAGATTAGCTCCTTTCATCCTGTTAACAATGTTATCTATGTAAAAATAGAGCCTGATGAAAAAATTGAAGCCCTCCATAAAGGATTGAACGAAATCACCGGCGCTCCAGGGACGCAATTTGCGTTTGTCCCGCACATTACTATTGGCCAGAAGCTTTCAGATGCTGAACATTCAGATGTATATAACTCAGTAAAAATGCAAGGTATCACTCATGAAGAAGAAGTTGATCGTTTCCATCTGCTCTATCAGCTAGAGAACGGACAGTGGACAGTTTATGAAACATTCCGGTTAGGAAAGGAAGCAGAATAGAAGATGGATGTCGTTTTAGTCAGCAGTGAAAAGGAAAGGCAAGATGCCTTTTCCGTCAGAAGAACGGTTTTTATTGAGGAACAACATGTTCCGGAAGAGGAAGAAATCGATCAGTACGAGGACGTATGCGCTCATTTTGTCCTTTATGATGGGACAAAGCCTGTTGGAGCGGGGCGATTTCGGGTGATCGATGGCTATGGGAAGGTACAGCGAATTTGCGTGTTGCAGGAGGCCCGTGGTACAGGAGCCGGGTCTGCAATTATGAATAAAATCGAGGAATATGCTAAAAGCCAGGGTGTATCGAAGCTAAAACTGGATGCCCAGGTTCACGCTATCCCGTTCTATTCCAGGCTCGGCTATGAAGTCATATCCGAAGGATTCCTGGATGCCGGTATCCCTCATAAAACGATGATGAAAACAATCTAGCAAAAAGCTCTAGCCTGTCCAACAAGGCTGGAGTTTTTTTGATTCACGTTACCTGAAATGCCGACTCTTACTGATATTAGATTCCACCTAAGATTAATTCTAGTTCCGTCTAGTAAACCTTTTTTCTAGACAAATCTCACTGTGACGATCCTAGTTCCGTCCTGTAAACCTTTTTTCTAGACAAATCTCACTGTGACGATCCTAGTTCCGTCGAGTAAAGCTCTTTTACTAGACGAATCTCACTGTGACGACCTTAATTCCGTCGAGAAAATCTCTTTTACTAGACGAATCTCGCTCCGTCTACACAGTTTCCGTCTAGTAAAAGCCTTTTTGTGGATGCTTCATTAATCTCATTCCCCACCTATCCGACTAATCCATTTGGAGGGTTATTCAAAGTTGGAATTTCTCATTATTTGTTTAGATAGAAGTATCAGTTTTTCCCCCATATTGATATAGAACTGGGAAATTCGAAACTTTCGGGTGTTCCTGTTCTCTGGTATGATAGTGATTGTGTACTTTTTACTAGATATGGGGATATGTTATGAAATCAGCGCTCTTCCAAAATAGCACAGTCCATTTGGATACACTTGGACGTGACCGTTATCAGCATTATTATCTTTCAGGCAGGAATGGCCAGTTGTCTTGCCCTTCCTGCCTTGAGCCGGTTCGACTCTATCTCGGAATAGAAAAGGAACCGCATTTTTATCATATATATCATCCTGCAAAAGAATGCCCGGAGGCTCCAGCCGTTCATGAAGCCAGCCATACTGGAGAGACACAGTCACATGGCTTCAGGCTCCCAAAAGGCCGGGCAATCGGAACAGCAACTGCCACAATTGGCTACCAGGCCGCGCAAGCCCTGGCAATCAGCACCAGATCAAAGGTGGAAACCATCCCAACACTCGAGAATCCTCCCGACTACTTAAAGCTTCTAGAAGCGGAAGGATTCACTCTTGATGGAAATCAGGCGGCTGCTGTCACGCAAACCGAAGGGCCAATTCTCGTCCTTGCAGGAGCTGGGAGCGGAAAGACACGTGTACTGACGGCTAGAACTGCTTATATGATGGACGTTGGCGGGATCGATCCTTCTGAAATCATGCTGGTTACCTTTACGACAAAAGCCGCCCAGGAAATGAAATCGCGTCTGCTTCGGTATCCAAACATGAGGAGCGAAAGACTCTCAAAGCTAGTTTCAGGGACATTCCACAGTATCTTTTACCGGATCCTTATGCATGCCGATGGCGGGAAATGGCGGCAGGACAAGCTGTTGAAGAAGGAATGGCAGCGCGAAAAAATCGTTAAAGACGCCGGCCGGGAACTCGGCTTTTCCGAAAAGGATTATGCTTATGACCTGGCACTCCAGCAAATCGGCTTTTGGAAAAATTCGCTACTTTCGCCAAAGGATGTCAAGGCTGAGTCCGACTGGGAAGAAACAGCATTGCTCCTTTATGAACGCTATGAGCAATTCAAGCAGATTCAAGGCTTGTTCGATTTTGATGATATGCTGACCGGCTGCCATGAGCTATTCCAGTCTAGACCGGAAATCCTTCAAATGTACCAGGAACGTTTTCATTATTTCCTGATTGATGAGTTTCAGGATATTAACAAAGTCCAGTATGAGTTAATCAAGATGCTATCTGCCCGATCAAAAAATGTTTGTGCAGTTGGCGATGATGACCAGACAATCTATTCGTTCCGAGGAAGCTCCCCGGAATTCCTGCTTAATTTTGAAAGTGACTTTCCTGGAACAAGGCTGATTCTGCTCAATCAAAATTACCGATCCTCACATGAAATCGTTGCTGCTGCAAACAGGATTATTTCCTATAATAAAAAACGGCGAAGGAAAGAAATGGCCGCAAATATGTCTATCGGACTTCCGCCAGTCGTCTTCTTCCCTCATGATGAGGAAGAAGAGGCCACGATGATTGTGACGGATATTCAAGAGAAAATTGCTTCTGGTTCCGACCCAAGTGAATTTGCCATCCTTTACAGGACACATGCCGGATCGCGGGCGGTTTTTGAAAGGCTTGCTTCCTCAAATCTGCCGTTCAGAATCGAGCAGGATGCGGAGTCTTTTTACGAAAGGCGCACAGTTAAAACCGTTCTTGGGTTTCTCAAGCTTGCGGTGGATGAAGATGATATCGGGGCCGTCGCGGCCATCCTTCCTGCCCTGTTTTTAAAGCAGGAGGTTCTAAATGACATAAAGGCAGCCAGCATCCTTGATGATTGCAGTGCGCTTGAGGCGCTAGGCAAGGTAAAAACGGCACATGCCTTTCAGATGAAAAAACTCAAAACTGCAGTAACTGCAATTAAAGGAATGAAGGGTATCTCTCCATTCACTGCGATCGAGCGGATTGAAAAAGATCTTGGGTTCCTTGACTATCTTAAGAAACGCGGCAGTGAAGGCAACAAGCTCGAAAAAGGTTCGGATGATGTCAAAGACCTTAAAGTTGCCGCTAAGAGCTTTGGGAATATTCATGCCCTGCTTGAACATGCGGACCACATGACAGCCATGAACAAGGAAATTAAGAGCCTCAGCAAGCATTTCGCAAGTTCGATTACCTTGAGCACCATTCACCGCGCCAAAGGCCTTGAATATAAAACCGTCTATATTATTGGTGCTGTCGATGGAAGCCTGCCTCATGACTATGCTTTAGAAAGCCTTCGAAATGGGGATTCCGCTCCACTCGAAGAGGAAAGGCGCCTCTTTTACGTCGCGATTACCCGAGCGATGGAACGGCTATATATCTCAGTTCCGTCGATGCGTCGGAACCGGAGTGCTCATCCGACCCGGTTCTTGACTCCAGTGAGGAATGATTTGAAGAAATAAAAAGAGAAGGGCACGCCTGTATTAACGCAGGGTGCCCTTTTGTGTTTAGTTGGAACTCTTCCAGCTAACGATGTATTCTATTTGCCCATTCGGAACATTAAAACCAGGTTGTTCTTTCACCCATTTGCCCTTAATTTGCAATTCTTTGCAGGCTAGCTCAAACTGGCACATCGCAATGCCCATATCGAGAAGCTGCATGTCATAACCAAGTGATGTACTATAGTTGGGTGTATGCTCAATATAGAAATGGCATGTCTTCCGGTCCTCCGAAACAGCGATTCTCCATGGCTGCTTGTTGGAGGCAGACGGGCCCAACCTGACCATTTCAATTGGTGTTTCGAATAAACCGGCCTGTTCCCTATTTAGAGGCGTTTTCAAGCCGCCATCAAAGAATAATTTATCCCATGGCTTTTTGTTATCTGCTTTGACCACAGCTCGTACAGCTTTATCAAAAAAACGCTGCTTTTCCTTTGGATAGCCGATTGGCGTCACACAAGGGATGAACTCTTCCGATGATATTGACAGCTCCTTTTCAAAGGAGTTCCGGCTGAACGTCCCGCCCATCCAGCAGGTCCCCATGCCCAGTCCGCATACATGGAGGACGAGTTTATGAAAACAATAGCCAAAGTCGATTAAATCGTCTTTTTCATTTTTACAGATTCCAACTAGATAAGCGCGCGGGTTTTTTATAAATCCATATGTACCTACTTTAAGCCCTTTATCGGTAACGTTATTGGTCACCCTAACGAATTCAGTCCTGCCTGTTTTGCCAAAAGGGCCACTGAAGCTCCGGTCACTGTCTATGTATTCCAGTATACTTTGGATATGCTTTTCTTCTACTCGATCTGTACTGAATGTCCGTATTGACTGTCTTTTTTGCATGATGTCTATTACACTATCTTGCATCGAACCACTCCTTGAAAGTTATTCTCCAAACCATATGGTCATGCCCTTCTCCCCAATAGTCCTTCTGCCAATAATCAGGAAGACCAAACTTCCTTTTCCAAATTTGCTGGGCACTTCCATACCCGCTGTCCAGCCAGAACTCCGTTAGCCCTATGTTTTTCAGGTGTTTCATTATTGCTTCCAACAGACTGTTTCCTATACCTTTACCCTGGTAATCAGGATGGACAAAAACCGTTCCAACTTCCACTAGTTGATTTAGTGTACCATTGGTGAGTTCATTGATTAAATTGCTCGAAGGCCCATATTCAATAGTACCGATTATAGTACTTTTCTCCACGGCAATCAGGAAATGCCGATCGGCTCCGTCACTAGTTAAATCCGCTTCAAGGTACGCTTTCTTGGTTTCTATTTCCTCTTCCATATCATAAACAAGCTCACTTATCCCGTTTTTTTCAAACGTATCTGTGATGACAGTCCGGAAAAATTGGTTCATTGCCTCTCTATCATCCAGTTTAGTCCTTCTGATTTCCATCCGCTTCCCCCTGATATTATCTTCATTTTTAAAAGGCTGTTAGTTAAATTATGCAATGCGAAGCATTTTTTTCAAAATTTAACCTCTCTTCCATTCGAGGCTCCGTCCAGAAAATGATTTACTTAAGGTTAGTGTGCTTGGAGGATGAGTTCCGTCTAGAAAAATTGGATTTACTCGACGAAACCGCGTTCGGGATTGCGAGTTACGTCGAGAAAAAGGGGTTTACTCGACGAAAACCGTATTCGGTATTGCGAGTTCCGTCTAGAAAAATGGATTTACTCGACGAAACCGTGATTGGGATGACAAGTATCGTCTAGAAAAACATTATTCCTCAATCCGTCGGCCACTGATAAGGCTTCTCTGTTACCAAGAATACGCAAAAAGTCCGGCCCAGGGGGAGTTGAGGCCGGACTTTTCCTATTTTTTATTCAGCATGTTCGAGAGGGTATTGAAATCAAGCTGCTTTCCATCCTTGACGATCGACTGAACGATTTTGTCCTCGGTTTCTTTGTTAACCGGTTTGTTGGCAATTTTGGAAACGCGCTGGATGACGCTGCGGACTGTTCTTTCGTCCTTAAAATTCGCATTTTGCAGGGACGCGGCAAGATCAAAAATATCCTTCATGTTCACGCCGGTCTTTTTTTCAAGGTTTTTAAAAAATCCGTTATCCATTCAATTGTCACGCTCCTTTATAGGCTACTCTTATAGTATGAAGGAGCAAGGAATTGGTGAAGAAACTTTAAAGCAAAACGGAAAAAGGCCGAGCCGGGGCATTTCCCGGCCAGGCCTTTATCTTCTATCTTAATAGAAGGAAGCTCCAACGATAATCAATAGAATGAACAATACAACGATTAAAACAAAAGTTGATCCGTAGCCACCGCCACCGCCGTAGCCGCCTCCGTATCCGTAACCACCGAAGCACATACCGTGTCACCTCACTTTTCTTGTTTCACCATTAATGTATGTGAAGGGAAGAAAAAGTGTATAGGCCCTCTCCCAGCCAGGAAAAACTTTTGCTTATCCCTTTGGCTTGAAAATCAATGCCCCGATGAAACCGAAAATGATTGCCGCGGAAATCCCAGAACTAGTTACCTCGAACATTCCCGTCAGAACTCCAACAAGCCCGTGCTGTTCGGCTTCCTGAAGGGCCCCGTGGACAAGCGAGTTTCCAAAGCTGGTGATGGGGACCGATGCTCCGGCACCTGCAAAATCCATGAACGGCTCATAAAGGCCAAAACCATCAAGAATTGCGCCAATGACGACCATTGCGCTGAGCATATGCCCTGGTGTTACTTTTCCAATATCGATTATTAGCTGTCCAAGGACACAAATTGCTCCGCCTACAACAAAGGCCCAAAAGAACATGGCAAGCATCCTATTCCCTCCCATCCATTTCAATGGAAACCGCATGCGCGATACATGGAATCGTTTCTTTCTGTTGAAAGGTTAGCGGCGACAGAAGCGCCCCAGTTGCTACTACGAGGATGCGGCTGTAAGTGCCTTTTTTCATTTCATTTAACAGATGTCCGTAAGTAACCACCGCAGAACAGCCCGCACCACTTCCCCCGGCCTGGACTGGCTGGTCATCTTTATAAATCATTAAACCGCAATCCCTGAATTTTTGGTCCTCAAGCTTATAGCCCTTTTGTGAAAGAAGGTCCATGGCTGCGCTCCTGCCTATTTTCGCAAGGTCGCCTGTGACGATTAAGTCATAATAGGATGGATCCCTTCCAGTATCCACAAAATGAGCTGTAATTGTATCCGCTGCAGCAGGGGCCATCGCCCCACCCATGTTGAATGGGTCGGAGAGCCCCATGTCGACAACTTTTCCTATTGTGGCAGAGGTAACGTACGGAAGCTTACCCTTTCCCTCATTCTTCTGTAAAAGTGCAACACCTGATCCAGTGATTGTCCATTGTGCTGTTGGAGGCTTCTGGCCCCCATACTCGGTCGGATACCTGAATTGCTTTTCTACAGCAGAATTGTGGCTTGTTGCACCAGTCAATATGTAGTCAGCTCCGCCGTAATTAATAATAAAGGCCGACAATGCCAATCCTTCCATTGAAGTCGAGCAGGCACCGAACAGACCAAAATAGGGAATCTGTGCAGTCCTTGCCGCAAAGCTTGTCGGAGTTATTTGGTTGATAAGATCGCCAGCCAATAAAAATTGGACCTCACTGCCACTTACATCGCCCTTTTTGAGGGCAACATCAATGGCGTTGTCCATAAGTACTCGATGGGCTTTTTCATAGGAATCTTCCCCCAACCACAAATCATCATGAAGAATATCAAAGTCTTCCGCCAGATTTCCCGCAGCCTCAAACGGCCCGCCTGTCACACCAGTAGAGCGTATTTCCGGACGGTTTTCGAATAGCCAAGTCTGTTTGCCCTTAAGCATCAGATAACCCCCCACATGGTTAGCAAGGTTTTAATCAAAGCTACGACAAAGGCCGAAAAAACACCAAACAAAATGACCGACCCGGCCAGTTTGAACATGTTACCGCCCACACCAAGAACCCAGCCTTCCGTTCTGTGCTCAATTGCAGCGGAAATGACCGCATTTCCAAATCCAGTTACAGGAACAGCACTACCCGCACCCGCGTATTGGCCAAGATGATCATAGACCCCAAAGCCTGTCAAGAGCATCGATAAGAAAACCATTGTTGCAACTGTTGGATTGCTCGCGGTTTGTTCCGTAAAATCAAAATAATAAATATAAAAATAGGTTAAGGCCTGCCCGATCATACAAATGACCCCTCCTACCCAAAATGCCTTGATGCAATTTTTGAGCACAGGCCTTTTCAATTCATGCTTTTTCTGAAGCTGCTTATACTTTTCCTGTTCGGCACTTTTCTTGTCGGCCATCCCAATTCCTCCTCACGTTTTCTCTTTTTGTAGCTCAATAATCTCCTGCAGGCGCTTTTCCGCAGCCTTGTCATTGTATTTGCCGGATTTTATCCTTTCTTGCAGCCGTGTTGCCTCAAGGAATATTTTGTAATCACTTGAAACTGTAAATTTTTCATTTGGGTATTTTTTTTCGAGCTTATCAGACAATTTTTTTTCGATTTCCTTCATCCTGAAACGCTGCAAATGCTTAACCTTGTAGGCAACGAGAAAGTCCTTCTTTCCTTTGATGACGGCAACATCATATAATTCCGGCAGCGCTTCAACATCCTTTTCCACACTTTTTTCAGAAACCTTTGAACCGTTATCCGCTGTATGTACTGGATCCGGATTTGTCTTGTTCATCAAAGCCAGACGGCTGCTTCCTTCATTTGCTCCACAAGCACCGAGAAGCAATGTGACTCCCATAATAAGAAACATTAATTTTTTCATGATCCTTACCCTTCCTGCTTATTCCCATTTGTTCTTTTATTGTTTGCACAAAGGGGGTTTTTATGCTTTTCAGCTTGAAAAGGAAAATATGGCTGTTATGCAGTATTGCTTTGTTTTCAGGCTAACTTCTTCTTTTTTCCAAAAAAAAGAAAGCGTACCGGAAGGCAGCTTTCCCTGCTATGCACCATATCCCCGTTTGCGGCGTTTCCGTCTTCCCCCGCCACATCCGCATCCCCTTCTTTTCTTTGGTTCAGTTGGCCCTGTTTGTTGTTGCTCAGCCTGTTGCTGCTCTTTTCCTTTATATTGTTTCCACGCATCCATGTTAAATTCCCCTCTCGACTTAAAGATTCTACTCTTTTACTATATGTAGGAGGAGAAATGTTGTTTAATTCAGTCGCCTAGCAGCCTTCCTATTATTGTTTCGATTATACTGGCTATTGCCGCTGCCGCGAAAATGAGGATAATGGCCACTCCAATTGACGGTATATAAGTATATACTGCCAGAAGCCCAGCGCTTACCCACACTCCTGTGCACCAATAGCAGCTAAGCAGTTCGCCGATCAAGCTGCGGATCGGACCTTTTTTTGGAATGGTATACACCTCATCCCCTTCTATAATCTCTTCAAGGAAAGGGGCCCTGATAAATTCAGCTATTTTGTCAAATACAATAACTCTTGTCAGCCGGAAGGAAGCCAGCCCTATGATGAACAGAACCTCAATCGTAAAATCTCCCATATTCATACTCCTTTTCTTTGCCTAATAGGCTTGTATCCCTGATTAAAATAACTAAAATTGGGCTTTTGGCCCAACCCATAAAGCTCCTCCATACATACTCTGATAATGCAAATAATTATCTACCTAAAGGAGGAAAATCCATGAGTTGTGGTTCAGAGTTCTTCACAAGCAACTGTGTGTGTGATACCCTGCTCGCAATCGTGAAAGCCCAGGATAAAGTAAATCCAATTAGAGAAGATGACGATTGTGAATTTGGATGCGAAAGGGCTATTCACGAGCTGGTTGAAGGAGTACAGAACAATATGAATGACACTATTCCAGTCATTCTGGTTTGCAAAAGCACATGCGAACCGTTCAAGGCTGTTGGGGTGAAAAGAAGCGGAAGCAATAGTCACCCATTTGAAGTCGTAACCGGGTGTGTGTTCAGGGTAGTAGATGTGGATCCAGACACTTGCTGTGCAACGCTTGAAATCCTGAAAAAGGTTAAATCCTCAGGAGGATCAGGATCCAAGCATGAACATGATGATGACACATTTGACTGTGTGAAAGACCTCGAGAAGGCACATAAGCTTAAGCGTACCGGTGTATGCATCACAATTGACCTTAACTGCTTCTGCGGCGTATCCTGCGTCTTCCCGCAAAACTTATTCGATTAAAAATTTTGCAGACTGTTTCGTTAAATGAAACAGTCTTTTTTTTGCAGTCTTTCATATTTATGCTAACTCATGGCCAATTTTGACTACCAAGTTACATTTAAAAGGAGCTGCATGAATGCAACTCCCTTCTCTTTTAATCAAGGACCTCTATTTCCGAAATATCTCCAAGGTTAATTTTCCCATTCCGGCCATTTATTTTAATAAATAATTCGCTGCCTCGTTTGCTGTAAATCTGGAAGGTCAGCGGCTCACCTGCTACTATCGCTTTTACAATCGGCTTTTCAAGGAAATGAGGATACCTGGCCAGGCTGTTTACTGTTTGCCATATCTCCTTATCCAATTTAGTCTGAACAGGAGTCTTTTCCGGCTGTTCTGAGTGGTTTTCTTTAGAAATCGATGGCTTGACACTGGTCTCTTCTAGTTGTTTTAGAAACATTTCTATCAAATTTTGTTTTTTCTTCCCTGGTTCAATTTGTGAGATAGGGTGCTCCTCATGAGTGATAGCATCGTGTTCGTTGGCGGGAGCGTCTTTCTGTAAAATCGGTTCCTGTTTTATTTTGATAATTTGTTGCTCCTCCCGAGTGGCAGTTGGTGCAACCTCCCCGTAAAGTGTATCTTTTAGGATGGATCCGCGCAGATCCCTATCCTCTGTATTAACTGAAGTTGGATTAGTCGGGTCTTCCTCCTTTTCAGTAAACCTTCTCCTCCACAAAAACCGTTCCTGCATGCGCAAGGAACCGTTCGTGAACTCAGGCTGTACGATATATAGCAATGGTTTGGCATTCTTCTGTTTATCCATCCTCATCCCTCGTTTCGTTTTTGGGCAAATCTCTACTAACCATGTGTATGCAGGGACATACTTAAGCGTTAAAAGCCGAAGAGTATCGGCCCATTTTTCACAACAGAGCGCAAGTGCCTTGGTCATCGCCGTACAAAATGGAGGGACTTCGACTGGGATAAAGGAATCACGAAGAGCGATAGCGATTCGATGATGACTTATCGTAGGGAGGAGGCCTGAAGTTTGCGCACGCGTAGGCGCTCCTCGAAAAAGCTATCGCTTTTTCTTCGTGCGATGTTAATGCTGCCGAAGCTTTCCTTGTAGAGCTGGCGTATAAAAAAACCTGCCCTTCTGGAAAAAGGCAGGTTTTGATCATATTAGAGAATGTGGTATCCAGAGTCACAATGGATGTTTTCACCGGTTATGCCGCGGGACATGTTGCTGAAAAGGAATACAGCGGTGTCGCCGACTTCTTCAGTTGTTGTGGCGCGGTGGAGCGGTGCTTTTTCCTCGATTTCCTTGAGGATGAGGTTAAAGTCACTGATGCCCTTTGCAGATAGTGTGCGAATTGGACCAGCAGAGATTGAGTTGATTCGGATGTTTTGTGCACCCAAGTCACGAGCCAGGTACTTGACGCTTGCTTCAAGTGATGCTTTGGCTACACCCATTACGTTGTAGTTAGTGATTGCGCGTTCGCCGCCAAGATAGGTCATTGTCACGATACTGCCGCCATCAACGATCATGTCGCGTGCTTCCTTTACAACCGCAGTCAAGGAGTAGGCGGAGATGTTTTGTGCAAGCAAGAAACCATCTCGTGTTGTGTTCAGGTATTCGCCAGTCAATTCTTCTTTGTTGGCAAAAGCGATGCAGTGAGCGATGCCATGGATGGTGCCGACTTCCGCGCGAATTGTATCGAAGCAGCGCTTGATTTCTTCGTCAGAGGTAATATCGCATGGTAGGACCATTGTCCCTTCTGCCTCAAGTGAATTAGCAAGTTCGCGCACGGAATCGCCAAGGCGTTCTCCAGCGTAAGTAAAGATAAGGCGCGCTCCCGCGTTATGAAGAGAGCGGGCAATGCCCCAAGCAATGCTGCGTTTGTTGGCAACTCCCATGACTACATATGTGTTCCCTTTAAGTGATATTGACATTGTGAGAAAATCCCCCTATTAATACAAGTTATTAGTAGTTGGTACTAATTGTACACTAGTTCTTCTAAAAAGAAAAGTATTGGAGATGACAAATGTCATATTCACTATGAACGTAGTAGTTTAAGGAGGTGCTAAAGGGTTTATACATGACTCAATTGAAGCCCAATGGTTTTAAAATTATCACAATGGCCCGTTTGTGACCACTCTGAAGGTTCAGCAGGGTAATGATCACATAGCTGTTCTCTATGTAACTAAACCAAGCTGTAGGCAACCCGTTAGGTAACTTAGGCGCTCTCTATGTGTCAAAATCAAGCAGCAAGCTATACATTAAGTAACATAGGCGCTCTAGACCCCCTCCTCTAATTGCACGCATACTTCTCCTCCCATGAATGACTTATCATTAAAATGCGGTAAACTATAGGAAGATTTGTTATTTTCGGAGGACTACAAATGAGTATTGATATCATAGGGGATATACATGGATGTTACCAGGAGTTTGTTGAGCTGACTGAAAAGCTGGGTTATCAGTGGGTTGAAGGTGTGCCCGTGCATCCGGATGGGCGGAGGCTGGGATTTGTTGGTGACCTTACAGACAGGGGGTCAGAGTCGCTGAAAACAGCTGATCTGGTTTGGCGTCTCGTTGTTGAGCGGAACGAGGCATATTATGTGCCCGGAAATCACTGCAACAAGCTATACCGCTACTACTTAGGCAACAAGGTGCAAGTGTCGCATGGCCTCGAGACTACGGTTGCTGAATTTGAGGCGCTCGATAAGTCTGCCCAAAACCAGGCACGGAACAGGTTTATTGAACTTTATGAGCGAAGCCAGCTTCACCTTGTCCTCGATGGAGGCAAGCTTGTGATTGCCCACGCCGGAATCAGGGCGGATTATATAGGCAAGACTGGCTCTAAAGTTAAGACATTTGTTCTCTATGGAGATATAACTGGGGAAAAACATCCGGATGGCTCACCGGTTCGTCGAGACTGGGCTGCAAAATACAATGGAAAAGCGGTCATTGTCTATGGGCATACACCAGTAAGCGAGCCGAGAATCCTAAACAATACGTATAATATTGATACCGGGGCAGTATTCGGTGGAAAGCTGACCGCGCTCAGGTATCCGGAAATGGAGCTTATTTCAGTCCCGTCTTCCATGCCGTATTTGGCTGAGAAATTCCGGAAGATTGAATGACACTGTGCTTTTTTTAAAAAACGCTTTGGACATTTTTTCTAAATCGTTTTGCCAGCCTATCTTCTGATTTCTGTAGGTTATGTTCGGGTGCTGATTGGTCTTCAAATACCTTAATAAAGTTAAAAATCCGGCTGGAACCCCAGCCGGATTTTCTTATTCAAGCAATATAGCCATATCATGAGGCATGCTTGCCTGAAAGCTCATTTGTTCATGGTGGAATGGATGCCAAAAGCTGATTTGTCGGCAATGAAGTGCCTGCCTCCCAATCTTTTCAACAGTTCCTCCGTACAGGCTGTCGCCTAGCAGCGGATGGCCAAGATGAGACATATGGACACGGATTTGATGAGTCCGCCCTGTTTCAAGCTTTAGCTCAAGATGGGAGAAATCGTGATCGACTTCCTTTACCACCTTATAATGAGTAGCTGCATATTGCCCGTCGTTGCGGACTTCCCGTTCTATGATGCTGCTCGACTTTCGGCCAATCGGAGCAATAATCGTGCCTTCTTTTTCTAAAAGAATCCCTTGCGCTAACGCTTCGTATGTCCTCTTTACCCCGCCTGCCTTTTGAAGCTTACTGAAGAGATGATGGGCATGGCGATGCTTGGCAACCAGGACTATCCCCGAGGTGTCCCGGTCAAGCCTTGTGACAATATGGGTTGTCGCAGCAAGCCCAATAGAACGATAATAGCCGATTAACGCATTGGCCAAGCTGCCCGACGGATGCTCTCTAGAAGGAATCGTGTTCATACCGGCCGGCTTGTTGACGACCAGTAAATACTCATCCTCAAATAAGATCTCAATCGGGATATCTTCGCCCTCCATCCCCTCGGCTGGTTCTTCGAGTGGGAAATACACATCAAGCGTATCACCCTCGATGAGCCGGTAAAGGACATTTACTTCCCTTTCATCAACTAGGATGGAGCCTCCCCTGAATTTGATGTCTGTCAGCGAAGCCGAACTGACCTCATTTTCTTTCAAAAATTCCTTGATCAACTTGCCAGTATCTTTGGCTGTGATGGTCCAGGTTAATTTAAAGCGGCCAGTAGCCATATGTTTACCCTCTGTTTCGTTGTTAGCATTTAATCCGAATCTGAAATGAACGAGTCATGGACGCGTTTCCAGAAGGGGAATGGCCGGAAGCGCGCAAAGCGGATTTTCTCCTCCGGTACCCGGAATTGAATCGACTTGACTTCCTTGTGAAGCATCGTCAAGTGGTCAATTGTCACTTCAAAATCGGTGCGGTTGACTGGCTTTAGCATGCACGTATGATGCGCAGGTAGAATAAGCGGCGAACCAACCGTTCTGAACACACGGTTGTTAATAGACGCCATTTCAGTAAGCTGCAGTGCTTCAATGGACGGATGAATGATTGCTCCGCCAAGCGCCTTGTTATAGGCGGTACTTCCTGAAGGTGTCGATACGCATAGCCCGTCGCCCCGGAACCGTTCGAAATGCTGGCCGCGAATATCAACATCCATGACAAGCGTTCCTTCAAGTCCCTTTACAGTTGATTCATTGAGTGCAAGGTATCTTGATTCCTTGCCGCCATGCTGGTAGCGGATAATCACTTCAAGAAGCGGATATTCCACAACCTGGTACGGCGTCTTCGCAATCGCAATGACGAGCTTCTCGATTTCCTCCGGCACCCAGTCCGCATAAAAGCCAAGGTGGCCCGTATGGACGCCAACAAACGATGTTTTGGACAGCCGGCTGCTGTAGCGGTGAAAAGCGTAAAGCAGCGTACCGTCGCCGCCAATCGAAATGACGATATCCGGCTGGTCCTCGTCATAAACAAGGTCAAAATCGAGCAGGTACGTCCTCATCTTATGCATTAATGTATTCGATTTCTGGTCTCCCTTTGTCGTAATCGCAAATTTCATAATCAGATACTCCTCAACTTTGACATTCCACTTGCCCTTTCCAAGCCGGGGATCAGGATTGCCCTTTTTTATCCTGTTGGCTTTCTTTTTTTCTTGTAAAAAAAGCCTGGGCCTCCTGAATTTCCCCGCGGATGAGCGACATCTCCTCATCAAGGCGGAAAGCCGCTTCTGCCGCGCGCTGCAGCCTGTTTTTAATATCTTCAGGGAATTGGCCCTTATATTTATAGTTCAATGAATGCTCGATGGTTGCCCAGAAATTCATTGCCAGTGTCCTGATTTGAATTTCAGCAAGAATATTCTTTTCCCCATGGATGGTTTGGACCGGATAACGGATAACAACATGATAGGAGCGGTAGCCGCTCGTTTTTTCATGAGAAATATAATCGCGTTCCTCAACAATCTCAAAATCATTCCGGTTGCGGAGAAGCTGGACGACTGTCCGAATATCATCAACAAACTGGCACATAAGCCTGAGCCCAGCAATATCCTGCATTTCCTCTTCCAATCTTTCAAGCGGAATGCCTTTCTGATTCGCTTTGTCAAGAATGCTCGCAATCGGCTTAACCCTGCCAGTCACAAATTCGATTGGGGAATGGCTGGTGTCCAGATGAAACTGGCTTCTCATCCCTTTTAACTTAATCTTCAACTCCTCAACAGCCTGTTTATATGGTGCGAGGAACGTTTCCCAATTCTTCATTCCTTCTGTCCCCCCCAAGCATGAAAGCGGGGCAGCCCCGTGTGCTGCTGCGCTGGCGTTGCCGCATGTTTTAGAATATGCTTTCTACCCGTGACACCATTTCATCGCCGTAATTCCCATTTCCTTTAATGTTTTCAATAAGGTATTCAAGCTCCGAATAGAAATTTTCCATTTCCACCCGGCTTCCTTCAAATTGCAAATATACTTTAAGCTGCTGTCCAAAGCCCTGTTTTAATTCTCCCCACAGCTGTTCTGGCAGGCTTATGTATGTATATTCCTCATCCTTTTCCATTAAATAAATAAACGATAAATTGTCTGAATCGACAAGCATCTGACCTCTTGGCACGAGGCCCTCAATTCCTTCAGCAGTCTCGAGGACAAGTTCCTCTTGAATAAGCTTTGCATTCGTTACAGTAAGTTTTGTTTTCACGAAATCAACCTCCATCTATCAATTCACTATTTTAGCATACTCACAGCCAATCTCCCAAAAATTGCATCAACCAAAAAAACAAAGGATAATGAATGATAAGCAATTAGAAAAGCAGGTGTACGCATGGAACAGAATATTGAGATTGAATTTAAGAATATAGTGGAAAAAGATGAATTCAACAAGGTTGCCCAGGAATTCAAGCTGGGCCTATCCGACTTTAAACATCAGGCCAATCATTATTTTGACACATCCTTATTCCGGCTAAAAGATGCAGGTTCAGCCCTCCGCATCCGGGAAAAGGACGGTAAGCGAGTGCTGACCTTAAAGCAGCCATATGGAGATGGTTTGCTCGAAACACATCAGCGTCTTTCAGAAAAGGAATTTGATGATGCTATCAATCTTGGCAAGCTCCCCGAGGGACAGATTCAGTCAGAAATTGAAAAGCTCGGGATACAATTTGAAGAACTTGCCTATTTTGGCACACTGGAAACATCGCGTGCAGAAACTCAGTATAAAGAAGGACTGCTCGTACTCGATCATAGCAGCTATCTAGGTACAGAGGATTATGAACTGGAATATGAAGTGGAGGATTATCATCAGGGGAAGGAAGTCTTTTATGCTCTTTTGAAGCAGCTTGGAATTCCTAAACGGGAGACCCTTAATAAAATCCGCCGGTTTTATAAAAGAAAGCTTACACTTGAGACTGAAAGCAATTAAAAGAAGCCATCAGTACGAGCCATCATAATTTAAGGTTAAGCAGACGTCAAAAGCCTGCCTCGTGAAACTTTAAATAGTGTCCCTCGATGATTACCTTTGTATCATCCATATATGAAACGGAAATTCAGATAAAAGAAGAATTCAATTATCAAGTTAAAGCCAAAAATGGCAGGGTGTTTCCTTTTACAGAGCGATTTATTTGAGATATAAATAGGGCATTGCTAAAATAAAGAGACATTCCACATAGAAACAGTGGATAGATATGAAAACAAGCAATTCAAAGGAGTTGTCAACATGACCGGGAAAATGCCTGTGCCTTATGAGGCCCTCGGAAAAGAAACATTGCATCGGCTTGTAGATGCATTTTATGGACTCGTGAGACAGCATCCTGATCTTGCCCCTATATTTCCAGATGATTTAACTGAAACTGCCAGAAAACAAAAGCAATTCCTGACCCAGTATCTCGGAGGGCCACCCCTTTATACTGAGGAACATGGACACCCAATGATGCGCGCAAGGCATTTGCCTTTTCCAATAACTCCTACACGTGCCCGCGCCTGGCTTTCCTGCATGAGCCAGGCAATGGATAAAGTTGGCCTGGAAGGTCCGTTGCGGGAGGACTTTTACGCCCGGCTTACGCTGACAGCCCAGCACATGATCAATACGCCTGACGGCGAAGAAACTATAGGTGAGCAGGCATGATGGAATACGATAAACGCTTCATGAACAGCCAATTACCCCATCATTGCCACGGCACTGAGAAGAAACCGCTCGAAATTTATATATTTATCGATCCTCTATGCCCGGAGTGCTGGGCAATGGAGCCGATTATAAAAAAACTGCAAATTGAATATGGACGTTATTTTTCAATGAAGACTGTCTTAAGCGGAAAGCTTACCATGCTGAATATGGGTAAAAAGAAGAAATTCGAAAGCATTGCCCAGCTCTGGGAAAAAACCGCCAGCCGCTCCGGTATGTCATGTGATGCAACCCTATGGCACGAGAATCCCGTTATCTCCCCATATATTGCATCCATTGCCATCAAGGCAGCAGAACTTCAAGGAAGAAAACCCGGCGCCAGGTTTCTGAGAAGGCTTCAGGAAGTGCTTTTCCTCGAAAAACAGAACATCTCGAATTTCGATGTCCTGAAGGAGGTCGCTCGTACCGTCGGACTTGATGTCGAGGAATTTATAACGGATATCCATTCCGAAACAGCAGCAAAGGCATTTCAGCAGGATTTAAAGATCACAGCTGAAATGGAAGTCGAGGAGAGTCCTACCCTGGTTTTCTTTAATCAGAACTCCGATGAGGAAGGCATCAAGATTGCCGGATATTATCCTTATGAAGTGTATGTCCAGGTACTTCAGGAAATGCTTCCCGAGGTGCCACAGCAATCCCCTCCGCCGCCATTGGAAACCTTCATGAAGTTTTTCCGTCTGGTTGCCTCAAAGGAAATCGCTGTCGTTTATGACCTGTCGATCCCCCAGGTCGACCGCGAAATGAAAAAATTGCTCTTAAAACAAAAAGTTGAGCAAATACCTGTGAAGTACGGAACGTTCTGGAAGTATGTAAATCAATAGACACATATTATTTTCCACACCAAAAGGCCATCCCGGCTGTGAATCGGGATGGCCTTTTTCTTATATCATTTTCTTCATGAAAATGAAAAATGCCCCGCTGCGGCAGGGCATTTTTCTATAAAATACGAACAAAGGGGATGGGAGAAATTTTTCACGGTTCAAACAAAGGGGTATATGTTTGTTGTGATCAACTTCACGTATAAAATATATCATGGGTAGCTGTACTTTTTCAATATGAATGTGCCTTTTTTCACATAATTGTCATATTCTCCGACCAAGCCTTTCCAGTAAGCGATTTCAGAGGAGCACGATAGTTGACAACAGGAAAAGCGGAAGCGCCGTATGGACTCCTCGAAAAAGCTATCACTTTTTCTTCGTGCGATGCTGATGCTGCCGAAGCCTTCCTTGTGGAGGGCCTCGAAGGAGATAAAGGAAACACGATGAGCTCAAGCGAATCGATGTTGACTTATCGTAACGAGGGGACCGAAGTACACTATGCGCTAGGCGCTCCTCATTACGCTATCGCGTAATTTCGTGCGAAGCCTATGCTGCCGAAGCCTTCCCTGTGGAGCTAGACAGTTCTCAAAGAAAAGATATACTTTTTGATATTTAAAAAATTTCTACTTGCTCGTTCATGAATTGACAACTTGGACAATAAATTAAAAATAATGCTTACATATTGGAGGCTTTGAGATGAACGGATTCAAGCTGGCGATCCTTATCCTATTATTTATCTTTTCCCTATTTCTGAATTTCCTTGGGCTTATGAATATTTTTCCCTTTCTAATCAGCGCCCCCCTTCTGTTTATCTCTATCTTCTTTCTCATATCAATGTTTAATCACCGCCGCCGCTTCCGGGGTTTTTAACAAAGGGTTCCGTTTTCGAGTGCTTCTTTTTGGGTTGAGGAATCAGGTTAAGCCCTCGAGCTGATAAATAGACGGAAGGATTCCGCTTAATTAGTGAAAAGCATTTAAAATCGCTTAAATAGACGGAGAGATTCCGTCTATTGACTCAAAACATATGAAAATGGGGGCTTTTACTTTGTATAACCGGAAAACCTCCCCTTATTCTCACCGATACGAACTCCATTCACCATTTAACCGGAAAATCTCCGCTTATTTTACTTCGGCTGGTTACTCAACTTATTTAAAGAGAGTGTTTTTATCTCTATCTCCTCATTTGATGCATTAAGGTGAACCGTATCACAACGAAGAAAAGCGGCTGCCAATAGGGCAGTCTTTTTTATAGTTGAAATAGAATTTATTTACAAAAAACCAGAACCCTTTTTGATTTCAAACGTCTAAACAGTAGGATTCCAAAATGGGGGAGAAAAGAATGGTTGAGGACGAAATAAAAGATTGGTTTGACCATTATCATCAAACGATATTCAAATACATCTTTATGCTTACAAAAGACTATCAACAATCAGAGGACCTAACCCAGGAAACCTTTTTGAATGCATATAAGCGGGTCAGTGGAACAAAGAATTAAAGGATTTTTGCCAGACTCCCCCCTTTATGGTCATAATGTTAAAGAAGTAAGTGTTGCTGGGCAGCGGGCTGTACTTTACGAACCCACAACAGAGTACGGCGTTACTGAGTTGTATATTGTCACCAAGAAATATGTTTACTACCTATCAAATTCTGGATTATACGATGAAAAGCAAGGAAACAGCGAGGAACTAATCCAGCTTGCCAACTTATTTAATTTTGAAGCAGAGAAATAAAACGGCAAGAAATATTCTGTTCTCTTTTAATAAACATAAAAATGCTTGGACATGTCCAAGCATTTTTATGTTTTTATTAAATAGCGCCCCATCTTCATGTGTTGTAACGGTCCTCAGATCCGTTAGCTTAGCAGCTGTTCCATTTCATTCAGCTTCTCTTCAAATACCTTGCAGGCACCTTTGACAGGCTCTGGGCTGGTCATATCGACGCCCGCCTTCTTGAGTACTTCGATTGGATAATCGGAGCTGCCTGCCTTCAGGAAGTCCAGATAACGCTTAACAGCCGGCTCGCCTTCCTCAAGAATTTGCTTGCTGAGCGCAGTAGCAGCACTGTAGCCAGTCGCATACTGGTATACATAATAGTTGTAATAGAAATGCGGGATCCTGGACCACTCAAGCCCGATTTCCTCATCAATCGTAATATCCTTGCCGCCGAAGTATTTCTTGTTCAGCTCATAGTAATCCTTTGTCAATGACTCGGCTGTCAGCGGCTCATTGTTCTGGGCCTTGGCATGGATATGATGCTCAAACTCGGCAAACATTGTCTGGCGGAACACCGTGCCCCTGAAGCCTTCCAGGAAGTGGTTCAGCAGGTACAACCGCTTTTGCTCATCGTCAATTGTTTTTAACAAATAGTCATTGAGCAGCGCTTCGTTGCATGTAGAAGCTACCTCGGCAACGAAAATGCTGTAATTTCCATACGGATACGGCTGGTTCTTCCTTGTATAATAGCTGTGGACCGAATGCCCGAATTCGTGGGCAAGCGTGAACAGATTGTTGACATTGTTTTGCCAGTTCATCAGGATGTATGGGTTTGTGCCATATGCACCTGACGAATACGCTCCGCTCCGTTTCCCTTTGTTTTCGTGGACATCAACCCAGCGGTTCTCGAAGCCTTCCTTCAAGATGTTTTGATATTCCTCACCAAGCGGTGCAAGCCCGTTTAACACATACTCGCGTGCTTCGTCATAGGAGACGTCCATCTTAACATCCTTAACAAGCGGAGTATAAAGATCATACATATGCAAATCATCAACACCGAGCACCTTTTTGCGCAGCTTCACATAGCGGTGCAGCAAATTGAGATTGTCATTGACAGTACCCACCAGATTATCATAGACACTTTCAGGAATGTTATTAGCCGCAAGCGCAGCATGGCGGGCAGAATCGTATTTCCTCACCCGGGCATAGAAGTTATCCTTCTTAACCTGTGCCCCAAGCGTCGAAGCAAATGTATTGCGGAACTTCCCATACGTATCGTAGACAGCCTTGAAGGCATCATGGCGGACACGCGGGTCAGCGCTTTCCAGGAAACGCGAATAGCGGCCGTGGGTTACTTCGACTTCCTCGCCGTTTTCATCCTTGATTGCAGGGAATTCAAGGTCTGCATTATTAAGTGAACCAAATATACTTGAAGATGCCCCCATCACTTCGCCGGCTTCAGCAAGCAGTGCCTCCTGCTCCGCGCTCAAAACATGCGGCCGCTGCAGATTGATTTCCTCAAGGGCATGTTCATACAGCTTCAGCTCCGGCTTTTCTTCCAGGAAGCCATTGATCTTTTCAACGTCAACCGCCAGGATTTCAGGAACAATATAAGCCAACTGGCTTGCTGCCTGGGAATACAGTGCCTTCATCCTGTCATCAAGACCCTGATAGAAGGAGTTGCTTGTATCCTGATCATAACGCATATGCGCATATGTATACAGCCTGCCAAGCCTTTCCAGCAACTGGTCCTGCTCCTTTAATGCGGTATACAAACTTTCAGCACTCTCACCCAGCTTGCCGCGATGTGCCGCCACGCCGGGAATCAGCGCCTTAACATCTTGGAATTCCTTTTCCCACTCATCATCCGATGCAAAAATATCTTCAAGGCGCCATGTCTCCTCAACAGCAACCTCACTTCTCGCTGGCAATTTTTTTACCGTAGATTCATTCGTCATAATTCATCCTCCATTCGACATTTCGACTTTCGAAGTAATACCATTAATACTATTCTCGCTTTTTTAAAAAATTCCTGCAATTAATTTGAATAACAAATTTTCATCTCTATTATTCCCCAAGCTTGAAATTTCAGGTATTCCTCCGGTAAAATTCATCTTCCATCGCCATTTGTTCCGCTGTTGATCCAGGAAAGAGCATTTCTTTTTGTAAAAGGAAGACGCCGTCTTGTTTATGTACAAGAAAACCCAGCGCGGCGAGACGCGACAAGTATTCATAAGCCAACGCTCCCAATGTCATATCTTTAGCAAGCGGCAGCACGCGCAACCGGATATCTCCCCGGGCACAACGCTTTTCTAAACTTTGAACGATTTCCTCGACCGTCACAAAACTGCCTGGTGTTTTTTTAAAAAGAAGATCTATAAAAAGATAGGTTTGCCAAATGATTGGGAATGCAGTAACTGAAACAGAAAAGAAACCAGGCTGGCCAATTTGTGGTGGGAGCAGGAACAAATTCTTTCCTGCTGTGTACAGATCATTGAGGAATTTGGTGTGGATTGTTGCCGGGTTTGCGCCAATTAACAACTTGCTCTGCACAAGCTTTCGCCTCCATAGGGATCCAGGAACCTGTTGTAATGATGGAGGAATTAGAGCATCTCTGAGACGGGCGCGATTCAAATGAATCTGTGCCTTCGATGCGAACGCTTTTGAAGTTGAGTATGGGGATATACTGTGCAACAGGGTGAACCTCCCTGTATCTGGACAGAAAAAAGGAATAAAGCCGGGCCCATTAAGTGCGTCCCGATAAAATAAATAATGGAAGCCTGAAAGCTGGACTGTCTTTCCGGAATATTTCGGCAGATGGGTCGCACCAAGAATCCAAAGCGGGATATATCCCCTGCTCTCATATCCCTGTGTTCTTTTAATAAAACATTCTTCCGGAATTGTACTGCATTGAAATTCGAGGGCGTAATGACGGTTTTGATGGAGAAAGGTAATATCGGGGCGCTGACGGATGTAAGGGTCATATTGTTCGACTGCTGCTGGTATGCCCTGACGTCTGAGCCAGTTGAAGAGTGCAAGCTTTCCTGCCAGATGGTACTCAGATTCTCTGTCATACTTGCTCTCCTCGCAACCGTCCTTGAGATGCGAAAAGTGAAAAATCCTTTTTGTTCCTAATTTCAGGATGACTTGCTCTCCGCAGGAAGGACAAAGAAATTCCTCATCGTCCCGAAGCTGTTTCAACGCTTCCCTGCTATAGCCATGGGCAAGGCAAAGGGTCTGGCCGTTTTTCAATTTTGCGGTCAGCACATGCTATCTCCTCCTTTTTCTTTCTCTATATTAAATTCTCTTTCCGTGGGCCAACTCCTTTTATATGGTAAAACTTTTTAAATGTGTGAAACAGTAAGCATCTTCAAAATTAATAAAATACCCAGCCGTTTGCTTTGTAAGCGGCTGGGTTTTCGGTAATAACTCAATATTCATTTATAAAAGGAACAGTGTACCACGCCTTAATAGCCTTAATAAGCCTCCCCCAACTAACAACTAAAGCAGCGGTGAGAGGAGCCTTGAGGTCGATTCAAGAAGTCTGTTTCCGAAGTGGCGCTGATTGAAGCTGTTGAGTTCCAGCTTTTTTGATTCCTTAATATCATTCTCATATTCAGCTACCAGCTTCCTTGTACTCTCTGTACGATAAAGGAAGGCATTTACCTCGAAGTTCAGATGGAAGCTCCTCATATCCATATTGGAAGTTCCAATCGAAGCTAGCTCGCCATCAACAATGACTATTTTACTATGCATAAAGCCCCGCTTATACTCATACACCTTCACGCCAGCTTCAAGCATCTCTGGAAAGTAGGAACGTGATGCATGGAAAACAATCCATTTATCAGGTTTATCCGGCACAAGAATCCGGACATCAATTCCGCTCAACGCAGCAATCTTCAGGGCAGAAAAAATATCTTCATCCGGAATGAAGTAAGGCGAGGCAATCCAGACTGATTTTTCTGCAGCGGTAATCATCGAGAATAGCATATTCTTGATTGTCGTATGTTCATTATCCGGTCCTCCCGCTATTAAATGAACGCCACCGTGGAATCTGCTTCCTTTAACATGTGGAAGGTATTCCTCGGTTAGAAGACTGTGATTGGTCATATAGTACCAATCCTGTGCAAAGATGAGCTGAAGGCTTCTTACCGCTTCCCCTTTCAGCATTAAATGCGTATCTCGCCAAAAACCGATTTTCTTGACCCGGCCCAGATACTCATCGCCAATATTCAGGCCGCCGACAAAGCCGACAATTCCATCAATCACAATAATTTTCCGGTGGTTTCTGAAGTTGAATTTACTGCTCAGGAAAGGAAGCTTTACCGGCCCGAAGGCTACAATTTCAACGCCAGCCTTTTTCAAGCTATTGATATATTTCTTTGACAGCCTCCATGATCCTACATCATCGTACATTACCCTTACCTTGACACCTTCGCGTGCTTTCTTCGCAAGTACAGCCTTTATTTCTTTGCCAATTTCATCGTCCCGGAGTATATAATACTCAAGGTGGATATGATGTTTTGCTTTTTTTAATTCCCTAAGGATGTGGCCGAATGTTTCTTCTCCATTTGCCAACGTTTTCGTTTCAGTTGTAAACGAGATGGGGGTGTTCCCAAGCTTTTGTGCAAGTGAAACCAGCCTATGCTGCTGCCCAACAAATTCTGAAGGGGTTTTATTAGGCTCAGGGACAACTTCGCCCTCAACTGTCAGATATACCTGCTTATCAAGGATATACTTTTTACGGTACATTCGTTCCTTTTTGTAATTCCTTCCAAATAGGATATAAAAAATGAATCCGAGAAGAGGCAGGCTGCCAAGGACGACCAGCCAGGTAATGGTCTGGGTAGGATGCCTATTTTCCAGGAAGATAACAAGACCTATAAAAATGACAGATAACGAGAATAAAACGCTTATAATACCAAAAATATCCCATTTAAGGTAATCCTTGAACAGGTAGATGCCGCCTGACAAGATTAAAGCAAAAACGATAATTCTTACTGTGTTCTTCAATTCTTATCACCGCCGTTATCCTACAATACGTTCTTCAGTTGAGAAAAGTTTCTATATAAATGAATTAATTAGTCCTTACGGGAATTCAACTCCCCTAATAGAAGAGGAAATCCACTGCATTTTTTAAAAAACCCATTCAAAACCACATAAAAAAAGCCGGCCTCAGAGCCTGATGGACCTGGGTCGGCTAGTAATTAAAAATACTTGCGCAATTCGGCAAAGACATTTTGATTGATAACTTCTTTCCCGTATTCCTCTAATCGATGAATGGTTAGCTGGCTCTCCTCCCCATATTCCAGGAGAATGCTGAGCAGGTCGTCAATTTTATCCTCCTCAAATTTTCCTTCCGGGAATTCGATGTATAAATAATACTTGTTTTCATAATGGAACAGTTTTGTATCAATTTCATCCAAACCGCCCCGTTTTGAAAGCTGGATGATGTCCTCAAAGTCTCTGAATGAAAGAAGGAAATCCATGCCTTCCTCTTCGCCAAACCCATCTTCATCCCCTGGAGTGAAATGTTGTTCAAGGATATCTTCGAGTTGATCATCTATTGGCAGGTCCTTCACTTTTTCATGAGGAATCGGCAATTCAAACTTTTGTCCGTCCTTGGACATTTGTGCCTTTGTGACCAAAACTTCGAGCCCTTTATCAAGCGCTTGAACCTGTATCCAAAGCGGGCCTTCGACAGTGAACTCTTCTTCCTGATGGATTTCGTCCATCATTTCCCAGAAAAGTTCCTCGCTGCGTTCCCGGTTGTACCAGATTTCCTCGCGATCGAAACCACGCTCTTCTATATCAATATACGAAATATAAAACTTGACTGTATTTTCGTTAATACGTTCTATCTCCATATTTAACTCTCCCTTCCGGCAGCAAGAGTGAAGGGACTGATTACCCCCATGCAGACGGTATTGCTTATCTATTACCCATATGAAGACTGTTTATTCTTTGTACAGCCTTGTACCTTTATTTTATGACAATCAAGGGAATTAGGGAAACAAAAGATACCAATTCTTGAAAAATGAGCATATGCCCTTAGCACAGTCATACAGAACCATTTCCTGTAGTTTTCCGCTGCAGGCGCTTCGCTTTCCACGGGCGGCCTGGGAGCCTCCTCGGCGCAAGCGCCTGCGGGGTCTTCCACTGACCTTTTCTCCCGTAGGACATTGAATAATCATCCTGAAAAAGCACCGCAGGAGAAAATGCGCTTTTTGCATTTTCGAACGAGTCTTCACGCCTTCCGCTTCAATCCATTCTGTTAAAAAACAACAACTTTCTATAACACTGCCTACATTTAAGAGTCCAATTTATCACCTGCACTATAAATGTAAGTGAGTAAGAATCTCCATATATAGAAAGCGGATTCAGTATGCTGGCTTTTTAAGTTTCCTTCTAGTTTAGCAAAGGCTTGGTTGCAATACAATAAAATTTAATTGGAAAAACCATTAAATTTTAAACAAAAAAACCCCCACTTTCATGGGGGTTTCAAGGTATATTCTAATTGACAAGCTTTTGAGCTTCCCGAAGTTGGAAGGTGCGGACCTTCCGTGGAAGGAAGCGGCGGATTTCATCCTCGTTATAGCCTACCTGCAGCCTTTTTTCATCCAGGATAATCGGGCGGCGAAGCAAACCCGGATTTTCCTTAATTAATTCAAACAGGTTCTGCAGAGGCATGGCTTCAAGGTTGACATCAAGCTTCTGGAATGTTTTCGAGCGAGTTGAGATGATCTCATCTGTCCCATCTTCAGTCATTCGAAGGATTTCCTTAATTTCATCGATTGATAATGGTTCAGAGAAGATATTCCTTTCTTTGTACGGAATCTCATGCTCTTCCAACCATGATTTTGCTTTCCTACATGATGTGCAGCTCGGTGAAGTGTATAGCGTTACCATTGTTTTTTCACACTCCTTCAGATTTAAGACCATCTATATGGTGGTATAAGAAATTACTATTTTTATAGTAATAAATTAAAATAATTATAAATAAGGAATTTATATTATTTATTATACAATATGACAGATTAAAACGATATAGTTTTTTGTATTCATTTCAACTTTAGGTTCATACCTTCTTATAGACGATTTAGAGCAGAAAAAGTTTCACTTTTTTAAAATCTTAATCTTTAATTTTCCCTCATCTCCCCTTAAATCGATATAAGATTCGAATAATTTTACCTCTTTATGTACGTATTGCGGCAAAATATTTAAAGATATAAACTTTTACCCTTTTTTTCAAGTTTAAAACATTTTTTGTTAAACTTTTTTTCTCAATGAATTTTTTTAATTGAAAAACTCACGGATGCCCTTGGGCTTAATGTTAAAGCATCTGAGGGAATTCCAATGTTTCTAGCAGCCGGGTAAGAGAAAATAAATTTCATCTCTAGAACCTGTTGTTTTCCTTTTAATAATGTTAGCTTTCTTTTAAAATAGAAGGTAGATACATAGCTATTATACAATCAGGAGGGGCAGGGGAAGAAGGATGGGAGAATATTTACTCGATTTTGCAATGGTCACAATCCTTATTGTTGGAATTACAGCTGTCATGGGTGTCTTAACCAATGGAATTGGTACTAGCTTATTTGCAAGAGGAAAAAAGAATGAGTTTGTTGACCAGATAGCCGGTAATCAAAAGGGCTGGAAGCAAGTGGGCGGCAAAAGGAAATAATTATAAATGAAAGCTGCAGAAGACCCCCATTGGGCCTGCAGTTTTTTTTATCCAAAAAAGGTGGCTCCTGATTCATTCAGGAGCCTTTGTTTATAGCTTATTTATACTGTGCTTTGTATTGCTGGAATTCCTTTTCGGAGCAAAGGACGTAGTGGCCAGGAGCTACTTCGCGCATTTCCACCTGCTCGTTGTCATCATAATCATGAACACTTGGATTATACGTTTTACGCTTTCGTGTACGCTCACTATCCGGGTCTGGAAGTGGAATTGCAGATAACAGAGATTGAGTATATGGGTGAAGCGGATTTTTATACAAATCCTCCGCCGGTGCCAATTCAACCAGCTTCCCGAAGTACATAACACCAATCCTATCACTGATATATTTAACCATTGAAAGGTCGTGGGCAATAAACAAATACGTCAGCCCTTTTTCACGCTGCAGCTTTTTCAAAAGATTGACAACCTGAGCCTGGATTGACACATCGAGTGCGGAGATAGGTTCATCCGCAATAATGAATTCAGGTTGAACAGCCAATGCACGAGCGATACCAATCCTTTGTCTCTGCCCACCCGAGAATTCGTGTGGATAGCGGTTCGCGTGCTCCTTGTTTAGGCCTACTGTTTCAAGCAGGGTGTAAACCCGCTCCATTCGTTCTTTTCTATTCTTGGCAAGGCCATGGATGTCAATACCTTCTGCTATAACATCCGCAACCTTCATTTTCGGGTTTAATGAAGCGTAAGGGTCCTGAAAAATCATTTGAATACTGCGATTGAACTTCTTAAGTTCATTTCGTGACTTTTTGTTGTGGACGTCTTCGCCTTTAAATTTAATGATACCATCGGTCTTATCATACAGTCTTATAATCGTTCGCCCCGTAGTTGACTTCCCACATCCGGATTCACCTACAAGACCTAGGGTTTCCCCTTTATAAATATCAAATGAGATGCCATCAATTGCCTTTACTTCATTTGGCTTACCAACATTAAAATATTGCTTTAAATTGCTGATTTCTAAAAGCTTTTCCTTATTTTCCATACCTTTTCCTCCTCTCCACCATTTTTAACGCATGAATTTTTTCATTCGCATTTTTACTGCAGCTGGCGGTTCTACCTTAGGAGCATCCGGATGCAATAACCAAGTAGCAGCATAATGTGTATCCGATACTTTAAACATTGGGGGCTGCTCTTCTAAATCTATTTGCATTGCATATTCATTCCTAGGGGCAAATGCATCACCCTTTGGAGGATTCAAAAGATTAGGCGGTGTCCCGGGAATAGCGTATAATTCCTCATCCTTCGCATCCAAGCTTGGCATTGAACTGATTAATCCCCAAGTATATGGATGCTGCGGGTTGTAAAATACCTCATCAACGGTTCCGACTTCTACAATTTTTCCTCCATACATAACCGCAACCCGGTCTGCAACATTTGCAACTACACCAAGGTCGTGTGTAATAAAGATTATGGAAGTGTCAATCTTATTTTGCAAGTCTTTCATCAATTCAAGAATTTGAGCCTGTATGGTAACGTCAAGAGCTGTTGTTGGTTCATCAGCTATTAGCACTTTAGGATTACAGGCCAATGCAATGGCAATAACTACCCTTTGTCTCATACCGCCTGAGAACTGGTGCGGGTATTGCTTAACCCTTTGTTCTGGCTTCGGAATACCAACCAGCTGAAGAAGTTGAAGTGCCCTCTCCCTTGCAGCACCCTTACTCATTTTCTGGTGTTTGATCAGTGGTTCCATGATTTGCTTACCAACTGTCATGGTAGGGTTCAAGGATGTCATCGGATCCTGAAAAATCATCGAGATATCCTTCCCCCTGATATTTTGCATTTTCTTATCACTTAATTTTACCAAGTCTTTACCATCAAATAGTATTTGTCCACTTTTGATTTCTGAATTCCCTGCTGGTAAGAGACTCATAATTGCTTTTGTCGTGACCGATTTCCCTGAACCCGACTCACCAACAATGGCAAGAGTTTCACCGCGTTTCAAATCAAAACTTACTCCGCGGATTGCCTGGACTTCACCGCCAAATGTATGAAAAGAAATACTTAAATCCTTTACTTCAAGTACTTTATCCATTTAAATTCACCTACCCTTTTAATCGCGCATTTTTGGATCAAGCGCATCCCTTAAACCGTCTGCCAACATGTTGAATGCGATCATAATGACACTTATTATAATGGCCGGCACAATCATTTCATGTGGATGTAGACGAATCACTTTAAATCCTTCATCAATTAATGTTCCCAATGACGCATGCGGGTCCTGTAAGCCTAAACCAATAAAACTTAAGAAGGCTTCAGAGAAAATTGCATTTGGAATTGTGAACATTGTATTTATAATTATGACTCCAGCCAGGTTTGGCAATAAATGTTTAAAAATGATTTTCATATGGGAATTTCCAAGTGTTTTTGAAGCCAGGACGTATTCTTGTTCCTTTAGCTTCAGGACTTGAGCCCTGACCACACGTGCCATCCCTACCCATCCTGTGACTGTCAATGCAATGGTAATTGATAGGATACCGGGTTCCATAACTAATATCATCAGTATAACAACAACAAGGAATGGTATACCGATAAGAACTTCGGTAATCCTCTGCATGATGTTATCAAGTCGTCCGCCAAAATAACCTGAAATTGCTCCGTATGCAACCCCTATAACCATATCAATTGCAGCAGCAAGGAGAGCGATATATAAGGAAATCTGGGTTCCTTTCCATACTCGGGAGAATAGGTCCCGACCGAGTGCATCTGTTCCAAACCAGTAATATTCATCGACCTTTTTCTGCTCATATACATTGATTTCCTTACCGGCTTTATTTTCTTTTACACCATCAAAAGGAAGCCAGCTTATATTTTCCAATACTTGTACCCTTGGAGGTAAATTGTTGTGCCTTACATTTTGTGTATCGTACTCTTTTCCACTAATAAGAGGGCCAATAAAAGCCATAATGATAATAATAGCCATGACCACGATGCTTATTAGAGCAGCTTTATTTTTCCTTATCCGAAGCCAGGCATCTTGCCAAAAGCTTAGGCTTGGCCTATTAATTTCTTCACCTTTTGAAGCATCAATAACTGCTGGCTGGAACTTTTCCTTTGGAATATGAATTTCATGGTTAGACATTATTTTTTCCCTCCCGACAGCCTGATGCGAGGGTCAATAATTCCGTACAGAATATCAACCACAAGTATGACAATTACAAATAAGAAAGCAAATAGTATTGTCGTACCCATAATAACAGGATAATCGTTAAGCGTTACTGCTTTGACAAATTGTTCACCAAGTCCTGGGATTGCAAATATTTTTTCAATAACGAGTGATCCAGTCATTAGTGAAACTGCTAGCGGACCGAGTACAGTTACCAACGGAATAAGAGCATTCCTTAAGGCATGCTTGAAAATGATTTGGCCATAACTAGCCCCTTTTGCTCTCGCTAGCGTAATATAATCCGAGCCCAGTACATCAATCATTTCCGTCCTTACGAATCTTGCAGTAATAGCAATTGGGAACATGGAAAGTGCAATCGTAGGCAGCACGGTGTATTCAGGCCCCTTCCAGAAAAGGACCGGAAACCATCCTAATTTAACACCAACAAAATATTGCAGCAAACCGGCAAAAACGAAGTTAGGAATAGACTTACCAACTACCGCAACAAAAGTGGAGCTATAATCGATCCAAGTATTTTGACGGAGTGCAGAAATAACACCAAGTAACAGTCCTATTATCGCCCCAACCACCATTGCCTGGAGACCTAGTTGGGCAGATGGACCAATACGTTTGAACATTAAATCGCTAACAGGTGTATTGCTGAATTGGAATGAAATTCCAAGGTCGCCTTGAACCAGGTTCCACATGTATCTAGCATACTGGACTGGCACTGGCTGATCCAAGCCGTACTTTGCCTTCATAATTTCCAATTGTGCGGGGGGTAATTTTGCAGCGCTGGCGAAAGGAGTTCCAGGAATTATTTTCATTAAGAAAAATGTTAATGATGCGATGATGAAGAGGGTGATAAACATATAAAATACCCTTCTTAGTAAATATTTCGCCATTTGTACACCTCCTATAAATTTTCCCTATTTTTCGATAACTTTTATACAGGGAAAAAGAGAGTATATCAATTTATATACTCTCTTTTCCGCTTTAGAAATAGTATGCAATTCTAAATTAGAAACTATTATTATTTATTTATTCCCCTTCAATTGTAACCCATTGGAATGAGTAATCTGGGCCGTAATTGTAGATAGAAAGACCTTTAACTTTAGGATTCAGAAGGATATTAGCTGCGCGCTGGTAAACAGGAGCAATACCTGCATCTTCCTCAAGCATGATTCTTTCAGCTTCTTGCTGTGCTTCAAAGTTGGCTGCAGGATCTGTAGCAAGTTCACCTTGAGCCTTTTTAATCAACTCATCGTATTTAGGGTTGGAGTAGCCCATACGGTTGCTTCCTCCATTTGTGATCCAAAGATCCGTAAAGGAAAGAGCGTTACCGTAGTCTGGTCCCCAGCCTGCGAATTGAAGATCATAGTCCATTGAATTGTCGCGCTCAAGGCGGACTGCAAATGGTACACTTTCAAGCTTGATAGTCAAACCAGGAAGGTTTGTTTCCAGCTGGTTCTTGATATATGCATCAGTCTTCTTGGCAGCTTCAGTATCCCCACCAAGGTACCTTAATTCAAGTTTGTCCACACCAAGTTCTTTCAGTCCAGCTTCCCAAGACTTCTTCGCTTCTTCAGCGTTGAAGGAAATCAATTGAGGATGCTTGTCACGGAAGTCTTTTCCATCATGCTCAACAAAATCCTTTGGAACAATGTAGTCTGCAGGAATTGAACCATTATTCAGGATGCTTGCAGTCAGGTCTTCCTTATTGAATCCAGTTGCAATCGCCCTACGGATATTCTCGTTAGCAAGTGCTTTATTCTTCTGGTTCAATTTGATCCAGAATACAGTCGGCTCAAGCCAGCTTACCATACGGTCATCGCCTTCATAAGAAGGAACAATGTCAGTAGATAGAAGACCTGTCATGTCAGTTTCATCTGCTTCGAAAGCATTTACTGCTGCGTTGGAATCTTTAACAACGTTAACAGTGATCTTCTCAAGCTTTACGCTGTCAGCATTCCAGTAGTCAGGGTTCTTTTCAAGTACCCACTCAGTTGCTTCGGTTCCATCCCATTTAGTCATTTTGAACGGACCGTTGTAAAGAAGGTTTTCGGCATTGCTAGCGTATGCTTCGCCTTTTTCTTCAAAGAACTTTTTGTTTTGCGGATAGAATGTTGGGAAAGCAAAAAGGTCTTCCCAGTATACAACCGGCTTTTCAAGTGTTACTTCAAGAGTTTTATCATCAAGAGCCTTTACACCAAGTTCAGTGACATCATAAGGCTTCTTGTCTGCTGCTGCTTGAGTAATTTTTTCAGCGTTTTTAATTTTTCCACCCATCATATATGGACCGTATGGGGAAGCGGTCTTCGGATCAATTGCACGCTGCCACGCGAACACGAAGTCATGTGCTGTTACAGGGTCTCCGTTAGACCATTTTGTATCACGTAGTGTGAAAGTGAATACAGTTTTGTCCTCATTCACTTTTGGCTCACCGTCAGACAATGCTGGTACCGGCTTGTGGTTTTGATCAAGGCGGTAAAGGCCTTCACCAACGTTGTTGATGTAAGTAAAGCTTGTTGAACCTTCAGCAAGCACAGTATCCATTGTTGGGATTTCAGAAGAATCCAACATCCTAAGTTCCTGTGGGACATCCTGCTCAGCTGGCTTGTCCTTGTCCTTGTCTCCTTCATTTGCGGTTTCTCCACCACCGCTACATGCGGTTAAAAGGAGAGAGAATGCTAGACTTAAAACTAAAAGCAGTGTCCATTTTGACTTTTTCAAAGAAGTTCCCCCTTTTGTAATTTTTCTGAAAACTTTCAAAACTAATTATATAAAAATTTAATAAAATGTACAATCTTTTTTTACAAGAAATTTTTGGGCTTTAAAGATAAGCTAATATTTTTCACGCAATAATTTAATGTGTTATACTTTGAAATATGATTTTACTATGTATTTTTTAATGCAAATGATTAAAGGATGAGAAAAAGTGCACATTTTCAGCAAAAAAATGGTTTCTGCCTTCTTAATTTGCCAAGGTTTTATCTTTATGCTTTCTTTTATTTTTTATAAAAAAATCACATTGCTTTATTATATAAATATATCCTTTTATCTGTCCGGAACCATGGTTTTCCTCTCCCTGCTGTTTTATACCATCCACTCGGGATTCTTTGACACGGTGTTTCATTCATTCAGGACTCTTTTTACCAAAGAAGAAAAAAGCGAAGAGCAATCAAAAGCAGATAAACCGCAGCTTTCAGAGCTTATCAATTTAAATATTTCACCGTTTGCACAGCTTGGCGTGGTTAATTTGCTCTTTATGCTAGGAAGTTTGATTTTATTTTACTTGTAAATGCTAGAGAACTTGATAATCAAAAAAAGAATACTTATAATAAATTTAAATTTTAAAATGATAATGATAAATGCAATGAGAAAGAATAGTACATTTGCCGTAGGCTTTCAGAGAGTTTGTGGGTGGTGCGAACAAACAGCCAGGCTTTTGGAATGGACTTTTGAGCCCCGGGAAGGAAACAGCAAGTATGTCCCGGCGTATGCCAGACGTTAGATTGGCTCCCCTTTACCAAGGGGACTAAGCGGCTTGAACAAGCAATTAGGGTGGCACCACGGACCATTCGTCCCTATCTACATGGGGAGGAATGGTCTTTTTTTATTGCAAAAGCGCAAGCGCCTCGATCATCGCCGTACAAAATGGAGGGGCTTCGACTGAGATACGATGGATCTTCCATCAGTGGTGAATTTCCACTGATGGTTAGATGAAGCAATCGGACCTTTAGTGTCAGTTGCCACGAAGGGGGCTTACTGACATTTAAGGTGGGATAAAGGAATCACGAAGAGCGAATGAGCATTCGTGTATGACTTATCGTAGGGAGGAGACCTGAAGTTTGCGCACGCGTAGGCGCTGGAGCTAGACGTACCCATTTGATAAAAAGATAAGGAGGCTTGATTTATGAAAACCATTTTCTCAGGGATTCAGCCTAGTGGAACGATTACTCTTGGGAATTATATTGGAGCTTTAAAGCAATTCGTCGAGCTGCAGGAAGAATACAATTGTTATTTTTGTATTGTTGACCAACATGCAATTACTGTACCTCAGGATCGGATGGAGCTCCGGAAAAATATTAGAAGCCTTGCTGCACTGTATCTGGCAGTCGGCCTGGATCCTGAACGGGCGACATTGTTCATTCAATCCGAAGTGCCCGCACATGCTCAGGCTGGTTGGATGATGCAATGCGTGTCCTACATTGGTGAGCTAGAACGGATGACCCAATTTAAGGATAAATCAGCTGGCAAGGACGCTGTTTCGGCAGGATTGCTTACTTATCCTCCGCTTATGGTAGCTGATATTCTCCTCTATAGATCCGATTTGGTTCCTGTCGGCGAAGATCAGAAACAGCATCTTGAACTAACAAGGGACCTCGCAGAACGATTCAATAAGAAGTACAATGAAATCTTTACCATTCCTGAGGTTCGGATTCCTAAAGTCGGTGCAAAGATTATGTCCCTGCAGGATCCAACCAAAAAAATGAGTAAATCCGACCCAAACACAAAATCGTTCATTTCCATCCTGGACGAACCAAAACAAATTGAGAAAAAAGTAAAAAGCGCTGTAACCGATTCAGAAGGCATTGTTCGCTTTGACAAGGAAAACAAGCCAGGCGTTTCCAACCTGTTGACTATTTACTCTATTCTTGGCGGAAAAACAATTGCTGAACTCGAAAATGCTTATGAGGGCAAAGGCTATGGCGAATTTAAGGCAGATTTGGCTGAGGTGGTAGTTGGTATACTTAAACCGATTCAGGATAGATATAATCAGTTAATGGAATCCTCGGAACTTGATGATATCCTCGACCGAGGCGCAGAAAAAGCAAATAGAACTGCCACAAAAATGCTTAAGAAAATGGAAAATGCGATGGGCCTCGGCAGAAAAAGACGCTAAGCCTAAGCTACTCAATTCCAAGTAAAAAGGCATTCACTCCCTTGATTTGGGTTGAATGCCTTTTTAAATATTTCGGGTTACAAAATTTCGACTATATAATAGAAGAAACGTAACCGGTTTCAATAATTAAATTACCTTCTTAATTGACTTTAGGTCCGGTTTCCATTTCCCAGAGCTTCTCAAAGAAAGGTTGCCCTTTAATCAGGTTTTCGCAAAAATGTTCATGCTTTTCACTCCACCCCTGCTTCACATTTGCGAAAAGCTGTCTCCAGGCCTCATCGAATGTCAAACTCTGTATCACATTATATTGTTCAGGACACCATTCTGTATACCAATATCTTACCTCCGCATCGTTCCCTGACGATTGGAGCTGGTCCAGTGCCATAAATAGCAATTGTTTAAGCTGACGTTCCTTACGTGTTAGGCCAGTCATCAGCTCGGGTTCAGGGGAAAGAATATGAAACTCCTTTACACCCTGCTCCTTTTTAAAGGAATACCGGAAAGAATCATGATTTTCAACCATTTCATATACTAGCTGCTCTTGTCTGGGAATTAATCTGCTTTTTCTGACAGGTATATTATACCCTATCGTATCAACGACTAGAATTTCGTTTCCATCTGTAACAATGAAGCAGTATTCCAGCTGGATGCGCTCGTGATTCTTCCTTAAGTAAGCTTTTTGGAATACATCATCAAGGAGCTGTTGAGGCAGTGGTGCCAGGTCATTTTCAATGTAATGAAAAAGGACTGGTTCAACTTTTAAAAGGGGCACCTGGTCAAGTAATTCAACTCCATCATCTTTTCTCCACTCATGAAAATGGCAAACATTGTAGCCATTTTCCTCGCCTTCAAACCAGTTTACCCAGACATCATGAAGATATAGCATTGTTCGACCCCTCACTTCAAGAATCCATTTGTCAATCAGTATAGGCAGCCGTAAGTCAAATTATTCCTTTCTTTCCACTTATCAATTTCAGTTTTCTTATTTAGGCCTTCCTATTTAGTCAAGAGTAATCCTGATTATGAAACACTCAAATTCCATTTACTCCTTTAGGGTGGACGGCCAAAATATGCTCAAGGTTATGATTAAGATTCCAATAGGAAACAGATAACAATCTGGACGCTGTATAATATATTCTAGATAGCCGCCATAGTTTACTCCCACAGCTAACACATTTAAATAGGCAATGATACTTATTCCCCCTGATACCGCAAGACCAAATCCAACTCCCCAAAAAATTGCCCTCATGACCATGGCATGTCCCCTTTTTAAAACTAAGCCGGCCTGTCCTTTCTTAATGGATATGTCACACTATGAAAATTTATGAGTTTCAATAAAAACTAAAGGAAGGCATCATTTGATACCTTTTGACTAGATTTGATAATTAATTAACCCAAAACAAGACACAAAAAAATCTACCATGTAGGCATGGTAGATTTTATCTGCGTGATTTAGGGTTAAATGCGTCCTTCAATCCTTCTCCAATGAAGTTAATTGATAGAATTGTCATGGTAATAATCAAAGCTGGCGGTACCCAGATCCAAAGCTTTCCTTGAAGCACATCTGGTTCATTTGCACTTGAAAGCATATTTCCCCAGCTTGGAGTTTCTTGCGGTACCCCGAATCCAAGGTAGCTGAGCCCTGTCTCAGCAACAATCATACTCGCAAACAGGATGGTAGCCTGTACAATGATTGTCGACATGACATTCGGTAAAAGATGTTTCGTTATAACCTTAAACGGTGAACACCCTATTGATACTGCTGCAATTATATATTCGTTTTCCTTTTCAGCAAGAATCTTACTTCGGACTATCCTTGCAACACCGCCCCAGCTAAGAAGGCTGATTGTGCCAATTAATACCCAGACACCGGATACAACTCCCATAAGGATAGCGTTTAAAACAATAACAAATACGAGGAATGGGAAGTTTAAAACGAAATCTGTAAACCTCATTAACAAATTATCAATTGAGCCGCCGAAGTAGCCGGCAATTGAACCAACCAGTGTCCCAAGAAAAACTACAAAAATAGTACATGATATTCCTACCATTAAGGATATACGCCCGCCGTATAGCAGTCTAGTGAATACATCTCTGCCGCTTTTGTCTGTTCCCAGCCAGTGGTCGGCGGAAGGTTTCAAGGACATTTCACCAATGTTGATCCTCGTAATATCTGCAGTTGTAATATATGGTGCCAAAAACGACACAATTGAAACAATAAGCAGGAAAATAAGACTGGTCATTGCCAATTTGTTCTTCAGGAACTTCTTACGAGCGAGCGCCAACGGAGACAAGCTTCTCTTAGGGGGCGCTACGTTTACTTCTGTGTCTTTTTGAGTTGCAATTTCCATTATTTGTTCCCCCCTAATCCAGCCTGATTCTCGGATCGACTACGCCATACAGGATGTCCGCTACTAAGTTGCCAATCAATGTCAGGAATGAAAATAGCATAGTCAGCGCCATCATGAGCGGATAGTCATTTGTCCTTACTGACTGAAGGAACAGCTGGCCAATTCCGGGATAGGTAAAGATTGTTTCTGTAATAATAGCTCCACTGATGATAGCAACAATATCAAAACCCAGGAAAGTAATCAAAGGAATAATGGAGTTCCGGAGAATATGTACATTGTATATCTTTTTTTCCGGTGTTCCTTTTGCCCTGGCTGTCCTAACATAATCCTTGCGGCTATTTTCAATAATGTCATTGCGCAAGAACTGGGTATAGCTGGCTGTACTGAGTAAACCTAGAACAAGTGCAGGAAGTATAACATGATGAAGTTTGCTTAGATAATAATCCAAGGTTCCATCATCAATAGTAATATCTACAGATCCGTTTGACGGAAACCAGTTAAGCGAGAATGAAAAAATATAGATCGCGAATACACCGGCAATGAATGAAGGTATCGAGAGACCCAGATAATTAGCCCCGGCAATCAGGTTATCCCCTAGAGTGTACGGTTTTCTTCCGGAAAATGTCCCCATTATAAATGCCAGAATATAAGTTATAAGAATCGCCGTACCCCCAAGCATAAGGGTATTTGGCACTTTCTCCATGATTACATCCGCAACCGGTATCTTAAAACGGGTCGATTGCCCGAAGTCGCCCTGGACAAAGTCTGAAATCCAGTTGAAGTACTGAACTGGTAGCGGGTCATAATAGCCCAGTTTCTGCCGCATTTCTTCAATATATTGCGGGTCCGTGTTGTTTGGGTCAATTTCTCCACTGAGACCATCACCTGGCATTAATTTTGCAAGTGTGAATACAACAATGGAGATAAGGAGTAACATTGGGAGCATGCCCAACAGTCTTCGGAGCGAATATTTCAACATATGCATTCTCCTTACCTAAGCTGCGCCTTTAGCCGCGCTTTTTAACCTTCATAAAGGACATATTGGCTCCCACCACTGCCCTTAGGCTTAGGTGGAAGCCAGCTGTCCTTCACATAATTCGTACTATAATTGGTTCCCGCTGCAGCTTACAGCGGTTTTCCAAACCATCAGGGATGCAGATGCCTCACTAATGATATTACTTCTTTTATTGCTCCAGCCACCATTCGTGTGGACGGTTAGAACCGGAAACATCGTATTTAACGCCTTGTACACGCTTGTTAAGGGCTACAACTTCTTCGAGTTCAGCGATTGGAAGTGCAGGAAGCTCATCCATGAAGTGTTTTTGCCACTGAACATAAAGGTCTTTACGCTTTTCCTGGTCTGTTCCAACAATTGATACATCTAGAGCGTCTTCAAGTAACTTGTCGCCTTCTGCACTAGACCAGCGTGGGTAGTTCCAAAGTGCATCTGTTTTCCAAAGGCCGGATGGATCTGGATCCGCACCTGTAGACCAGCCGCCGAAGAATACTTCCATTTTCTTATCAGACTTTTCAAGCATGTCGTAGTACAGTGTAGCATCAGTCATAGTAAGCTTGGACTTCAAACCAACTGCTTCCCAGTACTGAGTCAATGCTTTAGCACGAGCTTCAAAAGTAGGGTTTTGAGTTGCATAGTGCGCGAAGCTTACTTCGAATTTCTTGCCTTTTGGATCTTCACGGAATCCGTCTCCATCAACATCTTTCCAGCCAGCATCTTCAAGGATTTGCTTTGCTTTTTCTGGATCAAATGCATATTGCTCAAGCTCGCTGTTGTCAGCTGCAATCCAGTGGCTTGTAGGGATTGGGCGGTTAACCGGCTTACCTACGCCATAGAAGAATGCTTTAACCCACTCTTCACGGTTGATTGCATAGTACATTGCCTGGCGAAGTGCCTTATCAGCATACTTAGGCTCGTTCATAACGTTTTTCTTGCCATCCCAGTTACCAAGTTTAAAGCCAACATAGTAGTAGGAAAGGCCTGGGTATTTCACAACATTTACTGTATCAAGTGCAGAGACTTGATCGATGATGCTTGGGTGGAACGAAGTCATGTCAAGAGTGCCGTTCTGGAGTTCCCCGACAGTCAGGGAAGGATCGATAACCTTCATGACAACCTTTTCGATATGAGGCTTGCCTAGGAAATAATCATCAAAGCGCTCAAGCTCGACGGACTCGCCTGGTACAACTTTTGTAACTTTGAATGGTCCAAGACCAACTGGCTTAGTACGTACTTGCTCAGACTTCATCATATCTTTTACTGCTACGCCTTCGAATTCTTTACGGGACATTGCGTATGTCCAGAAGTTCTCAAGGTTGTTTACACGGGCTTTGTCAAAAGTAACTTCCATTTCGTAGTCGTTGATGATTTTGATACCGGAAATGGAGTCTGCTTTGCCATCTTTGTATTCAGGAACACCTACTACAGTTTGGACGTTAACATAACGCGGGCCTTCATAGTCCTTGTCAGCAAGAACTTTGATTGCGAATTCCCAGTCCTGAATCTTTAGTTCTTCACCGTTATGCCATTTTACGCCTTCTTTGATTTTGAACTTGTAGACTTTGTTATCAGATGTTTCCCAAGAAGCGATGTGTGGCTGTGGCTTCAGGTTTTCATCAAAGTCGATCAAGTTTTCATCGAAGAAATCAATTACATAAGCATCAGTCTGTGTGCCATAGAAGTTGATATTGAACTTGCCTTCTGGAGCTGAGTCAAGTGAGTAATTGAGTGTGCCGCCATCTTTCGGCTTAGACTCCTCAGTATCTTTTCCATCTCCGCCCTGTGGCTTTTTGTCGTTGTTAGCCTTTTCTCCTCCGCTGCATGCTGCCAAGAACATTGATAAAACAAGGACCAGAGCAGACAGCCATAACCAATTCTTCTTCATTTCTTTCCCCCCAGTTAAGTATTTGCACTGCAAGCGCCCGGGATATGTATAGTTGGGCGCATTTAAAACGCGGCTTAGCCGTGTTTTATAAAATTTGTAAAGCTCGATAGCAGTTAAGCTGCAAATCGGGCGCTTGCGCCATTCTCCTATCTAGTACAGGTGGCAAGCCACTCGGTGCGCTGGCTTCACCTCCTTTAATTCCGGTTTTGTAACGGAACATTGCTCCATTGCCATCGGACAGCGCGGGTGGAACGGGCATCCGGTTGGAGGATTCAATGGGCTTGGCACATCGCCTTTCAGGATAATCCGATCCTTTTTCTTCCTTGGGTCAGGACTTGGGATTGCGGATATTAATGCCTGGGTATATGGATGAAGCGGCTCGGCATACAAGCTGTCCTTGTCCGCAATTTCAACCATGTTCCCCAGGTACATAACCCCGATACGGTCGCTCATATGCTTGACGACACTTAAATCATGGGCGATGAACAGGAAAGTAAGATCAAATTCCTCCTGCAGGTCTTTCAGCAAGTTCAGGACCTGGGATTGAACGGATACATCAAGAGCTGACACTGGCTCATCGGCGATAATAAGTTTAGGGCGGAGAGCCAGGGCCCTCGCAATCCCGATTCTTTGCCTTTGGCCGCCTGAAAATTCGTGAGCGTACTTGTAATACGCATCTTCCGGAAGGCCAACCTTTCCAAGAAGGTCCATGACCTCTCTTTTCAGCTCTTCCTTCGGTTTTTTCGTAAAGTTATAGATTGGTTCGGCGATAATGTCACCTACCATTTGCATCGGGTTTAGAGATGCATAGGGGTCCTGGAAGACCATTTGCAAATCTTTGCGGATTTCGCGAAGTGATTTTCCAGTAACATTTGTAATATCCTTTCCCTCAAAAAGGATTTTTCCATCCGTAGGCTTTAAGAGCCTGAGGATGGTGCGGCCAGCTGTGGATTTCCCGCAACCGGATTCGCCAACGAGTCCGAGGGTTTCACCTTTTTTAATTTCAAAGGATATATCGTCGACTGCCTTTACGTTACCAACAGTCCTTCTGAAAAATCCGCCCTTGACAGGATAGTAGGTTTTGAGATTCTTAATTTCGAGCAAATTTTCCCCGCTGGGAGACCTATGTATTCGGTTTACATCCGCAGTCAATGTACCGCTCATCGGTTAGCCACTCCTTCCTTGGGTCTTGATGTTTCGAAGAGCAGGCAGGCAACATCATGCCCGCCGCCGGTATCGGCAAGTTTTGGAGTGACTGTTTGGCACTCCGGCATCGCCATCGGGCAGCGGTTTGCAAATCGGCAGCCATTTTTCTTCATGTTAGTCAGTGAAGGGACGATACCGCTTATTGTGCTTAATCGTTCAGATTCATCTTCCATCTTCGGAATAGCTCCGAGAAGAAGTGTGGTGTATGGATGTTGTGGGTTATAAAAAAGCGTTTCCACATCAGTACGCTCCACTATCCTTCCGGCATACATGACGATTACTTCGTCACACATTTCAGCAACGACACCAAGGTCATGTGTAATCAGGATGACCGACATATCATTTACTTCCTGAATTTCCTTAAGCAGTTCAAGAATTTGTGCCTGGACCGTAACGTCTAGGGCTGTGGTAGGCTCATCAGCAATCAAAAGCTTAGGCTGGCAGGCAATTGCCATCGCTATCATGACGCGCTGTCTCATACCGCCAGACAACTGGTGAGGATATTCATCCACAATTTTCTCTGGACGGGAAATGCCTACACTTTTTAAAAGTGCAATAGATTTAAGGCGAGCTTCTTTTTTATCAATTTTTTGATGATTAAAAAGAACTTCCTGAATTTGATAACCAATTGTAAAAACGGGATTAAGAGAAGTCATTGGCTCCTGGAAGATCATCGAGATATCTTTTCCGCGGATTTTGTTCACTTCATTCTCGTTCAGCTTTTCTATGTTGATGCCATCAAAAATGATTTCTCCGGCATTTATCTTACCGATTCCCTTTGGAAGAAGCTTCATAATCGAAAGGCTCATAACGGATTTACCGCAGCCCGACTCACCTACTACTCCGACAATCTGCCGGGGCTTGACCTTAAAGGACACACCATCAACCGCATTATAAAATGTACCATCGATATCGAAGGCTGTTTCCAAATTCTTTACTTCCAGTAATGGTGCTCCACCTTGTTGGGAAATTTTCGCGCTCATACGACACCCTCTTACTTTTCAATTATTCTGCCAATTCACTATATTTAAATAAAATACTATTACAAAATTGTTACAATTGCAAGATTTTTTTAAATTTTCCTATTTACCCCTTGGAAATTGTTTACACCGTTGGCAGGAGTGGGATTACTCCCTTTTTTTAGCTTTTAATATTATTTAAAAAAAGATTTTTTTTAATTTTCAATGAACTTTTTACGTCAAATTTACATTTGTGATAATAGTTTTGGACCAGCCAAAATCCAATTGAGTAGCCGGCAAGGGCAGGAATTCTTCCCCCGCCGAATAGAAGTTTATCATGTGTTCTTTTTGTTTTTTTGACTTCAAGATTATCCCGAAAAAATTCTTTCCACAAAGACTCCAGTGTTTTTTCCGGATATTTATGGCACCATTCAGCAATAAATTCCTTGCCACATTCCGCTAAAACTGTATATTCAGCGAGCCCTTCCATCACCATCGATTCAAGAAGTGTATTTTCTTCAATCTCCTCTTCTGTTCGATTCATCCTGCAAACATGATGATACTCATGAACAAAAAGTGCCCTTAATTCTTTTTTCCCAATATCAGACGGCAGGAATAGGAAAAGCTTATCCTTGTATGCAACTCCGGACTTCCGGAGGGTGTCTTTTTTGAAGAGTGAATTGCTTCTAGCAATCGGAAAAATGAAAACGGGGATATCTGGACCATTCCATTCTTCCTTATAGGTATTTATCAACTCCCTTGTCCACTCCCAGATCTCTTTTCTTTCGATTAGCCTGGAAAGATCACGCTTGATGCCGGTATTTCTACCAAACATGCCAAAATAGGCTAGTTCCCTATAAATCCTTTCACGCTCCACACCCGGAAAATAGCCTTGAAGCTTGGTTAAGATTTTACTGAGGTCATTCCCGTTTTCTTCATGCCACTCATTTGTATTGATTACTCCCATCTTTGTTCCTCCACTGTGTTTTTTAACAGTGTATGGCCATTATACGGTTCCTGCCCCTTTGCCTTTGATTCATATTTATTGGACACTCGGGAAAACTAGTTCAACTAGGGCACTTTCAAAAGTGGTGATTGAATGAAACTAGCTATATTCATTTCTATTCTGAATGTACTTTTAATTTATACCTTTGCAGTCAAAAGAAGACTTCATATTCTTGAAATGATGGTTATTTGGATGATTGTCTGGTTGATTACTCATTCCATTTCATCTATTTTGACAGTGAATGTTGAGCGCTTGGCCATTTCAAGAAATGTTCAAGAATTTAGCATTCATTTTCTAAAGCGGTTTTTGCTGTATCCTTTAGTAATCATTCATTTTATTGATTTTTCATTACGTTTTAAATCAATTGCTGCCAAAATTGCGATAGCACTTGTGAATGTGTTCGTAATGACTCTCCTTGTGTACCTTTTTATTGAAATAGGAGTTCTTTATTCAAAGGGGTATAAGTGGGGGTATTCAATACTGGAATGGATATTCACGATTGGATTGACAATTGGTGTTTGGTATTTGTATAGAAAGAAATATATGCGGGGGTTGTAAGATGTTATTGTACCCACCGGAACACTTTGATAAGAATGAATGGTTCATCCTTTTCGCCATTGGCTTTAATATTGCCATTTTTGCAGGACTTCCGAAGCGGCTTCCTTATGCTTCAATCCCGCTAATTGTACTGATCAGTATTTCTTTCCCGAAATTATTCGATCATACGATTGCGGTAGCCCCGTACAATTTTTACAACATTAATGACAGCGTCCATTTTGAATACTTCGATCTTCTTCTTTATGGGGTATATCCTGCATTTGGATATCTCTTTATTTACATTTATGATTTCTATAAACCCAGGGGCTATGGGCTAATTCTTTATTTACTCGCCTGGTCCCTTACAGGATCGGCACTTGAATTTCTGCTTACAAAATTAGGGGTATTCACCTATATCCACTGGAATACGGTGTATTCGCTTGCCGTCTATTTAGGGGTGCTGCCCTTTACACTGCTTTTCTATCTTTATGTTGAGAAAACCTTGAAAACCAGGAAAGGCAGTACGAGTGCCAAAAGTGATTAATCTATATAAGTTAAACTAAAAAATTTTAGAAGCTTAGGCGTTTTATTGATTGAAGCGGAAGGCACGAAGACTCGTTCGAAAATGCAAAAGACGCATTTTCTCCTGCGATGTCTTTTCGCTGAAGGTTATTCAACGTCCTAGCGGGAGAAAAGGTCAGTGGGAGACCCCCGCAGGAGCAAAACGACGAGGAGAATGAAATGCGTTAGCGCCTTGGTCAGCCCCGACAAGCGCTCCTCGAAAATGCAAACTACGCATTTTCTTCGAGCGATGCTTAAGCTTCCGAAGCATACTCTTGTGGGGGGCCTGAAGGAGAAGTCGTTTTTTGACTTCACCTGAAGGACTGAAGCGACCTCGAGGGGCTAGGCGCTGAAGCTGAACTAGCTCCCAGGCCACCCGTGGAAAGCGAAGTACCTGTAGCGAAATTACAGAAAAACTTAAGTTTAAGCTATATATATACGTTTAAATATAAAAAACCCTGTAGAATAGACACCTTTTTCAGGTTTCTACCCCACAGGGTTTATCTTATTAAAGCCTTTTGTTACTCATATTTTTTAAAAGCAAGTGTTGCATTATGACCGCCAAATCCAAGTGAATTGCTGATTGCCGCCTTGATTTCCTTTGTCCTGGCTTCATTCGGGACATAATCAAGATCGCATTCCGGGTCAGGCGTTTCGTAATTGATGGTCGGAGGAAGCACTGAATCCCTCATTGCAAGAACTGTAAAGATAGCCTCAACACCGCCAGCGGCACCTAAAAGATGTCCTGTCATCGACTTTGTCGAGCTGACAGCCAGATTATATGCATGTGGTCCAAACACTTCTTTGATTGCCAATGATTCGTATTTATCGTTATACTCAGTGCTAGTTCCATGAGCATTTATATAATCAATTTCTTCAGGCTTCAAGCCGGCATCTTCAATAGCCATCTTCATTGCCCGCACGCCGCCTTCTCCACCAGGAGCAGGGGCCGTAATATGATACGCATCCCCGGTTGCACCGTACCCGACGATTTCGGCATAAATTTTTGCTCCTCGCGCCTTTGCATGCTCTAGCTCCTCAAGTACGAGGATGCCTGCTCCTTCTCCCATTACAAAGCCATCCCTGTTTTTATCAAACGGACGGCTAGCAGTTCCTGGATCCGGATTAGTTGATAATGCTGTGTTTGCACAGAAACCAGCAACAGCCATTTTTGTGATTGGAGCTTCTGTTCCCCCGGTAATCATGGCATCTGCATCGCCGCGCTGGATGACCTTAAACGCATCGCCAATCGAGTTCGTCCCGGTTGCACACGCTGTTACCGTACAGGAGTTAAAGCCTTTTGCACCAAGCATAATGGATACTTGGCCTGCAGCCATGTCAGGAATCATCATTGGTACGAAAAACGGGCTGACCCTCTTATAACCCCGGTTCTGAAAGATTTCGAACTGTGTTTCAAAAGTCTCCATTCCACCTATACCGGAGCCTATCCAAACGCCAATTCGATGTGCGTTTTCATCCACAATCGACAGTCCGGAATCTACAACTGCCATTTTCGAGGCTGCAATGGCATATTGTGTGAAACGATCCATTTTCCTTGCTTCTTTTTTCTCCATGTAGCTTTCCGGATTGAAATCATTAATCTGTGCGGCAACCTTGGCTGGATATTCATCTGCGTTCACCCTTGTAAGAGGCCCAACACCGGATTTACCGGCAACAATATTCTTCCATGTGGTTTCCGCATCGAGGCCAAGCGGCGTCACTGCGCCAATACCTGTTACAACTACCCTACGATTTGCCATTCAAGAGACAACTCCTTTACAGTGGTTTCTTCTTAAAAGGGCAAGCTGCCCTAATTATTTGATTTGAATCTAAATCCTTGGAAAAATACCTCTACACTATTGTAAAGGTTTTATTTTCCCCATCTTATCGCGATTGCACCCCAGGTGAGGCCTCCGCCAAATCCGACCATAACTACGATATCATCATCCTTGATCTTGCCTGCCGCAATGTCATCTACAATCGAGATGGGAATCGATGCTGCAGATGTATTCCCGTATTTATTAATTGTATAGGACACTTTTTCAACTGGCAATTCAAGCCGCTGGCGTGCTGCCTCAATAATCCGGATATTTGCCTGATGAGGGACAAGATAGTCGACATCTTCCTTCGTCAACCCTGCTTTTTTCACGACATTCAGACTGCTCTCGCCCATTTGGCGAACAGCAAATTTGAATACTTCCCGGCCATTCATAATGATGTTTTCTTCCTGATAAAGGTGTTTCCCACCGGTACCGTCTGCTCCCAATTCAAAGGACAGGATTCCTCTGTCCCCGCTTACCGGTCCAAGCACAACAGCCCCAGCTCCATCACCAAAGAGGACGGCTGTATTGCGGTCTTCCCAATCAACAATTTTTGAAAGCTTTTCTACGCCAACTACTAATACGTGCTTATAGACACCTGTTTCAATAAATTGCTTTCCTGTAATGATGCCGTACATGAATCCCGCACAAGCAGCGCTAACATCCATGGCAGCAGCTTTCTTTGCGCCAAGCTTTTCCTGGAGCATGCAAGCTACTGAAGGGAACGGCCTGTCAGGTGTCACCGTTGCGACCAGGATCATATCAATCTCCTCCGCCGTTACTCCTGCCGTCTCCAACGCCTGAAGCGCCGCTTGATAAGCCATGTCCGAAGTATTGATTGAGGCATCGGCAATCCGCCTTTCCTCAATTCCTGTCCGGGTACGGATCCACTCGTCCGATGTGTCCATCCTTTTCTCAAGGTCAAAGTTTGTAACAACTGTTTCGGGAACATATTTACCTATTCCAATAATGCCAGCTCGCATGGCGGCCAACTCCTTATTATAAAAATTATCCATATACTATTATCAATTATTATGACTTGGTACTAATTTTATCAATTCAAATTGATATTGGCAATAGGCAAAGTGAAGCTTAGATTTATCTTCCTCTAACACATATAGGCAGATTAACGTGTAAATCCTATGTTTCTCCGCATTTGTCCATCCACTTACTCCACTGCAACATATTATTAATATGGAGAGAGCTGTTTTGAAAGGAGGTCTAAAATGGATGAGAAACTGACGGAAAAGGAAGATCGCTTTTCAAAAATGATGTTCGGAGCGAGAAGAAACCCCGAACCTGAAAAAGGACAGGAGAATCCTCTTTTCGAGATCCTTAATGGTACTCACAGCAAAAATTCAATTGATTACGCCCTTCTTTTAGATGTTATCGATAAGCTGGCTGATTCAGCTGAAAAACTAAAACCTGTTATATCTAAAGTCTACCCTCAGATCCAGCAAATCTGGAAGAGCTAAAGCGGAAGCTCCTTCGTGACAAGCAAAGAACGGCTCGCGACAGGCCAAACTCGCCTGTCTCTGCGATGATTATTCACAGATGCTTCCATCTCTGTCCCTGCGATGCTCATTCACGGAAGCTTTCCTTTGTGTCTCTGCGATGGATTATTCACAGATGCTTCCCTTGCAATATTATTCCCGAATGCTTTCCTTGTGGAGCTGGACCAAAATAAATAGCTGCCTGTTCCCAGGCAGCTTTCTTCTTCCATAATTTATAGACGTTATAAATTCCATGCTTCGCAAATCGTCCGAATCGCAGAGCGTCTCTGCCTAGCAATACCTTCCTTATTCGAAACTGATGCTACTACTGATTCAATCTGTAATCTTTCATATATTATGTCGTTGCTTTGCAGGCTTTCTGGCAAGGACATCCCCAATAATTCTGCACACGATCTCCAATTATCCTTGCAATTGCTCCTTAATACAAAAGTCTCTGCTTTTCCCCGCTCTATAAGTTCTATCACCTTTTCGGCGGCATCATCGCAATAAATTGCATCCCCCGTATACTCCTGGTTAGGATCCGGTGAGTCAGTTTTTCCTAAAATCATTTTTTGAAATATATATCTTTCAGGCTGATATGGACCAAATAGTGTCGGCAGATAAACTTTCATGATGGTCTCGCTTTCACTTTCGGCAATGCAGTCTTCTGTGAATGCGAGTTCAATGGGTAAAACAAGAACCACTGGCCCTTCCCAGTCTTTTTTTTCAATAATAGACCTAAGGCTCTGTAGACAATTCTTATGATCATCAAGGTTGAGCCAATCATACATCGAGATAACAATGACTCCTGGATCTTCCAAGAACTCAGCTTTTGATTCGTACGGCATACTTTGGAAATTGCCGTTTCTGCCTATTTCATTCATCATATCTTCCTTATAGGATGCTGATTCATTTCCATATGGAATACCTACAACCTCGTAACCACGCTCAAGTAAAATCTTACAAAGATGAAATCCAAAAAAACCGAATCCTCCAATGACTGTTGCCTTTTCCATGATATTTCCTCCTTGCAGGTTTCACTGTATCGTATGCCTGCAGGCTAAAAAGATTTACAGAAGATCCATCTTATAGGACTTTTTCATGCCTGGAAAAAAATTTAGCGATTTCGCCTCCCAACTGACTGGCTTTTTCCGGCAGCATAAAGGTTTCGGTTATCTGCGCCTGGCCACGGACCGCATCGGTTATATTCTTGCATGTGCGGGATTGCTGGTATGACCTTCCCCCGGCGAGGATGTACACTACTCGTATAGGGATACCAAATGATAAATCAGGCTTGCTTTCAGATTCGATATGCCGTGCCGCAATTCGGCTGTCCATTTCATGGGCATCGGCTATCTCCTGCAAAACTTTTTTGTAAAAAAATCTATGTTCTTTCTCCTGTTCCATATGCATTTTCAGCGAAAGGATTGGGTTAATTAAAACTACCGACCGGATATTCTCCTTCATCTCGTTCGCCATTTTTAAAGCAGCCAGGGCCCCCATTCCCTCGGCAATAATATGGATTTTATTATTCAGGATCTCATTTTTCATTACATAGCTATATAGCAAGGAGCCTAGCAGGACAGCTTTCGCCGAACCCCAATGCCTTCCATGGAAATTTGAAGTAAAGAGCGTATAGCCAGCTTCCTTCAATGTGGAGAGTATTTGTTGTTTCCCGGGATTTTGTTTCCAGAAGCTTGTTTCTTCATTCACAAAATGCCGTTCATCACCAAAGATCATCACTCCGAATCCGGTTGGTTTTTCGGGGTAATAGATTGCACTCCATTCGTTTTCCAGTTGAAAATGACGATTTTCCATACTTAAAACTCCTTCTGCCTTTATCCACTAACTAGTGTATGTAGCCACGCAAGGAATGAAATAGGGACTTTTCCCAAAATGCAACCATATCATGTTTTTTAACTATATTTTGGTTTTCTTCTCTTTGGTCATTGTGATAAGATGAAAAGAGATTATGACGGGTTGAGGTGACAATATGAAATATTTTTGGACATTTTTCTGGGTAATTCTTTTAGTAGAAATGTTGGCTTATGTTTCGACATCCATGCTTGGAGCCACGTTCGACTACAAGGGTGCTGCGGTCCTAGGTATCATTACCGCTGCAATCGTATCATTCGTTCCTGTTTTAATTCCTAACGATCCTGTTGAAAACCATCATTAATCCATGCAAGGTCATCCTAAACGGATGGCCTTTTACTTTTCATCCCCTTTCTTTTACCCGAATTAAAAATGATTCAACCGCTGGAACTATTCAGGTACAAAGTGTTATTTCATAGCTAATGAACAAAAAATAAAAGCCATCGTCTTCGATGGCTAAAAATGAACTACTATTTAGTGGCCTCTTTTATCAGTGTAGGTCCATATCCTCTCATGATTTGACGCTTCAGGGAAAGGCTGGCCTTTCTTCAGATGAATTTTCTGCGGATTGGTTACCGGGCTCCCAGTGTCCCCTATTTCAATATACGTACCATTATTCGGAGCCTTTTGGCCAGGTTTGAATTGATGGTTTTGTCCCATATGAGAATCCTCCTTGCTTAATGGCTTATTGCCTACCATTAGTATTTCCGAGGTCCCGAACAACATCGAAGGGAAGTTTTGTCAAACAAGGGAATGAAAACGTGGTTGAATTTGTCATTTGTATGAACCTTCTTCCCAACATATAGTTTTTTTATTTCGTTAGCAATATAATAATAGTAATAACTAATCTTGACATGGAAAATAAAGTATCCTTCTAAAGGTAGGTGGCAATCATGCAATCTCTTGCAGGAGCACCGGCAAAACTAAATGAAATTCTTAGAGAGACTCATCATATCCAGAAGATTGAAAAAGGGAACTTCCTGTTCCAGGAAGGCTCTCCTTCAAAGGAAATATACATTCTTCTTAGCGGATTAATTCAGGTAAGCAAAATCATTCCTGATGGCAGGGAATTGACATTGAGGATTTGTTCGGAGGGTGATCTTATCGGTGAGTTGAACATCTTCTGTGCAACTCCCAGGAACCTCTTAAGTGCAAAGGCGATGGAAAGCGGAGAAGTCGCAGTTATCATGAAAGATCATCTCGAGGCCAAGCTGGCTGAGAACAATGAGCTGGCATTGGAATTCATGAAATGGATGAGCCAGCAATACAGGAAAACACAGACAAAATTCCGTGATCTTGTCCTTCACGGAAAAAAAGGCGCCCTATACTCCACCTTAATTCGGATGGCCAACAGTTATGGAGTTAAAACAAGCAATGGCATCATGATTGACTTGCTCTTGACAAACCAGGAGGTCGCAAATTTCTGCGGGACGTCAAGGGAAGTGGTTAACCGTCTGTTGAGCGAGCTCCGAAAAAAAGGAATAATTTCAATAGACAAAGGAATCATTACGATTCACAAGCTCCCCTTCCTAAGAAGAGAAATTGATTGTGAAAACTGCCCGAAGGAAATTTGTAATATTGATTAACATAAATAATGCCTGCCGAATCATTTCGGCAGGTTTTTTTCATACCCTCAGCTTGGAAGAAGTCTCCCCCCGCACCACTAACAAACATGCATATGGCAAAACAAAATTCCTGATGCTCTATCCGTCCATACAAATTATCAACTAAGTAAAAGGAGGAGATGGCAGTTGCCTCTCCTCCTTCAATCTCTTATATTAGATGCACTGCTATGAAAATGAAAAATATCACCGAGTTAACGATTTCTGCAACACCGATTTGAAACGGACTCATTTTCCTTCCATAAAAGCCGATTGCCCTTGCGAGGCTTGGCAGGAAAGCTACTGTAATCAGCCATTGAGCCATGATGATCCAGAAGACCGTGACAGCAGCATGATATCCCCAGGATATCCACTTGAAATTGCTATTTTTCTTTTCACGTATCATAGATTTAACAAAGAATGTGCTGCCGATGAAAAACAAAACAGACACTATAAACACGAGCATTGCTTCTCCTGATACTGCACCAGCCGGCAAATATGCGCTTGCCAGTCCAGCGAAGGAAAATGCAAAAATCGCACTGAAATCATTTATTATATGGCGATCCTGATTTTTTGACGAAAAGTAGGCATTAATAGCGAAAAAGGGAAGCATCATTAGACCAAAATAGACAACTGACGGCCGCTCAAACAATGGGAAGAGCAAAAGCAAGAGCGCTGGTACCAGGTAAATAACTGTCCATTTTGCATGGAAGGCAATTTTCTTCTTTTTAAAAAGAAGCAGCATTGGGTATGTCGCCAAATAAAGAAATATCCATCCTAAAAAGAATGGGACATGCTCCCAAACAAACCCCGAGGCCACAACTCCAAGCCAGAAAGGAACAATCAGCATCGCCCATGCACCGTGCTGTTTTGGCATAAATAATCTCATGTAAAACACCCCTGTTTGCTTTTTCTTACCTTTATCATAGGCGAGCAAAACAGTTAAAAGTGTGAAGTACGTCACAGATAGTGTTTATTAAAATGACGAAATTGAGAACGAATCAACTTACTAAAAAAGGCTATGGCATTGAAAATTGATTTTATAGCAGAGTTGATTGGAGCGGATGGCGCGAGACTCGATAGAAAATGCAAAAAACGCATTTTCTCCTGCGATGCTTTTTCAGGGTTGATTATTCAACGTCCTGTGGGAGCAGCTGGACAGGTGAGACCCCGCAGGAGCAAAGCGACGAGGAGGCTCACCGCCAGCCCCACGGAAAGCGAAGCGCCTTGTGACAGGCAAAAAAACGCCTGTCTCTGCGATGATTATTCTAAGAAGCTTCCCTTTGTGTAGCGGAGATCAACGCACTTTTTTAACACATCATAAAAAAAGAAGGCAATTGCCTTCTAATTAGCGAGTAACATATTTCTTAGTGATTGCTTTTATGAACTGGAAAGGCTTTGAAATAAAGGAAATATACTTTGTAAACGAGATGAATAATAGAAAGGTAAATAACAATAATAAATGGACCTGCGTCAAGATTGATGCGCTTTTTAGCAATTCAAACTCTGGCCTGAAATGCAACAAACTGATCAGCCATTCAAACATATTAGACAAGTCCCCAGTCGATCTATAAAAAAGAATTAATCCAATGCCTGTTACAGTTGTAAGCAACCATAACGATTTTACAAACCAATTGAGGAACTGGCTCATCTTTGGGGCTATTTCCTGAAAAATGCCGGGAGAGCCATATTGCCATACAATTCCCATTCCAAAAACAGCTGCGACGGTATAAGGATAAATCAGCCAGGCAAACCAATGAAACATCTCCATCCAGTCACTCCTCTTAACAAATCACATGTTTCATTTTATAGAAGGAATCATGACAATTCAGTGACAAAAGTAACTGCTTTGGAAAATTATTCATCTAATTTATCTATCAGCGCATTTTTTTAAGGATTATTTGAAAAAGCTCATCCAGCATGGAATGAGACTTTATTGGAAAGACGGGCACTTCGTAAAGGTTTTGAGGAGCGGCTTCCCAATGAATAACTGCCATAACCTGGTCAAGCTGGTTTGGCAGCTCTTCAGCCCCTTGGTTTCGCACGAGGACAAATTTGGGATAACCTGCCCGTTTATGTCCTTCGATCAGAATTATATCCGGGCCAAGCTCGGCAAGCAGAGAGACCTGCTGTTGCAGTTCCCAGCTCTCCTGTTCCGCGTGCATAATAAGAGAGCCATCTCCTTCTACAAGCGAAGCAATGGCTCCCGCATCCATATGCCTGGTCGAATCTTTGCCTTCAGGAACCGCCGGCTTACCCCCATGTCCATGATGCTTGATGGCTGCCACTTTAAGCCCTTCTTTTGTTAACAGACGAATCAGCCCTTCTGACAGGGTTGTTTTACCGCTGTTTTGATAGCCGACAACCTGAAAAACGAATGGCCTTACCATGGCCATTCGCTTCCTTCTTGATCATCAAGTAGGAGGGCTTCCACTTCCGTTCCCGCTTCAAATCCCCTGGTCCCGCCTGGCAAAATCATAAGTGAATTTGCTCCGGCAAGACTCATGACAATATTTGATTTATCCAGCCCGCTTGGAGTGGCAATCAGCCTTCCATTTTGGAATGAAACTGTGCTCCTGACAAACCTGGTGAAAGGATTCGCCTTTGGAAAATCTGTATCAAGTATGGCTAGTTCTTTACGCAGGTGCGGCTTTTCCGAGCAAAGTATCGTTCTGATGATCGGCCTTGCAAATAGCTCAAAGCCAACGTAGCAGGCGGAAGGATTGCCGGACAGGCCAAACAGCAGCTTTCCATTAAAATGAGCAACAGTCGTCACACTGCCCGGCCGCATTCCAACTTTATTGAAAAGCACCTCAGCCCCCAGCTTTTCATAAATCGCAGGCATATAATCAAAGTCCCCTACAGAAACGCCACCGGTAGTTATGAGCATATCAACCTTATCCAATGATTCCTTAACAGCTTCAAAACATGTGTCAAAATCATCAGGAAGGCTGCCAAAATAGTCAGCCTTTGCCCCTGCACGTTCGATTTGCGCCGCAATCATGTATGAATTGCTATTGCGTATTTTGCCTGGGACAAGCGGATCATTGACTTCAAGGAGTTCTGTTCCGGTTGCATAAAGGCCGACAATCGGCTTTTTAGCTACAGGCACTTCCGCATATCCAAAGGTAGCGAGCATTGCCTGGATTCCAGGATTAATGATGGTCCCTTTTTTAACAAGAACTTCTCCCTCTTTGGCATCTTCTCCCTTAAAGGAAACATTCTCGCCCTTTTTTATTTTGCGTTTAATAGTCATAAAGTTTTTTCCATTGCGTTCGGCGGTTTTAACAAGCTCGAGCATCATGACTGCGTCTGCCCCTTCCGGCATCATTGCACCGGTCATAATCCTGACTGCCTGCCTTTTCCCAAGTACCTTTGAGGTTGTTTGTCCTGCCCCGATATGGTCAATCACTTCAAATTCAACAGAATTGTCCAATCCTGCCTCAAGTGAGTCTTCTGAACGAATTGCAAACCCGTCATATGGCGCTCTCGTGAAATGGGGAACATCGCTGGTTGCAACAAGATCCTCTGCCAAAAAACGACCATAGCTCTCGTTAATAGATATGAATTCGGACTGGCCGTTTTGTTTATGTGACATAATCCGTTGAACCGCTTCACCAATAGAGATTGGTTTTCTCATTTCGAGCATGTAATCATCTCCTGAGCCAATACTGTTTGTTCATTTAACTATCTCCACTATTAGGGTACTCGAAACAATGCCCTATGGCAAACGTGTAAATCGTGTATATTTTATGTCTAAATCCTGAATTAATTGAAAAATATTCTCAAGTGTGACGCACATCACCAACTTCTTTATTCATATGAAGTAATTTAGATATAGAAGCTGAATTATTACCTTTTACAAGGAGGATATATAACTAATGTTAAAAACGTATTCCGAACAGACTCTTGTCAGAGACCTAGTGAATGATTTCCCAAAAACTGCGGATGTTTTTAAAAAGGTTCGTATAGATTTTTGCTGCGGAGGAGCCACTCCTATTGCTGCAGCAGCAGCCGCCGGCAACGTGGATCTTGAAACCTTAATGGGGAATCTTGAAGAAGTTATTCAAAAAAGCAGCGGAGTAGAAAATGACCTTAAGGTATGGATGGATTCCAGCTCACCGTCAATTATCGATCATGTGATTGCTCAGTACCATAACCCACTCCGCGAGGAATTTGCGGCACTGAGCCCGTATGTAACCAAGGTTGCCCGCGTACATGGCGAGAACCATCCAGAGTTATTGAAAATGCATGAACTTTTTTATGAATTGAAAAAAGAAATGCTTGAGCACGTAGACAAAGAAGAAGCAACTGTCTTCCCTCTTATTAATCAGCTTGAGGCGGACACCATTGAGGATCGTGAACAGGCCCTTAATTATATTAAGGAGCTGGAACAGGAGCATGACCATGCCGGTTCCATCCTGAAGCAGCTTCGTGAGGTAACGGGCGACTTTACTCCGCCAATCGATGCATGCGGAACATACCGGCTCGTCTACCGCCGACTGGAAATGCTTGAAGATCAAACCTTCATGCATGTCCATCTTGAAAACAATATCCTGTTCCCAAGATATTTCTAATATAAGAAGTTTTATATGAAGAGCTGCTTCTAAAGGTAAGTTGAAATGACTACCTTTTAGGAGCAGCTCTTTATTTTTGTTACCTTCCTTTTAACGTGAGGCGGTTTCCTACATCCTTATTAATAATAGCTGTGATAAACAACATGTTGATTTTGATTCACAAAGGGACGTTCTAGAGAATCATTATCGCAGAGGAGGCTTTTACCTTTCACGAGGGGTTTCCTATTCCACTGGGAGCAAGAGCCAGTAGCGTCGCCCCGGTTCTTGACGACCCTGCTAGTCATGTAATCGTGGTACAGTCATCAATAGTGATTCTTGACGACCCTCCTGGTTATGTAATCATGGGTGCGGTCGTCAATAAAGGTTCTTGACGACCCTGCTGGTTATGTAATCGGGGGTGTGGTCGTCAATAGTGATTCTTGACGACTCTGCTTGTTATGTAATCGTGGGTGCGGTCGTCAATAGAGGTTCACTACCTTTTCTTAGTAGGTTGAATTAATCTTACTAGAAAAAGCACCCAAAGAGAAAAGCGATGCATTATGAGAGAGTCTTTGCACCTTCCACTTTAAATAAATTGGTCTTAAATTCTCTTAAGCATATTATTTTAAATTTGAGGACTAAGTAAAAAAACTGCCTGGAGAGTTACACCGGGCAGTTTATTCATTAAATTATAAGGTCCAAGCTTCTTGTCTTAATCCTCCGAGGGATTATTATCCGCCAATATAGGACATTTCAATTTTTTTGCGGTTGGCTGTTGTTTCTTCAGTCCGTTCATCCGAATATCGGTCCGAGCGGCCGTTCCAAATCGATGTTACCCGTTCTGCAATTTCCTCATCTGTTGCACCGTTCCGCATAAAGTTGCGCAGGTCATGGCCGTTCCCGTTGAACAAGCATGTAAAGATCTGGCCATTGGCAGACAGGCGGGAGCGTGTACAGCTGGAACAGAAGGATTCTGAAACTGATGTAATGAAACCTACATCCATATCTGTACCTTTATAACGATACAGCTTGGCCACTTCGCCAAAATATGCAGGATCAACTGCTTCAAGCTCATAATTTTCTGAAAGCATATCAAAGATTTGCTTTTTCGTAATAACATCGTCCATTTTCCAGCCATTCGTGCTGCCGACGTCCATAAATTCAATGTATCGAAGCTGCAGACCATTGTTCTTGCAATATTCCGCCATCGGTAGAATTTCCTGGTCATTCAGGCCTTTTTTGACGACCATATTCACCTTGACGCCAAGGCCGGCGTTTCTTGCTGCGGCAATCCCATCAAGGACCGGTTTTGTTCCGACATTTCTGCCATTAATTTCACCAAAGAGCTTGTCATTCAGGCTATCAAGGGAGACATTTACCCTTTTTAGTCCCGCGGCTTTTAGCTGCTCAGCGTACTTTGGAAGCAGAACACCATTTGTTGTCAGCCCGATATCGCTCAGTCCTTCAATCTTTGAAAGCTTTTCAACGAGCACTGGCATGTCCCTGCGGAGTAGCGGCTCACCGCCGGTTAGGCGAATTTTTTCAACCCCGAGGCTAACAAAAATTCTGGCAAGCCTCTCAATCTCTTCATAACTTAACAGGGCCGTCTTTGGTAAAAATACAAAATCAGGACCGAACTTATCTGCAGGCATGCAATATTGGCAGCGGAAATTGCAGCGATCGATGACCGAAATCCTTAAATCCCTTAGTGGCCGGTTCAATTTATCTTTAATAATGAATTTTTCCATTTTATCAACTCCAATATATGGGGTTCACTTCAGGCATCGCATACTTAATCAAAGACTATCAAAAAACGGTGTAGCTACAAGGAACTCTTGCTTTCTCCCAATACCATTTGGAAATCGTTCATCTATTAACAAGAATTACATATTTGCATATTGTTTACTTTATTATCTTATTTTAGCATAGAACAAATCTCTGTGGTTATGTCTTTGCCTTTTCTGAAGCAGTTGTCAAAGAAAGTTCACGTTTGGGCCAAATGTTAACAGTTTTCACTGTATTGTCATTGTTAATTGGGTTTCAACCTTTTCACTTAATGTACAATAATAGTAACTTAAATCACAGACGGATACGTATTTATCATAAACTAAAGAGGTGGATGAAATGGGCGCTGTTAAAACAATGAAACCTACCCACTCGATCGAAATAAAAGAGATTCTCCATTTTGCGGATAGAAAATTTAAAACAGAGCGCGGCACGTTTTTATTTCAGGAAGGGATGGAGGCCGAAGAACTCTACATCGTCCTATCCGGGAAGATCCAAATAAGCAAGATTACCTCAGACGGCAGGGAGCTTTCTCTCCGGATTTGTGGTGAGAATGATATTTGCGGAGAACTCACTTTATTTACCGCCAATCCGAAATATCTCCTAAGTGCTAAAATACTTGAGGAGGGCGAAGTCGCGGCAATTCGCAAGGAAATTATTGAAACGGAAATTTTCCAGAACAGTACTCTTGCTTTTGAATTTATGAAATGGATGAGTGACCATTTCAGGAAAACACAAACCAAGTTTCGGGACCTCGTCCTGAACGGCAAACGCGGAGCACTATTTTCAACACTAATCCGAATGACTAACAGCTATGGTGTCCACCTCAATACTGGTATCCTAATTGATTTACCATTAACAAACCAGGACCTTGCCAATTTCTGCGGCACATCCAGAGAAAGTACAAACCGGATATTAAGTGAGTTAAAGCGTGACGGTATTGTTTCTATTAAAAAAGGAAAGATTACTGTTCACGACCTTGATTATCTTAAACTTGAAATTGGCTGCGAGAACTGCCCCGCAGTGTATTGCAGTATAGAATAATAAGTTTTTTTGATGGGGCCAGAGCAGCATTGTTTTGGCCTTTTTATTTTACTAACAGCAATACAGGGAGCCCTGCAGCTACAGGGCTCCCTGTTTTTTTGTACTATTAAGATGGTATATCTTTTTTGGAGCTATTTAGCTCTGGGTTTGCTTCGCCCTTAATGCCTTCGGGATGTAAACGCAGAATGGTTCGCTTTCAAGATAGTCCCCAGTCATCGCATAGGCCCTCGAACGAGATCCTCCGCATACGTGGCGGAATTCACAGACACCGCACTTGCCCTTGTATTCATCCGGGTTTCGTAATGATTTAAACACTGGAGAATTCCGATAAATCTCGGCAAGCGGAGTTTCTCTTACGTTGCCTGCCTTGATTGGCAGCAGGCCGCTTGGGTATACATCACCGATATGGGAGATGAATACAAAGCCGTTGCCGTCATTTACTCCCTTTGGGGCACGACCAAGGCCGTCAATTGAACCTGTCAGTCCGTTTTCAGTCAATGCATCAAGGTATTCAATATCCCCTTTTTGCTGCTTGGCCTCACGCATTTTTTGCTGAATAACCACACGGCGGTAATGCTGGCCCGCGGTGGTTTTTATGTCAAATGAAACTTTCTTGCTCAAGTCATACAGCCAGCGGAAAACATGCTCATGCTGTACCGGCGAAATCATATCGCTTTCCTGGCCCCTTCCTGTCGGGACAAGGAAAAAAACGCTCCAGAGGACACACTCAAGTTCCTCCATCAATTGAGCCATTTCATCAAGATAATCAATGTTATATCGTGAAATAACCGTGTTGATTTGAATCGGAATTTCAAGTTCATGCAAATATTTAATCCGTTCAAGTGTCAGATCAAAGGATCCTGCTGTACCCCTGAAATGGTCATGGACTTCAGCATTCGGACCATCAAGGCTAAACGCCCAGCGGGAGAGCCCTACTTCCTTTGCCTTTTCGATTGCTTCTTTTGTGACATTTGGCGTTGCACTTGGTGTCATTGAAACGCGTACACCTTTTTCGACGGCATATTTGGCTATATCAAATACATCCTTGCGCATGAGCGGGTCGCCGCCTGTAAAAACAAGCATCGGGTTTTGCATATCATATATTTGGTCAATCAGGTTCTTGCCTTCTTTAAAAGACAGTTCACGCGGGTCACGCATATATTGTGCTTCTGCCCTGCAATGCAGACACTTAAGCTGGCAGGCACGAGTCAGTTCCCATATAACGATGAAAGGATTTTCATTAAAGTCCCTCGCGAAGGGGTTCTTTTTCATAACCTGTTCAGGGTCGAAAGCAATATTTGGAATAAATGCCATACTAAAACGCCTCCTAATTGACTTACAGTTACTAGCCTTGTTACTCGTATTATAAAACTGTCAGGATAGTGAAAATGTGAGGTACGTCACATCGCTGGAAGTTTCTATGGCGTATTTGTGAAAGATGACAACATAAACAACATGTTTATATACTAAATATAAACATCACGTGATTGGACGCTGCACTGTGTAATTTTTATTAAAGACCTGCATATTGATATATTTCAGCTTTTTACGGAAGTGAGGACTTTTTTATGAAGAAAATCGGATTACTTTTTCTGCTCAGTCTTTCATTAATTTTGAGCGGCTGTACCACAGCGTATGACGAGGATTACACGAAGACCCACAAACAAATGCTTGATCATTTTTTAGGGGATTGGACATTGGAGAATACCCAGGAGGAATTTCAGCCAGCTTCAGAGGCGTTAGAAGATGATGAAGAGTACATAAGTTGGGACATCCGCTATAAAGCCAGCGACGGCAAGGAACAAACTTTCCATATGGTAAATAACGAAGGAATCCTTTATAGCCTGCACCGGCACTTGCTAAATCTTTACTTTTCAGAATTGAGGAATGAACTAGGTACTATTCCCGATGCTACTCTCGATTTAGTGGATGCCCATCAAGCCGCAACGATTAATCAACTGGCTTACGAGCAAAATCGAGACAAAGTATTGGAAAATTACAAGGATGTATATGACTTTAAGAATTTTCAGCTCCAAAATGCACATTCTAATTCTGCTTATTATTTTAGCCTGAGCGTCGATGACCCTTCTTCACTAGAAGCAATGGAAACAAAAATTCTCAGCATTATTCCTAAACTCAATATGGTTACCAAACAGCGCGGAACCACTACCATCTTTAACTATTATATAAATGGAAAGAACATTACTTTATCTGAACACCCCTCCTATGATTATTCAACAATGGAATCAATGCAAGAAATACATATCTATGAAGAACTGCTGAGAAAGGGAACACCACATTACAACATAGAAGATTTGTATAAAGAATAAAAATTTTTAAAAAGCGTGCTACCTTTTGGTTCACGTTTTTTATTTTTAGGCCCAACTGGCACAAAGATCATAGGCGGGAAAAACTTTGGAAGGAAATGGGCTACGGGAAAGGGGTAGGATGAACAATATATTGAGGTCACTAATGAGTATTAAACTTGTAGACATTACCGTTCTAAATTTAGGCTAAATGGGTACAAATTTGGTAGTTTTAAAAATGCCTGGAGCATATTTTGCCCCAAGCATTTTTTGTCTAATTGACATATTGCATTTTTAGGAAATCGTCAATACTTCATAGCTGGCGGCAAGTTCGACAAATTCACCCATTGTACTAATCTTGCCTACCGAGATGGCCTCGGTTAGTCCATAATGCTCAACGCATGTTTTACAAGCAAGAATTTCAACGCCCTTCTGCTCAAGCTCCTTCAGGTGAACAGACACGAACGAATCATCTGTCATCAAATATACACCAGAATTCATGCAGAATACTGCCCTCGGTAACTCATCTCGCTGCTTTAACAATGTGAAAAATGTTTCGAGGACATTTTCACCAAGCTGCTCATCACCTCTGCCAAGCTGGCTGGAGCTGGCTAGGATTACTTTGTTCTTCATTAGAATGACCCGCCTTCCGTTTGATTTACCTGATACCTAATGCGATTTTCGCATAGCGGGACATCATCTCTCTGCTCCAAGGCGGATTGAACACAATGTTTACCTCTGTATCCTTAACCTCCGGAATATCAGCCAGTGCACGCTTTACCTGGTCGACGATTGTTCCTGCGAGCGGGCAGCCCATTGCAGTCAATGTCATGGTAACCGTTGCAACGCCTTCCTCATCCATCTCTACATCATAAACCAAACCCAAGTTAACAATATCAATGCCCAGTTCAGGGTCGATAACAAGCTCCAATGCTCCCATGATACTATCTTTTAAATCCTGATCCATTTATATCGCTCCTATCATATATTTTTAAAAGCATTATTCCTTTTTTAGTCCAATACCCTGTTGAGATGCTTTTCATCCACCAAAATTCCAGATCCAAGGTGAAGGTCAAACCAATCGACAAGGCCGTATGTACCCTGCTTTGTCACCTTGTGCCCAACATATTTTTCGGAAATAAACTTCAGAGCTCCCTGGCGTCCTTTATCCTGCAAGCTTTGGTAAAACTCCCAGGCAAATCGGTGAGGAACAATCGTATCGGCTTCACCATGCCAGAATAAAAGAGGTCTGTCTGCCAGTTTTTCCGGCTGAAGGGTCAGGTCATATTCCTTTAATGCCTCTAGCTGAACCCTTAACTCCTCTTCGGATTGGGGAAGGTTGTAGCCCTGCTTTTGAAGCTCGGAAACTTGCCAGTTAGCCATATCATAATAATTAGGGGAACCCATCAAACTTACCGCTGCACGAATCCAATCATACTGGGTTAGTGCACCAAGTGTGACAATCCCGCCCATTGAAGTCCCTGCAAGCCCAATTCGGTCCGGGTCGGCAAGACCTTTTTCAACATAATAGTCCTTCAGGCCATTTACTTCATGGATTGTATTTATTACAATTTCCCAAAAGCGAACAGATAACTCATTTTGGGACAGGCCCGCTTCACGTTCTCCATGATGGACTGCTTCTGGGAGGATAACGCGAAAACCTTTCTCAGCAAGCAAATAAGCAATATGGAGATTATTCTCCTTTGCACTTCCAAAGCCATGGACAAAAATAATAAAAGGCAGCTGTTCCGTTTGTAGGTGCTCATTAATCACATGCAGGACGGGAATACTGTTAACTACTTCCTTATTTATTCCAATCAAACGAAAAACCCTCCCACACATCTGGATTATATCGGATTTAAAATCCGTTTGGTGTGAATTTTTTTACACCCTGGCTGTTTTATTGGTAACATGTTGTTTATAGACGCTGTAACAAATGTCACCACTAGTTTATCATTTTTACAGCGGGAATCATAAAAAATACCCTTATATAAAAAGTTTGCACTAAGAAGGAGATGCCATGACTGAAAAACACTTGATTGCACTTGATCTGGATGGAACGCTGCTAACGGATGATAAGGTTGTCTCCGATAAAACGAAAAATGTTCTGGCGAAAGCAAGAGAAGAAGGCCATATTGTGATGATTTCAACAGGCCGGCCGTATCGTTCAAGCGAGATGTATTACCATGAGCTTGGTCTTGACACCCCAATCGTCAATTTCAATGGAGCCTTCGTGCATCATCCTCTCGACCAAACGTGGGGAGCGTATCATACCCCACTCGATATTAAGGTTGCAAAAGATATTGTTGAGGCATGCAGGAACTTTACATTCCATAATATTATTGCCGAAGTTATTGATGATGTATATTTCCATTACCATGATGAAAAACTGATTGACCTGTTCACGTGGGGAAATCCAAAAATCACGTCAGGTGACCTTGCCCAAAAGCTTGAGGATTCACCAACAGCGATGCTAATCCACAGCGAGGAAGAGGATGTCAAAAAAATCCGTGCCCATCTAAGCGAGGTACATGCCGAGGTCATTGACCACCGCAGCTGGGCGGCTCCATGGCATGTTATTGAAATTATAAAAACCGGGATGAATAAAGCTGTCGGAGTAAAGCGTGTTGCAGATTATTATGGAATTCCAAAAGAGCGAGTCATTGCCTTTGGTGACGAAGATAATGACCTTGAAATGATTGAGTACGCTGGTAAAGGTGTAGCTATGGGCAACGCAATTGATGCACTAAAAACTATCGCCAAGGATATTACCCTGACCAATCAGGAAGATGGAATAGGCGTGTACCTTGAGAATGCTCTAAATTTAAAAACAAAAATCTATTAGAGAAGTTTTTGCCCCGTGATAATCAGCGGGGCTTTTATTATCATTGCTGCTTTAAAGGGGATAATATTGCATTTTTTAAACTGAATTTATTGTAGCGGAAGGCGCGAAGACTCGTTCGAAAATGCAAAAAACGCATTTTCTCCTGCGGTGCTTTTTTCAAGGATGATTATTCAATGTCCTACGGGAGAAAAGGTCAGTGGGAGACCCCACAGGCGCTTGCGCCGAGGAGAAAGGAAAGCGAAGGCGACTGCCCAGATCCGACAAGCGCTGGAGGGCCTGAAGCAGAAGTCGTTCTTTGACTTCAGCTGAAGGACCGAAGCGACCTCGAGGAGCTAGGAGCCGGAGCTAGACAGGCTCCCAGGCCGCCCATGGAAAGCGAAGCGCCTGGAGCGGAAATCAAATAGACAATCTGTCATCGTTTTCCTATATAGGGAGTGCCCTATAAGCACATACTAACATTGAAACAGCTTGTCTGTTTCAAACTGTAAGCTCATAAATGGAGGGATACCGAATGGGTCGACGATCAAGGCGTTTTGTAAAGCAAGGGTCGGATTCAGTATCGAGGCATAGCCAGCGCATCCCGTACCATATGACGTATGCCGAGGCCGAGGAACGCAAATTGGCAGATAACCGTGAGTCCTCGAACGGAGGTATATAACACATGGCCAATCAGCTTTTTCAACAGGCAAGGCATTTTACAGCAGCTGCTCTGACTGCACCAACTGAAGGAAGGCAGGAAGCCATAGACAAAGCGAAAAACGCTCTTAGCTCTGCATATGCCAACTCCACCAGGGCTGAGCAGATTCAGCTTGGCGAAATGCAATCAAGGCTTGATAACCTCGAATAACAGGATTGCATGATGCAGCTGTACGTCAACATGAGCGTAGGAAAAGCCAGGACATCCGTCCCGGCTTTTTCTGTCTAGCTCCACAAGGAAATCTTCCCCAATATTGTATCGCACGAAATTACCCGTTAGCGTAATGAGGAGCGCCTAGCCAGCGCTTTTCTTATTGATTGGCACCTTTAAATTGTTGAAGGACAACGGCTACAGGTTCACCTGTTATTGAACCTCCTGCATCCTTTTCATACAAGTTTAGAATGAGTGTTCCGTTTTTGGGAAGCTGATTTGCTGGTATCTTCAGTGTTAATTCGAATTGTGCCCATTCAGGATATTTACTCCCCGAAACAACTTTCATCTCTTTAATCAGCTGATTGTGTCCATCCTCAACTGTATAAAAGAATTCCCCTGTCCGTGGCCTGGCCTTGCCAGAAACCGTATAACGGCCGTTTGAACCAGTTACATTAATAGTATGAAACACAGTGTTTTCTGACGGTTCTTCTGAACGGAGGTTGTCTCCGGTTCCTGGAACTTTAATTTCTGTTTGTGCCTTCATACCTTCAGGATTTACTTGCTTGCCATTGAACTTTACAGCTTTAATATGAACTGCTGCTTTATACAGTCCCTCTGGAACCCGTATTCCGTCCGCAGAATAATTCCACGCATCCTTCCATTCCTTCGTCCCTCCTGCAGGAACTGTTACATACTGGAATGCCTGGAGAAAGGCTTTTCCTTTCGAGGAGGAGTACACTTCACTTCCATTTTTATCGAGAACCACGACTTCATAAAACTCCGAGGTTGGAAATTCAAGTTTTGCTGGCCTGTCGGTAGGATTAAAGAGAATGATGCGGAATTGTGCAGCCTCCGCCCCAGGGTCGGCCTGGATTGATACTGTCACACCTGGTTCCGGGTTCTCTTGATTTTGGATAACTGGAATCCAGGCAGAAAGAAGCAGCCAGGAAGCGATTAGCAGATTCATGATGTTCCCTCCATATTTTAAAATTGACACCATTCATAGGTTCTTTTTTTACCGGCTAAAAAATACATCAGTCCCGCCGAAATAATCCCAGTACGGCGGTGGTGGGCATAATATTGGTAAAAGCATTAGGATCTATTTCTTTAATAATCCGTTCAAGATCGAATAGCTCATAACGGGTAATGACGACCATAAGAATCTGCTTCTGTTCATTTGTATAACTTCCTTTGGCTGGTATTTCTGTAACCCCACGGACCAACAAAGCCTGAATGGCTTTGCTTAAATCCTTGCTTTTTTTCGAAACAATTAGCGCCGTCAGCTTCTGGGCCCGGGTGTGAATCGCATCTATCACTCTTGTGGAGGCATAAAGATTCACAAGGGTATATAAGGCTTTTTCCCAGCCAAATAAATATCCAGCCGACAAAGTGATGATTGAATTTAAAGCGAATATATAGATTCCAACCGGTTTGTCCTTTACCCTGGAGAGGACCATCGCAATGATATCGAGTCCCCCTGTTGAAGCGCCCCATTTTAACGTAATGCCAATGCCAACTGCAGCAATGACTCCCCCGAAAACCGCATTCAGGAGGATATCATTGGATATATGCCTTACCGGGATGAGTTCAAGGAAAAAAGACATAAGGACAACACTGATAAAGCTGTAAATCGTGAAGGACCTCCCTACCTTTTTCCAGGCAAGGATGGTAACAGGAATATTCAATATGAGTACCAATAAGCCTGTTGAGATTTCAAAAGGTGTAATTCCGGTAAGAATCCTTGAAAGCAGCTGTGCGGCACCAGTAAACCCAGAAGCATACACATCGGCTGGAATTAAAAACAAATTCATGCCGATTGCATTAAGTAAGGCACCGATGATGACAATGAACAGTTTCTTTGTATGAAGCCAATTCATTCGTTCAGCCCCTTTCCATACTTACCTGTATAGTTCCCGTTTTCAGCTAAATATGTCCAAACTTCATTGTATTTTTTAGGTGAAACCGATAAACTGAAGTAAGAGAACAAGTTTGAAAGCAGGTGATAGTATGGCAGTAAGACTATTTGCGGACAGCGCATGTGATTTGCCGCTGGCTTTTTATGAAGAGAATGGGGTCGGCCTTTTCCCATTGAAGGTCCTTCTGGACGGTGAAGAATACGAGGACGTGCGGACCATTTCCCCAAAAACAGTATTTGAAGCGATCCGAAACGGCAAGATGCCAAAGACATCCCAGGCCTCGCCTGCTGGTTTCGAAAAAGCATTTACCGAAATGGCAGAAAATAAGGAAGATGGAATATACATAGCGTTTTCATCCCAGCTCTCCGGTACTTACCAGACAGCAGTCATGGTCCTCGAACAGGTGAAAGAAAAATATCCTGATTTCAGACTGACTATCGTGGACACAAAAAATGCTTCTCTTGGTTATGGTCTTATTGTCCTTGGAGCGGCCAAACTCGCAGCGTCAGGGGCATCAAAAGAAGAAATTCTTGCCGATGTAGAATTCCGAAGCAGGCATATGGAGAGCTTGTTTACAGTCGAAGACCTCGATCATTTGGCAAAGGGCGGCCGTGTTTCAAAAGCGTCAGCATTCCTTGGAGGGCTTTTGAATATTAAACCGCTGCTGAATGTTGAGGACGGCAAACTTGTCCCGATTGAAAAAATTCGCGGCAAGAAAAAGCTATTGCGCCGTGTCGTTGAAGTGATGGGAGAGCGCGGACAGAATTTGAATCAGCAGGTAATAGGGATCAGCCATGCCGATGACCTTGAAACCGCAACTGAAATGAAGCAAATGATTGTTGACGCATATAGCCCGCGGGAAGTCTATATTACCGACATCGGCTCGGCAGTGGGCGCGCATACAGGACCCGGAACTATTGCGATTTTCTTTCTGAATGAGCTTCGTCGTTCCTAATTTTTTTGTAAAAGCGTTCTGCATACTCCTTTCCGGTTCTACAGACACTAAGTCTGTATTATCTGGAAAGGAGTTTTTACTATGCCCCACACATCAGACAATGACAAAAAAGCAAAAGACAATAACGCGCTCCGCCACGAAAAAAACATGATGCGCGAAAAGAACCGGAAAGCCGGCAGGGATTCGTATTCCAAGAAGACCGATCATTTATAAGTTAAGGAAGGGGCCCGGATATACGGGCCTTTTTATTTTATAGGAATGTCGGACTTGGTTGATTTCAAGTTAAATGCTAATTAGGGTTACACTTTTTTACAAAAACCCAACTCAGCATGGCAATTTCTCACTAGCTGTACTCAGAGACTTACTAGTCATACGCTATACAAATCTAGTAATACTCTGAGTAGTACTACAAAGTACTATTCATCAAAGCTGCACTTTTTTACTAAATCTAACCTGCAGGTGGGCAATTTTTCACTAGTCATACTCAGAGACTCACTAGTCATATGGTATAAAAATCTAGTAATACTCTGAGTAGTACTAGAAAGTACTATTAATCAAAGCTCCACTTTTTCACTACACCTAACCTGCACATAGCATTTTTTCACTAGTATTACTCAGAGACTCACTAGTTACCCACTCCGAAAATATAGTAACACTGAAAACATCACGCTGTATTGTACTAATACCATACTGAATACAGCACTTTTTCACCAACAATTATCCGTAAAAAAAACCGGACCCATGAATTGGATCCGGCTGCAATTGCACTTATTGTTCCTTTTTATACGTCCAGGCGCCTTCCTGATACACTTTGCCATCCTTCATTAATTTTCCAAGCGCCCGCTTGAATGCGCCTTTGCTCATCCCGAAACGCTCCTTGATATCCTCGGGCTGGCTTTTATCGGTAAACGGCATCGCGCCATTTCGAGACAGCAGGTAATCAAAGATGGATTCCGCATCCTCTTCTAGTGATTCCTGTTTCCGCGCAAGCAAGGATACATTCACGGAACCATCCTCTTTTACATCAATGATCCTCCCTTCAACTTTTTGCCCGAGACGCGGTTCTTCGGCACGCTGTGATTCATGAATGAATCCCCTGAAACCTTCTAGCGTATGAATCCAGCTTCCTACCTTCGCGGTCCTGTAAATATGACCCAGGACATTTTTATTAAAATCAGAGCGTGTTGCTTTTGCTGAAATCTCCTGGATAACTGGATCTGTTGCAAGCTTCGCATATAGCCTGTACTGGCGATTCACTCGGATTGTGGCATAAACCATATCCCCCACTACCGGCCAGATGGACTTGTGAGCTGGCAAATCCTCTTCGCCCAGCAAAATGTCCTTCTGGATACCGATATCCAGGAACACACCAATGCCTGGTTTTGTATCAACAACCTTCAGCCAGGCATACTCGCCTGCTTTAATCGACGGCATTTTAGACGTCGCGACCACCCGTCCATGAGCATCGGGATATAGAAAAACCTCAACTTTGTCCCCTTCCTCATATTCTGACTCAGCCTCATTGCTGTGAAGCAGCACATCCTCTTCCCCATCAGTCAAAAAGAACCCATAAGCAGCTTTCCTTGCTACATCCAATGTTACTATTTGTCCTACCTGTTCAATTAAAGCCATTATTGTACCTCCATCTATTTCTTCTGGGACCTGGTACGGAACATATTCCACATTCCGTTTGGCACTATCCCTCTCTTTTGCCATCTATTGTTTCACCTTCTATATTCTACTATAATGGAACATGGAAAGAAAAATCGTATCGGAGGTATTTCATGTCAAAAGATAGCTCATTTGATATTGTATCCAAAGTTGATTTTGAAGAAGTGAAAAACGCCTTAACTGCAACTGCCAAGGAAATCTCAACGCGCTATGACTTCAAAGGATCGAAAAGCCAGGTAACCCTGGATAAAGAAGAGCTTGTGCTTGTCTCTGACGATGAATACAAGCTGGGCCAACTGAAAGATGTTCTGATTAGCAAACTGATCAAGCGCGGCGTGCCGATCAAGAACCTTGATTATGGAAAAATCGAGGGTGCCTCTGGCGGTACAGTTCGCCAGCGTGCAAAGCTAGTTCAGGGTATCGACAAAGACAATGCCAAGAAAATCAATACGCTTATTAAAAATAGCGGCCTTAAGGTGAAAAGCCAAATTCAGGATGACCAAATCCGTGTAACGGCAAAAAGCCGTGATGACCTGCAACGGATCATTGCCGCGGTCAAGGAAGCAGACCTCACAGTTGATGTTCAGTTCCTTAACTACCGCTAAATGTATTGTGAACAACCGGGATAAAATGTCCCGGTTGTTTTTATATTTTTGACCTGGAAGCGAGCAGTTTTTTTGGTTTTCCTTAAAGATCACTTTTTAGATCCCCTAAAGCAATTACTCCTTTAAATACCCCCAAAACTTTCCCTTCAATAGCCGATTTATTCAATGGTCCGAAATATCTTGAGTCCAACCCTCTAAAACCAGTCATTCCTTAGCACGAATACTAACTCAACCTCCCCTTCTTGATAAAGGATGGATAGCTTTGGTTTTTCCGCCTGTTCCCGACTTCATAAACCCAATGAAGGTGGGCAGCCCACTATTTTCCCGCTTGTTCCCATCTTCATAAGCCAATTGGAAACATGCTCACTCCTAAAATTAGGGTTCTTCCGTTTTTTTCCACGTTAGTATTTGCCTTAAAAAAGGAAATATGGGGGTAGGACTAATTATAGGAGGCTGATACGATGAACGAAGAAAAACTTCCAAAGAAGTTCCCGCCACAGGAACAGGAACACCAGCCTGGGGTTGAAGGAAAAATGGATCCGGAACCGATTTCAGTTGACCCTAACTACAAGGGCAGCGGGAAATTGAAGGACAAAGCTATCCTGATTACCGGCGGCGATAGCGGTATTGGTAAATCAGCGGCGATTTATTTTGCCAAGGAAGGCGCGGATGTAGCGATTGTTTATCTCGATGAAACATCAGATGCCGATGATACACGGCGCCAGATTGAGGATGAAGGAAGAAAGTGCCTGCTTATCCCTGGTGATGTTGGCAATGAGTCCTTTTGTAAGGTCGCCGTTGAGAAAACAATTGAGACGTTCGGCAAGCTTGATGTCTTAGTGAACAATGCTGCGGAACAGCATCCGCAGGACAGCTTGATCGACATTTCATCGGAGCAGCTTGAAAAGACATTCCGTACCAATATTTTTTCAATGTTTTATTTAACTAAGGCAGCTCTGCCACACTTGAAAAAAGGAGCGTCCATTATTAATACTGCTTCTGTGACGGCTTATGAAGGAAATCCAACACTTATTGATTATTCATCCACAAAGGGCGCGATTGTTTCCTTTACCCGCGCACTATCCAATTCTGTTTCCAAAGATGGAATCCGTGTGAATGGTGTTGCGCCAGGTCCGATTTGGACGCCGCTTATCCCGGCAACATTCGATGCAGAAAAAGTTGCCAAGTTCGGGTCTGATACGCCAATGGGCCGTGCAGGACAGCCATTTGAGCTTGCACCAGCCTATGTATTCCTTGCTTCCGATGATTCTTCCTATATTAGCGGACAAGTCATCCATATTAACGGAGGAAAGGTCTTAAACGGATAACCACTAATTCACAAACAAGCCGCCCCACAAGGAGCGGCTTGTTTATATTTTTGATAAAATAATTCTTTCCCCGCTCGGGCCAGCCGAGGAGCTTCTTTCGACCAGATGATGCTTGATAATAATCCGCTTCGTCGGTTCTTCTGGCTTTTTGATCATTTGAATCAAGCTTCTGGACGCCTGGAATCCGAGTTCGAAGATATTGATATCGACTGAAGTAAGCGGTGGCCGGGCCATTTCTGCCAAAAGGACATTGTTGAAGCTGACGACCGATATATCCTCAGGAACCCGAACACCTAGCTCATCCAGCATATTGAGAACACCCAGTGCCATGAAATCATCGGCAACAAGCATGGCCGTTGGCTGGTCAGTGTGTTCCATTAGTTCACGGACTGCCTCCATGCCGCCTTCCCGGAGAAATTCTTCATGGGTAACAAATTCCTTCCTTAACTTAATGCCGAATTCCTCAAGAGCAAGCTTGTATCCATTCAAGCGGTCAATCGTGACAACGAGATCTTGGCTGCCTCCAATAAACGCTATTTTCTGGTGGCCGAGTTCAATCAGGAATTCTGTTGCCTGTTTAGCTGCCTGGACATTGTCATTGTCTACATGGGTGATCTGTCCAACGTCTTTATATGGCTTGCCGACAACCACAAACGGAAAATCACGTTCCCTTAGATAATTGATGACTTTGTCCTTCACCTTCGAATATAGAAGGACGACACCATCGACACGCTTTCCCTGTACCATATGAATTACCGCATCGAGGATTTCTTCATCCGTTCCTCCAGTGGTCATCTGAAGCGCATAATTTTTTGCCCTTGCCCCTTCGCTAATCCCTTGAAGGACGACAGGGAAAAATGGGTTCTGAAAACCAACATCAGCGGATGGCATGATTACACCTATTGCCTGGGTTGATTGGCTAGCCAGGCTCCTTGCGATAAAGTTTGGATGGTAGCCAAGCTTCTCCATAGCTTCTTTTACTTTTTGCTTTGTCTTCTCACTAATTCTTGGATTGTTGGCAATTACCCTCGAAACGGTTGAAGGGGCCACATTTGCCATTTTGGCTACATCTTTAATTGTAACGGCCATCTTACTCACCCCTTTCCAAAAGAAAATATCTAAAAATATACTATTTGCTGACAATACTATTTTTCAATAATTATAAACGAAATGCTATCGTTTTTGCCGTTTCTTCAAAGGATTTTTTTATCTGGCCGTCCAAGTTCACCGTAACTTCACCTTCAATGCCATGGATAACCAATTCGATCTCATCCCAGACAGGTTTGAAGCTTCCCTCATCGGTAAAAGACACCGAAACAATATTATTCCTCTGCTCAAAGGCAAACCTGCGTTTTATATAGCAGCCTTCTTCATAACTGAATGTACTGCCATCATCATCGTAAACTTCCAATTCACTAGAAGAACCTTCCTTATAATAAAGATGGATAATAAGCCGCTGATCAGGAAGGGCTGCGGATAGCTTTGCATCCGTAAGAGCGAGAGCCGTTCCTTTTTTTATAAAAATCGGAAGTGTTTCAATCCCGGCGCTTACAAGATGATGTTTCCCGCCTTGAACAGGTTGGTCAGTCCAAAAATCCACCCATTCTCCTTCTGGCAGGTACACAGCCCTGCAAACGGCTCCCGGCTGCACGACTGGTGAAATAATGACGTTGTTTCCAAGCATAAACTGGTCAGAAATATTCCAGGTTTGCGGGTCGTCCGGATATTCCATCAGCAACGGCCTCATGACAGGTACTCCCGTCGCGCTTGCCTCCGAAAACAAGGTGTAAAGCTGGGGCATCCACTCATAGCGAAGGCGGATATAGCTCTTAATGATCTCTTCATATTTTTCTCCGAATGACCATGGCTCCTGCCTGACCGATCCAAGAACAGAATGATTCCTAAAGTAAGGAGTAAAAGCGCCAACCTGCATCCATCGTGTCAGCAGTTCTCCATTTGAATCATGGGCAAACCCGCCAACATCCGGTCCGGCCAGCGGGACACCAGACAAGCCTAGATTCATGACCATAGGCAGAGACATTTGCAGATGCTCCCAAAAACTGCGGTTATCCCCGGTCCAAACCGCGGCATAGCGCTGGATTCCGGCAAAGCCAGCTCTCGTCAGAATGAAGGTGCGCTTCCCCTTAAGCAGGTTTTTCATTCCATTATAAGTAGCTTCCGCCATCCTTAATCCATACACATTATGAAGTTCTTTATGTGTTTTTGGAATTCCATCGTTCTTATGGATGACATTCAGGTCCATTGTTTTCGTCTCATTAAAGACGGCCGGCTCATTCATGTCGTTCCATATGCCTTCGATTCCTTTTTCAGTATAGAAATGATGCAGCTCTCCCCACCAGTCACGAACCTTTTTATCCGTAAAATCGGGGAATGCGCTTGTTCCTGGCCAAACATCGCCGAAGTAAATGTCACCTTCAATGTATTTGCAGAACTGATCCATCCGTACCCCTTCAGCATACACCCCATAGTCAGGATCCTTTTTTACCCCTGGGTCAACAATCGGGACAAGCTGGATGCCATCTGCCCGCAAATCATCAGCGAGTTTTTTCAAGTCTGGGAATCGCTCCTTGTCCGTTGTGAAAACTCTGTACTCATTCATATAATGTATATCCAGATAAATAGCATCAAGCGGAATGCCTTTTTCCTTAAATAGCTCAACAAGCCTTCTTACTTCCTGCTCGGATTCATAGCTATACCGGGATTGGTGATAGCCAATTGCCCATTTCGGCGGAAGCGGCATCCGCCCAGTCAATTTCGTATACTGTTCCATGACTTCTTTAGGAGTTGGCCCAGACAGTATATAATAGTCCAGCTGTCCCCCTTCGGCAGCAAATGAATAAGTTTCTCCATCGGTACCAAGATCAAACATCGTTCTGAATGTATTATCAAAGTAAACACCAAACGCTTGGCCACCCGTTAAAACCATAAAAAATGGAATAGACTGATAGAGTGCATTGGTTTCAGGATTGTGTGGCGCAAAAACATCACTATTCCACATAACAAGCTTCTCACCACGCTTGTTGAGGTGGCCAGTTTTTTCGCCAAATCCATAAAACTGCGCATCTTCATTAAGCCTTTTCACACATTTAACTTCCTTATTATAAGAAGTAAACATTCCCCCTGGCGTTTCCTCGGCAAGCACTACGCCATTCGAGTCCTCAACCTTAATCCTCAGCGGCGACTTTTCTATGATAATTTTCAATTCTGGAGTAGATAAGTTAAAACGCTCATCATCCTCGTTGCAGGTCACGTTTGTTTCTTTGCCCTGGAAAGTTACGGCCGGACTTGTATCCTCTAACGCTTTATCGGAAAAGTTGGCAATGATTCGTACAATTTGTTCATTATAAAATTTAATTTTCACAAACCCATTTTCAGCCTTCAAATCAAGCCCATGCTTCAATACTGTGTGCTCGACTACCTTACCGATATCGATGTTCTTAACAGCTAGTTCGGCCATTTTCTTACCTGGCTGTATTGCAAAACTTGTATCCAGCATTAACACCACTCCCAAACTTAAACATTCTCTTGTTTTTTTCTACTTTTGATAAAAAGTAATGCCATACCAGTACCTAAAATGGCTGCAAAACCGATTAGATAAGGCGTGCTATTAAAGCTCTCCTCTTCCAATGAATACATTCCAGTTCCTCCACTACCAACCGAGATGCTGTATCCATCGCTATCGGAAGAAATAGATTGGTTGTCGAGTAATCCTTGGAGGGATTTGGTTTCACCAAGCTTTTCAATAGGAATTTTGACAGTTTGTTCACTGGATGTATTATTGATTGCTATAATAGTTGTTTCGTCATTGTATTGTCTTTTAAAAATTGCCATGCCGTCTTTCTCGTGTAACTTTTCCAGGCTTCCTCTTGTAAGTGAAATACGTTCTTTCCTGAGTTCCCCGAGCCTGGTAATATAGTCAATCAGTCCATTTTCAACAGTGAAATCCATTTGCCTGCGGTTGTCCGGATCATTCGTCCCATCTAAGGCTATTTCGCTGCCGTAGTAGATGATCGGGATTCCAGGTGCTGTATACATATAGGTAAGCGCCAGCTTCCATCGGGAAACCGGGTCTTCCTTTGCCAGCAATGCTTCTCGTGTAAAACGGACCATGTCATGATTATCAATGAAAGTTCCCATTAGAAATCGGTCTTCATACAATACTTTGTTTCTAGCGGCTGTTGAAAAAAGCCAGTCCAGCGTCTGATCCGGTTTGGCAAATGCCTCCCGAAGCTGCTCGTGAAGCGGGAAATCAACGAACCCATCAATCCCAGCCTTATCATATTGGGCGATATAATTCGGATCATCCGTCCATACCTCGCCAATTAGATAGAAATCCTCTTTCTGCGCCTTTACTTCTTTTGAAAACTCTTCCCAGAAGCTGACGGGTACATGGCGGACCGTATCAAGGCGGTAGCCGTCGATCCCAGTTTCGGTAATCCACCATTTGGCTGCATCAAGCAAGTAGTTTTTAACAGCCGGGTTATCTTGATTAAAATCCGGAAGATCATACAGCCAATTATTCTCAAGCTCCTCCTGGCTTTCCCAATTAACAATAGGTTTCTTGTCATGGAACCAGTCTGCTTTATCCGGGTCGTTTTGCCATGGATGGCTTGGGCCGACATGGTTGACAACAAAACCAAGAATGATTTTGATATCACGCTTATGCGCTTCCTCTACCAGCTTCTTAAACTCACTAATCGTTCCGAAATGTTCATCGGTTTTGTAAAAGTCATTAATCCAATAGCCATGGTAGCCACCTTCTTCATTATCAAAAACTGGTGTCAGCCAGATGGCTGTGAAACCCATATTCTTTATATAGTCAAGCTTGTCGATTATTCCTTTGAAGTCACCGCCATGATAAGCCTTTGGGTCATCAAGATTTGCATTAAAATCATTATTGGCATCACCGTTGCTGAACCTGTCAACCATTAGGAAGTAAATAGTCTCGTCCTGCCACTGCCTGTCAATCTTTTGGGCAGCTTGAACCGGTAATGCACCAAGGGCAAAACAGATTGCCAGTAGCAGAATTGCTGCACTTTTCCCCATAGTGTTTCTCCTCTTTTTGCGCAACTTGTATGAAGAATGCTTATATGGTTCTGTAAAAATTCCTTGTCATTTAATTCAATCAGCTTTAAAAAAGGGAAGGAGGCTTCCCCCCTTCCCTTTCCATTAAAGGTGTCTGGCAGCCCAACTCGGCTGGCCTTATTACCCTTTTGTTCCGCCTGCTGTCAGGCCGGATACGAAGAAACGCTGGAAGGACAGGAACAATATCGCGATCGGTACCGCAATTAGTACAGCCCCGGCTGCAAATGTTGTAAACTCTGCGCCAAATTGCTTGGCTACCATGTCGTAAAGCCCAACAGCAAGGGTATATTTTGTTTCAGTCCTAAGCAGGATACTCGCGATGATAAAGTCACCGAATGGGGCAATAAAAGCGAAAAGAGCAACAACTGCAATAATTGGAGTTGCCAGCGGCATGACAATCTGGGCGAATATTCTCATATGTCCCGCACCGTCAATTTTCGCTGATTCATCCAGCTCTTTCGGAATGGTGTCAAGATAACCCTTCATTAACCACGTATTCATTGGAATCTGTCCACCGGCATATACAAGTACAAGTCCAAGATGTGTATCTAAAAGCCCAGTCAGCTGTGCCAGGATGAAGATAGCTATCAGCGCTGCAAAATTCGGAATCATCTGCAGGACAAGGAAAGTCATTAAGCTGTTCTTCCTTCCAACAAACCGGTAGCGGGAGAACGAATAGGCAGTAAAGCTGACAAGGACAACAGTTAGCACCATTGTCATCACACTGACCTTCAATGAATTCCAGTACCAGTGCAAGTAATTGCTTTGACTAAGATCGAATAGCTCGCGATAGTGGGCCGTGGTTGCGTTTTTAGGGATAATCGATGATCCTGAAAGACTCTGGCCGGGATTGAAGGATGAACCGACAATCCAGGCGAGCGGGTACAAAATAATTACAAACATGATTGCAACGACTAAATACGTTAGGGACAAACGGATTATTTTTTGTTTTTTCATATTCATAGCTACATCATATCCTCTTCCTGGAATGACTTCGTTTTCTTAAACTGCCACACGGCTACTGTAATAACGATGAGAGATAACAGAAGTGTAATGGCTGCCGCTTTTGAATACTGCGCTGATGTCATTGTCAGGCGGTAAATCCAAGAAATCAAAATATCGGTACCACCGGCATTTTGGCCTGTGATTGCAGGGCCTCCGCCATTGAACAGATAAATGATATTAAAGTTATTGAAATTAAACGTGTATTGCGTAATCAAAATAGGCGCGGTCGCAAACAATACAAGCGGAAGTGTGATGTTCCTAAACTTCTGCCAAATGGATGCCCCGTCAACAGTTGCCGCCTCGTACAGTTCGTTCGGGATTGCCTGGAGTACCCCAGTTGTCATTGCAAAGATGAACGGGAAGCCCAGCCATGTTTGGATCAGAATTAATGCGAGCCTTGTGAAGAATGGCTCAGTCATCCAAGGAACATTTTCAATTCCAAAGAATGCTAGAATATGAATGTTGATTGTACCGAATGATTCATTGAACATACCCGCGAAAACCAGGATAGAAACGAAAGCAGGTACCGCCCAAGGCAAGATGAACACAGTACGAATGATTGCTTTGCCTTTCAAGTCCTTTTGATTAATCAGGATTGCCAGGAAAATTCCCAATGCAACCTGGAAGGTCGTGGCAATGAATGTCCATACAATCGTCCAGCCAAATACGGAGAAGAATGTCTGTCTCCAAATATCAACTTTGAAAATATCAAAAAAGTTTTTAAATCCTACCCAATCGACTAGCTTTGCAGGAGGCGAGTGATAAAGGTCATAGTTTGTGAATGCAAGCAGCACGACAAAAATAATCGGGAAAATAACCACGAACACTAACAGCATAAATCCCGGTGACATAATCAGGTATGGGAAACCATTGTCAATCAGATTTTTGTATTGCTCCCTGATTGTGCTGATCGGTTCATTTTGATCCCGTCTTCTTCCTATTTTATAGGCATCATTCAGGTTGAAGATATAAAAGGCTAGCCCGAAAACGGTAACAATAATGGCAAGGATGCCATATACCATATAAAAAATCGAATGATGTTCAAATGGAATTTCGCCGAGAGTGAAAATCCCCCAAAAACCGTAATTCAGTAAATTTCCGAATACAATAAAGAATGACACTGCCAGGATAAGGAAAGCACTTCCCTTAAGGGCCTGTTTATTGTAAAACTGGCCTAACCCCGGAATAATTGATAATAGTAGTGCGGTTTTGCGGTGCTTGGTTGAATAGGAATCAGACATCCTCTATTCCCCTTTCTTTTTCTCTAGGCTGTGTTAAACAAGGGGGTTGATTTGCGCTCCAGGTGCTTCGCTTTCCGCGGGCGGCCTGGGAGCCTCCTCGGCGCAGGCGCCTGTGGGGTCTCCCACTGACCTTTTCTCCCGCGGGAGTCTTCGCACCTTACGCTCCAATCAACATTGTTAATATCAACAATCTCCTTTAAAACAGCCTCTCTCTAAAAACTAACTGCTTACTAGACTTGAATCTTCGTAGTAAAGACTCATGCTCTGCCGAAGTGGCCTTCTGGTGTTTTTTCTGCCGGCTAGGCATCCCGGGGCGTCCAAACTGTTTTCAAGTTCAGAGGCTTGCTCAGAAAAAGAATTTACTTCTCTTTCTCAACAAGCATCTAAGGAATATTCTGGTATTGCTATTTTCTTAAAAAGATAGCAGTATCCCCTTGCAAGGGGATACCGCTATTCTGCTAAAAACATTACTTAGAGTGATTAGCCTCAATGTTTTTGTTGATTTGGTCAACTGCAGACTTCATTGCAGCGTCTGGCTTACTCTTGCCAGTTGCGATTGTTTGAAGTGCGTCAGCCATTGGCTTCCAAACTTCTCCCATTTCCGGAATATTTGGCATTGGGATAGCAACTTGTGTTTGAAGGGCAACAGCTTGTGCACCCGGGTCGTTCTTAATTGCTTCATCTTCAACAAGCGCTACGTTTGTTGGAACTTCAGCAGTTTGTTCAAAACGGTATTTTGCATTTTCATCGTTCGTGATGAACTCAAGGAATTTAGTTGCATACTCTTTGTTTTTGGAGTGTGAAGATACATGCCAGCCTTTAACACCCATGAAAGTTGTCATAGGAGTGCCATCAGCAAACTTTGGCAGTGGAGCAATACCGATATCGATGCCTGCATCCTTATAAGGGCCGAATGACCATGGTCCGCTCATAACCGCATAAGCATTGCCATCCTGGAACAATCCATCCAATGCAGAACCGCCGGACTCACCAACGATACCTGCCGGGAACAGCTTTTCAGAATACCATTTAGAGATATATTCAGCACCTTTGATTGCGCCTTCGTTAGCAAGGCCTACATCCTTAGGATCAAGCGTGCCGCCATTGTCTTTGAATACATAACCGCCGTTGCCGCCGATTACTGCATGTGCAAAGTAGTAGTTATCCCAAGTAGCTAGGAAACCATATTTGCTGCCTTTAGTGTTTGCCTTTGCAAATTCATAAAGATCTTCCATTGTCGCAGGAACTTCAGTCATAAGAGCTTTATTGTAAATAAGAACTGGTGTTTCAGCTGATTTTGGCAGTCCATACAGCTTGCCATCATATGTTTGGGCAGCAATGGATGATTCAGAGAAAGTTCCCTTTACAGCATCACTAACTTCAAGTGGAGCAATGAGGCCTTCAGTAGCTACCTGGCCGATTTGGTCATGCGGAAGAGTCACGATGTCTGGGCCAGTTCCAGCAGGGCCGTCAAGGCGAAGCTGGTCACGCATTTTAGTTGCCATCTCTACTTCTTTGAATTCAATCTTAACGCCTTCTTTTGCTTCGAAATCTGCAGCTACCTTTTTAAGCCAGCCGGATTTGTCTTTATCTTCCCAAACAACTAGCTTTTCAGGCTTTTCAGATGCTTCTTCCTTCTTCTTGCCAGTGTCTGTGCCTCCGGTTGTTTCTTTAGGTCCGCAAGCTGCTAGGGCGCCGAGCACAAGAACGACCATTAAAAGCATGGATAAAGCTTTTTTCATTTGAACCCCTCCTGGAATTTCTTCCTATGTTTTAATAGATTGTCCAACCATTTTCTCAGGGATAGAATTAAAACGGTTACATTTAGTGAAAACGATTGCACAACTTAATTTTAATTATAGAGCATTTGGACAATTTGACAACTAATTTTTTTAAAAAATGTTAGCTTTTTACTTTAGTTAGAATACTCATTCTAATTTTGTAATAGTATAAACTCACTACTAACAAGAACTTTTTTGCCAATTCAATATAAATTAAGAGGTTTCCCAGCTCATAAATGAATCAAGTATTGTTAGGCACGCGATTGCACAAAAGTCTTAAATCTTGAATACAATTTATCTATTATACTAACGAAAGCGATGCTGTATTACTGAGTGATATAAATAAAGGGCGACCCTCCTGGATCGCCCCCACCTTGCTGTATTGCCTTATTCCTGATTAGTTTTCTTCCTGCTGCGTTTGGCAAGGATAATTAAAAACACCGCAAATCCTATCCAAACAAGTGCAACAGAACCCATCAAGGCCAAATTCAGTCCTTGCTTTTCAGACAGGACATATACTTCACTTTCCTCACGGTCAAGAATAAGCGTATAGCCTTCGTCGCTTCCTTCTGACTCATCGCCCTTCAGCAAGCCTCTTAGCTCCATTCCTTCACTTTCAACCTGTTCGGGTGCGAGCTTTATTTCCCTGGTTTTACTCGAGTTATTTATTGCAATGATCGTTGTTTCATCATCAAATACCCTTTTGAAAACAGCGATACCATCCTGCTCATACAGCTTTTCCATTGTCCCTCTAGTAAGCGAAGGCAGCATTTGCCGCAAATCACTCAATTTACCGATGTGGTCTATCAATTCTTTGTCGGATCGAAAATTCATCAGCTTTCGATTGTCCGGTGCCTCTCCCCCATCAAGGGCGATTTCACTTCCATAGTAGACAATCGGAATGCCCGGTGTTGTATACATATACGTGAGTGCCTGCTTCCAGGGAGTGCCCGGGAAGATATTATTTGAAATGATTTCCCTTGTAAACCTGACTGTATCCTGATGATCCATGAAGGTCCCAGTCTCATAAGGATTATCGCTGTTAACTTGAGCCTGTTCCCATTTTGTAAAAATACCGCCTAGGTCCCCATCAGGCTGTGAGAATGCCTTCCTAATTTCATCAAAGGAAGTATAGTCATAGTATCCATTAAAACCAGCATTTCTGTATTCTTTAAGAAGTTCAGAGTCCGATGTACCAAAATCGGCAATCAGGTAGACATTCTCCTTTTCAGTCTTTACCGCTTTTGAAAACTCGCTCCAGAAATCCGCAGGTACTTTATCAGCATCACTTAACCTGTAACCATCAATATCCGTTTCGGAAATCCACCACTTTCCAGCATCAATCAAGTAATCTTGAACATCTGGATTTTCATGGGCCAGGTCAGGAAGGCCATCCTGCCAGCCATTCAACTGCTGTTGCCGGTTGCCATCGCTTCCCGCCTCTTGTTCAGCATGAAACCAGTCTTGCCCTTTTTCCTGAACAAGCTTGCTGTTTTTGCCAACATTGTTTGCCGGAAAATCAATTATTACTTTCATATCGAGGCTATGTGCCTCACTGACAAGCTCTTTAAACTTTTTTACAGAACCGAAATGCTCTTCCGTTTTAAAATAATCGTCCACCCAGTAACCGTGGTAGCCATTTTCCACATTTTCAAAAATCGGCGAGAGCATAATGGCTGTGAATCCCATATCCTTTATGTAGCCAAGACGATCAATTATTCCCTGGAAGTCGCCTCCGTTATAAGCGAGGGGATCTTTTGCATTTATGCCAGCGGTATCCTTGCTGCTATTGTTAAAGCGGTCTATCATGATCGAATATACCATTTCGTCCTGCCAAAGCCTTGCTTCTCTTTCGAATCCCTGTACCGGCAATGCCCATATAAGCAGAAACGGTATCAGGAAGAATGCCGCCAATTTGCCTTTCATGTGCCCATCCCCTTATTTTCAGGCAGTTGAACTGCCACTATGTATTAAAATCCATCTTATTCTCCCATAGTATTTTACCATACTATGAACCTTTGTCACTTTCGCTTAAAATTGATTTTTCTAAAGCCGTTTAGTACCCTGAATCTATTGGTAATAAGTATATAGTTTAATTGAAGGGAGCAACCCGCTTGTTTAGAGAAGCTATTTACCACCGACCGCTTGATAATTATGCTTACCTGTCGAAGGAAGACGAATTGCATCTACGCTTGAGAACAAAAAAAAAGGATGTTGATTCAGTTACACTCGTTCACGGTGACCCCTATGGGTTTGAGGGGAAAACGTGGATTTTTGAAGAAACTGAAATGGAGAAAACGGGAACTGATGCCTTATATGATTATTGGTTTATATCTGTAAAGCCTCCGCTTCGAAGAGTACGGTATGGTTTTAAAATCCAAAGTGGGGACGAAACAATCCTATATGGGGAACGCGGTTTTGCTGAGGATGTTCCGTCGGATATCGGATTCCTTTTTGCAATCCCATATATGCATCCATCCGCTTTATTCCAGGCACCTGAATGGGTGAAGGATACGGTTTGGTATCAAATCTTTCCTGAACGTTTTGCCAATGGTGATCCTGATAACGATCCGGAAGGTGCACTAGCTTGGGGCAGCGCAGAGCCCGAGCGAGATAATTTCTTTGGCGGAGACCTTCAGGGAGTCATTGACCATATCGGCTATTTGAAGGAACTTGGAATTACCGGGGTTTATTTTACGCCGATTTTTAAAGCGTTCTCAAACCACAAATATGACACGATTGATTATTTGGAAATTGACCCTGCTTTCGGGACAAAGGAAACGTTGAAGGAGCTTGTACGGATATGCCACGAAAATGGAATTAAGGTTATGCTTGATGCCGTTTTCAACCACAGCGGCTTCTACTTCCCACAATTCCAGGATGTTCTTGAAAAAGGCGAGAAATCAAAATATAAGGATTGGTTCCACCTGTGGGAGTTCCCGGTAAAAACCGAGCCCCTCCCTAATTATGATACATTTGGCTTTGTAGCGGAAATGCCAAAGTTGAATACCGAGAACCCTGAGGTTTCCGATTATTTATTAAAAGTGGGCCGTTACTGGATTGAAGAGTTTGATATCGACGGCTGGAGGCTCGATGTCGCTAATGAAGTCAGCCCGGAATTTTGGAAGCTGTTCAACAAGGAAGTTAAAAAAATCCAACCGGACTTGTATGTACTTGGAGAAATCTGGCATGATTCAATGCCGTGGCTGCGCGGCGGCCAATTCGACGCTGTCATGAATTATCCTTTTACAATGAACGTTCTCGACCTTTTTGCAAAAGAAGCGATTACTCCAAAACAATTCGTGGAAGCTATGACTTCAGTGCTTCATATGTATCCTGAGAATGTCAATGCAGTTGCGTTCAACCTGATCGGCAGCCATGATACACCAAGGATCCTTACGGAATGCGGCGGGGATATGGAGAAAGTAAAGCAGATTTTTACTATTCTCTTAACCTTCAATGGCACCCCTTGCATTTATTATGGTGATGAAATCGGGATGGATGGCGAACAGGACCCAGGCTGCCGGAAATGCATGGAGTGGGATGAAGATAACCAAAACACTGAGCTTTCTGAGCATGTCCGAAAGCTGATTGCGCTTAGGAAGAAAGAACCGTTGCTAGCAAATGGGGGCACACTTCATTTCATTTCTGCAGATGCTGATGATCAGTGCCTTGCCTACAAACGCTCTGACGATCAAGCAACTATCCTTGTGGTACTGAATGCAACGGACAAGCCTGCCACATACTCGCTTCCTGAAGAATTTGCTGGCAGGAACGCTGTAGATTTGTGGACAGAAAAAGAAGTTGCACCTAAAGAAAATGGCAGCAGCCAGCTTGAACTGGACAGCATGGGATTTACGATTATTAAATTTTCATAAATTGAACCCTCCATCAGTAGGTCTATTGTCCATTCCCTACTGGTGTACTACTCGGATTACTACTATTTTTTTAGGATTTGCTAGTGAGTCTCTAAGTAGCCCTAGTGATAAGTTACCATGTTCCACATGCATCTAGTAAAAAAGAGTTATCTTCGGGAAATAGCACTTTTAGTAGTACTCTGAGTACTACTAGTTTTTACAGCGAGTTTGCTAGTGAGTCTCCGGGTAGCACTAGTGATAAGTTGCCATGTTCCACATGCATCTAGTAAAAAAGAATTACCTTCGGGATATAGCACTTTTAGTACTACTCTGAGTACAACTAGTTTTTACAGAAAGTTTGCTAGTGAGTCTCTAAGTAGCACTAGTGATAAGTTGCCATGTTCCGCATACACCTAATAAAAAAGAGTTACCTTCGGGATATAGCCTTTTAGTACTACTAGTTTTCCAGTGGGTCCCTAAGAGTGGGATAAATAACAAACGCCAACCGTTTCGGTTGGCGTTTGAATATTTCCTCGGAAATTGTTGAAAATTAGCATTCTACTACATTTACATTATACTTCTTGAACCAGGAATGCATCTGGACAAAATGAGCCAGCAGCTGCGGGCCTGCCATCAATTGGCCGAAGAATGGTTCCGTAAAAGAATTGCCTCCGCTTTCCACCAAATCCTCAAGCTGCTTTTTATCAAAGAATTCATATAAAGCAGATGACCGGTCAGAAAGAGCTTCACTTGCAAGCTTTTGGACAGCTTCAGTATATGCAGGATGATGCGTCTTTGGATAAGGACTTTTTTTCCGATATAGGACATCAGCGGGGAGAATTCCGTCCATTGCCTTCCGAAGAATTCCCTTCTCACGGTTGCCATGCATTTTCATTTCCCAAGGGATGTTCCATACATATTCCACAAGCCGATGGTCAGCAAATGGAACACGCACTTCAAGGCTCGCTCCCATACTCATCCGATCCTTCCTGTCGAGCAGCGCTGTCATGAACCAGACCATATTCAGGTAAAATAATTCCCGTCTCCTCGCATCCTCCATGCTTTCTCCTTCAAGTGCCGGCGTTTCTTTGACAGTATCCAAATACCTTTCCATTAAATAATCATTGATTTTCAACTTTTTCCGCCAATCTTCTTTTAGGAGCGAAAGCCTCATATCGGTTGAGCGCATCCATGGAAATCCTTCGCGCTCAAAATCCGCCTTACGATGGAACCAGGGATACCCGCCAAAAATCTCATCTGCACATTCCCCCGATAAACTTACCGTGTACTCTTTCTTAATCTCACGGCAAAACCATAGCAAGGATGAATCAATATCCGCCATTCCTGGGAGATCGCGGACCTCCATTGCCTCTTTTAGCTCTTCTGCTAATTGTTTCTGGGAAATGATGCTCTTTACATGATGCGTCTGGAAGGAGCTGCTCATCAGGTTAATCCAGAACTCGTCAGAATCGGGCTGAAATTCATTGGATGCAAAGAAATGCTGGTTGTCTTCATAGTCAATCGAAAAAGTTCGAAGCGGGGCAAGATTTGTTCCTTGATACTCGTTGGCAGCAATTGCGGTAATGATGCTTGAGTCAAGCCCTCCGGAGAGGAACGTACAAAGCGGCACATCGGACACAAGCTGCCGTTTCACGGCATCATCGACGAGAAAGCGCACCTTTTCCGCAGTTTCATCAAGACTTTCTGAATGCGTTTGGCTTTTCACATTCCAGTACCGCCAAATTTTCAAGCCGTTCCGGGAAAATGTGAGCGCGTGGCCGGGCCGCAGCTCCTTGATTCCCTTGAATACGCCCGCACCCGGCGTTCTGGATGGAGCCATACCAAATAGTTCAGCAAGCCCTTCCCGATCCAGTTCTGCTTTCATCTCGGGGTGAGCGAGCAGAGCCTTAAGCTCAGAGCCGAAAATAAAGCCCTGCTTTTCACTATAAAATGCCGGCTTCACCCCCAGCCTGTCACGTGCAAAAAATAATTTTTCCGCGGCGCTGTCCCAAACTGCAAAAGCAAAAATTCCGTTCAGCCTGTCTACGCACTCTTCTTTCCATTCCATATAAGAAGCGAGCAGCACTTCTGTATCAGAATGACCACTAAAAGAATATCCTTTAAGGAGGAGTTCTTTACGCAAATCTTCTGTGTTGTAAAGTTCACCATTGTAGCAAATTGTATAATTGCTGCCTACGCCTTTTTTTGTCATCGGCTGCCTGCCACCAGCGATATCCACTACCGCAAGGCGCTTATGGCCAAATCCGGCGTCGCGATCGGTCCAAATATTTGTGTCATCCGGACCTCGTTTTGATAATGTATCTGCCATTTTTTCAAGAATTATTTTCTCTTTTTCCATATCCCGACGAAAATCAACCCAGCCGGCAATCCCGCACATACTTTCACTCCTCCGTACGGTTCCCTTATTAAGCCATTGGGAACTCGAATTCACTCTATCTTCAATCTATTTTTGAGTGGTTATAGTGTATGCAGGTTTTAAAGATGGGTTAATTGTCCCGGGAATTATTAAAAGGAGTTATAAAAGGGAGTGTTTATGTCTACAAAGGAAATAGCACCATTCACGGAGGTAAAGTGATGAATCGACAGCAGCGCGAAAAAATATACGAAGACCAGGAAAGAGCCTATACCGAAGGGTCAGTTGAACAAATAAATGGCCAATGGGTGTTTTTTGATGAAGAAACGGAAGAAGCCTCGCTGCTTGATGACTATCTGCTTCAGGAAGTGGAAGTATTGAAATTGAACCGCTGGAAAAAAGGGTTATTGGTTGAGCCAGGTAAGCTAACGTTCAATGACGATAGCCTGTTGCTCCGCGACCATGACCAGATCAGGGTGAGGAAGCATTTAATCTATTCACTTGAAAGACTGCTCGAACAAATCAATGACGACGCATTCTTCCAATTTATCACTACTCTCAACTCACTTAACTTTTCTATTTTTGATTGCCTGTATTGCTATAACCACCTGAATTTTTTAAATGACCAAACCAAACGGAATGGCGTCAATATTATGATTTTTGATAATCAGGACGAGATTTGCAGTGTCCAGCATCATTTCACCTATTATGAAAAGGAAAGTGACCGGTTCGAGTTTACCCTTAACACCGGAAAAAGGCTTATCATTGAAAAGCTAGCATCCCCATAGGAATCTTCCTGCAAACACAAAAAGCTGCCGATTGGCAGCTTTTTATCATTTTAAAACCAATCAAAGCCCATTGGCATGCTGAATCCAAGAAGCAGGATAAGTACAAAGGCAATGACAAACTGAATCCAAAGAACCTTTGCATCTGCCTTTTTCCCTGTCTTGATTAGCAGCATTTCCATGATGGCAATGACCCACAATCCGACAGCGGTTTTTAGAATATAAAGTAGTCCAATTTTAGGTATCGAGAATAAAATCATGAATCCTGTAATTAAAATAAGAATATACATTACCCTAAGAATCATGTGGGTGATTTTAGCCCCTTTTTCATTGCCGCCTTTATACAGGTTAAGCGCAACGAAAAATAAAATCGCACCTAGAACCCACGTTGTAATATGAGCGTGTGTCAAACCGTTTCCCTCCTCTATCTATTTCGCACTTATCATACCATAGCCACAGTGTAAATCCTAAAAATTAAGAGAAATTTAATAACTATATGGCTATTAAGATACAGTGTTTTTCAATACCCCGATTCCTTCTATCATAATCTCGATCGTATCACCAGACTTAAGGAACTTAGGCGGCTTAAAGCCTTTACCTACACCAGCTGGCGTGCCAGTCGCAATGATGTCTCCAGGTTCTAGTGTCATTCCCTTCGACAAATCTTCAATCAGCTGCTCAATCGGAAATATCAGATGCTTTGTATTGGAATCCTGTCTTATTTCTCCGTTTACCTTTGTCTGTATACCGAGGTTCCCATGATGAGGAATTTCATCCTTTGTAACAATCCATGGGCCCATTGGAGCTGAACCGTCGAGTCCTTTTCCAAGGAAGTATTGCTTATGCCGCTTTTGCAAATCGCGGGCCGTGACATCATTCAAAATTGTATAGCCAAATACATAGTCTTTTGCTTCTTCCTTTGTAATCCCCGTTCCCTTTTTACCGATAATGACAGCCAGTTCCCCTTCATAATCAAGCTGGTCAGTAATTTCTGAATGAGATGGGATTGCTTTATCAGGTCCAATAACTGCCGTTGGAGGCTTTGTAAATACCATGACATGCTCCGGAATATCATCCGCGCTTCCCATTTCAATCGCATGCTCGGCATAGTTCTTGCCGATGCACATGACATTTTTGGCTGGCCGTGGTATTGGGGCAAGAAGTTCAACGTCGCTAATTGGAATCCAAAGCGCCTTAGCTTCCTCAGCACTTTCTGCCCACTGAGCAAAGGACTTCGCCTTTTCATAAAAAGAATTTCCTTCTTCTAAGCATCCCAAAAGTGTAACCGGAAACTCTACTCCTATGGATGATGCCTCCTTAAGCGGCAAAACAGCCTGCCCATCCGCGCTAACCAAAACTGCAAGCGTTTCTTCCTTATGTATCATGGTTCCAAGTTTCATTCATTTTCGCCCCTTCCATCCACTTTCTTCTAGTATACAAAAAGAGCCCCTCCTGGATAAAGGAAAGGGCTTGCATTTAAACTAATTAAATTGTTTTAAAAACCATTTATTAATGAGATTACCACTGGTCCAAGAAGAACAATAAATAAACTTGGGAAAATAAACAAAACTAGGGGAAACAACATCTTGATAGGTGCCTTCATGGCAGCCTCTTCAGCTCTTTGCTTCCTTTGCTCACGCACCTCGACGGATTGGGCACGTAGGACCTGGACCATCCCTATCCCAAGTTTTTCAGCCTGGAGAATGCTGCTAATGAAGTTTTTTACCGCATCTACGCCTTCGAGTCTGTCCTTAATGCCGCCTAAAGCTTCTCGGCGGACTTTTCCAAGTCTCATTTCCTCTAATGAACGTTGGAATTCATCAGCAAGGACACCCTCTTTTTTGGACACGAGCTTGCTGATAGCGGCGTCAAATCCCAAGCCGGCTTCTAGGCTAACTGTCAGCAGGTCTAGCGTATCAGGCAGCTCCTTCAGTGCCTGTTTTTCCCGCACCTTTGTTTTTTGCTTTAGGTAAAAATGTGGCAAAATCGTCCCAAATGTCAGCCCAAAAACTACCGCAAAGAAAATTGCTGATGAACCGAGTCTCAACAAGGCCGCGTATCCTGCAAAAACACCTGGAAGTATTACAGCCGAACCTGCCTGGAAAAGACGAAAATCAATCGGCATCATGCCAAATGGGTTGCCAGCACGCTGAAGCTTTAATTCCAGCTTTGCCTCTTTTTCCCCAGGCATTCTCTTTTTAAAGCTCTTTTTAAAATCATTTACTACGGGCTTAAAAAATCGCTGGTAAAAGGAAATTTGTTCTTCTTTTTCCTTACCAGGATCCTTATCGTCTTGATTTCTGGTAATATAGACCGATACACGTTTTTCCACAGTTGATTTTTTATTTGTTTTGCCCATAAATAAGCTTAAAACAAAGAGCGAAATCGTCAGAAAAAATGTTAGATAAATCAACCATTACACCTCAATCTGCGTTATTTTCCTAATCAAAATGAAGCCAATAACGCCTGAAGTAACTCCAGCCGCTACCATTCCGATCCCGACTGGATGAGTAAATAAAGGTGAAATAAAATCTGGCTGAATAAAATAAAGGACTATACCAAGAAAAAGCGGGAGCAAGGCGATGACCATTCCTGACATTCGCCCTTGGGCTGTCAGGGTTTTAATTTGGCGCTGAATTTTGGTCCGGTCTCTAATTGTTTCAACAATTTTCTCCAGGACTGTTGCCAGATTCCCGCCAACCTGTCGTTGAATAAGAATGGCTTGAATCATCAAATCCAAATCATCACTCGGCATGCGTTCCTTTAGTTCATTAAGAGCCTCTTCGACACTACTTCCGTATTGCATGGATTTTATAACCGATTCAATTTCTTCTTTGATGGGTGAATCGGATTCCTCCGCAACAGATTTCAGTGCCTGTGGGAAACTGAAACCCGCTCTTAATGAACCGATTATTGTCGAAATCATATCGGCAAGTCCTTCATTAAACTTCTCCACTCGCTCTTTTTCTTTCTTTTTCAAAATAAAACCTGGCAATAAATAACCCGCGATTCCCCCGGGGACTGCACATAACCAATGAGTGAACAATAGAACCATCAAAATCCCGAAAAAACCAGTCGCTATCCATTGGAAAGTAACATATTCATCAGGCTTTAGGGGCACTCCTGACCTCGCAAGCATCGTTTCGAGTTTACTATTTTTCTTTTTCGTCACAAACCTTTTTGTGAGATTTTTGCGGGCTGCCGCATAGCGTGCAAACAAGTCAATATCATTATCGTCCACTTCAACCTTCTCAGGTGAAGCCAAATACCTTTCCATCCTTTTTTCAATCTTCTGGCTGCGGGAAAAAAAACTAGATAAAACTGCGTAGAACATTAAAAAGGAAGAACAGAGTATAAGTGCCAGGAAAATAAGCTTCATAGTCAATCCTCCCTTTCAATGAAGACATTAGGAGGAATGTGAATCCCTGAATTCTCAAGCCGTTCATAAAACTTAGGGCGCACGCCAGTCGGCACAAGCCTTCCGACATACTTTCCGGCTTCATTTAATCCGGTCTGTTCATATACAAAGATGTCCTGTAGAACAATGACGTCTCCTTCCATCCCCTGAACCTCAGTGATATTGGTTATTTTTCTTGAGCCGTCCTTTAGCCGGGACTGCTGGATGATGACATCGAGTGCTCCCGAGATTTGTTCGCGGATCGCTTTGATAGGAAGTTCAACTCCACCGAGCAGCACCATGGTTTCTAACCTGGAAATCATATCTCTTGGCGAATTGGAATGGCCGGTTGCCAATGAACCATCATGGCCAGTATTCATTGCTTGGAGCATGTCCAATGCTTCCGCGCCCCTGACCTCCCCGATGACGACACGGTCGGGCCTCATCCGGAGAGAATTCCGGACAAGATCGCGTATTGTAATGGCGCCTTTACCTTCTATATTGGGCGGTCTAGACTCAAGTGAAACAACATGGTCCTGGCCAAGCTGTAGTTCAGCCGCATCCTCAATAGTAACAATACGCTCGTCATTCGGAATAAAATTCGAAAGTACGTTGAGCGTTGTCGTTTTACCTGACCCTGTTCCTCCACTTACGAAAATGTTCAGCCTCGCTTTTACGCAAGCATCAAGAAAAATTGCCATCTCCTTCGTGATTGTTCCAAAATTAATCAAGTCTTCAATTTGAAAAGGGTCTTTTGAGAACTTACGGATTGTGATTGTCGGGCCGTTCAATGCTAGAGGAGGAATGATTGCATTTACCCTTGACCCGTCCGGAAGCCTTGCATCAACCATCGGTGAACTCTCATCAATCCTTCTGCCGATTGGGGCAACAATTTTTTCAATAACGTTCATGACATGCTCATTATCGCGAAAAGTAATGTCTGTCAGGATTAGCTTCCCTTTTCTTTCACAGTAAACCTGATTGGGTCCATTTACCATCACTTCCGAAACTTCTTCATCCAGGAGGAGGGGATTGATCGGGCCAAATCCTGTAAGGTCATTGATCAATTCTTCCACAACTAACTTACGGTCAACGATTCCCCGGAAAGAATCATCATCTTTAATAGCCTCCAGCGCCATTCCATCCAACTTTGGAATGATAACCTCAACTTCTTCATCCTTCAGTTCCTGAAGAATGCGTTTATGAAGGATACTTTTTAATTCCTGTTGTTTGTCCGCCTGCTTCTTGCGGATTGGTTGAATTGCATGCTCTCTGGGAAGTTCAATGGTTTTATGATTTTCTAATATTTCGGTCTTCATGGCCGGGATTGATGAATTGGAGGTCTCCATTGGCTGAGGCCCGAGATCGAATGGAGCTGGATTATTTTTTTGATTAATACGATCCAGAAGCTTCATTTAGCTGTTCCCCCTTTTTTTCTCCAAGGAAATATCGAAATTGATTTTCCCTTTTTCTTAATAGCTGTACCGGAATCATTGGATCCGATTATTTCAGCCATTTTAAAAATGGATTTCGCAATCTCCGATTTGGAATGGCTTATAACAAAGGGGGTTCCCATATTCAATGATTTAGAACAAATTTGAAAATCATTCGGAATATAAATAGGCGCCTCTTCACCTAGAATTTTAGCTCCGTCCTCTGCTTTAATGACACTCTCCATATTAGCCCTGTTCAGAACAACTCTCACTTTGTCGCGCAAACCGAGGATGCCGAGTGTTTCCAGTAAGAGCTTCGTGTTCTTCATCGCTGCCATCTCGAGAGTGGCAATGACTAGGATTTCATCTGCTTTCTCAATCAGATTCAGCGTCTGCTCATTTAAACCGGCTCCTGTGTCACATACAACAAAATCGTTTCTACTTAAAAGAAAATCCACCATTTTTGAAACTGATTCCTTTGTAAGAAGATCAGCAAATTCAGGACGGTCGGGTGCCGGAAGAACACGTACCCCGCTGGTATGTCTAGTCATGTATTCCTCTAACCTGTGTTCATCGAGGGAAGCGATACTTTCCACAGCCTCCTTAATTGTAAAGCTATGCTGGAGGTCCATCGCAAGGGACACATCGCCGAACTGGAAATCACCATCGAGAATGGCGACAGTATTGTTCCCTTTAGATAATGATACGGCTAGATTGACTGAAAGGATTGTACGGCCGATACCACCCTTTGCACTACAAACGGCTATCATCCTGCCATGGGCTCCCGGAGAGTTTCTTTCTAAAGTTGTCATTTTCTCTACCCTCCCATTAAAATGATTACCAATCAATTAGCCTTCATTTTCATTCTCCAAAGGGCTTCCGTCGTCGTTCATTGCCGGCCGTGTATGAAGGATAAAGTGTATTTTTCCTTCTTCCGAAGAATTGATAAGGTTAAATGCATCGTCCGGTTTTAATTCTAACGTAACCGTTGTATATTCCTCAGGCTGTTCTCCCTCTTTTTTCTCTTCCTCTGGAATGATCAATTTACGACCAACTGCAAGGACCCTTGCATTTTTCAGAAGCACTTTCGTATTTACTTTTGGTTTATCAGCTTTTGCTTCCTTATCCTCTTTGGAAAAAATGACATCGACTCTGTCTTCAGCTTCAATCAGATTGGATACGGATTGAGGAAGATTTACCGAAACAGCAACCGCCCGATAGCCTTCCCTTACTTTACGGGATACATATACGGTTTCATCCTTTTGCGAAAGGAGGCGGTGGGCGAGGATCGGTTCGCCTTTGTCAATTTTGGCCCCCGCCAGCTTCCCTTCCGCTTCCGAAACCGTTTTTAGCGGCTGCCAAGTTACACTTTGCTGAGGCACTTCTACAACCTCAAGTTTCTCAGCTGTAATTTTCTCATTTTTATTGATGATATCCTTTGCAACAAGTATTTCTTCCATTGGTACAGAAGCTCCTGAAGCCGTTTCCTGTGTTTCATACTTGGACATGTATTGAAAAAATAATGCTGTCGTGATAACGCCCATCACGAGAGACAGCAGCATGATTGTTTTTGAACGCATTTTCTCTCACCTACTCTGTTAACCGGATGATATAAGCACCTTTATCTAGGCTTCCTACTTCAGAAAAACCTGTACCTGCTCTTTTTATGAACATGCCGGTGATGGATGTGTCATTGCTACTCATTGGCTGTGTAATATAGAAATATGCAAAACCAGTGACCTGTACAGCTTTCAGCTGGTTGGAAGTTTTATCGTACTCTTTATAGACAGGGATAAGAATAATTCGGGAACAATTTCTTTCACTTACATCTTCAGGGAGGTAAGTACACCCTTTGACCAGTTCATTGACGACTGATATTGTTTTCCCGGCAATATTACCGGTTTCCGTGTTTAGAATAGCCCCAACTTTAATTTCATCCCTGTAACCATATTGGAGATTTTCTTCATATGTCCTCGCACCCGGTCCACCTAGAGCCAGGATCCCAAAGTTTCCGCTTGAAACACCCGTTTCATCTGTTTTTAATTTATATTCTTTATAGTATTCAAGAGGGACTCTCTCATCGATGCCAAGCGGGGCAGCACCTACAGCCCTGCCCATCGGTGCAATTGAGGCCGCAGCGGCCGCTTTTACATCCACAGCTTGAAAGCCCAAAAGCCCTGCAAACGATAATGGCATTCTTTTTGATAGATTTACTTGCACTTTCTTTTTCTCCAGAATTGCCAAGCCTTCTAAAGAATCTGGTTCTTTATGGGAAGTTAAAATATTGTTTACAACCTTTGTTACCTTTTCTTCAGTATTCGTTAACTCCTGCGCCCCTGACAAAGCTGCTGCATTCGCGACTTTTTGGAGTTTGCTTTTTGTCATATACAGCATGCTACCGTCAATTGCAAGCCCGGTTATACAAAGCAAAGCTACCATTGAGAGCGCTACAAGAACAATCGCACTTCCTTTTTCGTCCCTGCGAAATTTTCTCATCTCTGTATCCCTCCTTACTCAACCCGGATCGTTGACTCTGTTTCGGCATATAACGGAGATGGGAAGAGGCTTGATAATAAAGGAGTGTATAACTTTAAAGGATATTTAAGCTTAACTTTTATATAATTCCCTGATTTTCCTTTTGTACCAGGCGCAACTGCAACTGGTTGTAAGGTGTTATCCGAAAGATAAGAGATTTCGACAATCAGCTTGCTGGAATCTCCAAGATGTACATAGTTTTTGGCAAATGAAGTGATTTCGACATCCGTCTTGCCAAGACCGCCCTTCCTGACAGTTTCCTGGGCTGCCATTTGAAGATGGGCATAGGAATACGTGACACGGCCAAAATCAAGAATTCCTACAATTAACAGCAACAAAAGGGGCAAAACAAGCGCTGTTTCCACTAAGGATTGGCCGCGCTCATCCTTTCTCATAGCAGCATTCCTGCCCGGAAGAATTGTATGACTGCCCCTGCTGCGATCGCTACACCGTATGGGTAGGTAGCTTTCATGGAATCTTTATCAATCAGAACAGGAATCTTAAAACCATTTACTCTCCCTATTAGTGAAAAGAACAGGTTTTTTATCAACTGTTTAGGGCTTTTTTTAACTGCAATAATTAGCAGAGCGAATAGTCCTCCTGCAATTGCCATGTAAATAGCAGACAATGCCACAAACTTAGCCCCCATCAGCGCGCCAATCACTGCAAGCAATTTGACATCCCCGGCGCCCATCCCTCCCATCAAGTACGGGATCAACAAAATTCCGAAACCAACAAACGTTCCAAACAAGGCCATTTCAAGCCCGTCCCATCCGCTTGTTATCCCGTTTACCAGGAAGGCAATTATTAAGAAAGGCAAAAGAACCTTATTATAAATCCTGCGCTCTCTAATATCAGTGATTGTACAAATTAGCAGAAGCAGGAAAAGCAAAATCGCTTGAATCATAGGAAACCCTCTTTTCTTGCAGATGCTTTGATTTAAAAAAGCCCCACGTTTTAAAACAAACGCAAGGCTTTTCCTTTTAACAACAACAAAAACATTCGAATTGAAAATATAGAAAGAGATTTCTTTATTACTCAGTCCTAGTATCTGCATCTGTAAGAGCAGTTTTGGCATCTTCAAATAGATCAACTATTTTTTCTCTAAAACCAACTAGTACAGCAACAACACCCAGCGCAATTACACCCAAAACCAAACCGTACTCAGTCATACCTTGTCCTTGTTCTTCTGTAAGCAATGCTTTCATTTTTTTCATCATTCTCAAAAACTCCCTTTTTAGTTATATTTGTAATTAATTAATAGATAAATAATGACCAACTTTCAGTTCTGCATTCCGTATTGTCCCGGATGGAAGCTCGAGCACCGATTTTGATTTTCGGTGTACTTTTCCAATCTTTGCAGGATTCATGTCTTCATCCAGGCCGACTATTTCGTTGTTTCCGTCCAAATACACAACGTCGATTGGATATTTCATGAAGAATGTGTGGATCGATTGGCAGGGCTTGATCAACAGGCCGTGTCCTGCTGGCAGATTTTTTGTAAACATCAGCCCCTTCAGCCTTTTGAAAAAGCTATCGGCGCATCCAATGTTGTCTGCAATTTCCGTCCCGTTCGACAGATTCACGACCTTCAATATTTTCACCTCCGAAAAAATAAAATGACCCCGCCTTTACCGAAAGGGGGATCATGGGAAGACATACCTATGGTGCACCCTGATCTTTCGGTAACTGGCTGGCATAGTACTTAAGTACCTTAGCCCCTTTAGCTTTGCGTCACTGATTTTCATCAGCTTTGCCTTTATCGAGATACAGTGCAATTCTTGTCGACTGTTCTCTTACACTCATAGTAAATCGTTTATGGGGGTATTAGAATCAGACTTTTTCACTATTTTTCAGGAAAAATTACTAGTGAAAAACACCTATTTTATCTTATAACCCTCAGAAATTCAATTGTTTCCTCTTTGCCTTTTAAAATATGGATATCATTACCAGTTGTTGCACTAAGCTTTTCTAGCAGTTCCGGCGCTTTTTTTCTATTAAATTCGGCAACCCATTTAACAAATGCCCATTCGAGTTTTTCAGGACATCCTTCACCAATATCAGGGCGTGATTTCCCATGGTACTGAATCCTTCTCCTAATAATCCCGTATAGGCATCGGAGTGTTGAGTAATGAAGAAAGATAATTGTATCTGCCTTTTCCAGCCGGGCGTCCATTGTTCCACTGAAGTTTCCATCAATAATCCAACAATCCTCTGCTAGAATACTATTTTGGATTTGCTGAAATTCCTCTCTGTCGGTTGGAACCCAGCCAGGCTTCCAAAATAACGTGTCTAGATGATGCACTGGAATACCAAGCTTTCTGCCGAGTTCTTTGGCAAGAGTACTTTTACCGGCTCCGCCACTTCCGATAATCATAATTTTCTTCTTCATGCCCTTTCCCCCTTGCGTATTTTTTGCCGGGATAAATACGTAAAACTTCTCCAAACCCATTCAACCGGGCCAAACCTGAATTTCTGCAGCCATAACCTGCTTAAAAATACCTGAAGCAAATAGACTGCTATGACAATCAATACACCTTGAAAAAGTGTTACCTTTCCATACAATCCAAGGCCGTAGCCATAAAAGATAGTTGTTGATACAAGAGATTGGAAAAGATAGTTAGACATCGACATCCGCCCGACATTTGAAACAAACCCTTTCCCAGCGCCTCTTTTTTCAGTATAAAGTGCCACAAGCCCGGCATAGGCGAATGCCAGTAGAGGCCCGCCAAAGAAATCCTGGAAAAATTCAGCTGGATAGCTGCCAGGTATAAAATAAGGAAGCAGCTTAATTAGCAAGCCGATGAATAAAGCTATAAAGGTCACTATCCTCAATTTATTTAACTGTTTAGACGCTTCTTCAAGCCATTTTAATTTTGAAATCGCCGCTCCTATCAGGAACAACGGAAGGAGAGAAAACAGCAAAATTGGAGCTGTTTCAGGATTGTTGTTGGAAAGCCACTCTTCCGTTCTCATCCGGGTTATTTCAAGGAAAGAGCCTTGCCCATAGATGCTTAACGCCTTTTCCGCTTCTTCCGGCTCATATGAAACGGCAGCCCCAGGACTAAATAAATCGGCCACCACTAACAACAAGCCCAGCATAAGGTTAGGAATGGCATACATACCAATCCCCACAGCGAGCAACGCCTTTCCACTCAAGCGAAGAAAAAATAATGATAAAAAGCCGATAACTGCGTATGTAATTAAAATATCGCCTGGCCAGATAAAGAAGGCATGGATAACTCCCACAACTAATAAGAACAATAATCTTCTTAAAGCAAGGCTGGAAAAACTGCCGCCCCTTTCAAGTACGCGCTCCCTTGTCAATTCGAGCCCAAAGCCGAACAGCATTGAGAAAAGCGGATAGAAGCTAGCCTGGGCAAATATATCAATTCCGATATAGACAATTCGGTCAAGACCGCTCTCCCACCATTCCAAAGGATCAATGAACATGAATGGAGAATGGAAGGACATCATATTGACGAAATAGATACCTAGAATCGCCAGACCTCTCATTGCATCCAATGATGCTATTCTCCCCTTTTCCCTAGTAGGTCTCATTAAGTCTTTCATTCATCCATCCCCTTGCAGCTTCATATAATAAGTTTTCATTATACCGGAAAAAACATCCATTGGAACACCTTAGTAAAAATCGGGCAAATTGCTCACATATACTGCCCATGTACATAGGATAAAAAGAAGAATGATGAAAAAGGGTGTAGTCCATGCCAGCAATTGTTGGAGTTGTCCAAGTCATTTCACTTGGAAGCAGTTCAATTTTCAATATCGGTGATGTATATAGCATATCCCCGGTTTCAAACGCAAAGACGTTTGCAGGTGCCGGCTCGTTCAATACAGGTGATGCCATCCAAAACCTCAACCATATAAGCTCGACAAATGTTAATGACACCGAAGGAATTGACCAGCCAATTACATTCAATGTCTAAGGAGGCCGGTAAATGAATATCTATATCCAGCAATCCATCCATATCCAAAGCATTCGAATCGGAGGGATTTCGAACTCCTCCGTCTTTCAAATTGGCAGTTCCGGCATCATTAAGCCTGCATCCTATCTTTCCAATACAGGCGGCTTTACGGGTCCTGCTCCCAAGGCTCAAAAGCCATTCCAGCCTGCGCCGCAACAGGACACAGGCGGCCATCTACCTATATCGCAAACGCCAGCGGTTCCTCTTTAAATACTTGAATATACAGAAAAGTTGAGGTGTGACCATGGATCTTTATCAGGCCCTTCAATGGATGCAGGGACAATTGCAAGTATTCAATCAAAGAATTGCCGTTTTGGAGGAATCGCTCCGCTGCGCTGAAGAGGAGATTAGACTCCTGAAGGAGAAGCCTACTATCCAGGTTGGCACTATTCAATATAAATTTGACCAGTTGAAAGTAGAATCACTAGAGGGCACCTTAAGTATCGGCTTGAACCCGAATGACCTACAGGGGATCGAGGAAATGGCAATTGCTGAGGGTCAAAATGGATTTCCAGGTCAGCCTGGGTCACCAGGGGATTTTGCTTCACCCGGCCAGCAGCGATTCGAAGGAAATCCCGGATATAATCCACAACCAATTCAGCCCATCGATCCAACCAACTTCATGCAGAGAAGCACAGAAATTAATGATGCAATCCATACGTATCTCGAGCAAGAGCTTCCATCCAGACTTGGGCATCTCCAGGAAGAATTGGGGCTCCCCAAATCCGATGACTATCTTTCATTTATAAAAAGTGACGTAAAAAAACAGCTTCCCGGAAGAATTGAATCACATATAAGACGGGCAAGTGCTACAGGCCAAGAGGTTGAAAATGAGATGATCCTCTCTGCTTTGAAACAGGAAATTGAAAACGGAATCCGGACATTCCTTGCTAATCTACCCGATCAATTGAAAGGCGGATCCTTATGATTTTTCAAGTCTATAATAAAGAACTGGCGGTGGGCAGCATTAAGGTTTTAGGTGTGTCAAGTTCATCGATTCTTTTGGTTGGGGATGCCCAAACAATCCTGCTTGCCTCCGCTTTTGATACCCCTCCAGAATCGTTAATTATTGGCCCATTCGTCCCGCTTGCTCCAGAGGGAAGCTAATGTTACAGCGGTCGTCCTCTGTAAACAGTATTATTGTTGAATCAGTCCAATATTCCTCAACGGTTCAACTAGGAGACACATCGATGATAGATGGGATATCAAGAGCCCTCGCTGTTCACAGGGAGCAAGAAATTTTTTTTAGTAGCGAAGGGGAATTCACTAAATTTCCTGTATTTTACAAAGAAATTCCACTTCCGCTTATTGATGAGCCGATTCAACTCCTTTCTTTTAATGAAAATCCAATTATTAAAGTCGGATCCATAAAAATAAACGGTATTTCGTCAAGCTCCTTCCTCCATGTTGGTAATGTTAATCACATTAGCCTGGAGGGAAGAGTAAAACATATCCGCCAGCTTGAAGAGCGCGATGATTACCAGTAAGGCCAGCAGTAAAATCAAACATGACAGTAAAGTGAGGCGATCCTATGCCAGCACTCATTGGTCCTATTCACATCAATAATGTCAGTGGAGGGACAGTTCACTTTGGTGACGCCCTAAATATTTCACCGAAAAGCTCTTCAAAATCCTTTACAGGGGCAGGCAGTGCTAATACCGGTGTGTTAATTGGAACAGGAAGTGCTGTAAGCGGCACAAACGTCCTTGATACAAAATTGCTAGACCAGCCGATGACAGGAAACAAATAAATGGCATGAACCAATTGGTTCATGCCATTACCTTTTTCTCCTGGCTGACTTGCTTACTCTCGGAAGGCGGCTAGCCGGCTGTTTTTTAATCCATTTTAAAAATTTGGCTATCTCGGGGTCAGCCTTCAATCGCTCAATTGTAGATAACCTTGCCGCTAGTTCTTCATTAGAATAGAGAGCGTGAATCTGTTTATGGCATGCTTTGCATAGGTCTGCAGTAGGCATGAAGGTTCCGCCCATCTCTCTTGGTGTCAGATGATGAACCGTTGTTTCAACTTCCTTACGCAAACAAAGCTCGCATTGGCCGATTGCAGATTTCATCACACGCCCTCCATCCTTATGACTTACTACAAGCCTTCCCTTTCAAGCTTTAATATATGGGCTCCATCAAAGAAAAACAGATACCGTTCATCAACTTGGCGGCGCCAGATTTTTTCAAGCGCTTTGGTATATAGCTCAATCTGCAGCCTGTAACGCTCTTCAAGGATTGGAGCCGCACCTGCCCAGCCGCTATGGAATCGGCCGGTAATCCGATCCGATTTGAAATCAAGCATAACAAGCCCCTGGCTATCTTCAAATACGCAGTCAATAATACCCTGGATGAAAATTTGCTCATTTTCATCCTTCCAGCCGGGATAAACCTCTTGCGCCTGAAGTGAAGCGGTGAACGGAACCTCACGATAAAGTTTATCTGCTGAAATCATCCGTTTTCCGATTTCAGTTTCAAAAAAGCGGACAACAAGCTGCGGGTCGATGACTTCGGCCTGTTCCTCAGTAAGAAATTCTTCTGAAACCATACGCTTAACGAGCTCTCTCACCGATTCATCCGTAATTGGTTCTGCAAGATTAACGTGCTGCATAACACTGTGAAGGGCTGTGCCTCGTTCAGCAGGGCTAAGTGACTTTTCCTGCATGAACCTCGGTCTGTCAAGGATCGTCTTTCTCGTTTTTCTAAGGATTTCAGTACCACTTTGCTCATCAGCAATTTCCCGGTTGCGCTTCATTTCCGATACGGTCTGTTTCGCCCTGTGGCTGGAGGCATCTTTAAAGGCATACTCCCAGGTTAGCCTGCCGACGACTTCTGTTTCCTTTTGTGACGTAATCGGGACAGGGCGCATCTCCTTGACTGCTTCAAGCATACCGTCATTTTCCAGGCTGTTTTGTTCCGTCTCCAGCTGGATGTCGTCAGCTTCAATTATTTGCACTGCCCATTTGGAAGAATCCCTGCATATGCTTTCATCCACCTCAGGGCCAATCTCCTTCCTGCGCAGCTGAAGGCAATCGGCATGGCGGACAAGCGCTGGACCTATCCAGTCAAAGTAGCCATTGGCAGCGGCCCTTTCGGAGTCACTGAGCAGCCAGTCGCGATGGACGGTAATATCTTCCCATTGTTCAAGTTTTTTGTTTACATCCATGATTGTCGCAACCATATAGAGCTTTTCTTTTGCCCGTGTCATCGCTACATATAGGACGCGCATTTCCTCAGCAAGCATTTCCATTCTCTTTTTCCGCTTAAAAGCAAGCTGCGGGAGTGATGGGTAGGCAATCCGTTTATTAGGATTGATGTGTTTTGTGGCAAACCCGAACTCCTTGTCAAGCATATAGGAACTGCGGATATCCATCATGTTGAAATTCCTGCCTAGCCCCGCAATGAAAACAGCAGGGAATTCGAGTCCCTTGCTTGAGTGGATTGTCATAATCCGGATAACATCTTCCTGTTCACCCAGCGCCCTCGCCGCACCGAGGTCATCTCCCCGGTCCATCATACGTTCAATGAATCTCAGGAACCTGAACAATCCCCTGAATGAAGTCTCTTCATATTGCCTTGCTCTGTCATAAAGGGCGCGCAGGTTTGCCTGGCGCTGTTTTCCACCCGGCAATCCTCCAGCAAAGTCATAAAAGCCTGTATCGCGGTAGAGCTGCCAAATCAGTTCCGAAAGCGAGCCTTGTCTTGCCAGCGACCGCCAGTCTTCAAGACGTTGACTGAAGCGGCGGATTTTCTCATGCATCTCCTCTCGCCCTGTTGGAGAAGCTTTTTTGCAAAAAGCAATCACGCTGTCCCAATAAGAGCCTTTCTTATCCTGGATTTTAATAAATGCGAGCTCTTCTTCATTCAGTCCAATAATTGGAGAGCGCAGTACCGCAGCAAGCGGAACATCTTGATACGGGTTATCAATGACCCTTAGCAAAGACATCATGATTGCGACTTCAGTTGCTTGGAAGTAGCCTGTCGACAAATTCGCGTAGATTGGCAGACCTTGCTGTTTGAACTCTTCCATGATTTGCGGTGCCCATGTCATTGAGCGGAGCAGGATAACGATGTCACGATAACGGATGGGCCTTGATGTGTCTGTTTTTGCATCGTAGACAGGCCGGCCTGATGCAATCATTTCCTTAATTTTCGCAGCCATCACCCTGGCCTCAAGCTGCGATTGCTCAAGATCTTCAGCATCAAGCAACTCACCATCAAACTCTTCCACTGTGTCTTCTTTATCACTTTTCGCGCCTTGATCTATGACGAGTAACTCAACCGGGAATGGCTCCGCAGGATACTTCGCGCCCTCCTTGAGTTCAGCTGACTCATCATAGACAATCTCGCCAACTTTTTCACCCATGATTTGCCTGAACAGATAATTGGTCGCATCCAGGACTTCCCGACGGCTCCGGAAGTTTCGGGCAAGGTCAATCCGCAAGCCTTCGGATAAGGTACCTTCTTTTGAAAAACGGTTATACTTTCCAAGAAACAAATTGGGCTCAGCAAGCCGGAACCGGTAAATGGACTGCTTTACATCGCCGACCATAAACAGGTTGCCTGATTGTCCACGGCCTCCGGAAACGAGCTGCAGGATCGTCTCCTGAACCATATTTGTATCCTGGTATTCATCAACCAGGACTTCACGGAACCGCTCTTTGTAAGCAAGTGCCGCTGCTGAAGGAATCCTGTTCCCTTCTTCGGTTTCCCCTTGCCCAAGGATATCAAGGCAATAATGCTCGAGGTCAGAGAAATCGACCAAACCTCTTTCCCTCTTGGCTGCTTCAAACCGGACGGCAAATTTCGCCACGAGCGAAACCAGGGTTTCAATGACCGGTTTCATATCAGCCATGTCCCGGAGGAAGCTTTCAGGCCTTCTTGAAAAAAGTTCATCTCGAAGGTCGTTGACAATTTTTTTAGCCTTATCTCTGAACTTACCGGCTTTTTTCTTTAATTCATCATCAACTGTTCCCTTCCTGATCGAACTTGCCTTAGCAAAGGTATAGGATTGCATGGCTACATAAAGCGCATCCCATGAATCGCTTACAGCCAGCATTGAATCAATCAGGTTTATATCTTGAACAAACGCCTCGGCATGGGGCGCCGGCCCATCAGGAAGCTTTGAAACCGCCAAAGCCTTTTCCGCAAAATGCCTTGCACTTTTTAGCTGAAGCTTAATGTCGAACAAAAGTGCGTCAATGAAAGGCAGTTCCTCTACCTTTGATGTATTTGAAGTATCGTACATTGATACAATGGCCTCAAGATAGCGTTCAGGATTTGGATTTGACCGCGCAAAATCAAACATGTCAGAAACGATTTCCAGAAGTGCTTCGTCAGTCCTGTCCGAGGTAAACGTGTCAACAAGATGGAAAAATGGTTCATTGCCCTTTGTGCCATATTCCTCTTCAAGCATCGCGTCCATCACTTCATCCCTTAAAAGCTGGGCTTCTGTGTCATCGGCAATCCTGAAACCGGGGTCAACATCTATCAGGTAATAATATTTCCTTACAACATCGAGGCAGAAGGAGTGAAGTGTTGATATCGACGCTTTGTTCAGCAGGCTGAACTGCTTGCGAAGATGGCGGGATTCCGGATTTTCATTTATCGCCTTTTCAAGCGCATCACCAATTCGGTGGCGCATTTCAGCAGCAGACGCATTGGTGAAGGTTACGACAAGAAGCTGGTCAACATCAATGGGATCGTCTGGTGAGATGATTTTGTTGATAATCCTTTCAACGAGGACAGCAGTTTTTCCAGAACCTGCCGCCGCCGCAACAAGGATATCGGTATCACCGGCCATAATGGCCTTCCACTGGTCATTCGTCCATTTCAGCCCTTGTGGCATCGGCGGTATGACAACCTTACTCATTTTCGTTTACCTCCTTTCGGATCAACTCAATTGCTTCCTTGTCATTCTTCGGAACAAGCCTGCGGAACTTCGAACCTTCAATCGACTCATCGAATTGGCAGACAGGCTTATAGGAACAGAACTGGCATGGATTTTTATCCTTCATCCTGTACGGGTCTATTCCAACTTCTCCAGAAATAATTGCGTTACCTGTATCTTCGTATACTTTACGGACAAATTTCCGCAAATCCTGAATCTCATCAGCTGTGGCCGTTTTTGAACCACTTCTGATTGAGCCGTCTGCTTTAATGCCCGCGGAAATGATATGGGACGTGCCGGTCTCAAGGCTCTTATCCATAAGCCTGATAACTTCCGCATCCTCAAGGACAAGGCCGCTCATTTTGAATTGTTTAAGTATCTCCTGTTCAAGCTCATCTTCGTCCATATTTTTCTTGGCTGAAATCATCGGGTTATGGACGTGGAAATAGAACACCCCTGCAGGCTCGGCATCCCTTCTCGTAAGCTCGGCTGAATTCGAAATGGCAATATCGAGATAGGTGAGCATCTGCAATGCTATACCGTAGTAGACTTCAGAGAGATTTAATCCTCTGCTGCTGGACTTGTAATCAATGACCCTTAAAAACAGCTCTCCGTTTTTCCCTTCGCCGCTGTCAATCCGGTCAATCCGGCCTGCAAGCTCCATCCTGCGGCCATTTTTCAGGCCAAATGTCAACGGAGGCAGCTGCCCGCCGCGGCCGAAGCCCACTTCAAGGCCGATTGGCTCAAATTCACTCAGTTTTGAATGCTCGCTTAAGACTAGCGACGCCCTGGTGATAATTTGTTCAAGCTTCCTTTTAATATAGTGATGCCTCTCTGAACTTAGCAATATCTCATTCTGAAGCCTTGGGGCAATTGCCTCAACAGCCTGTTTTGCCAGCCTTTCGCATTGTCCCCTGGAAAGCTGGGCCCAGGCAATGTTCTGTTCTTTGACTGTTTCTGCTATATACTTTAATGCCGCATGAAACAGCTCGCCAATATCCGGTGCCTCCAGCCGATAAATCTGTCTTTCACGAAGCTTCAGGCCATGCTGGATGTAATGAGAGAACGGACAGCTGTTGAACAGCTCCATTCTCGAAACACTTCCCTGGATATCTTCTCCGTACAGCTCTTCGGCAAGTTCCGGCGGCAGGCTGACTGTCCTGTTTGTGTAAAAAAGGCTTGATAGAACTGAGCGCGCCCGGTCTCTCCAGACCGGATTTTCAGCAAAATAATTATAAACATCCCACCAGAAGGTATATACAGGGTAATTTCTTTGCTTCTGCTGAAGCTGTGAAGTGAGGTATGACAACGCTGTACCCTTGTTTGAAACGAAGGCAAGCTGGTCGTCTTCAAGCTGGTCAGCAGGGTCTGCAGCATACACGCATTCCCTCGCATCCGGAAACAAATCTATTATCCTGGAAATATAGGAAGATGGGATAAGCGATTTACCTTCCGCGTTCGCTAGCGGATAGCTCACATAAAGCGCATCAGCCGGTGTTACAAATGCCTTGTATGCCAGGAAGTTTTCATCAAGAAGACGCTCGGTGCTGCTAGGCCCGAGTTTCAGCCCTGTACCAAGAAGCAGCTGCCTTTCGGTGTCGCCGATTATGCCGTCGTCACTGATTTTTGCAGGAAGAACACCATCATTCAAACCTATGACAAAGGCAACCTTGATTTCTGCCAATCTTGATTTATCAAGATTGGCCACCATGACCTGATCAATAGCCGGGGGAATCAAAGAAAATTCAAGTGCTTCTATCCCCGCATCCAGAATCGTTGCAAACTGCTGGGAGGTGACTTTTTCATCCCCCAGCATTTCGACATACTGGTCCAGGAGGTCAATAACCGCATTCCATACCTGGTCATGCTCTCGTCCCTTAATCAAGTTCCCTTCCCTTTCAGCTTCAGCCTTCCATCTTTCAAGCTTTGCAGGAATGTCGAGTTCTTCTAACAGCAAATAAACGGCTTCGCACATCTTCCGTCCCGAGTCGGCTCTTTTCAGGCGCCTTGACAGCCTCATCAGTGGAGCCGAAATAATCAGCCGAAGCTCATTTAACTCCCGTTCAATCCTGATTTCCTCATCGGTCTGTGTTTGTGAAATAAACTCGAGTCCGCGCACTCTTCTGTATTTCCAGCGGTCCTTCTTTGTCCATTTGCTTCCCTGGATACCGTGTGACAAGACATAATTCTCAAGCCTGTCCATCTGCCTGCGCGTGAAATCCGCATTGATTTCCAACGGGAAAAGCAGTTCGGTTTTGACTGCGCGAAAAACAGGCTCATAACGCCAATTGCCATTTACAGTTTCAAGCGCGGAGCGGATAAACTCGACAAGCGGATGGTTAAGCATCGTCCGCTTCTGGTCTATGAAATAAGGAATCTCGTAATCAAAGAATACCGGATCAATTGTTTCATGATATTCACGGCCGTTCCGGACAAGCACAGCGATATCTTTGTACCGATATCCCTTTTCCCTTGTAAGAGTCCTGATTTCCCTCGCAATTCCTTCAATTTCCGCCCGGCGGTTTACTGCCTGGATGATGGTTACATCGGGTACTCCATCAAAAGTGGCTGCGGGCCGGGAATCGAACTGGGCTTCAAGGTGCCGGAGCGACGGATTATTAAAGCGCTTTTGGCCTCCAAGGATAACCGGCTCTTCCATTTCAATATTTTCGTTTCTAGCCAGATCAAAGAAGGTCTTGCAAGCATTCCCCGACATCCTGAATAAATTCAGCTCATCCGGGGCCCTATCCGAACACGGCTTATCAAGGGTCAGGGTGACTGTCACCCTTTTACACACCTTCAGGAGCTCACTGATAACCCTGTACTCCTGCGGTGTAAAGCTGTAAAAACCGTCGATGTAGATTTCAGCATTTTTCAGGTAGGCGGACTGGGCAGTCTTCTCGGCCAGAAGGTGGAAATAATCCTCCGAATCTATGTACTTCCCGGATGCTGCCTCTTCAAAATGTTTATAAATGATTTCCAAATCGTGCATTTTATCCGCCAGTGATTTAGCATCAGTGCGGTTGGCATTCATCTGGGAACGCCCTTCAGCAAGCTTTTCAGGATCTATTAAATATCGTTTAAACTCAATGAGCATGTCTTCAACCTGAGAGATGAAGCCATTTTTATCCGCGGCGCGGCGAAACAGGATCAATTGGTCTTTTTGCTCTTCGATAATTTTCCGGATCAGCATGTTCAATCCGACACTGCTTAAATGGTATCGGCTTGAGCCTCCCGTTTCCCCTAGCACTCTCCAGGCGAGCCTTGAAAAACTATAAACCTGGGCACGAATCATACCTCCGATTGCCTCATCTGTTGCCAGCCTGTACTCCGACAAGAACGTCATTTGCTCTGGAACCAGATATATGATTGCGGGCCCCTCCGGACTCTCGATCAGCTTAGATTTAATTTCATCCAGGCAGGTCAATGTCTTCCCGCTCCCGGCTCTTCCAATCAGCATTCGTAGCGACATTGCTCATCCTCCGTCCTTTTTCTGCATACTCACTATTTTACCACAAAAAGGGTACAAATGTTTGCATTACACTATCCTGTTTGATACCAATTACTAGGATATTAAAATCCCAGCCAAACCGCTATTTCCTCAACCGCTGCAATCATGCCAACACAAAAAACCCAGCCACAGCCGGGTTTTAAATCAATCAATATACTAATTAGGGCGAAATTGCGACATCCTTGATTGGCCAATACAATAGATTAACCTTTCCAACTACCTGTTCAGCGGGAATAAAACCAAAATGGCGGCTATCCCAACTTTCGAGGCGATTATCGCCCATTACAAATAGCTTACCTTTAGGGACTTTCTTTTTGCCGGTCAAGTCGGTCAAGGTGAAATCCCCTGTCAGCGGCTGTCCAGGATATACTTGCCTGAATCTGTCCAGATAAGGCTCCTCGTATTCCTTCCCATTAATATAAAGCCTGTCATCCTTATATTCAATCTGATCACCAGGCAATCCGATAATCCGTTTGACATAATCTTCACGCTCATTAGCATGGAAAACGATTACGTCAAACCGTCCCAGGTCCCCTATTTGATAACCGATCTTATTGACCACAAGCTTATTTCCATCCTTCAACGTCGGCATCATTGATTCTCCTTCAACTACATAATTGGAAAAGAAGAAGGACCTAATGAAAATAAATATGACCATACCGACAGCAAAGGCTTTTAGCCATTCAAATGCTTCCTTTTTCCAGCCTGTCAACTTAATCGCCCCCGCGCAAAATCAATCCTGCTTTTCGCTGGCAATCGTCAATCTTCGTTCAATCTGTTTCCCTGCCAGCCACAGGATGAAAATGACTATCAACACAATGAGTGTTCTGAGCGGCTGAGTGAATAGGGAACGAATATCAGCTCCGATAAAGCTAATCATAAAAATCATCGCCATTTTTCCGGCAACAACAGCGAGCATATACTGTTTGGTGCTGACGTTTGAAAGGCCGGCGACTATATTAACGACCGCTGAAGGAGTAAATGGAAAACACAGCAGCAAAAACAATGGTCCAAATCCATGTCGTTCCACCCATTTCATCAACTTCCTGACAGTTGAATGCTTTTGCAGAAATGACAGGAATCGCCTTTGTCCGTATTTCCTAAATATAAAGAATACAAGAAATGCCCCAATGCACGCTCCTACCCAGGAGTATAAAAAGCCCAGCCACAGGCCGAAAGCACTTGCATTGGCCATGACAAATAGAAACAAAGGCAGAAATGGCAGAAACGCCTCAAGCATTGGTAATACAATCCCGGGTATAGGCCCGAAAGACTTGTATTCACGGATCAATTCCATGATATTCTCAAGTGTAAACCATGATTTTAATAATTCAGCATCCATTTGAAACTCCTTATTGCCAGCTTTCTTTTTTATATCCTTTTTGGGGCATATTTAATCTTTTTTAAAAAAACTTAACCATTTTGTAATATCGTTTTTAAATTCACCACAACTTCTAACGCCTATTTTTGAATGAATTCATGAAGGGCTTGTTTGTTTTTTTCCAAATCCAGTTGCAGGACCAACCCATCGCCGCTTACTCTTGCATCGGTATAACCGTTCTTGACTGGAATTCGAAGAGTTTCAATAGTACCTCTCCCGCCTTTCACAAAATCCATTGCCATAGAAATCATATCTCCCGTGTTCACATTCGTGTTGACAAAGGGCTGGACGACCCCAATCAGTTTTGGAAGCTTTGGAAGCATTTCAATGCTGGACAATTCCCCAGCTACCTTGCTCACAACCTTTTGCTGGCGTTCGACTCTGCCAAAATCGCCGACCGCATCATTCCTGAATCTGACATAGCCGAGTAAATGCTTTCCATCAAGCCTTTGCACGCCTGGCTCAAGCGTAACGCCAATGTATTTTTCCATTCTTTTTTCCACATCGATTTCTACACCTTGGGGGAATGCTTCATCAATAAGCTGGACGAACCCCTCAAAATCCACAATCGCATAATATTGCAAATCAATATCAAAGTTTTCCTTAATGGTTTGCCGCATCAACTCCGGGCCGCCCTCAAGAAAGGCCCTGTTAATTTTATGCTTACCGTGTCCTGGTATTTCCACATAACTGTCCCGCATTATCGATGTTAGCTTATATGTGCCTTTGTCCTCATTGTAATGGGCAATCATGATCGTATCCGCCCTAGAGTTTTCATCTCCGCGTGCGTCGCTGCCCAATAGAAGGATATTCGTTCCCCCATACTGGTCTTTTTTACCGGAAAATTTATATTCTACTTTTTCTTTATTGCCGATTTTCTCTAACGATTGATTGACGCCCTGCCTATATTGAATATACGAATATGCCGCAATACTAACAAAAAGAAGGAGCAGGACGGTTAAAAACGGCTTCCAAAAACGCTTCTTTTTTTGACCGTGCCTCTGTTCATACCTCATTAAGACCCCACCATTCCAGAAAAATGATTGTCTCCCTTATTAGGGGCTATAGGTCCATTCTATCAATTATTGTTGCTGTTTGCCTAATTTAGGCGAATGATGGCAGGATTCAGGCTTTTTTTTGAAGGTCTTCAAAGGTAAAAAGCCGCAAATGTGCGGCTTTCTGCAATCTTCTTATTTTAGATATTGGTCAAACCAGTCAGCGATATAATTGAGCCGCGCAATTCTCAAATTGGGTTTGCCGCTCCTTGACAGCTCATGGTTAGATTCAGGGAAACGGACGAATTTAGCTTCTTTGCCAAGCCGCTTCATTGCGATGAAAAGCTGCTCGGCCTGCTCAATTGGGCACCGGTAATCTTTTTCACTATGAAGAATCAATAAAGGTGTTTCAATATTTTTGACATAGGCAAGCGGTGAATGTTTCCATAGCTTCTCAATATCCTCAAGACCGGAACCGATTTGCCACTCAGTGAAATAGTAGCCAATATCGCTGACACCGTAAAAGCTGACCCAGTTAGAAATCGAACGCTGGGTCACAGCAGCCTTAAAGCGGTTTGTCTGACCGACAATCCAGTTCGTCATGAAGCCGCCATAGCTTCCTCCGGTTACTCCCAGCCTGTTTTCATCAATAAAATCATATGTTTCAAGTGCATAATCAACTGCCGCCATTACATCCTGGTAATCTCCGCCGCCATAGTCGCCGCGCACTGCATTAACATGCTCCTGGCCATAGCCATGGCTTCCACGAGGATTTATGTAAAGAACAGCGTATCCTCTCGAAGAAAGGATTTGGAATTCATTCATATAGGAGTTCCCATACATTGCATGCGGTCCGCCATGGATTTCAAGGATAAGCGGATATTTTTTTCCTTCCTCAAAGCCTGCCGGTTTCATAATCCAGCCGTTCAGGAAGTGGCCTTCACTTCCTTCAAACGTGAGCGGTTCCGCTTTTGAGAGAGTCCTACCCGTAAGGAATGACTCATTTACAGACGTCAGTCTTATGAGAGTGCCATCCGTTATCGTGAGCATGAACAAATCCCCTGGCTCGTGCGGCTTGCTGATGGCAACTGCAGCCCGCTGGTTTTTACTGTCTACTGACAGGCCATATACATGCTGGTCACCAAGCAGCGCCGGGTACAGTTCGCCTTCTGTATTCCCATAATAAACAACTGTATTGCCAAGGTCGCTTGCGATAAAATAAAAACTGCTGTTATCGTCAGCCCAGATAAAGCCGGGCGACACTGCACCCTGATGGAAATCGGCAGCTACGGTATCACTAGCCGTGGCGTCAAGCCCCTCAGTCATGCAGGTAAATACCTTTGTTTCCAAGTCATACACCCAGACGCGAGCGAGTGTTGCATTTTGGAACGTTCTTCCCTGGCCAATCAATCCAAGCTTCCGGCCATCCGGAGACCAGGATGCTTGCCAGAATGAAACATCCCCTGTCTCCAGCTGTGTTAATTCCGCTGTTTCAATATTGAAAAGATATAGCCCGAGCGTAAAAGATTGATCCTTGTCTTCGGTGAGATCAGCACCTATTGCCAATGTTTTGCCGTCCGGCGACCAGCAGTGGAGGTGATAATCTTCCTTACCGTCGGTCATCTGGCTGACTTCACCTGTCTCTACATCAACAACCGCAATTTGCGAATAATTCCCCTTCCAGAATCCAGAAGAATCGGACTTGTACTTCATTCTCGTTACTTCAAGAGGCTCCAATTCCTTTTCTTTTTTCTCATCTTGCTTGTCAGTTGCTTTCTTTCCTGTTTCAACCGACACCTGAAAGGCAATCCTGGTACCATCGGGTGACCATACCGGTCTGCCCGCGCCATTTTCAAGGTCGGTCAGCATTCTTGCTTCCCCTCCAGCTGCGTTGACAACATATAATTGATTTTTGCCGCTTCGGTTTGAAACAAAAGCCAGCTTTGTCCCATCTGGTGACCAGCGTGGCGAATGATCCCTATGCTTTCCATAAGTCCATTGAACAGGGCTGGCTTGTCCCTCCGTGCCCACTATAAAAATATTTGAGTAATACTCTTTCTTTTCACTGCATATTCCGGTTTCTGTATAGGCGCATAGCGTCCCATCTGGTGAAAGCTGCGGGTCAACCGCCGATTTAAGTTCAAGTAAATCCTCTGATTTAATACCTGTAAAGCCCATTCCAGTTCCCACCTTCTTTGTTGGTTACAAAATTATTTCGACAACAGAAATAGTTTTCCTGCAAAAATAATTCGTAATTTTAAATTTTTCTGCATACTCTAACAGAAAACAACTATAACGGAAGCGAATCAAGATATATTCATCATTTCCTTATTGCGAATTCATCTTGAATTTCGTATGATAAATACGAACAAATGTTCCGTTTTTGAAGGAGGTGCCCAGATGACAAGAATACCTGAAAAAGACCGTGATATCATGGAACTGGCCATTTATTTGCCAATGGTACTGACAATTCTTAACAGAGATCTAGGTGTTATTGAAAATAGCCCATTCAAGCTTAAAAAGCCTTATAAGGAATTCGTTGAGGAAACAATGAAGGCTGTCCAGAAAGAACTTTCCGGGGTAAAAGCATACATGAAGGCAAACAATCTGAAGGTGATGGAGACGAAACGGGACGAGGCATTTACCATGTTCCTGTTCCTTTACAATGGCTATGAAGAATACCATAACTATTTTAATCCCCGCATCCGAAATAGGGTACAGGAGTTAATGGAGTATTATTTTATTGGCAGACATCGTTCTGGCGAAGAGGCCGCAGCTAAACAGCATACTGGGAGCCCATCCGTCCAAGGGCCAAGCAGGTCAGGAATTTCAAGGGCTAAATAGTTGGAGATATCTATTCAATAAACTGGCCATATCTGCGATGCTGTTCAGACGCTTCAAGGTGTCTCGGTCTATGCACTACATAATATGATTTTCGTTCCATTTGTTCAATTCGCTGCATAAGTTTTGTTCTGAGCAGGGCTGTTCGCAGAAGCTGATTTTTGAAGGAACTATAGGATACTGGAAGCGGATAGGACTGCTTGTTTTGAAATGTCACAACTGTATCGCCAACCGCGGTTCGTTCATGGTGCATAACATGTTCATGGGATATCCAAATACATTCAGGGCGGCTTGGCGATGTTGTAGGGAAAAGGTAAATGAAATTAGTGGGGTCAACAACTATGGGGACTTTGTGGGTAATACCGATCAATTGCCTCGTTCCCTCCCTCCTGCCGTCAAAGGAACTCCCGAAATACTCGCAGCTTTTCCTGACAATTTCAAGCGGCTTGAAGGGAGAGATGAATTCATCTTCGAGTTCGAAAATTTGTGAATACACCTTGCTTCCATACACAAATGGCTTAATAAACATTGTGCACGGGTTAATCTCATATTCTTCTATTTGCTTCTGTTTCACACTTTCAGCTCCTCGCTATTATGGATACTTGTCCATCATATCATTTCTTTTCCAAAATTTATCAAAACTAAAAGAAAGTTGCGAATTTATACACAATATCTATTTAAAAATATATTTTTCTGAAAATTAAAAATAATTAGTTGATTTTGATCCCCCCAACCAATATAATAAAAAAAAGCAGCAGGGAGGATTAAAAATGAACGAAAAATCCTATACGGAATTAATGAAAATCGGCGCCATGAAAAAGGAAAAGGCTGAAGGATCACTCCAGGAAATGTATGTTGAGATGCTGCTGAATGAAATCCAGCTAAACATTGAAAAGGAAAAATTGATGAAAAAGATCGATGAGTCACTGGAACAGCGTAACAAACTTGTATTTCTGGACTTAACTGGAAGCTTGAAGGAACTGAACAAACGATACGGAGCATAAAAGGCAGCCAATTTAGAGAATAAACGTAAATCCGCCTCAGGATTGGGGCGGATTTTTTCTGACCTATTAGTAGCTTATTACTGAATCTGAATGACAGGTACTAAACTACGAAGTGCCATTCCCGCAAGTGGTTAATTTTTGCCTATAAGATTATTTACTGTTCAGCGGCAATATGATTTCTCTGTCTTCATTCCTCGCCGAGTTTACAAGAGTTGAGACCTCGTAAAAATCAATTTTATTAGATGGAAATGGTGTAAGCAGTGATGTTAATTCAAGCGGGTTGTCTACTGCCGGGTCTAGCCAAATTTTCTGCTGCTCCGGTTCGAGGATTGCTGGCATTCTATCATGGATGGCGGCTGTTTTTTCGTTTGCCTCTGTAGTAATGATCGTGCATGAAAAAATGGTTTTTCCATCCTTGTCCCAGCGGTCAAAGAGACCCGCAAAAGCAAACGGGACTGTATCCTTGCTGACAAACCGGTAAGGCTGCTTGGTTTTCCCCTCCCGTTTCCATTCAAAATAGCCATCCGCCGGGATTATGCATCTTCTCGTCTTCAAGGGATTTTTAAAACTTGGCTTCTCATGGACTGATTCAGCCCGGGCATTGATCATTTTATAGCCTATTTTTTCGTCATTTGCCCAATATGGAATCAGGCCCCAGCGAAAATCCATCCCAACCCGCTTGCCGCCTCTGTTTACGATCGCAAGGATATCTGTTCCCGGCGCAATATTGTAACGCGGGTTCAAATCCCCGTCAAACTCGAAATCAAACTGCTGCATTAACGAATATACCTCAGTAATTAGCGAGAAACGTCCGCACATGGTACCTCATCCCCCATTCATGTTGCAAAAATTTTAACATGAATAAGTCCGAGAATGAAAGAAAACCCCTCAAGTGATGAGGGGTTCAATCTATTTCCACTAACCCAGTGCATGAGTGTGGGCGGAATGGGCTTGGTTTCAATAAGCATCTCTAAATTAATTCTCTAATCACACTTTTTCACCAAACAAATGAATCAGTTATAGTACTTTTCACTAGCCGGTCTCTGAGTAGTACTAGTGAACCCGAGGATGGTACTACTCAGAGTAGTACTAGAAATGACTATGCCGCTGCATCACACTTTTTCACCAAATGCATGAATCAGTCATAGCACTTTTCACTAGCCGGTCTCTGAGTAGTACTAGTGAACTCGAGGTGATAAATAGTAATACTCAGAGTAGTACTAGAAATGACTATGCCACCGCACAACACTTTTTCACCAAACACACGGGTCAGTTATAGTACTTTTCACTAGCCAGTCTCTGAGTAGTACTAGTAAACTCGAAATGATATATAGTAATACTCAGAGTAGTACTAGAAATGACTATGCCGCCAAATCACACTTTTTCACCAAATACATGAAACAGTCATAGCACTTTTCACTAGCCGGTCTCGGAGTAGTACTGTGAACTTGAGGTGACAAATAGTAATACTCAAAGTAAAACTAAAAACAACTCATAGCAGTAGCAACTTTCTTTAACTATGCTGAACCCAGTAGACGACCTTTTACAAATACAACCCCGCAAGGAAGATTCCAAGGCTTTCTTCATAAATCTCATTGAATTGCTCAAGTGGAAGAGGATTCACCCCGCTGCCAAGCTCGACCGTAAAGCCAGGCCGACGCCAATCCTGGATGAACCAATCCTTGTAGCCTGCATAGCTCTCGATGGTTTTAACAGGTTCATAGCCGCTGACTCTTGCAAACTCGTTCACCATAGTCTCGGATATAGCAGGCTCCAAATCTTCAAATCCCCAATAAATGACCTCTCCTTGGGTGTGGAAGGCTAGCACCCATGCAAAATCACGCCTCCTCGTCAGGTTGGCCATCGCAATAGCTTCAGGCTCGGATAATGGGCTTTCCCCACCGTAATCCCTTGGACCTGGTACCTTCGGATTCCGTGCGCGTTCCAGTTCCCATCTCGCTGGGAACTGGTCATTTAAATCAACACCCCGTAAATTGGCTTTCCAGTTTGAAAAGTCCGTGCTTCCATTGTTCCAGCCAACCACCCTGCTGTACCACGGGTCATTTGGCGGCAGCCCGTTGATGACCAGATGGACGCCATCCGGATTGACCATTGGAACCATCGAAAGGGTCGATTGCTGGTATAACGGAAAAACCGAAAGGCCGCGAATTCCCGTTTCATTTGTCAGAGCCAATAAATAGTCATTCAAAAAGGTCATTAGAACAGGCGTCGTAATCCATTCATTTGCGTGGAAAGATCCATTGTAATGAACCCGCTTGCTGCCATTTCCAATCAGCACCTCCGGTAGGCTCCGGCCGGCAACTGAATTGCCAATTGAAGAAACGCGGAAAAAAGGATAAACATTTTGCAGCCTTGAAAGATCGTTCATCATCGCTCCATGGTCATACTCTCGCCTGCCTTGGACAAGTCTCCATGTAATCCTGAGGGGAAGGAAAATGGTCTGTCCGACTAGAAGCCGGTTCGGATTCAGGCCTGGATTTACAAGCAGGATGGCATCGAGTGAAAGGTTTCTGCTCTGCGCAATTCGCCATAACGTATCTCCCGCCCTGATTTGATACCCGGTGGCAACAAAGCCTGGAATCCTGATTCTTTGCCCGACAGACAGGGCATCTGTGTTTATCCCTCTATTCGAGTCAACAATAAGTTGCAGGGTAATTCTGAATAGCTGGCTGTAATACCAGAGTGTATCGCCTCTCCTAACCGTTACCTCCATGCCTCTTCCCACCTTTAAAAACATGCATTCCCCAAACTATATGTGTGAATTTCGCGAATTATCCCCGTTACCGAAAGGGCATAGGCAGGGTGCATTTTTCTAAAATAGAAAAAGGCCGAGTTAGCCCCGGCCCAAACTTTATTCGTTCTTCTTATGCTTGATTTCATATTCCTCAAGCATGGTAATGCGCTCTAACATGGTCGGATGACCATATCGAAATATCTTGACCAGAAATGGAGGGTTTACCTGGCTAAGTCCGCTGCGGGTCAGTTCCTGGAAGCTGCCGATTGCTGCCTGAGGATTTTTTGTCATATTGATCGCATACGTATCTGCCCGGTTTTCCTGATAACGGGAAACGGCATTTGAGACGGGGCTCGAAATGAACATCAGCATCGACAGGATGACGAGGATGAGCGGCAGGCTGCGAATATCATCTGCTGATGAAATCTTCACTTCATTGCCCCATTTTTCTAGTACCCGCTTCATAATAACCTGAACAAGGTATAAACCGAAAAGCGATAGAAGCAAGTATCCCGCTATTCCAATATACAGATGCTTCTCGACATAGTGGGCCATTTCATGGGCCATTATGAAGAGAATTTGGTCATCATCAAGGCGGTTAAGCGTCGTATCCCAGAGGACGATCCGCGAATTGGACCCAATCCCGTTAACGTATGCATTCATTGCGTTCGTTTTTTCCGCCATATTCACTTCGTACACATGCTCGGCGGGTATATGGGCCTGGCTTGCCAGATTAAGGATTTTGGCTTCGAGATCTTTGTTTTTAAGCGGATAGAAATCATTGTATAACGGATCAATGATCACAGGCTGCAGGAACATCATGAACAGCGTAAATGGAATGGTCAGAAGCCATGCCGGCAGCCACCAGCGCTTCGGAAATTTTTTTAACAAAAAGTAAAGTACCGGGATGATAATCAATAGGGTTGCATAGTTGACCCAAAAATCAATCAATTCGTCCTTCATCCAGGATGGAATGGTTTGGGTTGAAATATTATAGGTCCTTGACAGCTTGTAACCAATATAGCTTAGCGGAAGCGCGGCTGCATACCCTGCAAGCGATAACCAGAACAAGTAAATCGGTGTTCTTAGAAACTTTCTTGGAGCGGATTCGTCAGCCCAGCGTTTAAAGCAGGTATTGAGCCCTGTCAGCATAATTAAAATGTAAAATAGCCATTCCCATGGGGATGCCAGGAAAAACAGCATATTCCTTATCTTTGAATACTCTTCAGTCAATTCAAGTTCGCGTCCATTCAGGAATGTCGCGGGGTCCGCACTTGTCCCCTGGTATTCAAACGGAAGGGCAGAACTTGAAAAATGGAACAAGTACCAATAAAAGAAAAGCCCGTAGAGCGCAAAAGCCAGGATTGCAAATGCCCCCATTTTCCTTGCCATAGTGTGTCCTCCTTTTTGTACAGCCTCTCTCTTATTAGTTTAGTATAAAAGTCTTTGTTTAGAACGAGGTTCCCCTCAACTTTAGGAACATGTTCCAATTATTCCAGAAAAAGCAGCCTGCCATACAGAAGAAAAGCGGAAGCGCCTTGTCCAGCGCCGTATGGACTGGAGGGCCTCGAAGGAGATAAAGGAAACACGATGAGTGCAAGCGAGTCGATGTTGACTTATCGTAACGAGGGGACCGAAGTACACTAGGCGCTAGGCGCTGGAGCTAGACAGCTCTCAAAAAAAATCTAATTTCTGGTGATTATAAGAAAAACCGCCCCCACAAAGGGACGGCACTTAAAGTATTCCTGATATGACGGACAGGACAGCAATGCTTCCGATCACCACAATAATTACATTTGCCCCAAGGAATGCTATGATAAACGCCGAGGCTGCACCAATCAGCCCAAATCTCAAATCTTCATGGATTGATAGAATCCCTGGAAAGATCAGCGCTCCAAGTGTTGCGAATGGAACATTTTTCAGAATCCCCTGCAGGAAAGGCGGAAGTTCCTTTCCCTTGAAAAGGACAAATGGCAGCATTCTCGGAATGTAGGTAACAATCCCCATGCCGATGATCATCCAAACGATTTCACTTTTCATCGCTGGCCACCCTCTTTCCCCTCACATATACGATAGCTTCAGCAATGAACGCAGAAAGCAGTGTTGCAGTGACAATCGACCAACCGGCTTCAAGCACCCCGCTCATTGTAAAAATGGTATTGAAGGCGGCAGCCATTGCGGCCAGATATACAACCTTCGCATTGCCTTTTATCGAAGGAACCAGAAGACCAATAAACATTGCATACAAAGCGACAGCCATACCATCCTGGAGCGTTTGCGGCAGATTGGAGCCAATCACATGGCCGATTCCTGAAAAAACTACCCAACTCGCATAAGAAATCAGAATGAGGCCGAACATATACCCCTTCCTGACCTCCCCTTCCTTCGTTGCGGCAACCGAAAAGGTTTCATCAGTCAAACCAAAGGAATAAATGGCTTTCGCACCAATATCGCCCTCGGGCGTTTTTTCATTCAAGGAAGTTGCCATCAGAAAGTGCCTGATATTAAGAATGAACGTAGTCAGGACAATTTCAAAGATACCAGTCCCTAGACTTAAAAGGCTTAGTGATATGTATTGGGCTGCTCCTGCAAAGACTATCAGGCTCATCAACAGCGTCTCGCTTATTGATAGTCCCGCTGATTTTGCTAAAAGCCCGAACGTTAGTGCAATCGGAAAATAGCCGATTGCGATACTGATGCCTGCCTGCAAACCGGATCTAAAATCTGTTGAAATTGTCATTTTTCCTGCTACTGTTTCTGCCATTTTCCATCCCCCTTGCCATGCAAAATCTCTATAAGGATAGATTTTACCAAAAATTCTGTCGTTCGGCATCCTATATTTTACGGGTTATGAAGTTTTTTCATGTTCCGCGGTATAATGGAATGTGGGGACCGGGTAGTTTGGCTGCTTTCCCCATTTCTCTACGGTAATTCACCTTACACTGTCGGCGGACCGGGTTTGTCCTGAATATGCGAAAATCTGTCCTGAATCGTTTGGGAAATGTCCTGAATCAGCCGGGAAATGTCCTGAATATCTTGAAATTTGTCCTGTATATTAAAAAAGTTGTCCTGATCGGTATAGCGATAAAAGGACATAACGCGTTTCGAAATGTAAAAATGTCCTTGAGCATACCGCTCAAGGACATTTCGATAGATGTTGTTAGGGAGGAGAAATACCCTTCCCTGCTTCGCCAGCCTCTAAATAAATCAAAAATACTAAACTTACTTTCCCTTAAAGTTTGGCTTTCGCTTTTCGCTGAACGCGACAAGCGCTTCTACCCTGTCCTCGGTCGGGATCAATTCCTCGTAAGCTTCCCGCTCGATTTTCAGCCCAGTCTGCAAATCAGTTTCCATTCCCCGTTTGATGGCGAACTTTGCCTGTCTTAAAGCAATCGGGCCGTTCCCCAAAAGCCTCTCGGCGAATTCAAGACTAGACTCCATCACTTTGCCTTCCTCCGCAAGCCTGGTCAGCAGTCCATATTGGTCTGCTTCTCCTGCTGTAAGCCTGTGGGCGCCAAGAATAAGTTCCAGAGCCTTAGCCTGTCCAATCAGCCTTGGCAGGCGCTGCGTACCGCCAGCTCCGGGGATAATCGCAAGACTCGTCTCGGTCAACCCGAGCTGGATGCCCTGTTCGGCAATCCTGAAGTCACATGCCAACGCGAGCTCCATACCACCGCCAAATGCGAACCCGTTAATCGCAGCAATTGTTGGCTGCGGCATCCCATCGACAAGATTGAAGACTTCACTTATTTTTCCGACGTTCCGTAAAACCTGCTCGACGCTCAGCGTTTTCCTTTCCTTCAAGTCAGCACCTACGCTGAAAGCCTTCTCCCCCGCCCCTGTAAAAATGACTACCCTGATTGTCTGGTCGGCACTAACCTCCTCAACTACTTCCTGAAGCCGAAGCAAGGTTTCATAATTGAAAGCATTCATTACTTCTGGCCTATTAATCGTTATAATCGCAATGTGGTTTTTTTTCTCTAACAAAATCTGATCCAATCTTTAACACCTCAATTCTTTACAGTGGAAAGGGCAGGTTTCATCTCCTGCCCCCTTGTTACTTTATTTCCTCTCAAGCTCACTTAGTCAAACGTTCTCGTTACTAACCTCTTCTTTACTTTTTTGTTGCTTCCGCCACCTGGGTACGCAGCGCCCTGCGCAGAATCTTCCCAGTCGTATTCTTCGGAAGTTCTTCCAGGAATTCAATTGTTTTCGGCACCTTATACTTAGCCAGGTGGGCGGCACAGAACTCGCGAAGTTCCTCTTCACCCAGCGCCGGATTTTTAGTTACAACATAGGCAACAACAGCCTCGCCGAAGTCAGGGTCAGGGACACCAAGGACCGCGGCTTCAACAATCTCAGGATGGTCGTATAGAACCTCTTCAACCTCACGGGGATACACATTGTAGCCTCCGACGAGGACCATATCCTTTTTCCGGTCAACGATGTAGAAGTATCCCTCCTCATCCATCCTGGCCAGGTCTCCTGTATACAGCCAGCCGTCCTTGATAGCCGCAGCAGATTCTTCAGGCATCTTGTAATAGCCCTTCATCACGTTCGGGCCGCGGACAATCAGTTCACCGACCTGTCCTGGAGGCAGCACCTCGCCAAGTTCATTGACCACCCGGTTCTCAACATTGAGGATCGAAGTGCCAATCGAACCCGGCTTCCTTTCACGGTCGAGTGGATTGAAGCAGGTGACCGGTGATGCTTCTGACAAACCATAGCCTTCAGAAATCCTAACATTGAATGTTTTTTCAAAGTTATACAAGAGAGCGACCGGCATCGATGCTCCTCCTGATACAGAAAGCCGTAAATGCTTAAAGTCCTCAACATTGCCGCCAGCTCCAGCGAATTGGAGAAGGAAGTTGTACATGGTCGGTACTCCAGCAAAAATCGTTGCCTCGTAATCACGAGCCAAATCATAAATTTCCTTCGGGCTAAAGCGAGGCGCAATCAGCATCGTCGCCCCGCTCATTAGCGGAGCATTCAAAGCAACTGTCAGGCAAAAAACATGAAACATCGGAAGCGTCGTAATAATACGATCGTTTTCATCCATTTTTAAATAACTGCCGACATCAATAGCATTGCTGTAAATATTTTTGTGGGTCAGCATAGCCCCCTTCGGCTTTCCCGTTGTTCCTGAGGTATACAAAATAATTGCCGTATCGTCTTCGGCAAGGTTGGGGCCTATGTAATCAAGACGGCCGGAAGCCAGCACCTCTGTAAACGGTTTCAATTTTGGGTAAATCGATAGCTCCTCTGCCTTTATTGCCGCAGCTTCAGGCTGGTTGGAGTCACAAATGATATAATGTTCAATTTTAGGAAGCAGGTTGTGGGACTTTTCTGCGACCGGCAGCAGCAAATCCAATGATACAACAGCCTTTACATCCCCATTGGTAAGGATATAACCGATTTCATCGGCACTATAGAGTGGATTAACCGGAATGACGGTGGCACCGAGCCGAAGTGCCCCATATAAGCTGATAACAAAATATGGCGAATTACCTAGCAGAAGGGCAATATTATCCCCTTTTTTAATCCCCAGCTGCTCAAGGCCCGACGCAAATTTAGTAATGGCGGCATCCAGCTCCCCATAGGCAGTCGGTTTTCCCATGAAATAGTATGCTGGCTTGCCAGGTACAGTCTGAGCTGTCTCATGCAACTTTGCTGATATGTTCAACTCCTTTTCCCCCTTGTTCGAAAAATGAATGGCTGTTCATTCATTATTCTTTAAAATTTAAAATATTCTAAATACATTATAGAGCCATCGTCAACCCCCTTCAAGTTTAAGCCAACCAAATTATATATAAAAAGAGAATAACGGCTTATGGAAAAATTGACACTAGTGAAGATTAGCAGTGTGTGAGTCTGAAAGTGGGCAGTTCATCTTTATTTGCAAAAATTCACTCGGGATTGCCTTGAAGCCTATTGGTGACGTTTCTCCTTAAATCCTGCTTCCAAATGTCACCAAGACGCTCTATTGGTTACATTTCGCCTTAAATCTTCTCTCAAAATGTTACCAATACACATTGTTGGTTACGTTTCTCCCGTAAATCTATTCCAAAACGTATCCAAGACTCGACTTCCCTTTTAACAAGGCTATGTTAAACAATGTTGTTGATTTCGAACATCCAACAATGCTTTTTCAAAAAAAGCTCCCCAAAAAGGTCGCAAGCTCAATGACCTTTTGGAAAGCCTTTTTATTAATATACTAGCCCAATGAACTCTTCCTTTGTCACGTTGCCGAAATAGTGCTTGATATCAACGTCCTTCAGAGCCTTTTCAATCTCAGAGCGCTCATAGCGGAGGCCTTTTAGCTTCTCCTCAATTTCGTTAACGTCGCCAACTCCAAAGAAATCGCCGTAAATTTTACAGTTTTCAATCTTTCCTCTGTCAACTTCGAGCCTAAGGTCGATTGACCCGACAGGGAAACGATGTGAACGCTGAAGATTGAACTTAGGGGACTTGCCATAATTCCAATCCCAATTCTGGTAGCGTTCCTTAGATAGTTGATGGATTTTTTCCCAATCGCTATCGGTTAGTTTATATTCCGGAATATGATCGGCACCATCAAAGATATAGTTCAATAGCAGAGAGCGGAATTCCTCCATAGTAATTTTCTTGTCCAGAAACTCGGAAATATTGGCTACCCGGCTGCGGACAGACTTAATGCCCTTGGATTCAATCTTGTCCTTTTTCACCTTTAAGGCAGAAACGACCGCATCAATTTCCGAATCCAGCATGAGCGTTCCATGGCTGAACATCCTGCCCCTGGTTGAGAACATCGCATTTCCTGAAATTTTCCGGCCATCAACGACCAGATCATTCCTGCCGCTTAATTCAGCATTGACACCAAGCCGGTTAAGGGCCGCGACGACAGGCTCAGTGAACTTCCTGAAGTTATGGAAGCTTTCACCATCGTCCTTCGTGATGAAGCTGAAATTCAGGTTGCCGAGATCGTGATAGACCGCCCCTCCGCCTGAAAGCCTGCGGACAACATGAATTCCGTTTGCCTCTACGTAATCTGTATTGATTTCTTCAACGGTGTTTTGGTTCTTTCCAATGATAATCGATGGCCCGTTTATGTAAAAAAGCAAGTACGTTTCGTTGATGTCGAGGTTTTTTAAGGCGTATTCCTCAATTGCCAAATTGATTCGGGGATCTGTGATACCCTGATTATCGATAAACAGCATGTTACATTCTCCTTTTTCAGCCTAAAAAGGCTAGTATTGTATTTAGATTTCTACAGCCATGAATTCGTATGCCAGGCTGATAGGCCCGTCCCATTCTTCTGAAGCCTGAGCAACTAGGTCATCAATATTTCCATAATGGGGAAGATGTGTGAGAATGAGTTTTTTGACTTCGGCCCTGCGAGCGAAGATTCCGCATTCCTTACTATTCATATGGCCGGCACCTTTACCTGATTGATTTGAGTAAAAATTACATTCCGAAAGCAGCACATCCGCATGCCTGGAAAACTCGACAAACTCCTCTTTAAAGGAGCTGTCAGCCGTATAGACGAAGGACTTTCCGCCCGCCTCAAACTTCATCGCAAAGCAAGGTACGGGATGAGCAGTTTTAAGAAAGGTTACTTTAAATGGTCCAATTTCCAAGGTCCGAGTTGGGTCGTAGGCAACACCCCTGGTCTTATCATCATGTGTCAGCTTAGCGAATTCAGCCTGGTCCTCCCTATGCGCGTAAATAGGCAGAACTGGCAGCTTGCCAACAAGGAAGCTTTGAATCAGTCTGGCATGGTAGAGAACTCCAATATCTGCAATATGGTCAGGGTGGTAATGCGACAGGATAACCGCATCCAGCTCCTCAGGTTTTACAACATGCGGCATTTTGGCAAGTACACCGCTGCCGCAATCGATTAACAGCTTGAACCCGTCATGCTCCAATAAATACCCTGAGCTTGCCCCATCCTTTTTTGGGTATCCGCCCCAAAAACCTATCACCGTTAGTTTCATTTGTTCCCACCTCGTTTAAATAGGATTCACTTAGTATTAACTATACTGAAAATATCAATATTTTTCATGCTTTGGACCTGCAAAAACGGAACCCACTTGTGGAGCTCAACGTAGATATGTTTTATAAGAATATCTTGCCACTTTTCAAAACACCTATAAAAAACCCGCGCCGATTTGGAGCGGGTAGAGTGAATCAAGTTATATTACAATGAACCAATTAGTTTAATTTTTACTCCAGGTGTGATCGTATTCCGGAAAGTCTGGCACGCCATCTATTCCAGTTAAACAGATTTAGTCCAACCTATATTAGCTTTGCAATCCTAAAAAGTTCAGGACATCCCTGACAGCCGCTTCTCCCTGGTCGATGCAATCCGGGAGCCCGACTCCTTCATAAGAGGCTCCGGCGAGATACACACCGGGAAGTTCGGTTGCCAAATGCCGCTTTAGTGTTTCGAGCCTCTGCTTATGGCCGACCGTATATTGTGGCATCGAATCTTTCCAGCGGGAGATGATCACAAATTCGGGCCTTGCTTGAATATTCATCGCTTTTCTCAAGTCTTCGAGGACAATCTCAGTAATTTTGTCATCGGACAAATCGACTACTGTATCATCTCCAGCCCGTCCGACATAGCAGCGCAATAGTGCTTTCCCTTCCGGTGCAGCATGTGCCCACTTTTTGTGAGTCCACGTGCAGGCCGTAATAGAATAATCACCATTCCTGGAAACCAGAAATCCAGTACCATTAATATCGTCCTTAATCACACTTTCCGGGAATGCCATCGCTACTGTCGCAACAGAGGTAGACGGCATGCTTTTTAGCGGTTCAAAAAAACTGTACTCGGAAAAAATCGAATGAGCGACATGGTGAGGCACCGCCGAAATAATGCAGTCAGCAATCAGAGGTTCCCCGTTAAAAAGATTTATTTCATAAAATCCGTCTTCTTTGACGACGTTCTTGACTTTGTACCCTTTTAGGATCGTGTTTGGATTGAGTTTTGACTCAATTGCATCAGCAAACGACTGGAATCCGGTACGAAATGCAAGAAATCCTCCGCCCTTATTCTTGGAGCCTTGCTGACTCTGCGGCGTCTTCGGTGCTGGTGTGGTTTTTTTCATCCCAACAATCAAACTTCGGTGATTTTGCTCCACCTCATAAAATTGCGGAAAAGTAGACATTAGACTTAGTTGATAAATATCTCCAGCGTAAATCCCGGACAAGAGCGGTTCAATCAGGTTTTCGACAACCTCCCCGCCGAGCCGCCTTTTAAAGAATTTTCCCAGTGATTGGTCTTTTCCCTCCGGCGACTTTGGCAAAATGAAATCGGCCGCAGCCCTGAGCTTCCCTGGAACAGAAAACAAACCAGTTGTAAGAAAAGGCGCAATCTGAGTCGGTATGCCCATGATGGAGCCCCCCGGCATCGGGTGGAGCTTATCATTCACGAGTACATAAGATTGTCCAGTGGAATTGCTGACCAGCTTATCGTCCATCCCAACTTCAGCCGCAAGTCGCGACATACTGGTTTTGCGAGCCAGAAACGAATCTGGCCCCCGCTCGATTACGAAGCCATCCCGTACTATAGTCTGCATTTTTCCACCAAGACGGTGAGAAGCCTCTACGAGCAAAACCTCTACAGGCAATTCCTGCTCCCGGACGGCTTTCTGAAGATAGTAAGCTGCCGTAAGGCCCGCGATTCCACCTCCCATGATGATTACTCTTTTCTTGGCTTGCTCCACATCTATCGCCTCATTTATTGAATGTTATTGTCCCCCCGAGCTTTTTCAAAATCACTTCGGATAGGGCATCTATGAACTCTGGCTGGCTATTCGGCATATCTGGGCGATAATAGGCAGCGCCTACTTCATCGCAGACTACTTTGCATTCGTAATCGTTATCATAAAGTACTTCAAGATGCTCGGCAACGAAACCGGCAGGCACATAGACAAACGCTTTATAGCCATGCTCGGCATGGAGATCCCGTGTCAGGTCCTGTACATCCGGCCCAAGCCATGGCTCTGGAGTCTGGCCGGCACTTTGCCAGCCGACTGCATAATCCTTTATACCCGCTTCCCTGGCAATCAACTCTGCAGTCTCCTTCAGCTGGTTTGGATATGGGTCACCAAATTGAAGGATTTTTTCCGGAAGGCTGTGTGCCGAAACGATAAGGACTGCATGATCACGCTGCTCAGCAGGCATTTCTGCAAATGTATTCCTCACACGGTCCGCCCAGTATGTGATGAATTTCGGCTCTTCATACCAGCTTTCGACGGAAACAATAGTCGGGCCGCCAAGCTTGTCAGCCTCTTCCTTTGCACGTCCATTATAGGATTTCACGCTGAACGTTGAAAAGTGGGGAGCCAGAACGATGCTTACAGCTTCCTCTATGCCATCTGCATGCATTTGCTGGACTGCATCTTCAATGAATGGATCGATATGCTTAAGCCCAAGATACATCTTGAACTCAATTTCATTCTGGATTTCATTTAAGCGTGCTTCAAGCCCTCTTGCCTGCTTTTCTGTTATGTCAGCCAATGGTGAAATACCGCCAATCGCCTCATAGCGGCTCCGTAAATCCTCCAGCAATTCCTCAGAAGGCTTTCGGCCATGGCGTATATGAGTATAATAGCGTTCAAGATCATCTAATGTATGGGGTGTCCCGTAGGCCATTACAAGTAGGCCCATTTTCTTTCTTTCCATTTTCCACACCTCTTAATCTCCCGGCCTAGCCGGGCATTTGTCTCGTGTAAGTGTTTTCAACCTTAAACGGCAGGGATTTCTCCCTGCCGATGCGAGTTCCATACTATTTTGCCAAATAATCGGCCACTATACCACTATTTAGACTCGTTCTAATTAACGGCTTAGTTTAGAAGCCGAATATTCGTGGACAAAGCTAGTCAATTTTTTCAACACATCAGGATTAACTGATGGGAAGACCCCATGGCCAAGGTTGAAGATATAGCCAGGACGAGCCATTCCTTGATCAAGAATTGCCTTCGTCCGCTCTTCAATAACTTCCCATGGAGCTAGCAGGATTGCCGGGTCAAGATTGCCCTGAACCGTTTTATTGATTCCCATTGCCCTCGCCTCGCTGATTGGGAGGCGCCAATCTAGGCCGACAACATCAAGCGGCAGATCGTGCCATTCAAGTGCGAGATGGCTCGCGCCGACACCGAACATGATTAAAGGTACATTCTCTTCACGGAGCTCGGAAAAAATCCTTTCCATGACAGGCTTAATGAATATGCGGTAATCTTCAACATTCAACGCTCCAACCCAGGAGTCGAAAATTTGGATTGCCCGGGCTCCCGCTTTAATCTGAGACTTCACATACGTAATCGTTGTCTCGGCTAGTTTGTCCATTAGCGCGAACCATGCCTTTGGTTCAGCGTACATGAACGCTTTAGTTTTATTATAGTTTTTGGACGGTCCGCCTTCGATCATATAGCTTGCTAGCGTGAACGGTGCACCTGAGAAGCCAATCAACGGCACAGAAAGCTGTTCTTCAGTCAAAAGCTTGATAGTTTCGATTACATATGGAACATCCTGTTCAGGATTAAGTTCGCCAAGCTTTTCAACATCTGCAAGTGAAGTAATCGGGTTTGAAATGACAGGCCCAATTCCCGCTTTAATATCAACATCCACACCTAATGCAGGCAGCGGAGTCATAATATCTTTATACAGGATGGCAGCATCTACATTGTACTGCTCAACCGGAAGCCTTGTTACATAAGCGCAAAGCTCAGGCTGATGGGTGATTTCAAACAGGGAGTACTTTTCTTTGATTGCCCGATACTCTGGCTGGGAACGGCCTGCCTGGCGCATATACCAGACCGGTACATGGTCAGTCTTTTCACCTCTCGCTGCTTTTAAAAACGTTTCGTTGATCTCTCTCATTGCAGTTCCACCTTTCACGACATATCTCTCAACATTGTAATATAATCACGATAAAAATAGAAATCATCTAAATTTCATAACTGTTTCAACTATATCTATAAATTTCAGGCGTGCATAGGGAACGGTACCAACTGTCAAAAAAAAGTCGTTTTTAAGTTTGCAAGTCTGTAACTTAAGGGGAAGATACAAGTGAGCCTTTATAACCGTATCCAAAACTTACAAAAAGGAGAGATTGCATGAACATTTATATTACAGCGGGAACCTACGATTTTCTCGAAAAATTGGCGGAAAAACATGGCGGCGAGCACATGGTGCTGATGTCCGGGGAGGAAGGGGCTTTGCTTCTTCATGAAACACCGGGAGAGACAGTCTTCAATTCTCCTAGAAAATATGAAGTACTCGAAGCTGTTGGGGCAATTGAAGGCGAAGGCCTTGTTATCATGAACAATATTCCTGTAACCGACGAGGGCAGATCGGGCTTTGAATACCGCTTTAAAAACCGCGCTGGCAAGATCGAGAATACAGAAGGATTCAAGGCGCTTCGGGTCCTCCGTCCACTGGGCTCGAATACGTATGTAATTTTAACAGTTTGGGAGGATGAAGTGGCCTTCCATCGCTGGAAGGAATCGGACGACTTTAGCCAAGGCCATGGGCATGGCGGATCAGGAAACGCTTCAAACATCTTTGCAGGCCAATCGTATGTATCACGTTATACAATCGGATAGCATGGTGTACAGAGCAGGCATTGGGGGCCTGCTCTTTTTCATGAAAAAATAGCAGAATTACCTCCCCGCATTTCCCCATTTTCCTATCACCCATCCCCTGATTTTTCATATCCTGTAGTACATCCGCCCAATTGGGCGGGGACGAAGGGAGGATTCCTTATATGCTTGTAGAGCTGACTGCTCTCCATTGGATATATGTTGTTTTTATAGGTCTTATTATTGGTTTTATGGTTATGAGGCGTGATACAACGCTAGTTTGTATCGCTGGCATCTTCCTTATCGCCCTCTCTGCGACGGGGTCCCTAAGCGGCTCAGTCAGCAGTATTTTCAACAGTTTCATTTATGCAATCACTGAGCTCCTGTCGACGATCTTGATCATTTCAATCATTGTTGGAATGAGCAAAACGCTGACGACTACAGGAATTAACGATGTCATGATTTCCCCTTTTACAAAGCTGATTAAAAACCCAACACTCGCATACTGGACAATCGGGATTCTTATGATGCTGATTTCCTGGTTCTTCTGGCCTTCCCCTGCTGTTGCGCTCCTCGGCGCAGTCCTTCTGCCGGTTGCTATAAGGGCTGGCTTACCTGCTTTAGGAGTAGCCATGGCTATGAACTTGTTTGGACATGGAATTGCCCTTTCCGGTGACTTTGTCATCCAGGCAGCACCGAAGTTGACAGCCGATGCCGCTGGGCTGTCAGTTGGTGAAGTCATAAATGCCAGCATTCCACTCGTCTTTGTCATGGGTGCTGTCACAACCCTGGCAGCTTTCTATTTTATAAAAAGGGATATGAGGCTAGGTAAACTGACTCATTCAACCGGCTTGACTGGCGGAAAAGAAGAAATAACGAAAGCGGATCCAACGTTGTTGTCTCACGGCCAAAAGCGATTCTTCGCCTTACTCATCCCGCTTTTGTTTGCGATTGATGTCGCAGCAATGTACGTTCTGAAGCTTCAGGGAGGAGACGCGACAGCGCTTCTCGGCGGAACTTCCGTATTGATCCTTCTCACCATCACACTCACCGCACACAAGAACAAAGGCCTTGAAAAAACAACTCAGTATCTAATTGATGGATTTGTATTCGGATTTAAAGTTTTCGGACCTGTCATTCCAATTGCAGCTTTCTTTTACCTTGGTGACTCTGGCTTTGGAAAAATCATTGGTGATTATCTACCGAAGGCATCGCAGGGTATTGTCAACGACCTCGGTGTTGCACTCGCCGGAGTTGTTCCTCTCACAAAAGAAATTGCGGCTGTCACCTTAACTTCTGTTGGTGCCATCACAGGACTTGATGGATCAGGCTTCTCAGGAATCTCGCTTGCTGGATCAGTTGCCGGGCTGTTCGCAGTTGCAATTGGCAAGGGCGCAGCCACATTGACCGCCCTTGGCCAGATTGCGGCCATCTGGGTCGGCGGCGGAACACTTGTCCCATGGGCCCTCATCCCTGCCGCCGCGATTTGTAATGTTGACCCGTTCGAGCTGGCAAGAAGAAACCTTCTCCCAGTCACAATCGGTCTCGTCGTTACAACCATTGTCGCAATGTTCCTTATATAGCAAAAAACAGCCTTTAGGGGCTGTTCTGTTTTTTTCTATGTCACCCATTTGAATCGGAACTATGAATAACGGCGATAAATTGCTGGATGAATAAAAAAACTCACTCTCCTTCAAATAAGAGTTTTGTCCTTAATCGAGTAACCAGCAAAGTAAACAAAATAAGCGGAGAATTTTCGGTTAAATGCAGAAAGGAGTTCATATCGGTGAAAATAAGCGGAGTTTTTCCGTTTATGCAAAGCAAAAGCCCCTATTTTCATATATTTTGAGTCAATAGGCGGAATCTCTCCGTCTATTTTAAATATAATCAATGCTATTCACTAATTAAGCGAAATTCTTCCGGCTATTTACCTGCTCGGGTTTACCCAAACGATAAATGCTGACCTCCTTGATTTTAAATGAAGAAATCAGCAGCTTTTTATCGACCAGCTTATACAATTGGTGCTCAAAACAACACTGCAAATGACCGAAATTATAATCCTCTTTTTCTATTCTTATTTTCCAAACATAATAATGATATCAATTCTACCTCCTGCCCTACGGCCTTAGCTGTGGATACCTCTTACGGAGCCCTTCATAGACAAACAGCCCAAAAGCTGTCCAGATAAATCCAAACGCATATCCGCCAATGACATCAGATGGATAATGCACATTCAAAATCACCCTGCTAGCACCGATTAGGAAAATGATACTCCCAGCACCCAGGGCAATCCACCTTCTAGCAGATGGACTGTCATATTCTTTCATTAAAAAATAGGCAATAGATAAATACAAAATTGAACCAACCATCGCATGGCCGCTTGGAAAACTCAGGCTGTTAACATCGACCATATGCTCCAACGCCGGACGCTCGCGGCCGATTAGATTCTTTAGTAATTTATTGGCCTCATTTCCGAGTGCTACACTAAGCGCAAGAATGCCCATCCCCAAAAAGTCCCTCTTTTTCACCAAAAGCCAGCCAAGCATCAGGAGACCGACAATACCAATTCCCAGCTTATCCCCCAGCTCTGTCACTGCCCGAAAAATAGGATTAAGGGATTCAGGCACAAGCGAGAACACAGCTGAAATCGATTCATCAATAAGCAGAGGCCGATTTTGATTAATTCCTATTAATAGGAATAATAAAGCTGCGATCGAAACGACTATACCAATAAATAGAGTCTTGCGTTCTGACATGGATCATTCTCCCCTAGTTCTGTTTCATTACAAACCAGCTGGCTTTTCATTCATCAGCCTGAGCCGATACGCATTCATCGCAGTCGTACCAAGATGGCCGAGAAGCCTGTTATTGGCTACCGCGCCAACAACGGCTCCAATTCCCGGGACTAGCTGAAGCATTTTTGCCAGGTCAATATAATCTCGATACTCCTGCTGGAATTCCCTCCAGTCCATATCCGCAACCGTCCTCTTCCTTTCCTCCCAGTTGTCGATAATATCGAGGGTCTCGAAGCGCGTCTCATCGCTTGAAAAGGCGAGAAGGAATACATGAAGAATAAACAGCCTTTCTTCATACTCATCGGTGTCAAAACCGTATACTGAGGCAATTTCAAACAGGAACTTCATCTTTATTGTCAAAAGAAGCGGGAAATCCGCCAGTCCAAGCAGAAGGCCTCCCGCTCCGGTCCCAGCCCCTTCAATCATTGCTGTTTTTTGATATACATTTATCTTTCTTTCCGCTTCCTCATCCATTTCCTTTAATAATGGACTTGGATAAACCGGTTTTTTTGTTGTAAATCCTGAACCGGTAAGCGTGGTTTTTACCATTCCTTTAATGGCTTCAGTTAGTGCGTTATGGACTTTTTCAGGTATCAAGCCGTTAATTTTCGTCTGGGCTTTTTTGGATAGCCGGTTAAAAAGGCCGGATCGTGCGGAAAGCTTCCATTTCCATTCCTGTACTTCTCCATACACCTTTTGTTCGTATTCAGTCATTAGCCCCACACCTTTACTTAGTTAAGTACGTGTTTTACGTAGCTTTCCAACCAACGGTTTCAAAAAAACTGTCTTTTTTTATAAAAAAGTGAAAGCGCAAGTAACTGTGCTTTCACTTTCGTTAAGTTATTTTTTCAGCTTCCTGGCACTATAAAAGCGAACAAAAGCGTAGGTAAAAACTGCGCCAGAAACTGCTGCAGCCAGTCCAACAAAATAATTACCCGAAACAAATAGGGCAATCACAAAGAAAGCTGTCTGAACACCAAGGACTAGTCCCAGCAAATGCTGAAATGCTGATGTCAAGGTTGTTTGGGGGAACGGATAAAGTTCCACTAAAAAATTGTTCTGGTGATGCGAGGCCAGAGGCATAAGCTGAAAGCCGGTTAAATAAAGGAATAATAGTGCAAGGAAGATTTGTGCCGGCCCATATGTAATAAACCATATGCCAAGGATGCCAATGACAGTCAGCCTTACCGAGAGTCCAAGGTAATCTCCTGAACGCAGATAAGTCCTCGATAATAAATATAATTGGGCATTCTCCTGGCTATATTTTATCCTGGCAAGCAGGAAATCAAGCCATCTTCGCCTCTTTACGCTTTCCTTAATAGCTGGGACATCCGTAAACATATTTGCAAGCCGGTAAAAAGCATTCATCCTTTTTTCTTCACCAGCAATCAATGTCTCCCACTTCAGTCCTCTTTGCCTGGATGCTGAGATGAAATAACCGAGATAGGCTATCATCAGACCGGCAACTGGAATTAGGAATAACCATCCATCCCAGCTAAATAGGAGATAGGCAAACGCTGTATTTACAAAGAACCTGACTAAGCGTTCCATTGGCAGCTTAGTGTTCTCTCCCAGAAAGGATGCCTTCCACTCGGCTGCAATGTTCCATGCCTTGGCCGCAAGCAATATCGCTAAAATAGGCAGGAACATTCCAAAGCCAACATCGCCTGTTTTGGCAAGCAGCGGCATGAAAATTGCCAGAAGAAGCAGAATGACGTATGCCTGAATCACACCGCTAACGATTGCCGAGCGGAAAAAGTAGCCACTAAGTTTTTCTTCTACGGGGATCAGGAATATTTTATCCGGCTCCTTCAGAAAATTGTAGACAGGGCTTAGTGTAAGAATGAAACCAAATACTACTGCCATAATCCATTCTGAAGGAAAACCTGTATCCAGCGTCTTCAGCCACTCCTGATAATAAAATGCCGCGGTACCAATCAAGAACAGGAGAACAATGACCAGGTGTCCATTAAATATATATTTCAGGTACCGGCTCAAGTCTTTCATGCGCTGGCCGGCTCTCTCCTTCCAAAGCTTATTGCCGTCAAACATGGCTTTCTTCCTTTGTTAACTGAATATAAATATCATCCAATGTTGCACCTGGCATCGAAAATTCAGACCTTAATTCTTCAAGCGTCCCCTTTGCACGAATTTTCCCCTCATGCAAGATGACAAAACGGTCACAATATCGCTCGGCAGTTGCCAGAATATGCGTAGACATCAAAATGCCTGCGCCTTCTTCTTTCATTTTCCTCATAAGGTCAAGCAACGATTGAATACCGAGTGGATCAAGCCCAACGAAAGGTTCATCGACGATATAAAGCGATGGCTGAACAAGGAATGCGCACATAATCATCGCCTTTTGCTTCATCCCTTTTGAAAAATGGGCAGGGAACCATTTTAGGCGCTTCTCCATTCTGAATTCCTTAAGCAATACCGGCATTCTCTCCTTGAATTGACTGCGGTCAAGGCCATAGGCCATCGCAGTTAATTCCAGATGCTCCTCAAGAGTGAGTTCCTCATAGAGGATCGGTGTTTCAGGAATGAAGGTGAATTCCCTGCGGTATGCCTCCTTCCCTTCAAGAAAGGATTTCCCGTTTATTTTAATTTCACCCGAATGCGGCTCCATCAGACCAATAACATGCTTAATGGTTGTACTTTTTCCGGCACCGTTCAACCCGATTAGCCCAACCAATTCACCAGCTTCCACTTCAAACGATACGTCTTTTAAAACGGGGTTTTTCGTATATCCCCCAGTCAAATGTTGAATTGATAATAACGTCATGGCAAACGCCCTTCCTTACTTAAGGTTCTTTATATTTTAGCAAAAATTCCTCGATTTGCGAATGATTGTCCGTATTTTACACAAACAATGGAAAGTGATTCCAATCATACTTTCCACACCTTCGGAGATTCTAATCTATGAAGGGGAACAACCAGCGATTGTGAAGAGGGGTGTCTGTCAAAGACAGTTTCCATTCAATAAAAGCTGCTTCTCATGACGTTCCAAATGAGGGGATGGTTGTTTTGCACAGGCCACACTTGTCTAACATGCACCGGACTGCTTGACCTGCAAGCAGCATTTTCTAAAAAAATGAGGTGTTTACCAAAGAACCATCAGACTGACTTATATGTTGCCACACAACTATAAAAGTTTGGGGATGGTTAGCTTGGACGAAGTTACGATATGCCTGGACATTTCATTTCAATGCTAAATGAGGTGTTTGTCAAAGAAAATTCCTGATTGAACGCAAACAGAGATTACCCCTTCAACTGGGCGGGAACCAAACGTGTTCCCGCCCTGTTAATTGATAAGGGGCGGAGCTTCGCATGGATATGACTTGGAATCAAAGTGTTTAGTGCTATTCATTTTCGTTTTTTGAATAAATTTTCCCTCGCTTCTCTCCACCGCCTTTCTGATTGGGCGGAGCTACGCACAAATTTGGATTGGATTCAAAGTGTATAGTGCTATTCATTTTCGATTTTCCCACCGCCTTTTTGATTGGGTGGAGCTTATCGCCACAACTAGAAATTCCATGTTTCAACAATTTCCACTTAACTAACCCTATACGCCACACTTATAGCCCTGAATAAAAATTTATAACCCTTAACCAAAAATTTATCGCCGTTTTTCACAATTCCGCCCGACCTTAACATTCTGCACGCTTCTCTCAACGGCTAGAGCCTAAAAAGCCAAGCCACAAGCCATCGTTTTACTTCTCACCATAAAAGTAATTTAAATTGAAATCTACCATAATACTTGTTATTCATTTCTCTATTAGGTTGAAACTGTGCTAAAATACGGGCAAAACCGTTGAAAGGCAGTGAAAAAATGGATAACTGTATTTTTTGCAAAATTGTAAAAGGTGAGATCCCATCATCAAAGGTTTATGAGGATGAGCATATCCTTGCATTTCTCGATATAAGCCAGGTTACGAAAGGCCATACCCTTGTCATCCCAAAAGTACATAAGGAAAATATATTCGAGCTCACACCCGAAATCGCAGCCAATTTATACAGCAAGGTCCCTGCAATTGCCAATGCACTAAAGGAAGAATTCAACCCGGTCGGCCTCAATACATTGAACAATAACGGTGCTGAGGCTTATCAATCTGTTTTCCATTTCCACCTTCATCTTATTCCTCGTTTTGGCAAAGACGATGACTTTGGCCTAAAATGGGGCAATAATCAGGGAAGCTATACAGGTGAGCAGTTAGCCGAACTCGCTGGTGCAATTGGGAGCCATATTAACGAGGACTAAGCCTTATAAATAATCTGAAAACTCCTCTTCCCAATCGTTTTACATATATGGTATAATGACAACAAGTTTTTCGCTGCAGGCAAGGAGTGCACTGCAGGAGGAACTACAAAATTTTAGCTTAGATAAGCTGAGGAGAGATGAGAATTGAATACGAAAAATCTTGTGGCACTTTCTTTATTGATGGGGATTGGTGTCGTCCTTCATTCAATCATTCCAGGGATTGGAAACGGAATGAAACCAGACATGATGCTGACGATGATGTTTCTTGGAATTTTGCTGTTCCCTGACAAAAAGAATGTCCTGCTTGTCGGAATAGTTACCGGGATTCTTTCCGGTTTGACCACCCAATTCCCTGGTGGGCTGTTCCCAAATATAATCGATAAATTTGTAACTGCTTTTGTGTTTTACCTATTGTTCCTTGGGCTTAAAAAATTCAGCCACACTGTTGCCGGTGCAGGTCTTTTAACTGCTGTCGGCACATTAGTATCTGGGTCTGTGTTCCTAGCTTCAGCGGTTGTGATTGCCGGTTTGCCTGGTGAGGCTACATTCACTGCATTGTTTATCGGTATTGTCCTGCCAACCATTGCCTTGAATACCGTGATTATGGTCGTCGTTTATCCTATCGTCCAATCGGTTTTAAAACGGACCAGCTTTGTATCTCAGCCCGCCATTCAGGAACAAAAATAAGAAAATTACTGAACCCGCGCAGCCGCGCGGGTTCTTTTTCATCGTTGGGCGAGCCACACAACAGTCCCCATGAGTAAAAACACTGCTGCCCCTGCGGCCATCCCGGCAGTCTTCTTTTTCAAAAGTTGCCTTGGCGGATACATTCCACCTTTTGCATAACTGATTCCAAAATACAGACAACCCACTATGGACAATGCACTCAATGCAAAGAAAAATGATGCCACAGCATTCACTCCTATCCTACCTGTCAACAATACTTGAACACCATTCGAGAAATTCACCTGGAAAAGCTATATTCATCTAAATATATATGAGAGCATATCCCTTCGTATGAAGGAAGGTTTAGCTTATTGAATTTGTGATATTTACTATATGGAGAGATTTGGCATGCTTTTCACATTTTGGGTACAATAGAGAAAAGCGATTCATATAGAAAGGTGTTGAGGAATATGGGAGCTAAACGATTTCTGTACGGGGTCCTGCTGGGAGGCGCGGCCGCCGGAATTGCTACATTATTTACCGCCCCTAAATCGGGCAACGAATTACGGGAAGGGCTGAAACAGAATAAAGATCTGTATCTTGCTCAATTGAAGGATTTAAAGAACAGCATCATGGAGGTCAAGGATGCCTCCCTGCACGCCACGAAGGAAGGCCGGGTTCACCTCACATTCTTTGTCAACGAGGTCAATACCGCAATCAAACGCTGGCAGTCCGAGACTCTGCCACAACAGATTGAAATCCAAAAAGAAATCGGTGAAATTGAAACTGCAATCGGCCAGCTAGAATCGGAATTGGCAGCCCAGGGCCTCTCCAAAAATGAGCAGCAAGAGAGCAATGGCCAGACAGTAAAGTAACATGCAATCCTTCTCCCACATGCGGGGGGAGGATTTTTCAAACTTTACATATAATTTTTTACAGTGCTCGACATTGTTCGGATAGTATGTCGAAAAAATAATTTATTCAATTTCTAAAAATTTAGTAAATTTATATCTTTATTAATTTTTATTTTATTGGCATAATGTTAATATAGAAAAGAAAGGCAATTTTTTCATGTGTTGTATTACATGCCTAACTTTTTTGCAAACGGAAACAACTCTACGAACAGGGACAAGGGGAAAGATTTTTCAAAAGAGGTGAACGAAGGATGGCAGAAAAACACTACAATCTGAAGGGAGCAATGCTCTTTAGCCAGAGGATTGCTCAATTAAGCAAGGCGCTTTGGAAATCAGTTGAAAAGGACTGGCAAAATTGGATTAAGCCATATGACCTTAATATTAACGAACACCACATTCTTTGGATTGCGTATCATCTAAATGGCGCTTCCATTTCGGATGTTGCAAAGTTCGGGGTCATGCATGTTTCGACTGCGTTCAATTTTTCCAAGAAGCTTGAGGAGAGGGGACTCCTCCAGTTTTCGAAGAAAGAAAATGACAAACGTAATACGTATATCAAATTAACTGATTCAGGTGAAGCTCTTCTCCTTGATTTAATGGAATCCTATGAACCTGGAGCAAATTCAGTTTTTTCAGGTGCACTCCCATTAAGGGATCTATATGGGAAATTCCCGGATATCATTGAAATGATGGCAATTGTCCGCAATATTTATGGTGATGATTTTATGGAAATTTTCGAAAAGTCCTTCCACAACATTGAATGTGAATTCAACGAAGAGGAAGGAAAGCTTCGCAAAATTGGCAAGTCTGAAGAGTTGGTCTAATTAGAGATATTTATTGAGTTCTGTCATTAAAGGGACAAATACTTTTTGCCTTAGACATGCAGTAACTACCTCTCGGGAATCCAACTTTGAAGGCAATAATGATGCGAATTCCTGAAAAAGCGGATGAAAATGTAAAAATCCTTCCGCTTTTTGTTCTTCCATAACTTTGTTCATTCGCTCACACAAAGCGAAGAACTCGGCAGCTTCCCGTTCGGTAATGTTTCTCTTTACAAGGAGCTTATTCAATTCATACTCGGTTTTATCTACAGCTTCTGCCAGCAGCCTCATGTGATATTCCAACAATTGAATCCGATCCAGTATTTGCCTGCTATCCATTTACAGCCCTCGTTTCACGACATTTACCATTCTATTTTTAGCCAACAGTACTCCGTCCTTAAGAAGGGCGGGGTACTGTTGGCTTCAAAGAAGATGTGGTTTTTACCGGATTAATTGTCCGACTTTTTTTCACTCAATCGGCTGGTTAAACAAGTGTGTTATCAGCCTTACAAATAAGAGTTCTAAAGCTTTATTCATCATAAGTTATGATAATGAGATATGATGTACTTGGCAATTGTTTTGGTTGACCTATTATAATGGTCCCTTGTTTTTCAAGTACTTAATAAAGATTCCTTCCAATTCATATTATTTTAACACGTTTATCCCAACTTATAAGCAAGTTATATCTATTCCAGGCATATGAGTCATACTTCACTTTGTGTAGAGCAAAGTCTCAATTAATGGAAATAAATGTCAGTTTGATAGAAGATGTCGCGGGCTTGTCCTAAATCCAATATAATACGAATGGAAGTTTTTATATTGCCAGCCGACACTCGTGATCAATGGGGAAGTATTCGATGGTTACTGAATCCCATACTGAGTAAACTTTTGCTTGTCCCCCAGGGGCATTTCAACTTTCCTTTTTGAAGGGAATTTGATATTGTAGATAACATGAGAAAACCAAGGGGAGAGTCAGAATGTATTTTGTTTTTGCCGTTTTTGCTCTGTTTATTTTATATTCTATTAACCAATTGACCAACTCCCTCTGTATCCAGAAGGAAATTCCGGAGGAACGCCAGCCAGGCCTTTTTAGGACAATAAACGTATTGGTTACGATTCTGTTGATTTCGTCTTACATTGAGGTACTGTTTACTTAAAAACTACAATTATCGTACTTCATAAAGAATAATAGCGGTGGGGAATTTTCCCACCGCTTTTTACGTTTTGCTTTATGTTAGCGCAATTCCGGGAACATGGGCTCAAATTCCCATGTCCCTCATGCGTCTATTGATTATAGCCAGGCAGCGCCAACAATAATCAATAGAATGAACAGAACCACGATCAGTGCAAAGCCTGCACCATATCCTCCTCCACCACTCATAACGGCACCTCCTTTCAGGAAGTTACCATATACTATTCAGTTCACCATTGTTTCGAATAGGCGAATGTCCATTACTTTTACTTTTCTTCTCTTCCTTTTTACTCCATTAAGAGAAAATCCCACCTATTTTCATGGTTAACTCGAAGCCTTGTGGCAATCGGGTTTCCTGTCATTAATATGGAATATCGTTCACAGTTTGGCCCTGAAAATTTTTGGCATGTCTGTCCATTTATGTTATAGTAATGGATGTGGGTTGAAGACCTGCTGGAAATAAACTTTTAGGAGAGATACATCATGAAAAAATGGATGCTTGCTTTTGCTCTCACTGGCGGGGTTCTAACCCTTGGTGCTTGCAACAATACAGATAATGGAAGCGGCGAAGTTGTAGCTGAATCCAAAGCTGGGAATATCACTAAGGACGACCTTTACGATCTTATGAAGGACAAGTATGGCAGCCCAGCCCTGCAGCAGCTTGTATATGAAAAAGTGTTGTCTGATAAATATAAAGTCACAGATGAAGAAGTAAACAAAAAGATAGAAGAATTGAAAGCTGATCTTGGGGATCAATTTGAAATGGCTCTACAACAATATGGCTACAACAGTGAAGAAGACCTTAAGGAAACCTTCCGAATTGGACTTCTGCAAGAAAAGGCTGCTTTAAAAGACGTCGAGGCAACTGAAAAAGAAATGAAGGAATATTACGAGAACTACAAGCCTGAAATCAAGGCCCGCCATATCCTAGTCAAGGATGAAGCCGCAGCAAAAGCTGCCAAGGCAAGACTTGATAAAGGTGAAAAGTTCGAGGATGTAGCAAAAGAAGTTTCCACTGATACACTGTCTGCCCAGCAAGGCGGAGACCTCGGCTGGTTCCAGCCAGGCACTGGCAAAATGGTTCCGGAATTTGATGAAGCTGCTGGCAAGCTGAAAAAGGATGAAATCAGCGCTCCTGTTAAAACCGAATACGGTTACCATATCATCCAGGTTACTGACATCAAAGAAAAGCAGTCATATGATAAAATGAAGGATGAAATTGAGTATCAGGTGAAGGTTTCAAAGCTGACTCCTGAAATGATTGACGCAGCAATGCAGGAAGAACTTAAAGCTGCCGATGTTGAAATTAAAGACAAAGACCTTAAGAAAGCTCTTGAAACCAATCCTCAACAGTAATATATGACAAGGGGACTCCGGCTTAAACAACTGGAGTCCCCCTTTTGTTTTTTAAATGAATTCATGCTTAGGTTTGCAGGCCGCGCCTTTCTTTCTCGAGCTCGAGCCGTTTCATGTAGATTTCTCCTTCTTTTTCAATCAGTTCCCGCTCTTCCTTCCGTTCTTCTTTACCAGTCTTCACTGCCATCACCGCACTAATTGCAATACCGAGTACAATTGAATAAATCCAAAGAGGAATAATCATATCCGCTGCCCCTTTCCCTGTAATGGTTGTCCACTACAGTATAGATATTCAGTTAAGCGAAATTTATGCTTCACCATTAGCAATAAAGGTTCTTTTTTAAACAAAGAAACAGCATCCTGGTCAAAAAGAAAGGGACCCGAGGTACAGGTCTCTTGAAATTTTATTTATGGAATGTTGGTTTGTAAAATGACCGGTTATCGAGGGCAAAAACCCTCTCGGAAAATTCACCAGGCCGCACCCGTTCAAGTGCACCGTCAAGCATATTCATCTTGGCATCAAGATTATCAATGTAATGCAGGATTTCCGCTTCCTTAATCAATGGCGGTTTCGGGCTTCCCCATTCCGCTTTGCCATGATGGGACAGGACCAAATGCTGGAGGACCAGGACTTCTTCTCCTGAGATGCCCAGTTCATCGGCAGCTTTGCCGATTTCATTTACCATAATAGTGATATGGCCGAGCAGGTTTCCCTGTACGGTATATACGGTTGAAACAGGCCCTGACAACTCAAGGACCTTGCCCATATCGTGGAGGATAATACCCGCATAAAGCAAATCTCTATCAAGGCTCGGGTAAAGGCTTGATATCGCCTTTGCCAAATCAAGCATGCTGACAACATGGTAGGCCAGGCCGGAAACAAACTCATGATGATTTTTGGTGGCGGCAGGGAATTCCATGAATGCCTGTTGATGCTTTTTCATCAGATGCCTTGTAATCCTCTGGATATTTGGATTTTTCATTTCAAAAATGTATTGTGTCAGCTTTCCAGCCATTTCATCTTTACTTAATGGGGCGGTTTCCAGGAAATCATCAAGCTTGACGCCATCATGCGGGCCGGCAGGACGGATTTGCCTGATTTTCAGCTGATTCTTCCCTCTATAATTCTGGATATCTCCAATTATCTTAACGATTGCCTGTGCACTGTATGTCTTTTCTTCTTCATCCCCTGCATCCCAGAGCTTCGCCTCAATGTCCCCGCTCTGGTCCTGGAGGATTAAGGTTAAAAAGGGCTTTCCATTACTGGCAATACCTTTTGTTGAGCTTTTTATTAATAAAAATTGGTCAACCTGTTCACCAGTTTCATATTCAAGTATCATTTTCCCCATATACTCTCGACTCCTTCCGATACCATCACTATATCATACCACTTAAGGTATTTACCCCTTGATTGCTGCATGCTCCTTGCCTAGCCGATGGACTTGCCGGCCGTCCACGTGCTCGAGGAGGTGTTCATGGCAGGTAAAGAATAGTACCTGTCTGTTTTCAAACCGCTTCAGCAGCTCTATTACCCGTTTTACCCGATTTCCATCAAAGTTTACGAAACTATCGTCAATAATGAAAGGGAATGTGAATTTTTCATATATTGTCTCTGCCAGAGCAATCCTTATAGCAACATACACCTGTTCGGTTGTCGCCTGACTCAATTCATTTGCCTCGAAGCGGGTATGGTCTTTTCGTTCTATCAAAAATCCATTCCCTCCCGGGGCGAGGTATAGCTTACTATAATTCCCTTCTGTCAAATAGGCAAGATATTCTTCTGCCTTTTTCAGCATTCTCGGAAGATGGTAATCCTTAAAACGGTCTGTCGTTCGAATCAGCAGTTCCTTCGCAAGCTGGTATACTGCCCATTCCTTTGCCTCTTGCTCGGCTTCGGATTTGGCAAGACGGAATGTATGCAGCAGCTCAGAATAAATACCGCCTTCTTCTAGAATATCAATTTCATGCTGTAGCTCCGGAAGACGGGTTTGAAGGGTTTTAATTGAACCCTCCCCTTCCGCTGCCTCCTGCTCAAGCCCTATTAACCTCTCATCCACGTCGTTCATTTGCAATAGAGCCTTTCTTTCATCCTCTGAAATCGAAGAATAGGAGAGTTCCCTGCCAATATTGTCCAGCCGTTCTTTTATGGAATCAATTTTTGCCGCCAATTCGCCAAGCTTGTAAAAAGCCTCTTCATCCTCTGTTCCCGCCTGCTTTAGAAGCTGCGCAATTTCCAGTTGCCGTACTTCTTTTTCCTTTTCCTGCATCTTAAGATCCTGTTCTATTTCCTCGAGCTTTGCAGACTTTTCATTGTATACGATTTGTTTCTGTTTTTCAGCTTCCAACTCGGCCTTAGCCATTAGGCTTGCAACCATAAAGTCGTCCGGCATACTATTGCCGAATAGGCCTGACAGCCCCGACCACTTATCCTCTATCCCTGATTTAATATCTAGTAGTGCATCCATTTTTTCATGCAATCTCCGCTTTTCCCGAATGCTTGCCTTCCATTCATCAATAAGCCTGTAAGCCTCAAGAATCATTCGCCTGCCGATTTTTTCGCTGATTCTAAACTCATCGGAAAGCTTAAGTATGATTTCTCCGAGTTCCCGCTCTTCTTTTTCAATTTGCTCGAACCTGGAAAGTACTTTTTCAAATTGTGCATTTTGCTGATCAAGCCTGGCCTCAAGACTGTAAACCTTGTTCCTCTGCTGATCATCAAGCCCAAGCCTGACGGTCGCTTCACCGGCAGCAGCATGATTCATTCCGGATAATTCTTCTTCTATCCTCTGGGCTTTTTGCCTTTCTTTTAAAAGCTGAGCCTGCTTTCCTCCAGACATTTGGCTCTTGGAGAATTTAGCGAACATTGTGATTGAAAGAATTGCGCACAGCAAACCAATCCCTGCGAGCGAAATAAGCTGAACCGTAAGTCCATACCCGATGAGCAGGATTCCTATAACTAGGACAGCCATGCTAAAGGCCTTGTTTCGCTTTTGATACGATATCTCATCATTGGCGGCATCTTCAAGCAAACTTATCTTTTCCCGGGTATCCTCAAGACGCCTTTGCAGCTCTGCCTTGTTACTGACACGGGAAGCTTTTTCTAGCTTTTCGCGTTCTGGCCGCGGGAGCAACGATGCTTTAGCAGCCTTAAGCTCTGATTCAAGTTTTTCAAGACCAGCCTTTTCTTCATGAAAGCTTGTATCCAGCTGAGCCTTCAGATTGTCCAGCCTTACCCTTGTATTGGCTGCTTTCTCTACCTGCTGTTTTATGTAAATATCTGTATTGATTCTCTCTATTTCCTCTTCTGTCAGGTCAATATGGAGTTTCTCCTTCAATACAGCAATCGTCTCATCAAGACGGGAAGCCTCTTCCCTGATTTTTAACTCTTCCTGTGTTGAGCGATCATAATCGGGCCTCTTTTCAAGAATAGCTAAAACCTCAGATTCATGGCTAAGCAGCTCGTGATTGATGACGAGGTTATCAATTTCCTTTAGGAGAGCTGCACGGCGTTCCTTCAGGTTTTCGATTTGGGCCTGATACGGTCCAATCATCTGCTTCAAGGAGCTTAGCCGTTCCATACCCCTAGAAGGAAACTCAAACTTATCATACGTTTGAAGTTCATCCTTTAAAATCGCTTCTTCGCGAGCCAGATCCTCTATTCTCAACCATTCCTTAAGTTTCCTGATTTCAGCCTGCACCTCAGGGATTTTGCCCTGCAGGGTTGAAAGCCTCGTTTCAACAGCTTCCTTCTCCTTTAGTAAGGACTCATAGCGGCTGTTTTTGTCTGCTGCCTTGTTAAGGTCTGCTTCAAGGATTTTCAACTCGGCAAACTTCTGGTTTAGGGTTGGTTTTTTTCCAGAAGGCTTGAACCTTGCATCCAGCTCCTTTTGCAGCTCACTCTCTGTTTTTGCAAGCCTGTCCGTACCGAGTGTACCGGAGGAGAACAGGAACCGCCCAATATCTTCCGTTTTCATTTGATGGACATTTTGCAGGCCATGAAGGTTAAAGGAAAAGATCGCTTGGAACATGCCTTTATCAAAATTACCAAGAAGCTTTTTTACAAGTTCCTCCCCACCCGAAGTTCCGTCTGCAAGCGTAACCGCGACATCACCTGCCGCTTTGCCGCGTACTCTCTCAATAATAGCCAAACCATATTCCGGATGCCTGAGTTTAAGCCTGCCCCCATATTTGCCGCCTTGTTTAGGCTCATATCGCAGTTCAAGCTGCTGCCTGGTTGGAAATCCAAACAAGATTCCATGAATGAAGGCCATGATAGTCGATTTTCCTGCTTCGTTCTCGCCATAAAACACCTGAAAATCTTCAAGATTATCAATAAAGACATTTTCAAGCTTTCCATATCCATAAATATGAATTTCTTCAATTTTCATACTGCCACCTCCTTACTATCAATTTCCTTTGAGCATCTTTACAAGCAGCTGCTCTGCTTCTACAAGCAGCCCGGTTTGTTCCTTTTCGGTAGGCCGTTCAAGATACTTTCTTCCCGGAAGGCGTCCATAAACAGGCTCCAGCACATCAGCTCCACGTTCAAAATGGTCGGCTATCCCGAAAAGTTCGGAGTAAAAATCAGCTTCTTGAATCAAATCTTCACGGCGCCACGCAGCCTCTTCTTCTATTGAGACTTTAATTGTCCAAATGAATGAGGTCTCCTCTTCCTCTCCATCCTGGAGAATTTCAAGCACATCTTGATAAAGGCTTTCCTGTTCCAGTGCATCTGTTAAACTCACATCAGTCAATTTAATCGATAGAAGGACCCCTGCCCCCTCGGTGCGAAGTCTTTCTTTCTCCTCCTGGCAAAGCTGAAGGATATCGGACAAGTCCTTAAGACCTTTTGAGCTTATGGTTGTTTCCTTCCAGACGCAGTCGTTCACTTCAATAAAATCCAGGGAAGCTCCTGCTTCATCCAGTGTAACAAGGTAACATCCCTTTTCATCTTTTTCTTTTCGGTTCCTGCCCTGGATATTACCCGGGTACACCACTGGCGGAGCAGAAGAGAGAACAGCCCGCTTGTGGATATGGCCAAGAGCCCAATAATCAAATTGTTTGCCAACTAATTCAGGAACTGTGAATGGACAATAATTTCCATGCTCGGAACTCGATCCATCATTGCCATGGAGTATCCCAATATGGAAGTCTCCATGAATTGCCTTTATGTATCTATCGACTTTCTTCTCCTTGACATGCCTTGTAGGATAGCTAAACCCGTACAGGCATACACTTACGCCTGATTTTGTAAGATAATGGACCATTTCGGGCTCGCTGCCGAATACATGGACATTATTTGGCATAGCAAGCTTTACCCAGTCCCCGCCAAGATGGTCATGATTACCGTGAATCGCGAATACGGGGATATTCTTTTCAAACAGCCTTTCCATTTGGGCCCGAAACCTTGACTGTGCCTTCAGGCTCCTGTCTTCCCCGTCATACAAATCGCCAGCGATAATCACAAAATCGACTTCATGTTCGATAGCTGCATCGACAATTCTAGAGAATGCTTTAAAGGTACTTTCACGCAGCCTATCCAGAATAGTCTTCGGCATCTTGCTAAGGCCTGCCATCGGGCTGTCAAGATGCAGGTCCGCTGTGTGGATGAACCGTATTTTCTTCATGACACAACTCCTTTCATTTTTTAAAGTAATGCTCCTGTATCCCCACCAAAGTCTAAATGAACCGACTCAAGCAGGATATAAAAATGCCCGGCATTGCAGCACTCGACGCTTGCTGTATTTCCTTTATTCTATCATCTCAAAAAGACGAATGCACGTTCTGTTTTGTAGAGGCTCTCATTCTTTACGGAATAGTGCCGGATATGCAAAAATGGGGATACAAAGGACTGGGGAGGGAATGGATTGAAAACGTATAAGTTGACGGTTTTTGAACAAGACGGGGAAAAGCTTCTTGACGATTCATTTCAAGCAGAAAACGACGATCAAGCAAAGGAAATTGGAATGAAGGCACTGGAAGAAAAGGGCTTTTCCGAGAAGACATATCGCTGCACATCACCTGCCGGAAAGCTGATTTTATTTCATTCCTGATTTTGGCGTGCCTCTGAAATATAGTTTAACGAAACATAAGAATGACGCCCAGAGTTTTGTCACTTTGAGCGTCATTTTTTTAAAAAAATTATTTACCAATGAATTTTGGCTTACGTTTCTCGGTAAATGCCAGGATTCCTTCTTTATGGTCCTTAGTTTCCCTCATTTTTCGCTGTGCATATTTTTCAAGCTCAAGCACCTTGAGAAGATGCGGGCGATTCAGTTCTGCGAGGATTTTCTTTGTTTTAATCATTGCTTGAATCGGCTGCTGCAAATAGTCATCAATTCTTTCCTGCAGGATTTCCTCAAGATTATCCGCAACCTCATGAATAAGGCCTTTTTCAAGGGCTTCATTTGCACTCAACGTCTTTCCTTCCCAAATTAGCTGCTTTGCCTTCATCTCTCCCAGGTATTTTGTCAGGAAAAAGTGTGCCCCGCCATCAGGAATTAAGCCGATCCCAATGAAATTCATCGCAAGCTTTGCATGTTTTCCGGCGATAATATGATCCGTTGCCAGCGCGATGCTAAAACCAAGGCCGGCTGCCGCACCCGAAACAGCACTGATTGTGATTTTTGGAAGACTGTACAACGTAATAATCAACTCATTAATGCAATCCATGATCGAAAAGAATTCATATTCATCATTCAGGGACAACATCGCCTTTATATCCCCGCCTGATGAAAACGCCCTTTCGGTGCCCGTAAGGACAACAACGTCAATATCATCGGAATCGCTAATCTCCTTAAGCCTTCCAATTAGCCCTTTAATCATTTCTTTATCCAGGGCATTCATGGTTTCAGGCTTGTTCATCTTTACCGTCGCAACTCGACCGTCCACGGAAACGCTTACTTTTTCCGTTAAACCATTTAAAGACAACCCCATCGCCTCCCTATTGTTATCTTACCTTCATTATACTTCTTGTGACTAAAAGAAGTAAGAATTTTCCCAAAAAAGGAATCGCTTTTTATTCTTTGTTGAATTTTTTCTTTGGCTATCTCCATAGGTAAGTTTTTTAACTCTGGAAACACTATCATTCTATGTCCAATTCAAGAGGGAAAATCTTACAAGTTAATGAACAAAGCGCAAGTACCTTCTTGATAGGCAAAGGGTGACTTACGACAGGAAAAACACTGCTGGGAATGCCTTGTCCCAAATCGGTAACCAGCGAATGTAAAATAAGCGGAGGTTTTCCGGTTATTTGCAAAATGGAAATCGTATCGGTGTAGATAAGGGGAGATTTTCCGGTTATGCAAAGTAATAGCTCCCGTTTTGATATATTTTGAAGTCAATAGGCGGAATCTCTCCGTCTATATAAGCTCTTTTCAATACTTTTTACTAATTAAACGGAATTTTTCCGTTTATTTATCAGATTGAGTGCTTAACCTGATCTCCGCAACCAATAAGGGCGGGCCCACTTGATTCTAAATGTAGGAACCAGCAGCTTTTTACCGACCAGCTTATAAAAACCAATATTATTAAATTGGTACTAAAAACAGATTGCAAATGACAGAAGTTTTGCCCCACTTTTTATACTTATTGTCCATCATAATAATGCGAGAAACTTTTAATATCCTTAACGACTAGAACAAACCCGCATCAGATTGACGCGGGTTCGTTTGCTTCCGAGAAAAGGTCTTCAAGTATTTTAATTTTTTCATTCGTGTAATGCTCAAAATTGTCGTTATACGATTTTGGATCTTTCGGATTGGCAAAGTGGGTAATTACCCCGGTGACTGGATGAACAAACTTGCTCGATGCTCCACAGCCAAGGCCAATGATTGTCTGCATTTCTTCCATAATGATAATATTATAAATACTCTCCTGTCCCGGGAATGAATAGCCAACATTTTCAAGATTGCCAAGGATATTTTTTTGCCTATACAAATAATATGGTTCATACCCATGCTCTTTCGTCCAGGTTTCCGCAAGTTCCATCATTTTTTCAACTTCGCCGCGGTCGGCAACCCGGTATTTATCCTTATTCTTCGTCATTTCCGAAGCGCGTTTGAAAGAGAGTGTGTGAACGGTCAGCGATTCCGGCATCAGCTTTTCAGTTTCATTGAGGGTGTAAGTGAATTCCTTTGTTCCCTCACCTGGCAGCCCAATAATCAAATCCATATTAATATTGTCCATGCCCATTTCTCTAGCAAGCTTGAATTTATCAACCGTTTCCTCAACCGTATGATGGCGGCCAATTGCCTTCAACGTTTCCTGTATATACGATTGCGGATTAATGCTGATTCTATTGATGTTCCATTTCTTAAGGACTTCAAGCTTCTCAGGAGTAATTGTATCAGGACGTCCTGCTTCCACTGTTACTTCCCTGATTTCGGTTGCATCCGGGAGGGATGTATACATTTCCTCATAGAGCATGTCCATCTCATCGGCAGTAATGCTTGTTGGTGTTCCGCCTCCGAAGTAGACGGTTGTAATCTTAATTCCTTTTTCCTTCAGCCAGCTGCCCATCTGCTTCATTTCAAAATGAAGCCCGCCAAGGAAGGAATTAACGGAGCCCTGCCGCCCATTGATCGCATAGGCCGGGAACGTACAATAAGCGCATTTAGTAGGGCAAAATGGAATGCCAATGTATATGCTTACTTCCTTTTTCAAGGAATAAAGATCCGGTACAGCCGCAAGTTGGCGATCAACAATCCGCTGCATCAAGGCTGCCTTTTCGGGAGTAATCATATGCTCCTTGGCCAGTTCCTTTTGTGCAGTTTCAGGGTCTACTCCATCCCTAAGTTTCCGATGCAGAAGCTTTGTCGGGCGTACTCCTGTAAGGATACCCCATTTCTGTGTCATGCCTGTCAGCTCTTGGAACAGCATCAAGTATACATGGGAAACAGCATTTTTCAACTGTTTAAATTGTCCTTTTTCCGATAGTTCCGGGTCAATTACAGCCTTATGCTCTGCCCTTAATGGGACATTGCTTTCCAGTACTCCGGTAACAGCAACTTCGGTTTCATTCTGTTCAAGGCTTATCTCTATAGAAATATCCGCATTGGGTATTTTATTAAAATATATTTGTGATTCTTCAAAAAATAAGTTTGCTATAAGTTGTAGCGGCCGCTCAAACCGCTGGTCGGATAGGCCGGTTATTGAAATATGCACACTCATCCACCTTTACAATTTGACTTTCTTAAGTGTACAAAATCAGGTTACCAAGGTCAACACAAGTAAAATATGCCATTCACTCACTACCTTCCAAATCAATTTTTTTGAGACAATTAACAACTGATATGAGACACAAGTGGGATAATACAGACCCAATATGAGCATTATGAGTTTTTCTGTGACTTCCTCTCAACAAATAGTTTCCAAGAATAATCATCGCAGGGACACAAAGGACAGCATCCTTGAATTAACATCGCAGAGACAGGCGCACTTTGCCTGTCGCGAGGAGTTTTTTGAATCAAGCTATTTTAAATAAGTGAATTTCGTGACCAATATTAAAAGCACAGGCTATCCGCCTGTGCCTAACTTGCCACTACTTTATGATGTTCATTTTTTTCAAGAACTCAATGGGGTGCTGCTTTCTGAAGTGTTCTTTCACCATGTAGGCAACCCCATGCTCGCCGACGGCCCGGGTTACCCAGTCAGCAGCCCGCTTTACTTCATAAGGGGCATTCCCCATTGCAACCCCGAGTCCTGCTGCCTCAATGAATGGGATATCATCCTGGCTATCCCCGATTGCGACGGCTTCCCTGCAACTGATGCCAAGCTGATCACAAATATAAAGCAATCCTGATAGTTTCGATACACCCGAGGGAACTATATCAAGCCTGAAACCTTCATTCGCTTCAGCTTTCACTTCAGTGAACATTGCTTTAAGAGCAAGGCGGGCGTCCTCGAGATCCTGTTCCGATTCAAAATAAGCTTCAATTTTCGGAGGCGCGACCGGTGTATCTGCCAATGAATCGCTAAGATCCGTTACAAATTGATGTGAATAACCAAGAGGATCACCAGAGGTGAAAATTGCCTTTGCTAAGAGATTGTTATTTAACTGCAGCTTATTCGCAAGAGAAAATTTTTCATGGACAAGACGGATCTGGCAAGAAAAACTCTCCAGAAATCTTGTAATCTCGTACGTAAGGTCCTCATTAATTCTTTTTACATATACAGGCTGGTCATCAGCATTCGCAATATACGCTCCTTGATGGGAAACAAACAGGGCCTTCAGTTTGAGCGCCTTTGCCACCTTTCTGGCGGATGCATAATTGCGTGATGTTACCAGCGTTACGCAGATTCCCTTATTCTGCACATAGCTGATCGCTTCCTTTGTGGATTTATGAAGCTTTCCGGCGCTATCCACAAGCGTTCCGTCTATATTTAGCGCAAGCATACGATAAATCATGGTTGGTGCCCCCTGTCCTGATGGAATCATCCTTATTCACTTTTATGAGAAACAGGTTTTTTCTAGAACAATAGGCCCAAAATAAAATCTGCCTGATAAATTTGTAGGGATTGTCTGAAAAACACAAAAAACCCGGCACGATATGCACCGGATTCTCCACTCATTCAATTCTTACTGCTGCAGAGGGCCGTATAAATCCTCAAGCGGCTTCATGATAATTTTGTTCAGCTCACCAATCACCATGCCCATTCTCTGCTCAGTCTCCATCAAACGTGAAATCGTTGGATGCTGCTGAACAAGCGCAACTGACTTCTGAGCTTGATCCACTTCTTCCTGGCTGATTGGCTGTCCAGACATTTGCTTTTGCTGCAGATTCATTTGAATTTGCCTGAAGTTCTCAAACATTGTGCGTGCAGAGGGGTCTGCATTCACTTCATCATAAACCTGCCTTAATTGTTTATACTCATTACTTTCCCGAATGGCTTTTTCAAGCTCATTTGCGGCATCATAGAAATTTCCAGCCATGAAAACACTCCTTAAATTAAATTACATTCCTGTCCACTATACCAGACCGGGCAAACGAATGCGAAAATCACATCTGTTTAGCCTATGCAAACTATATATTTAATAGACCTATGAAAACAGAATAGCGAATATCCCCTGGAATATCCCGATTAAACCACCCAGCAAAGCACCCAGATAGGTAATCATTTTTAGCTCACTGCGCGTAATCCCAAGCACCATATCCTCCACCCGCTCTAATGAAAAAGTGGCCACCTGTGCGCGTACAAGCTCCTTCAGATGAATTTTTTCCAGCATCACATCTAATCTTGATGTCAGCCAGTCACCCAGCATAACCACAAGATTTGGAGCCATACGTTCAAGAATCGTATCCTTATAGGATGCCAGCAATTCTGAGACCGGTGTATCCAACAGTTTTTGAGTACCCGCAAGATTGATGGCATACTCCTTCAGTGTTTCAACAACCTTGTCGCGTCCGACCATGTTCTCAATCTCGGCAGCATCCCGCTCAAGCAGCTTCAACCATTCATTTCGGAGAATGCTCGAAATCAGCCCATGCGCTCCATCACTTTTGAAAAATTTAATGATTTCCGGCTGAATCCGATCAGCTATGCTCACGTTGCCAAGAACCATCTGCAGCATGCCGCCAAGCATTCCCTTATCCTTAAAAAACTCATCGAACAAAATTTGAATGCGCAGCTTCCCTTCCTGGCTCGAAAAATAATCTGCTCCCTTGCCAAGGATATACGAGCTGATTTCCGGGATTTTTTTCGAAGCTCCTTCAAGTAATGCCTGAGGGACCACATTGCCAATTGGCTGGCCGCGATACCGGGACATCGCGCGTTCATATACTCCTTCTATAAGCCGCTCAATTCGTTTGTCAATCCGTGTTGCTCCATCTTTAATTCCAGCTTTATCGAGAAGGCTGGCTATTGTAAAATCAGACTCCAATAATGTACGGAGCTCCTTTTTAACCAGTTCGGTCATATCCTGCTGGAATTCTTTTTGCAAAAATTTCTCCTTGATGCTCTGAGGGGTCAGAAGATGCTCAACAACCATCCTGCCCATCTGCTCGGCAAGTTCATCCCGGCGCTTTGGAATCAGCCCCGGTGTGAACGGCACCCGCCACTTCCCGATGTAAATCGGATTATATGGACGAAACAGCATCTTAATTGCAAGATGATTCGTAAATCCCCCTATTAACGCGCCTATCGCTGTCATAAACAGAATTGTCACTAGCATATTCATGTTTGCATCAACCTTTCCAAAAAATCGCAAGAACGTTTCAATTGTCCTATACATACGATACTATAACAGTTTTTGACCATCTTTACCCCATTTTTACCAACAGAAGACCTTGAGTGAAAAATTTTTACCGCTAAACAAATGTAATTGTCCCACAAAGAAAAAAGAACTTAAATGAAAGGATGTGAGGATTATGGCGAGGCGTTACCCAATCAAAGCCCTTGAAGATGACAAGCCCATTATTTATTATCCAGAAGCGTTCAAGCTACCTCCAACTTTAAAGAAAGCAGCCTTTGGGAAATCTGCTGTTGAGGTGGCATTTTCCCAAAATCCCAATCATACGAAAGAATTCGCCTTGACGAAGCCTGTTTCTAAAGCTCTTTGCATTTCTGATTTCGACTTTGAACTGAAGCCTTACTTTAATGAGGAAACTCTTTACATGGGCCCGCTCGTGGGAATATTTACTACAGGACTGCTTGAATCCTCCGTTAAGCCAGCTGGTGACCGGAGCGACTATTTTGCAAAGCTTCTGGAATCCTGCACATCACTTGGCGCTTTCGGATATTTGTTTACACCTCAATCAATTGATTGGGAAACATCAACCGTGAAAGGCCATATCCTCCATAATGGAAAATGGGAAACCCGGAACCTCCCCTTTCCTGCCGTCATCTATGACAGAGTCCCATCGCGGAGGGCCGAACAGCACCCACAATCCAGGTTTGCCAAGGAAAGGCTCGTTAAAGATTACTTCATCCCCTGGTTCAATCCAGGATTCTTCAACAAAATAGACATCCACAACCGATTAAGGGAAAGTTCCGCAGCCCGCAAATACCTCCCAGAAACAGTTCTTTACAGCTCTGTTTCAGAAGTAAGGCGGCTCCTTGACAAATACGGTTCTGTCTATTTAAAACCTTGTGATGGTTCCCGAGGGAAAGGCATTTGCCAGGTAATCGCGGAGCTGCCCGGATCAACCTGCTATGCCCGTTTCCGTAACAACCAGGGAGAAAACAAACTGCTGAAATTCCCTAACCTGGATGCCCTTTTTTCCGAAATGTTCAGCACAAAGAAACGAAGGAATTTACTTGTTCAGCAGCGCATCCTGCTCACAAAGGCGGATGGTAATGCTGTTGATTTTCGCGTCCATACTAATAAAGACGCAAACGGACAATGGCAGGTTTCCGCCATCGCTGCAAAACTCGCTGGGAACCAAAGTATTACTACCCACGCCGGATACGGCGGCCAGATTCATACATTGGAAGAACTATTCGGCGACAAAAAGGCAGAAATTGAACAGAAACTGGCAAACTCCGCCCTTGAACTAAGCCATATCCTTGAACAAAAACTAGATGGTATAACTGGCGAATTCGGCTGGGACTTATGTTTTGACCGCAATGGCCGTGCCTGGCTGCTTGAAGCTAATTCCAAACCTGGCCGTTCCATCTTCCATTCCAGCACCATGCGCCAAAGTGAATACCTAACAAGGAAACTCTTAATCGAATACGCCATTCGCCTCGCCGAAAAATCCGCCGTCGCACCTGAGGAAATCTATTTGTAGAAAAGCGGAAGCGCCTTCGTTACAGGCAAAGAACCGCCTCGCGACAGGCAAAGTGCGCCTGTCTCTGCGATGTTAATTCTAGGATGCTTTCCTTTGTGTCCCTGCGATGATTATTCTTAGAAGCTTTCCTTGTGGAGCTAGACAGAAGAAAAGCGGAAGCGCCTCCCTGCGAGGATTATTCGTTTATGAAAAAAGCTGCGGGAACCCCCCGCAGCTTTTCCTATGCCCATTAGAATTGCAACATCGCCTACACCCTTATTTCTTACACCCAAAGCTTCTTTTCAGCTACTCTCCAAGACACCGAGGCAGCTACAAGCATTATCAATACATATAAATACGCCCCATACTGCACAAATGTAAACAGCCAGTGAATTCCCATCAGCGCCAACATTGGAATTAAATAAAGAATAGTCATCAATCCGTTATTTTCATGGCTTGCTTCAAACGACTCAGAAAATGGCAGCGAACCCTTTATGAGCACGGTGCAGAAAACACTGTATACAATTGCCGCAAGAAAGGATCCGATTAGGCTCGGGAGGACGTCGAACCCAAAAATGAAGCAAAACGCCACAGCCGTCAGGCTATAGACAGGCAAATAAAGCCTAACAAGGAAAGCTTTCAGCGTTCCAGAAAAAAGGGGTGCATATGATTTCAACGGTACAGCGTGAAACAGCCATGAAGCTTTATGCCGCCCCGAATATTTCAGCATCATCACCGACGTTGGAATAATAAGGGCTGCCGTATAAATCGATAAATAATATTTACTCTCCGACAGGCTTTCAAATGAGCTCCACTGCAGTTGGTTTAATACAAGAATCAGTGGAACCATGACCGACAATCCTATCGACGGATATACCTTCAAGCGAAAATCACGCTCACTCTTCATCATTGCCAGAGCAAATCGGTAAAAGGCCCTCTCCTGATTATCCGGGCAAATCAGCTTTGCGGATTTTGTATCGAGTGGCGGTACCCAAACGCGGCTTGGCCCGCTTCCTGAGGCAAGCTTTTGCATTTTATTTTCAAATGAAGGCATCAAATGGATAAAAACGGATAAAGCAGCAATTGGTCCAATAAAGGCTAGGACTGCAAAAAGGTAAAGCTCAGGGCTGCTTTTGCCATTCAGGAACAGTTCGAACAATGAAGCGAACCACACCGGCGGAATGAATGCCTGCCACCATTCAGGCTGGATTGTTTCACCAAAGCTGACGAATTCAAACACCCGGGCAACTAGCTGATATCCAAGTGCCAGCGAAACGGTCAACAGAATTTGCACATAGTTGATAATGTCCCTCATTTTCTCGCCATCAAAAAAACGGAGAATGAAATAATAAACGAGTGCTGTAACTGCAATAATCAGTAAGTTCACGAGAATAAGTGAAACTAGTAAAAGCAGAAAAAAGAGCGGCCCATGGACGGTTAACCCCGCGACCAGCGGTACCGCAGCAAGGGCCATTGTTAAGAAGAACATATAAATGGCAACATGCACAGCCCGTGCAAGACTGATTGTCTTCCTTCTGACTGGCTTTGGAAGCAGAATTGCCCTGTCTCTTAAATCGAGAAGGACAGAGGAAAAATCTGAAATAAGCGACGTCATTAAAAAGAACATCAACGCACCAAAATAGAAGGTCATCTGAATCAGGAAATGGTCACCCAGCAGCACAAGGGGGGCCAGGAGCAGACCAAATAGCCCATACATCCAAAGTGACTTGATAAACTTATTTTCTTCCTTATCCTTCTTTTGCCTCATATTGCCAAGGATGACTGGAGCCCTCCTGCTGTCCATCGTAAGCTTTACCGAAAGAATCGCCCGCATCGCCTTGTAATCAGCACCGAGCCGCTCAAAAACTTGTGAGAATTTGTCAAGGAACTTCAACGTTCTGAAATCCTGCAAGATTACACCTCCTTGACAATCGACACAAATTCGCTTGCCAGCTCCCTGTATTCATCAAACCCTGTCAACTGGTTGAAAATCTGCTCAAGCGAACCTTCCTCGCTTCGTGCCTTTAACTCGTCAAAACTTCCATCGGCGACAATGATTCCGCCATTGATTAGGACTATTCTGTTACTGATCTTCTCAACAACATCCATGATGTGCGAGGAATAAAAAATTGTCTTACCGCTCCCAGCCAGCTGAGAAAGGATTTCCTTAAATATCATCACCGAATTTGCATCAAGCCCGCTTAGCGGCTCATCGAGGAAGAGCAGTTCGGGGTCATGAAGCATGCTTGAGATAATCATTACCTTTTGTTTCATGCCTTTTGAAAACGATGAAAGCCGGCTATAAAACACATTATCAAGTCCGAATGCCCGCATCAGTTTCTTGGCCTTCACCTCGGCCTGCGACGGATCCATCCCGTACAATTCCCCGGTGAAAGTCAGGTATTCAATAGCCGTCAAATTATCATATAGTTCGGCTATCTCAGGAACATAGCCTATCTTTCGTTTATAGTCACTTTTTTTCGAATCCAGAAGGTTTCCAAAAATCTTGATTTCTCCTTCAAAGCCTTCTTCAAGGCCAAGCAGCAGCTTTATCGTCGTGCTCTTCCCTGCCCCATTCGGGCCGATATAGCCAATAATTTGTCCGCGTCCCACTTCAAGGTCAATTCCTTTAAGAACCTGCTTGGAACCATAGCTTTTCTTCAGCCCTTTTAAGGACAGCACGACATCATCTCTATGTAAAATAAGAATCCCTCGTTTCTGATAATCTAGGAATATTCTAACACATTGCCTGCCTGATTTTGGAAGGTATTTAACTTTTTATTAAACGCCCCACTTATCTAATAAAGAAGCCGGCTGCTAGGTAAGCTGCCGGCCCTTTTCCATACTTAAATATGCTTTTATCATAAAATAGGAAACTTCCTCGGGAAGTAATTCCTTGATTGGCTTTAAGCGTTCCCTGCCTGCCTCCTCAACCGCTTTTTCTAGCAGCGGCAGGAACTGCTCTGGAATAATTTTCGCAAAATCTACCTGCAGCCCTTGTTCAAAGCAGGTAATTAAATGATTTTCAACCGTAGTTTGGGATAGCCCTCTCTGCTTAGCTATATCCCTAATAGAATGCCCCTCAAGATAAAGCTTGTGGGATTCGAGATGGGAATCAGCCACCGGCTTCGAAGCTGTACGCTTTTTCGAGGCCGGTTCCGCGTTTTCATAAACAGCCTTCCTGTCCGGATGTTCAACAAGATACTGCTTGATTACAGCCAAGAATGGTTCCCCGAACTTTTCAAGCTTGCTGGCCCCTACCCCGCTGACATCCAGAAACTCATCATCAGATTGTGGAAGTTTCAGGCACATGTCCTTAAGGCTTGCATCCGAGAAAATTACAAACGGCGGCACATTGGCCTCGTCCGCCAGGTGTTTGCGCAGACTCCTCAATGTTTCGAACAAAGGATCATCCATTGCTATTGTTTCAGATTTAACAGCCTGTTTTCTAAAAACGGGCAGTTTGCCTCCAAGCACCTCTTTCCCCTTTTCAGCAACAAAAATCGTCGGATACGTTCCATGGGCTACCCCAATCAGCTCTTCGGAAATAAGAAACTCGATAAAACTGCCCGCCTCCTTGGCCGTCCAGGATTTCAGAATTCCGTATGTGGACAATTGGTTAAAGCCTAGATCAGCAATTTTCTGGTTGGCTGAGCCAGTCAGCACCTGTGCGGTAAGCCCTTTTCCAAAGCGCTGCCCCATACGAACAATGCAGGAAAGGACCATCTGTGCTTCCTTTGTAACATCTTCGCTTTCCCTTGAATCCGTGCAATTGCCACAGCGCCCGCACGGCTTCGTGTTGGTTTCGCCAAAATACCGGAGAATGAATTCCTGCAGACAGCTTTCCGTGTGGCAATAATCCGCCATTCCCTGCAGCTTGGAAAGCTCAGCAGGCACTCTGTCCCTGTCGGCCGATTGCTCAATCAAAAATCGCTGGACCTGGATATCCTGCGGAGAATAAAGTACAACGCAGGCAGACGGCAGGCCGTCCCTGCCAGCACGCCCAGCCTCCTGATAATAGCTTTCCATATTACGGGGCAGCTGATAATGGACAACATAGCGTATATTGCTTTTATCAATCCCCATACCAAAAGCCGATGTAGCAATCATTACAGCCGCTTCATCCCGCAAAAACCGTTCCTGTTCGGCAAACCGCTCTGCATCAGCCATTCCGGCATGATAGCGGGCTACGGTCAAACCGCCTTTCCTGAGGTTCTCATAGAGCATATCAACCGTTTTCCTTGTAGCGGCATAAATAATTCCATTTTCTTTTTGGTTAGCCTTTAAAAACCGTTTAAGGAATTTGCCGCGATCCTGTCCTTTTACAACCGAAAAAGACAGGTTTTCCCGTTCAAATCCTGTGATGACTTCATTTTCTTCAGGTATAGAGAGCGAATCCCTGATATCATCCCGTACAAGCGGCGTCGCCGTGGCAGTGAGAGCAAGGACTACCGGATTTCCTGGAAGACTGTGCGCCAATTTCGAAATATGCCTATAACTCGGCCTGAAGTCGTGGCCCCATTGGGATATGCAGTGAGCTTCATCGACCGCAATCAGCCCAATTTTCATTTCTTTCAGCTCCCAAACGAAATCCTGTGACTCCAATCGTTCCGGGGCAATATACAGCAGCTTGTACCGTCCGGATCTTGCCGCATCCATCCTCTCTGCCGCTTCCCTTCCTGAAATTGAACTGTTAATATAGGTTGCCGGTATGCCTAGCTGGACTAGCGCATCCACCTGATCCTTCATGAGCGAAATAAGCGGCGATATGACAATGGCCGTTCCTTCCATAAGCAGGGCTGGAATTTGATAACAGACTGATTTTCCTCCGCCTGTTGGCATAACACAAAGTGTGTTCCTGCCCGAAAGAACCTCTGTAATAGCCCTTTCCTGCCCAACTCTGAAAGAATCGTAACCGTAATAGGTTTTTAAAAGATTCCTTGCTTCCTTTAACAATATATCCACCTTTTTTCTTCTTTTTATCGATACATTCATTATAAATCAAATTACATACAGTTTCTCGGTAGCTTATGTAATTACCATACATATATATAAGTACAAACCAAAAAGGGGCTGAATTTCTTGTTTGATTATAGGTCTTCTTTATCCCTGTTTTTCCTAGCCTGTGCTGCCCATGCGTTAACCTTTATATATTTTGTCGGTACAACTGTTTCAACTGCACTTGATGGTTCACATCGGGAATCCTTGCTAGATTGGTTTCCATTCGTCCTGTTTTTAGCTACGTTTGCTCTCCATGCCTTGCCCGGACTAAGGCCGGTCTGGAAAGCAGCACCCGGATGGGCTTTTGTCCTGCTTGTCCTCGTTACAAGCGTGCTTTCCTGGCTTATGACATCCACTATGGGAATCCAATTTTAGATAGCTGGCATCCTCCCGAACTTAGATGTATCTTAAAGAGTAGCGGGGTAATTATATCACCCAGTTTTCCAACCTCTTTTTCTAAGGAAACTTTCTTCTGGCAATTTATCGATATTATTCACAATTGAGATACCAATCCCCAAGCTATCTATCACTAAACCAACGAAAAAATCAACTATAAACAGCATGAACTCGCCCTCCCAAATCTAATATTGTAAAATAGTACCTGAGGGGGACAAAATCATGCTTACACATTTTCAATATAAACCGCTTTATAAGAATGAAGCCCTGCCCGGCTGGGAGTTTTCATGCTTTTATAAAAAACAAAAACGCTCGGGCCGCTATTTACAGGATGGAAAAATTGAGTGGCTTCTCAATCCTCCTGAGCAGGATGATAGAAACCAAGTTGAAAGCCAGATCCATGAACTGATGCTTTTCCATGTCTATGACCGCTAATGCCGGAGCTCTCCTCCGGCATTTTTTCTTCTTGTCCATGACTGATATAATAGAGGAAATTACTTAATTAAATGGGGAAATGCTATGTTTGAAAATTTGCTGGAGCTTTATCCTGGTTCCATCTTGACCGATTCGCAGCCTTCTGGTGAGGCTGGAAGGTTTCATATATTCAATAATTCTGCAACTGGTGAATGGCTTTCCATTCCAGTCGGGGCAATCACGGACCGTGAACTCGAATTGCTTGGAACGCTATTTCGAAAGGCCGCTGAAACAGAACGGGAACTTTCTCCCCATCTCCAACAGTGGAAGGATTTTCTTTTTACAGCCGGGAAGGTCCCTTCTGCCTACGAGAATGAGCCTGGCAGACTCCTGCAATTTCATTTCTTCGGTTATAACCATGACCATGAAGCGCTTGAAACTGCAATTAATGGTTTTTTTCCTGACGAGATTATTATTCTTTGGGAAAATCAGTCCAATGCGGTTGTGATTGAATTAGGCGATTTCTTACTCGAAGAACGGGATATTTCCTCTATGGCAGCAGCATTCGAGAGCGATTTTTACATAAAAACAACCCTTTATGTTGGAAAAAAGCTGCGAATTCAACCTGAATTAACCGAACAATTCAAGAAGGAACGGACACTCTTCTCCTTTGCAAAAAAAATAATGGCAATGGAAGAGTATTATTCTTTTGAAAAAGTATTCCCTGCCTATATTGCGTCCAAATTGCCCGAACCGCTGGCCGAGGCATTGCAAAATGAGTTTGAGCCAGCTTTCAGCAGTGACGAAGAAATGTTCAGCACGGTCAAAAGTTTTCTTGAAAACGGCTCAAACGCAAGTCTTACGGCCAAAAAACTATTCATCCACCGTAACACCTTGCAATACCGTATTGATAAATTTACAGATCGCACCGGTGTTAGCTTGAAGGAATTCCACTCGGCCTTCACAGTATACCTAGCCTGTCTGTTGTTTGAACAAAATCGAAATAACTCCAGTGAAGAAACTGCCCAATAGAGGCAGTTTTTTCACGTAAACATTCAGTGTACAAAGTCGCCTAAGTACTCCTGTGCACAAAAAAGAAAGGGCTTTCAGCAAAGTGCCCAAACCTGTGAGAAAATCTTTGTGCAGCGTGTCCATATGGTTTTCCAAAGAATATCTGTACAATTAAATTATGAAATAAGCTTAACAGGAGGCTTTTATACAATGGCAGAATTAAAACTTGACCACATTTATAAAGTGTATGACAACAAAGTAACAGCTGTTGAAGACTTCAACCTTCATATCCAGGATAAGGAATTCATCGTTTTTGTCGGTCCATCCGGCTGCGGTAAATCGACTACTCTTCGTATGATTGCAGGCCTTGAGGAAATTTCCAAAGGCGACTTCTACATTGACGGCAAGAGAGTAAATGATGTGGCACCGAAAGACCGCGATATCGCAATGGTGTTCCAGAACTATGCTCTATATCCACACATGACCGTTTATGACAATATGGCATTCGGACTAAAGCTTCGCAAGGTTCCTAAAGCTGAAATTGACCAAAAAGTTAAAGATGCTGCTAAAATCCTTGGCCTTGAAACTTACCTTGACCGTAAGCCAAAAGCTCTTTCCGGCGGTCAGCGCCAGCGTGTTGCCCTTGGCCGCGCCATTGTTCGTGATGCAAAAGTGTTCCTGATGGACGAGCCGCTTTCCAACCTGGATGCAAAGCTTCGTGTTCAGATGCGTGCTGAAATTGCCAAGCTTCACCGCCGTCTGAATACAACAACAATCTACGTAACACACGACCAAACTGAAGCGATGACAATGGCCAGCCGCCTAGTTGTTATGAAGGATGGCCTGATCCAGCAAGTTGGAAGTCCTAAAGAAGTATATGAAAAGCCAGAAAACGTATTTGTCGGCGGCTTCATCGGATCTCCTGCTATGAACTTCTTCCGCGGAACATTGGAAGATGGCAAATTCGTTATTGGCGATGTAAAAATTGCTGTACCAGAAGGAAAAATGAAATACCTTCGTGAGCAAGGCTATCTTGGTAAGCCTATCATTCTTGGTGTCCGTCCTGAGGACATCCATGATGAGCCAGTGTTCATCGATGCTTCTGCTGGTTCAAAAATCAGCGCAATAGTCGATGTTGCCGAATTGACCGGTGCTGAAACAATGGTCTATTCAAGCCTTGGTGGGCAGGATTTTGTCGCACGAATTGATTCCCGCTCCGATATCCATCCAAATGATAAACTTGACCTTGCTTTCGATATGAACAAAGTTCACTTCTTCGATGTTGAAACTGAGCTTCGCCTTCGTTCTGCGAGTGACAAATAAGCCTTAAACTGAAAGCGCCTGGCCTCTGTTGAGGGGCCAGGCGCTTTTTGTTTTTCCTTGAAAAAATTACTCTTTTATGAGGACTATTTGGTCATTCCCACATGATGGGCACCTATAAAGGTGCGGACATTGATGATTCTTATGATCGTTTGGAATGCCATCCTCAAGTTTCATTTGATCAATTGGCATGTAAGGGCTATAATCGTCAAAATAATCCATGTAGCGCCCTTTCTCTTCCATCTGGCTGCTGCACTCACTGCAGTGAACATTCAGTTGTTTCAGTCCGTTACAGACTGGACAAACATTCATTTTGAATTCCCCCGCTTTTTGTTAGTGTCTGCATTTGCTGATTTTTCTATTCCGAGCTGGTGTTAGATGTGGCATTAATTACCACTATAAGCGCAGTATAAACCAACACATGCGGATTATACTAAAATCAATATCAACGATGGGTTCCAGGGCCGGGACTAGACGTCATCCCGGCGAGCCGGTGCAATTCCGGCCAACCCAGCCATATCACAATTTATTTTATAATGACTGAGGAGATGAAGCAGCATGCCAAGCAACAATAGTAACCAATTGTTAGTTCCAGGTGCAGAACAAGCTTTGCAACAAATGAAGTATGAAATTGCACAAGAATTTGGTGTTAACCTTGGTGCAGAAACTACTTCCCGTGCAAACGGCTCGGTCGGTGGAGAAATTACTAAGCGTCTAGTTTCTATGGCTCAAAGCCAACTTGGTGGCGGCTTTAGCCGTTAATTTGACTGGATCGTCGGGACTGACGAACCAACAGTTTAAGCTTTAAAAAAGTTAATACACTGGATATGCCCCCTCCTCTTTCAGGCAGGGGGCACTTATTTTTCTTAGCATCTGCAAACCTCTAGGGGGTGCTTCCGCTTTTCTTGTCTAGCTGCAACGCCCAGCGTCTAGTGTCCTTCGGTCCCCTCTCTACGGTAAGTCAACATCGAATCGCTAGCGCTCTTCGTGTTTCCTTTACCTCGTATCGAGGCCCTCCATGCCATACGCTGCTTAACGGGCGTTTCCGCTTTTCTGCTTCAAACCATGTTTTCCGGCCTGACCCATTCATCGAATTGCTGTTCAGCCAGGTAGCCGCTCCTGATGGCTGCTTCCTTAAGTGTTAGCGATTCGCTGTGCGCGAGCTTGGCAATCTTTGCTGCTTTTTCGTATCCGATGTGAGGATTGAGAGCTGTTACAAGCATAAGCGAGCGTTCCATTTGTGACAATATCGCTGTTTCATTTGCCGTTATGCCGGCAGCACAGTTTTTATTGAATGACCTCATTCCATCCGCCAGCAGTCTGACAGATTGCAGGAAGTTATGGATGATAACAGGCTTGAATACATTTAACTCAAAGTTGCCCTGGCTTGCGGCAAAGCCGATGGCAGCATCGTTGCCGAATACTTGGCAAATGGCCATTGTCAATGCCTCGCTTTGAGTCGGATTGACTTTACCCGGCATAATTGAGCTTCCTGGCTCATTGGCGGGAATCGTGATTTCACCAATGCCACTCCTCGGTCCGCTAGCCAGCCATCTTATATCATTGGCGATTTTCATCAAATCTGCCGCGAGTGCTTTCAATGCCCCGTGCACATAGACAAGCTCATCGTGGCTAGTCAAGGCATGGAATTTATTCTCCGAAGAACGGAAAGGATGGCCCGTTACACTTGCAATGATTTCTGACGTCCTGTCCCCAAAATCAGGGGAAGCATTAATCCCTGTGCCGACTGCTGTTCCACCTATTGCCAAATCAAGCAATGTTTTGCTTGATTCACTAATCATCTTCCTGCTTTTCTCGAGCATTGTCCGCCAGCCGCTTACCTCCTGGCCAAGGGTGAGCGGAGTTGCATCTTGGAGGTGGGTCCGGCCAATTTTTATAATATGGGAAAAATCTTTCTCCTTTTGCATTAGCGTTACTGTCAGTTCGTCCAACGCAGGCAGCAATGTTGAATTCACTTTACCATAGGCAGCAATATGCATAGCCGTCGGAAATGTATCATTCGAGCTTTGCGACATGTTGACATCATCGTTAGGATGAATCCTCATGGCACTGCCCTCCTGCTCAAGAAGAGCATTTGCGCGGTTGGCAATCACTTCGTTAACGTTCATATTCGTTTGCGTGCCACTGCCGGTTTGCCAAACAGCAAGTGGGAAATGTTCGTCATACTTCCCTTCCAGAATTTCCGCACATACATGAACGATTGCATCCTTTTTTTCATCGATAAGCTTTCCTGAGGCATTGTTGGCAACTGCCGCGGCAAGTTTGACGGTAGTAAGGCTGTAAATAAGGTCCAGAGGCATTTTTTCCGTACTAATTTTAAAATTTTGAAGACTCCGCTGAGTTTGGGCACCCCAATAACGATCCTTTGGAACCTTTACCTCACCGAGTGTGTCCTTTTCAATCCTGTATTCCATTCTAATCCCTCCCTTGGATATCCTTTCCCCATTTTCCCTCTTTTTATAAAAACAAGCCTATTTACGTTTGCCCACCTTATCGGGATTCTTTGATCGAAGTATCACTTTCTGTCTGCCCGTTTAAACTGGATTAGTCGCTAAACTCTTTTGGATATTCAACTGTACCTGAACTATTTTCCAAAGAACCCTTTTTTAGCTCCATGGCCATGAAAACTTCATCTGGTACATTCCAGGGGGCTTTGATTCCCCATTTAGATGCTTTCTCAAATCCAAACCTTGGATAATAGTTTGGATGCCCAAGTACAATCGCAGAGCTGAAACCTAGCTTTATAGCTTTAGCCAGCGCCTTATTTATGAGTTGAGTCCCAATACCGTTATTCTGATATTCCGGCAATACCGATACAGGTGCTAGCGCAAGTGTTTCAATAGACTGGATACTTGATATCCTTGCCTTAGTCATAAGGACATGGCCAACCGTCTCCCCGCTCATTTCTTCAATGGCAACAAGAGATAGTTCTGGTACATAGCAGTTGGAACCCCGCAGCTTTCTAACCAGTTCATGCTCGGTTTTGTCACTGAATTCCACATTGGCAAAGGCACTTCGAATTAATTCTTCCGTCTTTATGTAATCCCCTGCTTCCTCTTGCCTTATTAAAACGTTCATTTCCCTATCCCCTTTTTTCAGGCTTATATTGAGTATACCTTTTGTTTTTGGCAAAATAAAAACTGCAGACAGTGTCTGCAGCCTTAGTGCTTTACAATCATATAAGCGATAAAATAGGTGAGAATCATCATGCTGCCAATCGTCAATGTAACTGAGAACATATCCATCCCGCTCCTTTAGATTGAACTCTTGTATCAATTACTAAAGTACCATGAACAATAGGTAATAATTTTCGATATCGTGACAGAAAGGTGAAATTTTTATGAACATATGCCTTTTGGGGGCTACTGGTAGAGTTGGCAGGATTGTGTTGGAAAACTGACAAGAAGCAGACTACCACGTTCGAGCTCTTGTTAGGAATCCCGAAAAACTAGCTATTTCTCATCCTTCCTTAACAATATTAAACGGTGATGCCAGGAATAAATCAGATGTATCCCTTGCTGTAGAAGGCTGTGATGCAGTCATTAGTTCATTGAATACAGGAGGCGCTACGATTCTGTCCGATTCAATGCCACTCATTATTGATGCAATGAAACACCATAAAGTTCGACGCATTATTATGGTCAGTACTGCCGGAATTTTGCAGGCAAGGTCCGAACCGCAACTTTACCGTTTCCAATCGTCCGAATCAAGGCGGTCTACCACAAAGGATGCCGAGGAACATCTTAAGGCTTTTTTGATTATGAAGGAATCCGGTCTTGATTGGACAGCAGTCTGCCCAACTTACTTGCCTGTCGGCGAGCGAAAGGGAACATTTCGAGTTGGCAGGAATATGCTCCCGGAAAATCCGAGCTCGATTTCAATCTATGACACTGGAGATTTCACCTTTCAACAGCTTCAAAGCCTCGAATACCTTCATTGCAGGGTTGGGTTGACGTATTAAAAATCTATATCGGAGAAAATTGCCTGTTTTACGGTTTTCAATTAGTTAGTACTGTTTAACTTATGGTTGATATATCCAAGAGAACCCGTCTCATAGATTAATCGGTACCCGGAGCAAGCAGATTAATCCAAGAGAACCCGTCTCGTAGATTAATCGGTGTCTGGGACAGAGGGATTAATCCGAGAGAGCCCGTCTCATAGATTAATCGACGTCTGATGCAGGCTGATTAATCCGAGAGAGCCCGTCTCATAGATTAATCGGTATCCGGAGCAAGCAGATTAATCCAAGAGAACCCCTCTCATAGATTAATCGGTACCCGGAGAAAGCCGATGTAAGAGTGCCTATTCATTTAATAGTGACTTTAAATAACGGTATAAACGCAAAACAAAGCACAGTTTAATTATTTTTTCATTAAGAAAAGGGTGTCCCAAGCTGACTCTGGGACACCCTCTCTACTTATTATCCTGCTAAGTCCGCCTTTCCAAGCTGGAGCTGATACATCTGGTAATAACGGCCTTTTTGTTCCATTAAGTCATCATGGTTGCCTTTTTCAACAATCTCACCTTTATCGAGTACAAGGATTTGGTCGGCATTTCGGATTGTTGAGAGTCGGTGGGCGATGATAAAGGTGGTCCGGCCTTTTTTCAAGACCTCCATTGCCTCCTGGATAACCGCCTCGGTTTCACTATCGATACTGGAGGTTGCCTCATCAAGAATCAGGATAGCAGGATCAAAGGCCAGCGCCCGTGCAAATGAAATGAGCTGGCGCTGCCCGCTTGAGAACGTTGATCCTTTTTCCGTCACAGGTGAATCATAGCCATCTTCAAGATTTTTGAATATATCATCTGCACCAACATCTTTAAGCGCCTTTTCAATCCGTTCACGGGAAATCGCTGGATCACCAAGGCTGACATTTGTGAGAATTGTTCCTGTAAACAAGTACGGATCCTGCAAGACTATCCCCATTTTGCGGCGCAGTGAGTTCCTGGAAATATTCTTAACATCGATTCCATCGATGGTAATCGCACCCTTCTGGCAGTCATAAAACCTGAAGAGCAGATTCATAATTGAACTTTTTCCTGAACCTGTATGGCCGACAAGAGCTACCGTTTCTCCTGGACGGGCTTCAAAGTTGATATTTTTCAGAACCCATTCGCCTTCTTTATAGGCAAAAGATACATTGTCAAAGCGGACATTCCCGCGATATTCCGGCAAATCCATGCCTTTTTCTTCTTCTTCCGGCTCATCCATCAACTCGAATACCCTTTCACCGGCAACGAGAGCCTGCTCCAAATTCGCTTGCTGGTTGACCATACCGACAACCGGCTCAAACAGCCTGTTAAGGTAATCAACGAATGCGTAAAGCATCCCAAGCGAAATCGCGGACGAAGCTTCGAGAGATTCTCCCCCGAAATACCAAATGAACACAACGAATACAATGTTACGGAGCACATTGACCAGGTTGAATGATGTTAATGAATTCAGGTTCAGCATCTTATTCTGATTCCGGAAATGGTCTTCATTCAGTTTTTCAAAATCACCCCTTGTATCCTGCTCACGCCCAAAAGCCTGAATCACATTCATGCCCTGAATGGATTCGTTAATCATCGCATTGATTTCACTGTTCCGCGAGCGGATTTTATGATTATACCTCGATGCGAATTTCCGGTAGATTACCATCCATGCGTATAAAATTGGCAAGAGAAGCAGAGTGATTGCTGCCAGCTTCGGACTAAGGATAAACAAGGCAATATAAATACCGATAATATAAATCCCGCCGGTAAAAAAAGTTGAAAGCACAGTAACATAAAGTTCTCTCACTGCCTCGGTGTCGTTGGTGATGCGTGCGACAATTTTTCCAGCAGGGCGGTTATCAAAAAACCGGACAGGCAGCTTCTGAATCGTTGCATACACATCTTCACGCATTCTCTGGATAACCCGATTTGCAGACTTTTGCAGCATGTAGCGCTGCCAATACTGGAAAAATGCCGATACGACAGACAATCCAAAATATAGTGCCAGGAGCCAAACAATGCCTGGCACTTCAGGTGCGGAAAACCTCATAACATCACTTGCGGATAGGGCGGTTGCAGGATACGTTTTTCTCTCATTGCCATTTTCAATTGTTAACGTCCCGTTGCTGTAGCTCCGCTCGCCGTCAATACCAGCCTCTCCCTCCAGAAAAACAAATCTGGTCCCAACCTGGAGGATTTCAGCAGCACTTCCTTTTGGTTCACCTTCATCAAAATAAATGTCCCGTTTATAATAGCTGCCATCATACTCGGCTGCTCTATCGCCCTGCTCCGTTTCGTACCAGACCGATTCGATGCCGAGTATATGGACGTCTATTACCCGCTTGGCAATGAACGGCCCGGCAAGGTCAGCCGCCGCCGACAGGGTGAGAAGCACTAATGCCCCTGCTATGATCGATTTAAATTGGAGTGCATACTTGTATAATCGTTTACCGGTAGTCATATCGATATCCCCTCCTCCGCAGCGGTCTCGGCCTGCTGACGTTCGTACTGCTCACTGTACCATCCGCCAAGGGCCATTAATTCTTCGTGCGTTCCTTCCTCAGTGATTTTTCCTTCTTCGAGAACAATAATCCGGTTAGCATGCATAACTGCCGACATCCTGTGCGTTGTAATAACGGTCGTCTTTTCAGTCCGGTCCCTCCGGATATTTTCAATAATCCTTTGTTCGGTTTTTGCATCGACTGCTGATAGCGAATCGTCGAGAATCAAAATTTCAGGATCCTTAATTAGTGCCCTGGCAATTGAAACCCTTTGTTTTTGCCCACCGGATAAGGAGACACCTTTTTCTCCCACTAACGTTTCAAGCCCCTCCGGGAGATTTTCCAGGTCTCCTCTAAAAGCCGCGGAGTCAATTGCTTGTTGAAGCTCCGATTCGCCGGCATCACGATTACCAAACAGGATATTTTCCCGGATGCTTCGTGAGAACAGGACATGATCCTGCGGAACATAGCCAACCCAGCTGCGGAGATTCTCCAGCGGCTGGTCCTCGATCGGTACATCAGCAATAGCGAGCCTCCCGCTTCCCATTGGATATTCTCTTAGAAGTTGTTTAATGAAAGTCGTTTTGCCGCTGCCGGTCTTGCCGACGATCCCCAGTGTCTCGCCTTGGTTCAGCCTTACATTGATGTCCTGAAGATTGTCCTTGCTTGAACTCGGATATCTGAACGTTACGTCGTCATAATGAATGCTGTCAGGCGAGTTCACAGAAATCGGAGTTTCAGGATTCTTTACATCTTCTTTATAAGCAAGCGTCTCCTGGACCCTATCCAGGGAAGCATTGCCTCTTTGCATAATATTGATTAACTCACCAATTGCGAGCATCGGCCAGATCAGCATCCCAAGGTAGACGTTGAAGGAAACGAGGTCACCAAGAGTGATGGCTTGGCTGAATACTAGCTTTGCGCCGTAGCCAAGGCCAATTACATAGCTTAAACCAATCAAAATTTTAATTGTTGGCTGAAAAAGCGAGTCAATTCTCGATACTGCGATATTTTTTTCAAAAAGGTCTTCGGTTTGCCTATGAAATTTCTTCATTTCTTCTTGTTCCTGTACGTATGCGCGAATAACACGGGTCCCTGCAATTGATTCAAGCACTTTGTCGTTCAGTTCGCCAAACGCATCCTGTGCTTTCACAAAACGGGTGTGGATCCGCTTGCCATAGATATTCACAAGCAGGGCCATAATTGGCAGCGGGATGATTGACATCAGGGTCAACTCCCAGCTGATAGTAAACCCCATCGTCAATAGAATCGTCAGCATCCAGACAGACGAATCAATCATCGTCAGAATCCCAAAGCCTGCTGTCATTGAAATCGCCTTAATATCGTTGGTTGCTCTTGCCATCAGATCGCCAGTCCTGTTTTTTTCATAAAACGTCGGTGTCATCCTAAGCAAATGGTTCATGAAATTTCCACGCAGCTGCCTTTCCACAAGGAAGGCTGCCCCAAACAGCATGTAATGCCAGATATAGGTGACTGTATAGGATAAGACAGTTATTACTGCGAGGCCCAGCATGAACTGGACAATCATATCTTTGGTCATTGTACCTTTTTGAATATTGTCAATCGCCATCCCAATAAGCTTTGGCGGCAGGATATCAATCAGCCCCGCAAGAATCAACAGCAAGATTGAAACAGTATACCTCCGCTTATTTTCTTTAAAGAACCAGTCTAATTTTTTTAAAACAGAAAACATAATTACACCCCTTTATCCCCGATTAACGGGCAATAAGACCCCTTTGGAAATTTTGCTTTATTCCATTCGCCCAGCCCCCAAAAGACGCAAAAAGGACATACCGCAGCATAAGCGATATGTCCCGAATTTAAATATGGAAGCCGGAGACAAACCAAGATGCGCGCCATAAGAGCGCACGGTCTGCCTGTTACTTTCTGCCTTTCAAAGGAAAAGAAAATAAGGATCGGGTGCGGCTCTTCTCATATTCAGCTGTATACAATTCATTTAACAACGTGAGCATGACGCGCCCCTCCTTTTCCTTTTTATAGTAACTGAATAAATGGAAATTTCTACTTTGTTAGGTTACCACCGGTACTAGCTTGTTGTCAATCCATTTTACAGACTAGAATCAATTTTCTAAAAAATTATTCAAACGTTCCCTTAACAAGTGGTTTGCCGTCTTGAACCATCATCTGCCCCAATGCAAATACATCTCTTATCGACAGATCCTCTTTATCCAGCAGCACAAGGTCGGCGTCCCTTCCTTCAGCCACCATCCCTTTTCGGCTTAACTTCAAGATGGATGCAGGATTTTGTGTGATCACCCGGAGCGCAACCTCTATAGGGATTCCTTCCTGCATAATTGCATCACGCACTTCTTCATAAAGTGTGGAGACTTTGCCAATCTTCAATCCGAGCAATTCGCCAAATTCATCGAAGTCAGGAAGGCTGGCCTGGCCGTCGGACGTAAAGGTGATTTGTGAAATATCAATGTGTTGGTCAATCATCCGCCTTAGTCCAACCGAACATTTAACTTCCCCTTCATCAAAAAATTTCGGTACCGAGCTTGTTGTAAAATCCACATAACCACCTTTTTTGGCGAAACGGATGCCTGCTTCAAATAAATGCTGGCTACGGTTAATATGGGTAGGCTGAAATTGCCTGATTGGAATATCTGTTTTTTCAACGACTTCATCAATTATTTTCAAGTGATCGTAACTGTCTCCTACATGAATATTGACGATACCCGCTTTACCTGACAAAAGGCCGCCTATACGTGCAGCAGAAGCAATTTTCGCCATTTCTTCAACGGTCGGCTGTGAGGAGCGATGATCGGCAATTGCGACTTCTCCAGCTCCTATTATCTTATCAATCAAGATAATATCATCTTCAATTTTTCCTGTAAGTGTCTTTAAAGGTACCTGATAGGATCCGGTATGGATATAGCAGGTAATCCCTTCTTCATCCAGGGCACGTGCCTTTGCAATCAGGTTCGTCATCGTCCTGGTCGTTCCATCAGTCCCCAGGACACCAATAATTGTTGTAATACCTGCCAGTGTTGCATCGGTCAAAAGAAGCTCTGGTGTTCGAGTCCGGTAGCTTCCTTCCCCTCCGCCTCCAGTAATATGGACATGGGAGTCAATAAAGCCAGGGACTATATATTTTCCTGAGGCATCCACAACAGTTACTTTAGCGAACCCTTCAGGGATTGAAATCTCATCGGCAATCCAGCCTATACGAGAATCAACAATCAGAATATCTTTCTTGCCAAGATGGTGTGGTGCATAGATTTCTCCGTTCTTAATAAGGGTCAACATTTGTGAAACTCCTCCCTTTTCAATTTCCATACTTACTATACCCACTAACTGCTTGTGCTTGCAAATGGGTGAATTGAGAAAGCTTGCCAGGTTTAAAGATATCTAAACTGTGGGTAAATGAACTGTACAACACACATAAAGGACATAAGAAAAAGGAGACATGAACAATGAAAGAAATCATGAGTGCCAATGTTATTATTTTAAATAAATTCAATATGAAGAAAATGCTTGATATCTATCAAACAGCAAAGCAATTCAAAGGCTCCACTTATTTATATTGCCGTCATCGCGCAGTTGATGCTGAAAATCTGCCAAAGCTGGTTTCCTTCCTGCTTACGCTGGAATCCGGGAGTGCTGTAAAAATCATCGCAGAAGGCGAGAATGTATCGAAGCATTTGGATGCGATTCAATCTCTTTGTACTTCGAATATTTCACTTTTACAAAAAAGCAAGAAGCATTTCCTGAATACAGGTGAAACTTTCCAAATTTAGGAATCGAAAGTGAGGTGTGTTAAATGGAAGAACGGCGCAATGTCGAGGTAAGAAAAGAAGAACATTCGGACAGATCCCAAGTTGGAAGCACCTTCATCAAGTATGCCGCATACCTCATTATCTTCTTTGGAGTTCTTTGGTTCCTAATTAACTACATCATGCCAATGTTCTAAAACAGGGTGAAAGCCCTGTTGTTTATTTTTTTTTTACAACCTGTTGAGTTCCGCTGCAGGCGCTTCGCTTTCCACGGGCGGCCTGGGAGCCTCCTCGGCGCAAGCGCGTGTGGGGTCTCCCACTGACCTTTTCTCCCGTTAGGACGTTGAATAATCTTCCCAGAAAAGGCACCGCAGAAGAAAATGTGATTTTTCATTTTCGAACGAGTCTTCGCGCCTTCCGCTCCTATCAACCCTAAAAAACCTATTTTAAAAATTGAGCTTTCTTACTAATAAAACAGGAATCCTCTGCTTCAGAAATTTCATTCAAAACCCAGATGAATGATCCTGAAACGTTTTTAACGATCCAATTTCCGGGTCACACTTAGATTAACACTATTATAAAAAAAAGACGGTTATATACCTCCACTATGAGAGGCATAACCGTCTTTTTGGTATTAGAGTATAAAAATATTTGTAGATTTCTGTACAAAGAGTGAAATCTAGCTCCAGCGCCTAGCGCCTAGTGTCCTTCGCTCTCCGCCCTACGATAAGTCAACATCGATTCGCCTCCGGCTCTTCGTGTTTCCTTTATCTCAGTTGGAGAGACTCTAGGCCATACGGCGCTGACCAAGGCGCTTCCGCCTTTTTATTTTGCTGATTGAAGTTTTACACGGATGACTTTGATTACTTCCATTAGGATGACAGCGGCAACTGCTAGGCCTCCTGCGATTAGGAAGTCGTTCCAGCCAAACTCTGCTGGGATTCCAAAAATTTCTCGTGTAAATGGAAGAACTGTTACTCCATAAAGGACGAAGCCAAGCAATACTGCTCCAATTACTGGTTTGTTGCTAAAGAAACCAGCACCAATGGCTGTCTGCGTTGTGGAGCGGGCAGCAAAGGTTTGGAGGGTCCTTGATAGAATCAAGGTTGTAAATGCCATAGCTACTCCCATTTGCATTGATTGGGCCAAGCCGATATGGAGAGAAAGAATAACTGCCAAGCCAATTAACGCACCGCGTATGGCAACAGCCTGAAAAGTACCGCCGGCAAAAAGTCCTTCATTAGGATCACGCGGTTTCTTTTTCATAACATTTGGCTCTGCCTTTTCCATGCCTAGTGCAATGGCTGGAAGAGAGTCATTGACAAGGTTGATATATAGTAATTGAATTGCCGTGAATGGGTTTGGTAAGTTGAACAATACGGCATATAAAATCGCAACAATCGCGCCAAGGTTTCCGGCGAATAAATACCCAATGGCTTTCTTAATATTGGCGTATACTGTCCTGCCGACACTAACAGCTTTGACAATAGATGCAAAGTTGTCGTCAGTCAGAATCATCGAAGCAGCATCTTTTGCTACATCTGTCCCGCTTCCCATGGCAACCCCGATATCTGCTTGTTTTAATGCAGGAGCATCGTTGACACCGTCACCTGTCATGGCCGTAACTTTATCTTTCCGCTGCCATGCGCGGACAATCCTAATCTTATTCTCCGGTGAAACACGAGCATATACAGAAATATGTTCAAGTTTTCTGTCAAGCTCTTCATCAGTCATCGCATCAAGTTCTTGTCCAGATAAGGCAATATCATCTCCAGACATCAGCCCGATGTCACGGCCAATCGCCTGGGCAGTTGTTTTATGGTCACCAGTAATCATGACTGTTTTAATGCCTGCACTTTTCGCATTTTTAATTGCGTCATACACTTCATCGCGCGGAGGGTCAATCATTGCAGTAAGTCCGACTAGAACAAGATTGTTTTCATCACCTTCATCAATGGTTGTCTGTCCTTCAGGCAGTACCCTATACCCATAGGCCAGGACACGCAGCGCCTGATTGGAGAAATCCTCATTGGCTTTACTAAATTGATTCAGTTTATCATCTGTTAAAGGCTCTTCTTTACCGTTTTGTAATACATGGGTAGCACGGCCAAACATAATATCAGGGCCGCCTTTTGTCAAAATCATCCGAGAACCGTTGATGGTGTTGACAGTCGACATCAACTTTCGATCGGAATCAAAAGGCAATTCCGCCTCACGCGGATACGTATTGCGAAGCTCGTTATAATTCTGGTTGTTTTTATTGGCAAATTGGATTAGAGCTACCTCAGTTGGATCTCCAACCTCCTGCCCGCTGTCATTAATGTAGGAATCATTGCACAATGCAGCGATATTAACCAGCATATGTTCTGATTTATTCCAGTTGGCCGGATTTTCATTCAAAGGCTTTTGAACATTCCCTGGAAGAAAATAATCTGTAACTGTCATTTTGTTTTTTGTTAACGTGCCAGTTTTATCTGTCGCAATGACGCTGGCCGAACCAAGGGTTTCAACAGCCGGTAGCTTGCGAATAATTGCGTTTTGCTTTGCCATTTTATTAGTCCCTACTGAGAGGACAATTGTTACAATAGCAGATAGCGCTTCAGGTATCGCTGCAACGGCAACTGCAACGGCAAACATCAAGGCACTCAGAAGGGCTGTGCCCGTATCAACAACTCCATCCCCGAGCCAAATTCTTGCCGCTTGCAACGCAAAGATAAAAATACTTAGTATTAAAATGCCGACTCCCAGCTTCTTGCTAAATGCATCAAGCTTGCGCTGAAGCGGTGTTTGTTTGGCTTCGGCAGAGGCGAGCATGTCAGCAATTTTCCCGATTTCCGTTTTTTCAGCTGTACCTGTTACCGCAAATTGCCCATGACCATAGACAACAAGGGAACCACTGAACACCATGTTTTTCCTATCTCCCAGAGGTGCCTCACCTGGGATGGCATCTGTATGTTTTTCAACTGCCTCGGACTCACCTGTCAGCATTCCTTCATTTACCTTTAACGAGGCACTAGCAAGGATCCGCCCATCAGCCGGAATATAGTCACCTGCTTCCAGGTATACAATGTCTCCCTGGACAAGTTCCCTGGCTGGTATCGTTTGTTTTATTCCACCCCTGATTACTTTCGCTTCAGGTGCTGACATGTTACGCAAGGCTTCAAGCGATCCTTCTGCTTTCTTCGTCTGGACAACACTAATAATTGAATTCAAAATCAGGACTAGCAGGATAATTAAAGCTTCCACTACTTCTCCAAGGATGAGCTGGATTCCGGCAGCAATGACCAATACAATGACCATGGGGTCCTTAAAGGTTTCAAGGAATAGCTTCCATGTCGGAACCTTTTCTTTATCCTTAATTTCGTTATAGCCATCTCGTTCAAGACGGAGTTGAACTTCCTCCTCTTTCAAGCCTTCACTTGAAGTCTCTACAGATTGCAGGACTTCTTCCTTAGTCTGTTGAAAGTATTCCATTTGTTCGCTCCTTTCCTTACAATCCATTTTTGATAATAGGAGTAAATTGGCAATAAAAAAAAGCGAGACCTGTACCATAAAGGCAAAGGTCTCGCTTAGCTCTTTTAAAAGCCAACAAAGCCGATGATGAAACCACCATGTAATGACGACTTTATTGCGAATGGGTTCCCAATTCGAAGCTACTCCCCTTTGACAATCGTCAAAGTGTTATTTCAATATAATTGATTTTATCATATTTTACACATTGACAAAAATAGTTTGCTCATAGATACGACATGCAACTCCTAATTTAGAGCAAAAATGGGAAATTCCCCACTTTAGTCATTGCCTTTTCCTTTGTCTTTGTCTTTGCCTTTATCTTTCTTTTCTTTATCTTTTCCCTTCCCGCGCTCTTTCCATTTCTTTTGTTCTTCCTTTATGCGGTTCTCCCACTTCTTAGCGCCTTCATTAATTTCATCCCAGAACGACTTTCTTTCCCTTTCCTCTATCAGTACCCCTACATCCTGGACATTGAAACTTGTCGGCTCGGTCCCTTCGAGGGCAGCTGTCATGAAATTCTGAAAAACCTTGCTCGCCCCCTGGCTGCTTGTGGTAGTTAGATAATGATCCTTATCAGTTTTGTCATATCCTACCCAAACCGCACTTACAAGGTCCGGTGTGTATCCGACAAACCATTGATCCTTAACACCATTAATTCCCTCTATTGCCACCTGGGTCGAACCGGTTTTACCTGCAATCTCTCGGCCCTCGATTTGTGCACTTTTCCCAGTGCCCCGCTCCACCACTCCGAGTAGCATCGTATTCATTTTATCCGCTACTTCTGCAGTGGTCACTTTTGTTTTCTCTTCTTTTCTCTCGGCTACTACTTTTCCAGAAGGATCTTCAATCCGGATGATAGTGTGGGCACCGGAACGAACTCCACGGTTTGCAAAAACAGAAAACGCCTCCGCCATTTGTTTAGGCGATACACCTGTATGCAAGCCGCCAAGCGCGACAGCAAGGTTCCGGTCTTCTTTTTCAAGGGGAAGTCCAAACTGCTTTACCGACTCCAAGCCCTTTTCAATCCCAAGTTCATTTAAAAGCCAGACAGCCGAAACGTTCTTGGATTCCATTAGTGCCTCATACATAGGCACTTCACCCTCATATTGGCCGTTGTAATTACTTGGCTCATAGTTTCCGAAACTCATTTTTTCATCCTTGACCATATCAGTAATTTCCCAGCCTTCTTCGAGTGCTGGTGTATAGGAAACAATTGGCTTTATTATAGAGCCTGGCTGTGCCTTCAACTGGGTGGCACGGTTGTAGCCCCTGAAAACATGCTCCCCTCTTCCGCCGACCAATGCCCTAATGCCACCTGACTTCGCATCAAGAAGAACTGCCCCGCTTTGAACAGGGTCACTTGAATTTCCAACCTGGAACAGCGAATTATCCTTATAAGAACTCTCAACTGCGGTTTGCATCTTTGGATCTAACTCCGTATAAATCTTGTAACCGCCTGTCAGCAATTCATCCTGGGTAAATCCGTACGTTTTAATCGCTTCTTCCAGTACAGCATCCACATAATATGGATATTTTCCAGTAAACGGATCTTCACTCTTGTCAACAAGCTTAATTTTTTCTTCCTTTGCTTTTTTCGCTTGGTCTTTCGTAATAAATTCATGCTGGACCATTGCGGCAAGCACAACATCGCGTCTGGCGACTGCTTTTTCCATATCGTTATATGGATTCAAGGCAGATGGAGCTTTAATTATCCCAGCTAGCATTGCTGATTGGCCAAGTGAAAGGTCCTCCACTTCTTTGCCAAAGTACTTCTTTGCAGCGCGGTTTATACCCCAGGCGCCATCGCCAAAATAAATTGTATTCAAATACATCTGAAGGATTTCATCCTTTGAATATTCTTTTTCAATCTCCCTCGCCAAAGACGCTTCCTGAAGCTTCCTGCTGTATGTCTTTTCGGAATCAAGCAGTGCGTTTTTCGTAAGCTGTTGGGTGATCGTGCTTCCTCCTTCAACGACGCCGCCTGCCAAAAGGTTACGGAAGAACGCCCTCCCAATCCCAATCAGGTCTACACCATTATGGTCATAAAAACGGTGGTCCTCTATCGCTATGACTGCGTTTTTCATATGGTCAGGAACCTTATTGATTGGGGTGCCCTCATTCTTATTTGCTGTCACTTTGCTTGCAACCTCACTATTTATATCGTAAATAACGGTTGCCTGATTTAATACATTCTCCAGTGAAGAAATATCGGCATCCTTTGTAAAAAAACTGAATGCACCTAGAAACCCAAGTACCACCATGGCCAGCGTTAAAATTAGCACCTGGTTCATATGCCATTTTTTCCAATTTTCAACTAGACCATTAAACAATAACTTTCTCATCATGTTGTCCCCCTGGCAAATCCCAAGATTGATATTCTCATTAGCATTTACCCATGGCAAATCACTATTACTCGCTAACAAGTTTTTCAAAAAATAAAAAGCATCCGATTGCCCGGCTGCTTTTTAGCTTGTTTTCCTGGTTTCCGCTTTGTATTCGCTCATTTCCTTTTGAAGTGATTCCATATACATATAAACGATTTGCTTTATCTTATCATCCGCTTCCAATATATCTAAATGTTGAAGGCATTTCCGTATTGTTGGGTGCACCTGTTTGCTCATCCAAAATCACCTCATGACCTCTTTTTCAAATTTTACGCAGGCCGTACCCATTTTATGGGGGTAACAAGTGGATAAGGAGAGTAAGTTCTCCTGATTTAGGGTAAAAGAATAAAAGACTGAAACTTCTGAAAAATAAGAGGGGGGATTAACGTATGTCTTTTTCTTTCAATAATATTATCCTGGCTTATGACGGAAGTGAAGGAAGTGACAAAGCGCTTAAACTTGCTGCTTTAGTTAGTAAACAAGGAGGAAATTCGGCACTGACAGTAGTCAATGTGTATGATGAAAAAATCGAGAACCGGAGAGTGGATATTGCAGGAACTGCCCCAGCACCCATGTCAGGCTATTTAGCAGAAGGGATTCCTGCCTCTTTCCATAATTTTAACCAAACGGAACATTCAACCCAGTCTATTATTACCAACAGTGTCGATCAAGTCTTCTTTGATGCAAAAAAGAAACTGGATGGGGCAAACGTCAGCTTTCAGGTTCTTGAAGGAGCACCCGCAGAAAGCATTTGCGCATATGCAGAGGAAACGGGAGCTGATTTAATTATTACAGGAAGCTCGGGGAAAAGCGGGCTTAAAGGACTGCTGCTTGGAAATGTCACAGAAAAAATTACAAAAATGGCCCCATGCCATGTACTAATTGCAAAATAATAAGCCGGTCCCCTCCGGCTTATTTCCCTTCTGCAATTTCATTGAACCGATGGGTTGCACTCTCTTCATCAAATGAACTGTAAATTCGATAATGCTCCTCATCAAGGATGCGGAGATGCTTGCTTAGAATGTTCTGCTGTAAAATATAGCCGTTCTTCCTCTTTAGCTCGCGCCACCATATTTTACCGCCCATTGTCTTACCACCCCGGTAATCCATGTCTTCCCTCGCTACAGTTTCGAGGACTTCGAGAGGCTCGTTTCCAAAAAGAAACTGGATCGTCTCAGTTTCGCGAAACAGCGCACAAACAGCCACCACTGTTGACCAGCCTGCCAGCACCCTGCCCTTTTCAATTTGGACAAGAGTTTTTTTGGAGACGCCGATTATATCGGCCATTTTATCCTGTGTATAGCCTGCTTCTGCCCGAATAAGGCGAAGCTTTTCAGAAACCTTTATAATGATGTCATCTCTTGTCACGTAAAACCCTTCTTTCATCTTTCCTAAGTGTAATATTACACAATAAAAGAAGAAAATAAAAGCGTAAGCGCTCAGCCCCAAAAAATAAAAGCGCCCTCACGTTCAATTCGCGGGCGCTGTCCTTTTGTATTATTTTTTAGCAGGTGCGCAGCTGCCGCTAGAACAGCTATCAGATATGGAACAGGCTGCACATTTGCCCTTTTTAGACCGGTTAATAAACCGCACAAACGCCCAGCCGGCATATCCGAATATTGCACCGCCGATAACGATATTAGTAATCATTTCCATCGCTGAACATCTCCTTCCGATTTAGCTTAAGCCAAACAATTTACCGCCCTGGTAGATGATAAGACAGAGTAGATAGGCGATGGTGAATGCATAGGCCATTGAGAAAACTGTCCACTTCTTTGATCCGGTTTCTTTATAAATCGTCGCCACTGTAGCCAGGCAAGGGATATATAGCAGGATGAATGCCATGAAGCTGTATGCTGCCAGCGGTGTGAAATACGCTGTCATCATGCCTTGAAGCTGTGCCTCTGATGGTGCAAAATAAATAATATTCATTGTTGATACAATCGATTCTTTTGCAAAAAAGCCTGTCAATAATGATGCGCTCGCCTGCCAGTTACCAAAGCCTAGCGGCTGGAATATCGGGGCAAGGACTCCTCCTATAGAAGCAAGGAAGCTTTGCTCCATTTCTACATCAAATCCCCCAGTCCCCGAATAAGAGAGGAGCCAGACGAAGACGGAGCCCGCAAAGATAAAAGTACCTGCTTTTTTAACAAAGCCCTTTCCTTTATCCCAAGTACTTCTCCACAACGCCCTAAATTGAGGGAAACGGTATGGCGGAAGCTCGATAACAAAGAGTGATGCTTCGGATTTCAGTACTGTTTTTGAAAACAATTTCGCTAAAAGAAGAGCGATGAGTATACCTATAATATAGAGACTTAAAACGATACCAGCGCTATTTGCTGCAAAGAAAGCCCCAACAAACAAAGCATAAACTGGAAGCCTTGCAGAGCAAGACATAAGCGGCGTCAAAAGGATTGTTAAAAGTCTTTCCCTTGGTGTTTCAATCGTCCTCGCGGCCATAATTCCCGGTACATTACAGCCAAAGCCGATCATCATCGGAATGAATGCTTTCCCATTAAGGCCAACTGATTCCATAATTCGATCCATTACTAGAGCCACACGAGCCATATAACCCGAATCCTCAAGCAATGAGATAAAAAAGAACAAGATGAAGATTTGCGGAACAAAAACCAGTACTCCGCCAACTCCTGCAATCAGCCCTTCATTGACGAGTGCATGAAGGAAAGCAGAAGCTCCAGCTGCATTTAAAGCACCATCTGCCCATGAAGCAATTGGGCCGGTAATAATGCCATCAAGAATATCCGAAAGCGGGGAACCGAGCCAGTCAAATGTCAGCATGAACATTAAATACATCATCAAGAGGAAAATTGGCATACCGAGATATTTGTTGGTTACAATGGCATCTATCCGTTCCGAAAGAGGAACAACCTCCCCTTTCTTCCTGACTGCTTCGGTAGCTATTTTTTCTATAACCAGTTTCCGTTTTTCATGGATGACATGGGCAAGGGACATCTTCCCATGGTAACCAAGTGCTTGGGATAGTCCAGAAACAATCGCCCTGATTTTTGTACCATCAGCTTTTTGTTCAAGATAATCCGCCACATATTGATTCCCTTCAAAAAGCTGTAGAGCAAGCCATCTGTCTGAATGGGTGGTTTTCCCCTTAATCAGAGCACAGACCTCCCCAATTGCTTCTTCAATTTCCCTTCCATAATAAACAAGGTTCTTTTTTGGAGGAAGTGCATTTTCAGCAGCCGCCATATCCTGCAGTCTATCGCAGCCCTTTCCGCTTCTGGCGACAACCGGAACAACCGGGATGCCAAGCAGACTGGATAACTTTTCTGTATCGATATGAATGCCGCGCTTGCTTGCTACATCAACCATATTTAAACCTATTAACATTGGCCTTCCAAATTCAATTAACTGCAGGGTCAGATGCAAATTCCGCTCGATTTGAGATGCATCAAGGATGTTCAGGAGACGGTCTACGGGGCCATCCAGGAAAAACCTGGTTACAACACCTTCGTCCTTCGACAGTGGATTCAACGTATAAATGCCAGGCAAGTCGATGAGGCGGTCCCTTTTATTACGGAAAATCCCAACCTTCTTCTCAACAGTTACGCCACTCCAATTGCCAACGTATTCATAGGAACCTGTGAGATTATTAAACAATGAGGTTTTGCCTGTATTGGGATTGCCTATTAATGCAATTTCCATATTAAACCCTCTCCAGTTCGATGCATTTTGCTTCCTTGCGCCGAATCCCTATGCATTGGCCACAGGATTCAATCATAATCGGCCCGCCGAATGGCAGGATGCATTTGACGCAAACCTCACTGCCTTCTGTGATACCAAGATCAAGCAGCCTTCTTTGCACCAGCTGGTCAACCATGGATATATTTTTAATCGTCGCTTTTTCTCCCGTTTTCAATTGAACCAGCATGATTATCACCCTTTAGCATTTAAATGAGAATGATTCTCTTTCTTATGAGTTAATTTTAACATCATTCAAATAGGAGATTTATAACCAGTTGTGAAAATTATGTTAAACCTATGAAAATAAAAAAAGGAAAAGGGAGGCCCTTTTCCAAAATAAATTCATTAACTTCTTTAAACAACCTATGAATGATTCATAGAATGCCTCTGTCCGGCGATCAGCCTAGGGGATGCTCCAAACACCAGGACTACTGCAATCGCTGAAATAATTGCATTTGGAAGCATGTAGGTTCCGTTGTAAAGGAATGAAAATAATGCAACAGGAGTCCCTTCAGGAGCTGAAGACGCAAAGAAAACAATACCGCCAATATAGTGGGCAATAAACCTCAAGGCACTCCCTAACAGAACTCCAAGGACCATGTAGAATATCCAGAGAGTTTTCTTACTATCCGCCTGTGCTTTTTTAACAGAAGACGAAAAGACTCCGGCCAGCCCGACGACAGTATAGGCCACAACATAGTCAAGCGCCCCCTGCACAGGATGGATAATATATGCCTGGCCAAGCACAATTTGCAAGAATCCCAGCAAAAAGCCAGTGAGCAGGCCTCCTTTTAACCCCCAGCGATAGGCCATTAAGAATATAGGCACCATCGCAATCGAGATGGAACCTCCCTGTGGCCAAATTTTCAGTGATAGAATATTGGCTGCATAATCAAGCAGCAATGCGATTGCCGTAAAAACAGCAACCTCCACCAAAAATAATGTTTTACGATTTTGTTCCATAAACGATTCCCCCTATTGTCCGAAATAGGCAAACAGGATTTTACTTCCATGTTTTCCTACTCTTGATATTGGGTATCCGTTTGAAACCTTCCTTTTTGATATGGGTACTTTCCGCCAATGCAAAAAGGCAATACAAAACGCATACAAAGAGGGTCCTGTATTGCCAAACATTCGGCATGCCACATCCCTACGCTAGCGTTAACTAACAGGTTCAAAGGGTAAGAACTAAACGTTCACTCTCAGCCGCTTTTAACAGCTCCCCTTGTGGAAGTATTCAATTGATATCCACTTTAACTATACTATTCTCGGGCAACTTTGACAACAATAAGAATTGTATGTGGAGAGTATATACTTTTTTATAAATTATGGTTAGCTTGTATATCTGTTTTAGGAGGAACAACAATGGAGAGGAAGAACCAACTGAAGTCTGGGGAGACGGGTGCTTGGGTTAGTATCTTTGCCTATATCTTTCTGGCTGCATGCAAATTAATTGCCGGAAAAATGGGTAACTCCGATGGCCTTTGGGCAGACGGACTGAACAATTTGACAGACGTCCTGGCGTCAGTAGCTGTACTGGTAGGGCTTAAGATTTCAAAAAAGCCGCCTGACAAAGATCATCATTATGGCCATTACCGTGCTGAGACTATTGCTTCCCTAGTAGCAGCCTTCATAATGCTAGGTGTTGGGTTTCAGGTATTGATGGATGGTGTCCAATCTCTATTCTCTGGAAGCCAAGCTGAACCGGATTGGCTCACAGCTTGGGTCGCGATAGGAGCGGCAGCCATTATGTTGGGTGTTTATCGTTACAACATTAACCTGAGTAGAAAGATAAACAGCAACGCGATCAGAGCGGTTGCTCAGGATAACCGTTCAGATGCCCTTGTATCAGTAGGAGCGTTTATCGGAATTATTGGTGCAAAGATAGGCATTGTCTGGCTTGATATGATTGCCGCCATCATTGTTGGATTAATCATATGCAAAACGGCATGGGAAATTTTCCACGATGCCTCTCACGCATTAACAGATGGTTTTGATGTGACAAAGGTCCCTGAACTACAGCAGACGATTGAGAGTACAGCCGGAGTTAAAGGTGTTACCGAAATAAAGGCAAGAACACACGGAAATCAGACGCTCATAGAATCGACCATCCTTGTAGATCCAAACCTCACTATCATTGAGGGGCATGCCATCACAGAAGCAATAGAAAAGGGATTACAATCCAAACATGGAGTCCGCTATGCAATTATCCATGTTGAGCCACACTTCGAAAAAAACACAAGTGAACAAAAAGAAACCCGTACTTAATTTCCTTAAGTACGGGTTTCTTTTTAGGACAAAAAAGATATGTGGTTCCGGTTCTCTATATCAAGGTGCTTATTTCTGCTTTCGAAAACCATGCGTACACAGTCCGTGACTCTATAAATAAATATTTTCCCTAGCCTGAAAGTATATTTATGTAGGGTTACAAATCTCCATTGAGCATATATATTCAAAACTAACACAGTAAGTATCCTGCGATTAACGCTGCCCACGCCTACATGTCTTTTCTATTGTTGTTTTTACCAAAACACAATAGCCAAGTGATAACCCGAGAAACCTTAGTTATAATAAAAGTTTTTTTAGAGGGGGATTTAAAATGTTTACATTAAAAGTGGATCAGGATATAGAGCTGCAGCTATTCCAATTAAAGGACTGCAGAACATTATTTAATTTGGTTGACCAAAACAGACATCATTTGCGGAAATGGCTTCCCTGGGTCGATGATATGGCAAGTCACTATCAATACGAAACCATCATTCCAATGTGGCTTAAGCAATTTGCCGAAAACAACGGCTTCAATGCAGGAATCCGTTACCGGGGCCAACTAGTCGGGTGCATTGGTATGCATTTTATAGATTGGCGGAACAGACAAACTTCAGTCGGTTACTATCTTGCTGAACAAGCCCAGGGTAAAGGAATTATGCTCCGTTCGGTCCAAGCTGTTTTAAATTATGCATTTTATGATATTGGCCTAAATCGAGTCGAAATCCGCTGCGGAGAACATAACCTGAAAAGCAGGGCAATCCCGGTACGGCTCGGGTTTGCGTTGGAAGGAAAGATCAGGGATGGCGAACTTCTTCATACTGGATTCCATGATTTAATTGTGTATGGACTTCTTGCCCGTGATTGGAAAAAACTCATGTAGGTTATGCACATAACCTTGCCGCGTATCCCATAAACTGTTGTAAAGCAGTAATCCATCAACTGGTACGTTTGACTGTATAGTTTGTTATCCGATATAATTATTGTTAATTTTATATATCGAGGTGGTATGATGGGGTTTTCTACCGAATTGGCGAACTAGCAACCAGGGCCGGTGTTTCCAAGAGGACCATTGATTATTACACGTCGATTGGACTCCTGAACGCAGAACGGACCCACTCCAACTACCGGCTATATGATAAAAGTACACTTGCCGACTTGAAGTATATTGAGGAATGCAAAAGTATGCATTTTCCGCTTGATGAGATTAAGAGAAAGCTAGAAATCAAGAAAGCCGGAAGAATCCGTGAATCCCAATTGGAAGACCAGGCCCATTTGGTCGCTCAGCAAATGAAACAGCTTCATGACGATTTGTCGGCCCTCTTGCCGCTGATCCAGAAGCTTGATACGAAAAAAAGGGATATAGTATCGAGAAACTTGAATGAGGAAGGGAATGCCCTGCTTAAATCCCTTAAGGAATTAACAAGTTAGTTTTAAACTCTCAGGAGGTGACTCCTTTACCCGAAAGAATCGGGGTAAGGAACTTTATTGGACATATTAAACTTGGTTTTAATAGCCATTTTAATCGCTTTGACAGCCTTTTTTGTCGCATCTGAATTTGCGATTATCAGGGTTAGAAGTTCAAGGATAGACCAGTTGATTGAGGAAGGAAGCAGCAGCGCCAAAGCAGCAAAAAGGGTAATTACCAATTTGGATGAGTATTTGTCCGCCTGCCAGCTTGGAATTACAGTTACTGCGCTGGGCCTTGGCTGGATTGCAGAGCCAACAATGGAAAAATTGCTGGAGCCGGTCCTTCATTGGCTTAATGTTGCTCCCACTGTTTCCAAGGTATTGACATTTGCCGTTGCGTTTGGGCTGATTACGTTTCTCCATGTTGTTATAGGGGAGCTTGCCCCAAAAACATTGGCTATCCAAAAAGCGGAAACTATTACTTTAATGATGGCAAGGCCGCTGATCTTTTTTTATAAGCTGATGTATCCTTTCATCTGGGCTTTAAATGGCTCCGCAAGGCTTACTGTAGGGCTTTTCGGTATGAAAATGGCTTCAGAGAATGACCTGGCCCATACAGAAGAAGAACTTCGCATCATCCTGTCCGAAAGCTATAAAAGTGGTGAAATAAACCAATCAGAGTTTAAGTATGTAAATAGAATTTTTGAATTTGATAACCGGATAGCCAAGGAAATTATGGTGCCTCGAACAGAAATTGTCTCGCTTTCAAAGGATGATACACTTCAGGGCATCCTTGCTACCATTAAGGATGAGAAATTTACCCGCTATCCCGTCATCGACGGTGATAAGGACCATATTATAGGATTAATTAATATTAAAGAAATCATGACCGATTTGATTGGCACAGGTAAATATACAGAAAGAAAAATCGTGCATTATGTAAGGCCAATCATCCGTGTAATCGATACAATTCCGATTCATGATTTGCTCCTGAAAATGCAGAAGGACCGGATCCATATGGCCATCCTGATGGATGAATATGGCGGTACCTCGGGGCTCGTAACGGTAGAAGATATTTTGGAGGAAATCGTCGGGGACATCCGCGATGAGTTCGATATGGACGAAATCCCTATGGTCCGGAAAATAAAGGACGAACACTATATCATCGACTCCAAGGTCCTTATAAGTGAAGTCAATGATTTGCTTGGCCTTGAAATCAATGATGAAGATATCGATACAATTGGCGGCTGGATCCTGACAGAGAACTTTGATGCACGGGAAGGCGATATTATCCATTGCGATCAGTACTCTTTCAGAATACTTGATATGGAAGAACATCATATCCGGTATATAGAGGCTGTCAAGATGGCAGAAGCAGAAGAACCTGCTTTACAACAGCAAATTCCGGTTGCTAACCCCGGAATTCTTTCATAACTGAAGCTTCACTTAGCATGGATTTTATCATGTGCTGTATTAAACGAAAAATGGCAGTTCCCTTAATTTAATGGGAATTGCCTTTCTAATTTTTGGCTGTGTTAAACAATGTTGTTGATTTCCGCTCCAGGCGCTTCGCTTTCCGTGGGGCTGGCGGTGAGCCTCCTCGTCGCGTTGCTCCTGCGGGGTCTCACCTGTCCAGCTGCTCCCACAGGAGTCTTCACGCCTTTCGCTACAATCAACACTGCTATAAAATCAACAATATCCGCTAACACAGCCTATTTAAAAATCACCTATTATTCCGCAGCATGATAAGTTCTTCTTCGGCCTTTGCGAGTTTAACTAGATGCGAATCAAGCCTTCTATTAATATGCTTAATATCGTCATTGGCTGGCCTGCTAGTTGCTTCCCTGATTTCTTTGACGGCTTTGAGAATTTCGTCTGTTTGCCTTTCCTCGATTCTCTCTAGAGATTCTTTTATATCCGAAAGGTCAATTTGATTGACGGCAACCCGATGCTCAATGCTGTCCATTTTCTCGAGCCGGGCCAGCCTATTTTCTATATTCTCAAGAGATGAACTAAATCCTTGGATGATGTTTTTTATGTCATTTATTGCTAGAGTGATTTCCTTGTTGGTATCAGCCATTTTTTTATCTCCTTCGTTCTTTTGATTTATCATAACACCATAGCCACTATAAGGATGTTACAAATTGAAGAAAACTATAAAACAAACTAAAAAGTTGAACACTCTATGAACTTCACTCCAAGTGTGAACATTATCATAGTATCCGGCGATGAAAACGGTTTAATCTAGAGTCAAGGAAGCAAACGCCTCCCAATACCTTTAAAAGGCTGGTGTAAATAGTATGATCTTGTCACTGGATGAAAAAGCATTTTCCTGGTTTTCCAATGAATTTGATATAAAAGCTCCCTTAAGCATACGCCTTTACCCTCAATACGCAGGCCTTGGAGTCAAACATAAGGGCTATACCCTTGCCTTCTCTGCTGAAGCGCCAACAAACGCTGGTTATTCAAAAATAGTCAAAGGGATCACCTTTTATGTTGAAGAAAATGACCGGTGGTTCTTTGAACATACAAATACCATTCTAAGCTTCGATGAAACCTTGAACGAAATTAGTGTAAAATACGAAGAAAATCCAAATATACTGAACTAAACAGTTTAAAGCCGGCTCCTGATTCTCCTAGAATCAGGTTTTTTATTTGGGATAATACTGAGGTTCTTTCTGTTTAAAAACAATGTTCTTATAACAAAGTCTTATTTTTTCAATAAATAATCTAGTCAAATGTGTGATAATTTTGAAATAAAGTTCCGGAAATATTGTGACAAATTTTACAATTAAGGAAGAATAATTATATGTTAAGATTGACTAAGCAGATAACACATCCTACATCCTTCCCTCAATTGTATATCTACAGGAAGATGCTTCGTTTTTCCAAGGCGAAATTACTTTTCCAGGCAGAACATACTTTATATAGATTAGAGAAAGAAAGGGGTAGGAAATCATGCATTACGGGAAGCCTTTGGTCACATGGCTTGGGGTTACCTTCGATTTATCTGTGATTTTAACAAGTACCGTCGCATCCTTGCTTGTCTTCATTATTGCACTCCTGTCAATAAGAAGATTGGAAAAAGGGGTGCCAAAAGGCCTTCAGAACTTCATGGAATGGACAATTGAATTCGTCCAGGGAATTATGAGTAATTCGATTGGGGGCATTAAAAAATCTTTTTATTTTATCCACAGGTGTTTCGCTGCTTCTCTTTTTAATTATATCCAACAGCATGGGAATCCCATTTTCAATTGTAACAGGTGAAGAACAACAGGTTGTATGGTGGAAATCACCCACAGCCGATGCCCACGTAACAATGACGTTAGCCATCATGATTATGGCCTACACCCACTTCATTGATATCCGCATACATGGATTCAAACATTACTTCCAAAGCTATTTCAAACCATTCAAAGCATTCCTTCCCATTAATATCCTTGAACAATTAAGTACAACGCTCACCCTGGGCCTTCGACTCTTCGGGAACATATACGCAGGTGAGGTAATGCTTGCTATTCTTGCTGGAACAATTGTAAGCGGTTTCTACCTAGCGCTGCTCGCCGCACTTCCAATGTTGATTTGGCAGGCATTTTGCCTATTTATCGGTGCTATCCAGGCATATATTTTTGTGACTCTGACTATGGTTTATATCGCTCATCGACTCACATAAATTTATTTGGTTAGAATGGGTAAATGATTAGTAAAAGTTAAGAAAGGAGAGATTCTAAATGGGAGACATCGAATTGTTTGGCATACAAATATCACTTGGAACAATGATTTATCAAGCTATCATTTTTACTATATTAGTATTTCTTATCAAAAAATTTGTAATGAAGAAACTTTTAAATGTTATGGAAGATAGGCAAACTTATATTGAAAAACAATTGCTGATTGCTGAAAAATATAAAACTGAAGCCGAACAAAAACTTGCCGAACAGCAGCAATTAGTCCAACATGCCAAAGTAGAGGCAAGGCTTATCAGAGCCAGCAGTGAAAAAGAAGCCATGGAGCTTTTCGAGCGTTCTAAGCAAGAGGCCGTAGAAATCATCAAAGATGCGAGGAATGACGCCAGGAAACAGGCCGCTGCCCAGAATTGCCAAAAGGGGGCATAACAATGAAAAAGACCTTTTCTACCAATTTTGGAAGAGTTACAGAAGATATTGAGCTTGGCCTTGAAGAAAAGATGATTTATGTTCATTACAAAAGGGGCCCTTTTGAAAAATCAGCCTGTATTCTAAAAAATGAGAATAAACCCTTGGAAGATTATCTAAATTCCTTTTTAGATGAAAATAACGTATCGGATGATTTAAAGACTAAGGTTATTGAGTATTTAAAAAGTGCAAAAGACATTAACAGCCAGCATTGGAATGATTTTTCTATTTTTTTAATGAAAGCGCTATCCCTCCATATGGTATTTGCCTTTACAATCGGCATATCTGTGTTTCTTGGCTATAAGGGTGGCAATATGCTTGATAAATTGCTGTCGTTGTATCCATTATTTACGCTTCTTGGTTTAGCTGCTGGTATATTGTTTGGGGGATACTCAGCTTATGCCTTGGCAATAAAATACTTTAAACCGGCCGCAGATAAGATTAAGAAGCATAAACAGAAAAAGACTTCAGCAGAAGCGGAATCCGCAAAGCAGTTGCCAGAGATAGATGTATACCTTGAAGAAGTTAGAAACGCTATCAGGAAATTCTCCGACAGCCTGCCAAAAGGGGTTTACCGGACTATACTCGTCAATGATGATAACAGCATTGATTTTACCCAGCTTGCTCATATTCTAGGGGGAATTCCGTCCAAGAAATTCTATATGTCCAAGGAGACGTATGATATTTTTGAGGAAAGCGACAAGGCAATCCCGGTCGAGATGGATAAAGTACAGAAAGCAGTGGATTTGTATGTGAAAGAAAAGAACGAATACCCCATGCTCCAATTTGATCCAAGCAGACGTGTAAACTATTACCAGCTTTTACAGGACCATTATTTAAAAGAGCGCCCCGAAATACAGTTTTATATTACCGATGTTGACGGTCTTGTTTCTCATATAAAACCGCCACAAAAAAAGCGCGGCTAGGGAGCTTTCCTGAAATTACCTGTCAAAAAATTGGATGAAGCATACTTTTAGAACGTTTGCTAAAGCCTTAATATGGGGATAAATAGTAATAGAGGGACTTTAAACAGAATTTTCATATTTCCCCACATTAACACTTCTTGCAATAGTGGAGAATGAAGAATCTCCACTTCATTAAAGGTTCACTTAGTTTCTGATTCTGGGTAAAGCTCAGCGTCAGAAAGGAGGGATTGCTAATTTGTTGAAACAGGTTGAGCTTTCAGACTATCACCTATGGATGTGCCAGCAAATCAGAGAAAAATTGGCTGAGCGAAACCGGATCTCTCCTTTGGAGACGTTTGATTATACGGAGCGGGATCTTGTAACTATTGCTTTGAGCGAACTTGTATTTCAGTTGAATACATCAGATCCTGCAAAGCAGGGCTGATACTTCGAGTTTCTCTAAATTAGAGGCCGGAAATCGGCCTTTTTTTGTTATACAAACAGGCATTGCGCAATTTGCAATGCCTGTTTTTTAGAGTATTTTCTTGCCGCTTTGCGACAGTGCATAATAAATCCCGTGCTGTAATGTTTGAAAGCATTGAAATTTTGATAAATTAATCTGTGATTGGGTTACAACTGCTCCTAATTCAGCAGAAATCCCGACAAGGATTGTCTCAATTCCAACAAGTGAAGCAGCGGATCCGAGCTTTTGGATAAAATCGATACCGTAATCCTCGACATCATGATCTAGTCCAGTCAAATCCAAAACAAGGTAATTAGCTTTATATTTAGGAAGATTGAACAAAGTTTTTACAAGGAGGTTTTCAGAGCGGCTTTCATCGTATTTGCCGATCAATGGCACCACAACAATACCTTCTAAAACTGGAATAATAGGCGAGGAGAGTTCCTTAACCAATTCCTGCAGATCTTTTGTCTTTTCCTCTACCAGGCTCTCTAGCTCCCGGATTTTCTCGGATTCCCTCCGTCTTGCAAGTTCATGAATATTGGTTGAAACAGTAATGTTGGAAGGAAAGTATTCAACAATCGTACATTCATCCCCCGTAAGCTGGTCACTCACAACCCTGTACCAAATATTTGTGCCTAGGAGTCCGGTAAAAATGCCGGCATAATGCGCTGGCAGGTATTTTCCGCCGGCACTTTTCTCCTGTGCCTTATTTATTTTGTACTCCCAGCTATCCTTTAGCTCAATCCTTAACGTTTTTTCATCAATATCCAAATCTTTAATGATGGCTGTGCCCCATCCCGCAGATGCGTATGTATTGGGTATCAGGCTGGAAGCTTCTTTTACAGAAACATTCCGGGATGTAAAATATTCGCTGACGACAAGACCTTGGCGAAATCCGGTTGCTTCAAGAACCAATGCACCTGCCTCCTCACCGGAAACTTCCTCAATGGTGTCGAAGAATGTTTTCATGGCGGAGCTGATCCAAAATAATACAGCATCTTCTTTTTCAAAAATAAATTGGCCATTTTTAAGATTCCATTCGAAATCCAAACCGCCAACATTTATTTGCGTTTGTCCTTCCTGCGTGTTTGCTTCCATTTGTTTACTCCCCTTTCGAAACCACTCTGCCGGCCGAGTCTTTTTAATAACTCTTTTTAACCAATTTACATCTTTCTATATTGCGTGTCTAATTCGGCGGTTCACTTCAGTATAAGAAAACCATGTTCCTCAAGGATAGCACTTGCCTTTTTTCCGGAAAGAAACTTATAAAACTTTTCTGCCTGCTGTTTGTTTTCACTGTCTTCAAGTACACCGGCAGGATAAACGATTGGTGAGTGAAGACTCTCTGCTGCTTCTTCCCTTATCACAAGTTTATCCGTACCTAGCACGTCCGTTTTATACACAATGCCTGCATCGACATTTCCCGTTTCCACATAGGAGGCTACCTGGCCGACATCCTTTGTAAGAACGAGCTTCCCTTTTAGTCTTTCCCAAAGATGTAGGTTTTCTAGTACTTCCCTCGCATATTTTCCAGCGGGAACAGTTTCTGGAGTACCTATCGCGATTTTTTCTATATCGGTCCGTTCCAGTTCTTCAAAGCTGCTAATCTTTTTCCCACTATTCTTTTTTTGAATCAGACCTAACTTATTCCCGGCGATAGTGCTGTGAAAATCACGATCAATCTTCCCGGCTTGTACAAGTTTTTCAAACGGTTCAGTCGCTGCAGAAATATATACGTCCACTGGTGCACCCTGGGAAATTTGTGTTGCAAGAGCACCTGATGAACCATAGTTGAATTGAATTGTTACTTCCTGATTCTCTTTTTCATAGACGGACTTTATCTCTTCTAGCGCTCCTTTCATGCTGACTGCTGAAGAAATAAGCAATGCCTCCTTGCTTTCTTCCCTTTCGTCCTTTGAACATGAAACAAGCAAAAATAGTATCAGCAACCAAAGTACTGGTATTAATAAGCGGGATTTCATATATTTTACTAGCTCCTTTACTGTATACATGCTTCTACTATAACAAAAAGGAAGAGCATGAAAACACCACTAAGCTTGTTTTCCCCACGTAACCATACTTGTGGCCAACCCAACGGAAAGTACTGCCAAAGCGGAAAGCAGGAAGGTTTCTTTTGCAAAAAGGAACCCTCCTATTGAAATGACAATAATATCAATTGTAAAAATCAGCATACCTACATTAAAGCCTGTCAAATCTGAAATGAATTGGGCAATCAAATCCGTCCCACCAGTGCTTGTTTTATACTTAAGCATAATTCCAATTCCAATCCCGACAAGGACTCCTCCTAAAATCGAGCACCAGGCGGGACTTGCAGTTATCCCATATACCTCAAGGAAATTGAAACAGTCTATGAATAGCGAAGATACAAGTAAACCATGAAGGCTGTTGTAGAAATAAGCCCGATACTTAAACCAGGCTAAAACAAAGACAGGGATACTCAATAAAATTATTGATTTACCAGGTTCAATTCCCCAAAGATAGTTTACAATCAGCCCAAGTCCTATGACTCCCCCATCGAGAACCTTATGGGGAATCAGGAACAGGTTGATTCCAATTGCCACCAGGATGCTGCCGATTATGATCGCAACACCTTTTTTAAGCCATAACATATCCATCCCGCCTTCTAATTTGGACATGTTATGTTATATGAAGCTTAGGTAACAATTAGAAGAGCCGCCGTAAATCGGCGGCTCGATAAACAGTATTCGAATTTTTGTTCCACCACTGGACTTACTCGGCGACTGGGAAACTATTTTTGTACCACTGACTGGCCTGCTCCACTTCACTCCTGGTCAATTGGTGGCCGTATTGTTCCCAATGAATCTGCACATTGGCTCCGGCACCCTCGAGTAATTGTTTCAATTCTTCCGACTCTTGTGCAGGACAGATTGGATCATTCGTCCCTGCACCAATAAATACCGGAGTTCCTGACAAGTCTGGTAGTTCGATGCCTCTTCTGGGAACCATCGGGTGATGGAGAATTGCCCCCTTCAAAGTCTTTCCATAATGAAACAGCAAACTGCCGGCAATATTGGCACCATTTGAATATCCCAACGCGATGATGTTATCCCTGTCAAACTGATATTTCTTTGCTGCTTCATCAAGAAAATCATTCAATTCCTTCGTACGAAAGACTAGATCTTCTTCATCAAAAACACCTTCTGCCAAGCGGCGGAAAAAGCGGGGCATCCCATTTTCCAGCACATTGCCACGAACGCTTAGTACAGAAGCGTTCTGGTCAATCATGTCAGCCAGGGGCAATAAATCCTGTTCATTTCCACCCGTACCGTGTAGTAATAAAAGGACGGGAGCATCTGAGTTTTGTCCTTGCTTGAAAATATGTTTCATAGGAGTTTCCACCCTTCGACATTTTTAATTAAAATATTATCAATTCAAGATAACTATAAATTCTTACATGTAAATTGTCAACTTAACAGCTTCAGGTTATTCTTTCTTACAAAACTATATGTATATAGAATGAACTATTTAGTTTAACGTTTGATTTCCACTCTGGGCGCTTCGCTTTCCGTTCCAATCATTAGATTCCTTATTTCATTCTACTTAGAATTTAAGTTTGTTTTCCAGATTTTCTCTCTATTTTCCACAAATAAACATGAACGATTCCGCCCATGTTTATTTTTTATATTTAATTGCAAACTTCATGAGGATTGGCACAGCCATTATCGGCCTTTTCAACCTGGATAGTGCTATGTTCAATCCCATATTGGTCATGAAGTATGGATTGTGCTTGCCGAAGTACACTATCATGCACACCATCGACCGAAATGGCGACATGGCAGCTTAGCATCGGCATCCCTGATGTAACCGACCATATATGCAAGTCGTGGACATCCTTCACACAAGGAATTTGCATCAATGCATTTCGAAGCGATTCAAAATCAATCTGTTCAGGTGCCCCTTCCATAAGGATATGGAAAGAGTCCTTAGTCACCCTCCAGCCAGAGATGACAATCAACACTGCGACAATCACACTTGCAATTGGGTCTGCGATGCCCCAGCCAAAGAACATCATTAATAAAGCAGCTACAATCGCTCCTGCAGAGCCAAGCATATCCCCCAATACATGGAGGAAAGCACTTCGAACGTTCAGATTTTCGTCCTTGTCACCCTTCATCAGAATAAAGGCGGCAGCTATATTGATTAGGAGCCCAAGTGTTGAAATAATCAGCATCCCAAAACTCTGAACTTCAGGAGGATTTGAAAACCTTTCAAAGGCTTCGATGAAAATAAAAATTGAAATAGCAATTAATGTAAGGCCGTTGAGTGCAGCAGCGATAATTTCAAATCTTTTATATCCGTAAGTTTTTGCCTGAGTTGCGCTCCTCTCCCCAAGCTTAATTGCAAAGAAACTTAACCCAAGTGCGGCTGCGTCGCTTAGCATATGCCCGGCATCAGACAAAAGAGCCAGGCTGTTTGTTACAATGCCACCGATTACCTCGATAACCATGAAAGTTGCAATCAGGATGAATGACAATAGAAGTGCCTTCTTGTTACCTGAATGGTGATGGTGGTGATGTCCATGTCCGTGATCATGTGAATGGTGATGTCCCATGACGTTTTTCTCCCCTGCCGCTTTATTTTGACTTATCCCGTTTCTTTTCCAACAGGATAAATTTATACATTCCATTAAAGAGGATGCCTTCATTTTTCTTAATAATAATATCCCGCCGAACCCGTTCGGCCAATCCCTCAAAAGAAACGCCTATATCCGTTCCTAACAGGCGGATAATCGGTCTTGCCATTTTCTTCAGCAGACTAAGGCTCCGTCCACTTGGTTTGAACTTGTCAAAAATAACGATTTGGCCGCCTCTTTTTGAGACTCTAACCATTTCGGCAAGTGCTTTTCCCCCGTCAGGTACGACGGTTAAAATTAAGCTTCCAATTACCCAATCAAACATTTCATTCTGAAATTTCAAGTCCTGGGCATCCATCTGAAAAAATTGAATACCAGAGCCAGGAAGATTACTTTTTGCTTTTTCAAGCATTTCGTTTGAATAATCAATTGCGGTTATATCAAGATTGTGCGGCATGTGTACTAAATCCGCGCCTGTGCCTACTCCAACCAACAGAACTTTATCGCCTTGTTGAAAGGAAAGTGAACCAAAAATATTCTTTCGTGCCCTGAGAAAAGAACCTTTAGCAAACAATTGGTCATAAAACGGTGCCCAAAGCTTATAAATGAACGCATTCCATTTGTTATTCATTTCAATTCCGCCTTCGTGTGGCCGGTTTCAATCTTTTACTTTTAATAGCCGCAGGCCATTCAGAGTTACAAGAAGTGTCGCACCCATATCAGCAAAAATGGCAATCCATAAGGTCAGCCAGCCTGGTACAACGAGAAGCAATGCCAAAAGCTTGACTGCAAGAGAGAACGTAATGTTTTGTTTTATAATGGTAAGTGCTTTACGACTCAGCTTAATCATGAAAGGGAGCTTGCGCAAATCATCGCCCATGAGAGCAACATCCGCCGTTTCAAGCGCAGTATCTGTCCCTGCTCCTCCCATTGCAATCCCGAGGTTTGCTGCCGCAAGTGCCGGGGCATCGTTTATGCCGTCTCCAACCATTGCCACCTTGCCATATTCCTTGCGCAGTAGATTAATTTGTCTTAGCTTCTCCTCAGGCAAGAGTTCTGCATGTACATCCGTGACGCCAATCTGTTTACTGATAGCACGAGCAGTTCCTTGATTATCACCTGTCAGCATAATTGTCTTCTTTATACCCGTTTCATGAAGCCTCGCAACTACTTCCCTGCTGCTGCCCCGGACTTCATCGGCAACCGCTATGAAAGCAAGGATATTAGCTTCAGTAAAGAGGGCCATTACTGTTTTCCCTTGCTCCTGAAGTGACGTTATACTATTTAATTGTTCTGTTTCTACCTTTTCACTGCAAACCGCATCCATAAACTGAGGATTTCCTACGTAATAGGTTGTTCCGTTAATTATGCCTTTTAAGCCTTTGCCTGTAACCGAGGAAGCACTCTCTACCTCTATATCTCTATAATTTACCCCGATGCTGTCAGCCTTTTTAAGAATAGCCGAGGCAAGGGGATGCTGCGAACCATATTCAAGCGCAGCCACTAAGGAAAACGCTTCTTTTTCATCCATCGTACGGTGAGTTTTTATATCGGTTACCGCCGGGACACCCTTGGTCAAGGTTCCAGTTTTGTCAAAGGCTATGGCTTCAAGTGAACCCGCCTCTTCCAAGTGAATACCTCCCTTAATCAATACGCCATTCCGTGCGGCATTCCCTATGGCGGTTTA
>NZ_HG964497.1:3861937-3957975 GCF_000613125.1 Bacillus sp. EB01
AAACAGTGTCAGGCTTTCCTTTAGACAGCTACCTAAGTACCTTGCAAAGTGTTTTTAATCCTGCTGGTGGTGTCCAGTCAGGGAAGAGGTTGCGCCCATATGGCCCTTTTCTTTTTTGAACTTGGATAAATCTCCTGCATTTTCAATATCCCCTGAAGCCTCATAGCCAGCAACAGGGACATTTGAAGTTGTTCCATAGAGCCCCATGCCGCCTAATTCAACATTCGCTTCTTCCCGAATAGTATCTTTTTTGTCCATCTAATCACCTCCTAAGTTATTTTTTTATAGTTTTAAGCGCTCCCTGATGGAATTCTACAGCAAACTCAGATTGACAGTCCCTGCACCCGTAATGGTAAATGTACTTATTCGGGTCGCTTTTCCCGCCAGTAACAAAGGAACCGTTCGTCGCTGTTGAGCTTAGCTGCCTGAAATTTGTATTTTTCGAAGAACAATTAGGGCAGTTAGACATCAAGAGACCTCCTTTTATTACTAGTCTTTGCAAGCAGTAGGAATAAAATGTGAAAAAGAAGCGGACAACAAAAAGAAAAGAGACCCGCTTTTGCGAGTCCTTCTCCATAAAAACTCTAGGTAATTTTCCTGTAGTACCTCTCGCCAGTTTCAGGGTTGAAGTACACTTTAGTTTTTTCACCTGACACCGGATCAACATTGATTTCATCCGTTGCAATAAATCCAGGGGGAACCTTGCTGCCCTGATTGTTTTTGTAGCGCTTATCATAAATAAAAAAACCAAGCAGGATCAGGACAATTGCTCCCAATGCCTGTAAAACATAAAAGCCAATAACGTATTCCATTTACAGCTTCTCCACAACCGCAGCCGTTCCATACGCGACAATCTCACTCATGTTCTGGCCAATTTCTCCTGAATCAAAGCGCATCATGATAATCGCATTTGCACCCATTGCTGTTGCATTGCGGATCATTCTGTCCATCGCTTCTTTTCTGGAATCCTCAAGCATAGACGTGTATTGCTTAATTTCCCCGCCTACAAGGCCCTTTAGGCCAGCCATAATATCGCCGCCCAAACCTCTGCTTCGGACAATCAGCCCGAAAACAGGGCCTTTAACTTCCTTAACCTGATATCCTTCAATTTTTTCCGTCGTCACTACCAACATTTTTATCACCTCAGTATAACTATTCGTTTTTTTACAATGAAATTCCTTTACCTTACAGGAAATTTAGAAATAGTTACTAGAATATCGAAATTGAATTAAACGATGAATGACAAATCACAGCTTGCAGGAAGCCAAAATGTCATTCATAAAGGCCATGAATAACACTTCACACCTTTTGAGAAATGGAAATGTAATTCATAAAGGTGATGAATAACATTTCATCCCCGCCGGGAAGCCAAAGTGTCATTCATAAAATTAGTCAGCTGCTGGAAATCCCTGAATACAAAGAAAGAGGCCCGAGAAAACAATCCCGAGCCTCCAACTATTTTACTGTAACCTTCTTGTCCTGGTGATCGTGAATGTCGCCTTTTTCAACGTGAATTCTAACTTGATAGGAGCCAGCTTCGCCGAATGTGTGACTGGATTCATATGTTCCCGCGGCGGTTGCACTCGCTGCATCTATGAAATAATGCTTCTCTGCACCGTCTTTCCATACTTCGAAACGGACGGCGGCATCTGTTAAAGGCTTACCATCATTCACAAGTGAAACCTTCAATGTAGATTCTTTTCCAGCTTGAAGGGTACCAGTCGAAAATTCCATCTGAACCCCGTGACCATGGTGGCCATGTTCAGAGGACGCATCTCCCGAATCTTTGGCCGCAGGATCCCCAGCTACGTCGATAACAACCTTTGGCATAGTGTGCATATCACGAGCGGTAACATGACTGACAACCTCATATTTGCCGGCCTCTGTAAAAGTTTTTTTAATTGAATAAATACCATCACCTTGTAGCTCTGCGTCAATCATTTCACTAGTTGACTGACCTTGCCTGGTAATCTCAAATTTCACTTCATTTGCATCGTCTACATTTTCTTTCCCCTGGGTGACGTGCACCTTCAATTCAGCTTCTTTGTTTTGTTCAAGTTTTTCAGGAACCATAAACATGACCTCTACCATTTTTGGCGGTTCTTTTTTAGCCCCGTTCGAAGCATCATTTTTTTCCTGAGTACTGCCACAGCCTGACAAAACAAGTGCCAAAAGGCCAACCATAATGACCATCAGCTTTTTCATAAAACTTCCTCCTTTATCTTAAAAAGAGAGCCTGCTAAGTATCTCGCAATTTCATAGTACACCAACCAAAAATAAAGTCCAGAACAGATTATTTTATTAACAGGAGTATAGTGAATAATACAGAATAGTAATGGTATACCAATTTAGGAGGTTATATGGATGGCTTTTAAAGCAAACAGTATTTTTGTCAATTTGCCGGTGAAGAATTTGGACAGGTCGATTGAATTTTTTACAAAGCTTGAATTCGAATTTGATTCCCGATTTACCGATGAAAATGCGACATGCATGATCATTGGTGAAAACATCTATGCGATGCTGCTCGTTGAACCATTTTTCCAAAGCTTTATCAAAAAGGAAATAGCAGATCGCGCAAGGACGACTGAAGTGATCCTTGCCATTACAGCCGGCAGCAGAAGCGGAGTGGATGAGCTTGTGAACAGGGTCGTTGATGCAGGTGGCAAACTGTCCAAAGAGCCACAGGACCACGGCTTCATGTACAGCCAGAGTTTCGAGGATTTAGACGGGCACCTTTGGGAGGTTTTCCATATGGAAAATCCTGACCAGGAGCCAAAAGGATAAACGAGTTTAAAATATAATACAGTACCTGATTCCAATCTTTGAATTATAGCTTTCTGGTAAAAAAGTGTTCGAGTGTGAAAGAACAGAAATTCTTCAAGAATACTTGAAAAAAATTATAATAAAAATAAATCTAGGTCCAGAGTATTTCTGGGCCTTTTGTGATAGTAAAATTTTCCTGCAATGCCGTGTTTGTGCTACCATAGACCTTGAGAAATTTTCCAAAAAGGGGTAAAAAGGGATGCAAGAAAGAAAGCATATCTATTATATCGATAATTTGAAAATTGCCATTTGCATGCTGGTGGTTGCCCATCACGCCGGGCAGGCATATGGACCGGGCGGGTGGTGGTACTTCCAGGAAGGGGAGTCCGTCCAATGGCTCGGGCGCTTCTTTGCCGTCAATGCATCTTTTTTCATGAGCATGTTCTTTTTTCTTTCAGCCTATTTCCTCCCAAGATCGCTGGAGAGCAAAGGCCCCAAAAAGTTCCTGATAGAGCGATTCAAACGGATAGGGATTCCTCTTATTCCAGGCTTTCTCCTGATGATTCCGATTTTGATGTATTTTTACTACATCAATTTCCGGGAATACGGTACACCATCTTTTTTCAGTTATTATGGCCGGATTTTCTTTGGAATGGCTGAGCAGCCAAGGGGCTGGACTGGTCCGTCATGGCCTGATATGCAATTTGGGCATCTATGGTTCCTTGAACATTTGCTTGTATATGCTGTCATCCTCGCAGTGTGGACGTACTTTTTTCCATTGAAAGAATCACACTCCAGCAAACTGAAAACCTACCAAATCATCGGGTTCATAGCTGCCTTGTCTGCTGCAACCTTCCTGATTCGAATTGAATTTCCGATTGACCGATGGGCAGGGGCACTTGGTATCATTCAGACTGAATATGCCCATTTGCCGCAATATGCAAGCTTTTTTGTCCTCGGGTTACTAGCCTCACGAAAAAAATGGCTTGAAACCATGAACGCACATACCGGGTATGCGTGGCTTGGAGTTGGCCTGGTCTTCGTTGCATTCTTTTATTTAAGCAATGAGGGGATTATTTCTTTTTTTACAAAAGGAGGCTTTAACACTGGCAATCTTGCAAAATCAATAGTAGAAACCGTTCTTTGTACTTCGCTGATCATTGGGCTAATTATCCTGTTCCGTGAGCACTTGAATGGCACTGGCAAACTCTCAAAACTGCTTGCAAGCAATGTTTTTGTCGTTTACTTCATTCATGTACCAGTCGTTGTTTTTCTGCAATACATGGTCACGGATTTACCGGTTTCTACGCTAAGCAAATTCATATTAACTGCGTCCTTCGGAATTCTCCTCAGCTTTCTATTCAGTATCTATGTCTGGAGAAAGATTCCCTACCTAAAGACGCTGATGTAATAAGTGGGTCCTCCGAAAATTGGAGGGCCCTTTAATTTGTGCAGGAGCTGCGGTTTGACCGATAAATCCTTTTCTATGACCGATAAATCATTCGCAAAGACCGATAAACGTTTCAGAATGACCGATAAATATTAATTTTGTTTGATATAGCGAATTCCCAAGCTTGCTATAAGCGGATTGCCAACACCTATTCTACTATATCACCGGGTATTCCTTTTCGATCCGAACATTCGTATAATACGGCGGCCGGGGTCCTATTACCGGCTGCTCAATTCTCGTCTGATCTTTCGCATATACAGTCTGCTGCTTTTCCTCGCTTTCATCCATCACCAAAAACCTAATTTCTGGTCTTAGCATCACATATCCCTCCAAATACAATCGTCTCTTTAGGATATACTCTTTTTTGAAAAAAAGTGCCCGGCCACGCGCCTAAGGTTTGGCACATCATTCCTACGCCCACATACACTATCCCGAATGGGCTTACACCTAACAGGAATCTGCATTTTAGGAGGATGGCCATGGCCGACAAGAGACAAAACGAAACAAATGAAAACCAATACCCGATGCATCCGCATTATGGGAAGATCACCCAATATGAAGATGTTCCGCTGACAGTTCCGGAACAGCGGCAGGGACGACAGCCTGGTGTTGAAGGCCTTATGGTGCCGAGACCAATCATTGAGAACCCGGCTTACAAAGGCACAGGAAAGCTTGCTGGAAAGGTTGCACTTATTACCGGTGGTGATAGCGGTATGGGAGCGGCAGTTGCAATTGCATTTGCCAAGGAAGGAGCGAATGTGGCAATTTCCTATCTCGATGAACACGAGGATGCCAACAGAACAAGGCGCCGAATTGAGGAGATTGGCCAGGATTGTTTGCTGCTTCCTGGCGACTTACGGGATAAAAGTCAGTGCAAAAAAATTGTCGAAGATACCATTCAGACGTTCGGCAGGCTGGATGTCCTTTGCAACCATGTTGGCATCCAGTTCCAACAGCTGAGCCTGCTTGATATCACAGATGAACAATTTGATGATACGTTCAAGGTCAATATATATTCCCATTTCTATGTGACCAGGGCGGCTTTGCCCCACTTGAGACCAGGCAGCTCTATAATTAATACTGCTTCCGTTGTGGCCTTTTACGGTAATGAGCAGCTGATTGATTATACCGCAACCAAGGCTGCAAACGTCGGCTTTAGCCGCGCTCTTGCCAACAACTTAGTAAAGCAGGGAATCAGGGTGAACGCAGTCGCACCGGGCAAGTTCTGGACACCATTGATTCCTTCCAGCTTCTCCGCTGATCAGGTCGTCCTCGCTGGCAATCCGATGCAGCGACAGGGCCAGCCGTTCGAAATCGCTCCAACATTCGTTTATCTTGCCTCCGATGATTCCAGATTCGTCACCGGTCAAACGCTCCATGTGAATGGAGGGCAAGTAACTGGTTCCTAAAATCCAAAGGAAATGGTTTGTTTATTGAAAACACACGGATTTGAAATCATCAATGCTTCGGTGGCTTTGACGAATCACCGTTAACGAAAGGTAGCGGCCATATGATCTATGTTTGCAGAAAAGCCTTCGCTTCCTAACTTGCTGAGGCTTTTTTGCCAACTTTTCTGACAAACTAGTTGCAGGTTTTAGAATTATTTAGCATGATTTACATACTTATAGTTTTTTCGGAGGAATGTTATGAATATAAAAATAGACGACTTAACGAGTTCAGAAGTCATCGGCCTAATAAACGAACACTTGAACGGAATGAGGGAATTTTCCCCACCGGAGAGCATCCATGCATTGCCGCTTGAAAAACTGCGACAGCCTTCTATTACCTTTTGGAGTGCTTGGAATGGAGATGAATTGCTTGGCTGCGGGGCATTAAAGGAGCTGGACTCTGTCCATGGCGAAGTAAAGTCAATGAGGACTGCATCGAATTACCTTAGAAAAGGGATCTCCAAAATGATTCTCCACCACATCATCGAAGTAGCTAACCAACGTGGCTATCAACGCCTGAGTCTAGAAACCGGGTCACAGCCTGCCTTTATGCCTGCCAGAAAACTATATGAAGGATTTGGCTTCCAGCATTGCAAGCCGTTTTCCGATTACGCGGAAGACCCGAATAGTGTATTTATGTCCTTAGAAATTTAAGTGCTCAGTGGTGTGAAAATAGGAGATTATCTTATGAAAAGGGTGGATGAAATTTTGAATGCAAGTATAAAGGACTTCCATTGTTGCGCAACTTGCCAGCATTTTAGAGCTAGCAAGACGTCTGCTGGAATGTACTATTTATGCAGCCGATTGGGTTATGAAACAAAACCGGCCTATAAGTTCAATTGCTGGAATCCAAAGGAACAGGTGGTAAAGCTAATTCAAAAGCAAAAGCGTGGCCAGTAGAAGAGGTTGGTTGCGAAAGGGTACATTTTGAAACACTAATGCGCTTGTATTTTTAACATTACGGGCTATTGAAAAAGGTAGTAAAGGAACACAGCAACAACCAGGCTTGGAAGTCCGAGTAAGGCAAAATGGACCATGTTTTGATGCCGTTCACGCCGAGTATCCTCCGTTTCAGTCGCAAAATTAGCTCGCATCCTGTCGCCGCTTACAAGATTACCTGAAAAAATGGCGGATAATATGATGAATGCCACACCTGCAACACCAGGCAATTGATAAGCATGGGCAGCATCCCACATGAAATACGAAACAATAGCCGAAATAACTGATATCATAATTCCGATTGTAAGGAATTTCAATGTCTTTCACACTCCTAAACTGAATTTTTCTTGCTGTTGGGTTACCACTAAACCAGATAACTGACTCAAAGATATCCCATTTTTTTCAAAAAGTATATTAGTTTTTCGGAAATTGTGGTTTGATTAAATTACAGTAAGGGAGGAGTTCAAATGGAACAGATCCAGCGTTATTATGATGAAGAATATGATGAGTGGGAACGGCTGGCCAGGCATAGGATTGAGTTCGATATTACAAAGCTTTACCTGAACGATTACATAACTGGAGACAATCTCAATATTTTAGACATAGGCGGCGGTCCTGGCCGATATTCAATTTTTCTGGCCGAAAAAGGGCACAGGGTCACATTGCTTGACCTTTCAAAGCGCAATCTTGAAACCGCCAAAATCAAAACGGCAGAAAGCGGAGTCTTCCTTGAAGGCTTCATTCAGGGAAATGCTCTCGACCTTAGCAGCATCCACCAGAAATTCGATGTGGGATGAGTTGCTTTCTCTTCACCGTGAAGAATTGCTAAAACAGGCGCTAGAAGATTTAACGAACGATAAAGATGTTTTGGCAATCTACCTAAATGGCTCCCTCGCAAAAGGAAACGCTGATTGGTACTCGGATATTGATTTGCATATTATCGTTGCTCCTGGCCGGAAGGGTGAATTCATTAAAGCGAAAGCAAGTAGATCGGAAAGATGGGGAGATGTTTTGTTTTATGAGGATTGGGATCCCTCGTCCCCAGTCATAGTGACCCATTATACTTCATTTGTAAAGGTAGATAGCTGGTATCACGAGCCCTCTGAAGTTTCGCCTTCTATCTGGCTGAAAGGGTTAAAGGTCCTTTTTGACCCTCATAACTTGATTAGCGAGATTATCATGAAATCAACTGAATTTAACTATGCTCCAACCAGCAAAGAAGTCATTTTTTGGCGGACCAAAGTACTTGCTTTTGCCCATGAAACATACCGGGCAGTTATGAGGGAAGAACTATATTATGCGCTGGCAAACATCGACCGGATTCGTTGGCTGATTGCTTCTGGCTGGTATATGGAAAAAGACGAGCATCTGGATAGTCCTTATGGAGTTTGGTCAAAGATCGAAGGGAAGAGAAGCAGGTTGCATGAATGGCAGCTAAAAGCACTTGCCAACTGGGAATGCAGCCGTAACAACATGGAAATTCTCGCAACGCTATCTTCAATTTTTCCTGAATATCTGCGTTTAAATCGAACTTTAAGCAACAAAGTTGGGTTGCCAGCTGATGAAGAAAGCCTTATTCCTATTTTGGATATGGTCTCCCTATGAAATGAGGTAATTATGATGGAAACTTCAATTAGTACGCTTTTTGAACAGCTTGAATCAAGCGATAAGAATCTCCAATACGAAGCCCTGTTAAATCTTTTGGCAATAACAGAAGAGAAGGTGGACTGGGCCTATGAAGTCTGGGATGATTTGAAGTCAGATTTGACAAACAAAGACAACCACAAACGGTCCAGAGCCGCACAGTTTCTATCCAATCTGGCCATTAGCGACCCAGAAAAAAGGATTCTGTCTGATTTTCCACCAATTTGGCAAGTGACCAAAGATCCAAAGACTGTGACCGCTCGGCATAGCCTTCAGGCAATTTGGAGAATTGGCCTTGCCGGTGAGGAACAGCTCGAACTCGTTATACGGCATCTCGAGGATCGCTATCAAAATTGCAGCTCCGAAAAAAATCACACACTAGTCAGGTACGACATCATAGAAGACTTCCTAAAGCTCTACATAGCCACAGGAAAAGAAGATTTAAAAACAACCGCTCTCAGCCTTATAGAACTTGAGGAAGATCCGAAATATATGAAGAAATACGCAGCAGTTTGGCGGAATAAATAAGAGATTATTTTAAATGGGTGCAAGTACAGCATTAGCCTTATAATTAAATTTTTTTAGAAACATGGTATGTTTTCGAGTAAAGGAACTAAATTAGCACACCATTTTAGCAGTCCAAATCAATGATCTGAACCCAAAAAGTTAGACACAGGATTTTAGGCAGCTACCAGGGCATGAGTTCGGTATTCAACCGGGCTCATGCCTTTTAATATTGCCTTAATCCGTTTGTGGTTATAGTAATAAATGTATTTTTCCAATTCTTTTTTAAAATGCTCCATACTCTCGAATTCTCTTAGATAGAGTAATTCAGATTTTAATAAGCCAAAGAAATTCTCCATGACTGCGTTATCTAAACAATTTCCTTTTCTGGACATACTTTGGGTAATGCCTCTTTCTTTTAATGCAAATTGATACTGACCCATCTGATAATGCCATCCCTGATCGGAATGAAGGAGGGGAGCGTCCCCCTTTCTCAAGCGTGTGAACGCCTTTTCCAACATGGTTGAAACAAGCGTGTATACCGGGCGGTTTTCCATATGGTAAGCAATAATTTCTCCATTATATAAGTCAAGGACTGGTGAAAAATATAGCTTTTCCCCGTGTAAATGGACTTCAGTCACATCCGTTACCCACTTCTGGTTGGGTTGAGTAGCTTTGAAATCCCGGTTCAGGATGTTAGGGGCAATCTTGCCAACCTGCCCTTTATAAGATCGGTACTTCTTCATCCTAACCAGACATTTCAGCCCCATCTCGATCATTAAACGACGGACAGTTTTGTGATTGATCTTCACTCCTTTTTTACGCAGCTCCAAAGTAATACGGCGATATCCATAAAGCTCATGGTTTTCCTCAAATATCTCCTTGATTAACTCCTTTATTTCCTTGTATTTGTCGGGACGATCCATCTGTTTTACCCAATAATAATATGTACTCCTTGGAATTCCGGCAACCTTCACTAGCTCTATCACCTTAAACTCATGCCTTAACTCATATATTATTTGCGCTTTGTCCCGTTCGGTGATTTCTCTTTTTCTTGAATTAAGGCTCGTAACTTTTTTAAATAGGCATTCTCCATGCGTAAACGCTCGTTTTCAGCTTGTAAAGCTTCAAAAGATCCCTCTGGAGGTGCTGGTTTTCCCGGTTCTTTTTTCATGGATGGACGCCCCTTTTTCTTTGGTATAAGAGCGTCCACTCCATTCTCCTCTACCTGCCTTTTCCATTCTAGGATGTTACGAGGAGATGGAATATTGTATAGTGCCGCAGCCTGTTTCAAGGACGCTCCAGTATCGTTTATGTAGTTTAGTACGTCCATTTTAAATTGAAAATCATAGTTTGTATAGCTAGGACACAAACCCTTTTCACCATTCTCCTTGTATAGGGCAACCCAGGTTTTGAGAGGGGTAAGGCTTATATTGAACCGTTTCGCAATTTCACGGTATGACTCTTTGCCCTCCAGATAAGCAAGAACGGCTTGTAGTTTTGTATCAAAAGTATATTTTGCCATTAAAAAACTGCACCTCCAATTGTCAGGTGTGTCTAACAATTGGGGTGCAGTTCACAAACAATTGGACTGCTTCTTTGTGTTGTATTTAAAGGATTTTTAGTGAATCGAGGGCCAATTAGAAGCTCAATTCCTTACATATTATGACGTAGTGATACTAATTAGTATGCTAAGTTGATAAATTGGTTGTTTGTAAAAAATTAGTGACCTATTATTGCATCATAACGAAACGTGACCAATTCGATAAATCTAGTGACATACTGCTCTCTTGGTGTTACTGAGTGGCCGTTGAGATTAACGGCTTTTTTATTCGAACACTTATTCTGATAACGGAGCAGGTTAGTAAAAAACAAATTGTTTTTTGAAAATTAAACTTGTTGTAAAATATAGGTAAAAAGAATTATACGGGAGAATTATTGATGGGAATTCCAAGTATCGTAGACACTGTCTTAAAAGAGTATATTAACCTGTTTTATGAGCATTTTCCTGAAACGATGGAAGGGTTATATATACACGGATCGATTGCCCTGAATTCCTATGTTGATGATTCAAGTGATATTGACTTTATCACTGTAACAAACCGTCCTTTAACAGAGAAAGATTCAGATGCTTTGTCTTTTATTCACTCCCACCTAGCCAAAAAATATAAAAAACCGGAAATGGACGGAGTATATATTCTTTGGGAGGATTTGGGGAAACTCAATCAAAAAAGTAATGATGTAAATTATAACTATCCATTTTACAACAATAAAAAACTGAGTTTCGGTAATTACTTTAATTTTAACCCTGTAACTTGGTGGGTATTTGAAAAAAAGGGAATTAATATATTAGGAACAGACCCCAGAGACTTTCAGTTTGATATTCAACCACAAGAGTTGTTTTCTTATGTACTTGAAAATATGAACACTTACTGGGTTAATAGGATTCAAAAGGCAGAGGATTCAATTGATGATTTAGTTAAGCTGCCGACAGATGAGATTGACTTTGAAATAGAATGGATCGTGCTCGGGCTACTACGCCAGTTCTATACTCTAAAGGAATTTGATATTGTTTCAAAGTTGGGTGCAGGGGAGTATGGATTAACGGAAATTGCAGTTGAATGGCACGATATTATCAAGGAAGCTATGAATTTACGTATGGGTATAAAGGCAAAGATTTTCAAAACAGAGATGGAGCGTATGGCTCATACTATAAGGTTTTCAAAATTTTTAATTAGGCTTTGTAATAATATAATAGAGTGCAAATTAACTTAAAGGATAATGAGTTGCAACAGTTTCCCTTTAAGTTCTATGTGTAGCGCTCACACTTTTTGGTTTACGCTAATTCAGTCAAGATGTGAAACTAATAAAAATGTCTTTCGTCTATTTGTTGGAAGAAATTCTAATAACAGGGGAAAGAGAAGATTCAAATGAAGAAAAAAGTGTTTATGATCATTGGGTGTTGTTTTGTTTTACTAGTGCTCGGAGGCATTTTGGCAGAGATTTATTACTTCCAGCCGAAACAGCTGCATACTTTGGAAACGAGAATGCTTAAGGAGTTATCGGTGGAATACGGAATTCCTTTTAAAGTTAGTGAAACCAAGTTTGCAAAAGCTTTGGGAGATGAAGAAGGGATTTATACAGCCAGTGTTTATCCTCAGGATCAAAGAGACTTGGAATTCCAGGTCCATGTTTCCGAAGGCGGAAGTATTATTCATGAATCCTATAAAGAAACCAAATGGAGAAGCGAGGCAATCAAATTATGGGAACCATTTATGAGCCGGTTTGGAGATATCTCGTATGCAGTTAATATCCATATTCCTGAAGAAATAGCCAATCAATATAGCGTGGACGATACATACGGTGATATTTACAAGGTACACAAACATAATATGCGTGAGTACCTATTCATCGGCGAGATTGAAAGTTCCTTTGATAAGGAAAGAGAAACAGCCAAAATAATGGAAGTGGCAAACCATGCGTTGAATCGGGATTTGAATGACTTTTCAATAGAATGGCTTTACTTTAATAGCGGGAAAAAAAGCGAAGACGTATTTGAAATGAAGGAAAGAATCCCTTCATTTAGCTGGAGATTTTCCAAGAATTCTTTGCAGAAAGGGGTAACCGAAGACAATTTGGATCAATTCTTTATGCAGCACGAATAGAATCCCAAATTTGAGAATAAATTTAGCCTTTAAATTCCGGATAAAAAAACTTTAGTAAATATTTTAACACATACATATGAAGTCCATATGCCGCCTGATGAAGGTGTTTTTTTTGAATCAAGAATATTGGAAGGAAATAGGCGAAGTTGGGCGAATTCTATTGTAATAGAAGAAAAGAGGGTTGAAAGTGGAATTTGCTGATAGATGGACCCGTTCGAAAGAAGTAAAACTTCATTACCTGGAGAGCAGTCGGTACGATGGGCGATTAACTCCTTTGGTTTATGTCCCTGGGGCTTTAAATCATGCTGAACAAGCGGTTGAATTATTAGAGGAGTTCAAGCCTAGAAAATGGATATCTATGAGTTTACGAGGGCGGGGAAAAAGTGATGCTCCGATTTCTGGTTACTCATTTTACAACCATGTTCATGATATAGAATCTGTAGTAATGGATAGCAAGGTTCATGAGTATTGTCTCATGGCTTATTCCATGGGTGTTCCATATGCAATAGAATATGCCGCGGGAACGCCGGGATTAAAAGGGCTAATCCTTTGTGATTATCCTGCCGCGTATCCGTTTATACCAAAATCATGGGCAGAAAGAGTTCTCAGCCGCAGTTATATAAATCAGGAGATGGTACATGTAGTAAAAGGCATTCAGAGGGAATCAGCAGCTATTAATCTTGATCAAAATTTAACACGGATAGAAGTTCCTGTATTGATAATTAAGGGAGGAACGACGGAATCTCTTTTGACAGAGGCTGAAACAGATAAATACAAAAAGCTGCTTCCAAATGTGAGGGCAGTCGAATTAGCTGAAGCTGGGCATGAACTTTGGGAGCCAAATCGAGATGTGTTTTTAAACGTGATCAAGGATTTTTTACATACGCTTGATAAACTCTAATTCAACGAATCTATCACTTGATGGGGGAAAGCAATATTGCTTACGAATTTGTATTTTGTCCGGCATGCACACTCCGACTATACGCCGGATGAACTCGGAAGGCCGTTATCCCTTCAAGGTCGAACTGACGCACAAAAAGTTACAAAGTTATTTGAAAAAGAATCTATCGATTTTGTTGTTGCGAGTCCATACCAAAGAGCGATTCAAACAGTGACGGGTATAGCGGATTGTATTGGAAAGGAAATTATTCTGGAAGACGACTTTAGAGAGCGGAATTTAGCTGGTGGTCCTATTGATGATTTTCAAGATGCTATTAATAAAGTTTGGGAGGACCCTTCATTTTCCTGGGAAGGCGGGGAATCCAATATGATTGCCCAAAAGCGGGGAACAAAGGCAACATTAACGGTTTTAGAAAGGTTCCAGGGTCATAACATAGTAATAGGAACCCACGGCAATATTATGGTGTTGATTATGAACCACTTTGATAATAAATACGATTTCGAGTTTTGGAAGCACCTTGATATGCCTGATATTTATAAACTTACTTTTTATAAAACAGAATTAATAGAAGTGAGGAAAATATGGGAAAGAAGTTGACAGTAAAGACAGAGCATTAAATAGTATATAAAGTGGGGGATCGGGATGAAAAAATATCTGAAATGGAGTTATCTTGGGGTATTTTTGTTTGGAATTTTTGTTGGGTATATAGGAATACCAATGATATCTCGATATGCCGATTACTTCTTTTAAAGTTTTTAGTCCAAAGAGCTTCGCCCAGTTCAAAAGAGAGGAATTAACATGCCAATTATTCAGCATAAAGAATGGATCAATGCACCAATTGAGGTATGCTTTGACCTTGCAAGGAACGTAGACATACATATACAAACGACTTCTGCGACAAAAGAACGGGCAGTCGGCGGAGTAGCAAAAGGATTATTAGAGTTAGGGAATACTGTTACGTGGGAAGCCGTTCATTTTGGTATTAAACAAAGATTGACAGCCAAAGTGACTATGATGGAAAGGCCTCATATTTTTGTGGATATTATGGTGAAGGGAGCCTTCGCGTCTTTTGTTCATACCCATAAGTTTGTTGAAGAAAAGGGTGGTACTTTAATGATGGATACATTCAAGTATAAGTCGCCGCTCGGTGTAATTGGAATCCTTGCTGATAAGCTCTTTTTAGAAAAGTATATGAAGGTATTTATTGAGTCCCGTGCCAAAGGATTAAAAGACATTGCTGAATCTTCAGTTGAATTTGATTTCAAGATTTAAAACTTCATTATCAACACCAAAACAAAAAAAGCAGAGCGAATTCACATTAGTGGATTCTGCTCTGCTTTATTCTTTCAACCTATTTTAAAATCGTTACATAGGATGAGTGGACATACCCGGTGCCTTTAAGGTATTGAATTTTGTACCAGCTGCCATGCTTGGAAATGATCGTAACAATCTGGTTCTTTTTTAAGGATCCTATTTTTTTGCCGCTCGATGATGCTGTCGCCCTGACATTAAGGGTCGTAGCCGTTACCTTACCGGTCAATTTCTTCGCGGCGGGCTTCGCTAATTTGTTCGTAACAGTTGCGATACGCTTGTTGCTGCTGGAGTCAACAGCTGTAATGGTAACCGTATATGTGCCATTTGCAAGTTTTGAGGCATCCCAGGATGCCCAGCGGACACCTGATTTCACTGCAAGGTTTGTAGCTGGCGTCGCAACAGTTTTCCCTTTTGAGTCCTTAACGACAATCGTTACTTTTGCGGACTCATTGATTTCATACTTAAGGAAAACTTTGTTTGCTTTTGCATCATAAGAAGTTGCTGTATTCTTTATGATTGGTGCAGCTGTATCTTTTGGCGCAGGCTTTGCGAGCTTAAATGGCAATGTAGCTGTGGCTTTGTTGCCGCTGCCATCCACTGCTTCAATAACAAATGTATAGTTGCCGTTGGCTATTTTTGATACATTCCAAATAGCGGTTTGGATACCTGATTGCTTTTCGGTACCGTTCAACAGGGTAGCAAGGACAGTACCTTTTGAATTTTTAACCTTTAAAGTCAGTTTCGATGTTTCACTTGTTGTAAAGCTAACATTGACCTGATTAGTTTTCGCATTAAAGGTAGCTTTGGCTCCTTCGATTACAGGAGCAGTTTCATCCTTGGCTGGTGCTGGTGCCGGCGCCGGAGTTACAGGTGGCGGAGCGGGAACAGCTGGTGCAGGGTCGGGAGTGACTGGCTCAACAATTTCAGGTGCTGGCTGATACATTTTTTTCAAAGCAGTACCGTCATAATAGAAGGCCAGGATTTCCTTATAAGTTTTCCCGGAGTCTCCAGCTTTCCTCGCGCCATACTGGCTTAATCCCACTCCATGGCCATAGCCTAATCCTGATACTGACCATGTGTCAGTGGAGGATTCCACTTTATCCACAAGATAGCTTTTCATCAGGTCAAGTCCGATAATTGATCGGATTTTCGAAGCAGATACATCTGTAAGCTGAATAGTCTTTACAGATGCTATTCCTAGCTCTTTAACCAAAAACTGAATTGTGATGCTTCCTTTACTTACACGCCCGCCAGAGGTTTTGCTGCCGAGCGAAAGGGAAGGAATGGAGGTAAGCTTAATATCCTTACCGGTATATCCATTGGCCTTAATCCAGGTTTTGATGTTGTTAATAACTTTTGTTTGTTCTGCCTCTTTTGTGGTTGCCCACCAGGAGTCAGCTTTGTTAAGGTCAAGGCCGGTAAGATTAATTTGTTGCTTTTTCATACCAAAGGTCCAAACAGTCTTTGGATCGTAAGGATCTTGCTTTACATTCAGGTAGGGGGACTGGGTTCCTCCCCAAGCATTTTTGTTGGACTCTGTCATACCGCCATTGCTAGAAGAAAAGACGGCACCTGCTCCAATAGAGTTACCTCCGTAGGTAATCACTTCTCCGGCAGTTGCTTCGACAGCTTGAGTTGCTCTCTCATGCCACTTGTAACCGGCATATACTTGATAACTGACTGTGTCATTTGGTAATTTATTTACATAACCCAATGCATAGGTGCGAGCGGAAACAGCCTGGGATTTTAAGGCTTCCATATTCCATAGAGCGGGCATTTCCGCCGGTACGACACCCTTTAGGTAGTCTTCGAGGCCAAGTGTATTCACAGGGCGGACATACTTGCCGCTTTCACTTGAAAAACTAAAGCTGCCTAAATACGGATTGCCATTAATGGAAAGCGGGCCATTTCCTTTAACTGGTTTCAAATCGACTATGGCTGCACTTCCAAGACGGGTTGTCCCTTTTAGAAGGTCTACATTTGTACCGTTAACTTTCAGACGGTACGTTTGCTGTGCTTCAAGAGATACACCCGGAAGATTGGTTGTGTAGGCCATCTCCGGAATAATCGTTAATTCCGATTTATTGCCTACATATGCTGTGTTAACCAGTTTTACTGAGATAAGAGGTTCCGTTGGTTCCGCCGCTTCAACTGTGTTGAATGGAACGGATGAAAAAATAAGAGCCAGTGAAAGAGCCAACAAGAATAGTCTATTAATTGCTTTCAAAAAGTGCTCCTCTCCCTATTTTCATAGAATGATAATCTATCAATTTCAAATTAATAGTATATCAGCCAATTAAATACAACAAGAGCTAATTTTTGCCAAAATACGACTTTTATAGTATTATTTAAATTCTTTACAGTTTTTTTACATAAGCTAGACATTTTTTAAGGCATAATTGTCATTAAATCGAAAAAATTGCAAACAAGTTAATTGAGTTATACACTTAGATAATGTGAAATTTTACTATATTATTTAATAGAAAGAGAGAGGCACGCGATGAGCTCCATGTTAAATGTATCCACCTATTTAGGACAAAACGCAAAACAGCTTGCGGAACAAATTGTCCATGAAGTGATCAGCAGACTTGATGACACGATTCCTGAATGGGAGGTTTTACAAGCAAAAAAGATGTACCGGGAATTAATGGGTTATTTAAGCCAAACCCTTCTTAATGGCGAGGGCGATGGAATCCCGGAGTCGCTTGTCACCTGGAGTAAAAAGAATGCTCAAGCACAGGCTGAAACAGGGGGCAGCATTTCAAAAATTATTGTCCGGTATTCACCTACACGAGAAGTTTTTAATGACCTTTTAACAGCGATTGGCGAGAAATTCGACCTGTCCCGAGAAGAAACCTCTTTCCTGATAAAATGGATAAATAAGCTCATGGATGTTAGCGTGAATGAAACAGTTTTGGCGTTCGAACGGATTTCTGATCACTTCAAAGCGGGGGCAGAAGTTGAAATGGCGGAATTGTCAGCGCCAATAGTCCCGCTTCTTGATAATATTGCAGTCATTCCTCTTATTGGGGATATTAATCCTTACAGAGTAGCGTATATCGTTGAAAAAGTTGTCCCAAGAGTTTCGGCTATGGGAATAAAGCATATTATTGTTGATTTCTCCGGAATTAAAAATATTAATGAAGAAATTGCTCGCTCTCTCCATGATATCGGCAATATTTTCCAGCTTTTGGGCATTAGAACGATTGTCACAGGTCTGCGTCCCGACCTTGCGAAATTAATCGTACATAGCGGTTTATCGATTTCAAGTTTTGAAATCTTCGCAAATGTAAAGCAAGCCCTTAAAAAATTTCGTTAAAAAAATCCACTCTGGCTCTCAGAGTGGATTTCGTTTTTTATGCAATTCGAGAAGCGTGGCCTTCCACTTTTGGCTCAGGTACAAACGCAAGGATAATGATTCCGATAATGAACAGGATGACAAGGCTGAAAACACCCATACTTGAGTTTCCAGTTAACTGCGCTGTCGCACCGACCAGCAGAGGCCCCATAATTGAAGCGAATTTGCCGAAGATGTTATAGAATCCAAAAAACTCGTTGGCATTCGCTTTCGGGACGAGCTTAGCAAAATACGAACGGCTAAGCGCCTGGATACCGCCCTGGGAAGTAGCGACCAGCATCGCAAGAATCCAGAAGTCGGCTGCTGTCTCGAGGAAATACGCATAGATACAAACAATTATATAAACACTGATACCAACATAAAGCATTTTTTTGCCCGTATATTTGGCTGACAGCTTTCCGAACAGGATGGCGAACGGCCAGGCCACAACCTGAGTCACAAAAAGGACAATCAATAGGGTAGTGGAGTTCAAGCCAAGATCGGTGCCATAGGCGGTTGACATTGTGATGATTGTTCCGACGCCATCAATGTAAAAGAAATAAGCTAATAGAAATAAGAATAATGCCCTGTACTTGCGAATTTCTTTGAAAGTCTTGCCAAGGCGTTTGAAGCTGTTTAAAATAATTTGCGGTTCCCGCTCAATATAATGTTTTTGGTGCACATTCTTAAACATTGGAATCGCCCAAAGGCCCCACCATAGAGCTGTAATCAGGAAGGCAATTTTACTTGCGACATTCACGGAAATAGGCAGGATGCCTTGCTGGGCAGTTATGATAACCGCAATCGAGATAATGAATGGAATCGTCGACCCAATATAACCCATCCCATATCCGCGTGCCGATACTTGATCGAGCCGTTCGTCGGATGTAACATCGACAATGAAAGCATCGTAAAATACATTAGTCCCCGTTGAACCGAGCACCGCGAGTGTATAGCAGACAAGCAATGCCAGCCAGTTATCACCCGGTACAAATGCCAGGGCAGCTGTTGCGGTGATGCCCAGGGTGAAAAAAATCGTAAAGAATTTCTTTTTCAGGCCTTTGTAGTCGGCAATTGTCCCGAGAATAGGGCCTATCATCGCAAGGATTAACGTGGCAATCGCAATCGTGTAACCAAGATAGGCCGTGGAATCCGCATCAGCGACTCCCGCACTTTTTGCAGACGCCTTGTAAAAAAGGGGAAACACGGCTGTCGAAATGATAATCGAGTAGGCCGAGCTGGCCCAGTCATAGCGGATCCAGCTGCTTTCTTCTTTAGTAAAACCTTTCATGAACGTACCCCCCTTATATTTGGTTTTCTTTGCTTTCATGTAGATGATGATTTAACCGAAGAGTTTTTGATATATATGTGCTGTTTTTATAACAATGATTTTCACAGCACCACACTCAACCCATTAATAGTTCCTCGATGACCCGGCCATCGGTGTCTCCGAGACTAACACCGAGCAGCCTCGCCAGGGTAGGACCTTCATCAACTAGCCTCATGGCTGGTATTTCGACGCCAGGGCGTATTCCTTTCCCGGCTGCAAAAAACACTGTTTTATAATCTTCCTTAGTTGGCGAATAGCCGTGGCACGAAAAGGTGTAATTTTTCTCACGGGCAGTTTCCTCTGTCACATCTTCAATAAAATTTCCTTCAATCGCCTCCTCAAAATAAAAACCTCGTTCCGCCTCAAGCATATAGACCGCTTTGCCATCTGCGCCTCTCGAGGCAGCTTCATCGCCTGTTATCACAGCTTCAATTCCATTGCTGCCTTCTATTAATAGGCGTTCGAGAAGGCTAGCGACAATTTTTTTTGTTTCCTCATCGCTCTCATTTTTTAAATAGACATAGGCAGAGCCGTCACAGCTATTGCAAAAAGCCTTCCATTCAGTAACTTTGCCGCTCGCACTCAGCTTGATCAGCCCGTGTTCCCTAAATAATACGTTGAGCTTAATTACTTTAGACTCGTCAAGCTGGCTGTGATCTCCAAGAAGAACGACCGTCGATTTGTCTTCGAGCCCCGCTTCCTTAATAGCTGTTAGAATCCTGCCTAGACGCTCATCATGGCGGTGAAGCGCGGCATGGGCTTGCTCTGAAGAGAATCCATGGTAATGCCGCATGGAGTCGAGGTCAACCAAATGAGTGAGCATCAATCCTGGCTTTTTTGTTAAAATGGTATGTACGGTTGATTCAAGGACGAAATCATCCAGGTAGGGCTGGCTGATTCCTCTGCGCAGGTTTCCAAACTTGCTGTTCAGTTCAAGCTGATAAAGCGGTGTGCCATTCATGAGCGACACTGGTATCTGATGCTTAAAGCGCCTGTTTGCAAATATTTCTGGAAGGTTATAGTCGATATTTGCCCTGGCAGTCACAGGCCACAGCAGGGCAGCAGTCAACATTCCGGCTTTTTTTGCTTCATCGTAAAGAGTCGTTCCCTGAATATGATGGCGGTGCCAATACCAGTCGGGAGAAGGACGGCCGGGCTGGACGAGTTTATTATTTACAATTCGGTGTTTGTTAGGGAAATTTCCGGTCACAATAGTTGTATGACACGGATAAGTCACTGACGGATAAATCGTTTCAACTCCTTTGCAAAAGGAACTTTTTTCAATAAAAGCTCTAAAGTTTGGAAGCTCCATTAAAAAAGGAACATCAAGTGTGGCGAGGCAATCAAAAGAAATGACAAATAAATGATCAGTAAGTCGAGCCATAAATGCCTCCAATTTAGATAGTACTATGTTAATAATAAAAAATATTAGGAAAAATAGAAAGGAAAATCCTTCTAGCTGTAGGAAAAAGGATAAAAAACATGTTTAGACTAAACGAAAGAAGGGTAGAGATAAGTTGGGTTAAAAAGGAAGGGTTAATTATTTTTCTGAGGAAAGTATCAGTGTTATACTTTTAACACTATATGTAAGTTAGGAACTAACTTGAAATAAATAAAAAGGGGAAAGAGATAAAATGGAATCTACCGTAAATTTAGGGTTGCAGATTTCCGAGTACGTTACGGAGAACCGTGAAGATTTTAAACAAGAATTACTCTCGGAGGCCGTGGGTGTTGCATCCAAAATCCACGAGATTCTTCAAAAAGGGAATATTGATCTGTTAAAGAATGCCGAACTGCTTGCAAGTTATGTTTTAGAAGAAAAGGAAGAGGAACTAATCCGTTTTGCCGAGCAGGAAGGGCAAATTTGGGCTGAACATGCGCTGACCCTTGCTTTTAAACTTGAATGGATTCAGGCGGTTCGCCGTACTTTATGGAAATTTATCTACCAATTCGACCAACATAATGACAGCCTGGTGAAAAAAGAAGATTTCTTTGGTCTGGAGAAACGAATTAACGATAAAATAGACCAATTCCTCAACAATTTCTTTTTAAGCTATTCAACCTTCAAGGACGAGCTTTTAAACACGCAGCGCAAGCTTGTCGAGCACTTATCCGTTCCAATCATTCCAGTTAGTCCCACTGTATCAGTCCTTCCACTTATTGGCTTGATTGATTCGTATCGGATGCAGACAATAGAGGAAAAGGTGTTAATAGAAATTGCCAACCAGAAAGTCCAAACGTTGATCCTGGATCTGTCAGGTATCGCAACTATGGAAATGGATGTCATCGACCACTTACAGAAAGTATTGAATGGTATAAATATGATGGGCTGCAAAGGTGTTATAACAGGTCTTCGCCCAGACTTGGTCAGAAAAATGATTCATTTTGGCATTACATTTATCGACAAAGCCGAAACAAAAGGCACCTTACAAGAAACACTCAAAAAATACCTCTCCATCGAAACTTTTTAAATTTATAAAAATAAAACTAACAGTCCAATTCGCCTGCGAATTGGGCTTTTCTGCATACCTTAGAATTAGAGTGTTTATGGTATAATTTAGAAATAAGATTTGCGCACTTTTTCGGGCTTATGGAACACGGTTTTGATTTTATGCGCACTTTTCAGGTTTTATGTGACACTTCCAAAAATTTATGTAACACAATATTAGATTTATCAAGAGATGCCGCTATCCATGTCTACCTAAAAATATTATCCGAGTGAACGAATGGGGAGGAGACTGATGATTTATCAAGACTTTAATTCGGTGCTGTATTCCTTAATTTTCTGGTGGTTCTGTCTGTTTGTTTTTCAAAGGCTAACAAACCGTTATCCGAAACAAAATACTTGGAAACGAGATAGTATACTAACTTTTTTTCAAAGCATACTTGTACTAGTCTTGCTGCCAGTGTTAGGCCTTATTCTGCGGACACTATAGCCTCCATAGCTGAAAAAAACAACGAAAAACGCCCAGATTTAAATCTGAGCGTTACATCACAGGTTTATTTGTAGAAAACTTTATCAACATTATACTTTGCCTTCAGTGTGTTGATGGCATAAGTTTCATAAATTTCGCGCTCCATTGGGTCATCAATGACAAGGACTGCAATCTTTTTTACGTCGTCACGATGATTCTTGATTGGCGAAACGGTATCCTCGAAATGGCGCTTAACGCGCGGGCGCAGCTTTCTAGCCTTGCCGACGAACATCAAGTCATCATTTGCATCGTAAAACAGAATGATGCCGCCTTTATCGCGTGGAATCCGGTTATAATCGGTAAACCCATATTTACTGCTAATCACTGCTTCAACTGGCTCCCCTAACTGGCTTTTTCGAGTCAGGACCACATCAGGTGATGGAAGATCAATTTTTATCATTACAATCACTCGCTTTCTTTACTTCACTTACTTTACCATAGCCTGGACAATAATCCAATCAAACCCCGCAAAGATTATTTTTGCCAAAAAAACAGAAAATATCAGCTAGATAGTGCATCCAATCTGCATTGGCAATAGGCAGTAGTTACAGTACTTTAACCGTACCCATCTCAACCGAAGCAGAGAGTTTTTTTAAGAAAAAGCTAAATCCCTTCATATCTAGAAGTTTGTAAATCCCACTATTAATGGTATAACCAAGTAAAGACAAACAAAACTATGTTTCGGAGGAAGCGTATATGCTTAAATACAAATTTGAAGAATTTTTAAAAGAGAATGAAGCCCAGGCGTTGTTTAAGGAAGAAAAGGAATTTGCCGAAAAACATGCTATGGTTCAGGCAGGATTGATAGCTGAACGGGATGCGCGGGACCGGTTCATGAATGCGTATATTGAACGAAGTAACAAGGAAACCGAACAGCTGATTGCCGAAGCAGGGCCAGAGCTGCTTGAACAGCCACTCACCTATCTACAGGAAAACAAAAATGAATTTCTTTACATGGAGTCGGAATGGTTTGAACTTATTGGCGTCGATGCGGTCTCACTTGAGATGGACGACCTCTTTGGCCACTACTCTGCACTGGTTGGACTTAAGCTTCAGAAAAAATACGGCGAACAGTTAAGGAAAGTACTGGAAGAAGAATTTGGTTTTGACAAGCTTGATTATGGATTAATGTTTGATGCAAACGAGGGCATATGGAATTTCAATTTCTCCGTTAACAAGCTCAAGGATTTTTTTGAAAATATGACGATCGGTGAAGCATTTAGCCGGATATATCGCTTTCTGTTCCAGCTGATTGATAAAGCAGAAAATGGTAAAATAGGATAGAAGAAGGGAAGCAGCGTACAATCGCTGCTTTTTCTGTGCTGTCTAGCTCCACAAGGGAGACAGGCGGTTTTGCCTGTCGCGAAGGCGCTTGCGGTTTTATGAAAGGGGGAGAGGCAATGAGAATTTTTGGGGAAAAGATTGAAGGGGAAGAATATTTGGAGAGGCCCGCAGTATATGGCCTGATGTTCAACAGTACAAAAGCTAAAATCGGACTAGTGGAATGCGGGGGGAAGTACTTCCTGCCGGGGGGAGGGCTGGAAGGGAGCGAAACCCATGAGGAATGCCTGAAAAGGGAGAACCTGGAGGATCTCGGGATCCAGAGCGAAATTGGCCCATTTATTGGCCGAGCACAGCGTTACTTCGTTTCAACTTTGGATGAAACCTATTATCTTAGTGATGGCTATTTTTACTTATGCGAAGCCGGTGAAAAGGTACAAATGCCAACAGAGGAAGACCATAACCTCGTCTGGATGAAGCCGGAAGAGGCTATCAACTCTCTTTTCCATGAACATCAAAGCTGGGCAGTGAGTGAAGCACTGAAACTGGTATCACCCGCTATAAAGGTAAAAAAATAAGGGTACTGCTAGGAAAAAAGCCGAAACCTCACTTACTCGTAATACGGGTTTACCTCCTTTTAAATTTGATGTCATGTCCTTAATCGTTAACCAGCAAAAGTAAATAAGCGGAGATTTTCCGGTTTGAGTGAGGATGGAGCTTTGATTGGGTGTAAATAAGCGGACATTTTCCGTCTTTGCAAAGCAAAAGCCCTCATTTACATACGGTCTTGAATCAATAGGCGGAATCTCTCCGTCTATGCAAGATATTTTTAATGCTTTAATTAATTAAGCGGAATCCTTCCGTCTAATTATCAGCTCGGTACTTAACCTAATCCACCAATAAAGTAATTAATAGAAAACTGTAAAAAACCTTGATAAATAAGAGAAAAGACGTATGCCGAGTCATACGTCTTTTCTTGTGAATATTAATAAGAAACCACCCGAAAACGGAACCATTGCTTATTCATGAGTTCAAAACCTACATTATAATTTCAGTTCTGTCACTTTAGTGCGTCCAATTACCTTTAGGACGCCAAAGCCCATTGCCGCGCCAACAAAGGAGCTTGTTACAAATGCCGGAATGAAGCCGAACAGGGTGGCTTCCTGGCCAATGACTAATAAGGCGATAGGATAGGAGGCAAACGCGCCCAGAATTCCGGTTCCAATCACTTCACCTGTAAATGCCATTCCAAAACTCTTGGATTTTTTATAAAAATAAGCTGCGAACAAGGCGCCTAGTATGCTGCCAGGGAATGCGAACACTGATCCAGTTCCCATCAGGTTCCTTAAAAGGGACACGCCAAACGCCTGGGCGACCGCGTAAAAGGGTCCTAGCAAAACGGCAGACAATACATTCATAACATGCTGAATAGGAAAAGCTTTGACCACGCCGAGCGGGATGTAGAAAAGGTGGCTGGTCAATGTTCCAATTGCAATAAACATCGCGGTCAGCGTGAGCTTTTGTGTAGGTTTCATAGAATAATCCCTCCTTCCACAGTGACTTCCTGTTTAAGTTGGCGCGCGGCATCAATCGTATTTTCATCCAGGCTGATTGCGGTAATCACTGATACTCCGTCTGCGCCAGCTTCGATGACCGAGGCAGCATTGCTGGTTGTAATTCCGCCAATTCCAACTATCGGAATATCATAACCCTTTTTCCGCAGCTCTTTAATCAAGGAAGTTCCTCGTGCTGATTTTGCGTCTTCCTTTGTTGTAGTTGAAAAAATGGGGCCAATTCCTACATAATCGGCACCTGCCTGGATAGCAAGCTGGACTTCCTTTTCGCTGTGAGCGGAAACACCCAGCAGCTTATCACCGATCCTTTTCCTAACTTCCTCAGCACATCCGTCATCCTGGCCAATATGGACACCGTCCGCATTAATTGCAAGCGCAAGATCAACATCATCATTTACGATAAACGGAACATTATATTGTTTGCATATATTGAAAAGCCGCCTTGCCAGATTTGTTCTATCCTCACCTTTAAGGGCATTCGTTCCTTTTTCACGGAACTGGAACAGTGTGATGCCGCCTTTAATCGCTTCTTCAAGAACCTCTTCTAGCTGTTTCAGGCAATTATTGCTTCCAGCTATAAAATAAACCTTAAGTAACTCTTTCATCTTTATTGGTTCGATTCTTGTCATTTTAGCTTACCGCCTTTCCGCAAGAATAGTTTGGTTGTAGGCCCAATGGTTAGTCGGCCCGTGGCCAGTGCCAATATCTATCGGATGTTCAATAGCTGCCTGGATAAACCGCTTAGCGTGAGAAACAGCGTCAAAAACCGTACTACCTTTAGCCAGTTCCGCCGCTATTGCCGCAGAAAAGGTACAACCGGTACCGTGAGTGTTCTTTGTTTGTATTCGCTCACTAGCAAAATATAAAAATTCCTTTCCATCAAAAAGGATATCAATAGACTGACTGGTATTTTCATCGTGGCCGCCTTTAATGACCACATTTTGCACGCCTAAGGAATAGAGTTGTTTAGCTGCTTTCTTTTTATCTTCATCGGTTGTAATGCTCAACCCCGTCAGCACCTCGGCTTCAGGAATATTTGGTGTTACAACTTTTGCTAGCGGCAATAAGTCTTTTTTCATAGCGGTGACAGCTTCCTGCTGGAGCAAAGAGGCTCCGCCTTTTGCAATCATAACCGGGTCGACGACGACATTTTTCCAGTTATAGACTGCAATATTTCTCGACACCGCTTCAATGATTTCGGCATTGAACAGCATCCCGGTCTTAAGTGCGTCGGTTCCGATATCATTCCCAATCGAACGGATTTGTTCAACGACAGTGTCCACTGACATTGGATAAACAGCCTGGACCCCAAGAGTGTTCTGTGCAGTAACAGCTGTAAGTACAGACATGCCATACACTCCAAGCTCCTGAAATGTTTTTATATCAGCCTGAATACCGGCACCGCCGCCGCTATCTGAACCGGCTATCGTTAACACCTTTTTCATGGTTGCAATTCCTCCTTGAAAAATTGATACGAGCCTCGTTTTTCAATATCAGTGCTGTTTATCTTATAAAGCTGGTTTAAGAATTCAGATTGAAAACTGCCTGGCCCATGTACTCCGGCTTTTTCTGCAGCAATTTCTGCTGCAACACCATAGGTAATTACTGCAGCCGCGGCAGCTTTAATGCTATTTTTTTCAATAGCTGAAAACGCCCCAATTACAGATGTAAGCAAGCATCCTGCGCCGGTCACCCTAGTTAGCAGGGGATGGCCGTTATGGATCACATAGGTTGACTTGCCGTCCGTAATAACATCTTCTTTACCGGTAATCACAATAACAGTCTCTAACTGACGCGCGGCGAGGACTGCAAGTTCCCGAATACCTCTGTCAGAATCGGCGGCATCGACACCTTTAATTTCCCACGGCTCCCCGATCAGGTTGGCAACTTCGGCAGCATTTCCTCGAATGATTGAAAGGCGGAGCTGACTTGCCAGCTGCCTTGCGGTTTCTGTCCGATAAGGAGTTGCCCCGGCCCCAACAGGGTCAAGGATGACGGGGACACCATGTTCATTGGCTGAGCTTCCGGCTATTACCATTGCATCGACTACAGACGGAGTCAGTGTGCCAATATTCAAAACCAGGCTGCCGGCTATTCTTGCCATATCGGCAACCTCTTCCGCCGCATAGGCCATGACAGGGGATGCACCGAGTGCCAGCAGTCCATTTGCGGTAAAATTAGCGACAACCACATTGGTTATGTTGTGAACAAGCGGGTTTGTTTGGCGAACCTTATCTACCAATGTAGTAATTTCAGTATTTTTCATGTTAATAACCTCCTTAAGACATTACGAGTCCGCCATCGGCCATGATGTTCTGGCCGGTAACAGCTCTTGACCATGGTGAAGCAAAAAACAGCACACTATCTGCCATTTCCGCTGGCGTTGTAACCTTTTTCAATGGGGTGGAGGCTTTGATAAGGTCAAAGACTTCGTCAGAGGTTGCCGCACTTGCATCAGTGGTCTGCAATAATCCTCCTGATACCATGTTAACGGTTATCCCATATTGGCCAAGATCTGCGGCCATTGATCGGGTAAACCCAAGCAGAGCTGCTTTGCTCGTATTGTAGTCGTGGTAGGGGACGACTGGATTCTGGACAAGATTGGTTCCAATGTTGATGATTCGCCCAAATTGAATTTCCTTCATTCGGGGCAATCCTGCCTGAACAGTATTTAGAGCGCCGCGAATTGCGCCTTCCAACTGCTGATGATAATCCTCCCACGCAACTTTAAAGGCATCTTTGTTTTTGACAGGGTCAAACTTAAACGAGACAAGAGCATTGTTAATAATGGTGGTAATTGGTGTATCGAAATGATTTTTTGCTTTTTCGAACATGGCGATGACCTGGTCGGCATTTCGGACGTCTGCCCGGATGGCAATAGCCAGGTCTCCGAGTTCCCTTTCAAGAGTAACTGCATGCTCTTCACTGTTGAAGTAGTTAATGACAACTTTTGCTCCTTTGCGTGCAAAAGATCTTGCAATTTCCCGGCCGAGCCCGCGGCTTGCACCCGTAACAAGAACAATTTGGTCTTTGATTTCCATTAAAATTCCCCCTTAATAATGTAATTGCATGAGGGAGACTTTCGGAACTATAGGAGGAAGAAACAAAAATGGCCAGATCCGTGAAACGGACCTGGCCAAATAGCTAAAGTAAGCGGAAACTGCTTCTCCTCTACTTTCCTACGCTGGTATGATCCAGATCAGGTCCGAAGGGTTAAAAAACTTTGCGTTTTTCTCTCAGCCCATAACAGGGCACCCCTAGTAGTCATCAAATATGCAATTATTATAATAGTAAAACGATTCAGGGAATAAGTAAAGAAATTAGGATTGGGGGTGGGGAAATATAGATTTTTCATTACTTCTTAGTGGTTCAATTGTTTTTAACAATAACGAAGTTGGGAAAATTATAAATGGGAATATATGTCCGTATTATTATACACGAGATGGTATAATAGAAGGACAATAGGATAGGTTTGTCCAAGGGTGGCCGGTATACTCCATACGAAAGGGGTGATGCCGGTGACAGTATACGAATCACTGACGCTAATGATTACATTCGCGGGATTCGTTGTCACAATACTGTCTTTTACAAATAAAAAATAATCCACCCTTAAGTGCAAGCCCGGGTGGATTAAGCGCCTCAATGCCGGCCCCTTCTGGGAACCGCCTATTGTAGACCGAACATGGTACCAGCATGTTCGGTCTTTTTTATATACGTCTAAACAGAAATCATTATACCATATTTTAAAGAATTTCAAACTTCTAATAACCTGACCAGTTAGATTCTTTCTTTATGTACTTATCCTATTTTTAAAAATTAAAACATTTCGTGTTCCTGTGTATTATGCTGTAGGAGGAGAGGATCAATTGGGCAGTAAATAAATTTCATGTTTACTAGATTGGAAAAAAATAAAAAGGAATTTCCCAATCTTCACTTCTAAAAATACGAATACACGTTCGAGTTTTTGAAAGAAAAATGGTATAATAGAAAGACAATAGAATAGGTTTTTCTCAAGGGTGGCCGGTTTACTCCGATTTGAAAGGGGGGATGCCGGTGACAGTATTCGAATCGTTAACGCTGATGATCACGTTCGCAGGTCTTGTAGTCGCGATTCTGTCTTCTTCACAAAAAAAATAATCCACCCTTGAGTTAACGGCTCCAGGTGGATTATCTTCCAACGCCGGCCCCTTAGTGGGAACCGTCTATTGAAACCGGCCCATGTTCCCAGCATGGTCCGGTTTTTAGTATATGATGTGTTGGAATAATTATACCATATTTAGCCGAAAAGAAAACGAATTAGACTGCCTCCAAATGGGATTAATCCAATAGCTAATATCAGGCAAAGAGTTGCTGCTTTCTTGCTCTGCAGCATCGCGCGTTCATCATTTTGGTGCAAGTATTGGAAGAAAGAGAGCGTAAAGTAAAACAAAGACCAAGGATTAGCAATGAAATAGCTAATAACAACAGGGGGCCATACAGCAGCATTTTAATCATCTCTTAAAATCATACTAATTTAATTTGGAATTTTTTGCTATACTAGGATTAAGAATTTTTTCAATTTTTTGAAAGGGGGCTATAGAATGCTTGAGACTAAACAAATTACTCCTATTGATCTTGTATCGAACCGTAATCATCTGGAAGAATTTTTGCGGGAAGAATTTGCTGGGCATGTATCCGAAAGAACTTGGATGACTGAATGGGACCAACTTGCCCAACGGTTTCAGATGTTTAAATTCTTGGAACTAACTGAATCTGAACTAATTAGTATGGAATGGAATACTGCTGAGATAGAACAGATAGTTAAAGAAACATTTCAAATCGTTTCTCGCTATCTACCCTTCGATGAAATGCGTATCATGATTGTACCAGCCTTGCCTTTCTCTTATTTTGAAAATCAGCCTTTATCTCTTTGGTCAAATGCTTTTACAAATGGTCCCGGCAACATAATTGTAGCAATCCCGCCACAACCAGATATCGAATTTTTACAATACCTGCTTGCTCATGAAATGCATCACGCGTGCCCTGAAAATCCTATATACAAAATATCCTTAAGCAGCTTTACATTAGAACACTGGTTCAGGATGGAAGGGACAGCGGAATTAGTTTAGCTTATCATTATATAAAGACAAGCGATGGTGGAAAGATAACCTTCCAAAAGAAAGAGAAATTTGGTATTGGAATGAATGTAAGGATCATCTTCAATCGGCGGACGATATGATAAAGGGGCCGCTTTGCTATGGAAGCCGTAAAAGAGGAATTCCGGTATTTGCAGGCTATCTTTTCGCCTTAAGCCTCGTTTCAAACTATGTCTCAACTAACCCAACGAAAGATATAAGAGAGCTGTTTAAGCTAGAATCTGCTAAATTAATTGAATGCTATAAAAGAGAAGTGTTGAAAGATAATAAACATGCTGGAGGAAAATAACAGGAAGCTCTTATTACGAAACAAAGGTGATGTTAAATGAAAAGTAATCCTAAACTTGGACTGTTCGTATCGTTATTTGTATTAGTCGGATTACCAGTTATTTTTCTTATACCTTCTTTACTTACTGGAGAGTGGAAGTATTTAGTATACAGTATTATTCCTTCGTTTTCGGCTGGGCTCACTGGTCTTATGGTAAGTATCCGACAGTTAAAAAATGAGCAACTAAATCAATAGGAGTTGTTGCTCTAAGCGATCATTATTTATGAAAGCTTCTCTACTTGTTAAACAAGTCCAAAAAAAGAACCTTTCATCTAAATGAAAGGAAAATTTATATCAAAATATAATCCACTAAAATTCCTACTGAAATTAAGACAATGCCAATTGAGTAATGGACTTTGATGTCATTAATTTTTGTCTTCTCTAAAAGAAGATAAAGAGCACCCACTAGTCCAAGGAAAAAAGCACTTCTTATGAGGTAAGTTGAGTTAACTAGAAAGAATTCCGGGTACTTCTGGACAAGGCCAGAAAGAGTACCCAGGGTCAATAAAAATAAAGGAATCCGCAGCTTCCACACCATTCTTATCACTCCTCTGAAATTTTTTCCAAGTGTTTCCTTATTTATTGCAGGAGTGAATTAAAAATACCAGGGTTTTTTTAAGAAGAAATATTTTGTTTTAATCTCATTCTATTTCATTGTCCTCATAAGAAATCCAGTCACTGAAGCTGCCAAGATATAGCTTTACATTCTCAAAACCTGCTTCTTTCAATGTCAGGAAATTCGGGGCAGCGGTTACCCCGGATCCACAGTAAACGACGATTTCGTTTTGTCTATTTAGGTCAGAAAATCTTGCAGATTGCTGAGCAGCCGGCTTGAAACGGCCCTTCTCAAGACCATCCATCCACTGCTTGTTAACTGCACCAGGGATGTGGCCTTTCTTTTTATCGATCGGTTCTTCAATTCCCAGGTATCGTTTTTCCTCACGTGAATCAATTAGGACTGCACCGGGATTTCTTCCTGAAGCAATTTTACGTACTTCTTCAACATCAGCTAGCAGTTCACGTTGAATGTTTTTTGTGAAATTGCCTTTTTCAAATACTTGGACTTCAGTTGTTGTAGGGTAATTAGCTACAAGCCACTCTTTGTAACCGCCGTTTAGTACATAGACTTTCTCGTGGCCGAGATAGGTGAGCATCCACCAAAACCTTGATGCAAACGCACCTTCTCCATTGTCATACGCCACAATCACTCTATTTTCATCGATACCACCTTCTTCAAGTTTTCCAATTAAGACATTCAGGTCAGGAAGCGGATGCCTCCCGCCGTGTGTTCGTACCTCACCGGACAGATCTTTTTCCAGATCAAAATAAACTGCTCCCGGTATGTGGCCCTTTTCGTATTCCTGCTGTCCTTTAATTGGATTACCTAGCGCAAACCGGCAATCGACAATTCGTACATTTTCGTCTTTCATTTTTTCTAGCAGCCATTCTTTTTCAATAATATAGTTCATTTAATTCTCCTCCTATAAGTCCATCAACTTAGCAGCAAGTCAGTGCCTTCCTTGTATTCTGGAAAAATCTCGGGGTGAAGGATATGAGCGATTTGAGCGAGACCGTTCAGTAAAAGGGGAGAGGGGCGGCAAAATAATGGCTCATCAAGGATATAAAGCTGATTGTTTTGCATGGCCTGCATCTCGTCCCAGCCGGGGCGCTTCTTAATGACCTTTGGATTCACTTTCTTTTTATGTACACCTACCCAAACAACGCCAATGACGTCAGGGTTTCGCTGTTTGACATCGTCCCAATCAGTTTGGACACTAGCTTCATAGTGGTTCTCAAATACATTCCTTCCGCCAGCGAGCCTGCTCATTTCAGTCAGCCAATTCGAGCCGCCAGGAGTGAAGACCGGCTTTGCCCACCATTCCCAGTAAACCGTTTTCGGGACAGTTACTCTCTTACTTAGCAAATCATAGTGTTCCAAAATACGGTTGAACTTTTCATGCACGCGAGTTGCTTTTTCTAGTGTACCGGTAACCTTTCCGACAAACAAAAGACAATCGCCAACTTCCTTAAGTGTCTTTGGGTTAGGAACGATTACATATGGCAGGTTATGCTTTTCCAATTCTTCAATATTCCGTTCCATTCCAGGGACAGATAAGGAGGCCAGCACCAAATCGGGATTTAAAGCTGCAGCCATTTGCATATCAATGTTCAAATCAGGCCCTAGCCTTGGAAGGGTACTAACTTCGGCTGGCCAGTCGGAAAAATCATCAACAGCAATCAAGGATGACGACAACCCTAAATAGGCAACAAGTTCGGTATTGCTAGGACAAAGTGAGATTAGTTTCAAAGAATCATCCCTCCCTAATTTAAAAATACACGTAAAAGACCGTGTGTTTTAATTCTATTTTTGGATACATTAAAAACAGACCAAACTGCTTGAGGTGAAGATTGTGCGAAAAATAACCAGGCGCCACCTTGCATTTAACGTATCGATTATACTTTTTCCCTGGCTGACATTGCTGTTTATTGGTAAGCGAAGCTTCAAACGTTACTGGTTTAGCGGCGTATTCATTATTTTTTTTGAACTATTAAACCATATTTATGGACACAGGAGAAATTGGTGGAAATTCTATGATGGACGAAAATCGTTTTTTAAGGACGAATTGCCATTTACTGTCGGGCTATATATGCCACTTTCAATGTGGATCCTAAAATTTTCGTATGGGAATTTTAAAAAATTTGTGGTGATGAATGTGGTTGCCGACGGGCTTTTTGCTTTCGTTTTTATCAAAATCCTCAAGAAACTGAAAATCATCGGCCTGAATAAATTAACCCATCTCCAGTTTTTTGTTTACCTGCATTATAAAGCATATCTTTTGTATGGGGTGCAATATTTGTTTGAAAAACTGAAGGGGAATCGTACAGATTCTTCTTATTAAAAGAAATACCCCAGCCGAAAAGCGCTGGGGAACACTTCAGTGAATCTCCTCAATTCACAAAACGGCCTGTTTTGCCATGCTTCTCCCAATACTCGTTCCGTAAATGAACCTTCTGTATTTTACCGGATGCTGTTTTCGGAAGTTCCTCGACGAAGGTAATCCCGGTTACTGCCTTGAAATGGGCTAATTTTTCCCGTGAAAAAGCGATAAGTTCTGCATCTGTGACCAGTTGTCCATCCCTGACGACAACAAATGCGTGTGGTGTCTCACCCCATTTTTCATGAGGGACGGCAACGACAGCCGCTTCCAGGACTGCAGGGTGCTCATACAACACCCCTTCAACTTCAATCGAAGAGATATTTTCACCGCCGCTTATGATGATATCCTTTTTTCTGTCGACTATTTCAATATAGCCGTATTCGTCAATGGTCCCCATATCGCCTGTATGGAGCCAGCCATTGCGAATCGTTTCCATTGTTGCTTCGTTATTTTTCCAATAGCCCAGCATTACACCATGACTTCTTGTAACAATCTCGCCAATCTCCTTGCCATTGCGGGCTACATCATCACCATGCTCATTTACGACCCGGACATCGCAGCCTATCATTGGGTAACCGGCTTTAGCCTTAATACGCGTTTTATCATCGGAGGTTAGGTGGCTATGCTGGGAACGGATTGTCGAAACCAAGCTTAACGGTGTTGATTCCGTCATTCCATAGACCTGGATGAATTCCCAGCCAAGCTCTTTTTCAACCCGGGTAACGAATGCCGGAGGAGGGGCAGAGCCAGCGATGACCACTCGGACCGGCTGCTCAATTTTCAACTGATGTTTCTCGTTGTATTGCAGCAAGGAATTCAGGACGGTTGGTGCCATATGTAAAACTGTTACTTTGTGGTCTTGTATGGCATTGAAAATCGATTCTGGTGTTGCATTTTTCAAGCAAATATGGGTTGAGCCGTTGGCTGTATAATAAAATGGCGATCCCCAGCCGTTAACATGGAACATTGGCAGGACATGTAAGTAAACATCCTCGTCACGGACACGTAAATGATGCATCGTGCTCAAAGCATGCAAATAGTTGTTTCGGTGGGTGAGCATGACGCCTTTTGGGTTTCCAGTAGTCCCGCTCGTGTATAACAAGCTGCACACATCGTTTTCATCGAGTTCTTCACGGTCAAAGGTTGTGTTTGGAAAACTTCCGAGCCAGCTATTGTAATCGGTTTCATTTGTTTCAGCGGATTTATAGTGAACAATGATGTGTTCGACTGTGGCTAAGCGCTGCTTGATCGGATGAATGAGGTGGTACAAATCCTCATCAACAAGGAGAACCTTTGATTCACTATGATTTAAAATGAACAAATAATCTTCCGGCTTCAAGCGGATATTGAGTGGAACCATCACTGCGCCAAGCTGGAACACACCATAAAAGCCTTCAAGCATCTCAACGGTGTTCGGCGCGAGGTAGGCAACCCTGTTTTCCTTTTTGACACCTAGCGACCTTAATCCATGTGACAGCTGATTGACCCTGCCAAGCAGTTCCTTGTATGTAAACACCCGATCATCACAAAACACAGCTTGTTTGTCACCATATAAATTCGCCGCCCGATCTAAAAATTCATTCAAAACTAAAGGTACATTCATCCCATTGCCTCCTTTTTAATTTGAATTTTCTGACAGACCAATTTTAACATATTCTTATAAAAATGAGCAGTAAGATGGTGGAAGAAAGGAATTTCAATCATTTTATAGAATAGAAAACTATCAATATTTTGAATTCCATTATTGGAATTAGATGCGGAGTTATTTTTATAGCAATGACTATAAAAGCCATAGCAAATACTAACTACTTTTGTAACTAGAATATAGTAGGGGCCTGGCCCAGGTGAACTTCGTAATAGTATTGACTAATAAGACGGCTAGTGAAAAGAGAATATTTAAATAGTAATTACTATTCAATACCGTAGTAGTAACTGACTAGATTCCTCTTGATAAGGTAGTGAGGGTCAGACCCGGGCCATATGGTATATAGTCATAACTATCAAAATCGGACTAGGAAGGGTAACCATTTTTACCCTAGCTATGTTTATTCCAATAAGATTTATTATGCCGCCGCTACGCAAAGTCGGTCAGTAAGGATGATTATGAAATTTCAAAATTAAAAACCCCGCCAAAGCAGTAGCGGGGATTTTCTATACATATTCGAGTAAAGAGGAACCAAGCGAGCCCTTGGACGAGTTTCTACTCGATTCTAGATAAACTCTCGGCACCCGCTTGCCAACCAGGCAAACAACCTCATAATTTATTGTACTCATTAGGCGGGCGATTTCGTCAATTTCTTGAAATGCATTGCCGTTTTGGCCAAAAATGACTGCCTCATCGTCAAATTGACATGAGGGGATATCAGTTACGTCAATCATGGTCTGATCCATGCAAACCCGGCCTACAATTGGAGCCTTTTGTCCCTTAACAAGGAATTGGCCGCGGTTTGAGAGCAGCCTTGAAAGGCCGTCAGCATACCCGATCGGCAGGGTGGCAATGACGCTTTCCTTCGGTGGTAAAAATGTACACCCATAGCTGATCGGCTGGTTGGCAGGGACAATTTTAAGAGAGGCGATTTTCGTTTTCAGCGTCATAGCCTGTTTTAGCGTTACAATACGCTTTTTCAATGATGCATCTGGATACAAACCATACAATCCAATGCCGACGCGGACCATATCAAGATGCATGGAAGGGAAAGACATTGTTGCGGCAGTGTTGCAGCAATGCTTGAAAGGAATGTCGATTTTGTGCTTTTCCAAAAATGAAACCACCATTTGGAATTGTGAAAACTGTTTAGCCGTATAAGAAGGGTCTTCGCTGTCCGCATTTGCGAAATGGGTGAAGATTCCCTTTAAGAGTACATTGTCTCCAGACTCGCACATTTTTGCCAACGCCAAGGCTTCCTCTTTCGTTTGGACACCAATTCTGGTCATTCCAGTGTCGATTTTTAGATGAACCGCAACACTTCTTTTCATTTCCCTCGATTGATTGATAATTTCTTGTAGGGTTTCCTCTGAAAAAACCGTCAGCTCTATATTTGCCAAAATAGCTTTTTTCACAGAGCGGGCAGGGGTATGCCCTAATACGAGGATGGGCTCATTTATACCAGCTTGTCTAAGTTCAAGCGCCTCATCAAGAAGGGCGACTGCCAGATATTCCGCACCAGCCAGCAATGCCGCCTTTGCGACTCGGACAGAACCGTGGCCGTACCCATCAGCTTTTACGACCGCCATTAACTTCACGTTTTCCCCAATGTGCTTTTTAAATTGTTCTGTATTGTATGTTATGGCCTCTAATGAAATTTCTGCCCATGTATCCCGATAGCTCTGCTGAATCACGCTGATCCCCCCAGTTCAACTTAGATGGGAAATCCCTCAAGAAAAATACCTTGAGGGATGTATTAGCTATTATTATCTTGCAACTGCAATTTTGCCAAAAGCATCGTCTACGGATACATAGTTATATTGCAGGTCGCGTGCAACTGCTTCGTACGTTACTTCACCGTTAGCCACGTTGACTCCGAGCTTCAGTGCCGGATTTTCAGAGATGGCTTTTTCAATGCCTTTGTTGGCAATTTGAAGCGCATAAGGAACCGTTACATTTGTCAAAGCCATGGTAGACGTTCTTGGTACGGCACCAGGCATATTCGCAACAGAGTAATGAACAACTCCGTGCTTGATGTAAGTAGGGTTGTCATGAGTTGTTACATGATCAATCGTTTCAACGCTTCCACCTTGGTCAATGGCTACGTCCACAATGACCGAACCTGGCTTCATGGATTTGACCATTTCTTCTGTTACGAGCTTTGGTGCCTTTGCACCTGGAATCAGGACAGCACCGATGACAAGATCTGCTTCCTTTACAGCCTGGGCGATGTTGTAAGGATTGGACATCAATGTCTTGATGTTGTTTCCGAAAATATCATCCAAATAGCGGAGACGGTCAGCGCTCAAGTCTATGATGGTAACCTCTGCGCCGAGGCCAATTGCCATTTTGGCTGCATTTGTGCCGACGATCCCACCGCCGACGATTGTAACTTTGCCTCGGCTTACCCCAGGTACTCCCGAGAGAAGGATGCCTTGTCCGCCATTGACTTTTTGTAAATACTGAGCGCCGATTTGCGCAGACATCCGTCCAGCTACCTCACTCATTGGCGTAAGAAGTGGGAGCGTGCGATTTACGGAAACCGTTTCATACGCGATAGCCGTTACGCCGGCCTCTTTAAGTGCCTTGGCAAGGAATGGCTCAGCAGCAAGGTGAAGGTAGGTAAACAGGATTAATCCCTTACCGAAGTAGTTGTATTCACTTTCAAGTGGTTCCTTAACTTTCATAACCATTTCAGCCTGCCATACCTTTTCAGCTGTTTCAATTATTTCTGCACCGGCCTGGATATAATCTTCATCCGTAAAGCCGCTTCCAACGCCGGCCTCTTTTTCAATCAGCACCTTGTGGCCTGCTTGGACAAGTGTAAGAACCCCTGCTGGAGTGAGGGCTACACGGTTTTCGTTGTTTTTAATTTCTTTCGGTACACCAATAATCATTCGGAAATCCTCCTTGAAAAATGGGTTTGTGTTTCTTTATCCTTAGAATAATCCATGGAAAAGGAAATTTACATTGTTCAAAGAAGAGAAAGTAAGCGCTTTCTTTTGTGTGGATTTCACAAATCGTTCAGTAATTCACAAATAAACAAAAGCGCAAGCGCCTTGGTCATCGCCGTACAAACTGGAAGGACTTTGACTGAGATAAAGGAATCACGAAGAGCGTAAGCGATTCGATGATGACTTATCGTAGGGAGGAGGCTTGAAGTTTGCTAGGCGATAGGTGCTGGAGCTAGATGTAGACACACTTTATATAAAAGTTATCCACAGTCGCGAAATTTATAACTTCCTGATAAACGACGAGAAAGTCAGTGATTGAATTTTTCCAGCTTAATATCAACAAATAAACTCACCTTCTGATTTGGGTCTTTCAAATTAATGTCTCCTATTTCAGAAATTCGCTTTAAGCGGTAATTCAGCGTGTTGATATGGACATTGAGGGCCTTGGCCGTATCCTGTATATTGCAATCTTTATTCAGATACGTCTCCAAGGTTTCAATCAGGTCGGTATGGTTCTTTCTGTCATAGTCTTGCAATTGTTTAAGAGCAGAGTTCCCAAGCTCTCCCTTTGTTGATTTTTCCAAAAGGATGTCTAGGTGTTTAAAAATTCCCAAGCTTTGATAGCTGTATATTTCCCTAGTTTCGGCCGGAAATTTTCGTTTAATAGCTAAAACCTTTTGTGCCTCTACATACGCCTTTTCGATGTGTAAAAAATCGCTGTATATACCGCTAAATCCTTGTACGAGTGAGGGAACATCATATCTGTCCATCATCTTGTAAATAAACTGCTCACTGAAAATAGTCAATGTTTCAACCGGATTTACATTACGGTCAAGAGAAATGAGCATCACCAATTGCTGCTGGTCAAAGGTATAAAGGAGAACGGCTGGTTTTTGAATCGTCCGCAATTGATACGAAACCTGCTTTTCAGTTTCATTTTTTATGTCACTTAAAAAATTAAACACCATAATCGAATAGGAAGGAGGGGGTGTAATTTTTAGCGACTGGAATTGCAGGTGGATTTCCTCGTTTGAATGGTAATGGCCTGTTAGCAGCTTCCAAAAAAATTCGTGAGATTGTTCGTCCGTTTTGTGTTTTCGTGCATGAACTTGAATTAATTTATTTTTTGTCGCTTCAGCTGCCCGTTTGAGCAGACCCATTCCTTCTTCGCCAAGCGTTTTTTCAACCTCTAGTGCCCAAATAAACCCCAGCAGCTCATCATTTTTCCAAACCGAAATAGCAACCCTGTCGCCAAGTCCAATTTCACTAACGGTTTTTATCCGTACTGGTTCCCTGGTTTTCAAAAGCTGTGGAATCACACCATTTTTCCACAATGAATTGATGACCTTTTCTGGAACTCGGCGGCCCATTATCGTTGCAACCCGGGCAGGGTCTGTTCTGTCATCATGAGTACTATAGGCAAGCAGACGGTGGTTTGCGTCCTCGATTGTAATCGGGCAGTGCAGAACTTCACTAATCCTATCCGCTATTTCATCAAGACTATCAAAACTTTCGGTAAAAGGATCTTGTTTACTTGCAGCCATACGTTACACCTTTTTCTATGATATGATTTTTATATAGTGTTTATCGTAATTACACAATACACAAAGAGTCGATTTGTGTATATACCACAAATGTGATTTTGTCTTAAAATTATGAGAATTGTCAACAATTTGACACTTTTAAGAATAAAATGGTAATGTAAGCGCTATCAAAAAATTGTATAATAAATTTCAACTGCTAGGTTTACTAGAATAATAGTTTGGGTTAAATGTATGTAGTTGGGAACAAGTGGGGGACAGGGAAAATTAAAACGTGGGGGTAGATGTATGCAGAAAACTAAGCAACCAAATCAGCTTCAAAGAGGGCTGGAAGAACGGCACATTACGCTTATGTCACTTGGTGCAGCAATCGGGGTTGGCCTTTTCCTCGGTTCGGCTTCGGCTATCAAGCTCGCCGGACCTGGCATTATTATTGCTTATGCGTTTGCCGGTATGATCATTTTCTTTATCATGCGGGCGCTAGGGGAAATGGCAATTGAAAAACCGGTGGCCGGATCATTCAGCCAATATGCGCGAGATTATTTAGGTCAATTACCAGGTTTTTTGACTGGCTGGAACTATTGGCTGCTATGGATTGTTACGTGTATGGCAGAGATAACCGCGGCAGGAATTTACATGGAGTACTGGTTTCCTGATGTCCCTCGTTGGATTTGGGCGCTTCTTGCACTGGGAATCATGGTCGCTGTAAACTTTTTGGCAGTTAAGGCCTTTGGAGAACTTGAATTTTGGTTTGCGGCTATTAAGATCGTGACAATTATTTTTATGATTGTTAGTGGACTTGGCATCATCATTTTCGGAATTGGAAACGGAGGCATTGCAACAGGTATCAGTAATCTTTGGGAAAATGGCGGTTTATTTCCAAACGGTCTGACTGGTGTTCTCCTTTCCCTTCAAATGGTTATGTTTGCGTTTCTAGGAGTTGAAATGATTGGCATTACCGCTGGGGAAGTCAAAAATCCGAAGAAAACATTAAGAAGGGCAATCGACACAGTCTTTTGGCGAATTCTCCTGTTTTATGTCGGGACCATGATTGTCATGATGTCGATTTACCCATGGCAGGAAATCGGTGTAAAAGGCAGCCCGTTCGTATTGGTGTTTGACCAGCTGGGCATTCCGGCAGCCGCGGGAATTATAAATTTTGTCGTTTTGACCGCAGCGCTATCTTCCTGTAACGGGGGAATATTCAGTACAGCAAGGATGCTTTTCAACCTCGCAGAAAACGGCGATGCACCAAAGAAACTTGGGATGGTGAATAAAAATGGCGTTCCAAGCAAAGCAGTTATGCTTACAGGGAGCGTGTTATTGTTCGGTGTTGTCCTAAATTATTTGGTGCCGGAAAAAATCTTTATATGGTTAACTGCTGTTTCTACCTTTGGTGCAATCTGGACATGGTCTATGATCCTGCTATCACAAATCAAGTACCGTAGAACTTTGTCTAAGAAGCATGCTTCATCACTTACATATAAAATGCCGCTATTCCCGTTCACTTCCTACTTTTCGCTCGCTTTCCTGGCAATGGTAATTGGAATGATGGCATATTCGCCAGATACAAGAATAGCGGTTATTGTCGGACCGTTATTCCTGGCAACCTTAGTAGCCTTCTATTATGGCAAGGGCTATCATAAGAAAAATCAGATAGCTAATCAACAATCCACAGTAGATTTAGAAAGACCTATAAAAGAAGCTTAAATGTAGACAGGTTCCTTACCCTATGGGAGGAACCTGTTTTTTTGCTGCGGAAGTCAAAGTTATGAAGGTGGCTTAGAGACGACGGTGTATTATGAGTGGCGGTTTGATACCACGACTAAAGGAATTCATCGGGAAGGGAAGTCTTTAAATAGCTAATGAGTAATTTTTATAGAGGTGACCAGCGCGCTCCTTAAGCAAAAATGCAAAAGCTTAAATACATATGCTGTACTAAACAAAAACGGATTTGAAGATATCAAGTGATTGCAGTGGAAGGTGCGAAGACTCGTTCGAAAATGCTAGCGCATTTTCTCCTGCGGTGCTTTTTCAGGGAAGATAATTCAACGTCCTGTGGGAGCAGCGGGACAGGTGAGACCCCGCAGGCGTACACGCCGAGGAGGCTCACCGCCCGCGCCACGGAAAGCGAAGCACCTCGCGACAGGCAAAGAACGCCTGGCCCTGCGATGATTATTCTTAGGTGCTTCCCTTTGTGGAACGGAAATCACGGGATTTAAAAAGAAATGCTTAAATTTATTTTATATAGTAACCTACATAAAATTCCATCAGCTTATGGCTGCCCCCTACGCACCCTTTACTTATGAAGTGGTCCTATACCACCTTTTGTTAAAACAATACGGAATAAGTGAGGTATTTTCACTCATTTTTGTATAAATCGACCATAGTTATAAAAGTGGAAAACCGATAAATTTATGATGTAGATTGAATTTTCTGAATTGACAAGTGGAAAGCGGGTGAACAAATGAATTTCCAATCGCTTCGTATGTCACAGATACCTCCTTACCTATTTGCCGAAATCAATAAGAAAAAAGCAGCAATGGCAGAGGCGGGAATAGATATTATCGATTTAGGAATTGGTGATCCTGATTTACCTACACCTACACATATCATTGAAAAATTAGTAAAAGAATCAAAGGATCCGAGGAATTTGAAATACCCAAGTTTTATAGGAATCAAGGAATACAGAGAGGCAGTTGCCGATTATTACAAGGGACATTTCGGGGTATCGCTGGACCCCAATACGGAAGTACTGGCATTGATTGGTTCCAAGGAAGGGATTGCTCATATCGTGCCAACCCTTGTGGATCCTGGGGAGTATGTATTAATACCAGACCCAAGCTACCCGGTTTATCGGATGGCAACATTGCTGGCAAATGGCCAGTGCTATAATATGCCGCTTTTAAAAGAAAATAATTTCCAGCCCGATTTTGAGGAAATTCCCAAAGAGATACTTACCAAATCAAAGCTCATGTTTTTAAATTATCCTGGTAATCCTACTGCAGCAACAGTAGATATTGATTTTTTTAAAAAGGCTGTAGAGTTTGGAGCGAAGAACGGAATCCCGATTGCACATGATTCGGCTTATAACATGGTCACCTTTGGTGGGTATAAGGCACCGAGCATCCTAGAGGTTGAAGGTGCTAAAGATATCGCTGTCGAGTTTGGATCGTTATCAAAAACCTACTGCATGACTGGTTTCCGGATTGGCTATGTGGCAGGAAATAAAGAAATAATACAGGCATTGTCAATTTTAAAAAGTAATACAGATACAGGGCAGTATACACCGATTCAAAAGGCGGCTGCTCATGCTCTAACTGGTGATCAAAGCTGCATCTCTTCCTACAATCATATTTATCAGGAACGCTTGGCGGCCATGGTAGAGGGACTAAGAACAATTGGGGTGGAAGTCGAACCGCCAAAAGGGAGTTTCTTTATATGGGCGCCCGTACCAGATGGATATACTTCTGCAGAGTTTGTCACGAATGTACTGGAACAGACCGGAGTCATCCTCACTCCAGGCAGTGCTTTTGGCCCTTCCGGAGAGGGATATTTCCGCGTTTCACTTTCAGTGCCAACCGAGAGATTATTTGAAGCAGTAAATAGAATCAAACAAAAACTAAAATCAACAAACAATTAACAAATGGAGGGATAGGACTTGAGAAAAATAATGAACTATATCAATGGGCAATGGAGCGAGCCATCAACCGGGAGATTTGTTCCAGTTATGAATCCGGCAAATGGAGAGGTGCTTGGTGAGGTTGCCCAATCTTCAAAGGAAGATGTCGACAAGGCTGTACAGGCGGCAAGACAGGCACAAAAGTTATGGCGATTGGTACCGGCACCTGAACGGGCTGATTACTTATATAAAGTTGCCTTTTTATTAAAAGAAAGAAAGGAACAACTCGCCAAGACACTAACAAGCGAAATGGGCAAAGTGATTGAAGAGGCCAGGGGGGAAGTACAGGAAGCGATTGATATGGCTTTTTATATGGCCGGTGAAGGACGAAGGCTTTTTGGCGATACGGTCCCTTCCGAGCTGCGCGATAAATTTGCCATGAGTGTTAGGGTGCCGGTTGGTGTTGCGGGATTGATTACTCCATGGAATTTCCCGATTGCCATTGCCTCATGGAAGTCACTTCCAGCCCTCGTCTCCGGGAATGCAGTTGTTTGGAAACCGGCGACAGAAACGCCGATGGTTGCTGAGGAGTTTGTAAAAATCTACGAACAGGCCGGTCTGCCAAAAGGGCTTATCAATCTAGTAAATGGGTCTGGAAGCGAGGTAGGCAATGCCATGGTCGAACATCCAGGTATTGATTTAATTTCCTTCACCGGATCAAATGAGGTTGGAAAGGCAATCAATGGCCGTGCCGGTTCGCTTTTAAAAAGAACCTCGCTGGAAATGGGCGGGAAAAATGCTGTTACTGTGTTGGAAGATGCAGACCTTGATCTTGCTGTCGAAGGGATTTTGTGGGGAGCTTTCGGAACTAGCGGCCAGAGATGTACCGCAACAAGCCGCGTACTTGTCCATGAATCGGTTAAAGAGCAAATCGAACAAAAACTGCTTTCACGAATAGGCGAACTTAAGCTTGGCGATGGTTTGGACGAATCTGTTAAGGTTGGGCCTGTCATCAACCGTTCTTCCCTTGAAAGGATAGATGACTACGTCAAAATTGGGCAGCAGGAGGGAGCCAAACTTCTTACCGGCGGAAAAATAGCCGATGAAAATGAGTTGGGAGAAGGCAATTTCTATCAGCCTACTATTTTTACCGATGTAACAAGGGATATGAGAATTGCACAGGAAGAGATCTTTGGGCCGGTCGTTTCAATCATTGGGGTTAAAAGCCTTGAAGAAGCAATCGAGATTAACAACAGCGTTGAATTTGGTCTTTCAAGTTCAGTTTATACCGCCAATATTAATCAGGCTTATAAGGCAATGAGAGATATTGATACCGGTATTGTTTATATAAATGCAGGAACATCCGGGGCGGAAATCCACCTGCCATTCGGCGGAACAAAAGGAACCGGCAACGGCCATAGAGATTCCGGTGTCGCGGCGCTGGATGTGTATACAGAATGGAAATCGATCTATGTTGATTACAGCGGCAAACTGCAGCGGGCACAGATTGATAACCAGTAGTAACCATCAACAACAAACTCTCAAATTTATATTATCTAAAACCTGAAAATAGAATCAGCAGGAGAGTTTCTGCTGATTCTTTTCCTGTAACGTGTTTAAATGCAGCCAACAGATTGGGAGGGAAACGCTCGTGGAAAAATTAACGGTTGTCGGCTCCGGAGTAATGGGCCGCGGAATTGCATATGTAGCTGCTTTAGGCGGCTACCAGGTTTTTATAAACGATGTTAGTCAAGCAAATCTTGAAAAAGCGAAGGTATATATTGAAACCGAAATGTCCAAGAGTGCTGATAGGGGATTTTTAAAAAGAGAAGAGGTTGAAACGGCTTTACAAAACATACATTATACGAGCAGCCTTGAAGAAGCTGCAGGCAATGCAGATGTCGTTATTGAAGCCGTTTTTGAATTGATCGAACTGAAAGTTGAAGTCTTTAAAAAGCTGGATGCAATCTGTCCGGCCCACACTCTCCTTGCAACCAATACATCTACGATGAGTCCTACAGAAATAGCTGCACAAACCTCCAGACCAGAAAAATGTATCGCCATGCATTTCTTTAACCCTGTCCACAAAATGAAGCTTATTGAGATAGTCAGAGGCTTGCAAACTTCTGATGAAACGATGAATAGAGCAAGAGAAGTGAGCCGGAAATTAGGCAAGGAAACAGTTGAGGTCAATGAATTCCCCGGGTTTGTTACGAGCCGGATGAATTGCCTGATTGGAAACGAAGCCATGAACATGCTGATGGAAGGAGTAGCCTCAGCTGAAGATATCGATAAAGCAATGAAACTTGGCCTGAACCATCCAATGGGGCCGCTTGAACTTGCAGACCTTGTCGGCCTTGATACCAGGCTTCGAAACATGGAATATCTTTATAAATCACTCGGAGAAAAATACAGGCCATGTCCGCTGCTTATTAAATATGTCAAAGCAGGCAGGTTGGGCCGCAAATCAGGGCAGGGATTTTATACGTATGAAAAATAACAAGGAATTTCCAGTAAATGTCTAAATGCTCATATCAATGCCAAAATGGCTCATATGAGGCTCATATCGGTACAGAATTGGCTCATATCGGTGCTGATTCGGCTAATATCGGCACTAACTAGGCTTATAAGTTTTACAAAATGGAGGGCGAACGATGAGCAAAACGCTTAAGTGTGAAAAACTCCGATCGGCTAAGGATGCTATCAATTGGATCAAGCAGGGTGACCGGGTACTGGTTGGCGGCTTTGGCCTTTGCGGCACACCATTTACGCTGATTGATATGATAGCGGAATCAGACCATGCGAGGGAGCTTACCATCATCAGCAATAATCTTGGCGAGGCTGGAAAGGGCCTGGGAAAGCTATTACTCTCAAAACATGTAAAAAAAGCGGTTGGATCGTATTTTACCTCCAACCGTGATGCAGTAAAAGCGTGGAAGAGCGGAGAACTGGAAATAGAACTGATTCCTCAGGGAACATTGGCTGAAGCCATTCGGGCAGGCGGTGCCGGGATTGCCGGTTTCTATACGAAAACAGCGGTCGGGACAAAGCTTGCTGAAGGAAAGGAAGAAAGAGTTTTTGACGGCGAACGGTTTATTTTTGTGAGAGGAATTAAGGCGGATGTAGCGTTAATTAAAGCAGCTAAAGCTGATACGCTTGGCAATCTGGTTTATTCAAAAACGGCACGGAACTTCAATCCGATGATGGCAACTGCTGCAAACCTTGTGATAGCCGAGGTGGATGAGATTGTAGAAGCGGGTTCGCTTGACCCGGAACAGGTTGTTACCCCACATGCTTATGTGGACATCGTTGTCATGAATGAACGGTATGAAAAGGTAGGAGGCGTGTATGTTGAACGCAACGGATAAAAATCAGCTGCAAGCATACCGGATTAGAATAGCGAAACGGATTGCCCGTGAACTGCATGAAGGAACTGTTGTGAATCTTGGGGTCGGGATTCCGACTCTGATTCAAAATTATTTAAAACCGGACAGCGGGATTTATCTTCAGTCTGAAAACGGATTGTTAGGGATGGGCCCGACACCGCCAAAAGATCAGATTGATATGGATTTAATTAGTGCGAGTAAACACCCGATAACAGCTGGGGTGGGGGCATCGATATTTTCAAGCTCGGATTCATTCGTGATGATTCGCGGCGGTCATGTGGATACCGCGGTAATGGGTGCGCTTCAGGTCAGCGGAACGGGTGAAGTTGCCAACTGGGCTGTACCGGGAGAGGACATTCTCGGTGTAGGAGGAGCCATGGACCTCGTTGCGAGTGCGAAGCGAATCATCATTGCAATTACGCATGTTACCAAGAACAACTCGCCTAAAATAGTAAAAAAGCTTACTTACCCAACAAGCGGGATACAAAGCGCCGAGATGATCGTCACAGAAAAAGCGGTCTTCCGCATTGAACAGGGAGAATTGATTTTAGAGGAGATCGCCTCTGATTCAAGTCTCGAGGAAATAAGGGCACTAACAGAGGCCGAGTTTACGGTATCTGAAAAGCTTAAAACCATGAGTGTTGATTAGGGGAACTGCAACAATTTCAATTTCAAAGAGGTGTTGAGGAAATGGAATTTACCAATATCCTAGCCCGCCAGGAAGAGCATATCGGCTGGATTGTTATAAATCGGCCCGAACTGAGGAATGCATTAAATTTAGATACACTGCATGAAATAGAAAAAGCTTTAGACGTATGGCGCAGCAGCCAGGACATTCGTGTTGTCATCTTTACCGGGGCAGGTGAAAAGTCGTTTGCCGCCGGCGCGGACATTTCCCAGTTGAATAAGCGGACGATGATTGAAGCGCTTCAGCCGAATATGACCGCCACTTATCGTAAAATCGAAGACTATGAAAAACCGACCATTGCAGCAATTAACGGGGTTGCTCTAGGTGGAGGGCTCGAGCTAGCGTTGGCCTGTGATATCCGAGTTGCCTCACTGAATGCGAAGGTTGGCCTGCCAGAAGCGGGATTGGGGATTATCCCTGGTGCCGGGGGAACACAAAGGCTTACCCGGATCATCGGAAAAGGGAGAGCAATGGAGCTTATTTTAACAGGCGATATTCTTACTGCTGAAGAAGCCCAAAGAATAGGCCTTGTCAGCAGGGCAGTGCCGCCCGAAGTCTTACTTGAAACTGCAAAGGAATATGCAAATAAATTATCGAGGAAGGCACCACTTGCGCTAAGGCTGGCAAAAGCTGCTGTGAACCGCGGCGCCGATATTGATATGGAAACAGCTCTTTACCTCGAAAAGCTGTCCCAGGCATTATTAATGGGCTCAGATGATAAACGTGAGGGAACTGAGGCATTCCTGGGAAAAAGGCAGCCAAACTTTCAGGGGAGATAGGGGGAAGTATAAATGGATTTTACATTTTCAGAAGATATCCAGCTTTTAAAAAAGGCTGTTCATGATTTTGTTCAAGGGGAAGTAGAAAAAGTAGCAATGGAAATCGAGGACAACGATGAAATTCCAGAACATATTGTAGAAGCATCTAAGGAAATGGGGCTTTTCGGGCTGAGCATCCCGGAAGAATACGGCGGACTTGGGCTCGATATGGTCGGCAAATGCGCGATATATGAAGAATTGGGAATGACCCATAACGGCTATACGACATTAATTGGGGCTCACACAGGAATCGGTTCTGTAGGAATTGTCGAGCTAGGCACGAACGAACAAAAAGAAAAGTACCTGCCGAAAATGGCGAGCGGTGAGTGGATAGGTGCATTCGCATTAACAGAACCGAGTGCCGGGTCGAATGCAGCCAATTTAAAAACAAAAGCTGTTAAAAAAGGCGATAAATACATTCTGAATGGCTCCAAACATTATATTACCAATGCCGTTTGCGGCCACGTATTCACGGTAATGGCAGTAACGGACCCAAGCAAGGGTGCCAAGGGTATTACCTCCTTTATCGTAGAAAAAGATTTTCCAGGATTCATAGTAGGAAACGTCGAGAAGAAGATGGGTCTGCGCGGCTCACATTCCGCTGAACTATTTTTTGAAGATTGCGAGGTTCCAGCTGAAAATGTACTGGGAGAAGAGGGAAAAGGATACGTCAATGCCTTGAAAATCCTTGCCAACGGACGCGCGGGACTAGCAGCAAGAAATCTCGGTTCCTGTGAAAAACTGCTGGAACTGAGCACGGATTACGCGATGCAGCGGACCCAGTTTGACAAGCCGATTTTCGAACAGCAGGCAGTCCAGCACATGCTGGCAGACATGGCGATGGAAATAGAACTGCTCCGTTCGATTACCTATCGGGTCGCCTGGATGGCGGATAAAGGAATGAGGGTAGTAAAGGAAGCGGCGATGGCTAAGCTGTACGGTTCTGAAGTCTACAACCGTGTTGCTGATTTAGCGGTCCAGATTCACGGGGGCATCGGCTATATGAGGGATTATCCGATTGAGAGATTTTACCGTGATGCCCGAATTACGAAGATTTATGAAGGAACAAGCCAGATTCAAAGGAATATTATTGCCAATGAACTAAAACGCGAGTTCTTAAAATAGGTGGGGTTGGAAATGAGAAATGTCGTAATCATTGATGGTGTCCGTACAGCAATCGGAAGAATGGGCGGAGCGTTAAAGGATGTAGAAGCTGATTTTTTATCAGGGAAAGTCATGCGGGAAGCAGTAACAAGATCTAATATAGATGAAGTAAATGTAGACGAAGTGGTTTGGGGCCATGCCAAGCAAAGTTCAGATGTACCTAACTTGGCACGCCTAGCGCTGCTTCGGGCAGGGATACCGATTGAGGTTCCCGGTTACACTGTACACCGCCAATGCGGTTCAGGGCTGCAGGCTATCAATAATGCGGCACAACAAATTATGTGCGGGTTATCCGATGTAATTTTAGCAGGCGGTGCAGAGAGCATGAGTACAGCTCCCTATTATTTGCGTAAAGCTCGATACGGTTATGGGGCCGGAAATGCAGAACTAGTCGACCCCAATACAGAAAGCCAGCCGAGAGCACAGCCAATCGAAGTGTATGGAAATTTAACGATGGGGTTAACTGCGGAAAACCTTGCCGAGCGGTACTCCATCAGCCGCGAAGAACAGGATGAATTTGCTCTCCACAGCCAGCAAAAAGCTGCTGAGGCAATCTCAGCCGGCAAATTTAAAGACGAGATTGTTCCTTATGAAATCAAGCATAAAAAAGATATAATTGTTTTTGACACAGATGAACACCCGAGGATGACAAGCCTTGAGAAGCTTGGCTCGTTGAAGCCTGTATTTAAATCGGGCGGTACTGTTACAGCCGGGAATGCAAGCGGGCGGAATGATGGTGCCGCGGCCCTTATTGTTATGGCAGAAGAAGAAGCTGAGAAGCGCGGCCTCAAATCCCGTCTTCGGATTGTTTCACAGGCAGCAGTCGGTGTGGCTCCTGAAATTATGGGAATCGGGCCAGTGCCAGCAACTCTCAAAGCTCTTAAACTTGCAGGCTTAACATTAGATGATATAGATTTAATAGAACTAAATGAAGCATTCGCAGCCCAGGCGCTGGCCTGTGTGAAGGAGCTTGGAGTTGATCAAAAGAAGCTGAACGTCAATGGCGGGGCAATTGCACTTGGGCATCCGATTGGCGGTACAGGTGCAATCCTGACAGTTAAAATTATGAATGAGCTGGAACGGCGCGGTGCCAGGTATGGGTTGATAACCGCTTGTATCGGGGGCGGTCAGGGAATTGCTACGATTGTTGAAAATCTTCGGGTTTAAGGATTCGGGAGGAAAAAATATGAGTAAGCCAAAAGTATTGCAAATCCTGTCGATGTATCATCCAGACGGGGAAAGGGTGTTGAATGAGGGAGCCGAGGTCATCCGGACAGATGAATATGATATTCCCCGTTTATGCGAGGCGGTAAAAAATGTAGATGGAATTGTCCTCAGGGCGCCAGCTAAAATTACCCGCGAAGTAATCGACGCTGCTGGTCCGGGATTAAAGGTTATTTCAGGAGCAGGTGTCGGGCTGGACAATATCGACGTTGTTTATGCGACCGAAAAAGGAATACCCGTGCTCCATGCTCCATCCGTCAATAAGGTTTCAACCGCCGAGCATGCGGTCATGTTAATCATGGCTCTAGCGAAATCAATGATTCCCTTCCATGAAAATATGAAAGAAGGAAACTTTGGCTCGAGAATGGAAATCCCTTCATATGAACTGAAAGGGAAAAAGGTCGGTTTAATAGGGTTTGGTAACATTGCACAAGAAGTGGCAAAACGCATGAAACTGGGATTTGATATGGATGTTACCGCTTGGGTCAGGGAATATAAACCGGAAAAACATGGGTATGCAGACGAAATCGGCATAAAGATAGCAACCAATATGGACGAAGTTTTCCGTGAGTCGGACTTTGTTTCCCTCCATATTCCATTAAATCAGCATACCAAGTATTCCATAGATAAAAAGCTGTTTTCCCAAATGAAGCCCACAGCCTATTTGGTCAATACAGCGAGAGGTGCGGTCGTTAATCAAACCGATCTGTATGATGCCTTGAAGGCAGGCCAATTGGCAGGAGCTGGTTTGGATGTGTTCGATCCGGAGCCGCCTCCAAAAGATTTGCTATTATTAACTCTTCCCAATGTTGTAGCTACTCCACATGTTGGGGGAACAACCGTGGAATGCAACCAAATCATGGCAAGAACAGTAGCCGAAAATGTCATAAACGTGCTGAATGGTAAAAAACCAGCTTATATTGGCAACCCCGAAGTGTTAACTTCTAAAACATTTGAGTAGGAGATAACTATGGAGAAGTATTCTATTGCCCTGCTTCCTGGAGATGGAATCGGGGTCGATGTTGTAAGGGAAGGCAAGAAAGTATTGGATACGGTTTCCTCGCTCCACGGAGGCCTATCTTTTTCCTATAAAGAATTTGACTGGAGCTGCGAGTATTATGCCAGGCATGGGAAGATGATGCCGGATGATGGCTTGGATATCTTAAAAGCGTTTGATACGATTTTCCTTGGGGCTGTCGGCTATCCAGGTGTGCCAGATCATGTTTCTCTGTGGGGGCTGCTTTTGCCGATCAGGCGCCAATTCGAACAATATATAAATATACGCCCAATCAAATTGCTAAAAGGAATTACCTCACCGCTTGCAGGAAAAACCTGTGATGATCTTGATTTCATTGTAATCCGTGAAAATAACGAAGGGGAGTATTCCAGCATCGGCGGCCGGATGTATCAGGGCACCGATATGGATATGGCGATCCAGAACAGTGTTTTTACCAGGAAAGGTGTTGAAAGGGTTTTACGATATGCCTATGATGTTTCACAAAAGCGCGGCGGGAAAAAGCATGTAACAGCTGCCACAAAATCCAACGGCATTAATCACACGATGCCATTTTGGGATGAGTATGTCGAACGGATTGGCCAGGAGTATCCTGATGTGGGAAGGAGTACTGTACATATCGACGCACTGGCTGCTTTTTTTGTCAGCAAGCCGGAAACATTCGATGTTGTAGTTGCCTCCAATCTTTTCGGCGATATCCTGACTGATTTAGGCGCAGCAATTGTTGGTGGGCTGGGAATTGCGCCTTCAGCAAATATCAATCCTGAAAAAAAATACCCTTCGATGTTCGAGCCGGTCCATGGTTCCGCACCAGATATCGCAGGAAAAGGCATTGCCAATCCAATTGCGTCGATTTGGTGCACCAGCATGATACTGGACCACTTTGGCCAAACCGAAGCTGCAAGAGCAATAATTGACGCGATGGAAGATGTCCTTCAGGAAAAAGAAATGGTTACACCTGATTTAGGCGGAAAGGCTACCACGGATCAGGTAGGCAGCTATATTTGTGAAAAACTTAAAATCCGTTTGGGCTAAAGATTACCTGCCTTTTTAAAAAACAATAATAATTAAGTTCTGGACCAAATTGCCTAGCGGTTTGGTCTCTTTGTTTTGAGGAGGTTTTAAGAAAACATTTTTATTAAGAAGGATTTAGCACCCTTTTTATGGAAGCTCTTTATTAAACCAAAACGGATCCTAATTCATAAAAAGCATAAATAAAATATATAGAGAGAGTGGGGGATAAAGCTGAATGAAATAATAACGTCTATTTGTATTAGTTTAGTAATAATAACCGGGAGAATTTCTTAATAAGCAGAGGGAGCAGCAGTTTTACAAACAAAGAAATATAAGAGGTGATATAAGTGAATATCAGACTTGCGGAACTAAGAGATATTAAGCAGTTAATTAAAATGAGATGGGATAATACCATTGAATTTGATGAGAGCAAGAAGGATGAGTCCTTTGAAGAGTTTGAAAAGGAATGTCAAACATTTTTAGAGAATGCTCTAAATAGTAATCAGTGGTTCATTTGGGTGGCAGAAGACCATAAGAAAATAGTTTCGCATATATACATAGAAGTAATACAAAAAGTGCCGAGACCGGGGAGAGTGACTCATCCGTTTTTGTATATGACAAATGTGTACACCATTCCTGAATATAGAAATGCAGGCATTGGAAGTAAAGTATTAAGTTCAATAAACCATTGGATTAAAGAGAATAAATATGAGTTTGCAATTGTTTGGCCGAGTGAGGAAGCTATTAATTATTACAAGAAAAATGGATATGTTCAATGTACTGAACCAATGGAATACTTCCCGTCTTGAAAAACTAAGGGACTAATTAATGAGGAAAGGAAGCGGACTTTTAGTCTATTAGTAAATCTTATTAAATATACGGATGAGTTGATTTAGGAAGGAGTATGTACCATTTTATTTTGAAGCTCTTATTGAATAAAAAAATATTGTTATCCGGGGGATGGGGCATGCAAGATAATAAAGAAACTCCTGAACAAATTAGAGAGAGATTAAGACAAGAAGAACTGAAAAGAAATCCAATGGGTAATGTGAACGATGGTTTTAATAGATTAAACAGTGGTAGTTTTGTGGATTTAGTAGGCAGTTTGGGTTGGAAAGGCACTGGGGTGCTTATTCTTGTAATCATTATAGGATTTATTCTCGCCTCATTCTTCTTTAAGTAACTTGAGTTAATTCGGATCATTTTTACAACTAGTAGGTTAGCGGTTCAAACCAGTTGAGCAGGATAGAAGATTAGTTACTGACTCAGGCTTATAAAATATTAGTGTTAGTTGGAAAATCATAAAATCTAAAAATATTCATAGCCTTCCTATCACTTAAGATGGGAGGTTATTTTTTTTATTCACATGTAGTTTGTGAGGATCTAGGTCATCATTCCTGCTCCTTATTACTCTATTTATTTACGGTCATATTCCCGTCAGTACGTATTAGCAGGAATCTTGTCTATTAATGAGAAAGTTTAGGAGGACGAGACCGGGAAATGGAGAGCTATCTTATTTAATTGAGGACTTAGTACAATGTTCTGCAAACGTTCGAAGAGGGGGAGAGATTCACTGGTGTATCGGTCAATTTATTTAAAAATGGGGAGGTCAATAATGAAGAAACAAAAATTGAAAAGACGGTCTGCGCTTTTTTTCTGTTTTACTCTTGTTTTTAGTTTACTTGCTCCTTTTTCAAATTCACAAGCAATAGGTACCAGTGCTATGGCCGGGGCGGTTTTGAATGCTGGGTTTGAAGAGGTGGTCATTCCTGGGTGGAGCCTTGTCACAAATAATTCATCCACAAGTTTTGCTATCAGTAATGAAAGGGCAAATACCGGGAACAAAAGCTTACATTTTAAAGATTCTAATAGCAGCAATACTGGTGGTAATTTGCAAGTAACGAGTGAAAAAATACCTGTTAATTCAGGACAGTCTTATACAGCGAAAGCATTTGTTAATGTTGTTAAACAATCTCATAGTATAGGATATGAGGTTCATTATTTTAATAATGAGAATAATAAGGTTGGATCAGTAACATTTATTAACTTCCAGGCAGCAGTCTTAGGAACAAATCAATGGACTGAAATCAGTGTGCCATTCACAGTTCCCGAAGGGGCAACTAAGGCTGAGCTTCGGTTCAATTCGGGGAATCCTTCTATAACTGAAGCTTACTTTGATGATGTGAGAATTGTAAGTGATTTGGATTCTACAGAAACACTGCCGGTAAACGCATCATTTGAAGCGGAAGTCGTATTTCCAGGCTGGAGTCTCGTAACTCGAAATCCGTCCACAAGTATCGCATTCAGCGAAGAAAAATCCCGCACTGGAAATAAAAGTTTATATCTTAAAGATTCAAATAGCAGTAACCCGGGAGGCAATTTACAAGTAACGAGTGAAAAGATTTCTGTAACAGCAGGAGAGTCATATATAGCGAAAGCATATGTAAATGTAGTCAGCCAATCACATAGTATTGGTTTTGAGGTTCATTATTTCAATGATGACAATCTTAGGGTTGGAACAGCTACATTTATTAACTTCGGTTCAGCTGTTTTAGGAACAAACAAATGGACTGAAATACAAGTTCCTTTTGAGGTTCCTGATGGTGCAACCAAAGTCGAACTGCGCTTTAACTCCGGTCATATTTCCATTACGGAAGCGTATTTTGATGATGTAACAATTGAAGGTACTTCCATTGAAGAACCACCAACAGAAGATATTAACAAAGAAGTGGTGAATCCAGGCTTTGAAGATAAAGTGTCGGATGGTAACATAACAGGTTGGAACTCAGAGTTTGAAGGACCAGGCATTCAAGTTAGTTCAGAACGTGTTCGTACAGGAGTGCAAAGTTTACACTTACACGATACAACAGACAAAGCGGGTGTTAGTGTTTTAAGTGATAAAATTGCTGTTGAGCCTGGTGCCTCCTATTTATTGACCGTCTTTTCTAATGTGCTAAGCCAGTCACATAATGTCGTGACCGAAATTCGTTATTTTGATAAAGCTGATAAGAAAATTACGGACCATAGGGAACTTAACGGTAACTTGCCGAAAAATGAGTGGATTGATTTAAAAGTATTTAGTGTTGTTCCAGAGAATGCAGCATATGCAAGACTGGCATTCTATTCTGGAGGTATTAGTTTCACAGAAGTCTATTTTGACGATGTTACATTCAAAAAAGTAAAAGATGATTCCCAATTAGACCGTGAATATGTCGACCCGGTTAATCTTGGCGAGATGGTCCATGTTCAACTGGGACAAGCGGGAGCTATTCAAAAAAATAGTTTGGGTGAGAATGAAGTATACTATCATTCAAACGGCCACCCAGGAACTTTCTCGGTACTAGACGCAGAAACAGGGAAACTTAAATTTTCTAAAGTTATTGATAACACAGAAGCCGTATGGGCGATGGCCATTGGCCCTGATAAAAATGTATACTTTGCGGGTACTTCAGATGGAAAATTATATCGTTATGTTCCTGAACTAAAAACAGTTGAATACCTAGGAGCCAATCCTTCTGCTGCCTGGGTCTGGGATATTGAAGCGACGGAAGATGGTAAGATTTATGGCGCTACATACCCAGGCGCTGGAATTTTCGAATATGATATCAACACAGGCCAATTCAAAGACTTTAGTAGTGTCACTAATCAGGATTATGCACGTGGAGTAGCTGTTGATGGTGATTATATTTACGTTGGAATTGGAACAACGAAGCATCTATATAAAATTAATCGCCATACTGGTGAAAAAGAGGAGCTACTAATCGAAGGACAGTCTGGTGAAAATGGAATCATTCAAGATATCTGGGTTGTGAATGGGAAGCTTCTTGTTGCCGTTTCAACCATCAATATGCTTGTCATTGATCCAGAGACAATGGAAGTTGAAGGTTCGTTCGAGTTTAGCAATATGATATCTGAACCTGATCCGAATCAGCCCAATATGATTTATTATAAAAAAGGAACACAATTGTACAAATATGATCTGAATGAAAATAAAGAAACATTAATTGAGGGACTTCCAGTTCTTCCGGATACTCCACGGGTAAAGGATATGGCTTGGCTTACGTTATCTACTGGCAAAACAGTATTGGCGATGGTGACACAGTATGGCGAATATATGCTCTATCATCCAGAAACAAATGAGTTCTCCTTCGTCATGTTAGACCTCGCCGCAACTGCGGTAGCGATTCAATCCCTTGAATCCGGTCCGGACGGAAAGCTTTATATGGGCGGATATCAGCGTGGCATGAGTGTATATAATCCGTTCACTGATGAAGTCGAAGTGAATGTTTCTTCGTTTGCCCAGCCAGAGGGAATTGGATTCATGGACGATACCGTTTACTTTGGAACATATGTAGGGGCTATTATGTACAGCTATGATTCAACAAAGCCAGTAGATTTAAATAGCAATCCAAAGCTTGAATATGATATAAAAGATGAACAAGACCGCCCTTTTGCCATCACATCAGGTGAAAATAAGCTGTTTGTTGGAACAATCCCTGACTATGGTGTCTTAGGCGGAGCTCTGGCTATCTATGATTCTGAAACAGATGAATGGTCTCAGCAGAGAAATGTCGTTCAGGATCAAAGTATTATTAGCTTGGCCTACCACGATGGAAAGCTATTTGGAGGAACATCTGTCTGGGGTGGATTAGGAATAAATCCTAAAGCAGATGAAGCAAAAATCTTTGTTTGGGATGTTGAAAAAGGTGAAAAGATTGCGGAGTTCACACCGAAAATCCCGGGAATTGATGTAACACCTCGAATGATAGGTGATTTATCAATCGGACCAGATGGATTCTTATGGGGTGCCGTTGAGGGAACAATCTTTAAAATGAATCCTGAAACCTATGAAGTGGTGGATAGTAAAGTTATACGGCCAAGTTTATACAATAGCAGTAAATGGGTTCCTTATCGCCTTAAATGGGGACCAGATGGCATGCTCTATACAACATTATCACGCAGCCTGATTGTGATTGATCCTAAAACACTAGATTACAAAGTGCTTGTAGAGGATTTCATGAACAGCATGACCGTCGGGGTTGATGGAAGCATTTATTATGCACTTGGTGGTGAGCTTTACAAAATCCCGGTACCTGAAACAGACGCAACCTTACGAGCGATTAACATTGATGGTAAAGGAATTGAAGACTTCCAACCAGGTAAATTAAACTACACCATATATGCTGACCCAACTGAAAACATAGTAGCAGAGCCAGGTCAACTTGGTGCAACAGTTGAAATCGTACATTCAACTGGGAAAACAGAAATCATTACAACAGGAACTGATGGCATTTCCACGTTAACCTATACAATCACATGGGCAGATCAACTATGCAAGCCAGGTAAACCTGACAAACCTGGTAAGCCAGAAAATCCAGGCAAACCTTGCAAGCCAAATAAACCCGGTAAACCAGAAAGTCCTGGTAGACCAGATAATCCAGGTAGACTTCAAAATCCTGGAAAATAACTTTCTAATAAATAGAATACTCCAATGGAACGAAAAAGGTTTTCTGCTCAGTACAGAAAACCTTTTTTCACTTCTAGGGTTAGAACACTTGGAATCATTATTGCATGCAAATTTTGAAGAATTTAGTTGGATAGGGGAACTATGTATTATTATTGTCCATTTAAAATATTTTAAATGAATTTTTTCACGGTGGCATCATGAATATTGGTTGGGCCGGTTTTGCGCTTCATGGATGGCTAACCGGGGCAGTTAAAGAGAAACTTAGATCGTAATGGTAAAATTAACTTGAATAACCATGCCATTATTAATTAAAGTTTGCTATTGCGATTACTTATGTGAATAGGAGGATTTTTTTGAGAATAATCGATACAGTACCGTATTTTTTGGAAAACTATCAACCTTCTATAAATTTTTTACGGAGCTACTATATGAATTTTCCAGAGATCTTCAGGGAGTATTTTTTATATCATTGCAAAGACACTGAAGAAAGGCATATTCAGTCGATAACAAGGTATCCTCAAGTCTTCACTTCCATCCAGTTAATCCACAACGAAATTGTTACCATTATAAAAGAAGTAGAGTACAATTATTTGAGTATGTATCAGGTTAATTTTCCTATTGATGTATATCTAATCGTTGGTGGTTTTGGTTCTAATGCCTATACACACAAACAAATAATACCTAATGTGACTTTTGCGTTAGAAAAATTATCGCCAGAAAGTAGTCATTTACGAGCCATTATTGCACACGAATTAGGACACGTTACTCATAATATTATTTCAGATAAAGCGGGAAATGACTGGTCGAAAGTGGATTGGAATAGTCCTCTTACCTGGCTATTTCAAGAAGGGGCGGCTACACATTTTTCAAGGATAACATCACCTGGACTGTCTTCTTCCATATATTTTTCTTACGATGATAATGGTGATGAATGGTTGGCATTTGCATCATCCCACAAAGAGGAAATTCAATTTGAGTTTGCAAAAGGTCTTGCAGAATGTTCCCCGCAAGAAATTTTTCGTGAGTGGTTCTCCATTAATGGAGGAAAAACTTTTGGTTTTCCTCGATTGGCATACTTTTTGGGGGATATGTTATTTCAAGAAATAGTTTTACAAGTTGGAGAAATGAACGCTATTACAGCTTGGAAAGATCACGGTTTTAAGGACACCATTAACACTTGGCTGGATTATTAGAATAATACTTTTTGTAAGTAATTTTCCAGATTGTAAAGCATCCTATATAACTAACGTGTGCGAATGATCCAATGAGGATTTTCGCACTTTTTTGTTAAATTCGTTATTGAATAAACGTGGCAATTTAGTGCAAGAAGAATGTGTAAAGAAGTTTAAAACAATTTAGTTCTTATTGGAGCGGGATATTCCTTAATAGGCAGGTTTTCTATAATTTATTATTCATAGACTAATACCGTGACAAGCTTTTAATCATTCACATATTAATAGGAGAAAGTTTAATAAAAAGGGATGATAGCTTTTGAAGATTTTATTTCTAGAAAGTCACCCAATGTGGATTTATGGTTTACCTAATGGTTTTAAAGAAGAAGGTCATACGGTAATGATTTCTGGGCCATTAAGTAAGAAGAATATTTCAGAAATGATAGATTTGTTTAAGCCAGATTTAATCATATCTGTGGGATGGACAACCGAACACTCTAAAGAAAAGTGGCGGTGGATCCGAAAGGCTATCAAGAAAACAAAAATACCGCTCGTTTATTGGGCAACTGAAGACCCTTTACACACTGAACATTTTACAATACCTCTTATTAATGCTATTAAACCGGATTTCGTTTTTACAGTTACACCTTCATTATGTAAAAAATATGAGGAACTAGGTTTCAAGGCGGATCATTTAGAATTTGCGTACCATCCGAGTGTGCATTTCCCGGTACAACCATTGGATAACTTTTGTTGTGATATAGCGGTAGTAGCGAATGCTTACCCTAGATATTTCAAAGAAAATCCAAATGCGTTCCGTTTGGAGGCCTTAAACACATTAATAAGGCCACTTATCAATGATGGAATTCGTGTTGATTTTTGGGGGAAGCATTGGAACAAAATGGGGGAATATATAGGAACAGACATTCCAACTGATTGGATTCATGGCTATTTGGACTACAGGGATGCATATAAAGTCTATAATTCTGCCAAAATCGTTATTGGATTGCAAAATGCCAGATCACAACTTACTATGCGCACTTTTGAAATTCTTGGTTCTGGCGGGGTTTTATTAACAACGGATACATCGGCAGTTCGCGAAAAATTTACACCAGATCAAGATTTAATTGTTTCATCCAACAGTAGCGAAACAGTATCCAAGATTCAATATTATTTAAATAATGATATAGATAGACAACAAATACGTGATAATGGAATAATGGCTGTCCAAGAACATTCCTATCGAAATCGAGCTAAGCGAATACTTGAAGTATTAGAAAATAGAGGGATTATAAGAGAAACCGGAGATATTATACATTATTCAGAGTTTCTAAAAGAAAACTATGAAATTTATAAGGTTTCTCAGGGTGACACTCTTTCAAAAATTGCAAAGTTATATAATGTCCCGTTGGAACAATTGATTGAACTTAATAATTTTAGTTCAGATAAAATATATGCAGGTCAAATAATTAAAATAAAGAAAAAGCATAATAATAAGAAATTTTTTGGATTTTTTGGCTGAGTAGTTGTTTTACTAGATCCGAGTGAAGAACCACTTGGCTTTTTTTATGAGTGAATATTGGAGGATTATTTAAAATCAACTTGGACAAGCTAAACTAAACATACATTTAGGGTGATAAAATTGTTCAGGAAGGTTCCTGTGATATTACTGTTTTTGTGTGCCTTTTTTAGCGTGCAAACTATTCCAACAGTAGGTGCAAAACCAAAAGATTCTCCGACTCCATTAATAGAATTTTATAGAGAAATTGGCTATAAATCGGTGGGAGAGGCAGTTAGTGAGTGTGAAAAACACTTCAAGGAAGAGGTAAAACTCCCACTGATGATTCCTGCTATTCCATTCTCTCACCAATTCGGAAGGTTTTGGGATGACAAAGCACATAAGACAAATGATTCCCTGGAAATAGAATATTTGAATGAAAAAAAGCCGGAGAATTTTTATAAAATTACCATTAGGCCTCTGAAAAATAAAATTGATTTTAAAGATAAAGGCAATCAAAAATTATATAAACTTAAAGACGGCCAAAATGCTATCTATATGGAATTAATAAATCAAGGATTTCTTGTTTTTGAATATGGCAAATGGCAATATATACTTGGAATAAATAAAAAGCTATCAAAAGAAATTACACCCGAGATATTAGTGGAAATTGCTAATTCCATTTCTTAAAAGTGTGGTGTCTAAAACAAAAGAAGGACTGCAATACAGCAGTCCAGCCACAGGAAAATCGGTCCATGTCTGTATTAACCTATCTCAATGGTGTCTCCAATCTTTATACTGCCGGGTTTTACTACTGAAGCATATACCCCCAAGCTCCCAGCATTATTTCTGACAATCGACCTTAGTACGTTTGGATCTTTTGGCAGGTCGCCCTGAGCTAATGTAGTCATTACACATCGCTTAGTTTCTTGAGAAATTTTAAGTTGAACATCGCCAACAGTCAGTGTTTTCCCCACCCAATCATTTTCAACAAAAGCTTCAACATTGGGAACTTCAATAATAATGTTTGGTCTGAACCGGCGCGGCTCAATCCTGCTATCTGGTGCGAGCTTCCTTAAGTAATTAATCGTTGAAGTTGTAATGATGTGAACGAAATCAATGTCAAAAAACGTGTTTTCAGGTGAAGTTCTGGTGAATACTGTGCCTTTATTATCAAGTTCTTCAATTTCCTCAGGAATATATCCTTCGAACTGCACATCCATAGCCGATGGGCTCGATAATTGAACAGTACGATTAAAACTTTCTGACAACAAGTTATCTTTTTTCTCATCAATACTATCGACCCATCTTCCATCCGGAAAAGTAATTCTTACAGGAGGAATTGCAGCATCCTTTTGTGGCTGGTCTATATACTTGGCACGATATTGAAACATGTTTGGCCACTTTTTTGGATTTTTTGCATTAGCAAGTTTCCCAGTTTCATTGTCGATTACACCATAGGCTCTGTCGCCTAATAAGCCCTTTACCGTAACTTCGCAAGCATTTAATTCCTCACCCATCATTGATTTAACCGGATATCTCCAAATTGAAGCAACAGTTGCAGTTGTCACATTACTCACCCTTCCTTTCTTATGTATTAATAGTAAGTATATTGGTTTGCTAAACTTTTTCCAAAGAAAAAGGGCAATGCTTTCGCTTAAAATGCTAAAGTGACTATAGGATTAAGTAAATTCATCCATTCGCTAATCTAGTTAAAACACTTTAGGAGGACGCAATGTTAAAAAATGAAGAAGATATCAAACGAATTATTCTAGAAGACGAATGGATGATGGAGGTTTTAAAGACGGCGCAGTCATTAAATTTACCTGATTGGTGGATATGTGCTGGCTTTGTGCGTTCAAAAATATGGGATACATTGCACAGATTCACAAAGAGGACCGCTTCAGCTGATGTCGATGTGATTTACTTTGACCCAAAAAATACCGATGAACCAACCGAAAAGAAGCTGGAACAAAAGTTGTTCGAAATTTCGCCTGGAATACCCTGGTCCGTGAAGAATCAGGCGAGAATGTATAAGGTAAATAATATATCACCTTACATATCATCTGTAGATGCAATATCAAAGTTTCCGGAGACCGCCACTGCAATTGGAGTAAAATTAGATAGCAATGATACAATAATGCTAACTGCTCCTCATGGAATAGAAGACGTTTTAAAATTAAAAGTAAAGCCTACTCCTTATTTTGCAGAGTCTTCTGAAAGGATAGCCATTTATGAGCAAAGAATTATAAAAAAGGATTGGAAATCCAAATGGGGACAAGTAACCGTAAACCATGTTAACCTTTATTAATAAAGAAGGTCTAGTATGGAGTACAGGCACATTTTAGGAAAGGATTTTGTCATAAAGATTAAAATGACTGATCTATGATAAATATCACTAATAAAAAGGATGATATATAATGAGCAATTCACTGAAAGATAAGGCAGTCTCTTTTTTGCAACTAGTTGCAACGGGAGAAGTGCGGGAGGCATATAGTAGATACGTTAGTCCAGATTTCCGTCATCATAATCCCTATTTCCGTGGGGATGCCGAATCACTTATGCTTGCAATGGAAGAGAACGCCGGAGAAAATCCAAATAAAACCCTTCAAGTAAAACATGTCGTCGAAGAGGGGGATAATGTTATGATTCATTCCCACATAAAGCAAAAGCAAGATGACCCAGGGGCAGCCGTGGTCCACATCTTTCGCTTCTATGATGACTTTATCGTCGAAATGTGGGATGTTGGCCAACCAATACCGGAGAATTCCCCTAATGAAAATGGTGCGTTCTAAGGAATGATAGTATTAATGTAAACTGATGCGTAAAGCTCCCCATTTTAAGTAACGGGTTCCGTTTTGAGGGGGAGTTACTGTTGCTACACAATAGTATTGGTGACTGGACGGCAGTTATTTAGTGCAATACGTTTGGTTAATAACCAAATAAAATGACTAAAACTAACTAGATAGGTAATTCAACTTAGAATAATAATGAGGTGATTTTATGAGTAAAGCTAAGGGAAAAGGTGGAACAGGGAGAGGAACAGACAAGAAGGGTTGGAATCGTTGGCAATCTAGCGCAAACAAAAAGAAGAGTGCAAAACCTTATATAAGTAAAGGTACCAAAAAAACAGAGGTTGAAAATGACCCTACGAGCAATAGTTAAATCCACTGTCAGAAATATAGCGGATGCTAAAAAAACAATTATTTAATAACCTAACGTGTACGAGTGCAAACTAAAGAGCCTCATATATGACACTGAATTAAGTGAATAAAAAAGAAGATGAACACTACTTTTTGTAGAGATTCATCTTCTTTTTGTTTGAAGGGACATTTGCCCCCCTTGAGCTGTTCATTTTGTGTGTAATATCTTAAATCTTAATATCAATCTTCGCATTTTTCTTTAACACTTCAACATGCTGAGCGAGTTTTTCCTGCTGTTTTTGCTGTTGAAGAGATTGTTCGATTTGCGGTTTTACTTCTTCAAGCTTTGGAATTTCTTGACCAGTACTCTTTCCTTGTTCCGCATATTGATCATACGTTTTTTGAATTTCTTCATTTGTTATTTCACCAGCCGGCACTTCTTGCTCAACGTACTGTTTAATTTTAATATCGTCAGCTATTTGAGTTTTAAGTGTTTTCATATCCATGCCGGATTTTTTAAGAGCGGCTTCGAATTCTTTTTCTGTTTTAAACTGTTTTTTAAGTTCGTCCAGCTGCTTATTAATATCTGCCTCTGAAACTTTATAGCCTTTTTTATCTACGTCCTGAAGAAGAAGAGTTTGTCCGACTAAGCTGTCAATTGTTTGGTTTTTGACTTGGTCTGCAGCCTCTTTAGAAGTCGGATCTTGTCCCATTTGCTGCATTTGTGATTGTGTATATGCTAAAGCGCTATTATAGTCGCTTCCTAAAATTTCTTTATCATTCACTATGGCAACAATTTTCTTTTCATCTACTTGCTGTGCTTCTAGTTTCTTTTGCATTTCTTCCATTTGCTTTTGCTGTTCCTTCTGCTGAGCGGTTTCCGCTGTTTTTGCTTTATCACCATTTTTAGCTTCTTTACCTTCTTCATTTCCTCCACATGCTGCTAAAACAACGGCCATTAGTCCGGTTATTAATATAAACATCATTTTTTTCATATATCCATTTCCTTCCCTAACCTAGAAGTATAATTTTCCTCTAAAAAAAATCATCTAGTGCGCATTATAAAGATAATCTTACTAAAAAGAAACAGTATGCGCTCTTTTTTAATATTTATAACATGATTGAAACATTTTTAATTTTGATTTTATATGCTAAATACAATTATACGTATTTTCTCCTCCAAAGCAGAACCTGTCACAATTTAAGGGTAGCCTGTATTTTTTTAAAAATGCGCTCGATCACAAGTAGACCATCAACCTGTAAGAATTTGATGGTCTACTTATCGTACCTATTATAATTATCTAGCTAGCCAACAAGTTAAACTATTTATAATAGACTTCGTTTAGCAACTGGTGTGGCGGGTTTGCTTCTTTGTTCCTCATAGCATTGAATCGCCGTATAGAGCAGCATGCAGTGTTCAAAATTGTTTGTTTGCAAGCCGGTTATTTCGCTTATTTTTTCCAACCTGTAGATAATCGTATTTCGGTGGATATACAAATTTCTTGAGGCCTCGCTAAGATTCATATTGTATTTACAAAAGCCCAGGAAGGTGGAGGCTAATATATCATAATTATCCTGAGTAGTTAATGGCTTCAGAAAACCAAGCAGTTTATTTCTGTAGTCATCGTTTAATTCCTTAGGAAGCATCCTAATCAGTGTTTCCCGCTCATTAAATAAATGGACAGCCGAATCATGATTGAACTGAGTCCCAATGGTCATAGCATGAATCGCATTCTGGTAGGACTGGGCAAATCCGCCTAACCCGGTTTGAACATCTCCGGCAGAAATGCAGGCTGTAGCCTGGTATTTCGTTTCAAGAAAACGATTGATTTTCACGAGTTTTTCTTCAAGGCTTTCCAACAGAGCCGGATATGAACCAGGAAAAGGAAGGGATTTAATAATGATGTACCTCTCCAGGCTCAAAAACGAAATAATATCATCCTTTTGCTCGTGAAAAATAATCTGAAGGAAGTTTAATACTTCTTGTTGGAAATATTGAAGCGGGAAGCTGGCATAATAATCATCGGACTTTTTTCTGACCGTGATTTCTTCGGACAGGTTCCTTATATCAACTAGCAGGCAAACCCTATTCAATTCCATATTGAACTCGAGTAATTTGGCAGATTGGACCAGCTGCTCTGTTATATCACCTCTTTGCTCCCTAAAATGGATAAGCTGATGAACAAACATCTCAACCATTTTTCCTTTAAGCTCAATCATCTCATTCCGAAACGCTTCCTGGCACATCATTTCAACCTGGTTCTTTACAAGCTGGACATATTTTTCGACTTCACGTGGTTCACCGACAATTCCCAGTACACCGATAATCTTATGATTAAATTTTAACGGAGCTGAAACTCCGGGAAGGATTTGTTTTTCTATTTCATTTTTACATTCAATCAGTTCATTCCTTTTGATGACTTCAAGTGATGGCTGATGGAAAATACCGATTCGGCTCTTATCGGTAGAACCAATGATAATGCCGTGATTATCGGTAATACTGATTGGGAATTCCAAAATCGCACTCGTTTTCTCAACAATATCCTGAGCGATATGCTCCAATATTTTCACACCATATCCCCCTCTTCAAAAAAAGACCCTTAAAGTTATTTTAAACTATATATAGATAAGTTGTAATACTATTCAGAAAATAAAAGGATTTTACAGAGTTATAGAGAAATAGAATGGAGCCTTCTCCAAAGGGAAAGTTCCTTTTGGTGAAAAGAAACAAAAACGGGGTGCTTCATTTTTTATTTTTTGGTTGGATTATACATACTATTCAGAATATTTATACCATATAATTGATTCATTATAAACAAGCTGATAATAAAGGAGGGACTAGAATGGATAAACCTGAAGTCAGGGTAAGCGAAATACTAAGTGAAGCCCATACACTTCCTTCATGGCTGTATACTAGCCCGGAGGTTCTGGAAGTCGAGAAAAAAGCTATTTTTAGCAAGACTTGGCAGTATGTTGCGCATAGCAGCCAGCTTCAAAAGCCGGGCGATTTTATCACAACGGAAATTGCAGGACGGCCAATTATCGTGAACCGGGGATCTGATGGCGAGTTACGCGCTTTTTATAATGTTTGTTCCCACCGGGCAGCAAAACTAGTAGAAGGGGAAGGGAATAAATCGGTTTTCACCTGTCCTTATCATGCGTGGACATATCGAAACGACGGATCTCTTCTTAGAGCGCCTAATATGGCAGGCTGTGATCATTTTCATCATGATGAGATGAATTTGAAAACAATCAAAACTGAAGTCATCCATTCCTTTGTTTTTGTTAACCTGGATCCGGATGCTCCTTCAATGGCAAGCCAATATCCGGATTTGTTCAATCACCTGTCCCAATTCGATCTTGGCAAGTTAAAGCGTACCCGGGTAAAGGAAACGATTTGCCGTTCGAACTGGAAGGTAGGAATCGATAACTACCTAGAATGTGATCATTGTTCGCTCGTCCATAAAACACTCGTTTCTAAACTGGATATGAAACAATACGAAATGGAAATGCATGATCTCTATTCCTACCAAACCACACCGCTTAAAGGAAAAACGATGGACTTTGGAATGGGGGAAGGCGGCAGATATTATTGGCTCTACCCTAATACATGGTTCTCATTTGATCCCGGCCCTGCAAACTTATCAATCCATCAATCTATTCCTATTGATCATAAAACAACCAGGTATGTGTACACGACTTTCTTTATGAATGACGAAATGACAGCGGAAGAGGAAGAATTAATAAAGATGGATGACCTCGTTAGAAAAGAAGATTTGGATATTTGCGAGGTTGTCCAAAGGGGCCTGGAAACAGGTGCATACTCACAAGGACGGTTCTCCTTAACTGAAAATCTTGTACACCACTTCCATTTAATTTTACAAAAGGATTTGGAAAACCTTCTCCCACTGCCGGCTAAAGACGCATCAGCAGCTTATTGATCAGCCCAGCATTCTTTTCAACATAATTTGTAAGCGTTTCCAACAAAAACTGATTCAATATGAAAGGATTGGTGAAAAGATGGCAAATAGTCAGAGAAACCAGCCCGAATTAAAACGGGCAATGAAAAGCCGGCATCTATTTATGATGTCTTTGGGAGGAATTATCGGAACGGGTCTGTTTTTAGGTTCCGGTTATGCGATTGGGGAAGCCGGGCCATTAGGGGCCATTCTTGCGTATTTGGTCGGCGGCCTTTTAATGTATTTGGCGATGGTCTGCCTCGGAGAATTATCAGTAGTAATGCCGGTGTCAGGATCATTCCAGGCTCATGCAACAAAATATATTGGGCCAGCAACAGGCTTTGTTATCGGCTGGGTTTATTGGCTGAGCTGGGCCATGTATGTCGGTCTTGAGTTTGTTGCCGCGGCGGTTTTGATGCAAAGATGGTTTCCGGATGTTCCGACCTGGATTTGGAGTGCGATTTTCGTTATCTTGCTGTTCGGTATTAACGCATTGACCACAAAGGCCTTTGCGGAAACTGAATACTGGTTTGCAGGCATTAAAGTATTAGCAGTCATTTTATTTATCATTATCGGTCTTTCTGCCGTTTTTGGACTCATTAGCCTTGAAAGTGAACCAACACCTTATTTAAGCAACTTTATCGGTGACGGATTGTTCCCGGCTGGCATGGTAGGTGTATTCATCTCTATGATGTCGGTTATTTACGCGTTTCAAGGTGCAGAAATTATGGGGGTTGCGGCAGGCGAAACCGAGGAGCCCGAAAAGAATATTCCGAGAGCCATTCGGACCATTGTTATCAGGATTCTCTTATTCTACATTTTAGCGATTTTTGTCTTGTCAGCTCTTGTTCCATTTAAGGAAGCTGGCGTCCTGGAAAGCCCGTTTGTAACGGTATTTGATATGGTAGGGATTCCTTATGCAGCAGATATAATGAATTTTGTAATCTTAACAGCGATTCTTTCAGTCGGAAATACTGGGTTATTTGCATGTACGAGGATATTGTATTCATTAGCCGACTCGGGCATGGCGCCAAAGATGTTTGGAAAATTAAACAAGCGTGGCGTTCCTATATATTCCTTAGTGGTGACACTTGGTTTCGCTTTGCTTTCCCTGCTCACAAGCGTAGTAGCGGCGGATACCCTGTTTGTAGTTCTATTAGCAGTGAGCGGCATAGGCGGGACACTGACCTGGCTGGCAATTGCTGTAGCGCAGATGGGCTTCCGCAGGCAATTTATAAAAAATGGAGGAAAAGTGGAAGACCTGAAATTCAAGGTTCCTTTATATCCATTTGTTCCGATCCTTTGCATCGTCATGTGCCTGTTCATATTTGGCTTTATGGCATTTGACGCAACACAGAGAACCTCGCTTTATTGGGGCTTCGGATTCATAGCTGCTGTTTATCTATATTACTACTTCATGTTTAAGCGAAAAAATGTAGGGCTGCCTATAGATGCTGCCAGGGTTGAAACCGAAAAAATTTAATTCTTGGAGGTAATACATGAACGATATCAATACCTACGATGTCATTATTGTCGGGGGAGGGTTTTCCGGAGTTACTGCTGCAAGGGAACTAAAGTCATTAGGATATAAGGTGCTCATACTAGAAGGCCGGGACCGTCTGGGAGGCAGGACATGGCTGGATAACCGCCTTGGAACGGAGCTAGAGATGGGCGGAACTTATGTCCATTGGCATCAGCCGTTCGTATGGACTGAAATCCTTCGCTATGGTCTGGAACTGGCAACAGGGCCGAAACCGGAAAAAATGCACTATATAATAGATGGAAAAACACATGTTGTCCCTCATGCCGAATTTAAAAGCAAACTTAGAAATACTGTTGAAAGACTGATGCGAGAAAGCAACAAATGCATGCCTCTTCCATTCAACCCATTGGCTTCAGACAGCTTCCGGGAGATGGATACAATGACGGCTGAACAGTTTATGAAAAATTCCAACCTTACACAAGAAGAATACGAAATTTTACACGGCTGGGTCGCATCTGACTTTTGCGGCGCTCCCGAAGAAGGGGCTGCCACGCAAATTTTCCGATGGTGGGCTTTCTCGCAAGGCAACTGGGACACCCATAGCGCAATGGTTTCCAGCTATCGTTTGAAAAAAGGGACAAAAGGGCTAATTGAATCAATCGCGAGGGATGCAGAGGCTGATATACAGCTATCTGTCAGGGTTGAAAAAATCGAACAGGATGAAGGACGTGTGACCGTATATACAGATGACGGCCTTAGCTTTACTTCCAATGCCGCTATTGTAACTGTTCCATTGACGACATTGCAGGACATTGAATTTAATCCGAGTCTTTCCGTTGAAAAGCAGGCCTCTTCAAGAGAAGGCCAAACCTCAAAAGGTGTAAAGGTTTGGGCAAGGATTAAGGGCGAACTGGAAGCTTTTGATGCACTCGCACCAGGATGGTATCCATTAAATTCGGTCCATTTAGATCGGTACGTCGATGGTGACAGCATTGTCGTCGGATTCGGCCCCGATGCATCGATCCTAAATCCTAACGACAGGACTGCTGTGGAAAAAGCACTGCGGCATTGGCTTCCGGACATTGAGGTTATTGAAAGCACAGGTCATGACTGGGTAAATGACGGGTTTTCAAAAGAAACATGGCCAATGTTAAAACCAAATCAATTAACAACCTATCATCAACAATGGAATACACCTGAACATGCAGTATTTCTCGCAGGCACAACCTACGCCAATGGCTGGGCAGGCTTTATTGATGGAGCAATCGAATCCGGAATCACAACCGGAAGGAAAGTTCATCAGTATCTAAGTGATAGCCGGGCATCTTTGCAAAAGCTTCAGGTTCAATCAGTGAAATAATACATTTTTACAATTATATCTTGAAGCAACAGTCCAATTCACTAAAAATTGGGCTGTTTTTTATTATTGCTTAGAAAATACGAATTGGCATCTGGCAAATAGGGTTTCGGGGATTAATCTCAGTGTCAAAGGTGGAGATTAATCCAGCAAATAGGGTTGCAATGGAAAAATCTCGGTCTTGTGAAAGAAGATTAATCTACTAAAATGATTTCCTACAATTTTTTATTCTAAGGATTAATGCAGCCAGGGTTTATCGTTTTATTTAGATTCTTTTGTGGTTGTTCGCTTGTTATTAATTCGCGGTGAACCTCAATAAATTATAGACGCAGCTATATATGTACCTTCTATAATAAAAAAAGAAAGTTAAAAAAATTTATTAGATAAATTGAAACAAATCGATAAGGCAATCGACTTGTATATAAAGGAGGGATGAGAGTGGGGGGTCAGCTGGATATTGAGGATCTATATGAGTACTACCATAAAGACGTCTATCAATTTTGCTTATACTTTACCAATTCCGTTCAGGATGCGGAGGATTTAACTCAGGACACTTTTATGAAGGCTATGAAGAATTTAAAAACTCTAAAGAACCATGATCGAGCTAAATACTGGCTGTTATCAATTGCAAGGCATAGTGCTATTGACCATATACGAAAAAGAAAATTGAAAACGATTTTACCCGCATTAATTGAACGCTTAAAAATGTCTTCTTCGATGGAAAATTCGTTAGATGAACATGTCCTGAAGATGGAGAAATGGGAAGAAGTCCAACAAGCCCTTTTAAAGTTAAAACCTGACTATCGGACGATTCTTATTTTACGAGGATTGCAGGAGCTTACAATAAAAGAAACCTCAGAAGTACTGCAGCAAACGGAATTAAAGGTGCGTGTCGATTTTCATAGGGCAGTCAAGGAATTAAAGAAACACATGGGAGTTACGGAAAGGATGGTGCTAGCAGATGGAAAAGAACGAAAAGCTGACTCTCGAAGCTAAACAATTGCTCAAACCAATTACATACCGGCCTTCGCTGGAACCTCGGAAAGCTTTTGTTGATGAATTACATTATAAGCTGCTTAATACTAAAAGGAAAAAAAGACTGCAAGTTAAACCAATTGCTGCTTTTTGCCTAACAGCTTTACTGCTTATTGTTGTCCTGTTGTCCTATATTAATAAGTCTGATCTAGATTTAGCAGCAGAACCGGAAAAGCCATTTCCTATTGAATCGGTTTCCAGCCTTAAGCCAGTGCAAACACTTGAGTACGGAAGTGAACAGGGGCAGGCAGGTTTATATTTTATGGGAACAGATGAAACGCTGCCGGTCACTGTAACAAGTTTTGATATTGAAGACGGTACCTTTTATCTTTTGGATGAAGCGAGGAGGCAGGTGCTGGTTGTGGGTAACAACGGCAGCACAAAGTCATTCCCGCTTAAAGGCGAAAGCAATACAACTGGAACCCTCACTGATATCCTTGTAACACCAGATAATCAGATTTATATTTTAAATACAGCTAGCCCCGTTGTTGTCTATCAATATACGGAAGAAGGCAAATTAGTCGAAACCTTTGACTTGAGTAAACATCAATTGTTTTTTCCAAATGAACTAGGCTTTTTCGAAAATATAGGTGTTGTGGTAAGCCAAAATCAGGAACAAGTTTTAAATTTAAAAAAAGGTGAGATGTTGGAAGAAAACGCTCTTCCGTATCATTTTGCAACCACTCATCAAAAGCAGGCTGTATTAACAATAAATGAAGATGATGTTCCTACAAAATTAGATATTCACTATGATGAAGGAAAGGGTCCAAGTTCTATAGAATCGGTTAAGGATGAGCAAATCCTATTTACTAAAACAGAGGTACCACGGGTATTTTCTCCTATTTCAGAAACACACGTCTATGCATTAAATAAACAAGGGCAAACCATGGGGGGAATTCGAATTCCAATTGAAAATTTCCTTGAGGTACCTCAAACGATAGAATCTTACATCAAAGCCGATAAAAATAAGCTGTATTTACTGTCACCTGAGAAGGAGCATATAGCGATTTATGAATTAACACTTGGAAAAAGCTATGAAAGTTATTTACAAGGACAACTGACCAAAGTAGAAGTAGGCTTTGATTATAAAACATTTGGCAAGCCTATCCCGGAACTTGAAGCAGAAATCAAAAAGTTATTTGCGGGCGGGACAATTTTTTCCCAATATGGGGATGAAGCTAGTGTTAATGGAGCAGCCATTGATAATGAAGGAACCGTCATCATTGATTTTAAGGAGTTTTTCTCCGGTAGCCCTTCTAGTTACCAGTCCCAGGAAATCTCTCAGGCACTTAATCAGGCTATATTTGAAAAGTTTCCCGAAGTAAAGCAAGTATATCTCCAATTCGACGGAAGCTTTAGTGCATGGTGTGTTTGGATGCAAACAACAGAGGAGCCCTGGAAACGGCCGTAAACTATAAAAATTGACAAGAAATTGTAAGAATTTATGAAATAAAGAAGAACATCAAAAGAACATATATGTTTTTGCTGTGAGAAAAGTTTACCTAGAATAAATAAAAAGGTATGTTTGGCCCTCAATAAAACCCTAATAATTTCCAAAGCTTGGAGCTATATTTTCGGTCTCCAAGCTTTTTTGGTTTTAATATATTTTTCAAAACAGTTGCTAATCTATTGGTGAATTGAAGTTCTATTTATGTTCTTTTTTTACCTAGATATGTATTCATGCAATAGGGTAAACTTCCCTGAATAGATCAATGTCAATGCTGTAACATACTTATTATATTTGCTTAAGATTACTTTACTTGAGGAATCCAAATTTCTGATTTGCTTGATAGGGAGTTTCTTTTTTTCTAAGAATGAAGTTTTCAAACTATTATTCGTATTAATTGTTTCCGCCAATTTCTTTGCCTCTTGACGTACTTCCTGTTTTTTCGGACTTGAGTTAGTTAAATCGGAAAAAGTAATATTAAAGTCTTTTAACAATACCGTAAAAGCTAATATTTCTTTTTGTAATTCACTAATCGTTTTCTTGGGTATTTCTACTGAATTATTATTAACTTTGTACATAAAATCTCCACTGAAAAAGGAACTGTATTTTGTTTTATAATGATAGGCTAGCAACTATTTATTAGAGTATCACAATGGTACATAGTTGTTTTATACAGTTTGTTTTCATTTTGATTATGTATATTGCAAAGTATTACAAAGTTTAAACAATATAAGGGCGTTGCTTAGTGAGGTGAGAATGCTTACCTAATTAGTCCAAACCCCTAAAATTTCGCATTTAGAAAGTGAAGCCGTATCAGTTCCCGAACAGAGGTGCTAATGCGTGAAAAGGTAACAGAGAAGCTGTATCAGTGCCGGAACAGAGTCGCAGAGCGAAAAGGTAACAGAGAAACCTTATCAGTGTCCAATAGGGTCACCGCGGCGTGAAAAGGAAAGAAGATTAATATTGCTTTGCATCAAGCCCCACTTTAATTACGTTGTATATCAATATTCCGTTTTTAACATTTCCTCTTTTGTTATTATTCGATTCACCCCCCTCTTAAAAGTTTGCCGCCAATCTCAAAGTTAGTTCATTTGTTTTAAGTAGGAAGTCGATCAAGCTATAACAATAAGTGGCAGCAAGCAACTTATTTTTGTAAAACAATGGTTTAAACATAGTAATTTGTTCCCGCTTTTTAATATTTTTGTTTAATTCGGTGCGTAGAGGGAATCTATGCCGTGGAAAGGAGGACACATAAATAATAAGTAATTTACAGTGAAAATGGAGGATTATATGAAATTTGTTAAAGGTTTGATTTGCCTTGGTATTTTTGCTTTATGTTTCGGTGCACCATCCAAAAAAGTAGAAGCATCACAGTTATCTTTTGGTTCGACAGGAAAGCAGGTTATACATACTCAGACACTTTTAAAAGAAATGGGTTATTTTAATACACAACCTACAGGCTATTATGGCCCGATCACAGAAAATGCGGTAAAAAGATTTCAACAGGATCTCAACATTGAACCGCTGGGCATCATAGGTGCACAAACATCAAAGAAACTTAAGGAAATCGAATTGATGGCACATGTCGTCCACGGTGAGGCACGCGGCGAAAGCTATGAAGGGCAGGTTGCGGTGGCAGCTGTCATCCTGAACCGATTGCAATCAAAAGAGTTTCCCCAAACCGTATCAGGTGTAATTTTCGAAAGGAATGCCTTCACTGCAGTTAATGATGGCCAGTACTATTATATTCCAGATTCATCAGCATACCAGGCTGCAAGGGATGCATTACTAGGTTGGGATCCGAGCGGCGGTGCAATGTATTACTATAACCCACGGCTTGCAACTGATAAATGGATTTTCTCCCGTCAGGTAATAAAGCAAATCGGGAACCATAAATTTGCGATTTAACACATCAGGGAAAAGGCTGCCAGGGCAGCCTTTTTCACATTTTTCCATGTTTATGCCTGAATATGAGGGGTATCTCTACTTGATATAAGCAGTTAAAGACCAAAAGAGAAAAAACTTTTTGTATTGGCCCTATTAGGACCAAAATTCAACTTTTGTTTAGGGGGAGAAAATACATGGCAAAAAGCAAAGCTAAGATAGGCGACCGCATTTCCTTTCAAAGAAAAGACCTGTCAATTGAAGGGGAAGTAGAAATCGTGAGAGACAATAGTGTGATTGTTAAAGTCTCTGATGAGGCTAAACAAATATTTGATTATGAAACACCGAGAACAGTGGTCAAGCATTCTAATTATGTGATCCTGGAACCGTCCCTAACTGTATAAAGAGGGACAGTGAGTGCAAAAGACAAGCGAATATATGCTTGGTTTGACTCCAACCAAGAAATAACAGGATAGATTTTAACAAATAGAGGCTGTCCAAAAGTATACCTTTGGGACAGCCTCTTAATTCTCCAAGAGTTAAATTAAGAAACCAGTTTTAGTCCAATTGCTGACCCTAAAACCATAGATATGAAGACAATTCTCTTCCAATCCTTCGATTCTCCATAAAATAACATTCCAACTAAGGCACCGCCGACAACACCAATTCCAGTCCAAATTGCATAACCTGTTCCCATAGGAATAAAACGCAATGAATAACTGAGTAGTGCAAGACTTAAGCCAAATCCTAAAATAAGTAAAACGACGGTTTGCCAATTTCGTTTGACAGACAACTGGTTAATCATTGCAACACCAAATGTCTCCAATAAGCCTGCTAAAATTAGAGTAAACCAAGCCATCAAGATTCAACCCCTTTCTCTTGACTTTCATCAGTTACTATTTTTAAGCCGATGACCCCGGCTAACAGTATGGCTATTAGAACAATTTTTCCCCAATTAAATGGTTCTCCAAAGAATAGTATTTCTGAAATAACAGTACCTGCTGTTCCTAATCCCACAAAAATGGCGTAGACCGTTCCAGCAGGAAGTACCTGTGCCGCTGTAATCATTAAATAGTTGCTGACGATAATAGCGATAACCGTCCCAGTCCAAGTCCAAAAATCATAAGCATGAGTCAATCCTATTACCCAAAAAACTTCCAAAAAGGCTGCAATAAATACTTTAATCCAGTTTTTATTCATTTAGATGACACCTCCGACTATTTATTATTCCAAAAAACAAAGAAGCCTGAGAAAAAACTGTAAAAACAGTTTCTCCCAGGCTTTTATCCTTCCGTGACACAGCAAGCTGTGAGTTTTCTCTCGGACCAGACCAACAGCAAGTTGCGGAACCCTAGAAAACATTTTTAATATACAATTATTTTTAATTATACACATTTTACATATGAAATCAAGGGAGGGACACAAAGCGTGCACAAGACAAAACTTAACCTATTGTTAAAATCAAAAGCAAATTGATTTTTATTCTATTATCATTACCTTATCGATTTCAGGATTAATCGTATATTACAGCTTTTCCTTGTTCACGTAACTTCTTTAAAGATGAAAGCATATGATTTATTTCATCATCGGAATGTCTTTCCCATGAACTTAATTCTGCTATTATTTTCAAAGGACATTTAGACCTGTAAGAACGTGTTGGATTTCCAGGAAATCTTTTGTCAGTTAAGTTCGGATCATTTTCGAAATCACCTAATGGTTCTACAATAAAAATTCTTTCCTTTGAGTTTGATGTTGCTAATTCAGCACCCCATTTAGCAGCATCTAATGTTGCAGTAAAGTAAATATAATTAGATTTTTTATCTTGATAATTGGATAAGTGTTGTGGTTCTAATAAGTCTCCAATTTTTAATTCGGCTTTCGTACCATGAAAAAAAGGACCTTTATCTAAGACGTCTTTTTTGTCATTCATACTGATACACCTCTTTATTTTTAGATTTGTAAATAACAGTATAGTATAGGATTTACAAAAAAAGCAGTCTATAAATTATTTATTATTAGTTGTAATATATAAGTAGAAGAATGATATCGAACGACAAATACTTTTATTTACGGTTTGAATTAGCATCACCATTTTTGGTTGTTCCCGATATTTGGACTGGCATATGGTTTTATACTTAAAAAAGTTATATTGAGCAATAGGGCGCATTAATCCAAGAAGGATTTACCGCCTTTTTTGTTGAATTCCTTTATTGGGTTTAAGTGGACAGTCAGTCAAAGAGAAATATGTATTTTTGAAGGGTGGATTTAAGTAATGGAAATAAGAAAACCAAATGATTTGGAACTCAAAGAGGTTTTATCCCTCTCTCCACAAGCTTTATATGAAGGAACATTAGGTATGATTAAACCATCAAAAGAAAAAGTTGAACAACTGATTAAGCCGCTCCTAATAAAAGGATGTTACTATCTAATAGCAACAGAAAATGATGTTTTAATGGGATGGATTCTCTTGGGAAAAAGTAAAGACCAATTAACCGATAAGATAAATGGATTTATTTATGAGCTATTTGTTTTAGAAGACTTTAGAGGACAGGGTATTTCGAAAAAATTGATGAAGTCAGGTATTGACAATTTAAAACAAGATAGAATTTCTGAAGTTCGACTAAGCGCATTTGTAGGTAACCATGCAATTAAAATGTATGAAAAATTAGGATTTAATACAAAGACAGTTACGATGAGTATGACAATAGTTTAGGCTATAACTGGCTCAGATAGTACAATGCTTTCTGAACGTTATATTTTTGTGAATTTATCAGTGGTTCTGTATGATGTCCAAGTTTGTACTATTTATTAGACCCATAAAAGTCTTCCCTAAAATAAATTCCTTTTGTTCTTGAGGAATGTCTAAAGAATCAACCCAACTCCTTTTATCCGAGTAATCGTACTCATTAAACCTCTTCATTCCATATGGTCCATCGCAGCCATATAATACTTTTCGATATCCAAGGGCCTGAACTACATTTCTTACGATAGCGGGGGTAAGGTAATCACTCGATGTGTCCACAAAAACATTGGGTTTTTCCATTGCATAGTGCCAGAGGCTTTTCCAAAAAGGAAGTCCTGCATGGGCATAAATAACCTTGAGATTGGGATATTTGTCAGGTAAGTATTTGTAGGAGTCTGGTTCTGAAGATAGATGAATAATCATTGGAATGTCTCTGTTTTGGCATAAGGCTCCAATGGAATCAAGTTCTTGAATACTATACTTATGCATGAATGGATGGGCTTTTACTCCAATAAAACCAGTTAGGTTAAGGTATGTTTCTAACGTCTCAACAGATTCTGGTACAGTTGGGTTAACGGCAGCCCAGCCTAGAAAACGATCAGGATAACGTTTTAATGCATTTGCTACAATGTCATTATCTGGATCGGTAAAAATCTTAAAGTTTCCATTAACTTTAAAGTAACCATCTTTAACTAATCCGTCATAAATTTTAAAGCCTATTTTGGGGAAATTCATGATTAACAAGCGAAATAAGCGGTGTAAATAATCCTGGTATGTACTTTCTTTTTCATACATTGTTTCATTAAAAGGTGGCATTAATACGGTTTTCTCAACGTTGTTTTTATCCATCTCTTCAATCATTTTTTCTAGCGCTAACATCGTTTCATCAACATGGAAATGGCAATCAATAATCATTTGTAGTCTCAGTCAACCTTTCTTATTTAAATTAAAATTTTAATATTAAAAATGTATCAATATTATCACTTCCTACTGGATTTCCTCTCCAAACCGGAAACCCTTAACTAAATGTGTCAGGCATTCTCTCCGTATAAAACTAGAGCCTTGTCTTCTAAAGTTCAACTCTCCATGGCAACAACCAAACCCGGCTGCCAATCCGCTTGGTAACAGTGAAATAATGCAACACCGCCTGCAGGACGGCACCAAAATTCAGTCCAATGATAACGCCATCCATACTCATTGAAGGCATTGAGCCTAGCACAAACAATGCTCCAAAGGCGAAAACGTGTGACCAGACTGAATGCAGAAAGGCATCCTTCACAAGACCAATTCCAATCAAGTACGCCTGCAGCGGAGTTATGAAGAAATGGAAAAGGAAATATGGCCACAACAATTTTAAATAGAACGGGGCAACAGATGATGCAAAGAATAGTGACGTCAATTTTTCCGCGAACATATGCATGAAGAAAATAGAGACAGTCCCGTAGAGCATCGTAACCCACATCGATTGATGCAAAAGGGCATGCAGTTTTTTACCATCAAGCCTGGCATAGGCGTCTGAAACATTCGGGATTAAGGTTACCATTAGTGAATGGGCGATGAAAGCAGGAAAGAAGCCGATGCTCATTGACACACCCATTAACACTCCGAAATGTTCGGTAGCGGAAACCTCGGTAAAGCCCGATCGGATTAGTGCTGCCTGAATCAAAAATGGCTGCACAGCATTGGTCAACGCATGAAATACGCGGAGTCCGACAGTTGGGACCGATACCGACAAAAGCTTTTTTCGGGCTTCAGTTTCTGTTAGTTCCTGATTTGAAATGCTCTTTAAACCTCGGATATGGATCAAGAAGAGGCTAAATAAATATAGAAGAACAAGGAACTCACTGCCGATCAACGTACCTATCGCCAGCAGGAGGGAAGTCTCCTGATCATAATCAAATAGCTGAAATACGAGTAAAAGCAATAGCAATTGGGCCGTTTTTCTTAAAATATTGGAGATTGCGATTTTACCCATTTCCTGTATGCCCATAAAGTAGCCGCGGGCAATTGAAGAAAAGGCCGCAATTGGAATGAAGGCAAACAAAAGCCATTGAATATGGTTAGGGAATCTGCTGAATGCCGACGGTACCACGGAGGCAATGGCAATAAGCACCACCATCACAAGCGTAGCCTGTAGTCCAAGTTTCAGCGCATGCCTGAGTAAGCTTAAATGTGTATCACGCTTATTTTCAGCAATATATTTTGATATTGAAACCGGCATTTCAAGGGTAGCCAATATCATCAGGAAAAAGATGATTGGCATGAGCGACATGAACACTCCCATGCCTTCCTCCTTAAGCTCCCGCGCCAGCTGCATATTTACGAAAAACTCTACACACTCTCCAAGAAAAGCAGCACATACAAGTATGACCGTGCCCCTAAAAAACGAATTCAAGCTGCTCACCTCCATATCAATAAACATATGAGACAAGCAGCCAATATAGTAGTAGTCTATGAAATTCGCAAATTATTTAACAGAAGGGAAGGTGACATGGAACTCTGTCCCCTTGACAAGCTGAAATGACATTAGGGGAGAAGCTTTTTACAGATTCCGAATGACATATCAAACGCATATAATACTTTTTTTAGCGTACCTAGAAACATGACAGCAGTCCTCACCCCAAAACTTTTCCTATTTACAGTAATACAAAAAACGGTTACGGGTATTAAAGCGAATAACTCCATATTTTTAAACTCATCCTAACTTTAAAAAGGTGGTGCTGCAATTTGATTTCTATTCCTTTAGAGGCAACCGATGTGGGGACAATAAGTGCACTTGTCTTCTATTTTACAGTCTATTCCTTTTTCGGCTGGATATTGGAAAACGCCTATAGCCGTTTTACTGGAGGAGAATTTTTCAAACCGAATCTATTCAAAGGGCCATTTAAACCAATGTACGGATTCGCGCCAGTTCTATTACTTCTTTTAATTGATGAACAGACTACCTGGCCTGTCATTATTCTGCTCTGCCTAATTATCCCGACAATGATTGAGTATGTGAGCGGAATCATGCTTGAAAAATTGTTCAACCGCCGCTATTGGGATTATTCTAATGTCCCATTTCAGCTGCATGGACATATTTGTCTTCCGTTTTCACTATGCTGGGTTGCTTTGTCCGTCGCCGGGCTCAAATGGCTGCACCCGGAAATTGCATCCTTATACGAGGCCATTTCACCCTTCTGGAAGATGGTGTATCCAGGGATTATTCTTCTATTTCTAATGGAACTGGTACTAGCCGTCAGAAGGAGGGATGCTGTACTTATAGAGCTTGTTAATGAATGAGTGAATTATTTTCCAAAAAGCGGTAACAATACATAGATAACAATTACATGTAAGGAGGTAGTTAATTGGAAACTTCGTTGCAAGTAGGGGACCAAGCACCTGATTTTTCCCTTTCTGCCACAACAGCAGAAAAGGTATCTTTATCGGACTACCAGGGGAAGAAGAATGTGGTTGTCGCTTTTTATGGCATGGATTTCACACCGGGCTGACTGAAAGAACTGACCTCTTGGAAAGAGGAATACAAACGTTTTGAAGAACTTGATGCAGAAGTGCTTGCGATTAGCGTCGACCACATCCACTCTCATCGTGTGTTTGAGGCAAGTCTTGGAACACTACCATATCCACTGTTATCCGACTGGTTTAAAGCGACTACGAAGGATTACAATGTTTTTAATGACCACGGACAGGTTGCCAAGCGATCCGTATTTGTTGTTGATAAACATGGAGCAATTACCTATACGAACACATCATTCAATGCTGACAAGAAAGAAGACTACGAAGCTGTATTCGAAGAACTCGGTAAGTGTCATTAAAACAACATTCCATTCCAAAAAACACTTAAGGTAACTGCCATAGTAAACAACCATACCAATTAGCAGTCCAATTTCGCAACCGAATTTGGATTGTTTTTTGTGTGGAAAAGGGTAGACAGAAACTCGTACAATGAGTCCAATTTTAACCTAAGTAAAATTTACGTCTAGCAAAAAAATAATGGATATTTATGTTAAAATTATTTTAACTTATTACATTAAGCTAACTGATGCTAGAGTTATTGAGATAGAAGTAATAAACTCTCATTTAGAGAGATTCCTCACTGTGCCGTTTACTGGATTATAAATTTTCACAACTTTTTAAGAAAAATTTAAGGAGACATATATGATTATTAGAGAAATAAAAAAAGAAGATAATGCAAGAGTAAAAGAAATTATACAAAATTCATTAAAATCCCTTGGATTAGCGATTCCCGGGTCAGCTTATTATGATCCTCAACTTAATGACCTTCACCACTATTATAATAATCTAAAACACGCGAATTATTGGGTAGTAGAAATGGAAGGTGAAGTTGTTGGTGGAATTGGTATAGCACCGTTCAACGAACACGATAAGGTATGCGAATTGCAAAAGCTATACTTAAGTCCCAAAGCTCAAGGATTAGGGCTTTCTAAAAATCTAATGGAAGCAGCTTTGTCATTTTCCTCCAACCATTACGAAAAGTGCTATTTAGAGACAATGCATGAATTAAAAACTGCATGTATATTATATAAAAAATTTGGATTCAAACTTTTACAAGAACCACTGCCAGGATCTGAACACTCCGCAATGGATGCGTGGTATTTAAAAGAGTTGAATTGATTGATTAAAACTCAAATGTTATAAAATAAAATTTCACTTATTAAAATTAGGAATTTCTCGTTTTGAGAAATTCCTCACTGTTGACTAATATTATATTTTTTCATCAGTTCTCTTGCTTTCTTTATTCCTTCCTCTGTCAGGTAAACTGATTTTGATCTTTTGCCATCAAGGATAAACTCGCTCTCTGACAATTCATTAAGGGACTCAAAAGGGTAACCTTTCCAACTCCTCTTAGCTACACCTAAACCGTAATCATCATCAAAAGAAGTCAAATACAACAATAATAGTGTTAGTTGATCGATTTGATCTTTCATACGTGAAGTTCCTTCCTTTTTAAAAATCTCTATAGTAATTATTTATCCAAGTTAGATATTAGATAATACCAGCACATTAGAACATTAGAACATAATATTCAACTAAGGTATATCAATATTTAACAAATACTGTAACTATTTTAAAATGCCGCATTCATTTTTTTATGGGGCATCATAATGAATTTTGCAAAATCCCTACTCTCACTTAGTATCTTGTTTATATTTTTAGTTGGCTGAAATAATAACTTTTCAATTAGTCCTTCTAACATGAATCCTACTCCCAACTATTATCTAAAGCACGATAATCCCGATATTTTTCTGCTTGATGGTTTCGTGTTCTTAAATGCAGAAGATGTGGAATGGGTAACAGAATTGGAATATGAATTGGGCAACCAAGTCGGTGAAATAACAAATCAAGCAAAGAAGGCATCCCAATTTAAAAATTGGTACAGCTAATAAATTGCCTATTGGAACAAAGATATTCAATACAGATTCACCAGCCTACATCGCAATTGTTGATGGAGAAGAGATACCATATATAAAAATGGTTGAAGGTTAATCTGTTAATCGACAATTGGGGGCTTTGAAATAGAAGCTACCTTATTCAAAGTTGGCTAACGGTCTAAATTAATAAGAAGAACATTAAAATAAGGGGGATTTGATTGAAAAAATTCCGGGGTAAAAGGCGATATTTTCGTAATTTATTTAGAGGAGTTGAGTTAGAACCTACTAAACTGCAATTTGACGATGATGCGTGGTTTGACTTATGGCATAGCCATCTAGATTTTAATGGATATGGGAATAGTAGTCTTAGTATGAGGAGGCAGCACATTATAGCCCATATTGCTTTATATAGAAAAATATTAAGAAAGCTTGAAACATTTAAAAACCCTTATCAATCCTGGATTCTTATTGACGATCAAGACGCCTGTAGAGATGCAGTTTTTATACACACGCCAAATCCAAACGAAGATAATTTCCCTCTTAAAATAGAAAATTTAAAATGGAATGCCAGCATCCCAATAGATTTCAAAAATTTTATTAATACAAATGATTTTGTTATCGGACATTATGAAACCCAAACTGAAGGTGGATATATTATTCAGTCCAAAACCCAGGGGACTAAATTGATAACATATTATTCTAATCAGTGTGTATCACATAAAGGATTGAAGGGGAATTTCTGAATTCCTTATTGAACATACGGGAGTTAATGGAAAAAGAATTTATTAGTAACGTGATATCAGTTTAAATGGATATTAAAGGAGGGGCTTTCAAAATAATTCCTTATTAGGCAAAAGGAGCCGGTTAGTCAAAGAAGGAAGTAGTATAAACGTGGTGACTCTTTTCGTAAATATTGTGGCTTTTAGAATAGTTATATCTATGTTGTTTTAATCTTGTTTAATAGCTCCCTTGCCTTCTTGAAATTGGAATTACGCTTATATTGCTTCAAGAACTTTGGATGCTTCATCAATCAAATCTGCATTATAAAGTTCTGTTGCATATATAAACATTCATTATTCTCATTCTCTATATCATTGTTTTATTAAATTTGTTCAATTGATTAGAAAAATAACTTTTATTGGGAAATTTTAATGGTTACAGTAGTTCTTTTGATGTGCATTTGAAAGAGATAGCGGGACTAATGTTGGAAAATAGTACATAAACATAAGAATTAGAAATGTACTAGTTGGGAAAGTTAAACATTAAGAAAATTCAGACATTAATGTAATTTCGGCAGGAGGTATTGAGGTAACAGAATTTGCAGTTGGATTTACTGGTTCGAAGGATGGCGTGGAAGGCGGACTTTCTATAACTATGAGTAAAGATAAGTCGGCGGATTTTGACACTACGTACCCAGCATATGCACAAATAGTTAACCGTTAAATAATGGGGTGTTGATTATAACAAGAAAACAGGCAAATATCATAATCAGTATATTACTCCTTACAAATCTGATTACCCTTGGATTCTTATACTTTTCAAAAACAGAATTTGCAAGTTCGAAAACGAGGTCTGTCCAGTATTCGCATATATATTTGAATGGGGAAAGTTCTCACTGGAAAGTAGAAAAATTTTTGGTATCCTATTTGCCCACTGCTTTTAATTTCGGCCGGGGAACCTTAACTTATATAGGACCTGACAAACCTTCACAACCGGTAACTGTTGGGGTTAAGTTTCTTGACCACAAAGGGAAGGAAGTGGGGTATTCAGAAGGTCAGGTAAGTGCTGATAGACTTACAAAAAGTCTATCTGGTGGCGGTTCTAGGGACACAGTTATTAAAAATCCTGTCCCATTAATAGATATTGTAAAGTGGTCGCTAATAGTAAATTGGGATGGAAAAGAAGAAGTAATCGATTTAGACATATAACATCTAACTAATTGTAATTGTTTGGGCAGAGAAATTATCCTGCTTTTTTTATTGGCTGTTTTCGTGTGGATTGTGGCTTCTGTTGAGATAATTAGATGTACAAAAAAAGACATTTATTCATAAAGTCTTGAAATGCTATTTTTTCCCGCAAGTAACTGGTGACCAAAAGCCATCCTTCTTTATCACTACCTCTCCTTCTTTATCAAAGTTATCAAAGCATTTTTCTATAATGAGTTCGTTTGCTTGATGGTTCTTGTAAATCTGGTTAAACACTAAACCACCTATCGTGAGAATAGTAACACTTCCGAGTATTGCGATAATCATATTTAGTTTATTTTTGTTCAAGTATGCCCTCTCCCTTCAAATTTATAGATTACCATTTATTATAGTTTTTTCCTACCTAAAGGGCATTCCAAAAAGCAACAATCTTTTAGAAAACAGCCTTTTAAAAAGAAGGCAATAGAAGTGATGATCCTTGCCACTCAGTAAAAATTTAGTAAGGAAGAAATAGCAAGTGGCCTGATTTACCTTGGACTGTTATATTCCTCTTCAAAAGAATATCAAAAGGCACAATATTGGCTCGAAAATCTATTGCAACGCGAGAACTATGATAAGAATTTTAAAAAGCTCGCTGATCTCAAAATAATTCCGACAAGTAAAAGGGAAGTTTAGTAGTTCACACAAAGGGTATCTGGAGAAATTTAAAGGAGCAAAGTATCATCTACGAACCGGGATTACGAATGTTGATGAAAAAATTTATGCAACAGCGGTTGTGTTTGAAAACAATAAGACCAAGACTGTGTTTGTTAGTGTTGATAACATAGGAATGCTAATAGACGATACATTAATAAGTCGGAAACAAATTGCAAATGAAAAAGTTGATATTACTGAGCTTTGGGTGTGAAAAGCAAGGAAGGTTCTTTGTTGAAATCATTATTGACATTCGTCCAAAAACATATTAAAACAAGGAGCAATTGGACTAAAGCCACTGCTCCTTGTTTTATCCTTTTGATTAGAAAAAAGGTGTAAGAGTTTATATAAACATATTTACAAAAATAGCGGTAATAAAGCTTGCCATGGTTCCAGCGACAATCGCTTTAAAACTCATAGACGCAATAAGTTTTTTCTTTGATGGCGCTAAGGAGCCAAGACCTACGATTAATTGTCCAATAGAAGATAGGTTCGCAAAATTACATAAAGCGACGGATAAAATTGCAACAGTTTGTGGTGTTAGTTCATTTTGTATTTTGAGCAAATCCTGGAATGCAATAAGCTCATTGGCTGCAAGCTTTGTTCCGATAATGGATGCGGCTCGAAAAGCATCTTCAAAGGGAACCCCCACAAGTAAAGCAAAGGGAAAGAATACGTAACCAAAAATGGTAGCAATATCCGTTCCAAAGATGCTAAGAATACCGTCTACAAGAGCCAATATACTGATAAACGCAATCAGCAAACCACCAATATTGGCCGCAAGCTTGACTCCACTTACAGCCCCTTCAGAAATGGCTTCAAAAATATTGGTGTGTCCTGCTTTTTCCATTTTGATATCTTCACTTGTTTCAGATTCTTCTGTTTCAGGTTCCATAATTTTTGACATGACAATAGCGACAAAAGGTACGGAGAAAACCGAAATAAGTAAATATCTAATATCAATGCCCATTGAGGCATATGATAAAAGAATTGCACCGCTTGCGGATGCAGTGCCTCCAACCATAACAGTGAACAATTCCGAACGTGTCAGTTTTGCCAAATATGGCTTGATGAGCAAAGGGGATTCTACTACGCCTAACATCGTATTTGCAACTGTATTAAACGATTCAACACGAGTGGTACCAAACACTTTGCCAACAACCCAGCCGAGTCCGCGTACAATAATAGGGATGATTCGTAAATAATACAGTGCTGAGACCAATGCAGAGATAAATATGATTACTGATAACACCTGAATCGCAAATACAAAACCTACATTCGTTCCTTCTGTAAAAAAACCGCCAAATAAGAATTCAATACCTGCTTGGCTATAGTTCAGTACATGCTGTACGCCTTGAGCAGCATTTGTAAGAATCCATCGGCCAAAGGAAACATTGAGCATAAAGTAAACGAAAATAGCTTCTAACACGACACCAACAATAATCGTACGCCATTTGATGGCTTTTTTATTTTTACTAAGAAGCCAAGCCAAAAACAATAACCCTATAAGGGAGAATAAGCCAAAAATAATATCCACGATTAACCTCCTTATAATAGCTTCATTGACGACCTTACCATTGTCGGAAGTCCGACTTCTTTTTGGAAATAAAAAAGGTGCATTCTCTTAATCTATAAAGAAAGAAGAGAATGCACCTGGTTACGTTTGTCCCTTGTGGCGATCTAACTTTCCTTATAGTCCGGCACTTTACGGATGCCAGGTAGAGACTTTTGGACCATATTTCCAAAAATATATAAGGATCGTATGAAGTTGATTTTTGAATTTTAACAGAGGCTTATCTAATAAACAACCTATCAATAAAAAGTAATAAAATACTGAATTCTTTAAACGTCTTTATGACATAAATCGTTAGATGCTAATATATATAACGAGTATTGGGCTGGATTGCCAAAAAAAGGATTCACGCACTTTTGCAGAAGCAAAAGTGTTAGGGGGAGGTGAACAATGCAACAGGTTAAACTATTTCTGACGGGGTTTATTAGAGAACCATTATGGTTCAAGTTACTAATCATTACGTCGTTCCTTGCTACAATTATTTTAGGCAGTACAGTTTTTTCAAGCCAGCCTTATATGGAAAGTGGATCAAAATTGGCAGCAGCCATATTATTTTTTTCGTATGGAGTCAAAATAAGGAGAAGTCATGGCAAAGCGTTAATTCTCTTTGCATGTGCGTTTCTATCCCTTTTCCTTTCAATCCTTTCCATAGTAAGATAGGGGGATTTGAAACTATAGTCCAGCAGGGGGGACCATTTAAGAACTGCACTCTCCTCCGCTTAATGAAGCTGGCGAACAGACGGAATCTGTATTGTTTAGGCATCAACAATTACTACAGGAATTGGCAAAGCAAGGGGAGCTGATTAAAAAACTCAGCTCCCCCTCAAATCTTAAAGCGTAATGATAATTGGTCCTTCTTTTGTCAGGATTATTGTGTGTTCACATTGTGCGACGAAGCTGTTTTCAGTGACATAGGTCCATTCATCATTTTCGTACTGAAACACTTCTTCCTCGCGGGTCGAGATAAATGGTTCAAACGCAATGACCATGCCTTCCTTCAAAAGTTCATCATCATATGGTTCGTAAAAATTGTAAATATGGTTCGGTGCTTCGTGAATCCGGCGGCCTATCCCATGGCCAGTCAAATTCATGATTACCGTAAATCCATTATCACGGGCAACCCGCTCAACCGCCTTGCCCAGGCCGCTTTTTTTCGAACCAGGCTTGGCCTTTTTTAAGCCGGCCTCGAACGCTTCAACAGCTGTTTCGCAAAGCTTGGTCAACACAGGATCTCCGTTGCCAACAACAAATGAAATGCCAGTATCGGCAAAATAGCCGTTTTTCGAGGCGGATACATCAATATTGACAAGGTCGCCTTCGTTAATGACGCGGCTCCCTGGAATGCCATGGGCAACTTCTTCATTGACACTGATGCACGTGAAGCCAGGAAAATCGTATTCGCCTTTAGGAGCGGATAGTGCGCCATTTTCTTCAAAAAGGCGGCCAGCCAGCTCATCAAGCTCTTTAGTTGTAATTCCTGGTACCGTTTTTTCAACAAGTTCGTTTCGAATCAAAGAAACAATTTTCCCAATTTCCTTCAATCCGTTAAAATCTTCTTCTGTTTTTGCAATCATGTTTTATTTCCCTTCAATCCTTAATATTCATTCATAAGGATATCCCTTTTTCGTAAATAAATCCAATCTTTTAGCCGAACAGCTCAGGTTGACTTTCTCCTCAATTTTATACAGGTTTACCAGGATTGAAGGATTCATCTGGAAAAAGAAGAATAAGGCATCTACCTGAACGTATACATAGAATGAAGGAGTCATAAGGAGGGGGTATTTTTGGCTAACCCAATAGTATCGAGATCATTAGATGAAATTCAATTCTGGTCGAGAATTATGAAGGAACATGCATTATTTTTAAGCCTGGGTTTCAATAAAGAACAGCCGCAGCTGATTGCTGAAGCCGAGCAGTTTATAAATCTTTTTGAACGGATAGAGGAAAAATTGGCACGGTTTACACCAAATACAGAATTACAGCAAATTCAGGCTTTTAATATCGAGGTATATCAAGCAGCAGTCGCAATTTGGAGCTATAAAAGAAAGGTTCTAGGTTTAACACTAAGATGTGAGATTCGATCAAATAATTATCCTTTATTGGTTGACCATGTCAGCAGGGAAGCCGCGTATTTTGCAAATCGCTTAAAAGATCTCAATGAGGGCAAACTTGCCCCTGAACCTGACAGCATCATTAAGGAAAATCTTTTCTTTTTAAGAATAATGGCAGACCACGCCAAATTCATAGGACATCTTTTGGATCCTTCGGAAAGAAAGCTGGTTGACCAGGCAAGAGAATTCAGTCACGATTTTGATCAATTGGTATTTCAGGCTATTGATTTGGATTCAATGCGGCCTCAATCAGAAACCGTCCCAATCCTGGACCAGTTCCTAGATCAAAATCGGGTTTCCGTTGCATCTTTAAGGGATTTTAAGAAAACAGCCCGGGATCTAATAGAGGCATGCCGGATTAAAAGTAATATTCATCCACTACTTGCTGACCATACATTCAGAGAAGCTGCAAGGTTTATTGAAATCATTGATTTATTTGAGGCACATCTCGCTTCGCAAAGATAATAATAACGGCGAATAGTCCGAACCGGATTATCGCCTTTTTTATTTACAGATAATTAGGCTCAACAACCCAATTCCGCTGACATACTATACTTCGAATAGAGTATAGGCGAGGTGTGTAAATGCAATTTTCAAACAATCAGGAACAGCCATTAAAGGCACAATTATCCACGCAGGCACCGACGTTCAAAGCAGATGCTTATGATACCCTGGAAAAGACAATAAAACAGATAAGCTTGGACAACTATCGCGGAAGCTGGGTGATTTTGTTTTTCTACCCAAGCGACTTCACATTTGTCTGACCAACCGAGCTGGCAGCGGTCGCTGCCATTTATTCCGAGCTTAAGACCCTCAATACCAATGTTCTGGCAATCAGTACGGACAGTGTGTATTCGCATAAAGTGTTTGCCGAAACGTCACCTTCACTTTCAAAAGTGACCTACCCGCTTGTCAGCGACAGGACACATTCCATTAGTAAAGCGTACCAGGTACTAAATGAAAAAACTGGAGCTGCTTATCGGGCAACAATTATTATTGATCCGGAAGGGAAAATAGTCGGAAGGTTTATCAACCCTTCTGAAGTGGGCCGTAATTCTTATGAAATTCTCAGGCTCATTTATGCATTACAATTCGCTAGGCAAACAGGCAAGGGAGTCCCAGCAAACTGGATGCCAGGAAATGCTGGAATTGATCGAGACCCAAAGAATATCGGAAAAATTTAAAGTAACTTTTTTCCAGCGGTGCATATTTCTGAAAGGAAAATGCACCTTTTCTCAAATTTCATAGAATAAAAGCTGAAGAGAAGTATTCCTTACTAGTCATGAAAAAAATATAGCAGTAAAAGAATGTATTTTGTAGGAATATACCACCAATTTCATGGATAGTAGGGTTCCGTATAGAAAACTCGACGTTCCGGTTCTCGAGGGCTCGGGGTTCTTCTAGAAAAACAGATTTACTCGGTGAAGGAAGGGTTAATCATTGAATGAAGTATTAATGAAACTAATCAAGGTAATTGGTATACATCGCACATCCAGCGGTCCTCAAGTTGCTGGATGTTTATTTTTTCGTGGAATGATTAATGATATACTTGACCGACATCTCTAAGATGGGAAAGGAGGAATGATCATGAAGTATATCAAGTCTCAAATGAAACAGTTGATTAAAGATAATAAGGAATTGCAAACCCGATTAAAAGAGATGATGGAACAACATGAACTTGAGAAAAACTTTGCCATCAAGGCATTGTACCATTCAGAGGTTGCTGAAGGCGGAAAGTATCAACTAGCATACCAAGCACTTGACTTGCCAAAAAGGTAGGTCCTTTTTTAATCAATTTAACTGAGTCTATCGAGTGACGTAGAATAAACAACAGTTAGATCATATCCCCAATTTCCTTCAACCCGTTAAAACTCATGCTGTCTTTCCAATTATATTTAGTTCCCTCATTTTTTTGAATTCAATGATAAGAGACCCTTGAAACTAATTCCAATGAAGCTGAGTTTATAAGTTTTAACTGAAAAAACCTTGTAGAAGTGTATGACAAGTAGAGTGTATTAACCTCTTCAACAACTATATTTTTCATCCAAACTATTTACTGAATATTAACAATTCTTTACTTTAACAAAAGTTATACCTGTACTAACATAGCAAGTGTAGGATAGTGATAACTAGCCGGAAAATGATAGAGACAACGGCTGTATATGTTGCTTTTTGATAAAAACCTAAATGGTTTCATGGTATTAGCATCTATTCATTCTCAATGACTAAGGATGTTAATATAAAAATTACATATAGGAGGAAAATCAATGAAAAGTAAATGGCTCGTATCTTTTTTGTCGCTGGTTTTGTTTTTGGCATTTTTTCAATATGACGCGCCAACTGCATCTGCCTTACCATCCGGAATCCCATCTAAAGCGACAGCCCAATCCCAGTTGAACTCACTGACTGTGAAGGCCCAAGACTCAATGACCGGCTACTCTAGGGACAAGTTCCCGCACTGGATCAGCCAAGGCGGCGGCTGTGATACTCGCCAGGTAGTACTAAAGCGAGACGCAGATTACTATAGTGGGACTTGTCCTGTTACATCTGGCAAATGGTACAGCTACTACGATGGTGTCACGGTTTACTCACCTTCCGAAATTGACATTGATCACGTGGTGCCATTAGCAGAAGCATGGCGTTCCGGTGCTAGTGGATGGACAACGACAAAACGCCAGAATTTCGCAAACGATCTTAGTGGCCCACAGCTTATTGCTGTGACCGCTAATGTGAACCGCTCTAAGGGTGACCAGGATCCATCGACATGGCAGCCGCCACGTTCTGGAGCTCGCTGTGCATATGCGAAAATGTGGATCAACACCAAGTACCGCTGGGGCCTCCACTTGCAGTCGTCAGAGAAGTCTGCACTGCAGAGCATGCTTAACTCCTGCTCCTACTAAACTTGATCGTTTCGGAGGTATGAAATTAATAATTGAACTAAGATGGGAGTCAGTCTTATGGAAATAAAGTCTTCAATCTTCACCGCAACTCACGGGGTAATGACCGCAGAAGTTGGTGTAATAAGCGGGGAGCTCGAACTTCGCACAACTTGTGATGATAACGGAGCCCTAACGCTCGCAGTCACATATGTTGGCGCAGAAGAATGGTATACACTGCCTGGAGGAGATTACCATCTACACGACCCGCGTGACCACGAAATTGTCCATCGCATGCTCATAGCCGTACTAGAGCGCAATTGAAATCATAATGAATAGAACAATTATCCAATAACGGTTTAGTTTTCGAGTACTATTACTTAATTAGCAAGCCAATTCGCAGTCCAATTCGAAATGATTGGACTGCTCCTTTTTGTTGAATTATTGGTGTTTTTAATCATATTGAAGGTGAATTATCCCCCAAATTAACAGCCTTTTAACTGGCTGGCAGAAGGAATGTTAGCGTGAGAATTCTTAAGGTAAATGTAATCCTAATTACGAACTCAAAATTCAAAAGGTGAATTTAGCGACTTTTTCCAGCGGTGAGGATTCCTGAAAGGAGAATGCACCGTTTTTGTCGAAATCATATGGATAAGTTGTACTTGAGGTGATGAAATGCTTGAGAAATGGAGTCAGTTGAAAGCCATTAAAGGAATGAAATTGGAAATGATCTATGAGCAAGTTCTTCATGTATATCAGAATCGTGACCAACTAATTTTGCAGTACAAACACTTTAATCCATTTTCGTCCAAGCCATAACGATATTAATGCCGAAAGATATTGATTGTTGGAGTGGGAAGAAACATTGGCTGGAGATGATGTGCTTATAGTTAAGTCTCAATCCACACCTGATCCATTTGAGTATGAATTATATGATCATCCATCACAAAAATATATGCTTGCTCCAACTTCCGGCTATCACATTAGGGACAATTCGTTTATAAATGTTAAAGGGTATGGCATAAATGAGGAGCTTTTAACCTCTCTTGTAATCGAACTAGAACGGTCTTTTCTTCATATAGCAGCAACTCCAGCTATTATCGAACTAAGAATGACTGACTTTGAACCTGTGATACGTGAGCATGAAACGTTATTAATCACTTCATATCAATACTGAGAAAAATTTTTAAAAATTTCTGTCAAGGAGGATTTATTACTATGAGGCTAGCTATCCAAGCCGGAATCGGATTAATCTTTCTTTTGTTTTCAACAATGGCCTCCTGGTATGAAGGTAGCGCACTTGTAGATTCCCCTTCAGAATGGAAGCACTCTACCCCTTTTACGCAAATTTTTAAAACTAGTTTTTCAGATGGAAAGGACATTTCACAGCTTGACTACTTTGTTTACGCCGCAAAGTTCCAGCCAATCTTCCCGGTCATCATGATTGTATCTATTCTTTATTTATTTATTTTGGCAGGTTTATATTTTTTAAAAAATAGGGGCAACTTGTTTTCACTCTATCTGTTCATTTTAGGCATTATTTGTGTTTTAGCAGGACTTCAGCTTGCAGGTTCCTCCACACAGGGTGGACGGATATTATTTTATGTTTTTGCAGCATCTGGATTGGTCAATTTAGGTTTTTCATTTTTTAAAAGAATACATCAAAATCCTGTTTAATTTAATTCATAAAAAAAGTGGAAATCAGGAGAGATTTGTATGAAATTTGTTCTAATGTTTGGACCCCAGGCGGTTGGCAAAATGACTGTCGGCCAGGAATTATCTAAAATAACTCAATTAAAGCTTTTTCATAATCATATGACCATTGATCTCGTCAGTCAGTTTTTCAACTACAGCACAAAGGAAGGAAAACGGCTGGTCAATTTGTTTCGCCAGGAAATTTTTGAAGAAGCATCGAAAAGCGATATGTACGGAATGATTTTTACCTGTGTCTGGTTTTTTGATCTTCAAGCTGATTGGGAGTATGTCAAACGGCTCACGGAATTGTTTGAGTCCAGAGGATCGACTGTCTACTATGTTGAGCTTGAAGCAGCCCTCGATGAAAGGCTTGAACGGAACAAGACGCCGAACCGCCTGGAGCACAAACCGTTTAAACGGGATTTAGTCTGGTCTGAAAATGACTTGAGGAGGTCGATGGAAAAACACAGAATGAACTCCCTGGAAGGTGAAATTAAACATCCGAATTATCTCAGGATAAACAATACCAACCTGAATCCCGAGGAAGTCGCGAAGATGATAAAGGATAAGTTTCAGTTATAGCTATTTGGGTCCGGCAAGGAAATTAACATAGGGAGTTCATAATGACTAATATAAAGAAGGTTATTTTTGTTGCGATTATCGGTTTACTTATTACCGGTGGCTGGTTTGGATACCAAAAGCTGACGGACGATACATATGAAGGAATGTCTATTATCCCTGAAGAACACGTCGATATCCCTTTATTCCCCGGGTTGGAACCAACTAGGGATCAATATGAGGTAAAAGGAGATCACTGGAGAGAAATATATGACTTTTACTTGGAGGGGCTTCCTAAATTGGGATGGAAGAAACAAAACACCCAATCTGCCTTAGAGGATAACGACCGTAATAATGATTGGGGAGGGTTTATTTCAAGTTGGACAAAAGAAGGGTTTGATGGGGAATTAACTATCTTTGCTTCTTATAATCAATTTGGTGAACAAACAGAGGTCCATTTCGACCAAACACCAATTTATCGGTCTTCCACCTGGATCCATGATGTTCCAGAAAGCATTTGTGTATATAAGGCTTCCACTTCGCAAGATTGTACCGTTATAAGGGATGAAAATAAGATAAATAAGATTACAGCCTTCATAAACGAAGCACTTGATTGGGAAGAAGAAGCAACACCGCGGGACAAAGAAAGAACAATTGTTTTTGGCGAATTTGACATAAAAATTCTATATGAAAAAGAAAAAGAAATATATTTTAAATCGGAGAAAGGGACCAAGTTGATGAAACCGGAACCTGAATTCTTTGAGCTTATCGGGCTGTAGAGAAATATTGTAAAAGTGCCAAAAGTGTGCAAGTTTCTTCTTAAGACCCTATAATAGTGTGAGTGGGATTGGCAAATGCCGTCCCACTTTTTAATATAGGCGCTGGTATAGTTTCTCAATGTTTTTCTAAGAAATGGGATAAGATAACGGTATCCAGACCTAAAAATATTGAAAATGTTGCAGCTTGACCGCTTCAACAATCAGCGAAAAAGTAAGGAGATGTTTAAAATTAGTAAATTTACAGGTTTTGTCGGGACGTATACAAATGGTGATAGTAAGGGGATTTATTCATTTGTGCTAGATACGGATTCCGGAAGCATTACGGATGTAAAAGTCGCAGCCGAAATAGGTAATCCAACTTATTTAACACTAAGCCAAGATCGGCAATATCTTTATTCTGTTGTAAAAGATGGAGACAATGGTGGGGTAGCTGCGTTCTCAGTTATATCAGGGGAACTTCAATTTATTAATTCGGAAGTTTCAGCAGGATCGCCGCCTTGCCATGTTAGCATTGATGATGAACAGCGTTTTGTCTTCAGCACAAATTACCATAAGGGGACAGTTGATTCATACTTAATTCAGGAAGGTACTGTTAGCAAGCCGGTTGCAATCATTCAGCATAAAGGATCCGGACCTGATCCAAGACAAG
>NZ_HG964497.1:3958276-3960070 GCF_000613125.1 Bacillus sp. EB01
CCGATTAATCTCCCTCGGTTTAATTCAATTTTCTCCCGAATACTCGCTTATTCGCAGGATTGCACATTCTTTGGAAAAGGTACGTTGGCTGTTTAAAGAGAATTGAGGACATCTGGGCTACGTGAAGGCATGATGAAATAAAGGAGTAAGCTTAATCTCCATATTCTTCCATATAATGCACATCTCCACGCCACCCTTGGAGGTTTTCCCTCCCATGTCTCAACGGGTCAAATGCCCTCTCATTCCTTCGTTACGCCTATTCCAAGGGGTGGAGGCCAGTTTTGCTAAAAGTATGGGTCAGTGCCCTTTTGATTAATCAACCTGGTACGCCGTACATATTTGTGATCCTGCGAATAAGCCAACACTCGACTTCCATCTCTTCGAGAAGGGAATAGTATTTAAACTAAGCTGCCAACTCTGTTTGTGGCTGTACTTTCTCTGGGCAATACGTTTCATTCTTGCGTGCTATACCTACAAGCAACCTGGCCAATTTACCAACCAATTTCATGATGGATTTCATTTTTTTCATTTTCTTACCTTTCACATTACTGGAGTGGATAGCCTTAAATTCTGCATTGTTTGTGACCAAGCCTATTGTGACCATATAAAGGAAATGCCTAAGTCTTGGCCTTCCACGTTTTGATAAGGTAACTTGACCCTTCCATTTCCCAGAACTAGCTTCTCTCAAATGGAGTCCTGCATGGCGAAGTAAGGAATTTCCATGTGAATATCCGCTTAGGTCTCCAGCCTCTCCTAGTATGCCGGCAAGTGAAATGTCACCGATTCCCTTGATTTTAAGCAGTTTATCGGCGAAAGGAATTTTAGAGAGCTCATCCTTGACTGCCATTTCGACTCGTTCCAGTTGCTCTACCACAAGGTCGTACTCTTCGAGTAATTGTTCCAGATGTAGTTTGTAGGCCTCTATTGCTTGTTTGTTGCCAATGGATCTCCTGGCTACATTGAGAAGGGAATAGGCCTTCTTTAATCCGGGCTGCCTCTTCAAGAGTGATTTCCAGCCAGCTAAAATCTCTTCCGGCCTCTTGGAACACAGTTCCATCGGAGTTGGAAACAGGCGAAGGGTGGCGATTGCCCCTTTACATGTAATATCTTTAAAGACCTGCCTGAGTTCAGGAAAAATAATGTCTACCCAGCGATGTAATTGATTGGCGCAGCTCACAAGCCTTTTAACAATAACCTCCCGATTAGACATGAGAACCCTAAGCTTTTCAAATGATTCTGAAGCAGGCCTGACAAAAGAGTAGTAGCCGTTCTTTACCATATCGGCAATGACTAGGGCATCTTTCTTATCACTCTTGGATTGCGTATTATCACGATTCTCTTTATTCTTTTTAACCAGAAAGGGATTAACCATTACTACTTCAATATTACGGTCTATGAGCCATTTGGAAATGTTGGTCCAGTAATGGCCAGTAGGTTCCATCCCAACAATGAAGTTCTCTAACTTATAAACTCTTTTAAGGTTGTTCATCCATTTTAGCAGGCTCGAGAACCCATCTCCGTCGTTATCAAACGTGATTGGATCCCCAATAACGATTCCACGAAAATTGATGGCCCTCGCCACATGGAATTCTTGGGCAATATCTACCCCAACAATTAGATGCTTGTCAGAAATTCTTTCAATTAGTTGATTTTGTTTGTCCTGCATTTTAAACTTCATAGTAAGGGTTCCTCCTAAAGGTAGAGTTTGAGTCGTGTCTTACTCTTATCTTAGTGGGGAGCCCTGTTTTTATCAAAGTCCAAAATTAACGAACTACAGGAATGCTATGAGACGGG
>NZ_HG964497.1:3960371-4302825 GCF_000613125.1 Bacillus sp. EB01
TTCCTACCCTCACGGCCAATTATGCGGCCCTTCATCTCATCGTTAGGCAGGTTAACAACTGAAACAGTCGTTTCTGCCACATGGTCTGCAGCGCAACGCTGGATTGCGAGAGAGAGGACTTCTTTTGCCCTCTTGTCCGCTTCTTCCTTCGCGCGGTTTTCGGTTTCTTTGATCATTAAAGCCATATCATGCGCAAGTTCCTTTTCGGCATGATCCAGAATGATCGCTTTCGCTTCTTCCCGAGTCAGTCCCGAGATCCTTTCGAGCTCGGTTTGCTGGGCCCGTACCATCTCGTCCACTTTGCTTTCCATCTGTTCAATATGCTGTTGTCTTTGGTTAAGAGAATCATCCTTTTTCTCCAAAAGGGATTCACGCTTGTTTAGCGTATCATCCTTCCGGTCCAAATTTTCTTCTCTTTGCAGTAACCGGTTTTCTTGTTTTTGCAGTTCATTTCTTCGTTCCCGAACCTCACGTTCAGCTTCAGTCCGAAGCTTGTGAATTTCATCCTTTGCTTCCAGAAGCGCTTCCTTCTTGGAGGCATCAGCATCACGTCTAGCATCTTCAAGGATTTGTTCAGCTGCGCTTTTAGCACCAGCTATTTGCTTTTCTGCAAAGGACTTACGAATAAAATAGCCAACAACCGCACCGACGAATAGGCCAAGCAAAATGGAGATGAATGTAATGGGTTCCATTGTTACACCTCCTCTTGCTATGAACTTTTGTTACATTTTCAAGTGTCGGCATGTACATTGTGTTCAACATACAGCAAGCACCAAGGCTTTTAACATGTAAAATTACCAAAAATGTAAAATATACAATTTTAATTGTATAGCTGACAATATTTATTGTCAAGGGTAAGTCCATACTCCGGCCCTATCATAAACCAAAATATGGTATAAGGAAAATAAAGGGGATGTTAACCTTCAGTTTCAATCCAAAAAAGCAAAGCCGTAACGGCTTTGCTTCGTTGATATGATTAATCAATCAATTCAAATTGTTCTGGCTCGTCCTCTTCTTCTTCCTTCACGACCTTAACACCATCGAGTCCATAATGGTCACGGATTTTCTGTTTGACCTGTTCGCGAATTTCAGGATTCTCCCTAAGGAAAGCCTTGGCATTTTCCCGTCCCTGGCCAATGCGTTCCTCATTATAGGAGTACCAGGAACCGCTTTTCTGGACAATATCCAGTTCAGAGCCAATATCAACAATTTCGCCTTCCCTTGAAATACCTTCACCGTACATGATGTCGACTTCGGCCGTACGGAATGGCGGAGCTACCTTGTTTTTAACAACCTTAATCTTCGTTTTATTTCCTATCATTTCAGTTCCCTGCTTCAATGTTTCAGCACGGCGTACTTCAAGACGTACAGTTGAATAGAACTTCAGAGCCCGGCCCCCAGGTGTTGTTTCCGGGTTTCCGAACATTACGCCCACCTTTTCACGAATCTGGTTAATAAAGATGGCAATTGTCTTGGATTTATTGATTGCACCTGAAAGCTTTCGAAGAGCCTGGGACATTAAGCGTGCCTGCAAACCGACATGTGCGTCACCCATTTCGCCTTCAATTTCGGCTTTCGGTACAAGTGCTGCTACAGAGTCAACTACAACAATATCGACCGCTCCACTGCGGACAAGAGCTTCAGCAATTTCAAGTGCCTGCTCACCAGTATCAGGCTGGGAAAGCAGCAACTCATCAATGTTGACGCCTAATTTCTGCGCATAAGCAGGGTCAAGGGCATGCTCCGCATCAATGAACGCAGCCGTTCCTCCCTTTGCCTGAACTTCAGCGATTGCATGAAGTGCAACAGTCGTTTTACCTGAGCTTTCAGGTCCATAGATTTCAATAATACGGCCGCGTGGATATCCACCGACTCCAAGTGCAATATCAAGGGTAAGGGATCCGCTTGAAATAATGGAAATCTGTGTGTCTGTCTTTTCTCCAAGCTTCATGATAGAACCTTTTCCAAACTGCTTTTCAATTTGCTTTAACGCCATTTCAAGGGCTGCCTGACGATCACTCACTGTGTTTCCTCCTTAAGGTCATATATATAAAAGCATAAGCGATTGCATTCAATCTAGCAAATTACTTCTATTATTACTATACTATTTTCCAGTCCATTTGTCCACTAAAAACACGAACATCTATTCGACTTTTTTCTTCCCAAGTTAGTCTTAAAAAATTGATTTTGCTGTCTGAAATAATCATTTTCACAACTCAAATCACACTGAAAATGCAATCTTTCATTATTAACTGAAATTATTTATGTAAAAAAACGAAGGAGCCTAATTGGCTTCCTTCGTTTCTTTTAACCTTTTTAACAAGAAATAACACCCGTATTTTACTGTACGGATCCGGTTTGCTTCACGGCTTCCACCAAGATTCAGCTTTTCTACTGTAGTTGGCTCGCCTTTAATACTTATGCCAATATACACCGTGCCGACCGGCTTTCCCTCCAACTCGTCCGGACCGGCAACACCAGTAAAGCTAATACCTATATCCGCATTGACGAGGCTGGCAACATTTTCAGCGAGCTCACGCGCGCATTGTGCACTTACAACCCCATCGTTCTCTATAGTTTCTTTTTTAACATGAAGAACTTCAGCCTTAACTTCATTCGTATAACAGACAACACCGCCCTTAAGGCTGCTTCCCGCACCAGGGATGCTTGTGTATTGTTCTTGGAACATCCCGCCCGTTAAGCTCTCTGCACTTGAGATCGTCTGTCCTGTTATTTTTAGATGTTTGGCTACTTCATTCATTAGTGATGAATCATCGTATCCGTAAAAATACATACCTACACGGTCAAGGATTTCCTTTTCTACCTCATCAAGCAGTTGAATGGCTGTTTCCAGGATTGAATGCTTGGCGGTTATCCTTAAGGTTACCTCTCCATCAGATGCAAGCGGAGCTATTGTAGGATTGCTTTGGCTGTCAATTAAATCCTCAATTTCGTGCTCTAAAAGGGCTTCGCCTATACCAAAGAATCGAAGTACCCTCGAAATGATTTGTTCATTTTCTTCCATTCTGGACATAAGGGCTGGCGTTCCATAGGATAGGAACATAGGCTCCATTTCCCTAGGCGGTCCAGGAAGGAACATGTAGAGCTTTCCGTTTTTTTCAGCGAGCATTCCAGGTGCCATGCCATGGTCGTTTTGCAGGACTTGGGCCCCCTCTAGTACAAGTGCTTGCTTTTTATTGTTTTCAGTCATTTCCCTGCCAGTCCGCTTAAAGAAAAGTTCGATTCCTTCCATCGCTTTCTGATCCATGACAAGGCCGATCCCTAAATGGGCGGCTGCCGTTTCTTTAGTCAAGTCGTCCTTTGTAGGTCCAAGCCCGCCAGTCACAATGATTAAGTCTGAACGAGTTTCAGCTATACTAAGGGCACTTTTGAAGCGTACAGCGTTATCGCCTACAACAGTATGGTAAAACACATTAATTCCGTTCAGGGCAAGCTGCCCCGACAGAAATTTCGCATTTGTATTATTGATTTGGCCTAGCAGCAATTCAGAGCCTACCGCGATAATTTCAGCATTCAACAGTCCATCACACCTTCAATCGCATCTATTTGGAGTTTTTAAAGACATGCATGTTCTTGGAAAAGTAATCCCATCCTGACCATACCGTGAAAACAAGTGCAACCCATAAAGCTATATCATCAAATGGGAAGCCTATCATTTCAAAAATAATATTATGGAGAAGCAAAGCTGAGATTGCAACAATTTGGGCCCACGTTTTGATCTTGCCTAGCATATTGGCTGCTACAACCTCACCGCCTTCTACAAGAAGGAGGCGCAGTCCTGTTACAGCAAATTCCCTGCTAATGATAATAACAACAATCCAGGATGGTGCTAGCTGAAGTTCAACGAGGACAATCAAAGCCGCTGAAACTAGTAACTTATCCGCAAGTGGATCGAGGAATTTCCCCATGTTTGTAACAAGCTCATACTTCCTTGCATAATACCCATCCACCCAGTCAGTGGAAGCTGCAATAATGAATAGCAGGGCTCCAACTAGATGTGCGACTGGAAGTTCTGTGCCTAGCAGATTTAGCTCGCCCCAATTAAATGGTACTAGCATAATAATCAAAAATAGCGGAATTAAACAAATTCTAGAGATCGTAATTTTATTTGGGATATTCATTTTCTTTCCTCCAGGTTGGTCAAAGTCTCGGGCGTGAAAAAATAGCCATCATCTAGGGATGACTATTGTTCCGTCTTGATATAGCGAATCGTAATATTTTGTGTAATCTCTTTTGATTCGTATTCAAGCTTTTGCCCATTTACATAAATTTCTGTATCAGAGGTTTTTCCGACACGCATAACTGCTTCCGACTCGTTCGTCAAGTCGACTGTGTGGTCAGCTTTTTCCTTACCCTCTACCAACATTCCTCTGAAGAAAGATTTTCCACTGCCATTTTTTATTTCCACCCAGGTTTCACCTTTGGAAACTACTTTAAGTTCGAATTTATCGGCATTTTTCAAGTCATAGGTAGTCGATCCGCCAGTACTCTCAGCAACAACGAGCTCCTGGGCGGGGGTTTCTGGTTCTGCTGGTTCTTCGGTTTCCTTGTCTTCCTCAGTGTCTTCCTTGTCACCTGCAGTATTATTTTCATTTTTCTTATCTTCGTTTTCAACAATGCTGGCTGGGGGTTGTTTATTTTCTGGTTTTGGAGCGGTATTATTGCCAACAAAGTTTTGGGCAATGACATAAACCCCGGCCATAAGCCCAATGATGAATACCCAAATAAGAATTTTAGGCAGTAAATCAAAAACCCGGGAGTTTCCTTCAGCCAAGCCTTTTCTGGATTTTACCCTTGACAGCTGCTCAGGCAGGTCTTTTCTGACAGGGGATGGAATCTCTCCTTCGTACGTATCAAAGACCTCGTCAGGATCAAGCCCAACAGCCTCTGCATATTGCTTTATAAATGCACGGACATAAAAATCTCCTGGCATACTCGAATAATTTCCTTCCTCGATGCCAGCCAAATATCTTTTCTGTATTTTCGTCGCAGCTTGAAGGTCATCAAGGCTTAGCCCCTTAGCCTGTCTTGCTTCCTTCAGCCGGTTACCCAACTCTGTCAATTCAAACACCTTCCAACTTTATTAAAAATCAAAGTCCCCAAAATTAGATGCCGGGAACCCATCCTTTAGGTCAACAACATCATAGGTTATTTCCTCTTCAGCATCATTGCGGAGTTCAATAATATAATCAAAATCATCCATTGTATATTCGGAATTCCTTATAAAAATATCCGGATGTTCAATAACCTTAACTGCAGGCAGGCGCATTATTTCTCTTACCAGCTGCCAATGCCTTTCATTTGCCCGTTTTGTAGAAACGATGCCATCGATAATAAAAAGGTTGTTAGAGTTATATTCATCCTCTATCAGCTGGCTCCTGATTGTCTGCTTTAAGAGCGTAGATGAAACAAACAGCCATCTTTTGTTTGCGCAAACGCTTGCTGCAACAATGGATTCGGTTTTCCCTACCCGGGGCATTCCTCTAATCCCAATTAGCTTATGGCCTTCTTGTTTATACAGTTCAGCCATAAAATCAACTAATAATCCTAACTCATCCCTGACAAACCTAAACGTTTTTTTGTCATCGGCATCCCGCTGGATATAGCGCCCATGCCTGACTGCAAGCCGGTCCCTTAATTTAGGTTCTCTTACTTTTATTAGTCTTATTGTATCCATTGTATGTAATATCGACTCAAGCCTTTGAATTTGATCATCACTTTCGGCAAGAATTAAAAGGCCTCGCCTTCCCTGATCGACACCATTTATCGTAACTATATTTATGGACAGCATACCAAGAAGGGAAGATATGTCGCCGAGAAGGCCAGGGCGGTTTTTAGTAATTTCGTACTCAACGTACCATTCTTTCTTTGTCATATGTACCTCCTGCCCGATCTTCTGACAAATTTCATCATAATTATCTATACCTATATTAAATGATTTTGGGTTAAAGAGAAAGGAAAAACCATTTATATTATTATTATTCGTATAGATGCAGAAATCCTATAAAAAATAAAAAAAGAGAGGATGCTCCTCTCTTTTACCGGGTTCCGTTATTTTGAACAAGCTTTACCATTATATTCGCAATGGCTTGCTGCTCATCTTTATCGGCTACAGACCAAAGATCGGCAAGAATCCTCTCCTGCTCATTTTTTGGTTCAACCTGGTTAGCAAGATAATCACCAATCTGATAGGCAAGGTCAGAAACAACATCTTTGCTGACGCCTTCGTCCTGTGCTTGGTGGAGCCTGTCAGCAAGGAAGTCTTCCCATTGTTTCCAGTTATCTAATACAGACATCAGTATCCCTCCTTTTTGTTAAGACACAGTTAGTTTGCCGGGAGGGGGCGCTCGCTATGCATGTTTTTTATATTAACGAATTAAATAGTCCTGTTTTGTCGTTTCCTATGTATACCATCCCCCATTGATCGGAAGTACCTGCCCAGTAATATAAGATGCACTGTCTGAAATAAGAAAGGCAATTCCCTTTGCTATATCTTCTGGCTGCGCTAATCTTCCCATTGGGATGTCTACAGCTATAGCATCCAACTCTTCGGGGCTGAAACTCTCGAGCATACTGGTATTCACTGCCCCCGGCGCTATCGCATTCACCCTTATCCCGCTTAATGCGAGCTCTTTTCCAAGTGCCTTCACAAAAGATAATTGAGCCCCTTTTGCGGCTGAGTATGCACTTTCACATGCCGCGCCTGATTGTCCCCATATTGAAGAGACCATGATGATTGAGCCTGATTTTTTTATTAGCAGTTTAGGCAGCAGTGAGCGTGTTAAAAGAATTGGATTCATTACATGAATATTAAACAAATACTGCAGTTCTTGATCGGACAGGTCTTGCAAAAGCCCATAGACACTATTTCCGCTGCAATGGATAATGGTATCAAGGTTAAGGACAGAGGAAAGCAGCGGCTTGTACCCGCCTGCACTAGAAAAATCCGCAAATATTGGCACATAGTCTCCGCCATATTGTCCTAGCTCCTCAATCAACTCTTTTACAACTGTTTCATTTGAATTGTAATGGAGATATAAGTTATATCCATTTCCCGCAAGCTCCCTTGCAACAGCCTTTCCAATTCCCCCGCTTGCACCCGTGATTAATGCGAATCTCTTCATACTTCCTCACCCTTTTGAGACATTACTATTGTTAAGATACTTCAAAACTCATATGCGGGATTCTTTACGTATAACGAAGGATATTCGATATTATAAGAAACCTCTTAAATGAAGGGAAAAAGCGCCTTAATGGCGCCTTTTCAATATGTCTATCTATTTTGACAATGGCACTACCTGGCATACTGTAAAGCGTTCTTCTGAAAAAAGATCCCTTGAAACCTTTTGAATGTCATCAAGAGTAATTTTTTCAAGTACCGGTACTACCGCGAACAAATCCATTTCGTTAAATGCGTATCGGGTAAACTGATTCGCAATAAATTCCGGAGAGTTGATCGCCCTTAGGAAAGAGCCAATTTTTTTCCGTTTTGCCCTTTCAAGCTGATCGGTAGAAATTTCACCTGTATTTTCAAGTACACCCCTTAAGGCATTCGCCAATTCATCAGGCCTTGCAGTATCCCCTCCAACCATCGCAAAGCCAAACCCGTGTTCCTGGGTGTAATCGAAGGAAAACGTTTCGTCGATAAGGCCCTCGTCATAAAGGCGGGTATAATTTTCTGAGCTTTTTCCAAAGAGAATATCAAGGAGCAGGTTGATGGACAGTTCCTGAACAAGCATTTCTTCACCGTTTGTACCAACGTTTTGTGCTTTTAGGCCGACAAGACATTTCGGAGTTTGGACATTCATTTCAAGCACTTTTTTTGGATTAGAAACACCAACTGCTTCTGGTTCAAACTTCCTTTCCACTTCACTTCTTGCTTCAAATTGCTTTTTCGTTTGGTTTTCTTTTATCTGGCCCATTATTTTTTCCGGCTCGACAGGTCCGACGACGAAAAGAAGCATATTGGAAGGATGATAAAACGTGTTATAGCACTCATAAAGCATATCCTTATCAATTTTAGCAATCGACTCAATTGTCCCAGCAATATCAATTTTGACAGGGTGATTATGATACATATTTTCAATCAATCCAAAATATAGGCGCCAGTCAGGATTATCATCATACATGGTAATCTCTTGGCCGATAATCCCTTTTTCCTTCTCAACAGTTTTTTCTGAAAAGTATGGTTCTTGAACGAAATCCATTAACGTTTCCAGATTCTCTTCAACTCTTGAAGTACTCGAGAACAAATAAGCTGTTCTCGTAAAGGAAGTGAAGGCGTTTGCCGAAGCCCCTTGCCTGCTGAACTGCTGAAAAACATCGCCATCTTCCTTTTCAAAAAGTTTATGTTCAAGGAAGTGGGCAATCCCGTCAGGAACTTTTACATATTCACCCTTACCAGGGGGTTTGAATGTATTGTCAATAGAACCGTACTTTGTTGTAAAAGTAGCGTATGTTTTGTTAAAACCTTGTTTTGGCAGGATATATACATCAAGGCCATTTTGAAGCTTTTCGTAATAGAGTTCTTCCTTTAATTGACTGAATTCAATTTTCTCCAAGTCAGGACTCCTCCTTTCCAGTCAGGAAGTATATTGTATCAAGGTCAATTTTCTGGGCAATTGCGACAATTTCTTCCCGGGTTGTCTCATTCATTCCGGCAATCCATTCGTCAAGTGTTAGATTGACACCCGCGACAACATTGTGATAGAGGATTTCGACGATCCCTCTATTTGTATCAATTGTTTCCAAAAGCTGATTGACGATGACAGCCTTAGTTTGTTCGAGTTCAGCATCAGTGAAATTACCTTTTTTCATTTCATCCATCTGCTCTTTAATAATCCCGACGGCTTGATCAAAGTTTTTAAGGTCAATACCTGACATGACCATCATAAGGCCTTTATGGCTTTCAAGCCGGCTCGCCGCGTAATAGGCAAGGCTTGCTTTTTCACGTACATTGATAAACAGCTTTGAGTGTGAGAAGCCTCCGTAAATTCCGTTAAAAACCTGGAGGGCATAATAGTCCTTATCGCCATAGAATGTTTTTGTTCTGTAGCCTATGTTTAGTTTACCCTGCTTGACATCCTGAACTTCTTTGATGACCTGCTCAGCTTCCTTTTGAGCATACGATTTATCATTTAGTTCCTTTGGGTTTCTAGCCTTAAATGTGAAGAGTTCACCGGCCAGTGACTGTACTTCCTCTTCATCAACATCGCCTACTACATATAGATCCAGCTCATCTTCCTCAAGCGCCCGCTGGTACTGGGTATACAAGCTTTGGGGCGTAATCTTATCAACATCCTCCAACTTTCCATTGACATTTACAGCATAGGCTTCGCCCTTGCACATTTCCTCAATTAACCTAAGGCTGGAATAGCGCATCTTGTCGTCAAATGCAGATTGAATCCTTTGTTTATGGGTGCGCTTTTCTTTATCGACGGTGGAAGCATTGAACCCATTTTCATCAACAAGTGGATTGAGGAGGATTTCTTTAAGGAATTCAAACCCCTTCCTCAAAAGTGGTGATGAATCGGCAAGAAACTTTTCGTTTGCAATTTCAATAAAAAAAGAGATGATATGATAATTTCCCTTTTTCGCTAAATCCACATAAAAAACAGCACCATACAGCTCATCGAGATAAGACCTTAACTTTATCGTTGTCGGAAAACGTTCGGAAGAGCTTTGCAGAACATATGGAATCAATGCCCTCGCTGTTGCATCCTCCGCGCTTAAAGGTGCTTTCATCTTAAAGACAATTGCATTAGTTTTGTATTTGCCTGTTTTGGCAATATGCAGGTTATACCCCTTCATAGAGATCGTTGTTTCTGATAAGACTGCCATTAAAATCCTCCTTCACAAAGAATCAACACGTATATCCGTTAACATATAGTATTTATTTTTTTCCTGGTAATTATAATATATTCTATCTATAATTTGTCAGCCTAACAAATTTAATGAATTTATCCGGATATAAAAAAACCTTCTGCTTTATCGCAGAAGGTCTTTTATGTTATCATTACCTTTTTCCAGAATCGAATGGTTCTCCCGCTGCCTTTGGTGCCTGGGACGATTTCGAGAATAGTACCAGTGCAATCAAAGTTACCACATAAGGGAAAATTTTCAACAGGATTGGCGGAATAACAGACAGTTCAGGAATTACCTGTGATACGTTGGCAATTGTACTCGCAAAACCGAAGAAAAATGCGGCAGCTAGTACACCAAATGGGCGCCATTGTCCGAAAATAAGTGCTGCAAGGGCAAGGAAGCCCAGACCTGAAACGGTTCCAGTAAATTCCCCAGCATATGTCAGGGTAATTAATGCTCCACCAAGTCCTCCGAATGCACCAGAGATTAAGACACCGCTGTAGCGGATTCGTCTTACATTGACACCAGCTGCTTCAGCTGCCTGTGGAAATTCCCCACAAGAGCGGAGTCGAAGGCCGAACTTTGTTTTATATAGGATAAACCAGCTAACAACAAGAACAAGGAGTATAAACCAGGTAGTTGAATAGGTTTTTGTGAAAAACAAATCGCCAATGATTGGAATGTCAGATAAAAATGGTACATTGGATGGTGCAAAACTACTTGGTATACGGATATTACCGCTGCCTGTAATATTTCTAGCCAAAAAGATTGTCAAGGCTGTCGCTATCAGGTTAATTGCTGTACCGCTAATGATTTGGTTTGCGTTCAAGTTAATGCTTGCGAAAGCGTGAAGCAATGAAACTAGCATTCCAACCGCGACAGCTGCAAACAATCCAATGCTAAGGACGAGCGAATTGTTGCTAATCGAATCGTTCAGAAAATAAACAGTCAAGGCGCTTGCAAATGCACCAAAGACCATCAGCCCTTCAAGTGCGATGTTAACAACGCCGCTTCGTTCACTAAAAAGGCCGCCGAGGGCAGTGATGAGAAGAGGCATTGTAAATACTATCGCATAAGGAAAAATCTGCTCAATGATTGTCCACATATTATAGCTCCCCTTTCCCTGGTGCAGGAGCATCCATTGCTTTTTTATTGTTCTTCGATTTCATAAATTTATTGACCAAACGCTCAATTAAGATACTTGTTGCTGCAAAGTAAATAATGATCGCGATAATCGTATTTGCCAATTCAGGAGGAATTTCAGTCATTGCATTCATGAAGCCTGTACCTGAATAAAGAATTCCAAAGAATAAGGCTGCGAAGAACACACCGATCGGATTGTTGTTTGCCAATAGAGCAACAGCAATTCCATCCGGGCCTTGAGCTGGGAGAACACCAATCTGCATGCTGGACGCATTCCCAGTGTATAATGCGACACCGCCAAGGCCTGCAAGGGCACCGGCAATCAGCATGGATAGAATGATATTGCGGTTTACTTTCATACCGGAATATTCCGCTGCAAACCGGTTAAAGCCTACAGCTTTCAATTCAAAACCCAATGTTGTTTTTTCGATAATGAACCACATAATGATAACCATTAAGATACCGATGAAAAGTCCAAGGTTGATATAAGAGCCCTGGAATATTTCTGTTAAAAATGAAGACTTTAAAGTTGCGGCTTCAGGCAGCTTTCTGGACTCAGTCTCCAGAAATTCCCCTTTGAAATATGCTGGTACTGTATAGTAAACAGTCCAGTAAGCTACCCAGTTCATCATAATTGTTGAAACAACTTCGTGTACATTGAATTTTGCCTTCAACAAGCCAGGGATGAATGCCCATACAGCCCCGCCAATCATACCAGCCACAATCATAACTAGAAGAAGAATTGGCCTTGAGAAGTCATATGTCAGACCTATTGCAGTGGCACAAAGTCCCCCAATTAGCATCTGGCCAGATGCACCGATGTTAAAAAGTCCGGTCCTGAATGCAAACGCAACCGAAAGACCCGTAAAAATCAACGGTGTCGCAGTAGCCAGTGTATCACCAATACGTGAAATATTTTTAAGAGCCCCCTGGAACAAATATGCATATCCTTCAATTGGATTGGAACCGATGAAAAGCATCAGGATTCCGCCCGCGATTAGTCCCAGAATAATGGCTATTAATGAAACGATGGTATTTCTCATATGTTTCTCTCCTTATTTACCCCTGCCATCATTAGGCCAACTTCATTTTCATCGGTTTCAGAACCTTTTACAATACCGATCAAGTCTCCATTGTTAACAATTGCAATTCGGTCGGAAAGTTTCAACACTTCATCAAGCTCAAGAGAAACTAGCAGTACTGCATTGCCTTTGTCCCTATGTTCAATGAGGCGTTTGTGGATGTATTCGATAGATCCAACATCAAGGCCGCGTGTGGGCTGTACAGCGATTAGAAGCTTTGGATCTAATTCAATTTCCCTGCCGATTATTGCCTTCTGCTGATTACCCCCGGAAAGTGTACGAGCTCTTGACCCGGCACCTTCCCCGGAGCGCACATCAAAATTCTCAATGATTGTCTCGGCATATTTGCGCATTTCGGATTCGTTCAACAAACCATGTTTTGCAAATGGCTGCTTATAATAGATTTCTAGAACCATATTTGACTGAAGAGTATAGTCAAGAACAAGACCTCTCTTCTGTCTGTCTTCAGGAATATGGCCAATTCCAGATTCGATTCTTTCCCGGATTGGAACGTTTGTGATTTCCTTACCGAGCAATTCGACCTTCCCGGATTCAGCTTTCCTGAGACCTGTAATCGCTTCGACAAGCTCGGTCTGTCCGTTACCTTCGACTCCGGCAATCCCGACAATTTCTCCCGCTTTTACTTCAAGGGAGAAATTCTTTAAGCCCAGTACTTTTCTGTTGCTATTGACTGAAAGATCTTCGACTTTTAAAACAACCTCGCCTGGCTTGCTTTCTGCTTTATCAACTGCAAAGGATACATGGCGTCCTACCATCATTTCAGCAAGGCTTTCTTCGCTTGCTTCGGCTACATTTACAGTGCCAATGCCTTTTCCTCTGCGGATAACGGTACAACGGTCTGCAACTGCCTTAATTTCTTTCAGCTTATGAGTGATGATAATGATAGATTTATCTTCTTTAATAAGGTTCCGCATAATCTTCATCAATTCATCAATTTCAGCTGGTGTCAAAACAGCTGTAGGTTCATCAAAAATCAGAACTTCTGCTTCACGGTAGAGCATTTTCATGATTTCGACCCGCTGCTGCATACCTACGGAAATATCCTCAATTTTTGCATGAGGATCAACATTCAAACCATACTGTTTTGATAACTCTTCTATTCTTTTTGCAGCTCGGTCAACGTCCAAGACTAAACCTTTTAATGGCTCGCTGCCAAGAATAATGTTTTCAGTAACAGTAAAATTATCAACAAGCTTAAAATGCTGATGAACCATTCCAATGCCTAAACGATTTGCAACATTGGGATTAGTAATCTTAACTTCTTTGCCGCGGACTTTGATTGTCCCCTTTTCTGGCTGATACATTCCGAAAAGCACGCCCATAAGTGTTGACTTACCCGCCCCGTTTTCACCAAGCAGAGCATGAATTTCCCCCTGCTTTAAGGTCAGAGTAATATTGTCATTGGCTACTATTCCGGGAAATTCCTTACGGATATCCAGCATCTCAACTACATAGCTCATAGTAACACCCACCTTTATTGGAAACTTTTGTTCCTTTATTGCTATAGGGCAAGCCCTATTTTTTTCGGTTATCATAAAACTTTAAAAGCTTTTCATTTGGTTTTTAACCTCTAAGAAACAAAAGAGACGGAACTTGCCCGTCTCATTTGCATTTGTCATTTACTTAATTAAAGAGCCTTGCTCAGCAGCTACTTTGATTTCACCAGCTTTAATTTTTTCGTAAACTTCTTTAACCTTAGCTTTAGTATCATCGTTTAGGTTAGGATTTTCTTCAGGAAGTCCAACACCATCGTTTTTCACATCAAAAGTAAGAGTCTCCCCACCTTTGAATTTGCCATCGATTTGGTCTTTTATCATATCAAGTGCAACTTGGTCAAGCTTTTTCATAGCGGAAGTAAGAATAATAGATTTATCTCCATCGTACTTGCCATCGTCAAACTGGTCTGAGTCAACACCGATAATCCAAACTTCTTCCCCGCCTTTAGCGCGAGTCTTAGCTTCGTTAATCGCACCGACACCAACACCGCCAGCTGCTGTGAAGATAGCTTTAACGCCGCGGTCATACATTTGGGCAGCAATTTGCTGGCCAGCAGCTACGTTATCGAAAGAACCTTGATATAGGACGTTTTCAGGCTTGATTGTGATCTTTGTGCCCAGTGTATCATTTGCATACTTAACACCTTGCTGGAAGCCCCAGTTGAATTTCTGTACAGCAGGAATTTCCATACCGCCGATGAAACCAACATCGCCATCTTTAAGCTGGTTTGCAGCCGCTACACCAGCAAGGAAGCCTGCCTCATGCTCAGCAAAAAATACAGCAACTGTGTTTTTAGCAACTACAGGCTTAAAGTCGCCTGAATGCGGGTTTCCGTCAAGAATGACAAATTGTGCATCTTTATATTTTTCCTGCGCCTGGAAAACAGCAGTTTCAAATTTAAAACCAGGAGTTACAATAAATTTGTATCCAGCATCATAAAGGTTACCCATTTCTTTCAGGTACTCAGCTTCAGTTGTTCCAGCTGGCTTCAGGTATTTTGTCTGAACGCCGAACTGTTTTTCTGCTTCTTTGATACCTTCCCATGTACCCTGGTTGAATGATTTATCATCGATTGTACCAGCATCAGTTACCATACCGACTTTTAAGTCATTTTTCTTAGTGCCGCCAGTGCTTTCATCCGAACCGCAAGCAGCCAACAGCATGCTAGCAGATAACAGCAACGACATAGCCAAACCAAATTTACGCTTTTTCAAGGTATGAACCCCCTATAGATTTTGTGATTTAGCAGGAATGTGAAACTTGCAACTTGCCCAGGATTAAAATCTTTTTCTTAAGACTTTGAAGCTGAACTTGTCTGCTTTGAAATAATTCACCGAATAGAGTACTGGTTCATCCGCCTCATCGAAATGCATCTGTTTTAGAACGAACAGTGCAGTTTCAGGTTCACATTCAAGGATGGGAGAAATTTTATCGTGGTACCCTAATGGTTCGATCTGGGCAACCGCGTATGTAATTCTCCGGCCCGCTTCATTCTCCAATATTGAGAAAAGCGATTCCTCTTTATGCGAGAAAGCTTCTGGCAGAATGCGCTCCGGAACTTTGTCTATACAATAGACAACTGGTTCACCGTTTGCGGTTCTTACCCTCTCAGTCACGACGATTTCTTCCTCCTGGTTAAATGAAAAACGGCGAACATCTTCCTCTCCTGGCATCTGAGTCGACGAGCTCAAGAAAATTGTTCCTGGTTTCATGCCTGCCTGCAGAATCATATCTGTTACCGAGCTGAGCTGCTCGATACCGGAACTAAACAGGGGTTTTGCATTAACAAACGTTCCGACACCATGCCGGCGAATGATAACGTTTTCTTCTTCGAGTATACGCAAAGCTTCCCGAAGAGTTGCCCTGCTGACTCCCAGATGTTTAGCAAGATCAAATTCTGAAGGAAGCTTCTGCCTCTCTTTATATATACCTTCTTCAATATCTTGCTTTAACCGGTCAATTACTTGTAAATACAAGTGACGGTTATCTGCCTTAATTGACATGCATGTACCTCCAGTTTTTTCCTAAGACATCAGACATCTGATGTATAATCATTCCTACTAATCGACAATACTATAACACTTTTCGACTGATAAATAAATAGGAATTATGCATTTTTCAGAAAAACAAAACTGTTAAAATCCTTCAAATTTTTGTTGACATTTCAGGCTTTATCGGCATTTCAATTCTTTTATATCTGTTAAAGAATCCCATAGACTATGAATCTAATTTGGAAGAATTTGAATTATAAATAAGAGAATTGAATAAAATATAGAATCACTTTGGGTTTTCAAATATAGGTAAATTTGTGTAAAAAAAGAGGCCTAAACAGGCCTCTTTCTTTCAGAGTTAAAAACAAATTATTCAATGGAATTCCTGTGAAATTTTTTAAATTTAATCTTATGCACCTGATTCCTCTTGATGCTTCGCTACTAGTACATTACGCGGCTTACTTCCTTCGTATGGGCCGACTACCCCTCTCGCTTCCATTTCATCAATCAGCCGGGCAGCTCTTGTATAGCCGATTCTAAACCTTCGCTGAAGCATTGAAACAGAAGCAGTCTGCATTTCGACAATCAGCTCAACCGCGTCATTATATAAATCGTCTTCAACCTCACCAACTGTTTCCTGAACCTCATCTGGTATCATTTCTTCCTGATACTGCGCTTTTTGCTGAGAGATAACAAATTCAACCGTTTCTTCGACCTCTTCATCAGATAAGAACGCGCCCTGTACCCTAATCGGCTTGGATGCTCCAACTGGCAGGAATAACATATCACCTCTGCCAAGAAGTTTCTCGGCCCCACCCATGTCCAGAATGGTCCTTGAATCAGTCATACTTGAAACAGCAAAAGCAATCCGGGATGGAATATTTGCCTTGATAACCCCTGTGATGACATCAACGGATGGACGCTGAGTAGCTATGATAAGGTGTATACCTGCCGCCCTTGCCATCTGGGCCAGACGGGTAATCGAATCTTCTACATCGGAGGAAGCTACCATCATCAAATCCGCCAACTCATCAACGATGACGACAATATATGGAAGCAATGGCTGTTTGTCTTCCTCTTCCGCATTGTGGCGCTTAACATGATCATTATAACCCTCGATATTCCTCGTGCCAGTGTGTGAAAAAAGCTCATACCTTCTTTCCATTTCATTTACAACTTTTTTCAGCGCCTGGGATGCTTTCTTTGGCTCGGTAACGACAGGTGCCAGCAAATGAGGAACTCCGTTATAAACGTTTAGTTCAACCATTTTCGGGTCAATCATCATCATTTTGACTTCATGCGGTTTGGCCCTCATTAAGATGCTGGTTATGATCCCATTAATACAAACACTCTTTCCACTTCCTGTTGCCCCAGCAACCAGCAGATGCGGCATTTTATTCAATTCTGCAAGAACGGCCTCTCCAGTAATATCTCTGCCAAGCCCAATAAGCAGCTTGGATTCCGGGCGGTCGTTCTTTGAAGATTCCAGGACCTCCCTAAGAGAAACGACGGCAACCTCCGAATTCGGCACTTCAATTCCGATAGCGGATTTGCCAGGAATCGGAGCTTCAATCCGGATATCTTTAGCAGCCAGTGCAAGGGCAAGGTCGTCATTGAGGCTGACAATTTTACTAACCTTCACCCCTACATCCGGGTGGACCTCATATTTTGTAACAGCAGGCCCAAGATGGACCTGGGTAACCCTGGCTTTTACCCCAAAGCTATTAAATGTCCGTTCGAGCTTGGCTGCATTGGCATGGATTAATTCGTATTCGCCACTTTGGTCTGCCTTTTTAGGAAGCTTCAACAAAGATATAGGAGGTAATTCATATGCCGTATTTTCAACCTCGGTAAAGGTAATTGGAGGTGAAATTTCCTCTTCCTCGGACTGTGCTGGCTTCTCTTTTTGCCTGGAAGCAGAATGCGCAGCCTGGTTTTTTTCCGGTTCTCCATACGCCCTGTCCGCAAAGCTTGAGATGATTGGTTCCGCAGCCGGCAATTCTTCGTCGGTTTCAGCAGTTGTATGAACCAACCCTGTTTCTCCTTGTTCTGCCTTTACCGGCACAACCTTCTTCTCTTTCTTTTTAGGCTGGGCTTTTTTGCTCTTTTTCTTATTTTCCCTCCATTCAGCTATATCTGACTTGAAGGCTTTCCATTGTACTGAGAAAAATTTCGTAAGAGTGGAGATCAGTTTTCCGATTGCATCTCCGAATGTTTTACCTGTAACTAAAATTAAACCAGCAGCGACCAAGAGGCCTGCAATTATTTTCGCACCAGTCTCATCAAACAAATAATGAAGCATAGCGAAAAGCAGTGCGCCTACCATACCTCCTCCGAGGTCACCCGGTGTTGCTTCCCCTTTTACTTCCATGAAGAAAAGCTGCCATGTATTGGAGATGACGCTCGGATTCTCAAAAGCTCCATTTTTCGAAAGGAGATTGAAAAGTGTAACATGGCTTAGAATAAGCAATGCAGCTAATATTGAGTAGGCACCGACTAGCCTGCCGTGAAAAAAGAAAGGAATCTGCCTCTTCCAAATCAGATAAATGCTTAAAATAAATAATCCGGCAAGGCCAGCCATATACCATTCCCCTAGCCAAAACCTGAAAAACAATACAATCGTTTTCCCAACTGCACCAAGTCCAGCCATGGATATAACAGACAATGCAAGGAGGATGAGTCCTGCAAGCTCATATTTTATTGTAGTTTTAATTGTACTTTCCCTGCTCCGGGATTGTCTTCGTTTCTTCTTGGCCATTCAGATCCACCTTATATATGTATAATCGTTTCGGTTTGGAGCGCAAATAGAATAAGCAGCCCACCGGCTGCTCTATTCTACGGGCAGGTGCAAAATGCAAATGCCTCTCTCCATTAAACCGTATCCTGATTATATCATAAGCCGAGTCAGGTTTGGATAAGCCCTGAAACCTAAAACGAAATTTTCGAGCCGGGGAGCAACCTTGTATCCAGGAAGTGCTCAGGATTAGTACTAAGCAGCCTGACTATTTTATAGCCCTCTCCTTCAGGTTCAACCTCCATCGGGACTCCCTGCCATTGAATCATCTGGCAAACTTGGGACTCGTACATTTGCGGAAAAATAAGTTCTTCTGGCATCATTGTATACAAAATCATTGAATAAGCGCCTCCTGTTCCCCTTTTTGGAGATCAATCAGTTCATTCAACTTTTTCATTGCTTTTCCAAGCCCGCCAACTTCATCAATCAAGCCTGTTGCAACTGCGTCTCCGCCAATTACGTTTGTGCCGATATCCCGTGTCAGATTTCCTTTCGCGAACATCAGGTCTTTGAAGGTTTCCTCAGCAATTTTTGAGTGGCTAGTCACAAACCTCACCACTCGTTCCTGCATTTTGTCCATATATTCAAATGTTTGCGGGACACCTATGACAAGGCCGGTCAGCCTGATCGGATGAATGGTCATGGTTGCTGTCTCGGCAATAAAACTATAATCACAAGACACAGCTATCGGTACACCTATCGAATGCCCTCCCCCAAGTACAATTGAAACAGTCGGTTTTGACAGTGAGGCAAGCATCTCGGAAATGGCCAGGCCGGCTTCGACATCGCCTCCGACTGTATTCAAAATGACAAGCAACCCTTCAATTTTCGGGTTTTGCTCAATTGCAACAAGCTGAGGGATAATATGCTCATATTTTGTGGTTTTATTTTGCGGGGGCAATGCAAGGTGCCCCTCGATTTGGCCTATAATTGTCATGCAATGAATCCTCGAATCATTGGACATCTGAGGAACATTTGTGGCTCCCAGTTGCTGAATTTTTTCTATGAGTGCCGATGCAGGTTTTTCCTCGCGTACCGGGTTTGCTTCCTCATCCCCACTCATCCTTCCTGGTAATACATGTTCATCCATTTGCAGATTCTCCCTTCTCTCATATAGAACTAGTATTAAACTACAGGAACAAAAACATGCCGTTTAAGAGAAATTCGTCGGGAATTAACAAATGGGTGACTGGCAAAGGACTAAAGGAGGCGTAAAGTTTGCTGGGGGGATTGGCGCGACAGCTAAATATATGAAAAAAGAACACCGGTTTCCCGGTGTTCTTTTGAAAATTAAGCCTCCATGATGATTGGCAAAATCATCGGTCGGCGTTTTGTTTTTTCATATAGGTACTTGTTTAGGTCGTCCCTCATATCCTGCTTTAGACTTGTCCAGTCAAAGAAGTCTTTGGAAATTTTCTTCTCGACAATTTCCCTAACAAGTTTGGCTGATTCCTCCATTAGCTTTTCGGATTCCCGCACATACACGAACCCTCTCGAGATAATTTCAGGCCCCGCCAGGATTTTTCTTTCTTTTCTTGAAAGCGTAACAACAACGATCAATGTTCCATCCTGGGAAAGAAGCCTGCGGTCACGAAGAACAATATTGCCAACATCGCCGACACCTATTCCATCAATCAGTACATTGCCTGATGGTACTTTACCACCTGGCACGAATTGGCCTTCTTTTACCTCAACAATTTCACCAATATCAGGAAGATAAATGCTCTCTCGTGAGAGCCCGCACTCCCGGGCAACCTTTTCATGGGCTTTCAGCATACGGAACTCACCGTGCACAGGAATGAAAAGTTTTGGCTTCATGAGATTAATCATAAACTTCAACTCTTCCTGGCTGCCGTGGCTCGATACGTGGATCAGCTTCTTATTGGATACAACATTTGCTCCGGCCCGAAGAAGCATATCAACTGTCTTGGCTAGGAAAAGTTCGCTTCCCCTAAGTGTAGTCGCCGCGATGATAACTGTATCGCCTTCTTTGATATTGATAAGCTTATGTGACTTGCGAGCCATTTTCTGCAGACCTTCTAATGGCTCTCCTTGTGAGCCTGTCATTAGAATGACAATCTTGTTGTCCGGATAGTCGGAAATTTCCGATAGTTGGATAATCAAATCATCCGCTATCTCCAGATAACCAAGGTCAACTGCGATGTGATAAATACGTTCCAAGCTTTTTCCTACAACGGCAACCTTCCTGCCGGTTCTAGTTGCAGCATCGAAAATATGCTGGATCCGGTTAATATCAGAAGCAAAACAAGCTGCAATAAGGCGTCCCGGTGCACTATAGAATGTATCGCACATTTCCCTTGCAACTTTAGATTCCGAAGTTGTGTAACCTGGTTTCTCAGCTTCGGTACTGTCGGAAAGAAGGCACAGTACGCCCCGTTCACCAATTTCAGCCATCTTGCCGATTTCAGGCTTGTACATCCTGGTTGCGCCCTGATCAAACTTAAAATCACCCGTGTACACGACAGCTCCTTCCGTCGTGTTGACACAAATTCCAACCGAGCCAGGGATACTATGGTTCGTGTTAAAAAAAGATACCGTCACACTTCCCATATCGACTACCGAGTCCGAATCAATTTCGATGAAGTCAGTTTTTCCCCTGTATTCCTGTTCCTTCAGCTTCGCATTTGCAAGTGCTAATGTCAGCTCTGTCCCGTAAACAGGAACATTGATTTGCTTAAGGATATAGGATAATGCCCCGATATGGTCCTCATGGCCATGTGTCAGGAAAATAGCCTTTACCCTGTCTTTATTATCAATCAAGTAGGATATATCCGGGATGACGATATCAATGCCAAGCATTTCATCCTCAGGGAACATGAGGCCCGCATCGAGCACAAAAATATCCCTGTCCACTTCACACAGGAACATATTCTTCCCGATTTCTCCGACACCGCCAAGAGCGATGATCTTGATTGATTTATTCTTTTTCTTTCGCAATTTCTGTTTCCTCCTATGGTGATTTGCCGACCTTAGATCAGTTACTCCCATTATACTTGAAGTCTGAAATTCATTACAACCATATTCACCTGCCCGCGGCTCATTAAGATTAGTCATGGTTTTTTAAAACGTTGATTTACACCTCTGCGAAGTCAAGTGAACGAGAATAATCATCGTGGGTACTCTGGAGAATTTCCAAGAATGATTTCACAGAAGAAGTGGTTGTTTGCGAGGTTAGAGGCGTTCTTTGATTGTTACGAGAACGTTTTTTTGCTGGCCTCGATGGGGTTCGCCAATTTAAGCTGTTGGGGGCAATAAGTATTTTTGGCAACAATACCGGTCTCCGCCTTGGAAAGGTATCAAATACATTTTGTTGCTGGCGGATCGGCAAATATGCGTCAAAAGCAATTTCTGGTACACCTCGATGCTGCAGGATCAGCAAAGTGTTCTTGAAAAGAAGTATGAAGTACAACCTGAAACAGTTGAAAAAGTGTCTTGTCCTGGAATTGCCGGGTCTCGCTATACCTTATTCCCGATTTTCCCACGCCTTTCAATATCTTAGGTTCTTTGCGAAAAATCCGCATTTTCGTCCGTGCTTCCTATAAATCGATATAAAAATTATATCTATATAGTTTAAACTTAAGTTTTTCTGTAATTTCCGCTTCAGGCACTTCGCTTTCCTCGGGCGGCCTGGGAGCCTGTCTAGCTGCGGCTCCTAGCTCCTCGAGGTCGCTTCGGTCCCTCAGCTGAAGTCAAAGAACGACTTCTGCTTCAGGCCCTCCAGCGCTTGTCGGAGCTGGGCAGTCGCCTCGCTTTTCTATCTCCTCGTCGCTTTGCTCCTGCGGGGTCTCCCACTGACCTTTTCTCCCGTAGGACGTTGAATAATCCTCCCCGAAAAAGCACCGCAGGAGAAAATGCGTTTTTTGCATTTTCGAACGAGTCTTCGTGCCTTCCGCTTCAATTAATACATTGCCTATGCTTCTGAGATTCTTTAGTTGAACTTATAGATTCCATTTCACATAAAAAAGCTGCCCGGTTAGGTCGATTTTCAAGGACCTGACAGGACAGCTTTTCGTAAATTTGTTTAGAGCATTATAACGGCTGATGGATACCCAATAGCCCCGAAAGAACTACTCTTTCCTCAGCGTTTAGAGGAACGAGCGGAAGCCTTACCGATCCAACATCCAGCCCTTTCAGTTGAAGGGCAGTCTTAACCGGTGCTGGGTTAGGAGCTGCAAACAATCCAATCATTAGTGGAAGAAGCTGTTGATGGAGTTCTGCGGCCCGTTTTGTATCATTCGCTAAAAAGGCTTGAACCATTTCCTGCATTTCATTGCCTATAATATGGGACGCAACCGAAATAACTCCACTTCCCCCAATTGCAAGTACAGGCAGCGCAAGGCCGTCATCGCCGCTATACAGATAGAAATCATCACGTGTAGCGGAAATAATTTTTGTCATTGCATTCAAATCACCACTTGCTTCCTTAACCGCAAAGATATTCGGGATCTCGGACAAGCGAATGATTGTCTCAGGAGCGATATTAATGGAAGTGCGGCCCGGAATATTATAAATCATAACTGGAAGAGCTGTGTTTTCAGCTATAGCTTTGAAATGCTGGTAAAGGCCTTCTTGGTTCGGTTTGTTATAATACGGGGCAACTGCCATGATGCCGTCGACACCGGCCTGTTCTGCTTTTTTTGTCATTTCAATGGATTGGTAGGTATTGTTGCTGCCAGTCCCGGCTATAACAGGAACACGTCCTGCTACAGTTTTTACAGTATGTGCGAATAAAGCCAGCTTTTCTTCCTTGGACAAGGTTGGCGACTCGCCGGTTGTTCCGGAAATGACAAGCGAATCGGTCCCATTTTCAATCAGATGATTGATTAGCTGGGTTGTTTTTGGAAAATCTATATGCCCTTTTTTATCAAAGGGCGTTACCATTGCGGTTGAAACTCGGCCTAAATTGATCATTTGCCCATTTCACCTGTCCTTTTTTATTAGTTTGGCAGGCTCGGTACCTGCCTGGCTAAGGATACTAGCCTTTTATACAAGGCCAGACAGGCACTGTTTAAAATATGCCCGGATGTTCATATTCAGTATGCTCATTTTCAAGTCCAAAAGCATCATGGAGTGCGTTTACAGCCTTTACTAAGTCATCCTGCTTGACGAGCACCCAAATTGTGGTATGGCTGTCTGCGGATTGAAGAATCCTGATGCCTTTTCCTGTCAATGCTGTCACAATTTTTGCGGTTACACCCGGTACGCCTGCCATGCCTGCACCGACTACGGAAACCTTTGCGCAGCCACGTTCGACAATTGGCTCATGGCCAATTGAATTAAGCACTTCGATTGCCTTGCCGGCAGAATCCTCAGACACAGTATATACGACCCCTACCGGCGATATGTTAATAAAATCCACCGAAATACGCTCATTTGCCATTGCCTTGAAAACCTCGGCCTGGAGATTGTATTGGTCCTTTTTCGCATTTACCCTAATTTGCGTAACATGCGGGACATGGGCAATACCCGTAACGGGACGCTCTTTTATATCAGCTCCCGCCACTGAACGAACTTGGCCAGTTACAAGTGTCCCTAGGCCATCAGAATAAGTCGATCGAATCCGCATAGGGACTTTTGCCTGCATGGCTATCTCAACTGCTCGCGGATGGATGACCTTTGCACCCTGATAAGCCATATTGCAAACCTCTGTGTAAGTTACCACAGGCAATGGCCTCGCATGCTTGGCAATCCTTGGGTCTGCGGTCATGATACCTTCTACATCGGTAAAAATATCTATCCATTCTGCATTCAGAGCGGCACCTAATGCGGCTGCGGACGTATCACTGCCGCCCCTGCCGATGGTCGTTACATCGCCATTTTCTGCTGCGCCCTGAAAGCCTGCTACTACTGCGACATCTGCATCCTGAAGTTCTTCCATTAGCCTTTCGCAGTTCATCTCAATTATTTTTGCATTTGTATGATCATCGTTTGTCCGGAAGCCGGCCTGTGCGCCATTTAAGGCAACTGCATTAATCCCTGAATCGAGGAGCATTGAAGTAAAAACAATGCTTGAAATTACTTCCCCACAGGCAAGGAGCATATCGACCTCGCGGCGGCTCATTTTACCAAGATTCTCGCCGGCCAGGGACAATAACGTGTCCGTTGCATATGGCTCCCCTTTTCGGCCCATTGCCGATACGACAACAACGACTTTATAGCCTTCAGAGAGGGCTTTCTCTATATGTTTCTTGGCTTGAAGCCTATTTTCTTCATTTCTGACGGAGGTACCGCCAAACTTCTGTACAATTACTTTCATTCCTGCACCCCAAAAATGATATGAATTATTTCGCTTTTACGACTCCCAGCCTGATTAAGCTTTCTGCAATCTGGACAGAATTCCAGGCAGCGCCTTTCAGCAAGTTATCTGATACAACCCACATATGGAAGCCATTATCGCTGTCAAGATCTTTGCGGACCCTGCCGACGAAGACATCATTTTTGCCAACACAATCAGCAGGCATTGGGTAGATTTGGTTCGCAGGGTCATCCTGGAGGACCACTCCTGGTGCATCACTCAATAATTCCCTGATTTCTGCAGCGGTAACCCCTTCAGACTCAATTTCAAAATAAACCGATTCTGAATGGCCTACTTCTACTGGAAGCCTGACGCATGTTGCCGCAACCTGAAGGCTTGTATCATGCATTATTTTCTTCGTTTCATTTATCATTTTCAATTCTTCAAATGTAAACCCGTTATCTTCAAATTTATCAATTTGCGGAATGGCGTTGAACGCGATTTGATAGTGCTTATCACTTGCCTTGACAGGAAGTACTTTAGGTTCAAAGTCCTTGCCTTCAATGATTGCCTTTGTCTCTTCCCTTAATTCTTCTATAGCAGCAGCCCCGGCACCTGAAACGGCCTGATAGGTAGAAACAATGATTTTTTTAAGTCCGAACTTTTTGCGGATAGGTTCCAGTGCAACAACCATCTGGATTGTCGAGCAATTCGGATTAGCAATGATTCCTTTGTGTGTATGGACATCCTCTTCATTAACTTCAGGAACAACGAGCGGCACCTCAAGATCCATCCTGAATGCACTCGTATTATCAATTACCACTGCCCCGCGCTTAGCTGCTTCCGGAGCCAATTCCTTTGATACGCTGCCACCTGCACTGAATAAAGCAATGTCTATCCCTTCAAAGCTTTCCGGCTTTGCTTCCTGGACTGTATGCTCCACATCATTAACAGTTATTTTTTTGCCTGCAGACCTGGATGATGAAAGCAGGACAAGTTTTTTTATCGGGAAGTCCCTCTTTACTAGCGTCTCAATCATTTGCTGGCCAACTGCGCCTGTTGCGCCTACGACAGCAACTGTAAATCCATTTTGTCCATTCATACTTACCGAAGACTCCTTCCGTCAAAACATATCTTGATATATTATTCCATCTGGGAATGTTCATTGGGATATTTCATCCCTCCCATATGTATAAAAGAGCAGCGGGCAAAAGCCCGCTGATGCTTTTCTACATTTTAACACATTCCCTTGCTAATGAAAGACTTAAAAGCTATTTGCTTTCGCAAAAAACATTTTTCAGTCAAGATATCTTTCTACAAGGACTGGCTGGAGCTGTTTACCATCAAGCGCTGCCTCAACAGTCTCTTTTAATTGCGCCATTCTTGCGACCATTGAGTTTGGTTTGTTAACAGGATCATCCTGGCCAAACGGTATGAAGAATATATGTTTAGATGACATTAGCCTCATTAGATTGACGCCATTCAAACCAAGGGCATCATTCGTCGATATTCCGAGAATGATTGGTTTTTGGTTTCTAAGCGTAGCTTTTGCCGCCATAAGGACAGGAGAATCATTGATTGCATTGGCGAATTTGCTCATGGAGACACCGGTCATAGGTGCGATGACCATGCAGTCCAGCGGGTATTTTGGCCCTAGAGGTTCAGCCTTAACAATTGAATCGATTGCTTCATTTCCTGTTACCTGAACGATTTTTTCTATCCAGTCCTCACCTTTGCCAAACCGGGTGTCTGTGTTTTTTACGGTAAATGTAACTATCGGAATGACTTCAGCACCTTCTTTGACTAGTTTTTCTATTTCCGGGAACACCTCGTCATACGTACAGTGAGAACCAGTAAGGCCAAAGCCAATTCTCTTACCTTTCAATTTCATGTTGCTTTCCCCTTTCGATTCTGTAAGTCACCCTGGAGGAGCTGCGAGAGTACGTTCGCTAATATTTGTCCAGCCGTCTTTGGTGCGACTATGCCTGGAAGGCCCGGAGCAAGCATTGCTTTAATCCCGCGCTTTTCAGCGTAGCGGAAATCTGTGCCACCTGGTTTTGATGCAAGGTCAATAATCAAGGTATGTGAGGCCATTTTAGAAATAACCGAAGCACTGACAATCTGGTGAGGAATTGTGTTAATAACGATGTCGGCATCTCGAATTTCTTTTTCTATTTCCGAAAGGTGAAAAGGAATGAGGCCCATCTCAGTAATCCGAGCAAGATGCTCGGACTTCCTCGCGCCTGTCTTCACTTTTGCACCAAGTACATGAAATGTCCTCGCTACACTCATACCGGTACGCCCAAAACCAAGCACGACAACATTTGAGCCATGGATAGTAAAATCTGTATGCTGGATGGCCATCATGATGGTACCTTCAACTGTAGGTATCGAATTGTATATAGCCACGTCATCCCGTTCAAACAAAAGAACAAGGCGCCGTTTTGCTTTTTTAATAATTCCTGTTAAGTAACCATTTGTTATCCCCGAGTATATCGTGCATGTTTCAGGCGTTTTAGCCAGGATTTCTTCGGTCAGGACAACCTGTTCATTTGAGAAAATAGTTTCAACCTGCCCATCCATGCTCGTTCCCGATACAGGCAAAATAAGAGCATCGACGGCTGAAAAATCGGCTTCACCTATTTTTTCTTTTTGCGCTCCAGTAAAGGCATGGTCCAATTGTTCAAACCCGACTAGTAGTAATTTAGCATCCAGTTCCGTTAGTTTCCTGATGATTTCCAACTGCCTGGCATCGCCGCCAATAATGGCTATCTGCATCCCTGTCAGCATGAAACACTTCACCTTCTTTGTTTACAGATTCCTATTCAATTCTATGCCCAATGCAGGCTACTTGACATTTTATGTTGATGGGTTGAAATGGGTGAAAATAAACCATGCCATACATAACGGAATTGGCCTTTAAAACATTAAAAGCCTCCGCTTGTTTGCGGAGGCCATCATTTCTTTTTTATTTGTATGCCTAATCTTCTTCACGTCCTGGGATATCTATTATAATCATATCGGCACCAATCTTTTTAATATGCTTCCATTGAACACGCACTTCCTCACCCTGTTTCCGGAAACCAAACCATTTTAATGATGGGATAAGCAACGCCTGAATCTGTCCCGTCTGCTCATTAATTTCAAGATCCGTCTGCCCGAGGACTCCCAGCCTCTCCGCCTTTTTGATGTCCACTATTTCCTTGCCGCTTAATTCGCTTAGCCTCATGCCCTTAATCCCCCTGTCAGTCCTTTTTATTAGTTTATAGGGTTTTAAAGCAAATAGACTATTTTTCGGAAAACAAGCTATTGATATAGCACTTAATTCCTTACTGACGAATGGATGATGACTTTATAAAACAACAAAGGGTTTGTGGAATTTAGTAATTGCTCCTGTCACCCCTATTTACAAATCATTATGAATTTCTTTTTGTGCTAGAATGCTGAAAAGGACTAGTCCTAAGCCAGCACTATCACCTGCTGAGTTTTCCCGACTTAAAAATTCATCAATAACCGGATTACTTGTTTTAAAATACGCTGAAACATTCTCAGCCATTTGTTCAAATCCATGTTTATGTAACCCTATAAACTCAAAGATTGCTAAGTTTTTGCTCTTGTACCGCTCTGGATTCGTAACAGGTTTTATCTCGTAAAAAGATTTTTTTTGGTTGTGAGTAAAAATTTCTGGTACCTTTTGTTCGTTTTCAACGTTACCTATTTCTAAAACATTCACTCCCAGGAGAAATATACCACTACCTTTTATTACTTCTTCTGGGTCATGATAACCTGTAACTATATATTGAAGTTCATCAAGCAGCACAATTGGAAACTCGTAAATAAACAATAGAAAAGATACAACTGTTGAAAACACAAAGATCCGTTTTGGGATACGTATTTTCCTAATTTGAACTATCCCCACCTATCAGCTGCCGCTGATTGAGGAAGGGGATTCCTAAGTAAAGAAACCTATCAGTTTCTAGTTGATTAGGCTATCCCTGTCGTCCCGACAGTTAGGAGACGAATGGCTTCGTTCCGGAGATTTCTTCCTGCGTTAATATCCCTGTCATGTTCCATGCCACATTCCGGACACACCCATTTGCGGAGGTTTAAATCCTTAACGCCCTCGTGTTTGTAGCCGCAATTTGAGCACAGCTGGCTGGATGCAAAGGTCTTTGAAACCGCCACAATTTTCTTTCCATACCAATTTGCCTTGTACTCCAGCATAGTGCGGAATTGGGACCAGGATACTTCACTGATGGATTTGGCAAGCTTGTGATTTTTAAGAAGAGGGTATACCTGCAGATCCTCAATACCGACGACATCGTGGTTTTTGATGATTTCGGTAGAGATCTTCTGCAGGTAATCTGACCTTGCATTCACAATTTGTTCATGTAGCCTTGCAACTTCGCGTTTCTGTTTTTGGTAGTTCTTGGCTTCACTCAAAGGTTTCTTGTTCTTTATAGCCTGTTCCCGCCTTCGGGAGAGGATGCGTAGTGCTTTTATTAATTTCTCTTCCATCGTCCGGAAGAATTTCGGATTTTTGTATGAGGTACCATTTGAGAGTATGGCAAAATCCTTTAAACCCATGTCAACTCCAACCACTGAACCCGTTTTTACCTTAGGCGGGACTTCCTGTTCAGCCAGGATTGAAACAAAGTACTTACCCGAGGGGCTGCGGCGGATCGTGGCATTTAAAATTCTGCCTTCAATTTCCCTGCTTTTGGCAAATGTGACAAGCCCAAGCTTTGGCAATTTCAGCTTATTGCCCACTATAGCAATATTTCCGTTTGTGTGCTTGGAGGTATAGGATTGGACTTTGTTTTTCTTTGATTTGAATCGTGGGGCTTTTGTCTGTTTTTTAAAAAACCTTTCGAACGAATCGGAAAGATGCTGGAGGGATGTTTGTACTGCCGTACTGTCGACTTCCTTTAACCAGGGAAATTCCTTTTTCAGGACAGGAAGCTGGGAGGAACACTTGTTGTAGGACAGTCCTTTACCCTCTTCTTTATAGGAAGTATTCCATTTTTCAAGAAAGAGATTAAAGACGAACTGGGCGCACCCAATTGTCTTATTAATCAGAATTTCCTGTTTTTGATTTGGATAGATTCGAAATTTATACGCTTTTTTAATCATATAAACACTCCCTTTCCACCGGAACGTTTGTTCTAATTATACCACAGAAAGGAAAACTTTGGCTATCGCCAATCGGCATTCATCTCTCCCTTATTGTTTGGCTCTGCCTGCACACAATTGAGGGAGTTTTCTGCCAGGTTATGATAAATTAAGAACATCATGAAGAATACGCTTATCAGGAATAGAACATTTACAAAGTAAAAACCTAAGATGAAACCCATTAGATATAACTATAAATCATTTAAATAAACAAGAATTGTTGCCGCAAAGGGTAAATTTTGATACTTTTCTTCGAATTCACTCCTCATTACCCATCTCCTAGCCTAAGATTCCTTTATAAATGTGCAATATTTCAAATTAATTTTACCGCTTTTTCCCTTCTGTAAAGAAACAACTTGGGTATCTATCCTCAAAAAAGCAGCCATTGCACTTTTGCAATGGCTGCTATCTTTTATTTCAATAAATTTGGAAGTTCTCCATCCGGACTGATCAAAGACACGGAATAGTGATCTGTAAAGATTTTGTTGGCTAGCCCATCAACTCCAGGCTTTGTTACACTGTCAATTTCTTCAATAATTTCATCCAGTGTACGATGGTATTTTAGGATGAGTTCATTTTTACCATTGCGGCTCATCCGGCTGTTTGTGCTTTCTAAGCTTAACATTAGGCTGCCTTTAAGCTGTTCCTTGCTATTGTTAAGCTCTTTCTCCGAGATGCCATCCCTCTTCAGTGTATCTAAGGTATCCTGTACCGTCTCGAAAAGCAGGTCGAGCTGCTTTGCTCCTGTTCCACCATAGATGGTGACAATTCCGCTGTCCTGGTAGGCTGAATGGTAGGAAAAGACGGAATAGGCGAGTCCGCGCTGTTCACGAACGTCCTGGAATAAACGGCTGCTCATGCTTCCGCCCAGTATATTGTTTAAGACAATCAGACTGTAGATGTCCTGGTGTCCAACCTTCAGGCCTTCAAAACCAATACAAAGATGTGCCTGCTCGGTTTCCTTCTTTCGGGACAGACGATTTGCATGGAATACTGGTTTGTCCTCACGAGGCTCAGCCTTTCCGCCTTCATAGGAACCGAAATGCTTTTCTACCTTGCCAATGAAAGTTTCAGCAATATTACCAGCAATCGAGATGACGACGTTTTCCGGTGTATAATGCGTATGGATATATTCCTTCAATTTGGTTCCATTAAAGGTTTCAAGCGTGCTTTCCGTTCCCAATATCGGATATCCCAGTGGATGGGACTCATAAACAGCTTTGCTTAACAGGTCATGGACGATGTCATCGGGTGTGTCATCATACATCTTTATTTCTTCAAAGACGACATTTTTTTCTTTTTTCAATTCTTCTTCATCAAATACTGAATTGAAGAACATATCTGAAAGGATTTCCAGAGCAAAGTCGGCGTGTGTGTCAAGTACCTTTGCATAATAGCAAGTGTATTCCTTTGAAGTAAAAGCATTTACCTGGCCGCCAATGCTGTCGAATGATTCGGCAATTTCCCTGGCTGAACGGGTTTTTGTGCCTTTAAAAAACATGTGCTCAAGGAAATGCGATATCCCGTTGTTTTCTGGCGTTTCATTCCTCGAACCAGTGCCAATCCAGATTCCTATTGCAACCGATCGGACAGTCGGTATATTTTCAAGTACAACCCTTACTCCGTTTTGGCATGTATATTTCTTAATCATTGAACTCCTCCTGTTCTTGGACAACTGCTGCGGCTATTCTTAGATTATTTTACATGTTTGTTCCCATTTCTCCAAATTTTAGCGCTTTTCTACTAGAACCGGGTGTATCCTTTCTTCGGACAGCAATTCTGATATTGTACCTAATTTAAAGTCTTTCTCCTTCAAAATAAGAATCATCCGCTGTAATGCCGCAGCTGTCGGCTCAGTTGGATGCATTAAAATAATGGATCCGTTTGCCGTTTTGGTCGTGACACGGTTAAGAATTGTTTCAGGGCTTGGTTTTTGCCAGTCAATCGTGTCTACCGTCCACATGATTGTTCCAAGCTTTTGTGACGCTGCTATTTCAGCGGTATTGGTACCAAGGCTGCCGCTCGGAGGAGCGAACCATTTGCTCTGTTTACCAGTGGTAGCTTCTATGACTTCATTGGTTTTTTTAAGTTCCTCAATAGCTCTTTCTTTCGTCACTTTTGCCATGTCTACGTGGGAATAGGAGTGATTTCCTACTTCATGGCCACCATCAACAATCATCCTGGCAAGCTCTGGGTATTTTTTTACCCAATTTCCTTCAAGGAAAAAACTCGCAGAGACATTTTGTTTTTTTAGGACAGCAAGCATATCAGGCAAATATTCATTGCCCCATGCAACATTGACCGCAAAGGCTACCATTGGTTTTGAAGAATTGCCTCTATATAAAGGTGCTGGCGGCAGATCCTTAAGATGGACCTTCGGCCGGGTTTCCCGAAATATAAGTTTGGAGGGATCGTATTTACCTTTTTTCTTCATTTTTTTATAGGAAGCATCTATATCAATTTCATATCCATTGTACCCTGGTATCGCCTTCCAGATTTTATCGATTCGTGCATCCTCGGCCGCAATATTCTTCTCGGCAGCAGCTCCCTCAATTTTTTCATAGAGTTCGTCTTTTTGTTTCAAAACCGGTATACTGTCGGTTTTCAACGCCTCTACATAGCCAGAAACATATGGACTGTTAATCGCCAATAGTGCCAGGATACAAATAAAAAGAAATAAAAGTCCCCTTTTCATATATACTTCCCCCTTTCCTACACAGTATGTTATGTAATAAGAGGTCAGAACATGCCCTGTCCACTAAGTAACTCAATCTTTTCTTGCATAGCTTCTTTGTATTTGTAGAAATAAAATTTAAATTGCTTTACGAACAAAAGCGCAAGCGCCTTGACCATCGCCGTACAAAATGGAGGGGCTTCGACTGAGATAAAGTGAAACTTCCATCAGCGATTTTTGCTGATGGTTAGTTGAACGAATCGGACCTTTAGGATCAGTTGCCGACGGAGGAGGCTTACTGAGCCTTAAGAGTGGGATAAAGGAATCACGAAGAGCGAATGCGATTCGATGATGACTTATCGTAGGGAGGAGACCTGAAGTTTGCTAGGCGATAGGCGCTGGAGCTAGACGTAAACGAGCTAGATAAAAAAGTTATCCACAGTTGCGAAATCTAAAGTTTCCTTAACAACAAAAAAAGAGGCTGCCACCAGTGGGACAGCCTCTTGGGATATTATTCTTACTTATTTTCCTGCTCAGCCTTTTCACGCTGTTCTTTTAGAACTGCCTTGCGGGAAAGGTTTACACGGCCCTGCCTGTCAATCTCGGTAACCTTGACAAGCATTTCGTCACCGATTTTAACGACGTCTTCAACTTTGCCAACTCGCTCTTCAGCAAGCTCAGAAATATGGACAAGCCCATCTTTTCCGGCAAAAATTTCAACGAAGCAGCCGAATTTTTCAATCCGTTTTACTTTGCCTAAGTAATACTCACCCACAACAACTTCACGAACGATATCTTCGATGATTTTCTTCGCTTTCTGGTTCATTTCTTCATTTGTAGAAGCAATGAATACTGTACCATCCTGCTCGATATCGATTTTAACGCCTGTTTCTTCAATAATCTTATTGATTTGTTTTCCGCTTGGTCCGATAACATCTCTGATTTTATCCGGATTGATGGTCATCGTCAAAATCTTAGGAGCATATTGAGATAACTGAGCCCTTGGTTCTGCCAATGTGGATAGCATGGACTCGAGTATTTGCATACGGCCTTTCTTAGCCTGCCCCAAAGCTTCTTCCAGGATTTCACGGGATAAACCTTCAATCTTAATATCCATTTGAAGGGCGGTCACACCTTTTGAAGTACCGGCAACCTTGAAGTCCATATCACCAAGATGGTCTTCCATTCCCTGGATATCTGTAAGTACAGTGTAATGTTCACCTGATTTAACAAGTCCCATTGCAATACCTGCTACAGGAGCTTTAATTGGAACCCCTGCATCCATCATTGCGAGTGTACTCGCACAAATGCTTGCCTGAGAGGTTGAACCGTTCGACTCAAGAACTTCGGATACAAGACGGATTGTATAAGGGAAATCCTTCTCAGACGGAATAATAGGTTCAAGCGCCCTTTCTCCAAGTGCTCCGTGTCCGATTTCGCGGCGGCCTGGTCCCCTGATAGGGCCTGTCTCACCAACAGAGAAGAGTGGGAAATTGTAATGATGCATAAATCTTTTTTCTTCCTCAAGCCCAAGGCCATCCAGAATCTGAACGTCACCCATTGCACCAAGCGTACAGATGCTAAGCGCCTGAGTCTGGCCGCGTGTAAACAAGCCGGAGCCATGGGTACGGCTCAAGAGGCCAACTTGTGAAGACAGAGGACGGATTTCATCGACCCCGCGTCCGTCTGGACGAACTTTTTCTTCAGTTATCAATCGGCGAACCTCATCCTTAACTAATTTGTCGAGGATTTGTTTAACCTGCTTAAGGTCTTCATCAGTTGCTTCCTGATCTACATACTTTGCAAGAACTGCATCCTTCACTTCTTTGATGGCAGCTTCTCGGGCATGCTTTTCCTGGACCTGGATGGCGGAAATCATATCTTTTTCACAAAACTCAAGTACTTCCGCTTTTAATTCCTGGTCTACTTCATAAAGAGTTATCTCACGCTTTTCCTTGCCCACAGCCTTTACAATTTCATCCTGGAAGGCAATGAGACGCTTGATTTCCTCATGTCCAAACATAATTGCTTCAAGCATGACTTCCTCTGGAACTTCCAGCGCGCCTGCTTCAACCATGTTGATTGCATCCCTTGTCCCAGCAACGGCAAGGTGTATATCGCTCTTTTCGGCTTGTTCAACGGTCGGATTGATGACGAACTTTCCATCAACGCGGCCAACAATAACACCCGCGATAGGTCCTTCAAATGGAATGTCGGATACGCTGAGGGCGATTGAAGAGCCAAGCATTGCTGCCATATCAGATGGGCAATCCTGGTCAACACTCATTACAATTGAAATAACTTGTACATCATTCCTGAATCCATCAGCAAAAAGCGGGCGGATCGGACGATCAATCAGGCGGCTTGCAAGGATTGCTTTTTCACTTGGCCGGCCTTCACGCTTAATGAATCCGCCAGGAATTTTCCCAACAGCATATAGGCGTTCTTCGTAGTTTACAGTAAGTGGGAAGAAGTCCACATTTTTGGGTTCTTTTGAAGCAGTTGCTGTACTAAGTACTGCAGTATCTCCATAACGGACAAGGGCTGCTCCATTTGCCTGCTTTGCAAGCTGGCCAACTTCGACGGTAAGCTTGCGCCCCGCCCAATCAATAGAAAACTCTTGTTTCTTTGATTCCATGTATTTATTACCCCTCTTTCTGGCTCAATCACTTTTAAAAATGCTTCAGCGCTTTCCATGCAATTAGTTTACACTTTTAGGTATCGTAATAATAATAGTATTCACAAGATAATGCTGACTTAAAATATGTATAAAGTATTTTTACCTAACAAAAAAGCGGGAAGATTCCCGCTTCTTTCTACTATCGACGTAAGCCAAGCTTATTGATTAACTCACGGTAGCGTGCAACGTCTTTGTTACGCAGGTAAGTTAATAGGTTACGGCGCTTACCAACCATTTTCAAAAGACCGCGACGTGAGTGGTGGTCTTTCTTGTGTGTGCGCAAGTGCTCGTTCAAGTTGTTGATTGATTCAGTAAGGACAGCGATTTGGACCTCTGCAGATCCCGTATCGGCTTCATGAGTTTTGTACTCATTGATTAGTTCGTTTTTGCGTTCTTGTGTGATTGCCATCCTGGTTCACCTCCTAATTTTCTATCCCCATTTACTGAGCAAGCGCCGGTGATTCGACATGCCAAGCAAAGGTTCTTTTAGTACGTTAATAAGAATACAACTTTTCCCGCCAAAAAGCAAGGAAAAACCTAAATTCAAGACAATTCAAATCTATCTAACCAATACTCAAGCCAAAATGTACGGCTGCTCGTTCTTTGTCTTTGTTTATTTGCGAGACAAGTTCATTGATACCGGTAAATTTCTGTTCCTTCCTCAAATAAACATGCCATTCGACAATTACTCTCTGACCATAAATATCCTCGTTAAAGTCGAATATATTAACCTCTATAGAAGGCTTAGGTGCTTTTTCCTTCTTGAAGGTTGGTTTGTACCCCATATTACAAACGCCATAATACCAGGAGCCGCCAACGTGGATTCGTACAGCATATACGCCCAGCGGAGGCAATAGGTATTCTCCAGTTAGCTCTACATTGGCAGTGGGAAAACCAATCGTCCTGCCTCGCTTATCACCATGAATGACCACCCCGGAAGTTGTATACATTCTGCCAAGCAGACCTTTGATAGCTTCCATTCTCCCTTGCATTATATATTGTCTAATGAGAGTGGAACTAATTTTCTCTCCATTCAGCTCAAGCTTTTCAACCATGGAATAGCTGAATTGCCCCCGAGAGTGAAACGGCATCGTTTCCATGTTTCCTTTGCCCATTCGTCCGTAAGAATAATCGAAGCCAGCTGATACGTGTTGGATGTTGAGCCCAATAATATACTGATCTATAAATTCCTGAGGTGTCAGGTTTGCGAATTCATTCGAAAATTCGGCAATAAACAAAATATCCACACCTGTTTCAGCAATAAGCCTAATTTTTTCATCCATTGGTGTAATATATTCAATTTCCTGATCCATCCTGCCCAGCACAACCTTGGGATGGGGATGGAAGGTCATAACAGCAGTCTTCAGTCCCTTTTCTTCTGCATGCAAACGCGCATCGGAGATTACCTTTTGATGTCCAAGATGAACCCCGTCGAAATAGCCAAGTGCAACTGAGGACGGCGGTAAATCATTTTTAGCGATATGATGGGGATATTTAAGATTGATTACTTCCACTACTGTTCACCTTTTCTGTTAAAGCAACTGCCAATCCTCATACCTTTTAGAGCTGTATGGGTTAGCCATTGTTATCAGCCATCCACAGCACTTTAATCGGCTTCATCAGCCCTTCCTTTTCAGGGTGCTTTTGATAGATAGCAAGGACCTCCCCTGACATAACTTCTAAAGCAATCGGGCCGGAATGGTTGCTGAATTCTTCAGGGATACGCAGGCGCACCCCATTCTTCACTTTCTCTGCTAATGTATCATTTATCCTGTATTTCGGCAAATGGAAAAGAGCGCTTGCCGTCGGTCTCAATGCCTGGTCAATCTCCCCTTTTGCCATCAATTCCTCGATTTGGGCAAATGTTAAACAATCATCGAGTGTATATGCTGCAGAACGGGTCCGGATTAGCGAGGACATATGTGCTGGATAACCCAGTCTCTCACCAATCATGACTGCCAGTGTCCTAATATACGTCCCTTTACTGCATTCAGCACGGAATCTGAAAGTAATTGTTTCTCCGATAAACTCCTCGCGGTCATCAAGAAGTTCTAGCTTATAGATCGTTACGAATCTGGAGGGCCTTTCAACTTCAATTCCTTTTCGGGCATATTCATAAAGTCTTTTCCCGTTCACTTTGACCGCCGAATACATAGGCGGGGTTTGTTCAATTTCTCCTGTTAATGAAGCCAGTACATCAAGTATTTCCTGTCTGCTGATTATTCTTTCTACAGGGATTCGGTTTACTTCTGCTCCTGATGCATCTTCAGTTTCGGTTGATACACCAATAGTAACTTCTCCTTCATATGCTTTACCGGCGTCTGTTATGTATTCCGCAACTTTGGTTGCCCTGCCGATACATATTGGCAGGACGCCTGTCACATCCGGGTCTAGTGTCCCTGTATGACCAACCTTTTTAGTTTTTAGTATTTTTCGCAGTTTGAACACGCAATCATGCGAGGTCATTCCCGCGGGTTTGTATAGCGGCAAAATTCCCTCCAATAGATTCAGCTCCTTTTAGTATTTTTTAAAAAGTATTGCGCTGGGGGAGTATACTTGCGTGCCGGTCTTGGGCAAACTCAGAGCTTTACTTTTCAGCAAAAGATTTTTTCATCATAACTCGAATACTCCTTTTCAGGACATTTTGATGTTTCGACTAGGTCAAATTGTACTTGAAATTCCAAAGAAAAAGCTCCTCCACTTTTCCTTATTAAAAAGATGGATAGACAAAAGTCTATCCATCCCGTTTACTCCTCTTTGCCTTCGGTTGGTTCTTTTTCTTCATTGTGAATCTTGGTCAGCAATGTCTCGATCCGGTTACCGTAATCTATTGATTCATCGAATTCAAAGATGATTTCCGGAGTTTTTCTCAGGCGGATTCTGTTTCCGATTTCGGAACGAATGAATCCTTTCGCTTTGGCAAGACCCTTTAATGTGTTTTCCCTTTGGTCTTCGTCACCCAAAACAGAAATATAGACAGTTGCCTGCTGGAGATCACCAGTTACCTGGACATCGGTCACGGTTACAAATCCAATCCGTGGATCCTTGATTTTGCGTCCGATGATGTCGCCAAGTTCCTTTTTCATTTGTTCTCCAACACGGTTCGCTCTATGGCTCATGTCAGTCACCTCTTATCTTAAAGCCATTCTATGTCGGTGATGGTTCTTTCGATTTCAGGAAAAGAGTCAATGAGCTTAATGGCATTTTGCAGCTCCCTTTCAGCAGGGACTTTTGCGGACGCAACAGCAGCAACTGCAATTGCTGTCCTTTGCCATACATCCTGAAAATCCACTTCCGAAACGGAAACATTATACTTTTGCCGGATACGAGAGATAATTCTTTGAAGGACGGCCCGCTTATTTTTTAAGGAGGCCGCATCATAAATCAAACACTCGCACCTGGCAATGCCAATAATCATTTCCTTTCCACTTCCTCCATCACAAACGCCTCAAAGATGTCTCCTTCTTTTACATCATTGAAGTTCTTGATGGTTATACCACATTCGTATCCTTGGGCTACTTCCTTGGCATCATCCTTAAAGCGCTTCAGTGCATCAATGGTACCTTCAAAAATTACAACGCCGTCACGGATAACACGGATACCGCTATCTCGGGTAATCTTGCCATCTGTAACATATGAACCGGCAATTGTACCGATTTTGGATACTTTAAATGTCTGACGAACTTCAGCCTGCCCGATAACTTTTTCCTGGAATTCAGGATCAAGCATGCCCTTCATGGCTGCTTCAATTTCTTCAATTACCTTGTAAATAATCCTGTGCAGACGCATATCCACTTTTTCAGCCTCAGCTGCACGCTTAGCATTCGCATCAGGACGGACATTAAATCCAATGACGATAGCATTTGAAGCAGCCGCAAGAGTGATGTCGGATTCATTAATAGCCCCGACTCCAGTATGGATGATTCGGATGTTGATTCCTGGAACTTCAATTTTCATGAGTGATCCAGCCATTGCTTCTGCAGAACCTTGAGCATCGGCTTTTATAATGATGTTCAAGTCTTTCATTTCCCCTAGTTTTAACTGTTCAAACAAGTTATCCAGGCTTACACGGGATTTCTCGCCACGGGAAGCAACCAATGCCTGAGAGGCACGGGATTCCCCGACCTGCCTTGCAGTTTTCTCATCTTCAAAGACGACAAAACGGTCACCAGCTTGTGGTACATCATTCAAGCCTGTAATCTCAACCGGTGTTGAAGGGCCTGCTTCTTTTACACGGCGGCCTTTGTCGTTGACCATTGCCCTGACACGCCCAAAAGTACCGCCGACAACGATCGGATCACCAACTTTTAATGTACCATTCTGGACAAGAAGGGTGGCAACTGAGCCACGGCCTTTGTCAAGCTGTGCTTCAATCACTGTTCCAACTGCCTTACGATTAGGGTTTGCTTTGTATTCCTCAACTTCGCTAACAAGCAGAATCATTTCTAGCAGGCTGTCGATTCCTTCTCCTGTTTTAGCGGAAAGGGGAACAAATATAGTTTCTCCACCCCAGGCTTCTGGTACTAGTCCATGCTCTGTCAATTCCTGCATAACTTTATCTGGATTGGCAGTAGGTTTATCCATTTTGTTAACTGCAACAATAATTGGAACCTCTGCTGCCTTTGCATGGTTAATTGCTTCTACGGTTTGCGGCATGACACCATCATCAGCTGCAACAACAAGGATTGTAATATCGGTAATTTTAGCTCCACGTGCACGCATAGTTGTGAACGCAGCGTGTCCAGGTGTATCAAGGAAAGTGATCTTTTTACCGTTTTCTTCTACCTGGTATGCGCCGATATGCTGGGTGATTCCCCCTGCTTCACCTGCTGTTACCTTTGTATGGCGGATGGAATCAAGGAGTGTCGTTTTACCATGGTCAACGTGACCCATAATAGTAACGACTGATGGCCTTTCAACAAGGTTCTCATTTTCGTCCTCAGTGAAGTATACTTCAAGGTCAGTTGTGTCTATTTTGATTTCTTCTTCTACTTCAACGCCATACTCACTTGCAATCAGTTCAATAGCATCTTTATCCAATTCCTGGTTAATAGTTGCCATTACTCCAAGCAAGAACAGTTTTTTAATGATTTCCGATGGTTCCCTATAAAGCTTTTTCGCAAGTTCCGCGACGGTTAGGGACTCACTAAACGTAATTTTAGCAGGAAGTTCGCGTTCCTTTTTAACCTGTGGTGCCGCAGGCTGGTGCTGCTGCCTTTTTCCAGGTTTGTTGTTGCGGTTTTGGCCCTGGCCAGGTCTATTAGAAGTCTTCCCTTTATTGAATGCTTTATTTTCTTTTGATTTAAAATCATTTTCCTTCTTCTTGCTATCGACCGGTTTTGGAGCTGCCGGCTTAGAAGGACGATTATTTGCCTGGCCTTGTGCGCGGCCTTGTTGCTGACTGGCTGCTTGCGGCCTTGCATCGCTGCGAGTACCCTGCGGACGATCGCCTTGCGGACGATTCGGACGGTCGCCTTGCGGACGATTCGGACGGTCACCCTGCGGACGGTTCGGACGGTCGCCTTGCGGACGGTTAGTACCCTCGCCTTGTGGGCGGTTCGGACGGTCGCCTTGCGGGCGGTTCGGACGGTCGCCTTGCGGACGGTTCGGACGATCGCCTTGCGGGCGGTTCGGACGGTCGCCTTGTGGACGGTTCGGACGGTCGCCTTGCGGACGGTTCGTACCCTCGCCTTGCGGGCGGTTCGGACGGTCGCCTTGCGGGCGGTTCGGACGGTCGCCTTGCGGGCGGTTCGGACGGTCGCCTTGCGGGCGGTTCGGACGATCGCCTTGCGGACGGTTGGGACGATCGCCTTGCGGACGTCCGCCAGTGTTGTTTTGCGGCCGGTTTTGTGGCCTTGAATTCACAGACTGCGGCTTGCTGTCTTGTTTCTTATTGTAAATTGCGTCCAATTTATTAAGAGCATCAGATTCAATTGTGGCCATATGGTTGGATACTTCTACATTCATATCTTTCAATTTATTGATAACATCCTTACTTGAAACGTTGTATTTTTTTGCGTATTCATATACACGAGTTTTACTCATTCTTTCACCCCCGCTAGAATTAATCGAGCAGTGTCATCAATTTAGTGGCGAACCCATCATCCAGTACCGCAACTACTACCCGTGCCTCCTTGCCAATAGCCGTCCCGAGGTTTTCCCGATTATCGACAATCTTGCAAGGAACTTTATAGCTGCTGCACTTATCTGTGATTTTTTTGGCGGTATTTGAAGACGCATCTGCAGATAAAAGGACTAATTTTGCCTTTCCACTCCGGATTTCTTTAATTGAAAGCTCCTCACCGGAAATGACTTTCCGTGCCCGATTTGCCAAGCCAAGCAATGACATCCATTGATTCGATTTCATCAAGATTGCCTTTTCTCCTTCTCAATGAGCCCGAGCAGCTCTTTATATAAGGCAGGATCTATGCTAGTTTGTAAATGGTTTGCTAATATATTTTTCTTTTGAGCCAAAAGGATTGCTTCACGGTCAAGTGACAGGTATGCTCCGCGACCCGACTTTTTGCCAGTCGGATCAATTGAAACTTCCCCTTCCTTGGAACGGACAATACGAACAAGTTCTTTTTTTGATTTCATTTCACCCGTTGCGACACATTTGCGCATAGGGACCTTCTTCATTTTGTTCACCGCTAATCCCTCCGACCTTTAACGCTTATCCTCGTCTTCGTCTTCATCTTCATATTCAACGTCGTACTCATCTTCATAGTTTTCATCATATTCATAATCGTCTTCCTCGTAAAACTCCTCATCTTCATCAAAAAGTCTGATCGTTTCCTCACGAGGGAAGATTCCTAGTTCACGGGCATCCGTTTCTGATTTAATATCAATTTTCCAGCCAGTCAGCTTTGCCGCCAAGCGGGCATTCTGGCCTCTTTTGCCAATAGCAAGTGAAAGCTGGTAGTCTGGAACGACAACTGTGGTAGCCTTCTCAGCCTCGTTTACATTAACATCCAGAACCTTGGACGGGCTTAATGCATTAGCTACAAACACAACGGGGTCCTCAGACCATTTAACTATATCAATTTTTTCGCCCTTAAGTTCATTAACAACTGCCTGGACACGCGCGCCTTTAGGGCCAACACAGGCTCCGACTGGGTCAACTTCACCATTTTCCGAATGGACGGAAATCTTTGACCTGTCGCCAGCTTCACGTGCTACAGATTTAATTTCAACCGTTCCATCATAGATTTCTGGGACTTCAATCTCAAATAGGCGTTTAAGCAAACCGGGATGAGTCCGTGAAACAAAGATTTGTGGTCCTTTAGTCGTTTTCTCAACTTTTGTGATGAAAACTTTAATTCGGTCATGCGGTTTGTATTGTTCATTTGGCATTTGCTCGTTAATTGGCAGCAATGCCTCAATTTTTCCAAGGCTGACATAGATGAATTTTGAATCAATCCTTTGGACAATTCCTGTCATTATGTCTTCTTCACGGTCGATAAATTCAGAATAGATAATGCCGCGCTCTGCTTCCCTCACACGCTGTGTTACTACTTGCTTAGCAGTTTGGGCAGCAATCCTTCCGAAATCCTTTGGAGTAACTTCCATTTCAACAACATCTTCAACCTGATAGTTCGGATTAAGATGTCTTGCTTCTTCAATGGAAATTTCCAGCCTTGGATCAAAAACCTGGTCAACCACTTCTTTTCTTGCAAAAACACGCATTGTGCCTGTTTGCATGTTCAAGTCAATCCGCACATTTTGTGCCTGATTGAAATTCCGGCGGTATGCTGAAATAAGGGCCGCTTCTATTGCATCAATCAATACATCCCTGGAAATCCCCTTATCTCTTTCCAGTATTGTCAGAGCATCCATTAGTTCGCTGCTCATTGGAATAAATCCCCCTTTAGCCTCAATTTCATATTCCCTGTTCCAGACAGAAAGGTTCTATCCGAAGGCAAAATGCCCAGGCGCCTCACCCAAACGTAACAGCAAGCCGAGCACTTGCCACTTTGCTGTACGGAAGCTCTACAGTTTTTCTTCGTGTTTTTACTTTAATTTCGATTTTGACAGTTTCACCATCGAATTCTAGCAAAGTTCCTTCAAAGGTTTTTTCGCCGTCGATTGGTTCGTAGGTTTTTACAAAAACATTTTTGCCGATAGCATTGATAAAGTCCTTATCCTTCTTCAAAGGCCTTTCAGCACCCGGGGATGAAACTTCAAGGAAGTAGTTATGTGGGATTGGATCCAGTTCATCGAGCTTCTCGCTAAGACGTTCACTTACAATTCCGCAATCTTCTATATCGACACCTGCTTCTTTATCGACGAAGACACGAAGAAACCATTCCTTGCCTTCCTTTACATATTCAATATCCACAAGTTCCAAACCTAGTTCCTGAACGATGGGAGAAGCCAGGTTTTCAACTACTTCTATAACCTTGCTCATTGCTAACCTCCTTTACAGCTTTTTACCTTATCTTGCGCAATTTACGTAGACAGTTATCTAGTACTTAGCAAAACGCCTCCATACACGAACGAAAGAGTGGGTTCCCCCACTCTTCCGGACATTTTGCTTAGTATTTCCAATAAAACTATACCACACACGCATACTGAATGCAAATTAACGATATCCGGCGATTTTTGGAGAAAAGATACCATCTTGATACAAGAATACCATCTTTAGAAAAGTGAAAGCTGATTCTGTTCCGGCAGTGCATCCAGGCAGCCTTGTTTGTCCAGATACTCAAGGATTGTTTTGGAAACCTTACCGCGCTGCTGCAAGTCTTCTTTAGAAAGGAACTCTCCATTTTCGCGGGCTTTCACAATATTCTCCGCGGCATTTGTCCCTAACCCGGGAATCGAATTGAACGGAGGGATTAATGTTTGTCCATCAATAATAAATTGTGAAGCATCAGATTTATATAAATCAATTTTTTGGAAAGCAAAGCCTCGCTCCGTCATTTCAAGTGCGAGTTCAAGCACTGTCAATAAGCTTTTCTCTTTTGGCGCAGCATCAAGACCCTTGGCGTTAATCTCTTCCACTTTAGCCCTGATTGATTCCGGCCCTCGTGCCATCGCCTCTAAATCAAAATCCTCAGCCCTGACTGTAAAGTAAGCTGCATAGTATAACAGCGGTAAATGTACCTTAAAGTAGGCAATCCTCACAGCCATCAGAACATAAGCTGCAGCGTGAGCCTTCGGGAACATATACTTAATTTTCTTACACGAGTCAATATACCATTCCGGTACATTATTCTTCCTCATTTCTGCTTCCATTTCATCAGTGAGTCCCTTACCTTTACGGACTGACTCCATGATTTTGAACGCAAACCCAGGCTCAAGGCCCTGATAAATAAGGTATACCATAATATCATCCCGGCAGCCGATTACTTCGCTTAAAGTACAGGTTTTATTATGGATCAGTTCTTGTGCATTTCCAAGCCACACGTCCGTTCCATGCGAGAGCCCGGAAATCTGCACAAGCTCGGAAAAGGTAGTCGGCTTCGTATCCTCAAGCATCTGGCGGACAAAACGGGTACCGAATTCCGGGATGCCGAGTGTCCCTGTTTTACACATGATTTGCTCTTCAGTAACTCCCAGTGATTCCGTTCCACTGAAAATCTTCATTACTTCGGGATCATCAGTAGGAATAGTCTTCGGATCGATGCCGCTTAAATCCTGAAGCATCCTGATTACTGTCGGATCATCGTGACCCAGAATATCGAGCTTTAAGACGTTATCATGGATGGAATGGAAATCGAAGTGCGTTGTTTTCCACTCAGAACCTGTTGCATCGGCAGGAAACTGGATAGGTGAAAAATCGTAAATATCCATATAATCCGGCACAACAATGATGCCACCGGGATGCTGCCCGGTGTTCCGTTTAACGCCTGTGCAGCCGGAAGCCAGCCGGTCGATTTCTGCACCGCGTAGCTGGAGGTTGTTTTCCTGCTGGTACGCCTTCACATACCCAAATGCTGTTTTATCAGCAACTGTGCCTATTGTACCAGCACGGTAAACATAATCTTCACCGAATAGGACCTTTGTGTAATTATGTGCTCTCGGTTGGTATTCACCCGAGAAGTTCAAGTCAATGTCTGGTACTTTGTCTCCTTTAAAGCCAAGGAATGTTTCAAACGGAATGTCATGGCCATCCTTTTTATACTTCCCGCCGCATTCAGGACAATCCTTATCTGGAAGGTCGAAACCGGATCCAACAGAACCATCATTAAAGAATTCGGAATGCTTGCATTTCGGGCAAACATAATGCGGCGGCAACGGATTAACCTCTGTAATTTCTGTCATGGTGGCAACAAACGAAGACCCAACCGACCCACGCGAACCAACCAGATAACCATCATCAAGGGATTTTTTTACAAGCTTATGTGAAATCAGGTAAATAACCGCAAAACCATGCCCAATGATACTCTTAAGTTCTTTTTCAAGCCTGGCTTCTACTATTTCCGGAAGCGGATCGCCATAGATTCTGCGAGCCATTGAATAGCTCATTTCACGCATTTCATCTTCAGCGCCTTCAATCTTTGGCGTGTAAAGGTCATCTTTGATTGGCTTGATAACGTCAATCATATCAGCAATTTTGTTTGTATTTGTTACAACGATTTCTTTTGCTTTTTCAGCACCAAGGAAGGTGAATTCTTTTAGCATCTCATCTGTTGTCCTGAAATGGACGTCAGGCAGGTTGTGGCGGTTTAACGGGTTGGCGCCTCCCTGCGAATTAATCAGGATTTTTCTATAAATCTTATCATTTTTTTCAAGGTAGTGGACGTTACCAGTAGCAACGACAGGAATACCCAATTTATCGCCAAGTTTCACAACGTTCCCGATAATTTCTTCAAGCGACCGTTCGTTCCTGACGAGCTCCATTTCAATCAATGGTGCGTATACCGGTTTCGGCATGACCTCCAGATAATCATAAAAATGCGCCAGCTCTTCTACTTCTTCAGGCGACTTCTGCATCATACCTTCAAACACTTCGCCCCGGTCACAAGCGGAACCGACGAGAATACCTTCTCTGTATTTTTGCAAAATGGAACGAGGTATTCGCGGCACCCTATAAAAATAGTTAATATGAGCAATTGAAACCAATTTGAAAAGATTCTTTAACCCTGCCTCTGTTTGAGCAAGCAGTGTGCAATGATAGGGTCTTGCCCGCTTATAGGCATCGCCTTTCCCCATATTGTCATTGAATTGGTCATGGTACTCAATTCCCTTTTCATGCGAATCTTTCAGCATTTTCAAAAGCAGGTATCCGGTAGCTTCAGCATCATAAATCGCCCGGTGGTGCTGGGTCAGCTCGACATCAAATTTCTTTGCCAGTGTGTTCAGGCGATGGTTTTTCATTTCTGGATAGAGGAACCTGGCAAGCTCCAGCGTATCAATAACCGGGTTCTTTGCTTTCCCCAATCCTATTTTTTTATAGCCGGTATTTAAAAAGCCCATATCGAATGATGCATTATGGGCAACCAGAATGGAGTCATCTGCCCATTGATGGAATCTCTCCAGTACCTCCCCAACTTCTGGTGCATTTTCAACCATATCATCCGTAATTCCCGTCAGGTTTATGGTAGTAGCGGATAACCGGTGATGAGGGTTCGCGAACGATTCAAAGCGGTCGATTATTTCCCCGTCCCGAATCTTTACCGCCGCTAGTTCAATGATTGTATCGTATACAGCCGACAATCCAGTTGTCTCGACGTCAAAGACTACGTACGTATCTTCTGAAAGCAGGCGGTGGACATCATTATAGGCAATCGGCACTCCATCATCGACCAGGTTTGCCTCAATACCGTATAAAATTTTAATATCATTCTTTTTCCCAGCCGAAAATGCTTCCGGGAATGACTGGGCAACTGCGTGATCTGTAATCGCAATCGCTTTATGGCCCCATTTACTCGCCTGTCCTACAAGAGCTGCGACTGGTGTGACCGCATCCATCTGGCTCATCGGGGTATGGAGATGGAGTTCCACCCGTTTTTCCCCTTCAGGTGCCCTGTCCTTTCGGGTTTCGGGTTTGATTTCGTTAATATCGTTACCTATCATTACAAGGTCGCGTACAAAGGTGTCATTTTGAATACTTCCCCGGACCCTTGCCCACATGCCCTTTTTAACACGCTGGAACAAAGCGGCGTCCTCTTTATCCCGGGAGAACATTTTGACCATAATTGAGCTGGTATAGTCGGTGATTTTAAATGTCAGCAGGGTGCGCCCACTGCGAAGTTCCCTCGTTTCAGCATCAAAGATAAAGCCTTCAATCGCCATACGGCGTTCCTCGTCGACAATGTCAATAAGCTGCTTGAATTCAGCGTCACCCTTGATCATCATTCCAATTACTAACGGACCGTCAAAAGCATCCGTTCCGCCTTTTTCCTTCTCTGATTCACGTTTTTGCATTTCAACTACAGCAAGCTTGGCCCGTTCCTCATCCTCTTTCTGTTTCGCTTCCATAAATCGGACATATTCCTCGCTCTTTTCAACATCTACCATCACAGTATCGATCGCAAGTACCGGAAAGCCAAAAGACTGGTAGATGGACGAAATCACACTGCCATATTTATTTTTTATCGCTCCGCCTTCCGCTTCATTCCTGACTGAAACTGTCAGTTTGGAGCCCTGGACTGAAGGATATTGTTCATTTAAAAGCTTTAGGAGCGGTGGAGCAATCCCATCGATTTCCTCAATGGTTTTTTTCCAGTACTCCAGTATTAGCTCTTTTGTAAACGATTGATCCTGGCAGTAAAATTCGAATGATGTTGCCCTGGCAATCTCTGAAAATTTCTTTTCAAGCTGTGTTTCGAACAATGAATAAACACTGCATGGGAGAATTTTTTCTATCGCAATCTGAAAATGCATTTTTCTCGAATTCTTGCCAACAAGCACTTTTTCGATCCGGGCATTCCGGAAAAACGGAACGATATCGTCCCCTGTCATATCAAGCTGGTGCAGCAGTACCTGAAATCTTTGTACTCTATCATCTAAATGGGTGTTCATAGTCACTCCCCCACCTTGTTCTATCTAGTTATCAAAAATATATTATAGCACAGAATCTTACCTACCCATTAGGAATGCAAATACTTTATGTTACCAGGAACAAAAGCGCAAGCGCCTCGGTTATCGCCGTACAAAATGGAGGGACTTCGACTGAGATAAAGTCAAACTTCCATCAGCGATATTTGCTGATGGTTAGTTGAACGAATCGGACCTTTAGGATCAGTTGCCGACGGAGGAGGCTTACTGAGCCTTAAGAGTGGGATAAAGGAATCACGAAGAGCGCAAGCGATTCGATGATGACTTATCGTAGGGAGGAGGCCTGAAGTTTGCTAGGCGATAGGCGCTGGAGCCGGACGAAAAAAGGTGCCGCAGTATGTGCAGCACCTTTTTATTTGCTCCGCTTAGCGCGATTGCCAATCAGTAAATAGCAAGCAATAATTCATCTTATTTTCGGTTTTCAAGAACTGAAGCAATTGTTTCCCGCAAAGTAGAAGCCTCTGCCTCGATGACTTCGCCTGTATCACGAAGCTTTAATTCTACAATTCCTTCAGCAGCCTTTTTGCCGATTGTAACGCGAACAGGAATACCAAGCAAATCTGAATCAGCGAACTTGACACCAGGTCGTTCCTGCCTATCGTCAATAAGTACTTCGAAAGTTTTTCCAAGCTCTAAGTAGAGCTGTTCTGCAAGTCTTGCTTGTGCCTCGTCCTTCAGATTTACGGGAATAAGATGAACATGGTATGGCGCTACAGCTTTAGGCCAGACAAGCCCCTTTTCATCATTGGACTGCTCGGCTACAGCGGCAAGCGTCCTCGATACGCCGATTCCATAGCAACCCATGATCATCGGCTGAGTCCTTCCATTTTCATCCAAATATACAGCGTTCATAGCTTCACTATACCTCGTACCAAGCTTGAAAACATGGCCAACCTCAATACCTTTGGCAAAAACAATTTTACCATTTCCGTCAGGAGATGGATCTCCTTCCTGAATGAAACGAAGATCGGCAAATTGGCTCACTTCGAAATCCCTGCCTGGATTTACATTCCTATAATGGTAGTGTTCCTCGTTAGCCCCGCAAATCCCATTGACAATGGCTGCAACTGCACTATCAGCTACAATTTCAACACCTGAAACTTCAACTGGTCCGATGGAACCAACCGTACAGCCTAAAACCCTTTCTGTCTCCGCAGCATCGGCCAGTTCGGCACTCCCAGCCTCAAACAAGTTTTTAAGCTTGATATCATTGACTTCGTGGTCTCCCCTAACCAAAACAAGGACAAACCGGTCATCTACTTTGAAAAGCAATGACTTAATACATTGTTCTTCGGCAACATCCAGGAACGAAGAAACTTCTGCAATGGTCTTCTGGTTTTCTGTCTTAACCTTTTCTATCTCTTTTAGAGCCTCATCACTATTTTCGTATCTGGTAACTACAGGGGCCATTTCAATGTTTGCTGCATAATTAGAAGAATCGGAATAAGCAATTGTATCTTCTCCGATATCTGAAAGTACCATAAATTCGTGGGTATCTTTCCCGCCCATTGCTCCAGAGTCCGCAATAACCGCACGGAAATTCAAACCGCAGCGCGCAAATATATTGGAATATGCAGCAAAGATCCGCTCGTAAACCTCGTCCAGACTCTCTTTGCTCGAATGGAATGAGTACGCATCTTTCATAATGAACTCGCGGCCCCTAAGCAAGCCAAAACGAGGCCGCTTTTCATCACGGAATTTGGTTTGGATTTGATAAAGAGTCAATGGAAGGCGCTTGTATGATTTCACTTCATCACGGACAAGGCTGGTGATGACCTCTTCGTGAGTGGCTCCAAGTGCGAATTCCCTTTCATTTCTGTCTTTCAGGCGCATAAGTTCTGGACCATACGAATACCATCTTCCAGATTCCTGCCAAAGTTCAGCTTGCTGCAAAGCTGGCATTAGCATTTCGACTGCTCCAGCTTTGTCCATTTCTTCACGGACAATATTCTCAATTTTCGTCAGCACGCGTTTCGCTAGCGGCATATAACTATATACACCACTTGCATTCTGGCGCATAAATCCAGCCTTAAGAAGAAGCTGATGGCTTCTTACATCAGCGTCCGCTGGTACTTCCCTCATCGTGGGAATCAAAGTCATGCTTTGTTTCATATTAATCCCTCCATTATTTAACCGTGCCCGCGAGCATATGTATGCCGGCTCAGAATATCCTGAGCCGGCTCTTTGGTAATTTATCTACTAACAAATTTTCTATGTTTCCACTTCGCCTGTCACGAGGCGCTTCCGCTTTTGTTCCGTCTAGCTCCAGCGCCTAGGTTATAAGAAAAACCTTTGTATGTCGTTCCAGGTTACAACAAGCATTAACAGCATCAGCAAGGCAAAGCCAATGAAATGAACCATCCCTTCCTTTTGCCTGTCGACAGGCTTTCCTCTCACAGCTTCAATCGCAAAGAATAACAATCTACCACCATCTAGTGCTGGCAAAGGAAGAAGATTCATGATCCCGAGGTTAATGCTAAGAATAGCCGCCCATCGCATTAAGTTATATATACCAGACTGTGCCACCTCATCCGTCGAAACATAAATTCCGACAGGTCCACTCAACGCATCAATTGAAAATTGTCCTGTAACCAATTTCCCTAGCATAATAAAGATTTCCTTTGTCCATGTGACGGTCTGCTCGAATCCAAAGGTTACTGCCTTCAGCGGGGATTTTTCAACCGGGCTGTATACCCCGATTAGTCCAAACTTTTGGCCATCAGCTTCCTGGGCTTTAGGAGTTACGGTAACTTCCTGCTCTTTCCCGTCCCTTTCAATGACAAATTGAAGTTCCTTTTCAGGATTCTTTCGGACAATCTCAACAACATCAATCCATTCTGAAATTTCCGACCCAGAGATTGAATGGACAATGTCCCCCTTTTTCAATCCCGCTTCAATCGCAGCACCATTTGGAGTAATATCACCAAGCTTCGGTTCATTTGATGGAACACCCTGGAGGATGCCAAGCAATAAGAACACAACGAAAGCCAAAATGAAATTCATCATTGGGCCCGCAAAAATTGCCATAGCTCTTTGGCCAAGCGTCTTGGAGTTGAATTGGCGGTTATATGGTGCGATTTGGTTTTCAACCCCATTTTCAACCGTAACTGCTTCCGGACTCACTACGAATGTCCTTAAGGTATCCTCTTCATCTTCAGGATAGCCCTTCAGCACAAGGGTCCTTTCGAGGTCAGCATGCTCAACCTCTATAATTCGTGCATCCGGGTATTTATCCTTATTGTTCAGGATTATTTTTTCAACCTTCCCATCCTTGCCGGTCAAGAGGCCAATTCTGTACCCTGGCTTAATTTCAACTGTTTCAGGATCTTCCCCAGCCATCCTGACAAAGCCTCCAATAGGCAAAAGCCGGATCGTATAGACTGTTTCTCCTTTTTTATGCGTAAATACCTTTGGCCCCATGCCGATTGCGAATTCACGGCAAAGGATACCAGCCCTTTTGGCAAAAATAAAGTGCCCTAATTCGTGGAAGAAAACGAGCGCCCCGAATATGACGATAAAGGCAATGACTGTAGTCAAATGGAATACCACCTTTTTTAAAAAAATACGCAAGTCAAAGGTTTACTTTTGTCTTAGTTCCTTTTAAACTCACGGGATGTCTTAACCTTGAAACTTATAATTCCAGCAGGGAGCGAACATATTTCCTCGCCTCGGAATCAGCAAACAGAATTGTTTCAAGATCAGGATTAAGCTCAAGTTGATGGGCTTCCAGAGCCTTTTCAATAAACGATTCAATCTCAAGAAATCGGATTTTCCCGCCAAGGAATGCTGCGACCGCCTCTTCATTAGCGGCATTCAGTACTGTTGGAGCTGTTCCTCCCGCCTTACCTGCATCATAGGCAAACTGTAGGCAGCGATACCGTTTAAAGTCCATTTCCTGAAAATGCAGCCTGCCAACCTCCGCAAGGTTAAGCCTTTTTGCCTGAGGAAGTGGAAGCCTGTCCGGATAAGTAAGGGCGTATTGGATTGGCACTCGCATATCCGGGCTTCCAAGCTGGGCAATAATGCTGGAGTCATGGAATTCAACCATCGAATGGATAATGCTTTCACGGTGAAGAAGAACATCTATCTGCTCATAGGGTAGCGAGAAAAGCCAATGGGCCTCAATGACCTCAAGGCCTTTATTCATCATTGTTGCCGAATCGATCGTTATTTTCGCACCCATAGACCAATTTGGATGGTTCAAGGCATCCTCAACGGATACATCCTGAAGCTCTTCCCTGGTCCGATCCCGGAAACTCCCCCCAGAAGCAGTGATGATCAACCTTTCGATATTCTTGGCTTGCTCACCCTGCAATGCCTGAAAAATGGCTGAATGCTCACTATCCACCGGGAGCAGGGAGACACCTTTCTTCTCAGCCGCAGAAATAACCAGATGTCCTGCGGTGACAAGCGTTTCTTTATTGGCGAGAGCAATGGTTTTGCCACTTTGAATCGCCTCAAGTGTAGGCTTTAAGCCCACACTGCCCATAACGGCATTTACCAGGATGTCAGCCAGCTCATCCGTCGCGATTCTTTCAAGTCCTTCCGCGCCATGGAAAAAAGTGATGCCAGTAAATTCGTCCTTCAGGCGGTCAGCATCCTGCTTCTCCTGCATGGAGACAAGAACTGGCTTAAATTCTATAATAATTTTCCTGGCTAAATCAATATTTCTTCCTGCCGAGAAAGAAGTCAGTTTGAACGAATCACTATGCTCCCTAATTATATCCAAGGTCTGAATACCAATTGAGCCGGTGGCACCCAGAATACTTATATTTTTCATAAAGCAAACATCTCCTAAAAAAAGCGGAAAGCGCCCGGAATCCCCTCATTACACTTAGGTGTAAATAATAGCACCCCATGGCCATGATGGCATGACGCCTTTGCTAGACTGATTCTATCCTTCATTTGACAATAACTTTCCTTTTTATAACGCGGCAAACAGTCCATTTACAACAACTGGAATAAATGAATCAGCGGCCATACAAATAACAAGCTATCGAACCTGTCAAGGATGCCCCCATGGCCAGGCAGGATATTTCCGGAGTCCTTGACCCCGTAATTCCGCTTGAATGCAGATTCTGCCAGGTCCCCAAGTTGTCCAAAAATAGATAACAATGCGGTTATTACAAGCAATTTTAGCATAGAATCCTGTCCCACATCAGTAAACATGGCAAATAAAATCGCGACAACCAATGCACAAACGACACCGCCCAAAGAGCCTTCTATTGTTTTATTAGGGCTTATCTCAGGCCATAACTTCCTCTTGCCAATTGCTTTTCCGATAAAATAAGCGCCTGAATCAGTTGCCCAGATGATGAATAATGAATAGAATACCCAAGGAAGTCCGCCAAGTTCGCGTGTTTCAACAAAAAAGTAAAAACCCGCCCAAACATAGACAACCGCCATCGCCATAAATGACGCATCATCAAATGTAAAGCGGTTTTTGGATGCCACAGTATAGGTAAGAAGCAGCAGCATAACCAGAATGCCAATCTCCTGCTTCTCAAGGCTTAAAGAGTCCAACATTCCATCGAAGCGGTCCGGAAGAAGCAAAACCCACAATGTAAGTAGGGATAGTATTCCAGGAAAAGATACAAGATCGATTTTCTTCATTTTAACCAGTTCATAAAGACCGACACTGGCTAGCAGGTATGCCAATATAGTTAAGGGAATGCCGCCTATGATGACAATTGGCAAAAAAAGCCCTGCAGCAATAATAGCTGTTATAATTCTTTGCTTCATGAATTCTTAGGCAAGTTCCCCTGCCTGTACTCATGCACAAAGGAGGGGAGGAATTGCCTTTCCTCCTTTAAAAATAAAATAATACTTCAGATTAGGTTGATAAATTTTGAATTTATGATTGCCCGTTAATCCCGCCGAACCTTCTATGGCGGTTTTGATAAGCTTCCACAGCATTAAGGAAATGTTCTTCGCCAAAATCCGGCCACAAAACATCGGTAAACCAAAATTCAGTGTACGCCAACTGCCAAAGCATAAAATTGCTTAGCCGGATTTCACCGCTAGTTCTGATAAGTAAATCAGGATCCTCCATGTTTGCAGTCATAAGATACGTAGAAAAAACTTCTTCAGTTAGGCCGTTTTCATTCATTGTACCACTCTGACAATCTTTTATTACTTTCTTAACAGCATCGAGGATTTCAGCCCTACTGCCGTAATTAAGAGCAAAATTCAGGATTATGCCAGTATTGTCCTTTGTGTCGGCAATTGCTTTGTCAATCGCCTTTAAAGTGTGGGATGGCAAGCCTTCCCTGGCCCCTATCATTTGGACCCTAACGTTTTGCTCAACCAGTTCCGGAAGAAATGAACCTAAGAATTCTTCAGGAAGCTGCATGAGGTAATCTACTTCGTTTTTTGGTCTTTTCCAATTTTCTGTTGAAAATGCGTAAAGGGTCAAAGATCCAATAGTTAGTTCATTGGCAAGTCTGGTTATTTTACGAACAACCTTCATTCCTTCGTGATGGCCGGCAACTCGCGGCAAAGCCCTCTTCTTTGCCCAGCGCCCATTCCCATCCATTATAATCGCAACATGGGACGGTACCCCATTTTGTTTCACCTGGTCAATCCTGTCTCGGAGAGAGGAAGGGGCATTCACAGACTTCCAATTTTTTATTTTATTAAGCATATCGTGCTCCTCCAGTTCAATGTTTCCCCTCCGAATAAAGGGAACAGGGATGGATATCAAGGCAGTCTATTTCCTATAAGCCTTGGACCCGGGTTTCAAGAAAATTGCTAGAGTGCAATCGGAGGATAATCAAAGCCAACTTTCACTTATATGCAAAGCGATAGATTATTTTCCTTTGAAACCCCATGAAAGCCTCGCTATGTGAGGTATGACTCATTTTCTTTTTATGTATATTTTAAGCATGCTTCTATCATACCAAAAACGCAAGAAGATATCCCGTTTAAAAATAGCACCATCACCAAAAAGTGTAGTTTTAACTTGTGAGTTGAATCCAGTACAAAGAAAAAGTTAATAATTCCCTTCAGGCTCTCATTTAGCTTCCTGCCTTTACTACTGTAGTAAAGTGTTAAAAAACGAATTATCGCCTATCTTACTTCCACTCAACTCGTATAAGTGAAAAAAACCCCTGGGAAGGGGTTTTTCCCGGCATCATTGCCAGTCATGGAATTAAACTTCCAGTATTTCCTTTTCTTTGTCTTTGGTAATTTGATCAATTTTGCTGATATGGTCGTCAGTCAGCTTTTGCATATCGTCAGAATATCCACGTAGTGCATCCTCAGTGATATCACCATTTTTTTCAAGCTTTTTCAGCTCGTCATTTGCATCGCGGCGGATATTTCTAACTGCAACCTTTGCTTCTTCTGACTCTTTTTTAACAACCTTGACAAGTTCTTTCCTGCGTTCCTCTGTTAGCTGAGGAATTGCAATCCGGATAATGGAACCGTCGTTTGTAGGGTTAAGCCCAAGATCCGATTTTAGGATGGCCTTTTCGATTTCGCCAAGTATAGACTTGTCGTATGGCTGAATCACAAGCAGCCTAGCTTCAGGTGTGCTAATTCCAGCAAGCTGGTTAACAGGAGTCGGAGCACCATAGTAATCGACACTAATTCTATCAAGAAGAGACGCACTTGCTCGGCCAGCTCTGATGTTCGCAAGCTCCCTAGTGTAGGCCTGAATGGCTTTGGTCATTTTTTCTTTTGCATTGCTAAGAACCTGATTTGGCATGTTTATTTCCCCCTAACAATTGTTCCGATTTTTTCTCCCATGACCGCACGTTTGATATTTCCTTTTTCCATAATTGAAAACACAATCAAAGGAATATTATTATCCATGCATAGGGAGGACGCTGTTGAATCCATTACTGCAAGACCTTCTTTGATAACGTCGAGGTAAGTCAACTGCTCATACTTTGTAGCATTGAGATCCAATCTTGGATCAGCAGAATATACACCGTCAACATTATTCTTTGCCATCAGGATGACATCTGCTTCAATTTCTGCAGCTCGAAGCGCTGCGGTTGTATCAGTTGAAAAATATGGATTTCCTGTGCCCGCTGCAAAAATGACAACCCTGGTTTTTTCTAAATGGCGGATGGCCCGGCGGCGAATATAAGGCTCAGCTACCTGGCGCATTTCAATCGACGTTTGAACTCTGGTTTCAATTCCAATCTGCTCCAGGCTGTCCTGGAGTGCCAGAGAATTCATCACAGTTGCAAGCATCCCCATATAATCAGCTGTTGCCCGGTCCATACCCATTTCCTCACCGATTTTACCTCTCCAGATATTTCCGCCGCCAACTACAACTGCAACTTCCACGTCAAGTTCAGCAACTTCCTTCACTTGTTCGGCAATTGATTTGATGACTGCAGGGTTTATTCCGAATCCAGCCTCCCCGGCAAGGGCTTCTCCACTCAATTTCAAGACGACACGTTTATATTTGGGATTACTCATAAAAACCTCCAGTATAAGAATGAGGCCATAGTAAGCCTATTTACCGGCTGTTAGCTGCAATATCCAAGCTCCTTATTGGTTTTCTCTTTAAAAATAGGGAACACGGTGTGTTCCCTATCTTGTTAGAGCTTTTTCAAAAACAGCGTCATAGCCCGGCAATGTTGCTGGACAGACATACCGCTTCATACTTATTTTTTATTTACTTGGTTCATTACTTCTTCAGCAAAATTATCTTCACGCTTCTGGATACCTTCGCCAACTTCGAAGCGGATGAATTCACGTACAGTTGCACCTTTAGATTCTACATATTGGCGTACTTTTTGGTCTGGATTCTTAACAAAAGTCTGATCAAGAAGGCAAACATCTTCAAAGTATTTGCCAAGGCGGCCTTCAACCATTTTTGCTACGATGTTTTCAGGCTTTCCTTCGTTAAGCGCCTGTTGAGTAAGAACTTCACGCTCACGCTGTACTTCTTCCGCAGACACTTGGTCACGGGAAACGTATTTAGGGTTCAATGCAGCGATATGCATGGATACATCTTTCGCAACCGCTTCATCTGTTGTACCTTCCAAAACTGTAAGAACGGATATGCGTCCGCCCATATGAAGGTATGCGCCGAAAGCATCAGCATCATTCTTTGTAACAATTTGGAAGCGTCGAAGAGAAAGTTTCTCACCGATTTTGGCGATAGCAGCGTTGATATGTTCTTCAACGGATACGCCGCTTTCCATTGTTTGGCCAGCAGCTTCCTCAACAGTTGCAGGCTTGTTTTTAAGAAGGTGGTGACCAAGCTCTTGAACAAGAGTTTGGAACCCTTCGTTTTTAGCAACAAAGTCAGTTTCAGCGTTTACTTCAAAGATAACAGCTTCGTTTCCTTCAACTTTGATGGAAGTAAGACCTTCAGCTGCAATACGATCACCCTTCTTAGCAGCTTTGGCAATCCCTTTCTCGCGAAGAAAATCGATCGCTTTTTCCATGTCACCATTCGTTTCTGTTAATGCCTTTTTGCAGTCCAACATACCTGCACCAGTTTTTTCACGCAATTCTTTAACCATTTGAGCTGTAACTGCCATTGGTTATTTCCTCCTTTAATCTATGTACATAAGGTTCTTGTCCATTCAAGCTGTCTAATATCAGATTACTACTGTATTATCATAGCCAGACTGGGGTATTGTAAACCTTTTTGGCATACAATGTTTAGTCATACACCAGCTAAACGGCTACTTCCGCTTCTTCTTATCCAGCTCCAGTAGCCAGCGTCTAGTGTCCTTCGGTCCCCTTACTACGATAAGTCAACATCGAATCGCTTGCGCTCTTCGTGTTTCCTTTATCTCATGTCGAGGCCCTCCACAAGAAACGCTTCGGCAGCATAAGCATCGCACGAAGAAAAAGCGATAGCTTTTTCGAGGAGGCCATACGCCGCTAAACGGCTACTTCCGCTTCTTCTTAAAAAAAGGTGATAAAGGGTGTTCCCTCTTATCACCTTTTTATTTAATCTTGAATGTTCGAGCTTATGCTTGTTCTGCTGGAACTGCTGTTTCTTCACCTTGTTTTGCTTCAAGGATCGCATCAGCCATTTTGCCAGTCAAAAGCTTAACAGCACGAATCGCATCATCGTTCGCAGGGATAACAACATCGATTTCGTCTGGATCACAGTTTGTATCAACGATACCAACGATAGGGATGTTCAATTTGCGAGCTTCAGCAACAGCGATACGCTCTTTACGAGGGTCGATGATGAACAATGCATCTGGAAGGGTCTTCATGTCCTTGATACCGCCTAGGAACTTTTCAAGACGCTCTTGCTCTTTTTTCAATTGAACGACTTCTTTCTTAGGAAGAACATCGAAAGTGCCGTCTTCAGACATTCTTTCGATATCTTTAAGGCGTGCGATACGCTTTTGGATTGTTTCGAAGTTTGTAAGTGTTCCACCCAACCAGCGTTGGTTAACAAAGTACATTCCGGAACGGATTGCTTCATCTCTAACAGAATCTTGAGCTTGTTTCTTTGTACCAACGAACAGCATAGTGCCGCCTTGGCCAGCAAGCTCCTTAACAAAGTTGTAAGCTTCCTCTACCTTCTTAACTGTCTTTTGAAGGTCGATGATGTAGATGCCGTTCCTCTCAGTGAAGATATATTTCTTCATCTTAGGGTTCCAACGGCGTGTCTGGTGACCGAAGTGTACACCAGCTTCAAGCAGTTGCTTCATAGAAATTACTGACATGTGTGTTTCCTCCTAATGGTTTGTTTTCCTCCGCCTCTATCATTTTCATACGGGAACTGACTTTACAGCACCATCCGCTAGAATCAAAAGGCGTGTGTGATTAACACCATGTAACAATATAGCATAAGCAGCCGACACAATCAAGAATTAACTTTTAAAAATAACAAACTACAAACGAAAGCCTTCCCTGTTTGACTGAGTGACCTAAGTAAAACAAAAACCTGCCTGCTAGGCAGACAGGTTTAAAAACCATAATGTTTAGTTTGAACGCAGCTTATCCAGTTCAACAAGGAACTTGTTATTGAGAACCTTGATATACGTACCTTTCATTCCAAGGGAACGGGATTCAATGACGCCCGCGCTTTCGAGCTTCCTCAGCGCATTGACAATCACAGAACGTGTAATGCCTACACGGTCAGCAATTTTCGAAGCAACAAGAAGGCCTTCGTTTCCGTTCAATTCCTCAAAAATGTGTTCGATTGCCTCAAGTTCACTATAAGACAAGGAACTAATGGCCATCTGGACAACGGCTTTGCTTCTTGCTTCTTCTTCGATTTCTTCTGATTTTTCACGAAGGATTTCCATACCGACAACTGTTGCCCCATATTCAGCAAGAATTAGGTCATCATCATGGAATTCATCATGAAGCCTGCCTAATAGCAAAGTGCCAAGGCGTTCGCCTCCGCCAATAATCGGAACGATTGTTGTTAGCCCTTCACGGAAAAGGTCCTTATTTTCAACGGGGAAGACAGTGTATTCACTTTCGACATCCAGATTGGAAGAAGTCTCTTTTACGTTAAATAGACCTTGGGTATATTCTTCAGGAAATTGACGGTCTTCAAGCATTTTCTTCATTCGCTCATTTTCAATCTGTTGGTTGATTGCAAAACCAAGCAGCTTGCCTCGGCGGCTGACGACGAAGACATTTGCTTCAATAATATCGCTCAACGTTTCCGACATTTCCTTAAAATTCACTGGCTTGCCTGCCGCTTTTTGAAGCAGGGCATTAATTTTTCTCGTTTTTCCTAACAAATTCATTCTTATTCCTCCTATTAACTGCGTCCATTACTATAAATGATTATGAGTGATTCTGTCAATTTACCCTACCCTTCACACCATGCATTAAAACGGCATTGGTGCTAAAGGATGAATTGGCTTAAATCCTTATTCCGGGAAATAGCCCCAAGCTTTTCTTCCACGTATTGAGGGGTGATAACGATTTTTTCCAGATTAATATCCGGCGCTTCAAAGGATAGATCCTCGAGGAGCTTTTCAAGAATCGTATGCAGCCTTCTCGCTCCGATATTATCTGTATTCTGGTTCACTTCAAATGCCACTTCGGCAACCTTGCGAATAGCTTCGTCAGAAAATTCAATTTCTATACCTTCTGTTTGCAATAATGCATTGTATTGCTTAATTAAGGCATTATCAGGTTCAACAAGGATCCGATAAAAATCATCGACTGTCAGTTTTGTCAGTTCGACCCTGATAGGGAACCGGCCTTGCAGCTCGGGAATTAAATCGGAAGGTTTTGCCATATGGAAGGCACCTGCAGCAATAAATAAGACATGATCTGTTTTTACAGAGCCGTATTTAGTAACGATAGTGGAGCCTTCAACAATCGGCAGGATATCTCTTTGTACACCCTCCCGTGACACATCCGCAGATGAGCCTCCAGTGTTTTTGCTGGCAATCTTGTCGATTTCATCGATAAAAATTATACCAGTCTGCTCTGCCCGCCTTACAGCATCCTGTGTTACTTCATCCATATCAATCAGCTTTGCGGCTTCCTCATTTGTAAGAACGATCCTTGCTTCCCTTACTGTAAGCTTTCGCTTCTTCCGTTTCTTAGGCATGAGATTCGAGAGCGCATCCTGCATATTCATTCCCATTTGCTCCATTCCAGAGCCTTGAAGCATATCAAACATCGATGGCATTTGTTCATCCACTTCAACGGTTACATATTCCTGCTCCAGTTCGCCTTTTGCAAGCCTTTCGCGTATGGACGACCTGCGCTCCTGAAGTGAATAATCTTCAGTTGAAGTTGTATCCGGCTCCGGCTGGGCATTTCCGCCGCCGAATAGCATTTCAAGCGGATTCTTATAATTCGCCTGCTTCTTTGCGGAAGGAACAAGCAGTTCAACGAGGCGGCGATTGGCGTTTTCTTCCGCCCTCGGCCTTACCTTTTGCATTTTCTCTTCCTTGACAAGCCTTACAGCTGTTTCAACAAGGTCCCTGACCATTGACTCAACATCCCGGCCCACATAGCCTACCTCGGTGAATTTTGTCGCTTCCACTTTAATGAATGGCGCACCGGTAAGCTTGGCTATTCTACGAGCAATTTCAGTCTTACCAACACCTGTTGGCCCAATCATTAATATATTCTTAGGGATGATTTCATCACGAATGTTTTCATCGAGCAATTCTCTGCGATACCTGTTCCTCAATGCAACTGCTACAGCTTTTTTAGCATCCTTCTGGCCGATTATGTACTGGTCCAGCCTCTCAACAATTTGGCGGGGGGTTAAACTCTGCGCCTTTGGCATTTTGCATTCTCCTTCCCGTTAAAGCTCTTCAACAATGATATTGGTATTGGTATATACGCAAATCTCTGCCGCTACATCCAGGGCTGCTTTTGCAATCTCCTTTGCCTCCATATGTTCACCGGCAAATTTTTTCAACGAACGGCCTGCAGCAAGTGCATAATTGCCTCCAGAACCAATCGCCAGAATTCCGTCATCAGGTTCAATAACCTCACCAGTGCCACTTACGAGAAGAAGGTGTTCTTCGTTCATGACTATGAGCATTGCCTCTAGGCGGCGAAGCACTTTATCGCTTCTCCAAAGCTTAGCCAGTTCAACAGCAGCTCTTTGAAGGTTTCCGTTGTACTCCTCCAGTTTCCCTTCAAACAGCTCAAATAGAGTAAATGCATCGGCTACAGATCCTGCAAAACCTGCTATCACCTTACCATTAAATATCCTTCTGACTTTTTTGGCTGTGTGTTTCATCACAACTGCATTCCCGAAAGTAACCTGGCCATCCCCGGCCATTGCGCCTTTGCCATTATGCTTAATTGCAAATATTGTCGTTGCATGGAATTGCGACATGGAAATTCCTCCTAATTACCCGAGCCTATGCTCTCGGATGGTGTGCCATATACGTTTTCTTCAAAGCTTCGTTGGTAACATGGGTATATATCTGTGTAGAGGATAAAAATGCATGACCCAAAAGTTCCTGTACGGTCCTCATATCGGCCCCATTATTCAATAAATGGGTCGCAAAGGAGTGCCGTAATTTATGAGGATGAATTTTACCAGTTAAGGAAGACTGTTCAATCATCCGATCAAGAATCGTCCGAACTCCCCTAGCGGTAAGCGGGCCACCTCTGTGATTGACAAAAAGCGCTTCCTGATTAGGCTTCCCATCAAGAAGCTTCTTCCTTCCATCTACTATAAATTGTTTAAGTGCCGCAGAAGCATTTGAACCAAATGGGACATACCTTTCCTTGTTTCCCTTGCCCTTTACCAGGACTGTTGATAAAGAAAAATCTATATCCTTTAAAGTAATGCTGCAGCATTCACTTACACGGATACCGGTTGCATACAACAGTTCAAGGAGTGCTGCATTCCGTTGCCCAAGTGGCGTTTCTGTACTACATTCACGAAAGAGGACCTCAAGTTCAGTTTCATAAAAGAATTCAGGCAGCCTTTTCTCACCTTTAGGTAAAATAACAAGGGCAAATGGATTTTCCTCAATCAATTTTTCCCTAAGCAGGAATTTATAGAAACTCCTTAGACTTGAAATTTTTTTGGCAATTGTTTTACGCGATTGTTTCTTTTCAAAAAGCTTCGTAAGGAAAAGCCGGGCATCGTGGTATTGTATATCACCTACATTAGCAACACCCTGCTCGGCCATTGTATCGAAAAATTCAATAACAACATCGTGATAATTGCTAATTGTATATTGTGAGTAGTTTTTTTCAATTTGTAAATATTCAAGAAATAACGTTAAATAAACGTTCACATTTCCCAATTATCTCACCCCGCACAGCCTTATAAATCGTACCATATCAAATTGTCGGTTGCAATAAACTTTACAAATTTTTCACAAATTTCTGAATTGTTTATATTGTTGATAAAGCAATGACCTTCCTGTTATACACAGCATTACCCGATAATGCCAAAGGGGAGATTTTTCTTAAAAGGTTTGCAGCTTCGCATCTAGGATGAAAGAGTTGGCGGCCCAGCTATTTTTTCATAACAAGTGAAAAAAACTGAATTTCATTTGATAGGATTCCCCTTCTAAAATATGTCTAAAAACCGACAATATTATAAAGCTTGTCCTAAAGATTCAGTGTCCACGTTCCTGACTACCGACAACGGGCAACAAATTTTATTAAAGCTCGATACTTACTTTATTTGTATTTACAATATTTTTTAAACCATGGTTCCTGTTGAAAATACAAATATTCCTCAGCGCTTCACGTTATTTGTCTTCTTTAGCGATTTACCTTTAGCGGAACTTTCCCTAATGCCCAAATTAGAATAACATTGAAAACAAGTAAGAACTAAGCAATTTGCCTATATAGAGTTCATTATTTTCACATTAATATTATAGCAATACGTAAAAGTAAGTAAAAAGTTTCACATACTCTCTCAAGGTATTCCACTTTTTTAATCTAATAAACTTGGCAACTCAAGGAAGAGTGGAATCACTTTAACAAAATAAAAATCTAAAATTTAAACCTTTTTGGATTGATAGGATTGAATAGTGGCAAGTGACCTAGAAGACGAACGCAGTCCACCTAGCATCATACTGTGAACAGAATAAAGGAGCGGGCCATTGCCCACTCCTAGCTTTGCTGTTCCTCCTTATAATCACAGGAGGAACATTGTACCTGAACGCCTTTTTTCAGCTTTTTCTCCACGAGGACATTATCGCACTTCGGACAGTTCCTTGGCAGCGGTTTGTCCCATGATAGGAAGTCACATTCAGGGTACCGGTCACAGCCATAAAAAATTCGCCTTTTCTTACTTTTGCGTTCAATAACATTACCCTCGCGGCATTTCGGGCATGTAACTCCAATCTCCTTAACAATTGCCTTTGTATTTCGGCAGTCTGGGAAATTGCTGCAAGCCATGAATTTGCCGAAGCGTCCCATTTTAAAGACCATTGGGCTGCCGCAGTTTTCACAATCTTCCCCAGCAGGTTCGTCTTTAATTTCAACTTCCTGCATTTCTTTCTCAGCTTTCTCAAGATGCTTTTCAAAGTCTTTGTAGAATTCACTTATAACGTTTACCCACTTGACTTTTCCATCCTCGATATCATCAAGGTCCTGTTCCATCTTAGCTGTAAATTCAACATCGAGAATATCAGGGAAGAATTCCTCCATCAACTCATTGACAATTTCACCGAGTTCTGTTGGAACAAATCGCTTGTTATCAAGGGCTACATATCCACGTTTTTGAATCGTATCCAAAGTTGGAGCAAACGTAGAAGGGCGGCCAATTCCGAGTTCCTCAAGAGTTTTGACTAACCTCGCCTCTGTGTATCGTGGCGGAGGCTGCGTAAAGTGTTGTTTCGGATCTAGATCCGTTTTCCGAACCTCATCACCTTCACTTAGGTCGGGAAGCATCCGATTGGTTTCCTCTACCTGATCATCTGTTCCTTCGACATATAACTTCATGAATCCAGGAAACTTTATCTTTGAACCGGTGGCACGGAAATAAACATCACCATTTACCAAATCAACACTCATTGTATCCATAATTGCAGAAGCCATCTGGCTGGCAAGGAAACGATCCCAAATTAATTTGTACAGCCTAAGCTGGTCCCTTGATAAAAATTCTTTTAAGGAAGCAGGATCCCTAAACGTACTCGTTGGGCGAACCGCCTCGTGGGCATCCTGCGCTTTTCCCTGTTTCTTTTCTTTCGTTGCTTCCTCCCGGAGGAATTTTTCACCGTAATGGGAAGCAATATACTCTCTTGTCTCAGTCTGGGCAACTTCAGATATACGAGTTGAATCAGTCCTCATATACGTTATCAAACCGACTGTTCCTTCTTTTCCAATCGCAATTCCCTCATATAATTGCTGAGCGATCATCATCGTTTTCTTGGCACGGAAATTCAACTTCCGGGCTGCCTCCTGCTGCAGCGATGATGTTGTAAAAGGTGGAGCAGGGTTGCGTTTTCGTTCCTTCTTGGAAACGGACTCAACTTTAAAAGAATCACCGCTTATTCCTGATAGAATTTCTTTCACGTCCTGTTCGGAGTGAAGATCACGCTTTTCGCCGTTTTTTCCGTAAAAAGCCGCCTCAAAGGAATCATTGCCTTTTAAGAACCTGGCATTGAGTGTCCAATATTCCTCTGGCTCAAATTCTTTGATTTCATTTTCACGGTCAATAATCAGCTTTACAGCTACGGATTGGACCCTGCCGGCACTAAGCCCTTTCTTTACTTTTTTCCAAAATAACGGGCTGATATTGTAGCCTACCAGGCGGTCAAGAATCCTTCTCGCCTGCTGGGCATCAACAAGGTCCATATTGATCGGCCTTGGATGTTTAAATGATTCCTTAATGGCATCTTTGGTAATTTCATTGAATACAACCCGGCATTCGGAATTCACATCAACATCAAGGGTATGAGCCAAGTGCCAGGCGATGGCTTCCCCTTCCCTGTCGGGGTCTGCTGCGAGGTAAACTTTCTTCGCCTTTTTTGCAGCCGACTTCAATTCCTTTAGAACCGGGCCTTTTCCACGGATGGTAATATATTTTGGAACAAAATTATCTGCTTTATCAACACCCATCTGGCTCTTTGGCAAATCACGAATATGGCCCATGGACGCTCTTACTTTGTATTTTTTCCCCAGATAACGCTCAATTGTCTTCGCCTTTGCGGGCGATTCTACGATGACAAGAATTTCTGCCATTCAATCTTCCTCCTAACGAGGCGGTTTTTTCTAACACCTGTTGCAAAATGTATACTAGTTTCTAAATAATTTCAACCTTTTTTATAAAAATAGCAAAAAAACTTCCAAAAATCAGAGGTATTACCATTATTTTCTAAAATATGCGCAATTCTTCTATTATATCATTCGCGTTAGTAACAAGCTTAGCTCCTTGCTGAATTAAGTCGTTTGTCCCTCCAGATAACGGATTAAAAATACTTCCAGGAAGAGAAAATACTTCCCGGCCTTCATTCAAAGCATAATTTGCGGTGATCAAAGATCCGCTCTTTCTTTTTGCTTCTATTATAATAGTTCCGTGTGAAAGACCGCTAATAATCCGGTTTCGCATTGGGAATTGCCACCGTGAAGGCTTGGTATCTGGAGGGTACTCCGAGAGAATGAGCTGATGATCCATTATTTCTGCTGCTAGTTTTCTATTTTCTTCAGGATAGATATGAAAAAATCCTCCAGCTATTACTGCAATGGTTTTGCCTCCGTTCCGGATGGCACATTCGTGGGCACAAGTATCTATACCTTTGGCCAAGCCGCTGACAATCGCTATTCCTCTGTCAATCAAACTCGGGAACAGCAGCCTTATTGCATTTTTCCCATATTGTGTCGCTTCACGGGAACCAACTACTGCAAGTTTAGGCTCTTTTTGTAAAATAGATACATCACCTATTGCAAAAAGCGCCCATGGCGGCTGATATATTTGCTTAAGAATATCGGGATACTCAGGATCGAGAATGGTAATAATGGAAATGTGATTAGCTTGATATTCCCGAAGGCGTTCGGAAAGGGTATCTTTGGGGAGAAAAAGAGAAGTTGAGCAATCTGTTTGCTTAGAAAATACAGGAAGGTTCTCCAAACGGGGAATTCTCTGAACTAAATCTGGAGGCAGTCCATTTTTTATCCGGCGGCCAATTTGTACCCAACTGGTTTCCGGGCCGTGAATCAGTTCAATTAATTTCTTTCTTACCTCATCCATTAAAAAAACCCCTTCAATTCGTTTTCCCGGCTCCGGAAAAAGCCCTTCAATGCTGAAGGGCTTTTTTCCAAAAGCTGGACGGCTTAATGAGTCTTACATTTTTCGTAAAGACCTTTTTCTTTCAGGACCTCAATCAAAGTTTCTCCCATAACCGCAGGAGTATCTGCAACCTTGATGCCACATTCATTCATGACACGGATTTTTTCATCTGCAGTACCTTTACCGCCGGAAATGATTGCCCCAGCGTGTCCCATCCTTTTACCAGGAGGTGCTGTACGTCCGCCGATAAAGCCTACTACCGGTTTAGTCATATTCGCTTTTACCCATTCAGCGGCTTCTTCTTCTGCAGTTCCGCCAATTTCACCAATCATGATGACTGCGTAGGTTTCTGGATCCTCATTGAATGCTTTTAAACAATCAATGAAGTTTGTGCCATTGACAGGGTCTCCGCCGATGCCGACTGCTGTTGTTTGGCCAATTCCAGCCTGTGTCAGCTGATGTACAGCTTCATAGGTTAGTGTTCCGGAACGGGAAACAACTCCTACATGGCCCTTTGTATGGATGTATCCAGGCATAATGCCAATCTTGCACTCATCCGCAGTAATGACTCCCGGGCAGTTTGGCCCAACAAGCCGTGTCTTTTTGCCTTCCATGTAGCGTTTCACCTTAACCATATCCAAAACCGGGATATGCTCTGTGATACAAATGGCTAAGTCTAGATCAGCATCGACCGCCTCTATGATCGCATCTGCGGCAAACGGAGCTGGAACATAAATGACCGAAGCGTTCGCACCAGTTGCTTCAACTGCTTCACGGACTGTATTGAAAACAGGAACGCCTTCAACTTCCTGGCCGCCTTTGCCAGGAGAAGTGCCGCCGACAATTTTGGTGCCATATTCAAGCATTTGTTTTGTATGGAAAAGCGCAGTCGATCCAGTAATTCCCTGGACGATGACCTTTGTATCTTTATTAATAAATACACTCACAACAGCTACCCCCTTCTATTTCACCAATGAAACGATTTTCTCGGCCCCGTCTGCCATTGATTCAGCAGCAACGATATTAAGGCCGGAATCTCTCAGGATTTGTTTGCCGATTTCTACATTTGTTCCTTCAAGGCGAACAACTAGCGGCACGGAAAGGCCGATTTGCTTTGCTGCCTCGACAACACCTGTAGCGATGACATCACATTTCATGATGCCGCCAAAAATATTGACAAAAATCCCTTTCACTTTAGGGTCGGACAAAATAATTTTGAAAGCTTCGGTAACCTTCTCTGCAGTCGCGCCGCCCCCAACATCAAGGAAGTTTGCGGGATCTCCGCCATAATGCTTGACGATATCCATTGTAGCCATTGCAAGTCCTGCACCGTTGACCATACAGCCGATGTTGCCATCCAGTGCGATGTAGCTCAGGTCATACTTGGATGCTTCGATTTCCTTTGGATCCTCTTCTTCGAGGTCACGCAATTCAAGGATGTCTTTTTGGCGGTAAAGGGCATTGGAGTCAAAATTCAGCTTTGCATCGAGCGCCATGACTTTGCCGTCGCCAGTTACAACAAGCGGATTGATTTCAGCAATGGAGCAATCCTTTTCGATATAAGCCTGATACAGGCTTATCATGAATTTAACTGCCTGGTTGACCAATTCCTTAGGGATGTTAATATTGAACGCGATACGGCGCGCCTGGAAAGCTTGAAGGCCGATTACCGGGTCAATTTCTTCTTTAAAAATCTTTTCTGGAGTTTTTTCCGCTACTTCCTCAATTTCGGTGCCGCCTTCTTCTGATGCCATTAAGACAACTCTGGAGGTAGCTCGGTCAAGGACAAGTCCGATATAGTACTCCTTCTTAATGTCGCACCCTTCTTCAATCAAAAGGCGCTTCACTTCCTTACCTTCAGGTCCAGTCTGATGAGTGACAAGTGTTTTTCCGAGAATTTCTTCGGCATATGTACGTACTTCATCAAGATTTTTGGCCACTTTGACGCCGCCGGCTTTTCCCCTGCCGCCAGCATGGATTTGTGCTTTAACAACACAAATCTGTGAACCTAATTCACGCGCAGCATCAACTGCTTCTTTAACCGTGAACGCCACTTTTCCATTAGGTACAGTAACCCCATATTTCCTGAGGAGCTCTTTCCCTTGATACTCGTGGATATTCATTTCCCATCCTCCTAACAACCTATCAAAAAATGCACTGCGCTTTCATTTTATATTAAGAATTCAACTATTGTCCACCGTTTAGCCTAAAGATTGTTATTCCTCTAAAAGTTCCGAAAACTAGAATATAAGGTATGGAAAAAGCCCAGCCTTAGTAAAATGGCCAGGCAAACACTTCAAAACACCGGTTGTTGATTTCCGAAAATAATTTTATGCCGTCTTGCACATGGGAGGCTCGCACCTTAAAATACTAGATTATTAAAAAGGGAAGTGTGAGATTGCTGTACGTAAAAGCCCGATTAATAAACTAAGTTTGTCTTAGGAGATAAAACATCTATCGAGCTTTACGCGTCCAGCACTATGTATTGGGCAAAGAGATCACACTATTCACTTTAACGGAGCAAACGTCATCCGATGATAGGGTGTGACTCCATGGTTTTCAATTGCACTCAGATGCTCCTTCGTCCCATAACCTGCATTACGTTCAAAACCATATTGAGGGTACTTACGAGCAAGTTCCTCCATAAATCTATCCCGGGCATTTTTAGCCAAAATGGATGCTGCAGCAATTGAAATACTCTTTGCATCCCCTTTAATAATAGCCTCGGACGGGTATGGCATTGATAGCTTAACAGCATCGACCAGCATGTATTCAGGCTGCGGTAAAAGCCCGCCTGCCGCATGGGTCATTGCTTTCATGGACGCCTTCAATATGTTAATCTGGTCGATTTCCTCTGCACTTACAAAACAAATATTGTAGGATACAGCTTCCCTTTTTATGATTTCTTCGTACTCATCACGCTTTTTGCGCGTCAGCTTTTTTGAATCATCAAGGCCGGGCAGAAAGAAACCCTCCGGCAAAATGACCGCAGCCGCCGTGACGGGGCCTGCAAGCGGTCCCCTTCCCGCTTCATCTGTACCAGCTACAAGGTTAAAACCCTCCTTGCGTGCTTTACGTTCGTAAAAGGTCATTTCAATGAATTTTTCTTTTAGGCTGAGCTCTGACGCTTTAGCCTTTTTCCATTTGCGAATCATCTCCTGGACGCCTTTTCTGCCATCCATTTCTGCTTCAAGGAATATCGGATCCTGTTCATCCCTGGCTTGTGCCAGCATGGCACTTATTTCCTGAATTGTCCTCTTTCCCATATTATCTACCTTCTTATGTATGTCATGAAAAAAGAGAGGCCCCTTTTTTAGAGCCCTCTCCGCCTATTAACTATCATCGTTTGAAAGAAGATCTTCAGGCCTTTCAAATGTGAGCGGCCCAAATTTCTCACTTCGGATTTCCCTGACAACAAGTTCGGCAACCTTGTCATAATCCACGATACCGCCCCCGCCAAGCACCCGCCTGAACTTACCTATGCTTTCGAACAGTTCAACCGGGTCTTCAGGTACCGGATCGAGCTGATAGCGTTCTTCAAGCCTTCCCTGATAATTTTTTTCGAGAAACCTTAGTCCATAAAGTGCGAGATCCTGAAGATTGAGGATTGTGTCCTTTATCGCGCCAGTAATAGCCAGCTTTTTACCAACCTCCTGGTCCTCAAACTTCGGCCAAAGAATTCCTGGAGTATCCAGAAGTTCAAGCTCTTTGCCTACCTTTATCCATTGCTGCGCCTTGGTCACACCTGGCGTATTGCCAGTTTTCGCTAAATTCCTCTTTGCCAGCCGGTTTATGAGCGTCGACTTGCCAGCATTCGGAATTCCCACTATCATAGCCCGGATTGCCCTTGGTTTGACGCCCTTTGCCTTTAACCGGTCAAACTTATCCTTTAAGATCTCATTTGAGGCACTAACAATTTCCTTCATACCCTCTCCAGCTTGGGCATTAATTGCCAGCGCCCGGATTCCTTTGTCAGCAAAATAGCGAATCCAATCCCTGGTCGCTTGTTTGTCCGCCATGTCAGCCTTGTTCAGCAGTACGAGCCGGGGTTTATGCTGAATGATTTCATCAATCATCGGGTTTCTTGAAGAGTAAGGAATCCTTGCATCTATTAATTCGTAAATGATATCGACGAGCTTTAATTTTTCAGTAACTTCCCTGCGTGCCTTCGCCATGTGGCCAGGAAACCATTGAATGGTCATAGCGGCCACCTCCTAAATCTATTCGACTTATCCACGGGCTCTTTACGAGAACCGTATCTTACTTCTCATCCGGCTTAACTATCCGCATGTCTTCTAAAGGCCAGTATACAATACTAGTCTCTCCAAGCACCTTTTCCATCGGAACCGTACCGATATGGCGGCTGTCCTTGGAATATCTGCGGTTATCGCCCATTACAAATAGCTCTCCTTCAGGAACAGTCTTTCTTCCAATCTTCTCTTCAAGAGTAAACGGATCGGTTAAAGGGCCATCGACAACCATTTGCTTATATTCTTCCAAATACGGCTCTTCATATGCTTTGCCATTCACGTAAAGAGTATCATCCTTGTACTCAACCGTATCTCCTGGAAGTCCGATCACACGTTTAATATAATCCTTGTTTTCCGGCGCATGGAACACAATGATGTCAAAGCGCTCTGGCTCACCGATTTGATAGCTGAATTTATTAACAATCATCCGGTCGGCGTGCTTCAATGTCGGCATCATCGATTGGCCATCAACTACAATTGGGGCAAACAGGAAATATCGGATAACTGCTGCCAATGCAACTGCAACGAGTAGCGCTTTTGTCCATTCCCAAACTTCGTTTTTCTTTTTGACCATATATTCCCCACCCATTTCAAAATAGGAACTATCATGCTTTAGACCAACTAGGGGCCTGTTTCATGATACTCCATTAGCCTGAGGCAGCCCCGGCAGTTTTCTCATACATCTATTTTACATAACAAAGCACACTTAAACACGTTGTTTTTGAAATTTGTGGTACAGTCCGGGATAATCCATTTCCATTCTAATTTAATATTGAAAAAAGGGCTTGTTCCCAAGCCCTTGAATACAAATAAGCGCCACCGCGGCACCAGCCTGAAAGTGGCTATGGAACCTGGCGATGGCGCTTCCTTGTGTACTGTCTAGTTTCAGCGCCCAGCGCCTAGTGTCCTTCAGCCCCCTCGTACGATAAGTCAACATCGAATCGCACAAACTGCTCTTCGTGTTTCCTTTATCTCTGTCGGGGTCCTCCAGTCCATACGGCGCTAATCGGGCGCTTATACTTTTCTTATTAGCGAATTTCTTTGATACGGGCTTTTTTGCCACGTAGCTTGCGCAGGTAGTAAAGCTTCGCACGGCGGACTTTACCGCGGCGGAGTACTTCCAATTTCGCAATTTTTGGTGTGTGGACTGGGAAAGTACGCTCAACGCCTACTCCATAGGAAATTTTACGAACTGTAAAAGTTTCGCTGATTCCACCACCACGACGCTTGATCACAACACCTTCAAACAACTGGATACGCTCGCGAGTACCTTCAACAACCTTAACGTGTACACGTACTGTGTCACCAGGGCGGAAAGAAGGAAGATCAGAACGAAGCTGTTCTTTTGTGATATCATTGATTAATTGTTGCATCGTATTCAACTCCTCCCACAGATGCTCTTGCAACCATTTCTTAATCGCAGCGGAACATCGTTTTAAGACTGCAGCCGGCTTCCCGGCTCAAGTCACAAGTAGTATCTTATCATAAACCAGGCCTGTTCGCAATAACTAGCGTGACTCTTTTTTTATTTCTTCAAGCCATTTTTGATGGAGTGGTTCAAGTTCTATATGGTCAAAGAGGTCCGGTCTCCGCTCCCATGTCCTCCTTAACGATTCCTTTATCCGCCATTCATCGACTAGCTTATGATTGCCTGATATGAGGACATCCGGAACTTTTAAGCCCCGGAAATCAGCAGGTCTCGTATAGTGTGGATGCTCCAGAAGGCCGGTGCTGAATGAATCCTGGATATGCGATTCTTGTTTCCCAAGTACTTCCGGAAGCAGCCGGACAACACTATCAATCACGACCATTGCACCAAGCTCGCCGCCTGTCAAAATAAAATCCCCGATTGAAATTTCATCAGTGACAATATCCCTGATTCTCTCGTCATACCCCTCATAATGGCCGCAAATGAAGATTAAATGTTCCTCTTCAGAAAGCTGTTCAGCTTTTTTTTGCGAATGGCGCTCACCTTGCGGACACAAGAGGATTACACGCGGTTTGGCCGATGTGTGTTGGCTTAACGCCTCGACCGCATCAAAAATAGGCTGAGGCTTCAATACCATCCCTGCCCCGCCCCCGTAAGGATAATCATCAACTGTTTTATGTTTGTTGTCCGCGTATTCGCGAAAGTTGACTACATTGTAAGTAACAGCCTCTTTTTCCCTGGCTCGTTTGAGAATTGAACTGCCAAATACACCTTCAAACATTTCTGGAAAAAGAGTAAGGACATCAATTTTCATCATGAAAGCAATCCTTCAAGCGGATCGATTACGACCGTTTTTTCTTTCACATCTACCTTAAGAACAACATGTTCAATATAAGGAATATAATATTCCTTCCCCTTCTTGCCTTTTACAACCCATACATCATTTGCCCCTGGTGTAAGGATCTCGGAAATTTTCCCGACTTCCTCCCCTTCCGTAGTAGAGACAGTACAGCCAATGATTTCATGGAAGTAATATTCATTCTCCTCCAATTCGCCAAGCTGGGACTCGTTGATTTTCAGAATTCCATCTCTAAGCTTTTCAACCTTGTTTATATCTTCATATCCTTCAAAGGTAAGGAGGTCAAAATTCTTGTGCTGCCGATGTGCCTTCACAATAACCTCAATAGCCTCTTTTTCTTTCGGAAGGAACAAGTACAGCGTGTTTCCCTTCTTATACCGCTCCTCGGCAAAATCCGTCCTTGAAATGACCCTGACTTCGCCTTTAATACCATGAGTATTGACGATTTTGCCTACGTTGAACCATTTATCCATTAAGTGTCACCTCTATCTAATTTCTACTATTATTCCATCTCTAATAATAATTTCATGCTTGGGGTTACCATTATCCCAGGTATCACCTGGTTGAACCTCTATTATAGCCTGGACTTCTTTTTCCTTTAATTCACTACCTAATGGTAGCATATCCAGCTGAACAAGTTGAAACTCAAGCTCTTGAATCCTCTCTGCACGCTGCCTGATTTCTTTTTCAAATTTGCTCTTGACCTCAGACACCTGGTATTTCCCGGTTTTCTCCAACTTTTTTTGTTCAAATTGAAGCTGCCCCGTTTCTTTTTCAAGCAGGAGCTTATTTTGCAGATATTGGTCGTGTAGTTTATCTCGGCTTGTTTCAGTAAGTACTTGTTTAACGGAAATAGTTTGGAGAATTTTCATAAAAACCTCCTTGTATGTATTGTAAACAGAGCTTTACTTCAGGCATTAATTACTCGTACAGTGTCTTAAAATTATATCGCCCGTTTTTACAACTTTATCGCCCTGAATGAACTTTTTTTATCCCTTATTCACAATTATTTAACCCTTAACGGAACATATATCGGAAATATTCACAACTCAGACACAAGTGGCCACCATTAAACACTATCAAGGGAACAAAAACTATTCAAACTCCATCGCTAATACACAGCAAAAAAGGAGGGATTGCTCCCTCCTTTTTTACCGCCAAACCCACTACGGGAGCTCGGGCAATTATTCACCTATCTCTAAAAACAGTTTCTTGTGTTCCGATGCACCTGCTGCATACACAACAGTGCGGATTGCTTTCGCAACGCGCCCTTGCTTTCCAATTACTTTTCCCATGTCGCTCTTGTTGACGGAAAGGTGATAGGTTACGCGTTGATCCTCTTCGGCAACGTTCACGCGAACATCGTCCGGGTAATCAACAAGGGGCTTAACGATCGTTTCAATCAACTGTTTCATAATGTTCTGCCTCTATTACTTGCCAAGCTTGGCATTGTGGAATTTCTCCATGATGCCGGCTTGGGAAAATAGGTTACGAACAGTATCGGATGGCTTCGCGCCATCTTTTAGCCATTTAAGAGCCAACTCTTCATTGATATCAACAATTGCGGGCGCTGTAACTGGATTGTACGTTCCTACTGTTTCAATGAAACGTCCATCACGTGGTGAACGGGAATCTGCTACAACGATACGATAGAAAGGAGATTTTTTAGCTCCCATACGCTTTAAACGAATTTTTACTGCCATTTTAACTTGCACCTCCGAATAGTTTCACACAAGAAATTATATTACCAATTCTTAATTAGTTTGTAAAGTCTTTTTTCTTAACACCTAAAATAAGGAAACTCAACCATTAGAATGGCTTAAAGGGAAGCTTGAAGCCGCCTTTCTTTTTGCCTTTCTGCTGCATGTTGGTCATCTGTTTCATCATTTTTTTCATATCCTCAAATTGCTTCAGAAGCCTGTTTACTTCCGGAACAGTCCGGCCGCTCCCCTTGGCAATGCGCCGTTTGCGGCTGGAATTGATGATTTCGGGATGTTCCTTTTCCTTAGTTGTCATGGACTGGATGATTGCTTCAACATGGCCGATTTGCTTCTCATCAATCGATACGCTGTCGAGCCCTTTTATCTTGTTGGCTCCCGGGAGCATCTTCAAGATGTCCTCAAGAGGCCCCATCTTCCGCACCTGGCCAAGCTGATCAAGGAAATCGTCGAGAGTGAAGGAAGCTGTACGCATTTTCTGCTCTAGCTCTTTCGCCTTCTCCTCATCAACGTTTGCCTGGGCCTTTTCAATCAGTGACATGACGTCGCCCATCCCCAGAATCCGTGAAGCCATACGCTCAGGATGGAATGCCTCAAGGGCGTCCATCTTCTCACCCATACCGACGAATTTAATAGGAGTGTTCGTAACAGACCTGATAGAAAGTGCAGCACCGCCCCTTGTATCGCCGTCCAGCTTTGTCAATACAACCCCGGTCAAACCTAGCTGTTCATTGAAGCTTTGTGCTACATTGACAGCATCCTGGCCTGTCATCGCATCGACAACAAGGAAAATCTCATTTGGGTTGGCGAGCTCCTTTATGTCCTTCAATTCATCCATCAATGCTTCGTCAACATGAAGACGCCCAGCGGTATCAATTAGAACGTAATCATGGTGTTCTTCCTTCGCTTTGGCAATGGCCTGCCTGGCAATTTCAACCGGGCTGATCTGGTCACCAAGCGAAAACACTGGCATGTCAAGCTGTTTACCGAGCGTCTCAAGCTGTTTAATGGCCGCAGGACGGTAAATATCCGCAGCTACAAGCAAAGGTTTACGGTTATACTTTTTACGAAGCAGGAGTGCAAGCTTACCGGTTGTGGTCGTTTTACCTGCACCCTGAAGACCGACCATCATAATAATGGTTGGCGGCCTGCTTGAGACGGCTATTTTGCTCTGTTCGCCGCCCATCAGGTTTGTCAGTTCTTCTTTTACGACCTTGATTACCTGCTGGCCTGGTGTCAGACTCTTCATGACTTCCTGGCCAACTGCCCGTTCACTTACCTTTTTAACAAACTCCTTGACGACCTTAAAGTTAACATCCGCCTCAAGCAAAGCCAGGCGGACTTCCCTCATCATTTCCTTTACATCCGCTTCATTGACTTTCCCTTTGCCACGGATTCTTTGCATCGTATTCTGCAGTCGGTCGGCCAATCCTTCAAATGCCATAGTGCCGCCTCCTAATCTAGTTTCTCTAGCTCTGCTAATTTCTCGAGCAAATCTTGTTTCGGAACTGAATCAGATTGAAGCAGCTCCTTTATTTGCGCCAGCAGAATATTACGTTCCTGGAACTTTTGCAAAAGCAGAAGTTTTTCTTCATACTCCTCAAGCATTGCTTCAGTTCGTTTGATATTATCATAAACCGCCTGGCGGCTAACATCATATTCTTCAGCAATTTCCCCGAGTGAATAATCATCCAGGTAATAGAGAGACATGTAGCTTTGCTGTTTTTCAGTCAACAACGATTGGTAAAAATCATACAGATAATTCATTCTCGTTGTTTTCTCAAGCATGCTATCCCTCCTTGTTAAGTGAAAAACCTTTACATCGTTAGTTTACAAGCAGGGCGCCATGGTGTCAAGATAGGCACCAATCTTAATTAAATTTCGTTTATATATTTGGTAAAATGACGTAACATACTACTCTTAAAAGGCGTTTCGGGTAAAACTCCTTGGTAATCCACTAAACCACTTTCGTGGATTAATCGTCACCCCCAGCATATAAATTAATCCACTAAACCACTGTTGACCATAACCATGGCTGCTATTCAACCATCATCAAAAAATTAAGAAAAGCCAGCTCACCCTAACAGGTAAGCCAGCTTCATAAGAAGAATGTTATTTAGTTCTTTTCTTTGCTTCAAGTAAGCGGTTCATCCGTTCTTGCTTTTGTTCAGGAGTCAGTTCCTTGGCAGCGTTAACAGGCTTCGTTTGCCCTTTCGGACGCACCTGTACTAATACCTCATCCTGAGTTTGATTTCCACTTTGCCTTTTCACCTTTTCTTTTCCAGGAAGAATGGTTTTGGACGGCCTTTCCCTGGATACTTTTTTCCTTACTCCTGAGAGCCTTTCGATCGCAACACCATCTACAGTAACTGCTTTATCATCCGAATTTTTCCTTTTTGGAATCAACTTCGAGAATACACCGACTCCGAACCTTCGAATAAAAATTTCAAGGACAAGTACCAGGAATGCAGCCAGCAGCAGATATTCACTTATTGGCTGTCTTTCTTTCGGCAGATTTTTCAACGGTCTGAATGCCTCCCTGGCAGACGTTAATTCCTTTCCGCCGCCAATTGAGGCCAGTTCCTTTAGATAATTCCTGTTTGTCCCTTCTAGCAAAAATTCATTTGAGTAAGGAACAGAAAATCCGGTCCGATACATCTGAACTTCGCCTTTTTTCCCGGTCTGCTTAAGTGACAGGTAATACATCCCCGGTTTTGAAGGGAAAGCAAGCTCATATTCCCCAGGAGCAACTAATTTCATATTTGCGTCCACGGATGTGCCCGTTTCTGATAAAAGCGAAGCCTCTACCGGGAGCACCTCAGTACTGGCACTTTTTAATGTTACAAGCGTTTCTCCGTCTTCTTTTGCAACCGAAACAGAAAAGGGCTCACTATCATACTGTGGCAATGAAGCAGAAACAATCTGGTTTAGGAAAGCTGGCCAGCCTTCCCACCTTGCCCAATCTCCAGACCACTTCCCGGTGACATCCGATGTAAAGGCCAATGTTTTTCCCAGCCCATACTGCCACTCTGCCAGGACAGGATCCTCCTTCTCGCTTAGGATTGGGACTGTCGCTCTCGTTTTCGTCGTGGCAGCAATATAGGCATTCATTTGCGGCACACCAGCCGCAAATCGGGCGGACCACTCAGGATAAGGCTCTATTAATGGGTAAAATGGATTATCCTCGATATATGTTCTTGTTGTCATAACAGTTTCCCGTGACAGGACGCTTGGGATTACCGAAACATCGGACACATCGTAAAAACGTCCGCTGCCCATTGTTGCCAGATCGTCGAGGAGCAGCCTATCGGCATCAGAACCGAGCGCCACCGTTGAAAGTGTGATGTTTTTTTCCTTCCCCTCCTGTATTAGAGAGGCATAATCGCCTGCAGCTGCCGACTGTCCGTCCGTAAGCAATATAATATGTTTCCTTTGCAGTTTGAGGTCACGGAGTTCCTCGTATGCTTTTTCAAGGGCAGGATAAATATTTGTCCCACCTCCGACAGAGATGGATCTGATTTTTTCAACAGTCTTCTTTTTATTGCTAAGAGGTGCTGTTTCCACAATCGTCCATGGCCGGTCATCAAAGGCGATGAATCCAAGCGTGTCCTCCTCACGCAGTAATTCGACTGATCTTGCTGCAGCTTCTTTTGCGAGTGAAAGTTTATTGCCGCTCATACTGCCTGACCGGTCGATCACAATAACCAGGCCTAGTGATGGCATTTCCTTTTTACCCTTAATATCCATATCAACTGGCAGCAATTTTTCAATCGGGGTCTTAAAATACCCCCCAAGACCAAAGCTGTCTTCCCCGCCTGTCATGACAAACCCGGTTCCAAACTCCCTAACTGCTTTCTCAATCAAATTCATTTGGTTTTCGGTGACCCGGTGGCCTGGGACATTTTCAAATATAATGGATTGATATTGAAGGTAGCTACCCAGTGCCGTCGGCAATTTTTCAGGGACAGTTTTCTCAACAAGAAGTTCAGATCCTTTGAGAATGTCTGGCAAAGGACCATTTGGAGTTCCTTCGACCACCAGCACCCTTGGTGTTCCTTTCACAGTCGAAACTGCATGGAGTGAATTATTTTCAATATAGGCATCCTGTTTATTCACAAGCTCGGCTTTATACACCGCAAGACCTGGTTCTTCAGCCTTATGCGTAAACGTATAGGCGTTCTCACCCTCCTTGACCTCGACAGTCTGCTGGAAGACCGCCTTATTGTTCACGGAAAGCCTGACCGCTGCTGGTGTCGCAACATTACTTGTTAGGGTTATCGTAACCGGCGTTTCCTCCCCTTCAAATAGCGAAGGCGGGACGTCCAGGCCTGTTATTGCTGTATCCCCATTTACCTTCCGATCAAGAACAACGTAATCAAGTTCTATTCCTCGATTTTTCAGAAGCTGTGCTGCTTGCTCAGCCTTTCCGACCGTCTCATTGCCGTCTGTCAGGAGGATAATCCTTCCTCCTTCTGTACCGGGAAGGAGTGAAGAAGCGAACTGAAGGCCTGCAGAAATATCCGTTTCGCCACGGTCCACCTCCGCATTGAACCGTTCAGGGATAGTTTTTGTCGTAGACATCGAAGCTTCCGATTGCGCACCATTCGCGAAAGAGGCAATTGCAAATTGCTTTGCATGTCCTTTCGAGGATACTGCTTCATCCACCCAATCAAGCAAATTTCCTTCAACGGATTGAACGCTTTTGGAACGATCAGCCAGAAAGACGATTGTTTCCGTTTTTGCTGGAAGAATAACCTGGGGTACAGCCAGGGCGAAAATAATCAGGAGAAAGACGATGCTCCTTAGGATTCCGGCAACCTTTCTATCGAGTGATTTTGCCTGCCGAAAAAAAAGCAGCATCAGGACAAATGCTGGTATTGTCAGTAAGAGCATAAGAGGATAACTAATTTCCAAGCCCACGGCGGAACACCTCCCATTCGGCAAGCAGTAGTATGAGAGCGATCATCGCTAGCCACAGCCATACTGTCCCGTTTTCTTTGTCTACTGTCTGCTCCAGTTTAGATAAACCTGTCTCGTTTAGTACGAATGATTTCTCAAAGCCGGGCTCTTTTTCACGGTCATCGAGGATGACTGAAAAATAATGAATGGACTCACCGTCTGAAGCCTGGTAAACGCCAGGTTCATAAGGGGCTTTAAAGTTTTCTTTTTCCAATGTGAAACTGCCAAGATTCTTTCCTTCTTCATTAAACAATTCCAAAGGTTTTCCTGCTGTATCAATATTCAGCCATTTTTCTTCACCAGGCTGGAAGTTTCCGAGAAAACCCGACTGGCGTGACAACCATTGATAGCTGTTATAAAGGAAAATTGGAAATCCAGGCTGAAGCGGCCAATCGCTTTTTTCAATTGCAAAATTGACTATGACGGCTGGCTGCGCATTCATCCTTCCTGATTGTATCAACGGATGTCCTCCACTTTCGGCAATCGTTTCAAATGTGCCCTGTAAAGGCTGTACAGCTTGATGAATATATGTCTTTTCAAATGCGGTGTATTCCAGGATCGGTGAGGCCGATCCCTTTGGGCGCTCGTTTATTTCAATCGTTTTTTTTGCATCTTTGTTGATTATCAGAATCGGCCCTTCAGGAAGGTTTTCGGGGACTTGCCCCTCAACAAGGAATAGGCCATCCTGGTCTGCAGTCGCAAGGCTATTATCATCAAGCTGAATGCTTTTAATTCCAATTGATTGCAGCCCCCTTATCAAAAAGGGATTCACATCTCCAACAGCATAGACAGGAGGGTCTGCGGGTGAAAGAACAGTCGAGGCGCTATTATCCGCACTGTAGCCATCAGCGGCAAGAACCTCAGCATGATAATAACGGCCATCAGGGAGGCTCGGTATATCGAGGATTTCCTGGCTATTGGGGGGCAGGGTCAGCATCCTTTCAAAAACGGCCTTCCCTTTGTCGTCCATTATCCGGAAATTCGTGCTCACTTCCTCTTTCCCCTGGTTTTCAACAACCGCAATCGCAGTGACTTTTCCACCTGAACGTGATGCTCCAAACGACATAAGGGAAAGGTTATCCAGTTCCTCACCAAGATTATGTACTTCAACCGGCTGCTTGCCCGCAAGAGATTCTATTGAATCCTCTGTCACTTTATCCGAAAAAATATGGATTACTCCCCCAGTTCCGGAGGACAACGAAACCGCTAGTTTAACAGAATCTGTTATATTTTCATGCCCATAGATCAGATGAAGAGACTCGATTGCAGCCTTAATTGCCCCGGGTTCATCTTCCTTATTCAATACGATTTCCGGCTCTTCATCCGCCAGGATAATTGTCACCTGCTGGCTGTCCAGGCGGCTGGCCATATCAAGGATTTCTTCCTTCGCACTCGCAAACAGTGGTTTTCCGCCTTTTTCAGCGGACATCGTAGAGGAAGGGTCCACAATAAAAACAAGATGCTCCCCTGCCAATCCGGAGCTGAACAAGAGAGGCTTGACAAGCGCAAACATCAACAGAGCGAGCGCGGCGATTTGCAGCCAGAATAAGAGATTATGCTGCAGCTTCTTCAGCCACGGCGACGCCTGCCATTCGTTCATCGCCTCAACCCATAAAAGGTTTGAAGGGTTGATGATAGAGTGATATTGTTTGCGGAAAAAATAGAGCAGGACAACACCTGCAATCAGGATAGCCAGAAAAAAATAGAATGGATTGGCAAAGTGCATATCTTATCACCTCATTCCAGTACTTTTTTTGCTGTACATTTATGAAACAAGAAGTTCTGCAAATCATGAGAATCTGAAACGGGCACATATGTAAAACCAAACTTCCGGCAGAGCGATTCAAGGGCTTCATTATGTTTCGCAAGCCGGCTCTGGTACAACTTGACGACGGTTTCCTGCATCGTTACATTGACGGTTGTTCCCGTTTCACTATCTACAAGCTGTATATCTCCTTCCATTTGCGGTTCTATTTCAGTCTGGGAGAGAACCTGGATGAACTTTACTTCGATTCTTGCTGCGGCAAACTTGCGAAATAATCCTTCAAATGCGGAAAGTGATTCCAGCCCATCTGAAATCAGAATGGCAGCCTGGATGCTTTTCAAGCTTTCCTTGCTAATTAGTTCAGAGAAACCACCAGAGATTGTAGAACTTTTAAGTGCGAGGACACTCGCATATACGCTTTTGGCGTAAATGGTCCCCTTCCTGGCAATTTTACCGAACGAATTTGCTGCAACAGGATAGAAGGTCAGCCTGTCCTCTCCATTTAAAACAATGAAGCTCAGCGCAGCGGCAATTTCCCTTGCCCGCTGCCATTTTGATTCAATCGTCTGCATTGAAGGAGTCCCATCAAGGAAAATAGCGGCATGAATTTCCTGCTCATCAAGGAATCTCTTAATATAGTGCTTGCCGGTTCGCCCATAAATATTCCAATCAATCAACCTGATATCATCTCCCGGCTGATAGGAACGAAAATCCGAGAATTCCAGAGAAGCGCCTGCTTTTCCAGACCTTCTTGCCCCTTTTTGGACACTGCGTCTCCTAGTTTTCACAAAAAGGCGTTTTTGCTGGAGCCTTGAAAGCACAACTATACCGGCTGCTTTCATCTTTCTGAAGCACCTTTCACGGCAGAATCAACAATATCCTTAATGATCTCATCAGCAGTGATTCCGCTTGCTTCTCCTTCGAAATTCATAAACATCCTATGACGCAGTGCTGGTGCAGCTACCTGCTTTAAATCACCAATAGAGACATGATATCGCCCCGCCATAAATGCCCTTGACTTAGCAAGCTGGATGATACTTTGCAGGCCGCGGGGTCCGCTTCCGTATTGGATAAAGTTTTTTACTGCTTCTGGTCCACCTTCTTTTCCCGGATGGGTAAGTGTAACAATTGAAACGGCTAAATCCAGCATATCTTCGGAAACAAGAATTTCCTTTGTTAAACGTTGCAGCAGAACAACGTCCCCAGATCCGAGAATTTTTTCAAGATGTGGCGTTTCAATTCCAGTCGTTCTCCGGGCAATTTCCTTCAATTCATCGCCTGAAGGATAATTCACGTTAATTTTGCAAATAAACCGGTCCATCTGGGCTTCAGGAAGTGGATACGTCCCTTCCATATCAATCGGATTCTGAGTCGCAAGTACAAAGAACGGCGTTTCCATTTGCTTCGTTTCGCCCATAACCGTCACTGTCTTTTCGCCCATCGCTTCCAGCAAGGCACTTTGTGTTTTAGGTGTTGCCCTGTTGATCTCATCGGCAAGTACAATGTTTGAAAAAATAGGGCCTTTATGAAAGGTGAATTCCTGTCTGCCGTCTTCCCCAGGCTGAAGCAGCATCGTACCTGTAATATCGGATGGCATTAAATCAGGTGTAAATTGAACCCGAGAAAAAGATAGATCCATACAGTCTGCGATTGTCCTAATCAGCATTGTTTTGCCGAGGCCGGGCAGACCCTCAAGAAGAGAATGTCCGCCAGAAAGGATGCTCCAAAGCACCTGTTCGATGACATCTTCCTGTCCAACGATAAACTTCTTTATTTCCTCCTTAACAGCCTTCAGCTTTTCGCCGGCCTGAACAAATTGAGTTTCCTTGTCCTTTATTGCATCCATGCAATCACTCCTTGTTCGGATCTAATTCAGAAAAATAATTCTTAACGATTGTTTCAAGGCCTCCGGGCAAATTCATCCTGTCCGTGCTAGTTCGATAGGAATTCGCATAGCTGCCGTATACCTCCTCATACGGCTTGATCGTTCCGCGGAGGATTGGCCCATCGCTTTCATACTGTGCTCCCGGCGACCCGTTCCCTAGGGAGCCTGTATCGGTTTCTATATTTGTTTTACCGCCAACGTGCTCAGGTATGGTCAAAAAGTCTCTCGAGCCCTGGCCAAGTCCCGCGCCCGAACCCGTTCCATTTCCACCATTTCCATTACCAGCCCCCGTTCCGCTGCCATTGCCACTGCCGCTACCCTGGCCGCTTCCAGAACCATTCCCTTGACCGGCGCCATTACCTTGGCCGCTTCCAGAACTCGTCCCCTGTCCATTTCCCTGCCCTTCCCCTTGTGATGATCCCTCACCAGGCTGTTGTCCACCGCTTCCTGAATTCTGTCCGGCTGGCGTTTGTCCGGGCTGGGAACCGGAAGATGGGCTCAATGCAATTTGCCCTGGCGGGATGCCGTTATCCTTCATTAATCCCTGCATGGTCTGGGCTTGCTTATTCAAAGCAGTTTGAGCCGAAGCAAGCTGATTCAAGGTAGTTTGAGAATCCAAAGCGTCTTTTAGTTTTTCTTTAAGTTGGGCAAGCTCCTGCTCGGACATTTTCCCTTCCTTGCCTGAAAGCTCCGCAAGTGCCTGTTTCTGATTACTTGTCAGTTCGCTGCGCTTTTGATTGAGCCTGTTAAGTTCCTCGGTCGCCTTTTCTATTTCTTTTTGGTTAAGGGCTGAAGCAAGCTGGTCAAGTCCTGCTTTTTTAAGGTTATCCTTAATCCGCGCCATTTCAGCAGCCTTTTCTTTTTCCTTAAATTCTTTCAATGCAAGCTCTTTTTTCTTGTTTTCAAGGGCTCTCAGCGCCTCGTCTGGAGTCTTGGCCTTTGCAAGCTCTTTTTTCAATTCCTCGAGCGCCTTCTTAGTCTTGGGATTCTTCTCGCTGACGATTTTCTTATCAAGCTCTTTTTCCGCTTTATTTAGCACTTTCCTTGCTGCTTCCTGCTTGCCAGCCTGGTCCATTTTATCGCTGGGAAGCTGGTTGGCGGCATAAGCAAAACCCAAAAATAATAATCCTACTAACATCCACTTGCTTACTCTATATTTCTTTTTCCGGCTTACGGCATGCTCGTGGACTCTCTTCATCCAGCCAATACTTTCAGCGAGCTGCAATCGATGCAGGAGCCCCTCTTCCTTGTAAAAAGCGAAAGCAGCAGAGACCCGGTCTTCTGGGACGAAGGAGTTATATACGAGAACAGCTTCCTTCCATCCCGGCCAGCCCTGCCAAACCCAGACAGCTGAAGCAATGAAAGCTAAAATAAATGACCACATGGCAAACTGATTGTAATAAGGGAAAACAATCAACCGCGCCAATATGTAAACGATCATTGCTAACCCCGCCCCGGCTATAAAGCCATACTGAAGTCCAAACAGTGCGCGGCCTAATCGGAGCTGACGCCTGATTGGAGACAAGAGGTTTAAGAATTGCTGTTTATCCTCCACATTTACCAGTCCCTTGCATTATTTTTTCTTGCCCATGTTAGGCCGCAGCTTACGGATGGCAAGCAGCAATGCAGCACTCCCAAGAATGGTATACGAAATAAGCAGCGCCGCCCAAAGAGGGAATTCGATTCCTGTCTGTCGGTTTATTTCAGCAATAAACTCCGGTTCAAAAATGCCAAGCATGACAATGAACGGATTTAGCATCGCAAAAAGGTACGGGGTTGGCGACGAAGCTCCTGACATCGCACCGAATTGCATCGAAACGAGAAGCAGGAAAGCCGTACCTGCAGCAAAAAATAATGTAACTCCATAGGTAGAAATCATCGAAACAATTGTCTTCCGGATTAGTGTAGAGAACATGACTCCAAAACTGCCGAATATCAAAATCAGAAAAACATAATATCCTAGAACAAAAAGCACTTGTAGTGGTGAAATGCCCCCGAACAGGAAGACAATGCTGTAAATTGGCATACTGCCCACAATCATCAGAAGCAAAAAGGATACGGAAGAAACCAGCTTGCCGACAATGATTCCGGTTGACGTTTGAGTCGTTGTCAGCAGGATATTCAGCGTCTGCTTTTCCCTTTCCCCACTTATGACACCCGCTGTCAGCCCCGGAGTGATGAACAGGATCAGCCCGAGCTGGATAAACGAAAGGACCATGAACATCGTCCGGCTCTGGTCAGGCCGGAAAAAGCTTATTCCATAAGCCTGTGTTTCCATAAAGATATAGCCTATCGTTACAAGACAAAGTGCCAATAGATAAAACATAAGGCCAAGGAAGCTTTTAAACGTTCGGAACCTAAGCTTAAATTCCTTGTTCATGACAGGATTGAGCAGAAGTTGCCTCATGACAGCTCCACCCCCTTCGTGATTTCCATAAATACATCCTCCAGGTTGGATTCGGTTTCTGAAAAGCTGGTAAGCATTATCCCCGAGTCCACAGCCTTTTTCAAAAGATTGAATTGTTCCTCTTCGCTTCCGCTGAAAACAAATTGAAGCGAGTTCCCGTCTTCCCTTGTTTCGACACGGCTGACCTGATACTGGTCCTCAAAAAACGCCATTGACGTTTCAAGATTGCCCCATACTTTCGCAGTAATCAGCTTTTCACCCTTCAAACGAAGCTGGATTTCCGAAACGGAACCCTGTGCAACGAGCCTGCCCCGGTCAATGATGCCTATGCTATCGCACATTTCAGAAAGCTCTGGGAGGATATGCGACGATATCAGAATGGTTTTACCCATATTCTTTAATTCTTTTAAAATCTCCCTCATTTCAACCCTTGCACGCGGATCGAGGCCTGAAGCCGGTTCATCAAGGATTAAAACTTCAGGATCATGGATGAGTGAGCGGGCCAGGCATAGTCTTTGCTTCATCCCTCGAGAAAGGACATCAACATAGGAATCTGCTTTATGGGTAAGATTGACAAGTTCTAGCAGCTGCGGAATCAACTTTGCCCGTTCGGCAGCGGGAATTCCATAGCTTGAGCCGTAAAAATCGAGATATTCGATAGCCTTGAGCTGGTCATAGACCCCGAAAAAGTCAGGCATATAGCCTAGCTGCCTGCGGACAGCCGCAGGGTCCGAGGCAATGTTATATCCGTTAATGTAAGCAGTGCCAGAAGTTGGCGCTAGAAGAGTCGCCAAAATTGAAAAGGTTGTCGACTTTCCCGCCCCATTTGCACCGACAAAACCGAAGACCGTCCCTTTATCAATTGACAGGTTCAGGGAATCAAGGGCGGTGAACCTTCCGTATTTCTTCGTTAAATTTATGATTTCGATCATTTGCCTGCCTCCCCTTTCACTGTAACGGATGGCATCCTTACCGTCGGATCCTGCTGCTGACCCGTTTTTTCAAGCCTAAGGATGATTTCGCCCTTATCCGAAATAAACCTTGACGGATTATCAGTTAACTTCGATGTCAAATCCTTTAACTCCGAATATTTTTTCGAGGTATGGTCAAGTATCGACCATTTTGTCTCATTTGAGTACCAGGTGACATTTATTTCACTTATGGAGATTTTCTTTCCGATAAATTGATTTGGAAGAATTAGAGAATAGTCATAGGTTCCGTTAGCAACCATCATGTCCCTTCCCTCCGGCATTTTGTCGAGGATTTCTCCCTCTACAGGAATTAGATTTTTCGTTAAAGCCTCTTCCTTTAAAGTGAAAGGCCCGTTCAGTTCAGCTTCAATGTCCGCCGCCTGGTAAATGAGTGACAAACTGTTGGTCGTTTTGCTTTTCCCAGGAATTTCAACCTTCAGGACAGGTTGTTTCGTTATGCCATAGACAATTGGAAGGTTCTTGTTCGGTCCCTGATTATACAAGTACTCAATTGCCCCATATTCCAATTTTTCTATTTTCATTTTATCGATATCATTGTTTTGCTGCGGGTTATAATAGCCGCTATTCGCAGGTGTCAGCGGTCCGGAAAGATATCCACTGGCTATCTCCTTATCAACCTCAAGGGTTCCGCCTTTTTTTAATTGTCCCAGGTCAACCCGCTTGGATCCCGACCAAACATACATATTCTCAAAATCGTACGGGAAGTTATTTGCAATTGTTCCTTTCAGATTTTTACCATCATAGCGAAGACTGATGGCAAAATCGCCCTCCGCTTCCCTGACGGCAGGTCCGTATACCGTCCTCGTTGACCAATACTCCACATTCGGGAACGTATACTTATCTTCCTTTCGCCCTTCTTCAAAGACCGCGTAACGCTGGGGCGCGGACGACTGCATGGATGGGGAGCCTGGTATTGCATTGAATTCCCCGCTTGGGAATACCATTTCATAATCCCCGCTCGTATTCGATAGCAGTGAAACTGCCTCGACCCCCTGAAGAATGCCGCCCTCAGCCTTTAGGACGGAGAGCTGGTTCATCTGTGGTTTAGAAATACGATCCTTCGCGCCAATGCCAAAAATTACTGCCGAAATCAGGAGAGCGAAAGCAGGGACAATCCACCAAGCATGCTCTCGCTTATCAAATCTCTTTAACACCAGATAGAGTACCGGTGCCGCCAGCAATACATAGATAATCAGCATGAGTGTAATTTGCCCAACCGAAAAGTTCACGGATGGGAAATACTCATTTGTTTGTGCAAAATCCATATAATATTGTTCAAAAGGATTCATATATCCTTGATTGCTATTAAAAGTAGATGGTGAACTTTGGCTAAGAATTGACGTGGTTAGCCACTCCCCATATCCCTTCCAAGAAGCTACAGGATTGTCCCCCAGCGAGAAAGCTGTTTGCCAGATTTCTCCGGAACCATAATCCTTTTTAACAAGAACAGGGACAGCTCCGCTTTTCTCGACAACTGTGGCTCCCTCCGAGACTTTACCGTGAAAAACTGGAACCTTTGCAAAACTTGCCCCCGGCTTAACGGCAGACTTAAGCTTGGTCAGGTTGGCTGCAGTTTCAGTTGATGGTATCATCGGCAGTTCGGTAAACAATTCTCCATACACCTGCTGGGCATCCGCCGCGCCTCCCACAATAAGTACTCCGCCATCTTTTGCCCAGCCGAGTATCGCTTGCTGCTGCAGCTCATTTAGTCCTGAAAAAGGATAGCCATCAATAGCGAGAACATCCAAATTATCAAGGCCTATTTTATCTTCCGGGATAAAGTCGGGTTCAAAAATAAGCGAATCATTGGCTGCCCCTGGCAGCGATTTAAGTTCCTTCAGCCTGTCCGGTTCCTCACTTAGGAGGCCAAGTATTTTCCAGGAGGGGTCAACATATTTAAGTGAAAGCTTCTTGGAACCAGTGAAGGATGTTTCCTTTCCATCTTGCCAATTTCCTTTGTAAAGGAAAATTTCCTGAACGTTTGGGCTACTGTACATCCCATCTTCAGAAATGCCCGGAATCGATACAATGTACTCTTTCTTGCCGCCCTTCGGAATATCTATATGGAGAACTTTTGATCCAGAAGAGCTGTAGGTTGGGTAAAAATTGATTAATAAATCCCCTTTAAAATCGGTGCCTTTGTTTTCGACTGTCACTTTGACAGGAAAACCGTAACCGCTTTTTATTTTCCCATCAAAGCCTGCTTCCGTCCGAATTGTGATGCCACTATTCGCTGCAATAGCTGGTTGAGCAATACTGACGAGCAGAAAAAGCATCAAGAAAAGGGATACCCATTTTCTAATATGTAATGCCAAGATTATTCCCCCTATTTTTTCTTCATAAGATTAGACGTTTGCAAACGTCAAAACACTGCAATTTTTATATAAAAAAGAAAATAATTCCTTTAGTGTAATTTTACACTGTATTCATATAAAAAAACAGTACCGATTTGGACAACGGTACTGTTTTTTTAAATATAATGGAATAAATATATTTTTAAATGTTGTTGATTTACGCTCCTGGTACTTCGCGGACCTTAGGGGCGTCAGTGAAGCCTCCTCGGCGCTTTTGCGCCTGAGGTGTCTCCACTTGTCGCTGCATCCCGCAGGATTTTGAAAAACATCCCTGAAAAACCCCGCAGGAGAAAAAGCGCTTTTTGCATATTCGAACGAGTCTACCTACCATCCGCTTCAATCAACTATGCAAAACTTCACTGTTTAATCTGTATAATCTGTTTGGTCAACCTGGTCGGCAAATAATCCATATACGTATTTTTCAGGATTGAATTCCTGAAGGTCATCCATTTTTTCACCGAGACCAACAAACTTGACAGGTATTTGCAGCTCATTCCTAATGGCCAGAACAATACCACCTTTTGCTGTCCCGTCCAGTTTAGAAAGTACAATACCGGTTACATCCGTTGCTTCTTTAAAGGTTTTAGCCTGGATCAAAGCGTTTTGTCCGGTAGTCGCATCGAGGACGAGAAGTACCTCATGTGGCGCTCCAGGAATTTCCCTTTCGATTACGCGCTTAACCTTTTCAAGCTCCTTCATGAGATTAACCTTATTTTGAAGCCTCCCCGCAGTATCGCAAAGCAGAATATCAGCTTTCCTTGATTTAGCCGCCTGAATTGCGTCATACATGACAGCTGCAGGATCTGAGCCCTCTGCTTGCTTAATAACAGGAGCACCTACCCGCTGACCCCAAACTTCAAGTTGGTCAATTGCCCCGGCCCGGAATGTGTCTCCGGCGGCAAGGAGTACGGTTTTTCCTTCGCTAATATATTTGTGGGCAAGCTTGCCTATTGTTGTTGTTTTTCCAACACCATTCACTCCAACAAACAGGACAACAGTCAGGGCTCCGTCTTGAATATTAAGATTGGAAGACAGTTTCTCACCAGCATTGTAAATATCCACAAGCTTTTCAGAAATAACACTCTGAACTTCCGCCGGATCCTGGATATTGCGCCTCTTCACCTCGAGCTTTAGCTGATCGATTAATTCCATGACGGTATCAAAACCGACATCTGCCTGGATCAGGATTTCTTCCAGTTCTTCAAAGAAGTCCTCATCAACCTTTCTATATCTGGCAACAAGGTCATTTACTTTGCCTGAAAAACTGTTCCTGGTTTTAGAAAGCCCATCCTTGAACTTTTCTGTTACACTGTCTGTCTGCTTGCTAATGGTTTCTTTTAGTTTCTTAAAAAAACTCATATCAGCACCCCGTTCTTAAGTTTCAACAAGCTCTTTCGTATCTTCCAGCCTCACCGACACCAATTTCGAGACGCCGGATTCCTGCATTGTCACTCCATAAAGGACATCGGCTTCCTCCATGGTGCCCTTGCGGTGGGTTATGACAATAAATTGGGTCCCTGCACTGTACCGTTTCAAGTACTGGCTAAATCTGTACACATTTGCCTCATCAAGAGCAGCTTCCACCTCGTCCAGAATACAGAACGGTACCGGCCGTACCTTCAGAATGGAAAATAGAAGTGCAATCGCAGTCAGCGCCCTCTCCCCGCCTGAGAGCAGCCCAAGATTCTGAAGCTTTTTCCCTGGAGGTTGGGCAACGATATCAACGCCTGTATTTAGGAGGTCATCCGGGTTTGTTAACCGGAGGTCTGCCCGCCCGCCGCCAAATAGAGCGCGGAATACAGTTTCAAAATGAGACCGGATAGCCGTAAAGGTTTCTTCAAACCGTTTAATCATTTCCTCATCCATCTCACCAATAACCTGGAAGAGGGTATCTTTTGCAACTTGAAGATCATTTTTTTGTACGAGAAGGAATTCATAACGTTCAGATACACGTTCGTATTCTTCAATTGCCCCCAAGTTAACATTACCAAGCTCATCAATCGCCCTCTTAATGAGCTTTACCCTTCTCCGGGCGTCCTCAGCCGGAATTGTTAATGGATATTGCTGCTTGGCGCCATCAAAGGTTAGCAGATATTCCTCGCGAAGGTGGCCAAGTTTCGCTTCGAGCTCAACGTCCAGTCTATTCAGCTTAACTTCCTCGTCCTTCAGAGCCTCTGACATCCCTTTATGCTGGCGCCTTAATTCCTTTGCTTCAGCCTCGATTTGTTCCAATACCGAATTCAATTGAAGCCGTTCTTCCCTTCGCGCAGAGATAAGCTTGAGCGCATTCTCCTTGTCGCGAAGCTTTTGGGAAGCAGCTGCAATAAGCTGCTCCTCACCTGAAGAATTGCCTTGCATTTCAGAAACGAGCAAGTCATGGTCTTCCTGGTAAGTATCAAGTTTTTCTGTAACTTCAGCTAGCTCTTCGGCGATTCTGTCAGCACGCTCCCTGGCATGGACATATTGCTCATTTTTCGATGCATACTCCACCTTCAGACTATTGATATCCTCAGTTAACGCCTCGCGGGAAGTTACTGCAAGGGCCTTTTTCTGAGTCAGGCTGGCAATTTCAGTGTCCAATGCTGCAATCTTTTCTTTAGCAGTGAGAAGAATTTCTTCCAGTTCCTGTTTTCTCTTTTGCAGTCCTTGTTTTTCTTCTTGAAGCAATCCCTTTTCCATATCGTAAATCGATAAGCGTTCATTAATATTTTTCAGCTGCAATTCAGCTTCCCTAAGTTCTCCTTTCAGGCGCTGTTCGGAAAGGCGGTTATCCTCCCCTGCCTTCCTGGACTCTTCCTGGGCTGCTTGCTTAAGAGTAACATCCAGCTTCAATTGCTTTACCGAATCCTCAAGCTTGGCGGTCTTTTCTTCCATCTCGTTGATTTTAACTTTTAAATCATCCAATTCGGTTTTCCTGCTCAATAGGCTGGTAGAATTCTGTTTTAAAGCACCACCTGTCATTGAGCCACCCGCATTTACAACATCGCCTTCAAGTGTGACAATCCGGAACCGGTATTGCATGGTTCTGGCAATCTCGTTTGCCCCTTTTAAATCCCGTGCAATTAAGACCGTTCCAAGAAGGTTTTCAATTATTTGCCTATATTTTTCATCAAAACCGACCAGGCTGGCCGCTGTTCCAATAAAAGAAGGATGCTGCCGGGCAAATTCCAATTGCGCGCTGGAAATAGCTTTCCCTTTTATGACGCTGAGAGGCAGGAAAGTCGCCCTTCCAGAAGAACTCCTTTTTAGGAAAGCGATTGCCTCACGAGCGCTTTGTTCGGAGTCAACAATAATATTTTGAAGCGCCCCGCCAAGAGCTGTTTCAATAGCTGCCTGATATTCTTTAGGCACATTGACTACTTCCGCTACTGCTCCTTCAATTCCGTTAAGTTTTCCATCCCTGGCCTTTAATACTTCTTTTACTCCCTGGAAAAAGCCAGAATATCCATCTTCCATCTCTTCCAGCATATCCTTGCGCGACTTTGCCTGTTGAAGATATTGATACGCCTGATAAAGGATTTTTTCCTGGTTTTGATAGGCCGAAGCAGCGTTTTCCAGCTCCCGCTTACCATCCATGAAGGTTTTGACTTGAAGATGGAGCTCTTTTGAGACACGGTCAAGTTCGGACTGAAGCTTCTCTACTCTGTTAATAGCCTCTGTTCTTTCTTCTATGAACCTTTTGTTATCCTCATCAAGCCTAGAGCTTTTTCTTTTAATTTGCTCCAGTTGTGTGTCAACAAGACTTGACTCGTTTCTTGCTCCGGCCTGGCCATTCAGTTCATCAATATATTCACTTTTCAATGATTCGATTTTATCATCAGCATCTTCACTTAAAAGAAATAGCTGCTGCTGCTTGGCCTTCAGACTTTTCTGAAGCCCCGCCGCTTCCTTTCCAAGTGCTTCGGCAATCCCGGCAAGCCTGACTTTTTCCTGTTCAAGAAAATTCTTTTTGGAAGAAAACTCTTTAATATTTTCTTCAAGCTGCTTTCGGTTTTGCGAGGCATTTTTCTTCCGCTCTTTCAGTACCTCTTTTTTGCCTTCTAGCTTCTCAAGCTCTTCACTCGCTAAAAGAAGGACATTTTGCAGGTCGCTGACAGATTCATCAACAGCTGTAATCCGGTCACGGGTTTGTTCAATTTCAGCCTCTTGCTTTTGCAGTTGGGCAGAAAGCTTTATTTCTTCCTGTTTGTGTTGTCCAAGGAGTTCTGATAGCTTCTCCCATTTTAAATGAAGTTCTTCAATATCATAAACCGTAAGCGCAACTTCAATCTTTTCAAGCTCTTCCCGTTTCTCCTTGTAGTCACTGGCAATTGATGCCTGAATTTTAAGCGGTTCAACCTGGCTCTCCAACTCGTAGAGGATATCCTGAACTCTGTTGAGGTTTTCCTGTGTTTCCGCAAGTTTCAGTTCAGCCTTCTTCTTGCGCGTCTTATACTTGAGAACACCAGCCGCTTCCTCGAAAATCGTTCTTCGTTCTTCTGCTTTGCTATTCAGGATCTCGTCCACTTTTCCCTGGCTAATAATCGAAAAAGCTTCTCTCCCAAGTCCCGAATCCATAAACAAATCAATAATATCCTTCAGTCTGCATGGTTGCTTATTTATTAGGAATTCACTTTCGCCAGATCGGAATACCCGTCTTGTTACACTAACTTCGTTATAATCAATTGCAAGCTTTTGATCCTCATTGTCCAGTGTTAGCGTGACTTCTGCAAAATTAAGCGGTTTACGGGAATCACTTCCGGAAAAAATGATATCCTCCATTTTTGTCCCGCGCAGGGATTTTGCCGATTGTTCGCCTAGCACCCAGCGGATCGCGTCTATTACATTGCTTTTGCCGCTGCCGTTTGGTCCAACCACTGCCGTGACACCGGGTACAAAATCAACGCCAATCCTTTCCGCAAAGGATTTGAATCCAACTACTTCAAGCCGTTTTAAATACATGATTGTCTCTCCCTCAGGTTTTGGCGGCTCACTTTATCTCTCCATCTTTCTCTGGCCTAAGCTTGGACAAGGCCATTTGCGCAGCCAATTGTTCAGCTTCTTTTTTCGACCGCCCAGTGCCTACTCCCAGTTCTTCCCCATTCAAGGTAACACGGGAAACAAATTCACGATTGTGTGCAGGCCCCTTTTCCTGGAGAACCTTATATTCAATCGTTCCCGTTCCATCCCTTTGTATAAGTTCCTGAAGCTGGCTCTTATAATCCATCACATGCGAAAAAGCACCTGCATTCACTTTTGGAAATACCACTTTTTCAAGAAATTGAATAACTGTATCTATCCCTTGGTCAAGATACAGTGCACCAATGAATGCCTCAAAAACATCAGCCAGTAATGCAGGGCGTGCTCTGCCCCCTGTCATTTCTTCGCCTTTGCCGAGCAAGATCAGCTTACCGAATGAAAGTTCATTTGCAAAAGATACCAGTGACGGCTCGCAAACAATTGCGGCGCGGAGCTTGGTCAGCTCACCTTCGCTCATCATTGGGTATTTTTTAAAAAGGAACTTTGACACGGTCAATTCCAGTACGGCATCTCCTAAAAACTCGAGCCGCTCATTGTCTTCAAATGGCTTCCTGCGATGCTCATTCACATAGGATGAATGGGTAAAGGCCTGCTTGAGAAGATTTTCATCCGAAAACTGAATTCCGATTTCAGATTGGAATTCCTTAAACAGATTTTTTTTTGCGCGATTCGCGTTTGTCTCTTTTTCTTTATTGTATTTGCGCATTAGTCTCCACCTTGTCATAATCTTTTGCCCGCGCCTAGTTGCGCATCGAAAGTACATTAGTTCTATAATACAGAAGAAAGCTCCGTTTGAAAACGGAGCCTCTAGAGAAATCCTGCGACTAATTTTTGCTATTTATGTAGTTAACAGCATCACCAACAGTGCCGATTTTCTCAGCATCATCGTCAGAAATCTCCATATCGAATTCATCTTCCAATTCCATTACTAGTTCTACAACATCCAGGGAATCAGCACCAAGATCATCTTTGAAGGAAGCTTCAAGAGTGACTTGGGATTCGTCAACGCCAAGGCGATCAACGATAATTTTTGTTACGCGTTCTAGTACTTCTGCCATGCTTGTCACCTCCCCTCAAGCTATTATAGTGTATTTCCCGGCTTGAAGGAAGCCAAACCGGGGTGAATTTCGGTAAAAAAAGAGCTAATTAAGAAGAACTATATAGGTTAAACTAAAGTATTTCTGTAATTCTGCTCCAGGCCATACGCCGCTAAACGGGCGCTTCCGCTTTTCTTTTTGTCTAGCTGCAGGGCCTAGCCCCCCGAGGTCGCTTCGGCGCTTGTCGGGGCTGACCAGGCCCTTCCGCTTTTCTTATTACATCACCATTCCACCGTCAATGTGAAGTGTTTGGCCTGTTATATAGGATGCGTCTTCGGAAGCTAGGAATACGACTGCTTTGGCGATGTCACCAGGCTCCCCAAAGCGTGCGAGCGGGATTAGCTTAAGCATTTCCGCCTTTATTTCCTCGGTTAATTTATCCGTCATATCGGTTGTTATAAATCCTGGAGCGATGGCGTTTACGGTAATATTCCGGGACGAAAGCTCCTTGGCAGTTGTCTTGGTTAGCCCAATGACACCTGCTTTGGCAGCTACATAATTAGCTTGCCCAGGATTTCCGCTGACTCCTACCACTGAAGCTAAATTTATTATTCTGCCGCTTCGCTGCTTCATCATTTGACGAGTTACTGCTTTCGTGCAGAGGAATACGCCCTTCAGGTTAATGTTAATTACATCATCCCATTCTGATTCCTTCATCCTCATCAACAAATTGTCGCGGGTAATACCAGCATTGTTGACTAGAATATCCAGGCTGCCAAACCTTCCGACTGTTTCCTTGACCAACGCGGCAACCGCTTCTTGGTCGGAAACGTCGCCCTGGATGGCGAAAGCGTCCCTGCCCATGGCACGAATCTCTTCTGCCACTTCATTGGCTTTTGCCTCGCTGCCAGCAAAATTGATGGCTACATTCGCTCCCTGCCTTGCCAATTCAAGAGCGATCTCTCTGCCAATCCCTCGTGAGGCACCGGTTACGAGAGCAGATTTTCCTTCAAGTTTCATTACTTTTCCTCCTTCAGCGCAGCAATTGCCGCATAACAGCTTTCCACATCGGAAACCGACAGGATTGCTACACTTCGGTCGATCTTTTTGACGAGCCCTCCAAGTACTTTGCCAGGACCGAATTCGATAAATGTATCGACACCGAGTTCAATCATCTTTCGGACAGAATCTTCCCAAAGAACTGGTGAATAAAGCTGCTTTATAAGGTTTTCCTTAATGGTTTCAGCATCTGTCATCGGCTGGGCATCCACATTTGCGATGACTGGAATCGTCGTATTGTTAATATCAGATTTGTCCAATACTGCCCTTAGTTTTCCCGCTGCCGGCTCCATAAGGCTCGAGTGGAATGGTCCGCTCACTTCTAGAGAAATGACTCTTTTGGCACCGTCTGATTTTGCTCTTTCACCCGCAAGCCTTACTCCTTCAACAGTTCCCGAAATTACAATTTGCCCCGGGCTATTGATATTAGCAAGCTGAACAGGGTGTCCTTCATTTGAAACAGCTGCTGTAACATCCGAAAGCGGGCCTCGCTCAATGCCTAAGACAGCAGCCATCGCACCCAGGCCATTCGGTACAGCTTCCTCCATAAATTCTCCCCTTTTTCTTACAGTGAAGACGCCATCCTCGAATGGAATTGCTCCAGCGGCAACCAGAGCGGAATATTCACCAAGACTGTGACCAGCGGTGTAGTCAGCCTCGATTCCGGATTCACGAAATAATTCCACCAAAGCTGTGCTAACTGTCAAAAGAGCAGGCTGAGCATTGACTGTTTTTGTCAAAGCCTCCTGAGGCCCCTCAAACATAATGCTGCTCAAGCTTTCCCCCAGTATTTGGTCTGCTTTTTCAAATAGGGACTTGCTTGCCCCATTTGCCTCGGCCAGTTCCTTACCCATTCCTACGGCCTGTGAACCCTGGCCAGGAAAGATGAATGCTATTTTTCCCATGTTGCACCTCGTTACTTATTCAGAATCATTTTTTGTACTCGTTGCCTCTTCTACTGTTTTCCTGATGAGTCCCGTAACATCGTTGGATACCATTTCCCTCGTTTGGCGCACAGCACTAAAAAGGGATTGTGCATTTGAGGATCCATGAGCTTTAATTACCGGTGCTTTTAAGCCAAATAAAGCGGCACCGCCATATTCGGAATAATCCATCTTGTTCTTCAGCCCGTTCAAGCTTGGCTTTAGGACTGCTGCAGCAAGCTTGCTCTTCAAGTCCGCCGTAAGGGCACCTTTTAGCATTTTAAACACGGACATTGCCGTGCCTTCGACTGTTTTCAAAACCATATTTCCAGTAAACCCGTCCGTAACAACAACATCGGCTATACCATTAAGAAGGTCCCTCGCTTCAACATTGCCGACAAAATTCAGGCCGGAATCTTTTAGCAGCTTGAAGGCCTGCTTGGATAACTCATTGCCCTTCTTCTCTTCAGTTCCGATATTCAACAGCCCGACACGAGGGTTTTGTATACCCCGTACCTTCTCGCTGTAGACGGAGCCCATTATGGCGTATTGAAAAAGATGTTCGGCCTTGGCATCTACATTCGCGCCAACATCAAGAAGAAGGAAGCCCTCACCGCCGATTGTCGGCAAGGTCGGAGCTAGCGCGGGTCTATCAATTCCTTCAATACGGCCCACTACAAACAGTCCAGCAGCCATTAATGCACCAGTGTTACCGGCGGAAATGCAGGCATCAGCCTTGCCATCGAGTACCAGCTGGGCAGCGAGAACCATCGATGCAGTTTTTTTGCGTCTTACGGCACGTACCGGTTCATCTGTCCCTAGAATGACTTCATCTGTATGTAAAATTGAAATTCTATCGTGGTTCGTAAAGGTTTCACGTATCTTGCTTTCATTACCGATAAGTGTAATTTCGATATCCTTATATGTATCGGCAGCCTTCACAGCACCAAGGACGATTTCCTTTGGAGCGTGGTCACCACCCATTGCGTCAATTGCTATTTTCATGCGAGTTGCCACCTTTGTTCCTATTTGAGCGATACATTTCAAATTCGCCGGTAAAAACAAGTTCATTGTTTACAAAACTATTGACTTCCACGAATGTCCTGGCATGTTCTTCGTCAATTTTAGTAACTTTAGCCTTTGCGATTACCCGCTCACCTTCCTTGACAGACCGTTTGAACTGAAGGGAGGATTTTGCGGTTAGTGCTAACTGATCATTTATGACTGCTACTGCTAGGGAATTTGCCTGCGCAAACAAATGATGTCCCCTGGCAATGTTATTCCGCTTAAAAACATGTTCAGGTTTTATATCAAGAATTGATATGGCATTCTGGTCAAGCTCAATATCAATGATTTCACCGATTACTTCTTCTAGAGGCAACGAACGGACCTCATCTTCAAATCTTTTCTCGGCTACGTTCTTGATTCGCTCGCGAAGTTCAGGAATGGAGAGCTCAAGACGGTCCAGCCTGATTGTCTGGACACTGACTGTAAACCGTTCGGCTAGTTCTTCATCTGTAATAAAAGGATTTTCTTTGATGGTTTCCACCAGCAGACGCTGGCGTTCCTTTTTGTTTCGTTTCATGTTCACACCGCCAAGCTCTTATGACTAGGTACTAATAGTAGTATAAAATTAAGATTTGGATAATGCAACAATAAGTTTGTTAAGTTGCCATGTAAAAAGAGAAAGCCCGGCTTATATTAGTCGAGCTTTTCCCCTGATAACACCCCGGTATCGACCAATTCTTGCCTTAAGGCCGCGTATTCTGGAGCATGCCAAAACGCCTTGGATTGAACTAATTGGGCTGCATCATTCCGAGCAGTTTCTAGTGCGCGATAATCGTGAACCATGTCGGCGACTTTGAATTCTGGAATACCGCTCTGTTTTTTTCCAAAAAAATCACCCGGACCCCTTAATTCAAGGTCCTTCTCACTTACAACAAAGCCGTCGTTCGTTTCGGTCATAATTTTCATGCGTTCCTTGCCTACTTCCGATTTTGGTTCTGCAAGCAAAATACAGTAGGACTGGTCACTTCCCCTGCCTACCCTACCGCGGAGCTGATGGAGCTGGGCAAGTCCAAAACGTTCAGCATCATAAATTAGCATGACTGTGGCATTCGGGACGTTCACTCCTACTTCAACGACCGTTGTTGAGACAAGCACCTGGGTTTCATTTTCAGAGAAAGCACGCATCACTTCCTCTTTTTCCGCAGAAGGCAGCCTTCCGTGCATGAGACCAACCTTGAACTTGTTTTGAAAATAAAAAGATAGGGTGCTATGAACATCAATTGCGTTTTGGACGTCGAGCTTGTCCGACTCTTCGATTAATGGACAAATCACGTATGCCTGCCGCCCTTTGCGAAGCTCTTTTTCCATGAAACCAAGAACCCTATCCAGCATGTCCTGCCGCGCCCAATAGGTTTCAATGGTCTTCCTTCCTGCCGGCATTTCATCAATAACCGATACATCCATTTCCCCAAAAACGGTTATGGCAAGTGTCCTCGGTATCGGTGTTGCCGTCATGAACAGGACATCCGGATTTTCCCCCTTTTCTCGGAGAACGCGGCGCTGTTCAACTCCGAATCGGTGCTGTTCGTCAGTAATGACAAAGCCGAGCTTTTCGAACGAAACCTCATCCTGAATCAAAGCATGAGTGCCTACGAGAATATGAATCTTTCCTTCCGCTAAATCGGCAAGAAGCTCACGCCTTGCCTTTCCTTTCACACTGCTCGTTAACAGTTCCACCCTTACGCCAATCGGTTCGAATAGTTCCCTTAGCGATATAGCGTGCTGCTCGGCTAGGATTTCAGTTGGCACCATTAACGCTCCCTGTCGGCCAGTTGTCACACATGCGTAAAGGCAAATTGCTGCAACGACCGTTTTTCCTGAACCGACATCCCCTTGAAGGAGGCGATTCATCCTGTATGGCGATTTCATGTCCGAGAGTATTTCATTGACAACACGTTTTTGTGCATTCGTGAGCGGAAATGGAAGGCTGTTTATGAAATCCATTAGCCTGTCTAAGTTATATTTATGAATAATACCGGGTGATTGCTCGCGTTCGATTTTTCGCAGTGCCTGCATCTTAAGCTGAAATGACAGGAACTCCTCATAAACAAAACGCCTTCTAGCCTTTTTCACATCATCGGGATCGTCCGGAAAATGCATGATCTTCAGGGCATCACGCCTGTTTGGCAGCCTATATTTTTGCACCAGGCTGCCTGGCAAGGTTTCTACAATGTCGTTACCGTAAAGCGAAAACGCTTGAGCAATGTATTTTCGCATGTTCTTCATTGTTAAGTTGCCGCGCAGCGCATAAACGGGCTCGAACATTTTCCCTGAGCGATTTTCACCGATATGCACTTCTGAGACAGTAACCGCCATTCGGTGTTGATCCCATTTTCCTGTAACGGTAATGGTCTCCCCAATTTGAATTTTGCTTTTCAGGTATGGCTGGTTAAAAATGATAGCCTGGACAAGATAACGTCCAACAAGAAGGCGGACAGTCATCCGCGACTTCTTTTTGCCAAAACGCGCAAGGGAAGGCTCGCTATGAACCTTCCCTTCAACCGTTATCCTCTCATCATGCTTTACATCAGCCAAGTCGCGCAGCCTGTAGTCTTCATAGCGGTACGGGAAATGTTCAAGAAGGTCCCGGATTGTGACAATATTTAAATCGGCAAGCAGTTCCGCCGTTTCATCGCCTATCCCTTTAAGGACTTTAACTGATTGCATGAGATTTGTATTCACTGTTTTGTCAGCGGAATCCCGAATATCTTAGCTTCCAGCTCCCTACCGGTTGGGGTCGCCGCCAAACCTCCCTGCGCAGTCTCTTTTAATGCAGTAGGCATCTGTTGCCCGATTTTGTACATCGCATCGATTACCTCATCGCAAGGAATCCTGCTCTTGATTCCCGCAAGTGCCATATCGGCAGCCACCATGGCATTCGCAGCACCCATTGCATTCCGTTTCACACATGGAACTTCAACAAGGCCTGCAACTGGGTCACATACAAGGCCAAGCATATTTTTCAGCGTGATAGCCATCGCTTCGGCACATTGCTCTGGTGTCCCGCCTGCAAGTTCTACAAGTGCGGCAGCTGCCATTCCGGCCGCAGAACCAACTTCCGCCTGGCAGCCCCCCGCGGCACCTGAAATGGATGCGTTGTTTGCTACTACAAAACCAAATGCACCGGATGTGAATAAAAAGGATACCATTTCTTCCCTTGAAGGATTTAATTTGTTTTTTACAGCAAATAGCGTCCCTGGAACGACACCGGCAGAACCGGCAGTTGGTGTGGCACAGATAGTCCCCATTGCTGCATTGACTTCATTTGTCGCCACCGCTTTGCTTACAGCATCAAGCAATGTTTCCCCTGAGAGAAAATTGCCTTTCTGGATATATTGCTGAAGAAGAACGGCATCGCCGCCAGTCAGGCCGGAATGGGAATGAACTCCCTTTATTCCTCGCTCAACTGCTTGTTCCATTACCTCAAGATTTCGATCCATCATTTTGATAATCTCTTCCCTGGAGCGGCCAGTTACTTCCATTTCTTGCTCAATCATGATCTCCGATATTTTTTTATTGCTGCTGATTGCCAATTCAACCAACTCAGCTACATTGCGGAACATCATAGTGCTACCCCCTCATTTTATTAATCTACAATCTTGGTGACTTTTAGGATATTGGGAAGCTTTTCTATCTGATCAAGCAATTCCTGCCCGATATTTTGATCCACTTCAATCGTCATCAGTGCCATTTTCCCTACTTCCTTGCGCGATACTTCCATGTGGCCAATATTAATCTGATTTTTTGCCAGTACATTGGAGACATCAGCAATTGCCCCGAATCGGTCATTATGGACAACCAGGATAGCCGGGTGATGGCCGGATAGCTTCAATTCAAACCCATTCAGCTCTATGATTTCAATCTTGCCTCCGCCTATCGAAATGCCAACAAGCTCAAGCTCTCCTTTTTCATCACCTATAATAACCCGGGCTGTATTTGGATGATCTGTAATTGCGTCTTCCTCAATGAAAGTTATTTTTATTCCCTTCCCCTTCGCAATATCGATTGCTTCAATGATGCGAGGGTCGTCCGTATCAAAATCCAGCAGCCCGCCGATTAATGCAACATCAGTTCCATGGCCGCGGTAAGTTTTTGCAAAAGAACCATAAAGTGAGATATTGACCCATTTCGGCTCCCTTCCGAACAGGCTCCTGGCTACTCTGCCGATTCTTGCCGCACCGGCGGTATGAGAGCTTGAAGGACCAATCATAACTGGACCGATAATATCAAATACACTTTTATACTTCATTACGTTTCCCCTTGATCATACCAGGAATACCCGGTTTTTTTGGACCTCATCACTATAGGCCTTATCTTCTATTCTAACGAACTTGCAGACATTTTGACAAACTATATACTGGATGAAATTCTGGAATACAAACTTTAAGATGTTAAAAATGCATTACTAGCAAAAAGGCTTTTTTAAAGCATATTTCTTCAACAACGCCTAAAAATAGCAAGGCACCCTTCCATGTTGGAAGGATGCCTGAATTGCGAGGTTTATTCAATGGCAAAAATAAAGCTGTAAAGCGGCTGCTGGCCGTTATGGATTTCGATTTCAACATTCGGGAAGTTTTCCTCAACAAACGTCGAGATAGATTCAGCCTCTTCCTCGGAAACATCTTCTCCTTGAAGGATGGTCAGAATCTCGGAATCCTCATCAAGCATCTTTGCAAGCAATTCCCTTGCACACGTACCCTTTTCCTTACTCTTAACAATGATTTTGCCTTCGTTGATGCCCATGTAATCGTCTTTCTCAATTTCAAGGCCATCAATAGATGTGTCACGGACTGCAAACGTAATTTGCCCTGTCTTCACATGGCTCATCGCTTCTGCCATTGCCGTCTGGTTCGCTTCAAGGCCTGTACCCGGGTTAAAGGCCAATAGCGCTGATAATCCTTGAGGAACCGTTTTTGACTCGATAACCACAGCCTCTGCACCGGAAACTTCCGCTGCCTGCTTGGCAGCCATAATAATATTTTTATTATTTGGCAGGATGAAAACTTTATCAGCATTCACTTCTTCAATCGCTTTCACGATATCCTCTGTGCTTGGGTTCATCGTCTGTCCGCCTTCAATGACGGAATGGGCGCCAATACTACGGAACAGCTCGGCAATTCCAGCTCCCATCGAAACAGTGATAATCCCATATTCGCGCCTTTCTGCTTTTGCACTTGATGCCACAAGAGGTGTATGGGTTTCACCTACAATAGTAGAATGCTGGAGGCGCATATTTTCAATTTTAATATTGATCAAGTTCCCGTATTTTTGGGCATAGCTCAGGCAGGTACCAGGCTGCTCTGAGTGAATGTGGACCTTTACCACGTCATCATCCGCTATGACAAGAAGGGAATCACCATACTGGCTAAGATCCTGTCTGAATGACTCTTCCTTGAACGGCTTTTTCGCAAGCTTTTCCGACTCGAATCGGACCATAAATTCCGTACAATACCCAAATTCGATATCCTCTGTATTCATATGGGATTGTACACTCTTATGATGCTCCGCACTTACCAGGTCGTTCATGGATGGTAAGGCTTCAGGAGTATCAGGCAGCTGCTCTCCCTTAAGTTCAGCAAGGAAACCTTCATAAACAAAGACCAGACCCTGGCCGCCGGAATCGACAACACCGACTTCTTTCAACACAGGAAGAAGGTCAGGTGTGCGCTTCAATGATGCCTTGGATTCCGCAAGGACCGCCTCCATAATCTCAATAATATTATCTGTAGATTTGGAAACCTGGACTCCCTTTCGCGCGGCATCCTTCGCTACTGTAAGAATTGTTCCTTCAACCGGCTTCATGACAGCTTTATATGCAGTATCGACACCAGCTTCAAGCGCAGCTGCAAAATCTTTGCCTCCAATGCTCGCTTTTGCTTCAATCGACTTTGCAAAGCCGCGGAAAAGCTGGGAAAGGATTACCCCCGAGTTGCCGCGGGCCCCCATCAGAAGGCCCTTTGATAAAGCGGTTCCTACCTTTCCGATATGCTCCTGGACGTTCGCTTTAACTTCCTTTGCACCTGAAGTCATGGACAGATTCATATTTGTTCCGGTATCTCCATCGGGTACAGGGAAAACATTAAGCGAATCAACATACTTCGCATTCGCTGAAAGGTGATTGGCCCCCTGGATGACCATCTCTGCAAAATGTATACCATTTAATTGCTTCATTAACAAAAATACTCCCTTCTCACTACGGGTTCGTTACCCGAACTCCCTGAACATAAATATTGACCGAGTCGACTTTTAGACCGACCATTTTTTCGAGGGTATATTTCACTTTAGATTGCACGTTGTGGGCAACCTCGGAAATTTTCGTCCCGTAGCTGACAATGATGTACATGTCGATATGTACCTGGTCATCTTCCTGGCGCACAATCACACCGCGGGTAAAGTTTTCCCTGCGAAGAATATCAGTGAGCCCGTCCTTGATTTGATTTTTTGAAGCCATCCCTATAATTCCGTAACAGTCTATAGCAGCACCGCCTGATATGGTCGCGATCACTTCATTTGAAATATCGATTTGCCCGTACTTCGTTTTCATTTCGATGGACATGAACGTTCCCCCTTTTGATTAAAGTAAATATTGGACCTTCTCTAAGAGAATTTCCCAGCTTCAGTGTCTAAGCCACTTGAGGTCCCAAGCCGTTCCAAACGGAGAGCAGGTCATTCCTGCGTGACCCTATCTTTGCTGGCCAAGGCAGTTCAAGGTGCTTATGCTTTTTCTTCAGCTTGTTTGCTAAGGTCATTTTACTATAGTCGCATCATTTTTAAAAGTTATACTGCCATGCTTATTATACAGCAATACACACTGTTCGATGTCAAGGTTTTTTTCTTGAAACCTGCAGCCAAAGCTATTGCAATCATTTTCGTTGTGTGATAAATTATTAAAGTATCTTTTAGCAACGGGGAATGGAGTATATCCCCAATTCCGGGAGAAGAACCGGATTTTCTTGATAAAACGTAAGATGTGTGATAGCTTTCGGATGTTAAGGAGGGAAAAAATATGCCACGCAAATGTGTTATTACTGGTAAAAAAACAACAACCGGCAACAATCGTTCTCATGCTATGAACGCTAACAAGCGTACTTGGGGTGCTAACCTGCAAAAAGTTCGCATTCTTGTTGATGGAAAGCCAAAGCGTGTTTGGGTTTCTGCTCGCGCGCTTAAATCCGGCAAAGTAGAACGCGTTTAATACGATTAGCCAGAAAAGGCATCCCTTGGGATGCCTTTTCTTTTTGTAAAAAGAGAGAATCGTAGATATTTTTAAATGCTACAAGAAAAGCGCAAGCGCCTTGCCCAGCGCCGTATGACCTGGAGTCTCTCCAACTGAGATAAAGGAAACACGAAGAGCGTAGCGCATTCGTGCTTGACTTATCGTAGGGCGGAGAGCGAAGGGCACTAGGCGCTAGGCGCTGGAGCTAGACAGTTCTCAAAGAAAAGATATACTTTTTGATAATAAAATAAAAACACCCTTTCACAAGGGTGCCCATTTTTAGTAGTTAACGAAATTATCGTTTTGGCGACAACGGATAACTTCTAACCAAGTCATTCTACGTCTAGCTCCACAAGGAAAGCATCCCCGAAATTGCATCGCACGAAATTACGCGATGGCTTAATGAGAAGCGCCTGTGCGTACGCAAATTTCAGGCCTCCTCCTTACCTTTATCTCAGTCGAAGTCCATCCAGGTTTGTACGGCGATGACCGAGGCGCTTCCTGTTTTGTTTTCATTCACTCTTTTTAAACATACCCAGCAGTCCCCGTACAATTCCACCTAAAAATCTTGGCAGTTTGATTGTATAGAATTTCATATCGCCCCTCCTCACCTATTCACGCCGCTCTCACTCAAGCTGCAGTCATAATTAAGGTATTCCAAAAAGTATGAATGAGTACATTTATTGGCGAAGCACGTTTTAGTCATTGCTTCTTATGACTATTAATATGCCTTCGGAAAATGAAAAAGTACAGCTATCATTAAGAAGTTCGTTACTAATACAAAGAGTGGATCCTTTTTCAACTGTCTGATTCTGAAGAGGATACTTGAACCCTTTTAAAGTTAGGCCTTTTACTATCTGGGAACTTGGCAAAAATGAAATATATTTCTTTTCTAAATCTTTTTTAATTGTATAGGTACCCGGCATTTTTATGGATACTGTATTTCTTGTATCTTGTATAACAATTGGCACCTCCGGAACCAGTACCGCAAACTTTTCAACAAGCTGGACATTGGCAAGGAAATGATCAATTCTTCCTCCACTTGCGCCGAACAGCCGAATACAGTCTGGTTTTTGTTCAAGAGCCCATATTAATGCCAATTCCATATCTGTTTCATCTTTTTCGGGCTGAAACTTTGCCAAATTTGGACTTGCTGCTTTAACCTTATCAAGCTCTTCAATTGAAACTGAATCAAAGTCCCCGAAGGCTGCAAATGGACGAATCCCCCTTTGTAAAAGTTCAATAGTTCCGCGATCGACACCTATCCATTGTTCTTCTGCTAAACTTTCAGTTGGGGGAACAAGGCTTGGAGGCCCTCCCGCCATAATATTGATAATTTTCATCACGTTGTTACCTCCCGTAAAAACAAAACTTTCTAAAGAAAATGAGAAAAGCCAGCTGTTTAAGCTGGCGAATCGGGTTGTAAATTATTGACCTCTGATTGCAGCAATTGCTGCAGCCCGGTCCTCATTGTTATATACAGCAGAACCTGCCACGAGGACAGTCGCTCCAGCTTCCACACATAGCCTTGCAGTTTCGGCATTAACACCGCCGTCGATTTCAATTTCCACATCTTTGCCAAACGATTCTGCCATTTTTTTGACCTCTCGTATTTTGGGCAGGACACCCTGGATGAATTTTTGTCCGCCAAAGCCTGGGTTAACAGACATAAGCAGGACCATATCAACATCCTCAATAACATGCTTAATCGAATCCACTGGTGTAGCAGGATTCAAAACAACCCCAGCTTTAACCCCGAAGCTCTTGATCAAGTGAATGGTCCTGTGCAAGTGTCTGGAAGCCTCAACATGTACAGTAATATAATCCGCACCCGCTTTAGCAAATGCCTCAATATACTGATCCGGATTTTCAATCATTAAATGGACATCAAGCGGGATCTCTGTCACAGGACGGACAGCTTCCACAATTAACGGACCTATTGTGATGTTTGGGACAAAGTGTCCATCCATTACATCAATATGGATATAATCTGCCCCGCCACGTTCTACATCCTTAATTTCCTCTCCTAGCCGGGAAAAATCCGCAGACAAAATTGATGGTGCAATTTTAACCATATTTAGTACCTCGGCTTTCTATCTTTTATTTCTTGCAAAAAGTTCACATAATTTTCATATCGGTAACGAGGTATAACACCATCCTCCACCGCTGCTTTCACAGCACATTTAGGTTCCTTCATATGAAGGCAGCCCCTGAATTTGCATTTCTCACTTGCCTTCTGTATTTCAGGGAAGCAGGCAGTCAGCTGTTCCGCTTCAATCTCCATGAACTCAAGCGAACTAAAGCCCGGCGTATCTGCAACAAGGCCGTTGCCAATTTCAATCAGCTCGACATGCCTGGTAGTATGCTTGCCTCTTCCAAGGTGCGAGGAGATATGGTCCGTCTTCAACTCCAGGTCTGGACGGAGCACATTTAAAAGTGAGGATTTCCCCACCCCTGACTGGCCGGCGAAAACAGAAATTTTCCCTTCAAGATGGGGAGACAGCAGTTCAATTCCTGATTCTGTCTCCGAGGAAACTAGCAGAACATCATAACCTGCAGCCCGGTAATCCTGTGCAAACTCTTCAAGTTTTTCCATTTCCTTCTCACTTGCGAGATCGGTCTTTGTAATACAAATAATTGGTTCGATATGGTTGTATTCCACAAGAACCAGAAACCGGTCAAGCAAGGCAGGGCTGAAGGCGGGCTCAACAGCTGAAAAGACAAGAATAGCTCTGTCAACATTCGCAATTGGCGGTCTGACGAGTTCATTTTTGCGTTCCTTCACTTCAAGGATATACCCTTCTTGTTCATTGTCTGCCTGGAAAACAACTTCGTCCCCAACAAGCGGTGTAATTTTATTCTTGCGGAATACCCCCCGGCCCCTGCATTGTGTCACAGTGCCTTCATGGACTACATAATAAAATCCACTCAATGCCTTTATTATTTTCCCTTCTGGCATAGCCACACTCCTTGCTTCTTCATTTTTTAAATGCTTACTCTCTTTGACTCCCCCGGTTTTGGAAATGCCAATTGTTATTCAACTTCGTCGTAAGAAATTGTGTCTTCCTGCACAACCATATTATCGACAATCACTTGATACCCGGCTTTCTTGTCGTGAGGAACCTCAAGATCAATGTTAAATGTCCTTGTTTCAGTTAAGATTCCGGTGGCATAAGGCTCTGTCATGCTATGGGTAAAATCATCAAGGTAAATCGTATATTCCTGCGGCTGCCCCGGAACAGTTGGATTGTACTCTATCGTAATTTCAAGCTTATGCTTTTTCGGAGGGATTTCTTCCTTCCCTTTTGAAAGGACGACCGTCACTGTTTCTCCCTTGACCAATTCTTCACCTGCTTTAGGCGTCTGATCAATGACGAGTCCGGCTTCAACTTCCTCACTAAATTCTTCACTGCCAATGGTAACCTTTAGGCCTGTCAAATCGGCATAATCATTGAGGCTTTTTTCATTGTACCCACTAAGATCGCGCAGGGTGATTTTTTCTGGTCCCTGGCTAACAGTGAACTCTAGATCGGTTTCGTCAGGTACAACCTTACTGCCTTTCTGAACATTCTGCTTTAAAATCGTTCCCGGACTGCTTTCATCAAAAACAGGAACTTTCTTAATATCTTTGAAACCTTCCTTTTCTAGCATGGAGACAGTATCTTCGAAATCTCGTCCCTCGTAATCGGAAAGTTCAAATGTTTTTTTGCCAGAGCTAACGTACAGGTCGATAGTGGTCCCTTCTTTTATGGTGTCGCCTGCGGGAGGATCGGTTTTAACAACGGAATCCTCTGGCATCTCCTCGTCGGCTATATACTTCGTTTCACCAATAACAAACCCGAGACCTAATAATTCGGTAATTGCATCATCCATCTCACTGCCTGATACATCCGGAACTTGAACATCCTTTGTGGCAAAAAGTCCCGGAAAAACAGTTACAGACATAATCCCTAAAAGGGCAAGTATTACAAATGTAGAGACGAGGATGATCGGCCATTTTTTCTTCTTTTTCTTTTCCTTCGGCTCTTTATCCTTTTTAATACCCGAGGCAGCATCGCCAGCATTCACTTTATCCTGCGTATGGACGATGGTTTCATCAAAATTTTTCATCGGTTTATCGGCTGTTATGACCGGTATCGCTTTTGTTGCGTCATTGTCAGCCGGGATGACGAACCTGGGTTCATTAACCCGTTCAGGGTAGAGCGATGTCCGAAGGTCTTCCTCCATCTCCTCGACACTGTCGTAACGCAGGAATGGGTCCTTTGCAGTCGCCTTCAATACAATATTTTCAACACTTTGAGGTATTTGCGGATTCCAGCGCCTCACAGATGGCGTTTCCGTCTGCAAATGTTTCAAGGCAATTGAAACTGCGGATTCCCCAAAGAACGGAAGCCTTCCAGTAAGGAGTTCAAACATCACAATTCCAAGTGAATAAATATCGGATTTTCGATTCGCCATCCCCCCACGTGCCTGTTCGGGTGATAAATAATGAACCGAGCCAAGAACTGAATTGGTCTGGGTAATACTTGTTGCGCTTAAGGCCATCGCGATTCCAAAATCGGTTATTTTGACGTTCCCGTCCTTATCGACAAGTATGTTTTGTGGCTTGATATCCCGGTGTATGATATGGTTCTGATGGGCATGAGCAATCGCCGAGGTCAACTGCTTCATAATATCAACTGCAGATTCAACCCGCAGCGGAGAATAGTGCTGTATGTATTGTTTTAATGTCTGTCCATCGACAAACTCCATGACGATATAATAAAGATCATCTTCCTCACCGACATCATAGATACTGACTATGTTGGGATGAGCAAGGCTGGTGGCCGATTGGGCCTCACGGTGGAACCTCCTGATGAATTCCTCATCATTGGCAAAATCGAGTCTTAGCATTTTGACAGCAACATTGCGGTCAAGAATCATGTCATGGGCGAGGTAAACATTGGCCATGCCACCGCCGCCGATGGCATCAAGGATTTTATAGCGTCCGCTAATCCGTTTTCCAATCATCATCTAGTTATCACCCTCGCTGACTTCGGTAAACTCGACTATAACCAGTGTTATATTGTCCTCCCCGCCATACTCATTGGCAAGGGAAATAAGCTTGGACGCTTTTTCGCCAAGACTGGCTTCGCTTTTAAGGGTTTCCCCCATTTCCTGTTCACTGACCTTGTTTGACAGGCCGTCTGAACAAAGCAGGAGTACATCCCCTTCCTCGAACATAATTGTCGTGATATCCATCTCAACATTCTCTTCGGTTCCAAGGGCACGAAGCAACACATTTTTTCGAGGATGATTTTCAGCATCCTCCTTGGAGATATGGCCTGAACGGAGCAATTCATTAACAAGTGAATGATCCTCTGTAATTTTCCTGAATCCTATTTCATTCAGTATATAACAGCGGCTGTCCCCGATATTGGCAATTGTTGCAAAACCGTCCAGGGTAATCGCTGCTACAATAGTGGTCCCCATTCCTTCACATTCTTCATTCTTACGGGCATGAGCAATTAAGGAGCTATTAACGTCCTTGATTCTCTCCTCAAGCCATTTCTCAGCCTGTTCCGCTGTTCTGATTCCCGAAGCTTGCTCCCAAGCTTCCTTCATGCCATCGAGTGCCATGCTGCTAGCAACATCTCCGGCACGGTGCCCGCCCATTCCATCCGCTACGATGGCTAGGCGGAATCCGTCCCGATTGACAAAAATGCCACCGGTGTCTTCATTGTGGCTGCGAATTTTCCCCTGGTCTGTCATATAGACCGATTTCATCCAAATCGGGCAAGGTTGCCCATCAAAAAGCATAGCCTTTCGTTGGGAAGAATTGCCCTTCTCTCCTTTCGGTTAACCATGAACTTGTTCTTTTAAGCAGCTTAAGCAGCCTGTAACTTGCTATCAATGGATTTCGAGTTCCATCAAATTAGCCTCACCCGCCAATTAGCAAGCAATATGTGTAATAAACTACGCTTTCAAACAACTGGAACCGGAGGACTTTGGACTTATTTTTTTAGCTCCTCCTCACGCGCCTTCGCGCGCAGCTGTCCGCATGCAGCATCGATATCATGCCCTTGTTCGCGTCTGATGGTGACATTGATGCCCCTGTTCTTAAGCGCTTTTTCAAAAGCAAAAATCTGGTCTTTCGGAGTCCTAACGTAATCTCGTTCAGGAACATAATTGACTGGTATTAAATTGACATGGCATTTCAATCCCTTTAGGAGGGCTGCTAATTCCTCCGCATGCTCAACCTGGTCGTTTACTCCTCCGAACAGCCCGTACTCGAAGCTGATTCTTCTTCCAGTCTTATCAATATAATACCTTACAGCCTTCATTAAATCATCAAGTTTATAAGCACGATTTATTGGCATGAGGCGTGACCTGAGCTCCGAGTTTGGTGCATGCAGGGAGATGGCAAAGTTGATTTGCATGTTTTCATCGGCAAACTGATAGATTTTTGGAATGATCCCGCTAGTCGATACGGTAATATGGCGGGCTCCTATGTTCAGTGCCTTGTCATGATTGATAATCTTAAGGAATGACAGCATGTTATCATAGTTGTCAAACGGTTCTCCGATACCCATGATGACGACCGAGGAAACCCGTTCATCAGTCTCATCAAGTGCTTGCTGTACCTTGACAACCTGAGCAACGATTTCTCCTGCTTCCAAGTGACGTTTTAGACCTCCAAGAGTTGATGCGCAGAATGTACAGCCAATCCGGCAGCCGACTTGGGTCGTTACGCAAACAGAATTTCCGTATTCATGGCGCATAAGGACTGTCTCAATTGAATAACCATCATGAAGCTCAAACAGAAATTTGATTGTGCCATCAGCTGATGTTTGCTGAATAGCAGTTGTGAGCGTTGTTAACTTGAAGTTTTCATCAAGTTTATCCCTCAATTCTTTGGATAGGTTACTCATGTCCTCAAAGGAGGCTGCCCGCTTTTTGTAAAGCCAATCAAAAATCTGCTCAGCCCGGAAAGGTTTTTCTCCCTGCTCCTTTAGCCATTCCTTTAACTCATGAAGTTCCAGGGAATAAATTGACTTTTTTTGCTTTTCTTCAGTTGTGTCATTCTTTGCTGTCTGTATATTTACCAACCTGTTACACCTTCTTTCGTAAACTTGCAATATAAAATCCGTCCGACCCAAAGTCCTGAGGGAGTACTTGTAATTCAAAGCCATCAATTAACGGACGTACAGGCTCAGGCATCCTATCTGCCAGGCCCATATCCTTTTCAAACTCCGGGTGTCTTCCCAGAAAAGCTTCAACACTAGCCTGATTTTCTTCTCTGTCGACTGTACACGTACTATAAACGAGGATACCGCCTTTTTTTAATAGCGGAGCAACCGAATCAAGCAAGTCCTGCTGGATTTTAGCAAGGCCTGTTAAATCGCCCTCTTTTTTTACATATTTCATATCCGGCTTTCTCCTCATTACTCCCAGGCCTGAACAGGGAGCATCAAGAAGGATCCGGTTAAATGTGCGGGGCTCAAAACGTTCCCCGGCCTTCCGGCTATCAAGCGCATGTGCCTCAATGTTTTGAAGCCCAAGCCTTGAAGCGTTGTCTTCAATCAGCCTGACCTTATGCTCATGCAAGTCCAGGGAAACAATCGCCCCAGTACCGCCAAGCTTTTCAGCAATATGTGTTGTTTTACCGCCTGGAGCGGCGCATGCGTCAAGAATGTATTCATTTTCCATTGCACCAAGTGCATAAGCGGCAAGCATTGAACTTTCATCCTGGATAGTCAGGAAACCTTCCTTAAACGCTTTCGAGGAAGCCAGATTGCCCTTAAGCGCACGGATTGCCTCGGGTATAATCGGACTAATTTCCACAGCATACCCTTCTTCTTCCAAAAGCGCAATACAATCTTGGCGGGTTATTTTTGGAAGATTTACCCTCGCTGTCTGGAGTGGGGCTGTCAAGTTTACTTCACACATTTCCCGAGTCTTATCATAACCAAACTGCGCAATCCATCTTTCTACTAGCCAAAGTGGGTGGCTAGTTTCGATTGACAGCCTCTCCGCGGGATTCTCAATTGCCTCAAGAGGCCTGACGCCTTCACGCTGAATACTTCTTAACACACCGTTAACCATTCCAGAAATCCCTTTATGCCCCCGCTTTTTGGCTATTTCAACAGCCTCATTGATTGCAGCGTGATCAGGGATTCGGTCAAGATAAATCATCTGATATAGTGTCAGCTTTAAAAGCAGGATTACCCAGCGTTCAATTTTCTTGCCTGTTTTCAGGAACGGGGCAAGATAATAGTCGAGTGTCATACTGCGCTGAAGTGTCCCATAGGCAAGCTCTGTCAAAAGGCCGATGTCCCGCTGAGGAACAGCATTCTTTTCAATAGCACTATTCAGCAGCAAGTTGCTATACGCCTGGTTTTTTTCTACTGATTCCAAAAGACTTAAAGCAGCCTCGCGGACATTTCTGCTTTGTTGCGCCATCAATTCGGGCTCAAGTCTAGCCCTTCTCTCCTTTCAATCCTAAAGAAACTGCCCTATCTATTTCTCTTTATCAATAATGGAAAAGAAATGACTAGTCTCCAAATTTACTGCCTGTCTGCAGCTGTGATCCTGCTCCGCGGAGGAATTCGACCGCTTCCATAGTCCTTTTCCCTGAAGGCTGAAGGGCAGTGATTTTCACATTAGAACCACTTCCTGCGGAAACAATTATTCCATCAGAGTTGATGGCAACTATTTCACCTGGCTCCCCTTTTTTTTCGGTAGGTATCTTTTCAGCTGCCCAAATTTTAACGGTTTGCCCTTCAAGTGTCGAGTATGCAACTGGCCAAGGATTCATTCCACGAATTTGATTATAGATATCTTCCCCAGACTTTGACCAATCAATTTTTTCCTGTTCACGTTTAATATTAAAAGCAAAAGTTGCTAAAGAGTCATCCTGTTTAATCCCGGTCAATTCCCCATTTAAGAGCTTTGGGATTGTTTCCGACAGGAGTTTCGCGCCTGCAGTACTCAGCTTGTCATGGAGAGTCCCCACATTGTCGGTCTCTGTAATCTGGACTTCAACCTGTGTGAGGATATCACCGGCATCAAGTTTTTCAGCCATGTACATAATGGTGATTCCAGTCTTTTCTTTGCCTTCGATAATCGCATAATGAATTGGCGCGCCGCCCCTTAGTTCCGGCAGCAGTGAAGCATGGACATTGATACAGCCATATTTGGGTGCATCAAGAAGCTCCTTGGGCAAAATTTGCCCAAACGCTGCGGTCACAACTAAATCAGGCTCCAGTGCGAGTACTTTATCCAGCTCCTCTTTCATCCTGATTTTTTCTGGCTGCAGAACAGGGATGTTATGCTTTAGCGCCTCGGCCTTAACTGGAGGCGGTGTGAGCACTCTTTTCCTGCCAACTGGCCTGTCTGGCTGGGTTACAACTCCGACAACTTCATAGCCGTCTTTAAGTAATTGTCTTAATACTGGCACTGAAAAATCGGGAGTGCCCATAAACACGATCCTAGTCATTGGCTTCTGCCCCCTCCAGTTCTTCTTCCTTCAAATAACGACTAACTTTCGACGTAAACAAAATTCCGTCCAGGTGATCAATCTCATGCTGTATTGCCCTAGCCAGGAATCCTTCCGCTTCGAGGACAAAGCTTCTTCCCTTTCTATCCTGGGCCTCGATTTTCACGAAGTTGGGCCTGGTTACTTCACCATATAAGTCCGGAAAGCTTAGGCATCCTTCCGCTCCGGTTTGTTCCCCTGAAGTCTCAAGAATTCGCGGATTGATCATTTCAATTGTCCCGTTTTCATCATCTATATCGACAATAGCAACGCGAATAGGCTTGCCTATTTGCGGGGCGGCCAGACCGACGCCATCGTATTCAATCATGGTCTCATACATATCATCAAGCAATTTACCTAATTTCTTATCAAATCGTTCTACTTTACTGCACGGCTGCTCTAGAATCTCGGCAGGGTGCAAAACCATTCTTCGTATTGCCAACTATACTTCCTCCAGTTTGTAAATTACAGAATTACTATATTACACATACTAATTTTTTGATCTCTTTGATCTCCACTCCACTAAGGGAAGCTCCTAGGAATAATCATCGCAGGGACAGGCGTTCTTTGCCTGTCACGAGGCGCTTCGCTTTCCGTGGGCGGGCGGGGAGCCTGTCTAGCTGCGGCTCCTAGCTCCTCGAGGTCGCTTCGGTCCCTCAGCTGAAGTCAAAGAGCGACTTCTGCTTCAGCCCCTCCAGCGCTTGTCGGAGCTGATCAGTCGCCTCGCTTTTCTGTCTCCTCGGCGCTATAAGCGCCTGTGGGGTCTCCCACTGTCCCTTTATTCCCACAGGACGTTGAATAATCCTCCCCGAAAAAGCACCGCAGGAGAAAATGCGTTTTTTGCATTTTCAAACGAGTCTTCGCGCCTTCCGTTACAATCAAAAAAGATTCATTAATTCATCCTATATATCGTTGAGAACCATCCAACTTACTTCTTATTTTTGCCAAAAAGCTTCAGTATCTTTCATGTTTAAAAAAGGGAAAATGATTTGGTTCCATTTTCCCTAAAAATATCAGTGTAATAGTATATTACATTAATAAATACGGATTTATATCAACCGAAACCTGGAGGCCTGAAGAGCCTTCTTCCTTTTGATACTGGTCGAGGACCATTTTTAAAGTTTCGTTAAGGGATGGTTCGCGCTTGTATTTCACCAGGCATTGGTATCGGTAACGGTCATTAATCCGTGGAATTGGGGACGCAACCGGTCCAAGAACTACTGCATCCTCCGATACTCTTGCTTTAATATAGGAAGTGATTTGCTCTGTCACGGATACTGCCTTCATTAGCTGATCATGGCTGACTGTCACAAGTGCCAAATAAAAAAACGGAGGATATTTGTGTACCTTCCTGGCCATCATTTCCCGTTGATAGAACAGATCGTAATTCTGTGTTCCCGACAGTTCAATGCTGTAATGATCTGGTGTATACGTTTGAATGACGACCTCACCCGGTAATTCATGCCTGCCCGCCCTTCCGCTTACTTGTGTCATAAGCTGGAATGTCTTTTCCGACGACCTGAAGTCAGGCAAGTGAAGCATTGTATCTGCCGACAGTACACCCACTAGTGTAATATTCGGAAAATCGAGACCCTTGGCAATCATTTGCGTCCCAAGAAGAATATCGGCATGGCCTTCGGAAAATTCCTTCAGCAGCCTCTCGTGAGAACCTTTCCTTGTCGTTGTATCCATGTCCATCCTGACGACTCTGGCATGAGGCAGTAGTTTGCCGAGTTCCTCCTCAACCTTTTGTGTGCCTGTCCCAAAATAGCGGATATGTTCGCTGTTGCACTCCGGGCAAATCAGTGGAACATGAGTCTCATAGCCGCAGTAATGGCATTTCATTTGCTGATTCATCCTGTGGTAGGTCAATGAAATGTCGCAATGTGGGCAGCCCATGACGTAACCGCAGTCCCGGCACATGACAAAGGATGAATGTCCCCTCTTATTCAAGAACAAGACGATTTGTTGTTTTTTTTCAAGCCTGTCTTCAATTTTTTCAAAAAGCAATCTTGAAAACATTGACCTGTTCCCCGACCTCATTTCTTCCCTCATATCGACGATTTGAACATCGGGCATTGGCTGGGCATTCATCCGGGAAGGCAGACTAAGAAGTGTATAAACTCCTTTTTGCGCACGGGCAAACGATTCAAGTGAGGGTGTCGCACTTCCAAGAATAATCGGACAGGAATGTTTCTTGCCTCTTTCAATGGCTACATCCCTGGCATGGTAACGCGGCATCTCTTCCTGCTTGTAGCTGGTTTCATGTTCCTCATCAATAATCATAATGCCAAGGTTTTCAAACGGAGCAAAAATGGCAGACCTCGCCCCCACAGCGACCTTCACTTCCCGGTGCTGTATTTTCCTCCACTCGTCGTATTTTTCGCCAGCTGAGAGACCGCTGTGCAAAACAGCCACCTCGTCTCCAAAACGGCCTTTGAATCTTTCGACCATTTGAGGTGTTAAGGAAATTTCAGGAACGAGAACAATTGCTTCTTTGCCTTTATTGATTACTTCCTGAATGGACTGCAGGTATATTTCTGTTTTTCCGCTGCCGGTGACACCATAAAGAAGGAAAACCTCATGCCTTTCCTCTTCGATGGAAGCAAGAACTGGTGAAATTGCTGCCTGTTGGTCGTCTGTAAGGCTATGTGGCTTGGTTTTTTCAAAATTTCTGTTTTCATAAGGGTCTCTGTAGACTTCGAGATCTTTTTCCTCCAGGAGTCCCTTGTCTACCAGTGCCTTTACCGCAGATGGCGAAAAGCCAAGTTCAGATGTGATTTTTCTAAGCTCAATGGGATCGGGATTTTCAATAAAAAAATTCAGCAATTCCAACTGTTTGATAGCCCTGCCTGGTATTTTGCCTGCTTCTTCTTTTAAGATTTCAGGAGTATGGAGCGGAAACACATATCTGAGATGTTTCTTTCTCATTCGTTCCCGCACTTCATAAATGACTTCAACAAATCCATCCGAAGAAAGCTTTTGCAAAGTCGGGACTAGCCCTCCCTTGACAGCATCTTCCCAGCCTATTTCACCGTCGCCTTCAAAATGATGGCGTAAATTCACGGGAAGCTCCTCGACTGTTCTGTCCTGTGCCAATATTACCTTTTTGTCGTATTTCGCTTTTAGCGCTGCAGGCAGCATTGCCTGGAACGCGGAAATCTTAAAGCTCAGCGTTTTTTCCGTCAACCAATTCCCCAAGCTTAACAGTTCCTCATTCAATACAGGCATCAAATCCATTGGTTCATGGATTTCCCTAAGCCTGTCTAATTCGGAGCGGTCTTTCAAGCCCACGACAAACCCTTGAACCCTCCTGGGCCCAAAAGGGACTACCACCCTCATCCCTGGGACAATTGTATTAACCCACTTATCGGGAATTAAATAATCAAAAGGCTTGTCTGTTTGTTTTGCTGGGACATCCACTATTACACTTGCAATATTCATTTACCGGCCTCCCCCTGCGAGAGTTGAAGCTTCTGCAATGATCCGTTTGGCTACCTCCTGCTTCGTCATCAGCGGAAGGCTCTCGCTCGTTCCATCCTGTTTAAATAGAGTGACGATGTTTGTGTCCCCGTGAAAGCCGGCACCTTTGGTCTTTACATTATTGGCTACAATCATGTCGGCATTTTTTGATGAAAGCTTCTTCTTCGCGTATTCCTCAAGATTCTCGGTTTCCGCAGCAAAACCAATCAGTACTTGGTGAGTCTTTCTTTTTCCGAGCTCCATGAGAATATCCTTCGTCCGTTCCAGTTCGATAGACTCATCTCCCTGTTGCTTCTTCACCTTTTGCTGGTGGGTAATCTTCGGCCGATAATCAGCAACTGCAGCAGACTTGATTACAAAATCCGTTTCATCAAAGTAGCGAAGGACGGCTTCATACATGTCCTGGGCGCTTTCGATGTGGATCACTTCCGCCCCTTTGGGAGGCGTCAGGGCAACCGGTCCTGTAACAAGGATAACGCGCGCACCTTCCCTGACAGCTTCTTCAGCAATCGCATATCCCATTTTGCCGCTTGAATCATTTGTAATGAACCGGACTGGATCAATTCGCTCACGCGTAGGCCCTGCGGTTACTAAAACTGTTTTCCCTTTTAATAAACCATGCTCTCCGCTAAAAAAACGTTGTGCAAGTTCAACGATTTTCTCCGGTTCCTCAAGCCTTCCCTTCCCTACATAGCCGCAGGCAAGGTACCCTTCACCAGGCTCGATGAACCTATATCCAAAACTATATAAAATTTCAATATTCCGCTTTACAGCAGGATGCTCGTACATATGTACATTCATTGCAGGAGCTATCCATACGGGAGCTGTAGTAGCCAGCAGCGTGGTCGTGACCATGTTATCCGCAATCCCGGCAGCCAATTTGCCAATTGTATTGGCTGTTGCCGGTGCGCAAATGACCAAATCAGGCCAATCTGCCAGATCGATATGTGCAATCACTGCCGAATCTTTTTCATCAAAGGTATCTGTATAAACATCATTCCGGGATAATGCCTGGAATGTAAGCGGCGCAACAAACTGCATTGCAGACTCGCTCATGATCACTTTTACATGAGCACCTGCCTGGACCAGCTTTGAGGTTAGAGCAGCTGCTTTGTATACCGCAATTCCACCTGTCACACATAATAATACTTTCTTACCGTTTAACATTTGGTACTCCTCCGTCTCGTTTCAACCACTATCCCCATTATGAAGGAATGCTTTCAATTTTTCATCTATTGGGCATTAATAAGCCAAGCTCCGGTTTAAGGACCAAACATACTTATATTTTAATGGTTTATTTCAATTTTCGAAGAAGAACTAGCTGGAGAAACAGTGTGATCAAAAGTACTAAATTTTTCTTAGGAAAGCTGTCAAATGATCGATAAGCCGTCCCCCAAAAACGAACAAGCGCCCGGTCCAGGGCGCTTGTTGATGGTTCAATGTAGGTATGGCGTAATGTTTATTCCGCTGAATTGTCAGCCCTATTTACCACACGGTAGGAAAGTTCCCCTACGTAAATCTCTTCAAGTGCTTTGCCGACAAATTTGTGGGAAACATATTTATCAAGACGCAAGTCATCATTTTGCTGAAGAAAACGTGCGCGTTTTGCTGCAACAGACACGAGTGAGTATTTTGAATCAATTTTATTTAACAAGGAATCAATAGATGGATATAACAATTATTCCGCCTCCAATAATTTAATGTACCGCTCTTCAACACGTTCACGCCGGCAGTGTTCTGCTGTAACTATTGCCTTAATCCGATCTGTAGCCAGCTCGACTCTATCATTTTCTACTACATAATCGTACAGGTGCATCATCTCGATTTCTTCCCTAGCCGTCAGCATCCTGTTATTAATCAGATCCTCGGATTCGGTTCCGCGAGTAACAATCCGATTCTTCAATTCAGAAAGACTTGGCGGCATCAAGAAAATGAACAAGCCTTCCGGAAACTTCTCCCGGACTTGCTTCGCACCTTTTACTTCAATTTCAAGAAAAACATCCTTGCCGGAATCCAGGGTTTCCCTGACGTAATCAACAGGTGTCCCGTAATAATTCCCGACATATTCAGCGTATTCAAGGAGTTTGCCCTGTGCAATCAGCTCTTCAAACTCTTCCCTCGATTTGAAAAAGTAATCCACACCATGGACTTCGCCTTCACGCGGCCTCCTTGTGGTCATTGAAATCGAATATTCAAATGAGGTGTCAGGCTGAGAAAAAATTTCCTTTCTCACAGTGCCTTTTCCTACTCCTGACGGCCCCGATAGTACAATCAGTAATCCTTTTTCCTGCATTGTGCGTACAACCTACCCTTCATCCAATATATCATCTCGGCCCGAAAGCCTGCCAGCAACTGTTTCCGGCTGGACCGCAGAAAGTATGACGTGGTCTGAGTCCATGACAATGACAGCCCTTGTCCGTCTCCCGTATGTGGCATCAATCAGGGAACCACGGTCGCGGGCATCCTGGATGATCCTTTTAATCGGTGCAGACTCGGGGCTGACAATCGAAATAATTCTATTGGCAGAAACAATATTCCCGAATCCGATATTAATCAATTTGATTTGCATGCCGATTCTCCAGTCATCAATAATATAGTTTCGCCCTCGAACAACTGTCCTAAACCCAGACTACTCGATATTCTGGACTTGTTCTTTTAATTTTTCAATCAGGCTTTTCAACTCGACGATCCGTTTGGCAATAGCGGAATCATTCGCTTTGGAGCCAATTGTGTTTGCTTCACGGTTCATCTCCTGGACAAGGAAGTCCAGCTTCCTGCCAATAGCCTCTCCGCTATCAAGAATATGAAAAAACTGGCTGATGTGGCTATTAAGCCTGGCCAGCTCTTCATGAATATCCGATTTGTCCGCGAAAAGCGCAACCTCCGCAAGCAGTCTCGATTCATCTATTTCACTGCCCAAAAGCTCTTCCATACGTGCGGCAAGCCTGTCCCTATACTGTTCTGCAACTTGAGGGGCATATTGTTCCAATTCCTTTACCAGCCTGTCACACCGGTTTAGATTCCCTGATAGATCAGCTTTTAGTGCAGCCCCTTCAGCCAAACGCATTTGTTTTAACAATGTACCCGCCTCATCCGCTGCTGAGAGGATCAAGGTACCAAGTTCATCATCTCGTGATTCACGTTCTTCTATATGTATGATTTCTTCGCGGCCAAGAATGGCCTTAAAGGCATCAGCAGGATCAAATCCGTACCTTTTTCCTGCTTCCGAAGCAAACTGAAAATATTGGTCAAGCAGCGCCCAATCAACTTGAAGCGCCTTTTCTTCACTGCCTGTACCTTCAACTGTGACCAAAATTTCTACTCGGCCCCGCTGAATGTGGCGGCCAACAGTTTTTTTCAGGCTGTCCTCCAATTTCAATAAATGGCGCGGCATACGGATGCTGTATTCACAAAAACGGTGGTTTACAGTTTTAATTTCCACATTTACAGCGAAATTCCCGGATTCTCTCAGGCTGCTCCCATACCCGGTCATACTTACAACCATAATTGCACCAACCTCTCAACTGCCAATTTCGTTAACAAAAGAAAAGCGCAAGCGCCTTCGTGACAGGCAAAATGCGCCTGTCTCTGCGATGTTAATTCGCTGGAGCTTTCCTTTGTGTCCCTGCGATGATTATTCTTAGTAGCTTTCCTTTGTGCCCAGCGCCGTATGAACTCCTCGAAAAAGCTGTCACTTTTTCTTCGTGCGATGCTGACGCTGCCGAAGCCTTCCTTGTGGAGGGCCTCGAAGGAGATAAAGGAAACACGATGAGCGTAAGCGAATCGATGTTGACTTATCGTAACGAGGGGGACCGAAGTACACTAGGCGCTAGGCGCTCCTCCAGTGAGCTATCGCGTAATTTCGTGCGAAGCCTATGCTGCCGAAGCCTTCCCTGTGGAGCTAGACAGTTCTCAAAGAAAAGATATACGTTCTTATATCACAAAAGAAAAGGCAATAGAGCCTTCTCTACTACCTTTTGGATTATATCATACTCTATTTTGTTTTTCTTGCCAAAAATGTCCCCGCCAGCAAAAAAGTTGGGATTGCTGATAAGCCAAGTATTAATAGCCAATCACGCGCTTCAATCGGCAGCGTGTGGAATATAGGCTGGAAAGGTGGATAATAGATGACTACTAACATAAGAATCGCTGATGAGATGACAGCCCAGACAAGGTACATATTTCCGAAAGGATTTCGTGACAAAACCGATATTTCACTGCGGCAGTCGAACACATGGATCAACTGTGCCATTACAAGAGTGGCGAACGCAACGGTCTGTGCATATGCGAGCCGGTCAGGATTGTTTTTATAAACAACTATAAAGGCAATTAGAGTAATGAGTCCGATTAGGAACCCTCTTGAAACAACCTTCCAGCCGAGCCCCCTGGCAAAAACGCCTTCCTTAGGGCTTCTCGGTTTGCGCTTCATGACATTTTCCTCGGGCTGGTCAAGGCCAAGCGCCATTGCAGGCAGACCGTCCGTCACGAGATTCACCCATAGAATTTGGATTGGGACAAGCGGCAAAGGCAGTGCCATAATCATCGCAAACAGCATAACAAGTATTTCGCCAACATTCGATGCAAGGAGATAACGAATGAACTTACGGATATTTTCATAAATGTTACGGCCTTCCTTGATGGCTGCTTTAATCGTCGCAAAATTATCATCAAGCAGGACGAGCGCGGACGCTTCCTTCGCTACATCGGTTCCAGATATCCCCATCGCTACTCCAATATCGGCTGCTTTGATTGCAGGTGCATCATTGACTCCATCCCCAGTCATCGCAACAATGTGTCCCCTGTTCTGGAGGGCTTTAACTATTTTCAATTTATGCTCCGGTGAAACCCTGGCAAAAACAGAAACATCCTCCACTACTTCTTCCAACTCATCTACATTAAGGCCAGAAAGGGTATTCCCATCCATCACCTTGCTATTTCTTTCGAGGATTCCGAGTTGTGCTGCGATAGCCTTTGCTGTAATGACGTGGTCACCGGTAATCATTACTGTCTTTATTCCTGCTTCGCGGCATTCACGGACAGCATCTTTTACCTCCGGCCTTGGAGGATCGATCATTCCCTGAATTCCTATGAAAATTAAATCCTTTTCCGCTTCCTGTTCACTGAGGATTACCCTGCCAGGTGTAATAGGTTTATAGGCAACCGCGATTGTCCTCAATGCCTGGGATGCTAAGGTTTCAACTGCCCCAAGCACGTCCGTCTTTGCCTTTCCTGCCATCGACTGGACACGGCCGTCGACTAGAATACCGCTGGATACTCCGACAAGTACGTCTGGCGCACCTTTTGTGACAATGAAGGACCTGCCCTGTTTATCCTTTACTGCAATACTCATCATCTTCCTGTTTGAATCAAAGGGGAATTCATTCAGAATTTGAAATTCTTCAAGCAATTTCTTTCTATCATATCCGGCCTTCATTGCACTGACAAGGAGCGCTCCTTCTGTCGGGTCGCCATCAAGAACGATTTCTTTTTCCCTGTAAACAAGATCCGAATGATTGCAGAGCATTCCGAACATAAGCATTTGCTGAAGCGGCTTTTCACGCTTAATATCAATAGGCTGACGGGTTTCAGCAAAGAATCGTCCCTCAGGTTGATAGCCTGTGCCATCCACCGTCCATGTTCTGCCCCCGCTCCAAAGATGGGTCACCGTCATTTTGTTTTGTGTCATTGTCCCTGTCTTATCGGAGCAAATAACAGACGCACAGCCAAGTGTTTCGACTGCAGGCAGCTTTCTAACTATCGCATTTGAGCGGATCATCTTTTGTACACCAAGCGACAGGGCGACCGTAACAATCGCAGGGAGACCTTCAGGAATCGCCGCAACTGCCAAGGAAACACCCGCTAGGAACATTTCATATAATTCGTGCCCCTGCAAGACACCGATGCCAACGACAAGGACAGTTAGCAATAAAGCGACTGTTATGAGAATCTTTCCAAGCTGTTCCAGCCTTCTTTGCAATGGGGTTTCCGCAGCCTCTGCATTTTGCAAAAGGTCTGCAATTTGCCCCATCGCTGTTTTCATGCCAGTCGCAATAACAGTTCCGACCCCGGTTCCTCTTGTAACCATAGTTCCCATAAAGGCAATGTTCTCCATATCCCCTAGGCCCGGGTTTGGAGTTGTTAAGACTCCATTATCCTTCGTCACCGGAACAGATTCACCGGTAAGCGCGGACTCTTCTATTTCAAGGCTTTTACAGTCAATGAGCCTTAAATCCGCTCCAATCCGGTCCCCGCTGGCAAATCGGACGATGTCGCCTGGAACAGCTTCTCGAGAAGGAATTTTTATCCATTTTCCCTCCCGGAGAACCTGAATTTGAGGAGCAGACAATTCTTTTAATGCCTGCAGCGATTTCTCGGCCTTCCTCTCTTGAAAAAAGCCGAGGAAGCCATTTATAATGACAATCGCAATAATCGCAATTGCATCGATGTATTCACCGAGCAGGCCGGATACCAGTGTTGCCGCCAAAAGGACAAGAACCATGAAATCCTTGAACTGACTCAGGAACAATATTATCGCAGATTGCTTTTCTCCTTCCTCAAGTTCATTAAAGCCATGTACCTCGACCCTCTTTTCCGCCTCTTGCATCGATAATCCAGACGAATAGTCAGTATTCAGTGCCTTTTCCACTTCACTTGCGTTCATTTCATGGAACTTCATCCGGCCATCTCACTTCCCCCTTTTCAATATCCGGAATGCCATTTCCAAAGGGCATTCTGCTCTCACGTAAGCTTATTCAGACTCGTCCAAAAAAATGCTAAAATAGATAAAAGCCAATAACCTGAGTTTTTTTAGTTTTTGCGCTATAATTTAGTTAATCTCTAGAAAAGAAAGAGCAGGTATAAATCATGTCATTTGACGGTTTATTTACAAAAGCCATGGGCGGTGAACTCGGCACGGCAATTACCGGAGGCCGAATCAATAAAATCCACCAGCCCTTCAAAAATGAAATCATTATGGTCATCCGTGCTAACGGTGCCAACCATCGGCTCCTCCTGTCAGCCCATCCAAGCTATGCAAGGGTGCAGCTGACTTCAGATACGTTTGATAACCCTTCCGAGCCTCCTATGTTTTGTATGCTGCTAAGGAAGCATATCGAGGGTCATATCCTTGAAAGTGTACATCAGGCTGGTAATGACCGGATTCTCGTTTTTGAAATTAAAGGACGAAACGAAATTGGTGATGTCAGCTACAAGCAGCTCATTGTCGAGATTATGGGTAAGCACAGCAATATCATTCTTGTCGATAAAGACCGAGGTATCATTCTCGATTCAATTAAGCACGTTTCGTATGCAGTTAATACACACCGAGCCGTCCTTCCCGGCCAAGCTTACGTTTCTCCCCCAGCGCAGCATAAGCAAGACCCTTTTACGGCAACCGAGGATGATGTACTAAAGGCAATTGATTTTAACAGCGGGAAACTTGATCGCCAGCTTGTCGATGCTTTTTCCGGCGTCTCCCCGGTTTTTGCAAAAGAAGCTGTTTTTGCAAGCGGCTTAGCAAATAGGAGTACTCTGCCAAAGACGTTCATTTCCATGATTGGCAGGCTGAAGGATGGGGCCATTGAACCTTCTATTACCTACACAGCCAATAAAGAAGCCTTCTACCTATTCCCGCTCCGCCATTTAAAGGGTGAACACAGGGTGTTTGGATCGCTGAGCGAGATGCTTGATCGCTTTTATTTCGGAAAAGCTGAGCGTGATCGTGTCAAGCAGCAGTCCGGCGGTCTCGAACGCTTCCTTGCCAACGAGAAAGAAAAGAATGAAAAGAAAATTGGCAAGCTGAAAGCTACGTTGAAGGATGCGGAACGTGCAGAGGAATTCCAGAAGTTTGGGGAGCTTTTAACAGCAAATATGCACCTTGCCAAAAAAGGCATGAAGGAAATTGACGTATTGGATTATTATGATGAGGACGGTTCAATGATTACGATTCCATTGGATCCGCTGAAAACCCCATCCGAAAATGCCCAGCGGTACTTTTCAAAATACCAAAAGGCAAAGAATTCAGTGCTTGTCGTTCTTGAGCAAATTAAGAAAGCTGAGGATGAAGTTATTTATTTTGATACTCTTATCCAGCAGCTTGACTCGGCATCACCGAAGGATATCGAGGAAATGCGGGAGGAGCTTGCCGAGGGCGGCTATATACGCCACCGGGCAAGAAAGAATGGGAAGAAACAACAAAACCTTAAGCCTGTCCTTGACAAGTATGTAGCGGCTGATGGAACCGAAATACTTGTAGGCAAAAACAACAAACAAAATGACTACTTAACAACGAAGCATGCTGCCCGGGACGAAATCTGGCTGCATACAAAGGATATCCCTGGCTCACATGTGGTCATCCGCAGCAAAGAACCGTCGGACGAAACCATCCAAGAGGCCGCAATGCTGTCAGCTTATTTTTCAAAGGCACGGAATTCAAGCTCCGTACCTGTCGATTACACACGAGTCCGCCATGTAAAAAAACCAAGCGGATCGAAGCCCGGGTTCGTTATATATGACAATCAAAGGACAGTATATGTCACACCAGATGAAGAGACCGTATTATCGTTGAAGCAAAAGTAAGAGGCTGTCCCAAAAGTAAACTTTTGGGACAGCCTCTTTTTTTGACTGAATAATACCAGTTGATTCCCCGCATAAAAATGCCGTAATTATAACATTGATCAAATGGTTCTTCCATTGGATATTGATATCCTCATGCCACAAAACATTTTGCACTGTTATAGATCGTGAAATGGTTCCTATATAGCTTATTGGGCACATTTCGCCTTGCTGCAAAGGGGAAAATGGTTCCAATATAGCTTATTGGCAACATTTTGCCTTACTTCAGAGCGTAAAATGGTTCCAATACAGCTCGTTGGACACATTTTGCTTATCTGCAAAGGAGGAAATGGTTCCAACAGTGTCGTCAATATCCACCTGCCGAGTTCTTCCCGATTCCCATCACTTAATAAAGCAAAGATACTTGCAGTTAACAAGGAAGATTGCCAGCAATCGGACATACTTATTAGTTCAACCTAGCAAGGCTCCAGCTTGCGGGGTCTTGCTTCCACTCCAAAAGAGCCTCCATATCGGATCCGGAAATATATCCTTTCTCTTTTGCTGTTTCAATAAGGTCTGAAAAGCGGGTCAATGCAAGTGCATTCAAATTCGCATTAGACAAAAGCTGCTTTCCTTTATCCAAACCATATGTAAAAATAGCAACGGCACCCAGTACTTCAGCACCTGCGTCACGCAATGCGTCAGCTGCAGTAATGACACTGCCTCCAGTTGAAATAAGATCCTCAACAATGACAACTTTTTGCCCACTCAGCACTTTACCTTCAATTTGATTGCCTTTTCCATGACCTTTAGCACTGCTGCGCACATAGCACATTGGCAAATCCAGTTTTGCGCTAACCCATGCAGCATGAGGAATACCTGCAGTCGCAGTACCGGCAATGACCTCGACTTCAGGAAAATGTTCGCGTATTAACTCACCAAGGCCATTGGCAATTTCCCTCCGAACCTCAGGATAAGACATGGTCAGCCGGTTATCACAATAAATCGGCGAACGCATTCCAGAAGACCATGTATACGGATTCTGAGGACTTAACGAAACCGCACTGATTTCCAATAATAGTTCAGCAATTCTCTTACTCATACAATCGCTCCTTTCCAGGCTTCAAGCCAGGTTTGATAGGCCTTGTAAGGATTTTCAGCCCTTGTGATCGGCCTTCCTACAACAATGGCCGAAATTTGGTTGGACCGGGCAAATTCCGGTGTCGCAACCCGCTTTTGATCTTGTACTTCATCAGAAGAAAGGCGGATACCAGGTGTTACCGTTAAAAAGTCTTTACCAAGCATTTTCCTTATTCCAGCTGCTTCCCAGGCAGAACAGACAACACCGTCTAGGCCAGATTGCTTTGCCAAATTTGCATAATGCTGAACTGACTCTTCCAAGCTAACCGAAATCAGCTGCTGGTTTCGCATGCTTTCTTCGGTAGTGCTTGTCAGCTGCGTGACAGCGATGCAGGCAGGCCGAGCTTCGCCTGCTGGTGTCCCAGCCTCCAATCCTTCCAAAGCCGCCTCCATCATCGCCATGCCCCCTGCAGCATGGACATTGACCATGTTACAGCCAAGTCCGCCAAGTACCTTCATTGAACTTTTAACCGTATTAGGGATGTCATGAAGCTTCAAATCGAGGAAAATTCTATGTCCCAATTCTTTCATTTTATAAATCACTGCTGGGCCTTCCTTATAAAAAAGCTCCATTCCAACCTTTAAGAAAAGCTCATCTTCCGGGAAGTTTCCCAGGAATTGCTCCACTTCCTTCATCCCTGCAAAATCAAGCGCGAGAATTAACGGGTTGTCTTGCATGATTCCAGCTCCTTCCCCTGCATTCGGAAATGTGTTCAAATCCCAGTTCATGCAGTAGTTCTGGCAATTCTTCAATTATAGTAGGACAGACATAAGGATCTACAAAATTGGCAGTTCCAACTGCAACTGCACTCGCCCCTGCATAAAAGAACTCTAAACAATCCTCCGCGGAAGAGATTCCTCCCATTCCGATAATTGGAAGACTCGTTTTCTGGCTTACTTCATAAATCATTCTGAGTGCTACCGGCTTGATTGCCGGTCCCGACAGACCGCCTGTAACATTGGCGAGAATCGGCTTTCCAGACTTCAAGTCAATCCGTGTCCCAAGCAATGTATTTATCATTGTCAGACCATCCGCGCCGCCTGCCTCTGCAGCAAGGGCAATTTCCACTATATTCGTTACATTGGGTGAAAGTTTTACATAAACTGGAACCTCAGAAACCTCTTTTACCTTCCGAGTCAGGTTTTTTAAGACATCCGCATCTAAACCAAAGGCAATCCCGCCTTCCTTTACATTCGGGCAGGACACATTCAATTCAAGTGCTCGTACGTTGCCAACCTTTGAAATCTTGCTTGCAACATTAACATAATCATCTTCCGTAGAGCCTGCTACATTGGCAATGACTGGAACATCAAACTGTTCAAGGAAAGGAAGCTCTTCCGCAATGATTTTCTCCACACCCGGATTTTGCAGACCAATCGCATTAAGCATACCCATCGGAGTCTCAGCTACCCGCGGGGTGGGATTCCCGAACCGCGGTTCAGAAGTCGCTGCCTTTATCATGATCCCTCCAAGGATATTCAAGTCATAAAGCTGACTGTACTCACGGCCGAAGCCAAAGCAGCCTGAAGCAGGCATAATTGGATTTTTCAACTGAAGTCCCGGCAGCTTGATATCAAGCATAGTCATAGTACAACCTCCCCTGCCCGGAATACCGGCCCATCACTGCATACTTTTTTATAGGAAGCGCCCGAAACATCATCCGGTACCCGGCAGACGCAGGCAAAGCATGCGCCAATCCCGCAGCCCATCCTTTCTTCAAGAGAAAGAAATACCTTTTTCTCGGGATACAGTTCCTCCAAAACCCTTAGCATCGGCACCGGCCCACACGCATACAACGTATCAAACTCAAGCTGTTTCTTTGAAATCAGGTCGGTAACAAAGCCCTTTTCCCCGTAAGTGCCATCGGCTGTAGTAATATAGGTTTCTCCGAGACTAGCAAACTCTTTCTCATAAAAAACAGCATTGCCAGTTTGAAAGCCCAGCACATGAATTGCTTTAACACCCTTGGCAACGAGCTGCCGTGAGAGCTCATAAAGAGGCGGGACACCAATTCCTCCTCCAACCAATAGCGCCGTGCTGCCTGAAGGCGCCTCGGCAACTGGGAATCCGTTACCTAGAGGGCCAAGCACATCGATTTCCAGGCCGGGGGAAGCTTCGGAAAGCTGAATGGTACCCTCGCCTGATTTCCTGAAAATCAAGGTGAGTTCTTCTTTTTCATCATTTACTGATGCGATACTGATTGGCCTGCGCAAGAGGGGGCCATAAGCGCCCCCAGTCTTGATATGGATAAACTGGCCAGGCAGCGAAGAACTGGCCAGCCTTGCTTTTATTGTCATCCGAAAAATCGAATCGGCGATTTCTTTATTGTCTACAACCTTGCAAATCTCTTTTGTTATCAAACCAGCACCTCCGCCTTGCTGGAGGAAATTGCTTCTGCAGAAAAGTTCATTGATTCAATTACCCTCAGGATTGCTTCAGCTGTATCCAATGAAGTCAGGCAAGGAATACCATTTTCAACTGCTTCGCGCCTGATTCTAAAACCGTCCCTCTCCGGCTGCTTCCCTCTTGTCAGGGTATTGACGATAAACTGAACTTCACCTTTTTGAATAATGTCGACAAGTGTAGGGCCTTCGGAACCAATTTTTCCAACTACTTCGACCGGAACCCCCATGCCGGCAATTGCAGCGGCTGTCCCGCTCGTTGCCATGACACGGTAGCCCTCAGCGGCAAACCTCTTAGCAAGCTTGGAAGCTTCCTGCTTATCCTTATCAGCAACAGTCATCAGGACCGTCCCGAACTTCTTGATTGTGATGCCTGAAGCAACAAGCCCTTTATAGAGCGCCTTTTCCAGTGTGAAATCCTTGCCCATCACCTCGCCGGTCGATTTCATTTCTGGTCCAAGAGTTATATCGACTCTCCTTAATTTAGCAAAAGAAAACACCGGAACCTTTACATATACTTCCTTCGGCTCCTCAATTAAGCCGCTTTTGAAGCCCTGTTCCCGTAACGAGATACCAAGCATTGCCTTCGTCGCCATTTTAGCCATAGGCACGCCTGTAATTTTGCTTAGGAAAGGAACTGTTCTGCTTGAACGCGGATTTACTTCAAGAACAAAGACACCGTGATCTGACAGGACAAACTGGATATTCAATAGCCCAACGATGTTGAGGCCTCGTGCTAGCCGCTCAGTATAATCGGCAAGCACTCGCTTGTTTTCCTCAGTCAGCGATTGAGGCGGGTAAACAGCAATTGAGTCACCCGAATGGACGCCAGCCCGTTCGATGTGCTCCATAATGCCCGGAATCACCACATCGAATCCGTCCGATATGGCATCAACCTCAATTTCCTTTCCTGTAATATAACGGTCGATCAGGACAGGATGGCCTGTGTTGATTTTAACAGCATTCTCCATGTAGTGGATGAGCTCGGCTTCACGGTCAACGATTTCCATCGCCCGGCCACCAAGCACATACGAAGGCCTGACGAGCACCGGATAGCCAATCTCCTCAGCTATATCAACCGCTTCTTCAACAGACAAAGCTGTTTTTCCAAGCGGCATTGGAATACCAAGTTCGATCAGCGCCTGTTCGAATTTATCGCGGTCTTCGGCACGGTCCAAATCCTCAAGCGACGTGCCCAACAGCCTCACGCCACGCTCTGCCAAGCCTGAAGCGAGGTTGATTGCCGTCTGGCCGCCAAATTGGACCACAACGCCAATTGGATTCTCGAGTTCAATGATATGCATCACATCCTCGATGGTCAGCGGTTCAAAATAAAGCTTGTCGGAAATGCTGAAATCTGTTGAAACAGTTTCCGGATTGCTGTTGATGATGATTGCCTCATAGCCAGCTTCGCGGATTGCCTTGACAGAATGGACTGTCGCATAATCAAATTCAATTCCCTGGCCAATCCGGATTGGCCCTGATCCAAGTACAACAACACTTTTCCGGCCGCTTCTTTCGGATTCATTTTCTTCTTCATACGTCCCATAGAAATAAGGTGTTTGTGATTCGAACTCTGATGCACATGTATCTACCATCTTATACACTGGGATAATTCCATTTTGCTTCCGCCAAACAGTTACTTCGCTCTCATGACATGTCCATGCTTTGGCGATTGCCATGTCAGTAAACCCGCGCTTTTTAGCTTCGCGGCAGACCTGCACATCGAATGGGCTTTCTGTTAACTCTTTTTCATTCTCAATTATTCCTTTAAACTTATGAAGGAAAAACAGGTCAATCTTACTCCATTCATGAATCGTTTCAATCGTGATACCACGCCTTAACGCTTCAGAAATATAGAAGAGCCTTTCATCGCCAGCTTTACGGATCCGCTTCTCAATGATTTCATCGGAAATTCCTTCAGCATCAGGGAGCTCGAAATGATGAACATTTACTTCAAGGGAGCGAATCGCCTTTAACAGTGATTCTTCAAACGTCCTGCCGATTGCCATTACTTCTCCGGTCGCCTTCATTTGCGTCCCAAGGACCCGGTTGCCTGTTTCAAATTTGTCAAATGGCCATCTTGGTATTTTCGTAACAATATAGTCAAGGGCCGGCTCGAAACTTGCATATGTCTTTCCAGTGACAGGGTTCATCATCTCATCAAGCGTAAGACCCACAGCGATTTTAGCGGCAAGCTTCGCAATCGGGTAGCCGGTTGCTTTCGAGGCAAGTGCGGATGAGCGGCTAACCCTTGGATTCACTTCAATAATGTAATAATTGAAGCTTTCGGGATCAAGAGCGAGCTGAACATTGCAGCCACCCTCAATTCCAAGCGCCCTGATTATCTTTAACGATACATTTCTTAATAGCTGATATTCTCTGTCACTCAGCGTCTGGCTTGGGGCGACGACAATTGAATCACCAGTATGAATACCCACTGGATCGATATTTTCCATGTTGCAAACAACGATTGCTGTATCATTTGCGTCCCGCATAACCTCATATTCGATTTCCTTGTAGCCGGCGATGCTTTTTTCAAGGAGGCATTGGCTGACGGGACTATGTTTCAGCCCACCTGTAACGATTTCTTCAAGCTCTTCATCATTCGAACAGATTCCGCCGCCAGTTCCACCAAGTGTAAACGCCGGGCGTACAATAATAGGAAAACCGATTGTCTCAACGAAGGCCTTTGCCTCCTCCAATGTATGGACGATTGCACTTTCAGGAACCGGCTCTCCAAGCTCGTTCATTAAATTCCGGAACAACTCTCTATCTTCCGCTTTTTCAATTGCATCAAGCTTGGTCCCAAGGATTTCTGTCCCGCATTCTGCCAGGACACCGGATTTGGCTAGTTCTACAGCGAGGTTCAGCCCTGTCTGCCCTCCTAAAGTTGCAACGAGTGCATCCGGGCGTTCCTTCCTGATGATTCTCGACACAAACTCCAATGTCAGCGGCTCGATGTACACCTTGTCAGCAATTTCAGTATCGGTCATAATCGTTGCCGGGTTTGAGTTGACAAGGATAACCTTGTAGCCTTCTTCTTTAAGGGCAAGGCAAGCTTGTGTGCCCGCATAGTCAAATTCCGCGGCCTGGCCGATGATGATTGGGCCAGAACCGATAACCATGATTGTATTTATATCTCTACGCTTTGGCATATAGCTGTTCCTCCCTTGTATGCATCTCAATCATTTCCATAAATTGGTCAAATAGTGCGTTTGCATCCTCAGGCCCCGGTGATGCTTCCGGATGGTACTGTACAGTAAAGGCAGGTAAAGTCTTATGGCGCAGCCCTTCAATACTGCCGTCGTTTAATGCGATATGTGTGATTTCCAGCTCTGTATGAGTAAGAGAGCCCTCTTTCACGGCATAGCCATGGTTTTGTGAAGTAATTGAAATTTTTCCAGTTGAAAGCTCTTTTACTGGATGGTTGGAACCTCTGTGGCCAAAAGGCATTTTTTCGGTGTCGGCTCCACAGGCAAGAGCAAACAGCTGATGGCCAAGGCAAATACCGAAAACCGGCACCTTGCCTAGAACGCCTTTCAGCATCTGAATGGCTTCTGGTACATCCTTCGGGTCTCCCGGTCCATTTGAAAGCATGATGCCATCCGGTCTCATTTGGAGGATTTCCTCTGCCGTCATATTATAAGGAACAACAGTCACATCACAGCCTCGCTGATTCAGTTCCCTCAAGATGCCATGCTTCATTCCAAAATCGACAAGAACAACCCTGCTTCCCCGGCCTGGGCTCGGATATGGATTTTTCGTAGAAACTTCTTTAACCTGGTCGGTTGGAAGCTGCTCATTCCTCAGCTGGGCTGTAACTTTAACAGGGTCTGAATCCAACCCGCAAATTGCTCCTTTCATTGTGCCGTGTTCGCGGATTGCCCTTGTGAGCCTGCGTGTATCGATTCCTTTTAGCCCGGGAATTTTCTTCATTTTCAAGTATTCATTCAAAGACATTTCATTTCGCCAATTAGAGGGAAAATCGGCCGTTTCCTTTACGATTAGCGCGCTGATTGACGGATTAATCGATTCGAAATCATCGCGGTTTATTCCGTAGTTGCCTATAAGCGGGTACGTCAGGACAACTAACTGCCTGCAATAGCTAGGATCAGAGAGTATTTCCTGATAGCCGGTCATACCAGTGTTGAAGACAACTTCTCCTTTTGCTTCAGAAAGATCACCAAATGCTTCGCCTATAAAAATGCTGCCATCCTCCAATATTAGTTGGCGTTTCATGCTTTAACACGCTCCTTTTCATAAGCAATCTTTCCGGCTGCAACGGTCAGAACCGGCCAGCCCTTGCAAGTCCATCCTGTAAATGGTGTATTTTTTCCTTTTGATAAAAAGTCACGCGGATTGATTTCACGTATTTCGTTCAAGTCGAGCAAGACGATATCGGCAGGAGCCCCTTCTTCCAGCCTTCCATAGGCCAATCCAAACGATTGGGCAGGCTTGATCGTCATGTAATCTATTAATTCTTTTAGGGACATGGTTCCTTTTTCAACATAATTGCTGTACAAGAGCGGGAAAGCCGTTTCCAGCCCGGTTATCCCGAACGGGGCACTCTCCATTCCCTTAGCTTTTTCGTCTTCAGTATGCGGGGCATGGTCGGTCGCAATAAAATCAATTGTTCCATCCTGCAGCCCTTCTATTAATGCCTCCCGGTCTTGTTTATCCCGTAGCGGAGGGTTCATTTTAAAATTCGTATCCTGTCCGGGAATATCATCCTGACTCAATAGTAAATGATGGGGTGTAACCTCGGCAGTGACTTTAATCCCTGCACGCTTCGCATCGCGGACAATACGGACGGATTCTTTTGTACTAATATGGCAAACGTGATAGTGGCATCCTGCAGCCTCGGCAAGCAGTATATCCCTGGCGATATGGACGCTCTCACACACTGACGGAATTCCCCTTAATTCGTGCTTGCTAGCAAAAGAGCCCTCATGCACTGAGCCCTGATTAATCAATGTCTCTTCTTCGCAATGGGCAACAACTGGCATATCAAGTTTAGCGGCACGCTTCATTGCTTCTAGCATCATTGCCGCTGACTGGACACCGACACCATCGTCAGTAAAAGCAAATGCACCAGCTTCCTTTAGCCCTGCGAAATCAGTCAATTCCTCTCCTTGCTCGCCAATTGTAATGGATGCATACGGAAGGACTCTTACAGAAGCTGTTTCTGATATCCTGCCCTGCAGCCACTCCATCTGCTCCTTTGTATCAGGGACAGGCTTTGTATTCGGCATCGCCGCAATCGTTGTGAATCCACCTTTTGCAGCAGCCTTTGTTCCTGTCTCTATTGTTTCCTTCCTCTCGCCCCCAGGCTCCCTTAGATGAACATGCAGGTCGATAAACCCTGGAGCTGCAACAAGTCCGTTCCCATTGATTATCCGGTCTGCTTGTAGTTCGAGATTTTTTCCAATACATGCGATGATTCCATTTTCTATGTACATATCCTTTTGTTCATGTTTGTCCTCACAGTACAGTTGCACGTCTTTTATTAAAAGTTTCATATTGTCTGCCTCCTTTTTGTGATTCAAGCGCCCTTTTTAGGACAGCCATCCGAACATACACACCATTTTCCATTTGCTTAAAAATCCTCGAACGGCTGCTTTCAACAAGGCTGCCAGCAATTTCAACATCCCTGTTCACTGGTGCCGGGTGCATGATGATTGCCCCAGGTTTCATAGATGCTCCCCGTTCAAGTGTCAGACCAAATTGTTGATGATAGTTCTCGAGCTGACTGCTCCTTGACTCATGGCGTTCATGCTGAATACGCAGCAGCATGACAACATCAGAGCTTCTTACAGCTTTATCGACAGATTCGTATGGAAGCGATCGTTCAAACCATTCCTCAGGCCCGGAAAAAACAACCTTCGCACCAAGTCTGGTCAACGCTTGAGCATTTGAATGGGCTACCCTGCTATGGCGAATGTCGCCAATGATAGCAATCTTCAAGCCTTTGAATCTGCCAAATTCCTGCTGTATGGTCATTAAATCAAGCAGCGATTGGGTGGGATGATCACCACATCCATCACCGGCATTTAGAATTGGAATACGGACTCCCCTTAATTCCTGATAAAAGCGGTCTGAGGGATGACGTATGACCAATGCATTCACACCAATTGCCTCCAGTGTCTTGGCAGTGTCATAGAGGCTCTCGCCTTTTAGCGCACTCGATGCATGGGCTTCGAATGAGATGATTTCCATGCCAAGTTTCCTTTCGGCCATCTCAAAGCTGCATTTGGTCCTTGTGCTCGGTTCAAAAAACAGGTTAGAAACGTACATCTTCTTGGAAGGGCTCCATTCCGCCCCTTTCGCAAACTCCCCGGCATCCTTTAACAATCCGAGTATCTCCGTCAATTCCAGTTCGGCTAATGTCAGTAAATGCATAGCGGAATCCCCTTTCATTTTTTAAAAAATACGCCCAGGCTAAGGGCCAGGGCGCATCTAAGTATGCTGCATTCAAGATGGTCTTCCCGAATGTAGCTGTGCACCCTTACCTGCCTCTCTGGGCTTGTTTAAAAGGTGTAATATTATGCTGTTTTTTCGTCATCATTTACTTCAAACATATTCTCCTGTGCAGGCTCCCTGCCTGGAAGGACCTGGTTCAGCACGATTCCAAGAATCGCTGCCAGAGCCATGCCCTGAATTTCAAATCCGTCAGTAACCTTTATGAACGCTCCTCCAATACCGACTACAAGGATGACCGAGGAGATAGCAAGATTACGATTGTTTCCAAAATCGATTTTACTGTCAACTAGCATCCTCAAGCCTGAAGAGGCAATGATTCCGAACAAGAGGATGGATACGCCTCCCATTACAGCAGGTGGGATTGAACCGATCAACGCTGTGATTGTTCCTATGAATCCGAAAATTATCGCCGCAACGGCAGCCCCTGCGATAACATAGACACTATAAACCTTAGTAATCGCCAGAACACCGATGTTTTCGCCATAAGTGGTCTTTGGCGGCCCGCCAATCAGTGCAGAAATCATTGTTGCTACCCCGTCTCCGAGGATGGAGCGGTGCAGGCCTGGCTCTTTAATATAGTCACGGCCAACGACCTTGCTGAGGACAAGCTGATGGCCAATATGCTCGGACAATGTGACAACTGCGACCGGCACCATCAAAAGGACAAGGTCAAGTGTGATATTAATATCGTAGTGAACGAAAGGAATGATAAACTCTGGCATTTCAAAGAACTTTGCTTCAATCACTTTTGAAAAATCAACAATGCCTACAGCCAGCGAGTAAAGATAGCCAACCACGATGCCTGCGAGAATCGGGATGATACTCAGCATCCCTCTGGCGAAAACAGAGAATATGATGGTAGATGCAAGGGTTATGAGTGCTGCCGAGAAATGAATCAAGCTATAATGCTCAGGGCCGTTTGTTGTATTCATAGCCATGCCTACTGCTGTTCCAGCGAGTGAAAGTCCAATTACGATAATGACGGGGCCTACAACGATTGGAGGCAGAATATTCATTATCCAGCGGTGGCCAGCTTTTTTAATAATAAGAGCGACAATTCCATAAACCAAACCTGCCATAAAGCTTCCAATCATAGCGCCGCCTGGTCCATCAGTCGCTTTTGCGGCCAAAATCGGATAAATAAATGCGAAGGAAGATCCTAGGTAAGCTGGTACTTGCCATTTGGTAATCGCCATGAAGGCAAGAGTTCCCAGGCCGCTTGAGATAAGCGCAATCGCAGGGCTCAAATCGACCAGGAACGGTACAAGAATGGTCGCGCCAAACATCGCAAACAGATGCTGAAGGCTCAAGGTAATTAACTGGATAATATTTGGTTTTTCATTTACGTCTAGAACTGGTTTGTTTTGCATGAGTCTCCCCCAATAATTATTATTGCGCAATTTTCGCGCTTTTCTCTTTTACAAAGGCTGCGGTAATCAAGTCAGATGATTTCCACCCTAATTTCACCTTACAAAAAAACCTCCCTGCAGCAGAATGTGCAAGGAGGTTGAATGCAGCAGAGTACACAAGTATCCTGTATCGGACAGGGTATATCAGCCCTGCTATCCTGCATTTCCCCCTTGGCAGACTCTCTGGACTGCAATTAAAAGGGATATTCTGTTTTCAATTTCACTCGTAGATGCTTACCTGGTCACTGCCATCAAGTTCAGACAGTTCAACCTTTATTCTTTCGGAGCTTGAGGTCGGGATGTTTTTACCAACATAATCGGCCCTGATTGGAAGTTCACGATGTCCACGGTCAACGAGGACGGCCAGCTGGATTTGTGAAGGACGGCCAAGGTCCATGATTGCATCCATTCCGGCCCGAACTGTCCTTCCTGTATAGAGGACATCATCAATCATAATAACCTTCTTGTCGGTTACACCCGCCGGGATATCCGAACCCTTAACAAGCGGTTCACTATCTTCGGTTTTTTTAGTTAAATCATCACGGTACAGGGTGATATCAAGTTCCCCGGTCGCGATGTCTTTTCCCTCAATCTGCTGGATTTTCTCAGCAAGTCTTTCTGCAAGATAGACGCCTCTTGTTCTGATACCAACAAGAATACAATCCTCAATGCCCTTATTCTTTTCGATGATTTGATGGGCTATCCGGGTCAATGCCCTTCGAATTGCCTGTTCATCCAAAACAACTGCTTTTTGTCCCATATAACTTCCATCCTTCTGGTGAAGAAATAATTAGAAAAGCGCAAGCCTTTTATTAAAACAAAAACCTCCCAGCAGCTGTGGGAGGTTGGAAATTCCATACAAGAGTTCACCCATTGGGCGCTCAAAATGTCCGTTTCCTTCTCAGTCTCACAGGACTGCTCTTAAAGGGCTTATTAAACTATAGCTATCATACTTCAATATAAGGCAATTGTCAATTCATTTTGCGCAATTCGTCTAGGAATTTGTCGAAATATGTCGGGAGAGGTGCTTCAAATTCAAGATATTCACCAGTACGTGGATGCTTAAATCCAAGTATTCCCGCATGCAATGCCTGCCCGCCTAGATCGAGGGTTTTCTTAGGTCCGTATTTCGGATCACCAACAAGCGGATACCCAATATATTTCATATGGACGCGTATTTGATGGGTCCTTCCCGTTTCCAGCTGACATTCAATAAATGTGAAATCTCCAAGCCTTTCGAGAACATGGAAATGTGTCACAGCATGTTTCCCGCCATCAACGACAGTCATGCTTTGCCTGTCCCTGGCATCCCTCCCAAGCGGAGCGTCAACCGTCCCATAGTCGTGCGGAATGGTGCCGTGGACAATTGCTTTATATTTTCTGGTAACTGTTTTTTCAACAAGCTGATTCACCAGGCTCTCATGAGCCATATCGTTTTTTGCCACCATTAGAAGCCCTGAAGTGTCCTTATCAATCCTGTGGACGATACCAGGCCTAAGAACCCCATTAATGCCCGACAAATCCTTGCAATGATGCATCAACCCGTTGACAAGCGTCCCTGTCAAATGTCCTGGCGCAGGATGGACAACCATTCCTTTAGGCTTGTTTACAACAAGAACATCACTATCTTCGAAATAAATATCAAAATCCATTGGTTCCGGCACTACATCAAGCTCTTCCGGATCCGGAATCGTTACTTCAATCACGTCATTCAGCGCGCACTTATAATTTGTTTTGACAGGCTTTTGATTGACAAGTACGTTGCCTTCTTTAATCCAGGCCTGCACCTGGGTCCTTGACCATTCTTCATTAAGGGATGCAACTACCTTATCTATCCTGTCACCCTTCTCTTTATCAAGAATGGTGTGTTCCATCTTTTCCATACGATTTCTCCTTCTTCATTTCCCGTTCTTCTTTTATCATTTGTATCATCAACAGAAATACTCCAATAACAAGTGCGGAATCCGCGATGTTGAATACTGGGAAATTGTAGTTAAATATGAATGTGTGGATGAAATCGACTACTTCCTGCCGGTGCACACGATCGATAAAGTTGCCAATCGCCCCTCCCAGCATAAAACCCAGAGAAACACCTAGCAGAGTCTTGCCCTTAGTCTCTTTCTGGATGTAATACACGATTCCAATGATTACAATGACGGTTATTACATAAAACAGCCACATTTGCCCCTGCAAAATGCCCCAAGCAGCACCCTTGTTGCGGTGTGACGTTATATAAAGGAAATCATTTATAACCGGAATGCTATCTCCTATATTCATATATTTCACAATCAGCCATTTCGTAATTTGGTCCAGTAGGATAATAAAAGCCGCAATTAAGTAATAAAGCACCAAATAAACCCTCCACATCTTCTCGATGACTTCTAATGCATTTTAGCACAAACATGCAATGCTGCACAAAAATAATTGGATTTTCTAAATAGGTACTTATTAAATTCGAGAAAACATGACCCTTTTTAGCAAATAATGTTGTCGAACAGTTCTTTATAAAAAGTTGAAACGAAATATGATTCCTCTTCGACTATTGTGTTGTGTCAAACAAATTCACTTAATTGGGGGTCATCAAAATGGCAGTACGGTTTCAAGTTTCAAAGGGGTTAATAGTATGGGGAGTAATTTTGGCGTTGGTTGTTTCTATGTTTGCAGTTCCATTCACCAAGAAGGCGGAGGCATCAGTATCCTGGGGGCAGGAAGTTACCGAAGTTGCGAAGCGGTATATCGGAACACCATATAAATGGGGCGGTACAACACCTAAAGGCTTTGATGCTTCAGGCTACACTCAATTCGTTTATAAAAAGTCTGCTGCAAAAATCAGTCTGCCTCGTACTTCAAAAGATCAATATAAGATTGGCAAAGCTGTAGCGAAGAAAAATCTTAAAGAAGGCGATCTTGTATTCTTCAACACGGATGGCAAAGGCGTATCATTTGTTGGTATCTATCTAGGCAAAAACAAATTTATCGCCGTTACTGTAAGCAAAGGGGTTTCCATCCAATCCATGGATTCAAAGTATTGGAAGGACCGCTATGTCGGGGCAAAGAGAGTCTTAAAGCAATAACCCTAATACACTTTGAACGGATTTAAAGGTTTGGTCCGATAGTTCGCCCCTATTGGCCATAACCTTTTAAATCGGAGCCTTGTCCTGTAGCCCATTCCTATAGGGCAAGGTTTCCTATATACAAGTACATTCGGGCTTCTTTTTTCCAAAAGAAAAGCCCAGAACACAAATGTGCTCTGGGACCTTTTTCATAGGTGAAAATTAAGTTTCTTATTCTTGTGAACCCTCGTTAGAGTAGGATTCCTTTACAACACTAGCGCAACGCGGGCATAGTGTAGGATGATCAGGATCCTCGCCAACCTCTGGGGTAACAACCCAGCAGCGTTCACAAGTTTCGCCTTCAGCTTTAGTTACAACTAGTGCGGCATGCTCAAGCTTAATTGCATTCTCAGGCGCTTGGTCATACGTACCGGCGACTTCGAATCCGGATACAATAAACAGCTGCTTAACATCCTCATCAATCGAATCGAGCAAAGCCTGGCTTTTTTCATTAACATATAAAGTCACTTTCGCAGTCAGGGACTTGCCGATGACTTTTTCATTACGCGCTTCTTCCAATGCTTTTAAAACATCGTCACGAAGCTTCATGAATGAAGTCCACTTTTCTTCTAGTTTTTCCCCATTAGCCATCTCTTTATGTTCCGGCATATCTGTCAACTGTACGCTTTCTTCCTCGACTCCAGGGATAAAGCCCCATACCTCGTCGGCAGTATGCGAAAGAATTGGTGATACAAGCTTAGTCAGCGAAACAAGTGATTCATACAGGACAGTCTGGATAGCCCGGCGTTCCTTATTGTCAACTGCTTCAATGTAGAGAACATCTTTTGCAAAATCGAGATAGAATGCACTTAAATCCAGCGTACAGAAATTATTTACTGCATGGTAGATAACAGAATACTCATAGCGTTCATAAGAATCCCTTACCTGTTTAATCAGCTTGTTCAGCTTAACAAGCATGAACTGGTCAACCTCACGCAATTCTTCATACGGTACCGAATCTGTTGCGGGATTGAAATCAGCAAGGTTTCCGAGCAAGAATCTGAACGTATTCCGGATTTTGCGATAAACCTCTGATACCTGTTTCAGGATGGCATCGGATACACGGACATCCGACTGGTAGTCTACTGATGATACCCACAGGCGGAGAATGTCTGCACCCATCTGGTCCATTACCTTCGCTGGCACCACTACATTGCCCAGTGACTTACTCATTTTCCTGCCTTCACCATCAAGGGTAAAGCCATGGCTTAGCACTCCCTTATATGGAGCCTTTCCTGTCACTGCTACTGCAGTTGATAAAGAAGAGTTAAACCAGCCGCGATATTGGTCAGAGCCTTCCAGGTAGAGGTCTGCAGGACGCTGCAGGTCTTCTCTTTCTTCCAGTACTGCCTGGTGGGAAGAGCCGGAATCAAACCAGACATCCATGATATCCGATTCTTTCGTGAACTTGCCATTTGGCGACGCAGGGTGTGTAAACCCTTCTGGAAGCAGATCGTTTGCTTCTCTTTCAAACCAAATATTTGAGCCATGTTCACGGAACAAGTTTGAAACATGTTCAATCGTTTCATCAGTGATGATTGGCTCGCCGTTTTCACCATAGAACACCGGGATTGGCACACCCCAGACACGCTGGCGGGAAATACACCAGTCCCCACGGTCACGGACCATGTTGAACAGGCGGGTTTCACCCCAAGCCGGTACCCATTTCGTTTCCTTGATTGCCTCAAGCAAATCATCGCGGAAATCCTTGATGGAGGCAAACCATTGGGCTGTTGCCCGGAAAATAACCGGCTTCTTCGTCCTCCAGTCATGTGGATAAGAGTGAGTGATGAATGAAAGTTTAAGCAGGGCGCCTGATTCTTTAAGAGCCTCTGTAATTGGCTTATTAGCTGTGTCATAAAATAGACCTTCAAAGCCTTCAGCTTCTTTTGTCATAACACCTTTATCATCAACAGGACTTAGGACATCGAGGCCATATTTCTGGCCGACCTGGAAGTCGTCTTCCCCGTGGCCAGGAGCGGTATGGACACACCCGGTACCAGCATCTGTCGTTACATGCTCCCCAAGCATAACCAACGAATCACGTCCGTAAAGCGGGTGGGCAGCGACAACATATTCAAGATCGCTTCCTTTAACCTTCTTGGTCACTTCCCATGATTCCCAGCCAATTTCTGTCGCGACTGCTTCTAGTAGTGCTTCAGCAACAAGATAGCTGCCGCCGCCTGCAGTAACTACAACATAAGTTAATTCAGGATGGACTGAGATTCCCAGGTTAGCAGGAATAGTCCAAGGTGTTGTTGTCCAGATGACAATGCTAGTGTCCGTATCCAATACGCCCTTTCCATCCTTTACCTTAAACCCAACATAAATCGATGGAGATTTCTTGTCCTTATATTCAATTTCAGCTTCCGCAAGGGCAGATTCACTGGAAGGAGACCAGTAAACAGGCTTAAGGCCTTTATAGATATAGCCCTTTTTAGCCATTTCTCCAAATACCCTGATTTGCTGTGCTTCATAAGCTGGCTTAAGCGTGATATAAGGGTTTTCCCAGTCACCCCGGACTCCGAGCCGTTTGAATTGTTTTCTCTGGCTGTCGATTTGCTCCAGAGCATATTCCGTACAAAGCTTACGGAACTCGGCAATCGTCATTTCCTTGCGCTTAACACCTTTATTGGTCAGTGCCTGCTCGATAGGAAGGCCGTGTGTATCCCACCCAGGTACATAAGGTGCATTATAGCCGGTCATGGATTTGTGGCGGACAATGATGTCCTTCAGGATTTTATTGAGCGCATGCCCAATATGGATATCACCATTGGCATACGGAGGGCCGTCATGCAATACATACATTGGGCGGCCTTTTGTCCGTTCCTGTACCTTGGCGTAGATGTTCATTTCATTCCACTTTTGCTGAATTTCTGGTTCCCGCTTTGGAAGGTTTCCGCGCATCGGAAAATCCGTCTTCGGCATTAACAACGTGTCTTTGTAATCCATTTCCTTTTCCTCCCGAAAATTGCTTCAAACTTTAGATTGGCTGTGGCCGCTTTTACGTCTCTCGAAAAAACAAAAAACCTCCCCATCCCAAATAGGGACGAGAAGGTTTGTATACTCCCGCGGTACCACCCTGATAGACAGTTCAAAACTGTCCGCTCAAACATCCGTAACGTGGATGTGACGCCTGTGCTTAGTCAGCAGATGCTTTTCGGCACGGGGCTCCAGGGTGATATTCAATTATTCCTGCTTTTACCGGGCTTCCACCATACCCGGCTCTCTGGAAAAAGCTGATGAATAATTTACTGTCCCTGTCATTGCCTGTTAAAGTTTACTTTTATTCTAAAAATTATATGCGAAACGCTGGTAAACGTCAAGCGAGCGAGTCTTCTTCCTGGCTTGATTTCAATTCGGCAGCATCGACCTTATAATCCAGGAGGTGATCCCAATCGTCGTTATTGATCATATCAAGCTGTGCTTCAATCAACATTTTGAAGCGGGTCCTGAATACTTTTGACTGCTTTTTCAAATCCTCAATTTCAAGGGCAATCTTGCGTGCTTTTGACAGCGATTCATTAACAATCCTGTCTGCATTCTTTTCGGCTTCCTTAATGATTAGCTTTGCTTCCTTCTGGGCTATGCGTTTAACTTCCTCAGCTGCTTCCTGAGCGATGATAATCGATTTGTTTAGAGTTTCCTCGATATTGGTAAAATGACCAAGCCTGTCATTCATATCATTCAGTCGTTCTTCCAGGTCCTTCTTCTCCCTGAGGATCAGTTCATAATCCTTGATTACCTGATCGAGGAATTCATTTACTTCATCCTCATCGTATCCCCGGAACCCTTTATTGAATTCCTTATTGTGAATATCTAACGGCGTTAATGGCATGACGCCACCTCCCTAATTGAATTCTTTATCTGCCAGTCCGGCGCCTGAGCCCGTTACGAGCTATATGTACTATTTTGTTATTCGACAGAAACAGGCATTTTCCTTCATAATTTTAAAGATTATTTTTGTTTCCCCACTGTTATTCGCCATTTATCTTTCTTCGTCTTACCTTCAATAGACTGGATTTTCACTCTGCCATATCCGCGGACTGAAATCATGTCGCCTTCCCCACACTCAAAAGCCGAGTTTTCTGTTACAGCCCAATTCACCTTGGCTACGCCCTGCTGAATCAAAAGCTGGGCCTTTTGCCTGGAAATATGATGAATTGCCGCAAGAACAGCATCAAGTCTTAATGAACTGATGGTGGTCGTTTCTTCTGACCACGTTTCGGCAGGCATGATAGCTTCAGTCATCTTAACTTCTGAAAGGCTGACCGAAGCCCGGCCAACTGATTCAAGCTGGCTCATAACATAGTGCGATACCTCAGACGCGCAAAGAAATTGGACCTTATTGCCATCAGCAAGGATATCGCCAAATTTTTCACGTTTCAGCCCGAGTGACATTAAGCTTCCCAGAACCTGAGGATGTTCTATTGTTACAAATTTTGAAGCGTATTTGATTTCAATTAATCTGATTTGATAATCCTCCGGGCTGCTGGAGGCATAATCGGGAAGCAATAATGCTCTCTTTCTTTCTGCATAATCAGGGCCACCGTACAGTTCTACACGGATATCATGGTTATCCCCAATTAAGGATTTCAGGATATGCTGCTCTCTTGGGTCAAGAAAATCAGTAAGCCTGGGAGCATACGAATTCTCGACTGTGTCCTTCCAATTAAGGACCTGATCGATAAATTCACGTTCTTGAGGTCTGAAATGCTGATAAATATTCATTTGAGACTCCTTATGTAGTAAACCTGCAATTAAAAAGGACTGGCTCTTTTGAAGCCAGTGCACTTTGCGTTTTTAAAAATTCCTAATTAACCAATCGAACACACTGTCCAATCCTGATTGAGCCAGCCTAAGCGTAATGATTGCGACAATCGGTGAAATATCGATCATGCCCAGCGGCGGAATGAACCTCCTGAAAGGCTCTAGGTACGGTTCACAAATCCTCGTCAGGAATTGGCCAATTGCTGACTCTCGCGCATTTGGGAACCATGAAAGCAAAATATATATAATCAAAGCCCAATAGTAGAGCCCGATTACTTGTATAAGAATAGCTGATACAAACTCCATTTACTCCTTACCACCTCGAATCTTGAAAGTCACTTTCTTGCATCAACTCGGAAATATTGCCAGAAACCTCAACATTGTCCGGAGTACAAAGGAAAATGCTTAATCCAATCTTTTGAATGTCACCACCTATAGCATATACTGTTCCGCTAAGGAAATCGACAATCCTCTTCGCCTGATCATGCTCAATCCTTTGAAGGTTGACAACTACTGCACGCCTATTCTTCAAATGATCGGCAATTTCCTGCGCTTCGGAATACATTCTTGGCTCAATCAAAACAACTTTAGAAGACTTCTGCACGCTCTGAAGAGAGACGACATTCTGTGTCTTCACAGCAGTCTGCTGCTTCTGGGGCCTCAACGGTTCAGGCTCTTCAATGTAATCCTCTTCCTCGTCGTATTGGTCATCCAATAAAAAGAATGTCTTGAATTTTGATTTAATGCTCATTTACCTGCACCTCCGTATCGTTTTTCCCCACTAGCGCTGTCCCAATCCGGATCATTGTAGCCCCTTCTTCAACAGCAAGTTCAAAATCATTTGACATCCCCATCGATAATTCCCTGCAAGGCGCGTACGGGAGACCCATTTCCTGGATGCGGTTCCTCAATACTCGCAGACTCCTAAAACATGTTCTCAGTACTTCTTCGTCATCCGTAAACGGGGCCATCGTCATCAGTCCATCAACGACAATATTCTCAAAGCGGCCAAGCTCCGAAATGAAGTCAATTGCGGCTTCAGGACTTAGACCGTGTTTGCTCTCTTCGCCAGAAACATTTACCTGCACGAGGCATTTAACAGGGCCATTCGCTCGCTTATTGATTTCTTCGGCCAAAGATAGCCTGTCCAGTGAGTGGATATAATCCGCTTTTCCGATGACAGCCTTGACCTTTCTCGTTTGCAGTGTGCCAATAAAATGAAATGCCGCCCTGCCTTCAAGGTGTTCCCATTTGGCAAGAAGCCCGTCATCGCGGTTTTCACCGATATCTGTAAGTCCCGCTTTTACTGCTTCAATTGCTCTCTCTATACTGACATATTTAGTTACAGCAATAATCCTAATTTCCCCTGGGTCCCTTTCAGCCCTTTGGCAAGCATCTTTTACTCTTGTCTGAATTTCCCTGAGGTTTTTAGCTACTTCCATTACTTCTTGGCACCCTCTCTCCAGCCTATGAATCCAACCATCCTCCCAGTCTTGCCTAAATCCCGGCGATGAGAGAAAAAGCTTCCCGAATCACAGCTGGAACAATAATTACTGATTGTTATGTTCTCTTCCGGTATGCCGCTCTCAAGGAGAAGCTGCCGGTTCATCTCTTTCAAGTCTAAGCTATATTGGCCTGTCCTAATCTGATTATATGGCTTTTTTTCGACATGTTCCAGTCTCTTCTTTACAAAAGATAAAACATAATCATCTACAATATAACATTTTTCGCAAATAGATGGGCCAATAGCAGCCAGAATGTCTGAGGGTTTAATTCCCTCAGCCTTCCATGCCTTCACCATTTCCGGCCCTATCCCCGATACTGTCCCTTTCCATCCGGCATGGGCGACGCCGGCCATCTTGAATTCCGGAGCAATGAAATAAATCGGAATGCAATCAGCAAAGCAGAGTGAAAGCAATAGGCCGGTTTCATCTGTATAAAATCCATCAGTATCCTTGACAGAACTGGTATATTCACTTGCGCCTTTTCCCATGTGGGAACGGGCAGCCTTTACTATATTGGCGCCATGAGTTTGTTCCGCGCAAACCCATGTTTCAAGAGGAAAGCCTACATTATTAGCAATGATTTTCCTGTTTTTGACTACACAATCCTGATCATCGCCAACATGGTAGCCAGTATTCAGACTTATAAAAGGCGATTGGCTTACACCGCCATTTTTTGAAGAAAAGCCAGCAACGAGGCCAGGAAACTTTTCCATCCATTCTTCTAAAACAAAAACCGTTCCTTCTTTGGAGATAAATGGTTCCATGGTGGCTCCCTTGTTTTTTCTCTAGTGTATCACAAGGGAGCTTTTTGCGGAACTGCAGAACTCAACTAACGGTGTTTTCTTCCTCTTGTACAGACTTTTGACTTAACCCCGCTGTCCTGACCAAAATAACATCCTCTCCAATTTTCAATATATTCGGCCAGGGAATAATCATATCTTCATCCTTCCCGAAAAGCCCCAATACTTTGCCCGTTCCTCCTATCACAACAGATTGGATCTTACCGGAAGCCAGGTTGATATCTATATCTGTGATATTGCCAAGCTTCTTTCCATCAGCAACATTGATGACATCCTTCATCTGAAAATCTGATATACGAATCATCTTTACCCACTCCTGTCCTGTTCTATTAAGAATATATGTGCAATGGGCTCGTCTATTGAGGGATTTAAATAAAAAGATGAAATTTATACTATATCGGGTCAACTGAAGTTTTTGGCTGTTTTGCTTTAATGAATGACATTTTGAGCTCCTGACAAACATGAAATGTCACTCATGGCCTCTATGAATGACATTTTGACCTCCTAGAAAACGCGAAATGTCACTCATGGCCTCTATGAATGACATTTTGAGCTCCTAGAAAACGTGAAATGTCACTCATCGCCTCTATGAATGACATTTTGAGCTCCTGGCGAACATGAAATGTCACTCATTTTTAGCTAAGGTTGTTTTATAGGATAAAGGTTTTTATTTAAAAAACTGTTTTCGTAAACTAGTTGCTTTTAGGAAAGAAATTATATGGAACCAAGTTGATTGTAGCGGAAGGCGCGAAGACTCGTTCGAAAATGCAAAAAGCGCGTCTTCTCCTGCGTTGATTATTCTTGGAATCTTCCCTTTGAGGAGTGGAGATCAACGGACTTTTGTACCAAATACAGAGATAATCACATCTCTCTTTTGGTTTAATCATTGAAATCAACAAATTTAAAAGCTGCCCATAGAGGCAGCTTAGCTTTGGATGTTCTTATTCATTTGTTTAATTGCAGCCTTTTCAAGCCTGGAGACTTGGGCTTGTGAGATACCTATTTCTTCGGCAACTTCCATTTGGGTTTTCCCCTGGAAAAAGCGTTTTCGCAAGATGAGCTTTTCCCTTTCGTTCAGACGCCGCATCCCTTCTTTAAGGGCAATTTCTTCAATCCAATTTGAATCTTTATTCCGTTCATCACTGAGCTGGTCCATGACAAAGATTGGATCTCCGCCATCATTGTAGATGGGCTCGAATAATGAAACAGGGTCCTGGATGGCATCCAGTGCAAAAACGATTTCTTCATGAGGTACTTCGAGTACCCTGGCAATTTCTTCGGCTGTCGGTTCCCTTGAGGTTTCACTCATCAGCCTTTCTCTTACCTGGAGGGCTTTGTAGGCAATATCCCTCAGCGACCTTGAAACACGAATTGGGTTATTGTCACGCAAGTAGCGGCGGATTTCCCCAATAATCATTGGAACTGCATAAGTTGAAAACTTTACATTTTGACCAAGATCAAAATTATCAATCGATTTCATCAGGCCGATACAGCCCACTTGAAACAGATCATCAACGAATTCTCCACGGTTGTTGAAACGCTGGATGACGCTTAACACAAGCCGCAAATTCCCGTTGACCAGCTTTTCCCTTGCGGATATGTCCCCTTCTTGCATTTCCTTGAAAAGCAAACGCATCTCTTCGTTTTTCAATACCGGAAGTTTGGACGTATCAACACCGCAAATTTCAACTTTATTCCGAGTCAATGCCTTTTCCCTCCTTACAGGAGCTGCTGTTCAAAAAACAGTATCTCCGCGGAAAGGAAAAATATGCAGGCACTCATGACTCGGGTGCCACGCTCAATTAACTCAAGCCCAGTCCTATAAGGAATTTATGGAAAAATTTTTTTTTGAAAAAGACAGCATTTTTAAAATCACTTTTTGAAATTCATCAAACCATTTTATTGAATTCTTTCCTTAGGCGTTTTATGATTCTTTTTTCCAGCCTTGAAATATAGGATTGAGATATCCCAAGCATATCAGCGACATCCTTCTGAGTTTTCTCTTCTCCATTCACTAGTCCGAATCGAAGCTCCATAATTTGCTTTTCCCTGTCTGATAACTGATGGAGTGCTTTGGCGAGGAGTTTTCTGTCTACATTTGCTTCCAGATCCTTTGTGATAATATCCTCATCTGTCCCCAAAACATCCGATAACAGCAGCTCATTTCCATCCCAATCAATATTCAGCGGTTCATCAAAAGAAACCTCTGAACGGATTTTATTGTTTCTCCTTAGGAACATCAGAATTTCGTTTTCGATGCACCGCGAAGCGTATGTAGCAAGTTTGATTTTTTTCTCGGGATTGAACGTATTGACTGCTTTGATCAGTCCTATTGTCCCTATCGAAATCAAGTCTTCAATGTTAATACCGGTGTTTTCAAATTTACGTGCAATGTAGACGACAAGGCGCAAATTACGCTCAATCAGGATTGACCTTGCTGCTTTATCACCGCCAGGGAGCTTTTTTAGGAGAACTTCCTCCTCATCCTTACTAAGCGGCGGGGGAAGGGCTTCACTGCCTCCTATATAGTAGACCTCATCCTTTTTTATACCAAGCTTGATTAACAGTCTGGTCCAATAATAGGATATTCGTAGTTTCCATTTACTCAAAGTGTCTTCCTCCTTCTAAATTATGTATCTGTGAGTATATTTATATTAACTTGCTACACCGGGCCCGTTATCGGGTACTCCGGACAGTAGTTTCGGATGGACAATGCATTCAAAGGAGCCATCAGCAGATAGCTTTTGCATAGTGAAGGATACAAGAGCCTTCGTTGTTGTATATGACTGCCCGTTTGCATGAATTGAAACTTTATCAGGCCTTATTGCAACGACCATCTGATGCTCTTGTCCAACTACTGAGTAAGGAACTATTCTCATCCGGCCTTCCCACCCCTCAGGGATGGCTTTTTCACTGTTAATCATTTCATCAGCTGAAGCTGTAAACATCTTAAAACTTTGAGGCAATTCCTCGATTCTTTCCTTTATGGATGCAAACATGACAGGCAGCCGTGATAAAGGATCATAAAGCTGATTGCCACTGTCTACCAGACCGGAGAATTGAAAACACTGTTCGTTGATAGTTATTTCTACAGTTACGAGCTGATCGTATTTGATTTTTGCCATTTCAATGTTTCCAATGCGATTTTTCGAGAAATGCCAAGCAATCGGAAAGCCGAGTACAATGAACAGCCAACTGACCGGGTCCCCCAGCCCCGCAGAAGCCGATGCAAGGAATTCGGAAGCAGCTCCCTCTGCAGTTTGAAAATAATAATGGGCGCCCATTAGCGCTCCGCCTATCAGGAAAGTTGAAAAGTATAAGGCCAGGAGTGCTGAAAAGAAAAATTTCAAATGTCTGTACCCGAATGAAGCGAGTACCATCATGATCGAGAATGCAAATTTCGTTAACGGATGGGTTGCATAGTAACCAATTGAAGTGAAATGAAGCAGAATGATCAGCGAACCTAGAAGACCACCAGCTGCAAGCCGCCACATGCTGACTCGACATTTTATAATCAGCGCGGCAAGACTAAGCAAAAGGCAATCAAACAAAAAGTTCAAAGCCCATATAACATCCAGATAAACAGTCACACGCTCCTCCTTTCTCCCACTCTTAACGGGAAGTAGAACCCCACCTCAAGATTCAAAGGTAAACAAGAACATTAGCGGGGAATAACAGCCCGTAAAGATCTGATTGATGAACTTAGATTTTTCATGGAGCTTCAGGCTTTGGAAAAACCAATCCCGCTTTGTGCGAGACTAACCATCAGTGAAGGGTGGCAACCCCCAACTGAAGGAAGGTTCACTTTTTTAAGACCTCAAATTAGGGAACCGTGTTCTGTTTACGAAAAAGTATAGCCTATCTAAGAGTTGGAAGTGTGTCACTTCCTGTAAGTGAAATTAAGGAAATTTCAGCTGATGTATGCAGTTTTTGTCAGTATTCCTGTCATAATTATGAATGAAAAGCGGGAAAATTCTTTTTATATTCTTCTCAATGGGATATCTGTATAAGGGGAAAATAGGAGTTAAACTGAAATAACGGAAAAAGAACCGGGTCAATTTTCCCGGTTCTTTTGCTCATTAATAATGTACTTTATTTAGCAAGGAAGAAATTTCATCCAGCTTATAAAAACTTTAAATACTTATGCTGCTTTTGCATCCAACAGCCTCGTCGGAGAATTCCAAACTTCAATCCATTTCTTGATAGCTGTAACCATGATTACTATGCCAAGTATCAGCATAATGATTGATAATATACCGTTCAGAACATTGTACCCTGCTGCTGCAGTGTTCAGGTAGACATTCGTAATCATCCAGTACCCTGCGTAATTGACTGTTACAAATAGATATGCCAATGGAATTAAACATGTAAGCATATAGCGGCGCTTGTCCGCAATTTTCAAGATAACGGTAGCTCCGATAATCAAACCGATTGAAGCCATCAGCTGGTTGGATACGCCAAAGAGTGCCCAAACCGAACCGATATCACCGGAGTAAAGGAGATACCCCCACATAAAGCACGCTAGCGCGCTAGCAAAAATGGATCCTGGTACCCAATCAGTCTTCTTCAAAGGCTTGTAAAAATCGCCAAAGAAGTCCTGAATTAAGTAGCGGGCAACACGGGTACCCGCATCAATTGCCGTCAAGATAAAGACAGCTTCAAACATGATGACAAATTGGAAGAAATACGAGGCAAGATTGCTGAACCAAGGGATTTCAGTAAATATATACGTCATCCCAACTGCCAAAGTAACAGCACCGCCAGTACGCCCTTCCAGGTCAAGTCCAATTTCCCTGGCCAATTCAGGTAGGTTAACGACGTTCATACCCAGAGTTTTAAACACTTCAGGGGTAGAGTTAATTGCAAAGTAATCTCCAGGATGAAGTGCTGTTGCCGCAATCAAGGCCATGACACCTACGAGAGACTCGACCAGCATGGCACCAAAACCGACTGCCTTAATATCGCTCCAGCGGTCAAGCATTTTCGGCGTTGTACCAGATCCAACGAACGCATGGAAACCGGAAATAGCACCACAAGCAATTGTGATTGAAATAAAAGGCCAAACAGGGCCGGCAAGAATCGGTCCGCCTCCACCGATAAATTCGGTAAGTGCTGGCATTTCAATTGCAGGATTAATGAAAAATACCCCGATAATCAAAGCAATGAATACACCGATTTTCATGAAGCTGCTCAAGTAATCCCTTGGTGCAAGCAGCAGCCAGACAGGCAGAGCCGCGGCAAAGAATGCATAGATTGGAAGAATAATAGCAAGTGTTTTAGTATCTAAGGTTAACAACTCGCCTATGGCAGTATTCTGAATAGAAGGCCCTGCCAGAACACATGCCATAAGGACAATAAAGCCCACTGTAGTAGAAACCTTTAAGTTGCCGGTCTTTTTATAATAAAGACCCATTACCATCGCAATCGGAATGGTCACACCGACGGCGAAAGTTCCCCACGGATTGTTCTCAAGTGCATGGAGGACAACCATAGATAAGCCAGCCATCGTGATTGTTATGATGAATAACATGGCAAGGCCTGTACAAAAGCCAGCAACCGGGCCAAGCTCCTCTTTCGCAACTTCAGAGAGCGACTGTCCCTTCTTACGCATTGATGCAAATAGAACAACTGCATCATGGACAGCACCACCGATAACCGCGCCGATTAAAAGCCAAAGCAAACCTGGCAAATAACCAAACTGCGCTGCAAGGATTGGCCCTACCAGAGGCCCTGCTGCGGCAATCGCTGCAAAGTGGTGGCCAAAAGTGACCCATTTGTTTGTAGGGACATAATCTTTACCATCGTTCAGTTCATGTGCTGGTGTTGGTTTGGAATCGTCCAGTTTTAACACTTTTACAGCCATGAAAGTTCCATAAAGCCTGTACGCAATCACCAAAACACAAATGGATCCGATGACTATAGAAATCGCATTCATCTATATAACTCCCCTTTCCTTTTCAAGACGATTTTATCGAAAGAAAGCGCTTTATTGTGCGTTTTCGGATAAAATGCAGAAATTCCGGGGTAAAAAGCAAAAAGTTCTGATTGAAATGCAATCAGAACCCTAAAATTGATTTTATTTCCTTTGCATATGTCCGGCTTACCGGAACCTTCTCGCCGTTTTCAAGAATGAGATTATAAGTCGAATTAAACCACGGTTCAATTGCCTTCACTTTATCAAGATTGACCAAATAAGACCGATGAACCTTGCGGATGTCAGGATTCTGCAGTTTTTTTTCAAAACTGATTAATGGATCAGCGGTTTCCAGCCGGTCCTTTTCTGTCACAATTATTGTTCTGCCTTCTAGAGCACTAATATAGACAATTTCCTTGACATTGAGAATCAAGATTTTATCATCAGCTGAGATGGCAAGTCTTTCTGGCTTATTGATTATTCTTGGATTTAATTCCTGTTTTATTGGTTCCTTGATTATCAGTTTTTCAAGCTTTTCAATGGTCTGGCGGACTCTATCTCCATCAAATGGCTTTAAGATATAATCAGCTGCATTGAGCTCAAACGCAGTCAATGCATAGTTGTCATAAGCTGTCGCAAACACGATAAACGGGGGTTTCTCCAGTTGATTTATCCACTTTGCAATTTCAAGGCCGGTTTCTTCAGCAAGCTGGATATCTAGGAAGATAACGTCCGCGCCTGCCTTTTGCAATCCTGTCAAAGCCTCACTTATATTCTCGGCTTCCCCTGCAATTTCAACATGTCCTGTATCTTTAAGCAAAAATGCCAGTTCGTCCCTGGCTAGCGGTTCATCGTCAACTATAAATGCTTTCAAGGTTTTCTCCCTCCTTTTTGAAATAGGATAACGGCAAGCCGATTGTTACAGTTGTCCCAATACCTTCTTTGCTTTCAATCTTGAATGAGCCGGAATGGCCGTACAGCTCTTTTATCCTTTTTTTGATATTCCAGAGGGCAGTGCCGCTCCCCTCCTCAGATTCAACCGTATCCGCTCCAAGAATTTGAAGCTTGGCAGCACGGATTCCATTTCCATTGTCCCGCGTGACAATATACATTTTTCCTTCTTCTGAAAATGCAGTGACTGTCACTCTTCCAACAGATTTTCGTTTGAACGCATGGCGTATGGAATTTTCAACCAGAGGCTGAAGGATAAATGGTGGAATTAAACTCTCCTGCAAGTCAGGGGCCACGTCGATTTCCACCTTATATTTATCAGGGAAGCGGGCCTGCTCAAGGGACATATAGGCTTCGAGATGCTCAAGTTCCTTTTTAAGAGGTATCAGCATGTGATTTGCTCCCTGCAGATTGCTCCTGAAAAAAGTACTTAATTTCAACAATAACTTCCTCGCCTTTTCCGCATCAGTCCGAATTAGACTTGAAATCGTATTCATTGAATTGAACAAGAAATGCGGGTGTACCTGTGCCTGAAGGGCTTTGATTTCAGCGTCTTTCAAAAGCCGCCGCTGCAACTCTGCGTCTCCAAGCTCCAATTGGGTTGAAAAGAGCTTGCTTAGGCCTTCTGCAAGCTCACTTTCAGCCAAATCCAGCCTTTTTGGGTTTTTATAATAAAGCTTGAGTGTTCCAATCGTCGTTCCATTGGCTTTAAGTGGCAGGACAATGGCAGCCTGAAGCGGGCAGCCCTTATGATTGCATTGGATTTCCTCAGTGGACTTGGCCTTGAGGATTTCTCCTTCGGAAATAACTTTTTTTGTTAAAAGAGTCACCATTTTCTGCCCTGCAATATGATGGTCCCCACCCTCTCCAACATGAGCAAGAACTTCATTCTGGTTGGTTATGGCAATCGCATCAGCGTTCGTCCATTTAAGGATAATGGTTGCTGCATTCGTTGCAGATTCGGTCGATAACCCCTGTCTGAAGAAAGGCAGTGTCTGCTGGGCAATATATAGAGCTTTATGTGTTTCGAGTACACGTGTCCGTTCTTCTTCCTGAAGCATCGCCTGAATCATTAGCATAAACAGCAATGTACCAAAGGCATTAATTGAAATCATTGGTATAGCAATCAGACTGACCAGTTGATATGCTTCGTCAAAAGGCCTGGCAAGAAGAAGTATGATTCCCATCTGTGCACCTTCCATTAGTAAGCCAATTATCACTGCCTTCATATCAGAGTTTTTGCCTTTCACATCAAAACGCCTGCCTATAAGGCCGGCGACAACTCCTGCTATTAAGGTTGAAATGGCGCACGCTTCAGCGGTAAAACCTCCAAGTGTTAAACGATGAAGACCAGAAACAAGCCCAGCACCAAAACCGACAAGCGGACCGCCCAGCAGGCCCCCGATTGCAACCCCCATGATTCTTGTGTTTGCAATAGCCCCATCATCTTCAACTCCAACCTGCCAAACCTGCGAAGTTATTTCGCCATGGTCAATCTCAATCCCTGTATAATTGCTGATTATCCCGAAAAGCCCAAAGATCAGAATAAGCATCATCTTCTCTTTCAGACCATGCTCATTATGGATGACCTCCCTGAAGGAACGCATCCTCGAAAGCAGGAATGTGACAATAATCAGTATTCCTACTCGTTCTAACATTAATGGAAGCAATTCAGCCATTTATGCATCCACTCCTTACTTTCTTGAGGAGAAATTTGCAATACTACTTGCATTATTTCACCTTAACCTTGAAAAACGGCATGCCCTTGGGGCTATGCCGTTTGTAGAGATGAAATTATCTTCTTCTGTTACGGTTGCGCAGGAAGGTTGGAATGTCCAGAGCATCTTCCTGTGATACAGATGAAGGTCTAACCGGCTCCTGGACAGGTTCCTCTCGCTTTGGTTCCCTTTTCACAGTCCCCATTGGCGCCTTTTGCTGTCCAAATGACGGTCTTGCTGAAGGCCTTTGTTGGATTGCTTCTTCATTGAAACCTGTTGCGATAACAGTAACAAGGATTTCATCCTTCAAATTTTCATTAATGACCGAACCGAAGATCATGTTGACTTCCTGGTCCGAAGCGGATGCGACAATATCAGCTGCTTCCTGTACTTCATATAGGCTCAGGTTTGATCCCCCTGTGATATTCATCAGGACACCCTGTGCTCCGTCAATTGAAGTTTCAAGGAGAGGTGAGCTGATTGCCTTTTTTGCTGCCTCAGCTGCACGATTTTCACCTGAAGCTACGCCAATGCCCATCAGCGCGGAACCTTTGCTGGACATAATTGTTTTTACATCCGCGAAGTCAAGGTTGATTAGGCCTGGAACCGCGATAAGGTCGGAAATACCCTGGACCCCTTGGCGCAGGACATTGTCTGCTTCACGGAACGCTTCGAGCATCGGAGTGCTCTTGTCGACAATTTCAAGCAGCCTGTCATTTGGGATAACAATCAATGTATCGACCGCTTCCTTCATTCCCGAGATACCCATTTGAGCCTGGCCCTGGCGCTTTTTGCCTTCGAAGGTAAATGGCCTGGTGACAACTCCAACTGTCAATGCGCCAAGATCCCTTGCAATTTGTGCAATGACAGGAGCAGCCCCAGTGCCTGTCCCTCCGCCCATGCCTGCAGTAACGAATACCATGTCGGCTCCGCGAAGCGCTTCTTCAATTTGTTCTTTGCTTTCTTCAGCAGCTTTTTTCCCTACTTCGGGATTTGCGCCAGCCCCCAGTCCCCTGGTCAGCTTTGCGCCAATCTGCATTTTGACTTCTGCTTTGGAAAGGTTCAAAGCCTGTGCATCCGTATTTACAGCGATGAATTCCACCCCTTGGACGCCATGTTCAATCATTCTGTTTACTGCGTTATTCCCGCCGCCTCCAACACCAATTACTTTTATGGTTGCTAGCTGGTCTAAATTTGTATCAAACTCCAACATGCCATATCCTCCTAATTCGTCCAATTTCCGTGTAATGGGAATACCTGTCCCTTAATGGCCCGATTTGGCTAGCTGCCTGCTGGAGAACCCCCCACTTAGCAGGCAGTTGCCTTATTCAAAAAAGTAACCCAGGAATTTTTTAACTTTTGATGTCATTTTCTCTTCGGGCTGCTTTTCCTGCTTTGGTTTCGGCTGCTGCTTAACCTGTCTCTTCTCTTTCTGCTCGGAACCCTGAGGAATTTTTACAGATTGGACTGTGTACCCTTCCAGCCTGTTGTTTCTCGCAGCGTATTTGATGAGCCCGACACCACTTGTATATTGAGGCTCCCTAACCCCGATATAATCGGGTACAGCCTTTCTTACCCTGTTCTGGAATACTGCCTGGGCAAGATCAAGGATACCATCTATGTTGGAGACCCCTCCAGTCAGAACGTATCCCCCTGGCAAGTCACGTATACCCATTCTTTTAAATTCATGAAGTACAAGCTCGAAAATTTCTTCCAGCCGCGCTTCGATGATTTCGGAAATTTCAAGCTGAGTGAACTGCTGGTGCTGGTCGCTCCCGATTACAGGGACACTGAACACTTCTTCACCAGATGCATCCTCGTAAAACGCATGTCCATATTTAATCTTGATTTTCTCAGCGTCCTCTGTTGAAGTCCTAAGGACAATTGACAGGTCCTTAGTTATATGGTCCCCCCCGATAGGGATGACACTTGTGGCTTTAAGGTAGCCCTCTTCAAATACAGCGATTGTCGTGGTGCCTCCCCCTATATCAACAAGGGCTGTACCAAGGCTTTTTTCATCATTTGAGAGGGAGAACATCCCGGCCGCAAGCGGCTGGAGTGTAATATCGAGTACCTCCAGATTGGCACGCTCCACACATCTTAGTACATTATGTAGGATTGTCTTGTAGCCTGTAATAATCGTACCTTCCATTTCAAGTCTTACACCCATCATATTGATTGGGTCATTAATTTCATCCTGTCCGTCCACTATGTATTGCCTTGGGACAACATCAATAATTTCCCGTTCAGGCGGTATCGAAACAACCTTTGCGGCATCCTCGACACGGTAAATATCCTCACGTGTAATTTCCTTATTCTCGCTAGATACGGCAACTACTCCATGGCATGGCTGAAGCATAACATGATTGCCAGTGATACCGACAATGACTTGGCGAATCTCCATTCCTATCATTCTCTCAGCCTGTTCAACTGCTTTATTGATAGAATGAACCGTTTCTTCTATATCAACAATGGCACCCTTCCTGAGGCCAGCTGATTTTACATTGCCAACTCCGATAATATTTAACGAGTCATTGACTTTTTCACCAATGATCACTTTTACACTGGATGTACCGATGTCAAGACTAACAAATATTTCATTGCTGTTCATCCTATGGCACCTCCTTTAGAAACCCTTCTATTTCTACTTTTTATTGTTCATAAGATTGTAAATATATATTTATATTATAAAAATATTCGTCAGAACAAAATGATTCCCTTTAAAAAAAATCAATTTTTTTCTGTTTTTTCACGAGCTGTTGACCATTTTGTCAATAATAACCTTCGGATTACGGCAATATTTTGAAAAAGCCGGACTCCAAAAGCAAAAACAGCAGCTAAGTACAAGTCTACACCAAGATGGACTCCCAGAAAAGCTAAACTTGCCGCAAGGATGATGTTAAAAAAGAACCCGGAAACAAATACTTTTTCATCATAGATATTTTGAAGATGGGCCCTGACTCCCCCGAAAAGGGTATCCAACGCTGCTAAAACAGCGATTGACAAATAATTAGAGTATTCATCGGGAATCCTGATGTCGGTCATAAGACCGAGTATCACCCCAATAATAAGGGATAACAGCGGAAGCCACATTATGGTTTGCCTCCTTCACCGGATCCGGCCGGTTTCATATTCGATACCTGAATTTCGCTATCATATGCTTCGATTTTAATTTCCTGAATAGGTTCAGAGATTGTCAGTCTTAGATTTTCAATGAAAAACTCTTCCGCCGCCTGGGAAGCTTTCATTTTATTGGACAATTTTTCGGCATCCATTGCATTTTCCGCCAAGACCTTGACTTCAATCGGCAGCTTACGAAGGCTATGGCCATCAATTCTCGTTTCCCCGCTAATCTCACGGATGACGGTTGAATTGATTACTCGCTGCCCATCAATCGAGATATGTTTCGCTTCATACATATTCAATTCATTTGTAAGCCGCTTTAGTAAATCTGGAGTAATCGTGTTACTGATAGGATCACCAAGTATAACCTCTTCGAAGACAGGTTCAATCGTCAGAATGATTCCGGGGCCGGCTACTTCAGTCATTCCGGCTTCCTGTTTCAATTCCTCTAGCGTTTCCTTCAGGACCTGTCCCTTACCTTGCTGTCTCATTGTCTCATATCCTGCAAGTTTTTTCTCGGTAGAACGAATCTCAGACAGTAAATCTGATTGAAATTTCTTTTCTTTAAGCAAATCTTCCCTTAGCTGCCAAATATCCCGGGTATCACGCGCTATAGGCTCCTTGATTGACTGGAATTGAATTGCAATCATAAATCCAATAATGGCAGCTATTATTGCAAAGCTTGTGATTTTATTTTTGGGTTTGTCCACTGTGTTCACCTTACCTTTTCTGTGGACATTATACTGTGGCGAAACTACACCAGCTTACAGTATCGGATCCAAGGAAATCAGATCGTTTTTTTCCAATGTGAATATAATGTTATCATTAACCAGTTGATCCCTGATTCCGCCCGTCATATTCAAAGCTGCCTCCATTACCCCAGGGTCCCCTATTGCTGTGACTACAAAAGGAGCCGGGTGCTGTGTTCCATCAACGGTTATAACTGGACCGTTGCATACAATGTAAGATTGGCTAGTCAGCCTCTGGCCATTAATTGCTACAGCAGAGGCACCTGAAACATATAATTCATTTACAACTTTGAATACGTGATACTCGTGGACAAGATAATCATTGATATTGGGCTGATCAGCATCATACTCGCCATCTTCAAGCGTAACTTGCACCCCAGGCCCTTGTACTTTAACCCTGCCAAGAAACATTCTGTACTTTTCAGCTTCCTCAGCTATTTTGGAAAAAGTCTCCTCTTGGTTTGAAAGAGCTTTTTCATTTTCAAGCACCTGTGCTTGCTTCTTGTTAAATTCCTTTTGCAGTTTACGGTTAGTTTCTTCCAAAGATATCAACTGATTTCTCAGGCCTAATGTCCGATCATACTGTTTCCCGGTAACAGCGGGATTTCGTTCTTCATTCTCGACTTGTGTTAAATGATAAGAAAAGGCCATCATATATCCAAGTACAAGGCATACAAGGGATAGAATTACTTGATTACCCTTCACCTTCAGTTTCTTCAAGGCCTTCCTCCCCTTCCTCCTTTTCATATGCCCTAAAAAACGAACCAACTTCGAGGTCAATAACTCCCTTAACTTTCGGATCAAGCTGACTGGCAATGGATGGATAATGAACCATTTTATCAACAAATGTCCGCAGTGAGGCACTGACTTCAAATCCGTCATTCATAAACAGAGAAATATGGTATTCATCTGTCTTTTGAGGGGTATAGTGGATTTCAGAAATGGAGTTATAAACTTCTGCGGGAAGATTTTCAAGTGATTTACACATCACATCCAGGATCTTGCCTTCTTTAAATCCTGATAGTACAGGTGCATTCACTGTCAAGGGTGCTCCCTCTGTATCTTTTAGTATCCGGCCGTTTTCCATGACAGGATAAAAATCTGATTCTTTGACGATATATGCAATCCGTTTATATTCCTTGATATTTATCATAATCGTATTAGGCAGCTGAAGTCCCACTTTTGCATCTTTTATTTCAGGAAGCTTTTTCAATGTATCTCGAACCTTCTGCTTGTCCACTTTCCAGATATTCGTCGCGGCGGTAATTCCTGTGGCTTTTACAATTGTCGCTTCTGTATAGGCCCCATTGCCGCGGACTTCAATTGTTTTAACATGACTGAGGGGAGATTGAATATAGATAACGCACAATATAAGGATAAAAAACATGAACAGCAATAAAATAAGCCTTCTGTTTGCCTTTTTCCGCCTTTGCTCCTTAAGCTTTGGAATTCTGTCTTCCAAAGTAAGAACTTTCCCCTTTTGCATGCATTCCACCTCCGCCCAAGCTGGTGCCCAAATCTTTTTTAATTGAAAACAACGGCACGTTAGTTTCATGCCGTCGTTTCTGCAAACAGCTTTTTAACCAGATTTCAATGGAAATATTATAGCACACAAACACCAGCCATTAAGATATATTTCCTGCTATTTTCTGCCGATTATTTCAACTTCTGTTTCCATCTTAATATCATATGATTCCAGAATGACATCCTTGACATGCTGAATCAGGGCAAGGACATCCTCTGCCGTTGCATTTCCATCATTCACAATGAAATTCCCATGCATTTCAGAAATTTTCGCTCCGCCTATCCGGTGCCCTTTTAATCCTGCAACCTCAATTAGTCTCCCAGCATAGTTAGGGAGCGGATTCCGGAAGATACTTCCCGCGCACGGGTAATTCCATGGTTGAGTTTCTTTTCGGTAATCTTTATTCTTCTGAAGCTCTTTAACGATGGCCTCTTTTTCTCCTTGTTCGAGCTGAAAGACTGCTTCGACAACGATTCCCGGCCGTTTCTTTTGCAATACGGAGGAACGATAGGAAAATTCAAGTTCCTCATTCGAAAGCCACTCCATGCTTCCATCCTCAAATAGGATATGGGCTTTCTTGAGGATTTTGCTGATATCCGACCCGTGGGCTCCCGCATTCATATATACCGCACCCCCGACCGAACCCGGGATGCCGCCTGCAAACGCTAAACCTTTTAACCCTTTCCTGCTTATGGAAGTTGCCATTGAAACAAGTGATTGCCCGCCCCCCGCAGTTACCTCAGTTCCGTTAATTTCCAGCTTATCAAGACCAGGACCGAGTTTCACAACTATACCTTCTATTCCTTTATCGGAAACAAGCAGGTTCGAACCTCTGCCTATCGCCCTCCAGGGGACATTGTGGTTACGAACAATTTCCATTGTCTTGAGCAGGTTATCCACGGAAGATGGCTCGACAAACAAATCTGCAGGCCCGCCAATTTTTATTGTAGTGTGGCCGGCCAGTGGTTCCATATTCTTTACCTTGCCTACACCGGCAGATTCCAATTCTCTTCTCAGCTCATCCATAAGATCCTCCCTATCTTTGTGTAATAGAGTTATTGCATACTATGCAATGTAATTCATTGGGTTACAGCCCATTCCATGCCTATATCCTATCTTATTTTTTGGGAAACAAGATCCCGCATGACCTTGTAAAGCCTTTCGGCGGCATCCTGGACCCCAAGTTTACGTGCTTCCTTAGCCATGGCTGTTAATTTTTCTTTATTCAATGTGATGCTATCAATGGTGCTGACCAGCTTTTTACCTGACAGTTCTTTTTCTGCCAGAAGTTCTGCCGCCCCTTTATCACTAAGGGAGAGCGCATTTTTTTCCTGATGGTTATCGGTTACATACGGACTAGGGATCAGGATAGCCGGGATACCAAGCGAAGTCAGCTCTGCCAGGGTGGTTGCACCTGCACGAGACACAACCAAATCAACGCCTGCTAATACATCGGGCATGTTATGGATAAATGGTTTAATAATTACGTTGTCGGGGCTGCCAAGCAGCTCTGCTTCCTTCCTAACATCCTCATAGTGGACATCGCCTGTGACATACAGAACCTGATATGGTTTTGAAGCAAATTCTCCAAGGGATTGTACAACCGCCTCATTAATAGGACGAGCGCCCCTGCTGCCTCCGAAAATAAGAACTGCAGGCATTCCGAGCTTGAGACCGGTGGAAAGGCGCCCTTTTATTCCGTCGCGCCCTAAAACCTCCGATGCTCTTGGGTTTCCAGTGAACACAACCTTCTCTTTAGGAAAAAAGCTGGCAGCTTCCTCAAAGCAGATTGCTATTTTGTTCACATAGCGGCTTAGGAATTTATTTGTAAGCCCTGGTAAACTGTTTTGTTCGTGGATCACTGTAGGTATCTTTAGTTTGGATGCAGCATAAACGACCGGCCCGCACACGTAGCCGCCAGTACCTATCACGATATCCGGTTTGAATTCTTTAAGGATTGCTTTGCTTTTTTTGACACCCGTTAGGAATCTCCATACTGTTTTAATATTTTCAAAGGATAGCTTTCTTTTAAAGCCTGTTATATGTATAGATGCGAATGGAATGTTCTCCCTTGGAACGAGTGTGCTTTCAAGTCCTTTTTCGGTGCCGATATAAAGGAATTCTGCATCAGGGTCCTTTTTTTGAATTTCTCTAACAAGTGCAAGTGCCGGATAAATATGTCCACCGGTACCACCGCCGCTAATGGCGATTTTCATGTTTCCACCTCTTTTTTATATCTTTCAATGCAATGCCAGCAGGGCAAATAGAAAAGCGCAAGCGCCTTCGTGACAGGCAAAAAACGCCTGTCCCTGCGATGATTAATCACAGAAGCTTTCCTTTGTGTTTAGCGCCGTATGGACTGGAGGGCCTCGAAGGAGAAAAAGGAAACACGATAAGCGCAAGCGAATCGATGTTGACTTATCGTAACGAGGGGACCGAAGTACACTAGGCGCTAGGCGCTCCTCGAAAAAGCTACCGCTTTTTCTTCGTGCGATGCTTATGCTGCCGAAGCTTTCCTTGTGGAGCTAGACAGCTCTCAACAAAAGATATACATTCATATCTTTTGAAAAAGCACCCACTCTATTTACCCCCATTCTACTATACTTTAAACCAGGAAACATCGAAAAACACTAACGTTTCTATGGAATCACTGTAGTTTTTTTCCTAATGCTTTACCGAACCATAATCCCTTAGGTAGTAATGGAAGAGGATAAGTAACGACTTAGAGTTTCTGTTCCGCTTTTTCATTGAAGACATTTTGACATAATCTCCACAGCAAAATATCATCAATCGGACTCCTTGGCAACATTTTGAGCCGATATCATTAGCAAAATGTAACCAATAAGCTTTCTTGATACCGTTTCAACCTATTTTCCACGGCAAAATGTAACCAATAGGCATTCTTTGATAAGGCCATAACCATTTGCCTCAACCAAAGGTACGACTGTGTCGGTATTATTATTGTCTCCACTATAATTTCTATCTTTATTTAATCTAACTATAAAGCTATGTTAAATAACGTTTTGATTTCCACTCCACAAAGGGAAGCTTCCAAGAATAATCATCGCAGGGACACAAAGGAAAGCTCCTCGGAAAAAACATCGCAGAGACATGCGAATTTTGCATGTCGCGAGGCTGGTCTATGCCTGTCACGAGGCACTTCGCTTTCCGTGGGGCAGGCGGTGAGCCTCCTCGTCGCGCTGCTCCCACAGGACGTTGAATAATCTTCCCTGAGAAGCACCGCAGGAGAAAATGCGCTTTTTGCATTTTCGAACTTCGCGCCTTCCGCTCCATTCAACAATGCTAATAAAACAACAAGAACCTTTAACACAGCTATCTATAAAAAAGAGACCCTATAAAGGATCTCAGTCGTTATTAAATTTTTACATGCCGGCTTATATTCAATAGCACACCAATTGCCATTAGCATCAAGGTTAGCGAAGACCCTCCATAGCTTAAGAACGGCAGGGTGATCCCGGTGACAGGCATAAGTCCGGTTACAACACCAATATTGATCATCACCTGGATAGCAACCATTGCAATGATTCCTACTGCCAGGAAACTACCGTACAAATCGGGGGCACCAAGTGCGATTCTGATTCCCCTCCACAGAAGCAGGGCAAATAGAATCAAAATGAATGAGCCTCCGATAAATCCAAGTTCCTCTGCCAAAATGGCAAAAATGAAGTCCGTTTGCGGCTCTGGTAAATAGAAGAACTTCTGCCGGCTTTCACCTAGCCCCAGACCGAACAATCCACCCGGGCCAATTGCGTATAATGATTGAATCATTTGGAAACCCGCACCAAGCGGATCTGACCACGGGTCTAAAAACGAAGTAATCCTTTTTATCCGATAGGGAGCCGAAATAACAAGAGCCGCAAATCCAGCAATCCCTAACAGCCCCAAGCCGGCAAAATGGAGGATCCGCCCTCCGGCGACAAAAATCATCACGATGCAGGTTCCAACCATAACAGTTCCTGTTCCGAGGTCCGGCTGAAGCATAATCATTGCAAAAGCGAGAAAAACGAGGCCGAGTGAAGGAACGAGCCCCTTCCTGAACGATGTAATCATTTTTTGTTTTTCAGATAAATACTTTGCCAAAAAGGCTATCATCGCAAGTTTCATAAACTCGGAGGGCTGTATTGAAAAAGCTCCTACCCCAATCCAGCTTCGGGACCCGTTCCGTTCAACACCAATGCCGGGAATCAAAACAAGGACGAGCAGGACGAAACAAATGATGACAGCCACTTTTGCCCAGGTACGCCATGTCTGGTAATTTACATTCATAATAAAAAACATCGCAGCAATCCCAACTCCCGCAAAAAGCAATTGCCTCTTTGCAAAGAAGAAAGAATCACCGAAATTAAATTCCGCCTGAATTGCACTGGCACTGTATACCATCATAAGGCCTGTGGCCAGCAACGTGAACGTGATGATCATAAGAATTATATCAGGAGTATTCTTTTTTACTGGCACCGCCATACACCTCTGCCCGCTAATTTAGGGCTTTCCGGCAGGGCCGGGCATTAACTTTGCCGGCCCACAGAAGAGACAAGCCCTTACTAAAGCTTATGCACGGCCTCGATAAACATGTCGCCACGAACTTCAAAAGTTTTATATTGATCCCAGCTTGCACAAGCAGGTGAAAGCAAAATCACATCACCTGGCTCTGAATGCTGGAATGCCACCGGAACTGCACCCTCAACATTATCGGCACGGATAACAGTTTTTATTCCAGCGGCACTCGCTGCCTTTTCGAGTTTTCCGGCAGTTTGGCCAAATGTGACGAGGGTCCGGACATTTTTCAAAGCAGGAATCAATTCATCGAATTCATTTCCCCGGTCAAGCCCTCCAGCCAGCAAAACGACAGAGCCTTCAAACGCCTCAAGCGCTTTTGTTGTTGCGAGGATATTCGTTGCCTTTGAATCATTATAAAATTTTCTTCCATCCTTTTCGGCGACAAACTGGAGACGATGGCGGACACCTGTAAAGGTTGTCAGCACCTTCCGTATCGCCTCATTGCTTGTACCAGAAAGCTTCGCTGCGGCAATTGCAGAGAGAATGTTCTCAAGGTTATGCGCTCCTGGTAAGACGACTTCTTCACGAAGAATGATTTTCTCTCCCTCAAAGCAAAGCCAGCCATCACTTTGATAAGCTCCTTCACCAAGGTCCGTTGTAGCCGAAAATGGAACAAGCCTTGCCCTGGAAAGTCTGGCAATTGCTGCTACATCTTCCTGATCCGCATTATAAATAAAATAATCCGCCTCATCCTGATTTCTGGTGATGTTCGCTTTTGCTGATATATACTCTGCTCTTGTACCGTGATAATCAAGGTGGGCATCATATAAATTAGTCAGAACAGCAATTTTCGGCTTGAACTCATCAATACCCATCAACTGAAAGGAAGATAGTTCAATAACAATCGTATTGCTCTTTTCTGCCTCTTGGGCGACACCAGAAGCAACTGTTCCGATATTCCCGGCGATTAGCGGACGTCGATCGCCTTCGTTCAGCATGTCAAAAATCAATGTGGTTGTCGTTGTCTTTCCGTTTGTTCCAGTAATTCCTATAAATGGAGCTTCTGAAATTTGATAGGCTAGTTCTACTTCAGTAATAACCGGTATCCCCATTTCAACAGCCTTTTTCACAAGAGGGTTTGAATAAGGGATTCCAGGGTTTTTAACGACAAGTTCAAATCCTTCATCCATCAATTCTGCAGGGTGGCTGCCGCAAATTACCTTGATTCCCTGCTCAAGCAGGCCTCTGGCTTCACTATTTTCAGAGAGTGGTTTAAAGTCATTGACCGTCACAAAAGCACCGAGCCGATGCAGCAAGTCTGCTGCACTGACTCCGCTTTTGGCCAGGCCTAGTACCAGTATTTTTTTATGTTTATAGATATCTATCTTCTTCACTATAACCACACCTCGATATAAATTCCAAGTATCGCAAGGAGTAACCCTACAGACCAAAATGTTACAACAACACGCCATTCAGACCAGCCCGACAATTCATAATGATGATGCAGCGGGCTCATCTTGAAAATACGTTTCCCTGTTGTTTTGAATGAAATTACCTGGAGGATAACAGAAAGTGTCTCAATGACAAATACTCCGCCAATAATCAGGAGTAACAGTTCAAGCCCGGTAAGGATAGATACAGCGGCTATTGCCCCGCCAAGTGCAAGCGAACCCGTATCACCCATAAATACTTTTGCCGGGTGGGCATTGAAGACAAGAAATCCAAGTACCGCGCCAACGACAGCAACAGAAAATATTGCCAGTTCAAACTGCGATTGATTCCAGGCGAGAACAGCAAAAGCACCAAATGCTATTGCGGCCGTTCCGGAAACGAGACCATCAAGTCCATCCGTCAGGTTAACTGCATTTGAGAAACCTACCATCCAGAAAATGACGAACACCAGATAGAACCAGCCTAGATGCAGAGAATAGTCAGTAAACGGTATATTCAATTCGGATGGAAAATCATTTTGTCGATACATTAGATAAAAAATCACCGAAATAATGATTTGTCCCACTAACTTTTGTTTTGATGTCAAGCCGAGATTCCTCTTCATGGCTACCTTGATAAAGTCATCAAGGAATCCGAGGAGGCCAAAGCCTAATGTAACGATGATAAGCATATAAGTTCGCGCGGTCGGTTCCGCGAATTTAGAAATCATAACAAGGGAAGTCACAACGACCGATAAAAGGATCATGATTCCGCCCATTGTTGGTGTACCTGATTTTTTCTGGTGGGATTTTGGCCCTTCCTCCCTAATGCTTTGACCGAACTTAAGGCGCCTAAGGAACGGGATGAAGATAGGAGAAAGTAACACTGTTACCAAAAAACCCATCAGGATAGTAAAAAAGATAACCTGCTCAAGCATTGCAAGCCCTCCTTCCGGGACAAACGGACGGGCAAATGCCACCCGCTACAGGTATATCATATGTTCCATCCCACAATGCGAGAAGAATTTTTTCTGAAAAAACATCTAGTAAACAATTCATATCTCTGTCTATACTCCAATTTCAATAAATTATTTTAAACTACTTACTGTTAGCCACGGCTTCACGGGCAATGATTCTGTCATCAAAATCATATTTTACACCCTTGATTTCCTGATACGTTTCGTGGCCTTTCCCTGCTATTAGGATGATATCTCCTGCCCGGGCTTGGTTTACTGCATATTCAATTGCCTCTTTGCGGTCAGGAATTACTTTGTAATCCCGGCCATTAACCCCTTGTTCCATATCGCGGAGGATGTCAAGCGGATCCTCAGTTCGGGGATTATCAGACGTCAGGATTGGGTCCGTAGCGTTATCACAGGCGATTTTGGCCATTAGCGGGCGCTTCCCTCTATCACGGTCGCCTCCACAGCCTACTAAAACAAAGACCCTCTTTTCCGCAAACTCTTTCACTGTTTTTAAGACATTTTCCAGGCTATCCGGTGTATGGGCATAATCAACGATAATCGTAAAATCCTGGCCCGCGTCAACAAGCTCAAATCGCCCCGCAACACCTTTGATACTCTCAATTGACTTAATTGCTTCACCTATGCTGATTCCGGAACAAATCGTTGCACCAATTGCAGCAAGTGAATTATACACATTAAATTTACCAATCTGTTTCATGGATACCGAATAAGTCTGTCCGGCTGCATCCAGGATGAATGAAGTCCCCTTTGGAGAAAGCATAATATCCCTAGCCCGGAGGTCTGCCTGATTATCAATCCCATATGTAATGACATGCGCTGCAGTTGCACGCTTGAAATCAAGTGATGCCGGGTCATCAGCATTCAGGATGGCAAATTTGGGGTGTTTGTCTGAATAAGCATTTCCAAGCTGGGAAAACAGAAGGCTTTTCGCATGCTTATAGCTTTCCATAGACTTGTGATAGTCAAGGTGATCCTGGGTCAAATTTGTAAAAACAGCCACATTGAAATCGGCTCCATGGACCCTGCCTAAATCGAGAGCATGGGATGATACCTCCATCACGGCATGCTGAATTCCCGCATCCGCCATACTGCGGAACGTTTTTTGCAGGGCCAGGCTTTCAGGTGTTGTATTTTTTGCCTCAAAGACTGTTGTGCCTATCCTGGTATACATCGTCCCAATAAGACCGGTTTTTTTATCTGCATCCGCAAATATTTTTTCTATTAAGTGGCTTGTTGTTGTTTTGCCGTTCGTCCCAGTAATCCCCGTAAGATGGAAGCTTTGGCTTGGATGCCCGTAAAATGCATCGGCAAGTACAGCCATCGCCCTCATTGAATCTGGAACAATAATTAAAGGAACATCTACATCCAGGTACCTCTCAGCGATGATGGCTGCCGCACCTTTATCAACAGCTGATTTAGCATAGTCATGCCCATCAACAGTATATCCTTTAATACAGATAAACAGGCTCCCCTCTAGGACCTTTCTATTATCATTTTCAATGGACGTAATGTCCGGATTCTCCCCTGCGTATGGACGGAGCAGGTGGAGATGTCCAAGAAGTTCTTGCAATTTCATACTTTCAATCCTCTCCCAGCTAGCAATCGATTCTTATTTTACATTATTCATCTCTATTTAGCCATTAATCACGAGAATTAATCATTGAATTTCCGCCATAAATGCCAAGAAGGCGGAGGAACCCCCCGCCAGCCTTTTATTCTTCTTTTTGACCAAAATAAAGAATGATGGTTGAGCCTTCTTTTACTCTAACGCCCGCTTGCGGCAATTGTTTTACAACCACATCGCCCTCTCCTTTTGATTCTATTTTCAAATTCACCATTTGTTCGGAGATTTCTTTTTTCGTCAACCCTTCAAGTTCTGGCATTTCAAGCATCGGCACATCCGACCAGGTCATTTTCTTTTCGATTTGGTCCTTACTTGGTGGGACGCCTATTGCGCGTAGGGAATCCTTCATGATATTTCCAACAATTGGCGCGGAAACGACTCCCCCAAATTGAACAGTTCCTTTTGGATTATCAACCGCAACATAGACGACAAGCTGTGGATTATCAGCAGGTGCAAAGCCGATAAAGGAGACAATATGGTTGTTTTCCAGGTAGCGGCCGCCCTGTGCCTTTTGGGCAGTACCTGTCTTCCCGCCAACACGGTAGGAATCGACAAACGCCTTCCCTCCTGTCCCCTGGGCGACAACACTTTCAAGAGCATGCCTGATTTGTTTTGACGTCTCTTCAGATATGACCCTATGCTTCAGCTTCGGGGAATTTTTCATAACAACTTCTTTTGTTAAAGGATCGATAAGCTCCTTTGCAATATATGGTGTATACAAATATCCACCATTGACAGCAGCGGAAACAGCCGCAACTTGCTGAATGGGTGTTACAGAAACACCCTGACCAAATGCCGTTGTCGCTAGTTCAACAGGCCCAACGCGATTGATGTTAAAAAGAATCCCTGTTCCTTCACCCTGAAGGTCAATGCCTGTTTTTTGGCCGAACCCAAATCCTTTAACATAGCCAAACAATTTTTCCTTGCCAAGCCGCTCCCCAAGCTCAACGAAACCCGGGTTGCAGGAGTTCTGGACAACTTCGAGGAATGATTGGCTGCCATGGCCGCCGCGCTTCCAGCATTTCAGTCTCGCGCCTCCAACTTCAACAGACCCGGAATCATGGAAATGGTCGTTTTTCAAATCTACCTTCCCTTCTTCAAGCGCAGCAGCAAGGGTAATGATTTTGAAGGTCGATCCGGGCTCGTATGTACTCCAGACAGGTAGATTCCGATTATATACTTCCTGTGGTACATTGCGGAAATTTGCGGGATCGAAATTCGGCCTGCTCGACATGGCAAGAATTTCACCATTATTCGGATTCATGGCAATCGCAATGATTCCATCCGGGTTGTAGGCCTTTTGAGCGATATCAAGCTCTCTTTCTACAATGGTCTGTATCTTTGTATCTATAGTAAGCCTCAAGTCCAGCCCATCAAGCGGGGGCTGGTAATCATCGGCCATATCGTTCATCCTTCTGCCTTTTGCATCGGCATAGAATTGCACGGACCCCTTTTCTCCGCTTAATTCTTTGTCGTAAAACAACTCCAGTCCCATTAACCCTTGGTTGTCGATACCAGCAAATCCCAGTACATGCGAAAGATAGCTTCCATACGGATAGTGCCTCTTTGAGTCTTCACCGATATAAATCCCTTTTAAGCCAAGCGACCTGATTTCCTTTGCTTTTTCGTGGGAAATCTTCCTCCCCGACGGCAGCCTAATGATGGATTCTTTTTTAGTCAGGCTTTGAAGCGTTGCCTCTTTTGACGAATTCAAGATAGAGGCAAGCTTTTCTGCTGTTGCTTCCGGATCCACAATTTGTCTCGGGACAATCCAGACTGTCGGGGCACTGATATTCGTTGCCAACGGTACACCATTCCGGTCGACTATTTCACCACGTTCAGGAGCAAATGGGATATCCCTGCTCCAGGAGCCCTTTGCTCTGTCAGTCAGCATATCTCCTAAATAGAACTGTACGTACCCAAGCCTGACATCAATAATCAGGAATACCATGATTCCGATAAATAAAGCTGCCAATAAGCGCCTGCGTACTGTCACATTTGAAACCCGCATTTAGAATGCTCCCCTTTCATCGATCCTCCTATAAATTTGCCGATACTTGGACAAAAAGAAGGACATGCTTGTTCGTTCATTCTTATGCGGGTCTTGGAAAAAATAGAATGCCGGCGGAGAACCCCGCCGGCAAAATTCATGACCTTACATCTGTTTTCTTTTCTTCTTTATCATCATTCAAACTTTCAATTGGAGTCTCAAGCTCAAGGGTCAGCATATCCCCTTTTTTCAAAGCGGTGCCCCTGGTGATGCTTTGCTTGGCAACATATCCAGAACCTTTGTAATCAAGATTAATGCCAGCAAGGGTTGCCACTTTCATTGCATCGCGAAGCGACCATCCCTTCATATCCGGCATCGTTGCGTTACCTGTTGTAAGCAAGATAATTCGTTCCCCTTCCAGGGCAGTTTCCCCTGGCGCTGGAACCTGAGTTTCGATTTCACTTCCTTTTCCAATGATGACCGCTTCAAGTCCCTTATCCTTTAGTGATTTCACAGCATTAGACGAGGGCTCTCCTGTTAAATCCGGAAGTTTAACGGAAGTAGGTGCTTCCTTGGTCGATGGTTTAATGTTCAGATATTGAAGACTGTTTTTCATTACGGGGTTGAAAATCATCGAGACTGGAATTGACCCTTTGGAATAATGATCAATTTCTGGCTGTTGGACAGCAACATACACAACCAGTTCCGGGTCATCCTTTGGTGCCATGCCTAGGAATGAAAAGATATAATCTCCCGGCCCGTCCAAATATCCCCCTCCCTGGGACATTTCCGCTGTTCCTGTTTTCCCAGCTACACTGTAGCCTTCAATGTTATATCGGTTACCAGTTCCTTTCTTGGAGGTAATGACCGTTCCAAGGATATCCCGAACTTCTTTTGCAGCAGCGGCGGTAATCGGCGTTCCCGCGACCTGAGGCTTCTTTTCTTGGATTTCGCCTGTATCAGGGTCTACTACTTTTTTTATGACATATGGTTTCATCATTTTGCCATCATTGGCTATCGCAGTAGCAGCCTGGATTTGCTGAATTGCGGTAATGGCTGTACCCTGTCCAAAAGAAGTGGTGATTTTTTCAATCGGCCATTCGTAGCGGAGCTGGCTTGTTGCTTCATCCGGCAGATCAATACCGGTTGGCTTATCAAGCCCGAATTTTGACAAATACTCCCTGAAGGTTTCAAACCCCAACTTTTCCTTGGCAATCTTGGCAAACGCCACGTTAGATGAACGCTGGACACCTTCAAGATATGAAATCTTGCCCCAGCCTGTCCAGTTGTGGTCACGAATGGGTTTGTCTCTTTTTGTAACCTGGTAAGACCCTGATTGAAATTGCTCATTGGGGTTAAACTTTCCCTCGTTTACAGCCGCAGCAAGAGTGAAAATTTTCATCGTCGATCCTGGTTCAAATGGATATTCTATCGCTTCGTTAAGCCAGGTTTTTTCCAACCCTTCCCTTGTTTCAGGATGAAAAGACGGCCGCTGTCCCATTGCAAGAATTTCGCCTGTTTTTGGATCGGCGACTATTGCGATTATTTTTTTCGGATTGTATTCCTCGACTACCTTATTCATGGAATCCTCAAGGAACGTCTGGATTTTTTTATCAAGCGTCAAATATATATCCTTGCCGTTATCGGGAGGGGTAACGATTTCTTTGCCGTCCGGGAGCAGATATCCCCAGACATCACTTTCGAATTTGATTTTCCCATCTTTGCCTTTAAGAATTGAGTCCATTGACTTCTCAATCCCCAGCCTTCCAATATTCCTTGTTTCTTCACCCTTTTTCTCAAGCTTTTCAACAAAGCCGACCAAATGCGAAGCAAAGACGCCATTCGGATAAAAGCGTTTTGAATCTGGCTGAAAAATAATCCCGGGCAGCTCTTCTTTTTCTATCTGCATTTTCGTTTGATAAGAGATATCCCTTCCGGCTTTACCAAATTCGACCTGGAACAGCTCAGGGTTTTCTTCTTTTTTAGAGAGGATTCGTAAAATCTCGCTTTCATTCAAATCAATATATTTCGCCAGGGTTGCAGCAGTTTTTTCCGGGTCGACAACATGCCGTGGCTTTTTTGGATTGGTTGTCATTTTTTTATCAAGGATAGCGACAAGGTTGTACGACACGGTGTCCTCAGCGACAACCTCGCCGGATCTGTCCATGATTGTCCCTCTTCTTGCCTCAATGGTGTCCTGTCTCATATGCTTTTGCTCCGCCTTGGCAGCAAGCGGCTGTCCGGCAGCTTCCCCAGTGATGCCAATAACGGAAAAACGGTATAGTACGACTAAAAAGAGCAGGAGGAAAGTGAAAAACAATCCAACTGCTCCCCTGTTTATATTAGGCTGTTTCTTTGGCATTTAATGCACAACCTTGACTTTTTTGTCATCAAGTGTAAGGCCTTTTTCCTGAGCTTTTTTCATAATCCGCTCATAGCTGCTTAATTCCTGTTTGAGGACTGTTAGATCACCATTCTGCTTTTCCTGCTTGCTGATTGCCACTTTCATTTCCTGGATATCCTTGTTGGTTTGATAAATTTCTGCCTGGGTGGAGATGATTTGCACAGCACCTAAGCTTAGGAATGCCGCAAATAACATCCATATGAAACGTTCCCCCGGAGTTACCTTTTGCCATGTCGACCTGCGCCTCTCGGGTTGGGCCGCCTGTTGTCTTTGCTCATTTTGCTGTTCCTGGAGCTTTCTTGCCAAACTGCTCATTCGTTCCCCTCCTGATTCACTATTTTTTCCATAGGCATATCCTGGACCAGTGTCTCTATTTTTTCATCTAAAGTTTTTCTGCTATTCTTAATTTTGCCGATCTTGCGCGATTATTCTCTTCAAGCTCATGCTCTCCTGGTACAATCGGCTTCCTGTTTACAAGCTTGAGAATCGGCTTATATTCATCTGGGATGATCGGCAGTCCGTGCGGTAATGGCGGTGTTTCCGAGGCCTGTTTTAATGCCACCTTGCAAATCCTGTCTTCAAGCGAATGAAAGGTGATAACCGAGATGCGGCCGCCCGTATTTAAAAGCTTGATTGCCTGGTGAAGAGACTTTTCGAAAACTCCAAGTTCATCATTTACAGCGATCCTGATGGCCTGGAAAACTCGTTTGGCAGGATGGCCTCCCGTTCTCCGGGCCGGTGCTGGTATGGCTTCCTTAATTAGATCGACCAGTTCTGCCGTGCTTTCGATCGGCTTTTTTTCTCTTGCCGCTTCAATTTTTCGTGCGATTTGCTTTGAAAACTTTTCTTCTCCGTAGCGGAAAAAGATTTTGACCAATTGCTCGTATGACCAATGGTTAACTACATCGTAGGCAGATATGTCGCCCTCAAGGTCCATCCTCATATCCAGAGGGGCATCATGATGGTAACTGAAACCACGCTCCGGTGTATCAAGCTGGGGAGACGAAACCCCCAAATCATATAGCACACCATCAACACTATGTATCCCTATATTCTCCAATTCACTTTCAAGATGAAGGAAATTGCTTTTGATTATTGTTAGCTTGTCCGTATAAGCAGAAAGCTTTTCACGAGCATGTGCGATTGCTGTTTCGTCCTGGTCAAAGGCAATGAGTCGGCCCCCGGCACCAAGCTGCTGGGCAATCTTCAAGCTGTGCCCCGCGCCTCCAAGTGTACAATCGACATAAATTCCATTTGGTTTAATATTCAATCCTTCTACAGCTTCATCCAATAATACTGTTGTATGTTCAAACATCGTTAGCCACCCTTCCAATCGAACGATACAAAAAAGAAATTATTCCAGAATAATATCCCCTCTATATATCGAACCCAATCATATTTTCTGCGATTTCAGCAAAAGAATCCTCGGATTCCTGGAAATATTCTTCCCATAACTGCTTGCTCCAGATTTCAATTCGATTGGAAACACCTAAAATCACACATTCTTTCTGCAGTTGAGCATAGTCAAGTAATGGAGCAGGTATATTAATTCTTCCCTGCTTGTCTATTTCGCTTTCAGTCGCGCCGGAAAAAAAGAACCTTGTAAAAGCGCGAGCATCTTTTTTTGTAAGCGGGAGAGCCTTCAGTTTCTCCTCAATCTCACTCCATTCAGAGAGCGGGTAACCAAACAAGCATCGGTCAAGACCACGGGTTATGATGAACATCTCCCCCAGATTGTCCCTTAACTTGGAAGGAACGATCAGGCGGCCTTTATTATCGATGTTATGATGGTACTCACCCATGAACATACCCGTTACCCCCACTTTCTAATAAGAATGTACCACAATCCTCCACTTTCCTCCACTATTTTTTATAATTACTTTATTAAGTTGGTATACAATTCTGACTATGATGGTTCTGCATTATCTATCAAAGATAGACAAAAATCGTCAAAAACCGCGGTGTATTGCGGGATTAAAGGATTAGACTACCTCCTATAAAAAAAGATTTAATGGAAAAATCTGCTGTCTATAACGGAATAATCTGTCTAAAGAAAAATAGACTAAAAACATTGCTAAAAAGATAAGCTCGATGCCACCACCTGTATTGTTCTTACAATTTATAAAAGTGGGAACTTATGAATTTTGGTAAGAAAACAATGTCAGAGTGGGTGGTAGTGGTGGATAGAGTGAGATAACAGGGAAACTTTTAACGTTAGATTGAGTTAATTAGCGGTCCGATTTCAGGGGCTGTGGTGCAAAGTGGAGGAAAAACATAAACAAGCTTCAAGAAAAAAGGTTCCGCTATATGCGGAACCTTTTTTTAAATCCGTACTAATTTATGGGTACCATCAAATTCATACTCAAGCTCGAGGAGCCGGCTTGGAAAATCAAGTCCAAACTTATTCATATAATAAAGGATATTCCAGACCCGTTCCTGCGGGCTCCCTTCTGGCCTTAATTCAAGAGATACTCGATTAAATTTGCCGAGGGCAATGGAATGCCTCATCTTTATTGCTTCCTCAAGCTTCTTTTGCATAAAGCCGATTTGCGAAAGTATGATACTTTCATTCTTTTTCACTAAAGCAAGAATAGCTGGTTCAATTTCAATTGTTTTATCTTCAATCCGTCTGTATTGTGCATTGACTTCTTTGATAGCGTTCTGAAAAACGGATTCAAGTTCGGGGTCCTGGATCGAATCAAGAAACCTCTCCTCATCCGGCTCTGTCCCTCGCCTGATTGTCTCAGAAACATTCAAGCCAAGTTCCTGAATATCTCTTTCAATTGTTCTATCGATGAATGTAATGTTGAGCCTTGGCACAATTGGGGGCATTTTCATGCCAAAGTTTTCAAACACAAGCTTCAGCTCGGCCCAATAAGCTATTTCTCCCGGACCCCCTATAAACGACAAGACCGGGAACAGCCATTCCTGCATTAATGGCCTTGTCACAACATTATTACTAAGGCTGGCAGGTTCATTCCTGGCGATCTGCAGCAATTCTTCAAGGGTAAATGAAAGGCTGCCTTTATTGCCGACGAAACACCCTGACAACGGATCAAAATCAAGCAGAACTCGTTCATTGATAGTTTTATCATAATAAAATAAATTTGCGGAGTTCTCTGAAGCATCTATCGTTTTAGGGAAACCGCCTTTGCTTATTTCCTCCTGCTGACGGAGCAATGCAGAAATAATTGCTTCCTGGCCGAGGATGATGTCCTCGAACCTCGTACGTTCAATTTCTCTTAATTCAGGATTCCCAGAATCAATTAGCAAGAGACCGGAGTCAGGAAAGAGACCGGTAATCAAGTCTCCAAAAAAGTCAGTGAATGTTTCGGAACGCTTTAACGCGTCCTCCATAAATGCTTTAACCTGCCGTGTATGTCCGGTTTCCCCAAAAAGGGAAAGTATGCTGGCAATCCAGGAACGGCAAAGCTCCTTATCTATCCGGATGTCAGTGACCATTTTTTTCTGAATGACTTTTTGCGGAAAAATCCACTTGTCCGCCCTGGTGCCAATCGGGACATAAACATGGTTCACTTCCTGATAGTCATGGTCTTCACCTGCAATCCAGAAAACAGGAATGACTGGGATTCCAAGTTCCTTCTCTTTCTGTCTGGCTAGTTGGATAATGGAAATGACTTTATGTATCGAGTATAAAGGCCCGGTAAGGATGCCTGCCTGCTGCCCGCCAATAATTACCGCGCTGTCCGGCTGCTTCAATTTTTCAAGCGAGTTTTTAATTGCTGCAGACGGCTGGAAACGCGCCATATACTTTTCGATATGTACGGCAAGCTCTTCTCTCGGAAATTGCCTTGTAGCTAGTTCATCAAGCCTTGCCCTGTCAGCTTCAGGCTCATTATATGTATAGTGGAAAAATGGCATTACTTCATTTGTCTGCTGCAAATAATAAGATGCAAACGGATTTGCCGCAGGCAATATGAGATTTGAAACCTCCATACAGTACTTCCTTTCTGCAAAAACAATTGTGTATCAATACCATATGAGTATAGCATTTACATTACGTAAACAAAAAAAACTTTGCCTGACAATCTACTTTAAGGAAATTGGACGGCAGTTGTTGCACGTTGAATTAATCCAAATACGATCAACCCTAAGTATCCAATAAAAAACAAAAGGAAATTAAATCTCCAAAATCCTCTGAAGACTTTCCCAAGAACTACTTCCCCTCTTATTTTCCAATGCAGGACGGCAAAAATCATTGCAGTGGCAAACACTATAATCAAAATTAGCCAGAGGTAGGATTGTCCCCAAATGGTTCTAATTAAGAAATGGACGGCAAGAATTAGGAGCAAAGTTGTAAAATCCACCGCACTTCGCACCGAACGCCTGTGGTTTCTGGTTATCGACTTGCTTATTATAAAGATTAGCAAGTATCCCAAAAGCGGCATAACGATGAATGCAGCGAGAAACGATGAAATAACTGTGCTCATGTATTCCCCCCCTGTCCCCATTCAATTCCTTTAATCATATGATAAAAAGCGGTTATGAGGGGAACGCCCTTCCCCATGTCTCCAGCCTGCTCAAGAAGATAGCCGAGAATCGCATCAACCTCCGTCTTTCTGCCTGACTCAATATCCTTCAGCATTGAAGAACGGTTCTCCGCTGTTTTTTTGCAAATATCTTTAACATGCTTTAATTGCCTGGCCTTATCCTTAAATCCCAGGATATCCACCACCTCAGCAAATAAATCCTCAAGCATCTTTTCAAAATACGGGTTTGTAATAAGCTCGCCATTTGGAACACGGAGGATAGCGGTAAGCGGATTTATAACAGCATTGGCAGAAAGTTTGCTGGCCAGCATCATATAATAATCCTTTTCTATTAAGAATGGGAAATCCGTTTTAGAAATTGCCGCAAGTTCATTTAGCAATTCACCGTCGCCCTTCACTACTGCTGCTTTCGTAGCCCCAATTCCATTATGGCTTACAATTGCCGGACCTTCCCTAAACGCCCCGTGTTCAACAGACCCAACAAAGATATTACAGCCTGAAAGTTTTTCAAAGAGCTTCAAGTGACCCATGCCATTCTGTAAAAAAAGCACGTTGGGGATGCCGTCGAGTTGAGAAAGAACGCTCTCAAGCTGGTATTGCTTCACCGCCACAATCGCGAGGTTAATATCAGGAAACCTATCCATTAATTTCTTAGCCACAACATTGACTTTAAAGGATTCAACTCCTCTGTGAAGCGTAATACCTGTTTTATTTATTTCATCAGCTTGTTCAATCGTACGAGTATATAAAAGGACATCAAAACGGGTTTGCAAATATGCTGCAAACAGCAACCCAATTGACCCTCCACCTATTACAGCAATTTTCATCAGCTTAACTCCCGTCTATGCTTTACCTACATTTTACCAAAATAGGACAGGCTTTGTGACTAAATTCCTATCTTTCTTTAAAAGAAAAATAAATATGTTGAAATGAATACAAAACCCTTCCGCGCATTTAGAGCGGAAGGGTAAAATTGGTGAACTTATACTGGATAGACCGGATGCTTTCGGGTACTGAAGTTCAATTCCTTTGTTTCATAGTAGCCAAAGCGATTAATCAGTACCTCTCTCAACTCATCGGCTGCTACAATCTCATCGACTATCAACTCTGATGCGAGCTTGTAAATATCAATCGATTCCTTGTATTCCTGATGCTTTTCCTGTACAAAAGCAAGCTTTTCCTTCGAATCGGCAATTTCATTGATTTTATTGGAATAGACAGCGTTAACGGCAGCTTCCGGCCCCATAACCGCTATTTGCGCAGTAGGAAGTGCAATGCATACATCCGGCTCGAAAGCTGGGCCCGCCATAGCATACAGGCCGGCGCCGTAGGCCTTGCGGACAATGACTGAGATTTTCGGCACAGTCGCTGAACTCATAGCTGCAATCAGCTTTGCCCCGTGGCGAATAATACCAGCCCGTTCAACCTTGGTCCCAATCATGAAGCCTGGCACATCCGCTAGGAACAAAAGCGGAATATTGAAAGCATCGCAAAGTTGAATGAACTTAGCACCCTTATCAGCTGAATCGACGAACAGGACACCGCCTTTTACCTTTGGCTGGTTGGCAATGATACCAACTGTCCTGCCGCTGAGTCTTGCTAACCCCGTAATCAATTCAGGGGCGAACAGTTTTTTAATTTCAAAAAAGCTTCCTTCATCTATCAAACTATTGATTGCTTCATACATATCAAATGGCGCATTCTGATTCACAGGAACGATCGACTCTAAAGAACGTCCGGAAACAGGTGGGACAGAGTCAATAGTTTTGGGCTTTTCCTGAAAGTTTGCCGGGAAGTAAGCAATATACTTTTTGGCAGACTCAATCGCTTCCTCCTCGTTCGCTACCAGGATGTCTCCACATCCGCTAACCGTACAATGCATGCGGGCACCGCCCATTTCCTCGAGAGTAACTTTCTCTCCAATTACCTTTTCAGCCATTCTTGGTGACCCAAGATACATAGAGGCGTTCCCATCAACCATAATGACCACATCACAAAATGCAGGTATGTATGCTCCACCTGCAGCAGATGGGCCAAACAATAAGCATATTTGAGGAATCATCCCGGACAGCTTCACCTGATTGTAAAATATCCTGCCTGCGCCGCGCCTGTTCGGAAACATGTCAAGCTGGTCAGTAATCCTTGCACCGGCGGAATCAACCAAATAGAAAAGCGGCACCTTCAGTTTTTCAGCAACTTCCTGGATTCGTATGATTTTCTCGACTGTCCGAGAGCCCCACGATCCTGCTTTTACAGTTGAATCATTAGCCATGACGCAGACGGTTTTTCCGCCAACCTTGCCTATTGCTGTTACTACGCCATCTGCTGGCAGACCCTCCGCCTGATTATTGGCGAACTTGCCATCTTCTTCATACTTGCCATTGTCAAATAACAAAGCAAGCCTGTCACGGACAAACAGCTTGCCCTGTTCTTTATTTTTTTCATGATATTTCGGGTGGCCGCCTGCTTCGGCGACAGTCCTTTTCTCGTTCAGTTTATCTGATAATGTAGTAGTTTCAGTCATCCTCGTCCCCCCTATTCCAGGACAACCAGACAATCGCCTTCATTGACGAAATCGCCGATGTTGACCTTGAGCTCTGTAATTTTTCCGGCAAAATTGCTTTCAACAGGAATTTCCATTTTCATTGACTCGATAACGATGATTTCTTGGCCTTCTGTCACTTCATCTCCAGCCGAGACAAGGATATTCAGTACCGTGCCTGCCATTGATGCATTTATTTCCTTCATTATTTCTTCCTCCCCCATTTTCTAAGACTTCAGATTTATTTTTGTAAAAATGATGTTGTATAATTCCCTTTTGCAAAATTGGCATCCTCAAGGATTCTTGTGAAGAGAGGAGCGTTTGACTTTATTCCGCTAACAGTAAGCTCCTTAAAAAAATTCCTGCCACGTTCCAGCGCCTGTTCCCTTGTTTCCCCATAAAGGACACACTTTGCAATCATTGGATCATAAAAAGGGGTTACTGTATCACCGGATTTATAGCCATAATCTACTCGAATTCCTTCACCGCCGGAAAAAACGAAGCGATTAATCTTACCTGGAGATGGCAGGAATTTTTCCGGATCCTCTGCGTAAAGTCGGAACTCGATTGCATGTCCCACGCTGCTAATGTCTGACTGGCTTTTTGGTACGTCTTCCCCTCTGGCAACAAGAATTTGCCACTCCACAAGATCAATACCAGTAACTTGTTCCGTAACAGGATGCTCTACCTGGAGGCGGGTGTTCATCTCAAGAAAATAAAAGTTCTCGTGTTCATCAAAAATGAATTCAATCGTACCCGCATTTTTATAATCCACCGCCTTCGCAGCATTGATAGCGGTTTCAAAAAGCTTTGAACGAGTCCCTTCGGAAAGAAATGGCGATGGGGATTCTTCCACCACTTTTTGATTGCGTCGCTGGACCGAGCAATCACGCTCGAAAAGATGGACGATGTTCCCATTTCCATCACCAAAAACTTGTACTTCAATATGCCGGGCGTTGGCTATGAATTTCTCCAAAAACACTTCATCAGAACCAAAGTAAGCCTTTGCCCTTGCTTTGACTGAAGCAAACGCTTTTTCAAGCTCAGCTTCATTGGAGCATTTGACCATGCCGATTCCGCCTCCTCCACTCGAAGCCTTTAGCATGACCGGATAGCCAATACCTTCCGCAACTACCTTCGCCTCATCTACAGCGGCTATACCGCCATTACTCCCAGGTACAACAGGTACACCCGCTTTTTCCATAGCTGCCCTTGATGCGACTTTATCCCCCATTAACCGGATTGTATCTGATTTAGGGCCTATAAACACAAGCCCTTCCTTCTCAACAAGCTCAGCAAATTCTGCATTTTCCGATAAAAACCCATACCCGGGGTGAATGGCTTCAGCCCCTGTACTTTTTGCCGCATGAAGAATTGTTTCCGCTTGCAGATACGATTTGGCGACAGGAGGCTCGCCAATTCTAACAGCTGTTGTTGCTTCCAACACATAGGGAAGCCCAACATCCGCATCAGAATAGACAGCAACCGTTTCGATTCCCATCCTTTTACACGTTCTAATTATTCTTAATGCTATTTCGCCTCGATTGGCAATTAGTATCCTTTGCACACTATACCCCTTTCTCCCCAAGAATCATTGTTCGCTTACTCTATCCCCAAGGGCAGCCGAAAGAAGGTCACTTTTTCATTTATCCGATCCTGCATGCCCTATACTATGGTTCTACCATACATTCTGAATATCCTGCAAATTTTGAAAACACCTTTTCATGCTAAAATGCAGAATTTTTCATATTCGTAGTATATAATTAGAATAATTAAAGAAATTGTTTGGCTTAAGCTTTTTACTTTATATGAATGAAAAGGGAGAATTTTTAAAAGGGGGCTACTAAATGGCAATAAAAGTTGAAAAACTGAAAGTCAATTACAAAACGCTTGAAGAGTTTAAGAAGTTTAAAGAATATGGAGTCCAGGAATTGTCCATGCTCGAGGATCTGGAAGCAAACATTCTGGAAAACGATAGCGAATCTCCCTTTTACGGGATTTATTTCGGGGATAAATTGGTTGCCCGGATGAGCCTCTATCAAGTTGATGCAAAGAGAGATCTTTATTTTGACCCACCGCAAAATTATTTGGAACTTTGGAAACTGGAAGTACTCTCCGCCTATCAGGGCAAAGGATATGGCTCGGCTCTGGTAAAGTTCGCAAAAGATTTCGGGCTTCCTATCAAGACAAACCCTCGTGTCGGATCAAGAGGATTTTGGGAAAAGCACGGATTTATAAACGTTGAATATGAAGTAGAGCGTGATCTTGGCGAAAACCCGCTGGTATGGTATCCGGAAGGGGTAAGCGCCCAGCATCATTAAAAGAACAAAAGCGTAAGCGCCTTCGCTCTGGAGCTAGACGTAGACAAGTTGAATAAAAAATTTCTAATCTCCTTAACAATAAACAAGGCTGTACGGATTTTCTTCCGTTCAGCCTTTTCACTTACTCTACCCTTTCAAGGTTTCCAAACTTATCAATCTGAAATTTTGCTTTATGCTGGCCCTGTGCCGCTTCTTCCTTATCGGCAGCCATCTTTCTTGCACGGTCCAGGATGGACATCAATGCTTGATAGTCTTCTTCAAGAGTGTTTAGCTCTTTTAACAGGCTTTCATTTTCCCTTTCAAGTTCTCGTATCCTTACAAGGGCTTGCTCATATTCATTTGCCGAATTCCCGGCCCGCGCATAAAGATTTTCTAAATAGGCCAGCACATCCTTAAATTCAGGAATTGAGGAGCCTGGGTTTGGCTGGACAGATTGAACATCCTCAACTGATTGGGAATCTGCAAGCAGTTGAACTACCGGCTGTTTTGGTGTTTCAAGCTGCTGATCCTTGGATTCACGAGAGTTCTTTTTTGCTTCCTTGCGTTGTTTTTTTGCATGTTCAATGCCAGCCTTGTATTGTTTCCTTACATGGGAATTCCATCGGAACCCGCATGCCGCGGAGGTTCTGGACAGTTTCCTTCCCACCTCCTCGAATGCCTGAAGCTGTGTGCCGCCTTCTCTTATATTGCGCAGGATTACCTCGGCTAGAAGCAGGTCTTCATCCGCGGTCCATGCGTCCTGTCGTGTCGATGACATCCTTCTGATCCCTCCTATCGTTTTACCTCATACTTATGCAGGTAATAGGAAAGATAGAATTAGTATGCAAGTCTCATTTTTTGAATTGCTATTTACTTTTCTCGAGGAATTTAGCCACCTGTTTATGATGGGCTTCTGTTTGCCACAGTTCCGCACAAAACTCGACTTCTTTATCAATTCTCACCTTTAGGCCAGCACGCTCCCATTTGTTTACCCAGACACGTTTATATCCTCCTAGGACTGCTCCTTCTCTTAAAAGCATATCACTGCAGAATTCGCCGAGCGCATCTACTGGCTGACCATCAAAGACGCTGTCTATGAATCCAGTTACCGCCAGTTCCTCCACTGAATGAAGGTTTGCATCCATTACTAGCTTCATTGCAACAGGACCTGACAGCTTTTCTGATAAAAGTGATGTACCGCCCCAGCCCGTGATGATTCCTTGCCTCCCTTGAATGAATCCAGCTTTTGCTCCTTTTGCTGCAATTCTGAAATCACACGCTGAAGCAAGTTCGCAGCCGCCGCCAACAGCAGCCCCATTCAGGACTGCAACCGTAGGTTTCAATAAGGTTGCAAGAGAGTAAAGAATGGCGGCCGCCTTAGATAGCATTGGATATGCATCCTCTTTAGTTTTTAATTTGTGAAACTCAGACAAATCTCCGCCAGAGCAAAAAGCTTTTGAACCTGTTCCTGTAACCGCGACTATTTTTACCTTATCGTCCTTAGAAAGTTCAATTAACCGATTTAATCCATCCAGGACTTCGAAACTAATCGCATTCCGCTTTTCTTCCCTATCGATTGTAAATAAGAGAATCCCTTCTTCGAGCATGGTAATCGTATATGCCAAGTGCGTTCCCTCCTGCTAAAAAAATTATATGTAAACAAAAGCTTTCCTAAATATCGCCCCTTTACCAGCATATGTCCAAAGGGGTCTCGTCACAAGATATTAAATCTATATATAGTAATCACAAGTTTTTTCCATGATTTTCTCTCCACAAGGGGAAGCTCCTGAGAATAACCATCGCAGAAGAAAAAGCGTTTTTTGCATTTTCGAACGAGTCTTCGTGCTTTCCGCTTCAATCAATTAGTGCCTTCGCTTCGCATTTCTTTAGTTTATATTAATCCTAAATGGATTTTTACGGTATTAAATTTTTTTAACGAAAAAAGCACAGGGGATTATCTCCCCTGTGCTTGTTCGAACGGAAAATTAGTCGTTAACTACTTCTTTTCCTTTGTATGTTCCGCAAGCTTTGCAAACGCGGTGAGCAAGTTTCATTTCTCCGCAGTTTGGGCATGCCACCATTCCAGGAACATTTAATTTGAAATGAGTGCGACGTTTTCTTTTCGCAGTTTTAGAAGTCCTTCTAAAAGGTACAGCCATTCTTCCCACCTCCTTAAAGAGTTATAAGAAAGTTATGAAGGCCAGAAATTGCTGGTTCTTCACTTGCTTACTTTTTTTTGCCGATTATGAATCGGATGGTTTGTTGTCGTCAAAAAACTTGGCCAGGCCAGCAAGCCTTGGATCAATTTTGTTGCGCACGTCCTCTTCGCTTACGACTTCCCAATCCTTTCCGGATTGCGGAGCCGCGCCTTCAGGATTTGCTTCATCACTGAAAACTTGCATCGGAACTTCAAGCAACAGAATTTCCCTGATGACAGGCATCAAGTCGACCACATCGCCTTTAACCTGGTGAGCTTCCTCATCAGTTTCATATCCAGACATATTGAAAAGGAACGTTTCCGTTGTCTCTACATCAACTGGATAAATGACATCAACTAGAGTCCGTGAACAAGGGAGGACCAGATGGCCTTTAATCCTGATATGAAAGGTCACACGCGATGACCCGATATCAGCCCGTCCGGTTACGTGAATCGGGGATACATCCCTAATGGTTGGGTCAGTTTCCCTAATTTCGTCCGCACTCACTGTATCATCAATCAGCATTTCCTTGTTGCGGTTTTTTTGTAGTTGGCTAATTGTCCATTTCATTTACATCACCCCAAGGCAACAAAGGTAATTATACTTTTATGCATACTATTTGTCAATATTTTTTCTTTACACCGAAATTGCAGGTGCCATCAGTGTTTTTAGCATTTTAATTTCCTTCCTAAATAGTTTATCCCTAATATAGCTGAAGGAAACATTATAGCATACAGGAGCTGTTTTACTTAAGTGGTATTGATGATTTATAGTAGAAAGAAAGTAATTCAGTAGAAAGGAGGCTCCACTTGTGAATGCTGTCGGGATTGTAGTTGAATATAATCCATTTCATAACGGTCACTTATACCATCTTCACGCTTCAAAAGAAATCTCCGGTTCAGATATTGTCATTGCTGCGATGAGCGGCAACTTCCTCCAACGCGGGGAACCTGCGCTCGCCTCAAAGTGGGCCCGTACAAAAATGGCGCTTTTGAATGGAGTGGATATTGTATTCGAGATTCCTTACCAATACGCTGTCCAAAAGGCTGAAATTTTTGCCTCGGGAGCTGTTTCAATTTTGCAGGCTGCGGGTTGTTCAAGTTTATGCTTCGGAAGCGAAGCAGGTGATGCCGGCAATTTTATTAGCACAGTGGAATTTCTCGAAGAACACGAGGAAGAATTTAATTCTTTTATTAAGAAGCATATGAAGTCCGGGGTCAGTTACCCGCGAGCAGCTTCTCTTGCACTTTCGGAATTAAACGGGCCGGAAGGTATGATTCCGCTTTCCCAGCCAAATAATATACTCGGCTTCCATTATGTAAAGTCCATTCGTGATCAGGGCAGCAGCATGAAGCCCTTAACTGTTAAAAGAAAAAACGCCCAGTACCACGATGAAGACTTCTCATCAGCAAATATTGCAAGCGCAACAAGCATCAGAAAAGCTTTTTTTTCCGATGCCCTTGATATACCGGCAATCTCAGCCTATATCCCCACAGCCTCAGCCAGCGTACTGCAGGAATATATAAATACATACGGAAGTCTGCATCAATGGGAGCAGTATTGGCCTTTGTTAAAGTATAAATTGCTTCAGGCAAGGCCTGGTGAATTGGCTGGCATTTATGAAGCCGAGGAAGGCCTCGAAAATCGTCTCGCTGAATGCTCAAGGAAGGCAGATACCTTTGCCGGCTTTATGGAGCTTGCTAAAACCAAGCGCTATACATGGACAAGGATCCAGCGTCTCTGTACACACATTCTTGTTAATGCGAATAAGAGCGAAATGGATGTTCGTGATGGAGGGCAGCCTGGTTATTTGCGATTGCTTGGAATGACTGCTTCTGGCAGGAGCTACCTGAACAAAATGAAAGGAAGTTTCCCTATCCAGCTTGTATCAAAGCTTTCAGGATTCTCTGATCCGGGTATAGAGCTTGATACCCGTGCTGCATCTATTTACTCGATGGCCATTCCAGGCAGCAACGGACAAAGATTGCTTGAACTTGAGTACAGGCAGCCACCTATATACATGGGATAAAATGTGAGTGGATATCCCAGTACGGCACGTTTCCTTAAAAGCGAATAAAAGAGATGAAGCACTAAACGGCTTCATCTCCCCTCTTTTTCAGGCTTTAATTTTTCCAGATAGTCGACAGCGTCATCAAAGGTATCGACGGGTACAATTTTCATCTCGGTACCAATATCTTTCGCAGTCTTTACGGCAGCCCTGTAATTTGAGTCCTTTGCTCCTTTTTGATTTGGTGCAAAGAAAATATCGGCTCCTGCTTTGTCAGCTGCGACAATTTTTAGCTCAATCCCGCCTATCGGCCCTACAATTCCTTCGGATAATGTACCCGTTCCGGCGATTTCATATCCTTTTGTCAAATCGTCCTTGGTCAGCTGATTGTATATTTCCAACGAGAACATCAATCCTGCTGACGGACCGCCTATTTCATCCGTTTTTATCTCAACTTCCGGCTCAACAATGATTTCCCTGTCATCAACAATCGCTACACCAAGTCCTGCACGTTTTGGATCCTCTTTAAATGTTTTTAAATCAACGCTTACTGTTCTCTCTTTGTTATTCCGTGTAAGGACCAATTCAATTGATTCCCCCGCTTTTTTCTCAGCAAGGTACTTCATGAACTCATCCCTCGATTTTAACGTTTTTCCATCTACCTTCAACAGCCGGTCACCAACTTCAAGTTTCCCTTCCGCAGGCATTCCAGGAACGACTTCCATCACATACACACCATTATAGCGATAATCCACTGGCAAGCCAGCCTTCTTATAGGCAGCCTCAATGGCGCTTGCTTTCGATCCTTCCATTAAATGAAGCTGCTTTTGATTGTATTCCTGTTCACTTTCATCGGGTCTTAGTATATCCTCCAGAGGATATACCACCTGATATTTACTGAAGGTTGCCATCAAATAGGTGTAAATATTGGCCCTGCCCATCCTGACTGTTGTCAGCATAAAGCTTCCTTCCTCATCATATCCACCTTCAACTTCAATAATGGGTTCAAGTTCCTTTGCTAGTCCAGGCTTGGAAATATAATAGGGAAGCGTATAAAAAACGCTTGCCAAAACCAGGACCGCCGCAAGGATCCAGGGCATCCGAGGGTATTTCTTGCGCATCTACTGCTGCTCCTTCCACCGTCCAATAACTTGCCTTATCGGTTCGATATGTTTTCGTGCTTCTTCTTCTCCTATTTTAATGATGTCTTCGATATTGGTAAAGGCACGCGAACTGAATTTTCCTACTGAAGGGCGGATCATGATGTCAGAAGCGACTTCCCTATTAACCAACAGTTCTGCCTGCATAATATCTATGCTTTGCATAATTACATCATAGATCGAATCGATTTCCGCATTTTGTTTGACGCCGGAAACATCGACCGCAATGACGATGTCTGCTCCCATCTCTTTTACGACTGAAACAGGAATCCTATCTGCAACACCTCCATCAACAAGAATTCTGCCGTCTATTTTTTCAGGAATAAAGATGCCCGGGATTGAAATGCTTGCCCGGACCGCATCGGCAGCAGGACCGGTTGTAAAAACCACCTTTTCCCCGTTCATCAAATCTGTCGCGACAATGGCAATCGGCAAATTAAGCTCCTCTATATTTTTGTTATGGGTGAAAACCCTGATAAACTCCTTTACCCGCTTACCTGCAATAAAGCCCATCTTGGGTACGGCAAAATCAAGAAAATATTTTCGTTTAAACCCAATCGAGAATTTATAAAACCGATCCAAATCTATGCCGGTCCCATACAAGCATGCAATAAGCGCTCCCATGCTGCTTCCGGCAATCATATCGATAGGTATTCCCTCATCTCGGAATACCTTTATTACACCGAGATGGGCAAACCCCCTCGCCCCGCCGGAGCCGAGCGCCAAGCCGATTTTTGGGGCCATATCCTTGCTGCCTCCTCTAAAGTGGATACCGTGATTAAATCTCCTTCAATCTTATGGTCTAAATAAATATTCTATGAGTATATTGTTTTACAGGGACAAGGCTTTGCCTGCCCGGTTCCTGACAGTGCCACTGCAACATTGTTCAAATCATCCGTAACACCCTGAAATACTCCGCCATTCTCCTTAAGGAGGCCCTATATGTTCCGTTCAAAAATCAAAACTATCTTTTTGGCAGCCTCAGTTACCATTATGGCAGCTTCCTTGATTACATATCCGCAGGAGGCCTTCTCTGCCTCAATTCGAGGCCTTAATATGTGGTGGGAAATCGTTTTCCCCTCTTTGCTGCCCTTTTTTATTGTATCCGAAATGCTGATTGGCTTCGGCGTTGTCAAGTTTATCGGAGTTCTACTAGAACCATTCATGCGGCCTCTTTTTAAGGTGCCAGGTGTGGGTGGGTTTGTCTGGGCGATGGGTATGGCTTCTGGCTATCCTGCTGGTGCGAAACTAACTGCAAGACTCAGGCAGGAAGGAAGCCTGACCAGAGTTGAAGCAGAACGCCTTGCTTCCTTCACAAATTGCTCTAACCCCTTATTCATCTTTGGAGCGGTCTCAGTCGGATTTTTCCATAATGCCCACCTTGGCTTCATTCTCGCCGCTTCCCATTATCTTGGCAACTTTTGTGTTGGCTTACTCATGCGCTTTCATGGAAAGGATGAACGAATGACAAGGAGCTGCCGCTATAAGCGGCTAAAAATAAGGGAAGCCCTTGCCGCCCTACATAGAACGAGGATTAAGGACAATCGTCCGATTGGCAAATTACTGGGTGATGCCGTAACATCCTCCATCCAAACACTGTTAATGATCGGCGGGTTCATTATCTTGTTTTCTGTTGTCAATAAAATTTTGTTCCATCTTCATATAACAGCATTTTTAGCAAAAGGGATCGAAGTCCTTTTTTCAACGTTCGGATTTCCTGAAATGCTCAGTATCCCATTTATCTCCGGCCTATTCGAAATCACCCTGGGCAGCCAGCTAACGAGTCAGGTGCAGGAAGCGACTCTTCTCCAGCAGACAATGGTTACCAGTTTTATACTTGCCTTCAGCGGTTTCAGTGTTCAAGCCCAGGTAGCCAGCATCCTTGCACAAACCGACATCCGTTTTCAGCCGTTCTTTATCGCGAGGATTATTCACGGATTTTTCGCCAGCATTTTTGCTTTTTTGCTTTGGGAACCTATCTACACAAGGTTTGCGGATAGCGGCGCTCCTTCCGATGCCATACCAGTCCTTTTACAAAACAATGCGAATTTCTTAACATCAGCCCACTCATTTATCGGATATGCAGGGCCGCTCTTTACAATTGGTTCCCTTCTAATCTATATTGCCATTCTATTCAGAAGGAGAAACGATTGATAGCGAAATTCAGGTTATTAGGCCATATGAAAAGCCAGGTGCAAGACAGCACCTGGCTTTTATTAAAGATTAAATTTCTTTTTCAATGCAGCTTCTACTGTTTGAGGGACAAGCTCGTGGATATTGCCCCCATATTTTGCAACTTCTTTGACAATGCTCGAGCTTAGGAATGAATACTGATTATTTGTCATGATAAAAAAGGTTTCAATCTTTTCGTTGAGCACTCTGTTCATAGATGTAATTTGCATTTCATATTCAAAATCGGAAACGGCACGTAGGCCCCTGATTATAGCATTAGCATGAACCTTTTCAGCATAATCGATAAGAAGGCCCTGAAATGAATCAATTTTCACATTGGGTAGATCCCTCGTTACCTCACGTATAAGCTCTGTTCGTTCATCAACTGAAAATAGCGGATTTTTGGAAGAATTGTTTAGGACAACAACATACACCTCATCAAATACTCTAGCACCCCTCCGAATGATATCAAGGTGCCCGTATGTAATCGGGTCAAAGCTGCCCGGGCAGACTGCTATGGTAGCCAAATTACTAAACCTCCTGGTGGTTTTGGGAATATGAAAAAATAGAGATTGCTATTATACCGTACACTTCAGACTTTATCTTTTCAAGCCTTCCTATCGAATCCGGTAAATTTACTTCCTTGCCATGCTCGCAAACTGCAAGTCCATCCTGCTTCAGCCGGCCATCAGCATCAATCTGTTCGAGAATCTTTACAAGCTGCTGCTTTTTATAGGGAGGATCCAGAAAGATGAAATCAAAGTCGAGTTCTCGCTTTTTCACAGCTTTTAATGCCCGTTCAGCATCAGTTCTGTAGACTTCTGACCTGTCTTCGAATTCACAGGCTTTTAGGTTATCCTTAATTGTATGGATAGCTTTCGGCTCCCTGTCTATGAAAATAACCTTATCAAGGCCTCGGCTTAGCGCCTCAATCCCAAGCCCTCCGCTTCCGGCAAACAAATCAAGGCCCATCCCGCCGGAAAAATAAGGTCCTATCATATTAAACACTGCTTCCTTAACCTTGTCAGTCGTAGGCCTGGTCGAACTTCCCGGTACAGCTTTTAGCTGCCGGCCTTTATGTGTTCCTGAAACGACTCTCATCTCATCACCGCTCATTACTATTTACTATTTCATAATCCTACCATACTTGCAGGACCTCGCCAAATCCCAAATGAAATTTGACCGCTCCTGAAAATTTTGTGGAAAAATGTGTATAAGCATTGCATCACTGGAGATAATGACAGTAACAACATCATTGAGGATGTTGTTGCCAACCGCGGAGAAGACTTACGTTTCCCCATAAGTTCTTCCTCCGGTTTCTCCTCTCCCTTTGCCTTCTGTCCCTTTGGGATATAGAAGGACCCTGCAGGATTCCTGCGGGGTTTTTTCTTTTTTGCCGTGGACATCTATGCTAATGTTAATTTATATACTAAACCGAAGGAGAGTTTCCTGTGATTCAGCGTTTTGTAGAACTTGGCAATGGCTATGGTGACCTATATGAATTAATCGAGCTTGCAAAAACGAACTCCGGCCGATTGCGCCATATGATGGCTCTTTATTCCGAAGTAGACCGAAAAGAGGTTGTTTCCCTCGCAATCATACTGAACCCTGCCAGTGAAGGCAATTTTCAGCCAGTATATATATGCAGAGAGGGCATCCCCGACCCGAGAAGGATCCCAAACAAACGGTACACTTTATTTGAGGAGACAGCAGCTTCACTGAACAAAACCGTTTGTGAGTTGACAGTAAAGCCATGCAGCATGTTTGCCGAACGCGACTTATATTTTCAGTATTTAATTGGGATATTGCGCCTTAACCATTTCATCCAGCCGCTACGTTAGACTAGAAAAGCGAAAGCGCCTTCGTGACAGGCCAAAGAACGGCCTCGAGCCAGGCAAAGAGCAGCCTATCTCTGCGATGCTAATTCACGGATGCTTTCCTTTGTGTCCCTGCGATGATTATTCTTGGAAGCTTTCCTTAGTGCTCAGCGCCGTATGGACTCCTCGAAAATCCTCATTACGCTATCGCGTTATTTTGTGCTATGTAATTTCGGGGGCGCTTTCCTTGTGCTATCACTTTTTCTTCGTGCTATGCTGATACTGCCGAAGCCTTCCCTGTGGAGCTAGACAGTTACAAAGTCCCACCATATAAAAACAAAAAGTGAGGGGATGCCCCCTCACTTTAGATTCCCATTTTATAATCGTATTCTTTTGCTTTATCGGGAGCAGAATTCTCATATTCCATCTTTACAAATGGCTTGTAAGAAGGCTCGACTTTTTTAACAAATGAGTACGAATTCAATTTTTCCATCACGGTCTCTATTTCACTTTGATTACAATAAATGACGGCGTACTTCAGCTTCTTGGAAACATAGTGAACATTCCCGAATCGCCTTAGCATTTTGGCCTGCTTCAGTGTATAGAGCCAAACCACCAATCCTTGCCTTTGCCCAAACATAGATTTTCCCCTTCTTACACGATGTTTCTTATAAGTCTAGCATATTATTGCCATTTAAATCAATCCTGCCATAGCCGAGAATCCTATTGACTGCCAGAACAAATAAAACTGAAATAAGTTCAGTATTTGCTCTTCAATTAAGAGAAAAAGGATGATGAGTATGGAAATGGAACAAGTCTGGTCAGCTTTCTTAAAGGAAATCAGCCTAATCCCTAGTATTGCCTCTGTTGACCTGAAAAAAATTGCCGGCATCCCTTTCCTCTATTTGAAAATTACCTCTCCTATTAATCCAGAAATACTTGAAAGAAGCATTCGCCGTTGTTCTTCCACAGCCATGAAAGGCAAAAAACTGAGCAGTGAGACTATATATGTGAGAAGCGAACAAAATTGCTTTGTATTCCGTCACCGCTTCTTCGTACCCCAAAGAAAGATGTTTTGCTGTGGTAATTTATGCGTAGATTGCGTTCGCTTCAATCCAAATGGATGGTATTAACAACAAAAAAATCAGCAGAAGCCTTTAGCTCTGCTGATTTTTTCATCATTAAGCGGAACAGCCGCAGCTTCCACCCGATCCACATCCGCCGCCACAGCTCGACCCAGAATCAAAGAATGGATTTCCGGTTGGAACCTTGACATGTATTGAAACGGAGTGTCCAATCAGCATGCTGATTTGGTCCAGCAATGCCTGAAGGTCATTTTCTGCCCTTTTGAATTCGGCAACATGATCATCAAGGTCCATCTCACGCTTCGCTTCGCGGATATCTTTCATAATGCTTTTATAATCCGGGTGGTACTTGCCAAAACGCTGAACGTCCTCGTATTGGTCCTTCAGTTTGACAAAACGCGCAATTTTCGTTTGCGTTTCCTGGCTTGTACGCAATTTATATAGGCAATCCCGATAGTATTCAGCAACATCAGACTCAAGAACCATGTTGCCCACCTGATCGGCATAATCGATCAATTCTATTCTTTCGCTAGTAGCAAGCAAATTTGCCCACCTCCATTGCTTATTCTACCATGAAGACAGGGTAAAGGTGAAATTTTCTTATTTATTTCCTGGATTTACCTTTTATAAGGCTGAACTGTTTATTTATGAAAACGTGCAGATACATTATACTTAAACCGGACAGCATGTTCTGTATCAATTTCAATGGTGACGCTTATGAATATAGCATTATTTACACCTTATTTTAATCAGCCAAGAGGCAATTCTACAACGGCAAAACGCCTCATCTATTTTCTAAATAAGGCGGGTGTCCGTCCCTCAGTGGTGACCTATCAGGAAAACAACGGCAGTACGCAAAAAATCCATGCGGATTTCTTTCACATTTTACATGCGACCAGATTTGTAAAATGGGCGAAAGAACAACATTTTATCTTAAACCGCCCTTATATCGTTACAATGGGTGGTACAGATATAAATGTAGATTTACAAACCAGCATGAGCTCTGATATCTTCTCATTTTTAAATGGCTCGCACTTTATTACTGTTTTTACCGAAGATGCAAAAAACAAAGTCGGGGAGCTCCACCCTGCCTGGTTGAATAAAACATACGTAATCCCACAAGGCCTTTGGCTTCCCTGGAGGATCTCTCCAAGAAGAGATAGACTTAAACCTTCTATCCTTCTTCCAGCAGGTTTGCGGCCTGTCAAGGATGTCCTAAACGTCCTTCCGGGACTGGATGAGATAATTCACCATTATCCTGATATGACTTTTACAGTAATTGGCGCAAATTTAGATGAGTTCATTCATCAAAGGGTGCTAAGGCAGGCAGAACAAAGAAAATGGTTTAACTATGTTGGGGCAGTTCCCCACGAAGTAATGATAGAAGAATATGATAACGCAGATATTATCATTAATTCTTCCCTGTCCGAAGGCCAGCCGCTTGCATTAATGGAAGCTATGGGATTAGGCTTGCCAGTAATAGGGCGAAAAAACAAAGCCAACCTGCAGCTAATTTTACATGAAGAGACAGGCTGGCTTTACGAAACTATTTCAGACTTCATAGAAGCCATCCATTCAATCGTCAACAATATTCCTTTACGTGAAAAAGTAGTCCGTCAGGCAAGAGAGTCAATGTTTGAAAAATTTTCACCTGAAAAAGAGGCGTTGGCTTACCTTTCCTTGTATAAACGGATCGGATGCTAGCTTGACTTATACCAAAAAGAGCTAGCCTCTCCGTTACAGAAAAAAACGCCTGTCCCTTATGGATTATTCTAAAACCCAAAGGGAAAGCGGTACGGGGGAGAGCCACAGCCGCTAACATCATTGAGTAGAATGGCGTATACGCCATGTACAGCCTCGTAAAGCGTTTTATCCACTAGGGCTTTTCATCGACTGGAACATATGGAACATCATGGATGCCATCTGTACCCCATTTGCGAATTTGGCTACCCGATGCGGAATTGTTTTTTCAAAATGGTGAAGGGATGCTATTTCAAACTCATCCAATGCTCCCGGGCTTCGGGAAAGCTTGCGGTACCAAACGGGCTGTTCCCTGAGAAATTGCCGTAAATCTTTTCTTGAGTTAATATACTCATTGATTTCCTGCCTCATCACTGACCTCCTATCAATCCTTCCGGAACGGGAACGGGTGCTGGGGGATTGGTTCAGATGGCGGAGCTTGTTGGATAGGCTGTTGTTGAAACTGGCCAATGAGACCCTGTATGGCACCCAATGCCTGGCTCAAATTGTAAAGGTGGGATTGAATCTGTCCAGGTTCCACCTTCTTCGCCAGCTCAGCCAATTGCCCCATCCAATCCTTTTTAGAACTATCATCTTCAACCTCTTCTTTTTTTACCCCACTGCTTTTATTCCATCGAGAATCCTCTTCACCAAGAAGGTACCATTCTTCATATAGCTGCTGCCATGTAGTATCCCCATTACGGACGTCTCGGATCAGGTGGGGATTTTCCGCCACAAACTCCTTGAATTTACTTACAGATGGATGCAGCTTCCTTCCTTGCGTCAAAGTCCATCCCCTCCTCTCAACATGCCTATAATACCGTATGCCCATATGTGGAATTTGTGAAAGAACCGCTAAAAAATTGTATCGGGGAGAATTATTATCTTTCCTTTTCTAACTCTGTAAAAATAAATGCAATAGTGATAGTATTTTTAATAGAAAAGGAGAGAAAAACTTTGGACCATGAACTAGAATTATTGCTAAAGCAATACCTTGAAAAATCAACTCAAGAAGACCTTGATGTCTTAAAACATGTTCTTACCGGGTTGAAGGATAAAGTAGATGGAAACACAGGTACATATATAGGCGGACTCCTCCATTATGAAAAAGTACCAGACGATAATGCCTGGGAAGTCACAATTCCGATAAATCCGCTAATCTATAACTCCCTGGGTATTGTACATGGGGGAATTACGGCCACTTTACTCGATTCAGGAATGGGTACACTTGCAAACGCTCTTGTCCCTGAAGGATATGGTGCGGTAACTTCCCAGCTGAACGTACATTACCTGGCACCGGGAATTGGCGACTACCTTCGCTGCCGGGCCGAAGCCGTCCATATTGGAAGAAATACGCTTATCGTCAGTGGCGAGGTATTCCGGAGCGATGGAAAAAAAGTTGCCCATTCGACTGGAACTTTCTTTATCGTAGAAAAAAAGCCAAGCAGCGGAGAGTGAAATCATTTGGTCACTGCAATTTTAATTCCTATCATTATCCTCTATTTTTTATGGATTTCCATAAAAGAAACAAAGGAACATGAAATTAAATGGCGTGAGGCTGGCTTTGCAAAGGAAGAAGCGATCGTATCGGGGACGATTATTTCTTTTTCTCAGGAAAAACAACGCTTTTACTATCACCGTTACCTTCTTGTCCAGGAAATGATGGTCAGGACTACAACGGGTTCGGTCAAGGTAAGAATCCAGACCCCGCTTACTAAGGATGCTGCCATAAAGCATTTCTCTACAGGTGAACAAGTCAAAATATACGGAAGCTGGCAAGATAAATGTTTCCATGCCAATCGGGTTGAGCTAGTATAAAAAGGATGGCAGCCGCCACCCTTTTTTATACAATATAAGGAAAATATCCTATCGGTTCTAAGTTTCAATGGAAACCTTTATTCTAGCCACTTCTGAATGAAATTTTGTGTATAATATTTCCGGTGAACGCCAACACCAAGATGTGTGAATTCTTTATTTAACAGTGCTTCCCTATGTCCTTTAGAATTCAGCCAGCCTTCAACCGCCGCGGGGGAGTCCGTGTAGTTGGCGGCAATATTTTCACCTGCAGTCTGGTAAACTACCTTTGCCTGTTTTAACCGGTCGGTCAGCTTGCCATATTTTTCTGATTCGTGCGAGAATGTGTTTGTTTCATACATGTCTAGACTATGCCCATATGCAACCTGTGCTGTCCGTTCGTCCCATTGCAGCGGCTCGAGCTCAAATCGGAGCCGGAGGACATTTGTCAGATCAAATACCTGTTGTTCATTGCCTGCTTCTACTTTCTTCCACTCTTCCTCCACTAGAGGTTCCGACTCAATCAATTGCCCCCTGTAGGCGACTTCATACGGCCTTTGCTTAATAAGTGTCTCCGCATTAAGGAAGCGAATACTTGATAGGGTACTAGTAAATTTATCAATATAAAGCTGTGCGTAAATATCTCCAAATTGGATAAGCGGTCTAGTGTTGACGTCAGTATCGGTCAGCTCAAGCCTATAAGAGTTACCATCAAATTCAATTAGTATATCTGTCTGGATAGCAAATGCTGCAAAGATTTCTTCGAGAGGCTGACCAATCATAAACGGACTAACATCAGTGTCTGAACCAATTGCAAAGACGGTTACTACTTTGTCATCCTCAATCCCTACTTGAAGGTAGTTATCCAGATTTCCATTGTATATATGCCAATCATAATCATAACTTGATTTATCAATCCGGTTTGGTTTACCAAGAACCTTCTCAACAGCCTTTGCCGATTTCCCTATTAATGTAGATAACCCGGTTTTAGGCCGAGGCGGTATTTCGTAGCCAGTCCGCTTTTCAAGCTTCGATTGGTCCGCCGGCTCTGGCACCGGCTCTTCCCTTATAAGGGTGTCCTTTTCCGGGGTCTCATTATGGCTGACATAAAAACCGACTGCCAAAAAGATCGCTGCAAAAAATAAAATACGAATTAAGGACTTCAGACCCCTCCCCCCTCTCTTTCATTCTCTATACTATATGTTTTTCTCATTTAATTATATCACCATGAATATTTCAAAAAATAGAGCCCCAGCGAATTATAGAAAAAAATAAAAAGGCGCCGTCAAGGCGCCTTTCTAATGCTGTACACCGTTATAATTCGATTCGGAAATTTCCGATAGTGCTTTCTTAGCCTGACTGTCTGTCATATCACGTACAGCAAAGTCACCAAGCGATACAATTCCAACAAGCTTCCCATTTTCAACTACTGGAAGCCTTCTGACCTGATTGTCAGCCATAAGCCGAGATGCTTCCTCAGTTGTTGTCTCAGGAGTGACAGTTATTAATTCTTTGCTCATAATTTCTTCTACTTTTGTTGAACCAGGATGTTTTTCAGCCGTCCCGCGAATGACGATATCCCTGTCGGTAATCATTCCTACAAGTGTACCTTCATCAACAATTGGAATTGCTCCAACATTCAATTCTTTCATTTTCAGGGCTACTTCGTACATATTATCGAGAAGGGAACAGGTTTCAACATTTGTAGTCATAATTTCACTGACTTTATCCATCATAATTCCTCCCGTTCTAAATCTGCCGCTTTTACGACAGGAACTTCTGACTTATCTTTTGTTTTTCTGGTTCGATTTATTCCAATACCTGAACCTAATAACAGGTGAATTCATTGCATAATAAGACATTTTAAACTATTATAAAAATGAATTACGTGCCAATGTGAAAGCATATGCATGTTTAAAGGGGGATATCAACAGTGAAGTTTGAAAACACGGGGATTGAAAACCTGAAAGCGGACCTGAACAGGCTGGATGAAATCATGCTTGAGCATGGGCTTGTCCGTGAGGGCCAATGGGATTATGAAAGAGTTACATACGACAAAAAAATTCAAATAAAAGACAGCATCTATTATTTGAGGCTGCGTGGTTACGCTGTCGAAGGTGATGTTGGGGCGCACCGAGCGGTAATACAGCTTCTGCCTCCACTTCTTGGAAAGCATTATTACCCTCATGGAGTCGAGTATGGTGAAGGTGAAGACTTCCCTGCATCACTGGTTACACAATGCAAAAACTTAATAGACCAAGTAAAAGAGGAAATAGAAATCTTTGATCTTTAAGAAATTTCGGAAGGCATTCAATATGCCTTCCTTTTTATTTGTTCAAAAGGATATAATTGTAGTATTCACTTATTTTAAGGGGTATTGGCATGTCTACATTTTTTTCAAAAAAAAGAATCATCCGGATTATTGGAGTTTTACTTGCAGTTGTTGCTGCCTATTTTCTTATACCTGCTTCTGCCCCAATCCTCCTGTCACTATTAACAGCACTTCTGCTCGAACCCGCAGTTCGGTTTATGGGTGTACACCTTAAATTGAGCAGGCGGATGTCAGTCCTTCTCGTTTTCCTATTGTTTCTATCTTTAACTGCTCTTGGGGGTTATTTTATAACAACAAAGGTAGCTGCCGAGGGATTTGCGTTGGCTAATGAGGTGCCAGCCTACGTAAATCAAGTTTCAAAGCTTTGGGCCGAGACAAAATGGAATTTGACAAAAGCATTGGAAGACTTACCCGCTCCCCTTGTCCACCAGGCAACACTTCGTATTGAACATACTATTTATTCGATCATCGGTGTACTGCTGGAATATGTAAATATTGAAACCATCAGAACAGTCCTGACTAATATCCCGAACCTTTTTATTTCATTTATCGTTTATCTTGTCGCTTTATTCTTATTCATGTTAGAAATTCCTGCATTAAAGAAAACAGTTTACCAGTACCTCTCAACATCTACAACTGAGAAGGCCAATATAATCTCATCAAGGCTATTTTATGTTATAACTGGATTCCTGAAAGCTCAGTTGCTTGTAAGTATAGTAATTCTCACTTTTTCTCTTCTATATCTCTATCTTTATTTTCCTGAAGCAGCAATTATCGGCGCATTTTTAATTTGGATATTTGATTTTATTCCAGTCGCAGGATCATTGTTACTATTAATACCATGGGCATTGTTCTATGCTGTAGCGGGAAATATGGGAATCTCGTTTAAACTCGTATTTTTGGCTGCCATCCTTTTCTCAATCCGACTTTACCTCGAACCAAAAATGCTTGGAAACTATTTAAAGCTTTCCCCGTTGGCAACACTCGCATCTATGTATATCGGGTTTAAAATGGCAGGAGTAATAGGAATTATATTTGGACCTATTATAGTCATAAGTATAAGCGCGGCGAGGGAAGCGGGAATCATTAAATTCAATTTCAGGCTCTGACTGACAGACCGTACCTCAAATTTATAACAAACGGGCCACTCGATTGCCGAGTGGCCCGTCTTTGTTATGTTCCCAAAATTGCTTTAATGACAGATGTTGTTTCCCCGCCTGTATAAAATACGTACAAAAGCAGATAAACTGCAACTCCAGTTATCGCCGTGGAAAACCAGACAATACTTGTAATCGGCCCAAGCCTTTTATGTGTGGCGAGCTTGTTTTTAAATCCAGTATAAAAATTAATTATTCCAAGAACAGCACCTGTAGTTGCCAACGTAATATGGAATATTAGAAAGACGGTATAATAAATTTTTATATCATCTGGCCCGCCAAAGGATGTATTGCCGATAAAGATGGTTCTGGATGCATAAATAATGAAAAAAATCAGTGCGGCCACACCAGCAAAGAACATAGTCTTCTTATGCGCTTCAATCTTTCGCTTGGAAATTTGATACCAGCCAATTGCAACAAGAATAGCGCTCAGCACAATGAAGGTAGTGCTGATAGTTGGGAGAATAGGTAGGGAATGCTCCATTTGTATTTGTCCTCACAATCTTATGTACTACTATAAGTTTAGACGAGCCTCCGTGCTTTTTCAATTATAAAGGTAAGCTTCTTAAATTACTATATGCATTACTGCCAGTTATTTAGGGATAAAGGATTAAGCCTAACCCCTGTATATGGGTGATTTCTTCTTATAAAAACCACGAATAATTTGATTGATTGCAAGAAACAAAAGCGCAAGCGCCTTGCTCATCGCCGTAATAAATGGAGGGACTTCGACTGAGATAAAGTGAAACTTCCATCAGCGATTTTTGCTGATGGTTAGTTGAACGAATCGGACCTTTAGGATCAGTTGCCGACGGAGGAGGCTTACTGAGCCTTAAGAGTGGGATAAAGGAATCACGAAGAGCGATAGCGCATTCGTGCATGACTTATCGTAGGGAGGAGGCCTGAAGTTTGATAGGCGATAGGCGGTAGAGCTAGACGAAGACAAACTAAATTTAAAAGTTATCCACAGTTGCGAAATTTATAATTTCCAAACGAAAAACAAGGCCCCAACTGGGACCTTATTCTGCAGGGAAAGGTTCTGGTTCTGGATCAATGCCGGTTTGCTCATCCCTATACCATTGGAAGAACACTTTTGCCAGCGCGATTCCGTATACAATTTCTTGAATGACTTTCATCAATACACCGCCAAGCCGCTGGTCTTCGAGAAGCGACATCGAGCTGAACATTTGAGGCCCGCTTAAATCGAGTCCGGCAAGCAAGGTAGGTGAGACACATAATTCCAGAGCCTTCGCCCAGGCTCGCGGGTCTGAGAATGTTGCATAAAGCGGTGTGTTAGTAAAGATAATCAGTGCACAAGCAGGTGTAATCAATATACCATTAGCAAAAATATAGCCCACTTTTCTTAAGCCAGAAAGGGTTTGGTATTCCTTTAGCGGAGCGACAATTGGCCACCACATAAAAATCGCAAGAATAAAGAGCAAAGAAGTAATTCCCGCATGCATCCAAATTGATTGTTTTACTGTATCAAAAATAAGCGGGATATGATAAAAAGAAAATGCTCCATTGAAAACAATTAATGCGATTAGTGGCTTGGTCACGACGGAAAACAACTTTCCAAAAACTGGAATCTTTAAGATAACTCTCCAAAGCCATTCCGGTATTCCAAAAATCAGAAGTGGCGGGACTACTAAATAAAGTGTTGCCATTTGGATCATATGGGCATAAAACGTAATATGGCCTAGTAAATCCAGCGGTGAACCCTTAATTACGTACAATAATGCCATGGCAGTAACAAAGAAACCTGCCTGGCCCATCCTTAAAGGCTCGCTTCCTTCAATTTTCCCTCTGAACTTTACGGTTATCAAAAAATAACCCGCGATTATTGCCAAAATAAATAGTAAGAAATACGGGCTCCAAAGCGCTTGAAAACCAAATATGTTTAAACTAAGCACCGTCTTTCACCTCAATTTAATAGATTTCCCCTATATTATAGACCTGCAGGAATCTGTAAGCAAAGCACTTGCTATTGTTCTAAAAAGAAAATCGGCTTGCGCCGATTTTCTTTTTTTATTTTGTTTTGAAATAAAACGGCGCTTCCGCTTTTCTTGTTACCACCAAACTATGGTTAGGAATGTCAGGATGGTAAGCAAGCCAACAGCTAGGCCTCCGTATAGGAACATAGCTGGCATTTCATGTCCTTTATGGTTCATATGCATGAAGTAGTAAAGCTGGAAGATTACCTGAATAACCGCAAGGAGAACAATTAGCGGAACGGTAAACCAGGATGAAAATCCTACTCCAACAGCCCCAAATGCTATAAAGGTAAGAAATAGCATCATCGAGAATGAGATAATTTGGTAACGCATTTCCTCTTTGCTTTTCTTCTTCCGATATTTAAGATCAATTTTGGGGTTCCCTGAGTTCACATTTTGATTAGCCATCAGTTTATCCCACCATTCCCATTAAGTAGACTACTGTAAAGATAAATACCCAAACTACGTCAATGAAGTGCCAGTAAAGGCTAGCCACATAAAACTTAGGAGCATTGTACAGGCTTAGGCCCCTTTTCGCATTACGGATCATAAGCGATAGAATCCAGGCAAGGCCAAAGGCCACGTGTGCTCCGTGGAATCCGACAAGCGCATAAAATGAAGATCCAAATGCAGAGCTTGTAAAGGTATGCTTATAAGCATGAACATAATGCTGGAATTCATAAATTTCCAGGACAAGGAATGCCGCACCAAGTGCAACTGTAACACCAAGCCAGATCATCATTTTTTTATGGTCAAAGTTTTTCATATGGTACATTGCATACACGCTTGTCAATGAGCTGGTCAAAAGCAGCATCGTCGCGACAAATGTAAGTGGCAAGTCGAATATATCCTGTGCCAGTTTATGGGAATCATCTGGAACTTTATCCTTCAGCGCCAAATAGGTTGCGAACAGCGAAGCGAACAATACTGTCTCGCCGCCAAGGAATAGCCAGAAGCCTAAAAATTTATTTTTTCCTTCAAGGGTTGCTTTTTCGGGCGAAGAAGGCCATGTTTCGTACGTCATTTTTTCTTCAGCTTGCATTATGCCTTTACCCCCCTATCGTCCTCATCAACAAGATCTTCCTTATGAATATGGAATCCATGATCATCTTTAATAGAACGGAATAGCATGGAGCCAAATGTAATAAGGAGACCCAGAACTAGTACCGGGATTGCCCAGGCCTTTGGATCATCCCCTGACTGGTACATTGCACCAAATGCTGCAATGAACAAACCAAGTGAAATCACAAACGGTACAAATGATGAATTCGGCATATGGATATCACCGACTGGTTCTGCGGGCATCATGCCTTTTTTGCCTTCCATTTTTTCAAGCCATAGAGCATCCAACCCACGAACAAGCGGAGTCTGCTTAAAGTTGTAGAACAGTGGAGGTGAAGCAACAGCCCACTCGAGTGTTCTGCCATCTCCCCATGGATCTGCGCCAACCCGAACATTCTTCACTTGTGTCATGATGATGTTATAAAGCAGTACAATAACGCCGGCGGCCATCAAGAACGCCCCCACCGTACTCACTGCGTTTCCTGCGTCCAGCCCTTGTCCTGGCAAGAATTTGAAGATCCTTCTAGGCATGCCCCAAAGGCCAAGGAAGTGCTGGATGAAGAAGGTCAAATGGAAGCCGATTAAGAACAGCCAGAAAGTAATTTTGCCCAATGTTTCGTTAAGCATGGTTCCAAACATTTTTGGCCACCATAAATGAGTACCAGCCAAAAGGGCTAATACGACACCACCAACGATAACATAGTGGAAGTGGGCAACAACGAAATAAGTATCATGGTATTGGTAGTCCTGTGCTGCAGACGCAAGCATGATACCAGTTACACCACCTGCAGTGAAGCTTGGGATAAATGCAACTGCATATAACATTGGTGTTGTAAATTTAATGCTTCCTCCCCACATCGTAAGGAGCCAGTTAAAGATTTTAATACCCGTTGGCACAGCAATTGCCATTGTTGCAACTGCGAAAATAGAGTTTGCAATCGGGCCGAGCCCTGTTGTGAACATATGGTGAGCCCAAACCATGAAGCCAAGGAAACCAATCAAGACAGTTGCAAAAACCATCGAGGAGTACCCGAATAGGCGCTTCCTTGAAAATATTGAGAAAATTTCAGAAAAGATACCGAACGCAGGAAGTATAAGGATATATACTTCAGGGTGTCCGAAAATCCAGAATAAATGTTCCCAAATGACAGTGTTGCCCCCATTTGCAACATCAAAGAAGTTGGCGCCAAACAGCCGATCAAACATCATCAGCGTCAAACCTACCGTCAATGGAGGAAACGCAAACAGAATAAGTGCTGAAGCTACGAATGTTGTCCATGTAAACAGCGGCATACGCATATAAGTCATGCCAGGTGCGCGCATATTAATGATTGTGACCAGGAAGTTAATACCGGCAATTAGGGTACCTAAACCGGATATTTGGAGACCCAGCACATAAAAATCAATGCCATGCCCTTCACTGTAAATCGAAAGTGATGCATATGAAGTCCAGCCGGCATCAGGAGCGCCGCCCATGAACCAGGAAAGGTTCAGGAATACTCCTCCAAAGAAAAACAGCCAGAATCCAAGTGAATTCAAGAATGGAAACGCAACATCGCGCGCTCCGATTTGCAATGGTACAACCGCATTCATAAAAGCAAACAATAAAGGCATTGCTGCAAGGAATATCATTGTTGTCCCATGCATTGTCAAAATTTCATTATATAACCCTGCACTGACAAAATCATTGTCCGGTACAGCTAGCTGAATGCGGATAACCATCGCTTCCAGCCCGCCGACGATAAAGAAAAATCCGCCAGCTATTAAATAAAGGATTGCAATTTTTTTATGGTCGACAGTCGTCAAATAGTCCCATAAGACTGCCCCGAAACCCCTTTTTTGAGCGTAGGTACTCACAGTTTTACCTCCCTTTCCACCATTCCCCGGTTATTCCTGAATTTTTAATCCCATCAAATATTCAGCAAGCTGATCGAGCTGCTTTTCATCTAACTTGCCATATTGGCCAGTCATTTTATTGCCCGGCTTATACTTCTCAGGGTTTTTGATCCAGTTTTTCAAGTTTTCTTTATCGTGTGGCAGAATACCGGCCACAAGCTCCCGGTCACCAAAGTTAGTCAGGTTAGGCCCCATCCTAGCTGCTTCAGGTGTTGTGTTTGCTGGAGTGACAGCATGGCAGCTCAGGCAGCTTTGATTGAAAATTTCCTGGCCAGCCTGTGCATCAGCAGTAGTTGCCGCAGCAGGTTCCTTTACATCCTGCATTGCAGTCACCCAACTATCGAACTCATTGCGTGAAACTGCTTTTACTTTGAAATCCATTAAAGCATGTGATGGTCCGCATAATTCTGCACACTTACCATAGAAGAGGTTTCCAGCTTCATTGGCTTTCTGCGAGTCAAATTCCAGCCAAAATTTATTCAATGTGTCCGTGTTTGTATCCATCTTCCCCCCAACTGCTGGAATCCAGAAGGAATGTTTAACGTCGGAAGCCTTAAGGTTAAAGTAAACCTTTTCATCTGTCGGCACGACAAGATCCTGGCTCGTAACGATTTTCTGGTTAGGATATTCAAATTCCCACCAGTATAAATTCGCACGTACATTGATAACGAGCGCATCCGAATTTTTCTTTTCCGCTTCGGAAACATCAGCAAGCTTGAAAGTAGCTGATACAGTAGGGACAGCCAAAATTAATAACAATAAGATTGGGATAACAGTCCAAACGATTTCAAGTGTGTGATTTCCTTCAACTTGTTTCGGAATTTCATTTTCACTTTTACGGCGGAATTTAAGCAACACTAGAACGAACAGTACTGTCACAACAAGGATAACTCCTACCATGATACCGGTACTGAGCTTCATTAATCCGTATTGCATTTCCGCAACTTCTCCCGCAGGCTGCAGTGTGGACAGGAATGGCTTTCCACAGCCCGATAGGAATAGCGCCAACATTGAAAAAATTGATACCAAGCGCCAATTCGCAAGCCTTTTCATAGATTAATCAAACCCCTCTTTCGTATTAAGTTTGTTGACAGGGCGCTTCACCCCGCAGCAGGGAAGCACCCCGTAGCGAAACTAAATGACTGTTACAATGACCATCGCTGTAAATATGATTGTCACGTATTGCAGCGAGTACACAAACATAAGCTTCGCCCATTTGATATCATCTTTCATCATATATCCATAAATCCCCAATGCTAACCAGCCAATATTAAGCAAGGTGGCCAGCACTAGAAACGGGATTCCAAGGGAAGTCAGGAAAAGTGGTATTGGAAGCAGTGCAGCAACCCAAAGGACTATATGGAGCTTAGTAGTTCCAAATCCTTTTACAACCGGTAGCATCGGAATGCCTGCTGCCCTGTATTCTTCCACCCTTCTCATTGCAAGAGCATAAAAATGCGGCGGCTGCCAGATAAACATAAGTGCAAACAGCGCCCATGCAACCGGGTCCAGATTACTGTCAATAGCAGCCCAGCCAATCAGTGGCGGTACTGCGCCGGATACACTTCCTACAATCGTGTTCGAAACAAACTGTCGCTTTGACCACATCGTATAAAGGACGACATAACTAAAAACCCCAACGATGCCGATGACTGCAGCAGTAACTGTTGTAAACAGCAACGAGATGGTCCCAAGTGTAATAAGCGCTATTCCCAGCCATAAGACTTTCATGGGCTGTACGGTTCCGTTAACTGTAGGCCGGCTTTTTGTCCGTTCCATTAAAGGATCAATGTCCCGGTCATAAAAATTATTGATTGCACACGATCCCGCTATAATAAGGGATGATCCTGCAAGTGTGAAAAAAACTATATCAAGGTTTTCCAGGAAATGCATGCCCGAAAATTCCAGTGCAAGCCATAACCCAGTAAACGTTGTTATCATATTTGAATTTACAATTCCAATTTTAATTAAGGCCAGAAAATCTTTAAATACCAATGACCTATCAAGGCTGCTTTGATTAATCGAAGCCTCACTGTATGCCTTCGGATTGGACATTCTTCTTCCTCCTTCATGCCTGCATAAAAAGCAAAGCCCCTATTTGTTTTCCTTCTATAGTAAAAAGGTTAATTACAAAAATATAAATATTTAAATACGCTTTCTCTGTATATTAAATCACACTTAAAGGCTTTTTTGTGAACTTTTTTTGAATTTAATATAACTATTTTTCATATAGTCATTGCATCATTCCGCATTTTTTATTTTCGGAGCATAATAAATAAGATAATGGAAAAGTGCCTGTTTTGAGCCTTTTTATAGTTCAGCTTTTTATCAAGTGATGTTTTTTGGAGGCGTCCGCCCTTTAAAAGGCTGTAAACAACAATAGTGTTTTATAATAGTAAAATAATGGTGTGTTGAAAAAAGATATTATTGAAAGAAAATTCGCACTTTACTTTACTATATTGAATTTACTGCTTGCCCTTCAACTTTTATGCTTTCATTTAAGTAGATCGGATGGTAAAAGGTATCCGGATTTTCTTTCGACATTTATTCTGTTCTTTTTTTGTTTCCTCAGCTATTATGTATAGGGGGTACATCCCCACTCATTATACTTACTGTTTTATTTTATGACAAATTTTTGAACTATTTTAAGAAGGTGAAAGATTTGAAGCGTTCGTTGAAGTGGTTTTCGGTGGCTACAACTATCGGGATGATCTTTATCCTGCTTGGCGGAGCATTGGTAACCAAAACAGATTCCGGTATGGGCTGTGGAAGGTCGTGGCCGCTTTGCAACGGGGAAATCGTTCCAGGTGATATCACACCGGAGTTAGTCATCGAACTTGCCCACCGTGTCGTATCGGGTGTGGTCGGTTTAATGGTATTAATTCTCTCTATTTGGACTTGGCGTGCGATAGGCCATATTAGGGAAACAAAGTTCCTGTCCGCTCTGTCGTTTGCTTTTCTCGTCCTGCAAGGGTTGATTGGTGCTGCCGCTGTTTTATGGGGACAATCGGATTTTGTTTTGGCTCTCCATTTCGGGATATCGTTGATTTCATTCGCGGCTGTTTTCCTTTTAACCTTACTTATATTTGAAATTGATAAGAAGTTTGACGCAGAAAGAGTAATAATCGATACAAGAATGGCATTCCATATTATTGGCATCTCTGTTTACAGCTATATTGTCATATATACCGGCGCCCTGGTAAGGCATATGAACGCAAGTCTTGTGTGTCCTTCCTGGCCGCTTTGCTCAAACGGTGTTTTCTCTCTTCCTGACAATATTTACGAGTGGGTCCAAATGGGGCACAGAGCAGCAGCAGGATTGATATTTTTATGGGTAGCGTATATAACCTGGCTAACGATAAAGCAATATAAATCGGAACGGGTCCTATATTGGGGCTGGATAATTTGCCTAATTCTAGTTTCATTACAGGTCATTGCTGGGGCAATGATTATATTCACAAGGTTAAATCTCTATATCGCCCTGTCACATGCTTTCTTTATTACTTGCCTCTTCGGTGTTTTCAGTTATTTACTGCTGCTAGTATACAGAAGTAAGCAAAACCAGCGGCAAGTTAATGATACTTTCCAACTCCTTCAGCCAGATGGGGATATGAATACCATTAAATCGTAAAGAACAAAAAGCCTCGCAGCAATATATAACGCTGCGAGGCTTTTTTTGAACATCCAGCTCCATAAGGGACGCTTTTGCGTTTAAAGTGATCTTCCTGTCCTGGCTTTGTATACCTTCTGCCGGACTGGCTGTTTTTCAGGTACAGGCTTAACGTTTCCTTTTTTAGAATTGGTTTCTAGTCTCGTATACATGGACACATTCACTAATATCCCAGCAGACATAGCTAATTGCATAATCGAGGAACCTCCATAGCTGACAAATGGAAGCGGAACCCCGGTAAGGGGAATGACTCCTGAAACACCTGCAAGATTAATGATTGACTGTATGCCTATCATACTCGAAATTCCGATTGCCAGAAGGCTGCCAAACGGATCCTTGCATCTCATCGCAATTCGGTATCCTTTTAAGACAATGAAACATAGGGATAGTACAACAAATGCAACACCGAGCAGCCCCAGCTCTTCGGCCACGACAGCAATAATAAAGTCTGTGTGGGATTCTGGAAGATACCCCAGCTTCTGTACACCTTGTCCTAATCCCATGCCTGTAATCCCTCCCGAACCTATTGCAATCAAGGAGTTCGATAAATGGAAGCCTTCATCCTTCACATCCTCAAAAGGATCCTCAAGAACGGATAATCGGCTAAGCCGCTCCTCAGAGAAAATCCAGTCCTGAAAGCCAAGCGCGAATATCGTTAATACTGCTGCACCTATCGCAACAAGCTTCATAATATTTTTTATATTCATTCCTGACGAAAGAATGATGAGAATCGCAATTGCGATTACAATCGCAGCTGTTCCAAAATCGGGTTGCATGATAATCAGCCCTGAAATAATAATCAAATACGCAAGAGGAGGAACTACGCCTTTATTAAAATTATTTATATAGCTTTGTTTTTTGGCATATACAGCTGAGAGGTAAATAATTACGCTGATCTTCGCAAATTCTGCTGGCTGGATACTAAAAAACCCCAAGTCAAACCAACTTTGCGCATTTCCAGCTACCTTGCCAATTACGAGTACAGCACCTAGTGCGCCAAAAGAAATCAGGACAATCATAATCAGCCAAGCTGTTTTTTTCAGAAGCCTATAAGGAAATGCATAGGCAAACACTAAAAATATGGCGGCTGACCCAAGTAAAGCCATTTTCTGCTTTTGGTAAAAGAAGTCGTGCTCATAACCGTACCGATTGAGCGCAGCTCCCATACTGGCACTATAAACCATCACTAACCCAAAAATGGAAAGTACAATGATTGCCAGAATTAACGTATAATCATAGGATTTAAGTTTATTTTTCATCATTACCCTTCCCACTATCATTATGAATAGGTCTATTATAAATGAAAAAGGGACAATTTAGTTGAAGAAAATACGATTTCGATAAATTGAAATGAAACTGTAACTCTTATTCATAAAAAAGTTACCCTAGCCGCGATATACAGAATTTTCGTTCCTAATATAAAAACCCAAACAACTCGTGTTTGGGTTGGCAGATCATTTTCTTAAAGATGCTTCGTGAAGGGCTGACAGCTCCCTTTCCAACTTTTCCAGGATGTCTTTCCCATCCCTCTCATCTATAAGACCAAGTCTTATGGCAAAATCTATTTCCCTGGATAGGCCAAACATCTGCGTGTCCAATACCTCTTCATAAAGAGGACACTGGGGCATCGTTAAGTTATCCATTTGGACTTTAATTAATTTTAATATTTTTTCAGCATCAGCCTGCAACAAGGCCTGCGCTTTTTCCTGATGATTAATGATCATTTCGGATGCCAACATCTATCCCCCCGTTTCCGAGCGATTACCCAACTATCTTTAAATTTTACCGTCCTTATGGAAAAATTGCAAGAACAATCAGGATTTGGAGATAATCCTTAGTGCTATTCACTATGACTTTTTTTCCAAAAGCGGTATACTCTAGATGCAGAGAACGGATGGAGGAATACATATGGCGGAAATCATTCAAGTCACAGGGAACGTTAATTTCCCTATTACTATTGACCCGAGTGTTTGGATATTCGATGAACGAAAAATTGATTTGGATACATATTTTGACCGTTCAAAAGAGGTAGCAGATGAAGCTGAAAAGTATAAGCAGTCTGTCTCCAAACAATGGGATAAAGAATTAACAGAAGGAGCTCAGCCTCCGGAACAGATTCAACCAAAGAAAAAGCTGAAGAAAATGGAAATCCTTGAAGGCAGCTTTGGGATGGAACTTGCTCCCTTCATTAAAAATACCGAACCTCGGGAGGGTGCCCATTCCTTAACCATTACTGCCTCCAACCAGGAATATACCTTTCCGCTGGAAGAAGCACATACCCTTATTGCTGCCTTTTCGAAAAAAGGCAAACCACTCCGTGAAGATGGGCCTATCCATATTTATAAGGGAGACGGTTCCAACCGGGACAACCCTTTGACAAATGTAACCGCGTTTAAAATTATCTGAACAAGAAGGCAGCCAGCAGCTGCCTTCTTTTTAAAAGGATGTTTCTAAAAGTACGAAGTAGTAGGAGTTGATTTCAGCTACACTAGGGAAGCAACCGAGAATTTTCACCCTAGGGAGCTATCACGATGCGTCTTTCCTGTCCCTCTAGCGAAGCAGTATATTTCCGGCTCTGTTACCTTTCCAAGCTCCGACTACTTTGTTCGGGCTCTGATAAGGCTTCTCTGTTACCCTTCCAAGCTCTGATGACTCTGTTCGGGCACTGATAACCCTCCCCGTTAATCCGAGGTATGTTGATTGTATTATTTATAATAAATCCGCCGCAAGCCTTGCAAGTCCTGATCGCTCACCCTTCAATAGCTTCACATGGCCGGCAATTGGCTGATCCTTAAATTTTTCAACCACATATGTGAGCCCATTATTATATGCATCGAGATAAGGATGATCAATTTGCTCCGGGTCACCCATCAGGACTATTTTACTTCCTTCCCCTACTCTGGTAAGGATCGTTTTAACTTCGTGCTTGGTAAGATTTTGGGCTTCATCAATAATTATATACTGATCCGGAAGACTTCTGCCCCTAATATAAGTCAACCCCTCCACCTCAATTGAGCCAAGCCCTGCCAGGATAGCGTCCAGTTCACCAGGTTTCTTCGTATTGAATAAAAACTCAAGATTATCATAAATTGGCTGCATCCAGGGCCGGAGCTTCTCTTGTTTTTCTCCAGGTAAGAAACCAAGGTCTTTTCCGAGCGGAACAATTGGCCGGGCAACGAGCAATTTTTTAAATTCCTTAAGATCTTCAATCTGCATTAACCCGGCTGCAAGCGCCAGCAGCGTCTTTCCGGTTCCAGCTTTGCCTATCAGGGTTACTAGTGGGAGGTCCTTTCTCAACAAGAGTTCTAATGCCATCGTTTGTTGAACGTTTCGCGAGTGAATCCCCCAAACATGTTCATGCTTACCTACTAGTTTTTTTGCAACCCTGACAGACTTGTCTATAAGTCCTAAAGCGGAAGCCGAACTTCCAAGGGAATCCTTTATGATTACAAATTGATTGGGGTAAAATCTCTGTTTGCCAAGCTGGGTGACAAGAAGCTCTCCGCTCTTGTAAAATGCATTTATTAACTCAAGCGGAATTAGAACCTCCTGAAAACCATCATATAAATGGTCAGCTTCAACAACCCGATCGTTGAGGAAATCCTCCGCATTCAGTCCAATAGCATCTGCTTTAACGCGCACAAGCGCATCCTTACTGACTAGAATGACAGCTTTTCCATTCTCCTTTGCCTGTTCCTCTAAGAACAAATTCTTCGCTACCGCCAAAATTCTGTTATCATTCGTTTTTTCTGTGAAAATCTCCTGAAGTTCATGAAATGATCTGTGATTTAATTCAATTCTGAGATTCCCGCCATTTTCCAAAGGAATTTTTTCATGGAGTTTCCCTGTTTCCCTGAGGCTGTCTATTAGCCTTGATACCTGGCGGGCATTGCGGCCCACCTCATCCATATACCGTTTTTTCGAATCGACTTCCTCTAGTACAACTGCAGGAATAACAACTTCATTGTCCTCAAATGAAAAAAGTGAATACGGGTCCTGCAACAATACATTGGTGTCCAATACATATATTTTACTCAAGTGAATGCCTCCCGCTTCTATGGCCTCTATTCGACTTTTGGTAAAATATATGTTTTCAGGAATAAAGATAGACGATTTTCCGGACAATAATCTATATTAGCCGCGGCGAATTGGTATGATCTCTTTCGCGGCGCGCAATAAAGGAGATTGTGTCCCATGCAAAATTTCACCTTGTTAGCCGTGCTCCTTTTCCTGATTTCGGGATGCGGAGCAAATGGACAGTCGGCACAAAATCAGAAGAATAACAATGAGAATCAAGTGAAAGTACAAAGAGTTGAAACGACAGAGACTGACAGGGAAACTGGAAAACTCGCTGCAAGGCGGCTTGAGAAATTGGCGGCGGCTGTTCCCGAAGTAAATGGTGCCAATGCAGTTGTACTTGGCCGCTACGCAATTGTCGGCATAGATATTAATGCGGGAGTTGAAAGGTCGGAAGCAGGCGTTATTAAATATTCAGTTGCAGAGGCACTTAAGGATGACCCCCATGGAGCTCGTGCCATGGTTGTTGCCGACCCGGATATGAATGCAAGACTAAAAGAAATATCCGCTGATATCGACGCTGGGAGGCCCATTCAGGGGATCATGTATGAGTTAGCTGATATAGCAGGCAGGCTAGTCCCTGAAGTTCCTGCGAGGCATCCACAACCTGAAATTGGAAACGAAGTCGACGAACCCAAAAAACAGCTGAATTCAAATGAGAGAAAAAAACTTGAACAAAAACAAGAAGAAGAATCAAACTATCAAAAATAAAGCTTAGTCTGTTGACTAAGCTTTTTTCATCGCTTCCATGACCTGGATATCTAATTTTTCTGCGGCCTCTTTATCGTACGTTTTATCATATTGCGGTTCGCTGACCATCTTTGAACCATAAAACATGACATCATGAACCTCATGTATTTTAATTTCCACAAGCGCCAGCTTTAATGGGATTTCTTCTATTTTCTCGATTTTTATTGTTGCATGTCCATTAATTGAATAAGTTGATTCATTTGCGATAACACTTATGGCTACCGAATTGTTTTGTCTGATATTTTTAATAATCCTGGAACGGTTATCAACCGCAAAGAAAATGGTGGACTCATCTTTTGCCAACAGCCATGATATCGCACTTACGTTGGGCCCTCCTGTTTCATGATCAACAGTGGCCAGTGTGACGAAACGCTCATGCTGCAATTCATCAAATAACGGCTTGATGAGTTTTGATTCAACTTGATTAGGCATGCCTATCGCTCCCCTTCCATACTTGCCAGTAACCACATCTTACTATTTTTGGCCGGGCTCTTCAACCAGATTACAGCCATGGGGCTATATATAGGGAGTTGTCCATGATATAATTGGAACAAAGTGATAGCACAAAATTGAGGTGGGTTTAACTTGAAGGTAAAATGTGTTTTATGCGATACAATAGAGAGCATTCCCGATGATGCGTTGGAGGCTAAACGGCTTCGAAATCGTCCAATACATACGTACATGTGCGAGCCTTGCCATGAGAGGATATCCGAAAAGACGAATGAACGGATTGCTAGCGGCAATTTCCGCTTGTATCGAACTAAAGTAAACCAGGATGATTTTTAGAAAGGCGCAAGCGCGCTAAAGCTAGACAGTTCTCAAAGTAAAGACATACTTTCTGATATTTCATTAAAACACCCCCTGATGGAATTCCATCAGGGGGTGTTTTTTAGGTTTGGATTTTCGGGCACTAGCCTAGTTATTTGGGTAGTTGACGAATTTATCCGGTTCGAGGTTAATCTGATTCAGCATGACCTCAATCAACTCTCTGGGGAATCTTGTCTTTTTCGATTCACCTTCACGAACATAATGGACATAGTACATTTCTTCGTCTGTTTCAATTTTAATATCTGAAACTCCGTGATTCTCTACAAGCATTTCATCAAACATCTGCTTTGTTTCCTGGGCTGCAGTATCATCCGGACGAGCATCACTAACCACTTTAATTGTAAGCCAATTATAAAGAGTATCCTGTACAGATCTCACTTGCCATTCCCCCTGGTCAAGCTTGTTTACTTTCTTTCCTTTCCTGGTGGAGGCGGATCTTATAAATTATAAGGATAAGCGCCGCTACAACCAACCCTTCAGCGACAGGAAGAAAAATGCCCAGTGCTGTCAGGATAGTTCCACCCAAAGCAAGAAAGATATAGATAACTGCCTGTTTTAACAATGGGAGTTTTTTGGCGAAACCAAGCTTGTATACAATGATTGAAAGCACGACAATTGTCAAATACAAGGGCCAAGTTCCGTTTTCCTCCACATTGTAAAGAGCTGCAAAAAAGGATAGCCGATCATTCAGCATTGCTTCCATTTCTGCCGATCCTCCCCTACCCTAATTTATCTCTGAGTACTTTTTCTTTTTGGCCATCCGTTCCCGCTCATTCTTATCGAGAATCTTTTTGCGAAGGCGGATTGATTCCGGTGTAACTTCACAATACTCGTCTTCATTCAAATATTCAAGAGATTCTTCAAGTGTCATGATTCTTGGTTTTTTAATTGTTGATGTTTGATCCTTATTAGCTGAACGGACGTTTGTGGCTTGCTTGACCTTCGTAATATTAACGGTTATGTCGTTTTCACGGGTATGCTCGCCAACAATCATACCTTCATATATTTCAGTTCCCGGCTCAACAAAAATCGTGCCTCGGTCTTCAACCTGCATAATTCCATAAGTGGAAGCCTTACCAGATTCCATTGATACAAGAACTCCCTGTCGCCTTCCACCCACCTGGCCCGAAAGCATTGGCTGGTAGCTGTCAAATGTGTGATTAATAATTCCATATCCACGTGTCAGTGTCAGGAACTCTGTTGTGTATCCAATCAATCCCCTAGCTGGAACCATGAAAATCAGTCGAACCTGTCCGTTGCCACTATTAATCATATCAGACATTTCGCCTTTACGGGCACCAATTGATTCCATGACTCCACCTGTATATTCCTCAGGAATGTCAATTTGAACCCTCTCAATCGGTTCACAGCGAACACCATCAATTTCTTTTACAATAACTTCAGGCTTGGATACCTGAAGCTCGTACCCTTCACGCCGCATATTTTCAATCAAAATGGAAAGATGCAATTCACCCCTGCCGGAAACGATCCAGGCATCAGGGGAATCTGTATTTTCGACCTTTAGGCTTACATCTGTCTGAAGCTGAGCGTGCAAGCGTTCTTCAATTTTTCTTGAAGTCAAGTATTTGCCTTCCCTGCCAGCAAACGGACTGTTGTTTACAACAAATGTCATTTGCAATGTCGGTTCATCGATATGAAGGATAGGAAGAGCTTCCTGATGTTCGACTGGAGTAACAGTCTCGCCAACATTTATATCTTCCATTCCTGATACAGCAACAAGATCACCTGCAAATGCTTCCTGGATTTCCTGTCGTTTCAGGCCAAAGAAACCGAACAATTTCGAGACACGGAATTGTTTCACTGTTCCATCAAGTTTCATAAGTGCGACCTGTTGGCCAACTTTCATCGTTCCGCGGAATATACGTCCAATTCCGATACGGCCAACATAATCGTTATAATCAAGAAGGGCAACCTGGAATTGAAGTGGTTCCTCTCTATTATCAACAGGTGCCGGTATATGCTCAATGATGGACTCATATATTACCTGCATATTGTCTTCCTGTTTTGCAGGGTCTGGGTCCAGGCTTGCTGTTCCATTTAGTGCAGAAGCATAAACAACCGGGAATTCTAGCTGGTCTTCATTAGCATCAAGTTCAATAAACAAGTCAATTACTTCATCAATCACTTCCGCGGGACGAGCGAAATCGCGGTCAATTTTATTAACAACAACAATTGGTGTGAGGTTTTGCTCAAGAGCTTTTTTCAAGACAAACCTTGTCTGAGGCATCGTTCCTTCATATGCATCAACGACAAGCAGGACCCCATCAACCATTTTCATGATTCGTTCTACTTCTCCGCCGAAATCGGCATGTCCCGGGGTATCAAGGATGTTGATTTTTGCATCTTTGTATTGAATGGCTGTGTTTTTAGCCAGGATGGTAATTCCGCGTTCCCTTTCAAGGTCATTGGAATCCATTGCCCTCTCTTCAACGTGTTCATTTGACCTGAAAATACCAGACTGTTTTAAAAGCTGGTCAACAAGTGTGGTTTTACCGTGGTCGACGTGGGCGATGATCGCTATATTTCGAATATCATTTCTTAATTGCATTTATTTCCAACTCCTGCCTTATTATAAGGGATTTCGTAAATTTGATAGTAGTCCTTACGTACAACTAAAACATTATACCATAATTATCGTGAAAACATAGTATTTTTCTTCCAACCATAGATTTTATATTATTTTACCCAAAAATTGTCCGTGACCTACATATAATTATGTATACCCTGTTTATTGCTAATAAAAAAGCCAGCGGTTTCCCGCCAGCGATTTGTTACCATTTTCCACCTTTTAAGTATTGTTTCAGGATTTCTTCATGGAGAGCAGGATCCGCAGCAAAAATAGACGATTTATTCAGGAAGTCGAGTTTATTGCCATGAAGGTCGGTAACCTTGCCGCCGAGTTCTTCGACAATAACGGCCCCTCCGGCAAAATCCCATGGAGCCAGCCTAGGGGACAAATATGCATTTACCCTTCCTGTAGCTACATATATAAGCTCCAGTGCCGCAGAACCGTACGATCTGGCGCCGCGTGCATCCCGTACAAGAGGGATGACCATGTTATGGTCAATCATGTCATTTTGCATTACCCATGTTATGTTAAGGGCAAGTATTGCCTCTTTCACTACCGATTTCCCGAGCTTAGGGAGCTCTTTTTCGTTTAAGAAGGCACCCTTCCCGATAAAAGCATGGTAAAGTTCATCATGGACAATATCATAAATAAGCCCTATTTTACCAACGCCATCCTCATAAATGCCAATTGAAATAGCAAAGTTGCGCTGCTGATGGACAAAGTTCATTGTTCCATCAATTGGATCAATTATCCAAACAATTCCATCCAAATCGGTAAATGTATCTCCAAAACCTTCCTCGCCCAAAATGCGATGACCCGGGTATGCTTCCCTAATTTTTTCAATGAAAAATTGTTCCGTTTCTCTATCCATGTCAGTAACAAGATCGTTCGGATTTGATTTCGTGTGGATATTTAAGGTTTTATCAAAAGAAGAACGAATTCTGTCTCCTGCTTCATATACCCATTCCTTTGCGTTCTCATATAATTTCTCCCAATCCATGCCATAACCTCCAATGATTTCACGACGCATTCACTGTTTAGATTATACAAAAAAGGCCTTGCCTTCAACTTCTAGGATTCCCCTTCGACAAAATAATAAACGAACTCACCAGCATGGCCAGGAGTCCGTTTAAATCAGGGGGTTTCGTTCTTTTCATTATTTCTATTTGACTTCCTCTCCGCATTTCTTTATAGTGCTTTGAGCCTCAGCAGTTCCTGACGGATTTTTTCAAGACGGAGCTTACAAGTGCGCTTTTCCTCTTCGTTGTTTTCACTCATCGCATCAAACAAAGTTGCCAGTTCATAATCCATCTCAAGTTTCAATACTGCTGTTCTTTCTTTATCGTATGCCTTTTTTCTTGTCGAATTAATTAACTGTTTCATAATTGGAGCACTCCTTTTCATCTATATACTGATTTTTCAGTTTTTTACTATCATAGTATGAGCCAATTAAGAAAACGGCATTAAAATGTGCTTTTGACTCATATGAAATGTTTATAAATTTCCCTATCTTTCACGATATGCTAAAATAGCAATAGTTTGTGAAAGCGGGAGGTCTATATGGGATTTAATGGTTTTACTGAAGATGATTTCAATGTATTTAAAATCGATGGGCTTGAATCCCGGATGGATGGGATCATAACACACATCCGTCCTAAACTTGAATTTCTCGGCAATCATTTTGCATCAGCCTTATCCATTACTGCCGGGGAAGAATTGTTTGCCCATGTTGCTAAACATGCCAGGAGGACGAAGAATCCCCCTAATGATACATGGGTTGCGTTTGCTGCTAATCCCCGCGGATATAAAATGGTACCCCATTTTCAGATTGGCCTTTGGGAAACCCATTTGTTTGTCTGGTTTGCCGTCATTTATGAGTGCCAGGGAAAGCAATCCATCGGTAAAGCTTTTATAAATAACCTTACTGAAATCCATCAATCAATTCCCGGGAATTTTGTCTGGTCCGAAGACCATACCAAACCTGGTGCAACGAAGCATAGCAGCCTTAGCAAGGATGATCTGGAAGCTTCTTTTCAGCGGCTCTTAGATGTTAAGAAGGCTGAAATTCTTTGTGGCTATCACTTCGATCGAGACTCGGTTATTAAGATGGGCCCATCGGAATTACTTAAGAATATTGAAGATGTATTTAAGAAAATAGTACCCCTATATAAATTGTCATAAACCTGCAAATTATTATTGAAAAATAAAGCTGTCGTAATAGCCAATAAAAAAAGGTCTCAGAGGCTTCTCTGTGACCTTTTTTTGATACCTGTCCCGATCCTACCCGCTGCACCTGATACGGAGGCAGGGTTTTTAGTTTATTTTCGTTTCATCCTAATTGTTTCCCCACTTGATTCTTCCTTTCCTTTCGTAACGGTCCGATAAGGGGAATAGCCGCTCATTTGCTCAAACTCCCCGAATAGTTTTTTCTCTTCCGCTTTAGATGGAACAACTGCTTTGAAGCTTCTATAAGCATTCATCAGTTTATCCCGATTAACCCCTTTTTCATATGCTTCCTCTATTACCTGGAAAAATTGAATAACCTGAATGGTTTCATCTGTAGTCCATGTATAATCAATTGGATATTGATAGTCCATTCTATATCACCTGCTTTAACTAACTTTTGTATTACTTTCCCCACTTATTTCTTATTGCAGCGGCTTCCTTTATTAGCTTGTCCATCAGTTCCTTCGCAGTCGGAATATCTTGAATCAGGCCAATTGCCTGGCCGGCCCATCCAAAGCCCTCATCCTCTTTCCCATCATGAATAAACCTCATGTTAGCTGCCCCACTGATATATTCCCTTAATTCTTCGTACCCGGCACCTTGTTGTTCCAGCTCAAGGATTTTGTTTGTCCATTTATTTTGAATTGCTCTCCCTGGAGCACCCAGTGACCTTTTTATAATAGTAGTGTCCAACTCACTTGATTCAATTAACGCCTTCTTATAAGCATCACTTGCATGTATACATTCTTTTACGGCAATAAACCTTGTCCCCATTTCTATACCCTCTGCACCAAGGGCCAGGGCAGCCATGAGGCCTCTTCCATCTGCAATTCCGCCAGAAGCTATGACCGGGATTGAAATCGCATCGACCACACTTGGAATTAACACTACTGTACCAACATCATCCTTGCCAAGATGGCCGCCTCCTTCCTGGCCAACTACCATAACAGCATCGGCACCAAACTGCTCAGCCTTTAGCGCCTGTCTCCTCGAGGCAACCAGTACAAGTTTTTTGATCCCCGTGCTATCGAGCCGCTCCAGCAATGGTGCTGGATTTCCCCCGGTTACAGATATTGCTGGAACCTTTTCTTCGATGGCAATTTCCAGGAATTCTTCGTAAGGCCTTCCATGTTGACCGATTGCAAAATTCACACCGAATGGCTTTTCTGTCAGTTTTCTAACGTTTTTGATTTCATTACGTAAATCATCAGGGGTTAACAAGGACATTGCCGTAATTTGCCCTAAGCCACCCGCATTCGAAACAGCAGCAGCGAGCTCTGAGTAAGCTAGATGGGCAAGCCCTCCTTGAATAATTGGATATTCAATTGACAATAGCTCAGTCACTCTTGTATTCCAATCCATTGGTTCCTCCTCCAATTCTTATGTATTCATTTGTTCAAGTTCATTATAGGTTATTTTAATGATGGTAAGGGAAACTACATTTACATAAGGAAAATTTTAATATTACTTTTTTCTGTCTTGTGCCGCTCCGAGAAGCAGTTAGAGCAGTTTCCTTTGTGGATTATATATTCTTTCATTTTATAACACAGCAGGAAACAATCTCTTTCTATGCAAAACGAAGCATAAGTGCTATAATTCTTTTGTTTTATGCCTATAAAAAATTACTGGTTTATAATTGGCGCCAATACGGACGCATCATGCGCCCATAAAGATATTTTTAGCAAAGAGGTGTGGAGAAATTTGTCCCAAAACGAAACACCGCTATTCAGCGGACTAGTTGCTCACGCAAAGAAAAAACCAATTCAATTCCATATCCCTGGCCATAAAAAAGGCTCAGGCACAGACCCCGAGTTCCGGGAATTTATTGGAGACAATGCTTTGAGCATTGACCTTATCAATATTGGTCCACTCGATGACCTTCATGCCCCGAAAGGAATTATAAAGCAGGCACAGGATCTTGCTGCGGAAGCATTTGGTGCAGATCATACATTTTTCTCAGTTCAGGGAACAAGCGGAGCGATTATGACAATGGTCATGACTGTTTGTGGGCCTGGAGATAAAATTATCGTTCCAAGGAACGTCCATAAGTCTATTATGTCGGCAATCGTATTTTCAGGAGCAATTCCGGTCTTTATTCATCCTGAAATTGATAAGGATCTCGGCATTTCACATGGAATCACCACTGAATCCGTCGCAAGGGCTCTTGACCAGCACCCCGATGCCAAAGGTGTATTGGTCATTAACCCAACCTATTTTGGCGTCTCGGCCGATCTCCGTAAAATTGTCGAGATTGCCCACTCTTATAACGTACCAGTTCTTGTCGACGAGGCGCATGGTGTCCATATACATTTCCATGAGGAACTTCCTCTTTCTGCAATGCAAGCCGGAGCCGACATGGCAGCCACTAGCGTCCACAAGCTAGGGGGATCTATGACCCAAAGTTCAATATTGAATGTTAGAGAAGGACTTGTATCTTCAAAACGGGTTCAATCCATTCTCAGCATGCTGACAACAACTTCAACATCCTACCTCCTGCTTGCTTCCCTGGATACAGCACGCAGACGGTTAGCAATGGATGGCCGCGAACTCATCCAAAAAACAATCGAGCTAGCCCAGTGGATTCGCAAGAGCATAAATGATATTGATAAACTCTATTGTGTAGGTTCAGAAATCCTAAATTCCAAAGCAGCATTTGATTATGATCCAACCAAACTGATCATCTCCGTGAAGAATCTAGGAATAACTGGCTATGAAGTGGAAAAATGGCTTCGAGAAAAATACAATATTGAAGTCGAATTATCAGACCTTTATAACATTCTCTGTATTATTACACCAGGAGATACCCAGAATGAGGCTGAGATCCTTGTCAACGCGCTCACAGAATTAGCGGATGAATTTGCCCATAAAGCTGAGGAACCAAAGCCACTAGAGGTGTTTCTTCCTGAGATCCCTCTGCTTGCTCTTACACCAAGGGATGCGTTTTATAGTGAAACCGAAGTCGTTCCTTTTGACGAGTCTGAGGGCAGAATTACAGCAGAATTTGTGATGGTTTATCCTCCTGGTATTCCAATAATGATTCCTGGTGAAATTATTACAAGCGAGAACCTCCTTTATATTAGAAAAAATCTAGAGGTTGGCCTGCCTGTCCAGGGTCCGGAAGACGACCAAATCAAATCGATTCGGGTAATCAAGGAATACAAAGCGATAAAATGATGATTAAAATAAAAACAGGATTCCAAATGGAATCCTGTTTTTATATTGAGTAATAGTTGATTTTTAAAGATCCTCATCGTGAGAATGGCATTTATTGCAGGAGCACTTTGAATAAAGAACAGTTACCTTTTCATCTTCAAAATGATCAATCGTTGAATTGCAATCTTGGCATACAATTGTTCCCATCTTGATCAACTCCTTTTTGAGTTCGGAATAGTTAGTAGTTTTTGTTTCTTGATTCTATAATAGTATAACCTTATTAAAAAATCAAGCTAAAAAGTATGACACTTTTAATATTAATTACGTTATATATTCCCGAAATGTATGTATATATGTGTTTTTTGTATTATTAAGACTCAACTATATATAAGGTAAGAAATTTTGGCTTTCCCCTTTTAAGCAGGAATAAAGCAAATATAATGGCTGACCCAAAGTTCTGGGACAGCCAAATTATAAAGCTATTCATATTGTGGTTGGAATGGTACTGATGGCAGGATTCCAGTAAGGAACTCCGCCAAATCTTCAGCCTGCCCTTCTCCATTAATGCGGAACACTTGCTGGAGATAATGCAGATCATTCAGGTCATTGGGATCAAGGAGGACAGATCGGCCGGTTTGCATGCAAACGACAAGAGGTTTTCCGAAAAACAGGGAGGAGTATACAATCCCAAAATCATAGCGGGCATTATCGGTGGCGAATCCAGTGAATCGAACTTTTACATTTTCATGTTCGTCATATAGCTTTTCGAAAAAATCCATAACATTCCTCCTTATTAGTTATTAGAATATTATTATAATTCAGATATCAGGTTTTATCAAGTATAAACCCTTTTTATCTTTTAACGTTGTTCAAAATTTTTAAACAATGCTACAATGTAGGTGAACAGAAATATCGGATTACAAGGGGGAATGGTGATGGCTGAGAATGCGTATATTAAACTTGTGCCTTCATCTGCTAAACTATCAATAACATTAGATGAATTGAAGGAATACTTCCATTACTACAAAGAAATTACCTCTAAAACAGGTAAACAAGTTAATTGGGAATATGGAGAAACAGCATTTCCCTATGAGCTTAAGGAAACATCCGAAGGCAAAGGCCAGTGGTTTTATCTTTCTTCAGCAAACCCTGAATTATATTATGCCATTATCCTTGGGGTAGGACAGGAAGCAGTGGAAGCCGATGATGGGACAACCGCGCTGCGCCAATACATACAAGTAACCTTGCCGGAAGGCGCAACCGCTGGGGACAAAGGAAAAGCAAATGAGTTCTGCAAATTCCTTGCTAAAAAACTCCAGGCAGAACTGCACTTATTCAATGGAAGAATCATGTATTATAATCCAAGAAAATAATTTGGACATTAAAGCATGGCACCCTCTTAGGGTGCTTTTTTCGTTCAATTATTTGGCTGTCAAACTAGTATGTTGATTCCGCTACACAAATCGTAGAGACAGGCGGCACTTTGCCTGTCACGAGGTGCTTCGCTTTCCGTGGGGCGGGCGGTGAGAATGTCTAGCTGCCCCCACCAGGACGTTGAATTATCATCCCCGAAAGGGCATCACAGGAGAAAATGCGTTTTCCATTTTCGAACGATTCTTCACGCCTTCCGCTCCAATCAACACTGTTATAAAATCAACAATATCCAACTAATAACACAGCCAATGCTTGAGGAATTTTGTTTATCCAGCTTTTAGCATCCAGCTCTACTAGGATATTCGCCCACCTTTACCCGCACAAAAAGTATCATCCCCTCCTCCTCCCTATAAAAACACCTTTACCTATTTTTAATGCAGCCAGGACATTGTGAAATGAAACGATGCATATAATCCAAGACTGAGGGATGTTACAACTATAGTCTTTACCCAAGAGTTAACCAATCTCTTGCAGATAGTCATACCTAAATTTAAAAAGACGAGGAACATAAGAAAGTTATATAGTGGATGGTCATGTTTTGAAAGCCACTCTGTTAATGTATATCCGCTCCAGACCATAAATTGGAGGACCAATGCTACGTATATTTTCATCGGATCACCAGCCTGTAATAATCAAGCAAGCGAAAGGCGCTTCCTTATTGGATTATATGCAGGTGTATCCTTGTCTATTTTTCATTTCTGTAACATTTAGATGACAACCAAAGTTTGTAAAATTTACTGTGATAAAATAAGGGCGATGTTAGAGAAATATTCATTACGGGGGTAAATTCCGGAAAGAAAATGGAGGCAAATTGATGAAGGCTTTTCCTCTTTATATACTTGTTTTAGTCCTAGTAGTCACATCATCCTGCAGCAAAGACAATCAAGATAAACTACCCCTGGATAAAAATATCAAACAGGTTATATTCTTTTCGGAAGAGAATCAGTATGAACATGAAGCGGCGTACTATGACGCCTTAATTGAACTAAAAAAGGAATATCCAAATGAAATGGAAAACCTTATGGTTCTCTCCGAAAAGGAATACTTTGATGATTTTGATATTCCTTCAGGCCCGGCGCTGATTGTTATTTATAAAGAAGAAATTATGGTAAAGATAAATGGAGACGTGTCTAAAGATCAAATTTTCAAACCAGTATCCCAGGCATTTTCTACCTCCAAACCTTTAAAAGCAAATTAAAGCCCTCCCCACAGCGGGAAGGGCTTTATTTTAATATTTGTGCTTTAGCATCCGGTTACCAGGCCATACGGCGCTAAACGGGAGCTTTCGCTTTTCTCTGTCCAGCTGCAGCTCCCAACGCCTAGTGTCCTTCGGTCCTCTCACTACGATAAGTCAACATCGAATCGCCCTTAAGGGGCTTCTTCGTGTTTCCTTTATCTCATGTCGAGGCCCTCCAGGCCATACGGCGCTGAACGGGAGCTTTCGCTTTTATTTTTACTTCATGATGTGGATTGGGTTGCCTAGTGCTACTTCTGCAGTTTCCATTGTAATTTCACCAAGTGTTGGATGCGCATGAATTGTCATGGCAACATCTTCTGCTGTCATCCCGCCTTCAATAGCAAGACCAAGCTCAGAAATCATGTCGGATGCACCAGCGCCCGCAATTTGGCCACCAATTAGCAAACCATCTTCCTTACGGGTGATAAGTTTCATAAATCCGTCTGACTCGTTAAGAGAAAGAGCACGGCCGTTAGCTGCAAATGGGAACTTGGCTGCAACGACTTCAATACCCTCTTCTTTTGCTTGCTGCTCTGTGTATCCAACAGAAGCCAATTCAGGATCTGAGAACACAACGGCAGGAATTGCAAGGTAATCAATTTCAGAAGGATGGCCAGCAATCGCTTCAGCTGCAATTTTTGCCTCATAAGAAGCTTTATGTGCAAGTGGAGGGCCAGCAACAACATCGCCAATAGCGTAAATGTTGCTTACGCTAGTGCGGCATTGCTTATCAATCTTGATAACTCCGCGATCAGTCATTTCGACTCCAGCCTGTTCAAGTCCAAGTTCATCCGTATTAGGACGGCGGCCAACCATAACGAATACATAATCGGCATCAATTTTCTTTTCTTCGCCTTTTACTTCATATGATACAGTTACGCCATCTTCTCTTTCTTCTACACCTTTAGCAAGTGCTTTAGTAACAACCTCAGCACCTTTTTTCTTAAGATTCTTCTTAACTAATGCAGACATTTGCTTTTCAAATCCATTGAGGATTTCGTCCGCACCTTCAAGAATGGTTACTTTCGTTCCAAAGGCAGCGTAAGCACCGCCAAGCTCAGTACCGATATAACCACCACCGATTACAACAATGCTCTTAGGAAGTTCCTGAAGGTTTAGAGCGCCTGTTGAATCGAGAACGCGTTTAGAGTATTTGAATGCTGGAATCTCAATTGGACGGGATCCTGTAGCGACAATAGCATTTTTAAAAGTATAAGTCTGAGATGACTTTTCATCCATGACTTTAAGTGTATTGGCATCTACAAAATATGCTTCACCATACACAACATCTATTTTATTTCCTTTTAATAATCCCGCTACTCCACCTGTCAACTTCTTCACAACGCCCGCTTTGAACTCTTGTACCTTTGAGAAATCCAAAGTGACATTATCAGCTTTAACACCCATATCCTCTGAATTTTTCGCATGTTCATAACGGTGTCCCGCAGAAATTAGAGCTTTAGAAGGAATACAGCCGACGTTTAGGCAAACACCGCCAACAGTCCCTTTTTCAACAACCGTTACTTTTTGGCCAAGCTGTGCGGCACGGATGGCGGCAACATATCCGCCAGGGCCCGCGCCGATTACTATTGTGTCTGTTTCAATTGGAAAATCTCCTACTACCATGTTTTACCCCTCCATTAACAAGAGTTCTGGATCGTTCAATAAACGTTTGATATGGTTCAATGCATTTTGTGCAGTTGCACCATCAATCATCCTGTGGTCGAAGCTTAGCGACAAAGCAAGTACGCGCGCAGGTACAATTTCACCATTTTTCACAATTGGTTTTTCCGCAATTCGGCCTACACCAAGGATTGCTACTTCCGGATGGTTGATTACTGGAGTAAACCATTGGCCTCCAGCAGATCCGATATTTGAAATTGTACAAGAAGCACCTTTCATTTCGTTTGGTGCAAGCTTGCCATCACGTGCCTTTCCTGCAAGCTCATTAATTTCATTAGAGATGGAGAAGACTGACTTGCGGTCCGCATCTTTAACTACTGGTACCAACAAACCTTTTTCAGTATCTGCTGCAATACCAATATTGTAGTAATGCTTATGAATGATTTCACTGGTTTCATCATCTAATGATGTATTCAACGCTGGGAATTCACGCAATGCACTTGTCAAAGCCTTAACGATATAAGGTAAGAATGTGAGCTTAATGCCTTTTTGGGCAGCTACTTCTTTGAACTTTTTACGATGATCCCAAAGCTTCGAAACATCAACTTCATCCATAAGAGTAACATGTGGAGCAGTATGCTTGGAATTAACCATTGCTTTTGCAATAGCCTTTCTTATTCCGCTCATTTTTTCCCTTGTTTCAGGGTACTGTCCTTCTGGAACAACTGTAGCTGCCGCTTTAGTTTCTTCTTTTGCTTCAGCAGCTTGTGCAGCAGGTGCTGCTTGTGCAGGAGCTTGGGAAGCCTGGCCGCCTGCAAGGAAAGTATCGATATCGCCTTTCAGAACTCGGCTGTTGTTTCCAGTACCAGCTACCATACGGATATCCACGCCTTTTTCACGAGCGTATTTCCGTACAGAAGGCATTGCAATTATCCTGCGGTCAGGGTCAACTTCAACCTGTGGAGTTGCCGCTGCGCCAGCGCCTGTTGCGCCAGTTGCCTCAGGAGTCTTAGCCTCTTCTTTTTTAATATCCTGTCCTGCTTCAAGAGTGGATTGGACCTGAGCTTCTGTTTTCTCCTGTGCAGGAGCTTCATCAGCCTCGTCACCTTTGAATGACATATTTTCATATCCAGGTGCATCAAAAGTTATTAGTACTTGTCCAACAGTTGCAACTGTACCTTCACCGACCATTACATCAAGAACAGTTCCTTCTACTGGAGACGGAATTTCAACAACAGCTTTATCGTTTTGTACTTCACAAAGAACATCGTCTTCCTGTACTTTATCGCCTGGCTTTACAAACCATTTGACGATTTCTCCTTCATGAATGCCTTCACCGATGTCAGGCATTTTGAATTGGAATGACATGAATTCACCCTCCTAAAATTTTCGCAAGCCTGCCGCTACAATCAAGGACAGCCCTAACAGAAGCGGTCAGGCCTGCATAAAACGCGGTATTTTCCTCAATTAGAATGAAAGAACCTTTTTGGCTGTTTCGATAATATCTTTATAATTTGGAAGCCATGCTGCTTCAGCTTGCGGGAATGGGAATACTGTATCAGGTGCTGCAACACGCAATACAGGTGCTTCAAGGCTAAGAATCGCACGGTCGTTGATTTCCGCGACTACCTGAGCTGCTATACCCGCCTGCTTCTGAGCTTCCTGGACAACAATCACACGGCCTGTCTTCTCAACTGATGCAATGATTGTTTCAATGTCAATTGGCCAAACAGTACGAAGATCGATAACTTCTGCAGATTGGCCTTCTTTTTCAAGCTCCTCTGCAGCTTTCAATGATTCATGAACCATTGCACCATACGTTACAATTGTTATGTCTTTACCTTCGCGCTTTATATCAGCTTTCCCTAGAGGAATTGTGTACTCCTCTTCAGGAACCTCCTGGCGGAAAGAACGGTATAACTTCATATGCTCCAAGAAAATGACCGTGTCATTATCACGGATAGATGAAATCAACAGACCTTTTGCATCATACGGAGTTGAAGGGATAACAACTTTAACACCTGGTGTTTGAGCCATCAGCCCTTCAAGGCTATCTGCGTGCATATCTGGAGTATGTACGCCACCACCAAAAGGAGAACGGATTGTTACAGGTGAAGTGTAACGGCCTCCTGAACGGTACCGCATACGCGCCAATTGGCCGGCAATTGAATCCATGACTTCGAAAACAAAGCCGAAGAACTGGATTTCTGGAACGGGACGGTATCCTTGTAAAGCAAGGCCGACAGCCAGGCCGCCAATTCCTGATTCCGCAAGCGGAGTGTCAAATACGCGGTCTTCGCCAAATTCTTTTTGAAGGCCTTCCGTTGCACGGAATACACCGCCATTTACGCCCACATCCTCACCGAATACTAGTACATTCGGATCGTTACGCAATTCTGTGCGCAATGCATCAGTAATTGCTTGAATCATTGTCATTTGCGCCATGGCTTATTTCGACTCCTTTGCTTTGTAAACTTCATATTGTTCTTTTAGGTAATGAGGCATCTCATCAAACATAATTGACATTAGGTCTGTAACTTTTTGCTTTGGTGCCGCATCGGCTTTTTTGATTGCCTCTTTAATATCTTCTTTAGCCTTTTCAATTACTTCAGTTTCCTTCTCTTCGTTCCAGATTCCTTTCTTTTCAAGGAATGTACGGAAACGGACAAGAGGATCTTTCTTTTCCCACTCATTATCAAGGTCTTTTGTACGGTACCTTGTTGGATCGTCACCTGCCATGGTATGTGGGCCATAACGGTACGTAATTGTTTCAATCAGGGTTGGGCCTTCACCGTTAACCGCACGGTCACGCGCATCACGTGTAGCTTTGTAAACAGCAAGTGGATCCATACCGTCCACAATTACGCCAGGAATTCCAGCTGCAACTGCCTTTTGAGCAAGTGTTTTAGCAGCTGTTTGCTTTTCACGCGGTGTTGAAATCGCGAATTGGTTGTTTTGGATAACAAAGATTGCTGGAGATTTAAATGCACCCGCAAAGTTGATACCTTCATAGAAATCACCCTGCGAAGTACCGCCATCACCTGTATACGTAATCGCAACTGATTTTTGTCCACGCTTCTGCATGCCAAGTGCAACACCTGCTGTTTGTACATACTGGGCACCAATGATAATTTGTGGATGAAGCACGTTTACGCCTTCAGGAACGTTCATGCCTTCAAAATGGCCACGGGACCATAGGAATGCTTGGTAAAGTGGTAAACCATGCCAAACAATCTGAGGAACATCTCGATACCCAGGAAGGATAAAGTCTTCTTTTTCAAGGGCAAATTGTGAAGCAAGCTGGGAAGCTTCCTGTCCCGCTGTTGGTGCATAGAATCCCAGGCGGCCCTGGCGGTTTAGGGAGATCGAACGCTGATCAAGAATACGTGTATAAACCATACGGCGCATTAATTCCTGGAGCTGTTCATCGCTCAGGTCAGGCATTGCCGCTTCATTAACAACTTCTCCTTCTTCATTAAGGATTTGAAGTGTTTCGAATTGCTGCTCTACTGATTCGAGCGTTTTTTTGGCATCGAATTGGGCATTCTTAGTTTTAGAAGCCATCTTGGTCACCTTTCCTTTCTTTGTTTAAAAATATAATGTCCAAATTAGTTTTTTCATTTCGAGCAATCGTTATTTAATGGGAATTAAAATACTTGCTTATGATACCCATAAAATCAATTTAAAGACGTCTTCCCGTCATATTTAGAAAAAATCTGACAGAAGCCCTATACTGGTACAACTTTAAGGGCATTCGCATACATCTTTATGTAGTGTTCCACATTCTTGTACCCGAAAAACACAAATTTGGATATTGGCAAGCTTCGGATTCTGTACCAGTCTAGAACCCCCATCACATTGATACAACTCTTACCTGCAAATCGAGTGTACAACATATTCAATAAACCCGTCAATCATATTGCTTCACAAATTTGTCACTATATCAATATTGGAATATAATTTCGCTTTATCGCAAACTGTATCATTGATTACCATACACCTGTTTCACTTTGTATCCATAAAAAATTATACTAAAAAAGAAGACAGCCAGTAACCCTGGCTGTCTTAAGATTCGTTTTTACCTTCAAGACCCGCTAATTTAAAGAAAGATAGCTTTTCCTGGTTGTATTTTTCCGTCAATTCATTGAATTGCTTATTGGCTTCCAAAACTTTTGTATATGACCCGTTCACCGAGGTAATCTGGCCTTCGAGAACCTTAAGGTTGACATCCTTGGTTTTGAGTAAAGTATACAGCTTTTGGTCATTTTCAATTGCAATCATATATTCTTTGTACAGCTTTTCATGCGCCGAATATCTTTCTTTCATTGTCGCAACGACCAATTCTGCTTTTTCTTTTAATTTCGGATCTTTTATTTCCTTCAGATGATCTGCTGCTGCACCAAACTGTTTGCGGGATTCGTCAAGGCTTTCCTTTTCAAGAGCTATATGTTCTTTCCTTTTATCCACAAGCTTCAACGCATCATTGGACAGCTTCTCCACTTGGTCGAATTCCTTCTGTCCAATTTCCACGATTTGATCAAAAAGCTCTTTTTCCTTCTTTTCCAGCTCAACTAAAGGTGCCTGTTGCTCCTCAAATTTTTTCTCGGCAGCAACGGCCTTTTCCATAACATCATAGATTTGTTCAGCAGGAGATTTTTGGCCAAGGCATCCAGCCAGCAAAACTAAAGGAAGAACCAGGCAGAAAACAATCCGCAAGAATTTCAGTGAGGAAAATTTCACGTTAATACCCTCCTATCATAACACTTATACTATATCGGTACTTGCCGTTTTTGACAACTTCCGTCGATTCAGCTTGTCCATATTTAAGATATTCGGGCCAAGAAGAATGTATGTCTGGGCATCGGCCCAAACTTTTATTCTGTTTCTGCATAGGCTGTAATAATCCCCCGGGGCTTTTGTCCATGGGAGGCAAATTTATGAGGAGGGTCTTGAATGTACGGTTATTATGGGCATTGCGGATACGGATATCCGGGCGGAGTTGGCGGAGTTGGCTTTGGCAGAGGCTTTGCATTAATTGTAGTCCTGTTCATCCTGCTGATTATCGTGGGTTGCGCCTGGTTATAAGTGAAAAGAAGAGAGGGTGCTTGCCTTCTCTTTTCTTATTCCCATTTAAATTAACTTTTTAAAGAATCTTTGATAGACTTAGGTAAGAACAGCTTTCCCGGTTCTCCGGAAAGCGTACTTATAAAGCATCTGGTTTACAGGAGTGAAAAATATGATAACAATGGAAGATATCATCCGTGATGGACATCCTTCTCTAAGGTTACCTGCAGAGGAAGTAGCAATGCCGCCAAGTGAGGATGAAAAACGAATTCTTGCAAGCATGCTTGAATACGTTATTAATAGCCAAAATCCGGAAATCGCTGAAAAATATAGCCTGAGACCAGGTATTGGGTTAGCTGCACCACAAATTAATGTATTAAAAAGGATGATAGCGGTTCATGCCCATGACGAAAAAGGCAATCTTCATAGTTACGCCCTTTTCAATCCGAAGATTGTCAGCCATTCCGTTGAGAAGTCATATTTGACTTCTGGGGAGGGATGTTTATCCGTGGATGAACCACACCCTGGCTTTGTCCCACGGCACGCAAGAATTACCGTCAAGGCATTCGACTCAGATGGAAAAGAAATAAAGTTACGCTTAAAAGGAATGATTGCTGTAGTTTTCCAGCATGAAATCGACCACCTGAATGGCGTTTTGTTCTATGACCACATTAACAAAAATGACCCACACAAGCCGATTGATAATGCCATTCCAATTGAAAGGTAACTCATGGGAAACTGCCGGGATCATCTGCCGGCAGTTTTATTTTTAGTTAGGCTAACTAATGATTAACTTTATTTTTAAAATATTTATATTTGACAATTTGTTAACAACTGCCAATTCCATGATTAACCATGAAAATATCATCCAAATCAACATATACTAATAGTAACAAAACGGACTGAATGCCCAAAAAAACAAAAATTTGGCGACAATCTGCTTGCCCTGCTTTACTTTGGACAAGGATAGTTTAAAATATAAGGTAAGGAGATGATCCACTATGTTAAAGAAGCTAAGAAAGAAGCTTTTAAAACAGTGGAAAGAATTACTCAGAAAAAAATCCATTGCCTAATGTTTTGAGCCCTTCAAACTTGCGAAGGGCTCCTTCCTTATTGTAAATTGAAAAGCAGTAGTGAAAATTTAGCAATTGTTCCTTTATAATCCGGCTATCACCGGAAATAAATGAAGAATAAGGAAAAACCAAATAAAATACTCGCCAATAGCTTGACCTCTGGTTTCTGGCAATGCAATGTTGAATTTAGGCTAAGTAGAATGCATAACCAAGAAAAAACTATGCATTTCTATAAGAGAAAATAGACAAGTTATTTTGGAGACAGGAGCGATTTATAATGCTATTCAAGATTTACTACCAGGAGAGTCTGAACGAGGTTCCGGTAAGGGAAAAAACTAAATCCCTCTATATCGAGGGAGATTCTGAAAGAGACGTCAGGAAAAAGATTTCCGACCGGGGCTATAACATTGAATTTGTACAATCTGTAAGCGGTGCCCACCTGGAGTACGAAAAACAAAAAGAAGACTTTAATGTATTGGAGATTTGATAATTTATGAAATTTGTTAAGAATGACCAAACCGCTGTTTTCGCACTTGGCGGGCTTGGCGAGATTGGGAAAAATACGTATGCTGTACAGTTTCAGGATGAGATTATCGTTATTGATGCCGGAGTTAAGTTTCCGGAAGACGAATTACTAGGAATTGACTATGTTATACCTGATTATTCCTATCTTGTAAAAAATGAAGATAAAATAAAAGGACTATTCATTACCCATGGCCATGAGGATCACATTGGCGGTATTCCTTACCTTTTAAAAGAGGTCAACATTCCGATATACGGTGGTAAACTTGCACTCGGCCTTATTAGAAATAAGCTGGAAGAGCATGGATTATTAAGGACCGCCAAACTTATTGAAATCAAGGAAGACGACATTATTAAATTCAGGAAAACTTCTGTTACGTTCTTCAGAACAACACACAGCATTCCGGATTCTTATGGGATAGTTGTTAAAACTCCGAATGGACAAGTTGTCCATACCGGAGATTTCAAATTTGATTTCACTCCTGTTGGTGAGCCAGCGAACTTGACAAAAATGGCTGAAATAGGCAAAGAAGGCGTGCTCTGCCTCCTTTCTGATAGTACCAACAGTGAAATACCTGACTTTACCATGTCCGAGCGCAAAGTTGGCGAAAGCATTGATGATATCTTTATGAAGGTAGACGGAAGGATCATTTTCGCTACATTTGCTTCAAATATCCACAGGCTGCAGCAGGTTGTGGAAGCGGCAGTCGCCAACGGCCGAAAAGTTGCAGTATTCGGCAGAAGCATGGAAGCCGCCATTAATATCGGACAAGAGCTTGGCTATATTCGCGCACCTAAGGAGACTTTTATTGATGCTCAGACCATCAACAAGCTCCCTGCCAATCGAGTAACCATTTTGTGTACCGGAAGCCAGGGCGAACCGATGGCAGCTCTTTCAAGAATTGCAAATGGTACACACAGGCAAATTCAAATTATCCCTGGGGATACGGTTGTGTTCTCGTCTTCACCAATCCCTGGTAATACAATCAGTGTAAGCCGCACAATCAATATGCTTTTCCGGGCGGGTGCAGATGTCATTCACGGAAAACTCAGTAATATTCACACATCAGGTCACGGTGGACAGGAAGAGCAGAAACTAATGCTCCGCCTCATCAAGCCAAAATTCTTTATGCCGATCCACGGTGAATACAGAATGCAGCGGATGCATTCAAAGCTTGCGGTTGATTGTGGTGTACCTGAAGAAAATTGCTTCATTATGGATAACGGTGAAGTGCTAGCCCTTTCCGAAGATACTGCTCAAATAGCAGGTAAAATTCCTTCCGGTTCTGTCTATATCGATGGAAGCGGCATCGGGGATATTGGAAATATTGTTCTTCGGGATAGAAGGATTCTTTCTGAAGAAGGCCTCGTAGTCGTTGTAGTCAGCATCAATATGAAGGAATTCAAGATTGTTGCTGGACCGGATCTTATCTCTAGGGGTTTTGTATATATGAGAGAATCCGGCGACTTAATCAATGATGCCCAAAGCTTGATTTCGAAGCACCTGAATAAAATCATGGAACGCAAAACCACACAGTGGTCTGAGATTAAAAATGAAATCACTGACACGCTTGGACCTTTCCTTTACGAAAAGACTAAGCGCCGTCCAATGATTTTGCCAATAATCATGGAAATTTAAGAACCGGAGTGGTAACTCTTACCGGTGACGTTTAATTTATTGAATAGCTAATAAAAGGAGAAACCTAAATAAAATAGGCTTCTCCTTTTTTATTGTTATTCCATCTCTTTATGTCTGAACCTTTCAATATCATCATCCGATCCAATCACGATCAGTATATCCCCTAACCAAATTCTTTCGCTCGCCTGCGGAGAAACTATGATATCAGTGCCCCGTTTGATTGCAACAATATTCAAACCGTATCTGGCTCGGATATTAAGACCGAGGATTGTATTGCCACCCAGCTTTTCATTAGCCACAATTTCCACAATACTGTGGTGGTCGGATAATTCAATATAATCAAGAACATTATTCGTCGAGATTGTATTTGCAATCCGGATTCCCATATCACGTTCAGGGTGCGCGACCACATCCGCTCCAATTTTCACTAAAACCTTCTCATGATAATCGCTTAGAGCTTTCGCAGTAATATGACGCACCCCTAGTTCCTTAAGAATTAGTGTCGTCAGAATACTCGCCTGGATATTATCACCGATCGCAACGATTACATGGTCAAAATTTCTGATTCCAAGGCCTTTCAAAACCGCTTCATCCGTTGAATCACCTACAACCGCGTGCGAAGCAATTGAAGCATATTCGTTTACTCTATCCTCGTTGTTGTCAATTGCCAGGACCTCCATTCCCAATTCAGAGAGTCTTTTGCATATACTCCCTCCGAACCTTCCCAGCCCAATGACTGCAAAATCTTTTTTCACCGAAATTCCTCCAATGCCTTCACTATCTTTCTTACATAGTACCAAAAAAAATCAATGTTGTTTACCCTTTCAGTTTCTTCAAACGGAGGAATTATAGCTGGTAAACCCAGGTTACCCTTTATCACGGAACAGCTTCTTAACACTAATAAAAAGTATAAACCCAGCTGCTGCGAGACCGAGAATAATCGGCAAGTTCCCAAAGAAAAAAACAATGAATCCGGAAATCCACGAGAGCAGCATATTGACACTGCTTAAGAATTGCTTCTTTGTCCTCTCCCATGTATTAAGTTCCTTTGGTGTAGTTCCACTAACGACAACTTTTGTTTCAAAAAAAGAAATGGTAATAGTAGAAAGAGAAGCCCTGTCTTTTAAGTATTTCATTTTTCCAACTAACTGCTCAATTTCCTCCTGTACAACTGCCAGATCAGAAGATATTTTTAAAAGGTCCTCGGTTCTTTCGGCCCCCTTCATGAAATCAAGGAGCCTCGCCTCTACTGCACGCTTTGATTTGAGCCTTGATTCTAGATCCACATAGTCTTCGGTTACATCATCACCCCGGACAACCCGTTCAATTACTTCAGCTGCTTCCTTTTCGGCTTCATGAAGGAATTTTTCAAATTGTGATGCTGGGACTCGAATTGTTACTGCCCCGCTCATTCCTTCCCCGCCATCCCTGGATACTGTAGAATCAACAATAAAGCCTCCGTATTGTTTAGCTTTTGTTTCAAGGGATTGCTGTGCTTCAGCAAAGTCCTTTACTCGTAAATGAAGCTCTGCTTCATGAATAACCATTCTACCTTTCTCGCTCGCAACATCTCTATCTGCCAGTTCATTTCCCTCGGGTGAAGCACTATCTGTTGAATCTTTAGAGGCATTATTCCGTTCTACCTCTCCTATCTCATTCCCGCTGACACCTTTTTCGCTTTTTCCACTATCCGCCCTATCCATGCCGCTCTCCGAGGTATCACTCGAACTGCAGGACACTAAAATAGCTAGTAATAAGGAAACTAAAAGAAAGAAAAACCTTTTTATCACAGCCATAAATGTCACTCTCCATGTCCATTTATTGATTAGACGTGTTGGCCGGGACGTTGTGACAGTCCCATTTAAAGCTCCCTTTAGGTTGAATATGAGAGAAACATAAAAAATGGTTGCTTGCCATCCTTCATTTAGCTTATGAAGACAAGAACAGTACAAAAAATAATGGCCTGCCCTCCTTCATTTGGGCTTATGAAGACGGGAAAAGCATAAAAAATGGTGGCTCACCCTCCTTAATTTAGCCTATGAAGACAAGAACAGCATGAAAAATGATGGCTTACCCCCCTTCATTTGGGTTTATGAAGACGGGAAAAGCACGAAAAATTATGGCTTACCCTCCTTCATTAATCTCAAAAGAAAAAGACTGGCACCCTGGCCAGTCAATATACATTCAATCTGTATTTTCCATCTCATCCAGTATCTTGTTGACGCGCTTTTCCAGCATTTTCATACCGCTTCCTCCAGCCTGAAAATGGCGGAGTTTGCCTTCACGGTCAAAGACGTAATAAGCTGGTACATACTGATTTTCAAATTCCTCAGCCAGTATATGCTCGCTATCAACAAAAATCGGCTGGTTAATCCCATGTTCCCCTGCTACTTTTTTGATTTCGTCTATATTGAGATCAGCTTCGGACCTGGGCATATGGACAGCAATAACATTTAGCTTATCCTTATAAGTGTCACGGAATTGATTGACCTGTGGCATTGCCTCCTTACAGAGATGGCAGCTAACCGACCAGAAGTGAAACACGGTTGGTTTTTCCCCCACTAGCTCTTCCCTGGTTACTTTACCATTCAGCCATTCCGTTGCCCCGGATAGCGCCGGCATTTGTTGGCGTAATTTCAACAAAACCACCTCCATGATTGTTCTCTTTTCCCCAAAAAAGACCTACCATTCTGCAGGTTAGGTCTTTGATTTGTTGCAAAGCACTGACATTCAGTGGTTTAAAGCGTTTTTTTCCCTGGTTTCCAGTTAGCGGGGCATAGGCCTCCTGTTTGAAGCGCCTGGAGTACCCTTAGTGTTTCATCAACATCACGGCCGATATTGTTATGATTTACAAGTTGATACATCAGTTCTCCTTCAGGGTTAATTATGAACAAGCCTCTTAGAGCGACTCCCTCTTCGTAAACCTCACCCACCAAATGCCCCGCACTTGGAAGGTGCTTCATTTGACTTAAATACAGTCTATACTAGCTGTGAGACAACGCTTTTGTCTGGAACGCCGAGTGAAGACTACTTAATGAAGCCAAAGTCTGCAATGTCCTTTTTGCCAATTCAGGGACTTTTGCCTGAAGGGACAACCTTTCCATTTCTGAAAAGGGTTTTGTGAGTTCACGGATAAAGTACCTTGCACCGATATTGTAGGAAGCAGAAAGGTCTGCATGATAGACTTTGCCAGTGGTGAACGTGGCAAGGTCTTTCTTTTGGTTCCGGGAGACAAATCCGCTTCCATCGAAGGCCAACACACTGGTATTACGGGCGTTGATACGGGATATGCGCATCCCGTTATAATGAGCCATCTCGGTTACTTTGTTTTGAATTGCCGTTTTCCGCCAGTAGTGGAGTTTGAAGCGCAGCCGCCTCGCTCCGTAGAATCCTTTCGGAACTTTCATTTTTTTCAAGTACTCAAATACGATGACGTCGGCCCCGTGTTGTTTGGCAAACCCGACAATAATGTGGCATGTGTCATGAATGATATGGGTTTGTAAACCACGGATTCTTCTCCAAAAGTTTGGTGCTCCTATCTTTCCTGACTTCCGCTGTGCCTTTTTCAGTTTGTTCTTCAGTCGATACAGGCGGTCTTTTTCTTTGGCTTGGTTAATAAACTTCCGAGCCATGACAGTTCCGTTTGCATCGATAAAGGAACAAACAGCCGAGTTGGTCAACCCCAAGTCCACGGAACATACAATTCGGTCCTTGGTTTTCGTTTTATTTAGCTTAATATCCTTCTCATACGAGATGTTCAGGAAGTATTTCTTCCCCACCCTAACGAGTTTTGGGTTGCATTCCTTCCAATCCCACACATCCCGCTTGTAAAGGTCTTGTCCTTTAAACTGAATGTCCATCCAAACCCAATCACTTTGATGAAATACCTTAATACGGGCTGAGCAATCACCAGTCCGTTCGAACATATTTCCTTTATAAAAGACGGGAAACTCATGGTGGTCAAGAGTTAAAGAAGGTGGATTCTTTTTAAGGGTCTTTCCTTCTTGATGAGCCAGTTCTTTTTCCTGGTGCCAATTTTGAAGTAATGAACGATAGCTTTTTACTTTACCATAGGCGGAAGCGATGGCTGAACGACGGAAGTAAGACGGAAACTTATAAAACGTTTGGTTGAATTCGGGGTATTTTGGTTGAGGATTCTGCGAGGTGCGGTGAATGAACTTTTCGACAAGCGTAACCATACTTTTTGTAGAGATACCATTAAAGTTTGGAATTTCCCTATCTATGACATCAATCAGGAAATGAAGAGCTTGATTATAAATTTCTAAAGTTGTATCAAAGATACGAGCATGATTGGTAATTTTATATCGCAAGGTTTTCGCCTGCTTCACACAGAACCCTCCTTTCTCGAATATGTAATTTATGGTACTATTATACCATTATATAGGGTTAGTTGTAAAAGAGGATGGAGAAGAAAAATGACGGAATACAAGAAGAATAGACATGCATTATATAAACTTACTTATCATTTAGTTGTCATCACAAAATATCGTCATCCTTGTATCACCAAACCAATGATGGAAAGGTTAAAAGAAATCACCCTTGAACTTTTTGAAAAATGGGATTGCGAATTAATTGAAATGAACGGAGAGCCCGACCACATCCACATTTTATTTGACGCTCCACCGCAAGTCCAACTTTCTAAAATTATTAATAGTTTTAAGACTGTAACCTCCCGATTAATCCGTAAGCAATTTGGAGAACATTTGCGACACTACTATTGGAAACCGTATTTTTGGAGTCGGAGTTACATGGTAATATCCACTGGTGGGGCAACGATTGAGATCATACAAAAATATATTGAAGAACAAGGCAAACGAGAGAAATAAAGAGAGGGTGACTAACCCCCACTAAATCAGAGATTTGGAAGGAGAATGCGTCACCCATTTTGTTCAATATAACAACGGAATGGCGTTCAAAAAGGTGTTATCATTTACACTAACTTTATCTTAGGACAAGGCTTTCTCAAGTCAAAATTAACATGTAATCCGTAAGCCTTGCATCCTCTTTAACTATCCACACTCATTCCCTACCTACACTGGAAATATTATAAAAACTCTTTTAGTTTCCCGATTTATAGATGATATACGATTTAATCAGATCGATTGCCTTTGGAATTGCTGATTCATTCGGGGAAAGCTTCGCATGGTGTAATCCATACGGGGAATCCACGCCAAGCCAGAACATAAAGCCTGGAATATCCCTGAGCATAAAACCAAAATCCTCTCCAGTCATCGCCTCCTTGCAACGAACCACTTCAATATCTTCCGAGTTTGAAGCAAATTCATAGAAATCCAATGCCAGTGCAGGATCATTGTAAACCTGATGATACATTGAGCCGTAATCAATTACCGCTTCACACGCAAACCCCTCTTCAATCCCTCTGACCAATGATTCGATTCTTGATTTGACTGTCTTCATCGATTCAGGCGATAGTGTTCTGATGGTTCCTTCCAAACGCGCCTTGTCGGCAATCACGTTTTGGACGGTCCCTCCAGTAATCTTTCCAATTGTAATGACAGCACTGTCAAGAGGGTCAACATTCCTCGATATAACTGTCTGAAGCTGAGTAACAAGGTGACAGGCAGCCACAACCATATCATTCGCTGTATGTGGGTATGCAGCATGTCCACCTTTACCCTTTAAATCAACGAAGAGTTCCGAAGTATTCGCAAAAAGCAAGCCTTCTTTGAATGCTATTGTTCCTGCCGGATATTCAGGGGCAATATGTAAAGCAAGAATCATATCTGGCAGCCACTTCTGCATCGTTTCGGATTTAAGCATTGGTTCAGCACCGCCAGGACCTTCCTCCGCAGGCTGGAAAATAAACAAAAGATCATCATTAATAGGGTTATGGACAAAAAACTCAACCAATCCAAGGGCAATGCTCATATGAAAATCGTGTCCGCAGGCATGCATATTCCCTTCATGCACGGAAGTAAAAGGATATCCTGTGTCCTCTTTTATCGGAAGGCCATCGATATCTGTTCTGTAGCCGATTATTTTAGTTGGGTTAAGTCCTTTTATCCGTACAAATAAACCGGTACGCCACTCACTGATCACAAGCCTTTCCTGTGGAAGTGAATTTAAGAAATTTAATAAGTAAGCCTGGGTTTTAAATTCTTGAAAACCGAGCTCCGGTATTTGATGGAGTTCACGGCGGATTTTAATAAAGTGATCCATTCCTTTATATGCCTCCTAATTGTTAACGGAGAGCAAAGCTCTCTTTTTTCCCTGTGTGCTTTACACTAGGATTTTAATGTTCTCTATTCATTATAAAGACCTGAGATACAAAAGAAAGTGCGGATTGCTCCACACTTTCCTTTTCGTACCATTCAACGAATCGTTATCGCGTGATTACAGCTGGCGCAATTCGTTCATGATCTCAGTTTTTGATTTTGTTTTTTCATCAATTTCCTTAATTACTCTAGCAGGCGCACCAGCGACAAGCGTGTTTGCCGGTACATCTTCGAGCACAATCGATCCAGCTGCAACAACTGCACCTTTCCCGACTGTGACACCTTCAATGACAACTGCATTAGCACCAATAACAACCTCATCTTCGATAATAACAGGTTTTGCTGAAGGCGGCTCAATTACCCCTGCCAGTACCGTTCCTGCCCCAATATGACAGTTTTTTCCGACAGTAGCCCTGCCGCCCATGATAACGCCCATATCAATCATTGTACCCTCGCCAATCACGGCACCAATATTAATGAGGGCTCCCATCATAATAACGGCATTGTCACCAATTTCAACTTGATCACGAATAATTGCGCCGGGCTCAATCCTGGCTTTAATATTTTTGGTATCCAAAAGCGGGATAGCAGAATTCCTGCGGTCACTTTCAATGATATAATCGTCAATTTTTGCCTGGTTTTGCTCAATGATTGGATTGATATCAGACCACTCACCAAAAACTACACCTGTATTGCCAGTGATAAACGTTTTAGAATCTGCACCAAAGTCAAGTCCTTCGAGATCGCCTTTTATGTAAACCTTAACTGGCGTGGATTTTTTTGCATTCTGAATGAACGAAATAATTTCGTTGGCGTCCATCATTTTCATTATATACCCCTCCATTATGTATGTACTGAATCATACTTTACCAAACAGCTAGATTGAAAACAAGAAAAAGCATTATCATTTTCCTTCGTTAATATGCTCGAGGACAAGTTCGGTAAAGGCTCGTACCTGCTTTAGTTCAAATGAGGATTCGTACCCTAGCAACCAGGTATCCCTTTTGATAGGCTGGTTATCTTCATTGAGTAATTCAAGTTTGAAAATATCGTCCCCTGCTCCATCAAGAGTGATTTCAGGAAGGATTGCATATCCAATCCCATTAAAGGCCATTTGCTTGCATGTTTCAATCTGGTCAACAATGACTGTCCTTTTAGGCGGCAGTTTAAATTGGCGGTGCCACCATTCCTGGATTTCCTGATAATAGTTAGAATCACTTTTAAACTGGATGAATGGCCTGTCTGTCTTGAGAACTTGATCGATTGATGAGATCTCTCTGTCCACCAAGAACAGCCTATCTTCAAAAAGGTGAACCTTCTTCCCTTTCCAGTCTGGAGTCCCTCTAATAATGCCTATATGGGCCTGATGGTCATATAACGACTTGAGGATTTCACTGCTCCATCCCGTTACCAGTGATATTTTAGCCTGTGGATAACGCTCGACGAACTTTTTCAATACCCTCGGCAGCCAATGCTGTCCAACAATTGTAGCCACTGCTATTTTAAGAGTACCGGCAACTCCGGATTCCATGGAGTGAATGGCTTCCCTGACCTTTTCCTCCTCACTGAGAACATCGTTAACGAAACGAATGACCTCTTCTCCCTGAGGAGTAAGCGATAGCCCTTTTTGAGAACGGATAAACAGTTTTGTCCCCCACTCCTTTTCAATGGTCTGAAGGCGCTGGGACAGGGCTGGCTGTGAGACAAAAAGACGTTCAGAGGCCTTTCTCATATTCATTTCCTGCGCCAGGACCGAAAGCAGTTGGAACTCAGAAAGCGACGACATCCGTTTTCCTCCATAGGTTTTTTATTATTATATCGTAAATTTCATACTAAAACATTTATGAAAAAGCTGTATTCGTGGATATTGCAGATTTCAAACCATTGTTGAATGGAGCGGAAGGCGAGAAGACTCGTTCGAAAAACGCTACAACCGCATTTTCTCCTGCGGTGCTTTTTCTGGGAAGATTATTCAACGTCCTAACGGGAGAAAAGGTCAGTGGGAGACCCCGCAGGCGCTCGCGCCGAGGAGAAAGAAATGCGGAGGCGACTGCCCAGCTCGACAAGCGCTAGAGGGCCAGAAGCAGAGGTCATTCTTTGACTTCAGCTGAAGGACAGAAGCGACCTCGAGCTGTAACAATCATCGCTTTTCCAAAGCCATGATTGTTACAAGATAATCAGGATGCTTAGTCAAGAAGAAAACTAGCTAGGAGCCGCAGCAAGACAGGCTCCCAGGCCGCCCGTGCAAAGCGTAGCGCCTCGTGACAGGCAAAAAACGCCTGTCCCTGCGATGACAATTCTAAGGAGCTTCCCCTTTGTGGAGCGGAAATCAGCAGGCATTTTTAACTCAGCCAATAAAAAACCCAGTAACCCGAATTTAACCTTTCTGTTTTACCATTATTGGTAAAAAAGCTATCAAAACCATACTGATAACAGCAAATAGCAAGACACCCAGATATACAGTATGAAGGGAAATCGTCAAGCCTTCCTGAAGTATTTCAAGGACACCTGTAGGCAAGTTTTCCCTTTCTGCTTTATCGAGGAGAATATTTGCGCTATCAAGAGTCAGACCTTCTCCTTCTTCTCCTTTGTCAGCAAGGTAGGCAGAGAAGCGGCTGTTGAGGATGCCGCCTAAAAGCGCTGCACCGATTGTATTACCCAAATTCCTCATGAACATATTCGATGCTGTTGCAATTCCCCTCTGTTGCCAGCTTACCGTACTTTGAATCAGAACAATAAACGCTGTTGATGTAAGCCCCATTCCTAAACCTATAATGAACGACCCAGCTGCTGCCATGGCAGGGCCCGCTTCTGGTGTCATAAATGCGAAAACCGTACCACCAATAATAAGGAAGACACCACCCAGCAAGGAGGTTGTCCGATAGCCCTTCGTTAGGATCAGCCTGCCTGAAATTGAGGAAGCAATCGGCCAGCCAATAGACATGGCTGTCAAGGTAAATCCGGCAACAATGGGGGATTGTTCCATGACACCTTGTACGAACGCTGGCAAAAAACTTGAAATCCCTATCAGCATGATTCCTGTAGTTAAAGAGACACTGTTAGCTATGAGAATAGATTTTTCCTTCCAAATTGAAAATGGCATTATTGGCTCTGCCGCCCGTTTCTCCTGAAATACAAATAAGCCTAATGCTAAAATGGTCACTGCAATTAAGGACAAAGCTGGTGTGGAGGCCCATTCCCACCTGGTCCCGCCTTCCACTAGAATAAACATGAGTGCAGATATACCAATTGTCAAAAGAATGGCACCCATATAATCAATTTCCCGTTTCTTTTTCTCGACATTCTCATGAAGAAAGAACCAAAGGCCAACCATAGAAAGGAGCCCAAGCGGAATATTAACCCAGAATACATAATGCCAGCTGACATATTCGACAAGCAGGCCCCCAATTGCCGGACCCATTACGGCAGATACCCCCCAGACACTGGACAGATATCCCTGGATTTTCGCCCGTTCCTCCGTTGTATAAATATCACCGACTATTGTTGATGCTATCGGTGTTACGGCACCTGCTCCAAATCCCTGGATCAGTCTGAATACAATCAACATTTGCATTGATTCAGCAAAACCACAAAGAATAGAACCAATCATGAAAAAGGTTAGGCCAAAGAGAATAACAGGTTTTCTCCCAAAAAGATCTGCCAATTTACCATAAATGAGTACTGTAATGGCGTTCATCAATAAATAAGCAGAAAACACCCAGCTATAAAGTGAAAAACCCCCTAAATCACCGACAATTGCCGGCATAGCAGTAGAAACGATTGTGGCTTCAACAGCACTCATAAACATGGCCAGCATGACAGAAGCAAGCACAAAAGGCCTATTCGTTTTTTTACCGTTATGTATTCCTTTATTAATGGCTTCCCACACAAAGCGCACCCCTTTATCGTCTCACTAAACCATCATACAATGTAAGATGGCTCCCGTTCCCGGGAGCCTATATTAGCCATGTTTTTTATTTAGTTTTTTTAAATGTCTGTTCAACTGGTTCAATACTGTACTTCGCGGAAGAATCCCTTCAAAGTACCCCTCACCAGACTCAATGCAAAGAAAAGGATGGTTAATCAACAATTCAATGCACTTGTTAATTGGAACATCCATTTTTACGCGAGGTACCGTAACGTTCATGACTTCTTCGACTCTTTTTCTTTCAAGCAATTCAAATTCAATCCGCTCGAGGCCGAGAATTGAATCCATAATAAGAGTCGTACTTATCAGCCCGCGAAGCCGATAATGAGGATCTAAGACCGGAACTGCGGTATACCTGCTTTTGGTAAGGACGAGTAAAGCATGTTCAAGGTTATTCCCTACCTGTACGTGAGCAGTCCTTTCTGATGGGATCATCAAATCCCTTATGTTCATTTCCAGGAATTCTCCACTATGAAGACTTATCATTTACGAATACTCCTCAAATTAGGTTTATACACTATTATATTCTAACATAAAAGATTATGTATGGGTTATTTCGAAGCGCTGATACCAAACTTAACCACCTATTATAACTGATGCTCTCCTGCATCATATCGTGATTTATTTTTAATACGATGCTGGCGTCGCATTAGCGGTTTACCAAACAGAAAAAGGAACCATTAGGTTCCCTTGGTGTTATTGGATCAAGTCAAAAATTTCAATCGTAATCATGTCGATATTATCGAATTGATAACGTTTTGGCTTTTCCTTTTCGTTGTATACTTCCAGTTCAAAAGTTTCAGTCTTTGGGTGGAAAGTGACCTGGCACTTCCTCTCACCATTCACTTCAAAATATCGCTGGGCAGGTTCACCGCTATTCGATTGTTCCTGAAGGTTTTTTAAACGGGTAATGATCCCTTGAAGCTGTGACATGCTCTCTCTCCTTTCAAAAAACAAACAAGCCCTTGTAATTAGATTTCTCTACATAACTATTTCTATCCATACAGGGAATATCCATAATCTGCAAATAGGTTTTCTTGCTTGCCAATATTAACAGCATAAAGTAAGTGAGTGGGTATAGACAAGTAAAAACTGATGTTTTATAAAAAAATATTGTGAAATTTAAAAAGCCGCCCTTAAATTTTAAGTAGCGGCTTAAAACTGTTTTAGCTAATATCCCATTACAAGCTGATCGTCATTTTGTTCAAATAGCGCCGAGATGCTTTCAGTCTCACCTGAGCTTATGATTGCCCCATATTGAATTAGATTTCCTATTGGATTCATGCCCAGCTGGAATTGCAGTGAGGCAGCTTCCACTTCTTTCGTGGTTTCAGCCTCCTCAACCACCTGATTATTTGCATTAATTAATTTAACGTGAGAATCAGCTTGCTCAATCACTGATTCCGGTATAGTGTCGTATAGGTATTCAGCAACTTTCCAACTGTCTCCATTCTTTACAAGAAGCAAGCCTTCAAAATGGCTCTCATACCCGACAGGACCTTCATGTGTCTCGGGGAAGAATTCAAATACATACGCTTTGTCTCCCTCAAACACAACCTCTGTTTTATCGGAGAATTGGTAATATGGAATATAATAAGGGGCAAAATCAGTTCCATATGTAACAAATTTTCCGTTTTCTTCTGCAACGTTAATATCCCAAAATTCCTTTGCGTATTCCTCAGTAAAATATTCAGAAAGTATTTCATTAATTTCTTCCTTTGTCCGCAGTTTTTCACTTAGCGACACCTGAGCTAAAAAAGCATTTTCCAAAACCGTAAATATTTCCTCTCGGCTTGGCTTATTTTTCCCCTCAGTTGCATGTGGATACATAGGCATGGCAATTAACAAAACGGCACAAATCACCAACAACGTCTTTTTCATCTAAACTCCCCCTGCATGAGCCCACTACTTGGGCTCTTATATTTTATCAGCTATTTCTAGGAGCTTGTCCCAAAATAATTCGTAAAATAGTTGCATGATTAGACATTCTTTATCCTATACCCTTATTGGAGATCTATTAACCCCGTCAATAGAAAAAACGGACTTTCTTTCACTTGGAAAGGTGTCCCGCTTATATGGCTGGTTCGCACGGAGATACTAATAGCAGGCTTGAAAAAGGAGGATAAATTTGCGAAAAATTTATTTTCTTACAACTCTTTTGCTTCTTCATGGGTGTGAATACGGTAAAAGTATTTCTGCAGTCGAAGAAACGCGTAAAGAAGTATTTACAAGCCAGGCTCCGGAAGAGAAACAATTTGAAATGGGGAAGAGCGAGGCCAAACATGGGGAACGAATTGATCTTATTGGACAAAAAGGACAGGAAGTTCCCGGTGCCACTAAGCTTGACGTTGTTCAGATCAACCAAAATCCTGAGTTACGATATGGGTGCGAGGTGACCAGTCTTGCAATGGTCCTGAAGTATGCAGGTGTAAAAACAGGAAAAATGGAATTGTACAGGGCAATAAGGAAAGACCATGACCCTATTGTCCGTTCAGGCAGAGATATTACCAATTGGGGAAATCCAGCAGATGGCTTTGTAGGAGATATGACCGGCAAAAATGGTGCGGGATATGCAGTATATGACCAGCCTATTGCCGACTTAGTCAATATCTATCTGCCTGGCCGTGCTGTAAACCTGACCAAAAAACCATTTGAGGACATTCTTGCTCATGTTGAAAAAGGTTATCCTGTGGTCGTCTGGACAACTGGAGACTACCGCCTCCCTGACCGTTGGGAATCATGGATGCATGCTGGCGAAAGAATCAGGACACCTCTTGATTTGCACGCTGTAGTCCTTGTTGGTTTTGATACAAACAATGTCTATATCAATGATCCGCTATCCGGTAAAAAGCAGCATCGAGTAAATAAAGAGCAATTCATTGCTTCCTGGAAGGCACTGAAATGCCGGGCTGTTAGCTACCGGTAAGCAATACGAACTGAAGGCAAACCACACATTACAGCGGTTTGCCCTCAGCTCTACAAACATTTCTGATTCTACTGGTTAATTCCACTTAATAACTAAAAAGGGTGCTGGTTCAGCCATTGGCCGCCATCGAGAGTAATACATTCCCCATTCATATATGATGCCTGTTCAGAGAATAAAAAATGAGCCAGGCTGGCAATTTCTTCAGGCTTCCCTAGACGGCCAAGCGGCACGCTTTCAATCGTCCTTTTGGCCGCTTCCTCCGATTCCCATAATTTATCTGCTCCACCTGTCCTTTCAATCGGACCTGGAGCAATCGCATTTACTCTGATGCCATACTTCCTTCCCCACTCAACGGCAAGTGTCCTGGTCATTGATAAAACCCCTGCCTTTGCGGCTGCTGAATGAATAACACCAGCTCCTGCACCCCAGGCATAAGTAGCTACCATATTAATGATCCGACCCTGAATCTTTTTTTCAATCCAGTAGGAGCCCACTTCCCTGCTGCAATAAAAAGTCCCGTTCAGGACGATATCAATAACAGACTTCCAGCCATTTGGACTTAATTTTTCTGCTGGACAAATAAAGTTGCCAGCCGCATTATTAACAAGAAAATCAATGCTGCCAAATTCATCTGCGGTTTTTTTTACCATCCGGCTGACATCCTCAATGCTCCTTACATCCATTTCTATCGTTAATATCCTACCGCCAATTTCAGCTTTGGCTTTTTCCAGTCTTTCGCTGGAACGGCCTGTTATAACAACATTCGCATCGGCCTCTACAAACTTCTTGGCCATATACTTTCCCATGCCGCTTGAACCACCTGTTATAATAACTGTTTTTCCATTCATGCTACTCCCCCTCATTCGTTCTTAACTAAAGAGTTTACCACAATTCGCCTAACTTTTCTGAAGATTCTTTCTGATTTTTGAAAGTGGTCTTGCTTCTAATCATCAAGCTAGTTTGATAGTATAGAATAACGGAAGTTTCCCAAGCATTCCCTGCGAAAATTAGATTAACAGGCTGGTAAATGATATGAAAAAAAAACAAACTCGAAGATCGTTTCTAAAAACAATGATCGGCGGAATGCTTGCTGTAGTTGGGCTAGGGTCTGGGGGTTACTTTTATGCACGTGAAGTTGAGCCTGGATTGCTGGATATTCAGTCACACGAAATCTCACACGCACTCATTCCTAAGGGCATGGATGGATTTAGAATTGTCCAGTTCAGCGATACCCATTTAGGATTCCATTACAGCTTAAAGCAGTTGGAAAAACTGGCAAGAAAAATTACGAATCTAAAACCAGATTTGATTGTCTTTAGTGGAGACCTGATGGATGATCCGAATTCATATGAATCACCAAATGAAATTATCTCCATCCTTCAAGGGCTTAAGGCGCCTGCAGGCAAATATGCGATTTTTGGAAATCATGATCACGGAGGCTACGGCACCGAATTGTATCAAGAAGTAATGGACGCATCAGGATTTACAACTCTATTAAATGAGGGAGTTTCAATTGAGAGAACTGGTGAATCGTTCTACTTGCTTGGGATCGATGATAAAATGCTTGGAAAGCCCAATATTGCGAAGCCTTTGGAAAATGTACCTAAAAACATCTACAAAATTCTTCTTTCCCACGCACCCGATGTAGCAGATGAAGCAGCTGAATTTGATATCCACCTCCAATTAAGCGGCCACAGTCATGGGGGCCAAATAAAAGTCCCCCTTATTGGGGCTCTAGTCGTACCACCGTACGCTGAAAAGTATCACGAAGGTTTTTATTTTATTGGATCGGAAGAATCACTGACACTTTACGTAAATCGCGGACTCGGAACAACCCGGCTTCCATTCAGATTTATGTCTAAGCCAGAATTGACTGTTTTTACTCTTAAAAATAAAGCATAAAAAGCCTTTATCAATAGGATAAGGGCTTTTAGCTATATTCCTCGAGTATTCCAAAGCTTGTTTTCATGTATCTTTTCTCGATTTCTTTTACAGTAATGGGCTTAGCGAAATAAAAGCCCTGCGCCTTATGGCAGCCTTCCCCACAAAGCCATTCTGCTTGTGTGGCATTTTCGACTCCTTCGGCAATCACTTCAACTCCAAGGCTTTTTCCAAGGTGGACGATGGCTGATGCAATTGCGGCGTCTTTTTGGTTTTCAGTAATATCTTTTACAAAGGATTTATCAATCTTTAGGACATCAATCGGAAATTCCTTTAGGTAGCTTAAGGATGAATAACCTGTACCGAAGTCATCTACAGAAATAGTAATACCTAAATCTTTTATACTTTGAAGCGCTGGGATTGCCTCGGTTTTGTTTTGCAGTGTGCCTTCTGTTATTTCAATTTCCAAATAGGATGGAGAAGGCAAATATTTCTCGACCGCAGCTTTTAAAAATGCTGCAAATGATGGCTGCTGCATCTGCTTCGGAGAAATATTGATAGCAACTCTGAAACCAAAGAATCCTTTGCGGTTCCACGACCTAATTTGCTTGCATGCGTTCTCTATCACCCAGTTGCCGATTGGGACAATTAGCCCCGTATCCTCAGCAAGAGGGATAAAAGTGGCAGGCGAAATTGAGCCAAGTTCTTTAGAATCCCATCGCAGAAGAGCCTCAAAGCTCCTTACTTCACCTGTGGAAAGGTCAATTTGCGGCTGATAAAACAGGCTTAACTCTTGTTTATCAATTGCTTTCCGTAAATGAGTTTCCAATGCTAGAACATTTGAGATAGAAGAGTTCATGTCGGATCGGTAAAATTGGAAATGGGCTCTGCCCCGTTCCTTAACCCGAAAGAGGGCTTCATCGGCATTCTTTAATAGCGTTTCTGCATCTTTGCCATCATTCGGGTACATACTGATACCAATACTTGGCGAAATAAAATATTCCTGTGAATTAAAATAAAATGACCTTTTGAATAATGACAAAATCCTTTGGGCAAAAAAGATGGCTGCCTTCCTGTTTGTCCCAAGCAGGAGTATATTGAATTCGTCCCCTCCCTGCCTATAGACTAGACAGCTTTCATTTGAGCATTCAGAGAGACGGGCAGAAACCTTCTTTAATATTTCATCACCGACAAGATGGCCAAGCGAATCGTTTAAATGTTTAAAGCGATCCAAATCAATTGAAATTAAGGCAAATTCCTTTTTATTCCGGGAAGGTGAATAAAGCTCCTCGTTAAGCCGGTCAAGGAGCGCCCTCCTATTCAGCAAACCTGTTAGTTGGTCATGGAAAGCCATATACCTAATCATTTCTACATTCTTTGATTGCTCAGATATATCCCTGATAATCACATAAATACCAAGAACGTCCCCATAAACAATGATTGGTACCGTCCTGATATGCAAGGTCAGCAAATGTCCATCATTCCCAGTAAACCTGCAATCAAGTGATTCAAGAGCTTTTCCGTTCCCTGTATCCTCTACGAGGCTCTTGAAGCTTTCGAAATCAATGTCATATACCAAATCATAAATGGACATGCCTTTCAGCATATACTCTCCATAGCCGGTCAACGCTGCCGCTGCCGGATTCGCTTCGAGGATCTGTCCTTCTAGATTAATTGAAAAAATGGCATCAATATTATGCTCGACAATTGATCGATACCGTTGGCCAGCATGAATAATCGCATCTTTTTCATTCAGAGATGTGGTAACATCCCTGGTAATCCCGACAATATACTGTATTTCCCCTTCAGAGTCCCGGACTGGAGTGAGGACTGTCTCGCCATAGTATTCCTTACCTTTCTCAAGAAAGGAAGCGTCAAACACCAAGGTTGAAGAATCAGTTTGGAGTACTTTTTCATATTCTTGCTGAAGATGCTCAGCCACTTCTCCTGGAAGGACTTCCTGAAAGGTTTTCCCAAACGGGTCATCTGTCAGTGTGATTCTTTTCGACGCTATTTCATTGGCAAAAATATACCGAAAACTCGGACCTTTATCGACCTTCATAATGAAGACCATATCCTTGATATGCTTAAAAATCACATCGTAAAGGATTTTTTCTATCTTCATCCCCCGCCTGGAGGCTTTATTTCTCTTTTGTTCGGATGGACTGTTGATTAACTCCATAAAATCATCCTCTAACTTGTAAAAATTCAATGTTAATTAGTCTGATCAGGGAGCTAATTCCCTAAAAGTTTACATACCATAAATCTACAAATTCCCCGATATGTCTATCATACTATAAGAATTTTGTAACTGGGAATGCCTTTTCAAAAAAGTTTTATTTGGTGACCATAAATAACTTTTAATTTTTCATCCATCTGCTCCTTATAATAAGAACTATCTAATTGTTAAGGTAGTATCTATCCGAAATTAAAAAAAGCCTGAAAAACAGCCCCTGCATTTGGGATTAAGCAGGAAGAAAAGCATGTATGACTTGATGGGAAAAGGGGTCTAAATTAGATGCTTTCTAATCATTCAAAAATGGGTATAATAGAATATGATTCTATAATTGAAAGGAGACTTTGCTTGGACAGCAATAGGAAAAGACCTCCAGCAATCCAGTCAGTTCAAAATCTCTCCCAGGCAATTTATATTGTCAATCGGCATGCGAAGACCGCGCCAAATCCAAAATACCTTTACCTTTTAAAACATGAATCACTTAAGAAGATGCTTCGGGAAGGAAAGGCAAAAAAAATTGGTCTGCACTTTTCAAATCGGCCAAAAAATAGCCAGCAGCAGTCCGATGTCCTCGTTGAATGCGGAGATTATACTTTTCATATCCCGCCCGAGAAAAAAGATTTTGCCGAACTTCCTCATCTCGGCCAGCTTAATGACCTGATCCGCAATCCTAAAGCTTCAATTCCACTTACACATGCAAAAGCAATTCTTCAGGCATACACTGGCATAAAGGAAACACCCGATCCTCCCGACCGGAAAAAAACTTATCAAAAACCTGTCTTTAAAAGGCTGGGTGAAAGTTATTAATGATTAGCGCTGCTTCCATGCGGCGCTTTTTCATTGTGTTTTATACATACAAAAAAAATCCCTTCCCTTAAATAACCAAAACTCGTGTTTTGATTGTATTAAGCATGATATTGCGCTTTCCTGCAGTTTTCCTGTAGGATTGAAGAATGATAAAAATGGAAAGGCGTGTATCTGTTTAATGGAGCATTTAATTAATCAAAGAGTAAAAGCAATAGAAATTTCCGGCATCCGAAAATTCTTTAATATGGTGTCAGATGTAGAGAATGTAGTGTCTCTTACTATTGGGCAGCCTGACTTTCCAACACCCCAACATATAAAAGAAGCCGCAGTCAAGGCTATCCACGATAACCGGACCGTATATACCCATAATGCAGGCATGATCGAGACAAGGCAGGCCGCTTCGGATTTTGTCCGTGAAAAATACGGTCTCATTTATGACCCCCAAACAGAGGTTATAGTAACAAGTGGAGCCAGTGAAGCGATTGATATCGCCTTTCGTTCGATTTTAGAGGAAGGGTGTGAGGTTATTCTTCCGGGTCCCATTTACCCAGGCTATGAGCCTATCATTCGGCTATGCGGGGCTATACCAGTGCATGCCGATATTCGGGAAAACGGGTTTCGTTTCACAGTTGAGATAATCCGTAAGCATCTAACAGAAAAAACCAGATGCATTGTCCTCCCTTACCCCTCCAATCCGACAGGGGTCAGCCTCTCGGAACAAGAGATTAAAGATATTGCTGAGCTGGTAAAGGGAAGAGATATCCTGGTTTTGGCAGATGAAATTTATAGCGAACTGATTTACGGGCAAGCTCATTTTTCAATCGGCTCCATCCTTAAGGAACAAACAATTGTAATTAATGGATTATCCAAATCACATTCCATGACAGGATGGCGCATCGGTCTTCTTTTTGCCCCGGAGAAGTTGGCAAAACACATTTTGAAGGTCCACCAATACAATGTAACCTGCGCAAATTCAATCGCACAGGTTGCGGCAACAGAGGCATTAACGTTTGGAAAGGACGACGCGCTACCTATGAAAAAGGAATATGAAGTGCGGCGCAATTATGTTTATGAAAGGCTAGTTGCCATGGGACTCGATGTGCCTATGCCCGACGGAGCATTTTACTTTTTTGTTAAAATCCCGCCGTCGATGAACCAAGATTCATTCGGATTTGCTCTTGACCTTGTTGACAAGGCTAAGCTAGCTGTTGTCCCAGGCAGCGCTTTTTCTGAATTTGGCGAAGGATACTTTCGCCTCTCCTATGCGTATTCAATGGATACCTTGAAAGAGGGTCTGGATCGACTTGAAGGCTACCTGAATAATTGAAACAAAATCCCCGCAGCATCCGCCGCGGGGATTTGTTCTTGTAAAATAAATTATAGTTTTCGCAACTTTGGAAAACATTTTTCAAGTTGGTCTACGTCTAGCTACACAAGGAAGTCTTCGGCAGCATAAGCATCGACGATTTACGCGATAGCGTAATGAGGAGCGCCTATCGCCTAGCAAACTTCAGGTCTCCTCCCTGCAATAAGTCATGCACGAACACGCTTACGCTCTTCGTGATTCCTTTATCTCAGTCGAAGCCCCTCCATTTTGTACGGCGATGTTCACTAAGGAAAGCTCCTCAGAATAATCATCGCAGGGACAGGCGGCACTTTGCCTGTCACGAAGGCGCTTTCGCTTTTGTTCATACCATTTTTCTGATGAAACGCACTTCCCGGTAGCCCTCGATTTTGTCGGTCGTAAAGAGGCCGATTTCTGCATACGTCCCTTTCAGGTCAATAAGGGTTGCTTCCAATTCTTCGGGAGACTTGGGCTTCGGATAGCCCAGTCTCTTTATTTCTTCCATTAAAATCCGGAAGCCGCCATCTGTTTCAATATGGCTGAATTTAGGAGGCAATGTACCCATCACCTCATTAATCAAGGTTAACTCCCATTTAATTGGCCTAGCATTGGTAACTGTTTTTTCCCTTGTAAAGCCATCAATTCTGACCAAGTAGCGTCCATCTTCCAATTCATTGAACTTATTTTTCACATCATCAAACAGGCTCATTCTAAACGCCCCCTTCACAGTAAATGTATTTTTACAAAGGGGAATTTAGAAGAGATGTTATGCCCAGTATTTATAAAGCGCCTGCGTTCCGCTGTTTTCTTCTCCCTGTTCCGCAAGCTGTTCATATAAAGATTTAGCGAGGGAAAGTGCCGGGGCATCCATCCCCATTTTTTCAGCTTCCTCGAGGGCAATTCTCATGTCTTTGATAAAATGCTTTATGTAGAAGCCTGGTTCAAAATCTCCTTTTAGCATTTTAGGTGCAAGATTTGAGAGATTCCAGCTTCCTGCTGCACCTGTAGAAATGCTCTTTAATACATTTTCCGGATCGAGGCCGGCTTTTTTGGCATAAACCATTGCTTCTGCAACACCCATCATCGTCGAAGCGATGGCAATCTGATTACACATTTTCGTGTGCTGCCCTGCACCAGCGTTGCCCTGATAGACAATGTTTGTTCCAAGCAATTCAAGCAAGGGTTTTACTGCAAGGAAGGCTTCTTCATCACCGCCAACCATGACAGCCAGCCGCGCATCACGAGCCCCAATGTCCCCACCAGAAACCGGGGCATCAAGGGAATGCATCCCGCGCTTTTTCGCTTCCTCATAAAGCTTGGCAGCAAGCGATGGTGTAGATGTTGTCATATCAACAAAATAAGTGCCTTCTTCTGCATTATCCATGATTCCTCCAGAACTTAGGTACACTTCTTCAACATCATGAGGATATCCGACAATTGTAAAAACCACATTTGCCCCCCGGGCTGCCTCCCCAGGGCTATCCGCCCAGGTTGCCCCTTTTTCAAGCAGGCTTTCGGCTTTTTCCTTCGTCCTGTTATATACAGTAACTTTATAACCGCCCTTTAACAAATGGCTGGCCATGCTACGACCCATGACTCCGGTGCCAATAAACGCTATAGAAGTTGTTTCTGGTGTTAACATATAATCAATCCCTTCCATGCTATTTCCTTTATAATACCGTATAACTCACAATACAGCGCAAAAAAAGACTCGCACAAAATGCGAGTCCCAATCTTGTAGTTTGGTTGCCGAAATCCAAAGTTTGATTTTCATTTAAAAAAATACCGATGATATATGTCTCTGAAAAAAAGAAGACCCGGAGCCAATCATCTCCGGGTGTGCCAATCTCCAAATTATGCACAATGATAGTCTTTCCCCATTTATAAAAAAACAAACAGTATTTGAAAATAAATTAGATAGATTTAACCATTCCCCCATCAACAATAAATGCTTGTCCTGTCATATAGGTATTAGCAGCTGAAACTAAAAAGGCACCCACTTTCGCAAATTCCTCAGGTGTTCCATACCGCCCAAGCGGTATATTCTTTTTCACATTGCTTTCGACAGCTTCAAGGTCAACCCCAAGATTTTCTGCTCTGAACTGATCGAGATGTTTCGTACGGTCCGTCGATATCCTTCCTGGAGCGATTGTATTAATTAGAATCCCGTAAGGTGCAAGTTCAGAAGCTAGTGTCTTTGACATTCCGACAATACCAGCCCTAAATGTGTTCGACAATATTAAGCCTGCGATTGGTTCCTTGATAGAAGAAGAAGCGATATTCAGGATTTTCCCTCCGTTTTCCTTCATATAAGGTAAAACCCTTTCGATAAGTCTGACATAGGATAATAAATTTAACTCGAATGCCGCCTGCCATTGTTCTTCAGCTAATGATTCAAAACTCCCTGCCGGAGGCCCTCCAGAATTATTGACAAGGATATCAATAGTGCCAAATTCATTTACAGCACCGGAAACCAGGTTTCTTATATCCTCCGACTTCGTTAGGTCCGCACGTATGTAAATTGCCTTTCCATCCCCTAATTCACTAAGCTCTTCCAAGCGCATCTGAAGCTTGTCTTCTTCCCTTCCCGAGATTATGACATTTGCCCCTTCCTTAAAAAGCTCTCTTGCGATTGCAAAACCAAGCCCTTGGCTTGAAGCAGCAATAAGCGCAGTCTTGCCTTTTAAATTAAAATCCATTGCTCTGCCTCCTTTAATCTTTTTATTTATTATACTCCATTACATTCTATCAAACAGAGAAAACCCCTTCTGTTTAAAGAAGGGGTCCGTACCATTTCATTTAGAGTGTGTCTACCTGGTTTTTCTTTTTAGAAGTTCCCAGCGATTTCATCTGTCCCATCAGTTTGTCTCGAGAGTCCTTGTTCCTCATTAAGTAAGCAAGTCCAAGGCCAACAGTTGTCATAACCATCTTTTTTCTATCCATTTTAAATAGCCTCCTATCTAATGTGTACATAGAAAAAATTCCCGTTCCCTAAGGACAGTAAACCCTTTCCTAATAAAAAGAGGTTTCCTCCACTTCCTTATATTCCCACCGACTATGTTGACCTTCTCACATTTAATCCAGGTACAAAAAAAATCCGGCTGCATTATGCAGCCGGCAAAAAGGGGGAAAATGAGAATGATTAGCTTACACTAAATCATACTAGTTGCTTGATAGTAATTTACCCGCAAGCTTGTCCCCCAAACCATTTTTTATATTTCAATTGTGTTACAAATTCGCGGCAGATTTTACAGCTGCAATGACTTCTTCCATTGTGCTCATTGACAATGCTTTTTGAGCCAGCTCTTCCATCTCCGCTTTTTTAAGCTTCTTGATTTGATTCCGAGCTTTTAAGATAGATGTAGCACTCATGGAGAATTCATCGAGTCCGAGCCCTACAAGCAGAGGTATGGCTGTTTCGTCACCGGCCATTTCTCCGCACATTCCAGCCCATTTTCCTTCCGCATGTGCTGCGTCAATCACCATTTTAACAAGGCGAAGGATAGCAGGGTTGTATGGCTGGTATAGGTAAGATACCCGTTCGTTCATCCTGTCTGCCGCCATGGTGTATTGAATCAGATCATTCGTACCAATACTGAAGAAATCTACTTCTTTAGCAAATTGATCCGCAATTACAGCAGTGGAAGGAATCTCGACCATGATTCCCAGCTCTATCCGATCAGAAATGGTTGCGCCTTCCTCGGCAAGCTTGGCCTTCTCTTCCTCAAGCATAGCTTTTGCCTGGCGGAATTCATCCAGGGTTGCAATCATCGGGAACATGATTTTCAGGTTCCCATAGGAGCTTGCACGCAGCAGGGCCCTCAGCTGGGTCCTGAAAATCCCTTGCTCTTCCAAGCAAAGCCGGATCGCCCTAAAGCCGAGAAACGGATTCATTTCCTTTGGAAGCTGTAAATATGGAAGTTCCTTGTCTCCGCCAATATCAAGTGTCCTTACGACGACTGGTCGGCCCTCCATGCCTTCGAGGACAGCTTTATAGGCTTCGAACTGTTCATCTTCGGTTGGAAGTTGGTCGCGGCCCATATAAAGGAATTCAGTCCGGTACAAGCCGACTGCTTCTGCCCCGTTTTCCCGAACGCCTTTAAGATCCTTCGGTGTTCCTATGTTAGCACCCAACTCAACTTCATGGCCATCAGCTGTAACGGTCTTCTCGTTGACAAGCTTCGCCCATTCCGCTTTTTGTGCTTCATAGTCAGCCTTTATCTGCTCATATGCCTGAACGAGTTCCGGGGTTGGATTGATATGTACCTCTCCCTTTAGCCCATCGACAATGACCAAATCACCGTTGTTAATGGTATCGGTTGCATTTCTTGTGCCAACAACTGCAGGAATCTCAAGAGAGCGCGCCATAATCGCAGAATGCGATGTCCTTCCGCCAATATCGGTCGTGAACCCTTTGACAAATTCACGATTTAATTGTGCTGTATCGGAAGGGGTTAAATCTTCGCCAACTACAATGACCTCCTCGGCAATCATTGAAGGATTGGGAAGCTGAACACCAAGAAGCCTCGCAAGTATCCGTTTTGTAACATCCCGGATATCGGCAGCCCTTTCTTTCATATATTCATTATCCATTTGTTCAAACATCGTAATGAACATGCTAGCGGTCTCATTTAAAGCAAACTCGGCATTTACGTTTTCAGTCCTAATTCTGTCCTCAATTGGCGAAACAAGTTCAGGATCAGACAGGACAAGCAGGTGTGCTTCAAAAATTGCGGCTTTATCAGGCCCTAACGTTTCATTGGCTCTGTCCCTGATTAGTTCAAGCTCGGACTTTGACTGCTCGAGGGCTTTACGAAAACGTTCCACTTCAGTTCCTGGATTCAAAATGGTTTCCTTTGAAAATGAAAAATCAGGTTCTGTCAGCCTGTAAGCTTTGGCAATCGCTATTCCATTTGAAGCAGCAATACCTTGAAGGAAAGCCATTATTCTGCCAAACCTTCTTTTTTCAAGGTTTCTTCAAGTGTGCGAAGAGCCTCTTCTGAATCTCCACCTTCAGCTGAAATGGATATGGATGCACCCTGGCCGATTCCTAATGACATAACACCCATAATAGATTTTAAGTTCACTTTTTTGCCTTTGTATTCGAGGTTTATATCAGAATCGAATCTGCTTGCAGTTTGCACCAATAGTGTTGCTGGTCTAGCATGGATGCCAGTCTCCGCTGTTACTTTGAATTGTTTTTCTGCCATGTAAATCAAACTCCTTAGGTTTGTTTTTTTGAGAATATTGCTGCTATAATACTATTCCCCAATTGATATTTAGAAAAACTTGACATTCACCATATCATGTTTTCGGTGACTCCTACTATTAGGAAAGTATGTACTTTTTCCTTATACAAATTGGTTGCAAAAAAGTGCAATTTCTCACCCTCATTAACTTATACAATTTACGATTATTAGTCAACAAATCAGGTATTTGCATAAATTATTTAAAACCTACTGGCATCTGTAGTATTTCAAAAGGTTGTATTACTATGTATATTAAATGGAAAATTTGTTTACCTTCGATTCCCCACTCCTCTATGTATAATCCACCACTTTCTGGTCTGGTCTATTCCTCATAGATCATCTTTTTTGTCATACCGCCATCAATCGTCAAATTTTCGCCGGTAATGAAATCATTTAATGGGTCAGAAAGAAATAGGCAGGCCCTGGCAATATCATCAGGTTTTCCTACACGTTCGCTTAGATGCTGTTTATGGTCGCGTTCGGAAAGCGCCCCATAGTCCACTGTTTCAATCCAGCCGGGGCTTATGGAGTTTACTGTAATTCCATAGGGGCCAAGCGTCCTGGCAAGTGCATGAGTCAGGGCTACAATCCCTCCCTTGGATGCAGAATATGCTTCAGTATTCGGTTCAGACATAAATGCTCTGGTCGAGGCAATATTAATGATTTTACCGCCTCCTTTTTCTTTCATCATTCTGGCAGTTGACTGCGACAACAAAAAAGTGCTGCGGAGATTCGTGTTGATGACCTCATCCCACTCTTCCACTGTAAGCTCAAAAAAATTGTTGAACCTGGATATTCCTGCGTTATTAATCAGAACATCAATTTTTTCAAATTTTTTCACTGTGTTCTCCACTAGCAAAGAAATGCTATCCCCATTTTTTACATCAGTTTCAAAGAAGACAGCCTCGCCTCGATATCGGGATAATTCTTGGGCAAATGCCTTGCCAGCCTCCACGTCTATATCTGACAGAGCGAGGTTTGCACCTTCTTCAGCAAACATCTGTGCAATTCCCTTCCCAATGCCGTTTGCAGAACCAGTAACAATTACGGTCTTCCCTTCAAACCGCATATCAGATTTCCCCTTTCGTATTTTCATTTCTTATATCATGGTGCTTATTTGTTGATTTCTGCACCACCTAATACTCGGTTTTTGAATGAGCCTCGCACGTCACAATATTGTTAGAAAGGAGAGTTATTTTTCAAATTAACTGCGCGGTTCACTTTGATATTCATAAATGACTCCTCCCCCGCGTTGGGCAATTCCTCGGAAATGCTTAAAGTCCTCTCTGTTTACCAAAACAGTTCTAAATGGCAAAAAGTCCTCGTTCGTTACATAATACTCCGCCAGAACTCCATCTCGAAGCTGGTCAAGAATTTCATTTACTTCATTTTCTGTCATACTATCACCGCCCTTTCCTTATTTAACCGAATAATAATCTTCCTTCGAGGTTCTGTCCAGTTTCCCCATTTTTTGAACAATTTCTGAAAAATAGTGAATATATATATATAACTGCTAATTTAATCAATAACCGGATTAAAAATGGCATAAATGAAACGGAAAATGCGTGTTCTCCCTTCAAATACGCGGATTTTCCTGAGCCTGTCAGAATGTGCAGAAACCCATCAAGGTCATGTAGGAGGAAAGGGAAATTTCATAACCTAAACACAACCAGCCAAAAATTCTTATTATTTAAAAAAGAAAGCCTTTACGTTTTTATCTTTTTAGTGCAAACTGTTATTAAAATCTTTTAGATAGAAAATTTTTACTAAATGGCAAGGGGAAACCCAGCTGAAGGTTGCCAGTAGAAATGGGAGCATAAAGGAGAGAGACAGTTGAAAAGAGCAGAAGTGGGAAATGTAATTGAATTCCGCGGAGGACTTCAAGGAGTAGTTGAAAAAGTAAATGAGAACTCAGTAATCGTCGACCTCACTTATATGGACAATTACCGGGATTTGGAGTTGGACCAGCGTACTGTCATTAATCATAAAAACTATAAAGTTATTAGAGAAAGCGCAAATTAAATATACGTGCAAAAGCAGCCGGACTTCATACCAGCTGCTTTTGCTTTTTAATTTTTCACCATTCCCAGTCCTGCTATTTCATCGGACTCTATAATTCTGACTCCACTCTTTAGTTTAATCGCAGTGATGGCCATTGAAGCGGCTACAACACGTCCCTCGACTGGTGCATATTTTTTAAGTTTTCCAGGCAATATTCCAGCGAACGGACGGTACACCCATTCGGCCAATTTTTCACCAAACCTGAATTCCTCCCTTTCTCCAACTAAGAGGGATGGCCTAAAGATTGAGACAGATTTAAAAGGCAAGCCAGCTAGCGTCTCCTCTAATTCCCCTTTCACTCTGCTGTAGAAAAATGGAGAATCTTTGCTTGCTCCCATAGAGGAGATCACGAGGTAGTGTTTCGCTCCGTATTCAATACCAAGCCTTGCTGCTTCAATAGGATATGTGTAATCGACCTTGCGGAATGCTTCCTGGGAGCCGGCTTTTTTAATTGTTGTTCCTAAACAGCAGAATATATCATCCACTTGAAAGAGTTCAGGATGCTGATTCATTTCATTCATATCAATAATGTATTCCTTTATTTTTGGGTTCGTAAAACCCCCTGTTCTTCTAACCATAAGCCTCAGCTCGGAATACTCATCCATAGACGATAAAACGTGGACGAGCTGCTTACCGACCAGTCCTGTTGCCCCAAGTATCAGCGCGCTTCTTTTCATTGGACTCCCCCTTCTTTCTTCAACTATACTTTCTTCCTTATTTATTGCCAACCTGCATGCCTGCCTAGAAGAAAGGGAAGAATAATAATAGGTATGTGCTTTCATGAGCCCTTATATTTTGCTACAATAGGCTCATTGTTTGAAAGGAGCATGACATTTTAATATGTTATTGGATAAACTGGATTACCGCCTGCTTGCAGGTTTTATACTCGCTCACTTATTGCTTTTTTTCACATTTCAGGATAAGGATATTTTTTGGTATATCTTTTCTGCTTCTCTGCTATTTTTAACTATTTGGACCATTTGGCAGGAAGATGTTGATGACCAACTATCCTTTGGCCAATACATGGCTTTGGGGATTGCCTCAGGTCTCCTCATATTCGGCTTGTTTTATACAGGAAACATGTTGTTCAAAATGTTGGGCTTGCCGTTTGAGGACAATATTGCGAAGCTTTATGACTGGTTTGCCCCGAGTGAATTTTGGCAATATATCGCACTCATCCTAATAGCTGCACCGGGAGAGGAGTTATTTTGGAGAGGGTTCGTTCAAAAGAGGCTAATAAGAAGTATGTCACCGCTTGCCAGTGTCCTTATCTCTTCTGTAATGTATGCCTCAGTAAACATTTACTCCCATGAATTCCTGCTTGTATTAGCAGCCTTGGTATCTGGAATAGCCTGGGGCCTCCTCTATGCATGGAAAAGAAGCATGCCTCTTATCATTGTCTCCCATCTGATTTTCGATCTGCTTCTGTTTGTATTTATGCCACTAAATTAAAGTATCCGCCCTGCTAAATCATGGCGGATACTTTCATTTATTTCTTTTTTCCAGGCATGGGTTTGGCCCATAACAGCACTAAAAAAGCTAGGCTAACGTATCCGAATAATGGATAAAGGAAAGACAAGAGTGTTCCATAATGAATCAAACTTGCCGCGTAGGATACGATAAATATTCCGGCAGTTATTGTCATCGTATTCAATGGCAAGTATTTTCTTAGCTGTCTCTCAAGTCCATAAATATTTCCTATGACAGATGTAAAAATCTCTGCATACACAATCCCCACAAAAATCCAATGGAAACCGGCTGCGAGCCTGAGCATTACAGCTGCCATTGGGATTTCATAAGTTTCAAGGTTTGGGAGCATGACCATAGTCAAATGACTCGAAAACAAGATGAGTGTCAGTGCTATTCCCCCGAGAATCCCCCCCCATTTAATCGTCCAGTCATCACGTACTTCGGCGGCTATCGGTACAAGTACTGCCTGGGAAAGACCAAGATTAAAGGCAATGTATAAAAATGGGGAAATTAACCCCCTCCAGCTTATTCCATCATCATCCATTTTAAAAAAAGCATCCTTCAACCCGGGATGATCCAGCGACAGAATCATAAGAAACAAACTGAAAGCAATCATTGCCGGTACAATGAAGGTGTTTACAGCAAAAAGGCCTTTTGTGCCAACAGCCATAACAATTACCGACAAAACAATGGTCGTAATAACGCCGTAATGGCTTGACACACCGATTTGCTCTTTAAACACCGCCCCCGCTCCGGACATCATCACTGAGGTCACTCCTAGCAACATGAGCAGCATAAGGATATTGATTATCTTTGCTGCAGAACGCCCAAATAAAAATTCATTAAATTCTTCATATGTTTCTGTTTTTGCCCAGACAGCGAGCCTCATTAATTTAGATCCAAGCGCAACAAGCAAGTAGCCGCTAACTAAAATCCCAATGAACCCAATAAATCCATATCGTGAAAAAAACTCCACAATTTCCCTTCCAGTTGCAAACCCCGCTCCCACTACAGTTCCCACATAAACAGCGGCGATTTGGAAGGCTCCTGTCCAATTCCGTTTCAAAGAGACATCCCTCCCCATTAAACTATATGGGAAATAGGACAAACCATTCCTACCTTGCAAACTTTAAAAGAAAAACCTGATTCCATAAATTGGAGTGTCTTTTCAATAAAAATTTTTAAGCAAATCAGTTGAAAGTCAAAGAAGGTCAAAGTATACTTAGAAACCGAAAGATCAAAGTTAGTCAAAATCAAACTTTTAAGGGAGGCAGAACTATGCTTTGCCAACAATGTAAACAAAACCAGGCAACAATTCAGTTAAAAATAAATGTTAATGGTATGAAAAGAGACTTTATGCTATGCCAGGATTGTTACACCAAGGAGCGTCAGGCAATGGCAAGCAGCTTTGGGCCATCTGCCGGAATACCTTCTTCTTTCTTTAACTTTAATACTCCGCCATTTGGCGGCCAGGACATCCCTGACCAAGGCTTTATCCAAGCCCAAGAATCCAAAAAAGCTAAGGGTGGCAATGGTTTCTTTGACAGCTACGGAAGAAATCTGTCACAAGCTGCTAAAGCGGGTTTAATTGACCCTGTTATTGGCCGTGATGAAGAAGTTGAACGCGTTATTGAAATATTGAACCGACGAAATAAAAATAATCCAGTGCTAATCGGTGAACCGGGTGTTGGTAAAACCGCTATAGCCGAAGGCCTGGCTTTGAAAATAACCGAAGGCAAAGTCCCTGCGAAACTGGCAAACAAGGAAATTTACTTGCTGGATGTGGCTTCGCTTGTTGCAAATACGGGTATTCGCGGCCAATTCGAAGAACGTATGAAGCAAATGATCTCAGAGCTTCAAAAACGCAAAAATATCATTCTGTTTATAGACGAAATACACTTGCTTGTAGGTGCAGGCTCCGCAGAAGGATCAATGGATGCAGGAAACATCCTCAAACCTGCACTTGCCCGTGGAGAATTACAATTAATTGGCGCAACAACGCTAAAGGAATATCGCCAAATTGAAAAGGATGCAGCTCTTGAACGAAGGTTCCAGCCAATTCACGTTCATGAGCCATCTGTTGAGGCAGCGATTGAAATACTAAAAGGGATTCAATCTAAATATGAAGCCTTTCATGAAGTAAGTTTCTCCGAAGAAGCTATCAAAGCTTGTGTCCAGCTATCACACCGGTATATCCAGGATCGGTTCCTGCCTGATAAGGCGATCGACCTCCTCGATGAAGCTGGTTCCAAGCTAAACTTGGCTTCTGGCAGCATTTCCTCCAAAGAGGATATTGATGCTAAGTTAAAGCACATCGCTGCTCAAAAAGAAATTGCATTAAAAGAGGAGAACTATGAAAAAGCCGCTAAGCTGCGTGATGAGGAGGCTGAGCTGGAAAAACTCTTAAATGAAGTCCAGCCTAAAAATCGCCCTGTAGTAGAGGCTAGCAATATTCAAACTATAATCGAAAAGAAAACGGGTATCCCTGTAGGCAAATTGCATGAAGGGGAACAACAAATGCTGAAAAATCTTGAAGAATCAATTGGCAGGAAGGTCATTGGGCAAAAAGAGGCTGTGAAGAAGGTTGCTAAGGCCATCCGCCGCAGTCGCGCAGGCCTGAAAGCAAAACAAAGGCCGATTGGCTCATTCCTGTTCGCTGGCCCAACAGGTGTCGGGAAGACCGAATTAACAAAGACTCTAGCCGAGGAGTTATTTGGAACAAAAGATGCCATGATCAGGCTTGATATGAGCGAATATATGGAAAAACACAGTGTATCAAAGCTTATAGGTTCACCTCCTGGCTACGTCGGCTTTGAGGAAGCTGGCCAACTTACCGAGAAGGTTCGCAGGAATCCATACAGCATTATCCTGCTAGATGAAATTGAAAAAGCCCATCCTGATGTACAGCATATGTTCCTGCAAATTATGGAGGATGGACGTTTAACCGACAGCCAGGGCCGAACTGTCTCCTTCAAGGACACAGTCATCATTATGACTACAAATGCCGGAGCAGGTTTCAAGCCAATCCACGTCGGCTTTGGTAACAGCGGGCAAAGCAAACAAACCGGGCTGCTCGAATCCTTGGATGGCTACTTCAAGCCCGAATTCCTGAACCGCTTTGATAGCATCATAGAATTCACACAGCTAGCAAAAGAAGACTTGCTGCAAATCGTTGACTTGATGATTGCAGATTTAAATGCAACTCTGGCCGAACAAAGCCTGTCTTTGGCTGTCACTCAGGAAACTAAAACCAAACTAGCCGAACTTGGTTATCATCCGGCATTTGGTGCCCGCCCATTGAGGAGGGTCATCCAGGAGCAGCTTGAAGACAAAATTGCTGATTTGATTCTTGATCAGCCGGATTTGAAAAAGATTGAAGCAATTCTTGATGGGGATGAGATCGTCCTGAAAGAAAAAGCTGTAGAAGTGAATAATTAGTACAATTAGAGGCTGTCCCAAAGTTACTTTTGGGCGCCTCTTTTTTGTTGAATGAACAGTGCAATGGATTTTGGCTCCACAAAGGGAAGCACCCGAGAGTAATCATCGCAGAGACAGGCGCTTTCATCTCCTGACTCTTTTCCTCCCACGTTCCTGCTGATAAATTTATTACCTGATGGAAAAGGACCCGGAAAAAAATCCCGGGTCCTGTTTTACATTATTTAAAGCTTCTTGTCATCGACTGAATCAAGCCAATTTCCGATTACGTCGACAACCGATTCCACGCAACCATCCTCGAATGGAGAGATGAGCCCTGCTTCCTTTACAAGCCCAAGGAAGGACTGGCTGCCTCCAAGCGAACAGAGATGGAGATAGTCTTTCCAGGCTGACTCCATATCCTCCTGGGACCTCTTCCAGAATTGGAATGCGCAAATTTGGGCGAGTGTGTAATCAATATAATAGAACGGAGAATTGAAGATATGACCTTGCCTCTGCCAGAATCCGCCTCGGTTCAAATAATCATTCTCTTCATAGTTCTTGTGTGGCTGGTATTTCTTTTCAATTTCACGCCACTTTGCTTTCCTTTCAGCAGGGGTAGCCTTTGGATTCTCATATACCCAATGCTGGAATTCATCCACGGATACTCCGTATGGCAGGAATAATAGGGCTCCTCCAAGGTGCTGGAACTTGTATTTTTCAGTATCCTCCTTGAAGAACAGCTCCATCCATGGCCAAGTGAAAAATTCCATGCTCATCGAGTGAATTTCACAGGCTTCATAAGTAGGCCAATAATATTCAGGGATTTGGAAGTGCCTGCTTGAATAAACCTGAAATGCATGGCCCGCTTCATGGGTCAACACATCGATGTCCCCCGATGTTCCATTGAAGTTAGAGAAGATGAATGGCGCCTTGTAATCTTCCACATATGTACAGTAGCCGCCGGCAGCCTTGCCCTTCTTGGCAACAAGGTCCATCAAGTTATTTCCTCTCATAAAACGGAAAAATTCACCCGTTTCCGAGGATAGCTCATCATACATTTTCTGCCCGTTTTCAATGATCCAGTCAGGGGTTCCTTTGGGTACAGGATTCCCGGAAGTATAGCTGAACCCTTCATCATAATAATAGAGCTTATCAACACCAATCCGTTCCTGCTGGCGTTTTTTTAGTTTAGTAGCAATCGGGACAATATACTCCTCGACTTGTTTTCTGAATCCAGCAACCATCTCTGCATTGTAATCTGTCCGGTACATCCTGAAGTATGCCAGTTCAACAAAGTTTTTATAGCCAAGCTTATGGGCAATTTCTGTCCTAACCTTTACCAGGTCATCATAAATACGGTCAAAGCTTTCTTCATTGCTGCTGAAGAAACCGAATTTGGCTTCACTGGCGCGTTTTCTTGTTTCGCGATTTACGGATTCCGTGTAAGGATCCAACTGTGCAAGTGTAAGCTCTTCACCGTCAAATTTAATTTTTGCCGATGCCACAAGCTTTGTATATTCTGAAACCAGCTTATTTTCCTTTTGTAAAAGCGGGATGATGTCAGGCTGAAATGTTTTTAACTGAGCTTCCGCTAGTGCGAATAACTGTGTCCCCCATTTTGCCTCAAGCTCTATCCTGAAGTTTGAGCTTGTTAAGGCCTCATAGTATTTAGTGACAAGCCCTTCAAGCTCAGGGCCAATTTCGTCCATAAAATCCTGCTCTTCTTTATAAAATTCATCCTCGGTATCAATGGAATGGCGTACTGAAACAAGCGTGAACATAGTTGTCAGCTTATTCCTTAATCCATTAATTTTGTCCATGATCCGTCCCTGCTCATCCGCACTTGCTGCGTCTTTGAACTCGTCTAAGGCCGCTTCGAATGATAGTTTCGCTTCGTCAATGTCAGGACGAGCGTATGTATATTCTTCAAATTTCAAATGGCTCCCCTTCTTTCCATATAATACCCTTTGGTTTCGACACAAGCCTTCCCTTTTCCTTCATATTCAGAAAAGTCTTGCAGAACAATTATAGACTTCCAAATCAATTGTGGCAATACAATGAATTTCCTGGATAGTATACATTATCAAAAGTGAAGCCATTCCTATTTTGTATTAAAAAGTGGTGTCGAGAATCGAAGCCATTTTGTTGACTAAACGGAACAAAAATAGACGGCTTAGTTGCCGTCTATTGCTTGAGTTATTTAGTATTTTCCTGATGGAATACCCAGCTTTTTCAACAGGTCAATTGCCTGGCTGCGTTCGTCCTCGGAAATACGGGACATAATTTCGTGTATATTTTGTTCATGGCTTGGAAATACCTCTTCAATAAAATCTTTTCCTTTATCTGTGATTGCAGCAAATGTAACCCTTCGATCAGTAGGACATGCAACACGCTGAAGAAGGCCTTTTTGCTCCAATTTATCAACAACATATGTTATACTTCCGCTTGCAATCAAGATTTTACTTCCAATTTGCTGCATTGGCTGGTCACCTTTATGATAAAGAAGTTCTAGGACAGCAAATTCAGTTGGATTTAATCCATTTTCCTGGATAAGCTTGTTGACTTGCTCATTAATCGCTTTAAAAGCCCTTGATAGAACAATATATAGCTTCAGTGACTGTGCAACAGAGTCTTTTTCCATATTATTCACCCTTTGTAGTATAATTAACGTATCTCGAATTCAAGATAATTATAATAAATTGGACAGCCACTGTCAAATCAAGGGACTACAAAAATTTGTTTCCTCTTTTGGATTTTAGTTTTATTCTATAATTATAGAAAATTTTAATAGAGGAGTTCGTATTGACATGACTTCACAGGCTGCATCAGCTGTTAAGACCCAAACTACCCCTGAGGCAACTACATACAAAATTCTGTTTGTTATTAGTATATGCCATTTATTGAACGATGCGATTCAGTCGGTTGTACCGGCAATGTTTCCAATTCTAGAGAAATCCCTTGGCTTGAATTTTACCCAATTGGGGTTAATTGCATTTTCCCTGAACATGATTTCTTCTGTTATGCAGCCTGTTGTCGGCCAGGCTACTGATAAACGGCCGCTTCCTTATGCCCTTCCAATAGGGTTGGCTTCTTCAATGGCTGGTGTCCTCGGGCTTGCTTTTGCACCCAATTTTATATTAATCATTCTATCCGTTATTTTCATTGGGCTGGGTTCCGCTGTTTTCCATCCAGAAGGGTCAAGGGTCGCCTATATGGCAGCCGGGCCTAAAAGGGGGCTTGCACAATCAATCTACCAGGTAGGCGGTAATTCCGGACAGGCATTGGCTCCATTGATTACAGCTCTCGTGCTTGTACCTTTCGGGCAAAAGGGAGCAGCCTGGTTTGCTATTGTAGCAGCTATCGCTGTCACTCTACTCGTTTATATTGCACGCTGGTACTCAGGGAGACTAGAAACCGCAAAAAGGGCTTTGGGTGGCAAGAAACCGGCTGTAGTGCCTTCAAAGCCCCTGTCTAAAGCTGTAAAGCTTGCTTTATTGTTCATTTTACTTTTAATTTTTGCGCGTTCCTGGTATATATCTGGAGTCACGAATTTCTATGCGTTTTTTGCAATTGAGAAATATGGATTCTCGATTCAGCAAGCCCAGTACTTGCTATTTGCATTTCTTGTAGCCGGTGCAATTGGTACATTTTTCGGCGGTCCGCTAGCCGACCGTTTCGGAAGAAAGAAAGTCATAGCCGAATCTATGCTTGCCGCGGTCCCATTTTCTATCGCAATCCCTTTCCTCCCTCCTATTGCTGCATTGCTTTGCCTTCTTTTAAACGGATTTATTCTTATGACGAGCTTTTCTGTAACGGTGGTATATGCGCAGGAGCTTGTTCCTGGGAAAATCGGCCTCATGTCTGGGCTGACAGTCGGCCTTGCATTTGGAATGGGAGCGATTGGATCAGTCGGACTTGGATATGCAGCAGATTGGGCGGGCCTGCCGGAAATGATTACAGCGTTAGGATTCCTTCCTTTGCTGGGGCTTATTGCGCTTTTGCTTCCGCCAGATGAAAACGTCAGACAATGGAACAAAGCAGATTGATTTAAATATTGCAAAAAGGCATGGCCCTTCAGCCATGCCTTTTCTTACAATTAAGCAATTTGTTCCCTTTTAATAAAAGAACTCCTGACAGAGAACAATCCAATTGGAATATCAATTCCTTCATAGGGGGCCAACAATGGGTAACCGTCAATATTGACAGTGAGGAGGTTCATAAACAAGCCTTCTCACTTTCCTGATTGTAGTAAGTGTATACCTCATGGATTAAGCACAGCGGTTACCATACTTTGGGCAAACTCCGATATTTCAAATATTAGGTTAAATTGTATTTAGTAATTAAATTGAATGGGGAATTTTCAATCTGGAAAACTATCTGCCTAGCACCAAAAATACAATCAACTAAATCCTCCGGTGTATTGGCATCGTTTTGGGCTCTAAATACATGCGAAATGTGTCCAATAGCCGGTATTGGCATCGTTTTGACCTCAAATTTCATGTGAAATGTCTCCAATAACCAGTATTGGCATCGTTTTGATTCCAAAATTGATGCGAAATGTGTCCAATAGCCAGTTATGAGCATCATATTGGGCTCAGAAATCAATCAATAATTAGGTTGCAGCTCTGCAACTAAAAAAAAGGATGGTACCTATCTGCTAACGCGATAGGTCCAGCCTTTAGTTCGTATTTTAATATTTAATCCTGTTTAAATTTCCTGAATCCGGCGATGAAGTTCCGCCTTTTCTTCTTCTGACAGCATCCGCTGTGCCATTGGGAATAGTACATTTTCTTCCTTGGCAAAATGGTCTGTTAATGTATAGTATGCTTCCTTGATTTGCTTAGCAAGTATATTGATTTCATCCATTGTAAAGTTTGCATTTTCAGCCTCGGTAGTGGAGAGATAATTTCCGATCAAGGTTTTGGCACGGTCATGTTCGTATTCCATGACTGCAATTGGCCCTGAAGTTCGGCCGATATACGTACCCATCATTTCAAACAGGACACCCTCTTCTCTGTCTGAATGGGGTCCAAGATCCGCAATGAATCTTCGTGTCTTAACTGTCAGTTCACTAAAGTTTTCTGTCACCTCAACTCCATTTTCAATATGCGTAACCAACTTTAGCAATCCCTCAAGCTGTTCAAGTAAAGGAGGATGCTCGCTTTTCAATTGCTGCAACCCTTCACACAATTCGACTGTTCCCATTCCTCCAAAAGAACTCATACACCCACTCATTTTATTTTCCCCTTTCCAAATAGTGTTTTGATTTATTTTTAGTATAGGGGGATTGGCAATGAATAGTTGTGATGAATGTCACTCGACAGAAAATCGCCACATTTTACAAGAGTGAATTAAATATTCAAAAAAATTTAACATTTACTTAAACATTTCTATAAGGACACGACATATAATTTAGGTAAGACCTTAAAGGGAGGGACAAAGAATGAATTTTCCATATTACAGAGAGTTTTACCCAACAGCAATGTTGCAAATAGGCCAAAATGATTCAGCTATATTAAGAGACTCCTGCCTTACAAACTCCGGACCTACTCATTGGCTGATCGCCTTGCAGGAAGAAAAAATTGAACTTCCGGAAGATTATTGCCACTGGAAAGTTGTTGTTTATACTGCAGATTCAGAAGGATCATTTAATTGGGAGACTCCCTATTATTCATCACCTTTGTTTAATGCAATTGAATCCGCAATTGAACTCGCCCAGCATTACCAACAATGCGGAACGAATGACGAACTTTGTTCCCTTGATTTAAATACAAAAATTAGTTAGACCTCTGGCACGTTCCCCTTAAAGCTTCACCTCTTTTTAACCTCAATTGTGAATTCCTATACATAGCATGTGAATAGTGGAATATAAACATTACTTTCTTTTACTCTTTTTATATAAAACAAGGACTGTTTGGGTCGAGGAAGCTTTTTGCTAATGAATCTTCAAGTGCTTTTATTGAAGACCACATAGACCATTTTTTGCTCATAGAGTCTTCAAGTCCTTCTATTAACGACCATGCAAATCATTTTGCCCATAGGATTAAAGAACCTCGGCTAATCCGAAAACCAGAAAAACAAACAAAAGCTGACCCCCAGGGACAGCTTTTTGTCTTATTTTTCGTAGAATTCAACAGAATTACGCCAGTCTAAAGACGATTCCGTGTCCTCCCTTTGGATATTCCCATTTAATATTTTGGTACGGGCAGCCAATCCGGCAGCTGCCGCATTCATGGCAGCCTTCGTAGCCAACCTGCATACGTGTTCCTTCCCACTTATATACTTCGGCAGGGCAGAATACTGTGCATAGTTTGTCGGGGCATTTAGTCGCGCAAATGTCTGAGTCCAAAACTGTCAAATGGGACTTTGTATCACATTTGAAACGAAGGAGATATTGTTTTTCTTCGATGGTTTTAGTTGACATTATTTCACCGCCTTCCATGCGCGATAGACATCCTGAAGCACCTTAAAGGTACCTCGTTCACTGGTAATGCTCTTCATGATCTCTTTTTGCTTGTCACGTTTAGGAGTGCCATCAACCGTAAAGAATTTGCTCATGGCCTGATTCATCATCGGTACATATTCCTTGAAATATTGCGGGTATTTCTCAAATGTATGCGCAGCATCCTTGTACTTTTCCAGATCCTTCATAATAAAACTTCCGTATAAAGCATCACGATAGCTGTTCAGGCTTGCCTGGCTATAATTGCCACGGGCTTTCGCCTGGATAATTGCCTCAGCAGCCAGCTTTCCGGAATACATCGCCATATTCGAACCTTCACGGTGAATTGCATTGACCAGCTGAGCTGCATCTCCGACAACAACCACTCCATTGCCCACAACCTTAGGCACAGAACGGAAGCCGCCTTCCGGAATCAAGTGCGCGAGGTATTCTGCTGACTCTCCACCTTCAAGCATAGGCTTGACCATCGGGTGAGTCTTTAAATAATCCAACAGATCATATGGTTTTAATTTTGCTTTTATCATGCTTGATAAGGTAGTCCCCACTCCTATGTTGAGGCTATCCTTATTTGTATACAAGAATGCAGTTCCAAGATTACCTTTGGTTGAGTCGCCAAAGATTTCAATTGTACATCCATGGTTCCCTTCAAGATTGAAGCGGTCGTTAATTTTTTCTTTTGGAAGATTGATAACTTCCATGACGGTCAAGGCCACTTCGTCCGGGCGGAACTCTTTGTGGAAACCAAGCTGTTTGCCAAGCAGTGAGTTAACTCCATCGGCCAGTACAACTACGTCCGCGTAAACATCCCCATCCGGTCTGTCCGTACGCACTCCGACAACTTTCCCATTTTCCACAATACACTCAGTTACTACTGTTTCATTGATGAGCAATGCTCCCTGCTCGACCGCCTTTTGAGCAAACCATTGGTCAAATTGGGCACGAAGGACCGTGAAATTGTTGTAAGGCTCCTGGGCCCATTCCAAGCCCTTATAGCCAAAAGATACGACCGATTCCTTATCCATCATCCAAAATCTTTGTTCAACGACAGGGCGCTCAAGCGGGGCTTCCTTCCAGAATTCAGGAATAAGTTCCTCCGTCTGTTTTCTATACAATACGCCGCCCATAACATTCTTTGCTCCAGGATATTCGCCTCGTTCAATCAGTAACACATTAAGGCCATTTTTGGCGCAGACTAAGGCACATGCGGTACCCGCTGGACCTGCACCGACTACTATTACGTCAAACTTTTCAGGCATAACTGATTTCACCGCCCTTTTGATTCCGGATCTGTTTAAATTGTTCAGTTAATTTAGGTACTATTTCAAGCGCATCCCCTACAATCCCATAGGTGGCTACATCAAAAATCGGCGCATTCGGGTCCTTGTTGATTGCGATGATAAACTCTGAATTTTTCATGCCAACAACGTGCTGGATTGCCCCTGACACCCCGATGGCAAAATAAATCTTAGGTGTAACGGTTTCCCCGGTTTGTCCTATCTGAAGCGAATGCGGCAGCCAGCCGGCTTCAACAACATCTCTGGTTCCCCCGACGGTAGCGCCAATGGTTTCTGCAAGATCGTAAAGCATCTGGAAGTTTTGGAAATCCCCGAGTCCCTTTCCGCCACAAACAATAACATGGGCATCTGCGAGGTTTACAGTATTTGTTATGTCATTCACAATTTTAAGTACTTTTGTACGCATGTCTTCTTCGGAAAGATCAATACTTTCCTCTATGATTCTGCCTGGCCTTGATGTATCGGGCTCAAGTGCTTTCATTACCTTTGGCCTTACGGTTGCCATTTGCGGCCTATGCTTTTTACAAAGAATGGTTGCCATTATATTTCCGCCAAATGCCGGCCTGCTTGCTTCAAGAAGCCTGCTTGATACATCGGCATCGAGCATTGTTGTATCGGCTGTCAGGCCGGTATTAAGGTCGGTTGCCACCGCGCTTGCCAGATCCTTCCCATTTGGAGTAGCCCCATACAGGAATATCTCAGGCTTATATTTTTCAGCAAGCATAATTACGCCCTTCATAAACGATTCAGTCCGGTAATGCTTTAAAACAGGGTGGTCGATAACATATACTTCATCAGCGCCGTAAGCAATAACGGTTGATGAAAGCTGCTTAACCTTTTCCCCAAGCAGCACCCCGGCAAGTGGGACCTCAAGCTTATCAGCAAGCTGTCTGCCTGCTCCAAGCAGTTCAAGTGAAACCCCTTCAATTTTCCCATCTGCAGCTTCTATAAAAACCCATACTCCTCTGTAATCATCCAAATTCATTTCGATCCTCCTATCCTCATAGAACAGTTGTTTAGTTTGCTGAATTAGGCTGTAAAAGTTCTTTTTTCTCCATTAGGAGGCTAATAAGTTCACTTACCTGCTGATCAGGTGTTCCTTCAATCCTCTTGCCGCCCTCTGGCTTTGGAGGAGAAAACATCTTTCCAACAATCGTTGGTGAACCTTTTAAGCCTAACTGGGTCCGATCTACATCATCGAAATCACTGACTGCCCAGATTACAGGTTCATACCTTACAGCTCTTATCATATTAGGAAGCGGAGAATATTCGATTTCATTAATTTCCTTTTCTACTGTCAACAGGCATGGAAGCTGGGCTTGGATTAATTCATGCCCTTTTGTTTGCTTCCTCTTAATTAGGATTGTTTTCTCAGGAATATTGACCTCTGGGACTTCAATAACATTTGTAACCGGTGGAATATCAAGTCTCCTGGCAATCCCTGGACCTACCTGGCCGGTGTCACCATCAATTGCATGCTTTCCACAAATAACAAGATCGATAGGAAGTTCTTTACTAATCTTCTCAAGTGCTTTAGATAAGGCATAGCTTGTAGCCAGCGTATCCGCCCCTGCAAATGCCCGATCTGTTATCAAATAGCCTCTGTCAGCACCAATTTCTATACTTTTTTTAATGACTGCAGTTGCCTGCGGCGGCCCCATCGAAAGCACCGAAATTGTCCCCCCGGTCAATTCCCTGATTTTGACCGCTTCCTGGACCGCATGGGCATCGTATGGATTTAGAATAGCTGGTGCGCTACGGCGATCAAGCGTGTTCGTCTTAGGGTTGATTTTAATGATTTTAGTATCTGGCACTTGTTTTACACAAACAACAATATGCATGTACTCCCTTCCCTTCACAAAGAATGAAAACGTTTTCTTTTTCTTTAAAATTAAAATGCATGTATTACGATATATGTGACGTAAAACAAGCATAGTACTAACCAATGAACTGAAAGCTGGAATTCTGTGATGGTTCAGTAAAGAAGGTTGTGTAGGTTTGAACATGATGTAGTAGTAAAAAATCTAAAGCAAAACAAGTGGCGGGAATAACATAGACAAAAAGAATTTTGCCGATACTATTACTATAAAAAATATTCAAATATTAACAATGATATATGTCACAGTAAAACCCAGTTATTAATAATTTTTATGTGGGTAAGGTTCAAAATAGGTTTCTATTTTTTAATTTTTTCAGGGGGCTAAGAACAAATCAAAAGGACCCTGCATCTCTTGCAGCGCCCCTAACCACTATATTTAATTTTACAACTCATTTTGTTTAGTAAGTCTGGCGGAAAGAATGAAGCCTATTTCCTGATTCCAGCTTCCTGTTATGTCTCCAAATACTTGCCCAGGGTTTTGCATTCTGTTTCTAACCTTTTGATAAGCTACAATCAGTTCATCAAGTTCCTGGCTATATCGAATTGTATTTTCACTAGTAAAACCGCTTAAATTCGCCGATTCAATCATCAATTGTCGTTTAGCCTGTATTTCTCCCATCATCGTTTCAGGCTGCCAGCTCTGATCTAACACGTCAACCTTCCTCCAATTACTGCTTATTTCTATTAGAGCTGCATATTAATTATGCAACACTTAAAAAATTATGCCAGCGATTTGGTACAAAGTAAATAGAATCGCAAAACAAGACAAAACAATCTCTTTTTCGCTTTAAAACGACAAAGGTTCATAACTGTTTTTTTATATTAAGGACTCAAGGAGACAAGTAACATTGAAAATATCAACCAAATGAATATAGTTTATTAGTTTATGGAAACCCTCTATTTAGCCCACATTTCCTCTGGATTTAACTCGTAAATACTGTTTTCCCTGAACATATAATGGTTTATGATAAATTCCCGCCTGATGGTGGCAAAGTCTTCGTGAAATTTCTTTATATATTCATTCAGTTCTTTTTCCTCGTATTTGCGCCCTTTTTCCAGACCCTGGACGATATGCTCAAACACATACAATTTCTTTTTCCGCTGAGCTGGAATGCTTTTCAACTTTCCTTCCTTGGTGAAGAAGTTGTTGATTACTTTCTGTTTTTCAAGGCTCGTATCGACCATTTTGACCTGTTCCTCCCCTCTCTTCTCCAAAAGCTGTGACAAAACCTGCGCCTGCTGCTTGATCATGGATTCATTTAAATAAATATAAATAGTATTTTTATCCCGCCGTTCATAGACAATCCCGACTTCACGGAGCTTTTTCAAATGGTGTGTAATAGTAGGGGGAGTTAGTCCCAGCTTTCCAGCAATCGCCTGGCCATGCAGCGGCCCACCAGAAAGAAGTACTGTAATTCTGATACGGGTAGGGTCACCCATCGTTTTATAAAACGAAACAATCCGGTCCAATTGCATAGTGTTCAGCCACCTAATTTGATATTTGTCTAATTAGATTTATATCAAATTAGGATTTAAGTGTCAATATTAATAAAAATTCATTTCTAGGTTTTTGAAGCAAAAAGAAAAAGCTGGCCACTTGGCCAGCTTTTTCGAATGGAACTTGTTTATTTAAAGCATTGGATGCTCGTGTTTTGCCTTGAGGCGCTGCCAGCGATGTTCAATTTCATCTTCAAAAGACTCTAGCATCGTTTTGTTCTCTTCTTTTAATAAATGCTTTGATTTACCCATGTATTTTAGCCATCCTGATGCAGGGACACGCTTGTTTTTAGCCTCAGGGTCGTAGGTGATCGTTGTAATTCCCTGCTCAATTTCATATAGCGGGAAAAAGCAAGAGTTAACCGCCTTCTCCATAATCGTGCTGCCATAACGGTCCTCGGATTTCCAGTTAAGCGGGCATGTAATTAAAATCTTACCATACACGGTGCCGACATTCCGGGCGTACCACTGCGCTTTTGCACCTTTTTTTACAAGGTCCTGCGGGAATGCCTCAGTACCAGTGAATACGTACGGAATATTCGCAGCCGCCATCAGCTGGGCTGTGTCTTTGTGGTGGAACGTTTTCCCTTTCTGGGTCTTCCCAATGCTCGTTGTGCTCGTCATATGGCCAAGCGGCGTGGAATAGGACATCTGTGAACCGGTATTCATATAGCCTTCATTATCATATTCAACTATGATAAGCTTATGGCCGCGCAAGGCTGTTCCAATAGCCGATCCCATACCAATATCCATTCCGCCATCACCAGTGATCATAACGAAAGTGACATCGTCCTCGATGTTGATTTCTCCCCGCTTCTGCATTTCAAAAAATGCTTCGACGGTACCAGACAGGGTTGCTGCCCCATTCTGGAACAAGTTATGAATCATCGTTTGTTTGTGTGATGTATAAGGATAAGCAGTTGTCGTTACATACGCACATCCAGTTTGATAAAGAACGACAATGTCGCCTTCAATGCCCTTAAAGAAAAGCTCAAGTCCCGGGAATATCCCGCAGCCCGGGCAGGCTCCATGACCAGACCCCAGCCGTTTTGGCTTACCGGCCAATGCCCGCAGAGGTGGAATTTTAACTTTAAGCTTACCCGTTGCTTCATCCATTTTCACATCAATCAAGCCTGTTTTAAAGGTTTCGCCATGCTGCGGTTCGATTACTGGCTTTAACGCCTTTTCCGGATTCCCTGGAACAATGCCATAATAATCAAATGGTTTTTCGGCAATCCCTTTTTCCATTGCATCAATTGCCATTGCAAAAAATGCCTCGGCATCATCCGCATAGAAGTCCTTACCGCCAAGTCCGAATACCCTGCTCAGGACAATTGTTTTATTTTCTCTATCTTCTTGTAGTGCAGCCTTCACTTCATGTGTCAAATTCGGACCATGGCCGCCATAGGAATCCGCGCGTTCTCCAATCAGCAGCGATTTCACGTTTTTTAGAGCCTCACGCATTTCTTTTGCCGGGAAAGGCCTGATAATGTTTGGCGAAATGACACCGGCTTTGATGCCCTTGGCCCTTAGTCTGTCTACAACATCCTTGGCTGACTCAGCTGCGGAATTGAGTAGGAACAGAGCCACTTCTGCATCTTCCATTTTGTAAAGGTCAAGAATCTCATAATTCCTTCCTGATAGCTCCGCGTACTGAGATGCTACTTCCTTGAACACTTCTCCAGCAGCATAATTCGCTTCTGATTGCTGGAAGTGGTTGTTCATCAAGTCTTCCCCATTCATATGGGCCCCGATGGTTACCGGTTTCTTGGGATCTCTTGCAAAATTGTAATCTGTTGGGTATTCACCAACGAATTCCTGGACAGTGGCACGATCCTTGAAATATTGGACTCTGCGCTTTTGATGAGAGGTGAAGAATCCATCATAAGCAACAATAACCGGGAGCCGAACCTTCGAATGCTCCGCTATTTTCAGTGCCATGATATTCATATCGTAAACCGCCTGCGGTGTTCTAGCAGTCAGAATTACCCAGCCAGTATTTAAAGCAAAATAAAGATCTGAATGGTCTCCCCTAATATCGAGCGGCCCGCTGACAGCCCTGGTAACGAGGTTCATGACCATAGGGAAGCGAGTTCCGGCTTGGACTGGCAGCTGTTCAATCATATAGAGCAATCCATTTGCGCTTGTCGCATTAAATACACGGGCTCCAGTTGCGGCAGCTCCATAGCAAATTCCTGCCGACCCGTGCTCCCCATCTGCTGGAATAAGCTTAATATCGTGCTCGCCCCTTGCCTTCATCATATCAAGGTATTGTGCAACCTCGGTCGAAGGGGTAATAGGAAAATATCCCATAATATGATAATTGATTTGGGCAGCCGCCATCGCAGCCATTTCATTTCCTGATTCGAAAGTCAATAATTGCTCTTTGTTAGCTGTTGTTTTCAATTCCTCTTCCAAAATGGCCATTATAGAAGCCTCCCCTCTACATATGGAAAATTCTGTTTGACTCTATTTGAATCCGCATATCCAATCATCTCGCGAAGGTCACCCAATGCATCGGTTGGGCATGCTTCAACACACTTCAGGCAGCCCTTGCAATATTGATAATCAATTCCTTTAAGGAACATTTGCTCACGTCCCCGCTTATCCTGCCCACTCTCCCAGACAAAGCAGAAATCAGGGCAGACCGTGTCGCACTGTGCACAGTGGATACAGCTTTCAAGCTTTAATTCCGGCAGAAATCCCTGGCGCGAACCACTCAAATCCTTAAGAATGCTGTTGGCCGGTGCCGAAATGACACCTCCAAGCTCCTGAGTCATAAACCCTAGCCGTGGCAACGGCCGTGAAAATGTTTTGCCTTCTGCTCCTTCAGGCACTTCGTATACTTTAAATTGAACCTCATTATAACCCCGCTCGAATGTCCTGATATTCGGCTCGACTAAGTGAGGATATTTTTTTTCAAATGTTTTTCTAATTACACTTTTCATCGCTTGTGGATCCAGAAAATCACAAATCCGGAACATCGCCCCGAGCATCGCTGTATTTACCTTCGTTTTCTCCTCTACCGCAATAGTTAAGGCGTCGACAATGGCCAGTGTGCCGTATTTAAACTGAAGGTCTTTTCTGATTCCATCAAAATCGCGTACGGAGTTGACGAGGACAATTCCATCAGCATCGAGTCCGCTTACAACATCGACCATTTTATACAGAGCTTCATGAAAAACCCCAATAACATGCGGTTGTTCAATTGGGCTATGGTCACGGATTTCTACATCCCGGTCACAAAATCGGATAAAACTCTTTACTGGGGACCCTTTCTTCTCGGATCCGTATGATGAGAAATTCGATCCGTTCAAGCCAAGTCCCAGCACACCAGCCTCAGCAAGCATTTTTCCTGCAAGATTGGCCCCCAGGCCGCCAATTGATTCAAGGCGGATTTCAAAAAATCCTAATTCATTTTGTTTAGGTAAGATTGACATGTTCTCCCCCTATATTTCTCAGTATGATATCGCCAGCAGTGCTGGCACTCCCCACCTTCCATTTTAGGCAAGAGCTGCCTATTGCGCTGTGACAAATGTTAAACACAACATATAATTTTTGAAACAGCTTAAAAAATTTTAATAAAATCTTGGTATAACAAGGTTTTTAAGGGGTTGCCCTCTGTATTACAGCGCTAAATCTGTAGTATAACAGATTAGGATTTTACTAGTTTGGAATGGTTTACCTGTTTTCTTTTAATCTTAGTTGGGTAATAGTAGAGATGATTGTTCCGGGGGTCTCAAATTTGGAGGTCATCATGAAAAAACGAGACTACTACTTTGATAATGCAAAATTCATTTTGATTTTTCTTGTTGTGTTCGGTCATCTGCTCAGGGCCTTTATTGAAGACAATGAAGTATTTTTCGCATTATATAAAGCGATTTACACATTTCATATGCCCGCATTTATCCTGGTGTCGGGGTTCTTCGCAAAAGGTTTCAACGAAAAGGGCTATATAAAGAAAATCGCCAAGAAGCTAATTTTGCCTTACATTATCTTTCAAGTAATCTACTCTATTTATTATTTTTATCTATACCAAAAACAAACGCTTGTCATAGACCCTTTTAATCCTCATTGGTCGCTTTGGTTTCTCGTTAGTATGTTCTTCTGGAACGTGTTGATGATTCCTTTTTCAAAACTGAAGGCTTCAGTCGCAATTCCTTTGGCACTTACAGCTGGACTGCTCATTGGATATGTTGACTGGGTATCAAACTACCTTAGTTTATCCAGGACATTTGTATTCTTCCCACTGTTTTTGGCGGGATATTATTTGAAAAAAGAACATTTCTATTCACTATTCACGATTCCAAAACGTATTATCGCACTAGTGGCATTCATTGTATTATTTGCGGGATTTTACTTTTATCCCGACATGCAATATCAATGGCTGCTAGGTTCAAAGCCGTATGAAGCAATGGGAGCAGCCTCTTTATTGGCCATGTTCAAAAGGCTTGGCATATACATCTTGAGTTTTGTAATGGTAATGAGCTTTTTTGCCTTTGTGCCAAGAGGGCAGTACTTTTTTACAACTCTCGGAAAACGCACACTGTACGTGTACCTTTTGCACGGTTTCCTGGTCAAGCTGCTGCGGGAGACTGAGCTCATATCGTATTTTGATAAAACCGAAAGGATTGTCCTTTTGGCTGGAGTATCCCTTATTATTGTGCTGGCCCTCTCAAGCAAGCTGATAACAGCATTTACACAACCATTAATAGAATTGAGTAACACCCGGACGAAAAAACTATTCAGCAGGTTATCTGGAGGCTACCGTGTGACACAAGAAAGGAACTAAAGTACAAGGAAGACTGTTAGAGTTGAATGACACTTTGACCTCTAAGGACATGCGAAATGTCATTCATCTGCCTTTTGAGTGACATTATGAGCTCTGAGTAAAGGTGAATTGTCACTCATCGTATTCAATAAAAATCCCCGCCGGATTTGGCGGGGATTTCTATTTTACAGATCATTAATCACAATATAAGCAGCCCGTACCGGTCCGTGGACCCCAACGACAAGGTTGAGTTCAATATCAGCCGAATTGCTCGGCCCGGTGATGAAATTAATACAGGAAGGAACATCCTTCCCTTCAAGATGCTGACTGCGTATCCACTCTGCCGCCTGCGTAAATCGGGGCACAATTGTACTTTTCGGAACCAGTGCAATAATATTTTCTGGAAGGAAAGAAACTGAACGACCTCTTCCAGGACTGGTAAAATGAGTGACTGTCCCTGACTCAGCCAACGTAATCTCACTTATTGTTATCGCCACTTTTGCACTTTCAGCAAGAGGAATGTTCTCATCCCCTTTTGAATGATCCCAAAGACGAACTTCTATATTTTCCGATGGCCACTCACTTTCAAGCAACTCACCTAAGCCCCATTTGGCATACCGTTCATCATTCCAAGTAATTACAGGGCCTCCGCCATATCCGTCGACAATTTCTCTCACTTTGGAAGAGAGTTCATCGAGGGTCGTCTCATGCAGAGAAGTGTGGATTTTTAGGCATTGTGTTTTTAACACTTGAAGGAGTTCATCCTGGGATGCCCCTTTATAAATTTCATGCTGTGGCTGGAAAGTGTAAACGGGACGTTCCACACCCGTTGTTTTCCTTGGCCGTCCAAGGCTGGAAGCTATTTTATCGAGAAATCTGTTTCGATTGTGTATTGTGCCATGCATACTTAGTTGCCTCCCTTTTCGCGGTTCTTGAACCAGTCACGGAACCTTTCTTTATTCGGTCCGGGGAAGTCGCGAGTATCGGTCCAGGCCTTCAGCGGGCCAGGGCCTTTTGTAATTTTATCGCCAGCCATGAACGGATTCATAGCAGAAGGTGCCATTTTCGTACCCAGTTTATATAGCCCGGGAGATGAAGCACCGAAGCCAAAGGCTTTCATGAGCAATTTCTCGGAAACGGGAGCTTTGCCTTCTTTTTCAACAATCACTTGCCTATGTTTATGGAGAAGCTGATGTAATGGGATTTTAACCGGGCACACGTCCGTACAGGCCCCGCAAAGCGTCGAAGCATACGGTAACTCCTTATACTCATCATAACCTCCCAAAAGTGGAGAAAGGACTGCCCCAATAGGTCCGGAGTAGATTGAACCATAGGAATGGCCGCCAACATGCCGGTATACTGGACACACATTTATACATGCCGCACAACGGATGCATTGGAGAACTGAGCGGAACTCGCCTGCCAGAATATCCGATCTGCCATTGTCGATGATAACCAAATGGAACTCCTCGGGTCCATCAGCTTCTGGTTCCTGCCTTGGCCCAGTCAGTACCGTAATATAGCTGGTAAGCTTCTGTCCAACCGCGCTCCGGGTCAGCATGCTGACTAGAACTTCCATTTCCTCGAATGTTGGTACGAGCCTTTCCATGCCCATTACGGTAATCTGTGTTTTTGGCAGTGCTGTTACTAGATCAGCGTTACCTTCATTTGTCACAAGCGCAAATGAACCTGTTTCCGCTACAGCAAAATTGCAGCCTGTTATGCCGATATCGGCTGCCAAGTATTCCTTACGCAGCATTTCCCGGGCGTGGGCTGCCAGTTCTTCAGGCTTTGACGTTTTATCATAACCAAGCTTTTCGGCGAAAACATCCCTTATTTGCTCCTTATTTTTGTGAAGGGCCGGGACGACGATATGGGATGGCGGATCATGATCATCGACCTGGAGTATATACTCCCCAAGGTCAGTTTCAATTACTTCACAGCCCGCTGCTTCAAGGGCTTGATTCATCGAAATTTCTTCTGAAACCATTGATTTGGCTTTTACAACCTTTTTGGCATTCTTCTTCTTTGCAACTTCCGTGATATAGGCACTTGCCTCTTCAGCTGTTTGGGCAAAATAGACATGTCCACCGCGCTTGGCGACATTTTCGCTTAGCTGATCCAGATAATAGTCAAGGTTATCAAGAACATGATGACGGATTTCTTCACCATGGTTCCGCCAATCCTCCCAATCACCTAGTTCCACCGTTACGTCCCGTCTTCTTGTACCCATCCTTTCCTGTGCTCCAGCAACAGCGCCTCGCATGAAAGAATCGTTTATGCCTTCCCTGACTCGTTCCTTGAATTGGTCCTGCCCGATTTTAATGGACATACTGGTATCTCCCTCCATCCTGTTTCGAAACAAAAGCCAAAGGTTTTTATCTGCTATTCAACACTTCAGCAATATGCATGATTTTTATTGGTTTACCGAGCCTGTCAATTCTGCCGCCAATATTCATTAAGCAGGCAGCATCCGCGCCGATTAAGTATTCCGCCCCTGTTTCCTCGACATGCTGGACCTTTTCATCAACCATCTGTTCGGAAATCTGGGCCATCTTGACGGCGAATGTTCCGCCAAATCCACAGCATTGCTCTTTACCAGGAAGCTCAGTAAATTCAAGTCCTTTTACATTTTTCAATAGTTTCATAGGAGCTTCAACAACTCCGAGGAGCCTGGTCATATGGCAGGATGTGTGATATGTAACTTTGTGTTCAAACCGTGCTCCTACATCTTCAATTTTCAACACATCAACGATAAATTGGGTAAGCTCAAATGTTTTTTCGGCTAGTGCCTTTGCCTTCGGGCCATATATCTGGTCCGAAGCGAACAAGTGTGGATATTCACGAAACATTGTGGCACAAGAACCTGAAGGAGACACGACGACTTCTGCATGCTGAAACGTATCGATCATCCGTTTCATTGCTTCTTTTGATTCCTTCACATAACCGCTGTTATAAGCTGGCTGTCCACAACATACCTGAGATTCAGGAAATTCAACCTCGCATCCCAGCCGTTCCAATAGCTCGACTGTCGCCTTTCCAACATCACTTTGGAAAAGGTCAACAAGGCACGTTGCAAAAAGGGTTACCTTCATCTTCTCTACTCTCCCTCATCTAGTTCATTACCATTTAAGTCAACAGGTCATCTGATGACTTAAAGAAAAAAATGGTAGGTTATTTAAATACTACTATAAAGCTACAAAATAATGAAAGTGTTTTCATATTATTTTTGTAAAAAAGCCTTTTTTGAAAAAAAGGCTCAAAGATCTAAATTGAAATTGGCGCAGCTAAATAATATTTGGTCAGGATCTCTTCCACATTATTTAGATGCTCCAGCATTAAAAGGCGCGATAGTTCTGGATTTTGTGCTGCGATTGCCTTGTAAATTGCCAAATGTTCATCATATAGTTTTTCGGTCGTAGTTTGTTTGGAAAATAACCATAGTTTCCGTGTCTCCTTCATTGTTTCGCCCATAAGGCTTGATACCTGCTGCATCAAGTTCAGCAACATAGGGTTTTGTGCAGCCTCGGCAACAGCAAAATGAAATTGAAGATCAGCCTGTTCCCCTAGTTCCTCGTTGCCATGTGCCCTTTTCATTTCTTCCAATGCCCGCTCCATATTCAAAAGCTGATCAGGGCTTCGCTTTAAAGCTGCGGCTGAGGCAGTTCCAGTCTCAAGAATCTTCCTAAGCTCGAGCAAGTTTTCGATATCTTTCTTATTCATCAATATGGATGTTGAGAGAGGAAAAGATATGTCACTGGATGTTATCTCTTTAACAAAGGTTCCTTCACCTTGCCTCATTTCAATTAATCCCATTGCCTTAAGTGCCGATAATGCCTCACGAACTGCAGACCTGCCGACCTGGAAGTTTTCAGCCAATTGCTGAACAGAATCCAGTCTTTCCCCTGGCCTTACTTCCCCTTTTCGAATCATTTCATGAAGGATCTCTGCAATTTCTTCATATATTTTTTTTGGTTTTATTTTTTTGTAATTCAATAAATTCAGCCCCTAAATGGTCTTTCTGCCAATTGCTTTTCTATTATACAACGTTTCTAGCTGAATGATTATAAAACCTTGCCTTCCAGATAAAACAAATTTTTCCACAACCGTTTCCCCTCTCAATATAGTAATAAAGTTACTTTTTAGAAAATTTATGCAAAATATATTGTTTTTTACAAGAATGACAAATATAATTTTTGCTAGGGAAGAAGTCTAGTCATCAGATGACCTAATCTTTTTTATGAAAGCGTTTTAAACATCGGGAGAAGGAGGAAATGTCCGGGGGGACAGAACAATTAAATTCCAAGCTAAACTGGGGGGTTACGCTAATGAGTTTTACACAAAATTTTACTGCGGTAGGGGATAACCTTGCTTTGTCCGCAATAGTAGCAATCGTTCCTATTCTTTATTTCTTCTGGGCACTGGCCATTAAACGAATGAAAGGCCATGTTGCAGGCTTAACCACACTATTAATTGCCATTGTTCTCGCTGTCTTCGCTTATAAAATGCCGGCAGGGCTTGCCGTCATGTCCGCAACACAAGGCGCAGTTTATGGTATCCTGCCAATTGGATGGATTATCATTACATCCGTCTTCCTTTACAAACTAACCGTAAAAACTGGCCAATTTGATATTATCAGAAGCTCTGTCCTTACAATCACAGAGGACAGGCGCCTGCAAGCACTTTTGGTAGCTTTCTCATTTGGGGCTTTCCTTGAAGGGGCCGCCGGGTTTGGCGCACCAGTTGCCATTTCCGCGGCACTGTTAGTAGGGTTAGGTTTTAATCCACTCTATGCCGCAGGTCTTTGCTTAATTGCCAACACTGCACCTGTTGCATTTGGAGCAATTGGCATTCCGATTATCGCAGTAGAAGGCCCGACTGGGATTCCTGCCATGGAAATTTCCAAAATGGTCGGCCGCCAGCTGCCGTTCCTGTCTGTGTTCATTCCGTTTTATCTAGTTATGATCATGGCTGGCTGGAAGCGTACAATTGAAGTCCTGCCAGCAATTGCTGTTTCTGGTATTTCCTTTGCGGTAACTCAATACTTGTCCTCCAATTTCCTTGGACCTGAGCTTCCGGATATCCTGTCTTCCCTTGTTTCACTCTTTGCTCTTGCTATTTTCCTTCGTTTCTGGAAGCCTAAAACAATTTTCCGTTTCTCTGCTGAACAGGAACTGGCAGCAACTTCAGCTGCTAAGAAAACAAGTGCGGGTCAGGATCTGAAATATACTCCTGGACAAATCTTTAAAGCCTGGTCACCGTTCCTTATATTGACAGCCATTATCTCGCTTTGGGGCATTCCAACCATCAAACAGGCCCTGACTGGAATTTACGCAGGAGAAAACGTAATTCTGAAAGCACTAAATGGAATTGGACAAGCCTTATCGTTCCATCCGGAAGTTCCATTCCTGAACAACAATATTATTGATTTAGCCGGGAAACAGCTTCCAGCTCTCTATAAACTCGATATCCTTGGCGCAGCTGGAACGGCTATTCTAATTGCAGCAATCATTTCCAAATTCATAGTAAAAATCAGCTGGCGCGGCTTCTTTCAGGCCTTTGGCGAAACGCTTAATGAATTGAAATTCCCGATTTTGACTATCGCATCGGTTGTTGCATTTGCCTACGTTACAAATGCTTCAGGAATGAGTACAACACTCGGTATGACGCTCGCAAAAACAGGTTCGATCCTGTTCCCATTCTTCTCGCCATTCCTTGGCTGGCTCGGGGTATTCATTACGGGTTCCGATACAAGCGCAAACCTTTTGTTTGGAAACCTGCAGAAAATCACAGCGAACAATATCGGCATGAGCGAAGTCCTTGCAGTTGCAGCAAACTCTTCGGGCGGTGTAACAGGAAAAATGATTTCCCCGCAATCCATTGCAGTGGCATGCGCTGCGGTTGGACTCGCGGGAAAAGAATCCGACTTGTTCCGCTTCACAATTAAACATAGTTTGTTCCTTGTCACATTGATTGGTATTATGACATGGTTGCAGCATAATTTCTTTAGTTGGATGATTCCTTAAATCGATTAGAAATAGGCTGTCCCGAAGTATATACTTTGGGGCATCTTTTTTATGTTATGAAAAAATGAATCACCTAGTCTTCATGGACAATATGACATAAAGAAATCAAAAATGTCCTTGGATAGGTAACCTATAGACAGAATGGTACTGGATAATCCGTTAATGATTCTTGGATGGGTAATCCTGACAAAGTACCTCTTTTTATGTACTGCTACTCCCCCATCCTCGGCCCCTTCCTTTTACAACCCATAACTTGTATACTAAAATATTACTTAACACTTATATGTAGGGAGTAAGTTCATGAAAATTATATGTTCAACACTTAACGCAAAATATATTCATACAAATCTGGCCATCCGCTACTTAAAGGCATATGCGGAACCGGAATTTACTGTTGAGCTTGCAGAATATACAATCAAGGATCCTGCGATGAATATCGTTTCAGACTTGATTGCAAAAAAGCCTGATGTTCTTGGATTCAGCTGTTACATTTGGAATATTGAAGAAACCATTAAAGTTGTATCAATGATCAAAAAAATCAATCCGGATATCGCCATCGTATTTGGTGGACCAGAAGTTACTTATGATACTGTAGAATGGCTTGAGCGTCATCCTGAAGTAGATTATATTGTTGTTGGCGAAGGCGAAATCGCATTTAAGGAATTTCTTGTCCAATTCTCCAGTTCTTCTCCGGATCTAAGTAAAGTTCCAGGTCTTACTTTCCGAAAAAATGGGAAAGTGAAGCTGAATCTGCAGGCAGGAAAGCTTGATTTGAAAGAAATCCCTTCCCCGTATCGGTTTCCTGAGGACGCTCCATATCTTGGCAAAAGGGTAACCTACATTGAGACAAGCAGGGGCTGTCCATTCAGTTGCCAGTTCTGCCTTTCTTCTATAGAAGTTGGTGTGCGGTATTTTGACAGGGAGAAAATAAAAGAAGATATTCGTTACCTAATGGCCAATGGAGCTAAAACCATAAAGTTCGTTGACCGAACCTTCAATATAAGCAGAAGTTACGCCATGGAAATGTTCCGTTTTCTTATTGATGAACATGTGCCCGGAACTGTTTTTCAATTTGAAATCACCGCAGATATCATGCGTCCCGAGGTAATAGAATTTCTAAATCAGGAAGCTCCAAAAGGGTTATTCCGTTTTGAAATTGGCGTTCAGTCAACAAATGACTACACTAATGAACTTGTCATGAGAAAGCAAAATTTTGAAAAGCTAAAGCGTACCGTCACGATGGTTAAAGATGGCGGCAAAATCGACCAGCACCTCGATTTGATCGCAGGCTTGCCTGAAGAGAATTATTTTTCATTTAGGAAGACATTCAATGATGTATTTGAAATGAGGCCGGAGGAACTTCAACTTGGTTTTCTAAAAATGCTGCGCGGTACAGGCGTTAGGTTGCGGGCAAATGAACATGATTATATTTATATGGACCATGCTCCATATGAAATACTCGGAAACAATGTCCTTCCTTTCGAGGATATCATCCGCATTAAACAGGTGGAAGATGTATTGGAAAAATATTGGAACAGCCATCGGATGGATGCTACTATTGAATATTTGATTCAATATGTGTTTGAGTCTCCTTTTGACTTCTTTCAGGAATTTGGGGCATATTGGGATTCAAAAGGATGGGCTAGAATTGGCCATCAGCTTGAAGATTTGTTTAAGAGGCTTCATGAATTTTTAAAGGAAAGAAATATAGCCAATCTTGAGATTGTCGAAGGTTTGATGAAGGTTGATTACTTGTCCAGACAGAAATATAGCCCGCGTAAGCCTTGGTGGGACAGCCGCTATTCCAAAAAAGAGCTAGGCAGCAAGTATCAATTGCTTCTGCAAAACCCCTTGATTGCCGGTCCTGCCTTTAAGGCATTGGAATTATCGGAAAAAGAGCTTTATAAGCATACCCTGCTTGAGAAAGTCCCATTTGACATAGGAATTTTCCAAACAACAGGGGAAATACGGCCAATCGAATCGGTACTCGTCGTCTATTATGATCCAACTGGCAAGGGGCCTATTATTTCTTCATTCGCATCATAAGCCGGTTTTAAACCGGCTTATTTTTTCTTTTCATCCTTCTCTTTTTTCACTTGTTTTTCTTCTTTATGCCAGCGTTCAGCAAACAGTTCATAAAGCTTGATCCCATTTACATCACCAAACTCTATGCCAAACTCTTCGTAAAATTCCTTATTGGGCTGCCTCGAACCTTTCATCAGCCTCGCCCTTTCCTTCCCTGTTTTGAATTTCTGTTGGCCCCTTTCATCGGGTCTTCTTCATGTGCCAATTCAGCCGAAAAATCTGATTCAATTGAGTTTTTGTGCGGGGTCTTGCTATATTTCTCGACTGCATTACGTTCAGCTTTCCGTTTTGCCATTCCTGACTCCTCCTTATTCTTAACTCCAGCAGCCTTAGTTTTGCCCCTTTAGCACCTTTCATTCATTCCCCACGAACTTATTTAGAAATTAGAGACTCGGGGCTGCTCTTCATGGATGCAGGATAAAATCACTGCTGATTTTAAACAATAAAAAGAAAGGAGGAATTACAATGAAAGAAGAAAAAAAGACCGGGATTCTACAAATTGACGGAACAATGCCTCATCAAATCAATGCTGCTGATTTCTCAGAAACCAGTATTGAAATAAAACCCCCATTCAAAAATAAACATGGGGTAGTCATCGGGGACAGCCATTATGCTTCTCCCAATTCACCGCTGGAAAATTGGACGGCAGAAACAGACCCGGAGATCATGGCTGGGGATGAATGGGTGCATCCTACAAATGATATCGGCTGGAATAGCCCAGAAAACCGGGAATTACTAGAAAGCAAACGCAAGCCAAATGCTGTGCCTTTTATGCACCCGGATAAAGATACAAGTAAAGGAACTGACTGAACTATAACTTCTTTAGAAAACGATTAATGATGAATAGTCTGGAAATAGTTATAGCACCTCCTCAATCCCTTCTTTATAATAAGAAGTATAACTTTGTGTTGCCGGTTCAGGGAAGTTTTCCGGGGCAACAACTAATGAAAGAGCAGGAGGTGGAAAGTTGATTTTTCCAGAGCTTGCAGAAAAAATTGTTAAGGAAGTAAGTAAACTTATTGATGAAGATCTTATTGTGGCGAATACAGATGGAATCATAATAGCGAGCACGGATAACTCGAGAATCGGCTCCTTTCATGAAGGAGCATCGATTGTCGCAAAAGAAAAACAAAAACTAATCATTACAAAAGACGATCAGCAGAAATTAAAAGGTGTAAAAGCTGGTATTAATTTCCCGATTTTCTTTCAAAAAGATGTTATCGGTATAATCGGAATAACAGGAGATCCCTCATCCGTTACACCGTTCGGGGAAATTGTCAGAAAGATGACTGAACTTCTGATTAGCGAGAATTATTTTTACAGTCAGTATGAATGGCAATCGCGGGCCGTTGAGTCATTCGTTATGGATTTGATTCAATTAAAGGATTGGGGCGAAAGCTTTACCGACCGGGCAAGGCTTCTTTCAATTGACCTAACAATTGATAGAGTTGCCGTTATAATTGAATTGCGGAATATTGGGCAGCCCCTTCCACGAGATGCATGGGTTACAATTTTAGGCTGGCATAATTTTTTTCCATCAGATGTGTCCGCCCGTTGGGGAAATGACCGCATCATCCTCCTGCTTGATCATTCCAGACATAAAACACGGAGTGAGATTTATTCGTCACTTCACCAGTTTGCAAATTTTATTAGCTCTGTTTCAGGATGCAATGCCTTTATAGGAATAGGTCCTGCAGCCAAACCTAGAGACATCCAGCACGCGTACCTTCATGCCGTACGAGCATTGAAAATAGCCAGCACCGCAAACCCAATTATCTTTGACGAAGATTTGACACTTGAAATGCTTCTGGATGCCCTTAACCCTACCTTAAAGAGAGAGTTTCTCTCTCGTGCAATCGGCTCACTCCTCCATGAAAAAGAACTCCTGCAGACAATTCAAGAGCTTTTTGTACAAAACAATTCAATGAAGCTAACTGCAGCCAGCCTCCATATCCATATTAACACCCTCCACTACCGACTAAAAAAAATCGAGGACCTGACAGGCCTCGATCTAAAAAAGACAAATGATATGATAACTCTTTATTTAGCTTTATTGATTTTGGAAGAACAAACAAATAATTCTCGTTTAGATTAATAATATTTGTAGATTTACACATAGCAGGCAACCGCCTGCTTTTTTTATAATAAGATTAAGACTATTCTTAATTGGTTTATGAAAGCGGTTTATTCAGATGGGAGGAAAAACGAATGTTGGCACAGCATACAAAAAGTAAAATCAGTGCGGAAGCGAGAAAGAGATTTATTGCGGTTGTGACAGAAGCAAATTATGACGATAGCCAGACAGGAAGGCTTGTTTATTCATTTGACGCAATGCCTAATCTCCAATCAATGCCAGACGCTGTCATCAGTCCCCGGAATACACAGGAAGTATCAGCAATTGTTAAAATCTGTAACGAAAACAAAATTCCTGTTGTACCAAGGGGCTCTGGAACAAATCTCTGTGGAGGAACCTGCCCCGTTGAAGGCGGAGTTGTCCTTCTTTTCAAGCATTTGAATAAGGTACTCGAATTCGATGAACAAAATCTTACCATTACTGTCCAGCCTGGTGTCATCACGAGCCAGATTAACAGCCTTGTAGAAGCGAATGGCCTCTTCTTCCCTCCTGATCCTGGCTCGATGAAAATTTCTACAATCGGTGGCAATATCCTGGAAAACGCAGGAGGTTTGCGCGGTTTAAAATACGGAGTCACACGCGATTATGTCATCGGTTTGGAAGCTGTTCTCCCAAATGGCGATATTATCCGTACTGGCGGCAAATTGGCAAAGGATGTAGCGGGATATGACTTTACACGCCTTTTTGTGGGATCTGAAGGAACATTGGGCGTCATAACAGAAGCTATTTTAAAGCTTGTTCCACTTCCTGAGACAAAGAAGACCGCTCTCGCTCTTTACGAGGATCTCGAAGATGCGGCAAGATCGGTTTCAAGCATCATTGCAAATAAAATTATCCCAACGACACTCGAATTCCTTGATCAGGCAACTGTAAGGGTTATTGAAGATTATGTAAAAATCGGACTTCCCACTCACGCAAAAGCAGTCCTTCTCATTGAACAGGACGGACCTCCGGAAGTCGTTGAACGTGATATGGGCAAAATTCTCGAGATTTGTAAAGAAGAAAAGGCATGTTCGGTGCAAGTGGCTAGAACTGAACAGGAAGCTGAAGCGCTTCGGACTGCAAGAAGGGTTGCCCTCTCGGCCTTGGCAAGGCTAAAGCCCACTACTATACTGGAGGATGCTACTGTCCCTCGTTCGGAAATTGCGAAAATGGTTGGCTATATTAATGAGATCGCTGAAAAATATAAAGTTGAAATCTGTACCTTTGGGCACGCCGGCGATGGAAATCTACATCCAACCTGCCCAACCGATGTCCGCAACCATGACGAGATGGAACGGGTAGAGAAAGCTTTTGAAGAAATTTTTGAACGGGCTGTTGAACTTGGCGGCACCATTACAGGTGAACACGGTGTTGGGGTTGCAAAAGCCCCTTATTTGGAATTAAAGCTCGGAAAAGAAGGTATAGCAGCAATGAAGGCAGTGAAAACTGCCCTAGATCCGAATAATATTATGAACCCTGGAAAAATATTTGCTAAAGCAAGCAGAAAACGTGTGGTGGTCTCAAAATGACAACTGTTAAAGAAAAAGAAATAATCCAGGACCAATTCAAGGAAAGAATGAATGAAGATGAATTATTGAACTGTATGAGGTGCGGCTTCTGTCTGCCAAGCTGCCCCACTTATATCGAATCCGGATTCCAGGAAACACATTCACCGCGTGGCCGAATTGCTTTAATGAAAGCCGTAGTCGACGGAATCATCCCTCCTGATGAGGATTTCGAACGTTCATTGGATCTTTGCTTAGGCTGCAGAGCTTGTGAAACAGTTTGTCCGTCAGGAGTTAATTATGGAGCATTGCTGGAGGATGCACGCGATATTGTCGCTCAAAATAAAAAGTACTCCCTGCCTGTAAGGGTCGCCAGAAAAGCGGTGTTCAAAGGGCTCTTTCCACATCAGAACAGAATGCGTTCTGTAGCCGGATTAATCGGTTTTTACCAGCGGTCTGGCCTGCAGACAGCAGCCAGGAAAATCGGATTTATGAGCCTGCTGCCAGATTCTTTGGCAACAATGGAAAAAGTCCTGCCGAATGTTCCTCCAATGAAAGAGCTGAAAAATCGTCCCGACTTTGCACCTGCAATTGGCATGAAAACTAAAAGGGTCGCGTTCTTCAGCGGCTGCCTGATGGATACCATGTTTATTGAATCCAATAATGCTACAATCAAACTCCTTCAGCTTGCCGGATGCGAAGTCGTCATTCCAAAGGATCAGGCTTGCTGTGGTGCCCTGCACGGCCACTACGGAGAAAAAGACCATGCCAAGGAAATGGCAAAGAAAAATATCCAGGCCTTTGAGGAGGCAGGCGCAGACTTTATTATCACGAATGCCGGCGGATGCGGAGGCTTCCTGATTGACTATGGGCATCTCTTCCATGATGACCTAGAATGGTCCAGCCGAGCACATTCCTTCGCAAGTAAGCTAAAGGATATTTCACAAATATTGGTTGAGGTAGGATTCCATGAACAGGTTGAACTGGAGCTTCCGTTTCAGGTTATTACCTATCAGGATTCATGCCACCTGCGTAATGTCATGAAAACTGCTTCAGCTCCAAGAACGTTGTTAAAGGCAATTAAAGGCACCGAATACCGGGAGATGCAGGAAGCAGATCGCTGCTGTGGTTCCGCAGGCATATATAACATCATTGAATCCGAAATGTCGATGAAGCTGCTTGATTACAAAATGGAAAAAGCAAAGCATACTCAGGCTGCTACCATCGTGACAGCGAATCCCGGCTGCCTCCTTCAAATGAAGCTTGGTATCGAACGTGAAGGATTGACTCAATCAATGCGCGGTGTTCATATAGTCGACCTCCTGCTTGAAGCCGTTAAAGATAAGACAGTTTTGAATTAATAATGTGAGGAGCCTTAGGGCTCCTTTATTTTTTGTATTTAGAAGAAGGTCTAATATTATCCTTCCCAGCTGGAGCAAGAGTTACCATTCATAATTCAACGTTTACTTCGGATACTATTTATACAGAGAGACAGTCTCTGATGCTAAGAAAAGCGCAGGCGCCTTCGTGACAGGCAAAGATCGGCCTGTCCCTGCGATGATTATTCTAAGGAGCTTTCCTTAGTGGTCAGCGGCGTATGGACTGGAGGGCCTCCAAGGAGATAAAGGAAACACGATAAGCGCAAGCGAATCGATGATGTTGTCTTATCGTAACGAGGGGGCCGAAGTACACTAGGCGCTGGAGCTAGACAGTTCTCAAAGAAATTCTCTGATATTTTTAAAAAGGAGTGGTAATATGGCACGCAATAGTAATAAATTACTTGTACCAGGCGTTGAGCAATTCCTGGATCAGGTCAAATACGAAATCGCCCAGGAATTTGGTGTCCAATTGGGCTCCGATACAGTTTCCAGGGCAAACGGTTCTGTTGGCGGAGAAATTACAAAACGCCTTGTTCAGCAAGCTCAGGCACAAATGACTGGCCGTTCTGAATAAAAGTCTATAATTGAATACATGGAAAAAGTCCGGCTAATCGCCGGACTTGCTTTTGTTTTTATTCTGATTACCTTTAGTCTTTTGTTGCTGTTTGTTATCTTTTTTTTCCTTATCTTTATTTTTGCCACTTTGATTATCCTGTTTTTTACCTTTAGAGGTATCTTTTTCTTTTTCCTTATCTTTTCCATTATCTTTGCCTTTGTCTTTATCCTCTTTACTTTTAGCCTTATTATTTTTATCTTTAACCTTATCCTTATTGCTGTTTCTAGGGTTTTGTTTGGCTGGATGATTCTTTTTGCCATTATTGTTATTAGACAGGCCTTTTTTGTCATCCAGTTTTTCAAGTACTGCTTTCTTTTCCTGACCAGGGTTTGTTTCTTTTTTATCCTGTCCTGGGATGGCCGCAGGAACAACAGGGGCAGATTGCTTTAATTTAGTTTTCCCTTGTGATGCTGGCTCTGCTTCGTTTTCGGCATTATTTTTATATTTTCCTGTAGTCTGTCCGTGTTTCCAGGCTTGCTTCAAGTCTTTTTCTGTAGCTTTTATCACTTTTACTTGATGGCTATCCTGCTTGGCTTTCTTTGAAATTTCGGTAATTGTAGCCTTCAGTTTTTTTTCGGCTTTTGTTTCTTTTTCTTCTGTATTTACAGAGGAAATGACAACTTCATTCGAGTCTGAAAAATAACCGGCCGAATCAATTGCAGCAAGGATATCTTTCCCAACTTTTGCTGCATCCTTCTCTTCCCAGTCTTTAAGCCCTGAGGTGATTTCTTTTCCCTCACGATTGTAGGCAGTTAATTTAATAACTTCCATTTTGTCATTGACCCCAAGTTCTATACTTGGTTTTACATCAATGGACATATAAGCATAAACCTTGTTGTCATCCAAATTGGTAGCCACGGCCGATGCCAGTAGCAATACTGCAGCTGCGGCAACAGTAATTCCACGCCTCATTGATGCTAACCATTTAATTGAAAGTTTCTTTTTAGGATGGCCAACAAGCTCGGGATTAAAAGAAATCTCTTCCCCGATTGAATATATTCTTTTTTGCTTGCGTGCCTTTAAAAATTCGCCCTCAGGGGTTAACAAGGTAAGAAACGTTTCATCCATTTCCAATATGATACCTGTCTTCATGAGTCAAGCACCCCTTTTATATAGTCCTTCATATATACATAATCACCCGACATAATTAAAGCCATTGCGATGATATACTTGCGATTTCGTTCAAGAGTTTTACGGCTCACATCTACCAATTCTTCCAATTGTTTAATGGGCAGCCTTTTAGTAGAAAATAAGCTTTCACGCAAGTCTTCCCTGCTTGCAAGCAGGCTGGCCGCTTCTATTGCATTTTTCCTGGCATCAGCATGTTTTGGGGAATGCTCAACAAGATCCTGAATGGAAAGATCATATTCTTTTAAATGTCTTTGAAAGCGAAAAATCTCTTCTCTTCTTAGCTCTTCATCGGACCTTTTTCGATAGTCATCAAGTGAAATTTCATTTTCTATTATTTTGCCGCGTGCTTCCGAGTCATCCGAATCATTTTGAAGTTCAAGACTTACTGAGGAATGCTTCGCCTGGGTTCGAATATAATCAATTACTCTCCGTTTTATTAGCACTTCAGCAAAACTTAACAGTGAGCTGCCACGATCTGGCGAATACTTTTGAATCGCTTCATTAAACGCAATAAGACCTATGCTAAACTCATCGTCTGATTGAACGATATACCGTTTGCAAACAACTGATACTGTTTTTGCAATGAACGGCTTATACGCTTCAATCAATTCATTGTTCAGCTTCTTATCACCTTGCTGTATTAATTGGACAGATTCCTCAAGCGTCCTTTTCTTTTTGTTGGATAAGAACAATAAGCTTAGCATAACCCTCACCTCTCTAGTCCCCAATTATAGCATAAGGGGATGCGGAGTGGTTTGGAAAAGTATAGATGCCTTTTCAGTCCAGCGTCATTTGCTGGTCTGTTCAACCCTTATTTCACTATTGTCAACTAGAGAAAAGATAGCCCTTGCCGAGGCTATCTCCTCCCTTGTCAATCAATGGTAAAGGCTACTTTCCATTGTTTTTCTGTTCTTTTGACTTACCTTTTTGTTCTTTTTTGTCCTGTTTTCTTGCTTCTTTTTGAACTTGCTTTTCTTTCTTTTGAGTTGCTTTGGTTTCTTTCTTTTCTTTCTGTTGAGCTGCTTTTGCTTCTTTCTTTTCTTGTTTCTTTATTTCTTTAGCCTGCTTTTTTTCATTTATAGCTTTTTTCTTTTCTACCTTTTCAGCCTGTTTTGCATCTTTCTTGGCTGGATCAGCAGGAACTGTGATGACTGGGTTCTTTTCACCTACAACATCGTCTTCCACATCTCCAGATTCTGAAGTTTGTGAAGGAATAACGGGTTTAACCGGAGTTACCCCCTCTTCCAGCTCTGCTTGTTCGGAATCTTTAGCTGAATCCTCTTCTATTTTGGCAAGCTTCTCAGCAATTTTCTCGTACGTTTTATCAATATTTTTTTGAAGGGCGGCCTTCGCCTTAGGGTTTTGAACCTTTTCTAGGGCTGCCATTAAGGCGACTATATTTTGGCGGGGAACATCACTTGTTTCTTTTTCCCCTTCTGTAACCTCATTAGCAGGTTCCTCGCCTACAGGCTGCTCGCCAGGTGGTGATTGTTCACCTTCTGCAGGCTCATCTGTCTCCAGGCCGTCGTCTTCTGGTTTTTCAAATTCAGGCTGTTCAGCTTCCTCGCCTGCTTGTTCCTCGTATTCTTCCAAATAGGTGAGTGCTTCTTTAATTGTTTCAATTGCACGTTCTTCTTCACCGGCAATAAAAAGCTCTTCCGCTTCAGCTAGGCGTTCCGCAGCATAGGCAGCAAGCAATTCAGCTTCCTTATCATTGTTGAACGCAATCGCTAGCTTTATTTTTTCAAGGGCAACTTTTACAAAATAAAAGAAATCTCCAGGAATTAATGATGGCGTATCAGTATCGTCCAATGCCTGTACATCTTCACCTGATGTAACAGGTAAAGTTTGAGTCTCATCTTGGTTTTCAGTACCAGTATTTGCCTTGGCGAGAATTGGTGAAAATGCAAATGTCCCAGCCAAAACCATGGACATAGCAACCTTTACAATTTTTTTCATTTCTTTTTCCTTCAATAGTTGTCACCTCTGCGAAAGTATTGCGGCGCCGCTTTTCACTAAACATTACGCTCGTAAAAATCTGGTTGTGAGGGTAGAAATAATCAATACCAAAAATATTTTCCAATAAGAAAACCCGGAATATCCTAGAAATGATTCTTCAAGGACATTTCGGTGGACAACAAAGCAAAATGTCCTTGAAATTCTTCAAGGACAAATCGCTGTGCGGCCAGAAAGGTGGTGGAGCGGAGAAAGCCAAAACTTTGTTTAAAACAAAATCAACATTATGGGTACACACCAAATTTATTCACCTACTACTTCACGCAGCTCCGCCCCTGCACTATGAATGTGCATGCTCGGTTTTTTTTGAAAAGAAGAAGCCACTGACAGCAAGGGCGATCAGTACACTCCAAAATACGAGCTGCCATAAAATCGATTCTGGAAAGTGCTCGTCGATTATGCTAACTTCAGGATGTGCCAATGTAAAAACGGCAAGTTTTACTCCAACCCAACCGACAATCATGAATGCCGCTGTCTCGAGACTTGGGCGTTCTTTTAATAGTTTAATAAACTGCGTAGCTGCAAATCTCATCATGACAATGCCAATAATCCCGCCAAGGAGCATGACCAGGAATTGTCCACCGTCGAGGCCTCCAATAGTGAACCATCCTAATGGAGTTAGTGTCATGGACAGCGCAACTGCTGCCAAAATCGAATCAATCGCAAATGCGAGGTCTGCCAGCTCTACTTTAACGACCGTCCCCCAAAAGGAAGAGCTGCCCTGTTTCGGTGAGATCACGAGTTTTTTAGGGGCATGGTGCTGATGCAAATGTTTGGCGGAGATATAAAATAAGTAAAGTGCGCCAGCGGCCTGGATCTGCCAAACGTCTGAAAGTAACGAAATCATAAATAATGCACCAAACCTAAATATAAATGCCCCCAGTAAACCGTAAAACAATGCTTTCTTTTGCTGATTCTCAGGGAGCTGTTTCACCATTATCGCCAGTACCACTGCATTATCTGCTGCCAAAATCCCCTCTAGCCCAATAAGCACCAGCAAAACCCAGCCGTACTCCATTACCAATGAAGCATCCATCAGTTCCTTTCCTCCTACTTTTGGATTTCCTTCTCCAAGCAGCAAGGAAGACGGAATTAGACGCAAAAAGACCCCTGCCTGAAGGCAAAGGTCTTGCTAGACATATGTATGCCAACAAAGCCGGCGGCAACAACCGCGAAATGACGACTTTGCTTTAGGTTTCCCTAACAGCTACTCCCCTTTGATAAGGACATATTCAGTTGTTTACATACTATTATAATGATTTTAAATTTGTCCGGTTCCATTTTTTTATGTCTTAATTGTGACTGAAAAATACGATTCGTTTGAGGGCGTAACCAAGCAATAAACCCGGCAGTAAAAAGAGCATCGGTGTAAAAACAGGCCCAGGTGTAATGCCTGCAATCGTCACCTTGGATGAAATCATCAGTCCCACTGTTACAAAATACGCGCCAAAAACAAAGGGCAGAAATGACCCTTGTTCATCTTCGGGCATTGCTGTCCTATATGCATCCCATAAGGCAAACATGTACAGACACGGATAAAACATCAGCCAGCCGTAATCGATCGTATTGAATGCTGCCGGGATATCTCCCATGAAACTATGCATAATTGCTTCATTAAAATGGCTATTAACATTTATCATAATCTCGAGCAAGACAAAAAGTATTCCTTTAATCAGGCTTCCTGACAGAATCTGGCTAAAACCAGGCAGGGCTATATTCCATACTATTGCCTCTAATTTATTTAACTTTTTCATATACCTACCCGCTTTTTGGCATAATCCGGTTTACCCCATTCATAACGGACAGAACAAAAACCCTACCTTAAGATTCAAAGGCTGTGAAGAATATGGATTGGGATAAACTGCCCGTAAAGGTCCAATTGGTGAACTAAGATTTTTCCTTATGGCTTAAGACCTTAGAAAAATCAAACTAACCATTAGTGGGGGGAAAGGTAAAATCTCCCTAGTTGGAAGGTTCACTTAATATCTCCTTTAGCATATCCAATTTATTGCCAGTTAACTCGGGATTCATTAGTTGATTTTCACTTGATATTCGGGATTATTTTTGTTTTTCATATAAAACCCTGCCATTGCCTCTAGTCCTTCCCTGAAATCTGGACATGAAATACCGGACCCTTCTAAGTCTTCACTCGCTTGCGAGCAGTCAAAACGTCCCTTCCAGGTGAAATAATCCAAAGCCTCTTTCTCTACACCCAACATTCGCCGAACAGCTGAAACTGAAAGGCTAACCCTCGCCATGCTAAGTGGAAGTGTTCCCGTTGGAGTCTTATCAATAAGTTGCTTCATAATCATTTCGTAAATTTCCGAAACTGTATACGGCGATGGGTCAGTGAGGTGATAGGTTTTTCCAGCACCTTTGTCAAGGAAAGAAAGGTAAGCCGTCGCTGAAATAATATAATCAATGGGTACAAGGTTGATTATGGCATCGCTGTTGCCCAGACGAGGGATAATTGGCAGAAAACGTAGACGCTCAAGGAAATTCATAATAAAATAGGGGCCGTCAAATTTAATGGTTTCTCCGGTTTTTGAGTGCCCTTTTACAATACCAGGCCGGATAATCGTAGTAGGGATATCTTTTTTTAACTCTTCCACAAGAACTTCCGCTTCATATTTTGTTTCTTCATAAAAATTTTTGAATTCAGCAGGCCGAATTAGCTCCTTTTCGAGTAATTTTCCTTCTCTTCTGCCAGCCACATAAGCCGTACTGAAATATATATATCGTTTTATATTGTGAAGCGTTTTTACCCAAACATTCACATTGGCTGTCCCCTCAACATTTACCTTCCGGGCGATATCTTCTGGAACAGCCAAATCATAAATGGCTGCCAGATGAAAAACATGAGTAATAGTTTGTTTAAGTTCTTCAGTCTCCCCCTGCTTGATTCCAAGTCCTGGTTTCGTGATATCTCCTTCTATTATCCTGAATTTCTCCTTACTTCGGACTGTATCCCGTGCAATTTTGCTGACTTCCTCCTTTGCCTTGCGTTTCATTGCGGGCTGTACAAGCACATAAACCATACCCGCTTCAGGCCTTTTTTGTAAAATCTCTCTTATTAGCTGATTACAAATGAATCCTGGAAACCCTGTAAATAAGTAGTTCTCCCCCATCATTCCATCTCGCTTCCTATATAGATTATATTTCTACTGTAAAAGAGGTCTCTCAAGGGTGTCAAACTAGGGGAGTGAATTTTCTGAAATTATAACTTAATAACAGAAACTCCGATTTAGCCACAAGGCATTATGCTCCTCACGCCCCCTCTATAATGCTTCGAGTATTGGAATGGCAAGATTATGTGGCCGTTGTTGAACTAGACCAACCTTGATAAAAGGACTTTCCAAAGTAGCAAAACCCAGTTTTTAAAATGAGACTGTGTTAAAGGATAATGTTGTTCTTTATCAGAGTTGATTGTAGCGGAAGGCGCGAAGACTCCTACGGGAGAAAAGGTCAGTGGGAGACCCCGCAGGCGCTCGCGCCGAGGAGGCTCCCAGGCCGCCCGTGGAAAGCGAAGCGCCTGGAGCGGAAATCAACAGTTCTGTTTAACACAGCCTAAAATAAAAATAAACCGATGGGAATTCCCACCGGCTTACATAATTAACATTATTGTTGCATATCCATCGGATTATAAAGCTTTACGCCCGGATTTTTATCCTGGAACCATCTAAGAGCAAACTCATTCTCGAATAGAAATGCATACTTTCCAAACCTATCCTTCACTAACAAGCTGCGTGAATTTGAAAGTTTTTCGTCGACTGTTTCTCCTTCAACCCACCTGGCTACCTTTGATCCCTGGCGTTCCATTATTACATCCGAATTGTACTCGTTCTTCATCCTGTGTTCGAAAACCTCGAACTGAAGCTGGCCTACGGCACCCAACAGATAATCCTCAGTTGCAACGGTTTTGAAGAGCTGAATCGCACCTTCCTGAACGAGCTGTTCAATTCCTTTATAGAAGGATTTTTGTTTCATCACGTTCTTTGCAGAAACACGGACGAACAATTCAGGTGTGAACTGCGGCAGGCGCTCAAACTGGAATTGATCCTTGCCAGTCGTAATTGTGTCTCCAATTTGATAAGTTCCTGTATCATAAAGGCCAATAATGTCACCACTTACAGCCTCTTCGACCGTACTCCGTTCCTCCGCCATAAATGACGTAGATTGTGATAGTTTAATTTGCTTGCCAAGACGAGGGACATTCACACTCATTCCTCGTTCGAATTTGCCAGAGCAGACACGAACAAATGCAATTCGGTCACGGTGTGCCGGATTCATGTTAGCCTGAATTTTAAAAATAAATCCTGAAAAATTTTCAGAAAGCGGGTCAACTTCACCCGCCGATGAGTTACGTGGTACTGGAGGCGGCGCAAACTGCAAATAAGACTCTAGGAATGTCTGAACCCCAAAGTTGGTCAAGGCACTGCCGAAGAAAACAGGAATTAAATTACCTGATTCAATCCGCTCGGGTGAAAATTCATTTCCAGCCTCGTTTAGAAGCAATACTTCCTCGAGCGTCTGATCATAAAGACCCGTTGTCTTAATTTGGTGATCACCATCAATTTCGCCTTCCTCATTAAGAGGAATAAAGCGCTGTTCTTCGCCAACCCTGAACTGCTCAATCCGGTTATTGTATCTGTCGTAAATCCCAAGAAACTCTTTGCCCATACCAATTGGCCAATTCATTGGATAAGATTCAATACCGAGCACTTCTTCAAGTTCAGCCAAGAGCTCTAACGGTGATTTACCCTGGCGGTCCAATTTATTGATAAAGGTGAAAATTGGTATTCCGCGCATCCGGCAAACCTTAAAAAGTTTCAAGGTTTGTTCCTCGATTCCCTTTGCCGAATCAATTATCATAACAGCACTATCGACCGCCATAAGCGTTCGGTAAGTATCCTCACTAAAATCCTGGTGTCCAGGAGTATCCAGGATATTAACCCTGAACCCGTCGTAATCGAACTGCATGACACTTGAGGTTACCGAGATTCCGCGCTGCTTCTCAATTTCCATCCAGTCACTCGTAGCAAATTTGCCAGTCTTTTTAGCTTTTACAGTTCCCGCATCCCGAATTGCTCCGCCAAATAAGAGAAGTTTTTCGGTAAGGGTTGTCTTCCCGGCATCCGGGTGTGAAATAATTGCAAAAGTCCGTCTTGACAGGACTTCTTCTTTAAAATTCGTACTCATTTTTTACTTCCTCACTTCTAACATTAAATGGTTAATCCATAACTTTAATCATATCCCGTACAAGTAAATTGCGCAAGCGGTCCTTCTTTCACTTTCCCTTTACCCCTATTGTCTTGCACTGTATAAAGCTTACTGCAAATAACTTTTGTCTAGAATGTGTCCAAATCCTTGAATGAAAAATAAATTTTTACATCGGAATTTTTTTAGAAAATAGCATGTCAAAAGTCCTGAAAAGGCTTGATTTTGTTTGTTTTACCCAGGTAAATCGATTCAATAATTCACTAGTTGTTCACTCCTCCAAAGCTATTTTTCCTGCAATTACCAATGGTGATAATTCAGAATTCCTATTTATTACAAATGGTATTTTCATATAATAGAGTTACAGAGTAAAGGAGATGAGCATAGTGGATATGAGTAAAAAGGCAATCAATAAATTCATACCGCTGATTACAGCTGTTTTGTTAGTAGCCGCGGGTTTTATATGGTATATACAATCAACAACCAAAGCAACTTCGATTCCCTTTTCTTCAATGGAGAGTAAAATTGCTGCAGAAAATGGCAAGAAGGTCAGTCTAGAGGAACAGTCAAATGGTAGCCTAACACTAACAACAAGCGAGGGGAAATTCGTGACTAAAGTGCCTCCAAACAGCGAGATGGCAAACGATCTTGTTTCTAAGTACAATGTGGATTATTCCTATAGCTCCAATAGCAAATATGGCAAATGGATCCTGGGAGGCGTTATCGTTTCCCTGGCAGCTGCCGCTTTTGCAGTCCAAAAGAAAAGCGGAAATGGCCTTGGTGTTACAAATACGATGAAAAATAGCCTTTCCAAAGCTCGTCCACTGCCTGAAATCACTCTTCAAGATGTCGGCGGACTTGGAAATGAAATGAAAGAAGAAATTCTCCAGACTCTTTCAATTATTAAGGAACCTGAACGATCATCCAAACTTGGGGTTAAGCCTCCAAAAGGAATTCTTCTTTACGGACCTCCTGGAACAGGTAAAACACTGTTGGCACAGGCAATGGCAAAAGAACTTGGCGCTTCCTACTTTTCAACAAGCGGTTCGGCCTTTAATGAATTGTTCGTCGGCGTTGGGGCTTCACGGGTAAGAAGCTTGTTCCAAAATGCCCGCAAACAAACACCTGCAGTCATCTTCATTGATGAAGTCGACGCACTTGCAGGAAAGCGGAAAGCACTTGGCGGTGAAGAATCCGAAAAAACACTTACAGAATTGCTTGTCCAGCTTGACGGTGGACATTCAAATGAAGGAATCCTGTTTGTCGCAGCTACAAATAGGAAGGATATGCTTGATGATGCGTTCCTCCGACCGGGCAGGATTGATTTTTCCTTCCAGGTTCCTCTTCCAGATACAAAGGGCCGCAGGGAAATCATTGATATTCATACAAAAGGTAAAGTGATGGCGGACGACGTTAAATCCTCACTTGATGACCTCGCAGAAAGCACATCCGGATTCTCTGGCGCAGATTTGAGCATGCTTTTTGAAACAGCCAGCAGACGCGCGATCAGAAACGGTAAGGATATGATTTCTAAAAAAGATCTCGATTATGCACTTGATCGCACAATCCTTGGCAGTACATCCAGGGAATTGCAAGATGCAGACACTAAGCGCAGAGTTGCAATCCATGAGGCAGGCCATGCCATTGTAGCCGCAGTTACAAAACCAGGCTCAGTCCGGAAGGCGACCATAATCCCTCGAGGTGAGGCATTGGGTTATGTCGCTCCAATCCCTAAAGAATTGCATCTATCCACAACCAGCGACCTGCTTGACCGGATTGCGATGATTCTTGCTGGTGGAGTTGCAGAGAGAATGTATCTTGGGGAACACAGTATCGGAGTATCCGGTGATGTCCAGCAGGCAAAGAATATCATTGAACAAATGGTTGAAACTGGAATGCTGCAGGATGGCTTCACTCTAACTTTTGTTAAGGCAGAGAAAGAAACGAAAATGCAGGAGCTCTTCCAAAGAGGTCTTGAAATGTCACAGTCCATTATCAGCGCACATTCAGAAGCATATGAGCAATTGGTAGAGGCTTTGTTGAAAAAAGAAACACTCGAAGGTTCTGAAGTAGATGCAATTATTGTAGCAGAAAGCAAAGATGCTGTTTTAGCTTAATTTATAAAGACCATGTTTTAGCCGGTTCCTAGTGGAGCCGGCTATTTGTAATTGCATTCCTGCAATATACAAGTTTAAATTAACAGAAGGAGTGGAAAATTACCTAAAGCAGTAGTTTTTTAGGAAAGAGGGGAAACCGAATGGATAACAAGTTTGAAAGTGAACAGAAAAAGTATGAAGGACGAGCCCAAAAGTACATTGACAACCCAAAGGAAACAGAGTCCCTTTTAAAAAAGGCATTTGGAAAAGCTGAAAGCAATAAAGGCTCTCTCGGTGAAGCATGGAATAAGCTTCAACTTCTGTTCGAAATGGTTCGGTCCTGGTCAAAAGGAGAATACAAGAACGTATCACGAGGAACCATTCTTGCGGTCATCGGTGCGATTATTTATTTCGTTTCTCCGATTGATCTTGTACCCGATTTTATCGTCGGTTTAGGGATTCTTGATGACGCAGCTATCATTGCCTTCACTTGGAAAAAGCTGACCAAGGAAATCGAAGAATTTAGCGTTTGGAAAAATACAATTGAGGCATCTGGAATTGAGACTTCCGATTATGAAAGACCTCTTGTATAAGGATGTCTCTGTGGTGTATGTTTCATGATAGGTGCAGCTTTGAGCTATCTTTATATTGTGACCGGGCATAAAGTAAGCCCGGTCTTTTCATTTTTTATGTGAGAACATAAAAAAAACCTTATCCATTTTTCAGGATAAGGGAATATAAATCATTCAAAAACGTTTGTCTAGATTGAAAAGTTGTGCTCACCAATCTTTTCAATGACAGGACGTGTGCGAATCCAGGTGTCTGTAGCAATTTCAGGATTATAGAAAAACAACGCTTCCGTTACTTTTTCATCGGGAGCAAGAGCCTCTTCAACAGCTTCTTTTGCTTCATTCCCAGCAGGTTTGTTAATTTCCCCATTCGCAACTGGATCAAATTGCCGTTTTTGATAAATTACTTCTTTTACGGTGTCCGGAAACTGCCCATCCTCAACTCTGTTTAAAACTACCTCAGCAACAGCGACCTTCCCTTTAAAAGGTTCTCCCTTTGCCTCTGCATGGACAAGCCTCGCTAACAGTTCTTTCTCTTCCTTTGTTAATTGAGGACCATCTTCTTTTGGTTGATTTTTTATCGGTGTATCCTTTTGAACTATATTAATTTTTCTCTCTTTTGCCGGTTCAAATGTGCTGCCATTTTTTTCTTGAGTTATGGATTTTGCTGAAAGCGATCCAGGGATGGCAAGCATGAGCAACATGGCCGGCATAAGAAGCAATGACGCAGGTTTCTGCATTCTCATCTCCTCCAATTCCCTTTTTTTCAGTTCTTAACTAGGCTAACATGAATAGGAGTAGAAAATCACTCACAAAAACCTTCCATGGAAAGTGTGGGAGTTCTTACCATACTTTTGCTTTCAATAAATGAAACCCGGCAGCTGCCGGGTTCCAACCCTAAAATCAACCCTTTGTTCCTGATGAGATATTCGATCCCTCAATAAAATAGCGCTGAAACAGGAAGAATATCAATACAATCGGTAACAATACCATGACGGACATTGCCATCAAATAATGCCACTGTGTCTGGACAGTGCCTTTAAAGGTTTGCAAGCCAATTTGCAATGTATATAGCCTTTCATCATTAATATAAAGCAGCGGTCCCAATAAATCATTCCATGCTCCAGTAAAGTTAAAGATGGCGACGGTCATTAACGCTGGCTTAGTCAGAGGCACCATGATGTGCCACCAAATCTGCAGGTGGTTCGCCCCATCCAGTATTGCAGCTTCAATAAGCGAATTTGGAATGGTCATCATAAACTGCCGGAGCAAAAAAATGAAAAATGCACTGCCAAGGAATGCTGGTACGATTAAAGGCAAGTACGTATTCAACCATCCGAGCTTGGAGAAGAGGATATACTGAGGAACCATTGTCACAAACCCCGGAATCAGCATTGTCGATAGGACGATGACAAACAATGCATTGCGCCCTTTAAAACGAATTTTAGCAAACGCATACGCAACAAGGGAATTAACAAGTACTGCTCCAATCGTCCCGACCACAGCTATAAACATCGTATTCATAGCCCAGCGTGTAAACGGTGCTGTTTTCCAGGCATCAACATAATTTTCAAAATGAAATTCGTTTGGAATGAACGTTGGCGGGTATTGGGCTATTTCAGCTGGAGATTTTAATGATGTCGATACCATCCACCATAACGGTAAAAGAAGGACAATGCTTCCAGCAATCAGAATAAGCGTAATAGTCCAGGATTTAAGGTTCCGTTTGAATTTTCGTGTTTCATAAAACTTCGGGGCAGTATACTCACTCATTTATTATCTCCCCCTTCATAATAAACCCACCGTTTTCCGATTTTCATGTTTAAGACAGTCAAAACCATCACGATGATAAACAAAAGCCATGCCATGGCCGATGCATACCCCATATCAAACAATTCAAATGCATTGTTCCACATATGAAGATTGTAGAATAACAGTGAGTTTGCAGGTCTTCCGCTGCCTTCTTCACTCATGACATAGGCTTCCTGGAATATTTGGAATGCTCCTATTGTACTAGTAATCACATCGAAAAAGATGATAGGGGAAATCATAGGAAGGGTAATATTGTAGAACTTCTGTAAGCCCGTTGCCCCTTCTATATCTGCTGCTTCGTACATTTCTTTTGAAACTCCCTGGAGACTTGCGAGATATAAGAGCATACCGCCGCCTACACTCCACAGTTTCATCAAGATTAATCCGGGCTTTGTCCACTCCGGATCAAATAGCCAGGCGGGACCATCGATACCAAACCAGCCAAGGAATGTATTGACAAGGCCTGTTGAAGGGCTAAGCAGCTGCATCCATAAGAAATAAACCGCCACACCCGAAAGTATTGCCGGAAGATAATAAATCGTCCTGAATATTTTCATTCCGAGTATCTTTTGGTTTAACAACAATGCAATCAAAATTGCTCCAACAGTCGTAAGCGGCACTGAAAAAACAACATAATAGAGAGTATTCCATAGCGATGTCCAAAACAAATTGTCGATAGTGAACATCCGTACGAAATTATCCATTCCAATAAAATTCATCTTAGATGTAATATTATAATCCGTGAAGCTGGCAGCAAGTGAAAACAGCAACGGTCCCGCTGTCAGGCATATAAATCCTATAATCCAGGGACTGATGAACAAATAGCCCCAAATATTTTCTTTAAACTCCCTAGTTATCTTTTTGTTTGGAGTTTTCATATCCGCAGCTGCGCTTGGAGTTTTACTCTTTTTCGCAGATACGCTGCTTACCACTGACTCTTCCGGGAGTGCCACTTCTGCAGATTGAGCTGATTTCATTTCGATCCCCCTTTTTACGTACTATATAAAAGAGAGATGGATGGCATAGCCTTCCTTCCCTCCTTTTAGTTAAATCCAGCTTCAACGCCTAGCGTGTGCGCCTTTTGTTCTGGCTATTTTTTAATTTTCTTTACGTCTTCTTCTGCTTTTTTCAAGGCCTCGGCTGGGCTTAGTTTGCCTGCGAAAACATTATCGACATGCGGATTAATTCTATTCTGATAGTCAGGATATTCCAGTGGGACAGGGAACATCTGAGTTGTTTCTAGGTTTTTCACTGTCATCTCGTAGACTTCTTTGCCTTGTCCATCAAGTGATTCTGCTACCGCTTTAGCGGCTTCAATATTAGCAACGTTATCGAAGTTCTTCTCGCCCCAATATTGCTGTGCCTGCTTGCTTGTCAAATACTTAATGAATTCAGCTGCTTCCTCGGGATTATCGGATCCTTTTGGTATTTCAACAACAAAACCGCCGCCATCCGCCCAATTCTTGCTAGATTCATCATAAGCAGGAATTGGCGCAACACCGAACTCCATATCTTTTCCATAATCACGGAGCTGTGTATAGAATGTTCCGACCTCAACCATCATCGCGACTTTACCGGAAATGAACGGATTTGCTTGCTCGCTTCCAAATTCAGCCTTGAAGGCTTGGACATTCTTTTCGCCATAGTGGTCCTGCCATTTAGTCAGCCATTCAAGTGCTTCAACCTTCTTTGGCGTATTGATGGCCAATTCTCCATTATCTATAAAACCTCTTCCACCATCAGCACTAACCATCCATGAATTAGCTCCAATGTTGCCCCAAAGTGGATAAAAGCCAAATCGATCAAATTTGTTCCCTTTCTTTACATCCAGCTTTTTCGCATATTCTTCAAGCTCTGCCCATGTTGTTGGCGGCTTATTAGGGTCTAGCCCAGCTTCCTTGAATAATTTTTTATTGTAGAATAAGAGCCTTGTATCTGTATTGAATGGCACAGCATATGGCTTGCCTTTATATTCGACTGTTTCCCAAAGATGCGGATAAAATTGATCCTTGAAGGAGTCATCGAGGTATTTACTCAAGTCTTCTGCTTGTTTATTTTCTGCACGCTGTGCTACGGAATTGATATCATTGACAACAACATCAGCAGGGTTTCCTGCTGCAACAGAAGCGAGGTTTTTTGTCCAAATGTCACCCCATGGCAAGAACGTATGCTTCACTTCAATTTTGTCCTGAGATTCATTAAAATCTTTAACTATTTTTTCTATAATCGGTCTGCGCGTTTCTGATCCCCAGAAGGTCCAGAAATCAATAACAACTTTGCCATCTTTCGTATTTGCGGAGGTAGAGGCATTATCCCCGCTGCATCCTGCCAGTACCCCTACTAGCAAAAGAACACTTAAAAACAAGTAAACTCCCTTTTTCATGATTACCCTCCTGATATTTATATAATAATGCACTACATCTATTTACCCAGCTTCTCTTAGTGAAAACCTATTTTCCGACAATTATTTTAAAAAAACTACAAATTTTATGAGAAGGTTGTTTCCAATGAACCAGGTTCTAGTCGAGAAGCTAAGAAAAACCGCATACCTTCTCTATAGAGAACCTAGTCGTTTTTCAGGGAAAGAGATGATTAAAACTTACAAAGATATGTACTGTTTTTAATAGGGCTAATGGATTTTTATGAAAAAGAAATAGCCGGTCTCCTAAGTTGGAGACCGGCTTTGTTGCCATTACTTAGTATTTAAAACACGCTGCTCCTACAATGATGAGTAAGATGAACAGGACAACAATCAAAGCGAAACCGCCATAACCACATCCGCCACCATATCCATGACCATAACCGTATGGCATGTAAGAACCTCCCCTTTTAATTAGTAACCGCCGTAGCCCCAGGAAGCCCCAATGATAACCAACAGAATGAATAGTACAACAAGCAGGGCAAATCCTCCACCGTAACCGCCAGTGCCTGACATTAAACATTACCTCCTTTTGTTAAGTCCATATATCCTATTCAATGACCTTAAAAAGTGCACTAGCATTTTAATAAATGGGCTCATGCCCAAATAAAAGCACATTCGCGCCATGGGTTTTACTAATACCCTGAAGACCAGCAAGGGATTCCTTGTAGTGCTGAACAAATAGAAAAGGCCTGCTTTTCGCAGGCCTTCCGGAATCATAATTTAAAATTCATTTTTATTACGTTCACTTTAATTAGCGTATTAAAAACAATCACAATGGCCGGTCCTGCAAACAAGCCGATGAAGCCGAGAAGCTGGAATCCAATGTAGAGGCTGACTAGTGATGCCAGCGGTGAAATTCCAAGATTGGTCGCATATACCTTCGGCTCGACAATCCTGCGGACAACGGTAATGATAAGGAACAGAATAAAAAGGCCGATACCAAGGAAATGATTATCCTGAATAAATGAGATGACAGCCCATGGTACAAGAAAAGATCCAGTTCCGAGTATTGGCAGGATATCGACAATAACAATGAGTAAGGAAAGCAATGCAGTATACTTCACGTTTAGAATTGCCAGACCAATAAACGCCAGGACATATGTAATGAGACTTAGGAAAATCTGTGCCTTAATAAATCCTACCCCAGCTTTCGTAAGCTGATAGAGGACAATCGATACCTTATTTTTTGTTTCTTCCCTTAGATGGCTTTTTATTGAAGCCTTAATGGAAGGAAGTTCCAGGCTAATCAAGAACAATGCAACCAGGTAAATGAGGAATTCTATCAGGAAGCCCGGAATCGCGGTCAGGAATCCGAATAGGAATTGAACAATGCTCTGTACAAACTGGTCTAACGCAGTGACTGATTCTTCTATTGTCTTTTCAACTGATGATATTACGTCTGGAGGTAATGTCTCTGCGTACGATTCCCAACGTTTAATTAAGGGTTTAATTCCCGTAGCATATAAGTCTTTGACAAAGGTTGGTGTACTTTCAGACAGTTTAATGACCTGCTGGAACAAAATCAGGAAAAGATTGTAACCTATCACAACAATTATCAACAAAAACGAAAGGAATGAGGCTATTACCGCTTTAACCCGACTCAATTTAAGCTTGCGTTGGAAATAGTTGACTAGCCCCTCAAGCATGACTGCGGTAACCAGTGCAAAGATGAACGGCAGGCTATATGGCAAGAAAATGATAAACAACACTAGCAAAAACGCGGGCATAATCCACTTTTTCCACATAATACTCTCTCCCAAGCAAAATTAAAAGAATGAAACAAACATTATCTAATTATACCTTTTAAACAGTGGCAATGCGAAGCTTTTATAAAAAAAGAATCCTTCGCCGCTTTACAACCTATATCCACGATTAAAAATGAAAGAGACTGGCGAAGGGCTAATGAATTTAAAATCTCCCACAAATAATTGTTTAGATAAAACCACCTTCATGCTAATTCCCACTTCCGAGGCTTTCCATGTGGAGTTAGTGACGGAGGGTTCCCCCGCCCAGGTAGTATCCTATCAAACAAAAAAAGGGTCCCAAAGTTTCCTCTGGGACACCCTTATTCTTATATTATCTTTTTTACGAGTGTATTGGTTGTATTGCTTATCTGCGAAATGAATTCAGAGACTACAGAGTATTTTTCAAAAAGGAATATCAATGTATCGCCTTCCTTCGAGCGGTTCCAGGCTTCATAGTAGGATTGCAATTCGTCAGGAATGATAAGTAGCTGTTTTTTCGAAATTCCTTTTTCCTTTAGTGCAGAGGCATGCATCATATTTGCAGTTTCAAGGGGCGCCCTGCCTCTCAGATCGGCATCTTCCCTAATGATAATCCGATCAGCATTCCTGACAGCAATCTTTGCCATCTCACGAATTTCGTGATCCTGCCGGTCTCCTGGTGAGGAAATGACAGTTGTTGTGGTACCGGTCCTGAAATGGCGGGCGGTATCGAAAAATGCGTGAAGTCCGGCAATGTTATGAGCATAATCTACAATGATATTTCTGCCCGCGAGCTGGAATGTATTAAATCTACCTTTAGAATGCTGAGTATCAGGAATAAAGGTCAACGCCTTTTCCTTGAGCACTTCAAAGGAAACTCCTTGTGAATATGCGGCCGCGAGCGCTTGCAGCAGGTTCGAAATATTGTATTTTGCTTTTCCATGAATCGTAACAGGGATATCACTTGCCGGCAATAATTTGATTTCCTGGCCATTTTCAACACAAATAATCCAGTTGTCTTCGTTCAAATACCAGACAGTCCAGCCGTTTTCAATTGCCTGATGAATATGGTGGTTTGTGTGAAAGACGCTTGTATAAATAATATTTCCTCTTGTATAGGCTGCCATTTGGACAACCTCAGGATCGTCAGCATTGAGGATGCAATATCCGCCTTCCATTACAACCTCGGGGATTAGCCTTTTTAGCTTCACCAACTGGCCAAAATCCTCAATGCCATCCAGTCCAAGATGATCCTCAGTTACATTTGTGACAATCCCAACATCACATTGCCGGAACGCGAGTCCTTCCCGTAATATCCCTCCCCTTGCAGTTTCGAGGACAGCAGCATCAACCTCATGGCTATGAAGGATTTTCCGGGCACTGATTGGACCGCTGCAGTCGCCTTCATCAATTGTTTGCCCTCCTATATAAACTCCATCAGAATTCGTCATCCCGACTGTATAGCCATCCCGTTCAAGGAAGTGCTTAACAAGCCTGGTAGTCGTTGTCTTTCCATTTGTTCCAGTAACCGAAATAATAGGAATAGATGCTTCCTCACGCGTTTTAAACAAATAGTCAACAATGGCTTTGCCAACATTGCGAGGTGTACCTTTTGACGGATAATGATGCATCCGAATTCCTGGAGCTGCGTTCACCTCGACAATTGTTGTTGTATTTCTGTCCAGTTCTTTCGTAATATCCGGACAAATCAAATCGATACCTGCAACATCGAGCCCAATAGCTTTAGCTGCTGCCACTGCCATCCGTCGAATAGAAGGATGAACTTCATCTGTTACATCAATCGCCAGGCCGCCGGTCGAGAGATTCGCATTCCCGACGACTTGAATCACTTTGCCTGGTTCAGGCACTGAATCAAGTGTTAAATTTGATTTTTCCAGATAACAGGAAACAATCGAATTGAGTGGGATTTTGGACATCGGCTTTTCATGTCCAGTTCCCCTTAGAGGGTTCTTGTTTTCCTCCTCGATTAATGCGCGGACTGAATCCTTTCCATTGCCAATCACGAATGGGGCAATGCGCATGCTTGCTGCAACAAGCTTGTCATCAACAACCAGCAGCCTAAAATCGCTGCCCTCAAAATAACGTTCAACTATATAATCAGACTCTGGAGTTTCAAGGCAGTTTAAAATGGAGAATAACTCCTCCCTGCTCTTGATATTTGTATAGACACCACGGCCCTGGCGCCCATTTAAAGGTTTAATGACAAGTGGAAAACCAACCCGTTCGCCCGTCTTAAAAATATCCTCCATCGAGCTTGCTGTTTCACCTTTAGGAACCGGCAGCCCAGCCCCTGCCAAAAGTTCCTTTGTTATTTGCTTATCGCATGAATTCTCAACAGCAATATGAGAGGTTTGGCTCGTTATCGTAGCCTGAACAAATTTTTGCTTACTCCCGGTACCAATCCTTACCAGACTGTCTGTGCCAACCCTTTCAACAGGAATGCCTTTTTCAAACGCAGCATTGTAAATCGCTTCTGTACTAGGACCCAGCTTATTTTCGTAATATAATTGTTCAATCTCATCTATATAAGGCTTCACATCAACAACAGCTTCACCATTCAATATCCGTTCAACTAGTTCCTTTGCAGCTTCAAAGGCATAGAAGCCTGATTTAGGCTCCCTATAATCATATGTAACATAGTAAACGCCTTTTTTGCTGCTGGTCAGCGTCTTTCCCCGTCTCACTTTGATTCCGGCCAAATATTGAAGCTCAATTGCCAAATGCTCTAGAATATGGCCCATCCAGGTACCCTCATTTAGCCTTTCAACAAATCCGCCTTCATAGCCCAGGGAACATGTATGGTCTTGAAGTGATGGTACTGATTTTAAAAGAGCATCATTGAATCCTGGAAGCGAGTTTGATGGGCTGAACTCTAGTTCTTCCAAGTCCAGTTCGATCCACATCGTCGGCTTATAATTGAAATAATTTGGTCCTTTCAAATACCGCACGCGTTTGATCTCCATGATTTACTCCCCTTTAATCAATAATTTTCTATTTTTCAGATCGAATCGGTAGCCGTGTGTGAGGGTATGAAGTTTGAAGTTTGAAAGGGTCAATTCTTCGCTTCCGTCATCATTCGTTGTCACTTCTACGAAAGAGTTTTCTTTTCCATCCAGGATAAGGACCTGGTGCTCACCGATAACTTCGAATGTATGCCCGTTAACCAAAATCGCGGTATTTTCATCTATTCCTATACCCATTAAGTCTGGATTACCCGCAATGGCTCCAAGCAGCCTGTCAAACCGGGACCGCTGTGAAAAATGCTGATCAATCAACATTTGGCTCATAAAACCGAATCCCTTATCCATTTCTACCTGGAGGATTTCATCGGAATCCTTCGTAAGTGCGCTGACAATCATATGTTTGCCCATAATTGATGCACCTGCACTTGTTCCTCCAAGAACCATGCCATTTTTCCATTTATCAAAAAAAAGTGAATGGAGCTTTGTACCAGTTATCATTTGTGTAAGGCGGCTTTGATCTCCACCTGTAATGAAAAGGGCGGATAATCCCTCTACATCCTTCAATATTTGCTTTTCTTCCGCTTTTTCCCGCGAATCGACGTCAATTGTAATTGGGTCGTCAATTCCGAGATTTCGAAAAACCTTTTGATATTCTCTTCCAACCTCTTTAGGAATCCTTGTAGCGGTTGTTAAAATCCCAACCTTCCCTTCTCTCTGAAGTGAAAGTTCGGTGAATTTCCTTAGAATGGTAACACCCTGGTATTTTTCCTCGGCGCCCCCAATAATCAACAATGGCCCATAGCTCACACAGATCACCTTATATCCCAGAATTTTAAGAACAAAAATAACATGTTTGTTATACCCATTTTTCCAAAAAGTAAAACTATTGTTCGTAAAAGGATATGTTGAAAAAACGATAATATGGCAGTACAGTTAAATATTTCTTTTTAGACATGCATATTTCTTTTCGCCGCTTTAGTTACAATATTTCAACGTTTTAGTCTGTCCACAAAAGGGGTATAGCTATAGGAGAGGTGATCATTTATGGACAGCAATCGCAAAGATCATGGACTTCACCTTAAGAAGGGGAACCGTGATAATCCTGAGCAATATCCTACTAATAAAGAGAGCCTATTTGATAAGTTTAAAAGTGAGCAAAATGTCGATCCACTACCGATGGAAGACTTGGCCATGGAACAGCGCGAAGAAAAAGATGGCGACCATACAAAGGATGAATCGTCCAGTGAAAACAAATACAAAACAGGTTTTTAAAACACTGTGATGATGGAAATTGTCTTGTATTAAAACCGCGGGCAGTTAGACTCGTTCTCTTAAAAAAACCAGCTAAAAAAATGTTTTCTATTTGTTCGACTAAAAAATTGCTGAAGTGCAGACACTTTATTGATTGGAGCGGAAGGCACGAAGACTCCTACGGGAGAAAAGGTCAGTGGGAGACCCCGCAGGAGCAAAGCGACGAGGAGGCTCCCAGGCCGCCCGTGGAAAGCGAAGTGCCTGAAGCGGAAATCACAGAAACTCTTAAGTTTAACCTATATAGACAAAAGTTTATTTTTCAAAGGAGGATCATCATGGAAAACAATAAAAAAGACCAAAACAATTCTGTTGAGCAAAATAAAAAAGTTGAGCAGGGCAAGGATATCTCGGCTCAGCGAGATCCTGAAAAACCAAAGCATACTTCAACAAAAGAACAATAAAAGGAATTCAAATAGATTGCCTGGCTGAGCCAGGCAATCTTATTTTTTCACTTTAAATTTTGGAGGAAGCTTTTGGTTCGGATACCGGACCTTCGAATAATAAAGTTTACTTCTACATCAATTTCACCTTTTGTGAACACTTCATCCCAATTCTTTTCGACTTTATTGAATGTTTTAGGATGCTGCCGGTATAAGACTTCACCAAATCCAAAAATATCAGCCTTATATTTTTCTTGTGCTTTTTTTACGGTACCTTCAATTGTCATTTTTATATGGTCGGAAGCATAATCTTGAAGTTTTTCGTAGCTTTGGACACTTGAAAGATCCTCAGAGCATTGAGTGCCTTCTATATACCCAACCGCATGAATCCTCACATTTACTTTTGCCTTTCCATTAACCATATCAGCTTTTGTTTTTGTTTTGGTGTTATAGATCCTTAAGGTAACCAGTCCCTCTTTTCCACACGGAATGGCTACTGATGTCTGTAGAATGTCATCCTGCAGCCAAAGATAATTTCTTGTATGTTCCATGTTCATAAAGCCTTTCAGCCTGGCACCTTTAAATACCGCCATCGAGTCTGAAACGACCATTGTGTCAGGGGTAACCTTGTTCATATTCCCAACATTGCTGCCCCTTTCGGGGTCACCCGTTAATCTGACCGCTTGCATCACAGGCTGCCTTCCCGGGGATGTCAATGCTGAAACAACATCGTTTAAATGAACATTAGGGTCCCCGCCCCATTCCTTCTTCATCGTCCTCAACTGTGAAAATAATTTCAATGACGATGATTTCTGAACCTGATAGGTAATCTTTAGAATATCGGCAGCCTTTGCGTCTTTAGCAACAATAAAATTAAAATCATCCCTAATTTCCCGATTGCGTTCAAGATAATCGATAAACTCAAGCACTCCTTCTCTAGCCAATTCCTCACTTATGACCAGGACTTTCATGTGCGAATAAATTACATGCCTGCCAATGCCTGAATTCACTTTTCTGGCAAGCTCCGCAATAGAATCTCCTTCCATGGAGTAAACAACAGAGGCGGAAACACCGGTTGTTGTTTTCGGGTTTAACTCCCGCGCGTTTACACCTTCAATGCTGAATAAATATTTATGTTTTTCTCCCTTATCAATGGCCATTCCCGTAATAACCGAGATGGTGGATAGTTCCTTTTTATCCCAGCATCCAGTTAGAAGAAATACAGAGATAAGTATTAGCAACATACATTTCTTACTCACGGTCGTTCCCCCCGTTCATTGATGGAGGGGAAGGAGAGCCTTCCGCTGTTGTTTTTGAGGATTCCTCAGTAAGAAGAAACTTTGGCCGTTTCTTCATACCCCACCACGGGAAGCGAACAAAAACATCCTTCTGATCCTCGACAATAAATGGCGCAACGGGCGATAGATATGGAATGCCAAATGAACGCAGAGAACAAAGATGTGCAACCATGACGACCAATAGGAGCAGTACCCCATATAGCCCCAGGATGGAAGCTGCAATAATTAGGATAAACCTCATCAGCCGGGCCGCTGCAGCAAAATTGTATACAGGGGAAGCAAAGTTAGCAATTGCAGTAATCGCAACAACAATAATCATTGCATTTGAAATAATTCCTGCTTCAGCAGCAGCCTGGCCGATAACCAGAGCCCCGACAATCGAGACCATCTGGCCGATCATTTTAGGAGTTCTAATTCCTGCTTCCCTAAGAATCTCAAACGTTATTTCCATCAGCAGCACTTCAACAACTGCCGGAAATGGGACACCCTCCCTTTGTGAAACAATTGACAGCAGCAATGTTGTCGGAAGGAGTTCATGATGAAATGATAAAACACCCACGTAAACAGAAGGAGTGAGCAATGCCAGCATAAATGACAAATACCTGATAATTCGAAGAAATGAACCAAGGATAAACGATTGGTAGTAATCCTCGGAAATCTCGAAAAAATTAACAAAAACTGCGGGAACAATTAGACAAAAAGGGCTGCCGTCTACAAGAATGACAATCTTGCCCTCCATAATATTGGCGGCTGCTGTATCAGCCCGCTCTGTATTCATTGCCAGTGGAAAAATTGTTGCCGTTTTATCAACAATCATCTCCTCGACATTCCCGGACTCAAATATTGCAGACGTTTTGATTCTTTTTATCCTTTGTCTAACTTCATCTACTATCGAATCATTGGCAATTCCCTTCATATAAGCGATATAGACATTCGTCTTCGTATCTTCTCCCACAATAAAGTTCTCAAAGTACAGACGTTCGTTTCGTATCCTTTTTCTTATTAGGTTCACATTGACGGACAAGGTTTCTACAAAACCTTCTCGGGGGCCGCGAATAATCGTTTGTGCGGTTGGCTCCTCGACTGCCCTTTTTTCCTGGCTTGGCATCATAACCGAAATTCCCTGAGCCAATCCATCGAGAACGATTACTACCGACCCAGTCAGCATTGCAGAAATGATCTCTTCTTTCGTTTCGATAATCGTATGGCGGATACCACCGAATATCTCTTTGCAAAAACTGATAAAATCACGCGCCCCAGGGACAGATCCGTCATTTCTTGCAGCAAAAAGATTTGCCGTTGTTCGCTTAAGTGTCTTTTGGTCAATCATACTTTCCAAATAAAAGATATACCCTTTGCTGCCGAAAATCTCTCCCGATATCGCCCTCATATCCACTGAATTACCGAACGATTCATTGATTGCTTTGCCAAGCTCCACGATTGAAAATGAAGAAATTGGCTCTTTTTGTTTAGCTGAACTTTTAGGTGTTTGCTGCTTTTTTTTCGGAGCTTTAGCGGCAAGAAGCTTAAGAATGTTCATCGATTTGACCATTCCCTTTTTTTTGCATAATAAATAGTTTTATCATCATAGTTAAAAATAAGCTTACTGGAAGACCAATTTGAAAAGGCAGGTGCAAGTACTTCGGTACAAGCTTTATTCCTTCTTCAATATGGTCAGCGAAATTAACGGAGACGAGAACTGAGAACAAACACACTAACATCGCTCCCGGTAATGCGAAATATCGAAAAGGCAGGCGAAAAACATATTCCATCCCTTTGAGTGCGCCAAACAAAAAAACCGAGCTTTTTACCAGAATCCCAAGCAGCATGATGAATACGACTAAGACTTCAATCCTCTCAACAAAGCCTCCAATGGAAACATTCCGGGCTACGGTAAGCAAAGGAAAATTAGATCGCTGCATGGCATCGACACCTAGTGACGTAACCGTTAGAATCTCGGCAAGAATCAATAGAAAGGTTGCGGTTGCCAGCCCTAAAAACGCAACATGCTTTATATGGCTCTTCCTTGTTACGAGAGGAAATATTAACGTAAACGCAACCATTTCCCCATACGGAAAAGTAATTAATTCGGGAAACACCTGTTTTATAATTGGTGAGGCCCCATTACCAAATATGGGCAACAGCTGCTTTGGTTCTACTCCCCCGCTCGCTATCAAGAAAATCGTTAACATTAGCAAGAACAATAGTAAATAAGGAGAGAATATTTCATTTGTTCTAGCCAATACCTCTATACCTAAATACAGAATATAACCTAGGACAAGACACAACGTCAGGCTCATAACTTCCATAGGGGTATTGGGCAGAATCGCAGATGATAATAATTCGCAAAAGTCTCTGATGACCCTGGCTGCTAAATATGTAAAGTAAGAGATGTAAAAGAACGCAAGGATTATGCCAAGTTTCCGGCCGAAACAGAACTCGATTACCGTGTAAAGATGATGATTTTCCATTCTTGTAGACAGGGCATAATACAACCAAAGAAGCGCTACACCAAAAAGTGATGCTGCCAGAATAGCAATCCATGCATCATTGCCGGCTCCCTGTCCCAATCCAACAACAATTGAACTGCCGAGCTCGAAGTTGACAACCAGCATCAGAAGCTGGACCAATGAGATATTTTCTTTTGCCACTTTCAGCTCTCCTTATTGATATACCCTTTCTTCTTGCCAAAAAATAGACGGATATCCGAAGTAATACTAAAAGCAAACCCGATCAGCACACCACTAATAACAAACAACCTGCCGTAGAATACTTCTGAATCCACTATATTGGACAGCGCTTCCCAGAAACTGAATTTAAACAAAACCATATCGAAAATTGCCATCAGTCCAGTAATTAAAACCATTGTCAAAATATATGAAAATGTAATCACTGTTTCTCCTCCTCAGAAATAGGACTTCTTCTACTAGAGTGTCTGTAATTTCTTTTTTTATCCAAAGCCCTTGTTTTCACCCAAGATTAACAGTTGGGTTCACAATGGAGGACATGGCCACATAAACTATTGTGAATGGAAAAGGGGGGAAAGAAATGGACCAAAGACAAATTTTCGGCGGTCTCCTTGGTGGCTTTGGTAACTATCCAGGTTATGGTGGTTATGGCGGTTACCCTGGATACGGCGGCTATCCTGGTTATGGTGGATACCCTGGCTATGGCGGTTACCCTGGGTACGGCTATCCGGGACACCATCATGGGCATCACCATGGACACCATCATGGACACCACCACGGGCATCATGGCGGGCACCACGGCGGGCATCATGGCGGGCACCATGGCGGGCACCATGGCGGGCACCATGGATATCGAAAAGAATAGTATGAGAAAATAAGGCTTGGTTCTTCTTCGGAGAACCAAGCTTTTTTGTGCTCATGGGTTAATGTACGGTAAAAAAGAATGCTTTAAACCCAAATGCCTTTAGTCCTAAAAAACGGATTGGATACAACATATGTCTCTGTAAGGATTATTCTAATGAGGAATAAATGTTTATATTTCACTCTAAAAGGAAGAACAAAAGAGAGGTATTTTATATTTGATGATGAAAGGAGTATTTGAATGCATCTTGACAACTTTGAGAACCAGAAGGTCCAAATAAAGCTTCGAAACTTTCCTGTGGAGATGACCGGGGATGTAACAGGAATTTATAAACCGGATGAATGGTATCTGGCCAAACTAGTAAAAAGTGAAAACTCAGGCATCTGGGTGGAAAACCCATGCTATAAACAGACACTGGTCAGGGATGAAGACGGTACAGCCATCCCAGAAGAAAATCAAATTGAAGAAACCTGTGTCACCCATTTGCTTATCCGTTGGGAATACATTAGCTCGATCATTACCTTCCCTGAGAAGCAAAAAACAGGGGTTGACAAAAAAGCGCAACTGATTGGTTTCAGACCCGAATTTAATTAAAGTAAAGGCCCCGGAATAATAAGTTCGGGGCCCTTGGGTCGTTTCAATGCCATATTTAAGGAAGTCTTTTCCCTCTTGCGCTAACATAAAGAGAGTACCATTCTTCCCTTGTCATATTTTCAGCTTGATTGACCGCATCCTTGCAGTTTAGGATTCTTTCAGAATTAGTTGTCCCAATGATCGGCTGGATCCTGGCGGGATGGCGCATGAGCCAGCCAAGGACAATCGCTTCTTTAGTTGTTTCTTTATCGGAGGCCATTTTATCGACCAATTCCGCGGTAACTTTCTCGTGTTCAGTTGTAAATGCACCACTCCCGGTTAATATGCCTCGTGCCAGCGGTGACCAGGCCTGAAGCTGAATCTCCTTCCGCATGCAATGTTCGATCAGCCCATCCGCAAAATGGCTCTCCATCCCTGCAGCCTGGTTGACATGAATCCCCTGGTCAAGCCAGTCGAGCTTGCCAAGGCTCATTTCAAGTTGGTTTACTACCAATGGGATACCACTATATGTATGGATAAGTTTCATTTGCCCCACGTTCATATTCGAAACGCCAAAACTGCGCACCTTGCCTGTTTCCTCAAGCAAACGGATAGCCTCCCCTACTTCATCTGGCTCCATCAGCGGATCCGGGCGATGCAATAGCAATATATCTAAATACTCGATTCCCAGCCTGGAAAGAATTCCATCAACAGACGATAGAATATGCTGTTTTGAAAAGTCATAGCGCCCTGGTCCCATTTCATCCTGAAAACGAATTCCACATTTGCTCTGAATAACTATTTTCTCCCTTAACTCAGGCTTGCTTTGCAGAACCTTCCCAAAAATCGTTTCAGCCTTTCCCCTAGTGTATATATCCGCATGGTCAAACATTGTAATCCCAGCTTCCAAAGCGGCATTTACAGCTTTTTCAGCAAGAAACACTTGTTCACTTGTGATTGGGCTGTTATCCCAGTCCCCTCCAAAACCCATGCATCCCAGTACCAGCCGGCTATTTGTAATCCCTCTTTTTTCTAATGGCATATTCCGCAAAACATTCAGCTCCTCTTCTTTATTATTACTTTAGACTCTACGCCTGCGCAGTCAGTGGGTGTTTGAATACTTCGGGCAAGGTTGTTCCGTTATCCAAAAGTGCAAATAGAACTTCACTCCCATAATATTTTTCAATTTTGAAAGGAAGTTCCTGTTCCTCAGGTGTGAAATGAAGAATAGCCCTTTTTACAGCCCCACTTGAAATTCTTGAAAGAATTCGTTTCAAATTAACCTCTTTTTGAAAAACAAGATCGTAAACGTGCAAAACATCGCCTTCTTCTTCGAATATAGCAATGCATTCTTCCTCCTCAAGATAATAAATCCCTCCGGGGAACACGTTTAAGCTATGAAACATTAGTAGTTCCACAGAATTTAAAGCAGAAAAAGTATTGGAGACAGGCAATCTCGTTGAAGCGAATCTATAAAGAAAATTCCTGTCTGTGTTGTTTTCCATATTCAGTTTTCTTCCCTTACAAAAGGAGCTAGAGTTGCTTGTAACCTCCAATGAAAACACCTTTTCAGCGACTGGGAAAAGTCCGAATTTCGGATAAAAATCCAAAACGGTCTGGTTAGCAAACAGGTATAGCAGGTCATATTTTCCCTTATTATCCTCGAGGACACTTTCCATCAGTTTTCGTGATAATCCTTGTCCTCGATAATTAGGATGAGTCATCACTGTACCAATCTGTATTCCTTTCTTCTCCTCACCTTTGATGATAAGTCCAATTTTGTTAACCGAAACATTGGCTACAACTTTATCGTCAACTATAAAGGAGTAAGGTATATATTTTGATGTTAAATACCCCTTATCCATCCAACTATAAAAGGAAATCCCAAATACTTCACCAGCAAGCTGGTTGAAACTCTCCCTTAGTTCGAGAGAATCCAAATATTCTTTTAAAAACTTATATCCCATTTTTTGCTCCCCCATTTATACTGTCCTGTATATTTTACTCTTTCATACCATTTAAAACCAACAGATAGTACGGTACTATTAAACTAGAACACTGGTTGCTAGACAAATCTGGAGGCTTGTTATGGAAACTGTATTGGAATTAAGAAATGTAACAAAACAAATTAAGAATAAAACAATTATCAATCGGCTCAGTTTTTCCGTCCGGAACGGTGAGGTGTTTGGCTTCCTGGGGCCAAACGGAGCCGGAAAAACAACAACAATCCGGATGATTGTCGGCCTGATGGACATTACAGACGGCGATATCATCATTTGCGGAAAAAGTGTAAAGCAAGACTTTGAAGGTGCAATCCGCAATGTGGGCGCCATTGTTGAAAATCCAGAAATGTATAAGTTTCTATCGGGCTATCAAAATCTCCTTCAATACAGCCGTATGCAAGGTGGTATTCCGAAGAAAAAGATTGCAGAGATTGTAGAACTTGTAGGCCTGACAGACAGAATACACGATAAGGTGAAGACGTATTCTCTCGGAATGAGACAGCGGCTTGGCCTAGCGCAATGCCTTCTCCATGATCCGAAATTACTAATATTAGATGAACCGACCAACGGACTTGACCCGGCAGGGATTCGTGAAATCCGTGATCACCTGCGGATGCTGGCCAGGGAAAAAGGAATGTCCGTCATCGTCTCGAGCCATCTTTTATCAGAAATGGAACTAATGTGTGACAGGATTGCGATTATTCAGGAAGGAGAGCTGATTGATGTCCAAGATGTTCGTTCAATGATTGGAGAAACTCAGCAGGCTTATTTTTTTGAAACTGGCCCGTTAGATCAGGAATCCAGCTGGTTAATAGAAGAATGGAACGCCTGCCTTTCCCAAGATGGTTTTACAGCTTTGGTAACAAGGGATAAGGTTCCTATTTTGCTAAAAAAACTTATCGATTCGGATGTGTCTGTATTCGGGGTCAGAGCCGAAGCGAAAACTTTAGAAGACCGTTTCCTTGAAATAACCTCTGAAAGGGGAACGGCAGAATGAAAAACCTTGTCATAAATGAATTAGTTAAAATTTTCAGCCGTGCTGGAACGTATGTGATGATTGGTCTGGTAGTTGTTCTCGTCATGGGGATGGCAGGCCTGTCAAAGTACGAAGAAATGGAAAATCCGCCGAAGGAAAATACCCAGTGGAAGTTGGATCTCGAAAAACAGCTGATCAATGACCGGGCTACCCTGGAGGATTTCAAAGACACGAACGCCAATTTAAAAATGTTTTATGAACGCGAAGTTGCCGTAAAGGAGTATCAAATCAAAAATAACCTGGCACCTGAAACAGGAACAACTGCCTGGTCATTTGTAAGGGACTCAAAGAACTTCATTAGCCTCGTTGGCTTATTCGCAATTGTGATTGCGGCGGGGATTGTTTCTTCGGAATTTTCCTGGGGTACAGTAAAGCTCCTTCTCATCAGGCCAATGGGGCGCTGGAAGATTCTTCTTTCCAAATATCTGGCGGTCCTTTTATTTGGGATTGGGCTTCTAGCCATCCTTTTTCTCCTATCATTCTTTATTGGGCTTGCCCTCTTCGGGTTCCCGGATAGTCCGGCTCCGCATCTAGCCTATTCTAATGGTCAGATTGTCGAAAGGAGTGTTGCTATACAGCTTCTAGCCGAATATTTACTTAATTCGATTGATGTTTTGATGGTGGCGACTATGGCGTTTATGATATCCGCGGTATTTCGGAATAGCTCACTGGCAATTGGGATTTCCCTGTTCCTCCTCATGACTGGCAGTACAATTACTATGCTGTTGGCAAGCAAATTTGAATGGACAAAGTTCTTTCTGTTCGCCAATACTGATTTAACCGTATATCTTGATGGAACTCCTCCAATCGAAGGTATGACATTGGGGTTTTCAATTAGTATGCTAATTATCTACTTTGTTTTGTTTCACTTCCTTGCTTTTTACGTATTTTCAAAAAGGGATGTAGCTGCATAGGCTAGTGCGGGAGCACCCTTGTTTGCAATTCAAGTTCAAAATAAAACCCCGGTTTTTTAACCGGGTTTTTTACTTTATCCTTCAAAATTTTCCATACTTAAACAGCAATCATGCTGTATAATTATCTTGGGTGATTTGTGTGATATATCGTACACTGATAATTGTTGGAACATTATTAACCGGACTTTACATATACTCGATAAGTAATACAGGACTATCGGACCCAATCCCATTCCTGGCCATTTTGCTTTGCCTTTTTTCTCTCATCCAGATACATCTTGCAGAAAAAAACCGGTCAAAGGTAAAGAAAACACAGGAAGAACTTATCGAAAACAATCTCCGCCTTGAATCCATTTTCAGCCATTCCGCGCTTGGTATTTGGCTTGCCGACAAGGATGGCAATCTAATTGATGCAAATCCTAAATTCCAGGAAATGCTTGGGTTTGCAAAAGAAGAACTTTTAGGTATCTCGTTTCTTGAATTTACAAATAGAGACGATTTTGAAAAGGATAAAGATTTTTTTCGCCAACAATTGAAAGGAAAACTGCCTTATACAAAGGAGAAGCGATTTCGGAGAAAGGATGGATCAATATTTATTGGTAAGCTATGCGTCTCGTTTGTCCTGGACCCATCAGGTGATGTGTCATACGCAATAGCCAACGTCGAAGATATCACGAAAGAAAAACTGCTGAAAAAAGATCTGGAGGAGAGCAAGAAGCGGTACCGTGATCTTGTTGCGTATTCCCCTGAACCAATAGTTGTCCATCGTAAAGGGCAAATTATCTTCGCAAATAATAAGGCTGCTTCCCTCCTTGGCATGTCAATTAAAGAAATCCTTCAGCGTCGTATTTACGATTTTATCAGCCAGAGCTATCATAAAAAAACCAATGAAGTGCTCACTGAACTTCAGGAAACTTGGGGTGAAACCGAAATCCGGAATTTAACTATTTCCGCTCCAAATGGAAGGAAAATCACCATCGAGATGACTCATAAGGCGATTGAATATGAAGGTGAGCCCTCAATCCTCGCGATCTTCCGCGACGTGACTGCGAGAAGAAAGCTTGAGAAAAGTCTGCGGAAGGCAAATGAACGGTACCGGTTCATTACGGAAAACTCAAAGGACATGATTGCATTCCTATCCCCAACCGGCGTTTATGATTTCATATCAGCATCCTGCAGGGAAACGCTTGGCTTTGAACCAAATGAATTGATAGGTAAAAACGTCTTTAGCTTTCTTCATGAGGATGATGTCGAAAAGTTCGAGCAACGGAGGCTGCTTTTGGACGAGAAAAAAGAGGACTATTTCTCACTCCTCTATCGTTACAAAATAAAAAATGGCGGTTTCATTTGGCTTGAAACGGTTGCAAAATCACTCCGGAATGATAAAGGTGAAGTCGAATCGATTTTGGCAGTTTCCCGTGATGCTACCCAACGTATGGAAAAGGAAGCGAGCCTTGAATCAGCGAATGATTTTTTAAAAATGTTATCATCCATGGATGGATTAACCGGCATTCCAAATCGCCGCTATATGGAGGAATCGTTAGAAAAAGAGTGGGAACGCAATAAGCTGCATGGCACCCCTCTTTCCGCGATTATGCTCGATATAGATTGCTTTAAACAATATAACGATACATTTGGACATCTTGCCGGGGATGATGCCTTAAAGAGGGTCGCTTCTACGATTCGTGAAACAGTAAAACGCCCGCGGGATTTGGCGGCCCGTTATGGCGGTGAAGAATTTATCGTTCTTCTGCCGGAAACCGATACAGCCGGCGCAATGATGATTGCCGACACGATCAGGAAAACAGTAAGAGACTTACAGATCCCCCATTCCGCCTCGGCGGTTGATGAAGTTGTCACTGTCTGCGCTGGGTATGCGACCATCGTCCCTGACAATCAATTTTCACCGCATCACCTGTTAAGTGCAGCGGATGCCGCCCTCTACAAGGCTAAAAGAGCAGGAAAAAATACAAACCGCGAAAAGAAAGACATGTCTGTCTAATCGAAAGGGACGCACCGCAACGGGTACGTCCCTTTTTTGATAGATTATAGAAATTAAAACGCCCTCATGCAAATTGGTTTTTCTGGCGATTGGAACGCTCTTACTACCATTTCAAAGAAGGAAGAATCTGAAATTCGCAGCCTGCCATAACCATAAAGCCGCCTTGCATCCACCGCACCAATAAACAAGGAAGACAGGTCAGCAATGTCCAACTCGATATCAAATTCAGCTTCCTGTAATTCGGCCGTTGAAATTATCCCGTTTGTAAAGCGCAGTCCGAGTTTACGAGGTTCATTTAATTCAAAGCTGTCGGTTACTGTCAATGAAAAGCAGGTGCTCACTCCGTTAAAATTACGTCCTTCAAGGTCACTTATTAAAGAATCAAAATCTAGCACTTTGTACATGATTCCTACCCCGGCTGTATTGGATTCGTGGTAAACGCTCGGAATCAGGTTGCCGCTGCCATTACGGACATCCCCAAGCATAAATTCAAGTGCGTCATCCTGGGTATTAATTATTACCCGTTCTATCTGGTCAGATTGGGTGTGGAGAAATGTGGCCAAGCAGGCTAGAGCGTCCGGCGTTTCATACACCATTTCCCTGATTACCAGATTGTTGCGCAGGAAATTGCTGCTTGCTGCTGGTTCGAACCCAAAAATAAGATAACCTTTTAATTGGTCTCCTTCAATCGCTCCTACAACCCGATTATCCGGATTTTTAAAGATGGCAGCTGAATCCCAATCAGTTTTCATTATCATTCCATGTGTCCTGGCAGCATATCGATTATGGCATTCCTTAATTTTCTCTTGGTCCCCCGCTGTAAGCAGGGATAGTCCTTCCTTGCTTACCAGTGGAAAGCTGTTCGGGGTTATTCTATATTGGTTCATTTTTGGACCATAACCAAACCCCATTTTTTTATAAAAATCAGGTCGGAATGGGTATAGCATAGCGTAAGAAACGCCTTGTTCACGGAAGTGGCGGAGGTAGAATTCAACCAGCGCCTTGGCCACCTTCTCTTTTTTATGTAAAAGATCGACCGCAACAGAGCCTATCCCGCCAGTGCGGACTATTATTCCAAAAAAATTCATCTCAAAAGTATTAAGCCTCATTCCGCCTAGCAGCTTACTATCTCTAAATAGCCCATAATATTCTGTGTTCCCTGATTCTTCTTGGTTCTTAAAATAAGTATCGGCAAGCTTTTGCTTATATTCATCGGTATTTTCCCGATTGGCTGGATACGCCTGCACTGTGATATCGGCAAACTCCAAAAGCTCTTCTCTATTAAGCTTCTTTATTTCCATACGTATTCCCTCCACTAGACCATTTTCTTGTTCATCATCACTTGATTGACAAATGGTTTAAAGCCGATTTTCTTTAGAACTTCATGGGGGAGTTTGCTTTTTTCCAGTGGAAGGTTTAGGACTACCCTTCTGATATCATCATCAAACGGGCCGAAACAGTAGTTTACTAGTGCCTGTATGATTTCACGGCTATCTGCTCTTGTTTCATCGGATTCGCACTGGTAAATAGTCGTTGCGATGTGCTTCCCTTTTTCATTGAATGCTTTCCTAAAGTATGCATATCCTGCGTCCCGGCCGTTTCCGTCAGCCAGTATAACAGCTTCTGCATCCCGGGCGCTTTGCCAGTGGGTTTGCCAAGGATTCTCACCTTTATAAAATGGCAGCAGGCCTGCCTGAATTGGATATGCTTTACGTAGTCTATACGTTGAATTATGTGCAATTGGATTTTCGGTTAGTTTACCGGCCAGTTCCAGATACTCAAGGTTATCAACTATTTCGTAACCGACACTTTCATAAAGCGCAATCGCTTTGTCATTACCCGTAATGGCTTCAAGCATCGCGAGTTCAACGCCCTCTTGTTTGTAAATATCGAGCGTTGCGTTGATTAGCGCCCGGCCAACGCCTTGTTTCCGGAACTTTGTGGCAACCGCAGTCCCGCCGTTCCAGGCTATTTTCGTACCATTGATCAATCGGATACCGTTAACGATAAGCCCGGCAGGCTCTCCATCGAAGAAAGCGGCCACACTCAGTGAGGGTTTTAGATTCTCCATCGGAAACCTTCTTAGAAACATTTCATGTGTCATGTTCAAATTAACAAAATACCCCTCAAAACCTGTGTTCCATGCTGTCAAAGCTTGATCATATGTACATTCAGTAAGCCTCTTTATCTCCAGCATTCCCGCTCCCCCATTTTCTGTTTTTATTACCATACTTTCTCAGTTTAAATGGCAGTGGTGGTTTGGTCAAAAATGATGCAAAGGCGAAGGGGAATAGTGATAGCTAAGGTAATTTTCGGTTTGAGGTTCAGGAAAAAAGGAAAGGATTTTGTTTGTGGTAACCAAATCGGAATTTCCAATACGGGCGTAGATGGGGTAACTGCTCCAAATGTAGTCCTCCAACTTTTTGACCAGACCTGCTTTAAGAGGATTCAGGTGGATGTACTTGCTTAGGTCGACTACATACCTCCAGCTATCTACAAGAACAGCACTGTATCGTTTATCAAAAACATGGCCGGAATGACCATTCTTTTTATTGAAGAAATTTCTATAATTCCAATTGATGAATTGCATGATTTTTGATATAGGATGGGAAATTGTTTCGATTTGCAGATGGACGTGGTTTGTCATTAAGCAGAATGCGTGGAGTTTGAAAGGATAGCGTTTCATTGCGATTTCCAAGAATAATAGGAATGCCTGCCTGTCCTCATTGGAGTAAAATAAAGCGGCTCTTCTGGTTCCGCGGCAGGTGATGTGGTACATAGCACCTGGAATCCACTTTCGATTTCTATTATACAATTGAGACAACCCCTTTTAGTTAATTCTGATGGAGATATGTGGTAATAGTTTGCAATTTGAGTTTACCTTTTTTTGGTGGGTATTACAAATTTTGAATGATAAGAAAACAAATTGTATTTTCCGTGAAACATCTCCGGGCGACTAGTTAATTTTCACTACATTGATTTTAATTTTATGGTTGTTTAGAGCCATGTTAATACAATTTTATAGTACTCTATAGTATGGTTACTGCCAGTTAGTAACTAACCCCTGCACGGCATAGACTAGTCCCTGCCTGACAGCTACTAGTGATTTGTCCGCTAATAAGTTCATCAATCACTAGTCGCATCTAAGTCATTGACTAGTTAATAATTTACCAACCTAACACTTTTTTACTAGAAAATAAAAAAATGATATTCAACAAAACTTTACACCCAAAATAGTACTAGTGAACCCTCCCTCATCAAGCACATTAATTGACCTTCTGGAAGAAATTACACTACAATTATGATGTTTGATTAAGTACATAAATAGGAGGCTGCAACATGTTTGATATTGTTATTATTGGAGCAGGTCCTGCTGGATCCAGCGCAGCACTTTTTGCCGCTAAAGCAGGTAAGAAAACCGTTGTCATCGATAGCGACAAAGGCATGACGAAGCGCGCATGGCTAGAAAATCATTACGGCGTCAGTGAAATTTCCGGTCCTGACTTAATTGAAACTGGAAAAGCACAGTCGAAAAAATTCGGCGCCGAATATGTTGAAGATGCTGCTACCAGCGTTGAAAAAATTGAAGGCGGATTCAAAGTTGCGACAGAAAACAATGGCAGCTATGAAGGTACTCATGTTATTTTTGCCACTGGTGTATCGGTGGACCTTGCTGAAAAGCTTGGTGTTGCGACCAAACCTGGTACAGAGCCAAGAATCAAGACAGTACTTGATGTAGAGACGACAGGTAAGACAAATGTTGAAGGTGCCTGGGCAGCTGGAACTGTAGCTGGTGTTAGCGTCCATACTATTATTACTGCAGGAGACGGTGCAAAGGTAGCAATCAACGTTATTAGTGTGTTGAACGGCGAGCGCTACGTTGACCACGATGTCCTGAAACCAAAAGAATAAACTGAACCGACAGAACGGCCATGCTCATGCAGGGCCGTTTTTTCATAACTATTCCTTTTTTGGGAGATAATAACCCCATCATTCAGACGGGTGGACAAAGCATGTTAGACCGCAGCATAATTATTTTCCTTGTAACTGCAGGCCTGGCAGGAACCTTATGGGTCATGCGCAATAATTGGAAAAGGTATCTTCTCTTGTATATTATCAGTTCATTTACAGGAAACTTAATTTGCTATACTTTTACAAGTGTGGGTTTATATACGTTTCCGTACATTCCCTTCCATGGCGGGCTTATTATGCCAGTAGGGATTGTGGCGACAGTTTTCCCTTTCATTGTTCTGATCGGGGTCCGCTTTGCTCCAGAAAAATGGGCATGGAAGATTCCATTTTATTGGGGTGTCGTCCATTTAGGCCTACTTGGCGAAGTATTATTGAAGTATACCGCCATTTTTAAGTTTAATTCAGCTTGGGATTTGTGGGATTCATACACAATTTGGTGGATATATCTACTTTTATTCGACATCCTGGGCAGAAAAATAGTTCCTTTGGATTCTCGCAAACCCATCCCAGACTCTACTTTCCGTTATGGGAATTGGGGCTGGATTATCATTCATGTCATTTTGATTGTAACGATTTTCCTTGCAGGTGTTTATACTGGGGTGACTTTATTTAAATGAGCTTTTTCACAATCTTCAAGGGTTAGGTATACGCTCTTTTTCATAGCTTTACATCTTTGTTTTAAATCTGCGGATTGCTTGCTCAGTTCATCAACAGAAGAATAGTGACGTGATTTGTTTTGCATGACCGCAATCGAAATACCCATTAAAGGGGTATCTTCTAGTTTTCCTCTTCGGTTTACAGCCATAACATACCCACGTTCAAGTTCTTCTTCGGAATAATATACCCTTGCCATAGAATCGAAGCGGTTAATGATTTCAGTACAGATCGAGATATAATCATGATACGGAACAATTCCAATAAAATCGTCACCACCAATGTGGCCGACAAAACAAGTTGAAGTTTCTTCTTTACAAATCGCATCACTAATAATTACTGCGGTTTTTCGTATAACCTCATCGCCCCATTTAAAACCATATGTATCGTTAAATACCTTGAAGGAGTTTATATCCAAATAAAAAATTGTATATTTATCATAATTCAAAGCCTTGGATAGTGCTTCTTTTATCCCATGATTGCCGGGAAGTCCGGTCAAAGGATTTGAGTAGCGGGCAATTTCCACTTGGATCTCCGCCATTTTGATTAACAGATTCTTTATACTGACAATCCCAAACATACTGCCTTCTAGAGTAACAATGACATAATCATAAAGATTTTCCTGGCTGCGCTTCATAGCTAGTGAGCTTACTTTTGATATTGGTAAAGAATATTCAACAATCAGAGGATTTTTGTTCATGACGAGGTCTACTGTTCGTTTTATGAATAGGTCAAAGCCATACTTTGCTGAAAGCTTTTGGTAAAACTGTGTTTTCATGACAAGACCCAGCGGCTGATTGTTTTTTACCACAACAATTCCTTCAAGGGAAGGATCTTCCTTAAAAGATCCATACACATCCTCACACTTAACACTTGGAGGAACCACGAGGACCTTTTCTGCAATTTCCCCAATCATAGTTTGCATTCGACAACCTTCTTTTCTAGTCAAAGTATTATAGTTGAGCAGGTCTTCCTAAATAAAATCCCTGCCCATATTCCACACCTGCCTGCCTGGCTATTTCAACCTGCTCCTCTTTTTCTATCCCCTCGAGTGTTAAGGGTACCCCCTCACTTTTGAAATAAGAGGAAATCCAATGCAGAAAGTTTTGCTTCTTGACCGACTGTTCAAGCCCTGCACAAAAGTATCTATCCAATTTGATAAAATCCGGCTCTAATTCAAGGGCAATTCTTAAAGAGGATTGCCCTTTTCCTAGATCATCCAGAGCAAATTTAAAACCGGCTCTCTTTAGTATACCAATTCCTTCCTTTAATTTGGAAACATTCTGAACACTTTCTGCCTCGTTTAGTTCAAATAGGATGTCCACTGGTTCCAAGTTCACGTCTTCTACAACATTCATAAGGCTATAGTAAAAGGAGCGATCCATAAGTGTGGACGGAAATATATTAACAGATAGTTGCAGGCCAACCCCTTTGTTGCACAAATCAAAGGTAGTAATACTATTTAAAGCAGAATTCATATCGAGTTCAAACAATTTTCTTTGTTTTTTTGCCAAAGAAAAAAGGTTTTCAGGGCTATGTATTTTGGTACTTCGAATCAAACTCTCGAATCCGAACAATCCCCCTCCTTGCAAGGAATAGATTGGTTGGAAAACATGTGATAAATGTCCTGGGTAAAAATATGACTTAGGTCCAATATGTTGTCCGACAACATTCTTCAAAAAATCCACTTCCCGAAAAGTAATGTTCTTCTTTTTACATTGTATAGTGCGAATGTTAAGAGATTGTAAGCTTAATGTTAACATTGGCAAAAATAGCTAAAAAATTGTATCCATTTTCCTAGTGAAAATAATATTAAAAATTTGTTCACTATTTCACTTAAAAGATTGTGAAACTTTGAGCATAATAAAGTATACTATATACAAAAGGAGTGATTCGGATGGTAATGGTAAATAAGGAGAAAATTGTTATTTTAGGTGGAGGGTATGCCGGGCTCTTAACAGCCGTCACTCTTCAGAAAAAGGTCCATGCAAAACGTGCCGACATAACCCTTGTCAACAAGAACGACTACCACTACTTAACAACGAAAGTTCACGAATCCGGTGCCGGCACAATTCCTGCAGAGTCAATTGTCTTCCCTATTAAAGAGTTGATTGACACTGAAAGGGTTAATTTCATCAAGGATGAAGTAGTTAGTATCGACTTGACGAACAAGAGTGTCACATTAGGAACAGGCCAGCTTTCTTATGACTACCTTGTCATTACCCTTGGCGGTGTACCAAAAACATTCGGATTGCCTGGCATAAAAGAAAATGCTTTCTTCCTTTTCGATTGGGAAGGCACAAATAAACTTCGAGACCATATAGAAGAACAATTTGAACAGTATACGGTGGATCAGGACGAAAAGCGGCTAACCTATGTAATTGGCGGAGCAGGTTTCTCGGGTATGGAATTCATTTTTGAAATGGAAGAAAAAATGCCTGAACTATGTAAGGAATATGGTGTCGACCCTGACATAGTAAAGGTCATTTGTGTCGAGGCAAACGATGATCTTCTCAAAGGCTATGAATCTTCCATGGTTAACGATGTCAAAAAGACCTCTACTAAAATGAGCTCTGAATTTAGGACTGGAATCGCTGTCTCTTCCTGTAAAAAGGATAAAGTTATTTTTACAAATGGGGAAATCATTCAAACAAATACATTTATCTGGGCAGGCGGTGTAAAAGGAAATCCTATCGTGGAAGGCCTTGGCTTTGAGACTATTCCTGACGGTCGAGTAAAGGTAAATGAATTCTGCGAGGTGCCTGGACGCCGAGATGTCTTTGTTCTTGGCGATGCATCTGTCAGCTTTTCCCCTGAAGGTATGCCGTATGCACCAACCGCACAGATTGCCCTGCAGCAGGGACAATATTGCGGGTATAACATTGCCTCCAAAATATATGGCATGCCTGCAAAGCCTTTCAGATATATACACCGGGGAACCGTTATGAGCATGGGCCATAAGAATGCAACTGGCATCATCTACGGAAAAGCCATTCATGGCAGATTCGCCCACTTCATGAAATGGGTCATTGAAAAACGTTATTTCTTAATGCTTGGCGGACCACGACTATTGATAAAAGAAATTAGGAAATAAGCTAGTTTTACAGTTTTGCAGCCGGCTACAAAGCTGGCTGTTTTTTTGTATCACAGATTCTTATTCATTGTCTCACACCCTCTTCTCTTTTGTTACTCTCCCTGACAGTACCATCCATTTTTTTATAAAAAGCTTGGTTCCAGGCAGCCTCCTCCAGTGTTGTCACCAAGCGGAAAAACTTTCTCATAAATCCTATCAAGGATATAATCGTATAAAGGTTTATACTGAAATACGAACACGCTTTATTGGAGGTACCAAATGACGAGTATATTAATTATTGAAGACGAAGAAAAGATTGCCAGGGTACTGGAGCTCGAGCTTGAATTCGAGGGTTATACCGTCACGAAGGCAACTGATGGGATTGAAGGACTTGAAGCATACCGGACTGGTGAATGGGATCTGATTCTCCTTGATGTTATGCTGCCTGGAATCAGTGGGATTGATCTGTTAAGAAGGATTCGTGCCAGTGACAAGGAGACAAGGATTATAATGCTAACCGCAAAGGGCTCAATCGAGGATAAAGTGACTGGCCTCGATCTTGGTGCTAATGATTATATAACCAAGCCGTTTCAAATTGAGGAGCTGCTCGCCCGAATCCGCGCTGCATTGAGGCTTAAACTTGCTGCACCATTAGAAGAGGTGGATGAGGATATTCTTGCCTTTCTTGATTTAAAGCTTAACCAAAAAACGCGCGAGGTTTCCCGCAAAGGTATTTCAATTGAATTGACCCCCCGCGAATACGATTTGCTAGTTTACTTGCTTTTGAACCGGAAGCAGGTTTTGACGAGGGATCAAATCCTTGAGACAGTCTGGGGATATGATTTTGCTGGAGATACTAATGTTGTTGACGTATATATACGTTATCTTCGCAAAAAGGTTGATTTGCCTGACTTACCATCGCTTATTCATACAGTCCGGGGCGTCGGATATGTTCTAAAGGAGCCAAAATGAAACTAAGTGCGAAAATTAACTTATTAACATCTGCACAGTTCGCCATTCTGATTATAGTTATTAATATATTGATATACATAACGTTCAGCAGCTTGTCCTATACAAACGCTATGAATACTGCAGAGGCTGAACTTAGTAAGACTGCTGCTAATATCAACAGGTTAATGGGAGAAGTACCCGAAGCAGATCTTCTTAGAGCCTATATGCCTGTTAACGGTATGATTCAGATTGTGGAGCAAAAAAACAAGGGCAAATCTGCAACCTCCCCTTCTGAGCAAAAACTAGCAGATCGGAAACCAACATATTTTAGCAGCGAGGAAAGCAGACGGATTGAGTATGGTGGTAAGCTTTACGCTTTTCAATCTACACCAATTATTTTGCCGGATGGTAATGTTGCAAATCTTCAGCTGACTTCGAGCCTCGAATCCGTTACTGAAATCCTGCGGATGCTCCGCCTTGTCCTGATTGTCGCTACCCTTTTTGCTCTCATCCCAGTTGTAGCCTCCAGCGCATTCCTTGGAAGGCTTATCACTAGGCCAGTCACGTCATTGACCAGGACAATGTCCGATATCAGGCAAAGTGGTGAATTTAAGCGGCTTACACTTGAAGGAAAATCAAAGGACGAGCTATATGAAATGAGTGAAACCTTTAACCATATGATGGACCTGCTTGAAGAAAACTTTGAAAAGCAGCAGCAGTTTGCTTCCAATGCGTCGCATGAACTAAAAACCCCGCTAACCATTATAGAAAGCTACTCCAGCCTCCTAAAAAGACGAGGCTTGAATGAACCCAAGCTGTTTGAGGAATCAATAGAAGCTATCCATTCTGAGGCAGTTCGGATGCGGGAAATGACTGATCAGCTACTTTTGCTTGCGCGGCATAGCGGTGAGTGGGACATGAAAATTGAAAATACAAATATGTCTTCGCTAGTAATGTCGACAGCCAAAGCATTTGAGAACGCTTATGGACGTGAGCTGGTGCTTGAACATAATGGGAGTCCAATAATGGTTGCCACAGATGAACAAAAACTGAAGCAGCTGCTTTTCATTCTCCTCGATAACGCCCGAAAATACAGTGAAAAGCCAATAACCCTTTCGTTTGGCGCAACAGGGAAGCAAGCCTTCATCCATGTTATAGACAAGGGGATGGGAATTCCAGAGGAAGATTTATCAAAAGTGTTCGACCGTTTTTATCGTGTTGATAAGGCGAGGAGCCGAAAGATTGGTGGATCTGGTTTAGGCCTCTCCCTTGCAAAGGACATTGCCGATGCATTGGATATTGAGATACAGCTCCAAAGTATTTACGGCCAGGGGACAACGGCTTCCCTGCATTTAAAATGCTGATTCTCACTAAATTTTAATGTTCCTATGTAAAAATTAGCGTATAGAAAAGCTAATAAAGGCGGTGAACGTACTTATGAAGAAGAAATGGCTGGCCGGCATTGCTGGTATTTTAATTATTGTTGCTGCCGGCTTTGCTATATGGCAGCTTTCTAAACCTGGAAACACCTCCGCCACCGAACTCAACAAACAGGAAGTGCAAACTTTGATTAAAAATCAACTCGGAGGAAAAATAACGACTTTAAAAGAAAAAAAGAAGGTTTTTCATGCAAAAATGGAAAAGCAAGACCACATTTATGAGATTGAGGTCGATGCCGAAACGGGTGACATTATCAGGCTTGAAAAGGTTGGGACGAAAAAAACAGAGAAACCTCCCGTTTTATCCGAGGATGAAATAAAAGAAATTGCCCTTGCAAATGCTGCAGGTACTCTTTCATCTCTGTCCAAAGCACAGTCCCATGGGAAAACAGTATATAAAGCAGTCGTGAAAAACAACAAACAAACAACGAATCTCACTATAGATGCTGCAGAGGGCAAAATCCTTTCAAAAACCAATGAGCCTGTAAATCCTGTAAATCCTCCAAAACAAATTAGTGAAGCGGAAGCCGGTGAAATTGCAGTAAAACAAGTAAAGGGTGAAGTGGATGATATCAGCCTCCATTCCTCGAAAGGGCAGACCTATTACTTATGTGAAGTAAATACCGCTGATGGCCGTGAAGCAACCGTTCAGGTCCATGCCATAACAGGCGATGTTATGTCTGTTGCTTGGGATGATCATGGCGGCGATGATAATGACGATGACGGTAGCAACGATGATAATGATGATAATAACGACGATGATGGTGACGATGGATAAAGTGAACCTTCCATCAGTGGGGGGGGG
>NZ_HG964497.1:4303126-4566742 GCF_000613125.1 Bacillus sp. EB01
CGTTGAACGATGACTTTTTGGGACAGCTTTTTCTGTTTTTAATATTTAATAAATTTCTACAATTTCTCGTTCGTGTTGGGTTTCCCTCTGTTCTTCACGTTCTTAACCTATTTTCTTGTTGTTTTTCAGTGTTTAGCGGCATTTAAAAAATTGTGGGCCCAGAAAAGCAGAGCCAGGTCCACAGTATTTTTGGACAGGCCTCTTAAGGGCAGGCGATTGAAGTTATTGCGTTTGATTTGACAAAGTACCGGCAGCGGAAATGAAATTGTACTATTCACCTAACAAAAAAAGGCGCCCAAAAGTATACTTTTGGGACAGCCTCTTTATGTACGTTCAGATAAAGATTTATTCGAACTTCGTTGCATTGCCGTCAAAAGGTTCGTCAGCAACTTTGATAGAATCAGTTGGGCATCCTTCAAAAGCATCCATCATATCATCGATCAGAACATCTGGGATTTCAACAATACCTTCGTTGTCATCAAGTGTTACATATGCAATGCCTTCATCATCATAATCATAGATGTCTGGTGCAGCTGCTCCGCATGCACCACATGCAATGCAAGTTTCTTTGTCTACAATCGTATACTTGGCCATGAAAAAACCCTCCCGTTAGTGTGAACAATTTATTTCTCCGCAAAACATTGGAAACGTATTCCGCATATCTATTGTAAAAAAGAATTCCAAACTTTTCAATAGAAATTATATTGATAATACTTCTCACTCCTGCATTCATTCGCTAATTTACCCTAATTTTAGACAACTAAAGCATACTTTTCATGGTAAAATGGAGATACAACAAATGTACAGGGGACAAATATGCGAAATTTGCAAGAAACACTTCAACTTTCCTTTTTAGAAGCCTTAATCTTGTATTGTCTTAAACAGTTAAATGGTGAGCGAACAATTTATTCTATATACCATATTCTTAATGGCAAAAAATCAGCCCAGACAATTCAGGATGTACATTTATTCAGATTAACTGAATTATTTAAGGCATACGATCGATTGTCGAGGGATCAGCTCGATGCGATTATTGAAACACTCATATCCAAGGGTTATATTGAGAGCAATGATGACCTTCGTTTTTTTATTACCGATAAAGGGCTTGAACAGCTCCAGGAGACACTTTTGTTAACTCCCATTTCTCCATACTTGTCAGGGTTGAAGTACAACCAGGCGAGCCAGATGTTGTGGGCAAGACTGACTCTCCTTGTTCAGGTATGTTCCCATATTTCAAATATGGATAACACGTATGTGCCAATTCAGAAAGGCAGACAAACACAGTTATGGGTAAAAGCATTCCTCTCGAAAAGAAATAAATCAGAAAGAGGAAAAATACCTTATTTGTTGTTAAAGGAGTTTACTCGTCTTTTCGATGGCAAGAAAGATTTGAAGCCTGAAATACTGGTTCTACGACTAAGCGGTTATAAACATGCGGGGCTGACTTCTGAACAGGCGGCACATCAGCTTGGCATGGAAGATGTACATTATCATTTGGAATTCCTGGGGATTCTCCATTTCATTTGCGAAATGGCCTTAACAAACAGCGAAGCATATCCTATTTTTTATGAATTGGTTCGCGAGAGCAGTAAAAGCAATGCATTAACCATTACATCACTCCAAACTTATAAACTTTTAAAGGAAGGTTACTCCCTAGAGGATATCGCCATGTTTCGCAATCTTAAGTTGAGTACTATTGAAGACCATATTGTTGAGATTGCATTGAATCGGGAGGATTTCTCAATTGAACCTTTTGTTAGTCCTGAGGAGCAAAAAAAGATTGCTGACATTGCTGCAAGAACCTCTTCCAGACAGCTTCGCCACTTGCGGGAGCTATTAGCAGGAGTTTCATATTTTAAAATTCGGCTCGTATTGGCAAGGCTTGGTGATTATTAATGTTGAAACAGCAGCTTTATAAATATTTTGGATATTCGTCATTCAGGCCGGGCCAGGAGGAAGTGGTATCTTCTATCCTTGCAGGAAAAGATACACTTGCAATGCTGCCTACTGGAACAGGGAAATCGCTCTGTTTCCAGCTTCCTGGATATATCATGGATGGATCGGTCGTTATCATCTCCCCCTTGCTTTCCCTTATGCAGGACCAGGTTGAACAAATGAGGAAAAGAGGGGAAAAACGAGTTATTGCGATTAATTCCTTTTTGTCTCCCATTGAAAAAAAAGAAGCACTAGCAAAGCTGCCATACTATAAATTTATTTTTCTTTCACCGGAAATGCTTACACTGCCTTTTATCATTGACAGACTAAGGGAAGTCACTATTAGCCTCTTAGCAATAGATGAAGCCCATTGTATATCACAGTGGGGCTATGATTTCAGGCCGGATTATTTAAAGCTTGGAGATTTTCGCCAAAGGCTTGGTAATCCCTTGACTCTCGCTTTGACAGCAACAGCAACCATTGATATAAGGGAAGACATTGTAAATAGGCTTGAAATGAATAATCCGGTGAGAATCGTTTCAAGTGTCGACCGTCCTAACATTTCATTCCACATTGAGAAATTGGGAGATTACAGGGAAAAAGAAAGACGAATATTGGAGCTTGTAGGGACATTGAAACGACCAGGGATTATCTACTTTTCCAGTAAGAGGGCGGCTGAGCAAACCGCAGCAATGCTGAGAAGCAAAGGGTTTTCAAGAACCATGCCTTATCATGGCGGTATGGATCAGGAACAGCGCATCCTTATTCAGCAGCAATTCCTGAACAGCCAGCTGGATATTATTTGTGCTACAAGCGCTTTTGGTATGGGAGTGGATAAAGAAGACATCCGTTTTGTGATTCATTATCATATGCCAATGCAAATAGAATCATATTTACAGGAAATTGGCAGAGCAGGAAGGGATGGTGAACCATCTTTGGCAATATTGCTTTATGCTGAGGGGGATGATTTCCTGCAATATAATCTGGCGGAAGGTGAATTGCCTTCGGGTGAACAGCTGGATGCATTTTTCTCTTATTTAAAAATGGGGGAATTGAAAAAGGACCAGAATGCCATTTTTGAACACGCGCGGGAAGCTGGGGGCCTAACTGACACCCAATGGCGCTGGCTTAAGGATGCTCTTGACAGCTTTGGAGGTGAAAACCTGCAAAAAGTTTTAGAAGAGTTGAAAAGCTATGTAGCAAACAGAAACAGGATTAAGGTGAATTATATTCATAAAATGAAGGGCATTATTGACCACGATGAGTGTATTCGAAACTACTTTCTGGACTACTTTCAGGAACCTTCCCTTGAAATTGGGCGGTATAATTGCTGTGACAAATGCGGGCTACAGTTAACAGATTTTATGGGTGAAATAATTGCAGAGAAAAAGGCAGAAATAAATATGGACTGGAAAAAGCATTTATCCTTTTTACTTCTGGGTGAAGTTAATGAAAAATAAACAAGCAGAACTTATTGGGCAACTATCGGACAGAGAATTGCTTTTTCATTTATATGCTACACAGCTATTTTTATTGATTATATCGTTTGTATTAGGTCTATTCCTTTTTGAAAATGGCTTCTTTTTGGATTTGGCACAATGGAATGATCTGGCTATATGGACAATAGGAATACCAGCAGGGCTTGCGGTCGTTCTAGTGGACTTGATTCTAATGAAAGTATTGCCCCCATCCTATTATAATGACGGTGGTTTAAATGAAAGGATATTTCGTTCAAGAAATACCCTTCATATCGCCCTGATTGCTGCAATTGTCGCAATTAGCGAAGAAATTCTTTTCAGAGGAATTATCCAGGAGAAAACAGGGCTAATCATTGCGAGTATCATTTTTGCCCTAATCCATTATCGGTATTTATTTAATTGGTTTTTATTTGTCAATATTGTTGCGCTAAGCTTTTTTATTGGAGCTATCTATAGCTGGACAGATAATTTGGCAGTAACTATTGTGATGCACTTTACAATTGATTTTCTTTTAGGGATGGCTATTAAGCTGAAAAATAAGAATGGAGGCGGGAATGGATGAACAAGGAAGATCCATATAGGGAACGGGCAGAAAAAAACCGAAAGCGAATCTCAAGATCCGAACCGGATCCAAATAATGTGTCTTCAATGCCTTCCAGGTCAAAAGTCCACCAAGATAAAAAGAAAAAAACTGTATTTAAATTAAAGTATCCGATTATTCGGTTACTTGTTCTTTTCTTCATCCTTTTACCTATCACCGTTATTACCGTGATATCATACATGGATGAGAATCAGGCCGAGCAAACTCTAAAGACTGGCTATGATATGGTAAGCCTTGAAGAAAGGGAAAATGAAGTTTCCATCGAGAATAAAGAAAATACAGAAGAAGTCCAGTCACCTGCAGCTTCTGATGGCGCGGATGAAGAAGCAACTTCAACCATGTCCCCAGCTTCACCAGCAGGACAGCAAGTTTCGGAGGGGAAAGACAAAGGAACTTTGTCTCCTGAAAATTCTAATGCGGACACACCGCAACAGGTCGCCTCTTCTAATCCTGCACCTAAAGCTGAAAATCAGAGTGCTGACAATAGCCAGTCAAATGACGATTCAAGCAATGAAGAGACTGAAAATGGAAAACCTGAAAGTGAACAGAAAGTCCTTTACCATACTGTAAAGCCAGGTGAAACGTTATTCAGAATTGCAATGACATACTATAAAAGCCAATCCGGGATAGAGATAATTCGAAATGCCAATGGAATAATAGAAAATGAAATACAGACAGGACAAACCTTGAAAATTCCTGTTAATTAGACGGCCCCCACTTAAGGCCGTTTTTTTATGCCGCCTTTGTCTTCCCAAATGGAAACAAAGTTTTGGACGGGGTTCATTCATAGATGCTTTCCTGACCTTTTTAATATCCATTCTTCATAAATAAGTGGACAGGTTCATACATTTCTATAAGATGTCCAGCTTCTTAATGATTGGATTGGGGGAACACTCAGGTATGGAAAAACAAATCAGCATGCTTGATAACCGTACTGACAAAGCAACAAAAGAGATGCTCAATAATGTGGTAAAAAGAAAAAAGAAATTTGACGAAGCGAAGTTAAAACATTATGCATCGATTACCGCACTCCTTGGAGTAACCGCGATGTATTTGGCCTATCTATATTTTTCAATTGTTGTTCCTTACTCGTATTCGTTTTACGCCATGTTTTCCTCATTTGTCGGCAATAGCTTAAACTTTTTCTTTTTTGTCCTTACAGGGTCACTTTATGGACTGATGATTCTCCTGAAACAGCAAAGTGATAAAAAAGAAAAGGAATACCACGAACTTAGATGCGAGATAGTGGATCGCAGTAAAGACTTATGGAAGAAGGAAGAAGAATGGAAATCAAGACATATTGTCTTTGATATGATGAAAAAGGAATATGATATAAATCTTTATCATGAAAAAAAATAAAGATACCAGTTTTTAAACTCAAACAGAATATACTGATCTTATTTTTTTATAATCATATTGGGCCAGGGAAGCTCCTTAGGAAGCTTCCCTTTATTGTACCTTGATTTAGATAAAGAGTTATAGAATATAATTTTCTTAACGGAATGGATTAAATCGGAAGGAGCGGAGACTCTTCTGGGAAGCTTATTCAACTTTAACGGGAGAAAACGCCAGCGAACCTCTATTGACGACCGGAAGCCCTATTTCTAAGGCAACAGGGTAGTCAAGAACCTCTATTGACGACCGTGCCTCCTCTTTCTTAACCTGCAGAGTCGTTAAGTACCTTTATTGACGACCGGACTCTCCATTTCTTAACCGGGAGGGGCGTCATGGACCAGCGAGACTTCCCCAGTCGCTTGCTCCGAGGAGTATGAATGCGTAAGCGCCTTAGTTTGACCGTGAAATTCTCCTCGAGTATTCTTAATAACATTTATGTGCGTGTACTTTCTGCAGTTAACATAGCCTAGGATAAAAATATTCTGATAAATGAAAAGGATTTGAAGGCGATTATGTTGAAATAGTAAGTGAACGATTTAAAATGTTGAGGTGATGGTAATGTTTGTAAAAAGCATCATGATTCCTAAATATAATTGCCATGTTGTCCAGGGAAATGAAAAAGTTCGTAAGGCGCTGGAATGCCTTGAAAAACATCAAATCGATGGTGTTCCTGTCTTAAGGGGCGACGAATATGAAGGGGTTATTACACTTCATCGGATTTATGAACAATATTTCCAATCTGGTCAATCAAAAGAGGATTTTCTTGATGAAACTGTCATTTCAGATATCGCAACCCATCAGGAAGCGTATTTGGATGGCGGCGAGATTTTTGAAAATACATTAATGGAATTGAGGAACTTCCCACTTTTGTCAGTTGTCGATAGTAAAAGAAACTTTCTTGGCGTCGTAACCAGATATGATGTTTTAAATCAGTTCCAAAGCGCTTTTGGGATGAATAGGCCTGGTGTCCGGATTGCCTTTACTTCTGTTGAAACTGAAGGAAGGATTGCCCGTCTTGCGGAAATTGCCCACCAGTTCCATGAACATATTATTTCACTCGTAACCTTTGATGAAACTGATAAATTGGTCAGAAGGATTGTGCTAAAGGTTGAGCGAAATGAGAATATTGATAAATTTGTTAAAAAGCTGGAGTCACACGGATTTCGAATTCTGAACATACATGAAGATGTATAAACATTTTGAGTAAAATAAATAGCAAGTAGTTAACATCCCCTCATATATAGTTATATGGGGGGATTTAACTGTGCATATTATTGTTCTTATGCTTGCCATGTTCGTGTGCGGCTACTTATTCAGTGAATGGATGGAAATAACCAGCCCTTTTTCACTCCATAGTTTTTTGCTCGGATTGGTTTTGAATCCACTCGGCTTTTTTGCTGCTGCATTAGTTTACTTTTCCGGTGTAGGAATCAATGGTTACCTGATACGTTTATATTCGGAAACGCCAAAGCGCCGTAATTTTAAAAAGCTGTCAGCTTTATTGGTTTGTCTTGGCTCGGTGTTCATATTTGTTTACCTTTACCAAATTTCACCGGTACATACGCTTGTATTCTTCGGCTCCAGCCTGATTTATGGTATCATTTCGATATACTTGTGAAGGGTGCTGAAGAAATGGGCTTTTATTTTTTGATGGGCATAGTTGCTCTAGGTGCCTTGCTGTTAATCTATATGCTATATCTTGCTTTTGAAAATAACCTAAAAGAGCAAGAGCTTTTGTTTTCCGACTTCCCAGAAACATTTGGCTCGCTGAAGTTGTTTTTCATTTCTGATATTCATAAAAGAATCGTTTCGGATACATTGATATCCTCCGTTAAAGGAAAGGCGGATCTAGTAATCATAGGTGGAGATATCAGAGAAAAAGGAGTGCCTCTTGGAAATGTAGAAGCAAATATCCTGAAATTGAAATCGATAGCGCCCGTATTCTTTGTATGGGGCAATAATGATTACGAAGGTGAATACCGCGCCTTGGATCATTTGCTGCTCAGCCATGGAGTGAAAATTCTTGATAATACTGCAACTTCCTTTGAATCGGGAGCAGGGGATAGAGTAGTCCTTCTGGGGGTAGATGATCTGGGTTTAAACAAAGACCGCTTGGATCTTGCGTTATTTGATGCTGGTGAAGGAGGATTTAGGATTTTGGTGAGCCACAATCCTAAAATTATCCAAAAAATAGAACCAGAACATAACATTTCTTTAGTGTTAAGCGGACATACCCATGGCGGCCAGATAAGGTTTGCGGGAATCGGTCCGTATAAAAAGGGAAGAATCGAAAAAGCAGGCAATGTAACATTGCTAACCAGCAACGGATATGGTACGACCATGCTGCCTCTAAGGCTTGGCGCTAAATCGGAATGCCACTTGCTGACCATCCGGAAAGGCTGACCTGTTTGTGCATACAAGCCGAAAGTTAAAAAGCATATAGGGGTGAATAGACAATTCACCAACCCGGCGCAATGACATAAACTATTGAAAAGAGTGAGTCATGGCAGGGGGCTTAAGGCATGCGTCTCGAAAGATTGACAGAGAATAAAATTAAGATATTTATAACTTCCGATGACCTTTTTGACAGGGGGTTGTCCAAAGAGGATATTGTAAAGGATTCACTCAAATGGAGGCAGCTCTTTACTGATATGCTTGAAGAAGCCAGCGACACGCTCGATGTAGATATACAGGGCGCGGTCGCAGTTGAAGTCTTTTCACTCAAGGCGCAAGGGATGGTCATGATAATCACCGTTACAGACCATGAGGAAGAGGATGAACTTCTTTATGACGGCTTTATTGAAATGCAAGTAACGGTTGAAGGTATTGAAAAACTGTTGTTTAAATTTGAGTCCATTGAGGATGTTATTCAGCTTGTTAAACGCCTTTCTTTTTTAGGAACCAAAGGGGGAAGCCTCTATTCTTTAAACGGCCACTATTATCTCCTTTTCGATGCCACCCCTGATGATGCCGAGCGTAATGCTTCGATAATGGCTGAATATGGGCATGCGTCAATACTTAGTCTGATATATCTTGAGGAATATGGAAAAACAATTATGAAGGATTGCGCTGTAGAAACACTCCTTCAATACTTTTCATAGGCGGACTGACCGATCATTCGGCAGCCGCTGTTTTTTTGTATGTATACATAGTTTTAGGTGGTATAGGAAGTGTTTTTTAAAAAAAAATTTAGTTGAGTGAAGCGACTTGTAAAAGGCAATATCTGCAGTTCCTGCAAGGTCTCCCTTTGTGTCACTGCAATAACTATTCCGAAACGTCCCTTTGTGGAACTGAAATGGAACTGAGTTGATAAAATGGGCTATTCCTCTAATCAATGACAACGCTTGCAAATAAATGCGTGAATAGACTGAATTGAAATTTTTTATCTTTGCTTTAACTTTTTAAAAGTGTATACTAGTCTCTGAAAGCCACGAACTTTCGAGCAGTGATATCTTAGGAGGTTTATAAATGGCAACGGGGAAAGGTAATGAAAGTACGAATCTTGAAAAACATGATGTTCTAAAATCCACTCAAACGGTTATCCATAAGGCACTAGAAAAGCTTGGATATCCTGAAGAAGTTTTCGAGCTCTTAAAGGAGCCGATCAGGATGATGACTGTTAAAATCCCAGTGCGTATGGATGATGGGGCAATTAGGATATTTACCGGTTATAGGGCCCAGCATAATGATGCAGTCGGACCTACAAAAGGCGGGATTCGCTTTCACCCGAACGTAACAGAAAAAGAAATTAAGGCACTTTCTATTTGGATGAGCCTTAAATGCGGAATAGTGGATCTTCCATATGGCGGAGCGAAGGGCGGGATCATCTGCGATCCTCGCGACATGTCATTCCGTGAACTAGAACGACTTAGCCGAGGATATGTTAGGGCGATAAGCCAGATTGTCGGCCCTACAAAAGATATTCCGGCTCCGGATGTATTTACAAATTCTCAAATCATGGCTTGGATGATGGATGAATACAGCAGGATTGATGAATTTAATTCTCCTGGCTTCATCACAGGGAAACCACTTGTACTTGGAGGATCCCATGGCCGTGAATCTGCAACAGCAAAAGGAGTTACCATTTGCATTCGTGAGGCAGCCAAGAAAAAAGGTATCCAGCTTGAAGGAGCACGGGTTGTTGTTCAGGGGTTTGGAAACGCTGGCAGCTATCTATCTAAATTCATGCACGATGCTGGAGCTAAAATAATCGGCATTTCCGATGCCTATGGTGCTCTATATGATCCAAATGGACTGGACATCGATTATCTCCTCGACCGCAGGGATAGTTTTGGAACAGTCACTAAGCTATTTAACAATACAATCACAAATAAGGAATTGCTGGAACTTGATTGTGATATCCTTGTTCCTGCCGCTATTGAAAATCAAATCACTGATGAAAATGCCCATAATATCAGGGCGAGTATTGTTGTCGAAGCTGCCAATGGACCTACTACCTTGGAAGCCACAGAAATCCTTACAGAGCGGGGAATCCTGCTTGTGCCGGATGTACTTGCATCCTCCGGCGGTGTAACAGTATCTTATTTTGAATGGGTACAGAACAATCAAGGATATTATTGGACTGAGGAAGAAGTAGAAGAAAAGCTTGAAAAAGTAATGGTGAAATCCTTTAAGAACATTTATGATACGGCTCAAAATCGCCGTGTGGATATGCGCCTGGCAGCTTATATGGTTGGAGTGCGCAAAATGGCTGAAGCCAGCCGTTTCAGAGGCTGGATTTAAGCAGAATACGTTCATGTGAACGTGACTTTTGGATTTACATTGAAACCTTGAAGAAAATCTCCTATCATAAACTGATGGGAGATTTTTTTGTATAATTTCCTTATAATTATTTTAATTTCCCGGACTCCTTGGAGCTTCAGCTTATCGGTCCGGTTGAAAGAAGTAAGAAGATAGCTTTGGGAGTACATTATGTAATTGAACATTTATATAGGAGATGCTTTTATGCAAAAGGAAGATGTTATTATTATCGGGGCTGGCCCCTGTGGTCTCGCAGCTGCCATATCGTTGAAGGAAGCAGGTAAAAATCCCCTTGTTATTGAAAAAGGGAATATAGTGAATGCGATTTATCATTATCCCACCCATCAAACTTTTTTTAGTACAAGTGAAAAATTAGAAATTGGCAATGTCCCGTTCATTACGGAAAACTATAAGCCGGTTAGGCTTCAAGCACTGGTATATTACAGGGAAGTTGTAAAGAGGAAGCAGCTGAGAATCAACTCCTTTGAAAGAGTTACGTCAATTACTCAAAGTGGAAGCGGATATTTAGTGAATACAGAGAAAGGGTTATACGATACGCCCAATGTTGTAATTGCCACTGGATATTATGATAATCCTAACTTTATGGGTGTCCCTGGAGAGGATTTACCTAAGGTATTTCATTACTTTAAAGAAGCACATCCTTATTTTGATAAAGATGTATGTGTTATCGGCGGCAAGAATTCCAGTGTCGATGCAGCGATTGAATTGAATAAGGCTGGGGCAAGGGTAACAGTTTTATATAGGGGAAGTGAATATTCAACGAGCATCAAACCATGGATTCTCCCCGAATTCGATTCGCTTGTCAGAAATGGTTCAATCCGTCTTGAATTCAATGCGCATGTCAAGGAAATAACAGACAGGGAAGTCTATTTTGAAAAGGGTGGACAAGTCCATTCATTTCAGAATGATTATGTTTTTGCGATGACAGGATATCGTCCCGATCATAACTTCTTAAAGGAAATCGGTATTGAAATTGATTTCGAGACAGGAAGGCCAAAGTTCAATCCAGAAACGATGGAAACGAATATGCCAGGAATCTTTATTGCTGGTGTAATCGCCGCCGGAAATAATGCGAACGAGATCTTTATCGAAAATGGACGATTCCACGGCGGCTTGATAGCAAAAGCTTTACTAAAGTGAAGAATCCGGAAAAACGTAATAATTAAACTATATAAGATGAACTAAAGAATCCTTAATTTAATTGGAGCGGAAGGCGCGAAGACTCGTTCGAAAATGCAAAAGACGCATTTTCTCCTGCGATGTCTTTTCGCTGAAGGTTATTCAACGTCCTAGCGGGAGAAAAGGTCAGTGGGAGACCCCACAGGCGCTAGCGCCGAGGAGGCTCCCAGGCCGCCCGTGGAAAGCGAAGCGCCTAGAGCGGAAATTAAAGGTAAAACTAATAAGTTCATCTTGTTTAGAGCAGTTCCTATAAACTTTTGCAGGGTGATTCTATGAGAAAAGTAGTATTGTTAACAACAGGCGGAACCATAGCCAGCAAACCCAATAAGGATTCAGGCAAACTGGCTTCAGGGGAAATGACAGGGGAAGAACTGGCCGCCCTTTGTAACCTGCCTGACGATATTGAAGTTATTGTTGAATCAGTTTTTCAAAAAGCTAGCATGCATATTACATTTGACGACTTGATTTACTTGAAGAGTAGAATTGACTATTACTTCCAGGATGAAACGATTTGGGGTGCTGTAGTTACACACGGCACGGATACAATGGAGGAAACGGCTTACTTTTTGGATCTGACTGTTGATGACGAACGTCCTGTCATTGTTACTGGGTCTCAGCGGTCACCAGATGATTTGGGAAGCGATGTCTTTATTAACCTCAGGCATGCGATATATTCGGCCTGCTCGAAAGATTTACGAGGAACGGGTGCTGTCGTTGTGTTTAATGAGCGGATATTTGCTGCCCGGTATGTTAAAAAAGAACATGCATCCAACATACAGGGATTTAGTGTTTTTGGTTTTGGTTATTTAGGTATTATTGACAATGATGAAGTTTCCGTTTATCAAAAACCGATCAGGCGTGAAGTCTATAAGCTAAAAACAACCATTCCTCGTATAGAAATAGTCAAATGCTACATGGGCGGAGATGGCATATTCATAAAAGCGGCCAGGGAAAGCGGAGTTAAAGGGATTGTGCTTGAAGGAGTCGGGCGCGGCCAAGTATCTCCTTTAATGATGGAGGAAATTGAAAAGGCTATTGCTGAAGGGATTATTATAGTTATTACCACCAGTGCTGAAGAAGGTGCGGTCTATACCACTTATGACTATAAAGGGAGCGCATTTGACCTGTACAAAAAAGGTGCTATTTTAGGCAGTGACAATGATTCGAAAAAAGCCCGAATTAAGCTTGGAGTCGCACTTGCAAGCGGAAAAACAGAAGTACAATTTTAATTTTTTCACACTTCTTTTTGTGGCAGTTAGAGATCTATAATCTTGGACAACTTCAGGAAAAAAAGTTCCCATTTTCTTTCGGTACCGTCCGTGTTACCATGAAGGTAATGGAAAAATTCGTGAATTAGATCTTTATTCAACACTCGCAAAGAAAGGTGGCCGTGCATGCTGGGGATCTTTTCTGCCGGGATTGCACCCGGCCTCGCATTACTAAGTTATTTCTATTTGAAGGATGAAGTGGAATCAGAGCCGCTTCCAGTGGTAATCAGGACCTTTATCAATGGAGCTTTGCTCGTGTTTCCAATTATGTTCATTCAGCATGTCCTGAATGCTGAGAATGTTATCAATTCGGGATGGGGAACAGCATTCCTTTCCTCTGGTCTTTTGGAGGAGTTCATGAAATGGTTCATCCTCTACTATGTTATCTACCGGCATATGGCTTTTGATGAGCCATTTGACGGAATCGTCTATGGTGCCGCGGTCTCCCTTGGTTTTGCCACCGTTGAAAATATTCTTTATTTAATTGGCAATGGTGTCGAACATGCAATCGGCAGGGCGCTGCTTCCCGTCCCAAGCCATGCTCTTTTTGGGGTTATTATGGGATTTTATATAGGGAAAACCAAGTTCTCCAAAACAAAACAGAAATTATGGTTATTCTTTTCACTAGCATTGCCGGTCTTACTTCACGGGATTTATGACTATATATTAATCACTCAAGAAAACTGGATTTATATTATTATGCCATTTATGGCCTTCCTTTGGTGGTTTGCAATAAGGAAGGTTAAGAAGGCACGCATCCTAAGCGCAGCCCATTTAGAAAGTAAATACCAAGCCCAAAACCCTCTTCACTCATAGTGGAGAGGGTTTTACATTTTTATTAGTACCTTCCAGACCTCCACTTCAATGAATAAAACCGGCAGTAATACAAAAAATAAACTCAATATAGAAGAAATGGAATTGGAGGTACAACTTATGAAAAGGAAGTGGAGGGCATTTCCAAAATGCCTTTTGGTTATGTTGTTATGCCTTCCTGTGCTTTTTGGGCCAGGAGAAAAAGCAGAGGCGTTCACCAATCAGGTCATTCAGCATGGTGCGGTTGGAGAGGATGTGATTGAGCTCCAATCAAGGCTGAAACACATTGGATTTTACACGGGGAAGATAGATGGGGTTTTTGGCTGGAGGACCTATTGGGCTCTTAGGAATTTCCAATATGAATTTGGATTGCCTATAGACGGTATCGCAGGCAAGGACACTAAGGCAAAGCTTGTAAAAACAACAAAGTATAACGCCAAAGGTGCAGGCGGGAAAAATACGTCCGCACCCGCCAAGCCTACTGCAACAAATGTTCCAAACGGCTTTTCGCAAAATGATATTAAACTCATGTCAAACGCGGTTTATGGAGAAGCGAGAGGGGAGCCTTATGAAGGCCAGGTTGCAGTTGCGGCGGTCATTCTCAACAGGCTTGAAAGTTCAACTTTTCCAGATACCATTTCAGGAGTTATTTTTGAACCACTCGCGTTTACCGCTGTAGCGGATGGACAAATTTGGCTTACACCGAATGATACGGCAAGAAAGGCTGTAATGGATGCCATCAATGGCTGGGATCCTACGGGGAATGCCACATATTACTTCAATCCCGAAACAGCAACTAGCAAATGGATTTGGTCAAGGCCCCAAATCAAGAGGATTGGCAAGCATATATTCTGTAAATAAGCGGGTGAAGATATGGTTAGAAACGTGATAATCGTAATCCTTGTAATTGCCCTGGCTGGAACCGGCTACTGGGGTTATCAGGAACATAAAGAAAAGACAGCAGTACTAATTAACGCTGAAAACACCTATCAGAAGTCGTTTCATGAACTTACCTATGAAATCGATTTACTTCACGATGAGATTGGATCAACCCTAGCAATGAATTCCCGTAAGTCATTATCTCCTTCTCTGGCAGAAGTATGGAGAATTACGGCAGAAGCCCGCCAGGATGTGGGACAACTTCCTCTGGCGCTGCTTCCATTCAATAAGACAGAGGAATTCCTTGCTAATGTGGGAGATTTCAGTTACAAAGCTGCTGTCAGGGATTTGGAAAAAGAACCTTTAACCGATACTGAATATAAAGCCCTTGAAAACTTATATAAGGAGGCAGGCGACGTCCAAGAGGATTTACGCAAAGTTCAGCATATGGTCCTGAAAAATAATCTTCGCTGGATGGATGTAGAGCTTGCCCTCGCTTCCGGGAAGGAAAACGGGGACAATACCATTATTGATGGATTTAAAACGGTTGAAAAAACAGTCTCCGGTTATGGTGAGACTGATTTCGGGCCAGGATTTGTTGATATGAAGAAAAATGATGCCAACTTTAATAATCTTCCTGGCAAAAAAATCACAAAAAAAGAAGCAGTCTCAATTGCAAAAAAATACATCGGATTTGACGGGAATGCCAAAACAAAGGTGACGGATAATGGTAAAGGGTCTGATTACGGTTTTTACTCCGTTACCGTAAACAATCAGGATACCGGAATGGAAGCGATGATGGATATTACTCAGAAAGGCGGGTATCCAATTTGGTTCTTAAATAATAGGCCAGTTAATAAGGCATCCATTTCCTTAAATGATGCTGGCAATAGAGCACTCGCATTTCTCAAGGAAAATGGTTTTGCTTCAATGGAACTATTTGAAAGTGCCCAATACGATTCTGTTGGCGTTTTCACATTTGTTACTAAAATAGGTGACATTAGAGTTTATCCCGACTCGGTTAAAGTGAAAATTGCCCTGGACGATGGCACGCCTGTCGGATTATCTGCTGAAGATTATTGGAAGAACCATAAGAATCGAAAGCCTGAAAAACCAGCACTGCCTCTTGCGGAAGCCAGGAAGAAAATCAATCCAAAGCTAAAAGTCATGGAGGAACGGCAGGCAATCATTGTCAATGATGTTAGACAAGAGGTACTTTGTTATGAATTCCTTGGTACCCTTGGTGATGATTCATACAGAATTTACATTAATGCAATTAATGGGGATGAGGAGAAGATTGACAAGCTGAAAGAAGCCGAAGAATTATACGAAGATGCTTTATAGCTTTCTCAGCACCCTGTTTTAAAAATGCGGCTGTGGACGATACTGTAGGTAAATTTTATCCCACTCTTAACGGGCAGTAAGACCCCCACCTCAAGATTCAGAGGAAGCGAAGAAGATAGGTGGGGGATCAACTGCCCGTAAAGGTCCGATTGGTTCATCTATCCATCAGTGTGGGATGAGGAAAACCCTCACTGATGGAAGATTCACTTTATTGAAAAGAGAGGCGCCATGAAAACAGTTGAACGTATCCTCTTGAAAATTGCCGTAGTTCAGTTTTTGTTTTTACTTTTGTCCCAGTTGATTTTTCATTGGTATGGTCTTTTGCCTGGGGTGCTTCCAATATCAAAATATGAAGGGACAGAGGCCGGAACCTATTCGGAATTTCTGGAAACCTTTCAAGGAAAGTAGGGCAGGATATTCCTGCCCTTCTTTTGTTATTTAACTTATATAGGCTAAATTATTTTTAAAAGTATGGTAAAATAAATAATTGGCAGCAAGTACTATAATAAGATGAACTAAGTCATTGGAGGCACTGGAGGAGTTGCTAGCCGAGAAGTATGTAACCGCCTTGGTTAGCCTTCAGACAAGCGCAGTAGGGCATGGAGGAAAGCAATTCTTTACTTCACTTAAGGGTGTGATTCGTTCTTCACTGACTAGGTGCTAAAAGAAACACCAGCTCTCGGGACGCTATAGAACCTCGAGCGAAATTAACTGGTAAAACTAAAAGTTCATCTTTTATAAATGAGTAATGGAAAAGGTACAGGAGGATTTATGGAAACGAAAATTTCAATCGCAATTGATGGCCCTGCAGCGGCAGGTAAAAGTACAGTAGCTAAAATACTGGCTGAAAGGCTCTCTTATATTTATATTGATACTGGAGCGATGTATAGGGCTCTTACCTATAAAGCACTGAAAAATGGGGTTGACCTCGAAAATGAAGAAAGCTTAATTGATATGCTGCTTAGCTCAACTATTGAGCTTTTTCCTTCAGAAAAAGGGCAGCTCGTATTTCTTGATAAAGAAGAGGTAACCGCTGATATACGAACTTCAGAAGTTACCAACTCGGTATCCATTGTGTCGAGGCATCGCAAGGTTAGGGAAGAAATGGTACGGAGACAGCAGCAATTCGCTGAGAATGGCGGCGTTGTTATGGATGGCCGAGACATTGGCACTCATGTCCTTCCGAATGCAGAAGTAAAGGTGTTTTTACTTGCCAGTGTTGAAGAACGGGCTGCAAGAAGGCATTCCGAGAATCTATTAAAAGGTTTTGAATCAGTTCTGGAAACGCTCAAAAGAGAAATTGCGGCCAGGGATAAACTTGATTCGGAACGGGAAGTCGCACCGTTAGTCAAAGCTGCCGATGCAGTTGAAATTGATACAACATCCCTTTCGATTGAAGAAGTTGCTGACTCAATAATGTCATTAGTAAAGGAAAGAGTGGGAAAATAATGGCGTTCTATGATTTTGCAAAAAACGTTGTCAAGATAGCCCTTAAGCCTGTTTATCATTATGAAATAATTGGCCAGGAGAACGTACCAAAGGATGGCGGAGTCCTCTTATGTTCAAATCATATCGAGAATTTTGACCCCCTATTGGTTGGAATCACGACCAAACGCCCTGTCCATTTTATGGCCAAGGAAGAGATTTTTAAAGTGCCAGTGCTGAAGAATGTCGTGTTAATGTGCAACGCTTTTCCTGTGAAAAGGGGAATGAGTGACCGGGAAGCATTAAGAAAAGGATTAAATGTTTTAAAGGAAGGAAAGGTTTTAGGTTTGTTTCCAGAGGGAACTAGAAGCAAGACGGGGGAATTGGGCAAGGGTCTGGCAGGTGCCGGATTTTTCGCACTCCGTTCAAATGCGCATGTAGTTCCATGCGCCATCATCGGCCCCTATAAGGCTTTTTCCAAATTAAAGGTTGTTTATGGCAAGCCAATTGATATGGAAAAAGCAAGAATGGAAAAGGCTTCTGCCGATGTTGTAACTGAATTAATAATGTCGGAAATACGTAAACTTATTGATGAACACAAAGGTGTTTCCGCTTGACAAAAAAGTCCTTTTGTAAGAAGTTATTAAAAAAGGATATTTTTTCGAATATTCGATAGAATTGCAGCCAAAGATGCGTGCTGTGTATCTGCATGGCTTGGCATCTGTATTTCAAATGGGCAGCCAATGGTTAAGGAGGAGTACATATGTCGGAAGATATGAATCAGATTGAAGTAGGATCTTTTGAGATCGGGGATCGCGTGACTGGGCAAGTTACTAAGGTTGAGGAAAAACAAGTTCTCGTAGACATCCAGAACAGCAAACTTGACGGAATCATTCCTATTAGCGAATTGTCCAGCATCCATATTGAAAAAGCATCGGATGCTGTTGCGGAAGGCGATACACTTGAACTGGAGGTCCTTAAAGTTGAAGAGGAGGCCCTTATCCTTTCCAAGCGCAAGGTAGATGCTGTCAAAGCGTGGGACGAGCTTGAAGAGAAATTCCAAAGCGGCGAAGTGTTCACAGCTGAGGTAAAGGATGTTGTAAAGGGTGGCCTCGTAGTTGACCTGGGAGTCCGTGGTTTTGTACCTGCATCCCTGGTTGAAGCTTACTTTGTAGAAGACTTCTCCGACTATAAAGGGAAGGAGCTGTCCTTTAAGATTGTCGAGCTTGATAAGGAAAAGAACAGGCTCATCCTATCCCACCGTGCCGTGGTTGAAGAGGAAAAAGGCAAAAAGAAACAAGGCTTGCTGGAAAACCTCCAGCCTGGACAAGTAATCGAAGGAACAGTTCAAAGGATTACTGACTTTGGTGCGTTTGTAGATATTGGTGGAATCGACGGTCTTGTCCATATTTCCCAGCTTTCGCATGAACATGTTGAAAAACCTGGCGATGTTGTTGAGGAAGGGCAACAGGTACAAGTGAAAGTCCTGAGTGTAGACAGGGATAATGAAAGAATTTCTTTATCAATTAAAGAAACTCTTCCAGGGCCTTGGTCAAATATCGCTCAGAAGGCTGCTAAAGGCAGCATCCTAACTGGTACCGTCCGCAGAATTGTATCGTATGGAGCTTTTGTTGAGGTCTTCCCTGGTGTTGAAGGGCTTGTGCATATTTCCCAGATTGCACACAAGCACATTGCAACTCCTCATGAGGCTTTAAAAGAAGGCCAGGAAGTACAAGTAAAAGTCCTGGAAGTCAGTGAGAATGATCAGCGACTCAGCTTAAGCATTAAGGATTTACTGGAAAAGGATTACGAGGAAAATACCGACTATGAATTGCCAGAGGAATCAAAAGGCTTCCAGCTTAGTGAACTGCTCGGTGACAAGCTCAAAAATCTTAAAAAATAATTAGATTCATTTTAAAGGCCTCTGCTATCGCGGAGGCCTTTTATTTTACATCGAGTGCGTACGCTTTAAACTTTTCATTGTTTCTTGTAATTCATCTTCCTTGCTTCCTCGGGTGTTTGAAGCCCTGTAGCACCTGGGTAACCCAAATCCTGGTCTCGGTCTGATTCAACTCTGCCGCTTTCGCTCAGCTTTTTTTCCTGCCTGTCCTTTCCCATAATTCACACCTCCTTATTGTTAAAATGAATCATTAAACAAAGATTATTCTTCGGGTATGAAAGTACATAGTACCTGCCGATAATGGGAATGTTAGGAGGAGGATATATGGCAGGTCTTTTGTTTTATCTAACTGCATGGTGTCTTTGGATTTATTTAACCTTTTTTCTTGAACGTAAATCGCCTCAAAGGCTGGGCATAGCTATCGCCATTCTGACAGTCATTATTCTTGCGCCTTACCAAGTGCAGGTAATGAGCTTAAATATTAACATTGGCTCTCTGTTGCTCTTTTTCTACTCACTTTCTTTTTTAAGAGGAGAAAAAGTGTCAGACATTGCGTATTTTTATGTGTGCTCATTAATACTCTCGATTGCATACGGCGTCATTCAGATGTTTTTCCTTTTTGACCCGGTTATTTTCTTTGTTGATAAAGATATTCTTTCTGCTTTTATCATTGGAATCCTTGCAATTTTCTTAAGAAACTCGCTGGCAAAACGTTTCCTTTTAGTTTTATTTGCATCATTGCAAGGTGAATTTCTCACTTCCATTGTTCTTGTGCAGTTTGGATTTCCGTATGAGGCTGGCGGGTATGTTTTTTTGGATTATACCGCCACAGCAAGTTTACTGCTAATTTTTTGGAGTGCCTTCGAAACAACTGCTTCTATCTTAGGAACTATTTTTAAACCAATTGAAAGGGGCAATAAGCTACCTCATGACTGAATACACGTATCCCATATTGGCAGGGCTTATTGCAGGATTGATTGCCCGTCTGTACATGCTGCGGACTGACTATCGCCAGTATCCAACATATCTTCATGGTAAAATTATTCATGTTGCAGTTGGCTTCATAGCAGCTGGACTTGGGGCTGTCGTTGTTCCTTCCATTATGGAGAAAGAATTTACGGCAGTGACATTTTTAACGATTGCCGCCTCGCAATTTCGCGAAGTCAGGAATATGGAGCGGAATACACTAAGTGTGCTTGATGAGTATGAGCTCGTAAAACGTGGGAACACGTATATAGAGGGAATTGCGGTTGCGTTTGAAAGCCGCAATTACTTGGTGATCCTCACTTCCTTTGCCGTAACGTTTGCATACTTGTGGATAAATTTAGTTGGTGCAATTATTGCTGCCATAATTGCGCTTATTGTGGTAAAGTTCCTGATGTCGGGGGGGACTATTGAAAAAATAGCCGATATCGAATATGTACAGCCCCGATTTGAAGGCCCTGGTTTATATGTTGATACGGTTTATATCATGAATATTGGTCTTCCTGCTCGCAGGCAGGAAATACTTGAGAATGGAATGGGTTTTATTTTAAAACCGAAAAATGCCAACTCGAAAATTACTTTGTCTAATTTAGGTCAACGGCAGGCAATTCTCCATGATGTCTCGACTGCTCTTGGGATTTATAGGGATTCAGGTACTCCGGCGCTCGTCCCTTTGGCAAAAAGGGATCTCAAGGATGGACGCCTAGCAGTTTTTGTCCTTCCCCAAGAAAGGGACAAACAAAAAGCAATTGATATTATTGGAGCGGTTCCAACGCTTGAGAATGCCATTCGGATGCCTTCGAAAAAATTACAAGAGTAGTGAGGGATGATTGTGAGCCTTGAAAAGTTCATATTAGCTGTGGTGACCACCAATCCTGCTAAAGTGTCCGGAGGAGCAAGTGTTTTTCATTGTTCGGGGAAAGAGGAAATGGATACCCTGACAGCGAACCTCGAAGCGATCCTTGATGGAATAGCTCATGCACTGGGTGAAGAGTTATATATTATTGTAAAGCACTGACTCTACAATAGTTTTAATTGCGCGGACGGACGAACATTGGTACTATAATGAAGAGTTAAGCCCTTCCTATGAAGGGTTTATTTTGGTAAAATACAATTTTTATACTTGTGTTTTAGACGTTTTGGTTTTTGCGGTAACCGGAAATAGGCAGATGCCTGTTTTTAGAATGTAAATTAAGGGTGAGTTGAATGGTAAAACCAACAATTGCAATTGTCGGACGGCCGAACGTAGGCAAATCAACGATTTTCAATAGAATAGTCGGAGAAAGAGTCTCTATTGTAGAGGATATTCCAGGCGTGACCAGGGATCGCCTTTATAGTTCTGCAGAATGGCTTGCACATGATTTCAATATTATTGATACAGGTGGCATAGATATCGGCGATGAACCCTTCCTTGAGCAAATCCGCCAGCAGGCCGAAATTGCTATTGAAGAAGCAGATGTCATTATTTTTATTGTGAACGGCCGTGAAGGCGTTACAGCTGCCGACGAAGAAGTGGCAAAAATACTTTACAAAACGAAAAAGCCAGTTGTTCTTGCAGTAAATAAAATCGATAATCCGGAAATGAGAGCGGAGATTTACGATTTTTATGCACTTGGCTTTGGCGAGCCTTTTCCAATTTCAGGCTCTCATGGTCTTGGTCTGGGTGACCTGCTTGATGAAGCTGCAAAACATTTTCCGAAAGTTGAGGAAGCAGATTTTCCTGAAGATGCTATTAAATTCAGCTTAATCGGGCGTCCGAATGTCGGAAAGTCTTCCCTGGTCAATGCCTTGCTAGGGGAAGAGCGGGTCATTGTCAGTGATATTGCCGGGACAACCCGTGATGCAATTGACTCTTTGTATGAATTTGATGGACAGGAATATGTCATCATCGATACAGCAGGGATGAGAAAAAGAGGCAAGGTATATGAAAGCACTGAAAAATATAGTGTACTCCGTGCACTAAGGGCGATTGAACGGTCAGATGTTGTCCTAGTGGTATTAAATGCCGAAGAAGGTATTCAGGAACAGGATAAGAATATTGCGGGGTATGCCCATGAAGCGGGTAGAGCGGTGGTTTTAGTCGTAAATAAATGGGATGCCATTGAAAAAGATGAGAAAACCATGAAAGAGTTTGAACTCAAAATTAAGGACCATTTCAAATTTCTTGACTATGCTCCAATTGTCTTTTTATCTGCTAAAACAAAGAAAAGGGTTCATTCGCTGTTACCTGTAATCAACATGGCAAGTGAAAATCATTCGATGAGGGTGCAAACGAACGTACTGAACGACATCATAACAGATGCTGTTGCCATGAATCCTACTCCAACTGATAAAGGGCGCAGGTTAAAAATTTACTATACGACTCAGGTAGCCGTTAAGCCGCCTACATTTGTCGTTTTTGTAAATGACCCTGAAATGATGCACTTTTCTTATCAACGTTTCCTCGAGAACAGAATCCGTGACGCATTCGGCTTTGAAGGCACACCTATCAAAATATTTGCAAGAGAAAGAAAATAAAGTAAAGGTAGTGATTTTTTATGCACATGCAGAGTGGGGAAATCGCTGTATTAGGTGCTGGCAGTTGGGGAACAGCACTTGCAATCGTGCTTGCTGATAACGGGCATAACGTAAAATTATGGAGCCACAACCCTGACCAAGTACAGGAAATTAATGAATCAAGGACAAATGCAAAATATTTGCCTGGAATCGAAATACCAGCCTTGATCGAAGCTGTGTCTTCCATAAGTGATGCACTACAGGGCACTGATACCGTTGTTTTAGCCGTACCGACAAAAGCAATAAGAGAAGTTGTTGGCAAAATGAAATCGGTACAAGACTCGCCCGTTACGGTTGTACATGTGAGTAAAGGAATTGAGCCGGATTCCCTGCTTCGGATTTCGGAAATGATCCAAGAGGAAATGCCATCTGAATCTGTAAAAGCAATTGTTGTGTTATCAGGACCTAGTCATGCGGAGGAAGTTAGCTTAAGGCACCCGACAACGGTCACTGTTTCTTCAGAGAATATGGAAGAGGCAGAGCGGATACAAGATTTGTTTATCAACCAAAACTTCAGAGTTTATACCAATCCAGATGTTATCGGTGTTGAAATTGGCGGTGCTTTGAAAAATATTATAGCCTTAGCTGCAGGAATTACAGATGGGCTTGGTTTTGGGGATAATGCCAAAGCAGCGTTAATGACTAGGGGGCTAGCTGAAATAGCCAGGCTTGGCACGAAAATGGGAGCCAATCCATTAACATTTTCGGGGCTGGCCGGTATCGGTGACTTAATCGTAACCTGCACAAGTGTCCATTCAAGGAACTGGCGAGCTGGAAACATGCTAGGCAAAGGGCAAACTCTTGAAGATGTACTTAACAACATGGGAATGGTTGTTGAGGGGGTACGGACAACTAAGGCTGCGCACCAGCTTGCTGCGAAATATGAAGTTGAGATGCCGATTGCCGATACATTATATAAAGTGCTATTTGAAGGGCTTCCTGCCAAGGATGCGGCTGATTTGTTGATGGCCCGCAACAGGACACACGAGATGGAAGATTTGACGAATATCTTAAATGACAATTAATTTAGGTCTATAATTATTTAAACATGGGCTTTTTAGAGATGCATTTATTTTTCTGTCTGCATACAATGCAACGAAACATTTTAGTAAGGTGAATTGTTGTTTGGGTATAGTCGTACCATAATTGAGCAAGGACTCGCCCCCCTTGCTCTTTTTTTATACTTAAATATGTTCTTAGTTGAGAATTGATCCTGTGAGCAGCAGATTAGGAAAGTAATAGTTGTTCCCGCGGGAAGAACGCTGTGATATAATATTGCTTTGTAAAAGGGGGGGGATATGTTTGTCACCAGCATTGATGAAAATGTGGATTTCGTTTGTTGGAATGGGCCTAATGGCTATTTCTTTGCTTACAATCTACCTAAGCAGATTTAAATTAAAAGGCGTTCTTCGTTTAATAACAGCAGTAATAGCTTATGGGCTGATGGTGCTTTCCGGCATTATTATCTTCCTGGTCGTCATGAGCGGGCCGACAAGTGAATAGAACTACATAATCCAAAGGATTGATTACATGCTAAACAAATTGAAATTTTCGCTATCGGTTTTTCTTATTGTAACCCTTTCCGGCTGCATGTATCCAAGTGAGGATCTTGCACAAAACCAAATTCCATATAAAGAACAGATTGATTCTGTTCAGTCTGCGGTTGATCGCTTTCAAGAAGATAATGGGGGTATTCTTCCAATTAAAACGAAGGATATGGAAACGCCTATCTATGAAAAATATTTGATTGACTTTAACAAAATAGCTCCTAGATATATTGAATCACCACCAGGTAATGCCTTTGAGAGCGGAGGTATTTTCCAATACGTATTAATTGATGTAGAAACCAACCCGACCGTAAAGCTTCTGGATTTGAGAATTGCCGACAAGATAAGGGAAATAAAAATTCGTATAAGCGCAAGTGGCTTTCCTCCTTACAAAGACAAGATAGCCCCAAATGTTTATACATTGAATTTTAAAGAGCTTGGCTACAAAGAGGATCAATTTGCAATTAGCCCATTTACACAACAAAATTTACCGTTTGTAGTAAATGGGGAAGCTGAAGTATACGTCGATTATCGCAGTGATATTTACCAGGCTCTAAAAGAGTCAGACAAAAACTTTAAAAAGGGCGAAGACATACGGAGCATTCTTACAGATAACTCTATGTTCGTTCCTGCCTACTCATTACCATATACGATTGATGATAAGGGAGAGCCTGTTTTTATCCAGAACAAAGGACAGTAAGCCCGTTGGCACAAGCTTCTGAGTTAAAAAGCTAATGCTTAATACCCGTTTAAAAGTTAGGGATTCATGCCTTAGAAAAATCAATTTTGGTTGCTTGCGGCTAACAATCGGTGAGAAAGATAAAGATTTGCTATCTCAAAAACTAGCAATCAATCAATTGCAAATGGTAAAAATTCATAAACGAAAGTCATAACCCTTTTTCTGTGAAATATATTTACAGGAGAAGGGTTTTTTTTCATTATGTTTGCTTCCCTTGCTGGGGTTAAGACCGGTTTATTCCGGAATAATGGGTTTTCCGGAACAGGAGGTAAAAATAAATAGCAAAACTAGCATAAAAGGATAGGACAACGTCATAAACATATACTGTCCAAAATTACCTAAATGGATACTATTATCCCACTAACTCTAAGATCGGGAGGGGATCTCTTGGAAAGGGTAGATATTTTTAAAGATATTGCTGAACGTACAGGCGGCGATATTTATCTGGGGGTTGTTGGGGCTGTCCGCACCGGCAAATCCACATTTATCAAAAAGTTTATGGAACTCGTAGTACTGCCAAATATGGCAAATGAGGCGGACCGGGCTAGAACGCAGGATGAGTTGCCGCAAAGTGCAGCGGGCAAGACAATCATGACTACTGAGCCAAAATTCGTCCCAAATCAGGCCGCAACAGTGTTTGTCGACGAGGGGCTTGAGGTAAATATCCGTCTGGTAGATTGTGTTGGCTACACAGTCCCAGGCGCAAAAGGGTATGAGGACGAAAATGGTCCGAGGATGATAACCACACCATGGTATGAAGAACCTATCCCGTTCCATGAGGCTGCTGAAATCGGAACGAGAAAAGTCATCCAGGAACATTCGACAATCGGGGTTGTTATCACAACGGATGGGACGATTGGGGAAATTCCGCGCAGCTCCTACCTGGAAGCTGAGGAACGAGTTATTAATGAGCTTAAAGAGGTTGGCAAGCCGTTCATTATGGTGGTAAATAGTGCCCAGCCGCATCATCCGAATACGGAAGCACTTCGAGTCAGCCTTGCTGAAAAGTATGATATTCCAGTACTCGCTATGAGTGTTGAAGGTATGCGGGAAGGAGACGTACTCAATGTACTGAGAGAAGCGCTTTATGAATTCCCGGTCATTGAAGTAAATGTTAACCTTCCAAGCTGGGTTATGGTACTCAGGGAAAATCATTGGCTTCGTCAAAGCTATCAGGAAGCTGTTAGGGAAACGGTTAAGGATATTAAAAGATTAAGAGACGTTGACCGTGTTGTAACCCAATTCAGTGATTTTGAATTCATTGAAAGGGCGGGACTTGCCGGGATTGAAATGGGCCAGGGTGTCGCAGAGATCGATTTATTTGCACCTGATGAACTTTACGACGAAATCCTGAAGGAAATAGTCGGAGTGGAGATCAGGGGCAAGGATCACCTGCTTGAGTTAATGCAGGAGTTTGCACATGCGAAAGCAGAATATGACCATATTTCCGATGCACTTAAAATGGTCAAACAAACAGGGTATGGAATTGCTTCTCCTTCATTGGCGGATATGAGCCTCGAAGAGCCAGAAATTATCAGGCAGGGTGCCAGGTTTGGAGTCAGGCTGAAAGCCGTTGCCCCATCCATTCATATGCTAAAGGTAGATGTTGAATCAGAATTTGCCCCAATTATCGGGACAGAAAAACAAAGCGAAGAATTGGTTCGTTACCTCATGCAGGATTTCGAGGACGATCCGCTTTCTATCTGGAATTCAGATATTTTTGGCAGAAGCCTCAGCTCCATTGTGAGGGAAGGTATCCAGGCGAAAATTTCGCTTATGCCAGAGAACGCCCGCTATAAGTTAAAAGAAACACTGGAGCGCATTATTAACGAAGGATCAGGCGGTCTGATTGCGATCATACTCTAACAATTAAATATATGCTTCGGTATGGGCTCCTTTATGGGGCCTTTTCTTTTTTTTGGCTATCCTCAGATTACTACCTCTTTGTGGAATGTAAAAGGTTTAGCCTGAGAGTAGGCGAGGGGGTGAATATTGGTTAACTCGCTATAAATAGCGAAAATTCCACAGCGATATTTATTGAAATAAGATTAAAACTTGAGACGAAGGGGAATGAAGAGTGTGGAGAGCCCCGCTTCTGAATGTTAAAAACGGATATTTTTCGCGAATTTCTTTGATTTTCGACAATTTAGAGGAAAATTCGTCTTTTATATGAAAAGATTTCCACTATTTACAGGAATAATCTTGATATGCTGTTTTTAATGTGATAATCTACTAACAGAATTATCCTCATGAAGCACAAAGCTTAATTTCATTGGGTTTCTTTCAACTTTTTAAGTAAAAATGATTGAAATCCAGCGAGGCTTCATTTATGATAAGCCTTGTCAATAAAATACGAGCATACGTATAGAATTGATGAAATTTGTTTAGAAATGTAGATAAGTATTCTTATCTGCTACTGGGCAAATCATTTGGGAGGAGGTGAATGGCATGAACAAGACAGAACTAATCAATGCAGTAGCTGAGGCTAGCGAACTTTCTAGGAAGGAAGCAACTAAAGCTGTTGATGCTGTGTTTGATTCCATTTTGGATGCTTTGAAAAATGGTGATAAGGTTTCCCTAATCGGTTTTGGTAACTTTGAAGTTCGTGAGCGTTCCGCTCGTAAAGGCCGCAACCCGCAAACTGGCGAAGAAATCGAAATCGCTGCTAGCAAAGTTCCAGCTTTCAAACCAGGTAAACAACTCAAAGACGCAGTGAAATAATTACATATTAATGTGCTTTGAGCGCAAAAAGGCCATGGAGAAATCCATGGCCTTTTTCATGTTTAAGGAAATTATAAATTTCGCGACTGTGGAACTTTTTTTACTGAGCGTATCTATGTCTAGCTCCACAAGGAACGCTTCGGCAGCATAATCATCGCACGAAATTACGCAATAGCTCACTGGAGGAGCGCCTACGCGTGCGCAAACTTCAGGCCTTCTCCCTACGATAAGTCACGCACAAATGCGCTAGCGCTTTTCGTCTTCTGATGAGTTTTCCCTGGTTAACGGAAGGGTAGAAACATATCGTTTTGCCTGAGATTAAAGGGTTATGCTAATATGAAGAAGACTTGCTAGATTACATAGGGGGATACATACATGTCTGAAGTAGATAAAGCCCGGATTGAGGAAGCGGTTAGAACAATTCTTGAAGCAATTGGTGAGGATCCGGACCGGGAAGGGCTGCTGGATACACCAAAGCGCGTTGCAAAAATGTACGAAGAGGTTTTTAGCGGGATGCATCAGGACCCGAGAGAATATTTTGAAACCATTTTCGGGGAAGAACATGAAGAGTTGGTCCTCGTTAAAGATATACCATTTTACTCAATGTGCGAACATCATCTTGTCCCCTTTTTCGGAAAGGCGCATGTGGCTTACATTCCAAGAAATGGGCGTGTTACTGGACTAAGCAAATTGGCGAGAGCCGTAGAAGCTGTTGCAAAAAGGCCTCAGCTACAGGAGCGAATTACATCTGAGGTTGCAAATAGTATCATGCAAACACTTAAGCCGTATGGGGTAATGGTTGTTGTTGAAGCTGAGCATATGTGCATGACGATGCGAGGAGTTAAAAAGCCGGGCTCCAAGACAGTTACTTCTGCTGTAAGGGGTATTTTTAACGAAAATGCAATCGCCAGATCTGAAGTCTTGTCTTTGATTAAAGAATAATCCAATACATTTTTGTGGAGGCGGGAGCATGGAAAAAAAGACACAGCAGGCAGGAGATTTTGTGGTAATTAAAGCAATTGATGACGGGGTTAGTGTGATTGGTTTAACTAGAGGAACTGACACGAAATTTCATCATTCTGAAAAACTGGACAGGGGAGAGGTCCTGGTTGCCCAGTTTACTGAGCATACTTCAGCAATCAAAGTAAGGGGTAATGCAAAAATCCTCACAGCTTTTGGGGAAATTGAGAGTGAAGCAAAAAAATAAGTGTCAGATGGAACGGATGTCTTCCCGTTCTTTTTGTTTGGAGCTTATTAATTGGTGAATTTGTCACAATCTACTTTAGGATAACTTAACCATTTCAAAGAGCGATTACTTCAGTATGCCTTCACAAATGATTAAAGTGCGTCTGAGAAAGTTCAGTCAACTGATGTGAAATTATAACTAATTAAAGATTATATTGATGGTAATCTGAAATTTCGACAATTTTCATGGGTCGCGTTTTAATATTTTGTGAAACCTACCCATAAGGAAAATAATTTATGATATAATGATGTCTGCTATGTTTAGGGAAAAATAAAGATACAGCTTAAGAAAGTGCTGCCCGAAAATGGACAGGCACAACAGCTCAAGATGTACCCGGGGTGATAAAAGTGCATGACCATACTATTATAAAAAAAGTCAGTGAGGTTAAGGCCCTGATTGAACAGAAGGTGCTTCATCCTTATTTGCTTCAGCATATTGAAGTTCCTGTCATCGACGAAGATAAGCTATTGCTGCTAGTTTCTAGAATGGAAGGGCTAGGTCTTTCCCACAAGGAACAAATGAATTATGCACTAACAGCGATGCTTGTTCAAATCGCCCTGGATACTCATGAACATGTTACAAATAAAAAGGTCTTGTTCGATTTAAAGGAACGTCAGTTGACTGTTCTCGCTGGAGATTATTATAGCGGGCTTTATTATAAACATCTTGCGGAGTCCGACGATATCCTGATGATTCGTGCACTCGCCAATGGTATAAAAGAAGTAAACGAAAACAAAATCCTTTTTTATCAAAAGGATTTTCCATCAATGGATCATCTTTTAACTAGTGTAATGAATATTGAAGCTTCCCTTCTTGCGCGTTTTTCAGATTATTTCGGCGGAAGTCCATGGAAGCCGTTTGCAGAAGGTTTCCTGCTTTTGAAAAGACTGCTTACTGAACGGAAATTGTATAGCGAGAAGGGGTTCAGTCCATTTTTTGAAGCAATGGAAACACTACCATCTCCTGAACCTGGCGTATCTTTCCTGGAAAGGCTTGATAGAGGAATTGCTGGTCTGGCGACAGATGTTAAAGCTAGAGCCAAGTCATTAACTGATATGAATGCAGTTTTGCAAACCAGGCTGGATGAGTTGGCAGCCGATATAAGCCAGTTGAAAATTTTTGTGGAAGAAGGGTAGCTGCATGGCACGCTCAAAAGAAGAACGGGTGCACTCCGTATTTGAAAGCATTTCCGACAACTATGATAAAATGAATTCCGTGATCAGCTTCAAAATGCATCTTGCATGGAGGAAGGACACGATGAAGCGGATGAATGTCCAGCCAGGTTCAAAAGCCTTGGATGTTTGCTGCGGAACGGCTGATTGGAGCGTTGCTCTTGCGGAAGCGGTAGGTAAAGAAGGACATGTGACAGGTCTGGACTTTAGCAAAAATATGCTAAAAATCGGCCAAAAGAAAATCAAAGAACTAAACCTATCAAATGTGGATCTCATCCATGGCAATGCTATGGAATTGCCGTTTCCGGATAATAGCTTTGATTATGTGACAATCGGATTTGGACTTAGGAATGTTCCTGATTATTTGCAGGTTCTGAGTGAGATGCGCAGGGTCCTTAAGCCCGGTGGGGTAGCGGTCTGCCTTGAAACTTCCCAGCCGACCATGCCGGTTTACAGGCAGCTATATTTCTTTTATTTCAGGTACATAATGCCGGTATTTGGGAAACTATTCGCAAAGAGTTATGAAGAATACTCCTGGCTTCAGGAGTCAGCCAGGGACTTCCCGGGCATGAAAGAACTGGCTAGAATGTTTGAAAAAGCCGGTTTTGCAAAAGTAACGTATAAAGCATATAGCGGCGGAGCGGCAGCAGTCCATTTTGGATACAAGGATTAAATTATTGGGAAGTTGTCCCACGTTAATCCCACATATATGCACAGAGTTTTAAGGCGGAAATCTTACTGCCCCGTTAATGCAGGAATGTATGATTTCCGCCAGTATTAGGAAAAGCAGGGTGATGCAATGAAATTAAAAATGATGACCTCATTTTTAAACTCCGACCTTACATTGATTGAAAAAACGCTAGAAGATACAATACAGGCGGATTCCATGCTGTTACGGCAAGCTTCGCTGCATACCCTGCAGGCGGGTGGAAAACGGATCCGCCCTGTTTTTGTTTTGCTGGCTGCTAAATTCGGGAACTATGAAATTGACCGGATTAAAAATGTAGCCGTTTCCTTAGAGCTTATCCACATGGCTTCCCTGGTACACGATGATGTTATTGATGATGCAGAGATGCGCAGAGGACAGCCAACAATTAAGGCGAAATGGGACAATCGGATTGCGATGTATACAGGCGATTATATCCTCGCTCTTTCGCTTGAAGTAATGACCAATATTCATAATGCTAGTGCCCATAAGATACTTGCGAATACCATTGTTGAAGTTTGTGTTGGAGAAATTCAGCAGATTGAAGATAAATATCGCTTTAATCAAACGATGAGGGATTATTTCAGGCGGATTAAGCGGAAAACCGCACTGCTGATAGCGGTAAGCTGTGAGCTTGGAGCCATTGCGGCTGACGCAGATAGAAAAATCAGCAGGAAATTATACCTTTTTGGATATTATGTTGGAATGTCCTATCAGATAATTGATGACATCCTAGATTTCACAGGAACCGAAAAGGAACTGGGAAAGCCTGCTGGAGGAGATTTGCTGCAGGGCAATATCACTGCCCCTGTCCTTTATGCGATGGAGGATCCTGCTCTTAGGGAAAGGATTGTTCAAGTAAGCGAGCATACTAACCCAGAAGAAATGAAGGAAATTATTGAACTGATCAAGGATTCTAGTGCTATAGAAAAATCATTTGCGCTAAGCAATCGTTATCTTGAGAAAGCTCTCTCTATCCTGGAAACTTTGCCGCAAAACAAGGCGAAGAAAACTCTGTATGATATTGCGAAATATATTGGAAAACGAAAATACTAAAATGCGCCCTATAAGGGCGTTTTTTATTTGTCATGTTATAGGATATTATTTTTCTAAGCATTGTTGTTTGGGCCGCACCCAGACAGGGTCCCAAGGCCGCAAAACGTGGAAAGCAAAGCGCATCTTACCTCGAGCCAGGCAAAGAGCCGCCTGTCTCTGCGATGTTAATTCAAGGATGCTTTCCTTTGTGTCACTGCTATTTTAGGAGCTCCCTTTGTTCAACGGAAATCAACAACGTTGTTTCATAGCCATGAAAAAACATACATCCTAACTTGAAAAAACTGGATTGCATCACATATGACAATAGGCCTTTCCGTTCAACCTTGCGAAATTTTCTAAACAATGTTACTATTTTCGTGGATTGCCATAATATGCAATCATCAATACATACATACTTGTTTAGGAGTGGAAAAATGGAAAAGACATTTTTAATGGTCAAGCCCGATGGAGTTCAACGCGGCGTAATCGGAGAAATCGTTGCACGTTTTGAGAAAAAAGGATTTCAACTTGCCGGAGCTAAATTAATGAGCATTCCGCGCGAAATTGCGGAGGAGCATTACGGGGAGCATAAAGAACGCCCATTCTTCGGTGAGCTTGTAGATTTTATTACATCAGGACCTGTATTCGCCATGGTATGGCAGGGGGAAAATGTAATTGGAACCGCACGCCAGATGATGGGCAGTACGAATCCAAAAGATGCCGCTCCTGGCACAATTCGCGGTGATTTCGGCCTTACTGTTGGAAAGAACATCATCCACGGTTCGGATTCACCAGCCAGCGCTGAAAGAGAAATCGGCATTTTCTTCAAGGAAGAAGAACTTGTTCAGTACACAAAATTAATTAATGAGTGGGTATACTAAGCTCAGGGGGCACTTTCCATTGCGAAGTGCCCTTTTTGTATCCGCTTTCAGAATAAAAGCGCAAGTGCCTTGAACATCGCCGTACAAAATGGAGGGGCTTCGACTGAGATAAAGGAATCACGAAGAGCGATAGCGATTCGATGATGACTTATCGTAGGGAGGAGACCTGAAGTTTGCTAGGCGATAGGCGCTGGAGCTAGAGGTAGACAAATTACAAACTTGTAGACTCTGATAGCCTCTAAACAACCTTTGTCAGAGTGCTTCCCTTGGCGGAGTTCACTGGTATGGGTATAATAAGCAATAATATATGGAGAAGGGGAAATGGAAGATGAGATACATGACAGCAGGCGAATCGCATGGACCACAATTGACAGTGATTATTGAAGGCGTACCAGCAGGATTGCCTATTACCGCTGAACAAATCAATAAAGAACTTGCCCGCAGACAAAAGGGTCATGGCCGGGGAAGACGGATGCAAATTGAAAAGGATACTGTTGAAATTGCTGGCGGGGTCCGCCATGGAAAGACTCTTGGTTCCCCAATTGCATTGATTATAAAAAATGATGATTGGAAGCATTGGACTGCCATTATGGGGTCGGAACCTATTGATGAAGATGCTGAAGCAGGCATGAAAAGGAAAATATCAAGGCCGCGTCCAGGCCATGCCGATTTAAACGGTGCCATTAAGTATGGGCATAGGGATATTCGGAATGTCCTTGAACGATCCTCTGCCCGGGAAACCGCAGCAAGGGTTGCTGCTGGTGCGGTAGCAAAGGCCCTTCTATCCGGAGCTGGCATTGAAATCGGCTCCCATGTTGTTGAAATTGGGGGAATTAAAGCTGAAAGCAGCCCAATGGGTGTGAAGGAGATACAAGTCAAAAGTGAAAACTCACCAGTTCGCTGTCTCGATCCTAATGCAGAGGGCTTAATGATGGACGCTATTGATCAAGCAAAAGAAAATGGGGATTCTATTGGCGGCGTTGTTGAAGTTATCGCAGAGGGAATGCCAGCGGGAGTAGGCAGTTATGTCCATTATGACCGAAAGCTGGATTCGAAAATAGCAGGTGCAATGATCAGCATAAATGCTTTCAAAGGTGTTGAATTTGGAATTGGTTTCAAAGCGGCAACTATACCTGGCTCCCAGGTGCATGATGAAATTCTTTGGACCGAGGAAAATGGCTATACACGCAGAACCAATCGGCTTGGAGGATTTGAAGGCGGAATGTCGACTGGGATGCCCGTAGTGGTTCGTGGGGTTATGAAGCCGATTCCAACGCTTTATAAGCCGCTTCAAAGTGTTGACATTGAGACGAAGGAGCCATTCACCGCCAGTATTGAGCGTTCAGACAGCTGTGCTGTACCCGCCGCGGCAGTCGTAGCTGAAAGTGTCGTTGCATGGGAACTTGCTTCTGCACTTGTCGAACAGTTCCAATCCGACAGGTTTGATTTATTCTTGGAGAATATGAAAGCCTACCGGGAATCATCGAGGCTGTTTTAATGGAAACCATTTACATCAGTACAGGCGACAAACAATATCCAGTTATCATTGGCCAAAATGCAATAGCTGAATTGAAGCCTTTCCTGCAAGAAAAGTTTTCTGGTCTTACTAAGCTACTGGTTATTACAGATGCCAATGTTGCTCCCCTATATTTAAAAACGCTTCTTGATAGGTTACAGAATTACCCTGTCTCTGTCTTTACTGCTCCCGGCGGTGAAAAGGGGAAGACGATAGAGACATATTATAAAGGGATGACAGCAGCACTTGAAGCCGGGCTTGACAGGAAATCACTCATACTTGCCCTTGGCGGGGGAGCTGTTGGGGACCTGGCAGGTTTCATCGCTGCGACTTTTATGAGAGGAATAGCTTTTATCCAACTGCCAACAACAATCCTGGCACATGATAGTTCAGTCGGCGGGAAGACAGGGATTAACCATCATATTGGTAAAAACCTAATCGGCGCCTTTCATCAGCCCGTTGCGGTATTTTATGATATGTCTTTCCTTAAAAGTCTCCCGGAACATGAGATGCGCTCAGGATTCGCAGAGCTTATTAAGCACGCCCTTATTGGCAATCAGGATCTCTATCAATGGTTAAAATCAACGATTAAAGACCTCTCACAAATAACGGCAGACCAATACGAAATCATGCTTGCAAAAGGAATAAAAGTTAAGGCAGATGTTGTATCGGAAGATGAACGTGAACAGGGAATTAGAGCATACCTTAATTTTGGGCATACCCTTGGCCATGCAATTGAGGCAGAGGTTGGATTTGGCCAAATAACTCATGGAGAAGCGGTCATGCATGGGATGCTTTTTGCCTTGAAATTGAGTCAGGTTAAAAGCGGGCTTCAGTTTGATACGGAGGAGTTTATTACTTGGATAAGCAGACTTGGATATCAAACAAGACTTCCAGAAGGGCTTACTATGGATGGCTTAATTTTAAAAATGAAAAAAGACAAGAAGGCAGTAGGTGGGCGTCTTCGCTTTGTATTATTGAAAAAGCTAGGTGAACCAATCCTTAGCGAACTTGATACCGAATTCCTTCAACAGGAGCTGAAGCTTCTACTTTAATAGCTGTGTTAATGGATCTTTTTGATTTATTAGCATTGTTGATTGTAGCGGAAGGCGCGAAGGACTCGTTCGAAAATGCAAAAAACGCATTTTCTCCTGCGGTGCTTTTTCAGGGACGATTATTCAACGTCCTGTGGGAGTAGCGGGACAGGTGAGACCCCGCAGGAGCAAAGGACGAGGAGGCTCACCGCCAGCCCCACGGAAAGCGAAGCGCAGGAGCGGAAATCAACATACTTGTATAATAAAATAAAAAATTATAAAAACACTGACTTTCCGTTTTCGCTGTGTTACAATTAAAAAATAAATCAAAATACTTTATCATGGTAATGCGTCTAAGTATAAAAGAGGTGGAAGTATGCGGTGGAAAGAGCAGATGCTTTCCTTAAAGCCTTATCAGCCAGGAAAGTCAATAAAATCAGTAAAAGAAGAATATGGTTTACAGTCAATTGTGAAACTTGCCTCAAATGAAAACCCATTTGGCTATTCGAATCAGGTTGCTGAAGCCTTAAAAGAATATCAACTTTCATTGGAAATTTACCCTGATGGCTATGCGGGAGAGCTTCGTTCAGCACTAGCGGAAAAACTCGGTGTTAACGATTCCCAACTTATTTTTGGGAATGGTTCCGATGAACTCATCCAAATTATTTCAAGGGCACTGCTTTATCCGGGAGCAAATACAGTCATGGCTGCGCCAACATTCCCACAGTATCGCCACAATGCCATCCTTGAGGGTGCAGAAATACGTGAAGTTCCGCTTGTGAATGGAGAACATGATTTGGATGGGATGCTGAAAGCAATAGACGAAGAAACAAATGTTCTCTGGCTCTGCAGCCCGAACAATCCAACAGGAACTTATATTCCCGAGATTGAACTACTTGCTTTTTTGGAAAAAGTGCCTCCACATGTGCTAGTGGTACTTGATGAAGCCTATTACGAATATGTCGTAGCAAGTGATTTCCATGATTCGGTTGCAATTGTCAATCGCTTTCCTAATGTTATTGCATTAAGGACTTTTTCAAAAATATATGGTCTTTCAGGCCTTCGGGTAGGCTATGGGATCGCAGATGAATCCATTATCCAGGCATTAGAACCTGCGCGTGAACCTTTCAATACAAATTCACTTGGCCAGTTTGCCGCCAGTGTCGCACTAAAGGACCAGGATTTCATTCGTACCTGCCGTGAAAAGAATAGACAAGGGTTAGAGATGTTTTACAGGTTTTGTGAAAAATGGGATCTGGAATATTATCCTTCACAGGGAAACTTCATACTTGTAAATGTCCATCAGGATGCAAACCGTGTGTTTCAATACTTGCTTGAACGCGGATTCATTGTCCGTTCCGGAGCTGCATTGGGATTCCCTGAGAGTGTAAGGATTACTGTTGGATCTCAGGAACAGATTGAGGGAATCATCAATGTTTTTGGAGCATTCCTTGAAAAAGAAAGCCAGGCTAAAGTATAGGGGAGTGCGGACGTGAACGGAAAGGTTTTTATAATCGGACTAGGGTTGATAGGTGGATCTTTGGGCCTTTGTATAAAGAAGGCCCATCCGGCCTCAACCGTAATTGGGTATGATATCAGGAGCAGGCAGGCCAATCTGGCAGAAATGCTTGGACCAGTCGATAAAGCCGTTGGAACCATCCGGGAAGGCGCGGAAGAAGCTGATTTAATCATCATTTCAGCGCCGGTAAGGGAGACTGAGAGGATTCTGCAGGAATTGACTACCTGCAATCTTAAAGACACAGCCATTGTCACTGATACGGGGAGTACGAAGGATAAAATTTTTCAAATATCCGAACCGTTAAGGAAGCAGGGGATTTCGTTCATCGGTGGCCATCCGATGGCTGGGTCACACAAGAGCGGAATTACGGCTGCAAAAGAAAATTTATTTGAAAATGCATTTTACATATTATCACCAGATAAGGAAGAAAAGTCTGAGAACGTTTCATCCTTGAAAAATTGGCTAGTTGGAACGAACGCAAAATTTCTGGAACTTCCACCGGGCGAGCACGATTTTCTTGCTGGTGTGATTAGCCACTTTCCTCATATTATTGCCGCCTCGATTGTCCACCAGACAGAAAAGCTTTCTGGTGACCATCCACTTCTGCCGAGGCTGGCGGCTGGAGGTTTCAAGGACATTACAAGGATAGCTTCAAGCAGTCCCGAAATGTGGAGGGATATTCTTCTTCACAATAAAGAAACTCTTGTTTCACTGCTTGATATGTGGACCAAGGAAATGGATTCTGTTAAATCCTTGCTAATCGATTCAAATGAAGAGGCGATTGCTGCTTATTTTTCTGATGCAAAAACGTTCCGTGATGCCCTTCCAGTAAATAAGAAAGGTGCAATTCCGGCATTTTATGATTTGTTCGTCGATATTCCCGACTATCCCGGGGTTGTTTCGGAAGTTACTGGCTATCTTGCAAAAGAAAATATAAGCATAACAAATATTCGAATCATTGAAACTCGTGAAGAAATATACGGTGTTCTAGTAATCAGCTTCCAGACAGCTCATGATAGGGAGAAAGCTGTGAAGTGCATACAGACATATACAACCTTTCCATTGGAATACGAAATTTAGAAATGACCGGAGGCGGCGTATGGACACTAAAATACTTACACCGGTTACATCAGGTTTATCAGGTGGTATAGCGATACCCGGTGACAAATCGATTTCTCACCGGGCCATAATGTTTGGCGCGATAGCTTCTGGTAAAACAGTAGTTAAGAACTTCCTTACGGGAAATGACTGTTTGAGCACAGTTTCCTGTTTTAGAAAACTTGGTGTTGACATTGATGTAAATGGTACAACAGTTGAAATAGCAGGAAAAGGGATCGACGGGCTTACAGAGTTCAATGGAACCCTTGATGTTGGGAATTCAGGTACAACGATCCGGCTAATGATGGGCCTTCTTGCTGGACGGCCATTTCCTTCGAAATTCACAGGAGATTCATCCATTGCCAAAAGGCCGATGAGCAGGGTAACCGATCCTTTAAAGGAAATGGGCTGTAAAATAGACGGAAACGATAATGGCAAGTATGTACCGATTACTGTGCAAGGCGGCGGTTTAAAAGGAATCTCCTATACGCTTCCTGTTGCTAGTGCACAAGTGAAATCGGCACTTCTCCTTGCTGGGCTCCAGGCGGAAGGGGAGACAGTCATTACCGAACCTGCGCCAACCAGGGACCATACTGAAAGAATGATTCGCCAATTCGGCGGAACGGTTAATGTATCAGACAATAAAATCCTAATCAAAGGCGGACAACAACTCAAAGCAGCCGATATCACGGTGCCTGGAGACATTTCATCGGCCGCATTTTTTCTCGTTGCTGCAGCAATTGTGCCCAATAGTAAAATAGTTCTTAAAAACATAGGATTGAACTGGACTAGAACAGGAATTCTTGATGTTCTTGAAGAAATGGGCGCTTCTATTAAAATCAGCCAATCTGACAGGGAAGCAAACGAACCAGCAGGTGATATAGTTGTAGAATCGTCAAGTTTGCGTGCTGCAACTATTAGGGGCAGCCTAATTCCAAGGCTTATTGACGAGATTCCAATCATCGCTTTGCTAGCCACCCAGGCAGAAGGAGAGACGGTTATCAGTGACGCCCATGAACTTCGTGTAAAAGAAACGGACCGGATTGAAACAGTTGCCAGCGAACTCCGAAAACTTGGAGCAAAGATAGAAACAACTGAAGATGGGATGATTATTAAGGGTGGTACCAGATTGAGGGGAGGAAGGGTGTCTTCCCATGGCGATCACCGAATCGGGATGATGCTTTCAATCGCTTCACTAATATGTGAAAATGAGGTAATTGTTGAGGATGCAGGTTCCATTGCTGTATCTTACCCGGACTTCTTTAAAGATCTCGACAGTCTTAAATAATATAAGTGCATTTACAAGGCGCAGTCGACAACTGCGTCTTTTTGATGTTTAAGGGAATAAAAAATTTCGCGACTATGGATAACTTTTATTACTGAGCGTATCTACGTCTAGATCCACAAGGAACGCTTCGGCAGCATAAGCATCGCACGAAATTACGCAATAGCTCACTGGAGGAGCGCCTACGCGTGCGCAAACTTCAGGCCTCCTCCCTATGATAAGTCATGCACGAATGCGCTAGCGCTCTTCGTGATTCCTTTATCTCAGACGAAGTCCCTCCATTTTGTACGGCGATGACCACTAAGGAAAGCTCCTTAGAATAATCATGGCAGGGACGGGCGTTCTTTGCCTGTCACGAAGGCGCTTGCGCTTTTGTTCATTTGATATAAAAGGAAAATAATTTTGACCTTAAACTAAAATTTCTTTACTATATAATGACCGCCTCCCGTTCAGAATCCCTGCATAAAACACATTCCCAAGCATAGCTTGTCTTAAGAGAAGCATGGGGGTGGGACAATGACTTATATCATTGAAAATGCAGTTATACTTAGGGGTGACAAATTATCCAGGGAATCAATTATGACTGATGGGACTGTAATCGAAGCGATTCGGCCTGACCTGTCGCGCTATACTTTTACCAAAATGAATGTCGGTGGTTTCATAATGACACCAGCTTTTTCTGTACTTGATGGTTCAATTTTAGCTAATGATAACGCAGTACAGTCTTTGCATGGCTATTTAATGAGTGGTGTAACAACGGTTATAACCTATATACAGATTCGTTATGAACGTGAGCTACATATCAAATTGGAGGAAGCGCACAAACAGCTTGAAGAATCACCGGCCGATTATGCGATTGCTGTTAAAATCCCCCTCTCAGGCCTTACCCCAGCCATTGTCAGGGAATGTAAAAGAAGAAAGGTTCCTGCAATTTTTGTTGAAGTGTCATCAGGAGCTTTTTTGGACAAGGCAGCCTGGGGGTGGATTAGGGAAGCGATGTTCCCGGGCAACTGCCCGCTTATTCCAATCTTCAATGAAAGTGAAAATGGCGCAGAAAAACACCTGCTATCAAAATGGAAAAAGACAATGACTTCAGAGAAGTTGCCGAGTGTCCTGCATGAATTGAGAGAAAACATCCCATTGTCCCCATACGAATTAAATAAATTGGGCATCTATCCTCAGCGCTCCAGCCTGCTCCATAAATCAGAATTAAGTTATAATCTTTATATAGACGATTTTGAAGCTGAAAATGTTGATGAAGCTTCGATGTTTATTTATCATAGGAACAGGCTTGCGATAACCGTGAGGAGAGGCCAAATCATTCGCCATGCTAATCATGCAGGATTTCCAATAATGAATGGCGAACATATAAGTATAAAGACACATTCGTATTACTCTTTTTGAAATAAGCTGTGTTAATGGATATTGTTGATTTATTAGCATTGTTGATTGGAGCGGAAGGTGCGAAGACTCGTTGATGATTATTCTCAGGAGCTTCCCTTTATGCAGCGGAAATCAACAACGCTGTTTAACATAGCCTTGTAAATAAGGAATAGAGGCGGAAAAATCTAATGGTTCGAATTAAAAAAATTATTGCCATGCTGGAAAATGGACAACATACAGAAGCTATCAATGAATATAATGAAGTATTAAAAACAGGGTCAGCGGATGAAAAATTCCTTCTTGGAGAGGAATTCCTCCAATACGGTTTTCTCGAGGAGGCAATCGCTTTATTTGAAAACCTTCTTTTGTTTTATCCTGGTGAAGGTGAAATCATGGTCCTTCTTGCAGAAGCCTATATTGACAATAATCAGGAGGAAAAAGCAATCCTGCTCCTTGAGGAAATCGAACAAGACGACCCTTCCTATGGCGAAGCTTTATTGTTATTGGCAGATTTATATCAGATGGATGGACTTTATGAGGTAAGTGAGAGGAAATTAATCGCTGCTAAAGAATCGTTGCCAAATGAGCCTGTGATTGATTTTGCCCTTGCGGAATTGTACAGTACGATGGGCGAAGTGAAAAAAGCACTACATTTTTATGATGAAGTATTAAAGGACAGTGAAACAATAGCCGGTGTCAATATTCATGAAAGGCTAGCGGAAATTCTGAGTGCATCTGGTTCTTTTGAGGAAGCTCTGCCCCATTTTGAAAAGGCTCTGGAAGACAAGCTGGAAATCAATACTTTATTCGGCTTTGCATTTACAGCTTTGCAAGCGGGATACAGCCGTATTGCAATAGAAAAGTTCACCGAATTAAAAAGCATTGATCCCGAGTATCACTCATTATACCTGTATTTGGCAAAGGCACATGAGCAGGAAGAAGAACTCCAGCAGGCGTTTGAGATTGTCCAAGAGGGAATAAGGCTTGATGAATTTAATAAGGACTTGTTTTTCTTTGGTGGAAAAATTGCTCTGAAGCTTGGTCTCGAAGATAAATCAGAAGAGCTGCTCCGCGGTGCAATCGTACTGGATCCGGGGTTTTCTGAGGCGGCGCTTACGCTCAATAAGCTTTTCATACATCAGGAGCGATACGCTGACGTAATTGACTTGATTGGGGAACTAGACCTAGCAGAACATGCCGAGCCCCAATTCCTTTGGGATGCAGCTATCAGCTATAACAAACTAGAGGATTATAAAAAGGCATCAGACAATTATGAGAATGCATACACTTTCTTTAAGAACAATGAAAATTTTATGAATGATTATGGATATTTTCTAATAGAAGAAGGAAAAACGGGTAAAGCTGCCGAAGTTTTTAGTAAGTTATTAAATATCGATCCAACAAATGAGGAATATGCCGAATTGGTTGAACGGCTTTCACAGGAATAAAGAAGTTATTAAGCAGAGGAGGGAAATGATCATGGCAACCCCTGTATCTGTCAACGAGAAAAAAGACTTTATCAGATGGTTTTTGAACCATTATCAATTAAAAAGGCGAGAATGTGTTTGGATCCTCAATTATCTTATGAGCCACGACCAACTGATGGAAAAGGTGCATTTTGTTGATCAGGCACAATATTGCCCCAGGGGCCTTATCATGTCCACTCATTGCACAGACAAAGTGCCGTTTCGATTTTATAAGGAAAATATAATGACAACCGATGCTGAGAAGTCTTTTCATGACATCAGGCTGAACAGGGAGGAAGAAATATATATCCAGCTCAATTTTAACGCCTCCAATAAAGTTCATCAGTATGCGGCTGTTCTTGAAGATAACCCTTATATGCCAAGGCATTTGCAGGTGAATGAAAAGGATAAGGTAATTGCGGAACAGTTCCTCAACTATAGTATCCAGCGTTTTAATGAGGAAAAACTGCTCCTTCTGATTGATGAGGCACTTGATAAGCAGGACAAAGAAGCATTCCTTCTCTTTACCGAACAATTGAACAGAATGAAAAAGCCGCACCAATATGAAAACCAATTGTAGGCGGATTTCCCAATAAGGGAAGCATGACGTTAATATTAGGATGGAAGGCTCGCCAAACGCGGGCTTTCTTTTTTTGTTCAGGGACAGGAGTTTATTGGCTGTCACGAAGGCGCTTGCACTTTTGTTCTTTTTTTATCTTTTAAATTCACTTTCGCTCTTTAAGGATGGTATGATGGAAACAGTTACAGAACAAAGGAGAGACATTGGATGAAATGGGTTTCACAGGATATTGCTCAATACATACAATCAAAAGAATATATTGATACCGCAATTGTTCCGCTGGTGCCAGTTAGTTTAGGGGACAAGATGCCACAGTCTGCCTCGATGTCCGAATTTATTGGAATTCTGGCTTTAGGACTTGAAAGGCAATTTGCCGGAAGAGCGCTGTTGTTGCCTTCTTTTACATATTTACATACTGAAAATCGCCAGGAAATTGAGGTGCGGCTGAAACGTTGGGAAACAGGTCTAGAAGAGGAGGGGCTCCGCCATATATTTTTTGTGACCTCGGACCAGGTATGGATACAGTCCAATGACGCACTTGCGGGTACATTGCTGTGGCTTCCATCATTGCCGTTATCAAGTATGGATGATCAACAAAAGAAAACGCTTATCAACGAACAGGTGAAACAATTGTCTGAGCTTTTTACATCGAAATGGCGAGAAGAAAAATAATAAATTATTCAATCCAACAATCAATTTTACTTCTGCCATCCATATTGGGCATTTTTAACACAATGTAATAATAAAAAAAGCAAGAAATTAAGGAAAAATGAAAAGTTCACAAAATAGTATAATATTGACCTTGAATTCAGATTGATATATCATGATAATGTCCTAGTTAAAATTAGTAAATGTACGGACTTAACGTGTGAACAGAGGGGGGAGAAGCATGAGTAAGCATCGAGTTTCAAGAAGGCAGTTCTTAAGCTATACTTTAACAGGCGTTGGGGGATTCATGGCTGCTGGCATGCTAATGCCGATGGTTCGCTTTGCCATTGATCCAATGCTAAAAGCCGACAGTGCCGGGGATTTTATTCCGACGTCACAAAAAATGTCAGACCTGACCGAAGAGCCGGTACGGGTAGATTATTCCTTCAAGCAAAAGGATGCTTGGTATGAATCTGAAGTGACCCAAACTGCTTGGGTTTATAAAAACGAGGAAGGCAAAATTATTGCCCTTTCACCAGTTTGTAAACACCTTGGCTGTACGGTCGGCTGGAATAACAACCCAGAATTTGAAAATGAGTTTTACTGCCAATGCCATGGGGGGCGTTATGAAAAAAGCGGTAAGCTTATCCCGGGGACACCGCCAATCAACTCGCTTGATATGTACCCGGTTAAGGAAAAAGACGGCTATCTGTATTTAGGCAAGCCGCAGCCATGGAAGGAGGTCTAGCCCGTGTTAAACAAGATTTATGATTGGGTAGACGAGCGTCTCGATATTACGCCGTTATGGCGGGATATTGCTGACCACGAAGTGCCTGAGCACGTTAACCCTGCCCATCACTTTTCTGCATTCGTATACTGTTTTGGCGGACTGACGTTCTTTATCACCGTCATTCAAATCCTGTCCGGAATGTTCCTGACCATGTATTATGTTCCGGATATAAAAAATGCTTGGCAATCTGTTTATTATCTTCAAAATGAAGTCGCTTTCGGACAAATCGTCCGAGGTATGCATCACTGGGGTGCGAGCCTTGTCATCGTTATGATGTTCCTACATACATTAAGGGTATTCTTCCAGGGAGCGTATAAAAAGCCTCGTGAACTGAACTGGATTGTTGGCGTACTTATTTTCTTCGTTATGCTTGGCCTTGGACTTACAGGCTACTTATTGCCATGGGATATGAAAGCGCTATTTGCAACAAAGGTTACGTTGCAAATTGTCGAATCTGTACCATTAATTGGACCTTATCTAAAAGCCTTGATGGCAGGACACCAGGAAATTGTTGGTGCACAGACGATTTCCCGCTTCTTCGCGATTCACGTTTTCTTCCTGCCTGCTGCTCTGTTGGGTCTAATGGGAGCCCACTTCCTTATGATCCGTAAGCAGGGTATCTCGGGGCCGCTATAAAAGGACCTTCCATCAGGAGGGGATAACTTTCCCCGCTGAGAGGTAAGTTATCCGATAGGACCTTGACAGGGCAGTTGACGTTTTGCCTGGATTCCAGGGAACTCTTTGAATCTTGCAGAGAGAGTTACTGCACGTTAAGAGTAGGTTAATAATTTGCGGCGGGACTTTCATAGTCCTGCTCTAAATGACGATAAAGGAGGGGGATTTTTCGATGCATCGCGGAAAAGGTATGAAGTTTGTTGGCGATTCACGTGTGTTGGCGCCTTCTGAGCGTAAACCGATGACTCCCAAAGACTATTCGGAATACCCTGGAAAAACAGAAGCCTTTTGGCCAAACTTCCTCTTGAAGGAATGGCTGGTTGGCGCAGTTTTCCTGGTTGGTTTTCTATGTTTGACGGTGGCGCATCCATCACCGTTAGAAAGAATTGCAGATCCGACGGATGCGGGCTATATTCCGCTTCCTGACTGGTATTTTATGTTTTTGTATCAATTGTTGAAATATACGTATGCTTCGGGACCATATAATGCAATCGGTTCAATGGTCATACCTGGCCTTGCATTCGGCGCATTACTGCTTGCTCCATTCATTGATAGGGGACCCGAACGGAAACCTTCGAAACGCCCTGCTGCAACAGCTTTCATGCTTCTCGCTGTCGCTGGGATCTTCTACCTTACATGGGAAGTTGTTGATACTCATGACTGGGCAGCTGCAAAGCGCCAGGGAGCAATTGTGGAAGGCGCCAATATTGATAAAGAGGCCGACGGATATAAAATTTATCAGGATCAGGGTTGTATCAGCTGCCACGGTGCAGAGCTTCAGGGTGGTGCCGGTGGTGCAAAACTAATCGGTGCAGGCTTTGATGCAGAGCACATCGCAAAAGTTGCGGTTGAAGGTAAAGGCAAAATGCCAGCTGGTATGTTTAAAGGTACTGATGAAGAACTGAAAGTTTTATCCGAATATATCGCTAACTTAAAGAGTGAATAATCTTGAGGCCGGTGGGGTGAACCACCGGTCTTTTTAATGTTTAATGAAATTATAAATTTCGCGACTGTGGATAACTTTTATTACTGAGCATATCTACGTCTAGCTCCATAAGGAAAGCTTCCCCGAAAATGCATCGTACGAAATTGCGCGATAGCGTAATGAGGAGCGCCTACGCGTGCGCAAACTTCAGGCCTCCTCCTGAGAATAATCATCGCAGGGACAGGCGGTTTTTGCCTGTCACGAAGGCGCTTGCGCTTGTTCTTTATGCAGGGGTGGAGCTGCGGATTGGTATGTAATTTTCTAGTTGATAGATACACATTATAGTTCTATTCTATTAGAACTAAGTATTGTATTTCTCCACTTGACCGACTTCCTGTTAATTTCCATTTTTAGAATTAATATATTCGTGCTTTAAACTAGGTTGATGGTAATGTTCAGGGACGGAACGATAAGATGTACAAGGCATTAACGTTTCCACGAAGCGATATCCAACATACACTACCATGTTTTAATATAAGGCGGGATTATCTTTTGCTGTTTTCGATTTTGTGATACCATCAACCCATACATATTTTACGTAAAGGCGGAAATTTTTTATGAATCGTTTATACCCTCTCCTTGCTTATAGGCCAATGCTTATGCTCCTGCTAGTTGTGAATATTTTCGGTACAATATACGGATATATTTGGTACGGGTGGCAGCTGGAAGAAACGCCTGCAATATTCTTGATTTTCGTACCGGACAGCCCAACAGCAAGCCTCTTTTTTGTATTTGTATTAATTGCTTTTCTATTAAAAAGGAATTGGCCGCTAATCGAAGCACTGGCAATCGTGACGTTGATTAAGTATGGTATTTGGGCAGTTGTAATGAATTTATTAGTATTCGCCGTAACGGACAAGCTGGATTTGATTGCTTGGATGCTTATGCTGTCCCACCTGGCTATGGCAGTGCAAGGTGTCCTTTATGCGCCCTTTTACAGGATAAAATCCTGGCATCTGGTAGTTGCTGCTTTATGGACTTTACATAATGATGTTATTGATTATGTTTTCTTCATGCTTCCCAGGTATCCGGTTTTGGATAGGTTTATCCCTCAGATTGGATATTTCACGTTTTGGCTATCGGTTTCATCCATTTTCATTACCTGGTATTTATGTGTGAGGCCTAAACGGTTCAAACTCGATTTATAAGCTGAAAATTCAATTAGTGGCTATTTTCGACTGATGGGAAGTAGAGGAAAGCCATACTACTAACTTAAAGGGCGGTTATCCCCCAGGGATGCTCCTTAACCGATAAATATTTACCCATTGGCATACCTATTAATTTATTATTTGGACAAGTTCTATACTTGTCCTTTTTTTCATACATTTTTACTAGTATGAGAGGGGTGCCAATATATGAAGATTAGATGCTTCCTTATAATTCTTTTATCATTTACTTTTCCGATTGCAGCTCTTGCAGATGAAAACCTCGCTAACGTAGAAAAGCTAGATGCAATTTCAGACGATGCGTTTCAAATGGTCAAGAATCAGCGATATGAGGATGCGCAAAAATTATTAAGTAATTTTTCCAGGGAATTCGAGCAAATGTATGATGATAATATACCGTTTACTCTGGATGAATTGAGGATTGTTTCAGTTTCCAGGGACGAAGCAATGGAAGCCGCCGCTAGTCCTACCATGGAATATCAGGAAAGACTAAATAAAGTCACTAGCTTCCGTTTGGTTATTGATGCTTTGTCGACATCTTCTGAGCCTCTCTGGTCCGAGATGGAGGATGAGGTAATGGGCGCCTTTGGAATGGCAAAAAAGGCTGCCGTAAATGGTGAGGCCTCACAATATCATGCTAATTTGAATTCATTTCTTGCATTATATGAACTTATTTACCCTAGCATGAAAATTGATGTACCCAAGGAACAGCTCCAGCAGGTAGATGCAAGAGTCCGCTCGGTTGAACGCCTAAACACAACACTTCCAGCCAGCCAGAATGATTTAGAGGAATTTGAAGCTCTCGAGTCGAGTCTTCAGGATATTTTTGAGGGAATAGAAGAGGATGAGGCTGATCCATCCCTATGGTGGGTGATTATCTCGACAGGCAGCATTATTATTCTGACATTGTCGTATGTCGGCTGGCGAAAATATCAGGGTGATAAGGAAGTTACGCGAAAACGCCGCGGGCTAAAAGATTGACATTATTCCCCCTCGTTCGGTAAAGTTATATTAACTAACTGGACAGGGGGTTGAACATGTTTTTAATCTATTTTGCCATAATAATCCTCATCCCGTTATGGGCACAAATGAGGGTCAAAGGGGCATACAAAAAGTACTCGAAGGTCTCCTCATCCTCCATGAAGACTGGGGCGGAAGTTGCCAGAGAAATTCTTCACGCCAATGGGCTTTATGATGTAAGGATTGAAGAAGGACGCGGTTTCTTGAGTGACCATTACGATCCTAGGGCAAAGGCTATCAGGCTGTCACCTGACATCTACCATGGCCATTCTTTAGCTTCCACAGCTATTGCTGCCCATGAAGTCGGGCACGCCATCCAGGATGGCGAGAATTATGCATTTCTTAGGTTCAGGCATGCGCTTGTACCTGTTGCCAATATTGGAAGCAACTTCTCCTGGATCCTGATCATAATTGGAATGCTTGCCTATATGAGTGAATTGCTTTTGCTAGGAATCATATTCATGGCGGCAGCGGTTTTGTTCCAAATCGTCACTCTTCCTGTTGAATTCAACGCTTCAAGCAGGGCACTGGATCAAGTAGTTTCACTTGGGATAATCCGGAATGAAGAAGAGCGTCCTGCGAAGAAGGTCCTTGATGCGGCAGCTTTGACCTATGTGGCGGCAGCAGCAGTTGCGGTACTTGAATTGTTAAGGCTTGTTTTGATTTATACCGGCATGACACGTGACGAATAGAAAGAGCGGGGACTAATTCCCCGCTCTTTTGCTTTGTTTTTAGACTTATACATCAAATGGATTCTTGTTTGCATCGAGTGTGAAGCCTTCTCCAAGGACGTCGTGGACGGCTGTTACCGAGACAAATGCATGAGGGTCGACCGCTGTGATGACGTTTTTAAGCCTGATGATTTCACTTTTTGGAACAACGCAGTACAGGACTTCCCGTTCATTTTTGCTATAATAGCCATAGCCTTTAAGAACAGTAGCACCTCTGTCCATTTCCTTCATAATTCGTTCTGCAATCTCATCGTACTTTTCGGACATAATCATTGCGCCTCTGGCAGAGTAGGCACCTTCAGCCATCACGTCAATCACTCTGGCCCCAACGGCTACTGCAACGAGCGTATACATGGCTTCACGATAATCGAGATAAGTTAAGAAAGATGCGATAATTACGAGAGCATCAAACATGAACATAGTTCTTCCCATGCTGATCCCCCAGTATTTCTGGGCAATCCTGGCAATAATATCAACGCCTCCTGAGGTGCCTCCAAACCTGAAAATAATACCAAGGCCGACGCCAATAAAGAGACCGGCGAATAAAGCCGCCAAAAACATATCATCACGCAGTGGAATATTAAGAGGGACCCTTTGGAAAATCCACAAAAAGACGGAAAGGGCAACAGTTCCAATAACCGTATAAATGAATGCTCTTCTTCCAAGTAATTTATAACCTAGAAAGAAAATAGGGATGTTTATAATCAAGTTGGAATAAGCAGGATCAAATTTGAACAAGAAATAGATGAGGATCGTGATCCCTGTAACTCCGCCTTCTGCCAGCTGATTCTGTATGTTAAAATTAATAACCCCGAATGCCATAATTGCCGTCCCTAGCAAAATGAGCAGGATGTTTTTTACTTTAAGGCCTTTTATCATATATGATGCCTCCTTTGCCATATTTTGACCAATTAAGCCGGATATAATTATATCCGATGAAGCAAGTTCCGGCAATTTCCACCTAAAATCAATAGTGTGCAAAAATATTTGTAAATGCATTTTAATTTAGCTAACATGAGTTATAGCCTATCATACATAATGTAAACATTCCTTAGGCATAGGGGTGAAAGGATGCAAGAGAATAAGACAGTTAAAAAGCTTCAGGAAGAAGTCGATGAATACATAGGCCAATTCAAGGAGGGCTATTTCAGCCCGCTGGCGATGACTGCAAGGCTCACTGAGGAATTGGGGGAGCTTGCCCGTGAAATTAATCATTATTACGGTGAAAAACCAAAAAAGGCTACCGAGGCAACAAAAACGGTTAATGAAGAGATAGGGGATGTGCTATTCGTGCTAATCTGTCTAGCTAATTCCCTGGATATTGATTTGCAGGAAGCTCACGATATGGTTATGGAAAAATTCAGGACCCGGGATAAGGACCGTTGGACGAAAAAATAATAATGGATGGTGGAGTACTAGTGGAGAAAAATATAAAAATAGTGATAGCCGGCCCCAGAGGGAGGATGGGGCAGGAAGCTGTCAAGCTTGTTGCTGAAACTCCTGGATTTGAATTGATTGCAGTATTGGATAGAAGCAACAATGGCCTTACACTTGGCCAAATTGGAAGCTTTCCTCTAAAAGAAGTACCTGTATTCTCGGACATTGAGGAATGCCTCCAGTCGGTAGACGCCGATGTATTGGTAGACCTTACAGTTCCAGAAGCGGGCATGCATCACGCGAGAACGGCTTTAACACATAATGTTAGACCTGTTGTTGGCACTACTGGATTTACAGAAGCTGACCTGAAAGAACTTGAACAGCTTTCAAGTGAAAAGGGACTCGGTTGCATCATCGCACCGAATTTTGCTATAGGCGCCGTCTTAATGATGAAATTTGCAAAAATGGCAGCAAAGTTCTTCGAAAATGTCGAAATTATTGAAATGCATCATGATAAAAAGCTGGATGCTCCATCTGGGACTGCAGTAAAGACAGCTCAAATGATTTCTGAAGTTCGCAGTGCGCATAAGCAGGGTCACCCTGAGGAAAAGGAGACGCTTAAAGGTGCGCGTGGCGCGGATTTGGAAGGCATGCGAATACATTCAGTCCGGCTTCCTGGGCTTATCGCCCATCAAGAGGTGCTTTTCGGCTCTGAAGGCCAGACTTTAAAAATACGCCATGACTCCTATACAAGGGCATCGTTTATGTCCGGTGTAAAAACAGCAGTGGAAACTGTAATGAAAATTGATTCTTTTGTATATGGATTGGAAAATATCTTGGAATAGCGGGGGAAAATAATGAACATAGCGTTAATTGCTCACGATAAAAAGAAGGATGATTTAATCCATTTTGTTACTGCATATACAAAGATTTTTGAGGGGCACTCCCTTTTTGCTACAGGTACTACCGGGAAAAGAATATCAGAAGCTACCGGCCTTTCGATTCATCGTTTTCAATCAGGCCCCCTAGGCGGGGATCAGGAAATAGGAGCACTGGTAGCCAACAACAGGATGGACGCAATTTTCTTCTTCCGTGATCCACTCACAGCACAGCCTCATGAACCTGACGTAACTGCTTTATTAAGGCTTTGCGATGTTTACGCAATACCGCTGGCGACGAATATGGGTACTGCAGAAATCCTTATAAAAGGGATAGAGGAAGGGCATCTGGATTGGCGGACGGTAGCAAGGGAGAAGAACGAATGAACAGCGGTGCAGAAACCGTACATATACTATCCTTTGGTGCCCATGCAGACGATGTTGAAATTGGTATGGGCGGCACAATTGCAAAGTTTACAGCACGGGGGAAGAAGGTTGTCATTTGTGATTTGACACAGGCAGAGCTGTCTTCAAACGGAAATGTAAAAACTCGAAATAAAGAGGCGGCCAAAGCTGCCTCTATTCTCGGAGCCGAACGGATCGGTCTTGACTTGCCTGATAGAGGACTGTTTTTAAAAGAAGATTATATTAAACAAATTGTTGGTATAATTAGGACCTACAGGCCTAAGCTTGTATTTGCACCCTATTTTGAGGACAGGCATCCCGATCATGGAAATTGTGCCCGCCTTGTTGATGAGGCGGTTTTTTCTGCTGGTATCCGTAAATTTGATGACGGAACCGGGCTTCCTCCTCACAAGGCAGACAGATTGCATTATTATATGATAAATGGCTTTCACCAACCGGATTTTTTGATAGACATCTCTGAGTTTTTTGAAATGAAGAAAAGCTCCCTGAATGCCTATGGAAGCCAATTTATGAAAAACGATAAAAGCTTCGATACCCCGCTGGTTAATGGTTATATTGAATCTTTAGAAGCACGGGAATACTTATTTGGGAAACAGGCTGGCGTGAACTATGCTGAGGGCTTTAAAACTCGCGGACCGCTATTGCTTGATGGTGACCTACTGGGAGAAATTTAAAAAATGAAAACACTTAAAATCGGGATTACATGCTATCCAACAGTTGGAGGATCGGGTATTATAGCGACCGAACTGGGAAAACTCCTCGCCGAGAAAGGACATGAGATCCATTTTATCTCCTCGAGTATGCCATTCAGGCTGAGAAAAATGTATCATAATGTCTATTACCACCAGGTGGAAGTGAATCAATATTCAGTCTTTCAATATCCGCCATATGACCTTGCGCTCGCTAGCAAAATGGCCGAGGTTGCCAACAGGGAAGGCCTCGACCTCCTGCATGTCCACTATGCGATCCCACATGCCGTTTGTGCTATCCTGGCAAGGCAAATGAGTGGCAGGGACCTGAAAATAATGACAACTTTACATGGTACGGATATCACGGTGCTTGGGAATGACCCATCTCTGGCTGATGCCATCAAATTCGGTATTGAAAAATCCGATATTGTTACAGCCGTTTCAAATTCACTCGTTACTCAAACGATGGAAATGATCCATCCTGATAAACAAATTGAAACGGTTTATAACTTCATAGATGAACGGGTATATCTTAGAAGCGCCGATCCTGATTTAAAGAAAAAACTGAGGATTGAGGACGAAGAAAAGGTCGTTATTCATGTTTCCAATTTCCGGCCTGTTAAAAGGGTTGGTGATGTAATCAGGACATTTGCCAGGATATCTGAATCAATGCCAGCAAAACTGCTCCTTGTTGGCGATGGGCCTGAAATGAGGAATGTTACTAGGCTCGTCGAGGAATTGGGATTAAAGGGAAAAGTATTATTCCTTGGAAAACAGGATAATGTAGAGGAATTATATTCTATTAGTGACCTTATGCTTCTTTTATCTGAAAAAGAAAGCTTTGGGCTAGTTGCCCTTGAGGCAATGGCTTGCGGGGTACCGTGCATCGGTACAAATATTGGCGGCATCCCGGAGGTAATTGAAGATGGAGTAACAGGCTATATTTGCAGGTTGGGAGATATAGAAGATATATCCAATCGCGCGATAGCCATTCTGTCAGATTCCGCTCTTCATCAAAGCTTTTCACAAAAAGCCGCTATAGACATGAAGGAAAAGTTCAATGCTGACCGAATTGTTGCTGAGTATGAAAATCTTTATTATAAATTGCTGGGAAATTAGGTGAAAATGGTGAAAAAACCATTTTTGGATGCATTGCCAGTTATTGAGGAGATAGAAGCCGCCGGATTTGAGGCCTTTTTTGTTGGCGGGGCAGTCCGTGACAACTTCCTCAACAGGCCTATTGGGGATGTTGACATTGCTACTTCTGCCAGGCCAGAACAAATTAAAACAATTTTTTCCCGTACAGTCGACATTGGAATTGAACATGGTACAGTACTTGTCCTATTTAAAGGTGAGTCCTATGAAATTACGACATACCGGACTGAAACAGGATATAAGGATTTCCGCAGGCCTGATGAGGTGAAATTCGTTACCTCTTTAACAGAAGATTTGATGCGCCGAGACTTTACAATAAATGCGATGGCAATGGACAGGCATGGTGTGGTAATCGATCCGTTTGGCGGGAAAGAGGATATCGTCAAAAAACAAATAAGAACGGTTGGCAATCCTGTGGAACGATTCAGTGAGGATGCGCTTAGGATCATGAGGGCGATTCGCTTTGTTAGCCAGCTTCGCTTTTCAATCGAAAAGGGAACATTATCCTCTTTGTCTGAAGCTGCACACCTGTTAACCCATATCGCTGTTGAACGAAAGTCCGTAGAGTTTGAAAAAATCCTCCAGGGAACTGGGAGGGCTGAAGGAATCAGGATGATAACCGAAGCAGGAATCCTGGACTACCTTCCAGGATTAAGCGGGCGGAAAACAGAAATTTCGAAGCTTTCATCCTATCAAATTTCAAACCTGAACCTTAATGAAATGTGGGCACTGCTTCTTTATTGCATCAGTATCGAACAAGATGGTGTCGATGAGTTCCTTCGGGTTTGGAAACTGCCAGTCAAAAAAATAAAAGCTATTGCCAAACTGCTTTACTTTTTTCAACAAAGGCTGCAATCTAACTGGGACCTTCGCCTTCTTTATCAGGCAGGGAAGGAAAATATAATATCGGTGGAAAAACTTATACAGTCCATAGGTGGCCAGGCTGGTGCGGCCACGATCGAAAAATGGGTTGAAATGCATAATAGCCTGCCGATAAAGTCTAGTGATGAAATGGATGTTTCTGGCGGAGACTTGGTAAAGTGGTCCGGTAAAACGGGAGGCCCCTGGGTGAAAGAACAACTCGCTATGGTAGAAGACGCGATTATTCATGGCCAGCTTGATAATCGCAAAGATAAGATAAAGGAGTGGCTATTCAATTGCAATCAGAGATAAGGAAAAAGCTCCTTGATGCTTTTGCTGATGCCGGTGAGGAATTCGTATCTGGCCAAGCCCTGGCAGAAGCGGCTGGTTGCTCGAGAACTGCAGTCTGGAAGCACATTGAAGGGCTTCGGGAAGAAGGCTTCATACTTGAAGCAGTCAGAAAAAAAGGCTACAGACTGATCGAGGTTCCTGCATCCTTGACAGCGGATGAAATCCGCCTTGGGTTAAAAACGGACTTTATTGGAAAGACGATCGATTATTTTGAAACAGTGGATTCAACTCAAAAAATAGCACATTCCCTTGCTGGAGAATCTGCCCCCAATGGCACTCTTGTAATAGCAAACGAACAGTCATCTGGCAGGGGGAGAATGGATCGGAAATGGCATTCTCCAAGCGGCACGGGAATATGGATGAGTTTGATCGTCAGGCCAGATATTCCGCTTCAAAAAGCACCCCAGTTAACTTTGTTAACGGCTGTCGCGGTTGTACGGGCAATTGCAGCTGCTACTGGGCTTCAACCTGAAATCAAATGGCCCAATGATATTTTGGCGAATGGAAAAAAACTGACTGGAATTCTTACCGAACTTCAGGCAGAAGCTGACCGAATACATTCAGTCATCATTGGGATAGGGATCAATGTAAATCAGCTGGCAAGCGATTTTCCAGATGAACTGAAAGAACTTGCAACATCCGTTGCGCTTGAAACAGGAACCGAGCAATCACGCGCGGGACTAATCCGCGAGTTTTGCCTTCAATTTGAAAGGCTGTATGTACTTTACCTTGAACAAGGCTTCCATCCTATAAAGCTTCTTTGGGAGAGCTATGCAAAAGGAATTGGAGGGCCAATCAGGGCTCGGACTTACAATGGGACTATTGAAGGAACAGCATTAGGAATTACTGAAGATGGTGTCCTTCAGATTGAAGATTTAAATGGTAAAATCCACTCTATTTATTCAGCAGATATAGAGCTGCCGAGCATATCTAGTTAGTGCTTATTGAAATCAATAGTATAAACTTGGCGATGACACATATAAAATGTGGGCTGTCCAAAAGGCCGTTGAATGACGACACTTTTGGACAGCCTTTTTTATTTTTAGCTATTTTAAACAACGTTGTTGATTTCCGCTCCACAAAGGGAATCTTCCAAGAATAATCATCGCAGGGACACAAAGGAAAGCACCAGCGAATTAACATCGCAGAGACAGGCGCATTTTGCGTGTCGCGAGGCGTTCTTTGCCTGTCACGAGGCGCTTCGCTTTCCACGGGCGGCCTGGGAGCCTGTCTAGCTGTGGCTCCTAGCTAGTTTTCTTCTTGACTAAGCATCCTGAGTATCTTGTAACAATCATGGCTTTGGAAAAGCGATGATTGTTACAGCTCGAGGTCGCTTCAGTACCTCAGCTGAAGTCAAAGAACGACTTCTGCTTCAGTCCTTTCACAAGAGTATGCTTCGGAAGCTTAAGCATCGCACGAAGAAAATGCGTTTTTTGCATTTTCGAGGAGCGCTTGTCGGAGCTGGGCAGTCGCCTCGCTTTTCTATCTCCTCGGCGCGACGCCTGCGGGGTCTCCCACTGACATTATCTCCCGTTAGGACGTTGAGTAAGCTTCCCTGAAAAGGCACCGCAGGAGAAAATGCGTTATTTGCATTTTCGAACGAGTCTATGCGCCTTCCGCTCCAACCAACAATGCTAATATATCCAATATCCATTAACCCAGCTTTTATTTTTAGGCTCTGTTAGTATTCATTGTTGATTTTTGTTGAGGTATAAGAATTTATTAGGGGGAGAATTTCCGCCTATTGTACCCACGGGCACCTTAAGAGACAGAAATAAGCGGAGAAATTCCCCTTAACTTCTTAAAATAAGTCAAAAACCAATGATTCTGGTTTGATAAGCGGAAAAACTCCCCTTATTTTAAGGGAAATATGTGTATTTCCCGATTTAACTGGAATTTCTCCCCTCATTTTTCAAACAGAGTGAAATCCACATTTAGCTATAACAGAGCCTATATTTAAAAGTGCTCTGCGGTATCCTTCGGAGCTTCTCTTTGTGGAACGAAAATCAAAAGTTTTCAAATTATTTACGTTGGCAACAGCTAAGCCTTTTTGCTATAATTCGATTGGGCGGTATCCAAAAGAACTGCACCTAAAAAGAGCAATTCCTAACTAAACATGGTTTCTGCCTAGATCCGTATTGGACCGGGACAGAGGGATAAAATGCAAACGACAACGGGATCCTCTGCCTTCAGCAGGATCTTTTTCTATGCTGTGGCAAATTCCTTTTATCCCCTCTTCCTAATAGAAGGAGGATATTGATAGTGAAAAGTACAACGGATTTTACAAAAATGAAACAAAATGGCGAAAAGATTGTCATGCTAACAGCCTATGATTATCCAGCTGCCAAGACTGCGGAACAAGCCGGGGTTGACATGATTCTTGTCGGAGATTCACTGGGAATGGTTGTGCTTGGCTATGATTCGACCGTCCCCGTGACGGTGGATGATATGGTTCATCATTCGAAGGCAGTACGCAGGGGAGCACCAGGTACGTTCACTGTTGTTGATATGCCATTCATGAGCTATCACGTTTCGGTGGGAGACACTCTCCGGAATGCGGCTAGAATTATTCAAGAAACCGGCGCCCAGGCAGTCAAGCTTGAAGGGGCCGATGATGTATTGGAAAAAATCAAAGCATTGACTCAGTCGGGTGTTCCAGTATGTGCGCATCTTGGGCTTACACCACAATTGGTTGGTGTCCTGGGAGGATTCAAGGTTCAAGGCAAAACCGCTTCCGCTGCCGCTAAGCTGGTTGAGGATGCAAGGAAATGTGAAGAGGCTGGGGCATTTGCTGTTGTCCTTGAGTGTATCCCCCGGCAGCTTGCTGCTGAGGTTGCGAACACGGTTTCGATTCCCGTTATCGGAATTGGTGCAGGCGCAGAAGTGGACGGACAAGTTCTTGTCTATCATGACCTTGTAGGTTACGGTGTTGATCGCGTTCCAAAGTTTGTTAAGCAATATGGGCAAGTTGGCCATGATATTATCGATATGATCGGCCAATATGTTTCCGATGTAAAGAGCAGTGTATTCCCTGAAGATGCCCATACTTTTACTATGAAAGAGGAAGAACTTCAAGCTTTATACGGTGGTATCAGATGAAAAAAGTAGAACAAATAAAACCCTTGCGTGAGCAGCTCTCACAACATAAACGCGAAGGCCGTTCGATTGGCTTTGTTCCTACAATGGGCTTTCTCCACGAAGGGCACGAGAAGCTCATTCAAACAGCACGAAAAGAGAATGATATTGTTGTCATTAGTATCTTTGTTAATCCGCTTCAATTTGGTCCTAACGAAGACTTTGATGCATATCCCCGGGATTTGGAACGGGATTTAACAATTGCCCGAAATGCAGGAGTGGACTTTGTATTTGTACCAACTGCCGGGGAGATGTATCCCTCAAAGCCAAGTGTCAGGGTTGCTGTGGAATCAAGGACTGATGTCTTGTGCGGCAGGTCCAGGCCTGGCCACTTTGACGGAGTTGCAACCGTCCTCACGAAGTTATTTACTATAGTTCAGCCTGACAGAGTTTATTTCGGTTTGAAGGATGCACAGCAAGTCGCTGTTGCGGATGGGTTGATTCACGATTTCAATTTCCCGTTGGAACTTGTTCCGGTTGAGACGGTCAGGGAAGAAGACGGCCTTGCAAAAAGCTCCAGGAATGTGTATTTGACTGAAAAAGAACGCAAAGAAGCCCCGACCCTTTTCAAGGCATTAAAGGAAGGGCGGAAGGCTGTCGATAATGGGGAGAAGGACCCGTCCAAGGTCATTGATTTAATTAAAAGAATGATAGAGACCGAAACAAATGGCCAAATTGATTATGTTGAGCTATACGGTTATCCTTCGCTGGAACCTGTTGAGAAAATAAATGGCAGATGCATCATTGCTTTGGCTGTCCGATTCTCGGGGGCAAGGCTTATCGATAACATTCTTTTGGACGCCTAAGAGCCTCAGCAGGCTATTCTGATATAACTGGAGGAGAAGCTAATGTTTCGCACCATGATGAACGGAAAAATCCATCGCGCCCGGGTGACCGAGGCAAATCTGAATTATGTTGGCAGTATTACAATTGACGAGGACATTCTCGATGCAGTTGGTATGATTCCGAATGAGAAAGTACAGATTGTCAATAACAACAATGGCGCTCGCCTTGAAACGTATATCATCCCCGGGGAAAGGGGCAGTGGTGTTATTTGTCTGAATGGTGCGGCTGCAAGGCTCGTACAGGAAGGCGATGTTGTCATCATTATTTCCTATTGCTTAGTTGCGGAAGAAAGAGTTGCCTACCATAAACCAAAGGTAGCAATCATGGATGAAAATAATAGGATTATTGAGCTCCTTCATGCTGAACCGGCAAATACCATTATGTAAATATGAAAGCGGAAGCGCCATCCAGATGGCCTCCGCTTTTTATTTTCTACATTTTATGGTACGGTTTTGATTGAAAGAATTATTGGGATGTGTAAGGATGCATAAGAAATTCGTTGTAGTCGATCTTGAAACAACCGGCAACTCACCAAAGAAAGGCGATAGAATAATACAGTTTGCTGCTGTTGTTATTGAAGAAGGCAAAATTACAAATCAGTTTACATCTCTTTTAAATCCCGGGAAACAAATCCCGATATTTATTGAAGAACTGACGGGCCTCAAGAATGAAGATGTAAAGGATGCCCCCTTGTTCAGTGAAGTAGCCCCGGAAATTTCTTCGATTTTGGAGGACGCTTATTTTGTAGCCCATAATGTGCTATTCGATTTGGGTTTCCTGCAAGAAGAACTTCTAATGGCGGGCGAGGAAGGATTTCTAGGCCCTGTCATTGACACTGTTGAAATGGCACGGTTCCTTGAACCTGAAGCAGACAGTTATAAATTGTCAGACCTCGCTGAAAAGGAAGGACTGGAACATGATCGTCCTCATCAAGCTGACAGTGATGCGCTAGTTACAGCCGAACTGTTCCTTTTGTTCCTCAGCAAGATGGAATCTTTGCCTAAAAATACACTGGAACAGCTCTCTGCCCTATCCCAGGGACTTAAGAGCGATATCCATCTCCTTCTGGAAGAGTATTCATCCAAGGCTGTTTCTGCGCATGTGTCCGATACTGGCAAGCTTGTGACAATCAATGGGATAAGCCTGAAGCGAAAAAATGAGTTTTCCACCAAGGAATTTACAAATGATGATACTAGCTATCCTTTTAAGGATGAAGACAAAAAGACAATGATGCTCCGTTCTTTTGTGGAATATGAGGAAAGAACGGGTCAATTTGAAATGATGGATGAAGTTTATCATGCCTTAACCAATCATACCCATGCGCTGATTGAAGCTGGAACAGGGATTGGGAAGTCGATTGGCTATTTGCTTCCTGCTGCCTTTTTCTCCCGGCAGAGAGGGGCAAGAGTTGTAATTAGTACATATACGATTCAGCTTCAAGAGCAGCTGATGAAAAAAGATATCCCCCTTCTAAAGGAGACTTTACCATTTCCAGTTAAAGCCACGCTAATGAAGGGAATGAATAATTATCTTTCCCTGCCAGCCTTTGCAAAAAGCCTTGAAGAGGAAAACGACAACTACGACACTGCTCTTGCGAAAATGCAAATCCTTGTTTGGCTGACCAGGACCGAAAGCGGGGACAGAGATGAGCTAAACCTTTCAAGCGGTGGTGCTTTGTACTGGAATTCAATTTCAGAAGAAGGAAATAATCCAATAGGAAAAGAAGCGTGGCAGGGCTACCATTTTTACGATTATGCCTTAAAACTTGCCAACCAGGCAGATTTAATCATTACGAATCATTCACTTCTGCTTTCTGATGTGGATGCAGGAAGTACTGTCCTGCCGCAATACGATTATGCCATCCTTGATGAAGGGCATCATTTTGAGCATGCCTCTAGTGACCATATGGGCATCCGGCTGGATTATATAGGTGCAAGGCTCACCCTTGGCCAATTTGGATTATATGAGCAAAAGCAATTGTTTTATAAAGTGGAAAAGGTGATCTCCAGTCTTCCGGACCGTGGGAAAGCAGTCTCAAGGGTGAAATTTAATCAGCTTATTTCAGATACTATATACGAAATGGACGATTTTTTTAATTTACTTATTTCCTTTGTGACAAAAACTGTTAAGAATCATGCCCCGAAACGCTTGAAAGCGCGTATTGATGAAAAAACCAATCATCGTGAATGGGAAGTTCTTAAGAATGCAGCAAACCGATTTTCTTTTTTACTAAAGGATCTTCATGGGGCTGCGGCCTCGATGCTTGACCTGATTATTCCAATTGGTTCGACTGATATTGCAGTACTGGCTGATCAGCTCCATGGTTTTATGGAGGATGCGGAGAAGCTAAGGCATAAATTAAATGTAATTTTTTTAGATAATACGAGGTATGTAAAATGGATTGAAACCGATACAAGGTCGCCGCATAATGCAACGAGTATCTATTCAATGCCTTTGTCCGTGGCAAGTGAGGTGAAAGCGCGTTTTTTTGACAAAAAAAAATCTGTAATTCTGACATCGGCATCATTGACTGTCGATCAGTCTTTCAGCTTTATTCTTTCTAATCTTGGTCTTGATTCACATCATGTCAACACTGTTTCCATACCGTCCCCGTTTAATTATGAGCGGAATGTTCAGATGTTTATATCAACAGATTTGCCAGCTGTCAACACCGTTCCGCAGGATGAATATATAGCAGAAATAGCAGGAAGGATCATTTCCATTTGCGATGCCGCTAAAGGAAGGATGCTCATTCTTTTTACATCGCATGAGATGCTCAAAAAGACATATGAACTTGTTAAAGAAAGCGGTCTGCTAGAAGAGTTTGCTCTGATTGCCCAAGGAATATCCGGCGGAAGCAGATCACGTCTGACACGGAACTTCCTGAAGTTTGATAAGGCTGTGCTTTTCGGAACAAACAGCTTTTGGGAGGGTGTCGATATTCCCGGTGAGGGACTATCATGCCTTGTGGTCGTAAGGCTTCCTTTCAGCCCGCCAGATGAACCGTGGACGAAGGCAAAGTGCGAAATGATAGAACAGCGGGGAGGCAAGCCATTTTCGGAATACTCCCTGCCTGAAGCAGTGCTACGGTTCAAACAGGGCTTTGGCAGGCTGATCAGGACTGGCCGGGACAGGGGAGTTATTGTTGTATTTGATAAACGCCTTGGAGAAGCGGCGTACGGCAAAGCCTTTCTTCGCTCCATTCCCAAAGTTCCCGTCCATAAGGTGGGAATCGACGAACTTATCGAAGGGATTGAAAAGTGGCTCTAGTAGGAAGCTTATTTACTTTTTGGTAAAAGGCTGTGTTAAAGGATAAGGATATTGTTGTTTTTCAAAAATAATTGATTGAAGCGCCTAGAGCGAATCAACAATATTGTTTAACACAGCCTAGTGATTAAGTGTTAGGGGTAAAAGCCAAAAACTCGGGTGAATTCCGCTACCAATCGTCTTCTTCCCTGTTATAATGAAGAAATATAGACTAAAATAATGAACAGCCCCAATGGGAAGCAATGGAGGAACATGCATGGAGAACAAAATAGAAGTTCTATCAACTGTAAAAATTCAACATGGGCCGGACTTGTACAAGGTGGTCGATGCATTGAACCGGACGTTGAAACATCAAAATCTTATGTTCGGACTTGCGCTCGATACAGAAGACCAAAGCAAGGCCGTTTTTACGATATACCGGACATAAGGGGCGGTACTGTGAAGAAAGTAATTCTCTATTTTTTATTGATAATAGCTATTCTTTTAGGGGCCGCTGGATGGATTTACTCAAACGCAACTGAGCCTGTCAGGACAGCAGAAGAGAAGGCGGTTAAACGTGCAGCTGAAGAAGCCGACTTGGCAGATTACGGCAAATTTACTCTCTATAATGGCGAGGAGCAAGTTTACGTAGTCGAAGGAAAAAATAACGAAGGCGATGAAATCATTGTATGGATGCCGGATAGTGACGGGAAAATCGTCGTGCATGAAAAAAAGGATGGGGTTTCAAGACAGGATGCCATCAATAAGGTCATTGCCGACAAAAGCCCCCAAGAAATCATTTCTGTACGTCCAGGCATGGAGAACGGAATCCCGTTCTGGGAAGTATACTATTCTACCGGCAATGGTCTGATCAACTATTATTATGTTCACTTTGAAACCGGAGAAATGTATAAAATAATTGAAAATCTTTAATTTTTATATTGTGGAGGTAGCAGCATGGAAATGAAATTGGCTAAAAGAGTACTTTCCTTAACCCCGTCATCAACTTTGGCAATTACAGCAAAAGCCAAGGAGCTTCAGGCACAGGGACATAACATTATCGGGCTTGGAGCTGGCGAACCTGATTTCAACACTCCGGAACATATTCTGGAGGCTGCAAAGAACTCCATGGATGAAGGGCGAACCAAATACACCCCAACAGCCGGACTTCCGCAGCTGAAAAAGGCAATAATCGCAAAACTGGCAGCAGATCAGGGACTGGACTATAAAATGAATGAAATCATCGTGGGTAATGGCGCAAAGCATGTGCTGTACACCCTTTTTCAAGTCATCCTTGATGAAGGGGATGAAGTAATCGTCCCTGCGCCGTATTGGGTCAGTTATCCAGAGCAGGTCAAGCTTGCCGGCGGCACCCCGGTCTACATTAATGCAACAGAAGAAAATAACTATAAAATTGTTCCTGAACAATTACGGGCTGCAATCACAGACAAAACAAAGGCAGTGTTAATCAATTCTCCTAGCAACCCTACAGGAATGCTTTATACAAAGGAAGAACTTGAGGCATTGGGACAAGTTTGCCTGGAGAATAACATACTGATTGTTTCTGATGAAATTTATGAAAAGCTTGTATATGGAAATAAAAAACATGTTTCTATCGCGGAAATTTCCGACGAACTCAAGAATCAGACAATTGTTGTTAATGGTGTGTCCAAATCCCACTCAATGACAGGCTGGAGGATAGGCTATGCCGCAGGGAATAGTAAAATCATAGGGGCAATGTCCAACCTTGCCAGCCATAGTACATCCAATCCTACAACCACCGCGCAATATGCGGCAATTGCTGCTTATGAAGGAACACAAGAACCTGTGGAAGAAATGCGCCAGGCTTTTGAACATCGGCTTGAGACCGTATTTTCCAAACTAACTGCAATTCCCGGCTTCACATGTATTAAGCCGGATGGAGCCTTCTATCTTTTCCCTAATATCAGTGAGGCTGTAAGGCTTACAGGATTCAAGAACGGAGATGAATTCACAGAAGCACTTTTGACCGAAGCGAAGGTTGCGGTGATTCCTGGATCTGGTTTTGGAGCTCCTGACAATATCAGGCTTTCCTATGCGACTTCACTTTCCCAGCTTGAAGAAGCTATAGAGCGGATAAACAGGTTTGTAGAATCCAAATTAAAAAACTGAATGTAACTCGCATTAACGGTTTGCTATCAATTAGCGGTTGGGGAAAACCTCTCCCGCTAATTGATTGTCCGCCTCATTTACCTGGCCACTTTAGGACAAAACAGACCAGGAGAAGCATGCTGCACCCTTGCTAGGCCTTGTCCGCATCTGTATAATAAAGTGGATACATAGAAACCGTAAGTGCAAGTCTTGGAGGGAATATACCAGTGATTAAAACAACAATTGCAGAAGTTCATAAATACGTTGGCGAGGAAGTCAGAATTGGCGCATGGCTTGCCAATAAACGTTCCAGCGGAAAAATCGCCTTTTTACAGCTGAGGGACGGAACTGGATTTATCCAGGGTGTGGTCGTGAAAAGTGAAGTGGAAGAGGAAATCTTCCAGACTGCCAAATCAGTAACCCAGGAGTCTTCACTTTATGTTACGGGAATTGTACAAAAAGATGAACGTTCTCCATTTGGATATGAATTGTCAGTCAAAAAGGTCGACATTATTCAACTTGCCACCGATTACCCGATAACACCTAAAGAACATGGTACTGAATTCCTAATGGATCATCGCCACCTTTGGTTAAGGTCAAAGCGCCAGCATGCAGTGATGAAAGTCAGAAATGAAATCATTCGCGCAACCTATGAGTTTTATAATAACAATGGCTTTGTTAAAGTGGATCCGCCTATCCTGACCGGCAGTGCACCTGAAGGAACAACTGAACTGTTCCATACAAAGTATTTTGATGAAGATGCCTATCTTTCACAAAGCGGCCAGCTCTATATGGAAGCTGCTGCTATGGCCTTAGGAAAAGTTTTCTCTTTTGGCCCAACATTCCGTGCCGAAAAATCAAAAACAAGGCGCCACTTAATTGAATTTTGGATGATCGAACCTGAAATGGCCTTTACAGAACATGAAGAAAGCTTAGTTGTCCAGGAACAATATGTTTCATACATTGTTCAATCGGTATTGGCCAATTGCCAGCTTGAACTAAAAACTCTTGGCCGTGATACATCGAAGCTGGAGCAAATCAAGGCACCGTTCCCTAGGATAACATATGACGATGCAATCAAGCTCCTTCATGAAAAGGGATTCGATGATATCAAGTGGGGAGATGATTTTGGGGCTCCGCATGAAACAGCGATTGCAGAAAGCTACGATAAGCCTGTTTTCATTATCCATTATCCAACTTCACTCAAGCCTTTCTACATGCAGCCGCATCCTGAACGCGATGATGTTGTGCTATGTGCCGATTTGATTGCTCCGGAGGGGTATGGGGAAATTATAGGCGGTTCAGAGCGTATACATGATTACAATCTTATGAGGCAGCGAATTGAGGAACATGGGCTTCCTGAAGCTGCGTATAAATGGTATTTGGAGCTAAGCCAATATGGTGCTGTTCCCCATTCAGGATTTGGACTAGGCCTCGAGAGGACCGTTGCCTGGATTAGCGGTGTCGAGCATGTCAGGGAAACCATCCCATTCCCGCGTCTATTGAACAGGCTGTATCCATAAAAACCGGTATATATTGAATCGGATTTATAAAAATAGGCCCTGTTATAGAAAATTGTTGCTTTATAAAAGAGTTGATTGAAGCGCCTCGTGACAGGCAAAATGCGCCTGTCTCTGCGATGTTAATTCGCTGGAGCTTTCCTTTGTGTAGCGGAGAACAACAGACTTCTTCAACACAGCCAAAAATAATTAATAATAATGTAAGCCTGCCAAGACCAATTTTGGCAGGCTATTCTATTAGCAACACAGGCAACATAGCATGCATAGTGTAAAGAACAGTACAAAAATGGGATATAAAACTAGTTCTTTTTGTAAGATTATCCCTGTTTGAAATGTTTACCTGTCCCTCTTTGATTCATGGTATACTGATAGAGAGGTGTCGAATTATGAAGTCTAGTATCCTTGGCTGGATGCATGAAGGGAATGTTACCATACCTTCCTTGCTTTTCACAGAATATAAAAACTTAAACTTAAATGAATATGAACTTGTTCTTCTTTTGAACATCTTGAATTACGCCCAAAAAGGCAACGAATTTCCCACTCCTGAACAGCTTTCCTCCCATATGACTCTTTCTGATCTTCAATGCACCGATGCTTTGCGTAAATTAATCCAGCGCGGCTACATAGAAATTATGGATGAGTATAGCCAGGACGGAATTCGTTGTGAAAAATATTCGCTAGAGCCTTTATGGCAAAAGCTTATTGATCAATTCCTGCTTAAGGAAAAAGCAGAAAAGGAAAAGGATCGGAAAACGGAAGAACAGAACTTGTATACGATATTTGAAAAGGAATTTGGCAGGCCGCTTTCTCCTTTTGAATGTGAGACCCTGGCTATGTGGGTTGATGATGATAAGCATGGCCCGCAAATTATTAAAGCTGCACTTAGGGAAGCCGTTATGTCCGGAAAATTGAATTTCAGGTACATAGACAGAATTCTCTTTGAATGGAAAAAGAATGGTATTAAAACAATTGAACAGGCAAAAAGCCAAAGCATAAAGTTCCGCCAACGGCAGCAGGCAAAGAATTTACCTCAGGACCGACAGGCACCCCCTGTTTCTGCCGTACCTTTCTACAACTGGCTGGAACAGTAATTATAATTTGAAGCGAGAGGACATTACTCTCGTTTTTATTTAATTTTAGGCTGTTTTAACTAAATTCCCTTTAATCCAGACTAATTTCTAAGCTTATTTTTCAAATTATGATTGACCATGCTGGTAAAATAGCTTGTAGCAAACGTTAAAAAGAAGGTGACTGAATATGTTGAATAAAGCACAAATCAGATACTGCCTCGACGAGATGGGCAGGATGTTTCCTGATGCCCATTGTGAATTGAATCATTCCAATCCGTTTGAGCTCGTCGTCGCAGTAGCGTTATCTGCCCAATGCACGGACGTTCTTGTTAATAAAGTGACTGAATCTCTTTTTAAAAAATATAATACGCCACAGGATTATTTAAATGTGCCGTTGGAAGAGCTTGAAAATGACATACGTTCAATTGGGCTGTTCCGAAATAAAGCGAAAAATATACAGAAGCTTAGCAAAATGATCCTGGAGGAATATGGGGGCCAGGTTCCCATGGACAGGGATGAACTGACGAAGCTTCCTGGTGTGGGCAGGAAAACAGCCAATGTGGTCGTTTCTGTTGCTTTCGGAGTACCCGCAATTGCTGTTGATACACATGTTGAAAGAGTCAGCAAGCGGCTGGGTATCTGCAGATGGAAGGATTCTGTCCTTGAAGTTGAGAAAACACTCATGAAGAAAGTACCGATGGAAGAGTGGTCCGTAACCCATCATCGGTTGATTTTTTTCGGGCGTTATCATTGCAAGGCCCAAAATCCGCAATGCCCAACATGTCCACTATTAAAGGTATGCAGGGAAGGCCAAAAACGGATGAAGGGAAAACTGCAAAATGCCAGAGCATAATTCCAGTTTACCAAAACAATTGGAACATCCCTTTTTTTCTGAAGTGGCAGCTCAGTTGTTTCCTGATGAAGCTGGTTTTTTTTACGGAGCCATGGCGGCTGGGCCTTGGGAGGAATCGTATATCAGTGTTCCAGGACAATATGAGGTATGGAATGAAGTTAGCAAGAAGATAGAAGAGTCTTTTAAAGAGAAAAATAAGCCGCGCGTTAGAGAGGGAATGAGGGTAGGGATATCAACCCTTCTTAAAATTCTTTATTGGAGCAATAAACAGCCAGTAAAGTTAAACGAGCTCAACGAAGTCGATAGCTTGGCACTTAAGCCAGTTAATTGCCAGGAACGGTTATATTTCTTAATCCAAAGACCGGAGCTCTTTCATTCCTACATTCAATTAAAACAATTAATGGAAGAACAAAAAAAGCAGTTCATGAAAAATATTGCTATTAAGAAAGGGAGCACCCGATAATGGGTGCTCCCTTTTTTGATTATAAAATTATATTCTTAGGGAAGCGAGCTCAAGGTGTGGTTAGTTACCACGGCCGGAGCCGTTTCCACTGCCGTTTCCGCCAGTACCGCCACCGGTACCGCCACCAGTTCCACCACCGGTACCGCCGCCAGTACCGCCGCCAGTTCCACCGCCAGTATCCCCGCCTGTTCCGCCGCCGGTATCCCCGCCAGTACCGCCGCCGGTATCTCCGCCAGTACCGCCTTCGCCATCACCTTCGCCTTCGCCATCACCGCCGCCATCACCTTCGCCTTCGCCGCCGCCATCACCTTCGCCTTCGCCGTCACCATCACCCTCGCCTTCGCCATCACCTTCACCATTGCCATTGCCATTTCCATTTCCGTTGCCATTTCCATTTCCGTTGCCATTACCATTTCCGTTACCATTACCATTTCCGTTGCCATTTCCGTTACCGTTATTTCCTCCATTTTCATCGCTAGGTGGAGGTGTTTGGCTTTCGACAACAACAGAAGCTGTTGCAGGATCACTGCTAGTTCCGTCTTTTACAGCAGTTACGGTTACCGAATATGTGCCGCCAGAAGTAATGTTAGGGACTTCATACGAAGTATTGGAAGTCGTGTTGGAATGAACCTTGCTGCCATCCTTTGTAACCGAGATGGAGTAGCTAATATTCTCTTTTTCTTTATGGTTCCAGCTCAATGAAATTGAATTGGTTTCTTTGTTCAACTCTGCCTTCAGACCAGTAGGTGCATCAGGTTTATCAAACTTCTTGGAAACTTCCTTCGGTTTTTTACCTTTTACAGCGTATTCAGTCAATACCATGCTATCTGGAGTATATTCACTTGCCAATTTGGCAGGAATTGAACCTTTTTCAATTCTTACACGTTCAACTGATTTTGGCATTTTGAAATCCGGTGTATCCACGTCTTTAGAAACATGCTGCATCAGATTTCTGTATAGCGCTTTGGCTATTTGCTGGTCTTTGCCAGGCATGATTGGTGTCATCCTGCTTTCATACCCAGTCCAAACCGCAATTGTATAGTTGGTCGTATAGCCGGCAAACCAGGCGTCAGGAACAGCGCCCTTACCTACATTAAGTTTTCTCAACTCATCTTCTGTATAGTTGGTCGTCCCAGTTTTACCAGCAGCGGGAAGGCCTGGTATATGGGCAGCCGTACCTGTACCGCTTGTTAAAACGCTCTTCATCATATCTGTTACCATAAACGCTGTATAGTCTTTCATGACAGCCTTTGATTCAGGTGCAGTATCAATTTCTGTTCCATCACGAAGTTCTATTTTAGCTACAGCATGTGGCTTTGTATAATAACCATTGTTGCCAAATGCGCTGTATGCCCCGGCAAGATGGAGAGGGGATACCCCGACCGTTTTCCCGCCGAAACCGCCTATTGCATAGGATTCATAAATTTCTTTCAAAGGAATGCCAAGGTTTACGGCAAAATCCTTCGCTTTTTCTGTGCCGACCTCCTGAAGAGTTTGCACAGCGATTGTATTCTTTGATTTCGCAAGGGCAGTGCGAATTGTCATCCAGCCATCATATTGGTCATTCCAGTTCCCGAATTCGGTCCCGCCTGTATACTTGGTTGGTTTATCCTCCATCATATGGTATGTGCCCCATTGAAGGTGCTCTATTGCTGGACCATAGTCAAGAATCGGTTTTATCAATGATCCTGGCTGCCTTTTAATATCCATGGCAAAATTATAGCCACGCTGGACATCCTTGTTGCGGTTTCCGCCTACCGCCCGAATTTCGCCTGTTTTTGTATCAACCATGACGATTCCGGCCTGGAATTTTTCATCAGGAAACGCCACAACATCATCTGTAAACATCATCTTATCTACATATTTTTGTGCATCCTGATCTAGTGTTGTATGAATCGTTAAGCCGTCGGAGTATATATCGAAATCTCCAGCTTTCTTTACCTCTTCGATAACAGCGTCAACAAACGAGTCATATGGTTTTTCATTTTTTTTGCGTTTTTCTTCAGGAACAAGGGTTTTTTCAACAGGAATGGCCTGTGCTTCCTTCATTTGCTGTTCATTAATGAAGCCATGCTGGTTCATGAGTGAAAGAACCAAATTCCTTCTTTTCTCTGCTCTGTCTGGATTTACGAATGGATTATAATTATTAGGGCTTTGAGGAAGCCCGGCAAGCAGTGCGGCTTCATGAAGCTCAAGCTCATCCAAGCTCTTGTCAAAATATACTTCAGCCGCTGTTGATACCCCATGGATATCTCCACCCATAAGGATTTTATTGACATACATCTCGAAAATTTGCTGTTTCGTATATTTCCGTTCAAGCTGATAGGAAAGCCAGGCCTCCTGTACCTTCCGTTTAATTGTTTTTTCATTGGTCAAAAAGGAGTTCTTCACTACCTGTTGGGTAATGGTTGAAGCACCTTCAGAACCAAAGCCATTCGTTAGATTCGCAATGACTGCACCGCCCAGTCGGATAATATCAATACCATGATGCTGATAAAAGCGGACATCCTCGGTGGCTAAAAATGCATCTTCAACCAATTTGGGGATATCTTTATAATCAACATATTCTCTTCGAACCGTACCGACTTCCCTGAATACCTTACCTTCTTTATCAAGTAGTTTAGAAGGAATGGGATCCTTTAGAAGCTTTTCGTCCAACTTAGGTGCATCCTGGACGAGGAAAGCGAATGTTGCAATGCCTGACAGCATTCCTACTATGCCAAGCGCAATAAGAATAAGGAATATTTTCTTAAAAAGTCCGCCGCGGGTAGGAGCACTTTTTTTCTTCTTTTTCCCATTGGAGGCAATCTGTTTCCTTCTTTCCTCCCTGGATTTATAATTACTTGCCATTAAAATTCCTTCCTTTCATGCAATACAAACTATCAATCTAGAATGTAGAGTTCATCAACTTTTTTTAAATAATCAATCCTTGGCTGGTAGCCTAGTGAAATCGGGATGCCAGCTTCCATTACTTCGGATTTGGTTATTGATTTTCTTCCGCCCTGTTCCATCCTTTCCCAAAACCCTAAAAGAGGGAGAGCATCTAAAAGAAATAATTCATCACTGCTTGAAAATCGCAGGATAACAAATGAAATTCCTCCTTGTTTTAGCACAGCATCCATATGGCGAATTTGGTGCTCATGGATGTTTTTCAAAGGAAAAGAGGTGGGATTCTGGGTTTCCTTCGCCTCAAAATCTATATATCTTCCTTTATATACTCCATTATAATCTGTTGTGGAGGCCTGCTTGAAATAGGCTTCTTTGATAACTGCTGCGCTTCGCTTGGGATAATCAACCTGGACAATTTGAATCGGCGTCGGTTTTTTGTGAATGACCGCAATGCCTCGGCTTAGGTAAAATTGATTCGTTTCATTCAAATCGTCTTCTAAAGTCATTCCTCGGTTGCTATAAGAATTGATTGATTCCCGTTTTAGTTTCGCTCCTTGAAGGGGCTGTCGTCCAGTGTATTTTTTTCCATTTGGGTAATTGAACAAGATTAGCACCTCACAAACTATTACCTATCATACCAAAGGAGCTTGAATTTTGCTGTATAAAATAATTTAATGGAGCCAATCTAACTATGACCAATTCAAACTGTTTTAAAGAAGGAATAGAATAATGCAGATTTCTGAAAAAGAAATAATAAAGGAAATTAGGAAAGAAACAGTCAAATTGAATAAGGATAATATCACCAGAACAAATGCATATTTTAATTTCTTTAAGCAAAATCCTGATCTTATATGGGCTTTTTTGGCTAGTATGGTCTCACGGAACGGTGGATGGAATATGTGCGACCTTGAAGGAACGATTTTTCCCCATTTCCTTACAGGTGCGACAAGGAAGCAACTCTTTCTTACGTATGAGCGAGCAAACTGGCTCATTTTCCATGATGCTTATCCACAACTTTTGCTTTACTCCTATTCGACGAAAATGAATAAGCCATTGTTTCATCTGTTAAAATATTTTAATATTTCGTCGTTTATGCAAAAAGAGTGGGCGATTTATTGGGAGAAACAGGATAAAAACAGGCTGACCACAGCATTGATTATTAATGAACAAAATGTTATCCAGGAACCGATCATTGAACATCCAGTATACAAAAGTAAAGTTTTTCAAAGCATTGAGTTCAATCTACAGGAATGGTTCCATTTTAGCTGTGTCCTTTTTCCAACTTGCGGTGGAGAATTATACGGTGCGAGTGTATCTGGCTTTCGTAAGGTTTCCAATCGGATAGACCTTGGCAGAAGGCTAACCAAAATACTTTTCCACCCAAGGCTGTTTCCCCACTTTTACGAATTTGCCCGGCGAACGGCTCATACGGGTTCAAGACATGACTATGAGCAGTACTTCAAACAAAAGGTCCGGCGCGAAACACCTTATTTAAGAATGACGTTTCCAATTATCGAGCACCACCGCCATATATATCAAGATTGGAGCCAAATTAAAATGGCCCCCGTACACAAGCTGTATTTATCAGTAAAGTTAAAAGAGACACCCCATTTAACGGACTGGTATATACAAAAACGGGACCAGCTCCAATTGATGGCACAAGTAAAAAAGGACTATTTGTCAAGGGGCTTTAAGCTATAAGCTTCCATAAAAATAATATGATGGGGCACTAAAAAGGCAAGGGGGATGCCCTTGCCTTTATATCCAGCAGTAACCAAATTGCTAACAGAATCCATTGTAAGAGACCTGGACATCCCGATGAGTGGAGAAATATACTTTTTGGCTATAGCAGGTTATTCAGCTGGCCTATTTTCGCCTACAAGCTTTTTATCGCCATAACCAGTCTTTTTTTGTTCCTGGCCATTATGGTTTTTCTTGTTTTCCTTACCCTTTTTCGCCATGGCTAAAACACCTCCAATAGTATCGTTCCCGAAACACATGACTTCATTCAGGGATCTTGTCGAATATACTCCGTAACCAGCATCAAAAAGAAGCTGATTACCACTACTTTTGACAGGTAGCTTCTAGTTTTGTCACCGATGCAGGAAACAGGAGGGGAAGGAAGAATAAAGGGTAGTAAATAAACCGTAAAGGGGAAAACGCAATGAAGGGATCTAGCAGTGAAAAGAATAAATTATTGCTTCGTTTGAATGGGATAAATGAACAGCTATTATTATTAGAAGCAGAAATGGACACGGCGTTTTCAGGGTTATCGATGGAGTTAATTGGCAAACGGTTCGAGCAGTTGGAGAATATGGAGGTGAGGGTGCAGCGATTGGAGCAGGACATTAAGCCACCTGCACCAACTAAGCGCTCTTTGCCAGCTGTTTTAAACACAAAGCTTGAACTCGCCATAACCGGAAGATAAACTAAAGTGAGTGGGAATGAGGCCATTTATATAAATGGCTTCTTTCATTCCTTAACAGGAACCAATAATCAGCCGTAATATCCATACTGATTAGAGTTTCAGATAGTGGAGGGGTATGATGGACTCATTGATTTTGTTAGAAGAGCTGACCAAACAGCTTCTGGATTATAATAAGGTATTTGTCCAAACTTTTGAACAAACTAGGGAGAAAAACGAGGATGGTGATTTTTACTCGGAGGTAAAGCCCTTCGCCGATAAAGTAAAAATTATAAATGACCAATGGAAGGAAGCTGCTCTAAAAGAGGCGGTATTCCTTGGCCGTAACGGCATTGCCAGCCGTCAGATTGAACTTGCCCATGAACACGTTGAAAAACTATCGATTCAGGCCTTTTTTGTCAAGACGAGCCGGTACACGTTTATAAATTCAAGCAGGACGGTTGATTATACATTAAGCAGCATTCTTGAAAAAATTGCAGGAACCGGGAAAGTTCTTTAATAAAAAAATCCCCGCCAAGTGGCGGGGATTTTTCTTAATTAGTAACTTTTTCACCGGTTATTTCCGGTACAGTGGCGCCTGTAGCTTCGAGCTCTTGGATTAGCCTCCGATATGTGGAAGCTGTGATTTCATTTTGAATATAAAGTTTCCTTGCATAATCCCTCAAAACATTTGCATCTACGGAATCATTGTCTCTTTGCAGGATAAAGCTTGTCTTCAATGTTGAAATATCCATCTAAAGCGCCCCTTTCCCCATTTTCTATATCGTAACACAATTAAAAAGAAATCCTTATTTTTAAAAAATTTAAACTTCCGACAAAAATTTCGCTATTTAGCACTTGAATTTTCAATAATCACACTGATTCACCCTCAACATATAGTATAGGGAAACGATGTACGGAAGTGAGGGTAGCCCACATGCAATATAATCGATACCAAGCTCCGGTATATGGACAGGTGCCTTTTACGCAGCAAATGCCTTATGGAGTTTATCACCAGCAGGGAATGCCTGCCTCCCACGTGATGCCAGGGTTTCAGCCAGGTTTTCCAGTGGGGGAGAATATGTGGCCAAATAACCAATTTGTTCCACAAACTCAGCAAAACAGGCCGGGCAGCCATTTTCTTTTTCAAAATCCCCTGGATCCCGGAGGGCAGAATGGATTTTTTGGCAATTCACAGCCAATGCAGCAAATGGGTTTTCCGCCACAATTTAATCCATACCCTAAGGGGCAGTTTGTACAAAAAACACCAGGAGCCATGCAATCCATCCTTGGCTCGTTTAAATCACAGGATGGCACATTAGATATCAATAAAATGGTGAATACAGCAGGTCAGATGGTCAGTACTGTCAGCCAGGCATCAGCCTTGTTAAAAGGTTTGGGCGGAGTATTCAAGGCTTAACAAGGAAACGGGAATACCGTTTCTTTTTTTTTCCAGGAACCATCACTTTCTTGTGAAAGAACAAAAGCGCAAGCGCCTTCGTGACAGGCAAAATGCCGCCTGTCCCTGCGATGATTATTCTGAGGAGCTTTCCTTAGTGGTCATCGCCGTACAAAATGGAGGGACTTCGACTGAGATAAAGGAATCACGAAGAGCGCTAGCGCATTCGTGCATGACTTATCGTAGGGAGGAGGCCTGAAGTTTGCGCACGCGTAGGCGCTGGAGCTAGATGTAGAAACGCTCAGTAATAAAAGTTATCTACAGTCGCGAAATTTATAATTTCCTTAAACATGAGAAAAGAGCGCAGACTGGCTGCGCTCATTAGCTTTTTGTAAAGGTAATTAAAGATATCACCAATGTGGATAGTTCATTTATCCAGACTGTGTATGGTGTTGGTTGACATTTTGCCTTATGAAAAACACTGAAATGTGTCCAATGCGGCTTAATGGGTACATTTCACCTCGTTAAAAACACTGAAACGTGTCCAATGCAACTTTAGTCTAGGTCTACAAAGAATGCTTACAGAATAAACATCCCCAGGGACACGTATGCTTCCACATTCGTTCTTATAGTAGGGTTCAATCTATTTGCAATGTATGGCCTTTGTCTATTGGCAAGGTTATTTTGAGGAGTCCATCTTGATAGGAGGCTTTTGCTTTATGATCAAGAACCGGTTTTGGAAGGTGAACGCTTCTTGTATCACGTCGCTGCGATATGCTTTTGCGATAGCTTCCATGCTCTTCATTTGTCTCTGTTTGTTCGACTTTGTTTTCTATTGAAATGACAACTTGATTTCTAAAAATATCTATATGGATTTGATCTCGCTTAACACCTGCAAGTTCTGCCGTAATGATGTATTCGTTGTTATGATCTTCAAGGCTTACGCGGAAAGGTGAATGTGTGAATGGATTTTGGAAGAAATCATCTATGGACTGAAGGAAGCCTTTTACAGGCGGATAATGCAAAAAGTCATTCAAATATGACAATGGATAATCCGGATCCTTCTGCTTGGAGTTGCGAAGCCCCTTCTGAACATAACGTTTTGTTTTATCTTTTTCGTTCATCCCATCTCCCTCTCTCATAAGTCAATTAGAACCCTTAGGTCCTGTTATAATTCTAAATGTATGAAAATCGATTTTCGATTATATCATATGAAATTGGTAAATAAGAAGTGAAAGTAAATACAACTTGTGAATATTTGAACAATTGATGACAGATGTCAAAGAAGTGATTTACATCACAGGTTTTAACCGGTGCGGCATTATATTCTTGATTAGGAGTAATGAACGAAAGTGAGGAGTTAAACATGTTCTGTTATCAATGTGAACAAACCCCGTCTGGCGGTTGTACGGTCGTCGGAGTTTGCGGGAAAGATGAAACAATTGCAAGTCTCCAGGATACAATCATTTTTGCCCTGAAGGGTATTGCAGCCTACCGGACACACGCAAATCAACTCGGTTTTACGGATTCTTTTGTGGATACGACAACTCATGAAGCTCTTTACATGACCTTAACGAATTCGAATTTCAATGTCCAAGAACATATTGACATGGCAATGAAGGTTGGCCAATCTGCGGTTCGCATGATGGAAGTGCTGGATGAGGCCCATACAAAACGCCTGGGCATTCCGCAGCCTATCCGCGTCAGCCAAAACAAAATCGAAGGTAAGACGATAGTGGTAACAGGGCATAACCTATTCGCGCTTGAGGAGCTATTAAAGCAAACAGAAGGTAAGGGAATTAACATCTATACCCATTCCGAAATGCTCCCTGCCCATGGCTATCCTGCACTGAAGAAATATGCTCACTTGAAGGGTAACATTGGTAAGGCCTGGTATGACCAGCGCCGCCTTTTTGAAAAATTCCCTGGAGCAATCCTGGCAACAACCAATTGTGTTATGCCGATCAAAGGTAGTTACGCTGACAGGATGTTCTCCTATGAAGTGGCTGGCCTTGAAAATGTTCAAAAAATCGTTAATGACGACTTTACTGCTTTAATTGACCGGGCTCTTGAATTGCCTGAGGCCAATATTGAGTCGGAAGAAACACTGCTTACTGGCTTCCACCATGAAACAGTCCTTGGGCTCGCTCCTGAAGTTATTGCGGCGGTCAAGGAAGGGAAAATTAAACGTTTCTTCGTTATTGCTGGCTGTGATGCACCAGGAAAAGGAGGAGAGTACTACCGCGAGCTTGCAACATCGCTGCCTCCTGAAACAGTCATTCTGACAACTTCCTGTGGAAAATTCCGTTTCAATGATGTGGATTATGGAACAGTGCCTGGGACTGAGATTCCTCGCTATATTGACCTTGGCCAGTGCAACAACTCTGGTTCCACAGTTAAAATTGCAAAGGCTTTGGCTGAGGCGTTCGAATGTGAAATCAATGAACTCCCGGTAAGCATCGTCCTTTCCTGGTTTGAGCAAAAAGCAGTTGCAATTTTGTTGGGGCTTTTCAGTCTCGGCATCAAGGACATTCGGATTGGGCCAAAACCGCCTGAATTCATTTCTGCTGGTGTCTTGGAAGTATTGCAAAATGCGTTCAACCTAAAGCTAATTGGTGACGCTCAGGAAGACATGAACGAAATGCTTCAACTTTCTGAAGCAAAATAAGAGAAGAGGTGTCCCATAGATTACTTGGGACACCTCTTTTGTTTAAACCATTAATAGTTAGTCATTTTAACCAAAAATCTAAGGAGTGATGGGAATCTCCATGCTTGTTACTGCAGTATTTGGTCCAAAAGTACTTCTGGATTGAATTTCATGTTTCCATGGCTGTCCATTTCAATTAAACCATCTTTTTTCATTTTTGTTAGTGTCCTGCTCACTGTTTCCCTTGTTGTACCAATCATATTCCCTAAATCCCTGTTCGTAAAATCGCCTTTTAGCAAAACACGTCCATCACTAACTTCAGTGCCATGCCTTTGGCCTAGGCGGACAAGCAGCTTGATGATTTGCTCATTCGTATTATTCAGGATTTGCTCCTCGAGCCGGTTCTGCAAGTCGACAATCCGCTCACCAAGCACACGGAATAGCTTGATACATAATTCCGGATTGTACATCAGGACACTTTCAAACCTGGAAATAGGTACAACAACCAATGTTGCAGGTTCAATTGCCTCCGAATAAGCCGGGTAATCACCTTTCCGGAAAAAGCCGATATGTGGGAACATTTCACCCTTTTGAAGGATATTGACGATTTGTTCTTTCCCGTTTGCATCAGATTTGTAAATTTTTATTTTTCCCTTAAAGACAAAATAAACATTTTCAATGGGATCACCCTGCATGAAAATATGGGCGCCTTTTTTAAATTCCCTGGCGATTGAAATTTCTGCTATTTTATCTAATTCATATCGGTTCAATTCCCGGAATATCGGAAACCATGAAAGCACGGTTCTTATTTCTTCAGCTAGCATTATTCCCCACTCCTAATCATGAAATGTCTCTCTTCATTGTATCAAACCATTTGAATTCGGTAAGAAAATGTTCCGTGTCAAAATCTTGACATTTGTTGGGATTATTTCCCACGAACATTTAGGAACATTAGCAATATATTTTTCTTTTTTAACGAACGTCCATTCGCTACAATAGAGGAAATGGGGTGATGTAAATGAAATTGAGGAAAAACCTCCAAGAAATGCTTGAAAAATTAAAGCTTGATGAACAATTTAAGAATAATATTGTTCATTGGCATACAATTGATGAAAAACCGGCCAGAACGGAATCGATGCCAGAACAGCTGAATCCGTTATTAAAAAAGGCCCTGGAACATAGAGGGGTTTCTGAATTATATACTCACCAGAAAACCGCATTTGAAACAGCGATGTCCGGACAAAGCATCACGGCCGTCACTCCGACAGCCTCTGGGAAAACTCTATGCTATAATCTGCCCGTCCTGCAGACAATCCTGAATGACAGCAGTTCGAGGGCATTATATATGTTTCCAACCAAGGCGCTTGCCCAGGACCAAAAGAGCGAAATTAATGAATTGATCCAGGAAGCGGGCCTTGATATCAATAGCTATACGTACGATGGAGATACACCGGCGAACATTCGGCAAAGAGTGCGAAAGGCCGGCCATGTGGTCATAACGAATCCTGACATGCTCCACAGTGCGATATTGCCACATCATACAAAATGGGTTTCACTGTTTGAAAACCTTAAGTTTGTCGTAATTGACGAACTGCACACATACAGGGGTGTGTTCGGCAGCCATGTTGCGAATGTCATACGCCGGCTTAAGCGGATATGCAGCTATTATGGGAGCAATCCTGTGTTCATTTGTACCTCCGCAACAATCGCCAATCCGCTTGAACTGGCAGAAACCTTGACTGAAACTCATATGGTTTTGGTCGATAATAATGGAGCTCCAACGGGAAGGAAGCATTTTGTTTTTTATAATCCGCCTGTCATTAATAAACCCCTGAACTTAAGGCGAAGCGCAACCCTCGAAGTAAGGAGGATAGCGGGGGAGCTGCTGCGAAATAAAATCCAGACAATTGTTTTTGCCCGGAGCCGGGTTAGGGTTGAAATTATCCTGACTTATCTTCAGGAGCTTGTCAAAAATCAACTTGGCCCAAAATCAATCATGGGCTACCGCGGCGGTTATTTGCCGGCCGAGCGACGGAGGATTGAAAAGGGTCTTCGCAATGGTGACATATACGGTGTCGTCAGTACAAACGCGCTCGAGCTCGGAGTCGACATTGGCCAGCTTCAAGTTTGCATTATGACCGGTTATCCGGGAACAATCTCGAGTGCCTGGCAGCAAGCAGGCCGTGCCGGCAGACGGCATGGTGAAGCGCTTGTGATTATGGTTGCAAGCTCAAGCCCGCTCGACCAGTATGTCATCCAGAATCCGGATTATTTTTTCAATAAGAGCCCCGAAACAGCCAGAATCAATCCGGACAATTTGATAATCCTTATTGACCATCTAAAGTGTGCAGCCTACGAGCTTCCTTTTAAAAAAGATGAAGAATTTGGAGGACTGGGTACTGAAGAGCTGCTCGAATATCTTGTCGAGGAGAGGGTCCTCTACCAAAACGGAGATAAATGGTATTGGATGAATGATTCCTTTCCGGCCCATAACATAAGTTTGAGATCAGCTTCCCAGGAGAATGTCATTATCATTGATCAATCCGATATCGCAAATGTCAGGGTGATTGGTGAAATGGATACATTCTCGGCCATGACCCTGCTGCATGACGAAGCCATTTACCTTCACCAGGGCATTCAGTACCAGGTGGAGAAACTTGATTGGGATGAGAAGAAGGCCTACGTCCGGGAGGTTGACGTTGACTACTATACCGATGCGAATCTCGCGGTCCAATTAAAGGTTCTGGAAGTTGACAAGCTCGCAGAACGGAACGGTGTGGAAATTGGGTACGGGGATGTAAGCGTAAGGGCAATGGCAACGATATTCAAAAAAATAAAATTTGAGACGCATGATAATATAGGTTCAGGACCGATTTTTTTGCCAGAAATGGAGCTGCATACAAGTTCCGCCTGGGTTTCGCTTGAAGATAACCTGGACGAGCTCAAACATGACCGCCTGGAACAAGGACTGATTGGCGCTTCACATGCCCTTTCCAATATTGCTCCATTGTTTGTTATGGCCGACCCTCAAGATATCCATGTTGTTCCCCAGGTTAAGGCCGACCACAATGAGAAGCCTACGATTTTCTTTTATGATAGTTATCCTGGCGGAGTGGGGCTAAGCGACAAACTTTATGCCGGCATGGAATTAGTCCTTGAAGAAGCGGCGGCAATGATTGATAGATGCCCATGTGAAGAAGGCTGCCCATCCTGCATAGGCATGGATGCAACGTCAATGACTGCAAAAAAAGACGCATTTAAAATAACAAATCACTTCCTGGCCGCTGCCAGGAATGCACGGTTGTGATGACATGTCGTTAAAAAATAAATTGAACAGATTAAAGCCCCATCTCTCGGCCAGTCATAAAGATTCATTGTCAAAAGAAATTTTTTCACCAGCTGGCACACAAGCTTCTGAAGCTGTTATTGAACCGCGTCTGGAGAATGTTGGCCACGACATCCCGCAATGGGAGGAATGGGATAAAGCAGGAGTAAAGGCGTTCCATTTTGATGGACAATATTGTTTAGTAAGGGAAGTTGTCTATCCTCTTGACTATAAGCATGGGCGATACAGGTTCTCTGACTTCCTGGAGGCGGTTTCCCTTTGGGAGAAAAGCGGCATAGAGCACCCGCTCTCTTCCAAAGGGCACTCCGCTGAGGAGTTATTCTTTTTTGATACTGAAACGACAGGGCTTGGCGGCGGAACCGGAAATACGATATTCCTGCTGGGCCAGGCAAGTGTCGTAAAAGATAAATTGGTTTTAAAACAGCATATCCTCCCTCATCCTGGAGCAGAAGTACCACTATATCAAAGCTTCCTGGAAAGCATTAATTATAGGACACTGGTCACCTATAATGGAAAATCGTTTGATTGGCCTCAAGTAAAAACAAGGCATACGCTCGTTCGAGAGCATGTACCAAAGCTGCCTGAGTTCGGTCATTTCGATCTTTACCATGCTGCTAGAAGGCTTTGGAAACATAAGCTTGACAGAATGAAGCTATCAGTTGTTGAAACAGAGGTGCTGGAAGTGGAGAGGGAAGATGACATTCCTGGTTTTCTAGCTCCGATGATCTATTTTGATTACGTCGAGACAGGCAGGCCAGATGGAATGCTCGGACTCCTTAAACATAATGAAATTGACATTCTGTCACTTGTTACCTTATATACTCATTTGACTTTCCAGCTTTGCGGCATGGATGGTGAACAGACGAGACAGGAAGCCCTTGAAGTGGGGAAATGGTTTTCGGCCGTCGGAAACCATTCTGAAGCAAGCAGGGCATATACGGGACTCATCGAAGGAAATGACAAAGAGGCCGCTATTGCAAAGCTGAGGCTTGGGTATTCGTTTAAGAAAGGGAAGCAGTGGGACGACGCTTTGGAATATTTCTCTGCAGCTGCTGAATCGCATGCGCTTGAAGTCTCTATCGAAGCCAGTATTGAGGCCGCGAAGATTCTTGAACATAAGTTTAAGGATTACCAGAAGGCACATCGTTTTTCTTCACAGGCTTGCCAGAAGTTTGAATCCGATAAACTCCGCGCAGTATCTGGAACACTTCTTAAAACAGATATGCTTGCCAGGCTTAAAAGGCTGCAAAGGAAGCTGAATATTGGCCAAGATTAAGAAACTTCATACGGTGGTAAATTTGCTTTTATGCCGCAGTTGAACCAGTTAATAATCGGGTAATGACTGCGGTTTTCTCATTATTTCTAGCTCCACAAGTAAGGCTTCGGTAGCATAAGCTTCGCACGAAATTACGCGCTAGCGTAATGAGGAGCGCCTACGCGTGCGCAAACTTCAGGCCTCCTCCCTACGATAAGTCATCATCGAATCGCTTAAGCTCTTCGTGATTCCTTTACCCCACCTTAAAGGACAGTAGGCCTCCTTTGTCGGCAACTGTCCCTAAAGGTCCGATTCATTCACCTAACCATCAGCAAAAAACACTGATGGAAGGTTCATTTTATCTCAGTCGAAGTCCCTCCATTTTGTACGGCGATGACCGAGGCGCTTGCGCTTTTTAAACTTGTCACAAAACGTTCATAATTAAAATTAAAAAATTCGTATTTTCTAGTTGTTAATATGGGTAAAACCCATTAAAATGGGACATTGAGCGTACTTGTTTTTCGACAAATATCATCAATAACGGGGCTGAAGTTTTAATGTATAAAGCAGTATTTTTTCTATTTTTTCTTGTCGTTTTTCTCACAGCATTTGTTTTTACTAATATGAGGGACAGCTTCTACACTTTTTTGTTTTAAAGTAGGCATTGCACCTAAGCATCGATGATTTTTCTGAATAGGCTATTACAGCCAAAATGAAGGAGCGATGCTTATGTTTCCCAGGCCGTTTGTGCCAGGACCAGGTTTTCCAATGGGCCCAGTCCGTGTCCAGCATGTGTACTCAACTGTCGTGATACCGCATTTCCACCCATTCCATACCGTGACTGTCAACCACCAGCGTATTATTCATAAGCACTTTTTCCCGCATTCACATTCAACAATTAACCAACTTACTCACAGGAATCCCTCTGGCCCGGTATGATGCGGTAAAAATCAAACTCAATGAGGGCGAAAAAGCCCTTTTTGTGTTTTATTCCAAGTTCAATGTTAATATGGTAGAAAGAGAAGAAGTATCGGGGGCGATAGCTACGTTTAAAGTTATTGCAATTTCAGGCTATAAGCCTTTTGAATTGGGCATTTTTCAGCCGGATCACCAGGCGGCGTCCTATATAAAAGCAGCCTATAAAAAAGAAATCCTCTCTCTTGCGGAAACAGGCCTTGAATGGGTTCTTATCAGCGGACAGCTTGGTGCCGAGCTTTGGGCAGCAGAAGCAGTTTTCGAACTTCAGGAGGACTTTCCCGATCTTAAACTCGCTGTCATTACTCCGTTTTTGGAACAAGAAGAAAAATGGAACGACAAGAATAAGGAATGGTATGAATCGATTTTGCTCGGTGCGGATTATGTCGATTCTGTCACAAAGAAGAAATATGATAGCCCTAACCAGTTCCGTTTGAAAAATCAATTCCTGATCCAAAAGAGTGATGCGCTTATTCTCTTGTATGACACTGAAAAAGAAGGAAGCCCAAAGTTCATGTATGAATTGGCGCAACAGGTTAATGGGTACTCGGTAAGATTGATAACTTTCTACGATCTTCAGCAAATTGTTGAGGAAGAACAGTTAAATAAGTATGAATACTAACTACGATGAGTGCTTGTGGGAAAAGATAAATTGACAAAAGGGTCTATTTTTGAAAAAATAATAGTTAATGATTGGCTTACTGTAGAGGTGAAAACAATGCTATCGGATAAAATCAAATTGACCGCAAAAGATATCCTTGAACAGGAATTCAAAACAGCGATGCGAGGATACAAACAAGAAGATGTTGATAAGTACCTTGATTTGATTATCAAGGACTATGAAACCTTCCATCAGGAAATCGAGGAGCTGCAGCAGGAAAACCTGCGCCTGAAAAAACAGCTCGAGGAGGCAAGTAAAAGGCCTGCACAGCAGCCGCCTGTTCAGCCTGCCGGAACGACCAATTTCGACATCCTGAAACGCCTTTCCAACCTGGAAAAGCATGTATTCGGCAACAAGCTTTATGATTGATTGACAGGAAGTCCCGTATTTTCCTGAGGTATCCATTGATTAATCTGCAGGAAATACATATAATAGACATTGTTCATGAATTGCGTTCGGGTAATCGCTGCAGCTTTGCTGTAGAGGAAAGTCCATGCTCGCACAGGCTGAGATGCCTGTAGTGTTCGTGCCTGGCGAAAAAATAAGCCAGGGCAGCCTTTTGGGCTGACGGCCGGGAAAATGCCTAAGTCCTTTGGATATGGCATGAATACCTATAAAAGTGCCACAGTGACGGAGCCTTCCTGGAAACAGGAAGGGTGGAACGCGGTAAACCCCACGAGCGAGAAACCCAAACTATGGTAGGGGAACTTTCTCCGCGGAATTCAACGCAGGAGAAGGGCAGGCATTGCCTGGAGATAGATGATTACCACCCTAGTACGAGACTTTTAGTCGCCTGCAGTACAAAGGTACAGAACATGGCTTACAGAACGCAATTTCTGGAAATTATTCAATAACAACAGCTATGGCCCTCCTGAATGGATGGCCTTTTTGTTTTTTTAAGGAACTAGTGAGTCTGTCTTCATGCTATTATCAGAACTGAGCTTGAAAAAAGGGTCTATTGGACATTTGATGTGGGGTATGCAATTCTGTTAACATGTAACATAGTGTGAAATGCGGTTTTACAAGTACATAACAGGTAAGGTGAACAAATGGGTAAATATGAAATAATCGCAACGGCAGCAATGGGACTTGAAGCGCTTGTAGCTAAAGAGGTAAAGGATCTCGGCTATGAAGGCTCAACTGAAAACGGTAAGGTAACGTTCGTTGGGGATGAGCTTGCGATTGCAAGGGCGAATCTTTGGCTAAGGACAGCTGACCGTGTGAAAATAAAAGTCGGTGAGTTTAAAGCTTATACGTTTGATGAATTGTTTGAAAAGACGAAGGCACTACCTTGGGATAAATTTTTACCAGAGGATGCTGAATTTCCTGTTAGCGGAAAGTCTGTAAAATCCAAGTTATTCTCAGTTTCAGATTGCCAGGCGATTGTGAAGAAGGCAATTGTAGAAAAAATGAAACTGCGATACAAAAAAGTTTCCCGATTTGAAGAAACTGGGGCCTTGTACAAGATTGAGGTATCTTTATTGAAGGACGTAGCAACGATCAGCCTGGATACGAGCGGGGCTGGACTGCATAAGCGCGGTTACCGTGCTGGACAAGGGGAGGCGCCTTTAAAGGAAACATTGGCCGCCGCACTTGTACAGCTGACAAATTGGTATCCTGAAAAACCATTCATTGACCCTTTCTGCGGTTCCGGAACGATTCCAATTGAAGCAGCCCTGATAGGCCAGAATATCGCACCTGGTTTCAACCGTGAATTTGTTTCTGAACAATGGAGCTGGATCGGCGAAGATGTTTGGGAGAAAGCCCGTACGGAGGCGGACGATCTTGCAAAATATAACCAGCCGCTTGATATTGCAGGTTACGATATCGACCACCGAATGGTCAAGATTGCGCAGGGCAATGCGTTTGAAGCGGGGCTTGGCGAAATCATTACCTTTAAACAAATGCAGGTCAGAGACTTAACCTCAGACAAGCAATATGGTGTCATCGTCGGCAACCCGCCATATGGAGAACGGCTTGGGGACCGTCCAGCCGTTGAACAAATGTACCGCGAAATGGGCCAGGCCTTTGATAAATTGGATACATGGAGTAAATATATTCTGACTTCCCATGAAGATTTTGAGAAATTTTACGGTAAGCCGGCGACGAAAAAACGCAAGCTTTTCAATGGCTTTATCCGGACAGACTTTTACCAATACTGGGGACCAAGGCCGCCGCGTAACTAATACCGCTTGTATTAGGTTCACTGGTGATTTGGGTGTATGGGCGAAAGTCGATTTGCACTTCTTTTGATTACTAGTGAAAAAGGATAGAAAAGGTTTGGTGAGGCAGCATAATTTCTCTGTTTTTACCTGGTTATAATGGCTTATTTTCATACAAAGTAAAACCCTCCTGGAATAATAACTGCACTCCTTGAATAGGCTAGAACATGTTACCTTTTTTCGGGAGGAATGAACAATGAACCAGGGACCTAACTTTGCTAAAATTGCCGCAGCCATTGCCAGAACCATGGAAATGGCCAGCCAGGATGCGATGTTGAAAGAAAAATCGTTCCTTTTGCTAAAAGAAGCTGAGCAGAATTGGAAGCGGGCTCTGTCGGCAAGGCAGATTGCCAAATAACAAAAACCGGAAGCACACATTAGCTGCTTCCGGTTTTTTATATTTTTTTTGTTGGAACTAGCCTCTAAGCTGTTTCACTGCCTCTGGAGACATCATGTCAGGCGACCAGGCAGGCTGCCAGACAAGATTAACGTGGGCATTCCGGATCTCAGGAAGAGATTCGATCTTGTGTTTGACTCCGCCAATAATACTGTCATGAAGCGGGCAGCCAGGCGTTGTCAGCGTCATGGTGATTTCCGCATCCTGATCATTCACTTGTTTTATATCATATATAAGGCCAAGGTCGACAACGTTAATATTTAATTCCGGGTCAAGAACGTTTTTTAGCTCTGCGTGTATTTTTTCAACTGTATTCATTCAAGAACACTCCTTTACTTTTCCAAAACAAGAATGATTGTAATGCTAATAATGACAAGGGTAATCGATGCAGCAATCTGACCGGCCAGGAATACTACTGTTGATTTATAAAGGAGCGCAAAGAACACAAGTATCGAGGAGGCGGCCAGGGTGATAAACAAAGGGACAGCAGCCTTATCGTTAACCATATCCTTGAGTGCTGGAACTGCAGTTTTCCCAATTTCCTTGCTGTATTTGTGCGTCCACCATAGGAAAGGGACTATTTTATACAGATAGCCAAGGATGCTATAGGCTATCCAAAGCATGATATATACATATAGAAGCGGTCCAATCGTTTCGGCAAGGCTGCCCGCGGAGAAAGATACAAGAGAGGCAAGATGGACAAGGGCACCGAATAAGATACCTAGCAGCGCAAACATGAACGGTTTATCAAGCTTTTTCTTGATTCTTTTTCCGATGATTTGGAGAATATGCCAGGCAAACATCATGAATCCAATCGCCAGCAGTGCTAAACCTAAGCCTAAAAGGACATCGTTTCCTGTCCAGAAGCTTATTGCCGTAACCACAAGCCCTATAGTATAAACCGCGTACACCCAGGCAGCCATTTTCATCCCAAACCCATGGGCAAGTGAAAACATCGGCACCATTTTGTAAGAAAACCCGAAGATCAATAAGGTGAACCAACCGGCTGTTCCTAGTAAAATGTGGCTTTTCAATATTGGAATGTAGGCATCTCCGCCTGATCCGGTTTTCATTGACCAAACCATTGTAATCCCTAATATGATTGTCACTAGCAGGCAGACTAGTGCAGATCCGACGAAAAGTGTCAGGATGTTAGGCTTAGCCTGCTTTCTCAGCGTCATACCCATTTGAAAAATAAACATCAGAATGCCAATCAGCATTAGCACCCCGGGTAGAAACGCATTTCCAGGACTAACATATAGCATTAATGAAAATAGCGTAATACCGATAGCAGTGACAGCAAACTGGACAAACCCGAATTTTTCGCTCCAGATGGGTGTTAGAAACGCGACAGGTACCAGCTGATACACCGCCCCCATTGCCGTCATCAGCGCCCATCCCAGCAACAATAGGTGAGCCGCTGACCAAATAGCAGGAATCCGGAATACTCCTTCAGAAACCATGTCGCCATTTACAATCAGCAATACCTGGGAAGTAACAAGGGAAACGAGCGCTATTAGAATAAATGCAAATGGCAGCTTTATATTTGTTTCATTCCCTGAAGTTTGTTGAATCATCTAAATCACACCTTTTATCGAAAAATCTCAATCTTGTAGCTGCCATCTTCCTGTTCCTCAGTCCGCTGCTTAAGCCCAAGCTCCTGTAGCTGCTCATAAAGGAACATTGGGCGGCGGTCATTAATAATGGTCAGTGTTTGATTTTTACCAAGTGTTTCAAGGGTGGCTAATGTCCGCATCATCGGCTGCGGCGGTTCAAGTCCGCGGTTATCAAGAATCATGAATGTGCACCTCTCTTGGTAAAGGTCACTTTCCAATGTTTCTTTTCCAACTCCTCAAGGTCGTGAGTGAACCCTTTCGCTTTCATGACCGCAAATAGAGGAACAGGCTTGAATGGGGCATGAAGGATAAATGCATCATTTTCCTCGAGCCCTCTAATTGCGTCCATAATCTTTTGGAATGGTTCAATCTTATTTTTTAAATCCTCCCGAACATCCAATTCAATGATCTTATTTTCCATAGGTAATCCTCTCCCTTTATTAAAATAGTTCCGATTGCAGTGCTTCGGAGTTAATGAGATAAAATCCCGAATCATCCTGTTCAATAAACTTTTTCTTCTTTAAGTGGTTTACTGTTCGAGAGACGGTTTCCCTCGAAGTTCCAATCATGTTGGCCAACTCGCGGTTCGTGAATTGGGTAGTCAATCTGTGAAGGTCCCCCAGCTCGACTCCGTTTGATTTAGTAAGTCTGAGCAAAAGAAGGACGATTTGCTCATAGGTATTATGAAGGATTTGGGCTTCAAGCCTTTCCTGAAGGTCGACTATCTTTTCACCAAGTACCTTGAATAACTTAATGCTCAGCTCAGGATAGGCGATCAGCACTTTTTCGAATTCATTAATTGGAATAACCACTAATTGAGCTTCTTCAATGATCTCTGCATGTGCAGGGTAGTTTCCTTTTCTAAAAAATCCTGCATGCGGGAACATTTCTCCGGCCTCTAAAACTGAAACGATTTGTTCTTTCCCGGCAGAATCTGTTTTGTAAATTTTCACCTTACCGGAATGAATGAAAAAGACACGGTCAAGAGGATCATCCTGCATAAACACATACATTTTATTTTTAAAATTGCGCGCCTGGGCGATTTTAACTAGCTCCTCCAATTCACAAAAATTCAACTCCCTGAAAATTGGAACGGCTGATAACCGTTTAATGATGTCAGTCCGCTTCATCGGCATCACCTTTTACCCTATATATTTGTTGTTAACCACAGTGTATCAGGGTTAAAAAGCCAAATATGTGATGTTCATCACGCTCATTTAAAATTAAAGTGCCCTGTGTGAAAAATCGCAGTAAGGCCATGGACTTCAGCACTTTTAACAGTTTTGTGAACATGTAGAATTTCATTTGTAAACCAAAAAGAAAGGAAGTTTAGGAAATGGAACTACAAAGAGAAACGAAAGTCCCGAAAGTCGTGAAAGCGAACAAAAATGGATCTTGCCGAGGACGACGATCAGGAATAAAAGCAGCATTAGCTGTTTTTAAGCCAATGTGATACAGCGCACAGCAGCCATACTACACGGCAGTTATAATCAAAAAGAAATAACAACATTACAGGAGTGATAATAATGAAAACTTTTGCTGCAGTTGTAAATGTTCCTGATTTCCCGCCTCGTGAAAAGCACCCAACTATTTTTCGGACGTTTGACAGCCTGAACAAGGGTGAAAAAATGCAAATCGTCAACGATCACGATCCACGCCCGCTGCTTTATCAATTCATGATGGAACGTCCTGAAATCTTTGAATGGCAATACCTTGAGGAAGGACCGGAAACCTGGAAGGTCTCGATTCTGAGGAAATAATAGATTGAAGCCCCGAGGTTAGTGAACTCGGGGTTATATCTTTTTAAAAATTTTCGAGTACAATTCAGTGCCGCCCGGCAAGTGAAATGTCCTTGAAATTAGGTTTCGAGTACATTTCGATGTCGCCGTGCAAGTGAAATGTCCTTGAAATAGGGTTTCGAGTACAATTCGATGTCGCTTGGGAGGTGGAATGTCCTTGAAATGGAGTTTCGAGTACATTTCGATGCTACCTAGTAAGTAAAATGTACTCGTACTTGCCTTATCTCTTTCGACTGGCTCTCAAACCCATGTGCAAAAAAGGTCCCTTCAGCCCTATGTACTTACTTTCTGAAAAATGTGATAAAATGGGCACAGGAAAGGGGAGAAGTGAGTTGGATCAAACAAAATTAGAATCAGAATTTCTGGACTACATAAAGAAAATGGCAGCATACCAAGAGGCGTTAGGATTAATTTACTGGGATTTGCGGACTGGGGCGCCTAGAGACGGCCATGATCAACGCGCTGAAGTGATAGGGATGTTGTCTTCAGAAGTGTTCAACATGTCCGTTTCCGAGCAGATGGCTGAATACATAGAAGGGCTTACAGGCGGCGAGATTAGTGAAATTACGGCAGCGTCATTAAAAGAATGCAAAAAACAATATGACCTGAACAAAAAGATTCCTGCCGATGAATATCGTGAGTTTGTGGTTCTCCAATCCAAAGCGGAATCGGTATGGGAAAAGGCGAAGGAAACTTCTGATTTTGCATTGTTCCTGCCATATCTTGAAAAGCTGATTGATACGACAAAACGGTTCATCACTTATTGGGGGTATGAAGGAAATAGATACAATACGTTGCTTGACCAATATGAACCTGGAGTTACCGTGGAAGTACTGGACGATGTTTTTGCCAGGCTGCGCGACAATATCGTACCACTAGTCCAAAAAATCTCCCAATCGAATAAACTAGAAACAGAATTTCTTTTCAAGCATTTCCCGAAGGAAGCTCAGAAAGGCTATAGCCTCGAAGCACTTAGCCAAATTGGATACAACTTCGATGCTGGCAGGCTCGACGAAACGGTCCATCCATTCGCAACCGGTTTGAATCCAGGTGATGTCAGGGTTACAACCAATTATGATGAACACGATTTCCGGGTAGCAGTTTTTGGTACCATCCACGAGGGAGGCCATGCCCTTTATGAACAGAATATTTCGAAGGACTTGATTGGCACCCCGCTTTGCGATGGAACCTCAATGGGGATCCATGAGTCTCAGTCACTATTTTATGAAAACTTTATTGGCCGAAGCCAGGGCTTTTGGAAAAACAATTATAGCTTGTTGAAACAGTATGCTGAGGGGCAATTCGATGATGTTAGTGTTGAAAGCTTCTACAAAGCAATCAATGAATCAAAGCCATCGCTGATTCGCATTGAAGCGGATGAACTGACATATCCTTTGCATATCATTATCCGCTATGAAATTGAAAAGGCTTTGTTCAACGATGAAATCCAGCCAGCTGACCTGCCAGAAGTTTGGAACAGGAAGTATGAGGAGTACCTCGGCATCCGGCCTGAAAATGATGCGGAAGGAGTCCTGCAAGATGTCCATTGGGCAGGAGGGTCGTTCGGGTATTTCCCGTCCTATGCGCTTGGTTATATGTATGCCGCTCAATTCATGAACAAGCTGAAGTCCGAAATGCCTAACTTCAACATCATGCTTGAGGAGGGAAATCTCCTGCCGATTAAGGAGTGGCTAACCAAGAATGTCCATCAATATGGGAAAATGAAGCAGCCACTCGAGATCCTTCAGGATGTAACCGGGGAAGGGCTGAATCCACAATACTTGATTGATTATCTCCATGAAAAATACGGTAAGCTATACGCACTGGCCGAATAGGTGTGCGGGATGACTTTTAAGAATAAACTCCCTTTGGTGTTAATTGCCCTTGGCGCGGCGTTATGGGGGACAATCGCAATTTTTGTAAGGGGCCTTGCCGGACTCGGTTTAAGTTCAATGGAAATTGTAACAGTCCGGGTGGTACTTGCAACAATCTTGCTTGCGTTTATTGGATTGCTCAACTACCGGAATGAGCTGGCTGTTCGGGCAAAGGATAGCTGGATGTTTGTCGGAACCGGGATTTTCAGCATCGTTTTCTTTAATTGGTGCTATTTTACGTCATTAAATAATATGGACGTTTCAATGGCTGTCATTCTTTTATATACCTCGCCGATTTTTGTTTCGATCCTTTCGTTTTTCGTCTTCCGGGAAAGATTTACAAGGATGAAAACGCTGGCTTTGGCAGGGACGTTCCTTGGCGTGGTCCTTGTATCTGGCATTAATGGGAACAGTACCGAGATTGGGCTATGGGGCTTGTTGATTGGCATTGGCGCTGGGTTCGGTTATGCCTTATATAGCATTTTTGGGAAAATTGCCCTGAAAAAGTATACAACCTTTACTGTTACGTTTTACACCTTTCTGGCTGCTTCGCTCTTTCTTGTCCCATATACGCAAATATGGAAGAAAGCACCGCTGCTGCTTGAAGGGGAGACGCTTTTATATGAAATAGGCCTGGCCCTTTTCCCGACCGTGCTCGCCTATTTCCTCTATACAAAAGGACTCGAAAAAACCGACAGCTCGTTGGCTTCCATCATTGCAACAGTTGAGCCGATGGTCGCAACCTTAATCGGAATTTTTATGTTCGGTGAAAACATAAGTCTTATCCAACTTGCCGGCGCACTTTTCATTCTGTTATCTGTATCGGTTGCTAATTTGGAAGGCGGGATAAGAACACATAAAAAAGGGCTCCAGTCGTAATTAACGACGGAGCCCTTTGAGTTTTAAAGTACGTTTACCATGTAACCCAGCCCTTGGAACCTTCAGGTGCCTGCTGGATAATATCCATAAGCGGAATCGTATAAGCAAACAAAATCAGGACGGCAGTGATGCCAAGCCAAACCTTCCAGTTTTCGAAAAGCGCAGGGGCTTTTTCTGTTGGGTCGCTTGCTTCTGCAACCGGGAATTCCTCTTCACCCTTAGGAGAGAAGAAAGCCAAATTAACAAAGATTATTAAGACGAGAATAATTCCAATGAACAGGATTGATCCGCCGATTGCCTGTGCAACCTGGTAAGGAATCCATTCAGCTGCCTGGGCGGAACCGCCATATTCAGAGAACGAAGATCGGCGCGGTGCCCCCAGAAGCCCTGCTGCATGCATGGCACCGGACATGAAGGTCATGCCGACAACCCACACCCAGGCCTGGATAATCGCAAGCTTGTTCATTGATTTTGTGAGCTTCCTGCCTGTCAAATGCGGTATCAGCCAGTACGAAATCCCGAAGAATGTCAGGATGACGGTTGTTGCCAAAGTCAGGTGGAAGTGACCAGTTACCCAAATCGTGTTGTGAACAACCTGGTTCATTTGGTGGGAAGCATTAATGATACCTCCTGCACCTGCCGGTATAAAAGCAGCCATGCCGATGAAGGGAACCGTGAACCTTGCGTCTCCCCATGGAAGCGTCTTAATCCAGCCAAACAAACCGGTCCCGCCTTTGGCGCGGCCTGTTCTTTCAAAGGTAGCGAACATTGAGAACGCCGTCATAAGTGACGGAACAATAACCATGAATGTTAAGATGACCTGAATAAACTTCCAAGTTGGGTCAATCCCTGGCTCAGTGAGCTGGTGATGGAATCCGACCGGGATCGAGAATATCAGGAATAGCAGGAACGATAATCTTGCAAGCGAGTCAGAAAAGATTTTTCCGCCAATGATCTTCGGGATAATTACATACCACGCCATATAGGCAGGAAGGAGCCAGAAGTAAACGAGCGGATGGCCGAAATACCAGAACAGCGTCCGGCTAATCAGCACGTCAACAGTGTCAACAATCCCAAGTGACCATGGAAGAAGCTGGAACAGTACGGTTGCTGCGACACCAATAGTTGCAACAATCCAAAGGACGGTATTGATCACAACCATAAAGGTTAAAAGCGGACCGGTTTTTCCAGGATTATTCCGTTTCCATCTGATATAGCCCATAATATTGGATGCACCGCAAATCCAGCTGCCAACAACAACAAACGTCAGGCCGGCATAAAAGATTGGGTGTGCCATTAGCGGCGCATAGAAGGTAAACAGGACAGTTGCTTTATTTAATAAAATCATAACAGCTGCCATGAGTGTACCGGCAGTCATTGTCCAAAAACCAATCCAGCCAGTCAAGCGGGCTTTATCGGTAAATGTCCCGGCTGTCCGACTCACTGCTGCCGTTTGGAAGCCCATGATGAAGAATGTTGTCAAAACAAGGCCCAGCAATACACCGTGGACGGTTAAAACTTGGTAGTAGTCAATTCCCCAGGGAAGCTTGAATTCACCTGAACGGACTAGCACTTGCAGAAGACCCATCAGCCCTCCAAGTGCAAGCGCAATAAAAGCTACATAAAAATGGGCCATGGAAAGCTTTGCATCGCGAGGATCGACTTTTGTTTGAATGGTAGTTTCCTGCATTACTCAATCACCTCAATTGTCGAGTGCATTAAATGGTGTCCAGATCCGCAATATTCGTTGCAGACAATCAGGAATTCCCCCAGCTTGTCGAAGGTCGTAACGAATTCGCTGATATAGCCAGGCTCGAGCATCATGTTGATATTTGTTCCAGCAACCTCAAAGCCATGGATAACATCCGTTGTTGTAGCGATAACTTTTACTTTTGCTCCAAACGGTACTTCTATTTTCGCAGGATTATAGGAAAAAGCGGAAGCGACATAGACAAGTTCATAGTCCCAATCCTTGCCTTCGACCTTATTAAGGCCAGGCTGGTCGAATGGAGCAATTGTCCCGACTTCTTCAACATTGATAGTCTTTATAGCGCTGGGAGGCTGGTGTCCCATATGGAAAGCGCTTACCCCGACGGTTGTCAGGAAGATGGCCAGAATTGAAATACCGAATATGAGCCATAGTTTTTCTGATTTATGGATATGCATGAAAAAATCCCCCTTTCTTTCTTAAAAGCGGTCCAGGAATAAGAAGTAAACGCCTAACCACGAAACGATGATAAACAACCCCAATAAAAATACAGAAACCATTGTCCCTTTCAATGGCTGATCCGTGCCAGCGGTTTTGTGTTTCACCTTATGGGCGGTTTTTGCTGATTCTATCTTTGCCATCCCCTCGCACTCCCTTCTAAATAGTTAAAAAAATCAATAAGTTCTTCTTCATCATACAAATTTCTCAAAAAAGTAAAATATGGTTTTCTAAAATTCACAAAGTGTTCATAACTATGTTTTACCTATGTTAATAGTGAAAACTTATTAAATCAGTGATTTAAATCACAATTTGTGTAAATCGAATTGTGTCTAAAAATTGAACGGCTGTTTACAACTATGTGAACTTTGGTGATTTTGAGTGACATTTCTAACAGGTTGAAGGATGAAATCCGGTTTTAAACTCTTTTTCATTCACGCTGGAAACAGAAAAAAATAAGATGTAATAATACCATTTTTGAAGTGTGAAAGCGGGGAAGGATCATGGAAAAATATTATTGTGAAAAATGCCGTCTGCTCTACAATTCACCTACAACTTGCAAAAATTGCGGAGAACAGGCTGCAAATAAAATCTGGATAGAGGTCCAGAAACATAAGAAGAATTCCTAGGGGCACCGACTTAAACGGTGCTTTTTCTATATTAGTTTTTTATAATTAAAGAGTAGGAAATAGGGATGGAGGAAGGATGATTAACTATGTTTTTACCATCATTTCGCCTGGACGGTAAACGGGCGATTGTTACGGGGGCAGGCAGAGGGATAGGAAGGGCACTCTCATTGGCGCTTGCTGAAGCTGGAGCCGACGTGGCTATCCTATCCAGGACCGCATCTGACCTGGGAGAAACATCAGAACTTATACATAAGCAAGGAAGAAGAGCGTTAATTATCCCGGGGGATGTGACGAAAAGGGAGTTTGCTGTACAGGCCATCCGCACGGTGAAGGAAGAATGGGGCGGGGTGGATATCCTCATTAACAACGCAGGGATGAACATCCGCTCAAAGGCTCTGGATGTGACAGATGATGAATGGGAAACAATCATGAACACTAATTTAAAATCAGCCTTTATGTTCTCGCAGGAAACAGGACGGGTAATGAAAGAGCAGGGAACAGGCGGCAGGATTTTATCAATTACATCAGTTGGCGGCCATGTTGCATTAAGAACTGGCGTTGTTTATGCAGCAACAAAGGCTGCAATCATCCAAATGACAAAAGTGCTGGCCCTAGAATGGGGACAGTACAACATCAATGTGAATGCCATTGGACCTTGGTACTTTAAGACGCCTTTAACTGAAAAACTCCTTGCCGATCAGGAATATGTGAAGGATATCCTAGACGTGACTCCTTTGAAGCGGGTAGGTGAACTGCCTGAACTGGCAGGTCCTGCTATATTTCTTGCCTCGGACGCAGGAAGCTATGTACATGGGCAGACGTTATTTGTTGATGGCGGGATGACAATCCAGGGATTTTAGGCAGTTTTTTGGAAAAGTTTTAATAATGAACTATACACCAATACGGTTTATACTTAAATTGCACAGCAACAAACCTTCAAAACGTTTGCTTCCTCAGTTCGGGGAAGCATTTTTTATATTGTTTAAGAATAGTAGATTTCGCTATTGTGGATAGTTCTTTTGCCAGGATGTCTTCATTTTACTTAACAAGGTAGGCTTTGGAAGCATAAACAGGTCGGTCTTTGAGTAAAAACTTAATTAGTATGCGATTCGCAGTGGGATTATCAACTGATTTTCACTGCGATTTTTGATAAAAAGAGTTATCAATAAAAATAACCCCTAACGAGAAGAAATGGTAAAGGATTATTCAATAGTAATGATGAATTTACTACTATTAATCGGTTGAAATCTTAAAGGAATCTTTATAAACAGCTTTTCAATGCAAAATAAAAGGGGAGAGTTTTTTGAAAAACTTTATTCTATATTGGAGAATATTTGTGATAGTGGCTTTAGTGGTGCTTTTCCTGTCCAATGTTATAAGTCAATTCACCTTCCTATCATTTCTGTCAGCAATTATTATCTTTTATGGGATTCCTTGGTTATATACAAAGGCAACGAAAAAATAGAAAGTGTACTTAAAGGCAATGATGCCTTCAAAAGATTGGTATATAGATGATTGGAGACAAAATACTCCAATCGTTTTTTGTTAAAATTACTTACAAAATTCTTGTTCATTGGTATTTTCCATTTTATACAAAAAGCCAAACCCGTTCACTTTGTAGGATTCTTCGCAAATACCAAAGCTGCATGCACTTTTATTCTCAGGCGCCTTAAGGAGATTGGGTATAATTTTTGCCAAAAAAGGGAATGGGTCTATACCCACCCTGAATAAAGATGGGAAAAAAACTGCCATTCGCCCAGCCATTCGGCGAAAGGCATAGTTTTTCTTATGCGTTAGGAAAGTATACATATATACTTTCCTATTAGCCAAAAATACCCTTACTGCCCTTTAAGGAGAATGATATATGCCAGCAGTCTTATCAGTAGCCGAGGCCTTGCCTCCTTTCAAAGTGGAACAAGAGAGTGCCGTTGAGTTTGCCAGAGAAATGTTCTCAGATACTTTTAAGGACATTGAGCGATTATTGAAAGCTTTTCAGAATGGGCAAATCGAAAGCAGAAGATTTGCTAAAGATATAGAATGGTTCAAACAGGATCGGGGCTTCGCGGAGCGGAATGACGCCTTCATTGAATTAGCAGTGCAATTAGGCAGCGAGGCAATTGCACGCTGTCTCGACAACTCCACATTTCTTAAGCGTGCTGTAGATTATAGTGAAATCGAAGCAATTTTCTTCATAACTACTACTGGGCTTGCAACGCCGAGTATTGATGCGAGAATTATGAACAAACTGCCGTTTTCGCCCCATACGAAGAGAATACCGATTTGGGGACTTGGATGCGCTGGCGGTGCCGCGGGTCTGTCAAGGGCGTATGAGTATTGCCTTGCTTTTCCAAAATCTAAGGTTCTTGTCCTAAGTGTTGAGCTTTGCAGCTTGACCTTTCAAAAAAATGATCGCTCCAAGAGCAACCTGATCGGCACATCCCTATTTGCCGACGGGGTCAGCTGTGCATTTATTTGTGGAGATGAAGTAACTGGCTTACACAATGGCAGTGTCCCCGAAATAGTTGCAACACATTCGACATTGATGCCTAATTCACTGGATGTGATGGGCTGGGATATTAAAAACGAAGGGCTTTATGTAATTTTTTCTCGTGACATCCCGACGATCATTGAAGGATGGCTAAAGCCGAATGTTACAGCGTTTTTGGACGAGCAGGGGGTGAGCCTGGGAGACCTCCGCCACTTTATCGCGCACCCTGGCGGGAAAAAAGTCCTCGATTCATATGTTGCTTCTTTAGGCCTTGAACCGTCGATGACCAGTATTTCAGCCGATGTGCTCCGGCATTATGGGAATATGTCGTCTGCTACCATCCTTTATGTTTTACGTAGGCATATGGAACTGCAGCCAAGTGCGGGGGAACTTGGTCTTGCTGCCGCCCTTGGGCCGGGCTTTAGTTCTGAGCTTCTTTTGGTGAGGTGGAAGGAATGATACTGTTTATTGCGATTCTGTCAGTCGTCATCGTCCAGCGTCTCCTGGAGCTCACTATCGCACGCAGGAATGAAAAGTGGATGAAGGAAAAAGGAGCGATTGAATTCGGCAAGGGTCACTATCCTTGGATGGTATTGATGCATATTGCATTTTTTGTTTCGCTGATAGCCGAAGTCCTTATTTTTAAAAGGGGGCTCTCACCTCTTTGGCCGTTATTCTTATTGGTGTTTCTGCTGGCGCAGGCAGGGAGGATTTGGTCGCTTGCGTCATTGGGCAAGTATTGGAATACAAAGATCATTGTCCTTCCTGGGGCTGAGGTTGTCCAAAAAGGGCCGTATCGGTTTATCCGCCACCCAAATTATCTGATAGTTGCTCTGGAGCTGTTGACTCTGCCACTCATTTTTCAGGCGTATTATACAGCAATTTTGTTTATGGCTCTGAATTTTATGATGATGTCAGTCAGGATTCCAGCCGAAGAAGCAGCATTAAAGAAGCTGACCGAGTATGAGCGGGAGAAGGGAAGGCAGAGTAGATTTATTCCTCAAATGTTAAAGAAGTTTGACAATTGACTGCGGCTTATTGAAAACGTTTATCATTCATGATACACTTTCCTTAACGATGAAAATCATTCTCACTCAGGAAGGTGTTACATATGGCTGTTGTTTTCGTTGGAGGAACCGTTGTCATTTACGCCGCAGTAATGAAATATGTATTAGGTCATGTTGCTAGGCCAACAGTAAAGTAATTCTATCTTTATAAGTTAAGCCAGGGGAGGTTCCCCTGGCTTTTTCGTGGTTGAGGAAATGAAACGCTACTGTTGATAATCTTTTTACTATGCGTGTCTACCTCTAGCTCCACAAGGAAAGCTTCCCCGAAATTGCATCGCACGAAATTACGCGATAGCGTAATGAGGAGCGCCTACGCGTGCGCAAACTTCAGGCCTCCTCCCTACGATAAGTCATCATCGAATCGCTAGCGCTCTTCGTGATTCCTTTATCCCACTCTTAAGGCTCAGTAAGCCTCCTCCGTCGGCAACTGATCCTAAAGGTCCGATTCGTTCAACTAACCATCAGCAAAAATCGCTGATGGAAGTTTCACTTTATCTCAGTCGAAGTCCCTCCATTTTGTATGGCGATGACAGAGGCGCTTACGCTTTTGTTCTTTTTCAATGGGAATATAGTGAATTTTCGTATAAAATAGCCGTAGGGGAAATTATTATTCTTATATAAGGGGAAACAATTTATGGTTCAGACGAAATATCAACAGGATTCGCTACCGGCGATAAAAGGGGTTTTAGCCCGGCTATACCTCTATTTGAAAGAACACGGCGATACAGAAAATGCACAAAAGATAAGGCAGCTTGCAACAAAATATGAAGCTAAGGAAAATGTTATTGCATTTTGCGGGCATTTCTCCGCAGGAAAGTCTTCGATGATCAACAAGCTTGCTGGGGCAGATATTTTGCCATCAAGCCCGATACCAACAAGCGCAAACCTGGTCAAAATAAAATCCGGCGCTGACTATGCGAAGGTTTATTTTAAAACTGGCATGCCCTGGATGTACATGGCTCCTTATGATTATGGGGTCGTAAAAAGCCATGCAATGGATGGCGATGAAATTGACCAGATTGAAATAAGCAGCTCGACAATCACTCTTCCAGCTAATGGCGCCATTCTTGACACGCCAGGGATTGATTCCGCAGACGATGCCCACCGGATAGCGACAGAGTCGGCTCTTCATCTTGCCGATTTGATTTTCTATGTCATGGATTACAATCATGTTCAGTCTGAAGTGAATTTTCTTTTCACAAAAGAGCTTACCGAAGCAGGGAAAGAAGTTTATCTGGTCGTCAATCAGATCGATAAGCACCGCGATGAAGAATTGAGTTTTGAAGCTTTTAAAAATAGTGTCCTCTCATCGTTCCAATCGTGGGGTGTCCGCCCGTCAGGAATCTTTTATACGTCGCTAAGGGACTCGCTGCACCCTGGAAACGAATATCCACAATTAGAGCTGCTGGCGCACGAAAAGCTTCAGCTGGATGAGCAGGTATTTCAGAAATCAATGCGCGCTTCAATTGAAAAGCTTGTCAGCCAATATCTTAACAAGCTATCTGAAAGCCAGGAGGAAGAGCGTGCCAGGCTTGCTGAGATTCTCTCGCGAATTTCAGATATTGACAGCGTTGAGCAGGAAGTATCTACAGTGAAAGGCCAGCTTGAAGCAAGTTCAGCTAAAACGGAACAGGCTCTGAGGGACCTGGATCAACACATGAACAAAATTTTGGAAAATGCATATTTGATGCCTTTTGAAACGAGGGAGCTGGCACGTTCATTTTTGGAATCAACCCAGCCAGGATTCAAAGTAGGCTTGCTTTTCTCAACCGGAAAAACAAATGCGGAAAAGACGGCGCGGCGCGAAGCTTTTTTCAATGATGTTAACGGCAGGGCGAAGGAGCAGGTTGAATGGCATATCCGAGAACTGCTCCAAAACATTCTAAAGGAAAATGAAATACGCGATGAGCATCTCCATTCGCTGGCCAGGAATTTTTCGATAGGGATAACGGAGGATTTAATTGAAAAGCCGCTAAAGAGCGGCGCCCTAGTTACAGGCGATTATTTGTTGAATTATACTGACGGGGTTTCGTCCGAGATCAAGAAAGCAGCCAGGAATGCTGTTCATACATTCAAGAAGGATTTAGGTGAGTTCCTGGATAAACAGGTGAAAAAGGAAACTTCAATCCTTGAAGCTGAGGTGGCGAGGCTTTCTGTAATACTCGACGCGAAGCGCAACCTCGACTTCCTTGATGAAACGATTCGGAAAGCTAAATCAGATTTAACAGAGCTTCTGAACAACCGTCCGGCTGAGGACTTGAAGGTAGAGGTTTTTGAAAAAGAAGACGAAGATGTCAGGATTATTCGCGGACAGGTGCCTTTGGAATCAGAAGCTAAAGATAACGACGATATAGTACCTGCTGCTGAACCTAATGAGGAAAAACCTGAAAAAAGGACAGTCAATGCTGAAAATGTTGCTATAAAACTCAAAAAAGGCGCTGGGCTCGTTGTGTCGCTTCCGGGGTTTGCACACCTTGCGAAAGAGCTAGGAGACAGGGCATCACGCCTGGAAAACAGGGCTTACACCGTTGCCTTATTCGGTGCATTCAGCGCCGGCAAATCTTCATTTGCGAACGCGCTTATCGGTGAGACGGTTCTTCCGGTTTCACCTAACCCAACTACGGCAGCGATTTGTCGGATTAAGCCTGTCACTGCAGAGAAGGCACATGGTACAGTGGTCATTCAGATGAAGGAAAGCGCCAGCCTCCTCGACGATGTAAACCGTGCGTTGAAATCATATGAGTTCAGAGCTGATAGCCTGGAGGAAGCAGCTGAAAGAATAAGTCAGTTGCAAAGCGTGCCTTTCAACGGAGATGCTGCCGAGAAAGCGAATCTCGCATTCCTGAACGCCTTCAACACTGGCTTTGCTGAAGCAGCTGATAAGCTGGGAAACCGCCTTACTGCAGGGTACGAGGAGTTCAAGGATTATGTTGCACGTGAAGAGAAGTCTTGCTTTGTCGAATGGATTGACCTCCATTTTGATTGCGAACTCACCCGAAAAGGAATTACTCTTGTTGATACCCCTGGGGCCGACTCAATCAATGCCAGGCATACAGGAGTCGCCTTTGATTATATAAAAAACGCAGATGCGATATTGTTTGTTACTTATTACAACCACGCTTTTTCCCGGGCTGACGGTGAATTTCTTATTCAGCTCGGCCGGGTTAAGGAAGTATTCGAGCTTGATAAAATGTTCTTCATCGTCAATGCCATTGACCTGGCTAAGGATGAGGAAGAAAAACAGCATGTCCTTTCCTATGTCAAAGGTCAGCTTGAAGCATACGGAATCCGCAATCCCCACCTAAATCCTGTCTCCAGTCTGCTTGGCTTGAAAGAGAAGCTGGGAAGTTTGGATACAGCAGAATCTGGTTTGCCGCAGTTTGAGGAAGACTTCTATCGATTTATTTCCGAAGGGCTTTCCGGCATGGCGGCAGCTTCAGCTGAAAAAGAGTTCCAGCGGATCAAGGGAATGGTTTCGAACCTTGTCCAATCCGCAAAACTCGATAAAACCATGGCAGAAGAAAAAATTAAAGAACTCCATAAAATCAAGCAAGACCTTTCCAGCTTGATAGCAAAGCAATCACCCGCCGGACTCGAGCAAAGAGTCACCCAGGAGGCGGAGGAACTCGTTCATTACGTAAAGCAGAGGGTGTTCCTGCGTTTCGGCGACTTTTTCAAGGAATCGTTCAACCCATCTGCCATCAATGCCAATCGAAACATAAAACATGCGTTAAAGGCGGCATTAGAGGAACTCCTTGAAAGCCTTGGTCACGACCTCGCCCAGGAAATGCGGGCGACCGGGCTGAGGATTGAAAAGTTCACTGGGAAAGCGATTCGCGACTTTATGGCTGGCCTGGAAGAGGATGCGGGGGAATTATGCGAGGGTTTGACTTTTGGGACCGTGAATCTGCAGGAACCGGCTGGCATTGAGTTTCCGCGGGGATTTGTTTCTGTAGAGGCTAGCCGTTTCAACCGCCAATTGGCACTATTCAAAAACCCTAAGGATTTCTTTGAGAAAAATGGCAAACAAATCATGCAGGACGAATTGAATACGTTGTTGTCCGTTGAAGCTGATGCCTATCTCGAAGCAGAATCCGCTAGACTAAATGAATACTGTGCCAAACTCGTTTCGGACTGGTTTGCGACAGTGATTGAAGAAGCTTCAGAAAAGGCCGAAGATTATATAAACGGGTTCCTTGAAGTGTATGGAGGCAGCTTTGATGCAGAGAAACTTGAAGCTGTATTAAGGCAGCTTGAGGAAATTGCTTCTTAATTGTCAATTAACCCCCATAATGACGCTGTCTATGGTATAATGAAACTATGATTTTATAAGATAAAGGCGCGCTGGTTGCGCCTTTTTATTTTTCATAGGAAATGGTTCAAATTGAAGGCTTTAGTGCTTGGTGGACATTTTGGTGTATGAAGCAAGTCGATTTGTACTTGAAGAACGGTTTCGAGGACATTTTGGGGTTCGCCGCAATTCAATTTGTCCTTGAAAAGCACTTTCAAGGACATTTTGAGGTTGATTTCAAGTCAATTTGTACTTGAAGAACAGTGTCGAGCACATTTTTGAATTGGCCAGCAAGCATTATGTCCCTGAAAACAGTTCGAGCACAGCTGTGTAAATGACTGTAATAGTTATATTCAGTCAAAGTTGCCATGGCCTGAATTGTAATTTATTAATGATCTTTTAAAATACGAATGATAAATGGGGGTTATTTTTTTGCAAAAACAAGAATCGTTGATGCTCGTTGATGGCATGGCCCTCTTATTTAGGGCGTTTTATGCCACATCGGTTACGGGCCAGTTTATGATAAATTCAAAAGGAATGCCTACTAACGGGGTACAGGGCTTCCTGAAGCATATGCTGACGGCTGTCTCGGAGTTCAGCCCTACTCATTTGGCTGTTTGCTGGGACATGGGATCAAAAACCTTCCGCTCTGAGCTGTTTGATGGCTATAAGGCAAATAGAGGAGAAGCGCCTGTTGAACTAATTCCTCAGTTTGACCTTGCTAAAGAGGTTGTCGAGGCTTTCGATATCCCGAATATCGGTCTGGTTGGGTACGAAGCGGACGACTGTATCGGTACAATTGCCCGGCAGCTTAGCGGAACTATGCCCGTGTCAATTTTGACAGGTGACCGTGATATCTTGCAGTTACTTGATGAACAAGTTTCGGTTATTTTGCTCAAAAAGGGCTTCGGAAATTACCTTGTCCATACTCCTCAAACATTTTATGATGAATGCGGGCTTATTCCTCGCCAGATGATTGACTTGAAGGCACTAATGGGTGACCCGAGTGACAATTATCCAGGAGTTAAGGGAATAGGTGAAAAGACAGCTTTAAAGCTATTGCTTGAGCATAGCCACATAGAAGGCATTCTTGAAAACCTTGAGAAGCTTTCAAAGTCACACAAATCGAAAATTGAGCAGGACCTTGAGATGCTTCATCTCTCAAGAAGGCTTGCCGAAATTGATTGCAATGTCCCTGTCATTTGCGATATCGACTCAGCTCTGTTTAAACCAGACAGGCAAAAGGTTGAATCCATGTTAACTGAAACCGGCATTCGCGGAGTCTCCAAGATGATTCCATTTGATCCAGAACCAGTATTTTAATTATTTGTTTCTAAGGCTGTCCTTATTATTAAGGATGGTCTTTTTTATATCATTAACTTAAGAGAAGCGGTATCAGTTCCAGAAAAGGAGTCACTCGATCTTTAAAGGTAACAGAGAAGCGTTATCAGTGCCCGAAATGAATCACCCGAGCTTCAAAAGGTAACAGAAAAGGCCTGTCAGTGCCCGAAGCGAGGCACTCAGGCTAAAAAGGTAAAAGACATAGCTGTGTCATTCCAATTACCCCTAATATTAGCCATATAGGGGAACAAAGACATCATGAACCCAATAAGGTTGTTTCATTTTAAAGGAGCCCTCAAGCCAGGGGCTCCTAAGTGTTTATCGCTTTGTATTGCTTTTCTTCGCGTTGTTTTCAAGCTGGCTTTTCGGAGCAGGAGTGAAGTCGGCATCCTGGCCGAAACCCTGCGGATTTACACCTGGGGCTTTAGTCCCGCGGTTTGAGTTATTTTTGCTCATTCTCGTCACCTCCTGTTTTCTTAGTATCTCCACGGGGAATAATAAAACACGATCGTTAAACAAGTAGATGAGGTGAGGAGATATGAATAAAGGCGTAATCGTATCCCTGCTAAGCATTGGGTTGGCGCAGGGCTTGAAAATACCTATCCACTATGCAAAGAAGAGAGAATGGCGTCCGGAATTATTTTTCCAAACTGGCGGGATGCCAAGTTCACACTCGGCTGGAGTTTCTTCACTGACAACATTCATTGCTTTAAAAAGAGGAGTTCCAACAGTCGATTTTGCCCTTTCCCTCGTGTATGGGCTGATTGTTATGTACGATGCCCAGGGAATCAGAAGGCAAACTGGGGAATTAACGTTGCAGGTGAACTCTCTTGGTGAGTTGGTTGATAAAATCCATGATGAAGATGCAAAAGTTGAGTTTGTGGAAAAAACACCGAAAAAGTTAAAAGAAATGCTGGGCCATAAGCCCGAGGAAGTGCTTGGAGGTGCAGCACTCGGGATCCTGATGGGATATGTCGGACACGTTTTGACAAAAAACGATGGAACGATGTCTGATTTTACTTTACAGATGAACCGGGAAAGAAAGAACACAGCTACAGGTGAGAGATGAACGTGAGTACAACGACCCTTTATGGCACTAAATGCGATTAAAATAATTCAAAGACAAGAGGAAACTCTTGTCTTTTTTTTGTATTAATATTATAATTAAGGAAACAAATGTTCGCATAAAGAGGGCGTGTCTGCAATAAAAAAGCTTTAGAGCCACCCTTGGATGCCAAGCATTGCTGTGACCGCTGGTAGGAAGATAGGCCGTTTACCCCATTTGCAATAGCTGTGGGAGTATCAGTTGAAAATCAGGAAGGAATGGGTGTGAACGTGCAGACGCTTGATAGTTTTCTGCAAGGTTTGCAGAGCAAGGGATTCCAATTTCAGGAAGACGCAATCGGGTTCATTTATTTTGGGAAACTTTATACGAATGCGAGCGATGAACTTGCGATTGCTGCTGTTGAACTCACGCTGAAGGCCCAATTCAGCTTCGAGGGGAGTTTTTATGTTTCCCTGCTGGAAACACTTGTTGCAAATAAAGTTAAAACACGTAAAGCAGCTCTGAAATTTGTAAAAGATAACCAGCTGCTTGCCATTTAAAAACACATATACCTGTAAAAAGCCGGACGCATCTTACGCGCCCGGCTTTTCGGTGCTATAGTCAAGAGTTGCTTGCTGATCAAGCCGCCTTGCTGCCTTTGAAGGAAGTTCTGAGAAAATCATCCCTGCAAAAATCAATAAACAACCAATTAGTGCAGACAATGTAAGGGTCTCATTCGCCCAAAAATATCCGGCGCCTGCAGCAAAAACTGGCTCCATTGCAAAAATTAATGCTACCCTTGTTGGAGAAGTATGCTTCTGAAGTGATGTCTGAACCAGGAATGCGAAAGCAGTCGCAAATAAAGAACAAATGATAAGGGCGACCAATACTTCCGTGGAGAGCAAAATGTCCGGTTTGAATGCATTTCCCCAATCCTCAAAAATAAAAGCGGAGCCAGTTGAAAGAATGCCGACTGTTCCAATTTGTATAACAGTTAATAATAGCGAAGGGAAGCTGCTGCTGTACTTACCAGTAAGAATGATTTGCAATGCGAAACCAATTGCACAAATAAATACAAGGGCATCACCCTTATTCAGTCCGGCAACACCGCCCATTGTCAGTAAAAACAGTCCGATAGTCGCGATAATGACACCGAGAATGGCATTTCGGCTTGGCTGCTGTTTCATCAGCAAGAAAGAAAACATCGGAACAAGGACGACGCTAAGCCCAGTAATAAATCCAGCCTTTGAAGAAGTTGTGTATAACAGTCCAGCAGTTTGCGCGGCATAGCCGATAAATAAAAACACACCGAGTAAAAATCCTGCAACGATTATGTTTTTGTTTAGCTGCTTTAGCTGTTTCCGTTCAAATAAAATAAGCCAGAGTCCTAAAACCAGGGCGGCAGCCATGAACCTAACTCCATTAAAAGAAAAAGGCTCGAGAAAACTAATCGCATTTTGCACGAGGACAAAGGTGGTCCCCCATATAAATGCAACGAGTATTAGGGTACCGTCTGCTAGAAGCTGTTTGTTCATCAGGCTTCCTCCCCTGCAATCGGGATGTTCTTTCTAATTGCAATTCTTGCAAGCTCGTCGGCAGTCTTGTTTTCACTGCTTGGGATCCATTTCATAAAAAACAAATCAAATTGCCTGCTGAGCTTGAGAGCTTGTTCAAGCAGGGGGGCAAAGTTCTTATTTTTGGCAAATTCCTTCTCAACAGCCCGGTTAACTAATTCTGAATCTGTTCTGAAGGAAACTGTCTTGTATCCTTTTTCAAGGCAAATTTCCAGGGCTTTTATAAAGGCGTGGTATTCAGCTTCATGATTGGACATTGTACCGAGCGGAATTGAAAAGCTGTCGGCTCCGCCATGCCCCTTGATGAAAATACCAGCACCGCTCGGCCCGGGATTGCCTGCGCTGGCCCCATCGACGTATACTTCTATCAAGTTCCATTCCCCCATTAATGTGCTAAAGCGATTTTATCACAAACAGGCTGAGAATTTTAGTGTAAATTGGTTTAGCAAGTTGCATTTGTGTATAAACGTATTGAATGACGCTTCATTTTTAAAGGACAATTATTGAAGACATTTTAAGCTGCATTCGATATCAAAACGTCCCCAATAAAGGCTATTGGCGACATTTTATGTTAAAAATTACAGTATAACGTTACCAATAGATGATGTTGGTAACATTTTCAACCAAAATTCAATCCGAAACGTTTCCAATAAAGATGACATAATCACCTTAAGACGGTATCTTTGAAAAGAATTAATACATTTTTTCTTTAGGCCGCCATATTTTTAAGGAATAGGCAAAAATAAGAGTACTCTCATTAACCGGAGGCTATGCAGATGAAATATAGATTAGAATGGGATTTTAAAATAAAGGGCAGTGACAATGTCCATTTCAGCTCAGATTTGCTGGACGGAGAAACCGCACTTTCAACCGGCGAAGAACTTGAAAAGACAGGAAAAGCGGTTGAAATTTCGTATGAGGATGAACTAGGTACAACCTGGACGTTAAAGGAAATGCGGAAATTGCTTGAAGAGACCGAGGAAGACCCGCATGATGTTGTCGTTTATTTTGATGGCGGCTTCCAAAAAGAAACAAATGAGGCCTGGCTTGGAGCTGTTGTCTTTTTCAAACAGGGGAAGAAAAAGTTCCGGGTGCGCGCCAATGAAAAAATCGCCGAGATGGAAACGAACAATGAGGCGGAATATGCGGCGATGTACTTTGCTGTCTCATTATTCGAGGAGTATGGGATCAGCAATATGCCTTGCGAGTTCCGCGGCGATTCCCAGGGAGTACTGAAGCAGCTCGAAGGCGAATGGCCATGCTATGAAGAAGTACTGAACAAATGGCTCGATCGAATTGAAAAGAAATTAGAGGAATTAGGGATTAAACCTTCTTACAAGGTTCTGTCGCGTAATGAAAATAAAGAAGCGGATAAGCTTGCAAGCCAGGCGCTGGCAGGAAAAAAAATCATGGCAAAGACCCAATTGCTGTAGGAGGTAGGGGATGGAAAAAAGAACAATTGAACGGAGGCAGTTGTTCCGGGAAATCAATTCTCTCCTGGTTCAATACTGTGATGGCTGTTTTTTGCAAAAGCAGAATCTGGCCGACTCCGGAAGAAGAAAGTCACATAAATTTTGCATTAGCCAATGTACGGTAGGCGAGCAGCTGAAATCGCTTGGAGACCAGTTATCAGGAAAATAACTTTACCTTAATTTATTTGGCTGAATAGTTGCTTGGTTAGAATTCACTCACTGATAAAGCTATCGCTTCATGGCACTAATGTAATTATTTTAACCATACAAAAAGGCTGGCATCTGCCAGCCTGAAACATTCGACTTTGTAAACGCAATGAAAATTAAAGTTTTACTACGTTCGCAGCCTGTGGTCCACGGTTTCCTTCAACGATTTCGAAAGAAACTTCTTGACCTTCTTCAAGGGATTTGAAACCGTCTCCCTGGATTGCTGAGAAATGAACGAATACGTCTTCTCCGCCTTCTACTTCAATGAAACCGTAGCCTTTTTCGTTGTTGAACCATTTTACTTTACCGTTTTGCATAGTAACCTTTTCCTCCTAAAACCTTCGAAGCATAAAATATGCCCAAGTTGAATATTATCATGAAACAGATGTAACAGGTATGTCCTGATTTAGTCTGTATCATGATGATTTAACTATACATGATACCTACAGGGCAGTCAAGGGATGTAAGCGCTTTTCCTGGGAATAGATCCAATTTTCCCAACATTATAAAAATATTTCATAATCGCCTATAACAGGCCATACTCTCTAGTATGGGAGGGTGAGCGTATTGTACCGCATCGCACAAAAAAACCAGGAACTAATTCTTAGATTTTGGCCGAAGCTGAACTTGACATTGAACCAGAAAGAGGAAATTTGCAGGGCATTCACTGGCTGCAACGTAAAGATTTCAGAAATTGCTTCTGATGGCAGCGCCTTGCTTTTTGTTGAAAATGTGGGGGCGGTGGCCCTAGACGTGGAGCGGATGCCATCTCTTGTTTTAACAGTGACGGCAGTAGTGCCAAAGAATAGATGGTTCAATTATAGGGAGCTGTAGACCCTTTGCCGAAAGGCATATTTTTTTTGCGAAAAAAAAAGCACTTGAGTTTTCTTTCACAAAAAGAATCCAATTTAGGCTAAAATGGAGATATCTTGTCTAGTTGGATTGGTGGGTAAAACGTGAAAAAAGTAATTATCTCCGAAAAGCCGTCGGTTGCGAAAAACATTGCCGATGCCTTGAAAATCAAGGGAAAACAGGACGGTTATTATGAAGGGGACGACTATATTATTACATGGGCGTTCGGGCATCTGCTGCAGCTCTGGGATGCGAAAGATTATGATACGAAGATGGCAAAGTGGAAAATGGATAATTTCCCTTTCATTCCCGAACAGTTTAAATATAAAGTGAAGAGCGATCCGAGGAATCGGGATAAGGAGGACCTTGGCGCGAAAAAGCAGCTAAAGGTTATCCATAGCCTGATTAAGCGAGCGGATGTTGACGGAATTGTCTCGGCATGCGACTTCGACCGGGAAGGCCAGTTGATTGGCGACAGTATTATTTACAACAGTAAAACGAAGAAGCCTGTTTTTCGGCTGCTTCTGAATGAATGGACACCGAATGAAGTGCTGAATGGCCTTGCTTCAATGAAGCCAAATACGGATTTACGTCCGCTGCAGGATGCAGGGGTGAGCCGCCAGTGGGCGGATTGGACGATTGGCATCAACCTGACATCAGCTGCGACATTAAAGTACCAGAAGGGTTCTGGGAAGGCTCTCAATATCGGGCGGGTGCTGCTGCCAACGTTGAAAATCATTTATGACAGGGACCTTGAAATTGAAAGGTTTGTCCCGGAAACATATTTCAAGCTTTCGGCACTATTCAAGACTTCAAAGAATGAAGAATACGAGGGAACTTATAACGAGAAAGAGACGGAAAAGTTCAAGGATAAGTCCAAGCTAGAGGAAATTGTTGCAAAGCTTGAAGGGCACGATGGAGTTGTTACCGACAAGAAGGTGGAGAAAAAGCGGGAGCTGCCTCCATTCCTGTTCAATCTTTCCAACTTGCAGGGATATATTACGAGCAAATACAAGGGCTGGACAGCAGATAAGGTGCTGAAGGTTGCCCAGTCGCTTTATGAGAAAAAGTTCATCACATATCCGAGGACGGCCAGCTCTGTGCTTGAGGAATCACTTGCGGGCAAGGCAGCAAAGGTTCTGGATAATTTAAAAAAGGACCTCCCATACAAGGATGAAGTTGTTTTTAAAAAATCAAAGCGCGTATTTGACTCGTCAAGGGTTGAAAGCCATAGTGCGATCATGCCGACCTATATGATGCCGAAGTCGCTTACTGCTGACGAAGCGATTGTTTACAACGCAATCAAGAACCGTTTCATTATGCAGTTTATGCCCGCGGCAGAGTATGAGGAAACAAGGATTACGACTGAAATTCCAGAGGCAGCTCTCGCCGGGGTATTTTTATCCAAGGGGCGAATTGAGCTTGTCGAAGGCTGGAAGAAGGTTGAAAAAATTGATTCGAAGGAGACTCTCCTTCCAAATGTGCAGGTTCAGGAAAAAGTCGCAGTTGCCGGAACCGATTTGTCAACGCACCAAACCAAGCCTCCAAAGCACCATACCGAGAAAACGCTGCTCCGGGTGATGGAGACTTGCGGAAAAGGGCACGAGGAAGAAGATAGCACCGAAATGATGGAGGCGATCCTCGCAGGCTTCAGTATCGGTACGCCGGCGACAAGGGCGGAAACAATCAAGAAGCTGAAGGATATTGGTTATATCGAAGCTCAGAACAAGAATTTGATTTGTACCGAGCTTGGCAGAAGGCTGGTCGAAACGTTTCCGATCCACGAGCTGTTTGACCTCGAATTTACCGGAAGACTTGAAAAGACACTTGCTGATATTGAAAAGCGAAGGGTCGCAAAGGATGAATTTTTATCGATGATTTTCGGATTTACGTCTGAATCGGTTGAAAAGATTAAGGCCGGCGAGGCCACAATCCTCCAGGAAGTAAAAAGGGAGCGGAAGTCTGCGGAAGCTCTTGGCAAATGCCCGGAATGCAGCGAGGGCAGCATTATTGAAGGGTTTAAGGGATTCGGCTGCAGCAACTGGAAGAGCGGCTGCAAGTTTGTAGTCTGGAAAAACGATAAATTCCTTGCTGCGTTAAAAAAGAAGCCTACCGTAACAATGGTGAAAAGCATCCTGAAAAATGGTTATGCCAATGTCAAGGGACTAACGAGCAAGAAAGGCACGAAGTTTGATGCAATCCTCCGTTATGAAAAGAACGAGGAAAAAGGGTATTACTCGTGGAAAATGGAGTTTCCGGAAAAGACTACCGGGCCTGCTAAAAAAGCCGCTTCGGCAAGAACTCGGAAAACTTCCAACCCGACAGTGTAATAATTTGGCAGGGCCGGTAGAATTCTAAAGGCACCTGCCTCTTTTAAAGTTTGTACTAGATTTCATCTGGTAAAGTATTTTTACTCGACGAAACTGAGGTTATGAGAGTGAAATTCGCCTAGTAAAGTAAGTTAACTCGACGAAACTGAGGTTATGAAGGTGAGATTCGTCGAGTAAAGTGTGTTTACTCGACGCAACCGAGGTTATGAAGGTGAGATTCGTCTAGTAAAGTGTGTTTACTCGACGAAACAGAGGTCAGGATGATGAGATTTGTCTAGTAAAGTGATCCGTCCATCAGTGATGGTCTTACTGCCCATTAAGAGTGGGATAAAGTGAACCTTCCATCAGTGGGGGGTTCATCCCCGCTGATGGTTAAGTGAGCCAATCGGACCTTTACGGGCAGTCGACCCTTACATATATTCTTCTTTATCTCTGAATCATAAGGTTGGTGGTCTTACTGCCCATTAAGAGTGGGATAAAGTGAACCTTCCATCAGTGGGGGGTGTTCATCCCCGCTGATGGTTAGGTGAGCCAATCGGACCTTTACGGGCAGTCGACCCTTACATATATTCTTCTTTATCTCTGAATCATAAGGTTGGTGGTCTTACTGCCCGTTAAGAGTGGGATAAAAATCACTCACAGAAGACGGAGAATTTGTTACAATAGAAATTGTTAGAAAAGTTTACACTAATTCAGTCATGGATGCGGGGGATACTTTTGGAAAAAATTAAGCACAAGTCCGACATTGAAATTGCACAGCAAGCAAAAATGAAGCCAATCACTGAGATCGCAGCAACGCTCGGACTGGCTGAAGACGATTTGGAGCTATACGGAAAGTACAAAGCAAAGCTCTCGACTGACGTACTTAAAAAATTGCAGACCCGGCCTAGCGGTAAAATTATTCTTGTAACTGCTATTAATCCAACTCCGGCGGGAGAAGGAAAGTCGACGGTTACAGTCGGACTTGGCGATGCGTTTAATAAAATTGGAAAAAAAGCGATGATTGCGATGCGCGAGCCTTCGCTTGGCCCAACAATGGGCATAAAGGGAGGTGCCGCTGGCGGCGGTTACTCCCAGGTGCTGCCGATGGAGGATATTAACCTTCATTTTACTGGCGACCTCCATGCGATTACCACAGCAAACAATGCATTGGCTGCTTTAATTGATAACCACATGCAGCAAGGAAATGAACTTCGCATTGATTCCAGGCGGATTGTCTGGAAACGTGCCGTCGACCTGAATGACAGGGCACTCCGGAAAGTAATTATCGGCCTTGGCGGACCAATCCAGGGTGTTCCGCGTGAGGATGGTTTTGATATTACGGTAGCATCCGAAATTATGGCAGTCCTTTGCCTTGCTACTGATTTGGAGGATTTAAAACGAAGGCTTGCCCGGATGGTCGTCGCCTATAATGACCAAAAGGAGCCTGTCACTGCGGGCGACCTTGGTGTTGAAGGCGCACTAACCTTGCTGCTTAAGGATGCGGTTAAGCCAAATATAGTCCAGACGATCGAGCATACACCTGCGATGGTGCATGGGGGTCCATTCGCTAATATCGCACATGGATGTAACTCTGTCATTGCGACGACGACTGCGGCGAAACTGGCTGATTATGTGATAACAGAGGCTGGATTTGGGGCAGACCTTGGAGCGGAAAAGTTTTTGCATATTAAATCGCGCAGTGCTCAAATCAATCCGGAAGCGGTTGTCATTGTTGCAACGATCCGCGCGCTGAAGATGCATGGCGGGGTACCTAAAAATGAACTTTCAACTGAAAATATCCCGGCTCTGACTCTCGGCTTTGACAACTTGAAAAAACATATTGAAACAATCAGGGAATTCGGTTTGCCAGCAGTAGTTGCGGTTAACAAATTTGTAACCGATAGTGCTGAAGAAGTTAAAACGTTGATCGAGTGGTGTGAGGCGGAACAAATTCCTGTTGCGTTGACCGAAGTATGGGAAAAAGGCGGAGAAGGCGGTATTGACCTCGCTGAAAAAGTGTTGAAGGCAATTGAGGAAACACCTAACACTTTCCATCCGCTTTATGACCTTGCCGATCCAATTGATGTAAAGGTACGGACCATCGTCCAAAAAGTGTATGGCGGCCTTGATGTCGAGTTTTCGGCAAAAGCAAAAAAACAGCTTGAGGAATATGACAGATACGGCTGGTCGAATCTGCCGATCTGTATGGCAAAAACACAGTACTCTTTATCAGATAACCCATCCCTGCTTGGAAAACCAACAGGATTCACGGTAACTGTCCGCGAATTTAAGCCGTCGATTGGCGCAGGGTTTTTGGTCGCTCTGACCGGAGAAGTTATGACAATGCCAGGCCTACCAAAACGTCCTGCCGCGATGAATATGGATGTTGATGATAACGGGAACGCGGTCGGGCTTTTCTAGGGAAAATAGGAATATGCGAGAGGCTCTTTATCGGAGCCTCTTTTCAATATAATTTTAATGATGGAGGTCAAAAATTGTTCGATCCAACGGCATTTGATAATATGAAGGTAATAGTTGAAGGGTCCCTATACGATATGGATATAGCAGGGAAGATTATCATTAGCGGACGCAGGGATATCGTTGACCTTGCCACGCTGTCGAGGGAGTTTTCCATCATCTTCATGCAGGATGGTATCCCGGACATAGAAGCGGAAGTATCACTTCATGCGGGGCTTATCAATCTCGCCGCCGAACTATTGCCTGGCGAGTCAACTAAGGGCAAATCCGGAAGCGAACTTGTGCTGCAATTCCGCACCAAACATCCAGATGACACAGATGTCTACGAGGATATTCAATCCCTTATGGAATCTTTATGGGGGGTGGAGCGTACGATTGTCCAGAAAGCTTCCTTTGATCCTTTTTCAAGCGAAGACTATATACATAATTGCATTAGCGTTGAGTTTAATAGGCTTATAACAGAAGGACAAATGGAGGACCTTCCCGAGATTATCGCATATACCTCAGAAACACTCGGCCGCCTCCAAACATACCTGGAAAGCATAGAGTAGATTCCTTCTATAAGTTTCCACTCTTACTTAAGTTGACCATGCAAGTAAACTTAAAAATTTAAAGCATAGGCGTTTTATTAATTGAAGCGGAAGGCACGAAGACTCCTTCGGGAGAAAAGGTCAGTGGGAGACCCCGCAGGAGCAAAGCGACGAGGAGGCTCCCAGGCCGCCCGAGGAAAGCGAAGTGCCTGGAGCGGAAATTACAGAAAAACTTCAGTTTAACAGAACGAACCCAAGCAATATAAATTAAATAAATGGTGAATGGTGAAACTATAACGAATAGTGGAGGGACCTATGTCAGTATATGAATTTAAAGCTAGGACAATCAAAGGCGAGGAAGTTTCCCTGAGTGATTACGAAGGAAAGGTTCTGCTCATTGTCAATACGGCTAGCAAGTGTGGATTTACTCCTCAATATGACGGCCTTCAGGAGCTTTATACTGAATATAAGGATAAGGGCCTGGCTGTTTTAGGCTTTCCAAGCAACCAGTTTGGCGGCCAGGAACCCGGGACCGAAGAGCAGATTGAATCGTTTTGCAGCCTGAATTACGGTGTGACCTTCCCGATGTTTGCCAAGGTGGATGTCAAGGGTGATGATGCGCATCCGCTTTTTGAGTACTTGTCAAAAGAGGCTCCGGGTATCCTCGGGAGCAAAAGCATCAAATGGAATTTCACAAAATTCCTTGTGGACCGGGATGGAAAGCCGGTAGCAAGGTATGCCTCCACGATAAAACCAGGAGATATAAAGAAGGATATTGAGAAGCTGCTATCAAAATAGGACTATTTTTCTGCATCGTCCATTATATTAAGACTAAATACGAATATTTTAGGGACAAGGGGGACTTTTTTTGAAAAAGACGGCCTGGGTTACGGATAGCACTGCCTTCCTCGATGAGGAACTGCGCGGCAATCCGGACCTGTATTCTATTCCATTGACCGTGATCATGGACGGAGAGGAATATGCGGACGGCATTGATTTAACCGCAGCGGAGCTTTTTGCCAAACTGCGCGAGTTAAAAACGCCTCCGAAGACTTCACAGCCATCAGTTGGTGCCTTCAAGGATTTGTTCGAAAAGCTGGCGGAAAACTATGACGAAATCATTGCGGTCCTGCTTTCGTCAAAGCTAAGCGGAACAGTTTCTTCGAGCGAGCAGGCGGCGCAGCTTGTTGATATCCCTGTTACAACAATTGATTCGAAAATTCTTGCCTTCCCATTATCCGCTCTTCTAAAAAAGGGAATTGAGCTAGCGAAGGAAGGGAAGGATTCAGCGGCTATTAAGCAAGAACTTGAAAAGCACCGGGACGAGAATGAGACATATGTGCTGATTGGCAGCCTGGAACAGCTGCATAGAAGCGGGAGAATGGGCGGGGTCCAATTTTTCCTCGGCAGCATGCTTAGCATCACACCGATCATATCGATTGAGGACGGCAAGCTGGAAGTAAAGGAAAAAGCCAGAAGCAGCAGGAAAGCTAAGGATAAAATTGAAAGCTATTTGCGGTCTGCCTATGAGAAGCATGGTTTTAGTGAAGTCTATTTACTTTATGGCCTTCATGAGGATTCCGCGCTGCAATGGCAAAAGGAACTGGAGCCGCAATTCCCTGAGATTAAATTCAAACGCTGTCCACTTGGAGCAGTCATTGGCGTCCATGCTGGCGAAAACACGCTTGGCATCAGCTGGTATCATAATATTGGGTAAACGATAACCACTGTTTCGGAAAAAGTGCCGCACCGGCACTTTTTTCTTGTTTAAGAAAAGAACAAATTTCGCCAATAGTATAACTTTTTATTGAGTGTGTCTACGTCTAGCTTCAGCGCCTAGCGCCAAGTGTACTTCGGTCCCCTCGTTACGATAAGTCAACATCGATTCGCATGTGCTCATCGTGTTTCCTTTATCTCCTTCGAGGCCCTCCATTTTGTACGGCGATGACCAAGCCGCTTGCGCTTTTGTCTTTAAGGCTTGCCTGCTTCGTGGTAAAATAGCAGGATGAAAGGAAGTGCACCTTTTGGAACATATGATTGCAAAGATAGAAGAATTCGTGAAAACCGAAATGGGCGAGGACGCGACAGGCCATGACTGGCACCACGTTAACCGAGTCAGGAACAACGCCCTGCTAATTGCCAGGGAAGAGGGCATTACCGATACAGCGATAATTGAAATGGCAGCCTTGCTGCATGATATTCCGGATGAAAAATTGAACCCTTCTGCAGAAGCGGGAAAAGAAAAACTTGATGCTTTCTTTCATAAAATCGGGATGTCAGAAACTGAAATGCATAAAATCAACGATATTGTTTATTCGATTTCATATAAAGGCGGGATGGGTGTTCCTCTGCCATCTCTTGAAGCCCGCATTGTCCAGGACGCAGATCGGCTTGATGCCATCGGTGCGATTGGTATTGCCCGTACTTTTGCCTATGGAGGAAAAAAGGGCCAGCCAATTTACGATCCGGATCTCCAAGTCCGTGAAGAAATGTCGCTAGAGGAATATCGGAGCGGAAAGTCATCAACGATTAACCATTTTTACGAGAAGCTGTTGAAACTAGAAAGTCTACTTAACACAGGTACCGCGAAAAGGATGGCTGTAAGCCGCCAAAATGCAATGGAAGAGTTTCTCAAGCAATTTTACAGGGAGTGGGAATCCAAACTATGAAAATGCTCACTGTTGAAAATCTATCAAAAACATACGGCGAGAAAAAACTTTTTAATACTATCTCTTTTACTATTACTGAAAAAGAAAAGATAGGCTTGATTGGTGTGAATGGTACAGGGAAATCATCGCTCCTCAAAATCATTGCCGGGGTCGATGATTCGGATAATGGTGAAATTTCGGCTGCAAAAGACTACAGAATCGGTTATCTGGACCAGCAGCCAGATCTTAATCCTGAATTAACTGTCCTAGAGCAGGTTTTCCATGGTGACGCTCCGGTCGTAAAGGTAATGCGCAAGTATGAACAATGTCTTGCGGAGCTTGAGGTATCACCAGGAAGCAAGGAGGTTCAAGAACAGCTTTTTTCCTTGCAGAAAGAAATGGATGCTTTAAATGGCTGGGATGCGAGCACGAATGCAAAAACAATTTTAACAAAGCTGGGAATTGACGGTTTTCAAAGAATAACCCGAGAACTGTCAGGCGGCCAGAAAAAACGGGTTGCCCTTGCCAGTGTCCTGATTGAAGCCCCTGATTTACTGATTCTTGATGAGCCTACCAACCATCTTGACTTCGATTCAGTCAAATGGCTCGAGGAGTATTTGAAGAACTACAGCGGTTCCGTCCTCCTTGTTACCCATGACCGTTATTTCCTTGACCGGGTTACAAATCGGATTATGGAGCTGGATGGAGGCAATATTTACACCTATAAAGGAAACTACGCAAGCTTCCTCGAGGCGAAAGCAATTCGTGAAGAAAATGAAGCTGCCACCCTTGAGAAAAGAAACAACCTGTTCAGACGCGAGCTCGAGTGGATCCGCAGGGGAGCGCAGGCCCGGTCCACCAAGCAAAAGGCAAGAATTGATAGGTTTGATAAGCTTGAGGAACAGATCTCTGGTGGAAGGACCGCTGACAAAGTCGATATCTCCCTGGCTGGAAGCAGGCTGGGCAAACAGGTCTTCGAGCTTAAAGATGCGAACAAATCCTTTGATGGAACTGTTATTCTTAATCAATTCAATTTGCTTGTTAAACCAGGCGATAGGATTGGCATCATTGGCAAAAACGGGACTGGCAAATCGACGCTGCTCAATATTCTCGCAAAAAGAATACCGCTCGATAGCGGAGAATATGAAATGGGCCAAACCGTAAAAATTGGATATTATACACAGGAAAACGAAGATATGGATGAAAGCCTGAGGATGATTGAATACATTAAGGAAACCGCCCAGGTCATCAATACAACGGACGGAAAAACCATTTCCGCGTCGCAAATGCTTGAGCGCTTCCTCTTCCCGCCTTCATCCCATGGAACGCCGATCAGGAAACTATCCGGTGGGGAAAAGCGCAGGCTTTACCTTTTGAAAATTTTAATGGAAGCTCCAAACGTCCTGTTATTGGACGAGCCGACCAATGACCTCGATACCCAGACTCTGACTGTCCTTGAGGATTATCTTGAGGAATTCCCCGGTGTTGTTATCACGGTATCTCATGACCGGTATTTCCTTGATAAAATAGCAGAGCAGCTCCTGATTTTAAAAGGCAACGGAACGATAGGGACATACTATGGCAATTATTCCGGGTATATGGAACAGCAGGATGACCAAAGCGCATCATCAGCTTCCAAGCCAGCACCTGCCCCTAACCAGAGGGTCAAAGAGAAAAAGAAAAGAATGACCTATCAGGAACAAAAGGAATGGGAAAGCATCGATGACAATATTGCTGCAGCTGAAGAAAGGCTTGAGCAAATAGCTAAAGAGCTTGCCAATACAGGCAGCAATTTTGAACAGGCAAATAAGTTGATGGAAGAAGAAACCGAAATAAACGAAGAACTTGAGCGATTAATAGAAAGATGGTCGTATTTATCCGAGATTGCTGAAGGGTAGCGGATTGCTAGCATTTGCTATCATATAGATAGTAACATGGTCCGCGCGGTTTTTATGGCATCCTGCCCAGTGCAGGGTGCTATTTACTATAATTTGTGCATGTAGCATCTGAAAGCCACCCCGCTGTCAGTTCCGCATATTGGAAGTTACCATTCTGTTTGTGATAAAGTTAAAAATGAGGTGATACCCTGTGAAAATAAAGTCGATAGAACCGACTCCAAGCCCGAATACAATGAAGATTAATCTTGACCAGGAACTTCCAATGGGCAAGAGCCATAATTATAAAAGAGATAAGGCAGAAGGCGCTCCTGCTGTTATCCGCAACATTCTCGAAATTGAAGGGATTAAAGGCGTTTACCACGTAGCGGACTTCATTGCGGTTGAGCGGAATGCTAAATACGATTGGAAAGAGCTGCTTGCAAAAGTCAGGGAGGCTTTCGGTGACGAGGCGGCAACTGGCGAACAAGCCCAGGCGGAGATTTCACGCTTTGGGGAGATCCAGGTTCAGGTCCAGATGTTTAAAGACATTCCGCTTCAAGTAAAGCTTTTGGACGGGAATGAAGAAAAACGCTATGGCATGCCTGAGTACTTTCTTGAAGCACGCGAGCAAGCCCAGCTTGAGGGTGATAACTACATATTGCTAAGAAAATGGCAGGACTTTGGGATACGTTATGGCGAGTTTGACCAAATAGGCCATGATGTTATTGAGGAACTGATTGCATCTTATCCACAATCACGGCTGGATGACATTGTAAACGCCGCAAAGGCTGCAGGCCCGTCTGCCCCAATTAAGCCAACCCGTGAAAGGCACCGGATAACTGCGGAAGACCTGAATGATTCTGAATGGCAAATCAGGTATCAGAAGCTGGAGCAAATTCCGGATCCAGAGATTGAAGATCTGCCGATGCTTGAGAAGGCACTCCAGGATGAGAAGCCTTCCATCCGAAGGCTTGCCACTGTCTATCTTGGAATGATAAAGGATAAGGCAGTATTGCCGCTTCTATATAAAGCATTAAAGGACAAAAACGTTACTGTCCGGAGAACAGCTGGTGACTGCCTGTCCGACCTTGGTTTTAGCGAGGCTGGCCCAGAAATGGCCCTTGCGTTGAAGGATCCAAGCAAGCTTGTCCGCTGGCGTGCAGCAATGTTCCTTTTTGAAGAAGGAGATGAATCAGCACTTCCAGCACTGAAGGAGGCTGCCGATGATTCTGAATTTGAAGTCGCTCTGCAAGCGAAAATGGCAATTGCCAGAATTGAAGGCGGCGAAGAAGCGAAAGGCTCGGTGTGGAAGCAGATGACCGAAGCAAGGAAGGCAAATCTATAATAAGGTTGTTGGAGAAGCTTTCCTGGATTTATCTTTGGGGAAAGATCGTTTCCTAAAGATGAGCGAAGGGCTCGTGACACGAAACCTCCAGGTAAGCAAGCTTCAAGTACATTTTGACTTTCACGGACATATAAAATGTCCAGCAAACTAAGTTTCAAGTACATTTTGCCTGCCATGAACCTTTAAAATGTCCAGCAAATCGAGTTTCAAGGACAATTTGAGGGGCACTGACAGCCAAAATGTCCACCAAACCAAGTTTCGAGGACAATTTGACTGAAAAGAACATGTAAAATGTCCTCGAAAACTGATTTAAAAATCCGGAAACTTTTCCTCGAATTCAAACAAGAAGAAGTGTGCCTGTTAAAATACATTTTTACAAAAATATTGGTTTTGTATAATGGAATATGGAAACTATTTATAGTATGCTAATACCAGAAACGGAGGGATCTATCTTATGTCAATGGCATATGAAGAATATATGAAGCAAATGGTAAAGCCAATGCGTGAGGAATTAACAAATGCAGGCTTTAAAGAATTAACAACTCCTGAAGACGTCAATGCTTTCATGGGTGAAGCAAAAGGGACAGCTGTTGTTGTGATCAACTCAGTTTGCGGCTGTGCAGCAGGCCTTGCGCGCCCAGCGATTACACAGACAGTCATGAACACTGAAAAACAGCCAGACCATCTGGTTACAGTTTTTGCAGGCCAGGATAAAGAAGCAACCGCAAAAATGCGCGAGTACTTCGGGGATATCCCGCCATCCTCGCCATCTGTTGCACTCTTGAAGGACGGCCAGGTTGTCCACTTCATTCCGCGCCATGATATTGAAGGAAACACAATGGAAGGTGTCATGGAAAACCTTACCACAGGAATTAAAAACAATTTCTAAAAGGATGCCGAATGGCGTCCTTTTTTTAGCTAAAAATTCTGACCTCTCCAATTGGCGAGGCTGTTTCTATTAGGAGATTCATTATGTTTGTAACCACAGCGTACCGAGTAACTGAAACAATGTTAAATAAGGCTAAGGAAGTTGCAATGGACCTTGATATTCCTTTCCTTCCGCGCGGGAAAAAGTCGATATCGCGCATGCAGGAGGAAAGGGGTACGGGTTGCATTGTCGCGGGCAACGATAGCATCAAGCTTTACAGCTTTAGAGAAGATACACCTTTTTTCTTTCACCCGTCTTCCGCGATGTTCCGAGTCAAGCGGCTGATTGAAGGGGGAAGTGACCCTTTAATCGAAGCTGCTGGCCTTGAAAGAGGCCACTCATTCCTGGACTGTACACTTGGGCTCGCCTCAGATTCCATAGTCGCAAGTTTTGTCACCGGAAAAGAAGGTATGGTGACAGGGATTGAAGGGAATCAATATGTCGCTTATCTCGTAAAAAAAGGGCTTCTCAGCTGGGCGACAGGCGTTGCTCCACTTGATGAAGCAATGAGCCGTGTTCAGGTTGTAAATTCCAGTTCTTTATCCTTTTTGAAAAGCCTGCCCGACAATTCGGTTGACTGTGTGTACTGGGATCCGATGTTTGAAGAAAGCATCGACGAATCGGAGGGAATCAAGTCGCTCCGCCAATTTGCCTTGTACGAAGGGCTTGGTGAAGAGGAAATAATAGAGTCGCTGCGAGTGTCTCGCAACCGGGTCGTCCTCAAGGATCATTTCAAAAGCACAAGATTTGACGAGTTCGGCTTCAGGCGGGCAATCAGGAAAGCGGCCAAATTCCATTACGGATACCTAGAAAAAAAATAACAGCCGGCTCATGTCCGGCTGTGTGTTTCCTAATCGAAAATCGAACAATATATAAAATAGCCAAGCATCATCAAGCCGCCAGTCATAATCACCCATTCCATACTTCCCACCCCTAAAGAAAAAATTTTCATTATATTTATAATATCCATATAAAAAACTTTAAAACTCATTAAAAAAAGAAGTATAATAGGCTTATACATAAATGAAGGGGGGATAGGCATTTGAAAACGTGGATTCGGAAATCATTGATGGTCATGGTATCGATCCTTACATTTGGACTTATTACACCAGCCCAGATGAACTTTCTTGATCAGGTCAATGCCGATACCAAATCACCAGGCCGAGGTTCTGCTGAATTTGGCCCAAGCATACCAACCCAGTTTCAACAAACCCCCTCCATTACCCGTGATCAATTTATTGAGGATATGGTAAAGCTGGCGGAGACCCGCTCATATGAAAAATTCGGGACTAGGATAAAGCCAGTGATTGAGAATGAATTTAAGGAAATCATCCTTCCTAATATAGAACAAGCTATTTCCAAAACAGCTGCCCAGTTCCCTGAGGAGGACCTGACTGGACTGGCAATTTCCGAACAACCTGGTGCAGGGCTCTCGGAAAAAATCTTCCATATCAAGGACGTACGGACAGGAAAAGATGTCATCCGCTTCCATGTCAGACGGGACAACCCGCCACAGGCAGGATACTGGTTCAATTTCCACTATCATACTGCCCATGACAGCTTCCAGGAACATCATGAGCTTGGCAGCATTTACTGGGACAAGAATACTCCTCCGAAATGGATGGCTTAATAGATTACTAACTTCATTGCTAAAACAACCCGGCCAAAACGCCGGGTTTTTCGTTGTTCAAGGAAGATTGCCGAATTAATTTTTGGGCAACTAAATTCTGTAGTAAGACCAATGCGCTTTTGTTCGTGTTTAGCCACAATTTCCATCAAACCCACAGCCTGTTTCCACTATATAGATGGTATAATTCTGGTAGACTATAAAAATCGCGTACTGGGGAAATGAGAATGAAAAAGCTTTTTTTAATAGTGGTTCCGGCGGTGCTGTTCTTCTTCCTTATCTCTACTTCAAAAGCTGCTCCTGGTGGTGTGGCGCTTGCCAATTTCAATGGCGATACGCCACTCGGCCAGCAATTGCAATACATTGATTGGGGAAACCTGTCAGGGACAGTCCTTTTACCCGAGGAAACGTTCGACACTTTCGAGGCCGCGGCAATTATCCAACGGCTTGCAAAGCTTCCAGACTCGCTCCTTACAAAAATAAACCAGGAAGGCATTGTCGTCCGGCTCTTTGAGGGCAGACTGACAGATAATCCGACAGCAAGCCATTTGAAAGGGGAGACGCCCCGGGGTTATACGAATGGAGCGACCTGGGATGCAGTGCCTGGTATTGGCGGCTCGGAGGTTGTTCTTGTAAAAATCGGGGCAAGCGAGAAAGGAAAAGGTCATGGCTCTATTAATTTGGAGCTTCACGAGCTTGCTCATTCAATTGATAATCTTGTATATGATGGTCTATCTGAACAAAAAGCTTTTATCAAAGTGTGGGAAAAGGAACGCACTAAGCTTTTTCCGGGACTGAAATATTTTAACAACTATCCAGAGGAATATTTCGCAGAAGCATTCGCGCTTTATTACTTATCAGAAGAGAGTAATCAATTTTTAGAAAAAACTGCTCCTCTCACATATAAATTGATTCAAGGCCTTGACTAACATATTTGTTTCAAGGCCTTTGCTTTTTTGATAGAATGAAAAGTAAAAACAAGGGAGGGTCTCTTAGATGAAACAATATTTGGATCTATGCCGCCATGTTCTTGAAAACGGGACAGAGAAAGGCGACAGGACAGGGACAGGCACGGTTTCGACATTTGGCTACCAGATGCGGTTCAACCTGCAGGAGGGCTTCCCGCTTATTACTACAAAAAAGCTGCATATGAGATCAATCATTCATGAATTGCTCTGGTTTTTGAATGGTGATACGAACGTCCGTTATTTGCAGGAAAATGGTGTGCGGATTTGGAATGAATGGGCAGATGAAGAAGGAAATCTTGGCCCGGTATACGGAAAGCAGTGGCGTTCCTGGGAAGGTGCTGACGGGACAACAGTTGACCAGATCAGTGACTTGATAGAGCAAATAAAGACAAATCCCAATTCACGCAGGCTGATTGTGAATGCCTGGAATGTGGCCGAAATTGATAAAATGGCGCTTGCTCCGTGTCATTGCCTGTTTCAATTTTATGTGGCTGACGGAAAGCTTTCATGCCAGCTGTACCAGCGCTCTGCTGACCTTTTCCTCGGTGTTCCGTTCAACATTGCTTCATATGCGCTGTTGACCATGATGATTGCACAGGTATGCGACCTTGAACCAGGTGAATTCGTGCACACATTTGGCGATGTACATATTTATAACAATCATATCGAGCAGGTGAAGGAGCAGCTGAGCCGCGAACCAAGACAGCTTCCGAAAATGAACATTAATCCGGACGTAAAGGATATTTTTTCATTTAAATATGAGGACTTTACTATTGATGGCTATGATCCTCATCCACACATCAAAGGGGTTGTCTCTGTATGATTTCGTTTATGTGGGCCATGGATGAAAACAGGGTGATTGGCAGGGATAACAAGCTGCCATGGCATTTACCTGAGGATTTAAAATTTTTTAAACGTACAACAATGGGGCACCCGATTGCGATGGGCAGGAAAACGTTCGAATCAATAGGAAAACCGCTGCCTGGCCGCGAAAATATTATTATTACCCGAAACAGGGACTACACCTTTGAAGGCTGTACAGTTGTATACTCTGTAAAAGAATTCCTTGATTATTGCAGGACAAAAGAAGAGGAAGTTTTCGTTATCGGCGGCGCTGAAATTTTCAAAGAACTGTTTCCGTATGCTGATAAGCTTTATTTGACGATGATCCATGCCGATTTTGAAGGGGATACGTACTTCCCGATTTTCCGCCCGAATGAATGGGAACTCGATTCAAGAGAAAAAGGACTCAGAGACGAGAAGAATCCATATGATTACGAGTTTCTTATTTACAAAAGGAAATCCGGAGGGAAGCAATGATCAGGCTGGCAATCTGTTTTGCCTATATTTGCGGCTATCTCTTATACAGCACCATTGAGCTTCGCCGCTTGAAAAAGCTCGACCTGGCCTTGCCAGTGGCAGTCCGCGACAAAATCATACATGCAACACCGAAACGCTGGTCGCGAAACATCATGAAATTGACGGGGTCAAAGGTGACCGTAATTGGTGAGGAGAATATACCTAAAGGTGCTGTTGTGTTCATTTCCAACCATGAAGGCGATTTTGATGTGCCGGTGCTGCTCGGATATTTATCAAAACCGTTCGGATTCATTTCCAAGGTGGAAGTGAAAAAGGTACTGATTATGAGAAAGTGGATGGAGTTAATCAACTGTGTTTTCATGGATAGGGGCGACCGCCGTCAGGCTATTGCATCTCTTCGTGAAGGAGCTGAAATGCTGAAGAAGGGACATTCACTGGTGATTTTTCCTGAAGGCACCCGCAGTAAGGGCGGTGTTGTCGGCATGTTCAAATCCGGCAGCTTTCGTCTCCCGAAAGATGGTGAAGTTCCAATAATCCCAATCTCGATTCAGGGTACATCGAATGTTTTTGAAAAAAATGCCGTCTCATAAGGCCCGCTGAAATTATTGTTACAATTGGTGAACCACTGATGCCGGAGATATTTCTTCAAAAAGACTTGAAGCAAGTCGCAGAAGAAGTCCGGCTGACCATTATTGCTAACATGGGTGATAACAGAAAGGTGTCCTAATCAAAAACATCAGCCAATTAAGATGGCTGATGTTTTTGATTTCTAGTCTTGATAACCAAATTGCTCATAGTGACTTAGCGCGCCTAACATCTTCCTAAATTCTTCAGGACTCCGAAATTCATCTTCCTGAAAGTGTGTTCGGATCCATTCAATCAATTCCGAAGGGCTGTTAAAGAAAACACCACTTGTATCGCTTTTTCGAATCATATAGCGGCCGTTGTCCTCATCAATTGTCACTTCGACTGGCAACGCGCCTTCAAAGCTATCCAATAAAAACTCCATCAATCCCACTCCCTTCGGATTCTATTTGGTATAGTATATGTAGTTAATTGCCGCAAAATCAAATTTGTGCGAACAATTTCTTGAAAAATACCGGGTATTTTTTCTTATGTAACCCTTGTCCTCGATTGACTTAAGGCCTCGTTCTTGTTACATTGATACAGGCAGGACATAGCAGTTAACCTGTTGCAAATGCCAAATATCACACAGCTTGAAATACGTGAGATTTTGTGAACTTACTATGAATTTTGAAGTGATTTACCCCAAATTGGCCAGTAAAGTACTATAATCATAGTAGATTTATAAATATGAAACTCTGAAGGGGTTGTAAACACTATGTTGAATAATATTGGTGTTCCTGGATTAATTTTGATCCTTGTTCTTGCATTAATTATTTTTGGACCTAAAAAGCTGCCTGAAATTGGACGCGCTTTCGGCCAGACACTACGTGAATTCAAAAAATCCACTCGCGAACTGACTAGCGATGTTATGGAAGATTTTGAAGAAGATAAAAAGAATGCAGAGAAAAAAGCTTAATCCAATAAATTGTAAACCACGGGGTTCACTTACCTTGCGAGCTTGAGGGCGGAGCTTGGGGAGGAGCCCTTTTCTACGCTAATTGGAAAGGTTATTTTCTTATTGCGCATATATGAATTTCGCCATTAGATGAGTATTTTGTTACCCGCTTTTAAACTGCTCTACCGGCCCGCAGTTTTAGAAAAAGGCAAAAAGTACACGGCAGGGAGAACGATATGGAAGATACAGAATTAAACTTAGTTGATCATCTGGATGAACTCAGGAAGAGGATTATCATCACCGCAGTTGCCTTTGTGGCATTCTTCATTGCCGGATTCACGTACGTGGAGGAAATATATCACTGGTTTGTCCGCGATTTAGAAGTTAAGCTAATTGTGCTCGGACCAAGCGACATTGTCTGGATCTATTTTGCATTGGCCTCGCTAATTGCCATCGCCGGAACCATTCCAGTACTGGCCATCCAGCTCTGGATGTTCGTCAAGCCAGCGTTAAAGCCAGTTGAACGAAAAATTTCCTTATCCTATATACCTGCATTGTTCATTCTGTTTATAGTTGGTTTGGCGTTTGGATATTTTGTTATATTCCCGAACGTCCTCAAATTTCTGGTCAATCTCGGCGGCGACATGCTTGTCACCAACTTTACCGCTGAAAAATATTTCAGGTTCATTTTGAATATGACCTTGCCATTCGGAGTTTTGTTCGAGCTACCGGCAGTTGTCATGTTCCTGACTTCTCTAGGGATCCTGAATCCATATGTTTTAACAAAAATCAGGAAATACGCATATTTTGTGCTCATTGTAATTGCGATTGTCATTACACCGCCAGATCCAATGTCCGATTTCCTTGTCATCATCCCATTGCTGCTGCTATATGAAATTTCGGTCAACCTCTCGAAATTCGTCTTCAAAAAGCGGCAAAAGCGGCTTGTGGCAGAGGAAGCGGAGTTCGCAGCTGAATAATAGATGAAGATTGAACCCTGGCTATTGGCTGGGGTTTTTCATTTGGAAAATGCTAATAGCATTTGAAATAAGTAGACATTTTAAAACTGATGAATGACATTTCAGGTTTCTGAAAGAGGCAAAGTGTCATTCATAACGCCGATAAATGACATTTCGAGTTACCGAACTAGGCCAATTGTCATTCATACCCGCGATGAATGATAAAACAATGCAGCCCCCCGAAATTACATGCATGTACATTCCCCAATCTGGGATCACATTTGAAATTTCTCCTTTAACTGTTTACACATCCAACCAAGTTCAAAAATCCTTCCGAATCAATTTTTCACCAATAAATCCAATCGGCCCGTGCATGGTATCAGCTGAAGGAAGCTGTGCCGCGTTTTATCAATACATGGGAGACTGTCTGATGGAAAAGGAAAAGGTGGTGGATATTCTCCGCGAGTTCCCTGAAGGCCGGGATTCGGCTTTAATTGGTTCAGTTATTAATAAAGAACAAGGACGACTGTTGCTGGAAACCCAGCTCGGCTCAAGGCGGATTCTAAATAGGTTATCTGGGACCATGTTTCCGAGAATTTGCTGATAAAAATAATACACCCCCGCTTGCAATTCGCAGCGGGGGTTCAATTTTCTACATCATCATTTTTGCAATTCTTCATTTACGGACTGTCTCTCCTTCTTCCAACTCTCGTATTTGATATATTTCCAATACTCCATGAAATCCTCTTTCCTCAACCCTTCCTTGATGGCTGTTAAAATCATTTCCTTCCATTCCTTATCGAGTTCTAATTCGGTTTGGTCTGTTTTACCCTCATTCCAGAGCAAGTATTCAATCGTTGTCCCTAGTGTAACGGCGACTTTGTTCAAAACCTGCAGTGAGGGATTTGTTTGAACACCTCTCTCAATTTGGCTCAGATAAGATTTTGAAACATCGGCCAGCTTGGCCAGTTCCGAAATCGAATACCCTTTCCGTTCTCTCATCTCCTTAATCCGTGATCCCAGCATTTGAAATTCTCCTTTTTAAGCTACTCTACTATATATCTGTATATTCATTATACAGAACAAAATATTCTTTATAAAATACAAAATAGTAAGAAAACAAGAGATAATACGAGATAAAGAACGATTTTCATTCTTTATTTAGAATATTTGGGGATATTTAGGGTTTTTCAAGTTCACTAGGATGACATATACTCAACCTATAAAGTTCGTTAAAAAGAACAACTTGTGCGTTACATAGTTATAAGCAGCTGGAAAGCATCATACGCTCTTAAAGTTGGGCGGATGAAGGGGTGATGTAATGAGCTATTTTACAAAAAGGTCGGCCAGATCACGAAAAGACCTATTCAAAACAAATAAAAAGAAATTCTCAATTATTATCAATCTTTGGCTTGTCTATTTCATTATTTTAGCTTCTATACCTTTAACCACCAATACATACTCGTATTTTAACGACAATGAGAAGATAGAGAATACTTTTAGAACTGCGGATGATTTTTGCTCCGATAAAGAGTATGCCAAGAAGTATAAAGAGGTCTGTAAATGTAAGGATAACTCAGGTTTAGGTAACGGAGGAGAATGTGGGGACGGAGATACAGAAACAGATAATCCTCCAGGTAATCCAAAAGACGATCACCCTAAACCAGGTATAGGTAAACCTGAAAAACCAGAAAAACCAGAAAAACCAGAAAAATCAGAAGATCCGGAAGATCTAAAAAATGCCACTGAACCAGGGAGTTCAGAAAACCCAGGCGTCTCCAAAGAAGAGGGGACATCAAATAGTGATGAAAAATCCACAAACTTAGAGAAAGTCAAAGAAGCTGGATCAGAAGAAAATGTTTCAACTAATGAAAATAGTTCACCTACAGAAAACACGGAATCTGGCGAAGAAAATATATCTATTGATGGATCAAACTAACTTATACAACTGAGGAGGTAAAAGACTTGAAGAAATCTTTAAAAATTGTTAGTAAAGCTACGACTATTTTACTCTCAATACTATTAATTCTGATGATATATCTAGTAGTTTCCTCAAAGATTAACGGCGGAGAACCTTCGGTTATGGGTTTCCAGTTAAAAACCGTCCTTTCTGGATCAATGGAACCTACTTTTAAAACTGGATCAATAATTGCTATTAAACCAGTAAAAGACCCTTCATTATTAAAAAAGGGTGATGTTATAACCTTTTGGAAATCTCAAGATGCATTGGCCACTCACCGAATAATTAAAGTATGGGAAAACGAAGGGCAAATGTTATTCCAAACTAAAGGCGATAACAATGATAATCCTGATTCTGAGGCTGTTGTTGGTCAGAACATAGTTGGAAAATATACTGGTTTCACTATTCCTTATGCTGGATATATAGCGGACCTTGGGAATTCTAAAGAAGGTTCTGCACTCTTACTAGTAATACCTGGAATTCTATTAATTTTTTACTCAGCACTAACTATCTTCCGAGCAATCCGAGAAGTAGATAAAGTAACAAAATCCCAAAATGAAGTAGAGAAAACTGCATGAAGGTTGTAACCTCATATGCAAAGCATAAGGGTTCAATATAAAACTTTACATACCTCACATAGATGAGGAGAAAGAGGAGGAGAAAGAAGCATGAGTATTAAAAGGAAATTTGGCCTTGGTTTAGCATCAGCTGCACTAGGATTATCACTAATTGGTGGGGGGACTTACGCTTACTTCAGTGATGAAGCTACAATTCACAATGGTTTTGCTGCAGGAACTTTGAATCTTGAAGTTGGAAAGTATCCTGGTACACAATGGCCTGTTAACTTTGATCTTTCAAACCTAAGGCCGGGGGATGTAGTAGAAAGAACATTCGATCTTAATAATGTTGGCAGCCTTGCAATTGAAGACACTTATCTTGATTTTTCTAAAGTAGAAGTATCAAATCCGCTTGAAACTGGGGCATCTGCAAATTCATTCTTAAAAGCGTTAAACATTCATTATTTTGTTGAAACAGTACAGAATGGTCAAGAAAAAATTGATTCCCTTTTTGTACATGGTGAAACAATTACGTTAAAGGATGCCATTGATGGGAATTATACAGGTAAAATTAAACCAGAATTCCTTGTTGGTGGAAAACTAAATTTAACACCAGAAGGAATTGATGTTGGGGATTACACAAGGATACGTATCATGATTTCTTTCCCTGAAACAAATAAACCACAGAATGAATTGCAAGGAATGGTTGCCAAGGTTAACTTCAAGCTAGATTCTCGCCAAGTAATGGGCGGAAAATACTATGGTCCAAGTAAAGACAATGGACATATTACAGGAAACGAAGTACAAGGTATAGGTCAAGATTGGGATGACGAAGCCAATCCGCAGAAATATACGATTGATCCTACTAAAGGTGATATTGTAGATCCAGATCTAACTGATGATGAAGCTTGGAAAGATACTGGAAAATAATTAAAATCAGTGGTCTAAGAGGTGGATGTTCATCCTGAAGGTGGATGTTCATTCACCTTTTTTTAAAAGTTAAAAAACAAAGTAGAATGTTTAGAACGGAGAAAATAGATGAAATCTTTATATCTCGTTATGGGTATTTTACTATTTAGCTTTAATTTCTCCCCATTAATAATAGAAGTATTTGCACTTTCCGAAAAGGAAATCGATATAGCTACAAGTCCGGAAAAGGTACTCTTTAATATAGTAAATGCTAGACCGGGTGATGTATATTCAAATACTTTGACAGTAGTTAATTCAGGGACAGAAAATTATAACTACCTCTTTTCAAACAAGTTTTTAAATGGTACAAAGAAATTTTATAATGAACTATTATTAACGGTCTCAGATAAAAATGGAGATTTATATAATGGAAAGTTAATGGACTTTGAAAAGTTGAACCTAAGGCCCCTTAATGCAAAATTAAGTGAAAAGTTAGTATTTTCTATTGAAGTACCCCTTGAACTTGGAAATGAATATCAAGGGATGAGTAGCGAATTTGAATTCAAATTTTACGCCGAAGGCACTCTTGGCGGCTTAATCCCCCCAGACGATGTCCCACTAGGACCAATCGATACACCATTAGGGCCAATTAAGCTTCCGGATACAGCAACAGAAGCCTTCAACTTCCTTGCTGCCGGATTAATCATGCTAACTGTTGGCTTTTCAGTGAGGTATATTATCAAATTTAAAAAGAAAATAACCGACACAAGTTTAACGAGACCCTGAACTGGATATAGGATATCAGGGTCTTTTGTACGTATACGGGCATAATTAGATTACATAAGACGTATTTTATAGGGTATTCGAAGAAGGGGAGCGGAGAGGGATGTATAAAAAAATTTGTACGGAGTGCGAGAAGCCGTCTTACAGCAGCTGTGATTCTGGGACATGGCTTTGCCCGGTTTGTGGTGCTGATATAACAAAGGTAAGTTTGCATGCGCCTGAGAGCCAGCGCGGGCAGAACCAGGTTGAACTGTTGTCTGGACAGTACATAAAGCAACAAGGTAATCAGAAACTATATCATGAGCTAGTTTAATCCACTGATCACCTGAATTTTTTCAATAAATCTGCGCATAATCAGACACATTTCGAGCAGTCATTACGGTATACTATACTCAAACGGGTGAAAAAGAGGATTGATACTATTTTAATAGTGAAAAGCCTGGAGTTCACAAATGCAGTGGGATTGAAGGTTAAAATTGTGGAGATTCCTGTATTGGAGGAAGATAATCCGAATCATTTCATGATCCGATTCAGTTTGCAGACATTTATGATGAGCCTAAATGAAGAACAGCAGCCGAAACCTTGCTATTCCTTCAGGGATTATTTGAAACGGACCTTGAGATGGCCTGATTATGAGCAGCTTTACTCGTCTACTACATTAAAAAATAATGCATGACTAGCATGGGTGCCGAAAATCGGCATCCTTTTTCGTTGGTATCCATGGTTTTTAATAGGTATAATAAGTACTAAGTGTAAATTAGCAGGGAAGTGAATGTAATGGCAAAGATTAAGATAGTTACTGATTCGACACATGATATGCCTAAAGAAATAATTGACCAGTATGGAATTGAAGTGGTTCCGCTAACAATATCTGTTGCGGGAAAAACGTATACCGATGGCGTGGATATCCATCCGGAAGAATTTTTGGCAAGAATGAAACAATCTCCGGAACTTCCGAAAAGCTCGCAGCCTTCCGCTGGTGCTTTTCTAGAGGTGTATGACCGTCTTGGAGCAGAAGGTTACGACATTCTGTCCATCCATATGACAGGGAAAATGAGTGGGACTGTCCGCTCTGCTGAAAGTGCTGCCGGGATGACAAAATATAACGTGACCGTTGTTGACTCGAAATTCATTTCAAAAGCTCTCGGTTTTCAGGTTAAGGAAGCAGCAATTATGGCCGCTAACGGAAAATCAATGGAAGAAATCCTCGCTCGGCTTGAGTCCATGAGTGAAAATACACGTCTTTACATAATGGTTGATACGCTTGAAAACCTGGTGAAGGGCGGCAGGATCGGAAAAGGCAGGGCATTCCTTGGCTCACTTTTGAACATTAAACCGATTGCCTCTCTTGAAGGAGCCGAATACAACCCGGTTGCCAAGGTGCGCAGCTACACACAGGTTGTTAAGTTCTTGGCAAAACAATTTGCTGAAGATGTAAAAGGCAAGTCGATAAAGAGCGTAGGAATCGCACATGCCGGAGCGGAAGAACTTGCAGGAAAAGTCGCAGACAGCATCCGTGAAGCAACAGGCTTCGATAGGGTTGAAATTGACTATACGAATTCGACAGTCAGCACCCATACAGGCCCAGGCGCGTTTGCGCTTATGTACCACTTTGAATAAAAAGATTTGGCTGGGACAATAGGTTCCGGCCTTTTTTGATCAACAAAACGAAATCCTTTCCACTTTTGAAAACGTTTGATAAGATAGGGACGACTATAGAGATATGACGGCGGTGAAGACGGTGAAAACAAAAGTAGTTTTACTGATAATGGCAGTTTGCGCGATGCTGCTTTCAGCCTGCAACAAAGAATTGGAAGGTGCGGAAAACTGGCCGCTTAAAGAATTTACCTTCACAAATCAGGAAAATAAACAGTTTGGCACAAAGGACCTTGAGGGCAAAGTGTGGATGGCTAGCTTCATCTTTACAAACTGTGATACGGTCTGCCCGCCGATGACGGCTAACATGAGTGAGATTCAAAAAATGGCTAAGGATGAGGGAATTGAGAATATCCAGTTCGTTTCCTTTAGTGTCGACCCTGAGAACGATACACCTGAAGCTCTCAAGGAATACGGCCAAAAGTTTAATGTTGATTTGAAGAACTGGAACTTTCTAACTGGCTATGAACAGGAAGAAATAGAAGAGTTCGCCTTGAAAAACTTCCAGACTCTTGTCAAAAAACCCGAGACTGATGACCAGGTAATCCATGGAACTTCGTTTTATTTGGTTGGCCAGGACGGAAACGTTAAGAAATACTACCCTGGTGTCTCTGACGTACCGAGAGACCAAATTATTGAAGACATCAAAGCTTTGCAATAAAGCCCTCAATTGGGCTTTTTTTGTTAATGTCGTTTTGAAGCGGACAAGGACCAAAAAGGGAGTTGGACTTTTATTGAAGACTGTACCCAAGTTTTCCTGGTTCATAGAGTAGCCAATAAGCTCTATTGACGACTGTACCAAGGTTTCCCTGGTTCATAGGGTCGTCAAGGAGCTCCATTGACGACCGGACACCAATTTTTCTAACTCACAGGGTCGACAAGAAGCTCTATTGACGACCGTACACCACTTTCCCTGGCTCGCAGGGTCGCCAATAAACTATACTTCAAGTATTTCATGTACCGCCCAACATATCTTTGATGAGCCAAACCTAGGATACAATGAAAAACCAATATTATTCAGGCTTGTCCCGGTGCTTTTCAGGCATTCCAGCTGCCGAGCAATGATATAATAAGAAAAAAACGTGAAGGGAAGGTGAAGCGTGTGTGGAAGAAGATTGGGTGCATTTTGGCAGCAAGCCTTATATTGGCATCGTGCGAGGGTAACACTGAGTGGCAAAGCCATAGTGCAAGGGAAACCCTACTTGAAGCGGAACGTACGATTCCTGAAGATTTTATCCCACGCACGTTTTCCGTTGCCGCTATTGGTGATTCACTCACCCAGGGTGTTGGGGACAGCACGGATAGTGGCGGTTATCTCCCATACCTGGATGAACTGCTTGAACAGGAAAAAGGAGTCAAGAAAGCGAATTTTATAAACCTTGGTGTCCGCGGAACGAGGAGCGATCAACTCCTGGAGAAACTTGATACTTCTAAGATGAGGAATGCCATCGAGGATTCCGATATTGTTCTCGTTACGATTGGCGGTAATGACATGATGAAAATCGCACGGGAGAACATTCTTAATCTGCAATATGAAGTATTTGAAGAAGAAATGGTTTCCTATACCGAACGAGTGAATCAAATTTTTAAAAAAATCAGGTCGGAAAATCCAGAAGCGGCCATCATACTGATAGGGTTATATAATCCGTTCGGGAAATGGTTTACTGAGGTAGATGAATTGAATCAAATTGTCGATGATTGGAATGAAGCCGGAAGATCGGTTGCCTCACATTACTCCGAGTCCTACTTCGTTGAGATTGGCGATTTGTTCGTGGATACAGACGTGAACCTCTTGTTTGATGACCAGTTTCATCCGAACGATAAGGGGTATGAATTAATTGCAGAGCGTGTTTATGAAACGCTTGGAGAAGAAGCGCTGCCTGTTCTGGCCGGAAAGGACTAGACTGCAGCTGATGAGGGGAATCATGAATGAAAAATAGGTGGAAAACCGCCTTCTTTGTTTTGTTTGGCTTGGTTGTAATTGTATTTGCTGCATTGATTATTATGGCAATCCTGCCAGGGGAAAAGTCTGAAGCAGAACCGGCGAAAAATATCGATGAAGATAAACATGTTGGCTTCGCAATCCGAACGAACAGAGAAGACGTAAATAAGCTAGTTAATTATTATTTGGAAAAAGAAATAGGTTCATCTCCGATTGACTACCGTGTACAGGTTGAAGATGACGTTGCGCTATACGGCAGCGTGCCATTTTTTAGCCAGGAGCTTGATATGAAAATGGCTTTTGAGCCCGAGGCGCTTGAAAACGGCGACCTGCTGCTCAAGCAAACCAATCTTCAGGTGGGGAGATTGCCACTTCCGGTTCCATACGTGCTTGATTTTATTAGGAAAAATTACAAGCTTCCGGCTGGAGTTGAAATCCTCCCGAATGAGGAAGTTATTTATGTACACATGCAGGAACTCAAATTGAAAAGCGATGCAAAGCTTAAGGCCAATACCTTTGATTTAAAAAATGATGATATATCCTTTACATTGCTTGTTCCCGTAAAAGAATGAGTGCCCGTTAGCTGGGCACTCATTTTTTATTAGAGAGTGGACTGGAAACATATTTTTCATTAATTAGGATGCTTCCCAAAAAATACAGGACACATTTTAAAAAATACAGGACACTTTTCAAAAAATACAAGACACTTTCCAAAAAATACAGGACACATTCCAATAAATACAGGACATTTCTCAAAAAATCTCTTCATCTTTTATTCACAATGCGATGACTGTTTCTGGCAATATCCCCTATAAAAGTTACGCACATCATGGTTTACTGCATGTTAATAAGGTATAAAAACTGCTTCCGAAGCACTCTCTCCCTGAGCGATACATACCAAATAAGCTTGATTCTTCTCAAAAACAGCGTCATGCATTGGCAGGATAATCGTTTTTGTTCCTGCCATTCTTGCTTCAAGATTATAGTACGCCGGTGTAAGAGCAAGGACATCCGATACTCCACAATATTGGAGGGAGGGGAAGACAACATCGCCTTTATGGACGGAAATGTCGAGTTCCTGGTGAGAAGAGGCCAGGTGAATGAACCTGGCTGCTGCCTCGCCTCTTGGCACATGGTCATACAAAGCGCATGCAATTACGTCTGCCTTGCCATGAAGACCAGTTACAGCGATAAAATAATTCCGCTCCTTTTCGATAAAAAATTGGGCAGAACCGATCCACTTATCTCCATGATACACATCGATTTGGCACTCCCCCTCTGGCAGGGCAAATTTTAGGCTGTGCTCTTTATAATGAAATTCTTCTAGGATTGGTAACCCGTTTATTAGAATACAAATTTCTCCTACCAGTGCGCTGCCGTTAAAAAAGGTCCCATAACCTCGTCCGGGAAGATTACTTTGATAAAAATAATCTTGTTTCAAGCCGCTTCCTCCTATTGGAAAATTGGAAACATATTAATTAATTGTTTACTTTTTTCTGAAATATGCATATACTAAAACTATCTTATGAGAGGCGGGTGAAGTGTTATGAGTAAGTTAATTGTTTTTTCAGTTGTTGGAAACTCTAACACAGCCCGTACGGCTATTTAGGCATAAAGGGACAAATCCGTCCATTTCTTCCTGAATATTAGACCGCTGGCTGTGTATGCCAGTGGTCTATTTATATTTCAGGAGGAAAGTAATTTGAACTTACTAACTATTGGATTGAAAAAAGATATTCAACAAGCATCTAAGGAATTTTCAAAAAGTGATTGTGTACTCGGCAGGGTTGCCCTGGAGCATAAGCATATGTATCGCGTGTGGACGGAGGAAGGCGAACTGCTTTGCGAAGTTTCTGGGAAAATGGCTTTCGAAGCATCAAGCAGGGAAGACTTCCCGGCAGTCGGAGACTGGGTAATGGTTGCTGCGAGAAGTAATGAAGGAACGGGAACAATTCATGGAGTACTGCCTCGATTCAGCAAGTTTTCGCGGAAATCTGCTGGTAAGACAGCGGAGGAGCAAATTGTCGCTGCGAACGTGGATGTGGTGTTCCTGGTCAACAGCTTGAACGATGACCTTAACTTACGAAGGATTGAACGCTATTTGCTTCTCGCCTGGGAAAGCGGCGCGAAACCGGTGATTGTGTTGAGCAAGGCTGATTTAAGTGAAGATATTGAAGCAAAGGTAGCAGAAGTCGAATCCATTGCGTACGGGGTTCCGGTTATTCCGGTCAGTGCGGAGATGAACGAAGGCTTGGAAAAGCTGCTGCCATTCCTTTCACCTGGGAAAACTGTGGCATTGTTGGGCTCATCAGGTGTTGGAAAGTCGACTCTTACGAACAAACTGCTTGGTGAGGAAAAGCAAGCCGTCAAGGATATCCGCGAAGCAGATGACAAAGGCCGCCATACGACGACCCACCGGGAATTGATCTTGTTGCCGAATGGAGCCGTGTTGATTGACACTCCGGGAATGAGGGAGCTTCAGCTTTGGGAAAGCCATGATGGACTTTCCGAGGCATTTTCAGATATCGAAGAAACTGCTGAGGCTTGCAAATTCCGTGATTGCCGTCATATTGATGAGCCGGGGTGCGCGGTCCAAGAAGCAATTGCGAATGGCTTACTGCCTGCTGAACGGCTTGCCAGCTTCAATAAGCTGCAAAAAGAGCTTGCCTACATCGAGCGAAAAGCAGATAAACGGGCACAGGCTGAAGACAAGAAACACTGGAAAACCATTACTAAACAAGTAAAACATAAAAAACGGTAAAGGAAGGACCTGTAAAAGGGTCCTTTTTAATTTTGACTCGTAAATCTTTTTGCTGGTATATCAAGGGTATTTAATCAAACTAATTTGCATCCCTTTTTAACACACTTACGGAATGCGAAATGAAGTGAGAAAAAAATAACTAGGTTTTTGGATAAATATGTTAAAATCTAAGAGTGCTTATTCACCTATTGGAGGTTTTATCAGAATTTAAATATATTAAATCATTAACGAGTGGGGTAGTATTCTTTCAAAATAGAAAACGTTTAATGGATTGAGGTGGGGAAAATGAAATTGAAAAAAATATTTTTGATTGTTGGTGTTGTAATGGTAGTGGCGCTACCATTGTTTTCTATGTTTTTTAGGGACGGTCTGATTTTGGATATGGCAGGTATTCATCTTACTAATCCCTTTTCAGAAAAAGTAACAGTGAAGGAAAATTATATAAGGGTTGATAAGAATCAGAATAATGTGGCTGATCCACTAGACATAGTGAATGCTGCAAGGAAGGAAGTGGAGAATCGAACACAATACAAGAGTGCTTATTATGAAGGCGGATATCCACCAGATAGCGAAGGTGTATGCACGGATGTTATTTGGAGAGGATTGGCCGGAGCTGGTATAAATTTGAAAGAATTAATGGATCAGGATATTCATGATCATCCATCTTTATATCCCCGTGTAGAGGGAAATCCTGATCCTCATATTGATTTCAGGCGGGTTCCTAATCAGTATGTCTTTTTTCAACGTTTCGCCGAATCTCTGACGACTGAATTAATTCCAGGCGATCCAGATAATTTAGCCGAGTGGCAGCCAGGGGATATTGTGATTTATTTGGAGGGTACAGACCACGCAGGCATCATTTCTGATAAACGGACAAAAGATGGAATACCTTATTTAATTCATAACGCCCCTCCCTTTGCATCAGAAATTAAACTAACCTCTTATAAACAAACCATTGTGGGTCATTATAGATGGAGTTACTGATTTTTTTATAAAAACGTCAAGTAAAAAGGAAAGACACTATTAATTCGAATTTTGTGCTTTAAAAATTATACTCATTTATTTTTTTACTAGTGATCACTTGGAATTTAGTTGTTTTTACTTGTAATGAGCAATCTTCCTTATAACTATCCTATTGGTTCCTACTCGTAAACCAAAGCATTTCATTTTCTAACCCAACAATATTCAAATATAATTAACTCGCATTGTTATTCCGAGCCCGTAACGGGAATAGGTAAACAGAGGTTATTTTTTAAGAAGGGAAGAATGCACATGTTTAAAAACTTATTTGGTAAAAAAGAAAAAGAAGTTGTGACTGAAGTCGAGCTTGCGTCGCCGCTAACTGGAACGGCGACAATGCTGGAAAACGTAGACGACCCTGTTTTTTCACAAAAGATGATGGGTGACGGGCTTGCGGTCATGCCTACTGAAGGGCTTGTAGTGGCACCTGCAGACGGTGAAATCGTCCAGGTGTTTCCAACAGGCCATGCTGTCGGAATCAAGGTGGTAAATGATGCTGAAATCCTGATTCATATCGGCCTTGAGACGGTTGCAATGAAAGGTGAAGGATTTACTGCCCATGTTCGTGAAGGTGACAAGGTGAAAAAGGGAGACAAGCTTGTCAGCTTCGATATGGCGCTAGTGACAGAGCGTGCCAAAAGCACAGTCACACCACTAATCATTACAAACACTGACGCGATGATTATTGAGCAGCTCGCATCCGGTGAGGTAGAAGCCGGCGTAACTCCTTTCCTCAGAGTTTCTGCAAAATAAGTAAAACCGCCCATTGAGGCGGTTTTACTGTTTTCCAGGAAGTTTGCTTTTTTGAGCCATTCCACCTGACAGGATAAATTTCATTGCATCCTCAGGTTTTACATCGAGGATTTCGACCTGCTCTTTAGGAATCAGGAAGGTAAACCCCGCAACCTGGAAGGTTTGTTGGACATAAACAGCTACGTACTCCTTTAACGGTTCATGAAAGCTTTCAAGTTCCTCGGAGGTGATGAAGCCGAGGCTTTTTATTTCGGTGCCAGGAATGGTGATAAGCGCAACCTTTGAAAAAGACTTCTTTTCGCCGAGAAAGGAATTGACAGTATCCTTAATAACCGAATAAATTGTTTTGACGAATGGAATTTTTTCGAGCAGTTTGTCAATCAAAGCTATAAGTTTTCCAGTAATAAACCTTGTTGACAGAAAGCCGAGGAAGGTGATCAGTGCGACCGTAACCAGTAGGCCAATTCCAGGGATGTATGTATCCTCCATATATGGGCGCAGAAGGTTGCCGAGCAATCCATCGAGAAACAGGAATGTTTTGTATATGACCCAAACCACAATGATAATTGGGACGATCACGATAATTCCATTAATAAAATTTTTAGCAAGTGACTTCATAAACTAAATTCTCCATTTGTTTTTTCTCTAGTATAGCCGCCGTTACATGAATTTGAAACGATTATTGTTTTTCTACAACGATTGCTTTTATTTTAACAGAAGGCTGGCCGCTCTTGGAATCTGTAGAGAGCCGCTCCCCATTAAATGTAAACCGGACTGTGTGCTGGCTGTCTTCAAGTGAACTGGCAACATAGTTGTAGCGGGATCTTTCAAACGGCCACCAGGTAGCCAGTGTCCCTGCAGGCTTCCCGTCGATTGTGACATCAATCATTCCACCGTCAGGGCCGCGCTCAAGCAGAAACCCAACCATTGTTCCTTCGAATGTATATTCAAGATAGCTATTCTTCGTTTTGCTAAAATAGCCATCACGCATGTTTACAAATCCTGAATTAATAGAAGGATTGGTTAGCAATTTATAGTCAATTCCAAGGTTGCCGTTTACCGGAGAAGGCATAACTGCAATCTCTTTGGCATTTTTGGCTTCGGATTTTTCTTGGATAGTTTTAATAATTTCGTTTGCGTAAAGGAGATAGCCCGCATCATTAGGGTGAACTTTGTCTGTTGTCAGTTTGTCCGGACTAAGTCCTGATGCATTGAAAGGGATCCGCATATCGATGTTGGTAGCTCCATATGCTCTCGATAGCCGTGCAATTTCCTTGGCGAATCCTTCATAAGCAAGACAGCTTTCGGTGATTGTCACTATATCTGCAGCAGGGTGATCGATCCTTACTACACGAAGCAGTTTTTCATAAAAGTAGGAAAATTGCTTTTCATTCATATACTTACGGTCATTTTCCCCGAAAACAAGGAAAACCAGATGGACCGGTGAGGAGGGTTTCTCATCTTTATATTTCATGAAGCCTTCAAATGCAGTTGCCCCGCTTTGGACAATGGATATCCGCTCCCCGTTTGAGCCGTACTTCTCTGAAACTCCTTTTTCAAAAAGAGAGAACCATGCGGTTGAAGGACTGCTTGCTCCTGAACCTCTGCCTATGCTGTCTCCAACAATCAAATAGCTATAATCATCACCGGCAGCTATTTTTTCATAAAATCCATCTGCTTCTTCCGGGGTGTCCTTTGCCCCGGTTATTTCAAATAATTGAAAAAACAATATAGATAGGCCGAATATCGAGGCAAGCATTAAGCAAATTATTCTTCGGTTCATAAGCATCAACATCCCATCGTGTAATCCTACTGACATTTTAACGTAACCTAACTGTAATAAAAACAGAACAAAGCACTATTTTTTCTTAAAAAATTAAATTTGGATTTTCCCATCATATATATGGGCATATGCACATTCGGGACAATAACCCATATCATATTGTGTGTTGAACAAATTAAAAAGCGGAGGGATGCATATATGCATTACGGATATAACCCTTGTGGATATGTTGGCGGAGTTGGGTCTGATGGTTATCGTGACACGTTTGTATTAATTGTTGTATTGTTTATTCTTCTAATCATCATTGGCGCTTGCTACATTTGTGATTAATACTGGAGCACCTTTTCCAAGTGGAAAAGGTGTTTTTTTGTTGTAAACATTTATCCTAATACATTATTATTTGGATTAATCTCCTTCGAAAAACAGAGATGAATCAAAATTCCAAGCAGGCCATTCAAACGAAAGCCCTGCTATTATTATTTTCGCAGCACAGTTTCCCAGCAACAGCACGTTTAGTATGGCTGCAGCTTTGGAAAGGCACTCTATTAAAAATGAATCAACATAGGTCAGCTTCGGTAAACGGTTAAAACCTCATAAATTGTGATACAGTAAATCAATGAGAATTTAAATGAAGGAAATGTGTTTTAGGACCAATTTCGGATCACAGTATTGGCCGAAGATGAGTTTTCTGTAGGAATTTTCCTTTTTGCAAACTTATTGACGCAGCCGCCAATTCTGGTATGATAAGAATATTTTTAAAGGTATGTTCTATTCTTGCAATAATAAGATGGGGATACGGATTTTTAAGGCAAAGGAGGAGAATGTGAATGTTGAAATCATTCTATCATTTCCTTATGAAATACAGACATCCAAAGCCAAAAGATAATATTAGCGAATTTGCAAACGAAGCGTTCAAGGACCATAGCTTCCCAAAAACATCCGAGGATTACGATGAACTAAGCAGGTATCTCGAAATGAACGGCCACTACTTACCATCGATGTCTGTTTTTGATGACGCATGGGCTGAATACATCGAGACAGAGAAGAGATAAAGCGGAAATGTCTTTGTGGATACTTTAGGACGTTCTAGTGTGCAATGAAAATAAATTCGAAATGCTTTCTTCAATGGAAATTCCTTGTACACCCTATATAAGTTACTTAAGAATTTCAGATTTGCAGGCGTTTTATTGATTGAAGCGGAAGGCACGAAGACTCCTACGGGAGAAAAGGACAGTGGGAGACCCCGCAGGAGCAAAGCGACGAGGAGGCTCCCAGGCCGCCCGTGGAAAGCGAAGTGCCTGGAGCGGAAATCGCAGAAAAACATAAGTTTAGCCTATATAGTTAATATATATAGCACTAATAGCCTGCACCCTTCTCCAACATTTACCATCGCCTTCCAAGCCCGGGGAGGCGATTTTTCTATTCGCCAATCGTGTGCGATTAAACAATATGTGCATATACTATTGTAATCATCGGAGCTCATAAGGGGGTGAATCAGATGGAGAAGGGGAAGCAACCAAAGTTTAAAATGGGTGAAACGGTTGTTATTGTCATGTATGGAACTGTTGGTACAATTACAGATATCCAATGGGTCGGCGGACAGTATGTGTACGAAGTGAACAAAAGTGAAGGCCTTTATGTCGAGTCCTCGCTCCAGCTGCTTTCGGAGTACGAAGGTACCCCTGTAGGGCAGGAGCATTTGGATATAGAATACAAATATTTTTTCGGAGATATTGTCCAGGTTAAAGGATATGGCAATGAACTATTTCGGGTTGTTGGTGTCAGGACAGAAATATGGCGCTACAAGGAAGATGCATGGGAAGATATTATTTACGAGCTTTCCAGGGTAAAAGACGGCGAATGGCTTGAAGCAGGTGAAGAGGAACTAACTCTTTTGGCCGATGCCGATCACGCTGAAACCTTTATCAATAAACTTGGTTTTTTGCATATTGTAGGTAAGCAAGAAAAAGCAAGGAAGCAGAAGCAAGAGGTGTCAAGAAAGAACGCAGAGGCGGAAGAATTAGACCGAATAAAAGAACGGCGGCAGCTGATTGACCGTTTACTTGATATCTACAATGATTACCGGATATTGAATGAAATGTTCGGAGACCACGAATACATTCAGGTTATGGAAGTTATAATGAAGAAGCTGAAGAACCTGAACTCAAAAGACGGAAAAAAGCATGTCTGACCGTCCCTTCCATAGTCGTTCCCCACTATAATCAACCTTCAAGCGGCTAAATTTCCATTCTCTAAGCATGAATAAAACCACTTGAACATACATTCTCTAAAAAGGAGGAGATCAAATGGGAGAAATCGAAGTGATCATCGATACAGAAGAAATTGCTGAATTTTTCTTTCATGAGCTTGTGAAACGAGGATATACACCAACTGAAGAGGAACTTGAAGAGCTTGCAGACATCACATTTGAATACCTCCTGGAAAAGAGTATCATCGACGAAGAAAATTAAAGCCAACTGAAGCGGCCTGCCACAAGGAAGGCCGCATTATTGTGAAAAAAATTATCCAGCAGCACCGAAACCTTTTTAAATAGGAAGCGTATATATCTTTATCAAAATTGGGGAGGAACAATGCAATGCTGAAAAAGTTGCTTAAAATGCTTATGAAATCAAAGATGCATAAACCATATTACAGCTCCAGTGATGCCTGGAAGCACATGAAGCACAAGAAGCATGGACACTATGGGCACGGACACTATAAACACGCATATAAAAAGAAGAGCTTTTCGAGCTTCTTCAGCAGCTAAAAAGCACGGGCAGCCATACCGCCTTGAAGCGAATCTCGACTATCCGACAAACAGGAGGCATTAAGGGGAGGTTCTCAATTTGCTGAAAAGGCTTATTCTTTTTTTATCCCATCTGTTTGAAAAGCCATTTCCACCCGGCACTCTTGTAGCTGAACGATACTCGGTGGTCCGCTTGCTGGGAACTGGAGGATATGGCCATACTTATCAGGTGATTGATCAAGAAACTGGAAGTCAGGTTGCCTTGAAGGCGCTCCGCTTGCATAAACGTATTTCCCGCTCAGGAAAAGCCGGATTTGAAAGGGAAAAGGAATTTATGCAAAAGATTCAAATAGCTGGGGTCCCAGCTTATTATGATAGCGGGGAGCATGAAGGAAAACCGTATTATACGATGGAATTGGTTGAAGGCGAAAATCTTGAACAAATCATCTTTGAGGAAGGCCGTTCATTCGACGAAAGGCAAGCATTCGAGGTTGCAAGCGAAATTCTTGACATCCTATACGGACTGCATCAGCAAGGAATTATCCACCGGGACGTAAGGATTCCCAATGTTATCCAGAGTAAAGGAAGAATCTATTTACTTGATTTGGGCCTGGCACAAACCGCTGTGATGGCAAAGGGGCATGCTTTTTTTAAAAATTATCATCCTCGAAAGGAAAGGAATGTACAGGCTGATTTCTATGGGTTGGGCCACTTTATCCTTTTCCTTCTTTATTCCTCCTATAGTCCGGCACCTGGACAGAAGGAACAAAGCTGGGAAAAAGAACTTGAAATTTCTCAACAGGCAAGGGCGATTATTAAAAGGCTTTTAAAAATCGATGGTGAATATAGTAGTTGCAGTGAAGTTCAAATTGATATTAGACGATTGATAAATGAGGAGGAGAAGCAGAATGTCATTATTTAATAAGATGCTTGCATCAGTGGGGATTGGAGCTTCTAAGGTTGATACGAGGCTGGAAAAGGATACACTTACACCGGGTGAAACTGTTAAAGGTGTGGTCGCCATTACTGGAGGCAGCACTGAACAAAGCATTGATTCAATTTATCTGTCATTAAATACTACATATTTAAAGGAATCAGATGATAAAAAATACAGTGTTAATGTGTGTATCGACCGCTTTAAGGTAGCGGATCCATTCATCATTAAACCAGGTGAAAAAAAGGAACTTCCTTTCTCATTCAGGCTGCCTCTTGATACACCGGTCACGATTGGACGTTCAAAGATCTGGCTTTCAACAGGGCTTGATATTAAAAATGCGATTGATCCAACAGATACTGATTACATTCGGGTTGCTCCAAATCCGACAATGTCCGCAATTCTTTCAGCTGTAGAGGAACTGGGATTCAGGTTGAGGGAAGCAGATTGCGAACAGGCGCCGCGCAGGATGCGGGTAAGGCTGCCGTTCGTCCAGGAGTTTGAATTTGTCCCTGTTGGCGGACAGTTCAGGGGAAGGCTTGATGAATTGGAAGTGGTCCTTATTCCCAACAACCATGGTGATATCGAGGTGTTGATGCAGGTTGACCGCCGGGCTCGGGGATTTGGAGGCTTTTTGTCTGAAGCCCTGTCAACGGATGAATCGAACATCCGTTTCGTTGTTACACCTTCAGAAGCGCCTTACGTCAGGCAAAAACTTCAATCGATTATTGAACGATATTCATAAGTTATTTAAGAGGATGGGGAGACCCACCCTCTTTTTTTGTCTAGCTCAGGCGCCAAGTGTACAACGGTCCCATTGTAACGAATAGACAAAATCGATTTACTCGCGCAGGCGCTGACCAATAAGGGAAGCTTCTGTGAATAATCATCACAGAAACAGGCGCACTTAGCCTGTCTCGAGGCGCTTGTACTTTTCTTATGTGTTCTTGCGTTTTTTGGCCGAATACTCTTTGGCATGTGCCTCATGTTCGGCAATTATTGCTTCCGGAGGAATATGGTTATTCTTTTTCGGAGAGTTTATACGATTTCTGTGCTTTTTACCCATTTACATACCTCCTAAGGTTTTAATTGCAGCATGCCTGGATAATGTGTTAACAAAGAATATCTTCCCAAGAAGAGGCTATGCTATAAATAGTTTGCCCCGCTAGGAATTCTCCATCCATCGCTTAAGTAAACGTTTTAAAAATGTCCCAGTATATGCTATGATAGGTAAGTTGTTAGACATCATACTTTTAATTCTAGGAGGATTAAGATGAGTATTCATATTGGTGCCAAAGAAAATGAAATCGCGGAAATAGTACTGCTTCCTGGAGATCCGCTTAGAGCAAAATATATTGCTGAAACTTTCCTTGAAGGTGCAACATGCTATAACGAAGTAAGAAATATGTTTGGTTTTACAGGTACATATAAAGGAAAGAGGATCTCAGTCCAGGGTACTGGAATGGGTGTTCCTTCCATTTCGATTTATGCAAATGAGCTGCTTGAAAGCTATAATGCACAAACACTTATCCGCGTTGGTACTTGCGGGGCTATCCAAAAGGATGTAAAGGTCAGGGATGTTATCCTTGCGATGACTTCTTCCACCGATTCACAAATCAACAAACTTGAGTTCGGCGGTATCGATTTTGCACCTCATGCAAACTTTGAGCTGCTTCGGAATGCCTATGACGCAGGATTGGAAAAAGGTTTAAATCTTCGCGTCGGAAACGTATTCACAGCAGACTTGTTCTACAATGACCATGGCGACCTTGAAAAACTTGCCAAGTATCAAGTTCTTGCTGTTGAAATGGAGACAACTGCTCTTTATACCCTTGCAGCGAAATATGGCCGTAAAGCATTGTCCATTCTGACTGTAAGTGACCACATTTTAACTGGTGAAGCAACATCTTCAGAAGAGCGCCAGACGACTTTTAATGAAATGATTGAAGTGGCACTTGAAGCCGCTATTAAGGAATAGTTTGGATGACATTGGCTCTCCTCTGTGAGGGCCTTTCTTTTTTTGGATAAAAGTTTTTATTATATACAGCAGGGTATACAGTCTACTAGGCTTTCACAATGTATAACTTGTGACCAACAGTGAATTGCTGGAAAGGGAATGCCTCCCCTTGCTCTGTCCAAGCTGGGGGCTTATACTACAATAGATAAATTCGCTTTAAATTGAAACGCAGGTGATCACTTGAAAAAACTAGCAATTCTACTCTGCAGTTGTTTCCTTCTAACAAGTTGCAGCCAAGTTGAGTCGATTCTTAAAAATCCATTCTCTAAAGACAAGAATATAGATACGGAAACGCCAACTGAAAAAGAGAAAGAACAAACTACTTATGATGGTCCCGTTCTGGAGGCTGCTTATTTTAATCAGATTCAGGAAACAAGCGGGAAAAAAGAAATTATGAATCCTGAAAACATTCTTGCCTTGGTGAACAAAGAATTTTCTCTGCCAGGCCATTACAAGCCGAATGACCTCGTACGGCCGAATGTCCCATTTTCTTTTGGGGAAACTGATGTTGAAAAAAGCTTAATGAGAAAAGAAGCGGCTGTAGCACTTGAAAAACTGTTCGCACAGGCTAAGCAGGAAAATATTGAAATTTTTGCAGTTTCCGGCTACCGCTCGTATATTCGCCAAAAATCATTATTCGATGCCGAGGTTGCAAATATTGGGGAACAAAAAGCGAAAGAAGTTGTAGCACTGCCTGGCCAGAGTGAGCACCAAACAGGGCTGACAATGGATATTGCGAGCAGGGCAACAAACTTGAATTTAACTGAAGAATTCGGTGAAACGAAGGAAGGAAAATGGCTAATGGCGAATGCCCATAAATTCGGTTTCATCCTTCGTTATCCAAAGGGCAAGGAAGAAGTAACCAACTACCAGTATGAACCATGGCATTATCGCTATGTTGGACAGGAAGCCGCCAAGACAATGTTTGAGAACGACTGGACTTTGGAGGAGTATTTCCAGGAAGTGGAGAAAATCTAAAGGAGCCTCTTGCAGGTTCCTTTTCGTTTTTGTGGATTAAGAGAAGAGCTGATTAGTCCCAAAAATATATGAGCCAATTTACCATGTATATGAGCCGTTTTTGCATGTATATGAGCATTTAGACATTTATTGGAAACTCAGAATCATTTCGTCCAATTACTCGTTTTTGAATTAGCTTTGGATTAACCAAAACCAGAAGCAAGTGAATCTAGGCAATCATGCTTGATGAGATTTTCTCTGTTTAGGTAAGGACTCCTGCTGGAAAACGAGCTTTATTCCAGAAAAAAAGCAGGATTCTTTTTTACATAAGAATTTTGAAATCGTTTCAAGATAGTTTCTCATTCATGATATATTTAGGTAAACCTTCATGAATATTTCTTTTTTCATTATCGGGAAAAGATGGTATTCTAAATGATAAGAGTTTCTATACTATTTACGGAAAATGGAAGTGGTGAAAGCTGTGGATGAACAAAATCAAATACAGGAGCAGGATCAGCCGCAAGAGCAAGTGAAGCAGCCAGTACAAATTCGGATGAAAAGGTCCTACTTTGTAATGCTTCTTGTGTTCCTGGTTGTTTTGACAGCAGGAATAACAGCTTTTGCGACTTCAAACGGGGACAATACTTCTCCGGTTGTGATTGGCGGAGGCCAGGAGCGAAAAGAATTTGAAAAGCTTTATAGAGCATATGATATCCTTCAGGAAGGGTATTTTGAAGACCTGGATAATGACAAGCTAGTAGATGGTGCAATCAACGGCATGATTAAGTCACTTGACGATCCGTATTCCTCCTATATGGATGAGGAAGCTGCCGAGCAATTCCATCATAGCGTCGATTCTTCATTTGAAGGAATTGGGGCTGAGATACAGGAAAAAGACGGCCATATTATGATTGTATCCCCGTTAAAGGGTTCGCCAGCTGAAAAAGCCGGCTTGAAACCAAAGGATGTTGTTCTTGAGGTAGATGGCAAAAGCATACAAGGATTTACGTCAACAGAAGCTGTTGCGCTGATTCGGGGTGAAAAAGGCACGAAGGTGGAATTAACCATTCAAAGGCCTGGCTCCGAGAGTACAATCAAAGTACCTATCATTCGCGATGAGATTCCGATTGAAACTGTATATGGCGAAATGGTTGGGGATGGAATCGCCAGGGTCCAGGTTACGACATTCTCAACAAACACATACGATGAACTGACGGCAATGCTGAAGGACCTTAAGAAGCAAGGTATGAAGGGACTCGTCCTGGATGTGAGACAGAATCCGGGAGGCTTGCTGGATCAGGCTATTGCCATATCAAGCATGTTTGTACCAGAGGGTGAAATCCTCTTCAAGGTAGAAGACCGAAATGGAAACACGAAGGATTATAAATCCAAAGGCGAGGACACACATGATTATCCGATGGTCGTCCTGATTGATAACGGAAGTGCAAGTGCGTCTGAAATCCTGGCTGGAGCTGTAAAAGAATCAGCAAACATTCCGCTTGTTGGACAAAAGTCATTCGGAAAGGGAACCGTCCAGACCGCTCAGGATTTCCCTGATGGTTCGAATGTAAAATTCACAACTGCCAAGTGGCTGACACCCAAGGGCAATTGGATTCACAAAAAGGGAATTGAGCCGGATTATAAGGTGGAGCTACCGGCCTACTATAGCCTTCCATACCTTGATCCAAAGCTAAAGCTAAAACAAGGCGATTCTTCTGAAAACGTGAAGGTTGCCCAGCAAATGTTAAAGGCTTTGGGCTATGATCCTGGCAGTGAAAATGGTTTCTTCGACGGGAAAACGACTGCTGCAGTAAAAGCGTTCCAGGCAGCAAATAAACTTGAACAAACAGGTGTTGTTACGGATCAAACAACAATGAAAATCATCCAGCTTCTTCAGGAAAAAATCCAGAAGGAAGATCCACAATTAGAAAAAGCAATTGAAGTATTGAAAAAAGAAATGAAGTAATTTCAGCCCCGGCAGCCAATGCCGGGGTTTTTGCTTACGGTAAAAGGCTTGAATTTGTTTTTGCGTAGCTAATCGAATCTGTGGTGTTTGGATTTTTATTTTTCCGGTAAATGGGGGAGGCGGGTCGTTTGGTTTGTAAGGACCCGATAAATGCTATAAAATGACTGTTTAGATAGTAGGTAATGTAAGAACTTAAATGAGTAGAACATATTGAAGGGCCAGCCGATGAGTCATCCTTCCGTGGAAACCGAAACCATCATGAAGGAAGAAGTGTTGATAAAGCTTCCCCTGGTTGAATGTTTTTTAAAATGAGAGGCACTGAAAAAACAAGGGCCTAGTAAATAAATAGTGCAATTTATGATATGAATGGAAAAACGGGGTGAGAAAGATGAAACATATCATCCATTTTGATAATAAGCTTAAGGAAGAGATTAAAAACCTGGAGGCGGGTTGCGTTGAGGTATGTATATCTGTTTGCAAAGAATACCAGCCCCACTTTAAGGAACGAGAACAACAATTGGTTCTGGAACTGATGAGGACGCAAAAAGGCAACCGGAAGGCGGATAAGGATTGCTTTGAGGATGAATATGAATCATTCATTGAAATCGGCATTGAACAGGATGAGGACTATTTTCCGAATGGATATATTCCTATCTGGAAATGCAAGGAAGAATGGTTCCAAAAGACAGGTTACTTGACGGACAAGAATTTAAACGATCTTGAAGAAGTCCTTCGAGCCATGGTACTAGAAATGCTGGAAGAATAATTAACAGAGAGGAAAAAGTAAATATGGGTAAAACAGAAATCTATATCCTTTCGGGTTTCCTTGGCAGTGGCAAAACAACATTGTTAAAAAGACTGCTTGAAGATGAAAAGAAAAATGGCAGGAAGGTTGCTGTCATGATGAATGAACTCGGTACTGTTTCCATCGATTCCGATGCCGTCGGGGAGGATGTGGCACTGAAGGAATTGCTGGGTGGCTGCATTTGCTGCACGATGAGCGGCCAGGTGGAAGCTCAGCTTCAGGGTTTGCTGCAATCGGAAAAGCCTGATTCAATTTATGTTGAAACAACAGGTGCCGCACATCCAGTCGAAATCCTTGATGCGCTTGTTTCACCTCTTTTCGCGGATAAAATCATGCCAAAAGGAATTATTACGACTGTTGATGGCCAGAGGTGGCTTGACAGGGTATCCCTTGGGCCACAGCTGCAGCAGCTCCTGCTCGAACAGGTGAGACATGCTGATTATTTGATTGTTAATAAAGCAAGTGATTTATCAGAAAAACAACAAGCTGATGCTATAACCAGCATCCAGGCACTTAATTCACATGCCAGATGTGTGCTAACTGATTTTTCAAAGGTGCCCTTAAAGGATATTAGGGCAATTACCCTTCTTCCTGGTGAACGAAAACATACACATATCCATACAAAGGATCTTGGTCTGGGTACATATGTACATACCTTTTCAGCTGGAGTTCAAAGGGAGGACTTTGAACACTTTCTACGGAGCCTTCCTGATTCAATTTACCGGATAAAAGGATATGTTAAATTTAAGGGCGCCAGTTTTCCCGAGCTGTTTCAATATTCGTATGGAATGCCATCCTATATGAAAGAGTATATGAATCTTCCCCTCAATATGGTGTTTATAGGCGAAGGGATAGACTGGGAATCGGTCAGCAACGGACTGAAGGCGTTGGAAAACGGCCAATAGTTTGGCTTCTTTTTAAAGGGGTATTGAACCTTAAATCATCCCTTTAAAGGAGTTGTTGAAGTTATGCCTTGGTCAAAGAATGATTACCCTGCCTCAATGAAAAATCTCGATCCCGAAGTCCGGGAAAAGGCGATTGAAATCGCAAATGCCATTCTTGAGGACGACAACGATGAGGGAAAGGCAATTGCCATCGGGATAGATAAGGCTAGAGAATATTTTGAGAATCATGGAAAAAAATAATTTCGCTGCCTCCATCTTCCATTGAGATGGAGGCATTTTCATGGAATGGAGCGAGGGGCTTGGTGGCAAACTTTTATAGTAAATTTTAACCGGATGGGTGGATTCCTGTGTTAAAACGAATTGGTTTGTTTGTGATTATAATCTCCCTCAGTTTTTCTCCCGAGATAGAAGCTGGAAAGCGCGGCGCAGTGATGACACCATGGGATGAGGCAAGACAAGTCTTTCCCAGGTATAGTAAATTTACTGTTATTGACGTCGAAACTGGCCTTTCTTTCAATGTGCAAAGAAGAGCCGGAAACAGGCACGCGGATGTCCAGCCTTTAACAGCAAAAGATACAAAAATCATGAAAAAAATATACGGTGGAAAATGGAGCTGGAAAAGAAGGGCAATCTACGCTGTAAAAGGGAATAAGAAGATTGCTGCATCGATGAACGGAATGCCGCACGGAGCAGGTGCTCTGCAAAATAAATTTCCAGGACATTTTTGCATTCATTTTAACAAAAGCTCTACACACAGAAGACGGGAAATGGACCTATCCCATAAATTGATGGTGTATAAAGCAGGCGGCAAGCTTAATATGCTTCTTGCCAATGCTAATCCTGTTGAAACTGTAACCTACTATGTTGCAGGGTATAAAGAACAGGATAAACGCATTCTCTCCCTGCTCTCATTAAAGAAAACGAACTGGCAGCCATTCCTTAAGAATGTTGAGAATGCAAAGATAGCGCGGTTGCCGCTCCTCCCAGCAGAGGATTTGCAGGATGAATTAACGGTGGATGTACCAGTTGAAATTGAATGGCAAATTGAAGGGGAAGGAAGAGTGGTTGAAGAGACAGAAATTCATTTGTTCCGCCCATCTCCTGCTAGTGCATGGAAAGTCGACTCTCACGCCTTCCTGGAGGATAATCCGTTTTTAGTGGATCGGGATAACGTTGATGAATAGCGGGGTTTCATTCAATTGTTCTGAAAAATGCGAAAGGGTGTATTGGTCACATTTTAGGGAGTGGAGACAAGTGAAATGTAAGGCTGTATTGGCCACATTTTGGATTCTAAAGTTAGTTGAAATGTAGCCAATAGTCTTTATTGGCACCGTTTTGAGTTCTGAAGGCATCCGAAATGTAACCAATGAGGTGTTTTAATAAAACTTTGGTTTATAGGGATTGGATTATTGGCTAATCACACAAAGGTAGCGAATAGCTGGATAATTGCACTTAATCCAAAGATTGAGCTAAGGTAAGATAAGTTAAATATATTCTCCTTAACTAATGTAGGCGGTCCAATAGATTTTTGGACAGCCTTTTATTAGGAACACTAATATCCTATTGCCAAAGGCACCCAGCGGCGAGAGGCTAAATGGCCCTCCTCCTCTGGGTGCTTTTGCTTATGTTAAGGTAACCTTCCGAATTGGACAAAGGTTCTTTCGTCTTCAATCAGTCCGCATGTTCCACACTGTATTCTGACCTCTGGCCCATTGTATGCAAGATGGAAGGGTTCTAATTCACCTTGATTATATTCCCTATCGATTGAACCAGTTGAAGGGTCCAGCTTGACGGCGCGCGGGACCTGTTCGATGATGGTAAATCTGCTTCGGTTTGTTTTGCAATTTGGGCATCTGTATGGTGATGGCATGGGTTCCGCTTCCTCCTAGTCTAATGATTTCCTTTTTATTTTTTGCAAACTTAGTCCCTACTATGTAAAATTCTAGTGACGCAAACAGAAATAGTTAAGAGGAAGGTGCTATAAATGGATTACCAACACCTGTTAACAGAATACAGAAAGCTTTGGAATAACCGGCAGTTGGAGGAATCCAATTTACTCAACAGCGAGGAGACGTTAAAGGAAGCGATTAGAAGAGAGTTATTGGATGAGAATAGCCATCCCAGGGTCCGCAAAGGAAAGTATGAAAAATTTTACACAGCATCGAAAAGGCTGCTTGCCTCAAGCCTTAAAGACAGTGACAAAACCAGCCTTTTAGAAATCTATGTGGTAATCATGGAGAATTTATAAGGTCACCTTTATGAAGAGGGACCAATGTGGATTTCTGAAAGATGGGAAGACGTGAGTTTTTGGAATTTTATCTCCAGAATCCCGTCAATATAGGCTGCTGTAGCGCCTTTTTTTCGAACAGGCGCGGGCAGTGTGAAGGTCTCTTTATCCCCTGACTCAGGAATATTTTCAACCATCAATTGATTGGCTGTATGGAAGATACGGATCTTTTCCAACCAATCGTCCTTTAGGGGAATTCTTACAAATACAAATTCGTGTGTTTCAAAAATCATTGCCTGGATTTTGCTAGAGGCTTCAGGCTGGCGGGTTTCCTGCTGCATTGGAATAATCGGCCCTGTTTCAGAGCCCTGAGGCATGTACTGGCTAATCGCATCCATCACATATTGCTCAATCATTTCAGGTTTCATCGATTTCATCATATCTTTGGAAAAAGGAAATTTCCCCCACGGAAACATGGCGATCATCCTCTCAAACCTTATGGACTTCAGCCCAATAGAGCGGTTATCACATATTATGCGACAAGTAGCCTAGAGGTTCAGAATCAAGAATTAGTTCATAAAACTTTGGCTAGTGATTTTTCTCGAGCTTAAGTGTAAACCGCCGAATTAATTTTAAAACCGCCGAATTATTTTCGAAATCGCCGAATTATCCAAAACTGCTGAACTTAGACCAAAACTTCAGAAGTAATTTTGGAGTGCTGTGTAATGAAAAGGTTCAAAGGGAAGAGAGGTATGATAAAAAGAACATCGTTTTTTATCAGGCATCCAACTGGAAGAAAAATATTCATCAATTAATCTCATAAATTAAAAACCGAAAAATGCTAAACAATAATAATATTATGTAAACACCCAAACAAAAAATAAAACCGCAATAGCGGTTTTATTTTAAATATTATTGATTCTGCAGAGAAACACCGGGATAGGACAGAACCTAAGCCTCAAGCAGATGTGTTTCTTCCTGTGTTTCAGCCTGTTGCCTCATCAAATGGAAAGTATATTGATCTTTAGGGATTTCGTACAAATCAAATACTTCGCCTTCTGCATTCAGCTGCGCATATAGAGCTGGCCTTGTTTCATTGGCTTTCACTGTATAGGGCAGTTTTTCCGCAGCCTTGATAGAACGGATATTAGCTTTCCTAATCCGCATGAATACTGTGTCTATGCCAAGCTCGTAAAAGGCTTCCTGGAAAAACGCTTCCTTGGCTGGGCTGTTATAACCCTTTCCATGATAAGGTTTGCCAAGCCAGGTACCGAGGAAACCTGCATTGTCAGAAACATCGAAGAGGGAGATGGTACCAATTGGCGTACCCCATTCGTCCAAAATTGTCCTTGAAATAACCTCGCCGCGTTCCTCAGATTCAATGATCTGTTTTGTCAGAAACAGAAACTCATCATATGAATTTGCCTTATGGCGTACATAAGGGAAAACATCAGGATGTGTAATTAGGTCATAGAGGGCATGGCAATCGTTGAGATCGCGTTTTTTTAGCATAAAAATAGCCTCCAGTCAGGGCAGACCAGTCCTGTGGACAGGAACATTTCCACCCTCGAAATTTTTAAAATTGCGTAAAAAATTTCGGGGTGGGAATCGAACCCACTAAGACCAGTCTTGACTGGTGGCGCACCATTTGCCTTCCCATTGCACATATATGAATTTTTATGAAAATCAACGTTGTTAAGCGGTAAAACAGAAAAAATAGTTATTCACAAAAAGTATCATACAAGAAATTTCACCAAAAATAAATAGTTTTTTAAGAGGAAATTTTTGCGATTTTGTGAGCATTTTCTACATAATTCGCTGATAAACGAATTTGCCGTCTATCATGGTCCAAAGAGGCTTGGCGAGGAAATGAAACGGATGATTGCTCCAGAGCACAAGATCGGCATCTTTCCCTTTTTCAATGCTGCCGACGCGGCTGTCGACACCCAGATTCTTCGCCGGAAGAATGGTAATCCCCTCTAGTGCTTTTTGTTCGGACAAGCCTTCTCTTACCGCGATTGCAGCACATACATTTAAATATTGAATAGGTGTGTAAGGGTGATCGGTTGTAATTGAGACTTCAACACCTGCTTCTGTCAACCTCTGATACGTGGTCCAGCTTTTGTTCTTTAGTTCAACTTTCCCCCTTCTTGTCAATGTCGGTCCAACAGAAACTTTAAGTCCAAGCCCTGCCATTTCATCTGCAACAAGGTGTCCTTCAGTGCAATGCTCAATCCGGAGGTCAAGGTCAAACTCCTGTGAAAACCTGAGAGCGGTCATAATATCATCGGCTCTGTGCGCATGGATCCTGACGGGTATTTCCCGATTCAATGCCTTTAAAAGCGGAGCAAACCTCAAGTCTTCCGGGTCTCCAAATTTCCGAGCCTTATAAAACGCCTCCCTTAACATACCCATAAGCCCCATCCTTGTAATCGAATCATTTGAGCCATTACTGTGTATGCGTTTCGGGTTCTCGCCAAGTGCAATTTTCAATCCTGCAAGAGGGTTAATGATCATATCCTGAATGTTTTTCCCTGTCGTTTTAATGACAGCTGTAGTTCCGCCTATGACATTTGCGCTTCCAGGCATAACATGGACGGTGGTTATTCCGCTTTGGACAGCATCGGCAAACCCCGTATCAAAAGGATAAACACCATCAATTGCCCTGATATGGGGTGTCATCGGTTCAATCGTTTCGTTCGCATCATTACCGGCCCAGCCAGTTCCCTCATCATACAGCCCGAGGTGGGTATGGACATCAATAAATCCTGGAAGCAGGAAATTTAGCCCGCAATCAATGATGGCTGTTCCCGCAGGTGCCTGAATGTTTTTACGTATTTCAGCAATCTTCCCTTTATGGACAAACAGGTCAAAGCCTTCCAAAGGCTCGGAAGTAATCGGGACAATGGTCGCGTTCCTTAACAATATTGAATCCATTAATTAGTACCCCACGAGAGTAGTTTTTTCTATTTTAACAGGTATCGAGTCTTGCGGAAAAGAAATAACTACTATGGTTTCATTCTTTGTTTCCGAGCGGCGATTCAACTATAATTCTTGTTGAGAGAGGTGTGTTTAACATGAAAAATGGGATTGGGCTTGTACTTGAAGGGGGAGGAATGAGGGGCGTTTATACAGCTGGTGTCCTGGAGTATTTCCTTGATAACGGCATTTCGTTCCCATATGTCATTGGCGTTTCAGCTGGAGCTTGCAATGCAGCATCCTATCTGTCCGGGCAAAAAGGGCGGAACAAGGTTGTGAATATTGACTATGTTTCGGACCCTCGTTATTTATCCTGGCAAAACTTCAGGAGGAACCGGCAGCTATTTGGAATGGATTTCATCTTTGATGAAATTCCCAATAAGTTGGTTCCGTATGATTATCAGGCTTTTAATCAAAACAGCACAGAATTTGTAGTAGGAACAACAGATTGTATTTCAGGTGAGCCTGTTTATTTTGGGAAAAGCGATTATGGAACGGATTTGCTTACAGTGCTAAAAGCTTCTAGCTCGCTTCCATTCATCGCGCCTGAGATTAAGTTTGGAGGAAGAACTCTTTTGGATGGGGGAATAAGTGACCCTATTCCAATTAAGAAAGCACAGTCAGAAGGCTATAAGAAAAACGTAGTTATTTTAACAAGAAATGAAGGGTATTTGAAAAAGCCGTCACGATTCAGTTTTTTAGTAAATCGCAAGTACCCCGATTACCGCGGGCTTCAATCCAGCCTTCGTCAGAGATACCAGGTATATAATGATACCGTTTCATATTTAAAAAAAGAAAAACAGGATGGCAGGGCTTTTATCATTCAGCCAAACCTTCCGTTAAAAGTTGGGAGGATGGAAAAGGATCCGGTAAAGTTGTCAAACCTGTACGAGCAAGGGTACACGGATGCAAAACTGCTTAGCGATGACTTAATGAAGTGGGTGGAGGAAGCTTAAAGAACATACATGAAATGGACAAGCAGACAATAGAATAATAGAAAAAGGGTAATTTAGGAGTGAATATGAAAATATCCGATTATTATAGCGAAAGCGCCAGAGCTTTTTTAAACTCCAGTATCCTCTTTCTTTTGCCTGCTTTTCTATTGGTGTTCATTAACTTGGCTTATATCGGCAATCGCCAGGTTATGCTGTTATGCCTTCCTTTTGCAGCAATGAGTTTGATTTATTACCAAATCCATCTTAATAAGGCAAGACTCGCAGAGGAAGCAGAATCCGCAGTCATTTTAACCAGTAATCCCTTATTGACTGCCAAAAGCCTGCTTGTTTTCTATGACAATCATTTATCACCTGGTCTTCTTCTGTTTTCACCAACTGGAGTGAAAAATGGCGAGCTCAGGAAAAGGAAAATTTCGTTTCAGCAAATCATTTCGCGGCGCCGTGAGTTCGAATTGTGTAATGAAGAGATGAAACCATTGGCTGTTTATTACGTAACCCGGGGAAAGGTAGATGTATACAATTCAAGAGGCAACTGGATTGGAAGACTGTATGAGGATGGGAAAGGCCAACTACAATTAACAAAAATGCATGGCATGGTTTTCATGTCTGTTTCCGGTTCAAGGTTCTTTATGGATGTAAAAGTAGAAACAGAAGGCAGCAATCGCGCAAGGCTTAGGAGAGGACTCATGCCGCTGGAGTGGGGGATGCGATTCCCTGACCCGAATACACCGGTTTTTACAATCAATGATCATTCATCAAACGAAGAGAAGCTGCTTTATTTTTCGGTGCTTGTCCGTGAATTTTTCGTAGAACGCTAACCTTGCAATAATTTTATCGGTATGCCATTCTTTAGCTATATAATTTTTAAGTAAGATTCACTGTTGATAGTACATTTCATTAGAATATAAGCAGCATAAGTTGGGGGTATGTTTGTGAAAGTAGAATTTATTAAGGTACATGGTTCCGGAAACGATTTTCTGTTGATAGACGAATTTTCAAGGCCGGAGCTTTTTACATATGAAGAACGGGGAAAGCTAGCCCAATTGCTTTGCGACCGAGAGAACGGGCCCGGGGCAGATGGCATTTTGTTCCTACAAAAAAGTGAAACTGCTGATGGAGCGATGAGAGTATTCAATGCGGATGGCTCCGAAGCATCGATGTGCGGCAATGGCCTGCGCTGTGCTGCGAGACTTTTATGTGAACTGCTTGGAAAGGATTCCGCCATTGTTGAGACAATGAAGGCCAATCTCTTAGTTCAAAAATACTCCGACATCCTTGAGGGAGTTTCCACTTACAATGTGGAAATTTCACCAGTCTTATTTGAGTTGAAGAATTTGCCACTGATGCTGGATCAGGAAACGCTTGTAAAAGGCGAAATTCCTGAATTAAGCAGCAGCCTCGAATTCACAGCGCTGGCAGTTCCGAATCCACATTTAATTTCCATCGTTGGTTTGCCTGAATTATCAGGTGACCTTCAGCGGACAATTAGTGAAAAAGTGAATGGACCGAATGAGTTATTTCCTGATGGAGTGAATGTCAGCTTCGTTCGCACTCTTTCTCCAGGGCAGATTTATGTACGTACATATGAAAGAGGCGTCGGCTTTACCCATGCTTGCGGCACCGCCATGTCAGCATCTTCTTTGGTCACGTGCCTGTATGGATACAATCAGACTGAAAAACCGATCAGGGTATTCAATGATGGCGGGATGGTCGAATGTATCGTCCGCGAGCAGGAAGAAACATATAAAATCGAGCTTGTTGGCAATGCGACATTCGTTTACCGGGCAACAGCAGAGTTCGATTTTGAAACCAATTCCGTGGAATTATCCGGTCAAGTGGACCTTGGAGAGCAGGAGCGTTACTCCCTGTTGCAGGAAGAAGCAAGGAAAGCCCTGAGCCAATACAATTAATTTAAATGAATGTGACCGCTTCGGTGACCGAACCGGATCGAGAAACGATAAACAGGTCACATATAGCAGCCATCAGTACCAGAAGCAAAATGAGAAACGCTAATTTAACAAAGGTAAAGAGCCGGCGATAAGCCGGCTCTATTTTGTGCTTTTTAAAAACTCCAGTACCGGAGCAAAAGGCTGTTCCTCACCTGCAGCGAAATAGTCCTTGAAAGGGTCGCCGATTTTCCTGTACCGTTTTAACACATTTGGCAAATTGAATTCTTTCGGATCAAGCCCTTTACCAACCTCTTCCCATAAAAGAGGTGCCGCCACTCCCGCATGCTGGTTCCCTCTTGGTGAATAGGGGGCAATGATAGTTTTGCCGTGGGCATGCTGGACATAGTCAACATACAGCTTGTTTCCGCGGTTTTTCTTCATTCGCTCTATTGTAAACAGATCAGGTTCTTTTGAAACGAGATAATGGGCTATGAATTCAGTGAACAATCGTGTTTCATCAAACGTATATGTGTTGGCCGGCAGAGGGATATAAACTTGCAAGCCTTTATTTCCGGAGGTTTTGACGAATCCGGTCAGGTTCAACCCGTCCAGCACCTCTTTAATATGCAAAGCAGCTGTCACGGCAAGCTGAAAATCATCGATGGAAGGCGGGTCAAGGTCAAGAACAATTTCGGACACTTTATTTGGTTGGGAATCAATCGTCTGAAACGGAATGTGGAATTCGATTGCAAGCTGATTTCCAAGCCAGACAATGGTTTTTAACCCATTGCAAACAATATAATTTATACCCTCGTCCAAATGCGTCTCGACGAAATCAGGAGCATAATCAGGACAGTTTTTCTGATAAAAGGGTTCACCAAACATTCCATGCGGATAGCGGATAACTGTCAAAAGCCGTTTTTGTAAAAATGGCAGCATTGAAGGAGAGACCTCCCTCAAATAATGAACAAGGTCAATTTTTCGAACAGGCGGACTCTCCCAAACTGGCTTATCAGGGTGGGTTAGCTCGACATCCTCAGGAGCGTTTTTTTGATTAAAAAGAAAGTGGTCATACGTACAATCCTCAGGCTTTAAATCGAATCTGAACCTGTTAAAATGAGGCTCCCTTAATTCCCCATCATAAAGCTCCAGGTATTTTACTTCAAAGCAAATCGCAGGCTCAACATAAATAAATCGATTATCCTCGTTGTTACTGTTCTGCCGGATTACAGCCGATAGCGCCTGTTTTTCCTCAGGCTTCAAGCCAAAAAGAATATGGCCAATTTGAAAAATTTCTTCATCCTTGTAAACAGCGCAATAGTAATAACCATTTGCTTTTTCAAAAGCAATTAGGAAACAGTTTACCAGCTTGAAATTCTTGTACTTCACCCATTTGTCTGTTCGCTTTCCTTCTTCCCATCGTCCAGCCGGGTCCTTGGCAACGATTCCTTCCCCGTCATGAAGGGTGACATGTTCCCATATTTCATTAAAATCACTATAGGATTTTACATATTGAAGCAATTGTTGGTTAGATGGATTCACTTTAACCGGCAGCCCGGTTTTTATAAATAAGTCGTGTAATTGTTTTTTTCGCTCGCTATAGGCCCTATCCAAAAGACTTGTTCCTGACAGCTTAAGGAGGTCGAAAGCCAATAGACGCGCGGGGACCTTCTTTGCCGATTCCTGAATTCTTTTTTCGGATTTCATCCGGCCTCGTACCTGTATCGCTGAAAAATTTGCTTTATACTCATTTTCCAGAATAACAAGCTCACAATCAAGAAGAAGCGGCAAATAGGGTCTAAAAGCCTCACTATGCAAAGAAAGGAATTGGTTTATTTCGGGAAACTGCGGGAGCAGCGGCTTTCCGTTCCTGCTTACTATGTTGATGCTTTCTTCGGTCCATTCAAGCATTGCCCTAAAACCATCATATTTGACTTCATACGACCACCCTTGGCGTACAGGTTGTTCAAAGCTAAGTACAGGAAGCATAGGCTTCATCGTCGCAGTTCCCCAATCCTTTTTGGTTTAGTCTGCTTTATAAAAACTGCATTTATCCAGCCAAAACTGTTGTTTTTTGATTTGTGCTAAAGATAAGCGAAATGCGCAAACTAAAAGAAAATGACAGGAGGAAGTACGATGCATACGATTTGGAAGGGCAGTATTAGCTTTGGGCTCGTCAATATCCCCATCAAGCTTCATGCCGCTACAGAAGACAGGGATATTAAACTCAGAACCCTGCATAAGGAATGCCATTCACCAATTAAATATGAAAAGGTTTGTCCCGTCTGTGAAAGGGAAATAAAAAGTGAGGAAATTGTCAAAGCGTATGAATATACAAAAGGAAAATTTGTCGTTCTCGAAGATGAGGACCTGGCTAATCTAAAGAAGGGAAATGAGGATAAGGCCGTCGAAATCATTGATTTTGTCAAAATGGAGGAAATTGATCCGATCTATTTTGACCGGACGTATTTCATGTCTCCACATGAGGGGGGCGGTAAAGCCTATTCCTTACTGAGGAAAGCTCTTGAAGATTCGCAAAAGGTTGGTCTGGCCAAGATTGTTATTCGTTCAAAAGAGCAGTTAGCTGTTATCCGGGTATATGAAAATACACTTGTGATGGAAACCATCCATTATCCGGATGAAGTGAGGAATGCAGGCGATGTTCCGAATGTTCCTGAGGCAGATAAAGTGACTGACAAGGAAATTTCAACAGCGATCCTTCTAATTGATCAATTGACCACAGAATTCCAGCCGGAAAAATACAATGATGAATATCGTACAGCTTTAATGGAACTTATTGATGCAAAGCGGGCAGGACGCGAGGTTGTTGCCCCAACTGCGGCGGAGCAGCCTGCTAATGTTACCGATCTGATGGCTGCGCTTCAAGCTTCAATTGACAAGACAAAGCCGAAGAAGGCGGCGGCTCCACGTAAAAAAGCGACTCCAAAAAAGAAAAAGGAAGCGTAGTAGTGGGAGCACTTATGGAATCTGGAATTCGAGCAGGGTATTTTAGCAGCCCGTTCGTTCAAATAAGCTAAAAAAGGAACGCATCAACTAACGGGGCCGGTTCCCAAAACGGCCCTTTTTACCTTATTGGAGGTGTGGAGAATATGGCAGGCAGATTGATGAAGTTGGCATTTTCCTACCTTGGGCTTTCATTGGCTATTGTTTTCGGATTTATTTTTATTTTTTTGGAAATAGCCAGCGAGCTTAAGGAGAAGGAACTGGAAGAATTCGATGTTACAGTCATGACATATGTACAAAGGTTTATTTCTTCTGATTTAACAGAGCTAATGCTGTATATTACGATGTTAGGTTCTATACCGTGGCTTACTGCCTCAGTTATTGGGACGATCGTTTTTTGCTTTTTAAAAAAGAAATGGCGTTCAGGTTTGTTCATTGCCTTTTCATCAGGTGTCGGCGCTCTGTTCAATATGTATTTGAAAGATTTATTCCAGCGGGAGAGGCCGGATATTAAGCCTTTAATAGAAGAAGAGGGTTATAGTTTCCCTAGCGGCCATTCAATGGGTTCATTTATTTTCTACGGAGCCTGCGCATTCCTGGTTTTCCATTTTGCCCGGAGATGGAAAATAAAAATTGCTGGCTCAGCAGCACTTTTTTTTATAATTTTTATGGTAGGCCTGAGCAGAGTCTATCTTGGAGTCCATTACCCAAGCGATATTATCGGCGGGTTTTCCGCAGGCGGGGCTTGGCTGGCAGTCTGCGTAATCCTTTTCAAATTTTATGAGAAAAAAGAACGGATATCCCAATAGCCGAGACAGGCAGAATTCCGGCTTATGAATTACAATAATTAAAAGATAGTACCAGTTTTTTTCGCAAGGAGGAGCGTATGGGGAAGTATATTCTTGCATTGGATCAAGGCACGACGAGCTCGCGTGCCATCCTTTTCGGCCATGACGGACAAATCGTTCACATGGCGCAAAAAGAATTCACACAGCATTTTCCGCAGCCAGGCTGGGTTGAACATAATGCAGATGAAATCTGGGGGTCAATTCTTGCTGTCATTGCTTCATGCCTGACAGAGTCAGGAGTAAAGCCTTCAGAGATTGCAGGTATCGGAATCACTAATCAGCGGGAAACAACGGTTGTATGGGATAAGGAAACCGGCCGCCCAATTTACAATGCGATCGTTTGGCAGTCCAGACAGACAAATGGCATATGTGAGGAGCTAAAAGCAGCTGGACATAGTGATTTGTTTCGTGACAAAACAGGTTTGCTAATAGACGCTTATTTTTCCGGGACAAAGGTGAAGTGGATATTGGACCATGTCCAGGGTGCCCGCGAAAAATCAAAAGCCGGAAAATTACTGTTCGGTACGATTGATACGTGGCTGATCTGGAAGCTTTCCGGCGGGAAGGCACATGTGACCGATTATTCAAATGCTTCAAGGACATTGTTATACAATATTTATGACTTGAAATGGGATGCTGAGCTTCTTTCCATCCTTGGGATACCTGAATCGATGCTGCCTGAGGTAAGACCTTCATCAGAGATTTACGCAAATACAGCTGCGCATCACTTCTTTGGGCAGGAAGTCCCGATTGCTGCGGCTGCAGGTGACCAGCAGGCGGCATTGTTCGGCCAGGCTTGCTTTGAGGAAGGTATGGCCAAGAACACATATGGAACCGGCTGCTTCATGCTAATGAATACTGGTGAAAACGCAGTAAAATCCAATCATGGCCTGCTGACGACGATTGCTTGGGGAATTGATGGCAAGGTTGAATATGCCCTTGAAGGCAGTATATTCGTTGCCGGGTCAGCAATCCAATGGCTCCGTGACGGCTTGCGGATGATTCGTTCAGCGCAAGACAGTGAATCGTATGCCTCAAGGGTTAGCTCAACAGATGGAGTGTATGTGGTACCGGCTTTTGTCGGGCTTGGAACGCCTTATTGGGACAGTGATGTTCGCGGCGCCGTATTTGGGCTGACAAGAGGGACGTCGAAAGAGCATTTTATCAGGGCAACACTCGAATCGCTGGCCTACCAGACAAGGGATGTCCTGTCGGCAATGGAAGCCGACTCTGGCATTAGGCTTAAAACACTGCGGGCTGATGGGGGAGCTGTCAGCAATAACTTCTTGATGGAATTCCAGAGCAGTATCTTGAATGTTCCTGTTGAAAGGCCCGTTATAAATGAAACAACAGCTCTTGGCGCAGCTTTCCTTGCCGGGCTGGCCACTGGATTCTGGAAGAATCGCAAGGAAATCAGCGAACAGTGGGCACTTGGTGGAAGCTTTGAACCTTCGATGGAAGAAAAAGAGCGAGAAGAGCTTTATTCAGGCTGGAAAAAGGCTGTCCAGGCGGCGATGGCGTTTAAATAAGTACTCGAAAGAGGGATACCATCATGAAAATTCTTGTTCTCTCGGACACCCATATCCCAAAGCGTTCGAAACAGCTGCCCGAGGAACTATTTCAAGAGGCACGGACAGCAGATTTGATCATTCATGCTGGTGATTGGCAAACTATTGAAGTTATTAAGGAGCTTTCCCGGTATGCAAAAGTTGAAGGAGTATACGGGAATGTAGATGGACCAGAGATGAAGTCCCTTTTTCCATTTAAAAAAATTGTTGAGGTCAATGGATTCAGGTTAGGAATCGTTCATGGACATGGAAAGGGAATGACAACCGAAAAACGGGCAATTAAAGCTTTTTCTGAGGAAAAAGTAAATTGTATTATCTATGGCCATTCCCATATTCCGGTCCTGCGGTATGAAAAAGATATTCTTATTTTTAATCCTGGTTCACCTACCGATAAGCGGCGGCAAAAGCGCTATTCATTTGGTATTCTTCACGCTGGGGAAACACTTAGCGCGAAGCTAATTTTTTTCGAAGGCAGGAAATAGCAGTTTCGGTATGACCTTTTAACAAAAATGTGCTATAATAATTAATAGAAGAAAAAACAAACCATTTTACAGCATCACCAAATTATAAAAAGCGGCAAGGAATGTGCTTTTTATAACGCGGTGTTTTTTTCTTCAGGTCATCCGGCAGTTTAGGTATCTATACTCCGGATGCGGAATGGGAATCCGCCGATGAAACAAACTAATGGAGGTGCCTGGAATGGCGTTTGGACGGAGAAATATGGAAGAAGTTGTGTTGGAAGCTACTGAAGTTTGGGAGTGCACTGCTGAAGGATGCAAGGCTTGGATCCGAGATAACTTCAAAAGTGAGGATACACCAGAATGCCCCATTTGCAAAAGTGAGATGAGACGGGCCACCAAAGAACTTCAAGCAGTCGCAAATACTAGCAAGCGCTATATATAGGCAGAAGTTTGATTCAAGGTGTTGTTGAGTTTTATAATTAATACCATTATGATTAAAAAGTTAAAGGTGTCTGTCAGATTACTGGCAGGCACCTTTTGTCTTAAAATCGCCGAATTAATTCTATTACCGCTGAATTAATTAAAAAAATGCCGAATTATAATGAATGTTGCTCGGTTGGATGTACTCGGGTTTTTAGAGTGAAATAGAGTTTGTCCTGAAAAGTTGAAAATCTGTCCTGCAATGCTTGGGAAATGTCCTGCATTTTTCGGGAAATGTCCTGTATATCGTAAAATCTGTCCTGAATATTTAAAAACGTGTCCTGATTCAATAAACATAAAACGAGAACTAAACAATAACGATATTATGTAAACAAATTAATGTAAAAATAAAACCGCGGCTGCGGTTTTTATTTTTTAACTCAAATATTTTCCCTTGGGTCGTTAAGCTTCCTCAAAATGATTGCTGCAATAGTCGATAACCATTTGTTCCTCGTCATCCTCAAGGGCAAAGTCAAGCACCTTCCCAGAGCCTTTTTCGAAAAAATTATATTGGGCAATTTTGTTTTCGCTGCCTTCCACAGCAAAAATAACCTTTAGCCCTGTACCAGCTACAGTGTATAACTCGTCCTCTTCGTCGATATCCAAATCGAGTAGAAATTCAAATCGTTCCCCGGTTAGCAGTCCAAACGGATCTTCCAAATATTCAACTGTATGGCCGATAATCTCCATATATGTCAACCTCCAAACTTCAAGAAAATATTTACTATAGACTTTAATAAAAATAACACAACCAAAAGGTAAATCAAAGCTCTGTGAATTTTACAATAAAAAGTGGCTAATTCTTGTCATATAAAAACGAAGAAACTGTGAACGACTCATTCAAATCATTACACTACTAGAAATAATTGCTAAACTGGTAATGAGAATTACTCTGATATTTCTATAAAAATTCATTACCTCACTAATCATGTGAATATTTTCACAAAAAAGGAGGAGTTGCTTTGGCTGCAGCTCATACAACATCTAATTTTACCACCATCTTGTCGGCAAGGAAGAATTTCTATGAATTCACTCACCAATTATTTTCGTCACCGCTGGATCTTAACAGCCTAAATTCAATAAAGCTATTTGGGAATATAGAAGGTTTATTGGAACTGGGGGACGGCGGGAAAGCCCTGTTTCACTTTTTTACAAAAGCTGGAGAAGATGAATTAAAACTAGAAGAAATCCAGTTTGCACGGTTATTTATTGGACCGCTTTCATTGCCAGCCCCTCCCTGGGAGTCGTTTTACAAAAGCAGGGAGAGATTGCTTTTCGATGACTCAATGTATGAAGTAAGGCGGGCATATCATGAGTCGGGTCTGAAGTTTTTTAAAGAAAATAAGGAACCGGATGACCATTTACTTACTGAGCTTGAATTTATGATTCATTTATCCCGTAGAAGTGTCAGTGAAACCGAACCTTCCAAACTTAACGATTTATTTCAGCGCCAATACTACTTCCTGGATAAGCAACTGGGCAGCTGGGTTCCACTATTCGCTGAAAAACTTGCCGGAAAATCGGACAGTGTCCTATATGTAGGGGCAGCCCGGCTTCTGGCTGATTTCATAACTGAAGACAAAGAATGCCTGAAAGAGTTGATGGAGGGATTAGCCTATGTCCACTAAAAGGGAGCAGGGTATATTAAATAAGGAATTCAAACGGCGCACGTTCCTAAAATGGTCGGGGGGTATCGGGTTACCGCTTATCCTTGGTGGAGTTGGGGCCAGCCAGTTAATCAGCAAGGATGAAACTGCAAAAGGTTTGAAATCGGATATTCCTGAAGAAATCATTAATACATGCAGTGCTTTTAACTGTGGGGGCCGCTGCCTAATCAAAACACATGTCAGGGATGGAGTGGTGGTTCGGATTAGTACGGATACCAATGAGGATTCCCTTCCGACCCCTCAGCTTCGGGCTTGCGTCAGGGGACGGAGTTATAAAAGCATGCTGTATCATCCTGACCGGCTGAAATATCCAATGAAACGCATAGGCAAACGTGGCGAAGGAAAGTTTGAAAGGATTAGCTGGGAAGAAGCTATTGATACAATCGCAAAAGAAACAAAGCGGATTGGTGACACATACGGACGTGAATCAAGATATGTCAATTATGGCTCTGGACTTGGAGGGCTGTTTGGCGGAAAACAAATGGCTAGACGCCTGCTGGCGATGACGGGCGGATATCTGAATTACCGGAACGACTATAGCTCAGGGTGCGCTAACGTAGCTACACCTTACACGTACGGGACTAATAATACTGGTTCAAGCTTTGATAACCTGCTCCATTCGAAATACATCATACTTTGGGGCCAGAATCCGTCAGAAGTGATATTTTCTACTCCATATTTAGCTTTCCTCCGCGAAGCAAAGAAAAATGGGGCAAAGATTATCGTTATTGATCCTCGTTATACCGATACAGCGATTGCTTTTGCCGATGACTGGATTCCGATTCTGCCGTCTACAGACGTCGCGATGATGGACGCAATGGCCTATGTAATCGTAACTGAAGGCTTGCACGATCAGAGGTTTTTAGATACGTATTGCCTTGGGTTTGATGAAGACCATATGCCGGACGGAGCACCAAAGGAAGCGACTATCAAAAACTATCTCCTTGGCAAGACGGACGGAATTCCGAAAACACCTGAATGGGCGGAAAAGATTTGTGGGGTTCCAGCTTCAAAAATCATCGAAATTGCCCGCGAATTCGCGACAACAAAGCCTGCAACCCTAATCAATGGCTGGGGTCCTCAGCGCGCAGCTTACGGAGAACAAATTATCCGAGGCGGCGCTCAATTGACTGCCTTAACCGGAAATATCGGAAAGCTTGGCGGAGGCGCGGCGGGGACAGGGTATTGGTCCCGTTCGAATATCGTCTACCCAGTCACTAGTGAAAACCCGGTAACCGCATCAATTCCTTGCTTCCAGTGGACAACTGCTGTTGAAAGAGGAACGGAAATGACAGCTGAAGACGGGCTTGAAGGCACAGATAAGCTAAAGTCCAACATTAAGCTGATTTATAATATAGCCGGAAATATGCTGCTAAACCAGCATTCAGACATCAACAAGACAAAGGCATTGCTCGAAGACGAAAGCAAGGTGGAGTTTATCCTGGTCACTGAATTGTTCATGACACCGAGCGCGAAATATGCGGATATCCTCCTGCCCGGTACAAGCTTTTTTGAACGATGGGATATCGGAATGCCATGGTGCTTCGGTGATTATGCTTTATTTGGCGGTAAGACCATCGACCCCTTGTATGAGTGCAGAAATGAGTATGATATTTTTGCCGATGTTGCCGGTAAATTCGGGCTGAAGGAGAAGTATACTGAAGGGCGCACGATGCTCGATTGGGTAAAAGTCAGCATTGAAAGAACAAGGGCAGAACTCGATCCAAACTTTCCAACCTTTGAGGAATTCCAGAAAAACGGGGTTTATCATTTTAGGTACGATGAACCATTAATTGCATTCCAAAAACAAATTGAGGATCCAAAAAACAATCCATTTGAAACTCCTTCAGGCAAAATTGAATTGTTCTCAAAGGCATTGTGGGATATGAAAAAACATGACGAGATACCGCCTTTCGCCAAATATGTGGCTGCATGGGAAGGGCCGGCTGATCCAATAAAAGCCAAGTACCCTCTTCAAATGATCAGCTGGCATTATAAAAGACGGTGCCACTCGACACATGACAATAATCCGTGGCTCGAGGAAACTGCTCCTCAGGAAATGTGGATCAACCCGCGCGACGCGAGAGCACGGGGAATTAAAGAAGGGGATAGGGCTAAAGTGTTCAATGATCGCGGGCTCATTCACATCCCTGTAAAAATTACTAGCAAAATCATCCCTGGTGTCGTGGGGATACCTCAAGGAGCCTGGTACACTCCTGACGAGAATGGAATCGACCAGCGCGGCTCGATTAACGTGCTTACAAAGCACCACCCTACGCCGCTTGCAAAAGCAAACCCGCAGCAAACCAATCTTGTTGAAGTAACTAAAGCGTAGGGGGAGTGAAGCATAATGGTACAAATGGGATTTTATATAAATCAAACACTTTGCTCTGGCTGCAAGGCTTGCACAGTTGCCTGTAAGGACAAGAAGGACCTTGAAGTAGGCCAAAATTTCCGGAGAGTATATGCTTATGAGGAAGGTTCCTATATCCAAAAGGGAACAGCGATTGTTCATAATATAAAGGCCTTCTATTTTTCGATATCGTGCAACCATTGCAAAAACCCAGCATGTTTGCCTGCTTGCCCAACTGGAGCAATTATTAAGCGAAAGGAAGATGGCATCACTATCATCGACCAGGATATTTGCCGGGGGACGAAATTCTGCATATCCGCCTGTCCTTATGGAGCACCTCAATACAACGATAAATTATTCAAGGCAAATAAATGCGATTTTTGCCTTGATCTTCAGGAAAAGGGTGAAGACCCTGTCTGCGTTTCATCCTGTATCATGAGAGCTATTGAGTATGGGCCGATCGAGGAGCTCAGGGAAAAATACGGCAAGGTTGATCAGATAAAAGGAATGCCGGATTCATCGATCACGAACCCTAATTTGGTCATCACACCACATAAAGATGCGTACATGAGTTAAACAGCAGAAGAGAAGATACCCTCTGGAAAGGCTAGTGATGGCCTCTTTTCGGGGCAAATCAAAAAAGACTTCAGCACAATGCTGAAGCCTTTTTTATGCGGATGAGAGGACTTGAACCTCCACGGGGTTGCCCCCACTAGAACCTGAATCTAGCGCGTCTGCCGATTCCGCCACACCCGCAAAAAGAATACGTTTACACTATAACACAATTCCCGATTTCTGTGCACGAAATTTTTTCTTATTGGCGACCGCAGCCCTCAATTCTTAACCATTAGAGTCGTCAAGAACCTCTATTGACGACCGTACCCTCACTTTTTAAACGATTACGGTCGTCAAGAGCCTTTATTGACGACCGCACCGGCTAGTTCTAAATCATCAGGGTCGTCAATAAATAGGGTGATTCCGCAGTCGTAAGCCCTCTAATCGGCAATATGCGCGCCTATCTCTGCCAAGGAGATTTCTCAGAAGCCTTCCTTTGTGGAGAATACAAAAAGGCAGCTATTTGCTGCCTCCTTAGAAATTTTTAGGATGTTTTTTGTTAGTTGGGCGGATTTGCCGGATTGTCACAAAGGCCGATATTACACACACGCCACCTAATAAAACAAAAATCCAGATATTCGACACTTTCATCAAAAGAGCTATGACAGGAGGGCCTGCCGCTACGCCGATAAACCGCATCGAACTGTAAATGGAAGTGATCGTTCCCCTTTCTTCCTTCTCAACACCCTCTGTAATCAGTGAATCCAGGCAGGGCAGGCTGAGTCCGATACCAATACCAGCTACCGTAAACATCAAGAGCAAATACCAAAGCTTATCGGAAAAATACAATGCGCCTATCGAAGCGCCAGCCATCACGATCCCAATCAAAATCAGCCACTTCATAAGCACTTTATTCTTTTTAATCACTTTTCCTGTAATAAAGGAAGCTAGGCATAACGCCCCCAAAGGAATGGCCAGAAACAAACCTTTTTTAATATCCTTAATCCCGTATTGTTTTTCGAAAATATCCGATAGGTAAAAAAGGATTCCAAACAATACAAACATGAGAATGCCGCCTATAAAAAAGATAGCATATAGCCAGCGTCCCTTTTTTGTAAAGGTGTCTTTGACATTTTTGAAAAATTCCTTAAACGGTATTGGTTTGGTTTTGATTTCAGGACAATGTACAAGAAACATCATCATAATAATTGATACTGAACAAAATATCGGTATGGATATGAACGGTAAATACCAGAGAATTCCCGCTAAGAAAGCTCCAAGCACAGGGCTTAGTACCTTTCCCAGCGTGTTGGATGTTTCAATCATACCCAGGGTACTGCTCACATCATCATCATTTTTAAAAAGGTCGCCAACAAGCGGCAGAACAATCGGAAAAGCCCCCGCTGCACCTACCCCCTGAAGCGCTCTCCCTGCTAGAATAATCCAATAGGCATCATTTGCCTTCCAGGAAGCCCAGCTGGAAATGATACCCCCGATTGCTGCGATGATCAAACTAGGGATGATTACTTTTTTCCTTCCAATATGGTCGGATAAATACCCCGCAAAAGGAATTAAGAGAATGGCCACGATTGAATAGACAGTAATGATCATGCTCGACTGAAAGGGTGAAATAGCCAATTCTTTTTCCATCCTCGGAAGGACCGGGATAAGCATTGAATTTCCCAAAGTCATTACGAGTGGGATGGAGGAAAGGGAAAGAATTGCCCATTTTTGTTTGGTAAGTTCTGATGACTTACCTTTCTGCTTTTTTTCTGTCCCTATACAAAGTTGATCAATGTGATCCATTTTTACTGAACCGCCTTTGCAACATATTTCTTTCCTTTGCCTTGTGGCAATGGACGTGTATACTGATTGTATCTTTACTATTTGCTTATTTTAGAAAATGTAGTTAATAAAATCTCATCCTTTTAATGGGATTAGGAGGAGTAAGGGTGACGAAAAGGGAAATAGTACAGTTTTCATTGGGGAAACCAAAGCATTATACATACAAAGAAAAGTCGTTTCGTTCAGCAATTGGAAAAGAACCTGTTCTGGAGGCGTACCTTTACAAGGATGGCCTTATTGGAGATGGGGTTGCACATCCGGAATTTCACGGTGGCCCCGACCGGGCTATTTGTTTTTATCCTTTTGAACATTATGCAAAGTGGGAAGCTGAGTTCGGCAAAAGATTAGAGCCGCCTATTTTTGGGGAAAATATTACAGCGACCGGTATGCTTGAAAAAGACGTACATATTGGTGATATTTTTAAAATTGGGGAGGCTATAGTACAAGTAACGCATGGCCGAATCCCTTGTTCGACCATTTCCAGGTTCAACAACATTGATCCTTTTTTAAAAAGGGCGATGGAAACCTGTCTGACAGGCTATTTTTTCAGGGTACTTGAAGAAGGGTCAATCAACCGGAATTCCTCTATTGAGCTTCTTGAAACTCATCCCGAAGCAGTTTCAGTTCTTGAGGTTTCCAAGGTTATTCTTCACAAAAATCGCCAAAATCAGGATGCTATTAAGCGGTATATAAATATTCCGGAATTGGCCGGTGAATGGCGAAGCAGGCTGAAGAAGATGATAAAGGTTTAGTTTGAATTTATGAAATTTTTAATTATTTTGGTTGACTTTTAAAATGAAACGATTTAAGATTAAAAACAATATAAAGCGAAGACGAAGAGTAGTAACCCGAGCGGAAGCTAAAGAGAGCTGATGGATGGTGCGAATCAGTGCGGATGATTGGGTGAATGGACTTCCGAGCACCTGACCGAACCCTTAGGGCAGTAGGCTCAGGCGGTAAGCCTTACCGTTATTATAGGCGCGTATTCGGCCGGCTTATGGCCTGATACGGACTGAGCGGGCTGTTTTCAGCCAACAAAGGTGGCACCACGGGTTTCCCGTCCTTTTTTGGACTGGAGCCCTTTTTTGCGTTTTAAAAAAATAGATATAGCAAATCGTCGAGCAAGAAGAGTACATGTTTTCAGATTGTCACAGAGAGCCGGGATGGTGGAAACCGGTACAGGAGAAAGCATCGAATGGGCTTGCGAGAGGCGTTCTGAATGGAGTAGGAATGCACGGGTTCCGCCGTTAAAAGGATAGGGTATCGGATTTTTCCTGTACCTGAAAAGAGGAAGCGGCAAATATGCTGCTTCAATCGAGGTGGCACCGCGGTTACTTAATCGTCCTCTATACACATTATTTCAATGTGTATAGGGGACTTTTTTATTTCTGAAAAAGAAAGGAGTTGTGATTTTGAAACAACAGCTAACACCGAAGGCGAAGCCGCACATAATTGAACTTAACGGAGATACATTGACTCCAGTATCAATTTTCCAGAAGCTATCGGGCTCCAAAAAATTCTTGCTCGAAAGCTCGTTGAAGCATCAGGATGCTGGACGATTTTCGTTTATAGGAACTGATCCAGTCTTTGAACTGATTACAGAGGGGAAAAGGAACAGGCTTATTAACAAGGATGGAGTAGAAACGATACTCGAGGGTAACCCACTTGTCATTATCCAGTCCTTGATGCCAGAACTTGAAGCAGCTGATTTACCTTTTCCGTTTTTTTCAGGGGCTGCAGGTTATGCGGGTTACGATCTGATCAGACTTTACGAAAATATCGGGCGAGGCCTTCCGGATGAGGTGGGCATGCCAGATGCTCATTTCATGTTTTTTGAGGAAATCATTGTGTTTGATCATATGGAACAAAAAGTTTACCTAACGGGATACCCACTTATAGAATCTACGACTGAAATCGACTTGAAGGCCAGGCTGGAATTCAGGAAAGCAGAATTAAGGAAGCAGCTATCTGAACAAGATGAGAAACCATTTAAATTGGAACCTTTCAAGCAATCCATATCCAAACAAGAATTTATTAAAAAGGTTGAATCGGTAAAGCACCACATCGAAGAAGGCGATATATTTCAGGCTGTCCTTTCGCAAAGGCTCCAGACTGATTTTTCCGGAGATACGTTTTCCTGCTACAGGAAATTGAGAACTCATAACCCTTCACCGTATATGTATTACTTGGAGTTTGGTGATTATACAGTAATTGGCACGTCGCCTGAGAGTCTCGTTAAGGTTTCCGGCAGGACAGTCTTCACAAACCCGATTGCCGGAACAAGGCCGAGGGGCGAAGATATTCATTCTGATTCGCATTTAGAACAAGAGCTGAAAGAAGATGTAAAGGAACTTGCTGAACATCGTATGCTGGTGGACCTCGGCCGAAACGATTTGGGGCGTATTTGCAAGTTTGGGACAGTAAGTGTAAGCAGATACCTTGGGATAGAAAAATACCGGCATGTGATGCATCTTGTATCTGAGTTAAAAGGCGAACTTCAAGAAGAAGTATCACCCCTGGAGGCACTTGCATCCTGTCTGCCCGCAGGGACGGTATCAGGCGCACCTAAAATACGCGCGATGGAAATCATCAATAGCCTGGAGGAGAGAAAAAGGGGCCTTTATTCGGGTGCAATTGGTTATATCTCCGCAAATGGGAATATGGATTTCGCGCTTGCAATCCGAACAATGATTGTGAAGGACGGAAAAGCCTATATCCAGGCTGGGGCAGGTATTGTCCATGATTCCGACCCGGAAAAGGAATACGAGGAAACTTTAAACAAAATGAAAGCATTCCTGGGGAGGCTGTCATGATTCTTTTAATTGATAATTATGACTCGTTTACATTCAATCTATATCAATACTTGGGCGAGCTGGGGGAAGCTGTCACAGTTATTAGGAACGACAGAATTTCGATAGAGGGAATCCGCGAACTTCAGCCAAAAGCAATTGTTCTCTCACCTGGTCCCGGGAAACCGGAGGATGCAGGAATTTGTTTGAAGATCGTAAATGACCTTTATAAAGAAATTCCGATCCTTGGTATATGCCTTGGACACCAGGCAATTGCTAAAGCACTTGGTGGTGTTGTGGCAAAGGCAAAAACGGTGATGCACGGGAAAGTATCGACAATCAAGCATAACAGAAGCCTGCTTTTTTCCAAACTGCCAGAAGAGCTTGAAGTGATGCGCTACCATTCACTTTCTGTCACTTTTCAGGCATTGCCAAAAGAGCTGATTGTTGATGCAACTGCTATTGACGACGGAGAAATAATGGCGTTCCACCATGAGAATTACCCTGTTTATGGGCTTCAGTTCCATCCAGAATCAATAGGAACTGGGGATGGCAAGCAAATTTTAAAGAATTTTATAAAAGGAATTGAAAGGATGGATACACATGAAGGAATATCTGCTTCAGCTTTCGGAGCGTAAATCACTATCGGAACCAGAGATGAAGAAGGCTGTGGGGAGGATGCTGAATGAAGAAGCCGAGGAAAGCGAAATTGCAGCATTTTTAATGGCATTAAAAATGAAGGGAGAGACACCCGCAGAAGTCGCCGGAATGGCCAATGCCATGAGAGAAAATTCGGTTAGCTTCGGGAAAGTCAATGGGGCAATCGACAACTGTGGAACCGGAGGTGATGGGGCCCAAACCTTTAATATCAGCAGCACATCGGCATTCGTGCTTGCCGGCGCGGGAGTGAAGGTAGCCAAACACGGCAACCGCAGTGTATCCAGTAAAACAGGCAGCGCCGATGTCCTTGAATTTTTGGGCATCAATCTAAATTTGTCAGCTGCTGAATCATTATCCCTGCTTGAGGATATCGGAATTACATTTCTCTACGCCCCGAATGTACATCCGAAGCTGAAACGAATCATGACGGTGAGGAAGCAACTAAAAATACCAACCGCATTCAACTTGATTGGTCCGCTTGCCAATCCGGTCGACCTGGATTACCAGCTGGTTGGTGTGTATAGGTCTGATTTTGTGCCGTTATTTGCTGAAACTCTCAAAAGGTTAGGAAGAAAGCGGGCAGTTGTTATCAACGGAGCCGGCTCGCTTGACGAAGCTTCCCTGGCAGGCGAAAACCAACTGGCAATTGTTGAAGCCGGAGAGGTCACATATGTATCAATCACACCGGAGGAAGTTGGCTTAAAGCGCTTTGAAAATAGTTCGATTAAAGGCGGAGAAGCGAAACAAAATGCCGATATTTTAAATCGGGTCCTAAAAGGTGAAGAAGGGGTTTTTAAAGACACAGTCCTTTTTAACGCAGGGATTGGATTATTTACAGCCAGGGCAGCCGGGTCAATCGAAGAAGGAGTCAAGTTGGCAAGGAAGGTCATTGATTCAGGTGCAGCCTATGAAAAACTGGAAGGCTTAAGGAAATATTCAAACCAGTTTAGAAGAGAGGCAATTTGATGGAAACGATCTTACAGAGAATTTTACAGGAAAAAGAAAAGGAAGTTAGTAAGCTAAAAGAAACTCGACGTTCTTTAACGGGACAGCATGAACCAAGAAGGTCACTTATCGAAAGGCTGAAGGACTCGGCAGAGCTATCGATTATTGCTGAGTATAAGCGTGCCTCTCCTTCCAAGGGATTGATAAACAATACTCTCGATCCAGCCGGTCAGGCCAGGCAATATGAACTCGAAGGGGCGCAGGCAATATCAGTATTGACGGATTCCACTTTCTTCAAAGGGTCTTTCGAAGATTTAAGGGCTGTACGGGAAGCAGTCGGGCTTCCGATTTTGTGCAAGGACTTCATCATTGATGAAATCCAGATAGATTGTGCAATCGAATCCGGAGCAGACTTGATCTTATTGATAGTTGCTGCTCTTGAAGAGGAGAGGCTGATTCAGCTTTATTCCCATGCGAGGCAAAACGGGGCAGAGGTGCTGGTCGAGGTGCACGATGAAAAGGAACTGGCTAGCGCCCTTCGTGCCGGAGCCGAGCTGATCGGCGTAAACAACAGGGATTTACGCACCTTTAAAGTATCGCTTGATGCAACATCATCACTTGGACCAAAAGTAAAGCAAGCAGGTGCATTTTTTATCAGCGAAAGCGGGATTCAAACAGCTGAGGATGCAAGAATTGCTGCAACTGCAGGTGCTGATGGAGTATTGGTTGGGGAATCCCTGATGAAAAGCAACAGCTTGAAAGAGAGTTTCGCAGCCTTCACAGTACCGAAGCTGGAGGCGGCCAAGAAATGAAGGTGAAAATTTGCGGAATAAAGGATGCAGCCACAGCATTGAAGGCAGTTGAATACGGTACGGATGCCCTTGGATTTGTTTTCGCTGAGAGTAAAAGGAAAATCGGTATGGAAGATGCACGCAAGATCATCAAGGAACTTCCTGACGAAGTGATGAAAGTTGGTGTGTTTGTAAATGAGGCAAGGGAGAACATTGAGGAAATTGCAAGCTATTGCGGTCTGACACATATACAGCTTCATGGCGATGAATCACCAGAGTATAGCAAATCGTTCCGATATCCAGTCATAAAAGCTATTTCTATCAATGCTCCAATGGATATAAAGAGGATGGAAGAATACGAGACAGAGTATGTTTTGTTTGACAGCCCAAAAGGCGCCTATAACGGAGGGACAGGAATTCCCTTTGACTGGAAGTCGGCTGAAGGGGTGGAATTTTTGGGAAAGAAAGTCATTCTGGCAGGTGGCTTAAATCCCAACAATGTAGCACGGGCAATTGAGATAGCTAAACCATTTATGGTTGATGTCTCGAGCGGGGTCGAAACAGATGGGCAAAAGGATGTAGCCAAGATAAAAACATTTATTGATTCAGCAAAGTTAGCGGGAGGGAAAGAGATATGACGATTTATACATTGCCGGATGAACGGGGACATTTTGGAACCTTCGGCGGGAGATATGTACCAGAAACATTGATGAAGGCTATTCTTGAAATGGAAGAGGCATACAGTGAGGCAAAGAATGACCCTGAGTTTCAAAAAGAATTTCACAGGCTGCTGGGGGAATATGTCGGCAGGGAAACGCCGCTGTACTTAGCAGAGAATTTAACCAAATATGCAGGCGGAGCAAGGATTTACCTTAAGCGGGAGGACTTGAACCATACTGGAGCACATAAAATCAACAACACCATCGGCCAGGCTTTGCTTGCACTAAGGATGGGCAAACGTAAAATTGTTGCGGAAACCGGGGCGGGACAGCACGGCGTCGCTACGGCTACAGTTTGTGCCTTACTGAATTTGGAATGTATTGTGTTTATGGGAGCGGAGGATGTGAAAAGGCAGGCCTTGAATGTTTTCAGAATGGAGCTCCTTGGCGCGAAGGTCATTAGCGTCAATTCCGGCAGTTCCACCTTGAAGGATGCTGTCAACGAAGCATTAAGGTACTGGGTCGCAAATGTGGATGATACCCACTACTTGTTGGGTTCGGTAATGGGACCACACCCGTTTCCCGTTGTTGTTAGAGATTTTCAGAGTGTGATTGGGAAAGAAACAAAGAAGCAATTCCTTGAAAAAGAGGGAAGGCTTCCTGAGGCAGTTGTCGCCTGCATTGGCGGAGGCAGCAATGCGATGGGGATGTTTTATGATTTTATTGAAAATGAAGAAGTGAAGCTTTACGGAGTTGAAGCGGCGGGCAGCGGTATTGATACACCATATCATGCGGCGTCGCTGACAAAAGGGAAACCAGGTGTGCTTCACGGTGCATTCATGTATCTTTTGCAAAATGAGGACGGCCAGATTCAGGAGGCCCATTCAATTTCAGCTGGCCTTGATTATCCAGGGGTCGGTCCAGAGCACAGCTACTTGAATGATACAGGCCGGGTTAAGTATGACTCGATTACAGATGAAGAGGCGTTAAAAGCATTTAAGCTGCTATCCATAAAGGAAGGAATCATACCGGCTCTTGAAAGTGCCCATGCTGTTTCGTTTGCGGTAAAGCTTGCAGCTGGAATGCCTAAGGAAGAAGCAGTTGTCGTGTGCCTGTCAGGCAGGGGCGACAAAGACATAGATTCGGTAAAGGACAAACTGAAGGGAGTGAGCATTGATGAATAGGCTGACAGGAAAATTTCAACAGCTTGCAATAGAAAACGAAAAAGCTTTTGTTCCATATATTATGGCGGGTGACGGAGGTATTGAAATCCTAAGCGAGCGAATAAAACAGCTTGAAGAATTCGGAGCTTCAGCGGTTGAAGTAGGCATACCATTTTCTGATCCGGTTGCTGATGGACCGGTCATTCAAAGAGCCGGCATCCGGGCACTGAAGAGAGGCACAACCTTAAAGGGTGCATTGCAGCAAATTGGAGTGGCAAGAGGGTCTGTTTCCATACCAATCGTTGTCATGACCTACTTAAATCCAATCCTCGCTTTCGGGATTGATCATTTTGTAAGTGAATGTATTTTAGCTGGAGTTGACGGCTGTATTATTCCAGACATGCCGATAGAGGAGGAATCTCTCTTAGAACCACAGTTTACTCAGGCGGGAATTGAGCTGATCCGCCTCGTTACATTGACAACTCCATTCGAGAGAATTGAGCAAATCTCGAAGAAAGGAAATGGGTTCCTTTACGCGGTGACAGTAAAAGGAGTGACCGGAGGCAGACGAAGCTTCCAGGAAGAGCTGAAAGAATTTCTTGAAAAAGTAAAAGCAGTAAGCACGATTCCGGTTTTGGCCGGTTTCGGGATTTCCACAAGGGATCAGGCTATTGAGTTGGCTGATCATTGTGACGGGGTGATTGTCGGAAGCAGGGTGGTTGAACTGTTCCATGAAGGAAATATATCTGAAGTCGAGGAGCTTGTTTCGTCATTCAAAAAAATTGCTGCAGATCATTGATAAACGCTAGCAGAAAAGCCGCGCTGATGCGGCTTTTCTGGTATTTTGAAATGGGCGGCCCCATTTAAAAGCTTCCAGGAGTATAAAGTTTCATTATTTCGCAAGTAACAGAGATTTTTTTAAAATAGGGGGGAAAGCTGTGGGGGCTGCCAACTTTTGTAGTTCTCTTTATAATGGGGAATTAGCGTTTGCCAGTTGGACCTCCTAAAATTTCTCGTACAAATATAAATAGTGCCATTTGTTACAGAGACAATTCTGATATTCCACTATACTAATAATGAATTAATTTACTTGGAGATTAAGGAATTAGAGGTGGGCAGGATGAAGCTGTATGAAGGAATATTGAGAATCCTGGATGAGAGAGGGCCGCTTCCTTTTTCATTCATTTACAATGAAGCAAGGAATCTTTTTAATTCCAATGAGACAGCTTTCGACCCAGGTGAAGTTCAAAATGCTGTAGCACGTAAAAGGGATTTATTTCTCATTAATAACGAGATTGTTTCAATTCATCCTGATAAGGATTTGCTTCAAGTTCATGTTTTTGCTGAAATGCCTGGAAAGCCAGCCTGTCAGTGTATCATTAATTTTGAAAAAGAAAGATTTGTCTATACAGAATGGCTTGATAACGGTTTTCCAAACCATTCACCAAAGCATTTCCCCGGTACTTTCGGTGACATTCGTTTATTCAAGGCAGCGGTTTACAAGCTAGCAATTTGGGACTGGGAACAAACCTATATAACAGGTGAGGGTATTATTCTGAATGGAAATAGCTGGTTTGTGCATATTAAAACAAAAACAACGGAATATAAAGTCTCTGGACATAACGGCTATCCTGAAAATTGGCAATCGTTATGCAGGGCATTACACGTTTTGACTGGCTCCCCATATTGGTGAGCTTTTTTATTTTAGTGATATTTTTTTATTTTATTTACCCAGTATTGATGTGCTAAAAAAGGCGCCGGGTTGCAATTACTCACAAATTCTTTAAAATAAAGGAAGTAGAGTATAGAAATTAGAGGTGCGATAGAATCTTGAGAGACATTACAATAGAAGAAATGTTCAATATTAAAAATCCTGTTGTCATAGATGTCCGTTCTCCAATCGAATTTGAGGAAGGTGCCATACCAGGAGCAGTTAATATTCCGCTGTTCACTAATGAAGAGCGGAGCGAAGTCGGTACAATCTATAAAAAAGAAGGGACAGATGCCGCAAAATGGCGGGCAATGGAAATTGTATCGCCAAAATTGCCGGACATGCTGTCTGAAATCCGCAAATTCGGCGGGCAGGGGAACAATCTAATCATCCAGTGCTGGCGCGGAGGTTCGAGAAGCAAGGCTGTTACAAGCTTCCTTGAATTCTCGGGTATAAACGCAAGACGCCTGCAAGGCGGCTATAAAGCTTATCGGCAGTCCATCTTAAAAGAATTGCCTGAGCTTATGCCGAAAAAAGCGGTTGTCCTGCATGGCATGACAGGTACAGGAAAAACTGAAATACTCAAAATCCTTTCCGCCAAAGGATATCCTGTCCTTGACCTTGAACAACTTGCCAATCACCGAGGTTCAATATTTGGGGCTATTGGGCTAGGCCAAGGGAACAGCCAGAAAACGTTTGATGCCTTGCTGCATGACAGGCTAATGGAATTAAAGGGTTCGCCATATGTCATTATGGAAGCAGAAAGCAAGCGAATTGGCCGTGTTGTGCTTCCAGATGAACTTATGGAAGTTAAGCAGAATGGCATCAATATTCAAACGAACCTCCCTATGGACAAGCGAATTGCGCTTATCAAAGCTGAATACATTACTCCATACCAAAATGAACCATGGTACTATGATAATGTAAAAACAGCTCTTGAGAGAATTGAAAAAAGAATCAAGGACCATGAGGCAAAAGTCCAGCTATTTGAGCTTCTTAACGCAAGGGACTATACAGGCATGATTAAAATACTTCTGGAATCGTATTATGATTCGATGTATGGGCATAAACAAGAAGAATATGATGGTAAGTTTATAAATTTTGCTGCGGAGAGCTTTGAAGATGCAGCGAAGAAGATCGAAGATTATTTAGACGGGATGGCACCTATGCCAACTGTACCAGTTAATCAGTCATGACAAAATAGCGCGCTTTGCCTATAAAAAATAAGTAGCCGCTGGGGGGAACCCCAGCGGCTGTTCGCATGGCTTAGCAATATTAGAATTTACGTTACTTTTTGAAAGGCCTTAGCCCTCTCCTCTGAATTTCATCCTTAAGGATCTTAATCCATTCTTTTTCCCCAGACTTCATTGCATCACGGTACGAAACGACAAGCTGCTCATTGCTCATAATTCTCATTGATTGCATTGCCTCCTTGGAAATAATAATGGATTGAATATTCAGTTTTTACTATTGTAAAGCAAAACAGTACTTTTGAGAACCCTTTTTAAGGAATTTTTTTAAAAAGGTACTTTCGGACGAGCTTCGCTGACTTTCCTCCTAGTTTTGCCCTGGGAAGCTTAATTTTCAAATTCTAAGTTTTCTGAGATGTTTTGGACAATATTCCCGCGTGGTAAATATGGAGCAGAACGTTTTTTGAAAGTAGGCGAGGATTATGGAATTATACGGATTAGAGTATGAGGATATGGCATTTACAAACCTCCGCTTTATCAGGAAAGATACAATCTGCAATACTGTATATTTAACCTTTAAAGATTATTTAACTGAGGAAGTACTAACCTTTGATTTTGATAAAAATATGAATGTTAAACCGTGCTTTAGAATTGATTTATTGCAAGGGTATTATACAGAGCCGCTTGCAGACACCCCCCGTCATTCATTATACTAATAGTATACCAAGAATCAGGGGGAATAGACGTGCAACATATGGACTGGCAAACGAAAACCACTATTAAAAAGGTAAAATGTGTGCATGCGGATGCTAAGAAGTACATCGTAAACAATGTACTGACACCCGGTAAAGAATATGATGTTAAAAATGAAACCGATGAGTTTTATTTTGTTGTGGATAATACCGGCAAAGTGGGCGGATATTACAAGGAATATTTCGAGGAAGCATAACGGTTGAACTGCCGGCCTAACCGGCGGTTTTTCTATTTTAGGGGGAGAATTGTGATAAAAAATACAAGTATCAGATTAGAGGGGCAGACGGTTTTACTCGTTCCCATGGAGGAAAGCCACAGAGTTGGCTTGTGGGCGGCCGCAGAACCAGAGGAGATATGGCAATTCATGGCCACCAGGGTTCGCAGCCGCGAGGAAATGGATAGGACGGTTGCCGAAGCGATTGCAGAAAAAGAAAAAGGTACGCAAATCCCTTTTACAATCATTAGGAAAAGAGATGCGGCCATAATAGGAAGTACGAGATATCTTGATATCTCATTAAGAAATGAGAGCCTTGAGATTGGCTGGACATGGCTCAATCCTTCAGCTTGGAGAACAAGCATTAACACGGAATGTAAATACCTGCTTCTGAAGCATGCCTTTGAGGAACTAGGCATGAACCGGGTCCTGCTAAAGACTGATGGCAGAAACAATCGGTCGCAGAAAGCAATTGAACGGATCGGTGCTGTTAGAGAAGGCGTGCTTCGTATGGATAGAAAGCTGGCTGACGGATACATAAGAGATACTGTCATGTATAGCATCCTTGCCTCTGAGTGGCAGGATGTAAAATTAAAGCTCGAAAAGATTCTAGAGGACCAGGCATACTAATAGCAATAATTTCAATCCCTTCTTTAAGCTGTTATAATGCCAAAAACAGAGGTGTTTGGATGCAATACCTTTTTGTGGGGCTTGGCGGAGCAATCGGGAGCCTGCTTAGGTACATACTTTCTGGTTTGAATGATCCCGAGCTTGTGTTTCCAATTGGTACACTTGCAATTAATCTTTCGGGGTCGTTTTTTCTCGGCTGGTTCACCGCCCGTATACTATCACCCGGAAAAATACATACAAATTGGGCGGGGTTCTTTACTACCGGGATTACAGGTTCATTTACAACTTTTTCAGCATTTTGTCTGGAAACAGTCTTGCTCCTCGATAAGGGACATTTTCTGATTGCAAGTTTCTATTTGCTGCTTAGTCTTGCCGGGGGTCTTGGCCTTGTTTCCCTAGGTATCTCTATCGGGAAAAAGCAGGCGGAAAAGGCAGGTGGGAAGGGATGACAGTTGCTTTCATTGCTGCCGGGGGATTTCTTGGCGCTGTCACGAGGTATTCCTTCTCCAGATGGCTGAATTCAAACCATTCTTCCAGAATTCCGTATGGGACCCTGGTTGCAAACCTTATAGGTGCCTTTCTGCTTGGCTTTTTGATAGTTAAAGCAGCGAATGGGAGTGTTTATGCGTTTGTCGGTATTGGCTTTACTGGGGCGCTAACAACTTTTTCAACGCTAATGCTCGAACTCAATAAGCTGCAGCTGAACTTGAAGGCCATTTTATATGCACTGATAAGTTTTGGAGCAGGTCTATTACTGCTGACTGCAGGAATGTTTCTAGGAAAATAAAAATCAAAAGCCCTTCAGGATGCCTGAAGGGCTTCTAACTATTTTTGTAGTGATGGTAATACTAGCTGTTCCTTTGGCTCCTGATACAGCTTTCTGCTGATCCATGATTGAATGATCAGGAACATCCCGCCCACTGTCCAGTAAAGGGGCAGCGCTGCCGGCGCATTAAAGGAAAACATCACAATCATGATTGGAGACATCAGTCCCATAAGTTTCATTTGTTTTTGCTGCTCTGCAGTCATTGCAGACTGTGAGAACTTGAATTGCAAGTAATAAACAACTCCGGCTAGTAAGGTGATCCCAAGGTCAGGACTGCCCAGGCTGAACCAAAGGAAATCATGCGAAGCAATTTCAGCCGAATTACGGATGGCATAGTAAAATCCTGTTAAGATAGGCATCTGGATTAAAATCGGCAGGCAGCCCATATTCAAAGGGTTGATGCCATGCTTTTGATATATTCCCATCATCTGCGTTTGCAATTCCTTTTGCTTGGCAGGGTCTTTCTCAGCCTGGATTTTTTTCTGCAATTCATCCATTTCCGGCTTCATTTTCTCCATTTTGCCCTTCATCGCAATCTGCCCCTTGTATTGCTTGAGCATAAGCGGCATCAACACAAGTCTGATGATAAGGGTAACAACAATAATGGCCAGCCCGTAACTTCCGGCAAATAATTCACCTAGGAAGTGAATGGCAGCCGTAAAAGGATTGACGAAGTAAGTGGTAAAAAAGCCCGTGTCTCCAGGACCTGATGAGCATCCTGCAAGAGTGGCGATAGTTAGCGTAAGAATAGTTAAAAGTAAAAGATTTGATTTCCCTTTCATAGTTCCTCCTGTTTTTTTAAAAATATGGTCAGTTCAGGAAGGAAAGGGAAGCTTCAGGGTCTTCAGTGGGACAGTACTTCATCCGGATATACTTGCCTATCCACATGACGATAAAATTCTGGTTAAGCCTGCTATTTGTCTGTTGGTATACAGAAAATCCCAACCCTGCAGGCTGGTTTGGCCTGTCCAAGATTGATACTGGATTTTCTATGGCCCATAGTAGCAGGTATTTTAACGCAATCGCCAGGTAAAATCCGGTATAGAGTGCCACCCAGGCATTTATGTCATATAATTCAGCTGAAAAGTCCATACCTGGATACACCTCCTCTTATATAAAAATTATACGTGAGAAAGAGGGAAAGAGCAATGAGAAGCAATGGAAGAGGAGGGGGAAAACTGCCTAAATTTTATTGTGGAAAAAGAGTGTTTGAACTTAACTAGCTAGAGAAGTAACACAGCTGTCGAATGTCTGAAGGATGAGCATTAGTAAGAGGCAGACAATAGCCTGCCTCTTGTTTTTTAAGCTCCATGATCAATTTTTCCAGTAGGGATTGATATAAGGTTTGAGGCTGATAGTCTTTTCCTTACATTTATTCCCACAACAGATGCAAGGTAGGCTTTTAGCAAACCAAGAGGAATGAACGGATAAAAGCCTGCTTTCATTGCTCCCTGCCACTCAAGGCTTAGTGCGATTTTCAGCCATGCTGTCCCGAATGCAAGTGTGATAAACATGCCGATAATATTGGCAATCAATGCATTTTTGACTGAGAAGCTTGTTTTTTCAAGTATGAGTCCAATTATAAAAGCTGTAGGGATGAATCCGACAAGGAATCCTCCGGTAGGGCCGATCAAAACCGCCAGTCCTGCTTTCATCTCTGCAAACACCGGGACACCTGCAGCACCTAAAGCCAAATACAATAAAACAGATAAAGTGCCATAACGGGCTCCAAGAATAGTTGCTGCAAGCCCAATTGCAAGTGTCTGGCCTGTAAACGGCACAACTGGCATTGGAATGCTTATTTGTGCAAGAACAGCAATAATTGAAGCAAATAATGCAGCCATAATCATTTTTCTTAGTCTTTGTTGCTCAGTTGACATACGTTTTCCCCCTTATGTATGTTAACCTATGATTAGATTTGGTTAACATATATAAAATAAATCAGAGATATATAGATTGTCAACTATGTTGGAAAATAAAAAATCCTTCATGCTGAATGAAGGATTGTGGTTTTACCAATAGGTTATTGTATCGAATATACCTATGATGATGAGAAAGAAGCCTGCTGTTTTCTGGAACGCACTTCCTATTTTCCTGCTTTTTCGAACTAACGCCCCGTCCATTCCCATAAACCAAACTACACCCAGGAAGAGAATGAGCGGCAGTGATGTGCCAATTGCGAATACAGGAGGGAGGACAAACCCATAAGAAGTCCCCAGTACTATAGGCATCAAGGTCATGAAAAATAAAATGAACATTGTCGGGCAAAAGGAGATTGAAAAGGCCGCACCCATCAAAAATTGCCCCCACTTGCCAACAGCCTTTACTTCCGGGACAAAAGAATACAGCTTATTTAAAAAAGGTAGTTTTAAATAACCAGCCAAATAAATTCCTAGAATAATAATGAACGGGCCAATTGCTTTCCGGGCAGCGGCAAAAAAGCTGATAATCCCGTCCTGAAATTCCCTGCCCGCGAACCATACAAGTAAGCCTAGGCTTGAAAAGACGGCAATTTTACCAAGGATAAAGAAAAGGGCATCAACGAGTTGTCCGGCTGTCTGCATACTTTTATTTCCATAGAACGTAATCGCACTAATATTTCCGGTTAATTGGCAGGGAGCCAGTGCACCGACAATTCCAAGAATGAATGCAGCCAGCAGCGGAATTGACTCAGTTCCACTCACCATAGCATGGAAAGGGGAGCTGAGGAAATTGCTGATATCACTTAATATTTGGTACATCGGTTCATTACTCCAATCATGCTGCTTTATATGTTGAGGATATCATAATTTTTTGAAGAAACTGTGCAGAAAAAATGTCAGGTTAAAGAAATATATTAATGCGATTTTCTGGCGGTTCTAAAAATATATCGGTCAAAGTAACAAATATATCCCCTGCTTTTTTGATTATTTATCCCTTGTTCACAAATTTATCGGACGGTTTTCGGAATTTATCGCCTGCTTTTATGATTTTATCGGAAAAGTTCACAACTTAGACACAAACGTTAGGCTCCCAAAATCAAAAATGCTGCCCACGGGGACAGCATTTTACCTCGACACTATTAAACTGTTGGAGCTAACCAATGTTTGGTGATAAGCTCATAGGCTTCTTGAACTTTTTCCTCGTTCGGAGGTTCAACATCGTTCAATTGATACTCGAGCCCGAGTGTTTCCCACTTATAGACACCGAGTTTATGATAAGGCAGAATTTCAATCTTATTGACATTTTTCAGTGTGCCAATGAATTCACCGAGTTTAGCCAGATCAGCCGGGTCGTCTGTAACTCCAGGAACAAGCACGTGCCTGACCCATATTGGTTTATTTTTGTCGGACAAATATTTTGCGAATTCAAGGATATGGTCATTGGCCATTCCTGTCAGGCTAATATGCTTTTTCCTGTCAATATGCTTTAGGTCAAGCAAGATAAGATCGGTATAGTCCATCAACTCATCAAGAGGGTCAAGGAAATGCCTTGAACTGGAGAAACAGCCGCCGGATGAATCTATAGTCGTATGGATTCCCTCAGCTTTGCATGCTTTAAACAATTCGACGAGGAAAGGGACCTGAAGGAGGGGCTCACCGCCGCTGATAGTGATACCTCCGCCAGATGATTCAATGAAAGGGAGGTATGAACGGAGGTCATCCATTATTTCGTCAACAGTGATTTTTCGTCCTGTGCCAATTTCCCAGGTATCGGCATTGTGGCAGAACTGGCAGCGCAGCAGGCATCCTTGTGTGAAAATAACGTAGCGGATACCAGGGCCATCGACTGTTCCAAACGTTTCAATTGAATGTATGTTTCCGTTCATAAAAATTACCCCTTTCGATTTAAAACAGGAGCCGGGATAAAATGCCCGGCTTCCCTGGATTCGTGCTTTTGTTGTCCAGCTACAGCGCTAAACGGGCGCTTTCGCTTTTCTATTGTCCAGCTACTGCGCCCAGCCCTTAGTGTCCTTCGGTCCTCTCAGATTCGATAAGTCAACATCGATTCGCTAGCGCTCTTCGTGTTTCCTTTATCTCATATCGAGGCCCTCCAGGCCATACAGCGCTAAACGGGCGCTTTCGCTTTTCTTATAGAGATTCGTGGAATGTCCTATTGATAACATCCATTTGCTGTTCTCTTGTCAACTTTATGAAGTTAACAGCGTAGCCGGAAACCCGGATTGTCAATTGCGGGTACAGTTCTGGGTGTTCCATAGCATCCATCAATGTTTCTCTGTTAAAGACGTTAACATTCAAGTGGTGGCCATCTTTTTTGGCATAGCCGTCAAGGATGGATACAAGATTGTTGATTCTAGTTTCATCTTCCTTGCCAAGAGCTTTTGGTACGATCGAGAAGGTATTTGAGATACCGTCAAGTGAATATTCGTATGGAAGCTTCGCGACAGAGGCAAGGGAAGCAAGTGTACCTTTTGTATCGCGTCCGTGCATTGGGTTCGCACCTGGTGCGAATGGTTCGCCAGCACGGCGGCCATCTGGAGTGTTGCCTGTTTTCTTACCATAAACAACGTTTGATGTAATGGTCAATACGGACATCGTTGTCATTGAATTGCGGTAAGTCTGGTGTTTTTTCAGCTTAGTCATGAATGTTTTGACAAGCTTGACTGCAATGTCATCCACACGGTCGTCGTTGTTGCCGTATTTAGGGTAGTCGCCGTTAATTTCAAAGTCAACTGCAAGACCATTTTCATCACGAATGACTTTAACTTCGCCATACTTGATTGCGCTGAGTGAGTCAGCTGCTACACTTAGGCCGGCGATGCCAGTTGCCATGGTACGCAGGATTTCGGAATCATGAAGCGCCATTTCAATCCGCTCATAGCTGTATTTGTCATGCATGTAGTGAATGATGTTCAATGTGTTGATGTATAGGCCAGCGAGCCAATCCATCATGCCTTCAAACTTCTTCAATACTTCATCATAATTTAGGACATCGGAAGTGATTGGAGTAAATTCTGGTCCAACCTGGATTTTAAGCTTTTCATCGACACCGCCATTGATTGCGTAAAGCAATGCTTTCGCAAGGTTGGCGCGGGCGCCGAAGAATTGCATTTGCTTGCCGATTTCCATTGCGGATACACAGCATGCGATTCCGTAATCATCTCCCCATTCAGGTCGCATGATATCGTCATTTTCATATTGGATCGAGCTAGTTTTGATTGACATGTTCGCACAATACTTCTTGAAGTTTTCGGGAAGCTGAGTGGACCAAAGAACTGTCAGGTTTGGTTCCGGAGCAGGGCCCAGGTTATCAAGAGTATGCAGGAAGCGGAACGAGTTCTTTGTTACAAGAGGGCGTCCGTCCAAAGCCATACCGCCGATTGATTCAGTTACCCAGGTTGGGTCGCCGCTGAATAATTCGTTATAATCCGGTGTACGTGCGAATTTTACAAGGCGAAGCTTCATTACGAAATGGTCGACTAATTCTTGAGCTTGAATTTCAGTCAAAGTGCCATTTTTCAGGTCGCGTTCCATATAAATATCAAGGAATGTTGATACGCGGCCAAGGCTCATTGCTGCACCATTTTGTTCTTTGATTGCTGCAAGGTAGCCGAAGTATAGCCATTGGAATGCTTCCGCTGCGTTTGTAGCCGGGCCTGAGATATCGTAGCCATAACTCTTTGCAAGTTCTTTCAATTCGCCAAGCGCACGAATTTGTTCGGAAAGCTCCTCGCGATGGCGAATGTTGTCCTCAGTCATTACTGGGCTAGTGTTTTTCTTGTCTTTTTTCTTTTCTTCAATCAGGAAATCAACGCCGTAAAGCGCAACCCTGCGGTAGTCTCCGATGATACGGCCGCGGCCATATGCATCAGGAAGGCCAGTAATGATACCTGCTTTACGGGCAAGCTTCATTTCATCAGTATAAGCATCGAAAACACCAGCATTGTGTGTTTTGCGGAAATCAGTGAAGATTCGTTCGACTTCTTCATTTAACTTATAGCCATATGATTCACAGGCAGCTTTCGCCATGCGGATACCGCCAAAAGGCTGCATTGATCTATTGAAGGGTTTGTCAGTCTGGACGCCGACAACCTTTTCGAGGTCTTCGTTTAAGTAGCCTGCGCCATGGGAAGTGATGGTTGAAACAGTTTCTGTGTCCATATCAAGGACACCGCCGTTTTCACGTTCCTGTCCAGTTAATTCCATTACCTGCTCCCAAAGCTTGTTAGTAGCTTCAGTAGCACCTGCTAAAAAGGAGTCATCTCCGCTATATACTGTGAAGTTGCTTAAAATAAAATCGCGTACATTAACTTCGCTGGACCATTTGCCTTTTACGAACCCTTTCCAAGGTTCTGCTTTTGTTTTTTCAATAAATTGAACCATCCTGGTCACCTCATCGAATAATTTAGGTTAATCTGTTTCCTCTGTATATCATACTCCGAGTATAACAGGTAGCCAGTGACAAAAATCACTTTAATTAAGGCAATTTTGTTAACATCTTAGAATTTAAGGGTTTCATGCTTTCTCATTGATTTTTTTCTGAGAGAGTTTTTTAGGTTGGTTCGAAAACTGTACTATAATTAATTAGTAATATAGCAAAACTGTTATATAAGAAAAAACTACCGATATCAAGGTATTTACTATATTCATAGGGAAAACAGCATATATGGAAAGAGTACAACAAAAAAGCTGTGCACCAGATTGGCAGCACAGCGTCTAAATTAATTAATCGACAATAATATAGGCAATCATTGGGCCATTGTGTTCTTTATCAGGATGGACTTCGCAAATGAGCCTATATACGCCTTCCTTTGTAAGGGAAAGGTCCACAACTGTTTCAGCACCCTTTTTTACAGTTCCTTTAATATCTGTATTTTCAATATGGAATGGATGCTCTTCGCCATTGACTCCATATATGACGAGTCGGACTTTTTCTCCTTTTTCCATAAAAATCGTACCCGGATCCCAGCGATATGCTTCAATCTTTTTCCCGTTTTTCAGTGTTGTAGAAAATTCTCCAGTAACCATGTGGATTTCCCTTATCTCAGTCTGCTGGTTAATCACAACAGCATCACCGGATTTTAAAAGCCACCAGGATGCGGCTGATACCAAAGCCAAGCCAATCACAAGAATAAAAATGACTGTATTCTTTTTAATCGTCCAAAACTGCATGCTTTCCCTCCTATAGTTTGTCCTTCTATAATTTATGCAGTATAGGGGGTGAAACTTGTCTATTTTTTCTGAAGGTTCCATTATAATAAAATATAGGTACAATTTTGCCAGTTAAGGGAAGGGGAGGTTGATTTATGAAAGCGGATACAAAAGGATTTATTAAACGGTACCGAGGAACTGAGCTGCATACTAAAGGATGGATTCAGGAAGCTGCTTTACGGATGCTTATGAACAATCTTGATGAAGAAGTCGCGGAAAACCCAGCCGAGCTTGTGGTTTATGGCGGTATTGGAAAGGCGGCAAGGAATTGGGACAGCTTTCAAGCCATCACAGAATGCCTGCAACGGCTTGACAATGATGAGACATTGCTCATTCAATCCGGAAAGCCAGCAGCCATTTTTAAATCACATACGGATGCTCCAAGAGTGTTGATAGCGAACTCCAATCTTGTTCCTGCCTGGGCAAACTGGGACACATTCCATGAACTTGATAAAAAAGGATTGATGATGTACGGCCAGATGACTGCTGGGAGCTGGATTTATATAGGCAGCCAGGGGATAGTCCAAGGAACATATGAAACATTCGCCGAGCTTGCAAGACAGCATTTTTCAGGAAGCTTGAAGCAAACCATTACACTGACTGCCGGTCTGGGTGGAATGGGCGGGGCACAGCCTCTTGCTGTAACCTTGAATGGGGGAGTTTGCATTGCTATTGATGTTGACAGGCATCACATCCAGCGAAGAATTGATACAAAATATCTGGATGAAGTAGCAACTTCATTGGAAGATGCGATTGCAAGGGCGAGACAAGCAAAGGAAAAAGGAATTGCGCTTTCAATCGGCCTTGAAGGTAATGCAGCAGAACTTTTGCCGGAAATGATAAAAATAGGGTTTATTCCTGATATTCTTACTGATCAAACATCGGCACACGATCCTCTAAATGGATACATACCTGTCGGATATTCACTTGAAGAAGCATCCGTACTAAGGCGAAATGACCCTGATGCGTACGTGCAAAAATCGTGCGAGAGCATGGCCGTGCATGTGAAGGCCATGCTTGCCATGCAGGAAAAAGGATCGATAACGTTTGATTATGGAAACAACATCAGACAGGTTGCCAAGGATGCCGGTGTTGAAAATGCTTTTGACTTTCCTGGATTTGTCCCGGCCTATATCCGGCCGCTCTTTTGCGAAGGGAAAGGCCCGTTCCGCTGGGTGGCACTTTCGGGAGATCCTAATGACATTTATAAAACCGACGAAGTCATCTTAAAGGAATTTGCCTATAATGAGCACTTATGCAACTGGATCAGGATGGCCAGGGAAAAAATCCAATTCCAGGGGCTTCCATCAAGGATTTGCTGGCTGGGATACGGTGAAAGAGCCCGTTTTGGCAAAATCATCAATGATATGGTGGCCAGCGGAGAACTTTCAGCCCCTATTGTCATTGGTCGCGACCATCTTGATTCCGGGTCAGTTGCATCCCCAAATCGTGAGACGGAAGGAATGCAAGACGGGAGCGATGCGGTTGCTGACTGGCCAATTCTTAATGCAATGATTAATGCTGTTGGCGGGGCGAGCTGGGTTTCGGTCCACCATGGAGGTGGTGTAGGCATGGGATATTCGCTGCATGCAGGCATGGTCATAGTGGCTGATGGTACCCCGGAAGCGGAAAGAAGGCTTGAGCGGGTTTTGACTACTGATCCCGGAATGGGAATAGTCCGTCATGCGGATGCCGGTTATAGTTTGGCTGCCGATGCTGCCAGAAAAAATGGCATCGATATCCCAATGCTGAACAAAACCAGAGGAGGGACGCAATGTTAACTGAAAAACCTATTCTGATAAAAAATGCTGCTCAAATTGTGACGGTAAAAGGACATTCTGAACAGCCAGCAAGGGGAAAGAGGATGGGCGACCTATCAGTTATGGAAGGGGGTTCGCTTTTTATCCGTGAAGGGAAGATTGAAGCAATCGGTATGGAGGCTGAAATAGAGAAGCATGCCGATCACTATCCGGAGTTTGAGATTATTGATGCCACTGGAATGATTGTCCTTCCAGGCTTTGTTGATCCGCATACCCATCTTGTCCATGCCGGGAGCAGGGAAGATGAATTTGGGATGAGGCTGAACGGAGCTACCTATATGGAAATTATGGAGGCAGGGGGCGGCATCCATGCGACTACGTCCAAAACCAGGGAAGCGTCTCAGGAACAGCTTTTTGATGAAGCGTGGACTAAGTTAAATGCCTTCCTTAAGCATGGTGTCACGACTGTTGAAGCAAAAAGTGGCTATGGACTCGATTGGGAAACAGAATACAAACAGCTGCGAGTAGCAAAGCAATTAAACGAGAAGCATCCAATAGACGTAATCAGCACCTTCATGGCTGCCCATGCTGTGCCTTCTGAATATAAGGGAAATCCTGATGACTTCATTACCTTTATCATTAACGAAATGCTCCCGCGCGTCGCTGAGGAAAAACTTGCTCAGTTTAATGATGTATTTTGCGAGAGAGGGGTTTTTACACCTGAACAATCCAGGAGACTGCTTGAGGCGGGGAAACAATACGGTCTGATTCCAAAAATCCACGCAGATGAAATAGAGCCCTATGAAGGCGCGGAGCTTGCAGCAGATGTTGGGGCGATTTCCGCGGACCATTTATTAAAGGCAACCGATCATGGGATAGAACGTATGGCGGAGGAGGGAGTCATTGGCGTCCTTTTACCGGGGACAGCATTTTTTCTGATGGCTGAAAGTGCGAATGGCAGAAAAATGATTGATGCCGGTATGGCTGTAGCACTTTCAACTGATTTCAATCCTGGATCTTCCCCAACGGTTTCAACGCCTCTAATCATGAACCTTGCCTGTATGAAAATGGGAATGTCGCCCGAGGAAGCGATAATTGCTGCGACGATTAATGCTGCACATGCGATTGGAAAAGCATTAGAGATTGGGAGTCTTGAAGCGGGGAAACAGGCCGACATATTGATTGCTGATGTCCCGAATTATAAACAGCTTCTATATTATTATGGAATGAACCATACCCATTCTGTTATTAAAAAAGGCAAGGTAGTTGTTAGGGGTGGAGTACTTTGCTAAATGAATATATATCTTCTGTCTCAAGTTATTGGAATCGTGACGAAGCAACAGGGGATCCAAAGCTGAAGGATTGGATTAGTCAACGGACCGAGCAGGATGACCTTGAAGGGGATTGGGATGTAATAATCCTTGGCGTACCTCTGTCACGATCATCGATATCCGTTTCGGGGGCATCCGAGTTCCCGGATGCCTTCAGGAGGGCATGGGGCGGTTTTTCTACTTATAATCTTGATTACGGAGTGGATTTGCGGCACTTGAAGGTCCTGGATCTTGGGAACGTCAGGATGCATTTTACCGATATCCTAAAATCCCACCTCACGATCAAGAACGCAATAAAGTCGGTTCATAGTCAATTTCCAAACTCCTTCCCGATTTCAATTGGCGGCGACCATTCAGTGACAGCGATGTTGATTTCTGGATTGAAGGAAGCTCAGCCAGAAAAAGAGATCGGTATTCTCCAGTTTGATACACATCTCGATTTGAGAGATTTGTCAGAACACGGCCCTACAAATGGCACCCCAATCCGTAATCTATTGGAAAATGGGGTGGTGAAGGGCGAGAATGTATTTAATATAGGGCTGCATGGGTTTTTTAACGGGCAATCACTCCTTGCGTATGCCCAGGAACAAAACGTCAATATGATTACATTGAGAGAAGCAAGAAAACAAGGAATCACAGAAATGGTAAGGCGTGTTATTGAAATGCTATCAAGCAAGGTTGATTCTATATATGTAACCGTAGATATGGATGTGCTTGATATTGCTTATGCCCAGGGTGTTCCCGCTTCAACACCCGGCGGGATGATGTCCTTTGAGTTGTTTGAAGCAGTACATGAGGCTGCGCTTCATCCGAAAGTACAGGCGATGGACATCGTCTGCCTGGACCCAACAAGGGATACATTAGCCCAGGCAACGGTGAAGACTGGCGTGTATACATTTTTAAGCTTCCTTACTGGCCTTGAGCAGAGGAGGGGCTGATTGATTTTTTTACAGTACCCAATAGGGTGCCCTGGGAGGAAAGAACAGCATATGCGACATCCTCTTTTGTGTACCCCAGTCCGTAAAGATAGCCATCAAGCCATGAATAGAGCTCGGGAGCTGTTTCGGCTGTGACGATATTTCCATCAATAATAAGTTCGGATGGCCCTATTAAACCTTTTAGATAGGATAAAGGTATCTGAGTCACGAAATTGCCCTCTTTAGGGGGCTCTTTTTTTTGAACTGAAAGCACTCCGCTTGGTTCAAGAATAGCTGTCTGAACATCTTTAATGGAAAAGATGTCCTTTTCACGAAGCTGCTGCAGCAGGCTTTCCTCTGTATATTTGGCGGCCGCTAAGTTCCGGGAGTTGATTTGGCCGTTTTCTATCAGGATACTAGGCGTTCCGGATAGCCATTTTTCCAAAATTCTTGCCCGGAAACTGACATTTGCGGCTGCATAATAAATCAGGACCGTGGTGACAAATGACCAGACCATTGGCCAGAATTTCAAGTTAATGTTGAAACCCATATTGGCAACCAATGAACCGATTGTAATCGCCATAGCCATATTGAAGTGGTTTCTGTGTGCATTAATTTGTCTTCCGAAAAAATAGGAAATAACCAATAAAAGGATGAACGAAACTGCAGTTCTTAAGATGGATGAAAATGTAGCTTCCATGCCTGGCATCCCCTCCGGCAAAAAGAGTCATTGTTCTAAGTTTGCCTAAAGGGGAGAGAAAGAATTCAAAAGTATAATTGCCAGATTTCATTACGTGCTGAAAAGCCAAATTAGTTCAACCTATTTACGGAGCAAAGAGGCGGCATACAGCATAATAAAGGATATGATCACCATAATTGCTACAAGGAACCAGGCGGTGTCTATATTCCCCGATTCCATTGCTACATATATGGCCGTTGGAACAGTTTGGGTACGACCGGGAATATTGCCGGCAAACATAAGTGTTGCACCGAATTCCCCGAGTGCCCTGGCAAAGCTGAGGATTGCCCCAGTGATAAGGGCACGTGCCGAAAGAGGGAGGGTAATATAATAAAAGATTTTCAGAATGCCTGCGCCATCCATTTTAGCAGCCTCTTCAATTCCGGGATCGATTGATTCGAAGCCGCTCTTTGCGGATTGATACATAAGCGGGAAAGCAACAACCGTGGACGCTATTGCCGCAGCCCAGGGTGTGAACATTATGCCGCCCCCAAAAAAGTCATAAACCAGTTTTCCAATTGGGCTAGATTGGCCAAATAATATAATCAGCAAAAATCCACTTACAGTCGGGGGGAGTACGATTGGCAATAAAAAGAAGGTCTCTGCCACTAATTGGCCCCTGAATTTTTTCCCGGCCATCAGCCTGGCAAACAGAATTCCGAACGGAAACGCCAGCGCAAGTGCAATCACTGCAGTTTGCAATGAAAGAAGAATTGGGTTTACTAAATCAGTTTGAAACACAGCTTTCCATCCTGTCGAAATATATTCGGTATCCCTGTTGAATAGGTAAATTGAATACCATGACAGTCTAAATTTATCAAAGTTTGATGCCTGTGTCACACCTTATAAAAAGAAAAGTCCAGAGTGTAAGCTCTGGACAAGTGATTATGAAAGTCTATTTTCCACAAGTGAACAAACTTCATCTGCTGACAGGCCATTTGCTTCTATAACAGAGGCCTTTGTCACTGTATCCTGCATTCCCATTACATTGGAATCAAAACCAGTAATCACGCAGCAAGCGCAGTCTGCCGCGTCCGACTCCTGTTTCAACTCAACGACATCATGTCCACGTTCCCTTAATGCCTGTTGTACATTAGTCAGGGATTGTTCAACTCCTACTTTTGCCATTAAGAACTACACCTCCTATGTCCATATCATGCCTAGGGGAAGTGAAATTATTCCTAATTGTATAAGTTAACTTATAAGGAAACGCTAAGAATAGGAGGTGGATATGATGGGAAAGCGAAAGCATGACCCCTCGACAATCGGTTTGAATTCGTCACAGGTTGAGGGACAGGGAACTACCAATCAGGAAACAGGAAAAGTGAAGGCCCCATCTTCAAGGAACAAACAGAAAAGGCATTAAACACGAAAAGAAACAGGGGTTGTGGCCCCTGTTTCTTTCTATATAGCCTTTGTTAAAAAGTCCAGCTGCCTAATGTCCTCAGTTTATTGTGGTGGAATGGAGTTGTCTGTAAAATTTAAAATCTGTCCTGAATATTTTAAAAAATGTACTGATCCAAGGAACTAAAAAATGGTATCAACTTTTCTAAGGTTGCCTTCCACTATTAAAGCCCTGTTTAAGCGTTTTTAGCGTGGCTATATCTAACTTCAGCGCCAAGGCACTGGAGCTATTTAATACATTTTAGCAATCTGTTCTTGTAGTTCTTTGTTTTCCAGGTACTCATCATAGTTCATTTGCTTATCGACCAGGCCTGATGGTGTTATCTCAAAAATCCTGTTTGCGATTGTCTGAATGAATTGATGGTCATGGGATGCAAATAAAAGTGAGCCTTTGAAGTTGATTAAGCCGTTGTTTAAGGCAGTAATCGATTCAAGATCAAGGTGGTTTGTTGGTTCATCAAGAATGAGAACGTTCGATCCAGACAGCATCATTTTTGAAAGCATGCAGCGAACCTTTTCTCCTCCTGACAATACACTCGCTTTTTTCATAACTTCCTCGCCAGAGAAAAGCATTCTGCCTAGGAAACCGCGCAAGAAACTTTCACTTTCATCCTTTGGAGAAAACTGTCGCAGCCAATCCACAAGATTAAGCTCGCTGTTTTCAAAAAATTGGGAGTTATCCTTTGGGAAGTAGGCCTGGGAAGTGGTTATGCCCCATTTATATGTGCCCTCGTCCGCCTCAAGTTCACCCATGAGAATCTTAAATAAAGTGGTTTTGGCTAATTCATTTGTTCCAACTAGAGCAATTTTGTCGCCCTTATTCATAACAAAACTAATATTATCAAGGACTTTTACCCCGTCAATCGTTTTTGACAGACCTTCAACTCGTAGCAGGTCATTGCCAATTTCCCGGTCTGGAGTAAATCCGACGTATGGGTATTTACGGGAAGATGGCCTGATATCATCAAGTGTAATTTTATCAAGGAGCTTCTTCCTGGAAGTAGCCTGCTTTGATTTAGAAGCATTTGCACTAAATCGAGCAATAAAGTTTTGTAATTCTTTAATTTTCTCTTCCTTCTTCTTGTTGGAGTCCTGTGCCATTCTAACTGCAAGCTGGCTGGATTCATACCAGAAATCGTAGTTTCCGACATAAACCTGAATTTTGCCGTAGTCCAGGTCGGCAATATGGGTACACACTTTATTAAGGAAGTGCCTGTCATGGGAAACGACGATAACCGTGTTTTCAAAATTGATCAGGAATTCCTCTAGCCATTGTATTGCTTTTATATCAAGATGGTTTGTAGGCTCATCAAGTAAAAGGACATCCGGCTTGCCAAAGAGTGCCTGAGCAAGAAGGACCTTTACTTTGTCAGAACCATCAAGCTCAGCCATTTTCTTATAGTGCAGGTCTTCTTCAATTCCAAGTCCCTTGAGGAGGATGGCTGCTTCAGATTCTGCTTCCCAGCCGTTCAGTTCGGCAAATTCGCCCTCTAGTTCTGCTGCCCGCATTCCATCTTCATCAGTGAAGTTTTCCTTCATATAAATAGCTTCTTTTTCCTGTTTTACTTGAAAAAGTCTTGTATGGCCCATAATGACTGTTTCCAGGACTTCGTTTTCTTCATACTCGAAATGGTTCTGCTTCAGGACTGCCATTCTTTCACCAGGTCCCAATTGAACTGTTCCGGTTTGTGCTTCAATTTCTCCTGATAGAATTTTCAGGAATGTGGACTTTCCGGCGCCATTGGCTCCGATCAATCCATAACAATTGCCAGGAGTAAACTTTATATTGACATCTTCGAATAGTTTACGGTCTCCAAAGCGTAAACTTACGTTGCTAACTGTAATCATATATGCCTCCAAGAAAAAATAATCTACGAAAGTATACCATGTTTACTGGTTTCAAGCGAACTTTTTGAAAAAAAGAGGGTTTTTCCACCGTTTCCGATGGGTAAAAAGGAAAGCGGACCTTTCAAAATATTTTTTTCCAGCTTTTAAAATTTTTCTAAGAAAATTATAATTTTTTCACACTTTATTCATAATTTTGTTGTAGAATTGGTTTAGGAAATGCCTAGAAGAGAAGGTGAACCTTATGGCTAAACAGAAAATTACAGAGTTGGTCAATAAACTGAAGGAATCGGGCATCAATGCCAGTTTGACTAAACCAAAGGCCGATTATCTGTCCAATCTGCAGCACCTCAATAATACTCCTTCGACAGTTCATAGCTAAACACAAAGCGGATACCTGATAAGGGTATCCGCTTTAATTTTATCTTCTCTTGTTAATCAATATTGCAATATTCTATCGGACAATTATCACAATTATTTTCCCTTTTAAGAAAGGCGATATCATGAATGATGATTTTCTTTGATTCGACGCTTATAATTTTCTTCCTTTTTAGCTCCGAAAGAAGCCTGCTGACAATTTCACGGGCGGTTCCGCAAAAATTCGCGAGTTCCTGTGTGGTGAGCTGCACCGAAATATGGATGCCATCCTCCTGCTCGACCCCATAACTATTGCTGATCCGGATAAGTGTCGAGTAAAGTGCCCCCTTTTTTCCATTGAGTACCAAATCTTTGAATTTGGTCATCGTTTTCCGCATATGGTCATTCATCCAGCGAAGAAATTCATAGGAAAGTTTGCTGTTATTGATAAGTGCGGCTTCAAGTTCCTTGATATGAACTGCGGCAATATTTGCACTTTCATTCACCATTGCATTAAATATATACTTTGGTTCCTGAGTAAAAAGGGTAAGTTCACCCACAATGTCGTTATGGCTAGCGAGACGAAGGACAAGCTCCTGTCCCTCTGCGTTCATTTTTGATATTTGCACCTTGCCTGAAAGGATAATATAAATCTCTTCCGCATCCTGACCTTCCCGGAACAAATAGGACCCTTTGTTGCTTACGAAGGTTCTTGATGCATATCTCAGCAATTCATTCATTTCGTATGAAAGCGATGGGTTTTTGAAAGTTTGTTCCATGTAAATCACCTGGACTTTCTCCATTTTGGGTTCACCTTTCATTTTACAGTAAAAATGAACAGCAATTTTGCCGTTTTTCTTACAAATATAAGAAACATTTTAGGGAAAGGGTAAATTTCTCAATAATTCCTGGTAAAAAGAGCATACTAGCTAACAGGTTAGTTCTGAATCTGGAAAGGGAGGATATGTATGTTTTTTGGGAAAAAGCTTCCACTAGAAAAAGAAGTGGAACCATTTGTTGCGACAGAAGTCTATTCGTGTATAGGGGATGCATGCAATGGCTGGATGAGAAAGGCTTTTGTTTCCGAGGATCTTCTCTGTCCAATGTGCGGCAGTTCAATGGAAATGGGCGTCCGTGATCTCCCTAAAATATAAAAGCCGGGTTCGACCGGCTTCAAAGTAAGCTATAAGTTTTCGTTTTGCTGTTTAATTTCATCGCCTGTCAACATGATATTTGCTTCCTCAAGATGCTTGTGTTCTTCAACTGAATCTCCTGGTATACTTTCGGGATTCGGAAAGGTGTCGCCTGTCTCAACAGTCATAACAGGATTCTTTATTGCCGGGGTAGTATAGTTTAATTTTTTTGCCATTGATTTTTCAGCTCCCTCAAATGAAGCTTGTGCTATCAGCGATGACTTTATTCGTTAGGCCGGTAAATCTCGTGTGCGTAACGATACGCTTTTCTCTTGCGGTAATGCTCAAAGGTTCCCATTTCAGTATTCATAAGGATCTCCATCATATCAAGGTCGTCCCTTTTAACAGGAGGATCCAGAAGGTCCCATTTTACTGTGTAAATGAAATAGTAATCCTTGATTTGCCTAAAAAGGACCGTCGAATTCGGATGGGTATCAAAAATCCCTTTTAGGTTATATCTCTTGGTATAACTCCAATGCAGAAGTTTCATCAGCAGCACATCCTTCTTTGGGTATGCAAGCTTAATCTGTGCTACATCCAATGTAGCCTGTTATTACGGTGTTAGGCAAGCCAATTGTATATATAAGTATTTATACGACCCAGGAGCATTTCAAACAATCTAATAAAAATAAAAACCGGAACCCCATTAGGTTCCGGTTTTTAAGTTTCTATTCCTCACGTTTTGAAAGGCAGCGATCGCATTCGTGCAAATAAGATTCTGCCATTTCATGTACTTGCTCTCCACATTCAGGGCACACCTTTTTTGGCAGGCTACGGAAAAATTCAACTGGACTCATCATCATATTTACCCTCTCCTTTTGTATAACAGTTTTAATTTGTTTATCCTATTATAGTACAGTATAAACACATTTTTAAAAAAAGTGAATAGTTTTTTGAAAAATTCTTAAATTTTTTTAAAAGAGAATAGGGAGTATAGAAAAAAGTATTTAACTGAGAAGCAACCGGATGTTATCCCTACTAGTCTTGAATACAGGGCAAATTTCCTCGGAGTTTGAGATATCAAGAAATTGGGGTGGAGGAGTTAAAGAAAACTTCCGTAGGTATTGAATGGTCAAAAAAGATACGGATAGTGCACTTTCATTAATGAAAGAAGTACAGAATTAATCATCAATAGAAGAGGAGATGAAGGTTTTAGTACTTGCCACTAAGCATAAGAATGATTCCCAACAATTAAGTGAAGTGACGCCAGGGGTTATTGGAATTACGATTTTTTTAGAAAAGTTTTTAAAAAATGAGACTTTCAACCTTTTCATAGTAATAAAGTATAGTTTTGTAAATAAAGTAGTGATTTTCAACTATATCCTGGGTATTTCTACTATCTTAAATGTGAACTTTCTATTACAATTGTATTATATCTATTAAAAATTCAGGGGTTGATACTTGACAATGATTGACATGACAGCTTCATTCAGTCCCGTATTGCTCATTATCGCCTTCGCATTGTCAGTGATGGCTTCATATACAGCATTGGACATGTTCACTTTAATTCACTCCTCTAAAAAAAATAAAGGCTTGTTGTTCCTTGGCGGTACTCTTGCTATGGGCATTGGCATTTGGATACTGAATTTCCTCGGACTTTTGTCAGAGGATTTTGGCAGATTCGCAACTTACCAGATTCCACTAACATTGTTGTCAATCATTATTGGAATTTCACTGACTGGTATGGCATTCATTCCTTTGACAGGGAGTAAGGTCAGACTGACCGGCCTTGTTTTAAGCAGTTTATTCCTTACAGTAGCGGTGTTTTCAATTCATATTATCGGAATGTACTCAATGAATGTCAGCATCGAATTCCATGCGCCAATTTTTATTGTTTCTGGTTTACTAATTTACTGTTCCTTTTTATTCGCACTTTGGATGCTTTTTTACTCCAAAAGTTTTAATCGTAATACTGCCTGGTTGAAGCCTGTCAGCGCTGCTATCATTACGATAGCTGTTGCCCAGGGGCATTTTCTTTTGAAAAGGGCGTCCAATTTTGGTATAGAGACCTCAACTGGGAACGGTTTAATCCCAGATGATTCCTTCATTATATATCTCGTCTTGTTTGTTGCGTTTCTCATATTCGGCGGCCTAATCATATCAAGTACATTAATAAGCAAAAAACTTGCTTCTACAGATAGTCATCTAAAGGATATTCTTGCAGCTTTGGATGCGGCTGCCATCGTCGGAATTACAGACAGGGAAGGTAATTTGATTGAGGTAAATGATAGGTTCCTTGAAGTAACTAAATATTCGAGGGAAGAAATTATTGGAAAGAATCATCGTCTAATGAATTCAGGCTATCATTCCCGTGAATTTTTTAAAAATTTATGGGAAACTGTTCAGTCAGGGAGAATATGGAAAGGTGAGGTTTGCAATCGAGCGAAAGATGGATCGCTTTATTGGGTCGACACAACCATTGTTCCATTCCTCGATTCGAAAGGTATGCCGTATCAGTATGTTTCAATCCGTGCTGATATTACTAATAGGAAGAGAGCCGAAGCTGAACTGCTTGAGAGGCATAAGGAAATAAGCGATATCACGTTTGCTCTCGACCAGTCCTCGATTGTTGCGATAACGGATGCAAAAGGTATGATTACCAGTGTAAATGACAGATTCTGTGAAATATCGAAATATAGCCGCGAAGAATTGATTGGCCAGGACCATCGGATTCTCAACTCCGGCACCCATGATAAAGAATTTTTTAAAAAATTATGGAGAACCATTGGGCAAGGTGATGTATGGAAAGGGGAAATCTGTAACCGTGCAAAGGATGGATCTTTATATTGGGTGGACACAACTATTGTGCCCTTTCTGAATTATAAAGGGAAGCCATATCAATATGTAGCGATTAGGACTGATATTACCAATAGGAAGATAGCCCAGCAAAACTTAAAGGAATCCATGAAGGAAATCAGTGACTTTAAATTCGCGCTTGATCAATCGTCTATTGTAGCGATTACAAATGCTCAGGGCATCATTCAAAGCGTTAATGATAATTTTTGTGAAATATCAGGCTATAGCAGGGAAGAATTAATCGGCCGGGATCATAGCATCCTGAATTCGGGTTATCATTCAAAGGAATTCTTTAAAGATTTGTGGCGGACAATTGGCCAGGGGAATGTTTGGAAAGGTGAAATTAAAAACTCTGCCAAAGATGGAACCTCTTATTGGGTGGATACAACCATTGTCCCGTTCCTGAACGATAAGGGGAAGCCGTACCAGTATCTTGCAATCCGCAATGATATTACGGAGAGGAAGAAGACTGAAGAAATGCTGCACAGGCAGGATAAGCTTGCTGCTGTAGGTCAGCTTGCTGCAGGTGTTGCCCATGAAATCCGGAACCCGCTTACTTCGATGAAAGGATATGCCGAATTCCTCCAGCTTGATGAGAAAGATCCAGAGCGTTTGGAGTTCCTAAATATTATTCTTGATGAAATTGACCGGGTAAATGGTATTGTTGAAGACTTTATGGTTCTTGCAAAACCAAAAGCGGTCGAACTTGAAGAAAAGAATGTCGTTCCGGTATTACGCAATGTAGTTTCCTTGCTGGAGTTTGAAGCCCGCAAGAAAAATGTTAGATTGCATTTTGACTGCAACAGTGAAATTATCCAGATTGAATGTGATGAAAACAGGCTAAAGCAGGTTTTTCTTAACTTCATTAAAAACGGTATTGAAGCTATGCCGAATGGGGGAGACCTTCACGTTAAAACTGTAATTGTCCAAGGAAATGTACAGATTTCCATCCAGGATACAGGGGTTGGGATACCGGAAGAAAAGTTAAAGAAGCTAGGTGAACCTTTTTATACAACGAAGAAGAACGGAAATGGCCTTGGCCTCATGGTCAGCTTTAAAATTATTGAGAGCCATAATGGAAAGGTATTTGTCGAAAGTGAGCAAAATAAAGGAACAACCTTCAATATTGTCCTTCCGGCAAAGACTGCATAAGACTAAACAACAGGGAATGGAAAAACCATTTCCTGTTTTTTTTATAGTGATAATTAGTGAGGTGGTTGTTTAAACAAAGTTGAAATACAGAGGAAGACGAAAATTCTCAATTATCTTTTGCAGCTGAAATCAACAGACTTTTTTTAAGGTATTACCCAGTTTGCCACTATGCAAAGTGACACGAATCACTGCATATTTAAAGATTCTTTGCCATACTTTTGAGGAAGGAAAGTTTTCATTAAAACGTCACAAACGCCTGGAAAATATGAGTCATTCACAACTCATTTGGATTATTATATTTATACAGGGAAAATATTAGTAAATTGGAGGGCGGAAAATGGGAGAATCGAATTTCGTCAAAACAGTCTGTGGCTATTGCGGAACAGGATGCGGCCTGGTTCTTGAAGTGGTGAATAATAAAATTGTGAAAATTCGCGGTGATAAAGACGCACCTGTCAATAAAGGCCAGACATGTGTAAAGGGCTCCTTCGCATATGAGTATGTTCATGCACCAAACAGGCTAAAGGCCCCGATGGTTCGCAAGGCTGGAGAACTTGTGGAGGTTTCCTGGAATGAAGCTTTGAATTTCATTGCTGAAAAGCTAGGATCAATAAAATCTGTATTTGGCCCCGAAGCCATTTCCATGTTTGCCTGTGCAAGGACTACAAACGAATCAAATTATGTTACTCAAAAATTTATGAGAACGGCAATTGGCAGCAATAATATCGACGGTTGCAACCGAACGTGACACGCTCCTAGTGTTGCCGGTCTGGCAACTGTGTTCGGAAGCGGATTTCCAACAAATACGCTTGAGGATTTTGATAAGGCGGAAGTGCTTCTCCTGATGGGCTCAAATACGTCAGAAGCGCATCCGATTATTGCAAATCGCATCAAGAAAGCGGTTAAATCAGGCTTAAAGATGATTGTAATCGACCCAAGAAAAATAGATATGGTCAAACAATCTCACCGTCATCTTCAGCTTAATGTCGGTTCTGATATTGCATTAATTAACGCCCTCATGAATGTGATTATTAATGAAGGTCTATATGATACTGGTTTCATTTTAAGGCATACTGATGAGTTTGAGGCATTGAAGGAACGTGTGAAATTGTATACGCCTGAATTTGCTTCTGAAATCACCGGTGTACCGGCTGAAGATATCAGGGAAACAGCTCGTGAATATGCGGGCTCTAATGGCTCAATGATTGCATATACTCTTGGGATTACTGAACATCATTGCGGAGTAAATAATGTATTTGACATCGCCAACCTTGCTCTTTTAACAGGCAATATCGGAAAAGAAGGCACTGGGATTATGCCTTTGCGCGGACAGAATAATGTTCAGGGTGCCGGAGATATGGGCTGCCTTCCTAACCAGCTTACAGGAGCGATCAGCCTTGCCAATGAAGAATACCGGGCACGTTATGAGAGTGAATGGGGCATGGCGATCAATCCAATAGCGGGAGATACACAAACAAGAACGTTCGATCGGATTGAGAATGGAAGCTTGAAGGCTCTTTATGTTATCGGAGAAAATCCGCTGTTGGCGGATGTTCATATGAATCATACTCGAAAACTGCTGGAAAACTTGGAACTTTTGATTGTTCAGGATATTTTCCTAACCGAAACAGCACAGATGGCAGATGTAGTCCTTCCCGCCCGTTCCTGGGGAGAGGTGGATGGAACATTCACGAATACAGACAGAAGGATTCAGCGTGTCCGTACAGCTGTTGAAGCACATCCGAATACGAAGGAAGATTGGCAAATCCTTTGTGAATTGTCCACATTGATGGGCTACCCAATGAGTTATGAAAGCAGTGAAGAAATCTGGAATGAGGTAAGAAAACTCGCATGGGAAATGTATGGCGGGATATCTTATCAGAGGCTTGACGAGAATTACTCTTTGCATTATCCTTGCCCGGACGAAAGCCATCCAGGAACGTTCGTGATGCATGAACGTTTCCACACGGAAGCAGAGAATATCCGTAAGTCGCCGTTTGTTCCAGTTGATTATACTGAACCGCTTGAATTGCCGGATGAGGAGTATCCATTTACACTGACAACCGGCAGGAGGTACGAATCCTATAACACTCATACACAAACCCGCCACTATGCTCCGGGAGTTAAAATTAAACAGACCGAGGAAACTGTTGATATCCACCCGTCAGATGCCGAGAAACTTGGCATTGAAAATGGTGACCTTGTCCATGTTAGCTCACGGCGGGGTGAGTTGACAGTTAAGTGCAAAGTAACCGAACAGGTAGTTCCTGGTCTTGTGTTCATGAGCTTCCACTGGCATGAAACACCGACCAATGTGCTGACATTAAATGAATATGACCCAATATCCGGAACAGCGGAATTCAAGGCATGTGCACTTGCCATCCGCCCGGCTTAATAAAAATTTTAAACTAATGAAGAAAGCTGTCCGAAAAGGTCGTTACCTAACGACTTCTGGGACAGCTTTTTATATACCATTTTTTTCGATATTGTGTGCCATAGGATGAACTAAAGAATCTAACCTGAAGTGGAAAGCAAAGGATAAACTCATAATTTGATCCTATATAGATTTTATAAATTAATTAAGCAAACCTATAATAAATTAGCAGAAATGTCGAAAGGACGAATATAAAATTCAGAAATACAAAAACAACCCGATCCATAACGGTTTTATGAATTGTAATTGGCGGCTTGTAAAAAGATACACCTTCAATAATGAAGATAATCAAAATAACATGAATCATAAAATGCCCCACCAATTCAAGCCAACCGAACAAGGTGGTTGTTAAAACAAAAATGATAGTCAAAACAAAAGCCAGCAGCCTGTTCAATACCCCCACAACAAGGAGATACCCTACAACAAATTCAATAAATGCGCTCAGGATAATAAACACTTCTGGTGGAAAACCAAAAGTAGGGACGTTGTGCCCTGAAATAATATCAAGAGACATTCCCGGGAACACCCATTTTTCAACGGCTACCCAGCAGAGGGAAAGACCAGTACCAAGATACAAGAATGGAAATCCCCACTCTTCCCATTTAGTATTTCCTATTAATAAAACGAAGATGATAGCAAGATAAAACCCATAATCAAGCATATGGAAAAAGCCGTATTGAGGGGTTAAGTATATAAATAAACCAAGTAAAAATAGTGCACCTGCTTTAGTTGCGTAATGGTGTGGTATGAGAAGCAAGGCGATTGCAATCCAGGAAATAATGGCAATTGAAGTTGATGGAATGATAACTTCTGGCGCAAAAATTGTTCCAAAAGAAACCTGGATTATTAGCGCTACGGCTGTACCATATTTCAGTATTTTCCGTGAATACTTCCTGAAACCTTCAAGATATCTGTCAATCCTTGCGAGCGGTTCCCATTTCATAATCCAGGGAAGCAACTGGGGAAGTGCTGCTAAACCAAGGGCGACAACTAAAGAAATGGAAATAAATAATGGTGATAATATTTCCTCAATAGGTACCTTTTTAGGTTCAACATCAGTAAACCATTTAACATGGCCGAAAACCAAAATGGGAGTCAGTAATATAACAAGTCCTATACCTGCAGCTGAAATTCTTTTTTTCATCTATCTATATACCTCCTTTTCGTTCTTCGTATCTTATACCCACTGGGAGGAATACACATCCTTTTTTCGCACAAAATCGGTTGGATTAAATAAGAATATTCTGTCAATTAGTCACCGGAATGTAAAGTTCCGGTCATTCTTGTTACTCATTTATCATGTCCCTGTTCTTTGGATTTTATTTTTTCGTGCTACTATTAGTTTTGTTAGCCAAAAGAACTTTGGGAGGAATGATTGATTATGAAAAAGAAGCTTGGAAGTTTACTAGCGGCGGCTGCACTCTCTGGAACGATTGGCGTCAATGTACAGGCTGAAGAAATTACAGTACAAAAAGGCGACACCTTATCGGGACTTGCACAAGTACATAATGCAACAGTTGATGATATCATAGCTTGGAACGGGCTTACATCAGATATGATTTATGCAGGTGAAATGTTAAACATTCATCCAGAAACAATGTACGTTGTGAAAAAAGGTGACACTCTTTGGAATATTGCAGAGAAGCATTCTATATCCCTGCAGAAATTAGTAGATTGGAATGATCTGAAAGGGGACTTAATTGTACCCGGAATGAAACTATCAATTACAGGTCCAACGACAGGTACAAATGCGATAGCTGCGAAGCAGGAAAAGAAAGTGAATAATGTTAAGGCTGTATCCAAACCAGCTGTTAAGCAAGTTAAACAAGTCAAAAAGGAAGCGCCAGCGAGTGAAGTAGCAGGAAAACAGCTTGTTGCCACAGCGACCGCTTATACAGCCTACTGTGAGGGCTGTTCCGGAACAACTGCTACCGGAATTAACTTAAAAAATAACCCAGGTGCAAAGGTGATCGCCGTAGATCCATCCGTGATTCCACTTGGCAGCAAGGTCTACGTTGAGGGTTATGGTTATGCAGTTGCCGGCGACACAGGCGGCGCTATTAAAGGAAATAAGATTGATGTATTTATACCTTCCAGGGATGCTGCTCTTAAATGGGGAGTCAAAACGGTGAAGGTCACAATAGTAGAATAATCAAATGCCGCCTGAGGGCGGTTTTTTTTTAGGAAATAACAAATTTCGCGACTGTGATAACTTTTTTACTGAGCGTATCTACGTCTAGCTCCACAAGGAAAACTTCCTCGAAATTCCATCGCACGAAATTACGCGATAGCGTAATGAGGAGCGCCTACGCGTGCGCAAACTTCAGGCCTCCTCCCTACGATAAGTCATGCACGAATGCGCTAGCGCTCTTCGTGATTCCTTTATCTCAGTCGAAGTCCCTCCAGTTTGTACGGCGATGACCACTAAGGAAAGCTTCTGAGAATAATCATCGCAGGGACAGGCGGTTTTTGCCTGTCACGAAGGCGCTTGCGCTTTTGTTCTGAAGCATATCATCTTATTGAATTTGTTTTTAATACATGAGTAGTGGGTAAACTACTATTAAAACAGATGAAAGGAAGATTAATATGCTCTGGACCATTGTAGGGCTGCTGGTACTCTTCTGGATCGTCGGATTACTATTCGACATCGCTGGCGGTTTAATTCATTTACTACTTGTAGCAGCTGTTGTAGTGTTTTTATTCAATATGTTTAAAAACAGGGCAAACCGGTGACTGTAAGTAAAACAATAGGGCTGCATCCACTTTTGGATGCAGCCCTTTTTGTTCAATCTGTCTCCCTAAACATGCCTACATAATTTATTGTTTTTCCGTTTTCATCCTTAATTGCTCTGATGATCAAATATTCCTGATAAATGTCACCATTTTTTCGCTTGTTCCAAATAAGCCCTTCCCAATGGCCTTTAATTTTGAGGTCTTGCCACATTCTTTTGTAAAATTCAATATCATGTTCACCAGACTGGAGGACGCTTGGGGTTTTTCCATGTACCTCGTCAATCGTGTATCCGGTAATCCTTGTGAAAGCTGGATTGATTTTTAGGATGATTCCATGCGGATCTGTCAATGTGATTCCTTCATTCATGAGGGAAATAATCTCTTCAGAAACGCGCAGCTTTTCATAACTGATTATCCACCAAACAAAGATAAGTGCAGCAAGTGCAAACTGCGACAATACCATGAAACCGAACGTATATTGGTGTGTATACTGATACATTGCACCAACAACTATTGGAGGAAATGTAGCTCCAAGACCGCCAATTGCTGTAACCACGCCATTTACAATACCCGGCTGCTTATAAAAATGAAGCGGCACCAGCTTGAATATTGCTCCACTTCCTAATCCTGAACAAATCGCTACGACTAAACAGCCAAAAGAAAAAATCGGCAGGGATGGAGTAAAGGATAGAAGGACGCCTGAAAGCATTAGACCTAAGAAACTAATCATTAGGATATGCCAGGGATTGAACTTATCAGCGAGCCAGCCACCGACAACACGGGATACAATACTGGTGAATATAAACAAAGCAGTCCTTAAACCTGCATCTATCTCTAGCAAGCTAAAGTTCCTAACCATGAAGATCGGCAAGTACATAGTGAAGGTTAGAAATACCCCAAAGGTAATGAAGTAAAAAAAGCTAAGCAGCCAGAGCCTTTTATTCTTGTATACTTTAAAAAATTGGTCTCTTAAAGGTTCCTCTTCAGTCTTTTCATATTTGTCACCCAATAGGAAGTTTAGCAACGCTAAAAATAGTACTAAATAAAGATAAATTTCTACCGTATCTCTCCAGCCAATTTTTGAAGCAAGAACTGGTGCGATAAAGGCAGTCAAGGCAGTACCGATGGTGCCGATTGCATAAATTCCATTGACCATTCCATGCTTTGTATCCGGAAAATACTTTGGCAAGGATGTTGTTCCCACTGAGAAAACCGCTCCTCCGAAACCTAGAAACAAGCCAGCAGCGAGCAGGGGAAGCACTGAATTGGAATATTGGACGAGCAATATAGGAACAATCAATATGAAGAAACTGACACTAAACAATATTCTTGCCCCAAATCTCCCTGTCAAATATCCGGCAGGCAACCTGAATAGAGACCCAAGAAAAACAGGGAGGGCAATAACCCAAGCTGTTTGAGTTGTAGTTATGTTTAAATCAACCTCAATAAAGGGCATTAATGAGGCAATAATCACCCACACCATAAATCCGCCGATGAGGCTAGCTGTTTGCAAAACTAATTGCCTTACTCCCTGATTCATAAAGATCCCCTTTTTTTAACATACAGCACTTGGGAATGACTGTATTTACTTTTTATAAGCTAACAATAATATAAGTATATTAAATCGGTGTCCAAAAAACCATTAAGTAAATAGAAATATCCAGTTGCAAGCAGATTAGGAAGCCTTAATAAAACACAAATGAATAGTTTCTCTTGGTTTTTTTAAAAGCTGGATTTATGATTATAAAGAAATTGAAGGTGGTATACGATTAGGTATCAATCAAGCCTATGAAAACCGAAAGAGAAAAGATTATAAATTGTTTGGCCACCAAAGGAGTGAAAAAAAGTGATTAATCAGTACGCTGTAATTGGCTTAGGCAGGTTTGGCATGGGGCTTGCGGAAAGTTTAGTTGAAGCAGGACAAGAAGTGATGGGTGTTGATACAAATGCAGAACGGGTTGAGGACGCCCAGGCTCTACTTACACATGCGGTTATTGCTGATTCCACTGACCCGGATGCACTTAAATCAATTGGGATCCGGAACTTCGATACTGTTGTTGTAGCAATAGGAAATGATATTCAGGCGAGTATCCTTAGTGTTCTTCTTTTAAAAGAAGAAGGAGTAAAAAAGGTTATTGCTAAGGCAATCAATAAGCCGCACGGACAGGTGCTGGAAAAGGTTGGGGCAGATTGGGTGATATTCCCTGAACGTGATATGGGGGAACGGGTAGCCCATATGCTGCTTTCCCCTAATGTGTTGAACTTTATCGAATTATCCAAGGATTATAGTGTCGAGGAAATGAAAATCCCTGGTTCAATGACCCATAAAACATTGAGGGACCTGGACCTCCGCGCAAGATTTAATCTAAGTGTCATTGCAATCAGACATGGAAAGAAAATAAATATATCACCTTCTCCTGATGAAGCCATCCTGGAAGGTGATGTCCTTGTCGTAATCGGTGAAAAAAAGGATCTTGAACGATTTGGAAATCTAACATGAAAGAGGAACGGATGCACGTTGGTCCGTTCCTTATTTATATTTAGCATGCTATATATTTCACGACTGTGGTAAACTCTATTATCAAGCGTTTTCTACCTCTAGCTCCAGCGCCTATCGCTTAGCAAACTTCAGGTCTCCTCCCTACGATAAGTCATCATCGATTCGCTTTGCTCTTCGTGGTTCCTTTATCTCAGTCGAATCCCCTCCAGTTTGTACAGCGATGATCAAGGCGCTTGCGCTTTTGCTCTTCCCATTTCCACTTCCTGTAAGGTAAAATATAGGAAAGAAATATATATTTTTTAAAAAGGGGATTGGCAGGGTGATTGATTTAAGAAGCGATACTGTAACAAAACCGACAGAAGAAATGAGGCTTGCTTCCTATAGGGCGGAGGTAGGGGATGATGTATACGGTGAAGACCCGACTGTAAAAAAACTTGAGGAAACAGCGGCGGAAATGCTTGGCAAGGAAGAAGCCCTGTTTGTGACGAGCGGGACGCAAGGAAATCAGCTTGCAATTTTAGTCCATTGCAAACCAGGTCAAGAAATCATCCTTGAAGAGGATTCGCATATTTTTTATTATGAGGCAGCTACTGCATCCGCGCTTGCTGGAGTGCAAACTAGAACAATTAAGGGAAACTTTGGGGCGATGGATCCGGTTCTTGTCGCTGCAGCCATCAGGGAGGACGATATTCACTTTCCAGAGACAGGCTTGATTTGCCTCGAGAATACGCACAACAGAGCAGGAGGAGCAGTCCTTTCTTTAGTACATATGGAAGCCATACATACTGTTGGAAAAACAAACCTGGTACCGGTACATATTGATGGAGCAAGGCTCTTTAATGCGGCAGTGGCACTTGGTGTTCCTATTGCCGATCTTGCCCGCCATTCCGATACATTACAAGTGTGCTTGTCCAAAGGTCTGGGCGCGCCGGTAGGGTCTTTGCTGGCTGGGAGCAGCGAGATTATTAGAAAGGCCAGGAAGTGGCGTAAACGCCTTGGGGGAGGAATGCGTCAGGCGGGAGTCATAGCGGCACCTGGGTTGGTTGCCCTAACACAAATGGTCGATCGACTGGCGGAGGACCATGAAAATGCGAGAGTTCTTGCTGAGGGGATAATGAATATTGCTGGGCTGCGCATTGCCAATAATGTCGAAACGAATATTGTTGTGGCCGATGTAAGCCAGACAGATTTGGACGAAAAGGCGTTTGTAGAGAAACTTAAAGAACAAGGGATCCTTACTGGGTCGGTAGGCTCTGGGCTAATCAGACTTGTTACGAATTATGATGTTAGCAAGGACGATATCCAATCAGCATTGACTTCGATTCAGGGTGTAGTTCGAGCAAAATAAAAAGAATGGATTATAGGGGGATGTTGAGTGTTTGCGAATACCGGTGCTGCGGAAGATAAGAATGTTAAAATGGTTGCTTATACTATTATCCTGTTTATTAGCAGCTTATTTGCTCCATTTATAATTGTTGCTTCAATACAAAGCATGTTCTTCTATAAAAGGGAATATTGGTTTTTTGAAACTCCCGCATCAGCTTATTTGATCTTCATGGGAGGGATGTTTCTAGCTGCGATTGTAATGTCCGCTTATTTGATATTGAATTGGAAGTGGGAACATAAACGATTGCCGTGGATTTTAGCTGGAGGACTTGTTTTATGTATTCCTTTGCTTGCCGCTGGGATTGATCATTATTACTACGCGAATGAAAAAGGTGTTTATTTAAATGAGGCTGCCGGAGTTGGTACAAAGGAATATAAATGGACTAAATTTACGGCGGTAAAGATGGTTTATGTTAAAAGCAATCAGGGCCAGGTGAGCCTTGATAACTATACCTTTACAACTGAGGGCGGGGAAAAGGTTGTACTGAGAAATTCCAATAAATTTTATGATGCCAAGCCGCGGATTGACGAGGTTATTGAAGGACAGGGATTAAAGGTTTCAGACAACTTCGATAATCCGATTATGGAAAAACAATAATCAAAAGAAGCGCCTTCAAAATGAAGTGCGCTTCTTCTATTAAGAAAGGGTCTCGGGTCCTTTAAATATGTCCAACGGTTCTAGGGCAAAGGATTGATCAACATATATAAATGCATCATACCTTTCGGAAATAACCGAAGGAACATAATTACCATAATGCTCGTACTCGGGATTGTAGACAACACCAATTGCGCGATGGCCAATACGCTCGGAAAACAGGTTACGGTTCTCCTCGGTAAATAAAAGCCATTTATTATAGTCGCCAGCCTGGTGCAAAGCATCTTCCCAACTGAAAGCCTGTGCGGGTGGCACGTCCATTTCTTCATAAGGTGAGCCCCAGGCTTCCCCCGCGATGACGGTCCCGCGGTGGGTGCCGAATCCGGTGATGAATACATCCTTCTTTCGATTTTGTTCCCTGACGATCTGGCCCACATTGATCATACCGGCTTCCCTCATATCGGTGGCCCTTGCATCCCCAACATGAGTATTATGCTCCCATATTATAGCGCGGGCGTCGGGACCATGAAATTTCAAAATCGCATTCAAAGCTTCGACCATATGCATATCCCGTGTATTCCAGGATTCAGAATCGCTTAAAACCATTAATCGATAATATTGTTCGGCATTGGCAGCGACAAGCGCGTTCACTTCAAGGCTTAGAGCTGCTTCCGAATCATTTGGGTCTGTTTCAACTGACTTACGGATTCTCGACAATAAGTCAACAACTTCATTTGAGCATCCTTCAGACAGATAACCAGCGGAGATTGCGTACGTTTCATTGTTCCGGTTAAAAGGTTCGAAGCAGGAGAATGCCTTTATGGCAGCCGGCATCTCTGGAGAGTTGATTTTTTTAAGGTACGAGACTACTTCATCCATTGATTCCCACAAACTGTATACATCCAGCCCATAAAATCCTGCTTTCTTTCCTTCCTCCAGATTCTTATTATGCTGTTTCAACCATTCGAGCAGTGATACGATTTCTTTGTTAGCCCACATCCAGGTCGGCCATCTGTGAAATGCTTTTAAAACTTCTTCAGGGCTTCTATTGTCGGTTTGAGATTTTATATAGGAATTTACGGTGTGGCAAGCTGGCCAGTCTCCTTCAACAGCAATAAATGAAAATCCTTTCTCCTGTATCAGCCTCTTTGTGATTTCCGCCCGAAGTGTATAAAACTCTGACGTTCCATGTGAAGCTTCGCCAAGGAGCACAATCCGGGCCTCTCCCATTTTATCAATAAGAGAATTTAGGCCTTCTATATTTTCGAACGGGTGGGACCACTTCTCAATTGATTCCTTTAAGGGTATTTTCATATATACACCTCTTTTGGCATAAATCTGTGTTAATACTTGTTGAAAATCAGCATAGTTTGTCTTTGCCTGCCGAAAGTTCCTTATTTTTATCATCACAATTTGTCAGTACTTGCGCTTGCCTGGGAAATAGATGTAGTAATATTTCCTGTTTTCTCGATTATTTTTCCGTCAGTATCAGGAGAGTAAATTTAATTTCTTAAATGAGTTGTTCGAAAACATTATTCAAGTGTTCAGCTCTGGTATCATCTTGTTCGTCACGGGCATAATTAATTTCCTCTGGCAGGATCGTATTCAGGAATTGAATGTCCTTTTCTGATAAAGAACTTACGAATTCTTCCTCTGATGAATAATTTTTTTCGAGCAAGTCGTAAATACGCTTTCCTTGACCATGTCCTTCAGTATAGTTCGAAACAATTTCCCTTAAGTATTGCAGTGATTGATCCATGTTTTTTCCTCCTTTAATTACTCTTTTCCTATGAGTTCCAATATTGGTTTGACTGCGGAAAGGAGTGTGGGTGCACTGTTGTCCGCGGAAGTGTCACCGTCTCCAATGAATACAGTTTTACAGCCAGCAGCCTTCCCGGCTTCGATGTCCCGCTCGTGATCTCCCACCATAACAGAAGCTTGCAGATCGATGTTATGTTTTTTCGCCAATTCTTCCAGCATCCCAGGGTTTGGTTTTCGGCAAATACAGCCTTCGTGCGGTTTATGAGGACAATAAGCAATATCTAAAATAGCTCCACCCTTTTCCTTAATCAATTCAATTAAATGATCGTGTACCTTTTCCAATTTTTGCTCAGTCATAAACCCAAGGCCAATGCCTCCTTGATTTGTTACGATTAAGACTGGATAGCCTGCTTTTGTAAGTTCAGCTACAGCCTCCGCGGCACCCTCGAGCAAGAATAATTGCTTTGGGGTATTAACAAATTTCACCCGTGTTGTCAAGACTTCATTTAAAACACCATCTCTATCCAGAAATACTGCACTTTTCAATGGCCCACCTCCGCACTCTTTTAATAAAATGCCCTGAAGCGTCCTTAAATATTGGGCAAAGAACTTATAAAGTCTGTTCCTTTTTCAGATTATGTCTAAACAGAATAAGCTGCAATTATATAAAGAAACCAGCAGGAGAGATGTCCACAATGATCAATTACACTATTCCAGTCATTTTCATTCTAGTATCTTATGGACTCCCTTTTGTAAAGCCCGCCATATCTTTTCGAGGTTTGCACATTTTTTTTGCTTTATGAGACACTGTCTCGGTTTTATGCGCACTTTTTAAGTTCTATGTAACACTTCCAAAAATTTATGAAATACAAAATTAGTTTTATCAAGACTTACGGTTAATCATGATCGACCATAAATAAATGGACTAGTCTCCCTATCTTGGGTATTCTAGCGTAACTCATCAGTAAAGCTTGCAATACTTTTCGGGATTTGCACATTTATTGGGCTTTATGAGACACTGTCTTGGTTTTATGCGCACTTTTCAAGTTTTATGTAACACTTCCAAAAATTTATGAAATACAAAATTAAATTTATCAAGACTTACGGTTAATCATTTAAAGTCTCTTAAACGATTCAGACCAATGCCGGCCCCTGGCACCGCTTGTACTATTTTTTTACTTTATTGAATAAAATGGAACATACTTAAGAGCCGGGGAGAACCTAAATGGAAATGATGCGTTTTATAAGGAAGGGTGGATTAGTTTTTGCTGGTGGTGCGATTCAGGGGATTGGCATGGGCCTTTTTTTGTTTCCTCATAGCATTCCTTCGGGAGGGGCTGGCGGCCTTGCAGTCCTGTTGCATTACTTTCTCCACTTAGATATGGGAATTGCCCTTTGGGCCGTCAATTTCTCTATGCTAGTATTGGCAATCAAATACCTCGGCAATGAAAGTACGATTTGGACAATGGTTTCCATTACAGTGACGTCAGCATCGATATATGTTAGTCAAAAAACAATAGACATCCCATTTCGGAATGTCTGGTTAGACTTACTGATTGGCTCACTCTTTCTCGGAGTGGGAGTCGGCCTGCTTTTAAGGCAGGGGGTCTCAAATGGAGGAGTTGGAGTCCTTGCTCTTATTATTTCAAATATAAAAGGAATCTTACCTGGGAAACCGTTGTTTTGGATAAATGGCTGCATCTTTATCCTGACAGCCTCAATCATTGCTTGGGAGATCATTATTCAGGCATTGATCAGCCAGTGGATTTCAGCAAAGATTATCGATATCGTCTTCAAAGTCCGTCTTTATAGTGCGTATTCACTTGCATTTAGGAAAAAGTAATCCCTGGGCTTATACATAATTGTAACGGAAGGAGAATTTGCTTTTATCCTTTTTGTCATCATTACTGGACTTGACATGGATAAGCAGCAAACATAATAGACCTACTATCAATGTTAAGGAAGCAATTGTGAGAAACATTCCCGTTCTGGACCATTCTATGAGCCGAGTAAAAATAGGCGGTCCGATGGCTACGCCAATAAATCTTACTGATCCATATAGCGAGGTTACAAATCCACGCCGTTCTTTTCCAACCGACCCAGTAATTAAACTGTTCAGGCATGGCAGCACAAGGCCAGTTCCCACGCTGCTTAGTACCAGTACGATTAGGAAAGGAATTAATTTTTCGAAGAAAACGAGCAAAGAATACGAGACAGTCATTAATAATAATCCTAAGACGATAAGCCTTTTCATAGCCGTAGTATTTTTTCCTATCTTGCTGCCGGTAATGTAGGATGTTATGCCCATCACCAATAAAGGGATAGCTAGGACAAGCCCTTTCATCACTCCGTCAAGTTTATATTGCTTTTCAAGTACATCTGATAGGTAAAAAAGGATGCCGAAAAGTGTAAACAAGCAAGTAGCACCTGCTAAATAGGTTGTTAAAAGCCAGCGTCCCTCAAACTTGAATACACTTGCAAGGCCTCTCATATACTTCCCAAATGGTGGCGGTGCTTGCCGATGGCTTTTTTCTTTAATGAAAAATAACGTTAGCAATATGGATATTGCACATATAGCCGGGAAGGCAAAAAAGACTGCAAACCAGGTGATAAGACCGAATAGCGAGCCCAATATAGGAGAGAGAACCTTTCCCAGTCCATTGGAAGCCTCAACAATTCCGAGAACCCTGCTTTGCTGTCCACCCTTAAAAAGATCTCCAGTCAAGGCCATTGCAATTGGGGCTGTCCCTGCTGCACCAATCCCCTGAAAGACCCTGCCGACAAGAATCCATATATACGGGTCGTCTAAAGCTGATGAAGCGAAACCGGCTAGAAGCCCCCCAAGTCCGTAAAGAAGCAACGCAGGCAAAATGATGATTTTCCTTGAATAGCGGTCTGAAAGGTAGCCAAGGATCGGAATAAAGATAGCAGCCGCAATCGAAAAAACTGTAATAGTAAGGCTCGCTTGCAGTTGTGATAATCCCAGCTCGGTTTTCATCTGGGGCAATATAGGGATAAGCATTGAATTCCCCAGTGTCATAATCAATGGGATTGAACCGATCGCGGCAACTGTCATGCCGTTATTTTTTTTTGTCACCGGGATTCACTTCCTTAAAATCAATTATTTTAAGTTTAATGGAGGCAGAATTAGCCATCCTTTTTGCTTCATGATTTCAGCGAGCTTATCGGCATATTCAGCCTTTTGTGTCAGGAAATCGCCAAACATGGAACGAATATCTTCCCTGATTGCAAGGCTCATTATATAACTTGCCAACACGTTGCTTCCTCCAATATCCCTGGAAAGGAGGGCGGCAATTTCAGGGTCATTGAAGCGTGCTCCTGCAGGGATGTCCTCTGCAGATACATTTGGTCTATCCGGAGGAGCAGGGGGGAGACGGATGCCATTTTCTTTTAGTACTGCTTCAACCTGCTGTTCTTCCTGTTTAACGCAATTTTCCATCAAATCTTCAATAAAAACCTTTAAATCATGGTCCCCTGAATGATTAGAGAACACCTGCAAGGCGACCAGGTATGCCTTTGTCCCAAGAAGATGTGACCATAGATGAAAAACTTCCCCTGCATGGAGGGGTTCATCCTGGGGGTTGCCACTCATGATTCCCATTCAATTCACTCCATTCTTAAAATCATGTGATTAGTCTTCGTTTAACTGAAAAGAAAATTACGTACCATTTCTTGGTATAGAACAAATGCGGAAGCGCCTTCATGGCAGGCATGGAGCCGCCTGCTCTTCTATGTTAATTCAAAAGGTGCTTTCCTTTGTGTTTGCGATGATTATTCTCAGAAGTACTATTCTCAGAAGTTTTTTCAACTATTGCCAAAATAAAAAAGGCGGCATTTTTGCCCCCCTTAACTTTTCACGCCATATAAAATACAGCCAACTCCAGCAAATACCCAAAACATTTTTATTAGTGATACCTTTTCTACTATACCTATTAATCCAATGGTAGTTGTAGACAAAAGAATAATTGGACCTATTAAGGCAAGGGAACTATTAATCAAAAGTGCCTTTTCGATTGCATTGAATTTAATCATCAGGAGGGCGGCAAAAATTTCTATCCCTCCGGATACGAGGCGCAGCAACGCCATGGCCAGAACCGTTTTTTCAATTACTGTAAACATAACGCCCTCCATTTTCTATGTCTCTACACTATATGCACAAACCTTTGAGACAAGCACCCGCCTTTGGATAAAAAAACATATTAAGGATACATTAGGAACGATAAAAATGACTATCTTGCATACGTGGGGTTAGGTATATGAAACTTAGAAGAAACAAGCCGATAAGTAAAAAGGAAATATTGAATGAGGAAACGTCAAAGCCAATAAGCAAGGAGTATCAAGAAAATATAGAAACCCTAAAGCGTCTCTTTAAAGATTGTTCGGACATAGTGTTTAGGGAATTTCGAACAGGTGATAGGCAATCGTGTTTAATCTTTGTGGATGGCCTCATTGATTCTCCAAGCATACAGCTCCATGCCATTAAACAGCTTTTGGACAGCAGTGACCTAAATAACCTGACAGCTAAATATGTAATGGATGAAATTGTTTCGATTAACTCAGTAAAAGAAACGGATTCATTGGATGACTCTGTTAAGAAAGTACTCGCCGGAAATACAATCCTAATTATTGAAGGATTAGAAAAAGCACTGTCATTTGATTCGAAGGGCGGGGCCAGGAGAAGTGTTGCCGAGCCTGAAAGTGAAACAGCTGTCCGTGGGCCGCGTGAAGGTTTTACAGAAAGCTTAAGGGTGAACACGTCGCTTGTCAGGCATAAAATCCGTTCTAATCGGCTCAAAATCATTTCGAAGGAAATTGGAGAAGAAACTGCCACAGGGGTTGCTGTGTTGTATATTGAAGGGCTCGCTGCTCCTGAGCTTGTTAAAGAAGTGGAATCAAGGCTTGATCGGATCAAAATTGACGGGATTCTCGAAAGCGGCTATATAGAAGAGTTTATTGAAGATAATCCATGGAGCCCGTTTCCACAAATTCAAAATACTGAAAGACCGGACACGGTTGCGGCAAACCTATTGGAAGGCAGGATTGCAATTATTGTTGACGGGACACCGTTTGTTTTAATCCTGCCAGTAGTGTTCTGGCAATTTCTGCAGGCAAGCGAGGATTATTACAATCGCTTCCATATTTCCGTTTTTCTTCGGCTCATCAGGGTTATTTTTATTGTAATTGCTCTTGAGCTACCAGCTTTATATATTGCCGTTACAACTTTCCATCAGGAAATGATACCTACTAATTTGTTATTTAGTTTTGCTGCCAGCAGGGAGGCTATCCCATTTCCGGCTTTTATCGAGGCTATGATCATGGAGCTTTCTTTTGAGGCATTGCGAGAGGCCGGGATTCGACTCCCGAAAATAGTTGGACAGGCGGTAAGTATCCTTGGGGCACTAGTCATCGGCCAGTCTGCAGTTGAAGCAGGGATTGTCTCCGCCCCCATGGTAATCATTGTGTCCATAACAGGGATTGCATCATTTACAATTCCACGTTTTAACTTAGCAATTTCTATTCGATTGCTGCGGTTTCCTTTAATGATTCTGGCTGGTATGTTTGGCCTTTTTGGTATCGTGATCGGATCAATGATTATTTTTACTCATCTTTGTAATTTGAGATCATTCGGTGTACCATACTTTTCACCGTTTGCACCCTTGTCCTTCAAGGAGTTAAAGGACGTTTTTCTGAGGGCTCCATGGTGGGCAAACGATTTGAGGCCTAAACAATTTGTTAAGGAAAATCGTGTTAGAGAAGCATCAAATTTAAAACCTACGCCAGGAAAATTGGGTGAAGAAGGAGGAACTTCATGAGCAGGTTGAAACTCCTTTATTCAATCATATGTACAGTCGTTCTTACTGGCTGCTGGGATCGTACTGAAATCAATGACATGGCGTTTGTTATTGCTACTGGTGTAGATAAGGGAGAGAAGGATAACTACAGTGTCTCGGCGCAGATACCCCTTCCGAGTGCAATGGGGGGAGCTGGATCGAGCGGCGGCGGTGGAGGAACCACTGGAGGACCATACTTTGTGATAATGGGCAAGGGAAGAAGCATTAAGGAAAGCTATGATGATATGCAAATCAGAATGTCAAGGGAGCTTTACCTCGCTCACCGCCGAGTAATCGTCATAGGTGAAGATATGGCCCGAGAAGGAATTCGCCAGCCGATTGAAACAATCCTTCTGCAGCCGCAATCAAGGCTTTCTACCTTTTTAGTGATTTCCAAAGGGAAAGCATTCGATATGTTGTCAACCCAGCCTAAAATGGAAAAGCTTCCTGGGGAGGCAATACGTGAAATGGCGAAAAGTAACCTTGGAATGACTATAAAAGATGTAATCCTTGATATCGAACGCCCTGGCAAGGTGGCCGTTGTACCAGTTATTAGTACTGCTGATGAAAAGGGTTCAGCAAAAGAAGGCAAGGAAATTATTATGCAGGATTATGCTGTTTTCTGGCGGGATAGGATGAAATTTATAACAAATAAAAAGGAATCTTTAGGAATTCTTTGGCTTTTTGAAAAAATGGATACAAAAGCAATCACATTCCCAGTCCAGCCTGGCAGACATATGAGCCTTCAAATAATCGAAAGCAGATTCAGGCCAATCTATGCCTTGAAGAAGGGAAAGCCTAGCTTCACTATCCGCATAGAGGCTGCAAGTATATTAATGGACAATGATTCAAATATAGAGTTGGATGATGCCAAAACGTACGGACATATTAAAAAAATGTTGGAAAAAGAAATAAAAGGGCAAGTCGAGGCAATTCTTAATCGTGCACATAAAGAGAAAGCTGATGTTGCAGGGCTGGGATGGTACCTATATAAATCACACCATTCTAGATGGGATTCTGAATGGAAAGAAAATTGGTATGAAAAGCTTCCAGAACTGGATTTTACCGTTCAGGTCGACTGCGACATTCAGAGAATGAGTAATTCAGGTCTTCAAGTAAAGGAATGACGTTATGGGTAAAGGGTTAGCTTTATTAGGAATTGTCCTAATAGTGTATTGCATTGTGGTTGCCAGGACAAATACGGTAGATAAGAATCTTAAAAAGTGGGCTTTCCTTGCAGCTTTGCTAGCAGGAGGTCTTTCGGTGTTCATATTCATGGACATCTCATTTGACGGATTTTCTGTGTTACTTAATAGAACAGTGGGTGATTTTACAAGAATGGTGGTGAAAAAATGAAATTATCTATATCTGTTCTTCAGCTTTCGTTAATCACCGCTAATTTTGTTTTTACCTCAACCTTAATCAATATGTACCAAATAGCGGTTGATATAGGGGGACAAAATACGTGGACTGTCCCCCTTATCATTTTTCCGGTCCAAGTTGTGCTCATATGGGTCATTGTAGGCAAAAAGGCGAATTGGGAAAGATATTGCAAAGTTTTTGCTAACGTTTCGGAAAGGAAAACGAAATGGACGGAAAAATTATTTGCCGTTTTGTTCCTGCTATTTATCGCGTTAGTTTTTATAAAGGATTTAAGAGCACTGATTGATTTTATGGCAACCAAATTGCTGCCAACCACTCCACTCGAAATTTTGACTTTCCTGACTATCCTGACGTTAATTTATATTGTCGCATCAGGTTTTGAAGTTATTGTACGCGTTTCTTCGGTTAGTTTTGTTTTTTTGACGGTAGTAGTCCTAAGCATACCGTTTATGCTTTTAAATGAAATTGAGTTAGGGAATATACAGCCGATCCTGGCAATGGAAATGCTGCCGCCAATGGCTAAATCGATATATATTCAATTCGGCTGGACAGCTGAATTCGTGTTCATACTGTTTGTTTTCCTGTTTATCCATCCAGTAAAAGAGGCAAGGAAAGGCCTTATTTCAGGGGTAGCATTAGGTTTTGCCCTAATGATTATCCTGCTATTTACTGAAGTGGCGGTACTAGGGGTCAAGCTCGTGTCAATTTCGGTGTACCCGACTATTACACTTATTCAACAAATCAATATTACTGATTTTCTCGATAGGCTTGATTTATTTTTGGTGACTTTGTGGATGCCGACAATTTTGTCAAAAATAGCCTTGTCACTTTATTTGGTCAATAGATGTCTAAGAGTAATAATCGGAAAAAGCACAGATATATTTTTGGTTCCTCTATCCTTGATAATGGGCATTTTAACCATTCTTCTTTTTAGCAACAATGTTGAACATTTGAATTTTTCCTTTTTCACATGGCCGACCCTGGGGCTGGCACTAGAGTTAGTATTAATTCTTCTGTTCCTCTTAATTAAGAGACAAGCCATTAAGAAATGGAAACCTTCAGAAAATAAAACGTAAGAAGGCCTGCAATCGCAGGCTTTTTTGTGTGATAAAGGAGACGCTCAGGACTTAAAGTAATAATACAATGCCAAGCTTCTAAAACAGTATATTTCTATGAGGGAAGGGATCGAGAATTCCTAAATGTCTTTCCAATAAGAACTTTTAATTTGGATTAGGCAATTTAACGAATTTTAGCCAGAAGTCCCCTTCCTCAAAAATCCGAAAGAGATTTTAGGTGGGGGATGAATGGTGTGAGTTTTCTGTTTTGGTATAAAAATAAAAACGGTTAAAAATATAGCTACCACAAGACAAACATACGTTCTATTTGGTAAAATATTCTTACATAGTATGTTCGCTCAAACATGGACAAGGGAGGTGAAAAGATGGCTACCGACAAGAATGGAAACTATATAAAAGGTACCAAAAAAGAACTGCCTGAAGGTTAGGTTACGTATGGCTTTCGCTATACAATTTTTCCGGCTGAGGAAGATAGAAGAGTATTAGAACGCTCTTTCGGATGCGAACGAAAGGTATACAACGAGTATGTAGCTGGACTCTACGAACACTTGGAGAAAATCGGGTTTCAAGGCGGCTATATTCAATATAAGACGCCTAACTACACCACCATCACTCAGAAATATGAATTTCTCGATAAATCCAACGATTCGTTTGTTTACAATGATGCGAAAATCCGTTTTCAGGCTGCGGTAAAGAAATATAATGATGGATTCGCCAAAAAGTCGATGCAGTACAAAAAAGCGGTCCGGAAAAAGATGCGAACGACTGGTTATGTTCCGACTCTGCGAGACATGAAAGGCCTCCCCAAATTCCACAGCAAGAAGCAAGGAAAGTTCAGCTACACCACCAATCAAACGAATGGAAATATTAAAATCGTCCAACGTAACGACCAATCCCTGCTATGTATCCCGAAGTTTCGTAATGGAATCCCGATTGCCATGCATCGTGAGTTACCTAAAGAAGCGGTTATCAAGAAGGCGACCATTAAACGGGAAGGAAATCGCTATATGGTATAACTGTCTGTGGATTTTCCAATGAAACAAGAGCCTTTACGGAGTAACATCATGGCTGATGAAGTGCTGGCTTTGGATTATAGCCAAACTGATTTATACATGGATAGCGAGGGGGGTAAAGACGGGTATCCCAGGTACCATAAGATCATTGAAAAGCGCCAAAGACGGTTGAACAAGTCATTGGCCAGGAAAAGGAATAAAGCCCTGGTCGATTCAGAGGGCAGGATTCTTTACTCAACTACTTATCAAAACATGCTTAAGAACTATCAAAAAACCATGGCCAAGGCAAAAAACCAACGGAAAGATTTTCTCCACAAAAGAAGCAATCAGATAACCAATGATTATGCCGCTATTGTGGTGGAAGACCTGGATTTGAGCAATTTGGCACAATGCCTGTCCCTGGGCAAGAAATTGCACGACAACGGGTTCGGCATGTTCCGAACCATGTTGGAGTATAAAGCGAAGAAAAAAGGAAAGCATCTTATCTTCGCAGATAAATTCTTTCCTTCCACAAAACTATGCAGTGAATGCAATTCAAAAAAGGAAACAGTAAAACTCTCAGAGAGAGTGTATGTGTGCGAGCATTGCCGCACAAAAATGGATAGAGACTATAATGCGGCCAGAAACCTAAAACAGTACGGAATCAGGAAACTGTCGGATTTAGGTTTTATGGCTGGGGTACCAGTGCCCGTATAGGCTGTATCCATTTTCAGTAGTGGCAGGGACGCCACGAATTCAAGGCTAGTGACATAAGGCGTTAGTCTTGTGGATGACCTAGCAATAAAAGAAAAAGGTGAAAGCCTTTGGAAGCCCCCACTTCAAATTTCGTAGAAAATAAGTGGTGGGTAGTTCACTCAGGGACAGGAACCTATCTGTCATTTTTTCATAGGTTAAAACAGGTCGACAATTGCCTAAAACCTACAGAAAAGGACGGATAGCCCAAATGAAACTAAACGTTGCAAAACCATGGTATATTATGGTGATTTCCCTATTTGCTGTTGTTACTTTTTTATCTGGCTGCTCTTCAGAAGAGAAGAAAGAAAGCTCCAAGCAAGAACTTACTACAGTTAAAATTGGCTACCAGAAAAACGGCCCACTTGTTATCCTTAAATCCCTAGGTACTTTAGAAAAACGACTCTCTAAAAAAGGAATTACAGTTGAATGGAAGGAATTCCAGGCGGGTCCCGCTTTGGTCGAGGCTCTGAATGCCGGCAGCATTGATTTTGGCCGGACGGGTGATTCCCCTCCTATTTTTGCACAGGCTGCCGATGCCCCTTTTGTTTATATTGCAGCCGGAAAGCCGAAATTCAAGGGAAGCAAAATCCTCGTCCAAGAAATCTCACCAATTAAAACCATCGCGGATTTAAAAGGAAAAACTATCGGATTTGCTAAAGGCTCCAGTTCCCACTACTTATTGATAAAAGCATTGGAGAACGCCGGACTAAAATACTCAGATATTACTCCGGCATTTCTTGCCCCGGGTGACGGCAGGGTAGCTTTTGAAAAAGGGAATATTGATGCCTGGGTTGTTTGGGATCCATTCACTTCATCTGCGGAAGTGAATTCAAAAGCAAGAACATTAACAGATGGTGAAGGACTGACAACAGATAGAGACTTCCTTCTTGCTAGCACGGAATTTGCGAAACACAAGGATATTGTAGCCGAGATTGTTGATGAAATTAAGAAATCATCTGATTGGGCAAACACTCATCACCAGGAGCTGGTAGATATGCTCGCGCCCATTTTGAAAATCGATAAACCATCACTTGATATGGCTGTTAAAAGAAGGGTTTACGGGGTAGACGAAATGACGGATCTTATTGTGGGTGAGCAGCAGGCAATAGCCGACACATTTTACGAACTTAAAATCATCCCTAAAGAAATTGATGTAACCGAGGCGTTGCAAAAGTAAAGAAAGGGGGCATTCCTATGAGGAATGTGTCTAAACGATTTATTAATCAAACCGTCCCCTGGGTATTCCCGTTGCTCCTTCTAAGTGTCTGGCAGGTATTATCATCGAAAGGCTTGATTCCATCAAGGATACTCCCTGCCCCTACTTCTGTTTTTAAAGCGGGTATAGAGCTTTTTGAATCTGGAGAACTGGCAAATCACATTTCTGTTAGCCTGGGCAGAGCGGTGATAGGTTTTTTAATCGGAGGAACCATTGGTTTTTTCCTGGGACTTTTCAACGGTATTTTTAGGATGTCCGAACTTCTGTTTGATACGTCCATACAAATGCTAAGGACGATCCCTCACCTTGCTATGATTCCGCTCGTAATTTTATGGTTTGGGATAGATGAATCCTCAAAAATATTTTTAGTCTCTCTTGGTGTCCTTTTCCCAGTGTACATCAATACGTATCATGGAATAAAATCAGTCGATAAAGGTCTGATTGAAATGGGAAAGGCTTACGGGCTTAAGGGGGTATCCTTATTTTCTTCCATTATCTTTCCTGGCGCCCTCTCCTCAATCCTCGTAGGAATCAGGTTTTCACTGGGCGTTATGTGGCTGACCCTTATCGTCGCTGAAACTATTTCCGCCCATTCGGGGATTGGATATATGGCTATGAATGCCAGGGAGTTTTATCAAATGGATGTAATTGTTTTAAGTATTGTAATCTATGCCCTGTTTGGGAAATTATCTGATGTAATCGCACGAACACTTGAGGAAAAATGGCTAAAGTGGAATGCCTAAGCTTACCGTTAAAGGGGTGTTGGGTAATGATATATGGAAAAATACCTTATGTCAGCATACAAGCTATCAAGAAATCATATGGGAACAGGATTGTACTGGATGGAATTAGCCTTGATGCGCAACAGGGTGAGTTTATTTCAATAGTGGGAAAAAGCGGCTGTGGCAAAAGCACCTTACTTAGGCTTGTCGCTGGACTTGAGAATGCTAAGGAAGGATCTATTTTTATTAAAGGAAAGAAGCTGGAGGGTCTGAATCATCAAGCAAGAATCATGTTCCAGGATGGAAGGCTGCTTCCTTGGAAAAATGTGCTCGAAAATATAGGAATAGGGTTATCTGGCGAATGGAAATCGAAAGCTATTGATGCGTTGCGAAATGTTGGACTTGAGGAAAGACAAAGCGACTGGCCATCGAGATTATCCGGAGGACAAAAGCAGCGTGTTGCTCTTGCGAGGGCGCTTGTGCATGAACCTGATATTCTTCTTCTGGATGAGCCATTGGGAGCTTTGGATGCTCTAACCAGGCTCGAAATGCAGGATTTAATTGAAGGGCTTTGGAAGAAGAAGAATTTCACATCCATTCTTGTAACACATGATGTGGAGGAAGCTGTAGCCATTTCTGACAGAGTTATTCTAATCGAATCAGGAAAAATTGTCATGAATAGATTGATTGATCTGCCACGGCCAAGGCAGCGTACGCAAAAAGCCTTCCAAACACATGTAGAAGGATTCTTGAACCAGCCAATGAAGGTGAATTAAAACTTGTTAGCAAATAGGGGAAACGTTTGGCGGTACACTGTACCGTCTTTGTTTTTTTCTTGTTCTTAAATTCAAGGAAGTTTATACTAAGGAAGGTGATATAAAGCAGATAACAAATTGCTATCAAGTGCTAGCAAAGTGATAAAGGAGAATACATATGGCGGGAGAGCGGATTCAACTCAATGTAAGAATTACAAAGGAAACATCGGACAAGCTTGACGAAATCGTTGAATATTATCAAGAAAACCTTAAACTTGGCCGAATTTATAAAGGTGATGTTTTGACCGATATTATTGAAAAGTCCTTTGAGGTAATGAATAAGCAAAAAAGCAGGCAGCGGTAGAAAATTAATCATCGAGTTTTGGCACCAATCATTAAAAATAGAACCTAAAATGGCAATTAAGAAGCAGTATGAATTGATTCTGACGGCAGGATAATAAAAAAGGAATCTTTTCTGATTCCAAATCGCCGGAAGGAAGTGTAGCGAATGAATTTCCGTATGATTGGTTCGTTCTTAAGCAACATTGCAAGCGGAAGACAGAACAAAAGGGTGTTCTGGGCTTCACTTATTGGCCTGGGAATGAGTACTGCCGCTATGGGATTAAGAAGGACGCGTTTCCGTAACGTACTCCCTAAAATCCAGCATACGGCACAACGGTACCTTCCAGCATCCAGAGGCAATATCGCAATGGCCGAATTTTCATCGGAGCTATTTACAGGCAATACTTCCAGTCAACAAAAAAACCGGAAACGTTAAGCATCAAGGCCGCATTTATTGCGGCTTTTTTGCCTAAATTCTAAATATAGCTTACTGCCTTTTAACATGGGGTAAAATGGTACATACAGTTTGTGAATGAATTTATAAAGTGTGGTGGGAAGTTGGTACAGGATCATATTAGAAAAAATCTCGACATCTTATTCGTTGGCTTTAATCCGAGCCTTCTTTCTGGAGAAACGGGACATCATTTTGCCAGCCCGAATAATCGGTTTTGGAAAATCCTCTTTGAAGCAGGAATTACCCCAAGAAAATACAGTCCCCAGGAAGATGTTCTTTTGCCGGAAATAGGACTCGGCATTACGAATATTGTGGCCAGGCCTACTAAGGCAGCCGATGAAATTACCAGGGAGGAATATATAGAAGGCAGAGAAATTCTTAGGGAAAAAATCCGGGTTAATCATCCTCGTATTGTGTGTTATGTAGGTAAGGGCGTATACCAGGAGTTCAGCCGGAAGAAAAGTCTGCCATGGGGAGTGCAAGAGGAAAGTGTGGTCCCAGGAACAATTGATTTTGTAGCTCCGTCATCAAGCGGCCTGGTCAGGATGAAATTGAGTGAGATTGTTGAGATTTATAAGGAATTACCTGCTTTAAGAGAGCAGTATAGAAAATAAAAATGGCGCCCAGCTAGTGAGCGCCAGCCACTTCCGTCCGAACTGGTTAAGTGTCCCGCAACAAGCGATGTTCGGAAGGGGCAATTTCATTGTAGCATCTCTATGCTTTTTTTCAAAGTGGATTAACAAATTTTAGGTTCGTATCATTTCATTCTTTTTAAAAGAAATGGTATAGTATGGTGTATCCGAATAATAAGGAGTTGTAAAAATGTCAAAAAAAGGCGTAATTACTATGCAAAACGGCGAGAAGATTGAGTTTGATCTTTTCCCGAATGAAGCACCTGGGACAGTCGAAAACTTTGAAACACTTGCAAATAAAGGCTTTTATAATGGCTTGACTTTCCACCGGGTGATCCCTGGTTTCGTTAGCCAAGGTGGCGACCCTAATGGAAATGGTACTGGCGGACCAGGTTATACGATTAAATGCGAAACCGAAGGAAATCCGCACCGCCACACTGCAGGAGCATTCTCTATGGCCCATGCAGGCCGTGATACAGGCGGAAGCCAATTCTTTATCGTCCACGAACCACAGCCGCATCTTGACGGAGTACATACTGTTTTCGGACAAGTGACTTCCGGCCTTGAAACAGTTAAAGCCATGAAGAATGGCGATGTTATGGAAAAAGTAGAAGTTTTCGACGCGTAAGGTACTATACAACGACCGGGCTTGCCGCTATATAGGCAGGCCCCTTTTTGTCATAACAGAAATATTCTGTAACGAAGGCGCTTGCGCTTTTCTTGTCTAGCTCCAGCGCCTGCCCAAGGCGCATGCACTTTTCTTGTAGGGGGAATTTATCTTGAAATTGGTTTCATGGAATGTAAATGGTATTAGAGCGTGTGTTAATAAAGGGTTTCTGGAATATTTCAGGGAGGTGGATGCGGATATTTTTTGCATCCAGGAAACAAAATGCCAAGAGGGCCAAATTGAGTTGGAGCTTGAGGGATATCATCAATACTGGAACTTTGCCGAGAAGAAAGGCTATTCCGGGACTGCTGTTTTTACAAAACAAAAGCCTTTAAATGTCCGTTATGGACTTGGTGATGATGAGAGTGAGCCTGAAGGACGAATCATCACTCTAGAATTTGAAGATTTCTTTCTCGTTAACGTGTACACCCCGAACTCCCAGCGTGACCTGGCCAGGCTGCCGTTCCGCCTCGAATGGGAGGATCGCATAAAAGCCCACCTCCTTGCACTTAATGCTATAAAACCTGTAGTCAAGTGCGGAGATTTAAATGTTGCGCATTCCGAAATTGACCTTAGGAATCCAAAAACAAATGTCGGGAATTCCGGCTTTACGCCTGAAGAACGTGGGAAGATGTCCAGCCTGCTTGAGGCGGGCTTTATTGACAGCTTCCGTTATTTTTTTCCTGAAGAAGAGGGAGCCTACACCTGGTGGTCGTATATGAGCAAGGTCAGAGAAAGAAATATTGGGTGGCGTATTGACTATTTCCTCGTCTCCAAAGATTTTGAGCATAGACTGAAGGATGCGAAAATTGATTGTTATATAATGGGAAGCGACCATTGTCCGATTATATTGGAGTTAACTTAAGGCTGATTAAAGGCTGTGTTATAGATATTATTAATCTTTAGCAGAGTTGATTGATACTCAGTAGGCAGTAGGGTATAAACCTTTAGGGAGGGGAGACGGATGAATATAGTCTGGCTAAGAAAGGATTTACGGCTTACGGACAATCTTTTGTTTGCCATGGCGTCAAAAAGAGGAGAAACACTCCCCCTTTTTATTATTGAGCCATCTGTCTGGGGTACCGGACCTCTGTCTTCAAGGCACTTTTCCTTTCTCATAGAGAGCCTTGATGATCTTTCACTAAAACTGGAAGAAATCGGCGGGCACCTGTATGTTGCGATAGGTGAAGCGGAGGAGGTTTTCCAGCTCCTCTTGGATGCATATGGTTCTTACACAGTGTGGCTGTATAACGACTCAAAGCTGAAACACCTCTTTGAATGGTTTAAGGATAAACAAATCGACATCAAAATTCCGATTTCCTTGCCGGGTGAACTCTACAAAGCGACCTCTAAAAAAAGGTGGATATCTATTATCGGTACGCTAAATGAGCATGCCCCGCCGGAAAAATTATATTCGCCTCAGGAAATACCAGATTGGCTACTAGAAAGTACTGCCAGGTTTCGCTCTTATCCCATTAAAGGGGAACCTCTCCGCTTTGGACAATCAGGAGGAGAAACGAATGCATTTGAGACACTGAATTCCTTTATTGATGAAAGAGTAAGGAAGTATAGTGAAGGCATAAGTAATCCTTTAAAAGCATCTCTCTACTCAAGTGGATTATCCGCATATTTGTCCTGGGGTAATGTTTCTTTGAAAACAGTAGTGCTAAGAACACTTGAAGCATTGCCCGCAGCTTCAGAATCGGAGGTTAAAGAATATCAATTCTTCTTGGACAAGCTGTACAAGCGATTCCTACTGGTTGAAAAAGAAACTTCTGTAACTCTGTATGAGGATCCACTTTTAAAAGAAAGAAGGAAGTTGGACCAAGCCACTTTGAATAAAGTCTTTGATGGCAAGGCGGGAATTCCGATTATTGACGCTTCTATGCTTTGTCTGATGAAATCCGGATGGCTCCCTGAAGGTTTGAGAAGGCTATTGGTATCATTCCTTTGCAATACGCTGCTGCTTGAGCCGCAACTAGTTAAAGAGAAGCTGGCAGGACTAATGCTGGATTATGAGCCTGCAATGTACGATATTCTATTTCAGGATTGTCTTGCCTTGCCAGGAAAGGTAAAAGCAAAAATCCTTGATCCTGTACGGGAAGGGAAAAAAATTGACCAAGAGGGCCAATTTATCGCGAGGTATGTTCCTCAGCTCGGTAACCTGCCTACACGTTACATGCATGAACCGTGGAAGTATCCCGGCTTTTATACTATCGGTTATCATGTGCCAATTATAGATTGCATTAAAGCTTCCAGGAAAAACAAATCTATAATTTTCGAAATAGAAAAAGCTGCAGGCATGGTAAAACCGGATAAGATGGCAAATGATTCAGAACAACTCACATTGGATATTTAATTTCACATATATGTTTTCTGCAAAACAAGGCCTTAACGTAGGCCTTGTTTTTAATTTAGGCTGTGTTAAAGAAAAAGTTGTTTTTTAACAGAGTGATTAGCATATACAAAAGGATTGCCTCAAAAGCCTCTATTTCTTCCAAGGAAATCCCCAAAAACAGTAAATTAATCATGTAAAAAAACCTATAAGTCTACTTTTTTACTAATTAGACACAAATAAGTGTGTTTAATTATTCCCTTTTTTCGTTCAATGTAATATACTAATTGAGAAAAGATGTAACACATTTAACGCTGTGTTAAACAAGTGTGTTGATTTCCGCTACTGGAGCTTCGCTTTCCGTGGGGCGGGCGGTGAGCCTCCTCGTCGCTTTGCTCCTGCGGGGTCTCAACTGTCCCGCTGTTCCCACAGGACATTGAATAATCGTCCCTGAAAAAGCACCGCAGGAGAAAATGCGTTTTTTGCATTTTCGAACGAGTCTTCGCGCCTTTCGCTCCAATCAACATTGCTTAAAAAATTTACAATTATCATTAACACAGCCTTCTTTTAAAACACACATTTATTTCGGCGCCAAAGGAGGGAGTTTTTATTAAACTGTCCAAACGGCAGAAGGATATCATCGAAATTGTTAAGAATTCAGGGCCTATCACTGGCAAGCAAATTGCTGACAAGCTTTCATTGTCCCGTGCAGCTCTGAGGCCGGACCTTGCTATCCTTACAATGGCGGGAAACCTGGAAGCACGCCCGAGGGTTGGCTATTTTCTTAACAGTGAAACACCAGACAGTGGCGTAATTCGAAATCAAATTTCCCAAAAGGTTTCGGATTATAAGGCACATCCAATTGTGATTCAAAAATCGGCCTCAGTCTATGACGCAATCGTCCAGCTGTTCCTGGAGGATGTGGGGACTTTATACGTTGTGGATGAAGATAATCATTTAACGGGTGTCATTTCCAGAAAGGACTTGCTGAGAGCTTCAATTGGAAATCGGAGCCCGGAAGAATTGCCTGTAAGCATTATCATGACGAGGATGCCCAATGTTGTCACTATACAGCCGGAAGAAACCTTGATTGAGGCGGCAAGAAAAATGATTACCTATCAAATTGACTCCCTTCCTGTTGTAAAAGCTTCTGGTGTTGATATAGCTACATATACGGTAATTGGAAGGATTACAAAAACCACCATAACAAAAGCATTCCTGGAACTGTCCGGGCAATAAAAACGCAAGGAGTGAGCGCAAATTTGGCAGAAAAGGAAGCGGTATATGTCATTTCCGACTCGGTAGGTGAAACAGCTGAGTTTGTTGTAAAGGCGGTAGCAACCCAATTCAATGGCGGATACGTCGACATCCGAAGGCATTCTTATGTTGAAGACTTCGAGGACCTGGAGGACGTCATCATGCTTGCCAAAAAGGGAAATTCAATCATAGCCTACACACTTGTCATCGAGAACATGAAAGATTATCTCGACAAGAGAGCCGCAGAAGAAGGTATCATGGCAATTGATTTGTTGAATCCACTCATGGAGGCTTTTACTAAAAAGTTTAACAAGGAGCCCCAGCATCAGCCAAGGCTAATGAGAAAGCTTGATGATGATTACTTCCGCAAGGTCGAAGCAATCGAATTCGCTGTTAAATACGATGATGGTCGTGACTCAAGGGGAATATCCAAGGCTGATATTGTATTAATCGGTGTTTCAAGGACATCCAAAACACCTTTATCGATGTATTTAGCTCATCATAGATACAAAGTCGCAAATGTACCGCTAGTCCCGGAAGTACCACCCCCAGATGAAATTTACAGCTTGCCAAAGGGGAAGTGTGTTGGGTTAATCATTACCCCCGACAAGCTGAATTCGATAAGGAAAGAACGACTGAAGGCACTTGGGCTGACTTCGTCAGCCAATTACGCAAGCTTCGAGAGAATCCTGGAGGAGCTTGATTACGCTGAGCGGATCATGAAGCGGGTAGGCTGCCCAATCATCAATGTTTCCAATAAGGCAATAGAGGAAACTGCAAGCCTGATTATTGATGTCTTGAAAAAAGAGAGGAGTACGAGACGATGACAAAGTATGTTTTTCAGTTCGATGAAGGAAATAGCCAGATGAAGGACCTGCTTGGTGGAAAGGGTGCAAACCTGGCTGAAATGACCAACATTGGCCTTCCGGTACCATTTGGGTTTACTATCTCCACAGAAGCGTGTAATGCCTATTACCAAGCGGGTGAGGCTATTCCAGCAGAAGTGACCTCGCAGGTACTGGAAGCACTCCAAAGTCTTGAATCTAAAATGGGGAAAAAACTTGGCGACCCTGCTAATCCGCTGCTTGTCTCTGTCCGTTCCGGTTCGGTCTTTTCCATGCCAGGCATGATGGATACAATCCTTAACTTGGGTCTGAATGCTGAAACAGCTGAAGGTATGGCGAGGCTTACCAATAATCCACGATTTGTATATGATTCATATAGAAGGTTCATTCAAATGTTCAGCGATGTAGTCCTTGAAGTAGATGTGTTTTTCTTTGAACAATTCCTTGAGGAAGTAAGGGAGAGCAAAGGCTATTCTTCAGATCCCGAGATGAAGGCGGAAGATTGGCTCGAAGTCATCGAGGGCTATAAGGCAATTGTCCAAAAACATACGAGGAAGCCTTTCCCTGAAGATCCAAGGGAGCAGTTATTCCTTTCAATCAACGCAGTCTTTAATTCATGGAACAACCAGAGGGCAATTGTATACAGGCGCCTGAATAAAATCCCTGACCATCTGGGGACAGCTGTAAATATACAAAGTATGGTTTTCGGCAATATGGGCGATGATTCCGGCACTGGGGTAGCATTTACCAGAAACCCTTCCACAGGTGAAGCGACCCTTTATGGCGAATATCTTATTAATGCCCAAGGCGAAGATGTGGTGGCGGGAATCCGTACGCCATTGCCAATTCGCACCTTAAAAGAGGAAATGCCTGATGTATACAGCCAGTTTGCCGATACATGTGAAAAGCTTGAAAAGCATTACCAGGATATGCAGGATATTGAATTCACTGTAGAACGCGGCAAGCTGTATATTCTTCAGACGAGGACTGGAAAAAGGACAGCCCAGGCAGCCATCCGGACTGCGGTCGAGATGGTTGAAGAAGGCCTTATTACAAAGCAGGAAGCCCTTCTTCGTGTAGACCCTGACCAATTGAACCAGCTTTTGCACAGAAGGATTGATGATAAATTCGAACGTATCCGTCTGGCCAAGGGATTGCCTGCTTCTCCGGGGGCAGCGACCGGTATAGTTGTTTTTGATGCTGATGAGGCAGAAAGCTATGCGAAGGAAGGAAAGAAAACGATCCTGGTCCGGCCTGAAACAACTCCGGATGATATCCACGGCATCATTGCAGCCGAGGCTGTAGTAACGAGCCGTGGCGGCATGACGAGCCATGCCGCCGTTGTAGCCCGCGGTATGGGCAAGGCTTGTATATGCGGATGCGAAGCTATGAAAATTGACCTAAGGGAAAAGAAGTTCTATGTCGGCGATACGGTTGTCAATCATAGGGATATCATTACAATTGACGGCGGAACTGGTGAAATCATGCTTGGGGAAATCCCTATGATTGAACCAGAGCTCTCAGACGAGTTTCAGCTGCTGCTTGCATGGGCTGACCAGGAAAGGGAAATTGGAGTCAGGGCAAATGCAGATAATCCTGTAGATGCGAGAAAAGCACTTGAATTTGGAGCGGGCGGAATTGGATTATGCCGGACTGAGCATATGTTTATGGATCCGGAAAGGCATCCGATTGTTCAGGAAATGATTCTTGCCGATGATTACGAGGATCGCATCTCTGCCCTTGAGAAGCTTCTTCCAATGCAGCAGAGTGATTTTGAGGGAATTTTTGAAGTGATGAAAGATCTCCCAGTAACAATCAGGCTGCTTGACCCTCCGCTTCATGAATTCCTTCCTGATAAGGAAGAATTATTAGTGGAGATAACCAAACTTCAAATCCTCAGTCCAGAAGCGCCTGAACTAAAGGAAAAGGAACTTTTATTGAAAAAGGTACGCCAGCTCGATGAATTTAATCCAATGCTTGGCCACCGGGGCTGCCGGCTTGGTATGATTCATCCTGAAATTTACTCAATGCAGGCAAAAGCAATCTTTTATGCAGCAGCCCAGGTTGCTGAAAAGGGGATTGAAGTTAAGCCGGAAATCATGATCCCGCTAGTGGGGCATATAAATGAGCTTAAAGAAATGCGGAAACTTGTCATCGAAGCGGCAGAACAAATCCAGCAGGAAACAGGCAGGGTTTTTGATTACACCATCGGAACAATGATTGAGATCCCAAGGGCTGCCCTTACTGCCGATGAAATTGCTCAGGAAGCAGATTTCTTCTCCTTTGGCACAAATGACCTAACCCAAACGACATTTGGTTATAGTCGTGATGATGCAGAAGGTAAGTTTCTCCAAGCTTATATTGAGCAGAAGGTGCTTCCGGAAAATCCTTTCGCTGTGCTGGACCAGGATGGTGTCGGCAAGCTTGTTGAAATGGGTGTCAAGCTTGGCCGTACTGCTAAGCCAACTCTTAAAACCGGGATTTGCGGCGAACATGGCGGCGAAAAGAATTCAATCGATTTCTGTTACAGAACGGGCCTTGACTATGTGAGTTGCTCTCCATTCCGAGTGCCTTTGGCGAGGCTGGCTGCTGCCCAGGCAACCATTCGCCATGGTAAAACCAAAAAAGCTACCGTTGTCAAAGTATAAAGTGAATCTTCAATCAGTGGGGGGCTTCATCCCCCACTGATTGTTAGCCGCGCGAAGCCCGATTGATTTTTCTAAGGGCTGAAGCCCAAGAAAAATCTTAATTCACTAATCGGGCTTTTACGGGCAGTTGATCCCCATATTTCCTTTTCATTTTTACTTGGAAATTTGATGTGAGGGTCTTACTGCCCGTTAATGCGGGATAAAATGTGACAAAATCTTTTTGCTTGAATTTTTCGGAAAGATAGTATACTATTTTTCTATCTTAGGATGAGCATAAAGGGGAGTAGCTTTTACAGCAAAGTCGTCAGTTCGAGGTATATGCCTCCGGCTTTGTTGGCAACAGTCATGTTGTTAGCAAGACCTTTACCTGTCAAAGGGTAAGGGTCTTTTTTGTGGAAAAAAAGGGCCCGAGCCGCTGTCGGGGCCCTTTTCTTTTGGGCAAAAATAGTACCGGTTTAGTGAGGGAACCTAAGGGAACATTAATACCATGTTCAACTCTCATTATGCGGTACAATTGATTTTTTTAATTGCTGCAAGGCACTAAAGGAGGAACTTGAGTGGAAATTTTATCAATGGAATTTTTGACAGCACTGTTGTCGATCATCATGATTGACTTGGTGCTTGCAGGTGACAATGCAATTGTCATCGGGCTGGCGGCAAGGAATTTGCCTAAGCATCAGCAAAAGAAAGTTATCATCTGGGGTACTGTCGGTGCAATCGCTATCCGGGCCCTAGCAACTGTAATCGTGGTATGGCTTCTGCAAATCCCGGGCCTTCTTGTTATTGGCGGCGTCCTCCTTATCTGGATTGCCTACAAGCTGCTCGTTGAAGAAAAAGGCCATGATGTTCAGGCTGGCGACAGCTTCTGGGCGGCTATTCGAACAATCATCATTGCGGACGCATTGATGGGTCTGGATAACGTCCTTGCTGTCGCGGGTGCGGCGCATGGAAATTACCTGCTCGTCATTCTGGGATTGCTTATTTCAGTTCCGATTGTCGTTTACGGAAGCACTCTTATCCTGAAATGGGTTGACAGATTTCCAATCATTATTACGATTGGTGCTGCGATCCTTGCATGGACGGCTTCAAAGATGATTGTTGACGAGCCTTTCCTTGCAGACTTCTTTGTGAATCCAGTTGTTAAATATGGATTTGAGCTGCTTGTTGTCGTAGTCGTTGTAGCAGCTGGAACGATGAAAAAGAACAAACAAGAGAAAGTGCACGAGGCATCCTAGTAGGTTGTGTTGGCGGGGACTGGATATGAATCCAGTCCTTTTTTCGTCGTCATATCTTTTCGAGGAAGGTTATTCAACGTAATTTATCGGTCTAATCAGAAATTTATCGGTCCAGGAAAAAGTTTATCGGTCAAACAGGTGGGAGACGGCACAGAAGTAAAGCGACGAGGAGGCTGCCACAAAGAAACTTCCCCGAAATCGTTTGAACGAAATGACGCTCATTCGCTCATTATTCCCCAACTGGGGTAAACTAAGTAAAAAGCAAAATTTAAAAAGGAGTTACCCTCATGCAGGAAATCGTCGATGCTTATAAATTGGCAGTCGAACAAACTAAAAAGAAAATTAAAGAAGATATAAGCAAATACCTTGAAACGAAGGAAGCTCTGCCGCCTTTTAATCAATATGCTGAAGATCGTATGCATTATTTAGAACAGCTCTGGGTGAATGTCTGGCTGAACAAGGCGACAAATAGCGTTTCCAAGAAAGCCAAAAAGGAATTCCTCGCTGAAAAAGGCTTTGACACCGAGGGAGTGGACCGGAAGCTAATTAATCGCCTTTTCAGAACAGAAATACGTGACTTTTCGCCCTTTGATGTCAATGGGTGGGTGGACTCTGAAATTGGAAAAGCGCCAGAGAAGTGGCGAAAAATGTATGACCGGGCCAGGAAGAATTATAAGGAAAGGCTAGAAGCTGAAAAAGTGCAACAGCAGCGTGAAAAAAATACACGAAGTATCGTCGAACACGCTGAAGCAGTTTTTCATGACCATGAGATGCTGCTTTACCTGCTAACAAGACATATGGTCGCGCAAGAGCTTAAGAAAGATATGGAGCAGGGGAAAAAATATAAAAGAATTGATAGTTTTAGGCTTGAGGAAAAGTTAACCGAAATTGGTCCATTCTCTGTAGATGATTATTTACATGTTTATGAATTTTTTGATGAATTTACTGGTGATATTCATAAAACAAACGACCGCGGCAGGTATTATTTTGAATACGAAACCTACTATTACCCGTACGAGAGGCTAATAGGCAGTTTTGTGCTAAGGGAATCAGCTAAATTAATATCGGAAAGTCTCCCTGGCGAACTGGCCGGATTTTTTGTTGGCGGAGATGAAAGACCTCAAAATGGAAATTATGCTTCATTCCTCATTGCTGAAATGGCAGAGGATCTTTCGAGGGATTTTATTGAACGGATTGCGGATGAATACATGGACGATTTGATAAACCTGACTGACATTCCGTTTGATCCGGAAAAACACCTGGCTATTTATGAACAGAACCTGAAGGAAGCCGAGAAAAGGCAGGCTGAAGAAGAAGCTGAGGCTGAGAGACAGGCTGCAGAGGAACAGAGGATGCTTGATGAGGTATTTGGTGTTGAATACCGTATATCAAGTGTCCGAAATGTAAACTATGTTCTTCATATTGGTGAAACCAATACCGGCAAGACACATCATGCGCTGACAAGCATGATGGCGGCATCGAGCGGCCTTTATTTGGCACCGCTCCGTCTACTCGCCCTCGAGGTTTATGACAGGCTGAATTCACAGGGGGTACCGTGTTCACTCAAAACAGGTGAGGAAGAAAAGCTTGAACCAAATGCCAATCATTTTGCCTGTACGGTTGAGATGTTCCATGAAAAAGATTTTTATGAAGTGGTAGTTATCGATGAGGCACAAATGGTAGCGGACCGGGACAGGGGATTTTCCTGGTATAAGGCTATCACAAAGGCGAATGCACGTGAGGTCCACATCATTGGCAGCAGGAATATTAAAGAAATGGTGCTTCATCTGCTTGGGAATGCGGACTACGAGATGATTGAATATACCAGGGATATTCCGCTTCAAGTTGAGGATAAAGAATTTTCCCTGAGGAACACAAGGAAGGGAGATGCGCTTGTTTGTTTTTCCAGAAAACAAGTCCTTTCAACTGCTGCAGCCCTTCAAGGTAATGGCCATAAGGTTAGTATGATATATGGCAGTATGCCTCCAGAGACTAGAAAGAAACAAATGCAAAGATTCATCGACGGGGAAACTGCGGTAATTGTCGCTACAGATGCAATTGGCATGGGTCTTAACTTGCCGATTCGCAGGATTGTATTTTTGGAAAATGAAAAATTTGATGGCACATCCAGACGGAGGCTTACTTCACAGGAAATTAAGCAGATTGCCGGGCGGGCAGGGAGAAAAGGCATCTATAATATCGGTAAAGTCGCATTCGTGTCAGATATACAAAGAATGAAAAGGCTGCTGGAAGCTGAGGATAAGCCAGTCAATGTTTTCGCGATTGCACCAACAAACGCAGTCTTTGAGCGATTTCAACGATACAGCCGTAACCTTGGCGATTTTTTTGAGCTTTGGGAAAAATACCAGAGCCCGCCTGGGACGAAAAAGGCAGAACTGGCCGAAGAGCGCAGCCGTTATGAGTTAATTGAAGGAACCTTTCTTGAATCAAAGTTTCCTATGATGGAGCTTTATGGCTTTCTCCATTTGCCTTTCTCGGCAAAGGAACCGCAGCTTACCGAACAATGGCTTCAGACTATGGAAGCAATTGCTACTGGAAGGGAGCTTCCTGAACCCTCGATAAAACGACGCAATCTGGAGGATATGGAACTGACGTATAAGGCAATCGGCCTTCATTTGTTATTTTTATATAAGCTTGGAATGAGGACAGAAGCTATTTATTGGGAAAGAATGCGTGAGCAAGTTAGCGATGGAGTCCATGAGGAACTGAATGATGTAGGAAAAAGTATTCAAAAAAAATGTAAGATCTGCGGCAAGCCTCTTCCAGCGGATTTCCCATATGGAATATGCAATGAATGCCACTCACATCAAAAGAACAGAAAATACGGGGGGAGAAAGTTTGGGAAAATGCGAAGAAGTACAAAGAGAAAACCTTAATGAATACGAACTTATGTTCGTAATTTAGTGGGTTATATGGTATAATTAACATAATCGGTGGTTCAAAAGGGTGGGACAAGCACTCCCGGTGAAAGGGGGTGATGCTTATATGACGGTCTTTCAAGGTTTGATGTTAGCCATTTCATTTGCAAGCCTGATTGTTGCTGTAATTGCAGCTGCCCATAAAAAATAACCCACCCTTCAGCCGGCAAGCGATAAAGGCGGGTTAATTGACTTTAATTCCGATTCCTCAACCGGGAACCATCGATGGGGCTGTGCATGCTGTAACCATGCATGGCCTTCTTATTTTTATTTCTTCTTTAGTTCATTATACCTGAAATTCTTAAAAAAGAAAATATCGTTGCCTTTAGGAAACCAAAAAGGAAGTATGTTAATAATGTAATTTGGAATTTTATTCAGATAGTTATAACGAAACGGAACAAGCCTTTAGTAGGCCTTTCATAGTATCAGAGTAAAATAATTGGGTTTCCATATGCTTAAGCTCCGCTGCATCATCGGAGTACCGTTGTTACACTTGGCTTTGGTCACCTTTTTATCGTTTTACCTCATTGTATCTCCTCGTGACAGCAGGCCAATTGACGACATTCCACCAATTATCTACGTATTTACCGCGGTTGTTTTCGTATTGAAGGTAATAAGCATGTTCCCAAACATCAAGTGGCAGAAGTGGAATGACATCCCATTGGCTGAGGTTTTGATGCTTTTCTGCCTGAAGGATTTCGAAGCGCCTTGCCCTTGGCGACCAAACAAGGATTGCCCAGCCTGAGCCTTCCACTTTTTTTGCTGCTTCACTAAAATGTGCTTTAAATTTATCGAAACTGCCAAATGCACGGTTTATTTCATTTAAAAGCTCACCCTGGGGCCTCCCGCCAGCATTTGGTGCCATCGTTTCCCAAAAGAGTGTATGCAAATAATGTCCCGCTCCATTGAAAGCTGCTTCCCTTTCCCAGTGCTTCAATAAAGTAAAATCGTTTGTTTCCCTCGCCCTTGCCATTTCAGTTTCTGCCTTATTTAAGCCGTCTACATAAGCTTGATGGTGCTGAGTATGATGGAGCAGCATGATCCGCCTGTTAATATACGGTTCGAGTGCCCCGTATTCGTATGGAAGTCGTGGAAGCACATGCCTGCCTATCGGTATTTGCCGGGCAAGACCTCCTCCTGTATGTTGTTCTTCAACCTGCAGCCATTTTTCATAAAGAACATTTGCCTTATTTTCGGCAACCAGTGCATATTCAGGTGATTGTTCACTTCTCTGTTGTAGGCTGCTCTCTAATTCTTCTAAAAAAAGGTCCAGTGAACGAGTAAAATCAGGCAAGGTACCAGGTGCGGCCCTATCTTGCAGTAAAGCCGTTGAATGAATTTTCATTCCCACAGCCCAATTCTTAAGTTCGTTAATGTAGTGAATTGCATCTGTTCGCACTACCATCCCTCCCTATTCATCCTGCCAACATAAATAGTATGTTTGAATCCAATATTTAGCACTTTTATTTTTTATTTTCTCAGTTGAACTAAATAGTTTTATTTTACTGGAAACGAAGGTACAAAAATCTAAACGAAATGCTAGTAAATCTTTCGTGGCAGAGTGTTTCGATGTACTTTACGACAGCATTCTCTTAAACTCTCTCTGATTAGAAGGTCTCTTGAGTGTCCGAAAATCTGACGAGAAATTATATTTAGATAATATTATTTTATTGAGCACAGGTTTTCTTTTTTAGAAAGTGGGGTATAGAAAAGCTTGGGTATAGTCCGTATGGAACCGCTTTATAAAAATATTATTAAAAAATAATAAGTTTTCGGATAATTATAAGAGGTTTTTACAGTCGATATGTCGAAAAGTAATGTATGACCTGTAGGATGGTTATGCAGGAAATAATTATTATGTTTATGCAAGTAATTATAAGGAAACTAGAATACTATTAAAAATGGCAGGTGAACGGGATGGTATTTCGTCCAACAGAATACCAGCTTCATTTATTTCATGAAGGAGCGCTATACAAAGGCCACGAACTATTTGGGGCCCATGTCCTGAATGATGGGGACCAGCCATACACCCGATTCTGCGTTTGGGCTCCAAACGCTGTTGAAGTCCGACTTGCAGGGGATTTTAATAACTGGAATTCCGCGGGCTACTCATTTGAAAGAGTGAATAAAGAAGGTGTATGGGTCTATTACGAAAAAGAGGATATGACCGGTGCCATCTACAAATATGAAATAACCTCAAAGACAGGAGAAAAGCTTTTAAAGGCTGATCCATACGCATTCTTCTCGGAACTTCGGCCAAATACAGCTTCAGTCGTTCAGCCGCTTGATGGGTATAAATGGAATGACCAGTCCTGGCTGAAGAAAAGGGCGAAAAAGGAACCCATCGGTGAACCGACAGCGATATATGAAGTGCATCTTGGGTCGTGGAAAAAGAAAGAAGATGGGGAATTCCTCACATACCGGGAAATTGCTGATGAATTGATACCTTTTGTTCTTGAACATGGGTACTCTCATATTGAAGTGATGCCTGTTACCGAGCACCCCCTGGATATTTCATGGGGCTACCAGACCACAGGCTATTTCTCGGTTACTAGCAGATACGGCTCTCCGCATGATTTCATGTATTTCGTGGATAAATGTCATCAGAATGGCATAGGGGTCATTCTTGATTGGGTTCCTGGACACTTCTGTAAGGATGCCCATGGCCTATACCGGTTCGACGGCGGATTTGCCTATGAATATAAGAAAGAAATCGATAGGGAAAATCATGTATGGGGAACAGCCAATTTTGATCTTGGGAGGACGGAAGTAATCAGCTTCCTGATCTCGAGTGCGATTTTTTGGATTGAACACTACCATATTGATGGCTTCAGAGTTGATGCCGTTGCCAATATCATTTATTGGCCGAACTCTGAAAGGGCGGTCAACACATTTGGGATCGAATTCCTTAAAAAACTCAACTCCGCTATAACTAAATTTTCACCTAATATCCTCATGATTGCCGAGGATTCCACGGATTGGCCAAAAGTAACTGAGTCCCCGGACAATGGCGGCCTTGGATTTACTTTTAAGTGGAATATGGGCTGGATGAATGACATGCTCAAGTACATGGAAACAGATCCAAACCAGCGCAGGCATCATCATAATAAGGTGACCTTCTCACTTATGTATGCTTTTTCCGAAAATTTTGTTCTACCTTTCTCTCATGATGAAGTGGTTCACGGTAAGAAGTCGCTTCTCGATAAAATGCCGGGAGATTATTGGCAGAAATTTGCCCAACTCCGACTGCTTCTTGGATACCAAACAACCCATCCCGGGAAAAAGCTGACTTTCATGGGAACAGAGCTGGGCCAATTTTCCGAATGGAAAGATAAGGAGCAGCTGGATTGGCATCTTCTTGATTATGAGAAGCATGCGGAATTGAACCATTATGTAAAAGAGCTTAACAAATTATATAAGCGATCAAAACCGCTATATGAATTAGACTCCTCACCCGATGGCTTCGAATGGATTGACCCAAACAACCATAATCAATCTGTTTTCTCATTTCTTCGGATCGGCAAAAGAGATGATGAATTCTTAGTTGTGGTTTGCAATTTTACCTGGCAGGCTTATTCCAATTACAGGATAGGAGTTCCCGCTCCGGAAAGGTATCGGGAAATCCTCAACAGCGATGATGTGGAATTTGGCGGTTCAGGTGTTATCAATAAAAAAGTAATTAAGGCAGAGGAGATTCCGTATCATGGCAAGCCATTTTCGGTTGTTATGGATGTACCGCCGTACGGAATATCGATTTTAAGGCCTGTTAAAAAAAGAAAGGGGATAAATGCCAATGTCAAAGAAGAGGATGGTAGCCATGCTTCTGGCGGGAGGCCAGGGCAGCAGGCTAAACTCACTAACAAAAGAATTGGCTAAGCCGGGAGTCCCGTTCGGGGGCAAATACAGAATCATTGATTTTCCGCTTAGCAACTGCACGAATTCAGGAGTTTATACGGTTGGGGTACTGACCCAGTATCAGCCACTTGTCCTGAACAGTTATATCGGGATTGGAAGCGCCTGGGACCTCGATAGGATGGATGGGGGAGTAACCGTACTTCCGCCATACAGTGTCTCATCGGAAGTGAAATGGTATGACGGAACAGCAAGTGCCATCTTCCAGAATCTAAATTATCTTAGGCAATATGACCCTGAATATGTACTGATTTTATCAGGAGACCATATTTATAAAATGAATTATGAACTTATGCTTGACCATCATATTGAAAATAACGCTGATGTCACAATATCAGTTATCGAGGTCCCTTGGGACGAAGCCAGCCGATTTGGCATTATGAATACCAATGAGGACTTGTCGATTGTGGAATTCGATGAAAAACCGAAAAATCCAAAGAGCAACCTTGCATCGATGGGTATTTATATTTTTAATTGGAAGGTTCTTGAGGAATATTTGATTCGCGATGATGAAAATCCTGAATCGTCCCATGACTTCGGGAAGGATATTATTCCGCTGCTGTTAAGGGATGAAAAGAAACTTGTGGCTTATCCTTTCAAGGGCTACTGGAAGGACGTTGGTACTGTTCAAAGCCTTTGGGAAGCAAACATGGATTTACTCGATGAAACATCGGAATTGAATCTGTTTGACCAGTCGTGGAGGATTTACTCGGTTAACCCGAATCAGCCGCCGCAATATATTTGTCCGGAAGCTCGGTTGACGGAATCTCTTGTCAATGAGGGATGTGTTATTGAAGGAGAAGTTGTGAAGACGGTTGTATTCCAGGGCGTTTCCATTAAAGAAGGAGCGTTTGTAAAAGAATCTGTTATTATGCCGGATGCAGTGATTGGCTCTGGCAGCGTAATCGAGAAAGCTATTGTTTCACCTGGCATTTCCATTCCTGAGGGAGCTGTTATTAAAGGCAGCGATGAGGAAGTAGTACTAATCTCTGAAGACACATTGGAAGAACTATTATCTAAAAAATAGTAGAAAAGGAGGGGCCATTCTTGAACAAGGATATGCTAGGTATTATAGATGCAACGACCGTTCATAAAGGTCTTGAAGAACTGACAATTCACCGTTCCGTCGCCGCTATTCCGTTTGGTGGCAGGTATCGCCTGATTGACTTTATACTCTCCAACATGGTGAATTCTGGCGTTCAAAGTGTCGGGATATTTTCGAAATACCAATACAGGTCATTGATGGACCATCTTGGTTCAGGAAGAAACTGGGATCTGAATAGAAAGAGGGATGGTCTGTTTTTCTTCCCGTCCACAAGCCTTGATAAGCCGGTGACGGGCATAGGGCCATTTGAGGATTTTGCTGCAAATATTGACTTTTTTAAACGAAGCAATCAAAAGTATGCCCTGGTCGCCAACTCCTATACCGTATTCAGTATGGATTTCAGGGAGGTCCTTGAAAACCATATTCGAAATGAAAGTGATATTACTGAAGTTCGGAAAGATGGCGCTTCGCTTGGGATTTATTTGATGAAAAAGGACCTGTTGCTAGACTTGATCGAAAAAAGGAATGAAACAGGCTATTTAAGCATGCGCGATGCTGTAACAGATTTAAATGCTCCATTTAAAATCGACTATTTTTCATATGAAGGCTTCGCTATCATGGTTGATTCAATCAGCAGCTATTTTGAAGCTAGCAAAAGCCTGCTTCAGCCTGAAATATGGCAGCGCCTTTTCGTAAAAGGAAGACCAATTCTTACCAAGGTTAAAGATGAACCGCCTGCAAGGTACACATCTACCTCTTCTGTCCATAATGCGATGATTGCAAACGGCAGCTATATAGAAGGTGTTGTTGAAAACAGCATTATTGCCAGAGGTGTAACTATTGGCAAAGGCTCGATTGTAAAAAATAGCATCATTATGCAAAAGACAAAGATTGGTGAAAATTGCGTCCTCGACCATGTTATATTGGATAAAGATGTAAAGATAGCGAATGGCACGGAGCTGAGAGGCGAAGAAGGTAATCCGAATGTTATCCGCAAGGGCAGAGTACAGGGAGTGTGGAAAAACTAGTGAAACTTCTTTTTGCAGTATCGGAGTGTGTACCATTCATAAAATCTGGCGGTCTTGCAGATGTTGCTGGTTCCCTCCCGAAAGAATTAACAAAACTGGGCTATGATGTCAGGGTTATGCTTCCTAAATATACACTGATTCCTGATGAATTCAGGAAAAAAATGCGGAAGGTGACCGATTTCACTGTCCAGCTCGGCTGGCGAAACCAGTATTGCGGGATTGAACAGCTTGAGCATGAAGGGATCACATACTATTTTATCGATAACCAATATTATTTTTATCGAAGCCAAATGTACGGCGATTATGATGAAGGAGAGAAATTCTCTTACTTTAACCGGGCCGTTCTTGAAAGCATTGAACAGCTTGGTTTTTACCCTGATATCATCCATTGCCACGATTGGCATACAGGGATGATTCCTTTCCTTTTGCAGGAGCAATATCGCCATAGGGAAGGCTACGAAACCATCAAGACTGTTTTTACGATTCATAACCTGCAGTTTCAAGGAATCTTTCCAAAGGAAGTCATGAATGATCTGCTTGGCCTTGATGACAGGTATTTCAATTCTCAACAGCTTGAATTTCACGGAAACATCAACTTTATGAAAGCCGCACTGATTTCCGCTGATAAGATCACCACAGTCAGTCCTACCTATAGGGAAGAAATTAAAACAGCTTATTTTGGGGAGCGGCTGGATGGTGTCCTCAGAATGAGAAGCTGGGATCTCGAAGGAATTGTGAATGGCATCGATAATGATTTATATAATCCCGAGGATGATCCGTTTTTGGCCGCACCTTTTTCTTCCGGGGATTTGGAAGACAGGATTAAGAACAAGCGGGCCATTCAGGATCATTTCGGACTGCCGCAGGAGGACGGGACGCCGCTGATTGCAATGGTCACAAGGCTTACGAAGCAGAAAGGGCTGGAACTTGTACGGGGTGTTTTTCATGAAATTATGGCTACTGGCGCACAGCTGATTGTACTTGGAACAGGCGATAGGGAATTCGAAACCTTTTTCAGTCAGATGAGCAGCCAGTATCCTGAACAATGCAAAGCATTCATTGGGTTTGATGAATCGTTTGCCCACCGGATTTATGCCGGCGCTGACCTGTTTTTGATGCCGTCAAAATTTGAGCCATGCGGCCTTAGCCAACTAATCGCAATGCGGTACGGGGCTGTCCCGATCGTTAGGGAAACCGGAGGCCTTAATGACACGGTCAAACCGTATAACGAATTTACCGGTAAAGGGAACGGCTTTACGTTCACCAACTTTAACGCGCATGATATGCTCTATACAATTGAACGCGCACTATCTTTCTATCACCATAAAAATGAGTGGGAAAATATTGTGAAAAAAATGATGGAACTCGACTTCAGCTGGACTCAGTCTGCTCGTGAATACGGGAAGTTGTACAGCAGTCTTGTAAAAAGGAGTGATTCTCATGTTTTCTAATGTCCCTGAATTCAAATCAGCATATTTAAGAAAGCTGGAAATGTCCTATGGTACTACTTTTGATGAGAGTACAAGAAGGGAACAGTTCCAGACACTCGGGACAATGATTAGGGAGCATGTGAGCACGAACTGGATTAAAACGAATGAAGCATACCGGTCATCAGGGAAAAAGCAGGTATATTACCTTTCAATAGAATTCTTGCTTGGCCGGCTTCTCCGCCATAATCTTATGAATCTTGGCATAGAGGAAGTTGTCAGCAAAGGCTTAAATGAGCTCGGTGTCGACCTCGATGACCTTGAGGAATATGAGGCTGATGCGGGGCTTGGCAACGGAGGTCTTGGCCGGCTTGCTGCCTGCTTCCTTGATTCGCTTGCTTCCCTGAGCCTTCCTGGCCATGGATGCGGGATCCGATATAGGCACGGTTTGTTTGAGCAAAAGATAGTCGATGGCTATCAGGTCGAACTTCCTGAACAATGGCTGAAGCATGGCCACGTCTGGGAGGTCCGAAAGGGCGATGAAGCAGAGGATATACCGTTCTGGGGCAAAGTGGAAAGCGTGATGGAAAATGGCCGTCTGGTATTTCGCCATGTCAACGCGGAAGTGGTCATGGCCGTCCCTTATGATATGCCAGTCCTGGGCCATAACACAAAAACCGTTAACACACTTCGGCTTTGGAGTGCCGAGCCTTCCAAATTCAATGCGGGTACTGATATTCTGAAGTATAAGAAGGATACAGAAGCGATCTGTGAATTCCTTTACCCGGATGATACGCACGATGATGGGAAAATCCTTCGCCTGAAACAACAGTATCTTCTGGTTGCATCTTCGCTAAGGGCAATTATTAAATCTTTTAAAAAGAAAAACAAAAGCATCTTTGAATTGCATGAGCATACGAGTATCCATATTAACGATACACATCCCGCCCTCGCTGTCCCCGAGCTTATGAGGATTCTCATGGATGATGAAGGCCTTGGCTGGGATGAGGCATGGCATTTAACAGTCAATACGCTATCATACACAAATCATACGACACTTTCTGAAGCGCTTGAACGCTGGCCGGTTCGGATTTTCCAGCCGCTGCTGCCAAGGATTTATATGATTGTCGAGGAAATCAACGAACGCTTCTGTCGGAGCCTTTGGGAAAAATACCCGGGTGACTGGAAGCGAATCGAGGAGATGGCAATCATCGCTCATGACCAGGTGCGCATGGCTCCTCTTTCTATTGTAGGCAGCCATAGCATCAATGGTGTTGCGAAGCTTCATACGGATATTCTGAAGGAACGTGAGATGAACCTGTACTATCAGGTATACCCCGACCGGTTCAATAATAAGACAAACGGCATCACGCACAGGCGCTGGCTCATGAAAGCGAATCCTCGCCTGACCAATCTTATAACTGAGTCAATTGGTGATACGTGGATTAAGGATACCGAGCAGCTCGAACGGCTGATGGAATTCAAGAACAGCAGCGCATTCCTTGAAAAACTTGCTGATATCAAGCTTGGCAATAAGGAAAGGCTCGCTGAAAGGATTCATACACAAACAGGTATTACTGTCGATCCGCATTCGATTTTCGACATCCAGGTCAAACGGCTGCATGCCTACAAACGCCAGCTCTTGAATGTCCTTCATATCATGTACCTATACAACAGAATAAAGGAAAATCCGAATTATGAGATGCATCCAAGAACGTTCATTTTTGGTGCGAAGGCTTCACCCGGCTACTATTTTGCCAAAAAGGTTATCAAGCTGATTAATTCAGTTGCTGAAAAGGTAAATAACGACCCGGCGATAAATGGGCGAATCAAAGTGATTTTCCTTGAAAATTACCGAGTGTCATTGGGTGAGGAAATCTTCCCGGCTGCGGATGTGAGCGAACAGATTTCAACCGCTAGCAAGGAGGCGTCCGGCACGGGGAACATGAAGTTCATGATGAACGGGGCACTGACCGTCGGGACGCTTGATGGTGCAAACGTCGAAATCACTGAACTTGTTGGCAGGGACAATATCTACCTGTTTGGCCTGAGCGCTGCTGAAGTCCTGGAATTCCAGAGGAACGGCGGTTATCATGCCCATGAGTATTATCACTATGACAGGCGGATCAGAATGGTTGTCGATCAGCTTGTGAACGGATTCTTCCCAGATACATATGGGGAATTCACAGAAATCTATGATTCGCTTCTTGCCTATAATGACCAATATTTCGTGTTCAGGGACTTTGCATCATATGCAGACATCCAGGAACAAATTGGCCGCGAATTCGGTAACAAGGAGAATTGGCAAAAGAAAAGTCTTGTTAACATTGCGAAATCCGGTTTCTTCTCAAGTGACAGAACCATCCGTGAATATGCGGACGACATCTGGCATACTGAGCCGGTCATCATTAAATAAAAATAGAGAATAGGGAGGCCGCAGGAAACTGGCCTCCCATTAAGTGTTATATACGATTTGGGGACAGGGAGAAAAAGGATGAGGAAGCGCATGCTAATCAAAAAACTAGTGCTGTTTTTATTCGTGGCAGGACTTATTTATGTGGCAGTCCTGCATTATTTTATTACAAGGAATGGAAACGAAACACCAAAAGCTGGGGCGGATTACATGATTATCCTTGGTGCAAGGGTAAAAGGGGATATTCCATCTCTGGCTTTAAAGGCCAGGATTGAGGCGCCGCTGACTATCTGCAAGATAATCCGCAAACTGTTGCGATTGCTTCAGGCGGTCAGGGAAAAGGGGAGAATATATCGGAAGCAGTGTCAATCAAGAGCGAGCTGATAAAAAGGGGTATTGAAGAAGAGCGGATTATCCTTGAGGACAAATCAACAAGTACATACGAGAATATCGCTTTTTCCAAAAAGCTGATACCGGAAAATGCAGCCAAGGGACTTGTCGTGACAAATGACTTCCATATTTATCGCGCGAAGATGATTGCTGGGGATTATGGGTTAGATGCAGAAGGGCTGCCCGGGGAAACGCCTGCTCAGGCTTTAGTAAAATCGTATGCACGTGAGTATTTGGCCATCACAAAATATTATTTGACACAGATATTCTGAAAGCGCTTAAAGAGGAGTGGTGTGGCAAAAAAGCTCATTTTGCTTTATGATTAACCAAAGGAGGTGACGGGATGAAAAGTAAACTTGTTGGAGTATTGTTGTTAAGTCTATCACTTTTCCTATCGGGTTGTTCATTCCTTGAAGAGGCGAATAACACCCTTTCATACGCAAATGATGCTACTGAGTATGTAAACAAAGCTGCGGATTTCGCAAAGGAAGTACCTGCAAAGGTTGAAAAAGCAATGCAGGATGAACAAGCTGTTGAAGACCTGAAAAAAGAGCTGGAAACGATGAAAACGGAAATTGACCAGTTCGCAGAGCTTAAAGCACCCGGAGTAGCTGAGGATTTGCATAACAACATCCTTGAAAAGAATCAGCAGCTTGAAGGGAAAATTGATGAATACCTTGGCTATATTGAGAATGGAACTCTTGATGAAAAGGTTTTAAATAGTGAAGAACTTGCTCAGCCAATCGCTGATATCAAAAGCTTGCTTGACCAAATCAAGGAGCTGGGGAACTAATACGGAGACGGAGAGCGCCTGAATAAATATTCGGGCGCTTTTTTTATTAGAGTAAAATAAGTGCTTTTTCAGGTGAATTAAGCCAAAATAGAGACATAGAAAATAAGATAACGGGGTGAGGTAATGAAGGCGCTAGTACACGAAAGTAAAACAGGAATGGAAGGATTGATTTACAGAGAATTTGATACACCTGTACCAGGCCCTGGCCAGGTACGGATCCGCCTCAAGGCTGCGGGCATGAACCATCGCGACTTGATAACCCTGGAGCGGCACAAAGAAACAGAACCGCCCCTAGTGCTCGGTTCTGACGGAGCAGGCGTAGTCGATGAAGTTGGCGAAGGGGTGAAAGGCATTTCTATTGGTAATGAGGTTATCATTAATCCGGGCTTGGGCTGGAAGCATAATACAGAGGCACCTCCTGCAGGATTTGAAATCCTTGGCCATCCATCCAACGGTACGTTCGCCCACTATGTTCTCATTCCAGCGGAAAATGCTTTTCCAAAGCCGGCGTACCTGACCTGGGAGGAGGCAGGTGTCCTTTCTCTTGCTGCACTAACTGCATACCGGGTTCTGTTCACCAGAGCCAAGATCCGTGAAGGAATGAAAATCCTTATCCCGGGGATTGGAGGCGGGGTTGCGACTTTCATGCTGCAAATGGCAAAAGCGGTTGGGGCAACCGTCTATGTCAGCTCACGTTCCGAGGTCAAGTGCAGTAGAGCGCTCGAACTTGGAGCTGATAAGGCGTTTGACAGCGGCAGCGAGTGGACTGAATCCCTTGGCGGGGAAAAGATGGATGTTGTCATTGAATCGATTGGTGCAGCAACCTTTAATAAGTCACTATCCCAATTAAGGCCGGGTGGTACAATGGTTACGTTCGGCGCATCTGCAGGTGATGTGGTAGATTTCGATTTGCGCAGTTTCTTTTATGGGCAATACAATCTGCTTGGTTCGACAATGGGAAGTGGGGAAGAATACAGGGACATGCTTGGTTTCATCGAAAAGCATAATGTACGTCCTGTAATTGAAGCGATGTTTTCCCTGGAAGATTATAAGAAGGCATTTGATTTGCTTAATAAGGCTGAACAGCTCGGTAAGGTTGGCTTTATAGTAGATTGATGGCATATAAAGTGTTACGGGGTCCATTAAGGTGTCGACCCTTTTTCCAAAAAAGCCTTAAAAACCCATTTTTGCGCATGTTTAATGTTCGATTGTGCAAGCTAACAGAAACGGCCAGGTTTTGGCTGTAATCTGAAAGTGGGGTTAGAGGTATGTATTTTTACAGGGAAGATTTGATTAATATTATTACGCCGGACAAGCCGGATCCGGCAGCTGCGAAGGTGATGCAGGAAATTCTCGGCGGGCATTTTGGCGAAATGCGGACGATGATGCAGTACTTTTTCCAAAGCTCGAATTTCCGTGGTAAAGACAAGAAGTTCAGGGATTTGCTACGCGGAATTTTCCTGGAGGAGATTGCACATGTTGAGCTTGTGCAGACGACAATTAATCATTTACTGAATGAGTCGGGCGAGCCTGGTGTTGGTTCGGCTAGTCAAAGCGGTGCTCCACTTCAGGACCCGATTATGCATTCGAATCCTCATCATTATATTATTGGGGCGCAGGCTTCGGTTCCTGAGGATGCTGCCGGCAATCCGTGGAATGGTTCGTGGGTGTACGACCATGGCAATCTGGTTGGGAATTTGTTGTCCAATTTAACGCTGGAGTCGACAGGGGTGCTTCAGAAATCGAGGATTTATGAGATGAGCACGAATAAGACTTTCCGTGAAACGCTCGCGTTCTTGATTGTGCGTGATAGTGCGCACCAAAATGCGTTTGCGAAGGCGCTTGAGACGCTGGGGGTTGATTGGGGGAAAGTGTTCCCGGTCCCGAATTACGATATTAACAAATACCCTGAATGTAAGAAGTATGTGGACATGGGCTTTCATAATGCGTTCTTTAACTTCAGGCTTGATGATACGCTGGTTGCTGAAATCTTTAGCGGCAAGTCCCCGAGCCGGAATGACGGTGAGCTTCAGGTTGGCCCGCCGCCTGAGGGCTTCCCGGTACCGATGATGCCTGAGATGCCTAATGAACATGCCCCTGGAATAAGTGATTTGAACAGATAGGTAAGGAACCCCGCCCTTGGTTGGCGGGGTCTTTGCTTTTAGGGGCATATTGGAAAGGAAAAGTGCCTGTCAGGGGCTAAATTTGTATATGGCCTTTATGGTGTTTCGTATTTACAACGCGGGATTCTGTTTAGATAATTCCAGGCCGTATGAAGAATGGCAGGGGATGATTAATAGGTCTGTTCCCGTCTTCATAAGCCGAATGAAGGATGACAAGGCATGATTTATAGGTCTGTTCCCGTTCATAAGCCGAATGAAGGATGACAAAGGATAATTATAAGGTCTGTTCCCGTCTTCATAAACAAAATGAAGGGAACCCTCAGATGTACCTGTAATGGTAATGGAGGGAATTTCTAGTAACTAGGAATCTTGCTAGTATTGTCCACCGGATAAAGTGGATGTTTTCCATATACCATGGCAAACTGCTACTATAAAAATAAGTTTTAACGGAAAGGGTGAAAGAGTTGAATCTTCTAGGGCTCCATCATGTTTCGCTGTTAACAGCAAAAGCTGAAAAAAATTATGCGTTTTATACAAAGGTGCTCGGGATGCGGCTTGTCAAGAAGACGGTGAATCAGGATAATACCGAGTCATACCACCTTTTTTATGGGGATGCGGTAGGCAGCCCGGGGACGGAAATTACATTCTTCGATATTCCTTCGCTTGGAAGGACACATCCGGGTAAATCGAGCATTTCGTCCACATCGCTGCGTGTGCGGAATACAGAATCACTCAAGTTTTGGAAAAACCGATTCGATGAACTGGGTGTTTATCATCAAGACATTTCGGAGCGCGCGGGACGTTATGTACTGGAGTTTCAGGATTATGAGGGTACTAAACTTCTTCTTGTAGCTGATAATGGCGAGGAAGGAGTGGCTCCTGGCAAAACATGGGATGGCTCTGGTATTCCTATTGAGCATGCAATCCTTGGATTAGGCCCTGTAACATTGACAGTGGGTGATCCAGAGCCAACCGTTAATGTGCTTACGAATATTATGGGCTTTCGGCCTGTTGGTTCTTTTCCTTCCCCGGCAGGTGATTTCCCTGATATTCAGGTTTTTGCTACAGGTGAGGGCGGAGCTGGTGCGGAAGTACATATCGAGTCAAGGCCGGATCTGCCGCGAGAACGGCTTGGCCGCGGCGGTGTTCACCATGTTGCATTCCGGATTCCTAATGAACAGGAGTTTGCTCAGTGGGTTGAAAAAATAAAGGCAAGCGGACTGATGAATTCTGGGGAGGTAGAGCGATACTATTTTAAAGCGTTGTACTTCAGGGAGCCAAATCATATTCTATTTGAGTTTTCGACGGATACACCAGGGTTTGCTGCCGATGAACCGGTCGATACCCTTGGTGAAAAATTGGCGCTGCCTCCTTACCTAGAACCTAAACGCTCTGATATCGAAGCGAATCTGCGGCCTCTGGATCTCGAATGACATGAAGTATTCTAGGGTAATTGGAATTGGCTGGGACGTCGGGGGCTGGCTGGGTAATAACCATGGCGTTGCAGTATGCGTTTGGGAAGAGGAGATGGGGTCGGTTGAGTGGATTGGCTTACCGTCCACCATTGCACTCCCGGAAGGCAGGCTGCTCGGAATTCCCGAATTGGTAAAAGCTGTTTCAAATGAGTACGCGCTGATTGAGGACGATGAAACGATGGTTGTGATTGGCGTGGATGCACCGCTCTCATTTCCGTCTGCCTTCGCGCAATTACTCGGTGGGGCTGATGTGGATATTACGAAGCCAGCTAGGGAAATCGATAATATCTTTGCCTATCGGGATACAGATCGCCATATTCATGCGGTGTTTGGAAAAAAGCCTCTTTCCGCCACGTTCGACAGGATTGGCAATAATGCTACCGTTGCAATGGCACATATTAAAATGTGGGAAAAAGATGGGGATTTTGTGACATACCCTTTTCATGCTTTGAATGCTGAGACCAATAAGGTTATTCTGGAGGTTTATCCTGCTCTTGTAAAAGAACGGAAGTCAGCAGAAGCTTTCCCAGGAATTAAACAGCTTCTCCCTACAGCATTAGTGCCGGGTACAGATGCATACGATGCAGCTATCTGCGCGCTATATGCGATAGCCTTTGGAAGCAGCGGCACGCTCCTTCCTGCCCATGTTGGGCCGATTGGAAAATGTGATGGCTGGATTTATCATTTTTCCAAAGAGGATTTGGAAAAAATGAAATGTATATAACTGTACTAGTGGGTTTAATTTAAAATTCAAAGTGCGAACAAAACAAGATTAATAGGAGAGGGTCCTCAAGGAGGATGCCTCCCTATTTTTTTAGTTAATAAATTGGTTCGTGCGTAACAATTTATCTTGACATGTCTTGGCTGGCTTTTTGAGCTTTGTTCTAATAGCCAAAAGCGTGCCCCCGGCAATAAATATGACCCTTCGCCGCCCCTGTGAACATTAAAGTGCTGTCTGGTCATTTTACCTGTTTATAAAGTAAAAAAGCCACTTTTTCTGGCTTAAGCTACTTATCTCCTAATTTAATTCATAAATATTTATAGTAATGCAGATTGCAGCAAGAGGGGAGGCGCATGCAGGCAGGAAACCAAGACTACGATGTTATAGGTGTGGGGGGGAGGTTTTTGCGGGCTGACAGCAGAGTGGTACAGATTGGAGAATTATGTTTTCCTGGCGGGAACTACTTTGTAAATGGATGGGCCAGCTTTATGGATGGGGCTATTGAATCGGGATGACATCAGCGAGGAAAGTCCACGGAAATTTTAAATTTAAAAAAGAATTGTTAATGATTTTTCAGGTGTCTTCGGAGCGGGGTCACCTTTTTCAAGAACAATACCTATAGAGACAGTTTGTTAATTCATTTTTACTGCCAAGGAGTGCGGTGTGGTTGGAAAAACAGTTAGGTTCTAAAGAACGAATTGCCAAGAGAGTGGCAATGGAGTTAAAAAAGGGGGAGATAGTTAATCTTGGTGTTGGGATTCCAACGCTTATCCCAAACTATTTAATGGAGGACCAGGGAGTTTATCTTCACTCGGAGAACGGTATCCTCGGCATGGGCCCGCCGCCGTTTCCTGACGAGATGGATATGGATTGCATTAGCGCCAGCAAGCATCCAGTCACACTCGATCCAGGTGCTTCGATTTTCTCAAGTGTCGATTCATTTGGAATGATTCGCGGCGGGCATATTGATGTTGTCGTCCTCGGAGCGCTCCAGGTGAGCGAAAAAGGTGAAGTTGCCAATTGGGCTGTGCCCGGGTCCGATATCCTTGGAGTCGGCGGAGCAATGGATCTTGTGCCAGGGGCGAAAAGAATCATTGTTGCGATGACACATCTTTCCAAGGATGGCACACCTAAGCTTGTGAAAGAACTTGATTATCCTGTTACAGGGTTAAAGTGTGCGCAGATGATCGTTACCGAACTAGGTGTGTTTATCCTCAATAATGAGGAGATGCAGCTGATTGAGATAGCTGATGGCATCTCTATTGAAGAGCTCAGGAAAAAAACTGGCGCGGATTTCAGTATTTCAGACAGCTTGAAGAAGTGGTGATTTTTAGAAGTAATATTATAAACGGGGAAAATGAATCCGGCAGAAAGGATATTTTGCAGCTGTCTGAAAGTTTAGGCAGCTGCCGCTTTACTTCATTTTAGTCATGTGGTACGCTTTCATTGGAAAATGATTACTTTACCAAGGGAGTATGTTTTATGTCGGGAGCCGTTCTTAACTAATCCAACACAATTGGATAACTCGTTTCAGGCCAGAAAGCCTCATTTAGCAGGTTTATTTCGTTATGGTCAGGAATGGTAGTTAAGAACAAATGGACATACAAGCATGCATTCCTTAAACCGACTGTAGCTGTGTACAATGTGCATATGCTATTTATTTTGGTTTTTTTGAGGAGAAGTGGTGGATAATAACCGCCATTTTTAAGCCGCGCTGATCTGTTCAGCGCGGCTATTTTTATTTTTGGAGGATTGGAAAAAATGAATACTCATACGTTTAAGGTTCTCGATTTTGAGAAAATTAGAGAAGAACTTGCGGCATATGCATTAACGACTGCGGGAAAAGAAAAACTTGTTAACTTGATGCCATCAACGAATATAAACCAAATTGAATCTTTACTGGACGAACTTTCCGAAGTCGTGGAGATTATGAAGATCAGTACGAGCGTCCCTGTTCATGGGCTCGAAGGAATTGATTCAATACTTAAGGGAATCAATAAAGGTTCAGCCTTGAAGCCGGAGCAATTCAGCCGCCTGTATGATTTTTTGGATTGCTGCGTTAAAATGAAGCGGTTTATGAAGGATAAGGATTTTGTTGCACCGAGGGTAACCAGTTATATTTTTGCCATCGATGAATTGCCTGCACTTGGTGCTGAAATTATCCGCTGCATCCGCCATGGCGGTGTGGATGACTACGCCAGTAAGGAGCTATTAAAAATACGAAAGCAAATTGCTGTCCAGGAAGAACGTCTAAAGGAGAAGGTTCAGCAGCTGGTCCGCTCCGCTAAATACAAAACGTATTTGCAGGAGAATACAGTAGGATTAAGAGACGGCCGCTATGTTATTTCTGTTAAAAAGGAATACAGGACAAAGATAAAAGGTGCAGTTCTAGATACATCGGCTTCCGGTTCGACCGTTTATATTGAGCCCGAGGAAATATCTTCTTACCATGATGAATTATTTTGGCTAAAGTCCGATGAAGAATCGGAGGTAGAAAAAATCCTTAGTTACTTGACCGGACTTGTGGAGGCAAATGAGCAGCAATTGCGCCTCGCTGTCGAAACTATGGTCCATTACGACTTTCTGTTTGCAAAAGCAAAATACAGCCGGGCAATGGATGGGAAGAAGGTTTCAGTAAACGAATCTCATATCATCAGACTTAAGGGCGCGAAACATCCATTACTCGGTGAGCAAGCAGTCCCGCTTACCATCGAGCTTGGTGTTCCGGAAAATGCATTGGTCATTACCGGCCCCAATACCGGAGGAAAAACAGTTTCCATTAAAACTGTCGGACTTTTGACACTCATGGCTCAATCGGGTCTATTTTTACCGGTGGAGGAAGGAAGTGAAATCGCCGTCTACCAGAATATTCTCGTCGATATCGGTGATGGCCAGAGTATTACAGAAAATCTAAGCACGTTCAGTTCAAGAATCGTCAACATCATAGAGATTTTAAAAGAAACAAATGACAGGTCCCTCGTCTTGCTGGATGAGCTGGGATCCGGAACTGATCCTGGTGAAGGAATGGGGCTTGCCACAGCTATACTTGAACAGCTTTACGCTAAAGGGGCAACCCTGCTGGCGACGACCCACTATAGTGAAATCAAGGATTTTGCGGACCGCCATGAGGGATTCATAAACGGATCGATGGAGTTTGATATCAATACCCTGAAGCCAACATATCGGCTCACTATCGGCAAGGGCGGGGAAAGCCAGGCATTTGCCATCGCATTGAAGCTTGGGGTCCACCCGAAGCTGATTGAAAGGGCACATCAAATAACGTATAAGGAAGAAAAGGTATACGGAGATATCCGCATTGAGGATAGTAAAAAGAAAGATATGGATAGGCAAATAATCGTTAATCGTCACCAGCAGCGAAAAAAACAGGTGCAAAAGGCCCAAGGGCATGTCCAGCACTATTCCATGGGTGATAATGTCACGATATCTCCTGACAATGAATTTGGTATCGTTTATAAGGGTCCGGATGAGCAAGGAAATTACGTTGTCCAGATTAAAGGTGAAAAGCGAATAATCAACCACAAACGATTAACGCTGAAAATAGCAGCTGCTGAACTTTATCCCGAGGACTATGATTTTAATATTGTGTTTAAGTCCAAGGATTATCGAAAAAAGAGCAAAATCATGTCAAAGCGGCATGGGGATATTGTGATAGAGCATGAGGAGTAGGGAAACCGGGTATTAGAGGAATGGTGTCTACTATTTCGGAGATACCATTTCGAGAGCTTTTTTAGGACAAAATAAAAGAAAGCCTGGCGGGACTTGAACCCGCAAGATGCACATCAGCCTGCGATTAGGCTGGTGGCTGCTCTGCCGTTGAGCTACAAGCTTTCATAATAAGTATAGGGACAATCAAGGGAAATTATGCAAATTTCCCTATCTTTTTCTTTTCGAGATTTCTTCGGTTACGATAAATGCAAGATCGTCATTACCAAAAAGTGATAATACGCCAAGTAAGGTCTGATCAGGCACTTCGCCGGCTTCGTCTTTTGATACAGTCAATTCAAGCGCTTCCCGCAAGGCATGGTTGGAGCCTTGATGGGGATAGGCTTTTAAATAGATTTCCTCAGGGTCAAGGTCATTGTTGATGCACCACTGCGCGAAAACTAGGATCATCATTTTCTCATCGGCCTGGTAATTCTCGATGATTCTATCCTGAAGTTCTTTGTTATTCATCTCTTGTTCTCCTTCTGCCATGTTAGCTTAAGTATACGCGATTGATAAAAAGTTTTCACGTTCATGCAGGGAAATCCGGGGAAATGTCGAATTGCAAGAGTAAGGAGTGAAGCCAATTGGAGACAGTGATTTTAACAACCTATAAAATTCCCGGCCTGCCGATGCCGATTAAGATTGCTTCAACCATTGAGCCGAAGAAGGAACAAATCTATAATAAGTTGATTGAGTTGCTCAATCAGTATAATATTGAAGGCGACATCCAGTTTAAAAAACTGCTTGTCGAAAAAGAAAACTCGATGTACATTTATGAACTTGGCGAAAAACGCTGCATGGTGCTTGTCGAGAAGTTAGAAAAAGTTAAAGAATTTGATGTGTGATCAGGGCATGAATTCTTCTCTTTTTGGGAAAATAATGAAGGAATGTCCTAACCATCTGTAGAGAGGAGACGTTTTATGGAAAAGATTGAAGTTGGTGAAATTTTCACCATTGCTGATGAAAATGATGAAGAACAGCAGGTTGAAGTACTTGCTGTCATGGAACTTGATGGTGCTGAATACGTTGCAGTAAGCTTTATCGAGGATCTGGAGGAAGATACCGAGGACGATATCGACATTTTCTTCCTGAAAGTTGATGAGGAAGGCGACCTCGATGCAATTCAAACAGATGAAGAGTTTGATAAAGTGGCGGCAGAATTCGAGAGAGTAATGGACGAGGAAGAAGATAACGAGTAAAAAACAAGGGAGAGCTTATAAAACCAAGCTCTCCCTATTTTTGTGCCTAATTCTTAGTCACTAGCCCATCTTGTTTAATTACATCATTTATTGTCC
>NZ_HG964497.1:4567043-4568068 GCF_000613125.1 Bacillus sp. EB01
AGTGAGTGATTAGCTCATAAGTTACGTTGGCTGATGGCCGAAGCCATCAAAATATTATTGTTTGTTGACGCTTGTTTGTTTAGTTTTCAAGGAGCAAATTAATCTGCCGTTCGTCGGCTTAAATATATTAACAAATTAACAAGTTGATGTCAATATACTTTTTAAAATATTTTTGGTGGAGGATAGCGGGATCGAACCGCTGACCTCCTGCGTGCAAAGCAGGCGCTCTCCCAGCTGAGCTAATCCCCCAAAAAAGAAAATAAATCAATGGTCGGGAAGACAGGATTCGAACCTGCGACCCCTTGGTCCCAAACCAAGTGCTCTACCAAGCTGAGCTACTTCCCGTAATATGGCGCGCCCGAAAGGAGTCGAACCCATAACCTTCTGATCCGTAGTCAGACGCTCTATCCAATTGAGCTACGGGCGCATTTTTTTGGAGCGGAAGACGGGATTCGAACCCGCGACCCCCACCTTGGCAAGGTGGTGTTCTACCACTGAACTACTTCCGCATAAAAACAGTGCGGGTGAAGGGAGTCGAACCCCCACGCCTTGCGGCGCCAGATCCTAAGTCTGGTGCGTCTGCCAATTCCGCCACACCCGCAAATATAATGGTGAGCCATGAAGGACTCGAACCTTCGACCCTCTGATTAAAAGTCAGATGCTCTACCAACTGAGCTAATGGCTCGTACTAAGAAATAACCCAAAAATTGATTATGCTATAACCTGTGCTCCGAGGAACTTTCATACGGCTACGCAACTCGAGGCCTATTCACTGATGCGTTGCTCGTCTCTACCAATCGAGCTAAGCCAGCATAAAAATAACTATATCAGTATGACATAAAAAAATAAATGGTGGAGGATGACGGGATCGAACCGCCGACCCTCTGCTTGTAAGGCAGATGCTCTCCCAGCTGAGCTAATCCTCCATTATTAAAATAGCCCGGCAGCGTCCTACTCTCACAGGGGCTTACGCCCCAACTACCATCGGCGCTGAGAAGCTTAACTTCCGTGTTCGGGATGGGAAC
>NZ_HG964497.1:4568369-4574548 GCF_000613125.1 Bacillus sp. EB01
AAGCTCTCCCTATTTTTGTGCCTAATTCTTAGTCACTAGCCCATCTTGTTTAATTACATCATTTATTGTCCCGGCAAGGCTAGTGTCACCGCTGCTATCATGTCCGGCCTCCCAAAGCATCATTCCGCCAAACCCGTTTTTAAACGCAAGTTCGGCCTTTTTTGCCACAGTTGGCTCCCCATTATAAAAATAAGTTGTCCCGTTTACAGTAATAGAATCTGTCTGTGCATTACGAGGATCTTTTTTTACAATTGCGGCATACGATAGCTGTTTAGCATTTTGGTCTTCAGGCTGTGCATAGGCCGGGATACCAAGGACAAGCTTTTCCTTTGAAAGCCGGAGGCGATCAAAATAGCTGGACCAATAATGAACAATAGTCTCAACATAGTCATACGGAGCGAGGTTCGCAGCGTGATAGCCGTCATCCCATTGCCCGTCGTAGGCCATAATATGTATGCGGTCAGTGTATAGGAAAAGCTCCGGCTTAAAGACGACAGAATTTACTTCTTTACCAGTCGCGGCATTAATTTTCGAATAAACAGCAACTGAAAGTTCTTTGTTTAGCGGGTCAAGCCTAAGCTTTAATTCCTTTGCAAATGCAGTAAGGTTTCGTGCGTCTTCCTCAGATCGCGGATGCTCAAAATCAATATCGATGCCATCAAGTTGTTCTTTATTGACGATTGCAAGCAATTCATTCACAAGCCTTGTTCGCGACGGTTCCTGGCTGATTGCCTGTTTAAAGTATCGATACGAAGCACCGCCAGATAAGTGGTACCAGCCGCCAACAGCAAGCATGACTTTTGTGTTTTCCTCCCTGGCAAGCTTAACAGTTTTTCTCAAGTTGTCCCAAGCTAAATCACCGTTCATTATAACCTTTCCATCTGCAGAGGGATGGGCAAACGAGAATATGACATGTGTATATTCTTTGTAATTTATGTTTTTCGGGTCACGGAAATCCTGTACATATCCTATAACAGCCTTTTCAGCTTTAGGCACCACTTTACCTGGAAGAGCCTTTAAGGAACCGGAAGCCGGATTATTGGTATAACTCGGATCCGGTGAAGCCTTATATGAGGTTACAATTGAGCCAACAAGGAATCCGCCCGCAAAGATAATGAGAATGATTAAAGTAAATGCAAGTTTGCGTGAAAGTTTCATGACGCCCCTCCCAGTTTTATGCTCTATCATTCTATCAAAAAAGGGAGGTTGGTGCTGTGGTAATATCAGGCGAATAAAAGCGGAAGCGCCTTGGTCATCGCCGTACAAAATGGAGGGACTTCGACTGAGATAAGGGAATCACGGAGAGCGCAAGCGATTCGATGATGACTTATCGTAGGGAGGAGGCCTGAAGTTTGCTGGCGATAGGCGCTGGAGCTAGACGTAGACGAGCTAGGTAAAGTAAGTAATCCACAGTTGCGAAATTTAAAGTTTACTTAACAATGAAAAAGCCAGTATTCATCTACTGGCCTTATCTCTGTTTTCGTATTGTAAAGTTATCTTCGAGCAGCAGCCAGTTCTGGGGATATGGATAACCAAGTACCCAATAACTGATCCCGCGTAAATTATATTCCTTTACAAGATCAAATTTCGCCTGCGCGCTTCTTGCATCCTCGAACCAGACCACATGCTGACGTCCCTGCTCATCTTTGTAATAAAAATAAGGGGAAGCTGCTGTCTGGTCATATTGAATGGCTGCGCCATAGCGAATCGCCCTATTAACCGCTTCCTGCGGGCTGTATGTTTCCGCTTCCTGCCCCTGTTCATGTGGAAGAATCCAATCCCTTGCGTATAATTGGAATCCCATCATTATTTTATCCCGAGGCATAACCGAGACTGCGTAATCGAGTACTCTCCGGATTTCGTTCAGAGGCGAAACGGCCATTGGTGGTCCGAGTCTGTAGCCCCATTCATACGTCATCAGCACTGAAAAGTCAGCAATCCTACCATGGGCAGGATAATCATGTGCTTCATAAAGCAACCCCTTTTGTTCGCCGCTTATTTTTGGAGCCAATGAGGTGGAAACAAAATATCCTTCACGGTGCAGCAAATCAACTGTTCGCTGCAGGAACTGATTATACAGTTCCCTGTCTGCTGGCAGGACATTTTCAAAGTCAATATTTAATCCCCGGTAGCCCTTATTTTTCATAATTTCGAGAATATTTGCAAGGAGCTTCTCCCGGTTGGCGGAACTTGCAAGGACTTCATGGGCGATATTCTCCCCGGCTTCAGTTGCTGTGAAATTAGTAATCGACATCATTGGCAGCGCACCTTCAGAAAGACCGGCCTGAATCGCATCAGTATCATCCTGCATATAAAGGACTAGTGAACCATCCGGCTGTATGACATATGCAAAAGGGGCAATATACGTCATGTCCTGGGCAACTTCGCTTACAAGCTGGACGGCTTTTTCGTTCGAATGGTACGTAAAAGCATTTGTTTCAATCACTGTCTTTTGCCGCGGAATCACAAGCACCATCCCAATCTGAATAACGTTAGGATTGGCAAGATTGTTTGAACGGATAATTTGCGGCACTGTAGTTCCGTAGCGCTGGGCAATTTGCCAGAGAGTTTCCCCAGCCCGTACCGTATGACGGATTGGCGGTATTCTTAAAACCATCCCAGGGTAAAGTACGTTGGGATCCGTAATGGCATTTGCTTGAATAATTGCATTGATGCTAACTCCATAGCGCTGGGAAATCGACCAAAGCGCCTCCCCGCGCCGGACGGTATGAAGCACGTCCGTTATAGGAATTATAAGCGCCTGGCCGACTGCAAGCCGAGAAGGATCCTCAAGGCCGTTTGTTTCGGTGATCCTTTGTATAGATGTTTGATAACGGCGAGCTATCTGCCATAACGCTTCACCACGCTCGACAACATGGATAATCATCGGGTACCCCCTCATTAAAAGACCTACAAATAGGATATGAGCCTAGTTTGGATAGTGTGAGGGATGTATTCCTGCCTTTACATTCATAGAAAGCGACTCAAAAGGAAAATCTATGAATGAGGTGATGTCAATGCCCGGGGAGAATAGTAAAATCCACTCTGCGCTGAGTGATGAGATGGCTAGAGAAATTGAAAGGCTGATTGATGGCTTAAAGGTTACAAAGAACTTCCGGTCTGCGACAGCTGAAGAATGGTATGTTTTCCTTCCAGGTTATAAGGATGTCCAAACAGGCGGGGCGGCAGGGAAAATGATTATTCATTATAACCTTTATGGAAACCGCGATGTATTCATAAACACGACCATTATTTTAGATGACCCCCGACTATATGATCCATCGCAGCATCAGCTTGTATATGCCATTGCCGATGAACTGGTAAACAGGCTTGTCGGGTATGCGGATACGCTATTGTCAGTTCATGCCGGTGAAAATTCGTATCAAGCGGAGTATGTAAGTAATAGAGAGTGAGGGAGTACTTATGGTTAAAAAAGAAGAACAAGTTAAAGAGAATGAAATCGATTTGGATGATAAGAGGGATTTGTATGGCCTTAAAAGCGACGAAAGCCTGTTGTCTGTCCAATTTGCTAAAACTGAAAACAAGTATTTAACCGACACGGATGAAGGCTTATCTTAAGGGCCTATAGGAAAATGAAATTGCATGATATTTATAATTTGAAGAGTATTTGATGAAGAGTGGGAGGTTTGGGCAGCGGCTAGCGCTGCCTTAAGTGTAAAATTAAAACTTTATATTACTTGCGGAAGTGCATGGACCTGATGATATAAAGGTGCCTATACTTCTGAGATGATTTGGTTGACAACATACCCATGAGGGTATACTATTTTATTTATCAAAGTTATCCTTAAGTGAATTATAAGTCAATTAAAATCAGAATATATTTTTTAGCCACTATATGGGTAAAAATGATTTACAAAAAGTAAATCAGGGGGTTATATGATGTCCGCAGAAGAAAAACAAATGAAGGATTGTGCCGCAACTGGTAATTGAAGTATCAGCCGGACAAAGGTTTCTGAACATGGAAAACAGGTTAAACAACCGTTTCCAATATGACCAGGAATGTTTTTATGGCTCCTGGCAGGAGTCATTTACATGATTTATAGCACCTTTAGTTGATTTTTAACTTTATTGCAGAGAAGGGGGGAGCCGGCAATGGAGGTTATCCAAATTGGTTCTTTTACCTTTATGACGAAATGGGTTGTTCTTGGAATTTCCTTTATAATCGGTCTAACTTTACTGAAGCTATGGCTGCTGCGTACCCAAAAAAACGAAACTGGAAAACGATTATTTGATTTGGCGTTTAACAGTGTATTTTTGGGTCTTCTGATTTGGAAAGGCAGTTTGCTGCTTTTTGAGCCGAAATTAATAATTGAGAGTCCAATGTCGTTATTGTATTTTCACGGAGGAACGTGGGGAATCATTTTAGGAACGTTAGGTGCGTTCATGTATTTCTGGTTCAAAGCCAGGAAACTAAAATTACCTAACCGTATGATTTTGCATTCAACACTTGTTTTTGCCATTGCAGCTATGAGTGGGTCATATTTAATGAATTTCATCCTAAATAAGGATATACCTAAAGCACAAACAGCCACAACAAAAACAGTAGTAGGGCTGCGGGAAGGAAATATAGCACCTGATTTTCAGATAAAAACGTTAGATGGTGCTGACGTTAAACTGTCTAATATGCGAGGAAAAAAGGTCATTGTGAATTTCTGGGCAACCTGGTGTCCGCCTTGTAAAGCCGAAATACCGCATATGGAGGATTTTTATGACACAGCAGACAAAACCAAAGTAGAGATTCTCGCGATTAATTTGACCACAACAGAGAAAAATGAGGGTAACGTAAAGGAATTCGTAAAAGATAAAAAGGTAACTTTTCCTGTTTTACTCGATGAGGATGGAGACATAGGCGACCAATATCAAGCGGTAACCATTCCAACCAGTTATCTAATTGATTCCCAGGGAATTGTCCGGAAGAAAATAGTAGGGCCAATGGATAAAGATATGATGAACCAATTAATAGAAAGTGTTAATTGATAAAATTTTATATAAGGGCTTCGAATTAATCTAGAGATACCGTTGCTAAAAAAGAATACGGAGGTCTAATATGGTCAAAGTTACACATACTGCAATTTCAGCCATTACCAGCGAAGTACAAGATATTATCAATGAGGGAAAAAAGCCGCTGATCCGCTTATCAATGGGCATTGGCTGAGGCGGTCCTCAGCTTCGTCTGACTCTGGAGGAGTCAGCTATAGAAAATGATGAAATTACTGAGCAGGAAGGAATCGAATTTTTAGTAAATGAACGAGACCAGTCATATTTTAATGATGTGAAGATAGATTATGTAAAGACATTATTCGGTGGCGGTCAATTTACCGTGCTTCGAGTATAGGTTAGTTAGAGCGTTATAATGTATTTATATCCGAAATTATAGCTGCCACTGGAAACTTCAGTGGCGGCTTTTTATATAAAACAAATCAAAAAACCCTGCCTTGCAGGGTTTTTACATTAGCTGGGATCTGCTTCATCCAGGGAAACAATCGTTACATTCGTTGTATTTCCTTCTTTTATGTCCTGTTCAGATGCCTCTATTCCAAGGCCTTTATTATCTTCCATACCAGGGGCAATGGTAGCCTCATCACGTCTGCCTTTTTCTTTCCTCAAAATAAACACCTCGCCAAAATATTCTTCAGAAACAGTATCTGCCTCTGGCTCATTTTTATCCCACTCTTAACGGGCAGTAAGACCCCCACCTCAAGATTCAGATGACTTGAAGAAGATAGGTGGGGGACCAACTGCCCGTAAAGGTCCGATTGGTTCATCTAACCATCAGTGGGGGATGAGGAAAACCCCCACTGATGGAAGATTCACTTTATCCATTGTCCCTTGGGAGATACTGCTAACTAATTTCCTTATATTAATGAAAATTTGAGAGACCCTAGAAGTAAATCCGTATTGAGGTGAAAATGATGGCGGACAAAAGGAATAAAAGGAAACAAGGGACGAAAAAACGTCAAGAGAATCAAGTTATGATTAAAGGAAAAGGCGATGCAAATCTTTCTCCTGATGCCGGTAAGCCGTTAATTTAATTTAAAGGAGGAACCACAATGAAAACGAAGGACGATTTTTCAAAAGGGGCAAAAATTACAGATGATGCACACCAATTTGGGCCGCCAAATGGGGGAAGTGTAAATCATCATTCCCCGCAAACCAAA
>NZ_HG964497.1:4574849-4783106 GCF_000613125.1 Bacillus sp. EB01
GACCTTATTAAACATAAGCACCCGTTAGTTGAACAATTAAGTAGATGAAATAAAGCCTTCAAATAAAAGAAGTATTTAATTTATATATCTTCGGATAAACGTTTAGCTTCATCTATAAGTCCCAAATTGTTCATTGCGGCAATTATTATTTCTTGCAGTCCTTGGCGGTCTTGCAATACATAATTAAGCTGAATGTCCCTAATTAACACAAGTCTTGATGTAACTGATGTGGAGTAAAGATATTCCTCCAACAACTCCAAATCAGGTTCTGTGTCTTTTTGAATCGAGAATGGAATGTGCATTTCACCTTGAAGAAGCGGAGTAATTACTCCCAGTCCATCCTGTGTTTGGATACTTACTTTTCTTTGTCGCTCCAGTTCGACGTTTTGAAAGTAACGATATGGATTGTTAATATTAGGTATCTTGAGATTCTCTGATAAATATTTTGTGACTCTATCACGTACTAAGTTATCATTTTCAGATGGTTGATGTGGACAGTTAGCAGCCTCTTCAGCCCATTTTTCTTTAGCTACTAAATACTCCTCTTCACTATCAAAATGGTTATAGAAAAGTTCACTGTCTGTCATATTTATCCTCAAAAATTCTCTAAGATTATTAGCAACAATTCGGGTTGGGCTTTCAAAATCCATTGGACAAACGCAAACAATTGGGGTTTCTTCAAGATTAGTCATAACCCCATAATCGGTAAGGAACCCATAATGAATACCGTCTATACCAATATTTCCAAATACAACTACATCACACGGTGTGTTAAAATACCTGAAGTTCTCAAGTGAAAGGTAAAAATTAAGACCAAGATAAAATTGTTCAGGGTCGCCTAGAACATTTTGTAGGTCAATTAATCTCTGAAGTGTAGGTGGTACTTCGTATTTACCAAAATTTATACCCATTTGATTTAGCTCCTTGTATTTAACTTTACCATATTAACTTAAACAAAAAAGATTGCTTATTGCACTAAACTGCCCAGTTTGTTTAATAAGGAATTCAACAAAAAGGTCCATCAATCCTTCTCGGATCAATGCACCCTTTAGTTCAATAAGAATGTGCCGTTATATACCTAAAATCTTGTCAATAACTACTTGATTTTGATGCCCTTCTTCAATAATGGGTAAGTCCTCATCTATTTTGTCAGAGATAACATAGTCATACACTTTTTCTAAAAACGAATAAAAAGCTGGAAAATACGCTCTCGCCTCATCAGATAGATGTGTTGGAACTTTTTCTTTGAATTCAACCTTCAGTTCCTCTAGTTCGTCATTTATCTTTCCAATGCAAAGTTGTTTATCATTAGTTAAAGTAATTGTTCCTTTAGTTCCAAATACCTTTAAATTAGAACCGAATCCGTGGTTAATCCCTGACAATAGCTGAATTGAAAAAGTAGTATTATTTTTCATTTTCCCGTGGATAAAAAATGCATCATCTGCATCTCTTAGTTCTCCTGGTCCTTCTGGAACGTGCGTATGCAATAATCCATTAACACTTTCTATTTCATCTCGTGTTAACCATCTCAAACAATCAATCATATGTGTTCCTAATGCACCCAACATACCGCCAAATTTTTGTTTTTCACCCATCCAATTTCTTTGAGTTGATTGAAGTTTTTGATACTGCGGGCTTGATATGTGGTACTCAAAATGAATTATCTTCCCAATAAAATCGTTTTGAATTAACTCTTTCATCTTTTGACGAATAGGGAGGTAACGCCACTCAAAATCAATCAATACCTTTGCATTATAGGACTTAGAGAGGTTTAATAGTTCTATTGATTCGCTACTATTCATTGTGAAGGGCTTTTCACAAACTACACTTACCCCTTTTTTTAATGCTTCTTTTACCATTTCAAAATGATAAATAGGTAGTGAGCTTACAAATAAAAGGTCAAGTTCCTCTTTTTCTAACATTTCAGCCCAGTTCTTATAATGCTCCCAATTTAATAATTCCTCTGGCAAACGATGTCTATGCATTGTGCTAACAGCGGATACTTCCATTTTTGGGTGCATATTGATTATGGGTGCTTGGACTGATAACCCAAAACCACCGCCGATTATACCGACTCTCATTATGTAGCCTCCCCGTATCATTCCTCTAAAATATCTTTAATAAATCCATTCTAAAAAGGTTCACCTTGTTCAACTAACCTGCACCGTTAGTTGAATAAACAAGCAGCCAATCCTTGCACCATTCATTGTCATTTTCTATCACGTCTGAAGCAAAAAAACAAAACTGATCCGACTATAGTGATTGCAAGGATAATGGCATTCAATTGAAATCCGGAAATTATTATACCGAAAGCAAACCCCAATAAAGCGAATAAGACAAAGCCTGTAAGAAAACGTTTTGAAACAGCAAACTTCCTGTAAACCCATTCCCCTAAAATGCATCCCGGAAGAACATAATAATGACCGAAGATAAGGATGGATGGCACTCCTTCTGCAAAGCGAGCCGCTCTAGAGGAAAACGTATCATACTCCATAAGCAAAACATTATTGATGAAAATAACAATGATGACAGTCAGAAAAGCAGCAATATATCCCTTTAAAAAGTTCGTATATTCACCCAAAAGAGGCTTATTCAAGCGAGCCTGCATCTATTTCATCATCCCCCAATCTGTTCCATTTTGCGTTCTACAGCTTCTTCATCCGTCGTAAAATAGTATGTTGCGCCATTAATCGAATAAGGCAGATCATGCCAAATTCCATTGTTTATGGCTGACCAGTTGAACCGTTTGGCATTCGTTTCCCGCTTAAAGAATCTTGCCGCTTCCTGGATGCTTTTGCATTCAGCAATCAATTCCTTGCCCTTATAAATGTTAACCGGAATTTCGGTTTTGTTCTGTAATGTCGGTCTCTTTCTTTCCATTCTGCTACTCCCACTCCTTTTCTTTATTTTACCAAAAAAGGAATCCTGCAGGTGAATTGATTACTTTATTTTCAATAATGGTAAACGTTTCTGTTTTTAATAAGGGAGAAAACCAGTTAGCCCTTTTATTAAAACAGATTTAAACTTTAGGCTGCCTTGTATAAAGCCGTTCATTTACGTTTTGTCTTCTTTTTGGTTTCAGCGATAACTCCGCCATTAACTGTAGGAAGCTTTCGAAATTGAACAATACGATACGGAACACTAACAGAGAACGTTCTGAAGAAGCAGAATCAAAAGTATGCGCCAGTTCATTACTTGTTTGATTGAAGGATTTCTCTGTCTATGCAAAGAGCTCAGGTCCAGGTCTGAGCTCTTTTCACCTTTTTGTGCATCATTGTGAGAGGAAGCGTCAAGCAATGCATTCATGCACAAAGTGCAGTTTTTCATAGCTATTGGTTAAAGTAATATCCCTTAGGCAGGTGTAATTCGACATTTATGATTCCTTTTTCGTAACCATGCCCGAGGTCATTTTTTAGTTCCTTGTACTTCATATATGGAGTATCTTCTTTTTTTAAATCATAATAGATTAGAGCCTCCCCTTCCCAGTTAATTCCCTTATCGTTATTTCCTCGATATATCAAACTAACTGGAATCAAATCTTCTGGTTGATTTTTCGAATAATATGTTTTTTTACTCACATCGATCCGTTTAACTGCTTCCACCTCAATTTCCTTCTCTTCCATTTGTTCGAGAAATGGAAATACATACTCATTTTCCCACCTTTCTAATACAAATCCTCCTCCCAATGGATTAAACATTTTGCTTTCCGCTGTTCGTTCTGTTCCCCATAAAATGAATGTATGAAAAAATAAAGATATTGCTACTGCTGGCAAGACTGCTGAAATTGTTGTCCTTCGTTTACTTTTAAAATAATTGTAAATATAAAGCGCCAGTAAAACCGCTGACAATAATAATAAAAAAGTAATTACTATGCTACTAGTCAAACCATTTATCACTGAGTCCCATATGCCAAATCTTCCTGCCTCTATTACCATACTTTCAGTCATTGTATCACCCCTCTACCCATTTCGTTTCACCACGGTTTTCTTCCTTTATTATCAGAACGATCTTGTTTTAGCTCTCTGATAATCCACGATAAAAAAACGTTAACCAATTTGGTTAACGTTTCGCAGATGCAAATTGTTGCAATCTTTGAGGCGATACAGGGCACTGACAGTTCCGAACTTTTACTTTATTATGGATAAGCAATAGTTTGTTTAAGAAGCACTATGGTTTCTCTTTTTAGAAAAACTAAATAATGCTACCATCAAACAATTCATACTCAATGCCCAAACTGCTCCAGAAACACCTATCTGGAGTGAAATCTCTTCTGAAGCCATTGGATGGTTGTAGTCAAATGCAATAGCCTTTAATGCAAAATAAGCTGCAACAGAACCTAATAGTAAATGTAGCAATGTCCAGATATATCCTGAACCATTATTTTTATTTTTGATCCAAAGGAACACTACAACTAACATTACAATCCCCACAACAATCAAAAATCCACCTATTAACAGACCAATTACTTCCTGTTCTAATGGCATAAGATTAGACCTCCAAATAAATTTCTTTGTTAAACAATCCCCACCGTTTGTTCAATAAGGATTTCTATAAAAGTGTGTTAGTTCCTTTGAATTAATCCGCCCTTAATTATCAAAAATTTGTATGTTGAATAAGAAGGGGGTTATGGTTTCCGGACACCATCCTTTTATCCCTTCAAGACCTTCCTCTTTGGTCTTTTCTTGATAATTGTTTTGCAACTGTCTGTTTTTCTGACTACCAGGTTAAAGAACATTTAACTTACTTGTCTATTTACCCTTCTTCCTAACACATTCAAAGTAATAGCGTTTAATACAATCGTAACGATAAGTAGAGATGCCGAGGCAAACGCCACAGCATACATTGTGTCCGTTAAATACCCCCATTCCTCAACCGCTACCTTATAATAGACATATAAAATCTGGAAACATAGCGAAATACTGCAAGCACTCATGCTTATAAATGATAAAATGACCAAGTTTTTATGATCCCGTTTTTCCTTCCGGGCTAGATTCATGATCGGAAGGATCCAAGCAACTAGTCCAAGCATAAAGCTTGCAAGATTCAGCAAATCAACCATATACATAATCCCCCATTTGTTGTCAAAGTTGACATCTATATTTATCGTATCATATCGTTTTGTATTCATTTGAAATTTTTACCTTATTTTCTAAAATTCCTCCATTTTAAAGATGCGATAGAATAATGTCGCCTGAACGAGCAATGAAGGTTTTCCGTTTTCTTCTTGAACAACAAAAAAACTTGGAGTTCGCCCAAGTTTTTGTTTCCTTCACCATTTGTGTCTTTATATGATTATTTCACCGTAACGCGAGCTATCTATCTGTATCTTTTTCGCCATCCTTTTTCTCGAAGAATTGGTCTAAACCATTGTAAGTTTCGAGATTGTTGATAGCATCAGAAAATTCTTCAACCTTTGCATTTTCCTTTCTTTTTTCTATTCTCGTTATAAGACGATCATTCACATTTCGTTCCTTTTTGTTTTTTTCCATTTTCACATTCTCCTTTTGGGTTACAATTCGAGTAATATAACCGAGCTATACCTCAATCACTTTGCTTTTCATGATAGTCAATATTACAGTTTTCGCAATGATATACGTTAAAAACATCACCGTTTTTAACAAAAGTTCTAAAGTATTATCCTTTTACGAAGCGATTATTCTTTTTATAACAAGCCTCACAAAACTGAAATTTTCACTTTTTTCATTCCTCCACATTTTTTGTCAGTTCAACAATGGAACCGAATTTCGAAACTAATAATTTTCTTTACCTTCTATCCAATTTTGTTAAGAGACTTACCATATACACGACGATAAACGTAAGGTACACACTGATAACAAACAGCAACAGAATTACCTTCAATAACCCATGTAGTAGAATGTTTAATTTTCCCCAATTTTCTACTACAGAAATAACACTTTTTGCTCCATCTAGTGTTTAGAAACCTCAATAAAACAAGCAACAGCAATGCAATGAGAAAAGCAATCAATGCAGTTAATGGCTGCAAATGCAACACAAAAACAACTCCTTACATCGAAATTTACGTCTGTTTCGCTTCAGTGCCTAGCGCCCCTCAAAATCTATTTCACAATTTAAGTCAGCGATGAACCGAACTGTGTACTAACCTTGTAATACTTTCTTTGCTTTTTTAACCATGTCCTCACGCAAACCATACGGCATTTCAGCAATTTCTTTTAGTGCTTTTTCATACCGTTCAATCTTTATAGCCTGTTGGGCAATAACCTCATCACGTTCTGATATTGTGCCACGGTAAACCTCTTCCTTTGTTTCAGGGTCTTTCATCCAATCAGGGTCAAACTTGTATTTCCCATTAATTTCATCTCGTTCAAGTTCCCTTATTTCTCTAACTTGCTCATACCAATTGAGAACCTTAACATCTGCACCATGGCACTTAGGGCAAAGCACGTACATTTCATCAATGGTTTCAAATTCGTGTCTACAGGTTGGATTTTGACATGTGAATGGAATCTTCATCGTTTTTTGTATACATACCTCACTTAAAGAACGTGGGGTTGACTGTTTATCCCTAAACCAGCCTTTATGCTTAATATAAACTATAAGAAACAGACAGGTTATCAGGATGGATAGATTTCCAATCAGGTTTTCAATCATTCCTTTCAACCATACCTTCGTCATTTTGATCGTATTCTTTCATCTGTTCGCCAATTACCTTTGTTGGGTCAAACTTATGTTTATCCATTGCACATCTCCTTTTTCAGCTTATTGCTACAAACACATTGCCTTTCCATTACAATCCTTTTTCCAAGACTGTTCTTATGGTTACAATTAGTAACCCCAATACAATTCCTGCTGCCATAGCCACCTTGGAAACATCAATGTTGAATTTAGTTGAGATGAATATGACTAACCATGCTGCAGGGAAAGCGAATATCATGAAAAGTAAAATTAATATCTGTTCCGGCTCCATGTTGACTTTCATCAACCCCCTTATTTCATTTTCTTTACCTGTTCAATCAATTCCAGGCTTATCTCCACAAACCTTTCATAATCCTCAGCTGTTTTGAATTCGCATTCCTTTTGAATTCTGTTAAGGTAACTCCTGACTTTATCTGCTTTATTTACCGTATTTTTTATTTCCTTTTGTTTCTTTACTTCATCATGCCTCTTTAGTAAATTATCAAATGCCTTGCCCAAATCAAACGCCTCCAGCTTTAACAATTTGAAATTCTACCTGTATAAATTTTATCAGGGATTTTCACTATTGGGGAAAAAGAAAATGCTTGTTTGCCATTTAGGAGTTTAAAAGAGTTGTTTAAAGGATTGAATTAATTATGCTGCTGTCTTACCACTTTCACATTATTTGAATATACTTCTGAACAATGTTCACGGTAGAATGCCCCCAGGATTTGCTGTATGGTGAATATATCCCCGCCGTTTAATATGTAAAATTTAGTAGATTTAAGTCACGAATGTATCGTGTGTATTCCCCGATTGAATTATATTCATGGTCGAACCCAGCTTGGACCAATCTTTCCTTCGTAAATGGACAAGAATAGATGCTCGGATCCTGGGATACACTGATATCTGATGGTGTCTATATCATTTTCGTTGGTCTTTTTGATAATAAAAGAGTCCGTGCGCTTGTATTCTATGCATGAGGCGTTAGAAGAATATAAAAACGACTCCATTTTTTGTGAAGTCGCGAAAAATTGCTTTGTGTGAACGAAGGAAAGACTCCATTTTTGCAAATCTCTCACCTAAATCACTAAATAAGGAGGCATGGTTGTGCCAAGTGCTATAAAATATAAAACACGCATTGCTGCGTGCCTCATCATGACTTTTTTTCAACCCCTTTTGTCTTTAACATAACCTTGTAAACCATCATGCCTTCTTCTTTTTTGTGGAAATGAGTAACATACTGGGCTTCTAGTAACACCTTGTTTTTGTCCACGATAAAAAGTTGACCGAGCGGGGATTCCATCACATTTTGAATGATTTCGAATCGGATTTCATTTTCATCTGTTCTCGTTACTTCGCGAAGTATCTCTTTGGTGGTAGAATTGACAAATTGCAATTTGTACATCTGACACCTCCCATTTGATTCCATCATAACGGATATAAAAGGGGAAAATTGTCGAGATTTTGTATGTTTTGTTACGTTTTATGTATCTTCTGAAAAAGCTTCTATAATATCGGAAAAGGTTATTTTTATCATCCTTCCCTCTTCTGTTTCCAGGTAGAGCACCTTGTTTATCTCATCCAGTCTATGAATCATTCCCCTGCATTCCTTGAAGAATCGGTTGTCCCAAATTTTAATCCTTGCCGGAATAGCAAATTCCATCGCGAAAAGTATGTTCTCTTCGATTTCTTCGAAACCTCTACACTCCAAGCTCCCTCGATCACGTATTCCCATATAATCACTCACCTTTCTACTCTAATAGTATAGAACACACGTTCCTATAATTAAAGTGAAAACCTTCAGCTAGTTACTTGTTCAAACTATTCTTGTTTTTCTTACAATCAATGATAAAAAGTGGGTTTTTTTTACAACAATTATTGTATAATTTAGGTTGGGAGGAGAAGATAGGAGATTGGCTTATGTATAATTGTTTAATGCAAGATACGGTGCTAACGATTACTCCTACATCAAGATATGGCAAAGAGTTTGATACTGTTAGGGTGGAGACTTTTTTTCAGCTTGAAAGCCCCCTACCCGAAAATGAAGAATTTCTAGTACCAGGAATAAAGAAAATCCCAGATCAAGATTTGAGAATTTTCGAGGCAGGAAAGGTTCAATTTGCTCCTATTCCAAAGTCAGTGGTTATTCAGGAAGTGCAGGATTTTGCTTCCCAGGTTGCTAGTGGTTCTACTGACGGAGTAAGGTTGGATGCATTGTTGGGGTTATCTACAATGTATATGGAACCGGTAAAACTAGAGGCAATAACTCCAGGTGGAATTTATCACCTCAGCTATGCCTATTCAGTTTACCCTGAAACGGATGGTAATTTTTATATCTATCAGACATTACCATTCAAGGGATTTAATATGACTCGTGGGACTGTACGATTAACTGCAGTATTACCTGCCGGAGCAGTATGTGATTATGATGCGACCAACGGTAAAGATATTTCAGGAACGATAATTGTAGAAGATGAATCCAGAGTCTTTAGTAATGGATTGTCTGTAGTCAGCTTCCTTTATCAAGTTGACCCCGAGTTTACAATTAAATATCGCTACTAAATAAAGTTACCTAATTAAACTCCCCTCCCAAATAGCTAAGAAAATTATTTCTTAGCTATTTTTTATCTTTAGATACCTTAAATCCTCTAGCTTGTTCGAAGTGAAATACTCATAAAAATACCACTCCTATATCCGGCTCCGATGATAGATTTCTCATTTCTGACTAAGTATTGAAAAATACTCCTCTTCTTCAAATATAGTAAAATTTTTTACAGGAGGTATTTATATGGAATTCATTATTAAGAAGTTCTTTGAAATGCCCGACGAAAGAATCCAACAGTTGCAAAAAGCATTGAAAACTATCATCTTGGATTTGCAAAAACAGTCACAGCTTAATTTGTCATTGCTTGAGAGCATCATAGTACCGGATGATTTCGGTAAGGAACTGGTTTCGTTTCAAAGGGAACATAAGCTATTAGAGGGTTTCACTCATAATGAACACGCCAGGGCTTTCGCGAAGGTCCTGGATTACAAGGTTAATGGTGAAAAGCGATGTACGATATTCTTGGACAAGCATATTGTCGCAGGATTATACGGAGAAGAAACTCAGCAATTTTTCATTAATACCATCCACCATGAGCTTTGTCATGTTCATGATGATTTCAATATGATGAACATATTCGGCTCTGATTCTAAGCGCTTTGGCGATACCGAACTATCAACTCGCCTATACGATAGCGCCTGGGGAGCTTGGTCTGAATATTTTGCCCTTCGGACATCTGCCTCAACATTGCCAAAGGATTCGGACTTGTTAATTCCTTTCCTGATAGATGTCGTTAACGACACAAAAGAAAAAATCCAAGAGGAAATCAACCTTTACCGATACCACCGTGATTTGGGTAAATTCTTTCCCCAATTTGAAGAGCGCGTTTATTTTCTCATAAAAATGGCAGCAACTGTAATCGGGAACATCCACGGAGCAACGTGGCTGCCAGATGAATTGGTCATTAACCACAAAAATGAATTATTTAAGGAAAACTATTTTGAGGAATCGTGGAAAAACCTATGGGACGCATTGGATAAAATCTACGGTACCTATCCAAACTGGAGTGGATTGTCTGATTTCGATCCGGTTTCCAAAGTTGTGGAAGAAACATGGAATGCGTTTGGGATATTCCCTGAAATGACAGAGGAAGGATTATATATACATGTTCCGTAATTAAGGCTATTCCAACTAGTTTTAATTTACAAAGCCACAGCTCCATTTAGTTGTGGCTTTGTTATGTCTTATTCGTCTCTTCCACACTGAACACGGGCTTCTTTTCCTGATATTCCTCTTTCAATTTGCACATTAGTAATTTCTACTCCCCTTTCAGGAGTATCACTGAAGGTGATATGAATCCGGTCATACGGTTTATCACCATGATGCGAAGAATAATTCAGCGCACTTGCATGGATGATATGTCTCCTAGTATCCCCTTCAATTCTTTCGATTTTGTCTACTCTAGGACAAAGGATAAAATCGGTGTATTTATCCGGAAGGTAGGAAAAATACCTGAAATAGAATGTTTCCTCAAGCAGTTCTTCCTTAGGTGCACCAACACTTTCAATTTTCCAGCCAACCAACAGCCAATCAAATAGCTCTTTTGATTTCAGCCTGACTCTTTTATCATTTTGTGTAAATATAACTTCGCTGTCTGCAATAGTACACGTTTTCGTTGTGTTTTTGGACGTACAGTTATAAGCTGGCTCAACCACTGCTGTGTTCCCGTTTTTCATTACGATCTTCATTTTAGAAATTGGAGGGGTGCTTACGTTTATATCTTCTGTTTCCTTCATCGCACTTGATTTGTTTATCCAGTTAACCACCTTATCAATGATGAAGTAATCATAGCCATTGCGTTCAGAGAATGAGCGGGATTCACCGTTTAACCGGTTAACTTCGAAAGATAATATATCGTCTGTTTTTATTTTCAGTCCTACGGTTGCAGTTGCTGAATGTAGCGGGGCTAGTACGCCAAGTATAAAAAAGCTTAAAATTAAAAGCCGTTTCACGATTCTATCCTCCCACTTTCTTATATCTATAGCTATTATGCCCAATAAAATATTCAATCGTTGTGCAGAAGGATTTGTGGTAAAATTTTACTTAAGGGGTTGATTTTATGAAGCGGAATATATTGTTTTATACAGTGTTTTTCCTTTTCCTTTTGTCATCCACTGTTTCAGCACACCCAGGAAACACAGATGGAAGTGGCGGTCATACATGCCGGACGAATTGTGATGATTGGGGTCTATACTACGGTGAGTATCATTACCATGACGGAAACGGCGGCACATATAACCTCCCGGCTCCCCAGGAGGATTATGACAACGGGTACAGCCAGGGATACGATACAGCTTACGGATATACGTCTAATTGCGAAGAAGAATATGATTGGTATTGGGAAGGAACCGATGATTTCGGGAGAGGCTTTGAAGACGGAATCGACGACGGTCATGAAGAAGGTCTGGAATTGTGCGAACAAAACAGTTTGGATGCAGGATATTCAGACGGTGAAGATGATTCCTATATCGGACTTGAATATGATGAATACCGAAATTACTCCGATGAATATCAGTTCGAAGCATATTCAGAAGGATATTACGATGGCTATGATACAGAGGTATACACGGAAAACCAGGAGACGGAAACAGAAGTGATTCAAGAAACTGCTGCTTCTGTTAAGTCAGCAGAAAGTGGTTCTGAAGCCAGTGATCCTTCGTTAAGGTGGATAGGATTTGCATCTGTTATGGGGTTTGCTGCAGTTGTTCTATCCATATCAACTTATATTGACCGAAAGAAACGAAAAGCTAACAATTAGCATTAGCATGATAAATGCCCAGACCGCTTTATGGTTCTGAGCATTTTTATTTGTATATGTTCTTAAAGATACCCGTTAGCTTAAGAAAATTTCACAATCCCCGTATATGATCTGTGTTCATTGGTATATAAATTATATCCCTTAAAAAATACGGGATATACAACTTTACTTCTCTGTAGTACCCATTTCAATGTTATTAAGGGCGTTCGTCCCAGGGTTCAATCGTTCCAACTATTTTTACTTGTTCATCATTAACTAGGGACTCCTTAATTCCCTTACAAATTTCATCATGAGTTAACCATCGAGAATAATCATTTTCAACAATAAACCCTAATTGAACTTGGCGATATAAGCAGTTGGAAGGTAAAGTTGTATTATTCTTGATTTCATCTAGGTCTGAACTGCTTCCAAGCACATGGAATAGTCTCCATGAATTTTCTTCACTTGAAAGCTCTTGTGAAATTACATTTAAAGCATTCTTTCCCGTTGAATGGATCCATGCTACTACCAATTCAATTGGACCGTTCTTTTTTATAGTCATTTTTAGCTGCTCTTTTAATTGAATATCGTTGTGATAATCAATTAGTAATGGCGTAATTCGGGATTGTTTCTTTGACGCATTTATCAATTGATTCATTCGTTGGGGATTACGTCCTATTACTGATAGGTTATAGCCTTCATTCACTAACCATAATGAGACTTTTGATAACATCCCTGTACCACCGATTACTAATGCATGCAATACATTTTCACATCCTAATAAAGAAATTTTACTTATAACAGCTAGGAAAATTATTTTCCTAGCTGTTATTTTTTTCTTAATCTTTGATTTCATAAGTCATACTTGTTCCGCCATAAGATGACATTGTGTATTGGATTTGATAGACAAAGCGGTTTGTGTTTGTACTATGGGTCATAGGGTGATAACTTAAATTCCAACCAAAAAGAAATGAATTTTGATCAGAAGGCTCTTTTTTTAGGAATTCCAATTCGTCTTTTGAATTCACCTCAAATACAGCAATTCCTCCCAATGGCTTGTTTGCAAAATGTTCATGGTAAATGATTTTCCCAAATGCTTTATTTTTGATCCATTGATTCAATGCATAATTGACCTCTTTAGCATTTATTCCAGCTGGTGCAATACCATAAACTAAATAGCATCTAGTTTTGAACTTCACTTATTAATCACCTCTTGACTTAATTATAAGGTGGTGAAACATTAAAAACATTACAAAAACTGCTTTGTTAGAAAGCATTATTTGATAAAATAGTAATAACGACTTTTAAAAAGGGGGGTATCCATGGGATTTCATCTTAAATTACCAAACATAAAATTTTTACAAATAGAGGGACAAAATTGGAACGATACCCTTCATTCTCATAAAGATGTTTATCAGATTTCAATTCCATTACAAGGTGAAATGGTCGCAAATCTTAATGGTAAGGAGAATGTCTTAACGGAGGGACAATCTATTGTAGCAAATCCTCATTCAATGCACGGTCATCAATTTGAAGGAAGGACAAGCTCATTTATAATTGTGGGTCTTAATCGAGAAGCCCTAAACAATTGGGCTAAAGAGAGATTTTCAATATTAGATGAAATTGAATTCAATGAGAATCAAAGAGTTTTTACCGCAGATTTGCAACGACAAATGAAACTTTGGTTAACACCTTATTTATTTGAAAATAAAAACTCAAACCCTCTAACCATTGAATTAGAAAATGAAATTTTCTCTTACTTTTCAGGAATTTTAAAGGGAAGTCATCAGGTTAGGCGACGTACATTACATGTGGCTTCAGATATGGCGATGGATAAGGTTATAGAGTATATCCATACAAATTATACTGATGAGCTAACAATTGAACAGATGGCTGAATTAGCTCAACAAAGCGTGTACCATTTTATGCGGTCCTTTAAAAAACTAACGAAGTTTACACCTCATCAGTATATTTTGACATTGCGAATAGAAAAAGGAAAAGACCTACTTTGTCATTCAACTAAAACAATCACTGAAATAGCTTATGACTTAGGGTTTTCCTCCCCAACTAGCTTTTATCGTAATTTTGTACGAATTGTTGGATGTACCCCTAAGCAGTACAGGGTTAAAACTTGAAACTCCACCCCTAAGGTGAAAGTTGACTTATACCAGCGGGATCTGAAGTACCAAAGTGACCGCAGTCCTTTTCCATTTTGGTCAGGTTTCTGGGTCAAGGGCATGTCATCGCCCTTTTCTAGCTCTCCACACATTTGATTCTCATATTGTACAAATTTATAAATCAGGCGGTGCCGCTGATACTACTGCACCTGTCTTCATGCGTCCGCTACTTCGACAGTCGACTTTTTTCAAAAAGCTATGTTAAATAGTATTGTTGATAAATGAACATAAAACAAGAACCTGATTGGGGTCCTTGTTTTAAAGCCTTATTGAAGAATAGCACCCGTATGTTTAAGTACATATCTTTACATACTTCAGTTTATTATAGGAAGGCTCTCTCGTTCCTCAACAAAAATTTTACAAAAAAAGGTGTCTAATCCTTTCTGGATCAATGCACCTGTCACTAAAAAAATTGCTTTACCTATTTTGCCTTTTTCAAAATTTCCTGTTGAAACCTAAAAATTTCCTGATCGACTTCTAAAAGTGCCTCACTCAAAGCCCGCCGCTTAGTATACATTTTCTCAAGTTCTGTTTCCTGTTTAGACAGCGTTTCCAAACTGGTGTCTTTTACTGGATTTAAAGACGCAGAGCCAGAAGTAGGGAATATGAAAAATAAACAAGCCATCATAAAAATAAATATCCGATAATTCAAAAGGTATCTCTCCTATAAGCAAGTTTACCTTTATCTTTTGAGCAATTTAAATCATTTATACATTTTGAGCTAACCTGCCCCCTTTAGTACAAGAAGTTCAACAAAAAAGAGTGTAAATCCTTACTGGATCAACACTCTTTTAGAGTTGTCGCTAAAGTGGTTTTCTGAATGAATAACACCATTTATCATATTCTAATTTTTCTTCGTAAAATCGGTGAGCATTTATTCGTTGAAGTCCAGATTCCAATGCAACATACTCTGCTCCTTGCTCTTTTGCCCAACTATGTATATATAATAGTAATTTCTCACCGTATCCAAATGATCGATATTCTATGTCTGTTACTAAATCATAGATAAAAATGTGTCTCTTATTATAGAAGTTCACTCTCCAACTTAACCCAGCCACTGAAACAATTCTATTATTATTATAAAGAGCGAATAACCTGTAGCCATCTCTCTGCATTTCCTCAAGTAACTCCAAATAAGATTCTTCGGTTAAATCAGTCCGAAGCTGATTTAGGACTAGAAATGCCTCAATCCATTGTTTTTGTGATGTTAACTCCTGAATATTTTCTTGCATTAGTAACCTCTTTCTATTAAGTAATATCTAAATTATAGCTTATTCTTCTTGAACAAACCTGCTATTACCATCATAAGAAAAGGCTGTCTCCACGACAGCCTTTTTTTTCATTTGCCCCCTTTGGTGAATGTATTCTATTTATTTATTTCTTCCCACTTACTCAAATACATACGTTCTGTCAGTTTTTTAGGATTAGGTATCTTACATATAAATTCTAAACTATTACCATCAGGGTCATTAAAATGAATTTTAGCGTGTGCATAATCCTCTTGAGGCATCACGAAAGGCTCGAGTGGCTCAAATCCGAAAGCCTCTCTGGGTTCATATCCTTTATTTTTAAGCCAACTAACTGAGTTCTTTAATCCTTCTAACGATACTTGAAACGCTATATGTCTTATAGAAGGATGATACTCGAGTTCTACTTTATCGGTTTTCCATAATCCCAACCAACTTTTATCTTTTTCAACCCATAAAAATGCCAACCTATCCTCAACGGTATGGTCAAGTTCAAGCCCAAGGTTAGTATAAAACTCTATTGAACGATTTAAATCACTTACTGGTAAATGTGCTTCATATAATCCTTTTATCAATGATTTCCCCCCCACAATATCCTTATATTATTATAATTATTATAATTTTTATAAAATTCTTCTTCAACTAAACTGCCCCTTTAGCTCAATAAGGAATTGAACAAAAAAATCCCTAGTCACCACTTCAACACCTCATTATTTTTTCAAGAAAAATCCTACCAATGTAGAAATGAATCCTATAATAATTAAGATTTGGACAACATTTGAAGGTCCTGATCCCCAACTAGATATATTTTGAATAAATAAAGCTAACAACATAATGGATATTCCTAATATCATTATTTTCATAGGCTCTCTCATCAGGGTCCTCCCTATCTTTCGTTTTACGTTAATCAATATTTACCATTTAAATCTATTTTTATGGACAGTTAATTTAAATTCTTGTTGTGCTAAACTGACCCGTTTGTTTATAAGAAATTCCACAAAAGAGCGCGATAATCCTTCCTGGATCTCCGCACTCGTTAGATTACAACTGATTAAAAATACCATCTTACATAATAAGCAAAATTATGGAGAAAATACAAAAAAAGGAGGAGTAATAATGAAAAAAGTAAGTTCCCTCATTTTTCTGATAGTCGCAATACTCTCCATAAATGTTCATTTTACATTTGCCAATTCACAAGAACTTTGGACTAAGTACCCTGATAACTCAGCAATGAGTTTCCAAAATGCTGATGCTTTCTACGATTCAGTCGATAAAGAACAATATATCGAATTTAAGAATGCAAAATTGAACATCCGTGAAAAGACTTACTTTCAAGACATTAATAGTGTGCTATCAAAAGCTGATAAGTACGGTACGTCTAGAACTGGCGGAGAAGGTTATCATCCCAAAAGACAAGTGTATGTGTTTGTGACAGTTAGTGAAGATGGGAAAAAACATTTTACGGCAGTTTTCGATGCTGCCAAAAGACTTATTTCATCAAGTTCAAACATTGAAAGAAAAAATCCGTACGGCTCCTAAAGAGGGAGTGTACGGATTTTTTAATGCTTATTGAATAAACTGCCCCGTTTGTTTAATAAAGAATTCAATAAAAAAGTGCGGAAATCCTTCCTGGATCTACGCACTTGCTAGTTCAATAAGAATCCAATTTATTTCCCTGAGTCTTGGACTGGATAATGTAACCACCTTCAGATTCAATTTTATAGTGTCCGACAATAAAATCCTTTGTATTAATTAAATCTTGGAAAACATTTGGTATTTTGCAATCCCAGTTCAAATTTTCTACTTTAAGAGGAAAATTATCTTCATTTGGATTCGGGGTATGAATAAAAACTGCATCAACACCAGCGTCTTCATCGTCAATGTGAAACAAGAATGGTACGGTATTTCAAGGGTTTCAAGCCTTTTTAATATATTTTTATATAAGGCTATATGTGCCTGAATGTGCTTTCTTCGTATCCTCAGGCTATGATTTCCATATCCAGAAAAATAGAGATGGTAATGCCATAGGTCAAACCACGCTTCTTTAGCAAATTGTAAATTACACGTTTCTAATGCAACTTCTCTCGATAAATTACGAAAATATCGCCTTTTTCCACGGAACTTTTTCAATCAAATCCTCCTATCTGTAATGTTTTTCGTACTTACCCAAAAGGAGCTACTTCATGCCTGTATTTTTTCGACATCCCTCAATTTGCTCCATTTTCTTGCTCTACAGCTTCTTCATCGGTCGAAAAAAAGTATGTTGTTCCATTAATCGAATAGGGTTGATCGAACCGCATCCCATTGTTTATGGCTGATCAATTGAACGGTTCGACATTCGTTTCCTGTTTAAAAAATCTTGCTACCTCCTAGATGCCTTTTCAATTGTTCTTCCGAAACATCTTATGAACCAAATAATCTACATCAAATGATGTAATCCTCTATTTTTGCAAAAAGCTCATAACCGGTTCTGAACTTTTTCTTTAATTGACATAATGACGGTATATGTGAACGTTTGCCGAGAACACTTTTTTCCCCTTACATCCAGCCAATTTTATTTTGAAAATGTCTTTTACCTTTTTTGTGCATCATTGTGAGAGGAAGCGTCAAGCAATGCAATTATGCACAAAATGCAAACAGTATCTCCTAACTCTGCCAGGAGTAGTTTGTATGGAAATAATCAGCCATCTTTCCGGAACTGCAAGTTCCCCGTTTTTCCCCTTAAGATAATCAACAATTGCCCTTCGATTGTTCTAATGCAATGTACGGGACATCTAAACAATTCCTTGGTCCAAATATAATTGTTGTAGTTATCTTTAACTGTTTGGTGAATATTTTCAAACAATTTTGGTTATCCTCTTTTTAGGAGGTTTATCATTTGTTTATCAATAGACCGAGACTGCTTACTGACGAGAGTGTTGGAAGTTACTTATGGCGACTTTCACAAGCTAATGGCTATGAAACCCCTTTTATTATCTTGAAGGAATTTAAAATAAAAAGGCATGAAGTAGAAACCAACTTTTTTCCCGAAGAGGTATGTACTTTTCTCGTAGATAAAACGGAGATATCAGCGGATGCATTCTCAAGGGGTAGCTTCAATTTAATAACTAAAGACTTTACCAAATTACAGGAAAAATTCTTTTTGACAAAGTATTGGACAAAATACTGTCCAGAATGTTTAAAAGAGGAACCTCATCACCAGTTGCTGTGGAGTATAAATATAGTTTCGAATTGTTCAAGACATGGATCCTTGCTTCTAGAAAAGTGTCCTCATTGTCAGAAAAGGCTTAACATACCCTCTTTATTAAAAGATCAATGCAAGAGCTGTCACTTACCATTATCACATGCCCCAAAAATAGAAATAAAAAATGAATTTACGTTGAAAACCCAACGCGAGATTATCAACAAAATAAAAGGCGAAAATACTAGTGGATTTTTGGCAGACCAAAGTATTAAAAAGTGTATTGAATTGTTGCTTAGAAGCATGTATATGGTTCACTCATTGAAGAGTTTTACGTCTGAAAGGACAATTCATTCCCACTTTGTATCAAGATCACGGAGTAGTACAAATGAGCAAATCTTGGATGCTTTATCAAATATATTCTTTATGTATCAAGACTTCCCAATGAATTTGCATTTGGTTTTTGACCGCTTTTTCACTCAACCATATGAAACCCGAAAGTATAGATGGAGAGAGTTTTCGAAACTTTTTTCTAGCCATGAGTTTAGTCACATTAAGAAAGCTTATGAAATCTACGATAACCGGAAAATTCGCAACAGAATGGTACCATTGAATTTTAAAGCTTTTCACCCCGAAAAAACTAACTTATTAACCAGCACTTTCCTAAACAAGAATGAGTTTCGTGCATCGCTTAATATCTCCAGAACAAAAATGGATCAATTATTTAAAAATAAACTCCTCGAAACTGACACTGTAAAAATCGGTCAGGAAAAGTATTGCTATAGAATTACTAAAGATCAATTATCAGAATTCCAATTTATAAAAAAGCAAGAAAACGATTTTATTACGCGTAAAGAGGCAGCCGAATTCTTGGGCATCAGCACAGAGGTTATTTTGAAGTTAATTCAAGCAGGTCTTCTACAACCCCAACATAAAACGGGAAATAAAAACACATACTTGGTGCGAAGTGAATTGATTTCGCTTTTAAAGAAATGTAAGGTGATTGGTAACCTTCCGGATCAAGTCATAGCTTTAAGGGATTTGCTTCCTAAGGGCTATTCAATATCCTTCCTACTTCTTTCAATGAAAACTGGAGCTATAAAAGGAGTAACAAACCGAAGAAATTTTAAAATAAGTGATATATTTTTTTATAAACATGAAATTGATAATTTAACAATGAAGAGAAATGAAGAAAAGCATAATGTTCGTGGATACACGTTTACTGAGGCAGCCTGCATTTTGGGTATCAGTGAAAGGACACTCCATAAGTATATAGAACATCATGTTATTATCCCAAAAACAAAACCTAGGAGTAATAGTTTTATTTTTGACAAACACGATCTCCTTTTGTTTCAGAAAACATTCATTACTGTGCCAAAAGCTGTTCAGAAATATGGTATCTCAGCTTCAAAATTACGTAACTTTATCTATAAGGGGCAATTAAAGGATTATTTGGCAGGCGTTAATAAAACGCTGTTATTAAAATCAGCGGAGCTAGAAAAGTTGTTAAATTCCATAAATAAGTAATTATTTATCACGTTTCTTGGCTCTTTAGCTTTGTTATCTTCCATGCTTAACTATCTCTGCCTTAATCGTGTTGATGATTTGACCATCTTTACCCACCAAGGGAAATCATCTAGAAAATTGCATAAACTCACAATAAAAGAGCCTCCCTACTTTTTGGAGGCTCGTTCTCTTTCCACCGCTATGTCTACGAAGAATTTAATAATTATTTTCTGACACTCTTTTACCTTCTCCTCATCAATTTCTATCTTACTTGGTTGGTAAATAAACTCTAGCTTTTTTCCCATCCCATTTACACCCCCACAGCTATTTTTCCCACAAGCGTTTTTATTAAAAAGGTGTTAACTGGGTAAGGTGTCACACTCTTTATACGTTAAAGCCTTTAACGCTTTGGTTTCCCTGAGCTACAAAAATTTGCTGGTCAAGAGATATAGAAAATTCCCAATGATATTCTTTTTTGTCGAACGACTGGCTATGGTGAACAGTACCTGTCTCGTCAATAGAAGCTACAACAGTTTCCAGATTATTGCCAACTACCCAGAGGTATACTCCCTTGCCAGGAAACCAATATGCTTTAGATTCATAGGATTTTGGCAGTGAGCTATATTTCCATTGTAGTTTCCCGTCTGTTGAATATCCTTTAAACTCAGATTTTGTAATAATCCCGAAGGTTTCACTTCCACACCTAACGGAAAGGATATTTTCATTCTCTTTTATTTCCAATACTTTTTCTAGCTTTGGACTATAAACGCTAATCGTCCTTGTTCCCACACGCAATAAAATGTTTCCCTGTGGGGTTTCGTAAGCTTCGTAAATCGCGGCGGGTAATTTTAACTCCTGTTGCTTTTGCTCTGACAAAATCACGTATATCTTCTTCCCTGTTCTCTTCAAACTGTATGCCTTAAGTTCTATAGTGTTAATTCCCGCTCCGAAATCCATTTCGTTTTCCTGATCTTCTTCTTTATCAAATGTTAACAACCATTTATTTTTTTCATCTCTCTTTAAATACCCGGGTACCGGCGGAGTCCCTCTTTCAGAGGCGAACCGAACAAATGCCAAATCAGATTCAATAAATTCGAGATTAAATCCCTGTGATTCAACCTTGAATTTCCCTATTTCTTTTCCCTCTTTTGAGAGCATAAGGAGAGTACCAGGCATATAGGTGATTTCTTCTTTTGATGGAATGCTTGTAAAGAGTGTTTCCCCATCAGGCGATAAGTATAAAGACCACATTGAAGAAAATATCTCTTTTCTCCACAATACGTTTGAGGCGAAATCATAACAAATCAATACATGCCTCCTACGTTCTATTTCCCTTTGCGTTTCAGTCATTTTTAAGAGCCGGTCATAGTCCTCCCGCTCAGTTTCGACATTTTCAACCGCGTATATCCGATTATACTTAAAATCAACTATCCTACTCCCTAACCAATCCTTGTCGCCTTTTACTTCCCACGCCTGGTTGAATTTTTTCGTTTCCGTTATCTCAGGTGCCACAAGGTTATCTAATGAATCTCCATCTGTTTTATCCAAGATAGATTTTGCCTCGAAATGCGTCCACCTATGCCCTGGTGGGGCAAGCCAGAAATATCCTTGGCTATTAGCTGTTCCATCGAAAAAGACGTTTTGTCCAAACAAAGTAAACAATTGCATTCCAGGATGTCCCTCAGAACCCGTTATGGTTTCTCCGGTTTCTTTCGAAAGTTCATACAGGCGATTATCCTGACACACTACGAGGAACTTCTCCTGTCCCGGAATTAAAGCAATGGTGTCTGCTTGTTTAGGCAGCTTAGCTCCATAAACAAACTTTCCATCCCTATCAATCCAAAATGTTTCTCCACTTGTGAATGACACAACCAGTTTATTATCGATCCAGTCAATGTATCTGCCTTCGTTTTTGAATGCATTTAACCAAACCAATGACCCTCTACTATCCCAAGCTGATACTCTTCCTTTTTCCTCAAGGATAAATATCATATCTGTTTCAGGATCATGAGCAAACCCCGCATAAGGGGAGTTAAAAGTCATTCTCTCAAATCCACTCATAAACTGGGATGCAATTTGTTCAGCTATTCGGCTAATTGCCTCATCTTCATTTTTTGGTGGGACAGATAAAGCTTTTTGCATCTCAATTTGTTTCTTTTGTAATTCTGCTTCCTTTAACTCGGAAATTGCTATTCTAGCTTTAAGGTTCCCTTCCCCATCTAGGCGATATAAACGGTCCATGCTGCCCACCAGAATATCGGTACTGTCATCTGATACCTGGAGTGTGTATGGCATAAACTCTAATTCACCAAAAAGAGTATTCATGCGTTCGTTGAAACCTAATGCCCACTTCATTTGACCGTCAAAATCAAAGCAATAAAGTTCTCCTGGACCGTTGTATGTTTCACGCGTTCCAATTAACCAATATGTATCGCCCATTGCAAAGGAAAATGGCTGCCAAGAAAATACAAATTGAAATACATTTCCGGTTTGAAAGTTAACAAAACAAACCTTTTCTTTCTGATGAAGGATGGCTCCGTGTTCATTAGCTTCTACACATGTGAACTTTTCTACAGGTCTACCTTTAAAAGAGTATTCTCTGACCGATTCCTTACTGATTAATTCAATTGCCCCCGCCGCGTGAACAATTAACAAGTTTTCATTGTGAAATAAGTGTTTGAATTTTTTACGAGATCGTTTATCAAAACCTATCAATTTTGGGTTTTCCTTTTTAACTGAAAAAAACGAATCCCACGACATGCCTTCGCTTATTGTTACATCAATTGTAGACAGTTTTCGGTACTTAGTATTATTAACTTGTTTAAGGTAGGATTTGCTTAATAATTTTGACTGTTCCTCTTTTGTTTGGGTCTTGGGTACATCTGCAACGGCAGTATTATTTTTACCGGTCCCGGAAAACAGCTTTTTAATAGAATTGAAAATGCTCACTGCATTTACCCCCTCAGTATCTTAATCGATTTGACAACCAAATCGTGTTTTTACTTTTGACTCATGCTAGATATCTATATCATATCAAATAATTAAGGGGGGTTACGCTTTTAAGTGTGTGAGCACCAAGTGATTCCCAGTAACTCCGTGAAAAGAAATAAAAGCCTCAAATATGCAAGAAGGTATCACTCGCATATTTGAGGCTTCTTAAAAATCACAAAAATATCCTTTAATCCCCAATTATAATGTATCAGTAAGATTAGGTGAAACCATCAAGCTAGACGGGATTCTAATTCATAAATAACAACATCCGGAACATATCTACATTTTGATTTCAATGTGCTGAAAAAGTATTCCAATGCTTTATAACTGTTAGATAGAGTATCCAAATTTATATCAAACACCAGGAAATAGTGAGAATCCTTTAACGTACAAAAAGGCAGGAGTTCGTTCAATATGAACGGATCTTGGTAAAAAGGAAAAAACACCTCAAATGAAGCAGTTATCAATATTGATTGTTCATTCCATAATGGATGAAAACCTCCCTTTGTTATGACCCAAGCTTCGGGATTTAATTGGACATACTCCTTACCACTTTCCACGCGAGATGAGATTAAACCTAAACTTTTAGCTTTATCATACTCCACTGAAATACCGGTTATTATTCCTAATTCAACCCATTCATCATGGTCTAGTTGTTTAGCTGATATCACTTCTAATAATCTTATGACTTCTTTGCCTGCCATGTCGGTGTAGAATTGTTTTATGGCAAAATCCACATTTTGTTTTCTCCAGGAATTATGCTTTGCATTGTTAATAGAATACATGTCCCCTGATTTTGACACTATACCCGTTCTCACTAAGTGATTAAGTATATCCCAGAATTTGTCCTTACTTAGTAATAAGGACTTCAACGCTGCATTGACATTTTTATCGTTTTTTCTTTGTTTCAGTTTTATGCTGTCCGCCTTTTTAAGGAAATCCAGGAGCAAAAAGGATTGCAGGAAGTAACTTTGAATTACCTCCTCCTTTTTGTCAGGAAATTTCTTAATAAAGAGAGATCGCGTCCAAGTTTCTATTCGATTTTTAAGGTCAGATGGCATCTGCGATTTAACAAAAATCCCATATTGGTTGAACGATTGAATATGACTATCCTCCAAAGGTTTTCCGGTATGAACAAACATTATTAATTCATTTAGAACAGTCTCGCCAAATCGATCTGCCAAAGAACAAAATTTATTTGCATTTTCATAAAAACCTATAATTTGAGCTGTAATCCACGGCGGCTTCGATTCTTTAAACAAACCGATCTTCAGCATATCCGCAATATTTGATAATTCCTCTCCAGTTAATTGAAGAAGGGCTTCCCTATGATTCAAAGAATTCCCCCCTTTCTACAAGTTCCTCAAAAGTTCTAATTTTATATACAAATCCATAGTTAATCATTTCTCTTCTTCTTTTTGAATAAAATTTTTCTTCTTCTGTATTTCTTGAGACTAGGGCATAATAACACGCCTCTTTTTTACCCCCATCCGCAGGTAATAGCTTTCCTAACCGTAGATATTCCTCCCGCTCTGACCCTTGGTGATAAGAAAGAGATATCATAGTATCAATAGCCTTAAGCTGCATATTCTCTATAAGCTTAGAAGCTGTAACAAGTTTATTGACCTCTTGGTTATTGAAAGTCTCGATGAGCGGTTTTCGTTCTTCATCGTTCAAATGGCTGCTTAATAAGGGTAAACCAAAGGAGTCAGCATATTTCTTAATTAAGGGAGAATAATACGTGACCAGTAAAGCACGTTTTGATTTTTTCTTCTGTAAGATAATGCTAGCAGCTTCCCTTTTGTAGGAATTACTTGAATCGGGGTTGTATTTATTGTTGGGATTTCTTCTCTCATATTCTCTGCGCTCATCTGTAGGCAATGGAATTTTAATTTCTACACAATTAACCGGTACCTGATATTTTTTATGAACCAATGTTCTGTGCAAAACTTCATACCATTTGGGTCCAATAAGAGCAAAAACCAAGTTTCCTCCTCCATCTGCGCGTGCCAGTGTTGAAGCCAACGCTAGTTTATTTTTGGAGTGAATTTCAGTTGTCACCTCATGAGTCGGAGTTGGGAGTTTATGCGCATCATCGTAAATAACAAAGCCAAAGCCAGTCATTTTCTCAACATTTGCAGAAATCGTATCATAAGTCCCTATTGTAATAGGCTTTATTGCAGCCTCTGAATTTTCGAATAAAGAAATGTTTCCTTCATGTACATCTGTTCTATCCATGATTTCCTGGTGCCACTTATCCATTCTTTGCTTATCCTCAACAATTATGAGTGTTGAAGTTTTAAGATTCTCCATTATCTTTAAACCAGCCAGAATTTTTCCCGAATTCGGCGGCATGATTATGGTTCCTCCTCCGCCAGCTTGTTCGTTATATTTCATGTATGAGGTTATAGCTTCAGTTTGGTAATCTGCGAGATTACCCTCAAGGAGGTGGATATCGATTTCCTCACCAGATTGGTAAACTGCATCTTTAACAAAGTAATCCATATCGAACAATATTTTTTTAATTTCCCTGCGGTACCTCAGTTTGAACATTAAAGTGGTAGTGTTCACTTCCACATAACCTTTGTTTGTAATCTCCTCTAAACCTTTGATATCTTTTATTATTTCTTCCGTACTTCCCGTCAGGATTAAATCATCGCCTCTTACTGAAAATTTTAATGAACCAAATTGGTTTATATCTTTTTGGATGGTGGATTTGAACCAATCCGGAATCTTGTTTTGAGAATTTGTTTCCAAAAAAGAAACGATTTCATCTGCTTCCATTCCCTTTGCCTTGGCTGTCCACAATGTATAAGGAGAAATAGTGTAAGTATGTACTTGTTCAGGTGCTTGTTTTAGATCTGCAAATTGGACGAGTTGCTGACTTACTTCCCCTGTTATATCCAAGTCCTCAACAACATATATGTTCCGACTATTAGGATGAACAATTAGAGGTTTATCATACAAGTTAAATCAACCCCTTTAGTATGGTTTGTCCGTAATCATCCAACTCTTGTTTCCTCGATTAACTCCATTAATCGTGGGAGGTCTATTAATTTTATCGGCTTATCTATGCAATATTTCATTGCCGGCTCAGTAAAATAACCAGTGGTTACGAAGTAACCCTCCTTCGCGTTCATATCGATCAATGCGCTGTGAAACTTTTGAATATCAGGTCTTGATATTTTATTGGTTTCACTATACCTTTTACATTCCACAACCGATACTTCCTTATTTTTTCTAAGAATAATGTCTTTGCCTCCATCCCCAGTCAAAGGAGTAAGCTCTGCAGTATATCCTTTACAGGTAAAGAGGTCAGCAATATACTTCTCGAATTCCGCCGAGTTCATTGTCATCAACTTTTGATATGCTGAGCCTCTCAATACCCTTGCTTTTGCTTGATTGCGTATATATTGGGCTTGTTTTGTTTTTCGCAAATTTATCAACGTGTGTAACAAGTAAGCCAGAGATGCAAGGAAAACAACGCTTAAACTCCATTCAACTAAGCTCATCGATTGAATCATTAAAACAAAATTTTCCTTTAACCGCTGCAACCATCCAAACAATATTTTTCCAATTGCGTAGAGAGCAATGCAACTAATGATGATCCATTCTATTTGGGATTTCGTCTTTGAAGATCTTCTGTATTTTCCCTTTGACATGTAACACCTCCTCGTACATCTATATTCTTAATAGATAGGATGTATTCGTTTTGGACCCTTCCTGCTTTGATACATATGACGGGAAGAAAAAGAAGGCATCCCGATTGTTTAAGGATGCCTTCAATAGTATGTGAAATTAGTAAAATACGATTTGTCGTACCATAGCTCATTGTTTACGGCTCATTTTTCACGCAACCTTGATAAATTGTCCGGAAAGTTTCCGGTTTTGTTATTTCTACAACCGAGTAACGATTTATAGAGCACACTGTCAAGAAGGCATCCAAAATTAATTCGGGATGCCTTCAAACTTGGATCAGTTGCTTTTTCGGTTTTATTCAAAACATGGGATTCTTTTAATGCCTAGAACCACTCTCTTTAAACGATTTTAATAATTCACTAATTTCTTGTAGATTAGAGTCCCCTTGAAAAATCATCTCATACGTAAAGTCACCTTTACTTCCAATAAGGTAATGATCTGGATTGTCTTTCACTTCAAAAACTCTCCACTCAATTCCATTTAAGTTGAATTGATCTAGTTCTTTACCTTTTTCCCAATTATAAACCCAGTTTGAACGAACAGTTGAGTCCTTATGATAGGCTCTAACATATACAACGCTTGAACCTGGTTCTTCATAGGTCAAATAAGCATGATTAAATTGTTTGTATCTTTCTAGACTGGCAGAATGAATCTTTAACTGTGAAGTTGAAAATTCATATATGAACGGTGTCTCTTTATGAAGTATTTCTAAAACCGCCCCAACATGTTCAGGGATGGTATCAGCATGTTCAATAACCTCTATTTCAGTTTCTTCAGGATCAATATTTGAAGCAGGTCCAGGGTTTGCACTAGTAAAATTATCAAGCTTAGGAACGAACTGTTGTGGATCAATCGGAATATTTACTTCTAGTGTTTCTGAACGGAGATAACTAATAACTTCTCCTTTATCGTTGTAGATTTCATACTGTACTAATATCCCAGTATCCTTATCGACCCAGAAGCGAAAGCTGCTTTCATTTGGTTGCACACGATTGACAACACTCTTATCAACACTTCCATGTAAAACAATAGTATTATGACCAAATAACTCTTCGTTTTGCTTTTCAATCTTCCATTGATCCGTAAATCTTAAATATTTAACTGTCATCTCGTAAGGGAACAAAAGTAAGCCTGAACTCCCACTTGGCGGTCTTTCCCTAAATTTATCACTGGAATCATAAAGTTTATAGATAGGTATTGAAAAAACATCCTCTGGTTTAACAACTTCTCTCTTCGGTTCAATTGCATAATCGTTAGAAGAATAAGTCTTGCTATCATCATTTAAACTCCAAATTTTCTGATCGTTATAAAACAATTCATTCGTTGTTAGCTTTGCTCCTTTCACCTTTTTATCTGGAAGATTTAACGCTTTTTCATAACCTCCAATAGGGTCACTTAAACTAGTTTTAAATTCGACAATTCGTTGACTGGTAGATTCATCATAATACCTATCAAATATCTCATATTTCCCTGAAGCAGTTTGGAAATTGTCAACTGTGTTTAAAAGTTTATTTAAAACATCTTCTTTTTCCATAGCATCATAATTTTCTTCACTTTTGGACGCAGGTTTAATTTTTTCATTTGAAGGTTCATTTTTCTGTTGAACCTCTTTTTCTCCCCCAACACCCGATGCTTGTCCCCCTTCTTGAATTACCCCTGATTTTTCTAAGCTGAAATAACTAATTCCAACTATAAAAATACAGGTAAAACTGAGGCTTATTATTAATGGAAATACACTTTTGAAACTCTTGCTTTTATTTGGATTGTAAATAGCGTTTCTTACCTGAGCCTTATTTCTTTCCCTGAAATCCAGATTTTTCAAAACCGTATTATCCATACTTTCTTTTAACCTATTAAACCTATCATCCATTACTCTTGCCTCCTTCAATCATTTTTTTCAACAAAAGTCGGGCTCGGTGCAACCTGGATTTTACGGTTTGAAGACTAATGTTCAGCAATTCAGCTATTTGGTTGTACGTTAATTCTTCATAATAATATAAAATATTAATTTCTCGGTACTTAATTGGAAGAGATAAGACATTGACCGATAGGGCTTTTTGGTTTTCTACGTTTATCAATTCACTCTCTGGGGTTTTAAAATTAGTGCTTTTTTTCGACAGAAGCTCAGCAATAATAATGTTTTTATAACTCCAGCTTTTTAACCTATCCTTACACAAATTCACTGTAATACGGTAGATCCATGTTTTATAAGAAGACTCATTTCGAAAGGTGTCTAATTTCTCATAACATTTTATAAAAACCTCCTGTGCAATATCTTCAGCTAACTGTTCCTTTTTCATAAAAGTAAATGCCAATCGTACAACACTTCTACCGTACTCATTCATAAGCCATTCTAAGGTTTCTTCTTTACTCGAAAATTCGACTTCCATATAATCACTCTTCTTTTTTCTTAACATCTTCCACACCCTTTCAAACTTTAGACGAAGCCCAAAATGGATGGTTGCAACAATTATACAAAAATATGGTTTTAAATTTCTATCCATAGAGAGGAGTCTTCTCACAGAAAACCATTTAATATGCTTCTTCTTACCGCTTCAAGATTAGTCGTAAAGAAGTGAGCTGTATGTAATAGTTATATGGCAAATCGCGGAGTCCTGAAAACCGGTAAATTGTTTAATGAAAATCGCTATAAAAAAGCCGCCAAATATGGCGGCTCATCGGAAGTAACGGATATTCGAATTAATAAATGGGTATGTCCAACCTTAATCCCTTCGGGATGATACCTGATTTTATGGTACAAAACAAACGTATACTACTTAACAGTTTCAATTTTAGCTCGGAAAAATGAACAAGTTCTACTTTGTTGGATGATTCATTCTTTCTCATCACTTCGCAATAACCAGAAGAATACTGAACTATCAAAAGATATTTTGCATACCTACTAAGATATGTCAGGTAATGCTCAGCTTTTAACTTTTTTAAAATTCTATTCATTTTGTTGTTTTAATGTAATTTGCTTTTTGCTAGCAGTGAAGATATAAGCACCGAGTTTCGAATTCTCAGTTGAGGAACAGGCAGCGATAATTAAAATCGGCTCCGGGCAATGATATGCATTATTTTTTGAAATCCTACTCATTTCCACGATATCATGAATACTTGGTGAGGGATTACCACCAGGGTGGTAATGCCACTCACCTAAATAATACATACCATACTGGTCCCAGGCTTCATCCAACAATTTTTGAAGCCCTTTGGTTCCCCTGTGGAACCAGGTTCGTCCACATTTTGAATCAACTGGAGCACCAGTAACTATTTTCACTTGAGCACGATTAAGATTTGAAGAATACTTCCCTATTAGTATTCCACCGGTTTCGTTAGGAAATGATTCTTTACACATGTCGTAAATGGCGTTTATCTTGCTCTCATCTATTTCAATTCCGAATGATCCCTCTTCATTCAGGTATAGAATTTTACTCATCATATTCCTCCTGGCTTACCAGCATAACTCCTTTAAACAGATCGCCTTCCCATTGTTGTTCATAGACTAGAAGCTTAGGCTTGTTTTCTTTTGTTGTAATTGCTCTTTCCATTGACTTAATAGCAGTTGTCACCATCAGCCATACGTCGTCACTTCTCGCTGGGAAAATTGGGTGCCAGCAGCCCAGTCCCTCCCGAGGAAAATCGACTTCACTCGTTTCCTTTTGTTCACTCTCAATCCAGTGTCGCATTAAAGACGTAAAAGCATCCTGACTAAACGCTTTGCCGCTAGAATAGAACACAAATAAACGTTTTGCCCCGAATCCCAATGAAATTGATAGGAATGTTTTGGTTTCCTTAAACTGAACTTGTGTCAAGTGGTACAAGGTTTCGTCTTCACCGGTGCAGTCTAAAATAATATCATAGTCGTCAGGTTTAACTGAATGATTAGCTTTAGATGAAAACCTCTCGCGAATCCCGGTTACATTGCTATGTGGCGAAACTTGGTTTAAACGCTCAGTCAGGCTATCAACCTTGAACTTTAATATTTCTTTCATTGTTAATGTGTGCCTAACTATATTTCCTGCTTGCAAGAGATCATCATCCATTATTGTTATGTCTTTTTGCCCACCGCGGACTAAAAGTTCAGCAACCATCGATCCGACAGCACCAGCACCTAATTGTAGAATGAAAGAATTCCGGGTTTCTTTGTTGATCCTGCCCCTGTTAAACAGCTCGCTCTCATGCCAATTTTCAGCATTTAACCAGTTGATAGGTTTTTTAGTCCCGAATATTCTCTTTGTATCTCGATACCAATTGTATTTCTCGACACTACGAAAACCTGCCAGGTTATTCTTTACGTTGCTCAGCTTTGGTAAGTGTATCGGTTGCCAAAACACTTGTTTGGGGCTTTCTTGGACTCGATCTGGAATAGGAAATCCAAACAGAAAAATATGCGCTTTACCATCGCGTAACAACGGAACAATTTTACTTATCCACTGCAACAATTCAATTCCTTGCTTTCTGCATACAGAAATTAATTCACTCCAAGTCATGGGAGCTTGCCATGGGGGAATGATTGGCACATCTTTTAAAAAGACCCAACCCGCTATGACACTATCTGATTCAGACCTGGTACCAAGTATACCCGCACCCCATGCCGCTTCAAATACGACTTCTCCGGTAACAGTTGCAAATTTTTTTGGAACCATAATATATGGCTTTTCTTTTTTAAAGAATACTAACTCAGCGATCCCATAGGTCCTTTTGCTATCCCGCCATATCGAGAAGGTTTCCGGACTTTCACAAAACGCAATGGTGTTTAATGTGCCTTTATTAAAATCGGGTAGTTCAAATGGATCTCCGGGGTTAATCAGCTTATCTTCGTTCGCATCAATTAGCCAATTAATAGCTCTTTCAAAATGCCATAACAACCGTCGTTCTGAATCAAACGGCTCTGTGTCCAAGCCTAGGTGCCTTAAATTACTGTAACTGTTGTCGAGACAAAGGTTTCCTGTAGTCCAAGGAGCTTCCTTTCTACCTGTCCCATTGTAATTCTGATGCGGGAAAGTACCTTTTAACCCGTCAGTTTTTGCCGGATAAAATCTTATACTGCCCCAAGGATACGAATCGTCTATATGTACATACCAGTCAGTCGACACTGGGATAGTACCATTTGACTGGAAGTTTGGTGACAGTTTACAAAGAAGGACCCATTTGTTTATCAATGGGTCCCACATTACATCCTCTAGTATCTCCACTTCACTTAACCCTTCGACCATTCTTCTAGCGGCTAGCATTTCCCGTTTCGGTCTTTTTTGTTGCCGACTAAGCAAACCGATTTCCTCCAATGGTTGTTTTTTGTTCCCTTTCGGTAAATCCGTTCTTTTTATCTTTAGGCTCTGGCGGTTCAGGGAATTTGCTGCCGAACAATTTTCTCCATCCCATTGCACTTTCATAAACAGATTCAGCATCCAATGCCTCTCGAGCTATTTTCGCTGCTTCTTTTACCCTTTCATAAAAAGCATCGTACTCTTCATCTGTTAACCGTTCAAAAACATCGTGTTCCGGTACCCCGTGGTCTGGCATTTCAGGCTTGGTAGGATGTTCAGCAACAATAGCTTCTAGTGTTAAGGTTACACCTTCAGCAACGGAGCCGATACCATCCGGGCAGCATTGACCAATTAGATGCTCCAGCGGATAGCTCTTCGGATGATTTCCATCGGGGTCATCCACTCGACGCCACCATTTTAATGCCTTTACGACATTGATATAATGCTTGTTACAGTTTTTGTTTTTATCCCATGTCCATTTTATCTGCGCCAAAGGGTCCGTTGGTTCCCATTTTTCCGCTTCTCTATTTGGGATAAACAACGGTTCGGTTTTCCAGACTGCCTCGTTTACTGATTTTTCAAATAGGGTCAACGACTTGGACAATGCATCCTCTGAAGGGGAGGATGAACGAGAACTAACATTGTCAAATAGATCTTCAATAGAATAATCGGTAGTAAAGTTTTCATCTTCCAATAATTCTTGTTGACTTTCAGATGGAGCGGACGTAACAACCAAATCCAAATCGACATACGTTAATTCTATTCCCAGTGAACGCCCTTGAATACGATATTTGTCCTTATAGTGCTTGTCCAAAAACGGAATGAATAAATCATGGGCTTCTTCCGGAGTATACTGTTCCTTATCAAGGTTTGTTACCACGACCACATCGACATCTGACCGCTTACCGCTCTTTGGACGTGTTGCTGTGGCACGCCTGTAGCTTCCTTGTAAAAAGGTGCTGACGATTATCTTTGAAAGATCTTCATCTGCTTTAAGGCGATTACGCAGCGTTGTATGACCAGTGATTAGATCGTCAACCTGATTTCCTGTCAGTCGAATGTCAGCTAGAAAATCATTAAAATAGGTTACTAGTTTTCCCATCCCTTTTCCCCCTGTTATCCTTTTTTCTTTGGCGGTAGTGTTATGGCAGGTTCATATCCTCCAGGCGTCCTTTTCTCAAAATCATATTCATACAATGTACACGGTCCAAACGCTCTAGCGAATTGTCCAATAAAGAAAATTAACGCATTTGGAACAGCCGGAAAGATGTGTATATGACCCAGTCTTTCTTTAAATGGTCTTTCGTTTATATAAGAGGTAATTTTATCAGCGAGTACCCACGCGTGATCCCCATTTTCAATAACTGCTCCCCCAGGTCCACCCTCTATAGTACAATTAATCACCCTTCTTACCGGGATACCGACCTGTTCAAGATAATAATTAACGTCATCAATTGTACTGTGGCGAACTCCGAGTGTAATAACGAGATCATTGTTATCTTCATTTCTCAAATGTTCTTCATGTATCCATCCCGGATAGTCCTCATACTTTACTTTTTTGTCTGGCTTCCAAACTTGAAGACCATCAAACTTCTGTATGGGAGCAACGTCAACGCCGGATTTCGAATCCAAAAAGTAACCGGCAGCGAATGAAATTGAATAATGGGCATCCAAATGGATATGATATGGAACCTGTTCTTTCGTTGATGATGCTATAAATTGTTCGATTTTAGCAACTATAGGATTGTTCCAGGCGGATTTGTCTTTAATGTTCCGTTCTTCAAAGTGCTCCAATAAACAGAGCATATGCTTTGTATCTTGTTCCATATTGCCGGTACCGCGTTTAAAGCTTCGAATGCCTATTGGTATAGCAGGCGTTTCATTTAATACATTTCCAACCCACAACTCTTCTCTTTTGCATATATCCATGAGGATGTCTTTTGTAAAAACATTTATGCCTTTGATGAGCAGCCCTTTAATTAGGTCAATATAGGGGTTCCCAATTTTACTGGGATCGACAGGTTTTAGCCCGGAAGCCCTAAGATTTGCATTAAGGAGTTCGTTTATCTGTTTGACGTTATTGGAATTATGCACGATTCGTAAAGGGCGTAAAACAACCTTGAGGTCGTCATCACTGGTTAACCCTAGATGATCTCTCATCGCTTTTCTGATTCTCCCCATTTGGCTTTTATCTCCTCCTGGGGATAATTTATTCCATTGAAGCTCGCCTTCTTGGGTATTAACAATTTTGGCTAGTGGGTCATCCGGGTGGATTTGCCAAGGTGAAACCAAATTAAAACGGCAGCCCTTACCATCAGGAGCCAATTGTTTTTGAGCTGTATGCAATCTCTGTAGAAACGATACCGACGTCGCATTAATGAATTTTGGATCCAGCAGGTTCTCCCATCCAATAGAGCCGCCTTGTGTAACGTGATATTTAATTTGATGGTAATCTGTATAAACCGGATCACCGTATGTATCTATTTCAGGAGTTTTATAATGGATAACCACGTCATCCCATGCTTTTGCTTGGTCATCCTCATAAATAATTTTATCAATTCTTGTATCGGGGTTAAAAAGCTGACATGCTTTGATCCAAAACATATATGCTTGATAATCGTCACCCTTAATCCTTGCGCTAACAGCATTACTCAATTTAATCACCTATATCCGAAAATTCAATTCAAACTGAATTATTTGACTCTTGTCCCTTGTTTATATAATAACTATTTTGTCAAATAAGGTCAAAGTTTTGGAATGCGACTAGATTTTCACCAAGAAAGTAAGTAGCTTTTATTATTCAAACGCTGATTCCTATGAACATGCCCCCGCGCAAAATAAAACTTAATCCCTTAAAAATGTTATCCATACAAAAAGACGCCTTCTTATTGAAGAAGCTCCCTTTAACAGAAGCCTTGATTTCAAGATAAGTTATTCTGGACTTATCGTTCCGAAACATTTATACTAACTTATATGAAGGGGGTGTTATAAGTTGGGTAGAAGTATTAGTTTTAACAAAGAACATGCTTTGAATAAAGCTATGTATTTATTCTGGGAAAAAGGCTATGACGCTACATATATCTCAGATCTTATTGAAACGATGGGAATTAGTCGATCTACCCTTTACGATAGTTTTGGAGATAAGGAAGAACTTTTCAAACTGGTTTTAGAACATTATAAAAATTATGGCTATCGAAAAAGAAATTTGCTTTTTAGCGGGATAGACACTAAAGCATCACTTAAATCCTTTTTTTATCAACATATTGAAGAATGCTATTCAGATGACATTCCCAAAAGTTGTATTATAACTAATTCTTCACTTCTTATTGGACATATTGATCCTTCTATAGAAGAAATGCTTTTAAATGATTTTAATGAACTTGAGAAGGTATTTAAGCAAGTCATTGAAGAAGGAAAAAAGAAAGGAGAAATTTCGCAAGAGGCTAACTCTGAATTAGTTGCATATTCTTTATTAAGTTTAAATCACAGCATTAATTTAATGTCTAGATATAAAAAAGAGAAAAATCCAGCCTACAATCTAGTGGACAAGACTATTGCAGACCTATAGTCTTTCTTTTTTAAGTATTTCGGAACGAACGTTCCAAAACAATAAGAATAAACAAAAGGAATGATAAAGTTGACTAAAAGGACAAATTTCCTAATATTTATTTTGGCAATTAGTTGTGGTTCACTTGCTGCTAATATTTATTATGCACAACCAATTGTACAATTCATTGCAGAAGACCTGGACATCTCTACTGATTTATCTGGATTGCTCACTACCTTGACACAAATTGGGTATGGCTTGGGCTTATTTTTTATCGTACCAATGGCTGACTTATTTAAAAGTAAGAAAATAATAGGAATTCTTATCGGGCTTACTATTCTTTCATTAATTGGTACGCTAATCTCGACAAATGGAATTGTATTTTTAATATTAACAACCATAATTGGTATTGGAGCCTGTGCAGCTCAAATGTTAGTTCCACTAACAATGAGGATTGTGCCTATTGAAGAGACAGGTAAATATGTGGGTAAAGTGATGAGTGGTTTATTGATTGGGATTATGATTGCTCGCCCATTATCTATCGGAATAGCTGACTGGTTCGGCTGGAGAATGGTATTTCTTTTTTCATTAATAATGCTAGTTGCAGTATTACTGTTAATTATAAAATTTTTGCCCAACTATGAAGTAGTATCGACCAGTAACATGTCATATCCAAATTTAATAGCTTCTATGGTCAAGCTACTAATAAATACATCTCCTTTACAACAAAGAGCATTTTATCACGCATGTTTATTTGCAACATTTAGTCTTTATTGGACAGTTATCCCCATTTTATTAAGGTCTGAACCGTTAAATTTTTCAAATAATGAAATTGCATTTTTTGGCTTTGTTGCAATATCTGGAGCTTTACTAACTCCTACTATTGGTAAAATAGCGGATAAAGGTTATATTTTTACGGTGACTAATATTTCAATGGCGCTCGTACTATTATCTATCGTACTATTATTTTTGGTTAAAGATCATTCACTATTTAGTGTAATTTTAATTCTTATCTCCGGAATTAGTATTGATATTGGCGTATCAGGAAATTTATTATTAGGTCAAAAAGTTATCTTTAGTTTGAATCCCGAGATAAGAAACAGACTGAATGGATTATATATGACCATTTTCTTTTTGGGAGGAGCCTTTGGTTCATGGATTGGAAGTTATTCTTACTATAAATTTAATAGTGAAGTAACTTTACTCATTGGAACAGCTTTGCCTTTAATCGCCTTATTAGTTCATTTAATAAAAAATAATAAATTAAATTTATCAAAAACCAAAAGTAAATACGTGTCCTAACTATTAAGGTACCCCAAAAGTTAGAGTGAAAAATCTAATTTTTGGGGTAGCATTATCTTCTACATCAGGAGCAATTAATCTATTATTGCTAATCTTTATCCATTTTGCCCTATGTCAAAAATAAAAGTATAACTAAAACATCTCATATATTTCTCCCATGCCTTATTGCATAATCCTATTCAACAATTATTCTGTAAGTAAACAATCTCATTTATTAGACAGTTTCCTTCAAAGATGTTGTTCTTTTTGTTTTTGGTAAATGAAAGAATCGCCCTAGATTACAGGGCGATTCTTTTTTCTTTGCTGCAAAGTTATCGTTTTATAAACTCAAGAGCTTTGTAAATATACTCATCCTCGCCCCGTTTAACTGCTTCCAAAGTCCTTTCAATTGGTATAGTTGGGGTTATTCCAATTAAATGTGTTTGAGTTCTGTCTGAATTTAAAATTTCCAGTCCTGTGAATACCCCGTTAAAGCCTCCTGGTATCCGGTAGTATTGAATGTTTCCATCTGATCCGGCTGTAGCTTGACCAACAATTTCACCTAATTCATTATCTTTGATATAACCGAGTAAAAATTCCGGATGGCTAATCGCCCCCGCATATGTCAGAAAAACGACTCTCCCTTTTATTAAAGGGCTGTTAGGGTTAACTGTATGGCTTCCTTCCTCGTACGTTTTTCCTTCCTGATCAGGATAAATGCTCTTCCCGATTCTCCAAATAGGTCCCTTAATTGGCTTATCTGTTAAATGTCCTATTAGCTTCATTGTTAATTCCTGGTCAGATGGGTATCCCCTTAAGTCGAATATAACCCCTCTGGCTTTACTTAGTTTTCCAATAATATCTTCGAATGTAGCTGTGTTTCCTCTCGTTAAATCGAAATAATAGATGTTGTCGTCTATCTCTATGAAACTTTCCTTTCGGTTAAACTCATCTAAAACGGAACCTGGTTTACCGATGGCAGATACGGTTTTAATTTCCTCATCCCGCTGGAACTTGATTATTGCGGAATCATCATACCTAAAATACTTTGCAGCCAAATACTCTTTATATTGAGGTGTGCCAGGTATTTTCCCCTTTAATCGATTAATCAATTCAGTTGCCTTTACTTCGTCCATTTCCAATATAATATCTCCCGCTAAGAATGGGGAATCTTTTTCTGCTGCTGTAATCACAACTTGATCTTCAATAATATCAACAATAAAAGGGAGAATTGGTTGATTTACATATTCTTTCATAAAGGTTGCGGCTGCGTGCCCGTCCTTAGTTTTTTCCAACAAATACGACAAAGATGTTATATAATCATCTCTTCCCTTATCATCTGCCACATCCTTTAGAGACCTTTTTAATTGGTTATTCCAATCAGAATCTGTAACGTGAAAATAAGGGTAAAAATGATTAAGGATATTCCACGTTGTAATAATTCCTGCAAAACGAATATCCTCATCTTCACTTGTCAAGGTGGGGTCTAAATCAAGGACTTCTTCATTCAATTTATGAAAATCTTTTCTAGAAGTTTCGCTATCACCAGTCGCACCTTTTTTATCAACGTATAAAACAAGGGGTAAATTACAGTATAAATTCGTGGAAATTTTTTTGTTAATTACCTCATAAGCTTTTGGGTATTCATCGAATAGCCGGTCCTTTTCTATTGCATACCTTTCGTTTTCCAAGGTTGCATAAACCCTTTTACTACTATAAACAGAGTCACTTTTAACACCAGTATCTACACCGAAATGTTGCCAGGCAACTATTTTTCCCATCTTTTTCAGCCTTTAAATTTCCCTTTAGGTTATCTGGTTTTTTTCCTGAAATTGTCATTGTAGGTGCAATCGGCGAGAACAGTTCTTCCAATTTACTTTTCAATTCAATATCATTCCTAGCATCTTTAACAAATGCTGAACCGTAAACGGCAAATCTGTCCCAATCTGTTTTTGCCGCCTCATCACTGGGATGATAAAATCTCACATACCCATATAATTTTGCGAAAGCTGCTAGATTATCGTACCTCTTTTCTGCCGTGACTTCTTCTACTTTATTTTCAGTTTTTTCATTGTATCTATTTATAAAATATATTGCCGCTAGCAAACTCATAACCAAAAACAAGACGATAGATTTCTTTCTCATACAACCTCCCGAATAACTTTTTATTGAAGTAACCTGCCTCTTTAGCTTAACAAGGAAAGGAATCCAACCAAAAGGTGCCTTAATCCTTCTTGGATCAAAGCACCCGATTGTTGAAGCTATTAAAGCATAATCTTAAAAACTTTACCTTTTCGTAAAAATAATTGATTATCACTACTACTTGTATAATCTCCTATTTCTTTGCCTAAACGGCTGTACAAAGAAAATACTTTTTGATGACTGGATTTAACATAGATGGATTTGAAATTTTTAGATTTATAATAGGGCATAATAATATCCCTAAACCATATTTGACCATTCCCTCTACCTTCTTGGGATATATGGAAATAGTTAAATATCAAGACATCCTTATTATTTTCATTTATGGGTATAGGTTCATTAAAAAAGGTTTTATAATCGATCCTTCCTTTAGTCACAAGAGCAATCCCTAAATATTTTTCATCCTTCAGCATAATATGGAAGTCCATATTCATATCTTTATTATTTCTAACATTCTCTATTAAGTTACTGCAATGATATACTTCATTATAGTCATCCCACTCATTTTCCGCTTTAAACAACAAATTATGTATTATTGGTGTAAGATACTTGCTGTTAAATTCGGTTGCAACCCCAAAATAGATATCGTTTATCCTATGAATAATCTCCAAAAAGTATCCCCCTTATCTAACAACTATTTAAGACTCTCCCCTTATTTTACCATCTTACAATTATTAAACAATGCTGGCTTAATTGTTGAACAGAAGTAAAAAACACTCTCAACAACTCCCCAGTTAAAAATGAGTTCAACAAAAAAGGCGGTTAATCCTTTTGGATCAACACGCCCGTTTGATGAAGAAAAAAACCTAAATTCCAACTTTTACTGGAACAAGTTTTAAAAACTTTCGGTAAAAGAATAAAGAAAAGAATGCTACGATCATACTCAATCCTACATAGAAGCTAGCGTACTTATTCAACTCTGCTGTTGTTGTAACTTTTACAATATCCCCCATAAACTTTACATACAACCATTCACCAACTTGTGAATTATAGTATCCGTAACCAGTTCCAAACAGGGAAATAGCCCATACAGCAAGACAACCTGCAAACCCTAAAAATATCCATCCTCTTCTATTCATTTTCCCACCTCCATAAATTGTTAAATAATATAATTCTTTATGCCAATAAAAAAATCCTGCTTATTCTACTAACCTATGCCGTTTGTTCATTACGGATTTTAAAAATTCCTCAAATGGAACCCAATTCCAACCTTTTTATGAACTATCACTAACCAGTGACCAACCCATGTAATTAGCACACAAAAAGCTCAGAACATTAAGCTTTCATTATCTGTTTTATGATACTGTTCATCAGCAATTTAGCTAGTTTTTCCGATAATGAAATAAATTTGTTTTCCTTCATTACCTAAATAATACTCATCCACCTACAAACTAACTTTCCTGGAACCATTTGATGAATTCCTTCTTTGGTACATCAACTTATTTACATTTAAATTTAACTTCATATAAATAATTACATAAGAAGTGGTTAAAACCACTACATAAAAACATAAAAAAGTTCCTACTAACAGAAAGAATAAAGTTTGCTCAACAGGATAGAGCATGTAGGAACAGACTCCACTAAAAATTGTTCCCAAAGCAATGGCTGTTCCACTCCATATAGCGATTTCTTTTAAATACTGCTTAAGAACATCGTAATTTCTCCAGCCAATGGATTTATATATCCCTAATTCATTTTCTCTCGCTTTTAGGAGGGAAAGAAGACTTTCAACCAATGTAAATAATGCTAAAACATAAGCCGCTACCATTAGAATGAAATGCCACTTACTTGTTTGCACATTTATATACTCCCCTAACAAGGTTATGCTCGTCTGCTCAGCAGTAGATGCTAAAGACAAGTAAACAAATGAAGACAGCATACTTACAACCATAAGCTGGATAAACGGTGAACGAACAAATTTATAAAAGAAAGCAATGTTCCTTATTACCGGCGATTTTATTTTAGCTGTTGCTTTTGCTTTGAATCCAAAGGATTTTGTTTTTTTAGGTTTGTTTATTTTTATAACATTGACCCAGATTAATATCATAAGCATTAAGACCGCCAAAGCCATTCCGATAATATGCCAAAGAAATAATGAATTTGAAGCACCAACTTCCGCTCCGATCAGTAACAATGGGATATAGGAGATTAAAAAGGCAATGATAAGGAGCGATAGAGTTTCTATAACCGAATAGTTCCTAATGTGTCGGGTTTCCCATCCTAGATCATAGAGCAATTTAATGTTTTTCTCCTGGGTAATCTGCCAAAAAACTATTCTATTTAATATATAAATTACCGCCACAAGTGTAAACAATACAGATAAGATGATGGTCGTTATATTCCATTCTTTTATGAGGGAACCAGCAGCACCAAGCGTTGTCCATGATTCTTCGACTAATCCTACATCTTCAACCTGAACTTTTAGTTTTTGAGGCGAAGCGCCCGCAACAATTGTTACCTGAAGTCCCATTGACTCGATTTCCTTTGCTACTCTATCTATCTTTTGGCTCGCTTCCTTTGTATAACCCTTTATCCCTCCGACTCTTACACGAATAGCGTCAATCGGCTTTTCACCCTTAATGACTGACGTAGACTGGATATTCGTAAGCCCTTTCGCTGGAACCGATACAAAACTGCCGGGTGTTATCGTTGGAGTCATTTTTATCCGTTTTTTTTCGCTGCTTAAAAATTCTACTGGGGAAAACTGATATATACCTAGAGGACTGGAGGCTAAACGATTTTTCTGAACAGTACCCATGTCGATTTTTCCTACAGGATCCAAAATAAAAGACACTGTTTCCTTATCTCCCCTGTCCAGTATATTTTTTATTGGTTCACCTTTTTCAATTATTTCTCTATAAATCGGTATGCCATTTTCCTCGCCAATTTTTTTAATCTTTAATTGACCATTTTTCTCCTCATATTCTAAAGGACCTGCCGCATAATGGAGATACATTAATTGCATGGTCATCTCCATGTTATATGTACCATTCATTAATTCCGGGTGGTCAATCATAAAATCAACCTTACCTTTATCGGTTATAAATAAAGCATTTTTACTTTGTTCAAATGCATTTAAACCTTTCCCGATCGGCAGTGCAAACTCATTTTTATCCAGTCCCGGCAAGGATTTGAGTTCATCCAAAAGATTTTCGTATTCGGCAGTACCAATTTTATTAATAAAATGGTCCAATGGGATTCCAGTATTGGACTTGGGTGAATTCATTTCAGTTAATCCCAATTTTCTACGATACTCCAACGTTTTTTCTGGATTTACTCCCAAGCTTTCAACTTTCACTTCTGCTTCAAGAGATGTAACAGTATCCCCGATCTCCAAAACTGGTATGAGCGATGCATCGGGAAAATAATCCGAACGGTACTGATATCCCCAACCCGTTGAAGGGCTATCTGGGTTGATGCCATTAAAAGAAATACCTGTTAAAGCTTCTTCCTCGACTGGGTCAATGCCTACTAATAAATGGTATGTTGGCGGCAAAGGAAACATAGGAGCATTCTCCGTACAGTTATTCAGAAGTTCGATATGGCTTAAAACACTTTGAAAATCTCCTTTACCGGAGGGAGACTCCAATTGATAGCAGGCATACTCAGGTCCAACAGGATAGCTGTTTACCCCATCCGTAGTAGTATATTGCATCATATAACGGCTGGATTCCTGTGGAGGATATATACCAATGTTGGTTTTTATCCCTGTAAAATAGCCTAAAGAAGCTACCGGTGCTGCAACCTCCACATCACTCAATGCCTTAATTTGATCCCAATCCCCAATTGAGATTCCCCCACTTGCAAATCCAATATAATTTTCAGGAACTACCCCCAGTTTCTCTTCCAGGGGATGATTTACCCCATGTGGTCTTACCAGCAAATCAAAACTTCCACGCGCATAATGAGTTACATCGGATTCCACTTGTTTTTGCGCGTTTTCCAGGGAAACAGCAGCTAATGGGGTAACAGATAAAATCAATGTAAAAGCTATTATAAATAATGTGTTTGCTATCTTTTTTCTTTTTAGGTTTGAAAGCAGCAGATGTATCATAAACTTACACTCTCCTGTATCTGCCCATCCCGGATATAAAGTTTACGATCTCCCCATTCTGCAATTTCCAAATCATGCGTAACTAATATGATAGTCATACCTTCCTTGTGGAGTTCTTTCAAGATATCAAGTATCCTCTCCCTGTTTTCCTTATCTAAATTCCCGGTTGGTTCATCACAAAGGAGGATATTCGGTTTATGGATTAATGCACGTGCAATTGCAGTACGCTGTTTTTCACCACCAGATAACTCTCCTGGAAGTGAATTCAACCGATGCCCCATTTGTAATTGGTTTAAGATAATTCGAGCCTTATTCTCAAGATTTTTTCTCTTTTCGAAGGGCAATTGAGGCAGTATCGTATTTTCCAATACCGTAAATTGCTCAAACAGACGAAAATCTTGGAATATATATCCGATGGTAGTGCGTCTAAAGGTTTGCATCTGCTCTTTTGAGAAAATGGTAAGGTTCTTCCCATTTACCTCGATGATACCTTCACTAAGTTCTTCAAAACCTCCTATAACATTCAAAAGAGTGGTCTTGCCCGAACCGGATGGTCCTAAAATGTTGACCCATTCCCCTTGCATAATCTTAAATTCTTCTATATCCAGTGCTTTTATCGGATAATTCCCATTAAACACAACTTCTCCCTTTTTGATGCAAATTGACATACCCTTTTCCCCTTTTTTCTATTTTTATATTTCATAGCCGTTATCATCTTTCAATTCTTATTTTTCAGCTTCAAAGTTAAATAATTCAGCAAGTTGGATAAGTTCCTTGCTGTTTCCCTGCTTTTCTTCCGCTCCCGAATTTGATAAGTAATAAACATATTTCTCTGTCACAATAAACAACTGTACGACACCTATGTCAGTTGTCGGTTCATATAATACAGCCTTTTTGCCATTAATATTCATCTCGGTTATTTTAGAGCCATATAGTGGCGTGGTGCTTTTTGGTATTAAAACATCAATCATTTCATCGACCGATTTTTTTTCGTTATTAGTGTTATGGACAGATACAAAGCGGGTTGGTGAACTAGTTGGATACCATGCATAAGTTAAGATGGTTTCTTCTTTCCCCCCAAAGTAGCTTATACTAGGCGAAATGATAGGCTCCCCAATGATAGTTGGTATTTTTTTATGCGCATCCATCGGGTATATGACCTGTTCCATTCCTTTTTCCGTAAGAACAATTGTCTCTTTTCCATTAATCATTTCTTTTTTATACAACAATTCCTCTGTTTTGGAATTACCAGATAAAAATCCAGTTAATTGGGTTTCTGTGCTGATTCCTCCGAATAAAATGAAGATAATGCTTAGACTGAGACCTAAGGCACAAACATAGCCCAAACCTCTTTTTAGCTGAGATTTTATTTTGGTTTTTTTTTATATTAACAACCAATTTTTGTTTGACTAAGTTAGCTTTTTCCGGATTCCACTTCATATCTTGATCCAATCTCTGAAGGTCGCGGTCATATTTGTTTATTTCATTTGAAGAGTTCATATACATTACCCTCCTTTTTTAATTTTTTCCCTAGGGCAAGCATGCCCCTATGAAGAGTCGATTTGACCTTGCTTTCACTCCAATTTAATATTTCTGCGGTTTCTGCGATAGAAAAGCCTCTAAGCTTTCTGAGAGTGATAACTTCACGATGAGGACCTTTTAGTCCTGAGAGGGCTGCATAGATCTCGTTCGAACTTTCCTTTAACTGAAGTGCATTTTCAGGCAACTCTTCAATGTTTGCTTGGGTCTGAAAGTATTCTTTCAGAAATCTAAAAGGTTTTTGTTTTCGTAAATAGTCAATCGTTGTATTATGAGCAATCCTAAAAAGCCAAGTCTTTTCGCTAGAAGCCCGCGTAAAATTTCCATAATTCTTATAAGCTTTCAAAAAGGTCTCTTGGGTAAGGTCTTCAGCCTGCTGGTAATCTCGTGTTAGCATAAAGATATACTTAAAGATGGCTTGGTGATATAAATCAAACCATTCTATTATTTCGTCGTCCCTATAATCTGCCATTATTATTCCTCCTCATGAAACTACTTTATAGACGGTTTGATTGAAAAAAGGTTCTGGTTTTTTAAAATTATTTCCTTTTTTATAAGAGAAATGGTAAAACTCTCTAACTCTCCTCATCAACCCTAGTTAAGCATAAGTACGTAACTTTGCGATTTGAAATAAACATCTTAAAAATTATCGTAACATAAAACTCCATACCAGCTTGAAAAAATTACCTTAAATTCAAAATATCCTCATTTTCCTAATCGTTTGTTATCCAATTCATTTCTCAAACCAAAAAAGCACACGATAGGGGTTGCTCAATACCAATGTTTCTTTATTGAACCGTAAAAAAAAGACCCATCGGATATACCGATAGATCTTAATTTCTGCTTTAATCCAATAAGGGTATTCTCGTTGCGATCATTCTCTCTAAATATTAATTCCATCAAAAATATCCTCTTGAAACCATATTTTGCTTAAGCTCTTGCAATTCAATTATCTGCTGTCTATTTTTCTCGACTTCCTTCACTGTACTGGTGTATTCTAGCTGTTCTTCAAAACTAGCGATTAAATCGCTGTAAATATCATTAATAATATGACAATAATCTTGGTAATGATTACGCATGAAAGTCTTAATACCACGCTTAAAGTCACTTACAAGATTTCGATGGTTTGGCTCCAAACTAAAGTTTCCATTAGCGTCCGAATTAAGATCATAAAAACTAACGAACAGGTTATAAGGTAAGGACCGTACTACTTGTCCTTCCTCAGCTGTGTATTCAACTACTGAGTCCGTATATGATTTATTATGGTTCCTATCCTCACCACTAGCTTTTGCTCCGTCATAACTGGAAACGATTAAACGCACCGCAGAAAACTCGCCTTTTTTTAATAAACCATCATCGCTGACTAATGCCGGTCTTGGGATTAATAAATATATTTCTTCTCCCTTCGTTACGCCCAGCACAAAGTTACTCATATCCCAATAGAATTCATCCTGCCAACTTTCATATCTTTTGTCATTGATAAACGGTAAGCCATTCAATTTTTGAATGGATTGGTCTAGGTCCAATTGATTTGTATATGCCTCTAATCTTTTAACCACCGGTAATGATTTTATTTTATTCCTTCTAATAACCTCCTGTTTCGCCTCTATAATCTTGCTGCGATTAAATAAATAATAGATTGGATATATTATAGGAAACAGTAATAGGCAAGTTACGATAACAAACGGTCCTAATATCCATTTGGCGACATATTCGCCTGCTTTTGTTTCAAACAAAAAGGTACTACATAGCCCTAATACAATTACTATTATTAGCGACATCAGAATAAGAGCGCACAGAACCATCAACAATATAGAAAACAAGAACAGAATATATAATGGTGTGGCTTCTCCCTGGATTATACCCAAACGATCTAGCCAATCAATTAAGCCGATTTTGTCTACGATTGGTAAAATCTTATTCCACTGGCTCACAAGAAATAAGGTAGCCACAATTCCAATTAGACCCGCTATTCCTGTTTCCTTACCTTGTTTGTAACCAAGTAGACCATTTACAGCTACTAGAATGCCGCTCAACATAAAGGTGTTCCTCCTGATGTTCTTTATATTTACTTTTTTTCTTATGCAATAATCGTCCAAAAATAAATAAAGTTAAGTACCGCGGCACTTAACCCTGACAGCAATAATTTAAAAATAACTACCGCTTTATTTAAAGAATTTGTTAAAAACAGCAATACCTATATTCGATTCATACTCCCTTTTTCTATTGCCTCTTTCATTTCTTTTGTTTTTTGCCACTGAACCAAAACATCATTTCCTTTACAGTTCGGACACAACACATACATTTCGTCTATCGTTATAAATTCATGACCACAGTTTTGACATTTAAACGGAAGATTCATCATTTTAGCAGCCAACTTTCCTCTTTTACGTATTTTTTGGTTCTTTCCCTGTGAAATTTTTAATGAGCTATATTGACGCCAAAGGTAATACCCCACATTATGTGATTCTTTCTTTTTTGAGACCCTTTTCCCAAAACTCAATGTAATGATTCCACACATTGAGGGATTCCCCCAGTAAAAATGGTTTAATATCATAGTCATTTGTTCGGAGCTGTAAGTCCTCCAATAATCCTGCTATCGCTCTTTTTACATATTCATTGCCATTGAGCAACAGCAGTTCTAGGGCATTAAATATTGCTGGGAACTCAAGCGTATTATTATCTTTAAAAATTTTGACAAGATACGTGGCGAAATCATCCAATTGAACATTTAAATATATGTTATCACTATATTTTTCTCCAAGCTCAGTGGCTAGGAACGCTGTCCACCGTTCATTGTACGAGGGACAAGCCTTTAGTAGCAGTTCCATTACCTCAATTTTTTTAATTACTATTGACATTCTGAACCTCCTGATTAATTAGCCCATAAAGGCGGCATGTCTTAAAGCTAGTATCGTGTATTTAAAGTGCTAAATTTGACTCGAGCTCTCATTAAAAACCAATGGTTGAATGATCCTTTCGGAACTACTGAGGAAAAGGCTTTCTGTACCTCTATTGAACTATATTAACGTAAAATGCTCATGTCGTGAAAGACCTGAGCATTTTATCTGTTGATCAATATAAGCACCCGTTTGTTTACGTACATTTGTTCAAAAACTTATTACAGGAATGTTGCCCTGTTAATTGAATGAGGAAATTTATTTACCTAATCCATTGTTGATAAGATTAATTTCAAAATCCTCACAAACAACGTAATATAGGATTCCATCAGAGTCATCTAAGATAATCATTAAGTCTTCGTCACCAATTTGCGATTCAATTTTATATTTGTTTCTTTCAGCATCTGTCGCAAATCTAGGTGTGCTGGATGACATAAAGGCATTCATTGGACAATTTATATGGAAAACCTCTTTAAAAATTAATTTCCAAATTATGATAATATGCCAAATTTGGGCTTCCTATTAGTTTTAAATTATCTCCATCAAACTCGGTAAATCTATATTCGTCAATTCCGAATTCATTTATTTTAATTTGAAGTTCGATAAGTTTATTGTCCATATATCTATTCCTCCTTTTACAGTTAGTTTTGTTAAACTAACCTGCCCCGTTTGTTGAATAAAAAATTCAACAAAAAAGCGGCTATTCCTTCCTGAAACAACACACCCGTTGGGCTTAGGATTTTGAAGAATTTTATTTAACATATAAAGGAATTGTTTCGGATTTTTCGTCCCATTTTATTATTGCCTCGATCTCTGAATGTTCCTTTGCATTAGTACAACCAATAGGTAGAGTAAAAACTCCGTCTTTCTCTAATGGAACAGCCCCCTCAGAATTTGAAAGGCTATACTCTATGCTTTCTGGAAAAGATGTTTCTCCAATATATTTAATGTATCCAGTAGATTCACCACTAGGTTTTCCGCAATTTTCACCTGATTCTTTTACTTCATATTGTACCTTCCAATTGTCACTTTCTCCTGTAAATATAAGAGTTTTTTGTGAGCAAGAAGATAATAATGCAATACATAATAATAAAATAAAAAAACCTATTCTAGAAACAGCCATTCTATCGTCCTCCTCTTTCCATTATTATACATCGCCACTTAAGTTTTTAGAATTTTTTATGTATGTTTATTAAACTAACCTGCCACGTTTGTTTAATAAAGAATTCAACAAAAAGGGCAGTTAATCCTGCTGGATCACCGCACCCGTTTGTTTAGCGTTATGCTAATACAATAGGTCTATATTAGTTCCCCTAAAAATAAAATTTACAGTTACTAACTTTAATAAATCTGTTGATATTTGGAAACCATTCTATGGAGGAGGTGTCTTAGTTGAAAAGAACAACTGTTGGAATTATTTTTTTAACGGTCCTTTTTAGTACAGCTTTTGTATTCTTTAGCAATAAATCTAATATTAATGGTACATCTGTTAAAGCAAACGAACAAACTGACTTTGAACAAAAACTACAAAGAAGCGTTGAAAAAGGGCTTCAAGAATTTGATGTTGTTCATCAAGTTATGCCTTGGTATTATGAAACAATGGTTATATTTAATATTCAAACGACAATAAATGGCAACGACGCTGATTCAAAAAAGTTCGCAGGACAAATAAAAAACAAAGTTGATAATATACTTCTCTCAGAGAAAATAAAAACACATTACAAGCATTATTTCATAGCTATCTACAATGCAAATGGCGAAGACCTCGTTACTCGTTCCAAAGATGGTTCTTTTAAAATGGATATTAAAAATATCGGTACTATACAGACTGAAAAGTTGCCACAAGATTATACCCCAGACCAGGCACTTAAAAATGGAGATATATTAATGAAGGATAGAACCAAAAAGCAAAAGGAGAAAATTAAACAATTTAAACGGAATGTCATTGATGGAAAATCAGATTTTATACGATTTACTCAATTTACTTCCTCTGGTGCTGCTGTATTAACAGAGTACCATTTTAACGGGCAGATGATTTATTATCGGTACGACAGTTCAAGAGATAAATCAGGACAATGGAGAAAAGGGGAATCTGACATTTTTGAAGACTATTGTAAAGAACTTGTAACTGATTCGGAAATGTCATATATCACTCAATGTTATCAGAACGATACACTTGAGTTTTAAGCTATTTTCATATGGTATACGGTCACGACACTTGGAATCTATCCAGGTGTTTTTGTTTTTTTACAATACCCTGTTAAACTATCCTGCCCCGTTTGTTTAATTTGGAATTCAACAAAAAGGCGGTCACTCCTTCCTTGATCACCGCACCCGTTATTTGAAGAAGAACCGTCTTTGCTTTCAGGAATAATTCTTTCTACACATATTTTCTTCTAAAGAAGTAAAAAATATAAAAAATTACATAGAGGGATGTTAATTGAAAAGGTTGCTAATCTGCTTATTCATAATCAGTTCTAATATTTCTTTTCTACAAAATTTTAATCATACAACATATGCACAAAAACCTATTCCCCCATATGCTAAATGGGGTGAAATCGCCGTGCAAAAAACAAAAGAAAAGTATCCTCAAGCAAACGTTATTGATTATCTTCATATTGGAAGAGACCAAGGGGAAAATACTTCAGTAGAACGGTTCAAATTATGGTTAAAACTAAACAACAAAGAATTAGGCGTATTTCTCAGTATACTATTCGATAATAAAACGGAACAAATAATTGAGGTTAAATTCAGAGAAACAACACAGTAAATAACGAATTCCTTTTCAACTAACCTGCCGGTTGTTCAATAAGGAATTCAGTAAAAAAGGTGGTTAATCCTGCTCAATCAACGCACTTGTTAGACGATATGGAAGAAGGTCTGAAAGTTCTTTTTTAGCACTTTTAAACCCTTTTTGTTCATTCACTACAATTTCCCCTCCTTAGGATATTAGTACGTCCATCCATTTATAAATTTCTACTTCATCTATCTTATTATCTTTCCATTACTTACAGCTATTTAATGATCCTCTTAAACTCCCCTACCTGATAGCTTAATTTAATAAGGAATTTAACAAAAAGGTGCGGCATTTTATTCTAACGGGAGGCTAATTTTAATCAGTATAATTTTTTCGGCTTTTGGAATAATAACAAAAAAGGAGGACAATAATGAAGAAAATTCTAATCATTGCAATAGTGATTGTTTCTTTGACGGGATTTTATTATTCAGCCAATGCCGAGAAACCACAACAATATAGTGGGAAAGATACGACCCAGGTATTTGAGCATTATTTGTACTCACAATTCAACTTTCAAATTAATAAGGCAGTAAACGATCATTATACAGAGGACATTAGGAATGTTCAGTATCCCCCTCCAACCCAAAAGAGAGTTATGTTGCAACAATCGGAAAAGGGAGGGGAATTAAGCCACCCTTATGTGGTTGAATTTACTGTAAAACCATATAGCGAAAAAGGAAAGTTGTTAGGTACAGATACAATCAAATTTGGCATATCAACCCTCGACTTTCAAGAACCAGGTGAAAATATGTCCGCTGTAAAGTATGAAATGATTGATTACAAACACTCAGAACCGAGGAAATAAAACCAAAGCCCTTCTCCTATTTTGGAGAGGGGCTTATCACTATAACAGTTCCACTTATAACGAGGGATTTGATTACTCCCCCATAGCGGATATGTGCTTTTTTTAATTCAAATATTTCGGTATGCCCTATGCATAAATAATCCAACTTACCCCGTTAGGGCAAAATCTTCCTCATACTACCCTCTTAAAGGTACAGACTAATAATATGAGGTGAAGAAAGTGTCAATTATAAAAATATTTTTGTCCTTAGCTCTTTTAACGTATGCTCAACCCATTAAGTCATCTGCCCCCGAAATAATCAGCCTTTCTTCCAATTTCCCCAAAAAAGAAAACTGGGTTCAAATTCCGAATGGTACAAGGAGCATTACATTTGATGTACAAGCTAATAATACGGAAACCGTTTTGTTTTGGTTAATCCCAACGGGAACTGGTACCTGGAATCAGAGAAAGTTAATCGGTTACGATATAAAAACGGATGAAGAAGATAACACATTTACCTTAACTTGGAGCATTAATCGGTCATACCTTCACGATCATTTATATGTCCAAGCCATAGGAGAAGGTATTGAAAATGAAACACTTAACCTACATATGGAGTGATTTTATTGTTAAACTACCCTGCCCCTTTAGCTCAATAAGGGATTCATCAAAAAAGTGATGACCTAAACTTTTTACTTGGATCGCTCTATTATTATGTCTTTCCAATGCGGCGGAAGCTCATGTGTTTCAAGGTGTTCAAATTTCTTTAGTTTAATTTGACCTGGTTTGATGGTTGGTGAAATTTCAAAAATCAACCGGTCTTTTCCTACAGAAATATGTGGTCCAACTACTGGTGTAGTTTCTAATGTGATCAAAAAATGAAATGTACGGAAACCTCCAACTCTTTCTAAATTTACAATTTCAACCTGGTAAGGATAGACCGATGGAGTTTCAGTAAAATATTTAGAATAATAATCGCTAACCGCTTTGTCAATTTCCGGACCCAATAAAAGCATCAATATATCGTTTACCATTAATTCTTTCGTATCTTCGGGTGGTTTTGTTCTTTCATATTTCCATCCTGTCAGCAGCCAATCAAAAATTGGAACCGATTGCAATCGAACTTTTTGGTTATTCCGGGTAAGGATGACATCACCATCTGCCAGAGTGCAAAAAGTTGATTGGTTTTGAACATGGCAATTGTATGCAGGTTCTATTATTGCAACATCACCATTTTTCATTTTTACTTTTAGTAAGGCGATTGGTGTCATTTTATTAACTAATTCCGTTGGTTCTTTTACATTATCTGCGGTGTTTACCCAATCAACAACCTTCCTGATGACGAACTCTTCAATACCATCTTTTTCACTAAAATTACGCGAGCCCCCAGATAACCGGCTTATTTGAAGAGAAGCAACGTCATCTGATTTTATTAGGGTATTTGCATTTGCCTGAAGATTGGGGAGAAAACTCCCAGTAACCACTAGGATTAATATTAATAACTTCTTCATCCATAACTCACCACCTTACAGTGTCAAAAATAGTTTTATTATTTTTCCTCAAACAACAATATTAATGATTGACACTTTTTTGTAATAAAACAAAAAAGCACCTCTGAGGTACCGTGCTGAAGGTTTAACAAACTATTGAACCGGACGTAAATTTTTATAATATTTCACCGACTGGATATTCTTTAATCAATTCAATTCCTATTACCCTAAAAAAATCCCCTCCTAATTGGAAGGGATTTTTCTTAATGCCAATTGATATTAACTGCAGCCGCCAATAATCCATTTACGGAACTGTGGTACAGAGGTAAAAGCCCTCACTACCTCATTCTTGCCCAGTACATATATCTCCTTATCAAGATGGTTTAATTTAATGTCAAATTGTTTCGTTTTGGTGCGCATCTTTATTTCGCATGATGATTCATAGGTAAAGTGGATTGAAAGATGATGCTGAAGTTTTTCGATTTCCATCCGTAGCTGGGCAGATATAACTGTTTTTGATTTTTGTTTGCATATTATTTTTAATCGATCCATATTTTTAATCTGTCTATAATATGGAAATTTTAAACATTTGAATTTTAGGCTCGACTTCATCGTTTAAAAATGGCAGGCAAATCAGTCCTGTAAAAATCTTTCATATCAATATCAAGCGCTTCAGCCAATTTTGGCAAAAACTCCGGTTTTAACTTCCCCTTATCCTGTTCTAGCTTACTTAAATAATTTGCGGATACCCCTAGGCTTTCAGCAAGTTGCGGCAAAGTGATATTTTTTTGTACTCGTATGTAACGCATATTGCTTCCGAACGACATAATAAATATCTCCCTTTTGACATTTTTCACCAAACGGTGAATATTTTTAGAAAATATGTAAATAATGGAATTAACAGTTGAATTGCTAGAGTAAAATTAGTGTACCATTACCCAGATAGCGGTTTATGCCGAAATATGCGATTGGAGAGCAATTTTAATATGGTTTTGAAACCACTTGAAAAAATATTTAAAACTTCCTTTTTGATGGTTTTGAAACCAAGAGGAAAAATACGGTTTTATTTAATAAATCCTTCACAGGTATTTTTCCGCTTTAAAAAACGAGGAGTGACATTTATTTACTGAAAAAAACGTAGGGTTTTTCCTCCGATGTCATGCCTTTTACCAAGGCTTAGGCTGGGGTTTGCTTGGGAAGTTATTCCCTAGTACGACCAAGAAATTCCTTCTTATCTAAGCCGAAAATATATGAAAGGGGTGAATCAAATGAAAGACTTTGGTGAAGGTACAACCTTTACTTTCAACAACACTACATGGGAAATCGTTGGACAAATTTCAGACTATATGTTTCAGGTTCGGAATTTGACTAATCACACAGAAGAGCTCTTTATTCTTCATCCTCATCTCTCTAGTCGTAAAGATAACAAAATGAAAAGATATCGCCAGAATAAAAACCAGCTACATTCTCCTAGCGATAACCATTATTTAGTAAAGGAAAAGATAAGCTGCAGACTATGTGCACGGAAATGAATTGGATAGTTGGGTTGCAAAGGTTAAAGAAATTATGAGTAGGATGGAACACGATAGTATACGAAACAAACGGTAACCCGCTAGTGTGCCTTTCTTAACTTTAATGACACATATGTCGGAGGTGATTAGGTGAACAGAGTAGTACCAGGAGTTGGAGTAAAATTTCTACTACACAACAACATAGCTTATGAAATTGTCCAGGAACTCCCAAACAATAAATTCATTGTTAGGAATTTGTCATACGGCGGAGAGCAGACTATGCCTCTTGAAAAAATTCTGGAACATTATGATGAAGGCAATTTGAGGTTCCATGCTATGGGGAAGAACACGGTTGAGATTAATGAAGGGATTTATGGCGATAAATTTCCGGATTTAAGCCAATTGGACACGGATGAACGAAAACGCATTGTTGAAAAGTATGATGCCATCTATCCTTTATTACAATTAGACCGAGTAGGTAAAAAGGATATCGAGCAACGGGCTAAAGAGTTGCAGAAAGATGGTAAAAAAGGTTCTGTGGCATCCATTTACAGATGGATAAAAGATTATCAGGAGAGTGGAGGAAATTTCTTTTCACTTTCGTCAAATTACGATAACTGCGGCAAAAATCACAAGGATTTTTTTCCTGAAGTAGTTGAAGCCACTATCACAAATGTCATTCAAAAGTATTACATGCGTCGTGAGAAAGAAACTGTGACAGGACTTCAACGGCATATTCGTGGACTTATTGATGTTAAAAATAAAGCCAGGAAAAAAGAGGGATTAGAGCTGTATCCTATTCCTTCCGAAGCAACAGTACGCCGAAGAATTCACAAACTGGATTTGATTGAAGCTGCTAAAGCACGATATGGACACAGACACGCACATTCAAAGTATGGGCGTACGGTTTTGAAAAAAGACCCGGAATTTCCTTTAGAAAGAGTTGAATTCGATCATACCCGACTGGACCTTTTTGTTGTTGATGAGGAACGTCGATTGCCATTAGGGAGACCGTATTTATCTTACCTCATAGATTGTGCAACAAGGTATCCCCTTGGTTTTTATATCGGATTCGAAAATCCGTCTTTCACCTCTGTCATGTACGCTCTTAAACATGCAATATCGCCTAAAAATTATGTAAAAGGGCTTTTTCCTAACGTTGAAAATAACTGGTTAGCATATGGACTCCCCGAGGTTCTAGTGGTTGACAACGGGAAGGAATTCCACAGCAAATCACTTGATGATGTGTGCCTCCACTTGGGAATCGAGCTTTTTCATACAAAAGCCAGAAGACCGTGGGAGAAAGGCATAATAGAAAGGTCTTTTAGGACTATAAATTCAAAATTGCTGCACAAGTCACCTGGTACAAGCTTCTCAAATGTCATCGAACGGGACGATTATGATCCAAAGAAAAATGCCGTTATTTCTTTCGACGAGTTTATTGCGATTTTCCACAAATGGCTTCTGGATGAATATTGCAGGGAGCTTCACAAAGGAGTAGGAGCTGTGCCACAGAAACTCTGGGAAAGCAAGACAAGCGGAATAGTCAGACCATGTCTTTCCGCCTTTAAACCTGATTGGGAAATTATTTTAGGACTTTTAGGTCAAGGAACGATTCAAAGGTATGGCATCCGGTATAGCCACTTGGATTACGACTCGTCTGAACTTCATGGGTTAAAGTTAGCAGTCATTAAGGAATATGGGAACAACAAAACTGTTAAGTTCAAGATTAATCCGGATGATATATCAAGCATTCATGTGTATGATCCAATCAATAAAAAGTATATTCTTGTCCCTTGTACGGATCAGGAATATACCAAGGGGTTAAGGCTGTATACCCATCGGATGATTATTAAGCATTTGAATAAAGAACAAAGGGAAGTTGATATGTCAGCTCTAGCCCGTACAAGGTTAGAACTTCAGGAGATGATTGAGGCAGCGAGGGCATCAACCAAGACCCGTAAAACCGAAATGGCAGCCAGGGCTGATGGCATTGGAACGCAGGATCTTGTGACCGGAAAGAAGAAAAACAAAACGAATCATAAAGCCCTAAAGGAACAAACCAACGCGGTACCTTCAAATAAAAAGGAAAAACCAAGAAAGATTATCCCAATTAAAAACCCCTATCTCGTTGATGATGATGAATTTGATTCGTATGTGGCTGAATAATTTACTTAGGAGGTATAGTATGGACTATTCAAATTTGTCAAAACAGCAGAAGTGGGAACTTGTTCAAAAGATGCGCATTATTCATCCAGCTTTCAAGAGTGCGATTAAAATGATTGAAATGTGCCATAAAAGATCAAAAAAGTCTTTAGAACCAATGTCTGCTGTAATTACAGGTGAATCGGGTACTGGGAAAACAACCATTATCAAGCATTATGTCGAGCAGTACGATAAAGTTGATGTTGGTGATTATAAGACTACGAGGAGGATTCTAAGTGCTAGCATCCCTAGTCCTGCTTCCAAAGCATTTTTGGCAGAGGCGTTATTAAAGCAAATGGGAGATGCTTATTATTACACAGGCACTGTTGCAAATAAAATTGCCCGGCTCTCCCAATATATCACTAAAAATGGCATTGAGCTTATTATATTGGATGAATTCCAACACTTTATTAATGCCAAAAACAAGCGTATCAACTATGATACAGCAGACTGGTTTAAAAGTATTATTAACGCTGCTGGAATACCTGTCATCTTTTTTGGACTCCCTGATTGCAAGCAGGTATTGGTTGAAAATGAACAGCTCAGCCGCCGTGTTAAAAACCGATTGGATTTGTCACAGTTTGGTTATTCGACGCAAAAGGAAAGGCAAGCCTTCCAAAGGCTTCTTCATGAAATTGAGCGGAACCTGCCTTTTGAAGAAAGCTCAGGTTTTACTGACGAAGAGATGTGCCTGAGGATTTTTGATGCCTCTAAGGGATTAATGGATACAATCATGAATCTTGTTCGTGAAGCAGCATATCTTGCAATTGAAGATGGTGCACCCAAAATTGAATTAGAGCATTTAGCCACAGCTTTTAGCATGAATGGACACGTTAATAAAGCAGTTAATAATCCGTTTATTTATGAAGAATATGCCAGGTGAGCAGATTGGCAAAGACGATTTAATTCATCTGTCACCTACACACCGACGAAGTCGATGAAGAGAAAGTCAGACAGGCGTCGACATTGTAGTGGAAAGAGAGTCCGAGAAATAGTGAGGTGCTTTTCTAAAAAAATGCATCGAAATTACAGTCTTTTTTGACATTGCAAATGGCTATAGAAGAAAGCAAACCTCGCCACTAAAATGGCGAGGTTTCTTTGTTATAAATTAAACAGTCTTATTAAGCATTAGCAATAGTATGTTTAAGTACCCTTTTTCAGAAACTTCGTATTTTACAGTAATGCTGCTCCATATGTTTATGAGGCTCTTTAAGTTTAAAAAGAGCCACCAAAGCGTGGAATAGCGTCTTGTAGTACAAAAAAACATCACCCTTTAAGACTAATGTTCTGTACAAGAATGCTTTTTATGCTCTGTTATGCTCCGAACCCACGAATTCCAATTATGACTATTAACAATCCATAGCCTATAACCATTAGTGAAATTATTCCCATACCAACATATTTTAAGGAACCATTTTCGTTTGTTTTGACTCCTTTAACTCCTAACACAACACTTGTTATCCAAGATGCAAGCCCTGTGAATAAATAAGGGTTGAATATTCCATTACTTCCTAGAGAACTCAAGTAAAATAGCAAAATACCTACAATAGCTAAAATAAACGATAACAGACCATATTTTCCCTTCAAAGTAGCTTCAATCCTCTCCATTAGGTTATATACTCTTCACTGTATAATGCTGTTTTGGGTATTCCTCGGACGAACATATTCCATCCTATCTTAGGATTCCTATTACCCCCATCATTATTTTTTCACATAGAACAACTCCACAACTTTTTACAATATTATACATAAAAATTAGTGGTTCAATGTATATTTTTTACTCTACTACGAATCCTCTAAATACTATTTGTAGGTAAACAAATGGGTTCCCCTGCTATGAGAGAGATGTATTGCTCTAATGGGTAGGGTGCTGCTGTTAACTAATAAAGATAAGCATACATTGTATTCTCATCTTTGTTAATTATCCTTCTTCCACTATCCTGCCCCGTTTGTTCAATAAGGAAGTTAACAAAAAAATTACATGCTTTTTCAAGTGTAAGTGATGATGCTAATCAAGCTCCCTAGTCTCTTTGAAAATAAGTAGGTTCACTCATAAATCCTCTTACGGCTATTAAATCTTTATGTCCTTCTACTGCAAAAACGGTTTCTGTCTCCGTCCTCCCAATCTGCTTTCCTAGAGGGTAATCATCAATATAAATGAATGGGTTTACTGATTTAAATGAATGATTCTTAAAATACACGTAATGTAGGGCATATGGTTTGCCATCAATCATTTCCTCTCCGGCATTATACTCGATCTTATATTCGGGGAGCATTTGGAATCGGATGTAAAAGTAACTAGGGATTAACATACATATTAACAAAACAGATATAATCAGATACTTTATATTCTTACTCATTTCGTTCCCTCCCTTTTTTGACTGTCAAATAGACGGTCTAAAACTATAAATTATTTATGACTTATTTTCTTAACCTATCGACCAATACTTCAACCAACCTGCCCCGTTAGCGTAATAACAGTAGGCTTTGGAAACACCAACAAGCATCCGTTACTTAAACAGTCTTACGAAATTATAAAAGGACTAAACTCCCTTTTTGGTATAGTAAGCGAGTACAAAAGGAATTAAGGGAAAAATTACGATTAGCCTGACCCAATTCTCTCCACCAGCAAAATAAAGTGATGGTAATACAATTGAAATTCCACTGAATATTAATATTTTCCAAGATTTTTTCAATAAACTCACTATTAATGACAAGAACGAGGCAATAATTAAAAACCAAAAAATAAAGCCCACCCAATAGAACTCCATTTGTATTCCCCCTATATCTGTCTAAATAATTATATTCTGAAAGTAAATACAAATCCCTTCTTAAACAAACCTGTCCGGTTAGCTTAAGAAGAAACATAAAAATGGAGGTAACAACATTAATATTATTGAAATAGAAATTAGCCCTTTTGATACATTTGGAGAAAGTTTTTCTCGTCCTTTGCCTTTGTACCATCCACTAAACTGATATTTATTTCTATACAGTACAAATAATAAAAGCAGAATAGCCATAAGTCCCATCCAGCCAAAGGTGTCTATGTTTGTTCCTAATTTCGAATACACATAATTTATAAAGGCACTAAATATACCTCCGATAAATACAAATAAAAACACTATTCGTATTAACTCCAACAGTACCCTCATTAGTACCACTCTCCACATTTATCATTTTCCATATATTTCACCTTACGTTTCCAATTAAGGAGGAAAACGTTCTTTTGTTTATTTGTTTTGCCTCAAAGCTCTGGGGGGCTTACTCACCTACCAAACCGTCGTTATCACGATCGTCCATATACGGGTATAACCAATGATCGCTTGAAATTGGCATCTTAAAGCCCGCATCCTTTGCTTCTTTGATCGTCACCTGCCCATTGCCGTTTGTATCAACTCTGGAAATATCACCGTTTGATTCAACAGGTTCAGTTGATTCAACTGGTTCAGTATTTGTTAAACCGAGTGATTCGTTTACTTCGTCAGGGTTCACGTTGTCAAATGTATCAACAATCTTGTTACCCATTATCGTATACGTGTATTTATAATGTGATGGAATCTGTGTCTTTGTATTCGGATACGTGATAACTGCTTCAAAGTCAGCAGCGCCACCTGCTCTCCTGATCGAATCTTCCATATAAGCTTGATCGCCGTGTCGATTGAGTATGCTGTCTTGCGGGGTAATATTATAAGCATTTGATACCCCTCCGAGGGAATCAGCAATGATATGTCCTTCATCTAAATCGTCACTTTCAACACCCGAAACCTTTGCCTCGTCAGAATAGTATCTGCCAGACGATAATACAGGCTCGCTACTGTCATCTTGTAGGATGATTTCTTCAGCGATAACACGTACTAGTTGTCCGTATTCATTCGTGAATGCCCAATACTCGCGATCCCCAAAGCCAATGTCAACGACGACGTTAGGTTCACGATGCCCAGACAAATCTCCGCCATCAACTTCAATAAGGTTGTAGCCTGAAAACAGTTCATTATTTGGTTGGGTTGCCGTTTCTTCCGGAACCGTGGTGACAGTTTCTTCTTTTGCATTATTTTTATCTCTATCGGCTGCGATTGCATCTTGCGATCCTGTTTCTACAACTGTGGTGGGTGCATCTTCTACGTTGGTACAACCGACCATAAAGGTGATTGTTAAAAGTAAGAATAAAATGTTCATTTTCTTTTTCATTTTTGTACTCTCCTATCCTCAATTAAACTGCCCCGGTAGTTGAACTAGAAAAAGCCGCCTATTACGGCAGCCTATCAGTTAAATAAATTTAAAAAGAACATTAATAGAATGGATAATGAAATAAAACCAATCATAAAGTATCCGATATATTTTAATGGTTTTGGCAACTTGTTTATTTTATTATTAGCAGGATTACCAGCGTTTACCTCAATCTCGTTAAAATGGTCTATTACATCATTAAAAGGTTTGTTATCACCTTTCATACAACCACCCCTTTTCTAAATTATAACATTTTCAATCATCGGCACTGACTATTCTTTGTGTTTTTTTATTGAACTCCCGCCCCATTAGTTGATCAAAAAAAGCCGCCTGGTTCGGCAGCTGATTTTGAATATAAGTACCCGATTATTGAAGATCACTGTAAGGACTAATTCAACATTGCCCCTGAATTCTGCTATTAATACTTATCAATCGTTACACCTATCACAGAGGCTCTAATAATATCCAAGTTCAAAAATCTTTCCAATTCTTGAGGTGTCCCACTAATTACGGCTCCACTAATCGTTGTATTTTCGTTTGGCAAATCAGAGTATGAGTATGGATATTCTTCTGAAACTACAAAACCATAGGCATTATCCCCATTTAGGACTTTTATTGAATCAGAATCAGCATCTTGCATACCATTTATTTTTTCCATTTGCTTCTTCGTTTTTGAATTGACCCATAACCAATCAACATTCTTATATCCTAACACTTCTCCTAAATCACTTAGTGTCATCGGTTCATTAAAGGAAATAGCCACTTCAATTAACGTGTTTTCATCTAACCCTGTGGCAATATCCAACTCCTGTGGTAAAAAGTTATACCTTATATTGGGATAATAAAAGTCGATTATCCTTTCATTATTTAGTTGATTATACCTGACAACCCTTTTTGCATCTTCATCCATTTGATTTATTTCAGTCATTCCACTCCCACGATCTATTATTTCTACTTTCCCTATTGCAGGATACTTCTTCGTCTTTGTGTCCCAAACGAATTGTCTATTCCCTATTCGTTTATAATAGATGGTTTCACCCTCTACACTAAAAATATTGTAATGATACCTTGTACTGCGATTAGTAAATCCAGCCCCTTTTAAAAGTCTATCACTAACAAACTTTTGCTGCTGTTGGTTATCCGCTGCTTGTATCTTTTTATGTAGGAGATACTCTGTTCCAAGATGAATGGTGAAAATAAAAATAATTACTGTAACGATAGAAATAAGTGTGTATAACCCGAATTGTTTCCATCTTGTCTTTTTTACCGACCGTTGGAATAAAGAATCGCTTAAAAAATCTATTTCTGAGGTTTGATTAGAATTTCTTTTATCGTTCATAATGAGCCTCCTTAAAACATTTTAATAAACTTTTTCTAGCTCGAAATAGATTCGTTTTTACCGAACTCGTACTCATCCCCAGTAGTTGAGAAATTTCAGCATATGATAAATCAGACTCATATTTTAAAAGAAGAAGTTCTGAATAAAGTGGCTTCAAATTAATAAGTAATATACGAAATTCCTCTACACGCTCTTTGGCTAGAATAATAAGTTCGGGGAGTTCTTCGACTTGGTCCTCAATCATTTCTTCGTTTAAATTCAATATGTATTTTTTGTTTTTCCGGCATTGATCATAGTAATAATTCAATGCGACTCGAATTAACCAACTTCGTACTTTAGATGAACGAATAGTATCAGTATATTTGAGGTATTTGAATGCTGTTTCTTGCACTGCGTCTTGAGCATCCAGGTGAGGCACACCTTTTTTTATCAGGTACCGAAAAACAATATTAAGTTCTCTGTTTAGGATTTCATTATTTAATGGTTCTCCCATTCTCCCTCCCCCTATGTATGTAAGACGTTTAAGATTTAAAAAAGTTATCAAAGCTCAGTTGAAAAATATTCTATTCGGTATTTGCACCAGATAAATCAAAAATGAATACAGTGATATTACGATTCTCCATTTTAAAAGAATGGGGGGGAGAAAATGATTAACCATTTAATAGTTGAAGTGATTAGCGGTATTCTTGTAGCACTTTTTGTGAATTGGATAAATCGGTGAAGTAAAGGGAAAATTAGTTTCAACAGATCGCAAAAGTTTTAAGCGGTCTGCAAGTAAACATTAATAATTAAAAGTATTATTGAAAATACATAATTTATCAATCAAAAAAGCATCCCAACATCTCAAGTGGCATTTGAAATTGAAAGCTATTATGGCGCTATATTTAATCGTACAATCTTAATGACAATTATAAATTATGATGTCAATTGCTGTGTAAAGAAATGAAGAAACAAGGAAAAACCTTAATAAATAAGGAAATGACGTGTGCCAATTCACACGTCATTTTTATTGCCATTTATCAATAAAGCACCCGAAAAGGGAACCCTTTAAAGAATTAGAAAGGCTCTTTTATTAAAGTTGAACAGTTTCCCGTGAAAATTTTAATAAATCTCCTTCTATGTTGCTGGTTACTGTAAATTTTTCAGTTGCACTCCTATAAATAGCCTCGAACCTTTCTGCCTCTTCTGTTTCATCAAATGAAACAAGTTGAAGTTGATGTTCTTTAAGCGTTGCAGCTTTGGCTACATTTGCCCGCAGTGCTTTATGGTTTAATCCACGAACTTCCACCATTTTTACGTCTCCGTATTTTGCAGATAAATAAGTAAGCGACATCTTTATCATGTCCCATGAAGCATTTTGGGCAATTCCTAAAAGGAACCCATCCATAAAGGTACTGAATCCCTTTTCAATCGTAATTTTATTTTCGGAAACTATATGTACATCGTATTTTCCTTGATTAATATCTTTAATTATTTCTTCCATTTCTTCTGATGGGCATTCAATATATAAATAATTGTCGAAGTAAACCTCTTCTGTCCGGATGTTTTCGGTTATGGTTTCGTAATGTGAATCAAGGTAATCATTTATGTATCGGATATCATATTCTTTATCTCCCTGGTTGTCGATAGAAAGAAAGAGAAATACGTCTATAAAATGGTGATTATTATAGGAATTGATTTCTACCTTTATCCCATCATTTTTATCGTCCATTATTAAGTCTCTCAAATGTTTTTCCACTTGTTTAACGTTTTCTTCGGTAGCGTAAACACCAGTATGCCGCAACTTGCGTTCTATTTCGCTATAATCATCCCAATTCAAGTAAGCGTCAAATATATTGATCTGTAAAATATTCATCTTTAATCCCCCGAGTAGTCTTATCAAACATATATTAACAAACTAACGTAGTTGAATGGTAATTTATTTCTCCACCTTTCCTGGATGAATAACGAAATCTATACTCTTAATGATAGCTGGCAAGAATGAATGTAGAGAAGCGAATAAAGGAGAACAAGGTATAATACAACCGGTTAAATACAATCAGGTAGAAGAAGGTACACACTGGAGACTCAGGAGGAGCTCTGTCTACCCCCTCACTTCGAGATCTCAGGAAAAGCACGAAAAAAACGACCTGAAGAATTAACTAGTCGGTTTACTTGTGAGGTGCAAAACGTTAAATCGGAGACCTAACACAAAGCAAATAACATAAATTTCAGAACAAAAATCACAGTATTTTTCACAAACAATAAGGATTAGAGTAATTTTCAACTCTAAGCTTTTTTGTATTATCTTATTAAACATAAACACCCTATAGTTTAAGTACGTTTCTTCACAAACATTTTTCAGGAATGCTGCCCATTTTAGATTAAGGAGGTTATTAATATTGATGAAAACTTGTTTCAGGTGGGGTTACACTTTTAATAATAGCGATTTCTTTTTCCGTAGTATTAGGTACAAAGAATTCTGTTCCCCAGTGACCTGAATGGAAAATAGGCACTATACCTAAATCTAAATTAACTGTGAACCACTTGAAGTCCCCAAGATTATTCGTATAGTTTTTCAATAAATAATTTAAAAGTATTAAGTTCTTCTTCCCCTTAAAAATAGTGATATTTTCTTCTTTAAACGTTTTAAATTTACTTAAAGGGAGAGCTTTAATTTCTTTAATAGTTTCAACTTCTTCATTCCAACAATGAATTTCAACAGTGTCCGTTTTTTCTAAAAAGCAACTTATCAGCGGAACCCAATAATCGTAGTTTTCATTCAAAGGCTTTGGGAAGGCTGAATTATCAAGTGTATAAATTGGTATGTGAAAAGCTAAATTTTTTTGCAAAAAAATTCCCCTCTCTCACCAATATTATTGATTCTATTGTCTAACTAACCTGCTCCGTTAGCATAATAAGGAATTCAACAAAAAAGGCGGTTAATCCTTCCTGGATCAACGCACCTTTTAATTGAATAAGAACAGTCTATAATTAATTTGAGTCTTGTCCAACGATAACTTTCCAACCTGTTTTTTGTTTTTCAACAGGGAAAGTATATTCAGCTAAATTTCCATTATTAATTAGTTCAACAGTTGCCTCAAACTCAGTTCCACTAACTTTTTTAAGCTCTACTATTTTAGTATCAGTAATATCTTCGTCAATACTTGAATATTGCTCTTTTTGCTCGACTTTATCTGGAAATCTTATATCATCAGCGTATTTTACCATTGATGATATATCCTTTGTTTCCAAAGCCTCTAAATAACTTTTTACAAGGTTTGTAACTTCTTCATCGGTAGTTAACGTTGTATTAGTTGAGCAAGCAGCTAAAAATATAAACAATAGACTTCCCAAAACCATAAATTTTTTCATTTTATCCCCCCATTTTATGCAATTACACCTTTGTAAAATTATACCATTAACACTCGAACTATACTACCCTGTATGTTCTTTAAGGAATACAACAAAAAGACCGCTGATCCTTCGTGAACAAAACACTTATTACTTGAACAAAGGAGCTTCAAATTGATCGATAATATAAAACTATTTCAGCACATCATTGTATGTTCTTGCCAATAAAATAGAGAAGGATGATATGTATTGGATAGAAGAAGTAGAAGAAGTATTTAAACCCAAACCCTTTCTTGCCGTTATACAGCAATAATAATGGTAGAGCTAAAAGCATTAGCCACTGAAAATCTGCAAAATTTAATATGCTTCTTCAACTGCACCGTTAGCTTAATAAGGAATTCAACAAAAAAGGCGGCTAATCCTTCCTGGATTATCGCCTTTAATTGGACATTTTTTTACTTTATTCAACGGAATAGTCAATTGAGTTTGCTATCTGAACTAAGGTTTCAGGAGTAACCTTATCAGAAACTCTTTTACTAACACTAAAGATATATTGCCAATTATCTCTTTCAAAAACTAGTACATAAAAACCCGAGATATTCATATACTTTGCATTTTTTCCGTTCTTTAATTTGTAAACTTTTAAAACTTTTTCATCCTTTATGGTTATTTTATGTTTAACTGGCTTGACATCAATTTGATAATGGTTTTCTGGTGTTATATCACTTACAAATTCCACCTCAAAAGAGTCATTCAACTCACCGTCCAAATCACTAAATCTGCCAAAATGGTGAGTAAATGATAAAGGTGGAACTCTTAGCGGTAATTTTAGTTCTCGTTTAAAATGCTGCTCAAAATCCCTTTTAGCCTCATCAACACTTTTATATCCTATTTCAGGATATATTTTTTCATATAGATCGGGTTTGTTATTTTCACTTCCATAGACGGTTCCGATATTGGTCCCACAAACTAATACAGCCAATAAGAACAATAAAAAGGTAAATGTTATCCTCAAAGTTCTCATCCTAAATTTATATTTAGGTCTAGTTTGTACAAGTTTGTTACAAAAATCCTTATTCAACTAAACTGCCCCGTTTGTTTAATAAGGAATTCAGCAAAAAAGGCGGTTAATCCTTCTTGGATCAACGTACCCGTTGTTTGTTAGATGATGTGCATTAAATTGATCGATTACTTGCTATACTTTAGTTCAAATTCCTCTACATTGTCATTCCACTCAATTTTAAACGGGATAACTGTTTGTTCATTAACATACCCATTATCTATCCTTGACCTATCTTGATATACGATAGCTTCTTTTATTGGAGATAACCCTTCAGGTGCATTTTCAGAACGTTTTCGTTCTCCTCCGTATTTATAAATGTAACTAATTTGATGTACATCTTTTAAATCTCCTAAATCGCCTTTGTACTCAATGCTCAAGGTGAAATCTGTTTCATATGAGCCTTTTGAAACTTCATTAACTATCGTGGCTTTCCAGTATTCTGCCTCTCCATAATAAGTTATCTTTTCTACTGTGTTAAATGGTGTACTATCAACCTTCTTTTCATTGTTTTGCTGACAACCAAATATACCGATTGATAAAAACATAAAGGACAAAATAAAAATGATTTTTTTCAATTATTATCACTCCCCCTATATCATTATATTTCATTATCAATGCAATTATTTCCTTCAGTCATTCTTGAACTAACCTGCCCCGTTTGTTTAATAAGAGTTCAACAAAAATAGCGGCATTGCTTTTTGATGTTATACATGTTATTTAAATCGGACATATTCACTTTACGTTCTTATTGGTAATTATTCTCTGATCCTTTGTACTTTTTCTGCTCTTCCCTAATAAATATCACTGCATCTTCTACATTCGTTAGATTGTTTTCGTGCCAACTTTTACCCATTTCTTTGACCAAAGAATGGACTAAACCAATTTTACTGATCACCATAACATAATGCAGTAAAACAATTATTACTTCATCTTTAAGTCCCAATTCTTGCAAATCCTTAATTAGATTTACATCTTCTTCTGCAATAGTACCTTTGGGATCTTTAAGAAATTCAAAAGGTGTTGTTGTTTTTACTTGATTCACATACCATTCATCGACAGTCATTCCAGTTTTAGCTTTAAACTCTTCTTCTCGCTTTGCGTTCCATTCCTGAATAGTCATTCCGTGTATTTCTTTAAATCTTTCTTCTGCTGTTTTACCGCGAATGATTTTACCCTTTGTTTGTTTCTTGTTTTTCATCATCCTTTTCCCCTTTATATCTCTTTCATTACATCTTCAAAATTTCCCTACTTATTGAACTAACCTGCCCTGTTAGTGTAAGAACATCATTTCAAAAACTTTCCAGTATCGATAATATCATTTTAACATAAATTTCCTTTGCCTTTTGTAATAATTACAAAGAATTCACGCACCTCTAATAATTATTTCATTCCCTGTGAATTACGGTGAAAGGGAGGACATAAATCGCCAAATAGTAGATAAATCGGTAAAAAGTGCACTTTGAATTTCGTGCATTTTCCTATGTGCTTTACTATGTTTGCTCCTCTGAAGTAAACCGATTAATGGTTTAAAAGTTACTAAATAGATAAGCAATTCAGTGGATAGTAATTTTTTTCCCAACTGACCCCTCTTTTGTTTTATATTTTTATAGTTATTGATAGAATAGTTAAAAAATACAAGGAGGGGAAAATGAATATACATAAAAATTTGAAAAGCTTTATTTCTGGATTAAGCCCTACTGATTTTGATTTATTTGTAACGAAAGTCCATTATTTTGTTTTAAAGGAAAATAAAAATGTAGAAAAAGCAGAAGTTAAAAGAATCATTGAACGGTTTAAATTCGGTAAGACTAGACGCCCCACAGGACGGTATCTAGAGGCGTATGTACACGTGATTGATTTATTAGGCTATAGTGTAGCTGATGTGATTCAAGGAACGGGGAAAAAGCAAAAGACGTTCAAGCAATTATACATTTCATCCTTGCCGGCTGACGAGCTTCCTAAAGAGTTGCAGCCCCACTTTGATGATGAAAAAGTTCAGGAATCTTTCAAGGATCTACTTGAAACGATGATTGAGTATGTTAAGGATGACGATAAGGAAAAATTTCAAGGAAATCTTGATAAATTCAACGCTTTCCTAAAAATAACATGGTTTTGAAACCATCAAATTATATAGGGTTGCATATAAATGCTGGTTTCAGAACCTGGAGAAAAAATTCGAGTTTATAAAAAACTTTCCGGTTTACAGTCAAAAAATATACTAGTTGAAAAGAAACATACCTGTTTTAATGCCATTGTGGCTAGGTGAAAAGCCTCCTTCCAGGGTTATAGAATAGTACCTGAAAGGAGGTTTTTTTGTGTGTCTTTTTTATTAAACCGTATTCAACCTAAGCCGGGCGAAAGTCTTTATTCATATATGAACCGGTCCGCTTTAGAAAATGGGTTTGACCATATTGGTTCGGTGCTAAAAAATATTGCGCCCCAGCTTTATGTTGCAAATTGTAATTATCTTGATGAAAAACAAAAATGGGTTCCGACAGTGAAAGATTTCATGAATCAATGCAATTTGCCTGATTTTGATAATCTTGTTTTGAACCAACATAATCAGTTTTTGTTTTCAAAAAAGCCCAATCGGGCTGCAATCGATGTCGTATACAACAAATACCGAATAAAATACTGTCCGTGTTGTTTGATAGAAGATTACTATCACCGACTAATATGGGATGTAAAGTTTGTAACCGTGTGTTTAAAACATGGACAACTATTAGTGGATCGTTGTCCCAGTTGCAATGAGCAAATCTACATGTCGGTTTTTGTACGAGGACAATGTAAATGTGGATTTGATTTCGTTGAAACCAGGAAGAGCAAGCGATGGATTGATGAATCTGTTTTTTCTGCGCAATCAGTAATACAGGGCTTATTGTCAGGTGAAATAGAAGAAGTTTGCCGTGCCGATGATTCAAAAATAACCCGTGAAGAATATTTCCTGTTCTTTATATCCTTTTGCGAAATTATGGACCAATTTAAGGCTGTAAATTATCAATTGGGTTTAAAGAACGTTTCGTTTAAAGATTTTAGTTTCTCGTTTAGACGAAATACGAATAGTTCTGTTGAAATGGCGGCATGCTTATCCACCATTGCTAATGAATTTGTAGTTGATCCAGGGGCAAATTTTAAAGCTTTTCTTAGTGAAACTGAGTCCATTAAAGAAACGAGTGGAAACTATAAGAAATTCTTCAAGTTAAAGAAAATCGTACAACACCCAAAAGGACATTTGTACCTCCCTTTAACAAAAAACCATTTGATTGAAACTAATGTATTTGCTTCGAAAAGTAGTCTCATGAAAGTTAAAAATACGGAGCAAAAGTATGTTGGGATTGGTGTTGCAATGAATTTATTAAAAACAGACATTAATTCTGTTAGAAATATGATTAAAGCAGGAATTCTTGAAGTGGAATACAAGCGGAATAAGCAAGTTATTAAACGGGAATCGATAGAGAGGTTTATCGAACTTAGAAAGCATTGTATTAATTTGGACAGGCTTATGAAAGAGCTTGATTGTCGATTTGATGTTGCTGTCAAACTATTAAAAGAAGAAAAAATAAAACCGTTACATGGTCCTGACAAAGATGGATATCCCACTTGGTTAATCCACAAAAAGGATGTTGACCGCTTTGTAGAAACGTACTTCAGGAACTTAAGACCTATACGAGCAGATACAAAATGGCTTCCTCTGAAAAGAGTTGTAATGCGCCTAAGTTTAGAAAACTACAGTATGGATATCCTTGACTTAATTGAATTAGCTAAAGATGGTGAAATTAGGGCTGGCATTGCGGATGGAAGATACACATTTAAAGGGGTCCATTTTTACAAATCCGATATAGAAAAGCTTGCAAAAAAACAAATCCGGAAGCGTCAAATAGAAATTGGATATACCACCAAGGAATTAGAAAAAGTGTTTAGGACGGGTCAAAATATAATTCATAGGTTGATAAATGATGGAACCTTGACTGTAACTCAACAATTAGGAAGATCAAGGTATATCAGCAGGGATCAAGTGGATAATCTGTTACAAGAGATAAAGAGAGTTGGACGTAAAGAAGTGTTAAAAGTATTAAGATGACTTTTTGTTGAGTGGTGTGAATACACCCTCTTTTTTTATTTTTGAATAATTTTACGCAGTGACCTTTTTAAAAAATATCGAACTAGGTGAAATTGGGACAAGTATTTATCATTCTTATTGGTGATTTGTATCAAACTTCGAGAAATTGGGTGTTGTAGTATCAAGGGTTTTCTTAACGTGCCGTATCAAACCTCATGAAGGATGACACAGGAATTTGGAGTGAACCAGCTTGAAATTGAACAAACGTTGCTGGCTGTAACAGCCCAGCGGATAGTCGAGCTCGTTTGCCCTTTTTGTGGTGGAGAGGATTGTTCGCCTTACTGTGCCTCCTCCCATGGTCGGAAAAGGGCCAGTGTGTTTGAACTATTGTCGGGCAAAAGCCTTGAAGAGGCCATTAAGGCATCAATGGGAGACCGGTCAAAGCCATATTACAGATCATTGGATTACTACATTAAAAAGGGTATCGTACTAGGCTATATTAAAGAGCGCGAGTATGAAAGGCTGGTATATTCCAATGTGGAGGAGTAAGTGGACTCTTAAGGAACAAGCAGAATTTTTAAAAAGAATCGGAGAGCTGCTGCAACGGGGTTATCATATTTCCGAAGCTATCGAGTCGCTCTCCCTTCAATTACCGTCCCATAAGAAGAATGACCTTGCTTTATGTCTAAAGGAATTAAAAAATGGTACGCCTTTTCACGAAGTAATTGACGGAATGCACTTTAATAAGGAGCTTTCAGGCTATGTGTATTTTGCGGAACAGCACGGGAACTTTGAAAAAGCCATTCTTGAGGGTAGTGAAGCATTATTGAATAGAGACAGCGATGCCAGAAAACTAAGAAGCCTGATGTATTATCCTATACTTCTGCTCGCCGTTACAATGATTCTATTCATATTTGTCCAACATTCCCTCCTGCCGAGATTTACTCTTATGTTCCAATCTATGGGACTCCAGGAGCATGCCATTACATCTGCATTATTACGGTTTGGTGATTTTTTACCTCTTTTATTGATAATTATCGCCTCAATGGCTGTGTTAACTCTCCTTCTCAATCAATTTTGGTTCAGGCGCCTTCCCTCCCTCACCCAAAGATATCTTCTCATGAAAGTACCTATTCTCGGAAAAGTCTTCAGATTAATCCATACTCACTTTTTTTCAATTCAATTAAGTTATCTGCTGACCGGCGGTTTATCTATTTATGAAGCTCTGACATATTTCGAAAATCATAAAAAGCAATGTTTCTATAGTGAATTGTCCAGGAAGATTAAGAGCGGGCTGACTTCGGGAGAAACGTTTGAGTCACTCATTGCCTCCTCTCCATTCTTTGAACATGGATTTCCGGCCGTTGTCCGGCATGGCCAGGAAAATGGCCGGCTGGAAAGTGAGCTCCATTTTTACAGCAGAACCTGCCTCGCCTCGCTGGAAGGGAAAGTAAAGGTTCTTATAAAGATCATCCAGCCATCAATTTTTTTGATTGTTGCAGCTTTGGTTATTTCTATTTATCTGGCAATTTTGCTTCCTATGTTTCACATGCTCAATGCAATCTAAATTCAGGAGGAACTTCACATGAAAAAACTTAAAAATCAAAACGGGTTTACTTTAATCGAAATGATGGTCGTTATGTTAGTAATATCCGTACTATTAGCCATTACAATCCCGAATGTAACAAAACATAATGATACGATCAATAAAAAAGGGTGTGGAGCGCTCTTAAAGGTCGTAGAAGCCCAGGTACAGGCTTACCATTTGGAGAACGGAGTTTATCCTTCCAACCTTGCTGTTTTAATAGACGGTAAGTACCTTGAGCCAGGCTCAGGCAACTGTCCTGGTGGCGGAAAGAAAATTGTGGTCAGTAACGGAAAAGTAGAAGAAGTAGATGTTGCACCATCACCATGATCAGGAACGAGGAGGGTTTTACTATGGCCGAAGCCCTTATCACACTTTCTGGATTCCTTGTTATTGTTTCTATATCAATCACACTTATGAATCCGCTTCTTTCAGTGGTAAAAAGGGAAAACTTCTTCACGTTATTAAAGGCAGATCTTTATTACGCACAACTATACGCACTCTCCCATCAGCGCGAACAATCGATAATTATTACGGGTGAGACCAACCGCTATTACATTAACGACAGCAGATACGCCTTGGATTTACTCGTTTACAGGACCTATCCGGCAGATATCGCTGTTAAACCTGGAACCATGCCTTTAACCTTTAAGTTCCTGCCAGACGGGAATATTAGCCGCTTTGGGACAATTCTCGTACATGCTTATGGTGATTTCTACCGGATTACATTTCAGCTTGGAAGAGGGCGGTTCTATGTGGCGGACGAATGATGGTTTCTTTCTTTCAGACCTTCTTCTTTCACTTTCCGCACTGGGAATTGCCGCTATGTTTCTCATTCCTTCAATCAGTTTCATTTGGCAGCAATCTGAAAAAACTACTATCTCCAATAATGCAACCGAAATTTTATATAACGAGCTTACTGCGTATGAATCTGAAGGTGTATTACCAATAGAAAAAGTGATCCAAAAAGAATATGGTACAGTGTTTAAAGTGTACGTACTTAATCAGGATGATGGAAATAAGGAGGTATGTGTGCGAAGTGTGGAGAGAACTGATGACTTTCAGGAAATATGTGGAAAGATTGAATAACAAGGGCTTTATCATGAGTGAGATGCTTCTCTCCCTTTCCTGTTTGTCGATAGTCGCCTTTCTGCTTGCACCTAGTATCGCGGTGATGGAGAGCAGCAAATTGCAGGCATCACGGCAATTGCAGGAAATGGAATGGAACCTTTTTCTGAGCCAAACAAAGGATGAACTTCAGGCCTCGAGCTCAGTTCAAATCCTATCAGGAAAATTGTACTTGAAAGTTGACACAAATACAGTCCTGTATGAAAAATTCGGCTCCAATATAAGGCGAAGGGTTAACCTCACTGGCCATGAGGTTCTCCTTCAAAACATTACCTACGTCGTCTTTAAAAAGGACGGCCAGCACGTAACCATTCAAGTGACTGATTTACAAAACAACAAATATGAAGGGCATGTTTATTCCTTTATCCCCTGGGAAGCGCAACAACCATGAGAAATTGCCAAAAAGGCTTTACATACCCATTGACCCTCTCAATATTATTATCAATGTGCCTCTTCCTCACCATGTCTGCTGAACTGCTCCTGACCGAAAGGAAAATAGCTGTGGAGGTGGCGGCAATTCAGCAGCAGGATTACTATTTTATTGCAGCTTTAAAGAAAACCGAGCAGGCTTTTCAAAGTAAAAACATGACTTATTCAGGGCTATATTCTTTTGAGAATGCTACGGTTTCCTTTACCACGGCTTCCGCGGGCGTACCCCAACAGCAGAAAGTGACGTTCACTGTGAAGTTAAATAACAGACCGACTGTTGAGGGATACGGTTTTTATGATATTAATCAAAAAAAGATGGTAAAATGGATGAAGAAAAATTGAATGGAGTAAAATGATGAGGACCATTTTTTTGATAGGATTCATGGGGTGTGGAAAAACAACAGTAGGAAGATTACTCGCAGAAGAACTTGGCTTGGGTTTTATTGATACAGATTTAGAAATCGAAAACAAGGCCCAGAAAAGTATTTCAGGGATTTTCCTTGAAGAGGGAGAAAAACGCTTCCGGGAATTGGAAACTTCCCTAATTACCGAACTTGCCGGTAAGGAAGTGGTTGTAGCCACAGGCGGAGGAGCCATCTTGAAGGAAATGAATCGCCAGACCATGAAAAAAACAGGGATAGTTATTTTTCTTGAAGCAAGTGAAGAGGAGATAGCAAAAAGGCTTGCTAATGACGAATCCCGCCCGTTATTGGCAGGAGATAAACAAAAGGAAATAAAAGAAAGATTGGCAGCACGCCTTCCTCTTTACCATGCCGCCTCGCATACTCAAATTCCTGTTGACGGAAAAAGCCCCGAAACGATTGTAAAAGAAATTGCCGGCTGGTTGAAACAGGCTTAGTTTGGACATACTTGTAGCATAATGAAAGCAGGTGTGTCTAGTGAAAACGAATGATTATGTTAAATTTATGACGCAAACTTTTGTAAAATATTACGACCAGCCTCGGGAGGAACGACAGCGGCTTCGTGCAGCCAGGAAGGAAACAAAAGCAGCATTCTGGTATCGCTGGTTTGGAATACTTCCCTACCTTGTCTATTTGGGAGTTAAAAAGAAGGAACGATAAGAGCGGAAAATACGCTTCCTATCGTTCCTTTTTTAGAAGAGTCCATCTAATTTTATTGCCAGCCCTTTTTGCTGAATTACAACATGAAAGGACGAACTCATCCCCGAAGGCATGACAAGGCTTCGTATGGCACGATTCCGTTTGCTTCTTTCAGAGAATGGATTTGGGTCGTAATTGTCTTCCAATTCCTTCAGAATACCCGCCTCCAGTAAAAATTCATCCTGCCTGAGAATTGCCATAGTCTCAAGGCCATGCCTATTTCCCGCTTCAACAAGCCCATCCAAGTGGATGTGAGTGGTGATGTCCATTTCTCCCGGGTACTCAAGCACACTGTCAAACATCCTATGTTTCATGTAGCCTCGCAGGCTTCCATTTCTCCGGCCGGGCTCCATCCATTCCTCGTTTGAATAGCCATAATCAACTGTCACGACAAGCCCTTCGCCTAGAACAGAAGCCATATTCTTAACCATCCCTTCCATCGACAGCGGAATTTCTATTCGCTGCCGATCACCCAGGGTTAGTCTGTTTCGCTCCAAATACAAGTCTATCGCGGAATTGTTTAGCTCTACTTGCTGTTCATAAAGCTTGCCGTCTCTGCTTCCTATCATAATTTCATATAGCTTTCCGCCCTGCTTTTCAACTACATGGACAGGAAGTGCATCAAACAATTCATTGGAAAACAACAGACCAGAGTCGATGTTGACGGCTGAAAGAGCTTCCGACTGGGAAAACCCAGGGAACCGAGAAAGCAATTCCTTTTGGAGTTTTCTATGAAACGGGCTAGTTTCAACAATCGTATAGTTAAGTTCCATACCAGAGTTTGAATGCCACTCTTCAAGAAAGGCTTTGGCAAACCTGCCGTTGCCGCCGCCCACTTCACATATTTGAGCAGCTAACCCGTGCCTGTCTACCATTCTCTTGTACCATTTAGAGAGTGTACGTCCATATATATCCGACACATTGCTTGATGTGATGAAATCACCCGAGCGTCCTATTTTTTCCCCTTCACGCATATAATAACCGATTTCTGGCGTATACAATGCCATGGCAATATAGTCGGCATATGTAATTAAGCCGCTGGGGGATTGTTTAATTTTTTCTGCCAGCTGCGCCTGCATTATAATCCCTCACACCTTCAATTTAACTCATATTACATACCGAATCCGTTCAAAAAAGGATTCGAGTCCATTTCATCGCCAATCGTCGTTGCCGGGCCATGACCAGGAAGAACGATGGTATCCTCCGGAAGGGTAAGAAGTTTTGAATGAATACTTTTTAGCAGTACCTTTTCATTACCGCCTGGAAGATCAGTCCTTCCAATGCTTCCCATAAAGAGCGAATCACCTGCAACAACCAATCCCTTTTCTGCAAAATAGAAAGCTACGCCTCCAGGAGAATGGCCTGGAGTTTCAAAAAGGGTAAATTGAAAGCCTCCGATTTCAAATTGGCCTTCCCTATCAAATAAATGATCAGCTTCCCTGACTCTAATAGATTGCACAGGGAAAAGTTCGGATCCATTCAACGAAGGATCCCCCAGCCATTTAGCTTCTGCTTTATGCAGGTAAACCGGTATTTGATAATGATCCCTTATATCATCAACAGCCCCTATATGATCAAAATGGGCATGGGTAAGAATGATTGCGGTAGGAACCAGCTTTTTCTCAGTAAGAATCCGGATTAGTTTTTTCCCTTCTTCTCCCGGATCGACAATCAGGCAGGAGCGGTCTTCGCGGTGTAGAATATAGCAATTTGCTTGAATCCCGCCTAGCGGGACAGGAAACCAATTCATTTTCATTGCCTCCAAACTTGATGAATGATAGCCTTATTGTACACTATAAATGCTCGACAAATCAGACAAAAACCTATAGAATAAAAATCGAATGAAAACTATTGTTTTTTACATATTTTAAATGGGCATTTGCAAGCTGTATATGGTATAAAGGGGGCTATATTATGGGACTTATGATCATTTTCACACTTGTAACACTTTTAGCGGGGTACTCTACATTCACTGCACTCAGGAATAAGAATTTCATGGGAGTGGGCTTTGCCTTCCTGACATTTCTTGTTTTTGGATGGTTCACATTCATGACAATCTGGAAAGATGGCTATCCAAGCGGCCACTAATGAACAAAAGCGCAAGCGCCTTGATTATCGCCGTACAATACTGGAGGGGCTTCGACTGAGATAAAGGAATCACGAAGAGCGTATGCGATTCGATGATGACTTATCGTAGGGAGGAGACCTGAAGTTTGCTAAGCGATAGGCGCTGGAGCTAGACGTAGACCACACTTAATTAAAAAGTTATCTACAGTCGCGAAATCTATATTTTCCTAAATAGTAAAAAAGGCTGCCTCGCATTCGCGATGGCAGCCTTTTAATTTGAATTGAATTCTTCAATCAGGTTGATAATTTTCTTTGATTCAGGGTCTATGATCCTCTCATACCTATATCCATATAAAATAGCCCTGCCATTGGGAGAGGCAACTATTGGCTGATTGTCCAGCCCCTCAATTAGAACCTCCCTGCTTCCACCGATTTCGTAGGAAGCAAGCGTAAAACCTTCAGTATAAGCATCTGCTTCACCACTCCTGACAGGTTCAAATACCATAAACCTCCCCGCTGCCAGACTGTAGTCCTGATACGGAACAAGCCAGTCAGAGAATCTTGTTAAATGAGGTACAGTAAACGATCCCAGAGCCTTAAGCTGTTGCGAAAAAAAGGTATACAAAGCTTTAGTCTCATCCTGAGCATCCCGGCTTACAGCGACAATCAAATCCTTATATGTCTCAATATGGTAAATCTGTTCGTCCATACTGGCGGTTATTTCCCCGCCAGACTCCATGATTTCCAGCGGAGCAAAAAGCGCCGGAGAATCTTGATTCCATTTCAGGTAAGCAATACTTTCTTTGCCTACCCATTTTGCAAATGGATCTGGCAATTCAATTTCCTCAACTATATGATCATTTGTGTCCATCCTGAAGCTGTTATACGTCCAATCCTCGTTGAAAGCCACAATTAAAGCAACATTTTCATCATACATATTCCATTCCGCGTGTAATTCCGCTGATGGGAATGACTGGCTTACCAATTCATTTCCTCCCAAATCATAAACGGTAACAATGGCTTCGAACGACGAAGGGGAAGTATGGACAAGAATTCGGCTTAAATCGGGATTCACAGCCGCAGTTACTATAGGGGCTTTGCTAGAAAGAATTAATTTGTTTTCACCAGTTTCCAATGAATAAGAATACAGATTGGATCCAGCAGCCAAATTGGAGGCATATAGTATATCCGAGTCCCCTAACCAGCCAAATACTTTAAAAAACTCCCCTTCCGGAACGTTAATTGGAACCACCCAATCAGCAGTACCCGTCTTGCCCTGTTCTTGTTCTTCTTGAGAATCATCATGGGATGGGGGCAGAGTCTTCGAAGCTTTTGGTTCGGTGCATCCAGAGAGAAAAAGGGATATAAGGAAAATGATCAGCATTTTAGAGGCTTGCATATGAGTAGGTATGTATCTGCCTAATTCCATTCCTTATCCCCCTTTATTTATCAATAATATAGTAGACGTTTATCCAGCAAATTTGGTTTCAATATTTATGCAGTTTATTTAATTTTTCCTAACCTCCAATAGTGAAAAAAACAGGCCGGAAACAGAACGAAAAATGCTGTCATATTGTGAAAGGGGCAACGGATTTATTCCTTTTCCCAGCTCGATGGTAAACCCCGGTTTTTGAAATTCCTGAATAAACCAATCCTTAAACCCTGCATGGCTGTCAATCGTCCGGACTGGCCGGTAGCCGCTTGCCTCAGCAATGAGTGTGGCAATTTCTCCTGCCTCAGCAGGCTCTCTATTGTTATACCCCCAGTAAAACTCCTCCCCCTGGGAATGGAATGCAATAACCATATCAAATTTCCTTTTAATTGTTAATTCTGCCATCGCTTTTGCTTCCGGTTCGGAAAGGGGTAATACACCAGGATAATCGCGGGCAGAAGGCGACTTTGGCTCCTTCCGCTCCTTTTCAATTTCCCAATGTGCCGGAAATTGATTATTAAGGTCTATTCCTCTAATATTCGCCTTCCACCCTGAAAAATCGGTTTTGCCTTTGTTCATACTCACTACATTATCTTTGCTATTTAATGGGGGCTCGAGCAGGACCAGATCAACACCATCCGGGTTAACCATTGGTACAATAGATAGCTCAATTTCATTATATGAGCGGAGCAGGCTGGAATGGTAGATATGGGAACGATTTGTTAATCCAATGGAATAGCTGTTTACAAGGTCCATAAGAATTCCTGTAGTAATCCATTCATTCGCATGGAAGGAAGCGTTAAAATGTATTCTCCGCTTTCCCCGGCCAATCAGGAGTTCATAGATAGGTTTGCCAAGAGCGCTTTTGCCAATTACCTGAAATCGTATAAATGGATAGGCTTTTTTTAAAAACCCAATATCACGCTCAAGCACATGGGAGTTATAGTCCATTTTGCATACTAAAATGGGAGATAATATTCGGTAAGGGCGCCATATCAATTGACCAGCTTTTAAATTCCCTTGTTCGTTCAGGCGATTCGCCCGTTCGATTGCGCCTGCTGGCATTCGCCAGATACGTTCAAGTTTCTCTAGATTATCTCCTTTTCTCACACTGTATGGAAGGGTAAAAAGTCCGGGAATTTCCATAAAATCTTTTTCCAATGAGCACTTCTCTCTATTTTCTGGTATTGAATCCTCAAGTATCTCCAAAGGAATATCAAAAATACGGCTAATATCATGTAGTGTATCATGAGGTTCCAGGTATATCTTCATCCGATCTCTCCTTTTCTAACCGGTAAAATCCAAGTCCTTTTAAAAATGTATGTGTCTGAATCAGAAAAAAAGATATATGGCAGAACTAAAAAATAAAAGGACCCTCAAAGGGCCCAGTTTGGCGAAGCTTTTATTAGGGAAAATAACTCCACTCTTATTTGTTTGCTGCAAGAAGTTGGATAAAGAAATTTATATTGATAATTTATTCTTTGCCAGCCATGCTGCTCCAATGACACCTGCGTCGTTCCCCAGGGTAGCCAACTCAATTTTTGTTGATTCACGAACCCTAGGAAAAGCAAACTGTTCAAAATGATGCTGGACCTTCCCTGTCAGGATTTCTCCCGCTCTGGAAACTCCACCGCCAAGAACAATCTTTTCTGGATTTAGGGTATTTGCAATATTAGCGAGGGCAAATCCTAAATGGAAAGAAACTTCTTCTATAACAGCAAGCGCCGAAGGGTCACCATTTCGAGCGCTGTCAAATACATCTTTCGCGCTAATTGAGCCTTTGGATTTAAAAACATCGGCCATCGCTCCGGTTTGGCTTTGCTCCAATGCCTTCATTCCTAGCCTTACAATCCCCGTTGCCGATGCAATTGTCTCGAGGCAGCCTGTTTTTCCACAATTGCAATTTGCTCCGCCAACCGCTATTGATGTAATATGGCCTAATTCCCCGGCTGCTCCACTAGCTCCCTGGACTATTTGTCCATTCGCTATTACACCGCCGCCAACGCCTGTTCCAAGTGTCACACATACCAGGTCTTTCGCACCCTCCCCGGCGCCCTTCCACATCTCCCCTATTGCAGCGCAGTTAGCATCATTATCAATCGCTGCTGGAAGTGTTGTTTCCATTTCAAGTATATCCTGTAATGGATAGTTATCCCTTAACCCAAGGTTAACTGCGTTGTAAAGGACTCCAGTTTCATAGTTAACCGGTCCCGGGGCGCCCATGCCTACACCTGCTAACTTATCCTTACGCAGGCCTAGTGCCTCAAGCTTTTCATCAATTGCTTTAGCAATATTTACGAGGATATTTTTACCCTCATTCGAATTATCGGTTGGTATCTCCCACTTATGCAGTATCTCACCGTATACTGAAATAAAAGCCAATTTTGTTGTTGTCCCGCCAAGGTCAACACCTGCTAGCCATTTCTCTGTCATTTGCTGTCACCTTTTTTTGATTGTTTTTTTTCTTTCTCCATCTGTATCTCATGCCTCAAAAGCATGAGTGCATTTTGGAACTCATTTCTTTCGATTAACTGGGAATTATACATTTCGCTTAGCTCATCTTCCATCATTTCCAAATCGGCCAGGCGTTCTCCGAGGTATATAATGGTGCCATATCTCTTTAAGAATTGCTGAATATCGTAAACTGTCTTCACTTTTTCTTTCTCCTCTGGTCCATTTGCTTTTCTCAATAAGTATACTTGTCTTTCCTTTTAGCCTCAACAGCCAGTAGATTAAAGTTCCTTTATCCTGGTCAAGGCAGGTTGTCAAGTTCTATTACCAGGTTTTGATATTCTTGCTGGTCGGGTTTAATTTCTGCTGCCTGTGCCGCATGCTTACGGGCTTCTTCAAGATTCCCTTCCTCCAAATATACAAGTGCGAGATTATAGTGGGCTTCATGAAAATCTTCATCCAAATTGATCGCCTGTTTTAGATGCCTTTTTGCCTCAGGAAGCATTTCTTTTTTTATTTCTGTAAAAGAAAGTAAAAAGTACGTTCTTTCAGTTACTTTGTTTTTCGCCTCAAATTCCTTTAAAAGGTTATATGCATCATTATTATTTTCTTTTGATATGTATTCCTCTGCAAGCATTAGTAGTGATTGTTCATCCTTGGAACTCAAATCTGTATTGTATCCAAAATAAAGACCTGAGCCTATGGTAAACAACGTTAATAGAAGAAAACCAAATTGGAGAAGCAGCTTCTTTTTTTTCGGAAAATGGACAATCCCAGCCGCCAAGAAACCGCCAGCCAAGCCGCCAAGGTGTCCCGCATTATCAACCATCGACACCGAAAAGCCGAATGCAAGGTTGAAGATAATAATAAAGAAAACAGTAGGGCCCATTGTCCGTAAAAACAGGCTTGGAAAAGTGATTCCAAAATAAAGAAGAGCGCCGAGCAGGCCAAAAATCGCACCACTCGCACCTGCCGATAAATCATGGCTGAACAGAAAGCTAGCCAAAGATCCGCCAAATCCAGCAACAAGATACACAAAGATAAACCTCGTGCTCCCAAGTATTTTTTCTACAGCAGTCCCGACAAAATAAAGCCCGAGTGTATTCATAGCCAAATGAAGAAACCCAATATGAAGGAAAATAGGGGCAAAGAATCGCCACCACTCTCCCTGAAGAATAAGCGGATTAAACTTAGCACCGAATTGAATTAACGTCGAAGGATTTGTACTGCCTCCAAATAATTCAAGCAAAATGAAAATCACAATTTGCAGGACCATAAAAATGTATGTAAATATCGGCTTCCCAGCCCTAAATAGGGCCTGTTCTTCCCTGTTTGCCTCCCTCGCATGCCCAAGAGTACGTTCCTTCAATGACTCAAGGTCTTCTGGCTCAGCATCATCCCCCGGATTAAGAGAAATGGAATCAACGCCAGACAAAACTGCTAAATCCCTTTGAGCCTCCTGATGCAATCCATCGGCAAACATAATCGTATGTACTGAGGTTTCTGAAAAGGTGCTTTTCAAAACAACAGGCTTGACTAATAAATGCCTATACTCATCAACAGGCGGGAGCTCGCTTACATAAATATTAACAACTCCAAGCCTTCGCTTATTCATTTGTTTTCTAATTTTATCGCCGGTTGAAGCAGTCAGCTGGATATCCCGTTCCATCCAATTTCCCCAATCCAAATTGTAACGGAGCAAACGGATAATTGGAGCTTTGTTATTTTCTTTTTTTTCAAGCCATAGCTCCTGTTGATTTGGAAACAATTTTACAATTCTATAACCTGAGCCGATTATGAATGATTCAGCAAGATTCCAAAAAAGATAATCTTCCTTATTGTACAAGAAGTTCCCCTGCTTTCTAAAAACGAATATCAAATGCAAAAAGTCTTTATCCTCACTATTATACTGAATATGGAGAAGTCAAGCCAATCTCCGCCCTCCTGATTCATGACAAGAATAAAAGAAAAGCCGTCCCGTAATTAACGGGTCGGCCCTCCAAATACAGTATTCATCATTTTATCCCTCATACCGGGCATTCCCATAAAGGTTCTGACTGCAGCCTTTCTTACCCAACCCGTTCCAAGCACGGCATTCATAACTCTGTAACGGTTACGATAAAGAAAATAACCCGCAGTCCCAACAATCATTAAAGATGAAACGCTTTTTTTCATGATAATCCCTCCTTCCCTAGTTTACCTTCGAGAAGGAAGAGCTATACTTTCCGATTATCACACTAATGGCTGATTGGTGAACCTAATGTTTTTCAAAAGGGCTCATCCTCGGTTTTTTGCACGACTAACAATTAAGAAACCTCAACTAATCGAAGGTTTGTTTTAATGTTTGAGGACTGGTTCAAGTGTCTTTTTAAGAACACTGACCGAATGAGCAAACTTATTTTTTTCCTCTTCGCTCAATTCCACTTCTAAAATTTCTTTTATGCCATTTCTATTAACAATCGCAGGAACACCGATATATATATCGTTATGGCCATATTCTCCATCGAGATAACAGGAAACGGTCAATACAGAGTTCTCATCTCCAAGGATTGCTTTAGTCAGCCTTACAAGGCCCATGGCAATCCCATAATAAGTGGCACCTTTTCTTTCAATAATATGGTACGCCGCATCTCGTACATTAAGAAATATGTTTTCCAAATCCTCTTTTTTAAAGTCTGGTTTCTTCTTTACCCATTCCGCAATACTTTTATTGGCGATATTTGCGTTGCTCCATACTGGAAGCTCAGTATCACCATGCTCACCAATAATATAAGCATGGACATTCCGAGTATCAACATCAAAATAATCTCCAAGTAAAAATCTGAAACGAGCGGTATCGAGAATGGTTCCTGATCCTATGACTCTTTCTTTTGGAAGACCTGAAAACTTCCATACAGCATAGGATAAGATATCAACTGGGTTTGTTGCGACCAGGAAAATTCCATCAAAGCCGCTTCCCATTACACTATCAACAATTCCTTTAAAAATTTTCGTGTTTTTTTCAACTAGATCAAGCCTGGTCTCACCTGGTTTTTGGTTTGCGCCGGCAGATATGACGACCAATTCAGCATCTTTACATTCCGAATAATCTCCGAACCAAATTTTTGTTCGCGATGGGGCAAACGGAAGACCATGGTTTAAATCCATCGCGTCGCCTTCTGACTTTTCCTTGTTCAGGTCAATCAAAACAAGTTCTTCTGTAACACCTTGATTAACCATTGCAAAAGCATAGCTCGAGCCTACAAAGCCTGTACCGATTAACACAACCCTATTTACGCGTCCCATATTCCATCCTCCTTTGAATGTTATGTTTAATGTAAAAGCACCATGTTTTGCTTATAAAAAATGCCAGATGAATGTCCCTGTGACTGCCAGAAAACCAGATAAGAAATTAACCAGGTCATTATCCAAGAACTTGAGTCCCTTAAGTTTTCTTGTCCTCTGCCCACAATGAAATCCCTTTTCTGTCTCAATACCGCAATTTTGGCATCTATACAAAGCCTGGGCATATGCCCCAAGCAATGTATCAATAACATTTCCGACAAAACCAAAGATAAAAATCAATACACCTGTGCCGGGCTGAAGGTTCAAAAGATATACTGACAGGAGGGCAATGAGTGCCGATCCAGCCACTCCGGCCATTGTCCCCATAAAACTGACGGCCCCCGAGGTCCCACGCTCCGCGCGCCTGAACGTCAGTATGTTAAAAGGCTCTTTCCTGCTCAATGAGCCAATTTCAGAGGCCCATGTATCGGAATTTGCGCTCGCAATCGCAGTAGCAAAACAAACGATCCATATTTCATTTCCGGTAGCAAGGAAGGCCAGACTGCAAAGAGCTGCAGGTCCGCCATTTGCTGCCACCTGCTTCCAGTCCCTTCTCGACCCTTTTGCCAATTTTTCTTCAAGTGCTGCTTTTGCTTTACTTTTATACTTTGACCATAAACTTGAGGTAACGAAGAATACACCGAGAAGAATCAGTCCCTCTATTCCGTTTCCAGACAGAATGGCCCATGCGCAAAAAATTGCAGCTACCGCCCCTGATAAAGTCAGCGCCCTGAGATACCACCCCGCAACAGTTGCAAGGAATATCATTAAGATACTTATAAACTTCCCTAACACCATGGGAATATAACCTCTTGTTCGGTAATGATTTTAGATACCGGTTTGTCATGAGGCTCTACCGGAATATCTGCGAGAATTTGTCTGTTTGTTGCGAGGCTTATCGTCTCTCCGTAATAGCTGGAAAGAAATCGGTCATAATACCCTCCGCCAAATCCTAGTCGATAGCCTTTTTTCGTAAAAGCAAGGCCAGGGACAATCAGCAGCCCGAGTTCACTAGGCTCGGCCAGCTTTGTTTTATCCCTAATTGGTTCTTGCAATCCATAGTAGACACTTTCTAGCTGTTCAAACCTAGTAATATAACGGAATTCCATTTCTTTGGTGGCAGGGATACATTTAGGTACAGCTACCCTTTTGCCCTCCAACCAGGCATGTTCAATGATTGTGTATGTATTAATTTCAGGGGGACGGGAAATCGTAATTCCTATTACAGAAGCTCTTTTCCATTCTGGCTGTATGTATAAGGTTTCGGCTATTTGATCTGATAGCTGGCTATGTTCTTCTTCAGGTATTTGTTTAAGTTCACTAAGTATAGTTTGTCTAAATTTACGTTTTTCCTCCACTATAACCCTCCTTGAAACTTTTTTAGACAACAAAAAAAGCAGCAGGAAGCCCTACTGCTTATTTTGTTTCACGATGTACTGTTGTGCGCTTCTCTCTAGAGCAGTATTTTTTCAGCTCAAGACGATCAGGATTGTTTCGTTTATTTTTTTTGGAAATATAGTTACGCTCACCACATTCTGTGCAAGCCAACGTAATATTCACGCGCATTTTTTTCCCTCCAAACACTAAAGCTTATTCGTTCATACGACTTTTCTATAATATCACTTTTTTATCGGGAATGCTAGTCTGTTTTTTAAAAGGACGTTATTTAGGTTAATCAACTCATTTTTATCACTTCCGGCAATGGTCCATGTCCTTGCTAACGCCGTCATGCCTGCAGGAATGACAAAGCTTGCTGAAAGGAGCGTGGCTGGATTTCCTTTTGCAGTAGGCTGATATTTCAATTGTCCTTTTTCAAGAGACGCCCAGATTTGTTCGGAATTTACAATCCATGAAGGCACTATGGTACTCTCCCATTTGTCCCCTGTTTCTGTTTGTCCATTAATCATGAACATTTGATCGCCTGCAAGGTGGAAGCTTGTATCATCGGCAGGAGATATGAAGGCAAAGTGATCACGGCGAATTGTTTTTAAATAGTTCATTGAAAGTAGTTTTAGTTGTATTTCCTTTGAACTATGATTGATAACATGATAGGAATGCAAACTGACTTTGGAATGGGGCTTTTCCTCTGTTACTCTCATAGTCACTTGTTCCTCATACATGATTGTCTCTTTGTTATCAAAATTCCACTGTACCTTGCCATTTAGCCATATTCCAGTTCCTACAGCCATCGCTTTCTCCCTGGGAGTATTGTAAAGAATGCTTGGCTCCCCGATAATTCCCTTTTTAATCTTTATCATTGTCCAACCGCCTTTATGGTAACTTTTATGTATATTCGACGGGTCAAAGAATATGCCGCCTTTTCTAAAATAATCGTAGCACCTCCGCTATCCTTGTACAATAAACGCAAATTGTCGGAATCCGCCTGACCTCGCCATACCTTTTCCAACTCCCGCAAAAAAATTTATTTATAAAGTTACAGCCGATTTTTTAGAGGAGATTCGACACAGTCAGCATAAAAAAGGGGAAATTAGAACAAAAGCGCAAGCGCCTTCGTGACAGGCAAAAACCGCCTCGAGCAAGGCCAAGAGCTGCCTGTCTCTGCGATGTTAATTCAAGGATGCTTTCCTTTGTGTCCCTGCGATGATTATTATCAGGAGCTTCCCTTAGTGGTCATCGCCGTATAAAATGGAGGGACCTCGACTGAGATAAAGGAATCACGAAGAGCGCTAGCGATTCGATGATGACTTATCGTATGGAGGAGGGCTGAAGTTTGCGCACGCGTAGGGGCTGGAGCTAGACGTAGATACTCTCAATAAAAAAATTATCCTCCGTTGAGAATCTACAATTTCCTTATCTACAAAAAAAGCATGGCGCCAAACTTAGCTGGCACCATGCTTTCTGATTAAGTATTTAAATCGTACGTCTTGCCTGTTACTAGATAAATAACCTGCTCGGCTATATTGGTTGAGTGGTCGCCAATTCTTTCGATATAGCGGCACGTAAAGGCGAGTTGTTGAATTTGATTTGTTGCTGCCGGATTTTGAGGAATATAACTCAATAATTCCTTAACCAGTTGTCCATATAATTCATCAACTTGATCATCCTTTTTAGCACATTCCCTCGCAAGGACTGTGTCACTTTCATAAAATGATTTTAAGGAACACTCAAGCATCTCTATGACGAGCTCCATCATCCTTGGAATATCTACAATTTCCTTAATGTGTTTTTCTTTTCCGATATGGAGAGCCGCCTTTGCGATATTAACTGCATTGTCAGCAATCCGTTCAACCTCAGAGGAAATCTTCAAGGCTGCGATGATTTTTCTGAGGTCCGTTGCAACTGGAGATTCAGTTGCAATCAACAGAACCGCTAATTCATTTATTTTAGACTCAAGCTCATCAATCCGGTTATCGCCTTCTATGATTTCATGTGCTTTTTCAAGGTCCTGGGCAACTAACGCCTCGGTTGACTCTCTGACCGCGTCAGTCGCCAGCCGAACCATTTCCATTAGCATTTCCTTTAACTGATTCAAGTTATTATCAAAATTTGTCCTTGTTACCACTTTCGTCACCCCATTATTAGTCCTGGTTAAGTACAGTGAAGCTTGCTACTCACATTAAATTATATGCTAATGTTACTTAACCAAACCTACCTGAAATATAATCTTCTGTCCGTTTATCCGATGGATTTGAGAAGATTTTATTTGTTTCCGCAAATTCGACAACCTCGCCATTTAGGAAAAATGCAGTCTTATCTGATATCCTTGCTGCTTGTTGCATATTATGCGTTACGATGATAATACTGTAATTTTGTTTCAATTCTTGAACTAGCTCCTCAACCTTAAGGGTTGAAATAGGGTCAAGAGCGGAAGTTGGCTCGTCCATAAGGATTACATCTGGTTCAATTGCAAGACAGCGCGCAATGCAAATTCTCTGCTGCTGACCGCCGGATAATCCATAAGCATTCTGGTTAAGCCTGTCTTTTACTTCATCCCAAATCGCAGCGCCGCGCAAGCTTTGCTCTACAATCTCATCCAATACTTTTTTACTTCGAATACCGTGAATCTTTGGACCATATGCAATATTTTCATAAATCGATTTAGGAAAAGGGTTCGGCTTTTGGAAAACCATGCCGACGCGTGTCCTAAGGTCTTCCACCTGGAAATCCTTATCATGGATATCCTTGCCTCTATAAAGAATTTCTCCGGATGTCCTTACCCCCGGGACAAGCTCAACCATCCTGTTCAGAGCTTTGATGTAAGTTGATTTCCCGCAGCCGGATGGGCCGATGATGGCTGTTACTTCATTTTCATTAATATCTAAATTGATATTTTTTAACGCATGGCCTTCGCCATACCATAAATTAAAATCATTTGTTTCATAAACTGCCTTCTTGGCAGCGTTAGCCGCTTTTGTATCAGACTGGCGCTCAGCATGAGCTTTCATTTTTCCTGTTGTAGTCCCCAATGTAATCGGCCTCCCGTCTTAATATCTTTTTTGAAATTTGTTTCTGATTAAAACTGCTATAGAATTCATGATGAACAGGACAAGCAACAAGATGATAATTGTTGCCGCAGCAAGATTTGCGTATTCGGCAACAAGGGCCGAGTCAACAGTCCAGTAGTATATTTGAACAGGTAAAATCGTGAATTTATCGAGAACATTGTCCGGAAAAGGTATTAATAACGCAGGGATACCCAAAACAACAAGTGGAGCTGTTTCACCAATCGCCCTTGATAACGCCAGGATTACCCCTGTCAAAATCCCTGGAAGCGAGGTCGGAAGGACAACATTTTTGATTGTCTGCCATTTAGTCGCTCCCATGCCGTATGATGCTTCACGCAAAAATTGTGGAACTGCACGTATTGCTTCCTGGCTAGAAACAACAACAACCGGCAGAACAAGAAGTGACATAGTTAGGCCCCCTGCTAGTATAACAGAGCCCAGATCCATCCAGCGGGCAAAAACTGTTAATCCCAAGATACCGAATACAACGGACGGAACACCTGCCAAATTAGAAATATTCGTTTGAATAAATGATTGCAGTCTGCCTTTTTTGGCATATTCTTCAAGATATATCGCAGTACCGACACCAAGGATCATCGTTACTGGCGCTACAATTAACATGAGCCATAAAGTACCCAAAATAGCTCCCATAATCCCTGCCCTGTCAGGGTCAGTGGAAAGTTTGTTTAGAAGGAAATCCATATCAATCCATGCAATACCGTCGCGAATTACCCGGTATATCAGGATGGCTAATACAGCAATCCCGAACAATGCAGCTATCAAGAAAAATGCCTTAGCGACATTGTTTACGGTAAGTCTAGATCCCATTTTCTTCTGTACCTGATTTTTATCAATATATTTCATTTTAGTATTCCTCCCTGAACTTACGTGAAATATATTGTGCAATCAGGTTCATGATTAATGTAAACACAAACAGTGTCATAGCGACTGCGTACAAGCTGTAATACAATGTTGTTCCTGCTGCAGCTTCACCACCACTGACTTCTACTATATAAGCTGTCATGGTCTGCATGGATTGAGTTATATCAAAAGTGAAGTTCTTGGAACTTCCACTTGCAATTGCTACAATCATGGTTTCACCAATTGCACGTGAAATACCTAATACGAAGGATGCAATAATCCCTGAAATGGCCGCAGGTATAACAACCCGCCAGGTGACTTCCAGCTTTGTCGCACCAAGTGCAAGCGCACCTTCGCGCATTGCATTCGGTACAGCACTCATTGCATCCTCGGACAAGGAGGCAACCATCGGGATAATCATGATGCCCATTACGAGCCCCGGGCTCAAAATATTGGTAGGCTCCAGCCCCGGAATAAACGAACGTAATAGTGGGGTAACAAATGTAAAAGCAAAGAAACCATACACGATTGTTGGTATCCCAGCCAATACTTCAAGAATTGGTTTCAAAATTCTCCTGACTTTATCCGACGCATATTCACTTAGGAAAATTGCTGTCATCAAACCAACCGGGATTGCCACAACCATAGCGATGGCAGTAGAAATAATTGTGCCATTTAATAATGGAAGGATACCGAATTGGGCATTAGCTCCCAAAGGCTTAAGTACTGTGCCTGTAAAGAATTCAATAAACGGCACTTCTTTAAAGAATAATAAAGTCTCCGACAATAGCGTGATCACTATCCCGAATGTTGTAAAAACGGAGATAGCCGCTATTGCAAAGAGGATGCTGGGTACGAGTTTTTCTATTCCTCTTCCCAGGCTTGCGGACTTTTTCTTCTCTTGTATGAGTCCGCTTATATCAAGCTTCTTACTGCCATTATTGTCCATAATATAAGCCCCTTTCACCCTTATAGTTTCCTTAGGAAAATATAAGTAAACCTAAAACCACACAAAAGATGAGAAGGCCAGGCTTCTCATCTCCCATGGGCATGGATGGTATTCTAATTCAAATTATTTTTTCAGAGCATTAAGAGCATCAAGTGCTGCCTGCTTGTCTGCATCAGAAAGTGGCGCGAAACCTGTTTCGGATGCAACATCCTGTGCATTTTCCATTGTATAGATTGCATAATCCAGGACTTGCGGCTTTTCTTTCGCCATATCAGCATTTAAATATGTGTATACAGCGCGGGTGAAAGGTGCATATGCTCCGTCTTCCTTGATTGTATCAAGGGAAGGTTCCACAGGTCCGTTGCCAAAGTCGATATTAACCGCACCAAGCTTATCCTTGTTGCTGTCATAGTAACCGAAACCGAAGAAGCCAATTGCATTCTTATCTTTTGAAACAAGGTCTACCAATGTCGAGTAATCCTGCTGTAGATTGATATTTCCAGGCAGGTCTTGCTCACCTAGGATTTCCTCATAGAAGAACTCGTATGTTCCATGGTTTTCGTTTGGTCCGTAAGTCTGAATTGGTTCATTTGGGAAACCTTCACGTACATCAGACCAGTTTTTCTTATTTTTAGCTGCAGTAAAGATATCTATAACTTCCTGCTGAGTAAGTTCTTTTGCCCATGTATTATCTTTGTTGATGACAATTGTGATTCCGTCAAGTGCAACTTTTAATTCTTTTACATCAATGCCAAGCTTTTCTGCTTCGGCTTTTTCTTCATCTTTAATTGTACGGGATGCATTGTTAAAGTCCGTTCCATCTTCAGCTAGGAACTTTTTGAAACCTGCAGAAGTACCTGCACGGCTGACCTCTACAGAAACACCTTCCTGTTCGTTGGTCATATAATTTTCAGCCATTTTGGCCATGAATGGATATACTGTGCCAGATCCGTCGATAACGACGCTTCCTTCTAATTCTTCTCCATTGCCGCCTTCTGCTTTGTCTCCGCCTCCGCATGCTGCTGTAAATACCATAACTGCTGCCAGCATTGCTAACAGGCTGAGCTTCTTGAATCGTTTCATCCGTTTTGTTCCCCCTAAGTGTTTGGTTTTTTTATCTTCCCTACGAATATTAGATTACAGGTATACTGTTAAAGACGTTTTAACCGAATGTTAAGCTTTTGTAAATTTAAGCCTATATCCTTATAAAAAAGTTTGCCCATTGTTTCCGAAATCATTACGAAAGACCCAGATAAATATGTACGAACACAAAAAACCGCCCTAAGGCGGTTTTTTGTTATTGACCCTATTCTGTTTGGTTTTCTGTTCCATTCTGAGTTTGCTCTTGGTCATTAACAGAATTGGATTCACCGGATGCACGCTTTTTCTTTATGTCAAAGTATGCATCGAGAGCTTTTCGCCCTATGATATTATTATAGCTGTCGCCGCTTCCCTGGTAAGCCCATGGAATAAGTACAGATATTGCTATTTCAGGTTTTTCGTATGGGGCAAAAGCAATTAGGCTAAGATTCATAACTTCAGGAGGAATTTTACCGAATTTCTTTCTTTCAAACCCATCATAAAATGCTTCGGCAGTACCGGTCTTTCCTGCCGGGTTATAAGGGGCATCATTAAACCTGCTTCGAGCAGTCCCTCTTGAACCATGCATAACCCGCCAGAAACCTTGCTTTACAACATCAAGGTATTCTTCACCTTTATCAATACGGTTCAAAACCTTTGGCTGAATTTCCTGAATGATAGGTCCGAGCTCGTCACTTTCCATTTCAGGTTCGCGAATTTCTTTTACAATATGAGGCTGAATTCTCGTCCCCCCATTAGCAACGGTAGAAACATATTGAGCTAATTGCATAGCGGTATACGTATCATACTGGCCAATTGCAAGGTCAAGAAGCTTCCCTCCCTCGATTGGCCCGGCAAATCCAGCAGATTCACTTGGCAAATCTATACCAGTCCTGACACCGAGGCCAAATTGGCTGAAGTTTTCCCTAAAGGTGTTAAATGCCTTCAGGTCAAGCGGCAGCGGCTGGTTGGGAATATAAGTTCCTTTACCCAGCTTGATTGCCACATGGAACATATACACGTTAGATGAAATCTCTAATGCGCTCGCAGCGTTCACAGAACCAATACCGCTTTTCCAGGATGACTTTTTGGGAGTCCCTTTTATATTCATCGGGGTATCATAGAAAGTTGTTGAAGGCGTAATAACCCCTTCATGCAGTCCAGTATAAACAGTCGCCCCCTTAACTGTCGATCCTACGTTATATGAACTAGTAAAGGTTCCATATGCATAATCGTCCATTTTATATTTGCCAGTTTTAGGGTCCTTTTCAATTTTCTTGCCTGCCATCGTTAAAATATCACCCGTGTGAGGATCCATCATGACAACAAAGCCCCTATCAAGAAGCGCTGAACCAGGTTTCCGCTTTGCTGCCCAAAGTTCCTCTTCGAGAATTTTTTCAACTTCACGCTGCAGCTCCATATCAATGGTAAGGACAAGGTCTTTGCCGCGTTGGCCTTCAGAAACGACTTCTGTCCCGAGAACATTTCCGCCTTTGTCCGTTTTATTTTTTACTTTCGCCTTCTGTCCCTGGAGAACTTCTTCATATTGCTTTTCTATATAACTGATCCCGACCCGGTCATTAAGGCTATAATCCCTCGATAAATAATAATCCAGCTGTTCCCTTGGTATGCCTTTGGACGAAGATGTAGTATTTCCAAGAATGGTTCTGAGTGTATCTCCAAATACATACTTGCGCTTCCAGTCAGTCGTAGTGTCAACACCAGGCAAGTCCTCAAGATTTTCGCTTACAACTGCGAATTCCTTATCCGAGACGTCTACATTTTTTACAATTTGCGGTGTCTGGGCGTAACCAGCATTAAATTCGCGCCAAATTGCCGCAACTTCAAGTTCGGCTGAGGTCAGGGATTTAATATGCTTCTCTGTTACACGCTCGACTTGCATATCATATAGCTTTTTATCGGTAATTTCCTTATTGTAATAGGCATCCCATTCTTTTTTAGTAATTAACTTTTTAGCTTCTTCCTCATTTTTCAGCAGCCAGAAGTCCTTTTTATCCCGCTCCTGGAGTTTGTCGTATGGTTTATGAATCATCTTTGCTAATTTTTCAGCAACCTCAAGCATTTCTTCTTGTGTTGTACCCTGGTATCTCGTATATGTGATTGCATTCAGCGGCTCGTTATCAAGAATGACCTGTCCATTACGATCAAACATCTTGCCCCTGGGAACGGGATTTTTTACGGTAACATCCTCCGTACGTTCCACCTCGCGCTTAAAATCATCGCCATATACAATCTGAACAATTCCTAATCTCAAAATCAATAAAGAAAAAAGTACAAACACTGCAAAAAATAATATATTGAGCCTAAACGGCACATGAGCCCTTTTCTTTCTTTTCTTCGTCGTAACCATGTACTCACACTTTCCTTTTAAAATTCACTATCCTTTATTGTAAAGTATAAAAATAATAATTTCTATCAGTAACCATATACCAATTTTTAAATAGGTCTCAAGCAGGAACACAAACTAGGCATCCATAAGAATAAAGACCCCTGCATGCAGGGGCCTAAGGGGAAGAAAGATGGACTTTTCTTAGAAAAAAATAGATGCACGCATGCCCCGCTCCGAGGATGACAAGCAGAATCGGAATGCTTTCTTGCCAATCAAATAATGTTATTCCGGCCAGAAAAACGAGTATTGATACTATTCTTCCGATATTAAGAAATACTTCGCGGACGACTATGTACTCAATTCTCATTTCCGCAGCATTCCTGCTCCTTCCAATCACATCATAGGTAATTGACATATACGGGACTAGCAAGATCGGATAAGCAATCGCAATGACACTTCCATAAAGCAGCATTTTTTGAAAATTGACTTGGTACACCAAGAGAAAAACGGAAGCGAACAATATAAGGCCGCCAAGCAAGATTGCCTTTTTCCTTCGCTGCTTCTTTATTAACCTTGACGCAAAGTAATAAGCAAGAAAAGAAACACCAGAGTTAATCAGGCCAAACGTTCCAAGTGAAAGTTCACTTCCGGTTGAGAGAAACACATACACTGAAATAACAAATACAAACGTTCCTTCCCTCAGCCCCTGGAAAAAATGGGCGTTAGTGACTAGCTTCCAATTTCGATTCCTTCCCCGTTCCTTAAAAACATCTCCAACTGAATATTTCCCAGAAGAAGGTCTGGGCTTCAAAAAAAAGCTTAGAAATACAGCCAGGGAAAATAAGGCTAGCGAAAGACCAAATACAATCATATAACCATTAAAATTAACTACTCTTGTGATAATAAAACCAGAGGCAAGCGGACCGACCATTCCTCCCGCCGACGATAGGATCCCAAGAAATCCATTAAAAAAGTCTCTTGTTTCCGGCTCGGTAATTTCAAAGGTAAGCACATTGAAAGCGAGCCAGTAAAATCCATATCCGATACCAAGCAGTCCGCCAAGCAGGAAGAGAAATTTGGATGCACCCGTACCCGCGGCCAGAACCGCTAAATAAAACAGAGCAAGGAAAATAACCCCAATCCGCAAAACAATCACGCGGTCAACTTTTTTTGCCCATCTCCCAGCGAGTATGAATGTAAGCGGCTGAAGAATTACGATTGATAAATTATAGAGGGAAAGCGTGGCAAAATTCCCTGATTGCTTCCATAAATAAATATTTACGAATGTGTTTGAGAGGGCAACACTCAATGAATATAGACCGCCAAGTAAAAGCAGCAGCTTCAAGTCCTTTGTTACTTCCAGATCTCCAAATAACTTCAGTTTTTTAAACATATGAAAACTCCTTTATTCATAAAGGTAGTTTTCATCACCCCACCCATTTCTATTCCAAATTAATTGGTTGAGTTCTTAAAAGGGTAAGCTGTGAAGTTTTGAATAAACTTCTTCCTTGAAGGGCTGGTTTAGAAATGAAGGGTGTCGCTAGTTAAGAAAGGTTCTTGACCTCCCTGTTGGTTAAGAAAAAGTGGGTACGTTTATATAGGTCCTTGTCGACCTGACGGTTTGAAATTGAGGGCACAGTCGTCAATAGAGGATCTTGATTACCTTGATAGGTAAAAAAAGAGGTGTATAGACCCCAATGGAGGTTCTTAACTACTCTGATGGATTAGAAATAAGGCGCACGGTCGTCAATAGGTTGGTTCCTTGACCTTTCCCATTAGGACATTGAATGAGTTCCCTGGAGAACATCTAAGGAAAAAATTCCAGATGCTCAAGGAAAAACAACAACTATTGAAAAATAAGAAAAAAGGCAGATATTCTCTGCCTTTCCGTGCAAAATCATTATTTTGCTGAGCTGTAGCGCTTGCCTACTTCTTCCCAATTAACAACATTCCAGAAGGAATTGATATATTCCGGGCGTCGGTTTTGATATTTGAGGTAGTATGCATGCTCCCAAACATCCAGGCCAAGAATAGGAGTCTTGCCTTCCATCAATGGGGAGTCTTGGTTTGGTGTGCTGGTTACTTCAATTTCACCATTATTGACAACTAGCCACGCCCAACCGGAACCAAAACGAGTTGTAGCAGCTTTTGCAAATTCTTCTTTAAAGTTTTCAAGACTGCCAAATTTACTGTTAATAGCGTCCGCAAGCTCGCCAGTAGGCTCTCCACCGCCATTTGGTGAAATGATCTGCCAGAATAGGCTGTGGTTAGCGTGTCCTCCACCGTTGTTCCTGACAGCAGTTCTCGAGCTTTCAGGTACTGCATCAAGGTTTGCAATTACCTCTTCCACTGGTTTGGAAAGAAGTTCCTCATTTCCTTCAAGTGCATTGTTAAGGTTTGTAACATATGTGTTATGGTGCTTCGTATGGTGAATGTTCATTGTTTCTTTATCGATATGAGGCTCTAGAGCGTCATACCCATAAGGAAGTTGTGGTAATTCAAATGCCATAAATTATTCCTCCTATGTAAATGATTTTGGCCTTAAAAATTGTTAGAAATTTCTAAAGCTTTGCAGTTACAGCTTATCAGAGTTACTTGTCTGATTCAAATAATACGCTCCCTGGTAACATTGATACCTTACCCTTTGCGAAGAAGTTTCATACCGGGATTTCTTAGTTGTTTCATTTAAGATTCGGAAATTTGTCATTTTCAGGTTTCCCCAGGTTTGTCAACGATTTAAGTCATAGGCTCTTGGTTTTTATCCCATATTTTGTAAAAACAGCATTGACATGATATCTATAATCTTTTTAAATCAAAATAAGGAGAAATAAGGAGTGGCGGTCATGTATGAAAATATAGATTCTCTCTATAATTTACTTGTTCATTTTTTTGGCGGTAAGGAACCCCTACAGAAATACAAGGCGGGTACTACGCTTTTTAGCGAAAGGGATTGTGTCGAAAATATTTATATTATCCAGAAAGGCAGCGTAGCCATCGGAAGAGTGCATTTAAGAGGTAAGGAATTCATCCTCAAAATTCTTAATCAGAAAGAAATAGTGGTCGAATACCAAATCTTCAATTCCTCTTCCCACTATCACTTCTCTGCCAAAGCACTTACGGACTGCGAACTGCTTGTCATCAGTCGGGAACAATTTGAGGAATTCATCAATAACGATCCTTTTGCGATGACTGCCATCGTTTCATGGCTGAGTACGAGGTATCTCAAGGCACAAATGAAATGCCAGGATTTAATCATGAATGGCAAAAAAGGCGGCCTTTATTCCATCTTAATCCGGCTTGCCAATTCCTATGGTGTCGACACCGAGGATGGAATCTTAATAGACCTCCCTCTTACCCATCAGGAACTCGCCAATTTGACGTATGGTACCAGGGAAGTCATCCAGAGAAGCCTAAAGGAATTAAGAGATATGGATGTCATCAGTTATGATCAGCAGAAATTTACGATAAAGGACTTAACCTACCTAAGACAGGAAGTTGATTGTCAGAATTGCGGTTTTGAAATTTGCGGCTTGAATTAAAACGGAAACCCCAACTAGAAGAAGGGTGTTCTTTCCTTATATTAATAAAATCCGGCTGGAGTTACCTATACCCTAGCCGGATTTTATATTATTTCAAAACACCATAATAAGAAAATAGATAACCATCGCAGCCTGAATGATGGTTTTTGCCACAGCTCCACTAATGAAACCAACAACAGAACCAAAGCCTATTTTTGCACTTTCAGTCAGCCCTTTTCTGTGAACAATCAATTCTGCTGCAACAGCCCCAATGAAGGGACCGATAAGTATTCCAAGGAATGGGATGACAAACGGCCCAACCAGCAGACCAATCGTACTGCCCCACACAGCTGCTTTTGAACCCCCATACTTTTTGATTCCTATAATATTGGCTGCATAATCCGCACCAAACAAGAGTAAAGTGAACATGCCTTGGACAACCCAGAAGAACCAATTAAAAGGTTCAAAAGAAATAAAAAAGCCGTATGCTAGAAATCCAGCGAAGATAAATAAAACACTTGGAATAACTGGAAATACAATTCCAACAAAAGCAACAATAAATAACAAAATGACAATGCCCCAAACTACTGTTTCCATACAATTATCTCCTTTAAAAGCATAATTCCAAACTCAGAAAACGTTTATTCCTAATTCTTAAATACCCTTAAACATATTTGTTAATCTGCCACGTTTTTGCTTTTGATTTCAAACACTTGTACTGCGAATCCGGAAGGGATAAAATGAAAGGGTTGAAACTTTTTAGGGAGTGTAATAATGAACGTTTTTAAACAACTATACAGAAGTATCTATTCACCCAAGGATATAGCTTCATTCCGTTTGCAAGGAATTGGCAAAACGATTTTATATGTTTTCCTGCTAACATTGATCTCCATTTTGCCAACCTTTTACTTTTTTAATAATGCCATAACAAGCGGTATTGAAACAGCAAAGCAAATCGCCAGTGAGGAACTTCCTGATTTTACGATTAAAAACGGTACTCTTGAGGCCGAAACTGATAAGCCAATTACTGTAGAGAGAGACGGATTTTCAATCACACTTGATCCGACAGGTTCCGTGGACGGAGATGAGCTTGCCGAAAACGGCAATGCTTTCGGTTTTCTAAAAAATGAATTCGCCCTATCAGCAGGCGGGAGAACACAATCCTACCCATATACCATGCTTGAAGGCAGTGAGATTGCAAAAAAGGATTTCCTGGATTTCTTCAATTCCATGAATGGTGTTAAAGGCGTGATTATGCCAATAGTCTTTGCATTTATCCTGCTCCTATCTTCTGCCATGAAATTTATTGAAATAACAGTCCTTGCAGGTATCGGTATTATGTTCAGCAACATTATGAGGAGGCAGCTTGTATTCGGTCAATTGTGGAGAATGGCTGCTTATAGTGTAACACTTTCCACGATATTCTTTACAATAATGGAAGCTCTTCAAACTGTTGTTCCAAATGGTATTATGATCAACTGGTTTGTTTCCGCCATTGTTTTGTATCTAGCGATTAATGAAACGCCTGGCCCAAATAAGGAGCCTGCTTAATGGATGGCCGTCCTGTGAACTTCACAGGGCGGCTTTATTACCTGTTAGGACGGCGCACTTTCAAATAATTGTTGGTTCTACCTATGGTCTCTTCAGCATAAGTATGATACAAATTGCCGGAGGAGGCCTGTCCAATGAAAAAATTCATAGCCTTCGTTTTCTCCCTTGCCCTATTCATTTCTGTATATGTCGATTTAACAAGGGGCACCCTTCCAGCTGCTGTAACAGTCCCAATTCAGGTACATGAAGAGACAAGTTCCCCTTCCCAGCCTTACTTCAAAGCAACAGTAAAACCAGGCCAAACACTGCTATCAATTGTTGAGGAATTCAAGGCTGGAGATACAGGGGTTCCTGTCAGCAAACTTATTTCTGATTTCGAAACCTTGAACCCCGGAACCTCACCAGAAACCATGCAGGTTGGCAAAACATATCTCTTCCCTAGTTATTCCAACTAAGGAAGCAAAACCTCTCAGCGGTCCCTCCATCTTGTAAGATTGTCTGGGTACTGATAAAATAGTTTAGTACTGCTTTTAGCATATATATATAAAATAGTACCCAAAGGAGCGGACCTTACGTGAATGAACTTATACATCGTACAAAAACCCGCCCGGTCCGAGTCGGCAACCTGACCATTGGCGGCAATAACGAAATAATCATACAAAGTATGACTACGACCAAGACCCATGACGTTGAAGCAACAGTCGCTGAAATCAAAAGACTTGAGGACGCTGGCTGTCAAATCGTCCGGGTTGCCTGCCCTGATATGCGGGCTGCCGAGGCAATTCCTGAGATAAAGAAAAGAATCAACATCCCGCTTGTCGTTGATATCCATTTTGATTACAAACTTGCCTTAAAAGCAATTGAAGGCGGTGCCGACAAAATCAGGATCAACCCAGGTAATATAGGCAGACGCGAAAAAGTCGAGGCCGTTGTCAAAGCCGCGAAAGAAAAAGGGATTCCAATCAGGATAGGCGTTAATGCTGGTTCCCTTGAGAAAAAAATCCTTGATAAATATGGTTATCCTACTGCGGACGGAATGGTCGAAAGCGCCCTTCATCATATTAAGATTCTAGAGGATCTGGATTTCCATGATATTATCGTTTCCATGAAAGCATCGGATGTCAACCTTGCTATCGAAGCATATGAGAAAGCTGCCCGGGCTTTTGATTATCCGCTTCACCTTGGCATTACAGAATCCGGGACCCTGTTCTCTGGTACTGTAAAAAGTTCTGCCGGCCTTGGTGTCCTTCTCAATATGGGCATAGGCAATACAATGAGGATTTCATTAAGCGCAGATCCTGTCCAGGAGATTAAAGTTGCACGCGAGCTATTAAAGGTATTTGGTTTATCAAACAACTCGGCGACCTTAATAGCCTGCCCAACCTGTGGACGTATTGAAATCGATCTAATCAGTATCGCTAATGAAGTTGAAGAATATATTTCAAATATTAAAGCTCCTATCAAAGTTTCTGTTCTTGGCTGTGCAGTAAACGGTCCTGGTGAGGCACGCGAAGCCGATATCGGTATCGCTGGAGCAAGAGGCGAAGGCCTCCTGTTCAGGAAAGGGGAAATTGTTCGGAAAGTCCCTGAAGAAACAATGGTTGAGGAATTAAAGAAAGAAATTGACGCCATTGCAGCGGAATATTTTGAAAAGAAAGCCCTTGAAGAACAAGGTGTAAAATAAAATTAAAAGAGGCTGGCGCACATGCCAGCCTCTTTTCTTTGCTCCTGTGACTGAAAGTATCAGAAAAATGGTGTTATGAACATCCCGATAATAAGTGAAACCGCGCCAATGCCAATTGCCCATCCGCCTAGCTTTGATTGCCCTTTGCGCATCGCAAGAAAACCGAGTACTATCCCCACTGCTCCAAGCAAAACTGGCAAAACGAACAGCGACAAAATTGCTAATCCCAATGCAGCAAACCCAAGCATTGAGGTTCCTGCGTTTTCACCGGCATTATTTTGCTGACCGCGAGATTCGTTCCTCGTATGCTTTACAGGAACAGGTGCAGCAAGCTCACTGGCAGTTTCCTCTCTGACATTTTGTCCAGATGAAACAGTTGAGCCAGTGCCTGTACGCAGGTCTGATGAACCATATCCTGAGTACCCCGAGTTAGTCGAGTTGGTACCTGTATTCATGTCAGAAGAACTGGTACCTGATGACTCCGAGTAAGTTGAGCCGGTGCCTGCTTGCATGTCAGAAGAACCGGTGCGCGAGGACTCCGAGTAAGTTGAGCCGGTGCCTGCATTCATGTCAGTAGAACCTGTGCCTGTGGTCATACCAGTTAAACCAGTACCTGCCGTCTCCGGGTATGTGGAACCAGTCCCGGTGCCCGCCTGCAGGTTTGATGATCCTTGCGGTGAAGGCAGTAGAAAGGGCTCCGAGGAAGTTTCCTCTTTGTAGTTTGAATTGTTTCGGGACTGGCTGCTGCTTCCTTGCTGATGCAGATTGTTGTTTCTATTGGATTGATCTGCCACCTGAATCCCTCGCTTTCAAAAGTAGGAGCCTTCTTATTGTTTACGGCTATACGATTTTTACTATGTCAATCTTTGTATGGAGTACCTCACAAAGGTTTTTGGTAAAATGAACATGGATTCTCACAAATAGAAGGAGATTGCGTTATGAAAAGATTAGGGATTGATATTGACGGAACAGTTACCTGCCCATCGAGCATTTTGCCATATATGAATAGGGATTTTAACATTCAAGTTACTTTGGATGATGTAAAAGAATATGACCTTCTTCATCTTGTGGATGTGTCGCGGGAAGAATTTACCCAATGGTTTAAAGGGGCAGAACCAGAAATTTACGCCGGGTCCCCCATGGCAGAAGGGGCAAAAGAAGTACTTTCAAAATGGAAAGAGCAGTATGAATTGTATTTCATTAGTGCGCGGGCATCCCACTTACTAAACGTTACGCAAGACTGGTTTACCTTAAATGAACTGGAATATCACCATATCGAACTGATTGGGACTCATAATAAAATTGAAACGGCAAAAAAATATAAAGTCGATTTGTTTCTTGAGGATAAACATGATAATGCAGTTGCAATTCACGAAGAGTGCGGGATTCCGGTAATTCTTTTTGATACCCCGTATAATCGGGATCCAATTCCTGAAGGAGTAATCAGGGTATTAACCTGGCAGGAGGCAGATAGCTGGATTAGGAACTGGAATAAATCAAAAATCTAAAAAGTTACTTAAAGGGAAAAAACAGCCATGTGGCTGTTTTTTCTTACACGCATTCGGGGCAGCGCCCATATATCTCAAACTTATGGCCTGAAACATCGTATCCCTTTAAATCTTCACTCAATCCACTCATTGGGCATGTCCCTAATTCTTTTGTTTTTCCACAATCAAGGCAAATAAAATGATGGTGATGGGAATGCCTTGAACATGTAAAGCGAAAATGTTTTTCTCCGGAAAGCTCTGTTGATTCAAGAATATCCAGTTCGACAAACAAGGACAAGTTTCTATAAATGGTATCAAAGCTGAGGCCAGGATAGTTTTGTTTCAAAGCATCCAGTACATCCTTGGCAGTTAAATATTTGTCACTGTCCGAAAATAAATGGAGCATGTCCTCACGTTTTCCAGTATGCTTATAACCTTTTTCCTTCAGATAATCAAGGGCCTCATGTACGTTCATTCCTATACCCCTTTCGGCCGGCTTGCAAATTAAAACCGAATTTCTTATAAAGTATGGCGAATAAAAGAATCAATATAGCCAGCACAACTATAGTACCGCCTGGAGCCAAGTCAAGATAGTAAGCGGCAAACAATCCGCCAATAACAGAAAGCTCACCAAATACTATTGAAAGGTATATGGACTGTTTAAATCCTTTTGCAATCCTCATACTTGCCGCTACTGGGAGGGTCATCAGGGATGACACGAGCAATACCCCGACAATCCGCATTGAAGCGGCTATTACTAAAGCTACCATGACAATAAAGATAAAATGAATCGCTTTGGCTGGTATTCCTGATGCCTTTGCATAGTCCTCATCAAACGAAAGAAGGAAAAGCTCTTTATAAAGAAGGATGATCGCCAAAACAACAATGACAGCGATAAATCCAATAATGAATACGTCTGTTCTACTTACAGCAGTGACACTACCGAAAAGATAACCAAACAAGTCTGCATTGAAACCATCTGCTAATGAAATAAAAATAACTCCGAGGCCAATACCACCCGAGAGGATAATCGGAATCGCCAGCTCTTGATAATGCTTATATACCGCTCTCAGTTTTTCAATGAACAGCGCTCCCCCTACTGAAAACGCCATTCCCATATAGAGCGGGTTAATAGCACCCGCAAGACCAAGCTTTTTTTCGAGCAGCAGGCTCGCGGCAATACCCGAAAGAGTTACATGGCTTAATGCATCCGATATGAGCGATAGCCGCCTTACAACAATAAAAACCCCGAGTAACGGAGCAATAAAACCTATCAGGGCACCTGAAATAAATGCATTTTGTAGAAATTCATATTGAAATATGCTGCTAATCATTTTCCATCCTCCCCATGATGATGATGGCTTAGATGGTGGACATCATACCCATACAATTCTGATAATCCATTCTGGGCCATATTTTCGAATTCCGAAGCTCGGCCGTGGAAGTGAAGATGTTTATTCAAACAAGCAACATGAGTTACAGCCTGAGAGACGGTCCCTATATCGTGGGTAACAAGCAGGAGCGTAATGCCGGCCTTTTTATTAAGGCTTTCAAGCATTGAATAGAAAATTCCTTCCTGCTTTTGGTCGACCCCTACCGTTGGTTCATCAAGGATTAGCAGCTCTGGTTCGCTTACCAGGGCGCGGGCGATAAAAACCCTTTGCTGCTGCCCCCCTGATAGCTCGCCTATGTTTTTTCCGGCAAATCCGGCCATTCCAACAGATTCGAGCGCCTCCCTAACCTTCTCTTTTTCTGTTGCCTTCATAAAACGGAACAAACCAATTTTTCGTGTAAGCCCGCTAGAAACAACTTCCTGAACAGTAGCAGGAAAGCCAGTATTAAAAGAATTTGCTTTTTGGGAAACATAGCCTATCTTCTCCCAACCGTTGAATATGCCAATCGGCTGACCAAAAAGTTTAATTTCCCCAGTTTGTGTTTTTAACAGCCCGAGAATCAGCTTAAGCAAAGTCGACTTCCCGGATCCATTTGGACCAACGATACCGAGGAACGCTCCTTTAGGAACGGAAAGATTGATATCTTCAAGGACTTTTTCTCTTTCATATTGAAAAGATAGTCCAGTAATTTCAACTGCAGGCACATTTGCCATATTAATTCACCTATCATTTATGAATCATTTTAAGAATGATTCCGATTTACGTTTTGTAGTATACCCCAGCGCTAACAGATTGTAAAGTTATTCTCCTTTATAGCTGTTGATTTAACAATTATTTGGCACTGTTTCGGAAAGTTGCTCATACAGTAAGAGAGGGGAGTGATGAGAATGAAACTGTTCGAAAACATTATAAACCATAAAATAAATACGATTACCGACAGAGAATTATTAAACTATGCCAATCAGTTCGGTATTTCGATTAATCAAAAACAGGCAGACCTAATTGCCAAATACTTACGGGGCAGGCAGATTAATATTTTTAACAGCGCCGAGCGGACTACAATTATTAAGGAAATCGCCAGGATCGCTGGGCCTGACACAGCGAGAGAAGTAAACAAGTTGTTTCTGCAATTTACAAAATAATGACGTAAAAAAGCCTCCTTGAAGTGTCCAAGGAGGCTCTTTTCGTTTAGGAAAGTATAAATTTCCCGACTATGGATAACTTTTTTATGAGCGTGGCTTCGTCCAGCTCCACAAGGAAAGCTTCCCCGAATAGCATCGCACGAAATTACGCGATAGCGTGATGAGGAGCGCCTACGCGTGCGCAAACTTCAGGCCTCCTCCCTACGATAAGTCATGCACGAATGCGCTATCGCTCTCCGTGATTCCTTTACCCCACCTTAAAGGTCAGTAGGCCTCCTAAGTCGGCAACTGTCCCTAAAGGTCCGATTCATTCACCTAACCATCAGCAAAAAGCGCTGATGGAAGGTTCATTTTATCTCAGTCGAAGTCCCTCCATTTTGTACGGCGATGACCACTAAGGAAAGCTCCGTAGAATAATCATCGCAGGGACAGGCGTTCTTTGCCTGTCACGAAGGCGCTTGCGCTTTTGTTCCTATGCCAGGCTAACTTCAACTTTAAGGCTTGGGTCAAAGATTTTGTTGCGCAACATTTCAATTTCATGCTTATAAGGCGGCTTTTGATTTTTCTTATCTTCCCCGACATACGGAGTTTCGAGGATTTTAGGAACCGACATAAGCTGTGGATGGTGGACAATATAGCTGATTGCATCAAAGCCGATATGGCCAAAGCCTATATTTTCATGGCGGTCTTTCCTCATGCCGACAGCATTTTTGCTATCATTGATATGAAGCACCTTCAGCCTGTCAATTCCGACAATTTTATCAAACTCATCTAGGACTCCATCAAAATCATGAACAATATCATATCCGGCATCATGAGTATGGCAAGTATCAAAGCACACAGAAATTCGGTCGCTGTAATTCACGCCGTCGATGATCATCGCCAACTCCTCAAAATTCTTCCCGCATTCCGAGCCCTTCCCTGCCATTGTTTCCAATGCTACTTGAACGTTTTCTTTTCCAGTCAAAACCTCATTCAGGCCTTCAACTATCTTTTTTATTCCAGCTTCCGTCCCGGCTCCAACATGGGCTCCAGGATGAAGAACAATCTGCCTGGCACCAATTGCTTCAGTTCTATCTAGTTCAGAACGAAGGAAGTTCACCCCAAGTTCGAATGTTGCAGGATTTGTTGTATTCCCAATATTAATAATGTAGGGAGCGTGAACAATGATTTCATCGATTCCATGCTCCGCCATATGCCGTCTGCCTGCCTCGATGTTCAGGTCCTCGATTTTCTTTCTTCTGGTATTTTGAGGTGCACCTGTATAAATCATGAAAGTATTGGAGCCATAGGAGACAGCTTCCTTGCTCGCGGCAAGCAGCATCTCCTTGCCACTCATTGATACGTGAGAACCAATTTTCAACATCTTCCCCTTCTCCTTCTTGCGGCAGTACAAACCAGCCGTTATTTTTTCTTCATTTTATTCTGGCGTTTCCTGACTTTGGCAATCTCTTGATTGATTTTCTTTTTATATCCTGGCTTAACTTTCTTTGGTGCCTTTACAATTGCTTTGGCCATTTTATCTACTTCGTCTTCCTGCCGCTTACGTGTCTTCCGCTTATTTCGGTTGGCAATTTCGACAAGCCCGTCTTTGCCAAAGTCAACATGCTTGAATTCAATTCCCATTTTCTCAAGCCTGTTCAGCGCATCTTCATCGGACGTATCATAAACAGTCAAGGCTGTACCAGAAAAATTAGCCCTTGCTGTCCTTCCCACCCTATGGACGTAAAAATCGAGATCGCTTGGCAACTCATAATTAATGACATGGCTGACCCCTTCTATATCAATGCCCCTGGCTGCGAGGTCTGTCGCAACAATATATTGATAATCAAGGTCCTGAATCTGTTTCATCATCTTCTTTCGTTCACGCGGAGGAAGATCACCATGAACCCTTCCAACCTTCAGGCCTTTTCCAATAAGGAAATCTGCAACCTCATCGGCCATTTTTTTTGTGTTCGTAAAAACAATGGCGAGATAAGGATTAAACGCTTGAAGAACATTAAATACAATTTCTTTCTTGTTTTTATGCCTCGAAGGCAATAAAAGGTGTTCAAGATTTTCAGCAGCTTTTTTCTTTGGATCTATATGGATATATTTCGGATTTTCCATGTATTTTTTTAGAAATGGCTTAAGCTTCTCCGGTATCGTTGCAGAAAATACAAGCATTTGCAGCTTCTCTGGCATTCTGGAAGCAATTCTGTCGACATCCTCAAGGAATCCCATATCGAGCATTAAGTCAGCTTCATCGACCACCAATGTTTTGGCTGTATGAACAAATAGTGCTTGGTCCTCAATAAGCGCGTGAATCCTTGAAGGTGTTCCCACTACAATATGGGGCTGAACCTTAAGCTTTTCTATCGACTTTTGCTTATCAGTACCTCCAATATAATTACGGACAACGATTGTTTCCGGGCCTTCATAATGTTCTGCTGCTTTAAGGAATTGCTGATATATCTGGCTAGCCAGTTCCCTTGTGGGCGCTGTAATGACTGCTTGAACCTCCTGGCGTCCAGGTTCAAGATGTTCAAGGATTGGCAGCAAGTAGGAGTGTGTCTTTCCTGTACCGGTCCTTGACTGACCAATTGCACTTGCTCCCTTTAAGGCTGCAGGTATCATTTGCTCTTGTATTTCGGTTGGCTTTGTGAATCCTAACGATTCGACTGATTTTATTAAAAAAGGCTTTAAATTAAATTGATTAAATTGGTTTCCGCTCATTTTCAGGCTCCTTATATTCGGTTATGGAACTCTGCCCATCCTGTTATTATAGTAAAGATTCAAATGTAAAGCCACTTATTATTATGATTTGCCTAATTACACACTTTCATGAAGGGCAATCCCATAACAAAGTTTCTTGATTTATTAATCCGTTTTTTAAAATTACGGTGCAAAAAGGCAAAGAATCTTCAAAAGCATAACATAAATGGCAAACCTGCATATTTTAGAAAGAGGAAATAAATTTTTGAGAGGGGTTAAGAACATGCCACCATTCCCGCCAATGAATAGGCAGGGAGGAATGAACCGGCCATTTATGGGGCCCGGGAGACATCCTTTTGGCCCTGGACGCGGCTTTAATGGCCCTCCGTCGCCTTTCATGGGCTCTATGTCTCCAGGACGGCACCAAGGTCCCCAGGGACGCAGAGGAGGAGGATTGCTTTCAAGACTGCTCGGTAAATCAGGAGGAGGACAGGGTCACACTAGAAATATGGTATCCGCGGCCGGCAACACACAATCTGGGTCCTTTCTGAAGACACTTAGCAACCCTGAAGCAATCAACAGCTTCCTTGCCAATACACAGAACGTTATCCAGACAGCTCAATCCTTCGGTCCATTGATCGAACAATATGGCCCAATTATTAAAAACCTTCCATCAATGTGGAAACTTTATCGGGGCTTAAAAAATACAGTTGACGATGAAACACCCAAGAACGAGCCCCAACAAAAAAAGAAAATAGTTGAATCGCATCCTATAAAAGAAAATGAAATACCAAAGGATTCAGAAGAGTCCAGCGATGGCCATGGCCAACCAGCTCCTGCACAACGGGGCGGATGGATGAGAAGGCCAAACAGGGTTGACGATGATAGAAGCCGGCCAAAATTATTTTTTTAAAGAAAGGTGCTGTATGGCACCTTTTTACATATTCATGACGGCATACCTTCCCAACCGCCACTCTGGGCTTATAGCCTTTATACGTTTAAATTTCTTTATTAGCTTGGGATAACTGGTTCTGCGCAGGTTTAAATATCTTTCTATTTTAAAGAATATTGTTCGTTAAATTTCCCGGTAAACCGGCATCCATTTTTTGATGTGAGATTTTTCACTTTGAACATATTATAATTACCTATATAATAAGAAGGTATAGCAAGTCTAACCTAACCAGGAGGGGCTTTTTTAATGAAGGTTATAAAAATTTCGCCGCGAGGCTATTGTTATGGTGTTGTTGATGCCATGGTTATCGCCCGCAATGCGGCACTTGACAAAACATTACCACGCCCTATCTACATCCTTGGGATGATTGTTCATAATAAGCATGTGACCGACGCATTTGCGGAGGAAGGCATTATTACCCTTGATGGAAGCAACCGCAAGGAAATTCTCGAGAAGGTTGACAAAGGCACCGTTATTTTTACAGCACACGGCATTTCGCCAGAGGTCCGCAGCCTTGCAAAGGAGAAAGGCCTCGTTACCATTGATGCGACCTGTCCGGATGTAACCAAGACCCACGACTTAATCCGGGAAAAAGAAGCTGAAGGCTTTAAGGTGGTTTACATCGGTAAAAAAGGCCATCCTGAACCGGAAGGCGCGGTAGGCGTTGCCGCTCCGGGAGTTGTCCATCTTGTCGAAACAGAAGAGGATGTTAATGCTCTTAATTTATACCACGATAAAATTATCGTAACCAACCAGACGACAATGAGCCAATGGGATGTTTCCGCTATTATGAAGAGAGTAAAAGAGAAGTATCCTCATGCCGAAGTCCATAAGGAAATTTGCATGGCGACCCAAGTAAGGCAGGAGGCTGTCGCTCAGCAGGCTGGTGAAGCGGATGTGTTGATTGTTGTCGGAGATCCGAAGAGCAATAACTCCAACAGGCTTGCCCAGGTATCGCAAGAAATTGCCGATACAAAAGCCTATAGGATTGCCGATATCTCCGAGCTTGACCTTGAATGGCTAAAAGGTGCTGAAACGGTTGCCGTCACTGCTGGCGCATCGACCCCGACGCCTATAACAAAAGAAGTCATTATGTTCCTTGACCAGTTCGACCCTGAAAATCCCGCTACATGGGAACGGAAGAAAAATGTACCCCTTTCAAAAATCCTGCCGAAGGTCAAAAAGGCTGAGGTGCAAAAATAGAAAAAATCCGGCTGCCACTAGCCGGATTTTTTTACTGTTAACCTTCAGAAGCCGCAGCTACCTTTTATATCGTTTTGAATGGATTCGTATCAATTTGAGAGGCCAAAATTTCAACATCGAAGCCAGCTTCGTCACACATCTTGCTTAATACGGAGGCAAGGCCTTTTTTCATAATCTTCTCAGCGATATGCCCTGGATCGACCATATTAAGGCCGAGCATTAAAGCATCGTGAGCTACATGGAAATAAATATCCCCTGTCACATATACGTCGGCTCCCTTTCGTTTTGCCTGAGAAAAATATTTATTTCCGTCCCCGCCTAGGACAGCAACTTTTTTTACTCTTGAACTCAAGTCTCCAACAACCCGTACAGTTTCAACCTCAAAATCATTCTTTACTTTTTCAGCAAACTCGGCAAGAGTCATCTCTTCAATCGTCCCAATCCTGCCAAGCCCGAGTATCTCCCCCTGATTTTCAAGAGGATAAACATCATAGGCTGGTTCTTCATAAGGGTGAACCTTAAGCATCGCTGTAACAGCTTTCCTCGCAAGCCGGGATGGAACAATTGTCTCCACCCTTACTTCTTCAACTTCTTCAAGCTGTCCCTGTTTCCCTATATGAGGGTTTGTATTCTCTCCCGGAAGGAATCGGCCAGTACCATTCGAAGAGAACGAACAGTGTGAGTAATTACCGATTGCACCTGCTCCTGCTTTTCCAAGTGAATCCCTCACCCTTTCGGCATCTTCTAGCGGAACATAAACAACGATCTTCTGCAGTTTTTCTTCATAGGTCGGTGATAGGACCTCTGTATTCTTAAGGTTGAGAGAATCCGCAAGCATATCATTTACTCCGCCCTTGGCCACATCAAGGTTCGTATGGGCAGCATACACCGAAATGTCATGCTTAATCAGCTTCTCGATTATTCTTCCAGGGACGGTATCTGTTGCAAGCTTTGCCAGCGGACGATAAATCGGCGGATGGTGAGCAATGATTAGCTGTACCTGTTTGTTAATTGCTTCCTCAACAACTGCCTCTGTCAGGTCCAATGTAACCAACACCCTTTGAACCGGCCGATTTAATCGTCCTATTTGAAGGCCAATTTTATCTCCTTCTACTGCGTATTCCTTCGGTGAGAAGGTTTCGAGCAGTTGAATGGCTTCATGTCCATTTATTTTCTTCACTGATTTAAAACCTCCTCCACTAATGCGATTTTTTTCTGCAGTTCATCTTTTTTCGCACTTACTTCATCTGACGGCTTGGCCAGGCTTAGCCTTTCTAATACAATTTGCCAGTTTTCTTTTTCGAGCTTCCACTTCTTTAGAAACGGCTCTTTTTTACTCTTCAATAAAAACGGTCCAAACAATAGCCCGGTTTCCAGGCCGCTCTCATATGGATAGGCAGGATTCCCTCTTTCGGCAACAAGGACCTCGTAAATTTTCCCATCTTCCTCTAAAATATCTTCATTCACAAGTTCCCAGTTATTTTCATATAGCCATTTCCTGATTGTCCAGGCTGCAATATTAGGCTGCAGTACAAGCCGTTTTACCCCTTCTAGCTTCCCTTTACCTACTTCAAGGATATCTGAAATGAGAGCCCCTCCCATCCCTGCAATGGATATACAATCTACTTCTCCAGGGGAGATAACCTCCAATCCATTCCCTAAACGGACTTGAATGATGTTCTCCAGATTCTCCGCCTCTACCTGCCTCTTGGCAGTCGTATAAGGGCCTTCTACTACTTCACCTGCAATGGCCGATACAATTAAACCTTTGTTAGCTAGAAAGCACGGCAGATAAGCATGGTCAGAGCCAATGTCCGCCAGCTTCGCTCCTTTTGGTATGAAGTTGGCCACTGTCTGCAGCCGTTTTGATAATTGTCCTGAGTTCAAGGTAAGCACCACTTTTCTTTCATCTCTATATCAGTATAAAAAAGAATGTTTCCATATGCAAAAAAACACGCTGCCATCTTGAATGGCAGCGTCCGCTGATTAAATTATTTAGTTTATTTCTTTTCAGAAAGCCATTTTGCTACTGCATCGGCCTCTGCACCCTGGACGAGTCCGCCAGGCATGCCCGTGCCTTTACCGTTAAGCAGGATGTCCTTTATTTCCTCTTCGGAAAGCCTTGCTCCTACATCAGCAAGCTTAGGCGCGTTTCCCTGCCCCTGAAGCTTGTCACCGTGGCAAGTGATGCAACCCTTTGCTTCATATAACTCTTCAGGATTTGCAGCCTGTTCCGTTTTTTCGCCGCCTTTTTCCCCTTTGGCAAGTTCGTCCCCGTCTCCAAGCCCCTTGAAGGAAAGCACAAACATTAGGCCAATCCCCATAACCATGATCATGATGAAAGGAATGACTGGATTTTTCATGTGGAATACCCTCCCTTATGTACGTAGAAAAACAAATTTAATATTTCAAACAACTATTATTGTATATGAAAATGACTAGAAGGAAAAGGATAAAGTTACTTTTGTCACAATTAAAATGACAAAAGCGTAAGCGTAGTCATGAAACAAATAGTCTCCTTAATTATCGAAAAGGCTGGACAGGTGTTTCCCTCCAGCCTTTTTAGTAAATTAAATTTAGCTGCAGCCGACTTCCCTGGCTATCACCATTCGTTGAATTTCGGAAGTGCCTTCGCCAATTTCAAGCAGCTTGGCATCCCTCATATATCTTTCAACATGGTATTCCTTCATATACCCATAACCTCCATGTATTTGGACAGCCTGATCCGTTACCTCCATGCATATCTCAGAGGCATATAGCTTGCACATGGAAGCTTCTTTTGAAAATCTCTTGCCCTGGTCCTTCAGCCAGGCAGCTTTATAAACCATCGTCCTCGCCAGTTCGATTTTCATTGCCATATCTGCAAGTTTAAACTGTATGGCCTGAAACGATGAAAGGCTCTTGCCAAATTGTTTTCGTTCTTTTGAATACTGAAGCGCCTTATCAAAAGCAGCCTGGGCAATTCCTACTGCCATCGCACCAATCCCAATCCTGCCTCCATCAAGAGTCATCAAGAATTGCTTGAAACCCTCTCCCCTTTTCCCAAGGAGATTTTCTTCAGGGACACGGACATCCTCAAGAACCAATTCAGTTGTATTGGAAGAATGAAGTCCCATTTTTTCATAGTTATCAATTACAGCAAATCCTTTTGAATCTGTTGGGACGATAATTGCACTGATTTCCTTTTTATCGCCGCTGCCTCCAGTCACTGCTGTCAAGGCTAGATGTTTGGCGTAGCTAGCATTCGTTATAAAACATTTACTGCCATTGATCACCCATTCCCCATTTTCAAGCTTGGCAGATGTTCTAGTGCCTCCCGCATCCGAGCCTGCATTTGGCTCGGTTAAACCAAATGCCCCAAAAGACTCACCAGTACATATTGGTGTTAGAAACATGCGTTTTTGTTCCTGAGTGCCAAACATATTGATAGGTGCTCCCCCAAGCGAAATATGGGCTGAGTACGTAATGCCCGTTGAACCGCAAGCCCTGCTCAATTCCTCGGTTACAATTGCGAAACTTATCGTATCAGCTCCGCCCCCGCCATATTCTTCAGGAAAAGGAAGGCCCATTATGCCCATGTCTGCAAGCTTCTTAAAAATATCTACAGGAAATTGCTTTGTACGATCCCTTTCCAGGGCACCCGGAGCTACTTCAGCATCCGCAAACTCCCTTATAGTTTTTCGGATCATTTCTTGTTCCGCAGTCAAGTTAAAATCCATATATCCCCCTCCAACAACAATGAATGCGCTTTCTTATCCATTATATGGGCAGGTATGAATTTTCTCAACATTTATACTTTTAGAAAAACAAAGGCGGTTTTTGTTAATTTTATTTTAAAGCGGATTTGCTTTCCCTCTCTTCATTCAGTAAAATGAATCAAACAGTATAGGTTAACTGTTAAAAAGATGGAAGCAAACCTAGGAATGTGCAGCATAGCATAATGGTTCCCTATGTCTTTAAAAACTGCTATGCTAAAATGCTCTTTATTAAATAGCAATATCCTATAACATAGTCAAAAAATAAAAAGAGCCTGCCTCAATAGGGCAAGCTCATAGTTTGTTTCAATTTTATTCAAGGAAATCCTTTAAGCGTTTGCTGCGGCTCGGATGGCGAAGCTTACGTAAAGCTTTTGCTTCGATTTGCCGGATCCGCTCACGGGTGACGCCAAATACCTTTCCGACTTCTTCAAGTGTCCTTGTACGGCCATCATCAAGGCCAAAACGCAGGCGGAGGACATTTTCCTCCCTGTCGGTCAGCGTATCCAGAACGTCTTCAAGCTGCTCCTTCAAAAGCTCGTATGCAGCATGCTCAGATGGAGATGTAGCATCCTGGTCTTCAATGAAGTCACCAAGATGTGAATCATCTTCTTCTCCGATAGGGGTTTCGAGCGATACTGGTTCCTGGGCAATTTTCAAAATTTCCCTAACCTTATCAGGCGTAAGATCCATATCCTCCGCAATTTCCTCCGGAGTTGGTTCGCGCCCAAGATCCTGGAGCAGCTGCCTTTGGACCCTTATCAATTTATTAATGGTTTCTACCATATGGACTGGGATACGGATTGTCCGGGCTTGGTCTGCAATAGCACGTGTAATGGCCTGGCGGATCCACCATGTGGCATACGTACTGAATTTAAAGCCCTTACGGTAATCAAATTTCTCAACTGCTTTAATCAAGCCCATGTTGCCTTCCTGGATCAAATCGAGGAACAGCATTCCACGGCCAACATAGCGCTTGGCAATACTGACTACAAGCCTAAGATTGGCTTCAGCGAGACGGCGTTTTGCCTCTTCATCGCCTTTCTCAATCTTGTTAGCCAATTGAATTTCCTCTTCGGCGGTTAACAGGTCGACCCTGCCAATTTCTTTCAGGTACATCCGGACTGGGTCATTGATTTTGACACCCGGGGGGACACTCAAGTCATTCAGGTCAAATTCTTCATCATCCTTGGAAATTTCCTTTAGGCTTGGGCCGTCATCCTCATCGTCATCACCCTTATTGCCTACAAGTTCAATTCCCTGGTCTGTAAGGGATTCATAAAATTCATCCATTTGTTCAGAATCCATATCAAAATTCGCCATTCTCTCGGCTATATCGTCATATGCAAGATGGCCGGCTTTTTTTCCTTGAGCCGTTAACTTGTCTTTCACTTGTTCAATGGTCAATTCGTTATCGACCTCTTGTGACCGTGCTGATTTTTTTTCAGCCATTGGTCCCCCTCCTTAAAATTCATCCTAAACTGCTTATAGTGATTTTTGCATTTGAATTATTTCAATTCCAAGCTGGCCAGCCCTGAGATAATCCTTTTGGGCTTCAGCTTCTTTTAGTTGGGCGCGTTTTTCATTTATCTTTAGCATCTTTTGATGTTTCAACACTTGATGGATATAATCATTTAGTTCCTGGTCAGCAAGTTCTTCGTTAAGGGTCATCATTTCTATATCAGCAACAAGCCTCCTCAGCTTTTCATCCCCAATATAATCAAGGAATTCACTTAATATGAACTGTTCCTTTTCCTCATAATAACCGAAAAGGAAAGTAATGATTGCCTGATGGTCATCATCATTAAGTGTATTTCCCTCAAGCATATCCTGAATAACATAAGCAGTGTCCTTGCTTCTGAGCATATGGGCGATAAGCCTCCGCTCCGCATTGTAATATGCTGGTTTCAGTCCGGAAATATGCCTGTACACTTGCTTGCGTGCTACAGGTGGAGGTTCGGTAACCTGATTCGTGCTTTTTGGGGAGCTTGCTGCCATTTGCTGTTTTAATGCCTCTAAGGACAGTGAAAATTCACTAGAAAGCTGCCTCAGGTAATGGTCTTTTTCAATCGCCATAGGCAGCTTGCTTATTTCGCTTACTATCTTTTCGATATAAGCCAGCCTATCTCCTTCATTCTGAAGATTTTTTCCTCTTCTAAAATAAAGAAATTTGAAAGACATCCACGTATGGCTGGACTCAATTATTTCATTACGGAATCTTTCTGATCCAAACTTCTTGATGTAGTCATCCGGATCAAGCCCATCTGGCATCATAGCTACCTTTATTTCAATACCAGCTTTGGCAAGCATGTTCCCAGCACGATAGGCTGCTTCAATTCCTGCATTGTCTGAATCGTAACATATTGTAACCGCCTGTGTATTGCGCCTGATCATGGCAATATGCTCATCAGTAAGTGATGTGCCCATCGTGGCAATACCATTTTCAACACCGGCGCGATCGGCCGAGATTACATCTGCAAACCCTTCGAATAGGACAGCCTGGTGATGCCGGCGAATAACCGGCTTGGCATGATTGAAATTATATAGCGTTTTACTTTTATTAAAGATAGCCGTTTCAGGACTATTCAAGTACTTCGGCTTTTCATCTCCTAATGCCCTTCCTGAAAAAGCAATCGTCTTTCCATTATGATCGAGTATTGGAAACATAATCCTGTTCCTGAAACGGTCCAGGTATGTACCATCGCGCTCCCGTCTGACCAGAAGCCCTGCCTTTTCCATTATCTCCGGCATAAAGCCTCTTTTCTGGAGATACGTTGCGGTAAATTCCCATGAATCCATTGAATAACCTATTTGGAACTTATCAATTGATTCTCTGGTGAACCCGCGATCGAGGAGATACTCAAGGGGCTCTTGACCCTCTTTTGTGTTTACAAGTAAATGATGATAGAATTTCCTTAAAAGTTCATGTGCATCAAAATATGGCTGCAGCTCTGCATGTCTTTTGGGATCGCCGCCCGGAGTTTGGGAAATCTCCAGTTCAATCCCTGACCGCTCCGCAATCTTTAAGGCAGCTTCACTAAATGAGGCACCTTCAAGTTCCATTAAAAATGAAAAAACATTCCCGCCCGCTCCGCAGCCAAAACAATAGAAAATCTGTTTGTCGGGAGAGACAGAAAATGATGGTGAATTTTCCCCGTGGAAAGGGCAAAGACCGAAATAATTCCTACCTTGCTTTTTCAGTTGCACATAATCGCTGATCACATCAACAATATCAACAGATTGCCTAATCTGATTGATTTTTTCTTCAGGTATGCGCTCTGCCATACGAACAACTCCAGTTATGTTTCTCTATAAAACGGGAATTCGCGGCCTGTCATCATTGAGAGCAGCTTCACATATTCCCTTAAGAACCGTTCCCGGTCTTCCGGCAAAAAAGGCGATGGACCTTTTCCATAATTCCCCCTCGCCCGGGCTTTTGCCTTTAAAAAGCGTATATCGAGCGCGGTTTGAATAGTATTATCCTCAAATACGATTCCCCTGGGCGACAGGACATAAACCCCTTTTGGAAGGAGTGTCGAAGCAAGCCCTATATCCTGGGTAACTGCACCATCACCCTTTTTGGTGTGGTTCATGATATAGAGGTCTGCCGCTTCCCGGCTTGAATCAACGTATCTCCAATCCCAGTCCATATATTCCGGTTTACTGGTGGTATGCGCATAGGAGGCTACATAAATAGCCTTTACAGAAAAATCGGACGCCAATTGTGCGATTTCCTCTTTGACAGGGCACGAATCCGCATCCACAAAAATTCTAGGGCCATTGTTTTCCTTAGTATTAATTCTACATCCCCCCACAAATTCCTTCTTTTCTAACTAAGTTTTCGGAGATTGTGTCGAATTTTTTACTATAGGTTTCCTTGACATCTGACAATAAATAGTTTATTCGTTAAGATGCAAGTCTAAACCTGAAATGGTTATTTTTATCACAATTTTTTATTATAGAACATAAATAGCTTTTTTGCTAACATTTTATCTTACAAAAAAGATATTTATAAAGGCCGTAACTAGGACAAAATTGTTAACATCACAACCCAAAAAAGTTCCCAGGAAAATATACCGCTAGTTTCTGCAGGTTTTTGGCCTTCCCGGTCATCAAGCACCCATTTGTGACTGAGCAAGCTTTCATTCAACAAAGATAGAAAGGCAAAACACATGTCCATTTGGGCATGTGTTTTTTGGTGCTGTATATTTTATATGGTTAACTTATAATCATACTATAACTAACCGTTCAAGAATTGCGGATTTTTCTTAAAATGACGTTAGCAGTTTCCTCTACAGCTTTATTGGTTACTTCGATAACCGGACAGCCAATCTTGGCGACTACTTTGTCAAAGAAGTCCAATTCCTCTTTTATCCTCGCTATATTTGCATAGCTGGCATTATCATTTAAACCGAGCGAAATGAGCCGTTCTTTCCGAATATTATTCAGTTTTTCAGAACTAATTTTTAATCCGAAGCATTTCTCAGGCGGAACACGGTATAATTCTTCGGGTGGATCAACTTCTGGGACAAGCGGCACATTGGCTACCTTAAGCCTTTTATGGGCCAAGTATTGCGAAAGCGGTGTTTTAGATGTTCTTGACACGCCTATTAGAACAATGTCGGCTTTCATCAAACCCCTTGGGTCGCGGCCGTCATCATATTTAACAGCGAATTCAATTGCTTCGATTTTTTTAAAATAATCTTCGTCGAGCTTCCTGACCAAGCCTGGCTCATAACGTGGGGTTATTCCACTTAATTGGCTGATTTGATCCATCAAGGGACCTAAAAGATCGACTGCAAAAAGGCCAGCTTCTTCAGTCTTCTCTTTCATATATGTCCTCATATCAGGCTTTACTAAAGTAAAAGCAATCATGCCTCTATCATATGCTGCTAGTGAGACAACTTCATCAATATGGCTTTTATCTTCTACATACGGAAAGCGTTTTAGCTTCATATCGTTTCCGTTAAACTGTGTAATCGCAGCTTTTGTCACAAGCTCGGCTGTTTCCCCAACTGAATCGGATACTACATAAATGACTGGTTGCTCCATGGCTGAATCCATTCCCCTCTACTCAATCTTCAGTCCTTGCCTCCGAGCGAAACAAACACTCTTGTTATGCTCGTTTTCGTAATCCTTCCAATCACTTCAAATCCCTGTTCCACTTCCCTCACAACCGGAAGAGAATCGATTTGCCTGTCAATTAATTGTTTAGCCACATCAATCAGGAGGTCCTCCTTGCGGCACACAGCGATATTTGGCATTCGAGTCATAATAATATTCACTGGCAAGGAGGAAAGCTCCTGATTGCCAAGGCTCGCCCGCAGTAAATCCTTTCTGGATAGAACACCTACGAGAAGAGACTGATTATCGACAACAAAAAGCGTACCTACATCTTCAAGGAACATTGTAACAATTGCATCATAGACCGAGACATTTTCATTTATCACAACAGGCCTGGATTGGTAATCCCCTACCAGGATTTTTTGGAGTTTTTCAGATAACAGTTCATCTCCCGATTTCCCCGTATAAAAATATCCGACACGGGGCCGCGCATCCAGAAACCCGGCCATCGTTAATATCGCTAAGTCCGGCCTGAGCGTTGCTCTAGTCAAGTTCAGCCTTTCCGCAATATGTTCACCTGTTATTGGCCCGTTTTCTTTCACGATCTGCAAAATTTTGTCCTGCCTTTTATTCAGTTCTATGTTCCTTCACCACCATTCTCTAATCACACTATCAATCTAAAATTGAATTCTTTCCTGTAGGAAACTAGCCAACTCAGAAATCGGCACTCGAGTTTGAACCATTGTATCACGATCCCGGACCGTTACTTGTTGATCTTCTGCCGTATCGAAATCCACTGTGATGCAGTATGGCGTACCAATTTCATCATGGCGTCGATATCGTTTTCCAATGGAACCTGCTTCATCAAAATCAACCATGAAGTCCTTGGCCAGGTTTGCAAAGATTTCACGAGCAGGCTCAGAAAGCTTTTTCGATAATGGAAGAATCGCTGCCTTGAATGGTGCAATAGCAGGATGAAGATGCATGACAGTCCTGGATGTGCCGTCTTCAAGCTGTTCATCCTCATAAGCATCGATCAAATAAGCAAGCGTTACCCGGTCAGCGCCGAGGGATGGCTCGATGCAATATGGGACAAACTTTTCATTGGTTTCAGGATCGAGATAATGGAAATCCTCACCAGAAAATTGCATGTGCTGTTTTAAATCGTAATCGGTACGTGAAGCAACACCCCAAAGTTCACCCCACCCAAAAGGAAACTTATATTCAAAGTCAGTAGTTGCGTTGCTGTAATGGGAAAGCTCATCTTCAGAATGGTCGCGCAGCCTAAGATTATCTTCTTTCATACCAAGAGAAATAAGCCATTTCTCTGCAAAATCCTTCCAATATGAAAACCATTCAAGTTCTGTTCCTGGCTTGCAGAAGAACTCTAGCTCCATTTGTTCAAATTCCCGTGTACGGAATGTGAAGTTACCAGGGGTAATTTCATTCCTGAAGCTTTTGCCTATTTGGGCGATGCCAAATGGCAACTTTTTTCTCATCGTCCGTTGGATGTTCTTAAAGTTCACAAAAATACCTTGAGCCGTTTCCGGACGCAGGAAAATTTCATTCGTGCTTGTTTCCGTTACACCCTGGAAGGTCTTGAACATCAGATTAAATTGGCGGATGCCCGTGAATTCCTTACTGCCACAATCAGGGCATGCTATGTCATGTTCCTTAATTAATTCTTCCATTTTTTCAAAAGGAAGGCCATCTACGATAAGTTCAATACCCTTTTGATCCAGGGCGTTTTCAATCAATTTATCTGCGCGGTGTCTTGCTTTACAGTTTTTACAATCAATCATAGGATCATTAAAATTGCCGATATGGCCTGAAGCTTCCCATGTACGCGGATTCATTAAAATCGCAGCGTCTACGCCAACATTATAAGGCGATTCCTGAACAAACTTCTTCCACCATGCTTTTTTAATGTTGTTCTTTAGCTCCACTCCCAGCGGCCCATAGTCCCAAGTGTTTGCAAGACCGCCATAAATCTCAGAACCCGGGAAGACGAATCCTCTATGCTTCGCATGTGATACGATTTGTTCCATTGTAACTGTCATTCTTCATTTCTCCTTTTTATTTAATAAGGTTGTGCGTGTTAAGAAAGGCTGGAAATACCAGCAGAAAAATAAAAACTCCCGACTCTATGCCTGTTCGGCATAGGGACGAGAGTTACCCGCGGTTCCACCCTATTTGCTGCTAATTCACAGCCACTTTCAAATTAAGGCCGCTCAGGACTGCCTTTCCCTGTGTTTACTGCCACCCGGCTTTCACCACCCCGGGCTCGCTTTTCGCAGAAAGTAACAGGTACTTCTTTCCTTCAATGCGGTTATATAATTGGTATTCTTAAAAAAATAGTAGCGAAAAAGAAAGACAATGTCAACCAATGGTTAAAGCATGCCGCGAAAGCTGTCCATTGAATTCAGGAACTTTTTTGACTTAAGGTTTAAACCGGAATATTCCTCATAATAAGCAGAAATCACTTTCTTTAATTCATCTTTGGTTTCCTGCTTTACCGAGATATTCCCAAGCCGCGAAAGATCAAAATGATAAAAAAGGCGAAGCAGCTTTGCGGCAGCCTGAGAAATTTTAAAGTGGTACGGATCCTTCTCAAGGCAGCGGTGGCAAATAAATCCGCCTTCTCTGATAGAAAAAGAAAAATGCCCGTCAGTGCTTCCACAAACGGAACATTGATCGAGTACCGGATAAAGGCCCAATACATTCAACATCTTCATCTCATAAATCATTGTAATCACTTCAGGGTCATATCCTTCGTCAAAGCAAATGAGCGTCTGCAGGAGAAGCTCATAGTGATAAGGATTCGCCTTGCTGTCATCGGTCGCCTTATCAGTTAATTCGGAAACATAGCTGGCATATGCAGTCAGGAAAATATCCCCACGAATCGACCTCATAGGGGAAATTATTTCTCCTTGCTGCAATGTTCCAAGTCCGCTTCCTTTTTGGAAAAGAAAGTAGCCATGCGTCAATAATTGAGTAATCGCGGAAAGCCGGCTGTTGGGCTTTTTGGCTCCCCGCGCCATTACTCCAATCTTTCCTCGTTCTCTGGTATACAATGTAACAACCTTGTTTGTTTCAGCATAATCGGTTGTCCGTATGATGATGCCTTCACATTTTTCGAGCATCTCAGTCACCATCCAGATTTTGGACAAACTTATGAAACAGGAAAATCTACTTGCGCTAGCTCATCATCCAGATTACCGGGAATTTCTGTACTGTCCTTCTCCATTTCCTTGAAGAGAAGATATGTGTCAATATTACCTGTCTGACTAAAGACTTTCCAGGTAAAATCCAACATCGAAAACCCCATCCTTTCTTAATATAGACTAGCTCGTTACTTCATTCCTGATTTACATTTATCATAGCCTGCCATTCAAAAATAATAAGACGAAAATATTGTTAAACATGAACATGCATAAACCTGCAAAACCGGTAATAGTCTGGTAAAGCGGGCTTAATACTCATCTTCCCGGAATCCATAATCCCGGAGCTGGGTCATTTTATTGCGCCAGTCCTTCTGAACTTTAACCCATAATTCAAGAAAGACTTTAGATCCGAGCAGATTTTCAATATCCAATCTGGCCCTTTTGCCGATTTCCTTCAGCATGCCACCCTGCTTACCAATGATAATTCCTTTTTGGGAATCCCTTTCGACTATGATTGTAGCCATGACATGAATCATATCTTTGTTTTCATCCCGCTGCATTTTTTCGATGACCACCGCAAGCGAGTGAGGCACTTCTTCACGGGTTAGATGAAGAGCCTTTTCCCGGATCAATTCGGATACGATAAACCTTTCGGGATGATCCGTGACCTGATCGGCCGGATAAAATTGCGGCCCCTCCGGTACATACTCCTTGATTTGCTGCAGCAATCGGTCAACGTTATTGCCTTCGAGTGCCGAAATCGGAACAATTTCCTTAAATGGGTGCCTTTCCTTGTAGCTATCAATAATTTTCAACAACTGATCAGGATGCACCTTGTCAATTTTATTTATGATCAGGAATATCGGAGTCTTTATGGTTTGGAATTTTTCAAGGATGAATTCTTCCCCTCTGCCAAACCCTTCTTCCGCACTGACCATAAATAAGACCAGGTCCACTTCCTTCAATGTATTCTGGGCTACCTTCATCATAAAATCGCCCAATTTGTGCTTTGGTTTATGGATCCCTGGTGTATCAATGAAAATGAGCTGTGCATCCTCCTGCGTCAATACACCCTGAACCTTATTTCTTGTAGTCTGTGGCTTATCGCTCATTATGGCAATTTTTTGGCCAATGACTCTATTCAAAAATGTGGATTTTCCAACATTTGGCCTCCCGATTATCGAGATAAAACCAGACTTAAATCCTTTTCCTTCTCCGCTAGCGTTTATCATTCCAACAAATCCTCCGGTACATGACACCTTACATGATGTCTCCTGGTGTAATCATTATTCCTCGTTTAAAGTTGTGTAAAACCACTTTCTTGGCCTTAGGGTAAAGAGTCCGCTTAAGTGGACTTTCAACGTACTTCTATTTTACCCTAAAAAATCAAACGTTTCACCCTTTGAAAACAAATCGTAATATAAAAATTTTGAATTTTCACAAAATGATAGTGATAAACTATCTTTCAGGTCATTGTAGCGTATTGGTGTTCCGTTTTCAAATCACTCAAGAAAGAAGTAGCGACTTCATGAATGGTAAAGAACCCTTTACCCATCCGAAGAGGAGCGGAATCAATGGGTTCCAACAAAATAAAAAACCGGGCACAGCCCGGCTTATATAAACCATTTCATCACTTTTGGGATAAAGATAATCAACCCTATCAGGACAGATAAGACTGCATAAATCAAAACAGCGCCTGCCGCAATATCTTTAGCCTGTTTTGCAAGTGGATGAAAATCCTTCGTAACCAAATCCACAGTCCGTTCGACGGCTGTGTTCACTAATTCAAGTGATAGCATGCCGCCAATTGCCATAAGGACAAAAAGCCATTCCATCCTGGAAATGGAGGTTGCAATTGACAGAATCACCACAATGATTGAAATTGAAATATGGATTTGGATATTTCTTTCCTTCCTGACAGCACCTGCAATTCCTGAAAATGCATATCCAAAAGACTTTATCAGCCTGGCTGGACGAAAACGGTTATTCCCTTGCAAGCCCGAATTCATCAAGGATTTCCTTCTGAAGGGAAAACATTTCTGTTTCCTCCTGCTTCGTTTCATGATCATATCCAAGGAGATGGAGGAAGCCATGGACGGCCAGGAACCCAAGCTCCCTCGCAAAAGAGTGTCCGTATTCGGCGGCCTGCTCTTCCGCCCGTTCAATTGAAATAATAATATCACCAAGTACTCGGGGCATATCAGCACCACTAATCTCTATTTCACCTTCCCCTGGTTCCTCCATTGGAAATGAAATGACATCTGTCGGTGCATCCTTATGCCTGTATTCCAGATTAATTTCATGAATACGGGCATTATCTACAAACGTGACCGACACTTCACTGCCTTCCTCTACCTTCATCTTACGCGCAGTGAATTGAATCAAGAGTTTAACCTGGGAAATATGCTCTTCTGCGACCTCATTTGTTTCATCCAAAAAATCTATAATCATACTCATGCCTGCCTCACATTTTGTTTTGTCGTTTCGGTAGGATACTCAATCCTCCGATGGAAAAAACCCTTTAGCGTCTCACAAAGTATATGAGAGACAAGGTTCACTTCCTTAAGCGTTAAATCACATTCGTTCAGCTGCCCGTCCTGGAGCCTGTCCGAAACAATTGAATGGACAATCGATTCAATTTGCTCTGTTGTGGGTTGGCCAGTAGAACGTACAGCGGCTTCAACACTATCTGCAATCCCGATGATTGCGGCTTCTTTCGTTTGTGGTTTAGGGCCAGGGTACCTATACTCTGACTCATCAACAGCCCCGGCTTGTGCTGCTTTATGATAAAAATATTTGATTAGCGACGTTCCATGATGCTGCTCAGCGATATCAACAATTTCCCTTGGCATTTTGTGCTTCCTTAGCATCGCAGCACCGTCAGTAGCATGGGCAATAATAATTTGCGCACTTTTTTCGGGAGTTAGTCTATCATGCGGATTTTCTCTATTCATCTGATTTTCAATGAAAAATAACGGTCTTTTTGTTTTTCCTATGTCATGATAGTAACATCCTACTCTTGCAAGTAGTCCGTTGGCACCAATTGCTTCACATGCGGCCTCAGACAAGTTGGCAACCATAACGCTATGATGATACGTGCCTGGTGCTTCTGTTAATATCTTCTTTAGGAGCGGATGATTTGGGTTGGACAATTCAATCAGCTTCATCGTAGAAAGAATTCCAAAGCTTGTTTCAAAGAATGGCAATAATCCCATAGCCAGAATAGCAGCCAATAAGCCCGAAACAATGCCAAAAAGGACGAACATCCCATACTCAAGTCCGCTATACTGCGCGTTTCTGAGCAGTACTAGTGAAAAAATCATACCCAAGTTTACTGCCGATACCAACATCCCAGCCGTCATGATTTTTGATCTGTCATGATGGTCTTTTAAAATGAGAGTAGCCGCGAGGCCTCCAACTAATATATAAATTCCCGCGGACATATTGAGCGCTCCTGCCATTTCCTCATTGAAGATAATGCTTCCACAAATACTTTGAATTATGGCCATCATCCAAGCAAGCTTTTCATCTATAAGAATACTTATAATGATTCCTGCCATTGCCGCCGGAAATAAATAAAACGTCCCATCATGATTGAATACCTGGAACAGGCTGACGATTTTCATAATAATGATTGAAAAAGAAAATATCATCCCGAACAGAAGCAGGTTGGTTTGCCTTTTATCTGCTGAATCTTTCTGCTGTGAAAAATAATAATAGATTGAACCGAGGATAATGATAATCAACAGAACAAGCCCGATGAACGGACGTGCTGAATTTTCGCTTTCAAGCAAGCCAACGAGCTTTAGCTGTCGGTAAATCTCACGGTTGACGAGATCTCCTTCGCTAACTATGATTTGGCCTTCGAGAATCTTGACAGGCTCCACAGCCTCTGCCGTTTGCCTTCTTGCCTCTTCAGTAGCCTGAGGATCAAAAAATTCATTTTGTATTACCGCGAACCTTCCCAATTGAATGGAAGCCCGTTTCAGTCCGGCATCAAGAGTTGAGAAGTTCAATTCTTCCTCGACTTTTTTCTTCGCATTCTCGACTTCATCTGCGGGTATTGTTTGTTCCATTGCATTATTGATTGCGGTCATAGTCAGGTCTTTTGCTATTGAAAGCTGTCCATTGTTGGCTGAAACGAGACCGGTAAACACCTCTTCAGGCAAGTCTTCAACCACGGATTGCGTCAGCTTTTCCTTTAACATTTTTACTTTTTCAGAAACAGTAGGTTCCTTAGGGGGAGGAGTAGGTTCTTCTTTTAGATTGTTCTCTTGTTCTCCTTTTAAATCCTGCTGAATTTCAGTATTTAATTCTATTGCGGAATCAAAAATTGAAGCAACAAGGTCCACTTGATTTTTGGCATATTCGGTTTTGACAGTGTAAATTCCCTGAACCCGGTCAAGCTCTTCCTGACGTTTTCGTTCAGTGCTTTCCTTATCCTCAACAGTGACAGGGGATACAACAGTTCTATCCGCGACATCAAAAAGGTTAATGCTCAATTGATCCGGCTTGACGTTGTTGTATAAGGAAACGAACAGGATGATTCCGAGCAATGAAAAAAACAAGACCCGGAAGAAAGCAAGGTCAAGCAGCCGCTTCACCTTTTGGAATTGTTTTTGCAGCAAGTCCATTGTACGTTCCCCCTCCCAACCAGCTGGATGATTTCATCATTTTTAAAAAAACCATATGTCTTTTTAAAAATCATACCAGTTTTTACAGGAAGTTTCACTTAAATTAAAAGATTTGCAAATTTAGCTATTCTCTGTATGTTCACTAATTTGTATTTTTCTTACAACAAAAGCCGCCAATGGCGGCTTTAATCGTGTTTTCCATATGCTTCAATAATTCGTGCGACAAGAGGATGGCGGACAACATCGCTTTGTTCAAGCCGAATGAATTCGATGCCCTTTACTCCATCTAATATTTCTTCAGCAGCAAACAAACCTGATTTTGCTCCTTTAGGCAAATCAACCTGGGTTTTGTCTCCAGTAATGACCATTTTTGATCCAAAGCCTAGCCGAGTCAGGAACATTTTCATTTGTGCGTGGGTTGTGTTCTGGGCTTCATCAAGAATGACAAATGCCTCATCCAGCGTCCTGCCCCTCATATAGGCAAGTGGGGCTATTTCAATTGTCCCCCGCTCTATTAGCCGCAATGTGTGTTCCATACCCAGTACATCATGCAGCGCATCATACAGTGGCCTCAAATATGGATCCACCTTTTCCTTCAGATCACCCGGCAGGAAACCAAGGCTCTCCCCAGCTTCAACAGCCGGCCTTGTCAAAATGATTTTATTGACGGTACCATTCTTTAACGCAGCTACTGCCATAACAACGGCCAGGTAGGTTTTTCCCGTCCCTGCTGGACCGATTCCAAAAACAAGGTCATTTTTTCTCATGGCATTGATATAATAACGCTGCCCAATTGTTTTTACTCTTATTGACTTGCCTTTGGCATTCTTGGCTATTTCTTCATCATAAAGATGCTCGAAGTAATCAAGCGTCCCTTTTCTCGCTAATTCAACCGCATAAAGTACATCTCTTTGGTTTATGCCAATTCCTTTTCTTATGACACCAACAAGCTTTTCCAATACCGCGGATGCCTGGCCAGCATTTTCTTCGGTTCCTGTGACATGTATCGATTCACCACGGGAAACGATAGATACATTTAATTCCTGTTCAATCATCTTCAGGTTTGCATCCGAATTGCCAAAAAGCATCACGGCTTCATTAGGATTATCTAGTTGTAGTTGGAAATTTTTAAGGTTTTCTGTCATTCATGAGTCTCCTTGGATAATGGGTTGTCCTATCGCAATATTTTCTACTACTGTATATAGGATTGACAGTTTTACTTTACCATTCGCAATTGACTGATGTAAAACTTTTTCCCCTTTTATAATAGCATCTTCATCAATTCGCTTTTTTATTTCCTTTTCGGCCCTATCTAATGCATTATTCAATGCCTCTTCCCTTGAATAGATCCTTTTGACCTCTTCACGCTCACGAATTGTCTTGTTCACATAGGAGACAGGCAATTCCCACTTTAAAAATTTGATAGGGGTTTCTGTAGCCTCCGTCTCAAAATCCTTAAATTCTGCTTTTCCAAATCCCCAAACAGGCAGGTTAAAATCCCCAAAACGGAGATAATGCTTTTGCTTTTCATTACCATTATAAACCTGGAAGGTGGAGTTGAGCGGCAGTTCCACATATGCTTTGTACAATGTTTCTCCCCAGACTTCGCCAATCGAGGCAACAGGCTCCTGTTGGCCTTCTCTGCCAATCAGGCCGGATACGAGCAGCTGGCCAGGTACAACATGGTCGTTCTGCTCAAACAGCCTTTGTCCCTTTTCTATGAAATAATTAACTATGATTGCTTCTTTTTTTGCAACAAGGTGTCGGGGGGAAAAATACTCGGGCTTTTCAGGTTCATTTTTTTCAACAACACGAAGCTGATAGGTTGTCCCGTGTAATTCAACTCCTACCCAGGTTATTGCACCTACCCGGTCTGTCAATTTCCGCTGAATCGCCTCTACGTTATCAAGAGTAAACTGTGCCCGTCCAATTTTTACCCCCATCTTGTCCAACTCTTTACGAATCTGATGTTCGGTTTCTGGCTGTGCACCTTTTATTTCTATCCCCCAAACCATATTGGATAACAACATAACAAGGAATAAAAAGAGAAGGCCGCCAATCAAGAAACCTGAATTTCTCAGTAATCTTTTAAAGAGAAAAGGAAATCCTCCTTTCCTCACAAAGGTAATCTTACATTCCCTGTTTCTCGAATGCTTCCGTAATTCGAGGGCATCCTGGAGCCTAATTGTAAACAGGACGATTTCGGGACCTTTCCTTTTGACATCCCAAATCTGGATACCGTTTCTTATCAAAGAATTTACATAGCGCTCCAAGCCTTTTCCTGTCAACTTTACAGTAACCTTGCCAGTAAAAAACTCTGTCCACTGATTCTTCATAGTCAACCCCCGGCCTCTTCATTTATATAAACAACCTGATCAATTTTTCCTTCAAGGAGGATTTCTTCTGGCAGGATTGTTTTAATCACAAATGCCTTTCCTTTTATTAAGAGCTGTCCTTTTTTTAGCATCAGCCTTAATTCACGGTCAGTGAAAGAAAGGAGTCCTTTGTGATTTTCTATATAAATATGGATTTGCCCAATCATTGTAATTCTCGGCAAATCCATGATGACATCCTGGGGTAGATCCATTCTTGCTGCAATCCAGTTCCGCATTCGCTGGCTCCACTTTTTCGGCATAAAAAAGAACCCCCTCTCACATCATTTTTATGAAATGAAAAGGGATTCTAGCACATGTTTTTCCTTTTTATAGACTAGCATGGCCTTTTGCACGCAAGAAAAAGCTTATCTCCGGTAGTGAGGGCGCTTTGAACGAGGAGGACCAAGAATTTCTGCCCAAACCACTGCATCAGCCAGATTTTTTTCGGTAACCGAAATCATTTGGTCCTCTTCTGTCTTATCTTGAACCGATTCCGCGCTGACCCGGGACGCTTTTACAGGGACTTTATCCGCTATTTTTAAAGGCTCGGCAGGTTTAGGCTGTGGAACAGCAGTCTTTTTTGTTGTACGCCGTTCTATTTCCTTTAAGCTCTTCGGAATATCAGCCCTGGATACCTCTTTGTAGGCATCCTGAAATTCCTTCTTGAGCTCCGGGAGAGACCGCCGTCTTTTCTCGTTTGGATTTTCTTTAGCTTTTCCAAAAAAAGTTGATATTGCCGCGATGATGATAAAGAGAATAATTGTTTCCAAAGCCAGCCTCCTTCCTGAATCGGCCGGAATACCCCTTTACGCTTAAAAAACGGAGGGTTTACTGGCCATCTTTCTTGTCATTTCCCATTTTGCCAATCGATCCTCGCATGTCAGTATCAGCCGAAATGTTTTTAAAGTTCATATAATCCATTACGCCGATATTCCCTGACTTTAAAGCCTGGGCCATTGCAAGCGGTACCTCTGCCTCAGCCTGGACAACCATGGCTCTCATTTCCTGAACACGGGCTTTCATTTCCTGCTCGGTCGCTACAGCCATTGCGCGACGCTCTTCGGCTTTAGCCTGTGCGATTTTCTTGTCTGCTTCTGCTTGCTCAGTTTGAAGTTCCGCACCAATGTTTTTACCGATATCAACATCGGCAATATCAATCGATAGAATTTCAAAAGCCGTTCCGGCATCAAGGCCTTTAGAAAGAACCGTTTGGGAAATCATATCTGGGTTTTCAAGTACTTTGCTATGGTTTTCCGAAGATCCAATGGTAGACACGACACCTTCACCTACCCTGGCGACGATTGTCTCCTCACCGGCCCCCCCAACCAGGCGGTCGATATTAGCACGAACGGTAATCCTTGCCTTTGCCTTAACCTCAATACCATTCATCGCTACACCTGCAATAAATGGAGTTTCAATAACTTTTGGGTTTACACTCATCTGAACCGCTTCAAGTACATCACGGCCTGCTAGATCGATGGCGGCACAACGCTCGAAACTAAGTTCAATATTCGCACGGTGCGCAGCAATCAGTGCATTGACAACCCGATCCACATTCCCTCCAGCCAGGTAGTGGCTTTCAAGCTGGTTCGTCGACACATCAAGGCCAGCTTTATGAGCCTTGATTAGTGGATTGATGACTCTGTGCGGAGTTACCCGGCGGAGCCTCATCCCAATAAGTGTGAAAATGCTGACCCTGACACCAGCTGCCAGCGCCGAAATCCAAAGCATGACTGGTACAAAGGACAATAGTATCCCTAAAAGGATTAACCCTACTGCTACTATAACAACTAAAAATATAGCTTCATTCATTCATTTTACCTCCTCATTTGATGCTTTCTCTGACTACAACACGTGGTCCTTCAACTTCAATCACCTTTACAGTTGCTCCTTTTGCTATAAAAGAACCCTCTGTTACAACATCGACACGCTCGTTATTAAAAACAGCTGTTCCGGATGGACGGAGCACTGTAAGGGCCGTTCCTTCACTTCCCAGCAAATCTGTCCTGTTGATATTCGAGACATACCCATCTTCTTTTCTCGCAGTATCAAATAATACCATTGAATTGAACAGGGCCATTTTTTTGTGGAAGACTTTGACAAGCAAAATAAAAAATACGATTGAGAAAAAAATAGAGATAACGAGTGAAACACCCATTTGAAAAGTATTTTCACCCGCAAGGAACAGACTTCCCACCAGAGCGGCTATCCCAAGTGTTCCCGCAATTGCTCCTGGTAAAAAAAACTCCAAAAAAATAAGGACAATGCCAGCAATAAATAATGCAAGTGTGCCAAAACCGGCAAGGCCGGCAATAAAATGGCCATAAAAGAATAGCAGCAATGCGGATAGGCCCACGAGCCCCGGAAGCCCGAACCGTGGTGAAAAAAGCTCCATTACCATTGCCATACCAGCAATGGTCAATAGGATTGTAACAACAACAGGATCCGTTATAAATTCAGCCATAGCAATCCTCCTTTAGATGTTTTAGATCCTTCTCTTTAAGTATGTACGCTTTAACTGCCCTTAAGTTTCATTTTTTGGCAAAATTAGAGTAGGTTTCCTTTTAAATAATTGGACCAATGTTTTGTTTAGAAAAATTGGATTACTCGACGAATCCCACTAAGTAAACCCACGTTCTGTCTAGAAAAGTTGGTTTACTCGACGAATCTGACTAAGTAAACCCACGTTCTGTCTAGAAAAGTTGGATTACTCGACGAATCTGACTCAGTCCACTCATGTTCCGTCTAGAAAATCTTTTTACTCGACGAATCTCACTGAGTGAACCCCTGTTCTGTCTAGAAAAGTTGGTTTACTCGACGAATCTGACTCAGTCCACTCATGTTCCGTCTAGAAAATCTATTTACTCGACGAATCCCACTCAGTGAACCCACGTTCTGTCTAGAAAAGTCGGTTTACTCGACGAATCCCACTCAGTGAACCCGCGTTCTGTCTAGAAAAGTCGGTTTACTCGACGAATCTGACTCAGTCCACTCATGTTCCGTCTAGAAAATCTGTTTACTCGACGAATCCCACTAAGTAAACCCGCGTTCTGCCTAGAAAAGTTGGTTTACTCGACGAATCCCACTCAGTGAACACGCGTTCTGTCTAGAAAAGTCGGTTTACTCGACGAATTTCACTCACTGAACCCCCGTTTCGTCTAGAAAAAATCCTTTGCTGGACAATTCATTTTTCCTAAAGTAAAAACCGCAGGCTTATCGCCTGCGGCCGTTGATGTCAGTTGAATTATGAAAGGTGTTGTTGCACAAGTTTATTAACAAGCGACCCGTCCGCCTTGCCTTTTACCTTTGGCATGATGGCAGCCATCACTTTTCCCATATCAGCTTTGGAAGTTGCACCGACCTCGGCAATAGTCTCCCTTACAATACCCGCAACTTCTTCTTCAGAGAGCTGCTGTGGCATATAAAGCTCAACGACTTCGATTTCCTGGCGCAATTTTTCAACAAGGTCTGCGCGACCTGCTTTATCAAACTCATGAAGGGAGTCTTTACGTTGTTTCATTTCGCGAGAAAGGACAGTGAGCTCTTCCTCTTCCGATAGGTCCTTGCCAAGCTTGATCGCTTCATTCTGCAAGGAAGCCTTAATCATCCGAATGACAGTGAGCTTGTCTTTGTCTTTGCTTTTCATCGCTAGTTTCATATCAGTATTTAAATGTTCGAGAAGACTCAGGATAGTCCACCCTCTCTTAATTAAAACTTACGTTTCCTTGCTGCTTCAGACTTCTTCTTACGCTTAACACTTGGTTTTTCGTAGAATTCGCGCTTTCTTGCTTCTTGGATAGTACCTGACTTAGATACAGTACGTTTAAAGCGTCGAAGAGCATCTTCAAGCGATTCGTTTTTACGAACGACGGTTTTAGACATTAACTTTCCCTCCCTCCGAACACAACACACTCACATCAAACATGGAAATCCATGTACTTTGCCATTATAATACAACCTTCCTATGAGGTCAACTGTAATTACTATGAGACTGCCCCCATTTCGGTATATTTTATACAATCCTAGGCTTTTCAGTTTGAATAAATTGTAGTTACAGTCATGTTGCTTGGGGACAGGCCATAAACTGTTACAGGGAGTGGATGTCATGAAATATAGTATTTTATTTATTCTTTGCATTGGTTTATTTGTTTTGGGAATGACAGTCATCAGGGTTGGCATGTTTAATCTTTCTGGTAAAAAATTAAAGGGATTCCTTGAGACACTTACCAGTACTCCTCTTAAGGGGATGCTAACGGGAACCTTTATTACGGCGATTTTACAAAGCAGTTCAACGGTGATGGTTTTAACAATTGGATTGATTTCTGCCCGGATTATGACCTTTCCCCAATCAATAGGGATTATTTTAGGTACTAATATTGGCACTACCTTTAAAACTGAACTCATAACCTATAATATCGGTGGGTACCTGCTGCCATTCGCAGTCGTGGGCGGAGTTTTATTTTTCACTAGAAAAGAAGCATTAAAAAGCATTGGTATGGTATTAATCGGCATTTCTGCTGTTTTTACGGCAATGAAAGGATTTGAAGCATTGGCAATCCCAATGGCTTCTGTTAAGGCCATTAACAGTCTTCTCCTATCCTTAAATGAAAATGTTATCGCCTGCATTGCTATCGGCGCTTTAATGACTGCAATCATCCAGTCAAGTACAGCAATGACCGGGATTGCTATGGGTTTTTTAACTTCTGGAATATTGGGGCTCGAGGCAGGAATTGCAATCGTTCTAGGCGCCAATATCGGGACATGTATTACGGCACTTATTGCCTCGATTGGCGGAGGAGAGGAAGCGAGGCTTTCAGCATTCACCCATGTTTGGCTGAATGTACTTGGCGTACTCCTTTTCATCCCGCTTATCACCCCGCTTGCTGAATTCGGCCCTAAAATGGCATCTGCACCAGATTCACAGCTGGCTCACATCTCTGTCATTTTTAATATTGCTGTTTCCCTTGCCGCCCTTCCTGTTGCCGAACGCTTCGGAAGGTTGATTGTTTATCTTCATGGGAGCAAACAGTAGAGCGTACAAAAGCACAAGCGCGCCTCGTGGCAGGCAAGGAACTCTCAGGAGCTTTCCTTGTGTCCCTGCGCGCAATTATTCTTGCAAGCATCCCAAAATGGTAGGAAGAGTTTCGATTGAAGTAAAGCAAATCTTACGTTAGAGTTCATTTGGCCGGGGTTTCTCTGTTACCTTTGAATGCTCGGGCAGCTCACTTCGGGCACTGATAAGTCACTGCATGATTTTTTGAAATATCAACCCTTGTGGAAGTGGATAGAGAAGTTTAAACATATGCAAAAGCGGGAGGGTCTAAATCACGAGATAGCGCAAATTACTATTTGGAAGAAACCAAAAGCCTTGGATTAAAAATTGGCCTCGCATCGAGTCCTCGGAAGCTGCGTTCGGGCACATAGAAGCTTTGCAAGCCGGGAGCTCACTTCGGGCACTGATAAGGCTTCTTTTAAAACGCCGAGGAATGTAAGCTTCCAATAAAAATGGGATCCATCCATAAGGACAGATCCCTCTCATGTTACTTATACAATTGCTTCTGTTAATTCGGCCACACCATCTTCAATGACACGTACAAATTGTCCTTCATTGAATGGATAGCCAGCCTTCGTGATTTTCACTCTGACAATTTTACCAATCATATCCTCGTTGCCAGGGAAAACAACTTTAAGATAATTATCTGTATACCCGACAAATAGTCCTGGTACATCTGATTCCTTATATTCCTCTTCAGGAATTACTTCTAGTACTTCATTCTCAAATTGAGAAGCATACTCCTTTGCAAGCTGGTCCGATAGGGCAATCAACCTATGAACACGCTCGTTTTTCACATCTTCGTCCACCTGATCTTCCATTCGCGCTGCAGGAGTGCCTGTACGCTTGGAATAAGGGAAAACATGAAGTTCAGAGAACTTATGCTTTTTAATGAAGTTGTAAGTATCCATAAATTCTTCTTCTGTCTCACCAGGAAATCCGACAATGACATCTGAAGTAACTGCTAGACCAGGAAGAGCTTCCTTCAGGCGGTCAAGGCGTTCTCCGAAAAATTCCATTGTATATTTCCGGCGCATCCGTTTTAGAACTGTATCCGACCCAGATTGAATCGGGATATGCAGATGGCGGACAATTAAATTTGAATCATTAATTACCTGAATTACTTCATCGGTAATCTGGCTTGCCTCAATGGAGGAGATACGAAGACGCTTAAGTCCTTTAACTTCAGCCTCCAGGTCACGAAGAAGGGCAGCAAGGTTGTAGTCCTTCAAATCTTCACCATAGCCTCCAGTGTGGATGCCGGTGAGGACAATTTCCTTGTAGCCTGCATCAACAAGCTGCTGTGCCTGGCGAATGACTTCCTGCGGATCACGGGATCTCATTAGCCCGCGTGCCCACGGGATAATACAGAATGTACAGAAATTATTGCAGCCTTCCTGTATTTTCAAGGATGCTCTTGTTCTGTCAGTGAATGCCGGTACATCCAATTCTTCATATACCCTGTTCTTCATGATGTTGCGAACACCATTGATTGGCTGGCGCTCTTCTTTATATTGAGCAATATAGTCAAGCATTTTTACCCGATCCTGTGTGCCAACAACAATATCAACCCCTGGAATGGCCATGATTTCAGCGGGGGAAGTCTGTGCGTAGCACCCTGTTACACAAATGACTGCATCGGGATTCTTACGAATAGCACGGCGGATGACCTGACGGCTTTTCTTATCGCCAGTGTTCGTTACCGTACATGTATTAATAATATAAACGTCCGAGGTTGATTCAAACTCAACCCTGTCGTAGCCTTCCTGTTTAAACAATTGCCAAATTGCTTCTGTTTCATAGTGGTTCACCTTGCATCCAAGAGTATGAAACGCGACTGTAGGCATGTAAACTCACCTCATTAATTCTAAATGGTAGGATACTGCAGCCAGGGCATATAACGGCGCAGTCTCCGTCCTTAATATTCTCGGGCCAAGCCCGCAAAGCGTAAAGCCATGTTCCATTAAGAGTTGTACTTCCCCTTCAGAAAGCCCTCCCTCCGGACCAAACACAAACAGAATGGAATCTCCTGGTTTCGTTTCATTTAGAGTTGCCGAGAGCCTGGATGTTTCCCCAGACCGGCTTTCCTCTTCATATGCACATAGCAGGAAATCGTATTTCTTGCTCTCTACAAGCAAGTCCTTAAAACTCATAGGGATAGTAACTTCAGGCAAAACATCTCGATGGGATTGCTCTGCTGCTTCCTTCGCTATCTTTTGCCAACGCTCCGTTTTCTTGCCCTGCTTTTTTTCATCCAGTTTAACGACAGAGCGCGAGGCAGCGAATGGAATAAAACGATAGGCGCCCATTTCAGTACCTTTTTGGATAATCCATTCCAGCTTGTCTCCTTTAGGGAGGCCACTGGCAATAGTAACCTTTACCGGGAGTTCAGAGGTTCCATCATTCCATTTTACAACGTCTGCCACGACTGTTTCACCGGTAATTTCTGCAATTTCGCAAACTGCGCTCCTGCCATCGGACGTAGCACAGATAATTGTATCACCCTGCACCATCCTCATGACTTTTACAATGTGATGGAAGTCGTCCCCCTTGATGAAAAAGCGGCCATTATCGAATTGATCCACGAAATAACGCTGCACAAAACGCACCTCTCTTTAAGCATTGTTTCTATTTTACTAAAAGTTTCTTCTAAAGTCACTTCAGTGATGATGTTTTTTAAAAAAGCTATGTTAAACAACTCTGTTGATTTCCGCTCCACAATGGAAAGCTTCTAAGAATAATCATTTCGCCTTTCGGTTATCGCACTAAAGGAAAAAGGCATCCGTCTATTTAAACGGACGCCAAGCTATCAATTTTGATTCCTTTTGGCAATAATCGCAACCCAGTCTTCCATCACAATCGTTTCAGAAATGGTAAAACCAGCATGAATCAAAGCTTCCTTAACCTGGTCCTTCTTGTTCTGGATGATACCTGAGGCAATAAACGTACCGCCAGGCTTTACTACACGAGCAACATCATCCGTAAATCGGAGAATGACTTCAGCAAGAATATTTGCGACGATTACATCAGCAGAGGTATCTTCAATCCCATCAAGAAGGTTGTTCCTTGCAACTGTCACCCTATCCTGAACCTTGTTCAGCTTAATATTCAGCCTCGCTGACTTAACCGCGACTTCATCAAGGTCATAGGCGTGAACTGAATGTGCTCCAAGTAAAGCAGCTGCGATACTTAACACACCTGAACCAGTGCCAACATCAATAACATTATCACCTTGCTGGACTGTTCGCTCAAGGGCCTGGATGCACATGACCGTCGTAGGATGTGTCCCCGTGCCAAAAGCCATTCCGGGGTCAAGTTCAATAATCAGTTCATCACTAGAGACAGGAGTGTACTCCTCCCAGGTAGGAACAACTGTGAACCGTTCTGAAATTTTTACTGGATTATAATACTTTTTCCAGGCGGTTGCCCATTCCTCTTCGTTCACCTCGGAAATGGTCACTTGATTCAGGCCGATATCAATGTCATGAATGATCAGGTTATTAATCGAATCTTTAATAGCCTCGACTGTTTCTCCAAGGAAGCTGTTCACCGGGAGATACGCCTTTACAATGACACCTTCTTCAGGGTAATCCAGCGGGTTAAGTTGATAGATTTCGCCAAACTGGTCTTCTCTCTCTTTTATCAGCTCTAACGGATCTTCTATTACAACACCACTTGCCCCTGCCTCATGAAGGATATTTGAAATTGGCTCGACCGCCTCATTCGCTGTATGGATGCTGATTTCAGACCATTTCATCACGATTGCCTCGCTCTCAATCGCCTTTAAAGGCGCGTTTTACTTTTGAAAAAAAACTTTCTTCATGTTCACCCAGTGGCGCACTTCCACTGATTTCAGCAAACTCACGAAGGAGCTGCTTTTGCTTGTCAGTTAGCTTGGTAGGCGTAACAATCTGGACGATAACATGCTGGTCCCCTGTACCATAGCCTCGGACGTTCGGAATTCCTTTCCCGCGCAGGCGGAATTTCGTACCCGTCTGTGTTCCTGATGGAACCTTTAACTTAACCTTCCCATGAAGGGTTGGTACTTCTATTTCATCTCCCAAAGATGCCTGGACGAATGTTATTGGCATTTCGCAGTATACATCATCCCCATCACGTTCGAAGAACTCATGAGGCCGAACATGGAACACGACATAAAGATCGCCAGGAGGCCCTCCATTAATACCTGCTTCTCCCTGACCAGCCATCCTTAGCTGCTGGCCATCATCAATGCCGGCTGGAATTTTAACATGTATCTTTTTGCGCTTCCTGACTTTTCCTTCTCCGCTGCAAGTAGTACATTTTTGTTTGATTTCCTTGCCTGTTCCATTACAGACATGGCAAACCCTGCGGTTAACAATTCTGCCGAAAGGAGTATTTTGCTCAACATTCAGCTGTCCCGTGCCGTGGCAATGTTTACAGGTTTCCGGATGAGTACCTGGTTTTGCACCAGAGCCATGGCATGTGCCACACGTCTCGTCACGAGGAATTTCAATATCAGTTTCCTTACCGAACGCTGCTTCTTCAAAGGAGACTGTCATTGTGTACTGCAGGTCAGCACCCTGCCTAGGAGCATTTGGGTCACGCCTTCTGGTTGCCCCACCGCCAAAGAACGTATTGAAGATATCTTCAAACCCGCCAAAACCGCCGCCAAAATCTGCGCCGCCGCCAAATCCCTGGTTCGGATCTGTGTGGCCAAACTGGTCATAGTGCGCGCGCTTTTGGTCGTCACTTAGCGTTTCATAAGCTTCTTTTACTTCCTTAAACTTCTCGTCCGCATCCGGCTCCTGGTTAACGTCAGGATGAAGTTTTTTGGACAGTTTTCGGTAAGCTTTTTTAATCTCATCCTTGGAGGCTCCTTTGCCCAAGCCAAGGACTTCATAGTAATCCCTCTTGCTCATTAAAACCACTCCCGAAATATCACATAAAGATAATTGTACCATCCAGGCGGATGCTAAACAATAAAAGAATTCTGTCTCTCCATTTGTCCGGATCATTATTTATTGGAAAAAATGGAGGCTTTCTAAGCTCTAGCCTTTTCCACAAGAAAAGCCAAAGCCTGTTATTCTGACTTTGACTTTCTTGTTGGGCATTGGCTATATAGGATGAACTTTTCAGTTTAACATTTAATTTCCACTTCAGGCGCTTCGCTTTCCGTGGGCGGGCGGTGAGCCTCCTCGGCGCTATTTGCGCCTGTGGGGTCTCCCACTGTCCCTTTTCTCCCACTGGAGTCTTCGCGCCTTTCGTTCCAATTAAAAAAGATACCTTAGTTCATCCCATACTTATTGCCACTAAGGCAATTAACTGGCTAATTTTTTTATTTATCGTCTTTTACTTCTTCAAACTCTGCATCTACGACATTGTCGTCTGTTTTTGCAGAGGCTTCAGGGCCTGCTCCCTGGCCTTGTTGTGCCTGGGCTTGCTTTGCAGCCTCTTCATACAGCTTTACTGAGAGATTTTGGACGATTTCAGAAAGTGCATCTTTCTTTGCACGCATTTCTTCAAGATCATTTTTCTCAATGGCTGCTTTCAGGGCATCTTTGGCTTCGTTTGCTTTTGCAACTTCAGCCGCATCTACTTTGCCTTCAAGATCCTTCAGAGTCTTTTCAGTCTGGAACACCAGCTGGTCAGCTTCATTGCGAAGGTCAGCTTCTTCTTTTGCTTTCTGGTCTGCTTCTGCGTTCAATTCAGCTTCTTTAACCATACGCTGAATTTCTTCATCGCTCAGGCCAGTTGAAGACTTGATTGTAATTTGCTGTTCTTTATTTGTGCCAAGGTCTTTCGCACGAACATTAACAATACCATTTTTGTCGATATCAAATGAAACTTCAATTTGCGGAATTCCGCGTGGTGCAGGCGGAATATCAGACAATTGGAAACGGCCCAAAGTTTTGTTGTGGGCTGCCATTGGCCGCTCGCCTTGAAGAACATGGATATCTACTGCTGTTTGATTATCCGCTGCAGTTGAGAAAATTTGTGATTTAGAAGTTGGGATTGTTGTATTACGCTCGATCAACTTAGTCATGACGCCGCCCATTGTTTCAATACCAAGAGAAAGCGGAGTTACGTCAAGCAATACGATGTCCTTAACATCACCAGTGATGACGCCGCCCTGGATGGCAGCTCCCATCGCGACAACTTCATCAGGGTTTACGCCACGGCTCGGCTCCTTGCCAGTTGCACGCTTAATTGCTTCCTGAACCGCAGGGATACGAGTTGAACCCCCAACAAGGATAATTTTATCTACTTCAGAAGCAGATAGACCAGCATCGCTTAATGCCTGGCGGAAAGGTCCCATTGTGCGCTCTACAAGGTGTGATGTAAGTTCATCAAATTTCGCCCTCGACAATGTAATATCCATGTGGAGCGGTCCTGCTGCTCCCGCAGTAATGAATGGAAGTGAAATTTGAGTTGAAGTAACACCGGAAAGGTCCTTTTTCGCCTTTTCAGCAGCATCCTTCAAGCGCTGCACTGCCATTTTATCCTGTGAAAGGTCAATGCCGTTTTCCTTTTTGAACTGATCAACCAAATAGTCAATGATAACCTGGTCGAAATCATCTCCACCTAGGCGGTTGTCACCGGCTGTTGCTTTTACCTCGAAAACGCCGTCTCCAAGTTCAAGGATGGATACGTCAAACGTACCGCCGCCAAGGTCATAGACCAGAATTGTCTGATCTTCTTCTAACTTATCCAAGCCATATGCCAGTGCTGCAGCAGTTGGCTCGTTGATGATACGTTCAACCTCAAGCCCAGCAATTCGGCCAGCGTCTTTTGTCGCCTGGCGTTCAGCATCATTAAAATAAGCAGGAACTGTAATAACAGCCTTGGTAACTTTCTCACCAAGATAATCTTCAGCATATGATTTCAAATACTGAAGGACAATGGCAGAAACTTCTTGCGGAGTATATTTTTTGCCTTCGATTTCAACGGTATGGCTTGTTCCCATATGACGTTTGATTGACATTACAGTGTTTGCATTTGTTACCGCCTGACGCTTTGCAACTTCACCAATCTGGCGCTCGCCATTTTTGAATGCAACGACGGAAGGAGTCGTACGGTTGCCCTCAGGATTTGGGATAACCTTAGGCTCGCCGCCCTCTAGAACAGCCACACAGGAGTTGGTTGTTCCAAGGTCAATACCAATAATTTTGCTCATAACCTTTTCCTCCAATTCAATATGTAGATTTACTAACTCTACTGATTAACTTTTACCATTGATGGGCGGATGACCCTGTCTTTAAGGACATACCCTTTCTGGAATTCTTCAACCACGGAATTAGGATCCATGGAATCGTCTTCCACTTGCATAACAGCTTGATGGAAATTCGGGTCGAAAGGTTTACCCTTTGCCTCGATTACCTGTAAACCTTCTTTGTTCAAGGCTTCCATGAGGCCACGATATACCATTTCCATTCCCTGTTTAAAGGAATTTGCTTGTTCTCCCTCTATTTCCATTCCGAGCGCTCGCTCGAAATTATCTAAAGCCGGCAGTAAATCAGAAATTACGCTTTGCGCACGATACTTTTCAGCAGCTTCAGCATCCAATCTTACACGACGGCGATAATTATCAAAATCAGCTTGCAGGCGTAAATAGCGGTTTTCAGCTTCTTCCAGCTTTTTCTCTAATTCAGAAACAGCACTTATTGTCTCGTCAGCTGGTTGCTGTTCGTTTTCGTCAAAAATTTCTTCAACTTGCTGATCAGCATTTTCCTGTTCAGTTGCCTGGTTATCATTCTTCATTTCTTCTGTCATCTTGCTCACCTCCCTTAAAAGTCAGGAATCGTTTATCCCACTCTCAACGGGCAGTAAGAACCCCACCTCAAGATTTAAAGGTAAAGAAGGAATACAGGTGGGGACAACTGCCCGTAAAGGTCCGATTGGTTCAATCAGGCTTTAGTTTTTGCCAAGGAAAAGGGCGGAATAAGGCATTCCACCCTTACTAAATATCTCCACAGCTATTTCGTTTGATACAGCCTGGTCAAAACCGCAGACAAATCATGGCTCATGATTTTCAATAAGCTGATCACCCTGGAATATTCCATTCGGGTTGGCCCCAGTATGGCGATACTGCCCAGCTTTTCGTCACCCATCGTGTAAGAGGCGGTTATCAAGCTGCAGTTTTCCATCGCGCTATTATCATTCTCCCTGCCAATCTTAATCGTAATACCGGCTGGGTTGTTTTTTATAAGCTCATATACCGGCCTTTCCTGTTCAATCATGGTCATTAAATCCCTGATTTTCGTAACATCGTTGAATTCAGGCTGGCTAAGGATATTTGTTTTTCCGGCAAAAAACAACTTTTCGCTTATTGGCATGGTGAATGTATCAGTCATCATATGGAGCATTCTGTCATAGTTCCTGATATGCTGGCTCAAGAGGACTGCTACTTCCTTATAAAGCTTATCCCGAAGATCTACAAGCGGTACACCGGTAAGTCTTTCATTCAAGATATTGACCATCTTTTCAAGGTCGCTGGCATCCATCGAATCTGGAAGCTGAATCGTCTTGTTCTGGACGTGGCCTGTATCCGTCACTATGATGGCAATCGCTGTTTCCTTATTCAGCGGGACTATCTCGATTTTCTTCAGCCTGTTTTCCTCGGCCGCAGGACCAAGCATAATTGAAGTATAGCTAGTCATTTCAGACAAAATCATCGCGGAGCGCTGAATGATTTTCTCGAATTCGAAAATCCTCTCCGCAAAAACTGATTTTATTTTAAAAACATCCTGCTCATTGACCTTTTCTGGATACAGGAGATGATCCACATAATAACGGTAACCCTTTTCTGAAGGAACCCTTCCAGAAGAGGTATGGGTTTTTTCAATAAAACCCAGTTCTTCCAAATCAGCCATTTCGTTCCGGATCGTTGCCGAACTAAACGAAATTTGTTCCTTTTTCGACAAACTTCGCGAGCCTACCGGCTGGGCAGAACGGATGAACTCATCCACGATGACTTGAAGTATTAGCAATTGGCGATCTGTCAGCAACATTCATCACCTCTGTTAGCACTCTTTAATATTGAGTGCTAATTCTACTAATAAAGTATCAAAACAGGTATGTCGTGTCAATGATTACGCCTTAAAAAAGGTCTTAATTAACCAACCAAAAATTCCTGAAATACTTCATTACCAAGCATTCTTCCTTTGTTTGTAAGACGGATGCTGTCTCCATTTGCATCAATAAGGCCTTTTTTCGACAAGTCCTCGAGCTGTTTGGAAAAAATGCTCTCGAGCGGCATACCGAATTTTTCCTTAAAACGGGCTTTATCCACTCCATCCACCTTCCTTAGGCCAAGGAACATTTCCTCTTCCATCGCTTCTTGCCTTGACACTTCACTTTCTTCAAAAATAGGAAGGAGTCCATCTTCTAAAGGAGACATGTATTTATTCAGCGGACCCGCATTAGAACGGCGGTATCCTCCAAGATAACTATGCGCTCCGGCACCAAAACCGTAATACGAATCGTTGCTCCAGTATGTGAGATTGTGCTTGCTTTCAAATCCTTCTTTTGCAAAGTTGCTTATTTCATATTGATGGCAGCCGTTACGTTCCATTTCTTCCATTAGAAGTTCATACATGGCCGCTTCAATCTCCTCGCCGGGCAATGGGAGCCGCCCTTTCCTCATCAGATTATAGAAGACTGTTTTCGGTTCGATAATGAGAGAATAACCTGAAAAATGCGGAAGGCCAAAAGCGAAAGCTTTTTCGAGCGTATCCTTGAAATCTTCTAATGTTTGCCTTGGCAACGCGTAAATCAAGTCTAGCGAAATATTCTCAAAACCCGCTTTCCTTGCGTTGGCAATCGTTGTAAAAACATCCTCTGCACGATGGCTTCTTCCTATCCTTTCAAGCAGTACATCATTAAAGGTTTGGACACCCAAGCTAAGGCGGTTAACTCCGTGATCTTTTAAAACCTTGAGCTTTTCAAGTGATAGATCGCCAGGGTTCCCTTCAAATGTATATTCAGTTTCTTCGTTTAGCGGAAGGTGATTGGCAATAATCCCCCCCAGCCTTTCTAGCTGCCTTTCATCAAGAGATGTCGGGGTCCCGCCGCCAACAAAGACGCTGACCATTTTTCCTGGCGGGTGCTGAGCTAGTGTCAGTTCAATTTCACGCTCCAGAAAATCAAGATATTTATCAACCGGCTGTCCTTTTAGAAAAACTTTATTAAAATCACAATAATGGCAAATATGCTCACAAAAAGGGATATGAATATAAGCGGCACGGGGGCCGCTGCCAGGAGTTCCTTTCATTACTACTCACTTCCTATTCGAGTAAAGCGCAAGCGCCTGCCCAGCGCGGTATGTACTGGAGGGCCTCTAAGGAGATAAAAGAAACACGATGAGCGAAAGCGAATCGATGTTTCCTTATCGTAACGAGGGACCGAAGTACACTAGGCGCTAGGCGCTGGAGCTAGACCGTTCTCAAAAATATACTTTCTGAAATTACAAAAAGAGGCAGGACTTGCCCTTTGCAAGGCTCGTCCAACCCCCCTGAATTATTTTTTCGGGCTATTGTCATCCATTTTAAGGACAGCCATAAAGGCCTCCTGAGGAACCTCGACAGAGCCAACTTGCTTCATCCGTTTCTTCCCTTCCTTCTGCTTCTCAAGAAGCTTCCGTTTTCGGGAAATGTCCCCGCCATAACATTTGGCTAGAACGTTTTTACGCATTGCTTTTATGGTAGAGCGTGCGATAATCTTTTGACCCACTGCGGCTTGGATTGGCACTTCGAAATGCTGTCTTGGTATCAATTCCTTAAGCTTTTCAACAATGACCTTTCCGCGCTCATAAGAAAAATCTTTATGGACGATAAAGCTCAAGGCATCGACCTGCTCAGAATTTAAAAGAATATCCATTTTAACCAGTTTGGAAGGCTTATAACCAATCAGTTCATAATCAAAGGATGCATATCCTCTGGTATTGGATTTCAACTGGTCGAAGAAGTCATAAACGATTTCAGCAAGCGGGATTTCATAAACTATGCTGACTCGGTTTTCAGACTGATACTGCATATCGATGAAAATGCCGCGCTTATGCTGGCATAGCTCCATAATATCACCAACATAATCGTTCGGAGCCATCATCGTTGCCTTAACGTACGGTTCTTCGACGCGATCAATCTTTTGAGGGTCAGGCATATCGGCAGGGTTATCAACCTTGATTTCTGATCCATCTGTCATCACCACATGGTAAATAACACTCGGGGCAGTCGTAATCAAATCGATTTTGAATTCCCGCTCGATTCGCTCCTGGATAATTTCCATATGAAGCAATCCAAGGAAACCGCATCGGAAGCCGAAACCAAGTGCTTGAGATGTTTCTGGCTCATATTGAAGGGCAGCATCATTTAGCTGCAGCTTTTCCAATGCCTCGCGCAAATCATTGAATTTGGCGGAATCAATAGGGTATAACCCGCAATAAACCATTGGGTTCAATTTACGGTAGCCAGGAAGCGGCTCTGTAACACCGCCTTTGGCATTTGTGATTGTATCCCCTACCCTGGTATCTCCAACGTTCTTAATGGATGCTGTAAGGTAACCAACGTCCCCGACAGTGAGTTCCCCGCGCGCTGTTTCCTTCGGCGTAAAAACCCCAACTTCATTTACTTCGAATTCCTTGCCAGTTGCCATCATTTTTACCTTATCGCCAGCTTTTACTGATCCCTCGACAACACGGATATAAGCAACGACACCACGATAAGCATCGTAAACCGAATCAAAAATCAACGCTTTCAACGGGCCTTCCGGATCTCCCTGCGGCGCTGGAACTTGCTTGACTACCTGCTCAAGGATATCTTCTATTCCAATACCAGCCTTGGCTGAAGCAAGTACTGCCTCTGAAGCATCAAGGCCAATGACATCCTCAATTTCCTGGCGAACCCGTTCTGGCTCCGCGCTTGGCAGGTCAATTTTATTGATGACCGGCAAGATCTCGAGGTCATTATCAAGGGCAAGGTAGACGTTCGCAAGCGTCTGAGCCTCTATCCCCTGTGCTGCATCGACGACTAGAATTGCCCCTTCGCAAGCAGCCAGACTCCGTGATACTTCATAAGTAAAGTCGACGTGTCCCGGGGTATCAATAAGATGGAACGTATACTCTTCTCCATCTTTAGCTTTATAGTTGAGCTGGACGGCATTCAGTTTAATGGTAATGCCCCTCTCGCGTTCAAGATCCATCGAATCAAGGAGCTGTTCCTTCATTTCGCGTGAGGTCAGCGCATTCGTCTTTTCAAGAATGCGGTCGGCCAGTGTTGATTTTCCATGGTCAATATGGGCAATGATCGAAAAGTTCCTAATTTTCGACTGCCTGTTTAATCTCTCTTCTCTATTCAATCGGGTTCACTCCTGTTATACGCACATGTAGACTATTTTTCATTATACCAATTGAAAAATCAAGATTCAATAATTACGGAAAACTGAAGAAAAATTAGAAGTTATTTGCGTAGGGGAATTTTCATATGTCTCTTATTTTAGTACACACGGGACTTGGGCAAAGACTGACTCTCTCCCCTCCCAAACAATCGCCTTGTTCACAGGCCAAAAAACCGAAAATTACCAATGAAAAAGGTTGTCCCAATCTTACTTTGGGACAACCTCTTTGATAACATCAATCTGTAAAAGCTTCAACAACTGCCTTCGCAAGTCCGGATAGAATCGTTCCAAGCCCTTTTCCCATTGATGAAAAGAGGTTATAACCCTCCGTCTTCTCCAATTGCGCCTTTTTCTCTTCGAAGGTTTCGGAGACTTCTCCTCCCATAATGGCAACCTGAGTTTCTCCATTTTCTTTTTGAATGGAAACTGCCTGTTTGAAATCAGGGTCCTCATAACCTTTCATACGGTCAATGCCCGTGTTCGCTGCCTGCATACCGATAAGTGCGGCGGCAAACATGAAACCAGCCAGAACCAGGCTTTTAACCATGAATAGCTTCATGTTCATCACCTCTCTATTGTTTATCAGCAGGCTGTTCTTTCGGATTTGACACGCTTTCCGCCTGCCAGAAGTAATCCGCGAATACATCTGCTAACGCATCAGCAGACCTGTTCAATTCTTCAAACGTATTGTCTACCCCGCCAAATTCAATCAGAATCGCATTGCCTGATAAGTCCTGATTAAACTTGCCATTTGTATCAACACCTTTTTTCTCTATGACCCCGCGGCTTAAACCTTTATAATTTTTTTCCATTAGAGCATGAAGGTCTTCTGCAAGTTTTAAATTCTTCTTATAATTCGGATGCTCAGCTCCAATGACGAATGCAAGTTTTGCGTAACTTTTTCCATTGATTGTTTTCGTTGTCTTCTTTTTCCGGTGTGCGTCTCTATGGATATCAAAGAAATATTGAAGCTCCTTGTTGGTGGCCATTGCTTCTTTAACGACATTTCTTGATTCCACATAAGAGCTGCCGAAGCCAAGGCCTTTATTTACGAGAATATTATTTATATCTGTTTTATCAACAAACGTCCCTATTCCGCGAGCTTCAAGACTTTCCTTAAGCTGGTCTCCAATCTTTGTCACATTGATTTTTGAGTGGTAGGCCCGATCAGGATTCGTTTCTCCTTTTAAATAAGGCAGATAGGACTCCCGGTTATGTGAAAAATAGACGAATACCCCATCCTTCCACCTTGCCGCAGGAGCTCCCGGGCTTTTCTCAGGGTCCGGAATATCCTCCAGGTTCTGTAATGCGGCTTCCCGCTCTGCTTTCATAATTTCAATAGGCGGAGCGGATTCCATTGGCATATTGGTATAGTTAGTACCCTCACCGGCAACAACGATTCTCCCATCAAAAGAGTAGAACCCAGGGAGCTCCCTACCAAGCAAACTTCTCGGGTCATCGAGATTAATATTCGCTGAAAGCCCCAGGAACAGGCTAGTCAGCTTAGGGCTTGCATCACTTCCAGCTGCTCCGGCAAAATAGTGGTTCTCCCATCCCATAAATTGATAGAGAAGCTCCCCTTTGATCTCTTGATGGGAGCGGTTTACGGCGAGTGAAGAAAGCCTGGAACCTGTTTCAAAGGAAGCAAGCAATCCGCTGGCGGAAAATGTACTTATTATCAAGAGAATCATTAATGCGCCTGCCTTTGCGACGCTAACACCTGAGACAATATAGGCGTTGTTTTTTTTCATTGTTCCACCTCGTCCGGCAAAGATTTACAACCAAACCCTAATTCGTCCGGGCCTGAATCCTAGTAAATCATATGATGATGCTAGAGTTGGTAGAACCTTTTCCTTTCATTAACGTGTATAAAAGCCTGCATTTTCCTGATCTACTTGGCTGTGTAACGCCGAGTTCATGCCGCTGGCAATGAGGTTGGCCATATCCTCTATAAAAACGTCTACTTCCTTTGGCGTAACCATCAAATTATGGCCAAGCGGCGAAAGGACTTCATGTATTAATTGCCTCTTTTCTTCATCTTCTAGAGTGCCGACAATTCCAAGAAAGGTTTTACGATGCTCTTCCTCAGGAAGATCTTCCTCAGTAAGTTTCCGGCGCTTTCCAAAAGCCATTCCGGCCGGAACAAGTGACCTTGATGGCTTGTCTCCCTCTTTCATTTCCTTCCCAAAATGCTTCAAAACAAAATCGATCGCATCACTCGTTATCGAGACTGCATCCACGACAGTAGGAACTCCAATGGCGATTACAGGAATCCCCAAAGTCTCTTTGCTAAGCTCTTTCCGTTTATTGCCGACACCCGATCCTGGGTGAATCCCTGTATCAGAAATTTGGATGGTTGAATTAACCCTTTCAATTGACCTGGAAGCAAGGGCATCTATTGCAATAACAAAACCAGGCTTGGTTTTTTCAACAACCCCATGAATAATGTCACTAGTTTCAATTCCGGTTAGCCCCATTACCCCTGGAGCCAATGCACTTACAGCACGGAACCCATCCTGGACACTTTCAGGCTGAAGTTCAAAGAGATGGCGGGTTACGAGCAGGTTCTCACATACGATAGGGCCCAACGCATCAGGAGTTACGTTCCAGTTCCCTAGACCCACAACTAGACAGGAGTCGTCTTTGTTAATACCTGCATTCTCCAAAAAGGCACCAAGTTCCCTGGCAAATAGCTTTTCGACTTTTTGCTGGAGTTCGGTATCCTGCTGTCTTATTCCCAATACTTCAATGGTGAGGTAACTGCCTGGCTTCTTGCCGATTTGCGCTTCTCCCTCAGGTGTGATTTCAACTAGCGAAACCTTCATGCCATCTATTTCCCTCTCCTTAATAATGACACCTTCGATTCGGGAAAGGTCTTCCTCTTCGCCAATCGTCCCTTCCCTTCCTGCAATTGCCATTTCCCTTGCTTCAACAGCAAGATCGGTCCTGACTGTATAGTTGCTAAGATCAATTGATTCATTATTCATTAAAGGAGGCCTCCATTCAGCTAACTTTCTTTGCATACCCCATTATCTTTGCCTTATTTTTCCCAAATCATTCAAGCTGTCAAGGCGGGAGTTTTACACAATTTTTGTTTGAGTATTGCAATCCGGGCACCGTTTTGATAGAATATCTTTTGTTCCTTATAATTGTTTATGGAAGTGAAAGTCGAGTTCATAGATGTCTCGGTTTCTTGTTTAGGAGGTGAATGGAATGCCAAACATTAAATCTGCTATTAAGCGCGTAAAGATTAACGAAAAAAACAATGCTCAAAATACCGCTGTGAAATCTACAATGCGTACTGCTGTTAAAAAAGTTGAAGCTGCTGTTACTGTAAACGACAGTGCTGCTGCGAAAGACGCTTATGCAAACGCTGCTAGCAAGCTTGATAAAGCTGCTACAAAAGGCCTTATCCATAAAAATGCTGCAGCCCGCAAAAAAGCCCGCCTGGCTAAAAAAATCAACTCTCTATAAGAAAGGCAAGAGCGGCTTAGAGGTATTTGCTGTCGCTATCGCTTGAATATAAAAAGAGTTAACAGCCTGCATCCCCAAAAGAGAGCAGGCTGTTTTTTTATTTGTGAATCCTTTTTTACAGTGTATCCCCGTAAATCAATACACGATTAGCTTCCCCGTTTATATCGCCGTACCCAACTTCATCAGGAATAGCTCAACAAGCAATGATTTATCGGCACCACCCGTTTTCATTTGATAGTCAGCATCTGCAATCATCGCTATAATTTTGGCTAGTTCTTCATCCCCGAATCTGGATGCAAGTCCGGCAGCTACCTTGACCCGATATGGATGCACCTTAAGGGCAGAGGCTATTTGCTGCTGGCCGTATCCCTTTCTGCTGAGCTCTTTTATCTGATATATCAGCCTGAATTGCCCAGCAAGAAGAGCGAGGATTTTAATAGGCTCCTCATTTTGCTTCAGGAGGTCATAGTAAATTCTGAGCGCCTCAGCTGAATTTCTTTGAACCACCTTATCCGTCAGACTGAATATATTTTGCTCGAGTGACTTTGGGATTAACATCTCAGCAGTCGCAGCATCAATTTTTCCTCCCTCTCCTGCATAAAGCGCAAGTTTGTCCAGCTCATTAGAAAGCATAGTCAGGTTGGATCCTGCGAGTGAGAGAATCGTTTCCACTGCCTCAGACTTAAGGGTAATCCCATTTTTGTCCGCCTTGTCCGAAATCCAGGCTTTCAGCTCAGGCTCACTCAGCTTCTTCATGTCTGCTACTGCAGCCAACCGTTTGAGCTCCTTAGTAATTTTTTTTCGTTCGTCCAACTTTTCATATGGAGCCATAAAAACAAGAACGCTATATGGCGCGGGCTCCTTAATATACGCCTCAAGCCTGGAAATGTTATGAGCTATTTTTTCCTTTTGCTTTTCCGAAGAGAGAAAATATGGATTGTGGGCAAAAACAACTTTTTTCTCACCAAGAAAAGGCAGGGTTTCTGCATCTTCAATAACTTCCTCAATTGGAGTTTCCTCAAGATCATAATTTGAGAAATTGAAATCCCGGTCATCCCCAAGGATATGTTCAAGTAAAAGCTGTCCAGTTTCTTTCATGAGAAAAGCTTCTGTCCCATACAAAAGGTAAACGGGCGAAAAATTCTTCTTTTTTATTTTTTTCCATAATTCAATTACCATTGAAATAATCTCTCCCTACTTACAAACAACCTATCTCTATCGTAAAGAAGCCCGTCCATTTTTACAAGCATTCAAAGGGAATCGGATATCCATTCCGATTCCCGTTTTATATGAACGCCGGCAAGGGTAAGTCCCGGGCCTTAACCTGCTGGCGGAATGCCTTAGTGATTTTATTTTTGCCCCATGGCGGCAAACTATTTGTGTAAACTCCTGACAAAAGGTGAGGGCTGGATTTTTCAAAAAGGTTCGCTTATACTAAAATGGAAATAGGGAGGGGAAGCGTGTGAACGAATTCGAACAAAACGTCCAGGACAAACGGAACGATGCGATTGATTCAGGGGTAGGATTTATTGTGTCTTTTGGCTTTTTCGCAACCATGTTTTTAATTGCAACAGTGATCAAACTTATCGGATCTTAAATCTTGGTCAGGGGCCGCCCACGCGGCCTTTTTTTATTACTAATAAAACTTTGCATCTGTAGATACCATTCCTATCAAGTGTATCTTGCTTACGCTTTTGTTTATTCCTGATTGGATAGTGCATTGTATGGCAGATGAGTAGAAAAGGTTCCTTTTTCTCCATAAAAAGTATAGGTTATCGCGCCGTGCAAATCGGTCCGAAAAATAATAGTGTCCAACTCCTTAAAGCGATGGATGGTTTCTGTATGGGGATGGCCGAATCTATTGCCGGCTCCTGCTGAAATAAGAGTGATTTTCGGGCGGTAAAGCTTTAGGAAATCTTCAGTTGACGACGTTTTACTGCCATGGTGACCCGCTTTCAATACATCAATCCCAAGCCCTGGATAATCGGCCATAATATTCTTTTCACCTTGTTCTTCCAGATCCCCTGTAAAAAACCAACTCTTCCCTCCCAGCTTAGTAAAAAGGGAAATTGAATTGTCATTTCTTTCTTTATTATTGTCCTTCTTGGGAGAAAGGATATGGAAACTAGCCCCTCCGGCATACCATTTATCTCCTTCCGTGACCTCAGTTACCTTTATACGTTTTTCCACTGCAAGGGCAATGACATCATGCTCCGATTTTGATTTCTCTTCTACACGAGGCATCACAATTTCCTTAACTTGCACCTCTTCGAGAATCGCCAATGCACCGCCAATATGGTCCTGATCTCCATGGGTCAAAATTAGCTTATCCAATTTCCCGATGCCCCTTGCCAGCAGAAAAGGAATGACAATATCCTGGCCTGGGTCAAACGAACTAACGCGCTCCTGCCATGGCTCTTTTTCAAAAACGATGCTCCCTCCTGTATCAATTAAATAATTTCCTTCACCGTCTGGAAGGGAGATTAAGATGCTGTCTCCCTGCCCGACATCGATCATAGTGATTTCGCCTGATTTGGAAAAATTCGTGTTGGCATAGCTGTGTACAGCCAAAATCAAAAATGGCAAGGAAAGAATCAGAAAGCTTTTTTTCCACAATTGACTCTTTTCCCATAATTTAAAAATGGTTAGTACACCTATTGTATATAAAGCAAAAAGGAATATCGGCATTTTTCCTGGATAAAGCTGAATAGGCACCTTCGACAAGGCCAAGGCAAGGTTATCAGAAAAAATGATAATCGTATTAACAGAACCGCGAATCCAAGCAGGTACACTTCCAAATAGTGCAATAAGGATATAAAAGCTATACACAACAGGGCTAAAGATAAAGCTGTAAAGGGGAATAAACACCAAATTGGCGAGAATGCTGATGAGAGGAACTGTATAGAAGTGGGTAAGAAGGATTGGCAAAGCGGCCAATTGAGAAATAACGGTTCCAGTAATCATAAAGGTTAGGCCTGTTAGTTCTTTTTCCTTGAAAGCCTGATAGGAAAAAACAAGCACAAATGTCACTGCATATGAAAGCTGAAAACCCGGATTAAATAAAATATAAGGGCTGGTGAAAAGAAATAGTAGAAAAGATAGGGCAAGAGCATCTACAGTTCCAAACCCAATTCGATTTGAACCTAAAGGTATCGTGAGCATGATAGAAGCCATAATCACTGATCGGATAACAGATGGGCTCCCCCCGGCAAGTACGGCATAAACCGGCAAAAGGAGTATCAATAGGACGGCCATTTTTTCTCTGGCTACCCCGAGGCGTATCCCTGCATAAAGTGCCAGTCCCGATAATAGACTTACCTGCATGCCGGATATCGCTAGCAAATGGCTGATGCCAAGCTTCGTATAAGCCCCTTCCAGGTTTTCGGGAATCTTTGATTGTTCGCCAAATATGAGAGCTGAAACAAGTCTGGCTGCTTCTTTAGGAAGGCGCTCAGAAAGATGTTTTGTTTCAGTTTCCCTAACTCTCCCTATCATTTCGTAAAAAGTCAGCTTCCTTACCCTTGCATCTTCAAGCGGCATCGTATCCGAGTCAAATATCCAATGCACCTGTTGTCTCCGTAAATAGCTTCGATAATCAAAACCGCCTGGATTCCGGGCTTCAGGCGGGATTTTTAACTCGCCGCCGAGAATTGATGAAACACCAAAGAAAGATGCTGAAAGGAGTTTTTCTTTTTCTGCTTCTGAGCGAATCCTATAGGTAACGAGAAGTTCTTCCCCTGATTCTAAATCCACCGCAAATGCTTTAAAGGAATCGCCATCGATGAAAGCTCCTGAGCGGAAATCGAGTTGAAAGCTTCGTTCTCCCTTTCCTAGAATAGTCTGATTAGCAGACTGGGTATGCTCTGTTACAGCGAAAAATAGAGTAAATACAATCAATGTTAATATCACTTCATTTGTCTTAAGCTTGTTCATCCCTTTTAAGATAAGGATTTGAGCAGTGAAGAGTATTAGCACGTGTAATGGGGAAGGTGTCATTGCTGCAAGGACACCAAGAATTGAGGAAGGAACGAAGAAGATCGCCTTTGTTTTCATACAACCTCCTAGATGGACAGGTATCCTTTAACAATCTGGATACCTGCCTAGGAATTACTTTACTGCCGGGGAATTGATTTTTCCGAGATCAAGGATCGATTCAGTTAATGGTACTTTTTCAAGCTTCACACCGGCTTGTTCGAAAAGCTCAATCGCATATGGATGGTTTTTATAGTCCATGGCGTAATAAACGGTCTTAATGCCGGCCTGTATAATTGCTTTTGAACATTGCAGACAAGGAAAATGTGTGACATATATTTCCGCGTCACCTGTTGTGACCCCAAATTTAGCACATTGGAGCAAGGCATTCATCTCTGCATGAATGGTTCTGACACAATGGTTATCAATAACATAACAGCCATGGTCGCTGCAATGGTCCCCGCCTGCAATTGAACCATTATAGCCTCCTGCTATAATTCGCTTATCCCTAACAATGGTTGCACCGACCATCAGGCGGGTACAGGTGCTTCTCAGTGCGAGCAAATGGCTTTGGGCCATGAAATATTGATCCCATGGAATTCTCTCCACATTTCTCTCCCCCTGGCATAATTATATTTGTCCTTATTAGTTTACAGGTCTTATTTGAACTTGGTCAATGCACAGTAATTGCTCCTTCAAGTTTCTCGAACGTTTTATCGCCAATCCCGCTGATCTCCTTCAGCTCTTCCGGTTTTTTAAACGGGCCGTTCTTTTCCCGATATTCTATAATCGCCGCCGCCTTTGAGGGTCCAATTCCAGGTATCTCCTGGAGTTCAGTTTCATTGGCCCGGTTTATATTAATTTTTCCATTTCCGGATGCAACGTCAGTACCAGAAGCGGTACTTCCCGCCTCTTCCCCTTTAGCAGGAACGTATACGATCATTTCATCCTGGAGTTTTTGGGCAAAATTGACCCCGGAAGTATCCGCACTTTCGGATAAGCCGCCTGCTAGTTCGATAATGTCAATAACACGCTCATCCGGGCTTGCGTGATAGACTCCTGGTTTTTCCACAGCTCCTTTTACATCTATAAGGATTGTGGTTGAATCGGGGACAGGGGGAGTTTCCTGCATACCCTCCTCTGATTCGACTGTGCTAGCAGCAATAATATCGGTTGGGGCGGTATCACGGTTAGAATAATATAGAAACCCGAGGGCCACAGCAAGAGCTGCAGCTATATAATATTTGTGATCAATCAGCCACTCTTTCATGACAGCACTTCCTTTAGGTATAATTTGCTTGTCTTATTCATATTGTGTTAGTGGTATTCGTTTGGCTAGGGAGGGATGAATATGAGAATCGGAATAATCGGAATAGGAAACATGGGGAAAATACTTGCAGAATCGTTTATTGGCAGCGGAATTGTCGAGGAGGAATCCGTAATTGCCTTTAATAGAACAAAATCTAAGGCGTTAAATCTTCAAAAGGATTTTCCTGGTATCTTTGTTGCGGATTCAGCGGCTGAGGCCGCCCGTTTATCAGATATCGTTTTTGTTTGTGTAAAACCGTTGGATATCGCGAATCTGCTTAAAGATATCACCTCCTGTCTTTCAAAAGAAAAATGTCTCGTTTCAATAACAAGCCCAATTACAACCGGCCAGTTGGAGTCCCTCGTTGGCTGTTCGGTTATCAGGGCAATTCCAAGCATAACAAACCGTGCAAATGCCGGAGTTTCACTACTAACCTTTGGCGAAAAATGTGACCCGAAATGGAAGCTGATTGTGGAATCACTCATGGGAAAAATATCATCACCCATAAAAATTGACCAGCCGCTAGTGAGAGTTGCATCAGATATCGTTAGCTGCGGACCTGCATTTATCAGTTTCATTCTTCAGGAATTTATAGAAGCAGCGGTAAAGGAAACAAATATTAGTAAGGAAATGGCTACTGATATGGCGAGTGGGATGATTATCGGCATGGGTGAACTGTTGAGGCAGGGACATTATACCCTTCCTGCACTACAGGAAAAGGTTTGTGTAAAAGGCGGGATCACCGGTGAAGGAATTAAAGTTCTAGAGGGCGGTGCACTGGAGGATTTATTCAGGAATCTGTATAGGGCAACTCATGCAAAGTTCAATGAAGATCTTGAAAAAACAGAAAAGCAGTATTCAACACATTAGTATTTCGACACGAACATACTTAATCCTTCTTTATTTAGCAAAAAAACAGCCATTCTCCTATAATAAGGGAATGGCTTCTTTTATTTTTGCGGTTTTCTAGCAATGAAAAAAATTCGTTCCGAGTCGGCGGAAGGGCCGGCCATATCAAAATCTGCTCCAATCTGCAGAACTTCAAAGCCAGCATCCTGAAGCCACGCTGTATACGTTTCTACTGGAAATGTCCTTTGATAATGAATCTCGTCAAATCGATCATATTTTCCAGACAGTTCATCAAGGATGAAAAAACTAATTTCATGTTCCACACTGTTAGGGTGTTCGCCTTCGAAACTATCCCAGATATAGGAAACTTCATCTCCATTCAAGGAAAACGAGTGGTTGATGAATCCCTCGGTAACCTTATGGACTGAATGAACGTCAAAGATGAATAATCCACCAGGAACAAGATGATGAGCGACCCTTTGGAATGTCTCCGTAACCTCATTTTCAGAACGAAGATAATTTAACGAATCACAAAATATGCCACAAATCCCAAACTGTCCAGGCAGCTCTAGTTCCGCCATATTCTGTTCATAAAAAGGAATGTTCATCCCTGCTTCCTCTGCTTTTGAACGTGCAACAGACAGCATTTCCGAGGAGAGATCAACGCCAGTAACAGAAAAGCCCTCAGAAGCAAATCTTATTGAAAGCTGGCCTGTTCCAGATCCCAGGTCAAGCAGGGACATATCATCTTTTAATCCATAAAGCCTCCAGGCGGATAGAACGAACTCCACCCAGCTGGAATATGGGGCTTCTTCCATTAAAGCATCATAATAATAGGCAAAACGTCCGTAACTCATGGATTGATAACGCTCGAAATATTTTCAAGCGGCGCATCTCCCCAAAGGCGTTCGAGATTGTAATAAGTACGTTCATCACGATGGAACACATGAGCCACAACATCTCCCAAATCGATTAAGACCCATCTGGCTTCATCGTAGCCTTCCATCCTTCTGACATCATAGCCGTTTTCCTCAGCTTTGTCCCTGATTTCAGTAGCAATTGCCTGTACTTGTTTATCTGAATTCCCATGGCAGATAATGAAATAATCTGCAATAAGGGAAATGCCCTTCATATTTAAAGCCAATATATCTTCGGCCCTTTTGTCATCTGCGGCTTTAACCGCTACTTGTAAAAGATCTGCTTTGCTCATGCATCAATCCTCCTATTTTTTACCCCACTCTTAACGGGCAGTAAGACCCCCACTCAAAATTCAAATGTAAAGAAGTACAAATAAGTGGGGGGCAACTGCCCGTAAAGGTCCGATTGGTTCACCTAATCATCAGTGGGGGATAAACACCCCTCCCCCACTGATGGAGGTTCACTTTATGAGGTCATTATATGTTAAAAAAGTTTCCGGATAAACCATCTGGTTCCTATTCATTAAAAACATGATCGTATTCTTCACTGCCTGGGTAAGTGCCAAGTCAAGGCTTTCCTCCGCTAGTTGACGGGTCTCTTCCACTCCTGGAAAATTCCTGCCTGGTTCAATATAGTCTGCCAAATAAATAATCTTTTCAAGCAAAGACATGCCAGGTCTGCCGGAAGTATGGTACCGTATGGCTCCCAATATTTCTTCATCCTGGATACCAGCTTCTTTTTGAGCAAGAAACGCACCGACTGGCGCATGCCACAATTCTGGATTAAAGCTTAGCAAATCCTCGGGGTAACCATTTTGAAGGATAATTTGTTTCATTTCTTCCTTCGGGCGAAACTTTGCAATATCATGAAAAATAGCTGCCAGCTCCGCTTTTTTGCACTCAGCATTATTTTTTTCTGCAAGAGAAATCGCTGTTTCCATAACCCCGATTGTATGAAGATAACGATGTTCAGTTAAAAATGGCCTGACAAACGCCAGAGCTTGTTCACGTTCCATATAAATGGTTCTCCCTAATGTGCCGGATCACTTCCTCCGGTACCAAATATTTCACTGTTTCCCCGTTACGCAGCCTGTTTCTAACCAGGCTTGAGGATATATTGATTTCAGGAATATCAACGGTCATAATTGGAAAATCGGTTGCCATGCTATAACCCGGCCTCTCTACACCGATAAAGGTAACCATTTTCATCAAGTCATCAATTCGATGCCATTTTGGAAGGTATTCGACCATGTCGGCACCGATGATAAAATAAAATTGCTCCTCATTGTATTGACTTTTCAAGATTTCCATTGTGTCAACAGTATAGGAAGGTCCTGGCCTTTCAAGCTCACATGTTTCAACCTTAAATAACTTATTCCCCGTTATGGCCAGTTCAAGCATAGCCAGCCTGTCGCTATTCTCCGCGCCTGCTGACTTTTTTTTATGGGGCGGCTCCTGATTTGGCATGAACCATACTTCATCAAGTCCTGCCGAAATGCATACTTCGTTTGCAATAATCAAGTGGCCAATATGAGGGGGGTTGAATGTTCCTCCGAGAATACCGATTTTTTTCATTGGCCCTCCTCCTTATTATGCACGTTATGGAAGTTGTATTTGCTTATTTTCCACTGATTCTTTATAAAGTACGATGGTATGGCCGATTACCTGTACAAGCTCTGCTCTAGTACCTTTTGCAAGTTTTTCAGCAACTACATCCTTATCCTCATCACAATTCTGTAGGATGCTTACCTTAAGTAATTCCCTCGCTTCCAATGCGTCGGCAATTTGAGCAACCATATTTTCATTGACACCGCCTTTACCCACCTGAAAGATTGGGTTAAGATGATGAGCTTTTGACCGCAGGAATCGTTTTTGTTTACCTGTTAACATTTAGTTTCCACCTCCCAGCTGATCCATAACCAGCCGTTTCATTCTTTCAGTATCCGGCCTAATGCCAGTCCATAATTCAAATGCAAGTGCGCCTTGATAGATGAACATTCCAATCCCATTGATTGTCGTTGCACCTTTTTTCCTTGCCATTTCAAGGAATTTTGTTTCAGAGGGATTGTAAATGATATCCGCCACAACCTTTTGGGAATCGAGATAAATTAAATCCAATGGCATTTCCTCAGGTTTAGGAAACATGCCTGAAGGCGTCGTCTGGATGACAACGCCGTAATCATTAATGGCCCGCTCGGCTTCTTTGAGACTTAATGCAGATGAAGGGATTTTTGCCGCGATTTCACCAGCCAATACCTTTGCTTTGTCCATGCTCCGATTACATATATCGATTCGCTTTGGGTTGGTTTTCGCCATGGCAAAACTAATGGCCCTTGCTCCTCCACCTGCGCCAATCACGAGAATGTCTGCTCCCTCGGTAGAAACCCCTGCTTCTTCAAGGCTTCTCAAAAATCCAGGTCCGTCCGTATTATATCCTATCAGCCTGCCATCTTCATTGATGACAGTATTGACTGCGCCAATTTCTCCGGCTAAAGGGTCTATGGCATCCAACAGCGGAATGATGTCAGATTTAAACGGCACGGTAACATTGAACCCCGAAATGCCAAGGGCTCTAATGCCTTCCACCGCTTGATGAAGTTTCCCCTTCTCGACAAGAAATGGCTGGTAATAAGCATCAATTTGATTGGAATGGAATAGATCATTTTGCATCAGCGGTGATTTGGATTGTGCTATTGGATTTCCAATGAGACCGTAAAGCTTCAAAACAACTCCCCCAATATTCTTACATACATCTCAAGCTATCTGCGATCAATAGGGATGTTAACTTGCTCTCAAGAAAACAACCGAATTAAAACAGTGATTTTCTCAAAAGCGTCTGTACACCCTTCGGAACATACGCCACGACTTTTGCTCCCGGGTCATTAATAGTCACCCAGCCAAGCCCGGAAAAGACGATATCAGTCTTGGCCTCTTTAATAATATACTCCTGTTTACCAAGTTCAGGAAGCAGATTTACTTCATCTGGGTCAGGCGGTGTCAGCATTCCACCGAGATGTTTCTCATATAACTCATCTGCATTTTCAGTCTTGGTACGGTGAATATCAATATCGTTAGAGAAATGGCAGACTATGCCTCTTCTCCCGCCACTTACATAATCAATTCTCCCTAAGCCTCCGAAGAAAAGGGTTTGGCCCTCATTTAGCTGGAAGACCCGCGGTTTGATTTCCTTTTTAGGCGTGATTGCTTTTAATCCTTTTTTGCCAACATAATGTGCCATTTGATGATGATTAATGATTCCTGGAGTGTCAATGAGCGACTTCCCATCATCAAGCGGGATTTTTATTATATCAAGGGTCGTGCCTGGGAAATGGGAAGTTGTAATCACGTCCTGCCCTCCAGCCACCTCTTTAATAATCCTGTTAATAAATGTTGATTTACCAACGTTAGTACAGCCTACTACAAACACATCTTTTCCCTGTCTGTATGAATCAATTGCAGCTGCAGCCTCACGGATGGATTGTCCCTTTGCTGCGGAAATAAGGAAAACATCCTCAGCATGCAGGCCCAGCTCCTTTGACTGCTTTTTCATCCAACTAATCAATTTAGTGTGTTTGACGGACTTTGGCAGAAGGTCGGCCTTATTCCCAATCAGGATGATTTTATTCTTACCCGCGAACCGGTGCATACCGGGAATCCAGCTGCCATTGAAGTCAAATATATCAACGATTTTGACTATCAAAGAATCAGTCTCACCAATACGGTTCAAGATTTTTAGAAAATCATCATCTGTCAGGCTTACATCCTGGACCTCATTATAATGCTTCAGCCGGAAGCAGCGCTGGCAAATTATTTGTTCTTTATTAAGCGAAGATTGCGGTGCATAGCCAAGTTCTCCAGGCTCATCTGTCTGGATGGCAACGCCGCAGCCCAAGCAAATATCATGTTCGTTATTCACTTCGAGTCCTCCCAATTGAGCATTCCCCTTTTTCGGAAGAAGCTCAAAATCCGCCTCTCAACTTTACGGTTAAATCTTGTTATCAATCCATCGGTAGAAGCGACCGGGACAACCAGGATAGTATGGAAGCCACCGCGGTTGCCGCCAAAGACATCAGTCAATAGCTGATCACCAATTACCACTGTCTCTTCACGCTTGAGGCCCATGCGATTGATTGCTTTTTTAAACGCACGAGTCATTGGCTTTCGCGCTTGAAAAATAAATGGAATTCCTAGCGGATCGGAAAATGCTCTAACCCTTTGTTCATTATTATTGGAAACAATGGTCACCAATATATCATTTTTTCTCATTTCATCGAACCACTCTATAAGTTTTGGGGTGGCATACGGACGATCCCACTCAACAAGCGTGTTATCGAGATCAGTAATGATTCCTTTTATCCCCTTTTCTTTAAGCTGTTCAGGAGTTATTAAAAATATATTCTTCACATGTTCATCAGGAAGAAAATGCTTTAACATGGTAAACACCCTCTTTACATCTAATCATCTTGATTGGCAATGTTTTCATCATAACGAATTTTACCTCAGGTTTCAAAGATATTTATTATACCTTGAATTATTAATGTCTTAAAGTGACAGTATCCGAAAAAACAACTGAAAAATTGCAGAAATTCGAGGAAAAATCACGAATTTAATAAAAACTTTTCGACAAATTTCTTCCTTTTGAAACTTGTGTATAAAATTATCAACATTTTACCGCTTGTTACTATCACTTTTTTCCCATTTATAAACAATTTAATCACAGGTTATCCACGGGTATATGTGGATAATAGGAACGATTGTTCTTAAATCACTTTTTTGATAGATTAGTGGTACAACATCCTGAACCTACAATATATGTTCATGTCATATAAATCATGCTTATAAAATGAGAGGGGAGTGCCAGTATGCGGAAATTATCTGATGACCTTTTGATCGAATCTTATTACAAAGCTATGGAACTTAACTTAAGCCCCGATTTTATTCGCCTAATCGAGAAAGAAATCCATCGCCGTTCATTATCTAATCGAATCAGAGTATCCTCTTGATACAGGCCCTAAGGGGCTTTTTTTTTGCTGTTATTCCGAGGACACTAACGGACAAGTAAAAGGCGGCTCCAGTCCATGGGCCGCCTTCATTCTTTTAAAGATTCCATCGTCATTTTTTTTCATAGATTAAGTTCAGCTTTTCAATACGCCAACCCTTTCACCCATGCGGATATCATGGGGGACCTGAAGGGATTCGTCGGGAATAAACCTATCTTTTTCAAATAAGAGTACAATTGTGGAACCAAAGCTAAAATAAGCTATTTCTTCACCTTTTTGAAGCTCTGAGCCAGAATGGGTAGTTTCAATAGAATTAACGAACATGGCACCAACCTTTACTATTGCTACCATCCCTTCTTCCGTTTCAACTTCGGTAATCATTCGGTAATTTTTCGATAACGTATCGATCCCGTATTTTAATCCCCATTTATTGACTGGATATGATTTTGTGCCAAGAACCCACTGCTTCTGGACTTTTCCATTTACCGGACTATGAATTCGATGGTAATGGCTTGGGCTTAAATAAAATATCATATACACGCCATTCAAATACTTTTCAACCGCTTGACGGTCTCCCAGCATTTCCTCGACAGAATATATTTTTCCCTTTACTTCCATTTCACTTGATTCTTTGATTACCCCAATGTCTTCAATTACTGCATCCACAGGGCTGGTTACAGTATCCTTTGCCAGGTCTACTATTCGGGAACCAGGCTTTAGCTTTCGCACGAAAAGGTCGTGCAAAGTCGGGAAGTCCTTAAGCTGTACCTCCATCTCCTCAGTATTAAGGCGATAGGCTTTTGCAAAGCGGGCAACCGCGCGCCTGCTGAATCGGGATCGAGCAAACTTTTTTAATACATCTGATGACCATTTTCCATTTGTCAATTCAATCAATAACCGGTAGATAGGCTGAAACAATGTAGTAACCTCCAAAAAGTGTAAATATACTATTTACGAATCGTCATAAAATACTTAAAATAAAATAATATAGGATATGAACTGTTATAAATCAAGAAAGCGCAAGCGGCTTGACCAGCGCCGTATGGACTCCTCGAAAAAGCTATCACTTTTTCTTCGTGCGATGCTGATGCTGCCGAAGCCTTCCTTGTGGAGGGCCTCGAAGGAGATAAAGGAAACACGATGAGCGAAGGCGAATCGATGTTGACTTATCGTAACGAGGGGACCGAAGTACACTAGGCGCTAGACGCTATAGCTAGACAATGAACCAAAACGGGGACCTGCGGCCTCTGCCTTTGTTTCTTTCATAACCGGGATGCTGCATTCCGGAAAGTAAAAGGAGTGAGGAAATGTTTTTATTTGATGTTATTGTTCCTACCTTTAAAAAGCTAAAGGCTCAGACTGCAAACGTGCTAACCTTAATCAACTTATCACTTGGCGGTTTTGCCATTATCTCCACCTTACATGGAAACTTAAGGCTTAGCCTGCTGCTGATTTTCATCGCAGCCCTCGCCGACCGGTTCGATGGAATGGTCGCAAGGAAATTCAACATAGAATCGGAACTCGGAAAACAATTGGATTCCATGAGTGATATTATATCATTTGGTGTTGCTCCTGCACTATTATTATATCAAGGGATTTTATTTGAACTTGGCGCACCCGGGACGTTCTTCACTGTGTTTTTTATTGCCTGCGGCGCATTCAGGCTTGCACGGTTCAATATAACTGAAAGCAATGGATATTTTACCGGCCTTCCAATTACTGCGGCTGGCTGCCTTGTGACGTTAAGCTATTTGGCCACGCCTTATCTTGCCCCGCAAATTTTTCTGTTCACAATTATGATTTTAGCTTTTCTTATGGTTTCTACTTTTAGACTTCGGAAGGTTTAAGGTTAAGATAATGAACCCAATAGGGAATAGAAAAAATATAACCCCGGCAGATTGCCGGGGTTATTGCCTTTTTATTATTTTGTTAGTTCAAGAAATTCATTTATATCATCAGTGCATAATTTTAAAGCGTCATTCCAGAAATCAGCTTTTGTCAAATCGGCTCCCAAATGCTTCATTGCCAATTCCTCAACCGTCATCGAAGCGGTATCTTTTAAGAGCGCGATGTATTTTTCCTCAAAACCGCTGCCTTCCTTTAAGGCCTGGGCATAAATGCCGAGGGAAAATAAGAATCCAAACGTGTAAGGGAAGTTATAGAATGGCACACCGGTAATAAAGAAATGAAGCTTGGAAGCCCAGAAAGAAGGATGATAGGAATCCAGGGCGCCAAGATAAGCCTCTTCCTGCGCTTTTTCCATCAGCTCGTTCAGGCGTGCCGCACTGACAAAACCATCCTTCCTTTCTTCATAAAAGCTGGTTTCAAAAAGATATCGGGCATGAATATTCATAAGCAAAGCTACAGATCGTTGGATTTTATCGTCAAGCAGGGCAAGTTTTTCATCCTTTGAGGAAGCATTTTTTACCGCGGCATCGGAGACGATCATTTCCGCAAAAGTAGACGCTGTCTCTGCCACATTCATCGCGTAATTCCTGTTCAATAGATGTAGATTGCGCATTGCATACGTGTGAAAGCCATGTCCCAATTCATGGGCGAGTGTTGAAATGTTTGACGGTGTTCCTGAATAGGTCATAAAAATTCGTGATTGCATCGCCTCAGGAAAATATGTATGGAAGCCCCCTGGAGCTTTACCTGGCCGATCTTCAGCTTCAATCCAATTATTTTCAAAGGCATGTCTGCTAAAGGACGTCATTTCTTCCCCAAACTTTGCAAACTGTTCAAGGATGAATTCGGCTCCTTCCTGATATGAAACTTTAGTTTCAGTATTTCCATATGGGGCTTCAAGATCGAACCAGCTTAGCTTTTCCACACCCATTAATTCGGCTCGGCGTTCAAGATATTTCTTTAGCGGCTGTTTCGCTTCGGAAATTGCACCCCACATAGCATCGAGTGTTTCTTTTTTCATTCTGTTAATATCAAGCGGTTCCTTAAGGAAGTCATCCCAGCCTCGCAATTTATAAACATTGAGCCTAAAACCTGCTAGATGATTTAAGATCTTTGCAAGGTAATCAGCATTGGCAGACCATGCTGCTTCCCATTCCTTAAACACAGCTTTGCGAACTTCCCTGTCAGGATTAGAAAACTGATTGGCTGCCTGTCCCACTGACAAAAGTTTTTCTTCCCCTTTTTGAGTAAAAGGAATCTTTGTTTTACCAACAACCATGTCATACATCTGTCCCCACGCATGATAGCCATCGACTCCAAGCGCATTAACGACTGCTTCTTCTTCCTTTGACAGTTTTTCTGAAGCGCGTGTCCGCCTCTCAGTTAAAACAAAAGCTAATTCATTAAGCCTTTCGTCATCCATTAATTTCTGCCAGGCTTCTTCAGCAATTCCAGTTAAATTTCCATCAAAAGCTCCGAGAGCTGTTTGGAAAGATGCACTTAACGCAGTTACTTTTGACTGCAGTTCAAAAGCCTTCTTATCCTCTGTATTTTGAGCCTTTAAACAGCTAATAAAAGCCCCCGCCTGCCTTATTTTCTTCGAAGCTTCCTCAAATAAGGAAATTAGTGCTGCAAGCATATCGGCATCTTTTTCCACTATTGAAGGCTGCCAGCTTGTCACCTTGCTATAAAATTGGTTGATTGTTCCTTCCGTTTCGGTCAAATGAGCTTGAAATTCCTTCGAATCGCTCCCGCCTGGAAAAAATACATCCAAATCCCAAACATCAGAAAATGTATTTATACTCAAAATGTTTCCCCCTAAACTGTAATCCAGGCTAAGCCTGATAAACTCTGTACCATTTTATTATAGGTAAGTATTTAGAAGATTTCCATAAGTCAGCAAAAAAAGCCCTTAACTGGAAAATAGAGCTTAATATTATGTAAGGGCTCTCCTGGCTCTGAGTATGAGGAAGATAGGACAAAAGCGGAAAAGGACGAGGTGCTTCAGATCCAATTATGTACCTCAACACACTAAAAGGGCCTCCAATCAGGATGGCCCATTGGGTTCACTTATAATAGGAGTTGAAATACCACCAACCTCCGAATAACAGGATGATAATAAAAAGGATTATCAGCAATGCATACCAAAAGCCATAGCCGCCGCCAGCTCCATATGGATAGGTGTACGGGCTAGGATAAGGATAACCGTAATACATGTTTTCACCCCTTTCCTCTTACTATAGGGTATGTACCTATCCCAAAGGTGCATGGGCGAAAAAAATAATTCTGCATAAATCTTAGTGGCAATTCATAAGTTTCCATTCGGTCCCTTTTATATTCGGCACTTTTTAGCAAATTACGGAAATTTAGTTGGGACAGACACGAACCTTCTTATTTTGACATAGAGATTAGTTATACAGAATGCTGAACAGAAAGCGGGGGGAATGTATGTCCAGTATTTTGACCGCACTTGGATACATGGTAAAAGAAATTATCTTTCTCGTTTCGTATGTAAAAAACAATGCCTTTCCTCAGCCCTTGTCCTCTGCTGATGAGAAAAAGTACCTCAAGCTAATGGCTGCAGGGGATGCGAATGCCCGTAATCTCCTTATTGAGCACAATCTCCGGTTGGTAGCACATATAGTGAAAAAATTCGAGAATACCGGAGAGGATCCCGAAGACTTAATTAGCATTGGCACTATTGGACTCATTAAGGCAATTGAAAGCTATTCGGATGGTAAGGGCACAAAACTCGCAACCTATGCGGCAAGGTGCATAGAAAATGAAATTCTTATGCATTTGAGAGCGCTTAAAAAGACAAAAAAAGATGTTTCGCTTCATGACCCAATTGGTCAGGATAAGGAGGGTAATGAAATTTCACTCATTGATGTACTAAAGTCCGAATCAGAGGATGTAATTGATACCATACAGCTAAATATGGAATTAGAAAAAATTAAACAGTTTATCGGAGTGCTTGATGCCCGCGAGAAAGAAGTCATAGTTGGAAGATTCGGGCTCGATCTCCAAAAAGAAAAAACGCAGCGTGAAATTGCCAAGGAACTCGGAATTTCAAGAAGTTATGTTTCGAGAATAGAAAAGAGAGCATTAATGAAAATGTTTCATGAATTTTACCGCGCAGAAAAAGATAAAAGGAAAAAGGGAAAGAGCAGCTGATAATTTCAGCTGCTCTTCATCTTTTTTAAAAAAACATTTGAGATCCTACTATTCGTAAAAGGCTTCTCGCCAAGGGGGTGATGGACATGAATTTCCAAAAAGATATATTTGGGACAGTAAAAAAGCATCAACCCCAAAGGGCAGATGCTTTTTCAGTTAGTCTTCCACACTGACTTCAGCTGCAATCACACAGCCAATTACACCTGTAATAATTAAGGCCCCTACCATCAACAAAATCATATTCCAGCACCCCTTGCTCAGCCAAGATAATATTCTAAATTTAATTATAGTATAAACGGTGTCAACCCTTCAATGAACTTATTCCCGATTAAGTCGGTATTGATTCATCTGTTTTTTCCGTTTTAAAAAAAACGTCAGCAAAAAACAATGTAAAGGCATCACGGACACTCCTTCCAAAAGGGTTACGTGGTATCTTTCATAATCCAAAAGCAACCTCTTCTATTCTGCATCAATAACAACATTTTCAACTCCACCTTTCCTCTCATTTTTGGCACCATCAAAACGGTCTGTAATAATTGAACCTGATTTTATTATCCTTTTCGCTAATCTGTCTGGTCTGCACTAATGAAATCAATTCTTCGGGGCTATATTCCCTCAGCTTGATTGTAATTGTAAAAAAGAAAATATGAAGAGTCATTCTTATCACCACCTCTTAATTAAAACGGGCGGTACATGGAAAATTGGCGATCTTTGTTTTCCTCGGTAATTTTCTCAATGTATTCCCGTCTCATAATTTCTTCCGGGTTCATTTTGCGGCGTTTGATCGTCACAGTAATAAAGAAAATATTCAGTGTCATTCCTTTCACCTCCTCCTTGTTATCCATATCCGAATTTTGGGCATAAAAAATGCCGCAGGAAGCCCCTGCGGCATACCATGGCCAGAGCAGAACCCGCTTTAAAACGGTTCCTTTCCGGCTTTTGGTTTTAGGCATAGAAATGCCGCAGGCACAGTTCTCCTACGGCATGGACATGGCGATATTAGCTTACAAAGCAACCCATTCCCCGAAGGCAGAACATGTATGAAGTTTGTAATCGAATTTTACCCAAGCAATTTTCTTAAACATACGAATGCCTCCTTCCAGGAATTTTTAACTTACTACGGTAATTATATCCACTTGAACACTATTTGTAAACACTTATTTTGTAAAAAATTCATCTTTTCCCTTTTTATGGACAAGCATCCTGATTTTTCTTTTATGATGGCTCTGTTATAGCTGAATGTTGATTTCACTCTGTTTGAAAAATAAGGGGAGGAATTCCGGTTAAATCGGGAAATACCCATATTTCCCTTAAAATAAGGGGAGTTTTTCCGCTTATCAAACCAGAATCATTGGTTTTTGACTTATTTTAAGAAGTTAAGGGGAATTTCTCCGCTTATTTCTGTCTCTTAAGGTGCCCGTGGGTACAATAGACGGAAATTCTCCCCTTAATAAATTCTCATACCTAAACAAAAATCAACAATCAATACTAACAAAGCCAAAAGAAAAAAACGCCCAAAATGGACGTTGGATTTTTATAAGAAATATTCTTCTCCGTCTTCGTGCTCCATCAACATTTTCCTGTATTCCTTGGATTTCAGGAAGAACAAAATCGAACCTGCCAGGAAAACCAGGGAAGCTACCGACATGCCAGTCAGGTCGATATCACTTATCGGACCTGTAGGAAGGATTGTGCCTAGATAAAAGAACGAGCCAACAGCTAAGAGCACAATTCCAAGCCACCTGGTATCACACATTTTTTCATAAAGTTCTTTTGCTTGATTCATCATGCTCACCTACTTTTCTAGAATACTACTAAATTAATTTAGCATATTTTTAAGGGCAGGGAGCAATGTAATTATTAACATTATGGGAACATTGTTAACTGTTTTCTTTCTTTTTCCAACGATTGCTTTAAAAAAGCCAAAAGGCGCCGGTAAATTACCGGCGCCTTTGCTGTTATTTATTCCAACGCATTCTTAAGATCTTCAATCAAGTCTTCGGCATCTTCAAGGCCAACTGAAATCCTTACCAAGCCATCAGTAATACCAAGCTCAGCTCTGCGCTCCGCAGGTATGGATGCGTGGGTCATCCGCGCAGGAACAGAAATTAGGCTTTCTACGGCCCCAAGGCTTTCTGCCAAAGTAAAGTAGTGAACCTTGCTCAGCAGTTCGTCAGCTTTTTCGGCACTTCCAACATCAAAGGAAACCATTCCCCCGAATCCGCGGGCCTGCTTTTTGGCAAGGTCATGGTTTGGGTGGTTTTCAAGGCCTGGGTAAAAGACTTTTTTAACTCCAGAATGGCTAACTAGGAAGTCTACGATCGCTTTTGTATTAGCTTCCGTTTCCTCCATGCGGATACCCAGGGTTTTAATGCCCCGGATCAATAACCATGAATCCTGAGGGCCCAGGACGCCTCCGGTTGAGTTTTGAACAAAGTGGAGGTCTTCAGCCAGCTTCTGGCTATTCACTACTGCAAGGCCGGCAACCACGTCGCTGTGTCCGCCAATGTATTTAGTTGCACTGTGAAGGACGATATCAGCATCCAATTCAATTGGGTTCTGCCAATACGGTGTTGAGAAGGTGTTGTCAACAATTGTTAACAAGCCATGCTCTTTGGCCAAATTGGCCGCACCTTCAATATCAGTAATTTTCAAAAGTGGGTTGGTTGGTGTCTCAAGGTAAATCGCCCGTGTATTTGGCCTGATTTCCCCTGTGATGTTTTCCAGGTTGCTTGTATCAACAAAAGTCGAATCAATTCCCATACGATTTAGCACCTTCGTCATAACACGGAAAGAACCGCCGTATACGTCATCTGTTAAAATAACATGGTCTCCAGAGTTGAATAGCATCATGACTGCTGTGATTGCAGCCATCCCGGAACCAAATGCGAACCCTGCATGACCGCCTTCAATATCCTTTATTAATTCTTCAAGCGCATGCCGAGTCGGATTTCCAGTCCTGGAGTATTCAAAGCCCTTATGCCCGCCTACCCCTTCCTGAGCGTATGTGCTGACCTGGTAGATCGGCACATTTACCGCACCTGTATAAGGGTCATTTGGTATGCCGCCGTGTATAAGTCTTGTTTTTCTTTTCATATTTATATCCCGCCTTCATATATCTTTTTACTCAAATACCGTTCGCTTCCATCAGGAAAAATCAAAACTATATTCGTTCCTGCCGGAGCCTTTTCTGCTTCGAGCAGCGCAGCATGCAAAGCCGCGCCGGAAGAACTGCCAACCAGGAGCCCCTCTTTTGCAGCAAGCTCCTTGACGAGCCGGAATGCATCCTCATCCAAAACCGTATGGATGGAATCGAAATAACTTCGGTCCATATAGTCGGGAAGGAATTCCATTCCGATCCCTTCTGTCTTATGTGTACCGGATTTGCCACCGTTAAGGATGGATCCTTCTGGTTCCACAATGACAGTCTTCACCTTTTTATCTTGATCCTTTAAGTATCTGGCGGTTCCCATGAATGTACCGCCGGTGCCTGCACCTGCAACAAAAATATCAATTTTACCGTCCATTTGTTCCCAAATTTCAGGTCCGAGCGTTTTATAATATGTTTCAGGATTGGCAGGATTACCAAACTGCTGAGGACAGTAGGAGCCGGGAATATCGTTCAGAAGTTCCTTAGCCTTCCTAATGGCACCCTTCATTCCTTCTTCAGTTGGGGTATTGACGACTTTGGCACCAAGAGCCCTCATCAGATCTTGTTTTTCAAGGCTGAACTTTTCCGGAACGCAGAATATAACATTTACATCTTGATTAACCGCCGCCAGTGCAAGGCCAATTCCCGTGTTTCCCGCAGTCGGCTCAATGACTGTTCCTCCTGGTTGCAGTTTGCCACTATCCATTGCTTCTCTCAGGAGTTCAACCCCGAGCCTATCCTTGACGCTTCCTCCGGGATTAAGAAATTCAAGCTTGGCAAATATACGTACTCCCTCTTTTGGTTCAAATGTTTTTAGCTCGACAATTGGTGTATTGCCAATCAATTCATGAACACTTCCAAAAACCTTCATATTAGGCCTCCAATCTACAGACCATTTTTAAAGCCGAAACCATTTTCATAACAAGTGTTGCAGAGTTTTGGGCGGCTTTGTCCAGGAACTGGTCAAATGAAACGCCCGAATCCTTTCCGGCAATATCGGAAAGAGAACGGATTATCACAAATGGAATCCCGAACTGATGGGCAACCTGGGCAATTGCAGCAGCTTCCATTTCAACTGCCTGTACGCCTGGGAAATTTTCACGGACAGCCTCGACCCTCTCTGCATTATCCATAAATGAATCCCCTGTTGTAATTAAGCCTTTGACAATCTGGATATCGTCTATTTCGGAAGCAGCAGCCTCAGCAACTGCAACCAATTTTTCATCCGCCTGGAACGCGGCTGGCAGCTGCGGAACTTGTCCATATTCATATCCAAATGCCGTGACATCCACATCATGATGACGGATTTCTGTTGAGATAACAGCATCGCCTACGTTCAGCACTGGGTTCAGCCCGCCCGCTGAACCCGTATTGATTACACAGTCCGGCTTAAATTTTTCGAGGAGAATAGTCGTAGACATAGCAGCGTTCACTTTGCCAATTCCGGAACGAAGCAGGACAACCTCTGCACCGTGCATCGTTCCCAATGTGAATTCACAACCTGCAATGACTTCTTGTGTTTGGTTTTCAATGTTGCTTCGTAATAAAACAACTTCTTCTTCCATAGCTCCGATAATTGCGATTTTCATTAGTAAACCTCACTTTTAATTTTTACACCTTCCATTAGCCAGACAAACTCATTGCAGCGGGAAAACTGCGTACTAAATCCGTTTTCTTCTAAAATACTCTTCAGTATTGGGATTGTAGTGTAATATTCGCGCTGCAAATCTTCAGCAAGGTTGTTAAACCCTTTTTCCTTTGCGTCTAGAATAGCGGCTTCAAATGCCTCTTTGGATTCATACATAGTGTCAGCAAATACTATTTTACCACCAACGGGCAGTATCTTTCCATAAAGGGCTACAGCCTTTGCTTTTTCTTCATCTGTTAGATGGTGGAAGGCATACGTACTTACAAATGTATCAGGTTTTTCCACTCCCTCAAAATTTAGAAAATCACCATCCACTATTTTTACCTTCCCGGCCAATTTCTCCAAAGCAATTTTCCTCATCGCAGGAGATGGTTCGATGCCGGTTACCTCCAAGCCTTTTTCCAAAATTCTTTTTGTAAGATTACCCGTCCCTACACCAAATTCCGCCACATGGCCAACTGAACGGGAGGCAACCTCCTCGAGGATGCCCTCATAATTCCGGAATACCTCTTTATACTCCTTGTCATGGCCATCTACAGTTTCATCATACGAATCTGCCCACACCTCAAATAAATCAAGAAATTCCCTGCCCATTTATCTCACTCTCCGAGAATTAATTTTTAAATCTACAAATTCCTATAGATATACTATGATTTAATGCTAACCATGTTCCCAATTTATCACAATTACACCTATCCATCAACTGCCGAATTGCAAGTGAGTGAGTGTTTTGGCTACAATGAAACTGATAAATCAAAGGGAGTGTACGCAATGAATCTGCATTTTGACCTACTTGAGGATAAAATTGAATTTTTTGAGGCAACTAATATAAAAACACTGGAAAGTAAGATTGCTTCCCAAATTGAAGTGAACAAAGCAATTATGCTCCATGTCCAATCTGTTAACTATCAGATGCATGTAAATGAAAACGGCCAAACGTATTTTACTGCTGCCGTTCATTTTAAGTTAAAAAAACTCTAAAAAAAAGCGGGGATGGCTTTAGCCAACCCGCTATGATTTCTTATCGTTTTCTATTAATTCTTCAACTTTTACAGGTTTATACCCTTGGCCGTCTACCCATTGGATATATACCCTATAGGCCTGATCGCTTCCTTTTGCGCTCACAGTGCCAATTGCTCCACCCTCGTTATTCTTGTCCTGCTGAAGCCACCAGACTGTCATTGAGTTCTTATCCGTTTCAATCGCATAAGAAAGGGCATCAAGCATTTCCTGCCAGTCTTGAGAGCTATCTTCTATAACCACTTTATGTTCACCTGTCTGCTCAGTCCCAACAGGTTTCCAGCCTGGATTTTCAATTGTTCTTTTCACATTGGGAGAGCTTCCGCCTTCAGTAACAACCGGTTCTGCATCTTCATTCTCGGACTCCTGCTCATCCGCTTCTTCTTCATCAGCTTCCTGCTCATCTTCTTTAGAAGATTCTCCGGCAGGATTTTCTTTCTGCCCGGATCCGCCGGTCCCATTTGAAGCACTAGTTTCCGGTTGAACTTGCGGCTTTGGAGATGCATCATTTCCTCCCGCAAAAATCGAGTACCCAACAGCCAAAATAGCAATGATTACAATAACAATTAAGCTATTTAAAATTAGATTAGTTTTTTTCCTTTTTGCACGATAACGCGAACGTGTACTTTGAGTGTAATCCTGTTCCATTGGACAAAGCCTCCCTAGCAAAGGTTGTCACTATTTTAACATGAGAAGCAAGCAAGAGAAAAGGAAAAGCAGAAAGTGTTAGATTTCCAACTATTCAATATAGGAGATTATCCTTGCGCTATTCCACTGATGGTGAGGTACCCTTTGAACCATTTAGTTAGCCTGAGCATTTAGGTCCGATAAAAAGGTAACCATATCGGCAAACAACGGATTGACGCCACCCTCATTTCCATACACATCCAAATTCACTGTAACGAGTGCAAAGCGCGGATTTCTGTACGGGAAATAACCTGCAAACCATTTATTATGAAGCTGTTTTCCGTTCTTAAACCTTCCTGTTTCGGCAGTTCCAGATTTACCAGCTACTTCATAAGGCAACTCTGAAAACCACCTCCCTGTCCCATTCTTATTAACAACAACTTCTCTTAGTAATTGCCCGAGTTCCTTTGCCGTGCCAGATGAAAGCTGCTCTCCATTAAGTTCATTTTCAGGGAACGTATACATAACTGCACCATTTTTATATGTGATTTCCGAAACGGCCCGAACCATTTCCTTTTCTCCTCCCCTTGCTATCGTGGCCATCATATTCGCGACTGCAAGCGGGGTTGCTCTTACTTCCTTTTGTCCAATTCCTGAAAGGGCAACATAGTTTCGATCGTTTCTTTCTTCATCAGAGATGAATACCCTCCCTTTTTCCTCATCAGGTAACTGTGAAAAGTTTGCGATCTGGAATACATTTCCCCGCCAGCCAACTCCACCAGTTAGAGAAAGCTTTTCTGCGTATTCTTCAAGGATATTGGGGTCTATCTCCATAAGCTCTTTAGCCAATGATGCAAATGTATTATTACAGCTCACCGCAAAACTATCTGAAAAGCCCAGCAATCCATGCTGATATACCTGGTCAGGTCTACCGTCAATTGTCCGGCTGCAATCGTATAGCCTTTCTTTTCCATCCAGTCCATAATCAATCGCAGCAGCTGCTACGGCCGTTTTAAAAACGGATCCCATAATTTGTTCCTTCAGCATAAGATTAACCATGCCATTTCCTTTAAAAGGATCCTTATCATTAACATTTGGCCTTGATACGGTTGCCAATATGCTATTAGTAGATATATCGAGAAGAATGAGGCCCCCGTTTTTAATGCCATGCTTATCAACAAGCTGCTCAGCCTGTTTTTGTATATCTAAATCAATCGTTGTCTTTATGCTCGCCGGATAAAAGGGGTTTGTTATACCCGTGTACTTAACCTTTGTCCCAAATAAAGGGCTTCCGCTTCCATCGACATGGTAAACAAGCTGTGACTTCCTTTCAGCAACCAGAATCTCATCAAAGCTTTTTTCGAGTCCAGAAATGCCTATTTGGGTCCGTAGCGGGAGGGACCGATCTGGATATCTTTTACTTAACTCGGTTTCATTCTCTCCCAGTACACCAATTAGTTGTTTTGCAACCGCATCCTGTTTTTCAAATTTTTTTTCGACTGCAAATACACCAGGTATTTTTAATGAATTAATTAATTGAACTTGTGAAGATGTCAAGGATAGCGGTTTAGGTTCCCCAAAAGCAAAAGGCGCTTTTGCCTGTTTGATAGCTTGAAGAATTTCATTTTCCTCTACTCCAACTGCATTGGCCACTTTTTCCACTGGCCATGAAGCATTTTTTAAAAAAGGGAAAAAAATTAAAACGGATAAATCCTCATGCGTCATCGATTCCCCTTCTCGGTCAAGAATCCTGCCGCGCCCATCATCGATCACTAATTCCTGTGACCGCTGCCTGACACTTTCTTCAAGAAGATTGATATGATGTGATGAAAAGCTTTCAGGTTCCCATAATTGAATTTGAACTAGTCTGCCTGCCAATATCAGAAATATAACCATATACAAATACAGCATTCCTGCTGCCCGCTTTTTCCACATAAAAAAACACCTCGTCAAAAGCTTTGACGAGATGCCCTAATTTCAAACCTTAAACAATGGTCTGGTTATTTGATTAATGTAATCTTTACTGTCATTTCTCCGCCTGGAGTCTGAACAGAAACAATATCTCCAACCTTCTTGCCCATCAGGCTCCGAGCAATTGGAGAATCATTCGAGATTTTCCCTTCGAATGGATCTGCTTCGGCGCTTCCCACGATTGAGTATGTTTCTTCCTCGCCATCAGGCAATTCAACGAAAGTCACACTTCGGCCAAGGGAAACAGCATCCCCTGGTACTTCACTTTCAACAATGATTTTTGCATTACGAATCATATTTTCAAGAGTAGTAATACGTCCTTCAACAAAGGCTTGCTCCTCCTTTGCCGAATCGTACTCTGAGTTCTCGGACAAGTCGCCAAAGCTCCGTGCGATTTTAATTCTCTCAACCACTTCTTTACGTTTAACAGTCTTTAGATGTTCAAGTTCTTGGACAAGCTTATCTTTGCCTGCCTGTGTCATTGGAAATACTTTTTCTTGTGCCAAAATGTTCACTCCTTATAATCTCTGCACGACCAGTTGTGTGCGGTCTTTTTATGTAGTATTTTTCTGTAAAACAGATAGCAAGCGCGCTCTTGTTAAGGGCGCGCGCAACCTATATTTTACGTAATTGAGTTGAGGAAACGTAAACGCTTCCGGTTTTCTTTGTCCAGCTTCACCGCCTAGGGGCTCGAGGTCGCTTCGGCCTCTCAGCTGAAGTCAAAGAACGACTTCTGCTTCAAGTCCTCCAGCGCTTGTCGCCCCTAACCAAGGCGGTTCCGCTTTTCTTTTGTCCAGCAGCGGCTCCCAACGCCTAGTGTCCTTCGGTCCCCTCACTACGATAAGTCAACATCGAATCACCCTTAGGGGCTCTTCGTGTTTCCTTTATTTCATGTCGGGGCCCTCCAGGCCATACGGCGCTGAACGGGAGCCTTCGCTTTTCTTTATTTATGCTATTGTTTCATAAAATAGACTTTTGTTCAAGAATAGTTTGAATTTTAGTAACCATTAAATCGATGGCTACATAGTTGTGGCCGCCTTCTGGAATAATGACATCCGCATAGCGTTTTGTCGGTTCGATGAATTGGTTATGCATCGGCCTGACAACATTGACATACTGCTCGATAACTGACTCTACAGTTCTGCCGCGCTCTTTGATATCACGCTGAAGCCTTCTCAAAATCCGGATATCCGCATCTGTATCGACGAACAGTTTAATGTCCATCAGGTTGCGAAGCCGTTCATCTTCAAGAATTAAAATTCCTTCCAAAATGATAACATCCTTGGGTTCAACATGAATCACTTGGCTGGACCTTGTATGAAGAGAATAATCATAAACAGGCTTTTCAATTGGTTCCCTTGCCAGCAATTTTTCAATATGCTCTATGAGCAAATCATTATCGAAAGCGAGCGGATGGTCATAATTTGTCTTAAGCCTTTCCTCAAATGGGAGACCGCTCTGATCTTTATAATAATAATCCTGCTCAATCATTAGGATGGAATGTCCCTGAAAGCTATCGAATATCGCCTTTGTGACAGATGTTTTCCCTGAACCAGAACCTCCGGCAACCCCGATTACAACTGGTTTGCGATCCATATTATTTCTCCTTCCGCATCATGTTGTTTGGGTAGACCGGCTTGTCCAGCCTAAACTTAACAATTTGTAGCGGATGGCGGGCAGCATCAAGCTCCAGCCCATCCTCATCCCAAATTTTTTCAATGACTGTATTAAAATTCTCTATTTCTGGTCCAAAAAATTCAACTTCATCCCCAGGCTTAAAAAAGTTCCTTTGCTGAAGTGTGACAATTTTGGTCTCTTCGTCATAACCTAGGACAAGTCCAACAAAGTCGAACTTGGTCTTTTTGGTATGATTGCCAAACATTTGCTCTTTATACCCGGGGACACCTTCAAAAAATGCCGGCGCGGTCTCCCGATTGGCGCACTTGTCGAGCTCTTCAATCCATTCTTCATTGATCGCGAAGTTATCAGGATCTTCACAATAAGAATCAATAAGCTTCCGGTATACACTGACTACGGTTGCGATATAATGGATGGACTTCATCCGGCCTTCGATTTTCAGGCTGTCTATCCCCAATTCAATCATTTGTGGTATAGACTGGAGAAGGTTTAAATCCTTTGGGCTCATTGCAAAAGGAGCATCGTTTTCACCGAATAACGCGGTTTCACCCTCACCATCAAGCTTATACAGGTCATAATCCCAACGGCATGACTGGCAGCAGCCGCCACGGTTGGAATCCCTGGCAGTCATGTGATTGCTTAGTGTACAGCGACCAGAATAGGCAATACACATTGCGCCGTGGATGAAAGTTTCAATTTCGATATCGACCTTTTCTTTCATTTCCCTGATTTCTTCGGCGCTAGTTTCGCGTGCAAGCACGACTCGTTCCAATCCTTCTTCCTGCCAGAATTGAATAGCCTTCCAGTTGGAAAGTGATTGTTGTGTACTTAAATGCACCTCAATTTCAGGAGCAATCCTTCGGCACGTTTCGATGATAAGCGGATCGGCAACAATAATACCTGCCACACCAGCTTCCTTTAACCCCATCATATACTCTTCAAGGCCATCAATATTTTCATTATGGGCAAAAATATTAGTAGTAACATATATTTTAGCGCCATATTGTTTGGCGAACTCTACGCCTTCTTTCATTTCTTCAAATGTAAAGTTATCAGCGTTCGAACGGAGGCCATATTCCTGGCCACCGATAAACACGGCATCCGCTCCATAATGGACGGCAACTTTAAGTTTTTCAAGGTTTCCGGCTGGGGCGAGCAGCTCGGGTTTTTTTACAATAACCCGCTTTCCATTAATGATTTCGGAAATTCGCTCTTTTACTGCACTCATGGCCATATACCTCCTTTTCAGCTAGTTTAAAACTATAAGTCAATAAACTGTTTCCTTGAAGAAAAACCCGGTATCCAGAGGCCTTGAAGAAGGCTGGATTCTTTCAACTTCTTCAAGCAGTTCATCCTTTGCATCTTCGTACAAATCCGCATCCTCAACATAAAGGTCGATAGCCTTTCGATACAAACGGGTCACTTCAATGATGTACTCTGGAGACTTTAATATGCCGTCAATTTTAAAAGAATCGACACCTGCCTCAAGCATATCCTGAAGTTCATCAATAATACAGATATCATTAGGGCTCATGATGTGCGTGCCATTGGCGTCCTCGAAAATTGGATACTTTGTACCCCTCTCCTTGTCATGGAGAAACATATCCTTGTTCAGCTTGCTGTTCTCAATTTCCATTGTTTTGCCCTGGTACAGAAAATAATTTCCCAATAACGACCGCTTTGATTGGAACATGCAGCTCATCCCATGGACCTGGACTTCTATTTCAACTTCAGCTTTTTCCTTAATTTCGACGATAGCATCCATGTTTATTTCCCTGGCCAATACAGCCCGTTTCGCGCCTTTTCTCCCCCAATAATTGCAGGTATACCAGTTGGTTGCTGTTGTTTCTGTATTCCAATGAAGCTGCAAATCAGGAGTTACTTCACGCGCCGCCATTAACACAGCCGGGTCACCGAACAAAACCGCGTCAGCCCCTGCTTCTTTAACAAATTTCAAGTAATCGGCCAACTCGTCCACTTTTTCATTATGAAAAATGGCATTCATTGACACATACACTTTTTTCCCTTTCGAATGGGCAAGCTCAATTGCCTCTTTTACCTCTTCAGGGCTAAATTCCCCAGCGAGCCTCAAGGCATAGCGCTGTTCCCCGATGACAAAGGCATCTGCGCCTGAATCAGCAAGAGGCAGAATATCTTGAACGCTAGTTGGTGTAACGAGCAATTCAGGCTTTTTCAAATTTTTCACCCTCTTTTATAACTTATGGCCACCCCATCACCAATCGGAAGGATAGATGTTTCAAAGCCTTCCTGGCTTGTGAGCCATAGATTGTAGCCATGTATTTTTTCAGCCAGCTTAGCAAGCCTCTTATTGTCAGTTTGTTCATTATAGACAAGCCCTTTAAAAAGGACATTATCGGTAACAAGAACCCCTCCTGTGCGCAAATAGGGTTCATACAAAGCAAAAAATTTCTGATATTGCCCTTTGGCAGCATCAATGAATAATGCGTCGAATGGTGCAAATCCACTTACTTTATCTGAAACCTCAAGTGCATCCCCTAAAATAGGATGTATTCTCGACTTATAGCCGCTCCTGTCAATATAATCCTGGGCAAGCAGAAACCGTTCTTCATCCCGTTCAATCGTGACCACACTTGCATCAGGTATTGCTTCAGCCATTCGCAATGCTGAATAACCAATTGCTGTTCCTATTTCAAGGATCCGCTCAGGCTTCAAAATCCTTAAGACCTGAAGCATTGCTTCCATCCCGGTGGGCTCCATGATAGGTACATGGTTAACACTAGCGAAATCTTCCATTTCAGAGAATAAACCTTCCCTGGAAGGAAGAAGGCTCTCTAAATATGCCTGCAGTTTTTCATCCAACAAGTGATCCACCTCAACTTTACGGGTTGTAGCCTTAAACACGAAAAAATAGCGTTCACAGCAAACTGTTCATGGACCACAGCGGGCCTCATTCATTGTATGCTGTAATTGACGCTATACTAGATAATCGGGAACAAGTCCCTCTTCGCTTAACTTGCCATGGCGAAATCGCCATGCTTAAATTCTGAATCATTTTACCATAAGAGCCGGGGAAAATCTACGCTTTCCCCGGCCTGAAATTAATTATTATTGGTGATATGCTGCGCTTTCAGTTTGTTATGTTCCTGAAGTGTTTTTGAAAAATAAACTTTTCCATCTTTAGCAGCAAGGAAATAATAGAATTTTGTATCCTCTGGATTCAATGCTGCTTCTATTGACATTTTACCAGCATTGGCAATCGGGCCTGGCGGAAGTCCTCGATGTTTATAAGTGTTGTAAGGGGAGTCCACCTCCAGGTCTTTATAAAGGACACGGTCCTTGTGCTCTCCTTGTGCGTAAAGAACAGTCGGGTCTGTTTGCAGCGGCATGCCAGCTTCTATCCGATTGTAAAATACACTTGAGATTCGATTACGGTCAACCTTTTCTGTTGCTTCTTCTTCAATGAGTGAAGCCATCGTCAGCAGCTGGTGAGTAGAAATTTTCTTTTCCTGGCGAATTTGATTATATTCAGCCAAAACAGACTGCGTTTTTTCAAGCATCATAGTAACCAATTCATCAACAGTTGGTTTTTCCTTGTAAATTGGATACGTTGCCGGATACAAATATCCCTCAAGCGGATACTTTATATCTTTATTGAGGATATCTTTTGTCAATAAGTCTGGATACTTCTCCATTAACTTAGTGATATACTCGCGGTTATTCAACGTTTTAAAAACAGATTCCTGAGATTCACCTGAAGCTTTTGCAATTGATGCAGCAATATTTGTAAGCTGCATACCTTCAGGAATGGCTAACCGGAATTTTTCAGGCATAACAACTTTACCTGTTTTTAAGCTTTTGATAATGTTGGGAATCGTCATCGCTGGGGTCATTTTGTATTCCCCAGCCATAAATCCTGACTCATTTTTAAATTTGACATAATATTTAAAAATACGCGCGTTTTTAATAATTCCGTTTTTCTCGAGCTCGTTCGCAATCCCCGTTACCGAAGACCCAATAGGAATAACGACATTCTTCGTTTCCTTGCTCGATGGATCAACTGGTTCTAGCGCAGATTTGACATATAAGTATCCACCGCCGCCAATAGCCAGCGCAAGCACAATTGCAACAAGCGTTATCACAAGGACAATTTTCCTGACTATTTTCGCTTCTCGCTGCCGCTCAATCATTTTTTGGCGGAAGATCTCTTTTTTTCCGTTGTTTTTGTCAGCAGACATTCTGCTTTCCCCTCCTGGTTTTAACAGGCCCTTCATCGACAATGGCATTTGTCTTATGTGTCTTTTGCCTATTATACAACAATTTTCTCTAAATTTTACGTTAACTACCGTTTTAATTTCAGCATATAAGTAAGGTTCTTGTCAATCACTCCCTAAAAAAGGCAACTGCAGTCGAGAAATCTTTAATTCTTTGACAAGAACAAAAGCGTAAGCGCCTTCGTGACAGGCAAAGTGCCGCCCTGTCCCTGCGATGATTATTCTCAGAAGCTTTCCTTAGTGGTCATCGCCGTACAAAATGGAGGAACTTCGACTGAGATAAAGGAATCACGAAGAGCCCTAGCGATTCGATGATGACTTATCGTAGGGAGGAGGCCTGAAGTTTGCGCACGCGTAGGCGCTCCTCATTACGCTATCGCGTAATTTCGTGCGAGGCTTATGCTTCCGGTGCCTTCCTTGTGGAGCTAGACATATATAGATAAATAATAAAGTAATCCACAGCCGCGAATTTATTTTACCTAAACAACAAAAAAAGGCCAGCAATTTCTGCCGGCCTTTTTCCGTTATAATTAATCCTCGTGATCTTCCTGCTCATCCAGGAACGCGCCAAGGATTTCTTCAATTCTGTCCCATTCCTCGTCAGTTTCGATCGGAATTAAATCTCCTGCTTTACCTTCTTCTCCAGGAACAAAGGCTGAAGCATGGATTTCAATTTCGTCATCACCATTTTCATCTGCATCCGCCGGATAATAAAGGACATATGACTTTCCGAACTCTTCTAGATCGAAAGTGGTAAGGATTGTGTACAATTGTTCTTTGCCGTCCTCATCTACTACGGTAATTTGGTTATCTCCATGTTCCATTTCATTCACCTCAAAATTTTTTACTGTCAAGATATCCTTGCAGGATCATGACTGCAGCCATTTTATCAATGACCTTCTTCCGTTTTTTCCTGCTCATATCTGCTTCGAGAAGGACTCGTTCAGCAGCCATGGTTGTCATTCGTTCATCCCAAAGTACGACCGGTATGGAAAACAGGCTTTCAACCTGGTCTGCATACCGCTGGCTTGCCTCGGCGCGAGGGCCAATTGTTCCATTCATGTTTTTGGGATATCCGATTACCACTTGGCTGACTTGGTACTCCTCTATAATTTTACCCAAACGGGCAAAACCAAACTCATTGTTTTCCTCATCGATTTTTATTGTTTCCAGGCCTTGTGCAGTCCATCCCAATTCATCGCTGAGGGCGACGCCGACTGTTTTCGAGCCGACATCCAAACCCATTATCCGCATTATTTGCCTCCGCGTTTTTGTTTCAGATAAAACTTCACCAGTACTTCGATGATTTCATCCCGTTCAAGCTTCCTGATGATGTTGCGTGCATCCCGATGGCGCGGTATATAGGCAGGATCACCAGAAAGCAGGTAACCGACAATCTGGTTGATCGGGTTATACCCTTTTTCCTGAAGTGCTTCATGCACCTGGAAAAGGACTTCGTCTACATCATGTTCAAATGGCTCTTCAGGAAAATTGAATCTCATTGTTTTGTCGAATGAGCTCATTGCCTGCACCTCGCATTTTCGTTTGCATAGAGAATAGATGGTAATATATTCATTCTACACTACTTGTCCCGATTATCAAATTGATTTTACCCATTCTTCAGCAAACTGAAGCGCACTTTCAAGCTTTGCCGGATCTTTTCCGCCTGCCTGGGCCATGTCTGGGCGACCGCCCCCGCTGCCCTCGCACCTCACCGCAACTTCCTTAACAAGCTTGCCAGCATGGTAGCCTTTTCCAATCAAATCTTGAGTTACGGCCGCTATTAAGTTTACTTTTCCTTCATTTGCGCTTCCAAGAACGATGACGGCAGACCCAAGCTTTTGTTTAAGGTCATCAGCCATTCCTCTCAATCCTGGCACATCCTGTCCCTGAACACTAGCAGAAAGCAATGTGATGCCATTTACCTGTCTTGCCTTCGTTGTTAAATTTGAAGCTTCAATATGGCCAAGCTTTGCAGAAAGGGATTCATTTTCACGCTGAAGCTGTTTAAGCTCGCCAAGCAAGCCATCGATTCGTGACGGAAGGTCTTTAGGATTTGCTTTCAATTTCTCCGCAGAATCCTTAAGCAAACCTACCTGACTGTTTAATAGCTCATAAGCAGCCTCACCAGTGACGGCTTCAATCCTGCGTGTACCAGCACCAATTCCGCTTTCAGCGACAATTTTGAACAGACCAATAACTGAAGTATTTGGCACATGGCAGCCTCCGCAAAGCTCAAGGCTATAGTCGCCCACCTTGACGACACGGACAATATCTCCATACTTTTCCCCGAATAGTGCCATTGCACCCATTGCCTTTGCCTCTGCGATTGGCTTTAAGGAAATATCCACCTGAATGTTTTGCCAAATTTTCTCGTTAACAATTTTTTCGATTGCTTCGAGCTCCTCATGTCTTACCTGGCCAAAATGGGAGAAGTCAAAACGAAGACGTTCTGCTTCAACAAGTGATCCAGCCTGATTTACATGTGTCCCAAGTACGTCCTTCAACGCCTGATGAAGCAAGTGCGTAGCTGTATGATTCTTAATAACTCTTACCCTGTTTTCACGATTTACAGCCGCGGCAACATTTTGGCCGGTTTTCAAGGTACCCTCAACAATTTCCACACGATGCAGATTCTGCCCGTTCGGCGCTTTTTTGACGTCCTTGACAAATACTTTCACACCATCACCAATAATAAAGCCCTCATCTGCAATTTGGCCGCCGCTTTCTGCATAAAATGGCGTATGGTCCAAAATCAATTGAACTTCCTCTCCAGTTGAAGCTTCAGTAACAATTTCACCGTTTTGAAGAATAACTAGGACACTTGCATTGGTTTCAAGCTGGTCATAGCCAACAAAGTTGCTCTTTACCGTAATTTCACCTAGTATCCCGCTTTGTACCTGCATGGAATCAATATCCTGCCTTGCAGCGCGTGCACGCTCCCGCTGTGCAGCCATTTCCGCCTCAAAGCCGTCGTAATCAATCCCAAGCCCGCCTTCTTCTGCATATTCTTCTGTCAGTTCAACAGGGAAGCCATAGGTATCATAAAGGCGGAATGCATCTTCGCCTGAAATCTCTTTGCTTCCAGTTTCTTTCGCTTTCTTGATGATTCCTTCAAGAATGGCAAGACCTTCATGCAATGTTTCGTGGAAGCGTTCTTCTTCATTCTTGATTACCTTTTGGATAAACTCCTGTTTGTCCTTAACCTCAGGATAGAAATCATGCATGATTTCGCCTACAACTGGTACTAACTCAAACATAAATGGACGATTAATCCCTATTTGCTTCGCATAGCGGACAGCACGTCGGAGCAAGCGCCTTAAAACATATCCTCGCCCTTCATTTGAAGGCAGAGCGCCATCCCCGACTGCAAATGAAACAGTCCTGATATGGTCGGCAATAACCTTAAATGCAACGTCTGATTCCTTTGATTCGCCATATTTTGCTCCCGAAATTTCCTCGGTCGCACGGATGATTGGCATAAATAGATCGGTATCAAAATTGGTTGGAACGTTTTGAACAACTGATGCCATCCGTTCAAGCCCCATCCCAGTATCAATGTTCTTCTTTGGAAGCGGTGTATACGTTCCGTCGGGATTATGGTTGAATTGGGAAAATACAAGATTCCATACTTCAAGATAGCGATCATTTTCACCGCCAGGATAAAGCTCAGGATCAGTTGGGTCATCGCCATATTCAGGTCCGCGGTCATAGAAAATTTCAGTATTCGGGCCGCTTGGACCCTCGCCGATATCCCAGAAGTTCCCCTCCAGGCGGATTATTCTTTCCACGGGAATGCCAATTTTTTTGTTCCAATAGTCATATGCTTCATGGTCTTCCGGATGGACAGTTACAGATAGTTTTTCAGGATCAAAGCCCATCCATTTTTCTGAAGTCAGGAACTCCCATGCCCACTCAATCGCTTCTTCTTTGAAGTACTCTCCAATTGAAAAATTGCCGAGCATTTCAAAAAAAGTATGGTGGCGCGCTGTTTTTCCGACGTTTTCAATATCATTTGTCCTAATTGATTTCTGGGCATTGGTGATTCTTGGATTATCCGGAATTACCCTGCCGTCAAAGTATTTCTTAAGTGTTGCGACTCCGCTGTTGATCCAAAGAAGGGATGGATCATCATGGGGAACGAGCGAAGCGCTTGGTTCAATCTGATGATTTTTTTCCTGGAAAAAGTCCAGAAACATCTTCCTGATTTGTGAGCCAGTTAATTGTTTCATTTCATATCCTCCATCAATTTTCTCGATGTACAGCCAGCTTAAAAAAGAACACAAAAAAGCCCTCATCCCTGGACAGGGACGAGAGCTATGCTCGCGGTACCACCCTGATTATGGGCAAGTTTCTGCCCATCTCTCATTCATGCCTTAACGCGGCATACGGCAGTGATTAGCTGCACTCCGGATTAGCATTCTGCCAATTTTTCATCCCGGGCTCCTTCCAGCCAATGGAAGCCCTCTCTGGCCGCATAATGCGGTTGGATTGCCAATAGCATACTCAGTCCATCATCATGTTAAAAGATCATTTTTTTCCTATGACTGGATTATAGCGATGCAAAAGGAGTTTGTCAATCAGGCTGATTTAATGAACTTTTACGAAAAATCCCTTGGCATGTATGATGGCTACTTTCAGGATTGCCAGGGTTGGAACGGCCAGGATCAATCCTGGTATCCCTCCAATTTCACCACCCGCTAATAGGGAAAGCATAATGAGCAGCGGGTGCATGTGGAGGCTCTTCCCAACAATGTATGGAGATAAAATATTGCCCTCCAAGAATTGCAGGGAAAACACAATTCCCACCGTAACAAGAATCATTTTAGGAGACATGGAGGCAGCTATCGTGACAGCAGGAATCGCGCCAATAATTGGACCAAAATAAGGAATAACATTGGTCAGAGCAACTACAAGCCCGAGCAGGAGCGGGAAACGAAGCCCAACTAGCCAGAATAGCATAGATGAAATCAGTCCCATAAGCGTACAAACAAGAAGTTGGCCACGGATATAGCCTCCTAATGACTCATCAGCATCTTTTAGAAAACGTACACCTTGTCTCCGCCATTTTTTAGGAGTCATATACCAGATTGCCCTCTTCAGCACTTCATAATCCTTAAGCATGTAAAAAGCGATAAAAGGAATCACTGCAATGGTTAAAATTGAATCCGCCAATTTTCCAAACCCACCCGCAACCCGGTCAAAGAGACTATCCAGCCTAGCCTCCACAGAATTAATCGCGCCGTCAACTTTTTCCCTTATTCCATTCGGCCATCCCTCGGTCCTTTCCTCAAGGCCTGAAATAACTTGGCGATATTGGTCGGCAAAATCTGGTGCGCTTGCCGAGAGCTCGCGTATTTGTGAGATAAAGGCAGGTATTCCCTTATACAACGCAAATCCAGTCCCGCCAAAAAAGATAATATAAATAACAAGTACTGCCAAACCACGATGAACGCCTTTGCTGTGGAGGTTTTCCACGATTGGATGGAGAAGGTATGCGATGAATCCCGCGGTAATAAAGGGAGTTAACAGAAAGCCTATAAGGCGGGCAGCAGGTATCCAGAAAGGCTTTAATATCATTATGACAAAAATTGTTGAAAGCAGCAGAAGGAAAAAACCAATCCGGTAAAACCATTTTAATTGTATGTTCATTCCGCACCTCCCTCAAAGCTAGTTTTTGAGAAGTGCGTGGTGTTTATTCCTAAATAGGCAAGTCCCTCTTACCTACTTTGGTTAAGACACCTATTTTGGGGCTGTTCCCTCCTTCATAGCTCCCAATATCCGATTTCATACTTGGATTTTTAATTAGAACTATATAGATTAAACTATAGTTTTTCTGAGATTTCCGCTCCAGGCACTCGCTTTCCACGGGCGGCCTGGGAGCCTCCTCGGCGCGAGCGCCTGTGGGGTCTCCCACTGACCTTTTCTCCCGCTAGGACGTTGAATAACCTTCAGCGAAAAGACATCGCAGGAGAAAATGCGTCTTTTGCATTTTCGAACGAGTCTTCGTGCCTTCCGTTACAATCAATAATTTGCATATTCATCAGCAATTCTTTAGTTGAACTTATATAAAAGCAAAAAACCAGGGTGTTTACCCCCGGTTTCCCTTTAAAATACATAATTAACTTGAATAACGGCGTTCGTTTTCTTCAAACAGATCATCAAGTGAGCTTAAGGTTCCATCCTCTTCCACCTGGTGGGTATGGATCAGGCCTTTTGAAAGAGAAAGCTCTATAAAACAATTCCAGCAGTAGAACTGGTTGATTCCAATTTTACCGATATCTTTACTCTGGCAGTTGGGGCAGCTTAACATGGAATGGGCACCTCACGTTGTTTCTGGAGTTACGATGATGGTATCCTTTCCAAGCTTCGCGGGCCCGACCGCCTTGATGATTTTTTTCCCATCCTGCAGGTCCGAAAAGAATCCATCCGAAATTTCGTACCCTACGATTGTGCCCAGTTCTTCTTTAAAATATACGTCATTAAGGATTCCAAGCGATTCGCCTTCGCGGTTCATGACCATTTTTCCGGCAATCGGGCTCTGATGAGAAAGAGTATGGAACGGATTGTCCAGCCTTTTCTCAAGAGCTTCTTCTGATGAAATCATGACTCCATCTGGCCCTATGGATTGAATCTTTCCGTAATCAAGATAAAGCTTTTGCTTAAGAAAATTCTGTTTGTTGACGATCAGCCCATATACCTGGCCTTCTGCCAAGCAAAGATCCGCAACCGTCCCAAGTTTTTTTCCACTGTTTTCAGCTATGACGGGCAATCCTTTTACCAATCCGAATGTCCGCAAGACCCTCACGCCCTTTTCGAACATGAATGTCCGGCTGGTTGGGGCAGCTTTACCTCCACCCAGGGGACTTATCGTTAGTTTTTAGCCAGTCACATAAAATCATAAGGCGAAATGTTTTCCATGCCGATCATCGGGCTGGTTTTCATCAGCATTTCCTCATAAGAAGGTTCTGCTCTTGCTGCAGCATATTCCAATTGGGGTTCATTAACATTTTTCACTATTTCAGCAGCGGCCTCTGGCTCATTCTCTACACTTTCCTGTCCATCAGCAGGCAAAGCATCGAGCAATTTCGCAGTAAGCGTTGTCTGCCTTGTCATCTCGTCATTTCGTTCCACTCCGAGCCTGAAGGCATCTTCCTCACCGCAAAGAATCAAAAATTGCCTGCTGCGGGTGATAGCTGTATAAATCAAGTTACGGCGCAGCATTCTGTAATAGCTTCTCGTAACCGGAAAAATTACAATTGGGAACTCGCTTCCCTGCGCTTTATGGACCGATGTGCAATAAGCGTGGGTAATTTGGTTTAAGTCCTGGCGAGTGTAGGTGACCTCGATTCCATCGAATGAGACAATCACCATATCCTGCTTTTCAGTATTCTCTTTTGCATAAAAAATCGAAACGATTTCGCCGATGTCACCATTAAAGACGTTCTTTTCTGGCTGATTCACCAGCTGAAGTACCTTGTCTCCAATCCGATATTTTACATCACCAAAGGTAAGTTCCTTTCTATTACCGTCAGGATTAGGGTTGAAAAGCTCCTGAAGTATGACATTCAGCCTATCAATGCCAGCAGGGCCCTTATACATAGGGGCAAGCACCTGGATATCCCTGACATGATACCCCTTATTCCTGGCATTCAGGGCAACCTTTTCAACCACCTGTGCAAGCTGATGGCCATTGCATTTTATAAAAGAACGATCTGCCTGCTGTTTGGAAAGGTCAGTGGGAACTGTGCCGTTCTTTATTTCGTGGGCAAGCCTAATAATAGAAGACCCCTCTGCCTGGCGGTAAATATCAGTCAGCCTGACTGTCGGTATCCGTTCAGATCTAAGCAAATCCTTTAGAACCTGTCCAGGGCCAACGGATGGAAGCTGATCTTCATCGCCAACAAGGATAACCTGAATTGATTCGGGCAGCGCCTTGAAGAGCTGATGGGCAAGCCAAATATCAACCATCGAGGATTCATCAACAATTAGGAGCTTTCCTTCAAGACTTGCTTCTTCATCATGGTTGAAGGTTTCTGACCCTGTATAGCCAAGAAGCCTATGGATCGTAACAGCCGGCAGCCCTGTTGACTCACTCATCCGCTTAGCCGCTCGTCCAGTCGGTGCAGCCAGCAGGATTGGAAAAGCTTCATCTTTTTTAAGATAATCCTTTGGCTCGAGGGAACAGCCGTGAAGCTCTGCATAAAGCTCGACAATCCCCTTTATGACAGTTGTTTTTCCAGTACCCGGACCACCTGTTAAAATCATCATCGGCGATTGGATCGCAGTCTGGATTGCTTCCTTTTGCGATGGCGCATATTCGACGCCAAGCCTTTCTTCCAGGTTCCCAAGCGCTAACAGAAATTCGGACTCTGGGAACTGCCCGAACTCTTTTTGTTCGAGAATCGTCTTGATACTCGAGACAAGCCCTTTTTCCGAAAAATAAAGAGAGGGCAAGTATACCCGCTGATTTTCTCCAGCAATCTTGCCTTCTTCTTCAAGCTTGATTAACTCCGCTGTAATGTCCTTGAATTCAATGACATCTCGCTTGTTCTCCTCTAGCAGCGCCTTAACCCGGAGCAGCACATCCCGTGCTTCCAAATAAACATGTCCTGCCTGCATACACTCCGATTCAAGCGTGTAAAGGCACGCTGCCTTTATCCTGTCCGGGTGGCTGCCGGAAATACCAAGCTGAAAGCCTAGCTCGTCCGCTCTGGTAAATCCGATGCCCTCAATGTCCTCGACCAGCTGGTATGGGTTTTTCTGAATGACTTCTATCGTTGTTTCTTTGTAAACCTGATAAATCTTCATTGAAAGCTGCGGCCCGAATCCATATTGATTCAGGGCAACCATCACTTGTTCCAGCCCCTGATGCTCCATTAACGTGTCATAAAGCATCTTTGCCTTATCAGGAGGCAGCTTTGGAATTGTATCGAGAAGCGAAGGCTGGTTCAGAATACGGGAAATTGCTTTTTCACCTAGCACTTCTACAATGGTTTCAGCGGTTTTTTTGCCAATTCCTTTAAAGATTTCACTTGAGAGATAAGCGATTACACCCTGTTTGGACTGGGGGATATCGTTTCGGAAATGAGTAACATGAAATTGCAGACCAAACTTCGGGTGCTCTTTAAATTCCCCGTAAAATAAATACGATTCCTGATCATGCAGCTTTGGGAAGTAACCTGTGACAACAGCTTCACGGTCTTCATACGTATCATTTGTATCGTCGACCCTAATTTTTGCAACTGTATACATGTTTGCTTCATTGTGGAAGATGGTCACAAATGGCCGTCCCTTGAGATATTTCCCCTGTTCGGAAAAAAGATCAAGTGAATCCTGCTGGTCCATAACAGCCCTCCTTTATGAAAGGTATTTCAATGGTTACATTTCTCCGCCAAGGCTGTCTTCAATAAACTGCTTTACACTCGCAGCCATACTATGTTCAGGATCAATCCGGAGAGCCTCATTCAAAAATCCAAGAGCTTTAGAAGTTTCCTCTTTAAAAGCGTAAGCGACTCCAAGGTTGTAGTACGCATCGGCATGGTTGGCATCCAATTGAATACAAGCGTCAAATTGTTCAATGGCAAGGTCGAGTTGATTTTCCTGGGCTAGGTTTAGGCCATAGTGAAAACGTGCATCGACGTCTTCAGGTGAAAGCTCAACACTTCTTTGCAAATAAGGAATAGCAAGGAGGGTTTTGCCATCCTGGCTAAGTGACATTCCAAGCATGAAAAAATTGTCGCTCGAATTCAGTCCCTTTTTCATAGCCGCTTCAAACATAACCGTAGCTTTTTCAAAACTCTTCTTGTTGTAGTAGAGAGTTCCGATGCTATAGTAGGCAGCAGCTGCAGTATCATCAAGCTCCAATGCTTTTTGGAAAAATTTCATTGCCCGCTCGTCATCTCCAGTAGCCGCGAGCAAATTGCCAAAATTAATATATCCAACCGGGTCTGCCGGATTCTCTTCTATAGCTTCATTGAAGGCGATCGCCGCTTCTTCAAGCTGCCCCGCCTGCATAAGTTCAATTCCTTTTACATTTTTGTCCATTATTATCACACTCCATCAGAACACAGTATACCATAATGCTATTATCTTTTTTAATAGATGCAAATGGCAGCCCGAACTATTTCAATTTGTACTACACACAGGTAATTGTGACCGTCTCTCGATTACAGGATGGAGCTGAAAAAAGTAACAGAGCGTTTCAGTGACAATTGGAGCCCTCAGGCGTGTATATCCGGAGTTTCAGAGTAGATATCCGAGAAATTAGAAATTTATCCGAGATTTTTGGGTAGATATCCTGTAAATTCACAATTCAGACAAAATTCAAAGCAGCAAAAAATCCCGATCCACCAGCAGTCACACTGGGAATCGGGATTCGTTTTATCCTACATAATCTAATTTTTCACCGTTCATGAAAACTTCGTCAATCGTACCGCCGCCTAGGCATTCGTCACCATTGTAAAAGACGACAGCCTGACCAGGAGTGACAGCGCGGATAGGTTCATCAAACACTACCTCCGCTCTGCCTTCTTCAAGCAGCTTTACTGTGACACTATTATCTTCCTGACGGTATCTGAATTTCGCCGTGCACTTGAACTCGGCTGGCTTTTCGGAATCTGAAGTCCAGCCTACATTGTCAGCCAGAATTGAAGTTGAATATAGCTTTTCATTATCAAAGCCTTGTCCGACATAAAGGACATTCCGCTCCAGGTCCTTGCCGATAACAAACCATGGATCACCTTGGCCGCCAATGCCAAGCCCATGGCGCTGGCCGATAGTGTAATACATAAGGCCGTCATGTTTGCCCTTGATTTCTCCATCCATCGTTTCCATATTGCCTGGCTGGGCTGGCAGATATTGACCGAGAAATTCCTTGAAGTTCCGCTCACCGATAAAGCAGATACCTGTGCTGTCCTTTTTCGCAGCTGTTGCGAGTTCCGCTTCGGCAGCTATCTTCCTGACTTCGGACTTTTGAAGACCGCCAATTGGGAACATGACCCTGCTCAACTGATCCTGGTTCAACTGATTAAGGAAGTACGTTTGGTCCTTGTTTTCATCAAGACCGCGCAGCATCTTGTATTCGCCATCACGGTAGGCAACCTGAGCATAGTGTCCCGTTGCAAGGTAATCGGCACCAAGCTTCAGGGCATGTTCAAGGAACGCCTTGAACTTTATTTCCTTGTTGCACATAACATCCGGGTTAGGTGTTCTGCCAGCTTTGTATTCTTCAAGGAAATAGGTGAAGACCTTGTCCCAGTATTGCTTTTCAAAATTGACCGCATAATACGGGATCCCAATCTGATTGCACACTCGGATGACATCGTTATAATCCTCTGTTGCGGTACAGACCCCATTTTCATCTGTATCGTCCCAGTTCTTCATGAAAATTCCGATGACATCATAGCCCTGCTGCTTCAAAAGCAATGCAGCGACGGAAGAGTCCACTCCCCCGGACATCCCAACAACAACCCTTGTGTCTTTCGGCTCTTTTCTTTCCATAGCTATCACCACACTTTTTCTATAAAAATATATTGTAAGGGAAACTCCCTAAAAGTTATTAAACAACTCGCCTATTGGTAAAGATTAGGCATTGATGCGGAATGGAGTGAAATCCTCCTTTTCGCTAAAAATGGCTGCTAACCGCGCAGCCGTTTTGTTATTTTTGCTGTCTCTTTTGCTGTCCGCACAATATCCTCTTCTGTCGTGCCAAGCCCGAAGCTGAATCTAATTGAATTGGCGATTCGCTCGGATTCACTCCCAAACATGGCCACAAGAACATGAGACGGCTCAATTGAACCGGCCGTGCACGCGGAACCACTTGAAACTGCTATCCCGGCCAAATCAAGGTTGACTAACATCGCCTCAACATTGGTCCCAGGAAAACTCAAGTTTACTATATGAGGCAATGAGTTTACAAGCGAACCGTTCAGCTCGAACGTGGAAGTTTCTTCCTCAAGCACTTCGATAAACCGCTTTTTCAGGCGCAGGTAATTTTCAGCCTTTTCTTCCCTTGCATCGGCCGCAATCTGGGCAGCTTCCATAAAACCGAGGATTGAAACAAGATTTTCAGTTCCCGCCCTGCGTTTCCGTTCCTGCTCGCCTCCGAACGACCTTGGTGACAGCCGAATTCCTTCTCTTGCAAAAAGAAAGCCCGTCCCCTTTGGACCGTTGATTTTATGGGCGGATACTGACAACAAGTCAATGCCGGCTTTTTTCACATCAATATCAACAAGCCCATAAGCCTGCACCGCATCAGTATGGAAGAAGGCCTGATGACCGCTTAAAAGAGCACCGATTTCTTCAATTGGCTGAAGCGTGCCCACCTCGTTGTTTCCGTACATAATCGTGACAAGAATCGTTTCATCTGTTAATGCCTTCTCCAGTTCATCAAGTGAAATCCTGCCTGTTTCATCCACAGACAGATAGGTTACCTGAAACCCTTGATCTTCAAGTTTCTTGCAGGCGTGCAGAACCGCATGGTGTTCAACTGCAGTTGTGATAATATGCCTGCCCTTTTCTTGATTGGATTCCGCTATCCCCAATATCGCCAGGTTATCCGCTTCGGTTCCACCGCTTGTAAAAATAATTTCGTTAGCCTTTGCTGCTATTCCCTTAGCCAAAACGTGGCGGGCTTCATCAAGCAAGTGGCGGGCTTCCCTGCCATAAGAGTGTATGCTCGATGGATTTCCATAAAAAGTCCCCATTGCACTGGCCATCTTTTCAATAACCTTCGGGTGCATAGGGGAGGTCGCAGCATGGTCCAAATAAATCCGTTCCATGGAAAATCACCTTCGTTTCTATGTTACTATTGCTATTCTATCCTTTAGATATAAAACATATAAGAATCTGGATTTTGATCTTCACTATGATTGGCCAAATCCTCAATTGTAGTGCTATCGAGCACGTCCCTGATGGCATCTCTGATTCTGATCCAAAGCTCGCGTTTAGCCGGCTCTTCATCCTCCATGCCCTCGACAGGTGTAATCGGACCCTCAAGAACCCTGATAATGTCACCAGCAGTTATTTGCGCTGGTTCCTTAGAGAGAAGATATCCCCCATAAGCTCCTCTAATGCTTTTAACCAGACCCGCATTTCGGAGCGGAGCGACCAGCTGTTCAAGATAATGCTCCGATAGATCATTTGCCTGGGCGATTGCTTTAAGCGAAATCGGTCCTTCTCCATGCTTTTTTGCCAATTCAATCATAATTGTTAATCCGTACCGACCTTTAGTAGAAATTTTCACAACTAGGCCTCCTTACTAATGTGCAGTTCATCTTTTCTTTTTACTTTTTCTAAAATTACATCTGTCAATCTGTTGCATTGCGGCATCACTGCCCCGAATATCGGGCCAATCATAAAGCTAAACAGGATGGTTCCCCAGCTAACCGGGCCTCCAAGCCACCATCCAATCAGAAGGACAATTACCTCCATTGAACCGCGAACATTCCGGATTTTCCAACCAGTCTTCTCGTAAACTGCTGCCATCAGGCTGTCGCGGGGCCCCGTACCAAGGCCTGCCGAGATATAAACACCCATGCCGCACGCATAGACAATGATTCCAAGAGCAAACATGGCCGCCTCGCCAAAATGCGAAGAAGGCTCTTTTATAAAAGGCATCAACATGTACATATCAATAAATACGCCAATTAAAAGCATATTTAAAAACGCACCAATATGCGGAATTTCCTTTGCAATGATTGCAGCCGCTGTCAAGATTACAACTCCTACCAGTATCGACCAGCTGCCGACAGTCAAACCTATTTGATAATAGAGGCCAACGTGGAAGACATCCCACGGTGTTGCCCCTGCATTGCTTCTGATAAGCAAGACAACTCCAAGAGACATGATAAGCAGGCCAATTGTAAAAACCGTCAGCCTCGCCCCTATCTGCCCCTTTCTTTTTTTAAACAATGAAAAGGACCCCTTTGCTTTAACAAACTATATTCGCTAACTCTATCCTGCTATTACTATTTAAAAACTGAGTATATAGGTAGGCTTTAGAAATTATAGCACAAACAATGGGAATATGCATTGGTTCGGGAAAATTGCGATAATAGCAGAACTGGATGAGGAGTGGTAAACTAAAAGGATAGACTTGTCTTTGGAGAGATGCATAATGAAGCAAGATAAACCACTTGCCTTTAGGATGCGGCCGAGAACGCTTGATGAAGTGTGCGGCCAGGAGCATTTAGTTGGCGATGGAAAAATAATAGCCAGAATGGTCAAAGCAAAACAGCTTTCTTCCATGATCCTGTATGGCCCCCCGGGCATCGGAAAGACGTCGATTGCAAGTGCGATTGCAGGCAGCACCCGATACGCCTTCAGGACATTGAATGCTGTCACGAATAATAAAAAGGATATGGAAATCGTCGCTGCTGAAGCAAAAATGTCAGGCAAGGTCATTCTACTTCTTGATGAGGTCCATCGCCTTGATAAGGCGAAGCAGGATTTTCTGCTCCCTTACCTTGAAAACGGGATGATAACCCTGATTGGCGCAACAACGAGCAATCCCTATCATAGCATCAATCCTGCAATCAGAAGCCGCTGCCAAATATTCGAGCTTAAGCCGCTGGATCCGGAAGATATTAAAAAGGCGATCAACAGGGCTCTAGAGGATGATGAACGCGGCCTTGGCTCAATGGATATCGAAATCACCCCTGAAGCAATGAACCATTTTTCCCAGGGATCAGGCGGCGATGTCAGAAGTGCACTAAATGCTGTGGAGCTTGCGTCACTTTCAACCGAGCCCAATGAATCTGGAAAAATTGTAATTGACGTTGCGACTGCAGAGGAATGCCTGCAGAAAAAAAGCTTTGTCCATGATAAGGACGGAGACGCACATTATGACGTTCTTTCAGGATTCCAAAAATCAATCCGCGGCAGCGATGCCAACGCCGCTCTCCATTATCTAGGGCGTCTAATCGAAGCAGGCGACCTCCCGAGCATAGCCAGAAGGCTTTTGGTAATTGCCTATGAGGATGTCGGACTTGCAAACCCTCAGGCAGGTGCCAGGACACTTGCAGCAATTGAAACAGCAGAGCGAATTGGTTTCCCTGAAGCGAGAATCCCGCTTGCCAATGCCGTAATCGAGCTTTGTTTATCGCCGAAATCAAACTCTGCGATCATGGCAATCGATTCGGCTCTGGGTGATATCAGGAAAGGCCTATCCGGCGATGTTCCCGACCACCTTCGCGATGCCCATTACAAAGGCGCAAAGGAGCTTGGACGCGGAATTGACTATTTGTATCCCCATGACTATGAAACAGGCTGGGTGCGCCAGCAATACCTTCCTGACAAACTGAAGCACAAACGCTACTACCAGCCAAAGAAAAACAGCAAATTTGAACAGGCATTTGCATCCGTTTATGAAAAATTAACGAAAGAATAACAGAGAGGTTTCCTTGGTGGAAGCCTTTCTTCTTTCTGTAAATATTTTCCTGTTCCAGATCAAAATGTAGCTAACCAGCTTATTGGAACCGTTTTGGGCTCTCAGGCGGGCCAAAATGTAGCCAATAGGCTTTATTGGAACCGTTTCAAGCTTCCCGGCAGGTTAAAATGTAGCCAATAGACTGTATTGGAACCGTTTCGAGCTTCCCAGCAGGTTAAAATGTAGCCAATTAGGCTTAGAAGCCTTTCAAGCACTTAGGCAAGACAAACTGTTCCTTTGTGGAGCCGGAAATTAAAAGCATTCTTTAACAAATGAAAAAAGAAACCCATAGCCTGAAGGCCATGGATTCCATTAATTCATTTATTTTTCAGGAACGCCGGAAACACGGTCGATATGAATGTCTTTAAGAAGTTCCCGAACCACATAGCTTGCCATAATCAGTCCAGCAACAGACGGGACGAATGCGTTCGAGGAAGGCGGCATCTGCGCTTTCCTGATTTCAGCTTTATCATTGCCAACTACTTTTCGTACGTCCTCACGAATGACAATCGGGCTTTCGCTTGAAAAAACAACCGGAATTCCCTTCCTAATGCCTTCCTTGCGCAACTTTGTCCGGATGACTTTGGCAATCGGGTCAGTATGAGTTTTGAAAATATCAGCAATTTCAAAGCGGGTCGGATCCATTTTATTGGCCGCTCCCATACTTGAAATCATTGGGATGCCACGTTTCAGGCATTCCTTGATTAAATGGACTTTGTAAATAATCGTGTCTGAGGCATCGATAACAAAATCCGGTTTATAGGAAAACACTTCTTCATATGTTTCTTCGGTGTAGAACATTTTAAGGGAAATGACTTCACAATCAGGATTGATGTCGGCAATCCGTTCCTTCATCAAATCCGCCTTTGGCTTTCCAACCGTTGACAATAGCGCAATCACCTGGCGATTTACGTTTGTAATATCCACAACATCCTTATCAATAAGAATCAAACGTCCTACACCGGACCTGGCCAAGGCTTCTGCCGAAAAAGATCCTACTCCGCCAATACCAAGCACTAATACTGTGCTGTTCTTCAAAATATCCAGGCCTTCCTGGCCGATTGCAAGTTCATTACGTGAAAATTGATGCAGCATTGCTATCACTCCATTTATATATCTGGCATACAGATTCCATTCCGCCTTTCACCCTCGGGCGGATGACGCTTTTATGTATCTTTACCCCGATAAAATATATACTATCCTCTTTTTTTATGCAAGAAGATTTCCAATCAAAGTCTAATGAATAAAACCATATGAACAACATTTCAGGTTGCCGAACGAACCAAAGTGTTATTCATATAGCGGATGAATGACATTTCAGGCTCTCGAACTACCCAAAGTGTTATTCATAAACCCAATGAATGACATTTCAGGTTCCCGAACTAGACAAAGTGTCATTCATAGTCCCAATGAATGACATTTCAGGCTCCCGAACTAGGCAAAGTGTCATTCATAAACCCAATGAATGACATTTCGGGTTCCCGAACTAGGCAAAGTGTCATTCATAAACCCAATGAATGACATTTCGGGTTCCCGAACTAGACAAAATGTTATTCATAGCCTGCCGCAATCAAAAACGCCTGTTTCCGTGTATCATAACAATACTATTCTCGACTAGCATTGAATTATTTCTCCAAAAAACACAACAAAAAACCGGAGGATGCATCCTCCGGGAAAGTATGTATTAAAGGACGAAGAGTCCCAACCTGTGCCGTTACCTGATTCCTTCGTTTTGGCCCGCATTAAGCAGGTGGGTGTCCTGTCCGCCGTCACTGTAAGTCCCTAAAAAGGGCATTTACGCGGCAACGAAACCCGGACTCCCGAAGAAAAAATGTTCGGTCAAAACATTTAGGCGATGCAACGTACACTTCAGGACTCTTCTAACTTGAGTACATCATAGCATATTGGGTCGATTTGTTCAAGCAACAACCCTTGTTACCTGTAATTTCCAGGTATGCTTTTACTAGGCCTTTTCATTTTTTGTTTTAAGGGCAAGATGAAGTTCATCCAATTGTGCATGGCTGACTTCACCAGGGGCGTTTGTCAATAAATCGCTTGCCGAAGCCGTTTTCGGGAATGCAATTGTGTCACGAAGGTTTGTGCTGCCCGTAAGTAGCATGACCAGTCTATCAAGCCCAAGTGCAATTCCGCCATGCGGAGGTGTGCCGTATTCGAAGGCTTCGAGAAGGAATCCAAATTGCTCTCTGGCTTCTTCTTCGCTAAAGCCTAGCACCTTGAACATTTTTTCCTGGATTTGGGCTTCGAAAATTCTCAGGGATCCGCCGCCAAGCTCGTAGCCATTCAAGACAAGGTCATAGGCTTGGGCGCGGACTTCCACTGGATTTTCGTCCAATAAATCAAGGTCTTCACGGAATGGCATAGTGAATGGATGGTGGGCGGCGTAATAACGGCCATCCTCCTCTGAATATTCCAGCAGCGGCCAATCGGTCACCCAGAGGAAATTGAATTTACTCTGGTCGATCAACTCAAGCTCACGGCCTAGTTTTAACCTCAAGGCACCAAGTGCGTCGGCCACAACAGATTTCTTGTCAGCGACGAACAGGAGCAGGTCGCCAACCTCTGCCTCGGTGATGGCTTTGATTGCTTCGCCGTCTTCCGCGGAGAAGAATTTTGCAATCGGTCCTTTTAGCCCGTCAGCCTCTACCTTTAGCCAAGCCAGTCCTTTTGCACCGTAAACGCCGGCAAACTCACCAAGCGCATCAATATCCTTACGCGAATATTTTGCAGCGCCGCCTTTTACAGCAATCGCCTTCACCTGTCCACCATTTTCAACAGCTGACGCGAATACTTTGAAACCAGATCCTGCTACTGCTTCGGAAAGGTCCTTCAGTTCCATGCCAAAGCGTGTGTCAGGCTTGTCAGATCCATATCGGGACATGGCTTCCTCATATTTCATACGAGGGAACTTGGCAGGAATTTCAACACCCTTTACTTCTTTTAATAGCTTGGACATCATCTGCTCCATCATTCCGATAATATCATCCTGGCTCATAAAGCTGGTTTCGATATCGATTTGCGTGAATTCCGGCTGGCGGTCGGCACGAAGGTCCTCATCACGGAAACAGCGGGCAATCTGGTAATACCGTTCCACTCCTCCAACCATCAGCAGCTGTTTAAACAGCTGTGGAGATTGCGGCAGTGCATAGAATTCTCCTGGATGGACCCGGCTTGGGACGAGATAGTCACGTGCGCCTTCAGGAGTGCTTTTTGTCAGAATCGGTGTTTCAATATCCAAGAAGCCTTCTCCATCAAGAAATTCACGGATAGTTTTTGTCACCTGGTGGCGCATTTTTAAAGTATTGAAAATCACCGGGCGCCGGAAGTCAAGATACCTGTATTTCAATCGAACATCCTCAGATGCATCTGTTTTATCGGAAATAAGGAAAGGCGGAGTCTTCGCTTCATTGATAATCGTTACACTCTCGGCGATTATTTCAATCTCTCCTGTAGATATGTTCTCATTAATTGTCCCTTTATCACGGGCTACAACTGTGCCGACCACATTAAGGACATACTCGCTGCGGATTTTCTCGGCAATCTTATGAACGTCACTCTGCTGATCTGGATTGAAAACAACCTGGACAATGCCTGTGCGGTCACGCAAGTCTACAAAGATTAGGCCTCCGAGGTCCCGGCGCTTCTGAACCCATCCTTTTAAAGTAACTTTTTCTCCTGTTGCAGCATGCGGGACTTCGCCGCAAAAATAACTTCTTCCGTACATTATTATTCCTCCTTATCCTTGCAGTTCCCCGAACATTTTTACAAAAGAAGCTAGTTCTACTTCTTTCTGGTCGCCGGAAACCATATCTTTCAAATTGATAACACCTTTATCTAGTTCATCGTCACCAAGTACGGCAACAAATCGGGCATTCAACCGATCGGCAGCCTTGAATTGGGCCTTAAGCTTCCTGTTCAAATAATCGCGTTCGGCGGAAATCCCCTCTTTGCGAAGCTGCTGCAGCAAACCGACTGAATAGTCCTTTGCCTTTTCACCTAAAGAGACGATGTAGACATCTATTTCCCGCTTGACCGGGAGCTTGACTTTCTCTGCATCCAGTGCGGCTATGAACCTTTCTATACTCAAAGCAAAGCCGATTCCTGCTGTTTCAGGACCTCCAAGATCCTCAACCAGGCCATTATAGCGGCCGCCGCCAGCGAGAGTGGTGATCGCGCCAAAGCCCTCTGCTTCACTCATAATCTCAAAGGCTGTGTGGTTATAATAATCAAGGCCTCGGACAAGATTTGGGTCAACTTCGAATGAAATATCCAGCTGTTTAAGATAATCCTGAACCTTTTCAAAATAGGAACGGGATTCTTCGTTAAGATATTCGACTATTGATGGAGCCGACTTCATTAACTCGTGGTCGCGGTCCTTTTTGCAGTCAAGGATCCTGAGCGGATTTTTCTCAAGCCTAGTTTGGCAATCGCTGCAAAACTCTCCGATCCGCGGCTGAAAGTGGCTGATAAGCGCTTCCCTGTGGTCCTTGCGGCTTTCCTTGTCGCCCAGGCTATTGATGACTAGCTTCAATTTTTTCAGTCCCAGCTTGCTGTATAAAGCCATTGCCAGCGAAATCACTTCCGCATCAATCGCAGGATCGTTGCTGCCAAGCGCCTCGACTCCGAACTGTACAAACTGGCGGAAGCGGCCTGCCTGCGGACGTTCATAGCGGAACATTGGCCCCATATAATAAAGCTTTACAGGCTGGTCGGCATATCCGAACATTTTCTTTTCTACATAAGCACGGACTGTTGAAGCAGTTCCTTCAGGGCGGAGGGTAAGGCTTCTGCCGCCGCGATCTTCGAAGGTATACATTTCCTTTGTAACGATATCTGTTGTGTCACCGACTCCTCGGCTAAAAAGGTCTGTATGTTCAAAAACAGGCGTCCTGATTTCCTGGTATTGAAAGACTTTGCAAAGCTTGCGAGCTGTTTCTTCAATCAGTTGCCACGTTTCTACCTGCCCTGGCAGGATATCCTGGGTTCCCCTGGGAATATTGATCGTCATGCGGATTCCTCCTTAAATATTTCTTTATATGTATCATGCAATGGCCCTTTTGGTGGACCGGTGATAGGAATTCTTTTTGAATAGCTTTAACAAACCCTTTAAGGCCGCCAACCATGGCTCTTTTTAAAGACAGGATTATGTTAAACAACACTGTTGATTTCGGCTCTTGCTGCTTCAATCGTACTGTTAAAAAACAAAATGCAAAATAAAAAAACTCCCCTCCCCTGTTTATTCCTAAACAAGGGACGAGAGTTTTGATTCCCGTGGTGCCACCCTAATTGAAACCCAAAAATCCGGGCTTCCTCTTTTACAGTTAACGCCTGCAACGTTCACCCCCTACTGCATTTTTCAGGGGGAAACCTCCGGAGTGTTCATTCATCAATCCTGCATGCGGGAAGGCTTTCAGCCCGGGACCCTCCCTCTCTGAACATGGCTTGTGGGTTGATTACTATGCTCCATCAACGGTTCTATCCGTATACCTATGCAGCGAAGCAACAAAGGTGCCTTCGCTTTATTTATTTTATGATAAAGACCTCAACGCTTGTTGTCAAGCCGAATTACGATCTCTCAAGCCGTTTTTTCAGTTTTCGGACATCGCGGATGGTCAACCCAAATTCACTAGCCAGCTCATACGTGCCAGAATTCTGTTCCTTTTCGATAAAATCATGGAAGTCTACCCCAAATACTCCCTTTTCCCCTGATTGCGCATGCATTCCTTTGTCGCTGAATCTCATATCCTGCACCTCTCCATCACATGATTATTTTTCTAGTGTTCCCAATCACATGAAAAAGTTTCGAGGTCCTTTGATAAATTTTCTTCAGTTTTTGGTTCATATACTAGGTGTGTACTGGGATAACAATTTCCTTGATTTCAGGTAAAGCAAATTTTGAATCCGGTATTGGAATCATTTTAAGAAAGTAACCCTAACAAAACAATTTTAATAGCCTCTCTCTTGGTATCGTTTCAAACCGAAAACCAAGCCTAAACAACGTCAATAGCCTCTCTTGGAACCATTTCATACCGAAAACCAAGCCAAAACAATTTCCATAGCCTCTCTTGGAACCATTTCACAACGAAAAAAAAGTCAAAGCGATTTCAATAGAACTTCCTATATTTTTTCAATACAGTCCGCCATACCAGCGCTTTTGGCTCCTTCGAAAATAGAATTGGCTAGAAAAATGAAAAAACGAATGAAACTGGGACAATTTTCCGCTACAATAAAAGATACGTAGGAGGTGTCCAATGGGAAGGAAAATATTTTTGCTCGCTGCCTGCTGTGTCCTGCTTATCGGGGCTGTCTTCCCATTAAAGGAATACGCTGCAGGGATTACTGTCACCGCAGCGGTTGACGGCCTTAATATCAGGAGCGGTCCCGGCTTAAGCTACAGTGTTGTTGCTACTGTAAAAAAGGGAGCAGTTTTAACCGTCCTTTCAGAAAAAGGAGAATGGATGCAGCTCAGGCTTTCCACAGGAAAAACCGGCTGGGCTGCCAATTGGCTAGTGAACCGGCAGCAAGCCGCTTCCAAAACCAATACAACCGCGATTATTACAGCGGACAAGCTTCGAATTAGGAGTGGACCAGGAACCAACTATTCGATGACAGGTTCATTGACAATGGGAGAGCAGGTTACTATCCTCGAAAAGTCTGGACTTTGGAGTAAGATCGAAAGTAAACGCGGCAGCGGCTGGGTTTCAAGCGAATTCCTGAAAGAGACAGGCTCACCAGGCAAAACAACAGGAACTGCACCAGCAACAACAGCGGCTAAAACGAAAATAAAAGTTGTAAACGCAGATATTTTGAATGTGCGCACAACTCCTTCATCCAAAGCTGCCGTTGCCGGAAAGCTAAAGCAAGGTGCCAAAGTAGAAGTCTTGTCAGAATCAAACGGCTGGTCGAAAATCTCATTCTCAAATGGAAAAACAGGTTGGGTAAGCTCTGAATTTTTATCAGCCCAAGAAGAGAGCCCGAACTCTGGGAAGAATTCCACGGGTGTTATCGGAACTGTAACAGCGACCGCACTCAGTGTCAGAAACACAGGTTCCTTGAACGGGAAGATTATTGCGACAGTCAAAAAAGGCCAGAAGTTCAGCATACTTGAAGAAAAGAATAGCTGGGCCAAAATTGAATACCAAAAAGGCAAATATGGCTGGGTGGCAGGCTGGTACCTTGATAAGGCAGCCGAGACGGGCAATGCTGCCGGCAATACTGGCAAGGAAGTCAATGAGAGCAAGGTAACTATTCTCCATGACGGAAGCAACATCCGCCAAAAGCCGGAATTGAATGCAAAAGTGATTGCCCGCGGAAACAAGGGTGAACAATTCAAAGTTAAGAAGGTGTCGGGCAGCTGGTACGAAATCGAGCTCAAGAATGGCTCTAGCGGTTTTATCGCAGGCTGGATTGTCCAGGTTTCTGGCAGTGCACCTCAAATCAGTAAGGAAGATGGTTTTTCATACCTGAAAAACAAAGTAATTGTTATTGACCCCGGCCATGGCGGAATTGATACCGGTACCATCGGGGTAAGAGGTACATACGAAAAAGGCCTTACATTAAAGACTGCGAACCTCTTAACCAGCAAGCTCAAAAAGCACGGTGCCAAGGTTGTGATGACGCGAAGCCGCGATACGTATTATTCGCTGCCTTCAAGGGTCAGCTCCGCGTATATAAATGGTGCGGACGCATTCATTTCAATCCATTATGATTCTATTAACGACAGGACAGTACGCGGAATGACCACCTATTATTATCATTCCTATCAAAAGAAACTCGCTGAAACAGTCCATTCAGCAACGGTTACTGAAACAAAATCAAAAAATCGGAACGCCCGCTTCGGCGATTATCATGTAATCAGGGAAAACAAGCAGGCAGCAGCCCTCATTGAACTTGGTTTCCTGAGCAATGCGTCCGAGGAAATGGGTGTCCTGAGCAACCAATTCCAGGAAAGTGCATCAACAGGAATTATGAACGGGCTTGCCCGCTATTTCAAGGAAAAATAACTCCAACCAAAACGAACACCCGCCAACAACTTCGGCGGGTGTTTATATATATCATCAGAATTTATAATGGCTGCCCCTTTTTACGTCTTTTTCCACAAAGGGAAGCTCCTGAGAATTATCATCGCAGGGACACAAAGGAAAGCATCCTTGAATTAACATCGCAGAGACAGGCGAGTCTTTGCATGGCTCGAGGCGGATTTTGGCTATCGCGAAGCCGCTTGGCTTATGTTTCAGGCTTTGCTTTCTATAATCAGTGTAACTGGACCATCATTCACAAGGCTGACATCCATCATTGCGCCAAATCGGCCCGTTTCAACAGTCATTCCTTTGTCCCGGAGCATGCTGTTGAACGTTTCATAAAGGCCATTTGCAACTTCTGGCCTGGCCGCTGCCATGAAATTTGGCCGCCTGCCTTTTCGGCAATCTCCATAGAGCGTAAATTGGGAAACTGACAAAATATCGCCGCCAACATCAAGAAGCGACAAGTTCATTTTGCCTTCCGCATCCTCATAAATACGCAAATTCGCAATTTTATCAGCTAAAAAGGCCGCATCCTTTTCTGTATCCTCATGAGTAACACCCAGCAGGACAACAAGTCCTTTCGAAATACTGCCGACTACTTCCCCATCTACTGTAACGCTTGCTTGCTTGCTGCGCTGAACGACTGCTTTCATTTCTTAATCTCCTGTCTTCAAAAGAATTAAAAAAACCGCAGCGCAGCGATATACTAGTTCATAATCCGCCGCACTGCGTATATTTCAGGTATTTGTTTGATTCTGTCAACAACCTTGTGTAAATGGCTGACGTTGTGAATGGCAATCGACATAATAATTGTCGCCATTTTATTACGGTCCGACTTGCCTGAAACAGCCGTAATATTCGTCTTCGTTTCATTGACAGCCTGAAGAACCTCGTTTAGAAGCCCGCGCCTGTCGTAGCCGCTGATTTCAATATCAACATTGTATTCCTTCCTGTCAGTGAACGAAGAATCCCATTCAACCGGAATTAGGCGTGACTGATCCTCATTCTCGATATTCGGGCAATCGGCACGATGCACAGATACTCCGCGCCCTTTTGTAATAAAGCCGATAATTTCATCGCCAGGTACAGGATTGCAGCATTTCGAAAGCCGGATCAACAGATTATCGATACCCGCGACCCGAACACCGGAATCACGCTTTTTCACAACAGTCGTCGCTGGCGTCTTCAATTCCGTCAGGGCTTCGGATATATTCGTCACAGCTTCCTGATCACGTTTCTTCCGCCATTTCTCAGTCAAGCGGTTCGTAACTTGGAGAGCCGTAACGCCATTATACCCAACCGCGGCATACATATCCTCTTCGTTTGTGAAGTTAAACTTCTCGGCAACCTTCCGCACATTTTCTGGCGTCAGAATTTCCTTTATATCGAAATTCATAGCTCGAATTTCTTTTTCAACCAGTTCGCGGCCTTTCTCAATATTCTCGTCACGCCGCTGCTTTTTGAAAAATTGGCGAATCTTATTCTTCGCTTGTGAAGTCTGGGCGAGCTTCAGCCAATCCTGGCTTGGCCCGTATGAATGCTTCGACGTCAAAATCTCAATGATATCGCCGGTCTTAAGCTTATAATCAAGCGTAACCATCTTCCCATTGATTTTTGCACCGATCGTTTTATTGCCGATTTCCGAGTGAATCCGATAGGCAAAATCAATCGGAACCGACCCGGATGGCAGCTCGATTACATCGCCTTTCGGAGTAAACACAAACACCATATCCGAAAACAAATCTATTTTTAGCGATTCCATGAATTCCTCAGCATTGGCCGTATCATTCTGGAATTCAAGAATATTTCTGAACCATGTCAGTTTTTGCTCAAAAGAGGCACTTTCACTAACACTTTTGCCTTCCTTGTAAGCCCAGTGGGCGGCAATCCCGAATTCAGCAATCCTGTGCATCTCAGTGGTCCTGATTTGGACCTCGAGTGGATCACCCTTCGGACCGATGACAGTCGTATGGAGGGACTGATACATATTCGGCTTCGGCATTGCAATGTAATCCTTGAAGCGGCCAGGCATCGGCTTCCAGCATGTATGGATGATTCCAAGGACAGCGTAGCAATCTTTAATGCTGTTAACAACAATCCTCACAGCAAGCAAATCATAAATCTCGCTGAACTGCTTATTCTGAAGCACCATCTTCCGATAAATGCTGTAAATATGCTTGGGCCTGCCGGAAATCTCCGCCTTAATGGAAACCTCACCGACACGTTCGCGCACTTCCTCAATCACATCATCCAAATATTGCTCCCGCTCAGCACGCTTCCTTTTCATGAGGTTGACAATCCGGTAATATTGCTGCGGATTCAAATAGCGGAGCGCAGTGTCTTCAAGCTCCCACTTAATCTTCGAAATACCAAGCCTGTGTGCAAGCGGCGCGAAGATTTCAAGCGTCTCATTCGCAATACGCTGCTGCTTTTCGAACGGAAGATGCTTCAGCGTCCTCATATTATGCAATCGGTCCGCAAGCTTGATCAAAATGACCCGGATATCCTGGGCCATCGCCACAAACATTTTCCGGTGGTTTTCCGCCTGCTGTTCCTCATGCGATTTATATTTAATTTTGCCCAGCTTCGTCACGCCGTCAACAAGCATGGCCACTTCTTCGTTAAACTCAGCTTCAATATCCTTTAGGGTAATGGCTGTATCTTCAACGACGTCATGGAGAAATCCCGCAGCTACCGTAGCCGGGTCCATCTCCAGGTCAGCAAGAATTCCCGCAACCTGGACCGGATGGATAATATACGGCTCACCGGATTTCCGAATTTGATCACGATGGGCAATCTCGGCATACTCGTACGCCTTCTGCACAAGTGCCACGTGCTCATCGTTCAAATATGCCCTTGTCTTGTCGATGACTTGTTCGGCGGTCAGCACTGAATCGTTCGCCATAAAATCACCTTTGTTTCTTAGTAGAAAATATAGAGCCGAACTACAACCAACAAGGCCCCTTTGTTCCTTAGATTTATGAAAATATTAGTGGATTGTTACTATTATCGAGAAAAAATCCAAGGATGTAAAGTGATTCAAAAGGATTTTTAGCCGAAAACATGAAATATGTCGAAAAAAGGGTTCTTTTTTGCTTTTTGGAAAAATTGGCCGATACCCTTTTAGTGAATTACAAACTGCATACGAAATCAAAAGCGTAAGCGCCTTGGTCATCGCCGTACAAAATGGAGGGGCTTCGACTGAGATAAAGGAATCACGAAGAGCGTAGCGATTCGATGATGACTTATCGCAGGGAGGAGACCTGAAGTTTGCACACGTAGGCGCTGGAGCTAGAGGCAAAAAATGACAAGATAATAATTCTGATATTACAAAGAAAACTCGCCGACTGGCGAGCCCCTTAGCTTTAGACAAGCTTTTGGCACAAATTTAAAACCAAGAAAGATCTTTTTCATCAAGAAAGCACTTTACAGGAGCTTCCTTGAAACCATCATAACACTTAATAATCCAACAAGGTCAAAACATCATAGCCTTCAAGCTTTTCCCGGCCTTCTAGATAAGTCAGTTCAATGAGAAAAGCGATTCCGGCAACGATTCCGCCAAGCTCTTCGACTAACTTGATAGTCGCTTCGATTGTTCCGCCAGTCGCAAGAAGATCATCCGTAATAAGGATGCGCTGACCTGGCTGTATGGCATCTCTATGGATTGTAAGTACATTGGTGCCGTATTCAAGCCCATAGCTTTTTTTAATCGTTTCACGAGGGAGCTTGCCTTCTTTTCGTACAGGTGCAAAACCAACCCCAAGCGAATAAGCAACCGGGCAGCCAATGATGAAGCCGCGCGCTTCAGGGCCGACAACAAGGTCAATTTTCTTTTCCTTTGCATATGAGACAATTTGGTCTGTCGCATATTTATAGGCTTCCCCATTATTCATTAGCGGTGTAATATCTTTAAACTTGATGCCTTCTTTTGGCCAGTCAGGCACAATTGTAACATACTGTCTTAAATCCATTCTTTTACTGCCTCCTCATTTTCAACAGGCTCTGCCAGGATTTGGGCGAATAGGCTTTTCAGCTGCCCATAAGAAGAAAATAATAAATCCTGCTCAAGAGCGATATGTGCTTGCTTATCCTGGTAAGTTCGCGACTCAGCCAGGTCTCGTTTATTCGAAGTCTTGGCAACGGAAATTAATCCATTGTTTATTGTAACAAACTCAAGCTCAAAAAAC
>NZ_HG964497.1:4783407-4799005 GCF_000613125.1 Bacillus sp. EB01
AAATCGATTGTCTCCTTCGTCCATCCCCGCCTCTTTGCCAGCAGGCCGCCATATTTATTAATATCAAATGGCGAGTTTTTCAGAAGGAACGCGTAATACCACTTGAAGTGTTCCCTGCCCGGGATTGTACTGAAAAATTCACTGTTTTCCTTATAAAAAGCGGCATACATTCTCTCAGGGCTTTTTCCGGCAAGCAGCGCATTAAAGATAGCCTTAGACGGCGGCATATCAACCAACACAATGCTTGCACCATCAAGCCTTGCCGCTTCTGCCGTTTCAATTGTATCAGCAACAATAACTTCATCCTTTTCACCAGGCACAATAGCCTGCAGGTACTGCCGATCGAACAAAATGAAAATTTTACTGATATCTGGCAGCTTTGCCCGCAGTGAACCGAAAGAGCGGACTCCGCGTATGTCAAACAGCTGCCAATGCCTGACTGCAATATCCTGAAGCATAATTTGCGGCTTTCTGATATTATTCCATTCATTTATCGAAAGCTCTCCGGCAATTGAAAGCCTTGATGCAGGTGAAATATGATCAAAAAACCTCCCCAGGCCAAACCCAATTGCATCAACTGATTTTTCGTCACCAGCAAGTGTGAGCTTTAGATGGTTATGGTCGCTGCCAATTTTACGAATTGTTGATATTTCGGCATTCTCGATTGAAATCCTTGGCTTCGGATTATCCATACCATAAGGAGCGAGCAGTTGAAGCTCCTCTAAAATTTCAAGGGTACAATCGGAAATCGATATTTCTGCATCAAGCTGCATTACCGGAATAAAATCATCATCGCTCATTTGCATTTCTGCCAGTTGGTTAAGCCTTCGTCGCAGCTCGTCTACATCCTCAAGCTTTAAAGTCATTCCCGCCGCCATTGGATGGCCCCCGAAGTGAGGAAGAAGTTCCCTAGTGGTTGAGAGATTTTTGAAAAGGTCAAAGCCCGGAATACTTCTGGCGGATCCTTTTGCAAGTCCTTTTTCCCGGTCGTAACTCAGGACAATTACCGGCCGGTAGTATCTCTCCACCAGTTTCGATGCAACGATACCAATGACACCGGCATGCCAGCCTTCCTTACCCACAACCAGCACTTTGTTAGAATCAGTCGGAAATTCTTTATCCACCTGTTCAATCGCTTCAAGTGTAATGGATTGGACAATTGCCTGTCGTTCCTTGTTAAGCGAATCCATTTCGTGGGCGAGCTCTTCAGCTTCCCCCATGTTATCGGACAAAAGCAAGTCAACTGCCATGCTTGCATGTTCAAGTCTTCCCACCGCATTAATCCGTGGGGCAAGTGAAAATCCAATCGTCTCTTCATTAATCGTTTGGAGTTCGACACCGGCAACCTTGAAAATTGCCTTGATTCCAATATTTTTAGTCGATTTCAGTTTTTCAATGCCTTTTTTGGCAATTAGCCGATTTTCCCCTTTTAACGAAACAAGGTCGGCAATCGTGCCAATAACGGCAATTTCCAAAAGATGCTCTGGAAGTTTCCCGTAAAGGGCATGTGCCACTTTGAAGGCAACTCCCACACCGGCAAGTTCCCTAAATGGATAGTTGCTCCCAGGCAATTTTGGATGAATAATCGCAAGAGCCTCCGGTAAAATCGGTCCAGGCTCATGGTGATCTGTGATTATCAGGTCAACATTTAACTCTCTTGCTATTTCCGCCTCATGAATTGCTGCAATTCCTGTATCAACGGTAATAATGAGCTTAATTCCACTTTCGGCAGCTTTCCTGAATGCAGCTTCATTCGGTCCATACCCTTCGGAAAACCTGTCCGGTATGTAGAAGCTTACATTTGCTCCAAGTTCTCTTAGGGTAATCATCAGAACAGTTGTACTGCTTACACCGTCCGCATCATAATCTCCATATATTAGTATCGGTTCCTGATTGGCAATTGCCTCCTGGATCCGGGCAACTGCCCTATCCATGCCGTCAAGCAAAAACGGATCGTGAAAATCCTGCCCGCCAAAAAGAAAAGTCCGGGCGGAGTCAGAATTGTCAATTCCCCGGTTTAATAGCATTGAAGAAACAAGGGGAGATATATTCAGTTCTTCTGCAAGTTTTTCAGCCGTGCCCAAATCATAATCCCGGACAATCCAACGTGTTTTTGAATGTAACATACGTTCACCCCTCAACTTTTCTATTATACAGGAGCAGGAAAACCAGCACAATCATCTATTCTTGCGGACAATGGATTTCAGGGTAATTTTGGGGCTAATGGGCGGAACAGAGTTCAGGGTTCTTCGCGTTCATTGGAACCGTTTTGGACTTTGTGGCAGCTGGAAATGGTACCATGAAGTAGTATTGGCTGCGTTTCATCCCCTGGAACTCCTAAAAATGTTACCAATAAGGTGTATTGGTTATGTTTGAAGGGTTTTAGATGTGCGTAATGGAACCAATGCTGCTGTTTTTTAATACTATTAGTCTTTTCTGTTTGGGGACTAGTGTTTCTCTGAGTATTACTAGAGAAAAACAACAAGCAAATTTACCGCTATAGCAAGAAATTGCTGGTTTTTTCACGTAGTACTTTTAGTACTACTCAGAGTATTACTACTATTTTCCTCGAAACAACTAGTGAACCTCCTAGTTTCACTAGAGAAAAGTTACCAGCCGATTTACCCTTATAGCAGGAAAGTACCCCTGCAAGCCTTTCACAAAAAGAAAAACCGCAGAAAATCTGCGGTTAGACTTGTGGCTGGTCGTTGTATTTGCGTTTTTCTTTGTAAGTGATGAGAACACCCTTTTTCTTCAATTCACGTGTTTTCCATTCAACCCACAGCTGTGCTGCGATATAGATGGAAGAGTACGTACCGACAATTAGACCGACAAGCAAAGCGAGTGAGAAACTGCGGATCGATTCGCTTCCGAATATCAGAAGCGCCACTACTGTCAAAGCAACCATACCAACAGTGTTGATTGAACGGCCGAGGGTTTGCCTGATACTGGTATTAACAACATCGGCAATTTCTTCTTTCGTTTTCAGGCGGCGGCGTTTCTGCATGTTCTCACGCATCCGGTCAAAGGTAACGATTGTATCATTGATCGCATAACCGACTACCGTCAGGACGGCCGCAATAAAGGTGATATCGACTTCCCAACGGATGATGCTGAAGAGCGGGAAGATGAAGAATGCGGCAAAGAGCAAGGCGATAATAGCTGATATCCCCATCGGCAAGTCAAATCGGAAAGCAACGAAAATAATCAAGCCCAGGGATGCGAGAGCCATGGAAATCATCGCGTTCTTGGCAAGCTCCTTACCGACAGTCGGCGAAACACTGTTGACTGTTGGATCTGCACCGTATACATCGTGAAGGTCATTTTTTAGCTGAGTAATTTCATCCTTGGACATCTCACCCTTAAACCTGGCGACGCCAATTTCATTATCAGCACCTGAAATTACGATATCATCGGTTTCAAAACCGGCCTTTTTCAGCTCATTCGAAAATTGTTCAGTTGTCAATGGCTTTTCTGACAGAACTTCTACACGCGTTCCGCTTGTAAAATCAATGCCTAGGTTCAGCCTGAATATCAACAGGATTACAATGCCAACCGCAACTATTGAACCGGACGCAATGAAGAAAGCTTTCCGGTTCCGGACAAAGTCGATTCTGTCAAACTTTGTTTTAAGTTCAAGTGTATCGACGCCTTCAGCAATGTCGTGAATGTCGCTCTTTTTGACACCAAACCAGCCGGGCTTGTTATTCAGGAAGCCGCTGTTTACCCAAAGGCCGAGCAGCCACCTCGAAAGGTATACGTTCGTAAAGAAACTTCCTAGGATACCAATAATCAAGCTTGTGGCGAACCCTTTAACTGAGCTTGTCCCATAGAAAAACAGAACTGCACCTGCGAGCAAGGTTGTAAGGTTGGCATCTGTAACTGTGGAGAGCGAGTTTTCGTTCCCTGCTTTGAAGGCCGCCTTGATTGTTTTACCAACCTTGATTTCCTCTTTAATCCTTTCATACGTAATGATGTTCGCGTCTACGGCCATACCGACACCGAGAATCAAGGCTGCGATGCCCGGCAGCGTCAGGACGACGTTCATCCAATCAAATATAAGCAAAGTCAAAAATAGATAAATAGTTAGAGTGATTGTCGCAATAAAACCTGGGAATCGGTAATAGGCAATCATGAAAATGAAAATAGCAAGAACACCGATAATTCCCGCATAAACTGTCTCATCCAAAGCCTTTTCACCGAATTTAGCTCCAACCGACGTTGAATAAATCTCATCCAACTGGACTGGAAGTGCCCCCGCATTCAGCAGGCTTGCTAGAGTCTGGGCCTCGTCAGGTGTGAATTGTCCTTCGATGGATACTTCGTTGTCGTTAAAAACCTGGCTGACTGTAGGAGCAGAAAGGAATTTCGGATTTTCTTTTCCGATTTCCTCCTTAAAGGAATCAACTCCCTCCTCAAAATCAAGCCAGATGACAAGAACATTGTTCGGGGCGTTGTTCACTATTTCCTGTGTTACCTCGCGAAACTTATCCGCGCTTTTTAATTTAAGAGAGACGGCTGGCCTTCCCTGCTGGTCAAACGTTTGCTTTGCACCGTTTTCCGCAAGGTCGGTTCCGTCCATCATCAGCTTATCATTTGCATCCCTGAAGCTAAGATTTGCTTCGGTAGACAACATTTCCCGGGCCTTTGCCTGGTCGGTTACCCCGGCAAGTTGCACCCTGATTCGGTCGTCCCCTTCAATTTGAATATTTGGTTCACTGACACCAAGGACGTTAATACGCCTGTCGAGAGCTTCGGCTGTGCTTGCCAGTGCTTCCTGGTTGATCTTTTGCCCTTTCTTCGCAGGCTTCACTTCATAAAGGATTTCAAATCCGCCCTGCAAATCAAGGCCTAGCTTGATGTTGCCCAAGATGTTTTTGGATGTGGCTCCGATAATGCTCCCCACGATAAGGACAATGAGGATGAAAGCCACAATCCTGTTGCGTTTAACCATGTGATGAACCTCCTTAAATTCCTGGCAAAGCTAACCTGTAAATACACTTTAAGTCCAATAGAATTATTATGATTTATCAGGAATAGCCTGTCAATTCCACTTAGATGACATTTTTTACACAAAATTGGATATGAAGAAACTCCTGCAAAAACTTATTAAGGCTCTGCAGCAGGTCTGCAGAGCCGCTAATGGCCTTTTTAACCCGATTTCTTCATGAATTGATAACCCAATCACTACTAAAAATTAATCTACAAATATCCCTCAATTACTTGAGCAGTTCCTTCCATTCTTCCTGATTATCCTTGGAAAACGGGGATTCCTTGTATGTTTCCTGAGTCGCATAGCTGATGAAATCACTAACTTTAACAGACAAAATGTCCTGAACAAGTTCATGGAGAAGCTTTTCCCCGTTGTCCTTTTTCCATTTCTTCTTAATAAGATAGCCCCACAGCTCTTGTTCGCTTATTGATTCATTGCCAAGAAGGCGAAATTCCTCAAGCTTGCTTTCAAGGACTGGAAAAAGCTGATACCGGTACTGGTCGTATGTATGCCCGTATTCCATTATAGGAACCTCCTGAAACAGTTTGTCTTTTGTGTGGAAAAGAGCTTCGCTAAGTATAGCCGCTCACTATTAAACTTTGCAGAAATAAAATTCCATAATCGGCACTTATATAGTCCCGCTACGCTCCATCGCCTTATATTGCTTGTTTCCGCTTGATAAACAGTCCCTTTCCATGAATATGGAATGGAAGTATAACTCATATTTAGTTTTCTGACATGCTCTATGTCTGTTTGTCCACCCCGGTGCATATAGTTAATTGTATATTATCTCCACTATTTTGAGAAGGTGGGAAACGAATGTCTAAGTTTTTAAAAGGAACAGTTATCCTGCTTCTCGCAGGATTTATTACTAGAATGCTAGGATTCATCAATCGGATTGCGATTGCCCGATTTATCGGTGAGGAAGGGGTCGGCCTCTATATGATGGCGTACCCGACACTGGTGCTCGTCATCACGATTACTCAGTTTGGCCTGCCGGTGGCGATTTCAAAAAATATTGCTGAGGCAGAAGCCCGCGGTGAATACGGAAAAATAAAAAAAATTCTTGTTGTTTCCTTAGCTACCACTCTAACTCTATCCGCCATTTTCACGCCTGCGATGATCCTGCTCGCACCATGGCTGGCAGAAACGCTGTTCACAGACAGCCGGACGTATTATCCGTTAATTGCCATTGCTCCTGTTGTGCCCATCATCGCGGTCTCTTCCGTTTTGCGCGGTTATTTCCAGGGCAGGCAAAATATGAAGCCTTCCGCTTACTCGCAAATATTGGAGCAAACCTTCAGAATTGCACTTATTGCCGTAATGACAAAAACCTTCCTTCCTTATGGGATTGAATTCGCCGCCGCCGGGGCAATGCTTTCAGCCGTAATTGGTGAGCTTGTTTCTTTAGTCTATCTTATGACCGCATTTAAATTAAAGAAAAAGTTCAGGGTACGAAAGGATTTCTTCAAGTTCGTCAAATCAGGCAAGCAGTCCTTTAAGGAGCTGATGAGTGTCGCAGTCCCAACAACAGGCAGCAGGCTAATCGGGTCTGTCTCCTGGTTCTTTGAGCCGATTGTCGTCTCGCACAGCCTTGGGCTTGCAGGGGTAGCGACGGCCCTCGCTACTAAACAATATGGCGCATTGACCGGCTTCGCGATGCCGCTTCTGTTGCTGCCATCCTTTATTACATATTCACTGGCAACTTCACTTGTCCCGGCAATCAGCGAAGCAAACTCTAAAAACAACAGTAAGCTGATTGAACACCGCCTCCAGCAAGCATTGCGCTTTTCCATTTTAACAGGGGGGATATCAGTTGCTGTTCTCTATGTGCTTGCCGATCCATTAATGACATTAATGTATGGATCCTCAAATGGGGCCGGATTTATCAGGCTGATGGCTCCGTTCTTTTTATTTTATTATTATCAAGGGCCGCTGCAGGCAGCATTGCAGGCTTTGAACCTGGCAAGGGCAGCCATGATTAATAGCCTGATTGGAGCGGTTATCAAAACAGCCGTCATTTTCCTTCTCGCATCACAGCCAGCCTTTGGTATCAATGGTGTCGCACTTGGATTGATGACAGGAACCGTTCTGGTTACACTTCTCCATTTTGCAACTGTCCTCAAACGGATTTCATTTTCTTTTTATGTAGTGGAATATTTAAAAATTCTAGTCGTTATAGTTGTTTCAGGTTATGCAGGTTTTCTCATTTACCATGGATTTTCTCCTGACATTTCGTTGCTAAACAAAGTGGTCATTTCCACTATAAGTATGGCAGCCATTTATTCAATGCTTATCCTTTTCCTTAAACTAATCCGGCCGCAGGAGTTAAAACGGATTCCCTGGATTGGAGGCTTTCTTTCAAGGCTGACTCCGTAATGAGAAAGCTATTTTTCCAAAAAAAAATGCTGGCTTCCAATTTAGGTTGCCAGCATTTTATTTGTCATTTATATCGACATATAGCTTTCCTTGATCATAGCTGCAAAATGAAACTTCCTTTAGTTGTAAATCGCTTTTTTTATTAAGTTCTTCTAAAAGCCAATCTTTTGACTTATTAATTCGTCTAAGATTTTCTTCCTGAATATTTCCATCGATAATGAGGGGCATAGTAAGATCACCCTTTGAATGATCTCGCTTCCCGTTTCCTTTTGGCTCTTTTTTAAAAACGGACAACTTTCCGGATGTTTCAAGTATAGCAAATTCTACGTCTGATATATTTCGGATATCCTTTTCCCTCAGTTGTACAAGCAAATCATCAAAATTATAGCGCTGTTTTTTCATTGCTTTTTCATCAATATTCCCTTTGTTAATAATAATTGTTGGCCTGCCATCGATTAAATCCCTAAACCACTTGCTTTTTAATGAAACGTAAGCAAACACAATTTGTATTCCGACAAGCCCAAGCATTGGAATGAGTGAGTGAAAGATGGAATCTTCCGTATTTTCAATCGCCATTGATGCAATCTCTGCCAGCATTATAAACACAACCAGATCAAGAACACTAAGTTCACCAATTTCCCTCTTCCCCATCAGCCTGAAGGTTATTAGGATGACAAGGTACAAAAATATGGTCCGTAACAGAAGTTCCAAATGTTCCACTGCCCAAAGCACCTCCAAGGTTTAAACATGTTTAGTTTCCGCTTTTCAACACGATTAAGTAAGGTACTTATTGCCAAGTTTCTTTCAAACGGGACTTCTATTCCTGGTTCTTGTGAATATGCTTGTACTAGGCAAAGAATGGAGTGTATGGAAGGGAGATGGTGAAAATCGAAACAAGGAGTATGGGAAAAGGCATTCTATCCGGGCTGGTATTCATTTTTGTATTTGCGGTATTCAGCTCACTCATTTTTTCATTATTGTTGAGGTTCACATCTGTTAGGGAAGTATCACTTGAATACATTATTACAGCCATGTCATTTATCGGGTTGTTCGGGGGTGGTTTCCTATCGGGCGGAAAGACCGGGCAGAAAGGCTGGTTGCTTGGCGGTTTGACCGGAATGATTTATTCACTTATCATTTTCCTGTTTCAATATCTCGGCTACGACAAGCTGTTCGACGTCGAGCAAATCGTGTACCATGTCTGCTACATCCTGATAGCCATGATGGGCGGTATCCTCGGCGTCAATTTGGCTGGGCCCAAACGGACAGCAGCTTAAAAAATATGCAAAAAGGCATTCACTCGGAATGCCTTTTTAACTATTGTCCCGTCTAGCTCCAGCGCCCACGCGTGCGCAAACTTAAGGTCTCCTCCCTACGATAAGTCATCATCGATTCGCTATCGCTCTTCGTGATTCCTTTATCTCAGTCGAAGCCCCTCCATTTTGTACGGCGATAATCAAGGCGCGTTCCGCTTTTGTATTTAGTTTGCAGAATCGGATGAAACATCGCGGATTGCCGCACGGTCGTATGTAAGACGGCTGCCATCGCCACAAAGGATGACTACCTTGTCCTCATCCAATGAATCGACAAAGCCATGAAGGCCACCGATTGTTACAACACGGTCCCCTTTTTTCAAATCACTTTGCATCTGCTGGACTGCCTTCTGACGCTTTTGCTGCGGGCGAATCAGCAGGAAGTAAAACAGGACAAACATAAGAATAAGCGGTCCCAAAGTACCAATTAAATTTCCGTCCAAATGATTTCCCTCCTTTCAAAAATTATATATTTAGAAATTTTTTGCATCCGGTTTATTGAATCCGTAACGCTCAAAATATTCTTCCCTGAAGTCTCCCAGGCGGTCTTCCCTAATAGCCTGTCTGACTTGCTCCATTAATTCTAACAGAAAATGCAGATTATGATAAGTCGTAAGTCTGATGCCGAACGTTTCCTCACAGCGGATTAAATGGCGGATATAAGCCCTGCTATAATTCCGGCATGTATAGCAGCTGCAATTTTCGTCAATCGGACCAAAGTCACGAGCATATTTTGCATTTTTGACAACAAGTCTGCCAGTACTGGTCATTAGTGTACCATTCCTTGCAATTCTAGTCGGAAGTACACAATCAAACATATCAATTCCGCGGATTGCCCCGTCTATTAAGGAGTCTGGAGAACCAACGCCCATGAGATATCTTGGTTTGTTGGCCGGTAAAAGCGGTGTCGTAAATTCAAGGACGCGGTTCATGACATCCTTCGGTTCACCCACTGACAATCCCCCTACAGCATAACCAGGAAAGTCAAGGCTTGTTAGATCACTAGCACTTTGTTTGCGAAGGTGTTCAAACTCGCCTCCCTGGACAATTCCGAACAGCCCCTGGTCCTGAGGTCGCTGGTGGGCATTCAGGCAGCGTTCTGCCCATCTCGAAGTCCGCTCTACAGACTTCTTCATATACTCTTCGGTTGCTGGGAATGGCGGGCATTCATCAAATGCCATCATAATATCGGAACCAAGTGCATTTTGAATCTCCATCGCTTTTTCTGGGGAAAGGAAAAGCTTGTCACCATTCAGGTGATTCCGGAAATGAACACCTTCCTCTTCAATTTTCCGGAATTCGCTTAATGAGAATACCTGAAAACCACCAGAATCAGTTAGAATAGCTCTGTCCCAGTTCATGAACTTATGTAAGCCGCCTGCTTCACGGATAATTTCATGTCCTGGACGGAGCCACAGATGATAGGTATTGCTCAAAATGATTTTGGCTCCCATTTCCTTGAGGTCTTCAGGTGACATCGTCTTGACCGTCGCAAGTGTGCCGACTGGCATGAACATCGGTGTATCAAAGCTGCCATGCGGGGTATGGACCCGTCCGAGCCTGGCACCGGTTTGTTTGCAAGTGTGAATTAATTCGTATCGTATTGCTGTCAAAGCATTGTACTCCTTCCATTTGAAGAAATGCGCTCATTTTAGCGCAAAAAATAGGGACCTAGACAAACTCCTAGATAATCAGCATTGCGTCGCCAAAGCTAAAGAATCTGTACCGTTCTTTTACCGCTGTTTCATATGCGTGAAGGACATTTTCCCTGCCGGCAAGTGCACTGACGAGCATGATTAATGTTGATTTTGGAAGGTGAAAGTTGGTCACCATACCATCAATAGCCTTAAATTCATAACCAGGATAAATAAAGATATCGGTCCAGCCGCTTGAAGCATTAAATTTCCCATTATTTGAGGAAGCAACAGTCTCGAGGGTCCTGGTAGATGTAGTTCCAACTGTGATGATCCTGCCGCCACTCTCCCTCGTTTCATTTAGTGTCCGCGCGGTTTCCTCCGAAACGATATAAAACTCGGAATGCATATCATGCTCGGCAATATCGTCCACGCTAACTGGCCTGAATGTGCCAAGACCAACATGGAGCGTAATAAACGCCACATTTACACCTAACTCCTTAATTTCATCGAGGAGTTCCTCGGTAAAGTGAAGGCCTGCGGTAGGCGCTGCAGCCGAGCCCCTTTCTTTTGCATAAACGGTCTGATAGCGGTCCTTATCATCAAGCTGTTCCTTTATATAAGGAGGAAGCGGCATTTCACCAAGCGTATCGAGGATCTCATAAAAAATGCCTTCATAGCTGAATTCCAGGACCCGTCCGCCATGATCGGCCTCAGCCGTGCAGACAGCTTTTAGGACACCTTCCCCAAATTCCAGTTCCGTTCCTTCCTTTACCCGCTTGGCAGGTTTTACAAGCGTTTCCCATTTGTCACCTTCAAGCTGCTTGAGCAAAAGAATTTCAATGTTCGCGCCTGTATCCTTTTTAACGCCATGAAGCCTTGCCGGAAGTACCTTTGTATCGTTTAAAACGAGGCAGTCGCCTGGCTTCAAATAATCCTTAATTGCCTTGAATTTCTCATGCTTCAAATCGCCTGTCTGCTTATCCAGCACCATCAGCCTGCTGTCCGACCTATCAAGAAGCGGCGTCTGGGCAATAAGTTCTTCAGGAAGATGAAAATCAAAAATATCCACTTTCATTTGCTACACCCTTACTATAATAACGTTTTATACCATTTAGACCCTCGTTACGGGCTTATCTGAACTTCCCGATGACAAAAAGGATCAGCGATAGGACAATACTCAAAACAATTGATGTTACAACAGGAAAATAAAAGGTTGTATTGCCTTTTTTGATTAGAATATCACCCGGCAGCTTGCCCAGATTAAAAATCGGCATAAGCAGGCCAATTAGGAAAATGACAGCTCCAATTACCATTAGCATTTTTGAAAATGGGGTCATTTCTTTTCAGGCACCTCCATATGAAAATGGCGATAAACAAGGTCGGTTACTACTCTTCCCCTTGGGGTACGCTGCAAGAATCCTATTTGCAAAAGGTAAGGCTCGTATACATCCTCTATCGTATCCGATTCCTCGCCAATAGAAGCTGCAATCGTGTCCAATCCTACCGGGCCGCCACGGAATTTCTCGATAATCCCAATCAAAAGTTTATGATCAATATGATCCAGGCCAAGTCTGTCTACCTGAAGAAGTTCTAACGCCTCTGATGCTAGCACCTGGTCTATTTCACCATTGCCGCGCACTTGGGCGAAGTCCCGAACCCTTCGCAAGAGCCTATTGGCAATCCTTGGAGTCCCGCGAGATCTTCTGGCAATTTCCGAAGCGGCTGTTGGACTAATTACTGTATCCAGTATAACCGCAGTCCGCTCAACGATATCCCTAAGCTGTTCTTCCTTATAATACTCGAGGCGGGCCAAAACACCAAATCGATCCCGTAAAGGAGCGGAAATCGCACCGGCCCTGGTTGTAGCGCCAACAAGTGTGAAAGGTGGAAGGTCAATCCGCACCGATCGGGCTTCCGGTCCTTTCCCAATCACAATATCAAGACAAAAATCCTCCATTGCCGGATACAATACTTCCTCGATTGCTCTTGGAAGCCGATGTATCTCGTCAATGAATAATACATCGCCAGGCTCAAGTGAAGCAAGGATGGCAGCAAGATCGCCAGGCCTCTCGATGGCTGGCCCCGAGGTGGTCCTTAAATTCACGCCCATCTCATTGGCAATAATTGCGGCAAGAGTTGTTTTTCCAAGTCCTGGAGGTCCATATAAAAGCACATGGTCAAGTGTTTCCTTCCGCATCCTTGCCGCGCTGATGAACACTTCAAGATTGGCTTTAACTTTATCTTGCCCAATATATTGCTTGAGTGTCTGCGGCCTGAGGCTTGTTTCCAAAATAAGCTCCTGTTTGTCCGCCTCGCTCGAAATCACTCGTTCATCCACTCTCGATCACCTTTACTTTATTAGCCGCTGCAGGGCTTTTTTAATATATTGGTCCGTCGACAGGTCTTCTTTTTGCAATTCCTTCGATACTTTATTTACTTCCTTTTCTGTATAACCCAGTGCCTTTAACGCAAGAATTGCTTCATCAAGCTGGCTGTTTCCAGCTGCCGGAACAAACCCTGCTCCGTCCTGGTTAAACAGGTCTGGAAATAATGAAGGCGTAATATTTTTCAGCTTACCCTTCAAATCCAGTATCATTTGCCGGGCTGTCTTTTTCCCTACTCCCGGGAATTTAATTAGGAACGCCTCGTCTTCCTGTTCAATCGCATATACAACCTGCTCCGGCTGTCCGTATGCCAGGATTGCGAGCGCTCCTTTAGGCCCAATTCCAGAAACACTTAATAACTTGGTGAAAAGCGTTTTTTCTTCTCTTTTTGAAAATCCGAAAAGACTCATAGCATCCTCCCGGACATAATGATAGACAAAGACAGTTACATCTGTACCAATTTTACTTGAATAGGCAAAAGGATTTGGCGTCGATATTTGCCAGCCAATCCCTGCATTTTCTACTACTATGTATTCCGGACCAACAAAGTCCAGTTTCCCGCGAATGAAATCAAACACTTTTTTCTCTCCTCTTCCATGCTGAACTCCATTCTACCATACTATCTTTGTTTATTTGAAAAAAGTTTCCTCATCACTGCACACTCCTTCATTTGCCAGAAAACTCATGTAGGAAATGTTATTTATGAAATTCTTCGTTAAGTTAAACTGCCCAAGTAAACGGAAGAAGACCAGGCATAATATACGCCTGGTCTCTTTTATATAAAATGAATCCTTAATGGCTAATTTTTTCGCATGACGAATAAGGCTTAAAGCTTTCAAGCACTTCTACGTACTGATCCTTTGTACGTATCGGGATTCCCCTTTTTAGTTCATCGTGCTTCCTGCTCTCTAACTTTTTCACATCAATTTGATAAAAAGATTGGATAATTTGAGAGTATGGAGGCCTGCCATTAAAAATAGCCAGAACGCTCCCCTGTCCAAGCCCAAAATAACCATTAGATTTTAAAAGAGGAGAAATATCCTCAACTTGCTTCCTTAAAACAACCGAATTTTTGCCAACATCAACGGTTGTCCAATTCTTATATTTTGACCAGAAATCCTCCCAGGACTTTACCGTTTCAACGACCGTTTCCTGGCTGATTTCCCCATCAACATACACTTTTTCGAGTGTTACGCTCAGACGAAGAGGCTCCGAAATCGCTTTTTCATCTGCTAATGCCCTGATATCCGGACAAATGAGCCCGCTTACCAGAAGGATCAGAAATGCAGCCACAAAATATACTGTTTTCCGTTTCATATTGCCCACCTCTTCCTTTTATTACTGCTAATCCTTTATTATCTTTTCCCTTTATTGCCTAATTATCCTTTTTAGCAGAAAAGAGGATTGATAAGGGTTGGACAGCTATGTAAATGAAAAAAGGCAATACCCTGGGGCATCGCCTTTGATTATCCAGATTTAATTTTTTCCTTTACATCAAATACAAATTTCCTTCTTGCATCATACTGGTACATCGTTTGGTCCAAAACCTGCTTAAGTCTCACTGCATCGGGCGGATTCTGTTCCCGCATGATTCGATTCCATTCTCTTAAAATATCCGACGGATAAACAAGTCCATATAAAAAACCCTTATTATATAAATAAGGTGTAATCTGTGTGTACTTGGACAGGTGTTTCAACGACCACCGGAGATAAGGCAGAATGCGGTTGGCATACTGCAAAAAATCGACCACTGGCGACCCAATGCTGATCAGGTCGAAATCAATGAGATAAACCTTTCCTGTCTTAGATCGAATAAAATTATGATGGGCTACATCTCCATGCAGCACTGCGGGCTTCTCCTCTTGCAAAAATCTCTCCTGAACATTCATCCCAACCAAGGCCCGATTTGCCCACTCAATTAGTTCAGCTACTATCGTCTCATCAAGATATCGTCCGATTTCTTTTCTATTGGCTATAAAACAATCAAGTCTCTCCTCCCACTTATCCAGCAGACTTGCTGAAGGAACCGTGGATTGAAACTCCTTTTCAAGAGTTTGTGAAATTCGGTGGAATTTAGTCAATAACCTTGCTCCATTTAATCTGTCAGCTTCCCAATAGTAATTAAATGTATTTGGATGCGGAGGAATAAACTCCATACAGCCATAATATAGACCATCCCAATACAACGGATCCAGGCCAGGAAATGCCATATAGGAATACGTTTCTGTAAACCCACATTCTTTAAGCCTTCTAGTAAAAGACTCCATTAGCTTTAAACGGGTATACGAAGAATAGCCTTTCAGAATAAAATTTCCAGCTGAAGTTTTTAAAAAAAGAACCTTCGGGCGGATTGGCTCAAGGGCAAGAATTGTTGCAGAAGTATGTTGATCCAAATAAGAGAGGAGACGATTCAAAAAGTCCTCGTCTCCCGGATTGGTTCGTTTAATCTGCGCTTTCATCAAAGTATCCATGTTGGCCTTGACTTAGCGGGCCAATTCCATAAGGATTCAACAGCGGTGGCTGTGAAAAAGGCAATGGCGGAGAAAAAATCCTTGGTACGCCTGGGATGAAGTCATTTTCTCTCATCGCACCCTGATCACCGCCGATTGTTTCGTTACCAGTCTGCCCTGTCTCAGACATAATCGGCATTTGCTGCTCGCCATATGGCGGCTGCCCTCCCATCATTGGGAGTTGTTGGCCTCCGTATTGCGGCTGCCCTCCCATCATTGGGAGCTGTTGGCCTCCGTATTGCGGCTGCCCTCCCATCATCGGGAATTGCTGTTGACCTCCGTATAGCGGCTGGCCTCCCATCATTGGGAATTGCTGTTGACCTCCGTATGCTGGCTGGCCTCCCATCATCGGGAATTGCTGTTGGCCTCCGTATGGCGGCTG
>NZ_HG964497.1:4801216-4808903 GCF_000613125.1 Bacillus sp. EB01
CGGGAATTACACCCAGCCCCGAAGATAGACAATATTTAATTACCACTTTATTATACTGAAAAAGCAGTACTATGGAAAGAGAAAGAGCTTGAATAATTTTGTACTTTTAATGAACAAGGAAAATGCCAACCGGATTACTCATTGGTCGACGAAAACCTCATATCCTTTGTTGCTGTTTCTACACTCCAAGAGAGCTCAAGTTTCTGGCCAGGGTGGATGATCGTATCCTCCAGCTCATTTAAATCAATAAGCTGTTTAACAGACAGTCCATTCATTTGTGCTATTCCCCATAGCGTTTCACCTGAGGAGACTATATGGATACCGTTGCCTGCATTATGCGGCTTCCCACCTGCCTCAATACTGTTTTTAGGCTTGGTAACCGGAATTGCTGCCATGTTTTGGCCAACTTCAATTTTCCCCAGCAGCGACTCGGGATTTACAGCGTTTTCTTTCTGGAATGTCCATTCTTTTTCGTGAAGTTCAAAATGCAAATGAACACCAGTCGAGTATCCCGTGTTTCCCATTGTCCCAATTTTCTCCGCTTTTTTAACCTGATCGCCATCTTTAGCCATGCGCTTCTCCAAATGGGCATAAACAGACTCGAATCCATCCTTATGCTTAATTAATATCACATTTCCATAGGAAGCAGAGAGATACGATTTTGTAACGATACCATCTTTTACAGCCCTTACCGGCACTCCCAATTCACCTGCTATGTCAATCCCCTTATGGGAACCACCTCTTGTCCCAAAAACATCGGTTATCACACCTTCTGTAGGAAGTACCCATTCAGTATCATAAGAAATCTCACTTGCTTTTGCCTGGCTACCTCCAATAATAAGCAATGATACACAAACTCCTAAAATCCCTGCAATTAAAAAACGAACTATGTAATCTTTCACGAAAATCCTCCTCCTTGTTACACGCACTACCCACCATATGCAGTTCCCACTGATTTCAGAACGGCAAATGGCACATTTGTTATAATTTGGAGTCTTCGCTATAGTTATTCATAAAAAAGGAATTTCCCAGAACAAAAGCGCAAGCGCCTTGTTCATCGCCGTACAAAATGGAGGGACTTCGACTGAGATAAAGTGAAACTTCCATCAGCGATTTTTGCTGATGGTTAGTCGCGCAGAGCCCGATTGATTTTTCTAAGGGCTGAAGCCCTAAGAAAAATCTTATTTCACGAATCGGACCTTTAGGATCAGTTGCCGACGGAGGAGGCTTGACTTCCCCTTAAGAGTGTGATAAAGGAATCACGAAGAGCTCTAGCGCATTCGTGCATGACTTATCGTAGGGAGGAGGCCTGAAGTTTGCGCACGCGTAGGCGCTCCTCCAGTGAGCTATAGCGTAATTTCGTGCGATGCAATTTCCGGGGAGCCTTCCTTGTGGAGCTAGACGTAGATACGCTCAGTAATAAAAGTTATCCACATTCGCGATAATTATAATTTCCTTTAACACAATCAAAAAGCCCGCCTATGACTAGGCGGACTTCTTGATTATCATTCAATCTTCATTTTATTTGCCCCAAGAGGAACATTTATTTCCTGATTCAAGAGGAATGGGCCCAGATTTTCAATAGGCGCATTATTAATTTTAACTTTAGTAAAACCAAAGTCCTTTGCTGTTAAAAGCAACGCCTCAAATGAATGCAAGGTTGCTGGGTCGTTTTTCAAATCTGAATCACCTGCAAGCGACAAATAGAGTATCTTATCTTTTGATGTGATTTCTTTCACCTTAAAGGTTGGAGGCAAGGAAGGCTGCAGGCCAGTTTGGAAATCATCCGTTTTCATGGCTTCTATTGCTGCTTCAAAGTTCTTGAATTCCTCGGAGGTAGGGACCATATATGGAACATCCTTACCCTCCTGATGTGCGAACAAATACGCACGGTTCCTTTTAACTTCGACAGAATCGGATTTCTTTTCACCATAATTGCTTAAATATATTCCCGGCTTTCCATTCGTTTTATATTTAATTTTAGTCACTGAATCCGCAGCATTCGCCGCTACATTTTCATTTATCGAATTTACAAATAAAGATTCAGGAGATCCTCCCAAATAATTATGTTCGTCTGGAACATCTACAACAAACGTATCGTTTCCTTCAAGAGCTACATCCATTGGATAATATTCTGACAGTCCCCATTCTTCTTCTTTCAGGGATTGCATTGCGGTTTTAAGTGAATCTACCCAACTGCCGCCTTCTTCGGGTACTTTTACAGTTACAGGCACTAGATTTTGAATTTGGCCATCTGGCACAAAAATAGTCACTGCCTGTTCACTTTCCCCTACTTCTTCTGCATATAACGCTGAGCCAGTATGCCCAGGGTTTTCATCAACCAGGGCAATCATTTGAGTATCATCGGCCTGATTTTTCTTTTTACTATCATCGGTAGCGACTAGATTTGTTTGTGAACTCTTATCGCCTGCTGTTGAAGTCTTGTTTCCGTCTCCACTGAGATTGAAAGCGCCAGGCGAGATGAGTAAAAACAACAGGACCGCTGCAGCAGCGGCAGCAATTCCAGGCATTATCCATAAACCTTTGCGTTTCTTTTTGATTTTCATTGAGATATTCTGAAAAATATCCCGCGGGTCGCGATCATCGGTTACCTTCGGCATATTCCTGATGAGTTCTGCAACTTCTTTATCGCTCCACCCTCGCTTGTTCATCCACAAATCCCTCCGTTTCAAAAAGCGATTCCATATGGGCTTTCAGCACTTTAATCGCCCTGTGCTGGGTGGTTTTGACCTTGCTCTCGGTCCAGCCCAATACTGTTGCTGTCTCCGCTATCGACAAATCATTAAGATACCTCATAATAAGGACAGCGCGTTGGTCGTGTGTGCATAAATCAAGACACTTAAACATTCCCTTAATTTCTTCCCTTTGGAGAGCTATTTCCTCCGGAAGCGGCTGATGGTCTCTTACTTGAGCTGTCGACCAATCAAATTTTTCCAGAAGTTTTTGCTTCCAGCCTTTTTGCTTGCGAAAATGATCAATGGCGACATTCCTTGCAATCGAAAAAAGCCATGTTTTCTCACTGCTTTTCCCCTCAAAGCGTGAGTAAGACCGCAGAACCCTGATATATACTTCCTGTACAAGATCTTCAGCCTGTTCTTTGGACCGGACCATGTAAAATAAGAATTGAAAAACCTCTTGGTGATATTTTGTATATAATTCAGTAAAAACGGAGTCCATTCGATTTTCCTCCCCGTTCGTATTTTTAGACGTAAACGCCTGCTTAAAGTTACACTCTTTAATATAGTCCGTTTTGTTACAAAAAGGAAGGAAAATATTACAATTTTATGTCATTCATTTTGCAAATCAATAACAGAAATATATATCGAAATCATCAATACCAGATTCGGATAGGGTTCATATAAAGAGAGCCATTTCACGGGTTCTTTTTTATATAACTATACAAAGAAAAACCCGCACAAATAAGTGCAGGCTAAAATGTTTCCCGTGTATCAAGATTTTGCGCCACATTTCTGGCTATTCCATCTATTTTCGAGGAATGAAGAAGGAAAATGTCGTGCCCTGTCCAAGCTTGCTCTTTACAGATATATGGCCTTTATGTGCGTCAATAATATTTTTTGCAATAGCGAGTCCCAGGCCTGTTCCAGCACGTCCGCGTGTTCGGGCCTTATCCGCCTTATAAAAACGCTCAAAAATAAAGGGCAAATCTTCTTCAGGTATTCCCGAACCAGAGTCTGCAACCTCAACTTCTACTCCCTTTTCATCACTCTTAACAGTAACTGTTACTGTACCGTCCTTAGGAGTATGTCTAATTGCGTTATCAATCAAATTCGTGAAAACTTGTTCAATTCTGTCTCCGTCAAATGTACAATGAGATTCCGAATCATTTATTTCAGCTGTTAAGAAGATATCATGATCCTTAGCCAGACCTTGAAATTTCCTTAAAATGCGGCCGATAAAGGGAGCAACCGGTATCTCGTCCATATTCAATTTAATATTCCCGGATTCCATTCTGGCAATATCGAGCAGTTCATTGACAAGCCTGCCCATTCGAAGTGATTCGTCATAAATGACTTTTGCCATTTCTTTTTTCTCTTCATCCGTACCTGCAATATCATCAACAATTGCCTCACTATATCCCTGAAGCATAGAGATGGGCGTCCGAAGTTCATGTGAAACATTAGCTATAAAATCTTTTCTCATTTTATCCAGCTTCCGTTCCTCAGTCATATCTCGGATTACAGCAACGGCGCCTCTGATAAACTTAGAACTATACAAAGGGCTGACCAGAATTACCCAACTTCGGCCAAGCAAAGAAATTTCCCCCATCTGTTCACTTTCGGTATCGACAGCTTGTTGAAAAAGTTCCATCACTTTAGAAGGTACTTCCTCGGTACCTCCATCATTTGAACCTTTATCATAATACCAATATTGCAAAAATCGATCTGCTGGAGGATTTGTAATTAGAATGGTTCCATCCCTATTAAAGGTAATGACTCCATCTGCCATAGAGCTAAGAATGCTGGCCAATTGTTCCTTTTCCTGATTAAGTGCATTCATATTGAATTTAAGCTGCCTGCCCATCTGATTAAAGGCTGTGGCAAGCTCACCAATTTCATCATTGGTTAGAATCGGAACCTTTGTATCAAATTTGCCTCTGGCAACTTCAAACGCTGCTTCCCTCATTTTTCGCAGCGGGGAAGTAATTCTTGTTGAAAGGAAAAATGCGAATATTGTAGTGAGAACAATCGCAACGCCGGCCACTAACAAAATGAATTTCGTGGTATCTCGGGTAGTATTCTGGACGACTGAAATGGACTGATAAATGAACACAGCTCCGTTGTCTTCCCCAGTAAGCTGGAGAGGAACACCGATTATTGAATAATTCGGCCCATCTTGTCCAGGCTTAGATGAAAGAGTAGTAACTTTATTGGCTGTGACGCCCTCTTTCAATACCCTGGACAAGTCAGGATCGTTGGAAATATCCGTAATGGTCAACTTGCTCTTATCTTCCGTATTTGGCGAATAATATACTTCATTGGGACTTTTAATAATCACTGCCTTAGTGACATTATCCAGGATTTCCCATGAAATCTCCAATCCTAGCGAAGTATCGTCATTCTCATGTTTTTTTAAGACGTTTGCAATTTTCTCGGCTGTATGGGTTAAATCATTCCTCGTTTTTATAATGCTGTCATTTTCAAAAAACTCAAGCAGCATGACAGTGAGGATGAACAGCACAAAAGAAACAAGTAAAAGAATGGTAAACCAAAGTTTACCTACGACACTTCGAAGGAAAATCATTCATTCACTACCTCAAACTTATACCCGACTCCCCATACGGTCACAATCATTCGTGCCGCCTGCTCGGAAACTTTATTCAGCTTTTCTCTTAAGCGCTTCACGTGTGTATCTACAGTGCGAAGATCGCCAAAGAATTCATAATGCCATACCTCTTTAAGCAGCTGTTCCCGGTCAAATACTTTGTCAGGGGATTTTGCCAAAAAGTACAGTAATTCATATTCTTTAGGTGTAAGGCTGACTTCTCTTCCATCCGCAGTAACACGGTGGGCATCATTATCAATTGTTAAATGCGGGAACACTATGACATCCTTAGTTGTCGTATCTGTTTGCAAATAGCTGGTCTGAGATGAACGGCGAAGCAATGCTTTTACGCGCAGGACAACTTCCCGGGGACTGAATGGCTTTACAATGTAATCATCTGTTCCTACTTCAAAACCCTGGACACGGTTTACTTCTTCGCCCTTCGCAGTAAGCATGATGACAGGGGTTGCTTTCTTTTCGCGTAGTTCACGGCAGACTTCCACGCCGTCTTTTCCAGGCATCATCAAATCGAGCAGGATGACATCATAGTCATTTGCTAGTGCTTTGGACAATGCTTCATTTCCATCTTCCGCTTCGTCGATTTGGAATTCTTCACGCTCAAGGTACATTTTTAAAAGCCTGCGAATACGTTCTTCATCATCAACAACTAGAATTTTTACGTCTTTTTCCATTGTTAAATCCCCCCATGCAAATAGTTTACAGAATGAAAGATAAATTGCCAAATTTAATCGGTTACATAAGCACCTGCACAGAATTTGCATGCGGGGCTTTACTGTGAAGCAAGACTAACTGGTTGGTGATCACGCCGCCTTTATTGATAAAAGGCAACTGTGTGGATATGAGCTTCTCACAGTATGGCGGCCCTCTCTTGATCTGGTAAAAGAGGGCAACCATTTTTCATATAGCGTTAAACGGGAGCTTCCGCTTTTCTTTGTCTAGCTGCGGCTCCTAGCTCCTCGAGGTCGCTTCGGTCCTTCAGCTGAAGTCAAAGAACGACTTCTGCTTGAGGCCCTATAGCGCTTGTCGGAGCCGGGCAGTCGCCTCGCTTTTCTATTGTCCAGCTGCAGCTCCCAACGCCTAGTGTCCTTCGGTCCCCTCACTACGATAAGTCAACATCGAATCGCTTGCGCTCTTCGTGTTTCCTTTATCTCATGTCGAGGCCCTCCACAAGGAAAGCTTCGGAAGCATAAGCATCGCACGAAGAAAAAGTGATAGCTTTTTCGAGGAGGCCATACGGCGCTGAGCGGGAGCTTTCGCTTTTCTATGACCCGGCGTATGAGTGGAGGCCGGCGATTACCAGGTTGACTGCAATCAGGTTGAACATGATGATTGCAAAGCCTATGACTGCAAGCCACGCTGATTTTTCTCCATGCCAGCCTTTTGAGAGCCTGAGATGAAGGAACGCTGCGTAGAACAGCCATGTAATCAAGGCCCAGACTTCTTTTGGATCCCAGCCCCAGAATCGAGTCCAGGCAATTTGTGCCCAAATCATCGCAAAGATTAATGCCCCTAGGGTAAAGACAGGGAATCCAATCAAAACGGACCTGTAGCTAATTTCATCAACAAGATCAAGATTGACGTTTTTCACCAGCGGTTGGAGAGCTGCTGAAATTCTCTTTCTTAAAATTAACCTAATGAGTCCATAAAGGATTGTGCCGCCGATTAAGGACCAAAGCACAGTATTCAGCTTTTTCGAATTAATAATGGCCGGCATTTCCACAAGCGGTTCAAACTTCCCATCTGTTAGAAGTTCTCCTTGATGTGGTCCCACCAGCGCGGGCATATGGAATTCAATTTGAGCGTCTTTACCGGATTTATCGACCCAATTGAACTCCGCCTTGTATCCGGCAGAAGAAAAACCAACCGCTACAGCAATAAACCCAAGAACACAAACCATTGTGAACATAATGGACTCAAGCCAGAATGTTCTCTTATTGGATTTTGACTGATCAATAACCTTTATTAGATAAATCAATCCAGCCGCGAAACTGATTGCAAGTATTGCTTCCCCAAGTGCAGCAGTTGTAACGTGGATTTGCAGCCAGTAGCTTTTCAGCGCCGGTATAAGCGGACTGATTTCTCTTGGAAACATGCTTGCATATGCAATCACTAGAAGCGCAACCGGCATTGTGAACAATCCAAGTAAAGCCGATTTATAAATAAAATATATGAAAATGAAAGCGCCGACAAGAGCCATTCCGAAAAATGTTGTAAATTCGAATAGATTACTAACCGGTGCATGCCCCGCGGCAATCCAGCGTGTGATAAAATATCCCAATTGCGAAATGAAACCGGCAATGGCGGTAAATATGGCCGCCTTACTCCATTTGCTCGTCTCCCCTGTCTTAATTGCCCCACCAAA
>NZ_HG964497.1:4809204-4810076 GCF_000613125.1 Bacillus sp. EB01
TATATTTTTCAGCTCAAGCATTGGGGCTGTCTGCCTGATCTATCTTAATTATGCAAGTGCCCGCTGCCTCTCAATCCAAAAACTCATTCTTAGGTAAAGCGGCAGGAACAACAGGGAAACAATAAGCCCTTTTAATATATTAAATGGCAATATGAACAGGACAACACTCTTTAAAGCTACTGAATCCGCCATTGCAGGGGCATTCAAAAACCATGTATAAGCTGGCAGGAATAAAAAGTAATTCAATATGCTCATCAATACTGCCATAGTAACGGTTCCTGAAATCAGCGCCAGAGACAAGCCTTTTTTTGTTTTAATCCTGTCATAAACATAGTAGGTTGGCAAAATAAACAGAATTCCTGCCGCAAAATTTGCAATATGGCCTACAGGCACTCCTGTCTGGCTGCCTGTCATGAACCAGTCCAGTACATTCTTAATTAATTCCACCAGCACTCCAGCCAACGGGCCAAAAGCAAGCGCCGCTAAAAGAGCGGGGATGTCACTGAAATCAATCATTAGGTAGCTCGGAAAAACCGGCAACGGGAAATTCAGCAGCATTAGTACGTAGGATAAGCTGCTTAGCATACCAATCATGACCATAGTTTTTACATTAAGTTTCTTCATTTCTTCCTCTCTCCTTTGTGTCCATCACTAAAGAAGAAAGATTCCGCAAAGCAGGCCATGCAAATAAAAACCCCCAAGCAGGATTGCTTGAGGGAGAATTTCACAAAGGCAAGCTTAATAAACGTTCAAAATGATCCAATTTTGAAACGTCCGCTGAACCTCCATCTTCTCCCATCCAGACTATACTGTCGGTTTTGGAATCGCACCAAATCCTGCCTTGCGGCTCGCGGACTTAGAGTTAACATTAA
>NZ_HG964497.1:4810377-5125041 GCF_000613125.1 Bacillus sp. EB01
AGGTTGATAGGTCAGAGGTGGAAGCGCGGCGACGTGTGGAGCTGACTGATACTAATAGATCGAGGACTTAACCATATTTGATTGCTTCGTTTCTTCTGATTCTTCCTTTACGATTACCCAGTTTTGAGGGAATAAATTTCCCCTTGAAAAAAATCAAAAAGACATTATAATAATATATGTCTTCATTGTCTGGCGACTATGGCGAGAAGGTCACACCCGTTCCCATCCCGAACACGGAAGTTAAGCTTCTCAGCGCCGATGGTAGTTGGGGCGTAAGCCCCTGTGAGAGTAGGACGTTGCCAGGCAAGATGGAGGATTAGCTCAGCTGGGAGAGCATCTGCCTTACAAGCAGAGGGTCGGCGGTTCGATCCCGTCATCCTCCACCATTTATGCCGGTTTAGCTCAATTGGTAGAGCAACTGACTTGTAATCAGTAGGTTGGGGGTTCAAGTCCTCTAGCCGGCACCTTTTCGAGCCGTTACTATTGAGTTGTAGAGTAACATTTTGTTTAGAGCCATTAGCTCAGTTGGTAGAGCATCTGACTTTTAATCAGAGGGTCGAAGGTTCGAGTCCTTCATGGCTCACCATTTTAATATGCGGGTGTGGCGGAATTGGCAGACGCACCAGACTTAGGATCTGGCGCCGCGAGGCGTGGGGGTTCGACTCCCTTCACCCGCACTTTATTCACGCGGAAGTAGTTCAGTGGTAGAACACCACCTTGCCAAGGTGGGGGTCGCGGGTTCGAATCCCGTCTTCCGCTCCAAGATATATGCCGGGGTGGCGGAACTGGCAGACGCACAGGACTTAAAATCCTGCGGTAGGTGACTACCGTACCGGTTCGATTCCGGTCCTCGGCATTTCTTTTTAAAATATGCGCCCGTAGCTCAATTGGATAGAGCGTCTGACTACGGATCAGAAGGTTATGGGTTCGACTCCTTTCGGGCGCGCCATTATTATCGGGAAGTAGCTCAGCTTGGTAGAGCACTTGGTTTGGGACCAAGGGGTCGCAGGTTCGAATCCTGTCTTCCCGACCAGCAGGTTTTATTTAATGGGGGATTAGCTCAGCTGGGAGAGCGCCTGCCTTGCACGCAGGAGGTCAGCGGTTCGATCCCGCTATCCTCCACCATTAATTATTTGAATTAAACATATGGCGGTGTAGCTCAGCTGGCTAGAGCGTACGGTTCATACCCGTAAGGTCGGGGGTTCGATCCCCTCCGCCGCTACCATTCTTTACAAGGACCTTTAGCTCAGCTGGTTAGAGCAGACGGCTCATAACCGTCCGGTCGTAGGTTCGAGTCCTACAAGGTCCACCTGATTTATTATAAATGGAGGAATACCCAAGTCTGGCTGAAGGGATCGGTCTTGAAAACCGACAGGCGGGTTAAACCGCGCGGGGGTTCGAATCCCTCTTCCTCCGCCATTTATTTTTCTGAGTGGGACAGTCGATGCTTTCTTAGGGCATAGACAAAACTTTATACTTTTTATCGTCGCGGGGTGGAGCAGTCCGGTAGCTCGTCGGGCTCATAACCCGAAGGTCGCAGGTTCAAATCCTGCCCCCGCAATTCGGTCTGGTAGTTCAGTTGGTTAGAATGCCTGCCTGTCACGCAGGAGGTCGCGGGTTCGAGTCCCGTCCAGACCGCCATTTTTTATGGCTCAGTAGCTCAGTCGGTAGAGCAATGGACTGAAAATCCATGTGTCGGCGGTTCGATTCCGTCCTGAGCCACCATTACTTTTTGATAATGGCGATTGTGGCGAAGTGGTTAACGCACCTGATTGTGGTTCAGGCATTCGTGGGTTCGATTCCCATCAGTCGCCCCATTCATAACTTAATATGCGGGTGTAGTTTAATGGTAAAACTCCAGCCTTCCAAGCTGATGTCGTGGGTTCGATTCCCATCACCCGCTCCATATGTGGGCCTATAGCTCAGCTGGTTAGAGCGCACGCCTGATAAGCGTGAGGTCGATGGTTCGAGTCCATTTAGGCCCACCATTTTTGTGTAAAAATTAAAATGTATGATATTTATTATTCCGCAGTAGCTCAGTGGTAGAGCAATCGGCTGTTAACCGATCGGTCGTAGGTTCGAGTCCTACCTGCGGAGCCATTTGGGGAAGTACTCAAGAGGCTGAAGAGGCGCCCCTGCTAAGGGTGTAGGTCGGGTAACCGGCGCGAGGGTTCAAATCCCTCCTTCTCCGTTCCTTATGGCCCCTTGGTCAAGCGGTTAAGACACCGCCCTTTCACGGCGGTAACACGGGTTCGAATCCCGTAGGGGTCATCCTGAAAAGGCTGCAGACAAAATGTCTGCAGCTTTTTTTCTATGTTTATGAAGCTGCGTGACAGTGGCTAAAATTTTTATTGGCATGTATATGTCTAGCTCCAGAAGGAAAGCTTACCAGAAATTACTCTGCACAAAATTACACGCGTAGCGCAAAGAGGACGCTTTCGTGGCGCAAACTTCAGGCCTCCTACCTACAATAAAGTCATGCACGAATGAACACTCGTCTTCGTAATTCCTAAATCTAAGACAAGGTCCATACATTTTGAACGGGGATGACCACAAAGGAAAGCTCATAGAAATAATAATCCCAGAGACAGGCGCGTTTTGCCTGTCGCGATGCGTTCCGTGCCTGTCATGAATCCGATTGCGCTTTAGATCATTAATGAACTTGAAAGATTTTTTGAGGCACCTAATACTCATGCTTTTTACATACTCTTTAAAACAAACATAAAGAATTCATCTATATTTTTTTACTTCTCCTCAATTATTTACCTGATGCGAGAAAAAGACAACGCACTAGGATAAGCTACGCAACCTTCACTTTAACAAAACTCCTGTTTCTTCTATTAAGTCTCTTATTTTCTAAATAAGTCTCTTGTTTTCAGAAATTTTTTTAAAAAAAATTAATAAATAGGATTAGTTTCTATTTAATTTGGGTATTTAATTAAAATCTAATAGTATCGTCCCCCTGGTTTACCTGGATACTTCTTGCTCGTTAAACCCAATAATTATGTAAGTAAGTTACATATCTTTTCCCCGTTTGGTAGTCATTAAGTTGCCATATTTCGTTCGACATATCAAAGGGAAATTTGTCTGTTAGTGGTATAAAGTTTATCATTTAATCCGCTTTAGGGTAGGAACGGTAGACCTTTTAAAGGTTTTTAACCTATTTTGTCTAAATAGGACGTTTTTTTTATAAAGGGATATTGTTTAAACAAACGAATTATAGAGCGGAATAGGAATATTCTTTTCAAAGGGGAAAAGAGTATCACAACAAAAACGGTGAAACTTGAAAAATAGTGGGCCCTAGCATTTCGCCTATCGTAAGTTGTGGGGTATGGGGGATTAACGGTTCCAATCTTTAAAAATCCGGGCTGCCAGGAAAAAGCCTTTTGAGGTGTAGGGGATACCTCAGAATCAGGCTTTATTTATTAATGTCCGGATTAAGAGAGGAGCGGCTGGATGGAGAAGAAAAAATGTGTGGCAATGCTTCTGGCTGGAGGTCAGGGGACAAGGCTAAGGGAATTGACTGAGACCATAGCAAAGCCTGCAGTCCCTTTTGGAGGCAAATATAGAATTATTGATTTTACCTTAAGTAATTGTACTAATTCTGGTATTGATACCGTAGGGGTTCTTACCCAATATCAGCCTATGCTTTTAAATTCTTATATTGGAATTGGAAGTGCATGGGACCTCGATAGAACGGATGGCGGGGTTACTGTATTGCCTCCATTTAGCGAATCTGCGGATGTTAAATGGTACACAGGAACCGCATGTGCTGTTTATCAAAATCTTAATTATTTGAGGCAGTATGACCCAGAATATGTACTGATTCTTTCCGGAGACCACATTTATAAGATGAACTACGAAGATATGCTGCAATACCATATTGAAAAAAATGCTGATGTAACCATATCGGTGGTTGAAGTTCCAAGAGCAGAGGCAAGCCGGTTTGGAATCATGAATACCGGGTCAGATATGCAGGTTCTTGAATTTGAAGAGAAGCCCGATAACCCCAAAAGCACTCTCGCATCCATGGGCATTTATATTTTTAACTGGGAAGTCCTTAAAAATTGCCTGGAGTCGGATTATAGTAATTCAAACTCGAGCCATGACTTTGGCAAGGATATCATACCTAGCCTGGTCAAGGGGCAGGAGCAGGTATATGCTTATCCGTTTAGCGGCTATTGGAAGGATGTAGGCACAGTCGAAAGCCTTTGGGAAGCGAATATGGATCTTCTTGATGAAAATTGCCCGCTTGATTTATTTGATCATGGCTGGAGAATCTATTCTGTTAATCCAAATCAGCCTCCCCAATTCATATCTAGTGATGCTACTATTATGGAATCTTTAATAAATGAGGGTTGTACGATAGAAGGAGATATTGTTCGGTCCGTAGTATTTCAGGGTGTCAGTGTTGGTAGTGGTGCCTATATAAAGGACTCAGTCATCATGCCGGAAGCCATCATAGGCAAGAACACTTCGATAGAGCGTGCAATTGTTCCTGCCAATATGAAGGTTCCAGATGGCATGGTGATTTGTCCCGAACCCGGGAAAATAGTATTAGTTGATGAAAAATTATGTCAGGAATATAACTTGGCTAAATGAAAAAGGAGGGACAGGAATGTTAAAACAGCTATTAGGTGTAATTGATGCTGCTGCTAACCACAAAGATCTGCAGGAATTGTTGCTGCACAGGCCAGTCGCTGCCCTGCCTTTTGCCGGAAGATACCGACTTATTGATTTTGCCTTATCAAGTATGGTGAACTCGGGTATACAAAGTGTTGCAGTATTTCCTAGAGGAGGCTACCGCTCACTTATGGATCATTTGGGGTCCGGAAAAAATTGGGATCTTAATCGAAAAAGAGATGGATTATTCTTTTTTCCTCCTATGGAGGTAAAGGATAATGCTTTTAGAGGAACAGGATGCTTTGCACATTTTGCAGAAAATCTCGATTTCTTTTATAGAAGTACACAGGAATATACGTTAGTATCAAATTCCTACACAGTAATCAATGAGGACTTTAGAACAATGCTAGATACACATCAGGTATATGGGTGTGATATCACTGAGGTTTATAAAAATGGAAAATCTTTAAATATTTACTTGTTGAAAACATCACTCTTAATCGATTTAATCGAGAACAGAGAAAATACAGGATATAGAAGTCTTGATGATGTACTTGACGATTTTTCGAGCCCTTATACTAGCTGCAGGTTTGAATATAAAGGCTACGCAGAACAAGTAGATTCCATAAAAAGCTTTTACAAGGTCAGTATGGATTTGCTTAACCCAACTGTCTGGCATACTCTTTTTAAGAAAGAACAGCCGGTATTCACCAAGGTTAAGGATGAGCCACCTTCCCATTATTATAAAGGTTCTAGTGTTAAGCGAGCCCTTTTGGCTAACGGCTGCAAGGTAAGGGGAGAGGTGGAAAATAGTATAATCTCCAGAGGAGTAAGCATCGGACAGGAAACGATTATTCGAAATAGTATTATTATGCAGAAGAGCCAAATCGGAGAAAATTGTATCCTTGAGTCGGTGATCCTGGATAAGGATGTTAAAGTTGAACCCGGAACAATACTTATTGGAAGTCCCCAGAATCCTATTGTTATAGGAAAAGGTTCAGTCGTCCAGCCTACTTCGGCAAAAGTTAGCTCTCTTTTGGCTTTGTAGAATCGCAAAACAGCCTTCCCAATTACAGGGAGGCTGTTTTTTGCTGTTTATATAATCAATCCTCTTCCAAATAGCTATCCTTACGCTTGTAAGGGACATCTCCCATTTGTGATTCTAGTCCTTTTCGATCAAGGGTTTCTTCAAGTTTTTCCAGCTTTTGAACCTTACTGAACTGGCGGTTTCCACCTTCAATATCGTTCGAAACTATTTCCTCGATATCCTCCGCTTGGGCTTCTTCATTAACGCCTTTATTATATAAGTCATTATAGTTGTCGTAATCACCAACCATATCCTGTGGGCCATCTGCTGTTCCATAGCGGGCAACCTCTTCAAAACTGTCATTTGTATCAATAACGCCGCCCTCGCTTCTGCCCCGGAATGAATTAGGAATGGACGGTGTTAGCAAATCCTCTTCTACTGGCCGGTCGGTTGCAGGTACCTTTTCAGGAGTGTGTTCAACGCAATAAAGAGTTGAGGGTATTGCTTCGAGTCTTTCAAAAGGAATTTCCTTTTCACATTCACGGCAGATTCCATATGTTCCATCTTCCATAGCTGCTAATGCTTCTTTTACCTTTTCCAGCTCATCCCCCGCATGATCTTCAAGGGCATAGTCTTTCTGTCGCTCATACAGTTCTGTCCCCAAGTCAGCAGGATGATTGTCAAGTGAAGATAACTCCCCGACCGTTTCGGTTTCTGCATCTTTCCGGTCAGTATAACCGTCTTCCATTTTCAACTGGGTCTCCAGATTTTTTTCTTCCTCTTTTAATAAATATTTCAATGTATTTAACTGATTTGTCGTTAACATAAATTCCACATCCGTTTCGTTGCAATTTACTCTTCCTTTAGTATTTTTGATACCCTTCCGGATTGTAATGAAAACATAAACACACTTTGGGGTTTCGATACGGACTGGAGGCTTCGGCCGATATAAAGGCATCAAGAGGAGCGTAAGCCCAATCGTATGTAGTATGAAGTACCTATCGGAGGCCGGCGGTACTTTCTCAAAAGAACTTCCCAAAGTGGCGCATTGCCAAAGCAAATGAAAAAAGCCCCCGCATAAGCAGGAGCTTTGATAAAACTAATTAAATGAAGTGGCCGATGAATAAACCAATGGCAAACAAGAAACCAAAAATTGTATTGGTTTGTGCCGTTGCTTTCATTGCTGGCATCATTTCAATTGGGGTTCTGCCGGCTTTGAATCCCTTTACTGCCAAAATAGGCTTTGGCAGACTTAGAACGACAATAGCAGCCCAAGGTGAAATAATTTGCAATACAATTAGTAACGCGACAATTATATAAGCAGCTGTAAACATTCCGGCAAGGAAACGAATCGCATTGACCCTGCCAAGTAGAATCGCGAGTGTTTTCCTTCCAAATTCTTTATCTCCGTCCAAATCCCGGATATTATTCGAAAGCAGGATTGCACCAACAAGAATAGATACTGGAATCGAAACCAAAATACTTACACCCGTAACATAGCCTGTCTGAATAAAGAACGAAATTAAAATGATTAAACAGCCCATAAAGAACCCGGCAAATAGTTCTCCGAATGGTGTATAGGCAATAGGCTTTGGACCACCCGTGTAAAGATAGCCGAACAGCATGGAAATACTCCCTATTACTGCAATCCACCAGCTGCTTTCCATGCAAATGTAGATACCCAGCAAGACAGATACGCCGTATAAAAGCAGAGCCAGTTGCATGACTGTCGCTGGTTTAATACCATCTCTGACTATGGCCCCGCCAATACCAATTGAATGTTCGTTGTCTAGACCGCGTTTAAAGTCATAGTATTCATTAAACATATTTGTAGCCGCCTGTATCAAAAGGCAGGCGAGCAGCATTGCACCAAACAGAAGTCCATTTATTTTTCCTTCTTCAAGTGCGAGGACAGTGCCCAAAAAAACTGGGACAAATGCAGCAGTTAAGGTATGGGGGCGTGTTAGCTGCCACCATGCGTGAAAACCGCGATTGGATTCTGGGATATGGGGTGTGCCTGTCTGTAATTGTGTCTGCATGCATAACACTCCCTGATGTAGTAGTATGGCGATGAATTCTTATATGCCACATTTAAGTGTATGAAATTTAAGGAAAGGTGTCAATTACTTTTTCCTGCCAGCTTCCAGTCAGTTTACCGAATCGACCCCTGTGGAAATTTAGGAATGTAGCTTAATCGAGGTTTGTTACAGAATAGGATATAATATAGGAAAAAACATGGTGACTGTGACTACTGTTATTGACACTCCCGCAATTTGAGTAGTATTTTTAAATAGGTTTTAAACTGAATGGGGACAGTGGTTTGCGCTGTTTGGAGGGATAATGTTGGTTACCATCCACGATACAGAGTTAAAGGAAGGCATCCTTCAAGGAATAATTAGAGCAAAGGAATTGGGCAGGCCTGTGCTGGTAAGTGAAGTTAGCAAGGTTGGAGCTATGGATCCTTTGTTGTTTTTTGCCAGTGGAAAAGAAGAGTTCCTGGGTGAACGTTTTTTTTGGAAAAGCCCAGGAGAAGAAATTACTATAGCCGGACTTGGAATTGCCGCGCAATTAAGTGTTGATTCCGATGATGACCGGTTTACGATTATTAATAAACAATGGGATAGGCTTATAAAGGATAGCATCGTAATGAACAGCTATTCTTCTGAGGGTATTGGGCCTCTAATGTTTGGCGGGTTTGCATTTGACCCACAAAAGCCAAGAACAGCGCTATGGTCAAAATACCAGGATGCTTTGTTTCACATTCCTCGCTTTATGGTTTCTGTTTTGAAGGGGGATGTGTATTTAACTACAAACATCATGTGTACGAAGTATGATGGAATATCACTTTTCACTAAGGTTGCCTCTGAGAGGGAGGCCCTATTAAATAAGGTAATCGAGGGTTCAGAGGGTGAAAAATCTTCCCTTGTCCGAGTTGAAGAAATTGGTGCTGCTGAATGGAAAGTGACCGTAAAAAATGTAGTTGAGGATTTAAATAATGGTGGACCGCTTAAGAAGGTGGTTCTGGCAAGGGAGCTTCGCCTTTATTTTGATGGTTTGATTGACTCGGTTAAAATTCTTGGCAAGCTGAAGGAACAGCAAAAAACTAGTTTTGTGTTTTCTTTTGAATCTGCAGGAGATAGCTTTATCGGAGCTTCACCTGAACGTCTCGTAAAGAAGGCAGGAATGAAAGTTCAATCAGCCTGCCTTGCCGGCTCGATACCAAGAGGTGGGACAGATGTTGAAGATAAAAAATTGGGTGATCTGTTGCTGTCGGATGAAAAAAACCTCTCGGAACATCAGTATGTAGTTGAAATGATACGGGAAGCATTGGAGGAGACCTGTGAATCGGTTTTCATTCCAGAAAAGCCCCAACTAATGAAGATTAGGGATATACAGCACTTATATACACCGGCAGAAGGAATTGCTAAGGAAGAGACAAGCCTGCTTCAACTGGTTGACAGGCTTCATCCAACTCCTGCTTTAGGCGGGCTTCCAAAAGAATTGGCAGTAGAAAAGATCCGCGAGATGGAGAATCTTGACCGTGGTTTGTATGCTGCACCTGTTGGGTGGCTGGATTATTCCGGGAATGGTGAATTTGCTGTGGCAATTAGGTCAGGTCTAATTCAGGGAAACGAAGCCTCCCTGTTTGCAGGCTGTGGTGTTGTTGCAAATTCAGATGCAGATAGTGAATACCTGGAAACAGGCCTTAAATTCAGGCCGATGCTTTCAGCCCTTGGAGGAGTACAGGAATGAATCATCAAGAAGCATTAACATCCTATTTGGCTGCATTCGTAGCTGAACTTGTTAAAACTGGTATAAAGGAAGTTGTCATTAGCCCTGGTTCGCGCTCTACACCAATGGCATTGGTTATGGCAGAACATCCGGAGCTAAAAATTCATATTCATGTCGATGAACGTTCTGCCGCATTTTTCGCTCTTGGTTTGGCAAAGGGAAGTGGCAAGCCTGTTACTATTCTTTGTACATCCGGAACGGCAGCGGCAAATTATTTCCCGGCGATCGTTGAGGCCAAGTATTCCCGTATTCCTTTGCTTGTATTGACTGCGGATAGGCCGCATGAATTAAGAGACGTAGGTGCACCTCAGGCGATTGACCAAATTGATTTATATGGCAAGCATGTTAAGTGGTTTTCGGAAATGGCACTTCCTGAGGAAGGCTCTGATATGATCAGATACGCCCGGACCGTTTGTGCCAGGGCTGTTTCAAAGGCAACGGAATTACCAGCTGGGCCAGTTCATCTTAACTTCCCATTCCGTGAACCGCTTATACCAAAGCTGGATAAAGAGCAGCTATTTGAAATGCTGGAAAGGCCGCAAAAGTATGTTTCAATTAGCCGCGGCAGACTTGAACTATCGGAGGAAGAATACAAGGAGATTGCTCTTGTTTTAAACAGTAATAAAAAAGGAATCATTGTATGCGGCCAACTCGAAGCAGGCAGTTTAAAAACAAGGATAGAGAGTCTGTCCAGAAAGACAGGCTACCCAATTCTTGCCGACCCTCTTTCACAGCTTAGGAGCAGCAAAGTAAGCCGGGAATTGCTTATTGATACATATGATGCATTCCTGCGTTTACCAGAAGCAAAATCTTTACTAAAGCCAGAAGTTGTGATTCGTTTTGGTGCGATGCCAGTCTCCAAAGCATTGACAACTTTCCTTCGGGAAAACCATAGTGCCCGCCAATTTGTTATAGATGGCGGTGATGGATGGCGTGATCCTCACTCATTATCAACTGAAATGATTTACTGTGATGAAGAACTTTTTTGTGAAGGCCTTCTTCCGTTTGTAGAATCAAATTATGATAGTGTTTACATGAATGAGTGGTCTGATGTAAATCACTTGTCAAAGGAAACGATGATTTCCGAATTAAACCGTGACGCGCTTACAGAAAGCTTTGTTTACAATCAACTGCAGGAGCTTCTTCCCGAAGGAGCCAGCATCTTTGTCGGAAATAGTATGCCCATTAGGGACTTGGACAGCTTTTTTTGGCTGAACGATAAAAATATTCGAGTCCTGGCCAATCGTGGGGCTAACGGGATCGATGGGATTATCTCCAGTGCGCTCGGAGCATCTGTCCATGCAATGCCGATGTATCTTGTACTTGGCGATTTAACATTTTATCATGATATGAACGGACTCCTCCCTGCAAAGTTGTATGGACTCGATATCACAATTATTATTATAAATAACAATGGCGGAGGAATTTTTTCTTTCCTTCCGCAGTCGAATGATAAGAAGAATTTTGAGTTACTATTTGGAACACCAACCGGGCTTGATTTTTCCCATGCAGCTGCTTTATATGGCGGAGCATTCACCCGTGTCGAAACCCTTGTCGATTTTAAGAATGCAATGATGAAGTCCAGAGAAGTTCGGGGGTTAAAAATTATTGAAGTTATGAGTGATAGAGAAACAAATACAGCTGACCATCGAAGAATTTGGAATTCGGTTTCCCAGGAAATAAAAAAGCTGGTTGACTTATCATGAATGCAGGAATTAATGGCTTGGATTACCACATTGAAATAAGCGGGGAGGGACATCCGCTTTTGCTGCTCCATGGGTTTACCGGGAGCAGCGGAACATGGCAGTCCTTCTTCGAAAGATGGGGAGCCCACTCAACCCTTATTTGTCCGGATTTGCCTGGGCATGGCAGAACCACGCCAATTCCTAAGCCTGAACGGCTTTCCATGGAAAATACGGTCGAGGACCTTAAGTGCATTTTGGATGATTTCAAGATTGAAAAGGCAGACGTCCTTGGCTATTCCATGGGTGGTAGAGTGGCGCTTGCTTTTGCTCTTAGATTCCCAGAAAGAATTCGGAATCTTATTTTGGAAAGCTCGTCTCCAGGGCTGGAGAATTCCGATGATCGAAAGGCAAGGCGCATGAAAGACAACCAACTTGCCAACTTTATAAAGGAGCATGGCATCGAGGAGTTTGTCGATTATTGGGAAAACATCCCCCTATTTTCCTCGCTTCAGTCTTTATCTAACGAAATTACTTTAAAGGTAAGGAAGGAACGTTTAAGAAACAGCCCTGAAGGCCTTGCAAGCTCATTGGTTGGAATAGGGACAGGAGTTCAGCCAACATATTGGAATAAGCTTGGAGAACTTAATTGTAGGACTTTGCTCATCGCAGGCAGCAAAGATGAAAAGTATTGCAAAATTGCTAAAGAGATGGCAGCCAGGATAAAAAATTGCAGAATTGAATTAGTTTATGAGGCTGGACATGCAATTCATGTGGAACAATCGGAAAAGTTTGGTACAATAGTAAGTGGGTTTTTGACAAATACATAGAGGAGGTTATCCATTTGGCAGTAGAATGGGTGGCAGAACGCCAATACGACGAAATTCTTTACGAAACATATAATGGTATTGCAAAAGTAACCATCAACCGTCCGCATGTACACAATGCGTTTACTCCTAAAACGGTAATGGAAATGATTGATGCCTTTGCTTATGCAAGGGATGATTCCAAGATTGGTGTAATTATTCTAACAGGTGCAGGAGATAAGGCTTTCTGTTCCGGCGGTGACCAAAAAGTACGAGGCCATGGCGGCTATGTTGGTTCTGATGAGATTCCGCGCCTGAACGTACTTGACCTTCAGCGTTTAATACGTGTCATTCCAAAGCCGGTTATCTCAATGGTAAAAGGCTATGCGATTGGTGGCGGGCATGTTCTCCACGTTGTCAGCGATTTAACCATTGCTGCAGATAACGCAATCTTTGGACAAACTGGCCCGAAAGTCGGCAGTTTTGATGCGGGCTATGGTTCAGGTTATCTTGCTAGAATAGTTGGCCATAAAAAGGCCCGTGAAATCTGGTATCTTTGCCGCCAGTACAATGCCCAGGAAGCTCTTGATATGGGCCTTGTCAACAAAGTTGTACCACTTGATCAAGTTGAAGAGGAAACAATCCAATGGTGTGAGGAAATCCTTGAGAAGAGCCCAACTGCCATTCGTTTCCTAAAAGCCGCGATGAATGCAGATACAGACGGACTTGCTGGACTACAGCAGTTTGCCGGAGATGCAACACTTCTATATTACACAACCGATGAAGCAAAAGAAGGCCGCGATGCATTTAAGGAAAAACGCAAGCCAGACTTCGGCCAGTTCCCAAGATTTCCATAAGAAAAGCGGAAGCTCCTTTTGTTGGAGCTAGTTATACAGGTACGTTTAAATGTAATTCACAGCTTGATGGAAATCCCATCAAGCTGTTTTCCTATTTGTATGAATACGATAACTCAGTTCCGAAACAATACTAGAGATAGAGCGTTAAAGAAGGTGTACATCATGACTATGAGAATGCCGCATTTTTTGAAAAAAAGAGCCTTCCTTACTCCGGATCGCCCGGCATTATTATTTAATAATCAGCTATTAACATTTAAAGAACTATATGCGAAAAGTCTGTCACTTGCTACGAAATTAACGTCAGCAGGTGTTGATTCCAGCACATTTACTGGAGTGCTAATAAAAAACAATCTTGAATCAGCCATCCTTCTATATGCGTTGCAGATATGTCGGGCACCTGCTGTGATGCTAAACAACAGATTAACTGCTGCTGAAATTGCCTGGCAGCTCCGGGATGCAAATGTCAGCATCCTCATTAGTGAACCCTCACTAACTTCTTTGGCTAAGGAGGCAGCATCAAGCCATGAATCGGTTACGACCTTAACCTTAACTGAACTTTCCTCCATAAAGCCCGCTAATTGGATTCCATCAGATGAGGTGTCCCTTGAAGACATTTGCACTGTCATGTATACATCGGGTACAACCGGACATCCAAAAGGGGTTTTACAAACCTATGGAAACCATTGGTGGAGTGCCTCTGGGTCAGCACTGAATCTAGGTATGACCGAACACGATACTTGGCTTTGCACAGTACCGCTCTTTCATATAAGCGGCTACTCGATTCTTATAAGGGGAATTATTTATGGCAATCTTGTCATTTTACATGAACATTTTGACCCGAAGCACGTGGTCAAAGATATTATAGAGAAAAAAGTCTCGTATATGAGTATTGTCGGAACAGCTTTAAATCGCGTGTTGGATGAACTGGGTGACAGGAATCTCCCGGATACCTTTGGGTGTATGCTGCTCGGGGGCGGACCAGCACCGCTTCCTCTCCTGGAAGCTTGCCGCCGTCAGAATGTCCCTGTTTTCCAAACGTATGGCATGACAGAGACAGCATCTCAATCGGCCACGCTTGCTTCAGAGTATAGTTTGTCTAAATTAGGTTCAGCAGGGAAGCCGCTTTTTCCGGTTTCTATCAAGATTCAGCTTGATGATGGAAACGAGGCACCAGCCGGGGAAGAGGGAGAAATCCTTGTTAAAGGTCCCAATGTTATGCCTGGATATTTGAACCGGCCGGAGGCAACAGCGGAAAAGATTGTGGATGGCTGGTTCCATACAGGTGATATTGGCAAGTTGGATGAGGAAGGTTTCTTGTATGTAATTGACAGGAGATCTGATTTAATTATTTCGGGCGGGGAAAACATATATCCTGCAGAAGTGGAAAGTGTACTCGTTTCTCATCCATATGTTTGGGACGCAGGGGTAGCAGGGATTTCCGACTCCGAATGGGGACAGGTTCCTGTTGCATTCCTGATTTTAATGGATGGCTATTCACTTACTGAAGAGGAATTGCGGTCTTATTGTCTTTCTAGGCTAGCGAAATATAAAGTCCCTCGGAGTTTTTATTTTGTAAAAGAGCTTCCAAGAAACGCATCCAACAAGCTTTTACGTAGAAACCTAACTAGCCTTATCGGGGGAGACCTTACATGAATCTCCATTCAATCAAGTTATCGATTATTTCCATGCCATTAAAACATCCCTTTCATACACATCTGGAAACAGTTAGCGTCAGGGAAGGGATACTGGTTGAGGTGTGTGATAATGAAGGATTAGAAGGATATGGTGAAGGAGTAGCCTTCTCATCGCCCTGGTACACGGAAGAGACTGTTTCGAGTAGCTGGTCGGTGATTAGATCTTCTTTAATCCCTCTGCTTCAAAGAAATGCAATAAGCCATCCTAATGAAGTGTTTGAGGTATTTAGTGCAGTCCGACGAAATCATATGGCAAAGTCGGCTGTTGAAATGGCTTTGTGGGACTTATTTTCCAAGAAAAAAGGGAAGCCTCTTTCACGATTCATCGGAAGCGAAGACCAACTCATACCTTCAGGGTTTGTCGTTGCTGCGAGGAACGAGGCTGAGGCACTCGAACAAACCTCGCGTTATGTGGAAGAGGGCTATCAGCGAATCAAGGTCAAAATAGGCCCTTCCAATGATTATTCGTTGCTCTCAGCGATTAGGCGGGACTTTCCAGAATTGCCAATCATGGCGGATGCCAATTCTGCTTATACTCTTAAAGATGCAGATAAACTGAAGGCACTGGATGAATTAGGCTTACTGATGATAGAACAGCCACTAGCATACGATGACTTTATTGAGCATGCGAAGCTTCAGAAGATGATTTCCACGCCAATATGCCTAGATGAGAGTATTTCTTCGTATTCAGATGTTGTCCTCGCTTTAGAAATGGGCAGCTGCAAAGTAATAACGATAAAGGCCGGAAAAGTCGGTGGACTCAGTGAGGCGATCCGAATCCATGATTATTGCAAGAATAGGAACATACCTGTTTGGTGTGGCGGAATGATTGAATTTGGGGTGTCCCGGGCTCATAACGTAGCTCTTGCATCCCTGCCTGGCTTTACAATACCGGGTGATATTTCAGCCTCCTCCCGCTTTTGGGAAGAGGATATCATTACACCGGAAATAACGGTTAAGGACGGCCGGATATCAATCCCAGAGGGAGACGGGATAGGATTTGGGCTTAATCGGAAACGGCTGTCTGAAGTTACAGTCAAAACCGAAACTTTTAGGCTATAGTTATATACTTTTCTGATTTAGTAAGAATCAGGGGAAGCTGCAAATCACCGATGCGGCTTCCCTTTTTATTTTATCTGACTACTACTAAAGATGTAGAAAGGTAGACTTTCTTTCGTATTTTTATTATTTTCACAAGGAAATTAGAAAAAACTTATAAAAGAGGAAGGAATTCATCTAAATATTCAGAATATAAATATTTATGAAAAGAGAATGAATGTTCATTCATTTTTTCAAAAACTAAAAGGAGGTCGGTTATGGAAAATTTCTCAACATCTTTATCAGCACTGAAGGAGAGAAAAGGAGCAGTAATTGCAATTATTGCCGTCATATTAGTTCCACTGATATACGCTGCCCTGATCCTCTCTGCTTCATGGGGACCTTATGACAACCTGTCTAATTTACCGGTTGCTGTAGTTAACAATGATGCAGGTGCTATGTCTGGAGATGAAGAAGTCAATGTAGGCAATCAGCTTGTCGATTCACTTAAGAAAAGCATGACACTAGGTTTTAAATTTGTCAGTTCTGAAGAGGCAAAGAAGGGGATGGAGGATTTAACCTATTATATGACAATCGAAATCCCTGAGGACTTTTCACAAAGAGTTACAACAGTCCTTGAAGAAAACCCTCAAATCCCTGAACTGACTTATACACAAAATGAAGGCTTGCACTTCATGGCGGCACAGGTTACAAATAAAGCTGCAGAACAGATCAGGGAGCAGCTGGGGAACCAAATAACCGAAACTTACGTGAGGAATGTCTTTACTCAGCTTGAACAGGTGGCAGCGGGGTTCCAGGATGGCGCAGAGGGTTCAACTAAAATTAATGAGGGCTCTGTTAAACTCAAGGGTGGGACTGGCCAAATTCTTAGTTCTCTTGAAACAAAAGCACCGGATATAAGCAAGCTCGCAGATGGTGCGAAGGAGTTGAAAGCCGGGACCGGGGAACTTGCTACAAAAATCCAGGGGGGAACTGCTGGGGTTAATCAGCTTGCAGATGGATCAAAAACATTGGCTGCTGGATTTAAACCATTTAGCGATGGGACAAATCAATTAAATGCCGGTATTTTGGCTGCAAAAAGTGGCGCGTTTAAACTTGCGAAAGGTTCTAATGACCTCAGTAAAGGACTTAATGATGCCAACAATGGAGCAATAACCCTGAATAACGGTATGAAAGAACTAAAAGCTGGAACAAATGGAGTGCTAGAGGGGTTGCAAGGAGTTCAGGGAAAGCTACCAGAACTAATTGAAGGAACTAAAAGCATCGCGGCTGGCTTGGGAGAGGCAAAAACCTCAGTAGAAACCTTGTTGGAACCTGGTGCCCGACAAGTAGCAGATGGAGTCAAACAATTATCTAAACATCCAATTCTGGGTCCTGTGCTGCTTGCCGATAAGGATTTTCAGAGACTTCTCGAAGGCAGTGAGGCACTAGCCAACGGTATGACGTTGTATAAAAACAAAACAGCCCCTCTCGCCCCGGGTGCACAGCGGATCGCAAATGGTCTTGATGCTGAGGACCCTAAGACGCTGGATATTAAGGGTGCTGTCGATCAATTGGTGGCTGGAAGTGATAAACTGGACAAGGGTGCTAAAGCATTGTTAGATGGATCGGGTGCTCTAGCTAATGGAACTAGTCGGCTTGCAGCAGGTGCCGGGGAGATTGCAAAGGGCAATTCTGATTTAGCAGCCGGCACTGGAGAGCTAGCGACAGGTTCAGGCAAAATTGTCGCTGGGGCAAATGAACTTGCAGCAGGTGCTAAAAAGGTTGCTGATGGCAATGGAACTCTCCAAAGTTCTTGGACTGCATTGTCTAATGGTGCACAAAAAATTAATAATGGGATGGCACAAGTCAGTGAAGGAAACCAAACTGTAAATACAGGCTGGGGAACACTGACAGATGGAGTTAAACAAGTCGATAACGGCATTGGTCAAATTGAAAGCGGTTCCAAGGAACTGGCCGATGGTTTGAAGGGCGGCGCTGAAAAAGTGGGGGCTATAAGAGCGGATGATTCCAATATCGCCCAATTTGCATCCCCTGTTGCTCTTAAGCAAAACGTTTTAAACAGTTTCCCAATGTACCGTTACGCGAATGCTCCGTATGTTCTCGCACTAGCACTGTTTGTTGGTGTTTTGGTGATGACAGTTGTATTTAATATGAGAAAGCCTGATACACAAGAAGTATCCAGCTTCACCTGGTACAGTTCATTATTTAGTAAAATGGCGGGTGTTGCTGTACTGCAGGCTGTGATTGCAAGTGTTTGTACGCTGTTCTTCTTGAAGCTTTCAGCTTATCACAGTATTCTTCTGGTTATTTTTGCAATAATAGCAAGTCTTGCCTTTCTGTCAATTGTATTCTTCCTAGTAGCTGCTGCAGGTAACATTGGTAGATTCATTGCATTTGTCTTCCTGGTCCTTCAACTTTCAACCACAGGCTCAAGCTTGCCGATCGCTATGCTGCCGGAAGGATTACGAACACTAAGTACATTCCTGCCGATGCGATATGCAATCGACAGCTTCAGATCAATTATTTCACTTGATAATGCAGGTGCTGGATGGGCCAATGCGTTTGTCCTATTATTCTTCCTGATTTCTGGTCTTGCGTTGGCAGCTGTTGTAGTATTCTTCCAAAATAAGCGATCAAATACTGCTACACCAGCAAGAGTCGCATAAAGTTCGTGCCTTTGAAGCATTGCTTCAGAGGCTTTTCAAATTTTCTTTAAAGAGTTGCAGAAATTATCTGAACACAATATAATAAGATGAATATATTTTGGTTTTGAAGGAGGTGGAAATGAGATGAACCGTTCTGTTGGATTGCATGGTCAATTTTTGGAATTTATCTATATTTGCCGTGCAATTTTTCATGAAATTGCTTTTAACGGGATACGTATGCCCTTTTTTGCAATTGAATTGAACACAGACCGGTAAGAGATCTCTATTTCCTCCTCGATAATATAAAACTGTGGTTTACGTGGGTACACACTTTAGTTTTGTACCCTAATACTTCTGGATTCCAGGAGTCCAAGCCACTTGTTACTGTCGAAAGGCCATGGAAGGTAACTCTTCCATGGCTTTTTTGTGATATAGCCTCTTACCATTAAATCTTAATGACGAAAGGAAGAGGAACATGACCCTTTGCAGCATACAACAAATTTCAAAGATGTTTGGCGGAAATAAAATCTTTGAAGATTTGTCTTTTGAAATACAGGAGAAAGACAGGATTGGTTTAGTTGGCCGAAATGGAACCGGAAAGACTACCATCTTTAAGTTGATGGCGGATATTGAAACTCCAGATGAAGGCAGGATTCATATTAAAAGAGGGGCCAAGATAGGGTACCTCGCCCAAATCCCGCGATATCCTCAAGGAACAATAGGCTTGAAAGTATTGCAAACAGCATTTGGTGAAGTTTTGAAAACAGCAGACCGCCTCAGGGAGCTGGAAGTAGGGATGGCAAGTGAAACGGACGATGTAAAATTATCTAAAGACATAGAAGAGTATGGCCGATTGCAGGATGAATTCATGCTTTCAGGTGGATACGAGATGGAAGCGGATATAGGAAAAGTTGCAAATGGGTTAGGAATAAGCGATTTGCTTCATACAGAATTCGGGCAATTAAGCGGGGGTGAGCAGACAAAGATTTGTCTGGGGTTAGTCCTCCTACAGAAACCGGATTTGCTTCTGCTAGATGAGCCGACGAACCACCTAGATATTCCCGCAGTAGAATGGCTGGAGGAATACCTGAAGGAGTATGATGGAACAATCATCTGCATTTCGCATGATCGTTATTTTCTGGATAATGTAATAACAAGGGTTTTTGACCTTGAGGACGGAGAACTAACGGTTTACCATACGAATTATTCAGGTTTTTTAAAAGAAAAAGAGGAGAGGCTGCTGCAGGAGTTCCAGGCATACCAGGAGCAGCAGAAGAAGATAAAGAAGATGAAGGAGGCAATTAAGCGGCTCAGGGAGTGGGCAAACCAAGCTAATCCACCAAACGATGGTCTTCATAAACGGGCACGGAATATGGAACGGGCACTCGAACGGATGGAAAAATTAAAACGTCCAGTTCTGGATCGGAAGCAAATGGGCCTGGAATTTGAAATAACCGACCGGAGCGGAAAAGAAGTTTTTATCATGAAAAATGTTTCGAAGACATTTGGGGAGAAGCAATTGTTTAATGAAGCAAACCTTCTTGTTCACTACCTAGATCGGACCGCAATTGTAGGCCCGAACGGCACAGGCAAATCGACTATCATTAAAATGCTCCTTGATGAAGTGAAGCCGGAAAACGGAGAAGTTAAGCTTGGAAGCAATGTGAAGATAGGCTACCTCTCTCAGCATTTTACAATAGGCGATCCCAATATGAGGCTGATTGATGTATTCCGTGACGAGGTTCATGTAAGCGAAGGAGAGGCACGCCACATTCTGGCAAAGTTTCTTTTTTACGGCCCGAATGTATTTCGCAAGGCAGGCCAATTAAGCGGTGGGGAGAAAATGAGGCTCCGGCTTGCCCAATTGATGCACCAGGACATTAACTTCCTGGTCCTTGACGAGCCGACAAACCACCTTGATATTGATTCGCGCGAAGTCCTTGAGGACGCATTGGAAGAGTTCAAAGGGACCATTCTCGCTGTCTCCCATGATAGATATTTTTTAAATAAACTTTTTAAAAAGACCTACTGGCTTCATAACCGAAAGCTTCATTATTTCGAAGGAGGCTATTCCTGGGCAAAAGAGAAACTTAATGAGCTCCATTCAAAAGAGGCTGCATTTAAGCCTGAGCAGCCGCAGCAAAAACCTGTTAAACAACGAGTACAAAAGCACCAGATAATGAGTCTGGATGAAGTAGAATCTATTCTTATCAAGGTAGAGGAGAAATTATCCTCTTTGGAAACACAATTGCTACTGGAGAAAGACCTTGGTGAGCTGCAAACGTTATTTCATGAAAAAGAAAAACTCGAGACAGAACGCGAAACCCTCTATGAGCAACTCGAGGGATTACTATAGGCATAGCTGCCAAATTAAATAGGACAAAATTAACAAAGAGGCTATCCATTGGGCAGCCTCTTTGTTATGGTCTAGGATTTGCTTGGATCTTCCCGCTTTTGGCGTAAATATTTTTTATCATGCATGAACAAACTCCAAAAATATACAAAGCCCGGGAAGAGAATGGCGAAGCCGACTATATATGTGGCAAAAACAGCCCTGAATGAATTTGGATCGGTAAACGCAGAATGAATCGTCACATCAGGATAGACGAGATATGGCAAATGCGCTTTACCATACACATAGCTTGCCACCAGGTACTGTCCTGTTATCGCGATAACTGCAAGCCGAGGCATTCCAATCACTTTTTTCCCATCCTTTAAAGAGGGAAGGAAAAGAGCAAGCCCGCCTAGCAGGAAGAATCCAAATGAAAGAAATAGCAAAGGAAGGTAATCGAGCATTCTTTCGTAAAGCCAGCCTACTTCTCTTTCAAGAGTAATCATGATGGCAAGGGTCATAACCAGGGAAACAGGGCCCATAATGAGTGCATCACGTCTATATACGTTATAGGCCTCCATTTCATTTGATACTTTTGAATAATCCGCTAGCAAGAGAGATGATAAAAAGAGAGTAGAGCTGATTGCAAAAGCAAAAAACGCATACTCGTTCGGGCTTGTAAAAAGACGAACAAGGTTAAGTGTCTGACGGCCTCCTTCAAGGGTATCGATGTATTGGCCATGGGTAATCGGCAAAACACTTATCAGAAGTCCCGGTATCAAGAAACCGCATATACCAGAAACATATGTCAAAGGCTTCCTGTACTCTTCAGCAATATTTGAGAATACAAGAAACGCGCTCCTTAAAGCAAGTAACGCAAGTATTATGCTCCCTGGAATAAGCAATACAGTTCCGAGCGTATAGGCTCCCCTTGGAAACAGGCTGTATACTGCAATAACCAGAGCAACAATAAAGGTATTCGTAACTTCCCATGTCGGGGACAAATATCGGTTGGCAATATTCGTTGCCTTTGTTTTTGGTTTATTGATGTAAATCATTGACCAGAAGCCTGCCCCAAAGTCCATGGTTGCCATGACGGCATAGATAAAGACAAAACCCCAGAGGATGGTAATTGCTATATAGGCATCAACCATCAGTCAACCTCCTATGTGTTTGAACTGAACAGCTGTTCATCCGGATTTTCAGCACGGTCGAGATCCCGTTGAACGGGATTTTTTTTGAAAAAATAGAGCAAAACAAAAATTGCGGCCGCTCCCAAGATGACATATACACTTGAAAACAGTATATATAGCGGCCCAAGATTTGTCTGAGTTGTCACTGATTCGGCGGTAGTAAGCATCCTATAAATGTTCCATGGCTGACGGCCTGTGCAGGCGAAGATCCAGCCCAATTCAATTGCGAGAATAGCGAGAGGTCCAGAAGCCACATATGACCAGAGCAGCCATTTCGGATATTTCGGCTTTTTTAATATTTTTTTCCAGAAGAGGCCGAATAATGATATTGCGATTAAAAATGTACCTATGAAAACCATTCCATTGAACAGTGTGTGGATAAACAGAGGCGGCCATTCCTCCTCAGGCCATTCATTCAGCCCTTTCACAACAGTGCCGAAATTATTACCTGCAAGGAAGCTTAGCGCCCATGGGATTTCAACGCCGTATTTGACCTCTTTGGTTTCAGGGTCTACAACACCGCCAATCGCAAGTGGAGCATGGGATTGGGTCTCAAATAATCCTTCAGCTGCCGCAAGCTTCTCTGGCTGGTATTCATGGAGCATTTGGGCAGATTCATGCCCGTTAACTGCAGTAAGGAGTGAAAACACTGCACCTACCACAAGTGACAGGAAAAGGGCTTTTTGGTGGAACTTATAAATTCTTGAGCCGTATTCCACTCGCATCATTTTAAAGCCAGCGACCATTGCTACCACAAATGCACCAACAACATAAGCTGAAAGGGCGACATGCCCTGCAGTTACGAAAAAGCTTGGGTTGAAAAAAGCAGCCCATGGGTCAACATTTACAATCTCACCGTTCACAATGTCGAAGCCTGCAGGAGTTCCCTGAAAGGCGTGAACATTGGTTATTAGGACAGCAGAGGCAAGTGCACCGAGGGCTACTAAAGTAAGGCTTGCAATCCGCATCCACGGTTTGATTCGTTCAGCTGCATACACATAGATCGACATAAACAAGGCTTCGACAAAAAAAGCGTAAATTTCAATTTGAAATGGTAGAGCCATCACCCTGCCGATGACTTCCATAAATCCAGGCCATAGCAAAGAAAGCTGCACACCGGCAATCGTGCCAGTCGGGATGCCGACTCCGAGCAGGACTGCAAATGCTTTAGTCCAGCGTTTGGCCATGACAACATATTCAAGGTCCTTTGTCCGTTGATATTGAAGTTCGGCCAACAGAATCATAAGTGGCAGACCAACCCCAATTGTGGCATGGATTATATGGAATCCCATAGTAGTGCCAAATAGGGACCTCGCAATCGTTAAGTCACTCATTGTATTCTCCCTTTCAAAAATTACATAGCTTCAGTGTTCACCAAAGTGGGAGATTTTACACAATTTTTCAGGATATGAAAAATCACCCTATCCATTGGGACAGGGTGATCTTGATGTTTAATTCATTGCTTTCTCAAGGGTTTTTAGATTTTGTTCCATGAGGGTAAAATAGGTTTCTTTGTTTTTAATATCCTTATCCGTCAATGTTGAGAGGTTATGGACTTTGAGAAGCTCTGCATCTGTTTCTGCCGCAATAGTTTCAGCAAGCTTAGAGGTCACGTTTTGCTCAACAAGGATGTAGTGAATATCATACTTATTAATAGTCGCAATAATTTTTTCCATATCCTTTTGGGTAGGTTCGCTGGAAGTGGACATCCCGGCAATTGAAATTTGTTCGATCCCGTATCTGGATTCCCAATAACCGAATGCTGCATGGGAAACAATTATTTTATTCAATTTTGCATTAGAGGCTGTTTCCTTAAAGCTTTGATCGAGTTTGTCGAGTTCCCCAATCAATTCATTATAATTCTGATCAAACTCAGTGCTCAAATCCGGCTTCTGTTTTGAAAGCGCATCTTTAATTGATTTTGCGAGCTCCTTGGCATAAATGGGATCCAGCCAAACGTGGGGATCAACATCTCCATGGTTATGAGCATCTTCATTTTCTTCAGTTTCTTCTTGTTCTGCGTGTTCTTCATGCCCGGATTCCTGGCTGCTTTCTGGATGAATATCCTTTGCTGCAGGAATCATCTGTACATTTTCATTTTCAAGAGTGGATTTTGCTTTGTTAACGAAACCCTCCAATCCAAATCCGATATAAAAGAACAAATCAGATTCAGCCAAGGCAATCATATCCTTTTGGGAGGGCTCAAACGAGTGTTCATCTGCCCCTGGTGGGTAAATCGTATGGACTTCAGCATGTTCACCCGCAATTCTTGCTGCGAAGTACTGCAAAGGAAAAACAGTTGTGTAAATGGTTAGTGCATCTTTATTATTCTTTTGTACCGCGTCACCGCCATTGCCGCAGCCGGCAAGTAGTATAACTGTTATTAATACCGCAAGAATTTTTTTCATAATATGCCTCCAGTAAATCGTAGCAATTCCGATTTGAAAAATAAAAAAATATAAGTAATGCGTAATGATTCCGATTTATCGACTTGATTATAATACATAAATTATAGAATGAAAGCAAGTGAAAATTGGTCATCCATAAAAAAATCATGTATTCTTATAAAGGTGCAAAATAATTGCACGCTTATCTTATGTTTAGGAAAGGTGAAAAAGACATGGACAAACTGAATGAAATTCTTGAATACAATAAGCACTTTGTCGAAAACAAAGAATATGAAAAATTTCAAACGACGAAATTCCCAAATAAGAAGGCAGTCATTCTAACATGTATGGATACTCGCCTGCTTGAACTATTACCAAAAGCAATGAATTTATCGAATGGTGATGTAAAATTAATTAAAAACGCTGGTGCATTGATTGCCCATCCATTTGGAAGTATTATGCGAAGCATTTTGGTGGCAGTTTATGAGCTGCAAGCTGACGAGGTATTCGTCATCGGCCATTATGACTGTGGCATGAATTCATTGAAGGCGGAAACAATGATGGAGAAAATGAAGGCAAGGGGAGTCAAACAGGAAACCCTCGACACTCTCGATTATTCCGGGATTGAAATCACTAGTTGGCTTCATGGATTTGACAATGTGACCGAAAGTGTGAAACATAGTGTCGAGACAATAAAAAAACATCCACTTATGCCAGCAGATGTTAATGTACACGGTCTCGTCATCGATCCGGAGACAGGCAGACTTGATTTGGTTGTAGAGGGCTATTAAATTATTGCTGGTGCTTATGATCGGCATGCTTGCGGAAACCAGGCCATTGCTCAGGGACTGGGTCAACTCCCCCGGGATGGAGAGGATGGCATCTTAGGATTCTTTTTATGGTCAGATATCCGCCCTTAAAAGCCCCGAATTGCCTGATCGCCTCCAGACCGTAGCTTGAGCAGGTAGGATAGAATCGGCAGCTCGGTGGTTTGAGGGGAGAGATGGCTTTTTGATAGAACCGGATAAGCCCAATGAATAATTTTTTAAACATATAAATAATCTCCTTGGCTCTAAACTAACAATGGTTTACTAGAGAATAAGCAATTATATATTTTCTTTTCCTACTCTACCACAACAGGGAAAGAATCGTCTAAAAGGTGAATTTCCTTAAAAGTAGATGAAAATAGTCGGATTTTATGATATGATACTAGGAAAAGGAAAAAAGGAGTGACATTCATGCCTTCAGTTGAAAGTTTTGAACTTGATCACGATGCAGTTAAAGCCCCTTATGTGCGCCACTGTGGTGTTCACAAGGTAGGCAGCGACGGTGTTGTTAATAAATTTGATATTCGTTTTTGCCAGCCAAACAAACAAGCAATGAAGCCAGATTCAATTCATACACTTGAGCACTTGCTTGCTTTTAATATCCGTAAGCATTCCGAGAAATATGACCATTTTGACATTATTGATATTTCTCCAATGGGGTGCCAAACTGGCTACTATCTTGTTGTCAGCGGTGAACCGACAGTTGAAGAAATTATTGACTTGCTTGATGCTACAATGAAGGAAGCTGTGGAAATTACGGATATTCCGGCCGCGAATGAAAAACAATGCGGACAGGCAAAGCTGCATGACCTTGAAGGTGCGAAGAAGTTAATGCGCTTCTGGCTGACACAAAGCAAAGAAGATCTTAAACAAGTATTTGCTTAAATTAAATCTTAAATAATAGAAAAAGAGGCTTTCCACGATGGAAACGCCTCTTTTTGTGTATTGAAACCTATTAATTCCGTGGTTCCCTCTCCTGATGGGCTTCAACAGTGGAAGCTTGGTCGACAGGGTCGACCGTATGCTTAAAGCCATAAGCCTTAGATGTTGTAATGACTGCCAAAGCGATAACTGCGAAAATAATAATGAAAGAAATTACCATAATTATGACCATTCCCATCCCCCTTACCGTTACTCTTACTTCCATTTTACCATAAGGCATTCGGCCTTTGGGAGAAGTCATAAAATCAGTATTTTTGTTCAGTTAAAAGCAATAAACGAAAAAAAGAGCCCCTCTTTAGGCCCTTCTTAACCCAACCCCTATGTAATAATCTAATGTATATTCCTAGGATGAAAGCCTGTCGGCCGTTGTCCATATTCATCCTTGGCGAACTTGCCCTTAAGGCTCTCAATTAAGTAAATGCCCATTAAATTATACAATTCTTGTTTATCCATTTCCTGAATCAGCGCCAACAAATCTTCGTGGCTCATTTCCTCAAGAAAGGCGAAGGCAAGCATATCGATATCCTCTTCGTCTCCGGTAAGCTTGTTGCGGTATAATTCGTAAAGCTCATCAACCAATTTCACAACATTCACCTCCAGACAAGAGAAATTTTTTATAAAGTGAAATAGGCTACTTCTGCCGTTATCTCTATACTAATTAAATACCCTTTGCATCGAAAAGTATTCCTTTAGTTTGAAGCATCATTTCTTATTTTAAACAATCTATGGCTTTAGTGGTTAAAAAATGATTAAAAGTATAAAAAAATATTGTTGAGGGATACAAAGATAAACGGGTTTGCAATTCCGCTGCATACATTCAGGCAGGGAGGGTTTGACAATCATGGATGGTCATAAGAAAACGTATTATGTTTCAATAGCAAATGGCGAGATTTCTCAAAGTGCGACTAGTTCACCCTGGAATTTTAAGATTGAAGCAACCGATGAAGAAATTACAACCTTACGGGAATATTTTGATGAAAATTATACCCATGAGTTAGGCAATTTTGTCAGAGCGCATATCCCATATCTGGAATACCACCATGATAAGGATAATGACGCTTATGATATCAGTATGCAAAAGATATACAGTATGATTCATGATCTTGGGGACGAGCAGGCAAGGAATCACATTGAATCAATGGGTATTCTAAACCAGCCGCCCAACCCCTAAGTTTCTAGCGGGTTTGTTCAAGTACAGTATCCGGAACAGAAATCTCAGTAAGTGAATTAAAGTTTGTATAAACTCCATCAAGTTCCTGGATTAGCTTTACAGGCTTTGAATTTGAGGACCATTCCATTTCTATCTTTACATTTAACCGCGAAGGATAGAAGGTTTTTTTATTAAGAGCGATTTCATAATCTAAATCTTTAATCGAGAGATTGGCGAGAAGCTCTTTATTGTCCCGCAAATCAGAAGGCAGCGTGCTTTTTGCAAATTCCTGCATACCTTGGTTGCTGTCAGTTGCTTTCAACATGACAACATATTCTTCTTCGCCTTCCTTTAACTCAAAATTCCCTTCATAATGTGAAGCCTTGTTGAGTTCGGCTGCGGGATTAAGCTTGCCGGCAGCGGCAGATAGGGCTTTTTCCGCGGAAGAGGCCGGATGCTTTGTCCACAACCTATTTCTGCTGTCATATACAAACATTCCTTGTTCGGTAAAGTACGCTTCTGTAAGATAGGGGATTTCTCCTCCTTCCATCCTCATTTCCGACTTTTGGTGGAAGGATAAAGGATTCGTCATTACATCAGTATTTAGGACTGAAGACAGTTTTATGTCTTTTTGTTCATTCTGTTCTGAAATTAGTTGTTCAATTGTCAAATTAACTGACAGACTATCAAGGAATTCAAAGGCTTTCTCTGCTTCTTGGAGGACCTGAATGGCTGTTAATTCGATATCCATGGTATCTGCCGGCTTTATCTCTGAGACACTTTCATCTTTGGTAGAGCATGCGGATAGTACAAATAGAAGGAAAATTCCTGTGATAAAGTTTGCTGTTTTCCCCAAATGTGTCCTCCTCCCCGGTAGTTTCGAACGTTACTCTCTTTTTAGCCTATCCTTAAAATGTAAAACATGATTTTACAAAAATAATTGATGCCAATTCTTTTTAAAGCTACCATTAAAGTAATGATACAGCTACCATTTCTATTTTGCGAGGGTAAATATATGGTCGAGTTTAAAGACATTAATGGGAACAGAATTGAGCTTTCTTTTTCGAAAAGTACCTTTTCCGGGCTGGCAGGGCATGTATTAATCATGTGCGAGTTTAATGGCAGATGGCTGTTGACAAAGCACAGCGTAAGGGGATTGGAATTCCCAGGAGGTAAAGTAGAACAGGAAGAAACCCTTGAAGAAGCTGCACAAAGGGAAGTAAATGAAGAAACAGGCGCAATCCTCAAAAAGCTCTTATGGATTGCGGATTATCGCGTAACGGACAAGGACACTGGTGAGTCTTTCGTAAAGGCGGTTTTCTGGGGAATTGCCGACAGGATTGAACAAAAGGAGACATATTACGAAACAGAAGGGCCAACTTTGCTTAAAGGAAATCTCGATCTGGAACGGCATGGCCAAAAGTTCAGTTTTATTATGAAGGATGAAGTCATAGGAGAGTGCCTCAAACAATTGGAAAAGTTCAGGGGAGAACAATAATGGACGGCCGGCATAAAAGTGCTCGGCCGTATTTTTCTACCAGTCTATTCTTTTACAAGCTTTCTTTCAACCAGGGCTACAAGCTGATACATAAGGGTTGCGAATACGGCTATAACAAGCAGTGAGAGCAGGACCAGGGTGAAATTGAACACCTGGAATCCGTAAATAATCATATAGCCAAGGCCTTTCGAGGAAGCCAGGAATTCCCCAACAATGACACCGACCCATGAAAGGCCGACATTTACCTTCAAGGTCGAGATGATTGTCGGAAATGAAGCAGGGAGAATTGCTTCCTTAAAGCACTGAAACCTCGTTGCCCCGAAGGTCTGTAAGACTTTCAGGTAATTGGGATCGACTTCCCTGAAAGAGGTGTAAACGACGATGGTAGTGATTATGATTGATATAATCGCTCCCATTGAGATGATTGAAGCAAAACCAGGACCCATTGCAACTATTAAAATTGGCCCTAGCGCGACTTTAGGCATGGCATTCAGGACAACAAGATAAGGGTCTAAAATTCTTGATAAAAGCGGGGACCACCAAAGGATGGCTGCAATCAATGTTCCCAGGAACGTTCCCAACAGAAAACCGGCGACCGTTTCCGTCAGGGTTATGCCGAGGTCAGCAAGAAGTGTCCCGTCCTGCAGTTTTGTTAAAAGCAATTGCCATATTTTTGTTGGTGCGCTGAAAATGAGCGGATCAACCCATTCCTTGCGGCTGCTGATTTCCCAAACAGAGAAAAACGCGGCAAATATTAGAAGCTGATAAAATCGGACTAAAAGCTGTTCTTTTTTTAGGTTCTTTAAATATTGAGCATGCTGGGAGCTGATAAGGGTCTGAGGGTTATTCAAGTGACTCCAGCTCCTTCCATATTTCTTTAAACAATTTTCCATAGCTTTCGTGGTTTCTAGTATCAAATGGCTGGAGTTTTCTTAATTCCTCAGGAATATCAAAAACTTTATGGATGCGGCCCGGGCTTGCCGAAAATAAGTAAACACGATCGCTCATGGCAATGGCTTCTCCAATATCATGTGTCACCAGGATAGCTGTCTTTCCCAAACTTTTTAACGTTGTTAATACAAGGTCCTCAAGCTTTAATTTCGATTGGTAGTCCAGTGCGGAGAATGGCTCGTCAAGCATGAGCACCTTTGGTTCGGCTGTAAGTGTCCGGGCAAGGGCAGCCCGTTGCCTCATTCCTCCAGATAGCTGTTTAGGTAACTTTTTTTCAACTCCTGGCAACCCAATATCCTCCAGAAGCTTTATTGCCTGGGCCTTCCTTTTCACTGTTAAATTTTTCGATAGTTTGAGGCCAATTAGGACATTTTCCTCGATTGTCTTCCATGGGAACAGATAATCCTGCTGAAGCATATATCCAATATCGCTCCTAGCCTGTTCGATTTCCTTGCCGCCAAGCTGAACTTTGCCCTCTGTTGGATTAATCAGGCCGGCAATGATTGAAAGCAAGGTCGTCTTTCCACAGCCACTCGGGCCCAGGAAGGAAATGAACTCTCCCTCCTCAACAGAAAGAGTGATATTGGAGAGGGCCGTAACCGCCATATCTTTTGTAAAATAGGTGTGGCTAATTCCTTCAATGGATAGGAAACTCATGCAGCGGCCTCCTTCGCTTTGTTTTATCTCAATTGGTTATCCATAATGGAGGGCCTGAATCACGCCCTCCATTAAAGGAAATGTTATTTTACTTTTTCAGCTATCTCTGTGTTCACGAGTGTTTCATGCTCAATCCTCTTAGGGAGCTCTCCTGCTTCATCCATGATATTCTGGAGGTTATCCCATTCTTCTTGATCAAGGATGGGGTCCGTTGCGAATGAACCCTGGCTCTTGTATCGTTCAATAACCGTTGCCATTATATCGAGGTCTGTGTCTTCGAAGTAAGGCTGAATCGCTTTTGCAATTTCTTTTGAATCAGTATCCTGAACCCATTGCTGTGCTTTGTAGATCGCTTTAGTGAAGCTTTCAATGGTTTTAGCGTTTTCTTTCATATAGCTTTCTTTTGCCATAAAAGTGGTATAAGGAATATGTCCGGACTCGGTTCCAAATGAAGCAATAACATGGCCTTTTCCTTCTTTTTCAAATATGCTGGCAGTTGGTTCAAAGAGCTGAACAAAGTCGCCTGTCCCGGATGCAAAGGCTGTCGCGATGTTCGCGAAGTCGATATTCTGGATTAGAGTTAAATCTTTGTGCGGGTCAATTCCGTGTTTTTTTAAAACAAACTCGCCTGCCATCTGAGGCATGCCGCCTTTGCGTTGGCCAAGAAAGGTAGTGTCTTTCAACATATCCCAGGAAAAGTTATCGATTTTTTCACGGGCTACGAGAAAAGTCCCGTCCGTTTGTGTTAGCTGGGCAAAGTTGATGACTGGGTCACTTGAGCCCTGTGCCTGCACATAAATGGATGTTTCAGATCCGACAAGGGCGATATCAGCACCATTGGAGAGAAGGGCAGTCATAGTTTTGTCGCCTCCAGGTGTTGTCGTTACCTGCACATCCAGCCCCTCGTCTTTAAAAAAGCCTTGTGCAAGGGCAACATATTGAGGAGTGTAGAATAGTGAATGGGTTACTTCTGCAACACGCACCTTTTCAAGCTTTTTCTCTGCGGGTTTATCCTGGCAAGCTGCAAGGGGCAATGCAAGAAGCAAAGCAATCAAGAGCAGGTAACTTCTCTTGAACCGTTTGAACATAGTGGTTTACCTCCCGAATTAAATGAATTGGGCTAAGTGCCTGTGATATCGTATGAAACAGAAATGATTGTGTGAATGCCCATAAGGGGAAAATAAGGAGGAAATTGAATGGAAAAAGCAGTCGATGGAAAAATCATCACAATGGATACATTCCCATCTCCAAATCCTGATATTGGTTTATGGCTTGTTACATATATGTCAGGCGGTTTAAAGGTAAAAGGCCTCCTCGCAAAGCCCCTTAAAGGAGATACATTTGATGCATTTTTGTATTTGAGGGGCGGAATAAAAAATGTAGGAAAAGTACGGCCCGCAAGAATTGCTCAGTTTGCTTCTGAGGGCTTTGTAGTTTTTGCGCCTTTTTATAGGGGCAACCAGGGAGGAGAAGGCGACGAAGACTTCGCAGGTGAAGACCGGCTTGACGCTTTCTCCGCTTTCCAATTACTAAAGGGAATCCATGGAGTCACTCATATCCATATTTTTGGTTTCTCAAGAGGAGGAGTTATGGCATTACTAACTGCCCTTGAGTTTCCTGAGTCTGCATCTGTCGTTACATGGGGCGGTGTAAGTGATATGAGCCTCACCTATGTGGAGCGTGAAGATTTAAGAAGGATGATGAAGAGGGTCATCGGAGGAACCCCGGTGAAATATCCAGAACGGTATGAAAGCAGGACACCGTTATACGAGCTGGAACGGCTTGTGCCACCGGTATTGATTATTCATGGTGTTCATGATGATAATGTATCAATCGACCATGCCTACAGGTTGGAAAAACGGCTCAAAGAACTTGGAAAGGAACCGGAAACGTGGTACTTCGATGACTTTACTCACTACTTTCCCCCGGCCGTAAATAGAAAAGTCGTCAAAGACCTCTGTGCATGGATGAAAAGGCAGGCAAAGTAGTGGTACTATATAAGAAAAGCGCAAGCGCATTGATCAGCCCCGACCAGCCTAAGACGGGACCCGCAGGAGGGCCTGCCCTCCGGAGGGGCACGGCTTAAGACCTCGAGGGGCTAGGCGCTGAAGCTAGACAATTCTTCTAAAAAGAAAAGCATTCTGTTACTAGCAACAAAAGGATGGAAAAAGGAGGAACAGTTATGGGGATGCCTCTTGAACTCAACACCATGATTGTGACAAAAGGCAAGGAACAAAGAATTGAGGAAAACTTGTTTATCCTCGAAAAGGCAGGATACCGGCTTTATCCTATTGATATCCCAATCGATATCAGAAGGACAATTGATGCCGATTCAAGTGGGACAGCGAAAATTAAGAAGGTTGAATGGGAAGGCGCGTTAACGCGGATTACCTATGAACTCACTTCACTTTATTCACCAAATTAACAGAAAAGAGGAAGCGCCTTGGTCAGCGCCGTATGAACTGGAGGGCCTCGAAGGAGATAAAGGAAACACAATGAGCGCAAGCGAATCGATGTTGACTTATCGTAACGAGGGGACCGAAGTACACTAGGCGCTAGGCGCTGGAGCTAGACAAAAAAAAGCGGAAGCGCCTTCGTGACAGGCAGAAGGCGCCTCGCAACAGGCAAAAATTGCCTCCGAGACAGGCAATCGCCTCGAGGCAGACAAAAATCGCCTGTCACTGCGATGATTATTCATGGTAGCATTTCTTTGTGTCACTGCGATGATTATACTGCTGGAGCTATCATTGTGGAGCTAGACGTAAGAAACTCAATAAAAAGCAAAAAAAGAGGCTTCTCACAGGAAAGCCTCTTTTTTGTCCAGGAATTATTGCAATGGACCGCCAAGCTGTTCGATGGTAGGGTCGACGCCTTGAAACTTTTTAAAGTTTTCACGGAACTGGGCTGCCAATTCTGTTGCCTTGCGCTTATACTCTGCAGCATCCTGCCATGTTTTCTCCGGCTGTAGGACCGCATCGGGAACTCCCGGTACATGAAGCGGTACATAAAGGCCAAAAATCTCATCGCGGACTGTATCAATATTGTTGAGTTCGCCTCCAAGTGCAGCCTGGATCATGGCCCGTGTGTAGCTTAGCTTCATCCTGCTGCCAACTCCGTACTCTCCGCCGGTCCATCCAGTATTAACGAGAAAGACCTTTGAGTTATGCTCAAGGATTTTTTCTCCAAGCATTTCTGCGTACCGGTTTGCTGGAAGCGGAAGGAAAGGAGCTCCAAAGCATGTAGAGAAGGTGGCTTGAGGCGATGAAATGCCCCGTTCTGTTCCGGCCAGCTTTGACGTATATCCGCTTAGAAAATGGTACATAGCCTGTTCCTTTGTTAGTTTTGAAATCGGAGGGAGTACCCCAAATGCATCCGCTGTAAGGAATACAATTGTATTTGGATGGCCAGCAACGCTTGGTGTAACGATATTACGAATTGCTTCTAGCGGATAAGCAGCCCTCGTGTTTTCTGTTAATGTGCCATCATCATAATTAGTTTCGCGGGTGTCCAAGTTGACCGCAACATTTTCAAGTACTGCCCCAAAACAGATGGCGTCAAAAATTTGAGGTTCTTTTTCTCTTGAAAGGTTGATGGTCTTGGCATAGCAGCCGCCTTCAATATTAAATACCCCATTGGATGACCAGCCGTGCTCATCATCTCCAATCAGACGGCGGTTGGCGTCGGCTGAAAGCGTTGTCTTTCCAGTTCCCGATAACCCAAAGAATAAGGCGACATCTCCTTCCATGCCCACGTTCGCTGAGCAATGCATCGGCATGATCCCGGATTCAGGGAGGAGGTAATTCATAACTGAGAAAATAGATTTTTTCATTTCGCCTGCATATTCAGTTCCACCAATAAGAACGGTTCTTTTTTCAAAAGAAATGATGATGAATGTTTCTGAGTTTGTTCCATCAAGTACAGGATCGGCTTTAAAGCCGGGAGCTGAAATGACCGTGAATTCCGGTTTATTTGAAGAAAAATCTGTATGGCCAGGACGGATGAACAATTGGCGGGCGAATAAGTTATGCCAGGCATATTCATTGATAACCTGAATAGGCAGTTGGTATTTCTTATCAGCACCGGCATAACCGTTAAAAACAAAAAGTTCATTTTTTTGTTTTAAATACTCAATTACTTTATTATATAAGGTAGTAAAGTTTTTTTCGGAAATAGGGCGGTTAATCTTGCCCCAGTCAATCTTGCCTCTGATAGATGGCTCGTCGACTATAAATTTATCTTCTGGAGAGCGTCCAGTGTATTTACCGGTCGAAACGGATACTGCACCTGTTGAAGTAAGGATGCCTTCCCCGCGGCTAAGAACTTTTTCGACGAGTTGGGGTACAGAAAGTTGGGTAAGTATGTTTTCCCCGTTTAAGAGATTGCTCAGGTTCTCTGGAATTTGTACTCCGTTCATGTTAATTTAATTTCCCCTTTAAGATATTTTAGTGAATCCTCATCCCGAAAACAGTATAACACATTAGCATAAATGGGGTATATTATTAAACGTTTGATTAATTTAAAAAAATGGAGGCGGTTACGGCTTGCTTGCGCTCTATGATGGAAACTGTGCTTTATGCAAAGCTTCAAAGGAGAAGTCAAATAAACTTGACTGGTTAGGAAGGATTCAGTGGATTTCGTTGCAGGAGTATGAAAAAAAGGGCCTGCAGCCTTCTTTTCAGGCGGTAGACTTGAGGCGGGAGCTCCATCTTATAGAAGGTGTGAAGCTTTATAAAGGCTTTTTTGCCGCTAGAAAAATGCTCCTCCAATTTCCGTTAACCATATTGCCAGCCCTCCTGCTCTATATTCCCTTCGCATCACTCATTGGTATTCGAATCTATAACTGGATTGCCAGGAATCGCTACAAATGGATGGGAACAACCTGTGAGGATGGAAGTTGCTCACTTTAATCAAGTTTTTCCCACCATGTTTGCCATTTTGCCAAAAACTAATTAAAAATTTGGTTAAATCCATTGACATGCCTCTTGAGTATGATAATATTTACCCTTGAACGGATACTCTCTTATCCTGAGCCGGTGGAGGGACAGGCCCTACGAAGCCCGGCAACCTGCTGAAAAGCGACAGTTTTCAGAAAAGGTGCCAACCTGACGCAAGGCGATTGCCTTGAACGATAAGAGTGAAAGGCGCTAATCATTCAATTGAACCTTTCCTCTAACCAGGGAAGGTTTTTTATTTTGTTCCCGCTCAATTTAGGCAGTGGTATACATATTTAGACATAAAAACCCTATGTTTACTTCATACTACTTAGGGAAATGAGTACCGTGACCGAGGTTTTCGGCTGGCCGGATCGTGTCCTAAGCTGACCTCATTTAATTAAAACTAGCCGCTAAATCTGGAGGCTTAGTTGCTCCAATAGGAGAGTGAAATTTGTTTTAATTTTTACTGTTCTATCAGTTAAAAAATATAGGAGGAATCCAGATGCCATCAAAACGCCGTTTATTTACTTCTGAATCAGTTACAGAAGGTCATCCAGATAAAATCTGCGACCAAATTTCTGATTCGATTTTAGACGCAATCCTGGAAAAAGACGCAAATGCCCGTGTAGCAGCTGAAACGTCTGTTACAACCGGTCTAGTCCTCGTAGCAGGGGAAATTACTACTTCAACGTATGTTGATATTCCAAAAATTGTCCGTGAAACAATTAGGGAGATTGGTTATACACGTGCCAAATATGGCTTTGACGCTGATACCTGCGCAGTATTAACCGCAATTGACGAGCAATCTGCCGATATCGCACTAGGTGTTGACCAGGCATTGGAAGCCCGTGAAGGCCAAATGAGTGATGAGGAAATTGAAGCGATTGGTGCGGGTGACCAGGGCCTTATGTTCGGCTTTGCCTGCAACGAGACCGAAGAGCTAATGCCGCTTCCTATTTCACTTGCGCATAAACTGTCACGCAGGCTGGCTGAAGTACGTAAAAACGAAACACTTGCATACTTGCGCCCGGATGGGAAAACTCAAGTAACGGTTGAATACGATGAAAACGACAAGCCAGTTCGTATTGATACCATTGTTATCTCCACCCAGCACAGTCAAAAGGCAACACTAGAGCAAATTCAAAAAGATTTGAAAGAACATGTTATTAACCCTGTTGTTCCTTCTGATTTAATTGATGAAAACACTAAGTATTTCATCAATCCAACTGGCCGTTTTGTTATCGGTGGACCTCAAGGGGATGCCGGTCTCACAGGCCGTAAAATCATTGTTGATACGTACGGCGGTTATGCCCGCCACGGCGGGGGAGCATTCTCCGGTAAAGATCCAACAAAAGTTGACCGTTCCGCTGCCTATGCAGCCCGGTATGTTGCTAAAAATATTGTAGCGGCAGGCCTTGCAGAAAAAGTTGAAGTCCAGCTTGCCTATGCCATCGGTGTAGCGCGCCCAGTATCAATTTCTATTGATACTTTCGGAACTGGTACAGTAAATGAAGACATCCTGATTGAACTAGTTGAATCTAACTTCGACCTGCGTCCTGCTGGTATTATCAATATGCTTGATTTGCGCAAGCCAATTTACAGGCAGACAGCTGCCTACGGGCACTTTGGCCGCAATGATGTTGACCTCCCTTGGGAGCGTACCGATAAGGCAGCGATTTTAAAGGAACAAGCATCTAAATAGGTTCAAATATCGGGGGTTACATGATGATGTAACTCCCGTTTTTCTTTTTCGTCAAATTGTCTGATGGTGTTTGAAGCAATTTTTCTGGGTAGTAGTATCCATAGCAGGGAAGAGCTATTAAGAAGCAGCCGTGGCTAATTTTTCCTGCAGCTATCTATGCCATTTTTTACAGAAAAATGATAGTATAATATGGCATGCCGAAAATAAAAGGCATAGTAATTCTACCATGCGTAAATAAAATGCAATGATCGGAGTAGGTGAACTACATAATGTGCGGTTTTATAGGTTGTGTCCATGAAAAGCCACAAAGTTATTCAGGTGAAGACAAACAGCTATTTAAAAACATGAATGATATCATCACACACAGGGGTCCTGATGATGATGGTTACTATTTTGATGAACATATCCAGTTTGGGTTTAGACGCCTAAGCATTATTGATATTGAATGCGGAGCTCAGCCGCTTACTTATGAAAATGAGCGATATTGGATTATTTTTAATGGAGAAATCTACAACTATGTTGAGCTTCGTGATGAGCTGTTAAAAGAGGGATTAAATTTTGCTACACATTCTGATACAGAAGTCATCATTGCTTTATACAGCCATCTGAAGGAAAAAGCCGTTGACAGGCTTCGTGGCATGTTTGCGTTTGTAATTTGGGATAAGCAAGAAAAAGTATTGTTCGGAGCACGAGACCACTTTGGTATTAAGCCATTCTTTTATCATGAAGAAGGTGGAAAGACCTACTTTGCTTCTGAAAAGAAAAGTATTTTGCTTGCCTTAGATAAAAAGGAAATGAACTACGATTCACTTCAGCATTATTTGACCTATCAGTTTGTCCCTGAACCAGAGACGATGACAGAAGGTATTCATAAGCTTGAACCTGGCCACTACTTTATTAAAAAAGCAGGCAAGCCAATGGAAATTAAACGGTACTGGAAGGCTCGTTTTTCACCGGTCGCAAAGTCCGAGGATGATTTTACGAAAGAAATCCGTGATATCCTCTTCGATTCAGTCAAAATCCATATGCGTTCCGATGTTCCTGTAGGCTCATTCCTTTCAGGCGGGATTGACTCATCTATCATCGCTGCGATTGCCAAGGAGTTCCACCCTGCAATTAAGACGTTCTCTGTAGGATTTGAACGAAACGGCTTTAGCGAAATTGATGTCGCGAAGGAAACTGCGGAAAAGCTCGGTGTAGAGAATATCTCATATGTGATTACGCCTGAAGAATATATGAATGAGATTCCTAAAATTATGTGGCATATGGATGACCCGCTGGCTGATCCGGCTTGCGTGCCGCTTTATTTTGTTGCCCGTGAAGCAAGGAAGCATGTTACCGTTGTCCTGTCGGGGGAAGGTGCGGACGAATTGTTCGGCGGCTACAATATTTACCGCGAACCAGGCGACCTGCAAGTTTTCAATAAAATTCCGCGTGTCGGCAAAGTCCTTTTAAAAGGGATAGCAGGAATCATGCCTGAAGGAACAAAAGGAAAGAGCTTTATAGAGCGTGGAGTAACTCCAATGGAGGAACGCTACATTGGAAATGCGAAAATGTTCTCCGAGGACGAAAAGCGCGAACTTCTTAATGTATACAAAAATGGCCTTGATTTTACTGACATTACAAAACGGCTTTATGCGGAGAGTACCGGATACAATCCTGTTGACCGTATGCAATATATTGATATTCATACCTGGATGCGGGGAGATATTCTTTTAAAAGCAGACAGAGTGACAATGGCACATTCTCTGGAGCTTCGTGTACCGTTTCTTGATAAAGAAGTATTCCGGGTAGCATCGCAAATTCCATCAGACTTAAAAACAGCTAATGGAACGACGAAATACATTTTGCGGAAAGCAGCCGAGAGCTTTGTGCCAGCGCACGTTCTGGACAGGAAGAAGCTTGGTTTCCCTGTACCAATCCGCCACTGGCTCAAGGATGAAATGAATACTTGGGCGAAGGACATCATCCGTGAAAGCAATACAGATCATCTATTCAATAAGCAGTATGTATTGAACCTGCTCGATGACCATTGCCAAGGCAAAGCAGACAACAGCCGGAAAATCTGGACTGTTCTTATGTTTATGGTTTGGCACCAAGTCTTTGTTGAAGAGAAGTATTCGTTTGGTCAAACCAGCGAGATCCAAGCCGCGAGAAATTAATCGGAAAAGCGCAAGCGCCTTGGTCAGCGCCGTATGGACTGGAGGGCCTCGAAGGAGATAAAGGAAACACGATGAGCGTTAGCGAATCGATGTTGACTTATCGTAACGAGGGGACCGAAGTGCACTAGGCTCTAGGCGCTGGAGCTAGACAGTTCTCAATTAAAAGGAGGCGACCCAGCCGGGTCAGCCTCCTTCTCTATAATAATCATTCCTTGTTTCCTTGAGATACGGCTTTGTAATACTGGGCCTTTTCTGCGTATTCCTTTGTAATTCTTTGCATCTCCCGGATATCATCCTCATTCAGTTCCCTAATGACCTTTGCCGGCCTGCCGAGGGCCAGTGTGCCAGGCGGGATTTTTTTGCCAGGCGTAACAAGGCTTCCAGCACCTATAAATGCACCTTCGCCTATTTCAGCTTTATCCATGACAATTGAGCCCATTCCAACAAGGGAATTCTTGCGAAGAATACAGCTGTGTAAAATGCATTGATGCCCCACAGTTACCTCATCTTCAATGATAAGCGGGTTATTCGGGCTCTGGTGAAGGACAGAGTTGTCCTGTATACTGACTTTTTTACCAATGATAGTTGGAGCGATGTCACCACGGATTACGGTGTTGTACCATACACTTGATTCCGGGCCGATTTCAACATCACCACTTATGGTCACAAAATCTGCGATGAATGCCGTATTATGTATTTGTGGATACTTCCCTTTATATGGGTAAATCATTTTGACACTCCTTTAATACAAGCTATATAAGATGAACTAATGAATCTTATCTTAATTGGAGCGGAAGGCGCGAAGACTCCTGTGGGAGCAGCGGGACAGGTGAGACCCCGCAGGCGAAAAGCGCCGAGGAGGCTCACCGCCCGCCCCGCGGAAAGCGAAGCGCCTGGAGCGGAAATTAAAAAGCAGCTTAAACTAATTAGTTCATCTTTTATACGATTATTGTAACGAAGCCACAGAAAGATGCAAAGCATATTGGGTTTTTAAGAGACATAAGTGTGATATAGTACTTTAATGAACAGTTCGGTCTTTAGGAGGAATTTCGTATGTGGAAATGGGAAGCAGACGGTGAAGCAAAAGCAGTAATTGTCATCGTTCATGGGGCAATGGAGCACCACCGCCGCTATGGCTGGCTGATTGAAATGTGGAGAACATCCGGTTTTCATGTAATTATGGGTGATCTTCCCGGACAGGGAATGACAACACGATCAAGCCGCGGCCATATCGATTCCTTCGATGATTATTTGGTTGAAGTAAAGGATTGGATTCAAGCAGCATATACATATGGCCTGCCTGTGTTTTTGCTGGGGCATAGCATGGGTGGATTAATTTCGATACGGCTTTTGCAAGAAGAACAACTTACTCTGGCAGGAGTCATTCTGTCTTCGCCTTGCCTGGGTCTCATTCACCAGCCTTCCAAGGTTATTAATGGCCTTTCTTATGGTTTGAATGTAGTTTTCCCATCCCTTCGCATGAATTCGGGACTCACTGTCCAGATGGCTACCCGGAACAAAGATGTCCAGGAAGCAGATTCAAATGATACTTTGTACGTTACCAAGGTATCTGTCCGCTGGTACCGTGAACTGCAGGACGCTATGAAAACGGCATTTGAAGAGCTTGATAAAACTCAGGATACGCCAACTCTTGTCATGCAGGCTGGGGATGACCTGATCGTAAATAAAAAGGCAGTCAGCACCTGGTTCAATCATGCTCCGCTATCTGAAAAACGTTATAAAGAGTGGCCAGGTTTGTACCATGAAATTTTCAACGAGCCAGAGCGTGAGCAAGTGTTTCAATACTCAATTGATTTTGTTCATAGCCAATTGCGCGCAATCGGTTATGTTCTTTAGAAAGTAGGAGGGAGCTCCGTCGTTTTTTTAGGTCTCCCTCCTTTATTATTTTCGGTGAAGGACGGTTGGACACGATTTTAAGGACTGTTCCCGTCTTCATAGGCTTGATGAAGGACGGCTAGGACTTATTTTAAAGTCTGTTCCCGTCTTCATTAGTAAATTAAAGGAAACACTAGAATCCAGCATACTTTTTTAAAAAAAGTGCAAATACAAGTAGGTGATTTAGAATTGATGATTCCAGCAAAACCAGTCAGCCTGATGGCTCTAAGTTATAGAAAGATATTCCCTGCTGTAAAGGAAGAATTGGCTTATTGGAAACAGCGGGCAGAAGCAATTCCGAATCATGAGCTCCGTAATCAGGCAATTGCAAGTATCAACACCAAAACGTTTCATTGCGAGGGCGGCTCCATCATTGCTTTAATTGCAAAAAACGAGTATAGAAAGGCAATTAAGTTTATTGTCGCCTATCAAACCATCAGTGATTACCTAGATAACCTTTGTGATCGCAGTACCTCACTTGATCCCGATGATTTTGCCGCGCTTCACGATGCTATGTTTGATGCCCTCTTGCCTGGGCCAACCCTTGGGGATTATTACAGCAAAAGGGAAGATAAGAATGATGGTGGTTATTTAGCCGATCTCGTTGGCACTTGTAAACAAGTTCTTCAATCCGTAAGCAGTTATCCTGTGATCGTGGATCATCTTCTCGATCTTTGTGGCTATTACTGTGAACTGCAGGTCCACAAACACGTTCACCCCGATGAAAGGGAAGGACGGTTAAAGGAATGGTTTAGCCGCCATAAAAAAAGTATGCCTGAGATGGATTGGTATGAGTTTTCTGCTTGTTCCGGCTCGACACTGGGTATTTTTTGCCTGGTTTCCTATGCGATAGGAAGTCCGATGGGGGAGGAGAATGCCAAAAAAGTAGTCAATGGTTATTTCCCCTATATTCAGGGGCTCCATATTTTATTGGATTATTTTATTGATCAAGATGAGGACAGGCTTGGCGGAGATCTCAATTTTTGTTTTTATTATCAAGATCAGGAAGTCCTGTTCAATCGGCTGCTCCATTTTATGGAGGAAGCTGATCGCCACACAGAAGGGCTTCCACATCAGCAGTTTCATATGATGATTAATCGAGGACTTTTGGGATTGTATTTGTCAGACAGTAAGGTGCAAAGCCAGGAGGGTGTCAGGAAGCTTGCTAAAAAAATTATAAAAGCGGGCGGCCCTGTAAGTAAATTCTTTTATATGAACGGGCTGGCATACAGGTTTTTTCAAAAAGTCCGTTTGAACTAGCTTAGGTAGAGACTGATTAAAATTAAGCATCATGGAGAGTATGACCCGTAAAACGTCCGTTCAAGAAGTAAATGTACCCTAACAAGCTGCATTGAATGGTTTTGAGCTCTAAGGCTAGTCAAAATGTACCCAACAAGCTGTATTGGAATTGTTTTGAGCTCTAAGGCAGGCCAAAATGTACCCAACAAGTTGTATTGGAATCGTTTTGAACTATGAAGCCAGGCAAAATGTACCCAATAAACCAGGGCATAATACCGCTGCCACGCAATTTTAAATTTAGGTGGCAAACCAAGTTAAATTAAATCGAAAAAGGCATTCGCATAAGCGAATGCCTTATCTCTTTTCAATGGCTACAATAAAGGGAGGATTGTTTTTCTGATTGATGAAACCGTATTGCAGGACATGCGCCTGTTTTTGGTCGAGCCCACCAGCAAATTTAAGCAAACCGTCACGTTCTTCCTCGCCTCCATCATGTCCATGATAGACGACAAGAACGATAATACCTCCGGGTTTTAGCATTGCAAATAGCTGTTCAACAGCCGAAATGGTTGTCCCCGGTCTGGTTATTATGCTTTTGTCGCTGCCCGGAAGGTAACCAAGATTAAAAATGGCAGCGTGTATCTTGCCATGAAAGCTCGCAGGAATACACGAAGATACAAGCTCATGGCCTGTTTGGAACAGCTTTACCCTGTCAGCTATCCCGCTTTGTTCAAGCCGGGCAGAGGTAGAGCTAATTGCTTCAGGCTGAATATCGAGAGAGAAAACAGTACCGGTTTCTCCAACAAGATTGCCCAGGTACAGAGTATCATGTCCGTTTCCCATCGTTGCATCGACCGCGCTGCCGCCTTCCTCAACGGCTTTTTGTAATAGCCCTCTTGCGAAAGGGAGGATTCCGTCAAGCTTCATAGTAAACATCCTTTTTTCATATCGAAACTTCCACCTTTTTGTAAAACTTTCCTTGCCAGCTGTTACGGCGCAGCAGTTCAGCGTCAATTGCGTTTAAGACCTCCCATTTATTCACACTCCACATGGGACCGATCATGAGATTGATTGGCCCGTCACCGGTTATCCGATGGATAATCATTTCTGGCGGCAGTGCCTCAAGCTGATCACAGACAAGGTTGATGTACTCGTCAAAGGACAAAAACTCAAGCATGCCTTTTTCATATTGTTTCACCATTGGTGTTCCTTTAAGAAGGTGAAGAAGATGGATTTTTATTCCTTGTACATCTAGTTTTGCAACCTCTAGAGCCGTTTCCATCATCATATCAGTTGTTTCAAGAGGCAGGCCGTTAATAATATGGGTACAGATTCGGATTCCATGTTTTCTAAGTTTTTCAACGCCTTTTACATAACAGTCAAAGTCGTGAGCCCTGTTCACAATTTGAGCTGTCTTCTCATGTATAGTCTGCAGGCCAAGTTCAACCCAAAGGTAGGTCCTTCCATTCAACTCGGCAAGATACTCTACAACGTCATCAGGCAGGCAATCTGGCCGGGTTGCAATTGAAAGCCCAACTACGCCCTCTTTGTTAAGTACAGTTTCAAACTTTTCCCGCAGCTCGGAAACTGGAGCATGCGTATTTGTAAATGCCTGAAAATAGGCCATGTATTTGCCATCTTTCCATTTTGAATGCATCTTTGCCTTTATTTCATTGAATTGAACCTCAAGCTCATCGGTGCGCCTTCCTGCAAAATCCCCGGAACCTGCTGCACTGCAAAATGTGCAGCCGCCATGGGCTACCGTGCCGTCACGGTTCGGACAATCAAAGCCGCCATCCAGGGCAATCTTGAATACTTTATGGCCAAACTGGCTTCGCAAGTGATAATTCCAGGAATGATACCGTTTATGGTCCAGTGCATAAGGGAAAGGGTTAGGATCTTTCATTTGGGGTCACCCCATTGTTCATTAGTTTTGCCAAGCAATGGCATAAAATGAATTTTACCATGAAAGTGTAGGATGAGCCATTTCATTTCTTCCCAATAATATCGAGTGATAGTAAAAGCTATAGGAGACAAAATAAGAATGAAACTGCTTTACGCAGGTTCCGGTCCAAGGACTGATAAACCAGTAGGGGGGAATCCAATGGCAACCCGCCAATCAATTGAAGACTACATCCATAGATGCCAGGAAGCGATTGAGTTTGCACAGGATCAGTATAACCATACTGCAAGGCAGGAACATTATAACGCAGAGGGTTATACGCAAGCGTTGCAGACACTCGAGGATGCTTATAATGAGATGGCTGTTCTTGCCCTGAGTGCGAACTCGCAACAGCGCGAAAGGCTGAACAGGATGAGGCTTCAGCTTCAGCAAGTCCAGAACGATCTTATTCTGCAGCGCTACTAGGGAGGCTAACTCAATGAAAAAACGTTCGAAACAAAATAACCCGGAGCAAAAAACTCGCAATGGCTACAATAGCCAGGACGTAGAGGTAGGCACTGATCTTAACCTGATTGACAGGGCAAAGAAAGCGTATGAAAAGAAAGGCGGACAGCCGGTTAAATCAAAAATGCACGTTGAAAATTGATTGGGTGTTTTAGTTAAGGCAGGAACCACATCGGTTCCTGCCTTTTTATGTACCAACAATCTTTCCCACTGTATAAAAGAGACTTTGTGAAGGTTTGTGTAAGTTCATAAATTCTTCATAATTTCTTCACAGCTTTCACAAAAATGAAATCATCCTATTTTGCGGAAATCACGGATTTATCGGTTGTACCCATCAGAGAGGCGTTCACAATTCGGAAAGAACTCGGAAAAATTTTGTGATTTAGGTCACAGAATGGCATTCTTATCCATGGTTTAAATAAGATATCAACTTGAATGTTTCTTACTTGCGTAGGCAAAAAAATATTCGCGTAAAGCAAGCCCATGGAAAGGAAGTGGCAAGATGGGCAAGAAATTAGCAAGCATACTCATCTGTTTTATTTTAATGTTGCCGGGATCGGCTTTTGCAGAAGAAAAGAATGAGAATGTTCTAAAGCTTGAAGAACTGACAGTCCAAGTTCTCCCGGAGTTTGCAAAACATCCTGAGGATCAGGATAAGGATAAGGCTCAGCCCTCTTTGTTAATTGGTTACCAGGGCAGCCTGATTAATTCTTCGGATAAAGCTCAAAAGGGGAAAATTGAGATTCCGCTGCCTGTAGAAGAAAAGAATTTCCGGATTGGCTTTGTAGCGGATTATGCCAGTGACCTGTCTCAAATGTTCGAGATTGAATATGAGCTGGATAAAGAAAAAGGGACGATAGCCTGGGAAACGAGCATGGAGATTGGACCAAACGAACAATATAAATTCATTATTGAATTTTATACAGATGCTATAAAAAATGACAAAGAATCAAAATCTCTGAACTATACATTCACAAGCTTTACAGATATTACAATGTTCAATCTCGCTGTCGTGGAACCAATGGAATCTTCAAAGGTAAAGCTTGACCCTGTTCCAACCGAAACGCCGCATGGTGACACATACGGGTTGACTAAGCATATCTACCAAGGTAAATCAATGAAGCCGGGCCAGGAGTTCAATGTCAAACTTTCCTACGACCGTAAAGAAACGAAAACAACAAATGAACTGATGGAATCAAAAGTCGGTAAACAATCCCCGACAAAAGCCATCAAGACGGATAAAGTTCCTCTTGGCCTTACAATCGCAGGTATTTCCGCAGCTAGTATCCTTACTGCAGGATTGTTGCTTTTATTCCTTAAAAGGCGCCAGAAAGCTCTGCCTGAAGCTGTGATTGAAGCCGATGTATCCGGGTTTAAGAAAGCTCAGCTTCGCAAAATGCTGATTGATGGCTCGATTACTGAAGATGAATACAACGAATTGCAAAAGAAATTAAAGAGTTAGAGGCAGCGGGGAGGGCGGCAGCATGTATGTAGTCGGAAATTTATCGTTAGTGCTTGGTATCATGCTTTCCGCCTATACCCTTACCGCGATAGTTTTTGGAATCAGGAAGCGGAGCACCCAATGGCTGGATAGTGCAAAGGGCGGTGTGCTCGGTATTCTTGTTTCGGCCCTGGCAGCATCTGCTTTCCTGATTTACTTCCTGGCTACAGGCCATTATGAATTCACGTATGTGGCTTCCTATACAAATGATTCGTTGCCGCTTATTTATAAAATGACTGCCTTTTGGGCTGGCAACGCCGGATCGCTTCTTCTTTGGACGGCGCTGCTGGCTATCTATACAGCTGTCGTCGCATTATCAACAGGCAGAAACAATCCATACAAACCTTACGCACTCGCGGTTCTCGCAATGAACTTGTTGTTTTTCTTCATTGTTATGCTGGTTCTGGCAAATCCGTTTGAGATGTCGGTAACAGTGCCTGAGGATGGCAACGGATTAAATCCAATGCTTCAAAATCCGGGAATGGTTCTTCATCCGGTCACACTTTATCTTGGTTATGTTGGGCTCGCAGTTCCCTTTGCCTATGCAATGGCATCCCTCATGTTGAAGAACATGGACTCGTCCTGGCTCAGGCTGACGAGAAGATGGACACTGACAGCGTGGCTGTTCCTGACAGCGGGCAACCTGATTGGTGCCTGGTGGGCATATGTTGAGCTCGGCTGGGGTGGTTACTGGGCATGGGACCCGGTCGAAAACGCTTCCTTCATGCCGTGGTTGACAGTATCAGCATTGCTTCATTCAGTGATGATTCAGGAACGTAAAAATATGCTGAGAAAATGGAACCTGATCCTGGTCATCCTCTCCTATGGGCTGACTCTATTTGGAACGTTCCTAGTACGGAGCGGCATCCTGACAAGTGTACATGCGTTTGCGGATAGCGTTCTGGGAACTTACTTCTTTATATTCCTCGCCTTTATGGTCTTGTTTGCAGCTTACCTGGTCGTTTCAAGATATGGGCTTATTAATGCAAAGAGTGTTCCCGTTACATCAATTTTTTCGAAGGAAAGCAGTTTCCTGCTTAATAATTATATCCTGCTGGCTGCCGCCTTCGCAGTTTTCTGGGGAACCGTATTCCCGCTTCTTTCAGAAACCTTTATTGGTACAAAAATAAATACAGGGGCACCGTATTTCAACAAGGTGATGGCGCCGATCCTGCTCGGGCTCATCCTGTTGATGGCGGCCTGCCCGGTCATTCCTTGGCAAAAAGCAAGCCCCGCACGCTTTCTTAGGCAGATTCGCTGGCCGCTGGCTGCGGCAACAGTATTTGCAGTACTGCTGATTATTAACGGTGTTGAAGGTGCTTTTGCCATTATCGGTATATCAGCCTGTATGTTCATGCTTTCAACACATGTGGCGGAAATAGCCAATGGCATAAAAGCTCGACGAAAGGCAACTTCTGAGAATTATATCCTTGCTGCATTGAAGCTTTTTAAGAAAAACAGCCGCAGGTACGGAGGCTATATCGTCCATATTGGCATTGGTGTGCTGGCGGTCGGGGTGATTAGCTCACAGGCCTATCCTCTGGAAGTCATTAAAACAGTGAATCGAGGAGAAAGCATCGAAATTGGCGGATACGAACTCACCTTCAAAAGGTTCCAGGAGATCGAAAAAAGCGACCGTGACATTTTGTACGCTGAAATGGCAGTTATCCGCGATGGAAAAGAGCTTGATTCGGTTTATCCGGAAAAAATCTACTACGATAACTGGGCTGAGCCTTCCACTGAAGTAGCTGTACAGTCACATTGGAATGAGGACTTGTATGTTGTTCTCAGTTCATGGGAAACCAAGAATAAAATCACAATACTGGCCCGGGTGAATCCGTTCATTAGCTGGATTTGGGCAGGCGGTTACATCATGCTTGTTGGGATTCTAATAGCATTGTTTGGTGGCAGGCGGATGGCAGGTCAATCAATTGTTCAGTATATCACAGAAAGGCGGGCGTCCTGATGGGCAGGTATGGACTAGTAAAAAATGCATCGGTTCTGGCTGCACTGTTGCTGGTTCTTTTACCCTCGGCAGCTTTGGCCGCCTATACTGCCAATTCCCCTGAATTCAGGGAAGTGGTGGGCCTGCTACATATGGATGGCCATTCAGAGCACGAACTTACTACCTGCAAGGTAAGGAAAGTGTACAACAGTGAAGTGCTTGACATGCTTAACGAAGGCATGAAACCGGATGAAATTATCAAGCATTACACAGATGAGCTTGGCCCTCAGGCGCTTAAGATTCCTGAAAGGCAAGGAACCGGGCTGCTTTCCTGGCTAATCCCAGGTGCCGGAGTACTTGCGGGAGGTGCGGCCGTATCGATTGCCATCAGAAGGGTGACCACAGCTAAATCTGTAAAGCCATCCACAGGTGAGGAAATGTCGCCTCACACCAGCAATGAATTTTCGAGCTTTGAAAAAACGCTGGACAATGAGCGGAAAAGGCACTTTTAACAACAGAGAGGGAGGATTGGTGTAGATGCTGTTCATTATACTTTCAAGTACATTAATGATTGCCGTCTGCCTCTACCTGATTCTTAGTCCCTTTTTTACAGAAAAAAATGCCGCTCCTCTTTTCAGCAAAGAGAGTTTCGACCTTGAATCCGTATATGAAGCTGTAAACGAATTGGAAATGGATGCGTTAATGAACAAGATTTCCGCAGAAGACTTTGGAAGCCTTAAAGATTCTTATTATCGAATTGCGGCTGAAGCGATCGAACAGAAAAACAAAGCGGATGAAGACATCCTCGAAGCGCTGAAAGAGATACGCCGCGAAGCACGCCAGCCGGAAAAATGAAGGCGGCATCACTAAAACAAGCTCAGCCTGAGAAAGCAACTCAAACTTGGTTAGAACACATAGGTGTTTTAATAGATTAAACATTTACCTGGGGAGGTGAAAGAATGTTTAAGAAATTATTGGCGATAGACAAAAAGATACTTATATTCGTCGCGCTGTTCGCGGGGATTGTCCTGTCTGCTGTTTCTGTAAAAGGAATGGAGTACTTGGACTCGCCAGATTTCTGCCAGAGCTGCCATATCATGGACTCTGCGTATGGATCGTTTGTTGATTCAACCCATTCTGAATTAGCCTGTAATGATTGCCACTTGCCGCACGACAGTGAGGTAGGAAAATTATTTAATAAAGGCAAGGCTGGTATGGGGCATATTTATTACAACACACTTGGCACTGAGAAGATTCCGCAGGTTCTCCATGCCACGGACAAGACAGAGGAGTGGGTTGAAGGGAACTGTGTGAAATGCCATGAAAGCACACTTACCAATGTCGAGCATGATGCAAAGGAAAGCTGTACAACATGCCACAGGCTAGTACCGCATGGGAAGAACTTTAAATCAGAAGATAAATTCAACGAGCCGCCAGTATCAGGTGAGCTGCTTGAAAATAAGGGAGGATTTTAAGAATGAGTAAGTTCCGCTTAGGAGCGTACCTGATGCTTCTGGCTGTCATTCTAATCGTGTCCGGCTGCAGTTCCCAGGAACAAACGGCTGGCGCCAAGGCCAAGACGACAGGTCTCTCGAAGGATGAAATATCAAATGAAGCATTTAAGGATATGTTTCCGCTTCAATATAATAGCTATATGAAGAATGAAAAAATGGAAGATACAAAATACAGCGGATCAGTAAAGCGTTCCAAGTACGACGCTGATAAAGAACCATATCTTCCAATCTTATTCAATGGTTACGGCTTTGCGACTGAATATAATGAAGACCGCGGCCACGTGTATGCTCTTGAAGATATTGAGAATGTAGCCCGTATTACTGATAAATCAGTTGGCTCCTGTTATACATGTAAATCAACTGCTGTTCCACAAATGATCGAGGAAATGGGCGACGATTACTGGGGCGGCAATTTTAAAAATGAAATTTTCCCTAAAGGGGAAGCAATGGGCCATTCGCCAATCGGCTGCTCAGACTGCCATGACCCGCAAACAATGGATCTTCGCATTACCCGTCCAAGCTTTACAAAAGCGATGGAGAGCAAAGGCGTAGATATTTCAAAAGCAACCAAGAACGATATGCGCAGCTATGTTTGTGGACAGTGCCATGTTGAATATTACTTTGATGCGAACAACAGCGAAGTAACGTTCCCTTGGAAAAATGGATTTAAGCCTGAAGATATGTACGAATACTATAATACTACTGCAAAAGAAAACGGTTTTGAAAAAGACTGGGTTCATAATATTTCCGGGACACCAATGCTGAAAGCTCAGCACCCGGACTATGAAACATTTGTTGAAGGTACACACGGCAAGGCTAACGTAGCCTGTGCAGACTGCCATATGCCATACGAGCGTGTAGACGGAAAACGCAAAATTTCATCCCACTGGTGGACTTCACCGCTTAAAACTATGGACACATCCTGCGGCCAGTGCCACGGTGACCGTGACCTTGATAAGCTAAAAGGCCGTGTAACAGAGATTCAGGATACACATATGGATCAGCTTCATACTGCTGAAGATGTTTCTCTATCCGCTCACTATTATGTGAACAAGATGATTACATCCAAGGTAAGCTCTGATAAGGTTAAAGCTGCACAGGAACATGTGAGGAAGGGTCAATGGTTCTGGGATATCGTTGCTGCTGAAAGCTCTGCAGGTTTCCACAATCCACAGGGCTCGATGGATTCACTTGCTATTTCACTTGAAGAATCCAATAAGGCTATCATGATCGCAACTGAAGAGCTTGTTAAGAAAGGCGTCAATATCGATAAGCTGAAAGAAGATATTGAAAAAGCCAAGAAAGCAGTAACAAGCGAAAAAGACAACAAGAAGAAGAAGGACCACGCAATTAACGAAGAGTTCCCTCCACAGCAGCCTGTGGTTCCGGCAGCTCCTAAGAAGTAATAACAGACTACGGAAAGCACTGTTCCAATTTTGGAGCAGTGCTTTTTGATTTGGGAAGCCTCTTATCTCATTACTGTTAGTTTACGATTTTATCTCAGTTTAGAACTGATACAAATGAACCCTCTTGGAATCGTTTCGCTACTTCCCAAGTGCTGAAATAATGCCAATAGGGGTTCTTTGGAACGTTTGGCCCCTTCTCGAATGCTAAAATGATGCCAATAGAAATTCTTGAGAACATTTCGCCGGTTACAAAATGCTGAAACGACGTCAATAGAAGTCCTTATTATGGCTATAAAATACTTGATTAGAATGGCAATCTAAATAGCCTTAATATTATATAAAATGCAATAGTTTTAAATACTGATAACCTTTGTGTCCTTGTCAAGAATAATGCAGAAAAATTCATTGCATGGCGGCCTTAAAAGGAATAGAATAACTCTTGGTGCTTTTTTATCGGGGCAATCTATTTACGTAGCAATTTCACTGTTTTTTGCCATCACCAGGACTACACGTAACTGGTCCTGTATAGATCTTCGAGAAAAAAAGTATGTACTCGACGTAACTGGTCTCGTCAGGTATCGAAGTGTCGAGAAAAATAAGATAGCTCGACGTAACTGGCCTCTGAGGCATCTAAGCGTCTGAAAAAAGTATTACTAGTAAAGGAGTTTCAGTATGCCACGTTCGTTATGGCTCTTAATTATCGGGATGGTTGTCAATGTCATTGGCTCCTCGTTTTTATGGCCATTAAATTCTATATATATTCATGATTACCTCGGGAAGTCGCTGTCGACCGCCGGGTTCGTACTGATGCTAAATTCAGCGGCAAGTGTTGCTGGCAACCTGGTTGGAGGCAGCCTATTCGACCGCATCGGGGGCTATAAATCTATTTTACTGGGAATCGGCATATCTTTGATGGCAGTGGCCGGGCTGACGCTCTGGCATGACTGGCCACAATATGTCATTTTCCTGACGATCGCCGGATTTGGTTCAGGAATTATTTTTCCTGCAATGTATGCCATGTCCGGGTCGGTTTGGCCAGACGGAGGCAGAAGGGCTTTTAATGCGATATACGTTGCCCAAAATCTTGGTGTTGCTGTTGGGTCCGCTCTTGGGGGAATCGTCGCAGGCATTTCCTTTGAGCTAATATTCCTGGCAAACCTAATCATGTATGTTGTGTTTTTCGTCATTGCCGTTTTTGGCTACAAGGGAATCAAAGTGGCAAGCGGAGCCCAGTCTTCCGTCTTACAGGAAAATTCTCCGAGATTCAAAGGGAACAAAATCCTTCATGCTTTATTGATTGTTTGCATTGGATACCTGCTTTGCTGGGTCGCTTATGTTCAGTGGCAAACAACGATTGCTTCCTATACCCAGGAAATTAATGTGTCTCTCACCCAGTACAGCCTTTTATGGACTGTGAATGGTGCGCTAATTGTTCTTGGACAGCCGTTCTTAAACCGTTTCCTAAAATGGTTCAATCGTTCACTTAAAGCTCAAATAGTGCTCGGAATGGTGATTTTTGCTGTATCTTTCATTGTAGCGGCATACTCTAACAGCTTTTCCGGCTTTATGGCTGGGATGATCATCCTGACTGCCGGGGAAATGCTTATTTGGCCGGCAGTGCCAGCAATTGCCAGTGAGCTCGCACCTAAAGGACGAGAGGGCTTCTACCAGGGAATTGTTAACAGCACAGCGACTGGCGGCAGAATGATTGGCCCATTGCTCGGCGGAATTCTTGTTGACTTGTATGGAATGTCAATGCTATTCATCATCATGATTGGGCTTTTCGCTGCTTCAATTGTCACAACACTTATATACGACAGAGGAATTAAAGAATCAAAACAAACAGTTAAAATGTCTTAATACTTTACAGCCCTGCCAGTTTAGGTGGGGCATCTTTTTGAAATTCTCTATATTGGCTTTGAATGAATTGAAACAAAATCGGTAATAACTGTAAAAGAATCAGATAAAGTAACGAAACAGACGGGATTCTCGTTTTCAATTCCCGAAATATGCAAACATCTTCGCATAGAGCCCATTTTTCGACAGTTTGCTTGCATCCAGCAGAGATTTTATATAAAATAACACTATCTCAATCCCATATAAATAACATGGCAGTGAGAAGGAGCAGTAGTGAAAGCGTCCCGCCTAGTAGAGAGCTGGCGGTTGGTGAAAGCCGGCCGGGACATTCATGAACTCGCCTTTGAGCCGCAGGCGTGAAGTAACAGTAATGTCTGCCGTTTTCCGCGTTAAGGATGAATGAAGCGAGTGTTTGCACACTAATGTGGGTGGTACCGCGGGAAGATACATATATCCTCTCGTCCCTTTTGTAGGGATGTGGGGATTTTTTGTTTTTAAAAAGAAAATGCCGCCGAAGCACCCAGTTGGCACTCCAGCTTGATGTGCTGAGTGAAGCAGATTCTTTTTAACAAAAAGGAAATCGGCAAGAGGCCGAAGAAAATTAAGTAATTAGGGAGGAATCCAAATGAACTTCAACCACAGGGAAATAGAAAAAAAGTGGCAAAAGATTTGGGAATCAGAAAAAACATTTAAAACCACGGAGGAGAAAGGCAAGCCGAAGTTCTATGCGCTTGATATGTTCCCGTACCCATCCGGAGCCGGGCTGCACGTGGGCCATCCGGAAGGCTATACCGCTACTGATATCCTTTCGCGAATGAAACGAATGCAGGGCTACAACGTGCTTCATCCAATGGGCTGGGATGCTTTCGGACTTCCTGCAGAGCAATACGCATTGGATACAGGAAATGATCCTGCGGAATTTACAAAGAAAAATATTGATACGTTCCGCCGCCAAATCAAATCGCTTGGGTTCTCCTACGATTGGGACCGTGAATTCAGCACGACCGATCCTGACTATTATAAGTGGACTCAATGGATATTCTTGAAGCTTTATGAAAAGGGCCTTGCCTATGTTGATGAAGTTCCGGTTAACTGGTGTCCGGCACTTGGAACTGTACTTGCGAATGAGGAAGTAATTGATGGCAAGAGTGAACGCGGAGGGCATCCTGTTGAGCGCCGCCCGATGAGGCAGTGGGTGCTTCGTATTACTGAATATGCAGATCGTTTGCTTGAAGACCTTGAAGAGCTGGATTGGCCTGAAAGCCTGAAGGATATGCAGCGCAATTGGATCGGCCGTTCCGAGGGTGCGGAAGTTACTTTCAATATTAAAGGCCATGATGGAACATTTAAGGTTTTCACGACCCGTCCGGATACACTTTTCGGTGCAACTTATGCAGTACTTGCTCCTGAACATGCGCTAGTTGAAGAAATTACAACTCCGGATCAAAAAGAGGCTGTTCAGGCGTACATCGATAAGGTAAAGGCAAAGAGCGACCTTGAGCGGACTGATCTTGCGAAAGAAAAGACCGGTGTCTTCACAGGTGCATACGCCATCAACCCTGTTAATGATGAAGAAATGCCTATCTGGATTGCGGATTATGTCCTTGCAAGCTACGGCACTGGTGCCATTATGGCGGTGCCAGCGCACGATGAGCGTGACTATGAGTTTGCAAAACAGTTCGGCCTTCCGATTGTGGAGGTTGTTGCCGGAGGAGATGTTGATAAAGAAGCCTACACAGGCGATGGCGAGCATGTGAATTCCGGCTTCCTTAATGGCTTGAACAAACCTGACGCCATCCGCGATATGATTGCATGGCTTGAGGAAAAAGGTATAGGCACGAAGAAGATAACGTACCGCCTTCGTGATTGGCTGTTCAGCCGCCAGCGTTATTGGGGTGAACCGATTCCAATCATCCATTGGGAAGATGGCACAAGCACTGCTGTTCCTGAAGACCAGCTGCCGCTTGTTTTACCGAAAACGACTGATATTAAGCCTTCAGGCACAGGTGAATCACCACTTGCCAATATTGCAGACTGGGTGAATGTCGTCGACCCTGAAACTGGCAAGAAGGGCCGCCGTGAAACGAATACGATGCCGCAATGGGGCGGAAGCTGCTGGTACTTCCTGCGTTACATTGATCCGAAGAATGATAAGCAGCTTGCCGATCCTGAAAAGTTAAAAGAATGGCTTCCGGTTGACATCTATATTGGCGGTGCAGAGCATGCGGTGCTTCACCTGCTATATGCCCGCTTCTGGCATAAGTTCCTTTACGATATCGGCGTTGTTCCGACTAAAGAGCCATTCCAAAAGCTATTTAACCAGGGCATGATTCTTGGTGAAAACAATGAGAAGATGAGTAAATCAAAAGGGAATGTCGTAAACCCTGACCATATTGTTGAGACTCATGGAGCAGACACATTGCGCCTTTATGAAATGTTCATGGGACCGCTTGATGCATCTGTTGCTTGGTCAACAAATGGCCTCGATGGTGCCCGCAGGTTCCTGGACCGTATATGGCGTCTGTTTATTGAGACTGATGGCTCTGTAAGCAAGAAAATCCAGAAAGGTGCTTCGGCTGACAATCTTGAGCGGGTTTACCACCAGACAGTCAAAAAGGTTACCGAAGACTACGAAGGGCTGCGCTTTAATACGGGTATCTCGCAGTTGATGGTCTTCATCAATGAGGCCTATAAGACTGAAGTACTTCCAAAGGAGTTTGTGGAAGGCTTCGTAAAACTTCTTTCTCCTGTTGCTCCACACGTCGCAGAAGAGCTATGGGAAAAACTTGGCCATACAAATACAATTTCATACGAGCCATGGCCAACTTTCGATGAATCCAAGCTTGTTGAGAATGAAGTTGAAATCGTCGTCCAACTCAACGGCAAGGTTAAAAAGAAGGTTATGATTGCTGCCGATGCAACCAGGGAAGCGATGGAAGAGCTGGCGAAGAAAGAAATCAGCTCCGAACTTGAAGGCAAGACTATCCGCAAGGTAATCGCAGTTCCTGGCAAGCTCGTTAATATTGTAGCGAATTAATTTTCACGGTTCAGAAGCATAATAATGGCTGTGAAGGCTGGATTATGGGAAACTGTATGGGAAAAATAGTTTGAGCATCCTCCGGAAAACCGGGGGATGTTTTTCCGAAAAAGGGGTGTAAGTTGAATGGAGGAAATTAAAACAATCTCTCCAGAAGAATTGGAAAAAAAGCTTGAAGCTGGGGAAAAGCTTGAAGTTATTGATGTGAGAGAAGACGAGGAAGTTGCCTACGGGATGATTCCTGGCGCAAAGCATATTAAGATGGGCGAAATTCCTGAAAGCATGGACCAACTCGATAAAGATAAGGAATACATCTTCGTTTGCCGTTCCGGTCGCAGAAGCCTAAACGTTTGCCATTACTTGCAGGACCAAGGGTATAAGGTGGTCAATATGGAAGGCGGCATGCTTAGCTGGGAAGGCGAAGTTGAGGCCAATTTTTAAAGGTTCCGCAAGAGGTTTGACCGATAAATTGTAGATTGAAATTTTTTGTTCTTTTAAAAGAACAAATCTCGAATAAAGAGTGCTCTTTCTTACTACTTTAGGAGCACTCTTCTTTTTTCCATATAGCACGTGGAGTCCGTATTTAGTGCTTCTTCATATTTTCCATTGCCATCCGTACCATTTCTTTCACCATGCTGCCGCCTAGCCTTCCGCCAACTTTACCCGCATCCTGAGCAGCAATACGGCCATTGTAGCCATGTTCCAAATGAACACCGACTTCTTTTGCCGCTTCATACTTTGCATCCTCCGGCCTGTCAGCACCCACCACTTTTGCCTTTAATTGATCGAGCTCCTGTCTTGCTTCAGGAACCAAAATTTTATTTCGACGCCTGCTCATGTTTTCAGCCTCCTTGGGCTTATTTTGCTGCAAACGAATCAAGCTTATCCAGATGACTTATAAAATGGTTGAATTTTGGGAAAAATGAAAATAGTAAAGGAGGGAAGAGGATGATTCAGGTAAAGCTTTTCGATAAGGAGCATGAAGCAGATTTGGAAAAGGAGATGAACCTTTTCCTGAGGAATCTTGATGAAAAAAAGCTATATGATATTAAATACAATGTGGCTGCTATGCATGAGGATGACGATGACCAAATTTATTGCTTTTCAGCTATGGTTATCTATAGAGCCTAGGATTAAGTAAGAAATTAATCAGAGATGTATCAAAATAATAGGACACAATTGAAACGGTAGAAGATTAGCGGACAAAATGCTAAAAAATCAGACGGTTTCTACACTAAAAATAGGGAATCTTTTGAAATTTTTTCGAGTACATTTTGAAACTGTCGGGCAGGTAAAATGTCCCTGAAATTGGTTTTCAAGTACATTTTAAAGCTGTCGGACAGGTGAAATGTCCTTGAAAAGTAGTTTTCGAGTACAATTTGAAGCTGTCAGTTAGATAAAATGTCCATGAAAAGTTTCGAGGTATAATGGAAACAAGACCAGTACGAAATCAAGACCACAATTCTTAAAATAGAATGCTGCCCCGGGTCCATTTTCTTTGACCGTTTGGAGCAGCATTTTTACTTAGTATATTTATAACAACTTACTTCACTTCACGGGCATACCCCGCCGCGCTTCCACCTGCAAGCCTGCCGGTAACAAACGCAGCTGTTATATTGTAGCCGCCGGTATAGCCATGGATATCTAGAATTTCACCGCAAAAATACAATCCATCCATTTTCTTTGAGGCCATTGTCTGCGGTTCTATTTCTTTTACAGAAACGCCGCCGCCGGTAACAAAAGCTTTTTCCAAAGGGAGAGTGCCGTTAACATTAAAAATGAATTGCTTGCACATTTTACAAAAGCTCCTGATTTTGTCGTGAGGTACTTCACCGGCAGAGGCTGAAGGGTCAATATCGCAGCGTTCAAGCAAGAATAAAAGATACCTCTCAGGGAGGAGCCCCTTCAACAGGTTCTTAATGCTTTTTTTAGGCTCTCCTTTTATTACTGAAATTGTTTCCTGAAACAGCTCTTCTGCATTTTTGTCAGGGATTGCATCGATTTGCATTTGAACTTCCTTAAGGTCCCACTTCCTTAATGCTTTGACAACAAACTGGCTGCAACGGAGGACGGCCGGACCGCTGACTCCGAAATGGGTGAACAGCATGTCCATCCTGTGAGTGACGAGCGGTTTGCCTTTCTGATTTAGGACGCTTACGGCTGCACCTCTAAGCGCCAAACCTTGTAATTCTTTCTTTTTTATAAATGGTTCAGAGGATGTGACGGGAACTTCGGTTGGGAAAAGTTCGGTAATTGTATGGCCGGCCTTTTTTGCCCATGCATATCCATCTCCGGTTGAACCTGTATGCGGTACTGACTTTCCTCCGACTGCAACGACGACAGCATCTGCTTCTATTTTTGTTCCATTTGCAAGCAAAACGCCTGTTGTACGCCCTTCTTCAAACAGTAAATCCCGGACAGGTGAGTTAGTAAAAATCTTAACCTTCAACTCCTCCAGCTTACCCAAAAGCGCATCAACAACGGATTGTGCCTTGTCTGTTACAGGGAACATCCTACCGTGGTCTTCTTCCTTCAACTGAATTCCGAGCCCTTCGAAAAAAGCAATAATGTCCTCATTGCTGAAGAGAGAGAAACCGCTGTATAAAAATCGGCCGTTTCCGGGAATATGCTTGATGATTTCATCAACAGGAAGCCTATTCGTGACATTGCAGCGCCCTCCGCCGGAAATGGCCAGCTTTCTTCCAAGTTTGTCTCCTTTATCAATAAGCAGAACCTTAGCGCCTTTTGCCCCAGCCGCAGCCGCAGCCATCAGACCAGATGGGCCTCCGCCAATGACAATAACATCGTATTTCATTTTACAACACCAACTTTATTAATTATCCAGTTACATTATTTACTGGTTTCTTATTATTATAAGCATACTCTGTAATTGTGACCAAATCCGAAATTAATCGAAATGTAAGGAGTGGCAGTGGCGAATTGGGGAAAAGAAAGGTACACTACTAATTAGCGTGTTTTTATAACTACCTGTATCCAGTGTGATTGCGGGTATTTGCTCATTTCTAAAGTAAGAAGGGATTTTATGTCATCAAAGCTTATTAGAGGAACGTTTATCCTGACTCTTGGAACCATGATTTCCAAGATGCTCGGGTTATTTTATGTTATTCCGTTTACCAGGCTTGTTGGGTTGGACGGGACAGCTTTATACCAATATTCGTATATTCCTTATACAATTTTCATCAGCATTGCGACCGCAGGCATACCTCTTGCTGTCTCAAAATTCATAGCAAAATATAATGCACTTGAAGAATATGCGGTTGGAAGAAGGCTTTTTAAATCCGGGTTGGTCGTCATGCTATGTACTGGAATTCTTTCATTTCTCATTCTGTATTTTTCGGCTCCGCTTTTGGCGCAGGGAAAAACACAGCCAGCAGAAGACATTATTTCAGTCATCCGGGCTGTCTCGTTTGCTTTGATTGTTGTTCCTTTTATGAGTATGATCCGTGGCTTTTTTCAGGGACATCAGTCAATGGGACCGTCTGCAGTCTCACAGGTTGTAGAACAGGTAGTAAGGATTACCTTTGTTTTGGCCGGAGCTTTCATCATTTTGAAGTTCATGGACGGTGATACAGTAGATGCTGTAAGAGCAGCTACCTTTGCTGCCTTTATAGGGGCCATTGGCAGTCTGTTCGTGTTGATCTGGTATTGGATTAAACGAAAACCCGGCCTTGATAAATTACTTGAACAAGATAAGGGTACAGTGAATATCTCTTTAAAAGAGATGTACAAGGAGATTCTGATATATGCAGCTCCGTTTGTACTTGTTGGGATTGCAAATCCGCTATTTCAATTTATTGATCAGCTTACGTTCGAGAATGCATTGGTTCAAGCCGGGGTGAAGGCTAAAGATGCCGGCGACGCATTTTCTATTCTGAATTTCCAATCCCACAAACTAGTCATCATACCAGTTTCGCTTGCGACTGCATTTTCGTTGACACTTGTACCGAGTGTTACAAAAGCATTTGTTGAGGGGGACAGAAAGGGTCTTAATTTTCAGCTGAACCAGACGTTCCAGGTGCTATTATTCCTGACGCTGCCTGCAGCCGCGGGACTTGCACTGCTTGCCGAGCCTTTTTATACCGTATTCTACGGTCCTATGGAACTTGGAACTGAGGTGCTGAAAATGTATGCGCCGGTTGCGATTTTATTTGCCTTGTTCTCTGTAACGGCAGCGATTCTTCAAGGAATCAATGAGCAGAAATGGACCATTTTAAGCTTGCTGACAGGGTTGTTGATAAAGCTGACCTTCAATATCCCGCTTATTAAGGCGTTCGAAACTGATGGTGCCATTGCGGCTACCGCTTTAGGCTACGGGGCGGCTATCCTGATTAATTTAATTATTATTAAAAAATATTCAGGGTACCGGTTTAGGCTGGTGTTTCGCCGGAGTTTATTAATTGTTATCTTTGGTGGCCTCATGCTCGCAGCCTCAGCTGTCACATACCGGCTCCTATCGAACTACCTTTCACCAGAGGTCGAATGGGAGTCCTTAATTCTTATTGCTGTAACAGCACTTGTGGGAGGGGCTGTGTATTTTTACCTTTCCATTAAAACCCGCTTAATTTACTTCCTATTTGGGGACAAGGTTGACAGGCTGCTGGGTAAACTGAGGATACGGGTCTAGATTTCAAGATAGCGACGATAAAAGATGAGGAGTGAGTTCCTTTGCGAATAGATAAAATGCTCGCCAATCTTGGCTATGGAAGCAGGAAGGAAGTTAAGCAGCTCCTGAAAAGCGGCACCGTTAAAGTAAATGGAACTTCTATTAAGGATGCAAAGCAGCATATTGACCCGGAACAAGACACAGTCACGGTCAATGGAACTGAAATAGAGTACAGGGAGTTTGTTTATCTGATGATGAATAAACCACCGGGCGTTATATCAGCGACGGAAGACAACCGGGACGAAACAGTCATAGATTTGCTCGAGTTGGAAGATCAGGTATTTGAACCTTTCCCGGTTGGAAGGCTGGACAAGGATACCGAGGGACTTTTATTGATTACAAATGACGGACAGTTATCACATCGCCTGCTTTCACCAAAAAAACATGTTCCTAAAACATATTTTGCTGTTATAGAAGGGGAAGTAACCGAAGAAGATGTGGAGGCGTTCTCTAAGGGAGTTACCCTTGAAGATGGTTATCATACGAAACCAGGTGAATTAAAAATCTTAAAATCAGGTATGATGTCCGATATTGAATTGACAATAACAGAGGGTAAATTCCATCAAGTTAAGAGAATGTTCCAGTCTGTAGGGAAGCGTGTTGTCTACCTGAAACGAATTTCAATGGGCCCGCTTCTACTTGATGAAACTCTCGAACTCGGTGAATATCGGGAATTGACTGACGAGGAATTAGAAAACCTGATGAGTTACCAGCCTGAATAAAATTAACAAGATGGACCGGGGGTGGACCCGGCCAGTTGTTTATTTTTCAATGGAGACTTACAGCCATATAAACAAGAGAAAACCGCCAAAATTGGCGGTTTTCTGCAGGAGGAGCGTTTTAATTAACGCTTAAGTTATTGAAGTGTTTTGTATACCTGTTAAGAGGACATTTTTACTTTTTTCTGGGTGGTTGTCCATTTGCCCCGGCTCGTGCTTTTGACGAGGTCGTTGTAGGCTAGGACGTTTAAGTCACGCTGAATGGTACGAGGAGTGATGCCGAATTCCTCTACAAGGTCCTGGGTTGATACAGTCCCATTCTTTGAGATGAACATGTAGATGCACTTGATGCGGTTCAACATACGGTTAGTCGAAGGTTTCAAAAAACCACTCCCTATCCATTTTTCAAACCCTGGGCATTTTCCTGCTGACGGCCGGCTGGTTAAGGTTCAATAAGAAATCCTTTCCAAGCAGCCACTCCCTTCCAAAACATAGTGTCAATCCTTTGTCCCATTATTAGGAACAATAGGTTCACAATTGCAGATAGTCTTTTGCAAAGGATATCTACGTTGTGCTTTTGTCATTATTGTATCCCTAATTTCTTAAGATTTCCACCATATTTACGAAATTTACAATATATTTATATTCTTTTTGCAGGTAATATTCGGGTTTACCTTTCTATTACCCTTTTTACTAAGGATATGCACATTAGGTGGAGGTTTATGTGAAGTTATGTGAAAATTTTGCAAGTAAGACAATATATCTGTTATTATCACTTCGTTTTTTTAAAAAAGATTGGTAAGATTATTTTCATATGGTAAGCCGTAGAATATGGGGAGGCAGTGCCCATATATTGTTTAGTGGGAGGATTTCTAGTGGAATATGTAAACTGGCTTGAAGAAGTTGGTAAGAGGAAGGATACTTTTATTAAAGATACACAGAAGCTCCTGCAGATAAAAAGTGTATTGGATGAATCCAATCCTACTGCGGAAGCACCTCTTGGGAAGGGAATCAAAGAGGCCCTTGATTTTATGCTTAACCTAGGAGAAGCTGATGGTTTTGTGACTAAAAACACAGATAATCTTGCGGGGCATATTGAGTTAGGGGAGGGCAGGGAGCTTGTTGGCATTCTGTGCCATCTCGATGTTGTTCCAGAAGGAGATGGATGGACAAGCGGGCCGTACGATGCGGAAATTCGTGATGGGAAACTATATGCCCGCGGCGTACTTGATGATAAGGGGCCGACAATGGCTGCCTATTATGCAATGAAAATAATCAAGGAACTTGGCTTGCCTTTGAAAAAACGGGTAAGGATGATCCTTGGAACTGATGAAGAAAGCGATTGGCGCTGTGTTTCCCGTTATTTTGAAACCGAGGAAATGCCGGGAATGGGCTTTGCGCCAGATGCTGATTTTCCAATTATCTACGCTGAAAAAGGCATTTCCGACTTTGACCTTGTTCAAACCCTCTCCGGGGATGAAGCAGAAGACGCTCCCCAAGTTGAAGTGCTGGAATTCCAGGCTGGGCTTCGCTATAACATGGTGCCTGACTTTGCTAGAGCTTCCCTTCATGTACATAATGGAGACACGGAAATTATGCAAAGGTTTATCGAGTTCATGGACCAGAATGGCCTTGAAAGGGAACTTCATGTAGATGCAGGAACCGTTGTGTTGGAAGTCAAGGGTGTGTCTGCGCATGGCATGGAACCGGAAAAGGGAAAAAATGCTGGTTTGTTTTTAGCTGAGTTCCTTTCGAGTCTAACTATCGATTCGAAAGCTAAAAAGTATTTTACCTTTGTTTCGGATTATTTTTATAAAGACTCACGAGGGAAAAATCTTGGAATTGCCTATAGTGATGACATTACCGGCGACATGACAATTAATGTTGGAAAACTGTCGTATACAAAAGAAAAAGCAGGTATGCTTGGTTTGAATCTCCGCTATCCTGTAACCGCAACTATGGATGAGATTAAAACAAAGCTGGAGTTTGTGGTGTTGGAACGCGGGTTTGAGATTTCCAATTTCACTGACTCCAAGCCGCATCATGTCGATGAAAATGACTTCTTGATTCAAACCTTGAAAAAGGTGTATGAGGAGCAGACAGGAGAACCGGCAGGGTTGATTGCAATCGGCGGGGGTACCTATGCAAGATCGCTTAAATCGGGCGTGGCGTTTGGCCCGCTATTTCCTGGAAGGCCTGATGTTGCACATCAAAAAGATGAATATATGTTTATTGAGGATCTACTGAAAGCCGCAGCCCTTTATGCCCAGGCGATATGGGAGCTTGCAAAGGAAGAGTAAATAGAGAAGAGCAGGAGGAAACCAGATGGAATTCGTAGTGTTGAATGGGGACATCATCTCGCGGGATAAGGCGTCTATTGATGTGGAGGACCGAGGATATCAATTTGGTGATGGTGTGTATGAGGTTATTCGGGTGTATAACGGAACTATGTTCACGGCAATGGAGCATCTTGAAAGGCTTGAAGCTAGTGCGAAGAAAATCGGCATTAGCCTAGGCTGGACCATTCAGGAACTTGAATTGAAGTTCAAAGAATTGATTGATAAAAATCAATTAACTACTGGGATTGTCTACCTTCAGGTGACTAGGGGCATATCGCCGCGAAACCACGTGTTTCCGCCTGCAGGAACGGCTCAGACACTAGTAGCCTACACAAGAAAGACAGATCGTCCGCTCCAAACGATTACGAATGGAGCAGCAGCAATTGTGGAAGAGGATCTCCGATGGCTGCGCTGCGATATAAAGAGCCTAAATCTTCTAGGTAACATCCTCGCCAAACAAAAAGCCGCGGATGCTGGCTGCTATGAAGCCATCCTCCATCGGAATGGAACGGTTACTGAAGGAAGTTCCTCAAACATTTTTATTGTTGAAAGTGGAACAATCTACACCCACTCAGCCGATAACCTTATCCTTAATGGGATAACGAGACAAACTCTCGCAAAGCTCTGTCAAAGGGAAGGAATTCTTTTTGTTGAAAAGGCATTTACAGTTGAAGATTTAAACAGTGCCGACGAAGTCATTCTTGCCAGCACTACTTCCGAGCTCACCCCTATTGTAAAAATAGATGGTAAACTTGTGGGAAATGGCGAGCCGGGACCTGTGACAAGAAAGGTTCAAATGCTTTTTGAACAGGAAATTGAAAAGCAGTGCGGCAGCATAGCTGTAAAGCAGTAATATTAAAGTCAAGAAATAAAAGGATTTAAGGCTGCCCAATGGAAAGAACAAGGAGTTCTGTTATCGGTTATCTTATCAAAAGACACAAGAAAGGACGTATGAATTGTCATACGTCCTTTCTTAATTATCTGGACTGCCATTAACTTGACAAAACTTCTGTCATTTTAAGTGCTGTTTTGAGTACCAATTTTATTAATATTTATAGCCTGCAGATTCCCGCATTTAGAATTAAGAGGGTTAGCACCTATCGGTTTGGGGAGCAGGTTAAGCAACTAGCCGATCCGATAAATACACGGAAAAATTCCGCTTAATTAGAAATTATGATTAAAAAAAGCTTAAATAGACGGAGAGATTCCGCCTATTTACTCAAAACATTAGAAATTGGGGGCTTTTTCTTTGCATAACCGGAAAATCCTCGCTTATTTACACCGATACGATTTCCATTCTCTAGCTAACCAGAAAATCTCCGCTTATTTTACTTTCGAAGGTTACTCGATTAAGGACAAGGCAAAGTTAATACTAGTAGTACAATTTTTTCCCGGTTTATCCTGGGAGTTTGCTACAATAAAACAAAAGGGTGTGACGTATGAGCCATTATTTTTTTGCTGCGAAAATTCCTTCAGACACAAAAGTAAAAATGAAGGAAGAGATGGAGAAATTGAAAGCTTCGTATCCGTTCAGGCGCTGGGTTCATCATGAAGATTTGCATATTACACTTGCATTTTTGGGACATGCTCCTGAGGATAAACTGGAGGAAGCAAAAGCGCTTGTAAAGGAATCTATTCAGGATTTTGAAGCGTTCAATATGTCAGTGGCAGGCCTGGGAACCTTTGGCCGTAAAGACCAGCCTAGAATCTTCTGGGCCGGTGTTTCAAAAAGTGATGAATTAAGTATATTGCGTGACCGAGTCTTTCAAGCTTGTGAAAAGGCAGGATTTCCTCTGGAGACAAGGCCGTTTTCCCCGCATATAACACTAGCCCGAAATTGGGAAGGAAAAGCTCCCTTTCAAAAACAAGAGGAGTCGCTGTCATTTAACAACTATGAATTTTTGCTGGACGAAGTGGTGTTGTATCGAACCAATATGGCAAAAAACCCAAAATATGAAGCGGTTGAAATCTATCATTTAAAATAAATATGTGGATAAATTAAAGAATCTTATGTTGATGTACAGTAGACGAAGACTAAATTGGAGTGGAAATCATAGGCTTAACTAGTTATTGCTTTCCGCACATTATAGAGACAGGGACAGGAGAAACTGGCAGGTAATGAAAAAGTATTATTTTATCGTAAACCCGAAGGCTGGAAATGGGAAATGCCTTAAGAAATGGGAAGCAATCGAAGGTAGCCTGCAAAACCAATCAATCCCCTATGAGGTTTATTTTAGTAAAAGGCCTGGCCATGCAACGGAACTCGCAAGAAACGTTGTAACAAATGCAGGGAATGGCAATATATCGGTTATAGCGGTTGGCGGTGACGGAACTGCACACGAAGTGCTGAATGGGATTGGCAGCGGCGTGCCTATTTCGTTTGGTTTTATTCCGGGTGGATCAGGAAATGACTTTTCACGTGGCTTTTCCTTGCCGCGTGAGCCCTTGGCGGCATTGAATGATTTGCTTGAAACGAATACCGAACTCACAGATACAGTTGATGGTGGTAAGCTGGCATTAAAAGGAAGTCAAGAACGCCTGTTTATTAATAATATGGGCGGAGGGTTTGATGCGCTCGTTTCAAAAAAAGCGAATGAGACAAGCATGAAAGCAGTGTTCAACCGTTTTTCGCTAGGCAGGCTTGTGTATGTGTATATCCTTTTAAAGGAGCTATTTTCCTATAAGCCTGGAACAATTGAATTAACGATTGACGGAAATAGGCATATATATGAACAAACATGGTTTGTTACAATTTCGAACCAGCCTTATTATGGAGGCGGGATGATTATATCGCCATCAGCAAAGGCCCGTGATGGCATGCTCGATATCACTGTGGTGACCCGCCTTTCCAGACTTAAGCTGTTGTTAGTGTTTATGAGCGTATTCTGGGGGAAACATATATACTTTAATGAAGTACATACTTTTCAGGGCAAGGAAATTTCAATCTCCTCAACTGCAGAAATTGATTTTCATGCAGATGGAGAATATATTGGAAAAGCCAACAATGGGAGTGCAACGGTATTACCCGGAGCATTCAAAATCCTGTCCAATCGCAGAACTTTACAAGAATAGAAAAATTGGTGGTGAGTCAAATGGCTTCCGTTAAGCGAGACTTTAATGCATACCTTGATGCAATGAATGAAATCACTATTTTGCTGCCTCTCTCCTATCGGGAAGCAGCTTCCGATTCATTCACATTATCAAATGGAACAACTGATATTCCCCTAGAATTAGTTGATATCACAGAGGTAGAGGATGGTTTAAAATTATCCTACAGATTCCAGGGAGAATTTGAATTTGGGACGGAGTATTTTGTATCAGGAATGAACGGCATAGAAGCGGACGTGGAAATTCGCGCTGTAGTTCGGACGACTGATTTCGATGAGACCTTTTTTTATCAGGGTGAAGATCTGGGGGCAATTTGTAAGGATGGCTATACAACCTTTAAACTATGGGCCCCAACTGCTATACAAGTAAAAGTAAAACTCTTCCCACCAGGAGGGAAGTTTTTTGAACTTGTGAAGATGTCCAGGGGAGAAAAGGGGGTATGGTCAGCAGAATTGGCGCGAGACCTTGAATTTTACCGTTACACTTTTATGGTTCTTGTAAACCATGAATGGAGGGAAGCGGTGGACCCCTATTCAGTAGCAGCTTCTGCGAACACAACTCATAGTGTTGTCGCCAAGCTAGAAAATACAAGAGTTCAGCCAGTCCAGCTTCCGTCGTTCACTCATCCTGTGGATGCGGTTATATATGAAACGCATATCCGGGATTTTACAATCCATCCTGATAGCGGAGTCAGCAACAAAGGCCTCTATATCGGAGCTGCAGAGACGGATGCGAACGGTGCTGACGGAAAGGCTGCCGGTCTGTCATATGTAAAAGAACTGGGCGTGACACATGTTGAGTTCCTGCCATTCAATGATTTTGCGGGCATTAATGAATTGGAAAAAACGGAATACAATTGGGGCTACAACCCGCTCCTTTTTAACGTTCCAGAGGGCAGTTATTCAACAGACCCATCCGATCCATATAAACGAATCGTTGAATTGAAGCAGATGATTGAGGGATTTCATTCCGAGGGTTTAAGAGTCATTATGGATGTCGTCTATAATCATGTTTTTATTAGGGAACAATCTCCTTTTGAAAAAATTGTCCCGGGATACTTCTTCCGGTTTAATTCAGATGGGCAGCCTTCGGATGGCACGGGTGTAGGCAATGATATTGCTTCTGAAAGGCTAATGGCACGAAAATTCATTCATGACTCTGTCCGATATTGGGTGAAGGAATACAACATTGACGGGATAAGAATGGATTTGATGGGCATTCTCGATGTTGAAACGGTAAATGGAATCCGCGAGATTTGCGACAGCCTAAAGCCAAGTATGATTATTATTGGAGAGGGATGGGAATTGAACACTCCGCTTCCTTCATCTGAAAAGGCAGCTATGCGGAATCAGAATTTGATGCCGTCCATCGGCCAATTCAATGACCAGTTCCGTGACTCCATCAAGGGAAGTACATTTAATCTTTATGAACGCGGCTATGCCCTGGGGAATGGAACCTATACCAATCGAGCAAAGGAAGCTCTTGCTGGAAGCATTGGCCTATTTACGGATGGCAAAGCAGTATTCAATGAGCCAGTACAGTCAGTTAATTATGTTGAGGCGCATGATAACCATACACTTTGGGATAAGTTGGAAGCTTGCCTGGACAATTCAGGTGATTTATTAAAAATGAAATGCCATAGACTTGCAACTAGTCTTGTACTGCTTGCACAGGGAGTTCCCTTTCTTCACAGCGGCCAGGAATTTTTCAGGACAAAGGGAGGAATTGGCAATAGCTATAAAGAACCTGATGAGGTAAATCAATTAGACTGGGAACGAAAAATTAGGCATTCGGAAAATGTTCGCTATATTAAGGGAATCATTGAAATTAGAAAACAGCTCGAATGCTTCCGATATAGAAGTGCGGAGGATATTAGGATTAATTTAATGGATTTGGGTCTGCAGCATCCGTTAATCGGCTTCCACTTTAATTCGGGGGTTGATGATGAGGAGGTAATCCTTATTGTGAATCCAACCGTATATATCCACCATATTACGCTTCCTGACGGTGAATGGGATGTGCTTGCAGATGATCTTCATGCAGCAACCCAGCCCCTAAGGACGATTACACGTGAGGAAACAGCCGTATTGGAACCGGTCAGTATAATGGTTTTAGTCAAAAAATAATTAGGGAATTTGTCTTTTCTGTCTATAGTCTCTTGACGAATAATGCCGAATGGCGCTAATATTTATAAGATAGCTATTGTAATAAGCTTACAGTAGCTGTCTTTTTTACTTTATAAGTCAATTTACTTTTCTCTTTGAACCTCGATTCTCCAATACAACCGGGCACCGGCGTTTAACAGCAATGAGCGTACATTGCCCAAAAATACGGACCGCAACCGCGGACAGCGCAAGATGTTACGGACATAGTGTAGGTGACCTGTTTTGGAATATATATTAGGGAATGAATGGGAAATAGTCCCGGCCGGGGGCGCCACAGGCAAAGCCTTTTATGCAGAGTATAAGGAACAGAAGCTTTTTCTGAAACGCAATTCATCGCCTTTTTTGGCGGTGCTTTCTGCAGAGGGAATTGTTCCAAAGCTTGTATGGACAAAAAGGCTTGAAACTGGCGATGTTATTACTGCCCAGCAATGGAAGAATGGCAGGGAATTGGAACCGGAAGAAATGGGCCAGGAAAGTGTCGCAAAGCTGCTCAAAAAGATTCATAGCTCTGAGCCGCTGCTTTCGATGCTTATTCGGCTGGGAAAAAAACCAGTAGTTCCACAAAATATGCTGGATAGCCTTATTAAAAGCCTTGACCCCGATATTGCCCAGCACCCTGTGGTTAAGGAAGGCCTGCGTTTTTTGAAAAACGAAATTGGAAATGTTCAATATTCTCACCATGTTGTTTGCCATAGTGATGTTAATCATAATAACTGGCTGCTAGGTGAAGACAGCCAGTTATACCTGATTGATTGGGACGGAGCGACAGTTGGGGATCCGGCAATCGATTTGGGAATGCTTTTATACTGGTATGTTCCCGAGAAAGATTGGCTTTCCTGGCTTAGCCGTTATGGAATGCCTTTGACTTCAAACCTGGAGCTGCGCATGAAATGGTATGTTACAGGCCAGGCTATTTCGACAGTCCAATGGTGTAAGGACAAAAACCAGGATGGCGAGATGAATAAATGGCTGGGATTTCTGGCCAGGTTATTAAAGTTGGCCTGAAAACTGGTCGATATCACTTACCCAGTTTGAAAGCTGACCTTGATGAGCCTGAATATGATTATCCAGGTCCGTGCTTTGGGCACCATGCTGGCCATATTCATATATATCCTGTAAGATGCCTTTTACATTTTTGTTTATGCCAGTGTGGGCCATTAGTGACTTTACCAATCGTTCAACTTGTTCGCACTCTGCGACAGAACCACAGCAATCGGTTTGATGGTTGCTTAGGATATCCTTAAGGACAGCAGCCTGATCCTGGCTGTTTAATGGCATATGTGTCATCCTTTCAATGTTAATTTCTTTTCTATATGGGAATCCATAACTTAGGTTGTGGATTCCCATGTTTGTTTATTCATTGAGCTGCTTGCATGGATTTTCAGTTCATGATATCTTTTAAACCGAATGATGTTTTAGGACGTATAACCTTTTCTGACAGGTAAGGTTCAGACTATCCTTTCAGACAAAGGTTTTTATGATAGGAGTGCGAGTATGAGATTTCGTAATAAACCATGGGCCGGCGAAAAAATTCGGCAGTACCCCCAATATGTTATTTCATCCCCTGAGCAGCATAAGGGGAAATGGAATGAAGTGTTTGGAAATGAGAACCCCCTCCATATTGAAGTAGGTACAGGAAAAGGAAGGTTCATTACAGGCATGGCTGCTGCCAATCCCGACATTAATTACCTTGGTATTGAACTGCACGAGGGAGTTATTGTGACTGCATTGGACCGGATTATTGAGGCGGAGCTTCCAAATGTAAAGCTTCTCAACGTGGATGCGGCTGAACTTCTGTCCATTTTTGCAAAGGGAGACGTTAGCAGGTTATATCTTAACTTTTCGGACCCATGGCCAAAGACACGTCATGCGAAAAGGCGTCTTACTTATAAAAGCTTTTTAGCATTATATGAGCAAATACTAATTGATGGCGGAGAAATTCATTTTAAGACGGATAATCAGGGTCTTTTTGAATATTCTTTAGTGAGCTTTTCAGAGTATGGCATGCTTTTGAAATATGTAAGCCTTGATTTACACAACAGCAATTTTGCTGGAAACATCATGACTGAGTATGAAGAGAAATTTTCCGGTAAGGGCAGCCGGATCTACCGATGCGAAGTTCAATATAGAAATTGAGTTACAGGCATCCTCCAATGCGAGGGTGCTTTTCTTTTTATTTCGAAAAATGTCTCAAAAGCGAAAATTGGAAATGTTAGTGGTAAAATAGAAAAAGTATAGAAAAGCTTGGCATCGAAAATATTTAAAAATAATCCATGCTTTCCTGTCAGCCAAATTAAGGAGGGATATTCGATGGAGCGTTTACAAATTGGTGGAGTTGAACTTGCCTGGTTAAAGGGCGGTGTAACCCATATGGATGGCGGGGCGATGTTCGGTGTTGTTCCTAAGCCGCTATGGGAAAAGAAATATCCGTGCAATGAAAAGAACCAAATTGAATTAAGATCTGACCCTATCCTTGTGCAATATGAAGGTAAAAATTATTTAATTGAAACTGGATTAGGAAACAATAAACTGACTGACAAGCAAAAAAGAAATTATGGTGCAACAGAGGAATCACAATTGGAATCGGACTTGGCCGAATTTGGTCTTGGCTATGAGGACATTGATTATGTCCTGATGACACACCTTCATTTCGATCATGCATGCGGACTGACAAAAGTGGATGCTGAGGGGAATTATTCATCGTCTTTTCCAAATGCTAAAATAATCACTTCGCAAATTGAATGGGATGAGATGAGAAATCCAAACGTCCGTTCAAAGAATACATATTGGAAGGAAAACTGGGAATCGATTGAAGGGCAGGTAGAGACATTCGATAAGGAGTGGAATCAAGGCCCGTTTACCATGATCCATACAGGCGGCCATAGTAACGGCCATTCAATTATTTTAATCGAAGATGGCGGCGAGTTAGGGATTCATCTGGCTGATATCATGCCAACACAAGCCCATCAAAATCCGCTTTGGGTTCTTGCATATGATGACTATCCTATGGACTCAATTCCTGCCAAGCAAAAGTGGATCGCTCATGGGAAGGAAAACAATGCATGGTTTTTCTTTTACCATGATGCCTATTATCGGGCAGTCAAATGGGATGAAAACGGAAATGTTATAGGGGAAGTAAAGAGGGAACGGTAGTAACAGGAGACGCCTGGCACGATGGTATCCCTGCTTAAAGATAGTCGCTTTTGGCATTACTAAAAAGAGACTGGCTGGCTGCCAGTCTCAGTCTGACGTCTAGCTCCACAAGGAGAGCTTCGGCAGCATCACATCGCACGAAATTACGCGATAGCTCACTGGAGGAGTGCCTACGCGTGCGCAAACTTCAGGCCTCCTCCCTACGATAAGTCATGCACGAATGCGCTTTCGCTCTTCGTGGTTCCTTTATCTTATTCGGAGCCTCCGTTTTGTACAGCGATGGTCAAGGCGCTTGCGCTTTTGTTTATAACTTGGATACTTCCAGGATTGTGCCGGTTGTAGCATCTGCAACAAATTCAAACTGCTCTCCAGGTTGGGTGCTATCAGAAACCTGCCTGGTAATTCCCCCCCTGTAGACCCGGTAGTGGATACCATTTTTCTCAAATGGAAGTGCCTCCATATGAATCCACGAACCACTTACAGGACCGGAAGATTTGAACTGGCTTCTAGCATGGGAAAGGACTTTTTGTGCAGGGACATCCTTGTTATCTGAAATTACTTCGTTTACTGCATAGGCTGCCGCCGCTCCGGTTGCAGCTCCCAATAAAAAAGTTTTCCAATTCACATGAATCGCCTCCTTAACAGGATATTAATCGGTTACATTTCAATACCAGTATATCCTAGAATGGTGAAAGAACCCACTGAAAAAAGAAATGATATGGCATCCCGTGTGAAAGTTCTGTAAAATTGGGTGTATACATAAAAATTAGTTGGTATTTTAATGAGATTTATTTGTCCTTTGGAGGGAGTAGAACAGCTATGAATCAAAAAACAATGGAACTGTTTAAAACATTAACCGAACTGCCAGGTGCTCCTGGTAATGAGCATGCGGTTCGAAGTTATATGAGAGAACGTCTTGAACCTTTTTCCGATGAGATTATTCAGGATAATCTGGGAAGTATTTTCGGGATTAGAAAAGGAAAGGATGGAGATCCAAAAATCATGGTTGCCGGCCATATGGATGAGGTTGGCTTCATGGTCACTTCCATTACTCCGAATGGAATGCTCCGCTTTCAGCCGCTTGGAGGATGGTGGAGCCAGGTACTGCTTGCCCAGCGAGTACAGATTATAACCGAAAATGGGCCTGTAATTGGTGTCATCGGGTCCATCCCGCCACATCTTCTTGATGAAGCGAAACGGAATAAGCCAATGGAAATAAAAAATATGCTAATCGATATTGGCGCAGATAATAGAGAAGATGCCGAAAAGGCTGGAATTCGGCCAGGGCAGTCCATTTTGCCTATATGTCCGTTCATTCCAATGGCAAATCCAAAGAAGATAATGGCTAAAGCTTGGGATAACCGATATGGCTGTGGTTTGGCAATTGAATTATTGGAAGAAGTAAACGGTATTGACCTTCCAAATACATTATTTTCAGGAGCAACAGTTCAGGAAGAAGTGGGCTTAAGGGGAGCACAAACTGCAGCAAATATGATTAAGCCCGACCTTTTCCTCGCTCTCGACGCCAGCCCTGCCAATGATGCATCAGGAAACAAAGAAGAATTTGGCCAGCTTGGCAAGGGGACGCTTCTTCGGATCCTCGACAGATCCATGGTAACCCATCGCGGGATGAGGGAGTTCATCCTGGATACCGCTGAGACGCATAAAATTCCTTATCAATATTTTGTTTCACCAGGAGGAACGGATGCAGGACGTGTCCATACTTCACTTGAAGGAATACCAAGTGCAGTTATCGGTATTTGTGCAAGATACATCCATACTCATGCATCAATCATGCATGTTGATGATTATGCAGCCGCGAAAGAATTGTTAGTAAATCTTGTCAAGTCTTTTGACAAAACTACAGTACAAACGATTAAATCAAATAGTTAATCTTATTTCTTGCCCGGTTACAGTTATGTTTTTGCCTTCGCTGCTTCTGGCCGCGAAGGCTTTTCGTTGTATTCGGTTAGAGTTGGAGGGAGCTTATGAAAGTAGCAATTGGATCAGAAAATCCCGCGAAAATCTCTGCGGTGCAGGATGTGTTCAAAGAGATTGTTGGGGCTGATTTCATTTCCTGTGATGTACCTTCTGGTGTTTCAGCACAGCCCTTTACAGATGAGGAAACAATAGAGGGAGCAATAAATAGAGCTCAAAAGGCTCTAGAAAAGGGTGACCTAGGCATCGGACTAGAAGGCGGAGTGCAAATGACAAAATATGGCCTCTTCCTATGCAATTGGGGAGCGCTTGCTGAGCCTGGCCAATCACCTTTAATTGCCGGGGGTGCAAGAATCCGGCTGCCTGATGAAGTGGCGGGTAAGCTGCTGGGAGGAAGAGAACTCGGCCCAGTCATGGATGAATACACTAAAATGACAAATATACGAAAGACTGAAGGTGCAATAGGCATCTTTTCAAACGGCCAGGTAGACAGAGCCACAATGTTCACACACATTGTTAAACTGCTATATGGGCAATATTTGTATCGAATCAACCTGCTTAAATTAAATGGCAATTAAAAGGTAGACTTGTCACTCATACCCAATGGGAGTATGATAAAAGAGAAATCTAAAATTGTCGGCCGGGGTGCAAAATTCGACTTTTTCCTTCTTGGGCAAAATCTGAATTGGCGGATCCTGCCGGGAGGGAAAATGATGAAAAGACGATTTCCAATAGCAATTTTTATTATTGCTGCCATGTTGGTTTTGAGTGCCTGCGGCGGCCCTTCTTTTGAAAAAGAAAGAGAAAAAGCCAGAGTTGAGGCAAAAACTTCTTTTGAAGAAAAAAAGAAAAAAGCCAATCAGAAAACCGATGAAATTAGCTTTTACTTGCCGTTTGGATTCGAAGTTGAAGAGGTCAAGCCGAATAATGTCATTTTGAAAAATGGGGCAAAGACGTATATCCTTTTCTATAACCCACATGAAGGCAAGGATAGCAGGGTGGTCTTTGATGCAACAACCCAGGCTTACAACGACCCAGAGGCGGTAGAAGAGTTTCAGGGTGAAGGCCGATTGGGCTACCTAGTAATTAAACAGCTTGACGAGGGATTGAATTCGCTGACAACCGGAATAGGCGGTGTTAAAGTAACAACCGAAACCAAAACCGGAAGCCTTGATGACGAGGCGAAAGTACTGATGCGAATTGCTAATTCTGTAGAGATTAATAAATAGACGTTAATTGGGTGGCCGGCTGGCCATCCATTTTTTTAATATCAGAAATATATATTTTCTTTGAGAACTGTCTAGCTACACAAGGAAAGCTTCCCCGAAATTGCATCGCACGAAATTACGCGATAGCGTAATGAGGAGCGCCTAGCGCCTAGTGTACTTCGGTCCCCTCGTTACGATAAGTCAACATCGATTCGCTTGCACTCATCGTGTTTCCTTTATCTCCTTCGAGGCTCTCCAGTCCATACGGCGCTGGGCAAGGCGCTTTCGCTTTTCTTGGTTTGTGTTCAGGCTGTTTGGGGAATTATAAAACAGGCGCGGGCCGTTTGATTAGACCTGCCGCCATTCGCTTGCTATTATGGAAACAAGGAATGACATGTGGCAAATAGGAGGAATACTTGATGATACAATTAGAATCTATGGATCAATTTGAGGATCTAAAAAATACAGGTAAACATGTTTTCATGTTTTCGGCTGATTGGTGCCCTGATTGCAGGGTTATTGAACCAGTAATGCCTGATATTGAGGGACAGTTCAAGGATTTTACATTTGTCCATGTAGACCGGGACAAATTCATTGACCTTTGCCAGCAGCTTGATGTTTATGGGATTCCGAGCTTTATTGGTTTTGAAAATGGAAAGGAACTTGGCCGTTTTGTAAGTAAGGACAGGAAAACCCCAGAAGAAATAACAGGTTTCATGACTGGACTTCGCTAATGGACAATCTTCCATCTCTCTGCTTGAGATGGATTTTTTTTGGTCGAAAGACAGGGTTATTGGAATAACTATGTTTATAGCACTGACGGGAACAAAAACTTGTCAATTGGCGAGTTCTTCAGTAATTTACACTATTTATTGGGGGTTTAAAGGTTGAAAATGGACAGCCGGAAAATGCGGAAAATACTGGAGGAACGGCTAACTAAGCCCGACCGGAAGTTTATCCATGATCGAGATAAAGATGAACTTAGAATTGAACATGAAGTAAGTGGAAAAGGAATAACCGTCTCTATAGGCGGGATTGTTGCAAAATGGCACGAACGAAACGATACGGCAATCGAAGAGGTAATCTATTACATAGAGGAAGGCCTGGAAGCAATGTCGGGGCAAAAGGAAATAAGCGGGGAGATGAAGAAGGTATTTCCGGTGATCAGGTCTGCCTCCTTCCCGACTGAGCCAGAGGAAGGAAACCTTTTTCTCTACGATGAGCATACAGCAGAAACAAGGATTTATTATGCCTATGATATGGGCAACACCTATAGGTTGATTGATACGAAGCTTTTACAAAAGGAAGGATGGGATCAGGGGCAAATTAGGGAAGTGGCTATGTTCAACGTAAGGTCACTCCCGGTACCGTTAAAGGAAGACAAGGTAGCTGACAATATTTTCTACTTTTTGAATACGAATGATGGATATGACGCGAGCAGGATCCTGAACAAAGGTTTCCTTGTTGAGATGCAAACGAGAATCTCAGGAACAATGGCGCTGGCAGTACCGCATCAGGACGTATTGATTATTGCTGATATTCGGAATGACACTGGTTATGATGTTCTTGCCCAGATGGCAATGGGCTTCTTCGCAGCCGGCAAAACTCCAGTTACAGCTTTGTCATTCCTATTTGAAAATGGAGAGCTTGAGCCAATTTTCATTCTTGGTAAAAATCGGCCAAAGAAATAGCTATCATGAATTTGCTGCTCATTAATAGGCACGCTCCGGTTCATCATGACTTTGTAAAGTGCAGTTTCATTCATTTTCCAATATACATGCCCAAAGGACTGACTCTTAGTGAAAGTCCAATAGTTCAAAAGTCTGAATCGAGCTGTTTTTCGCTATAATTCGATAAATACTGTCGAACTTTTTCGGAATCCTGTTAAAATACAATAGAAGAAGATTTCGGGAAAGAGTGATTGAATTGAGTTTTATCAAGAATATTTACAATAAGTTCCTGAGCAATCAGGAAGAGGAAGACGTAGAAGTTGAAGATACGCCTTATAAGAGCCATTTGTTATCGACTAGTCACGCAAAAAAAGAAACGGAAGCCAGAGTTGCCTATGAGTATCCAAAAGGCAACTTCCGTTTTCCACTTATACCAGATAACCGAATTGCCAAGACAGAAGAATCAAAGGTTCGAAATGAGAATCGTAACAGGCGAAACCCGGTCAATGAAATTAAACAGGAGCCTGCCCAGAAAGAACGCCAAGTAAAAAAAGTTCGTCCGTTCACGCCTACTGAAATTCCATCACCTGTATTCGGATATTTAAATCAAAAGAAAGATAAGCCGGAGAAGCCAGTAGTTGAGGAGCCAATCGTATATGAACTGAACGGTTTTCTGGATGTAGAGGAGTATATATCACCAGAGTCTCCGATACATATTAAAGTGCCCGGGAACGCCCCAGTACGTGAAAGTTTGCTAGCTGAAGAAGAAAATCTCAATAGCATCTTACCAGCTGACGAAAGATTTAATGTAAATAATCAGGATGATGCAGTGCGGAATAATGGGACTGCCTTTATGGATGTAGCTCCTGTTTCTGATGAAGGAATTAATCCTAAGATCACCAAAGGGCTCACCGGGGAAGAAACCACAATTCCATCTGTAATCGAACTAGCTGATCAAATTTTAGAAGAACAGGAAGATACAAATAGTGTTTCTGGTACTAATACTCAAGTCATAGCTGAAACACTTGAAGTAGTCGATGAAACTCCTATTTTGACTCACCTTGAAGTGGAAGTATCAAATGAAACTGAATCTGGAATAACTGTTGCCGAAACAGCTGATATTCAAGTTGTTGCAGACACTCTGGAAGTAGTCGATAATGCTCATGTATTGACGGAACCTAAAGTGGAAGTTTCCAATGAGGCGGAAGCTGCAAAAAGTATTTCTGAAACTGCTAATATTCAAGGCATAGCTAATGCACTTGAAGTGGTCGATGAGAGCCCTGCTTTGATCCAAGTTTCCACTGATACGGAAGCTGCGATCAATGTTTCCGAAGCTGGGGACCTTCAAGTTGTTCCTGATACTCTAGAAACAGACCATGAAACCAAGGCTGTGACGCAGCATGAAGTAGAAGATTCCAATGATATTGAAGCTGAAAGAACTGTCTCTGAAGCTCCAGATATTCAAGTCATGGCTGAAACCCTTGAAGATGTTCGTGATACAGGAACTGACCTTGAAGTGGAAGAGGAAATTGAGACTGAAGGCCTGCAGGAACCGGTTCATCCGCCGGCTCCGATTGTTGAACCTGACATTCTACCCCCACAAAAAACAGAGCCTGAACAGAATTATGTAAAAGGTGATTCACTGCCTATCGATGGCAAGGAAGCTGCCCAGCTTGTAAAAGAGGAACATAAGAAAGAGGAAGACAGGCCAAAAAGAAGGTCGCATCTTCCGTTTAATGTATTGATGCTCAAAGATGATAAACGAAAACTGGAACAGCAGAAAACTGCCGCAAACCGCTCTATGCTGAATAAAGTGCCTGCCAAGCCAGAAAGCACATCTACTACCAATCCTCCTGATAATGATGAGTATGGAGATGTGTATAGTTTCCCAGGGGCCAATTTGCTTGATCCTCCAGTACATGCAGATGGAGATCCAGCCTGGCTCGATTCACGAAGGCGAATGCTTGAGGAGACTCTTCATAATTTTAATGTCGGAGCCAAGGTTGTCAATGTGACTCAAGGACCTTCAGTAACTAGGTTTGAAGTACATCCCGAACCGGGCGTGAAAGTGAATAAGGTAACAAACCTTTCAGATGACATTAAATTAAGCTTGGCTGCGAGAGATATACGGATTGAGGCCCCAATTCCAGGTAAGCATACAATTGGAATTGAAGTCCCGAATTCAACATCACGTCCTGTAATGATTCGGGAGATAATTGACAGCTCTGTCTTTAAAGAGAACCAATCGCCCTTAACTGCAGTATTAGGGCTGGATATTTCCGGCAAGCCGATTGTTACTGATTTAAAGAAGATGCCACATGGATTAATAGCCGGTTCCACTGGTTCTGGGAAGAGTGTCTGCATTAACTCCATACTTGTCAGCCTTCTATACAAGGCAAGTCCGGATGATTTAAGACTTTTGCTAATTGACCCTAAAATGGTTGAACTAGCACCATATAACAGGATTCCGCATTTAGTCAGCCCTGTCATAACTGATGTAAAGGCTGCTACAGCATCCCTGAAATGGGCAGTCGAGGAAATGGAGAGGCGCTATGAACTGTTTGCACACGCTGGTGTAAGGGAGATAACACGCTACAATGACCTTGCCATGAAAACGAAACGTTATTCAGACAAACTGCCGTTCATCGTAATCGTTATCGATGAGTTGGCGGATTTAATGATGATGGCACCAGCAGATGTAGAAGAAGCGATTTGCCGGATTGCACAAAAGGCAAGGGCGTGCGGGATACATTTAATCATAGCAACACAAAGGCCATCTGTGGATGTGATTACTGGTTTAATCAAAGCGAACGTGCCAACTCGTATCGCCTTCTCCGTCTCCTCCCAGATTGATTCAAGAACTATTATAGATATGGCCGGTGCTGAAAAGCTGCTTGGCCGTGGTGATATGCTGTTTCTTGAAAATGGATCATCAAAGCCAGTCCGGCTTCAAGGAACGTTCGTCACTGATGATGAGATTGACAAGGTAGCTGATTTTACTAGAGAGCAAAGAAGTCCGAATTATTTGTTTGAACAGGAAGAACTGTTAAAAAAGGCTCAAGTTACTGAGGAAGAGGATGAATTATTCTTTGAAGCGTGTGAATTTGTAGTTGAACAGGGAGGGGCCTCCACATCTAGTCTTCAAAGAAGGTTTAAAGTTGGGTATAACCGGGCGGCCCGGCTTATTGATATGATGGAAGAGTCGGGATATATTTCAGGAGCAAGGGGATCGAAGCCTAGGGATGTCCTGATAACCGAAGCGGAACTTGAATCTATTCATGAAATTGGACGCCGGTAGGTTTGGTTTTATTTGGTTAATTTGTAGTATTCTTTATCAGTTTGGGTAAATACTTTAGAGTAACAGACACGTATTGGGACGCGTTCTAGTCAAAAGGACCATCCTTGCTTTCGTGCTTTAAAGAGTTTGTTTAATAGTGTCTGCCCGGCAAACGTGTTATAATTCAATATTATATTGTTTCATTGGATAGTACTGGGCTTTTTTTCCAATTAACAATTAACATTGGGCGTCATATACTGTGTTACAGAAAGATGTTTGTTGGAGGTTCTTTATATGACTATTTACCATTTTGTAGGTATCAAGGGGTCCGGAATGAGTGCTCTCGCACAAGTTCTCCATGATATGAATTATGAGGTGCAGGGCTCTGATGTCGAAAAGCGGTTTTTTACTCAGCAGGCTCTTGAGGAATCCGGAATAAAGATCCTTCCTTTTCAAAAAGAAAATATTCAGCCAGGCATGGTTGTTATCGCAGGTAATGCCTTTCCCGATACACATGAAGAAATTCAGGAGGCTTTAAGGCTTGGCCTTGAGGTTATCCGTTATCACCGTTTTCTCGGGGAATTTATGGAGAAGTTCATTAGTGTAGGAGTTACTGGGGCACATGGCAAGACCTCTACAACAGGTCTTCTTGCCCATGTCATGAAAGGGGCTAAGCCTACTTCCTACCTAATTGGTGATGGTACAGGCAAAGGTGAGCTGGATGCTTCTTATTTTGTTTTTGAAGCATGTGAATACCGGAGGCATTTCCTGTCGTACCACCCGGATTATGCCATTATGACGAATATCGATTTTGACCATCCCGATTATTTTGCAAATATTGAGGATGTATTTTCGGCATTCCAGGAAGTAGCTCTTCAGGTCAAGAAAGGCATCATTGCCTGCGGCGATGACGAGCATCTTCAGAAAATTCAAGCGAAAGTACCTGTTGTGTTTTATGGTTTTGGGGAGGACAATGATTTTCAAGCTCGAAATATTGTCAAAAGCCCTGAGGGGACTACGTTCGATGTTTTCGTACGTAATACGTACTTCGAAACATTTACGCTTCCTTCCTACGGAGACCATAATATCCTTAACTCACTTGCGGTGATTGCCATTTGCCATTATGAAAGTATGGATGTCAACATCGTCAAGGATCAGCTCAGAACCTTTGAAGGTGTTAAAAGAAGGTTTACAGAGAAAAAGCTTGGAAGCCAAATTGTTATAGATGATTACGCCCATCATCCTACTGAAATTAGGGCTACACTTGATGCAGCAAGGCAAAAGTTTCCTGACAGGGAAATTGTCGCTGTGTTCCAGCCTCATACGTTCACCAGGACACAGACATTCCTCCAGGAATTCGCAGACAGCCTCAGCCTGGCTGATAAAGTTTATTTGTGTGATATCTTTGGTTCCGCCAGGGAAAATCATGGAAAGCTGTCCATTAATGATTTGGTAGATAAAATTGGCGGTGCCGAGGTCCTATCGGAGGAACATACCGAAATCCTCCAGGGGCATGAGGGCGGCGTCATCATATTCATGGGTGCCGGCGATATCCAAAAGTTCCAGGTAGCTTATGAAAAAGCATATACCGCTTAATCTTTACCAGGATACTCACGGAAAATGTTCGTTTGCAAAAGAGAATAAAAAAGGATGCAGGTTTACCTGCATCCTTTTTATTGTTAAGGAAGTTTTAAATTCTAGACTTTGGATAACTTTTTTATTGAGTTTGTCTACGTCTAGCTGAACAAGGAAAGCTTCTCTGAAATTTCATCACATGAAATTCCGCGTTAGACTGCTTACTTTAGGTTCTCCGGATTCAGTTGCTCTAGTTCAGGAAGAACGAAGCGGCCGTCCTTGCGGATTAGTACATCATCAAAATAGATTTCCCCGCCACCGTATTCAGGACGCTGGATATTGACCATGTCCCAATGGATATTGGAGTGGTTGCCGTTATAGGCGTCATCATAGCTTTGTCCAGGTGTGAAGTGGAAGCTTCCATCAATTTTTTCATCAAACAGGATATCTTGCATTGGAGTCTGGATATAAGGATTGACACCAATTGCAAACTCCCCTACATAACGGGCACCTTCATCGGTATCGAAAATTTTGTTAATGCGTTCTGTATCATTCGAGATTGCTTCAACAATTTTGCCATCCTTGAAAGTAAGCTTGACATTCTCAAAAGTAAAGCCCTGATAAGGTGAAGGTGTATTGTATGTGATAACTCCATTTACTGAATCCCGTACAGGGGCGGTATAAACCTCGCCGTCAGGAATATTCATTTGGCCTGCACACTTAATTGCTGGAATATCTTTAATTGAGAAGGTAAGATCAGTTCCGGGGCCGGTCAAGCGCACTTTATCAGTCCTGTTCATCAGCTCGACAAGGCTGTCCATTGCTTTATCCATCTTGCTGTAATCCAAGTTACATACATTAAAATAAAAGTCTTCAAATGCTTCTGTACTCATTTTCGCCAATTGGGCCATGGATGATGTCGGGTACCTGAGTACTACCCATTTAGTCTTAGGGACGCGGATATCTCTATGTACCTTCTTGCCAATCGTGTTCCCATGGATTTTCATTTTTTCATCCGGAACATCAGCATGTTCGCTAATGTTATTTCCGGAGCGCAAGCCTATGTATGCATCCATTTCCTTCATTACAGCAGCTTCAAAGCCGGCAATCATGCTAAAGTTTTCTTCCTGTGCGCCCATCAGCAGCGCCCGGTCTACCTGATGGTCTTTAAGAAGGACGAAGGGGTAGCCGCCAGCAGCGTATGCCTCTTTAACCAGGGCTGTTACAAGCTCGCGCTGAAGCCCGAAATTTTCAATCAATACTTTTTCACCTTTTTGCAGCCGGACAGAATAATTAATTAAATTCTTTGCCAGTGTCTCAATTCTAGGGTCCTTCATATCGGAAACCTCCTTTATTTATCTAGAGAATAAACCTTTCATTACGTTCAGGAAAGATGCTTTCGCGTTATTTATTCCACCTACTAGTTTAACCCAATTGGTGGAAAAAGTTTAAAATTTAGATTAAAGAAGAAAAATTTTCTTTCTTTTGAAGGAAAAAAATAAGTTTTAGGGAAATAATAATACAACCAGCTGTTTATGGTTTTTCCCTATGGGTAAAAGTAACTGTAGATTAACGGAGGTGTGAAACAGATGGAAGTAATCTTATATTTAAGTGTGGCGGTTATTGCTATAGCATTTTTTGTCCTTGTAATCTATTTATCAAAGACATTGAAATCGCTCCAAATCACTCTAGAAAGTGTATCGAAGACACTGGTGGGCCTCGAACGCCAGCTTGATGGGGTTACGAAGGAAACAGCAGTTCTCCTGCATAAAACCAATGCTTTGGCAGATGATATCCACAGGAAATCTGAAAGTCTCAATACGGTTGTTGAAGCGGTGAAAAATGTCGGGACATCAGTCAACAAATTTAACCAATCTGTCCAGACTATTGTTGGCTCGGTTGATAAACAAATTGACCAGAATAAGGACAAGATTTCACAAATCGTTCAATGGAGTAATGTTCTCATTGAATTGAAGGACAAGTGGAATGCTAGAAAACAGGCTGCAGCTACAGCTTCAGTGAAACGTGAGTTGTTGGAGCCCCAAACTGATAGGGGTAATTTACAATAAGGGAGGCCTTGAATCAATGACAGGCAGGGATAATGGAATGAGAGAGTTTGAAGAAAAGAATGTCACATCAAAAGACTTCATAACAGGTGCAGTAATAGGCGGATTGATTGGTGCCGCTGCAGCTTTATTCCTCGCACCAAAGTCAGGGCGTGAAATGAGGGAATCTGTCTCAGGACAAGCATCCGCTCTGAAGGACAGAACAGTCCAAATGAAGGATACAGTCGTTGAAAAGACTGGCGAACTAACCAACATCACGAAAGAAAAAACATCTTCATTAACACAGGCAGTCTCTCAGCAATCCTCCAATTTGATTGGGAAAATCAAGGGATCTGAGACTGTTGAGGAACCAGCTGGTGAGGCTGAGGTTCCGGCTGTAGAGACTGAGTATATTCCGCTTGAAACCTCCAACAGGCCTTTTGAGGAATTGACCCTTTCCGATGATGCCGAAGTCCGTGAAAAGCTCGAGGAAGTCAAGGAAGCTCTTGATGGCGAAGAATCTAAATACAATAGCTAACAGTCTGGAACTGATTAGTTGAAAAACGGGACGGTGAAGTGATATTATTGCTTCACCGTTTTGCATGAAATCACTAGGAAAAGGAGAATCGTAATGATTAATACACTTGAGTCAATTGAACAATTCGATGAAATTATTAAAAAGGAATCGAAAGTCATGATCCTGAAGCATAGCAGCACTTGCCCCATTTCGCATGCGGCATTTGAAGAATATGGTGAATTTGCCGGCGATGACAGCATACCTGCCTGGATGCTGATTGTTCAGGAATCACGCCCTCTATCCAATCATATCGCTGAAACATATGGCATTAAGCATGAATCCCCTCAAGCTATCCTCTTTGCAGATGGACAGCCAGTGTGGAATGCATCTCATTGGAAAATAACAAAAAAATCCCTTAACGAAGCAATCCAAGGATAATTAATAGTTTTTAATCATTATATTGATTTGATAGCCGCCTTCATGCTGGGTAACCACTGAAAGTGGCCGTACTTTTAATTTTGTTCCCAAGCTCGCCAAATGGCGAGTTTTCTTTATTTTTATAAGGGATGGGTAATAATAGGGGAGCAGAGAAATAAATATACTTTAGCACTTAAAAGCGTTTAATTGTTAAAGAAAATGATGACAAAATTTTCGTAATAAAGTATAATATATCCTATTAGCCGGGAGATGCGCTAATTCTCCATTATTGCCTAAACTATTGATGAAATTCGGGCTGACGAAAGGACGGAATACGGTATGAATGAATTGGATAAATTACGGTCCCGTATTGATGAACTCAATATGGAACTCCTTCAGATTATCAGCGAGCGAGCACAATTGGCTCAGGAAATTGGGCGTGTGAAGGAAAACCAGGGAGTGTATCGATTTGATCCTGTACGTGAAAGAAAAATGCTCGATATCATCAAGCAGAAAAATGAAGGGCCATTTGAAAACTCAACCATAGAGCATATCTTCAAGGAAATTTTCAAGGCCAGCCTGGAGCTGCAAAAAGATGATCACAGCAAAGCTCTGCTTGTTTCCAGGAAAAAGCACCCTGAAAACACAATTGTAGAAGTTAATGGTGAGCGTATTGGCGACGGAAAACCTCACTTTGTTTTTGGGCCATGTGCAGTAGAGTCCTATGAACAAGTTGCCACTGTCGCGAAGCATATGCAGCAAAAGGGCCTCAAGCTGCTTAGAGGAGGGGCATTTAAGCCGCGTACATCTCCTTATGACTTCCAGGGTCTTGGTGTGGAAGGATTGAAAATTCTAAAGCAGATTTCCCAAGAGTACAATATGGCGGTTATTAGTGAAATCGTTAACCCTGCCGATATTGAGATGGCTGAAGAATATCTTGATGTCATCCAGATTGGCGCGAGAAATATGCAGAACTTTGAATTGCTGAAAGCAGCAGGCGCTTCAACAAAGCCAATTTTGCTAAAACGCGGAATCTCCGCAACTATTGAAGAATTTATCAATGCTGCTGAATATATCATGTCACAGGGTAACGGCAATATCATTCTTTGTGAGCGCGGTATTAGGACGTATGAAAAAGCAACAAGGAACACGCTCGATATTACTGCAGTGCCAATCTTAAAGCAGGAAACCCATCTTCCTGTCATGGTTGATGTAACTCATTCTACTGGCAGAAGGGATTTACTCCTTCCTGCTGCTAAGGCTGCCCTTGCAATCGGTGCGGATGGCGTGATGGCAGAGGTCCATCCGGATCCAGCTGTCGCTTTGTCGGATTCGGCTCAACAAATGAACCTGGAGCAGTTTGACAGTTTTCTATCAGAGCTTATGGCCTCAAACCTAGTGCGCCAATAATCCTCAGAATGCCTTCTGTCCGGGACAGAAGGCATTCTTTTGTTAAAAAGAAAATTCTATTGCCATAATGCGGCCGTGCTCAATGATTACTCAATAAAGTCCTGTCAGTTCCGAAAGGGAGCCGCCTTGGATTGAAAGGTACAGAGAAGGCTTCAGTACCCGAATTGAGTTGCTCGAGTTTGTGAAGGTAACGGAGAAGGCGAAGTGCCTAAAGCAACCTGCCAAAGCTCCGGGAACTTGTAAATTTTCAAATAAATTTAGAGGATGTTAATTGCAGCAATTCGGCGGTTATCGTATGATTAAACAAAACTAGTATGTATATTCAATCACATACTAAAAATGACTAGCGAATTCAAGAAGAGGCAAAATAAAAAAAATGGCCTGTTTTTAAGGAGTGTTACACAGATGAATATTACGATTTATGATGTTGCCAGGGAAGCAAATGTTTCAATGGCAACGGTGTCAAGGGTTGTAAACGGAAACCCGAATGTTAAACCTGCAACAAGAAAAAAGGTTATGGAAGTAATCGACAGACTTGGTTATAGGCCAAACGCTGTGGCAAGGGGACTTGCGAGCAAAAAGACTACAACAGTCGGTGTCATTATTCCAGACATCTCGAGCATTTTCTTTGCTGAATTAGCAAGGGGTATTGAGGACATCGCTACGATGTATAAATATAATATTATCCTCAGCAACTCCGACCAAAATAAGGACAAGGAACTTCACCTTCTGAACACAATGCTGGGTAAGCAGGTGGATGGTATTGTTTTTATGGGAGGAAATATCACTACGGAGCATGTTGAAGAATTTAAAAAATCCCCGGTCCCGATTGTATTGGCTGGATCAGTGGAACAGACCAGGGAAATTCCATCTGTCAATATTGATTACGAGCAGGCTGTATTTGACTCAGTAATGGAATATGTCGAGCGGGGCCATAAACGCATCGCCTTCATAATCGGGCCGCTTCACGAGCCAAAGAACAGCGAGTTGAAGCTGAAGGGATACAAGAGGGCTCTTGATGAGGCAGGTATTCAATTTAATGAGGAATATATTGTAGAAGGTGACTATACGTATGATTCAGGCATCGAAGCAATAGAGAAACTGATTGAGTCAGACGAAAGGCCGACTGCAATCCTCGTTGGATCTGATGAAATGGCACTTGGGGTTATCCATGGGGCTCAGGATAAGGGCTTTAGTATACCGGAGGACTTTGAGGTGATTACTTCGGATAATACCAGGCTTTCACTCATGGTTCGTCCCCAGCTTACGACACTCGTGCAGCCTCTATATGATATAGGTGCAGTATCAATGAGGCTTTTGACCAAGTATATGAATAAGGAAAAGGTCGATGAGCATACCGTTGTCCTTCCGCATCGAATCGAACAAAGAAATTCAACGAAGTAAAAAACAAAAGCGCAAGCGCCTTCGTGACAGGCAAAAAACGCCTGTCCCTGCGATGATTATTCTCAGGTGCTTTCCTTAGTGATCATCGCCGTACAAAGTGGAGGGGCTTCGACTGAGATAAAATGAACCTTCCATCAGCGCTTTTTGCTGATGGTTAGGTGAATGAATCGGACCTTTAGGGACAGTTGCCGACGAAGGAGGCCTACTGTCCTTTAAGGTGGGGTAAAGGAATCACGAAGAGCGACAGCGCATTCGTGCATGACTTATCGTAGGGAGGAGACCTGAAGTTTGCTAGGCGATAGGCGCAGGAGCTGGACGTATAAAAAGGCTGTCTCGAAAGCTCGTCACTAAACGAGCTTTTTGGACAGCCTTTTGAATGTTTAAACGGACGGAGCGGTTTTAAACAAAAATTCCGGTTTTACCTTACATTCTCTATCTTAATAGCAACAAAGCTAACGTAAACACTATAAAAACTATACCGATTCAGTTTTTGATGTATTTCTGATAGGATATAGTGCTTTTTCAAGTGTCAATAAGTTCTTTTCAGTTATCTCAGCTTTTCTGGGGATAGGCTTATAAATATCCGGACCGTCCCACCACGAATCGGGAAGAGGCACCCCGGCTTTCGTTTGCCACTTTTCAGTCCAGGCAGCAGGCAGATTTCCGGTCGCACTTGAAGCCTTCCCTGTCATTTCCATCCAAATCAAAGCCCATGCTCTTGGAACAACTCTCCAAATATCATAGCCGCCGCCGCCTACAGCAACCCATCGGCCATCACAATAGCGGTGTGCGAGTTCATGGGCGAGCTTTGGTATTTCACGGTAGATATTCATAGTCCCATATAAATGGGTAAGCGGATCATAGTAATGTGAATCCGCACCGTTTTGGGTCAGGATTATATCGGGTTTAAAGAACTCAGTAACCTCTGTCAGGGCTGTTCTGTAGATATGCAGCCAAGATTCGTCTTCCGTGAAGGCATCCAGAGGGATATTAAAAGAAAAACCATACCCCTTTCCCTGGCCGCGCTCGTTTATTGAACCGGTACCAGGAAAGAGATACCTACCTGTCTCATGAATAGATAAGGTACATACATCAGGATCATCATAAAAGGACCATTGAACCCCATCCCCGTGATGTGCGTCCGTGTCTACATAAAGGACCCTTGCCTTGTATTTTTCCTGCAGGTATTTTATTGCCACGGAGCTGTCATTGTAAATGCAAAATCCTGAGGCCTTTCCCCTAAATCCATGATGAAGCCCTCCCCCGAGGTGCAATGCATGGGTTGCTTTTCCTGTCATAACCATATCGACCGCTTCGAGTGTTCCTCCCACTATCATTGCGCTTGTTTCATGCATATTGGTAAATATTGGGGTGTCCTCGGTTCCCAGGCCAAAGTTCTCTGCCGAATCTCCAGTTAAAAGACCTTTTCCAGCCATTTTGACTGCATGGACATAGGAAGGATCATGAATGAGGCATAATTCCTCTTCAGTGGCCATCCTTGGTGGAACGATTGATGAGTCATCTAGAGCGCCTGAGTGTTTTAATAGGTCAATTGTCAGCTTAATCCTGAATTGATTAAAAGGGTGCTGGCTGCCAAAATTGTATTTCAGTAGTTCTTCTGAAAAAATAAAGGCGCTTGAATCGTTCATATTGGCATACCCGGAATATTTGGCCATACCACATGATGACCGGCAGCCTTCAGGTCATGGATAAGGCCAACAGGATTCATTGTCTGTACGCGGATGACCAATATTTTGTATGCTTCATCTTGTTTATCAGGATAAACAAGGACACTTTGGATATTAGCTTTACGGTTCTTAATCACATTGGCTACTTCCCAGAGAGTCCCGGCTTTATTGGGCACCTTTACTTCAATTTGTGAACCCGGCTGATGTGCGCCAGTGAGCTCCACAAGTGTGTGGAGCAGGTCTGTTTCTGTCACAATCCCCACAAGCCTCTGGTCCTGGATGACCGGTACACAGCTAATATGATGCTCATAAAGCAGGGCGGCAATTTCCTCAACAAAGTCGAGAGGGTGCCCCGTAATGAGATTTCTTTTCATAATCGTTTCCAAAGGCTTTTGAAGATCTTCAACATGCTCCTCCCTCCTAAAAATAGACGGAGCCGCATCCCTGATATCTCTGTCTGACACAAGTCCAACAACATGACCCTGTTCATCTATTATTGGGATGTGGCGTATTTTGTGATCTTCCATCATTTTAATTGCATCTGCAATCGTATTTGAAGCCCTCAAGGTGGCAACATTGGTTTTCATGATTTGTTCTATAATCATCACACTACCCCCTAATACATGAAGCGGTTCATGAACCTGAGCTGATCAAATTTTTGAATGGATTCCGGGCTTACCCTTTTGCCAATACGGGCCATAAGGCAATTGGCCGGGTGTGAACTGATTTCGGGATCATCGGTGGCATACCATTCCAGGCCGCCGGCATTCATCATTTTCTCCATGACCTTTCTATATTCCCATACATTTAACCCAGTTCCTTTTAAGTCCCAATGCCAGTAATATTCGGTGGTTATCGTTATGTAGTCCTCCATTGCATCATCCATAATCGATACTCTAAGAAGGTTTTTACCAACGGATGCCCCTCGAAACTCGGGTATAACCTCAATGGCCCCGAGTTCTATCAAATCTTCCATTTTTCCCTCAGACCAGCGTTCAAGCGGATCAGGGTATAAATACGTTACATAGCCGACAATTTCATGGTTGTGCCTGGCAATGATAATACGGCCCTCAGGCAATGAGGCAATTTCAATTAAGGCCTTATGCTGCTGGGCTGGCTGCCGGAAAGCAACAAGATTCTCGTGAAATTCATAGCCCGCTAGTTTTTCGGCGGAAATTGGCCCTTCAATTATGAGATTCCCTTTTGCGGTTTTTAGCTCTTTCGCATTATATGTTTTTATATGTTCCATTACGTCACCGCCTGCTAAGCTTAGATAATACTTCTATTATACATAAATTCCGGTCTGATAAAGCGCTTTCACTAAATTTTCTGGAAAAAGAGCCACGATATTAAAGTATAAAGGGGAAATATTTTAAAAATTGTGAATAGCATTCTTTTATACTATAATAATATAAACGCGATAAAGGGGGAAAGTTTAAAGTGAAAATGGAAGCGCTGCCAGTTATTCAAGGGGATTATAATCTTAAGGATTATAATGAAACCTACAAGAATTTTGACTGGAAAGAAACTGAAAAGGCATTTAGCTGGCATGAGACAGGCCTTGTAAATTTGGCTCACGAGGCAATTGACCGTCATGCCGACACATTCCGCAAGAATAAGGTGGCCCTTTACTACAAGGACCAGGAGCGGAATGAAAAGTACACGTTCAAGGAAATGAAGGAATTGTCCAACAAAGCGGCAAATGTGCTAAAAACATATGGGGATGTGGAAAAAGGGGACCGCGTCTTTATTTTCATGCCGCGCTCACCGGAGCTTTATTTTGCAGTTCTCGGTGCCATTAAGCTTGGTGCGATTGTTGGTCCGCTCTTTGAAGCCTTCATGGAGGGTGCAGTAAGGGACCGTCTCCAGGACAGCGAAGCGAAAGTAATTGTCACAACTCCGGAGTTGCTAAATAGGGTTCCGGTTGATGAACTTCCTGCATTGAAGTACATATTTATCGTTGGTGACGGAGTCCAGGAGACGGAAAAAATCATCGATTTTAAGAAAAAGTTTGCAGAGGCTGATAAAAAACTGAAGATTGAATGGGTGGACCGGCAGGATGGCCTAATCCTTCACTATACTTCCGGTTCGACAGGGAAGCCTAAAGGAGTTCTCCATGTCCATAATGCCATGATTCAGCATTACCAGACAGGGCAATGGGTCCTTGACCTGAAAGAAGACGACGTATACTGGTGTACAGCAGACCCAGGCTGGGTCACAGGAACTTCCTATGGCATTTTCGGGCCATGGCTTGCCGGGGTTTCGAATGTCATTGTTGGGGGCCGTTTCTCGCCGGATACTTGGTACAAAATGATTGAGGAATTCGGAGTAACGGTATGGTACAGCGCTCCGACTGCCTTCCGCATGCTGATGGGTGCGGGTGATGAAATTGTGAAGAAGTACGATCTTTCAAGCCTCCGCCATGTCCTGAGTGTAGGTGAACCGTTAAACCCCGAGGTGGTCAAATGGGGCATGAAAGTGTTCAATAAGCGTATTCATGACACTTGGTGGATGACAGAGACCGGAGCACAGCTCATTTGCAATTATCCTTGTATGCCAATCAAGCCTGGTTCAATGGGTAAACCGCTGCCTGGCGTTCAGGCCGCGATCGTCGATGACCGGGGTGAAGAACTTCCGCCATACAGAATGGGCAATCTCGCCGTTAAAAGAGGCTGGCCATCGATGATGCATGCGATCTGGAACAATCCTCAAAAATATGAATCGTATTTTATGCCCGGGGACTGGTATGTAACAGGTGATTCTGCTTATATGGATGAGGACGGCTATTTCTGGTTCCAGGGCCGTGTTGACGATGTCATTATGACATCAGGGGAAAGGGTAGGTCCTTTCGAGGTAGAGAGCAAGCTCGTTGAACATCCAGCTGTAGCCGAGGCCGGAGTTATCGGAAAGCCTGATCCAGTCCGCGGAGAAATCATCAAAGCATTCATTGCTTTGAGGGACGGCTATGAGCCATCTGAGGATCTGAAGGAAGAAATCCGCCAATATGTTAAAAAGGGTCTGGCTGCGCACGCGGCACCAAGGGAAATCGATTTCCGCGACAAGCTTCCGAAGACCCGAAGCGGAAAAATCATGAGGCGTGTCCTGAAAGCATGGGAGCTCGACTTGCCGACTGGCGACCTTTCGACAATGGAAGACTAATTTACATTGACTATATGAACAAACAAACCGCACCGGAAACTCTCCGGTGCGGTTTGTTTGTTTTGAATTAGCAGAAAGTCAGGGACACAAAGGGAAGCTAGTGAGAAAACATGGACAAACCTGTTACGAAGGCGATTGCGCTTTCTTTGATTTTTCTTCACTCTTTGATCCGCCAATTTCAATTTCATTTGACGGTGCGGATTCCTTTCCTGCAATATCGACTGCAGTGACATAATAGATGCCTGGTTTCGCAGGATAGGATAGTCCTGTGCCGGCCCGGATACTGGCAACCTTGGCTCCGCCAACCTTATAGACACGATATCCGATAATATCCGACTCGTTGACAGCATTCCATTTTAGAGTATTGCCTTGGGCAGCGACTTTGACAGAAGCAGGGGTTTTCCCGTTCTCAGGAAGCTTTGCATCCGGAACTAAAAGATTTGACCATCGCTTCATTTTCGGAATAAGCGCCGATGCATTCTTGAAATTCGTACCGGTCAATGCAGATGCATATTCCGGATTCAGGACAAGCCCTGTTTCAGCAAAATCATCCGGGGTGGAATCAAGCGCCATGTAGTTTTTATCGCCAATCCTCACATACTTGCCAGAACTTAGGCTGTTATCTGTTTTTGTTGGCACATACTTGGCATTAAAAATGTCAGTTTCGACAAGGCCGGCTCTTTTGCAGGCCTCCGATGGCAGCGTTCCGGAAATCGCACAGAATGATCTTGTGACAATCCCGCTAGGCATCTTGAACCTGGCTTCCGGATCGACAAGCTTTGGATTTATATCATAGGCTGCATTTAAAAGGTCAGCCCACAGATAATTCGTCCGCTGGCTGTAACTGAGATTTCCTTTGGCCCGCAGGGATTTTTGTGTATCATATCCTGTCCATATACCCATTGTGATGTTTGGATTTGTTGCGACAATCCAGGAATCATAATACTCATTTCCTGTTCCAGTTTTTCCAGCCCAGTCAGTACTGAATTTCAGTTTGTTTCTAACACTGGCTGCTGTACCGTAATCAAAGACGTCACGCATGACATCGAGGGTGAGATAAGCAGTTTGCGGGCTGAATACGTTTGTCGGTTTTACCTTATGCTGATAAATAACTTTGCCTTCTTTATCGGTGATTTTTTCAATCATATAAGCATCGACAAACTTGCCCTGATTTGCAAAGGTCGAGAATGCATTAGTATTTTCTTCAACAGTCACACCTTTAGCCATCGAGCCGAGGGCGGTCGACCTGTTATGATAATCATCTTTTCCAAGAGAGGTGAAGCCCATTTTTTCAAGGTACTTCGCCGGATTCTTACTTTGGATTTCTGAATATAGTTTGACGGCAGGGACGTTATAGGACTTGGCAAATGCATACCTCGCCGTAGCCATCCCGCTGTAGCCGCCCCCATAGTTTCTCGGCCATGGATTGCCTGGGTCTGAAGGATTCAGGTGCAAAGGAACATCAGGCAGGATTGTGCCGGGTGATGCTGCTCCCAATTCAAATGCAGGCGCATAAACCAGCAGAGGCTTCATGGTCGAGCCGTTGTTCCTGAGAGACCTCGTCGCATGGTTCAATTCCTGTTTCTTGAAATCCCGGCCTCCGACGAAACTGATGATTTTTCCGGTTTTGTTTTCAATCATGATTGCCCCTACTTCAACAGGCTCCATGACTGTTTTCTTCTTCTTTGTTTCAGGATCTATTTTTGTTTCAGGTTTATCAGGGCCATAATAAGGGTATTTATTCTTTGCCTTCTCCATGGCATCATAAATCTTCTTATCAATAGTTGTATGAATGCTATAGCCGTTCTGTCTTAACTCGCGTCCTGCAAGAGTAAAATACTTGTTGTATAGCTTATCGTCCTTGCTAAGTTCCTTTTCAGTAACGCCATCCTTATCAGCGATTAATTTTGCAAGGATGTCAGTCGCGCGCTGTTCGGCTTCAACCATTACCCAAGGATATTTTTCAAGAGGATCCGCTCCTGGTTTTACAAAATCCTTTGTAATATCATAAGCCCGTGCTTCCTCATATTGCTTTTCATCAATGTAGCCGCCATCGTACATACGTTTCAGGACGACCTTCATTCTTGTTAGCCCTGGTTCAAGGTTTTCCTTCAGCTTTTTGTCCTGAGTGAATGGCGTGTAGCCGAAAGGGCTCTGCGGCAAGCCGGCAATAAAGGCGGCCTGGGCAAGATTCAGCTTTTTCGCATCAGTGCCAAAAATTCCTTTAGCCGCTGATTGAACCCCGGCTATATTACGTCCAGATGAATTACGCCCAAAGGTAGCCATATTGAGATAGGCTTCAAGGATTTCCTCTTTCTCAAAAAACTTTTCTAGCCTGAGGGCAAGAAGTATTTCCTTTGCCTTTCGTTCAAAGGAGACCTCGTTCGTCAATATCTGGTTCTTAATCAGCTGCTGGGTGAGTGTACTTCCGCCTGATTGCATTGGCGCATTCGTTACTTCCTGGACAAGCGCCCTAAGGATAGCCTTTGGCACGACACCATCATGCTCATAGAAATACTCATCTTCAGTGGCAATGACCGCATTAATTAAATGTGGTGATACATTTTCAAGCTTTATTTCCTCCCGGTAAAGGTCGCTGCGAAGCTTTCCGAGCGGAACATTATGTGCAAAATACACATCCGAAGTTTCGGTATAATTATAAATATCCTTCTTCATGCTTTCATAGCTGCGCACTGGCTCATCCTTCACAAGTGATGCAAAATATCCTGCGCCTGTTCCTGCAGCAAATGCGCCGCCAGCAACGGAAACAACCAGGAACATCAGGAACAGGTTCCAGAGGACCCCATATGCAATCCTGGCATTCTTGACCGTTTTTTTATTAGTGAAAATGGACTTTGCCCTATCGAAAAATGAGTGCTTATTCTTCTCCATATCATCCCTCCAAAATCACATACATTATAGCATAAAGCGACAGCAAAAATGGAGAAAGTCTGGAATTTTCAAAATCTGCCGGGGAATTGACATTTATTCTTCCCTATGGTAAAAAGAATTAACGTTTAATTTGAATATATTGAAGGCTGTGAAAGGAATAAGTAGTTTTTCCATCACTGGTTGAAGAGAGCTGCCGGCAGGTGCGAGGCAGTCCAAATGGAAAAATGAATTACAACCCGGAGCTTTTGACCCCTGCAGATTTGTGGGCGGCACGGTGTGAACCGTTATCTCAAGAGTTGGAGAATTTATTTTCTCAAGCTGGGTGGTACCGCGCGATTACGTTTTGCGTCCCTGCATTTTTGCAGGGGCGTTTTTATTTTGCCAAAGATGGAGGAGTTTCTATGGATTTGTTACAGGATTTACAGTGGAGAGGAATCATTTATCAGCAAACAGATGAAGAGGGGTTGAGGGACACTCTTTCAAACGAAAAAATATCGTTATATTGCGGTATGGACCCGACCGGCGACAGCATGCACATTGGGCATTTGATTCCATTTCTTACATTAAGGAGGTTCCAGCAGGCGGGCCATCGTCCAATTGTACTAGTTGGCGGCGCAACCGGACTGATTGGAGACCCAAAGCCAAACGCCGAAAGGACCTTGCAGTCTATTGAAACGGTGCAGCATAATGTTGAGCGGCTGACAGAACAGCTGAAGACCATTTTTGACTTTGAAGGTGAGAATGGCGCACTTATGGTGAATAACTATGAGTGGACAAAAGATTTGGATATCATTACATTCCTGAGGGATTACGGGAAACATATCGGGATCAATTACTTGCTCGCAAAAGATACGATTGCCAGCCGCCTTGATTCCGGGATATCGTTTACGGAATTCACATATACCATCCTGCAGGGAATGGATTTCAAGCATTTGTATGAGAACCATCATTGCAGGCTGCAAGTCGGCGGCAGTGACCAGTGGGGGAATATAACAACAGGGCTGGAATTGATCCGGAAAATGCTTCCTGAGAGAGACAAAGCATTTGGAATGACCATTCCACTTGTCACAAAGGCTGATGGAACAAAGTTCGGGAAAACTGAGGGCGGATCAATTTGGCTTGATCCAGAAAAGACGACTCCTTACGAGTTCTACCAATTCTGGGTAAACACAGCTGATGCCGATGTAGTCAAATACCTGAAATTCTTTACATTCTTGTCTCATGAGGAAATTGATGCATTGGAGAAGTCAGTTCAGGAAGAGCCTCATCTAAGGAAAGCGCAAAAGTCACTTGCTGAAGAAATGACCAGGCTAATCCATGGGCAGGAGGCGCTTGACCAGGCAATCAAGATTTCCGCTGCATTATTCAGCGGGGATGTAAAAAGCTTGTCAGCTTCCGAAATTGAACAAGGCTTCAAGGACGTTCCTTCCTACGAATTTGCCGGTGAAGAAACACTTGTCGACCTGCTGGTTGCAGCAAAAATCTCCTCATCCAAGCGTCAGGCCCGTGAGGATATAACAACAGGTGCAGTTTCCGTGAATGGTGAAAAGGTTACCGATACAGCATATGTCCTAAAGGATGACGACAGGATTGAAGGGAAGTTTTCCATCATCCGCCGAGGCAAGAAGAAATACACGTTAATCAGGTTTTAATGATCGTTGCCGCAGGTATATGCCTGCGGTAATTTTTTTATGTTTAAGGAAAATATAAATTTCGCGACTGTGATAACTTTTACTGAGCGTATCTCCGTCTAGCTCCAGCGCCTATCGCCTAGCAAACTTCAGGCCTCCTCCCTACGATAAGTCATCATCGAATCGCTAGCGCTCTTCGTGATTCCTTTATCTCAGTCGAAGTCCCTCCATTTTGTACGGCGATGACCAAGGCGCTTGCGCTTTTGTTCTTCAGATGAGGGGTAATCAAGAGAAACTGGGGACAGGCAGTCTTCGTCTATTTTAGAAAGGAGTGATGAACCAATGAAATGGCTGGTGCATCTTGTTTTTTTTGTTCTGTTGGGCCTTCTGACGTTTTTTGGGCTTGGCCCAGTGCTCATGGCAGACGGGGTATGGACGGAGCGGCTGATTACTGCGTTGATCGTGTTGGCTTTATACGTCCTGCTTGGTTTCTTATATAAACGATTTGGATTTAAATAAAAGGCTCTATTATATTTGAATGTTGATTTTCATTGTGTTTTAAAATAAGCGGAAGAATTCCGTTTATATTGGGAAATACCGAAATTTCCCTAAAAATAAGCGGAGTTTTTCCGTCTGTTTTATCCCAATCGTTGGATTTTGGTCTTATATAGAGCAGCTTAAACGGAAATCTCCGCTTACATCTTCTTTTTAAGCATCCACTTTTTACATTAGACGGAAATTCTCCTCCTATAAATTCTTATACCTGCACGAAAATCAACAATGACTAATAACAGAGCCAAATAAAAAAAGACCCGGTCCAATGGTTGGACCGGGTCTCTTTCGGCTGTTGCCGGATTATTAACGGCTGTAGAATTCAACGATAAGAGTTTCGTTGATTTCAGCAGGAAGTTCAGAACGCTCTGGTAGGCGAGTGAATGTTCCTTCAAGCTTGTCAGCATCGAAAGTCAGGTAATCTGGAACAAAGCTGTTCACATCAAGAGATTCCTTTACAACATCAAGGTTGCGAGACTTTTCACGAAGGCTGATTGTTTGGCCAGGAGCAACGCGGTATGATGGAATATCAACGCGTGAACCATCAACAAGGATGTGGCCGTGGTTTACCAACTGGCGTGCTGCACGGCGAGTGCGAGCAAGACCAAGGCGGTAAACAACGTTGTCAAGGCGGGATTCAAGAAGAATCATGAAGTTCTCGCCGTGAACGCCTGCCATTTTGCCTGCTTTGTCAAACAGTGTGCGGAACTGGCGCTCGTTTACACCATACATGTGGCGAAGCTTTTGCTTCTCCTGTAATTGCAATCCGTATTCGGAAAGCTTCTTGCGTTGGTTTGGTCCATGGGGACCTGGAGCGTAAGGACGCTTTTCTATTTCTTTACCTGTTCCGCTAAGGGATACACCTAGACGGCGGGACAGTTTCCAGCTTGGGCCGGTATAACGAGCCATAATTGACTCCTCCTCGTGTTTTTATTTTGGTAAAATAAAAACCGTATGAATCATCAGTATGGGCCATTTTGTTTTCATGCACCTTCGCCCCAGCAGCATAGGGTTACAAGATGCACCATCACTTATTGCCATGGGCACATTGATGCGTCCGCTTAAGTGAGGAACAAAATGCGAGCCATAAAGGGTTCATTCAGGCTGCAATATTTTACACAAAGAGTATTATATAACTTTTGTTAACTATTAGTCAAGGGGATTTGCACTAAACCGTGGATTCTTGTTAGAGGGCCGGTATAATAATGAGCTTCTTGACGCCCTTGTGAGCCGGAAAAAGTGGTGTCCGGTCGTCAATATAACATCCTGGCGATTCTATGAGCTAGAAAACCTGATTGGGTCTTCAATAGATTTAAAGAAGCAATTACCTTAAAAATTTGCTACTCAAAATAAGACCATCTACTTAATTTAACGATCTTTAAATTTCTTTCGAGAATCCCCTTTATCCATTTCATGGACAATATCCCGCACCACTTATGCATTAGGATGGTTGTAACCTTCTCATCCGGAAATAGAAGCTTAAACTCCTCCACGTGACCCATAACAGCATCCTCAACATTCTCAGCATGGGCGCATTTTTTGCATATTAATTTCTTCCCCTCCACGTAAACATCAAATGAATCACACGTTTTGCAAACCATTCCGGGTCGAACCTGTTCAAATGTATAAGCGGGGAGCTGTTCAAAAGTGGATTTTTCCATATGCATTGAGTTTAGCTTATCTGCGAGTAACGAATGGTATCCGCTGAGCTTGCAAGTGTTTGTATCAAGTTTTTTAAGATGACGGTTGAGAGGGGTGGGAAGAATGATGGGTTTATCGAGAGGTGCATTGTATAAGGTGAATTCGGGGTTGATGAAGACAACAGAGCCGTCCACTTGCATATTGAAACCTATGCTTTTCAAGAGCTGCCTTATTAAGGTCTCGCACCTGCTTAATTGAAGCAGGGGATCAGAAACTTCCGTATGCGGCTTTATAAATAATTTTTCGTCTTGATAAAAAAATTCTCCTTCAAAATTCTTCACCTCAAAGAGGATAATCCCGTTTGGAAAAATAATCAATGTGTCGATTTGAAATGTCCTGCCGTTAAATTGCAGTAATAAATCATTCAAAATAATACAGTCACAGGTAAGCAATTCAGTTCGCTCATCAAACATCAACTCTCCTTCATAGCCCTTTTTCAGGTTGCTATATTGCTGTTTGAAGGCTTCTGGCAATTCCATCCGTCTGTCCACATAGCGGAGGATTCGCAGTTCTCTGGATTTGGCCCTAATTTTTTTAACGAATTTTAGCCAGAAGTCCCCTTCCTCAAAAATCCGAAAAATTTTAGGTGGGGGATGAATGGTGGGTGTTTTTCTGTTTTGCGAAAGTAAAGAAAATGCTTAAAAATATATATACTAAGACGAGACAAACATATGTTCTATTTGGTAAAATATTCTTATATAGTAGTTTCGCTCAACCATGGACAAGTGAGGTGAAAAGATGGCTACCGACAAGAATGGAAACTATATAAAAGGTACCAAAAAAGAGCTGCCTGAAGGTTGGGTTACGTATGGCTTTCGTTATGCAATTTTTCCCTCTAAAGAAGATAGACAAGTATTAGAACGCTCTTTCGGATGCGAACGAAAGGTATACAACGAGTATGTAGCTAGGCTCTACGAACATTTGGGGGAAATTGGGTTTCAAGGCGGCTATATTCAATACAAAACGCCTAACTACACCACCATCACTCAGAAATATGAATTTCTCGATAAATCCAACGATTCGTTTGTTTACAATGATGCGAAAATCCGTTTTCAGGCTGCGGTAAAGAAATATAATGATGGATTCGCCAAAAAGTCGATGCAGTACAAAAAAGCGGTCCGGAAAAAGATGCGAACGACTGGTTATGTTCCGACTCTGCGAGACATGAAAGGCCTCCCCAAATTCCACAGCAAGAAGCAAGGAAAGTTCAGCTACACCACCAATCAAACGAATGGAAATATTAAAATCGTCCAACGTAACGACCAATCCCTGCTATGTATCCCGAAGTTTCGTAATGGAATCCCGATTGCCATGCATCGTGAGTTACCTAAAGAAGCGGTTATCAAGAAGGCGACCATTAAACGGGAAGGTAATCGCTATATGGTTTCTTTGTCTGTGGATTTTCCAATGAAACAAGAGCCTTTGCGGAGTAACATCAAGGATGATGAAGTGCTGGCTCTGGATTATAGCCAAACAGATTTATACGTCGATAGCCAGGGGCGTAAAGCCGGGTATCCCAGGTACCATAAGATCATTGAAAAGCGCCAAAGACGGTTGAACAAGTCATTGGCCAGGAAAAGGAATAAAGCCCTGGTCGATTCAGAGGGCAGGATTCTTTACTCAACTACTTATCAAAACACGCTTAAGAACTATCAAAAAACCATGGCCAAGGCAAAAAACCAGCGGAAAGATTTTCTCCACAAAAGAAGCAATCAGATAACCAATGATTATGCCGCTATTGTGGTGGAAGACCTGGATTTGAGCAATTTGGCACAATGCCTGTCCCTGGGCAAGAAATTGCATGACAACGGGTTTGGCATGTTCCGAACCATGTTGGAGTATAAAGCGAAGAAAAAAGGAAAGCATCTTATCTTCGCAGATAAATTCTTTCCTTCCACAAAACAATGCAGTGAATGCAATTCAAAAAAGGAAACCGTAAAACTCTCAGAGAGAGTGTATGTGTGCGAGCATTGCCGCACAAAAATGGATCGAGACTATAATGCGGCCAGAAATCTAAAACAGTACGGAATCAGGATACTGTCGGATTTAGGGTTTATGGCTGGGGTACCAGTGCCCGTATAGGCTGTATCCATTTTCAGTAGTGGCAGGGACGCCACGAATTCAAGGCTAGTGACATGAGGCATTAGTCTTGTGGATGACCTAGCAATAAAAGAAAAAGGTGAAAGCCTTTGGAAGCCCCCACTTCAAATTTCGTAGAAATTAAGTGGTGGGTAGTTCACTCATGGGACACTCCCTTTTCAATAGAAAAATAAGTACAAGTCTATTATAAAAAACCATTCCTCGTTATCCCAGTAGCGCTAGTAAATAATTTTGTCCGCATGTTTTTGCTTTCAAAATTGGAGGGGATATCATATGCTGGAAGTATAATATGTAAGCGTTTTCAAAGGTTAAAGGGGGAGAAAAACATGGACGAGAAAGAATTACAGCTTGAAACAAGGATGATTCATTCAGGTTATGAGCCAAAGGACCATCATGGCAGTCTTGTGCCGCCACTTTTTCAGACTTCGACATTTGTTTTTGACGATGCGGTACAGGGAGAAAAAAGATTTGCGGGAAATGAGGATGGCTATATTTACACGCGATTGGGAAACCCAACCATTAGCATTCTTGAAAAAAGGATTGCGGAGCTTGAGGGAGCCGAAGCGGCACTGGCCTTTTCCTCCGGTATGGCTGCCGTATCTGCGATTCTATTTTCTATTGTAAAATCGGGAGACCATATTTTGTGTTCTCCAGGAGTATATGGCTGCACATTCGGCCTCTTGCAACTAATGCAGGATCGGTTCGGGGTCACTCACAGTTTCTCGCCTATGGATAATGCCAACCAAGTTGAACAAGCGATTCAGCCGAATACAACCTGCATCTTTATAGAAACGCCCATCAATCCAACAATGAAGCTTGTTGATCTTGAAATGGTTGCCAACGTCGCAAACGCCAAAGGTATTCCAGTTGTTGTTGACAATACATTTTCCTCGCCGTATCTGCAAAACCCGCTAGCGTTGGGCTGTGATGTAACGCTTCATAGTGCGACAAAATACATTTGTGGACATGGCGATGTTATTGCGGGTGTCGCGGCAGGAAAAGCCGATTTTATGAAAAAGGTAGCCATGTCGGCACAGAAGGATGTTGGAGGCGTCATGTCGCCGTTTGATGCATGGCTTTTGCTCAGGGGCATTAAGACTCTTGCTGTAAGGATGGACCGGCATTGTGAGAATACAGAGCATATTTTTGCTTATTTAAAAAAACATCCTAAGGTTTCCAAGATTTTTTATCCGGGAGATCCGGAACATGAAGATTACCATATTGCAAAAAAACAAATGAAGAAACCAGGTGCTCTCATTTCATTTGAAATTGAAGGAACAAAGGAGACAGCCCAAAGATTTCTTGATGAGCTGAAATTGATAAAAATTGCCGTCTCTTTAGGGGATGCCGAAACACTCGCACAGCATCCTGCAACAATGACTCATTCAGCTGTACCGGAAGATGAACGGTTAAGGATGGGGATCAGCTACAATCTGATCAGGCTATCCGTTGGGCTCGAGGCATGGGTTGATATCAAAAATGACCTTGAGCAGGCGCTGGAAAAACTATAAGAAAAAAAGCCGGACAACTGCTATTGTCCCGGCTTTTCTCCTATTGATATTTTACTAATACAGCTGCAAACTCTTCCAGCTTTTCCTGGTCGAGTGCATCGAATCTGTTTTTCTCTGGAGAATCAATGTCAAGAACCCCAATTAGCTTGCCGTCCTTAATCAGTGGTACGACAATTTCCGATTGCGAGGCGGCATCGCAGGCAATGTGACCAGGGAACAAATGTACATCTTCCACGCGGACTGTTTCCAGTTTTACTGCCGAGGTGCCGCAAACCCCTCTGCCAAAAGGAATTCTTACGCAGGCAGGGAGTCCCTGAAATGGCCCGAGTACCAGTTCGCTATCCCCATCAACCAGATAAAATCCGACCCAATTGATGCGGTCAAGGAATTGATTTAGTAGGGAGGAGGCATTGCTTAAATTGGCAATTGCGTTTTTCTCCCCTTCAAGCAAAGCTTGTAATTGCTTTATGACAAGGTTGTAATTTTCTTCTCGACTGCCTTTGTACATTTCGACATTAAACATTCTCATTCCCCTTTCTTCGTAGAGCTATTTAAACAATTTTATCAGATATTGTACATCTTGGGCAGAAACTGTCGATATTTTTTAAAAGGAAATTAAGAGGAAAGAGAGAAACTATACAAGAGTGTTCCTTTGTCAAAATCGGGGCACAGGGGAGGCTTGTCATGAGGAAAAACAAAAAGGAAGCCATTGTTCTTGCCGCTGTGTCACTTTTTAATACAAAAGGATTTGCAGGTACATCAATTCGCGACATCGCAGCCAAGGCCGGTGTTAATCCGGCAAACATTGCGTATTATTTTGATAACAAACATGGGCTGCTGGAATACTGCTTAACTACTTATTTCGAGCTATACCTTGCTCAAATTGAGGAGGCGATGTCCCTGCTCGAGTTTGGCGCCAGTGTGTGCCTTAAAAAAGTAATGGAAAACCTGATGTATTTCCAATGTGCCAACACCCAGATGTCCCGCTTCATTGTAAGGGAAATGTCGCTTGATTCGCAGACAGTCAGGGAAATCATGTCTACGTATTACCAAAAAGAAAAGTATTATTTTCAGGTAATTCTCGAAGGGGGAATGAAGGATGGCGCTTTCCGGAAACTGGCGGTTCCCTATGCAATCATTCAAATAAAAGGGCTGTTGACGATGCCATTTTTAAATCCTCATTATATTACCGAAGTTCTCCATGTTTTTCCTCATGAACGTTATTTTGCAGACAAATACCTGGATCAGCTTTTCGATTGGGTGGATGGTTCTCTCCTCGTAACAGATAAAGCAACCATTGCAATTTAATATAGAATAAGCAAACTCCGGGAAATTATCCCGGATGTTTTTTGTTAGGTCTGGTTTAAGTTGTACTTCCACCCGCAAGAACAGAAAACATCATATATTTGCCTCGTAAATCATTTGCATTTCCATCGTCAATGTAGTTGAATGAACATAGCTCTTAATGAGCGCATTTTAGCCATAAGAGGCGAAAATGCGCTTTTTCAACTAAAAAAGCCAAGTTTTTTGAAAAAAAATGAAATTCCACGTCAAAAAATGTCGCTTCCATGGTATCATAAAGGCATTAAATTACGTATAATTGCACTTTTACATAAGTAAGTATCTGTCTTTGATTTATGAAACAGGGGGATATTATGGAAATTATTATTGGAGTTATTTTCCTTGCGATTGCATTGTTTATTATAGGTTATTTTATTAAAAGGAAACACTTTAAAGAGATAGACAGGCTTGAAGCCTGGAAGCTTGATATTATGGATAGGCCTGTCCTGGCGGAGATGTCCAGGGTCAAGCAGCTGAACATGACAGGCCAGACGGAAGAATTGTTTGAACGCTGGCGCAATGAATGGGATGAGATTGTCACTGTCAAGCTTCCTGAAGTGGAAGAAATGCTTTTCGATGGTGAGGAATACATAGATAAGTACCGCTTTGGAAAAGCAAAGGAAGTTCAGCGTGAAATAACGGCGGTTCTCGAAGCGACCGAAGAAGAAATTAAGAGAATTCTGTCTGAGCTAAATGAGCTGATAGGAAGCGAGGAGAAGAACCGGGGTGAGATTGAAGAACTTCGGGAAATTTACAGGGAATCGAAAAAGACCCTGCTCGCACATCGGCACAGCTTTGGCAGAGCTGAAAAAAGACTGGAAGAAATACTTGAAGAGGCAGCTTTAAAATTCACCGAGTTTGAGGAGAAAACAAATAATGGTGATTATCTTCAGGCTAGAGAAACCGTCCTTAGCCTCCGGCAGCTGCTAGAGGACATGGGGAATAAGATGGAGCGGGCCCCTCAGCTGCTGATTGAATGCCAATCCTTGCTGCCATCCCAGGTAAATGAACTGGCTGACGGTTACCGGGATATGGTCTCAAACGGATATTGTCTTGACCATCTCGAAATAGATTCAGAACTTGCCGAGATGGAAAAAGAACTTGAAGGCTTTCTTTCCATGCTGGAAAACGTCGAGATTGAAAAAGCTGAGCACGGAATTGAGGAATTAAAAATCCGTATTGATAGACTAATGGATCTCCTCGAAAACGAAGTAAAGGCAAAACTGTATATTCAGCAAAATGTGGATCAATCCGGGGATGCCCTGGAACATGCAATCGAGAAAAATGAAAGTGTTAAAGCAGAAGTTACTCATATACAGGAAACATATCATTTGAATGAAAAGGATTTTGCTTCTCAGCGCAAGCTTGAGAAAAAACTCGCCGACATTGTTAAACGATATGATATCCTTCTAGAAAAAATCAAGCTGAATGAAACGGCTCAAACCGTCATTAGCTCCGAATTGGCTGAAATGAAAGATGAGCTTCAAGTATTCAGTGAGGAACAAGAGGTTTTTGCAAAAAAATTGAGCGACCTAAGAAAAGATGAAATGGAAGCTAGGGAAACAGTCAGGGAATTGATTAAGAAAATTTCCGAAACTACCAGATTGGTGGCCAGAAGCAATATCCCTGGTCTTCCTGAACAGTATACGTATTTGTTGGAAGATGGCAATGAAAGTATCCGCAATGTCAGGCAGAAGCTTGAAGAAAAGCCGCTAGATATAGATGCTGTCAAACAGCATCTTGAAATCGCGGAGCTGACAATAGAAAAGCTTGCTGTAACAACCAAGGAAATGATTGAAAACGTCATTCTTGCCGAGCGGGTTATCCAGTATGGAAACAGATACCGGAGTAAGTATCCATCCGTTGCCAAGGGCCTTTCGGACGCGGAAAAGTCATTCAGGGAATTTAATTATGAAGCTGCGCTCGAACAGGCAGCTACATCTATCGAAGAAATTGACCCTGGAGCAATCAAAAAAATTGAAACTTTTGTTTCTGTAGATCAATAATAGTCAATGGACCGTGGCATATCAGCCCGGTTCTTTTTCTGTCTAGCTTCACAAGAAATAGCATAAGCATCGCACGAAGAAAAAGCGGTTTGCTTTTTCGAGGAGCGCCTAGCTCACTTCGGTCTACTCGTTACGAAAGGTCAACATCGATTCGCTAGCGCTTTTCTTTTTCGAGTTAACACATCTCTTTTTCAATTGGATAAGTGGATGTCCCTTGTCATCAAGGTTTGCACTTTTCAATTGCCCCCAAAATTGAATAATGCTACTTTTGGGTTATCGAATCGATAAAATTTAGGGGACACTAATATACCGGAGGGTAACGCAATGATTTATTTTGACAACAGTGCAACAACAAAACCATATCCGGATGTTGTAGATTCCTATGTGAAGGTCGCATCAGACTTTTTTGCGAATCCTTCTTCACTGCACGGAATGGGAGCCAGGGTAGAACGTCTCATCACCCAGGCGCGGGCACAAATTGCCGGGCTGCTTGGCTGCGAAGCGGAAGAAGTGGTTTTTACATCAGGCGGAACAGAAAGCAATAATCTTGCTATTAAAGGTGCCGCATACGGCTACAAGAACCGGGGAAGGCACTTAATTGCAACGGCGATTGAACATCCATCAGTCAGGGAGCCTCTGCTTCAACTCGAAAAGGATGGATTCAAGATTACCTTTATCCCTGTTGACCACAGTGGAAGAGTAAATCCCGAGGATATTGAGAAGGCGATTACAGATGAAACCATTCTCGTTTCCGTCATGCATATAAATAATGAGGTTGGAACCATTCAGCCTATAGAAGAAATTGGTTCCTTGCTTAAGAACTACCCCAAAGTCCTTTTTCATGTCGATGGTGTCCAGGGGGCTGGGAAAGTCCCTCTTGACCTAAGCAAATCTGGAATAAGCCTTTATACATTTTCTGCGCATAAATTTCATGGCTTAAAAGGAACTGGCGGACTTTTTGTTAAAAAGGGACTTAGGCTGGAATCGCTATTAGCCGGAGGAAGCCAGGAAGGCAGCCGGCGTGGGGGAACAGAAAATCCAGCTGGCATCGTGGCCATGGCAAAAGCGTTCCGGATGTCCATGGAAAAACAAAAAACTAGAATGGATTCATTGATTACAATTAAAGAAACTATAAGAATGGGTTTGGACAAAATGGAAGGAATTGTCCTCAATACTCCTTCAGAGGGTATTGCTCCCCATATTGTTAATTTCTCCGTAGTGGGAATTAAATCTGAAACGTTTGTCCATGCACTAGAAGAAAAAGGTGTGTTTATTTCGACCACAAGCGCATGTTCTTCAAAGAAAAGAACTGCAAGCACAACACTTTTGGAAATGGGAGTGCCAGAAAGTCTGGCAGGAAGTGCGGCGAGAATTAGTCTCTCATTTGAAAATACTTTAGAAGAAGCCAGGTTTGTACTTGAGGCGATTCAAAAAACAGTAAACGAATTGGGAAGGGTTTTGAAATAGATGCACTATGACAGAATATTAATCCGCTATGGAGAAATTTCAACAAAAGGGCGCAACCGGGGCAAGTTTGTAGACATGCTGAGAAGAAGCATTAAGCTTGCCCTGACAGAGCACCCTGCAATTAAAATTGAAGCGTCCAGGGATAGAATGTACGTACTTTTAAATGGAGAAGACAGCCGCGAGGTCATGCTCAAGCTGAAAAAAGTTTTCGGAATTCAGTCGTTCAGCCCGGCCATCCGCGTAGAAAAAGATATTCCAGCCATGCAGGTGGCTGCATTGGGCCTATTGAAATCTGTGTTTGAAGAAGGAAAAACCTTCAAAGTTACCGGGAAACGGTCAGATAAGAGTTTTGAGCTGGATACAGATGGAATCAATCAGGTATTCGGGGAATATTTGCTAAAAAATCTGCCTGGCCTAAAAGTACAGTTAAAAAAACCAGACATAAACCTTGTAATTGAAATAAGAAATGAAGCAGCTTATTTGTCATGTGAAACGATTCAAGGAGCCGGGGGGCTGCCGCTTGGAACAGGGGGAAAAGCCATGCTGATGCTGTCCGGAGGAATCGATAGCCCTGTGGCAGGCTTCCTTGCGATGAAGCGCGGCGTCCAGATTGAGGCTGTCCATTTTCATAGCCCTCCGTACACAAGTGAACGAGCAAGGCAAAAAGTAATTGACCTTGCTGAAAAACTGGCAGAGGTTAGTGGAGAAATTGTCCTCCATATTGTGCCTTTTACAGAGCTTCAGGAGGCGGTCCGGGCTCAAATTCCGGAAAACTATTCAATGACAGCGACAAGACGGTTTATGCTTAGAATTGCAGATGCAATCAGGGAACGAAATGATGGACTGGCAATTATAACTGGGGAAAGCCTTGGTCAGGTTGCCAGCCAGACGCTTGAAAGTATGTATGCAATCAATGATGTAACGAATACACCAATCCTTCGTCCGCTGATTACAGAGGATAAGACAGAAATAATCAAGCTGGCAGAGGAATTAGGGACATATGATATTTCCATCCTGCCTTATGAAGATTGCTGCACCGTATTTGTCCCAGCCTCACCAAAAACAAAGCCGAAAAAAGACAAGGTTGTCTTTTATGAAAGCTTTATCGATTTTGGCCCTTATGTAGAGCGGGCGGTTGAAGGAACCGAAACAATCAGGATTACACCTGGCTACAGCAGGCAGGAGCATGAACTGGATGATCTTTTTTAAAAAAAAGTGGTACTAGATAAGTTAAGCGTTGCAAAAACGATGAGAACAATTACCAATTATGTTGTTGAATGAAGCCATGTGATATGACACATTATATACTCACAAGGAGGTGAAATCACATGGCAAACAACAACAACAATCTTCTAGTACCAGGAGCTGAGCAAGCTCTTCAACAAATGAAAGTAGAAATCGCGTCTGAGTTCGGTGTAAACCTTGGTGCAGAAACTACTTCTCGCGCTAACGGATCTGTAGGTGGTGAAATCACTAAGCGCCTCGTTTCTATGGCTCAGCAACAACTTAACGGCGGTTTCTCTAGGTAAGTAAATTAAATACTATGGCTACAGGGAGCGGGTAAAACCGCTCCTTTTTGGCGTTCCACAGATTTTGACCTTTATTTTCCTTTCCTAAATGTACTGATAAAATAAATTCCTAATTTTTAAAAAATTATATATAATTGAGGTGGGAAAGCGAACTTAAGGAGTGGAAGTAATGAAACGTGAAGATTTAATTGCACCTTTGAAGTACAACCTGGTTTCAGAGGTCGAACGATTTGCTGTAGCAAACCCCACAAGAAAAGCACTTATTTGGGAAAATGAGGCCGGTGAAAAGAAGGAAGTTACATACCAACAATTAACTGAACGAGTTAACAAAGCAGGAAACGTCTTCAAAGCAGCCGGCCTTGAAAAAGGAGATGTTGTCCTTGTCGTAATCCCAAGGCTAATTGAAGCATATGTCGTTTATCTTGCAGCGCTAAAAACCGGACTTGCTGTCATTCCAAGCTCCGAAATGCTAAGGGAGAAAGATCTTCAATACAGGGTATCCCATGGTGATGTGAAGGCTGTTGTCAGCTATTATCCTTTCGCAAACGAATTCGCGGGTATTCAAAATGAGGGTATGGCTAAATTCATCGTTGGCAAGCCAGCAGAAGGGTGGGCATTCCTTGATAGGGAGATGGAACTGGCATCCACTGAACTTGCACTTGCTGATACCACGAAGTACGATATGGCATTCCTCTCTTATACATCAGGTACAACTGGAAATCCAAAGGGAGTTGTGCATACCCATGGCTGGGCCTATGCCCATTTGAGAACTGCTGCTCCCCATTGGCTCTGTATTCAAGAAACAGATACAGTTTGGGCGACGGCGGGGCCGGGATGGCAGAAATGGATTTGGAGCCCTTTCCTCTCTGTTCTGGGCTCGGGTGCGACAGGCTTTGTTTATCATGGTAAATTTGAACCTGTAAAGTATTTGCAATTACTTGAAGGCAATGAAATCAATGTGCTGTGCTGTACTCCGACTGAATACAGGCTCATGGCCAAAGCGGAGAATCTCCAAGATTTCAAGCTGGCGCATCTCCATAGCGCTGTTTCGGCAGGAGAACCCTTGAACAGGGAAGTTATCGCTACATTTAAGAAATACTTCAATGTCGATGTTCGTGATGGTTACGGCCAGACTGAAAATACCCTGCTTGTCGGAATTACCAAGGAGATGGAGTTAAGGCCAGGATCAATGGGTAAGCCGACACCAGGAAACACCGTTGAGATTATCGATGAATTTGGCAATCCATGCAAAGCGGGCGAAGTTGGCGACATTGCTGTCCACGTAGAATCACCGGCGCTATTTAAAAAATATTATAAAGACCCTGAGCGTACCTCCATGCAATTCAGGGGCGAGTATTATATTACCGGGGATAAGGCGAAAAAGGACGAGGACGGCTATTTCTGGTTTGAAGGACGTGGGGATGATATCATTATCAGTTCCGGCTATACAATCGGGCCGTTTGAAGTCGAGGATGCGCTTGTCAAACATCCGCTTGTTAAAGAATGCGCGGTTGTTGCCAGCCCCGACGAAATTAGGGGCAACATTGTAAAGGCGTTTGTTGTTTTGAGGGAAGAAACAACTGTTGACAGGGAAAACCTTGTCAAGGACCTGCAGGAACATGTTAAGACTTTGACGGCTCCTTACAAATATCCGCGAAAGATTGAGTTCCTTCAGGAGCTTCCAAAAACAACTTCGGGGAAAATCCGCCGGGTCGAATTAAGGCAAAAGGAAGCTGACAAGGCCACAAGGCACTAACAGGTCTTAGATGTTTAACTGGGGCATTAATTGTAAAATGAAAAGCAGGCGGGTCTCCGCCTGCTTTAGATTTGAGTAAAGGAGAATGACAGAATGGCTACACTTATGTATGGGGGCCCAATTTATACAATGATAGAGGAAGGGCATCAGGTAGAGGCCGTTCTTACAAAGGATGGAAAGATTATGAAAATTGGCTGCAAGGCTGAGCTGGAGGCTGCCTATTTGGGAGAAATTGATAAAAAAATTGACCTGCAGGGCTGTACGATGATTCCCGGCATAGTAGACAGCCATATTCATTTAATTGGGCATGGAGAGCGGCTCATCCGCCTCGATTTGTCTTCCTGCAAAAACAGGCAGGAAGTATTCGAAGCTGTCAAAGCGTATTCGCTAGGTTTAAAGGATGGCGAATGGCTCATTGGTGAGGGCTGGAACGAAAACCTTTGGGACGAGCCCACGCCCTTGCACAAAGCTGAGCTTGATGAAATTGTGCCAGATCGGCCTGTCCTTTTAAAAAGAATCTGCAGGCATGCAATTGTTGTAAATTCCCTGGCCCTAGAGGCTGCGGGGATTGATGAAAAAACAAAAATCCCCGCTGGAGGGGTGATTTCGACTGACGCTGACGGAAGTATTAGCGGTGTGTTGAAAGACAGTGCCCAGGTTCTAATTTACTCTGTCGTTCCTGAAGCGTCGGAGGACTATCTTTTACGTGCTATTAAGGCATCCATCCATGATTTATATAGTCTAGGAATCACTGGTGTACACACGGAAGATTTAAATTATTACGGCAGCTTTGAAAAGACTCTGAGGGTATTCATACGAGCGATTGAAAATGATGGCTTGAAATTCCGTGCCCATTTGCTTGTCCACCATGGCGTAATCGAGGATTTTGCCAATGGGGGATTCTCTTTTCACTCAGGTAACGAGTGGGTAGAGTTTGGCGCTATGAAAATTTTCTCGGACGGAGCACTTGGCGGCCGTACTGCTCTGTTAAGTGAGCCATACGATGATGAACCCTCCACCAACGGAGTGGCGATTTTTACTCGTGATGAGCTGTCAAAGCTTGTTGGAGAAGCAAGAAAGCATAACATGCCGGTAGCCATCCATGCGATTGGAGATTTGGGATTTGAATATTGCCTTGATGCCATTGAAGCACACCCTTTGAAGGGCCCTGGACGGGATCGGCTAATTCACGCTCAGATACTTCGCGAGGATTTGATTGAACGAGCTGCTAAACTGCCGCTTGTCCTTGACCTGCAGCCTGTATTCCTGCAATCGGATTTTCCTTGGGTGATCGACAGGATAGGGACTAGCAGGCTTGAGCATGCATATGCGTGGAAAACGTTAATCGACCGTGGAATTGCCTGCTCAGGTGGATCCGATGCGCCAATCGAGTATCCTGATCCATTTAAGGGAATCGATTCAGCCGTTAATAGGATAGCAAATGGCAATGTGTATGGAGCCGGCCAGGCATTGACGGTTTATGAAGCGCTAAGCCTTTATACAAAGGGAAGTGCATTTGCGGCAAGCCATGAAAACGACCGTGGTGAGATAAGGGAAGGGAACATCGCTGATTTTACAGTTATCGATCGGGATCTGTTTACTATACCGAAAGAGACAATTGCCGAAACCAAAGCGGTCATGACAATCATTGGCGGTGAGGTAGTCTTTGAGACCAGCAGTGACTTTTTTAATAAAATATAGAAATTTTCGTTTTCATAATTTAGTCTGTTCCCGTCTTTATAAGCTAAATGAAGGCAGGGTAGCGATCATTTTATCATCTGTTCCCGTCTTCATAAGTAGAATACTTCACCTTAAGATCCGCATAGCAAGTCGCATGATTAATGTTTCTAAGGCTATTTTTTTAAAAACCCCCACATTCACTTCATTTTGAGTTATAATGTGAATTATTTCGAAACTAGAAAGAACGGGGTAGAATGATGGGGAATAACGATATAAAAAATGGAGCGATTCAAGCGGGCTTTTCCTATCTGCTTTGGGGCCTCTTGCCAATATACTGGAAGCTTCTCGGCCATGTCGACTCAATTGAAATACTGGCGAACCGTATTTTTTGGTCCTTTGTATTTATGGCCATCCTATTATATTTAACCAATAAACAGGCATCCGTGTCTGCTGTAGTAAAGGGTTTCCGGACACATCCAAAGCAAATGTATGCTCTTGCTTGTGCGTCTGTGTTGATTACAATCAATTGGTTTGTCTACATTTGGGCTGTCAATTCAGGACAAATGATAGAAACAAGCCTTGGCTATTATATGAATCCGTTAGTCAGTGTTCTTCTCGGTGTGATTGTTCTAAAGGAAAAATTAAGCCTTGCCCAATACGTTTCCTTTATTTTAGCTCTTACAGGTGTGTTAATTATTTCGTTCTCTTATGGACATTTCCCATGGATTGCTTTAACCCTAGCAATTTCATTCGGTATTTATGGGCTGGCCAAAAAGCTGATCAAGGTAGAGGCGGCTATAGGGTTAACACTTGAGACAATGGTTGTGACGCCTATTGCGGCTGTATATCTCGGATTCCTACTAATGGAAGGCACATCGGCATTCCTTCATAATGGGATTGGGACAAATCTTCTCCTTGCAGCCGCCGGCCCTGCTACCGCGTTGCCGCTCCTGCTTTTTGCTGGAGGGGCGCAAAGAATACCGCTGTCTATGCTAGGGTTCCTTCAATACATTGCACCGACTTTAACTCTAATTCTTGGTGTATTTGTATATGAAGAACATTTCAGCGGCATACAGCTTCTGGCATTTATGTTCATTTGGTCAGCTCTTACCATTTACTCCTTGTCAAAGTCAAAACTGTTTACAACGATTGGGCTAAGGCTTAGGAAACACTAACTAAAAAAAGGCATTCCCAGTAGAAATACCGGAGAATGCCTTTTTTTATTAAGCTCGCCTTACCAAGGCGCTTACGCTTTATATTAAAGAAACGTCCGTTTAACTTTTTCCCAGAAAGAATTGTCCTTTAGCTTTACAGTCTTAATGATTTTATTGCTCAGCTTTACTTGAACCTTTTCAACATGCTGGACGCTTAATGCCTCGTTGTCCATACCCATTGTTGGATAATCGTTCCCGTCTTTAACCACCTTAAGGGTAAGGGTGCGGTCGCCGCTCAGGATAAAAGAGGAGCCGAGAGTCCTGAAACGGTTGTTATTCACGGAAGCCAGCTCGCTCACCTGCATACATGGAAGGAGCGGGTCAACAATGGCACCGTTGACAGATTTGTTGTAAGCTGTACTTCCTGTTGGTGTAGCGACAATCATTCCGTCTCCCCGGAAGGTTTCAAAGTACAAATCATCTATGTACACATCAAGGACGAACGTTTTGATTATGGAGGACTTGATGCTAAATTCATTCAGGCACTGGAATGTACTTTCGTTATCCACAGTTACCTCAATGGTTGGATAGCGGCGTACCTCGATCTGGTCATTTTGGGAAGCAGCTTCAACCAAACCTTCAAGGTTGTCAATTTGAAAATCGCAATACATGCTTAAGCTCTCTGATGTTGATATGCCTACGTAGAGACAGTCATCCCGAAAACCCGTTTTTTGAACTGCCTGAAGGAAGGTTCCCTCACCGCCTATGCTGGTAATGATGTTTGCATCGTGATAATCCTTAACCAGCGTAAAGCCATATTTCTCTGCCTGGTCATAAATGGGCTTAACCTTCTTCAGGATTTCAGCATCCCTGCTATGATATAGATAAAGATTCTTACGATTTGGCATCACATTTCCTCCTCAAAGGGCTAGAGTTATTTGTATCAAATAAACACCCGATTTGATAAACTAGTATTGTTTATTACCAAGTTTAGCATGTCTTGGTACATTTTAAAAACGAAACAGAAAATTAGCAAAAAAGGGGGACCTGCATATGAATGGAAAACGCTGGGCCGCGATTGGAATCGCAGCTGTATTGTTTTTCTTTTCCGTAGTTATTAGTTTCTTATCTTCTTTTGCTTCCGCAGGTATCGAAAGCGATTTTACAGATATCTTTGCTGGAGCAGAACAAGGATTTGTAGAGGAAGTTATTGAAGAAGGCAGTGAATTTGAAAAAATCGCGGTTCTTGATGTAAATGGAACCATTCAGGATACGGGAGATGCTGTTTCTTTGCTTGAAAGCCCTGCATATAATCATCGCACGTTTCTTGAACAGCTTGACAGTGCCAAGGAGGATGACGCTGTTAAAGGAATCATTATTAGAGTAAATTCACCAGGTGGCGGTGTTGTCGAAAGCGCTGAAATCCATGATCGGATCGTAGAAATTCAAAAAGAAACGAAAAAGCCTGTCTATATTTCAATGGGATCGATGGCTGCTTCCGGAGGCTATTACATATCGGCACCTGCAGATAAAATTTTTGCCAGCCAGGAAACCTTGACTGGTTCGTTAGGCGTTATCATGCAGGGAATCAATTATGAAGGGCTCGCCGAAAAATATGGGGTTGAATTTACAACAATCAAAAGTGGCCCATACAAGGATATCATGAGTCCGACGAGAGAGATGACCGATGCGGAAAGAAAAATCCTTCAGGATATGATTAACAATTCATATCAAGGTTTTGTCAAGGTGATCTCCGAAGGCAGAAATATGCCCGTTGAAGAAGTAAAGAAACTTGCTGATGGCCGGATTTACGACGGGCGGCAGGCAAAGGAGCTTGGCCTAATTGATGCGTTTGGCTATTTTGATGATGTAATTGATGCAATGAAGAAGGACAAGGACCTAGGTGATGCCCAAGTGGTCCGCTATGCCACTGGCATGGGATTTGGATCTCTTTTTAGCATGGGAGCTCAAAAAGTGTTTGGCGGAGATATTGAAATTCAGGGGCTTTTGGACATTATTTCCAAAACCAATTCCCCGCGGCTAATGTATTTGTATTCTGAATAAGGGAGGAAGCTTAATGGAACGAAATGATAAACCAGAAGAAAACGGCTTCCGACCTCAGAATCAAGAAACGGAGGCTGACCAGCCCCTCCATGAGGGAGTGCTGGGGGACGAAAAGCATGACCGCCTGGGTGAAACGGAAACAGCTAGCGATGGTAGACGGGGAGAGACAAAGGAAGCATTTGAGACGAACCCTCTCGCTGCAGAACACCATCGGAAGCGATCCTCACTGAATGGTATCCATCAAACTGAAACGGTTCCAAGGTACCCAGTCAGAAGAGCTGGATTTTGGATGAGGTTTTGGGCATACCTGCTTGATCTGCTAGTGGTTGGAAGCATTGGGCGTATCATTATTTCGCCGGTGTTTATGCTTATCGGGATCCCCTCGTCAGGAGGTTTGTTTTCTCCGGAAACTATTGCTACTGCGGTTCTATTTTATTTGTACTTTGTGTTGATGACCAAATTCCTGGGGCAGACCCTGGGTAAAATGGCCTTTGGACTGGCTGTCATCGACCTGAAGGATGGGAAATTGAGCTGGCAGGATGTCCTGATTAGAGAATGGATTGGCCGCTTTATTTCAAAGACTATATTTGTTTTGTATCTTATACCAGCTTTTCATCCACAAAAGAAGGCATTGCATGATATCTTTGCGGACACAGCTGTGATTCATGTTGATCGTTAATAAATAATTCATTAGAGACCTGTTCCCATGGGGGGACAGGTTTATTTTTTTGTTTAATGGCAAATACTAACAGGCTGAAAGGGCGTGAACAAACGTGCTTTGGCTCTCTCTTATTTTAATTGGTATTATTTTGCTAATTATACTAATCTGGATGACCCGAATTACCATAAATGTTGAATATGAGAATTATAGCGGTAACAATAAGCTCCACATTCAGCTTCGGGCCTGGTTCGGACTGATTCGTTATACAGTGAAAATTCCAGTCATTGAGGCTGAAACTAATCCACCCGCTCTTAAAGCCGAGGGTGAAAAAGGCGGCAAGGAAATAGAGGACACAGGAGGCCGGCTATCTGCTGAGGAACTTCTATCAATGCTGGAAAAAGGAAAGGAAATCATAAATAGAATCATTGGTGTGCAGCCGATTTTAGTGGAATTTCTTGCGCAAATTACGGTAAGGAAATTCGACTGGAAAACCGCAATTGGTGCTGGGGATGCTGCTATAACTGGCATGCTTGCTGGTGCTGTTTGGGCTGTGAAAGGAAGCATTGCGGGCCTGGTGCATCATCATATGAAATTGAAGGTTAAGCCCTCCCTGCATGTAACGCCGTACTTTCAATATAGGATAGCAGGAACAATGTTAGCGTGTATGTTTACCTTCCGGGCTGGGAAAGCTATTTCAGCAGGAATCAGGATTTTTACACATTGGAAAGGCAAAAAAAGTGAGATTATTTCAAAATCAATGCAGGTTATGCCGAATGAGGAATAATGATTTTTTATAATAAGGAGGAACCTTTATGTCAGAGCATCCTATTCAGGGGTTGATGACGACCGCGATGGAAAGCCTGAAAGAAATGATTGATGTGAATACAATCATTGGTGATCCGGTCGAAACTCCTGATGGAAGTGTGATTCTTACTGTTTCAAAGGTGGGCTTTGGATTTGCAGCAGGGGGCACTGAGTTTGGCGAAGGTAGTCAGGAGTCCGGTAAGCATCCTTTTGGAGGAGGCAGCGGCGGAGGAGTATCGATTACGCCGATTGCGTTTCTCATCGTAAACTCACAGGGAGTTAAGATGCTCCATCTTGATGAGAGCACCCATTTGCTTGAAAGGATTCTTGAAACGGCTCCGCAGGCCGTGGATAAGATTCAGCAAATGATGTCCAAGAAGAGCCAATCCGGTTCAAGTGACAAGCAAGCTCAGGACAAAGAAAAGAACAAAGACAGCGATAAGAAAAAGAGCAAATCTGACGATGAGGATTTGGATTTCTAGGATCAAAAGCGGAAGCGCCTCGGTCATCGCCGTACAAAATGGAGGGACTTCGACTGAGATAAAGTGAAACTTCCATCAGCGATTTTTGCAGATGGTTAGTTGAACGAATCGGACCTTTAGGTTCAGTTGCCGACGGATGAGGCTTACTGAGCCTTAAGAGTGGGATAAAGGAATCACGAAGTGCGCTAGCGATTCGATGATGACTTATCGTAGGGAGGAGACCTGAAGTTTGCGCACGCGTAGGCGCTGTAGCTAGACGTTCAAATGGTGAAAACATCTAAAATTTTAATTATAGAAAAGGGCAAGCGCACAGGCTTGCCCTTTTCTTATTTAAATCTGTAAGTGGCATTTCCGAGAGTGATGGTCCTGCCTTTCATGGCTTGATTATCGGTTGTAAAAAGGAGCTCGGTCAGACGGTTGGCGGCTCCTTTTTGAAAGAGAAAGGATTTGCCGTTGACAGAAAGAACCGAGGATTGATCGTTTATATGTTCAACCGAAAATCTGAACAGCTTGCTCCAGTGGCTGGCAGCCTCGGCTGGATTGTCTACTGAAAAAATAGCACTGGAGAGATCCACTGAACCAATTGGGTGGGGGCAAATGGCTCCTGTGTCCATCAAATTCTTTTTCCTGGAATCATCAGTATCCCTCCATTGAATGATGAATGGATACATAAGTCCTTCAAAGTTACCTTCAAGCATCAGCATTTTCCATTCAATCAATTGTCCCTGGGCATTCCGCCTTTTTCCTTCAAAAATGTCCGATACAGATAGAGACTCTTCCTTCAATAACTGGGCTGCTTTTTCGATATCATCTGTCCGGAGGGCAACCCGGCCAAAAACCTCTTGATCTGGAAGCAGTTCAAGACAATCCTTGACAAACAAGATGGGCTCTTCTACTTGCTTTGCAAGATTTAGATTTTCAATGCCGAGGAATTCAATGTAGCAAAGCCCGAAATAACTGAGTGCATTGTAGGTTCCCCAATTGGTATGTGAGCCGCCTATAAATACCTTAAGCCCATGGGCGCCAAATACATCAATGCTTTTTTCAAGATTATTGACGTGCTGAATTGTATGGTCCCAACTATATTTCAAAAAGCAGCTGCCTCCCTTAGTTTTTTATTTCTTTTCCTATTTTTGTAATCGAGAAAACTAAAGTTTATATTTTTTGCAAAAAGTAGGTGGGAAAGTTATATTTACTCTGTACATAGTTAACTTGTACAGGGATATTGTACCATACGATGAAGGAGGAATTGGGAATGGCATCTGTAACATTTAAAAGCAATCCGGTAACATTGGTTGGAAGTGAAGTAAAGGTAGGGGACAAAGCACCTGCATTTACTGTCCTTGCTAATGATATGAGCGAGGTAACTCTTGAGGATACTAAGGGACAAGTAAGGCTAATTTCTGTTGTGCCATCACTTGATACAGGGGTATGCGACGCACAGACGCGCCGCTTTAATGAAGAAGCGAGCAGCCTTGGCAATGTGAAAGTCCTAACGATTAGTGTTGACCTTCCTTTTGCACAGAAGCGCTGGTGCGGGGCTGCTGGTGTTGAAAACGTACAAACTCTTTCCGACCACCGCGACCTTTCCTTTGGAGAAGCGTACGGAGTTGTTATGAAGGAATTAAGATTGCTTGCCCGCGCTGTATTTGTTGTAGATTCTTCCGATACTGTTACATATGCTGAGTATGTAAGCGAAGGAACAACACACCCGGATTATGAAGCGGCTCTTGAAGCTGCCAAAAAAGCTCAATAGTCAAGGGATGTAGAATAGGACTGTCCCTAATCAGGCTGCTACAGTAGAATTGAAGCTGGCAGTTTACTGTTAGCCCCGGTGTTCCGGGGCTTTTATAATTTTAATAAAAGTAATATTTTTGAGAACTGTCTAGCTCCACAAGGAATGCTTCGGCAGCATAAGCATCGCACGAAGAAAAAGGGGTAGTTTTTCGAGGAGCGCCTAGCGCCTAGTGTACTTCGGTCCCCTCGTTACGATAAGTCAACATCGATTCGCTTGCGCTCATCGTGTTTCCTTTATCTCCTTTGAGGCCCTCCAGTCCATACGGCGCTGGTCAAGGCGCTTTCGCTTTTCTTAATTCCTCTCCCTTGTGGATGAGGGCAAAAGCCGCTACAATGGGAAAAAGAATGAAATAACGGAGGCTTATATATGAAACTATCTCCGGTTGAACAATTGTTTGCCGTTTTTAATGAAACAACAACCGTCCTGCAGGAGGAGTTATCTTGCACATATTTAGAAGCTCTTGCCGAAACGGGAGAAAATCTGTTCCACGGAACGGTTCTACAGGATGAAGTGAGTGAGCTTAATGGCAAGAGGCTTAAAAAGAGTTATGAATCCATCAGGCTTGAATCTTTTTCTAAGGAAGAGCGGAGAAAGGCTTTTCAGCTTGCGATTTTAAAAGGAATGAAAGAGAATGTCCAGACCAACCACCAAATGACACCAGATTCCGTCGGGATGCTTATGGGTTACCTTGTCCTAAAATTTGTCCGGAATACTTCTTTCAGGCTGCTTGATCCAGCGGTGGGAACAGGCAACTTACTAACCACCGTAATCAACCAGCAAATACATAAACAGGTTGAATCTGTCGGGCTGGAGATTGATGATGTGCTCATCCGGCTTGCATATGTAAATGCAAATCTTCAGCAGCATGCTGTCCAGCTTTTTAACCAGGACAGCCTGAAACAAGTGTTTATTGAACCTGTTGATGCAGTGGTAAGCGATTTGCCGGTCGGATATTATCCAGATGATGAGCGCGCTTCTGAATATGAACTTTCCGCATCGGAAGGCCATTCATATGCCCATCACTTGTTCATTGAGCAATCCATGAATCAGACAAAACCGGGAGGATATTTATTTTTTGTAATCCCAAATGGTTTGTTTGAAAGTCCGGAAGCACCAACGCTTAATGAATACTTAAAGGGAAATGCCCATATACAAGGCCTTCTCCAGCTCCCGCTCTCGATGTTCAAATCAAAGCAATCTGCTAAAAGCATTCTGATTCTTCAAAAGTCAGGAGCGGGCACGAAACCGCCAAAACAGGTCCTGCTTGCAGAACTTCCTTCACTTTCAAATCAGAAGGGGACTGAAGCAATCTTGACGAATATCAATACATGGATTGCAGAGAATAAATAATGTTAAGCATCTTCCTTTTAGGAGGGTGCTTTTTTTATAAAAATGACCATTTAATTACAAAAAATGTGTCGGAAAAGTGACTGAAATACGAATGAAAAGTCTGAATATATTTACTTTTGTTCGGAAAACGTTTGCAATAACTCTCAGACCTTGATAATCGGTTTTAGGAGTGGGTACAATGGTTAAAGAGAACATATAATATTGTCTTGTGGTATAAAATAACCCAGATGGACTGCAGTTTAGTAAAGAAATTCTGGTTTTGAAAGGCAATAAAAAAGGAGCGTTTATTAAATGTCAAAAGTTATTGCGATTAATGCGGGCAGTTCTTCATTGAAGTTCCAGCTTTTTGAAATGCCTAGCGAAACAGTTATCACAAAGGGCCTTGTCGAACGGATTGGCCTTAATGATGCTATTTTTACTATCAGTGTCGGCGGTGAGAAAATCAAGGAAGTTACAGAAATTCCCGATCATGAAGTTGCCGTTAAAATTTTGTTGGACAAGCTTACATCAACAGGCATTATTAAGTCACTTGATGAAATTAGCGGTATTGGTCACAGAGTAGTTCACGGAGGAGAAACATTCACTGATTCAGTGCTTATTACAGAAGAAGTATTGAATAAAATCGAAGAACTATCTGAACTTGCACCATTGCATAACCCAGCCAACCTTACAGGTATCCGTGCATTCCAGCAGGTTCTTCCTGACGTGCCTGCTGTAGCCGTTTTTGACACAGCGTTCCATCAGACTATGCCTGAAAGCTCTTATCTATACAGCCTGCCATACGAATATTATGAAAAATACGGTATTAGGAAATATGGATTCCATGGAACTTCCCATAAATATGTTTCCCAGCGTGCTGCTGAATTGCTGGGACGCCCAATTGAACAGCTAAGGCTGCTTTCTTGCCATCTAGGCAACGGTGCCAGCATTGCTGCTATTGAAGGCGGGAAGTCGATTGATACTTCAATGGGCTTCACACCACTTGCTGGTGTAACAATGGGTACTCGTTCGGGTAACATTGACCCTGCCCTTATTCCATACATCATGGAGAAGACTGGGAAAACGGCTGAAGAAGTTCTTGATGTTCTGAACAAGAAAAGCGGTATGCTTGCTGTTTCCGGATTCTCAAGCGACCTTAGGGATATCGAACTTGAAGCTGAAAAAGGTAACGACCGTGCCGAGCTAGCACTTGAAGTGTTTGCAAACAGAATCCATAAGTACATCGGTTCTTATTCTGCCCGTATGTATGGAGTAGACGCAATCATCTTTACTGCTGGTATCGGTGAAAATAGTGCTTCAATCCGCGCGAGGGTACTTCGCGGACTCGAATTCATGGGTGTTTATTGGGATCCTTCATTAAACGAGGTAAGAGGAGAAGAGGCATTTATCAACTATCCACACTCTCCTGTTAAGGTTATTATCATTCCGACAGATGAAGAAGTAATGATTGCCCGTGACGTATTGCGTCTAGGTAATATTCAATAGGAATATTAAGAAGCTGCGCCAGGCAACTGGTGCAGCTTTTTTGCAGTTATTAATTGGCCAATGTGAATGTATTGAGTTTGTCTAACCTCGAACTCCAGCCTGGCACGAATTCACGTATGCTTTTATTTCGATTTTCTCTATTTTCTGCCAGTTATGCTATACTGTTGAAAAGTCCATATGAGGGGGCTGGCTATGGTACTGACAGATCGGGAAAAGAGTGTCCTTGCAGAGATAAAAGACTGGGAAAATCGTATGCAGGCCTATGAGCCGAACGATTTTCAAATTACGTATGAAAAATATTTGGAAGCTGGTTTTTCAATGCTTCCTAAAGATGTACAGACTAAGTTTTTTTCACTTGTTGATACTTGGATGTTTCATCTCCACGCGATGATATTAGGAGCACAATTCCAATTGGATGCTAAAGACCGAATCCTTGCTTCAGCAAGAGTATTCAATCATGATATCGAGAGAATTGAAGACTTGCGAAAACTGGACATTGACGAATTGAATTTTATTGCTCAACAGCAAATTGCCCGGCACAGGATGTATTCCTTCGCACAGGGAGGAATGTCAGGGACTGGAGGAAGTTTACTGCTTGGAATCGACATCCCCGCAATGGCTGTCATTAATCTTCGTGCTGTCCAGCTGCTATCGATGACATATGGAATAGAAGTAAATACCCCATTTGAAATGATGACCGCCTTGAAAGTGTTTCATACTGCAACACTGCCTCCCAGGCTTCAGGCTGAAAGCTGGGATTCGCTTAAACAGGACCTGAATAGTGAGGATGACCGCTATTTTTACCAGGGGAATGACAGATTGACAGATGCCTCCTGGCTTGAACAGCCGATTCGGCAGCTTCTTAAGGCAATTGTAATAGCGGCTTTCAGGAAAAAACTGATACAGGGCCTTCCTATTGTCAGTATGGCGGTAGGGGCCGTTTCAAATTATCAATTGACCAGAAGAGTGACCGATTTTTCCCATAACTATTACCGGCTTCGGTACTTGATGAATAAGGAGGACATTTTATGAGTGTTAGTGAGCATAAAACAGAGGCTCCAAATACGGTTTCTTGCAAAATTATTACCGTTAGTGATACTAGGGATAAAGATACAGACAAAAGCGGGAAATTAATGATTAGCCTTCTTGAATCTCAAGGGCATACCATTGCCGATTATGTAATTGTAAAAGATGAAGATGAAGCGATAAAAGCGGAAGTCCTTAAGGGGGCCTCAGCTCAAGGAATCGATGTGATTCTGACTAATGGCGGTACAGGGATTGCGAAAAGAGATGTAACCATTGAGACGGTTACGAAGCTATTCGAAAAAGAGATTGCTGGGTTCGGAGAATTATTCAGAATGCTTAGTTACCAGGAAGATATTGGCTCAGCTGCGATTCTTTCTCGCGCAGCTGCCGGGGTCGTCAACAACCGAGCTGTTTTTTCAACGCCTGGTTCCACCGGGGCGGTAAGGCTGGCAATGGAAAAATTAATTTTGCCCGAAATTGGCCATGTCGTAAGGGAACTGAAAAAGGATTTAAAATAATAGAAAATAAAGAAAGCTCTCGACCATGCGGGAGCTTTTTACCGTCTCAAGCTCATTGGAGCGTTTAAGAAAAACAACATAATGGGCGGAATCCAAATAATAAATCAATTACACAATCAACTCAGACCTCACCATTACGAGTGCATTTTATTTGTTTCTTCTAATGAATCGGCTGATCTGTACCACAACCATAGATCATTGATAATAGAGGCTAGCTCCGCAATCTCACTATTCAGCTCACAGGATTTAGTGAAGCTGCCTTCGTTTGAAAGAGCTGCTTGTTTTTCATTAATATGAAGCTCAAGCTCCTTAATCCGGTCGGGAATCGCACCGCGTATTTGTTCCCAGGAGAAAAGAATTTTTTCTCGGATGTCCCTATCATATTGGCTAAAATCTTTTTCAAGGCGTGGTAAAGGTATACCAAGTCTGCTATCATAACTGAAAAACTGTTCCATTCTCTTCCTCCAATCTATCCTTATAGGCAAGGGTTTTATAATTCTACGTAAATTCCTTTTCTGTCCTCACCACAAGGACATCACATGGCGCGTGCAGAGTAATATTCTCCGAGACACTTCCAATCAGGAAACGTTCTACCGAATTCATACCAGTGGCGCCGCAGATAATAAGGTCAATATTATTGTTTTGGGCAATATCTTTTGGAATCCTTAACTTTGGAGAACCGAATTCAATGATATAGTCAACGTCAACAATACCGGCTGATCTGGCTTGCTGTTTATACATGTCCAACAATTCGTTGGCATTTTGTGCAGCTCTGTCAACAAGTCCTTGACCATATGCTTCAACTAATGAGAATGTACGTGTGTCAATCACATGAACGAGGAGCAATCTGGCTTGATTTCTCGATGCTATCCCAATAGCTTTCTTAAAAGCCAGTTCCGCTGCCTTGGAGCCGTCAACCGCCACAAGGATTTTTTGATAATGGTTCGCCATGGACATTCCCCCAAAAAATGAGAGTGCAAACATACATAATTCCGAAGTGACGAGATGCATGTTTATATAAACCAAATTATACATAAAAAACAGTGCATATGTGTTGGGAAATTCGAAAAAATAAAGAAGTAATCTAATGATATGGACGAAAAGAACAATTGGAGGAAACTTCTAATGAAGGACAAGAACCAGAATGAGCGCAGCCGTTTTACTATTGAGGAAAAAGGGCTAGAGGAAGTCAGCACCCAGATCATGAATTCCTACAACAGCGGATTTATGGGAGAGCAGGAAGCAAAGACAAGGACGCAGGAAAATCTCCAATCTAAAGGAGAATAACAAAAAAGCTGCCGAGGCAGCTTTTTTTATGTTTAAGGAATTTATAAATTTCGCGACTGTGGATAACTTTTATTACTGAGCGTATCTACGTCTAGCTCCAGCGCCTATCGCCTAGCAAACTTCAGGCCTCCTCCCTACGATAAGTCATCATCGAATCGCTAGCGCTCTTCGTGATTCCTATATCTCAGTCGAAGTCCCTCCATTTTGTACGGCGATGACCACTAAGGAAAGCTCCTTAGAATAATCATCGCAGGGACAGGCGTTCTTTGCCTGTCACGAACGCGCTTGCGCTTTTGTTCTGTGCAGGGGTCGATATGTCCACCTATAAAAACGATGTTTGGCTATTCTCCACTCCGCCGCCTTGGTTTTTATCATGAGTTTTATAACAGGTCGGGGTATAGACGGAAAACTATGCCCGGTTTTTTTGTCAGTCAGGGCGGATACCCAATACCATCTTGTGTCCCGTGCATATCCTTTAGTGTACCCAGAAATAAATGAGGAGGAAATGAGTTGAATAATGACTATCAATTAATGGCTGCTCAGCCCCAGGCATTTGGTGTCCATGGCCAGCATGATATGAATGATATGCGCCAACCTTGGGGGTTTGGACGTTGGGGTAGGCGTCGATGGGGATTTGGATTTGGAGGACCATTCCTTGGTGGTTTCCTTGGCGGACTTGCGGCTGGTGCCCTGATTGGACCTGGATATGGATATGGCTATCCTTATCCTTATCCGTATCCTTATTACCCGTATCCTTATTACGGATATCCTTACTACTGGTAAATCTAATTAGTGGAGTGCCTGGCTTCAGCAGGCACTCCGTTTGTTTGCTTTAATTATAAAATTTCCCTGCGATAGCTTCTTTTGTTAAAATAAAAAGGATTGCAGTGCTTGTCAATGAAAATGACGTAGGAGGCAATGGGATGAAAATTGGAGTACCAGCAGAAATAAAAAACAATGAAAACAGAGTTGCGATGACACCGGCGGGAGTTGTCAACCTGCTAAAGTTCGGCCACGAAGTTTATATAGAATCAGGTGGAGGCCTGGGTTCTGGCTTTACTGATGAGGATTACCTGTCTGCTGGGGCACAAATTGTTCCAACAGCCAGAGAAGCATGGGAAAAGGAAATGGTTATGAAGGTTAAGGAGCCGCTTCCTGAAGAATACAAATATTTTTATGAAGGCTTAATCTTGTTTACATATTTACATTTAGCTCCGGAACCAGAATTGACGAAAGCGTTAATTGAAAGCAAGGTAGTCGGGATTGCGTATGAAACTGTCCAACTGCCAAATGGAGCCTTGCCGCTTCTGACCCCAATGAGTGAAGTAGCTGGGAGGATGGCGGCACAAATAGGGGCTCAATTTCTGGAAAAATTCCATGGTGGACGAGGAATCCTGCTCTCTGGTGTCCCTGGGGTTCAAAGAGGCACGGTTTCAATTATTGGCGGAGGGGTTGCCGGTACAAATGCAGCGAAAATGGCAATCGGACTTGGCGCCAAAGTTACCATCATCGACCTTAATCCTGATCGTCTACGCCAATTGGATGACATTTTTGGTTCGGAAATTACTACCCTCATGTCCAATCCACTTAATATTGCCGAAGCTGTTAAAGAATCCGATCTGGTCATTGGGGCTGTACTGATACCAGGTGCGAAAGCGCCAAAGCTTGTCACTGAAGAAATGATTAAGTCCATGAGGCCAGGAAGTGTCGTCGTCGATATCGCTATCGACCAGGGCGGTATTTTTGAAACAACCGACAGAATCACTACACATGATAACCCAACATATATCAAGCACGAGGTTGTCCATTATGCGGTCGCAAACATGCCAGGTGCAGTACCGAGAACCTCGACAATTGCTTTAACAAACGTGACTGTCCCATACGCACTTCAAATTGCCAATAAAGGCTTCAAGCAGGCATGCCTTGATAATGAAGCGTTGCTTAAGGGAATCAATACGCTGAATGGATTCGTTACTTATGAGGCTGTTGCTGAAGCGCACGGATTAGAATTCAATAATACAAGAAGCCTTCTTGAACAACTTAAATAAAAGAGAAAGCAGGATGCCGACTAATTAAGCCAACATCCTGCTTTTTTACTTTCGCTGATTGTTACTTTATTATCTGTAATTCTTTCGGGAATTTAGTCAATATTTCCACGCCACCAGCGGTTACATAAACGTCGTCTTCAATCCTGACTCCAGCCAATTCAGGAACATAGATGCCTGGTTCAATTGTGAATACCATGCCTTCTTCAATTAAAAGCGGATTTGTTGATGTCAGTGAAGGATATTCATGAATGCTGATTCCAAGCCCGTGTCCTAGGCGGTGCGGGAAGTATTCACCATAGCCCGCATCGGCAATTACGTTCCTGGCAGCAAGGTCCACCTCGGAACATGGTGCACCAGGACGGGATGCCTCAATGGCAGCCAAGTTTGCTTTTAAAACAGTATCGTAGATTTCCTTTTGCTTGTCGTTTATATCTCCATAGGCAACTGTCCTAGTAATGTCTGAGCAGTAGCGGTCTACCACCACCCCGAGGTCAAAAAGGACGAGGTCCCCTTTCTGGATTTTGGTTTGGCCAGGATTACCGTGTGGGGATGCGCCGTTTTTACCTGTAAGGACCATGGTGCTAAAGGACATTTGACTAACGCCCTTTTTCTTTAATTCATATTCAATCGCGGCTAGCACTTCAAGCTCGGTTTTTCCCTCGCGTATTTCGCTGCTGCCAACTTCGATTGCATAGTCTGCAAGGGAGCACGCTTCGCGTAGCGACTTCATTTCACGTTCGTCCTTTACAAGCCTGAGTGTTCTCATTCTTTCTTCAGCGGAAAGAATATCGGAGGCATCCGGGAAAAGGCGTTGAATTTCTTCGTATCGTTCCACATTCATATGCTCTTTTTCAATTGCAACCCTGCGGATTGAGGCGGAAGTCCGGGCGGCAATTGCCTTATTTATCATTGCCCATGGATTATCCGTATCGTTAAAGCCGATAATTTCATTTTGCCAGCCTGAATTCCTGGCATCGTTTTTTTCCATGGCTGGGCAAACGAGGAAAGGCTCTTCCTCCTGGAATACAGCCAATGCCAATAACCGTTCATGCGGATCTGTGTAATATCCGGACAAATAAAAGACGTTATCAGGAGATGTTAAAAAACAAACATCTATTCCTTGTTCTTTCATCCATGTAGAAAGCTTTGCTAATCTTTGATTCATTATGAAACCTCCAGTCAATTTCTATGTACACCATACTATTATACCAATTTTTCTAAGTGATATTGGGTGGTAGTGCCTAAAATTAAGGGTATAAGGAAATAGCGGCAGGAAATAGCCGAAAAAAATGGAAAAATATTAATAAACAAGGAGAAAGGGGATTATAACATGAAAGTTTCATATCATGGCCATTCAGTAGTGAAAATTACAACCGGAGGCAAGACCATCCTGGTAGACCCGTTCATCAGCTTTAACGGTCTGACAGATTTGAAGGCGGATGAAGAAAAACCAGATGTTATTATTCTGTCACATGGGCATAACGATCATGTTGGCGATACCGTCAGCCTCGCAAAAAAGAATGATTCCCTCGTAATCGCAAATCACGAGCTGGCAACTTACCTAGGATGGAAGGGAGTAAAAACCCATGGAATGCATATCGGCGGCTCTTACCAATTTGACTTTGGAAGGGTAAAGCTTACCCAGGCTTTTCATGGTTCAAGTTATGAAACAAATGATAAGCAGTTGGTTTATTGCGGAATGCCAGCCGGCATTTTGGTTATGGCTGAAGGAAAGACCCTTTACCATGCCGGGGATACTGGATTATTCTCGGATATGAAATTAATAGGCGAAAGGCACCCTATTGACTTGGCTTTTCTTCCCATCGGAGACAACTTTACAATGGGACCGGAGGATGCAGCCTATGCGGCTGAGCTGTTGAATGCAAAACTAGTTGTACCGATGCACTACAATACTTTCCCGCCAATTAAGCAGGATCCGCATGCTTTTGTAGATTTGCTTAAGGGGGAAAATGGGAGGGTAATGGAACCGGGTGATTCGCTGGAATTGTGAGGCCTACCTCCAGGGAACCATCTATAATATTCTTCAAGTTTCTGGGGACATGCAGGTGTTAGCTGTATTGGCAACGTTTTGTGATCAGAAAACACGCGAAATGTAACCAATAGGCCGTATTGACAACGTTTCAGGTTCAGAACACATGCAAAATGTAACCAATAAGCGGTATTGGAAATGTTTTGGGTTCCAGAGACATACGAAATGTATCCAATAGAACGATTGATAAGGTTTCATCCTCAATCAATGGAAAGCCGTCTTATTTGCTTCGCTATAGCATAATAATGGAACTAGCATAGTGAAGTGGAGGAATCGGAATGAAGAAAAATCGTTTGCTTATCTGTTTGCTTTTAGCGGTATTGATGGTTTATTATGCGGCTCCCCAGCTGTCGCTCGATTTTTCCAGTGAAGCAGGCGCCTTTACCGCTGCCTGGTCAACTGCAGCGCTGCTTATCATTAGCGGGAATTTGGCAGGACTTGTAAGAAAGAGCAAGAAACAAGATAAGGGGGCATTGCAAACAAGCAGGAAAAGAATTCAAGCCCGGGGCAAAAGTCTTTAGCCTATGTTTTTTCGGCTATCCTTCATTGAATCGGGAAATTATTAACCTTATAATAAATAATAGGAAAACCCGCAATGGATAGCGGAAACAAAAGCAAAGGGTGAAGGTCTTGGCAACTAAGCACGAACAAATCCTGCATTATATAGACGAGCTCCCTATCGGAGAAAAAATTTCAGTGCGCCAAATCGCCAAGGCGATGAATGTAAGTGAGGGAACAGCATACAGGGCGATAAAAGATGCGGAAAACAAAGGATATGTCAGTACGATTGAACGAGTCGGCACAATCAGGATTGAACGGAAGAAAAAAGAAAATATAGAGAAACTGACTTATGCAGAAATCGTCAACATAGTCGAAGGGCAAGTTTTAGGAGGGCGCGCCGGCCTGCACAAAACATTGAATAAATTCGTCATCGGCGCGATGAAGCTTGAAGCGATGATGCGTTATACTGGCGCCGGAAATCTATTGATTGTCGGAAACAGAATAAAGGCCCATGAGCATGCACTAAAAGCAGGAGCGGCAGTACTGGTTACTGGTGGCTTTGATACCGAAGAGCATGTTAAGCGCCTGGCGGACAAGCTGCAGATGCCGGTCATATCCACAAGCTATGACACATTTACGGTTGCAACGATGATTAACAGGGCGATTTATGACCAGTTGATTAAAAAGGAAATCACCCTTGTCGAGGATATTCTGACACCGTTGGCGGAAACCGTCTATTTGCGAACAACCGACAGGGCAAGCCAATGGCATATGTTTAACAGGGAAACCAAACATGGGCGTTATCCCGTTGTGGACCAAAGCATGAAAATCCAAGGAATGGTTACTGCAAAGGACGTCATAGGCCATGATCCTGATACACTGATTGAAAAAGTGATGACTAAGAACCCGATGACGGTCAGCGGCAAGACCAGTGTTGCATCAGCGTCCCATATGATGGTATGGGAGGGCATTGAACTTCTTCCTGTCGTCGATGATTCCAACCGGCTTGAGGGAATCATTAGCCGGCAAGATGTCCTAAAAGCTCTGCAAATGATTCAACGCCAACCGCAGGTGGGAGAAACATTAGATGATATTGTCACGAATCAGATGACCCTTTCCACAGGCAAAACAAAAGGGGATGACTTTTACCAGATAGAGGTAAGCCCGCAGATGACAAACCATCTCGGAACAATTTCCTATGGAGTATTCACTACGATTGTTACAGAAGCAGCAAGCAGGGTATTAAGAGGATACAAAAAAGGTGACCTTGTTGTTGAGAATATGACTATCTACTTTTTAAGGCCCGTGCAAATTGAAAGCAGCCTTGAAATATATCCGAAAGTTCTTGAAGTAGGAAGGAAATTCGGGAAGGTGGATATCGAGGTATTCAACGAAGGGGTCCTCGTTGGAAAAGCAATGATGATGTGCCAGCTTATAGACAGGCATTAAGATTCAAAAGCATTAAGCACGGACTAGAACTGAAAAATGCGCCAGCTGGCGCATTTTTCAAGTTATGCATTCTCTCCTTCTGCCTCCTTGATGGCGTGGGGAAGATAGAATTTATACGACTTAATACCAGACCAGATATTAATTGCTCCCAGAAAAATAAAGACGGCAGCAACAATATATGTAACAGTTGTTTTGAACAGAAATAATTGGTTTATGCCAAATGCCAATACAAAGATTCCCAGGGCAATCCCTGATTTGGATGTGAGCCAAAGTCTTTCCGCGGGACGTCTGCTTCTTACATATTTGACTTTGAAATAAACATAAAAGACAAAAGAAATAATAATGATGAAAACAAGAACAGGCATGGTGTGAGAACCTCCATTAAAAGTAGCTTTATCCCGCATTAACGGGCTGTATGACCCCCACCTCAAGACCTTAGAGGAATCGAAGAAGCAAAGGTGGGGATAAAAGCCCGTAAAAGCCCGATTGGTGAAATAAGATTTTTCTTGGGGCTTCAGCCCTTAGAAAAATCAATCGGGCTTTGCGCGACTAACAATCAGTGGGTGGATGAAGCCCCCCACTGATTGAAGTTTCACTTTATATACCATTTTAACCGGAAATGACGATGAGCGCTACCATGCACTTTCCATCTCGCTGGAGAGGAAGCATAAGGAAAAGGAGTTTATTATGAAAACTAAAATTTTTGATGCAATTGAAACGTTTGATACAATCATTATTCATAGACATGTCAGGCCTGATCCTGATGCTTATGGGTCACAGGGGGGATTGGCTGAAATCCTTAAGGAGTCTTATCCGAATAAATCAATTTACCTTGCCGGCAAAGGGGAAAGAACACTGTCGTTTTTATTTGAGCCAGATCAAATTCCTGATGAAATGTACAAAGGAGCATTGGTGATTGTTTGTGATACTGCGAATACAGAGCGCATCTGTGATGAACGGTATAGAAATGGTGAAATGCTAATTAAAATTGACCACCATCCAAACGAAGATCAATATGGTGATATCATGTGGGTAGATACCGGTGCAAGCTCGACCAGCGAGATGATTTATGAGCTTTATCTGGAAGGCAAGGATCGCGGCCTGAAAATGAATGATGAAGCAGCGCGGCGGTTATACGCAGGGATTGTTGGGGATACAGGAAGGTTCCTTTATCCAAGTACAACGAATAAGACATTTGCTTATGCCGGGGAATTGATCCGCTACAGTTTTTCCAGAAATGAGCTGTATGACAAAATGTATGAGCTCAGCCCCACTATTATAAAACTGAACGGCTACATTCTCCAGCATTTCCGGATGCATGAACACGGTGTTGCCTCAGTGGATTTAACAAAGGAACTTCTTGCTGAATTTAACGCTGTTGCTTCGGAGGCATCTCTGCTTGTCAGCACTCTGGGGAATGTTGAAGGTGTAAAAGCGTGGGTGTTTTTTATTGAAGAAGAAGATCAAATAAGGGTAAGGCTTCGCTCCAGAGGTCCTGTCATCAATGGGGTGGCAAAGAAATTCAATGGAGGCGGCCACCCGCTCGCCGCAGGAGCTTCCATCTATTCTTGGAACGAGAAAGACAGTGTCCTCCACGAGCTTAAAGAAGTTTGTAAGGAAAATTAGTTGTAAACAATAGAGGCTCCCGCTAAAAATGCGAGAGCCTTTTTAATAAAATCAGAAAGTATATCTTCTTTGAGAACTGTCTAGCTCCACAAGGAAGGCTTCGGCAGCATCAGCATCGCACGGAGAAAAAGTGATAGCACAAGGAAAGCTCCCTCGAAATTACATCGCACGAAATTACGCGATAGCGTAATGAGGATTTTCGAGGAGTCCATACGGTGCTGGCCACTAAGGAAAGCTCCTGAGAATAATCATCGCAGGGACACAAAGGAAAGCTCCAGCGAATTAACATCGCAGAGACAGGCGCATTTTGCCTGTCACGAAGGCGCTTGCGCTTTTCTTGTCTAGCTCCAGCGCCTAGCGCCTAGTGTACTTCGGTCCTCTCGTTACGATAAGTCAACATCGATTCGCTAGTGCTCATCGTGTTTCCTTTATCTCCTTCGAGGCCCTCCAGTCCATACGGCGCTGGTCAAGGCGCTGGAGCTTTTCTATCTATCCAGATTGATATGAAGCTGGATAACGAGTGTTGTATAGATAATTATTTCAGTCACTTCAAGCCGATATTTCTTGTCGTTAATGGTCACTCTTCTATTCTCAATAACCCTTTTTATTAACTCTTTGTTTTTAAAAGCAACCTCCAGATCCTTTGTCTTCAAAGTTTTTAAATCTTCCATGACAGCGTCCTCTGTCTCGTGGACGCTGAGGAGATCGAGCCGATATTTTTGATGGTTTGTTATTTTGACCTGGATATTCTGGATAAGAAGCTGTTCGATATTTTGCTTGTTTAAGTTCTTGTAATCTTCCTGCCAAATAGCAATATCATCCTGGAGCTTCTTTATTTCATCCTGCTGGTCCTTTACAAGGATTGATTGCTGTTCCTGAAATACTCCGTTTATATAAATGAATATAGACCAGCTGATAGCTGCCCCAATCGCCATTCCGGCGAAGAACCTTTGCCAGGACCTGTCATTATACAATGGCGGAACTCTCATGGTGTCATATGCTCCTGAGTAAACCATTCAATTAGGAGTGCCCCGGTTTGAGCTCCTCCAAGCGCGGACAGAATTACTAAGATTTGCTTAAAAATGTCCCGAGTTTGCCCCTCAAATATGCCTCTTTCAAATTGGTAAACTGCATCAAAGGTACCGCCAATTGCAGCAACAATGGCCCATATCCTCAATGAGGATGACAACCTTGTAATCGCCGTAAGTGCCGGCTGTCCAGTCAGGAACGAAGCAATTCCCCCAATGATAGCACCACCGAGCAGAACTCCAAGAGCAATGAAATAACTTTCAATAAATGATGGGAAGAAACCTGCCTGATTCATAGAATCCATCCTTTTTTATTGGCTGACTAAATACGTTAAACTAAATAATTACAGAAGCGAAGGTACTTAATTAATTGGAGCGGAAGGCACGTAGACTCGTTCGGAAATCCGAAATATGCATTTTCTCCTGCGGTGCTTTCTCAAGGATGATTATTCAAAGGAGCTTTCCTTTGTGGAGCGGAAATGACGGAGGAAATTAAGTTTAAACTATGTAGAATAAACTTAACTTTTTAAAATCCATATCATGAGGCGCTTTTGAGATCGCGGGCGGTTCTAATAGCGGTGAAAATAACCGCATTGCCAGATCCCATACTTAATCTTATGGGCTGAAGTGAGCCAATATGAGACAAACCTAACCTTTTAACTTTCAATAGCTCTCAGTAAAAAAAGGGGAACATATATTTTCTTTTCCCTAGCTGAACAACTATAATAAGAGTAAGAAAAAACATAAGGGCGTGAATCTATGTCGTTTATCCATCTCCAAACATATAGCGCATACAGCCTTCTCACAAGCACAGCTTCTATTCCGGGTCTCGTGGCGGATGCGAAGAAGAAAGGCTATCTTGCACTCGCCCTTACCGACCGGAACGTCCTGTACGGGGCAATTGAATTTTATAAGGAATGCAAAAAAAATGGTGTAAAGCCAATTTTGGGGCTTACAGTTGATGTGTTGAGTGACCTTAACGAAGGAGAGGCGTTTCCGCTTGTCCTGCTCGCCAAAAACCGGCTGGGCTTCGGAAATCTCCTTAAAATATCAAGTGCGGTTCAAACAAAATCTGCGGAAGGATTGCCTATGAAATGGCTAAAATCTTATGCCGCTGGCCTAATTGCCCTGACTCCTGGTTTGGAAGGAGAAATTGAAACGCTCCTTCTTAAGGAGGAAAGAGATGAGGCAGCCTTACTTGCAGGACTGTTTAAAGGACTTTTTAATAATGAGTTTTATTTTTCCCTGCAGGATCATGGCCTTGAACAGGAGCATACCTTGAACTACCAGCTGTCCGAGCTTGCTAAAGAACTTTCAATTGGGACCGTTGCTAGCAATTCAGTGCATTACCTAAGTGCTGAGGATGCTCTTGCCCATGAATGCCTGCTTGCAATCCGGGATGGGGCCAAGCTTCAGGACGATGACAGGCCAAAACTGCAGGGAACAGGATACTATCTTAAAGAGCCAAAGGAAATGACCGAGCTGTTTGCCGGTTATCCCGATGCCTTGGAAAATACCATTGGGATTGCTGGGAAATGTTCTGTTGAATTCGAGTTTGGAAAATTCCATATGCCTGACTATCCTCTTCCTGAGGGGGGGTCTCCCGAAAGCAAGCTGGAGAGCCTTTGCCTGGAAGGGTTAAACAAACGTCTTCCGGGCTGCGGCGAGGAGTATTTTGAAAGGCTTCGTTATGAACTTGATGTTATAAAGAAAATGCGGTACAGCGATTATTTCCTGATTGTTTGGGACTTTATGAAGTACGCGCGTGATCACGGCATTCTGACTGGACCAGGACGTGGCTCGGCTGCCGGATCGCTAGTTGCTTATTCCCTTTACATAACCGATGTCGATCCGCTTGAGCATGGGCTTTTGTTCGAGCGTTTCCTGAACCCTGAACGAATCACTATGCCCGATATTGATATTGACTTTCCGGACCACAGGCGCGATGAAATGATTGCATATGTTGCCGGAAAATATGGCGAACTCCATGTTGCACAAATTACTACTTTTGGGACTCTCGCAGCTAAGGCTGCTCTCCGGGATGTTGGAAGGGCATTCGGCTTGAATACAAAAGAATTGGATCAGCTATCAAAGTCCATTCCATCCAGAAATGGGATAACGCTTGAGGAAGCGTATCGCGAGTCTTCAAGACTAAGGAATATCATTGCTGAAAATCCGACTTATACAAAACTTTTTGACACGGCAAAAAAGCTCGAAGGTTTACCGCGCCATACGTCGACACATGCTGCCGGTGTCGTCATTACTGGAAGCCAGCTTGTTGACCTCATCCCGATTCAAGGAGGGCACAATCAAGTATATCTGACTCAATATTCGATGGAGCACCTTGAGGATATTGGGTTATTGAAAATGGATTTCCTGGGGCTTCGCAATTTGACCTTATTGGAGGCGATAGCGGATTCAATCAGAAGGGACACCGGAAAGAAGCTTGATATACGCTCAATCCCGCTTAATGACTCAAAAACCTTCAGCTTGCTGGCAAAAGGCGAAACAACAGGGATATTTCAGCTTGAATCGGAAGGCATGCGAAAAGTGCTTGTCCGCCTGAAGCCTAACCGTTTTGAGGATATTGTCGCGGTCAATGCCTTGTACCGTCCTGGACCAATGGAGAATATCCCGCTGTTCATAGACAGGAAGCATGGACGCGAAAAAATCACTTATCCCCATGAGGTGCTCAAGCCCATTCTTGAACCAACCTATGGTGTCATAGTCTATCAGGAACAGATCATGCAGGTTGCCTCGGAAATGGCTGGTTTTTCACTAGGGGAAGCCGACCTGCTCCGAAGAGCTGTAAGCAAAAAGAAAAAGGACGTACTTGATAAAGAAAGAGAGCATTTTGTGGCTGGAGCCCTGAAAAAAGGTTACGATGCTTCAGCTGCGAACGAAGTATACGATTTAATCGTCAGGTTCGCCAATTACGGTTTCAATAAGAGCCATGCTGTTGCGTACAGTGTCATATCGTGCCAGCTGGCCTACCTGAAAGCGCACTATCCCACTCATTTTATGGCAGGACTGCTGACTTCAGCCCTCGGAAATGATACAAAAATTGCTCAATATATCAGGGAACTGAAAGGCCTTGGACTCGAAGTGCTGCCTCCTTCCATTAACAAGAGCAAATATTCCTTTCATGTTGAATCCGGAAAGATCCGTTATGCATTAGCAGGTATTAAAGGCGTTGGCGGGACGGTCGTGAGGGATATAGCGGAGGCGAGGAGAGGAAAGCCTTTTAAGGGTCTTTTTGACTTTTGCATTCGCCTTCCACAAAAGTCCGCTTCACGGAAAACACTTGAGGCGCTGGTACATTCGGGCAGTTTCGATGAATTTGGAATGGATCGTGCTTCGCTGCTCGCAAGCCTTGATATTGCCATCGAGCATGCACAGCTTATGAGGCCTGAGGAGGATGGACAGGCTGGCCTTTTTTCTACAGAGGATTTTATGCCAGAGCCAAAATATGTTGAAGTAGATCCTATAAGATTAGAGGATAAGCTAGCTTTTGAAAAAGAAGTGCTCGGCTTTTATCTGTCCAGCCATCCTCTTTCCATGCATGAGAAGGCCTTGCAGGAGTGTGGGGCAAAATCCATAACAGAGCTGGCGAAAGAAACAGGCTTTGCTGCGGCTGGGATTTATATAACAAGTTCCAAAGTAATCCGTACCAAAAAGGGTGAGCCGATGGCCTTTTTGACTATAAATGATTCGAGTGGTGATATGGAGGCGGTCGCATTTCCGGATGTATACAGGAAACATTCAAAGCAGTTGAACCAGGGGCGGATGGCTGTTATTGAAGGGAAAACCGAAGAAAGAAATGGCAAGCTTCAATTTATTATTCGGAATTCGGCTGACATAGATGAATGGCTTCAAAATCATCGGAAGGAACGATTATACCTTAGGCTGACTGCCTATAATCAGGAGACTGGGCGCCTATCTGAACTAAAGGAGATCCTTTCCTCAAACAAAGGTACAACCGAAGTGATCCTCCATTATGACGGTGCCAATAAGACGGTGAAGCTTGGGGCGCAACACCAGGTCACCCCATCCGATTCACTCCTCGAGGAGCTGAAGAGGTTCCTTGGTGAAGAAAATGTTGTCGTCAACCACCCGCCGCTAAAACAGAAGCCTTGATGAAATGTGGAGCACAATCCTTTACAATTAGTTGGATATTTAACGACAAAAACATGCCACCTAAACTGGAGGGTATTGCTGTTGGCTGATTAATTGGACAGCCTAACCGAAAAACCATATCCTAAATTACTTTTACACTGTGGTCCTTTTATCGAGTATCCAGAGAAAGTAAAATAAGAGGAACTTTTCCGCTTAGATGGGGATTTGAGCTCGTATCAGTGTATATAAGTGGAGATTTTCCGGTTATGAAAAGCAAAAGTAGCCAATTTCATATGTTTTGGGCTAATAGTCGGAATCTCTCCGTTTATTCAAGTCATTTTCAACGATATGAACTAATTAGGCTGAATTTCTCCGTCTATTTATCAGCTCGGCAGCTTAACCTGTTTCCCCATCCATTAATTGCGGCCCCAGACTTCTCTTGAAAATTTGTTTAGCTAATAATATTACACTTTACAAGGGTTACAGATATGGTATAGTGTTTAAGAGACAGCGTGGTCTGACCACTTTTGAATAAATAATTTATATAATTCCTGACATTTCTAGAGGAGTGAATTGCCTTGACATTGCGAGAAGAAGCCCTTCATATGCACCGCCTTCATCGAGGAAAATTGGAATCAAAGTCGAAAGTTGAAGTAAGAAATGCCAGGGATTTAAGCCTTGCATACTCACCAGGAGTAGCAGAACCTTGCAAAGAAATCTATGATAAACCCGAAACTGTTTATGATTATACAATGAAGGGCAATATGGTTGCTGTCGTGTCCGACGGCACCGCAGTACTCGGCCTGGGCAATATTGGACCTGAAGCTGCTCTTCCTGTTATGGAAGGAAAGGCTGTGCTTTTCAAAAGCTTTGCCGGAGTCGATGCCTTTCCCATCTGCCTGAATACAACAGATGTTGAAAAAATTATTGAAACTGTCAAGCTGCTTGAGCCAACTTTTGGCGGTGTCAATCTTGAAGACATAGCAGCGCCAAATTGTTTTGAAATCGAAGAACGCCTTAAAAAGGAAACAAATATTCCAATATTCCATGATGACCAGCATGGCACTGCGATTGTTACTGCAGCGGGACTTGTGAATGCACTGAAGCTTACAGGCAAGAAGATGACTGAAATTAAAGTCGTAGCTAATGGTGCGGGTGCGGCCGGTATAGCCATTATTAAATTGCTTTATCATTATGGCGTACGTGATATTATCATGTGCGATACAAAAGGCGCCATTTATGAAGGACGCCCGACTGGGATGAACAAGATAAAGGACCAGGTCGCTAAGTTCACGAACCGTGATAGAATTCATGGGGAGCTTGTTGATGTTATCAAAGGCGCCGATGTTTTCATTGGAGTTTCCGCGGCTGGATCAGTGACAAAAGAAATGGTTGCTTCGATGAACGAAGGATCAATTATTTTTGCGATGGCCAATCCTGTTCCGGAAATTATGCCTGATGAAGCAAAGGCTGCGGGTGCAAGGGTGGTAGGGACAGGACGTTCCGATTTCCCTAATCAGGTGAACAATGTCCTGGCGTTTCCCGGGATTTTCAGGGGAGCACTTGATGCCCGCGCGACTCATATAAATGAAGCAATGAAAATTGCCGCGGTCAGAGCAATTGCAAGTCTTATCAGTGAGGAAGAACTTCATGAGGATTATGTTATTCCTGGCCCATTCGATCCAAGGGTTGCTCCTGAGGTTGCAGCAGCGGTTGCAAAGGCTGCTATGGAAACAGGCGTTGCCCGAATCAAGGTAGATCCCGAAGAGGTTAAGGAAAGAACTGCACGTCTTTCGATGATAAGTAAAGGACAGTGAATATACCTGTGACCGATACCAAGCAGAATTCTAAGGTTTATATCGAAATAGTCAGGCAGCTAAGAGAGATGATAACTGCGGATGGACTTAAATCTGGAGATAAAATACCTTCTGAACGGGAATTAACGGAGCGCCTGAATGTCGGGCGTTCCTCCGTTAGAGAAGCACTTCGGGCATTGGAGCTGCTTGGATTAATTGAAACACGGAGAGGCGAAGGAACCTTTATCCGTGATTTCAAAGGCAACCAGCTAGTCCAGTTATTAAGTACCTTTGTCCTTCAGGATGACAAGGCCAAGAGAGATGTCAGGGAAACGAAATACTTCCTCGAAATGGATTGCCTTAGAATCATCCTGCAAAAAGGGGCTAATCAGTCACTTGGCATACTCGCTGCTCTGGCGAAAGAGAAAAAAGTCAATGATGATGAGTTTTTCCGTAATGTCGTTCTTCTTGCAGACAATCACTTGTTCTTAAGAATATGGGTTATTTTAAAGGACTATTATAATTCTCAGGATTTTGAAAGATTTTCCGCGAAGCCTGAAGAATATGCCCTTTTGGTTAAAGAACTTGAATCCGGGGATGAGGCTTCCGTTCTTGGGCAATACAGAAAAATGAGGAATTTGTCAGTTAATGGCCGACAGGAACCGGCATCTTTTTAATAAGAAATCAACTATAGTATTATAGGTCAAGCAAGCTTAGGCAGAGCCGGGCCTTTTTAATCAGGTTAGTGGTCTGGCCACTTTAGGTTCGGCCTTATATTGATGCAAGTACATGAGAAGGCGAAACTTTTTATTCCGTTACTATTTAGGGAGGTACGAACTTGCTAAAGGAATTATTAACAAAATCCAAAAAAAGAAAGTATGCAGCAATACCTTCCGAAGCAGCTAGACAGGATGTTCCGGAAGGCATCATGACAAAATGTCCTGGTTGCAAGAAAATTGTTTATACCCGTGAACTGGAAAAGAACTTGAAAGTTTGTTTCCAATGCGGTCATCACTTTCCAATGAATGCCCGTGAAAGGGTAAATAGCTTCCTGGATGAAGGAAGTTTTGATGAATTCAATGCAGACATGGTTTCTGTCAATCCTTTAAACTTTCCGGATTATCTTGAAAAAGTGGAAAAGGATAGAAAGAACACAAATATAAATGAGGCAGTTGTTACTGGAATCGGCGAGGTTAATAGCCTGAAAATTGTACTGGCTGTCATGGATTCCACCTTTAGGATGGGGAGCATGGGCTCTGTAGTTGGTGAAAAAATCACCAGGGCCGTTGAAAAGGCGGGAGAATTACGAGTTCCTTTTGTCATCTTCACTGCTTCTGGCGGTGCCCGAATGCAAGAGGGTGTTCTAAGCCTTATGCAGATGGCTAAAACAAGTGTCGCACTAAAGAAGTTCAGCGATGAGGGCGGACTGTTTATTTCAATTATGACTCATCCGACAACAGGCGGGGTTTCGGCCAGCTTTGCATCACTTGGGGATTATAATATCGCTGAGCCGGGTGCGTTAATTGGCTTTGCGGGCAGACGGATTATTGAGCAGACAATCAGAGAAGAACTTCCAAAAGATTTTCAGACCGCAGAGTTTTTGTTAAAGCATGGCCAGCTTGATGCTGTTATCAGCAGGCATGATTTGAAAGATAGAATTGGTGTAATACTGGAAATGCATCAGGGCAGGGAGGATCTCGTATGGTAGGTGAGCTGGAATTCGAGAAACCTATAATAGAACTTAGAAAAAAGATAACTGAACTTAAAGAATATACCCAAAAAACCGATGTTGATTTAACAGCAGAAATAGACAGGCTTTCAGCCCGCCTTGAAAAGCTTGAAAATGATGTATATTCAAATATAAAGCCATGGGACCGTGTCCAGATTGCCAGGCACCCGTCCAGGCCGACCACACTTGATTACATTGGCTATTTGTTTACCGACTTTTTTGAATGCCACGGCGATAGGCTTTATGGCGATGACGAAGCGATTGTTGGCGGAATTGCACAGTTCAAGGGGAAGCCGGTAACGGTCATTGGCCATCAGCGTGGCAAGGACACAAAGGAAAATATCCGCCGTAACTTTGGCATGCCGCACCCTGAAGGGTATAGGAAGGCATTAAGGCTTATGAAGCAGGCTGAAAAGTTCGGGCGCCCGATTATTTGTTTTATTGATACAAAGGGCGCATATCCCGGGAAAGCTGCCGAGGAGCGCGGCCAGAGTGAAGCAATTGCAAGGAATCTTTTCGAGATGGCTAGTATGCAAGTTCCAATAGTTTGCATTGTAATTGGTGAAGGAGGAAGTGGTGGAGCCCTGGCGCTAGGGGTAGGCAACCATATCCTTATGCTTGAGAACTCTACCTATTCTGTTATTTCACCAGAGGGAGCTGCCTCTATTCTTTGGAAGGATGCTTCCAAAGCAAGGCGTGCTGCAGAATCAATGAAAATAACCGCACCGGACTTAAAGGGCCTTGGCATCGTTGATGGGATTATACCGGAAGTAAGAGGCGGCGCCCATCGTGATGTTGAAAGCCAGGCGCTTGAAATTGAAAAAGCGTTGTTCCGTTCTCTAAAAGAACTATCAAAACTATCACCAACGGAACTAACCGTCGATCGTTATAACAAATATAAGGCAATTGGCGAATATTCGTTTTTAAACAACTTTATCGGGGTAAATTAATGGCGTGCTTTCTTAGCACGTCCATTTTTTTGCGATATTTTTGGCCAGTTTGTAAACAATAGCAATAAAACGCTTTCACTTTGCGGATAATTCTGTGTTTTGGTTTTTTCCGCCGATAAAGTTGTTAGACCTCATACTTAGTGGTATTTTAGAGTTATCCTTGGGTTAAATGTGAATAATAACTCAGATAGCTTCAAAATAAAAAATACATATGCTTAAAAACGGATAAGAGGTGAATTGGATGAAGAAGATTGGTGTTCTGACAAGCGGTGGGGATTCTCCAGGAATGAATGCTGCCATTCGGGCGGTTGTACGTAAAGGTATTTACCATGAGCTTGAAGTGTACGGAATTTATGGCGGATATGCCGGATTGATGAACGGGAACATCCATAAGCTTGAAATAGGTTCGGTTGGGGATATTATTCAAAGAGGGGGAACGATTCTCCAATCTGCAAGAGCATTGGAATTTAAAACAAGAGAAGGTCAGCAGCAGGGAATTGAACAAATGAAGAAGTTTGGAATCGAAGGCCTGGTTGTCATTGGCGGAGATGGTTCTTACCGTGGAGCAAAAGCTCTGACAGAACAAGGTTTTCCGTGTGTAGGTATACCTGGAACAATTGATAATGATATTCCCGGCACCGACTTTACGATTGGATTTGATACAGCACTTAATACAGTTATAGCTGCAATAGATAAAATCAGGGATACTGCCAGCTCACATGAACGCACTTTCATTATTGAAGTAATGGGGCGTGATGCTGGTGATATTGCTCTTTGGGCTGGACTTGCGGGAGGTGCGGAAACTATCCTGATCCCGGAAGAAAAATATGATGTGAATGATATCGTTGATAAGCTGCGCCGAGGCAGTGAACGAGGCAAGAAACATAGTATCATCGTTATTGCTGAAGGAGTGGGCAGCGGAGTTGACTTGGCCCGGGAGTTAAAAGAACTAACCGATTTTGATACAAGGGTTTCCGTTCTTGGACATATCCAGCGCGGCGGATCTCCAACGGTCAGGGACCGCGTTCTTGCCAGCCGGCTTGGTGCCAGGGCAGTTGAGCTTCTAATTGAAGGAAAAGGCGGAAGGGCAGTCGGTATCGAAAAAAATCGCATTGTTGATTACGATATTATTGAAGTGTTGGAAGAAAAGAAACATGTCTGTGATTTGGATATTTATAAATTATCACAGGAATTGTCTATTTAAGGTTAGCTAACAGGAGGAACTAAAATGCGCAAAACTAAGATTGTCTGTACAATTGGACCAGCAAGTGAGAGTGTTGAAAAACTCAGTTCATTAATGGAAGCAGGAATGAATGTAGCACGCTTGAATTTCTCTCATGGTGACTTCGAGGAGCATGGTGCTAGAATTTCAAGAATCCGTGAAGCAGCTGAAAAGACCGATAAAAATGTTGCAATCCTATTGGATACGAAAGGTCCTGAAATTCGGACCAATAACATGAAGGATGGCGCAATTGAGTTAAAATCAGGCAATGAAGTCATTGTTTCAATGACTGAAGTTGAAGGTACAGAGGAAATGTTTTCTGTAACTTATCCTGGCCTTATTGACGATGTGCACCCAGGTTCGAGGATTCTTCTTGATGATGGCTTAATTGGTCTGGAAGTACTCGAGATCAATAAAGAGAAGCAAACAATCAAAACAAAAATTCTGAACAGCGGCACTTTAAAAAATAAAAAAGGTGTTAACGTTCCGGGTGTTTCAGTAAATTTACCGGGAATTACTGAAAAGGATAAGAACGATATCCTATTCGGTATTAGCCAGGGCATTGATTTCATCGCTGCTTCTTTTGTTAGAAGGGCAAAAGATGTTCTTGAAATCCGCCAGCTTCTAGAAGATAACAACGCTTCCCACATTCACATCATCCCTAAAATTGAAAACCAGGAAGGCGTTGATAATATTGACGAAATCCTTGAAGTTTCAGATGGATTGATGGTAGCGCGTGGAGACCTTGGTGTTGAGATTCCTGCCGAGGAAGTACCGCTTGTCCAAAAATTGCTCATCAAAAAATGTAATGCTGAAGCCAAACCGGTTATTACAGCTACGCAAATGCTGGATTCTATGCAAAGGAACCCAAGGCCAACACGCGCTGAAGCGAGTGACGTTGCAAATGCGATTTTCGACGGAACAGATGCAATCATGCTTTCTGGCGAGACAGCTGCTGGACTTTACCCGGTTGAAGCTGTCCAAACTATGCATAACATCGCTTCAAGAGCTGAAGAAGCGCTAAACCATAAAGAAATCTTAACAGCACGCAGCAAAGATACTGAACACAATACTACTGATGCTGTTGCTCAATCGGTTGCACATACCGCCCTTAACCTGGAGGTAAGTGCTATCATCACTCCTACGGTAAGCGGCCACTCTGCAAAAATGGTTTCCAAATACCGTCCAAAGGCTCCAATCGTAGCCGTAACATCAGATGCAGGCGTACGCAGGCGTCTAGGGCTTGTATGGGGTGTTTATCCTCAGTTGGGCAGACAAGTTAAAGGTACTGACGAAATGCTCGATATTGCAGTTGGCGAAAGCTTAAACAGCGGCATTGTAAAGCATGGCGATTTAGTTGTTATTACTGCAGGTGTCCCAGTTGCAGAAGCTGGAAGCACAAATATGATGAAAATCCATATCGTTGGTGATATTCTTGCAAAAGCTCAGGGCATTGGCAAAAAATCAGCCTATGGAAGAGCTGTAGTTGCACGAAATGCAGAGGAAGCAAACGCAAAAGTACAGCCAGGCGATATCCTTATCACATTCGGCAGCGATCGTGATATGATGCCTGCAATTGAAAGATGCGGAGCGCTTATTACTGAAGAAGGCGGGCTGACAAGCCATGCAGCAGTTGTGGGCCTTAATGTAGGTATTCCAGTTATCGTTGGTGTCGAAAACGCAACTTCGATCTTTAAGGATGGCCAGGAACTTACAGTAGATGCTAGTACTGGATTTATCTATGACGGACATGCAAGCGTACTTTAAGAAGACTATTGAGTTCTAACACAATATTCTAAACAAAAAGAAGGGGGAGTTCCCTTCTTTTTGTTTATTCGCATGAATGCGCCGTTCCCGTTTTCCCTTAACACATTACGAGAAAAATCACGGGCATGTGGCCGTTAACAGGGATATCCCTGCTAATTGACGCTTTACAAAAGTGCCAATGCGGCCAATAACCGTAATCATTCATATTTGTTATACTTGCTTAAAGGATAAAAAGTTATTTTAATAGGAGGGCCTCGCTTGTTCCGAATATGGTTCTTTATCTTAATTATAGTTGTACCAGCAGCTGAAATTGGTGTATTGCTTTGGTCAGGCAAACAGATTGGCGTCCCTTTGACTGTACTGCTTATTATTTTGACAGGTATTCTCGGAACGTATCTGGCACGAAGCCAGGGAATGAAGATTATCAATCAGGCAAGGCAGCAGCTCAACTATGGCCAAATGCCCGGTGACGCTGTTCTGGACGGGATATGCATCCTGATTGGGGGTACAATGCTGCTATCGCCTGGCTTTCTTAGTGATGTGTTCGGGATTCTCCTGCTATTGCCGTTAACCAGGAAGTTTTTAAAACGATGGCTGGCACTTGCTATTAAACGTTGGATAAATAAAGGCAATGTAAAAATAATAAGATGAACAACAAAATCGCAAGTGCCTTTGTGACGGGCAAAGGCACCACGTTCCAGGTAAAGAGCCGTCTGCGCTGTTAATTCAAGGGAGCTTTTATTTGTCTCTCTGCGATACTTATCCTGCCGGAGCATTGCTTTTGAAGTTAGACAGTTCTGAAAATAAGATATATTTTCTACTAATAAAACAAACGCCGGAATCCACAGAGATCCGGCTTTTATATTTTTTATTTCACTTGTTTCCAGATTGATTGCCTTTGATATAGGTCCAAATATCTCTAAATACATTTGCTCGTCTTAATGTGTTTATAACTACGAGCACAACTGGACCAACGATAAGTCCTAGAAACCCTAGCATTTTAAAGCCTACAAATAGAGCTATCAATGTCGCCAGTGGATCCAGCCCGATGTTTGAAGACAGAATTTTAGGTTCCATGACTTGGCGTTGGACTAGCACAAGGATGTAGAGAACACCAAGGCCAATGGCAAGCCTGATATCGCCCGAAATGACTTCAAATAAAATCCAGGGAACGAAAACTGCTCCGGTCCCAAGGTACGGAATAATATCGACAAGGCCGGCAACAAGTGCAATTGTAATTGCGTAATCAACTCGAAGGAAAAGCAGCCCGATTAAAATAATAACTGTTGTAATTGAGATTAGAGTCAGCTGCGCCCTTGCAAAGCCGAAAAGGGCTCTTTTTAAATCAACAAACACTTTTCTGCTGCTTGTCCAGGCTTTTCCAGGCACAAGGCGTCCGCCAATAGCTGTAAGACGGTACCAGTCTTTACTAATAAAAAAGGTTGCAAGGAAAGAAAAGATCAGAACAGTTGCTGCATTTGGAAACCACCCGAGAATAGCAGGTATATTTTCAAAAAAACCTTGCAGGAAATCTCCAACTGTTGTTCCGAACTTTTGGCCTGCATTTTGAATGTTTTTCAAAATAGTTTCTTGCTGACCGGCATCAAGATCGTTGAACATTCCTGTCACCTGGTTGTAAAGAGGGATTACCTGTGAAGCAAACCAGTTCTCGCTAAACCGCACAAGCGTATTCAAATGGGATGGAAGCACAGCGGCCAAATAAGTGGCACCACTTACAATCTCAGCGACTAAAAGGGTGATGATTCCCGCAAATATGGAAACTAACAAAAGGAGAGTAAGAAGAACGGCAACCGGCCTTGGCATTCTCCCCTTTTTTTCCATAAGATTAACAGCCGGATTCATCAGAAAAGCAATAATGAATGCAATAAGGAACGGATAGGCAATAACAGACACATAATAAACTGAAATAAGTAGAAGCACTGAAATTACGATAATAAATAATAATTTGATGGCCCGGTTAAGATAAACGGAGTTCAATGACATTGCCTCCCTGGGTTTAGTCGTCCTTTATAAAGCGTAAACTTGAAATTTAGTGTGAGTAGTCTTTCGGATATGTAAGTAATTTGGCTCGTTTGGCAAGAGTGTTTAATATCGATACCCAACGGTTAGATTTAATCTAAACATCTTGATTATTTTTAGAGCGCAAGTGTTTGAATAATCAAGATAAAGTAAGTGGAGGTCAATGCTCGGTACCTCCAAAAGAAGGGAAGACCTATCATGTATCAGGCATATTTATTCTTGTTTCTGCTGCTCGGCATTGCTTTTGCAGCAAAAAATCAATCGCTTATGATTGCTATCACTGTTTTGCTTTTATTAAAAATGATTGGCCTTGATGGAAAAGCTTTTTCCTACCTGCAGACTCGAGGCATTAATTGGGGTGTAACAATCATTACGATTGCAGTGCTTGCCCCCATTGCAAATGGCACCATAGGATTTAAGGATTTAGGAGGAGCTTTCAAATCCCCATACGCCTGGATTGCATTGCTTTCCGGTCTGCTGGTAGCAATGCTTGCTAAAGGTGGAGTAACGCTTCTTGCAGAAGACCCGCATATCACGACTGCGCTTGTATTAGGCACAATCCTTGCCGTCTCTCTTTTCAATGGGGTGGCTGTAGGACCTTTAATTGGCGCTGGAATTGCATATGCAGCTATGAAGCTGCTGGATTTTATCCCTCGTTAAAAGGCAGTTAGACCCCCACCTCAAGTTCCGAATATGCGAGGAAGGAAGTGGGGGATTAAATGCCCAATTATGACCAACCAGGGAAGAACGCTTGCAAATGGAGTATTAACCCCGATTTTTCGTGGATTTGCTCATTTTATCAATGATCCACTTGCAGATTGGCGGTGAGAATACTTTTTGAATATAGCCTTGCATCTATAGAAGATGAACCCTTGTTCCCTTATATGCGGCAATCAGAATAGATATGACAGGTTGTCCATACAGAACAGCCAATTTTTGAAAAGATATTAGGGAGGAAGAAGAAATAGTAAATCATTTGCAATTAAATTATCAGCCCTTTTTTCTACTAATATAGTAATTTTAATTTTTCCAAATCCTTTTCGTTCACAAAAATCTGATAATTGTTTATAATAGAACGTGTAAGCGCAATCTTTTTTACATATAACCTATTGTTATGATTAAATAATTGTGTATAGTGTATAGTGGAAAGGAATGAGGCAGGCACCTATCCAGTACTGGAAGGGCTACCATAAAGTTTGGCATGTGCCCAACGGCATATGCTGATTTTTTCGGGGACGTTCCGAGCGAGCGCTCAAACTTTAGTTTTTATTCCATAAACACTATAGGACAGAGGCATGGGGAAAATTTAAAAGGCAAAGGAGAGATTGGAGATGTCAGTTACACGCGGTCTCGAAGGAGTTGTTGCAACAACCTCTTCCATCAGCTCAATCATCGACGATACATTGACGTATGTAGGATTTGATATCGATGATTTAGCAGAGAATGCTAGTTTCGAAGAAGTTATTTACTTGCTATGGCACCGCAAACTTCCTACAGAAACAGAGCTAGAAGTGCTGAGGGGCCAATTGGCTGCCGAAGCAAGCCTGCCGCAGGAAGTGTTAGACCATTTTAAAATGTATCCAATTCAATCAGTGCATCCAATGGCAGCCCTAAGATCCGCGGTTTCACTACTAGGATTGTACGATACAGAAGCAGACCTCATGAATCAGGAGGCAAACTATCGGAAGGCGGTCAGGCTGCAAGCTAAAATGCCGTCACTTATTACTGCGTTTGCCAGGATTCGAAAAGGGCTGGAGCCTGTAGCGCCAAGGCAGGATCTTGGCTTTGCGGCGAACTTCCTATATATGCTTACTGGAAATGAACCAGATGCGATTGCTGTAGAAGCCCTGGACAAAGCACTTGTCCTCCATGCAGACCATGAATTGAATGCCTCAACATTCACTGCAAGGGTTTGTGTGGCAACCCTTTCTGATGTCTACTCTGGTGTTACAGCGGCAATTGGTGCATTGAAAGGCCCTCTTCATGGGGGAGCAAACGAAGCGGTTATGAAGATGCTGAAAGAGATTGGAACGCTTGAAAATGTGGAGCCTTATGTCAGGGGCAAACTGGCGAATAAAGAGAAAATCATGGGCTTTGGCCACCGTGTCTATCGCCAGGGTGACCCGCGTGCAAAACATCTTCGCGCCATGTCGAAAAAGTTGACTGAGCTTACTGGAGAGCCTCATTGGTATGAGATGAGTACACGCATTGAAGAAATTGTAACGGGCGAAAAGAATCTGCCGCCAAACGTCGATTTCTATTCCGCTTCTGTATATCATAGTCTTGGAATTGACCATGACTTGTTTACACCTATTTTTGCAGTAAGCCGTGTCTCAGGCTGGCTTGCCCATATTCTCGAACAATATGAAAATAACAGGCTAATCCGCCCGCGCGCCGATTATAACGGCCCTGGAATGCAGAAGTATGTGCCAATCGGCCTGCGTTAACGATTGTTGAACATTTTACTTTCCTGTTTCCACATGGTGTAATAGATTAGCAGGGACTCATGTTTTTAACCGGGTTCCCTTCGCAGCCGTAAAGGTTAGAAGCTTTGGCTTCTAACCTTTATGATGGGCGAAACAATAGTTGATTTAGTATTTGAACAATGGAGGGAGTTTTTAGGATGCAAGGAGAAAAAATTACAGTACAAAACGGGGTATTGAACGTACCTAACAATCCAGTAGTTCCATTCATTGAAGGAGACGGAACTGGCCCTGATATCTGGGCATCGTCTGTAAGGGTTCTTGATGCAGCGGTTGAAAAAGCATATAAGGGTGAAAAGAAAATAGTTTGGAAGGAAGTTCTTGCTGGGGAAAAAGCGTTCAATCAAACTGGTGAATGGCTTCCTAAGGAAACTCTTGAGACAATCAACGAGTACCTTATTGCAATTAAAGGTCCTTTAACAACCCCAGTCGGTGGTGGAATCCGTTCCTTGAACGTTGCACTACGCCAGGAGCTAGACCTGTTCGTTTGTTTACGTCCTGTAAGATGGTTTGAGGGTGTTCCATCGCCTGTTAAGCGTCCCCAAGATACTGATATGGTAATTTTCCGTGAAAACACGGAAGACATTTATGCGGGTATTGAGTACCAAAGCGGTTCCGATGAGGTCAAAAAGCTGATCAACTTCCTGCAAAATGAGATGGGTGTAAACAAAATCCGTTTCCCGGAAACATCCGGTATTGGCATCAAGCCTGTTTCGGAAGAAGGTACAACACGACTTGTACGTGCTGCCCTGAATTATGCAATCAAGGAAGGCCGTAAGTCGCTTACACTTGTACATAAAGGTAATATCATGAAGTACACAGAAGGTGCCTTTAAGAACTGGGGCTATGAATTGGCTGAAAAAGAATTCGGAGATAAAGTGTTTACTTGGGCACAGTACGACCGCATCAAGGATGAACAGGGAACCGAAGCAGCCAATAAGGCTCAGGCTGATGCAGAAGCAGAAGGCAAAATCATCGTGAAAGACGCTATCGCTGACATTTTCCTACAGCAAATTCTTACTCGTCCAAAAGAGTTTGACGTTGTTGCAACGATGAACCTGAACGGTGACTACATTTCCGATGCTCTTGCTGCACAGGTTGGCGGAATTGGTATCGCACCTGGCGCAAACATCAACTATGAAACTGGCCACGCCATTTTTGAAGCAACTCATGGAACAGCACCTAAATATGCGGGTCTCGATAAAGTGAATCCTTCTTCAGTCATTCTATCCGGTGTGTTGATGCTTGAACATCTTGGCTGGAATGAAGCGGCCAGCCTAATCGTAAAATCTATGGAGAAAACTATTGCCTCCAAGGTTGTCACATATGACTTTGCTCGTTTGATGGAAGGCGCCACTGAAGTTAAAACTTCGCAATTTGGCGACGAACTGATTAAGAACATGGAATAGGGATGGGAGCAGGCGGCTTTGTCCGCCTGTTGGTCAATTTAAAAAAAGCGGAGAACAAGGGGGATATTTTCATGTCACTGAAACGCAAAAAGATTTCGGTTATCGGAAGTGGTTTCACGGGTGCCACTACAGCTTTCCTGTTGGCACAGAAGGAATTGGGAGATGTAGTTCTCGTTGATATTCCACAAATGGAAAACCCGACTAAAGGAAAAGCTCTTGATATGCTTCAGGCAGGTCCGGTACAGGGCTTTGATGCGAACATCACCGGTACATCAAGCTATGAAGACACAAAGGATTCCGATATTGTCGTTATTACTGCAGGCATTGCCCGTAAGCCCGGCATGAGCCGTGACGATCTTGTCCAAACAAACCAGAAAATCATGAAAAGCGTTGCTCAGGAAGTCGTCAAGTATTCTCCAAATAGTTTCATCGTTGTTTTGACCAACCCAGTCGATGCCATGACCTATACTGTATTCAAGGAAACAGGATTCCCTAAGAACCGAGTCATTGGCCAGTCCGGCGTCCTTGACACAGCCCGTTTCCGCACCTTTATTGCCCAGGAACTGAACTTGTCTGTTAAAGATATTACCGGTTTCGTTCTTGGCGGGCATGGAGACGAAATGGTACCTCTTGTCCGTTATTCCTATGCTGGAGGCATTCCGCTAGAGACGCTCATTCCAAAGGAACGCCTGGATAGTATCGTAGAGCGTACTCGCAAAGGCGGCGGTGAAATTGTTAACCTTTTAGGAAATGGGAGTGCATACTATGCTCCTGCCGCTTCCCTTGTAGAAATGTGTGAAGCTATCCTGAAAGACCAGAGGCGTGTTCTTCCATCCATTGCCTATCTAGAAGGCGAATATGGGTATGAAGGCATCTATCTTGGTGTACCAACCATCCTTGGTGCTAACGGTATCGAAAAAGTTATTGAACTTGAGTTGACGGAAGAGGAAAAGGCTGCACTTGATAAGTCTGCCGAGGCTGTCAGAAATGTCATGACTGTTCTAGCATAAATCCAGACCTAACAAAATTCGGGGGGCAGCCCCCGAATTTTTTTCTAACTTGAAAGTTTTCTATAGTATTGTGTATCAAAAGGCCACTAAAAGAATAAAATTAATTTTTCTAAAGGCATTGAAATAACTCGCTTAATTTTCGCTGCTAGCGTCTGCGTGGTTTGTCTGGTTCTTGGCGACTCTGCAGTTAAAGAAATGGACAGTGCGGTCGTCAATAGAGATTCTTGGCGACCCTGCAGGTAAAGAAATGAAGAGTACGGTCGTCAATAGAGGTTCTTAACGACTTTGAAGGTAAAGAGATAAAGGGTACGGTCGTCAATACAGGTTCTTAACGACTTTGCGGGTAAAGAATTGAAGGGCAGAGTCGTCAATAAAGGTTTATTAACCTATTCTCCCGTTAGGACTTCATTGTAGAGACATCGCAGGAGAAAATGCGGATGCATTTTCGAACGAGTCTTCGGTACAACCAACAATTCCAATAAATAAACAAAATACATTAACACAGCTTTCTAAAATGCATGTCGTTCTTTTGGGTAAAATAATTACTTACACCCATTAAAAAGCATTAAGACCAAATTCCGCTTCCGCTGGAGGTGCCAAACAGTGATTTTAGGAAAAAAGCGCAAATTAGGCAGAAGGATTGAGGAAATAAAACCCGGCGAAAAATTGGCCCTTACCGAAAAAATTGAGGATAGGGATTTGCTTCTGTATCTCGGCCTTACAAATGATGCAAACCCACTTTATATTCAGCATGACTATGCATCGCAAACACCATATGGAAAACCAATTGTTCCAGCAGTCATGCTGATAGGAGTTATTACCTCAGCTATAACAAAATACCTTCCTGGGCCTGGAAGCCACATCTTATCCCAGGAACTTGAGTTTCCAAAGCCAGTCTACCATTATGGAACCGTAGATTTTCTGCTTGAAGTGATTGAGGTAGATGAGAAGAAGCATGCGATTACCATTTCTATTGAAGGCACGAATGAAAAAAAAGAGCCGGTTATAACAGGAAAAGTGAAAGTCTGTCCTCCCCATCCTCTTGCGGATATGGATGGCAGCGTACTTGAAAACTTTTAAGGCAGCTAAAAAGCTGTCTTTTTCTTGTTTAAGGGAATTATAGATTTCGCGACTGTGGATAACTTTTATTACTGAGCGTATCTACGTCTAGCTCCACAAGGAACGCATCGGCAGCATAAGCATCGCACGAAATTACGCGATAGCGTAATGAGGAGCGCCTACGCGTGCGCAAACTTCAGGCCTCCTTCCTACGATAAGTCATCATCGAATCGCTAACGCTTTTCGTGATTCCTTTACCCCACCTTAAAGGACAGTAGGCCTCCTACGTCGTCAACTGTCCCTAAAGGTCCGATTCATTCACCTAACCATCAGCAACAAACGCTGATGGAAGGTTCATTTTATCTCAGTCGAAGTCCCTCCAGTTTGTACGGCGATGACCACTAAGGAAAGCTCCTTAGAATAATCATCGCAGGGACAGGCGGCACTTTGCCTGTCACGAAGGCGCTTGCGCTTTTGTTCTTTGTTTTTGGAAAAGTTTGGAGTTCATATGATTTCGAAGGCATTTTTGCTAACACTTCAGCTAAAAATAGAAGTTAAACCATGCTATTAAAGCTTAAAGAATTGCCAAAGGGCAGGGCCTTTATTGAAGGAGCGGAGGACACTAAGCCCTCTGAATAATCGAAATCTGATAATCTCGATAAGTCTCTTTATACTTGGTTAACATGTGTACAGAAAGGAAACCTGGATAAAGCAGCACCTATTTTGCGATACGCAGGAGATTTCGCTTTTCTTGAAGCCATTATTTTTTTCCTATACTATAGAATTGATAGAAACTTTAAAAGTAGAAGAACAATAAAAGAACCGGGGGACATTATGAAGAAAAAAGTGCTGGTTGTGGATGATGAACAGTCTATTGTTACGTTATTGAAGTACAATCTTGAGCAAGGCGGCTATGAAGTAATCACCGCTATGGATGGAGAAGAAGGCCGAGAAACAGCTTTGCGGGAAAAACCGGACATGATTATTCTGGACCTCATGCTTCCTGGCATAGACGGAATTGAAGTGTGCAAACAGCTGCGCCAGCAAAAAATTATGATTCCCATCCTCATGTTGACAGCGAAGGATGATGAACTTGATAAGATTCTTGGCCTTGAACTTGGCGCGGATGATTATATGGTGAAGCCATTTAGCCCGAGGGAGGTTCTTGCCCGTGTCAAGGCAATTCTCCGAAGATCCGCTCAATTCCAGGAAAAGCAACAGGAGGAGCCTGTCGAACAGGAAGCAATACAGATTGGGGCATTGAAGGTCTACCCCGATCGGTTTGAAGCGTTTTTCAATGAAGAGGTCCTCGAACTGACTCTTAAAGAGTTCGAATTGCTCAATTGCCTGGCACAGAACAAAAACCGTGTTCTGACTAGAGACCAGCTTCTTAGCACGGTCTGGAATTATGACTTCGCAGGAGATACAAGGATTGTGGATGTACATATATCTCATCTTAGGGAAAAAATAGAGTCAGATACCAAAAAGCCGCAATATATTAAAACAATCCGGGGGTTGGGCTATAAACTAGAGGAGCCTAAAGGAGAATGACAAAATATAGGACAAGGCTTTTAATTGCACTTGTCTTCCTGATTGTTGTAGTTCTGCTTGGTCTCGGACTTTTACTCGGACAGTTGTTCAAGGATTATTATATCGACTCGTTCTATGAGCGCCTCGAAAAAGAAGGCAACCTTGTCAGCCGTTATATAGAAGACTATGGAGGCCTTGAAGGCACCGATAAGCAGGAATTGGGCAGGTTTGGCGATGATCTGGGAGCAGGTATTATTCTGGCTGACAGCAAGGGCAATATTTTATACAGCAGCAGGGAAGCAGCTTTAAACACTGCCGGAATGGTAAAGGACGCCATTTCTGGTAAGAAGGAGCGGAAGCGTTTCTTTAACTTAAAAGATGATCAAGATACACATTATTATTGGACTGAAATAAGAAATGGGGACATAACCGAAGGCTACCTTTTTCTGAGTCTTGCATCAAGTGAGTTAAAAGATGCGTACAAAAATATATGGTGGCTTCTTTCCATCAGCCTTTTCCTTGCTCTTATTATCATAACGCTTCTGGGGATGAGAATCACCAAGCGGTATGCAAAGCCCATCGAATCGGCTGCTAATGTTGCTATGGAGCTTGCCAAAGGGAATTACCGTGCACGCACTTATGTAGAAGATAAGGTTGATGAAACAGGGCTGCTGAGTTCTTCTATCAATGTTTTGGCCAGGAATCTCGAGGATATGGCCAGATCTCAGGAAATGCAGCAGGAACGGCTGACCACCCTGATTGAAAATATCGGAAGCGGGCTGGTTCTTATTGATAGCCGCGGATTTATCAACTTAATAAACCGGGGATATAGCGATATCTTTGATGTCGATTCGGCAGATGTTCTTAATAAGCAATATTATGAGGCGATTCCATACCCGGAAATTAATGAAATGATTGAAACTATCTTTATCACTGAGAAAAAGCAGCAAGCCCAGGTCGTCCTTCCAATCTCGATTGAACGAAGACATTTTGATGTATCAGCACTCCCGATTATCAGTACCCATAGTGTCTGGAAAGGGGTCTTGCTCGTATTTCATGATATTACTGAGCTAAAGAAGCTGGAGCAAGTGCGCAAGGATTTTGTTGCAAACGTATCTCACGAGTTAAAGACACCGATTACATCTATTAAGGGATTTACTGAAACATTGCTTGACGGGGCAATGAACGATGAAAAAGCACTTCGGGATTTCCTTTCGATTATACAGAAGGAAAGCGACAGGATTCAGCATCTAATTCAGGATTTGCTTGATTTATCAAAAATAGAACAGCATAATTTCCGGCTCGATATTTCTAAATTTGATGTCGTAAGCCTTGTGAAGGAGGTCACGACTCTCCTTGAAGGAAGGGCAACCGAAAAAAATATTACGGTTGACGTCTTCAATGATCCAGAACAACTGGAGATGGAAGGTGATCCATACCGGCTCAAGCAAGTTATCATCAATTTAATGTCAAATGCCATTGCATATACTCCTCGGGACGGGCAAATTGAAGTAACTGTTGAAGATACCGGGAAAAGGGTAAGGCTGATGGTGAAGGATAATGGTATGGGAATAGCACAGGCCGAGATTCCAAGGATATTTGAACGTTTTTACAGGGTAGATAGGGACAGAAGCAGGAATTCAGGCGGAACTGGCCTTGGCCTTGCGATTGTAAAGCATATTGTGGAAGCCCATCATGGGAAAATTATCGTGAAGAGCAACCCTGGCCAAGGAAGTGAATTCATTCTCGAGTTTAGGAAGTCATTCAGGGGCAGATCTAAAAGATGACCGTTTAAGGATCGAATTTTTAACGTGCTATGTTGTCTGGCGGGTTTTGCGAAATGAGGAGGAATTGATTTGGAAAAGAAAAAGTTAGTTTTAATTGACGGAAACAGCATTGCCTACCGTGCTTTTTTTGCATTGCCGCTCCTCAACAATGAAAGAGGCATCCATACAAACGCTGTGTACGGTTTTACAATGATGCTGAACAAAATACTTGAGGATGAAAAACCGACTCATATGCTCGTAGCATTTGATGCCGGGAAGACAACCTTCCGCCATAGCACGTTCAGCGAGTATAAAGGAGGCAGGCAAAAAACACCGCCAGAGCTTTCCGAACAATTCCCATTCATCCGTGAATTGCTGGATGCCTACCAAATTCCACGATATGAACTTGAAAATTATGAGGCGGATGATATCATTGGAACTCTTTCCTTAAAGGCGGAACAGGAAGGGTATGATGTCAGGGTCATTTCCGGAGACAAGGATTTAACCCAGCTTTCTTCTGATAAAACAACTGTCGGAATTACAAGGAAGGGTATCACCGATATTGAGGAGTATACTCCGGAACATATAAAAGAAAAATACGGGCTTGCGCCGTGGCAAATAATTGATATGAAGGGGCTTATGGGAGATTCTTCAGATAATATTCCAGGGGTTCCAGGTGTAGGTGAAAAGACAGCAATCAAGCTGTTAAAAGAATTTGAAACGCTTGAAAAGCTACTGGAATCGACCGACAAGGTTTCCGGGAAAAAGCTGCGTGAAAAGCTTGAAGAATTCAAGCAGCAGGCAATCATGAGCAAGGAATTGGCCACAATTACAAGAGAAGCTCCCGTTGAGATCCAACTCGATAATATTTCATTTGAGGGCTATGATCGGGAGAAACTTATTTCGATTTATAAAGAGCTTGGCTTCAATTCGCTTTTAGAAAAACTTGGGGGAGACGAAGGTGGCGGAGCGGATGACACTGAGCTTTCCGAGGTTGAGTATGAAATACCTGCGGAAATAACCCCTGATTTATTAACAGATGATTCAGCGCTTTATGTCGAGATTCTTGATGATAATTACCATTATGCAGATATCATTGGTTTTTCAATTGTAAATGAAAAGGGAAACTATTTTATTCCTTCAACAATTGCCTTCAAATCGCCGGCTTTTAAGGAATGGGCAGAGGATGAAACCAGCCTTAAAGTCGTGTACGATGCAAAAGGTACTGAGGTTGCACTAAGGCGCCGCGGAATTCATTTGAAGGGTGTCGTATTCGATGTATTCATTGCCGCTTATATTACCGACCCAACCGCGAGCTTTGATGATCTTTCTGCAATTGAAAAGAAATACCGGTTAAAGAATGTTCAAGCTGATGATACCTTCTATGGACGGGGGGCAAAAAGGAAAGTTCCGGAACAGGCAGAACTTGCTGGCCACCTTGTACGGAAAGGTATTGCTATCCGTGAGCTAAAGCCTCTTTTAGAAAAGGACTTGCGGGAAAACGGGCAGTATGAACTTTTTACAGAGCTCGAAATGCCATTGACGCTTGTGCTTGCCGATATGGAATCTACGGGCGTAAAAGTGGACCTTGGGCAATTGAAAGCGATGGGCAAAGAGCTTCTCGAAAAATTGGCTGTCATAGAAGAACAAATCCATGAAATGGCTGGCGAGAAGTTTAACATCAATTCGCCAAAACAGCTTGGCACGATACTTTTTGAAAAACTCGGCATGGCGCATGGCAAAAAAACAAAAACAGGCTACTCCACTTCAGCTGATGTCTTGGAGAAGCTTTCTGCGGATCATGAAATTATCCGGCTGATCCTTGATTACAGACAGTTAGGAAAGCTTCAATCAACCTATATTGACGGGCTTTTGAAAGTCGTTGACCCTAAAACCGATAAAGTCCATACCCGCTTTAATCAAGCGCTAACTGCTACAGGCAGGCTTAGCTCAACGGATCCCAATCTGCAGAACATTCCAATCCGTCTTGAGGAAGGCAGGAAAATCCGGAAAGCATTTGTTCCATCTGAAGAAGGATGGGTCATATTTGCTGCTGACTATTCACAAATTGAACTGCGAGTGCTTGCCCATATTGCAAATGATGAGAAGCTCATTGAGGCGTTTAAATCTGGGGAAGACATCCATACGAAAACGGCGATGGCCGTTTTCCATGTCGAGGCAGATGAGGTCACTTCTAATATGCGCCGCCATGCCAAGGCAGTTAACTTTGGGATTGTATATGGTATAAGTGATTTCGGTCTTTCCCAGAGCCTTGGGATTACCAGGAAGGAAGCAGGCCAGTTCATTGAACGCTACTTGCATAGCTACCCGGGTGTCCAGGACTATATGGAGGATATCGTCAAAATCGCCAAGCAGCAGGGCTATGTGACCACTTTGCTGCACAGAAGGCGGTATATTCCCGAAATTACAAGCCGCAACTTCAACCTTAGAAGCTTTGCAGAGCGGACAGCCATGAATACTCCAATCCAGGGAACTGCTGCAGATATTATTAAAAAAGCGATGGTTGAGATGGCTGATGCATTAAGAAAAGAAGGTCTGAAGTCGAACCTTCTTCTTTCCGTACATGACGAATTGATTTTTGAAGCACCCAAGGAAGAAATTACAGTACTTGAAAAGCTTGTTCCTGAAGTTATGGAAAATGCAATCGAATTAAAGGTGCCTCTAAAGGTCGATTATTCATACGGACCGTCATGGTACGATGCAAAATAATGAATCAGTTTCTTCATAAAAGGAGGTGCCCGATTGCCTGAGCTTCCAGAGGTAGAAACGGTCCGAAAAACACTTGAACATTTAATTATTGGTAAAACAATTAAAAATGTATCGGTATTTTGGCCGAAAATGGTTAAAAATCCAGTGGATACAGAACAGTTCACTGATGCCCTAATGGGACAGAGCTTTCTTGAAATCGGCAGACGGGGAAAGTTCCTGCTTCTTTATACTGATGACTTTACTTTAGTTTCCCATCTGCGCATGGAGGGAAAATATTCGCTTGATTCGGCTGAGGAACCTGTTAATAAGCATACCCACGTAATTTTTCACTTTGAAGATGGATTCGAACTAAGGTACCGGGATGTCCGCAAATTCGGCACGATGCATTTATTCCTTAAAGGATCAGAATTTGAACAAGCGCCATTATTTGGGCTTGGACCGGAGCCTTTCTCAGTAGAATTCACTCCGGAATATCTTGCAGGAAAGCTAGCAAGAACCAACCGAAAGATTAAGCCGGCTCTATTAGACCAGACAATACTGGTCGGACTCGGCAATATTTATGTAGATGAGGCGCTGTTTAGGGCAAGAATTCATCCGGAGCGCCTCGCTAGCTCCCTTACAGAGGAAGAAATTGAGGTTCTCTACGTCCAGATTGTCGCAACCCTTGGGGAAGCGGTTGAAAAGGGTGGAAGTACAATCCGATCCTATGTAAATTCTCAAGGGCAGATGGGCATGTTCCAGCAGGAGTTGCTTGTTTACGGACGGAAGGATGAAGAATGCAAAGCCTGCGGGAATCCGCTTTCGAAGAGTGTTGTTGGAGGAAGGGGCACTCATTTTTGCCCTAACTGCCAAAGACTTCAGGATGAAGGGGGAACAGTGTGACACTTACAATTGGATTAACTGGCGGAATCGCGAGCGGCAAAAGTACAGTCTCCCGGATGTGTATGGAAATGGGAATTCCGGTTATTGATGCCGATGTTGAGGCACGCCTCGCCGTAGAGCCAGGTGAACCTGCATATGAAAAAATAGTATCCAGCTTTGGAAAAAGCATTCTCTTGCCTGATGGCGGAATAGATCGGCCGGCACTTGGTTCAATTGTGTTTAATAATGAAGAAAAAAGGCTGTTATTAAATTCTTTTGTACATCCAGAAGTTAGGAGAAGGATGCTTGGTAAAAAGGAGGATGCTTTAAAAGTTGGAGCCCGAACGGTTTTTCTTGATATCCCGCTCCTCTTTGAAAGCAAGCTGCAGTATATGGCTGATAAAACGGTTGTTGTTTATGTGGATCGTGAAGTTCAGCTAACCCGGCTGATGGAAAGGAATGCTTTTTCCAAAGAAGAGGCGGAGTCGCGCATCGGTTCGCAAATGCCGCTCTCGGAAAAAGCTGCCATGGCTGATGCTGTCATCAACAATAATGGTACAATAGAGGAAACAAAACGCCAGCTATTGGAGATACTTGAAAGGTGGCAGGCAGGATATTAAGTTTAAGAGGCCCCAAAAGTAACTTTTGGAGGCCTCATTTTTATTTGATTGAGACTGGAAATGTTCAACTCACTTATTGGTTACATTTCACATCTCTTAAGCCCCCAAAATGTTACCAATACACCTCCTTGGTTACATTTCACCTTTCTCTAGAGCATGAAACGTTACTAATGCACCTTATTGGTTACATTTCGCATGTCCTCAGAACCTAAAACGTTACCAATACATCATTTTTGGACAGCCCCAGCCTCATATAGCAAAGGTTATACTATACTCGTCAAGGAAAATTGGTTATACTATTCATGGTATTCTGACTAGTTTTAAACATATCCTAGACGTTACACTATTTTTAGAATTCTTTTTAAAAAAGACACTTTATTTGGCACCTTTATTGATAAATATGTTATACTAATTCTATAAAAACCACTTTAAAAGTATAACATAAATGAAGGAAGGGGCCGTTACATGAAGGCGAGAATAGCAATAAATGGATTTGGAAGAATCGGAAGAATGGTTTTCCGGAAAGCAATCCTTGAAAATGATATAGAAATTGTCGCGGTGAATGCCAGTTATCCTGCGGAAACATTGGCTCACCTGCTAAAATATGATACAAACCATGGTACATTCGATGGTTCCATAGTTCCTCTTGAAAACGAATTGATTGTGAATGGTAAAAGGGTTAAATTGCTGGCTAACAGAAACCCTGAGCAGCTGCCATGGGGTGAATTGGATATTGATATTGTGATTGAAGCTACTGGCAAATTCAATTCCCGTGAAAAAGCAGCTCTCCATCTTGATGCTGGGGCGAAAAAAGTTATTTTGTCTGCTCCTGGTAAAAATGAGGATGTCACAATTGTAATGGGTGTGAATGAAGAAGCATTTAACATTAATGAGCATGATATTATTTCTAATGCTTCATGCACAACAAACTGCCTCGCGCCGGTTGCCAAAATTCTTGATGAGAAATTTGGTATTGATAATGGCTTGATGACAACTGTACATGCTTATACAAATGACCAGAAAAATATCGATAATCCACATTCGGATCTGAGAAGGGCCCGTGCGTGCGGCCAGTCTATTATTCCGACTACCACAGGTGCCGCCAAAGCTCTTGCGCTAGTGCTGCCGCAATTAAAAGGCAAGCTTCATGGTATGGCATTAAGGGTGCCGACTCCGAATGTTTCGCTGGTTGACCTTGTTGTAGACCTCAACAAGGATGTCACTATAGATGATGTAAATTCCGCGTTCATTGAAGCGGCCAATGGAGAATTAAAAGGGATTTTGTCATATACTGAGGAGCCGCTGGTTTCCATTGATTTCAATACGAATCCTCATTCTGCTATCATTGACGGGCTGTCCACCATGGTAATGGGAAGCCGAAAAGTAAAGGTGCTAGCCTGGTATGATAATGAATGGGGATATTCCTCAAGGGTAGTCGAACTGGCAAAATTCGTCGCATCGCAAATTTCTAAAAAGTCCGAAATGAAAGTTGGTTAACCTTCACTGCCTTTTCAACTCTAATTCGCTATTAAAAAGCTGCCACATGTCGGCAGCTTTATTTTTTTGGACAAGTTGATGTGCGATAAAAAATCCTCTTGTTATACATAGTGGGATTTATAAGGGTGAAGAATGACAATTCACGGGTGCCAGGAGAACAAAGTTTTATTTATAAGGGCGATGAAGTTCAGCATTGTCAGAAAGACAAAATGTCATTCATAAGAAGCAGGAATGAAAGAGGAAATAAAAACCGAAGTATTGTAGTTTCTCAGGTTGCAAAATGAATATAAAGGAAGTATACTAGTCATCGTGAACTTCTTGGAACTGGTATCCATTCATTACTTAAAGGGTTAGGACCTCATTGGACTAACTTTCCCCCGTGGTAATGGCCGGTTGCCGTCAGCACAAAGTTTCTGGAAGGAAGCAAAAATGTTAGAGGGGGATAATGAATATGGAAACACTAGGTAGACATGTGATCTCTGAACTTTGGGGATGCGATTTTGAGAAATTGAACAACCTGGATTACATTGAACAAACATTTGTCGAAGCTGCATTAAGGTCTGGTGCGGAAATCCGTGAGGTGGCATTCCATAAGTTTGCTCCGCAGGGAGTAAGTGGCGTAGTCATTATTTCCGAATCTCATCTGACGATTCATAGTTTTCCTGAACACGGCTATGCAAGCATTGATGTATATACGTGTGGAGATTTGAATCCAAATGTTGCCGCAGATTATATTGCTGCCGCCTTGAATGCAAAAACCCGGGAGAATATTGAGCTTCCACGTGGCATGGGCCCTGTCCAGATTAAACAGGCAAAAGCCCTGTAACTTCATAACTACTACTATTCGAGGCGCTAACGAAGGCGCCTCTTTTTATTTTATTGGTAAAATGAGTTACACTTATTATATAAATGTTGCTGATATATTTTCAGCCCGAGAGAGACATGGAGGTAGGAACCTTGAAGTTATTTGCGCGTTTTCGAAATAGCTGTGAAACAAATGAAGGCCATGGGGATGCTGATTTGCGTACCCATTACTATCGTGCCAATAAGGATACGCTATTCGTCACAGTTGAAGGCATCATAAAGAAAAGAAAGGGCACGGTCATTACGGACTCCTCGAAGGAGCGTGGTGAAATTGCTGCTGATATAACCAATCCATTTGCTTCATTTTTGATTGCGACTATTGTAACTGTCAGGCCATTTGAAACCGCGGTCGATTTTCATCTATCCACTGAACGGTTTTCACCTTTGGGTAACTATCCAGCATTGAAAAAGGTAATTCTTGAATTGTATCAAGAACTAGACAAGGCGCATACATATATTGGCGCTGGGAAAAACGCGGAATAAATCTTGTACATTAAGTTTGTTTTTAATAAGATTAAAGGTGATGAAACTATTTAAATATCACCGCCGGTCTCCTTTTTTGAGAAGGGCCGGAATGATGGAGCTGATTTAGTTTGAAATGCCCGGCATGCCAAAATAGCGGTACCCGTGTACTTGACTCCAGGCCTGTTGATGAAGGACGCTCGACAAGAAGGCGTCGTGAATGTGAAAAGTGCGGCTATCGGTTTACAACATTTGAAAAGGTGGAAGAAATCCCTTTGATTGTTGTAAAAAAGGAAGGAACCCGTGAAGAATTCAGCCGCGACAAGATACTGCGTGGGCTGATAAAAGCCTGTGAAAAGCGGCCCGTGCCACTCAAGGAGATTGAAGATATTACTGCAGATGTTGAAAAGGAACTCCGGAGCCAGGGTGTTTCGGAAATTAAAAGTGAGGCAATCGGTGAAATGGTGATGGATAGGCTAGCGCTTATTGATGAAGTCGCCTATGTCCGTTTCGCATCTGTTTACCGCCAATTCAAGGATATAAATGTCTTTATTGATGAGCTGAAAGAATTGATTAAAAAGGAACAGAAATAAGTATTCTAAGGGAACTCTTTTCCCTTCGCTCTGCAGGCATTCGCAATCGAAAGCGGATGCCTCGTTTTTCTCCAGAAGTTTGCCACTGCTGGACTTATAGATTAGGTTGGAAGGTGAAGGTATATGGCTCAACATTGGCAGGAATTAGTCCCGGTAGACCATTATGTCGTGGCTTCCAATGGACTGCTTCATGATTATGACAGAAAAATACTCTCCTTCCTTTATCAGCCTCTGATAGGGCCGGACTGCTTCAGTGTCTATTTGACTCTTTGGGGAGAACTGGAGGAAAACCGGCTGTGGGCTGATTCCTCGACCCACCATTTCCTGATGAATATGACAGGAATGAACCTAAAAGGAATTTATGAAGCGAGGCTAAAGCTTGAGGGCATTGGCCTTTTAAAGACGTATGTAAAGAGTGAAGAAGGAACCCGTTCGTTTATCTACGAATTGCAGCCGCCTCTTAGTCCAGAACAGTTTTTTATGGATGGAATGCTGAATGTCTATTTATACAGGAAAATAGGAAAAAATAATTTTGCCAGACTGAAGAAGTTCTTCTGTGACAAGGCAATGGACGTGAATGAAGGGTATAGGGACGTGACAAAAGCCTTTCAGGAAGTCTACTCTTCGGCACCGCCGGACGCTATTCATTACCTTCAGGACCATGCTGTCGACCTTAATGCTGAAGAGGGACAAACATTCATAGGCAGGAATGAACCTAATCCAATTCAGATTCCAAAAGAAACGTTTGACTTCAATTTGCTTATTTCAGGCCTAAGTGATTCCCTTTTACCTAAAAAGGCACTCAATGAAAAAGTAAAGGATGCCATTAGCAATTTGGCTTTCCTGTATTCAATCGATGTTATGCAAATGAAGAATATAGTCCTAAGCGCTATAAATGAAAATGATGAAATTGATCTGGAAGAGCTCAGGAAGGCTGCCCGGGATTGGTACCAATTCGTCCATTACGACAAATTGCCAGCCCTTGTTGAGCGGGTGCAGCCTCCCGCATACAGAGAGCAGCTTGAAGAACCAAAGACGCAGGATGAAAAATTAATTCACTATTTCGAGACGGCATCCCCACTTCAGGTTTTAAGAGATTTATCAGGAGGAGCGGAGCCATCCAAAGCTGATTTGCAAATCATCGAGGATGTCATGTTCAATCAGAAGCTAATGCCTGGAGTTATCAATGCTTTGATTCAAACAGTTATGATTAAAAGCGATATGAAGATGACGAAGAGTTATGTTGAGCGGATTGCTAGCCATTGGGCGAGGAAGCAGCTAAAGACTGCAAAGGAAGCAGTAGATCTTTCAAGGAAGGAACACAAAAAGTACCTTGAATGGAAAAACTCAGGCTCACCTGCTTCCACCGGGACAAAGCGCCAGCCAAAGAAAAATACAATCCGTCAGGAAATACTTCCGGATTGGTTTGATGAGGAGTCAAGCAAAGCCAGTCCTGAAAGCAAAGAGTCCTCAGCAGAACTTGAAGCCCGAAAAAAGGAAGTAGAAGAGAAACTAAAGGCCTTTAGGGAGTAGGATACCCGGCATTAGTAAGCTTGTTGATTAAGTAATAGAAGTTTCGCTTATATACCCAGAAGGGAGGGGAACTTATGGAACGCATAGACAAAACGTTAAGACGGCTTGCATCAAGTGAAAGCTTTATGAAGCGGTATGAACAGATGAAAGAACAGGTTGTTACAGACCCTGATGTAAGAGCATTTCTTGAGAAAAACAAGCTCGATATCACGGATGGAATGGTTGAAAGAAGCCTTGTCAAGCTCTATGAATACACAAGCCAAAGTAAGCAATGCAGGGATTGTGAAAGCCTTGAGTCGTGCAGGAATATTATCCAGGGCTATCATCCTGATCTTGTCCTTTCGCGTAATTCAATAGATGTTCAATATGATAGGTGCCCTCGCAAAGTGATGGATGATGAGAAAAGGAAGAATGAAAAGCTGATCCGCAGCCTTCATGTTCCAAGGGAAATCCTCCAAGCATCATTTGCGAGCCTGGATATTGGCGGTTCACCGGGACGTCTTGATGCAGCAGAAAAGGCTGCCATGTTTGCGATGAACTACATCGATGGGAATAATCCAAAAGGCTTGTATTTGTATGGCAAATTTGGTGTCGGCAAATCCTACCTTCTTGGAGCGCTAGCGAACGAATTGGCCAAGAAGCAAATTTCTTCAATGATTGTTTATGTGCCTGAATTATTGCGCGAAATGAAAAGCGCGATTGGTGATAACACCTTGAACGAGAAGATCGAGGCTTTAAAAAAGGAACCTATCCTTATGCTCGACGATATCGGGGCAGAGGCGATGTCGAGCTGGACAAGGGATGAAGTGCTAGGGCCAATCCTTCAATTCAGGATGCTCGAGAAGCTTCCCACCTTCTTCACGTCAAACTTTAATCTGGATCAGTTAGAGCATCATTTAACATATAGCCAGCGCGGAGAAGAAGAAAAAATGAAAGCCCGCAGGATTATGGAACGGATCAAGTATTTGAGCGAGCCGGTTATGCTTGATGGCCCTAACCGAAGAGCTTAATAGACCCAACAAATGTTGAAGCTGCCGGCCTGCGGTGGCTTCTTTTGTATTTAGTATGTCTGCGGAAAGCTTGTTATCAGTGAGTTTTCTTTCGTTGTTCTTCTAATCAAGGACAGCCCCCCATATATATAACAATAGAATTCTTAGGAATAGGGGGGATTTGGTTGGCGGAGATCAACTTCCGGAGCAATTTGGATGCAAAATGCTTTCAGCAGCTTTTGCAAAAACATATACAAAAACACAAAGTCTATATAGAGATGCAGCAGCATGAAGAGCGGCAACACACAAAACTATTAATACATTCCCCTTTGGGGGAGTATCTTCATACATTAAAAGATGCGTTTTATGAATTTATTATGATTGTAAAATTGGACGAATGGTTCAGGGACATTGTAAGGGATACCTATTTTTTTCGGGATCAGGCAGAAGAGCAGCATATTACCGATATTATGTACTCCATCCTTGATGGGGAAAGACAAGATCTGACTGTATTTATTGAACAACCGTTTCCAGGTGAACAAGTAAGGAAATCGATTGACGAAATTATCGGTGCGGAAGCACTGCTTTCTTTTGATTCGATTACGAAGTTCAGGCTCAGGCCAGTTTTTGAGTATTTGCGTGAACTAGCTGCTGTGGCCATTGATGAATACAAAATGGAACAGGAATATCAGGTTTTTATTGAATCACTGAGAGCATTTTTGGCTGGCCGACCCCCGAAAATAGATGAAATCCATTTGCTCGCAAAAGATGGAGTCACCTTCTATGATGTGAATATGCAGGAAGTAAAAAAAGCTGAGCTTGCAAAAATGATTGACAGGAAGCTGCTGATCAATCATCCAATATATGTGGATTCTGTAGCAATAGCTCCACTGCTTTCGCTTGCCCCCAAGAAAATAGTCCTTTATACTGAGGACCAGGATGAGCCGCTAGTCCGGACGCTGGCGAATATATTTGAGGAAAGAGTCTTACTGCTAGGCATTAAGGAGTTTCCATTGAGGAGAAGCAATTAAATTTGGGCTTTTTAATAACGAAAGCTCAGACTGCTTGATTTTTCAAAGATGAATCATTATAATAACGTACATAGCAATTAAACTTAGCAAAAGTAATGATAAGGACATGGGTATTTCTATATGGTTTCCAGAGAGGGAGGGCTCGGTGCAAACCTCCTAACACGTAAGAAATACTTACCACCTTTAAACTCCAGCCGTGAAAAGTCCTTTACGGATTAGTAATTGCTGGCGGCCGCAGCCGTTATCTGTCCAAAGTCATACTCCTGCCCACAGGGTTTTTAAGGATATGAAAAATTGGGTGGAACCACGTGTGTAACAGCTCGTCCCTTTTCCAGGGACGGGCTTTTTTTATTTGGAGGAAAGGGGCGGAGCTTCGAATTTTTCGAATGATACATTTCACGTATTATGAGATATGTACAAGAAAGATAGGTAGCTTAGCTCCGCTCCACCACCTTATTTAAAACTATTGCCGGCTAAAAAGTATACATTCGGCAGAAAGGGAGGAAAAGTTATGTCAGTGCTAAAAGTTACGTTTCCTGATGGAGCAGTTAAGGAGTTTCCACAAGGTACGACAACTGAAGATATTGCACAATCCATTAGCCCGGGCCTTAGGAAGAAGGCAATTGCCGGTAAAGTAAACGGGCAAATGTATGACCTGAGGAGGCCTATTGAAGGGGATTCTTCAGTAGAAATCATCACACAGGATTCTTCTGAAGCACTGGAGGTTCTCCGCCATAGTACAGCACACTTGATGGCCCAGGCAATCAAGAGGCTTTATCCTGAAGTGAAATTAGGAATCGGACCGGTTATCGAAGGCGGTTTCTATTATGATATCGATCTTGACAAGTCCCTCACTCCGGAAGATCTTCCGGCCATTGAAAAAGAAATGGCTAAAATCATCAATGAAAATCTGGATATTGAACGCAAGGAAGTTAGCAGGGCTGAAGCAGAGAAGATTTATAAAGAGATTGATGATGAATATAAGCTTGAACTTCTTGAGGCGATTCCTGCTGACGAAAAAGTAACAATCTATTATCAGGGAGAATTCTTTGATCTTTGCCGCGGCGTTCATGTCCCTTCAACTGGCAAGCTGAAGGAATTTAAGCTTTTAAGTATCGCCGGAGCATACTGGCGGGGCAATAGCGACAATAAAATGCTTCAGCGCATCTACGGGACTGCCTTCTTCAAGAAGGAAGACCTGAAAGAGCACCTTCGTCTGCTGGAAGAAGCAAAAGAACGCGACCACAGAAAAATAGGCAAGGAGCTAGATTTGTTTACTACTTCTCAAAAAGTAGGCCAGGGGCTTCCAATCTGGCTGCCAAAAGGTGCGACAATCCGCCGGATCATTGAACGCTATATCGTTGATAAAGAAACTCGGCTTGGTTATAACCATGTTTATACTCCGGTTATGGGAAGCGTGGATCTGTATAAAACTTCCGGGCACTGGGACCATTACCAGGAGGATATGTTCCCTGTAATGGAAATGGACAATGAACAATTGGTTCTTCGCCCGATGAACTGCCCGCACCATATGATGGTCTATAAGAACTCGATGCACAGCTACCGTGAGCTTCCGATAAGGATTGCTGAACTTGGCCTTCAGCACCGGTATGAAATGTCTGGAGCGCTATCCGGCTTGCAGCGCGTACGTGGGATGACTCTGAATGATGCTCATATCTTTGTAAGACCTGACCAAATCAAGGAAGAGTTTAAACGGGTTGTAAATCTTATCCTAGGTGTTTATAAGGATTTTGATTTGAAGGATTACTCCTTCAGATTATCTTACCGGGATCCTGAAAATACCGAGAAATATTTCGATGACGACGACATGTGGGAAAAAGCACAGTCAATGCTCAAGGAAACAATGGATGATCTTGGCCTGGAGTATTTTGAGGCTGAAGGGGAGGCTGCTTTTTACGGGCCTAAGCTTGACGTTCAGGTTAGGACAGCCCTTGGCAAAGATGAAACATTGTCAACTGTCCAGCTTGATTTCTTGCTGCCTGAGCGCTTTGACCTTACTTATGTCGGTGAAGATGGAAAGCCGCATCGCCCGGTTGTTATTCACCGCGGCGTTGTATCCACAATGGAACGTTTTGTCGCATTCCTGATTGAGGAATACAAGGGTGCATTCCCGGCATGGCTCGCACCGGTCCAAGTACAGGTAATTCCAGTTTCACCGGTTGCGCATAGTGAATATGCCCGCAAGGTACAGGAGCAGCTTCAGGAAGCTGGGTTCCGTGTCGAACTTGACAGCCGTGATGAAAAAATCGGCTATAAAATCCGTGAAGCGCAAATGCAAAAAACTCCTTATATGCTTGTTGTCGGGGACAAAGAAGTAGAAGAGGAAGGCGTTAATGTCCGCAAATACGGAGAGCAGAAGTCAGAAACTATGTCTTTTGACGATTTCCTTTCTCAGTTAAAGAATGAAGTAAACAGAAACTAATCGGGGAGTATCCTGTTTAGTTATAAAGATGATAAAAGAAAGATGGCTGCCGGTTTTTCCCTGCAGCCATCTTATTTTAAAAGGTGAGTCTAAAACCTGTCTTTGCGTCTTTTATCAATATCCGTGTCGCCTTCAGATTCAATATGAGCCTCTTCACGCTTAACGTTCTCAACCACTTGTTCTGTAGACTGGACTTCTTTTTTGCCAATAACAAGTTCTTCATTGACAACAGGTTTTTTCGTAACCTCGACTTTTTCCTCGACGATAGGAACGCGAATCGTTTCGTTATCACCGATAGGACCAGCATCTAGATTAGCCTCATTGCCATCAACCGGGCGCCGGTCAACATACACCTCTTCATTTGTTACAGGAACATTGATTGTCTTTTGTTCTTCGACGACATCTTTACGAATTTCAACCTCACCCGTTTGGACGCGGTCTTTGTGGACATCAAGCTGCTCTTCCCGCAGTCTCAATGTACGCTCATCATCCGTCTCGAGTGTGCCAGATGTGGTTGAAGCAATATTTGTTCCACTCTGTTTCAGACTGCTATCAAAAGCTCCTCCGGTTTCCTCGAACAGGATTATCCGGCCCGATTCAAGATCACCTGCATATTCCCTTGCCTCAGCTTCACTAAGTCCATAGCCTACTAACCGATCATAATAGGTAGATTCGCCGTTATCTGTCCCGCCATCAAATGCAGAGGCAAGACTTTCGAAGAACCCCTTATCCTTATGTGTATCGGTATCGTCCTGAACGATCTGGGCCTCGGATACACCTGTTAAATTGCCAAGATGGGACATAGATCCATCCGTTTTTCCATACACCGAAAGATTAGTAAGGTTGTTTCCGTCATTTTGATATCGTTCAACAGCTTCAATTAATTCCTCTTCTGTGTGATAAACACCAACTACACGCTTACCCATTTGAATCTACCTCCTAGTAACCATTCATCGCCGCCATTTAGGGGCGTATGAGTCTATTCCCGCCATCAGGAATAGAAAAACAAGCGATAGTTGGAAGGTTGTCCATATTTTGGGAAACAATTTTAGAAAGAAAAAAATAATTTCATGTTGAATTAAGTTTTGTGGTCTGATACAATACAGTATGTTGCCAAGAAAACTACAGCATGTTTGACACAGGGTTTGGCATGTGATATAGTTACTAAGGTGAAAAAAGAATACGAATTGTTGGGAAGAAGAAGCACCCGCTTCTCACCTGGCTGACGCACTTGGCTGTTGGCAGGTTTTACGTTATGGTTTGATTCAAACCTTATTTATGTACGTAAGTGTGGGTGTATGCATCCGCACTTTTTTTATTGAAAAAAAAACCTGTCCGGCACGCCGGCGGCAGCGTATTCGTTTATTAAACCCTGGAGGTGTCTAACTATTAGCAAAGACCAAATGTTGTTGAACGAAGGCATTCGTGCTCGCGAAGTTCGCCTAATTGACCAAAACGGCGAGCAGCTGGGAATTAAATCGAAATTTGAAGCGCTTGAAATCGCAGGCCGCGTAAATCTTGACTTGGTGCTTGTCGCACCTAACGCCAAGCCACCTGTGGCCAGGATTATGGATTATGGCAAATTCAAGTTCGAACAGCAAAAGAAAGAAAAAGAAGCTCGAAAGAACCAAAAGATCATTACGACTAAAGAGGTTCGTCTGAGCCCATCAATTGATGAGCATGACTTTAACACCAAGCTTCGCAATGCAATCAAGTTTCTTGAAAAGGGCGATAAGGTTAAAGCATCGATCCGCTTCAAGGGCCGTGCGATTACACATAAGGAAATCGGCCAGCGTGTACTGGACCGTTTTGCCCAAGAGTGCAAGGAAGTTGCTACGATTGAATCCCATCCTAAAATGGATGGCCGGAGCATGTTCCTGGTCTTAGCACCTAAAATCGAAAAGTAACAAGGAGGACATCCCAATGCCAAAAATGAAAACTCACCGTGGAACTGCTAAGCGTTTCAAAAAGACCGGTTCTGGTAAACTGAAACGTTCCCACGCTTATACTAGCCACTTGTTCGCGAACAAGTCTACAAAAGCAAAGCGTAAGCTTCGCAAATCTGCAATTGTTTCCAAAGGCGATTTCAGACGTATTCGTCAAATGCTTGACAATCTCAAGTAATCTCGAACGATGATTCACATATAGGAGGGAAATTACATGCCACGTGTAAAAGGCGGTACTGTAACGCGCAAGCGTCGTAAAAGAGTTCTTAAATTAGCTAAAGGTTATTTCGGTTCTAAACATACATTATATAAAGTTGCTAACCAGCAGGTTATGAAGTCCCTGCAATATGCTTACCGTGACCGTCGCCAGAAAAAGCGCGACTTCCGTAAGCTTTGGATCACTCGTATCAATGCAGCTGCACGCATCAACGGCCTTTCTTATAGCCGCCTGATGCATGGCCTAAAGCTTGCTGGCGTCGAAGTGAACCGCAAGATGCTTGCTGAGCTTGCAGTAAGCGATGCTCAAGCATTTGCACAACTTGCTGATGTTGCTAAAGCACAATACAACAAGTAAATCTTAATGATATAAAGCCATTTCCATAACTGGGAATGGCTTTTTCTTCATAAGTTAGGGGGAAATTCAATGGGGAAGGTGTTTTTTACATATTTGCTTGTTGTAAATGTCATATCCTTCGCGCTGATGGGAATTGATAAAAAAAGGGCAAGAAACGGGCAATACAGGATATCTGAACAAAGTCTGTGGCTTTCAGCATTAGCTGGAGGTGCATTTGGAGCAACGATAGGAATGAATTACTTCCGCCATAAAACAAAGCATGCGCTATTTAAATACGGTTTCCCTTTACTTGCGACTCTTGAAATCGTGGCCATTCTTTATTTATCAATGAAATTTTTATAAACAAAATATGGTTTCTATGTACCTATACAGAGACATGGATGAAGAAAACGGGCACATAGTGCGTGTTGGAGGAGATTCAAACATGGATTATACGTTAAAAGTGAAATTAGTACATAAGGATGCGAAATTGCCATTTAGGGCAAATGCTGGAGATGCTGGGCTCGACTTGTATTCAGTGGAAGAAAAGATAATCAGGCCTGGAGAAGCTGAATTAATTCGTACAGGCATCATTTTGGAACTTCCAGAGGGCACGGAAGCACAGGTGAGGCCGAGGAGCGGTTTGGCTCTAAAGAATGCCGTGACGGTACTAAATAGTCCCGGGACGATTGACGAAGGCTACCGGGGAGAAATACAAATTATTTTAATCAATCATGGAAAAGAAGAATTCCTGGTAGAAAAGCAAATGAGGATTGCACAGATTATCATTGCACCAGTCGCAAAGGTGGAAGTACAGGAAGTTACTGAAGTTTCCGAATCCAAGAGAGGTATGAATGGATTCGGGTCCTCAGGAATAAAATAAAAGTAATTTTTACATTGCTTAATTGCTTGTTTAATCACATGAATAAGAGATAAGCCCTATTTCTGTAGGGAAGGAATCAAAATTCACTGCGAGCAGAGCTCTTAAGTTAGGTATTGACAAGAAAAATATAACGGTCCTTGAGGATGAAGATGTATTAGTTGATTTATTAACACAATTAACAGACTCGAACACAAATGTATTAATCAAAAAATCAATGCGAAATTCATTTGGTAGTATTGAGAAGCTAACTTCGGGCTAAGCTTCATTCAATTTAAAAGGACCCTTTATCCGGGTCCTATAAAAATCCTAAAAGGCTTTAAATGAAAGCCTTTTAGCATTTGGGCTCAATCGGAGGTAAACATTGATTTACTAATTCAGCGGGGAGGCCTATTATTCCACATATACAGTCCAGCTGGAAAGTGAAACTGTCATTTGTTTCTACCAGAGAGAATAAATCTTCGCAAAGGTCTGATGGGCAGCCTTCAATATCAATCGGAATAAGTGGTGATAGTTCTATGCAACCTGTTTTTTTCTCAACCCTCATTATCTTAAATACAGGAGTAAGCACACAATCATAGTAGGAATGGCTTGCCGGAAACTTAAAGAGATTCCCCTTTTTTATATATACACCACAAGGTGTTTTTACCTCCTTCATTCTTTCTAGAAGTTCGCCAAAGCATGTATTTCGTTTATTATTCAATTTATCCATGATTTCACCTCGCTTAACCCTTATAGGGAGCCAATTCAAATTTAACCTTTTTTGAAGCCGATATCGCAAGGCTTCTGGCCTCTTCTTTTGTTTTCCCTTTTGCAATCACATACCCATACCTATGACCCATGGATAGTGGAGGGGAGAGAATTTGCCCTTGTTCTGCTTTTATAAAAATATCAATGATGCCCCGTGCCTTTTGGGCTTCCTCCAATCCAGTCATTTTTACTAATTTACCTACTTGATTGACTGTAAATAAATGAGCATGGACAAATTGTTTCCATTGCGATTCAATAACCGGCTTTTTTCCCAAGTAAAGATTTATTATTTGCTCGGTATAGTTAAACCCGTAAGCGTATTCGATTAATTTATTTATCGGCCCTCCGGAAATACGGGGATTGATTTCTATGAGTTTCCAGGTTCCATTTACATTTCGAAGTTCCAGATGGCAATTCCCATTTTCAAATTTAAGTTCCTTAAGGATTGAGCAAGTAACTTCCACTATGCCATCGACTGCTTCTGTATCCATAACAGGTGAAATACTGTAACCTGTTACGATAAATTTAAATTGTTTTGTAATTTCCTGTTCAATAATAGCTGCAATTTGAATTTCCCCGTTGTAAACAATTGCTTCTACAATATATTGAGTCCCCTCAAGATACTCTTCAATAAGCAAATCCTCATTTGGTTTTTTTCTTTTTAAAAATTTTATTCTGTTTTTTAAATGACTTTCTGAATGAATGAAATACACGTCCCTTGAGCCGGAGGATGAGGGCGATTTGAGAACGATGGGATAATTTTCTTTAAGTTGAAGGTACAAATTATTCAACGATGTATAATCATGGATGATTTGGTAATTGGGTGAAGATTGGAGGTGCGATAAATGGGATCTAAAGAAAATCTTGTTCTCCATTATTCTTAATGCTTCATGATCTATGTTTCCCCCGCAAAAAAAAAGATTCATTTTTGCGGCTAGTGAAACGAAAGGATCCACAAAGCTAATAATGAGTAATACATCTTTATCTCTTTTTATTTCGGTGATTGTTTTTTTGATGTTTTCTTCGTTTAGATCCGCTATAAAATGTACTGCGTTTATTTCCGGAATCCGTTCTTCGTGATAACGTTTCTTTGCTGTAATTAAATGAACATCGTATCCGAGTTTTCCAGCAGTGATCATTCCTTCCATACTGGAGCCATATCGATTTGTCTCGATAAAAACAACAGATTTCAAAATTTAAGCCCTTCTCTCAAATACCTTGATTTTATGTATTTATATTCAATACCGATATGCTTGGAAACTATCTTGACTTAAATTTATTAAAGTTTTTTATGCTGACTGGAAACCTAATAAAATGAAAAGAGAAGCAGACCGCTTAAAGTCAGCTTGCAAAACAAAGCATAATTCGGTTATTGGAAAAATGTGGTTTAGCGGTGTGCCTTCAACAGTAAACTGTACTTTTTTGTTCTCCACAAGTCTTAATTTATCGTTAAATCTGTGCAAGCCACCATCCCCGCATGCATCTGATCCTAAATTCATTAACGCTCTTAATCGTGTACAGATCTTTAAAGGAACTTTTAACTAACGCTTGTAGATCGTAACTTGTATGTACACAAATGGGAAAAGGATAATTGTTCTGCTACTCGAGTAAAATGCCGGACTTGTACATCTATTTTGAATTAATTGATCGATGCCAATCCATTCAAAATTTACCCCATAACCTATTTTTTCATCTTCCATCATTCTTACTTCTATCTTACTTCTAATTGGTAATTTGCAAGAAATCTATGCCTTACGGTTATAAAGCATGGGGCCAAACCTCATGCTTTATAGGTGTGTTTATAAAATCATGAAAAGCCCGGACCAAAACATGCCTCTGACATAATATGTATTGTTACTTGTAAGGGCCCGTTTTAAAAAAGGCTTATTCCGAATGGGGTTGGATTGTGTAATGATAATCAGCCTTTCAAGGATTAACATGAAAGGAAATGGGCGATGAAAAAGACTACTCAGCTGAAAACAATGCTTCACAGGCTACGGAAACTTTAACAATGCTAGAAGACTCGTTAAAAAGCTGCAAATAATCGATGTGGCGGGATGGAATCCCTCGATAATTCAGCCTTCTTTTTTATATAAACTTTAAAAAGAATGGACTTTTTCAGTCGATGATAGTTCAGTGGAGGACCGCAAGAAGAGCAGGGGAATGGCCAGAAGTCATCCGCAGAGGAAATTTAGTTTGCCAGAGTGCTTGAATATCTTATTGAAAAGGCTCGTTCGTCCTATAAAGCGGTTTCGAATAAGTCGCTGAATTTACAGTTAGAGGTGATAATTTTGAAGAAAAAAGTTCTTGTCATAGTTTCTCACCCGGATGATGAAATATTGGGGTGTGGTGGTACGATCAAGAAATTGGTAAACAGTGGATACGAAGTCGTTACCATTATTACTGCAAAGGGCCGCAAAGAAGAAGAGCATCGTATTGAAAAGTGTATAGAACAGGCTAACAAGATTCTTGGTGTAAAGGAGTTTCATTTTCTTAAACTTCCTAATTTGAGGATGCATACAATCCCCCTCCATCAAATTACGAAAGAAATTGAAAAGTTACTTGACATCTACAATCCTGAGATGATTCTCACTCATCATTATGGAGATTTAAATAAAGATCATCAGGTCACTTACCAGGCAGTATTAACGGCTGCACGGCCGCTTCCTGGTAAAACGATGGTTGAACTTCTTTGTTTCGAGACCGTCTCTTCGAGTGAATGGACGGAGCAAACGAATGATCGAACATTTAAGCCTAATTATTTCGTTAATATTTCGGATACCTTGCAGGATAAACTTCTCGCGCTGAAGGAGTATGATGTGGAAATGCGCCCTTATCCTCATCCGCGCTCTTATGAAGGTGTTAAGTCTTTAGCATCGGTAAGAGGGATGACAGTGGGTTTGGAACATGCAGAAGCGTTTGAGGTTATAAGAAGAATATGGAAGTAAGGGCAAATAAAATTGTCTAGAAATCAAAAGAGAGGCGAAAAACTTGGAGAAAATGATTATCACTGCTGCTGTTACTGGCGGCGTTACAACAAGAAGAGATAACCCATACCTTCCCATAACACCTGATGAAATCGCAAATGACGTTTATGAATGCTGGAAAGCAGGTGCTTCGATTGCCCATATTCATGCCCGTGAAAACGATGGTACTCCAAGCCAGCGTGTCGACCTGTATCAAGAGATAGTGGAGAAAATTAGGGAACGGTGCGATGTTATTATCAATTTAACTACTACAGGATGGGGACAAAAAGGGGTTGAAGCAGACAGATGGAATCACCTTGTCTGTAAGCCAGAAATGGCGACTTTCACACCGGGGTCCATGAACCGCAAAGACAGTGTCATGATTAATTCTCCTGCATTTGTTCGCAGGCTTGCAGAAAAGATAAATGAATACAAAATAAAACCAGAAATAGAGATTTTTGATTTTGGAATGATTGACCAAGCTTTAAAGCTGGCTAAATCAGGACTATTGCAAGAGCCTTTGCACTTTCAGTTTGTGCTGGGGGTTCCAGGAGGTATTCCAGCCAATGCCAAGAACCTTCTTCATTTAACAGAGAGCATTCCATCAAATAGTACCTGGTCAATTGCAGCTGTGGGCAAGGGGCAGTTACCCATGAATTTATTAGGTATTATTCAAGGGGGGCATATTAGAACCGGGCTGGAAGATAACGTTTATTTCAAATACGGTGAGCTGGCAAGGAATAATGTTCAGCTAGTAGAAAGGTTGGCACAATATGCGGCTGACCTAAACAGAGAGATTGCCACACCAAAAGAAGCCAGGAAGATTCTCGGAGTTGGGGAGGATTTTTAGATGGAGATGAAGCTTAAACTAGGCACTTTATTAGATTTTTTAAGGGAAAACAAATTGCTCACCCAACCGGCCAAAGGGGAAATTAACAAAGACTTGGTCATCACAGGTTTTTCTTCAATATATGATTCAAAAGCAAACACTTTATCAAGAATGGAAGCTCAGACTTTTGAGTGGTCGACTATAAAAAGTGCAGCAGTCATTTGCTCCGTTAAAGCTGTTGTTCCTGAACATGCAGGAATCGTTTTTATTCCTGTTGAAAATCCGAGGGATGCGTTTGCTGTCGTGGTGAATGAATTTTTTCCCAAACCGACACTTACAGGCATTTCCGATACAGCGGTAATTAGCCAGAATAATGTTCAAATAGGCAGAAATGTATATATTGGTCATGGTGTCATAATAGGGGACAACGTATGTATCGATGAAGGAACAAGGATTTTTCACAATGTGGTTATCGGCAATAATGTATCTATTGGTTCAAATTGCATCATCCACAGCGGAGCTGTGATAGGGGCAGATGGGTTTGGTTATCAAAAGAACTTACAAGGAGAATATGTGAAATTTCCCCATCTTGGAGGAGTTAAATTAGGTGACTATGTTGAAGTAGGAAGTAATACAGTAATAGCAAGAGGCAAGTTATCCGATACAGTCATAAAAAAGAATGTTAAGATTGGCAACTTAAATCACATATCTCATGATGTGGTCATTAATGAACATGGAATGATTACCCATCAAACACATCTGGGGGGGAATACAACCATTATGCAAAACAGCTGGATCGCTCCTGGAGTAATTTTAAAACAAGGGATTACGATAGGAGAAGGTTCACTTGCCGGAATGGGATCAGTAGTTATTAGAGATGTAAATGCTTTCGATACGGTGGCCGGGATACCAGCTAAACCGATAAACAAAAAGGGTAGCAAATAGTATTTTTGAGGGAGGTGAACATATGGATGTTAGTATAATCATGCCATCTTTTAACCGATATTCTCATTTACTCCTAAGTTTATATGCGTTGGAGAAACAGACCTTTGACCTGACTAAAATGGAAGTGATTTTAATTGATGATGCATCTACGGATCATACCCCCCTTCTTAAAGATTATCAGCCCCCTTATAAATTTAAATATATTCGTAACAGTGATAATTTGGGCCTAGCAGCTGCCCGAAATAAAGGAATCAAGGAGGCTAAAGGAGAGATTATTATTATTTTGGATTCAGAAATGGTCGCCGATCCAGAATATGTAAAAAATAACTATCGGCACCATCTCAATGAGGAAAATACAGTTGTCATTGGAGGTGGAGTAGGTGTAAAAATGTATTCTTACCTTTTCCCTGAGCTTAATTCTGCGCAAATAAAAGAACTAAAAGTTCTCGCCAAAAAAAGCAAAAAGGTAAGGGCACGATTAAAACAGGTGATGAAAGGCGAAAAACTTCGGCCGTTTACGCGTAAAATAAACGCTCCAATTCCTCTTCTTGGTAAAAAGGATATTACAGATTTCCGAAGTTTAGCACCGTATACTGTACAAAAAAAACTAACGAAAAATATATTGAAAGGACTGGGAAATCGTTTGGAAACCAGTCCAATAGCGTGGATGGCTTGCCTCGGTAATATTTCCTTGAGGAGAGATTTCATCATAAAAACAGGAGGATATGACCCAAAATTTACCCAGTGGGGAGAAGAAGATAGGGAGTTTGCTTACCGGCTATATAAAGCTGGAGCAAAATTTAAAGTAGACCCAAAATTGAAACGATATCACCAAGAACATGCCGTACCTCGAAATAAAAAAAAGAAACAGTTGAAAAATTTCTTGTATTTTCAACAAAAACATCGAACGCTAGATGTTTGTATAAGATCTCTTAAATTTATCAAGAAATTTGATTACGTATTTGCGGAAAAGGTTCTAGAGGAATATATATTACTTATGGGTAAGTTTCCTGGAAGGTATACTGATTTTCAGGATTCTATTATTCTTATGCTCCTAGAAATCACAAAATTAAAAGCACAAAAAAAAGCAATTAAGAATCTTTTGGCGAAGACAGGTATTGAAGCAGGCAGTGAAAGGAAGGAACGAATCATGCAGCAAAGAAGTGAAATTGAATCCTTTAAGAGTTATAGACATTTAATCGCATTATTCGACTTGCTTGTGGACCGATAAAATTTTTGTGTAAAACGGTTTTAAGAAAACTGTTGAAAGGGGTCATTATATGGATGTTAGCATTATTATTCCGTCCTTTAACCGTTACCCTTTAAATTTGTTTTGTCTGTTCTCTTTAGAGAATCAAACGTATGATTTGTCTAAGATGGAAGTCATATTAATAGATGACTCCTCTACCGATGATACCCCGCTCCTTAAGCAGTTCTCTCCACGTTATAAGTTTAAATACATTCGCAATGAGTCGAATTTAGGTCTCGCCGCTACCAGGAATAAAGGACTCCGGATAGCCAAGGGTAAAGTTGTTATCTTTTTGGATGCGGAGATGATTGTTGATGCTAAATATGTTGAAAATCATTTAAAGCATCATCAATCAAAGGATCATGCAGTAGTAATCGGCGGGAGGAAACGACATAAACTTTATTCATGTCTCTTTCCAGATTTTAATTCAAAACAAACAAAAGATCTTTCCAGGTTACTTAAAAAAAAGCTCACCAGAAGATGGTTTTCGAAGCTGCTCGGGAAAAAAATCCATTCAAAAAATATTGGTCGATATGTTAAACGAATCAAATCTCCAAGCATCCTTTTAAAAAAGGAAGACATCAGAAACTTTTCGCAATTAGAGATGCTGTCCATTACAAAAAAGCATACCAATAATGTTTTGGAACAATTAGGAGATCATTTTGATTTTAGTCATATAAATTGGCTGGCTTGTGTTGGTAACCTTTCTGTAAAAAAAGACACAATTGACAGGATTGGTGGTTATGATGAAGATTATAAGGGTTGGGGAACAGAAGACCATGATTTGGCTTTCCGATTAAAAAAAGCTGGTGTTACGTTTGTTGTAGAACCGGAATTAATTCGCTACCACCAGGAGCACCCCATAGTGGCAGGCTACTCAAAGCAAGGAAAAAAGAACCGGGTACTTTTTCAAAAAAAGCATCCCGTTCTGGATGTTTGCATCAGATCCTTAAAATCTATTCAAAAAGAAGACTACACATTCATGAATTTCATCATGAATGAACATTATTCCCTAAAAAGGAAGTTCCCTGGAATGTATGAAGAATTTAACCAATGTATTGTTGAGTTATTGCAAGTAGCAGCAATCTTGGATTCCCAGGGCAAGCAGGTCATAAACTTAATGCAAAGTGTGGGTATCCAGGAAGACCGAAAAAGAAAAGCCCGAATTATTAATCAAAGAAATGAAATTGATTCGTACAAACAATATCCGCATTTAATTAAACTATTTGATTTGTTGATTAATAGATGAACATACCCCAGCCCAAAAGAAACAAATAAAATGGGTAAGTTTGATTTTCTCAATTCCTATCCTTTGAGTTTAGGAGTGAATGTTTTTGAAAATGTCAAAGAATCAAAAACCTAAGCATGACCTTCCTGCAGTTGTTTTAGATTTAAGCATAAATGGTCTGGGAATCATCCGCAGTTTAAAACAAAAAGGCATTAAGGTTTTTGCATATGATGTCTTATCAAAATATAAAAAAGGAAGAACTCTCCACGCCATATGTGGACCTTGTCCACACCCAATATATGAAGAAGATAAACTGTTAGACCATTTAATTAAAACAGGGGAAAATTTGAAATACAAAGCTGTCCTATTCGCAGGGTCCGATGATTATGTTTTATTTATTTCCAAGTTCAGAGATCAGTTAGCTGAATACTTTTTATTCATTATGCCAGATCATTCCTTAATCCAATCTGTATTAGATAAAAGACAAACTTATAATCTAGCTCTCAAGCATAACATTCCGACCCCTAAAACTTTTTTTATAGAAAATCCAGACCAATTGGAAAATATTATGGATGGTCTTGTTTTTCCATGTATATTAAAACCTGTATTCTCAGCCGATTACCGTAAGCGGTTGAATAAAAAGGCAATTATTATTGAAAGCGCAGCTCAGTTAAAAACCTTGTACCCGTTTTATGCACAATTCGGCGAATTAATGATACAGGAATTCATCCCCGGTGACGATCATTGTGTTTACGAAATAGCAACTCTTTTTAATAAACAAATGGATTTAATCGGTTTGTTCTCTAGCCAAAAACTTCAACAATATCCACCCATATTTGGATCAGGCGTCCTTGTTAAAAGCGAAAAGAATGAAGAACTCGTCAATTTGGGAGTATCATTCTTTAAAACACTTAATTTTGTTGGTTTGGCGCATGCAGAATATAAAGTGGATCCACGGGATGGCACTCTTAAATTTATCGAAATAAATGCCCGGACGACAGTATCCAACAGTTTGTCATTTGCATCAGGAATCGATTTTTCCTATCTATATTACCTAATGGCAACCGGCCAAAATCCTCCAAAAGAATTAAATCAAAAGGAGGGGATAAAATGGGTCCACTTTCCGCGATATTTGTTAGGCTTTTTGGAGAAACGTAAAAAGGGCGGTATGAGCTTTGGTAAATGGATAAACTCTTTTACCGGAGTAAAATCGTTTGCATCATTTCGTTTTGATGATCCAATGCCATTTATACGCGGAGTAATTTCTGATTTCAAATATGCATGGAAAAGCAGGAAGTGACAAGGGGTCTGGCATAACTTGAATTTAGAAGTGCCATCCAAGCCGGATGTAATAGAAAAAGGGCTGTTCAAAGATTTGAACAGCCCTTTTTCTATTATGGAGACAATGACTAACTACTATTCCTTATCTTCTTTACTAAATCCAATTCCCATTGGCTTTGTAATTTTTGGAATATAGTTTTTCACTTTTCCAATTACTTTACTCCTTTTTATAAGTGCTTTATTTGATCTTGAGAATGTATGGGAATTGCTATCTGAGCGTCTTAGATAGACGTAATTGTATCTGCTGGTTGTATGGATTCTAACATTATTCTCCTTGCATCTTTTTACAAATTTGCTGTCGGTACCTGAACCCTTCCTTGATGGAAATTTCAAATTCGGGTAGAGCTCCTTTTTAAAAATAAGTGTGCCTCCTTTTAGCGAGCTTTTCCCCGGTTTATTTTCACTTCCTAATTGGCGGATTGTTAGAAGTTTTTTTTCCTCAAAGTACATGAAAGACTTTCCCTTTCCTACCAATTGTGCGTCCGTTGTATCAAAAATCTCCATCGCCTCTGTTAGATAATAGGGTGAGTAATAATCATCATCATCAATCTTTGCAACATGATCAAATTTAGCTTTTTCAATGCCGAAATTCAAGCATTCACCCAGCGTTTTTTCTTCCCGAAGCTGGTATACCGACACATTCGGATAGTTTTGTGCCCGTTCCTTCCATTTATTAAGCTCCATATTGTCATTATTTAATATAATGATTAATTCTTTATCAGCCCATAGTTGTCTATCAAAGTTTTCAAATATATTATCCATCATAATATCCCGTATTGTGCAGGCAATTAGCGATACCAATATTTCAGACCTCCCATAAAGTTTTCTTCTTATTATATGAATACAAGTCCTGCCAAGTGATTTGATTTACAGAAAATGGACTTCATTCATAATAGAAGGGCCATAACTGGAAAATCAAACGGATGTCCAATTAAACAGAGGATAAACACCTAAGCAAGATATCCAGCAAGTGAATACACTAAAACAACAATGAAAAGTTCCTTCATTGGCGGCTAAGGTAACGAGAGAGTGAAACTTATTATTATAGAGGAAGTGAGCTTCCATTTGACTTCCATTTCGAATGCTCAACTAGAGTTACTGGCAATAACCGTTATTAAACAGCGAATATGAAAAGTATTTAATGAGCCTGGCTGCTATGAAGTAAGGGACCTCATGAAGGAGAGATAAAATGATCCCATCGTACGATTTTAAGTTAAAGCCTAAAAGTAATATGGTTATTTGTTGTTTAGCAACAGGTACAGACCATGTTGCTTCAATGGAAATAATGAAACCAACGGTTGAATATTACGGCCAACTTCATAACATTGACACTTTGTTTTTTAAAGAACTCCTTCTTCCAAAACAAAAGGCTAAAAAACATAAAGTATTCCTTTTATACAATCTATTAAAATACTATGAAATTGTAATGTGGATGGATGCCGATACTATAATCGTGGATCCATCGGAGGATATACGGAAAGAATTATCATCCAATCATGTCGTTTATATGACGAGTTATTTCGGAAGAGATCCTCTATTTCCTAATAGCGGTGTTATCGTCGTTAAACGGGATCCTGCAGCGCTGGAGATTTTAGAGCATATTTGGAAGTTTAAAAAGAAGCGTCGCAAGGGCTGGTGGGATCAACAAGCGTTTTTAAACCTTCTGGGCTATAAAAACAGAAATGTTAAAATACTTGGCTATGAAGGACCAACAAAATACACCTCGAAAATTGGATTCCTGCATCTTAAGTGGAATAGCAGACCTAATCGAAAAGATGTTGCCCCAAAACCCAATATCATGCATCACTGTGGTCTTCGATGGGAGACGAGATTAAAAAGAATGAAAAAGAGCTACCGGCAATTTTTGAGGAATATCCAAAAGAATTAAACGTTTTGAGTTTTTAAGAGGGATATCCCCGCGTTAACCCTTATTATTGCTTGATAAACATTCCCATTTTGAATCTGTACTTATTCTGGAAAGGATGGTGATACAGTGCATAATACAAAAAAAACAAAAAAAGACAAAAGTAAGAAGGGTTCCTCGCGAAGCCCAAAGCCCTTATCTAATAAGAAGAAAAATCCAGCTATGCTACAGCACGACCACAAGGAAGCCGCAAGGTTAAAGGAGGAATATAAGGATAAAGGTTTGGATAGTGTTGCGGACACCTTTGTTCTTTATAGGATAATTGGAAACGATATATATCCAAGACAAAAAGAAGGGCAAACGTTTGATAACTTAAAATTTTTGCTTGAAAATGAGCCTAACCTTGAAGATTGTGAGAAACGGTGGGTTGTTAACCGGATTATTGATCGAGAGGAAGAAGAAACAATAGTAAAACTCTTGCAGGAGTATAATCAACAATTTATTCATCTGCCATTTTTTTTAGACGAATATAAAAAAATTGGCTGGGATACTAATGGCTTTAAAAAACCTGGATTTCTTGCAACAAAAGAATTTGAAGGTCTGAAGTCTGAACAAAAAAACAATGCTATTGCAGCAGCCTATAGGCTTAAAATCAATTATGTAATGAACGTGAATGGTGCCCGGAATATCGCACTGCGTGATGGTAAAATGCGTGCAAAGTGGGTGCTGCCTTGGGATGGCAATTGTTTTATCACTTCTTCCGCCTGGAGGGAAATTCGTAAAGGTATAAGAAAGTCACCATACCTGAAATACTTTGCAGTCCCGATGGCTAGAGTATTAGACAACTCTCAGCTTGTCTCAGAAAATTTCACTCCCAGCCCGGTTGAAGAACCGCAAATAATCTTTAGAAGTGATTCAAAAGAAGAATTCAATGAGAATTTTCCATATGGCCGGCGGGACAAAGTGGAATTGTTCTGGAGGTTGGGTATTCCAGGTAAATGGGACAAGTGGAAGGACGACCCATGGGACCAGGTTCGAAGTCCAAAATCACCTGAAGCAGGGCAATTTGGATTTGCAGGATGGGCAGCAAGAATGTTTTCTGGGAATAAAGTGCTGGACAAGGATACAAAACAGAGTTTTAAGCAAAGAAATCTTGCCCGAACAGAGGCCATCATTAACACCATTCGCGCGATAGACAGAGATAAGATAGCAAAACGAAAGAGCGGTCGAGAGTTATTATTTTATCAGATGGACATACTCGAGAAGGAGAAGAGTATGTTTCTTGATGGTGCAGAAATGCCTTTGATTACCAGACTTTTAGATGATGCTGAAGAGGCATTAACAAGGGAGCCGTATTCAGTAACTGATAAAAAATCCCTTCCCCCTAGCGGTATAATAAACGATTATTGGCACCCTGCACCCTACTGGTGGCCAAATAAAAAGAAAAAAGATGGCCTGCCTTATGTTAGGCGGGACGGGAGGAGAGTTCCAGGTACAAGGCTGTATGAGCCTGAAAGTGATAAATATGACCGAACCCGTCTGCAACGGGTATTTGATGACTCTATCACACTTGCCCTAGCCTGGTTTTTTACTGGCGAAAAGAAATATGCGGAACATGGCTCACGAATTCTCTATCGATTCTTTGTTAATCCCGCTACCAAAATGAATCCTCATTTAAAATATGCTCAGGTTAGAAGGGGCAGAAATAACAATCAGGGGACCACCAAAGGGATTATTGAAATGAAGGATATCTACTTTTATTTGGATGCTGTCCGCCTTTTTTGCAAGGCGAATACAATCCCTGAGGAACACCTTATACGTTTTAAAGATTGGCTGTCAAGTTATCTTGATTGGCTTATCCATTCCCCTCAAGGGAAAGGGGAACGCCTATCGGATAATAACCATGGAACCTATTATGATCTGCAGGTTGCTGCTATTGCAGACTTCCTTGATGATAACCCGGTCTTATATGAAGCTATTGTAAGAGCTCAATCCAGAATTGAAACACAATTTGCGCCAGACGGTGCACAGCCTAAAGAGCTGGTTCGGACCCAGCCCGCCCACTACTGTTGTTTTAATCTGCAAGGCTGGATCTATATGACCGAAATTGCCGGAAGATGGGGCACGGACTTATGGGCTTATCAATCCCGCAAAGGGTCCAGCCTAATAAAAGCCGTCCAGTGGCTCTTGACGCATACGGGTAAAAAGTGGCCAAATAAACGGAGTGATGACTTCGATGAAGAACGCTATCTTCCCATTTGGTTTTCTGCACCTCGGGAATCCAAATTAAAGCTAAATAAAACTCTTTTTCCTCATTCGAAATACTCTGTGAAAACACGATTTTTCCCGCATGACGGTGTGCGCCCTTACTGGAACATTGGGAAAGCAGAGGTTAAGAGAAATGATAATTTTGTTAACAAACATCCGAGCTTTGTTTTTGGAATTCCTCTTAGGGCTAAAGCAGTGTCCAAGGACTGGAAAAAAGTTTGTGAGAATCTAGAAACCACGTTATATTCTCTTTCCAGGCAAAAAAATAAAAATTTTGTTATTTATCTTGCAGCTCATGAATATCCGCCAGTTAATTATTTTGGCCTTGATGTACGAGTGCTCCTGGCCGGTTTTCCAGTTCCAAACAACGTAAAGGAAATTGGCCGAGATAAAGGGAGAAAAAAACAAATGATTGGAACAGCATTGAGGCAAGCAACGTATGAATCCCTTTATTATATGCATTTAGACGCAGATGATATTTTGGATCCATCATTGGTTGAAACTGTTCTGAAGGATGATAATAAAAGGGGATATCTTATCACAAAAGGTTATATATATGATGTCACAAATAAATTAATCGCCCGGTGTAATTCGTTTTGGCGCAAAAGTGGTTCATGTGCAATTATGTACTTCAAAAAAAATGAATTTCTTTTACATCCTAAAGACAGGAATAGTTATTTTTCAAAATTTGAACGCCATAAGAATTATAAAAATGTCGCCGAAGAATACGGCAGAAAGCTTGAGCACTTGACAGGCCGGATGGCAGTGTACATGGTTAATCATGGGGAAAATACAAGGAAATATAGAGGTAAAGGGAAACGTCAACAAGACTACGTTAAGAAAAATCTGATAAAAAATAAGAGAAGAATTCAAAAAATCAGGAAACGTTTTCCGGAACTTTTTTAAAAAGAGATCTTATATAACCCTCTGGAAAATCTGTGAATCACAGATTACCTGACTTTTATGCTAGAAATCTAAAAGGGAACACGGCCAAACCGGTTCCCTTTTACTTGTGTGCCAGAAACTTGGCGGTGAAAGTTCACTATAGGCTTTGGGATATGCGAACCATTAGCCAAAGGCAAGGGTGTCCGTGGCGACGCGGAATCTGAAGGAAGCCCTAGGCAAATAACTGGAATTACACCCGGAAAAGACAAAGATTGTCTATTGCAAAGATAAGGATAGAGTTTATACAGTTACGGAATAAAACATTTCGCCTCAAATTATGGTATCCTCACTAATTTCCTTGATGTGTTTGGTTCCATGTGTACATACACCCCAATAAAGAAATTGAATAAGGTAATTAGGAACTCCTTTTAAGAAAATCGGGGGATGAAAAAATGGATACCATTATTTTTATCGGAAGCAATAAGTCCGGAACGAGCAGAGAAGCTATTAAAACAGCAGAACAGATGGGTTTTTTTACGGTCCTTTTTACAGACAGGGAAAAATTTATCGAACAAAGAGAAGAATTCCCAGATGTGCACCAGATGGTTTACCTTGAAGATTTGCAAAACAGGGAAAGCCTTAAAGGGCAGCTTGGCTTGTTGAAGAGACAAGGGAAAAATATCAAAGCCTGCCTAAGTTTGGTGGATCCCTTTGTGTATACTGCCACACTCCTGTCAATTGAATTGGGTCTTATGCACCCCTCACCCGCAGCGATATACAAAATGGAGGAGAAAACCAGGGTTAGGAAAGCACTGCAAGACCTGGACATGAATCCATTTTTTATAGTCATTCCATCTGAGGAACCAGCCGAAAAAGTGGTAGAACGATTTGAACATTCTCTTCCGCTCATTGTTAAATATCCCCAGTCAAATGGGTCAAAGGATGTCATTTTAGCTGAAACAGAGAGAGAGCTTGAACAAGGAATTCAATTATTAAGGAAACAGTTTCCTGAACAGGCTATTTTAATTGAAGAATATTTAAATGGCCCTCAATTCTTAATCGAAGTTCTTGTATGGGAAGGAAAAGTTCTAATAGTTGGTGTTATTGAACAGTTCATCTCCAAAAATGATCGGTTTATTGTAACAGGCTATCACTATCCGGCTTCACTTAGTGAAACACAACACGAGAAGCTGGAGTCTGTCGTAAAGAAAGTGCTTTCGACCCTGGATATGACCATGGGTTCGTGCCATTTGGAAATGAGATGGGTAAACGGGGAGTGGAAGCTAATTGAAATCAATCCAAGGGTATCGGGCGGTGCCATGAATCAAATCCTGCACGAAGGCACCGGTATCAATCTGGTACAAGAGATTATCAAAATACACCTTGGACAGGAGCCTGACCTGACACAGAGTAAACACAAACATGTATTTGCCCAATTCATTACTGTAGCAGCACGGGGGATGCTTTTGAGGGTTACGGGGAAGAATCGGGCCTTATCCCTTGAGGGCGTTAAAGAAGTTTATGTAAAACCCCGAAAAGGAGCTATTTTAACTCCTCCCTATTCATTAGGAGAACGATATGCTTATGTGATTGCTTCCGCAGAGAGTTTTCCTGAAGCAAAGAAGATTGCTGAAATGGCAGCAAAGGAAATTAAATTTTTCATGGAACCCCTATAAAGGAGGGATTTATGTGACATTAATCGGTATGCTTCACTACAGGAAAAAGCCTAACCATGAAAAAAAGGCATATGCCTGCGCAGCAGCTGCAAAAATGGAAGGAATTCCTTTTGTTTACTTTTCTTATCGGGGAGTTAACCTTGAATCTCGGAAAATAGAAGGCTGGGTTTACAGCAAAGGCAAATGGGAGCAGCGAACAATGAACCTCCCTCAAGTAGTTATTAATATCAGCAGGCCGAGGACAGTTTGGCAAAAGAACATATACAGGAAATTAAAAAAAATGATTCCATTCACCAGTCAACCTGTACCCAACAAAATGAAGGTGTACCGGGCAGTCCAGAAAAAGGGCGATTTCGCACGTTTTCTAATTCCTACATTCCCTTTAAAGAAAACGGAGCGATTATTTGAGCTTTTGGACCAGGGACAGAGAATTGTCATCAAGCCATTTTCGGGAAACAAGGGCAAAGAAATTTTATTTGTGAAGGAAATAAATGAGGGTGAATTTAACATTATAGACGGAACTGAAGAGAAGGTACTTGATTCATCCCAGTTCCATTTATTAATTGAAGAGCTAAAGAAAGAACAAAAATATTTGTTCCAGCCATTTATTGAATGTAAAACCCGCAGTGGCCTGACATATGACTTTCGGCTTCATGTTCAGAAAAATGGGCTGGGTGAGTGGGAAATAAATCTTATTTATCCGAGGATCAGCGGAAGTGGAAAACTGATTAGTAATATCAGCGGCGGAGGGTATCGCGGAGAATTGGATTCATTCCTAAAGGATCAATTTGGTGACGAATATTTCAATATCAAGAGGCTGCTTGAACAGTTCGCGCATACCTTTTCCAGCCATCTGGAGGAGGTTTTTATACGCAGGTTTGACGAACTCGGTATTGATGTGGGGATTGATTCGCAGCATAAACTCTGGGTTTTTGAGGTCAATTGGAGGCCGGGTTCGCAGCACAGGGAATTTGAGGTGGCGAAAAGGACAGTGAAATACGCGGAGTACCTGGCGAATCAGCATTAATTATTTTAATTACAGAAAATCACCAACTCCCAACCTGCACATAAAATAAGAGTACACGGACAGTCGAATCGATACCTAGATAAAGGGTCTTCCTTCGCAAAACTGTCATTACTACGACCGTACAACATATAAGAACCTACGAAGCTGCTTGGTGACCTAGTAAAGTTGGAGAAAACTTTACTATTTATTAAAATATACATTACTTGCATTTGTGGAATCCAGTTCCTGGATACAGATATTTTGAAGAGCAAATAATTTGCGAGCCAAAATGGTAGAGAAAGCATCCAGTTCGCTGGATGCTTTTTTATTTACAGGCGGAGGTGTAACCTAGAGCGGTGATTAATCGTGGGCTGTCCCAAAACTTCCAGATGCACTATTAGCACTTAAAACACAAGTAGCACCAGTGTTGCCAGGAGCAACACTCTACAATTCTCCCAACCACCCAGGACGTTTAACCTAAAGATAATATTGACTACTTCCCCAGGAGTAATGGTTCCAGGACAACATCTGGTGAGATTAAGCAATCATATCTTACTCCCATTCTTTTCCTACCTTTCTTACATGATTCGCTACTATTTTATTTTTTTCAGCAGCATGGAATGGGCACTTTGTCCATTTTAGATCGAATGCAGCCACCTATTAGTTCGGGGGAAATCGGGTTGTTAGAAAAGATAAAAGTAATGAAAAAACACAGGCAGAAAACACATGGTCACATAGGTTATAGATGAAGTGTTAAAGGAGGATGAGTATGCGCTTTTGTTATATGGAGGGCATTGGAGAAAGCGATCTGATACTTCCACAGTGTATGCAAAATGATTTTAATGAAACAAATAAAACCATGACCTTCGCCTTCGGGGGGTTTAAAAAAGAAGTAAATGTCAAATTTTCCACTACTATTGGAAGTGAAATCATTGGGATCCATAGACAATTTGCCGAGACGTTTTCAATGTTATTTGAAGTGGATTTCAAGTGGAGGGTTGAACGGGATACCTTTTATGTTGGTCCCGTCATTGCTTTTATATTCAATAAACAGGCAAAAAAGATTACTTCAAAAAGGCTAAGGAAGCTGAAAAAATACACTGCTTGTTACAAGGATGTAGGCGGGCTGTTTATTATAGCCTCAGCAGATTCCATTGATTTTGAGAACAAAACAATCAATGGGTACTATTTTTATACAGGTGGTCCGGATATAAAAGGAACTTGGATGCCAGGCCGATTCCCTTTCCCGGAGGTGCTTTTTAGAAGAGGGAAAGCGGCAGCACTCGATCAATTATCAGAGTTGATGGATGGGAAAGCCTTTAACTATCCATTATTAAATAAATGGGAGCTTTATGATAAATTGTCTGATTCGCCTGAGGTCAGTCATTACTTTCCGGAAACGGTACAGCTGCAGGAAAAAGACAGAGTTGTCGGCATGCTTGGGAGGTTTAAATGTATATATTTAAAACCCGCTGGGGGAATGAAGGCGGCAGGGATTTATACCGTGACGCTGGAAGGAGATCAATATGCAGTTAAAAATGTAGGAAACCAAACAAAACATTTAGACTATGGAAATTTTACCGCTTTCCTGGAATCTCTTAATAATACGCCGTATATAGCACAGCAGCCAATCATGAACAGTGACCTTGATAGAAATATAGTGTTCAGGGTAATTCTCCAGAAAAACAAAGAAAAGACATGGAAATGCAGTGGAACTTATGCGCGAATAGGAGTTAAAGGGAGTATAGCTACAAACCGGGTCTTAACAGATTATTTTCTTCCTACTTCCCAAGCTTTGAGGGAGGTTTATAAGTTAAGCAAAAAAGCGGCGAGAGGGAAAAAGCAAGAGATAATTGGCATGTGTAAAAAAGTCTGTAGGGAGCTCGATGATAAGAACGTCCACTATGGAGATGTGGCTTTCGACGTCATGGTTGATTCCAATTTACGTGTATGGATTATTGAGCTTAATAACCGATCACATAATCATAACAGCCCTTTAAAAACTATTAAAGACCGCAAAATGTATAGGCGTGTAGTGGCTGCTCCATTGGTGTACGCCGGTGCATTGGCAGGGTTTTAAAAACGGGCATTTTTTTTAAAATCGTAAAAAAGAAGGTGCATCATGATCTCCTTTGAAGAGTTAATTAGCAAATGGCAAAAAACAAAGGTATTGATAAATAATCGTGAAATAAAGGGCTATATCCCCGAAACAAAGTGGCTAAATAAAAAAAATCTTATGAGTATGCTAGAAAAGCATCAAGCCGTATTTGTCAAACCTTCCCTCGGTACTGGAGGGAGCGGCATTATTAAGGTCCAAAAGGGCGAAGACGGAAAAGAACCAATTTATACGTATCATTATGTAAAAAAAATCAAAACATTTACGACATTTGGAAAACTATATTCATCGTTAAAAAGGAAGGTTGAGAAGATTCAAAAAACTAAAAAGCGGGCAAAGGGCCGGTATATGATTCAACAGGGCATCCCGCTGCTAAAATATGAAGACAGACTTTTCGATATAAGAGTCATTGTCCAGCTAAATAAGAAAACAAAAAAGTGGGAACCAGCAGGAATTGTAGCAAGAGCAGGGCATCCAGCAAAAATCGTGACGAACTACTCGAGTAGCGGAATCCCAATGCGGTATGAACAAGTCATGGGTTGCTTCCTTTCAGAGGAAGAAATTCCCGTATACCGAGAAAAGCTTGAAAAACTGGTGGTTAAAATGGCCAATCGATTATCCGAAAAGTGCAATCAACTTCAAATACTAGGTTTTGATATTGGATACGATGAAAACTTAAAGCCCTGGTTGATTGAGGTTAATCTTGAGCCTCGGTTTAAAAGTTTTAAAAAAACCGATATGGACACATATAAAAAAATCGAATCCAACTTTACAGGGTACCGTGGAGAGAGACCTGTGGAGTCCAAAACGAAAAGAAAAAGGAGTAAATGGACACTAAAGAATGTTTTGGAAAACCAAAGTGAGTTTCGCCAATTTGTTCCGGAAACAAAGTGGTTTAACCCCACAAACCTGTCAGATATGCTAGACAGGCACCGAATGGTATATGTCAAGCCCGACAATTGGAGTTTTGGCAGGGGTGTAATCAGAGTGGAGCGTGTGGAGAAAGAAGATGGTTCCAATGAGTATACGTTTCAGAGGAAGACGAGAATTTACACCTATGATACGTTTGCTGATTTATTTGCATCATTAGACAAAGAGATCAAAGATATAATGCAAAAGCGGAAAACAAAAAACAAAAAATATATTATTCAAAAGGGAATTCATTTATTAAAGTACGAAGGATGCATTTTTGATTTGCGGATCATGGTACAGCGGACCCCAGATCAGAAATATGAAGTCACTGGCATGCTAGGACGCGTGGCCGACCCGAAAAGAATTGTCACTAACTTCCACAGCAACGGAAAGGTATATCCTGTAGAACCCTTATTAGCTAAGCATATGAATGGCGAAGAATTGGTTGCATATAAGAACAAGCTCAGGAAACTCGGAGAACAAATTGGCCAATTATATAACTTGAATGCCATCGGACTCGACATTGGTTTAGATCGGGACTTTTTTCCCTGGATCATAGAGGTAAACATATGGCCAGATCCCTATGTATTTGATGAGCTAGAAGACAAAACTATGATCACCAGAATAATTGAGCTTCGTAACCACTGGAAGAAACTAGATATTTAAACGCTGCAACTGCTAAAAAGGACAATGAATTAAAAATTATATAAGATTAACTGAAAGAGCAGGAATAACAGCTGCTCTTTTTGAATTCAAATAAGATTCATTAAGCCAGATTGGGCGGGATGCAGAAGTTATCGCATTCCTATACCGGGAGGGCGATTATCTGATTTTTTAGTTTGGGTTGTGCTATGGAAGGATAATTTATTTAAAAATGTTTTATACTTTAAAAGGTAATAGGAGTACTGATTAACAGAATATTTTTACAAATAGCCAGGCTTTTTGTATAATGAACGGGCAAAGAGATGTGCAAGCTTTCTTACTATACTGCCTTGCATAAACCTATAAAAAGAAGGGGGTCAATCGTATGGCACAACAATTAGATGAAACATTGCAAATCCTAAAAGCACTTACCGATGCAAAGGGCATCCCTGGCAATGAGAGGGAAGTCCGCGAGGTTATGAAAGATTACATAGCGCCATATGCAGACGAAATCACCACTGACGGGCTTGGCAGCTTGATTGCCACAAAGACAGGCAAGGAAGGCGGACCGAAAATCATGGTAGCCGGCCATCTGGATGAAGTTGGCTTTATGGCTACACAAATCGATGAAAAGGGCTTTATTCGCTTCCAGCCTGTTGGCGGCTGGTGGGGCCAGGTCATGCTCGCCCAGCGTGTTACAATCGTTACCCGCAAAGGTGAGGTGACGGGTGTTATCGGGTCAAAGCCCCCTCATATCCTAACGGCCGAACAAAGGAAAAAGCCGGTCGAAATCAAGGATATGTTCATTGATATTGGTGCGACAAGCAGGGATGAGGCATCCGAGTGGGGAGTCCGCCCTGGCGATATGATCGTTCCTTACTTTGAATTCACTGTCATGAAAAACGAAAAGATGCTGCTTGCAAAAGCGTGGGATAATCGGATTGGCTGTGCGGTGGCCATTGATGTCCTGAAGCAGTTGAAAGATGTGGAGCATCCGAACGTGGTATATGGAGTTGGTACAATCCAGGAGGAAGTTGGCCTGCGCGGCGCAAGGACAGCAGCTGCTAAAATTGAGCCTGATATCGGCTTTGGCGTCGATGTCGGAATTGCCGGTGACACACCAGGGGTTACTGAGAAAGAAGCACTTGGAAAAATGGGTAAAGGCCCGCAAATCATTCTTTATGATGCATCAATGGTATCTCATAAGGGGCTTCGCGATTTTATCACTGATACCGCAGATGAGCTTAGCATTCCTTATCAATTCGATACGGTTCCTGGCGGCGGGACGGATGCTGGTGCCATCCATCTTTCGCATAACGGTGTCCCGGCGTTGGCTATTACAATTGCTACGAGATACATCCATTCTCATGCAGCGATGCTTCACCGCGATGATTATGAAAACACAGTCAAACTGATTGTTGAAGTTATTAAGCGGCTTGATGCAGAAACTGTAGAAAACATTAAATTGGGTTAATAGGAAAGCTCCCTGGCAATTGCCGGGGAGCTTTTGTGTGAATTTAAATGGCACGGCTTTGCAATTATTTCTTTAACCCGCCTTCAAGCGCCTCAAGCATTTCCTTTTTTTCTTCTTCGGAAGAGTTATTCCAAATGATTTCAAAAAGCACGCCAAGGCCCGGAAGCATTTTTTCTTCACCATTTTGAATGGCATCGACAATTGTATCCTCAAGCTCCTGCTGGGTATTGTTCGCAATATTATGGATGACAGCTGCACGTAAATTTAAATCCATGGTTTATCCCTCCTTTTTAATGTTCTTTACTATCTTTTTCTTTTCATGGTTTTAATATGTATTTGCAATAGGCTATAATTAGAAAATGAGTTTAGAGAAAGGCGGAAGAGAAAGTGAAGCACATCCAATCTGCCCAAAACCCACAGGTGAAACAATGGAAAAAACTTGCGATGAAAAAAGAGCGTGAGAGGACTGGCCTTTTTTTAGCAGAAGGGTTTCACTTGGTGGAGGAAGCACTTAAAGATTCAGGTACTGTAGTTGAACTAATTATTGCGGATGAAACCGATATTCCCCATCGAATGGATTATAAGGATACCCCGATTACAATCGTATCAAAGGAAATTTTCAAAAGCCTATCGGAAACCGAAACCCCCCAGGGAATTCTTGCTGTATGCAAGCAAGAATTCGTTAATGACAGCTTGGCTGATGCCAATACGTTTCTATTACTGGATGCTGTCCAGGACCCGGGGAATCTTGGAACAATGATACGGACTGCGGATGCAGCCGGTATTGACGCGGTCATAGTAGGGGCAGGCAGTGTTGATATTTACAATCCAAAGGTACTTCGTTCTGCACAGGGAAGTCATTTCCACCTGCCAGTTTTAACAGGAAAGCTTGATGAGTGGATCCCGAAGCTGAAGGCGAAGGGCATTGCGGTATACGGAACAGCACTGGAGAACGCCCGAACATATACAGATGCAGCGCCAGGCAGCACATTTGCCCTGCTGGTCGGAAATGAAGGCAACGGAGTGTCCAAACACCTGCTGTCTATTACGGATGACAATTTGTATGTTCCAATCTATGGGAAAAGTGAGTCTCTAAATGTTGCGGTTGCAGCCGGGATTCTCCTTTATTCCTTGAAAAATTCAGCAAACGTTTGAATCGCTGCGGAATTTACGCTATAATAGCAACTAAATTCATAATCGAAAAACAATGACGGAGAAGAGCACCTTCATTAAACCGCCTTTAAAGGGAAAAAGTGCCGAGACTGAAAGCATTTTTAGGGCAGGGAAGTGTGCGTTCACCTCCAGAGTTGACACCGGGACCATTCGCCAAGAATGTAAAGGTGTACCGGCTAAAATCCGTTATTTCAATGAAGTGAACACGAATGTGCATACATACGTTGTTAACAAGGGTGGTACCGCGATCACAAAGCCTCGTCCCTTTATTGGGAGGGGCTTTTTTGTGTGGAAAAGAGGCGGTGCTGCGCTAACAGGAAGGCTATAAGATTAAAGCTATGAAAGTAAAATTCCACTGGCTCTTAATATGAGAGGAACATTTGCTTATTGCCTACATTATCCCATGCGGATAACAATCGATGGATTCTAAATGAGGAGGAAAATCACATGCAGGAAAGACTTGCAGAATTGCAAACTGAAGCACTTGAAAAAGTTGAACAGGCACAAAATCTGAAGGAATTAAATGATGTCCGTGTTGCTTATCTCGGAAAAAAGGGACCAATCACCGAGGTGCTGCGCGGGATGGGCAAGTTATCCGCTGAGGAACGCCCGAAAATGGGTGCGCTCGTCAATGAAGTAAGGGGAGCGATCGAAGAGGCTATTTCTAGTAAGCAGGTACAGCTTGAAGAAGCAGCCGTCAATGAGCGCCTTGCCTCCGAAACAATTGATGTAACCCTGCCTGGCCGTCCGGTCAAGACAGGCAGCCCTCATCCTCTTACAAAAATTATTGAAGAAATCGAAGACCTTTTCATCGGAATGGGCTACCAAATTGCTGAAGGGCCGGAAGTCGAAAAGGATTACTATAACTTTGAAGCCCTAAATCTGCCAAAAGGCCATCCGGCTCGTGATATGCAGGATTCATTTTACATAACCGAAGATATCCTTATGCGCACCCACACATCCCCTGTCCAGGCTAGGACGATGGAAAAGCAGGGTGGAGTAGGGCCGATCCGAATCATCTGCCCGGGCAAGGTGTATCGCCGTGATAACGATGATGCGACTCACTCACATCAATTCACCCAGGTTGAAGGGCTTGTTGTTGGTGAAAACATCCGGATGAGCGACCTTAAAGGAACCCTTGCTGAGTTTTCTAAGAAAATGTTCGGTGAGGACAGGAAAATCAGGCTTCGCCCTAGCTTTTTCCCATTTACTGAGCCGTCAGTTGAAATGGACATTTCCTGTAAAATTTGCGGCGGTCATGGCTGCAGCGTCTGTAAGGGAACAGGCTGGATTGAAATTTTAGGCGCCGGGATGGTTCATCCGAACGTGCTTGAAATGGCTGGCTATGACTCTAAAAAATACACTGGTTTCGCTTTTGGAATGGGACCGGAGAGAATCGCGATGCTAAAGTACGGAATTGACGATATTCGCCATTTCTATACAAACGACATTCGTTTCCTTAAGCAGTTCTCAGAGCAGGAATAAATTTTTCAAGCATCAAGAGGCAGCTAAGCTTCCAGTGAGAGAATTGTTCCTATTGATTCCAAATAACTATCAGCGAGTGTCGCAACTGAAGGAAGGTTTATTTTAAAAAGGAGGTCCTATAAATGTTTGTTTCATATAAATGGCTTCTGGATTATGTTGATTTATCCGGAGTGTCAGCTAGTGAGTTAGCTGAAAAAATTACAAAAAGCGGGATTGAAGTTGAAGGTGTAGAAACCCTTAATGAAGGAATCAGCGGTGTCGTTATCGGGCATGTACTCCAGCGTGAACAGCATCCCAATGCTAATAAATTAAGCAAATGCCAAGTTGATATTGGAGAAGAAAACCCGGTTCAAATCATTTGCGGTGCTCCGAACGTGGCACAGGGTCAGAAAGTGGCTGTAGCTAAAACAGGTGCTGTTCTGCCAGGCAATTTTAAAATCAAGAAGGCGAAATTGCGCGGTGAGGAATCCAACGGAATGATTTGTTCACTTCAGGAGCTTGGAATGGAAGGGAAAATCGTCCCGAAAGAATATGCAGAGGGCATCTTCGTTTTCCCTGCTGACGCCGTACCTGGTGAAGACGCGATTGAGGCATTGAATAGGGATGACCAGGTTCTTGAATTGAGCCTGACACCCAATCGTGCAGATGCAATGAGCATGCTCGGTGTTGCCTACGAAGTGGCAGCCATTTTGGGCAGAGAGGTTAAGCTTCCTAAAACAAAGTTAAGTGAGTCAGATGAAAAAGCTTCAGATTATATTAAAGTTTCCGTTGAAGCACCAGAAGACAACCCGTTATATGTTGCAAAAGTAATTAAAAACGTTAAAATCGGTCCGTCTCCACTTTGGATGCAAACACGCTTGATGGCGGCTGGTATTCGACCGCACAACAATGTTGTCGACATTACCAACTACATCCTGCTTGAATATGGCCAGCCTCTTCATGCTTTTGATTATGACAGGTTTGGATCAAAGGAAATTCTTGTCCGCCGTGCGCGTGTTGGTGAAAGAATTGTTACCCTTGATGATGCAGAAAGAACGCTTACACCTGACCACCTTGTTATTACAAATGGCACAGAACCGGTTGCAATTGCTGGTGTAATGGGCGGAGCTAATTCAGAGGTAACCTCTGATACGACAACTGTCCTGCTTGAATCGGCTTATTTCACAGGAGGCACAATCCGCAAGGCTTCAAAAGACCATGGCCTGCGCAGTGAAGCAAGTTCCCGCTACGAAAAAGGAGTCGATCCTAACCGTGTACGTGCTGCTGGTGAACGCGCTGCAGCATTAATGGCAGAATACGCTGAAGGTGTGGTTCTGGAAGGGTCAGTTGAAGCCGATACTTTAAGTATTGAGCCTGCAGTTGTTACACTTAATACGGTAAAAATGAATTCATTCCTTGGAATGGAATTGACAATAACCGATGTTACCGAAATTTTTGCGCGGTTAGGCTTTGAAACGACTGTAGAAGGAACTGACGTCACTGTAACTGTTCCAACTCGTCGAGGGGATATCACCATTCCTGAGGACCTGTACGAGGAAGTATCTCGCCTATATGGCTATGACAACATCCCGCAAACCTTGCCTTCCGGCGAGCAGCTGGCAGGAAAGTTAACTCCATACCAGGCTAAGCGCAGGATTGTCCGGAATTACCTTGAAGGTGCGGGTCTATATCAGGCAATAACTTATTCGTTAACAAGTGAAGAAAAAGTTTCCCAATTTGCTCTTGAAAAAACAGAACCAATCAAGCTTGCCATGCCGATGAGTGAAGAGCGCAGCCAGCTTCGACTCAGCATTCTTCCTCAATTGCTTGAAGTGCTGAAATACAACGGTGCCCGCCAGGCAGACAGCCTTGCAGTCTATGAAGTAGGCGCAGTATTCCTTTCAAAAGGCGAAGAGCTGCCTGCCGAAGAGGAGCATCTTGCTGCGGCAATAACTGGCCTATGGCATTCACATCCATGGCAGGGAGAGAAGAAACCTGTTGATTTCTTTGTTCTAAAAGGCGTGGTTGAAGGCCTTACTGAAAAGCTCGGTCTTGGAGAACGAGTCACCTACGCGGCTGCTCAGCTGGATAACATGCATCCTGGCCGTACCGCTGAAATCCTGTTGGATGGAGTAAGAATCGGTTTTGTGGGCCAAGTTCATCCTACTTTGCAAAAAGAACTGGATTTAAAGGATACGTATGTACTTGAACTTAAGCTCGAAGCATTGCTTGAGGCGGATAAAGAACCACTGCACTACGAACCAATCCCACGTTTCCCTTCCATCACCAGGGATATTGCACTCGTCGTTGATACGGCAGCTGCGGCTGGAGACCTACGCAGTATTATCATTGAGAGCGGGACACCTCTTCTTAAGGAAGCTGACGTGTTTGACCTTTATGAAGGCGAGCACATGGAAGCGGGCAAAAAGTCGATTGCGTTCTCTTTGAAGTACTTTAATCCGGAGCGGACCCTTACGGATGAAGAGGTAACGAAGGTCCATAACAAGGTGTTAAGGGCATTGGAAGAAAAAGCAGGGGCAGTCCTGAGAGCTTAATGCATGAAAATACAAAAGAGTTGGGAGTTCATCTCCCAACTCTTTTTGCTTAAGGTAATAAGGTAGGGATTCTAATTGCCCCCAATTATACTGAAATAGTATCGAATAATGTACTGTTTAATGCCAAAACACTAGTGGTTGCTTCTTCTTTTGGCGACTAGATGCTTTGCTTTTTGAGTATTGGCAAAGTGAAGCTTCACAAATTTCGGAAGAGCCTGTTGCCCTTTTGTCAATATTAGCTTTGCAGCGGCTTCATCTACTTTTGGTCCAGCTCCTTTTGGTATTAGAAACCCTGCTTCCGCTGAAAGATTTTCAAAGTGCCGGATAAATGCATAGCGCGCAAGGATCGATGCTGCTGCAACGGATAAGTGCAACCCTTCAGCCTTTGTACTGAAAAAGACCTTGTCGCGGATAATTGCCTTCTGGCCTTTCAAATGGTTGTAATAAATCCCGGCCTCAGCAAATTGGTCAATTAAAATAGCATCTGGCATTTCAGGAGCTATTTTTTTAAGGACATGTCCGATAGCCTGGTTATGTAGAAGCGCCTTCAATTTGCCTTGAGACATACCTGACTGCTGCATCTCATTGTACTTTTCGTTATGGAGAGTCAGCAGGCTATAGGGAATCACATCTTTTATGTCCTTGGCGATTGCAATAATTTTTTCATCATTTAAGTCCTTTGAATCACGGACACCAAGTTCCTTTAGAAGCGGCAGATCCTGTTTCCGGGCATAGGCGGCGACAACAGTAATCGGCCCAAAGTAGTCACCGGTACCTACTTCATCTGAACCGATTACTGATAAAAGGTTGAAGCCAGCAGGCAGGTGTGAACCGGGAGCCGGCTTTTTTGCAGTAGTTTTTTTTGAGCCTGCGGCACTTGGGCTCGAAGCGGGATTTCCCCATTGAGCGGCTTCGTTTTCAGCGCCGGAACCCTGAAATAGTACTTTCCCTGATTTATAGGCAGTGACCATACAGGAAGGAGTTTTGGCTGCGAAAACACTGCCCTGCGGCAGCTTCTCTATAATAAAACGGGAATAGTGTTCCCTCAATTTATGGATTTGCTCAGTTGTTACGGTAATGACGGCAGTTCCCAAAACAGTGCACTCCTTTATGGTTTGTTGTCAGCTTATTGTAGCATACTTTTTACCAGTATTATCAGGCTTTACGGCTAGTTTTAGTGGATTAATCGCTGGTCAGATGGAGGAGATTAATCCACGAAACCCCATTTAGTGGATTAATCGTGGGTCGAGTGGAGGAGATTAATCTACGAAACCCCATTTAGTGGATTAATCGTCGTTCAGGATGAGGAGATTAATCCACGAAAAAAATGTAATAGATTAGTACAAAAAAATAGCGCAATATGACAAAATCCATGCTTGAAGCTGGGAAATAGTCGGTTACACTTTTACAGAAAAGCGGGTTCTGGTATTATAGGGATTAGGATTCTTTGAATGGAGGCAGTTATGTGTCAAATGTAAATAAAAATAGGACAACGGTCGATATATTTGGCCAGCAATATGTCATAATCGGTCCGGAAAGCTCAAGCCATGTCAGGCTGGTGGCATCACTGGTCGATGACAAAATGCGGGAAATCAGTTCCAAGAATCCTTCGTTAGATGTGAATAAACTGGCTGTTCTGACCGCGGTTAATGCTGTAAATGATTTTATTAAAATTAGAGACGAGCTGGAAAAGCTGAAATCAGAAACGGAAAGGGATAAGGGTTAAAGGGGAATGCTGGATTTAGCTATAATTCTTTTATTCATTATGGGTTTTTTTATCGGCCTAAAACGGGGTTTCATTCTGCAATTTATTCATTTAATTGGATTTATCGTTGCATACATAGTTGCTTATAAGTATTATGATATCCTCGCGCCAAGGCTCAAGCTATGGGTTCCATATCCGTCACTTGGTGAAACATCGCCACTTTCTGTTTTGACATCAGCAACAGGGGCGGAAGATGCTTTCTACCGGGCATTTGCTTTCATCGCTATATTCATCGCAGTAAAGGTGCTGATTCAGATCATCGGCGCAATGCTCGATTTTCTTGCCCACCTGCCAATTATAAAACATTTAAATATTTGGGCGGGGGGAGCACTTGGCTTCCTGGAAGTTTACTTGATTTTGTTTTTATTATTGTATATCGGGGCGCTTGTTCCGATGGGCTTCATTCAGGAGGCTATGAAGGATTCTGTCCTGGCTGAAGGTATGATCAAACACACTCCAGTTCTTTCACAGCAGCTCAAGGAATGGTGGATTGACAATATTGCTGCTTGAACTTCTCTGACAGCAGAGGAGTTTTTCTTTTCTGTTTGGCTGTGTTAAACAACATTGTTGATTTCCGCTCCAGGCGCTTCGCTTTCCACGGGCGGCCTGGGAGCCTCCTCGGCGCGAGCGCCTGTGGGGTCTCCCACTGACCTTTTCTCCCGTAGGAGTCTTCGCGCCTTCCGCTTCATCAACTCTTTTTAAAAACAACAATCTCCATTAACACAGCCTTCTGCTTAAAAAGTTTAGTTTAGTTGAACGGCGTTGCCACCAAGGAAAACTACTGAGAATAATCATCGCAGGGACAGGCGGCTCTTTGCCTGTCACAGGGCGCGTGCGGTTTATGTTGTTCAAATGGAACTTTTCGCTTGCTTAAACGTAATGAAGGGATGGTGGGTACTAACAATGGAAAAAAATAAAAAAGATGTAATTGGACTGCTTGAAACCATTGCTGTTTATATGGAACTTAAAGGGGAAAATCCGTTTAAAGTATCGGCTTTCAGGAAAGCAGCCTTTGCATTGGAAACAGATAATCGGAGCCTTTCCGGAATTACTGATTTTACAGCTATATCCGGTATAGGCAAAGGGACGGCTGCGGTAATAGAAGAATTTATTCAGGAAGGCAGCTCCTCCGTTCTTAAGGAATTGCAGGAAGAAGTCCCTGCAGGGTTAGTTCCGCTATTAAAGCTGCCAGGCCTAGGCGGTAAAAAGCTCGCCAAGCTCCATGATCTTCTCGGCATCGAGGATATCGCAGATCTGGAAGAAGCATGCCGGCTGCATAAAATTTCGGAATTACCGGGCTTCGGGAAAAAGTCCGAAGAGAAAATCCTGGCTGCCATCGAAAAAGCGGGCGAACGTCCAGAACGTCTTCCGCTAGCTTATATGCTGCCAATTGCCGCGAAAATTGAAATGCAACTATCTGAAATGAACGATATTGAAAAATTTTCAAGAGCCGGAAGTATTCGCCGATGGGCTGAAACAGTCAAGGACCTTGACTTCATCATTGCCACAAGCAACCCGGAATCGGTAAGGCAACAGCTACTGGGACTTCCGGATATAAAGGAAATTATCGGTGCAGGAGATACTAAGGTCTCGATCACCTTTGGGTTCGACTATGATATATCAGCCGATTTCCGGCTTGTTTCAAGTGATGAATATGCGACTGCCCTCCACCATTTTACCGGTTCAAAGGACCACAATGTTCGAATGAGGCAGCTTGCTAAGGAACGCGGGGAAAAGATCAGCGAATATGGGGTTGAAACAGAGTCGGGTGTAAAGACTTTTAATACAGAGGAAGAGTTTTACGCCTATTTCGGCTTGCCTTTCTTTCCTCCTGAAATTCGCGAAGATGGCACTGAAGTGGAGAAATACACACCGGAGTTCGGACTGGTTGGCGTTGAACAAATCCAGGGCGATCTTCATATGCACTCGACATGGAGTGATGGAGCCCACACAATTGAAGAGATGGCTGAAGCGTGCAGGGCAATGGGGTATAGCTATATCGCCATTACCGACCATTCACAATTTTTAAAGGTGGCCAATGGACTGACTCCGGAACGGCTCCGGGAGCAGAACGAAGATATACGCCGCCTAAATGCCAAATATAACGATTTCAAAATTCTCTCCGGAGTTGAGATGGATATCCTGCCAGATGGGACTCTCGATTATGACGACGAATTGCTTGGGGAACTTGATATCGTTATCGCATCAATCCATTCTGCCTTTTCACAGCCTCGGGAGAAAATCATGGCAAGGCTGAGAACGGCGCTTGAGAATCCACATGTCGATATAATTGCCCATCCTACTGGAAGGCTGATTGGACGCAGGGCTGGGTACGATGTTGATATTGACATGCTGCTGGACCTGGCAAAGGAAACAAATACGGCACTGGAGCTGAATGCAAATCCGCATCGGCTTGACCTTTCTTACGAATACTTGAAGAAAGCCCAGGAATTTGGCGTAAAGATTGCAATTAATACAGATGCCCACAAAGTAGCGATGTTGAACCATATGCAAATCGGAGTTGCCGCCGCCAGGAAAGGCTGGATTAAAGGCAGTTCAGTCCTGAATACGTATACTTTAGACGAACTGCTCCAATTTTTGCATCACCGTAATTGATAAATTAAGCTGCCACTGTATTCACAAAAACAGCAGCATACAGATAAAGGAGAGCTTCTCCATGCAGGAAAGAACAATGAAAGTCCTTGAGTTTTTCAAGGTCAGGGAACAGCTATCAGATTTTGCTTCATCCCCGCTCGGGCGTGATAAGCTGTCAAGGCTCGTTCCTTCAACGGACTATCACGAAGTTGAGCGTCTGCAGGAAGAAACGGATGAGGCGACGACCGCATTAAGGCTTAAGGGAAATGTGCCGCTTTCTGGCATTCATGATATCAGGGCCCATATTAAACGATCCGTTATTGGCGGAACTTTAAGTCCAATGGAACTAGTCCAGGTTGCCAGTTCAGTACATGCCAGCAGGCAAATCAAACGCTTTATAGAAAACCTGGATGATGAAAATAGCAAGGTCCCGCACCTGATAGGCTATACAAGCAGGATTGTTCCGCTTGCGAATCTTGAGCAGGCTATCAAAATGGCAATCGAAGAAAGCGGAGAAGTTCTTGATACAGCCAGTGAAACACTGAGGGCACTCCGCCAGCAACTGCGTTCGAATCAAGCAAGGGTTAGGGAAAAGCTTGAAAGCATGATCCGTTCATCAAATGCACAGAAAATGCTTTCCGATGCCATCATCACAATCCGAAATGACAGGTTCGTCATCCCGGTGAAGCAGGAATATCGGGCCCATTATGGCGGCATTATCCATGATCAAAGTTCATCCGGACAAACCCTGTTCATTGAGCCGCAAGTGGTCGTCCAACTCAATAATCAAGTGCAGGACATCAGGGTAAAGGAATCACTTGAAATTGAGAGAATCCTTGCCGAACTTTCTGCAAAGGTTGCTGACCATAGCTCTGAGTTAGAAGAAATAACCGAGGTGCTTGGCGAGCTTGATTTTATTTTTGCAAAAGCACGTTATGGCCGTTCGATTAAAGGATCTAAACCGAGGATGAACAATGAAGGCAGAATTGCTCTTTATAAGGCTCGCCACCCCTTAATTCGTGCCGATGTGGTTGTGCCGAATGATATCGTGCTTGGGAAGGATTTCACTACGATTGTCATTACAGGGCCCAATACGGGCGGAAAAACCGTTACTTTGAAAACGGTTGGTCTATGTACGCTCATGGCTCAGTCCGGTTTGCAGATTCCTGCTCTTGACGGCTCCGAGTTGGCCGTTTTCTCTGCGGTATATGCAGATATCGGCGACGAACAATCAATTGAGCAAAGCTTAAGTACATTCTCCTCACATATGGTCAATATCGTCGACATCCTGAATAAGGCGGATGGCAACAGCTTTGTCTTATTCGATGAGCTTGGTGCCGGAACAGACCCGCAGGAGGGAGCTGCCCTGGCGATCTCCATTCTTGATGAAGTGCACAGTCGCGGGACTCGGGTGATTGCGACGACTCACTACCCTGAATTGAAGGCTTATGGCTACAACCGGGAAGGTGTAATGAATGCAAGTGTCGAGTTTGACATTGAGACATTGAGCCCGACCTACAGGCTTCTGCTTGGGGTGCCCGGACGAAGCAATGCGTTTGAAATTTCCAAGCGGCTCGGCTTGAATGAGAACGTCATAGCCAGCGCAAGATCGCATGTTGGCGAGAATAGCTCGCAAATCGATAAAATGATTTCATCATTGGAAACAAGCAGGCGTGAAGCCGAGGAAGAACTGGCTGATGCCCATGATCTTTTGCGCCAGGCTGAAAAGCTGCATTCCGACCTTCAAAAGCAGGTTGTCGAGTATTATGACCAGAAGGATGCATTGATGGAAAAAGCGGCCGAGAAGGCTCGCAAAATTGTTGAAAATGCAACCCGTGAAGCAGAAGACATTATCGCCGATCTCAGAAAAATGCGCTTAGAAAAGAATGCGGAAATCAAAGAACATGAACTGATTGATGCAAGGCAGCGGTTGGCCGGAGCCGCACCAGAGGTGAAGAAGACAGAAAAACCGGGTGCGAAGAAAGCAGCGAAGCATACTTTAAAACCAGGGGATGAAGTAAAGGTACTCACCTTTGACCAGAAGGGAACCCTGATTGAAAAGTCTTCGAATAATGAATGGCAGGTCCAAATCGGTATCCTGAAAATGAAAGTGGCTGAAAAGGACCTGGAGTATATTAATGTACCTAAGCCGAAGGAGATCAAGCCGATGGCGATTGTCAAAGGGCGCGATTCACATGTAGGCCTTGAATTGGATTTACGTGGTGAACGTTATGAAGATGCCTTGATGAAAGTAGAAAAATACATCGACGACGCACTATTGGCCGGCTACCCTAGGGTTTCAATCATCCATGGCAAGGGGACAGGCGCATTAAGGCAGGGAGTCCAGGAATATCTTCGCAACCACCGTTCAGTCAAAAAAATACGGTTTGGCGATGCAGGTGAAGGCGGAACTGGAGTAACGATAGCAGAGTTTAAATAAATTCGGGGAGAATACCGGTATGGATCAATTCTGGCAAAATGAATATATTCAAATTGCAGCCTATTATAGTGTCGTTGTCCTCTTCCTGGTCTTATCCCTTGCTGTATTTGAGTTGGTAACCAAGTATGACAACTGGGAAGAAATCAAAAAAGGGAATATGGCTGTAGCCATGGCGACAGGCGGAAAAATCCTTGGGATTGCAAACATATTCCGCTACGCCATCCTTGAACATAGTTCTGTCCTATCAATGATTGGCTGGGGTGTGTATGGCTTTGCGCTCCTTCTTTGCGGATATTTCATTTTCGAGTTCCTGACCCCGAAGTTCAATGTGGATCAGGAAATTGAGAAAGGCAACATGGCCGTTGGTTTTATTTCAATGGTTATTTCTATCGGATTATCGTTTATTATCGGATCCGGTATTTAAAGCGAGGTAAAGTAAAGTGGAAACACTGGGGAAGGTATTACTGGCTCTTTGTGGCCTCTTTTTCCTGATTGGCGTAATTTATATGGCGTTTTTTGCATAAGGTGAGCCGCTGTCCCAAAGGGTTGTTGAATGACGACTTTTTTGGGGCAGCTTTTATTTTTTGAAGATTGCTTTTTGGTTTTTAATGAATTTCAGCACATTCTGGGGTGGGTTTATCTCTGTTCTAAACTAGGAGGACGGCCTACTATGGGATGAGTTTTATATTCATTTGAAGAACAAGCTGGCCAATGTTAGTTTACGAATATATAAAAATACATTCTTTTTGGTTATTTGTTGTGATGCTTAAAAAGGAAACTTTCTTATTTTTTATGCAGTAACTTTTTTTGATTGAAGCGGAAGGCGCGAGACTCGTTCGAAAATGCAAAGACCGCATTTTCTCCTGCGATGTATTTTCGGGGGAGGATATTCAACGTCCTGCGGGAAAAGCGGGTCATGGGGAGACCCCACAGGCGCTTAAAGCGCAGAGGAGACAGAAAAGCGAGGCGACTGCCCAGCTCCGACAAGCGCTCCTCGAAAATGCAAAAAACGCATTTTCTTCGTGCGATGTCTATGCTTCCGAAGCATACTCTTGTGGGGGGCCTGAAGCAGAAGTGGCTCTTTCACTTCAGCTGAGGGACCATAGCGACCTCGAGGAGCTAGGAGCCGCAGCTAGACAGGGCTTCCCGACCGCCCGCGGAAAGCGAAGCGCCTAGAGCGGAAATCCACTGATACTAATTAACCAACAAAAAATGGCGCCAATAAGTACTATTGGAACAGCCTTATTTTTTCGCCCTTATAAATAATTTGTACAGCTCTCTAATCCTATTTTCATAGGTCAATATATTCTGTTTGTCGTATTGGCATGAATAGATTATAATAGTGGGAAGAGAAAAGAAAGAATTTTAAAAAAATTCACCAATAAGGAGGCGCTTATGAACGAAACCAAACCGTGGTTAAAACATTATCCCGAAGAGATACCAGCGGTGCTAGATTATCCTACAGATCCGCTGCATGAGTATTTACTGAAGGCTGCTGATGAGTTTCCAGATAAAACAGCAATTCACTTTATGGGTAAGAACCTTACATTCAGCGAAGTAAGAGAGTCGGCTCAGAAATTGGCATCCTACCTTCAGTCTATAGGAATTGGCAAAGGGGATCGTGTCGCAGTGATGCTGCCTAATACACCCGCGGCAGTGATTAGCTTCTTCGGGATTTTAATGGCAGGCGGTATCGTAGTTCAGACGAATCCCCTGTACACAGAACGCGAGCTTGAATACCAAATGAAGGATTCCGGTGCTCTTGCTATTGTTACCCTCGATATTTTGTACCCGCGTGTTTCAAAGGTCATGAAGCAGACTAATTTAAAACACATAATTGTAACCGCTATCAAAGACTATCTCCCATTCCCGAAAAACCTAATTTACCCATTCATCCAGAAAAAACAGTACGGGATAGTTGTAAATGTAAAGCACGAAGGCAGTGACCATCTGCTCACCGAAATCATGAAACGGCCAGCTGGCCCAATTGAGGCCTTTCCATTTGATTTTGAAGAAGATCTTGCACTCCTTCAATATACCGGAGGAACAACAGGCTTCCCAAAGGGTGTCATGCTGACGCATAAAAACCTTATTGCAAACACAACCATGTGCAGAAAGTGGATGTATAAGTGTCAGAGGGGGAAAGAAAGGGTACTGGGGATTTTGCCATTGTTCCATGTATACGGGATGACAACGGTCCTCCTTCTTTCCATAATCGAAGCCAATGAAATCATTCTTATGCCAAAATTTGATGTAGAGGATACACTGAAAACAATCCAAAAGAAAAAGCCGACACTCTTCCCGGGTGCCCCAACAATTTATATAGGATTATTGAACCATCCCGATATTCAAAAATACGACCTCTCATCCATTGATTCCTGTATAAGCGGCTCGGCACCGCTACCGGTTGAAGTACAGGAGAAATTTGAAAAAGTAACGGGTGGAAAACTTGTTGAAGGGTATGGCCTGACAGAATCGTCACCTGTAACCCATTCTAATTTCCTCTGGGACCGCCCGAGGGTAAAAGGAAGTGTTGGCGTACCATGGCCAGATACTGACGCGGCCATCCTTTCCATGGAGAATGGCGAGCGGCTGCCCGCAGGTGAAATTGGTGAAATTGCCGTAAGAGGTCCCCAGGTCATGAAGGGCTATTGGAACCGCCCTGAGGATACGGCAATGACGCTGAAGGATGGATGGCTTTTGACTGGTGACCTCGGTTATATGGATGAAGATGGATACTTCTATATTGTCGATCGGAAAAAGGATATGATCATTGCAGGCGGCTTCAACATCTATCCGCGTGAAATTGAGGAAGTTCTCTACGAACATCCAGATGTCCAGGAAGTTGTAGCGGCAGGTGTACCAGACCCATACCGCGGGGAAACGGTTAAGGCGTATGTAGTCGCAAAAGAAGGAGCTACCCTGACTGAAAAGGATCTCGATGAATTTGCCAGAAAGCACCTTGCTTCATTTAAAGTCCCGCGTATTTATGAATTCAGAAAAGAACTTCCAAAAACCGCTGTCGGAAAAATCCTCAGGCGTGCACTGATTGATGAGGAAAAAAGAAAGCTTGTCGAGGAAGAACAGAAGCATGCCTAAAGAGGGGCCGCTTATGCGGCTTCTTGTTTTATGTAGAAAATGAAACTTAAAAGTATCCGTCACTGTGGCAGTAAATGTGATTGATTTTAGTTTATGTTATGATAGTGAGGGAAAGTTCAATTAGGAACAGTGCAGGAGGCTTGACAGGTAAAGAGCCGGGGATTTAAAATAAAATTATGAATGAATGGTCATTCATTTTAAAAAACGTATTTTTTCTTCAAGGAGGAGGGATCGGGGTTGAAGAAAAATAAACCAAAATACATGCAAATCATTGATGCCGCCGTTGTTGTAATAGCGGAACATGGCTATCACCAGGCCCAAGTCTCAAAGATTGCCAAGCAGGCTGGCGTGGCGGACGGTACGATTTATTTGTATTTTAAAAACAAGGAAGATATCCTGATTTCTTTATTTGAAGAAAAGATGGGAACCTACATAGAAAAAATTGAGGCGATGATGGCAGGAAAAGGGACGGCCGCAGAGAAGTTATTACTGTTGGTGAATTCCCATTTCAATTTGCTGTCGACAGATCATCATCTTGCCATTGTTACCCAGCTGGAGCTCAGGCAATCCAACAAGGAACTTCGCCATCGGATCAATGAAGTTCTGAAGGGGTACCTTCAGGTCATTGATAAAATACTGGCTGAAGGCAAAAACAATGGTGAATTTTCTGACGGGCTTGATGTTAGGCTTGCACGGCAAATGATCTTTGGGACAATTGATGAAACCGTGACTTCCTGGGTAATGAATGAACAGAAGTATGATTTAAATGCGTTAAGCGGCCCTGTTCATAGATTGCTGCTTAATGGGATTAGCAGTAATGGCAAGTAAGGAGGAATTGACGATGGAATTTTTAAAATGGACCGATGACGGCGGGATTGCAACAATCTCCATAGCCCGTCCGCCAGCAAATGCGCTCTCCTCGGGAGTTCTGAAGGAACTAGCTTCGGTACTGGATGAAGTCGAACCAAGAAACGACATCAGGGTGCTTCTTATTCATGGAGAAGGACGGTTCTTCTCCGCAGGGGCGGATATTAAAGAGTTTACTAGCATCAAATCGGAAAGCGACTTCGCTTCACATGGCAAGCTTGGCCAAGACCTTTTTGAGAGAATGGAAAGATTCCCGAAACCAATCATTGCGGCCATCCATGGTGCGGCATTGGGAGGCGGACTTGAACTTGCGATGGCCTGCCATATCAGGCTGGTCAGTGAAACAGCCAAGCTCGGTCTTCCTGAGCTGCAGCTGGGACTTGTTCCGGGATTTGCTGGAACACAAAGGCTGCCTCGATATGTTGGCTTTGCACGCGCTGCGGAAATGATGTTTACATCTGAACCGATTACAGGCCTTGAAGCAGTCCACTATGGACTTGCCAACCACGCATATCCGGAAGCTGAACTGATGGAGCATGCTTTTACACTGGCAAAAAAGATTGCCAAAAAGAGCTCTGGTTCTTTGAAGGCAGCGATTGAGCTTCTGAACTACTCTAAATCGGAACAGTTTTATGAAGGTGTAAAACGTGAAGCCGGCCTGTTCGGCGAGGTGTTTATGTCCGAAGATGGCAAGGAAGGCATCCAGGCTTTTATTGAAAAGCGGGAGCCGAATTTTAAAGGATAAAATGATAATCCTGCAGGGCACAAGGCCCTGCGGGGATATCCATACAGGGATTTTTTTGTCCCGATTTTTTTCAATCTTTAGAAGAATGAATTTTGGGAGGGAAAACGGCATGAATATTTTTGTATTAATGAAAAGAACGTTCGATACTGAAGAAAAAATTTCAATATCGGGTGGCAAAATCAACGAGGATGGAGCCGAATTCATCATCAACCCGTACGATGAATATGCAATTGAGGAAGCAATCCGTGTCAGAGATGCACAGGGTGGCGAAGTAACTGTTGTATCGGTTGGCTCTGAGGAAGCTGAAAAGCAGCTCCGAACTGCTCTAGCGATGGGTGCGGATAAAGCGGTCCTTATCAATACCGAGGATGACGTAGAAAATGGCGACCAGTTTACAACAGCAAAAATCCTCGCAGAATTTTTAAAGGACAAAGAAGCTGACCTAATCCTTGGTGGCAATGTCGCAATTGACGGAGGATCAGGACAGGTTGGGCCTCGTGTAGCCGAATTGCTCGATATTCCATACGTCACAACAATCACTAAACTCGAAATTAACGGCGGCACTGTGACTGTAACCCGTGATGTTGAAGGTGACTCCGAGGTTGTCGAAACGTCATTGCCATTGCTTGTCACTGCTCAGCAAGGGCTCAACGATCCGCGCTATCCTTCGCTTCCAGGAATTATGAAGGCGAAAAAGAAACCACTTGAAGAATTGGAATTAGATGATCTTGACCTAGAAGAGGACGATGTTGAAGCGAAGACAAAGACGATTGAAATTTATCTGCCGCCTAAGAAAGAGGCAGGGCGCGTCCTTCAAGGTGAGCTTGCTGACCAGGTGAAAGAACTAGTCCAGCTTTTGCATAGCGAAGCAAAAGTAGTTTAATAGAGGGGGAAAGAGTTATGGCGAGAAAAGTTTTGGTATTGGGCGAAGTTCGTGACGGTTCGTTAAGGAATGTTACGTTCGAAGCCATTGCAGCGGGTAAAAGAGTAGCAGAAGGCGGAGAAGTAGTTGGGCTTCTTATTGGCGAAAGTGTAAGCGCTTTAAGTGGAGAGCTTTTCCAATATGGAGCGGACAGGGTTGTCGTTGTAGAAGATGCAAAGCTTAAAAATTACACACCGGACGGTTATTCCCAGGCATTATTGGCAGTCGTTGATGCCGAGAGCCCTGAAGGCATCATTTTTGGCCACACCGCACAAGGTAAGGACTTGGCGCCAAAAGTTGCCGCAAAGCTTGGCAGCGGACTTGTTTCAGATGTAACTGACCTTGAAGCGGCGGGTGGAAATCTTGTGTTTACAAGGCCGATCTATTCAGGAAAGGCATTTGAAAAGAAAATTGTGACAGATGGTATCATATTTGCTACCATCCGCCCTAATAATATTGCTCCACTTGAGAAAAATGATGGAGCAAGTGGAAATGCTGAATCAGTCGCTGTTGAAATCAAAGATCTAAGGACGATTGTAAAGGAAGTTGTCAGGAAAGCAACCGATGGTGTCGACCTTTCTGAAGCGAAAGTAGTCGTTGCTGGCGGCCGCGGTGTTAAGAGTGCGGATGGATTCGAGCCATTGAAGGAGCTCGCGCAGGTGCTTGGCGGTGCAGTTGGTGCATCCCGTGGGGCATGCGATGCCGACTATTGCGATTACTCGCTGCAAATCGGCCAAACTGGTAAGGTAGTTACACCTGACTTATACATTGCCTGCGGTATTTCCGGTGCCATCCAGCACTTAGCCGGAATGTCCAACTCAAAAGTCATCGTAGCCATCAACAAAGATCCTGAAGCCAACATCTTCAAAGTCGCAGATTATGGGATTGTCGGAGACCTGTTCGAAGTAGTCCCAATCCTGACAGAAGAATTCAAGAAATTAAAAGTTCATTCATAATAAGTAATGGGCGGGTGGTGAAAACCATCCGTTTTTTTTAAGTACGTTTGTTTGAATATTCTGCACTTAGAGAATTAATTTGAAAACCGCTGAATTAATTTAAAAACTGTTCGAATTAATGAAAAAATCGCTGAATTAATTTTAAGAGGATGGCGAATCTTACAAATATTGTAAAATCGACCTCGCGGAGTAAAATGGAATTTACAATTATTGTAAAAGTGGTGTCTGTTTAATGACTATAACACCATTTAAAAGGATTCACGACCAATCATAAAGAAGAAAAGAATGTAGCGAAAATTAAAAGGAGTGATTTATCTGCAGTTATTGAAAGCCAGAGGGGTCCCGGTAAAGATTTTAACTCTCGAAGCATTACTGAGATTTCTTGAACCCAATCATTCAGTGGTTCCAAAAGTAAAACAAGACCTGAAAAACCGCAGAAAAGGATACAAAGGAGAGCAGGATGCAGATTACTACACCCAACTTCTCCCCGATGAATACTTCGTCCTACATGATCTCCGTCTTACCTACAAGGACCTCATTTTCCAAATCGATACGTTAATCCTCACTACTAAATTTTTCATTGTTGTTGAGATCAAGAGTTTTTCTAATGAATTATATTTTAACGGAGATACAGGAGTCCTCACCGTTCATTTCCATGACACCACTACCGGGGCGGACAATCCGCTCGTTCAAGCCCTCAACCATTCCAACCAATTGAAAGAATGGTTCGCCAGCCACAAATTTCAGATTCCTCCAATTGAGCACCTAGCCATTATAAGTAGTGAAAAGGCTTCATTCCGCTGCAGCAGCGGTTCTGTTGCAAGGCACGTTGGGACTGCAAAAAGTCTCCCCCTTAAAGTTTTGGAACTAGCGAAACGTTACAAAAAAGAAATTGTTACAGTCAAGGAAATTAAAAAGGCAGCCCGGCTCCTCAAAAAGGCACATTCTCCCGAAACCATTGATATCCTTAAAAATTATGGTCTGAAGAAGGATGAGCTTCTGATAGCGGTGCCGTGTACCTCCTGCAAGAAGCGGCCGATGGATCGAAGAGGAGTGAACTGGCATTGCCGCTGGTGCAAGGCGCAATCAAAGGATGCCCATACCACAGTTATAAAAGACTATTTATTGGTTGTGAAAAATTTTATATCCAACCAGGAATGTTGTGAACTCTTAAAGCTTCCCTCGCCGCATATTGCTAGGAGGCTGCTTCAGTCTATGGACCTAATAGCCAAAGGAAAAACCAAAGGCCGAACATATTCCCTCCCCTAAATTTACCGAATGCCGCCCCGGGAAAATGGGGACGATACAGGTGAAACAAATTATTAGCATGCATAGGAAAATGGTGGTATACTTTCGGTAGAATTTTAGAAACAATTAGGAGGCTTAACATGGCTATTTCAAACGTAACAGACCAAAACTTCTCCGGCGAAACCGGAAAAGGCCTTGTTCTTGTAGATTTTTGGGCAACTTGGTGCGGCCCTTGCAAAATGATTGCTCCTGTTCTTGAAGAAATCGATGGCGAAATTGGCGACAAAGTAAAAATCGTCAAACTCGATGTTGATGAAAATCCTGAAACTGCGTCCCAATACGGCGTTATGAGCATCCCAACACTGCTTCTTATGAAAGACGGCGAAGTTGTTGACAAGGTTGTCGGCTACCAGCCTAAAGAAAACCTTACAGCGGTTATCGAAAATCACCTATAAGTTTCAAGAATCAGCAGCCCCGGCAACTTGCCAGGGCTGTTTTTTATGTCTAGCTTTAGCGCCTATCGCCTATCAAACTTCAGGCCTCCTCCCTACGATAAGTCACGCACGAATGCGCTTGCGCTCTTCGTGATTCCTTTATCTCAGTCGAAGTCCCTCCATTTTGTACGGCGATGACCGAGGCGCTTACGCTTTTCTACTAAAAACTGGTCGACTCGACAAGTTCGAAATTCAATCCGCTACGCCCCTATGGTAGAATAGTGAAAAACGCGGTATAATAGTCTTTTGCACAAGTATTGAGAAGGCGGTGTCCGCAGACATGAATGAAACAATCAAGCAAAAGCTGGCTCTGCTGCCGGACCAGCCAGGCTGCTATTTAATGAAAGACCGACAAGGAACCATCATCTATGTCGGCAAGGCAAAAGTTTTAAAGAACAGAGTCAGATCCTACTTTTCCGGCTCGCATGATGCAAAAACACAGCGGCTTGTCGTTGAGATCGAGGATTTTGAATATATCGTTACATCCTCCAATATGGAGGCGCTCATTCTCGAGCTGAACCTGATTAAGGTACATGACCCGAAATACAATATTATGTTGAAGGATGATAAAACGTATCCGTTCATTAAGCTGACAGCGGAGCGGCATCCAAAGCTGATTATTACCAGGAAGGTGAAGCGGGATAAGGGGAAGTACTTTGGCCCTTACCCGAATGTACAGGCAGCGAATGAAACGAAGAAGCTGCTGGACCGTATTTACCCGCTTAGGAAATGTGCGACTTTGCCCGACCGGGTCTGCCTTTATTACCATCTGGGCCAGTGCCTGGCACCTTGTGTGAAGGAAGTGCCGGAGTCGGAATATAAAAGAATGACTGACGAAATTACCCGTTTCCTGAACGGCGGCTACAAGGAAATCAAAAAGGAACTTACAGAGAAGATGACGGAGGCCGCTGAACAGCTTGATTTTGAACGTGCCAAGGAATTTCGTGATCAAATTGCCAATATTGAAGCAACAATGGAGAAACAAAAAATCACGACCACTGATTTCACGGACCGTGATGTGTTTGGCTATGCTGTCGATAAAGGCTGGATGTGTGTCCAGGTCTTCTTTGTCAGGCAGGGAAAACTGATTGAGCGGGATGTTTCACTCTTTCCTGTATACGGAGAGCCTGAGGAGGAAATGCTGACTTTCCTTGGACAGTTTTACGATCAGGCGAGCCACTTCAAACCGAAGGAAATCCTTATTCAGGATAGCGTCGACTGCCAGATGGCTGAAACCCTGTTAGGTGTTAAAGTACTACAGCCTCAGCGCGGCCCGAAAAAGGACCTCGTCAAACTTGCAGTTAAAAATGCGCAGATCGCCTTGACTGAAAAGTTTTCCCTTATCGAGCGCGATGAACACCGCACCATTAAAGCTGTCGAAAACCTCGGAGCGATCCTCGGCATTTATACACCGAATCGAATTGAGGCATTCGATAATTCAAATATCCAGGGGACTGACCCCGTATCGGCGATGGTTGTGTTTATGGACGGGAAGCCGTATAAAAAGGAATATAGGAAGTATAAGATTAAGTCTGTAAAGGGCCCGGATGACTATGAATCGATGCGCGAGGTTGCTAGAAGAAGATACTCCCGTGCTTTGAAAGAGGGGCTTCCGCTACCGGACCTGATAATTATCGATGGAGGCAAAGGACATGTTGAGGCAGTCAGGGATGTTTTGGAGAATGAGCTTGGACTCGATATTCCGCTTGGGGGTCTCGTTAAGGACGAGAAACATAAAACATCCAATTTGCTGTTTGGCAATCCTCTGGAAATCATGCCGCTTCCGAGAAATAGCCAGGAGTTCTACCTGCTGCAGCGAATTCAGGACGAGGTTCACCGCTTCGCAATAACATTCCACAGGCAGTTGCGCGGAAAAAGTGCTTTTCAGTCGGTCCTGGATTCCATTTCTGGAATCGGTGAAAAGCGGAAAAAGCTGTTATTAAAGAACTTTGGCTCTGTTAAAAAAATGAAAGAGGCAACACCGGAACAATTCCAGGCGCTTGGTATTCCGGCAGCAGTTGCCGAGGAATTAATAAAAAAGCTGAACACATAGTATTGTCAGAATTTAATTTACTATGCTATAATGATGGAAATTTCATAATACTATCACTTTAAACTTCTAAAGTGTAGGTAGAGGCGCGGGCTTCAAGAGTAAGAATCCGGAGATGATGGGAATCTAAGAAGGATTTTGAAAGGGAATACCGCCGAAGCTGAGGATGGCCCATTCCATCCCATGCTGGTCCTGTATTGAATAAATGCAGGATTGTCAGGGTGACTCACCCTGGAGGGCTATCTCACATAGATGCGTAAATTTGTATTTTGCGTATCCGGGCAATGAGATATTCTCTCATTGCCCTTTTTTATTTGTGGAGATAACAACAGAAATTTAGAATTGATTGAAAGAAGGGGAAACAGTGGCAATTATTGTTCAGAAATTCGGAGGCACATCTGTTGGAACACCCGAGCGCATCATGAATGTTGCAAAAAGGGTTCTTGAAGAACGGGCGAACGGCAATGATGTAGTAGTCGTTGTATCAGCAATGGGGAAGACAACGGATCAGTTGGTTGCGCTGGCAAAGGATATCACATCTTCGCCATCCAAGCGTGAAATGGACATGCTTCTTTCAACAGGGGAACAGGTAACGATTTCACTTTTAAGCATGGCATTAAAGGCACTTGGGCAGGAAGCAGTTTCCTTTACAGGATGGCAGGCCGGAATCAAAACCGAACCTGTTCATGGAAACGCAAGAATTCAGTCCATTGAGCCTTCTGTTGTTGCAAAAACACTTGAGACTGGAAAAGTAGCTGTTATCGCAGGATTTCAGGGGGTAACAGACTCAGGTGATATCACCACACTTGGCCGCGGAGGTTCCGATACGACTGCAGTTGCGCTGGCGGCGGCATTAAAGGCTGCCCGCTGCGATATTTATACGGATGTTACCGGAGTGTTTACAACTGATCCGCGGTATGTGAAAAATGCTCGGAAATTACTATCGATTTCATATGATGAAATGCTTGAATTAGCGAATCTCGGCGCAGGTGTCCTGCACCCGAGGGCAGTTGAATTTGCGAAAAATTATGGAATACCGCTGGTTGTCAGGTCAAGTATGGAAAGAGAAAACGGAACGATGATTGAGGAGGAAGTATCGATGGAAGAAAATCTTATTGTACGGGGAGTCGCATTTGAGGATCAAATAACAAGGGTATCGGTAATTGGACTGTCTGAATCGCTAAAAGGTTTGCCATCCATTTTTACTGCGCTGGCAGAAAACGAACTGAACGTAGACATCATTATCCAGAGTGTGACCGGGGAAGGGACTGCAAATCTATCTTTTTCCATTAAAACCGATGATCTTGAAAGGACGATTGAGGTTCTTGAGGCAAACCGGAAGACATTGGGGTATGACAGGATTGAAACTGAAACAGGACTTTCGAAGGTTTCCATCGTCGGCTCGGGAATGGTTTCTAACCCAGGCGTAGCGGCACAAATGTTCAGCGTGCTAGCTGATAATGGTATTCAGGTAAAAATGGTCAGCACATCTGAAATCAAAGTATCGGTCGTAATTGAAGAAAAACTGATGATCACAGCCGTAGAAACGCTGCATGATGCGTTTTCACTAGCCGGTACCGGCGTCCGCTCTTAAAGCAAAAACCCCTCTCTTTTCACCTGAAACGGAGAGGGGTTTTGCTTGTATTTTACTTAATGAAGTCCATGCTGTCCCATTTAACTGTAAATGAGGCTACCTTTGCCTTTTTAATCGGGTGCTCGAAGGCTTCCGCGACTACACCCTTTTGCAGTTCGAATTGCTGAGCGAGAAAGCCTGCTTCCAACTGGAAATAAGTTTCAGCCTTAGAAGGGACTCGTGAAGCAAGCAGAATGGATGAGAGCTCGAATTCGATTTCATTTTTCTTCTCCTTGCGAACAACCAAATCGCCCCAGGATGCACGTGCAAAAAAGGCTTTTATTTCATCAACCGATTTCAATGGGTATTTCCTGGCTAAAAGTTTACCAGCCCAATACATAAGCTCAGGCGTATTTTTTCCAAGTAATTCGGGAAGAAGTACTTCCCTAATCAATTCATATCCAAATTTGCTTACAGTTTCAGTTTCTTTAACTTCAGATGCAGTTTGCTCGTTCAAAAAAATTCCCCTCTTTCTACAACTCTATTATATACAAATTTATAGTCAGGAAAAACCGTGAAAGAATAATCAGAGCTTGGAAGAATATTCTAATATACAAATATAATGAAAATTATTACCCCTTTAGGTGCAATAATGCTATTTAAGTTGATAGTGGAAAAACTGCTTTTCTATATTAATATATTTTCAAAATTTAGTTTTTTAGTCGATTTTCTGTATCCGTTTTCTTGACGACCCCCGTGACTGGGGGTAAAATGAACATGTCACAATAATGTAAAAAAAGGTTCATAAGTTTTTCACAATGATGATAGGTTTATAGTTTTATAGGGGAGCCATCATCGCAATTACTAGGGGGTATGTTTATGGCGGAAAACAGAGAGTTTTTGTATCGCAGGCTGCACTCGCTGCTTGGCATCATTCCAATCGGTGTATTCTTGATTCAGCACTTGACGGTGAACCATTTTGCAGCATATGGCGCAGATTCATTTAACAAGGCAGCCGACTTCATGGGTAATCTCCCATTCAGGCTTGTGCTTGAGACAGTCGTAATTTATCTGCCGTTGCTTTATCACGCTATCTATGGGATTTATATTGCGTTTACGGCAAAAAATAACCCGAAAAGGTACAGCTTTTTCCGTAACTGGATGTTTACGCTTCAGCGTGTGACCGGCATCATTACACTTATTTTTGTTGTTTGGCATGTATGGGAAACACGTATTGCGGCTGCATTTGGCGCTCATGTTGATTTCAATATGATGGCTGACATTCTCAGTTCGCCATTCATGTTTGTTTTTTACGTTGTTGGCGTACTTTCGGCCATCTTCCACTTTTCCAATGGGCTTTGGTCGTTTTTGGTTACCTGGGGTATTACAGTGACTCCTCGTTCGCAAAGGCTTGCGACTTATTTCACAATCGGCCTGTTTATCGCCCTTTCCTTTGTTGGAATTCGCGCCTTAACAGCATTCATTTAATTAACACATAACCAGGGTTCGTACCTGACAGAATTGGAATTAGGATAGGGAGTGGAACTAGATGGCTAAAGGTAAAATCATAATTGTCGGAGGCGGGCTTGCCGGGTTGATGGCGACAATCAAGGTTGCCGAAGAAGGCACCCCAGTTGAATTATTCTCGCTCGTGCCGGTAAAGCGGTCGCACTCCGTTTGCGCGCAGGGCGGGATCAACGGAGCAGTCAATACAAAAGGTGAAGGCGACTCTCCTTGGGAGCACTTTGATGACACTGTTTACGGAGGGGACTTCCTGGCGAATCAGCCTCCAGTAAAGGCAATGTGTGAAGCAGCACCTGGAATCATCCACTTGTTCGACAGGATGGGTGTTATGTTCAACAGAACTCCGGAAGGATTGCTGGACTTCCGCCGCTTTGGCGGTACACAGTATCACCGCACAGCGTTTGCTGGCGCGACTACTGGTCAGCAGCTTCTTTATGCATTGGACGAACAGGTTCGCCGCTTTGAAGTAGCAGGGCTTGTTACGAAATACGAAGGCTGGGAATTCCTTGGCGCAGTAGTCGATGACGATGGTGTATGCCGCGGAATCACAGCACAGCACTTGACTTCGATGGAAATTCATTCATTCTCCGCTGATGCCGTTATCATGGCAACTGGCGGACCTGGAATTATTTTTGGAAAATCGACGAACTCGATCATTAATACCGGCTCTGCTGCGGCAATTGTTTTCCAGCAGGGTGCACATTATGCAAACGGTGAATTCATCCAGATCCACCCGACAGCCATCCCTGGGGATGACAAGCTTCGCCTGATGAGTGAATCTGCCCGCGGTGAAGGCGGCCGGATTTGGACATATAAAGACGGGAAACCATGGTACTTCCTTGAGGAGAAATATCCTGCCTATGGAAACCTTGTTCCAAGGGATATCGCTACACGTGAGATTTTCGATGTATGCGTAAGCCAAAAGCTTGGAATTAACGGTGAGAACATGGTATACCTTGATCTTTCCCATAAAGATCCTCATGAACTTGACATCAAGCTCGGAGGCATTATTGAAATATATGAGAAATTCATGGGCGATGACCCACGCAAGGTTCCTATGAAAATCTTCCCTGCTGTCCACTATTCTATGGGCGGGCTTTGGGTCGATTATGATCAGATGACGAGCATTCCTGGATTGTTTGCTGCCGGAGAGTGTGATTATTCCCAGCACGGCGCGAACCGATTGGGAGCAAACTCGCTACTGTCCGCGGTATACGGCGGCATGGTCGCCGGGCCGAACGCGGTAAGGTATATCAATGGGCTTGAGAAGAGCTCCGAGGCTGTCGATACGTCTGTATATGAGAACCATGTTCGCGAGGAAGAAGCGAAATGGAGCCATATTATGTCGATGAATGGAACTGAGAATGCGTACATGCTTCATAAGGAACTTGGCGAATGGATGACAGATAACGTCACAGTTGTCCGTTACAATGACAGGCTTCGTAAGACAGACGACAAGCTGCAGGAATTAATCGAACGCTATGAAAATATCAATATTAACGATACAGCACGCTGGAGCAATCAGGGAGCAGCATTTACCCGCCAGCTTCAAAACATGATTCAGCTCGCAAGGGTTATTACGCTTGGGGCCCTGAACAGGAATGAGAGCCGCGGTGCCCACTACAAGCCGGAATTCCCTGATCGTAATGATGATGATTTCCTTAAAACAACAATGGCTAAGTTCACTGGCCAAAAGTCCGCTCCGGAAATCACTTACGAAGATGTAGATGTATCCCTAATCAAACCGCGTAAGCGTGACTATACGAAGAAGAAGGGGGAGTAGAGTCGAATGTCTGAAACAACAGTGACCGAAACACCTGTAAACGGAGCCGCAGCAGCTTCACAGAAAACAGTAGATTTTATCATTACACGTCAGGACACTCCTGATTCTGACTCTTATGAAGAAACCTTTTCCCTTCCATATCGTCCGAATATGAACGTCATTTCCGCACTGATGGAAATCCGTAAGAACCCGGTAACGAAGGACGGAAAGAAAACAACACCTGTATCCTGGGAAATGAACTGTCTTGAGGAAGTGTGCGGGGCATGTTCGATGATTATCAATGATAAGCCTCGCCAATCGTGCTCGGCGCTCGTTGATAAGCTTGAACAGCCAATCCGTCTTGCTCCGATGAAAACATTCCCGATTATTCGTGACCTTAAAGTTGACCGAAGCAGGATGTTTGATTCACTTAAAAAAGTAAAAGCATGGATTCCGATTGACGGTACTTACGATCTAGGCCCTGGCCCTCGTATGCCTGAAACAAAGCGCCAGTGGGCGTATGAGCTGTCTAAATGTATGACATGCGGCGTTTGTCTGGAAGCCTGCCCGAACGTCAATAGCAAATCCGACTTTATCGGACCTGCTCCATTATCCCAAGTGCGTCTGTTCAATGCTCATCCAACCGGTGAAATGAACAAGGCTGAGCGCTTGAATGCTATTATGGGTGACGGTGGAATCTCAGAATGCGGCAATTCGCAAAACTGTGTGCAGTCTTGCCCGAAAGGCATTCCGCTCACAACGTCAATCGCAGCACTTAACCGTGATACTTCATTCCAGGCTTTCCGGAACTTCTTCGGAAGCGACCACGCATAATATAGTCCAAAGACTGTCCCTAAAAATGGGGCAGTCTTTTTTTATAGGCTCTGTTATAAATGAATGTAGATTTTACTTTGTTTTGAAAAATAAGAGGAAAAATTCCGACTAAATTGAAAAATAGCCATATTCCCTTAAAAATAAGGAGTGTTTTTTCGGTTATATGATTCAAATTAGTTGTTTTGTCTTATTTAGGGCAGTTAATCGGAATATCTCCGCTTATATCCGCTTTTTAAGCTGCCTCTATATACATTAGCGGAATTTCTCCGCTTATGAATTCTCATACGTACACGAAAATGACAATTGATAATAACAGAACCTTTTATAACAGAATGTCATAGAAGAAAAAAAGCTACTCATAGAATCCCCTATTAATCGGATGCCTGTCAGGTTGCTTTTTGATATAATGAAGGTAATTAACCGTGAAGCGAGGCAAGCGAATGAAGCTAAAAACAATAATTCCGCTCCTGTTGATTCTGTCAGGAATAGTCGCCCTGGGTATTGGAGGTTTTCAGCTTGCGGAGACGAAAATTAAGGGAAATGAATCACTAGAAGAAGCACGCAATTTGATTGAGCCAAAAGCGAATGCAGCTGCAAAGGAAATTCCACGGGATGAAAAAGGCCTGTTAAAGCCAGGTTTTGGTGATGTTGTTGGAATTCTTGATATACCCGCTATTGAGTCCGAACTAGCCATTGTTGAAGGGACCGACCCCAATGATCTGAAAAAAGGCGTCGGCCATTATAAGGGTTCTTACTACCCGGGCGAAAACGGGCAGATTGTTCTTTCTGGCCACCGGGACACTGTATTCCGGAGACTTGGTGAACTGGAAATTGGCGATTCGTTACATGTTAAAATGCCACACGGTGATTTCGCCTATGAGATCACCAGGACCAAAATCGTTGATGCCGATGACACTTCTATTATTACTCTTCAAAGGGAAGAAGAGGAATTGATTGTGACAACTTGCTATCCCTTCCGCTTTGTAGGGAACGCCCCGGACAGATACATTATCTATGCAAAACCGAAGAAAGAAAATTGACCAGCGGAAACGCTGGTTTTTCTATGAAAATTTTTTGTGCGACGACGCAACCAGGAAAACTCCTCACTGTTTTCGTCAAATTTGAAAAACTTCACTTTCATGTAGCTCGAGCCGGATTCACTATGTTTTCAAAGTAGTTTTAAATGTAAATTTTTATAAAATTTCAAATTGAAAAAACGGATTTGGGGTGATATGATTTTAATGAAAACGATTGCATGAAATCTATTTTTTTACAGGTTTGTGCAATCGTTTTCACAAACTTATTATAGTAGGGGGTATGGCGTTGAAAAGGTACATATCAACCATTTTGACAGTGGTGCTTTTGTTTTCAACATTTGTGGTACCGTTTGCACCTTTTGTTGAAGCGGCAGAGAAAACGTATAATACTGTCGTTTTGCGAGGTGATGCACCATCCTTCAGTGAACATTGGAGCGGGGATAAGGATTCCCTCACTTGGAACGCTGAAGAACAAGTTTGGAAAAGCAGAGCTTACGAACTTGAAGGTGGCAAGAAGGTAGAATACAAGTTTGTTATGGACGGAAACTGGATGGAAGGGAGCAATCTTGTATTTACCCCCCCGCAGACAGGTAATTATGTATTCATTTTTCATCCCGACCAGGAACGAACTGTAGATGTCAGGATTGACTTGTCATCCTTTTCTGGATCAATGACTTTGGAAGTCACTCTTCCTCAAGGGACACCGGACTGGGCAGTACCAACACTTGGTTCAACTTTGAACGGTTTTAATTATACTGTTACGTCTCTTACAAAAGTAGAAGAGCGGAAATGGAAAATCGATCTTGCCGGAAATAAAGGTGACACATTCGAGTATTTGTACGCGCTGGGAGATTCCAAGTATGTTGAAAAGCGTGATCAAAAGCGGACGGCCACTTTTGTTGAAGGAGGGAAAGTATACTCCGACACCGTTGTTGAATGGAAAGCGGTACCGGTCGCAAAGGATGTTAACCATAACTTCTCGTTTTCACCTTCTGTGCCAACAAGTGCAGACAATGTGTCAGTCTCAATAACCGTTAAGCACTTTGGAACGGTTACGAAAGGGGCTTTGTACTATACAACCGATGGTACAAAGCCAGTTGGAGCACTGGGAAAAGCTGAAAATGGCCAAGCCATCACCCTCGCTGCAAACGAGCCAACTGTTGAAAATGGTGTAACCACCACTGTTTTTACTGGTGTTATCCCTAAACAAGGAAATGATACCCGGGTTAAATACATTGCCGATGTATGGGCAGACGGCGGCTTGAGTTCTCAATTTGCCGACACAAATAGCCTTGTGCCTGAAGGAGCGACCGAATTTGCGTACTATGTTGATCAATTCGAGTCCCCTGAATGGGCAAAGAATGCAATCATTTATCATGTGTTTGTTGACCGCTTCAACAACGGAGACGAGACAAATGACGAACCAGGCACTAAAGACCTGCCTTACGACGAGCAATTAAAAGGCTGGATGGGCGGGGACCTTAAGGGTGTTCTTGATAAAATCGATTACATCAAGAGTACAGGGGCCAACACAATCTGGCTCTCACCAGTATTTGAAGGCCCATATTCCCACGGCTATCATCCTGCTGATTTTGAAAAAGTTGAAGATCATTTCGGTGACCGCAACTTAATGAAACAAGTCATTGACACTGCACATGCAAAAGGATTAAAAGTGGTTTATGACTTTGTACCGAACCATACGTCTATCCAGCATCCATTTTTCCAGGATGCCCTGAAAAACGGTGAAAGCAGCCAATATTATGACTGGTACACATTTACCCAATGGCCGGAAAAATATAACTCGTTCTCCGGCATTGCTGAGCTCCCTGAATTAAACAACAACAACTATGAAGTGCGCGACTATATTTTGAACGAAGTCGTACCTTTCTGGCTTGATGAACTGGATTTTGATGGCTTCCGCCTTGATTATGCAAAAGGCCCAAGCTATAGCTACTGGGTGGATTTTCGCCATAAAGTAAAGGAACTTAAACCCGAGGCATTTATTTACGGCGAAGTGTGGGACAGCCGTGAAAAAATAAATTCCTATGCTGGCGAGCTTGACGGCGCCCTTGATTTTGGCATGAGAGATGCTCTTGTCAATACGTTTGCTAAAGATCAAAGCATGGTTGGTTTAAGCAATACGGTCAGTGAAAACATCAATACCTATCCAAGGGAATTCGTTACAGCATCATTTTTGGATAGCCATGACCAGCCTCGTTTCCTTTTTGAAGCCGGCGGCGATAAGGATAAACTGAAGCTTGCGGTTGCAACGCAATTTACCCTGCCTGGCGCGCCAGTAATCTATTATGGTGATGAGGTAGGCCTTTCACAAAGCAAGGGCCACAATTCTGTCTCAGACTGGAAGGACCGCTATTACCGTGAAATGATGCCTTGGGATGCTGAAAAGCAGGATCTTCAGCTGAAAGAATTTTATAGCAATCTAGCAAATTTACGCTCTAGCGAAACTGCGTTGAGTTCAGGGGAATTCCAAAAGCTTTCCGCCGATGAGCATGTGTTTGCATTCGAGCGTACAGATGAAACGGGCCAATTCCTCGTTGTTGTCAACAAAGGGGCTGGGTCGAAAGAAATTGATGTAAATTCGCTTTACAACCAATTGGAAATTACCAATGTAACTCTGACAGACTCGCTAAATAAAGACACTATTTCAAACGACAGCAATGGCGACCTGAAATTCGCAGTACCTGCCAAGTCTTTTGAAATCTTTGAAATCACTGGCGACTTATCGTTTAGTGACAAGCCGATTGATAGAAATAAAGTTTACGAGAAGGTTATCTTGCGCGGTTCTGCGCCGCTTTCATGGGATGGAGAAAACAATCCGCTCACCTATGATGCCGACTCGAAGCTTTGGATAAGCGAACCAATCGCTCTAGAAGCTGGAAAAACCATTGAATTTAAATATGTAATGGATGGACAATGGCTCGATGGGGACAATTTGAAATTCACCCCTGAAACTTCAGAAGAATTTATTTTCAGCTTTGACGCCCTAAATCCAAGGAATATTGATGTCAAGGTCGCACAGCAGCCAATTACGACCTCGATCAAAATCCATTATCAGCCGAAAGCAGGCGACACAAAGGATTGGAACTTATGGGTGTGGCCGGATGGAATGAGCGGCGAGGTTTTCCAATTTACTGGAGAAGATGAGTTTGGGAAAGTTGCTGAACTGAAGGTTCCTGGCGATCATAATAAAATCGGCTTTATAGTCCGTACCGATAGCTGGGAAAAAGATGGCGGCGACCGCTTTATCGAAGGCATCTGGGACGGCAATGATGAAGTGTGGATAAAAGCCGGCGACGATACAGTTTATACAAACAACCCAGATGGCGCGGAGCCACCAAAAACGTATAACTCACTTGAAGTGAAGTTCAATTATTATCGTTATGATTTAAACTATGACGACTGGGATATTTGGGTTTGGACAGACAAATCCGATGGCCAGGCAGTCAAATTAGATAAAACAACGTCTTATGGAAAGCAAGGCGTATTTAAGGCAGACAACCTCGATGGTGCAACAAAGGTTGGTTTTATCGTCAGGAAGTCTGACTGGACTGCCAAAGACCCAGGTGAGGGCGATCGATGGATTACTGATTTCAGTGATGACGGGAAAGCCGAAGTATGGCTCGTCCAGGGGCAGTCACGGATTTACGACAACCCCGCAAAGGTCGACCGGACACCAAAAATCACCAAAGCTACTATTGATGAAATGAATAAGATTACACTGGCTACAAATCTTCCTTTCTCTGTATCAAACCATGGCATTACACTTACCGGTGCTGAGATTGATAAAATTGAAGCCGCAGATGCCAATGCAGGTGATATGACAAATAAAGTCATTATCACAACGAAGGAAGAATTGGATTTTGCAAAAGTTTATAAAGTTGCCAAAGAAGGCTTCGGCGAAGCAACTGTCCAGCTGGGTAAAGTAATTGGCAGCAAATCATTCGAGGAGAAATTCTATTATCCAGGCAATGACCTCGGAAACACGTATACAAAAGAGGAAACTAAATTCCGCCTCTGGGCTCCGACTGCAAGCGAAGCAATGCTTGTAACCTATGAAAAATGGGATAGCCCAGCAGGAACAGAGCTTCCAATGACTCGTGCGGAAAATGGCACTTGGACAGCAGTCCTTGATGGCGACCAGAATGGAACGCTTTATACGTATAAAGTAAAAATCGGTGACACGTGGAATGAAGCCGTTGACCCCTACGTTCGCGCGGTTGCGGTAAATGGTGACAAAGGCGCTGTACTAGACCTGAATTCCACTGATCCATCTGTTTGGAGAGAGGATAAGCCAGCTTTTAAAAACCGTGAAGATGCGATTATTTATGAAGCGCATATCAGAGACTTGACGATTCACCCGGAAAGCGGCGTTTCCGATGAAAATAAAGGGAAATTCCTTGGTGTTGCCCAAACAGGCACTACTGGACCTGACGGTGTGAAAACCGGACTTGACCACATTAAGGATCTTGGTGTTACACACGTCCAATTTATCCCGATGTACGACTACAACACAGCTAGCGTTGATGAAACAAAGCTTGATACACCGCAATACAACTGGGGCTATGATCCGAAGAACTACAATGTACCGGAAGGCTCGTATTCCACGGATCCATATACACCTGCTATAAGGATTAAGGAAATGAAGCAGATGGTTCAAACACTGCACGACAATGACCTGCGCATTGTCATGGATGTTGTTTACAACCATATGTTCAGTGCTTTTGAATCGAACCTCCATAAGCTTGTGCCTGGCTATTATTACCGTTACAACGAAGACGGCAGCCTTTCCAACGGAACTGGAGTAGGAAATGATACTGCTTCCGAGCATAAAATGATGAGCAAATTCATTGTCGACTCCGTAAAATATTGGGCTGAAGAGTACAACATTGACGGCTTCCGTTTTGATTTAATGGGCATCCATGATGTTGACACAATGAATGAGGTACGCAAGGCTCTTGATGAAATTGATCCATCAATTATTGTGATTGGCGAAGGCTGGGATTTGGCGACGAACTTGCCTGCAGAGCTGAAAGCGAACCAGAAGAATGCCTCCAAAATGCCTGGAATCGCGCATTTCAATGACGATATCCGCGACGGTTTGAAGGGCAGCGTCTTTGGGGACTTGGATAACGGCTTTGTCAATGGCAAGCAAGGCATGGAACTCCGAATGAAGAAAGGAATTGTCGGCGGAATTGAATACTCTGATGAAATTAAGACTTTTTCCGACGATCCGGAGCAGACAGTAACCTATGTCGAGGCACATGACAACCATACACTGTGGGATAAACTTCTGTTGACCAATCCGGAAGATTCCGAGGACACCAGAAAGCAAATGCATAAGCTTGCAAGCTCAATCGTTCTGACATCTCAGGGGATATCCTTTATCCATGCCGGCCAGGAATTCATGCGCACAAAAGGCGGAGACCATAACAGCTACAAATCACCAGATGCAGTGAATCAGCTTGACTGGCAGCGCCGCAGTGAATTTGACGCAGAAGTTGAGTACTTCAAAGGCCTTGTGGAACTCCGGAACGAACATCCTGCTTTTAGAATGACAAATGCAGAAGATATTAAAGAACATTTATCTTTCCTTAAGGCTCCAGCTGGTTCTGTTGCTTATGTGATTGATGGTAATGCAAATGGCGATAAAGCTGGAAAAATTGCAGTCGTTCATAATGGAAACACCAAACCAGTTGAGATTACTTTACCTGCAAGTGGAAATTGGAATGTACTTGTAAATGGAATCGAGGCAGGTGCAGAAACTCTTTCTATCCATAAAGGAAATAAATTAACGGTGCCCCCCCTTTCTACGTATGTAGTAACTTTAGGCGGAAACAATAAGGGTAAAAAGAACGAGAAGAAACCTGTCAAAGTTCCTGCAGTTTTGGAAAGTAGAAAATCTGCATAAAAATTAATATAGAATCTGCCGGTCCCTTCCGGCAGATTCTTTTTAGTTTCCATATATGGCATTCAATTATATAATTATGAATGGTTATTCATTCACACCTATCAGGAACAGAGGAGGATCAATATGGGGAGAATTAATTATATTGAAGATATGGACAAGTGGGCCGAGGGGTTTCAATTTTATCATCCTGTAAAAGTTCGTTTTTCAGAGACGGATATGTTCGGACATTTGAACAATACAGTTCCGTTTACATACTTTGAATTAGCAAGGATTGAATTCTTTAAGCATATTGGTTTCATGCAAGATTGGGTAAAGCCAACCAATGAAACTATTCCTGTGGTGGCTGACCTTCAATGCGATTTTTTAAAGCAAGTTTATTTTGATGAAAGCATCGATATTTATGTTAAAGCAAATAAGGTAGGGACATCCTCGGTCGATATCCATTATATGGGCAGGATCGGGAAAGGGGAGGTCTGTTTTACTGGAAGAGGGACAATGGTTCAAATATCCAAGAAAACTGGCAAAGGAGTACCTTGGACAGATGAAATGAAAAATCTTCTTTCAAATCCGGAGAATCCAGCAATAATCAAGTAAATTTAGTCACTCATAAGGAAATCGTTACATACTATATCCTGACTAAATATATACCCATCCCACGATTCACAACTGGCGAAGGCAAGGAGGGTTACAATACTTGAAGGAAACCGGATTCAACCATAAACCATTGCTCACCAAACGGGAGAGAGAAGTATTCGAACTGTTGGTACAGGACAAAACAACCAAAGACATCGCTGGTGATTTATATATAAGCGAAAAGACGGTCAGAAACCACATCTCGAATGAAATGTAATTTGTGTGCATAATACAAAAATAATGATGGGTATGCCAAGAGAGGCGTACCCTATTTTAATTAGGATATGGGGAATAGTGCAAAGCGACTAGGTACTTGCTAAAGATTCCTTGAATTGGTAAATTTATTATATAATCGTAGTTTACTAAATAAATTGGGAGATGTAACTTAATGTGGACCAATAACTATGAACGCCAAAATGAAATAGAGAGCAAAATTTCAAAAGCAATTAAAGAGTTTGTGAACGTTGAACTAAACACAAATCCTGAAGAAAAAGAAATGATTATTAGTGAAATGAAGAATGCATTAGATTATAGGCCTCCTCAAATTAAGGAACAACCGATACAAATGGTTTTTAACAGCGGGGGAGACTTGTTTGGGAGCGGCAGTGCCAGTTACAGACCAGGGAACGTAGCATTGAATTTAAGAAAACTGTTACGTGTTATTACCGATTCTGCACAAGCTGCAGGTGGCGGACTTAGCTTTCCATGGTTGGTTCCGGTTGCTGCTGTCCAGATTATTTATAATGTAGTAGGCTTGGTAAAGGTTGAACTTAGTAATGTGGAAGGGGCAATTTTAATTACCGCCGAATTGTATGAAAAAAATGGATTTAGAGGAATAAGTGGCGATAAATTGTTTCAGCAAGTTAATTTGCAGTTGGCCTATCATAAACTTTCTCCTATAACTCGTAAAGAGTTTAATTTGGCAATAAATAAGTTGCTAGAACTTCGGATATTCTCTGAAACGAGTAAAGGGTTTGTTATACGTGAATTTATCGTGAACAATTATAATTAAGATTTGAATGTATAAGGGTTAACCTGCCTATTATATATACGCTTCAATCTCCTCAAGTTTATTTTGAGTAACAATATATATATAATGAAATAAATGAGTCACAAATTGGTTACCACTTGAGGTGTTTAATAGTAATGATTACATACGTAAAGAAAGACCTGTTTGAAAGCCCGGCACAGGTATTGGTTAACACGGTAAATACTGTGGGGGTTATGGGAAAGGGAATTGCAAAAAGATTTAAGGAAACTTATCCAGAAATGTTTGAACAGTATCAAAAATACTGTGAAGACAAGTTGTTGGAGGTCGGTAAACTTTGGCTCTATAAATCCGAACATAAGTGGGTATTAAATTTTCCTACTAAGAAGCACTGGCGTTCACCTTCGAAATTGGAATATATAGAAAAAGGTTTACAAAAGTTTGTTGAAACATATCAGGAGAAAGGAATAACGTCAATTTCCTTCCCTCTATTAGGTTGTGGAAATGGCGGTTTGGATTGGGAGAGTGAGGTAAAGCCTTTAATGGAAAAATATTTAAGGCAATTACCTATAGAAATATTTATTCATTTAAATGATAGTAATTCTAAGCCTGAGCATAAAGAAATTAAAGAAACAAAGAAGTGGTTGCAATCCATGCCAGAGTCTCTAAGCTTTTATGAGGTCTGGGATGATTTACAAAGTAAAATTTTATTTGATAATTTGCTTTCATACAAAGGTGACAAGTGGGAAGTAACATTGTTAGATAATGAAGCTAAATCTAATGAACAAGTTCCTGATACGAATCCATCAATAGTGTTTAAACTTGGAACTGAAGAGAAATTTGCAACCTTTTCCCAGCTTCACGCTTTATGGGTCTACTTAAAGAGAATAGGTTTTTGTCACGAATTTGACATGCCAGATGGCTTGGATGAAATTGGTGGTCTGGTGCTAAGGCTAATGAACAAGTTAGACTATATTGAACCTGTAGAGTTAGCTCATAATTACACAAATGATAAAGATTTTGTTACAGGAATAAGAGTGATACCATACAAAGCAATTAATACTGGAAGCCTTGGCGAGGGGGATATACCAAATGTCGTCGAAAAAGAATCGGGAACAGTATAAACAGGTTATAGATGGTTTAATTAGCGGTGAAATCAGCTCTGGATTATCTCCGCTAAAAAGAAAATGGATTCCAAAGTATGTTTATCACTTTACAGACTTAGCGAATGCCAAGAACATTCTTACTGAGGGGTTTGTATATTCTAGGAAAAAAGCCACTGAACTTGGTTTAATGCAGGTTGACAATGCTAGCTCTGATGTTATTGATTACACAACGGATTCATGGAAATCGTACGCTCGTTTCTATTTTCGGCCAAAAACCCCGACACAATATAATAATGAAGGCATAAGAGCTTCAAATCAAATCACAGAACTAAAAGCCCATTGTCCCGTTCCGGTCTTTTTCTTATTTGATAGTGTTTCTATGCTAACTATGGATGAATCAAAGTTCTCATATGGTAATCTGGCAGTCAATGACACTGTCTACAGTGATATTGAATCCTTTAAAAATATGCCATTTAGCAGCGTTTATCATGAGGGTTATTATGATACCTTCCTTCAATCGCACATTAAATTTAACCGGCATGCAGAATTAATAGTTCCGGAAAAGTGTTCACTTCAGCATCTAAAAAGAATTGTCTGCAGGAGTGCTGCTGAAAAGGAGACATTCTTAAATGTTTTGGATTGGAAGACTCAAGATAAATATAAGGATATTATTGTTGTTGATACGAGAACCAACTTCTTTGAGGGAAAGTGGACTTATATTGATGAGGTAAGCCTGACAAAAGAAAAAATAACAATAACGTTCAATGTCTGCAGTCGTAAAGTTCATTTTAATGCTTATCTCAAAATTATTGAGAAACAAACAGATATAAACTATACCTGGAGTAATGAAGAGTATGAACCAAAACGAACAAAGGCATTTAACATAGAGAACTTAAAGTATCCTGAATTTTATGAAGTAGAATTTTATTTAGATGATAACTTGGCCTATAAAAATTATTTTATGGATGATGATTATCTTCCATTCTAGTTTTCTCTTATTTTACAAAAGTAAAGTGAACCCTTTGGCTGACGGGTATTGTTACCTGTCACCAATTTATAATATAAGGAAAATAGACCATCAGAATGCAGTTAACTTTGATGGTCTATTTTTATTGATATACAAACATTTATATTAATAGAAACTAGTTTTTGTAATGGAATTTCCACGGATAAGTCCCTAATTTTAAGCGCTCTGTGTCAAAAAATATTCACCAACCCGCGTTTGTATCGACCGGCTACTCTGCCTCTCATGTGTTCCTTGACCTCCTGTTCCTAGTCTTGACTTTCCTCTTTTTAATGTGCCTGTACAATTTCCCACTATTGACCCCAGTGGTCTTAATAATGTCACTTACAAGCATTTCCCCCTGTTCATACAGTTGTAGTGCTAATGCCAAGCACTCGGAAGTAGCAACAGATTTTCTTTTTTTTTGAATGCCACTGTTGTTAATCGCTTTGTAAAATTTATACTGATTAACTCCAGTGAAGCTAATGATTTCTTTTACATCTTTCTTTCCTTGTTTGTAAAGGGCTAATGCCACTTCCATTGCATCCATGGTACAGAATGGCAGATTCCTTCTTTTGGTTTTATCTTTGTTAATTGCCTTGTATAAACTATATGTACTGACCCCTGTTGCTTTTGTAATTTCTTCAATCTTTATGTCGGATTCTTGATAGAGTGTAATGGCCTTCTGTAAATTGTTTTCCATAATCATCACTCCCTACTTAAGTAATAGCATAGAGGATTTTGTTTGTCTGTGTCAGAAAAATGAAAATCAAATTATATTAAACCGTCTCATTAGGGACGCAAAATTCAAATTATAAAAAATAAATGGTTTCAATTGCCGATTTAGTGAATATTGTCGAGAATTCTGAAAAATATATCTTATTTAGCAGGATATTCCGTTATATTTATAGAAGTTTATTATTCTGAAAAACATTAAATGGGGGCCTTAAAGTGAAGATAAAAGGTGTAACTAAAAGGCGTATTAACAACTGGCAAATCCCTAGAAATAAGAGAAAGCTTTACCCTGTAGTTGACAGTCTTACATTGTTTAAACTTTATAATGCAGATAAAATCTGGAAGGATAACTTAGAGAGCCAGTTGAAGTTTGAAGAAGATTTAGAAATATACGGAATAAAAAGGGAAGGAGATAGGAGAGACCAAAAAGCAGGTGGGGCAAGAACCTATGAGTCTTGGCTATTTCTGCTTGGATTAATTTACGAAGAAACTAAGACACAAATTATTCGTACAACATTAGCCGGTGAAGCCCTTGTAGCTGGACAACCACCGGTCGACATCATTAAGAACCAGCTTATGAAATTGCAATACCCATCTCCCTATTCATTAAGAAGCGGAGTTAATATTGACCGAAGATTTAATGTTCGTCCTTTTCGATTAATATTGAGGTTATTACTTGATGATAGATTGAAGAACCAGGACGGACGTATTGAGTTGGGTAGTTATGAGCTGGGAGTTTTTGTCCTTACGGAAGGTGTAGATGAATCAGACGCGACAATAGATAAAATCGCAAATAAAATCTTGGAGTCCCGTCAAAAAGAGGTTATTCTGCCAAATAACTTTGGCGAATTGTATCCAAGTTCAACAAAGGGGGCCAGGTCAACTGAAAAAACTATAGAAGCGCTGAAATCAAATGCTAATGTCTTTATTAATTATCTAGAATATACTCAGTTAGTAATTAGGGATAGCCCAAAGTCCCCGATTTATATCCCCGAGGATAAAAAGGACGAAGTTAGAAGTATTCTAAACGATAACACAAAAGTAAGGCCATTAGACGAAAAAAACCCTTACTGGAAGGAAAACTTTCAGCGGAATTATGGCCTTCCGCCAGGTGCTACAAAGGATACAAGAAATTTCTCAAAACAATCGGTTATAACTGATGAAATCTTCAAAACTAGAAGAATTCAAAGTATGCTAATCCATTTAGCATCCCAAAAACTTATTACTTCAATCACACCTGATATCATAAAAGGTTTAGCAAAGGTTTCTGGTTATAGTGAAAAACAAGTAGAACATGCATTGGAGAACTTCCATCCTGATACGTACAGTTTGTTTGAAGTGACTTACTTAAAAATGGCGTCTAGTTCTAGGGAATTAGATACCGAATTCGAAAAGGCAACAATTGATATTTTTACTCAGTTAGGCTTTTCAGCTCAGCATGTTGGTAATAAAAACCTGCATCCAGATGGTTTTGTAGAGTCTCCTTTAAATTTTTCAGGTATTTTTGATACCAAAGCTTATGCCCGATATTCAATTACCAATGACCATCATAACAGGATGACAATTAACTACATCCCTACATATCAACAATCCAATCCGAATTTGTCTTTTTTCTTATATGTTGCATATGGATTTAAAAATACAATAGATGGTCAAATTCAAAAAATTAAACGAGTTAATGGAGTAAATGGTTCAGCAATAACGGCAAAGGACTTGCTGTATTTACTTAGGAGACATAAAACGAAAGCGATAGACCACGCGGATTTAAAGAAATTGTTTGAATCTAATAAAAGGATTACCATGCAGGAAATTAATAGATTACCATAAGCCGAAGTGTGTCAATTTTCGACACTCTCATGTATAATAATGGGACAAGTCCTATATATAGATGGAGTGTATAAAATGATTTTTCGAAAAGGTGAACTTTTTTGTGGGCCGGGCGGATTATCCCTAGGTGCAAAAAATGCTGCAATAACCGGACCTAACGGTGAGGAATTCAGCGTTGAGCACGTTTGGGCTAATGATTTTCATGAAGATACCTGTGAAACTTTTCGCCATAATATATGTCCAAATGACCCTGCGTCTGTCATATTTGAAGATGTAAGAAAATTAGATATAACAAAATTAAATGACATAAACGCTTTTGCTTTTGGTTTTCCTTGTAACGACTATAGTATTGTCGGTGAATCTAAAGGTTTAGAAGGGGAATACGGACCTTTGTATTCCTATGGAATAAAGGTGCTTAAGCACTTTCAGCCTGATTGGTTTATGGCTGAAAATGTAGGTGGTTTAGAGAGTGCTAATGGTGGACAAGCTTTTATACAAATCTTGAAGGAAATGGAAGAATCAGGTTATAACATAACCCCTCACAAGTACAGATTTGAACAATATGGTCTACCACAGTCTAGGCACAGGATAATTATTGTTGGCATTCATAAACGCCATAATAAAATTTTCAAAGTGCCAAAGGCTCCTTTTAAAGAACCAAAGGAATGGAAAACATCAAAACAAGCCCTTGAAAACCCGGTTATTCCGGAAAATGCTTTAAATCATGAATTTACAAGACATGATAAAAAAGTTGTAGAAATGCTCAGTATTATAAAACCAGGGGATAATGCTTGGGCGGACTATATTCCGGAAGAACTGCGGTTAAACGTAAAAAAAACCAGAATGTCCAACATTTATCGTCGGTTGAACCCTGACACCCCATCTTACACTGTCACAGGTTCCGGTGGTGGCGGTACCCATATGTATCATTATAGCGAACCTAGAGCGTTAACAAATAGGGAACGTGCCCGACTTCAAACTTTCCCAGATGATTATGAATTTATCGGAGGAAAAGAAAGTGTTAGAAGGCAGATAGGAATGGCGGTTCCTCCCGATGGTGCAAAAGTAATAGTTCAAGCAATACTAAAGACCTTTGCTGGTATTGAGTACGAAACAGAACCGGCTAGATGGGAAGAAGAATTATCTGAAATGCTTTTAACCGGAAAAACTAAGAAAAAAAGAACGGGAAAGATTAGAAGTGCTAACCCTGTTCAAGGTCAGCAAGAGCTAGAATTAACCGAAAATTAAAGACCTTTATTGGTCTTTTTTTTATTTGTGGACTTTGATTGATTAATGAAGGTCGCAATTTTATCAATGGTTCCGTCAAAATCCTTCTTGAACTCATGTTCCCAAATACGCAGTAAATTCCAGCCTCTATCCTTATAGTACATATTTACCTCTTGGTCTCTCTCTTGATTTCTTGCTAGTTTTTTTATCCAATAATCTTGATTTGACTTAGGAATGTTGCTATGGTTAGGGCATACATGCCAGAAACAGGAGTCAATGAAAATTACTACTTTATATTTTTGAAGTGCAATATCAGGTTTTCCGAAAAGTTTACTGTTTTTTCTAAAACGGTAACCTTTTTTCCAAAGTGCCTTACTTGCTCTATTTTCTAGATTTGATTGTGATTTTATTGCCCTCATATTTTTGGTTCTTTGCTCTGTTGTATGGGTATCTGTCACTGTACTTCCCTCCTTTTAGATTTTTCTTCCCTTTAGATAAAAAAGCAAACTCTATTGCATTGGATAAAAGAGGTCCCTCTGGTTGGTGAGGGACCTTTTGAGCGTGTTTTAAATCGTATGCACAATAAATTCATTTTTTTTGCTTAATGGTGAAGAATAATAAAAACTTACTTCACGACCATGTGTCGGAGGCTTTTGATTGAAAAGAAGATAGGAATCTCCGTTTGTTGATATTAACTTTGTATGTTCCTCATCATGACCGAAAAATTCTACGTGTTTTATTGGAACATCACGAGCGTAAAAAATAGGATTACTGAATTCCATACCAAAAGGTTCTAGAAGTTGCAGTTCATCAAAAAGTCTAGAAGAAAAAATATGTGGTGGACATTCACGGAAATACTGTTTTGTACTTTTTAGTGGTTCCGCTTGATTTGCAACATCTTGTAAATCTAAAAAGAAGTTCTCAAGGTTTTTGCGGCTTGGTTCGATTGAAAAGCCTGCGGCTGCTTGGTGGCCACCATAACGTTTTAAGTGCTTTCGGCAATGGTTTAATATATCTATTATTGAGAAAGATGTACCTTCTACACTACGGCATGAGCCAGTTCCATTGCTGGAAATAACTATTGCTGGTTTATGATATTTTTCAGCAATTTTTGAAGCTAAAATACCGATTAAGCCATGATGAAAATCCCCGAAAACAGGAATGATATTATGGTTTAAAAGAGATTGTTCCTCAATAATTCTTTCACATTCTTGGTATTGCTCCATTGTAAGAAGCTTTCGCTTTTTATTGAAAGCAATAAGTGTAGAAATGGCCTCATCGGAAACAAGCTCTTGGGTTAAAATTTTCACAGCAAAGTTAGGATTTCCTATTCTGCCTATAGCATTGAGGAGTGGAACAACTTGAAAACCAACTGAACCACTTCCAATATTTTTTAGGAATAACTTTATGAAAATGTTCTTAAAAACAGCAGACGGATTGCAATTGAATTTTCTTAAGCCTAACTTACAAATAACCCTGTTTTCTCCAGTTAATGGCATTAGGTCACCGATTGTACCTAAAGTTGCTAATTCGATGTAGTTGTTAAACTCATTTTCCCAACAGTCTCCAGATACAAGATGTAAGGCATGAACAAGTTTAAATGCCACGCCAACACCCGCGAGGTTTGGAAAGGGATATAAATTATCAGTTCGTTTAGGGTTGATAAAGGCAAGGCATTTTGGATGGTTGCTTAATATATCATGGTGGTCAGTTACAATTACTTCTATTCCTTTATTTGTTGCTTCAGCAATAGCTTCATGTGCAGAGGAACCATTATCAACAGTAATAATTAAGGAAATTTCATCTCCTAGTTCTTGTATGGTTTCAGGCCGAATCCCGTAACCTTCTTCTCTTAAAGGCAACCTATAGCTAACTCTAGCCCCCAATTTCCTTAAACAATTAAATAGCAAAGATGTAGCGGTAATGCCATCCGCATCATAATCCCCAAAAATTAATATAGGCTCACAATTTTTTATAGCTCTTATAATTCGTTCTACAGCCTTTTTCATATCATTAAGTAAAAAAGGGTCATGGAATTCCTTTGATGAGGGGTATAAAAATTTACTTATTGCCTCAGTATCGTTAAAGCCATTTAAGAATAAGTATTGCATGATGATTGGATGAATATTAAAGCTTCTGGCATAATATCTTATCAAACCTCTTTGAGGGTGATTTTCTAAATTTTCATCACTTTTTATCCATTTAATAATAATAATTCCTCCTATAATTCAAGTGTGATTATAAACTTTACTGTATATCTAGTATTTACATTTTTTAAAAAATCTATTCTTGCAACCTTTGTTTATATGGGGCTCATATACTAGTTGCATTGGCATATTGTGATAAGGAGTTAAAAAAATATTGAGGTGGATGATAATGAAAAAATATGGAATCGACAGTTTAAGTAGTTTGCCGAGTAATTCAAAGAGAAGGAGAGTTTTTACATTTTTAGATACAATAGGAGATGATAAACAGCTTTTCCAGACAGATATTGAAGAACGTTTCAAGAGGTATAAACCTAATGAAATAACGATTCCAAAGAAAATAACAAACGTGGATTGTTATTTGGAAAGGATTGATACGGACATATTTTATAAGGAGATAAGGAAAATACAATCGGATATGAATCTGGATATCAATAATGCACCTGTTTATGTCGGAGATATAGATGTTGTAGCCTTTTGGTATGGTCATATTCTAATGATGGAACATAAAAAGTCTTATAAGAAAGTTAGTATTAATCAGCTTCTAACATATATTAATTTAGCTGCAAGGTTAAAAGGAACAGTCTGGTATATCATAGGCAAGGTGCCGGTTGAAGCAGATATTAAATCAACAAGAGTTTTCAAACTATGCATTATTGATTGCTCTGGGTATTATCAGTTCTATAAAGGTACCTTGTCAGAAATTTTAAGTTGTTTTAGAAACTGGCTAATCGAATGCGTTAAAAAACCTAATTATAACGAAGAATTATATTATGAATTGGCATTAAAACTTATAGAAGAAATGGAAAAAGAGGAAAATTATGAAGATATATCTCTTCATGTTTTGTTGGAGGAACTTTTTATGGATAGTAATAAACAGTGATTACCCTGGAAAGGGTAATCTTTTTAATTGGGATTGAACTGGCCAGTATGAAAATCAGGATATTTTTACCTTTAAAAATAAAATCAATTAAAATTAAATTAACTAAACCAAAAAAAATTTGTCAAAGACAAATAAATGGGTATGCTAGAGCTTTTGAAAAATAGAAGGGGCTCTAAAAAAATTCGGTCAGCATAAATCTAAAAGAAAAGGAGATTCAAAGGAAAATAATAAGAATTAACAAAATAAAAAATATGATTGGAGGAAAACATCTGTAAGTTAACTCAGTGCAATAACTATGTTCTTATATGAAGTAATCAGGTAAAAAAGTAATAACGTAATAACGTATATCCCGCGTTAAGGGACCTATTTCTAAACCTTGTCGCGTATGCGGCTTATTGAACATGAGCGAGCTTCGACAGTAAGCCGATAGGGTCAGCTTCATCTATTGAGGACTAACCCTGGGGAGACGGCAAGTTTTCGCTTAGGCACTTATTTCATCCAGGATGAAATAAGTGCCTAAGCGAAAACATCGAGTAAGCCTTGCGAAAGGAGCTATATCTTTCATTAGCTAGCTGGTCGAGGGGGTTCTATCGTTTTTCGAATGAAAAACCGATAGAACCTCCCTCGGAGGTCTAAACGACTGTTTTTTGCCATGATTTTTTGGCAAAAAACAGGAGTGCCCCGTATTTCTTAGCGATTCAAACAAAAGAAAACATGTAAGGTTCCCCACCCAATGAAGGGTGGGGAACCGAGCGTTTTCTTGCAGTTTGAGAGCTTAGAAATACCCGCATTTTAATTTTTCTCTTTTACGGAGGTGGTGGTATTTGGAGAAGCACTTTGAATCAAAAATAGACCGTGTTTTTGAGTGGGCTAAAAGTAAACAGATAACGTTTATAGATAGTTCAAATAAACCATATAAAGTGAACAATTCACATGCAACTTGGAAGACGTATAGTGACATTATGAAAACATTTGAAAAATGGCTGCAGGAAACACATGGATTAAAAGATATAACCAGAGCGAAACCCCGTCATGGAATCGAGTACATGCAACAAATGATTGATAAAAATATAATGAAGGTGAAAGGCGGTTCCGCCTTTACATTATCAAGGTTCCCGCATGCTCTGCATGCATTACAATCAATAGCAAAGGAATCAGGAGTGTATAGAGGGTTAAAATTAGGAAATAAAAACGATTTAATTCAAATGAAAAATATCGCAGGTATTAAACGTAAGAGCGATGAGTCCAGATGTTTAAAAGCAACCTCCCATGATTTTGAAAAAGTGCAAAATCAAATCTATCTCTCCAAATCACCCCAAAAAGAATTAATTGCTGATATTCATCAAATCCAAAGAGGCGTGGGCTGCAGAATTCATGAAGTTATGAAGATGAAAAAGGAACATATCACATTCAGTCAAGACGGAACAGCTACCGTTTACATTAAAGGGAAAGGCGGTCTAGAGCGATGGGTCAGAGTGGATGATAAACAAACTACTGCCCTTTTGAAGGATAGAACCGAAGGTAAAAGAGGAGGGGCTTATGTTATTCAGGTAAAAGACAGAGAAGGAAATGATAAAGGAAGAACAAATGCTATTAAACATGTTCAGGATATTATAAGTGCCGCTGCGGAACGCGCAGGAGTAAGCAGGGATGGTAAGACATACAGTACGCACTCTGCAAGAAAAGTGTATGCTGCTGAAAGGTTGAAAAAATATGCTTCTTTATCATATAACCAATTAAATAAGGAATTGACAAACAGAATAAAAACATTTCCATTAGATAAGAATGGACAAAATAAGTTGAAAATCAAAAAGGATAATGAACTACAACAGTTAAGGTATAAAATTGACCCAAAGGGGACCAGGTATTCAAAAGAAAAAAGAGAGCACTTAAGAAAGCGAAGAGAATTTACTCATAAAGAATTGGCTCTCTTCCTTGTATCGATTGACACCGGACATTTCAGAATAAATATTATACGTTATTATGCCGATTATCCCGACAGCAAAAAGAAAAAATAGCCATATAGGCTATTTATCAAAACGATTCAACAATGGTAAATAAGCTTTTTAGTGTTTCAGTCCAGGTTTCATCCTTAAAGTAAGACATGACAAAGACAATGTTCGGATTCACTATATACATTTTGTTACTCCCTTGGAACAGGGCAATCACATTTGTTTTAAGTAGTATTTCAAAATAAATGTTGAATTTCTGCTTGTCCCTAACCGACAATTGCTTCACATTTTGTCCGGACATTTCATTCCATATTTTTTTATCTGTTAACCTCTTTACTAGCCGTTTGTTATGTCTTATTGCCTCGCTTATGGTTGTGTGTTCTTTTAAAAAATCCTCTTTGCTGTTTTCGCAAATAATATGGGATTGATAATGAACATATGGAAGAAGAGCTAAAAGAAGGCTTAATGGATATAAATCTCTTTTGATTTTACGCTCCTTCTTCTTGTACCTTTCAGTTTCTTCTTCAATTAAATCAATATAATGTTTTAATTGTTTTTGCAATACCTTAACAGAATACTCTTCCGGTTCTTCAAATTCCCCTTTAATGATGTATTTTGAACATAGTTTATAAAAAATTTCGTTTTTTGTTCCCCCTTTGCACTCCTCTAAAATACCTAGTTCAATCATATTCCTAATAAATGTTGAAGCAACCTTTCGTTGTACTCCTAAATATTTAGCAATTTTAGTTTGATTTAATGACTTGCCATTCAGAGACAATGGCTTTTCGTCAAAAGATACAATTGGAATCAACTTCATAAATAAATGAGAGTGATACTGCCTTGCCCTTCCGGTAACATCCCTCATTGCCCGTTTCATTTGTACAAAACCGCGCTTTTTTGTTAATTCAACAGCCAGTTCCCATTCCCTTTTCCTTTTTGCCCATTCAATTGATTCTTTACGGGATAATTTATCATCGGGTCTAACGTTCAATTCTCTAAATACTTCAGTGCCTGTATTCATGTCATAATATATTTTATGCATTCTATTACTGCTAAACTTAATAATCTTATTGTTCAATAGCTCCTCCAGAAAGTCGTCGTTCACGATTTTTCCTCCTTTTTAAAAATAATGAAATTTCTTTTACGCTTGTTAAATTGTTTTAGTAAATTTCGAGATATCCTTCAACAATACGGAAGCCCTTTTTTGAAAAATAATTTGCAGAAGTATAGGCATGTGGTTACAACAAATAAAAAAAACATATGCATAGGGATACAACAAGAAAAACCAATTGTTCCTAGAGCCATAAGGGTTCTGGCTAAGAACAATTGGTTTTTTTTCTTATAGAATATTCAGCTATCATTTTTAATTTCCAAATTCAATATTGAAAAAGTTTTTTTCCAGAGTAAGTATATATACACCGCAAAAAAGACCATTTCAACTCTTTTTTATGCATTTTTCCGCTTATATACTAACAACAACAAGAAGAAAGCAGCCATCAGCCAAAGGAAGCAACTACATAACAAATGAAAAAATAATCGAACCAAAAAGGTTCATAGGGAGAGGGATTTTAACATGGGTAAGAAGACCTTGAAAATTAAAATTGTTCCAAGTATTAATCGAAAATCTTCAGAAGAAATAGTTCAGGAACTAGTTAAGCAGACCGTAACTAAGGTGTTAAAGGAGCGAAAAAGAGGTGCTTAACGTACGTATAGGAATTGAATAGGACAAAGATTCCAAGGCATATAGGTGTATGAGAGAGGAGTGATTTTTGTGGTAAAAAAAGTGTTCAAGATTAAGATATTACCAAGTTTAAACGGTAAATCATCTGATGAAGTTGTGAACGAGCTTGTTAAGCAAACCATCGATAAAGTTTTATCGCAAAACAAGAATCTCTCATATACCAGTCCGATTAATTCAAACCAAGATTTAACAAGCTAACTCTTAGAAACATCACAAACAATTAAAAACATTAATGGTTGGGATTGTAAAATCAGCCATCAAAAGGTCCTAAAATTTTACAGTCCCGACGCCTTATAATAACTATAGACTACTTTTGGGGGATAAAAACAATGAAGATTAGGAATAACATTGCAGCTATATATGTTCGAGTGTCTACACTAAAAACGTCACAAAAAGATTCTCCAGAACATCAAAAGTCCTTATGTATTCAAAAAGCTATGGATGCCGGCCTTGAAGTTAGACCTGAATATATTTATGAGGACAGGTCTACCGGGACAAGTATTGTTGGACGTGAGGAAATAAAGCAACTTCTCGAGGATGCAGGTAATGGTTATTTTTCAACAATAATTTTCGCTTCACTTTCGCGATTTTCCCGTGACTCGCTTGACGCCATCTCTTTGAAACGCAAATTGGTTAATGGTCTAGGTCTTAGACTAATAAGTATTGAGGACATCTATGATTCTGGTGAAAGTGATAATGAGATGATTTTTACAATCATATCTGCGGTAAACCAAAAACTATCAGAGCAAATTAGTATCGCGTCCAAACGCGGAATCAGGGAGTCTGCCTTACAGGGAAACTTTACAGGGTCCATAGCACCCTATGGATATAAAAAGGTTTTAATCGATGGAAAGAAGACTTTGGAGGTAATGGAGTATGAGGCCTCAATTGTCCGTAAAATTTATGACCTGTATGTTTACAATAATATGGGTGAGAAATCAGTTGTAAATTATCTAAATGATGAAGGAATCCCTTCTCCTAAGGGAGGAGTTTGGGGACTTACAACTGTTCAAAGGATTTTACAAAACGAGGCCTATAAGGGATTACATGCCTTTGGCAAATATAAGGTGAAAAAATATCAAGACATGGACGATATGCATAACAGGATAAACAAGTTGGTCCAAGTTGAAAAAGATTCCTGGCACCATTCTGAAAAAAGCAACTGGGAAGCCATCATAGATGAGGAACTGTTTGACAAGGCCCAAGAAATAAGATTAATGAGGGGTGGTGGTAAACGCGGAGGGGTTCGTAATGTTAAGGTTAACCCTTTTTCTGGCATAATAAAGTGTGCTCATTGTGGTAAAAATTTCGTTTCAATGAAATCTGGAAAGAAACGTATGGACGGTCAGAAGAACGAATATAGATACCTAATTTGCTCATCTCGGAGGAGGATGGGGGTAAAAGGATGTCCGAATGGATACTGGATACCCCTTGAGAAACTAACGAAAGCGTTGTTACATGAGCTTAAATCATCATTAAGCACATTAATAAATGTTGATGAGGTTAGTTCAAATATTAAGGTCGAAAATGATTCCGGAATCCTAGATAATGAAAAACAAATTAAACAAAACCAACGCTTACTAGATAGGAATAGGAAGCTTCTATTCGAATTAAGGAATGACTTCAAATTAGGTGAGGTTGATAAAGAGCAATTTGTTTTTGAAAAGGAGCAGTTAGACTTAAAGATAAAAGAACTCCAAAATCGGTTGAAGAATTTATCGGAAGTAAATACCCAGGAAGTTAATGAGAAGGTAATTAAGCAGAAAATAAAAGAAGCCTTAGAAAAACTTGTTAAATTGGAATTTTCAGAAGTGGATGAACTTCAACTGGTGTTGAAACAAATAGTAGAAGTTATTAATGTGAACAAAGAAGGTGAGGTGGAGATTCGCACCCCTCTGGGTGTCTTACACCCTTAGTTATGCATACAAAACACATGACGAATGCAATGCAAAAGCTCGGGGTTAAGGGGCGTTCACAGGCAGTAGTTGAACTTCTGCGAATGGGAGAGCTCGAGCTCTAATCAGGACCGGCATCCATCATGGAGGCCGGTCTCCATTTTTTTATAAATGGTACATGCTATACTAGGATTGTTGTTTTCCTTGAACTTTTGGTGAAAAAAGTAGAAAATAAACGTAAGCAGAAATTGTGGATAACAGCCTTCAGGGCTTTTTATGGGAGTGGTTGAGAAATGGAACAGGTTCGGACTGAAAAATTGGATCCAGCTATCGTTGCTCAAATTGAAAAGGATCTTCGTTATATAGCAGGTATCATAAAGCAAAAGGGCAGGGAAATGCTCAGCAACTATACCATCACCCCGCCGCAATTCGTCGCGCTCCAATGGCTTTTTGAAGATGGCGACATGACTATCGGCGAACTATCCAATAAAATGTATTTAGCATTCAGTACCACCACTGACCTCGTTGACCGGATGGAAAAGAATGAACTTGTTGTTCGTGTTAAAGATCCGAAGGACAGGCGTGTCGTAAGGATCCATCTGCTTGAAGAGGGCGGGCGGATCATCGATGAAGTTATTAAAAAAAGGCAGGAATACCTGACCGATACATTAAAAAACTTTACTACTGAAGAAGTGGCTGTACTCCAGCACAACATGACAAAATTGCATCAGGAAATGCGGGAAAAATGAGGCGAGGGTTTTGAAACAGCCAATCGGAATTATTGACTCGGGGGTAGGCGGTTTGACAGTAGCAAGGGAAGTCATACGCCAGCTTCCAAATGAACAAATTATTTATCTCGGTGACACAAAACGATGCCCATATGGGCCGCGGCCAGTCCAGGAGGTCCGGAAATTCACCTGGCAGCTGACGCGTTTTTTACTGGGCAAAAACATAAAAATGCTTGTCATTGCCTGCAATACAGCTACAGCGGCCGTCCTCGACGATATCCGCAGGGAACTGGATATCCCTGTAGTTGGGGTAATTTATCCAGGGGCCAGGGCAGCAATTAAAAATACCGAAAACTATCATGTTGGCGTCATTGGAACCATTGGCACGGTAAAAAGCGGCGCCTACGAAAAGGCATTGAAGTCACTCGTCAGCAGAGTGTCCGTCGTCAGCCATGCGTGCCCGAAATTTGTTCCGCTTGTAGAAAGCGGCGAGGTGAAAGGCGAGCTTGCCGAACGGATTGTCGCCGAGGCTCTCGAGCCCTTAAAGGGACAAAAACTCGATACGCTCATCCTTGGATGTACCCATTATCCGTTGCTAGAACCGTTAATCAAGCAGTATATGGGTACGGATGTCAAAGTCATTAGCTCCGGCGACGAAACAGCCAGAGAAGTGAGCACAATCCTAGATTATCGCGGATTGATCGACCAAGATAATGACCTTCCGAAACATGAATTTTACACAACCGGTTCTGATGTTATTTTTTCAAAAATAGCATCAGAATGGCTTGGCTATGAGGTAACTGGTGTCAAAACAATTAAATTGGATTAATTCTTAAAGCTCCCAATCGGGGGCTTTTCTTTTTGGTGGCTCAATCTGAGATTATAGGTGGTTCAAGTTGTAGTTGTTTGTGTAACTAAATTTTTGTCGGATGCCTAGTGAGTCACCGAGTATTGCTAGTGAAAACCAACCAACCAAGAATTTGAACTGGCAATAAAGTGTGGTTCAGAAAAGTAGTCATTTGTAGTACTACTCGGTGACCTACTAGTTTACAGTTGATTACCTAGTGAATGTCCGAGTACTGCTAGTGAAAACTAACCAACCAAGATTTTGAACTGGCAATAAAGTGTGATTCAGAAAAGTAGTCCTTTGTAGTACTACTCGGAGACCTACTAGTTTTTACTGTTGATTACCTAGTAGGTGTCTGAGTACTACTAGTGAAATCTAACCACCATGAATTTCGACTGGCAATAAAGTGTGGTTCGGAAAAGTATTCCTTTGTAGTACTAGACATATTTACTGTTGATTACCTAGTGAGCGTCCGAGTATTGCTAGTGAAAACTAACCAACCAAGAATTTCGACTGGCAATAAAGTGTGGTTCAGAAAAGTAGCCCTTTGTAGTACTACTCGGAGACCTACTAGTTTTTACTGTTGATTACCTAGTGAGTGTCCGAGTACTGCTAGTGAAAACTAACCAATCAAAAGTCTCGACTAGTAATAAAGTGTGCTTAACCACAGCTTCACTTTTACTAATGCAATTTTTAAAGATTGTAAGCAGCAACCCACTGTTTTATTTTTCAAGGCTTGGTCTAAAATCTCCCGGGGCTCGTATACATGTAGTACAAACTGTCTCGGGAGGGATTTTCATGTCCACAACTAAACCTAAGGTGCTGGCATCGGCTGTGCTGGTCACTTCGATTTTGCTATCAGGGTGCGGCCTATTCGGAAATGAAACGGTCAAAAAGATTGACCCGCCAAAAAGCACTTCTTTTGAAAATGAAAAAGGGGTAACAGGTACACCAGAAGAAGGTGAATCGGCAGAAACACAAGGCACTCTTAAAACAGAGCTCTATTTGATCGATAAAAATGGCTTCGTGGTTTCCCAGGCACTCGAGCTGCCAAAAACAAATTCAATCGCCAGACAGGCTTTGGAATACCTTGTTGAAAACGGACCAGTATCTGAAATGCTGCCGAATGGCTTCCGGGCAGTCCTTCCAGCGGACACAGACATATCAGTCGACATCAATGATGACAAAGTTGCCACAGTGAATTTTTCAAAGGAATTCAAGAACTACCAGCCTGAAGATGAATTGAAAATCCTGCAGTCTGTCACCTGGACATTGACCCAGTTTGACTCAGTTGACAAAGTCAAGCTGAAGCTAAACGGGCACGAGCTCACTGAAATGCCAGTCAATGGCACACCAATTAGCGATTCCTTGTCAAGGGATTCGGGTATTAACCTCGACTCCTCAACCGTAACGGATATCATGAACACCAGACCGGTCACAGTTTACTATGTTGGCGGCGAAGAAGGCTCCTACTACTATGTACCTGTGACAAAGCGCGTTAGCAATTCAGTCGCCAGCGACATAGAAGCTGCTGTCCAGGAGCTAGCGAAAGGACCATCAACAACCAGCCTTGAAAGTGAATTCATGAACCAGGTAAAACTTCTCGACGATCCAAAAATTGAAGGCGAAAAAGTCACGCTCAACTTCAATGAAGCGGTCTACCACAGCTTTGAAGAAAAAATCATTTCCGAACAGCTCATGGATGCCCTTGTCCTCTCCCTCACAGAGCTGGATGGCATCAAGGAAGTATCCATCCTAGTTGATGGCAAGGCCGAACTCGTCCAAGAAGATGGAAAGAAATTGACAGCGCCGGTCACGCGCCCTGAAAAAGTCAATACTGGTAGTTTCTAAAAAACAATATTTGTTATACTATATAGAGAAAATCAAAGAGGCAGCCCAAAAGCCGCCTCTTCTTTCTTTTTTTGAAAAATGGGTCGACACTCATTTAAGAGCTAAATTAGGGAGGACTTTCATATGCGATACGATGGCAGGGAACCACTTCAATTACGCAATATACATATTGAAACCAATTATTTAAAACATCCAGAGGGGTCCGTTCTAATCTCCGTTGGTGACACAAAAGTCATTTGCTCAGCCAGCATCGAGGAACGAGTCCCTCCGTTTATGCGCGGCGCAGGTAAGGGATGGATTACTGCTGAATATTCCATGCTTCCCAGGGCCACGGAGCAGCGCAACATCCGTGAATCGTCCAAGGGCAAGGTGACCGGCCGGACGATGGAAATCCAGCGCCTGATCGGGCGCGCTCTCAGGGCGGTTGTTGACCTTGAGGCGATTGGCGAAAGAACAGTTTGGATTGACTGCGACGTCATCCAGGCAGATGGGGGAACCAGAACCGCCTCCATTACCGGAGCATTTATAGCCATGACGCTAGCCCTCAACGGTCTCGCCCAAAAAAGGGGTCTGACCCCATTTCCGATAACCAATTTCCTCGCGGCTACAAGCGTTGGAATTCTTGAGGATGGACATGCTGTTCTTGATTTAAATTATGTAGAAGATTCAAAAGCATTGGTTGATATGAATGTCGTCATGACCGGAAGCGGTGAATTTGTTGAGCTCCAGGGAACTGGAGAGGAGTCAACTTTTTCACGGCAACAGCTAAATCAAATGCTTGAGGCCGCAGAAGCTGGGCTGGTTGAATTGTTTGAGCAGCAAAGAATTGCGCTTGGCACAGACATTTCGGGTAAAATAGACTCTAGGATTTCAAAGTAGTTAGGAGGCAGATCCTATGAAAGAAGTAATCATAGCAACCAAAAATGCCGGAAAGGCGAAGGAATTCGAAGCCATTTTTGCAGAAAAGGGCATTAAAGTCCTGACGCTGCTGGATTTTCCAAATGCGCCTGATGTAGAAGAGACAGGAACGACCTTTGCAGAAAACGCGATTCTCAAAGCAGAAACAATCTCCAAGAAGCTGGGTAAGGCAGTAATCGGTGATGATTCAGGCCTTGCAATCGATGGGCTGGAAGGCCGACCTGGTATTTATTCAGCGCGTTATGCAGGAGAAGCGAAAAACGATGAGGCCAATATTGATAAGGTTCTCGAAGAATTAAATGGTACTACCGAAGAAAACCGTACTGCCCGCTTCCATTGCGCCCTGGCATTCGCAGTTCCAGGACAAGAGACGATTACCGTAGAAGGTACATGCGAAGGCATCATTCTTACAGAGCGGCACGGCACAAACGGTTTCGGCTATGACCCAATTTTTTATGTGCCGAGCCTTGGCCGGACAATGGCTGAGCTTTTAAAGGAAGAGAAAAATGCGATCAGCCACCGGGCTAATGCCTTATCGAAGCTTCGAGTGGTGCTTGATTCGAAGAATGGTGCTGATTTGGCATGAAAAAGGTATTGGTTTTAAGTGATAGCCATGGCTCGGCAGCTCCGATGAGGACGCTTAAGGACAGGCACCCCGATGTGGATGTGTTCATCCATTGCGGTGATTCCGAATTGCCAAAGGATGACGAGGCATTGAAGGGGTTTGTCGCCGTCGGCGGAAATTGCGACTTCCACCCTGGCTATCCAGATGAAGAAATCGTTGAGGTAGCCGGCAGAAAAATTCTCGTGACACACGGGCACCTATACTCCGTCAAATCGACATTGATGAGCCTGTTGTACAAAGCTCGCGAGGCAGGCGCAGACATTGTCTGCTTTGGACATTCACATCTTCTTGGTGCAGAAATGTCAGGAGGCATCCTGTTCGTGAACCCGGGAAGCATCAGGCTGCCAAGAGGGCTTAAGGAGAAAACATACCTGATCCTGGGCATTCATGAGGACCATGTAGTGGTCAATGTTTTTGATTTGGAAAAAGGCGAACTTCCCGAATTCAAACAGCAATTCCTCTTAAAACAGTAAAAGACTGGAAAAAGCGGATGCAAACCGAGCACCGCTTTTTCCGTTAAATTTCCAGTTGAAGAAACTTTGAGAAAACTTGTTGACAACTGCTTACTTGGCTACTATAATTAAAAATGTTCGTTAAACGAACGGATTCACTTTTCTATCATGTCCCAGTACTCAGCTCGCTGAATATGCTTCTTTGAATAACATCAGCGCACCTGCCGAGCGACTCCTTGAATTAACTTTCTGAGGCAGGGGTGGGATAGTATCAAGACAGTTTGTGTAAAATAAACTTTATTTTATTTTTTTATCATGTCCCAGTAGCTCAGCTGGATAGAGCACACGCCTTCTAAGCGTGCGGTCGGGAGTTCGAATCTCTCCTGGGACGCTATACTAGCCGGTAACCTCAAAACGAGGCTGCCGGCTTTTTCTTTATCTCAAAATAGTTACTTGAACTTGCCGTGGGTAAGGAATTTCAGAAGCTATACGTGATACTACGCTTAAAAGTATCTTTTTCGGAAGTTAGTAGGGAACGTTTATTGAAATACTATATAGAAGAGATAAATTTGATATATGTTACTCCTGCTATAAATTGTATTTTTACAAACTCCATGCTAAACTTTTTTCAACTAAAGCATGTATGACTTAAAGGATGATTTTTATGAAAAAGGAAGATGGAGACAATATTGTCCTTTTTCCAAATGTTGAACGGCGGTTAGTCGAAAAAGGGATTGAAGCTCTGCAGGATAAACAATTTCGGGAAGCAATTGAGCTGCTCGAGCAGGGGTATGAACTTGACTCCGATAATGAGGATGTTATGGCCGCGCTCGTTCTGGCTTATTTTGAGGCGGGAGCACTGAACAAGGCAAAGGAACTATGCAAGGAAATGCTTATAGTCGGTCAGGGAGATTATTTTCAGATCGTAGAAATGTATATCACGATTCTTATTCAGCTTCATGAATATAAAGAAATCACGAAAATTTTGGAAGCATTAATTGAGGAAAAGGAGGTGCCAGCTGAGAAGAAAGAGCATTTCATCACAATCCTCCAGTTTTGTCAGAGGCTCTCGGAACAGGAACCTGTCCAACCTCTTGAGGAGATGGAAGCAGAAACTTCTCATCAGGAAGAACTCAAACCGGGAGACCTGGATTTGTTCTCGAAAACGGACTTGAACGAGCAGGTAGGAATTGCCGGGAAACTTTCCAACCAGAACATCCGCCCGTTTGTAGAGGAAATTTCAACTTTCCTATCAGCCGAAGAGGGCCATCCATTCCTGAAGACAATGCTGTTGAATATCTTGCGAGAGCAGGAAGTCACGAATGTTATCAATGTAAGGAAGTTTGGGATGCTGGAAAAAATAAATCCAGAAGAGCTTAAGCCACCCCATTCCCAGCCAAACGATAATGAGGCGGGAGTTCAGCTAATCAAGGCTCTTGAGCATCAGGACCCGCTTTTGCTGGAAAGTGCATTAAGCCTGTTGGCACGACACGCATTTGCTGTGTATCCATTCGAATTATTACCGGCCGATCAAGCTGCGTGGGCTGCAGCGTTTGAATATACTGCACTCCTCTACCTTGGCAATGAGCCTGATATTGAGAGATTAGCCGAAAAATACGGTACAATCGCAGAGCATGTGAGTGAAGCTGCCAGTTGGATTAGAAAAGTGGAGGAAATTTCTTATCCTATAATTTAGGCCCCAGAGTTGAAAGAACAAAATCGTATGTTATAATGTAGTGGTTGCAATGTGTAAAAACAGCTTATGCCTTACATAGCGAGCGATTCTACCATTGGTAAATTAGGAAATAGATTGTTGGAGGGAACAAAATGTCTGCTACTTGGGAAAAATTAGAAGGGAACCGCGGTGTCCTTACTGTAGAAGTAAGTGAAGAAAAAGTTGCGGAGTCTCTTGATATTGCTTTTAAAAAAGTTGTAAAGCAAGTTAACGCGCCTGGCTTCCGTAAAGGAAAAATGCCTCGTCCGCTTTTTGAAAAAATGTATGGAGTTGAAGCACTCTACCAGGATGCTATCGACTACCTTTTGCCGGAAGCTTATTCTTCCGCACTTGACGAAACTGGCATTGAGCCAATTGACCGTCCTGAAGTTGATGTTGAGAAGTTCGAAAGAGGCTCAAGCGCAGTATTCAAAATTACTGTTGAAGTAAAGCCTGAAGTAAAACTTGGCGAATACAGAGGCCTTGAAGTAACTGAATTTGATACAACTGTAAGCGAAGAGGACGTTGACGCTGAAATCAAGACTATGCAGGAACGTCATTCCGAGCTTGTTGTTAAAGAAGAAGGCGCGGCTGCAGAAGGCGATACTGTCGTAATGGATTTCAAAGGTTTCGTTGATGGCGAAGCATTTGAAGGCGGCGAGTCTGAAAACTATTCCCTGGAGCTTGGTTCTGGTTCATTCATCCCTGGTTTCGAAGAGCAGCTTGTAGGCGTTTCTGCTGGTGAATCAAAGGATGTTGAAGTAACATTCCCAGAGGAATACCATGCTGCAGAACTTGCTGGCAAAGCAGCTAATTTCCAGGTAACTGTTCATGAAATCAAGTCAAAGGAACTTCCTGCACTTGATGATGAGTTTGCCAAGGATGTAGATGATGAAGTTGAAACTCTTGATGAGTTGAAAGCTAAGATCCGTTCACGCCTTGAGCATGACAAAGGACATCAAAAAGAGCATCATGTCCGCGATTCTGTTGTAGAAAAAGCTGCTGCAAATGCAGAAGTCGAAGTTCCAGAAGCAATGGTCCGTAACGAAACAGACCGTATGCTTCAAGAATTCGAACAGCGTCTGCAAATGCAAGGAATGAACATGGAGCTTTACTACCAGTTCTCCGGGCAGGATGAAGCAGCTCTTCGCGAACAAATGAAGAGTGATGCTGAACAGCGTGTCCGTGTAAGCCTTGTGCTTGACGCAATTGCTGAAGCTGAAAACATCGAAGTTTCCGAAGAAGATGTTAATGCAGAACTAACTAAGATGTCCGAGATGTACAACATGACTCCAGAGAACATCATCATGGCTCTTGGCGGAACTGAAGGCATCAAGTCTGACCTTAACAAAAATAAGGCAGTTGACTTCCTGGTTGAAAACAGCAAAACAGTTGCTGCTGAATAATTCTATATAACATAAAAAAACAAGGCGCGATTTATCGTGCCTTGTTTTATACAATTTAGCGATTACATATTATAATAAGAGTAGAACTTTATATTGAAAAAGTGGATTAAAGAAATTCAGCAGTTCGATTGAAGCTGAAGGCTCCACGCCAGCAGCGGAAATCTTAAGTTTCATCTATTATACATATCAAAAGTTTTTAGGCATTGGGCTTAATTCATGCTAAATGTGGTTAAGCTTTAGTAAGTACATAGGAAAGCGGAAGCGCACGGTAGTGCTGAAGCTGGACAAGAGATACCGTTTGGCCATGCAGGTTATTTCGGAATTTGTGGAAGATTTTAGGCGGAATCGGCGAGAGTTATCATTTCCAGAAAGCATGTATCATGTGGTACAATGCAATACATAACGCCTTTTGCTTGTAAGATTGTTCCCAAATTTCAAATTTAAGCCTGCAAATAAGCAGCTTATTAATAAGAGAATCCGTTTTAGAGGGGTGAAAGATTTGTTCAAATTCAATGATGAAAAAGGGCAGTTAAAATGTTCCTTCTGTGGCAAGACGCAGGATCAGGTCCGCAAGCTTGTCGCTGGTCCTGGAGTATATATATGTGATGAGTGCATTGAATTATGTACTGAAATCGTCGAGGAGGAGCTTGGCACTGAAGAGGAAGTCGAGTTCAAGGATGTTCCTAAGCCAAAGGAAATCCTCGAAATCCTTGATGAATATGTCATCGGTCAGGAAAAGGCAAAAAAGTCGCTTTCTGTGGCAGTTTACAACCACTACAAGCGCATTAACTCCAATAGCAAAATCGATGATGTTGAACTTTCAAAGAGCAATATCTGTATGATTGGGCCTACTGGCAGCGGGAAAACTCTCCTCGCTCAGACACTTGCCCGCATCCTGAATGTACCGTTCGCGATTGCAGATGCTACCTCGCTAACTGAAGCAGGTTATGTCGGTGAAGACGTCGAAAACATTTTGCTGAAATTGATCCAGGCTGCCGACTATGATGTCGAAAAGGCAGAAAAAGGGATCATTTATATTGATGAAATTGACAAGGTTGCACGTAAATCTGAAAATCCATCTATTACAAGAGATGTTTCAGGTGAAGGTGTTCAGCAGGCGCTTCTAAAAATCCTTGAAGGAACTGTTGCGAGCGTTCCTCCACAGGGAGGCAGGAAGCATCCTCACCAGGAGTTCATCCAAATCGATACCACAAATATTCTGTTCATTTGCGGTGGAGCTTTTGATGGAATCGAATCGATTATCAAGCGCCGCCTAGGCCAGAAGGTCATCGGTTTCGGCTCTGATGTAAAGCAGGTAGAAGTCAGCCAGAAGGAATTGCTTTCTAAGGTCCTTCCAGAAGACTTGTTGAAATTCGGGCTTATCCCTGAATTCATCGGCCGTCTTCCAGTTATTGCGAGCCTTGAACAGCTTGACGAAGATGCGCTGATTGAAATCCTTACAAAACCAAAAAACGCTCTAGTTAAGCAGTATCAGAAGATGCTTGAGCTTGATGAGGTAGAGCTTGAATTTGAAGAGGGTGCCCTAGTGGAAATTGCTAAAAAAGCAATTGAGCGTAAAACAGGGGCACGCGGCTTGCGTTCCATCATTGAAGGAATCATGCTGGATGTCATGTTCGACCTTCCTTCCCGCGATGATATTACAAAATGTATCATCACGAAGGAAACAGTCACAGACAACAGCGTTCCAAAGCTTGTCAATGAGGAAGGCACCGTCATCAACGAAGAGCGTACATCCGCCTAAACGTAAATACTGCTGTCCGGCCACTGTGCCGGGCAGCTTTTTATTGTTTTCGGCAATGGCTTTTTTAAAATGTACCTGGCTGGCTCAAGAAACAATAGTGTACTTGAAAAAAATTTTCCGAGTGCGAATTTAATTTTTGAAGGAGTGAAATGTCCTTGAAATATGTTTTCGAGTACGATTTCAACTTTTTTTGGAATGAAATGTCCTTGAAAGAGGGTTTCAAGTACAATTTCAATTTTTTTAAGGGTGAAATGTCCTTGAAATATGTTTTCGACGGACAATTTCAATTTCTTAGACAGTGAAATGTCCTCGACACTAGTTCCTCCAAAAAAACAGGTTAGCTGCTTACGGTGTTTCTTTTATTCTGTACAAGGAACGTTATAAATCTTTGGTCTCCGCAGGGTCATACTCCTGTCTTTGTAAACCTCACTTTTTACCACTCCAATATTCAGTAACTTTTTGTTTATTCGAACCCTTCAACGGAAATACTAACAAGTAACGGAAAACGTATTGTTCAGGAGGGAAAAGGATGAGTTGGATGGGAATCGCCTTGTTTGTACAGCTCTTCTTCGGAATCATTATCGGGCTGTATTTTTGGAATTTGCTAAAGAATCAACGTACTCAAAAGGTCACTATTGATAAAGAATCTAAGAAGGAAATGGAACAGCTCCGCAAAATGAGATCGATTTCTCTGACAGAGCCGCTTGCGGAAAGAGTAAGGCCGGCCTCCTTTGATGATATTGTAGGTCAAAAAGATGGAATTAAAGCGTTAAAGGCAGCACTTTGCGGACCTAATCCCCAGCATGTCATTGTGTATGGTCCTCCGGGTGTCGGTAAAACTGCTGCAGCGAGACTTGTATTGGAGGAAGCAAAGCGAAACCAAAAGTCACCGTTTCAGCAATCCTCCGTCTTTATAGAACTTGACGCGACAACAGCAAGGTTTGACGAACGAGGCATTGCCGATCCTCTAATCGGTTCTGTCCATGACCCTATTTATCAGGGAGCAGGGGCAATGGGGCAGGCCGGGATTCCGCAGCCAAAACAGGGTGCAGTTACCAATGCCCATGGTGGAGTTCTTTTCATTGATGAGATTGGCGAGCTGCACCCAATTCAAATGAACAAGCTTTTAAAGGTGCTTGAGGATAGAAAGGTTTTTCTTGAAAGTGCGTATTACCACGAAGAAAACCCCTCGATTCCAACCCATATACATGATATTTTCAAAAATGGCCTTCCGGCTGACTTCCGGCTGATTGGTGCAACGACGAGGACCCCAAATGAAATACCGCCTGCCATCCGTTCTCGCTGTATGGAGGTATTTTTCAGAGAGTTAAGCCAGGACGAAATCATGACCGTTGCGAAAAAAGCTGCGGACAAGGTTGAGATGGCAATCAATGAAAGCGGCCTTGAAATCCTTTCAAATTATGCACGAAATGGGCGTGAAGCAGTCAATATGATTCAAACAGCTGCCGGGCTTGCCATTACCCAGGACAGGAAAGAAATTAAAGACGAAGATATTGAGTGGGTTATCCATTCCAGCCAGGCATCACCGAGAATGGAACGGAAAATCAACGACCTGCCTGCGATAGGGCTTGTTAATGGGCTGGCGGTTTACGGACCTAATTCAGGTGCTCTTTTAGAAATTGAAGTGAGTGTCATTCCGGCAAAAGAAAAAGGTTCAATCAATATTACCGGGATTGTCGAGGAAGAAAGCATTGGCGGCCAGGGAAAATCGATTCGGCGCAAGAGTATGGCGCGCGGCTCGATTGAAAATGTTATTACCGTCCTAAGAACAATGGAAGTTCCGGCGGATGAGTTTGATATTCATGTGAATTTCCCCGGAGGCATCCCAATCGACGGGCCTTCCGCAGGGATTGCGATGGCAACTGGAATTTACTCTGCTATTTATAAAATCCCGGTTGATAACCGTGTGGCAATGACAGGTGAAATTTCCATCCATGGGCATGTAAAACCAATCGGAGGCGTTTTTGCGAAGGTTGTCGCTGCCAAAAAAGCTGGTGCCAAAACTGTGATTGTCCCTGCTGAGAACATGCAGTCTATCCTCAATGAGATAGATGGTATTGAAATTATACCGGTCACACACTTTAATGAAGTAATCGATCTTGCTCTCAAAAAAGATTCTTCAAATAACGCCGTCCCACAAAGTGGCGGAACTCATGTGATTGCTGAAGGGGACGGAACTGTCATCCCCGCAGCCGTTCAAATGTCCAAAAAGGAATCTGTATAGATCTCAAATGAACAGGGAACTTCGGATACGTTTGGCCGAGGTTCCTTTTTTAACTGAGATTAGACTTCTCATAATTGACGGCCCAATGTGTATTTAACAATGGAGATTCAAGGAAGTCTTATAAGAGGAATGCCCTCCGTCTTCTTCTAAAAGAATTTTTTAATAGAAACAACATAAATACTAACTCGAACAGGATACTAAGAAGGCGGGTACACTTGCCTAAACCTAAAAGGATTAGGGATGATATATTAGACACGTTTTCTTAAATAAGATAGAATTGAACAAAGACAAATTCCCCCTAAAAAGGGATAAATGAATGCATTTTGGAGGTGCATGGGTAATGGCAGAAACGAATGAGAAACAAGTCCCCCTCCTGCCGCTTAGAGGGCTGCTGGTCTATCCAACAATGGTGCTCCATCTGGATGTTGGCCGTGAAAAATCGGTTCAAGCGCTCGAACGGGCAATGGTCGATGACCATCTAATATTTTTAACAACCCAAAAAGATATTTCGATAGACGAGCCGTCTGAAGATGACTTATATAACATGGGTACGTTGACAAAAGTAAAGCAAATGCTAAAGCTGCCAAACGGAACGATCCGTGTTCTCGTGGAGGGGCTAAAGCGTGCCAAGATTGTCTCCTTTTATGACAGGGAAGAATACTTCTCTGTAACTGTTGAGGAGTTTGAAGACAAAGAAACAAAGGATGTTGAAGATCAGGCATTAATGAGAACAATGCTTGATTATTTTGAACAATACATAAAGATGTCAAAGAAGATTTCCGCGGAGACATATGCGTCCGTTACAGACATCGAAGAGCCAGGCAGGATGGCGGATATCATTTCATCCCATCTTCCTCTCAAGCTGAAGGATAAGCAGGAAATTCTTGAGACGATTGATGTGAAGGAACGGATGAGCAAGGTAGTCGATATCATCCACAATGAGAAGGAAGTTCTTAACCTCGAGAAGAAAATTGGCCAGCGTGTCAAACGGTCAATGGAACGCACCCAGAAGGAATACTACCTCCGTGAGCAAATGAAGGCCATCCAGAAAGAACTTGGTGACAAAGAAGGAAAAACTGGTGAAGTTGCCGAACTCACAGAGAAAATTGAGATGGCAGGGATGCCGGAATCAGTCCAGGCTGTTGCATACCGTGAACTGGACCGTTATGAAAAAGTACCGTCAAGCTCGGCGGAAAGCGCTGTAATCCGTAATTACATTGAATGGCTTGTTGTGATTCCATGGACAAAAAGGACCGAAGATGACCTGGATATCGCAAGAGCAGAAGAAATTCTCAATGAAGACCATTATGGGCTCGAAAAAGTAAAAGAACGTGTCCTTGAGTATCTGGCAGTCCAAAAGCTGACTAATTCTCTGAGAGGGCCGATTCTTTGCCTTGCGGGACCTCCGGGAGTTGGGAAGACGAGTCTGGCCAAGTCAATTGCCCGCTCGCTTAACCGCAATTTCATCCGTGTTTCTTTGGGCGGTGTCCGGGATGAATCCGAAATCCGCGGCCACAGACGGACGTATGTCGGGGCAATGCCAGGACGCATCATCCAAGGCATGAAAAAAGCTGGTACAATCAATCCGGTTTTCCTTCTCGATGAAATCGACAAGATGTCGAGCGATTTCCGCGGGGATCCATCAGCGGCCATGCTTGAAGTGCTTGACCCTGAACAAAACTTCAATTTTAGCGATCATTACATTGAAGAGCCATATGATCTTTCCAAAGTTATGTTCATCGCGACCGCCAATAACCTTGCGACCATTCCGGGTCCATTGCGTGACAGGATGGAAATCATTACGATAGCTGGTTATACGGAAGTTGAGAAAGTCCATATTGCAAAGGATCATTTGCTTCCAAAGCAAATTAAAGAAAACGGTCTTTCAAAAGGTACTCTCCAGATTAGGGAGGAGGCCATCCTGAAGGTTGTCCGTTATTATACAAGAGAAGCGGGTGTCCGCAGCCTTGAGCGCCAAATGGCGAAGATTTGCCGGAAAACCGCAAAAATTATTGTTGCTGGTGAAAAGAAAAAGGTTGTTGTTACGGAAAAAAATCTTGAGGAATTCCTTGGCAAACCAGTTTTCCGTTATGGTCAGGCTGAGCTTGAGGACCAGGTTGGTGTTGCGACAGGTCTTGCTTATACAACTGTGGGCGGCGATACACTTCAGATTGAAGTGTCAATTTCCCCTGGAAAAGGCAAGCTTGTTTTAACAGGAAAGCTTGGGGATGTTATGAAGGAAAGTGCTCAGGCTGCGTTTAGCTATATCCGTTCAAATGCGTCCGAACTTGGAATCGATCCAGACTTCCATGAAAAACATGATATCCATATCCACGTTCCAGAGGGCGCTGTTCCGAAAGACGGTCCTTCCGCGGGGATTACAATTGCAACTGCGCTTGTTTCAGCATTATCGGGTAAGCCGATTCGCCGTGAAGTCGGGATGACAGGCGAAATTACTTTGAGGGGGCGCGTACTGCCAATTGGCGGATTGAAGGAAAAAACCCTAAGCGCTCATCGTGCCGGACTTACGAAGATTATTTTACCGAGAGACAATGAAAAAGACATTGATGATATCCCAGAAAGTGTGCGCAACCAGTTGGAATTCGTTCTCGTTTCCCATGTCGATGAGGTGCTGAAGCATGCGCTATCGGATGGAGGAAAAGCATGAAGGTAACAAGTGCAGACATAGTAATAAGCGCGGTCAAGCCGGATCAGTATCCTGATTCGGCTTTGCCAGAGTTTGCTTTAGCCGGCCGTTCGAATGTCGGGAAAAGCTCATTTATAAACAAGATGCTGAACCGGAAGAATTTGGCGCGGACTTCCTCGAAACCAGGGAAAACGCAGACGCTGAATTTCTATCTAATCAATGAAATCCTTCACTTCGTTGATGTACCGGGCTATGGCTATGCCAAGGTTTCGAAAACGGAACGGGAAGCCTGGGGGAAAATGATTGAAACATACATCACGTCCCGTGAGCAGCTGAAGGCGGTCGTCCAAATTATCGACCTTCGCCATCCGCCCTCAAAGGATGATGTAACGATGTATGAATTTCTAAAGCACTATAACATTCCATGCATTATTATTGCGACCAAGGCTGATAAAATCCCAAAGGGAAAATGGCAAAAGCATCTGAAGGTCGTCAAGCAAACCTTGAATGCCGACCCTAATGACCCAATGGTACTGTTCTCGTCCGAAACTGGACTTGGAAGGGATGAAGCCTGGGGAGTGCTGAAGAGCTATATGAAAGAAGATAACAGGACGAATAGCGAATAATAAAAAAAGCTGGGGGGAAGCCATATTTGGCCTGCCTCCAGCTTTTATTTTTTGGAGTTAAGCAAGAAGGTTGTAGCGGGTCCATAAAGGAAAGCTTCATAGAATAATCAACGGGTGTATGCGGTAAAGTAAAAGCTAAGTGACCTTGTAGGTAACTGAGCACATCGTAAGGTAACTTATAGAAGCTCTAAGTAACTTTATTGATGGCCAAGCTCTTCATAAAGTTACTGATAGCAGCTCTTAGTAACCTATCGTTGATTGCTGGAATTTAAAGTCACTAATAAAAAGAGAGCCATGTATTTAACATGAACTCTCACAGACTTTTGGTCATATAACGACCTTGGCTTACTTTCTCCTGAATAGGACCATCCACGCCCCGGCAAGGACGAGAAGAAGCGGCCAGAATTTCCAGATCAGTGAAATGCTGCTCTCGACAAGGCTAAGCCAAACCCCGACCTTGTCAGTGAACAAAAGCAGGATTGCAACGATCAGAAATAGGAGGCCGTTTAGTAGCCCTTTACCTGTTTTTTGGTATTGGAGCAAGAAGCCAACTGCGATAATGGCCAAGAATGTCCCGATATGCGGGGGCCAAAATGGGAGCTTCCCTACCACATGAAAATGGAGCCCAAAGCCAGCCAGAATGATTCCTGGCAAGATTGAGGTATGGTCTTTGGCCAAATAGCCCTGGCAGAGAAAAGCAACTCCGACAATCAATAGAAGAGTAGGCCATGTATAGAATTGTTTTAATGCTGTGAAGCCTGATTGCTCCAAAAAGAAATAAGCTCCGAAGCCGATTAGAATAACCCCGGGGAATATTTGCTGCGTTCTCATTCATTCACATCGCTTCCAGTAAGGTATCCTTGAAAAAACTAGCTAAATTTGCTAATGTACATAGGGACGAACTATTAATTTTTGATTAATTTATTCTTAATATTAACATAGAGTTTCGCTTTCTGTTCACATTTTTCAGGTTGGCTGCTAAATTGGCCATGATATAATCTCAGTAGTTAGTTACGTGATAAAGTTGGGGGTGTTAGTTAACACATGCATATTTTAGTGGCAGGACTAAATTATAAAACCGCCCCTGTTGAAATTCGTGAGCGACTGACGTTCAATCCGAATGATCTTGGGAAGGCGACGGCCGCCCTGAACGCCAAAAAGAGCATTCTCGAGAACGTCATCTTGTCAACATGCAACAGGACAGAGATATATGCAGTTGTGGACCAGATCCATACTGGACGGTACTATATAAAAGAATTCCTCGCTGATTGGTTTGGGCTGGAGCAGGCTGAATTCTCGCCATACCTATTCATATATGAAAGTGATGGAGCCGTGGAACATCTTTTTAATGTTTCCTGCGGTTTGAACTCAATGGTTCTTGGCGAAACCCAAATCCTTGGACAGGTAAGGTCGAGCTTCCTTCTTTCACAAGAGGCGAAGACGACAGGGACTGTATTCAATCATTTGTTTAAACAAGCTATTACCGTTGCCAAACGTGGCCATGCTGAAACTGATATTGGTGCCAATGCGGTATCAGTAAGTTATGCAGCAGTTGAACTTGCCAGGAAGATTTTTGGATCGCTTGAAGATAAGCATGTCCTGATTTTCGGAGCTGGCAAAATGGGTGAACTCGCTGCGCAGAACCTTCATGGATCTGGCGTTGGCGGCGTGACAGTCATAAATAGGACCTATGAAAAAGCACTTGTACTGGCCGAAAAATTTGGCGGACAGGCAAAGCAGCTTTTCGAACTTAAAAATTCACTTGTTGAAGCCGATATTTTAATTAGCTCGACTGGTGCAAGTAATTTCGTGATTACAAAGGAAATGATGGAACAGGTTGAAAAGCGACGTAAAGGGAAGCCATTGTTCATGGTTGACATCGCAGTGCCGCGCGACCTCGACCCTCGCATTTCCGAATTGAATAGTGTGTTTTTATATGATATTGATGACCTTGAGGGAATTGTTGAGGCTAACCTTCAGGAGCGGAAGAAAGCTGCTGCGGCCATCATGATGATGATTGAGAAGGAAATTGTTGATTTTAAACAGTGGCTGAACACGCTTGGAGTTGTGCCCGTCATCTCGGCGCTTAGGGAAAAAGCCCATGTAATCCAGTCCGAAACTATGGTCAGTATCGAGCGCAAACTGCCACACCTTTCCGATAGGGATAAAAAGGTATTGAACAAGCATACGAAGAGCATAATTAATCAGCTGCTTAAAGATCCAATCCTCCAGGCAAAAGAACTGGCCGCGCGCCCTGATGCCGATGAGGCTCTCGATTTGTTCATGACAATCTTTAATATCAAAGAGCTTGTCGAGGAGCAACAACAATCGAAAGCAGCCGAAACCGCGAAAGATTTGGTTCATGCACCGCAGGCTTCCTTTCAGTCATAAGAGGGGTAATGTCTATGTTTGACATCCACATGACGCGACTGCACGAATTGACGGTTATCCTATATGCCTTAAGCGTGCTGTTATATTTCTTTGATTTTATCCACCATAACCGGAAGGCGAATAAGGTTGCCTTCTGGTTACTTGCATTTGTATGGGTTTTGCAAACGGGCTTCTTAATTTTTTATATGGTCAATACCGGACGGTTTCCTGTCCTGACGATATCCGAGGGCCTTTATTTTTACACATGGGTACTGATAACGCTCTCACTGGGAATTAACAGGCTTCTAAAAATGGATTTTATCGTATTTTTCACGAACATACTTGGTTTCATCATCATGGTCATCCATATTTTCACACCGGACCAGTATGAATCTCATTTGATTAGCGAGCAGCTCATTTCCGAGCTACTCCTTATCCATATAACGATGGCTATTTTGTCCTACGGGGCATTTACTATGTCATTTGTATTTTCCCTGCTTTACATGATTCAGTATGATTTGTTGAAAAGAAAAAAGTGGGGAGCCAGGCTCATCCGTATCGCGGATCTTTCCAAGCTCGAACAATTCAGCTATCTTCATGCAGTGATTGGCGTACCTATGCTTCTTCTAAGCCTGATTCTCGGGCTTCATTGGGCATACTGGAAGGTGCCGGAAATGCCCTGGTATGACTCCAAGGTGCTTGGCTCTTTCATCTTGCTTGGAGCGTATAGTGTTTACCTTTATTTGAGAATTGTAAAAAACATTGCAGGCAGGCAGCTTGCGATATGGAATATAGCCGCTTTCCTATTTGTGTTGATCAACTTCTTCCTTTTTGGAAAATTGTCGTCATTCCACTTTTGGTATTCGTAGATTAGGAGGCATCATATGAGAAAAATAATAGTAGGTTCCAGACGCAGCAAATTGGCGCTTACCCAGACAAATTGGGTTATCGAGCAATTAAAGGAAATTGCGGGGCCATCGTATGAATTTGAAGTGAAGGAAATTGTCACAAAAGGGGACCGAATCCTTGATGTTACGCTCTCAAAAGTGGGTGGCAAAGGCCTTTTTGTAAAAGAAATCGAACAGGCCATGCTTGATAAAGAAATCGATATGGCCGTTCACAGCATGAAAGATATGCCTGCTGTCCTTCCAGAAGGTTTGACAATCGGCTGCATCCCGTTCCGTGAAGATCATCGTGATGCTCTAATTTCAAGAGACCACGTGAAATTAATGGACCTTCCTGCAGGTGCGGTTGTTGGAACAAGCAGCCTGCGCCGCAGCTCGCAGTTGCTTTTAAAGCGGCCGGATCTTGAGATCAAATGGATCCGCGGAAATGTTGATACACGCCTCGAGAAGCTGAATAACGGCGAATACGATGCTATTATTCTCGCTGCAGCTGGGCTTTCCCGCCTTGGCTGGGCAAAGGAAGTAGTCACTGAATTCATCGATGCCGAAACCTGTATTCCGGCTGTTGGCCAGGGTGCATTGTCAATTGAGTGCCGTGAAGATGATACTGAACTGCTCGAGATTTTTGAAAAATTCACCTGTAAAAAGACTGCGCTTGCTGTGCGTGCTGAGCGCTCCTTCCTGCAAAAGATGGAAGGCGGCTGCCAGGTGCCAATCGCAGGGTTTGCAACTGCTGAAGAAGACGGAGAAATTTCACTTAACGTACTTGTCGCTTCTCCAGATGGCAAAGAAGTCTACAAAGACACAGTTACAGGCACAAACCCAGAAGAGATTGGGGAAAAGGCTGCCAGCCTCCTGATCGAAAAAGGCGCAAAAGAACTTATTGATAAAGTAAAAGAGGAGCTGGAAAGTGAATGATTACCTCGGAGCCCCTGGCAGGTAAACAAGTATTGATACCGAGGGGGGCCGGCCAGGCCAAATCATTTTCACGGCTCATTGAAAAGTACGGAGGGATTCCAGTCGAAATCCCTCTTATTTCCTTTAAGCCAATTAGCTTGGATGGGAACCTCAAGCAAGTGCTAAATTCACTGGAATCGTATGATTGGATTGTTTTTACAAGCAATACGACCGTCGAAACTTTCCTGTCTTTCTTCCCGGAAGGATCGCCTGCACACCTCCCAAAGGTTGCCGCAATCGGGGAAAGGACAGGCATTCTTTTGGAGAAAAAAGGTCTTGGACCGCACTTTGTACCTTCCAAATACGTTGCGGAGGTTTTCGCCGAAGAGTTCATCGCCCATATTAATCCGGGTTCCCGGGTCCTGATTCCAAAAGGAAATCTGGCAAGGGAACTTATTGCGATGACAATCAGGGAAAACGGCTCGTATGCTGATGAAATCGTTGTATATGAAACGTTACTTCCTGAACCGAGCAAACTAAACCTAAAAAAAGCCCTTTCTGAGGGTGGACTTGATATTCTCATGTTCACTAGCCCTTCGACCGTGAATCATTTTATGGAAGCGGTTGAAGAGTATGGACTTCGGGATGAGGTTGACCGCTGCATTGTGGCATGTATCGGGCCTGTCACCCATCAGCGGCTGCTTGAATTTGGCTTTACTGTCCATGCGTCGCCGGAGCAGTATACAGTTGCGAATATGGTTGAGAGTACCATCGAATATTTGGAAAGCGTTCAATAAGCTAGTACAATAGAAAAAGAATACGATTCTGGTTTTACCAGAAATAGTCCGGAGGTAAGAATTATGGAACTTCAATTTTCACGTCATCGCCGCCTGCGCACTAGCGCGAATATGAGGGCACTTGTCAGGGAAACCCATCTTCATGTCGATGATTTCATTTACCCTATGTTCATCATTGAAGGCGAGAATATTAAAAATGAAATTTCCTCAATGCCAGGAGTGTTCCAGGTATCAATGGACCTGCTTGGTGCCGAAATTGATGAAGTCGTTGAGCTTGGAATCAAATCGGTCATCCTGTTCGGTGTTCCACAGGATAAGGACGAATGCGGAACCGGAGCATTCCACGACCATGGGATTGTCCAGGAAGCAACACGTTTCATTAAAGAACGCCACCCAGAAATGCTAGTTGTAGCGGATACATGCCTGTGTGAGTATACAAGCCATGGCCATTGCGGAGTTGTTGAAGGAAGCCGGGTCCTGAATGACGAGTCGCTTGAACTGCTTGTCAAAACAGCAGTCAGCCAGGCAAAAGCAGGCGCTGACATCATTGCTCCTTCCAATATGATGGACGGCTTCGTGGCTGCAATTCGTGCCGGGCTTGATGAAGCTGGCTTCCTTGAAGTTCCGATTATGAGCTACGCTGTTAAATATTCATCTGCTTTTTACGGGCCATTCCGTGAAGCAGCAGAAAGCACACCGCAATTTGGCGACAGGAAAACCTATCAGATGGACCCTGCCAACCGGATTGAGGCTATGCGCGAAGCAGAATCCGATGTCCTTGAAGGAGCGGACTTCCTTATCGTCAAGCCGGCTCTGTCTTATCTGGACATTGTCCGCGATGTGAAAAATAACTTCAACTTGCCTGTTGTTGCCTACAACGTAAGCGGCGAATATTCGATGGTCAAAGGTGCGGCCCAACAAGGCTGGATCGATGAAAAAGCAATTGTCCTTGAAATGCTGACCGGGATGAAACGCGCCGGCGCTGACCTGATCATAACGTACTTTGCCAAAGACGCAGCGAAATGGCTGAAAGAATAGAAAAGCGGAAGTGCTTATTCTACGGGCACTGAAGCTGGACAATGTAGTGACTATCCTTAAATAGAGAAATGAGGGAACCGTGATGCGCTCTTACGAAAAATCAATTGCAGCTTTTAAAGAAGCGAAACAACTTTTGCCAGGCGGTGTTAACAGCCCTGTCCGCGCGTTCAAGGCGGTCAATATGGAACCGATCTTCATGGAGCGGGGTAAAGGCTCTAAAATTTACGATATTGATGGCAATGAATACATCGATTATGTATTATCCTGGGGTCCGCTGATTCTTGGCCATACAAACGATAAAGTCGTTGAAGCAATCAAGCAAGTTGCTGAGCTTGGTACAAGCTTTGGCGCTCCGACCTTGATGGAAAACGAAGTGGCAAAGCTCGTTATTGACCGTGTTCCTTCCATCGAAATCGTTCGAATGGTTTCATCCGGAACTGAAGCGACAATGAGCGCTTTGCGCCTAGCACGTGGTTTTACTGGCCGAAACAAGATTCTTAAGTTCGAAGGCTGCTACCATGGCCACGGTGACTCCTTGCTGATTAAAGCAGGCTCCGGTGTTGCGACACTTGGGTTGCCTGACAGCCCTGGCGTACCGGAAGGCATTGCAAAGAATACAATTACAGTTCCTTACAATGACCTTGAAGCAGTCCGCTATGCGTTTGAACAATTCGGCGAAGACATTGCCGGTTTAATCGTTGAACCGGTTGCAGGCAATATGGGCGTTGTTCCTCCGCTGCCAGGTTTCCTTGAAGGCTTGCGGGAAATCACCACTCAATATGGTTCATTGTTGATTTTTGATGAAGTTATGACTGGATTCCGCGTTGACTACAATTGTGCACAGGGGTACTTTGGCGTTACACCAGACTTGACATGCCTTGGCAAGGTTATCGGCGGCGGACTTCCGGTAGGTGCATTCGGCGGCCGTGCCGACATCATGCAGCAAATCGCGCCAGCCGGCCCAATTTACCAGGCAGGCACTCTGTCCGGCAACCCGCTTGCAATGACTGCAGGTTATGCGACCTTGAGCCAGCTGACTCCTGAAACATACAAAGAGTTTGGACGCAAGGCTGATATGCTTGAAAAAGGCCTGAGTGAGGCTGCCGAGAAACATGGCATCCCTTACTGCATCAACCGTGCAGGTTCTATGATCGGCATTTTCTTTACAAACGAAAAAGTCACCAACTATGACATTGCCAAGACATCGAACCTTGAATTCTTCGCGCAATACTACGCGGAAATGGCCAACCAGGGCGTCTTCCTGCCACCATCCCAGTTCGAAGGTCTGTTCCTGTCTACCGCTCACAGCGACGAAGACATCGAAAAGACCATTCAAGCTGCTGAAGTGGCATTTTCGAAGCTAAAATAAATTAGTTAGGCATTCCCTTTCTTTGGATCGGGGGTGCTTTTTTTATTTTGGCTGTTGGGTAGGGTGGCTTTTGATTTTAAATTCAGTTTTCAGAATGGAAAACCACACTTTTTCACTAGTGAATATTTTTCTGATATAGCTACTGCCGTGCAGGGGTTAGTTACTGTCAGGCAGGTTTCATATTCTTTTTTACTAGAATATAGTCAACGGTTAGTCATCGGATTTAGTTAGTTTTCACACTCTATCACTAGCCATTTCCTTTTCTAAAATAGTTACTGCCGTGCAGGGATTAGTTACTGTCAGGTAGGTATCATAAATTATTTAGTTAATTCTAACCACCAAAGCAACAAATTCGTGACTACTTTTCACTAGCCACAACCCGAAACCTACAACCCCCCCGCACCTCTCAATCCCAATTGTCTTCAATAACAAAATGCACTAAGACGGTTTTTATCTCTCCATCACAACCTATCCCACTATGACGGAAGGTATTTAACATTTGCCTGGGCCAGACTCCTCGTTTTAATCATAATCGCCCAAAAATTTTCATAGAGTGTAAGTGACATGGTGATTTTTTACGAAAGAGATGAAAGGAGGAGTCGCTTTGTCTCAGGAGAATAAATCGTCTTTGCGATTTACTTTAGAAGAATCCTTATGGTTTCGGAAAGGACAGGAAGTCGATGAACTTGTCTCGATTTCGCTGAGCCCGGACATAACAGTCCAGGAGAGCGACGGATACATCAGCATCCGTGGTGCGCTTGATTTGACAGGAGAATATGAGTGCAACGGGGATGGGCCGCAGGAATATGATGAAGCTGAGCCGGCTCTAAGATATGTCCAGTCCGCAGCGTGGCGTGAGGAGGGGGTTTGGGAGTTTGCTCACAGGTTCCCCGTTGACATTACCATTCCGGTAAATCGGATTGAAAGCATCTATGATATTGATGTAATTGTGGATTCATTTGATTATTCTTTTACGGAAAGAAGCTGCATGAAACTGACTGCAGAGCTGATTATTAGCGGCATCTATGCGGGAGAGCCTGAAGTGAAAGAGGAGCCAGAAGAAATTTTCCTGGAAGCTCAGCTCCGTGAATACGAGACTGAGGAAGAACTCGAAGAAGAATATGCGGCAGAGGAAGAAGAAGAAGAGGAAGAAGAAGAACAGGAAGACGAGGAGTTGGTTTTTGAAGCGGAAGCCAGAAGAATGCCGGAAGAAAATCCCGATGAACTGGCGACATTCTCTGCATTTCCATTCAATCCTTCGTTTGCGTCGTATTGGAATCAAGCACAGTCTGTGGCAGGGAGGGGCGAAATGCAGCCAGGACTGGCTCAGCCATTCCAACAGCCTCTAGCACAGCCGCCAGTACCTCAACCGCAGGTGCAGCAACAGCCAGGGGCAGCTCAATACCCAGAGGCAACCCAGTACCAAACAGGCGGTCAGCCTGGAGTAACCAAGTATCCAGAAGTAAATAATCAACAGGGCTTCCAGCCTGAAGCAGCACATGAACAAGCTCAGCAGCAAGACGTCATATCTAATTCTGAGGATCAGCAGTCTGCAGTAGACCAGATGGAATCTGAAGGCGCAGCCCAGGTTGAACAGCCTGCCGCTCCGGTAGCGGAAACAGAGGAAGTCGAGCATGAATCGTCATCGTCTCCACCTGTTCAAAAGAAGAAGGCCAAGAAGAACAGCATGTCACTGACTGAATTTTTTGCCCGCAGGGACGAACAGGAGAGGCATGCAAAGTTGAAGGTATGCATAGTCCAAAAAGGCGATTCTCTTGACAGCCTGTCAGACAGGTACAGCGTCTCGGTTCAAAATATACTCCGCTATAACAACCTTGAAATAAACCAGGATGTCTTTGAAGGGCAAGTGCTTTATATACCTGAAGCATTTGCAAAGAAATAACTGCAATCTCAGTTGAGCGGGCACCATGCTCGCTCACTGTTTTGTTATTTTACAATCCGGAAGTGAGCTGAATTCCGATGAATGAACAAAACCGGTTGAGGGAATTCGCGCCATTGTTGCAGCAATACGGGATTGAACCTTATTTTATAGAGGACTTCGGCAATATCAAAAAAATATACAGCAACAAAGGGTCATTTGCTCTTAAGTCTATCGATGCGCATACAGGGATCGATTTCATCAAGCATGTCCAGTACCTCTATCAGCGCGGCTATAACAGAATTGTTCCTATCTATCCGGCTCTTGATGGCAGGTATGGAATCTTGTCGGGCCAAAGGCTTTATTATCTGATGCCATGGCTGCCGAACGAGGCGCAGCAGGCATACAGGGAAAGAAGTATGCAGATGGTCCGCGAACTTGCCCGCCTTCACACTCTTTCTGCACGAGAAGTAAAGGTGGATAAAGAAGAGCGCTCGGAACATTTTGAAAAAATGACCCTCCATTATGATAAAAATCAGGAGTTCCTGGATGGATTCATTGAAGCTTGCGAAAAGAGAACCTATATGTCGCCGTTTGAGCTGCAGTTCTGCCTTTATTACAATGAAATCAGCCAGGCGGTGAAATACTCAAAGGAAAAGCTTCAGGAATGGCAGGAAAAAACTAAGGATGATGAAAAGGCCAGGATGGTCATTGTCCATGGAAAATTAAAGCCGGAGCACTTTGTTTATAACGAGAATGGCTATGGTTATTTTATAAACTTTGAAAGAGCTGGCTTAGGTTCGCCTATCCATGATTTACTTCCGTTCATCTCAAAGATGCTCAGGACCACGCCGAAGCAAAATGAAGAGGCGGTTGCAACGACAACCCACTATTTTAAGTATTTTCCCTTCAAGCCTGACGAGAAGCTGCTTTTTTATAGTTACCTGGCGCATCCGCTTCAAATCACAAGAGTAGCGGAAGCGTATTTTAACAATGAGAAAGGACGGAACGAGTATGCCTTTTCCAGAAGGCTGCTAAAGGAATATTGGCATTTGAAAAATACCGAATATCTTGTCATCCGGCTTGCGGAAATGGACCGCCAGGCGGAGGCACAAAAAGAAGGAGCCCAGTGACCACATCACTTGGCTCCTTAAATGATTTCAAGGTATAAGGCAGTTGCTAGTAAAATTAATCCCGCTAGCAGGAGTACATCAAATGTCGTTGGCAGCAGAATCGTCCGAATTCCTTGAAAGATACAGAATGGGATGCTGAACTGGGCTGCAACCGCTCTAATTGTCCTCACCCACGGAGGATAAGTATAAATGTTGAATCTTCTCCTTTTCACCGCACTTCCCCCTTTTTGCTTAAAAAAACCACCCAAATTTCTTCAACTGAATACCAGTCGTGGTAAAGCCATACTAATGGAAGTTTCACTTTATAAAGTGTATGATGAGAAAGCTTGATAGGTGAATGCCCATTTTCGCAAAAAACGCATGCAATTTAAAAAAATTGGCCATCCTGATTGACGTAAGCTAGGTTTTTTGGATATGATATAAAATAAATTAATAACTAAAAGCAAAGACAGGGAAAAGTACAATGACCCGCATGCTTTCCAGAGAGGGAGACTTACCAGCTGAAAGGTTTCCCAGGCTGCCCATTGGAAAGGTCACCCTCGAGCTTCTTCCGCCAACGGCTAGTGCCCAGTAGTGGAAGACGGATCAACTCCGTTAAAAACATGAGAGCCGGCTCTTTTTTATGCCGGAAAAAAGGTGGTACCGCGAGCGAACTCCATTCGTCCTTTTATTAGGGATGAGTGGAGTTTTTTATTTTGGCTCTGTTTGTATTCATTTTTGATTAACGTAGAGGTGGAGAATTTATTAGAGGGAGAATTTACCGCTATTGTATGCAGGGGGATCCTAAGAAGCAGAAATAAGGGGAGATATTTCCCTTAACCTCTCAAAAGAAGGCAAAATCCCTGCGTTTTAATTAAATAAGCGGAAAAACTCCCCTTATTAATAGGGAAATATGAATATTTACCGATTTAAAGGTAATTTCTCCCTTTATTTTTCAAACAGAGTGGAATCACCATCAGAGCTATTTTTAATCAGCTTTTTATAAGGAGGAATCAAAATGGATCAAAATGAAATTAGCATGCCGACGAAGTACGATCCGCAATCAATTGAGCAAGGTCGTTACGAGTGGTGGGTGAAGGGCAAGTTTTTCGAGGCGAAGGATGATGAAACCAAGAAGCCATACACAGTGGTTATTCCGCCGCCAAACGTTACCGGTAAGCTTCACCTTGGTCATGCATGGGATACAACCCTTCAGGATATCATCACCAGGATGAAGAGGATGCAGGGCTATGATACACTATGGCTTCCTGGAATGGACCATGCCGGAATTGCGACGCAGGCAAAGGTTGAGCAAAAACTTCGCAGCGAAGGGAAATCACGCTATGACCTTGGCCGTGAGAAGTTTGTTGAAGAAACGTGGAGATGGAAGGAAGAGTACGCCGGCCACATCCGCGAGCAATGGGCAAAGCTTGGGCTTGGCCTTGATTACAGCCGTGAGCGGTTCACTCTTGATGAAGGGCTTTCCGATGCTGTTAAAAAAGTATTCGTTGCTCTTTATGAAAAAGGCCTAATTTACCGCGGTGAATATATTATTAACTGGGACCCCGCTACAAAAACTGCCCTTTCAGATATTGAAGTTATCCACAAGGATGTCCAGGGCGCGTTTTATCATATGAGGTATCCTTTGGCTGATGGCTCCGGCCACATTGAAATCGCGACGACTCGTCCGGAGACAATGCTTGGCGATACTGCGGTAGCTGTTCACCCTGAAGATGACCGCTACAAGCATCTCATCGGCAAAACGGTTATCCTGCCAATCACTGGCCGGGAGATTCCAATTGTCGGTGATGATTATGTTGATATGGAATTTGGCTCAGGTGCTGTTAAAATTACGCCGGCACACGACCCGAACGACTTTGAAATTGGCAACAGGCATAACCTTGAGCGTATCCTTGTTATGAACGAAGACGGATCGATGAATGCACGCGCAGGTAAATATCAGGGCATGGACCGCTTCGAATGCCGCAAGCAGATTGTCAAAGACCTTCAAGAGCAGGGTGTATTGTTCAAAATTGAAGATCACCTTCACTCGGTAGGCCATTCCGAGCGGAGCGATGCTGTTGTCGAGCCTTACCTGTCAACACAATGGTTCGTTAAAATGCAGCCGCTAGCTGACGAAGCCATCGCACTTCAGCAAAAGGAAAACAAAGTAAACTTTGTTCCTGACCGCTTTGAAAATAACTATTTGCGCTGGATGGAGAATACCCGTGACTGGTGTATTTCACGTCAGCTTTGGTGGGGCCACCGAATTCCTGCTTGGTACCATAATGAAACTGGTGAGCTCTATGTTGGTGAAAATCCACCAGCAGATTCAGAAAACTGGACACAGGACAAGGACGTTCTTGATACATGGTTCAGCTCAGCTCTATGGCCATTCTCGACAATGGGCTGGCCTGATACGGAAGCGGCGGACTACAAGCGTTACTTCCCAACCGATGTGCTTGTTACCGGCTATGACATCATTGGCTTCTGGGTATCAAGGATGATTTTCCAAAGCCTTGAATTCACCGGAGAGCGCCCATTCAAGGATGTTCTTATCCACGGTCTCGTTCGCGATGCGGAAGGCCGCAAGATGAGTAAATCGCTTGGAAACGGTGTTGACCCGATGGATGTAATCGCCCAGTATGGTGCCGATTCACTCCGTTACTTCCTTTCAACCGGAAGCTCGCCTGGCCAGGACCTTCGCTACAGCACGGAAAAGGTTGAGGCAACCTGGAACTTTGCGAATAAGATTTGGAATGCGTCGCGCTTTGCATTGATGAACATGGCAGAGCTGACTTACGCTGAGATTGACTTCAGCGGTGAAAAATCGACTGCCGATAAGTGGATTCTGACTAGGCTGAATGAAACAATTGAAACTGTTACCCGCCTGTCAGAGCGCTATGAATTTGGTGAAGTCGGCCGTGCGCTGTACAACTTCATCTGGGATGATTTCTGTGACTGGTATATTGAAATGGCAAAGCTTCCTCTTTATGGGGAAGACGAGGCTGCCAAGAAGACAACCCGCTCAATTTTGGCATACGTTCTTGATAACACAATGAGGCTGATGCATCCTTTCATGCCGTTCATCACAGAAGAAATTTGGCAGCACCTGCCGCACAATGGCGAGTCAATTACGACTGCCGAATGGCCAAAGGCAAACCCTGAACTGACAGATGAAGCCGCGGCTGAAGAAATGAAGCTGCTCGTTGAAATCATCCGCTCGGTCCGCAACATCAGGGCCGAAGTGAACACACCTTTAAGCAAAAAAATCAAAATGCTTGTTAAAGCGAAGGACGACAGCTATCTGGCTATGGTTGACAAGAACCGCGCCTACATTGAGCGTTTTTGTAATCCTGAAGAGCTGCAGATTGGCACCGAGCTCGCAACTCCTGACAAGGCAATGACAGCGGTAATTACCGGTGTTGAAATCATCCTCCCGCTTGAAGGACTGATCAACATCGAGGAAGAAATCGCCCGTCTTGAAAAAGAAAAGGCCCGTCTTGATAAAGAAGTTGAACGTGTTCAGAAGAAGCTTGGCAACGAAGGCTTTGTTAAAAAAGCTCCTGCTCACGTGATTGAAGAAGAGCGCGCCAAAGAAGCTGATTACTCCGAGAAGAGGGCAATCGTAGAAGCTCGGATCAAGGAGCTTCGCGGGTAATAAGACTTAAATAGACAATCTGAAGACGGATTCCGTAGCGGAATTCGTCTTCGGTATGTTTGCAAATGGAGGCATTACTATGTTTCAAACCTATAATGAAGCACTCGAATGGGTCCATGGGAGACTGAGGCTGGGCATGAAACCAGGCCTATCAAGAATGGAATGGATGATGGAAAGGCTAGGCAATCCAGAGAATAAGGTGAAATCAATCCATGTCGGCGGTACGAATGGAAAAGGCTCAACTGTTACGTTTCTCCGGTCGATTTACGAGGCAGCGGGATATACTGTCGGCACCTTTACATCACCATACATTGAGACCTTTAACGAGCGGATTAGCGTTAATGGACAGCCGGTATCGGACGAAATAATCCTCCAACTGGCAAACAGGATTAAGCCGCTGGCTGATGAGCTTGACCAATCAGAACTTGGCGGGCCGACCGAATTTGAAATCATCACGGCAATGGCATTTGTCTATTTTGGCGAGACCGAGGGAATTGATCTTGCCATTTTTGAAGTCGGGCTTGGAGGCAGGTTCGATTCGACAAATATCCTGAAACCAATGGTTTCAATTATTACAAATATTGGCCTGGACCATGTTGCGATTCTTGGAAATACATACGAGGAAATAGCTTTTGAAAAAGCTGGAATTATTAAAGAGGGCATTCCTACTATTACAGGAACCCTTCAATCGGATGCCCTTAAGGTCTTGGAAGAACAAGCTGAAACCAAGGACTCCAGCTTATTTAGACTTGGTAATGAGATTATGATTAGTGGCCATGGCAGGGCAAAGCGTGGTGAACGGTTCACAGTCTCAAGTCCATTTGGAAAGCTAGATGACCTGGAAATTACTATGATTGGTGAGCATCAAACTGCCAACACCGCACTCGCTGTAACTGCTGTCGGATATTTAAATGAACAGGGTATGGTAAAGGCAAACGAGCAGGCAATCAGGCAAGGCTTGAAGGATGCCTTTTGGCCGGGGAGGCTGGAGATTGTCTCAGAGAATCCGTTCATTATCCTTGACGGTGCCCATAATACCGAAGGAGTTCAAGCACTTGTCGAGGAGCTGTCATCCCGTTTCAGAAAGGAACAAATCCGTATTGTCTTTGCTGCGCTGAAAGATAAGCCGCTCGACAGTATGATTGCCCAGCTGGAAGAGGTCTCATCAACCCTTACTTTTGTATCATTTGACTTCCCGCGTGCGGCAACTGCGAATGAACTATTTAAAATAGGAACCAAATCTACTAACTCGGCAGTAGATGATTGGAAGAGTGTAATTTTTCATGAAAAGCAAAAACTTCATGGTAATGATGTACTGGTCATTACTGGTTCGCTTTATTTTATATCTGAGATTCGCCAATATTTAGGAAAATATATTTTGTAATTCAAACTTATTATTGTGACAAGCTTCTTAAAGTTTGATAAAATGATTTTAAAAAATTGTGATTATTTGTTAAAAAGGGGGGGATGGAATTGAGCGTAAATTCAAAGGTTAAAAAAGCTATATTCTTGTTATGGCTGTTGCTCGTTCCTCCCGGTCTTGTACTTACATACACTTTTTTTCCACCTCAGGCCGATATAAACATACTTGATATTATCGGATTTCTTGCACTTGCTTCCATAGTTGCCTCTATGCCGATGATCATTAATGGTACACCCGTCTTCTTAATCCAATGGGTATCCATCGCTGTTTTTCTTCGCTATGGCCTTTTCGTTGAGATGATAACAGTACAGGTTTCCGTACTTGTTCTTCTTTTAAAACTTAAGCTTCCAAAAGAAGGCCTATTCAGACTGCCCCTTAACTCGTTAATGTTTTTTATAGTATCACTGTGCAGCGGTCTCGTTTACGTTAGTATGGGAGGAAAAATCGAACCAAACTTTGATGATGGCGGAAATCCAATTTGGATAGCTCTGGCATATGCATTCTTTTATTATGTACTTCACCAACTGATTATTATGTTTTTCCAAAGAGTTGTATATAAATCCAAGGAGTCTTATTTTGGTAAAGATTTCGTCTGGGAATCGATAACCACGATGATTACATTCCCGCTTGGATTTGTGCTTTATAAGCTTCATTTAGATATGGAATCGTCTGCGCTAATACTAATGGGCGGTCCATTTGCTAGCGTCGCGCTGCTCCTGAGGGCTTTTTCCAGAACACAAGTTATCAACGAATACCTTCAGAAGGCCGCTGAAATTGGCCACCAGCTTGCCGAGCAAAGCAAGGTAAATGAAGTAACCGACCTTTTCTTACAAAAGCTTTCAGGCATGCTCCCGATTGATTATGCATTTGTCATCGAAGTTCAGGAAAATGACCAGCTTGTGATGGTAAGAAGAATCGAGAATGGGACTGTCCTTCCGAATCGCCAATTTGCAATGAAGAAAAATCAGGGAATCAGCGGCACCGTTTGGGGAACAGGAAAGCCGGTCCTTTTTGGAACTAAAAAGGAATGGTCCCATATTGTTAGTTCCCATGTTCCGGATGACGCGGAAAGCATACTTGGAGTGCCCATGATGAAAAATGGCAAAACAATGGGCATCCTTGTGTTAGCATCAAGACGAAAGCGCGCCTATGAAAAGTCGCTCCTTATAATTGTCGATATCCTTTGCTCGCACTATGCCATAGCTGTCGAAAATGCCCGCCATTATGAACAGGCCAAAGAGGAAAGTGAGCGTTGTTCCCTTACCAGGCTTCATAACTATCGGTATTTTGAAAGGGTACTTAACAGGGAATTTAATCTGCTTTTACAGCACAGTCGTGAACGTTTAGCTTTGATTATTTTGGACATAGATCATTTTAAATCGGTTAATGATACATATGGACACCAAAGCGGAAATGAAGTATTAAGGGAATTAGCGTCCCGAATCGAAAGGATTGTTGGGGAAGCCGGAACTGTCGCTCGCTATGGCGGGGAGGAATTTGTCATACTCCTGCCAGAGGCAACTACCAAGGAGGCGTACAATCTAGCAGAACTTATCCGACAGTCAATTGCAAGCTGGCCGTTTATCCTGACAGAAAACATCGAGGGCGAGAAGCTTTCAATAAAGATCACTGCATCGTTTGGGATTGCATCTGCCCCTAATGACGCAGATGATGCACTGGCACTTCTCCGGCATGCCGACCGTGCCCTTTATGTTGGGGCAAAGAGGGCTGGCAGGAATAGGGTTGCGGCGTATGTGAAATAAAGGGCTTTTATAAAGCAAAAAGGCTAAAGCGGATTTTGTCCGCCTTTAGCCTTTTTCAGTATGTTACTTTTATTCCTTCATTTGGATTAAAAAACCATTCGCTTGTGTCTGGCTTTGCACAAGTATTTCTAGGGATAGGATAGGAAATAAGCTTAGCCTTTGTTGAATCCAGCAAGTATGTTTTTCCAGTGATACATATTTTATAGGCGTTTCCAATTACCGTTATTTCTTTTTCGAAAATTGCATCTCCATTAATTTGTATGGCTGCAGAACCCTGGAGTTCCAAGTCTTTAAAATATGCCTCTCCATTTACTGTTAATATCCGATTCCCTTGGATTGTTACTTTTCCTTTAAAGTAAGTAGAGTTGTTATTTGTTTTAAATTTCGGTGGTTTATTTAAGAGTTCTACTGGATAGTTCTCAATAATTTTGTAATGAGAAGGGACAGGAGTTAGTTCACCGACTCTGCTTTTTGTTGTACTTTTCTTAATAGTAAAGAACCCCGTTAAAGGCAATTTTTCATTGTTCGTTTCTCCCATACTTTCAAACTTTATTATCAACTCATTTAGTTTTTCAGGATTTGGAGTAAGGGATTTAAATGTTATTTGAAAATTATTATTGGGTGTATCAACATTTACTTGAGCATTATTTGTTTGTAAGAGGGTTGTTAATTCACTTTTGAAGATTTGATCCAAATAATCATCACGTTGTTGTTGAGTAGGTGTTTTTCCAGAAAAGTTTTGCTGAGTTTTAGTTGCTGCTGTGCTTTTAGCAGTATTAACGTGTTTTTCTACAACTTTTTGATAATATGTTACTCCCATTTCTGCTAAGTCCGTAGCTTTGTTAATGTTATCTGTTTTATTTAGCTGGGCTCTAGTTGATAATGCCAAACCACTTAGAGAAAGAGCAAAGATCATTGTTAAGGTAGCTATTATCATAACTATTAACAAGGCATAGCCTCTTTCACTTTTCATACATTTCCCCCTTAATATTGTTTAATAATAGTTTCAATTTCGTAGGTTTGATTTTGATGATTTTCTACCTTTAAGTAAATATAAAGCGGATCAGCGGTGTTGATCTTCTTTTCTCCAGAAAAGCTTGCACCATCAATTTCCACATATACAGTCATCGTGTCAGGCTGTAATGGAACGAGAGTGGCAGATGACTTTCCAATGAATCCCTTTTTGAGTAATGGATCATATTTTAGTACATATGTTTCAGACTTATCAGCTTCAACAGTGTGCAGTTCTTGTTTATGATGGTAATTGTTTATAGTTGCTAAGATTAAGTTCGCTTCCCGATTTAGATTTCCTTTTTCGGAGATGGTGTCATAGTTTTTATTTGTACCAATTAAAACCCCATATAATAATCCGGATACCACTAGAATTAGTGATAAAGCTGCTAACAGTTCAATTAAGGTTACCCCTCTATCATTTTTCATGGCTCACCTTCGAATATAAGTATATGTTTCCGATTTATCATTACTATCAGCTGGATTTTGAACAATAACCTTAAACATGATTAGATTCTCGGTAGTACTATTAATGGTAAACGAACTATTATCCATCAAAGCACTAATAGTATAGTCGCTAGCTATTGGTTCACCTAAATATTGTTCAAGCTCCAATTTAGTTAAAGACTTTGGTTTATTTAAAACGATTCCATTGGCATCAATTAAATTTAAAACAATTAAATCTTGTTTCTCTATATTAATTTCAATCATATTTACAATTCTTTGTGCTGTCTGCATCGTATCTAGCTTTTGCTCATTTTTTTTATTAAAGATCGCCGACTGGGTAAAAAAGCCCAGGAAGGAAGTCATTATTATCGTTAATAGGACAATTGATAAGAGAACTTCTAATAACGTAAATCCCTCTTGATTTAAGGAATTTTTGTTCACTCTGGCCTTCACCCTCTTTTTTAATTAGTAAGTTTATTATACAATAATCTGGAAGTGGAAAATGTCATATTTTATATATTTCAGTGGTATTTTGCAAACATTTGAAAAATCTAGCAGTATATTTTAGGGGAAAAGGGGATTTTTATGGAAGTATTTGTTTTTGGTATAGGGTCGCTCGTATTGCTCATCCCCATTTTATACCTGCTCCCGCTCGGATTAACGGCGAAAGGAAAGGTTGTTACTGCACTAATTGCCTCGTTTTTGGCCATTGTAACCGCTCTTGGAGACGGGATATTTGAACTATGGCAAATGGCCCTTTTGCTGTTTTTGTTTTCTGGATTAATTGCTTATGTCATGAATGGAAAGCTAGGAGACTTTCTTTATACTAAAAAAGTACAAGTGGAAGGATGGAATCCACAGATACAAAAAGAAACTACTGATGACCATCACCGTTTGCCTGAACTAGACGAGGTAGTTTTTAAGGATAAGAGGGAGGATGTCTTAATCGCTGCTAAGATTCCTCAGGTGGGAGAAGATTTGCAAATATCAATAGATGAAAATGACCTCTATCAAATTTCTTACCTATCAGAAATTGCTGTTTCGAGCATGGATAATGAGGTTGAAGTCTCCTTTCTTGATGATATTGGGTTCGATATAAGTACGGAAGCTTCTCCGGTAGAACCATCTGTTATCATCTCTGAGGAAAAACCAGGTTCTGTTGATGAAACCCTCCCGATGCTGGAATTCGATATTGTTGATCCGAATCAATCTAAAGAAGTGCAGGGATCTATGATAGAAGTCGAAGAGGAATACTTATCCGCTGTACTTGAGGTTGCCGCTGGAATAAAGCAGGCTGAAACATAATAGTGAAATACTTGGGTACCCAATAGGAAGGGGTTTTTTCCTTTGAAAAAAAACCAGCAATTTGTAAAACTTTTTATCGTCATGTTCCTTTGTTCTGCTTATGTATTTGGGTTTTCCAATTATGGAGCTAAAGCCTTCGGTTCACTTTTCGCTGGTGGCGAAGGATACCTGCCGGGAACTGCAGTTGGAACAATTAACCTTGAAGGGAAATCCCCAAAAGAAGCATTAGATTTGCTAAAGGCTGGCCTGGCAGAGTGGCAGGCAAATACTGAGTATAAATTAGTTTACAAAGAAAAAATGATAGAGTTGGATAAAGAACAGTTCTCTTTTGATTTTGAAGGAACCGTTACATCACTAGTCAATGGCCGGCAAAATGCACTGATTGCCAGTGTAGACGAATCGGTAATTCTAGAATGGATTACTATGATTTCTCCCCAGCTTATAGGCAAGGAAATCAACCTTAATGACCTTCATGCAAAACTTGTAGAACCGGCATCGTCTTTACAGTCTGGGGAAGTGGTTATAAAGCTTGCTGAATTTATTGTTGGAGAAATTCAGAAAACTGAAGTCATTTCTACAGGTACTGTAAACGTCAAAGAGGTTTCCCACGAACTCGAAATGGCTGTTGAAGCTTTTCAAGGAATTACAATTCAAGCAGGTTCAGAATTTTCATTCCTTCGTTATATAGAAAATGAGAAGTTGGAGAGCCTTTCACCCAACGCGCTCAGTATGATGGCATCTGCAGTGTACATAGCGGTGCTCGGAACTAATTTTGACCTAATTGAACGAAATATTAGTAAAGAACTCCCGGAATATAGCGATCTCGGTTCGGAAGCACGAGTTGAGCCGGAGCGGGGAATTGATTTCTCTTTTTATAACCCAAATGAGACTGAATTCAAATTGGATTTTGAATTTGCTGGAGACAGGCTTAATGCAACCATAACTGGAACGCCATTCCTTTTTGAATATAAGGCTGTTTCAGAAGGAAAAGAGGCATTTAAGCCAAAAACGATTATTCAAAACAGTCCTCTTTTAACAACTGGCCAGGTAACGATTGAAGAAGAAGGTAAAGAAGGAAAAATCATTACCATTTACCGAGAAGTGTACAGCAATGGAACACTGATTGACACAGTTGCAATCTCCGAGGATTATTATCCTCCTGTACCTAGGGTAGAGATTAGGGCGCTGACTGCAGTTCAGACAAATCCCGTTAGCCCAAAGCCTGATGGGACGACAGATCCAGCTCCTGGAACAAACCCGGTTGAAGGGAATCCCGTTACAGTTACGCCTCCACCTTCAGAAGGGGCAAGTGATCCTGCTGTCTCTGACCCATCAACATTGCCAGTTGAAGTTGATGATGGTGATACTCCGATTGAGGAGCCTAGTGAAAGTGGCGATGATGGCGGTCTTTGGGGCAAGCCAAACGAGCAACCTAAATAAACAATAAGCAGGGATGTTGAATGAGACAAGCACGAAAACGACTCGGAGATCTGCTTACCGAAGCAGGAATTATTTCAGAAGAACAACTTCAGGCTGCTTTAAAGGATAAAGCACCGAAACAAAGGCTTGGAGAAGCATTGGTGCAGCGTGGATATATTACTGAACATCAGCTAATTGAAGTGCTGGAGTTCCAGTTGGGTATTCCCCATATCAGCCTTTTTAACTATCCATTTGATAAAAATCTCTTTAGTCTTGTTCCAAAGGAGCTAGCAAGAAGGCATTTAATCATACCTCTTAAAAAAGATGGGGACAAACTCTTTATCGCAATGTCGGACCCGATGGACTTTTTAGCCATTGATGATCTTAGGTTAATGACTGGTTTTCATATTGAAACAGCTATTGCCACGAAGGATGACATTCTTCGGTCTATCAATAAATATTACAATACGGATGAAGGTCTTGAAGAACTTCTTGGCGAGCTTCCGACCAGGGATGGAACCGCCAGTGATGATGTTACTGACCTTGATTCACCAATCGTCAGGCTTGTAAACCAGATTCTAATCAATGCCGCTGTTCAACGAGCCAGTGATATCCATATCGACCCGCATGAAACAAAAGTAGTGATTCGTTACCGGATAGATGGAGTATTACGGGTGGAGAGAACTCTCCCAAAAAACATGCAAAACATTCTTGCTGCAAGAATCAAGATTATGTCCAATCTCGATATTACTGAATACCGGATCCCTCAGGATGGGCGGATAAAGCTGAATATTGATTTTCATCCTATTGATTTACGGGTTTCCACGCTTCCAACTGTTTATGGGGAGAAAATTGTCCTCCGGCTTCTTGATATGGGAAGCGCCTTGAATGATTTGGCCAAGCTTGGTTTCAATCAGCTTAATCACAAACGATTCATCGAGATGATAGAGCGGCCTACTGGGATTGTATTAATAACCGGGCCGACCGGGTCGGGTAAATCTTCAACACTATATGCTGCTCTAAACAAGCTGAACAGTGAAGCCGTTAATATAATTACAGTTGAGGATCCGGTCGAGTACCAGCTTGAAGGAATTAATCAAATCCAGGTAAACCAGAATGTCGGGATGACATTTGCAGCCGGTTTGCGCTCTATTCTTCGCCAAGACCCAAACATTATAATGGTTGGGGAAATCAGGGATAAAGAAACAGCCGATATTGCTGTCCGTGCTTCCTTGACAGGACATCTTGTTCTAAGCACCCTTCATACGAATGATGCGTTAGGTACGGTTTCAAGGCTGATTGATATGGGTGTAGAGCCCTTCATGGTTGCTGCATCATTGAGCGGGATAGTAGCACAGCGCCTTGTAAGGAAGGTTTGCCGAGATTGTGCGGAGATGGTCGAACCGTCGAAACGGGAACTTGAGATTTTCACGAAACGCGGGATCAGAATTGAAAAGGTTCCGCGTGGAATAGGGTGCTCATCCTGTAATATGACCGGCTATAAGGGGCGTATTGCACTGCACGAGGTTCTTCCAATTAATGACGACATGAAACGCCTGATAATGGACGGGGAATCAATCCAGCGCCTCAAGGAAATTGCCATAAAAAATAAAACAATTTTTCTAATAGATGATGGCCTGCTAAAAATAAAACAAGGATTGACAACAACTGAGGAAGTACTTAGAGTGGCGATCCTGGAGTAGGAGATCAACATGAAGGACCAAATAGACCAGATTCTTAGAGCCGCCTCTGAACACAAGGCATCAGATGTTCATTTGACAGTAGGTGTTCCGCCAATTTTAAGAATCAATGGCGACTTGAAGAGGTATGGCAAAGAGCCACTTAAACCGGCTGATACAGAAAGCATGGCTAAGGCAATTATTCCGGAGACAATGTGGCAAATTTTTAAGGAAAAAGGGGAGCTTGATTTTTCCTATAGTGTACCAGGTGTTTCCCGGTTTAGGGTAAATACGTACCATCAGCGAAATTGTATAGCCATAGCCTTACGGACGGTGCCATCTAAAATACCAACCATTGAAAAATTGGGAATGCCCGATACGTTGAAAAAGTTGATGGAAAAGCCGCAGGGCCTCGTGCTTGTAACTGGTCCAACCGGCAGCGGGAAGTCAACAACTCTTGCTTCGATGATTCATTACATGAACATGACAATGCGGAATCACATTATTACCCTTGAAGATCCGATTGAGTATTTGCATAAGCATGGAAATTGCATTATAGATCAACGGGAAGTTGGCTTCGATACCGGCAATTTTGCCAATGGGCTTCGCGCGGCGCTCCGGCAGGATCCTGATGTCATCCTGGTAGGAGAAATGCGCGACCTTGAAACAATCCAGACAGCGATCACAGCAGCGGAAACAGGTCATCTTGTCCTCGGGACACTGCACACATCAAGTGCACCGGCAACAATCAACAGGATTATCGATGTATTTCCACCCAACCAGCAGCCACAAATACGGATACAGCTTGCTTCAGTACTTGTCGGAATTATTTCTCAACGGCTTTTTCCTACTGCAGATAGGACAGGGCGGAGGGCCGCAACTGAAATCATGGTTAACAACCCGGCGATTGCCAACTTGATTCGCAATGAAAAGATTCACCAAATAGCGAGTATTATGCAAACTTCACGTGCCCTCGGGATGCATACTCTCGATTCTTCTATTAAAGAATTGATTGACCGGGGGACTATCCTCAAGGATGTCGCAGAGCCTTACTTGCAGGAGTTGATTTTCAATGGCCAGGTTTAAATATGAGGGCCGTGACAGGCGCGGCTCAAGGCAGGGTGTTATCAATGCTGTTTCAAAACGCGAAGCACTTCTTAAATTAAAGGAAGATGGGGTCCGGGTTGTTGATATAAGCGAAGTCCCAGAAACACTTCTGACAAAGGATATTACAATTGGGAATCCTGTAAAGCTAGAGCATTTTGTTATTTATATTCGCCAGTTTGCAACATTGTTAAAAGCAGGGGTAACAGTGGTTGATGCGACAGCCATTCTTTCTCAGCAAACTGAAAGCAAACCGCTAAGAAAAGCACTGCTTTCGATTGAATCGGAATTGCGGGAAGGACACCCGCTTTCGCAGGCATTAACGAAGCATAAGAAGATATTCACCCCGATGTTTGTAAATATGCTCCGGGCTGGAGAAGCGAGTGGTAACCTTGACGGGACGCTTGAAAGATTAGCCCAGCATTTTGAGAAACAGCATCATACTAAGCAGAAAATAGTTTCCGCTTTGTCATATCCTGCTGTCATCGGCTTTATAGCGGTTGGGGTTGTCATTTTTCTCCTCGTATCAGTCGTCCCAACCTTCGTAGACATGTTTGATGGGATGAATGCGGAATTGCCGGGAATTACAAAGTTTGTCCTTTCGGCAAGCGATTTTGTTCAACAATTTTGGTGGCTCCTTTTATTGCTTGGTGTATTTGTTAGCGGGGCGTTACTTGTTATGAAGAGGAACAAGGACACGAAGTATTATCTTGACTATGCGTTACTGAGAATGCCAATCTTCGGGAAGCTTCTGCAAAAAGCAGCTTTGGCAAGATTAACAAGAACATTAAGTTCGTTATTTTCCAGTTCAGTTCCGATTTTGCAGGCGATGTCCATAGTTGAGAATGTAGTTGAAAATGAAGTCATTGCAAGGGTAGTAAAAAAGTCACGGGATTCTTTAGAAAAAGGGCAATCGATGACAATTCCTATGGATGAGCACTGGGCCTTTCCACCTCTCGTCACGCAAATGATATCGATAGGGGAACAAACCGGTTCCCTTGATGCAATGCTGGACAAAGTGGCAGAATTCTACGAAAAAGAAGTAGATACAGGGACAGACCGCTTGAAGTCGCTGATAGAGCCACTAATGATTGTGGTACTGGCAGGGTTAGTAGGAACCATTGTTTTGAGCATTATGGTTCCAATGTTCGAGATGTTTAATCAATTTGACAAGAACTACTAAAAATAGTGATATATTTACAAAAATCCATTTTTTACTTAATTAATCTGTTGTATAATGAGAAGGTACTAATTTCATAGGTTTTAAGACCTTAAAAGGAGCGGGGAAAATGTTCAAAGCTTTGAAAAAGAAAATGAAAGATCAACGTGGTTTGACGCTTATTGAACTGTTGGCCGTTATCGTTGTTTTGGGAATTATCGCAGCAATTGCAGTACCAGCTATTGGTGGGTTGATTGATAAGACAAAAAATGATGCAGAAGTTGCAGAAGCTCTGCAAATCATAAGTGCTGCTAAACTTCAACATGCATCAAATGCAACTAAAGTCACTTGGACACATACTGAACTAGCAGATCTTGTTGAAAATGTTAAAGATACTTCTGGTTTTAACGTTAAATATGATTCTTCAACAAAAGAATATTCCATTCAAAATCATGATGCAGCAGATCATATCACAGAAGATGACACAACAAATCATTGGGTAACAGAAGATGAACTGTTAGAGTACAGTGGAAACTAATTTATTACTAGTAATTATTTTTCTATACGGCATCACCCTCGGCTCCTTCTACAATGTGGTCGGTCTAAGAGTGTCAGAAGGAAAATCAATTGTCCGCCCTGGCTCATCTTGTCCGAAATGCGGGCATAAGCTTAGAGCGTTGGAATTGGTTCCAGTAGTTTCATATTTCTTTCAACGGGGGAAATGCCGTGGCTGTGGGTCGCGGATTTCCCCTATTTATCCAATTATGGAGCTTGTGACGGGTATTCTATTTGTCCTAGCACCTGTTCTCCTCGGGTGGAGCTGGGAGTTAGTGGTTGCCTGGTCGTTGATTTCACTGTTTATCATCATTACTGTATCCGACATCGCTTATATGCTCATCCCTGATAAAATCTTGATTGTGTTTGCAGGGATTTTTTTGTTTGAACGTATTCTTTGGCCGCTTTCCCCCTGGTGGGATTCCCTAATCGGTGGTGTTGCCGGATTTAGTCTTCTTTTACTGATTTCAATTATCAGTAAAGGCGGGATGGGCGGAGGAGATATTAAGCTTTATGCTTTAATTGGTTTTATGCTTGGAACAAAGCTGATGCTTTTATCTTTCTTCCTCTCCACATTATTCGGAGCGTTATTTGGAATTGTGGGGATATTTTTAAAAATTGTTAAGCGGCGCCAGCCGATACCGTTTGGGCCATTTATTGCCCTGGGAACGCTGGTTGCGTATTTTTTCGGAAACGATTTAATTAAGATGTATATAAATTTATTTATATAGTAGTGTGTAACCTGATAACAAAGGGGTAGTTTGCATGGCTTTTTCCCTTTCGCTTGGCAACAAACGAACGATTAATATCATATTCAACGACCACAGCATACGCTTTCTGGAGCTTAAGTCTGCCGAGCCTCCTGTGGCCCAAAGATGGGGAGAGCGCCTTCTTCCTCCCGGGATTATTGAGGAAGGGAAAATTGTGGACTTTGAGACTCTTTCTACTATTCTCGATGAGTGTATTGATGAATGGAAGATTAGCAGGCGACCTATCCATTTTGTTGTGCCAGATCCCCTGGTTATTATTCGTAAAATCACGATTCCAGGGGACATAGAGGAAGACGAGATTCAGAGCCACCTTTATATGGAGCTCGGTGCCAGCATCCATTTACCGTTTGAAGACCCGGTCTTTGACGCTTATCCGCTTGGCGAAAAGGATGGAAAGAAAGAACTGCTCTTGTTTGCATCTCCCGAAAAATTTGTTATGGAATATTCGGAGCTATTATCAGGGTTAAGGCTTGTTCCTGTCTCCGCAGATATTTCACCCCTTGCGTTATATCGCCTTTATAATTCCTTGAATGGCCCTCAGCCAAATGAGCGCCTGTTTACAGTCCAGGTAAATATGACGTCTGTCAGTATGTGTATCTTTGAGGATCATATCCCTTATTTTATGAGGCAGTTTCAGCTTGATTTTGACGTAAACAATTGGGAAATTCAACATGATCGATCCGGGTCAAGCGAATACAAGTTTGTTGGGGAGGAGTTTCAGCTCCAATGGCAATTTTCGAATATCTATTCTGAAATGGTCAAACTAATGGATTTCTATAAGTATTCTGCGAGTGTTGAGACTTTAGGAATAAACAAAATCCTTCTCGTTGGGGATCATCCGATGCTAGACCGTATCCATGAAGAAATGAATGAGCAATTTGCAGTTCCTGTAGTTATTTTTCCAACTGACCAACTACAGAACAACCGGAGTACCACTTTTCCCCAAACACATACACTTGCACTTGGGCTTTCACTGAAAGAGGTGAGATGATGCTAATTGATATTAATTTGCTCCCAAAAAAGAAGCAAGCTAGCAAAAAGATCCTCACTTCCACATTCGTTTTGGCACTTCTGTTTATCGTAGCGGGGGGAGCACTTTTTTGGCAAGTTTCCTCTTTGAAAACTGATGTTGCTGTTGTTGAAAATAGAATTGATACTACTAAAAAATTGATAGAGCTGGAACAAAAGAAAACAACCGAGCTTACTTCGGAGGATTCTGCATCCAAGCTTGATCAGTCTGTTGTTTGGGCTGAAGAGTATATAGTCCCGTCTGTACCGGTAATGCGGGAATTCACCTCGCTATTGCCTGAACGAGGATTTATCCAGACTTTTGCTTATCAAGAAACTGGCGCACTTTCACTAACAGTTCAATTTGACACTAGTAGGGAAGCTGCTTATTACCTAAACAGGCTGAACGAGTCTGAATGGGTAAAGGAAGCGATGCTTTCCAATTTGACTGCGACACAGCAAGTCGGGGAGCAGGCAACTGACACTGCTTTAAACTTGGATAATGATAAAGAGGAAGAAATACTGCCTCGCTACCAGGGGCAATTTGAGATAAAGCTCAATATGGACACAGTGAAGGCTTCAGTCCTTAAAGATGGGGAAGGGGAGAGCGGGCTATGAGGCTGAATCCGAAAAAGCAAAACCTTATCATAGTCAGTCTTTCTGTCCTGTTCGTCTTATTTGCTGCTGGCGGTTATTTCCTTTGGGTTCAGCCATTAAAGGCAGACCTTGAAATGAAGGAAGCGTCACTTAAAACAGATGAACAGCTTTTAGAAGTTTTACAGGGGAAGGAAAATGAAGCTAGAGAGAACGCAACAGAAAGTACAACTCAGCTTCAAACAAAAATTCCGGTTAAACCGCTTGTCGAACAATTGATTCTTGATTTTGAAAAGGCAGAAGTAGTATCTGGCTCCAAAATTCTTTCAATGTCATTTTCACAGGATGGCAGTATCGAAAAGCCGGAAGAAAATGCCGAGGGAGCTACGACTGAAACAAGCACTACCGAAACAACAGAGACTTCAGTCGAAGTTGAAACTACAACGACCGACGAATACGGGCAGCCTTCCGAGCCAAAATCAGTCATTGCGGTTCCCGAAGGAGTCAAAAAAGTAACCGTCCAGCTTGCCCTTGAAGCAGCAGGATATGAGGAAATTGAAAAGTTTATTTCAACCCTTGAAAATCTTAAGCGGATTGCTGTTGTTGAATCGATAAACTATATCGGTAACCCTGAAGTAACCACTATTTTAGCTGAAGAACCATCATTGAAATTTACAATAACTATTTCAGCCTTTTACATGCCGGACCTTGCTGATCTTGCCAAGCAGACGCCAACTATCGATGCGCCTGAGCCTGCTAATAAGCGGAATCCGTTAACAACATTCTCGATACCTGAGAAGAAAGAAACTGAAACAGACGATAACATTGAAAATTAAATCAGTAATTGGCGAAAGCATCTTATAACAAGGCGACAAAAACCTTGTTATTTTTTTTTGTCTGTATGGTAGGATTACAAAAAGCGTAAGCGACTTGATCAGGACCGACCTGCTTAAGACGGAGTCCGAAGGATGGGCCTGCCCTCCGGAGGGAAACGGCTTAAGACCTCGAGGTCCTAGCGCTGAAGCTGGATTAAAACAAATCCGCCGTGGCAGAAGGGATGCGCGAATTGTGGACAAGCTGAAGAACAATACCATAAAGATTAAAATAAATGGCGATAGCAGGCCGTATAAAGAAGAACTCAAGAGGCAAGAGACGGTCAGGGAACCCGAGGCAAAAGAAATGGTCACTCCGGCCCAGCCTGAACAGGCTGCTGCTCTAGAAGCAGGGGAAGAAAGCTTTGAATGGATTTTACCGGAATTTGAACCAGCCGAAGCACCTAAAGAATACATAATAAAGGAAGCAACTGAAAGTGCCTCCATCTATCCGAAAGCAGCCAAGCCTGCTAAATCTTCAAAACCAGCTTTTAAATTTAATACCCTTAACTTGAAACCAATTATTGTTCCGGTTATTTTCGCGATATTAATCGGGGTTACATTAGGAGCTGGGATGCTTAAGCTGCTTAAACCGGGTGATGCCGTTGAAGAGTCTGTCACACCGACCAATGCCGTTACCCCTGCCGATAAAGAGAAACCGGTATCTACTGGCAAAACTGCTGCGGCCACACTGCAGCCAATTACAACCTTTGCAGTCCAGGAAGGGATCTATACAAATAAAGATTCAGCATCTTCAGTAAAGGATGAACTTCTCTCAAAAGGGATTCCTGCTGCGGTATTTGATAAAGATGGCCAGGCGATGATGCTTGTTGGTGTTGCAGCGAGTATCGAGGACGCGAAAGAAGTTGGAGCCGCCATGAAGGCAAAGGGAATAGAGATTTATGCAAAAGAGGTTGATTTCCATGAGAAGGACGCCGGAAAACTCGGTGAACAGGATGCGGCTTTTTTAAAGAAAGTCCCTGAACTTTATGAAGGCCTTAGCAATGCGGCTGCCGCAAGTATCACGGGAGGCAGTACGGGAGAAGCCGCAAAAAACGCGCAGTCCGAGCTTCAAAAAATTGATGGAAGCAAACTGAAAAACGATGCTGTCAAAAAATTGTACGGAGAGCTGACTGGTGCGGCTACTCTGCTTGCAACGGATCCTGATGAATCAGGCAGCATCAAAGCACAGCAGCACCTCCTTGACTTCCTTGCACAATACCAATCCTTTTAGAGATACTCGGGCACATCGCCCGGGTATTTTTATTTCGTTTACCAAATTCTAAATTTCGCGACTATGGATACCCGATTTATTGAGTGTGTCTACGTCTAGCTCCAGCGCCTATCGCATAGCAAACTTCAGGTCTCCTCCCTATGATAAGTCATCATCGAATCGCCTTAAGCTCTTCGTGATTCCTTTATCTCAGTCGAAGCCCCTCCATTTTGTACGGCGATGACCACTAAGGGAAGCTTCAGAGAATATTCATCGCAGGGACAGGCGCACTTTGCCTGTCACGAAGGCGCTTCCGCTTTTGTTCATGTATAAGAAAGGAAAAATTTCGACACTTTAATCATTAGAAATTGTTTGCCGGGGCGAAGTTTGATACGATTGGAATGTATCTCCCCAAACAAAGCAAAAAGAAAGGTGATTGTATGCCGAACCTCATTTTAGCCTCTTCATCTCCGCGGCGAAAGGAACTTCTTGAAAATCTCCAGCTTACTTTCCACATTTACAGCTCAGATGTTGACGAAAGCTTTGCACCTGGCTCATCTCCTGAAGACATTGTGATGGGGCTTGCCGAACGAAAGGCGATGGCCGTATCTCATGACCATCCCGGTGATTTTGTCATTGGCGCCGATACCATTGTTGTTGCAGACGGTAATGTGCTAGGGAAGCCCGCCGATCGCGAGGAAGCTATCAGGATGCTGAAGCTTTTGTCAGGCAGTGTCCACCATGTTTACACCGGGGTGGCTATCATCTCCCCGGAAACAAAGTCGTGTTTTTATGAAAAAACTGAAGTCCATTTCTGGGAGCTGACGGACAGGGAAATCGAATATTATTCGGATAGCGGTGAGCCGCTGGACAAAGCAGGCGGCTATGGCATCCAGGGTCTGGGCGGCATGCTTGTCAAAAAAATTGACGGCGATTATTTTAGCGTTGTCGGGCTGCCTGTTTCCAGGACAGTCCGGGAGCTTGCCAAGGCAGGCTACCCGCTTCCGTATTGATTGAAAGGTTCCGGGCAATAGGAGACGCCTTGTCCGGCTCTCCCTACTATAAGGGAGGAAACACGTTTGACGAGCAATACATTAATGATCCGTGATTACCCCCAGGAGGAAAGGCCTCGGGAACGATTCATTTCCGGCGGACCATCCAGCCTTTCAAATCATGAATTGATTGCACTGCTGTTAAGAACAGGAACAAAGGATGAGTCTGTCCTTCAATTGGCAAATCGGCTCCTGTCCCATTTCGAGGGACTCCGGCTTCTAAAGGCTGCCTCACTTGAGGAAATAACGGCAATTAAAGGCATCGGCCAGGCGAAAGCCATCCAGCTATTGGCGGCGCTTGAGTTGGGAAGCCGGGTTGCCAACCTCTCCAACAATGAGCGTTATGTCATTCGTTCCCCTGAAGATGGGGCAAACTATGTGATGAACGAGATGCGCTTCCTGAGCCAGGAGCACTTCGTTTGCCTCTATCTCAACACAAAGAACCAGGTTCTCCACAAACAGACAATCTTCATTGGCAGTCTGAACGCCTCGATTGTCCATCCTCGCGAGGTGTTCAAGGAGGCTTTCCGCAGGTCGGCCGCTTCCATTATTTGCCTCCATAATCACCCCTCAGGCGACCCTACTCCTAGCAGGGAGGATATTGAAGTGACGAAAAGGCTGTCGGAGTGCGGCAAGATCATTGGAATAGATGTACTCGACCATTTGATTATCGGGGAAAATAAATTTGTGTCTCTGAAGGAAAAAGGTTACTTGTAATACTATGTTTTTATTTGACGTTACGCTATAATAAAGCTTATGATTTTTTAGGGCCTGCCCATTAAAAAATACGAATTAATTGCTGAGTTTTTCAACAATTTTATGATATGAACACCCTCTTTTTCGCCAGGAGGGTTAATGACAGAATTTTTGCTACGGAAAGGGAGATACGCGTATGTTTGGATTAGGATCAAGAGATCTTGGCATAGATTTGGGGACTGCCAATACACTTGTTTATGTTAAAGGAAAAGGAATCGTCTTAAGGGAGCCATCAGTTGTTGCTTTTCAGACGGATACAAAAGATATTGTCGCTGTCGGAAATGAAGCGAAAAATATGATCGGAAGGACTCCTGGTAATATTGTAGCTTTAAGGCCGATGAAGGATGGAGTTATTGCCGATTATGATACAACGGCGACTATGATGAAGTATTACATTCGGGAAGCTACGAAAAGTAAAGGTATTTTTAAGAGCAGCAAGCCGTATATCATGGTTTGTGTTCCATCCGGAATTACTGCTGTTGAACGCCGGGCTGTTATTGACGCAACAAAACAAGCCGGTGCGCGTGATGCCTTTCCAATAGAAGAACCTTTTGCGGCTGCGATTGGCGCGAACCTTCCTGTTTGGGAACCGACAGGAAGCATGGTTGTTGACATCGGCGGCGGTACGACCGAAGTGGCGATCATTTCCCTTGGAGGGATCGTGACAAGCCAGTCAATCCGTATTGCCGGTGATGAAATGGATGAAGCAATCATTCAGTATATTCGTAAAAACTATAACTTGATGATTGGCGACCGTACTGCGGAGACAATCAAAATGGAAATCGGCTCGGCCGGAAATGCGGAAGGTATTGAAAATATGGAAATCCGCGGCCGCGACCTTTTAACTGGTCTGCCGAAGACGATTGAAATCACTGCCGCTGAAATTGGCGGAGCGCTTCATGACACGGTGTATGCGATTGTTGAAGCGGTAAAAAGCACGCTTGAAAAAACACCACCTGAGCTTGCCGCTGATATCATGGATAGAGGGATTGTCCTGACTGGCGGAGGAGCCCTTCTGCGCAACCTTGATAAGGTCATTGGCGAAGAAACGAATATACCAGTCCTAATCGCGGAAAATCCGCTTGATTGTGTGGCAATTGGGACAGGTAAGGCGCTTGATCATATCGACCTGTTTAAAAACAAAAGCAGGGAATCTAAGTAAATGATTGCAAAACGAGGTGTGAATGATGCCACAATCTTTTTTTAACAAACGCCTCATTATCCTGTTAGTTAGTGTCATTATCCTGGTTGCGTTAATTGGATTTTCATTAAGAGAACGTGATAGGCTGACGTGGCCGGAGCAGTTCGTAAAGGACTCTACCGGCTGGCTTCAGTCGCTTGTCTCTACTCCCGTCCAGTATGTTGCGGGCTTTTTCGAAAATGTCTCGGATCTCCAAGATACATACAATGAAAATAAGAAGCTGAAAACAAGAGTAGTAGATATTGCGCGGCTTGAAGCAGAGGTCTATCAGCTTGAAAAAGAAAATGAAGAACTTCGCAAGACGCTCGATAAAACGGAGTCTTTGACCAATTCGGATATCATACAGGCAACAATTATGGGTCGGAACCCGGACCGCTGGAATGAACTGATTATCATCAACAAGGGCTCAACAGACGGGCTTGAAAAGAATATGGCTGTTATTACAGCTGAAGGCCTAATCGGCAAGGTTAAAAGCGTTAATGATTTTTCCTCGACAGTCCAGCTTCTCAGTGCGATGGATCCTAAGAACAGGATTTCTGTTGTAACCCAGGGAAAAGAGGAAATCTATGGTTTTGTCGAAGGATATGATGAGGAAAAGAAGCTTCTTCAAGTAAAAAAAATTCCGTATGAAGCGAAAGTGAAAAAGGGACAGACAGTCGTGACTTCGGGCCTTGGCGGAGTGTTCCCTAAAGGGCTTTTGGTAGGGAAAATCGAGGAAGTCCAGCCTGACCAATACGGATTGAACCAGATTGCCTTTGTGAAGCCTGGTGCAAACTTCTACGACATTAGTGAAGTAATAGTAATTAAACGGTTAATGGACAAGCCGCTTGCTTCAGAAATGGTGGATGATAAGGAGGAAGAATTGTGAGGCGTGTCTTCCTTCCTCTTTTGTTGTTTCTATTTTTTACAATAGAAAGTATCTTTGTCCTGCTTCTACCATCGGAATACTTTATGGATAAATACATTTTGGTGCCTAGATTCCTAATTGGCATCCTGATGCTGTTCGCGATTTATGGCAAACAAAAACAAGCCGTTATTTATGGATTTGTGTTTGGGCTTCTTTTTGACATCGTTTATACTGAAATAATCGGAGTCTATTTATTCCTGTTTCCATTGACGATTGTCATGGTATCAAGGCTGATGCGGGTTTTCCATGCAAACGTTCTTGTCGCGATTGTGGCGATACTTGCAGCTATTTCAGCCCTTGAAATTGTGATTTATAAATTGAACAATTTTATTGGCATTACAGAAATGCCGTTTTCAGCATTCGCTGAAGTGCGCCTTTTGCCGGTCATTGTCCTGAACTTTGTTTTCCTGGCAGTGGCCTTTTATCCATTCAGGCGCTTTTTTGAAAAATTGGCACAGGATGAAAGCCTTTAAAAAGGATTTTTGGCAATGTATGTCGAAATGTAATAAAGGCAGTCTGTACCCTGGATAGCCAGGGAAGGTTGGGTGTTTGATGATCGGGGTGAAAGGCGTGAGCAAACGGCAACATGTGACGATTAAAGGGACGAAGGATGGCATCACGCTGTTCCTTGATGACCTTTGCTCGTACGAAGAATTAAAGCGGGAATTGGAAAACAAGCTTTCAATTCATGAAAATAGCAGCGGGGACGGCAACCTCCTTCATGTGAATGTGAAGTCCGGGAACCGATTCTTAACAAATGAGCAGCAGGAAGAATTGAAGCAACTCATCCGAAAAAAAAAGCATCTTGTTGTCGAAACGATTGAATCAGATGTTATCTCGATACAGGAAGCTAAACAACTGGCGGAAAGGTCGCAAGTTAGCACCGTGGCTAGAGTGATTCGCTCTGGCCAGGTTCTTGAAGTGCCCGGCGACCTGTTGCTGATTGGCGATGTCAATCCTGGTGGGGTAGTAATGGCCGGGGGCAATATTTTTATCATGGGAATCCTCAAGGGGATTGCCCACGCAGGTTGTTATGGCGATACTGAAGCCATTATTGCTGCTTCTGCCATGGCGCCATCGCAGCTAAGGATTAGCCAGAATGTACTGACTCTGCCGAATATAAATGGTCCAGAAAATATGCGTGACATGGAATGTGCGTACATAGATCAAGAAAATGAAATTGCACTTGGCAGGCTTCAGTCATTGGCAGGTTTAAGGCCTGGATTAACTAGATTAGAAGGAGGGCGTTAACGTGGGGGAAGCAATCGTAATTACATCCGGGAAGGGCGGCGTCGGCAAGACGACGACTTCCGCTAATTTAGGTACAGCCCTTGCCCTGCAGGGGAAGAAGGTCTGCCTGGTCGATACCGATATCGGGCTTAGGAATCTTGACGTTGTTATGGGACTTGAGAACAGGATTATTTATGACCTGGTCGATGTTGCCCAGGGCCGCTGCAAAATGCATCAGGCGCTTGTAAAGGATAAGCGATTTGACGGGCTTCTCTATTTATTGCCTGCAGCCCAAACAGAGGATAAGACCGCTGTCACGCCCGAACAGGTAAAAACGCTCGTTGAACAGCTTAAGCAGGATTTTGATTATATTATCATCGATTGTCCTGCCGGGATTGAGCATGGTTACAGGAATGCTGTCGCTGGCGCTGACAAGGCGGTTGTCGTGACAACTCCGGAAAAATCGGCTGTCCGCGATGCTGACCGTATTATTGGCCTCCTTGAAAAAGAGGAAAACATTGAATCGCCAAAATTGATTATCAACCGAATCAGGCCGCAAATGATGAAAAACGGCGAAACAATGGATGTTGAGGAAATTACTTACCATCTTTCAATCGAACTGCTGGGAATTGTTGCTGATGATGATGAGGTCATCAAGGCATCGCATTACGGTGAGCCTATCGCAATGAACCCGAACAGCAAGGCATCGATTGCCTATCGGAACATTGCCCGCAGGATTCTCGGTGAATCAATACCGCTTCAACAGCTTGAGGACGACAACAAAGGTGTATTTACGAAAATTAAGAGATTTTTTGGTGTTAAATAAGTAGATTAATAGAGAATATGAAGCCCTGCTGGAATCATTGTGATTCGGCAGGGCTTATTTGTGCATGGTTTTTGCCATACTCGAAACAAGTTGGGGGAAAACGGAAGCTTGTTCACTAGTTATTTTATGATAGTACTCACTAGTTACCACACCACCCGGGCAAGACCCTGACTATATAAAAAAATAAAATATAGTAAGTTTTTGCTATAAAATTAGGGGTTATTTTTCTGAAAAGACTACTCAGGTTCATAGTCATGGCTATTTTTACAATGATCCGGGCCAGACCCTGGCTATGGTCAATTCGGAATTTAGTAAGTTCTAACTAGTGAGATTTAGGTTATAGCTGAAAACACACCTTAATCACTGTTGGAAATCCCCTTCAAAAGACCTTTTAAAATGAACTCCTCCATTCGGTAGCATACACCGGACAACTCCTTCATAGACTTGTACAAAAACGTGGTAAAAAAGGTTGGTGGAGATATGCAGCCAAGCAAGGAGGAAATCCGCAGGCGAATAGCTCAGCGGAAAAAGGAACGGAGTCGGCGGACAAGCAATAAATTACCTGAAAGACCTGGCAAAACGCCAGTACCTGGCTGGCTCCAGGACGATGAGAACTACCGATTCAATGAGATGATTTCCTATGAAACCGGACCGGATGAGGGCAGCCATCCCTTATTTAAGAAGGAAGTGTTTTTCTTTAAGCTGCTTGGTTCAGCGGTATTATTCCTGGCGATTGCCATCCTGTTCCGCAGTCAGTCACCTGCGGCGGATCCGGCGAGGGAGCTTATTTTAAAAGGATTCACAGAAGACTTCCAGTTTGCCACGGTCAGCCAGTGGTATGAAAATAAATTCGGCAAGCCGCTTGCCTTGCTCCCCCAGCCAAAAAGTGATGAGCCGGTGCAGACTGACTTTGCCATGCCAGCCTCGGGAAAAATACTCGAAAACTTTGAAAAAAATGGCCAGGGTATCATGATTGGGACTGATAAGGATGCAGCGGTGGAGGCGATTAAAGAGGGGCTCGTCAAGTTTGCCAGTGTAAAGGAGGGGCTTGGGAAAACTGTCATTATTCAACATGCTGATAACACCGAGTCCTGGTATGGGAACCTTGAATCAATTTCAGTCGGCCTTTATGACCACGTTGGGAAATCCAAGGAAATTGGCAGGGTAGGGCCAAGTGCCGATGAAACAAAAGGGGAGTTTTATTTTGCGATAAAAAAGAAAGAAGAGGGCTTCATCGATCCAATCAAGGTGATTTCATTTGAATAAAGCCGCATCACTGCTGGGGCTTGTCCATATCCATCCCCTGTTATGGCTCGCAGCAGCCCTGGCAGTCGTTACCGCCCACTTTCAAGAGCTTTGTATGCTGCTGTTTATCATTTTCATTCATGAAATCGGCCATGCGTTTGCAGCAGCTATGTTTTCGTGGCGGATTAAGCGGATCACGCTGCTTCCATTTGGCGGAGTGGCGGAAATGGATGAGCATGGCAACCGGCCGCTAAAGGAAGAAGCCATTGTCATTCTGGCCGGCCCACTTCAGCATGTATGGATGATAGCTGCAGCCTATGTTCTGCACAGCTCTGGGTTCATCCTCGATTCTACCTTTGAATTATTTCTAGATTATAATATCATGATTCTCGTTTTCAACCTGCTTCCAATTTGGCCGCTTGATGGCGGAAAGCTTCTCTTCTTGGGATTGTCCCTTTGGAAACCTTTCCCCGAAGCGCATCGATGGGCTTTGATTGCTTCGTTTGCAGCTCTTATCGTATTCACCCTTGGTATCTTGGCGATTGCTCCGCTGCATTTGAATAGCTGGATTATTGCCGGATTCCTTTACTTTACGTTATTTTTTGAATGGAAGCAGCGCCACTATGTGTTCATGCGGTTTTTACTGGAGCGTTATTACGGAAAGAAAGATAGCAATCTTTCGGGATTACAGCTAATAAAAGCAAACGAAGGGGAACCAATCCTGGAGGTATTAGCAAAATTCCGGCGCGGGTTCAAGCATTCTATCATCATTGACAGCGCTGCTGGAGAAAAAGGCATTCTCGATGAAAATGAAGTACTTCATGCATGCTTTTCCGAGCATCGGATATCCGGAAAAATCGGAGACTTGTTTTTTGTATATTGATTGGAAAGGTATTCCCGGGTTCCGCCTGGCGAATGCCTTTTTTGCGCTACCCCGATTAACGGGAAGTAAGATCCCCACCTCAAAATTCTGAGCAAAAAAGAAAGGGTGGAGATCACTGCCGTAAATGCCCGATTGGTTAAACTAACAATCAGTGGGATAAAAAATCCCCATTGACTGAAGTTTAACTTTATAATGAGTAGAGATTTAGAGAAGCGGGGTTTACTCATGAACCAATTAATTATTAATTACGGTGCCCGGGAAAAACGGGCAGCCTATTTAAAGGACGGCAAAGTGGAAAGAATCGAACTTAGCCGCGAAGACAGCCAAACTCTTGTCGGAAGTATTTTTCTGGGGATTGTCACCAAGGTGCTTCCTGGCATGAATGCGGCCTTTGTGGACATTGGAACCGGGAGGAACGCGTATCTGCATCGCGATGCTCTTGCCTCATTTGTCCAGTCGGTTGAGCCTAATGAAGCAAAAGCAAAGAAGTCGGTTTCATCGTATGTCAGCCAGGGTGAGCGGCTGCTCGTTCAGGTGGAAAAAGATCCAGTGGGAACTAAGGGTGCGAAGGTGACCGGGATCCTCGAGTTTGGCGGCGCGCATCTTGTCTATATGCCTCAGGGAAAACAGGTGGCTGTTTCAAAGAAAATGGGTTCTTCTGAGAGGCGTGAGCAAATTAGGAACCTGGGCCGTGAAGCCATAACCGAACCGGAAGGTGTATTGTTCAGGACTTCCTCCGAGACAGTCGGCGATGAAGACCTCCTGGACGAACTGAATCAGCTACGCGAGGAAGCAACTTTGCTTTTTCAAAAAGCAGCAGGGTTAAAGAAGCCCTTCCTCCTTTCCTCGAGCAATCATTTCCTTGAAAAAGTTCAGGAATTGCTGACTACAATCAAGGAAGGAGACGTGATGGCTGACGACCTGGCATTCCTTGAAAAGCTGAAGGCTTTTGGAAAAGGTCATTTATTTTCGTATTATTCAGGCAAAGCGAATATATTTGATGCATACGGAGCTGATAAAGAGCTTGATAAGCTGCTTCGAAGAGTGGTTTGGCTAGAAAATGGCGGCTATTTGCTTTTTGAAGAAACAGAAACATTGATCGCTATTGATGTGAATACAGGCAAGTTTTCCGGAAAAAACAACTTGCGGGAAACGGTCTTAAAAACAAACATGCTGGCAACAGAAGAAATCGCCAGGCAAATAAGGCTTCGCGACCTGGCCGGAATTATTCTGATTGATTTCATTGATATGAAGCAAGATGAGGACCGTGAGCTTGTTGCTAAAAAGATGGAAGCGGAGCTGAAAAAGGATTGGCGGCGGACGAGGCTGGCCGGGTTTACGTCGCTCGGAATTCTCCAGATTACCAGAAGGTGTGTTGGGGAGTCTTTCGGAGAAACACTCACAGTGAAATGCCCGTCATGTGAAGGGACGGGAAGGGTGCAAAGCCCGGAAACAGTGGCGTTCAAGCTGGAACGCGAGTTGTGGGAATACCGCGGCAGCCTTGAGGATGCAGTCCTTATTGAGGCGACCGAGCAGGTCAGGTCAGTTTTTAACGGGGAAGGAAATATCCATTTAAATAGGATTGAAAAGTCACTGGGTATGAAAATTATCTTTAGTGTTGCTGCTTCGCCGATTCATTTTTATAATATTTTGCAGTTTGGTTCTGCGGATGAACTTTAGGAAAAAGCCCGTAATTTAGGTTGACACTACGTGCCAAGTTGTGATAGTATTTTCATGTTATGTTTGTAGCGCACCCGTGCTACAACCGCTCAGAACAGGTTTCAAGATTTGCGAGAGCAAACGCCTGGGTTGGCGAGTCTTAGACTAAGAGGAGGTGCAAGTTCATGTACGCAATTATCGAAACAGGCGGTAAGCAAATCCGTGTAGAAGAAGGCCAAGCCATCTACATCGAAAAGCTGAACGCTGAAGCAGGCGAAACAGTTACATTTGATAAGGTTCTTTTCGTTGGCGGTGAAGATGTTAAGGTTGGCAGCCCGGTTGTTGAAGGCGCGACTGTTACAGCTACTGTTGAAAAGCAGGGCCGTGCAAAGAAAATCATCGTATTCAAGTACAAAGCGAAGAAAAACTACCGTAAAAAGCAAGGTCATCGTCAGCCATACACTAAAGTTGTAATCGGCAAAATCAACGCGTAAGGCGTGATTTGATGATAAATGTAGCGATTATTCGAAATGACACCGGCTCAATTGATTCGTTTTCAATCAGTGGCCATGCGTTTTTTGCAAAACGGGGCGAGGATATCGTCTGTGCGGGCGTATCCGCGGTTTCGGTTGGTGCAATCAATGCCATCCATGAGATTACGGGAGTCGTTCCCGAAACGGAGATCGATTATGAAGAAGGTCTGCTCCGCTGCGTGATTCCGGGAAACCTATCGGCGCAGGAGCAAGCTAAAATTCAGATTCTTCTCGAAGGAATGTACTACTCGCTGAAAACGATCGAAGAAGAGTACGGAAAGCACATACGAATTACCTTCAAAAACCAGGAGGTGGAATAAATGTTATTAAAATTGGATCTTCAATTGTTTGCTTCCAAAAAGGGAGTAGGTTCTACAAAGAACGGCCGTGACTCCATCTCTAAGCGCCTTGGCGCGAAGCGTGCGGATGGCCAGTTCGTAACTGGTGGTTCTATTCTTTACCGTCAACGCGGTACAAAGATCTATCCAGGTGAAAACGTAGGCCGCGGTGGAGACGACACTCTTTTTGCAAAAGTTGACGGCGTTGTTAAATTTGAACGCTTCGGCCGTGACCGCAAAAAAGTGAGCGTTTATCCAGCAGCTCAAGAAGCTTAAGTTAACGTTCTGAAAACTCTAGCCTCCATGGCTGGAGTTTTCTTTTTGTGTTTTTACTGGAAAAAGAAGGAAACTTTAAAAAGGAAGCCAGCGAAGCTAGAAAAGATACATATCCAAACCAGAATTTTCCGATAGTGCCAAATTTGCTTACGAACCAGGCTTTTTTTGTTATACTATGAGCAAATGAGCATTAGGTATAAGGAGTAATGTATGGAAAAGAATTGGGATCTTGTTGAAGTTCTCAGGTATTCCCGACATGACTGGCTGAACAGGCTGCAGCTGATAAAAGGGAATCTTGATTTGGATCGGATGGATTGTGCAAAAGCTGTTATTGATAAAATCATTATTGAGACTCAACAGGAATCGAAGCTTTCGAATCTTAAAATGCCCGAGCTTGCCTCTCAGCTGCTAAGAGCAAATTGGGAAGGACACCATTTCACGCTTGAATACGAGGTTTTGTACGAACAACAATCAAAGCCGGTTGATGAAACTGCGATTACAGAGTGGGTGGCTGAATTCTTTTCCATATTGGATCAATCTGTTGAACCTTACCAGGAGAACAGCCTCTCCATCTGCCTGAACCAGGTCGAGGATGGGATAAGTTTCAATTTTGATTTTAGCGGAATAATAAAAGAGACGATGCTGCTTGGCGAACTCCTTCAGAAAGGCAGCGGCTTGAAAATTTCTGTAAGGGAGCTTACCCACGAGGAGCTCGATCTTGAGGTTTTTGTGCCGTTCTGCTAACGGATGTCCCGCCGTGTAGATCAGAAGGAAAAGTTAGTGAATGGATATGGCCATCGGGGCATGGATTTGGTCTTTTCAAGTATGACCCATAAGCGGACCCAAACCATCCACTTATGCTTTTCGATACAGACGGGAGGATTTTGAAAAATGTTTGTTGATCAGGTGAAAGTTTATGTAAAAGGCGGGGATGGCGGCGATGGTATGGTCGCGTTCCGCCGTGAAAAATATGTACCAAATGGCGGCCCTGCTGGCGGTGACGGCGGCAAGGGAGCCAATGTTATTTTCCAGGTTGAGGAAGGACTTAGCACTTTGATGGATTTCCGCTATAAGCGCCATTTTAAGGCTGACCGCGGAGAACATGGCATGTCGAAAAACCAGCATGGGCGTGGTGCCAAGGATATGATTGTCAAGGTTCCACCTGGCACAGTCGTATATGATGAAGAAACGAATGCGATCATCGCCGACCTTGTAGAAAATGGCCAAACTGCCGTTATCGCAAAGGGAGGCCGTGGAGGACGCGGCAATTCACGGTTTGCCACTCCGCAAAATCCAGCTCCCGAGCTTTCCGAAAAAGGCGAGCCAGGGCAGGAGAGGAACGTTATACTCGAATTGAAGCTGCTTGCTGACTGCGGGCTTGTCGGTTTTCCTAGTGTCGGAAAATCCACGCTTCTTTCCGTTGTATCTTCAGCAAAGCCGAAGATTGCCGAGTACCATTTTACAACAATCGTACCGAACCTCGGTGTTGTTGAAACAGAAGATGGCCGCAGTTTTGTCATGGCGGATCTTCCAGGCTTGATTGAAGGTGCCCATCAGGGAGTCGGCCTTGGACATCAATTCCTGCGCCATATTGAGCGCACCAGGGTTATAGTCCATGTGATTGACATGGCAGCAACTGAAGGCCGGGATCCTTTTGAGGATTATACAAAAATTAATCAAGAGCTTCAGCAATACAATCTTAGGCTGACCGAGCGTCCGCAAATCATTGTTGCAAACAAGATGGACATGCCGGAAGCAGAGGAAAACCTGAAGGCTTTCAAGGAGCAAATCCAGGAAGATTATCCTATTTTCCCAATCTCCGCGGTTACAAGGCAGGGGCTGAGGGATTTGCTGTTTGCCATCGCTGATAAAATTGCTGAAACACCTGAATTCCCGCTCCATGAAGAAGCACTTGAGGATACCAGTGTGAACAGGGTTGTTTATAAGCATGAGAACGAGCCGGAGCAATTCAAAATTACCAGAGATCCAGATGGCGCTTATGTTATTTCTGGTGACAGTCTAGAAAGATTATTCAAAATGACGGACTTCTCCCGTGATGAGTCGGTTCGCCGCTTTGCCCGCCAGCTGCGCGGCATGGGTGTCGATGATGCACTAAGGGAGCGCGGCGCCCAGGATGGCGACATTGTCAGGCTGCTTGAATTTGAATTTGAGTTTATTGAGTAATGGCTTAAGCGGGGTGTGGTTGGTTTGAGTTATAAAAAGGGAGATTTGAAATTTTATCTGGTCAGGGAAGATGTATTGCCGGAAGCGATGAAAAAGACCATTGATGCAAAGGAACTGCTTGATCGGGGCAAAGCTTTGAATGTTGGCGAAGCTGTCCGCCAGGTTGACCTTAGCCGGAGTGCTTTTTACAAGTACAAGGATACGGTCTATCCATTTTCACAAATTGTGAAGGATCGGCTTGTCACACTCGTTTTCCATTTGGAGGATCGTTCCGGCACGCTATCGCAGCTGCTTGGCATAGTTGCAAATGCCGGCTGCAATGTCCTGTCCATCAATCAATCCATCCCACTTCAAGGTAGAGCAGTTGTTACACTATCCCTTAATATTAAAGAAATTAAGGTGGATATAGAAGACTTGCTTGAAACCTTAAAGCAGCTTGAATACGTTGAAAGTGTCGAAATACTCGGCACAGGAGCTTAAATTTTTGTAAAGGGTGTTCCAAGTATGCTTGGGACACCCTTTCTTTCGATTGTATGATTTCCGCTGCAAAAAGGGAATGTCCCAAGAATAATCATCATAGGGATACAAAGGAAACCATCTGTGAATTAACATCGCAGAGACAAGGCGGCTCTTTGCTTGGCTTGAGGTGCATTTTGCCTGTCACGTGGAATTTCGGCGTATAGGGCGGCCTGGAGTGCCAGTCCAGCTCAGAGCCTAGCCAGTTTTCATCCTTAACATAGCTTACTTGATTATCTTGTTACAATTATGGCTTGGATATCTTAATTGCTACAACTTCAGCTGATGGTAAGACTTATCCTTCAGGCCACCACAAGAGTATACTTCGAAAGCATATACATCGCACGTAATTATGCGATAGCACACCGGAAAACTTCCATGAAAAAATGAGTGAGAAGTGTTTAGAAAAGGATTTAGTAGACGAGCCGGCAGAGTGAGATTCGTCGAGAAAAAGGTATTTACTAGACGGAACTAGGTCCGGCGGGGTGAGATTCGTCTAGAAAAAGGTGTTTACTAGACGGAACTAGGGCCTGCGGAGTAAGATTCGTCGAGAAAAAGGTATTTACTAGACGGAACTGGGGCCGGCAGAGTGAGATTCGTCTAGAAAAAGGTATTTACTAGCACCAATAATTTGAAGAAGAAGTTGGTGCGGCAGTCAATAAGGAATGTGAAGTAGAAAAATGCAAAAAAGGCTGTCCCGACAGGTCATGGATTTCAATGACCTTTTAGGACAGCTTCTTTTCTGTTTGAGATTTAGTTCGGAATCAGGAACCCAGCCTTCTGAAGGGTTTGTTCTGCTCTTTCAAGTGCTTCCTTTGAACCTGCGGTCAGCGTGTGCAAATGATAACCGCCAGTCAGCTCGGATAGGAAGGAAGCATTTGTTTCCCTGACCCTTGCCATGAATTTTGAGACTTCAGGGCGATTCGAGACCATGATTGATGCTGTCAGGTCTCCGTAGACAGGATGTTCGATTTTGACATCCTTAACGGTGACTCCTTCGTCCACGATGGCGATTAATTCCTGCTCTGTTTTATCAGGAGCATGGAAGCAGGCTATGGTCTTTTCATAAACTGGCGCCTGAGTATTTTGTTTCAAATACAAATATCCCTGGCTTGTAGCGATGATCGGTTCGCTTTTGGCTTTTAGCAGCGTGATGTCACCTACAATGATCTGTCTGCTGACGTTCGCCCTTGCAGCCAGATCGCTGCCTGTAATCGGCTCGTTACTTTCCTTCAAAAGCGACAAAATAATCGCTCTCCGCTCATCTCCAAGCAATTTCTTTTGTTCACCCATATACAACAACTCCCGGTAGGATGGTTATCCCTATTTTAGCATAAGCTTCAATAGATATCCTTCAATCAAAATTTGCCGGCTATTCCGACAATGGAGGCGGCGAGTTTTTTTACATCAGTTTCGCTAGTCGAGGTTCCGAAAGAAATTCTTACAAACTCTTTTGCCTGCTTGCCATCAATCCCGATTGCCTGCATCGTCTTGGATGGGGATTGCATCCCCGAGTGGCAGGCGGTTCCGGTTGAAATCGCATAACCGAGCCGGTTGCATTCGAGCATAAGCCATTGTCCTTCAATGCCGGTAATACCAAGTCCGATAATCGCAGGATATTGTTTTTCCCCGGTTGAACCGAATATGGCATGTTTTCCTCTTAAAGGTTCCAAGCCCAGTAAAAATTCAGTTCGCAGTGCCGCAAACCTATTTAAATTCTCTGGAATATGTCTTACTGCCTTTTCAGCAGCAGTTGTCATCGCAGCGATGGCGGGCACGTTCAATGTTCCTGGCCTTAAGCCTCTTTCGTGGGATGTTCCGGGAAAGAACGGCTTCCAGGCAACTTCGGGGTTAATGTAAACACAGCCAATGCCCTTTGGGCCATATAGTTTATGGCCAGACACGGAGAAGCTTGAGACAGAAGATGTAAGCGGACGAATGTCCATTTTTCCGGCAGCCTGGACAAAATCGGAATGAAAGAGAATACCGCTGCTTTTGCAAATCATGCCGATCTCCTCAATAGGCTGTATTGTACCGATTTCAGGGTTCACCAGCTGAATTGCTGCTACTACTGTATCAGGCCTGATAGCGTCCTTGAAGGCACTCATATCAATCGTGCCAGACGATGTAAAGGGAAGCCTTGTGATTTCGTATCCGTTGTTCTCCAGCCGGTTTAAGACCCCGCTCACGGATGAATGTTCCGCATAGGCTGTAATGATATGCTTGCCTTCCTTATGACGGGCTGAGAGCAGTGCCTCGATGCCGAGAAAATTCCCTTCAGAACCGCCACTGGTAAAATAAAGCCCTTCTGAACTGACGCCAAAACTTTGCGCAATAAGGATGCGTGATTCCTCGACAATATCTCTAGCAGCACCTCCACGGTCATGAAGGCTGTTTGGATTGCCAAAGAACTGAGTGGATACCTGGTTATATACTTCTAGTGCTTCCCTGCCCATAGGCGTGGTCGCTGCAAAATCAAAATAATTCATCTTCTATTCTCCTATACTCATATTCTTCTAGGGTGAAAATTACTTGTAAATAGTCTAATTGTGTGTAAAGATATATGTCAAGACACCTGTTTAGTCAGGAGGTAAGCTCCATTGGAATCAACAGATATTTTAATCATTGGAAGCGGGATTGCAGCACTGCAGCTGGCAACCCACATAGATGTTTCTCGAAAAGTGAAGCTTCTCACAAAAGCAACGGTAAAGACGTCAAATTCCTACCTAGCACAGGGGGGAATTGCTGCGGCAATCAGCGAAACCGATTCTCCAGCTTTTCACAAACAAGACACACTGGAGGCTGGGCGCTACCATAACCGGCCGGATATAGTGGAAGCGGTATTGAATGAAGCTCCCTCACTGATTCATGAAATAGCTGATGATGCACTAGTTTTTGATTTGGATCAAAATGGCACGATCGTTCTTGGCATGGAAGGGGCCCATTGCCGAAACAGAATTGTCCACGGGGGCGGCGATGCCACAGGCAGGACGGTCATCGACTATTTTTTGGAAAAAATTCGGGGCAATATCGAAGTAGAAGAAAATATGTACACATACGAACTACTCCTAAATGATAAAAAATGCATTGGAGCCAAGGCAAAGACAGCTGATGGAAAAATTAAGACTTTTTATGCTAACCAGGTCATTCTGGCCACAGGCGGGTGCGGCGGTCTGTATGAATTTACATCGAACTCAAGCGCGGTAACCGGAGATGGAATTGCGATGGCGTATCGGGCCGGAGCGGAGATAGCCGATATGGAATTCATCCAATTTCACCCAACACTTCTTTTTGTAAATGGGAAAACAAGAGGACTTGTTTCTGAGGCGGTAAGGGGAGAAGGAGGAGTCCTTGTAACTGGAGACGGCCGGCCAATCATGGAAGGGGTTCATCCATACAAAGACCTTGCCCCGCGGCATATTGTCGCTCAAACGATTTTTAGCTATATATCAAGCGGGATGCAGATCTATTTGGATATTTCCCGGATAGACAACTTTGAAAAGAAATTTCCAACTGTAACCGAGATTTGTATGAAAAACGGGGTGGATTTTTCAGGGAGGCGGATTCCAGTTGTACCTGGAAGCCATTTCCTAATGGGAGGGGTTAAAACAGACCTGATTGGAAGGACCACAATTAAAGGGCTTTTTGCTATCGGGGAAGTGGCTTGCACCGGTCTTCATGGTGCAAACCGGCTCGCCAGCAATTCCCTCCTGGAAGGATTGTATCAAGGAAAAATGCTTGCGGAATGGCTGAATGAAAATCCAGGCAGAAGAGTTTCCATGCCAGTGGGGACTATCCAGAAAGCCGCTGGCAAGCCTTTAAATCTTCCTTCAATAAAAACCATAAAGCAAACGATGATGAAACGGGTGGGGATTGTCCGGTCTGCACAAGGGTTGATTGAACAATTGGAATGGCTTGCTAAATTCCCTGTAGATAACCTGGAGTCCCTGGACGCTTTTACCACAGATGAACTCACAAAACTATTTATGCTGATTACAGCAAAGCTTGTTACCGAGTCAGCACTTGAACGGACTGAAAGCCGAGGCGGGCATTATCGGGAAGATTATCCGGCAGAGGATAATGAAGCCTGGCAGGGGCGAGTTATTTTACACAGAAGAAATGGAAAGGAGGATGGGGAGAATGAATACCTTCAAACTGCGCTCGCTACTTGAGCAATTTTTTATAGAAGATATTGGTGAACAGGATGTTACGACCGACCTGCTTTTTCCAGAGGGAGCCGCCGGAGAGATTGTATTTTGGGCAAAGGAAGATGGAATTTTCTGTGGTACGGATGTAATTAACACCGGTTTTGCTTTATTGAATCCAGCGATTGAGGCTGAGCTGTTTATTAAGGACGGGGAGAGGATTGAAATCGGCCAGCGTATTGCAACTGCGACTGGCCCGATTCGCGACCTTCTGAAAGGTGAAAGGGTCATCCTGAATCTTGTCCAGCGGATGAGTGGGATTGCAACTCTGACAAAAAAAGCGGTCGATGAGCTGAACAGTACCCACACCAAAATTTGTGATACAAGAAAAACTATGCCGGGACTGCGGATGCTTGATAAGTATGCTGTCCGGGTCGGCGGTGGCTATAATCATCGTTTCGGTCTTTACGATGGCGTTATGGTCAAAGACAACCATATTTCCTTTGCTGGGTCCATTACTAATGCCGTGCGGGCGATTAAGGAAAAAGCTGGCCACATGGTCAAAATAGAGGTCGAAACAGAATCCGCTGAACAGGTTATTGAAGCGATAGAGGCAAAAGCGGATGTTATTATGTTTGACAACCGGACACCTGATGAAATCCGGGAGTTGATTAAGCTTGTTCCAGAGGGAATTGTAACGGAAGCATCCGGTGGAATTCAGCTTGGCAATCTAGCATTATATGGCGAGACGGGTGTAGATTACATATCACTCGGTTTCCTCACTCATTCGGCGAAAGCGCTTGATATTAGTGTGAAGGTTTCCTTTAGGAAGGAGAATGAACGATGAGCATCCTTGCAGCTTTGAAAAAAAACACCATGATTCCCGACCGCTATCGGGAAATGTCAGTAGAAGAATTGGAAGCTGGAGTAAGGACAATCAAGGAGAGGTTTGGTGCGAAACTGTTCATTCCTGGCCACCATTACCAAAAGGATGAGGTCATTCAGTTCGCTGATGCGACCGGTGATTCTCTTAAACTTGCACAGCTGTCCGCGGAAAATAAAGAAGCGGAATTCATTGTGTTTTGCGGCGTCCATTTTATGGCGGAGACCGCAGATATTTTAACCAGCAAAAATCAAAAGGTCTTTTTGCCTGACATGCGGGCTGGCTGTTCAATGGCGGACATGGCCAACATTCAGCAAACCGAGCGTGCCTGGACAGAACTTCAAAAGATGTTCGGAGATACGATTGTTCCGCTGACGTATGTCAATTCCACAGCAGCAATAAAGTCGTTTGTCGGTGCAAATGGCGGTGCGACAGTAACGTCCTCGAATGCAGAAACTATGGTGGAATGGGCGTTTGGACAGAAGGACCGGCTCCTTTTCCTGCCTGACCAGCATTTGGGAAGAAATACTGCGTTCAATTTGGGTGTCGGCTTAGATGAAATGGCTGTTTGGAATCCAATTACCAATTCACTTGAATTTGTGGGTGAACTGGAAACGGTGAAGGTTATTCTTTGGAAGGGACATTGCTCGGTCCATGAGAATTTCACTACAGGGAATATCGCCGATGTTCGCAAGCAGTACCCAGAAATGAAAATCATTGTTCATCCGGAATGCAGCCGGGAAGTAGTCGCTTTATCGGATGAAGCTGGTTCGACGGCTTATATAATTAATGCAATCGAAAAAGCTGCTTCGGGCACTTCCTGGGCAATCGGAACAGAAATGAATCTGGTAAACCGATTGATCAAGCAGCATCCCGACAAGCATATCATTTCCCTCAACCCTCACATGTGCCCGTGCCTGACAATGAACAGAATTGATCTGCCGCATCTGTTGTGGTCCCTGGAAACGATGGAAGAACCGGACGCACACAATATCATAGAAGTATCAGAAGAAGTTGCTGAGAATGCAAAGCTTGCTTTAGAACGAATGCTTCAGCACGCTTGATGTAGAGAAAAGACGGAGCAAAGAGTTCCGTCTTTTTTGCTATTCTGGTCATCCTCCAGGCTACAGGTGGGTGTAATTTGTTAGGTTGATCAAATAATTCAGCGGTTTTTTAATTAATTCTAACAGTTTTAAAAATAATTCAGCGGTTTTGGAATTATATCTATAAGTGCAGAATATTCCGGTAATTAATCTTTTATTTTTTACGCTTGAATCATATAGATTTCAAAGGTTGCATAACTTTTTATGTAGATTGTTAGCATTTTGCCCAGACCGACATACACTATATGGACTTATGCCATAGGAGGGGAAATCAGAGTGAGAATCCATATCGTACAGAAAGGGGATACTCTTTGGAAGATCGCCAAGAAGTACGGCGTGAATTTTGAAGAGCTGAAGAAGATGAATTCACAGCTCAGCAATCCTGATATGATTATGCCCGGTATGAAAATTAAGGTCCCAACTGGAGGCGGCAACATAAAAAAACAAGCCCCGGCCACTGGGACAAATCAGGGAGCATCCATAAAATACGGGGTCGTGAAGGAAGCCCCAACTGCTCAGCACCCTTTTTCAAACCTTAAAACATTGTCACAGGACGAATCACCGGATGTTCCAGTACCAGCTGAACCAATCATGGAAGAAACACCGGTCACGCCATATCAGCCAAAGGTTCCGCAAATGGAAACAGAAAACAATTTTATGATGAATATGAACAATATGTCTATCAAAGAAGTTCCTATTAAACCTATTAAAGAAGCGCCACTTAAACCAGTAAAGGAAATGCCGCTTCCACCAAAGAAGGAAGTACCGCTTCCACCGGTCAAAGAAGTGCCTATGCAGCCAATCCCTGCACCGATAAAGGAAATACCAATCGCACCTATAAAAGAAGTGCCGCTTCCACCGATTAAAGAAGTACCTATGCAGCCAATTCCTGCACCGAAAAAGGAAATACCAATCCCGCCAAAAAAGGAAGTACCAATTGCACCCATAAAGGAAGTACCAATCGCACCCATAAAGGAAGTACCGCTTCCGCCAATGAAAGAAGTACCGCTTCCACCAATGAAAGAAGTACCGCTTCCACCAATGAAAGAAGTACCGCTTCCGCCTAAAAAAGAAGTACCAATTCCACCAAAAGTCGAAGTTCCTGTCCCTCCACCAATTCCAACACCACCTCAAGTTCAGCCAGTTTTCGAAGAATATTGCCCACCACCAGTAGTAGAGGAATGTTATTATGTAACACCGGTGATGCCAGGCGTATGTACTCCATGTCCGGTACCATGCCCGCCGCCGCAGTTTATGCCGTGCCCTCCTATGCCAGTATGTCCGCCATTCCCGGAGGTTGCAGGTGAAATGTACCAGATGCCTCCAGCTTACCCTCAAATGATGGGAGTTGCAGACGTTCCATGTCCGCCATTCCCGGAGGCTGCAGGTGAAATGTATCAGATGTCGCCAGCTTACCCACAGATGATGGGAGTTGCCGGTGTTCAATATGAAGAAGAATCGTCGTCTTCATCTTCTTCCATGCCTTTCATGGGTCAACAACCTCAGTTCGGGATGGAACAGCAAATAGGACAATTCCCGGGCCCGGGTTATGGCCAACAGCCTTTTGGCTACGGCCAGCAATTCGGGATTCAATCTCAACCGGGAGTTGGAGTACCAAAAAGTGGGGCAGAACCATTAATGGGAGAACAGCAATACCCAATGATGGGAAGTCAGGCACCATACGGAGGCGGACAGCAATTCCCGATGATGGGAGACCAGCCATCATACGGAAGCCAACAGCAATTCCCGATGATGGGAGACCAGCCATCATACGGAAGCCAACAACAATTCCCGATGATGGG
>NZ_HG964497.1:5125342-5133823 GCF_000613125.1 Bacillus sp. EB01
TTTAGAAACATCATTCGTCATCATTTTTTGAAGGTAGGTGAGGCTATCTGCCCCTGTTACTGCAATTTCACCCATATGGGAAACATCAAACAGGCCTGCTTTTGTTCTTACAGCCTCATGCTCTTCTTTTATGCCGGAAAACTGGACAGGCAACTCCCAACCGCCAAAATCAATTGTCTTTCCGCCATATTCCTTATAGGTCTCGAATAAAGGCGTCCGCTTAAGTTCGGTCATGTATAAATCCCCCTTTTTCCTGAATCATTTTCTCGCATACAGCACCTGGTACTTCCAAATTGGACCACCGTTCTATTTTTGGCCGCAAAAAAGGACAGATTACCCCCTTAGTCTAAAAAGGAGGTCTCTGTCCTTGCACCTGAAAGTTTTACCTAAAAGCAGGTTTTCCCCTTTGGTGGCTTCAACTATGTAAAGCACTCTCCAGAGCTGCGTCCAGCAAGAGTTCTTTTGCCTGAGAGATTCACAAATTCATTGTTTGCTCCTTCGGCGCTACGGTGTAGTCTCTCCCCTTGCTTTCATCCGCAATTATAATATTTTTAAAGCTGGCCATACTAAGAAGCAATGGACAATCCGGAACTTGCTACCCGGAGATTATTGCAATTTTTGAAACTTTCAAGACTATCTTCATCCTACCATTAAACCATTTAGCAGAGCAATTCTTTTCTGGCTTCCTATGGGTGTTGAAGTTTTTGGGATAGATTAACTTTTTAAAGGGGTGTCCGCATGTCAGTAAAAATTGCATTCGATACAAGCTGGCAGGAAGGTTTTTTGCAGCGAATAGAAAACGATGGCCCCTGGGGCAATTGGGATCTCTTTAAACTAGCCACAGGTGCAACCGAATTCTTAGCCATCCCTGAATTTGAGGGTTTACAGGCGCCCAACTACCTTCCTGACCTGACCATCCTTCCCCATCAATTAGAAGCTGCCAGGCAGGTAGTGGAAAACATGAATGGAAAGGCAATTCTTGCCGATGAAGTCGGACTTGGAAAAACAATCGAGGCAGGATTAATTCTCAAGGAATATATGATTAGAGGTCTGGTCAAGAAGGTCTTAATACTCGTTCCGGCTTCCTTGGTTACCCAGTGGGCGATGGAGCTGAATTCAAAGTTTTACATACCAGCAGTTACCCAGAAAAAATCATATGTATGGGAGCAATGCGATATTGTGGTTTCATCCATAGATACCGCTAAACGCAGTCCGCATAGAGAACTTGTCTACCAGCAGGATTATGACCTTGTCATTATTGATGAAGCACATAAGCTCAAAAATAACAAAACGAAAAACTATGAATTTGTACAGAACTTAAAAAAGAAATTCTGTCTTCTGCTAACAGCTACTCCGATTCAAAATAAAATCGATGAAATTTTCAATCTAGTCTCTCTCCTTAAACCTGGCCATCTCGGAAACGAATCGGCATTTTATGATAAATATAAAAAGGACTCCCGCACATTAAGCGATGACGCAAGTCTGAAAGAGCTTGTTAACAAAGTGATGATCCGCAACCGCCGTGGCGACACCGGAATCGAATGGACCAAGCGGCAAGTTGAAACTATGCCCATTGAATTTTCCAAAACGGAACGCGAATTGTATGATGCCATTTCCGATTTGCGCTCTTCAGGCGACTGGGCCCAATCAAGTGCTTTCTCACTAATGACCCTACAGCGTGAGGCATGCAGCAGCCGTGAAGCCGTTTATTATACTTTGAAAAACATGCTCACCAAGAAAGAGAGCCCATCCCGTGAATTCGAGGCGAAAATCCAGGAGCTTATTGAAAAAGTCAATCATGTTGAGCGGAACTCCAAGGCTGAAAAAGCTCTGGAGCTCATTCAGCAGATAAATGATAAAGTGATTATTTTTACTGAGTATCGGGCAACCCAGCTCTTCCTCCAATGGTATTTGCAGCAGCATGGAATAAGCTCAGTCCCGTTCCGCGGCGGGTTTAAAAGGGGAAAGAAAGATTGGATGCGGGAACTGTTTGAGCACAGGGCTCAGGTCTTAATCGCCACGGAAGCCGGCGGGGAAGGAATCAATTTGCAATTTTGCCATCATATCATTAATTTTGACCTTCCATGGAACCCGATGCGGCTGGAGCAAAGAATTGGCCGTATTCACAGGCTGGGACAAAAAAACGATGTGAATATTTATAATTTTGCTGTTAAAGGCACTATGGAGGAGCATGTACTAAAGCTTCTTTATGAGAAAATTAACCTGTTTGAAAAAGTGATTGGTGAGCTCGATGACATTCTTGTCCGATTGGAGCTGGGAAATATCGAGGAGCATCTAGCGGATATCTTCGGACACTCGGCCACTGAAGGTGAAATGAAAATCAAAATGGAAAACCTTGCTTCGATGATTGAATTCGCAAAAGGCAATACGGAGGAGGAACAGCATGCGGCAGCAAGACATTCATCAATTTCTTGAAAAATACTTCCGTTCGAACGATTGTGAAGTCATCGACAGGTCTCCGGGGCATTTGACCGTACAGTTGACGGCTGATATTGACAAGGAACTAATGAACCGGCCCTTTTATTGGCATTACCTTGAAAAAACCGGCGGCACCCCCAATCCGATGTCAATTACCCTTATAACAGACTCGGCAAAAGCACCAGAGGGGTTGAAAGGAGAGCAAATTCATTTTGGCTCGCCAAGGCTCCATCAATTGTTTGAATCCGCACGAAATCTCGCAAGATTTATCCGGCTTTACCACTCACATGAGGCGGGCACGCACACACCATTGTTTCCATGGCTATGCCTAAACGTAAAGATTTCTTACCAATGTGACCGGAAAAGAGATATATTCAAGTCAATAGGTCTTCATCTGATAAACGGCAGGATGGTTGAAGGTTTTCATGAGCAAATGCTTTCTATTGCTCTCACTCCGAAAATCCCTGATTACTCATACACACTTTCACCACTTGTCATGCCGAAAAGCGGATTTATTCGGATTGAAAATTATTTGAGGGCAGGCCTTGAAGCAGAGGATCATAGCTGGGCAGATGCCGCCAGAGAAAGATGGGAAAAGGATCAGCGGCTTCTTGATCACTTTTATGAAGATATGGAAGGCAACAGTGAAGAAAGCTATCTTATTGAAAAAAAAGCATTGCAGGAACAATATGAACCAAAAGTAGCTATCTCTCTTGTAAACGGAGGCCTCTTCTATTTGAAAGAAGACGCAGTATAACAAGAAAAGCGCAAGCGCCTTGGTTAGCGCCGTATGGACTGGAGGGCCTCGAAGGAGATAAAGGAAACACGATGAGCGCAAGCGAATCGATGTTGACTTATCGTAACGAGGGGACCGAAGTACATTAGGCGCTAGGCGCAGGAGCTAGACACAAAAGCGCAAGCGCCTTTGGTAAAAGTGTTATGTACAATTGCGAAATCTATGAAATGAAAAAACCGCCGGGAACAAGTCCCCGGCGGTTTTTGGCGAATAGTTTGAATCAATGTCCTCCGCCTAGCGGCATCATAAAGGTAGTCCAGTAGGTGAAGCCAGCAAAGAAAACTGTCAAATATGCACCAAATACATACATATACATGCGTTCAGATAATTTAAGATAACTTAATAGAACAAAGAATCCTGTCTGGGCCAGGAACAGCAGAGCTGTTTTAGGCATATGCCCCACATAAAACATCACCGTGAAAATTCCTGTCCAGAAGCCAAGTACCCTGTACATTCGCTCCATATGTAACCCTCCCTTTTACCCGCAGTACCATCGTACAATATTATAAGGTAAAAGAGAGACAAATGTAAACTTTTCTTTATCAGTTAATTCGTTACTAACGCCTGATAAGAACAAGTATCGCAGCCATCAGCCATGTTTTGGCTTTCCTGAAGTTCGACATTTTCAAACAAAGCCTCGAACATTCCAACGAGGAATTCATGATGCATGCTGCAAACCGCTTCTGAATGCTCGCGTGCCACTTCCTTGAACGGGCAGTTGAAGATTTGGAAATAAATCTTGTTCTGCTCTCCATTCACTTCGAATTCCGGATAGAAACCAGCAAGTGTCGCGGCACTCTTAAGAATTGATACTTTTTCATCAAAAGTCATTTCATGCCCGGCCTGTTGTTTCTTGGATATCTCCTGTTCAATGACTTCCGTGCCGAATCGCTTTCCAGTCATATAAAGGGCTTTTTTACCTTCTTCCCCCAATGACATCATTGTCTGTATAGCCACTTTCGAAAGAAGCATATAATCCCTGAATGGGAAGTGCAGCTGGATGACATCATCGGAAAGTCGATAAAGCCTGCTAGGCCTGCCGCCTTTTCCAGTTTTCTTTGTTTCGGAAGCCAGCATGTTCACATCTTCAAGTTTTGATAAATGCAGGCGCGCAACATTTGGATGAATATTGAAATTATCGGCAACTTCCTGAACGGTTACTTCCTGGTGGCGTTTTGTAATGTATTGATAGATGTAATACCTGGTTGGATCAGACAACACATTTGTAATTTTTAACGTTTGCTCCATCTTGGTTCACCTCGGACCCCTTCAATTTACCCCAATTATAATATACGAAAATCATCATGGGAATGAGGTTAACAATGTTAACACTATATGTTTGGAAAGTGTTCACAATTAGCCTATTGAGCACCACAAAAACCTATACAATTATTACACTCACCTTATACACACTTTTTGTCAAACACCCATTTGTTGAACTTTTTTGCCAATTTTCTAATAAAAGTACAACAAAACAATAGTAATAAATTTAATCTACATTTATAAGTTACTTGCTAATGTTGTTAACAAAGTATTCACATTTTTTAATCATTCGAAAATTAGCATTCCTTGGCAACTTATGTATAATAAAGGAGAAAGGTGGTGTTACAAATTTCAAGTATTATTGAAGACCTTGCTGAGCGAATCATTTCCGATGCAGTAAGGCAACAGGCAACAGATATTCATATCCTCCCACGGAAGACAGACACCCTGATTCAGCTCCGGATTACAAACAGCCTTATCCCACGTATAACCCTGCCAATCGATCAATGCGAAAAACTCATCTCCCACTTTAAGTTCATTGCACACATGGATATTGGAGAACGGAGGAAACCGCAAAACGGCTCCATTATTTCTACTGTAGATGGCAAAACATTTGGATTAAGGCTGTCAACCTTGCCTTCAAATAACCGGGAAAGCCTCGTCATCCGTCTTCTTCCCCAGAATGAGACATTTTCCTTCGAAAGGCTCTCGCTTTTTCCCGACATGTCCCTTAAACTGTTTAACCTTCTTAAAGCGGCTCACGGGATGATTATCCTTACCGGACCAACCGGATCCGGAAAAACCACAACATTGTATTCCCTTCTCAACGAAACTGCCAAAAGGCAGCAGCGAAGTATTATCACCCTTGAAGATCCGATCGAAAAGGAGTGTTCAACTGTCCTTCAGGTACAAGTTAATGAAAAAGCAGGAGTAACGTACGCGGCAGGACTAAGGGCAATATTAAGGCACGACCCGGATATTATTATGGTAGGGGAAATCCGCGATAGCGAAACCGCGAAAGTTGCGGTAAGGGCAGCACTTACCGGGCATCTTGTCCTGAGCACTATGCATACACGGAATGCCCCTGGCGCAATCTACCGTCTTCAGGATGTAAATAATCAGGAAGTTTGATATTTCCGCCACCTAGTTTGACACCGATTCTTCTGAGAGTGCTTGATACAACAACCACTCATTTCATCCAGGTTTGAGACGGCAATATTTTTCTTTCGAAAACCACCCCTATAGTTGTCAAATAATTCTGACAATAATAGAGTTTGATACCATTTTATCACTTAGTTTGCGACTAACCTAAGAGTTGTTCTACTTCATGCATGGGGGTTTCTATTTATAAAATTATGTCCACTTCGTCTATTAACCCTCTACTCACTTCAATTTCCATCATTTTCGAAAGTAGTTCATGGCGATAATAATCGTCCCCAAAATCTTGAGTAAGCGGAATAGATAAGGTTAAAATACGATCCATTTCCCGTTTAGGATGAAATTGTCTAATGATATTGGAAATCATTTTGTTGTTTTTTTGTACCTCCACCCAATAAAAAATTTCGGAATCACTCATTCTATTCTGAATTCCCATTCTTTGTTCATATGATAATAACGGAAACGCGTCGATGAAGATTTTCCTCTTTTGGGCTTCTTCTAATAACATTTTTTTATCCATTAAAACCACCTCTTCTTGGAATTTGATTTTATCCTTTATACTAAAGAATAAGTAAAATACCTTGTTAGGAGATGGATTATGCTGCTGAATAAATCTGCACATATATTGCTGTATTTGTATGAATGGAAATTTTTACTTATTACTAAACAGCCAATACCGAACGTGGCAAACTTCGTAAGGTATGCAAAAAACGCAAAATCAATTATGCTCATTTCTACCGTTTCGGACCTTTTACAGTCCATTCATTAAACGGAGAGGACAAAGTATCGCTGATTCAAATCGGCGACTGGAGAGCGCAACATTCCTTACGGCGATATTATATGATTTATGGTTAATACCTTCTCCATTTATCCACTCATCGTTTTAATTTCTATTGGTTTTTTGTCTCTGAAACATCTTTGTATTTCGCTTGATTTAATTTATCTTGTTCTTCTTTATCGTTTAATAATTGAAAAGTTTCGTCGATAAATTCGTTAAGCCAGGTATTAGATAAAAGACCAAGGTCATTTGATTGATTTTCTTTTTTTTCTTGATTACTCATTTTATCCCTCCTTTTATTCGATGATATATAGCTCCAAGTTCAATCGCTGCTAAATTCAAGATTTCATCTAGAAGCAACTCCCGGTTGTTCCATGTATAAAGTTTAATTAAACCATCCCTTTTTTGCTTAAGAATTTCCTTGATTTTATCAATACTCACTGCTGCTGAATTGTCTTTTTTACTCATTATGAATAAGTCTTTGGTTCCTATAACAATGATTGTTCGCAAGTCCTTTACATTAAAAAGAGATGTCATATCTTCCGGAGAGAATATTGAATTATCCGGGTGAGAATGCATATGTACATATAAATTGGGGTGTGATTGAATATAATTCAGATGTTTTCTTATATTTATTTGACTATGATCGCCAATTATTATTTCATCTTTTAAATCCCCGTTTTCCAATGTTAATAAGCAGGCGTGTTCCCTTTCTGTTAAAAGTGTTTTTTCTTTTAATTCGCTTGCCCATAAAACGATACCTTTTCTTGCAGAGAATAAATTATGCTGGATAATTACATCATCAAATTCCATATGAGATTATTTGCTCCTTTTTTAATTTCTCTGATTTGAATGTATGTCATATTTTATTTTAGTCAAGAAAATAAATCATGTAAAAAATCATTTTGATTTATAGAAGTGTATCTTTGGAATAAAAAAATAGCCTCCTATTACGGAGGCTTTCTTTCACTGCTATGTCAACTAGGTATCAAAGCTTCTTTCCAATCCGCTCTCATTAAGACAACATGGGCTAGCAGGATTGTCCTATTTACTAATTCATTAAGCACTCACTAACACCAGCCCCCTTTAATGCCACGATTTGCAATCAACATGTCCTGTTCATCAGTTGATACCCGTGCGTAGCCCAATTTCAGATGCTTTTCCTCCTGTTGTTCGAAAAAATGGGTTTGGTTGTTTTTCGGACAAATCATTTTCTGGACCTTTTTTCGGATATTTTTTATCTGTTTTATAAAAAAGGGTTCGTTTTTTGTTTCAAAATATAAACCTCCAAGAAAATAAAAAAAGCACCCGAAAATAACCAACGAATCGGTCAGATAAATGAGCGTTTTCCATAATTCTTGTTCGACATCATTAAATAGATAAATTATAATCATAATTATGAAAACATTCTAAGGCGGAGCGTGTGAAATTTATGGACGAAATAACGAAAGAACTGCAAAACCTACTTGCTAAAGCTCTAGGAGCCTTGGGAGACGAGATTTCCAAAAATGGTGGAGATGAATCAAAGCACGAAGTATATGTTAAATTAGGCAATGAAACGGCAGAATTAATGAAAAAGTACCCTGAATTGAAAATCAATAAAAAATATTAAAACACACGGTTTGAAAAATCACCGTGTGTCCTTTTTTATATATACTTCAATACATTGTTTTAAATTTACTATAATGAATTCGGGCTGGGTATCATACATGGAAGAGTTGATGCTTCCGGTATACACTGTGTTATTATTGATTTTAATATTCCAGAGATTTAATGGAAAGAGATTGATATCACTCCTGACATAAACATCTGGTATATCTATTCCTTCCGCTTTCCGAACCTTTTCCCTGAGCCCAGTAATTTCTTCTGATAAAAACGCTTTATACCCATCGACTATCGGCACTGCAGCAATTCCAACCTCTATTACGATCTCATCTAATTTAGTATGCATAGGTATCCCCCTAATTCGGTTTTATCAATTAATTCATTAATATATCGAAAAAACCTTTAAAAAAGAGGCTGATTGATGTCTTTACATATCATAGCA
>NZ_HG964497.1:5134124-5135370 GCF_000613125.1 Bacillus sp. EB01
GCTTCCACCTCTGACCTATCAACCTGATCATCTTTCAGGGATCTTACTTCTTGCGAATGGGAAATCTCATCTTGAGGGGGGCTTCATGCTTAGATGCTTTCAGCACTTATCCCGTCCGCACATAGCTACCCAGCGATGCCTTTGGCAAGACAACTGGTACACCAGCGGTGCGTCCATCCCGGTCCTCTCGTACTAAGGACAGCTCCTCTCAAATTTCCTGCGCCCACGACGGATAGGGACCGAACTGTCTCACGACGTTCTGAACCCAGCTCGCGTACCGCTTTAATGGGCGAACAGCCCAACCCTTGGGACCGACTACAGCCCCAGGATGCGATGAGCCGACATCGAGGTGCCAAACCTCCCCGTCGATGTGGACTCTTGGGGGAGATAAGCCTGTTATCCCCGGGGTAGCTTTTATCCGTTGAGCGATGGCCCTTCCATGCGGAACCACCGGATCACTAAGCCCGACTTTCGTCCCTGCTCGACTTGTAGGTCTCGCAGTCAAGCTCCCTTGTGCCTTTACACTCTGCGAATGATTTCCAACCATTCTGAGGGAACCTTTGGGCGCCTCCGTTACATTTTAGGAGGCGACCGCCCCAGTCAAACTGCCTGCCTGACACTGTCTCCCACCCCGATAAGGGGTGCGGGTTAGAATTTCAATACAGCCAGGGTAGTATCCCACCGACGCCTCCACCGAAGCTGGCGCTCCGGCTTCTCAGGCTCCTACCTATCCTGTACAAGCTGTACCAAAATTCAATATCAGGCTGCAGTAAAGCTCCACGGGGTCTTTCCGTCCTGTCGCGGGTAACCTGCATCTTCACAGGTACTATAATTTCACCGAGTCTCTCGTTGAGACAGTGCCCAGATCGTTACGCCTTTCGTGCGGGTCGGAACTTACCCGACAAGGAATTTCGCTACCTTAGGACCGTTATAGTTACGGCCGCCGTTTACTGGGGCTTCGATTCAGAGCTTCGCGTGAGCTAACCCCTCCTCTTAACCTTCCAGCACCGGGCAGGCGTCAGCCCCTATACTTCGCCTTGCGGCTTCGCAGAGACCTGTGTTTTTGCTAAACAGTCGCCTGGGCCTATTCACTGCGGCTCTTCAGGGCTATGAACCCTAAAGAGCACCCCTTCTCCCGAAGTTACGGGGTCATTTTGCCGAGTTCCTTAACGAGAGTTCTCTCGCTCACCTTAGGATTCTCTCCTCGCCTACCTGTGTCGGTTTGCGGTACGGGCACCTTTCATCT
>NZ_HG964497.1:5135671-5168806 GCF_000613125.1 Bacillus sp. EB01
TTAGTTGAACGAATCGGACCTTTAGGATCAGTTGCCGACGGAGGAGGCTTACTGAGCCTTAAGAGTGGGATAAAGGAATCACGAAGAGCGAAAGCGCATTCGTGCATGACTTATCGTAGGGAGGAGGCTTGAAGTTTGCGCTCGCGTTGGCGCTCCTCATTACGCTATCGCGTAATTTCGTGCGATGCATCTTCGGGGAAGATTTCCTTGTGGAGCTAGACGTAGATACACTCATAATAAAAATTATACACAGTAGCGAAATTTAAAATTTCCTAAACGACACAAAAACCCACCATACATGGTGGGCTCTCTTTATGCTCCGGGAGGTACTCCCGAATCACCGTATCTTGTTTCCAGGTTAACAAACTTGTTGTACTCTTTAACAAACGCCAGCTGGACGGTTCCTGTGGGGCCATTCCTTTGCTTGGCTATTATTATTTCTATGATGTTCTTATTTTCTGTTTCTTTATCATAATAGTCATCCCTGTAAAGGAAAGCTACTATATCAGCATCCTGCTCTATACTTCCCGATTCACGAATATCTGACATCATCGGACGTTTATCCTGACGCTGTTCCACGCCCCGGGACAACTGAGATAGCGCGATAACCGGAACCTGGAGCTCACGGGCAAGCTGTTTAAGTGAACGGGAGATTTCAGAAACCTCCTGCTGTCGGTTTTCGCCGCTCCTGCCACTACCCAAAATCAATTGAAGATAGTCAATCAAAATCATACCAAGCCCATGTTCCTGTTTTAGTCTTCTGCATTTGGCCCTTATATCCGCAACCCGGACTCCAGGGGTATCATCGATAAAAATACCTGCCCTTGAAAGGCTTCCCATTGCCATGGTCAATTTGCCCCAGTCTTCATCAGTAAGCGAGCCAGTCCTGAGCCTTTGCGCATCAATATTCCCTTCAGCACAAAGCATCCTCATGACAAGCTGTTCCGCTCCCATCTCAAGGCTGAAAATAGCAACATTTTCACCAGTCTTGGTCGCAACATTCTGTGATATATTCAGAGCGAAGGCTGTTTTACCAACTGATGGACGGGCCCCTACGATAATAAGATCGTTGCGCTGAAAACCCGCCGTCATTCGGTCCAGCTCACGGAAGCCAGTTTCAATCCCAGTAATATCACCTTTCCTGTTATGCATGGATTCTATATTGTCATAGGTTCGTACAAGTACGTCTTTTATAAGATGAAAAGCTCCTCCGCCCTTACGCTGGGAAACTTCCATTATGCTTTTTTCCGCCTCGGAAAGCAGTGTATCAACTTCATCCTCGCGGGTGTATCCATTCTGAGCAATTTCTGTTGCAGTACGGATCAACCGGCGAAGCAATGACTTTTCCTCAACTATCTTGGCGTAATATTCTATATTGGCTGCTGTCGGAACAGAACTTGCCAGTTCGCTCAAATAGCTGACCCCGCCTGTATCCTCAAGCAGTTTTGCTGCCGCAAGCTCCTCGGTTACAGTTACTAAATCAACTGCTTTTCCCTGGTCATTCAATTTAAGCATCATATTAAATATCTTCTGGTGCGATGCTCTGTAGAAGTCTTCAGGGATCAAAATTTCAGTAGCAAGAGTTAGAGAGGCAGGTTCCAGAAAGATGGCGCCGAGTACCGCTTGTTCAGCTTCTATATTTTGAGGCGGCATCCGGTCCGCAAATACATCATTCATCGATTTAAACCCCCTGTCATAAAGAAAAAGTTAGAAAACCCGCACTTTGGCGAGTCCTTCAAAGTTATACTTTCCTATCAAAATCGCGAAAAAATGTGACCAGCTGGGCCGATCACATTTTCTTTGCTACTCTATTATCTTACCATGTTTATCATTTAAATCTACTTCAAATTTTTAGTTTCCTTCTTTTACATGTACGTCCAATGAAGCAATTACTTCGTGGTGTAGCTTAACCGGAACCTTCGTGTGGCCTAATGTTCTGATTGCATCGTCAAGTTCCATTTTACGTTTGTCTAGTTTGATATTATGCTTTTTCTGAAGCTCTTCAGCAATTTGCTTTGTTGTGATAGAACCAAATAAACGGCCGCCTTCCCCGGATTTCGCGGTTAATTCAACTGTTATTTTCTCGATTGTTTCCTTCAGCTTTTTCGCTTCCGCAAGTTCTGTTGCAGCTGCATTAGCCTGTTTCTTTTTCTGGGCTTCAAGTGTGCTCATGTTTGCTGCATTAGCTTCAGCAGCCAAACCCTGTTTCAACAGAAAATTATGTGCATAGCCGTCTGCAACATTTTTTATTTCTCCTTTTTTGCCTTTCCCTTTTACATCTTTTAAGAAAATAACCTTCATTCCCTTTTTCCTCCTTCTAAATAATCATCTATCGCCTGCTGAAGCCTCTCCTCAGCCTCAGTTATGCTAATACCAGGTATCTGTGTGGCCGCATTTGTTAAGTGGCCGCCTCCGCCCATACTTTCCATAATTACCTGGACATTTACCTCGCCTAACGAACGTGCGCTGATACCGATTTTCCCATCATCCCGGTAGGATAAGGAAAATGACGCGGTGACTCCATCCATTGCCAATAAAGTATCGGCAGCCTGGGCAAGCATAACTTGATCATAAACTTCGTCTTCCTTGCCTTTTGCAATAGCAAGACCCATTTTATAAAAATAAACTGATTCAATCAGCTTTGCTCTTTTAATATAGGTTTCGACATCTTCCTTCATAAACTTTTGAACAAGTACTGTATCAGCGCCTAATGAACGCAAATAGGAAGCTGCATCAAAGGTCCTTGCTCCGGTTCTAAGCGTAAAACTCTTGGTATCCACTATAATTCCCGCAAGCAGCGCGGTCGCCTCAATCATATTGAACTTACCTCGTTTAGGCTGATATTCCAATAACTCCGTAATGAGTTCCGCTGTCGAAGAAGCATAAGGTTCCATATAAACAAGCAAGGGATTACTAATAAAATCTTCCCCGCGCCTATGGTGGTCAATTACAACAACATCACTGATTGATTCAAGAATATTCTCATCAATCACTAGAGACGGTTTATGAGTATCGACTATTACAAGAAGTGTATCATTTGTCGCGATATCTAAAGCTTGCTCAGGAGTTATGAAACGTTCATATAAGTCTGGATGATGTTTTATTTCATCCATTAACCGTTGGATGCTAGTATCAATTTGGTCATAATCAATAACAATATAACCCTCACGCTGATTCAATTGAGCTACCTTGCTAATTCCAATTGCCGAACCCATTGAATCCATGTCGGGAGATTTGTGCCCCATAACGATGACTTTATCACTTTCTGCTATCAATTCCTTCAAAGCATGGGAAATGACCCTTGCCCGAACCCTTGTACGTTTCTCAATTGGATTTGTTCTTCCTCCGAAAAACTTCACTTTGCCATTAGGCTGTTTAATGGCTACCTGGTCACCACCTCGCCCGAGAGCAAGGTCAAGACTGGATTGTGCCAATACTCCCAGCTCAGGAAGTGAAGAAACACCGGCCCCAATTCCAATACTGAGTGTCAAGGCAACATTTTGGCGAGCAGTCGTTTCCCGAACTTCATCGAGGATTGTAAACTTCCCTTTTTCTAGTTGCTGTAAAATTTGTTCATTTAATATCCCTATAAAGCGCTCTGACGATATCCGCTTCAGGAATATTTCATTATCATTTGCCCACTTATTTAATAAAGATGTGACCAGATTATTAATACTGCTTCTCATTTGGTCTTCAAGGCCTTGTGTTAGTTCATCGTAATTATCAAGAAAGATAATTGCAATAACTGTTCTTTCTTCCTTGTACATTTTTTCAATTTCGGTTTGTTCAGTTACATCAAAAAAATAAAGCAACTTTTCTTCTAATTTATGGATGACTCGAAACTTTCGGTCATGCAGCGTGATTAATTCTGTTTCTACTTCTTGCTTGATTAGTGGAATTAATGATTCTGCTACATCGTAAAGCGATTTCCCAGCCAGCGTTTCCTCATCAAAACAGGAGGCAAGATAGGGGTTGGTCCATTGGATATAAAAATCATCATTGATAAGCATTATTCCAATAGGCATTTCCATTAACGCTTCTTCGCCAACTTTTTTAACACGGTACGATAATGTTGAAATATATTGCTCCATTTCCTGACGCTGACGAGTATCTATTTTTATTAATCCATAAAGGGTTCCCACAGCGATCAGCAAACCAAATATACTAATGACCGGAAGATACAGGGCAAGGATGCCAAGAAGCACCGCTGTTAAGCAAAGTAATCCATAAAAGGGATAGCGTATTGAGCGCTTTTCCAAGAAAGACGGCATTCTTTCAGCTCCTTGACAAAAGTTTCATCTAGATAATTATACAGCATAAACTAATTATACCCAATATCCCCATCTGTGAAAGTCAAATGCATCGCACTATAGTATCTTAAATATCGTTCTTATTAAAGAACAAGGTTGTTAGGTGAGTGTTTTAACTTAAAGAGAGTGGTTTTTATAGTATATATGTTGCAGTTAGGAATATCACAACTGATTTAAACAGAAGGCGAGAACATTCAATCGCGGTTTTCTTCATTACTGTGCGGGAATCAATGGGGCTCAAACCATATCTAACATCCATGAACTCGCCTAACCAGAGACAAGAACGGCCTCGAGACAAGCGTAGAGTACCTTTTCCTGTGATTAATTTTTTGGAGTTTTCCTTTGTCCTTGCGAGGATTTATTCATTTATAATTTTTTGTGTTCTTGCAAAGACGATATTGGAGCTTCACTTGATTTCTCTGCAACAGATTACGATAGGGAACAACTTATGTGGAAAAGTGGCCAAGGGAAATCCAAGCCTAAATTATTTTTTATCCAATATGTATTACTTTCCAACTATGTTCAACTTTTCCGTGGTCTTTACTCGTATGCAACAAGATATTAAGTTCTAAAACAGCGTCCAAACAGTTAAAAAAAAGCAGCAAGGTATCCCCTGCTGCTCTTAGTCTTATTATATTATTCACCAGAAACGTATGGAAGAAGTGCCATCAAACGAGCACGTTTAATAGCAACTGTCAGCTTACGCTGGTACTTTGCATTTGTACCTGTTACACGGCGAGGCAAGATTTTGCCACGCTCAGAGATGAATTTCTTAAGCAAGTCCACATCTTTGTAGTCGATATGAGTAATGCCATTAGCAGTAAAATAACATACTTTGCGGCGCTTTGCGCGTCCACCTTTACGTCCCATTGCCATATGATTGTCCCTCCTTACTTTTAATTTTATCTATTAAAACGATTTAAGTTCTAGAATGGAAGGTCATCATCGGAGATATCAATCTGTCCGCTGCCAGCGAACGGATCATCATCTACACGTGTATAACCTTGCTGTCTCGGAGCAGCCGAACGCTGATTCTGATTACCGTTTCCGTTTCCAAACGGATTCCCCTGTTCTCTTGGAGCATTCCCAGAGAAATCATTATTGTCGTTTCTACCTGAGGAATTTCTAGGCTCGAGGAATTGTACACTTTCAGCGACTACCTCTGTTACATATACTCTTTTCCCATCTTGTCCCTCATAATTGCGTGTTTGAATTCTTCCATCCACACCAGCCATGCTGCCCTTTTTAAGATAATTGGCGACATTTTCAGCTGGCTTTCTCCAAACAACACAATTTATGAAATCAGCTTCTCTTTCACCTTGCTGGTTCGAAAAAGCTCGGTTAACAGCAAGAGTAAATGTAGCAACAGGAACTCCACTAGGTGTGTAACGCAATTCTGGGTCTTTGGTCAGGCGGCCAACTAGGACTACACGATTCATCATCAGAATCCACTCCCCTTTTCGGGCTGATGTTTCACGTGAAACACTTCACCCTATCCATTTATCAAAAAGGATTATACTACTTCTTTAATTACAATATGGCGAATGATATCTTCGCTGATCTTTGCAAGACGGGAAAACTCTTCAACCGCTGCTGGCTCAGCATTCACCTTTAGGATTTGGTAGTATCCGTCGCGGAAATCATTGATTTCGTAAGCAAGACGGCGCTTACCCCAGTCCTTAGCTTCAGCCACTTCCGCACCATTGTCAGCCAGAATTGTGTTAAAACGCTCAACAAGAGCTTTCTTGGCCTCATCTTCAATGTTTGGGCGGATGATGTACATAACTTCGTACTTTCTCATCACAGTCACCTCCTTTTGGTCTAAACGGCCCTGAATGGGCAAGGAGCAATTATTTTCAATTACTCACAATGAGAAATTATAACATTGTTTTTCAAAAAACGCAACAATTCTATGTTGGATTACATTTATATTGTCAATAAAAAAAACCGCATAGAGGGGCTGTTGACAAAATGGGGAAGGAGCGTAGCTCCTTCCCCATTTTGTCTTTTTAATCTCCCCCCCAAACAAAAAACCTGTATAGAATAAAATTCTACACAGGTTTTCAATTTCCTTTTAGATTGTCAACAGCCCCATAGAGCGGGTTTTATACGTTAAATCGGAAATGCATGACATCTCCGTCTTTTACTTCATAATCTTTACCCTCAAGGCGGACTTTCCCTGCCTCTTTGGCTGAATTCATAGATCCGTAGGAAACAAGGTCATCATAGTGAACTGTTTCAGCACGAATGAAACCTCTCTCGAAGTCGGAATGGATAATTCCGGCACACTGTGGTGCTTTCATGCCCTTTCTAAATGTCCAAGCACGGACTTCCTGCACTCCTGCAGTAAAGTAAGTAGCCAGACCAAGTAAATTGTAGGCCTTGCGGATTAACTGATCAAGTCCGGACTCTTCAATACCCAGTTCAGAGAGGAACATTTCCTTTTCTTCACCCTCGAGCTCGGCAATTTCAGACTCAATTTTGGCGCAAATAACGATTACTTCTGCATTTTCTTCTGACGCATATTCGCGTACTTTTTGAACATATTCATTGGAATCAGAATTTGCAACATCATCCTCACCAACATTGGCTACATATAGGACTGGTTTAATCGTTAATAAGTGAAGCAATTTGGCGATTTTCAATTGATCATCTGTAAATTCTACCGACCTTGCTGGCTTGCCATTTTCAAAGGCATCGCGAAGCATCGACAATACTTCGAACTCTGCTGCAGCTTCCTTATCCTTCTGCTTGGCTAATTTCTCAACTCTGGAAATTCGCTTTTCAACCGATTCCATATCAGCCAGAATAAGTTCCAAGTTAATTGTTTCAATATCAGAAATAGGATCAACTTTTCCAGAAACATGGGTAATATTTTCATCAGCGAAACATCTTACCACCTGGCAAATGGCATCAACTTCGCGGATATGGGAAAGGAATTTATTTCCGAGCCCTTCCCCTTTGCTAGCACCTTTAACAATTCCTGCGATATCTGTAAATTCAAATGTTGTTGGTACCGTCTTTTTTGGCTGTACAAGTTCCGTCAGCTTATTCAAACGTTCGTCCGGTACTTCTACTATTCCTACATTGGGATCAATTGTACAAAAAGGATAATTTGCCATTTCTGCTCCGGCTTGTGTAATAGCATTAAAAAGTGTTGATTTTCCTACATTCGGCAGTCCTACAATTCCAGCTGTTAAAGCCATTTCCGCCACTCCTCTTCTAAACTTCATCTATTTTCACATAATCATTATTCTTAAAGTTGAAAGCCTCTCACAATTATAGGCATATCCCCCAGAAAAGACAAGAAAGGCCTAAAGAAAACATGCCAGTTAGCTAGCATCTCCCTTTAGACCCTTTTTGAATAGTAAAGAGCAACCTTTCCACTCAATCAATTTTTTCAATCGCAACAAGACAATCGTAGAGAGTGCTGCCCTGACCGTTATCTGAAGCACTACTCGATGTTAGCTTATTGACTGAACCACCGAATTTTTTCCATATTCCTTCATCAATAACAATTGTATTCATATGGGCCTTCGGCATAATTGAAACAATCCCGTGAACTTCTCCTCGGTTATTCCAAACACGGGCTCTGCTTCCTTGTATCAATCCATGTTTTTCAGCAATATTAGCCGCAACTTCAATAACCAGTTTAGGTGTAGGTTCTAAAATGTGGTAATGCTGAGAATGATTGGACCGTAAAGGATGGATGGTCAATAATGAATATGGAAATTTCATTGCCAATTCTTCATTATTCCACTTCGACTCTACTGGATAGGTGAGCTCAAGCCTTCCGCTCAGGCATTTATTATCAGCCACTGTAGAGGTAAACTCATATTTTCCGGATGGTGTTTTAAAGTTCCGATCCATCCATGGTACTTTTTCCACAGGCAGTTCAAAGAAATTCTTATCCCTGAGAGTCGTGAGGGTAAGCCCGTTTTTATTTACCGGTTCTAAATACATCTCTAGCCATTGTTCTGTTGTATAGTTAAAGTCGGATCCAAAGCCGAGCCGTTTGGCTAATTCAGTCCAAATCCAACTATCTGATTTCGCTTCTCCGGGAGGATCGACGAGCTTTGGCGCATAGTTTACATAATGATGGTACATGGAAGCATAGTAAAAGTCCTCTTCTTCAAAAACTGAAGCAGCAGGTAAAACATAGTCAGCAAGCAATGCTGTTTCAGTCATAAAATGCTCTATTACTACAACAGTTTCCACTTGTGAAAATGCCTTCTCTACAACAGTTGAATCAGGAACCTGTATAACCGGGTTGCCGCATGTATTAATAATCATTTTTATCGGAGGATTTTGTGCTTTGAGGATAAATTCTGCCTGTTTCATAATTGGAAACTGACGGAATTCTTCTTTCCGTTCCGCTAAAGACAGTCGGCCAGCCTGAAAACTTTGTCCTACCTGTAAATTTGCGTAGTTAGCCCCTCCGCCTCGTATGCCTATATTGCCGCTAGCCGCAACTAATGCATCAATCCAGCGTATGGTATTCCCGCCATTCTTATATCTTTGCATCCCTAATCCCATATAGGTAGAAACAGGTTTATCCGCATAAATAGTAGCCAGCCAGGTTATTCTTTCTACTGGAACTTCCACCATTTCACTAATTTTCTCAAGAGTTATGCCCAAAAGTATTTCTTCAATATCCAAAAATCCTGCAGTGTGTTCATTAATAAAGTTTCTGTCTTCAAGGCCAAACCGAAGCATTTCCTTTAAAATGCCTGCTGCAAGAAGTCCATCCATGCCCGGTTTTACCGATATATATTCATTTGCCATTTTGGCAGTTGCGTTATACACAGGGTCAATCACATAAATTTTACTGCCCTTTTTCTTTGCTTCAAGAAGGTCTTGATAAAAATGAAGGTTTGTACGCGCGGCATTCCTGCCCCATACAACAATATGCTTACTGTGTAATAAATCTCCCGGCTCATGGCTAAGAGCGTCTCCAAAGTCCCACTTTTGCGCTTCAATCCCAGCACCCCAGCAAAGGGAGCCAACAAGCTCAGTAGCACCGCCATAAGCATTAAAAAAACGTTGATCTAGGTTTTTCATGATTCCATTATTTGCATAATCATGGGTATGAAGGACTGCCGATGGCCCATACATGCCTTTAATTTCCATCATTTTCGCTGCAATTTCATTTAGTGCTGCTTCCCATGAAATTCGGGTAAATTGCCCATTTATCTTTTTTAAGGGATATAAAAGCCGGTCTTCCGCATTGATACGTTTCGTAAGGGTCCTTCCCCTTCCGCATATTTTCCCTTTGGTGATAGGATGATCAGGATCCCCATCAATCTGAACGACTTTACCATTTTCGATTTTCACCTGGAAACCACAGCTATCCCAGCAATTCAACGGGCACGCTGACTTATGGACTGTTAGCAAACTCTTCACCACCCCCAAAAAGCTTATAAAATATATACCTTTAAGATTAATATATTTTTATAAAAAAAAGAAGCATGGATTATTCCTCATGCTTCACCAACACCTTTTTCATTTTTCGGGAAAACTCCCTTCTGGGAATAAGAACACTGTGGCCGCAGCCTTCACATTTTATCCTAATATCCATGCCGAGACGGATAATTTTCCAGCGATTAGCTCCACAAGGATGGGGCTTTTTCATCTCAACAATATCATTCAAACCAAATTCCTTTACTTCCATCAGGCTTTACCCCTTTCTCCGGTTGGGCTCTCCTGCTCATTTCGAGAATACATAACGAGCCGTGGAAACGGTATTTCAATGCCATGTTGATCAAGAGCTGTTTTTACTTCTTTCCTTATAATCCTTGCGATAGAAAAATGTTTCATTGGTTTCGTTTCAAACACAATTCTTAATGTCACCTCAGAAGGTCCAAAGTTCTGGATGCCCTGAAGTTCTGGCGCCTTTACCAAGTCTTCATATTGCTCTGGCATCTTCTCAAGCAGTTCTTTAATGACTGCTTCTGCTTTATCAATATCCTCCTCGTATGCAATCCCGACATCTACAACTGCCGAGCTATTGTTCAAAGAGAAGTTTGTTACTTGAATAATGCTTCCATTTGGGAGAATATGCAGTTCTCCTGTCCAGCTTTTAATCTTAGTCGTTCTGAGTCCGATGGATTCGACTGTCCCCTCAAACATATCTACACGAATGTGATCACCCACGGAAAACTGATCCTCCAATATGATGAAAAAACCAGTGATAACATCTTTGACGAGATTTTGCGCCCCAAATCCTACTGCAAGCCCCACAATCCCGGCACCTGCAAGAAGTGCTTTTACATCAATGGTTAAAGCAGAAAGGATCATCATTAAAGCTATAAAGTAAATGGCATAGGTTACTACATTATCAAGAAGCTTAACAAGCGTGGACTCTCTCCGTTCTGAGATTCTGAGTGGCATTTTCATTCTAATTTCAAATGACTTATGAATGGCAGACCTTACTATCTTAATTAGGATTCCGGAGACAATTAAGATAAGAATTATTCTGATTGCCCCTTCGCCGAATGTTGCCCATGTATCCTCATTTAATAGTCCTGACCTAATTTTATCTAAAACCCTGTTAAACGTATCCACATTTTCACCACCAATTTACTCAATCATTTCTATTTTAGTGAGAGCTGGAAGGTTTTTCAACTCTAGTACTTTTATCCTTTAATTATCCCATTCCTGCTTCTTTCTACCCTGTTTAGCAAAATCATTTTTCAGGTATGTATAGATAACGCAACATATTCGTATAATGATACTATTCTTTAAATATAGATTCAAGAAACTTGGTACAAACAATGCTACATGAACTTATTCTTAGCAAAGACAGTTTGTGCACGCGCCATTAAAGGAGTGGGCTTTATGAATTTTAAACCAACAGGACTATTCGAAAAGCTGCCTTCAAGCCGAATACATCATGAGGAAGTTAATGCCGAAGAAAAGCTTGCTGCAGGGCTGCTTTCCAATCTGCCTCTATTGGCCAGCCGCCCAGTTGTGATTGTCTGTATCGGTACAGATCGATCTACAGGAGATTCGTTAGGCCCTCTAGTTGGAACCTTCCTGGAAGAACAAAGATCCCTGTCCTTTTACGTTTACGGCACCCTGGATGATCCAATTCACGCTGTAAATCTAGAAGAAAAATTAAAGGAAATCCATTCCAGGCATTTTCACCCTTTTATTATAGCTGTAGACGCATGTTTAGGAAGATTTAAAAGTGTCGGAGTCCTGCAAATCTGCAATGGTCCGGTAAAGCCAGGTGCAGGAGTAAATAAAGACCTGCCTGAAGTAGGAGATATGCATATAACAGGAATTGTCAATGTAAGCGGTTTTATGGAATTTTTCGTATTACAGAATACCCGTCTTAGCCTAGTATTAAAAATGGCCAAAATCATAGCAAATAGCATAGGGCTTGCCTCTCGCCAGCATTCAAGCCAAATGGGCTGGACAGAGTTGGGATGGGAAACAAAACCTGAAAAAGTTAGAGAACAGACTCCCTAACCTAATAATAACTATTAAAACAGGCAAAGGGTATCCCTTTGCCTTTTATACACTATATAAATTGTGATAAATAAATATCGCCCCTACTGCTAAAGCAGTAACAATTATTCCAGGGAGTAAATTGGCTACTTTTATCTTTGCTAATCCAGTTAAATTCAATCCAATGGCAAAAATCATTACTCCGCCAACTGCGGTCATTTCAATAATAAATTGATCCAACAATTCCTGGGGTACAAAAAGATTTATTTGAGTTGCGAATAAGGCAATTGTCCCCTGATATATCATTACCGGAATAGCCGAAAAAATGACACCTATGCCAAGGGTTGTTGTAAGAATAATTGAAGTAAAACCATCAATAATGGCTTTTGTATACAAAACATCATGATTCCCTCGGATGCCGCTGTCGAGAGCACCTATAATCGCCATGGCACCAATTAGAAATATTAAGGTTGCTGTAACAAACCCTTCAGATATACTTCCCTTTTCACCCTGCCCAAGCTTTGATTCTAGCCAGTTTCCCAACTTATTAAGCTTGTCATCCAGTGCCCATGCCTCTCCTAGAACGGCGCCAACAACGAGGCTTATGATAACAATAAGGAAATTCTGGCTTTTTAATCCCATTTGCAGGCCTAATATCATAACAGAGAGCCCAATCCCATGCATCACGGTTGTTCGCATTCCCTCTGGAATTCCCTTAAGCCATTTACCGATTATTGTTCCAAAAATGATACATAATCCATTCACCAATGTTCCCCAAAAAAACATTCTTTTTCCCCCGTCATACTTTTCTTATCCATCAAAGCTAAAAAAAGAAACCATCTAATGATGGCTTATTATTCTGAAATATCGGAGCCGAGGAGCTCTAATAATCTTTCCAAGTCTTCCTGAGAGAAAAATTCTATTTCAATTTTCCCCTTGTTTTTTATTTTCTTAATATGAACTGTGGTACCGAATCTCTCTCTGAGCAGATGTTCACGCTCTTGAAGAAACATATCCTTTTTCTTAAGTGGCTTCTTTGTTTCACGTGGAACATTATCATTTAATTGTTGAATCAATTTCTCCAACTGGCGTACATTAAGGTTTTCCTTTATTGTTTTTTCAACGAGAAGCGGCAGCTTAGCTTTCTGTTTAATACCCAATAATGCCCGGCCATGACCCATGGAGATCGTTCCGTTAGAAATTAGCTGCTGGATCTTTTGTGGAAGCGATAGAAGGCGGATATGGTTGGCGATATGAGGTCTGCTCTTCCCAAGCCGTTTAGCGACCTCCTCCTGAGTCAGGTCAAGCTTTTCCATTAATGTCTGGTAGGCCGCTCCTTCCTCAATAGGATTCAAATCTTCCCTCTGAAGATTCTCAAGGACAGCCAGCTCCATCATTTGCTGTTCTGAAAGTTCTCTTACAACTGCAGGAACTGATTCAAGGTCAGCCTCCCGTGCAGCCCTAAACCTCCGTTCTCCAACAACAATCTCATAGCCGCGAATGCTTTTACGCACAACAAGAGGCTGAAGTATTCCGTGTTCAAGAATGGAATCCTTTAATTCTTCAATCGCTGTTTTTTCAAAGTGTTTCCGAGGCTGGTAAGGATTTGGCCTCAATTCTTTTATATTAATCTCTTGAACTGATTCTTCCTTTTTCACTTCAATATTCCCAAAAAAGGCATCTAGCCCTTTTCCTAAACCTTTAGCCATTAGAAACCACTTCCTTTGCGAGGTCTAAGTAAACTTCAGCTCCCCGGGATTTAGGATCGTAGATAATGATGGGCTCCCCATGGCTCGGAGCCTCGCTTAGGCGTACATTCCGTGGAATGATTGTTTTATAGACTTTATCCTGGAAATATTTCTTAACTTCTTCTATAACCTGAATTCCGAGGTTCGTCCTAGCATCAAGCATGGTTAGGAGGACACCCTCAATTTTAAGGTTTTGATTTAAATGTTTTTGAACCAACCTGACTGTATTAAGCAATTGGCTCAGGCCTTCCAATGCATAATATTCACATTGGACTGGGATCAAGACAGCATCTGATGCTGTAAGAGCATTCAAGGTTAAAAGGCCGAGGGATGGGGGACAGTCGATAATGATATAGTCATAATCGTCCTTTACTTCCTCAAGAGCCCTTTTTAGCCGGACTTCGCGCGAAATAGTCGGAACGAGTTCAATTTCAGCCCCGGCAAGCTGGATAGTTGCAGGAATGGCATGAAGATTTTCAACAGCGGTTGGGATAATTGCCGCCTTTGCCTCAACATCATCAACCAGTACATCATATATACACTGGGAAACATCGGCCTTTTCCACGCCGACTCCGCTTGTTGCATTTCCCTGAGGGTCTATATCAACCATCAAAACTTTTTTACCTATGTATGCTAAGCAGGCGCCCAGATTGACAGAGGTTGTCGTTTTACCGACGCCTCCTTTTTGATTCGCGATCGCAAGAACTTTGCCCACGATGTCACCTACCCTTTAAAAATAAATAGAAAAAAGATACTGGCAAGATGCCATGCTATCTATTTTAACATGAAATGCAGAGATTGGAGTTTTTTTCTTAAAATATTGCCTATTCAAGCATAACTAAAAAACACATAAAAGAGGGTTGATATCTCAATTATTCATTCATTCGATTTAATGGTAGCAGACTTTGGTTTTAGGCTAAAGTCCTAAGAAAATGGATAAGAATAAACATAATTGGGCTGCATCCTCCATACCCTTAAAGGTACAAAGGTTGGCTCTGAGCATTAACAGCTTATGAACCAACGTGTTACTTTTATTATTATTATAAGGATGATAACGTTTGAATACAAGAACATATATTCGTAAAATGTCAAGCTTTGTTGCTTTAAATTCGGTTCGGGAAGAGGTGCCCCTACTCCTTTAAAAAATTGCTGTCTCCTAATTTTAAGAGCTGGTCCTTTCCAATAACTCTTTCATTTGTTGACATAACATTAACAATATAATCTTTCTCAAAGAAAAAAGCCTTGCACTTATCATGCAGGGCTGTGTGACATTTTTACTTTTTCTTTGGAATCTTAATTGTAAATTGATAATACTCTTCAAATTCTTCTTCTTCAGCATTAAGGGGAATACCGCTATCTGATACCATTGATAAAGATTGTCGAATCGTATTAACAGCAATCCTCAAATCCTTGCTGAAGGCTTTTCTTTTAGGCTTGGGTTTTTGGGCTGTTGGCTCTATTAACTTGATGACTCTCTCTTCAGTCTGCTTAACATTCAGGTTTCGCTCGATGATTTCCTGGAGAACCTCGACCTGTTTTACAGGGTCTTTTAAAGGAATAAGGGCACGGGCATGGCGCTCTGATATATCTTTATTCAAAAGAGCGTCTTGGACTTCCTGTGGCAGTTTTAGCAGCCTGAGCTTATTCGCAACTGTAGATTGTCCTTTTCCAAGTCTTTGAGCCAGTGCCTCCTGTGTAAGATTATGAAGTGAAAGCAGCTTCCCATAAGCAATTGCTTCTTCAATCGGAGTTAATTCCTCACGCTGCAAATTTTCTATTAATGCAACCGAGGCTGTTTCTCTGTCCGACATATTCTTGATAATAGCCGGCACTTCTTCCCAACCGAGCTTTTTCATGGCACGCCATCTTCGCTCACCAGCGATTATTTCAAAACTATTCTCCTCAAGCTCTCTGACTACTATGGGCTGGATAATGCCATGCATATGGATAGTCCGGGATAATTCTTCTATTTTTTCATCATCAAAAACTGTCCTTGGCTGAAAACGATTGGGAATGATGGAATCAATCTTAACTTTTTTTATTTCTTCACTGGATGATTCGGAATCCAATGTAATTTCTTCGTCAAGCTCAAGCTGCTCATTTTTATCGCCCCTGCTAAAAAAACGTGAAAAAGAAGTTTTCATTTTCCAGCACCACCTTTTGATACTCCCTTTAACTAATTCTCTCTATATTAACAAAATTCCTTCATTTTAATCTTACAACCCTGATTTCCAGAACCCATCCGGCTAATTAGCATTCTATTCTATAGGTGCCTTATTGGGGGTTCCTGGCTTTCTTGGGTATTTTTTAGGAGTTGGCTTTTCTTTTCTTATTACGATTATAGACCGTTCACTTTCTTCAATTGGCAAGGAAAAAGAATAGCTTTCTACTGTCCGTCCACCGAGGACACTAATAGCCTTTTCTGCAGCATGCAGTTCTTCTTTTGCATGGGCAGCTTTCATTGCAATAAAATCCCCTCCCGGTTTTACAAGTGGAAGACAGAGCTCGCTTAAAACAGAAAGCCTGGCAACTGCCCGGGCAGTCACAACATCATATTGCTCCCGATACTCTGATTTCACCCCAAAGGTTTCAGCTCGGTCATGAATGAAGGATACTTCTTCAAGGTTTAATTGTTTTGCCAAGTGCTCGAGGAAGCTAATTCGCTTATTAAGAGAGTCGACAATCGTTAGCTTTAGGTTAGGGTAGGCAATTTTAATGGGAATGCTCGGAAAACCTGCTCCTGCTCCAACATCGCAAATAGCCAGCGGCCTGGAAAAATCATAATAAAATGCAGCTGAAAGAGAATCGTAGAAATGCTTAAGAAACACTTCACCTTTATCTGTTATAGCAGTCAGATTCATCTTTTCATTCCATTCAACCAAAGTTTCATAATAGGTTTCGAATTGGCCAAGCTGCAAGGAGGAAAGGGTTATTCCCTTTTCTCCAACCAACTCACTAAACTTTTCACTATTCATTATTACAACTCCACTCTTATTCTGCCTTAACCCTTGCTACCCTGCCATTTTCCAGGTAAACCAATAGAATAGAGATATCAGCAGGGTTAACCCCCGATATCCGGGATGCCTGAGCAATGGAAAGAGGCCTAACCTGCTTCAGATTATGGCGGGCCTCTGTTGCAATTCCTGAAATGGCATCATAATCAATATTCTCGGGAATCTTTTTATTCTCCATTTTTTTAAGCCTATCGACCTGCTGAAGCGATTTTTCAATGTATCCCTCGTATTTTATCTGAATTTCAACTTGTTCCTTTACCTCTTCATCCAAATGTATTTCCGGGGGAATGATATTTTCTATAGTGCTGTATACAACCTCGGTCCTTTTTAGGAAGTCAGATGCTCGAATACCATCTTTTAACTCACTTCCTCCAAGATTGCGAATAAGCTCCTGGACGTCCGGCGTTGGTTTGATAATTTGTGAATAAAGCCGTTTCTTTTCAGCTTCAACAGCCGATTTTTTTTGCAGGAATCTTTCATGGCGTTCTTCAGGAATAAGCCCGATTTGAGAGCCAATTTCAGTCAAACGCAAATCAGCATTATCATGGCGAAGCAACAGCCTGTACTCGGCTCTTGAGGTAAGTAACCGATATGGTTCATTTGTTCCTTTTGTTATAAGGTCATCTATCATTACTCCAATATAAGCATCAGACCTGCTGAGAATCAACTCTTCCCTCCCAAGTGCTCTTTGGGCAGCATTAATGCCTGCCATCAACCCTTGGCCAGCAGCCTCCTCATATCCGGATGTTCCGTTTATTTGCCCTGCTGTATATAGATTCTTAACCTTTTTTGTTTCCAATGTGGGCCATAGCTGAGTTGGTACAATTGCATCATACTCAATGGCATATCCAGCTCTCATCATCTGCGCTTCTTCCAAACCAGGAACAGTTCTTATAATACGGTGTTGTACATCTTCTGGCAGACTTGTTGACAGCCCTTGTACATATACCTCTTCGGTGTTTCTGCCCTCTGGCTCAAGAAAGATTTGATGGCGGGGCTTATCATTGAACCGGACTACCTTGTCCTCTATAGATGGACAATAGCGAGGACCTGTCCCTTTTATCATACCGGAAAACATCGGGGAGCGATGTAAATTTTCTTCAATAATTCGATGAGTATTTTCACTCGTGTAAGTCAACCAGCATGGAAGCTGATCGGTGATATATTTCGTTGTATCATAAGAAAATGCCCTCGGTGTTTCATCACCTGGCTGAATTTCCGTTTTTGAGTAGTCAATTGTACCGCTATGGATGCGCGGAGGGGTTCCTGTTTTAAAACGGACAAGGTCTAAGCCCAATTGTTCAAGGTGCTCCGAAAGTTTAATCGAAGGCTGTTGGTTATTCGGACCGCTTGAATACTTTAAATCTCCAATAATAATTTCGCCGCGAAGGAAGGTTCCTGTCGTGATGACTACGGTTTTAGCGCGGTAAATAGCACCAGTTTTTGTTATGGCGCCAGTGCATACCCCGTCTTCGACAATTAGTTCTTCTACCATCCCCTGGAGCAAGGTAAGGTTCTTTTCTTTCTCCAAAGTCTTTTTCATTTCATGCTGGTAGGCAAACTTGTCAGCCTGCGCACGAAGAGCCCTGACCGCAGGACCTTTGCCAGTATTCAGCATTCTCATTTGTATATAGGTTTTATCGATATTCCTGCCCATTTCACCGCCTAGGGCATCTATTTCCCTAACCACAATTCCTTTTGCTGGTCCTCCAACCGATGGATTGCAAGGCATAAAGGCAACCATATCAAGGTTGATTGTAATCATTAACGTTTTAGCACCAACCCGGGCAGCCGCCAAACCGGCTTCACAGCCAGCATGTCCCGCGCCGATAACAAGCACATCAAAATTTCCGGCTTCGTATTGCATGTACGCTGCCTCCTTTTAAAATTAAAATTTACTTACCGAGGCAGAATTGAGAGAAGAGCTGGTCAATCAAACTTTCATGGACACTCTCCCCAATTACCTCACCCAATAGTTCCCACGCTCTTGTCAAATCTATTTGTACGATATCAATAGGTGTATCCATTTCCACTCCTGCAATTGCTTCTTCTATCGAATGAAGTGCCTGGCCAATCAATGCAATATGCCGGCTATTAGAGACATAAGTCATATCGCCAGCCTCTATTTCCCCTGCAAAAAACAAGTCTGCAATTGCTTGCTCAAGTTCTTCAATTCCCTTATCTTCAATAAGTGAAGTCGTTATGATTTTCCTGCCAGATGCAAGAGCCTCTACCTCTGTAAAATCAATTTGTCTCTCCAAGTCCGTCTTGTTGACTATAATAATCGTGTCCATTCCTTCAGTTGCCTTAAAAATATTCCGATCCTCATCGGTCAACCGGTCGGAATTATTTAAGACAAGCAGAATCAAATCTGCATCTTTCAATACCTGGCGCGATCTTTCAACACCTATTTTTTCAACAATATCCTCAGTTTCCCTTATACCTGCAGTATCTAACAGCCTTAGGGGGACACCTCTTACATTGACATATTCTTCAATGACATCCCGGGTTGTACCTGGAATATCCGTTACAATAGCCTTGTTTTCCTGAACAAGGCTATTCAGCAAAGAGGATTTTCCAACATTCGGTCTTCCTACAATCACCGTCGAAAGCCCTTCCCTCAATATTTTACCCTGCTGGGATGTTTGTAAAAGCCCTTGCAATTCGCCTCTTATATAATTGGACTTTTCCAACAGCATAGTATGGGTCATTTCTTCAACATCATCATACTCTGGATAGTCTATATTCACTTCAACATGAGCAAGGATTTCAAGGATTTCCTGGCGGAGCCTTTTAATGAGGCGTGATAGGCGCCCCTCCATCTGCCCAAGAGCTACATTCATCGCCCTGTCTGTTTTTGCCCGAATCAAGTCCATTACAGCCTCTGCCTGGGAGAGATCGATACGTCCATTAAGAAAGGCGCGTTTTGTAAATTCACCTGGTTCAGCCAGCCTGGCTCCATTGTTCAATACGAGCTGAAGGACTCGATTGACACTAACCAGCCCCCCATGGCAGTTTATTTCTATTACATCCTCCCTTGTGAACGTCCTAGGCCCCCTCATAGCGGAGACCATTACTTCTTCAACAATTGAGTCTGTCTTTGGATCGACTAGGTGCCCGTAATGGATTGTATGGCTAGGAACCATTGATAGTCTTTTTCCGGCCGGGTTCCTGAATACTTTATCAGCAATTGAAAAAGCGTCATCGCCACTTAAACGGACTATCGCAATCGCTCCCTCACCCATAGGGGTCGATATTGCCGCAATCGTATCAAACTCCATATTATCCACCTCTATTCTTATAGTCCAATACATTTATCTATTAAATGAAGTCTCATTAGTTTAAAACACCAAAATAGTAGCATACCATAGCTTGATTGGCTGCGAAAGGCTGCTTATCCACAGCTGTTAAAGTCAACAAGTTTTATTTTAACTTATCCACATGTGAATAACAATAAAGCATGTCTGAATGGAAAGAGTTTTTGAAACCATTATGTTATTTTGCCTTAAATCATTAAAAGATTTATGTCCACTCCAGGAAGACACCTCTTCAATTCAATTTTTTTCATAAAAAAAACTCCCTGCCAGCTGCCTGACAAGGAGTTTTCCTATTAATAAAAATTAACGGATTGGTGAAATCACAATATGCCGATGAGGCTCGGTACCATCCGAATAAGTTTTAACTTTCGTGTTTTCTGACAATGCCGTATGAATGACTTTTCTTTCATATGATGGCATCGGCTCAAGTGTCACGTTCTTACCTGTTTTCAATGCCTTTTGTGCGAGGCGCTGAGCAAGCTGGATAAGTGTTTCATTTCGTCGATTCCGGTAATCCTCAGCATCCAGAATGACAGTTAAATATTGTTCCGAGAATCGGTTAAGGACCAACTGAGTCAAATATTGCAGGGAATTGAGAGTCTGGCCCCTTTTACCAATCAATATTGCGATTTTTTCTCCAGAAAGAACAAATGTTACATGCTTGCCATCCTTAATTGTTTCAATTTCAATTGGGGCTCCCATTTGTTCAGCCACCTGATATAGAAATTTTCTTGCCTCTTCTAGCGGATCAATTCTTACTGTTACCTTTACAATGGCCGGCCTCGAGCCGAAACCGAAAATCCCTTTTTTACCTTCGTCAACAATCTCAACATCTGTACGTTCTTTCGTGGTGTTTAACTGAGCAAGTGCTGATTGTACTGCATCTTCAACGGTTTGTCCGCTGGCAGTTATCTGTTTCACTTTTTAGCTCCCCCCGCGTTGCCGGAGGCTTGCGCCTTTTTCAAGTCCGGCCCTTTAATGAAATATGTTTGGACAATCATGAAAATATTTCCTACTACCCAGTACAGAGAAAGGGCTGCCGGGAAATTAATCGCAAATATAATAATCATAAGCGGCATCATCCAAAGCATCATCTGCATTTGAGGATTGTCCGGCATTCCGGCCATTGACATTTTTTGTTGGATAAATGTAGTCAGGCCAGCTACTAACGGAAGGATATAATATGGATCCTTATCCCCTAGGTCGAACCAAAGGAAGTTATGGTCAGCAATTGCCCTCGTCCTTGATATTGCATGGTAAAAACCAATCAATATCGGCATCTGGACAAATAACGGGAAACAGCCTGCCATTGGATTGACACCATGTTTCTGGAATAATGCCATTGTTTCCTGTTGCAATTTTTGCTGTGTCTTTTGGTCCTTGGAGCTGTATTTCTCTTGAAGCTTTTTCATCTCTGGCTGCAAAGCCTGCATTGCCTTTGTACTCTTTGTCTGTTTAATCATTAAGGGCAGGATAGCCAGACGAATCAAAATAGTTACGGCGATGATCGATAACCCAAAGCTCCCCCACAATAATTCTGCTCCCTCAATAATTAGCCAAGAAAGCGGGTAGACAATGTACTCATTCCAAAAACCTGTGCTCTCTGCTGTTATCGGCTTGTTTACCTCGGTACAACCTGTTAAGAAAAGAACAAATGAAAACAAACCAATAAACGTGAATATTCGTTTACTCAACCGAAATTTCCTCCTTAAAACGGATGGTTATATTGGTGGGAAAACCCATACATACTATTAAAGAGACGCTATCTGAATCATTCTATCATTTTTTTCCCTGAAGTGCTTTCAAAATTTGCATATAGGAGCAACTTTTCACTTTTTTTCATAGGAATAGTCCCTTTTCAACACCTTTGCAAGCTTCAATACATGCACCAGGCTTTTTTTGACCTCAAAAAAGTCCATATCAGAAACAGGTTTCCTGGCTATAATGACATAGTCAAAACCATTTGCGAGTCCGTCTTTCACTTCAAAAACCGACTGACGTATGTATCTTTTAACCTGGTTACGAACCACAGCATTCCCTATCTTCTTGCTCACTGATAGGCCAATTCTAAAATTGGTTTGTCCTTCTTTTTTTAAGACGTAAACAATGAACTGCCTATTGGCTGTTGAATGTCCCTTTTTAAAAACCTGCTGAAAATCCTTATTCTCTTTTATTCTGTATTCCTTTTTCATACGCACACCTTCACTCCGGACTAATAACAGCCCATCCCTAAGTGTCATCCTAACCTTTAATAGAACTCTCTATTCCAAATCAACCGATAATCTAGACTGATCGAGAGTATACCAATTGTCCTATTTTCCTCCAAATAGAAAAAAAAGACCACTGAGACGGTCAGTGGCTTAAGCTGATAATACTTTTCTTCCTTTTTGGCGACGGCGTGCAATTACCTTGCGGCCGGTTGCAGAGCTCATACGCTTACGGAAACCGTGAACTTTGCTATGTTTCCTTTTATTTGGCTGGTAAGTCCTTTTCATTCTATGACACCTCCCTGAGGAATTGCTTAATTGCTTATAAAGACAGTCTGGATATTTTAGAAATAGTTTTTGTTGAGACAGTCTTAATTATTATAGAGAGGTCCCCTGCCAATTGTCAACTATTGTTTGGGTTTTTCATACTTCTTCCAACAATGTTCAACTGCTCAACACTTTTTTGAATTGAACTAATATAGGTAGATTCGAATTCTTAAGTGAGAGGAACCAAATCAATTTTAACTTAAAACTCCCGCGACGAAATATTTAAATTATCGCGTTCAATCATTTATATAGGATATATAGGAGAAAGAACGAATGCAGTAAGGGAAGCTAAATAAATTCAAAGTACCTTTTACTTACAAACCCTGCCTACTATATATGATCCGGAAACCCTTCTTCATGCAGCAGGTTTTCTTCAAACTGCATTGCAAGGATTCTTTCTATCCCTTCACCAGTATAATCCGCGTTAGTTTAGATTAACAAGCAAACTTCCAAAACTTACTTCTTCATATCTCACTTTGCCAAAACCATTTTCTTAATCCTAGTAAACAAAATAAAAGACTGAGTATTTTTTACTTTTTTTCATCACAGAAAAAAGAGAAAACCAGCGCTCTACTTAAGCTGTGGATAATTTCCGACATATTTTTTAGCTTTTCAAGAGGTTATTGACAAGTTTTTCACATGTTCTCTTATTGTGGATAAATTTTGTTAACAAACCTGTTGTTGTTGTGGATAATCTTTTAAAACCATTGCGCACCTTATCTTTTTCTGATATTATAGTTGTGTTTTCACTTCTACGAATTAAATGTGGATAAATTAATTATCCACAGACTGTGGATAACTTGTGGACAGTTATTCAAGGGTGTTGTTGAAATTTGTCCACAGGTAGAGGATATTGTCGAAACCCCTTCTTCTTTCCTTATTATATGTTTTTCCACAGTTACAACCACCTGAATATTTATACAACAGGGTTATACACCTTGTATAACAGTGACCAAAATATTCGCTTTTCATGAATTTTTATTATTCTACTAAAAAAGGAGGGAAAATAGATTGGAGAATATCTCGGACTTGTGGAATGAAGCTCTGGCCAGTATACAAAAGAAAATAAGCAAACCAAGCTTTGATACCTGGCTTAAATCAACCAAGTCGCATGCACTTCAAGGTAATACATTAATCATTACAGCACCGAACGAATTTGCCCGTGATTGGCTAGAAGAACGTTATTCCCAGTTAATCTCAGAAATACTTTATGAAATTACGGGAGAAGAACTTGAAATCAAATTTATTATTCCTCAGGTACAAAATGATGATGTACTTGATTTGCAATTTTCCAAAACAAAAGCGAAAAAAGAGGATGAACATAACGATATCCCTCTTACAATGCTAAACCCAAAATATACATTTGATACATTCGTCATCGGATCTGGAAACCGATTTGCCCACGCAGCATCACTTGCTGTTGCAGAGGCTCCAGCTAAAGCCTATAATCCCCTATTTATTTATGGTGGAGTTGGACTTGGTAAAACACACTTGATGCATGCGATTGGCCATTATGTTTTGGAACATAACCCGTCAGCCAAGGTGGTTTACCTTTCCTCTGAAAAGTTCACGAATGAATTCATCAATTCAATCCGCGATAACAAGGCAATTGAATTCCGTAATAAGTACCGAAAAGTTGATGTACTTTTAATTGATGATATTCAATTCCTGGCTGGCAAAGAATCCACCCAGGAAGAATTTTTCCATACATTTAATACATTACATGAGGAAAGCAAACAAATAATTATCTCTAGCGATCGGCCTCCGAAAGAAATTCCGACTCTCGAAGACAGGCTCCGAAGCCGTTTCGAATGGGGTCTGATTACAGACATCACCCCTCCGGATCTCGAAACGCGGATTGCAATTCTTCGAAAGAAAGCCAAGGCAGAGGGACTTGATATTCCGAATGAAGTAATGCTCTATATAGCGAACCAAATCGATTCCAATATTCGTGAACTCGAAGGGGCTTTAATTAGAGTTGTTGCTTATTCTTCATTAATAAATAAAGATATTAATGCTGATTTGGCAGCAGAGGCTTTGAAAGATATTATTCCGAATTCGAAACCAAAAATGATTACAATACTTGATATTCAAAAAGCTGTAGGACAGCAATTTAATATTAAACTTGAGGATTTCAAAGCTAAGAAGAGAACTAAATCGGTTGCCTTCCCACGGCAGGTTGCAATGTATCTATCCAGGGAATTAACAGATTTCTCATTACCAAAGATTGGTGAGGAATTCGGAGGCAGGGATCACACAACCGTTATTCATGCTCATGAAAAGATTTCGAAACTACTCACTTCGGATGTCCAGCTTCAAATGCAGGTTAAAGAATTAAATGAGCTGTTGAAGGTTTAATGAATTTGTTGATAAGTCCTTATCAGTTACACACAGTCTATCCACATGTGGATAGACTGTCTTTCCTCTGAAAAAAAGACTTATCCACATAATCACAGGGCCTACTAGTACTTCTACGATTTTTAAAGAACTTATTAATATATTCATCTACAAGAAAATTATGACGTGATCGGGGGAATAAAAATGAAATTCAGTATTCAACGGGACAATCTAGTCCAAAGCGTGAATGATGTAATGAAGGCAGTTACATCGAGAACCACAATTCCAATTCTGACAGGTATAAAGATTGTTGCCGGAGAAGAAGGTGTCACTCTCACTGGAAGTGATTCTGACGTTTCTATTCAATCTTTCATTCCAAAAGAAGAAAACGGGGATGAAATTGTTGAAATTAAACAGCCGGGAGCGATTGTCCTCCAGGCAAAGTTCTTTAGTGAGATCGTAAAAAAGCTCCCTACTGATACTGTGGAGATTGAAGTGCAAAATCAGCTTCAGACTGTTATCCGTTCAGGAAAATCCGAATTTAATCTTAATGGACTTGATGCAGAGGAATATCCTCACCTTCCACAAATTGAGGAAGATAACAAATTCAGGATTCCAGCAGATTTATTAAAAGCATTGATTCGCCAAACTGTTTTCGCAGTGTCCGTCTCAGAAACACGCCCTATCTTGACAGGTGTAAACTGGAAGATGGAAAATAATGAATTAACCTGTATTGCAACAGATTCCCATCGCCTGGCATTAAGAAAGGCCCGTGTAGAAACGGAGAACAACGAAACCTATAACATCGTGATACCTGGTAAAAGCCTGACTGAATTGAGTAAGATTATTGCAGACACAAATGAACCAGTAGACATTGTCATTACAGAGAATCAAGTTTTATTTAAATCAAAGCATGTCTTATTCTTCTCAAGACTCCTTGAAGGAAACTATCCTGACACTTCCAGACTGATTCCTTCAGAAAGTAAAACGGATGTTGTCTTGTTTACGAAGGATTTCCTTCATGCGATTGATCGTGCTTCCTTGCTCGCCAAAGAAGGAAGGAATAATGTTGTTAAGTTTTCCACACTTTCAGACAACATAGTGGAGGTTTCCTCAAATACACCTGAAATTGGAACAGTAGTTGAAGAAATACAGGGACAATCTGTTGAAGGAGAGGAATTAAAAATTTCCTTCAGTGCAAAATACTTAATGGATGCTCTTAAAGCCCTTGAAGGAACAGATATAAAAATTAGCTTTACTGGAGCGATGAGGCCTTTTGTAATTCGTCCGATTCATGATGAATCAATACTCCAGCTTATCCTTCCAGTTAGAACTTATTAGTATGTATGCTTTGGTAAGAGGCTGCCGGTTAATCCTGGCGGCTTTTCTTGCAATTGAAGGGTGACACAACTCCTGCAATTTGGGGTGAGTACCGAATTTCCCGGAGTAGTGTCACCAGGAGCAGATAAGTGGTTTTATAATTAAATTTTCAAATAAAAGGAAATTATTGAAGTTGCCCTTAATTTCTTTGAATTCTTTGTAACTAAGCCAAATTTTTAGTAAAATAAAGTATTGATACTTTCTAGCTAAACCATTTCGGAAAAGAGTGGACAATATGCGAGAAGAAATAAAAATAGATACAGACTATATTACGCTGGGACAATTCCTTAAGCTTGCGGATGTCATTCAAACGGGAGGCATGGCCAAATGGTTCCTTGGTGAGCACAAGGTGTATGTTAACGGTGAGCAGGATCAAAGGAGAGGCAGAAAGCTAAGGGATGGGGATAAAGTGAAGATTCCTGGATTTGGCGAGTTTGTCCTTAGAGAATCTTAAAGGATGTTTATATGCATATTGAACAGCTTGCTTTAAAAAATTATCGGAATTATAAGGACATATCAATCGACTTTGAAAACAAAGTGAATGTCTTTCTAGGGGAAAATGCCCAAGGGAAGACAAACATTATGGAATCCATTTATGTCCTGGCTATGGCAAAATCACACCGTACCACAAATGATAAAGATCTTATTCGCTGGGATACAGAGTATGCTAAAATAGAAGGACGGATCAAAAAGCGACACGGTTCAATCCCCATGCAGCTAGTTATATCCAAAAAAGGGAAAAAAGCTTGGTTCAACCACATTGAACAGCAGCGACTGAGCCAATATATCGGCAATATGAACGTGGTTATGTTTGCTCCTGAAGACCTGAATCTCGTCAAAGGCAGTCCGCAGGTACGCAGGCGTTTCATAGATATGGAGATTGGGCAGGTTTCACCTGTCTATTTGCATGGTGTCAGCCAATATATGAAAATTTTGCAGCAGCGAAACCATTACTTGAAAATGCTGCAAATCAAAAGATCCACCGATGAAACAATGCTTGATATCCTGACTGAACAATTCATAGAAGCGGCAGTCAAAACAACGATTAAGCGATTTGAATTCTTAAAGATTCTTGAAAAGTGGGCACAGCCCATCCATAAAGGAATATCCAGGGGTACTGAAACGCTTGAAATCCGTTACGAGCCATCTGTTAATGTATTAGAAGGCCAAGACTTGTCGAAAATGATAGAAGTATTTCAAGAGAAATTCACCAAAGTCAAACAGAGGGAAATGGAAAGAGGAACGACGTTATTTGGACCACAACGGGATGATGTCACATTTTATGTAAACGGTAGAAATGTACAGACTTTTGGATCCCAGGGACAGCAACGGACAACCGCGCTTTCTGTTAAACTTGCTGAAATAGATTTGATTTATTCCGAAATAGGTGAGTACCCCATATTATTGCTTGATGACGTGCTTTCAGAACTGGATGACTACCGCCAATCCCATTTATTAAATACGATAGCCGGGAAGGTCCAAACGTTTGTAACAACGACAAGCATAGAAGGAATAGATCATCAAACAATGAAAGATGCTTCAACTTTTATTGTCAATGCCGGTGAAATTCTAAAAAGGAATTGAGGTTTTTATGTACATTCATATTGGTGAGGATCATATGGTAAGAGCCAGTGAAATTATTGCGATCATCGATAAGGATAGTGCTGTTGTTCCTGAAACCGGCAAAAGCATTAACCTCTCTAAAGGATCATTTAAATCGGTGGTTATTACCGAGAAAAATGTCTACCTATCCCCTCTTGCTTCAAGTACATTAAAAAAACGTTCATACCAGGGAAAACAGGATTATTGAAATGAACTTTATATAGATTATAAATTTACAAGCAACAAAAAAGGACTTTTTTAAGCTAGTTTATGGGAAAAGTTGAGCATTTTATTATTCGTAAAGAATGGACAATCCCTACCGATGGGAACAAAAGTATTGAAAGTGCAGGTGACCGGTTTGGCGATGGAACAAGATATGATTAAGGAACAAGCCTATGATGCCAATCAAATACAGGTTCTAGAGGGTCTGGAAGCGGTAAGGAAGCGCCCGGGAATGTATATAGGCTCTACAAGCGGCAAAGGACTTCACCACTTGGTCTGGGAAATTGTCGACAACAGTATTGATGAGGCTCTGGCTGGCTATTGCGATGAAATTAGAGTCATCATTGAAGAAGATAATAGCATTACAGTAATAGATAACGGCCGTGGTATCCCGGTAGGACTCCACGAAAAGATGGGAAGGCCAGCTGTTGAAGTTATTATGACGGTGCTCCACGCGGGCGGTAAATTCGGCGGCGGCGGATATAAAGTATCTGGAGGCCTCCATGGTGTTGGTGCCTCTGTCGTTAATGCGCTATCTACATTTCTTGAAGTATATGTACACAGGGACGGAAAGATTCATTATCAGAAATTTGAGCGTGGTGTCCCTGCGAACGATCTTAAGGTTATAGGAGAAACCGACCGTACGGGTACTACAGTACACTTTAAACCCGATCCGGAAATTTTTACCGAAACACTTGAATACGAATACGATGTCCTGGCTAACAGGATTAGGGAACTTGCTTTCTTGAACCGCGGTCTCCGGCTTATCATTGAAGATAAGCGGGTTGAAAATAAGAGTAATGAGTATTACTACGAAGGCGGCATCAAGTCATATGTTGAGCATTTGAACAGAACGAAAGAAGCCATCCACGAGCCGATTTATATGGAAGGCGGCCGTGATGGAGTGAATGTGGAAGTTGCCATGCAATATAACGATGGCTATACCGGGAATCTTTATTCTTTCGCCAACAATATCCACACGTATGAAGGCGGTACTCACGAATTCGGCTTTAAAACTGCCTTGACGAGAGTTATAAATGACTATGCCCGAAAGAGTGGAATCTTTAAGGAAGCGGATGCGAATCTTTCTGGGGACGATGTGCGTGAGGGATTAACAGCAATTGTTTCAATTAAGCATCCTAATCCCCAATTTGAAGGACAGACAAAGACGAAGCTAGGTAACTCTGAGGTCAGGGCCATTACTGATACAGTATTTGCCGATAAATTTGAGCAATTCATGATGGAAAACCCTGACGTCGCCAGAAAAGTCGTTGAGAAGGGCCTTATGGCGGCAAGGGCTAGGCTCGCGGCCAAAAAGGCACGTGAATTAACACGAAGGAAAAGTGCCTTAGAAGTATCAAGCCTTCCCGGAAAGCTCGCAGACTGTTCTTCCAAAGACCCATCTGAAAGTGAAATTTATATAGTTGAGGGAGATTCTGCAGGAGGTTCAGCCAAACAGGGCCGTGACCGCCATTTCCAGGCAATCCTGCCTCTGCGCGGTAAAATCCTCAATGTTGAAAAATCAAGGCTTGATAAAATCTTGTCCAACAACGAGGTCAGAGCGATTATTACAGCTGTTGGAACAGGAATTGGCGAAGATTTTGATATAAGTAAAGCCCGTTATCACAAGGTTGTGATTATGACAGATGCGGATGTTGATGGAGCCCATATTCGAACTTTATTATTGACGTTCTTCTACCGATATATGCGCCCAATCATTGAGTCTGGCTATATTTACATTGCCCAGCCGCCTTTGTATAAAATCCAGCAGGGCAAAAAGATCGAATATGCGTACAACGAAAAACAGCTGGAAAAGGTCATGTCCGAATTGCCGGCAACGCCTAGGCCGAATGTACAACGCTATAAGGGTTTGGGAGAAATGAACCCCGAGCAGTTATGGGAAACGACTATGGATCCATCTGTAAGGACATTGCTGCAGGTTAGCCTGAACGATGCGATTGAGGCGGATGAAACATTTGAAATCCTGATGGGAGATAAAGTAGAACCTCGCAGGAACTTCATTGAAGAAAATGCCCAATATGTAAAGAATCTGGATATTTAATGCAAGACTAAACTGGATGATTTAAAACGCAAGGATAGATTGGCAGTCTATCCTGCTTTTTAATAAAATTATGGTTTTTAATTTGTTAAGGATGGCAGTGCTTGATAGGTAATTCATCTATTAGCCGCTTGTTCCTTAAGTGGAGGGTTATCTGATGGCTGATTTTGAAAACTCTCGTGTAGAGGAAATTAATATAAGCCAAGAAATGAAATCATCATTCCTTGATTATGCGATGAGTGTTATCGTTTCAAGGGCCCTGCCCGATGTACGGGATGGCCTCAAACCGGTACACCGCCGGATTCTGTATGCAATGCATGACCTTGGAATGCATTCTGATAAACCATATAAAAAATCTGCTCGTATCGTTGGTGACGTAATCGGTAAATACCACCCGCACGGTGACCAAGCTGTCTATGAAACCATGGTCCGTATGGCGCAGGATTTCAACCAGCGGTATATGTTAGTTGATGGCCATGGGAACTTCGGTTCGGTGGATGGAGACTCGGCCGCGGCCATGCGTTACACTGAATCGAGAATGTCAAAAATATCGATGGAGTTATTGAGGGACATAAACAAAGATACAATAGATTATCAGGACAACTATGATGGTGAAGAAAGAGAGCCTGTTGTCCTCCCTGCCCGCTTCCCGAATCTCCTGGTTAATGGAACTACAGGTATTGCGGTGGGAATGGCAACTAATATTCCACCTCACCAGCTGGGTGAGGTCATTGATGGTGTTCTTGCGGTTAGTAAAGATTCGGATATTACCATTCCGGAGCTTATGGAAATCATCCCTGGCCCTGATTTTCCAACAGGCGGGATTATTCTAGGCCGAAGTGGGATACGCAAGGCCTATGAAACCGGCCGGGGTTCTATTACCATACGTGCTAAGGTAGAAATTGAACAGCTTAAGAATGGAAAGGAAGTCATCATTGTAAAAGAACTTCCTTACCAGGTAAATAAAGCAAAGCTTATAGAGAAGATCGCCGAGCTTGTCCGTGAAAAGAGAATCGATGGAATTACTGATCTTCGGGACGAATCCGACAGGCGAGGGATGAGGATTTACATTGAGGTTCGAAAGGACACAAATGCAAATGTCCTTCTTAATAATCTCTACAAACAGACAGCCATGCAGACAACCTTTGGCATAAATATGCTGGCGCTTGTTAATGGGCATCCGAAAGTTCTAAATCTCAAGCAATGCTTAACACATTATCTTGATCACCAGAAAGTTGTAATCAGACGCCGGACCGAGTTTGAGTTGCGTAAAGCGGAAGCACGCGCCCATATTCTCGAAGGTTTGCGAATTGCACTTGATCATCTTGATGCAGTCATTACGTTAATTCGTAACTCCAGAACAACTGATATCGCTCGTGAGGGCTTAATTTCTACCTTCAATCTTTCCGAAAAGCAAGCACAGGCAATCCTCGATATGAGGCTCCAGCGTCTGACAGGACTGGAAAGGGAAAAAATTGAAGAAGAATACCAAAATCTAATGGCACAAATTGCTGAGTATAAGGCAATTCTTGCTGATGAAGAAAAGCTTCTGCAAATTATCCGTGATGAACTGACAGAAATTAAAGAGCGCTTTAATGATAAAAGGCGGACAGAAATAGCTTCTGGCGGCCTCGAGCACATTGAGGATGAAGATTTGATTCCTGTCGAAACTGTCGTTTTAACTTTGACCCATAATGGCTACATTAAACGCCTGCCTGCTTCAACCTACCGTGCGCAAAAACGTGGGGGGAGAGGTATCCAGGGCATGGGGACGAATGAAGATGACTTCGTAGAACAGTTAATTACCACTTCAACTCATAACACTATCCTATTCTTTACTAATAAAGGGAAGGTGTATAAAACCAAAGGATATGAAATTCCTGAATTCAGCAGGACTGCAAAAGGGATCCCTATTATTAACCTATTGGGGATTGAAAAAGGCGAATGGGTTAATGCCATTATTCCTGTAGAAGAATTTGTCGATGACTGGTTCCTATTCTTTACCACGAAAGAAGGAATTTCAAAACGTTCGCCTTTATCTTCATTTGCGCATATCCGTAACAATGGGCTTATTGCCCTGAATCTTCGCGAAGGTGATGAATTGATTTCTGTGAGAATGACAGATGGTTCAAAAGAAATAGTCATCGCCACGAAGAAAGGCATGCAGATACGTTTTGCTGAAACAGATGTCAGGACCATGGGGAGAACTGCCACGGGTGTAAAAGGTATTACGCTCGATTCTGATGATGAAGTCATTGGAATGGAAGTTCTTGAAGGTGATTCAGAGGTCCTCGTCGTTACAAGTAAGGGCTACGGTAAACGGACCGACGCAGCCGAATACCGCATTCAGGGACGAGGCGGAAAAGGAATCAAGACGGCCAATGTTATTGAAAGTAAAAATGGCCACCTTGTTTCTATGAAGACTGTCACTGGTGAAGAAGATCTCATGCTTATTACCACAGGTGGAGTACTGATAAGAATTCCGGTCGATAGTATTTCGAAGGTAGGCCGGAATACAATTGGCGTAAAGCTAATTAATATTAAAGAAAACGAAAGTGTTGCTACTGTTGCAAAAGTCGAACGCGAGGACGAAAAGGATGAGGAAGGCTTGGAACTGCCAGAGTCAGTGATTGATGCAGCCCATCCTGATGAAACTGTAACAGTAAGAGAAGTAATCGAATTAGATGAACCTGTAGAATCCTCAGAAACAGATTCTGATGAAGGATCCGAGGAGTAGACTAATTAAGAATAAGCAGAGAGGAGCAAAGGGTGGGAAAACCCTTTGCTCCTTTTTTATGGCTGTCTAAACGCGTGAATATTTGGTGCACCCTTAGTGTAGTGCCTCATCTGACTGGTTTTACATTGTATTCAATCTTAATGAAACTATTTTGAATCTTACGAACTAACTATTCTTTCTAAAGCTATTGCAGTAAAACCATAATGTTGTTATAATCACAAACGCAGCAGAAGTTGAACACATATTCATAGTAAAAAAGATATAAAAAAGTGTTGACTTATCGAGTTGTGAATGGTATATTAATAAAGTCGCTGTTACGCGATACATTAAAAAGATTGTTCCTTGAAAACTAAACAAACAAGCGTCAACAAACAATAATATTTTGATGGCTTCGGCCATCAGCCAACGTAACTTTATGAGCTA
>NZ_HG964497.1:5169107-5174228 GCF_000613125.1 Bacillus sp. EB01
CCCGCCGACACGGTTAGCCAGCTGGCAATTCAGACAACGGACCGCGGCAAGCAGGGTGCGCTTATGGACCTAGTTAACACGCACCGGCCCTTTATGGCAGTTGTGTTTTGCCGTACAAAACGGCGGGTAGGCAGGCTTTATGAAGTTCTAAAGTCTAATAAATTTTCCTGCGATGAATTGCATGGGGACCTATCCCAGGCTAAACGTGAGCAGGTAATGAAGAGATTCCGGAATTCTGAATTTCAGCTATTGATTGCAACAGATGTTGCTGCACGTGGGCTTGATGTTGAGGGTGTAACCCATGTATTCAATTATGATATACCTGAAGATGCAGAAAGCTATGTCCACCGGATTGGACGGACAGGCCGTGCGGGGACTAAGGGACTTGCAATTACTTTATATACTGATGCCGATTCGCAGCTTCTTCGTTCCATTGAGAAGGAATTAAATATACGGATCAAAAAACAGGAGCTCGAATCGGGTAAAAAGGATGACTCTTCAAAAAAGGATGACAGACCTAGAGGTCAAGCGGATAAAAAGAAATCTGACCGTCCGGAAAAGCCTAAAAGAGGCGGGAAATCCAACGGACCAGGAAGATCTTCATCCCCTGAACAGCACCGCTCCAACCGCGGGAAGCAGAATAAGGAAAAGCCGCCTGGCCGCGGTAGATCAACCAATAAGGCTTCCGTAAAAGGAAAGAGAAGATAAACCTAGATTAGTAACCATATTTAATGTTACTATCAATGTTGACATGTATTTATCAGAGAACTGGTTTAATGGCCAGCTAATGGGAGAGAAGCATGGAAGATTGGATTAACTCAATAATGAATGAATTTGGATACCTTGGTGTCTTTTTGCTTATTGCACTCGAAAATATCTTTCCTCCGATTCCGTCCGAGGTGATATTGACTTTTGCCGGCTACATGACCTTAAGTACGGAAATGACTGTGGCTAACGTTATTTTTGTGTCGACCGCAGGGTCGGTTACCGGAGCTGTCATCCTATATGGAATTGGCTTGCTTTTAGATGTAGAACGTCTTGAGAAAATCATTGACCGGTGGGGGAAAGTGCTTCGCCTGACCAGGAAAGATATACATAAAGCCGATGCCTGGTTCGATAAATATGGGCCATGGACAGTGTTTTTCTGCAGGCTGATTCCGTTAATCAGAAGCTTGATTTCAATTCCTGCAGGGATGTCCAATATGAAATTTTGGCTATTTCTTATCCTGACTACCGCAGGTACATTGATTTGGAATACTCTTCTGGTCAATGCTGGAGCGATTCTGGGGGAAAACCGGCATAAGATTGTAGAGTATATGGACATCTTCTCAAATGTTGTTTATGTATTAATAGTTCTTGCCTTCATCTATTTTGTTGTGAGATTCGTCAAAAGCCGCAAGTAGAAAAAGGGCTCCCGCTATTGTAAGCAGGAGCCCTTTTGTTATTTGTTTTCAAGATGTATATGCTCAAAGATATCTTCGCTTGAGTGACGAACAAGGATAGAATGCCCGATATTCTCCAGACCTTGCAGGTTTTCATTATGATGTGCAATAATCTGGCTGGCACTCAGAACTTTATTGTCAGTTGTGGAGTGTGCGTCAGCAACAAGTGTTACATCATATCCCAAGGTAGTTGCCCGCCGGCACGTTGTATCTATGCAAAATTCTGTTTTACAACCGATGACAATGATGTGATTGATATCCAGCGTGACTAAATAATCATTAAGGCTTGTTTGATAAAACGCATCAGTTGATTTTTTGGGAATGACAGTGTCATCCTTCAAGGGTGCTATAAAAGGGTGAACCTGGTACTCCATTGTTCCTGGATCCGCAACGTCCGTATCAATAATGTAGATAATCGGAATGTCCTTCACCCTTGCTTTATCAATTACTGTTTTCATGGTGGTTAAAAACACTTCCTTATTAAAAACAGGCCCCAACTCAAACCCTTCGACAATACCAACCTGTGCATCTATTACCAGTAATGCCGAATTCCCCATTTGCCAACCTCCCTCTATAAATGTTACCGCTACCTACATTTTAATTGATTGATGATGATTAGACTATGAAGCCAGCTCAATAATTTTTAAAGGAGCTGGCTGCAATCGGTAAGAACGAAAATAATAATCGAACCCTTGCAAGGGCAAGGGTTAAAAAGGTACTGATTATGAGCGCTCCGTCGTCCTGAATGAATTTCTAGTAACATCCGGCTCTGCGGCATCCTTTGCTGCAAGGTGGGTCTTTACCTTTAATTCATCTCGTTCTTTCCTTACCTTTTTTAAATCCTTCTTCAAACGATATATTCTTGCCTCACCAATAGCAGCAGTAATGATGACGCCTGCCAATAATGAACCTAAAACAATGAGGATTAGAGGCCATTGGGCGGTTCCGAAGTAATAATCAACTTTGACTGGTTCGACATTTAGTACAGCGAACAAAGCAATTATCAATGCAAATACTAAAGCAAGTAAAAGGCTCCATTGTGTTTTCACATACTTCCCTCCTCAAAACACGCTTTGTTAATCTAAGGATACCCGGGACGAGGAAAGAGAAAACAAAAAAAGAACTTCTGCAATTTTACAGAAGTTCTTTGGTATGGAGACTATCGGGATCGAACCGACGACCTCTTGCATGCCATGCAAGCGCTCTCCCAGCTGAGCTAAGCCCCCGTATTTTCATGTAGGCCATACCGAAATAAAGCTACAAGAAAGATTATAGCCACTCTAAGGATTGTTTGCAAGAGAAAATTTTATTTTCTTTGATATATGTTTTAAGGTTATTAATAAAAGGAAGTGCGGATGCACTTCCTTTAATTGATACTTTCAATTTCAACCCTTTTTATGCCATCAAGTTCGGAAATGAGATTATATACTTGCGTGGTTTTTAGCTTCAGGTCAACAGCGATTTGGAGATTAACTTGATGGTCACCGTCGCTCAGGTCCTTTATTCTAATTTTCCGTAAAATATACTTTTGGTTATAAATAAAATCTATTAGTGCATCAATTTGGTGCCGCTCTGATACATGTAGTTGCAGCACGATTTCTTTTTCACGCAACTGTTTTGGACCGATTATTTTCATGATAAAGGGCATAAATTCTACACTGAATATTAGAAGTGCAACTCCCGCAAATGCCTCCAAATAAAATCCAGCACCAACTGCGATCCCTATTCCGGCAGCTCCCCATATCATTGCTGCTGTTGTAAGCCCGGAAATGCTGTCATTGCCTCGGCGAAGTATTACTCCAGCACCAAGGAAACCAATCCCCGAAACGATTTGTGCAGCAAGACGAAGAGGATCCATTGTTATGTTTACTGCTCCAACATGGGCGTTATAAGCAGATTCAATCGAGACGATCGTTAATAAACAACTTACAATAGATATAACAAGGCTTGTTTTTAAGCCAACCGGTTTTCTCTTTAATTCTCTTTCCAGCCCAATAACTAATCCAAGAACTGCTGAAATCCCTAATTTGAACAATATTTCTGTATCAACTGCACTCATGTCTAATCTCCATCCCATCTCTCTAAATTCACAAATTGTTATAATATAATAGAATTATGCAGCAAAAGCGGGTAAAATACATAACATGCATTTTACATATAACTTCAAAGGAGTCAGTCATGAAACCAATCATCAACCCATATGCAGCGCTGGCAATTGGTGTAATAACCGTTTCTGCGTCAGCGATATTTGTAAAACTTAGTCATTCACCATCTGGTGTAATTGCATTCTACCGCCTATTCTTTTCCGTTCTATTCATGTTGCCGCTGTTCCTGGCAAAATACACGAAAGAACTTCAGAGAATAACAAAGCGAGATTGGCTTTTTACCACTATTTCCGGAGTATTGCTGGCCTTTCACTTTATCCTTTGGTTCGAATCTTTAAACTACACTTCAGTTGCTAGTTCAACAGTCCTGGTAACTTTACAGCCATTGTTCGCCTTTATAGGTGCATACTTTTTCTTTAAAGAAAAAATAACAGTTGGCGCAATAATTAGCGGGATTATCGCTATTATTGGGAGCTTCATTATTAGTTGGGGTGACTTCCAGATAAGTGGAATGGCTCTTTTGGGTGATATTCTTGCATTAATCGCTTGTGCGTTCATTACTGGATATTTGTTGTTCGGGCAAACTGTCAGGCAAAGACTGTCATTGATTACATATACTTTCCTTGTATATTCAATCAGTACAATAACCTTATTTATGTATATAGTTTTTAAAGGTGAACCGTTAATGCCTGAAGTAAAGCTGGATTGGTTATATTTTATTTTGCTTGCGATATTTCCAACTCTCCTTGGACACAGCCTGTTTAACTGGGTAGTAAAATGGCTGAGCACAACAACGATTTCCATGGCGATTCTGCTCGAGCCAGTAGGCGCAACCATTATGGCCTATTATATATTGAACGAAACTGTTACTTGGTCGCAAATAGTCGGAGGAATTGTTGTAATCTTTGGGCTTTCACTTTTTATTATTGATGAAAGGAAATTGCGGTTAAAGAATCCTTCATCTCCATTATAAGAAGTATACAACGGGTAGCTGCCTATACGCCAAACCAGAGGGAAGGTTCTATTGTATCTGGCGGGAGAGGGCGGAATCAAAATTTCATGGAATATAAAATGTTGCTGAACATAAAGTCGAAGAACTGAGATTGCGTTAAGCAGTAGCCTGGAAGGCCTTCTTCTGAAACGGGATTTATCTCCTGTCTCGGAAGAAGGAAAAAACAGGTTACCCTCACTGCCCGAGAAGATAACCGATTGGAGGAAGAGTCTAAGCGATTAGCTTGCTTGAAGAATCATTAGAGGGTGACGAGTATTTTTGAATGGGGTGTAAAGGGAAATTCCGTAGAAACAAAAAAAGTTTTAAAATTATATTGCAAACATTTCTTAAGCGTGTTATATTTGTTCATGTCCTCTTCGAGAGGCGCTATTTTAAAAAAGTTAATTGCTTTTAAAAAGGCGGTTGACAGCTTTAAAAAAGATATGATATAGTAACTAAGTCGTTAAGGCGACAAGCATTCCGATTAGATAATATTGCTCTTTGAAAACTAAACAAACAAGCGTCAACAAACAATAATATTTTGATGGCTTCGGCCATCAGCCAACGTAACTTTATGAGCTAA
>NZ_HG964497.1:5174529-5224163 GCF_000613125.1 Bacillus sp. EB01
CCCGCCCCAAGTTCCCTTGCGGCAAATGTACTGAATGAGCCAACGGTTGGGGCAGCCACAGTCATTTCCGACAAAGCGTATAAAATGATAAAAATCAACGCTCCCGCTACAATATAAGAGATTAAAATTGAAGGGCCAGCCGCATTAATTGCTACAGAGGATCCGAGGAAAAACGATCCCCCAATGACACTCCCTAGCGCCATCATCGTAAGCTGTACTGCAGAAAGCCCTTTTTGCGTTTTTTGCATGTTTCTTTCCCCCAACCTTTTTTATATGTCAGGGATATTATTTGCCCAAAGAGGAAAAATAATTCGGCTATGGCTACTCCATCCAATTGTGCAGTGGCCTGTAATCTCTTTTTATAAAAAAATTATGTTAAACAACTCTGTTGATTTCCGCTCCACAAAGGGAATCTTCCAAGAATAATCATCGCAGGGACACAAAGGAAAGCATCCGTGAATTAACATCGCAGAGACAGGCGGCACTTTGCCTGGCTCGAGGCGTTCTTTGCCTGTCACGATACGCTTCGCTTTCCACGGGCGGCCTGGGGGCCTGTCTAGCTGCGGCTCCTAGCTAGTTTTCTTCTTGACTAAGCATCCTGAGTATCTTGTAACAATCATGGCTTTGGAAAAGCGATGATTGTTACAGCTCGCGGTCGCTTCGGTCCTTCAGCTGAAGTCAAGGAGCGACTTCTGCTTCAGGCCCCCCACAAGAGTATGCTTCGGAAGCATAGACATCGCACGAAGAAAATGCGTTTTTTGCATTTTCGAGGAGCGCTTGTCGGAGCTGCAGTCGCCTCGCTTTTCTATCTCCTCGGCGTGAACGCCCGCGGGGTCTCCCATTGACCTTTTCTCCCGTAGGACGTTCAATAATCATCCTTGAAAAAGCACCGTAGGAGAAAATGCGTTTTTTGCATTTTCGAACGAGTCTTCGCGCCTTCCGCTACAATCAACTCCGTTTAAGAACTACAATAACCTATAACATCGCCTATAAAAAAAGAAAGGATAGCATTTGCCATCCTTTCTTCTCGGATTTATTTCTTACATTCCAACGCTTTGGCTTTCAATCGCATCAGCCATTTGATGTGTTTCATGGCGAATGATAGTCCGGACACTCCTGGGAAGGAACCTGCGAATTTCTTCCTCGTTATAGCCGACGTTCATCTTTTTTTCATCTTTAATAATCGGCCTTCGAAGCATACCCGGGTTATTCTTGATAATTTTATACAACTCCTGGAGCTGGAGAGACTCCAAATTCACATTCAAACTCTTGTAAGTTTTCGAATTGATCGAGATTATTTCATCCGTTCCTTCCTCCGTCATTGAGAGAATTCCCTTAATCTCATCTGTTGTCAATGGTTCGGAGAAAATGTTTCGTTCAATATATTCCACATTGTGCTCTTCAAGCCAAGCCTTCGCTTTCCGGCATGACGTACAACTAGGTGACGTATACAAGTTAACCATATACACAAAACTCCCTAACGTTATAGTTTATTTGTATATCTTCAATTGGAGTATTTTTAATTAAAATTAATTATACAGCTCTCCAAAAATTTATGTCAAATTACAAGGTACCATTTGGCTTTCCAGTAAGAATCATCATAAACTCCTCGCCAGATATGGTTTCTTTTTCAAGAAGATATTTTGTCAGTTCATGCAGTTTATCCTGGTTTTCTTCAAGGATTTGTTTTGCCCTTTGATAGCATGACTTAATAATTTTCAGAACTTCAGTATCAATTTTTGAAGCTGTTTCCGGAGAAACTAGCAAGGTTGTGTCCCCGCCCAAATATGGATTATTGACTGTTTCAAGCGCCATCATTCCAAATTCATCGCTCATTCCATATCGGGTGACCATTGCACGCGCAATTTTTGTTGCTTGTTCAATATCATTTGATGCTCCTGATGTAATGGAATTGAAAATTAGTTCCTCAGCAGCCCTGCCACCCATGAAGGTCGTGATTTTGTCTATAGCTTGTTCCTTGCTGAGCAAGACACGCTCACCTTCGTCAATCTGCATTGTATAACCAAGTGCGCCGGAAGTCCTTGGAATAATCGTAATCTTATGGACTGGCGCGGAGTGGCTTTGTTTGGCAGCGACCAGGGCATGGCCAATTTCATGGTAGGAAATGATTAACTTATCCTTCATCGAAATCATGGCATTTTTGCGCTGATAACCAGCAATTACTACCTCTACCGACTCCTCAAGGTCACTTTGGTTGATCATTTTTCTGCCAAAGCGAACAGCTCGCAGGGCAGCTTCATTTATAATGTTGGCAAGATCTGCTCCAGATGCACCAGCAGTTGCTCTGGCAATTGCATTAAAATTAATGTCTTCTCCCAGCTTTACCTTTTTAGCATGAACGTCCAGAATCGCCTCCCGGCCAGGCAAATCAGGTAATTCAACGGGAACGCGCCTGTCAAAACGGCCCGGTCGGAGCAGTGCCTTATCAAGTGTTTCCGGACGGTTTGTCGCCGCGAGGATAACTACGCCTTTATCCGCATCAAAACCATCCATTTCAGTTAAAAGCTGATTCAATGTCTGCTCGCGTTCATCGTTTCCGCCCATTCCGCCAGAGTTTCTGCTTTTCCCAATTGTATCGATTTCGTCAATAAAAACTATGCATGGAGCCTTAGCCTGGGCCTGTTTAAACAAATCTCTCACTCTGGCAGCACCCATACCAACAAACATCTCAACAAACTCCGATCCGGAAATTGAGAAGAACGGTACCTTTGACTCTCCAGCCACTGCTTTCGCAAGCAGGGTTTTTCCTGTTCCCGGGGGTCCCACCAGCAAGGCACCCTTCGGAATATTGGCCCCAATTTCCTTATATTTTTTCGGATTATCAAGGAAGTCGACAATTTCCTTTAATGCTTCTTTTGCCTCTTCCTGTCCCGCGACATCAGCAAAGGATTTGCCTGTCTGTGCTTCCACATAGACCTTTGCATTGCTTTTGCCAAATGTCATTGCTCCTCCGCCCATTTTCCCTTGCATCTTACGCATAAAGAATTGGGCAATTGCGATAAAAATTGCAAATGGCAATATCCAGGTTAATAGAAAGTTCATTAAAGGTGAAGTTTCTTTCGGTATTACCTGTGTAAACTTCACACCTGCCTCATACAGACGATTGACTAGCTCCGGGTCATCCACCCGTCCTGTCACATACGTCCGCTCATCATCAGGTACTTTATAGCCAATTTGCTTTTCCTGAATTTCTACAGTTGTTACATCTCCTTTTTCAACTTGTGAAAGGAATGTCCCATAATCAACCTGTTTTATTTTCCGTTCCATAATGACTGGAAAAATAAACGCATTTAATAACAACACTATCATCGTTGAAACAAGCACATAGTAAACAAGTGGCTTTTTCGGGTTTTTTTGAACCTTCATTAATCAATCCCCTTTTGGTCTTTACTGTTTATTGACATTTTCGAGAATTTCATTCAGTTTCGTCATTCCATTAATAATCACATACAAAGTTTCTTCTGGTACTCCGTTAATCGACGTGGATATTTTTTCTAGTAACATCTTGTCCATTTCCTCAACTGCGATAATCCCTTTGTCAGTTAGAGCTACTTTAACAACTCTCTCGTCACTTCGATCCCTGACTCGTTCCAGGTAGCCCAGCCCCTCTAGCTTTTTGCACATTGTTGAAATATTGGTACCAGCCATATTTAAACGTTGAGCAAGACTTCCAATTGTATGGGAGCCATGCTGCTTTATTTCGACTAGAATTCTAACTTGCACTATAGTTAAGTCAAGATTTTCACAAAGAGAAAGTGTAAGGATGTTCGTATGTTCACCTATTTTTCTTGTATAGTCCCACAAGAGATTTTTAAATTCGATGACATCCATAATTCCCCTCCGTTGCATATAAATATAGAAATATATGATTCATATATATTATATATTATATTATTTTAGCATAATTATCAAACTGGAACACTTATACAAGAAAAGCGCAAGCGCCTTCGTGACAGGCAAAGTGCACCTGTCCCTGCGATGATTATTCTTAGTAGCTTTCCTTTGTGCCCAGCGCCGTATGGACTGGAGGGCTTCGAAGGAGATAAAGGAAACACGATGAGCGTAAGCGAATCGATGTTGACTTATCGTAACGAGGGGACCGAAGTACACTAGGCGCTAGGCGCTCCTCATTACGCTATCGCGTAATTTCGTGCGATGAATTTCGGGGAAGCTTTCCTTGTGGAGCTAGACAGTTATCAAAGATATTCTTTCTTATTTATAAAAAGAGGCCCCAGCTTCAACTGGGACCTCTGCCAATTCCTATTTCCGGTGCATTTTAAATAGCAAAAATAGCTCATTATAATAAGCAAGGTTCTTTTGCCCAAGATTTTCATACACTTCAAGCTTTTCCGTCAGCTCGGCTGGAGGATAGAACCGCTCATCCTCAGTCATTTCCTCCGGCATTAGCTTAATAGCTTCCTTGTTCGGCGTCGAATAGCTTACCCACTCTGTATTTTGGGCGGAAACCTCGGCATCAAGCATGAAATTGATAAACTGGTGGGCACCCTCTATATTTTTGGCGGTTTTGGGAATGACCATGTTATCAAACCACAGATTCGAACCTTCGCTTGGAACAACATAATCAAGATTTTCATTTTCAGACATGATATCAGCAGCATCGCCCGACCATACAAGTCCGATGCTTGCTTCCTCGTTGGCAAGCAGGATTTTAATTTCGTCTCCAACTATGGCCTTTATATTCGGAGTAAGTTTATCAAGCTTTTGTTTGGCCTGTTGCAAATGCTCCTTATCGGTATCATTCAGGGAAAACCCCAAGCTGTTTAGCCCCATTCCCATGACCTCACGAGCGCCATCCACAAGCAGGATTTCGTTTTTCAACTCAGGATCCCACAAGTCATTCCAGCTTGTGAATTTTCTCCCATCAAGCATCGAGGAGTTATAGACAATCCCGACTGTACCCCAAAAATATGGAACGGAATACGTATTACCCGGATCGAATGGAAGGTCCATAAATCGCTCATCAATATTTTTCAGGTTTGATATCTTGCTGTGGTCAAGTGGTATCAGCAAGTCCTCCTGCCGCATTTTATCAATCATATACTCCGATGGGACTGCTACATCATAAGAAGTGCCGCCCTGCTGGACTTTTGTCATCATTGCTTCGTTTGAATCAAAGGTTTCATAAACCACACTGATGCCCGTCTCTTCCTCGAAGCGCTCAATCAGCTCCGGGTCAATATAATCGCCCCAGTTATAGACAGTCAGTGTATTGTCCCCTGAATAGCCTTCCGCAGAATTCAATTGCGAGATTATCGCCAACAAAATCACAGAAGCGCTAATAACCCCAACAAATACTCTTACTAGCTGCTTCATTGCTTCACCCCCATCGAGGTCGGCTTATGGCGCTGATTGATGAAGTAATAGATAACAACAAGAATTGTTGTAAACAGGAATAAAAGTGTCGATAAAGCATTGATGTTCAGCGACACCCCTCGGCGTGCCAATGAATAAATCTCAACCGACAGTGTACTGAAACCATTGCCTGTTACGAAAAATGTCACCGCAAAGTCATCAAGCGAATAGGTCAGAGCCATGAAAAAACCAGCCATGATTCCAGGGGCAATGTACGGCAGGATTACCTTCACCAACACATCCCTGCTGCTCGCTCCCAGGTCCTTTGCAGCATCGACTAATGACGGACTCATTTCAGAAAGCTTTGGTAGAACCATCAGTACGACAATCGGAACACTAAATGCAATGTGCGAAAGCAAAACTGAGTAAAACCCAAGTTTATATCCGGAAATTGTAAACAAAATCAAAAATGATGCCCCAATAATGACATCTGGGCTGACAATCAAGACATTATTTAATGAAAGAAATGTATTCTTTGCAGACCGCTTCCGCATGGAATGAATCCCAAGTGCACCGACAACCCCAATAATTGTCGCAAAAAGTGCTGATAAGAGCGCTACAACCAACGTGTTTAGTACAATAATCAACAGTCTTGTATCACCGAACAATTCCTTATACCAATCCAGTGTGAATCCTTCGAAATCATACATAGTTCCGCCACTGTTAAAAGAATAAAAAATCAAAAAGAAAATCGGCGCGTACAGAATGGCAAATACAAGAACCAGAAATGACTTCGCCAAAGCGGATGATTTATTTTCCATTCAACACACCCCGCTTACCTTTACCTGTCAGGGCCATAAACCCAAACATGGCAATAATCAGGAATACTGCGATAACTGACCCCATTCCCCAATCTTGGGTAACAAGAAAATGCTGCTCAATTGCTGTTCCAAGTGTAATTACCCTGTTCCCTGCAATAAGCCTTGTCAGCATGAACAGGGATAGTGCTGGAATGAAAACAACCTGGCAGCCTGATTTCACGCCTTCAATTGATAGCGGAAAAATAACCCTGCTAAACGTCGTCCATTTGGAAGCACCAAGGTCATTGGCCGCATCGATCAGCGCGGGGTTGAGTTCATTCAATGAATTGAAAATCGGCAAAATCATAAATGGAATGAAAATATATACAGAAACAAATACGAAGCTGAAGTCCGTGAACAGGATTTGCTGCGTTCCAATTCCGATTGCTTCAAGAAAGGCATTTGTCATTCCATACGTCCCGAAAATACCAAGGAACGCATATGCCTTAAGAAGCAGATTGATCCAGGATGGGACGATAATCAGCAAAAGCCAGAGTTGTTTATGCCGTGTTTTCGTCAGCAAATATGCAGTTGGATACGATACTAGCAAAGAGAAAAATGTAATTAAAAATGCATACCAAAAGGAACTCAATGTCATCTTTAAATAGACAGGAGTGAAGAATTTCTGGTAGTTTGCCAATGAAAAATCGCCATCAACATTTAGAAAAGAATAATAGACAACCAATACAATTGGTGCGATAACAAAGAAAACCATCCAGAGTGAGTAGGGAAGCATGTACAACTGGCGATTCAGCTTCTGGTTCATCGCTCTTCCCCATCCTTATAACTTTCCAGCCTGCGGTCAAATTCTTCTTCTGTCTCACCCAGCCTCATGACATGAATGGCTTCGGGATCGAAGTAAAGCCCTATTTCATCACCAACTGCTGCCTTTTTCGTAGAATGAACCAGCCACTCATTGCCTTCCTTGTCATAGCAGCTTAATTCATAGTGAACGCCTCGGAACAATTGAGAATCAACCCGGACCTGGAGTTTGCCCTTTTCAGTTGCGGTAATTTCCAGGTCCTCCGGGCGGATAACAATCTCGACTGGCTCATTTGGGTGCAACCCCTGGTCAACACATTCAAACTGCTTGCCAGTAAACTCCACGAGGTAATCTCTTGTCATTGTGCCATGAACAATATTCGATTCGCCGATAAAATCTGCGACAAACCGATTTATAGGTTCATCATAAATATCCGTAGGTGTTCCGCTTTGCTGAATCTTCCCCTTATTAATAACAAAAATCTCATCCGACATCGCAAGGGCTTCTTCCTGATCATGAGTAACAAAAATAAACGTAATCCCGAGCCTTCTTTGCAGTTCGCGAAGCTCGTATTGCATTTCAGTTCTTAGCTTCAGGTCAAGTGCCGACAATGGCTCATCCAGGAGGATAACCTCAGGCTCGTTAACAATTGCCCGTGCGATGGCAACCCGCTGCCGCTGACCGCCAGACATCTCTCTGATTTCCCTGTTTTCATAACCCGCAAGATTAACAAACTCCAGTGCTTCTTTCACCTTCGCGGTAATTTCAGCATTTTTCATTTTTTTAATCCGAAGCCCAAATGCTATATTTTCAAACACATTCAAATGTGGAAAAAGAGCATAATCCTGAAAGACCGTATTCACCTGCCGCTTATTGGCAGGAACGTCATTTATCCGTCTTTCACTGAAGTAAATATCCCCTTGTGAGGCTTCCGTAAATCCGGCAATCAGTCTTAGGATTGTCGTTTTTCCACAACCGGAAGGGCCAAGCAGTGTGTAAAATTTTCCCCGTTCAATTTCAAAGCTGACATTATCAAGGACTGGCTGATCGTTATCATATTGCTTCGTCACGTTCTTGAACTGGATAATAGTTGAATTCATGTGCAACCTCCTTTTGTTACGTTTTTATAGAACATGGTAAAAATACCAATTGAATTGATGATGAACAGTGATGGAACTCCTTCAATTTATTACTATACTATTAATATAAAAAAATTAAAGAGAAGAAACGATATATTGACAAAATGCGATATGGAAAGTGTAGTTAATTTTTCGTTTTATCCACTATATAGATTAAGCTTTCCTGTAATTTCCGCTCCATAAAAAGAGCCCTTCGTCATCGAAGGACTCTTCTCGTAATTTTTCTTTATTATATAGAACACATGCATGTTTAATTTAGACCTGCTTATCTTCCATCGACTACTTCTTTTAAGATTTCATAGGATCTGATTTGCTTGCCTCTATCGTACATGTAGGTCACAGCCATTATCTCATCAATGTTGTACTTATCCTGAAAATTTTGGAGCTGACTACGGATGGTCTCTTTACCCCCCACAAACGAAACACTGGTCATTGACAAGGCCATTTCCTTCTCTTGCGGACTCCAGATTGCCTCTATATCTTCAATAGGGGGCTGAAGCGGCGTTTGCGAACCCCGGACAACATTCAGGAAAAACTGAAGTAAAGTAGTTGACTCCCGCTCTGCCTCTTCATCACTTTCAGCTGCAATGACATTCAAACATACCATCATATACGGCTTGTCCAGATAAGCCGACGGCTGGAACCGATTTCTGTAAATTTGAATTGCTTCCGTCATGTGGCGTGGGGCAAAATGGGATGCAAAAACGTACGGAAGTCCCAGGCTTGCAGCCAGATAGGCGGAATCAGTCGATGAGCCTAAAATGTAGATTGGAATTTGGGTTCCGACTCCTGGATAGGCCTTGACATAGCCTTGCTGTTCATCAGAGCCAAAATAATTAAGAAGGCTTTTCACATCCTCAGGAAATGTATAGACCGAGTCATGTTTTGATCGCCTCAATGCACTAGCTGTAAGCATATCAGTACCAGGCGCGCGGCCAAGTCCAAGGTCAAGTCGGTCTCCATAAATCGTTGCCATTGTACCGAACTGCTCGGCAACAACTAATGGTGAATGGTTGGGCAACATAATTCCTCCAGAACCTAAACGGATTTTCTCCGTATGTTCAAGAGTATGATTAATTAAAATGGAAGTCGCAGAACTGACTAAATTCGGTGCGTTATGGTGTTCAGCGATCCAGTACCGGGTATAGCCCATCTGTTCAGTCGCCTGTGCCAGTTCAACTACTGCATTTATAGCTTCCCTTGGGCCTTCTCCCTGGCGAATCGGAGCTAGGTTAAGGACAGAAACTGGTATATTTAAATTAGACAAGAGATTGTCTCCTTTCGATAAGAAGGTTCTCCTTTATTGTAACCAATCTTCCTCTGAAACCCGATTAATCTGCCTGTTTAACTAAATATCTTATTATTAAGTGTTTAGTTATGAAAAAGCTTGAGGCTAAGGGGCATGATAAAAATGAGAATGAATTAGGAGGGTCAAGTATTTGCATAATTTTTGCACCTCATTGTGGCCAGAGGAACCACCACCTGAACATTTAAAGGATTGTGATGAGTGCGGGCTCATTAAACATGGTACGGGAATGGTTTGGGGTGAAGGGAATCCATATGCTCCAATCATGATTCTATTGGACAACCCTGGAGCTCGCGAGGATAGGGAAAATAAGCCCTTTGTCTGTGGGACAAGGCAAACATTACAGCAAGCTGTATATGAGGTCGGAATAAATGCCGGCGACGTATATGTAACCTATATTTTAAAAAGAAGACCTATAAAAAAGTATGATAAAGAAGCAACTAGAGAAATTTGCGCAAAACACCTGAAGGAGCAGATATTGTCAAAGCAACCTCAATTTATCATTTGTCTGGGCAACATAGCTGTCCAATCTTTTTTCCATAGCCAGGAAGTTGATGTGAAATCATTGCGTGGCAAAGTACATACTATTGATGGGTTCAGAACAGTTGCCGCTTACCACCCACTGGCAGTAAGGCGCCGCCCTAATCTCTGGCCGCTCTTTTTAGAGGATTGGAAGCTTTTAGCCAAACATTATCTTCATGATTCACCATCGCACAATAGTTTACAATCTGGATCACAGAAAAAGGAGACCGATTAAGCTCTCCTTCTTTGTAAAAAGCTATAGATATTGCTCATAAAGTCGAAACAATTGATTTGTACATTTCTTCATATTTTTCCGCTCGGTGATGGGGTAAGATGAAAGACATTCAAGGTGCGCTACCAAAGAAGAACCATACATTAATTTCAAGTCTAAGACCCTCAAACTGACCTTTAAGTGTATTTAATTTAGTCGTATGATCACTAACAGCTGTAAAGCCTTTTACAGCACTATATTCGCTATTAAGCAAAAATTGGCTGGAATGAGTACGGTTCAAACCGCCTTCACACCAGCCAACTACTGCTAAGTATAAACTCTAACATTTGGAGTAACACATAAGTCTTAGGACCTGCTTAACTTTTAGCTGAAATAGGGTACTTCTACTGTTCCCCCATTATATCGGAATTCTTTGCTTCAAAGTTATCGAGCAAGGCCCGCACTTCATCAGTTGACTCGGTGTTCATTAATTGATTTCTTAATTCACCCGCCCCTCGAAATCCTTTGACATATATCTTAAAAAAGCGATGAAGAGCCTTAAATGAACGCAGTTGTAATTCTGAATATGTCTCATGTAGATCCAGATGCAGCCTTAAGAGATCAAGCAATTCCTTACTGCTATGATCTTTCGGCTCCTTTTCAAAGGCAAATGGATTTTTAAAAATACCGCGCCCAATCATAACCCCATCAACACCGTATTGTTGAGCCAGCTTCAAGCCAGTTTGACGGTCAAGAATATCTCCATTAATCGTCAAAAGTGTATCTGGTGCCACTTGGTCACGAAGTTTCTTAATCTCCGGAATCAGCTCCCAATGGGCATCTACTTGACTCATTTCCTTTCTTGTACGCAGATGAATGGAAAGGTTGGCAATGTCTTGTTTCAATATGTGTGTAAGCCAGTCGCGCCATTCGTCCACATTCGTGTAGCCAAGCCTTGTCTTAACACTTACAGGCAATCCACCTGCTTTTGCTGCCTGTATTAAATCTGCAGCCACTTCCGGACGAAGGATAAGCCCGCTTCCCTTCCCATGCTGTGCCACATTAGGTACAGGGCAGCCCATATTGATATCGATACCCTTAAACCCAAGTTCCGCCATCCCAATACTCATCTTCCGAAAGTTTTCAGGCTTATCCCCCCATATATGGGCTACAATGGGCTGTTCATCCTCTGTAAAAGTCAAACGCCCACGCACACTGCGAATTCCCTCGGGGTGACAATAACTCTCACTGTTTGTAAACTCAGTGAAAAACACATCCGGTCGGGCTGCCGCGCTTACTACATGGCGAAAAACAACATCCGTCACATCTTCCATTGGTGCTAGTATAAAAAAAGGCCGTGGTAAATCACGCCAAAAGTTATCTTTCATATTGCCATTCAAATCCTTTCATTATGGGATTCCAGCCAACCCCTTATCCCAAAATTAAAAAGCAAAATGCCCCTGCTTATTTTACACTAATACCATCTTGGGCACTTGTTATCAACTGGTCGGAAAGGTTTATTTAATTTCACAAACCCCTAAAACCATTACATCTTCCGCTTAAAAGGGCTAATAAAGAATATTAGCTGATCTGATCTCCGCTACATGTTCAAGCTAATAAAGTCCAACCCTCAAAAAACAAACAGAAACCATATACGGTTTCTGCTTAATTTAACACTATTTTCGCGACTGATTCAACATGTGTAAACTGTTATTGACAACGCATAGAGATGCTGCTGGGTTTATTCCTTAATAAAGAAGCACTTTAAATGGATGATAAAAAATGAGCATTACTATTATTTATTTAATTCAATTGTTTCATTAATATCAGCCGATTTAGAATTTTGCCCTGTCATGTGTTTATACATAAAGGCGATTTTCTTCGTAAAATTATCGGTCTCCCAATATTCCGCTGCTTCCGCTTTTATCTTTATCAAGACCACGTTAGGATCGTCATAAGAAGTTTGCATAATTTTCTCGTATGCTTTGCTCCACAATTCCTTTTTCTTGTTTAAATCCTCAACGATTTCTGCTTTTCCCCGGACGGAAACATACGATTTACCTGCATATGCTACATTAACATCCTGATCATCTAAAATTTCTTCATATTTATTAGTCTCTTTTTTAGTAAAAAACCATAAGTCACCATCAAACTCTACCTCTTGTGTTTTCATAGGTCGAGAAACAAGACCTTCATCAGTTACCGTAGTCAGCATGGCTGTATCCACATCTTTAATTAACTCTCTTAAAGTTTCCATTTCTTCTTGTTTTATTATGTTAGACATTTCCTATACCTCCTTTACTATTTTTCAGAGGTATACTACCCTTCACACCAAATTTTATTCAGGTACGGGGGATTACTTTCTAACTAAGTCAAACCAAACTACCCCAACGGATAGATGAGGGTAACCTTTTATGGTAGAATACTCAAACCTAAAAATTTATATAGAAATTTTCGGACATTATGAAGAATAATAACAAAACGAGAGAATCTATCCGGTAGAAATAATAAGAGGGCCTAGTTCGATGATTATTAATTAAAGGCAACAACCATAGGGTTAGTTGCCTTTTTTAAAATTAATCTCGCACTGTCAACCAGTCCTGAGTATATGTCGGGGACACAATAAAAGGTGCTGGAAGTATCTTATATTTAAGTTTATTCCTATTTATCCTTTAGTCCCCGTCATTCTTACTATCAATGGGCTAATCTTAAATACGCATTAATGCACCATTAGGCTTAGGTAAATCTTGGTCTATTATCTGATTCATTTTACAGAAATGCTCAAAAAACTGCTGTGCCAACTCTCGTTCTGTTGGGTCAACTTTCAATGAAACTATATCAAGTAAAATTTGAGCCATCCATAAATTATCAAAATAACGGTATTTACCTGTATTCCATGTCATTTTGTTCGGATATTTTTCATTCACATAATATTTCCAGAAATGCATCTGATCCGATTCTTGTTCAGTAAGTTGGAGTCTGTACGTTGAATGCGCAGGAATATATCCATCTTCACTAAGCTTACCGATAAAATCTTCATTCACCATATAGACACCTAAGATACGCCTGTCTTTTTCAGGCATGCCGGCATCTACTGCTGTTAACAGGACAGCGCTATTTTGGTGCAAGCGGATCGGTTTGTTTGGTTTTCCCTGGTTATTGCCACTTTTTATTACGCCTGAAAAAACCTTCCACTCTGAAAAAGAATTATTCTGTTCTTCTGCGTCACACCAAAAAACCATTTGTGATTCGGGGTGAAGTTTATGATTTTTCATAAGTTTTTCATGTTCCAAGCGAAGTTCCAGGTTTTTTTGTTGTAGTTTTTTTTCCTCTTCCTTCTTCCGTTCTTCCTCCTGTCGTTCGGTTTCCCTTTTTTGTATAATTTTTTCAAGTGAATTAGCAACCATTTTATCATGCAGTTTTAAGTGTTTTCCAAATACATCGGGGTAAACAAACTTTTTATTTTCCGATGCGAAATTAATTTCGATAACAGAATCGTTATGTTTTACTATACTACCCATGCCAAAACGCTTGTGTGTAACTTTCTTATTGATTAGATTCAATATTCTAGTCCTCCTTGTAGAATAAAAACTCGATTACTTTTAGATAGTAAATTGATAATTTTATTCAACTCAATTCCTTTAAAGCTCACACAACTGTTTGATTTTTTCTTCGGTTTACAAAAATATATTAAAAAAACGCATCCATAATTCTTTCTGCAAAAAATACAGCGGAATTCGGAATACGATTAAAAAACAATTGTAAGACTATTGTAACATTTTTTCGAAAAAATTGCAAACTCCTTATTGACAATACATTTTATTGTGAGGTAAAATGAAGTTTTTTATTCTCTTAATTACTTGAAATAAACTCCTTCAAAAAGTCGCAAAATTTCTTGAATGGGCCTATAAATAATTATTGATGCCGTTGATAAGTGGCGTAGGTACGTGTAGTGAAAATGAAATAAATACTTGAAACCTCAGTAATTTCTCTTAGCCGGTCTGGAAACTATAAAAGCGTTCCCAACTTGAAGGAACGCTTCGGCTAACTATTCCTAGTCGTTATAAGTAACGTGGCTCAATCACTATAAAGTAATTTGCGCCACACATTCAACATGTGTCGTCTGCGGAAACATATCGACAGGCTGGACTTCGACGGTCTTATAGCCGCCATCCTCAAGTATCCGCAAGTCTCTTGCCAGTGTCCCCGGGTTACAGGACACATAAACTACCTTCTTTGGCTTCATTTCGATAATAGTCCGCAGCAACGCTTCGTCGCAGCCCTTCCTCGGCGGGTCGACAACGAGCACGTCCGCTTCATTGCCCGCTTCGTACCATCGCGGAATCACTTCCTCAGCTGGCCCTGCCTCGAACTCCACATTGGTGATTCCATTCAATTCGGCATTCCTCTTCGCGTCTTCAATCGCCTGTGGAACAACCTCAACGCCAAAGACTCTTCCCGCCTTTTGTGCGAGGAACAATGAAATCGTACCAATTCCACAGTAGGCATCAATTACAGTTTCGCCGCCATTTAATCCTGCAAACTCAAGCGCTTTTTCATATAGCACCTTTGTCTGAACAGGGTTAACCTGGTAAAATGACAATGCTGATATGGCGAACTTCACTTCACCAATATAGTCGTAAATGAACTCATTTCCCCAAATCACCGTTGTTTTCGGGCCCATTATCACATTCGTTCGCATTGAATTAAGATTATGGATAATCGACTTTACCTTTGGCAGTTTAGCGATGATTTCCTCAACAAGCCTATTTTTATGGGGAAGCTCCGCTGTCCTCGTTATCAGCACAATCATGAGTTCGCCCGTTTGCTTGCCGTATCGGGCCATTATATGGCGTAAATCCCCTTTATGGGTTTGCTCATCATAGGCTCTGACCCCAACACTTCCACATATTTCCTTCACAGTGTTAATTGCTTCATTCACCTCAGGAAGCTGAATCAAGCTTTCATTTGTATCAACAATTTCATGGCTTCTTGGCTTGAAGAATCCCGCAATCAGTTTGCCATCCTTCTCGCCAACAGGAACTTGAGCCTTATTCCGATAATGCCATGGCTCATTCATGCCGAGCACGGGATGGACCACAACATCCTCAAGCTTGCCAATCCTCCTCAGCACCTGCCGGACTTGATTTTCCTTGTATTTCAGCTGGCCTTCATATGACATATGTTCAAGCTGACAGCCGCCATATTTATGTTCATCACCAGGCAAAATTTCAACTCTGTACGGACTTTTTTCACGGAGCTCAATCAGCTTGCCAATCGCATAGCTCTTCTGGGTTTTAATGATTCTAACATTTGCCGTTTCTCCAGGAAGCGCTCCGGCTACAAATACCGGAAAACCATCCACTTTGGCGACACCTGCCCCATCGTGGGTTAAATCCTCAAACCGCACCTCAATATGTTCATTCTTTTTAACAGGGATTTGTTTATTCATGCCAACGCCCTCACTATTTTGATAAAAGGATTTTACCATAACTGAAGGGGGAATGCGAAAAGCCCTGTTTCATTAACAAGGCTTCTTCTGCTTATATTTAGGGATAAAACTCTAGTCGCTTTTTATTATGATCGGAAAATGCGGCTCCAGCTTTTCATTAGAACGCTTTAGCAGCCCTCTCACCTGGACGAACAAGTATATGATAAATATGATTATCGGAATGATGATAAAAAAGCCTGCGCCTCCTATATCCACCGTTGTATGATTTTCAACTAAAATGATCGTTACCGCGGAGATACCAGTCAGAACAACCTGGAAAATGCAATAAAGATTAAACACCTTATCGGCTTTTTCAGCAAGAGCTGTTTCCTCGACCTTTAGCGCCTCTTCCTTAATCCCTCTCGTAAGCTTGTAGAAAAAGTAAAGTGATAAGGAAACCATAGTCAGAAGCAAAATTACCGAGAAAATTCTTCCGAAAACCGTTGGACTGGTGACCGTTCCACTCATCACCGAAGAGTTTTTTAAAAATAAATCCAAGAGCCCCAGGGCTAACAGCAGAAGGCTCGCTTTCTTTATAATTGAAAAATGAGCGTTGCTTATCCTTCCTGCTACTTCATTCGCTCCCCAAACCAATAATGCATATCCAACAATATCAGGAAAAATATTCAATGGCCCCACATTAAAATTAAAAAACAAAAAGAAATAGCCCGCAATCAAGATTCCGAATCCCATTGATTTCCCCCCTAACATAAATTCAGGATGTAATGTATAATATTGGTATTATTATACTATCTTTCGCAAGGAAGCAGGGGCGTTATTGAAAATTAATTTTAGCTTTCTCCGCATAGCTGGATCCCTTACAATCTTTCTATTTTCTTATGCTGGAATCACATACCTCGACCAAATTTCTCATAGCGCGGTTGTTACGGATTATAGCAAGCTTACAAAACCAGGAAGTGTTTCTAAGAGCGATTTCCAGCACCTAAAGCAGCTTGGTTTTTCCGACATGTCCATTACCCATTTGAAAGAGGGGGAGATAGAAAACTTAAAGGGTGTAAACGGAAAAGTTGTTGCGGAAAATGATATTTATCGGGAATTAAACGGTGATGGTGAATTGCGCCTTACAAAAGAAGAGTATGAGAAACGAGTAAAGTCTTATTCTGGGTCAGTTTTACCCAAATTCAAGACGCTTCAACAGATTCATATGAAACTGATTGACGAGGGCAACAATAGATATCTCGCTATAACTGAACACCACTTTGATTTTAATCCAATGTCCGGAAAACCATTGGGAATTGAGCTGCAGTTAAATTCCCACTACACACTCCTTGAGCATATGGCAAGGCAGATTTCCTGGACTGTTCCAAGCTTCAACCATGATAAAATCAAGTCCAGTACTGCTGCTGTCGAGGCTGGGGACCCACCCAATGTAAATGAAGATTATCCCTTTTTTGACAATAGTCCAGCTTCCTCTTTATTTTATACCGTCCCTTGGAAACAGGCTGGGCTTCTTCGCGAAACAGTAGGGCTGTACTTTTTTACAGTCACTCGTTTTGAAGTACCAGGGGACTGGCTGGGTGTTGATATGTATGTGCAGGGCCAAAACCCCCATCTGTCAGATGTAGTGCAATATGACTTACAATCGGCTCAATAATAACAGCCCCGGGAAGTATTTCTCCGGGGCACTTTTGTCGTTACAAGGTATACCATCAACTTATTGGTTCTTTTGAATTGCCGAAACCTTTTCCTTTATTTCCTCAATATTGCGCATCTTGTTGTCCCAGCACTTTTGGCTCAAGTCCACTGGGTACTCCTCAGGATTAGAAGTTCGCTTGTACTCATCCCAAATCTCCGCAAGGTTCGAACGGAGGAATTCGCGAGTCTCCTCCAGGCATGGTACCTCATAAACAAGCTCGCCATCTACAAAAACATCCTTTTGAATCTCCCTGGCTGTAAAGTTGGTGACGAATTTGCTGATATAGGTGTGGGTAGGATGGAACATCTTCAAACGGCCCTCATTCTGCGGGTTTTCATCTTCCATCGTAATGTAATCCCCTTCTGAGTAACCATTCGTATTATTGATAATTCTATAAACCCGTTTCAGTCCCGGTGTTGTGACCTTTTCGGGATTTGAGGAAATCTTGATCGTATCCCTCATTACACCATTCTCATCTTCAATTGAGACAATTTTATAGACCGCCCCCAGTGCAGCCTGGTCGAACGCCGTGATCAGCTTTGTGCCGATTCCCCAGCTATCAATCCTGGCTCCCTGAGCCTTCAGGTGGAGAATCGTATTTTCATCAAGGTCGCTTGAGGCAAAAATTTTCGCATCTTTGTATCCGGCATCATCAAGCATCCTTCTTGCTTCTTTGGACAAGTAAGCCAGGTCTCCGCTGTCGAGGCGAATTCCACCAAAGTTAATCCTGTCACCCATTTCCTCAGCGACGCGAATTGCTGCGGGAACCCCGGAACGGAGCGTATCATACGTATCCACAAGGAACGTGCAATCCTTATGGGTTTCAGCGTATTTTTTAAATGCTGTATAATCATCACGGTATGCCTGGACCATGGAATGCGCATGGGTGCCCGCAACCGGGATGCCAAATTTCTTGCCGGCCCGGACGTTGCTTGTGCCATCAAAGCCAGCAATATAGGCAGCCCTGGTTCCCCAGATTGCCGCATCAAATTCATGTGCCCGCCTCGTTCCAAACTCCATTGCAATTTCATCTTTAATAACCTGTTTAATCCTGGATGCTTTCGTGGCTATCAACGTTTGATAATTAACAATATTAAGAAGCGCTGTCTCAAGAAGCTGTGCTTCAGCAAGAGTCGTATCCACCCTGACAAGCGGCTGGTTTCCAAAAACCAACTCACCTTCCTGCACCGACCTAATCCTGCCGGTAAAACGCAAATCCTTTAAATAGTCTAGAAAGTCCTCAGCATAGCCAACTTCATTTCTTAAATAGTCGATATCCTCTTCTGAAAAGCGGAATCCTTTAACATATTCAATAATTTTTTCAAGTCCAGCAAAAACAGCATAGCCATTCCCAAATGGAAGTTTTCGGAAAAACAATTCAAATGCGGCCTTCCTGTTATGAATCCCGTCTCTCCAGTAGGTTTCGACCATATTGATTTGGTATAAATCAGTGTGAAGGGCGTAGCTGTCATCCATATATATATGCTTCATCTAAAAAACCTCCGCAATTTGCGTATCTCTTATTTAACTTCCGCTCCAAGTGAACCGGTAAAATGACCGAGCGCCCAATCGTGTCCATCCTGATTGAAGGAAGCGACCGCATCTTTATACACAACAATTTTAAAGCCTTTATTGTAGGCATCAACTGCTGTGTGCAGGACACAAATATCCGTACATACTCCAACAAGATGAACCTCGGTAATTCCGCGTTCCCTTAGCTTGATTTCAAGGTCTGTTCCGGCAAAAGCGGAATATCTCGTTTTATCGATATAATACACATTTTCCGCATCCTTATGCTCTTCGTACACCGATTGAAGCGCACCATAAAGGTCCCTTCCGCTTGTTCCCCGGATATTATGGGGAGGAAACAGCTTTGTTTCTGGATGAAGTTCATCACCAGCATCATGGACATCAATCGCAAAGACTGTATAATCGCCATTCGTAATGAATTCCTCAGTTAAATCAGTTATGCGTTTTTCAATCGCCCTGCCTGGCTCACCGCAAGTCAAAGCACCTGCATCTGCAACGAAGTCATATGTATAATCGACATTGATTAAAGCCCTTTTCGTCATTTTGCCACCCCGTTTCATAAAATAAATATCTCTTCTAATATTGTATCAATTCTGGTAGAGCAACGCCATTTCTCGGTATTCTCGGATGCTAAATGAGTGAATAGTAAAAATCCCGCCTTCACGGCGGGATTTCATTTTAGCTGTAGATTTTTCCTGGTACCCAATCGGCTGGCAGGTCTTCTGGTCGAAGCGCGTCCAACGGAGCAAACACTTCAAAATGCCTGTATAAATTTTCAAACTCGGCAGGCAGCAAGCCCCCGTACTCCCCATCAAGATTGAGGAGGACCTTATCATTAGAGCGGATTTTAATCCGATTAGCTTTCGTATAAATGACATTTTCATCCTTGATATGTTCACCACGAATAGCCAGTGTAGCCACCCTGATGAACTCCGCAAGATTTACCTTTTTTAGAATCAACAATGAAAACATTCCGTCATTCAAAGACGCATCAGGTGCTATTTTTTCAAAGCCCCCAATCGAGTTAGTCAGACCAATCAAAAAGAGCATGGCCTCTCCCTCGAACAGTTTCCCATCATATTCAATGCAAACATGGCTGGCATTTATCGATGGCAGCATTTCCATACCCTTAAGGTAATAAGCCAGCTGGCCCAGTACGGTCTTTAGTTTGCTTGGAACATCATATGTCAGTTCGGTCAGGCGTCCTCCACCAGCAATATTGATGAAATATTTATCATTCATCCGTCCGATATCGACCGGGATTCGGTCACCCTTTACAATAATATCAGTTGCTCTCTCAATATCCCTCGGAATGTGCAGGGCTCGTGCAAAATCATTTGTTGTCCCCATCGGGATAATCCCCAGTTTCGGGCGGTAATCCTGCTGGGCAAGTCCATTGACTACTTCATTAATGGTCCCGTCCCCTCCGGCAGCAATCACAACGTCATATCTCCGCTCAACAGCAATCTTTGCTGCCAGTATCGCATCCCCTTCCCCGGCAGTTGCGTGGCAGGATGCTTCATAGCCAGCCTTTTCAAGCTTTTCAAGCACATCAGGAAGGTGCCTTCTGAATGCTTCTCTTCCGGATGTTGGGTTATATATGATTCGCGCTCTTTTCATCGGTATCATCCTTATAATAAATTACAAAAATAGTCTTATTCCACCATTTACCATCATAGCTTAAAATTTATGTTTCCGCAATTCTGCAGGAAGTCCGATATTAATCATACTCCCTGGAAAAATCTTTTGTAAAGAAAATTCATGCGAGGTACCATTCCCAATTTTTAGGCAAGCTTTTTATACTATATAGACAGGAATCCTTTTACAAAAGTTGAAACGAAATCAAAATTACAAGGATAGCATTAAGGCGGAGAGCTATTCTGCCTGCACGATCCTTTTCTTTAATAATACTAATGAATTGTGAGTGCCGCCCCATTCAAAACATACCGCCCCGCATTATTCTCATTTTCCTGCGCCTTCCCTTTCCTTTTAAACAGGAGAGTCAAGAGCGCCCCCGTAAGCATCACCATTCAAATCACGACTTTAATCCAGTTTATATTCATCTATGTGTCCTTTTTAACCCAGACTGAAAGTATGGTCACTCCCGGCCAGCATCTTTCAATATAATTCAGTATCACTGCTCTCTTTCTCCCCTCTTTTCTCCCATACTATTAGACGGAACAGATATGACAATCCCTACAAGTAAATAAAAATTTCTTTCTACTAATTTGAACTGTCCTGAATATATTTTTATTGAAGGACAAGAAGCTAAGAATGTCTTTATTTTTCCAAAAAAGGTAATTATAATGCAATTCTTATGGTAAAATGGAACCCAATACCGGTGCGCAAAGGAATGATTCTATGATTGCAGTCTATTTTCTGGCAGCCTATTTTATCGGTTCTTTTCCTACCGCTTTGATAGTCGGCAAACTGGTTTACGGTGTTGACATCCGTGAACACGGAAGCAATAATCCCGGCGCCACTAACACATTGCGGGTGTTCGGAAAAGCAGCAGCAGTTTTTGTATTAATTTTCGATCTTGGCAAGGGAGCCCTGGCCGCGTCTTTGCCGCTTTTGCTTTCAATTCCGGCTGAGCCTCTTTACCTTGGTCTAGTTGCCGTAATCGGGCACTGCTTCCCGGTATTTGCTGGCTTTCGCGGTGGAAAGGCGATTGCCACGACTGCCGGTACTCTCCTTGTTGCGAGCTTTCCCATGCTTGTCGTTGCATATGTCTCATTCTTTCTAGTCATTTTTGTAACAAAGTATGTTTTTCTCGGTTCCATTTCAGTTGGACTGTCTTTATTCATTTATTCCTTATTTGTACCAACCGAAGGATTAACCTTGCTGTTCTGTGGATTTACTCTACTTCTTATATTCCTGCACCGCTCGAACATCCGGAATATCCTTCTAGGAATTGAGCCGAAAATTAACGACAAGAATTTAAAGAAAGACCGGATACCGCCCTCAGGAGGAGGAACACTACCTTTCGGCTAGTGGTGAAAAAGCCAAGTGCCCCTTAGCGGTATAGCATGAAGGTTTCTCGCCGTGGGACTTAGGCTCCTAAAAAATGAATAAAGCAGCCGCACTGGCTGCTTTTTTCTATTAACCCGTAATTCTTTCAAGAATGCTATCTGAAACTGTCTGCCAGATTCCTTTATCTGTTACGTAAGACTCAGTCAGTGTCGTGTAAAACTCCCTTTGCTTCCTTTCAAAATCAGGGTCTTCCTTGGCTGGCAGCCCGGCTCTTCCCCGCTCGACAAGCTCTTGAACTTGCGGGGCACGAGGTCCCCAGACTGCATATTCAGCTCCATCACGATTTATGAAAATAAAAATTGGAATTGCCCGTGATGTTCCGTTCGTGAGATATTGGTCCATTAGCTCGAGGTTTTGATCGCGCAACAGGAAACGAACCTCCATGCCGCCTACTTCTGCAATCTTCATAAGGATTGGGTTATTAAGCATAGCATCCCCACACCAGTCCTCGGTAAGGACAAGGACTCTAAGCTCTTTATCCTTCAGCGATTCAAGTCGGGCTTTCTGAGGCTGGGCCAATTCAAACTTCTCCAAAATTTTAAGCATGCTCTCTTTATTTTTTTCCATGCCTTCTATATACCCATCTGCAGTAAGTCCTTTTTCAAACCAGCTATTCAACTCCATCCAAGCCACCCTTTCTGTTTTTCTTCCATCATACCTCACTTGTTAAAGATATCAAGTTCCTGGTTCATAGTTTTCCACTTACTTACTTTTATTATATTGGAATATTTTTAAATTTGACGAGTATATCCAAGTTATATTATATATAGTAAATGAAGAATATTTTTTATATGCTGAATATTTTAAAAACATTCTTCTAGAAATATAAAGGGGGATACATTATGTCAAATGAGGCGTTACAACTCATCTCGATAGGCATTTATATGGCCGCGATGTTATGGATCGGATGGTACGCTTATCGGAAGACAAGCAACCTGACCGACTATATGCTTGGGGGACGCTCATTGGGTCCGGCAGTAACAGCTTTAAGCGCTGGCGCAGCCGATATGAGCGGATGGCTGTTGATGGGGTTGCCGGGAGGAATTTATGTAAGTGGTTTAGCGGATGCCTGGATTGCAATTGGCTTGACAATTGGGGCTTATATTAACTGGCTCTTCGTCGCTCCACGCCTTCGTTCCTACACCCAAGTATCGAATGATTCAATTACGATACCGAGCTATCTTGAAAACAGATTTAAAGATAATACGAACCTATTAAGAATAGTATCCGGAATTGTTATTTTAATTTTCTTCACTTTTTATGTCTCATCTGGTTTAGTATCAGGTGCTGTATTTTTTCAGAGTTCCTTTGATACAGGCTACCTCACCGGACTCTTCATTGTCGGTGGTGTCGTTGTAGCCTACACACTGTTTGGTGGTTTTTTGGCGGTCAGCTATACTGACTTTATTCAGGGGCTGATGATGCTGATTGCCCTCTTGCTTGTACCAGCCATCGGCATTTTTGCAACTGGAGGACCTTCTGAAACATTTGAGACCGTTCGTATGGTAAACCCTGAATTCATGAGCCTCTTTAAAGGTGCAACCATAATTGGTGTCATTTCCGCACTGGCCTGGGGGCTCGGCTATTTCGGCCAGCCGCACATCATTGTCCGCTTTATGGCAATAACCAATGTAAAAGAAATGAAAAGCGCTCGGAGAATTGGAATGGGCTGGATGATTTTCTCGTTACTCGGGACGATTTTTACTGCTCTCGTCGGTATTGCCTACTTTAAACAAAATCCTGATGTAGAACTAGGCAATCCGGAGGCAGTTTTTCTTCTTTTAGGGCAGCTTCTGTTCCATCCAATTTTTGCCGGATTCATGCTTGCGGCGGTTCTGGCTGCTATTATGAGTACTGTCTCTTCCCAGCTTATTGTTACATCAAGTGCATTGGTTGAGGATCTTTATAAAGTCCTTGTCAAAAAGGACGCTTCAGATAAGCAACTTGTCTTTCTCGGCAGGTTGGCAGTCCTCGTTGTCGCACTCGTTGCCGCTCTTCTTGCTTTGAATCCAGACAACACCATTTTGGATTTGGTAGCGTACGCTTGGGCGGGGTTTGGAGCTTCCTTTGGTCCAATCATACTGCTTAGCCTATTCTGGAGGAAAATGACTGGCCAGGGCGCCATCGCAGGTATGATTGTCGGTGCTGTTACGGTCATTATCTGGGCAGAGCTTGACCTTGGCAAGGTATTATTTGGCGAAACACTTTATGAAATCGTTCCTGGCTTTCTACTGAACCTCCTGGTTACCTGGCTTGTAAGTAAGGCAACCTATAAGAAGGATCCGGCTATAGAAAAAGAATTCGACGAAAGTATCCGATTGTTAACACAAGATTAAATGAATTAAGGAGCCAGGCATCTCAGTGCCTGGCTCCTTATTTTCGTTAGTATAGATTTTCGGGATTGTGGGTGGCTTTTTTATCTAGTTTGTCTACGTCTAGCTCCACCCCGAAATTGCATCTCACCAAGGCGCTTGCGCTTTTGTTCTATCGGGATGACAGGAATTGAACCTGCGACCCCTAGCACCCCATGCTAGTGCTCTACCAAGCTGAGCTACATCCCGCAGCGGTCAAGATTAGTATAGCTCTATGCTAATTCAATTTCCAGAAGATTTATATATTGTTTTTCGACAAAACCCAATTTAATCAAACGTTTGATTAAATTTTTCAAAACTCCTGCTGCAAGTGCTTTTTAACCAAACTTGGTCTGCAGGAATCGTCGAAAAAACAGGCGGGAAACTCTCCCCGCCTGCCTTTAACGTTTGGTTATTTCCTCTGCGAGGATTTTATTGACCAGCTGTGGATTTGCCTGGCCCTTTGTAGCTTTCATAATCTGGCCGACAAGATAACCAGTTGCTTTGCTTTTTCCATTTTTGAAATCCTCGATCGACTGAGGATTTGCATCAAGTGTTTCGTTGACGATTTTCAGCAAGGCCCCTTCATCGGAAATCTGAACCAGGCCTTTTGCCTTAACAATTTCTTCTGCATTGCCCCCGTTTTCAATCAGTTCCTTGAAGACAGTCTTGGCAATTTTGGAGGAAATCGTACCATCACCAATTAGCTTAATCAATCCAGACAGATTTTCTGGGGTCAGCTTTGTTTCCCCAAATTCTTTCTGTACGGACTTTAAATAAGCTGAAACCTCACCCATCAGCCAGTTCGATGCTTGTTTCGCATCCGCCCCGGCAGCAACAGTGGCTTCGAAGAAATCTGCCATTTCCCGAGTCGCCGTCAGCACCTTCGCATCATATTCAGGCAATCCAAGCTGGGATACATACCGCTCAATCCGGGAATCAGGAAGCTCTGGTATTTCCGCCTGGATTCTTGCTTTCCACTCTTCATCGATTACAACATCAAGAAGGTCAGGTTCCGGGAAGTAACGGTAATCATCAGAACCTTCTTTTACCCTCATCAGAATTGTTGTGCCGGTTGCTTCATCGTAACGGCGTGTTTCCTGGCGGATTTCCCCTCCTGCGCTTACGACTTCCCGCTGGCGTTTTTCTTCGTGTTCAAGGCCCCTTCTCACAAAGTTAAAAGAGTTAAGGTTTTTCAATTCCGTTTTTGTACCGAACTCTTCCTGTCCAACAGGGCGGATTGAGATATTCGCGTCGCAGCGAAGTGATCCTTCCTCCATCTTGACATCGGACACTCCAGTGTACAGAATGATTGACTTCAATTTTTCAAGATAGGCATATGCTTCATCCGGGGTTCGGATATCTGGTTCAGAGACGATTTCTACTAGCGGAGTACCCTGCCTGTTGTAATCGACAAGCGAAGCACCTGAAACATGGTTTAGTTTCCCTGCATCTTCTTCCAAGTGAAGCCTTGTAATACCGATTTTTTTCTTATATCCGTTCACTTCAATCTCTACCCAGCCATTTTCTCCAATCGGCTTATCAAATTGTGAAATTTGAAACGCTTTTGGATTATCCGGATAAAAATAATTTTTCCGGTCGAACTTCGTAACTGGCGCAATTTCACAATTCAGCGCCATCGCCGCTTTGATTGCATATTCAACAGCCTTTTTATTCAGTACCGGCAGGACACCCGGGTAGCCCAAGTCGATGACGGTTGTATTTGTATTTGGTTCAGCACCAAAATGATTGGGGCTAGTTGAAAAAATTTTCGACTCGGTTTTTAATTCAACGTGGACCTCAAGGCCGATGACTGTTTCAAAATCCATTCTGTTCCCCTCCTTAAAGCGCCGGCCGCTGTTTATGATAGTTGGTTGCCTGTTCAAAAGCATACGCGGCCCGATAAATCGTTGCTTCATCAAAATGCTTGCCGATTATCTGCAACCCAAGTGGAAGCCCACTACTAAACCCGCACGGCACCGAAATTGCTGGAACCCCTGCTAGATTGACTGGTATAGTCAGGATATCATTCGCATACATTGTCAGCGGGTCATCAATGATCTCCCCAATTTTAAAAGCTGGAGTAGGAGTGGTTGGCCCGACTATCAGGTCAAACTTTTGGAATACATCCTCAAAGTCCTTTTTAATCAAAGTCCGAACTTTTTGCGCCTTTTTGTAGTACGCATCATAGTAACCCGAGCTTAATGCAAAAGTTCCAAGCATAATGCGGCGCTTTACCTCGTCACCAAAGCCTTCTGAACGTGTCTTTTTGTACATGCTGAGCAGGTCTTCGGCATGTTCGGTGCGGTGTCCATATCGTACCCCATCAAAGCGTGCAAGATTAGCCGATGCTTCTGATGAAGATAAAATATAATAAGCCGCTAAAGCATACTTCGAATGTGGCAGGGATACTTCTTCAATGATAGCCCCTTGTTCCTCAAGTACATTTAACGCCGCCCTGATTGAGTTTTTCACTTCTTCTTGCACACCTTCGCCCAAGTACTCTTTTGGAATCCCAATTTTCATTCCTTTTATATCGCCCGTTAACCCATTTGTGAAATCCGGAACCTCCATGTTTGCAGATGTTGAGTCCATTGGGTCAATTCCGCAAATTGCATTCAGGAGATACGCATTGTCCTTCACGTTCCTTGTAATTGGGCCGATTTGATCAAGCGATGACGCGAAAGCAACAAGGCCATAGCGCGATACACGGCCATATGTAGGTTTCATCCCGATAACTCCACAAAAAGAAGCCGGCTGTCGAATAGATCCGCCTGTATCGGAGCCAAGCGAAAACAACACTTCCCCCGCAGCAACCGATGCTGCAGAACCGCCAGAGGATCCGCCGGGTACCCGTTCCAGGTCCCATGGGTTCCGTGTCTTTTGATAAGCAGAGTTTTCGTTTGACGATCCCATCGCAAATTCATCCATATTGAGTTTGCCAATTGTAATCGTTCCTGCAGCATCGAGCTTATCCATGACAGTCGCATTGTATATTGGGTCAAAGTTGCCAAGAATCTTACTTGCACATGTTGTTTTAAGTCCCTTAGTGACAATGTTGTCCTTTATGCCAATCGGCATTCCGGATAGAATACCATTAGCAGTTTGTTGCCTTTGTGCCTTGGTACGGGCACCCTCCTCATCGAGTGTTAGAAAGGCCTGAACCTTCCCATCTACCTCGCCAATCCGCTTATAAGACTCCTCAACAAGATCCAAGGAGGATAGTTCCTTTTTCTGCAATAACTCCCTTAAATCCTCGAGAGTATGATCAAATAAACTCACAAACGTTCCTCCTTATTCCTCTAAAATTGACGGTACCCGGAAGTAACCATCCTGCTGGTCTGGTGCATTTTTCAAGACCCGTTCCCGAGGAAGGCCTTGTCTAGCTTTATCATCTCTTAAAACATTGGTCATCGGAAGCACATGGGACGTTGGCTCAACGCCTTCCGTATCCAGTTCATTCAGCTGTTCAGCAAAAGTAATAATCGCATCAAGCTGGTGTGCAAATTTTTCCGCTTCCTCACTGGTAATATCAAGCCGGGCAAGGTTCGCCACATGCCGGACCTGATCAAGTGAAATTCTCGACATCCTCATTCCTCCCGTTCAATCATAATACTATTGATAATAACAGAAACTTCAGTAGGATTAAAATGGGGAGTAGTTAGATTTCTTTTTGTAAAATAATCCTATATCTAGAAGTAGCCATTTATCTGAAAAAATAGCCCCTTTTTAAAGTGGCTTTATTGTGTAATCGAGCTACATTATACGAAAGGACTTATTTATTCTTTTAAACTAAATAAGAGCACCCGTAAATGTAGCGGGTACCCTTTACTCAGCCTTCTGCTCCGGCAGAGGCTCATACATCATTATAGCAATATTTTCAGTAATGAATTCTTCGCTGACAAGCTTATGCTGGCGGTTGTACGCTTTGCGCCAGAGCTCATTATGCCTTATATATTCACCCCAATAGGTGCGGCTAATGCTATGGTCTTTTTCATAAATATGATACGCATGGACTTGGGGCTCCTCGCAGCGCCACTCACCCACAAGATGGGTATCAGTCATCCGGACATGTAGCTGGTATGACACATCCGTTTCATTTTTAATCCGTAAATCACGGTCATTATATGAACAGGTTGCTCCGCTCCCAAATGGCTGTGTACGGTTAGAATCCGGAAACACATCGAAACTATGGCGATGGCGTTCTGTCACCGACAAAGGTGTGTGGAGAGCCATCCAGTATATCAAATTAGAAAGCTGGCATAACCCCCCACCAGTATCCTTCAAATAGCGTCCATAATGGAGGACCATTCCGTCGACATACCCTTTTCTTTTGGTAGGATTGCCTATCAACTTCCAAAAGGAAAACGTCTCACCTGGCTTAATAATAATCCCATTTACCTTTTCTACTGCAAGCTTAAGATTCTTTATTTTATTTTGCTGGCAGGTTATATCCACACCCTCCAACTCTCGCATCAAGGGTGTTTGATGTCCGAAGGCTGAGTAGGACAGAAGAACCCTGTCTCGTTCATTCGCATATATATTCCTATCTATCAACCATTCAAAATATCGTTTCCATATATAAAATGTCTTACCAAGCTTGATCCTTATATCAGAACGCTCTTTTGGCCGTATTTCAGCCATGTTCATTTGTTTTGGCCCCTTTTCTTCAAATCTTCCAAACCATATACTAATCTCTTTTATCTAAAAAGAAAAGGGGGTTTTCAAAGCAATTATCGCCAAAACCTGCCAAAATTGTGAAATATGAATTCGACCGCCATAGGATTCATAGGCGATAACAGTCTAAAGCAAAAAAAGAACCCCGGCAATCCGAGGTCCACATTTATTTTCGTGCCCATCCAAACAGCTTTCCAAAAAACCCCTTCTTCGCTTCAGGCTGAATTTCTTCCTGAACTACATTGGCTTTCACGTAAATTTCTTTCTTATCTACTGCATACGGGCAAGCTAACACCAATCCAAGATCTGAATCGTGTTCTTTATTGGTTACAATTGTATACTCGATATTATTTTCCCTGGCCATTTTCAGGTATTTGGAAAAATCCTCATAAGAGATAGTGCCGTTCATGTATAAATGGGCGTCCTGAAATTCCTTCATTAACTGTTCCACCTGGACGTATGTTCCTTCAGCAAGCACTTGGCCCTTTTTTAGCGCAATGAGCACACGCTCCCTGATTGTTCCCAGGAATTTACGCCGTTCCTCGGGCTTCAGCTGCTTTTGCCCATGAATCCCCTGCTGCAGAACATCCTCCACCGTTGGCTTCCCCATCGCTTCACCCCGTCTCCTGTTTCTTATTATGTATGATTATTCCCTAAAAACCGTGCAACTTCCCTTCATACTAGTAAAAAAACTCAACTCTTGCCAGCTTTTTAATCTTGAATGCTGAGAAACAAAAAGCAGCCCCCTGGGGGACTGCCTATCAATTATTTAGCTGGCGTGAATTGTTCCGCTTCCGTAGAACCCTTGAGGGCAACTGTTGAGGATGTGCCGCCGGAAATAACCATTGCAACCTCATCAAAGTATCCCGTGCCTACCTCACGCTGATGCCTTGTCGCGGTATAGCCATATTGTTCGCTAGCAAACTCCGCCTGCTGCAGCTCAGAGTAGGCTGCCATTCCGCGTTCCTTGTATCCGCGAGCAAGCTCAAACATGCTGTGGTTGAGGGCGTGGAAGCCTGCTAATGTCACGAACTGGAACTTGTAGCCCATATTGCCGAGCTCAACTTGGAACTTTTCAATTGTCTCCTGATTAAGCTTCTTCTTCCAGTTAAACGAAGGTGAACAGTTATATGCGAGAAGCTTGCCTGGATACTTTTCATGAATCGCTTCAGCAAAAATCCTGGCTTCCTCGAGATTCGGCTCTGAAGTCTCGCACCAGACAAGGTCTGTATAAGGAGCATACGCCAGCCCTCTTGCAATTGCCTGGTCAAGGCCCGATTTTGTTTTGAAAAATCCTTCAGGTGTTCGTTCACCAGTCAGGAATTCGTGATCATATGGATCAATGTCACTTGTTATCAAGTCAGCAGCATTGGCATCTGTGCGTGCGACGATAACAGTTGGAACACCCATTACATCAGCTGCAAGTCTGGCTGCAATCAGATTTTTAACCGCAGTCTGAGTTGGCAGGAGAACCTTTCCACCCAAATGCCCGCATTTTTTTTCAGAAGAAAGCTGATCCTCAAAGTGAACACCCGCCGCACCCGCTTCAATCATGCCCTTCATCAGCTCAAAAACATTCAGCTGGCCGCCAAATCCTGCTTCGGCATCGGCCACAATCGGCACAAACCAATCTGTCGAAGCATCTCCTTCACTGTAGTGAATTTGATCAGCACGCTGAAGCGCCTGGTTGATACGCTTGACGACGCTTGGCACGCTATTAGCAGGATAGAGGCTTTGATCAGGATACATATGGCCTGAAAGGTTTGCATCAGCCGCGACCTGCCACCCGCTTAAGTATATTGCCTTTAGGCCTGCTTTGACCTGCTGGATGGCCTGGTTCCCAGTCAAAGCGCCCAAGGCGTTAATATAATCCTCTTCCTGAAGAAGGTTCCATAGCTTTTCAGCTCCCCTTCTTGCAAGTGTATGTTCAATGTCAAGTGACCCCCGCAGCTTAACAACATCTTGTGCAGTGTAAGTTCTCTCCACTCCGTTCCAGCGGCTGTCCATCTGCCAGCTTTCCTCCAATTGCTTTACACGTGAATTGTTCATCTCCAAAATCCTCCTTGATTTTTCTGTTATAATACAACCTTATTAAACTAATAGTATTATATAACACACTTTTCAAAAAGGAAACTATTTTAAGTATAAAATTTTCACTTTTTTACCAAATTCCTGAAAAATAGGACTAAAGAAATAAAAAACCTTATCCGACTGGGAAAGGTTGATTCACGTAAAATAAAAAGTACCCAGGCTATAAAACCCTGGGTACAAACATGTTTATTAGAAGTTATAGGTTACACAACTGTGATTATTCTTTTGTCCAGCGTGTCTACGTCTAGCTCCAGCGCCTATCGCCTAGCAAATTTCAGGTCTCCTCCCTACGATAAGTCATCATCGAATCGCTTACGCTCTTCGTGATTCCTTTATCTCAGTCGAAGCCCCTCCATTTTGTACGGCGATGACCACTAAGGAAAGCTCCTTAGAATAATCATCGCAGGGACAGGCGTTCTTCGCCTGTCACGAAGGCGCTTCCGCTTTTGTTCCTTATTCATAGATATGGACAAATGGTTCTTTCTGGTCTGCCTTTTTTACAATTAATGCCTCTGGACCATTTACTGAATTGATATCGACTGATACTGAAATGTATTCTGGGAAGTATTCCATGATAAGCCCTGTTACATACTGGGTAAAACCGATTGCTTCTGCCTTCCCATAAAACTGAATTGGGATTGATATACTTAATTCTTGGAGTTCATCCTCAAGATAATGGGCTTTACCTACAACACCATTATAATTCGGAAAATACTTCTCAACATCCATCTTAAAGTTTTCAAATGCAACAACGTCTTCACGATGTTTTTCTTTTGCCTCATCATCTGACGGGAATAAGTAGTATTTTTCATTTACCTTTTCCCAGTCGCTAATGGAGTTTCCCTGTTTTACTGTTGTGTAAGCAAAAAAGTTACCCGGCACTACAGAATCACTGCTCGCTTGTTCAAAGAGGGCAATAGTAATTGGAATATTCTTTAATTGGTTCATTGAGCGGAGCCTTTTAAGAACTTCCTGAGCGATTTTCTTGCCTTCCCGCTCCATATCAGCCCTCTTTATATTCACATCAAAAACATCGCCATACTGCTCTTTTTGATAATAATGAACCGAGTTAAGGGCAAGGCCAATCGTTACCCCAGCCAGCTTCATCTTGTCATCCTCACCCTTGATCAAGTAATTATGTTCAAGGATATGAGCAAGGTAAATCGGCGCTTTTTCATTTCGAGCCTCTATGGAACCTGTACCTGGATCAACCGGATTTAAGCCAAGGTTTTCCTCTTCTTTTAACTTCAACTCAGCTAGCTGCTTTTTTGTATATTTCCTTGCGAGCCAGGACTGAACTGTTTTCTTCTTCAACTGCTGCCCTTCGCGAAACACATACGTATCAGGGTCGAATGTGTTTTGGGCAATCCGCATCAAGCCCATTTCAAATTCATTGATATCATATCGGGTGTTAAGATTATTTACTGTCAAACCTCTTGCTTCACTTGGTTCAAAAGGAAGCAGCGTCCTATAAAACTTATCTGATATTTGGTATTTCGGAATAATCGCATTTTCCTTGGATTTAGTCGAATTGTCTATGACTTCCTCCTGCTTATCAAAGTTCGGGGCACAGGCCCCAAGCAGAAGGGCCAGGGATATAAGCGCGACTGATAGCTTTCTCACGTTTCCTGCACCTCTTATTGTTCGATTTCCTCAAGCAGCCTCTCTTCATCCCAGATTTCTATTCCCAGCTCAGTCGCCTTTGTGAGTTTTGAGCCTGCATCCTCACCGGCGACAAGAATATCTGTCTTCTTGCTGACGCTGCCGGCTACATTTGCCCCGAGCGCTTCAAGCTTTTCTTTCGCTTCATTTCTAGTCAGTTTTTCCAATTTCCCGGTCAAAACAACTGTCTTGCCCGCGAACATTGAATCTGCAGGCGCAGTGGACTTACGCGGACCCTTATAGTCCATGTTAAGGCCAACTTCCTTCAGTTCTGCAAGTAATTCCATTACCTCTTCCTCTGCAAAGAACGCGGAAATTGAACTGGCCATTTTTTCACCAATTTCACTTATGGCAATTAGCTCAGTCTCTGTTGCTGCAGCCAGCCTGTCCATTGTTTCAAATTCCTGCGCCAGAGTTTTCGCAGCCTTTTCACCGACATGGCGAATCCCAAGCCCAAATAGGAGCCGTTCAAGCGAATTCTCCTTGGAGGCTTCTATTGCATTGAGCAGGTTGGTGACACTCTTTTCACCCATCCTTTCCAGTGCGAGGAGTTGGTCCGCAGTTAACTTATAGATATCAGCAACATCTTCAATCAATTTATGGGCAAACAATTGAGATATGACCTTCTCACCAAGGCCGTCGATATTCATAGCATTCCGTGAAACAAAGTGAATCAACCCTTCCCTGATTTGTGCAGGGCATTTTGGGTTCAAGCAGCGGAGTGCAACTTCACCCTCGATACGGACAAGTTCATTATCGCATTCAGGGCAGTTTGTTGGCATAAAGAAGTCCTTTTCATCACCAGTCCTTTGCTCAGGAAGTACGTTGACAACCTCAGGAATAATATCGCCGGCTTTTTTGACGACAACCTTATCGCCGATCTTCAAATCCTTTTCTCTAATCAGGTCTTCATTATGAAGGGATGCACGCTGGACCGTTGTCCCGGCAACACGTACTGGTTCAAGGATGGCCGTCGGTGTGATTACCCCGGTTCGGCCAACACTCAGCTCAATATCCAGAAGGGTTGTGACAACTTCTTCAGCAGGAAACTTATACGCAATAGACCAGCGAGGGCTTTTTGCCGTATAGCCCAGTTCCTCCTGTTGGTAATAGGAATCAACCTTGATGACGATACCGTCGATGTCATAATCCAGATTTGGCCGTTTTTCACCCCAGCCATTTATATACTCCAGGACTTCCTCAATGCTTCCACATTTGCGCCTTTCCTTATTCGTCTTAAATCCGATTTTTTCAATATAATCAAGGGCTTCGCTATGAGATTCAAGACCGAGGGCAGCAGCATCAGCCACCGCATATAGATATATATCTAGGTTCCTGGATGCCGCTATGCTTGTATCAAGCTGGCGAAGAGAACCTGCAGCCGCATTTCTCGGATTTGCAAATGGCTCCTCACCGCGTTCGGCCTTTGCTTCATTCAGTTTTTCAAAGGAGAGCTTCGGCATAAATGCCTCGCCGCGCACTTCTAATGAAACAGGCTCCCTTAACCGCAAAGGGATTGATTTAATTGTGCGAAGATTTGCGGTGATATCCTCTCCAGTTGTCCCGTCGCCCCTTGTTGCCCCCTGGACGAAGCGTCCGTCCTCATATCTAAGTGATACCGCCAGACCATCAATCTTCAGTTCGCAAACATAGGAAAAATTGTTTCCAACAACCTGCCGGACCCTCCTGTCAAAATCCCGGAGATCAGCCTCGTTGAAGGCATTGCCAAGGCTAAGCATCGGACTCCGGTGCCGAACCTTTTCAAACATATCCAGCACAGCCCCTCCTACCCGTACAGTAGGGGAGTCGGGGGTTTTAAACTGCGGATACATCTCTTCTAGCTCAATCAATTCACGGAGCAGCCTATCGTATTCAGCATCCGGAACTGATGGTTTATCAAGAACATAATATTCATATCCATATTGATGCAGCAGGGTTTGCAGTTCCCTTACTTTCATTTCGGCAGCGTGCAGATCCATCCATCAATCCCTCGTTTCGCAGAAATTGTTACAGTTTCTTAATTGGGGCGAATTTAGCTAATAGCCTCTTGATACCAACCGGGCTAGGGAAAGCAATATCAAGTTCCATGCCATCTCCCTCGCCTTTTACTCCAACGACCGTACCAATTCCCCATTTTCCATGTTCAGCCTTGTCACCGGCGCCCCAGGCAAGTCCTTCACCGCCAGTTGCAGCAGGCCGTGAAACTGGTTTCCTAATAACGGGCTGTGCAGGCTGGCTTTGCCGCGCAGGCTGCCAGCTGCCGGAAGCGGAAGATCCGGCGCTGCCTCCACCAAAGCGGCCCCTGTCGTTCCCGAATAGGCTAGAACCAAATTGCCTTTCAGCAGGTTCCACCACTTCTAGCAAATCTGATGGGATTTCTTTAATAAACCTCGAGGAAGGATTCATATTGGTCCGTCCAAATAGCGTCCTCATTTGGGCGTTTGTCAGATACAGGATCTTTTCAGCCCTTGTTATCCCAACATAGGCAAGCCTGCGTTCTTCTTCCATTTCTCCTTCATCCATCAACGAGCGGCTGTGAGGGAATACACCTTCCTCAAGCCCAATTAGGAATACAACTGGAAACTCCAACCCTTTGGCAGAGTGGAGAGTCATCAAGGTGACCTTCTCTGTCTTTTCCTGCCCTTCTTCCATTGAATCAATATCGGCTACGAGCGCCAAATCTGTCAAGAAAGAGACAAGGGTCTTGTCTTCACTTGTTTCCTCAAAATTCTTTGTAACCGACAGCAATTCTTCAAGGTTCTCAAGCCGGCTTTGAGCCTCAATCGACTTTTCAGCTTGAAGCATCTCCCTGTAGCCTGATTTATCAAGCAGGTCCTCAACAATTTCAGTAACAGACAGGAATTCCTGCATCCGGTTGTAGTTGCCAATCAAATCACGGAAACCAGCGGCTGCTTTAACAGCTTTAGGACTAAGCCCAATCAACTCGACAGATTCCAGTGCCTGGTATAGTGTCAAATCATGCAGCGCAGCAAAATCAATTATTTTGTCCACTGAAGTGGCTCCAAGTGCGCGTTTCGGAACATTGATTACCCGGAGAAGGCTGATATCATCATCAGGGTTTGATATAAGCCTTAAGTAGGCAAGGATGTCCTTGATTTCCTTCCGATCATAGAACTTAATGCCTCCAACGATGTGGTAATCAATGATCGATTTAAGCAAAACTTCCTCCATTACCCGTGATTGAGCGTTCGTTCTGTATAAAATCGCAATATCAGAGGCGCTGTAGTCCCCCGATTCAGTAAGCTCTTTAATTTTACCAGCGACGAACTGAGCTTCTCCCTGCTCACTGTCCGCTCTGTAATAGACGAGCTTATTTCCTTCAGGATTCTCTGTCCACAAATTCTTAGGTTTTCGGTTTAGATTCTTTGCAATCACTTCATTTGCCGCGAGGAGAATTCGCTTAGTGGAACGGTAATTTTGTTCCAATAAAATCACTCTTGCATTAGGATAGTCTTTTTCAAACGAAAGTATATTGGCAATATCAGCTCCGCGCCACCTGTAGATGGACTGATCGGAATCACCGACAACACATAAATTCTTGAACCGTGCCGCAAGCTTTTTAACGAGCGTATACTGCGCCCGGTTTGTATCCTGGTACTCATCCACATGGATGTACTGGAATTTGCGCTGGTATCTCTCTAAAACATCCGGCACCTGGTCAAATAGCTTGATCGTCATCATAATCAAGTCGTCAAAGTCCAAAGCCTGGTTCTTGCGCAGCTTCTTCTGATATTCCTTATACACGGCAGCAATTTGCCTCTGGAAATAATCACCGGCCATATTTTCATATTCCTCTGGGCCTGTCAGTTCGTTTTTCGAAGAAGAAATGGCACCAAGGATAGCACGGGGATCAAACTTTTTCGGATCAAGATTCTGCTCCTTCAGGATGCCCTTAATTACAGATTGCTGGTCAGTAGTATCGAGTATTGTAAAGTTCCGGTTGAAGCCAATCCTGTCAATATCGCGCCGTAAAATCCGCACACACATCGAGTGAAATGTCGAAATCCAGACTTCCTCCGCTACACCGCCCATCATTCTTGCAACACGTTCCCTCATTTCACGTGCAGCTTTATTTGTAAATGTGATTGCCAGAATGTTATAGGGATTGACCCCCTTTTCCAGCATCAGATACCCGATTCGATGCGTCAGAACCCGGGTCTTTCCACTTCCTGCCCCTGCCATAATTAATAGGGGGCCATCTGTCGCCTTAACAGCTTCCTGTTGCTGGGGGTTAAGCCCGCCAAGCAGTTTATCTTTAAGATATTGCATCTCTACACCACCATAACAAAACATATGTTCTTATTTCATTTTAATCTATTTATGAACAATACGCACTTATTTTCCTGAGCGAACTGCTTTTACAGTTTCAAGTGCTTGTTGCAAGTTTTCATATATGATATTGCCAACAACAATTACATCTGCATGCCTGGACATTTCCTCTGCCTGCTCCTTTGTCCGGATTCCTCCTCCATAAAAAAGAATAGATTTCTCAAGACTTGTTTTCGCAGCAGACACCATTTCTGGGTCACCATAGGCTCCACTATATTCAAGATAAACAATTGGCATTCCAAACATCTTTTCGGCCATCATTGCATAGGCCTGTACATCCTCGACTGACAGATTTGTATCTGCTTTTGTCAGTCTTGCGGCCTTGCAGTCTTCGTTAAGAATAATATACGCTTCCATGGCGAACTCGTCCCAATCCACCATATGCCCAAATTCCCTAACTGCCTCAAAATGAAGGCCATTGATCCACCTTGGGTCGCGGCTATTCAAAACAGACGGAACGAAGTAGAGGTCAAACCCAGGCGAAACAGAATCAAGATTCGAAATCTCCAGGACACATGGAACTGTATAGCGGCGAACTCTTGCCATCAAGTCAAGTACCTTTTCAAGTGTGACTCCGTCCGTTCCCCCTATCATAACGGCATCCGTACCTGATTCACAAATTATTTCAAGGTCCTTATCAGATAGCTCCTTGGCAGGGTCAAGCTTGAATACATGGCGCCATTCGCGGTAATCGTACATTGATGAATCCTCCATTCACTACTCCATTAGTCCATTATAGCATCTGGTAAAACGATAAAAAAACAAAACAGGGAAAACAGATTTAGAAATGATAACCAGATACATCAAGGCAATAAAATTTTGTAAAACAAAAAAAGCCTTATGTTTTTTGATGGTCAATAGCAACTATTTGCTATCAAACATCAATGCTTAAGGCTTCCTAATAGTTTCTGTTTAATTCTGTCTATATCCTTGCTTGCTTGATTCACATACTGCTGTTTCCCTTCTATTATAAAAAGATTAACAGCATGTTCTATACTTGTTAATGCTTGTTCCAAATGACCCTGCTCTTCATGAAATCTGCCAATCATATGTTTAATTTTAGCGTACATATAAAATAGATGATTCACTTCAATATGTTCCAAAACTTTAAATCCGATCTTAATTGCGCTATCCAAATTATTTAGATAAAACAGACAGTAAGCCAGATTATAACCTACTCTAGGAAGTAATGTTAAATCATTCGTAAAAGGAAGATTTTCTATGCTTTGATAAGCCTTTTGGAAATACGATAGGGCTTGTGAATGTCCACTACTCTCCATGATAATAAGCCCCAATGAATTGCAAATACTGATATCCAGTTCGGTCTTCAGTTTATTAGTATTGACTTTTCTTAAAGTTTTTTCAGCCTTTTGAGGATTCTTGTTGGATTTATGCAAAATAACTGCTTTATGCCATTCTATATATTTATATAATTCTTCATATTCAGGTTGATTTATATAAATCTGTATCAATTTATTAAATTCTTGTAAAACGATCCCTAAACTTGTGAAATCCTGTGAATAGGTTAACTCCCTGCATAATTTTTTATATTTTTGAATTTGATTAAAATCATCCCTGCTTAAATCACTCACAATATAATTTAAAGGGACTTGTAATCTTTCACTTAAAGTTTTAAGTAAATCCAGCCTAGGAATTTGATCATCATTTTCTATCCTAAAAAGAGTTGATGTGTCACAGATGCCTTCACAAAGTTCATTTCTAGAAAGCCCAACCATGGTTCGATAATATTTCAAGTTATCCCCGATTTTCCCCAAATAAATCTCCCCTTTCTACAATATTACCAATTTATTGCAAAAATGCATATTTTTTAGCAAATATTTTTGAAGGATAATAATTGTAGTACTAAAAATTGGGAGGGATTTTGTGAAACGGTATTTTTTTATCATTATGATGATTCTTTCTTTACTAAACTTAGATACTTCCATTAATAAAGATTCAAAAATTTATGGACCCTATCAAACTTATCAAGTAGCTGATGCAACGGCCGAACTAAATACTTTAATTGAGGGTGAGCACTGATGGTGGCGATTATATAAAGACACCTTTACTAGCGGTAGCATTCTGTCATGCAGGTCACTGGCAGATTCTATAATAACTTTAATAGAGAAGGAGAGAGTTTCTTAAATGAAAAAGAAATTAATCTCAGGAATACTGGCAACAGCATTTGCTTTCTCACTATTTGCACCTACTGGATTTGCGGCCAAAAAAAATATTTCTTTTAGTGTCAATCCTTCAGTTAACAATGGGGTAGCTTTTTCTGCCCCTAATCCAAAGGATGATAATGAACAAAACGCTTATATTTACACAACAAATCACAATATTATTGATACAGATCTTTTTTATTATAATGTAAGAAAGGATGACAGTACCTCCGCAACATCATTAACAGGATACTTTAGGGTAACCCCAACTAACGCATCAAGAATTGTAAAAGGTTACTCTTCATATGTTGGTGCTGGTTATCCCCTTCACCTTCAAGCTGACACCGATAAGTATGGTGTTTTTGCAGAAGGCTATTGGTACTCTTAATACTTAATTTACTTAAAGCAAACACATAGACCGATAACCTGCATCGGTCTGCTTTTTTCTCTGTCGTTTATTAAAGGTCTGGAGGGTTTAAAGTGAACAAGGTAGTAATATTGTTTGTCTGTATATCTGCGTTTGTGCTAAGTGCATGTTTTCCCACAGGCGAACATAAGGATTCTCTAAATTCTAGAAGCACTAAAACATCCAATGGTCCCACCCCTGAGGTTTTGGAAAGGAAATTGGACGATAATATATTGATTGATGCAGACATAGTGAGTGATAATGAAAAAAAAATTAAAATTAGTTCTATTTTTCTGAAGGAATTTGATACTGAGCAAGTAAAAAAAACTTTTTTAAAGGATAAGACTATAAAAGAAATTCATGAAGATGAAGACTGGCTGTTTCATTATAAAAACAAGTATTTTCAATTGTCAGACGAGTCAAATTTAACCATGGAATTAGGTTCTTTGCGGTATACAGATATTTATTACAGTAAGCGGGAATACGATACCGTCATAAGCGGAACTACTTATTTTATTCGCTCTGATTTAAAGGAGGTATTCAAAAATAAATCCCTTGAAGGAATCGATAAAGCTAAGTCAATTGAAATAGTAAAAAAAGTCGCAAATGAAGTGGGTATAACCAATTTAGGGAATCCAGAAGTATTTGCCCTTGATTTTGAAACATTGCAAAGTGAATGGGAGGACTATGAAACGAAAAATGGCGGACATCCACGAAAATGGGAAAAAGCTGATGAAGCATACGTCGTCACCTTTCCAATTCTTTATGACAATATAGCAATAACGAATAAAGGATATGCAGATGTTAACAATCAAATCTCTGTTATTGGAAGCCGGATTATGGGTGTTGTAAATAAGAATGGTTTAATATTCTTTACAGGTAGCGGAGTTTATGAATTAGGTGAAACTCTGAAAAAGAACATAACCCCCATTTCGTTGGAAACAGCTTTAGAAAAGGTCAAAAACAAGTATAAGGATGTTTTAATAACAGATCCTATTGTTATTTCTAAAATTGCTTTGGAATATCTACCGGTTGTAAATAATACAGAAAAAGTTAAGTTTGAACTTATCCCAGCTTGGATTTTTACAGCAAACCAGGACGTAACCTTTAATGATAAGGGAGGAACTTTTAAAACTAAAGCTGAATTCACAATTATTATCACTGGAGAAACTGGTCAAGAAATACGAACAGGAGGCGAGCGGTGACATGAATAGAAGAGCCTTTACCATGTCCTTTATACAGTTGTTCTCCTCTCCAGTTTTTTATCTTTCCATTATTGGGGTTACTGTTCTTTGTTTTATTAGCATTTGGGAGAAAATTTCTGCCTCCGGAGCAGGTATAACGGTCTACTATAGTTTGGATATTTTCATAGGGCTAACGATGTTAAAAAAATTGGTCGTGCTATTTGCTGCCCTTCCTTATGTTTCAAGCTTTTGTACTGACTGGAAATTTCAATACATAAAACCTGTAGTCATTCGAACGGGAATTAATAGGTATATTTGGTCCAAAGTTGTAACTTGTTTTGTTAGCGGTTTCTTAACTGTTTTTATTGGGCTAATTACGTTCATTTCATTACTTTCGTTTAAACTGCCTTTGTTTCCAACTGAATATTTAAATCAGGAATTTAATAATCAAACATTTGGATCGCTAGCCTTAGGGGATTATCCACTCCTGTTTTTATTGGCAAAGAGTCTCGTTTTTAGTTTGGCTGCTGCCTTATGGTCCGTTGTGGGCTTAGCCGTTTCAGCATTCATTCCGATTCCTTTTGTTGCAATCGCTACACCTGTTATTGCCAGTTACATACTGGAAGAGCTAACGATGAGCCTGCCTTCTTGGCTTAACCTTTATTTGTTAACGAGAAGCGGGAATGTAATACAGGAAGGTCCGCTAGTTAGTTTGGCTTTTTTTATTTTTATTTTCATTTTTTATTCTGTTTTAGCGGGATTCTTGTTTAATTATCAAGTAAAGAGGCGAATGCGTAATGAGGTTGTTTAATACATCCCGGTTAGTCTGTTATCAAAATTTTCGTAAGTGGCCATCTAATTACAGAGTATGGGTAATTGCAATCCTACTCACCATATTGACCCACAACTTCACAAAAGAAATCATGGATTTCTCGCAAGACATTAATATCGATGTTTCCCCCTGGTTGTTTCCTTTTCTATTTACCCAGAAGTTTATTAAGCTTCTATTCTTTTTTCCATTAATCCTACTCTTTTGCGATGCTCCGTTCATCGATGATAATCAGCCATATATCATTGCAAGGAGCGGCCGGATTCCATGGAGTATCGGGCAAATAGGATATATTATCATCGCGTCCGCATTTTACTTTATCTTTTTGATGGTCATATCCATCCTAATAAATCTCCCAACAATCCAGTTTTCAATGGAATGGGGAAAAGTACTTGGCACGCTTGCAAATACAAATGCATCTGTAGTGGTTGGGTTAAAAACAGTAATTACTTCAAGTACCCTTCACTATTTTTCACCTTTCCAGGCGATGTGGTTCTCTTTTTTGCTTTCATGGATGGCGGGTATTTTTTTAGGATTGTTAATTTACCTAATTAATTCTCTCACAAATACAAGAATTTTTGGCGTTTTAACGGCTTCATTCTTTCTTGTTTTGGATGCAGCAGTTACAGGCAAATCGCATCTCTACAGCTTTTCTCCTCTTTCTTGGAGCAATCTTGATCGGATTGATATTGAAGGTACTACACTAATGCCATCGATAACTTATATCTATGTTAGTTTCGCACTACTAATTGTCGGAATGATAATATCTGCAATTATTACAAATCGAAAACAATCCATTAACGTTTTACCTCCAATTTAACGAAAAGAGGACAGCTATCTATGCAGACTGCTATTAAAATTACGAATGTAACAAAAAAATTTGGAGATACAACTGTTTTAAACGGAATTTCCCTCTCTCTAGATAAATATAAAATACATGGATTAATTGGCAGAAACGGTTCAGGAAAGACCATGCTATTAAAATGCATTTGTGGGTTTGTAATCCCAACATCCGGGACTATTAGGGTAAATGGGAAGCAAATAGGAAAAGATTGTGATGTACCTGAAAGCATAGGAATCATTATTGAAGCTCCCGGATTTCTTCCCAATTATGACGGATACACGAATTTAAAATTCCTGGCAGCGATTAAAAATAAAATTTCGAAAGAACAGATTCTTGCTGTGATTGAAAAGGTCGGACTGGATCCTAAAAGCAAAAAACACGTCGGCAAGTATTCTTTAGGAATGAGGCAACGCCTTGGACTGGCACAGGCACTCATGGAAGACCCGGATATCCTTATTCTTGATGAACCTATGAATGGACTGGACAATCGGGGAGTAGCAGATATCCGCAGGCTCCTTCTTGAATTAAGAGACCGCGGAAAAACGATCATTCTTGCCAGCCATGGTAAAGAGGATATTGAAATACTCTGTGACACGGTACATGAGCTGGACCAAGGGCAGATAATAAATTCATTTAGTAAAGCCGAAAAGTTGGAGACCCAAACTAAAATAAGATAAAAGGAAAAAGCCGGGAACAATTTCCCGGCTTTTTCTAAAAACTTATTCCTCTGTATTAGTCGATACAGGCTCCTTCACCCGTTCAAGCACCATTTCATACCCATCGTTTCCATAATTCAGGCAGCGCTTAACCCGAGAAATGGTTGCTGTACTTGCACCTGTCTCACTTTCTATCTTGTGGTAGGTCTTGCCTTCACGAAGCATTCTTGCCACCTCAAGCCGCTGAGCCAGCGACTGGATTTCATTGACTGTACATAAGTCATCGAACAAACGATAGCATTCCTCAAGGTCTTCCAAAGAAAGGATTGCATTGAAAAGCTGGTCTAGTTCTTTTCCTCTTAATTTATTAATTTGCATGTATTTCACCCCTTTTAAAACATCTGTTATTGTTCTGGTTCTAGTGTGCTTCAAGCGATACGCTTCCAGGAATTCCGGGATCCTGCGGGATAATGTTGACCCAGGTTTTACCCGGTATAAGCCCCGCCTCCGCTCCATTTAAATAAGGCAGGATTCTTCCACCGCTGTTTTTCCACTCAACCTCAGTGGCTTTTCCCTTTTGTAAAAGAAGGCCCTTGCCTCCGCTTTCAAGGTCAATATCACGCAGGCCGCCCTCTCCTGCCGGTGTGTGGCTCATTTCTGCTATAAAAATATTATCCAGTAGGATAGGCTGTTTTGTATCAAGGTCAATAGTTAGTTCGCCGTTGCTATAACGCTTATATTTCCCCAGAGCAGTATCATATTCATAAACAGAGTTGTAAATATCATTAGAAAAATAGGCAACGCTGGCATAAAGGGCTTCATGCCCCGATAGTGCCTTTACAGCATCTTCATTCAAGAAAGTAAATGGCTTTGGAGTCTTATTAAGGTCAAATCCGAGCTTCCTTGATCCTTTTTGCATATTCTCGAAAGTGATGTACGAATTATGCGGTGCCACCCTAAAATCCGCACGCTTGAATAACGTCCCATCATAGGCAATTCCATTAATGTTGTCAATGAAACCATTGCTGAGCATCTGTTTTGCTTCCTTGCTGTACCCATGAGCTATAAAAATACTGTCCAGGCCTTTGGCTAGATGAAGATAATAATCCCGTGCGCTCCTGACTGGTCCTACCGTTTCCGGCTTTTCACTTTGAAACACTGCAAGGAATCGGGTGATTTCCCCTTCTGCGAGCATTTCATAAACAATATCTGCCTTGTGCAGCCCGGATTGTGGCCTGGCCTTTGGAAAATTATTAATCATGACAGCAAATGCCCTGCCATCGGTAGAACTTTCTGAGCCGATCCCTGTTAACGGGAATGTGTAAGGAAGATCCTTCCCTTGCTTTTCAGAAGCTACAGCTTTTTTCTTTTCTTTTTCCGCTGTCTTTGGTGCTTCCTTGCTGCATGCTGATAAAAGCAGCAAGCATGCCACTAATGCAACAGCCCATTTTCTCATTTCCACACCTCAAATTTATCGTCTATCTCTCTATCGCAACTAGTTTTTATTTACTTTTACTTTACCATTTTAACGCATTATTGACGGAAAGAGTATATTTTTATTCATAACATCATACATTCCCTGCTGCGTAATCCTTACATAGGGAAGATGGGTTGAAGAAAAGAACAGCAGGCTATAAACAGGATCGCCAAACGAATAGCCTCTCTCCTGCAAAACATCATGAAGAATTTGTTCTTTTTCAATTAGCTTTTCAAGTGGCTCTTTAGTCATTAGGCCGCCAAGTTCCAATGGTAGTTCACAAATGGTTTCTCCACCTTCAGCAATCACAATCCCACCGCCAATTTCCTTCATTCGACGGAAGGCGTGGAGAAGATCGGCCTTACTTTTGCCAATCAACAAAATATCGCCAGTATTTGAAAATGAGCTCGCCATCCCCTGAAGCTTATTCGCAAATCCTTTAAGAATCGTGTTAATTCTCCATTTCCCTTTCCTGTCTATCAGCATAAAAAAGCATTCGTCATGGCTATCAGAAAGTGTGTCTCTCGAAACTTCCAAATTAATTGAGTACGGCTTTGTAATAACAGCGTTTTCTAATTTTATTCCAAACGGCATCGAGAATTGAAGATCATCCATTGATAACTCCCAATCCAGTTCAAGCGAGTTTAAGCCATAACTGTCCCAATCCAGTTCAGGGAAATGCTCAACAACTTCGCCATCTTTTTTCACCCATTTTCCTCTAGCGAGAACCGATACCGGACAAGGCTCTTCAATGCTGTCCAGGAAATTGATATTCGCGACTCTGCCGGTAGCAATATTCCCATGGATATGGCCAATATTGTAATACCTGGCTGGATTAATGGTTGCCATATTGTAAGCATCGATAGGGGGAATACCTTTTTCAATAGCAATCTTAATCATCATGTCGATAACCCCATCCCTATGAAACCGTGAAGAAGAGCCATCCGTGGTAAAAATCAAACGATCATACACATCAATGCCCAAGTCGTTCATTTCGTCCAAAAGCTTGGGAAGATCAGGCCTGATAGAAGAATGCCTCAAGGAAACAGTGTAGCCCTGGAGGAGCCGCTCATATACTTCCTCACCTCTCATCGCTTCATGGTCACAATCCGCACCTAGCAGCATCATTTTTGCCAAGGTTTTCTCAGATGCCCCCGGAAAATGCCCTTCAATTTGCTTCCGCATCCGCTTAGCTTCCTGAATCCAGTGGAGCATCATGTCATCCCCGGCCAGCAGTTTCGGCCAGCCTGTCAATTCCCCGCCCTGAAGGACTGCGTCATGCTCCAGCCAGGACTTGATTGTTCCGTGTGAAAAAACCTCTTCCTCATTCCGAATTTCTGTTTGCGGATCGAATCGGCACCACCAAAATATGCTCGCTGGTAAACTTCGCATATCTTTCATTAATGAAAATGCCTGTTTTCTTTCCAAAAGAAGGATTAATGATAGATTGTCATTCAAAATGGTTGTTGTCCCCCGGTGTGATGCATAGGCAGCAAACGAGTGGGGATTATATAACTGAAATGGGTGTGCATGCGGTTCAATATATCCTGGGACAAGATATTTACCGGAACAATCTATTGTGCTGCTATTCACAAGATTAGACGGCAGTTTGTTTCCTACATATACAATCCGGTCTTCATAAATCCATATATTAGCCGTCATCCATTTATTAAATGCCTGGTTTAAATAGGTTGCATTTGTTAAAACGATGGTTGGGGCACGTTTGCCATCCAACACTTCAACGTGTTCACGAAGTTGCTTATTTTTCCAACGGTATCGTTGTTCAAGCATGGTCCCTCCCCCTTATATAAGTGGTCTCTATAACATTTTTCTGAAATTTCTATAAAAAGTAAGCCCTTTCATTTAATAATAACACATAATTTTCTTTCGTACAGTAATGTTTAACAGTATTAAATAAGAAAATTGTGAAGGAGTGAACAAGGTGAAGATGAGACAAAACATTGGCATAGTTAATGCCATGATTCGAATTACTGCAGGGTTGGCTATTCTCTCCTGGTGCACGGCCAAAATGGTCAAAAAACCTTGGCGTGACTCGTATCTAGTTCTTGCTTTTTTGGCAGCCATGAAGGTGGCCGAAGGAATTGTCAGGTATTGCCCGGTTACAGATTTTATTCAAAATAGTGGAGATAAACAAAAAGAATCCAAGGAGAAAAGGCCTTCTGAAGAACAGGAAAATGGAGAACATCGAAAGCAAGGGGAAAATACGGATTATAAAGAGGAAATGTCTTCATATGAAGGGAAAGCTAATTCAATACGATATAGAAGAGAAGGAGCATCCACTCGATAGCGGATGCTCCTTCTCCTTTTTATAATCCAAGCCTTTTGAAAATTGTATCGACATGTTGTAGATGGTAGCTATAATCAAAGCACTCATTCAGCTCCTCTTTTGTTAAAAGAGAAGTCACAGCTTCATCCGTTTCCAATAATTCCTGGAATGGAACTTGCTTTTCCCATGCCTCCATCGCCCGAGGCTGAACTGTATCGTAAGCCTTTTCGCGAGAAAGGCCCTTGTCAATTAGTGCAAGCAGGACTCTTTGAGAGTAGATTAGTCCCAGTGTGCTACCCATATTCCTCTTCATGTTCTCCGGATAGACTGTCAGGTTCTTCACAATATTACTAAATCGGTTAAGCATATAATTTAGAAGAATCGTCGCGTCAGGAAGGATAATCCTTTCCGCAGAAGAATGAGAAATATCCCTTTCATGCCATAACGGTACGTTTTCATAGGCAGTCAGCATATGTCCGCGAATAACCCTCGAAAGACCCGCCATATTTTCCGAACCAATTGGGTTGCGTTTGTGCGGCATTGCAGATGATCCCTTTTGGCCTTTCGCAAAAAACTCCTCTACTTCACGAGTTTCGCTTTTTTGAAGCCCGCGGACTTCCACAGCAAATTTTTCAATGGAGGTAGCAATCAAAGCCACTATAGATAAGTAATGGGCATGCCGGTCACGCTGAAGTGTTTGTGTGGATATTGGAGCCGGTTCAAGGCCTAGCTTTTCGCAAACATATTTTTCAACAAAAGGGTCAATATTCGCATAGGTACCAACTGCACCGGAAATTTTACCAGCTTCCACACCTTTAGCCGCCTCATTAAATCTATTCAGATTCCGTTTCATTTCTTCATGCCACAATGCCAGTTTCAGTCCAAATGTAGTAGGTTCAGCATGGACTCCATGGGTACGGCCCATCATGACAGTGTACTTGTGCTCCTGGGCCTTTTCCTTCAAGACCGCGATAAACCTCTTGATATCTTCCCTGATAATTTCATTTGCCTGTTTGAGAAGATAAGATAAAGCCGTGTCAACGACATCTGTAGAGGTCAGTCCATAATGAACCCATTTTCGCTCTTCACCAAGTGTTTCCGAAACAGCCCTTGTAAAAGCCACCACATCATGACGGGTTTCTTCCTCGATTTCTTTAATCCGGCTTACATCAAATCCAGCGTTTTCACGGATTTTCCGAACATCTTCATAAGGAATATCCCCCAATTCGGCCCATGCCTCGCACGCTAATATTTCCACTTCCAGCCATGCGTCAAATCTGTTTTCTTCATTCCAAACTTTACCCATCTCAGGTCTAGTGTAACGGTCTATCATTCCTTCTCCCCCGTTTTTCTTTAAGTATGAAGCCAAGCAATCATTCTCGGCACTAGTCACTTTCTATCTTAACAACCAGATTGGAACTAGTCAAACAAGGAGGCGAACTATCCAAACAACAAACTTAATAAACGTTCGTTTTTAAGAGCTTTAATCTCGATTTTTTCACTCTTTTTCCAAAGGTTTTCCTTCAAACAGAATTTTTTGGCCCACAGGGACTATGTCCGAACCCTCTTCTTTGAAAATAGGCCGTTCAATTCGGCCTACTGGGCGAAACCCTTGTGCTTTCATTCGATTGAGGCAATCACTGATGGTTTCATTTTCAAGCACTTCAAATAGCTGCTTTTTCCCCATAACACACTTTCCTTTCATTCATCTTCATGTCTTATTATTCCCCGATAGCAATTCATCAACCGCGGCGTTCTTCTTTTTCAAATTCTTTGATATAAAACCCTCCCTGCTTGGACCATTCGGCGTAATAGATTGTACTGATATCATCATATCCTTCTTTCCTTAACTCATCCTTAAGCCATTTTTCATCCTTGCCGGTTTTACTCAGGTCTTCTTCTACAATTCTTCCCTCGTCAACAAGCATTAACGCTGGCTCCTCATCTTTTGTATCTACGTTTAAAATTTCCGGGGTTACCGGATCCGCACTTGCATATTTCATAACACTGATTTGACCGCCTGTTTCCATAAAGACATATTTTACTTCTTTTAATGAAAAAACACCCTGAGTTCTAAGCAAGGAGCGGAGCTGCTCCATTTCTAAAGAGTTTTTCTTCATTTCCTTGTGGTCTATTTCCCCGTCCTTTATAAGGACAGAGACAGAACCTTTTAAAGGCTTGCGAATTTTATCATATTTTTCGGTAAGCTTTTCTACTGCAAATATGACAATACCCCATACTGCGACTCCAAATAAGACATGAAGTATGGATACTTTTTCATCATAAATTGATTCCTCGATTATCCCGCCTAAAATTATTGCGTATACAAAATCGTACGGCGTCACCTGGGACATTTCCTTCTTCCCAAGAACTCTTGTTACAGCCACCAAGGCAAAAAATCCAACTATAAGTTTCAGTGCAATAGTTCCGTATAACATATGGACAACCTCCCAATCTCTTTATGTCCATTTACCCCACTTCGATAAAATTAACGATTCCTTCTTCTGGTATATTGACATGTTCTTTGATTATGGAGCACCATTAACTTAATAAGCAGGGAGCAAAATAAATGATAGGTATATTCAAATGGAAGGCCTCGGCACAGAGCATAGCAAGATATATCAAATCCAAAAAATATCAAAATTCCCATTAGACTATTTATAACCGGCTTTTAATTTCTCCATAACAAAAAAGGCAACCCATATTGGGTTGCCTTTTTCTAGTTGCCCGGCAGCGTCCTACTCTCACAGGGGCTTACGCCCCAACTACCATCGGCGCTGAGAAGCTTAACTTCCGTGTTCGGGATGGGAAC
>NZ_HG964497.1:5224464-5230998 GCF_000613125.1 Bacillus sp. EB01
ATTAGCTCATAAAGTTACGTTGGCTGATGGCCGAAGCCATCAAAATATTATTGTTTGTTGACGCTTGTTTGTTTAGTTTTCAAAGAGCAACTTAATTAGTATATAACTCACATCGCTTTTTGTCAATAACTTTTTTTCAGTTATCTTTCAGCGACATTTAATATATTACCATTTACGAAATGCAAATGTCAATAAGTTTTTTTATTTCCTCTGCACTTTTTCACTGGCTGACGAATCAGCTAAATCAATATACCATCTTTACTCGTATATACACAATGCATAAATATTTCCATTACAGATGTTTTTTAATAAACTATTGAGCACAAAAGTATCCTCTTACTCCATTCTTCCATTTTCCCAAGCAAGATAAAACACAAAAACACCCTGGCCAATTTTTCAATCGGACAGGGTGTAATATAAAACATAGAGTTGTAAATACTATTACATAAACTCGGCGACTAGCTTATCGAAATGCGCCTGATCAAGGTTAAGATCCGCCTCAGCTAGTGGTTCAGCAGAATAGCCATTGATCAGCTCCTGATAAGAAGAGCGCTCAGTGTTTTGATAGATGAGGCCTGTTACGAGTCCGTTATGCTGCATAAGTGTCTGCATCGCCTGTTCGCGGTTGTGCGGGTCGTAACCTTCAATATCACTAAGTTTGGTCAGGTTTTCTTTGAACCAGTCATATGTGTTGACTTTGTTATATGTTACACATGGACTGAAAACGTTGATTAATGAAAAACCTTTGTGCTTAATGCCTGCTTCGATTAAAGCTGTCAGATCCTTCAGGTCAGTCGAGAAACTTTGGGCAACAAAAGTCGCACCTGCAGTCAAAGCCATTTCCATTGGAGCAATTGCTTGTTCAATCGATCCCATTGGAGTTGATTTCGTTTTGAAACCTGTAGCTGACCTCGGTGAAGTTTGCCCTTTAGTCAAACCATAGATTTGGTTGTCCATGACAATGTAGGTAATGTCGATGTTACGGCGGATAGCATGGATTGTATGTCCCATACCAATCGCAAACCCGTCGCCATCACCACCGGAAGCCAATACTGTCAGATCACGGTTAGCCATCTTTACTCCCTGGGCGATAGGTAGAGAACGCCCATGAATTCCATGGAAACCATATGAATTTATATATCCGGAAATTCGGCCCGAGCAGCCAATACCGGAAACTACAGCAAGTTGTTCAGGTACAAGGCCAACATTTGCAGCTGCGCGTTGAATTGCAGCCTGTACAGAGAAGTCGCCACATCCTGGGCACCAGTTTGGTTTTACATTATTCCGGAATTCCTTAAATGTTGCCATTTAGAACAACTCCTTGCTTTTTGTGTAGATTTCATTAGGAAGGAACGGGTTTCCATCATACTTTAACAGCTTGAACATCTTTTCGGCATGCCCTACGTTCATCTTCATAATGTTTGCTAGCTGGCCAGTCGCATTGTTCTCAACAACCATAACTCTTTTCGCCGAACGTACAAGCGGAAGAATTTCATCTACTGGGAACGGATGGATTAGGCGAACATGTGCATGGTTTACTTTGTGGCCTTCAGCTGACAAGCGGCTCATTGCTTCTTCAATGGCTCCTCTTGTTGAGTTGAAACCTACAATTAACAAATCTGCTTCTTCATGTGGCGCGTTGACATATACAGGTGTATTGAAGCGAACTTTAGAAATCTTTCGGAAACGCTTATCCATTTGAGCAATCCTGTTAGCTGCTGATTCAGAAGGTTTGCCAGTTTCATCGTGTTCAACACCTGTTACATGGTGGATACCATTTTTCATGCCTGGAATGACACGTGGTGATACTCCATCTTCTGTTACTTCATAGCGCTTAAAATAGCCTTTATTTTCAATTTCAGGAAGGTCTTCCGAAACTAGTTTGCCCCGGCGTATTTCTACCTTGCCGAAATCGAGTGGCTCAACAGTCTGCTTTCCGAGTGAAAGCTGAAGGTCGGAAAGAACGATGACCGGGCATTGATATTCTTCTGCAAGGTTGAAAGCTTCTGCAGTATCATAAAAAGCTTCTTCTACAGTACTTGGGGCAAATACGATTTTTGGAATTTCTCCATGAGTTCCATAAATCATTTGCATCAAGTCCGACTGTTCTTGTTTAGTTGGAAGGCCTGTGGAAGGTCCCCCACGCTGGGTGTCAACAATAACGATTGGAGTTTCTGTAATACCGGCTAGCCCGATTGCTTCCATCTTTAATGATAGGCCAGGGCCAGCTGAAGCAGTAATCGCCCGGACACCTGCATAGTTGGCTCCAATAGCCATCGTGGCAGCTGCTATTTCATCTTCCGTCTGAATGACGGTGCCGCCCAAAGCAGGCAGTTTCTTGATTAGGTATTCCATAATCTCAGAGGCTGGTGTAATAGGATAGGCTGCCATAAAGCGGCATCCTCCGGCTACAGCACCTAATGCGATAGCATCGTTGCCAATCATGAACATTCTCTTTTTGCCATCAGCTTTTTCAAGCTCCATTGTTCGAATTCCTTCAAGCTGTTCAGTAATGAAATCATGGCCAGCCTGAATCGCTTCCATGTTCTTCGCTACTACCTGATCGCCTTTACGGCCAAAAATCTCACGAACTACTTCTTCAAAGACTGCAATGTCCAGATCAAGGACTGCAGTTGTTGCACCTATTGCAACCATGTTCTTCATTAGAGAGGTGCCAAGTTCAGTAGCGATTTCAGTAAACGGAACCGAGTACATGACTGCCTGTGTATCCTCAGGCTTCACAGGTTTAAACTTTGCATCAGCAATGATTACGCCATTGCTATGTAATTCTTTGTAGTTTAAGTCGATTGTTTCCTGATCAAAAGCTACCAATATATCAAGATCATCGGAGATCGATCTGATTTGGGTAGTACTTACCCTGATTTTGTTGTTTGTATGGCCGCCTTTAATCCTTGATGAAAAGTGACGGTAGCCATACAAGTAGTAACCAAGCCTGTTTAATGCGATCGAAAAAATCTCTCCCGTACTTTCAATACCTTCCCCTTGCTGTCCTCCAACTTTCCAGGAAAGTTGATTAATCATCCTTTACACCCCTTTGGATATGTAAAAAAATAATAGTTCATATCTTACAACTGAAGTGTAGCACTTTTTCAGATAATTCACTAGAAATCCGCTTGAAATTAAGCGTTTGCAATTCCATTCAAAAAATATCTGGTAGGTACTAAACGGTTTTAATTCTAGACCTATGTGACAAAAATTGCAACACTTTGTGGCATAATATTGTCTAAAATTTGAATATTTTTTAAAAGTGAGATTTATAGACCAATATTTTAGCCTTTTTTTAAATAATTATCTGCAGATACATTGATTTTATAAGGTTATTTCGGCAGCCTAGTTTCCATGTTTTTATGCAAAAATTTCCAAACTTGTATTTCAGAATAGTGTTTTTGTAGTTCATTAATTAAATTTTCGTATTCAAATGCTGAGGAAAGCCCTTCTACGGTCTTATCAATTCCATCAAAATCCGAGCCAAACCCGATATGGTCTTCCCCTCCAAGGGAACAAATGTGATCAAGGTGGCGAAGTACGTCGGTAATCGTTGCCTTACCCGCTTTACTAAGAAAATAAGGAACAAACGTAAGCCCCATTACTGTATCCCTTCTAATGATCGCTCTAATTTGGTCATCTTTTAGATTCCGCGGGTGAGGGCATTTTGTAAATGCGTTTGAATGAGATGCCATTGGAAAATCTGCAAGCTCCATAACATCCCAAAATCCTCTCTCAGAAAGATGTGATACATCGCACCATGTGTTTGTTTGATTCAAGAGTCCGACAACTTCACGCCCGAACGGAGTAAGTCCTCTACCACGGGATTCCATGGCTCCGTCAGCAACGGCATTGGCCCAGTTCCATGTTAGCCCAACTGAAGAAACACCCATATCCAGAAGTATCTTTAATTTATTGAGATCCTTTCCAATCGAATCGCAGCCTTCAAGCGAGAGCATTGCCCCCATCTGATTTTCCTTTAAAGAATTTAGGGCCGCTAGGTCTTTTACATGAACTACCATCGAATTATCAATAACTTTCTCGTGAAATATCCGAGCCATGTCCCTTGCAGCCTCAAACGCCTTTTCTCCTCTTAGTTCCGGCGGTACAAAAATAGCGAAAACCTGAAGCTTAATACCTGCCTCTTTCATTCCATCTAAATTGGCCTGAAGCTTTTCAGAATCCTTAAATTGAATTAAAGGATCCTCATACATTTTTAAAAGCACATCACAATGGGCATCAAATACTGCCATCCGTTCCGCCTCCTCTAATTGTCAGTGAGTTTCCTCATAAAAAAACCTGCTTGAGTGGTACAAGCAGGCTTGGCTTTAGTTTACCGGTCTGACATACAGTTAATTTAATTATTACCTTGGCTCTACAATCAATTTTATGGCAGTCCGTTCTTCACCGTCAATCAGTATATCGGTAAATGCAGGGATGCAAATCAAATCGACACCGCTAGGCGCTACAAATCCTCGTGCGATCGCTACTGCTTTTACCGCCTGGTTTAATGCGCCTGCACCAATTGCCTGGATTTCCGCCATTCCTCTTTCGCGCAGAACCCCGGCAAGCGCACCAGCTACAGAATTAGGATTAGATTTTGCTGAAACTTTTAATATTTCCATTCCTAGCTCCTCCTCGTATAATCCCGATCCCGCATGAGCAGCTCATGGACAGTTCAGGTATATATCTTTCCATTGTTACTATATTCACGGCAATTGGGACATATTCCCGTAAGGAGGATTTTTGTCATCTTTCTTAGCTATAGAATGGATGATCGGGATTTACCAGGATGCGATGAATCTTCTTTGCTTTCCCAGATTTTCGGTCAAGCTCCATTAAAACAGCCGACAGCTGCACCGGGCCTTCTTTCGGCACTTCAAAGCGGGCTGGCATAGTATTTAAGAAACGCTTAATGACTACATTTCTCTCCATACCGAGGATTCCGTCGTAGGGGCCCGTCATGCCTACATCTGTTATATAAGCAGTCCCACCTGGCAGGATACGGTTATCCGCTGTCTGAACATGGGTATGTGTCCCAACAACAGCGGACACTCTTCCATCTAGATACCATCCCATTGCAAGCTTTTCGCTCGTGGCCTCAGCGTGGAAGTCCACGAAAATAAATGGAGTCCTTGCGCTCGCCTCTTTAATTAGCTCGTCAGCCTTTCTGAATGGGCAATCTAATGCCGGCAAAAATGTTCTGCCTTGCAGATTAATAACCGCAATTTCCAAGTCATTTAATTTTACATAAACAATCCCTTTACCAGGTGTTCCCTCTGGGAAGTTTGCAGGGCGGGCCATATATTTGGCCTTGTCAATAAAGTCTAAAATATCACGGTTATCCCAGGTGTGATTCCCAAGTGTTACGGCTTGTGCTCCCCATTCAAGAAAGCTTTTATATATGGCTTCGGTAATCCCTTTTCCCCCGGCTGCATTTTCACCGTTGATGATTGTTAAATGTGGCCTATATTTTTCTTTTAACTTAGGTAAATATTCTTTAACCATATCTCGGCCGGGAGAGCCGACTACATCGCCAATAAATAATATGTCCATTTTCCTACCCCAATTCAATTAGTCTTTACGCCCCATTGTATCACACTAGTTCCATTGTTAAATGTAAAAAAGGACAGCGCCCAATATGGGTGCTGTCCTTCGTTGTTATTTAGCGTATTCAACTGCCCGGGTTTCACGGATAACCGTAACTTTGATATGGCCCGGATAATCGAGTTCTTCTTCAATCCGTTTCCGGATATCCCTCGCAAGCCTGTGGGCTGCAAGGTCATCTATTGATTCAGGTTTAACCATAATTCGAACTTCACGGCCGGCCTGAATGGCAAAGGACTTTTCAACACCATCATAGGACTCGGATATTTCTTCGAGTTTTTCCAGGCGGCGAATGTAGTTTTCAAGTGTTTCGCTCCTCGCACCCGGCCTTGCAGCGGACAATGCATCCGCGGCAGCGACAAGTACTGCGATAATTGAAGTTGGTTCCTTGTCACCATGGTGGGAAGCAATACTGTTAATAACAACTGGATGCTCTTTGTACTTTGTAGCAAGCTCAACGCCAATTTCAACATGGCTGCCTTCGACTTCATGGTCAATCGCTTTGCCGATATCATGCAGCAAGCCTGCGCGGCGGGCCAGAGTCTCATCCTCCCCGAGTTCGGCTGCCAGCAGCCCTGATAGCTGTGCAACTTCCATCGAGTGCTTAAGGACATTTTGGCCGTAGCTTGTACGGAATTTCAATCTACCAAGAATCTTGATTAGATCCGGATGCAATCCGTGTACCCCAACCTCAAAGGTTGTTTGCTCTCCGATTTCCCGGATATGCTCATCAACTTCGCGGCGTGCCTTATCCACCATTTCTTCAATTCGTGCCGGATGGATTCTACCATCCTGAACGAGCTTTTCAAGTGCCAGGCGGGCAGTTTCACGCCTAATCGGGTCAAATCCGGACAGGATGACTGCTTCCGGTGTATCATCGATGATTAAATCGATACCAGTCAGCGTTTCGAGGGTTCGAAT
>NZ_HG964497.1:5231299-5282259 GCF_000613125.1 Bacillus sp. EB01
GCTCATAAAGTTACGTTGGCTGATGGCCGAAGCCATCAAAATATTATTGTTTGTTGACGCTTGTTTGTTTAGTTTTCAAAGAACAATTTGGAGCGGGTGATGGGAATCGAACCCACGACATCAGCTTGGAAGGCTGGAGTTTTACCATTAAACTACACCCGCATAATATAAGATTGTAAATGGTCGGGAAGACAGGATTCGAACCTGCGACCCCTTGGTCCCAAACCAAGTGCTCTACCAAGCTGAGCTACTTCCCGTAATATGGCGCGCCCGAAAGGAGTCGAACCCATAACCTTCTGATCCGTAGTCAGACGCTCTATCCAATTGAGCTACGGGCGCATTTTACAGCGTTGATAATGAAGCTTTTTGGTGCGGCCGAGAGGACTTGAACCTCCACGGTGTTGCCACCACTAGGCCCTCAACCTAGCGCGTCTGCCGATTCCGCCACGACCGCATGTTTCACAGCGACATTCATTATAATATCACGTATCCAATTGTTTTGCAACTGGTATTTTTAAACATTGGTGCGGGTGAAGGGAGTCGAACCCCCACGCCTTGCGGCGCCAGATCCTAAGTCTGGTGCGTCTGCCAATTCCGCCACACCCGCAAATATAATGGTGAGCCATGAAGGACTCGAACCTTCGACCCTCTGATTAAAAGTCAGATGCTCTACCAACTGAGCTAATGGCTCGTACTAAGAAATATCCGAAAACTCGGTTATGCTATAACCTGTGCTCCGTAGAACTTCCGTCCTACTCCGCAACTCGAAGCCTATTCACAGACGTCTTGCTCGTCTCTACCAACTGAGCTAATGGCTCAAACTAAAACACTAATCTACAACAGAATTAATGGTAAAAAGAATGGCTGGGCTAGCAGGATTCGAACCTACGAATGACGGAGTCAAAGTCCGTTGCCTTACCGCTTGGCTATAGCCCAATGAAAATAAAAACCAATGACCCCTACGGGATTCGAACCCGTGTTACCGCCGTGAAAGGGCGGTGTCTTAACCGCTTGACCAAGGGGCCATACATATAATTTTACAGGAGCGGAGAAGGAGGGATTTGAACCCTCGCGCCGGTTACCCGACCTACACCCTTAGCAGGGGCGCCTCTTCAGCCTCTTGAGTACTTCCCCAAAAAATGGCTCCGCAGGTAGGACTCGAACCTACGACCGATCGGTTAACAGCCGATTGCTCTACCACTGAGCTACTGCGGAATAAGTTTAAAAATATTAATTTTTCAAGTCAACATCTCCTGTCGACTCTTTACATTATAATGACGGTCCAGCCCAATGTCAAGAAGAACTCAGCATTAAATTTTTCCGGTATTTCCATTCACTGCTCAATGCGGATTTCTTTAATTTTAAGTAGCTTTCCGCGACATTTACCACATACATACCTTGAAGTATTTAATGCCCGCTTCCTTTGATAGGTTGCCCCACAAGAAGAACATTCATAAATAAGAACTTTTCTGTTGCTCCTCTTTTCCTGATTCTCAGGCAGCTGTCCGCAAAACCGGGGGGCATCTACCTGTTTTAACAATGCTTTAAATTCAGGATCCTTATGTTGATATCCCAACCCTCTTAAATGGAGATGATAATGGCAAAGTTCATGTTTTATTATGCCCACCATTTCATCAAAACCCAACTGCTCCAAATACTTTTTGTTAATTTCGATATTATGTGACTTAAGCAAATACCGGCCGCCAGTCGTTTTTAGCCTTGGATTAAATACAGCCTTATGCTTAAAGGGAATACCGAAATGTTGAAGAGACAACGTTTCAGTAAGGTTTTGAAGTTCATGATTTTCCATGCCTGCCTCTAGCCCCACTTTCGATGAACATGACAACCTATTATATCATACTATACAGAAATCCGTGAGCGACGGGAGGGAATCCAATGCCAACTTGGTTTCAGAACAGAATGAGGCGGGCATTTTATGAAAAAAACCGCTACCAAATCAAACTCCTGAATCAATGCTGGTTTTTTTATAGAAAAAACAACCCGGCTTAAAGGCATTATAGAAATGAACAAAAGCGCAAGCGCCTCGTTCATCACCATACAAATATGATAAAGGAATTACGAAGAGCTTAAGCGTTTGATGATGACTTATCGTAGGGCGAGGTTTGAATCTGCGCATGCGTAGGCGCTCCTCATTACGCTACTGCGCAATTCCGTGCGATGCTTTTTCGAGGAAGCTTTGTGTAACTAGACTTAGACACGCCCAATAATAAAAGTAAACACAGTCGAGAAATCTATAATTTCCACCTATAAAAGAAAGACGTGCCCATCAGGCACGCCCCGTTAAGTTAATGGCTTTTTGCCGTTGACTATTATTTTGCCTCGAGGCTATTATTCCGCCCCAAGCATCGTAAGAGAGACCCGGCCCTTTTGCTTATCGATAGAATCCACCCAAACCGTCACTACATCCCCAACTGAAACAACGTCGAGCGGATGTTTAACGAATTGTTTTTTCAGCTTGCTAATGTGAACGAGACCATCTTGTTTTACACCTATATCCACGAACGCACCAAAGTCCACTACATTCCGGACCGTCCCTTGCAGCTCCATACCAGGTTTTAGATCTTCTAATCTCAGGACATCCTTTTTCAGCAACGGCGCGTCCATTTCATCACGCGGGTCTCTCTCTGGGCGCACGAGCGCATCGATAATATCTTTTAATGTGATTTCCCCGATAGAAAGTTCCTGGGCAAGCTGGACAATATTTAACCCGCTTAAAGATGTCCGCAAGTGCTCGCTACCCAAATCCTCAGATGTAAATCCAAGGCTTCTTAGCAATTGTTTTACAACTTGATAATTCTCCGGATGAATTCCTGTTCGGTCCAATGGTTCTGTTCCGTCAATAATTCTTAGGAACCCAATGGCCTGTTCATAGGTCTTCGAACCGAGGCGCGGGATTTTCTTTAGTTCATTACGATTTGTGAATTTCCCTTCCTCTTCCCGCTTCTTGACAATGTTCCCCGCAGTTGTTTTGGTTAGCCCTGATACATACTGAAGGAGTGAAACCGAGGCGGTATTTACATTTACCCCTACTTGGTTTACTGCTGTTTCCACAACAAAATGGAGCGATTCAGAAAGCCTTTTTTGCGATACATCATGCTGGTACTGTCCAACCCCCACGGATTTAGGATCAATTTTAACCAGCTCGGCAAGCGGATCTTGAAGTCGCCTGCCGATTGAAACAGCACTTCTTTCCTCAACCTGCAAGTGCGGAAATTCCTCACGGGCCAGGTCGGAGGCGGAATATACACTCGCTCCCGCCTCATTTACAATTAAATAGAAGATGTCCCGTTTTAATTCCTTTAAGATATCAGCAACAAATTGCTCGGTTTCCCTCGATGCTGTTCCATTCCCAATTGCGACCATTTGAACAGAATATTCCTCAAGAATGGCAACAAACTTTTCATGGGCCTCCCGTCGTTTGGCTACAGGAGGATGCGGATAAATTACATCAATCTTCAGTACCTTTCCCGTCTCATCAATTACCGCAAGTTTGCATCCTGTCCTGTAGGCTGGGTCAACAGCAAGTACAACCCGTCCTCTTAGGGGCGGCTGAAGCAGAAGTTTCCTAAGGTTTTCAGCAAAAATATGGATGGCTTGTTCTTCACCCTTCTCCGTTAGCTCATTCCTAATTTCGCGTTCAATTGATGGTTGAATGAGCCTTTTGTATGCATCATCAATTGCTTCACGAACAACAGGAGCAGCAGGAGAATAGGTTTTAAGGATCCATTTTCTGGCCAAATAATTTAAGATGGTATCGGAGTTGACCTTAATAGAAATACGGAGTATATCATCTTTCTCTCCACGATTTAGAGCCAAGATTCGGTGTGGTACTATTTTCCCGGCTGGCTCCTCATACTCATAATACATTTCATAAACCTTTTTCTCATCCTTGTCCGCATCTTTCACAGAGGATGTAACAACTCCCGACTTAAAGGTTTCCTTGCGAATCCATTTTCTGCTTTCAGCATCATCAGATACCCGTTCAGCAATAATATCCTTAGCTCCGGCAATTGCTTCTTCTACTGAATTCACACCTTTTTCTTCTGAAACAAAGCCTTGCGCCTTTTCCTCAACTGATTCTTTAGAGAAAGTCAGGAGCCAGTCAGCAAAAGGTTCTAGCCCTCTTTCTTTTGCAACAGTTGCCTTGGTCCGGCGTTTTTGTTTATATGGTCTGTATAGGTCTTCCAGTTCCTGAAGCTTCACTGCTTTATTGATTTGTTCAGACAACTCATCCGTTAGCTTTCCTTGCTCGGAAATCGAACGAAGGATTTCTTCTTTTCTTTGTGCAAGGCTCTGTAAGTAATGCCATCTATCCAATATGTCCCGAATTTGAACTTCATCAAGGGAACCTGTTTGCTCTTTACGATAACGGGCAATAAACGGAACAGTATTTCCCTCATTGACCATGGACATTACATTATGTACTTGCTTATAGGCGATCCCTTGTTCTTTAGCTATGCGTTTTGCTAGTTCATCCTGCTTTGATAATATTTCGTTCACCAATGCATTCCTCCACTCATCTGGCTTACTTCCTTATTGTATCAAATTCTTAAGCTCCCTCCTATTCCATCAAAAGCCACACCGAAAAGCACATTAAGTTCAAACGGAATTAAGCTTTTTTAAAGAGCCACGATGCTATTACACAACTAAAAAAGGAAACCTGCTTAGTGCAGGCTTCCAATAATAAAGGTAGCGTCATCTGTTTTATTTGTATACTTGCGTTTAATTTCTTCGGCAATCATCGCAACAGGGAATAGACCTTTCAGCATGCCCTTTACCCCCTGGAACTCATAACCATCTGAGAAAATTAAGAATTTGGAATGGGGATCATAAGAAAAGCGCTGAGTATGATAAGTTTGCCGTTTTCCGGACAAATAGCCTGTCACTGGCAAGGGATATGTCAACTTCCCTTTCGAAGAATAAAGGAAGAATCGGATATTGCCGACACAGCTGTAGACAAACTCCCTCGCATGAAAGTATACCTTCAATACAGAGACAGCCGCTCCCCTTTTGTTTATAAGAGCATCATTGCAAAATTTCATTAAAGTTTCTACATCTTCATGATGATTTTGTTCAACTGCCACAACAACAGCATTTGACGCTTCATAGGCGTACTCCCCACTACCAAGCCCGTCTGCAAGCACACAAACGAAATAGTCATCTGTGGCCACAAAGTAATAGCTGTCTCCGCAGTACGCCTTTCCTTCCTTGGCTGTCTGGTATGCATAAACTTCAATGTTGTTTTTCACAAGATGATCGTTCATGAAAGACACTCCGAATTATTGGTCTCCGAATTAATGGCTTCCTGCAGTTTCTTAATAGCTCTTCTTTGCAGTCGGGAAACATGCATTTGAGAAATGCCAAGTTTATCGCCAGCATCTTTTTGGCTCATATTTTCAAGGTACGTATATTGAATGATTTTCTTTTCTCGATCATTCAGAACATGAAGAACTTTTTCAAGGACCAATCGCTGGTTTATCCTTTCATATCCCTCATCAACATTGCCTACAATGTCGAGCAGTGTAACTGTACCTCCGTCAGAATCAGCCTCAATGGAGTGATCTACCGACAACGCTTGATAGCTTTTGCCCATTTCCATCGCTTCCGGTACTTCTTCCTCTGACACTTCAAGCGCTTCAGCGATTTCAATTACCTTAGGCGAGCGGTGCAACTGAGTTGTCAATTCTTCAACCGTTGTTTTTATTTTTGGGCCAAGTTCCTTTATCCTTCTTGGGACATGGACACTCCATGTTTTATCCCGTAGGAACCGTTTGATTTCTCCAATTATTGTCGGGACAGCAAATGCTTCAAAGCTTTTTCCGAAAGTCTCATCATATCTCCTGATTGCACCAAGCAGGCCTATCATTCCCACCTGGAAGATATCTTCATGAAAGGATCGGCCTTTCGAGTATTTCCGGGCAATGGTTTCAACAAGATTTTTATAATGGATTACTAATTGGTCCTGCGCACTCTCATCCTGATATAACTGGTACGCTTTAATGAGCTCATTTACTTCCTGTTTGCTGGAAGAGTTAGGTTGAGATTGTTTCGACATCCGTCTCCACCTGCTCTCCTTCAAGGTATTTCGTCATGAAGACGGTAACACCTTCCTTGTGGTGAATCCTGACTTCATCCATTAAGGTTTCAATCAGGTAGAGACCCAAGCCTCCTTCACGCAAAAACTCTACGGAATCATTATCTTCATATCGTCCGAGGCCTTTTCGGGCGGATTCAAAGTCAAAGCTCTGGCCGCTATCAGCAACCATTACCTCAAGGCGGTCAGAATATAGGCCAAAGCCGACAATAACCTCTCCCTGCTCATGGTTTTTATAGGCGTGCTGGACAGCATTCGTACATGCCTCACTAGTAGCAATCTTCAAATCCTCCAAGTCGTCATATGAAAAACCCATCCGGCTGGCAATTCCCGAGAGTGTTAGGCGGATGACTCCAACATATTCGGGTTTGGCAGGAATCTTCATTTCAATATAGTCAAACGCCTGGTTCATTGCACTCCACCCTCTATCTGGCTGTTAATATCAATAATATCTGCCAGACCCGTAATTTCAAACAATCTATTTAACCGCTCGGATAAGCCCACAAGCTTAAATTCGCCGTCATGGCTTCTGACCGATTTGAATACACCAACAATTACACCTAATCCAGTACTATCCATATAGGATACTTCTGAGAGATCGATTACCATCTTTACCCCAGTTTTCTCAGATAGAGGAAAAACAGCTTCACGAAGTTTTGGTGCAGTGTATGCATCAATTTCACCACTTACATATATTTCAACAAAATCACTGGATTCGTTGACATCAAGTTTAATATTCATTTTGACCCACCCCTGTCTATTTATTATACCGCTTAAAACTATACCCTTTTAAAACAAGCTTAAACGTTTCTTTTCAGAATGATTAATGTAAAATCATCCCTGAGCTGGAAGTCCTGAAGCCTCTCCAGGTCCTTATATATATTATTTACGATTTCTTGGGCTTCCATATGGATATATTTTCTTATGTATCCAATCAATGCATCGCGTTCAAGAAACCCTTCCTCCGTCCGGCATTCGGTTACGCCATCTGACATGAGGATAATCATGTCTCCCGGTTTTACCTTCTGCTCGAACTGCTGGTACTTGGTTTTTTTATCAATCCCCAGCAATAGGCCTTTCGCTTCCATCTCCAAAAACTCGTCTGTTTCGGCAATATAGTAAAATCCAGGTTCATGGCCCGCGGATGAGAAATGAAACGTGTGTGATTCGGGGTCATACATACCATAAAACATTGTTATAAACATACTTGGATCGACATTCTGTTCAACAACCCGGTTCAGGCTTTCAAGCACCATATGAGGCGCATGGCGATTTTCCGGAAGGCTATCCATTGCGTATTTAATCATCGACATGCATAGCGCTGCAGGAATTCCTTTCCCTATAACATCCGCTATCGCTACGTTCACACAGCCATTATCATCCTGGACAAAGTGAAAGTAATCCCCATTCATATGCCTTGCTGGAACACTCAAAGCCCCTATATCCAAACCAGGAACATTCGGGATGGAAGTCCCAAGAAGTGTCTGCTGGACATTTGCAGCAATTTCCATTTCGGTTCGGTATTCCAATTGCTTACTCCTTAAACTTTGATGCTCGGAATACGCCAGGCCGTAGCCAACCATAACTTCAAGCAGGACATCAAAGGAATGGACAATACTTTCAGGAACATCAGGATAGAGATCAAGCAGCAGACTTTTATGAAGGCTGACGATTTCTTCCGGAGAAATATTTTTCTCAATTAATTCCCTTGTGAACTTCTGCCCCTGATACAGCGTTTGCTCTGACTGTTCCTTTAAATATTCCATTAAAATAGTCCGGTACTTTTCTTCCATTTTATCCTGCAAACCCATCACACTCCTCCTATCGGAGCCATTTGACTGCTCGAATATCCGTTCCTTTGCCAGGTGACGAGAGAATGTCGAATTCATCCATAAGTCGCTTTACACCGGGAAGGCCGGCTCCCAGGCCGCCTGATGTAGAAAACCCATCTTCCATTACCTGCCTGATATCACTAATTCCCGGGCCGCTATCAACAGCAATTACTTTTAGGCCTGATTTAGAACCCTCATATATTTTTTCTATACAGATTTGCCCCTGTCCAGCATACAAATAGATATTTCTTGCCAGCTCACTTATTGCAGTGGTGATTCTGGCCTGGTCCACTGTGCCGAACCCCAGCTCTTTGGCTACATTACGGCCGAGCTGACGGGCTGCCACAATGTCCCATTCGTTCAGGATTTTTACACAGGATTGGATGCCCATCTAGCTAATCCCCCAATTCCTGTTGTAATTTCTCCAAACCTTTTTCTAAGTCTAATGCCGTCAGGACATCTTCCAATCCAATACCCAGTTCAATCAGCGTAATTGCAACCGCAGGCTGAATCCCCGTAATAACGACCTTGGCTCCCATCAGTTTGGACATGCTAATCACATCGCCTAGAACTTTGGCAATGAAAGAGTCGATAAAATCAATCGAGGTAATATCAATGACAACCCCATTTGCGCTTGTTTCATGAATTTTATGGAGCAGGTCTTCCTGGAACTGGAGGGCTGTCTGGTCATCCAGCTCCCACTGAATGGAAACAAGCAGGCAGTCATGCAGCTTTAATATCGGTATCCTCATCCTCATTTTGTACCCTCCACCTTTATTATTTTTCTATTTGTAAGTTCAAGCGCTGCCTCAACGCCTTTTTTCAATGTATTCTTTGTCGTGAACTGATTAAGGTCAATTCCCAAATTTACAATCGTTTGAGCTATTTCTGGCCTGATTCCGCAAAGCATACACTTTGCCCCCACTAAACGGACGGCTTCAGCAGCCTGGATAATATGGTGAGCAACCATGGTATCAACCACCGGCACGCCAGTTATATCGATTAAGACAACTTCCGATCTGTGTTTCACCACTCCGGTCAACAGATTTTCCATTATTTGCTTTGCCCGCTCTGTATCAATTGTTCCAACAAGTGGCATTACCGTTATACCTTCAAATACCGGAATCAGTGGAGCGGACAATTCCTGGAGGGCAATCTTTTGAAGTGAAACAGTCCGTTCCCAGGTTCGGGAGTAGACATCTACCACTTCATTTTGAAGAGGGCTTACCCAACGATCGAAGGTATATACGACCTTCATTTGATTGTCTTCAGTAACAAAACCTTTTTGAACCATACCTTCAAAAACGATTTTGCTGAAAATCCTAATCCCCTCAATGACAAAATGGAGCGGCCAGCCTAACCTAACCACCTTTTCAGCAAAATCAATCAGCCTGTTCTGAAACTCTTCTTTAGAGCCCTGAAGGCTGGAAGCAATTAAATCTATGAACTCAGAACTTGTTAAGGCGAAAACATGCTCAGAAACGAGTTTCAAGACTCTTTCGTCTCCCTCGTTTTTCATCCTTTCGCTCCACTCATACACAAGTTCGTTCTTTTGTTCATTCACATAGTCCAATATTAGGTTCTCCACTATGGTCCTCCCCTATTTCAGGACAATTTATCTACCATGTGTCCTAAAAAAATCACAAAAAATGATTTGTCCGTTAATGTTCTACTATTAATTAAATGATAACAGTTTTAAACAGTCAATTCCAAACTAACGGATTGACAAAAGTACCATCTAAAATTAAGGCTCTTTTTGAGTTTACCCAAAAGCAAGACTATTACTTTTACCCAGATTATGATAAAAGCAAACCATTTTAAATAAAATAATTATGTATATTTCATTCTCCTGCCAACGATTAATCAAACGGTGTTGATTTCCACTCCACAAAGGAAAGCTCCCATGAATAATCATCGCAGAGACAGGCGGTTTTTGCCTGTCGCGAGCCTCTCCGCTTTCCACGGGCGGCCTGGGAGCCTGTCTTGCCGTGGCTCCTAGCTAGTTTTCTTCTTGACTAAGCATCCTGAGTATCTTGTAACAATCATGGCTTTGGAAAAGCGATGATTGTTACAGCTCGAGGTCGCGTCACGCCTTCAGCGCTTGTCGGAGCTGAGCAGTCGCCTTCACATCTCTTTCCCCTCGGCGAGAGATGAGTGGAGTCTCCCACTGACTTTTCTCGTTAGGACGTTGAATAATCGTCCCTGAAAAAACACGGCAGGAGAAAATGCGTCTTTGCATTTTCGAACGAGTCTCCGCACCGTCCGCTACAATCAACTCTGTTAAAAACAATAATATCCTTTAACACAGCCAAAAATAAAAAGACAAGCCGTCTCGGCTTGCCTGGATCAGAATCATTCGGATGAGGTGGTATGTAAAGTACGCTCCGATAAGAGCGTATTTTTGTTAAAATTCGATGAGACCCACGCTTATTTGCAAGGCTTCATCCACTTTTTCCATCATTTCGTCATCAAGATGGGTGATTTTGTCAGTCAATCGTTGTTTATCAATTGTCCGAATCTGCTCCAGCAGGATGACGGAATCCCGTTCAAAACCATAGCGTTTCGCATCGATTTCAACATGGGTCGGCAGCTTGGCTTTCTGGATTTGCGCCGTGATTGCTGCAATGATTACTGTGGGACTGAACCGGTTCCCAATGTCGTTTTGAATGACAAGGACCGGCCGGACGCCGCCTTGTTCAGAACCGACAACTGGGGATAGGTCTGCAAAATAAACGTCACCACGTTTTACAATCAAAGGATTATCCTCCGCTTACAAGACGTTCAACAGTGTGTTCCGCCTCATATTCAGCGAGGAATGCTTCTGATGCAATCGTCAAATTAATTTTGGCCATCTCCATGTAACCGCGCCTCATGGCTTCACGAATTTGTCTTTTTTTCCGTTCGCGTAGATAAGCCTTTGTTGCCTGGTAAATAAATTCACTGCGATTTACATTTTCAAGCTTGACGATTCCGTCCAACTCGGTTAAAAGATGTTGCGGTAATTTCACCAGGATTTCCGTTGTTGCGCCAGTCTCTGACACAAGCTACACCTCCACCATCACTATACAGACCATTTTTTGTTTCGGACTCACCACTCGGGCAAGCATCTCTTTTTATTCGGACAATTTCCGGCCATTATATATCGGACAAGAAGTTGCCATATTTTCTACCAGTTTTAATGATACCACGTTTCGCAAGGCTTGCAAAGCGTATTTAATAATCCAAAGCTAGTATCGGCTTAAAAACTGGGTTTTTATACACTTCATAGTGATTATACTTCCTCTATAAGCGAAGCAAATTGTTGCGAAGTCCCACAATTTCTCCATCTTTTTTATAAACCCTGGGCACTCTATTGGAAATAATACATGGAACTTCATAATTGATTGTCTCAAGTTTTTCAGCTATTTCATCAATACTAATAATCTCATTGCCTTGCTTCCCAATTAGCGTAACAGCCGTACCAGGAGGAACGTACTCTTTAAGCCGCACCATACATTGGTCCATGCAAATCCTTCCGACAATCGGAGCCCTATGCCCATTCACAAGGACTTCCTGACCTTGAAGCCTCCGGATCCAACCATCAGCATAGCCAATGGGTATTGTTCCAATCCATTCATCACCAGAAGCTTCATATGTCGCTCCATAGCTGACCTTTTCTCCCTTATGAATCTGCTTTACCTGGACAAGCCTGGAATGGAGTGAGAATGATTGATGAAGAGGAACAGGCAGGGCAGGCTTGATTTCCTGTGATGGCGTTAGACCATACATGGATATACCTAATCGAACTGCATTAAATCTGGCAGCTGGGTATCTCATCCCCGCAGCACTATTGCTAGCATGAACATAGCGAGGTTGGCGGCTAAGAATATCCAGCATCGCTTCAAATTTATGAAGCTGCTTCTTAAAATAGTCATCATCATTTTCGTCGGCGGTCGCAAAATGAGTGAATATCCCCTCGAACAAAAGCCTCGGATCATTTTCAATAAATACCTCTGCCTTTTTCAGGGATGCCTCGTCTTTAAATCCCAGCCGGCCCATTCCCGTATCCACTTTTATATGGATAGAAAGCGTATCGTCCCCAAGATGATCAGCTGCTTTTTCCAGCCATTCCATATCGAATGCCGTCACAGTAAGATTTTGGCTGGCAGCTATAGATACATCTTCCGGGCGGGTTGCTCCTAGTATAAGAATTGGTGATGTTATTCCTTTTTTACGGAGGGCAAGTGCTTCGTCCATAAAAGCCACTGCCAAATAACTTGCACCTATTTTAAGGGCCGTCTCGGCAACCTGAACATCACCGTGTCCGTAGGCATTGGCTTTGACAACAGCAATCAGTTCAACATCTGTAGGAAATAGTTCTTTTATAGCTGAAACATTTTGAGAAATATCATCCAAATCTATTTCAGCCCACGTATCTCTATAAAAAAAACCTTGTTCTTCCATTATTTCACTTCCTGGCGTGTATCTAGTTCATTTTTCAATTCATTTATTTTATCATACTCCCTGCCAGGCCAATACTCAAAAATACCGCCAGTTTTTACGGGTTTTGGAAAGCGTGTGAAATAATGCGGCAGGCCCTGGATAATGGGCCTGCCGAAAGTGAATAATTTTTAGTTATTTTACAAGCTCACCTTGTACAGACATGGCGAGGGAAACCATTTCAGCTTCAGTCAAATCCTTCGAGGCTATCATATAATCTATTCCATCCTGATTCCAGGTGATTGATTGTTTGGTTAAAGCGCCAATTGTAAATCCAAGGTCGACCGGCTCTCCGTTCATATCCGCAGGATAGGAAACAGTCGCAGGTTCAGTTAAGCGCCTTTCCTGAATAAGCGTGAAGGATTTTTCTCCGCCAAACGTTAAGACTACTCTCTTCCCATCTTCAATTGCCAATTCTTTCTCTTCTATCAGTGAAACACCAGGAATTTCTGCTGATGGGTGCTTTACAATGAAGGAAGTATCCTTATTATCACCATCAGCCATCGCAGGCGTGCCCACCTGGGCTCTTGTCATATTCTTCTGTGTATCAAAGTCCTTTTTATTAAGGTTCGCTTTGAAATTCACCTTGGAAAACTCGACTGTTACCAATGCATTCCTGTCAGAATCCATTACCTTCACAACCGCTGGTGACAAGTCTTTTTTATTCAGCTTAATTTCCTGCAGAGGGAGCATATGGTTATTTTGATATCTGGTTTTTGTTTCAAAGACATAATATTCTTTTGTGGATGAGAATTTGGCCGTTTTATCATTCATTATATCCTGAATTAACGATTCATATAGATAAGCCTGGCTACTGTTCGTTGGCCAATCGCTCTGGAAGCGGAAACTCTTGTTTAAAGCCGGTGTTAGTACGAAAACACCTTCCCCGTTCCTGAGTATCATTTGGCTTTGATCTTTCTTTGCGTTTTTTAAATTCACACGGTAGTAAGTAGGATCCTTATGCCAAATTTCCACATCATAAACCTGAGGGCTCGCCCCCATGGCAAGCGTCATTTTTGCATTGACCTTATACCCGGATAAATCTTCGAGCTTTCCTTCCAAATCTTTGCGGACAGATTCCTGTGACTTCGAGCCACAAGCGGACAGGACTAGTAAAGCCAACAGCCCGGCCATCAGCAGCAACACTTTTCTCCTCATTCCTTCAACCCCTTCATTGTCTATTCACTCGTTAGGGCCTCGGTGCTCACTTGCCTCTACAGCCCGTCTTCCCTATGTCATTACGAATATATGAGACAACCTTGGGGTTTATGATAGCTTGCCTTATCATTAAAAAGAAAAATGCTCTCTTCTTGTAATAGCCTTCCGGAAAAGCCTATTGTCAGTGTTCTAAGTTGTTTTCTTCAATGATAACTTGGGCAGTAGCATACTGCTTCGTATGGGAAATGGAAAGATGAGCGCGGACCCCATCAGGCTTCAAAAAAAAAGGTTTTCCGTTGGAATCCTTCCCGATTTCAATATCATGAAAGGAAAGGATCTCGCCAATTCCTGTTCCATTCGCTTTCGAAAAAGCTTCCTTTGCAGCAAACCTGCCTGCCAGAAACTCGACCCGCCTTCTTTCCGGCAAGTTCAAGTACATATCCTTTTCCACTGGTGTCAAGACCCTATCAGGAAACCTTAATTGCCTCTCCGCCAGTTTTTTTATTCTGTCAATCTCAATTAAATCGATTCCTATCCCTTTAATCATGATTTACATCCTTCTAATCAAGAATTTGTTCGCATAGCAATAGTCTGAGTTGGATTTTACCTATTGGAAACCGCTATGATAGAAATAAGATTTGCCTTAAATATTAAACATTCCAAAAGCCTCGCCCATAAAGGAGGGTTCCCAATGTTCACAAGGACTGAAAGCCTTGGCCAATTTATTCGTTTTTATCCAATTGTTTCAGCAATTATTGCTTTTAATCTTGTTTTTTATCTCGCGACGGTCTTGCCGTTTTTACCGAACTATTTAATCATGGAACGCTTAACAGGCGTTAACTTGTACATCGCTGAGGGAGAATGGTGGAGGCTCATAACCCCGATTTTTATGCATGGAGGGTTTCCGCACCTTCTGTTCAACAGCTTTTCACTCGTTTTGTTTGGCCCTGGCCTTGAACGGATGCTTGGACGTGGGAAGTTTACCCTCGTGTATTTACTTTCTGGAGTTGCAGCCAATATTGCAACATTCATCCTTGAGCCTTTGTCATTTAGCCACGTCGGTTCAAGCGGGGCAATATTTGGTTTGTTTGGTTACTACGTAGCTGTTGTTCTGCTCCGCAAAGGCAGAATGTCCAAAGAAGACAGCCAAGTAATCCTCACAATCGCCGCCATCTCCGTTATCATGACCTTTTTTCAGTCCAACATTAACATTACTGCCCACTTGTTTGGCCTCTTAGCCGGATTCCTGCTCGGTGGTGCTGCTAAAAAATAAAGATTTGGCCGTCCTCGTCATCTAAGACGGCCTTTCTTTTTCGTTGGCACTCAACCAATCATTGCTTTGTCTGTTCCTTGGAATACCAGTTGTATATAAAAAGAGCATCTTCGGCATCCACATCCTGCACACTGCCCCCGGCTGTACCGGCACCCGACTTCGCATATGCTTGCACCCGGGCAAGCTTTTTTCTTTTTTGAAAATAACTTTCCCGTAAATCCAGCGATTGTATTTTGTTTTTCGTCATAAATACGGTAACTTTAGCTAGGTTTCTAAAACGGAAGCTTAGCTGTCCACCATCAATCCCCCAGCCGGCTGCCCGATAGCAGCTATATGCCCAAACTGTACCGAGAATAGGGAGCAACAAGGCAGTATACCCCCATGGCCGGAAAAAGAAAACCATAACTGCCGCAACGGGCATGGTTATCAATAAGTTTCTTAACATATAACGGCTTAACGCCCTTTTCGGAACCGGGACAAGCGTAGTTTTAAACTGATACGCCGGAAGATGCCCAGATAGAACCGATGAGACTTCACTCACCTTTATAAGCGGTAAAAGAAGGACTCTTGCCCTATCCTTATCGATAGCTGAACCACCTGCACTTTCCACATGTACCGCGGCATAACCAAGCATTTCCCGCAGAGGATTCTGGGTAATTTGAATGGCTTGAATTCTCTTTAGAGGGATCGTAATTTTTCTTTTTTCCAGCAATCCGCGTGAAATGATTAAGTCATCACCCGTTTTTTCAACCTTGTAATTTCCATACTTAATCATCGTACCTGCAATTGCCAATACCCATGCAATCAGAAAACCCATAAAAATGAGAATGGAAACAAACACAATCCCGCTTTCCACTATTGTTTCAAATCCGCTAAAAACTTGTTTATATGGTATGAATTCATCAAACTGGGTCAGGAATGCAAGAACAGCGGAAATCACAACTCCCACTCCACCAGATGTGGAGGCCATAATGAAGAGGAGGTATGGGGATAGCTTATAAATCGGGTAGTCCTCCCTGGCTGGTTCTTCTCCCCCTTGATCCCGCGCCAAATTTCTCCCGGAAAAAATAACATCCTCCAAACGCGCGGCTTCTTCCCTTGTTATAGCAGTAAGACTCGCCTCGGTCGAGTCGCTTCCAGCCCCGCCTCCAGCTGTTTCAATTTTCAGCTGCACCAAACCAAATGGACGGTGCATGATGCCCTCAGAACGATCTATGCTCTGAATCCTCTCGAGAGGGATGTATCGTTTCTTTTTGACAACGACTCCAAATTCAAGCCGCAGTTCATTATCCTCTATTCGATAGGTGAATCGGAGCCAAGTCAGGATTCCGGAGATAAGCGCAATGAGTATGCCGACAATGGCAAGGCTAACAAAAAACAAGCTCCGCCTATCCCCTCCAGAGCCAAATATAAGAAAGGCGGCAGCCGGCACGACAAGCTCCTTTAATTGCTTAATTGAGTTTATCACTGCGGCTGCCGGGTGCAGCCGTTTCGGTTCAAACATCATCATCGGCCACCCTTGCCAGCTTGGATATTTGAATTCTCAATCTTTCCGCCTCCTCTTCTTCGAGGGCGGGAATTTCATGGGTTGTTGCAGCGGTCGAGATCATCACAGTTGCAAGATTGTATTTCCGAAGCAGCGGCCCTTGAAATGTGTCAACATGCTGGACGCGGACCATTGGAATTAACGTGCGCTGAATGACAAATATCCCTTGCTGGAGTTCAATTTCCTGCTCGCGGACCTCATAGCGCCACCGACGCCAACGAACTCCGGGGAATACGGTAACTGACAGAATTGTATGTATAGCCTCAAGCAATGCAAGCAGACCCAGAATCCACAGCGGCCAATCAAAAATAAAAAAAAGTGACGCGACTCCAGCCATGATTGACCAGGCAATAGCAGCTACAATCCCGCCCGAAATCCTCCAAACCTTTAGCGCCTTATCGGAAATTTTCGTTTCAGGCTGTGCAATCATAAATATCCTCCGTTTAAATGTTCTGCATTAAGTATACCGGAGGGAGCATTGCCTCGCACGAAAAAATGAACAGATCCTATTTCAAATAGAATGATGCCCCATCAATTACCTCAATTCCCGGTTCACTTTTCAAGTCATCCATAAGCTTAAATAAGGCCGCATCCTTTGCTTTTGCTTCAATCATGCAATCCAACTCTGGTACAGATCCCTTAATTCCGTGCAAAAATTCAAGGAACATAGCTGGATCAATATAGTCGGCATGTGCCCTGTATTCCTTCTCTGATTTTGGACTCGAAATATGCATTTTGACCGGCAGTTTAGACCACGACCAAGAGGCTACAACCCTTTCCCAATCCTGCTCCCACTCGCTTTCATCATGATGGGCAAGATGGTGGTGATAATCAAATACACAAGGAACCCCCAGCTTCTCGCATAGGTACAGGCTTTCTTTTAATGTAAAGGTTGTATCATCGTTTTCGAGTATAGTCATCGCCTGAAGCTGCTGTGGAATATAGGCCCAATTATGAATGAACATTTCAAGTGCCTTTTCTTTATCCGCATAGCCCCCTCCTATATGAATAACACAGCGATGCTCGGATGGAATTTTCATTTCCTTTAAAAAACGCCGGTGCATACTGAGTGTCTGGATGGATGTTCTTAATATTTCTTGCTTATCAGTATTCAGGACAACAAAATGATCGGGATGGAAATCGACCCTGATCGGATATTCCTTAAGAAAGTTCGCTATATTACCAAACCCTTCCCTTAGCGGACTTACGTAGTCCCAATCGTCAAGCTCTTCATGATTGGCCAGCGGCACCAACCTTGAACTTAAACGAAAAAACAGGATATCATTCGCCCGGTTGTGTCTGAGCAGCCTTAAACAGTTCTCAAGGTTTGACTGTGCAATCCGCTCGAGTTTCCTGACGGCAGCATCACGGTCCTTCAATCGCTGGAATTGGGCAAAAGTCATGGTTTGTGAGGGTGAACAGTTTGAGAGAGTTGTGCTCATCGCTACATATCCTAGTCTTACAATCGTCATAGGCCGGCTCCTTCCGAAATGGTCTTTCCTTTAGTATTCCATTCCAGAAGGCAAAACATTAAATAATAAAGAGGGTACCCTAAATTAAGGGCACCCTCTTGTTTATCCTGCTTTATTCAGGCCTTGTATTATTGTTATAGCTGCGAGGCTTTGAACCTGTCCGCTTTTCATACGGGCGCTTGTCACCACTGCGAGGACCATATGAGCCTTTCTTCCGGCGATCATAACCGCCCTTGGCATCGCCAGTCCTTCTCCTATCATACGGCTTTCGGTCCCGATCGCGGTCCCTCCGCTGTGGAAGCGGTGATTCATCCGTAAGCTTAACCGGGGTTGTGTCAGGTTCTTTCGTTAACATTTTCAAAACAGCCGCAACTACGGTTGAAGCATCGTGGCCTTCGAGAAGTTCAGCAGCTGCCCGGGAATAAAACTGGAGATTATTATCTTCAATTGTTTGGGTAATCCGCTCAATCACAGCCTTTTGCTGGCCTTCGAGTGCCTCATCAAGAGTTGGCGGCGTCATCCGCTCCATCTTCCGCTTGGTAGTGCGTTCCACGACAGAAAGATAAGACTTTTCACGAGGTGTTACGAATGTAAGGGCCATACCAGCTTTCCCTGCACGGCCTGTCCGGCCGATACGGTGAACATAGGATTCAGGATCTTGCGGAATATCAAAATTATAAACATGAGTTACACCTGAAATATCCAAGCCACGCGCAGCAACATCTGTTGCAACCAGGACTTCAATTGTCCCCTCTTTGAACTTGCGCAAAACGGACATACGCTTAGCCTGAGTAAGATCTCCGTGAATTCCCTCTGCAGCATAGCCCCGTAAGTTTAGAGCTTCAGAAAGCTCGTCAACACGACGCTTGGTACGGCCGAAAATAATAGCCAATTCAGGTGATTGAATGTCAAGGAGTCTTGTTAGAACATCGAACTTATTTTTTTCCTGAACTTCAACATAATACTGTTCAATCAAAGGAACAGTCATTTCCTTTGTTTTTACGCGAATTACCTGAGGGTCACGCATGAATTTCTCTGCCATCCTCTGGATTGGAGCTGGCATGGTTGCCGAGAACAGCAATGTTTGCCGTTCTGCTGGTATTTCAGCAAGAATCGCTTCAATATCTTCAATGAAGCCCATATTCAGCATTTCATCCGCTTCATCCAAAATAGCAGTATGAACCTGATCAAGGCGGAGGGTTTTCCTGTTGATGTGGTCAATTAAACGACCTGGAGTCCCTACAACAATATGAGGGCCCTTCTTTAGGGAACGGATTTGACGGCTAATATCCTGGCCACCGTAAATAGGCAACACTTGGACACGCTTGCCGGCACCGATTTTATACAACTCTTCTGAAACCTGGATAGCCAGTTCGCGGGTCGGTGCGATGATAATCCCCTGGACAGCATGGTTGGAAATGTCGACCTTTTCAACAAGCGGAATTCCGAATGCGGCGGTCTTCCCTGTACCTGTTTGTGCCTGTCCAATCAAATCCTTATTTTCCATGCTCAACGGAATGGTTTCAGCCTGAATTGGCGTTGCTTCTTCGAAACCCATCTTCAAAACGGCTTTAAGAGTCTGCGGGCTCAAGCCTAGTTCTTCAAACTTGGTCAATGTTATTCATTCTCCTTCTTGTAAAGCTCTATAGTTTACGTGCAGAAAAACGTCCTGAATTCACATAAGAGGTTAGTCCTTAACCTTCACTTTTCTATTTTAGCAAAAAAAGACATTCTCCTTGTAGGAGTATGCCCTGTAATGACGAACTTTTAGACACGTTGGGTGTAATCATACCACTTTTGCAAAACTAATGCAATTAAGCTTCCCTTCAGGTGGATAGGGACATCTCCGGCATTTCCTGCAAAAAGGCTTCTACCTCGGAAAAAAGGGCATCTTTTTCCTGGCAATGACATATATGATGTGCTGATCCTTTTATATAGGTTAATTTCTTCTGTTTAGCAGGTATCGTTTTGTACAAGTATTCCGCACTTTTAGGTGGAACAAGTCCGTCCATTTCTCCCTGGGCTATAAGAGTCGGCACCGAGATTAATTCAAGCTGTGGGCGCACATAGCTGACCAATCTTCGAAACTGCAAAGCAGCGGTTAGTGGTGTCTGAACTATTTTTTGTTTATAACGCAAAAATAATTCATTTTCGGCCAGATTTCCGTGAACCAAGTCCCGTGCGATATCTTTTATCTCAAGTGCCAATTGCCTTGGGTTTAAATAATAGGCCGCAGCACTTAGCAGGACAAGCTTGTCGACTTTATGGTTTGCAGCAATATAACTCGCAATCATCCCGCCCATTGAAAAGCCAATTACATATATAGTATCGCACCTCTGGGCAAGAACAGAATACTCCTCCTCGGCATGTTCAATCCATTCGCGGAAAGCAACCCCTCTTAATGCAAGCATCTCTCCATGGCCAGGTAAAGTAGGAATTCGGAACTCCCACTCTGGATGTACCTTCATTAAATGTTCAGCCAGCGGCTCTACTTCATAAGGCGCTCCAGTAAAACCATGAATGCATAAGCAGCCTATCATGTATGTCTCACCTCCTTGATAAATCCTATTATAAACCGTAAAAGGGAACCAACTCAGGGACGGTTTGATTCTAAAGATGCCCTGTGTTTTTGCATTGTTCTTCGATTGTTTTTAACAAAGGTTGTATTGGATTAGTTTTTCTGCAAGGACGTAACAACTTCCTCTAATTTCATTCCCCTAGATGCCTTTACTAAAACAAGGGTCTCACCATTAGTATGTTTTTTTAATTCTTGAGTTAAGTGCTGCTTGCTGGTGAATGAAAATACCCTTTCTCCACCAAAAATCTTGCTGGCACCGTCTGCGATCTTGGCTCCCAGCTCGCCATAGGTAAATACAAAGCTGATTTTTTCCGGATCGATTGTTTCGCCAATTTTAAAATGAAATTCCTCTTCCATTGGCCCTAGCTCAAGCATGTCGCCGAGCACAAGGACCTTTCTGGCATAGCCCGGCAGATTTGCAACTAATTCAATTGCAGCTGTCATCGAAGTAGGGCTTGCATTATAGGCATCATTAATAATTTTTTCTCCATTGGCTCCTTCTGTCATTTCCATGCGCATCTGGGTAAGTCTTGTTTCTTTTAGCCCTTTAGCGATTTCTTCAAAGGAAACGGAAAAATGGCGGGCTATCAGGATAGCGCCCAGCGCATTGACAATATTGTAAATCCCTAGGACCGGCAAATGAAATGGCTGATCTGATAAGTTAATTTTAAAATTATTGCCACTTTGAGTCTGATTAATAGTAGTTGGATAAATCTTATTAGATTCACTTCTGCCAAAGGTCTGGACATTCAGCTCTTTTCTGCCTGCAACCCTATCCATCAAGAGGGGTTCATCCCCATTCAAAACAGCAAGTCCGCCTTCTTTCAGCCCCTCAAGAATTTCAAGCTTTGCTTCGGCAATCGCCTCTCTAGATCCCAGGTCAAGCAGATGGGCTTCCCCAATATTCGTAATAATGACAGCATCCGGCTCAGCCAGCTTTGTCAGCAGGGAAATTTCCCCTCGGGCGCTCATGCCCATCTCTAAAACAGCAATTTCTGTATTTTTATCCAACTGCAGAACTGTTAGCGGAAGTCCAATATGATTATTAAAATTACCTTCCGTTTTTTGCACCTTGTATTTTTGCGAAAGCAGGCTGGTAACCATATCTTTCGTAGTTGTTTTTCCATTGCTGCCTGTTATGCCTACCACTTTAACATCCAACTGTTTAAGATAGGCTCTTGCAAGCTCCTGGAGTGCAGCCAGGCAATCCTCGACCACCAAAAGAGGCAGCCCCTCTGGAGGATTCGGAACATCTTTTTGCCATAGAGCTGCAGCGGCACCTTGTTTAATAGCTGATGCAACATAGCGATGGCCGTCCACCTTTTCTCCCTTAAACGGAACAAACAAATTTCCGTTAGCGGCTTTACGCGAATCAATCGCAACACCAGTAATGACCGTTTCGTTAAAAAGAGACGTATCATTGGAAACTGGAATCATATCCGCAATTTCCTTAATCGTTTTAGAAATCATTTACGTACCTCCCATTGGAAAAAGGACACCGCCTAGGCGTGTCCCTTTCACTATATACATGCTAAAAAGTGTATTTAATCGTCTGCTTCTCGGCATGCCTTTCCAGCGCCAGATTCACAAGTTTTTCAATAAGCTCAGGGTATTCAATTCCTGTATGCTTCCATAGAAGAGGGAACATACTAAATGGCGTGAACCCCGGCATTGTATTTACCTCATTAATTAGGACTGTGCCATTCTCTGTCAGGAAGAAATCCGCCCGTACAAGCCCTGAGCAATCAAGCGCCTTGAATGCTTTGACAGCCATATCCTTCATCCTGCTGTATTTGTCATTGCCTAGTTCAGCAGGGATAATCAATGCTGTATTGCCGTCTTCATACTTGGCTTTGTAATCATAAAAGTCCTTTTTAGGTACAATTTCACCCGCAACCGAAACCTCCGGATTATCATTCCCAAGGACAGCTACTTCAATTTCCCTTGCTGTAACACCGACTTCAACAATTATCTTGCGATCGAATATGAACGCCTCTGCAAAGGCATTATCGAGTTCCTCACGGTTTCTGCATTTGCTAATACCGACACTGGAACCGAGATTAGCCGGCTTTACAAAACATGGGTACCCCAGCTTTTCCTCTACCTTTTCATATGCTGCTTCTCTACCGGTTTCCCATTCACTGCGGATGAATGAAGTATAATCAACCTGGCCAAGACCTGCCTCTGCAAATATATTCTTCATGATGACTTTATCCATACCCGCAGCCGACGCAAGCACCCCATTTCCGACATACGGAAGATTAAGCAGCTCAAGCAGCCCTTGAACCGTGCCATCTTCCCCATTCGGGCCATGCAATAGAGGGAAAATGACATCGAGGTTATTTCCATCTGCTCCCTTAAAAATTGATGGGTCAAACTGGCTTGCTTCCTCTAGAGGTTTAAATTCAAGCTCTTCGATTGATCCAACCGGACCCAGCAATTGCTCACCCTTTACCCAATTCCCATCTACGGTTATGTAGATAGGGTAAATGTCGAATTTCTCAACATCAAGTGCTTTGATGACAGCCAGTGCGGTTTGCATTGACACTTTATGTTCTGCGGATTTTCCGCCGTATAACAAACCAAGTTTGGTCTTCATTTTGTTACCTCCAATTTATTTTCATACTCATTTTACATAAGTAAGAGCAGGATAGAAATAATTAACCTCATATTAGTTTATTAAGAAGGTTCATAGGCGGAACCACTAATTACAGAAATCCCCACCCCTAAAATACCCTCGGTAAAAGTTTCCAGTCTCTTATTTCCAGCCATGCACTATGTAGGAACCCGCAGTAACTTTTTATTACCCTGAAAAGCTCGCGGTCAAATAACAAACAGTTTCCAGTCTTTTAGTTTCTTATCAAACACCAACTTGGCATGGCACTGTTTTCGGACTGTTCTTGTGTAAGCCTCGTACATATCATCCATATTCGCAAAATCCCCAACCATCCAGATAGGGATTTCAATTCTCCCTTTTTGGGAATCTGCATCCTTAACAGATATACAAATTCCTTCCTTCATAAATGGTACTAGTGATAAGAGGAGATCCTTGTTTAAACTGGGATAAAGCCGTTTCTTTTTTATACCGAAAAGTGTTTTTTCAAATTTCAAATCACCCATTTTCAATGGGATGACATAGCTGAGCATCGAAAAGAAGTCCATCATGCTACGATAATATGTTTTATTAGACCAGCCATCGTCGTGGGACAAATATACAAACCTGTTCCCCAGCTGATTATAAAATGGCAGTTTTAGATGCTGCATTGCGTGGCCTAGATATAACAATTCAGCTATCTCCTGGCCACTCAATTCGTTTAGGACCGCTTCCTCGGCAAAATCAATCCAGCAGAAATCCCCATACCCATTCACATCTTCTTTTGATAACTTTCCGATTTTTTCCTTCATGACATATTCAAACCGTGTATGGCGATTAAATTCTCCATCCTCAAATTGATGTTTCAATAAGAGAAGATGATTTGGAAAGCCTGAAAAAGCGGCCATGAATTCCCGGAATTCAATGCCACAGGACAATACATATTGGGAAGCCTGGTTTAAATGAACATAAATTAGGTCACGCACGTCCTGATTTTGCTTTTTCATGGCAAACCCTCCATTCTTTCTTCATTAAAGTTCCCTTCCCATCATAACAAAAACCAGAAAAAAATTCGCTTTTCTATTCTTTTTTCTGCTTGTTTGCCTTTCTTGTTTTGTGGAATAATTTTATAAACTATATAAGTGGAAAGCTAATCAGCACAAATCTACAGTGTTCGTTATACCCTAATCAACAAATTCCGTTTTCAGACTTATCTTTCATGTCTCTAACCTTCACATATACAGCGCAGACTGCTATATATGCGAACACCTTACAATTAAAGAATTGCATAAAAGTACCATACACAAAAAAGTTATCCTCTCTTATTTCAAATTGACGGTTATTCTCATATAATGAACATGGCAACCTCTGCCGGAAAGGAGTGTGGGCATATGATTCAAAACATGTCGAAAGACCAGATTACCCTTCTGGTTATTAAGGCCATCAAAGAAAACAAAAGAAAAGAATTCGAGACAATTCTCGATGAGCTCCAGCCGTATGATGTGGCCAGGCTTTTTGAAGACTTTCCTGAAAAGCACAAGACCCGCTTCCTCCTATATCTGAATCCACACCTTCTTGCTGATTTGCTTGAAGAGCTTGATACTGAAGAACAGCATGATGTCCTTAACAGATTGGGGATTGAAAAAACAGGGAAAGTCCTTGATTTGATGGATAATGATGACCTTGCCTCACTTCTTGAAGAGCTGTCTCCTGAAAGAATTTCCGCCCTTCTCTCAGGGATGAAAAAAGAAGAGTCAAAAATCGTTCAGGACATCATGAATTATCCTCCAGAAACCGCTGGCCGTCTTATGACCAACCGATTTGTCTGGATCCGAAATTATTATACTGTCCGAGAAGCGGTCGGAAAATTGAAATCCTTCGCCGACTTTGCCGAAACCATTAATTATTTATATGTAATTGATGAACAGAGGCGACTAGTCGGAGTTGTTTCATACCGAGACCTGTTGATTGCCGATTCTAATGAAATTATAAATAACATTATGTTCGAACGCGTCATTTCTGTTTCCGCCGAAACAGACCAGGAGGAAGTAGCACGGATGATTGAACGGTATGACTTTATGGCAATTCCGGTTGTAAATGCTGAAAAAGTCCTCGTTGGGATTGTTACGGTCGACGATATCATTGACGTTGTCATTCAGGAAGCAAACGAGGATATTGAAAAGTTGTCTGCTTCTGGGAAATCAATTGACTTTGATACAAAGGCTTTTATAGCTGCTTACCGAAGGCTCCCCTGGCTAATCCTCCTTTTGTTTATTGGGCTTGTATCCGGGCGAATTATCAGCTCGTATTCTGACACACTTCAGCAAGTTGTTGCCCTCGCCTTTTTCATGCCGATGATCTCCGGGATGACAGGGAATACCGGGACCCAATCGCTTGCAGTTGTAGTCCGTGGGTTAAGTACTAATGAAATTGACAAGAAGGTAATTTCAAAATTAATCGTCCGCGAATTAGGCGTTGGGCTTATTATCGGGCTAATCTGTTCGATTTTAATAGCGGTTATTGCATTCATTTGGCAGGATAACTATGTACTTGGTATTGTAGTGGGCAGCTCTCTATTTTTAACTCTAATTATCGGAACACTTGCAGGAACAATTATTCCGATCATACTGTATCATATAAATATTGACCCGGCGGTAGCTTCCGGGCCATTGATTACGACCTTGAATGATATTTTCTCGCTTATCACATATTTTGGGATTGCTACTCTATTTCTTCATCAACTTACATGAATGGATAATCGGAGACCTTCGAAAATCGAAGGCCTCCTTTTATTTTCACACATACTAATTTGTTCATTCTTGCTAAATCCCAGTCTCATAAACGGGATAAAGTAATCTTAAAAGGCACATATCATTTGCCTAATACATTACACTATCGTCCTTGGGAATAAGTGCAAGAATATGATGCTTTAGCACCCTCACCATAGCAGGCGTTTTTAGATATACCTCCCCGTCGGCGTCCGCCTCCATCACTTGATCTGTTGAGATTTTTATTTCACTCCCCATACAATGGATGACCTCGCCTGAAGCATCGTCGTCTCCTGCCGTAACGTCCGACGTTAAAATTTCTTTTATTAACCCCAAATTGGTATTTTTAATAATAAACACATTGGCCTGGCCATCATTAGCATGGATATTGGAGAATGGAAGCTGATTGGTTCCAATAAATCTTCCATTCGCAACCAAAATCATGACAGCCTCGCCTTCCAGGATTTCACCGTCGCAATCAATTTGATAGCAAAACGTCTCCATTTGCCTCATTGTCCGTAAAGCACTGAGATAATAACTGACTTTGCCAAACCACTGTTTTTCTGATTCCTTTATATTATTGGAAGCCTCGGTGACCAGGCCCGTCCCCCAAAAGTTCAAGGCATAGCGGCCATTGATTTCCATTACATCAATAGGAACCTCTATGCCTGTAATAATCATTTCAGCGGCTTGTCGAATAGTTTGAGGCATATTGAGTGTCCTGCTGAAATCATTACAGGTCCCTCCGGGCAAAATAGCAAGTATTGGCCTTTTTTCCAAACGAGCCAGGCCATTTATGGAATCATGGACTGTACCATCCCCTCCAAGGACAATGACTAGTTCAGCAGTTTCCCCGTACTCCATGCAGAACCGCTCTGCATGACCGGGCTCTGACGTCTTTAACAAAATCAATTCATTGATTTCCCTGCTTAATACCGGAATACATTCTCCAAGGCTTTTCTCGATATCTTTCTGTCCAGCATTTCCGTTGTATATTAAAAGACCTCGATTGTACATGGCCATGCCTGGTCACTCCTTCTTCCACTGCCATTCTAATTTACTTCTTCATACCCATTTCCCCACCACTTCATAAACCTCACTGAAAAATTGTTAAACTTTCACACCCGTTTAAGAATGAAAAACCCGGGTAAAGCAGGAATAGCTTGGAATCAAGATATACTAGAAGGAGTGGTCTATATTGAGAACTAATAATGACGTATGGGGAGGATGGGAGCAATTTACTTATAAGCTTCCAGACCTTCTAATTGCTTTAGCAGTCCTTTTAATTGGCTGGTTACTTGCTAAGGCTATAGAAAAAGGGGTTTACAAAGCTCTTCAAAAATCAAATCTCGATAATCGCCTGTTCTCTCATGTAAAGGACAGGAAATTCTCGTCCGAGAAGATTATCAGCAAAATTGTGTATTATATCCTGCTGGTATTCGTATTTATCCTTTTCTTTAATATACTTGACCTGAACATCATTGCTGGACCACTAGTAAGCATGATGTCAGCCATCACATCTGCTATCCCAAGCATTCTAAAAGCAGCTCTTATTCTAGCTGCAGGCTGGCTTGTTGCCTCAGGACTGAGTTATTTAATTAAAAAAGGTGGCCGTACATTAAGAGTCCACCAGCTTTCGCAAAAGTTAAATATTACAAAGGACAGTGAAGATCCTGGCCAGCTGGCAGACCGAATAGCTAAAATTGTATTTTATCTCGTTCTGCTCCTGTTCTTGCCAGGAGTTTTGGCAGCCCTTGACATAAGCGGCATTTCAGAACCATTCTCAAACATGCTTGGCAGTATCCTAGCTTTCCTGCCAAAACTGTTCGCTGCAGCTCTTATTGTCCTCGTCGGCTGGTTTATCGCAAAAATTGTCCGCGATATTGTAACTAATCTGCTTCAAGGATTGGGGCTTGAAAAACTGGTTGACCGTTTCGGGGCAAAAAGGCTTTTTGAAGGGACAAGCCTATCATCGGTAATTGGAACAATTGTTTTTGTTCTTATTCTTATCCCAACATTCATCACAGCCCTCGAACGCCTTGATCTTAATGGAATATCAGGCCCTGCCATCAATATGCTGAATGATGTTTTAACGATGATACCAAATATAATTGTAGGCATTATAATGGTACTCATTGGTTTCTGGCTTGGCCGATGGGCAAACACATTCATCACTGACTTGCTTGACCGTGTTGGCTTCAATAACTTTTTAAAAGGAGTGGGGATTGGCAAAAACTCCACGTCCGCACTTTCACTTTCAAAAGCTGTTGGAACAGTTGCCCAGGTTTTCATTGTTCTCCTTTTTGTAGTTGAAGCATTAAATTTAGTGGGCCTAGACTTCTTTGTTACACTTGCAACAGGCGTTATTGGCTACTTGCCACATGTTATTGCTGCCCTGATTATTCTTGTGGTAGGCCTGTATGTTAGCAACCTTCTCAAACGATTGCTTTCGAGCATGCTGCAGGGCCCTCATTACGGTATGCTCTCTTCAGTGGCAAAATACGCTGTCATTGCCATTTCAGTTTTTATGGCACTGGCACAGCTTGGTGTAGCAGCTTCCATCGTAAACGCCGCTTTCATTTTGATTCTTGGCGGTCTGGCATTGGCATTTGGGTTGGCATTTGGCCTAGGCGGAAGAGAATTTGCGTCCAAATACCTTGCCCGTCTTGATCAAAAATTTGAACAAACAACGGTAGTGAAACCACCTGCCCGCGATGGCAGCCAAAACCAGCCAGGATATCCCGGGATTCACAATCAGCCAGGAAACCCTAATCTTAATCAGGGACCTACCTTTACAGATCCTAATAATCATAACCCGAATGATCCAAATAATCCTTTTAACAAAAGGTAACCTACTGAATCCTGCCAGCCCAAGGGTTGGCAGGATTTTTTAATGTTCACTAACTTCTCTGTTGTTTTCAAAAAAAACACGGATAACTGATTATGCTGTCTGGCCCAAAGTTTTTTATTCTAAAACCCCTAAACTGTGCTTAAATAGACATGGTTTAATCACTTCTCTCGTGCTACTCTTAAAGGGTTTCCTAATTTTTATTGTTAATATTTACTTTTGACACATTCTACGAGTCTCATTAAAATGAGGAATATGTGTTTTTTTAACCAATCCAATTAAAGGAGTTTGATAGATATGAGAAAAATTGGTTTGGCATGGCAAATTCTGATTGGGCTTGCACTCGGGATTGCCATTGGCGCTATTTTTTATGGCAATCCTTCCGTTCAGGAATGGCTGCAGCCGATAGGAACTATTTTTATTCGGCTTATAAAAATGATTGTTGTGCCAATTGTCATCGCCAGCATTGTTATTGGAGTTGCAGGTGTTGGTGATATTAAAAAACTTGGAAAACTTGGCGGTAAATCACTGCTTTACTTTGAAATTATTACAACAATTGCCATCATGGTTGGACTGCTTAGCGCAAACCTGTTTAAACCCGGGCTAGGCATTGATATGGGTTCCCTGACAAAGGGTGATATTGGTAGCTATATGTCCACAACTGAGGAAGTACAATCTCACAGCATGGCTGAAACCTTTATTAACATTGTACCTACTAACATTATTGACGCCATGGCAAGGGGCGATATGCTGGCTATTATCTTCTTCTCCGTGCTGTTTGGGCTTGGTGTTGCAGCAATTGGTGAAAGAGGAAAACCTGTATTGAGTTTCTTCCAGGGTGTTGCGGATGCCATGTTTTATATGACGAACCAGATAATGAAATTCGCTCCATTCGGAGTATTCGCGTTAATTGGAGTAACGGTATCGAAATTTGGTGTCAGCTCACTCGTCCCACTTAGCAAACTTGTCCTCACAACATATGGAACGATGATATTCTTTGTCGTTGTGGTACTTGGTTTAACTGCCCGGATTTTTGGCATCAACATATTTAATTTGTTTGTGATTTTAAAGGACGAGCTTATTCTGGCATACTCCACTGCAAGCTCAGAAACTGTGTTGCCAAAGCTGATGGAAAAAATGGAAAAGTTCGGTTGCCCGAAAGCTATTACTTCTTTTGTTATCCCAACAGGCTATTCATTCAATCTTGATGGTTCGACATTGTATCAGGCTCTTGCCGCTATATTCATTGCACAGATGTATGGGATCGACCTTTCCTGGGGCCAGCAACTTTCACTTGTTCTTGTCTTGATGGTTACCTCAAAAGGTATTGCTGGTGTACCTGGAGTTTCATTCGTTGTTCTCCTGGCTACCCTTGGTACAGTCGGACTACCTGTAGAAGGTTTGGCTTTTATTGCTGGTATCGACAGAATCCTTGATATGGCTCGTACCGCCGTCAATGTGGTTGGTAATTCACTTGCTGCCATTGTTATGTCAAAATGGGAAAAACAGTTCGATGAAGCAAAGGCAGCTGCTTATTTAAATGAAATTCGCAGCACTAAGAAAACCATAGAAGCATAATTATTTTATTTTCTCGCCCCTCAGTGAAGGGGCTTTTTTATTTTTTTGAGGTTGTATTAGAGTTAGGACGTTGAATAAGCTTCTTGGATTGAACTTCGCGGGGGAAAATGCGGTTGTACAAGGAAAGCTTCCAAGAATGATTTTCGTACTCAATAAGGGTTAGGATATTGAGAATAATGAGGATCTTCGGACGAGCCTTCGCGCCTTCCGCTCCAATCGAAATTGCTATAACCTCAACAATATTCATTGACACACCCTTTTTTTAAAAAAATATCCATCCTTACGTTTAAGGATGGACGAGGTGTGGTATTAGAAAAATGTTTCATGGAATTTTCGTTAATCTAACCATTTAATAATTCTGATGCATGTCCCTTTTCCGGGTACTGTCTGGATTAAAAATTCATCCGCCATTCTCTTTATGGCAGGAAGGCCAGCCCCCAGGCTTCCAGACGTTGAAAAACCTTGCTCCATAGCACGTTCAACATTTACTATTCCCGGGCCATCATCAATGGCAAGGATCGAGATACCGCGTAAGCCATGCTCTTCAACAGTATCAATATATATTCTCCCATATCCTGCATACTTATATATGTTGCGGGCGAGTTCTGAAATAAGTGTTATAACCCTCGATTGATCAAAGAGGCTGAAACCCAGAGATTTTGCAGCTTTTCGGGCTTCCTGCCTGGCAGACATAATATCGTATTCTTCTTTTACTTCAATACATGTCTGGTCGTGCAGTAGGCAATCCGGTCTGATTTCATCTTTAATTTCAAAAATCTCCACCATTGATTCCCCCTTATAAAGTAAGCCAGAAGCTGAAACATCCTTGCTGGCTAAACTCCCTGCACACCGCACTAATAACTATATGTATATTAAACCCTCTTTTTCTATGTGTAAATTTACCCTTTTATATAGTATACTGGAAAACCTTACAAACAACCATTGGTATAATTTAGCTATACTGTATTAAATATCCCTCTGAATCCACCGGCGGTCCCTTTTATGCTGTTATTTCTCTGAAATAATTTTACAAGAAAATCATAACTCATTCGACAATTTAAATTTGTCGGAATTTGATAATTCTGAGGATTTATTTTCGGCATTTTCCTCCAATGTTTTTCTCCATACTAACAGGGGAAAAGGAATACTGGTTTTGATCATTTGCCTTGAATGTTTGTAATTAGCTAATAATATAACAGAAAACTTTTAGCTAACAGCTATTTCCGGGCTGGTTAAATCATACAGGAGGTGTGACCCTAGGGTTCTCGGGGCATATAGTGACAATAACTTTAATTAATCTTTTACTTGTATTTGTTCTAATTGCTATGACCGCATTTTTTGTTGTAACTGAGTTTGCAATCGTGAAGGTGAGAGGTTCCAGGATTGATCAACTAATTGAGGAGAACAAAAAAGGCGCAAAAGCCGCTAAGCACGTCATTACCCACCTTGATGAATACTTATCTGCATGCCAGCTTGGTATTACCATTACCGCTCTGGGACTTGGCTGGTTGGGTGAACCGACTGTAGAGGCGCTTTTGAAACCTATATTCCATACTCTCAACATGAATGAACATATTGCTGAAATCCTTTCATTTGCCATTGCTTTCTCAGTCATTACCTTCCTGCACGTTGTAATTGGCGAGCTTGCACCAAAGACCTTTGCAATCCAGATGGCTGAAAAGGTAACACTGCTGTTATCAAAACCGATTATTATTTTTTATAAAATCATGTACCCGATTATTTGGGCCTTAAATGGGTCTGCACGATTCCTTGTTGGACTTTTCGGCCTTAAACCAGCCTCAGAGCATGAACTTGCCCACTCCGAGGAAGAGCTGCGCATCATCCTGTCTGAAAGCTTTGAACAGGGTGAGATCAACCAATCCGAATTAACATATGTTAACAAGATATTTGAATTTGATAACCGGATTGCTAAGGATATCATGGTACCTCGAACTGAAATAGTTACACTAGCTATTGATGACAGCATGGCAGACATCCTGGAAACCATTCGACGTGAAAAATATACACGCTACCCTGTGGTGAATGGGGACAAGGACAATATAGCCGGTATGGTAAACATCAAAGAAATCCTGACTGCCAATTTAACGCCTGAGGCCTTACTGGATAAACCGCTTAGCAGTTTCCTCAAGCCAATCATGCATGTCATAGAAACCATTCCAATTCATGATCTTCTTGTTAAATTGCAGAAGGAGAGGACTCATATGGCGATTCTTGTTGATGAATATGGGGGAACAGCTGGCATTGTAACGGTTGAAGATATACTTGAAGAAATTGTTGGAGAAATTCAGGATGAATTTGATGCTGATGAGGTGGCGGAAATACGTAAAATTAAAAATGGGCATTATATTATGAGTGGAAAAGTTTTAATTGAAAATGTCAATGATGTACTTGGTACTTCTATTTCCGATGAGGATATCGATACGTTGGGAGGTTGGTTTCTTTCCCATACATATGATGTCAAAACCGGGGACTTTATTAAGGAAGAAGGTTATATATTCAGAGTAACAGATCTTGATGGACACCAAATCCTCTATATTGAAATAATTAAAGAAAAAGATTTCGAAAACAGAGATTTAGATGAGACTGACCCTTCTTCTTAGGAAGAAGGGTTGTTTTTCCAATAAGAAATGGGCAATAAATTGATGATGACTTATCGTATCGGGGGAACAAAAGGCCGATTAGGCATAGGCTCTCGAGCTGCATTCTGGTAATAGAAAAAACAGGAAGCCGCATGGGTGCTTCCTGTCATCATGATTATTAAATTGTCTCCAGCTTAACTGCTGTACCCGAAGGATCCTTTACCATATAATTATCATCAATTGCCACACCAAGATCATGGAGTTTTTTAATAACAGTCTCTCTTTGCTCCGCTGGCATAAGTAAGGTGAAGTATTTAAGTCCTACACTATTCTCATCAGGTGAAGGCGCGCCTACGCCATTCCAGGTATTCAGCCCAAGGTGATGATGATAACCGCCGGTTGACATAAACAAAGCCTGTGGATATCTGCTCACTAGATCAAATCCCAGTCCCTCACCGTAAAACTTTTTGGTTTCCTGCAAATTCGCCACATGAAGATGCACATGCCCAATGATTGTTCCTGAAGGCATTCCTTGCCACTTTTCTCCTTCTGCAGCAGCCAGAATACCTTCTGCATCAATTTGCTTCGTGGCCATTTCAACCTCACTTCCATTCCAGGACCAGCCTGAAGATGGGCGGTCCGAATAAATCTCGATCCCATTTCCATCCGGATCATCCAAATATAATGCTTCGGAAACAAGATGATCCCCTGCTCCTATTGGATATTGAATTTCCAGAAGATGCCGCAGTACCTTTCCTAATTCCTTCCTTGAAGGAAGAAGAATCGCATAATGATACAGGCCGCTCCTCCGTGGCTGTTTTGGAATGACATTATCAGGCTGTTCCAACGTAACAAGTTGATTGCCTCCAGCTCCAAGTACGGCTTGCCGATCGGACTGTTCCAATACTTGAAAACCAATTACTTTTTTATAAAATTCAAGGGATCGCTCTAAATTTTCAACCTTTAAGTGAACGCCGCCTATAAACGTATTTGGGTAAGTATGAAATTTCTGTTCCATATTTGTACCCCTCTCATAATTTAGTTACTTTATGTAAGTAAGTATACTTTCATTATCTAGTTGTGTCAACCTTAAAATTCCCTTTCCTTGCTTGTTTAAGCAAGGAGCCTTTAGGTTCAGTTAAGGATTCCTTCCCCTTTCTGCTCCTTTTAAATCATTTCCTTACCGTAGGTTGATTTATATAGTCATTTACTATGTATGGAAAATATAATTCCTTTTTTTCCAATTAAAGGTTGCATTCTAATTATTTAGAACGTAAAGTAAAATTAAATCAAAATACTTTTTTAGAAAGAAGTGCAATAAAATTGGAATATAGGATTATGGACATAACCTTGGAACAGCAGAAACTAATATCAACACCTTTACGTGTGAAAATTATCTATCTCTTAAGCGAGCAGGCAATGACGGCTAAACAGGTTGCTGATGAACTAGGAAAAACAGCCGGGAGCATCCACTACCATATTCAGCAGCTTTTTAAGGGAGGGATTCTGGACCTAACAGAAACAAAGGAAAATAAGGGGATTGTCGAGAAATACTACCGCTCAAAAGCAACGCACTTTAACTTAAAAGAACGCAGTGAAGGAACGAAGCAAATGGGAGTTACCACAAAAGGCATAAGCCTCGAATTTACGGAAGAAGAATTGAAGGAATTCGAAGACGATTTTGACTCTCTTCTCGAAAAATGGCTAAAGAGAACCGTGGCTCATAAGAACGGAAGAGCATCTTATGATCTTTCATTAGTATTCAAAAAACTATTACCTGGAGAGGAAGTGTAATCTTGAAACAAGCAGTTAAAAGAAATTTATTTCTTTTCGTACCTGCTAAAATGGTCGCGGTTCTCGGCTCCTCAATTTACGGCTTTGCAATTGGACTTTATATCCTTGAACAAACCGGCTCAAGCCTCAACTTTGCCATTACATTGTTAATGTCGGCTCTTCCAAGGGTTCTTCTCTCACCTGTTGCAGGGGCTCTGGCAGATCGGTATGACCGAAAGAAAATTATTATCTTTAGCGACTTTGGCTGTGCCATATGGCTAGGGATAATCCTTGTCCTTTTTACCTATGTTACACAGGATATTTGGCTGCTGTATATAGCTTCAGCAATTCTTACTACATTAAACACCTTTTATTCCAATGCAGTCACATCCACAATTTTTAATATGGTTGGTCCAGATAATATCCAAAAGGCAATGTCACTGAACCAGTCCGCCGCTTCCATGTCCGCCATCCTCGGCCCGGTTCTTGGTGGTGCCTTTTTCGGTTTTATGCCAATCACTACCTTCATGGCAATAAATATTGCTGCCTTTTCCATTTCAGGCCTTCTCAGCTTGTTTATCCGGTACAATCTCTTTGCCGAGAAAAAGGATTTAGTTGAAAGAACTGGTTTCTTTCAGGATTTAAAGGAAGGCTTTATCTATGTTAGAAATGAACCGTTCATTAAGCATCTTATTTTTTTCGCAATTTGGCTGAATTTTTGGTTTACAGCCTTTCCAGTTGCCCTGCCGTATTTGGTCTTAGTCGTTCGCAACATGCCCTCGTATCAATTAGGAATTATCGAAGGTTCGTTTTCAGTAGGGACTCTCCTAATGGCTTTAATTTTGTCTGTCCGGCCGGAAATTAAGAAGAAAGAGTTTGCGATCCTTAGCGGTATAACAGGTATGTCCATTGCATTAATACTTATGGGTCTTCCCAGTCTCCCAGCAGTTTCAGGCATACCCAACACAGCCATATTCATATACTTAATCGCCCTTGTCCTAATTAGCTCTTCTTTATCAATGGTCATAAACATGCCTATCTTTGTTCTGCTGCAGAAGAAAACCCCGGATGAACTTCGGGGACGGGTGATGTCTCTATTGGAAACTGGAGCAAGCGGGATGACACCGATAGGGCTTATTTTGTTCGGTGTTCTATTTGAAATTCTTCCCGCCTGGATGTTAATGGCCATCAGCGGAGCAGCAATCCTTCTCCTGGTTACTTATCACGTCTGGAAAAAAACATTCTCACGTTACCTGCGTGAAGATTCTGTTCCTGCCCAATCAGGACTTTAAGAAACCATAGTAAAAGCACCGGCTCATCCAGCCGGTGCTTCATGTAAATAAACTTTATTTCTCCCAAGTTGTTTTGATGTATAAAGAGCTTTATCAGCCCGGTCCAAAAGACTGACAATCGTATCGCGCTTTTTATATCCTGCAATCCCAAAGCTGGAGGTAATGTTTCCAACAACCTTGAATTCATGGGATTCAATTACTTTTCGCAGCCCTTCAGCAAGAATGACAGCTTCCTTCTCAGGTTTTTGAATGATGACGATAAATTCTTCCCCTCCCCATCTTCCAAAAAGCTCGCCTGCACCAAGATTCTTTTCAATTAAGGAGACAATTTCCTTTAGCGCTTCATCCCCTACATGATGTCCATATCGATCGTTAATTGCTTTGAAGTGGTCAATATCAAAAAATGCCACAGAAAAAGCATTATTACTATAAGCACAATCCTCAATACATCCTTCTAGCCAAGTATCAATCTGATGGCGGTTTGCAATCCCGGTCAAGGAATCCGTATACGCATCCCGTTTTGCCGCAGCCAGTTCCTTATAAACACCAAAAAGGTACTGTGTAAAATAAAGCATGACTATATAAACAATAGTTGCAACATAATATTGGATAAACGAGTCCATAGCCTCCGCCGAGATTCTACCCGCGTTTAGTATGCCTGGTATTAATGTAAGCCCCAGAATTGTAAATGCGACTATCAAACTATATTTCCTTCTAGTCGAAACAAAAATGTACATCATAATGACTGGCATCCAAATGATGAAATCTCCAAGCGAGTTTTCCCCGGCTTCTAAAATAACTTTATTAACTGCGTCATAGAACGTAATTATATGGTAAAGGCTTACTATTATTACACTTACAGACTCAACCAGGCGAAGTTGATTTTTATACAATAATAACCAGGAAATACTGAACCACACGATAAGAACAGTGTTGATTACAGTTCCAACTATGTGCTCGTTGCCTGACGTGTTTTGCAAGAAGTTATTTAATAACAATGAAACGAGGAGGCAAGGAATGATCCATAAATATATTGTGCGTTTTAAGGAGCTAAACGTTTCGAATTTATTCTTCATGCCAAAAACCTCCTTTTTCCTTAACTTTATTTTGTTATTATTTTCAAAAACTTTCTTCAACTTAAATATACTATAATTTCTCCATTCGTCTATCGGAAAAATGGACTATTGCAATACTTTTTTCTATAATGAGGGGTTACATTACTTCTTGGCTCTCTCTCCTTTTAATTTCAATTTTTGTTCTCCTCCGAAAAATATATGATTAATCCGATCTTCTCAATTATTAAGTTGAAAAAGAGATACAAAAAGAGCAGAAGATTAACAATCAATCCTCCCGCTCTTTTTTGACACTTCTATTTTCAATCCAGCATACAGCTCTTATACAGATTTTACTTTTGTGTTAATCACAAGTTTCCCAGGTCTTCAATAGCCTTTTCAATATTTATTTCTCCCTCTTATTCTCTTATTTATGATAAGAGCTTTCTGCCTCTGATAACATATTATATACGGCTGCATACGTTTCACATACATCTCCAGGAATCATGTAGTTATCTGTAATGTTACGCAACTGAGTAAACTCCGCTTCCAAGTTGGGTTTGTTTGTGCCAGCTTTTTTTACTTTTTCATTCATTCATTCCTTCAAATAGAGCACGAACTGCAAAAGCCTCCGGGTGATTGTTACCATGGGCACGGATAATCGCACTAGTGTATAAATCCAACTTCGGTAAATAATCAACGACAACTTCGCTAAAGGTCCTCACTTGTTCTGACATTATTGGGTTCCGCTCCCTTAAAGAATTTTGTTATCCGCCTTATGAGGATTTTACCTTTGATTTGATGACCGGATGGCCCAAGTCTTCAATGGCATTTTCAATATCTCCTATCATCAATATTTCTGAATCAAAATCTGCTTTCATCTTACTGGAATTGAATAATACCGTTACACTTGCTTGTTTGATCCCCTTCAATCCTTTTACAGCATTCTCAATCTTTTGCATACAAGATGGACAAGATAATGTTTCTAATTGAATGACTGCTTTTTGCAAGCTGATCTCTCCTTTCTTTAACATTGAGGCTTCGTTGTTCTTCCTCTTCACAAGTCAAGTATAGCCCCTGTTTCGTTTGAAAAAAATTAATAGAAATCAAGTTTTTCGGTAAGACAGCTTGAAATTTTGGCAACACCTTTTAAGCAGGTTCAGGCGTTTCTATTTAAGCTTCTCCAACAGTCCTTTTTCCTCCCAATCGATATCTCAGCAATATCATGCCGTTCACGATCACTACGAGGATACTAGCTTCTTGAACCAACATGCCGATGGACATGTTCATCCATTCACTAAAGAATACGCTAACAAGTAAAACTAATACCACACCTACCGCAATAGCGATATTTTGTTTCATGTTGCTTGCAGTTGCCTTTGTTAACCCTAAAGCATGTGATAAGTTACTGAAGTTGGAATTCATTAAGACTACGTCAGATGTTTCAATCGCAACATCTGTTCCGCTGCCCATTGCGATGCCGATATTTGCAAGGGCTAGTGAAGGGCTGTCGTTGACCCCATCACCAACAAAAGCTACGATGTGTCCTTCTGTTTGCATTTTTTTGATATACGCGGATTTATCTTCTGGCAACATATGTCCATGTGCTTCAGTAAGCCTAAGTTCACGAGCAACTAAATCGACTGTTCTGTTGATGGTTTTATTATAGGACGGTTATCGATATTAAAAATTGATGGGAATCAATTTTTAACATTCTTTTGCATTTCTCCTTAACAGCTTTTACTTTTGTTAAATGACTGAATAGCCCACGTTCAATACAGTTCCAAAAACTTTTTTCCTTATGCTTGAAGCAATCTCTTCCACTCTGGCTCCAAAAGGGAAGGAGTGAATCATTTACTGAATTCAGTCCTAATTTGCATTTAAAAAATATGAACAAATAAAAAAAGAACCGAGAAAACGTACCAACTGTACGTCTCCCGATTCTGGATTGCTTATAATTATATTTAACTTCTTTCCCCGTTCAGATACCAACTTAAATTACAGTACTTGAATGACGTAAACTGTGTCCATTTACCATGATTATTCCACAGTAACAGATTTCGCCAAGTTTCTTGGCTTATCTACGTCACAGTCGCGGTGCAGGGCTGCATAGTATGCAAGCAACTGGAGCGGAATGACAGAAACAAGCGGTGTCAGCATATCATGGACAGCTGGAATTACGAAGCTATCTTCGTCTGTTTCAAGGCCCTTCATGGAGATGATACAAGGGTTCGCACCACGTGCAGCAACCTCTTTAACATTTCCTCGAATGCTTAAGTTTACTTTTTCCTGAGTTGCAAGGGCAATGACAGGAGTTCCTTCTTCAATTAGCGCAATGGTGCCGTGCTTCAACTCACCACCGGCGAATCCTTCAGCCTGTATATATGAAATTTCCTTCAGCTTAAGCGCACCTTCCATGCCGACATAATAATCGACTGCCCTTCCGATAAAGAAGGCGTTGCGGGTAACAGTCAGGAATTCACGCGAAATGTGCTCAACGATTTCTTTGGAATCACACAGTACTTCCATTGCATTTGCAACAATTCCTAATTCCTTGACAAGGTCAAATCCTATTTCAAGACCACGGCTCTTCGCGGTTACTTCAGCTAAAATTGCAAGTACAGCCAACTGGGCTGTATAAGCCTTCGTTGAAGCTACAGCAATCTCCGGGCCGGCATGAAGCAGCAATGTGAAATCTGCTTCCCGGGATAGGGTGGAGCCCGGAACATTCGTAATAGTAAGAGCAGGATGGCCCATTTCCTTTATCTGGACGAGCACAGCACGGCTGTCCGCTGTTTCACCGCTTTGGGAGATAAATACAAACAAAGGTTTTTCCGAAAGAAGCGGCATATTATAGCCAAATTCGCTGGAGATATGAACCTCAACTGGTACTTTGGCAAGTGTTTCAATTAATTGTTTTCCTACCAGGCCTGCATGATAAGAAGTCCCAGCTGCAATAATATAAATCCTATCGGATTGCTTGATTGCATTTACAATATCCCCATCAATCGACAGTTCACCGTTATCATTCTGGTACTTCTGAATAATTTTACGCATGACAAGCGGCTGCTCATCAATTTCCTTAAGCATATAGTGAGGGTATGTGCCTTTTTCAATATCACTAGCGTCAAGTTCCGCCTTATATGGATTACGGCTTATTGTTTCACCCTCAAGAGTCTGAATTTCAACGGAATTCTTTTTTACAATCACGATTTCTTTATCCATAAGTTCAACGTACTGATCAGTAACCTGAAGCATTGCCATAGCATCACTGGCAACTACGTTAAACCCATTGCCAAGTCCAACAAGGAGCGGGCTTTTATTTTTCGCTACATAAATTGTTTCCTTATCCTCACTGTCGAGAAGGCCCAGTGCATATGAGCCTTTAAGCAGGCTCAATACTTTACGGAAGGATTCCAGAGCTGTCAGTCCATCCTTTGCAAAAAGGTCAACCATCTGGACAATAACTTCTGTATCAGTATCACTATCGAGCTTAACATCAATCAAATATTCACGTTTTAGCTCTTCATAGTTTTCTATTACACCATTATGAACAAGTGTGAACCTTGAAGCAGTACTTTGATGAGGGTGTGCATTTCTTTTGCTGGGTGCTCCGTGGGTAGCCCAACGAGTGTGGCCAATCCCTGCGTTTGCTTCAACGCCTAGATCAACAATTTTGCGGAGATCTGCAATTCGCCCTTTCTCCTTAAACACGCTAACCCCATTTTCGTTCATTACAGCAATCCCGGCAGAGTCATACCCGCGATATTCAAGCTTCTCAAGGCCTTTAAGCAATATTTCTTTTGAATCCTTATTACCGATATATCCAACGATTCCACACATTATCTCTTATCCTCCTGTATCAGAGGGCAAGACAGTACCGAGGGCACAGCTTGCCCCCTATCCCCGTTTAATAAATGGAACGGCTCCTACATTCATGCCTATTCCTTTTGCGCATCTTGCAGCTCTTTGTCCATCAAGTTGCCCTGATGTTTTTAAGCAGCAAGAGTCAGCCGTGCGCTGCGGCTGGGAGGCATCCGCCGAAACTTCGATAAACCTCCACCTCGTCAACTAATCCCTTTTTCCGATCCGGATTAGTCCTGGCGCTTTTAGTATGTGTAAACCACTGCCCACCTTTCCATTGTTGAATAGGCTGGTTGCATTTTACAAAAACCAGCAAGACCCATCTTACATGAGAATGATACTTACGTCAAGATGTAAAGTTTTTCCTTCCTATACCCCAAATTGGCAGAATCACAAACTTAGACTATCTTCATGAATTGGCTATGTTAAACGATTCTGTTAAAAAGGAGAGTAAGGGATACTTTATTATAAAATAAAATATGCATAAGGGAATAAGTACGTTCCCTTATGCATCAAGCTAGATAAAGTGAAACTTCAATCCATGGGGGTTTTCTTCCTCCGCCACGGATTGTTAGTTGAACGAATGGGCTTTTACGGGCTGCTGTCCCCTACCTAAAGCTTTTTCGGATATTCTAAGGCCCTTCAGGTGGGGGACTTACAGCCCGTTAATGCGGGTTAAAACGCTGACTTTATGCCTCTGCAACAGTAGGCCGGCTGTAGACATTTTCATCCAGTTCACCTGTCACTTTACTTGTAAGCACTCCTGATGTCATAGCACCACTTACATTTAGCGCGGTTCTTCCCATATCGATCAAAGGCTCAACCGAAATTAGAAGTCCGACAATCGCGACTGGAAGGTTCATGACCGAAAGAACGATCAATGCAGCAAATGTCGCACCTCCGCCAACACCAGCTACACCGAAAGAACTGATTGTCACCACCAGAATCAGTGTCACAATAAAGGAAATGCTAGTCGGATCAATCCCTGCTGCAGGGGCCACCATGACAGCAAGCATCGCTGGATAAATACCCGCACACCCATTTTGACCGATTGTGAGTCCAAATGAGCCTGAAAAGTTGGCAATTCCCTCTGAGACACCAAAATCCTTTGTCTGCGTTTTAAGAGTTAACGGCAATGTTCCCGCGCTTGAACGGGATGAAAAAGCAAACGATAAAGTAGGCAATCCTTTTTTTACATATAGGGCCGGACTAACCTTAGCCAGTGCCAAGAGTGCCAAATGAACAATAAACATAAGAATAAGTGCAACATAGGATGCGATTACAAACTTGCCCAAATTAACAATCGCGGCATAATCACTTGTCGCCGCGGCCTTTGCAATGATTGCGAGGATACCATACGGTGTAAGCCTTAAGATTAATGTAACAACCCTCATGATAATTGAATAAAAAGTATCTATTATTTTTGCAAAAAACTCTGCACGTTCTGGCTCTTTCCCCCTAATCCCAAGATAAGCAACTCCGATAAACGCTGCAAATAGCACGACCCCAATAGTTGAAGTCGCCCTTGCCCCAGTCAGGTCAGCAAATGGATTCCCCGGGAACATTTCAAGGATTTGCTGGGGGATGGTCATATTTTCTACAGTGACGACCCTTTCCTTCAATAGTTCATTACGTGCCGCTTCAGCTTCTCCCTCGGTTAACTGGACCCCTTCAAGGCCAAATCCCAAGGCGGATCCAATACCAATTGCTGCTGATATTGCTGTCGTACCCAATAGCAGACCAATAACCAGGAAGCTGATCTTACCAATATTTTTAGTTAATTTGAGTTTTGTAATTGCACCGACGACCGAAATGAAAACTAGCGGCATTACAATCATTTGCAACAGTTTAACATAACCTGTGCCGACGATTGATAGCCAGCCCATTGTTACTGTTGTAACCTCTGATGCTGTACCATAAAGTAAGTGAATCGCTGTTCCGAATACCACCCCTAATCCCAAACCCGTAAATACACGCTTTGAAAAAGAAACATGCTTTTTTTGCATTACTAAAAGCCCATACATTAGCAATAAGAGAACCGCAACATTCACGATAACAAATAACATATTCATCCTCTTTCCTCCCTCCTAGTTAATACTCTATCTGTATGAGCAAATCATTCTAATTATTCTTACGTGCGAGGTTGGTTTTATCGATTTACAGTAAAAAAGCATTGGCTTAGTGAGCCAATGCTTTACAAACTTATTCTAATAATCCCATTTCCTCTTTTACTACCTTAACAATTCTATTCACATAATTAGAGCATTGCTCCTCAGTTGGAGCTTCAGCCATTACTCGGACGAGCGGCTCTGTACCAGAAGGGCGAACAAGAATCCGGCCGTCACCTGCCATTTCTTTTTCTACCTCTTCAATTATGGCTTTTACCTTCTCATTATCTGTAACATGATGCTTGTCTGTTACTCTAACATTAACAAGCAGCTGTGGAAACTTCTTAAACTCATTCGCGAGCTCAGATAAAGGCTTTTTTGTCGTTTTCATTATATTTACAAGCTGTAGGCCGGTTAACAGCCCATCTCCAGTTGTATTGTAATCAAGGAAAATAATATGGCCTGATTGCTCTCCGCCAAGATTAAAGCCATTTTTCTTCATTTCTTCGACAACATATCGGTCTCCTACAGCTGTTTGAGCACTTTGGATGCCATTCTTTTCAAGAGCTTTATAAAATCCAAGGTTACTCATGACAGTAGAAACAACCGTGGAATGCTTCAGCCTGTTTTGTTCTTTCAAATACTTTCCACAAATATAAAGAATTTGGTCCCCATCAACGACTTCACCATTTTCATCAATTGCAATCATTCTGTCTCCATCCCCATCGAAAGCAAGGCCGATATCCGCTCCCTTTTCTTTGACAAATGCAGCCAGTGCTTCAGGGTGAGTTGAGCCAACTCCGGCGTTTATATTCAAGCCATTGGGAGATGCCCCCATGGTGGAAATATCGGCATCCAAGTCTGCAAACAAATGAGTAGCAAGTGATGATGTTGCACCATGGGCACAATCCAAGGCAACATGAATTCCCGAAAAGTCTTCATCTACTGTTTGTTTCAAATATTGAAGGTATTTTTGGCCGCCTTCAAAATAATCATTTACCTGACCCAATTCCCCTCCTACTGGACGAGGAAGCTCATCAGAAGGTAGATCCATCAGTTTCTCAATTTCAGCTTCTTGTTCGTCTGAAAGCTTAAATCCATCGGGGCCAAAAAATTTAATTCCATTATCCTGAACAGGGTTGTGCGAGGCAGAAATCATAACTCCAGCCTGGGCTCCCAGTGCCTTTGTCAAGAATGCTACTCCTGGTGTGGATATAACGCCAAGTCTCATTACCTCCGCACCTATTGAAAGAAGTCCGGCAACAAGTGCTCCTTCAAGCATATGCCCGGAAATTCTGGTATCCCGCCCAATAATTACTTTCGGGCGGTCCTTATCCTTAGTAAGGACAAAACCTCCAAAACGTCCCAATCTAAACGCCAATTCAGGTGTCAGTTCACTATTTGCGACTCCGCGCACTCCGTCGGTACCGAAATATTTTCCCATTTTCACAATCGCTCCTTCTGCTAAATCCAATCGAATATTAGACATCCGTATTTGTTATTGTCACTGTTGCTGTGGACTGGGCCATCCTCCATGAAACCCCATCAGGCCCATCAACCTGTATTTGAACATCATGCTCTCCTTCTTCAAGTCCGGCTAATTCAACAAAGAGCCGAAAATCGTCTGGTTCAAGCGTGTTGACCTGTTCTGCGGGGCCATACACGAGCAGGCTTGTACGACCATCCTTTGGAGTTTCAAACGTAACTTCAGCCCCCTCTGAAAGACCAGTAACATTGACCGGAATAGAAGAGAGACTGACCTCTTCTTCAGCTTTTTGGACATTCACTGTAATTTTGACCAATTCCGGAGAAACAGCTGTTATACCCTTTGATATAATAACTGGCACTGTTACTGTCGTGCTTTTTGTAATCTTGCTCAAGTCAATTTCCGCACGCACCGCATCCGTATTCGCCAATATATTCTCATCTGCTGTTATTACCGCTTCCTTAGTATCGGATTCTATCGATTCCAGGACCAGCCCTTTAGGTAAACTTCCTTTTTCGACTATATTTATTGGAACTTTCTTCGTCAAGCTTTTTACAGGTATCGTTACTTCCACCGCTTCTGGTTCCACAATAACATCGAGTTTATTTAAGTCCTTATCAAGTACACGTATATTTGCATCTCGTGTTGTTGTTTCTGAAATCGGCTCCTTTAAATCTAAAGTTGCCTTTACATAGGTGATACTTTCAATAACATCACGAGGACCGGTTATTTTTACTCTTTCTGGTTTAATCTGCGGGGGAGATGCGCCGAACCCATCCAAGACCTTTCCTGAATCGTATTCCGCTTCCACTTTGAATTCACGGGTGATCCGCTCCTGAATCGTAATGTTAACAGAGGCGGGGGACAGTTTTGCGTCCAGTTTATCAGAGAGTTTCCTAATCTTTAACTTTACGTTTCGCTTGCCTACCTCTGCATCCGACAACTCTACATAAACCTCGAAATTCTTAAGAGTCTTTGCATTTTGAACATGGCTTTTAGGACCTGAAACCTGTACATTGACCGTCTCAGGCAAGCCTGTGACAATAAGATTCTTAGTATCATAATAGGCATTAAGTGGAACATCTTCTATTGTTTCTGTCGTTTCATCTCCTGGTACATAAATTTCTTTTAGCTGGTTTCCCGCTTTTTCAGGAACAGAAGAATAGAGCAGGAAGGCTAGCAGGAGGGCAACGACCTTGACAAACCAGCTGTTGTCCAGCAATCTATCCATTTCTCTTCATCCTCCAATTCCACCGGTTTGAAGAAGCAGGCTTAGATTTTTCAGAACCTGCCAATTCCGTTGTAACCATTTCCTTAAAAGCATCCATGCTGAGATCCCGGTAAAGCTCACCATTCTTTGTTAAAGAAACTGCACCGGTCTCCTCCGATACAACTATTGTAATACTATCCGTAACCTCGCTGATCCCCAAAGCAGCTCTGTGCCTGGTCCCAAGTTCTTTTGAAATGAAGGGACTTTCTGATAGCGGAAGGTAGCAGGCTGCAGCCGCAACATTGTTTTTTTGTAAAATTACAGCCCCGTCATGCAAAGGCGTGTTCGGGATAAAGATATTGATCAGAAGCTCCGATGAAATTTTCCCATCCAGCCTTATGCCTGTTTCAATATAATCTGTCATTCCCGTTTCCCGTTCAACTGAAATCAGAGCCCCAATCCGCCGTTTCGCCATGTAATCCACGGCTTTTACAATGGCTGTAGTCGTCTTCTCCAGCTCCTCTTCTTCCTGGCTGCCGCTCCTAGAAAAGAAACGGCCGCGTCCCAGCTGTTCTAGCGCTCTCCTTAGCTCAGGCTGAAAAATAATGATAATCGCAAGGAATCCCCATGTGATAATGTTATCAACAATCCAGCTTAACGTTTTAAGCCCAAGGAAGTCACTTAACACTTTGACTAGAAGAATCACAAAAATTCCCTTAAGTAGTTGGACTGCCTTCGTTCCTTTTATTAGCATGATTAATTTATATACGACATACCAGACAATGGCGATATCGACAATACCGGCCAAGTAGTCAAATAGCGAAATATCTCCAAACGGCATTGGCTTTCCTCCGGTAATTTAATATGTAAGCCCATTTTTGGGAGTATCTATTTAGATAAATGTAACTTTCTCATTATAGCACAAAATACGCTACTACTTATCATATTCATTTATTACGGGAGAAATCCTGCTGAAACAATATAAGGCATCGGTATAGCACCGATGCCTGTTTTAAAAAATACAGCCCCTAAACCAGCGAGTTTATTCATTCTGTCCCAGTCCAACAAGATTGGTGGCAGCATTCTTAATATGATACCAGATTAAGTCAAAGGTTTTATCGACCTCTTCAATTTTACCAGTTACATTCCCTGCTGAGGCCAAATAATTTTCACCATTAATGACTGTTACATCTCCTTGGACTTCGCCTTCAATCTTGATATCCCCATTCTTTACTACTAGGTCGCCCTTGACAACCTTGCCTTCAGGAACAATGACCGTATCATTTTGTATTACTACCTGGTCAGCGTTCGTAGTCGAGAATTCTTGATCGGTATTGCCCGCTATTGAAAAGAGGCTCCCTGCCATTAGGACAATAAATACAGCTGCCGCTGAAACGATAGGGTGGCCTTTCATCCAACGCTGGATCCCCACCTTCCTTTTTTCTCTTGGGAGTTTCGCCATAACTGACTCGGTAAATCCCTGTGGCGCCTGTATATGGGATGTACTTTTTACAAGAGCGACAGACTTTTCAAGTTCATGAAAAAGTCTTTGGCAATCTTTGCAAGTGCCAAAGTGTTCCTTTAACAATTGTTCATGTTCTGGTTCAATATCTTCATCCAGGTAGTCGTGCATGTAGCCAATGATTTGATCAGGGCATTTCATACTAGTTCACCTCTCACACATGTCGTAACTGTTTTCTTAATGCTTCACGTCCTCTATGAATCCGGGTCTTTACCGTCCCTAGAGGTAAATCCAATATTTCACTTATTTCATTTAATGAGAGTTCATCAATATACTTAAGAACAATCGCTGATCTGTATTTGTCAGGAAGTTTTATAATTTCCCCTTGTATGGTTTCCTGAAGTTCCATTTTTTCCAATTCCTTTTCAGGAAGCGGTGTTTCTGATGGTATACGTGAATAGAGATTCAACCCTTCAGTTCCAGCCATTTCCGCATCCAGATAAAAATCCGGTTTTTTCTTTCTAATCCGGTCTATACATAAGTTGGTCGCAATCCGATATAGCCAGGTTGAAAATTTATATTCCTGATTATAGCTATTAATATTTACATATGCCCGGATAAACGCTTCTTGAGCGATGTCCTCAGCCTCATGTCTGTTGCCAAGCATCCGAAAGGCCAGTTGGAACAGTTTGTCTTTATAGATTTCAACAATCTCTGCAAAAGCGTCCTGGTCACCTTTTTTTACTTGTTTTATCCTTTTTTTCACAAGAGCATCCAATGGTTTACCTCCGCCTCCAATTGCGGCTATGCGATTTTACGAATCGCTTGCAAAAAGGTTTCATTTATTTTAAAACAATTTTATCAAAATCTTGGCAATTATGGTGTAGAAAGGTTTGAAAATAACAAATAACGGAGATAAAAATAGTAAATTTTTAAAAGGGAATGGTAAATATGAACTATCAGCTTACAAAATTGGCCCAAGATATAGAAATGTCGAGGAAAGAAATGGTCAAGCTTGCTTCAAACACCCCACTAACGGATCGAAATGTGGTTGAAGCAAGTGCAAAATTAGATAACCTACTCAACACATATCATTTATTGATCGCCAAAAAAGCCTGAATCTCCGCTAAATGGAATAGTGGTAATTAAAAACCAGCAGTCCCAAAGTAATTGGTCTGCTGGTATTTTCATTTTTGAAAAAAATCAGATGTTGAATGGACACTAAAAGAGAGGAAGGATCAACATACCGATTTTATTAGTTTAATCTAATCTATTAAAGCAGCTTCTCCCCAAATAGCGAACCCATCAACTCCACTGCTACAGTAGCTGTCTTATTTCGCTCATCCAAGATGGGATTTACTTCCACAAATTCAGCTGATGTGATGATTTCAGCCTCTGCAAGCATTTCCATTGCCAGATGACTTTCCCGGTACGTTATTCCGCCATATACAGGAGTACCAACACCAGGGCAGTCAAGTGGGTCAAGCGCATCCAAATCAAGTGATAAATGGACACCGTCCGTTTTAGTTTTAAGATAAGAAATTGTTTCTTCAATCACTTTAGCCATACCCATTCTATCAATTTCGTGCATGGTATATACTTTAATGCCCTTTTCTTTAATTAAATCCTTTTCGCCCTCATCCAATGCTCTTGCACCAATAATAACAATATTCTCGGGCTTTATCTTTGGACTGTAACCGCCAATTTCGGTTAATTTCTTATGGCCGAGACCAAGACTGACTGCAAGAGGCATACCATGAATATTTCCTGATGGAGAGGTGTCTGCTGTATTTAAGTCGCCATGCGCATCATACCAGATGACACCTAAGTTATTGTAATGCTTTCCAATACCTGCAAGTGTCCCAATCGCTATACTATGATCTCCACCCAGGACAAGCGGGAAGGCCCCTTTCGCCACTACTTGATCCACTATATCAGCTAACTGCTCACTTTTTTCAGTTATCAATTCCAAGTTGCGCAAATTGGACTGTTGGTCAATAACAACCTCTGGGCGCCCAATTGGAATATCCCCTAAATCCTCTATATGATCAAACAAAATCCTTAACCTTTCAACTACCTCTGCATAGCGTATTGCACTCGGTCCCATATCCACGCCTCGTCGCAATTGCCCCAGGTCCATAGGCATGCCGATTATAGACAATCTCTTCATCTTTTCCTCCCCCTTTGTATTTCTTTCATTTTAACCTCTATGAGCAAATTGACTCAACACAGCAGAGCACTGCATATATATACAGTACTCACTAAAAAAATATATGGCTGCATTCCAACTGATGTTACATTCATATCCTTTTGCTTCTATCTTAAGAAACCAATCATTCAACCCACACGGAATCGACTCCTTGAAATAAAAAAAGCCTTAAATTCAATGAATTTAAGGCTGAAATGGTCTATATGTATGTGTGATGGTGGAGCCTAGCGGGATCGAACCGCTGACCTCCTGCGTGCAAAGCAGGCGCTCTCCCAGCTGAGCTAAGGCCCCAGTCATGGAGCGGAAGACGGGGCTCGAACCCGCGACCCCCACCTTGGCAAGGTGATGTTCTACCACTGAACTACTTCCGCACTCTGAAATAAGTATAACCAAAAATAGTAAAATGGACAATGATATAATTATAAGGTGAGCCATGAAGGACTCGAACCTTCGACCCTCTGATTAAAAGTCAGATGCTCTACCAACTGAGCTAATGGCTCGAACTAATTATAAGCAGCGTAATCCGATGCGCCACTCGTATCTGCAAGCTTATGTAATGACTTGAAAGAGTTTTGCTTATTTATGCGAATGAGCCGCAAAATAAAAAATGGCTGGGCTAGCTGGATTCGAACCAACGAATGACGGAGTCAAAGTCCGTTGCCTTACCGCTTGGCTATAGCCCAATAATTATTTTCAGCTCTTTAAAAGTCAATAAACTTAAAAAGAACATACATAGTATGCCTCTAAATATTGAAGCATATTCAAAAAATGGTGGAGGGGGACGGATTCGAACCGCCGAACCCCGAGGGAGCGGATTTACAGTCCGCCGCGTTTAGCCACTTCGCTACCCCTCCAAAATGGTGCCGGCTAGAGGACTTGAACCCCCAACCTACTGATTACAAGTCAGTTGCTCTACCAATTGAGCTAAACCGGCATTTTTAAAAAATATTAAATGGTGGAGGATGACGGGATCGAACCGCCGACCCTCTGCTTGTAAGGCAGATGCTCTCCCAGCTGAGCTAATCCTCCATATGGTGACCCCTACGGGATTCGAACCCGTGTTACCGCCGTGAAAGGGCGGTGTCTTAACCGCTTGACCAAGGGGCCTTCAAAAAATAAGCTTCCAAGCGGGCTCGAACCGCTGACCTCTTCCTTACCATGGAAGTGCTCTACCTACTGAGCTATGGAAGCATTATTCTATAATGCATAAAAGGCTCCGCAGGTAGGACTCGAACCTACGACCGATCGGTTAACAGCCGATTGCTCTACCACTGAGCTACTGCGGAATAATGGAGCCTGGCAACGTCCTACTCTCACAGGGGCTTACGCCCCAACTACCATCGGCGCTGAGAAGCTTAACTTCCGTGTTCGGGATGGGAACGGGTGTGACCTTCTCGCCATAGTCGCCAGACAATGAAGACATATTTTATTATAATGTCTTTTTGTTTTTTTTCAAGAGAAATTTTGTTCCCTCAAAACTGGGTAATCGTAAAGGAAGAATCAGAAGAAACGAAGTAATCAAATATGGTTAAGTCCTCGATCTATTAGTATCAGTCAGCTCCACACGTCGCCGTGCTTCCACCTCTGACCTATCAACCTGATCATCTTTCAGGGATCTTACTTCTTGCGAATGGGAAATCTCATCTTGAGGGGGGCTTCATGCT